>NZ_CP109419.1:0-4800000 GCF_045040315.1 Streptomyces sp. NBC_01508 | reverse complement strand
CGGTGATCGGCCCCCTCCTCGACCGCCTGCCGCACGGCCGCCGGGCCGCGATGGCCGGCGCCATGCTGACCAGGGCGCTGCTCGCGCTGACCATGTCGGGCGCGGTGGCGACGGGCGGCCTTGAGCTGTATCCGGCCGCGCTGGGCGTGCTCGTGGCGTCGAAGGCGTACGGGGTCGTCCGCAGCGCCGTCGTGCCGCGGCTGCTGCCACCACGCTTCTCGCTGGTCCGGGCCAACTCCCGGGTGACGCTCGCGGGGCTGCTCGCGACGGGTGCGGCGGCCCCGATCGGGGCCGGCCTCCAGCAGATCGGGCCGCAATGGCCCCTGTACGGCGCGTTCCTGATCTTCGTCGCGGGCACGTTCCTGGCGTTCACGATGCCACCGAAGGTGGACTCCGCGAAGGGCGAGCGCAAGGCGCGGCTGGTGACGCGGGCCGGCGAGAAGCGGCCGAGTCTGCGAACGGTCGCCCCGTCCGTCTTCCACGGCCTCCAGGCGAACGCGGCGCACCGCGCGCTCTCCGGCTTCCTGATCTTCTTCCTGGCGTTCCTGCTGCGTCAGCATCCGATGGCGGGGCAGAGCGCCGCCGTCTCGCTGGCCATCGTGGGGGTCGCCGCCGGCGCGGGCAACGCGATCGGTACGGCGGTGGGCGCCTGGCTCAAGGCCCGCGCACCCGAGTTGATCATCGCGACGGTGCTGGGGCTGGCGCTCACGGCGGCGATCCTGGCCGCGGTGTTCTTCGGCGGCCTGATGACAGCGGTGCTCGGCGCGGTGGCCGGTTTCACGATGGCCCTGTCGAAGCTGTCGCTGGACGCGGTGATCCAGCGGGACGTCCCGGAGGAGGTCCGTACGTCCGCCTTCGCACGCGCCGAGACGCTGCTCCAGATGTCCTGGGTGGTGGGGGGCGCGATCGGGATCGCGCTGCCGCTCAACGGCGTGCTCGGCATGTCGGTGGCCGCCGCTCTGGTGGCGACCGGAGCGCTCTTCTCCGTACGGGGGCTGCTCGGCGCGGCCAGGCACGGCGCGCCGCACCCGCGCGTCGCCTGAGCGCGGCCGGGCGATAGCCTTCCGCCCATGACCGTTGCGTTTATCTCTGCCAGGGCCCGCCGGACCGGTGTCGCGCTCGGCGCCGTGTCCGCGGGCCTGCTCGCCCTCTCGGCCTGCGACAAGCCGACACCGATCGCGACGGTGACGGTCGGGACGGATTCCGTGCACTCCGAGGCGGCCTGCTACGACGACGGCAAGCCGCTGAAGGAGTCCGTGGCCACGAAGTGCCTCGCGGACACGGCCGGGGCCAAGGTGATCACGGTCGCACCCGACGATCTGATCCACTTCGGTGTCGACCCGGCGATCGCGGACAACGAGTGGTCGTTCTTCATCGGCGACGAGGCGGTGGAGCTGACGGCGTCCACGGACACCTACCGCACCTTCCCGGGCTCCTCGTTCTTCCCCGAGCGGCCCGGCTCGGAGGCGGTCAAGTCCGTGAATCTGGCCATCGTGGAGACGGCCAGGAAGCCGGGCAAGGACCTTCAGGAGCGGTCGAAGATCGGGGTCTGGCACTTCGAGTTGAAGAAGAAGTCCTGAAGTCCTGCAAGTCCTGCAAGTCCTGACGCTGGCGGTGCCATCGGTATCGCCGGGCTTCCCGGCGTTGGACTTCCCGGCGAGGGAGGGGCGTTCGTGCGTGTACTGGTCGTGACGGCCGTGCCGGCCGAGGCCGACGCGGTCTCCGGCGGACTGGGTGAGGCCACGGCCACGCGGCAGGGCCTGCCGGGCGGTTACGTCCTGGCCCGCCACCCGCGTGCCGATGTGCTGGCCGCCGGGGTCGGCCCCGCCGCCGCGGCTGCCGGTACGGCGACGGCGCTCGCCTCAGCCGCCATCTCCGCCACCCCCTCCCCCTCCCCGTACGACCTGGTCGTCTCCGCCGGCATCGGCGGCGGGTTCCAACCGCTCGCCCCCGTCGGCTCGTTGGTGGTGGCCGACGCGATCGTCGCCGCCGACCTGGGCGCCGAGACGCCCGGCGGTTTCCTCCCGGTGGACGAGCTGGGCTTCGGCCGCACCCGCCACCACCCGCCCCCGGAGCTGGCCGCCCGGATCGCCCGCCTGCTGGACGCCGTCCACGCGCCGGTCCTGACCGTCTCCACCGTGACCGGATCGGCGTCCCGTACAGGCGAACTGACCGCGCGTCATCCGCGCGCCGCCGCCGAGGCCATGGAGGGTTTCGGGGTGGCGGAGGCCGCCGCGGCGTACGCCCTGCCGGTGATCGAGATCCGCGCGGTCTCCAACGCCGTTGGCCCGCGCGACCGTTCGGCCTGGCGCATCGGCCCGGCGCTGGACGCGCTGCGGTACGCCTTCCAGCAACTCAGCCCCGTCTTCGAGGAGTCGCCATGAGGCACGCCGCCTCCCCGCCCCTGCGCATCGCGTACTCGCCCTGCCCGAACGACACGTTCGTCTTCGACGCGTGGGCGCACGGCCGGGTGCCCGGGGCGCCCGAGCTGGACGTGACGTTCGCGGACATCGACATCACCAACGGCATGGCGGAGCGCGGCGAGTTGGACGTGCTGAAGGTGTCGTACGCCGTCCTGCCGTGGGTCCTCGACGAGTACACGCTGCTGCCCTGCGGCGGCGCGCTCGGCCGCGGCAACGGTCCGCTGGTCCTGACCCGCGAGCCGGCCGCCGACCTGACCGGCCGGACCGTCGCCGTACCCTCCGAACGGTCCACCGCCTACCTGCTGTTCAGGCTGTGGGCGGCGGAGGTCGTGCCGGGCGGGGTGGGCCGGATCGTGGTCATGCCCTTCCACGAGATCATGCCCGCGGTGCGCGACGGCGAGGTCGACGCGGGGCTCGTCATCCACGAGGCGCGCTTCACCTACCAGGACTACGGGCTGCACCGCCTCGCCGACATGGGCGAGCACTGGGAGTCCACGACGGGCCTGCCGATCCCGCTGGGCGCGATCATCGCGAAGCGGAATCTGGGCGCGGAGACGCTCCAGCTGCTGGCGGACTCGGCGCGTACGTCGGTCCGGATGGCGTGGGACGACCCGGCGGCGTCGCGCCCGTACGTCCGCGCCCACGCGCAGGAGATGGACCCGGCGGTCGCGGACCAGCACATCGGCCTGTACGTCAACGAGTTCACCGCCGACCTGGGCCCGGACGGCTACGCGGCGGTCCGCGGCCTCCTCACCCGCGCGGCGGCGGAGGGCCTGGTGCCCCCGCTCTCCCCGGACGCGCTGGCCTTCGGCTGACCGTGCCGGGACCCCTCGGTCCCCGGTCCTAGGACCGGGGCGTACGAGCCTGGTCCGCGCGGCCGATACGCGCCCCGAACGCACCGGCATAGCGTCGTGCCCATGACCAACGACACCGGTGTTCTGGAAGAAGCCCTGGAGCGGCTGCACGCCTCCGGTCCCGAGATCGACGAGTGGCGCCTCACCAACCACGCACCCATGGTGGTCGAGGCGCTCACCACGCACGGGCAGTCGGCCGCCGTACACCGCTGGCTGGACGCCTACCAGGTCAGGCTCGACGACTTCCCGGCCCTGGTCTCCCCCGTCACCGACGCCAACTGGCTTACGGCTCTGGGCGATCCGCGCCGCGGCGCCGACTGGATCGGGTACTTCCTGCGCGCGATCGAGGAGCGGCCCTGGCGGGACGTACTCGCCGAGTGGTGGCCCCGGCTGCTGCCCGGAATGTACGGCGGGTCCACCCACCCCGTGATCCGGGTCGGCCACGCCGTCCGCGTCATCACCGAAAGCGGCGAGACCGGACCGCGCCTGACCGAACTCGCCCACGGACTCGGCTACTGGGCCGCCCGGCACCATCCGGTCTCCGGGGTCGCCCCGCTCGGCGGCGCCTCCGACGCCGACGGCGCGCTGGACGCCGTGCCCCCGATCGGCGACCTCCAGGGCGGCTTCCAGGCCCGGCTCGCACAGGTCGGCGGGCTGCCGGTCTGGTCGGCCGACGTGACCGACCCGGACGAGGCACGGCGCCGGCTGACGGACCTGGTGGCCGCGGCCACGCACCGCTACGCCACCCACGGCCACGGCAACGAGACGATGCTGGTCCACGCGGCGACGGCACCCAACGCCGTACTGCGTGCGCTGCCCGCCCTGCCACGCGCCCTGTGGGTGCCGAGCCTGCACGCGGCGTGGACGGCCACGGCGGCGGTGACGGCGATGTACGCCCCGGCGGAGCCGGTCCCGTACACACCGGTCACCGGCACCACCCCCGAAGAGGTGCTGGAACGCGCCCTGGCCCACGGCGACGAACACGTCATCAAGTTCGCCGACACGGCGGTGGCCGTGGGCGGCGAACGGGCACTCACCGCGGCGCTGCGCGCGGTCGAGCTGAGCGAACCGCTGAGCTACTGAGGCGAGCTACTGAGGCGAACTGCTGGGGCAAACCGCTCAGGACGCAGGCCGATGGGGAGAGAAAGCAGCCGTGGTCCCGTCAGACCTCGTTACGGAAGACGAGCAGATAGCGCCAGAAGAGCAGCCTGCGGATGCCGCATCCGGGCAGCAGCACCGCGGCCTCCCGGCGGATCTGGGCCAGCGGCATCGTCGGCTGCCGCACCGGCGCCTTCACCCGTCCTCGGCCGGTCGCGGCAGAGGCGGGGCGGAGCTGGTCCCGCACGGCGACGGCGAGCCTGGCGGCGGCGTTGACGGGCACGGCTGCCAGGCTCCAAGCCCAGTCGAGCCGGGTCTTCGCCGGGTAGCAGCCCAGGATCACGAGGACCCCGCCGGGCGCGAGCGCGTCACGCAGCGCGGCGACAGTGTCGAAAGGCATGTGGTGGATGCCGGCCAGGCACGAGATGAAGTCGTAGCGCCCCTTGGGCAGTTCGACTCCGGTGACGTCCGCGTGCTCGAAGCGCGGGCTCCGGTCACCGGGTATCCGCCCGGACAGCGCGCGGGCCTCCGCGATGGCCTCCTGCGACGGGTCGATCGCATCGACCTCCATGCCCAGGTGGGCAAGCCGGCACGCGAACCGGCCGGTCCCACAACCGACGTCCAGTGCCGCACCCTGGTTTCGCGGCACCTGGCGCAGCAGCAGACGGTGGTAGTGGTCGTTGTGATCGAACGGCATGGCCCGACCCTGCCACAGCGGATGCGGATGCGGATGCCGCTGTCGATGGACACCGGACGGAACCGGGCCGGCCGGCCAACTCGGCGCAGCGGGACGAGGCCCGCCGACTCAGCCCTCCGGGTGGGCGGCGAGCAGCCGCTCGGTGTGCTCGCGCAGTCGCCGCGCTTCCTCGATCGCGAACGCGGGACCGTGCGGGCTGAGCGGCTCTCCCCGTACAACGGCGCTGAGTGACGCGGCGGGCGGGTCGTCCAGCAACGTGAGGATCGGAGCCGCGGCCTCCTCGACCGACCGGGCGGATCGGCGCATCGCTTCGATCTGTGCCATGACGTCCGGGGTGTACTGCCCGGAGAAGCTGGTGCTGACCGTTCCTGGATTGAGCAGTACGTACCGCACCGTCGTCTCCGGTCGACTGTCCGCGAAGCCGACGCCGAGCAGGTCGTTGAGCCGTCCTCCTTGCGCGAGCGCCCGTTGGCCTTCGTACTCCCGTGCCAACTGAAGGTCTTCCCAGTGGATCTCTCCTCCGCCGCCGGGGCCGGCGACGTTGAGGATGACCGGGGTGTCAGCGGCTTCGAGCAGATCGGCCAGCTCGTGGCTCAGCAGGAAGCGGCTCAAGTAGAAGTGCGCGAAGGTGTTTTCGAGACCTTCGGACGTCACCAGGCGGGTGGTCCTGAAGTGCCGGGCGCACAGCACCAGGGCATCGATTTTCGTACAGATCGACCGGATCTTGTCGATCGCCGCTCTGGTCTCGGCCACCAGGCCCAGGTCGGCCCGCACGAAGTGCGCCCGCCCGGCCGCGTCATGGCGTCGCGCGGCGTCGAGCCACGCCTCGCCCTTCTCGGCGCTGCGCCCGACGACTATCACCTCCTGCCCTCTGTCCAGGTAGGTGAGGGCGAGAGCCCTGCCGATGCCGTCGGTGCCACCGGTGATGACATAGGTGTTCATCGCTGTACTCCCTCGCTGTTCGTCCGGCTCAAGGTCACAGATCACAGGTCACAGGAACCGCGCCGCGATCTTCTCGGGGACGACGTGCACGGTGACCAGTTCCGGAAGGACGGCATACGACTCCGGGTGGTGCTCGGCGTAGGTCTTGTCGGTGTACTTGACGGCCAGTTCGTCCAGCCGCTCCCCGCTGCCCGCGCTCTCGAATCGCGCGATGCCGCTGATGACCGCGTACCCGTAGGGCTCGTCGGGCGGGTTGACCGTCACGCTCAACCGCGGATCGCGCCGCAGATTGCGGATCTTGAGCTTGTCGACACCGGTCACGAAGAACAGGGCGTCGCCGTCTCGCCCCACCCAGACCACCGACTGGTGCGGGCTGCCGTCGGGCTGGAGGGTCGCCACGGTGACGAAGACCCGGGAATCGAGGACATCTTTCAACTTCTCAGACATGTGAACCGGGCTCACGCATGACTCCTGGAGTGAGGAACGGCGCGACGACGGGCGCGCCAGACAGATCAACCGCCACAACTATGTGGCACTTAATCATGGAAGAGCAATAGCCATGAGGTATTTGCTGGCCGGTCGATCCCACTCCTGCGTATGCTCCGGTCACGATGAGAGCTGACGCGGCACGCAATCTGGACGCGGTCCTGGAGACCGGAGCACGCCTGCTCGCGCGGGACCCCCGTACGAGCATCGCGGCAATCGCCCAGGCGGCGGGCGTCGACCGCCGCACCGTCTACCGCCGCTTCGAGACCCGCGAGGCCCTGATGGCCGCGGTGCACGTGGCCAAGCTCGACGCCTGCGAGGAAGTCCTCTCCCAGGCGCGGCTGGACAAGGCGCCCGTGGTGGCGGCACTGCACCGGTACGCGGAAGGCATCATCACCGTCAGCAGGCGATGGCCGGTGGACGTGCGGCAAGTACAGGACCCGGCGGCGGCCGCCCGCCTTGGCCGGCTGATCGAGCAGCTCGACGCCTTCATGGCCCGCGCGGTGCGCGAGGGTTTCGTACGCCCGGGCCTTCCGGACCGCTGGGCCCGGTCCCTGCTGGTCCATCTCAGCAACATCGCTTCGCACGAGATGCCGGAGCTGACCCCCGCGCAGGGGGCCGACATGGTGGCGCAGTCCCTGTTCACCGGACTCGGCCCCACCTGACACGGTCGGCGCGGCGGCCTGGCGCCGCGCCGACAGAAACGGGGCACTGCGCCGACAGAAGTGGGGCAGAGCCTAGGGTCTTTCGTTTGGATCAGGCCGGATGAGGGAGCGGGGTCTGGTGCCGTGGATCGCGAGGCGGAGGAGGGAGGCATGGCGGGAGCCGTGCCTGCCCTTCCGCCGTCAACGCGGCGAGGCGCGGCACCAGGGACCGCGAGCCCGGCAAGATCCAAACGAGAGGCCCTAGACGTCGAGTTGGTCCGCCACCGCGCGCAGCAGGCCCGCGATGTTCGCGCCCTGGGTCTTGTCCGGGTAGCGGCCGCGCTCCAGCGTGGGGGTGATGCTCTCCAGGAGCGTCGTCAAGTCCTGGACGATCGAGGCCAGTTCGTCGGGCTTACGGCGCTGGGCCGCCGCCACCGAGGGGGTCGGGTCGAGGACCGTGACCGAGAGGGCCTGGTCGCCGCGCTGGCCCGCGACAACGCCGAACTCCACGCGCTGGCCCGGCTTCAGTGCGTCGACTCCGGCAGGGAGGACCGATGAGTGGACGAAGACGTCGCCGCCGTCGTCACGGGAGAGAAAGCCGAAGCCCTTCTCGCGGTTGAACCACTTGACCTGGCCGGTAGGCACGTCTGTCCTCGTCCTCATGTGTGTTGGGGGCGCTGGCGCGCACAAAAACGGCTCTGGATAGCACTACAGCGGGTCGGGCGACCCGCCATCCCCAAGGCTAATGGTCCAGGGGCTGGTGACAAGACGTCGCCGGTTGGTTCCTGTCCGCAGGGAACTACCCTGGTGGAGTGACTGCTACTCCTTCATCACCCACGGCTGACCCCACCGCTGATTTCACGGCTGATTCCACCGCCGACGTGGCCGGTCCCGGGGACCGGCTGGTCCGGGTCGGGGCGATCGTCTTCATCGCCGGCGCGGTGGCCACACTGGTCACCGTGGCCCCACTGTTCCTCGGGACGGACCCGTTCCCGACGGTCGCCTACGCGCTCTCCATGCTGATGGGCGTCGGCTTCGTCATCGCCGGCGCCGGGCTGCTCCGGTCGATCGCCGCGCAGCGCCGTCAGGCCAGGTCGGCCACCGACCCGGTGACGGGCTCCGCCGCGTAGGACGCCGCGCGGGACCGCAGCCACTCCGGGAACGCCAGCAGGTCCGGCAGCACCACGTCCGCGCCCGCCGCCCGCAGTTCCGCCTCGTCGCAGGGGCCCGTCGGCACCGCGACCGAGAGCGCGCCCGCCGTACGGGCGCCCCGTACATCGCCGGTGTGGTCGCCCACGTACACGCTCGCGCCGTGCTCGCGCAGCGCCTCCGCCTTCGCTTCCGCCCACAGCCCGCCGATGACCGCGTCCGGCTCCACGCCGAGGTGCGCCAGATGCAGCTTCGCGTTCGGCTCGTGCTTCGCCGTCACCACGATCGCCCGCCCGCCGAGCGCCTGAACTGCGGCGACGGCCTCGCGGGCACCGTCCATCAGCAGCGTCGGCGCGATGGCGTGTGTGGGATAGATCTCCCGGTACCGGTCACCCATCGCCGCGATGCGGTCGGCCGGGAACCAGTGCGCCAACTCCTGGTCCAGCGGCGGACCCAGCCTGGTCACGGCGAGGTCGGCGTCGATCGCGACACCCGTCTCGGCCGAAAGCGCGAGGAAGGCGGCGTGGATGCCGGGCCGTGAGTCGATGAGGGTCATGTCGAGGTCGAAGCCGACGGTCAGGGGTCGCGCGGCCGGGGCCGGGGCCGGGATCGGAGCCGGGGCCTGCGTCGGAATCGGGGCCTGTATCGGAGTCAGGATCGGGGCCGGGTCCGGAGTCGGGAGCGGGAGGGCAGTCATACAAACATTGTGCCTGCACCCCTCCGCCCGACTGTGGCTTGATCTCGGCACCTAGACTTAGCCAAGCCTTACCAAGCCACGCCGTCGTGCCCCCCAGAGCCGGCGCCCTGTCCCCGATTGGTCCCGATGCCAGCCGCCGCCCCGACGACCCACCGCACCAGACGTGCCCTCGTCGCCCGCCGCGCCGGCTGGACGGCCGCCGCGGCAGCTGCCCTGCTGCTCGCGGTGCTGCTCAGCCTCGCGGTCGGGGCCCGCGCCGTCGCGCCGAGCGCCGTGTTCGACGCCCTGCTCAACGGGGGTCACAGCGAGGACGCCGAGGTCGTACGGCAACTACGGGTCCCCCGTACCGTCATCGGCCTGATGGTCGGCGCCGCGCTCGCGCTCGCGGGTACGGTCCTCCAGGGCATCACCCGCAACCCCATCGCCGACCCCGGCATCCTCGGCATCAGCCAGGGCGCGGCGGTCGGCGTCGTGATGGCCATCGCCTTCGCCGGGGTGCACACGCTGACCGGATACGTGTGGTTCGCGTTCGCCGGGGCGGCCGTCGCCTCGGTCGCCGTGTACGCCATCGCCGCCCGTGGCAGGGGCGGCGCGACGCCGGTCAAACTCGCCCTCGGCGGCGCCGCGATCAACGCGCTCCTGGTGTCCGTGACGATGGGCATCCTGACGACGCGGGCCGCCGCGCTGGACGAGTTCCGCTTCTGGCAGGTGGGCTCGGTCGCGGGCCGGGACGCCGAACTCGTCGGCCAGGTCTGGCCGTTCCTCGTCGTCGGCACGGTCCTGGTGCTGAGCGTCGCCCGCGGCCTCGACGCGCTCGCGCTCGGCGAGGACGTCGCGAAGGGCCTCGGGCAGAACGTGGGAGCCGTCCGCGTCGTGGGCGGCGTCGGCGCGACCGTACTCGTCGGTGTCGGGGTCGCGGCGGCCGGGCCGATCGCGTTCGTCGGCCTCGCCGTCCCGCACATCGCCCGCGCGATCGTCGGCAACGACCACCGCTGGCTGATGCCGATGGCCGCGCTCGTCGGGCCGGTGATGCTGCTCGTCGCGGATGTGCTCGGCCGGATCCTGTTCCCGCCGGGCGAGGTGCCGGCGGGTGTGATGACGGCGCTGCTCGGTGTGCCGTTCCTGGTCGCTCTCGTACGCAGGAAGGCGGTACCGGCATGAGCGCGACGCTTGTCGACCGGAAGGTCACCGGAGCGCGCGCCGGCGTGCGGCCCGCCGGGTACTCCCTCATACGCACCCGGCTGGGCGCCCGGCGCGTGTCGTTCCTCGTGCACCGGCGCGCGGCCGTCGTCGCGGTCGCCCTCGTGCTGCTGCTCTGCCTCACCTGCGTCGCGTACCTCAGTGTCGGCGAGAGCTTCGTCGCGCCCGCCGAGGTCCTGAAGGTGCTCTTCGGGCAGCCGTCGCCGGACGAACTCGTCGTCGGCACCCTGCGGCTGCCCCGCATGGTGGTCGGTCTCCTCGTCGGCGCCGCCTTCGGCGTCTCCGGCGCGCTCATCCAGACCGTCGCCCGCAACCCGCTCGCCAGCCCGGACATCATCGGTGTCACGCAGGGCGCGAGCGCGCTGACGGTCTTCGCGATGACGTACGGAGTCACGTCGTTCACCGTGCTGCCGTACCTCTCGGTCACGGGCGGCATGCTGGCGGCCGTGCTCGTGTACGTCTTCGCCTGGCGCGGCGGGCTGCACGCCACCCGCTTCGTGCTCATCGGCATCGGTTTCGCGATCGCGCTGCGCTCGCTCACCACGCTCTTCATGACGAAGGGCGACTATCTCGTCGCCCAGCAGGCCCAGGTGTGGATGACCGGCTCGCTCAACGGCCGCGGCTGGGACGAGGCCACGCCGCTGGGCTGGGTGCTGCTGATCCTGCTGCCGGCGGTGGCGTGGGCGGCGTACGCCCAGCGCACGGTGTCGATGGACGACGGTACCGCCACCGCGCTCGGCGTGCGCCTGGGGCACATACGGCTCGGGCTCGTCCTGCTCGGTGTGGTGCTCGCCTCCGTCGCGACGGGCACGGCGGGGCCGGTGGACTTCGTGGCGCTGCTCGCGCCGCAGATCGCGCGGCGGATGACGCGTACGGCGCAGATTCCGCTGCTCTGCTCCGCGCTGCTCGGCGCGGTGATCGTCGTGCTCGCGGATCTCTTCGCGCGCAAGCTGTTCGCGCCCACCGAACTGCCCGTGGGGGTGCTCACGGCGGCGATCGGCGCGCCGTATCTGATCTGGCTGATCATTCGCAGCCGTACCGCGGGAGCTGGAAAGTGAGCAAGGGCATGGACAAGTCCATGAGCACGGCCATGAGCAAGGGCATGAGTTCGGGTATGAGCACGGGCATGAGCAGGCTCACGGCGCACGAGCTGACGCTCGCCTACGACGACCGCACGGTCGTCCACGACCTCGAACTGGCCATCCCCGACGGGCGGGTGACCGTGATCGTCGGCCCGAACGCCTGCGGCAAGTCGACCACGCTGCGCGCGCTCGGGCGGCTGCTGAAGCCGAAGAGCGGTTCGGTGCTGCTGGACGGGGCGGAGCTGGCGAGCATCCCGACGCGGAAGATCGCGCAGTCGATCGGCCTGCTGCCGCAGTCACCGTCCGCGCCCGAGGCGATCACCGTCGCCGACCTGGTCTCGCGCGGGCGCCAGCCGCACCAGCACTGGTGGCAGCAGTGGTCTCAGGAGGACGAGCGGGCCGTCACGGACGCGATGGCGCGTACGGACGTGACCGAGCTGGCCGAGCGGCCGGTCGACGAACTGTCCGGCGGGCAGCGGCAGCGCGTATGGATCGCGATGGCGCTGGCGCAGGAGACGGATCTGCTGCTGCTGGACGAGCCGACGACGTTCCTGGACATCGCGCACCAGGTGGAAGTCCTCGACCTGGTGCGCCGGCTCAACCACGACCAGGGGCGCACGGTCGTGATCGTGCTGCACGACCTCAACCAGGCGGCGCGGTACGCCGATCACCTGGTGGCGATGAAGGAGGGCCGGATCGTCGCGGAGGGCGGGCCGGGCGAGGTCGTCACGGCGGAGCTGGTACGGGAGGTGTTCGGCCTCGAATCGGTGGTGGTCCCGGACCCGGTGACGGGGTCGCCGCTGGTGGTGCCGGGGGCACCGTACCGGCCGGGGGGCGGGGCGTAGTTCTCCTGGTCGCCGCGTAGTCGTTGTCTGCCGGGGCAGCCGGAGAGGGAGCCGACGCGTGACGAGCGCGTCGACCGGCGACGGGAGATGACAGTCATGGCGATGGAGGAGCGGGGACGGGAGTACGCGAGGAACGGCGGGCCGGGTGACGGGCCGGCGGGCGAGCCGGAGCCGCTGTCGGAGCTGGAGCGCGGCACCGTCCAGCGGGCCCAACTCCGCACCCGTATCGCGGACATCGCCTGGACGGCGCTCATCGTCGTTCTCGGCGCGTGGGCGTTGTGGAGTGCGGTCGGCATCGCGCGGGAGACGGCGAACGCGTGGGTCTACTGCGTGATCGGCGCCGTCCTGTTCACCGTGGCGCTGTGGGCCCGGCTGTCGACCTTGAAGGCGCGTGCGCGCACACACTTGTAACGCGCTTGTCGTGGGGTGAAGCGGCGAACGGGGCGGCCCCCGAAACGCGGCCCGTTCGCCGCATGACGCCGCTCGACACCGCATGACGCCGCTCGACACCGCTTGTCATCGCTTGTCATCGCTTGTCATCGCTTGAGGGCACACCGGCGAAGCCGCAGGCGTCAGCGGACGGAGCGGGAGCGCCACACCAGGAACAGCGCCGAGCTGACCGCCGCCACCCGTACGACCAGCGGCCACGTCTCCGAGACCGCCGCGCCCATCGCGTCCTCCGGGATGGCCTCGCCCCAGCGCTTCGTCATACGGCCCCAGAGCCAGACCCCGCCACCGACGGCGGCCACGATCGGCAGCCCGAAGACCGCCAACTTCGCCTCGAAGACCGACAGTCGACGTGAGGCGTACGCGAGGACCCAGCCGCCGGCGAGCGCCAGCCAGGAACCGAGGACCGCGCCGACGACAAGAAGGGCGGCGGCCAGCAGCAGGAACGGGTTGGTGAGCCGGAGCCCGGGGCGGGCGGCGGTGTCGGCAGGCGCGGGCGCGGGCTTCTTGCCGCGGCGGAGCAGCCGTGGCAGCAGCCCGCCCCGGCCGGGCGGCGGCTCCGCCGCCTCCACCGCGTCGTCCTCGGCCGCCTCCTCCTCCGCGAGCCGGGCCGCCCTCTCGGCGCGTTCCTCGGGCGTGGGCGGCGGCTTCAGTATCTCGGGGATCTCGACGCCACCGACGAACCCGGAGACCCCGGTCGCCGCGCCCAGCGGCTCGGGGTCGACACGCCACCAGTCGGGTTCGCCGCCGGACGGCCCGAGTTCGTCCGTACCGGCCAAGTGGGGTGGGGACGCGGTGGGTCGGGCGGGCTGCTCGGGTACGGCCCGGCGTGTCTGCTTCGGCAGCGAGGGTTCGGCCCGCCCCTCTCGGGGACCACCGAGCCCGAGCCCCAACCCCAGCCCCAACCCCCGGCCGCGCTTGCCGCGTTGCTTCGGCAGCGTGCGCCCGGGCGAGGGGGCGGGCAACGGCTCGGGCGGAGGTTCCCGGTCGGCGTACGCATCGGCCGACCCACCACCGGCCCCACCGCCCGCCGCCGCCGCGCCCACCACCTGGTCCGGCGAACCGAGCCGCCCCAGGATGCGGCGGACGGCGGCGGGGCTGTCGGCGCCGAACTTCCCGCGCTGCTTGTCGATCTCGCCGCGCAGCGCCGAGACGAGTCTCATCCGTTCACCGGAGGGCAACTGCCGTTGCTGGGCCACGTCTCCGACCCGGCTCAGATAGTCGTAGACGAGCTGGTCGCTCTCGATCCCCACACTGCCCTCCGCACATGCGCGCCGTACCTGCGGCCGATGGTGTCGCGCTCGTCCCCGTACGTCCAGTACGGCACGGACGAGCGGACCCGGTCACGGCATCAGGCAGGAGGAGCCGGCGGCCACGGCACCTCCGCCACGAGGGGCAGGATCGTCTCCTCCTCGTAGTCGAGGTGCGCGGTCAGCTCCGCCGTCAACCGCGCCAACTCCCCACGGAAGTAGGGCGGATCGACGGCGCCGAGGTCGGCCGACAACGCCACCAGCCCGTTTTGGAGGCGCGCGACCGTACGGTGTTCGGCGCGGAGCCGGTCGAACACATCGGTCAACCGCGGGTGGTAGCGGGCGATCCCGGGGAACAGATGCCCGTCCTCGCTGGTGTGGTGGAACTCAAGCGCCTGACAGAACGCCAGGCAGCGCTGCCGGATCTGGAGCCCGAGGCCCGGTACCGGCGGCGCACCGGGACCCTCGTGCGCGGCGAGCGCCGCGAGGTGCGCGTCGACGTCCGCCGTCACCAGCCTTAGCTGGACACGGAGTTGGTCATGGACTTGAAGGATCTTGTCGGCGAGGGTCCGCACCTCGCGCGGGCTCTGTCCGTCGTCGGGCACGGCGGGCTCCAGCACCACGACCGGCAGGGTGCGGGCGGTCTCGGCCTGGTGGTCGCCGTAGCGGGGGGCCTCGCGTACGACACGCGCGAACAGCTCGTCGCGCCCGGCCCCTTCGGCCGGGACCGCGAGGGCCTGGTAGGCGCGGGTGCCGATCTCGACGTCCACCACGGGGTGGGCGAGCAGATTGCGGTACCAGTGGGGGTGGCCGGGGGCTCCGAGGTTGGACGCGACGATCAGGAGTGAGCCGCCGTGGCGGACGTACCCGAGGGGGGTGGTCCTGGCGGTTCCCGATGTCGCGCCGGTGGTGGTCAGCAGGAGGAGATTCCCGCCCTCGAAGGGGCCACCGACCTGTCCCCCGTTGGCGCGGAACTCCTCGATGACGGATTCATTGAACGACGTGGGCATGCGTTTCTGGTTCTCCGGAGGATGAAGGCAGCCGCGTCGGCGCACGGCAGAGCCGGGGCCGGGGACCGCGAAAGAGCGAAAGAGCGAAAGATGAGAAGCGCGAGGCGCGAGGCAAGAAGCGCGAGGTGAGAGGCGACGTGCGTGCGGTGGCGCTCGTGTGCGCCGGCTCGCTACGTCACGCGGTCACACGGTCACGTATCGGGTCGCGGAGTAGGTACTCATGGCGGATCCCTCGTATGAAGGGTGCTCGCCCGGTCACCGGCCCGCCCACTGCTCTTCGGCCGGCACCACGCGGCACCACTTCCATTACATGCAGCTGTCCAGCGCCTGTCAACAAACCCGGGACACCCCGGGGACGCCGCACGCCCCCTCGACGGCCGACACCCCGGTCAGGCGTCCCACAGGGGCTAACGTGGGGCGGATGGGAACCAGCTAGCCGCCCCTGGAGGCGCACGTGTCCGAACGAACCGGCGGAACGCCCCCGCGTACGCTCGCGGAGGCCCTGCGCACCCGCGACAACGACGCGCTGGCCGCCCTGCTGCGCACGCGTCCCGACCTGCTGAGCCCCGTACCGAACGACCTCAGCCAGCTCGCCACCCGGGCCGGCACCCGCGCCTCCGTCATGCGGGCGCTGGAGCGCCTCGACCGCTTCACGCTCCAGACCGCCGAGGCGCTGGCGGCCTCGACCGACCCCGCGCCGTACGACGCCGTACGCGCGCTGATGACCGGCGACGAGGGCGACCCGCGCGTCGAGGCGGCCCTGCCGCTCGCCGTCGCCGCGCTGCGCGAGCAGGCGCTGATCTGGGGCGCCGACGACCGGCTGCGGCTGGTCCGTACGGCCCGCGAGATCCTGGCCCCGTCCCCCAGCCACCCCTCCCCGACGGGGCTCGGCCCGACCGTCGCCGAGGCCACGGCGGGGATGTCGCCCGGCCGGATCCAGGAGATCATCACCACCGCCGGTCTGCCCTCCACGCACGACCCGGTCTCGGCGGTCACCGCGCTGGCCGCGCTGTTCACCGACCGCACCCGCATGGCGGCGCTGCTCGACACGGCCCCGCCCGACGCGCTGACCGTGCTCGACCGGCTGGTGTGGGGGCCGCCGTACGGAGAGATCACCTCCAAGCCCGCGCCGCCCGTGCAGTGGCTGCGTGACCACGGGCTGCTGCTGCCGACCTCCACGCGCACCGTCGTGCTGCCGCGTGAGGCCGCGCTGCATCTGCGCGGGGGCCGCGCGCACCGGCACGCCGAGCCCGAGCCGCCGGCGATCCTGCCGCACCCCTCCGCGTCGTTGCCGTCCGCGAGCCGTCCACAGGTTGTGGACAGCGCGGCGGCGGCGCAGGCGTACACCGCGCTGGAGACCATCGAGGAGCTGGCCAAGGAGTGGAACGAGGGCGGCCCGAACGTCCTGCGCGCCGGCGGCCTCTCCGTACGCGACCTCAAGCGCACCGCCGCCGCACTGGACGTCACCGAGCCCGTGGCCGCGTTCTGGGTCGAACTCACCTACGCGGCAGGGCTGTTGGCGGCGGACGGCGAGGCGGACGAGCGGTACGCGCCGACGCCCGCCTACGACCAGTGGCCCGACCTGCCGCCCGCCGAGCGGTGGGCCCGGCTGGCCACGGCCTGGCTGGGCGCCACCCGCACCGCTGGCCTCGTCGGCGGCCAGGACAGCAAGGGCCGTACGCTCGCCGCGCTCGGCCCCGACCTGGACCGGGGCGCCGCGCCGGAGGTACGGCGCCACGTACTGGACCTGCTCGCGAGCCTCCCGGAGGGCACCGCCCCCGACCCCGAGAGCGTGCTCGCCCGGCTGCGCTGGGAACGCCCGCTGCGCGGCGCGGTCGCCGGGCGGCCCGAGGATCTGCGGGCGCGTATCGCCGCGTGGACCCTGAACGAGGCGGAGATGCTGGGCGTGACCGGCCGCGGCGCGCTGTCGTCGCACGGCCGCGCGCTGATCGCGGCGGACGGCGGGGCGATGGGATCGTTCCCGAAGCCCGCCTCCCGCGCCGCCACGGGCGCGGAACTCCCGGCCACCGGCCTGCAAGCCGCCCGCGCCCTCGCGCCACACCTCCCCGAACCGCTGGACCACGTCCTCCTCCAGGCCGACCTCACCGCCGTCGCGCCCGGGCCGCTGCTGCGTCCGCTCGCCGAGACGCTGTCCGTGATCGCCGACATCGAGTCGCGCGGCGGCGCGACCGTCTACCGCTTCACGCCCGCGTCCGTACGCCGCGCGCTCGACGCCGGGCTGTCGGCGTCCGACCTGCACGCGTTCCTCGCGGCCCACAGCCGTACGCCGGTACCGCAGCCGCTCAGTTACCTCATCGACGACATGGCGCGGCGGCACGGACATCTGCGGATCGGCTCCGCGTCGGCGTACGTACGCTGCGACGACGAGGCCGTCCTGGACGAGATCCTGGCCGACCGGCGCTCCCACGGCCTGCGGCTGCGCCGCCTCGCCCCCACCGTCCTCGCGGCCCAGGCGGACCCCACGACGCTCCTGGACGGGCTGCGCGTGATGGGCCTCGCACCGGCCGCCGAGTCGGCGGAGGGTGACGTCCTGGTCACCCGCGCCCACGCGCACCGCACCCCGCCGCGTACGCCGCCGGCCCCCGTTCCCGACGGCCCGCCGGTGCCCGCGCCTTCGATGCTCGGCGCGGCGGTGCGGGCGATCCGGGCCGGGGACCGGGCGGCGACCGTCGTACACAAGACACTCCCCGAACCGGCGGCGGCAGCCGCGCCGGGCGGTGAGCTGCCCCGTACGACATCGGCCGAGACCCTGGCGACGGTCCAGGCCGCCGCGCTGACCGGGTCGGCGGTCTGGATCGGCTACGTCAACGCGGAGGGCGCGGCGAGCCAGCGCGTGATCGCGCCGGTACGGGTCGAGGGCGGCTTCGTGACGGCGTACGACCACACGGCGGACGAGGTCCGCACGTACCCGCTGCACCGCATCACGGGCGTCGCGGAACTGGCGGACGACCCGGCGTAACGCCTACTTCCGGGCCCGCCGGGACGCGTCTTCGGGTCCGGCGGGCTTCTTCTTCGCGGCGGGCTTCTTCTTGACTGTGGCCTTCTTGGCGGCGGCCTTCTTGGCGACGGGCTTGTCGGCGGCGGGTTTCTTCCTGCTCACGGCCGCCGCGTACTTCTTCGCCGCCACGGGCTCGCGCTTGACCGCCGCCCGCACGCGCTCGGCCCACGGCGCGCGACCGGTCGTATGCGTGACCACCCCGCACGCCGGGCCTTCCTCTCCGCCGCCCGCACGCGCTCCCGTTCCCGCTCGCGCTGGGCCTGCGCCTCCAGCGAGCGGAACCCCAGGGTGTGGAAGCGGTGGCTCAACCCGCGCCCCAGCAGCAGGTACGCGAGGAACGCACCGCTCGTGTTCATGATCACGTCGTCCACGTCGAAGGCCCGGCCCTCGACGATCGCGCCCTGCGCCAGTTCCACCACGGTCATCATGACCGCGGTCAGCACCACCACCCGCAACATCCGGAACCTGCGCGGCACCAGCACCGGCAGCAACAACCCGAACGGCGCGCCCATCAGCACGTTGCCGCCAACCTGCTTGCAGGCGGCGAGGAAGGTGTAGTCCTCGGCGTACTGCCGCAGCGAATGCCCCGGCCGGAGATTGGCCCCGGCGACGCCCGCGGAGGCGGGGGACGGCGTGAGCGTCAACTCCGCGAGGACAACGGCGAATCCGACGAGCAGGAGAAGCGCACCGGCGAGAATGACCACCCGCAGCACGGCTCCGCCCCACGACGTACTCCAGGTCGAGATCGCGTTCCCCGAACCATCCACGGCGCGCCCTGTCGCCCGCCCACCATTGCGTTCCGTCTCACCGGCCATACGCCCCGCTTTCCCCCGAAGGGGCCGCCTACGCAGCCGAGTCGGGCCGGTTGTCAGACCCCCCTGGAAGGATCACCGATGCCTGGGGAGAGGCAGGCGGTTCCGCCGGTGCCGGTTGTCTCCGCGAGTCACTTGATTGAGGGGGACGACGATGTCGACCGACATGTACGGCGTACGGGTTCTGGAAGTCGATCCTGACCAACTCCGCCTCAGGCTGAAGGTGTTCGTCGTCTATTACGAGGTGGAAGAATCTCCACGACTTCTACCACGAGCGTGATGGCGCCTGGCAGGACGAGGAGCTGCTGGTCCAGGGCGAGTACGAGATACGGGTCACGGACCGCGAGTGGTTGGCGCACCTGAGCGAGGGACAGTCCTGGGCCTCGGCCTTCTTCCCCCTGAACGGCGACAGCTGGACGGCCGAGGACGCGCCGCACATACCCGACCTGTCCGAACCCGCATATACACCCTGCGGCCGTTCGAGACGACAACGGGCAGCCTTGAGCACGACCACGTCGAGACCCTGGAGTTCTCGGACGACGGCATGTACCTGGCGGTGTGCAGCGATCAGGGGCGGGTGTGGGTGTACGACACCGCGGACTGGAGCGAGACCCTGCACGCCCACGCCGGTGACTGGATCGTGCCGGTGATGATGTGGGTGCCGGGCGAGCACGTCCTCGTGGTCAAGTGCTACCCCTCCGTGGACGAGCCCGAGGAGGAGTCGCAGTGGGCCTATGACGTGGACCGGGGCACGAAGGTCGAGGCACCCTTCCAGCGCGGGCTCCGCCGCTCCGGCGACGGCGCGTACCGGATCAGCCGGAACCTCGCGGGCGAGGGCGGTTTCGACCTGCACGAGGAGCGGCGTGAGCCCTACCGGCGGCTGTCCCACGCCGGTAAATGGGACCCGATCCAGTGCCACGCCTTCTCCGGCGACTCCTCCCAACTGTTCCTCGGCGCGCAGCGGAACCTGTACGTGGTCGACCCGGCGAAGGGTGAGGTGGTCGACAAGGTCATGGACGCCTCGGAGCGGTTGTTCAAGATCGCCGCCAGCCCGGACGGGAGCTACCTGGCGATCGGCAGCTTCACCCGGAAGCTGAGCTACCTGGTCCTCGGCGATGACCGGCCGCACGAGTTGTGCATCTGGCGGACGGCCGACAAGAAGATCATCCTGGGCCACCAGTTCCGCACGTACATCGACGCACTCGCCTGGTCCCCGAACGACGGCCGCTGCCTCGCGGTCGCCCTGGAGCCCCTGGGCGACGGCCAGTTCCACCAAGGCAAGACGGAGATCGCCGTCTTCCCGATGGATCCGGGCCGTTGAGCACCACTTCGTCCCACGCCGCGACCGCCGTCCGTTGTCGCGCCCCGTGGGGCGACCTGGACGAGGGCCTGCCGTCGCTCGTGGCCGACCCCGCGCTGGGTGAGGTGGACGAGGGCTACGGGATCAGGTACGTGGTGCGTCATCTGCTGGAGGCCGGGCGTGAACAGGACGTGCGGCATCTCCGAGCCGTACGACGGCGTGTGCGCGCCGGCGCTCGTCGCCGGGGCGATCCCCGCGACGGAAGGTGCGCCGGTCCTGCGCGAGGCATGGGAGATGGCGCGGGGTGTGGCCGGCGCGGCTGACCGCGCCGGGGCGCTGATCGAGTCGCGGCGGTACTTCCCCCGGCGGAGCGGGGATCTCCGCCGGCGGAGGCCGTCCGCGATCCGCAGGTTCCTCCAAGCGTTCCTGGACACGCACCGCTGGTGGCCGTGAGGACCAGGCCCCGGGCGCACTCGTACGCGGCCACCGCGGCCCCGAAACCCCCGGCGATGCGCGACACTGGACGTTTGGCCGTGTGAAGTGGCCGTACGAAGGACGAAAGGGCGCGGCTGTGAATGGACCTCTCATCGTCCAGAGCGACAAGACGTTGCTGCTGGAGGTCGACCACGAGCAGTCCGACGCCTGCCGGCGGGCCATCGCGCCGTTCGCCGAGCTGGAGCGGGCGCCCGAGCACATCCATACGTACCGGCTGACCCCGCTCGGGCTGTGGAACGCGCGGGCCGCCGGGCATGACGCCGAGCAGGTCATCGACGCGCTCGTGGCGTTCTCGCGCTATCCGGTGCCGCACGCGCTGCTCGTGGACGTCGCCGAGACCATGGCCAGGTACGGGCGGCTCACGCTGTCCAAGCACCCGACCCATGGGCTCGTGCTGACCAGTACCGACCGGCCGGTGCTTGAGGAGATCCTGCGGTCGAAGAAGGTGCAGCCGCTCGTCGGTGCGCGGCTCGATCCGGACACCGTCGCCGTGCATCCCTCCGAGCGCGGGCAGATCAAGCAGACGCTGCTGAAGCTGGGCTGGCCGGCGGAGGATCTGGCCGGGTATGTGGACGGCGAGGCGCACGCCATCGAGCTGGACGAGCGGGAGTGGTCGCTGCGGCCGTATCAGAAGCAGGCTGTCGAGGGCTTCTGGCACGGTGGCTCCGGGGTCGTGGTGCTGCCGTGCGGGGCGGGCAAGACGCTCGTCGGCGCGGGCGCGATGGCGCAGGCGAAGGCGACGACGCTGATCCTCGTCACGAACACCGTCTCCGCCCGGCAGTGGAAGCACGAGCTGATCCGGCGTACGTCGCTGACCGAGGAGGAGATCGGCGAGTACAGCGGTACGCGCAAGGAGATCCGCCCGGTCACGATCGCGACGTACCAGGTCCTCACGGTCCGGCGTAAGGGCGTCTATCCGCATCTGGAGCTGTTCGACTCCCGCGACTGGGGGCTGATCGTCTACGACGAGGTGCATCTGCTGCCCGCTCCCGTCTTCAAGTTCACCGCCGACCTCCAGGCGCGGCGCCGGCTCGGGCTGACGGCCACGCTGGTACGGGAGGACGGCCGCGAGTCGGACGTCTTCTCGCTCATCGGGCCGAAGCGCTTCGACGCGCCGTGGAAGGAGATCGAGGCGCAGGGCTACATCGCGCCGGCGGACTGTGTCGAGGTACGGGTCAATCTGACCGACAGCGAGCGTCTGGCGTACGCGACGGCCGAGCAGGAGGAGAAGTACCGCTACTGCGCGACGACGGCGACGAAGCGCAAGGTGACGGAGGCGCTGGTCCGTAAGCACATGGGCGAGCAGACGCTGGTCATCGGCCAGTACATCGACCAGCTCGACGAGCTGGGCGAGCATCTGGACGCCCCGGTGATCAAGGGCGAGACGAGCAACGCGCAGCGGGAGAAGCTGTTCGAGGCGTTCCGGCAGGGCGAGATCTCGGTGCTTGTCGTGTCGAAGGTCGCGAACTTCTCGATCGACCTGCCGGAGGCGACGGTCGCCATCCAGGTGTCGGGCACGTTCGGCTCCCGCCAGGAAGAGGCGCAGCGACTGGGCCGGGTGCTCCGTCCGAAGGCGGACGGGCACGAGGCGCGCTTCTACTCGGTGGTGGCCCGCGACACGATCGACCAGGACTTCGCGGCGCACCGCCAGCGCTTCCTCGCGGAGCAGGGATACGCCTACCGCATCGTGGACGCCGACGAGCTGCTGGCAGGCAACTGAGAGAGGGGGCGCGGTCGCCGGGAGGTACGGAGCCGGAGGGCGGTCGCGGATGCGCGGGCGGCCGCGGATGCGCAGGCGGCCGCGGATGCGCAGGCGGTCGCGGATGCGCAGGCGGTCGCGGACGGTGGCTCCCGGGCGGAGGAGCGCGAGAAGCAGCACGTCAGCGCATGATGCCCGCCTCCTCCCCGTACTCACCGAGGACGGCCACGCTGAACGCGGCGGCCACGAAGACCTTGACCGCCCGCAGCGCGTTACCGAACGGGTGCGGTGCGTGCGTGCCGGAGTGAGGGGCGGAACCGAGCGCCGTCGCCCCGCTGTGCGGCGGGCCGGCGTGCACGGAGGGGACCGGGGTGAACGTCGCTGTACTCATACATCAATGGTGCTTCTTCAGCGACCGCGGCACATCGCTCCGCAGAGGGAATCAGCGGGGTCGCTTCGTACGTCCCGGTAGAGGATGCGACATCCCCTACGAGGACTACGCCCCAGCCCCCGACCGCTACCAGGGGATGAGCGTCCCCCGAGAAACCCGTTCGCCCCGCCGCCGCCCGCTGACTACAATCGCCGTCTTCCCCCGCCTCCCTCCGAGGAGCGCCGCCGCCCGGTCGGAAACCGGCCGGCTGCCCTGACGTGATCCACCGCCGACACCCGGGCCGCCGCCACCCCGTCACCACCGGGTCGCGGCCCGTCGGCCTGCGTACATCCGGAGGCACCACCGTGTCCGCGCACGACCCCGCACCGACAAGCACCGGCACAAACACCGGCACAAACACCGATACAAGCACCGGCACCGGCACCGATCCGCTCGCCCGCGAGCGCGCCCACCTCGGCGCCTCCCGCGCCGCCCTGCGCTCCATGCGCGAGGACGTCCAGGCCCTCGACATCCGCGACGTGACGGCGAACTGGGTCAACGCCGCCGTCCTCGAATCGCAGATCGAGGACCGCGTCAAGGCGCTCGCCGACCTCTCCCACACCCCGCTCTTCTTCGGCCGCCTCGACTACGAACACGCCGTCGGCTCCGACGAGGCCGAGGGCGCCGAGGGCGAGCGCTTCTACATCGGCCGCCGGCACGTCCACGACTCCGACGGCGACCCGATGGTCATCGACTGGCGCGCGCCCGTCTCGCAGGCCTTCTACCAGGCCTCCAAGAAGAACCCGCTGGACGTCGGCCTGCGCCGCCGCTTCGGCTACACGGGCGGCGAGTTGACCGCGTACGAGGACGAACTCCTCTCCGACCCGACGCAGGAGGTCCACTCCAGCAAGCTCCTCCAGGCCGAGATCGAGCGCCCGCGCGTCGGCCCCATGCGCGACATCGTCGCGACGATCCAGCCCGAGCAGGACGACATCGTCCGCTCCGGGCTCGGCGGCTCCGTCTGCGTGCAGGGCGGCCCCGGCACCGGAAAGACGGCGGTGGGACTGCACCGGGTGGCGTATCTGCTGTACGCGCACCGCGACCGGCTGGCCCGTACCGGCACACTCGTCATCGGACCCAACGCCTCCTTCCTCCACTACATCGAGCAAGTGCTGCCCGCGCTGGGCGAGTTGGAGGTCAAGCAGGCGACCGTCGACGAGTTGGTGGCGTCGGGCACCGGCCAGGTGCGGGTGCAGGGCGTGGACAGCGCGGCGACGGCGGTCGTCAAGGGCGACGCCCGCATGGCGGGGGTGCTGCGCCGGGCGGTCCGTTCGCACGTCACGCTGCCGACCGAGCCGGTGATGGTGGTGCGCGGCTCCCGGCGCTGGCGGGTCCCGGCGTACGAACTCGAAGAGCTGGTACGGGAGCTGCTGGACCGCGACATCCGCTACGGCGCCGCGCACGACGCCCTGCCGCAGCGCATCGCGCACGCCGTACTCGTCCAGATGGAGAGATCCGGCGAGGCCCCCGACGACCGCGTGCAGGACGCGGTGGCCCGTAACCCCGCGGTGAAGGCCGCCGTGAAGGCGATGTGGCCCGCCGTCGACCCGGCGAAGCTCGTACTGCGGCTGCTCTCCGACGCGGACTTCCTCGCCGAGCACGCGCGGGGGCTGCTCACGGACGACGAGCAGAAGGCGCTGTTGTGGACGAAGCCGCCGCGGGGCCTGAAGACCGCGAAGTGGTCGTCGGCCGACGCGGTGCTGATCGACGAGGCGAACGACCTGGTGTCCCGCACGCACTCGCTCGGCCACGTCGTACTGGACGAGGCGCAGGACCTGTCGCCGATGCAGTACCGGGCGGTGGGCCGGCGTTGCTCGACCGGCTCGGCGACGGTGCTCGGGGACCTCGCGCAGGGCACCACTCCCTGGGCGACGGCGAGTTGGGCTCAGGCGCTGGCGCATCTGGGCAAGCCGGACGCGGTGGTCGAGGAACTGACGGCCGGTTTCCGCGTACCGCGCGAGGTGATCGCCTACGCGTCGCGCCTGCTGCCCGCGATCTCGCCGGGGCTGACGGAGGTGGCGTCGGTACGTGAGTCGCCCGGGTCGCTGGAGGTACGGGCGGTGGACGCGGACGCCTCGGCGGGTGCGGTGGTCGCGGCCTGCGTGGAGTCGCTGCGCCACGAGGGCTCGATCGGCCTGATCGCGGCGGACGCCCGTATCCCGGAGCTGGCCGCCGCGCTGTCGGCGGCGGACCTGCCGTACCTCGCCCCGGGCGAGGAGACGACGGCGGACTCCCGCCTGACGCTGGTGCCCGCGTCGCTGGCGAAGGGCCTTGAGTACGACTATGTGGTCCTGGACGAGCCGTCGGCGGTGGTCGCGGGCGAACCGGACGAGCGCACGGGCCTGCGCCGTCTGTACGTGGCGCTGACGCGAGCGGTGTCGGGCCTGACCGTGCTCCACGGCTCCCCGCTGCCGCACCAGCTGGACACCGCCTGGGCGGGGTCGGCCGGGTAGGCGACACTGTCCAGGTGAACTCGAACGATGCGCCCGAGGCGAAGACGGCGGCTGAGGCCGCAGAGGCAGCCGGTACGACCGCCGTCCCAGCCGCCCCGGCCGAGACGGCGCATCGGGCGAACGCCCCGGCCCGGGCCGAGGCGGACCGGGCCGACGCGGACCGGGCGATCGGCACGACCGCCTCCTCCGACACGAGCGACACGAGCGACGCTGTCGAGGCAGCGGGTGCGGGCGGTACGGCTGGCGACGGCGCGTCGGTGCGGGCGGCCAAGACGGCCACCGCCGAAGGCGGGAGCGAGGCCGGCATCAGCCCTGCCCCCAACCCCGCCCCCACCCGTCGGCTGTTCTGGTCCGCCATCGCCGTCGCCCTCACGCTGCTCCTTGTCGACCAGGCCACCAAGTGGTGGGCCGTCAGTGCGCTGGGGGATGCCAGGTCGATCGACGTCGTCGGCGACGTCATCCGCTTCTGGCTGGTCTACAACCCCGGCGCGGCCTTCTCCATGGGCACCGGCGTGACGTGGATCTTCACGGTCTTCGCCGGTGTCGCCGTGGTGGCCATCGCCTGGTACGCGTGGCGGGTGCTCTCCACCCCGTGGGCGTACGCGCTCGGGCTGCTCCTCGGTGGCGCCACGTCCCACTTCGGTGACCGGCTGTTCCGGGAGCCGGGTTTCGGGCGCGGGCATGTGGTCGACTTCATCGACTACGCGGGCTTTTTCGTCGGCAACGTCGCCGACATCGGGATCTTCGCGGGAGCGGTGACCATTGTGGTGCTCTCGTTCATGGGCATAGAACCGGTCCAGCGCGTGGAGCCCGCACAGCCGGGCGAGTCCGACGAGCCCGTGCAGTCCGCCGAGCCCGCGCAGTCCGCCGACAAATCGGCGGAGTGACCCCGGACGGGCTGCGGACGGGCTGCGCACGCAGCCCGTCCGCCGTGCAGGGCCTACGCGTCTACGCGTCGATCGCCTCGCGCCACTCCCGTACCGTCGCCTCGTCCACCGGCGCCCCCCAGCCGTTCGGCCGCGCCGCGCCGCCGATGTGGAAGGCGTGCAGGCCGCCCGCGCGCAGCCGCGGCAGGTGGTCCAGCCGCAGGCCGCCGCCGACGAGGAGTTCGGGTCCGTAGCCCGGTTCGCCACGGGCGGTGGACGCCGCCTCGGCCAGCAGGACCGGGATGCCTTCGTCGACCCCGTTCGCCGAACCCGCCGTGAGATACGTGTCCAGGCCGGGCAGCTCCGCGAGCTGCTTGCGCAGCGCGTCGCGGTCGGCCGCGCGGTCGATCGCCCGGTGGAACGTCCAGCGGCTGGGGTCCAGCTCCGCGACGAGCCGTTCGACTGTGACGAGGTCCGCGTTGCCGGCGGCGTCGAGGAAGCCGAGTACGAACTCGTCGGCGCCCTCGACCCGCATGGCGACCACGGATTCCACCAGCGCGTCCACGTCTTCCGGTGAGCCCGCCGAGAAACCGTCCTGGAGTCTCAGCATCACGCGCAGCGAGATGTCGACAGAGGCACGGATCTTGGCGAAGGTCTCGACCGTCGGGGTCAGACCGTCCGCCGCCATGTCGGTGACCAGCTCAAGGCGGTCCGCCCCGCCCGCCTGGGCCGCGACAGCGTCCTCGGCATTGAGGGCGATCACCTCCAGGACTGCACGCTTGCTCATGGGAACCCATTCCGTTCGGGAGGCTAGGAAGCCGGGCCAGGACCTGGGACGACCGGTCGGCAGTAGGCCCGCTTCGGATCTATAGGTCTAGTCCAATAGCCAGCCTACGACGCCGTACGGCGCGTCCGCATCATCAAACCTCCAGCACACCACATCAGTGACCCTGCGCCCGCACGGTGAAGGCCGCGGTACGGACCTTCCCCTCGTGCTGGAAGTCGAAGAACAGCCGGTACGCGCCGTCGCTGGGCGCCGTCGCCCCGAAGGACACCTTCGCGCCCGACCGGCCGTCCGGGTGGACATGCAGATAGGCGAGGTCCCCGGCGCGCAGGGCGACGAGGTGACCGTACGCCCCGAGGTAGGGCTGGAGGTCATTGACGGGCTCACCGTCCTTGCTGACGGTCAGCTTCAGGTCGCTCGCCTTGCCGGGGGTCAGGGCGCCGTCGAGGGCGACCTGGTAGCCGTCGACCTCGGCGGTGGCGCGGACGGGCGGGAGGGCGGACGGCTTGTACGGCCCCGATACAGCGAGGTCGGCGCCGAGTGTGAGGTTCGTCGCGGCAGCCGCGTGGCCGCCTTCCTCATGGGCTCCGCCCTTCTCGGCCGCCTCGCCCTTCTCGGCCACCTCGCCCTTCCCACCCTTCTCACCCGTCGCGCCCGGTGTGAAGTCGGCGAAGACCCGGTAGTCGCCCGCCTTGGGCAGGTCGACAGGGACGGACCAGACGCCGTCGGACGCCCGCGTCGGGTGCAGGTGACGGAAGACGGTCAGATCGCGCGAGGTGACGATGAAGTGCAGCTCCTTCTCGTGCTCGCGCTTGTACGAGGTGAGATTGCGGTCGTGCTCGTCCTTGATCGAGAACTTCACCTCCGTACGGGCCCCGGCCGCGATCGCCGAGTCTTCGAGGGCAAGGCTGTAACCGCCGTCGGAGATCTGGAGCCCGCCGGCGGGCAGCTTCGCCGCACCTTCCCCCGCACCGGCCCCCTCCTCCGCCTCCGCTTCCTTCTCCGCCCCCGCCCCCTCGCCCGCCTCGTGCCCCTTCCCATGCTGCGCGGGCGGCGGCTTCTCCCCGACGACGGGATCCGTCCCCGACCCCACGCCGTAGGCGACGCCGAACGTCACGGCGAGCGCGGCGGCGTACGCGGTAATCCTGACTCCGGTGTTCATGGTGATGTTCATACCTCCGAAGATACCCCTAGGGGGTATAAAGTCAAGCGAGGAACTACCCTTGCTTCCGATAGGGGCGAGGGGTATACATGGAATGAGAGCCAGATACCCCCCTAGGGTATTTATCAGAGGCGACGCGGATACGACGCAGAGGAGAAGGCCAGTCATGAGCACCACATCGGCAACCGACACACCCGCCGACGCCGCCCACACCCCCGGCGACCCGGCCACCGCCAGGGTCGACGTCGAGCTCGCCATCGGTGGCATGACCTGCGCCTCATGCGCGGCTCGTATCGAGAAGAAGCTCAACCGCATGGACGGCGTCGAGGCGACCGTCAACTACGCCACGGAGAAGGCCAAGGTCAGCTACGCGGGCGGCGATATCTCCGTACAGGACCTGATCGCCACCGTGGAGAAGACCGGTTACACCGCCGCCGAACCACCCCCGCCCCAACCGGCGGGCGGCGGCGGCCCGGATCCCGCGGCGGCAGCCACCACCCACGCCGACGACGAACTGCGCACCCTGCGCGAGCGGTTGATCACCGCCGTCGTCCTCGCCGTCCCCGTCATCGCGATGGCGATGATCCCGGCTCTCCAGTTCGAGTACTGGCAGTGGCTCTCCCTCACCCTCGCCGCTCCTGTCGTCGTCTACGCCGCGTGGCCCTTCCACCGGGCGGCGTGGACCAACGCGAAGCACGGCGCGGCGACGATGGACACGCTGATCTCGGTCGGTACGTCGGCCGCGTTCGCGTGGTCGTTGTGGGCGCTGTTCTTCGGTACGGCGGGCATGCCCGGTATGACCCACCCCTTCGAGCTGACCATCGCGCGCAGTGACGGCGCGGGGAACATCTATCTGGAGGCGGCGGCCGGTGTCACCGCGTTCATCCTGGCCGGGCGGTATTTCGAGGCCCGTTCCAAGCGGAAGGCGGGCGCCGCGCTCAAGGCGCTGATGGAGCTGGGCGCCAAGGAGGTCACCGTCCTGCGGGACGGCCGTGAAGTGACCATTCCCACCGGTGAGCTGCTCGTGGGCGACAGGTTCGTCGTACGGCCGGGGGAGAAGGTCGCCACCGACGGCACGGTGGTCGAGGGCACATCCGCCGTCGACGCCTCGATGCTGACGGGCGAATCCGTACCGGTCGAGGTCGGACCCGGTGACAGCGTCACCGGAGCGACCCTCAACGCGGGGGGCCGCCTCGTCGTCGAGGCCACCCGGATCGGCTCCGACACCCAACTCGCCCGGATGGCGCGCATGGTGGAGGACGCGCAGAACGGCAAGGCCGCGGCACAGCGTCTCGCCGACCGGATCTCGGCGGTGTTCGTGCCGGTGGTCATCGCGCTGGCGCTGGGCACCCTCGGCTTCTGGCTGGGCAACGGGTCGGGACTGACGGCCGCGTTCACGGCCGCCGTCGCCGTACTGATCATCGCCTGCCCCTGCGCCCTGGGGCTTGCCACGCCGACCGCCCTCATGGTCGGTACGGGGCGCGGCGCCCAGCTCGGCATCCTGATCAAGGGTCCCGAGGTGCTGGAGTCGACGCGCAAGGTCGACACGATCGTCCTGGACAAGACCGGCACTGTCACCACCGGCCGGATGACCCTCCTCGGCACGCACCCCGCACCCGGCACCGACGCCGACGAACTCCTGCGCCTCGCAGGCGCGCTGGAGCACGCCTCGGAGCACCCCATCGCCCGCGCGATCGCCGCCGGAGCCACCGAACGGACCGGCACCCTCCCCACTCCCGAGGACTTCGCGAACATCGCGGGCCTCGGAGTGCAGGGGGTCGTGGAGGGCCACGCCGTCCTCGTGGGCCGCACGAAGCTGCTGGCCGAGTGGGAGATCCGGCTCCCGGAGGAGCTGGAGGCCAAGAAGAAGTCGGCGGAGACGGCGGGCCGTACCGTCGTCGCGGTCGCCTGGGACGGTGAGGCGCGCGGCATCCTGGAGGTCGCCGACGCGGTCAAGGACAGCAGCGCCGAGGCGATCCGGCGGCTGCGTGGCCTGGGGCTCACGCCCATCCTGCTGACCGGGGACAACAGGGCCGTCGCCGAGACGGTGGCGAAGGAGGTCGGCATCGACGCGGCTGACGTCTTCGCGGAGGTCATGCCCGAGGACAAGGTCGATGTCGTCAAGCGCCTCCAGGCGCAGGGCAAGTCGGTCGCCATGGTCGGCGACGGGGTCAACGACGCCGCCGCGCTCGCCCAGGCCGACCTCGGCCTCGCCATGGGCACCGGCACGGACGCCGCCATCGAGGCCGGGGACCTCACCCTGGTCACCGGCGACCTCCGGGCCGCCGCCGACGCCATCCGCCTCTCCCGCCGCACGCTGGGCACCATCAAGGGCAACCTCTTCTGGGCCTTCGGCTACAACGTCGCGGCGCTTCCCCTCGCGGCGGCCGGACTGCTCAACCCGATGATCGCCGGGGCGGCCATGGCCTTCTCGTCGGTCTTCGTCGTCGGCAACTCCCTGCGGCTGCGGGGCTTCAAGGCGGCTGGCTGAGCGGTCGGGCGGGCCGGCCGGCCGGTCGACAGGCGTCGGCCGACCGGTCGGCGCCTGGTCCAGACCAGAACCTCGACAGGGTGGCGCTTCACTTCTCAGATCGAAGAAGTGAAGCGCTTTCTGCTGTTTCCCGCTTCTCACTTTCCACCTCCCGCTTCTCGGTCCACCTGTCTGTCATATGCATGGCAGTCCCCCACTCAGGAAGGGATCGTCACATGCTCCTCACCAGGACACGTTCCACGCACCACCCACTCCGCCCATTCCGCCTGTTCCTCCTGCTCGCCGTCCTCCTCGGCCTCGCCGCGACACCTGCCATCGGCCGCGTCGCGTCGGCCGCTGAACCGGCGCCGCAGCGGGCCGCGGACTTCAAGGTGCTCGCCTTCTACAGCGGCACCTGGGACGCCGCGCACATCAACTTCGTACAAGAGGCGAACAGGTGGTTCCCCCAGACCGCCACGGCGAACAACTTCTCGTACGAGTCGACCAACAACTGGAACCGGCTGACCGGTAGCGGCCTCCAGGGCGTGGACGTCGTCCTGTTCCTCGACGACCTGCCGCAGAACGCCGCGCAGCGATCGGCCTTCGAGCAGTACATGCGCGGTGGCGGCGGCTGGATGGGCTTCCATGTCGCCGCCTTCACGACGGGTGCCCAGCAGTGGCCCTGGTACCACAACGAGTTCCTGGGCAGCGGAAACTTCAAGTCCAACACCTGGGGCCCGACCACCGCCAAGCTGAAGACCGAGAACTCCTCACACCCGGCGCTCACGGGCACTCCCGCGACGTTCACCTCGTCGGTCAGCGAGTGGTACAGCTGATCGAACAACCTTCGGTCGAACCCCGCCGTCAAGATCCTGGCCTCGGTCGACCAGTCGAGCTTCCCGCTGGGCACGGACCCCAACCAGTCCTGGTACAGCGGGGATTACCCGATCCTGTGGACCAACTCCAACTACCGGATGCTGTACGCCGACTTCGGCCACAACGCCATGGACTACGACACCAACACGGGCCTGTCGTCCACGTTCGACAGCGAGACGCAGAACCGCTTCGTGGTCAACGGCCTGAAGTGGCTGGCCGCACGGTGACCCGCCGAACCGCTGACCCCGTCGAGTCGGTCTCAGACGAGGCCGGTGACCGTCACCGTGACAGCCGCCCGTATCCGTCCCGTGTCACCGGCCTCCCCCAAATCCGCCGTCACGCCGAGCACCGCGTCCCGCACGGCGCGCGTCACATCCAGCGTGCGGTACGTCCGCCGGGCGACGAACTGGACCTCGATGTGCCAGGAGGCGGCATCTCCGCCCGGCCGCACCCGGACGCCGGACTTCCGCCGGTCGCGCGACGCGTACGACGCCCGGACCAGGTCGGCCAGTCCGGGCCTTAGGAAGGCCACCCCCGGCACCCGCTCCACGGCGTCGACGGCGGCCAGCGCCAGCCGGTCCTTCGTCGCGCCGGCCGCGCCGACCGCGTTGGTCGCGCCGGTCGCACCGGTCTCGTTCCGTGTCATCGGCTCTCTCCCTCGTCTCCGTCGAAGAGATCGATCACGAGCACGTCGATGCTCTCCACCTCTATACCGATGGTGTCGCGCGCCGACTCCGCGACCCGCGTCCGGACCTCCTCGGCGAGTTCCGGCAGGCTGAGGTGGACCCCGGCCGCCACTTCCAGCCGTACGCGGACGGGGCCACGCTCGCGCGGACTGATGCGGCAGCTCCCCGCCCGTACCCCCGGCACGGACTCGGCGGCGGCCCGGAAGGCGCGCGCCGCCGCCGCCTCCACGATCCACAGGTCGTCATCGGGCTCGCCGAGCGGCAGCGGGCGGCCGGGCCGCAGCTCCAGCCGCACGATGTCCATGACGCGGGCGGTGAGGTCGGAGACCTCGGCCGGATCGGGCGGCTCGGCCCCCCGCGTCCGGTCCACGGCCTCGCCGAGGGCGGCGAGGTCGGCCAGCGCCGCGGAGCAGTACGGGCACTCCACCAGATGCGGGTCGCTGACATGCCAGCCGGCGATATCCGGGGCGCTGACCTGCGGGCCGGCGACGCCGGGCGAGCCCTCGACCGCGTCCCAGGCCTCCCAGACAACGCTCAACTCCCTTCCGCACGGCAGAAGTTCGGCACCGGCCTCGGCACCGGCCTCAATGCCGGTCCCGATGTCGGACTCGTCGGATTCCCCTTCGGCGCCCACGCCGTTTCCGGGGCCGGGGCGGCCGGGATGCGCGTTCAGCGCCATGCGCTCATCGCCTCCGTCAAATAGCGGCGTGCGCGGAAGACCCTGCCCCGGACCGCCACCAGGCTGATCCCGACCGTCTCCGCGATGTTCTCGTAACTCATCCCGTGCAGCTCGCGCAGCACCCAGCAGGCGCGCTGCTCGGGCGAGAGCCCGGCCATGGCCACCGCCAGCGCGCGCACGGCGGCGTGCGACTCGGCAACGCGCGCCGGGGAGGACTCGTGCTCGGGCGCGGCCGGTTCGGGCACGGAGTCGAGGTCCGTCGCCGGGCGCCGGGCGCGCAGTTGGTTGAGGCACCGGTTGGTGACGATCCGGTACATCCAGGTGCTGAACTCCGCGTCGCCCCGGAACTCGGGCAGCTTGCGCCAGGCGCTCACGAAGGCGTCCTGCACCGCGTCCTCGGCCTCGGTCCGGCTGCCGAGAAGCCGGGTGGCCAGTTGGAGCATGACCGGCCCATAGTCACGCACGAGTCTCTCGAACGCTTCGTCGTCGCCTTCGCCCGCACGTACGGCCAGCAGGTTGTCGCCGGGCACTCACCGACTCCTCTCGCCGACTCGTCGTATCTCTGTCCGTATATCTCTGTCCGTTCCGTGTCCGCGTTTCTCGATCGGACATATCACTTGGACACACGGCCTGGCCGATCGTCACGCGACGACATCGAAAATCTTGAGAAATCCGAGAATCCCGAAAACTTCGAGCTCCCGCGTAACGAATTCCGGGCACCCGTGTCGAACGAGTTGAGAGTCCGCAAGAACCGGCGAACTCGCGTAATGACAAACGACATACGACACACGAGGAGGGCTGTCCCATGGCAGCGACCCAGACCCAGGAAGTGTCCCCAGTCTCCGCGAAGGCCGCGACGGGCCAGGGCGTGAGCACGACGAGCCCCGGCACCGGCGGCTCCACCACCCTCGGCAGTGGTGCCACCGGCGCGTCCGAGCCCGCCGCGACGCGTGGCCGGACCTCCATCGCGGACGTCGTCGTCGTGAAGATCTCCGGCATGGCGGCGCGCGAGATCCCCGGTGTATACGACATGGGCGGCGGCCTGTCCCGGACGCTCGGCGCCGTGCGCGACCGTGTTCCGGGCGGACGCCCCAACGTCGGCCGCGGCGTCAAGGTCGAAGTCGGTGAGCGCCAGACCGCCATCGATCTGGACCTGGTGGTGGAGTACGGCGTACCGATCACCGATGTCGCCCGCGACGTACGCGAGAACGTCATCGCGGCCGTCGAGCGGATCACCGGCCTTGAGGTGGTCGAGGTGAACGTCACCGTCAATGACGTGCATCTGCCCGACGACGAGGACGAGTCGAGCAGCGGCACCGACACCCGCGTCGAGTGAGCGGCCCGATGAACACGTCGTTGGTGGGTCTTGTCGTCGGCATGGCCCTGGGCTTCGCGGGCTGGTTCGGCGGATTCGGGGCGTTCCTGGTGGTGGCCGCGCTGGGCGCGGTGGGGTTCGTGGCCGGCCGGCTGGTCGACCAGGGCATCGGCCTGCGTGAGTTCCTGGATCCGGACGAACGGAATCGCCGGTGAGCGCGGCCGCCGGGGAGCCCGTCCCCGTCCTTCCACCGGCGGACCGTGGCGCGACACGGATAGCGGACCGGGTGGTACGGCGGGTGGCGGGCCGGGCCGCCGAGGAGATTCTGCGACCAGGCGGGGGTGAGGTGATACGTGCGTCGGCCGACGTGCGCGGCAGCCGGGTCGACAGCATCCATCTCGACGTCGGCCTGGCCTACCCCACGCATCTTCAGACGTCCGGGGCCGAACTCCAGCGACGGGTGACGGAACGCACCGCGCATCTCACGGGCCTGACGGTCGGTCGTACGGCGGTCCGGATCACCCGCCTCGCCCAGTCCCCGGCACAGGCAGCAACCGAGTCGGTGTTGGTGGGCGCGGCCGAGTCCGCCGCGCACCGCGCCGGCCACCGACCCTGGTCGCAACGCCGCGCCCCGGCGGCCGTGTTCGCACTGATCGGCGCGGCCGTGTGCGGGACGCTGCTCGCCGGTGTCGTCGCGGTGGCACTGGGCCGCGAACCGTCCGGTGTGCGGCTGCGCACGCTGGACTGGCTGACGGCCCACGGTCCCGCCGACACGGCGGTGGCGGTCGGCGCCGCCGTGGCGACGGTGGCCGGCCTGTGGACGCTGTTCACGGCGGTCACACCCGGACTGCGCGGGCGCCTGGCGATGTCGGGTCCGGCGGCCACCGCTGCCTCGACCACTGCCGCCATCGACAGGTCGGCGGTGGCCGCCCTCGTACGTCATCGCGCGGCCGACGTGTCCGGCGTCTCGCGCGTACGGGTCACGGCCGGGCGGCGCCGGATCGCCGTACGCGCACGGATCAGTTTCGGCGACCCGGGCGAGACGCGCGGCGCCCTGACCCACGCCACGCAGGACGTGGTCGCCGGTCTCGGTCTGGCGAAGCGGTCGCGTGTGCGGGTCCGCGTCAGCCGCGACGCGTACTGGCAGCCACCCCGCGACCAGAGGCACCACCCGAACCCCGACCCGAACCACGAACAGAAGGAGGTCCCCGCCCATGCCCCGTCCCCGCCCCCGGCTCCGTAGCGCCGTCGACCGTACCCTGCTGGCGGTGATCGGCGCGGGTCTGACCGGTGCGGGCGCGTGGGTCCTGACCGGCGACGAGACCGTACGCGGGCACCTTCCCGGCTGGTGGCCGGCGGCGGCCACCGTCCGCCCCGACGCCGCCCTGGCCGACCGCAGCCTGCTGTCCAGGCTGCGCGACCACGGCTGGTGGACCCCCGCCGTCATCGCCGCACTCGCCGTCGCGTTCCTGCTGCTCATGTGGTGGCTGCTGGCCCAGCCCCGGACCGGGCAGCCGCGCACGCTTTGCCTCCCCCGCCCGGGACTCGGGCTGCGCACCCGTGCGCTGACGGCGGCCATGGAGGAGCGGACCGAGCGGATCCCCGGGGTGAACCGCGCCCGTGTGACCCTGTCGGGCCGGTCGCACCACCTGCGCGCGACGTTCTCCGTACGGCTGGAACCGGACGCCACCCCCGCCGATGTCATACGGCGGATCGACACGGGCCCTGTCGCCGACGCGCGCACGAGCAGCGAAGGCGCGCGGCGCATCGACGCGGTCATACGGCTCCGGGCCCCCGCCCGGGCCCCCGCCCGGTCGCGCGGCGTGCTCCGCCGGGCCGACACCACACGTGCGCCGCTGCTCTGAGCCGCGTCGCAGGCCCGCCACAGGGCACCCTGAGGTCAAGCACCACGGCAGGACGGCCGCACGGCCGTGCCCGACAACCGCCCGCCAACCCGCCAACCCCACCAACCGCCCGCCACCCATCGACCGACCTCCCACCTCCGAACGGGGAAACGAGAGTGCCCAAGTCCCGCCCGGCACACGCCTGGTGGCACCCGCATCCGCCGCGCCCCAAGCGTCCGCCACGCGACGGCCGCCGCTACGTCGTCGCGCTCCGTCGCACCCCGTTCGCCCTGTGGCGGGACGATGCCACCGACTCGGCCGCCGCCCTCACGTACTACACCGTCCTGGCGATCATCCCGGCCCTCCTGGTGACCGTGGCCTCCATCGGCCTCGCGGGATCCAAGGCGACCGGCGAACTGGCCGACCAGATCACGTCCCTCGTCCCGGCCCAGTCCCGGCAGCTGATCCACGGTGCGCTGACACAGATGACGCACCAGCGCACCGCGGCCTGGCTGCTGACGATCTTCGGCACGGTCGGCGCGCTCTGGTCCGCCTCCAGCTATCTCGGCGTCTTCCGCCGGGCGCTGCACCGCATGAACGGCGCCGTCGACCACCGTCCGCCGTGGCGTACGGCGCCGCGCATCGTGATCACGGCGTGCGCGCTGCTCGCGCTCCTCGTGGCGAGCGCGTTCACGCTGGTGCTGACGGGTGACGCGGTACACCGGATCGGTCCGCTGCTCGGCATCGGGAGCACGGCGTCCGTGCTCTGGACCGTCCTGAAGTGGCCGCTGCTGCTGGCGCTCGCGGCGGTCCTGGTCCTCATCGTGTTCCGTACGGGCCCGCCCGGCACCCGCCATCTGCGCAGAGCGCTGCCCGGCGGAGTGCTCGCCGTACTGCTGTGGCTGCTGATGTCGGCGGGATTCGCGCTGTACGCGGCCCACTCGGGGACGTACAGCCGGCTCTACGGCTCGCTCGCGGGCAGCATCGTCTTTCTCGTCTGGCTGTGGCTGTCGAACCTGTCGCTGGTGGCGGGCGCCCAGTTCAACGCGGAGTTGGCCGCCGGGTCGCGGGATCTAGGCTCACCCTCCATGGCAGCAGCTCACGACACCCCCGGCACCGGCCCCGAAGACAGCCGCCGTGACGACAACCCCAACGACAACCCTGACGACAACCCGGCCGTCAGCCCCGACGACGGCGCCGCCGACACCCTCCGGGTCCGCTGGCTGCGGGCCCTCACCGCCCTGCGGGGCCAGGTCACCACGCCCGACCCACTCCCCTACGCCGACAACCTCCTGACCCGCTGGGCCGAGCCCCAGCGCCGCTACCACACCACCGATCACCTCGTCGCCGTCCTGGACCACATCGACACCCTCGCCGCGCACGCGGCCGACCCCGAGTCCGTACGCCTCGCCGCCTGGTTCCACGACGCCGTCTACCGCCCCGACCGCTCCGAGAACGAGGAGCGCAGCGCCGTCCTCGCGATCCGCGCGCTCACCGAGGTGGGCGTCCCGGCCGCACGTACGGACGAGGTCGCCCGCCTCGTCCGCCTCACCGTCACCCACGACCCGGCGCCCGGCGACACCAACGGCGAGGTGCTGTGTGACGCGGATCTCGCGGTCCTGGCGGGCGAACCGGAGGCGTACGAGGCGTACACCCGCGCCGTACGGGAGGAGTACGGCTTCGTCCCGGACGACGCCTTCCGGGCGGGCCGGGCGGCCGTCGTTCGCCAACTCCTCGACCTGCCAAGGCTGTTCCGTACGCCGCACGGTGCGGCGGTCTGGGAGGAGCGGGCCCGTGCGAACCTCACCACCGAGCTGGAAACGCTCAGCCCCTGACCGGGCGCGGCGGGAATGGCGTGCCCGGGGGCCGTGGTTGTACGTGCCATGCCTGACTCCGCTCCCGTCGCGCCCAGCCGCGCCCGCATGCCCCTCGCCGTGTACATACTCGGGCTCTCCGTCTTCGCTCTCGGGACCAGCGAGTTCATGCTGTCCGGGCTGCTGCCGCCGATCGCCGACGACATGGATGTCACCATCCCGCAGGCCGGTCTGCTGATCTCGGCCTTCGCGATCGGCATGGTGGTCGGCGCCCCGCTGCTCGCCGTGGCGACGCTGCGGCTGCCGCGCCGTACGACGCTCATCGCGCTGATCTCCGTCTTCGGCCTCGGCCAGGTCGCGGGCGCGCTCGCGCCCACCTACGAGGTGCTCTTCGTCTCACGCGTGGTCAGCGCGTTCGCGTGCGCGGGCTTCTGGGCGGTCGGCGCGGCGGTCGCGATCGCGATGGTGCCGCAGACGTCACGCGCCCGCGCGATGGCCGTGATGATCGGCGGGCTGTCGATAGCGAACGTGCTCGGGGTGCCGGCGGGGGCGTTCCTCGGTACGCATCTGGGCTGGCGTTCCGCGTTCTGGGCGGTGGGCGCGGCGTCGGCGATCGCGCTGGTCGGTGTCGCGACGCTGATCCCGCGCATCCCGCTGCCGGAGCGGAAGCCGGAGCTGCGGCGCGAGCTGCTGATCTACCGCGACCGCCAGGTGTGGCTCGCCATCGCGATCACGGCGCTCGCGGCGGGCGGCGTCTTCTGCGCGTTCTCCTACCTGGCCCCGTTGCTGACGGACGTGGCCGGGCTGGACGAGGGCTGGGTCCCCTCGGTGCTCGGGCTGTTCGGCGTCGGCGCGCTGATCGGCACGGTGATCGGCGGCCGGGTCGCGGACGCGCATCTCTTCGGCGTGCTGCTGGGCGGGGTGGTGGCGTCGACGGTGTTCCTGGCCGCGCTTGCGCTCCTCGCGTCGAACGCGGTGGCGGTGGTGGTGCTGTCGCTGCTGCTCGGCTTCTCGGCGTTCTTCACGGCGCCGGCGCTGAACGCCCGGATGTTCAACGTGGCGGCGGCGGCCCCGATCCTGGCGGGCGCGACGGCGACGTCGGCGTTCAACCTGGGCAACACGGGCGGCCCCTGGCTGGGCGGCACGGTGATCGACGCGGACTTCGGCTTCGCCTCGACGGCGTGGGCGGGGGCGGCGATGACCCTGGTGGCGGTGGGCCTGGTGGCACTGGCGATGCGCCACCAACGCCCGGGCCGTACACGCGTGATCGCGACGGGTTCGACTACGACCGAGCCGCCTCACGCCCACCCGGCGAAGACCTCGAAGACCTCGAAGACCTCGAAGCCCTCGAAGAGCTCGACGATCTCGAAGCCCTCGAAGACCTCCCCCGCCGTCTCTGGCCCGTCCGGCGATTGAGGACACCCACCCACACCCCGGCGCGGTGAAGACGCCCCCGGCCACCTGGCGCCTGCCCGTCCGACTGCTCACGCGCACTCCGATGCGCACGCGCAGTCCGAATCGAAGCGTCTCTCCTTGCCGTCGGGCGACGGCAAGAGAAAGACCCGAGTGTTCCCGGCTGGTTCACCAGTGTGTCGTAACCCCTCGTGGTCACGCGGCGGGGAGGAGTTGAAGGATCACGCGGACAAGCCGGCCGCGGCAACCTCCACCGCCTGCCGCCGGAAAGGCCCTACCGCCCGCCCCACCGCTTCCGCCTTCGCAGCCCCGCCGCCGTCAGCCTCCGCACCAACTCCCGCGACCCCACCTCCACCGCACCCGCCCGCACCGCGTCCCCGTACCGGTGCGCCGGCACGTCGTAGTGGTCCCGCTCGAACGCCCGCGCCGGGCACCCGATCCCCGCCGCGAACGTGTGCAGTTCGTCGTACGACACGTCACTCACCAGGTGCGACCACAGCCGCCCGTGCCCCGGCCACGCGGGCGGATCGATGTACACGGTCACGTCAGCGTCACCCGGTTCCCAGGACCGCGCCCAGGGACCCCACCGGCGCCACCACCACGGCCGCCTTCCCGCACACCCAGTGCGGATCCGCGCCCAATTCCGGTTCCACCTCCAGCGCGTGCGGCCCGCCCTCCGCCGCCAGTTCCGTCCGGGACTCGCCGCAGACGGGGCAGAGCGGCCACCGCCCGTGCGTCTGAAGGAGGGCGTCCTGTACGTCCTGGGCGACCAGCCCGGCGACGTACTCGATCCCCTCCGGCCACTGCTCCACCCACCACCGCCGGTGCGACACGGCGTCCTCCACCAGTGAGACGATCTCGGCCCGCGCCACGTCACCCGCCGCGAGATCGGCGAGGACCAGGGCGCGTGCGGTGTGCAGCGCCTGTTCCAGGGGGTTCATGTCTTTCATGCCCCCATTGTCGTACGCACCCATGTACATCAAGCCCGTCCGGCGCTTGAGGGCACTCTTTCAGCCCGTACGGCGCCCGAGGACACCGCGCCCGCAGGCTCCCGCACCCTTGACGTCCTCATGCTATGAAATTATCTTTCAGTCGTGACCAGTGACGTGAAGGAAATTTCCAGCGGCGGCGCTCCACCCGCCCCCGCCGCCCTCGCGGCCAAGGTGCGCACCCTCGCACCCTCCATGACCCGCTCCATGCAGCGCGTCGCCGAAGCCGTGGCCGCCGACCCCGCGCGTACCGCCGCCCTCACCGTCACGGGTCTCGCCGAACTCACCGGTACGAGCGAGGCGACCGTCGTCAGGACCGCCCGCCTCCTCGGCTACCCCGGCTACCGCGATCTGCGTCTCGCCCTCGCCGGCCTCGCCGCCCACCAGGAGTCCGGCGCGGCCCCGGCGGTCACCGCCGACATCGCCGTCGACGACCCGATCGCCGATGTCGTCGCCAAGCTCGCGTACGACGAGCAGCAGACGCTCGCCGACACGGCCGCCGGGCTCGACACCGTCCAGCTCGGTGCCGTCGTCACCGCCGCCGCCTGCGCGCGCCGCATCGACATCTACGGCGTCGGCGCGAGCGGTCTCGTCGGCATGGACCTCGCGCAGAAGCTCCTGCGTATCGGCCTGATAGCCCACGCGCACAGCGATCCGCACCTCGCGGTCACCAACGCCGTCCAGCTCCGGCCGGGCGACGTGGCCATCGCGATCACGCACTCCGGCTCCACCGGGGACGTCATCGAGCCGCTGCGCGTCGCCTTCGACCGGGGCGCGACGACGGTCGCGATCACGGGCCGCCCGGGCGGCGCGGTGTCGCAGTACGCGGACCACGTACTCACCACCTCCACGGCCCGCGAGAGCGAGCTGCGGCCGGCGGCGATGTCCAGTCGTACGAGTCAACTCCTGGTCGTGGACTGCCTGTTCATCGGGGTCGCCCAGCGGACGTACGAGACGGCCGCACCCGCGCTCGCGGCGTCCTACGAGGCGCTGGCGCACCGCCACACACCGCGCACGCGCTGATCCGCACACCGCCGCACCAGCACACCCGCGCACTGCCGCACCGCGTCGCGTTCGCGTCGCACACGCATCACCACAACGGGGCTTCCTCAGGATTCCACCAGCTCGCGAGAAAGAGCCGCCTCTCCATGACCTCCAGCACCTCCCCCTCCTCGTACGGCGACCTCCGCGCCCAGCTCGCGACCCTCACCACCGAGGCGTTCCGCCCCGAACTCGCCGAGATCGACCGCCGGTCCACCGAGGACATCGCCCGTGTCATGAACGGCGAGGACCAGACCGTCCCCGCCGCCGTCGCCGCACAGCTCCCCCGTATCGCCGCCGCCATCGACGCCACCGCCGAGCGGATGGCCCGTGGCGGCAGGCTGATCTACTCGGGCGCGGGCACGGCCGGCCGCCTCGGCATTCTGGACGCCAGCGAGTGTCCGCCCACCTTCAACACCGATCCGTCGGAGGTCGTCGGCCTCATCGCGGGCGGCCCCGGCGCGATGATCAAGGCCGTCGAGGGCGCCGAGGACTCCAAGGAACTGGCGGCCACGGACCTGGACGAGCTGAAGGTCGGCCCGAACGACACGGTCGTCGGCATCTCGGCGTCCGGCCGCACGCCGTACGCGATCGGCTCGGTCGAGCACGCCCGCACGCTCGGCGCACTCACCGTCGGCCTCTCCTGCAACGCGGACAGCGCGCTCGCGGCCGCCGCCGAACACGGCCTGGAGATCGTCGTGGGTCCCGAACTGCTCACGGGATCAACCCGGTTGAAGGCCGGTACGGCGCAGAAGCTGGTCCTCAACATGATCTCGACGATCACGATGATCCGGCTGGGCAAGACGTACGGAAACCTGATGGTCGACGTCCGCGCGTCCAACGAGAAGCTGCGGGCCCGTTCCCGCCGCATCGTCGCGCTCGCGACGGGCGCGCCGGACGAGGAGATCGAGACGGCGCTGGCGGCGACCAACGGCGAGGTGAAGAACGCGATCCTCACCATCCTCGGCGCGGTCGACGGCCCCACGGCGGCGGGGCTGCTGGCGAACTCGCACGGTCATCTGCGGGCGGCGCTCCAGGCGTCGAAGGGCGCCGGCCCCACGTCATAGGACGGACGGCGTTGCGGCAGGCGCGGCGTACACTGCGACGCCGCGTCCGCCGCTCCCGCCCTCGCCCTCGCCCTCGCCCCCTAAGGACAACTCCCATGGCCATCGCCCCCTCCGACGACGCCGGCGCCGACGCCGGTACCGCGCCCCGCTCCGGCATATCGCGCGCCGAACTGCGCGGTCGCGCGACCGGCGTCGGCTTCATGGCCTTCTTCGGCCTCGGCTGGACGGCCTGCGGCGTCACGGACCTGCCGATCACGGTGGGCCGGGCGGTGTTCGCGGTCGCCGTACTCGTCTCGATCACCTTCGCGGTCCTCGGCTCCCGCATGAGCCGCGCGGCGGCAACCGCCCCGACGGACGGCGAGCCGACGCCGGCCCAAAAGAAGAAGGTGGGCCTGCGTTTCGGTCTGGTGGTCGTGGCGCAGTGGGTGGCGATCCTCGCGATCGCCCGCGTGCTGGTGGTGATGGACCGCACGGAGGCGATCCCGGCGTTCGTCGCGGTGGTGGTGGGCATCCACTTCTTCCCGCTGGCGCGCCTGTTCGGCGTCCGCGCGTACCACGTCACGGGCGCGGCGATGTGCGTGTCCGCGCCGGCGGCGGCCGTACTGGCTCCGCTGACCTCAACCACCGCCCTGTGGACGGCACTTCCGGGCTTCGGCTCGGCGGTGGCACTGTATGTGACGTGCGTACACCTGCTGCGCGTTCGGTGATCCGGTTTCGCCGCCCCTCCCGATGCCCTTGAGCTTCAGGAGGGACGAGCGATGACGTGAGGCACCAGGTCAGACCGGAAAGGCCGCGGTTTCCACGGTCGTACGGAACGGCTCGGGCAACTCGATCGGCTTGCCGAAGGGCACCTGCTCCGAGTGCTTGTACGTGCCGTCCTCATTGGGCTCGGTGAACAGCGTCACCAGCGGCCCACGTGTGTCGAACCGGTCGATGAGCAGATAGAGCGGCACCAGCGCGCGGGCATAGGCCCGGTACTTCTTCGTCCGGTCGTCCCGCGCGTTGCCCTTCGAGGTGATCTCCACGATCAGCAGGGCCTCTGTGGCGTCCACCGGGTCGTTGCTGTCCGGGTCGACCGCGTCGACCGCGTCGGACGGCATGATCACCAGGTCCGGTACGTACAGCTTGTCGAGCGGCGCGATGTGCACGCCGAGGGTCTGGTAGATCTCCAAGTCTTCGGGCAAATTCCGGTAGAGCGCGCGCTGCACTTTGGCTGCGATGCCGTTGTGGTGCGCGTGCGGCGGCGGTACCAAGACGATCTGCCCTTCGTCGATCTCGGCGCGCCACCCATCGGGCACGTCCAGTTCACGCCATGTCTCCAGCAGGTACTCCCACGGGCGGAACTCAGATGACGGGTCCTTCTCGACCATCGCGGCGGTCATCGCGGGTCCCTTCTCTGTGGCCTGAATACGGCGAGCGCAGATCGACAGATGGACAGCCTCCACCCACCTTCACCCAGCGTCCCACGATCGGGTGACGAACGCAGTGAGCTCGCGCCCCGGCGGCGCCCCGGGGACCGGACCGGCTCAGCTGACGCGCTCGAACCTCCACCACTGGGAGGGCGTACCGTTCTCCCGCTCCACGTGGAGCTGCTCGTCGCCCGCCGAGTTGAGAGTGGCGACGCGGTCCTCGTCGGGAACGCGGATCTTGAAGACCCGGTGCCCCACCCGCTCGATGGAGAACTCGCCGCGGTCGCCCTCGGACGCGACGATCGTGTCTCCCCGAAAGGCCAGGCTCGCTCTCGGGTGAGTGGTCGAGTTGATGGTGTACAGGCCGCCCTCGGTGGACGTCACCTTCCACTGTTCCTTGCGATCCTGCTTGTGCGAGCCGACGACGAAGTAGATCGGGGGCCAGATGGGGATCGTGTACGGCGCGAAGTCCAGATGTCCGGCCTCGGGGTTCTCGCTGACGATCTGGTATGTCCCTTCCGGGACCCGTGACTCGGCTGCCTGTGTGGCACCCGTCGGCACGGCCGCGCTCACCAGTAGGGCGGTGGCACCAGCGATCAGGGCAGTACGACGGCGCATGGGGGCTCCCAATGTCTTGCTTCTGGATGGACGAATCCGAACTGCCCACTTGAATCGCCCACAAGCACAGAAAGGAGATAGTTCACCCGCAGGAGCGTCCAACGGTCGTACGCGCCCGGCTCACGCGCCCGGCCCATACGCTCAGCCGATGGCGTCGATCTCCACCTCGACCAGCCACCGCGGGTCGATGAAGCGGGACACCTCGACGACGGTGCAGGCGGGCCGGATGTCCGCGAAGCGCTCACCGTGCGCGCGGGCGGCCTCCTTCCACCGCGTCACGTCCGTCAGCATGAGACGGGTGCGCACCACGCACTCCAGCCCGACTCCCGCCTCCCTCAACGCGCGTTCGGCGATGTCGAGGCACCGTACGGTCTGCGCGTAGACGTCGCCGGGTCCGACGGTGGAGCCGTCGTCCCCGAGGGGAGCCGTACCGGCGACGGCGACGTACGACCCCATCCGCACGGCCCGCGAGAAACCGATCTCCGGCTCCAGCGGTGACCCCGAGCCGACCACCTGCCGCGTGTCTTCCATACCGCTCCTTCCGATGTCGTGTCCGGCCCATGATGGCGGGTCGGCGGATCATCCGCCGAGGGCTTCCACCGTGCGGTCGAGGTGGAGCACACGCCTGGGAACCCGCACGGTTGCGCCGCCGAGCGGGCCGGACGGAGGAGCCCCCGCTCGCCTAACGCAGCGCTACGGAGACGGCGTTGTACGTCGTCTGCGGTGTCGGAGGCGTCGTGAAGCGGGCGTTGACGAGGTAGAGGCGGTCGCCGAAGCGGGCCGCCGTCGTGGGGACGTCGAAGCGCGGGTCGGTGATGCTCCGGCGCAGCGTCGCGGTCCGGGCACGGGAGTCGAGGTCGAAGACCGTGACGACGTTCAGGCGGTTCTGCACCACGTACAGCGTGTGGCCGACGCGCAGCAGGCCGTCGCCGTTGACGACGCCGACCGCGCCCCGGAGGGTGATGGCCGTGGCGTACCCGGTCCGGGGATCCACCCGGAACAGCGTGCCCGCCGGGCTGTTGACGACGATCAGCGCGCGGCCGTCGGGGGTCGTCTCGATGCCGTTGGCGCTGATGCCGGTGGGCGCCTGCTGCCAGTCGCCGCCGAGCGGGACCTCCCGGAGGTCGCCGCGCCTGCCGCCGCCCCGCGGGACGGTGTAGAGCACGGGGGCGTACGAGTCGGTGAACCAGGCCCGGTCGCCGTACGGGATCACGTCGTTGACGAAACCGTCCGTCGTCGGCCGGTACGTCGCGGTCAGCCGGTTCGTGCGGGTGTCGAGCACCCGGATCGAGCCGGTGATGCCGCCCGAGATGTAGAGCAGCCCGTCGCGGTCGAGCTTCAGGCCGGTGGCGGCGGCGCCGGTCGCGCCCGCCAGGACGGTCCGGCCCTCGCCGGTACGCAGGTCGGCGCGGCGGACGGAGCCGTCCGCGAGGGAGCCCATGTAGGCGTACGGGCCGCCGCCGATGGCGATGCCCTCGGGCCGGAACCCGTCTGGCAGCGGGAAGTCTGCGGGCCAGGTGGGGTGGGCGGGGTGCGTGGGGTGGGTGAGACGTTCGGGCCGGGTGTGTGCCGCGGCCGTACCCGCACCCGCCACCGTGGCGGCGAGCGCGAAGGTGGCCGCGGCGCCGCCGAGCACGGTACGGCGGGAGGGGCCGGGGGGTGTGAGTGACATGGCGTCGAGCCTCCGGGGCTTCGGGGGTGCCTGAGGACAGGGACAACTCCGGTGCGCTGTGCGCACGTAACGCGCCGCGCCCGCCGCCGAGTTCCCGGCCGCCCCCGCCCGCACCCCCTACACCCCGGCTCCCACCCGCACCACGGCCTTGCCGACGTTCCGGCCGCCCAGCATCCCCAGGAACGCCGTCACGATCCCGTCGAAGCCCTCGGTGACCGTCTGCTGGTCCACGACCCGCCCGGCCAGCAGATGCGGAATCAGGAAATCTTCCAACTCCCCCTGCACATCACGGTAGTTGCGGACCAGGAAGCCCTCCAGACGCAGGTTCTTCTCGACCAGGTCGTAGAGATTGCGCGGGGCCGCCGGGGGCTCGTGGCCGTCGTACTGGGAGATCGCCCCGCACCACGCGATCCGTCCGTGCTCGCGCAGCACGTCGATCGCCGCCGCCAGGTGTTCGCCGCCGACGTTGTCGACGCAGACGTCGACGCCGTCGGGCGCGGCCACCGCGAGCAGTTCGGCCATCGAACCGGAGCGGTAGTTGAACGCGGCGTCGAAGCCGAGCCGTTCCGTCAGCAACCGCGCCTTGTCGTCCGTCCCCGTACTGCCGACCACCCGCTTCGCGCCCAGCAGCCGGGCCAGTTGACCGGCCGCGCTGCCCACGCCGCCCGCCGCCGAGGTGATGAAGACGTCCTCGCCGGGCTGGAGCCGGGCGATCCGCGTCAGCGCCACGTACGCGGTCAGACCGGTCCCGCCGAGGACCCCGAGATAGGCCGCGGGATCGAGACCGGGCCGCTGCGGCAGTACGCGCGCCTCGTCCGCCGTGACCAGCGCGTGCGTCCGCCAGCTCTGCCGGTGGAACACGAGGTCGCCCTCCGCCAGGCCAGGGGCGCGCGAGGCGACGACCCGGCCGACGACGCGGCCCTCCAGCGGGGAGTTGAGGTCCCAGACGGCATCCATGTTCTCCCGCATGTACGGGTCGATGGAGAGCAACTTGTTCTCCACCAGGGCGGTTCCGGGCGCGGGGTCGGGGACCGGCTCCTGGACGAAGGCGAAGTCGGCGGCGGTGGGAGCGCCGTGCGGTCTGCGTACTTGATGGACGAGGGTGGCGTGAGTGGCGAAGGTGTCGTGAGTGGCGTGAGTGACGAGGCGAGGCATACGAGGCTCCCGTGGTGCGGACGAGACAAAGGGAGCAGCCTACAGACGCGCTCCCGCGCACCCCGTCACACGGCCCAGGTAGCCTCGGCGGACATGTCGGCGGCAGCAGATCGGAAGACCATGGCCAACGAGGCGACCGGCGGGGCGACCGGCCAAGCAGCCGATGGAGCGACCGGCGAGGCGACCGGCGAGGTGACGGCGTGGCTGGCACAGAACGCCGTACCTCTGAGCGGCGGCCTGACCGCCGGCGCGCCCACCGCCGACCTCCGGCCCCTGCGGGAAGTCCTCGACGGCGTACGGATCGTGGGCCTGGGCGAGTCCACCCACGGCACCCGTGAGTTCTTCCAGCTCAAGCACCGCCTGCTGGAGTACCTGGTGACCGAACTGGGCTTCACCGTCCTGGCCATGGAGGCGAGCGCGTCCGCCGGTCCGGCCGTCGACGCGTACGTACGCGACGGTGTCGGCGACCCCGCGCAGGTGCTGACCGGGCTGGGGTTCTGGACCTGGCGGACCGAAGAGGTCCTGGACATGATCGAGTGGATGCGCGCGTACAACGACGGGCGGCCGGAGGCCGAGAAGGTCCGTTTCGCCGGCATCGACCCGCAGCGGTCCGGGGACTCGCTCGCGGTGCTCGAAGCGTTCCTCACCAGCGTGGCGCCGGAGAGGCTGCCGGCTCTGCACTCCGCGCTCGGCGTGCTCACCACGGCGTATCCGGGCTCGCGCCCCGACCCGCGACAGAAGCTGATGCGCGAGGCGGAGAAGCTCCTGGAGTTCGTACGCGGCTACGACGAACCCGGCACCGCCACCGCCGCGGCCGTGGCGGTGCGGCACGCCCGGATCCTGGTCCGGGCCGCCGATCTGGTGACGCGCAGCGGGCACCACCCGGACCCGGAGCGGACGGTCCAGGCGGCGCGCGACCGGTACATGGCCGAGGCGGTCGGGGAGATCCTGGACGACCCGGCGGCCAAGGTGGTGCTCTGGGGCCACAACGGCCATGTCGCGAAGGGCCGTACGTCCGGCGCCGTCCCGCCGCTGGGCCTGCATCTGCGCGAGCGGTACGGCGACGCGTACTACGCCCTCGGGCTCCTCTTCGGCAAGGGCTCCTTCCGCGCCCACCGCATCTGGCCAGGCCCCTGGAGCGGCGTCGGCGGACTGACGGGCCGCGCCGCCGAGGGCAACCCCATCGGCGCCGCCCCCGAGACCTTCGTGGAGGCCCAACTCGCCGCCGCCACACCGCGGGACCACCTGCTGGACCTGCGCCCCGCCGGCGCCGAGGACGCGCCGCGGGCCGTACGGGAGTGGGTCGGCGCCACGCACGACACGCGGACCTTCGGCGCGCTGGTGACGCGCTGGTTCTACCGTCGCAACTTCACACCGGTCCGGCTGTCCGCCGAGTACGACGGCCTGGCGTACGTCGCACTCTCCACGGACTCGCGCCCGATCCCGCCGTACCGGCACCCCGTGAAGCCGTGAAGAACCGCAGAACGGATGCCACCCACCACGCCCGCCGAAGGTCATCACGGACGCCGAGGGCAACGCCCACACCTACCGGAGCGGCCTGCGCGCGGCCACACGAAGCGCCCCGAGGCTCAAGTCCCGCGCTCCGAGTCCTCTTTTCAACAAGGAACGGGAGGAGGTCCTCCCCACCTACCCACCGGGCGGCTCGCCACGGCCTCAACTGAGCCGCATACCAGGGAGGATGACTTTTCGTGATCGGCTTGCCACGCGACGTGTCGACGGTCTAGCGTCTCCGGATAACGAACACGTAGGACGGCCCCCGCCAGGTGCTACCAACACCTGCGAGGGCCTCGCCCACAGATCGAAAACCGAGAAAGCGATCCGATGGCTGAGCCACAGCTTAGTGCTGCCGCGCGCACCGCGCACATGACACCGCCCACCAATCACCCGTCGGCGAACCCCGGCTACGGCAAGCGTTCGACACCCGGCCAACAGCCCGCCGCTGTCGGCGACTTCGCGCATCTGCCGGACCGTGAGGCGGCGATCGCGCTCTACCTCGACCGGCTGCCGGACGGCGCCGACATCTCCGTCAAGACGCTGGCGACGATCCTCCCCTACGGCCAGTGCGCGCTGCGCACCGCGCTCCAGTGCCTGCGCCGCACAGGCCACATGCGGATCGGCCGCGAGCATCTGCGGGGCTCCGGCAGCGCGCGGTGGGTGACGCGTACGTGGTTCTCCCGTACGCCGCGCGACGACGCGTGGTGGGCGGCCTTCGTGTCGGGCGACGTACCGTCGTTATCGGCGGCACCCGCCCCTGGCCCGACGCGCTCACGCGCGTACATCCTGCTGGCGGCCCTGAGACGCACCGCGCCCACGCTGGCGCTCTCCGCGATCGACTGCGCGGCACTGGAGCCGCTGGCGGCGGAGTGGTTCACGCGCGAAGCGACGGAACGGGACGTGCTGCACGCCCTGACGTCGGGCCTGCCACCCGTGGTCCACAGCCCGGCAGCCTTCACCCGGGCCCGCCTGACCTCCAAGCTCCCGCCGGAACCGGTCCGGCTCCCCAAACCGGCACTCCGCGTCCTCGAATGCGCGAAGTGCGGCGCCCCGGCCCGCCCGGAAGCGCTCGCCTCCGGCGAATGCGCCGCCTGCCGTGGTGAACCCGTCCCGGTACGCCCGGCGAACGGTCCCGCCCCACTGCCCCCGCAGAGAGTCCGCGCCTTGGCAGCAGAGGCCCGCGCGGCGACATCCCGTCCACCGGAGAGGACTCACGTATGACCATTCAGCCCACCCGTGCCAGAGCAGGGCACGATGGAGGGGAGGAGGCGACGCCATGACCCCCAGCACCGCTGACCACTCCCAGATGTCCGTCGAGGAGTTCGAGCAGGTCGCTCACCGCACCCCCGAGACGGTGAAGCTCGAATTCATCAATGGAAAGTTGGAGGTCAAGCCCGTGCCGGACGGCGATCACGGAACCATCATCGTGTGGCTGATGCGGCAGTGCATGCGGCAACTCCCCGAGCTGGATGTGTACGGGGAGCAAGGACTCAAGATCGAGTCCTACCGTCAGGGGCGTGCACGTCCTGATGCCGTCCTGGTGCCGTCCTGGTGCCAAGACGGTACTTCGCAGGCAAGGGAGAGTGGTCCGACCCCGACGGCGTCCTCATGGTCGCCGAGGTGACCTCCCACGACGGCGACACCGACAGCCGCGACCGCGGAGAAAAGCGCGACGGCTACGCGGCGGCCCGCATCCCCGTCTACCTCCGCGTCGACCGCGACGCGGACGAACTCGTCGTCTACACCGACCCGCGCAACGGCGCTTACAAGGCCCGCACCACCCACCCCTACGGCGCCGCCGTGACGCTCCCCGATCCCGTAGCGATCACCCTCGACACCGAAGAGCTCAAGAACTACGCGGGCTGAACGCCCGAGGGCGGCACCCCCTCTCGGGAGTACCGCCCTCGGTTCGTCAATCCGTGCGGGACAGCCGATCAACCAGAAGGTCGATCAGAAGTCCATGTCACCGCCCGGCATGCCGCCCGGAGCGCCGGCGGCGCCGGCCTTCTCCGGCTTGTCGGCGATGACGGCCTCGGTGGTGAGGAACAGCGCCGCGATGGACGCCGCGTTCTGCAGCGCGGAACGCGTGACCTTCGCGGGGTCGAGAATGCCCTCGGCGATCATGTCCACGTACTCGCCGGTCGCGGCGTTCAGGCCGTGACCGATCGGCAGGTTGCGGACCTTCTCGACGATGACGCCACCCTCAAGACCCGCGTTGACCGCGATCTGCTTGAGCGGGGCCTCCAGCGCGAGCTTGACGGCAGCCGCGCCCGTCGCCTCGTCGCCTTCCAGCTCCAGCTTCTCGAACACCGAGGAAGCCTGGAGCAGAGCCACGCCACCACCGGCGACGATGCCCTCCTCGACGGCGGCCTTGGCGTTGCGCACCGCGTCCTCGATGCGGTGCTTGCGCTCCTTGAGCTCGACCTCGGTCGCGGCGCCGGCCTTGATGACGGCCACGCCGCCGGCCAGCTTCGCGAGGCGCTCCTGGAGCTTCTCGCGGTCGTAGTCCGAGTCCGAGTTCTCGATCTCGGCGCGGATCTGGCTCACGCGACCGGCGACCTGCTCGCTGTCACCGGCACCGTCGACGATGGTGGTCTCGTCCTTGGTGATGACGACCTTGCGGGCGCGGCCCAGCAGGTCGAGACCGGCGTTCTCCAGCTTGAGGCCGACCTCCTCGGAGATGACCGTGCCGCCCGTGAGGATGGCGATGTCGTTCAGCATCGCCTTGCGGCGGTCACCGAAGCCCGGGGCCTTGACGGCGACGGACTTGAAGGTGCCCTTGATCTTGTTGACGACGAGGGTGGAAAGCGCCTCGCCCTCGACGTCCTCGGCGATGATCAGCAGCGGCTTGCCCGACTGGATGACCTTCTCCAGGAGCGGCAGAACGTCCTTGACGCTGCCGATCTTGGAGTTGACGATCAGGATGTACGGGTCGTCGAGCGACGCCTCCATACGCTCCATGTCGGTGGCGAAGTACGCCGAGATGTAGCCCTTGTCGAAGCGCATGCCCTCGGTGAGCTCAAGCTCAAGACCGAAGGTCTGCGACTCCTCGACGGTGATGACGCCTTCCTTGCCGACCTTGTCCATCGCCTCGGCGATCAGCTCGCCGATCTGGATGTCGCCGGCGGAGATGGAGGCCGTCGAAGCGATCTGCTCCTTGGTCTCCACGTCCTTGGCCTGCTCAAGAAGCGCACCGGAGACGGCCTCGATGGCCTTCTCGATACCGCGCTTGAGGGCCATCGGGTTGGCGCCGGCGGCCACGTTGCGCAGGCCCTCGCGGACCAGGGCCTGGGCCAGGACGGTCGCGGTGGTCGTACCGTCACCGGCGACGTCGTCCGTCTTCTTGGCGACTTCCTTGACCAGCTCGGCGCCGATCTTCTCGTACGGGTCCTCGAGCTCGATCTCCTTGGCGATGGAGACACCATCGTTGGTGATCGTGGGGGCGCCCCACTTCTTCTCAAGGACGACGTTTCGGCCCTTGGGGCCAAGGGTGACCTTGACGGCGTCGGCGAGCTGGTTCATCCCGCGCTCGAGACCGCGCCGTGCCTCCTCGTCGAACGCGATGATCTTGGCCATGTGAAGTGGTCCTCCCGGACAGGGGGTCTCCCCAGGGCCTCCAGGCCCAAGGGGGCGGGTGGATCGGACCGTGTCGGCGCCCGCGACGGACGGCCTGAGAGCCGTGCGGTTCCTTGCCCCACCGGCTCTTCGGGCCTCGCTGACCCGGTCCATAAGTTGTCACTCTCACCTGCAGAGTGCTAACGCCAATGATTAGCACTCGACCCCCGAGAGTGCAAGCGGTTCCGGAGCGGCGGCAGACCCGCGCGGGGCGTGCGCGCGGCCCGCGCACGCCCCGCGCGCACGAACGCACGTGGGGCCCGTATCCCCTGCCGGGACACGAGCCCCACGTGTGTGAGTGCCTGCGAGTACGTGCGTGAATGCGTGCCTGAGTGCCTGTGTGAGTGCGTCGTTGGCCGATCGCGCCGGGATCAGACGGCGAGCTTGACCATGTCCGCCTGCGGACCCTTCTGGCCCTGCGAGATCTCGAACTCAACTCGCTGACCTTCTTCAAGGGTGCGGTAGCCGTCCATCTGGATCGCGCTGTAGTGGACGAAAACATCCGCACCACCGTCGACCGCGATGAAGCCGTAGCCCTTCTCCGCGTTGAACCACTTGACGGTGCCCTGAGCCATGCCCAACTCCCCTATTACTGGCCCCTGCGCGGGACCGCACTTCGCGCCGGAACGCGTCGACCGCGGCTGAATGTATCTGCCCAACTGCCCTCTGCAACAGGTCAATCGGACGAGAATTATGGGCATGGCGGAACACGCAAAGGGGTGAATTGCCGGGCTACCAGGGCAAGTCGGGCCGGGCAAAGCGCAAGGAACCGCGCAAACAGCGTCGGCACTTCGACCGCATCTTGTCGCGAACTCATATGCTCGGGGCACGGGCGACAGCCGGGGCTACCCCAACTGTACCGCGTTCAATCTCATGGAATTACCCCCTCCGCTTCTCTCGCGGAGGGGGTAACACCGTTCACCGTGCGTGCTGTTCAGCCGCCGGCGACGGCCGGGATGATCGAGATGCCGGCGCCGTCCGGGGTCGCGGTCTCCAGGCCCTGCTCGAAGCGGACGTCGTCGTCGTTCACGTACACGTTGACGAAGCGCCGGAGCTTGCCCTGGTCGTCCAGGACGCGGGCGGCGATGCCCGGGTGGTTCGTCTCCAGGGACTCGATGACCTGGGAGAGGGTCACCCCGTCGGCCGGAACCTCGGCCTTCCCACCGGTGTATGTACGGAGGATGGTGGGGATACGGACGTTCACGCTCATCGGATTCTGCCTTCCGGGAAGTAGCGGGTCGGTGAGATGCTCAACGCGCCAGACCCGCCGCGCGGAACGCGTCGAGACTCGGCGGGATCGTCGCGGTCGCCTGCGACGTCGCGGCCACGGCGTCCAGCGTCTTGAGCCCGTCACCGGTGTTCAGTACGACCGTCGTGAGCGCCGGGTCGAGCAGCCCCGCCTCGATGAGCTTGCGCGTCACGCCCACGGTCACCCCGCCCGCCGTCTCGGCGAAGATGCCCTCGGTCCGGGCGAGCAGCTTGATCGCGTCGACGACCTGCTCGTCGTTCACGTCCTCGACGGCGCCGCCCGTGCGGCGGGCGATGTCCAGGACGTACGGGCCGTCGGCCGGGTTGCCGATCGCCAGCGACTTGGCGATCGTGTTCGGCTTCTGCGGCCGTACGACGTCGTGGCCGGCCTTGAAGGCGACGGACACCGGCGAGCACCCCTCGGCCTGCGCGCCGAAGATCTTGTACGGCTTCTCCTCGACGAGGCCGAGCGCGATCAGCTCCTTCAGCCCCTTGTCGATCTTCGTCAGCTGCGAGCCGGACGCGACCGGGATGACGAGCTGGTCGGGCAGTTGCCAGCCGAGCTGCTCGCAGATCTCGTACGCGAGGGTCTTGGAGCCCTCGCCGTAGTACGGGCGGAGGTTGACGTTGACGAAGCCCCAGCCCTCGCCCAGCGGGTCGCCGATCAGCTCCGAGCAGAAGCGGTTGACGTCGTCGTAATTGCCCTCGATGCCGACGAGTTCGCCGCCGTAGATCGCGGCCATGACGACCTTGCCCTGCTCCAGGTCGTGCGGGATGAACACGCAGGAGCGGAAGCCGGCGCGGGCCGCGGCGGCGCCGACGGCGCCCGCGAGGTTGCCGGTGGAGGAGCAGGAGAGCGTGGTGAAGCCGAAGGCGCGGGCCGCCTCGACGGCGATGGCGACGACGCGGTCCTTGAAGGAGTGCGTCGGGTTGCCGGAGTCGTCCTTCACGTACAGGCCGCCGGTGACGCCCAGCTCGCGGGCGAGGTTGTCGGCCTTGACGAGCTTGGTGAAGCCGGGGTTGATGTTCGGCTTCGACGCCACGTCGGCGGGGACGGGCAGCAGCGGGGCGTAGCGCCAGATGTTGTCGGGACCGGCGGCGATGCGCCTCTTCAGCTCTTCGGGGCTGTCGGTCGGCAGGTCGTAGGCCACTTCGAGCGGGCCGAAACAGCTCTGACAGGCGAAGATCGGGCCGAGTTCGAAACGTTCCCCGCATTCGCGGCACGAGAGTGCGGCGGCGGGTCCGAGGTCCACGGGGGCGTCAGTGGCGTCGGAGTTGTGGTGAACAGTCTGCACAGCCATGAAGGCGAGGCCCTTTCCTCATCTTCCTCGCGACGCGTCTCGCCGCAAGACGGAATTGGCACCTTCCCCACCATGACCTCGCGGTCGGCGGGAGGGTTGCCGGGGCTTCAACGGGCCGTTCCCTCTGCCCCTCTGGATGAGCGGTATTCGATTGTCAGCCTGACGACCCCCGACATGCGACGGTCGTCCGCGTTGTTCAAGACTGTAACCGAACCCCTGGACGGTTGAGGCCTTCGTCCGATCCGCGAGATGGAGATCACGTGCTGGAAGAGGTGGAGCGCTGGCTGGCCCGGCGGTCCTGGTCGGCGGCCGACCGGCCGGTCGGCCCGCTGGCCGCGGCGAAGCAGGGTGCGCAGGTCAGCGTGGTGCTCCCAGCCCTGAACGAGGCGGCGACGGTCGGCCGGATCGTGTCGGTGATCCGGCGCGAGCTGATGGCGGGCCCGGTGCCGCTCGTCGACGAGCTGGTGGTGATCGACTCGGGCTCGACCGACCGTACGGGGGAGGTCGCGGCGGCGGCCGGGGCGCGGGTGGTGCACCGGGACGACATCCTGCCGAGGCTGCCGGCCGTGCCGGGCAAGGGCGAGGTGCTGTGGCGTTCGCTGCTGGTGACGAGCGGCGACATCGTCTGTTTCGTGGACGCGGATCTGAAGGACTTCTCGGCGGATTTCGTGTCGGGGATCGTGGGGCCGCTGCTCACCGAGCCGGACGTGATGTTCGTGAAGGCGATGTACGACCGTCCGCTCGGGGCCGAGCCGGGGCAGGGCGGCCGGGTGACGGAGCTGGTGGCGCGTCCGCTGCTGAATCTGCACTGGCCGCTGCTGGCGGGGTTCGTGCAGCCGCTGGGCGGCGAGTACGCGGTACGGCGCTCGTTGTTGGAGCGGCTGCCGTTCCCGGTGGGGTACGGGGTGGAGCTGGGGTTGCTGGTGGACGCGCTGCACACGGTGGGCCTGGACGCGCTGGGCCAGGTCGACGTCGGGGTGCGCAGGCACCGGCACCAGGACGGGCAGGCGCTGGGGCGGATGGCGGCGGCGATCTACCGGACGGCGCAACTGCGGCTGTCGCGGGGGCATCTGGTGCGGCCGGTGCTGACGCAGTTCGAGCGGGGCGAGGGCGGCTTCGAGCCGCGTACGCACGCGGTGGACACGGAGGAGCGACCGCCGATGCGGGAGATCGCGGAGTACGAGGCTCGGCGGGCGGCCTGATCCCGGCCCGGGAGCCGCGTGGCACAACCGGCCCATTCATACGATTTGTCTATATTGCCTGGCATGACGATGAACGCGGTGACCCTGACCACGGAACAGCTCTGGCTGCTGGGCGGCATGGCCCTCGCCCTCGTCGGCGCCGGGGTGGTCGCGCTGGCGGCGGCCCGCGGCCGGGGCCGTGGCTGATCCGCGCCAGGCCTGATCCGTACGTTTGAGCGTTTCCGTGACGGGCTAGATTTCGGCACATGGTCTCCGAGCAAGCCGCCCAAGTCCTTGTCGCGTCCAATCGCGGCCCCGTCTCGTACACGCTCGGTGAGGACGGCGGGCTGACCGCCGGGCGCGGCGGTGGAGGGCTCGTCTCGGGCCTCTCGGCCATCGGACCCGACACGAACGCCGTATGGGTCTGCGCGGCCCTCGGTGACGGCGACCGCGAGGCCGTACGGCGCACCGGCGGCCGGCTCGACACCGGCGACACGGGCGGGCAGCGGGTCAGGATGCTCGGCATCCCGCCGGAGATCTACGCGGACGCGTACAACGGCGTCGCGAACTCCACGCTCTGGTTCGTCCACCACCTGCTCTACCAGACCCCGCTGGAGCCGGCCTTCGGCACGGAGTTCCGGGAGCGGTGGGCGTCGTACGAGGCGTACAACCGCGCGTTCGCCGAGGCCCTGGCCGACGAGGCGGGCGACGGCGCGGCCGTCCTGATCCAGGACTACCACCTGGCGCTGGTGCCGGGCATGCTCCGGGCGCTCCGTCCCGATCTGCGGATCGGGCACTTCTCGCACACGCCGTGGGCCCCGGTCGACTACTTCCGGCTGCTGCCCGACGACGTCGCGCGCCAACTGCTGCGCGGCATCCTCGGCGCGGACCGCGCCGCGTTCCTGACCCACCGCTGGGCCGACGCCTTCACCGCCTGCTGTACGGAGCTGCTGGGCGGCACCGGCAAGACCCGGATCGGCGTGCACGGCCTGGGCGCCGACGCGGACTTCCTGCGGGAGCGCGCGCACCGGCCCGACGTGGACGAGCGGCTGGCCGAGCTGCGGGAGCAGATCGGCTCCTTCGACGGGGCGCCCCGCAAGGCGATCGTGCGGGTCGACCGCACGGAGCTGTCGAAGAACATCGTGCGCGGCATGCTCGCCTACCGGCAGTTGCTGACGGACCGTCCGGAGTGGCGGGAGCGGGTCACGCATGTGGCGTTCGCCTATCCGTCCCGGCAGGATCTCGCGGTCTACCGCGACTACACGGCGCGCGTCCAGGAAGTGGCCGACGAGATCAACTCCACGTACGGCACGCCCGGTTGGACGCCCGTGGTGCTGCACGTCAAGGACGACTTCGCTCGGTCGCTGGCCGCGTACCGCCTGGCGGACGTGGCGCTGGTCAACCCGATCCGCGACGGCATGAACCTGGTCGCGAAGGAGATCCCCGTCGTCTCGGAGGACGGCTGCGCGCTGGTGCTGTCGCGCGAGGCGGGCGCGTACGAGGAGCTGGGCGAGGACGCGCTGGTGGTGAACCCGTACGACGTGAGCGCCACGGCGGCGGCGCTGCACGAGGGCCTGACGATGGACGACGACGAGCGCGCGGCGCGCACCAAGCGCCTGGCCGCCGCCGCGACGGCGCTGCCGCCGCAGCGGTGGTTCCTGGACCAGCTGGACGCGCTGCGCGCCGTGTGAGGGCCTGTCGCCGTGTGAGGGCCTGTCACCAGGCGACGGGTCGGTAGTCCTTGAGCAGTACGCCGTGGACGGGGGTGCCCTCCTGCCCCTGCACGATCGGGTGGTAGATCCGCGCCGCGCCGTCCACGATGTCCAGCGGTGGGCGCCAGCCGGTGGCGGCGTGCCGCTCCCTGGCGGGCAGGGGTTTCTCGTCGGTGACCCAGCCGGTGTCGACGCTGCACACGTGGATGCCGCGCTTCGCCAGCTCGGCGGCGCTGGTGCGGGTGAGCATGTTGAGGGCGGCCTTCGCCATGTTGGTGTGCGGGTGGTCGCTCGTCTTCTTACGGACGGTGAACTGGCCCTCCACGGCTGACACGTTCAGCAGATACCGCCGGGGCCGGGGTGACGCCTCCAGCAGGGGCAGCAGCCGGTCGGCGAGCAGGAACGGGGCCACCGCGTTGACCAGTTGGACCTCCAGCATCTCGGCCGGGTCGATGTCGCCGAGCCGGGAGGTCCAGGAGTTCACGGCGGCGGTCTCGGTCAGCAGCCCGGCCTCGTCCACGGCCGGCAGCACGGCGGCCGTGGTTCTCGTACGCGGGACGAGCCCGGCGGCCCAGGACCGGGCCGCCAACTCGCCGTTCCCGGTGCCGGGGACGGCGAAGTCGGGGGCCGTCCAGACGGCGGGCGGGCCGGCGGGCGGCAGCGCCGGGCGCGGCGGTGCGGCCTCGGCGGCGGCCAGGGCGGAGTAGGCGCGCGGCGAACGGCGCAGCGTCTGGGCCGCGTTGTTGATCAGGATGTCCAACGGCCGTGCCTCGGCCAGCAGATGGTCGGTGAAGGCCAGCACCTGCCGGGGGTCGCGCAGGTCGAGCGCGGCGACGCGCAGCCGGTCCCACCAGTCGGCGGCGTCGGGGGCCGCCGCGAAGCGCCGTACCGCGTCCTGGGGGAAGCGGGTGGTCACGGTGAGGTCGGCGCCGTCGCGCAGCAGCATCAGCGCGAGCTGGTGGCCGATCTTGACGCGCCCGCCGGTCAGCAGCGCACGGTGCCCGGTCAGATCGGTGCGGGCGCCGCGGCGGGTGAGGTTGTCGCGGGCGCAGTCGGGGCAGAGGCGGTGGTAGAAGTGGTGGATCCGCCGGTAGTGGTCCTTGCAGACGTAGCAGCGCTGGGCGCGCCTCAACTCGCCCACGAACCGGTCGTCTTCATCGCCGCGGGTCGGCGCGTCGGCGGCGAGCGGGGCGTCCGTCGTCCGGTCCGGCGCGCCCATGACGGTGCCGGCCTGGGTCTTGGCGTCCACCGCCGCGCGGGCGCCACGGGTGGCCGAGCGGCGTTTGCGCCGCCCGTCCCGGAACAGTTCGCTCGCGGCCCGCTCCAGCCGCTCGCGCCGGGGATCCTCGATCGACAGGCCCCGCGCCTCGTTCAGCGACTCCAGCGTCGCCTGTATCCGGTCGTCGTCCATCGCGCCCTCGCCCCCGTAAACACCGAAGGACCATGATGCGCGACCCGGCCGCGCAGTGTCGCCCGCGTTTCCGCGCGTGGCATCTCCAGTGCTATGACCGGAAGGGTTCACCGGGTCGGTCCGGTGGGCCGCGCAACCCGGTCGACGTTCCCGGCCACAGCACGAGGGCGTGTTGCGAAAGTCCCGCCTGGCCGACGACGCCTGGCACGCCCTAGAGACGGGCCGCCACCGATGCCAGGAAGCCGACCAGTGCCCCCGGGCCCGGCAGCACCAGGTCCGCCTTCTCGGCGAGTTCGGGGACCTCGCCCGTGCCGCTGCACAGCAGCAGACCCGGGTGGCCGTTCGCGCGCAGGGTGTCGACCGCCGCGAAGGCCGGGAGGTCGCCGAGGTCGTCGCCGCCGTAGACGACCGTCTCGGCGCCGACCTCGCGGACGTACTCCTCCAGGGCCACGCCCTTGTCCATGCCGGGCGGGCGCAGCTCCAGGACGAGGCGGCCCGGTTCGAGCATCAGGCCGTGCCGGGCCGCCAGGCCGGCGAGGGGGCCACGCAGGGCGTCGAACGCCCCCTGGGGGTCCGTGGCGCGGCGGGTGTGGACCGCGACCGCCTGGCCCTTCTCCTCGATCCACGTACCGCGCCAGGCGTCGAACCGTTCGAGCAGTCCGGGGAGTTCGGCGCGGACGGCGGCGACTCCGGGGTGCGGTGCGGGGGTGCGTACGGTGCCGCTGACCGCGTCCCAGCGTTCGGCGCCGTAGTGGCCGAGGACGACGAGGTGTTCCAGGCCGGGCACACCGGCGAAGCCGCCGTACCGCACCGCGACACCGGCCGGGCGGCCGGTGATCACCGCGACGGACGCCACGTGCGGGGCGAGGGCGACGAGCGCGGGGACGGCGCCGGGGTGGGCGCGGGCCTGTTCGGGGTCGGGGACTATCTCGGCGAGCGTGCCGTCGAAGTCGAGCGCGACGACGGCTTTACCGGGCCGGGCGAGGAGCGCGGCCAGGCCGTCGGCGCCGGCGGGGGTGACGGGGGTCGGCAGGGGGTGCGAGTGGCTGCCCATGTTCCGACCCTAGCCGCCGTCAGCGGCGGGCGCGGCGGGCGTCGCGGATCCGGCGCAGGCGGTTGACCGTCACCGGGTCGTGGGCCAGGGCCGGCGGGTCGTCGATGAGGGCGCCCAGCAGTTGGTAGTAGCGGGTGGGCGAGATACCGAGCTGTTCTCTGATGACGCGCTCCTTGGCGCCGGGACCGGGCCATGAGCGCTGCTCGACGGCGAGGACGGCGCGGTCGCGCTCGGTCAGTTCCGACCGTCCGGCGGAACCGCGCCCCTCGTGCGGCGTGGGTACGGCCTCGTGCTCGGCCTCGGGCTCGGATCCGGATCCGGGCTCAGGTGCGGGTGTGGGTGCGGGTGCGGCGGTCATAGGGCTGACACGCTACTCGGCGCTCTCCGCCGTGGTCGCGTCCCGGCCGATCCTCGCCAGGATCTCCGACGGCACCGCCCCGGGCCGCACCGTCTTGCCGATGTTCTTCTTGATGTCGTCGCTGACGCCCGCCCACGACGTCTTGCCGAACGGGTACAGCTCGGCGGTGGGCAGCGCCTCCAGAAACTGGCGCAGTTCCTTGTGCTCGTCGTCCGCCACCATCGTCTCGGACGCGCTGTAGGTGACCGGCAGGAGGTCGTACTGCCCGACGAAATCCATGACGTTCTTGTCCTCGAAGGCGAAGTCGAGGAATTTACCCGTCTGTTCGCGGTGGCCGGGCTGCTTGAAGGCCATGATCCAGTCGGCGACACCCATCGTCGCCTTGGACTTGCCGTTGACACCGGGCAGCGGCACCATCCCGACGTCGACGCCGGCCTTCTCGGCCTCCTGCATCATCGTCGGGTGCCCGTTGAGCATGCCGACCTTGCCGTTCGTGAACGCCTTGAAGGCGTCGGCGCGGTCCAGTTCGCCGGGCGGTACGGGGCCGGTGAGGTCCTTGCCCACCAGCTCCTTCTGGAGCCATTCGAAGGTCTTGATGTTCTGGTCGGAGTCGACCGCGTACGAGCCGTCGACCGCGTCCGTGTAGCCGCCGCCACCGCTGAGCATCCACATCATGGTCTCGGCCTGCGCCTCCTCGGCGCCGAGCGGCAGGGCGAACGGGGTCGTGACGTCCTGTGCCTTGAGCGCCTCGGCGGCCGACCGGATGTCGTCCCAGTTCTCCGGCGCGGCGAGACCGGCCGCCGTGAAGAGGCCCTTGTTGTAGAACAGCAGCCGGGTGCTGGCGACGAACGGCATTCCGTACTGGGTCTGGTCGACCTTTCCGGCGTCGGCGAAACGGGAGAGGAAGTTGGCCTGTGTGGGGACGGAGAGCAGTTCGTCCGCGCTGTACAGCTCTTCCTTCTTCACGTAGTCGGCGTAGGCGCCGATCTGCGCGATGTCGGGGGCCTCGCCGTCCCTGACCATCTTCGCCACATCCGCGTCGACGGTCTTCCAGGAACGCACATCGACATCGACATCGATGCCGGGGTTCTTGGCCTCGAACTCCTTGGCCAGACTGTTCCAGTACTTCTTCGAGCTGTTGGCGGCACTGTTGCCGTAGTCCGCCGCCACGACCTTCAGGGTGACGTCACCCGAACCGCTGGAGCTGCCGCAGCCGCTCAGCGCCATCGTCATGCCCAATGCGGCTATCGCCGCGGTATGCCTCAGGAAGCGCTGCTGCACAGCTCTTTTCCCACCCTCGTATTCGCTCGGCCGTCTCTACGGCGTTGTCCGTCCCAGTCGGTCCCCCGCGACGTCCTGCGTTGACGAGCTGCGATTTTCCCCCATGGACTGCCGGAGGTCTACATCGGCCCCGTATCGCTTCGGCAACTTCCCTCCCACCCGGCGGGTTTGGCGAAGACTTTGTATGGGCTGGCAACAATCCCGCACAGTGGACTAGACCTTTCTTGGGTTTTCGCGCGAGAATGCGCATGTGAGACACGTCATCGCCCTGGATGTGGGCGGCACCGGAATGAAGGCCGCCCTGGTCGGGACGGACGGCGCGCTGCTGTACGAAGCGCGCCGTGCCACCGGCAGGGAGCGCGGCCCCGACGCGACCGTCGAGACCATCCTCGGCTTCGCGGCGGATCTGCGCGCGTACGGCATCGAGCACTTCGGCGAGAGCGCGGTCGCCGCCGGGGTCGCGGTGCCCGGCATCATCGACGCCGAGCGGGGGATAGCGCTGTACGCGGCGAACCTCGGCTGGCGCGACGTACCCCTGCGGGATCTGCTGGGCGCGCGCCTCGGCGGCGTACCGGTCGCGCTCGGGCACGACGTACGCACCGGCGGGCTCGCCGAGGGGCGGCTCGGCGCCGGCAAGGGCGCGGACCGGTTCTTCTTCGTCCCGCTCGGCACCGGCATCGCGGGCGCCATCGGCATCGACGGCACCATCGAGGCCGGCGCGCACGGCTTCGCGGGCGAGATCGGGCACGTGGTGGTCCGGCCCGACGGGCCCGTGTGCGCCTGCGGGCAGACCGGCTGCATGGAGACGCTCGCCTCGGCGGCGGCCGTGACCCGGGCGTGGGCGGCGGCCAGCGGTGATCCGCGGGCCGACGCCGCCGACTGCGCGAAGGCCGTCGCCTCGGGCGACCCGAGGGCCGTGGCGGTCTGGACGGACGCCGTCGACGCGCTCGCCGCCGGGCTGGTCACCGCGCTCACCCTGCTCGACCCCCGAAGGCTGATCATCGGTGGCGGTCTCGCCGAGGCCGGGGAAACGTTGTTCACACCCCTGCGGGCCGCGGTCGAGGAGCGGGTCACGTTCCAGAAGCTGCCCGAGATCGTCCCGGCGGCCCTCGGGGACACCGCCGGATGCCTGGGCGCGGGGCTGCTCGCCTGGGATCTTCTCTCCACGGAGGTATCCGCCTGATGGCCGCACGCGCCGAAAGCACGGTTCTCGCCGACAGCATCGTTCTCGCCGGCGCCCGGGTGGTGCTGCCGACCGGTGCCGTGGAGAACGGACGGGTGAGGGTCGAGGGCGGACGCATCACCGAGGCGGGGCCGACAGCCTCCTCCGTAGGAGACGCACCCGCAGGACCCGCAGGAGACGCGCCTCCTACGGAGGCCGGCCCCGGAACGCTCGACCTGACCGGCCACTGGGTGGTGCCCGGCTTCGTCGACATGCACAACCACGGCGGCGGCGGCGCCTCCTTCACGGCGGGCAGCGCGGACGACGTCCTCAAGGGCGTCCGTACGCACCACAAGCACGGCACCACCACGCTCGTCGCCTCCACCGTCACCGGCGAGATGGACTTCCTCGCGCAGCGCGCCGGGTTCCTCTCCGAACTCGTCGAGCAGGGCGACCTCGCCGGTATCCACTTCGAGGGCCCGTTCATCTCACCCTGCCGCAAGGGCGCGCACAGCGAGGCGCTGCTGCGCGACCCGGACCCGGCCGAGGTGCGCAAGCTCGTCGACGCGGCCCGTGGCACGGCCAGGATGGTGACCCTCGCCACCGAACTGCCGGGCGGCATCGACTCCGTACGGCTGCTGGCCGAGCACGGCGTGATCGCCGCGATCGGGCACACGGACGCGACGTACGAGCAGACGGTGGAGGCCATCGAGGCGGGCGCGACCGTCGCCACGCACCTGTTCAACGCGATGCCGCCGATCGGCCACCGCGCGCCGGGGCCGATCGCCGCGCTGCTGGAGGACGAGCGGGTCACCGTCGAGCTGATCAACGACGGCACGCATCTGCATCCGGCGGCGCTGGAGCTGGCGTTCCACCGCGCGGGCGCGAACCGGGTCGCCTTCATCACGGACGCGATGGACGCGGCCGGTTTCGGTGACGGTGTCTACCAACTCGGGCCGCTGGAGGTCGAGGTCAAGGACGGCGTCGCGCGGCTCGCCGTGGGCGGCTCGATCGCGGGCTCCACCCTCACCCTGGACACGGCGTTCAGGCGCGCGGCGACGATCGACCGGCTGCCGGTCGCCGATATCGTGCGGGCGATCTCCGCCAACCCGGCGAAGCTGCTGGGCGTGTACGACCGGGTGGGCTCGCTGGAGCCCGGCAAGGACGCCGACCTGGTGATCCTCGACGCGGACTTCGCGGTCACCGGCGTACTGCGCAAGGGCGAATGGGTGGTCAGGCCCCAACTGGGCCGGTAGGCCGGGCCGTCCGGCGATGGAGGGCAGGCCGGCCGGGCCGCGTTGTGGGCCCGGCCGACGATTGAGGACGAACCAGCCGCCGGACGGACCCCGGCCGTCCGATCCGGCCCACCAGTGGGACCGCCCGCCCCTCGTTTGGCATGATCAGGGCAGTACGGAACGGGTACGGAGCGGGCAGCCACCCCCTCCCCGACACATCCCCGAGGGGGCCCCGCATGATCCTCACGGTCACGCTCAACACCGCCCTCGACATCACCTACCGGACCACCGCGCTGACCCCGCACGCCACCAACCGCGTCGCCGAGGTCGCCGAACGGCCCGGCGGCAAGGGCCTCAACGTCGCCCGGGTGCTGTCGGCGCTCGGCCACGAGACCGTCGTGACCGGCTTCGCCGGCGGCCGGACCGGCGACGCGCTGCGCGAACTGCTCGCCGCCGAAGGCGGCCCGTCCGACGCCCTCGTACCCATCACGGGCACCACCCGCCGCACCATCGCCGTCGTGGACGAGACGACCGGCGACACGACCCAGCTGAACGAGCCGGGCCCGACCGTCACACCCGCCGAGTGGGCCTCGTTCCTCACCTCCTACGAAGGGCTCGCCGCCCGCGCGGAAGCCGTGGCACTGTGCGGCAGCCTGCCGCCCGGCATCCACGTCGGCGCGTACGCGGAGCTGGTACGCCTCGCACGGGGCGCGAACCGGCCCGTCCTGCTCGACACCAGCGGCGAACCGCTGCGCCGGGGCATCGCCGCCCGCCCCGACCTGGTGAAACCCAACGCCGACGAACTGGCGCGGCTCACCGGCTCCCGCGAGCCGCTGCGCGCGACCCGTGACGCGCGCAGGCGCGGCGGCCGTGCCGTGATCGCCTCGCTCGGCGCCGCCGGACTGCTTGCCGCGACCCCGGACGGCTCGTGGCGTGCGGCACCGCCGAAGGCGGTACGGGGCAATCCGACGGGCGCGGGCGACTCGGCGGTGGCCGGGCTCCTGTCGGGGCTCGTGGAGCGGCTGCCGTGGCCCGACAGGCTCGCCAGGGCGGTCGCGCTGTCCACGGCGACGGTCCTGGCGCCCGCGGCGGGCGAGTTCGACCGGGAGGCGTACGCGGAGCTGCTGCCACGCGTCACCGTGACCGAGCAAGCACCGTGACGGAACAAGCACCGTGACGGAACGGAACAGTCAGAACAGGGGAGCACATGCCACTCGTCAGCACCGGTGAACTCGTCTCGGCGGCAGCCGCCGATGAGCGGGGTGGACGGGGCGGCATCGCCGCGTTCAACGTCATCACGCTGGAGCACGCCGAGGCGATCGCCGCCGGCGCCGAACGCGCGGGTCGCCCCGCGATCCTCCAGATCTCCGAGAACGCGGTGAAGTTCCACGGCGGCCGACTGACGGCCATCGCCGCGGCCACCGCCGCCGTCGCCCGCGCCTCGGACGCCCCGCTCTCGCTCCATCTCGACCACGTCGAATCGGCCGAACTACTGCGCGCCGCCGACGGCGAGGGCTTCAGCTCGGTGATGTTCGACGCGTCGAAGCTGACCTACGACGCGAACGTCGCCGCCACGGCGGAGGCGGTCGCCTGGGGCCACGCACACGGCATCTGGATCGAGGCCGAACTGGGCAAGGTCGGCGGCAAGGACGGCGAACCGCCTCTCGGCGCCCACGCCCCCGGCGTCCGTACCGACCCGGCGGAGGCGGTCGCGTACGTACGCGCCACCGGCGTCGACGCGCTCGCCGTCGCGGTCGGCTCCTCGCACGCGATGACGGACCGCACGGCGGCCCTGGACCACGAGTTGATCGGCGCACTGCGCCGGGCCGTCCCCGTACCGCTGGTGCTGCACGGCTCGTCGGGCGTCCCCGACGCGGAGATCCGGCGGGCGGTGGCGGCGGGCATGGTCAAGATCAACGTCGGTACGGCCCTGAACACGGCCTTCACCGGCGCCGCCCGCGCCTACCTGGAGGCCGACCCGAAGTCGGTCGACCCCCGGAAATACCTCGCCCCGGCTCGCGAGGCGATGACCGGGACGGTGGCGGCTTTTCTGAAGGTGATCGGCGGCTGACCGACCACCCGCCGCGGGCGATCGGTCCCGCTGCCGCTACCTGGGCGGCGAGACCTCAAGCCAGTCGAGGATGGCATCGCACTGGTTGCCCTGCTCGCAGGAGATCTTGATCTCGTTGGCCCCCTTCTGGAGCTGGACCGGCGCCCAGGTGGTCTGCCAGTTCTTCTCCCAGTCGGGGTCGTCCGACTTGATGAAGTTCTTCAGGCCGAGCGGGGAGCCGTTGGCCTTTCCGTTGACCGTCAGCGTCGCGTTGGCGTCCTTCGCCGGGATGGCGTAGCGCACGTTGAGCGCGTACTCCCCCGCCGTCGCGATGTCGGCCCGCCAGGTGACCGAGGCGCCGACGGTGTTGAAGCCGGTCACATACGCGCCGTCCGCGCCCTTCGCGCCCTTGATGTCCTTCGCCAGCACCGCCGGTGCCCCGAGCTTGAGCGTCGCCGCGTCCTGCTTCGGGAGTTCGACGGGCTTGTCGGCCTCCGGGTCCTTCTTGCCGGGGTCGTCGCTCGGCTCGGCCGACTCGCCCGCGGTCGGGCCGCCCGTCGGGGTGCCGTCGGCGTTCTTGTCGTCGTCTCCGTTGGAGAGCAGCGCGGCCGTGATGCCGATCACGACGACCGCCACCACGGCGACGGCGCCGATGAGCAGGCCCTTCGTGTTGGGTCCGCCGCCGTTGCCGCGACCGTCGCCGCCGCGCTGGGCGGGGACCGTACGGGTGGCGGCACCGCCGGTCTCGGGGGCCGCGTAGTGCGCGTCGGGGGACTGGCCGTAGGGGGCGGGCGGGCGGCCGTACTGCTGCTGGCCTCCGTACTGAGGCTGCTGCCCGTAGGGCTGCTGCTGCTGCGGGACCTGGCCGTACTGGCGCTCGCCGACGGTCCTGACCTGGTTGTACGACGTTCTCGGCACACCGGGCTGGGAGGCGGGACCGGGGTAGCCGTAACCGCCGCGCCGGGCCTGCGCACCGTTCGCGGCCGTCTGTCCGTCCTCGTACAGATAGCCGAACGGATCGTCGTCCTCGGGCGTACTCGCGCCGTTGTTCCCGGCCGTCATCCCTGGTCACTCCTTACCATCTCGCCAGCGTCGCCGACCGGCCGAGCCTACCTCGATTGGGTAAGCATACGGACGGGCCTTGACCGGAGTGGGCGATTGCCCCATCCCCCATGAACATCAAGGGACGTCGGTGGACACCGGTGAACCGCCGTACAGAGAGATAGGACACGGCGGGCCGCCTCGGCGACCCCGGCACAGCGACGACGTTATCCCGCCCGGCGGTGCACCTTGTTCCGCGAGCGCTTCTCGATGTACATGCGCTGGTCCGCGGATTTGAGCACTTCCTCGACCGTCATGCCGCAACTCGCCCAGCCGATACCGAAGCTGGCGCCCACCCGGACCGCCCTGCCGTCCACCCTGATCGGCGGGATGATCGCGTTCCGCAGCCGAACCGCCAGGTCAGCGGCGTCCGTCGCGCCGAGGCCGTCGGCGAGGACGACGAATTCATCGCCGCCGAGGCGCGCGACGGTGTCGCCGTCCCGCACACCGGTGTTCAGTCTGCGGGCGACTTCGATCAGAACCGCGTCGCCGGTGTTATGGCCGAAACGGTCATTGATCGACTTGAAACCGTCGAGGTCGCAGAAGAGGACGGCGAGACCCTTGCTGCCGTCGTCGGGGTCGGGACCCGGCGCGACGGTGTGCACGTGGTGGTCGAGCGGCGCGACGGCGGAGGACATGTCGAAGCCGTCTCCTTGGAAGGCGCGCTCGGCGGCGGGGTCCTCGTAGGACTCGTAGGGGCTGTACGGCTCGTACGGTTCGTAGCTCTCGACCGCGCCGCCGTAGCCGGGGGCGGGAGCGGGCACGGGCGCGTAGCCGGCGCCGCTGGTCCCGTTGTAGCCGCCGTAACCGTCGCCGTAGCCGGGTGGGCCTTGGCCGTACGGGACGACGCCGCCGCCGTAACCGCCCTCTCCGTAACCGCCGTTGCCGGGGACGTGGCCGTTGCCGTTGCCGGGGCCGTGACCGTGACCGACGCCTGTGCCGCCGTGGCCGCCCTCGTACCCGCCGTACGCCTTGTCCACGGTCTGCGCGGCCGTCTCCCGTACCGATATGGCGTTGGGACGCTCGCAGAGGCGGGCGCTGAGGCGGGCACGCAGCTCGGCGCTGTTGGGCAGGCCGGTCAGGGAGTCGTGCGAGGCGCGGTGTGCGAGCTGGAGTTCGTTGCGCTTGCGCTCCTCGATGTCCTCGACATGGGTAAGGAGGAAGCGGGGGCCGTCGGTGGTGTCGGCGACGACGGAGTTGCGCAGCGAGACCCACACATAGCTGTTGTCCCGGCGCGCCAGGCGCAGTTCGGCGCGACCGCCCTCGGCCGATGTGCGCAGCAGGGTGCCGATGTCCTCGGGGTGGACGAGGTCGGAGAAGGAGTAGCGGCGGATCGCGGAGGCGGACCGGCCGAGCAGCCGGCAGAGCGCGTCGTTGGTCCGCAGCAGCCTGCCGTGCTGGTCCCCGCCCATCTCGGCGATGGCCATGCCGCTGGGCGCGTACTCGAACGCCTGCCGGAAGGACTCCTCGCTGGCCCGCAGCGCCTGCTGCTCGCGCTCCAGCCGGACCAGCGCGCGCTGCATGTTTGCTCTGAGGCGGGCGTTGCTTATCGCAATGGCGGCCTGGGAGGCGTACATCTGTAGTGCTTCACGGCCCCAGGGGCCCGGACGGCGTCCACCGCGCGGCCGGTCGACGGATATGACTCCGAGAAGCTCGCGCCCGCCTCCAGGGGCGTACATCGGGGCGTAGAGGCGGTCCTGCGGGTGCCACTCGTCCTCGAAGCGCGGATCGGGTCCTTCGGTGTACCACTGCGGGACGTCGTCCTCCAGCAGGATCCAGCCCTCGGTGTGGGGGATGTACCGCAGCTCACCCCAGGTCTCGCCCATGCTGAGCCGGCGTTCCCAGGAGGCGCGCGCCCCGACGCGGCCGGTGATGAACGCTTCGGCGGCGGCGTTGCCCGCGAAGGCGGCGACGACCAGATCGCCGTCGGGCTGGACGAGATTGACGCAGGCCAGCTCGTAGCCGAGACCCTTGACTATGCCGTCGGCAACTGTCTGCAAGGTGTCGGCCAGGCTGCGGGCGGTGTTGAGCTCGCCGACAACGTCATGCAGCTGCCGCAGGGTCGCAAGGCGGACGTACGGCTCCGACTCGGTCTCCATCGTTCGCTCTCCCCGAGACCTCGACAGCAACTCCAGAATTCTCATCGGCTCGCTTGATGCGGTATCCCGGCCACTGAATCACAGCGAGCTGCGCACTCGGTACACAGGGTCAACAATTCCTCTGCCCTGTGACCCAAGTCACATACAGGGAAGGGGAGTTGGGTGGGGGCGTGGGAGCGCTCCAGACCTTTCATGAACGCAAATATCGAGGTCGGAGTCGTACGGCGGGGGGCGCGCGAAGGGGCGCACTTAGGGCGCACACTCCGGCGCGCGAGGGCCGTGAGGCCCCTTGGGCGTCCGGTTGGTCCTAGGACCCGGCTGGTCCTGTGGCCCGATGCGGGCATGTCACCGCCGGGGCTAGCGTGAGCGACGTGCTTCAGAAGACAACCGCCCCCCGTACCGAGGCCGCGCCTCCCGAGGCCGTCCCTCCCGAGGCCGTCCCCCATCCTGAGGGAGTGAGTAACGACGAGTTCCGTGCCGCGCTCTCCCGGCTGGCCGCCGGGGTGGTGCTGGTCACCGCGCACGACCCGGACGACGGCCCGAAGGGCGCGGACGCGGGGATGACAGCCACCGCCTTCATGTCCGTCTCCCTGGACCCACCTCTGGTGGTGGTGAGCCTGCGCACCGGCTCCCGGATGGACGACCTGCTGGACGAGCAGCCGATGTGGGCGGCGTCGATGCTCTCCGAGAGCCAGGTGTGGATCGCGGGCCGCTTCGCGATGAAGGGCCGGATCAGCGACCGGCTGCTCTTCGAGGACGTGCCCCACCGGCGCGGCGAGGTGAGCGGGGCGCCGCTGATCGACGGGGCGCTGACGGTGCTGGAGTGCCGTACGGAGCAGCGGATCGTGACCGGTGACCACACGCTCGTCGTGGGCCGGGTGCTGACGGCGTCCGTGCCGGGCGGTTCGGGGGACCTGGGACCGCTGACGTACTTCCGGGGGAAATACCGGCAGTTGGGCCAGGGGAACGACTGAAGCCGAACGCACCGGGACGAGCGGACAGGGCGGAATCGGACCGGCGCGAATCGGACCGGCGCGAATCGGACCGGCGCGAATCGGACGGGGGCGAATCGGACGGGGCGCCGAACGGCACCACGACCGCTTGCGAACGCTCCACCTACCGCCACCTACCACTCGCGCCGACCGGCTACGACCAATCCCGGCCGTTGCGCCCGCGCTTGGTCTCCGCGCGCTGCTTCTTCTGGCGCAGCCTGCGCTCGTTGATACCGCGCGGGATCTTCGTGGCCCGGCGCGGACGGGGCGGCGGGGCCGTCGCCTCGGCGAGGAGCGAGGCCATCCGCACCAGGGCCGTCTCCCGGTTGCGCCACTGCGAACGGTGCTCGGACGACCGTACGGTCACGACACCGCCCACCAGCCGGCTGGCCAGCCGCTCCAGCGCCCGCTCCCGCCACACCGGAGGCAGCGCCTCCGTCTTGGCGAGGTCGAAACGCAGCTCCACCTGTGAGTCGCTGGTGTTGACATGCTGCCCGCCTGGTCCCGAGGAGCGCGAGAAACGCCACATGAGCTCGGCCTCCGGGAGGAGGACCGAGCCGCGGATGACGTGCGTGGACCCGGACATGTGTCCATCGTCCCGTGTCCGCACAGACAAATCAAAGGCGTTAAGGAACCTCTGGGTCCTCCGTGTGCGTTATGCCGGGTGACGGTAGCTTCGGAAGCCGATCGAAGCCCGCGCACAAGCTCGTACACCTCGTACGCGACGAAAGGGACCATCCCCATGGCTGTAAGCCTGTCCAAGGGCGGCAACGTCTCCCTCACCAAGGAGGCACCGGGCCTGACAGCCGTCACGGTCGGCCTCGGCTGGGACGTCCGCTCCACCACCGGTACGGACTTCGACCTCGACGCCTCGGCGATCGCGGTCAACGCGGGTGGAAAGGTTGTCTCCGACAGCCACTTCATCTTCTTCAACAACAAGTCCACACCGGACCAGACCATCGTCCACACCGGCGACAACCGCACCGGTGAGGGCGCGGGCGACGACGAGGCGATCAACGTCAACCTGGCCGGCCTCCCCGCCGACGTCGACAAGATCGTCTTCCCCGTCTCCATCTACGACGCGGAGACCCGCAGCCAGAACTTCGGCCAGGTCCGCAACGCGTACATCCGCATCGTGAACCAGGCCGGCGGCACCGAGATCGCCCGCTACGACCTGAGCGAGGACGCCGCCACCGAGACCGCGATGGTCTTCGGCGAGCTGTACCGCAACGGCGCCGAGTGGAAGTTCCGCGCGGTCGGCCAGGGTTACGCCTCGGGCCTCGTGGGCATCGCCACGGACTTCGGCGTCAACCTCTGAGTCGCTGACCGGCGATTCGAGTCGCTGACTCGACGACGCTGATTCGACGACGCCGACTCGACGAGCGCGAGGGGCCTCCGGCTGCGGCCGGGGGCCTTCGGCGTGTGCGGCGGCCACCCGGCCCGGCCCGTCCCCCGGTGGGCGCGGACGCGTCCGCGCGGCGTCGTGACACCATCAGGCGTGCTCGACATCGGCTACTCCCTCTCCCGTCGCTTTCCCGATCCCCCGCAGACCGACTACCGCCGCGCCGACGTCCGGACCCTGCGGCACGATCTGTTCTGCGGCGATGTGTATCTCGCCGACACCAAGGCCGACCGCGAGGTGTCCACGGGCTGGGGATGGGTGCCGGTGCTGGACTTCGCCTGGGCGCTGTGCGACATCGTGGAGCGGCTCGACCGCGATCCGCGCGGCAGCCGGTCGGCCCACAGGCAGTACGCCGAGCTGGACTTCACCGAGTCGGCGGACCGCCTGCTCTTCGAGCGGCGCTTCGGCTGGGTGGACGTGGCCGCCGACTGGATGCCCGCCGACGAGGCCCCGCTCACCTTCGGCCACCGGCTGCTGCGCCGCGAGTCGCGCGACTTCCTGCACGACCTGCTGGCCGATCTCGGGGACATGCACGAGGGCCTGATGGACAACCCCATGATCTGGGACATCCAGGCCCGCTTCCCCCGCGTCTGACCACCCGCGCCCCCGCCCCCCTTTCTCCGCACCCCCTTGCCCTGACATACGCCGACATGATTCGCGATGGGCGATTCCGCGCGACCCTGTCGGACGTTTTCGGATTGGCAGGCGTACATCCGACGGAGCCGGGCAGACGCACTTCCGCCGGGACGCCACCAGGAACCAGACACCAGGTTCACCCCCCACATGGCTGAGCCCCCGGAGCACATTGAAGGCCCCGACCCACCCCCCACGGTCGGGGTCTTCCGCTTGCCCGGCCCCCCGCCCGGGCACGCCGCCCCCGCCCCCGCCCCCGCCCGCTTCGGGGAGCGGCGCTCAGCCGCCCGTCGCGTCCTCCACCCGTACGCCGATCTGCGCCGCGAACGCGGGCGCCAGATCGAGCAGTTGCGCCGTACTGATCACCGCACCGGCCAGCCGGTCGATCCCGCGGGCGATGCCCAGCTCGGCGACCGTCCGCAGGTCGACGTCCTTCATCCGTACGCCGCTGAGGTCCGCGTCCTTCAGGACACAGTCGCGGAACTCGACGCGCTCCAACTCCGCTCCCCCGAAGTCCGGTTCGGCCAGGACACAGCCCTCGAACACCACGTCCTTGAGCTTCGCCCTCCGCAGATTCAGATAGTCGATCTTGCCGCCCCGGATCAGCACCCGCTCGAACACCGCGCCGTGCAGCTGCACCCCGCCCAGCCGCGCGTCCAGCACCTCGACGTCGCGCAGCGACGCTCCCCCCAGATCCGTGCCCACCCCCCGGATGCCATCGAGAACGCAGTCGATGAAGCGGGCCCGGCCCAGATCCGTCCGGTCCAGCCCGCACTCGCGCAGCGCGCAGTCGATGAACCGGGACCCCGGGCCCTCCTGGTCCGCCAGGTCCAGTCCGCCGAACTCCTGCCCGTCGTGATCCCCGTCGGGCTCCAACTCCCCCTCGTACGGCACCAGCGGCGGCAGCCGGACCTCCGGCCGCCGCGCCGACGTACTCCTGCCGGTCGCACCCCGTTTCCGTGTCGTCGATCCGTCCGCGCCTGTCGTCGTCCTGCGAGCCATGACCCCATCGTGACGCACGCCACTGACAACGCCCCCGAATCCCGCTGTCCCCATGTCACAAACCGCACCCCCCGCTCCGTCACCTACATGGAGACCCAGCACATGCGGACCGTGCACGAGTGAAGGGGCAACAGCCATGGAGCACATCACTGTCGTCGGCGGCGGCTTCGCCGGACTCACCGCGGCCATCTCGGCGGCCGAGTCGGGCGCCCGGGTCAGCGTCTTCGAGGCGCACCACACCTTCGGTGGGCGGGCCCGCACCTCCGAGGGGCCGTACCGCGCCAACGAGGGGCCGCACGTCTTCTACCATCGCGGCCCGCACTGGGCCTGGCTGCGGCAGCGCGGTCTTCTCGGCCCGATGGCACGCGTGCCGGCCCTCGAAGCCGCCCGCCTGCGCTTCCACCGCGACGGCGCACTCCGTAAAGCCCCGCCCTTCGGGCTGCTCAGGGCGAGCCGCAGCAGGGCCGAACGGGCGCCCGTGGACGTCGACTTCCACACCTGGGCCACCGAGCGGCACGGCCACGACGCGGCCGTCGCCGCCGCCCGTTACGCCGCCGTCGTCCTCTTCCACCACGACCCGGGCTCGCTCTCCGCCGCCTTCGTCCAGGAACGCCTCCGGCGCGCCGCCACCGTCCCGCCGGAGGCGCACATCGCGGTCGGCGGCTGGAGCCAGGTCATCGACCGGATGCTCGCGCGGGCCTGGAACCTGGGCGTACGCATCGAGACGGTCGCCCGCGTCGACACGCTCCCCGAGGACGGTCCGGTGATCGTCGCGACGTCGCTCGACGCGGCCCGGCCGCTGCTCGGTGACGACAGCCTGCGGTGGGCGAGCGGGCGCACCGCCCTGCTGGATCTCGCGCTCACCGCGCGCAGAGGCGACCCGTTCGTCATCTGCGATCTCGACGCGCCGGGCTGGCTGGAGCGGTTCACCGCCGCGGATCCGTCGCTCGCACCGGCCGGTGAGCAACTGCTCCAGGGCCAGTTCCCGGTCGGCCCCGGCGAGTCCGGCACCGTCGGCGTCGCCCGCGCGGAAGCCCTGCTCGACCTGGGCTTCCCCGACTGGCGCGAACGGGCCGTCTGGCGGCGCCAGTCACTCGCCGAGGGCCGTACGGGAGCGGTCGACCCGCCGGGCACCACCTGGCGCGACCGGCCGCGCGTCGACCGGGGTGACGGCGTCTATCTCGTCGGCGACCAGGTCGCCGCGCCCGGTGTCCTGTCCGAGGTGTCGTTCAACAGCGCGATCGAGGCGGCCTCGCTGGCGCTGCTGAGGGTCGGCGGCGTACGGCTGCGGCACTCCGCTTGACCTCAAGTCCGCTTGAGGTCGGAGGCTGGCTTCCGTACACCACACCGGGACACGAAACGCCCGGACGCGACGCACCGGGCGCACCACGCACCGGGCGCACCGGATTGAACGAGGGAGCCAGCCATGCACGCCATCCGCCTCCACGCCTTCGGGCCCGCCGAGAACCTGGTCCTTGAGCGGACCGACGACCCCGTCCCCGGCCCCGGCCAGGTCCGGATCACCGTCGCCGCGGCCGGGGTCCACCTCCTCGACACCGCCCTGCGCGAGGGCATGACGGGGCCGTACCCCACCCCCGCCGAACTGCCCACCATCCCCGGCCGTGAAGTGGCGGGTACGGTCGACGGACTCGGTGCGGGCACCGACCCGAGCTGGCTCGGCAAGCGCGTCGTCGTCCATCTGGGCATGGTCCCCGGCGGTTACGCGGAACTCGCCGTCGCCGATGCCTCCCGGCTCCACGAGATCCCCGACAACCTCGACGCCGCCGAGGCCGTCGCCATGATCGGCACCGGCCGTACGACCATGGGCATCCTCCAGTTCACCCCCCTCGGCCCCGGCGACATCGCGGTCGTCCCCGCCGCCGCCGGAGGCATCGGCACGCTGCTCGTCCAGTACGCGAAGAACGTCGGCGCCACCGTCGTCGGCCTGGCCGGCGGCCCCGCCAAGGTCACGCGCGTCACCGAGAACGGCGCCGACATCGCCGTCGACTACACACTGCCCGACTGGCCCGAGACGGTCCGCGCCCACCTCGACGGCCGCTCCGCCACCGTCGTCTTCGACTCCGTCGGCGGCGCGACCGGCCGCGCCGCCGTCGACCTCCTCGGCAAGGGCGGGAAGCACATCGTCTTCGGCTGGTCCGGAGAGGGACTGCACGACGGCGAGCCGCTGAGCTTCACCGAGGAGGAACTGGCGGCGCGCGGCATCACCTCCGAGGGTGTCCTCGGCCCCGTGATGGTCCAGAAGGCGGGCGGGGACATACGCGTACTGGAGGACCGGGCCCTGGCCGAGGCCGCGGCGGGCCGCCTCCGCCCCGCCGTACAGCGCTTCCCGCTCGCCGACGCGGCCCGCGCGCACCGGGCGATGGAGACGCGCGGCACGATGGGCAAGGTGGTCCTGGAGCCGCCGCTCGGCGCGTGATCAGGCCGGCGGCCGGCCGGGCGCCTTCAGGCGCTCGGCCAGCCGGTCGAGGCCGCCCTTGATCAGCTGCCCGTACCCGTCGTCGCCCAGCGTCCCCACCACGTCGAGCCCGCGTGCCAGGTGCTCACGAGCCAGGTCCAACTCACCGAGCCGCCGGTACACATCCCCCAGATTGAGGTGCAGCGACGGGTAGAACGCCGCCACCGGACCCGCCACCCCCGCGAGCCGCGCCCGCTCGTCCGACACCAGGTCCGCCGCCTCCAACGCCCGCAGGTCCCAGACCAGCTCCTCCCGGGGATCGTCCTGGACATCTGCCATGGAGTGGGCCAGCGCGCATATGTGGAACGGGTCGCCGTCCGCGCCCAGCCGGTCCCACACCCCGGCGAACACCCGCCGGGCGGCCTCCCGTTCACCACGCTGCCCCAGCTCCATGCCACGGCCGATCTCGGCCATCACGGGATCGGGCTGTTGGATCGTCTCGGACACGGTCTCGGACACGAGGTCCCTCCAGAAAAGTCGGCGCCATCCGCACTCGTCACCGAGCGTAGGGGCACCCACTGACAACGCCCCTCACACCCCTCACACCTCGGGCGCACCAGCCGCACCGGGCTCACGGGTGGCACCGGGCTCATGGGTGGCACCCAGCGCCGCCAACTCCCCGTCCGTCAGCCGGAACACCGTCCACCCGTCCTGCGGCCGAGCCCCCAACGCCCGGTAGAACGCGATCGACGGCTCGTTCCAGTCCAGCACGGACCACTCCAGCCGCTCGTACCCGCGCTCCACGCAGATCCGCGCCAGCTCCGTCAGCAGCGCCTTCCCGTGCCCGCCCCCGCGCAGCTCCGGACGGACGTACAGGTCCTCCAGATAGATGCCGTGCACCCCGCGCCAGGTCGAGAAGTTCAGGAACCACAGCGCGAACCCCGCCACCACGCCGTCGTCCGTCTCCGCGATGTGCGCGTACGCGGCGGGCCGCTCCCCGAACAGCGCCTCGCGCAACCGCGCCTCGGTCGCCCGCGCCTCGTCCGGGGCCTTCTCGTATGCCGCCAGCTCTCGGATCATCGCGTGGATCACCGGAACGTCAGCGGCCGTCGCCGTACGAATCATGACCACAGCCTGCCCTTTCGGTGGCTACCGCGCCAACAGCGCCCGCGCCACGGCCGCCTGCGTCGGCGACAGCGCCCCCTCGCCCTCCTCGATGTCCCACAGGAAGTTCTGAAGCACCCGCCCCAGCGTCCACGCCCGCGCGCACGCCCGGTCCAGCCCCATGACCTCCGTCATCAGGTCGAACCTCCACAGGATGTCGCCCGCGTCGAACCGGTTGACGAGGGCGGGCAGCAGCTCGAACCCCGGATGGCCCGCCAGCGGCTTCGGGTCGATCGCCAGCCACGGCTCACGGGCGTCACCCCCGGCGGGCGCCAGCACGTTCCCGAAGTGCAGATCCCAGTGCAGCAGCCGGTCGCCCGGCTCGCCGGCCACCTCACGTACCGCCGCCGCGCAGTCCCGGAGCAGCCGCCGCTCCGCGCCGTCCGCGAGCGACCCCGCCCGCACCGGCGTCTCGTCCAGCATCGCCGCCGCGATCCCGCCCAGCCCCCGCATCCCCGCCGGCGCGGGCAGCGCCGTCAGCCGGGCCAGCAGCCCGGCGACGACCGCCACCCCGTCCCCTACGGGGACGCCGTTCAGGTCCCGTGCCGCGTCCAGCCGTTCCAGCAGCAGCGTGCCCGTCTCCTCGTCGTACTCCAGCACCCGCACCGCGCCGTCGCCGTCCCACGCCCGCAGGGCCACCGGCTCGCCGGCCGTCTCCTCGTCGAGGTCCTGGAGCTTCAGCACGGCGGGCGTACCGTCCGCCCGCGCCACCGGCAGGACCAGCGCGCACATGCCGTGCATGGCCGGACCCGTACGCCGCAACTCCCACCTCCCAAGAAAGTCCGCCGCACGCGCCGGGAGCGCGGCGATGAACGCACGCCCCCGCGCACCCAGAAGCCTCGACTGCGTCCTCGCCAACTCCGCCGGAATCTCCATCGGCCGAGCCTACGAGCGCGTCCCCGGAAGCTCGACCGCGTTTCCCGACCGCGTTTCCCGACCACATACAAGACCACGTACGAGACCCCATGTCGGCACGCACGCGTTCCCGCACGCACGCGACCCCCGCGCAGCTCGCCCGGAATGTCGATCCCGTCGAAGCACCCGCGCCCGTGGGTGAATCACCCCATGCGCCGCCATCTCCGCAAGGCCGCCCACACCGTTCGGGTCTGGATCAGGACCGCCCCCGGCACCTACCTCTGGCTCGCGGCCCTCTTCATCACGACCGTCGCCCTGCACCACATGTCACCGCAGTTCCAGGAGGAGTTCCTGCGCCGGCGCTCCACCAACCTCGACCAGCTGGCCGACAACCCCCTGCGCGTGCTGATCGCCAGCGCCTTCTGGATCGACGGCGGCGCATGGCTCCCGTACGCCGCCCTCTACACCGTCTTCCACGCCCCCGCCGAACACTGGCTCGGCACCCTGCGCTGGCTCGGCACCGCCGTCGCCGCGCACGTCGGCGCCACCCTCATCAGCGAAGGCATCCTCAGCTGGGCCATCCACACGGGCCACGCGCACGAAGCCGCCAGCGACACCCTCGACGTGGGCGTCAGCTACGCCCTCGCGGGCGTCGTCGCCGTCCTCACGTACCGGATCGCCCCGCCCTGGCGCTATCCGTACGTAGGAGCCGTCCTCATCTTCTACGGCGTCCCGCTCATCGCGGGCCCCGACTTCACCGACATCGGCCACTTCACCGCCGTCCTCATCGGCCTCGCCTGCTACCCCCTCACCCGGGGCCGCCCCCGTGCCCCGGACCTGGACACAAGTACGAAGAGCGGTGTACGAACACCCTCATGAGCAGCAGCACCATCAACGGCGGCATCTCCTTCTGGTACGCCCAGGACGGCATACCGGCGCCCCGCGAACCCCTCCCCGGCGACACGACCGCCGACGTCTGCGTCGTCGGCGGCGGCTTCACCGGCCTGTGGACGGCCTACTACCTGAAGAAGGCCGTGCCCTTCCTCAACATCACCGTCCTGGAAGGCAAGTTCTGCGGATACGGCGCCTCCGGGCGCAACGGCGGCTGGCTCTACAACGGCATCGCCGGCCGCGACAGCTACGCCCGCAAGTACGGCCACGACGCCGCCGTACGCCTCCAGCAGGCCATGAACGGCACCGTGGACGAAGTCGTACGCGTCGCCGCCGACGAGAACATCGCCGCCGACATCCACCACGGCGGCGTCCTCAAAGTCGCGTACACCCCCGCGCAGCTCGCCCGGCTCAAGGACTTCCACACCACCGAGATCGCCTTCGGCGAGAGTGACCGCACCCTGCACGGCGCACGCGAGACCGCCGAGCGGGTACGGGTCACCGGAGCCGTCGGCTCCGCCTGGACCCCGCACGGCGCCCGGCTGCACCCCGTCAAACTCCTCAAGGGCCTCGCCGCGGCAGTCGAAGCGCTCGGCGTCACCATCCACGAGTCGACGCCCGTCACCGACATCAAGCCCAAACACGCCGTCACCCCGTACGGCACCGTCCGCGCGCCCTACATCCTGCGCTGCACCGAGGGCTTCACCGCCGGCCTCAAGGGCCGGCGCCGCTCCTGGCTCCCCATGAACTCCTCGATGATCGCCACCGAACCGCTGCCCGCCGCGGTCTGGGACACCATCGGCTGGGAAGGCCGCGAAACCCTCGGCGACATGGCGCACGCCTACATGTACGCCCAGCGCACCGCCGACGACCGCATCGCGCTCGGCGGCCGGGGAGTCCCGTACCGCTACGGCTCCCGCACCGACAACGACGGCCGCACCCAGAGCGCCACCATCGCCGCCCTGCGCGACATCCTGGTCCGCCTCTTCCCCACCACGGCCGGCGTCCGCATCGACCACGCCTGGTCTGGCGTCCTCGGCGTCCCCCGCGACTGGTGCGCCACGGCCACCCTGGACCGCACCACCGGCCTCGGCTGGGCAGGCGGCTACGTCGGCTCGGGCGTCGCCACGGCCAACCTCGCGGGCCGCACCCTGCGCGACCTGATCCAGCAGGACTCCGGCCAGGGCGGCCCCACGGACCTCACGGCCCTGCCCTGGGTCAACCACAAGGTCCGCAAGTGGGAACCGGAGCCCCTGCGCTGGCTCGGGGTCCACACCCTCTACGCGGCCTACCGCACGGCGGACCGCCGGGAAGCCACCTCCAGCACCCCCACGACCCACCCCCTGGCCCGCGCGGCGGACCGCGTCTCGGGCCGCCACTGACGCGCCGGGCGGCCCGGTCCCGCCCAGGGCTGTCGGTGTCCCGTCGTAGGCTCCTGAGCGGGCGCGCGACCAGCGCGAAGACGTGACAGGAACGTATCGGAGACGGGTTGATGCGGCACACGAGTTGGCACGCGGCGAAGCTGCCGAGCACTCTGGTCCGGCGAGGACCGCGACCCCCGGCAGGGCGTCCAGGACCGGTCCCGGCGCACCGAGGCGCCCGATGACCGCCCGCGCGGGGGAGACGTTCCGGACCCACCGGGCCGTGTCCGACATCGAGGCGCTGCTGGCCCTGCCCCTGCCGTCGGCAGGTCCGACCGTCAGCGAGGGCGAGCCGGACACCGGGGAGTGGACGGCGACCGCCGGCGAAGGCTTCCGCCTCGTCCCGCTCTGGGAAGGCGACTCCCTGACGGGCGTATACGGACCGGAGTGGAATGACGCGGAGGAGGCGGCGGAGCAGCACCTGGCCGCGCTGGTAACGGAGTTGGACACCCGCTGGGGTGGCCACCGGCCGGTGTCCATGCGGGTGCCGCTCTTCCGTCACCAGGCGGCGGACCCGATGCCGCCGCTGTTCCAGGCGCTGTGTGACGAGGACTGCTACGGCGATCTCGCGGTCTGGGGCCCGGTCACCGCCGAGCCGGACGCCGGCCGGCGGTGGGTCGGGATCTCCGTCAACCAGAGCGACGGCGACGCCCCGATGATCATCGTCGCGGTGGTCAGCGGCGCGCCGGTCACCGAACTGGACGAACGCCCCTGACCGACGGCACGCGCTACTCCCTCAGTCGACGGCGCACCTGGGACGGGCGCCGTCCTCCCGCAACGTCGTAGGCCGTCCTGCCCGCCGAATCCGTACGGTCCCGGTCGGCTCCCGCCCCCAGCAGCCGGTCGACGATCCGGGGGAACCCGCGCGCCGCGCCCGTCATCAGCGCGGTCCTCCCGCCGTCGTCACAGGCATCCACCTCGGCGCCACGTCGGAGCAGCATCTCAACCAGTTCGAGGTGGTTGTCAGAGCAAGCGACAGCCAGTGCCTCGTCGCCGCGGTCACCGAGCCGTTGATTGACATCGAAGCCCCGGTCCAGGAGATGGCCGGTCGCCGCGATCCGGTTGTGCCGGACCGCATACCGCAACAGGCTTGCCCGCGGCTCCAGTTCCGCCCCAGCCGCGACCAGTCGGCACACGATGTCCAGATGCCCCTCCCGCACGGCGTTCTCCAGCGGAGTCGGACCTTCATGGGCAGTCAGTTGGGCACCGCGGCTGAGCAGTGCGTCCACCGTGGACATCCAGCCGCGTTCGGCGGCGAAGCCCAACGGGGTCTGACCGCGGACTCGGCTCACGTTCACCTCGGCACCCCGCTCGATGAGCGCCTCGCTGAGTTCGCGGTGGCCCGTCATCGCGGACAACACCAGCGGGGTGACGTCCTGTCCCCGGATGTACGGATCCGGAATCGGGCCGTCCACCGGTATACCGCCGTCCAGAAACGCCCGCACCGCCCCGAGATCACCCCGCACCACAGCACCGGCCAACGCCGCCGCCGGCTCAACCTCCTCCGCATCGGCCGCTGTTGACACGCCCTCGGGATCCGCCGACCGAGGTGCCGCGCCGGCCCCCGACGAAGGCTCATCCGGCAGCGCGTGCTTCCGCAGTGACTCATGCAGCTGGTACTTCGCCACCACCTCGTCCGCCGTGCGGTGCAGCAGAGAACGGTCGTCGTAGAACACCTGAAAGGTGTCGTAGCGTTCATCGATGTGGGAGAGGGCCAACATTTTGGTCCAGTCGAACATGTCGTCGTCCCGCTCCGGCACCGGGGCCCGGAGCACATCAAGCATGATGTCGTCCACGCCGTCGCCTGCCTGCCGGCATGCCGCCAGTATGTATCCCATGACCAGCCGCTGTGGCCACGTCTTCAGGGACCAATATGTCTCTGGGAGGTACTCTCCTTCACCTTCCCAGGACAGATTCTCGACTACGTCGTCCACGTAGCTCCACTCCACGTCATTGACGACGTCCATCACCATGTCGTAGCAGTAGCCGTGCGCGTCCTCGTCGCCAGTCACAGGACAACCCAAGCACCCACCACTGACAATCACCGTCCACCCGCCCGAGTACCCCACCCACCCGCGCGCCGCCCCTTGGCACGACAGCCCTCGCCAAGGACGCCGCGCAACGCAGGGGAGACACGTTCTTCCCCAGCCCGGAGCCCACCACAGAACCCGCGACTGAGACCAGAACCGAGACCACCGACAGCCGCGCGGTACACCCTCGACGGCGCCAACGCGTCCGCTGAAGGCGAAACCCCAGCTCGGACGCGGTCCTGACCGGGGTTCCTGTGGAGCCCCCTGTCGGATTCGAACCGACGACCTACGCATTACAAGTGCGTTGCTCTGGCCAACTGAGCTAAGGAGGCGTGCGGGAAAACTATAACCGGCACGGGTCACAGGTCGGCCGGGAATTTCGTCTCCTCACACCTACTGACAGATCTTGAAACGCGGGGTAACGTCACCGTGAGTTCACTCAGGTGGACTAGACCCTTCCTCCACTGTTCGGCGGAGGACCCTCCTTTACTCGGATCGTCCGGCACGTTCCTGCCGGTGAAGGGACCACATCACCATGGCCACTGTTCAGTTCGACAAGGCGACCCGCGTCTACCCGGGTTCCACCAAGCCCGCCGTCGATCAGCTTGAGCTCGACGTCGCGGACGGCGAGTTTCTCGTGCTGGTCGGGCCTTCCGGCTGTGGCAAGTCGACCTCCCTGCGCATGCTCGCGGGTCTTGAGGACGTCAACGGCGGAGTCATCCGCATCGGTGACCGCGACGTGACGCACCTGCCGCCCAAGGACCGGGACATCGCGATGGTGTTCCAGAACTACGCGCTGTACCCGCACATGTCGGTTGCCGACAACATGGGCTTCGCGCTCAAGATCGCGGGCATCAACAAGGCCGAGATCCGTAAGAAGGTCGAAGAGGCCGCGAAGATCCTCGACCTCAGTGAGTACCTGGACCGCAAGCCGAAGGCGCTCTCCGGTGGTCAGCGCCAGCGTGTGGCGATGGGGCGCGCCATCGTGCGTGAGCCGCAGGTGTTCCTCATGGACGAGCCGCTGTCGAACCTCGACGCCAAGCTCCGTGTGTCGACCCGTACGCAGATCGCCTCGCTCCAGCGCCGTCTGGGCATCACGACGGTGTACGTCACGCACGACCAGGTCGAGGCCATGACCATGGGTGACCGGGTCGCCGTCCTGAAGGACGGTCTGCTCCAGCAGGTGGACTCGCCGCGCAACATGTACGACCGTCCCGCCAACCTCTTCGTCGCCGGCTTCATCGGCTCCCCGGCCATGAACCTGGTCGAGGTGCCGATCACCGACGGTGGTGTGAAGTTCGGCAACAGCGTCGTCCCGATCTCCCGTGAGGCGCTGTCCGCCGCGGCCGACCGCGGTGACAGCACCGTCACCGTCGGCGTCCGTCCGGAGCACTTCGACATCGTGGAGCAGGGCGGCGAGGCCGCCAAGTCGCTGTCGAAGGACACCGAGGACGCGCCGGCCGGTCTGGCCGTCACCGTCAACGTCGTCGAGGAGCTGGGCGCCGACGGTTACGTCTACGGCGACGCGCAGGTCGGCGGCGAGCACAAGGACCTGGTGGTCCGCGTCAACGGCCGTGCCGTTCCCGACAAGGGCGCCAAGCTGCACGTCGTGCCGCGTCCGGGCGAGACGCACGTCTTCGCGTCGTCCACGGGCGAGCGCCTGAGCGACTGAACGTAAGAGCGTACTTACGGCCCCGCACTTCGGTGCGGGGCCGTTTGCGTATGCCGCTCAGGCGGACAAATACCCCGGCACACCGGCCATTTCGAATCGTGTACGTCAACACCCGATTCGAAAAGACCTGTCGAACCGTCCCTCGGCCGAGTGACTAAATGTCGCCAAATCATCACTGACCGCTACGCTCGCCTGCGTGACCCACACAGCCCGCCGAATCGGCCGAACTCTCGCCCTCGTACTGCCCGTCGTCCTCGTACTCTCCGGAACCCTGGCGGTCGCGACCGTCCCGTGGGCGGCGAAGAACTCCGACGCGCAGATCCTCACCGCCTCCTCGGACAAGGCGTCCGTACGCGCCAAGTCCCGTGCCCCGCACGACGTTCTCCGCGACAAGCTGCTCGTGGAGCTTCGGGAGAAGGACCCGGGTATCGCCCTGACCCACCTCCAGCGCCAGATCGAGGAGCGCCCCTCGCTCGCGAAGCACTGCATGTCCCTGGCCCGCGCGCTCGGCCGTGCCGCTGTCGCGCAGTACGGTCCCACCCGCGCGCAGTCGTTCTCCCGCCCCGTCTGCGACACCTCGTTCGCCTACGGGGTCTCCCAGCAGACCGCGGGGAGCTGAGCACCGGCTCCCCGGCCGGCCCGCCTATCGTTCACGGCATGATGACGTTTCCGACGCAGGCCGTGGTCCTCGCGGGCGGCCAGGGGTCGCGGCTGCGGCCGTACACCGACGACCGTCCCAAGCCGATGGTCGAGATCCCCGGGACGGGGACCCCGATCATCGGCCATCAGCTTGCCTGGCTGGCCGCCGAGGGCGTCACGGACGCCGTTGTCTCGTGCGGCCATCTCGCCGAGGTGCTCCAGGAGTGGCTGGACACGTCACAACTCCCGCTGCGTGTCACGACCGTGGTGGAGAAGGAACCGCTGGGGCGCGGCGGTGGCCTCAAGTACGCCGCCGCCCGGCTGCCGGAGCCCGGGCAGTCCTGGTACGCCACCAACGGTGACATCTGGACCCGTTTCTCGCTGCGTGAGATGGCCGCCTTCCACGCCGAGCGCGATGCGATCGCGACACTGGCCCTCGCCCGGCCGCGGATCCCCTGGGGCGCCGTGGAGACCGACGAGTTCGGCCATGTGCTGGACTTCATCGAGTCGCCGCCGTCGCCGTATCTGATCAACGCCGGTGTGTACGTGTTCTCGTCGGCGTTCGCGAATCTGCTGCCCGAGCGCGGCGACCACGAGCGGACGACCTTTCCCCGGCTGGCGCGCGAGCGGCGGCTGGCGGGCTTTCCACTGCCGCAGGGCGCGTACTGGCGCGCCATCGACACCGCGAAGGACCTCACGGAGGCGGCCAAGGAGCTGGCCGCCGCCGCGCGTTGACGTCCGCGCGTTGACCTCCGCGCGTTCGTATCGGCGCAAACCGGTTCTGGCGGGTCCTGACGGCTTCTGACGGGTGCCGGGTGACCTCGGGAGCCGTACCGGACGTCCCAAGCCCGCAGACGGGCACACAGCACGCGTACGAGGGCGGCCACCCGATCCCGCCGGGTGGCCGCCCTCGTACGCGCTGCTGCGCCGCGTCGGCCTCGTCAGCCGAGCAGGCCGCCGATCGGGTTCTTGGCGCCGCCTCCGCCGCCGGTGGACGAGCCGCCTCCGCCGCCCGTCGTACCGCCGCCGTCGCCTCCGCCGCCCGTGGTGCCGCCACCACTACCGCCGCCGCCCGTCGTACCACCGCTCGTGGCGGGGCCGCCCTGGCTGCTCGACGGCGGGGGTGCCTGCTGCGACGTCCGCGAGGGCGCCTGGCCGGTGCCCTGGGACTGGCTGGGCTGCCCGCCCGCGCCGGTCCGGCCGGGCTCGCGGGCCGGGTCCTGGCCGGGCTTCGACCGCTCGGCCGCCGGGCCGCTGGTCTGGCCGGCCGTCGGCGCGGCGCTGCCGCCGTTCTGCCGGGCTTCGCCGGTGGGCGTGCCGGACGCGCCGCTCTTGCCGCCGGACTTCTGCGGGAGCGGCGATCCGGGCAGCTGGTTGACCGGGTTGTTCGGTCCGGGCACGGTCACCATGTCCGTGGACCGTACGGCGCCGCCGAGCATGGAGCCGATGAGCAGCGTCAGACCGATGACGACGGTCGCGACGACCGCGCCGCGGCGCAGGACGCGGCGCCGCAGGTCCCTGAGGTGCGAACGCGGGCCGAGCTTGCGCCAGGCCTCGCCGGCCAGGCGTCCGTCCACCGAGTAGACGGGGGCGCCCGCGATGATCAGCGGGGACCACGCGGCCAGGTAGATGATGTCGGGCGCGTCGTAGACGGGGACGGTCCGCCAGCTGACGGTGAGGATCAGCGCGGCCGAGAGCAGCGCCCCGAAGCAGGCGGCGAGCCGCTGCCAGAGGCCGAGGACGGTGAGCACCCCGGCGACGACCTGGAGGAACGCGACGCTGAGTCCGGCGCCGACGGGGTGCGAGAGGGCGAAGTCGCGCAGTGGTTCGGCGAGCGCCCACGGCTGGAGCGAGCTGAGCCAGGTGACCATGGAGCCGCGTTTGCCGCCGTCGAAGTAGACGGGGTCGCAGAGCTTGCCCATGCCCGCGTAGATGGAGATGAGGCCGAGGAAGACGCGGAGCGGCAGGAGCACCACACCGAGGTTCATGCGGCGGCCGGGGTAGTAGGCGTGCCGTACGGCGGCCTCGGCCGCCGAGATGTCGTGCCGTCGTCCGCGCGGGTCGTCGTCGTAGTCGGGCGGCCCGTCGTGGCCACGGCCGTCGTAGTCGCGGTCGTAGTCCCGCTCGTACTCGCGGTCGTCACGGTCGTCGTGCCCGCCGCGGTGACGTGCGCCGCCCGCGCCGTACGTGTCGTACTCCGGTGCGTCGTACGCGCCCACGGCCTGCCGCATGGGAGGCAGCAGCGGGGTGTCGGACCCGCCGCCGCCCAGCGGTACGCGGGGGGTCGGCATGGTGTCGTCGCCCAGGTCGATCCGCGGGATGACCTGGGTGGAGCCGGCGACCCCCGGTCGGTGGGGGCCGCCCGGGGCTTCGGCGAGGGCCGTGCCGGCGGCTGTCGCGGAGGAGTTCCGTACGGCCTGGAGGAGCCCGGTGGCTCCGAGGTCGCCCGGTTCCGACCTGCCGCTCCAGACGACGGGGGCCCTGCGGCGTGCCGCGCCCCCTCCGCCGCTCATCGCGGGGATCCGCGCGGTGTCCGCCGTGGCGCGTGCGGGGCTGGGGCGCTGGCTCGATGCGAGCTTCACCCGAAAGCTGGCGTGGTTCACGATGACCTGCGCGGGATCGCAGTCCACCTTGACCATGCTCAGCGGGGGCTGTTCGTCGAACCCGGGCCGGGGCGTTCTGGTGTCCACACTCATCTAACCGAGTGACTTGTGTTTAGGACACTGCCTTGACGACCGGTAAATGTCCGAGACCCGTCAAGAGCGGCGGGATGGGGACATCCGTACGAAGGTGACCCCCGCCCGGCCGGGCGAGGGTCACGGCGGCCGGCTGCTCAGGCGCGTCGGCGGGCCGCCTCGTACAGCACCACACCCGCCGCGACACCCGCGTTCAGCGATTCGGCACCGCCCGGCATCGGAATCCGCACCCGGTAGTCGCAGGTCTCGCCGACCAGCCGGGACAGGCCCTTGCCCTCGCTGCCGACCACGATCACGGCCGGGCCGCCGAGCGCCGGAAGGTCGCCGACCTCGAGCTCACCGTCGGCGGCGAGACCGACGACGGTCAGGCCCGCCTTCTGGTAACCCTCCAGCGCGCGGGTGAGGTTGGTGGCGCGGGCGACGGGCGTACGGGCGGCGGTACCGGCCGAGGACTTCCACGCGCCGGCGGTCATCCCGGCGGCGCGCCGCTCGGGCACGACGACGCCGTGACCGCCGAAGGCGGTGACGGAGCGGACGACGGCACCGAGGTTGCGCGGGTCGGTGATGCCGTCGAGCGCGACGATCAGCGGGTCCTCGCCCGCGTCGAAGGCGGCGGCGGCCAGGTCCTCCGGGTGCGCGTACTCGTACGGCGGGACCTGGAGCACCATGCCCTGGTGGTTGAGGCCGTTCGTCATACGGTCCAGCTCGGGCCGGGGGGCTTCCATCAGGTGGATGCCACCGCGGTCGGCGGCGAGCTGGAGGGCCTCGCGCACGCGCTCGTCGTTCTCGATGTACTGCTGTACGTAGAGCATCGTCGCCGGTACGCCGTCGCGCAGCGCCTCGAAGACCGGGTTGCGGCCGACGACCATCTCGCTGGTGCCCTTGCCGCCGCGCCGGGCGACCTGGCGACGGGCGGTCAGCTTGGCCTTGGCGTTGGAGGAGCGGTTCTGCACATGGCCCTTACGGGCGGACGCGGGCGGCGTCGGGCCCTTGCCCTCCAGGCCGCGGCGTCGCTTGCCACCGCTGCCGACCTGCGCGCCCTTCTTGTTGGACGTGCGGCGGTTCCTGCGTTGGCTGTTCCCGGCCATGACCTACCTGTTTCGTTGCTTTCGTCGGTTCGTGAGAACTTCACTTCGTTCACGTGAGTGTGCCGCCCGGCGGCCGGACAGCACAATCGAGGCCCCGGTCGAGGCCCCGTGGCACCCGGTCCGCCCGGCGCCTCCTCCTCAGGAGGCCGTCGCGTTCGACCCGCTCAGCGCGGGCCCAGCGTCCACCGCGGGCCGGACGGGCCGTCCTCGATGACGAGTCCGGACTGCTGGAGCTGGTCCCGGATGGCGTCCGCCGCGGCCCAGTCCTTGCGGCCGCGCGCCGCCTCGCGCTGGTCGAGCACCAGCCGTACGAGGGTGTCGACGACCCCGTGCAGGCTGTTGCTCTGCCCGTCGGGGCCGCTGTCGCCCGCGCCCGCTCCCGTCCAGTGTGCGTCCAGCGGATCCAGACCGAGAACACCCAGCATCGCGCGGACCTCCGCGAGGCGGGCGACGGCCGCTTCCTTGTCGTCGGCGGCGAGGGCCGAGTTCCCCTGCCGGACGGTGGTGTGGATGATCGCGAGGGCCTGCGGGACACCCAGGTCGTCGTCCATCGCCTCGGCGAAGGCGGGCGGCACCTCGCCGGCCGGCTCGACGGTGTGGCCGGCCAGTTCGATGACGCGCTGGACGAAGCCCTCGATCCGCCCGAAGGCGGACTCGGCCTCGCGCAGGGCCTCCTCGCTGTACTCGATCATCGAGCGGTAGTGCGGTGTGCCGAGGTAGTAGCGCAGGACGATCGGCCGCCAGTGCTTGACCATCTCGCTCACCAGGACCGAGTTGCCCAGCGACTTGGACATCTTCTCGCCGCTCATCGTGACCCAGGCGTTGTGCAGCCAGTACGCGGCGAACTCGTCGCCGTACGCCTTCGCCTGCGCGATCTCGTTCTCGTGGTGCGGGAAGACCAGGTCGAGGCCGCCGCCGTGGATGTCGAAGGCGCTGCCGAGGTACTTGTGCGCCATGGCGGAGCACTCCAGATGCCAGCCGGGCCGACCGGGGCCCCAGGGGGTCTCCCAGTACGGCTCGCCGGGCTTGGCGGCCTTCCACATCGCGAAGTCGCGCGGGTCGCGCTTGCCCGTCTCGCCCTCGCCGGAGGGCTGGCGCAGGTCGTCGATGTCCTGGTTGGAGAGCTGGAGGTAGTCCGGGTAGGACCGCACGTCGAAGTAGACGTTGCCGTCGCTCGCGTAGGCGTGACCGCGCTCGATGAGGCCGCGCATCATCTCGATCATCTCGGGGATGTGCCCGGTGGCGCGCGGCTCGTAGGTGGGTGGCAGGCAGCCCAGGACGTCGTAACCGGTGTTGAAGGCGCGCTCGTTCTCGTACCCGATGGCCCACCAAGGGCGGTGCCGCGCGGCCGACTTGGCGATGATCTTGTCGTCGATGTCGGTGACGTTCCGTACGAAGGTCACGTCGTAACCGCGGTAGGCGAACCAGCGCCGCAGAATGTCGAAGTTGAGCCCCGACCTGATGTGCCCGATGTGCGGTGCGGCCTGCACGGTGGCGCCGCAGAGGTAGATCGAGACACAGCCCGCGACGAGCGGGGTGAAGTCACGGATCTGCCGGGCGCCGGTGTCGTACAGCCGAATAGTCACGCGACAAGGGTAGTGCGCCCGGAGCAGTGCCCCGGGCCCCTTGGGGCCACGGGACACCGAAGCGTGACGTTGGACGCCTCCGACGGCCCTCGTCACGGCGCCCGCACGGCGGTCCGGGCACTGCCCGTCATCGGACAGCGCCCGGTGACGGACAGGTGGCGGTGACGGGTGACGTCACGGGTGGTGTCACATGCGGCCGACGACCTTGCGCGGGGTGATCCGGACGATCACGCGCTCGCCGTCCTGGCCCGCGTTCGGGTTGTACTCGCGGTACGACTTCCCCACGTACTTCATGGCCAGCTCGTCGATCAGCTCCTGTCCGCCCTCCGTACCGAGGGTGGCCGACCCGCGGATCTCGGCGTACGTGTACGGGGCGTCGAAGGGCTGGAGCATGACCGTCACCCTCGGGTCGCGCCGCAGGTTCGCCTCCTTACGGCGGCCGACGGCCGTCGAGATGAGGATGTCGTCGCCGTCGCGCTTCACCCATACCGGCGACACCTGGGGGCTGCCGTCGGGCTGGATGGTGGCGATCGCGACGAAGACGGGACTGTCGAGAAGCTCCTTGAGCTTCTCGGAGAGAGCGACTGCCATTGATGCTGCCTTCCTCAGGAGGGATGCGCTGCGGTACGCGTACCCCGCGATGCTTCCTCAACCGACGCCGGGCGCCAGGTATTTCGGGTCAGCCCGCGCGTACCAGCAGCGCCGTGGCGATCGCGGCCAGGCCCTCACCGCGTCCCGTCAGTCCCAGGCCGTCGGTGGTCGTGCCGGACACCGATACGGGCGCGCCTACGGCTTCCGACAGCGCCTTCATGGCTTCGGCGCGCCGCTTGCCGATCTTCGGCCGTACGCCGATGACCTGGACGGCGACGTTGCCGATGACGAAGCCTTCGGCGCGGACGATTCTGGCCGCCTCCTTGAGGAGGGTGACGCCCGAGGCGCCGGACCACTCGGGCCGCGAGGTGCCGAAGTGCGCGCCGAGGTCGCCGGCGCCGGCCGCGGAGAAGAGCGCGTCGCAGGCCGCGTGGGCGGCGACGTCGCCGTCGGAGTGCCCGGCGAGGCCGTAGCCGTCGTTCTCGGGGCCGTCCCACAGCAGGCCGGCGCACCACAGTTCACGCCCGGCCTCGAAGGCGTGCACGTCGGTACCGATGCCGATCAGCGGCAGACCGGCGGGCGCGAGTCCGGGCGCGAGTCCGGTGGGCTCAGAATCCATCGTTGGCCCTCCTGCGGGCGAGTACGGCCTCGGCGAGCACCATGTCCAGCGGCCGGGTCACCTTGAACGCCTCCGCGTGGCCGGGCACGACCACCACGGGCTCCCCGAGCTGTTCGACGAGCCCGGCGTCGTCCGTGGCGCCCTGGCCGGCCGGTGGCACGGCCAGGTGCGCGCGTACGAGCGTGTCCCGGTCGAAGCCCTGCGGGGTCTGCACGGCGCGCAGCCTGGCCCGCTCGGGGGTGGCGACGACGGGCTCGGGCTGGTCCTTCTCCCCGGGCTCGACCTCTTTGACGGTGTCGGCGAGCGGCAGGGCGGGGACGACGGCGGGTGCGCCGGCCCGTACGGCGTCGACCACCGCGTCCACGGTGTCGACCGGCACGAGCGGCCGGGCCGCGTCGTGGACGAGGACGGTGGTGATGTCCTCCGGCAGGGCCTCCACGCCGAGCCGGACGGACTCCTGGCGGGTTCCGCCGCCGGGCACCACGAGATAGTCGGTGCGCGCGGGCAGCGAGTGCTCGCCGAGGAGCAGCTTCACCGTCGCCGCCTCGCCGGGCGGGGCCACCACGACCACGAGGGAGACCGCGCGGGAGGCCGCCATGGCCCGTACCGCGTGGACCAGCATCGGCGTGCCGCCCAGCGTACGGAGCGCCTTGGGGGCGCCGGGGCCGAGCCGTATGCCACGGCCCGCCGCGGGGATCACGGCGGCGGTGCGGTGTGGGCTCGATTCGTCTGACATCGGTTGCACTCCGGCAGGTTTGTTTCCTCGGCCGACATGGGTATGGCCCCAGCGTGCCGGGCGCGGCGCCTTGACCGGACCCTTCCGTGACACTGGTTGAGCCCAGCTGCGCCAGCTGCCCGGGCCCGGCACACCAGGATCGGGCACAGGCGCATGTGTCGGATGCGAGTACGGATACGGATACGGGGATTGCGGAAACTCGGTTGTGACGGGGCGTCACAACCACGTAGATCTTAGGGCCAGTTCAGGTTCGCGAATCAGGCCCGTGAAGAGATTCCGCCGAAGATGTTCCGCCGCCGGGATCCCGGGCGTCCCTGGGCATGCCGCAGTGCCCGGCGACGCAGCATGGAAATCACTGCTGGTCAGCGGGCACCGCGGCATTGATGCATGGTCCTGTTTCACGCCCGACGGCTGATCAACGACGGCTGATCAACAGAGTCGGGACGTCCGGGTCAGGACCCGGTCAGGACGCGAGGACCTCGTCGAGCAGAGCCTCGGCCTTGTCCTCGTTCGTGTTCTCCGCGAGAGCCAGCTCGCTCACCAGAATCTGGCGCGCCTTGGCGAGCATGCGCTTCTCACCTGCGGAGAGTCCACGCTCTCGCTCCCGACGCCAGAGGTCACGGACCACTTCGGCGACCTTGATGACATCGCCGGAGGCGAGCTTCTCAAGGTTTGCCTTGTAGCGCCGGGACCAGTTCGTCGGCTCTTCTGCGTACGGCGCCCTCAGTACTTCGAAGACCCGGTCCAGCCCATCCTGACCGACCACATCGCGCACTCCGACGAACTCCGCATTGTCCGCCGGGACACGAACCGTCAGGTCGCCCTGGGCGACCTTGAGCACCAAGTAGGTCTTGTCCACGCCTTTGATCTGACGAGTTTCGATAGCCTCGATCAGCGCGGCCCCGTGATGGGGATAGACCACGGTGTCGCCAACCTTGAACGTCATGTGACAGGTACCCCTTCCGTGGCTATCCAGGGTAACACGGGAACGGCTTCTTCTGAATGGCGTTTTCGCAGGTCAGGGCACATCTCGGGGCTTGACAACAGCAATGGGAACGTGCTGCGAACGGCTTCCGGAAGAGGGTATTCGCAGGTGGGAGGCGCTGCGAAGCAGGGCGGAAACACATCCGTTCCGCCGCCCGGAACCCCATCCCGATGGGCCGAACGTCCGCATTTGTCGGGTTCCAAGGGCTGAACTTCCCCTGCTCCGTTCGGATGTCGATCACACGTACGGACGGAAGTGCGAACCCAATCCGAATTTGATCACCAGGGGTTTCTGAAGCTATCCGGCGCTATTCGTAAGGAATGTGTGTCGAGCCGGGGAATTGATCACCGGATTTATGTGAACGGCGTACTAAACATGCTGTCCACACTTACTTCAGGCGTCACTCCCGTCCCGCTTCCGGTCCCGGTCCCGCTTCCCAGCTCGCTTCCAGGCCCGCGTCCGGTCCCGATTCCATGCCTCCGCCGAGAAGGACGGACAGGAGCCGGCCATGGGAGCCGCCGCGCGCCGGGCGCCGTTGAGGGCGGGTCGGGTGCGACGGCGTGACGGGGGCTCGGTAGCCTGGGCCCGCTGAACCATCGCTGATCCGTCCTCAAGCCTGTCCGTACGTCAAAGGAGTTGCCGCCGCCGTGAGCCGCAGCCTTCGACGCGGCACCCTCGCCGCGTCTGCCATCGCGTTCTCGATCGCCTCGCTCGCCGCGTGCGGTGCCGGCAACAACGCGCAGACGCTCGGCGTCCGACCTGACAACGCCTCGACCTCCATCGGCGACATCAGCGTCCAGAACGCCACGGTCGTCACTCAGCCCAAGGCCACCACCGAGGGCCCCGCCGCCATCACGGCGAAGCTCTTCAACAACGGCCGCACCCAGCAGACGCTCGACGCGATCACGCTGCCGGGCAGCGGTGCCACGGTGAAGATCAGCCCGGCCAAGGGCAAGGGGCCGCTCACGGTGCCCGCCAACGGCTCGGTCCTGATCGGCGGCGAGGGCAACGCCTCCGCCGTGATCGAGACCGGCGACGAGCCGGCGCGCAACGGTGACGCCCAGCGGGTCGTGTTCCAGTTCAGCGAGACCGGCGACGTCGCGCTCGACGCTCTCGTGGTGCCGGCGAACGGACCCTTCACGGGCTTCGGCCCGAGCGCGTCGCCGTCGTCGTCGCCGTCCACCGGGCCGTCGGAACAGCCGGCCGGAACCCCTTCGGGGACGCCGTCCGACGGCGCGTCCGGCGCACCGGGCGACGGGGCGACGGACGGGGCGGCCGACGGAGAGTCCGAGACGCCGCCCGGCGGCACCGCCGAGGGCGCGGACCAGGGCACCGCCGAGGGCGAGCAGTCGACGCCGACGGACTCCGCGTCGGCCTCCACGAACACCGAGCACTGACAGCGGGCCGACACGCGCGCAAGGGTGCCGCACCGGGATTCCGGTGCGGCACCCTACGTACGTAAGAGAGCTGGGGTGAGCGGTTTACGGCTCGAACTTGTAGCCGAGACCGCGCACCGTCACCAGATACCGCGGCGCCCCCGGATCGGGCTCGATCTTGGCGCGCAGCCGCTTGACGTGGACGTCGAGGGTCTTGGTGTCCCCCACGTAGTCCGCGCCCCAGACCCGGTCGATCAGCTGCATACGGGTCAGCACCCGGCCCGCGTTGCGCAGCAGCATCTCCAGCAGGTCGAACTCCTTGAGCGGCAGGTCGACCTTGCCGCCGGAGACCGTCACGACGTGGCGGTCCACGTCCATCCGGACCGGTCCCGCCTCCAGCGCGGCCGGCGCGACCTCCTCCGGCTCGCCCCTGCGGCGCAGCACCGCGCGGATGCGCGCGACCAGCTCCCGCGAGGAGAAGGGCTTGGTCACGTAGTCGTCGGCTCCTATCTCCAGGCCGACGACCTTGTCGATCTCGCTGTCCTTGGCGGTCACCATGATCACCGGGACGTTGGACTTCCCGCGCAGCTGGCGGCACACCTCGGTGCCGGGCAGACCGGGCAGCATCAGGTCGAGGAGGACGAGATCGGCGCCGTTGCGTTCGAACTCGTCAAGCCCCGCGGGCCCGGTGGTCGCGATCGCGACCTCGAAGCCCTCCTTACGGAGCATGTAGGAAAGAGCGTCGCTGAAGGATTCCTCATCCTCGACGACGAGCACTCGGGTCACGGAAGGACCTCCGGGGCAGGGATCTCGGTCGATTGGTCAAGATCGTTGAGGTCGTGATGAAAGCGGCGCTGGGCGTCTTCGTCCGTGCCGGCGGTGGGTGTGCGGTCCCGTCCGGCGCCCGCTTCGGGGAGCCTCAGGGTGAAGGTGGAGCCCTGGCCTTCGGAGCTCCACATCGTGACCTCCCCGCCGTGCGAGGCGGCCACGTGCTTGACGATGGCCAGGCCGAGGCCCGTACCACCGGTGGCCCGGGAGCGGGCCGGGTCGACGCGGTAGAACCGCTCGAAGACGCGCTCGCGGTCCTTCTCGGAGATGCCGATCCCCTGGTCGGTGACGGCTATCTCGATCAGATCCCCGCCGGTCGCGGCCACGGGCCGGGCCGCGATGCCCACACGGGTGCGGGCCGGGGAGTAGTTGACGGCGTTCTCGACGAGATTGCCGAGGGCGGCGGCCAGCTGGCCGCGGTTGCCCCAGACTCGCAGATCGGCGGCACCGCCGGCGGCCATGGTGATCTGCTTGGTGGACGCGGCGTGCCGGGACCTGTCGATGGCCTCGGCGACCAGTTCGTCCACCCGTACCGGTTCGGCGTCCTCCAGCGGGTCGTCGTTCTGCACCCGCGAGAGGTCGATGAGTTCCTGTACGAGATTGGTGAGCCGGGTCGCCTCGATCTGCATGCGGCCGGCGAAGCGGGTGACCGCCTCGGGGTCGTCGGAGGCGTCCATGACGGCCTCGGAGAGCAGGGAGAGCGCCCCGGTGGGGGTCTTCAGCTCATGGCTGACGTTCGCCACGAAGTCACGCCGGACCGCTTCGATCCTGCGCGCCTCCGTGAGGTCCTCGACCAGGAGCAGGACGAGGCGGGAGCCGAGTGGTGCCACCCGGGCCGATACGGCCAGGGCCTCGCCCCGGCCGGTGCCGCGCCGGGGCAGGTCCAGCTCCACCTGACGTATCTCACCGTCGCGACGGGTGTCGCGCGCCATGTGCAGCATCGGATCGACGGCCAGCTTGCCGCCTCTGACCAGGCCCAGCGCGTACGCGGCGGAGCTGGCCTTGACCACCGAATCGCTCTCGTCGAGCACGACGGCGGAGGAGCGCAGGACGGAGAGCACGGTGTCGACGCCGGGCGGAAGACCGGCTTCCGTATGCAGTGAGCTACGGGTGGGCCTGGCCTGGTCGCGCTCGCTCCAGCGGAACGCCAGCATGGCGATCACGCCGGTACAGGCCCCGGCGATCGCTGCCAATGCGGCGACTGCCGCGTTCACGTCCATGCATCCAGGTTATGCGCGTTGAGCTGCACTCTCCCAGCCGTACGGGTGTCTCCTCGAACACTCGTCGCCCAGAGTTCACCGTGGAGAAAGTACCGGTTCACTTGGGAGGGAGCATCCGGACTCCTGACGGGCCGAACGTGGGAGCGTGGGGGTCCTCAGCCCCCGGACCACCAGCAGGAAATTCCAGAGAGGGACACCCATGCGGGACGCGTACCACGAGGAACTTGACTCGATCGGCGAGGGCCTGGTCGAGATGGCCCGGCTGGTCGGGTCGGCGATCGGGCGCGCCACCACGTCCATGCTCGACGCCGATCTGAAGCTCGCCGAGAGCGTGATCGCCGGCGACCAGAAGGTCGACGACCTCCAGCACGATCTGGAGGCCAGGGCCATCGCGCTGCTGGCACGCCAGCAGCCGGTCGCCACCGACCTGCGGATCGTGGTCACGTCACTGCGGATGAGCGCGGACCTGGAGCGCTCGGGCGACCTGGCGCAGCACGTCGCCAAGCTGGCGCGGCTGCGCTTCCCGGTCAACGCCGTGCCGCACGACCTGCACGCGACCATCCTGGAGATGGGGCAGCTCGCGCAGCGGCTGATGGCGAAGGCGGCCGAGGTCATCATCACCAAGGACGTCGATCTGGCGCTCCAGCTGGAGCAGGACGACGACGAGATGGACCTCCTGCACCGCACGCTGTTCCAGCACCTGATGGACGACCGCTGGAAGCACGGCATCGAGACGGCGGTGGACGTGACGCTGCTCGGCCGGTACTACGAGCGGTTCGCCGACCACGCGGTGTCGGTGGCCAAGCGCGTGGTCTACCTGGTGACGGGTGAGCACGCGGACGAGATCCAGCAGGCGGAGGCTCCGGTCGAGGGCGCCTGACGGCTGCGCGGTGCGCGGTGCGCGGTGCGCGGACTTCAAGGGTTTCCAGGGGGGCGCAGGGGGCGTGTTGGGGTGGTGCGGAAGGGCGCCTGCGCGCATGCGCCGTTGATGCGCCCGCCGTGGTGCCGGTGCAATGGGCGCAGACGCCACCCACGTACGCCCGTGCACCTTCGAGGAGGAACCCATGGCCGAGTCCCCGATGACCGATACCCAGCAGGAAGCGCCCGTCGAACGAGCGTGGCTGGAGCTCCTCGGCGCCTGCGGCTGCGGGTCGGGCTGCGGCTGCGGCTGCCAGTCGGGCGCGCCGTGCGCCTGCGGGGGCAGCTGCGGCTGATCCGGACAAGGGCCCGGTCCGGTGGTGGACCTCCACCCGGACCGGGCCCTGCTAGGGCATGTTTCGAAAGTCCCGCCTGGCCGACGACGCCTGGCACGCGCACTCGCCGCGTTGTCGGAATCATCCAAGTACGCCCAGTACGAGAACGATCCTCCGCCTTGCGATCGCACGCACCAGACGCCGTCGGCCCCGCCCCTCGGGCGGACGGCGCGACTCTCGCAACACGCCCAGGCCCTGTCCGGGAACGTGGACCGGGTCGCGCGGCTCGTGGGCCGACCCCGGTGAACCCTTCCGGTCACAGCACCAGCTGCGGTCTGCCTCGTGCGGACTGCTACGCGCGGGCCGTTCGCGGCTGAGACCGGCTACTTCTTCTTGCCCTACTTCTTCTTGCCCTGGTTCTTCACGGCCTCGATCGCCGCCGCCGCCGCGTCCGGGTCCAGGTAGGTGCCGTGCGGCTTCAGGGGGCGGAAGTCCTCGTCCAGGTCGTAGGAGAGCGGGATGCCGGTGGGGATGTTGAGGCCCGCGATGTCCGCGTCCGAGACGCCGTCCAGGTGCTTCACCAGCGCGCGCAGGCTGTTGCCGTGTGCGGCGACCAGGACCGTGCGGCCGGTCAGCAGGTCCGGGACGATGTTGTCGTACCAGTACGGCAGCATGCGCACGACGACGTCCTTGAGGCACTCGGTGCGCGGGCGCAGCTCCGGCGGAATCGTCGCGTAGCGCGGGTCGTCGCTCTGCGAGAACTCGGCGCCGTCCTCCAGCGGCGGCGGCGGGGTGTCGTACGAGCGGCGCCAGAGCATGAACTGCTCCTCGCCGAACTCGGCGAGCGTCTGCGCCTTGTCCTTGCCCTGGAGCGCGCCGTAGTGGCGCTCGTTCAGGCGCCAGGAGCGGTGGACGGGGATCCAGGAGCGGTCGGCGGACTCCAGCGCCAGGGTGGCGGTGCGGATCGCGCGCTTCTGGAGGGAGGTGTGCAGGACGTCGGGCAGCAGGCCGGCGTCCTTGAGCAGTTCACCGCCGCGCACGGCCTCCTTCTCGCCCTTGTCCGTGAGATTGACGTCCACCCAGCCGGTGAACAGGTTCTTCGCGTTCCATTCGCTCTCGCCGTGGCGGAGGAGGATCAACTTGTACGGTGCGTCGGCCATGTGCCCGAGCCTAATCGAACGTTCCCGATTGACGCCTGCCGTCAATCGACTGGCGGCTCGGCGACGCGCGTACGTAAGTTGCGGTTGGCCGCTCGGCCACTTACACCACCAATGCCGGAAGGCAGACCTCGGGGGGACCGCCGCATGTCGATCGCCGGACTGGGACGCGCCATGGGCGAGAGCGTCAGAAGGAGCGTCGCGGGGCTGCCCCGTGAGTTCTGGTGGCTGTGGACGAGCACGCTGGTCAACCGTCTCGGTGCGTTCGTCACCACTTTCATGGCGCTGTATCTGACCATCGAGCGCGGCTACTCGGCGTCGTACGCGGGTCTCGTCGTCGCGCTCCACGGCCTCGGCGGTGTCATCTCCGCGGTCGGCGCGGGCGTGATGACCGACCGGCTCGGGCGGCGGCCCACGCTGCTGATCGCGCAGTCGTCGACGGCAGCTTCGGTGGCGCTGCTCGGCTTCATGCAGCACCCCGTGGCCATCGCGGCCGTCGCGTTCCTGGTCGGCATGACCTCCAACGCCTCGCGCCCCGCGGTGCAGGCGATGATGGCGGACATCGTGAAGCCCGAGGACCGGGTGCGGGCGTTCTCGCTCAACTACTGGGCAATCAACCTGGGGTTCGCGATTTCGGCGGGCGCGGCGGGCTTCATCGCCGAGTACAGCTATCTCGCCGGTTTCCTGGGTGAGGCGGCGCTGACGCTGACCTGCGCCGTACTGGTCTACGTCAAGCTGCCCGAGTCCCGGCCCGAACGCGTCCTGGTCGACGGGAAGAGCGCGCCGGAGATCGGGATGGGGACGGTCCTGCGGGACGGCCGCTTCATGGGTGTGGTCGGGCTGTCGTTCGTGGTCGCGCTGATCCTCCAGCAGGCGTTCGTGGGGCTGCCGGTGGCGATGGGCTCGGAGGGGTTCAGCAGCTCCGACTTCGGGATGATCATCGCGTTCAACGGGGTGCTGATCGTGGCGCTCCAGATCCCGGTCACCCGGTTCATCGAGCACCGTGACAGCCGCCGGCTGCTGATCCTGTCCTCGGTGCTGATGGGGTACGGCTTCGGGCTGACGGCCTTCGCCGGGTCGCTGGCCGTGTACGCGCTGGCGGTGTGCGTGTGGACCCTGGCCGAGATCGTCAACGCCCCGACCCAGATCAGCCTCGTGGTCCGGTTCTCGCCGGTCCACGGGCGGGGGCGCTACCAGGGCATGTACACGATGTCGTGGGCGGTGGCAGGTCTGGTCGCGCCGCTGATGGCCGGCCTGCTGATCGACCGCTACGGCGCCGACTGGCTGTGGGGCGCGTGCGCGCTGCTGGGGACGGTGGCGGCGTGCGGCTACTGGCTGCTGATGCGGGGGCTTTCGACGGGCGTGGTGGAGGCGGGCGGGGTGGAGGCGGGCGGGGTGGCCACGGAGGCGGACGGGGCGGACAAGGTGGCGGAGCCGGGTGTCGTGCGAGAAGTGACCGAGTCGCGGTGAGAGGTGAGAGCGGTCAGGCCCCCGGAGGCAGCCGCTCCTGGCTTTCCGTCGCCGCGTGCCCGTACACGCTCCGTACGTTGTCCCTCGGCGCCGGCCTGGTCCGCCCGGCCGGGCCCGCCGCGAAGGCGCGGAGCACGTTCTCGGTGGTACGGGTGACGAACGCGCCGGTGCGCGCGTCCATCCCGTGATTCCGGCCGTTCTCCCCGGTCCCCGCCATCAGACCCTCGACCCACCGCATCGTCCCGGAGGCGAAGACGCCCGCGCCGCCGGGCACGGTGTAGTACGCGGAGTCCGCGTGGCTGTCGCGGCCTGCGCAGACCAGCGGGGAGTGGGCGACGATCTCCAGCGGCGACGGTGTGGGCTGCCCCGGGGTCACCCGGTCGTACTCCACGCCGACCAGGTGGTCGAAGGAGTCGCCTCGCTTCGCCCCGGTCCCCTCGAAGATCCAGTGGTCCGCGCCGTGGACGACGTACGGGGCGTCCACGGGGAACCCCTCGTACAGGACGCCGGTCAGGGAGGACTCCGGGTCGGCGGCGGGGGGCGCCCGGAAGTCGGTGGTCACCATCGTGCGGTGCTCGACGAGGTACGGGTCGTTCCGGTAGTCGTCCTTGAAGCAGACGACCGTACGGACGGGACCGGTGCCGCCGTCCTGCTCCAGCCGGATCCGGCGGTAGCAGGTGTTGGCGCCGAGGAAGGCCAGGTTGGTTCCGGCGTCGCGGGCCCGGGTGACGTGGCGGCGCTGCTCGGGGGTCCAGTACTCGTCGTGCCCGAGCGAGACCACGGCCGTGGCGTCGCGCAGCACCGAGGGGGTGAGGTGGACGTCCACGCCCGTGGTGTACGCGAGCGGGATGCCGAGGCGTTCGGCGAGGACCACGGCGGCGCGTTCGTAGACCAGGAACTTCTCGGCACCGTTCTTGTCGTACGGCCGGTCGAAGCTGACGGCCAGCGAACGGGTCCCGTACGCGCCGTTCTCGCCCTCGTAGAGGCTGTAGCCGCCCCACAGGTTGTACGCCTGCCAGGTCGCGGGCGCGTGCATCAGTACCGTCCGGCCTGCGGCACTCGCCGAGCGGACGATCAGCGGGACGTAGCGCTGGTGCCCGTTCTCGGCGTCCAGCCGCAGCAGATACGCGCCCTCCGGCCAGCCGTCGGTGCGGACGGCGAGGGTACGTTCCCAGTCGGCCCGCACCGTGTCGGTGTACGTCACCATGCGCGGGCCGCTCTGGACGCGGCCCGCCACCCGGCCGGAGCGCCACACCAGCCTGGCCTGGGCTCCGCCGTACCAGCCGATCCGGTAGGCGGCGACCCGGAGGCCGGGTGCGGTGGTGGAGACGTACAGCCCGAACTCCTCGCCCGGCTCCACACTCACCGTGTCCGTGTATCCCTCGACCGCATCGGGCGGCCCCACGGAGCGGATGCGCCAGTCGGGACTGCCGGGCCGCGCCCGCTCGGCGGTGGCGTCGGCCGTGGGGTCGGTCGTGGGGTCGGTCGTGGGGTCGGCACCGACGCCGGTACGGCTTGGCGCACGGTCCGCGGAGTCGCAGCCGGCCACCGCGCCCACGGCGATCCCGGCGACGCCCGCGGCGGCGGCCTCCAGGAAATGCCGGCGGTCCAGCCGCCCGCGGCGCTCCGGGGGCTCACACCGCTCTGTGTCGTCGTCAGTCGTCGTCATCCGTCGGCCCGTCCCACGTGTCCTGCCGTGTCCCGGCGCTTGTGGTCAGCACGATCCTGGGCGGGTACGCGCTGACGGGCGACCCAGGGGGGCCGAATGCGCGTACAGCGGGAATGGGGATGCAGCGGGCCAGTGCCGGATCGGGAGCGCCTACGCCATCGCGTCCGCTCGTGCGGCGAGACCGCGCAGCTCAGGCGACGCCGTACGGCCAGCCATCAGCATCAGTTCCCTGATGACGCTCCGAGCCGCGATGTGGCTCCGGATCACATCGGGGGCAAGCGTCTCAGCTCTCAGCAAACACTCGAGCGCGTCGCCGGGCTGACGCCGCTGTGCGTGGGCCCGCCCGAGGTCCATCAGCAGCCTGGCCTGCCGTTCGGCGGAAAGCTCACTGGCATCCAGCCCATTCGCGATATCGAGTGCTTCGCCGGCGTCCCCGAGGTCAACGGCCGTGGAAACCGCCTGGATCTCGACGTTCTTGGGGCCGAACTCCAAGTCGAAATCGTTGCGTTCCGCTCCGATCCTCGCGGCCACCGCTCGGGCTTCGCCGATCTGTCGACGGGCGGAGGCCCGCTCACCGGCACGCGCGTGCACCAATGCCAGGACCAGGTGGAGCGAACCGACGACTGACAACTCCTCCGGGGTGGTGTTGTCGCCTTCCGCGTGCCGGGACAGAACATTGACCGCTGTGGTAGCGGCATGCTCGGCCTGGTCCAGGCGCTGGAGTCTTACGAACGCATGGACAAGCCGGAAGACTCCCGCGAAGACGCCCAAACGGTCACCGGCGAGTTCAGCCTCACGGATCGCGCGGTCTGCCGACAGCCACGCGGCATCCGCTTCGTTCTGCCGAACGAAGGCCGCCGCCAACGCCTGATACGTGCGGGCCAACAGCCGGTGAATCTCGGGCTGGTACTCCGCAGGCGCGGTGCGGGAAGCACGCTCCAGCCGTGGCACCAGCGGCCCCAGAGCCGCGCTCAGGTCGGTGAATCGACCGTCCTGGGTGAGCTGCCAGATCCGATCGACCTCGTCGCTCAACTCGACCACCGTCGCCGGGCGGCCGTCCTCGACCGGTTCCAGCACGACGTCAAGCGCCGAGTGCCCCGAGAGCACGAGCCGCACCTGGTCCAGATCATTCGGCGGCGCCACGACTGGCGCGTCCGGTTCGGCAGTGCCCGGCGCTTCGGGTCGCAGATCCTGTAGCGATACGCCGAGGCCGTCCGCGAGCAATCGCAGCACATCGAATCGGTTGACCGGCTGGATGCCCCGTTCAACCTGAGACATCCAACTGGCCGTACGTCCGATTGCTGCGGCCAGTTCGCTCTGTGTGAGACCCCGGCGCTTTCGGAGTTCCGACACCCGTGCGCCGAAAGCCCGCAGTCCTTCCGCCACGACTACGCCGCTGCCTTTCCACCGATGGCGTCGAGGAATGTCACTTCGACGCCGACAACGTACTGCTCGCGCTCATCCAAGAACTGCTTGGTGTGCGGCTGCGCCTCATGCGCGTCGAACGCGGCGCGGTCGGCGTACAGCTCGTAGAAGACCCGGATGAGCGGCTCGCCGACGGGGATGTGAGTGACATAGGCCATCGTGCCCGGCTCCTTGTCCTTGATCCCGTTCAAGGTGCGAGCACACAGCTCGTCAAAGGCAATCGACGCCTCCTGATCGCGCAACGCAAACCGGACGACGAGCCCGAAACCCTCATACATACATACTCCTTCCAGTCGCGCCAAGTCTGACAGATGCGCAGCTCAACTGCGAGTAGCAGATTAACTTCACTCGCAGAGTTTCTGCGAATATTCTCGTAGTCACATCACTACCTGGAGTGATCTGGGTGACCAGGTCGAGAGGGTGGGGGGACCACCACGCAAGTCATCCGGGCCAAACCAAGGCAGGCCCCCGCGACCGCGCGAACCGGAACGGGGACACGGCCGACCCGAGGAAAGCAGGTCAACGTGCTGAACCGTGTCACTCACCTCTTCGAGCAGCCGCCGCACGGCGGCGATCCATGCCTCCGCCGGATCCAGGGTGTCGAGGTGAACTCGTGGTGGACGTAACACGCCTGCGCCTCCTCCCCTGGACCGGGCCCGGAGGGAATCCCTGCTATCTGTCATCGGACGGCCACGGCCTCCACCGAGCTGACCGAAGCGCTACGCGCCACGGTGCGGGTCGCGGAAAGCCGGGGTGCGCGGCTACTGCTGGGTGAAGACAGGGATGAGGACGAGAGGACGAGAGCGAGTATGCGGAGCCCGATACTGGGGCAAAGAAGCAAAGTCGTGCCGAGGCGGCCGGAGAGGGAGGGCAATCATGGGCGAACGTCTGACGACCTACGTCGGCGGTGCCGAAGTCGAGGTGCCCAACAGCATTCCCGCCATCCGCGCCGCGCTGCCGGACGGCAGGCGCGAGGATTTCGACCGTGCCATCAACGCGGCCGGCATTGACGAGATCCACGCGGTGATGCGGCACTGGATGCTGGAGGCTGTTCCCGACCCCCAGGCCGACGAGATCCTGGACCGGCTGGCCCAGGACGAGGCCGAGCGGCGAGGTGCGAGTTGAGTTACCGCATCTCCTACGCCCCGCCGGCGGACGACACCCTGGCAAAGATGCGGAACGCCGACTCCTTCAGAAACAGGATGACGCGCACGTTGGGGCAGGACCCCTACGGCCATGGTTCAACCGCCGTCAAGGGTGAACGCGATCGACGCGAGGCGACGATCTCCGGCGCCATCGTCCTCTACTACGTCTCCGGCTCCGTACTCACCGTCACGGTGGTGAGGCTCGTCACTCTGTCCTGAGCCCAGTGGCTGCCACACCGACACAGTGTCCCCGGCTGACACCGGGGGCACTGTCGTAACGTCCGGACCCCAGGGCACCGGGGCAGGCGGGCAGCGGCTCAGTCGGTCGGGTGGGGTGGCCCCGGCGGGGTGGTCAGGTGGGTGAAGGCGTCGAGGTTTCTCGTGGACTCGCCGCGCGACACCCGCCACGCGTACTCCTTGCGGATCGCGCTCGCGAAGCCCAGCTCCAGCAGCGTGTTGAAGGAGCCGTCGGCCTCTTCGAGTACGGAGCCCAGCAGCCGGTCCAGTTCGTCCTCGCCCACGGCGGACAGCGGCAGCTTGCCGGCGAGATAGACGTCGCCGAGCCGGTCGACCGCGTACGCCACCCCGTACAGCTTGAGGTTGCGCTCCAGCAGCCAGCGGTGGACGCCGCCCTCGTTCTCGTCCGGATGCCGGATGACGAAGGCGTTGACGGAGAGGGAGTGCCGGCCGACGCGCAGGGAGCAGGTCGTGGAGAGCTTGCGGGTGCCGGGCAGCGTGACGACGAAGGAGCCGGGGCCGGGGCTCTCCCACGCCAGGCCGGAGTCGCGGGCGGCGGCCGTGAGGGTCCGCTCGACAAGGTGCGCGGCGTGGGCGGCGACCGTGTCCCCGCTCGCTTCGTCAGCCATGGTGCGAGCGTACGCGACCTCGGTGATCATGCACGGCGGCCGTGTAGACGTCCGCCGTCGCCGACGCCGCCGTGTCCCAGCCGAAGGACTGCGCGTGCCGCGAGGCCGCCAGCCCCATCCGGTCCACCAGTTCGGGCCGGTCGATGAAGCGGGCGAGCGCCTGGGCGTACGCCTCCGGCTCGTGGCCGGGGATCAGAAAGCCGGTCTGGCCGTTGCGTACGGCCACCGGCAGACCGCCCACCGCGGCGGCGACCACCGGGGTCCCCGCCGCCTGCGCCTCGATGGCGACGAGTCCGAACGACTCGCTGTACGACGGCATGACCAGCACGGACGCCGCGCGGAACCAGTCGGCGAGCCCCTCCTGGCCGACCGGCGGACGGAACCGTACGACATCGGCGATCCCGAGCCTGGCCGCCAGTTTGTGCAGCCCCTCCGGTCTCGCCAGACCGCTGCCGCTCGGGCCGCCCACGACCGGGACGACCATCCTCCTACGGAGGGCGGGCTCGCGGTCCAGCAGGACGGCCACGGCCCTCAGCAGGACGTCGGGTGCCTTGAGCGGCTGGATACGGCCGGCGAAGAGCGGGACGAACGCGTCCTGCGGCAGCCCGAGGCGGGCGCGCGCCGCCGCGCGGCCGTCGGCGGGGCGGAAGAGGTCCAGATTCACGCCGGGGTGGACGACCGCGACCTTCCCGGGGTCCGCTTCGTAGAAGCGGACGAGTTCGTCGGCCTCCTCGGCGGTGTTCGCGATCAGCCGGTCGGCGGCGCGCACGACCTGCGTCTCGCCGATGACGCGGGCCGGGGGCTCGGGGGTGTCGCCCTCGGCGAGCGCCGCGTTCTTGACCTTGGCCATGGTGTGCATGGCGTGGACGAGGGGCGCGCCCCACCGCTCGGCGGCGAGCCAGCCGACATGGCCGGAGAGCCAGTAGTGGGAGTGGACGAGGTCGTAGTAGCCGGGGCGCTGGCCGGCCCAGGCCTGCATCACGCCGTGCGTGAAGGCGCACAGCTGCGCGGGCAGCTCCTCCTTGGCCAGGCCCTCGTACGGACCGGCGTCCACGTGCCGTACGAGCACACCCGGCGTCAGCTCGACGCTGGGCGGGAGCCCGCCGGTGGTCGAGCGCGTGAAGATCTCGACCTCGATGTTGATGGCGGCCAGCCGCTTGGCCAGCTCGACGATGTAGACGTTCATGCCGCCCGCGTCGCCCGTCCCCGGCTGGTGCAGCGGGGAGGTGTGGACGCTGAGCATGGCGACGCGCCGGGGTTTGCGGGGGTGGCCGGGGATCCGGAGCCGGGGTGGTGACACCAGGGTGCCGGCAAGCCTGGACACGTACTGGCTCACGTCGACGGCCTCTCGCTCGGAGCGCTCGGAGCATGACAAGGAGAGGGCTTGGGGGATCCCTCTGAGTCGCGGCAACACCGGAATGCGCTCCTTCATTTCCCGCTTTGCCGAATCATTACCGTTGGCGGCTCAACCCTTGGGAGGTGTTCCGGGTACTCACGGGTACTCGGTGGTGGTGGGCGGTGTGGGCGGTGCGCGGTGCGGGCGGGGTGGGCGGTCACGGGCAGTCGCCGTCCGCCGCGTCGTTAGGCTCACTCGTATGCCCGCGCGCCCGTCCTCCTCGTCCCGCCGTCCCGAAGGGACGGTCACGCGCGGCACGACCAACCCGAACCGGCTGCGCCGCATGGACCGCTGGATCGCCGCCGTACACGGCCCGGCACTGCGCCGCGCGGCCGACCCCGTCGCCGTCGACCTCGGGTACGGCGCCGCGCCCTGGACCGCCGTCGAGCTGCTGAGGCGGCTGCGGGCGGCCGAGCCGCGCACCGAGGTGGTGGGCGTCGAGATCGACCCCGCGCGGGTCGCGGCGGCGCTTCCTTACGAAGAGGACGGGCTCGGCTTCGTGCACGGCGGCTTCGAGATCCCGCTGCCGCCGTCGAGTGGCGGCAGCGGCCGCAGGCCGCTGCTGATCCGGGCGGCGAACGTCCTGCGGCAGTACGAGGAGAGCGAGGTCCCGGCGGTCTGGGACCGGCTCCGCGCCCGCCTCGCGCCCGGCGGGCTGCTGGTGGAGGGCACGTGCGACGAGATCGGGCGGCGCCATGTCTGGGTCGCCCTCGGTACGGAGGGTCCGCGCACCGTCACCTTCGCGACCCGGCTCGGCTCGCTGGACCGCCCTTCGGATCTGGCGGAGCGGCTGCCCAAGGCGTTGATCCACCGCAATGTGCCGGGCGAACCGGTGCACGCGTTCCTGCGGGACTTCGACCGGGCGTGGGCGGCGGCCGCCCCGTACGCCTCGCTGGGCGCGCGACAGCGGTGGATCAGGGCCGTACGGGATCTGTCGGCCCACTGGCCGCTGGCCGGCCCGGCGGCGGGCGGCGGTGCGGGCAGATGGCGGCAGGGGGAAGTGACGGTGGAGTGGTCGGCGCTGGCGCCGAACTCCGGCGGAACGGACGTGTTCAAGGGAACGTGAGCGGCAAGCCGTTCGTCCCTGACGGGTAGACGCGACCGCGTCGACCGGCACCGCCCCCTGTCGTTCCGGGGACGGGCATGGCACGATCGCGTCGGCGGAGAAGAGTTACTGACAGTAAGTCAGATGCGTTCGTCCGAAGTCCGGAGGAAAAGCTCGTGAACCGACGCCGTTGTGTCACAGCCGCGATCACGGTCGTCTGCGCTCTGTCGGTGCTCGCGTCACCGGCGTTGCTGAACCAGGCGTACGCAGCTCCCGCGACCCCAGCCTCCCCCTCTTCGCCGAGTGACCCGCCCGTCGCGCCCCGGCCCTTCGACCGGTCCCTGCCGCCCGGGGCGGACGGCAAGTCCCCCGGCGCGGACGACTCGAAGCTCGAAGCGGTGCGCCGGAAGATCGACGGGCTGTACGGCAGGGCCGCCTCCGCCACCGACGCGTACAACCTCGCCGAGGAGCGCGCCGACAACCAGTCGACCGAACTGGTCAGGCTGTCCAGCGAGATCGTCAACGGCCAGGTCCGGATCGACAGACTCAAGCGGCAGGCAGGCGCCGCGGCCCGCGCGCAGTACCGCGCGGGCGGACTGCCGCCCGAGGCCCAGCTGATGCTCACCGACGACCCGCAGCTCTTCCTGGACGGCGCGGGCCGGGTCCAGCGGGGCCAGAAGGCGACCAAGGATCTCCTGGGCCAAATGACCAAGGCGCAGGGCGACTTGACGGCGTACACGAAGAAGGCCGGCGCCGAGTGGACGAAGCTCGAAGCCAGCCGGGTCAAGCAGGCGAAGGCGAAGAAGCAGATCCAGCGGCAGATCAAGGCCGCCAAGAAGATCGAGGCGGGGCTGGAGAAGGAGGAGCGCGACCGGCTGTTGATGCTGGAGCAGGAGGACGCGGCCAAGTCACAGGCGGCCTGGTTGGGTTCGGGCGCGCTCAAGGACATCAACGGCGAGGCGAGCGCCCAGGGCAAGAAGGCGATCGAGTACGCGACGGCACAGATCGGCAAGCCGTACGTGTGGGGCGCCGAGGGGCCGTCGTCGTTCGACTGTTCGGGGCTGACGTCCGAGGCGTGGGCGGCGGCCGGCAAGGGCATCCCGCGCACCTCGCAGGAGCAGTGGCGGCTGCTCCCCCGTGTCGCCGTCGCGGACATGCGGCCCGGCGACCTGATCATCTACCACGAGGACGCCAGCCATGTGGGCATGTACGTGGGCGACGGCTCGATCGTCCACGCGCCGCGGCCGGGCCGGCAGGTGACGCTGACGGGGGCGGGCTCGATGCTGATCCTCGGGGTCGTCAGGCCGGACAAGTAGGAAGCGGGCCGGACCCACATCCGATTCACCCCTTCTGCCCCCCTTGCCTCATTCGCGGCTTCCGGCTCCCCTCCCACGTGATGTTTGTCATGGCCCTTTCGGCCCTCGGAGTGGCCCTGATCGCGCCGGATGCGTGGCGGGAAGCGGCATATGGCGCGGGATCTTCTCCGTACGGCGTTCCGGACGCCATTCCTTTCGGGCGCCGGCTACCGCTAGGGTCCCGGTCGGTGGGACGTCGATCGTCGCCCCACCGCGCCCTCGGGGGGAGGGAAGGACTCACAGACCGATGGCCGTACCTGTACCCGTGCCGCGCCAGCGCACGGGCTCGACAATCGAGAGTGCGCCCGCCCCGGAGACCTCCGGCGGAGGCGACCTCACGCTCCTCGTCATCGAGGACGATCCCGCGGGCACCTTCAGCGCGCCGGAACTCCCCGACGCGGCCGGCACCCGGGTCCGTATCCGCACCGCGCGCAACCTCACCGAGGCCGAGCGCCTGCTCACCGACGACATCCAGTGCGTCCTCGTGGACCTCGCGCTGCCGGGCCGGGACGACGAAGGCGACGGCGACGGCCTCGCGCCGCTCAAGCACGTGCTGCGGCTCGCGCCACGCCACGCCGTTCTCGCGCTGGCCGCCGAGGGCGACAGCGAGCGCGCCGCCGCCGCGGTGCGGGTGGGCGCGCAGGACTACCTCTTCCGCGACGAGCTGGACAGCAGGCTACTGAGCCGCGCCATCCGCTACGCCGTCGAACGCAAGCGCGCGGATGTCGCGCAGCGCCAGCTCACCGAGTCCCGGCTGCGGGCGCAGGAGAACGCCCGGCTGGAGCGCGGCCTGCTGCCCACGCCGCTCCTCGAAGGCTCGAACCTGCGTTTCGCCTCCCGCTACCGGCCCGGCCGCTCCCGCGCCCTGCTCGGCGGCGATTTCTACGACACGGTCCGTACGCCCGACGGCACGGTGCATGTGATGATCGGCGACGTCTGCGGCCATGGCCCGGACGAGGCCGCGCTGGGTGTGGAACTCCGTATCGCCTGGCGGGCGTTGACCTTCGCCGGGCTGAGCGGGGACATTCTGCTCTCGACGCTCCAGAAGGTGCTGGAGCACGAGCGGGAGAGCGAGGAGATCTTCGCGACGCTCTGCACGGTCGACATCGCACCGGACGGACGGCGGGCGGGGCTCTGCCTGGCCGGCCACCCGTCCCCGCTGGTCGTGCGCGCCGGGCGGGCGCCCGAGCTGCTCCCGTACGACGGGGGCGGCCCCGCGCTCGGCCTGCTCCCGCGCGCCCGCTGGCCGCGCCGCGAGGTCGGGCTGGGCGAGGCGTGGAGCCTGCTGATGTACACGGACGGGCTGATAGAGGGCCGCGTCGGAGCCGGCACGAAACAGCGGCTCGGTCAGGACGGCATGGTCGAGATGATCACCGCCCAGCTGGCGCGCGGCCTGAGCGGCGAGGAGCTGCTGGAGGCCGCGGTGGCTCAGGTTCGGGAGCTGAACGGTGGCGAACTGACGGACGACGTGGCCGTCCTGCTGCTGGACCGGGGCCGGGTGGCGGCCACCGCCTGAGCGGGCTCCGGACTCACCGGCCGCCGTCGTACGGTCCGATCACCGACCGCCGTTGTACGGCCCGTACGGTCCGTCGCTGCTGGAGCCGCCACTGCGGCGCCCGCCGCCCCCACCGCCACCGACCTGCTTGATCGCGGGGCGCACATCGACGAAGTACACGATGACCGCGATCAGCCCAATGATCGGCAGGAAGGACAGGAGCGGGAAGATCAGGCTCACCACGAGGGCAATCGCGAGAATGATCAGCCAGAACGGCTTGGTCTGCTTGTCAGCCGCGCGGAAGGCGTCCTCACGCCGGATGAACGCGTCGACCAGCGCGAAGCAGGCGAACACGGTCAACGGAATACTCAACAGCGCCACGAGCCCGTCGAAGCCGGCCATCAACACGTTGCCCACCGCCCGTTTCTGTCCGAATCATGTGCCTGATCGTGTGCCTGATCGTGTGCCGACAAGGTACCCGTACAACGGACCGGACACCGCTGAGGTGCCCGGTCCGCCCTCATCGCCTCGCTGCTACTTGCCCGCCGGAGGCGTGGCCTTCTTCGCGGCGGCCTGCTTGCGCGCGGCCGGCTTGCTCGTGGTCGTCTTCCTGGCGGCGGGCTTCGCCCCGGTGGCCCCGGCCTCCGGCCTGGCCGCCTTCGTCTCGCTCTTGACCGCGGGCTTGGCGGGCGCGGGCTTGGCGGGCGCGGGCTTGGCCTGGGCGGGCTTCGGGGCCGGCTTGGCCGCCGGCTTCCTCGCGGGCGCGGGCTCGACGGCGATGGCGATCTCCGTCATCTCGTCCGCGGCCTCGCCGCGCCAGCTCCGTACGGACTGCTCGCCGCGCTCGGCGACCTTCTCGTACGTCTCACGGGCCTTGACCGCGTACTCCGCGGCCACGCCCACGCCCCGCAGCGCCAGGTCCTGAGCGGTCTCGCCCAGCTTCTTCAGATCGGTGTCCAGCGACCCGAGCGCCTCGGTGACCTTGGCCTGAACGGTCGTCTGCGCCTCCTTGGCCTGCGAGGCGACCCTGTCCTGGACGAGCTTGGGGTCCGCGTTCCGTACCGCGTCGATACGGCCCGGGGCCTCCGCGCGCAGCTGCTCGATCAGCCCGGGAACCTTCTTCGCCTGCTCGACGGCGAGGTCCGCCGTACCGGCCGCGAAGTAGAGGGGGGTCGGGTCGCTGAACGTCTTGCGCAGGTCGTCGGTGATGGCCATGACTGTGGTCCTCCGGATCAGTGTGAGGGTGGGGTGGCGGCACCGCCGCCGGCCGTACCGGGCGTGTCCCCGTCGGCGTCCCCGATACCGGTACCGGCGCCCTTACCGGCCGGTCCCGCGGTCGCCGTCGCTTCCGTGCTCTCGGTGCCGAGCCCGTTCTCCTTACGGAAGGACTCGTAGATCTGCAGAAGCACCTGCTTCTGCCGCTCGTTGATCGACGGGTCGGCGAGGACGACGGCACGCGTCTCCAGCTCCTCGCGCTCCCGCTCGTCGAGCATCCCGGCCTGTACGTACAGCGTCTCGGCGGAGATCCGCAGCGCCTTGGCGAGCTGCTGGAGGATGTCCGCGCTCGGCTTGCGCAGGCCGCGTTCGATCTGGCTGAGATACGGATTGGACACCCCGGCGGCCTCGGAGAGCTGCCGCAACGACAGCTGCGCGTTGCGCCGCTGCTCGCGCAGGTACTCACCGAGATTGCCGACGTTGAGTGATGCCATGACTCCAGGGTGCCCACTCTTGCTAACTTTTGCAAGCACCCGCTTGCAAAAGTGTTCCACGCAACAGGGGCGCCGGGTGACGGAAATCCTTTGCTGGCTGTCCGTCCTCAGCCGTGCTGTCCGACTCTCTTTCGTAGCGCTCCGAGCGGCTGTCCGCTCTCGCTCCAGTGGATGGTCAGGGCCTTCTGTGGAAGGAAATTCAAGTGCGTATGAGCTGGTTCGCACTCGTATACTCGTGCGAGCTCATGGAGGGGGAGGTGGAGACAGTGAAGCTTGCTGAGGCACTGGCAGAACGTGCGGAGGCGACGCGCCGGGTAGAACAGTTGCGAGCGCGCGTCGTCGGCAGTGCGCGGTACCAGGAAGGGGAGGCGCCCGCCGAGGATGCCGCCCAGTTGTTGGCTGAGGCCGGTGAGGTGCTGAGCGCTCTGGAAACGTTGATCCGGCGGATCAACCGGACCAACGCCACCGTGGAGATGGGTCCCGACGGCACGCTCACCGATGCCCTCGCACGCCGGGATGTCCTGCGGTTGCGTCACTCTGTGGTCACCGCGGCGGCGGACGCGGCGGCGGGTAGCGGCGAGCGGGGATACGGCCGGCAACTCCGGTCCGAGCTGATGATGCTTTCCGCGCTTCCGGTCGCGGAACTGCGCGGTCAGGCGGATGTTCTCGCGCGGGAGATCCGCGAGGTCGATGTGCGGATCCAGCGTACGAACTGGGAGGTGGATCTGCTGGACTGAGGAGTCCAGCAGACGGGGACGATGTGGAGCAGGTAGCAGCTTCGGAGGCGTGCACACACCGAGGGCCGGCGGTTCCGGCCCACTCCTGGCGCGTGAAGAGCAACGCGGGGTTCGACTCCCCATCAACAGTGCAGCTCAGCACGGCGCACAGGTAAAGGTGCACATCGCACAGCACATCACCACGTGCAGATCCGAAGCGGTGAGGGCGGGTTCGGGGTTTTCCACATCGCAGCACCATGGACAACAGCGGTCCGAGGACAACGGGGGCGTGCGAATGGCTGATGGCACAGGGCATCGAGTGGTTCGAGAGCTCCGCTGAAGAGCAGTCCAACACCCTGCGTCTGCGTCTCCTGTCGCATTTCTGCGTCCAGGCCGGCCTGATTCCGCGCGCTGCCGCCCCTACCGGGCCAGCGGCCGCAGGGGGAACATCGCGCTCAGCCGAGGCTGTTTGCGCGCTGCCTCGCCTTCGCTCCGCACGTCCCACTGCTCGCCGAGTGGTCCTCGGCTACGCCCCGCATCGTCCTGCTCGGCTTCGACGGCTTCGTAGAAGGTGCCGCCGCGGTCGTCGATTCCGGTGAGGAGCCCGTACGCCTCCATGGCGACGTAGTCGAGGGGCTCCCACTCGGGCCAGTCGTCGTTCCAGAGCTCGCGAGGGCGAGCCATCAGGCACTGAACCTCAGGGGTGTCGGCCAGAGCGTCGGGATCGGCCACTGCCCGAGAGAAGGCGTTCTGGCCAAGCCCCACCATCCACAGGCCGAAGTAGCAGAAGCCGTCGTCCGAACACCAGCCGCCGAAGATCCGCTCCGCCGCAGCCCATAGATCCCAGGTGAAGGCTTCGTGCGTCACTTCGTCCAGGCGAACCTGGAACTGCACGATCTCTGTCAGTGGCCTCCGCGACAACTCGTCACGCAACCACGCGAGCCGTTCGTCCCGGCCCCGCGTGTGCCGTCGGCACTCTTCGATGAGCTTCCAGAAGGAATCGATGTCCACGCCGGCACTGTGTCAGGTACCTCTGACACCGCGGTCGGCGGACTGTGTCCGCGTCCGGGGCACGGGTTCCGGACGGGTCAACCTGCGTACCCATCTCATGGCGCGGATGAAGGACTCTCATAGGCACCGGTCTGACCTTGACCGGCTGACACGATCGGGCCGACATCACACATTCAAGTTGAGTAAATTCCTCGGTCACACGGCGCGGGACGGCGGGACGCCACTCGCGGTCGCGTGCTGTCGCGTGCTGGTGGATTCCCTCGATCGTGATGTGGGCGATGGCGGTCGGCGCGGCGTATGCCTTGGCGTCGGCACATGGGCCGGGCAGTAACGCGTCCACCGTCCGAAGAACCATCGGTTGTCGCGGACGAGGGATACGGGATCGGCGCGAGACATGCGTTGCGGGTAGTGCGGGTGAACCAGTCGGGAAGTCGGGCCTGTTCACGTTGCTTCCGCCGAGCGGCCGGTGTCGTCGAAGACGGTGTTGCGGAGACGGAGACGGCGGCGGGGAGTGCGGTGGACGGGTTCGGTGGTCTCGGGGATCGGTGGGACCAGGGCCGGGACGGCCTGGTCCCACCGGAACCGGAACGAGCAGGCCCCTAGCGGACGGTCGGGGACGCGAAGCCGAAGCCGCCGTGGTCGCGCATCCGGTAGTTGTCTCCCTCGACGCTGATGATCTCGGAATGGTGGACGAGGCGGTCGATCACGGCCGAGGCCACCGCGGTGTCGCTGAGGACGAGGTCCCAGCCGCTCAGGGGTTTGTCGCTGGTGACGATCAGCGAGCCGCGCTCGTAGCGGTGCGCGACGAGGGAGAAGAAGAGCTGGGCCTCTGCGGCCTGGAGGGGGAAGAGGCCCAGTGCGTCGACGATCAGCAGGGGGTACCGGTCCAGCAGGGCCAGTTCCTCGGTGAGGCGGCCCGCGGCCTTGGCGTCGGCAAGTCGGGCGGCCCATTCGGCAACGGTGGCGAACCGTACCTGGTGGCCGGCCTGGCAGGCGCGCGTGCCGAGGGCGACGGCGAGGTGGGTCTTGCCGGTGCCGGGTGGGCCGAGGAGGACCACGTTCTCCTTGGCGGTGATGAAGTCCAGCTTGCCGAGCATTGCCACGGCCTCCCGGTCTAGTGACCGGGGGTAGTGGTGGTCGAAGTCCTCCAGCGCCTTGGGGGCGGGGAAGCCCGCGGCGCGGATACGGGACTCGGCTCCCGGACCCCCGTACGACGAGGCCGAGGCCGACTTCACCGCCGAAGCGGAAGGCGCCGCCCGCCCTGCCGGCGTGGCATCGTCGTGCCACCCGGTGGACGGCTTCGGGATCAGGCGCCGGTTTCCTTCTCCGTGAGTGTCCGCATGGCCACTGCCCTCATGGCCGCCGCACGCGTGACCGCTCTTCCGCGGCTCCAGCATGGGGCCCGACATATAGGCCAGAATCCCGGCGGACACGATGAAGGCCATGTGGATCACGGTCCCCCAGAGCAGCGCGTGCCGGGAAGTGTGGTGCACGTCGACGAACATCTGCAGCAGATGGACGGACGAAATGCCCACGATGGCGGTGGCGAGCTTGACCTTGAGCACGTTCGAGTTGACGTGCGAGAGCCATTCCGGCTGATCGCGGTGGCCCTGGAGGTTGATGCGCGAGACGAAGGTCTCGTAGCCGCCGACGATCGTCATGATCAGCAGATTGGCGATCATCACGACGTCGACCAGTTTGAGGACGGCGAGCATGACATACGTTTCGTCGGCGTGGCCGTTGATGACATGAACGATTAATTTCCACAGCTCGTTGAAGAACTTGTAGACATAGACGCCCTGTGCGGCGACCAGGCCGAAATAGAGCGGGGCCTGGAGCCAGCGGGTGGCGAAGAGGGCGTATCCGAGCGCGGCGGGCGCGAAACTCGCGACGTCCTTCGGGTCGCGGAACGAGCCCGGGGCCGGAGCCAGGGATGAACAGCTGTGGTCGTGGGCGGACGTGTCATGACTGGTCAACGGCATCTCCAACGACTGCTGCGACGGGTGGCTCCATCATTCTGATGGGCCTTCGCCGACAATTTGAATTCGGTGCACTCGTTGGGATGAATAGAATTTCATTAGGACAAGAGCCAGTTCATGCAGTTGCGCGTCACACGCACATCAGGCGCCGTTTTCAGCGGGGCGAACGGGAGTCCTCGGGCAATGGGAATGAGAGCCGCATTACGCAATCGGTGAAGGGAGGGGGCAGATATTTTGCGGGTGCCCGGCGCGGGCGTGACCTACGGGTTCGTGATCCAGCACCGCTACGCCGCGTCCGTTAAGCCCGGTGTGAGAGCCGGGCGGGCAGGTCGGCCCCTGGCCCCTGGGCTTTGCCCCCAGGGCACACTCGGCGCATCAACTCCAAATCCGACCTCTGCGGCAGGGATGTCTCGATGGACAGCTACCCGGACCTGGTGGAGAAGACGTCTTACGAGGATTGCGGCCCGAGCCCCATCGCGCAGCCGTGAAAACGGCATCTTGGACGCATTTGTCACCAGCCATCCATGGGCCGTCCACACCGCGCGGAACTCCAATGGCGAGCGACATCCGTCGAAAGCCGATCCGGCGGAGGACGTCCCCCTCGTCGTGACCGTCGACGGCTCCAAACCCGCGCGGCGCGACCCGGTCGTGAAAGCACTCAACGCATGGATCAAAAGCGGCGAGTACGGCGAGACCGAGGAACTGGTCCTGTCCGACTGGCTGGAGCGGGTGCGGACCGGCGAGAACTCACGGAGATGAGCGAGCGCGAGTACTTCGCCAACGTCGGCCAGCGCCCTGGCACGTTCGTCGGCGAGAACCGACCTGATCTTCGGCTCCTGACCCGAAGCGAGAGCCACGGCTGCTTCTCAGCGGGGTCGCTCGGCCATGACGACCAGACCCGGCCCGCTCCGCTCGTCGGCGGGGAGCCGAAGTTCGGCGACCGGGCGCAGTCCGGCCCGTTCGATCAGGTCCACGAGTTGTTCCGGGCGCCATTGGCGTGTCGTCCAGCGGACGGGCACGCCTCCGTAGCCCTCGGTGCGCTCCACGTCCTCGTCGCCGACGTGCGTGGCCGTGATGAAGTGCCCGCCCGGCTTCAGGGCGCGTGCGAACACGGCGAGCACCTGGGGCAGGACGTCACGGGGGAGGTTGAACAGCGACCACCACCCGAGCACGCCGCCGAGGGTGGCTTCGCCGAGGTCGAGGTCGGTGGCGGAGGCGACGCCGAAGCGGCAGCCGGGATGAAGGCGGCGCGCGTTCTCGATCATGCGAGGCGAGAGATCGACGCCGGACACGTCGAGTCCGCGTTCGGCGAGGTAGGCGGTCACCGTTCCCGGTCCGCAGCCGACGTCGAGGACGGGACCGAGGCCGCCCACGGTGTCGGCGAAGGCGTCGATCGACGCCTTGAGCCATGGATGGCTGCGGATGTCGCCGACTCCCGTCGTCACCACCATGTGGGCGTAGTTGTCGGCCACGCGGTCATAGGACTCACGGACCGCGTCGAGATCGGCCGGGCGTTCAACGGGGTGGGCGCGCATCGGGCAACGGTAGTACGCGACGGCCCCGTTGGGGCGTTCGGGTGGCTGCCGCCGGACGAAAGACGCTAAGAGGCCTGGCTCAGTGCGGGATCGGTGCGCCAGACGGCGGCGAGTTCGGACAGGGGTACGCCGAGTACCTCGCTGAGCCGGACGATGGTGCCGAACGCGGGCGTCGGCAGCCGGCCGGTCTCGATCTTGCGCAGGGTCTCCGGCGAGATCTCCGCCGCCAGCGCCACTTCGACGGGGCGGCGTCCCGCTCGGGCCGTACGCAGCGCTGCCCCGAGGCGTCGGCCCGCCTCGATCTGTTCGGGGGCGAGCGGATGACGGACCATGCGCCCATGCTAGGGCCGCTGATGTCCGGCGGGCAACAGTCCACCCTCTGGTATAAATATACCTGCCGACCGCCCCTGGGAATCGAGAATCGCGTTGATCGAGCACAAATCCCCCGAAGACATCGAGCGCATGCACGTCACCGGACAGTTCGTCGGCCAGGTGCTGGCCGAACTGGGTGACCTCGCGAGGGTGGGGGTCAACCTGCTGGAGCTGGAGCAGCACGCCCGCCGCCGGATCAAGGAGCGTGGTGCGGAGTCCTGTTACTGGGACTACGCGCCCTCGTTCGGCAAGGGCCCGTTCCGTAACGTGGTGTGCCTCTCGGTCAACGACGCCGTGCTGCACGGACTGCCGCACAGCTACAAGCTGCGTGACGGGGATCTGCTGACCATGGACATGGCGGTGCGCGTCGACGGCTGGGCCGCGGACTCGGCCCGCTCCGTCGTCGTCGGCACCCCGGCCGAGGAGGACCTGCGGCTGATCGAGGCCACCGAGGTCGCCCTGGAGGCCGCGATCAAGGTCGCCCAGCCGGGCAACAGGCTCGGGGACATCTCGGCGGCCATCGGCGCCGTCGCCGCCGAGTACGGCTACCCGGTCAACCTGGAGTTCGGCGGTCACGGTATCGGCCGCACGATGCACGAGGATCTGCACATCCCCAACGACGGCCGCTCTGGCCGTGGCTGGAAGCTGCGTCCCGGTCTGACGATCGCGATCGAGCCCTGGTTCGCGGCCGGCACCAACAAGATCGTCTTCGACCCGGACGGCTGGACGATCCGCTCGGCGGACGGCTCGCGTACGGCTCACTCCGAGCACACGGTCGCCATCACCGAGACCGGCCCGCGCGTGCTCACCCGGCGCCCCGGGAAATAGGGCTTCCCCGTCGCCGAGTTGTCTTGACTCCGGCCGACGGGCCGTCTCCGCGTACGACTCAGCGGCTCCGCGGCTCAGCGGCTCCGCTGTCACCTTCGGCCCAACAGGGCTCCACAGGCGAGGAGTTGCGCATGGAAACACGGGGCGCCACGCCGCCGGGGAGCTGATGCTCTACGACACCCAGGGCGAGCGGGCCACCGGCCGGGGCGCCGTCATCGCGTGCGTGGACACCTCGCACTCCATGTACGTGCCGGGGCCCGGCGGAGTCACCAGGGAGGCGTGGGCCAAGGCGTGCGCCCTGGCGGGCTGCTGGATCAGGCCCGGCACGCCAAGCGCGACTTCGTCGGCATCCTGTTCGCCGCCGCCGACAAGATCCAGGTCTTCCGCTTCCCGGCCGGGGAGTCCGCCGACATCGCCCGGGTGGTCGACTTCGCGGAGACCTTCCTGGGCGGCGGCACCAGCTACCGGAGACCGCTGACCGTGGCCGGCGAACTGCTGGCGGAGGAGTTCGACGACACCGCCGGCATGCGCGGCGACATCGTGATGATCACCGACGACGAATGCGGCGTCAGCGAGGAATGGATGCGTGGCTGGAACGACGCCAAGCGGCGGCTGGGCTTCCGTGTCTTCGGCGTGGCCATCGGCGCGCCGGGTGCCGCCGAAGCCGGGTCGGTCCTGGACGCGCTGTGCGACAACCTGCGGTCCATCGAGGACCTGACGGACGTCCATGCCGCCGCCGACCTCTTCCGCGTGATCCGACCCGGGACTCGGGGTCCCGGGTCGGATCACGCGGATTCCGGCGCCGTTCAAGGGGCCGGACAGCCGGGTGGTCAGACGCTCGATGTCTCCCGGCGTTGCGTCTGCTGCTTCTTCTCTTCCTTCTGCGGTTGCGGCGGCGGTTGCGGCGTGGGTGTGGGCGCCACGGCCTCGGGGGCTTCGGTGGCCTCGGTGGCCTCGGCGCCTTCGGTCGCCGGGGCCGCCTGGCCGGCGGCGCCCGAGACCGCCTTCACGGCCTGGACGGTTTCGGCCGGGGTGGCGCGCTCCAGGAAGCGGAGCAGTTCGACGGGGAAGGGCAGAACGAGCGTGGAGTTCTTCTCGGCGGCGACAGCCACCACGGTCTGGAGCAGTCGCAGCTGAAGCGCGGCGGGCTGACCGGACATCTGCTCGGCCGCCTCGGCGAGCTTCTTCGACGCCTGAAGCTCCGCGTCCGCGTTGATGACTCGCGCACGGCGCTCACGGTCCGCCTCGGCCTGACGCGCCATGGACCGTTTCATGGTCTCCGGCAGGGACACGTCCTTGATCTCGACCCGGTCGATCTGCACGCCCCAGCCGATCGACGGGCTGTCGATCATCAACTCCAGGCCCTGGTTCAGCTTCTCGCGGTTCGAGAGCAGATCATCCAGATCGCTCTTACCGATGATCGACCGCAGCGACGTCTGCGCCATCTGCGACACCGCGAACCGGTAGTCCTCGACCCTGATCAGCGCGTCCGCCGCGTCGACCACCTTGAAGTAGATCACCGCGTCCACGCGCACGGTGACGTTGTCGCGCGTGATGCCGTCCTGGGCGGGGACCGGCATCGTCACGATCTGCATGTTGATCTTGTTCAGTCTGTCCACGAACGGAACGATCAGCGTGAATCCGGGCCCTCGGATGCCCTCGCGCAGCCGACCGAGACGGAACACCACGCCGCGCTCGTACTGCTTGACGACCCGGGCGGCCGACATCGCGAAGATCCCGCACACGCATATCACCGCTATGACCGCTATGACCAGTCCCTCGACCATGATGAACTCCTGACGCCAAAGGTGTCACTAACCACGATATGCCCCAAATGACCCAATGGTCGATCGGCGATCGGCGATCGGTGATGGGCGACCGGCGACCGTGCCGTCACCGGCTCACGCGTCGAGAACCGCCACCTCGACCCGCCCCAGCCGGTCCGCGTCCGCGATGATGTCGATCCCGGTGATCCTGTCGTCCACGATCGTGAACGCGAGCACCAGGAACAGCCGCCCGCCGGGGGCCATCACCAGCCCGGGCGAACCGTTCACCAGCGCGGGCCGGGTGAACCTGCCGCGCCGCGCCGCCACGGACGCGCCCTTGGCCACGCGCTGGGCACCGTGCAGCGTGAGCGGTACGGGGGTGGGGCCGGCCGACCGGTCGGCGCGGAGGATCACGCCCGAGTCGAGCAGCGCGAGAAGCGCCTCGAAGTTCCCGCGCCTGGACGCCGCCAGGAAGGCTTCGACGACGTGGCGCCGGCGCGCCAGATCCGCCTCGGGTACGGGCGATGCCCCCTTGACCCGGCGGCGCGCACGGCTCGCGAGCTGTCTGGCCGCCGCCGGGGAGCGCTCGATCATCGGTGCGATCTCCCCGAAGGGGACGGCGAACATGTCGTGCAGTACGAAGGCCAGCCGCTCGGCCGGCGCCAGCGTGTCCAGTACCACCAGAAGCGCCAGCCCGACGGAGTCGGCCAGCACCGCCTCCTCCTCGGGGTCGTACTCCCCCTCGCGCGGCGCGACGGGCGGCCCGTCCTGGCGGCCCGGTACGTCGAGCGGCTCCTCGCGCCGCGAGGCGCGCGTACGGAGCATGTTCAGGCACACCCGTGCCACCACCGTGGTCAGCCAGCCGCCCAGATTCCCGACCTCGCCGGTGTCGGCGCGACTGAGGCGCAGCCAGGTCTCCTGGACGGCGTCGTCGGCCTCGCTCGCGGAGCCCAGCATCCGGTAGGCGACCGCGCGCAGACGAGTCCGGTCTTCTTCGAAACGCTCCAGGAGCCACTGGCTCTCGTCCATCGCGTCACATTCCTCGGTCGCCGGGTGTCAGTGCAGTAGATCCTCTCAACCCGCCGATGCGGCCGGGAAGCACCCGGTCGGCGAGAAATTGGAGCAGCCATGACGTCATCGATCCTGGTCACAGGCGGCACAGGAACCCTCGGCCGCCTCGTCACGCCCCTGCTGCGCGACGCCGACGACAAGACACGGGGGGTACGGGTGCTCAGTCGGCACGGCCGCGGGTCCGAGAACAGCGGTGAGGACAGCGGCGAGAACGGCAGCGGGAACGGCAGCGGGGGCGGCGTCGAGTACGTCACCGCCGACCTGCTCAAAGGGGAGGGAATCGAGGCCGCGGTGGACGGCGCCGAGATCGTCCTGCATCTCGCCGGCGCCGCCAAGGGCGACGACGAGGCGACCCGGAATCTGGTGCGGGCCGCGTCGCGTACCGGCGTACGGCACCTGGTCTACGTCTCGGTCATCGGCGCGGACCGGATTCCGCTCGGTTATCCCAGGGCCAAGCTGGGCGCGGAGCGGGCCGTGGCCGAGTCCGGGCTGCCGTGGACGACGCTGCGGGCGGCCCAGTTCCACGACCTGGTCCTGACCATGGTGCGCGGCATGGCGAAGCTGCCGGTGATCCCGGTCCCCGGCGGACTGCGGATGCAGCCGGTCGACGCCCGCGACGTGGCGGCCCGGCTCGTGGAGCTGGCCCTCGGCGAACCGGCCGGCCGGGTGGCCGACCTGGCCGGGCCGGGGGTGTACGGGCTCGGGGAGCTGAGCCGCGGCTACCTCCGGGCGCGCGGCACGCGCCGGCCGGCGGTGCCGCTCCGGATTCCGGGAAAGGTCGGGCGCGCGTACCGGGCCGGGGAGAATCTGACGCTCGACGGGGCCGACCTCGGCAAGCGGACCTGGGAGGACTTCCTCGCGGAGCGGGTGGGCGGGGTGAGCCCCTGACCAGGCCCGTTCGGCGTCGTGGCGTCAGCTCCGGAGCGTGCGGAAGAACGCCCGTACGTCGTCCACCAGCAGCTCCGGCACCTCCATCGCCGGGAAGTGGCCGCCCCGGTCGTACGAGGTCCAGCGGGTGATGTTGTTCGTCCGGTCGGCGATGTGGCGCAGCGGGATGAAGTTGTCGTGCGGGAAGTCGGCCAGCGCGGTCGGGACCGTGGACGGCTCGCGGCTCTGCCCGCCGGGATGGGCCGGGATCGTACGGATCGGAGACGCCGCCGTCGTCACCACGCCGGACGCGCGGGGCGCCGAGGCGATGCGCGCGGCCGTACGGAAGCTGGCGTACGAGCAGCTGGCCGACCCCGTTCGGCTCGGCGCCGCCCTGCGCGGCACGGCCGCCCCGGTGCTCGACGTGCTGGGACCCGCCGCGCTCTCCTACCTGGACCGGGAGGCGTTCGTACCCGCGCTTGCCGAGGACGCGGGCGTGCGGGTCGAGCGGGTGGCACGCGACGACTCCGCGCTGACCGCGCTGCTGGCCGGTGTCGGCGAGGACGACGCGGGCGAGAGCGGTCTGGACGAGATCACCTCGCCCGCGTTCCTGCTCCGCGGAAGCGGGGCCACGGACAGGGCCGTCGTGGCGGCGGCCGGTTACGTGACCTGGCCGCGGTCGGTCGGCCATGTGTGTGTCCTGGTCGCCCCGCACCGGCGGGGCCGGCGGCTGGCCCGGATCGTGGCCTCGGCGGCGGTGTCGCACGCGCTCGACGCCGGTCTGCTGCCGCGGTGGCGGGCCCGGCCGTATCCGTCGCGGCGGGTGGCCGCGGCGCTCGGATTCCGGGAGCTGGGCGCTCAGCTCAGCGTGCGGATGTAGTTCGTGGCGGGGCGGCCGTCGATCTCGATCTCGCCGGTGGCGACGAATCCCGTACGGGTCAGCACGGCGCGCGAGGCGGGGTTGTCGTGGGTCGTCTTCGCGCGCAGCGTGGTCAGCCCGTACGTGTCGGCGGCCAGCGCGCAGATCTGCCGGACGGCGTCCGTCGCCAGGCCCTTGCCCGCCGCCTTCTCCGCCATCCGGTAGCCCAGCTCGGCCGACCCGTCCGCCACGTCGACCAGGTTGAAGCGCCCGATCACCTCGTCCGTCGTACTGCCGTCGCCACTCACCAGCACATGGAAGTAGTGCAGCCCGGCGCCCTGTTCGGTGAGCAGGTCGCCGTGCCGTGCGGCGAAGTCGGTGAAGTAGGAGTCGCCCCGGTCGGGGATCGAGGCGGCGAAGTAGGCCCGGTTCTCCCGCTCGAATGCGAGCAGTGCCGGAGCGTGGTCGAGAAGGAGCAGCTGAAGTTCGGGCATATCCGCACGCTACCCGGCGGCGGCCGGGTCATGGCTGGGTATTTTCGGCTCGGAGCGCACGTCAAGGGGCGTGTGGCGGGGGCGCGCCGCCGCCGTATATCGGTGGGGCGGCGGGCCGCCCGCGCGTACCGTTCCGTCGCATGACTGCTGACCTCGATCATGAACTCGATCGTGAACTCACCGAACTCGTGGATGCGGCGACCCGGCTCGTCGTGGCCCACGCAAAGGGCGACGACCACACCATGGCGTGCGCCGCCCGGAACCGGGACGGCCGGATCATCACCGGTCTGAACGTGTACCACTTCACCGGCGGCCCCTGCGCCGAGCTGGTGACCATCGGCGCGGCGGCGGCCGTCGGCGCGTACGACCTCACCACCGTCGTGGCCGTCGGGAACGACGGCCGGGGTGTGATGCCCCCGTGCGGGCGCTGTCGCCAGGTGCTGCTGGACTACTTCCCGCGGATCGAGGTCGTCGTGGGGACGCCGGACGGTCTGCGGGCCGTGCCGGTACGGGAGTTGCTGCCGTACGCGTACGAGTTCGTCCCGGACGTGCCCTAGTAGCCCCTAGGGTCTTTCGTTTGGATCTTGCCGGGCTCGCGGTCCCTGGCACCGCGCCTCGCCGCGTTGACGGCGGAAGGGGAGGCACGGCTCCCGCCATGCCGCTCTCCTCCGCCTCGCGATCCACGGCACCAGACCCCGCTCCCTCATCCGGCCTGACCCAAACGAAAGACCCTAGTCCAAAATCTCGGCCGTCTTGGTCATCGGCCCGCCCGCGCTGCCGGTGTTGATCGTCCCTGTCGGTTCGATCAGCAGGATCGCGGTCTCCTCGTCCGCCACCGGGCAGTGTTCGACCCCACGCGGAACCACGAACAGCTCACCGGGCTCCAGCACCACATCGCCGTCCCTGAGTTGGATGGTCAGCCGCCCGCTGATGACCAGGAACAGCTCATCGGTGTCCTCGTGGGTGTGCCAGACGAATTCGCCCTTGAGCTTGGCCAGCTTGACCTCGTAGTCGTTGAGCACGGCCACACTCTTCTGCGACCACAGCTCGCCGAACTGCGACAGCTTGTCGGCGAGGTTCACAGGAACAACAGGCTCGGACATACGGCACCCTTCCTCAAGGCCGGTCGCCCCGGGGTCGCTCCGCACGCCCCGCGTTCCGGCCGGCCCCATCAGGCTGCCGCGCCCGGACTCACGTGTCTTGTACGTTTTTAGCATGACCGGAGACCGACCCCGCACGTCCGTCAGAGCGTGGAAGCCGCCGGTCCCGGGGATCGCCGAGGTCTTCCACGCGCGCTTCACCGACCACGCGTACCCGGCCCACACCCACGACACGTGGGACCTGATGATCCTCGACCACGGCTCGGTCGATTTCGCACTCGACCGCCGCCGCCATGAGGCGACCGGCACCGCCGGCGTCATCCTGCTGCCTCCCGGCGTCTCGCACGACGGCCGGACGGTCACACCGTCGGGCTTCCGCAAGCGCAATCTCTACCTCGACGAGTCCGTGCTCCAGCGGCGACTGGCCGGCCGCGCGGTGGACGGTCCGGTCTTCGACGACGGGCCGCTGCGCGACCGGATCCACCAACTGCACATGTCCCTCAGCCATGCGGGAGAGACGTTCGAGGCGGAGTCCCGCCTCTCGTTCGTCCGGGAACGGCTCCACATACATCTGGACGCGCTCCGCCCCCGCACACCGGGCCGTGAGGCGAACCGGCTGGCCGTCACGTTGCGGGAGTTGCTGGACGCGCGGACAGCCGCCGGTATGTCCCTGCGTGAGGCCGCCGCCACCCTGCACGTCCACCCCACCCATTTGATCCGCTGCTTCAAGCAGACGTACGGCCTGCCGCCGCACACCTACCTCACCGGCAAACGCATCGACCGGGCGCGTCAACTGCTCCTCGACGGCCACCGCCCCGCCGAGGTCGCCACAGCCGTGGGCTTCCACGACCAGGCCCATCTGAACAGGCACTTCACCCGCCACGTGGGCACGACGCCCGCGCGCTACACGGGCAGATACGTTTCGGGATAATCCGCCACGGATCGAATTGTTACGCTGGCGAGCATGACCGCCATGACGCCCGCCCGGAGCGAACCGGACCTCTCCTATCTCCTCGACCACACCAGCCACGTCCTGCGCACCCGGATGTCGGCCGCGCTCGCCGGGATCGGGCTGACCGCACGGATGCACTGCGTCCTCGTGCACGCCCTGGAGAAGGAGCGCACCCAGATCCAGCTCGCCGAGATCGGCGACATGGACAAGACCACGATGGTCGTCACCGTGGACGCCCTGGAGAAGGCCGGACTCGCCGAGCGAAAGCCGTCCAGCACGGACCGGCGGGCGCGGATCATCGCGGTCACGGAGGAGGGCGCCCGGCTCGCCGCGCGGAGCCAGGAGATCGTCGACGGTGTGCACCGGCAGGCGCTGTCGGCGTTCTCCGACGCCGATCGCGAGGTCTTCCTGCGGTTCATGAACGGCCTGGCCGGCGGGGAGTTGGCCACCGCGTCCGAGACGGCGGGGACGGCGAGGCGGGCGCGCCAGCGCGAGAAGTAAAGGAACTCCCGAGAAAGATAGTCTGCAACGGGACTATCTATTAAGGTCTTTCCTGTCGGCCCGGTTCACGGGCGATCCATCGACGGGGGAGACCCATGTCCGCAGACACGAGCGCAAGTACGAGCGCAGACGCCGATCGAAACACCGGCCCAGGCACGAGCGCAGACACCGGCCCAAACATCGGCCCGGCGGGCACCGCGCCAGGCACCGCGCCAGGCGCCGGGCCAGGCGCCGGGCCAAACACACCCCTCACCGCCCGCACCCGCGCCCTCGCCCTCGGCGTGCTCGCCTCGGGCATGCTGATGATCGTCCTCGACGGCTCCATCGTCACCGTCGCGATGCCCGCCATCCAGGACGACCTCGGCTTCTCCCCCGCCGGCCTCAGCTGGGTCGTGAACGCCTACCTGATCGCCTTCGGCAGCCTGCTGCTCCTGGCGGGCCGGCTCGGCGACCTGCTGGGGCGCAAGCGCGTGTTCCTCGCGGGCACCGGCGTGTTCACCGCCGCCTCGCTCCTGGCGGGCGCCGCGACCTCGCCCGCCGTACTGATCGCGGCCCGCTTCCTGCAAGGCGTCGGCAGCGCGATGGCGGCGGCGGTCAGCCTCGGTATCCTCGTCACACTGTTCACCGAGCCGGGTGAACGCGCCAGGGCCATCGCCGTGTTCAGCTTCACCGGCGCCGCCGGGGCGTCCATCGGTCAGGTCATGGGCGGGCTGCTCACCGACGCCCTGAGCTGGCACTGGATCTTCTTCATCAACCTGCCGATCGGGCTCGCCGCCCTCGCGGTCGCCGCCCGCGTCCTGCCCGGCGACCGGGGCGCGGGCGCCGGTCGCGGTCTCGCCGCCGGCGCCGACGTCGTGGGCGCGCTGCTCATCACCGCCGGGCTGATGCTGGGGATCTACACCGTGATCGAGGTCGAGCGGTACGGCTGGGTCTCGGCGCACACGCTGGGTCTGGGCGCCCTCGCCGCCGCCCTGATCGGCGCGTTCGTCGCCCGCCAGGCGACTGCCAGGACTCCGCTCATGCCCCTGCGGATCCTGCGTTCGCGCAGTGTCGCCGGGGCGAACGTCGTGCAGATGCTGATGGTCGCCGCGCTGTTCTCGTTCCAGATCGTCCTGGCGCTGCACCTCCAGCGGGTGCTCGGATACGGCGCCGCCGAGACCGGTCTCGCGATGCTGCCGGCCGCGATCGTCATCGGCGCGGTGTCGCTGGGGGTCTCCGCCCGGCTGAACGCCCGCTTCGGCGAGCGCACCGTCCTGCTCACCGGCCTTCTGCTGCTGATCACGCTGCTCGCGCTGCTGAGCCGGGTGCCCGAGCGCGCCGACTACGCGACCGATCTGCTGCCCCTGATGCCGCTCGCCGCCGGATTCGGGCTCGCCCTCCCGGCGCTGACGTCGCTCGGGATGTCCGGCGCGGGGGAAGAGGACGCGGGGCTGGCGTCGGGGCTGTTCAACACCACGCAGCAGATCGGGATGGCGGTGGGGGTCGCCGTCCTGTCGACGCTGGCGGCCTCGCGGAGCGAGGGCCTGCTGGCGGGCGGCGCGAGCGAGGCCGAGGCGCTGACCAGCGGCTACCACCTCGCCTTCGGCGTCGGGGCCGGGCTGCTGGTGGCCGCGTTCGCGGTGGCGTTCGCGGTGCTCAGGCCTCGTACTCGGTGAGGTCGATGGAGTGGATGTTCAGCGCGAAGCCGTACTCGGGGTGCTTCGTCTCGCGGTCGAGGGTCAGGTCCAGCTTGCGCAGCACGTTCTCGGACTCGTCGTTGCCCATCCGGTTGATCGCGACGACGCGGTCCAGGCCCCGGTCCTGGAGGGCGAACTCCAGGACGGCTTGGGCGGCCTCGGAGGCGTAACCCTGGCCCCAGAACTGGGCGCCGAGCCGCCAGCTGATCTCCACGTCGGGCAGCACCTCGGGCAGGTAGTCGGGTACGGACAGACCGGCGAAGCCGATCATCTCGCCCGAGGCGAGCAGTTCGACCGCGAAGAGCCCGAAGCCCTCCTCGTCCCACTCCTCCTCCCAGCGCTCGATGTCCTCGGCCGTCTCGTCCAGGTCGCGGACCGAGCCGTCGCCGATCCAGCGCATGACCTGCGGGTCCGAGTTGATCTCGGCCATGGCGGCGAGGTCGTCGTCGGTCCAGCGGCGGAGGAGGAGGCGGGGCGTGCGGATCTCGGTCATGCGCCCATCCTGTCAGGCTGGTCAGGGGTGGATGTCCGCGTAGTCGGCCGCCCGCCACGCGGCGCGGAAGCCGTCGTGCGCGTCGTGCGTGTCCGGGTCGTGCGCGTCGTGCGCGTCGTGCGCGTCCGGGTCGTGCGCGTCCGGGTCGTGCGCGTCCGGGTCGTCCGTCGCCCAGATCCGTACGGTGTCCGTCCCCCAGCCCGGCTCGCCCGTCGCGGCGAAGTCCGCCCACGCCCGCACCATGCGGCGCGACAGCTCGTAGTCCTCGGGGAGCGGCGGGCCGCCGATGAGGAACGCGGTCTCGGGGTCGGCGAGGGTGCCGAAAGCGAAGGGGACATCGGCGCAGTGCCATGGGTGTACGACTCCGACTTCCGTGACGCGCCTTCTGGCGAAACGGGAGAGATACGTCCTGCGGCCCGCGTCGGCGTGGCGCTCCGCGAGGCGGCTGCTGTACTCGGCGAAGGACATGTCGCCGTAGACCGCGAGGTAGATGTCGAGCACGGGCGCGTCGGGCAGCCGCGCCCGGTACGCCGGTACGAGAGTGTCGGGGAGCCCGAAGTCCTTTGCGAACTGCGCCAGTTCACGGTCCGTCGTGATCTTCTTGCTGCTGCCGACGGCGTCCAGCAGCCAGTACTCCTCGGTCGTGTGGCAGACCAGCAGGTCGACGTCGGCGCGGTCCGCCGCGTCGGCGGCGAGGGGGTCGGCGGGCAGCAGCACCCCGTCGACGACCGGGCCGTAGAGCACCGGGTCGTAATGGCGCGGACCCGCCGCCGGGTCGTCGCGGAGGCGGGCGACGACCCGATCGGACGCGCGGACCAGGTCGTACGGGGACGCGCCCGTCAACCCGGCCGCCGTGGGCGGGACTTCGGCGGCCCGCGCCACGAGGCGCGTGGTGTCGGCGGCCAGTCGGGGCGAGTAGGCGGGGCCGACCGCGCTGTGGGCGATGGCGCGGCGGAACAGCCCGCGCGCCCGGTCCGTCACCGTCAGACAGGCGACGGACGCCGCGCCCGCCGACTGCCCGGCGACGGTGACGTTGGCGGGGTCGCCGCCGAAGGCCGCGATGTTGTCGCGCACCCACTCCAGGGCGGCGATCTGGTCGAGCAGACCCCGGTTCTCCGGATATCCGGCTGCCGGGACATGGCCGAAGCCCTCGAAGCCGAGCCGGTAGTTGAGGGTGACGACGACCAGCCCGGCGCGGGCCGGCACCGTGGCGTCGAATTCCGGCTGGGCCGACGAGCCGAAGGTGTACGCGCCGCCGTGGATCCAGACGAGCACGGGCCGCGCACCCCCGGCGCCGCCGCCCGGGCCGTCCGTCCAGACGTTCAGATTCAGCACGTCCTCGTCGCCGGGCGACCACGTCAGCGCGCCCGGCAGTTCGGCGGACTGCGGCGCGACCGGCCCGAAGGCGACGCACTCCCGGATGCCCCGCCATGGGCGGGCGGGCCGGGGCGCCTTGAAGCGGTCGGGGCCGAACGGCGGTGCGGCGTACGGAATGCCGAGCACCGCGACGACACCGGAGGCGGTCCGGCGGCCCCGTACCCGCCCGTTCACCGTGGCGAAGAGCGTCATCCGGCCGTATCTCCGCGCCCGCCCACACTGCCGCCCACACCGCTGTCCCCACCGCGCTCGCGCACCAGCACCTCGATCCCGTCCAGCAGGCGCTCCAGCCCGAAGGTGAAGTCCTGGTCGGGGTCCTCCGGTTCGTCCGGTACGTCCAGTACGCCGGCCGCCAGCATCTCCGCGACGGACGGGAAGCGCGCGGGGTCGGCCAGCCTCCGCATCGTGCGCCCGTATCCGGCCAGCACGTCGTCCGCCGTCCTGCCGCTCGCCGCGACGGCGGCGGCCAGGTCGGCGCGCAGCGTCGCCTCGTGCCCCACATAGCCGTTGACCAGCAGGATCGCCGACAGCTTCTCGCCCCAGTCGAGCCGGGTGCCCTCCAGCGCGACCAGCCCCCACTCCCACCAGGCCACCATCCGGGGCGTGGCGGGCGGGCCGGACACCGGGATACGCAGCGCCCACAGGTTCTCGTCGTAGACCCGGCGTATCGCCCACGCCCACCCCCCCAGCGCCGTACGCCAGTCGGTGCCCGGCGCGGGCGGCGCGGGCGGGTCGCCGATGATCGCCTCCTGCATCAGCATGTACAGCTCGTCCTTGGCCGCGACGTACCGGTAGAGCGACATCGGCGAGACGCCGAGCTTCTTGGCGACGCGGCCCATCGAGACGGCGGGCAGCCCCTCCGTGGCGGCGACACCGACGGCCGTGTCGACGATCCGCGCCAGGCTGAGGCCGGGCTTGCGCCCCTTCGCCGGGCGTTCGCGCAGCCCCCAGGCGGCTTCGATGCTGGCCGGCAGCCCCGTACCGCCGGCACCGTCCTCGTCCGTCATGTCTCCGCCCTCCCCGCTCACACTCCCGCTTGACGCCATCCTAGTTATGCGTAACCCTTACACATCAAGCGTAAGGGTTACGCATAAACGCATCGACGATGCGCGACGGAGGAGCGACGGCCATGAGCCCCCAGAGAGCGATCAGCGCCATCGGCCTGGAGAAGTCCTACGGACACGCGGACGGGCGGGTGAAGGTGCTCGACGGCATCGACCTGTCCGTCGAGCGCGGCACGGTCTTCTCCCTGCTCGGCCCGAACGGCGCGGGCAAGACCACCGCCGTACGGATCCTCGCCACACTCACCGACGCCGACGGCGGCACGGCCCGGGTGGCGGGATACGACGTACGGACCCAGCGGCGCCAGGTGCGCCGGGCCGTCAGCCTGACCGGCCAGTTCGCGTCGGTCGACGAGAAACAGACCGGCGAGGAGAACCTGCGCATGATGGCGCGCCTCGGTGGACTGTCACGCGCGGGCGCGCGCCGCCGGGCCGCGGAGCTGCTGGAGCGCTTCGACCTCACCGCCGCGGCCCGGCGGCTCACCGACACGTACTCCGGCGGCATGCGGCGGCGGCTCGACCTGGCCGCCGGGCTGGTCGGCGCGCCGGAGGTCATCTTCCTGGACGAGCCGACGACCGGGCTTGACCTGCGCAGCCGTCAGGAGCTGTGGCAGGTGGTGCGCGACCTGTCGGCGGGAGGCTCCACGGTCTTCCTCACCACCCAGTACCTGGAGGAGGCCGACCAGTTGTCGGACCGTATCGCCGTACTCGACGGCGGCCGGCTGGTCGCCGAGGGCACGGCGGCCGAGCTGAAGGGCCGGGTCGCCGGGCACCGTCTCGACGTGGTGGTGGCCGACACGGCGGCGTACGGGCGGATCGCGCCGCTCGCCGTGCGGCTGTCGCCGGACACGCTCACGCTCGGCCTGCCGACGGACGGCACGGCGACGCGGGTACGGGCGCTGCTGGACGAGATCGATCCGCGGCGCCGGGACGTCGTGAGCTTCGCCGTGCACGGCGCGACGCTGGACGACGTGTTCATGGCCCTGACGGGCCGCGTAGAAACCTCCGGGGAGCCGACCCATGTCTGACGCCGCGACGCTGTCCCCGGTGGGCCGGGCGCTGAACAACTCCCTTGTCATGACGGCCCGTTCGATCCGGCTCAACACCCGCAACGTGGACGCGATCTTTACCTCGCTGATGCTGCCGGTCATGCTGATGCTGATCTTCGTCTATCTCTTCGGCGGCGCGATCAGGACCGGTACGGGCGAGCCGTACGTCTCCTACGTCGTGCCCGGCGTCCTGCTGCTCTGCGCCGGATTCGGCTCATCCGGCACGGCGGTGGGCGTCAACGAGGACATGAAGGGCGGCATCATCGACCGGCTGCGCTCCCTGGACGTCGGCGGCGCGTCGATCCTGGCCGGCCATGTCGCTTCGAGCACCGTCCGCAACGTCGTCTCGACGGTCCTGGTCCTCGGCGTGGCCCTGCTGATCGGCTTCCGCCCGTCCCCGACCCTCCCGGCCGCCCTGGCGGCGGCGGGCCTGCTGCTCGCCTTCATCGTGGCGATCTCCTGGCTGGCGGCGGCGGTGGGGCTGCTCACCAAGTCCCCGGAGGCCGCGGGTTCCTTCTCGTTCTTCATGATGTTCCTGACCTATCCGAGCAGCACGTTCGCCCCGATCGACACGATGCCGACCTGGATCCACGCCTTCGCCTACAACCAGCCGGTGACCCCGGTGATCGAATCCCTGCGCGGCCTGCTGCTGGGCCAACCCGTGGGTTCGGACCCGTGGGTGGCGCTGGCCTGGTGCCTGGGGATTCTGCTGGTGGCGGTGGGGCTGTCGGGTCGGCTGTTCAGGAACCGGACGGCGTGAGCGCGGCACGCCATGGATGTCGAGGCACTTCGGTTGCCGGCCCGGAATGTACGTGATCAGGTCAGAGCCGCCACCGTGCGGTTCCGGGGAGGGCGGCCAGCAGTTCCCTCATCGACTCCATCACCACGGGGGCGCCCGCGGCTTCAAGCAACTCCCGCCCCTGCGGGCTTCCGTGGTAGCCGATGAAGGGCATGCCCACCGCCCGGGCCGTCATGAGGTCCGTCCGTGTGTCGCCGATCATGACGTGCCGCTTGGGGCCTCCGGCGGCCGGCACCATGGCCAGCTTGAGCGGGTGCGGATGAGGCTTCATCAGCCTGGTGTCCCGGTCGCGGCCGATGACCGGACCGTCGACGCGGTCGAGGACACCCAGCCGCTCCAGAACGCGGGCGACGGCGACCGGGTGGTTGTTGGAGGCGACCGAGAGATGCCGTCCCCGTGCCCGCCAGGCCCGGATGAAGTCGGTGGCGCCGTCGGTCTCCACGCCGTGCTCTGCGGCCTTCCACTCCGCGGCGTCGAGCGTGTCGCGAATCTCCAGGGCGACCCGGCGCCATACGCCGGTTCCGGGGTGCTGGTCGTGTGCCGTCAGGATCCGGTGGGGGTCGTCGACGCCGTCCAACTCGGGCAGTACGGTGCCGTTCAGCCGGGCGATGTCGTGCAGGTCCCGGGCGATGTCGGGGGCGACGCTGCCCGGCGGCCCGGCCCCGGCGCCTTCGCCTGCCCCGGGCCGGGCGAAGAAGCGGACGACGGGGCCGTCCAGATCCAGCACGACGCAGCCGGCCTCGCTCAGCATCCGCTTCAGGGCGGCATGCCGGGAAGCGGGCTGCGAGGCCGGCGGGGCGGACAAGGCGGCCTTGGCCGGTGAGTCCGGTGGGGCTGATGGGGCCTGCGGGGGGACAGGCCGCTCGGGTGAGGAGTGCGGCGGAGAGAGCACGATCAGAATTCCGCCTCGATCGCCCGGTGCTCCCAGCGCGAGTCGAAGAACTTCTGCGCCCGGCCCACGAAGCCCAGCCGGCCGGACGCGGAGTCGGCGCCGGGGTCCGCCCGGTAGGGATGGAGCAGTGAGGCCGATCCCAGACCGATCGCGTCCTTGATCGTCATCACTTCCCCGGTCCTCTCCCACATGACGTCGTGCTCCGTGATCTCGTAAAGCCCCTGGAGGGCCAGATTCCCGTTCAGGATGTACAACTTGAAATCGGGAATCCAGGACACGACCCGCACCTCGACCGTCACCTCGGGAACGAGCCCCTTGGCCTGAAGGTCGAACAGGGACTGCCGGATCTGGGACACACTCCTGAAGAGGATGCCCTGAAGCCGCTGGACCGGTCGCGGATCGTCGGGATCGTCGACGTTCGTCGGCACGTCCAGCGGAGCACGGGTGTCGGGCAGCATCAGGCGGGCCGTGATGCGCGCCGGGGGCCTCGTCCCGCCCTCCTGGATGCGCTGGGCCTGGTCGGAGACACGGTTCGCCAGTACCTCCGTGGTCATCGAGTAGACGTCGAGAGTGACCTCGTTCGCCTCGAACGCCTTGTTGAGGGACGGCCCGAGCAGCACGGCGGGCACGCTCTCCGAGACGATCGCCTCGCCCGCCGCCTCCACGGGCGCCGCGCCGCCGGGCAGTCCGGGCGCCACGAACGTCCCGCTTCCGCGCCGGGTCTCGATCAGCCGCTCGTCGCGCAGCACGTCGAGCGCCTTCACGACGGTCGACCTGGACGTGCCGAAGCGGTCGGCCAGTTCCTCGTTGGTCGGCAGCCGTCCGGTCGCCCGGTAGTCGCCGCGGTTGATCGCGGCACGCAGACCGTCCGCGATCGTCGCGTACAGGTACCGGGGCTCTTCGTGATCTGACTCTCGATGCACCACCCCGCAACCGTACAACCACGCCGCAGTTGTGTGCAGTTGAGTCGGACAACTTCCTGACCTCGCCCAACCCCGCTCGACCCTGCCCAACCAAAAGACATACAACTACACAAGTTTGCCAGCCACTTACCAGCGGGCATGAACAACACAGTCAACTACACAAATTTGTACGGGAGTTGATCGGCTTAGTTACCGGCAGCCCGCCCGAAGGAGACCCGCCATGCCCGTGATCGCACTCGTCCTCGCCATCTTCGCCCTCGGCGTCGAGCAGCTTGTCGCCTGGCACTTCGGCGCCATGGGCGTCATCGCACTGGTGCTGCTGAGCATCGGGATCAAGGCCAAGAACCCCACCTGCGCCGGCATCGGCGCGGTGGTGCTGGCCCTGCTCCTCATGCAACCGGGCCCCGGCTGACCACGCGGCGGTGCGGCGGCACGGAGGTACAGCGCTCCAGCGGCGCCGCCCCTCAGAAGATGTCCGGGCACCAGGGCCGTCGTGACGTACGCAGCAGCGCGTCCGTCCGGGCCGCCGCGCCCGGCGTCTCCTCCGTCACGGTGCCCAGCGCCGCCAGCCGGACCGCCGACTCGTCGCCCAGATACAGCGCCCCCAACTCCCGCACGTCCAGCGCCAGATCGGCCGATTCCGTGGTCGGGGCGCAGCTCGCGCCGGCCGGGGTCGCGTCCAGGCGGTAGCGGCCTGAGGCGAGGGACGAGCGGTCGTGGATGTCCAGGACCAGGGTGCCGGAGGCGGCGTACGTACGGGACTCCAGCGCTCGTACGGTGTCGAGGATCCGCACCCACAGGAAGTCCGCCTGGGTGACGATCCTGGCGGCGCGCGGGTCCGGGAGGAAAAGGGGGAGCAGGTCGTCGGGGGCGCGGTGGTCGGTGCGGACCGTGGTGATCCAGTCGACCGAGCAGACATACCGCCACAGCGCGCGCTCCGCCGCCGCCGTCACGCCGATCGCGTCGAGCACCGTCGCCGTGTTCAGCGGCTGCTTGGCATCGCCCCACACCTCGTCCGCCTTGTACGTCAGCAGGCCCTCGACCTCGCCCGACGCCGCGCGGTACACCGCGTAGAACGGCTCGGTCCACGGTGCGCCGTACGAGACGGCCGTGCCCGTGTGGACGCGCCACCAGCGCTCGTTGCGACTGATCACGCCGTGCCGCAGCGAGCGCAGCCGGTCGTGCAGTTCGGGGCCCAGCTTCCGTACCTCCGCGCCGTCGGCCAGGTCGATCCGCCCGCCGTCGTCCGGCTGTCCGGAGGCGCGCGGGTCCAGGCCGGCGCGCGGTACGTCGATCGACCACTGGGTGATCGAGGTGGCCGGGCCGAAGCCGTACCGCCCGTAGATCGGGTATTCCGCCGCGATCAGCGTGGACACGACGTCGCCGCGCTCCTTGGCCTGAGCCAGATCGTCGTTGATCATCCGGCTGAGCAGCCCGCGGCGGCGGTGCGTGGGCGAGACGGTGACGTTGGAGATCGCGCTGGCCGCGAGCCTGGCGCCGCCGACGGCGGTCAGCTCCTGCGGGAAGGTGCGGTACGTCGCCACGCAGCGGCCCTCGTCGAACGCGCCCCGCACGCGGCGCACGTCCATGAACGCCCCGCGGTCCGCGACGTCCTCCTCGCTCACCGCGGGCGACCTGAGGAAGCCGGTGTTCAGGGCGCGGAGCCAGTCGGGGAATTCGGATTCGCTGATCATTCGGACGTCGATGGCCATGCTCGTACGCTAAACACGGACCGGGCGGAATGTCCTGCGGATTTCCGCCGGCCGGCCGAAGGGACGCGTGGGAGACGCGTGGAGGGCGCGTGGGGGGATGCGTGGAGGGCGCGTGGTCAGAACACCGCCCGTACCTCGCCGACCTCCGCATCGCCTCCCAGCAGCGGCGCCCGCCCGATCCGCGTCACCACCGGCCCCTCGACCCCCAGCAGCCCCAACGCCCGTGCCAGCACCGGCCCCAGGGCGCGCAGGCCGCCGTCGTCCACCTTGAACGCCAGCGCGCGGCCGTCCGCCAGCGCCACCGCCTGGACGGCCTCCGCGCCCATCTTCGACAGCGCGCCCGGCACCTCGCGCATCAGCCAGGTGTCGGTCCTGCGTGTGCCGGCCACATACGCCGGATGCGCCCGCATCGCGTCGGCCACCCGGCGCTCGGCCGTGCCGGGCTCGGCGAGGACCAAGTGCCGGAAGGCGCGGGCGAGTCCGGTGAGGCTGATGGCCATCAGCGGGGCGCCGCAGCCGTCCGTACCGACCGCCGCGACCCGCTCCCCCGACGTCTCCTCGACCACCGCGCCGACGAGCCGCTGCAACGGATGGGACGGCTCCAGATACGTGTCCAGCGGCCAGTCGTTGCGCAGGCACGCCATCAGCATCGCGGTGTGCTTGCCCGAGCAGTTCATGGTGACCCGGTCCCTGATCCGCCCGGCCGCCAGATACGCCTCGGCCTCGACCGGGTCCAGCGGCAGATCGGCCGGGTTCAGCAGGTCGTCCGCCGTCAGCCCGGACTCGGCGAGCATCCGCTGTACGAGATCGAGGTGGAAGTCCTCGCCGGAATGGCTCGCCGCCGCCAACGCCAGCCGCTCATCCGACAGTTCGACCCCGGCGCGCAGCACGGCCGCGGCCTGGAGGGGCTTGTTGCTGGAACGCGGGAAGACCGGTGAGTGCGGGTCGCCGAGCGCGAACTCCACGCTGCCGTCGGCCGCCAGCAGCACCAGCGAGCCGCGGTGCGCGCCCTCCACGAAACCGGACCGCACGACCTCCGCGAGGACCGGGGGCACGGTGGTGGTGGCGTGCGCCGCCCTGGTCGTGGTCGTGGTCCTGCGAGTCGTCATCAACGGGCCTTCCGGGGCGGGGACCGCTCCGGAAGGCAGCAACGGCATGAGGCGGCCACGGCATTACGTGAGCAGGTCGTCTACTTGTGCTTCGCCCTCACGGTACCTGCGGGCGATCTCCGCGCCGCACTCGTCCGCCGTCCGCTGGAGATGGTGCCGGCGCTGCGAAACCTGCTGCTCGTGGCGGACCAGCCGGCCCATCGCGGCATGCAGTTCCTCGTCCGTACGGGCCACGAGGTCCGACAGCTCCACCTCGGCCAGCGCCTCGGCGGCGAGCAACCGGAACTCCTCGCTCCGCGGTGTGGAAAGAGTCACATGCCGGGCCGACGACCGGTGCAGCGAAGGGGTGTCGGCCAGGATCTCGGAGAGCCGGTCGACGACCGGCGTCTCGGGCGCCGCCCGGCGCGCCAGCTCGGCCCGCAGGATGTCGATACGGCCCTGGAGCAGCCGGCGCAGATAGCTGAGGTCGGCCTCGTCGCGCGTCGCGTCCCGGCGCAGGGCGCGCAACTCGGGCAGTCGCAGGGCGTTCCCACCGCCCGGTGCCCGCTGTGCGGGGGGCCGGACCGTCGCCGCACCGGCACCGGCACCCCTGCCGGACGCCGTACTGCCGATGATCGGTACAGGACCGGGCGACTGCCCGGCACCAGATGTGCTCATGCGTGCTTACTTCCCCTCGCTCCGCGTGCGTGCATCGTGCCACTCCTGCCCCCGCGCTTGCAGGCGATCTGCACCCGTTCGGCCCTGGATGGGCGCTGGATCGGCGCCGGATGGACGCCCGCTAGGTTGGTCCGTATGCGAGCAGTGGTGCAGCGGGTCGACGGCGCGAGCGTCGCCGTGGTGACGGAATCCGGGACCGAGACGGTCGGCGAGATCGCGGGCGAGGGGCTGTGTGTGCTGGTGGGGGTCGCCCACGGGGACACCGCGGAGAAGGCGGCCCAACTGGCCCGCAAACTCTGGACGCTACGGATCCTGCCGGGCGAGCGGTCCTGTTCGGAGGCGAACGCCCCGCTCCTGGTGATTTCGCAGTTCACCCTGTACGGGGACGCCCGCAAGGGCCGCCGCCCCACCTGGAACGCCGCGGCGCCGGGCGAGGTGGCCGAACCGCTGGTGGACGAGGTGGTGGCGCACCTGCGTGAACTGGGGGCGACCGTCGCGACGGGCCGGTTCGGAGCGGACATGCGCGTCTCGCTCACGAACGACGGCCCGTTCACGGTGCAGTTGGAGATGTGAGCCCCACCGAGACCCACCGAGACCCACAGAGACCCACAGAGACCCGAGCCCCACCGAGGCCCACCTGCGGCTCAGGCTTCCACGACCACTTCCTGCGCCGCCGCGGTGTTCCCCGCCAGCAGCTCGGCGTCCAGCGGCACATTGCGCTTGACCAGGGCCAGCGCGATCGGCCCCAACTCGTGGTGGCGGGCCGATGTCGTGATGAAGCCGAGCTGGCGGCCCTCCTCGCCGTCGGCGGCGAGCCGTACGGGCGTGCCGTGCCCGGGGAGCAGCACCTCGCTCCCGTCCAGGTGCAGGAAGACCAGCCGGCGCGGCGGCTTCCCCAGGTTGTGGACGCGCGCCACCGTCTCCTGGCCCCGGTAGCAGCCCTTCTCCAGGTGGACGGCGCTGCCGATCAGGCCCAGCTCGTGCGGGATGGTCCGGTGGTCGGTCTCGAAGCCCAGGCGCGGCCGGTGGCCCTCGATGCGCAGGGCCTCGTACGCGAGGATCCCGGCCGGCGGGCCGTTCTCACGGGCGTACGACTCCAGGTCGGCGCGCGGCAGGAAGATGTCACGGCCGTACGGCGTCTCCCGTACGACGGCCCCCGCGGGCGCCTCGGCGATGGACCCGGCCGGGACGTGGACGACGGCGAAGTCGTCCGTACGGTCGGCGACCTCCACGCGGTAGAAGAACTTCATCGACTCCAGGTAGGCGATCAGCGCCTCCTGGGTGCCCGGCTCGACGTGCGCCCATACCGTCTCGCCGTCGTCCACGAGGTAGAGCGCGTGCTCGATGTGGCCGTTCGCGGAGAGGATCAGCGCCTCGGTGGCCTGGCCGGCGGGCAGCTCGCTGACGTGCTGGGTGAGCAGCAGCTGAAGCCAGCTGAGCCGGTCGTCGCCGGTGATGGTGACGACGCCGTGGTGCGAGAGGTCCACCAGGCCCTTGCCGTCGGCGAGGGCGCGTTGTTCGGGGAACAGATCGCCGTAGTGCGCGGCGACACCTTCGTCCTGTCCTTCGGCGGCCACGGCACCGGGCAGGGAGAGGAGCGGGCTGGTCGTTGACTGTCGCTGCATACCGACAAGCCTACGACCCGCCTGCCGATGGCCCACGAATCGCCTACGAATCGCCGCTCGCCGCGCGGGCGGCGCAGCCCTGGCACGTGCCGAAGATCGCGAAGTGCTTCATGTCCGTCGTGAAGCCGAACGTCTCGCGCAGCTTGTCGGTGAAGTCGGCGGCGACCGCGACATCCGCCTCGATGACGTTCGTGCAGTCGCGGCAGACCAGATGGATGTGGTGGTGCCGGTCCGCGAGGTGGTACGTCGGCGCGCCGTGCCCCAGATGCGCGTGCGAGACCAGGCCCAGCTCCTCCAGCAGCTCCAGCGTCCGGTAGACGGTGGAGATGTTCACGCCGGACGCGGTCCTGCGCACCTCGACCAGGATGTCGTCCGGCGTCGCGTGTTCCAGGGTGTCGACGGCTTCGAGGACAAGCTGGCGCTGCGGGGTCAGGCGGTAGCCGCGCTGCCTCAGGTCACTCTTCCAGTCGGTGCTCACCACGCACCCAGTGTAGGCAGCGCCGCCCGGATCGCCGTAGGGGAAGCCGTACGCGGAACATGGGAGAGGTCTGTCCCCAGGGGGAGGTCTGTGGGGGAGGTCTACTTGAAGAACGCGATGCCGTCGTCCGGCAGATCGCCGATGTCCTTCGCCCAGGCCGCGACCTGCTCCGGCGAGACGACCTTCTTCAGGTGCCCCGACATGTACGCGCGCAGCGGGACCTCGGGGGTGGACTTCTCGCCGACCCACATCAGATCGCTCTTCACATAGCCGTAGAGCCGCTTGCCGCCGTTGTACGGGCCGGCGGACGCCGTGCGCGCGACCGCGTCCGTGACAAGGTCGATCTGCGGCTTCTGGTCGGCCAGCTCGCCGTACCAGATCTCCACGATGCCCTGGTCACGCACCATGACGACCTCGACCTCGCGGTTCTCGTCGACGCGCCAGAAGCCGGACTCGGACTCGATGGGGCGGAGCTTGTTGCCCTCGGCGTCGAGCGCCCAGGTGTGCGAGGTGTACTCAAGGAAGTCCCGGCCGTCGTGGCTGAAGGAGACCTCCTGGCCGAAGTTGGCCTTCTCCTCGCCGGGGAAGTCGAAGACGCCCACGCCCTCCCAGTCACCGAGGAGGAAGGCGAGCGGGACAAGGCCCGGGTTCAGGTCGGACGGGATCTCGATCATGAGCAGCTCAGGCGATCTGTAGGGATTCGAGTGGGCGGGGTGCCGTACGGCGGGTGGTCGCTCGGCCCGCGTCTAGTTCTGGCCCTGGTAGAGCTTCTTCACGGCCAGCACCGTGAACGCCAGGATGGCCACGGCGATCAGGGCCAGCAGAGCGGAGAAGAAGTTCTCAAGCACAGGGTGCTCCTCGAAGGGCGTCGGGGCGGTATAGGGCCGGTCCCCAGCGTAATGGGTGGGGACCGGCCCTTCTCCGCAGCCCTCAGCCGAGCAGCTGGTTCTGGAGGATCACCGTCTGCTGGAAGGGGACGCGGGGTGCGTCGCCCTCGCGGGACTGGACGACCAGCGCGAGCGTGTCACCGGCGGCGATGTACGCGTGCCGGACATGCACCGGGCCGCGCGGCGCGACCTCGTCGTACACGTACGTCTCAGTGCCGTACACACCCTCGGAGGGGTACGTCTCGTCGGCGGAGGACAGCTTCTCGACGTCCGTCACCTTCTGCGGCGCGTCGGTGGCGCCCTTGAGGTGGGTGCCGAAGAAGAACAGCGCGGTCGCGGTGGAGTGGAAACGCAGCAAGTAGATACGGGTGGACGTGCCGTCGTCCGCCATGGTCCAGCCGCGTGCCGCGATGTGCCGCAGGCCGTTGTCGCGGAGGTCGGCGGCCATCGCGGCACGGCTGCCCTCGTCGTACTCCTGGAGGAAACGGCTGACCGGCACCCGGCTGCCCTGGCCGGCCGGCGCCGGGTCCGGGCGGCTTCCCTCGGGCGCGGGCAGCAGCAGCCGCTCCAGGTCCGCGTAGTGGATCAGGCCGGAGTTGCCGCGGCCGTACGGGCCGACCGCGCCCGCGGGCAGGGTCGGTTTGGCCAGTGGCGGGTACGTCCAGCGGCCGTCGGCCTTGGTGGCGAGGGTGGGGACGTCAGTGCGGTCGCGGTCGGTCACGGCGTACGCGACGCTCGTGCCGAGCACGCCGAAGACGGCCGCGGCGGCGGTCCAGCGCAGGGCGGCGAACAGCGCGGCGGGTCGGCGGCGGGGTGCGGGGGCCGTGACAGGGGCGAGCGCGTCCGCCTGGGTGACGACCTCTTCGACGGGCGAGATGGCAGTGGTGGTTGTGGTGGTCCGGTCGCTCATGCGGACGCCTCCGGGGACACGACATGGTTCAGCTGATTGGCGAGCACGCGGGCGACCTCTTCCGTGTCCAGCTTCTCGGCGCCGTACGCGTACGCGGTGATCAGCACGTCGTGCACGTACGCGCCGCACAGCATGGCGTCCAGCTTCCGGCCTTCGGCGTCCGGCAGCGGATAGCAGTCGGCGTCGCCGTTCGCCTTGACCGGCGGGCCCTTGGGGAGAGCGCCGAGGATGTTCCCGGTGTCCGACCGGAACCGGGAGAGCGCGCGGTCGGCCCCGGCCTCCTCGACCTGCGCGAGGTGCAGCTCCACGACGAACAGGCTGTCCGCCGCGCTGTAGCTGCGCTGGGCCCCGCCCGTGAACGTCAGCTTCTTCAGGGCCTTGGCGAAACGGTCCCGCTCTCCCGCCTTGAGACCGCGTACGGCGTCCTTGGCGTGCCTGGTGGTGCGCGTGGCGTCCAGCACGTTGTCGTTGCCGAGCGGCCCGATGTCGGGGCCCGGCTGATAACCGTCCGGCACGGGGAGCAACTTGGCGCCGACGCCACCCGGCGGCAGCGGCTTCTCCTCTTCGGCGCTCTCCTCGTCCGGCGCCGGCCAGGCACGGGTGGCGGCGGTACGGTCGGCGGCGCCGACCTTGCCGACGGCCCAGATCCCGCCGCCGGTGGCGACGGCGAGCGCGAGCACGGCCGAGACCCCGACGACCACCCTCCGGGGGAGGCGCCGCGGCGGGGCGGCGGAGCCGATGATGTCCTCGGGGGCCTGCGGCGCCTCCGGCAGCCGGTCGGTCACAGAAGCTCCAACTGCCGCTTGGCGAGGGCCTCGAAGGCCTTCTTCGGGACGGGTCCCGCGTTGTTGTCGTAACGGATGTCCATCGCGATGTCACCGCGGAACGCGACGGCGCGCGCCTGGTAGTACGGGTTGTAACCCGGCTGCCGGTCCGGCTCGTCGAACACCCACGTACGGCCGCTCGTACTGCCCGCGATGGCCGAGCCGTTGTTGCCCGCCCAGTCGTCGTCCCCCATGTACCGCTGCTGGCCCGCCGCGAACGCGGACGCCTCCAGGCTCTGGTCGTCCCGGAACTGGACGATCGTGACCGTCACATGGATCTGGCCCCGCTCCGACCAGCCGACCGTGGCGGCGCGCCGGAAGTCGGCGCGCACCATGTCCTCGAACATGCCGTCCGGCCGCTCGAATCCGCCCGCGAATTCGGCAGGACCGACCCAGTCGGCCTTCGTCTCGGTCCGCGCGCCCTTGGGCTTCTTCACCAGCAGGTCACGCAGGTCACCGTCGGACCTGACCCACCGGTTCGCCGACAGCGACCGCGCCGTGGTCCTCCCGTCGGCCGGAACGAGTTCCGGCGTACCCAACTCGGCCTGGGCCAGCGGCGGCAGCGGCGTGGGCGGGCGCTGGTACTGCACCGCGTAGCCGGTGACGGCTCCGGCGAGTACGCCGAGAACGGCCGCCCCCGCGAGCAGAGCCGTGGTGCGCCGCCCACGGCGCGGGCGCGGTCTCGGGGTGCCGTACGGATCAGGGCTCGTTCCCTGATCAGGTACGGTTTCGGGCGATTCCAAGAGGTCCCCCCACAGGACTGAGGCGCGGATTCCGATACCCGCGCATCCAACAGACCCACCGCACGCCAACGGGGTTGTACAGCAGCGCATTACAGTTCGGGACATGGCGAAGAAGCTCGTGATCAAGGTAACCGCCGGCGCCGACGCCCCCGAGCGCTGCTCGCAGGCCTTCACCGTGGCGGCGGTCGCCGTGGCCAGTGGCGTGGAGGTGTCCCTCTGGCTGACGGGTGAGTCGGCGTGGTTCGCCCTGCCGGGCCGGGCCGCCGAGTTCGAACTGCCGCATGCCGCGCCGCTGCCGGACCTGATCGAGTCGATCCAGTCGGCGGGCCGGATCACCCTGTGCACGCAGTGCGCGGCGCGACGTGACATCACGGAGGACGACGTACTGGAGGGCGTACGGATCGCGGGCGCCCAGGTCTTCGTCAGCGAGGCGATGGCGGACGACGCGCAGGCGCTCGTCTACTGACGTGACCGACGTGTACGGGACGCCGCCCCGGCGCCACGAAATCCGCTCGCGGCGGGGCCGCCCGCCTCCTACCGTCGCCGCATGACGACAGCCACTCCCTCAACTCCCTCCCTCTCGCCTTTCGGGCCGCTCATCGACACCCGCCCGCTCTTCCCGCGCGAGCGGCACGCGCTGCTCGAACTGCTCCGCTCGCTGGCGCCCGCGGACTGGGCGGCGCCCACGGTCTGCCCCGGCTGGGACGTGCACGACATCGCCGGGCACGTACTCAACGACTATGTGCGCCGTATCTCCGGCGCCCGTGACGGACACCGCGGCGCCGTGTTCGAGAACGACGAGACGCTGCCGGACTATCTGACCCGGGTCAACGGCGTCTTCGTGGCGGCGACCCGCCAGATCGGCCCGCGCGTGCTGACCGACCTGCTGGCCCACCTCGGCCCGCAGATCGACGCGCTGTGGGCGACGGTCCCGCTCGACGGCCCGGCCAGGCTCGACGTCTCCTGGGCGGGCACCGACGAACCGAGTCCCGCCTGGCTGGACATCGCCCGCGAGTACACCGAGTTCTGGGCGCACCAGCAGCAGATCCGCGACGCGGTCGGCCGCCCCGGCGCGGCCGGACCCGAACTGCTGGGTCCCGTGATCGACACGTTCATGCGCGCGCTGCCGCACACCCTGCGCGGGCACGAGCGCCCGGACGGCACGTCCGTACGCTTCGACGTCACCGGTCCGGCGGGTGGGTCGTGGTCGGCGGTACGGCGTTCCGCCCGCTGGCTCCCGTCACCCACCGCGCCACCGGCCCCCGCCGCGCACATCACGACGGACCAGGACACCTTGTGGCGCCTGGCCACGCGGGGAGTGACGGTCGAGGAGGCCCGCCTGCGATGCGTACTCGACGGCGACGAGGCCCTGACCCGCGCGGCGACGACGCTGCTGGCGGTGGTCGCGTAGCGGGAAGCGGCCGGGCGGGCTATGAACCGGGGGCCAGCTTGTCCAGGTCGAGGTTGATCTCGAAGGGCACCGGACGACGGAGCGAGCCCCTGAAGATGCCGGCGGGCGCGTAGGAAGCGGTCGGCTCGTCGAGTTCGTAGACGTGGACGACGGGTGCGCCGTCCTCTTCCTCGACGCGCCAGTAATGCGGGATACCCGCCTCCGCGTACTTGCGAAGCTTCACCGTGCGATCGCGGTGGGCGGACTCGGGGGAGACCACCTCGACGGCGAGTCTCACCTCGTCCGGCGCGAACCACGTGCGGTCACCGTCGAAGTCGGCCGTCGTGACGAGCAGATCCGGCTCGGGCCGATTGTGCTGGTCGAGCTTGATGGTCATCTTCCGGCTGACTCTGACGTCGGCCGGTGTCTGCTCCATGAGCGCGACGGTAAGCATCGTGACGAGATGGCCGTGCCACCACCTCTGCGGCGACATCATGAAGACGAGTGCTCCATCGATCAGCTCGGTGTGACGGGGCGCCTCGGGAAGGCGGTCCAAGTCCTCCGCGAACCAGCCCTCCGCACGCGGCGGGCGCATCCAGTCGGGCAGTGCGGTCATGACTTCACCGTAGCGGCTCGCACGTCGAGCGACCTGCCCCGGCAATTATTTCGGCGGCGGCTTCTTCCTGCCGTCCAGCTCGTCCCACCACTCGTCCGACTTCGGGTCGCCCGACCGGTCCCCCGACCGGTCGCCCGACCGGTCCCCCGGCGGGTCGTCCCACCAGCGGTCGTCCGGGCCGCGGGCGTTCGCGATCATCGCCGCGACCGGTGGGATGACCATGGCGACGACGCACATGCCGATCGCGACCGGCACCGACCACAGGCGCACGAACGCCCAGGCGCTGACGAACAGGACGATGCATCCGCCCATCAGCACGAAGTAGCGGCGACGGCGTCGCGTGTACATACATCGAGCTTACCGACGGCACGAAGGGCCGCACCCCGTGTCAGGAAGCGTCCAACCCCTGGGGTGCGGCCCTCCGGCCGATCATGTCCTACTCAGCTCCGACCGCGAGCGGCATCAGACCGCGATGGCCACTTCCGCCAGCCCGCCGGTCCGCGCGACGACCGTACGGTCCGCCGTACCGCCCGGCACCAGCGCGCGTACGGTCCACGTGCCCTCGGCCGCGTAGAAGCGGAACTGTCCGGTCGCCGAGGTCGGGACCTCCGCGGTGAACTCTCCGGTCGAGTCCAGCAGGCGTACGTAGCCGGTGACGGGCTCGCCGTCGCGGGTCACGGAACCCTGGATGGTGGTCTCACCGGGCTTGATCGTCGAGGCGTCCGGGCCGCCGGCCTTCGCTCCACACATATGGGATCTGTCCTCCGGGTCAGGCGAATCTGGCGAGTCTGGCGAATTTGGCGGGCGGAACTACTTGTTGGCGCCGAGTTCGATCGGTACGCCGACGAGGGAGCCGTACTCGGTCCACGAGCCGTCGTAGTTCTTGACGTTCGGCTGGCCGAGCAGCTCGTGCAGCACGAACCAGGTGAGCGCCGAGCGCTCACCGATGCGGCAGTAGGCGATGGTGTCCTTCGCCAGGTCGACCCGCTCCTCCTCGTAGAGGGCGGTCAGCTCGTCGTCCGACTTGAAGGTGCCGTCGTCGTTGGCGTTCTTCGACCACGGGATGTTGCGGGCGCTCGGCACGTGGCCGGGGCGCTGCGACTGCTCCTGCGGGAGGTGCGCCGGGGCGAGCAGCTTGCCGCTGAACTCGTCGGGCGAGCGCACGTCGACCAGGTTCAGACTGCCGATCGCCTCGACGACGTCGTCGCGGAAGGCGCGGATGGACGTGTCCTGGGCCTTGGCCTTGTACTGCGTGGCCGCGCGCTCGGGCACCGCGTCGACCAGGTCGCGCGAGTCCAGCTCCCACTTCTTGCGACCGCCGTCGAGGAGCTTGACGCCCTGGTGGCCGTAGAGCTTGAAGTACCAGTACGCGTAGGACGCGAACCAGTTGTTGTTGCCGCCGTAGAGGATCACGAGGTCGTCGTTGCCGATGCCCTTCGCGGAGAGGAGCTTCTCGAAGCCCTCCTGGTCCACGAAGTCGCGGCGCACCGGGTCCTGGAGGTCCTGCTTCCAGTCGATGCGCACGGCGTTACGGATGTGGTTCTTCTCGTACGCCGAGGTGTCCTCGTCGACCTCGACGATGACGACCTTGGGGTCATCGATGTGGGCCTCGACCCAGTCGGCGTCGACCAGGACGTCGCTGCGGCTCATGTGTTTCTCCTCCGGGGCGGTGTGCGGCGGGTGGTGCGGGCGGCGGCGCCTTCCGGGCACGGGGGCGCGGCGGGCCGCGTACGGCACGGGTGGCACGGGTGGCACGGGGTTGGCCCTGACGGTGGTCGAAGGGCCGGGGAGAGGTGGCGGGAGGTGGACGTATCCCGCTCAGGCGGTGCGACAGAGCATGGCGGCGACGCGGCACAGGTCGACTGCCCGCCGCTTAGTGAGGTTCGCCTGTCCCCGCTGCTGGAGACCGCTGATGAAGCACTGCATGCGTCCGATCGTAGGGACGGATACGGTGCGATGTCACCGGTGTGTCGGATGGTGAGACGAGATCGTCCGATATGTGGGACCGATGGGCGTTCCCGGCGGCCGGGAACCGGCTCCCGCGCCTCCCGTACCCCTGTTCCATCTGCGGAATGGACATCCGCGTCTCACGATACGGCGACCGGCGGGTCAGCCGGCCGGACCGCCGGCCGGACCGCCGACCGGCGGTCCGGCCGGTCAGCCGGTCAGCTCGTCAGGTCGAGGTCCGTGCCCGTGCCCGAGAACCGCAGGCCGTCCTCGGTCGCCGTGACCTTGTCGAGCTTGATCGTCGACGGCAGTCCGTCGATCGCCAGGTCGTAGTCGACGGCCTTCTTCAGCTTGTCCTCGACACCCGGCACCGGCAGGCTGGGCAGCTCGTCGGCGCGCAGCCGTACCTTGTCGCCGTCCTCCAGCGTCACGGTGCTGTACGTCGTGAAGTCGTCCTTCACCAGTCCCTTGAGGGCGTCCGGCACGTCGATGCCCGCGCCCGCCAGCAGATCGTCCAGCGGCCCCGAGACCTTGACCTGGCCCTTCGCCGCCCGCTCGGCCCCGGCGAAGCCGACCGTCGCGCCCTTCGGCGCCGACTTGGTGAGGTCCGCGTACGAGATCAGCGCCGAACCCCGCACACTGCCCGCGACGGCCGACGAGAAGCTGTTGCTCACTCGCACGTCCCGAAGCTCCGCCTTCACCTCGGTGACCTCGATCGCGCGGCCCTCGGCGGTCGCGGTTATCCCGCCGACGCTGATCTCGATCTCGTCCAGCTTCGCGCCCACGACCTGGGTGAGGAAGGGGAAGCCCTTGACGGAGACCTCGGGCTCGCTGCTGAGACCCTGGCTGCTCTTGATCTTGCTCGCCACCTCGGACTCGGCGAAGTACACCGCGGCCCGGTCGACGGCGACGAACAGCCCGCCGAAAATCACGACGAAGATCAGCAGAATTCTCAGTGCGCGCATTGCTCGGTGTCCCCCACCCTGGTCGTACCAGCCCCCATGACGACGGTGAGCCTAATAGGTCGACGTCCGGGGCAACGCCTCGGTTCCGGTTGGCCGGTTCGCCCCCGACCGCCGGACAGGCCCACCGGCCGGGCTCAGAGCGCCCGTCCCAACAGGTAGATCGCGGGCACCGCGACCGTGAGCGGCAGGGCCACCCCGGCCGTCATGTGGACGAAGCGCGACGGGTAGTCGTAGCTCGCCACCCGCAGCCCGATCAGCGCGCACACCCCGGCCCCGAGGCCGAGCAGCGCGCCCTGGCCGCCGATGCCGGTCAGCCCGCCCGCCGCGACCCCGGCGCCCGCGCCGGCCGCGAGCGCGACCACGACCGAGACGAAGCCCGGCAGCGGGAGGGCGCGGGCGAGCGTCGCGGCGGCGACCGCGAGCGCGCCGACCGTCACGGCGTCCGGCACGGCGGCGAGATTCCCGGTCGCGATGATGGCGAGCGAGGCCGAGGCGACGGTGGCCATCAGGCCCTGCATGCGTTCGTCGGCGCCCGCGTAGCTGCGCAGTTGCAGCACGACCGTGAGCAGTACCCACGCGCCGAGCGTGCCGAGGATCGCGGCGAGCGCGTGCTCGTCGCCCACGGCGAGCACCGCGACATCGGCGACGAGCGCGCCCGCGAAGGCGAGCGCGATGCCCTGGCGGGCGGGCCACATGCCGTTCAGCCGGAACCAGCCGGCGGCGGTGACCGCCTGGAGGATGACGAGCGGGACGAGGAGCGCGTACGGGCCGACGGCCGCGCCGCCCGCGAGCAGCAGGGCCAGTACGACGGTCAGCCCGGCGGGCTGGACCCCGGGCGGGATGATCGGCGACCGGCCCTCGGCGCGGGCGCGCTGGGCGTCGGTGACGCGGGGGTTGCCCATGGTGGTGGGCGGGCTGTAGCTGTCCGGGGCGGGGGCGGCGGGCGCGGGGAATGCCGGGGACGCCGGAGGCTCGTACGAGGGCTGCGCCGGGCCGGGGTTCGGGACCTCCGGCGGCAGCGGGTACGCGCCGGACTGCTGCGGCAGGTAGGCCGTGTCGGCGGCGGCCTGCGGAGGCTGCGGGGGCTCGTACCGGACCAGCGGCTGGTAGCGCGTGTCCCAGGTCTGGCCCTCCCAGGTCTGCGCGTCCTGCGCGTTGGACGGTTCCTGGTACGGCTGCTGGTAGGGCTGCTGCTGGTACGGCTGCTGCGGGGGCTCGTACGCCTGAGCCGGTCGCGGTACACCGTATCCCTGCTGCCCGTACGGGTCGTCCTGGTTGTACGGGTCCTGCTGGTTGTACTGGTCGTCGCTCATGGTCGGCGGTTCACCCTCCTGCGAACGGCGGGAGCACTTCGACCGTGCCGCCCTCGGCAAGCCGTACGGTCTCATGCCCGCGGGTCCCCACGGGGTCACCGTCGACGAGGAACGAGCACCTCCGGAGCACCCGGACCAGCTCACCCGGGTGAGCGTCCCGCGCGACGTCCAGCGCCTGGGCCAGGGTGTCCGCCGCGTAAGGCTCTTCGGCGACGCCCGCCGCCGCCTTGGCCGCGGCCCAGTAGCGGATGGTTCCCGCTGCCATGGCGTACTCCTTCCGCTATTTCTCGGCAATTTTCTCGTCGGTCCCCGTCGGCCCTCCATGATGGCCGATCCCCAGCCCCGCCACGGTATCCGCCGCCTCCGGAGCGGGCCGGAGGAGAGATGACCCGCTGTTCCCGACCTCTGACACTGAGCACATGTGGGTTACTCTGCTGCGGAAGAGGATCCGGGCAATGTAGCCCCCGGGTCCTTTTGCGCTTTCCGCCCCAGGGTGCGGGACGGTCAGCGATGCCACATACGCCCCCACGCTCTTCCGGGTGTGGGAGGTGCCCCCTTGCAGGGACCGAGGAGGAACCGACGTAATGGGCGAGCCAATGACGCGGACACGGGAAAGCCGTCCGACCCGAGCAGGTGGGCGACGATGAGTTCTCTGCTGCTGCTCACGAACGCCCTCCAGCCGTCGACGGAGGTGCTGCCCGCCCTCGGGCTCCTGCTGCACCACGTACGGGTGGCCCCGGCCGAGGGTCCGGCCCTCGTCGACACCCCCGGCGCGGACGTCATACTGATCGACGGCCGGCGCGACCTGCCCCAGGTGCGGTCGCTCTGCCAGCTGCTGCGCTCCACCGGTCCCGGCTGCCCGCTGGTCCTCGTGGTGACGGAGGGCGGTCTCGCCGCCGTCACCGCCGACTGGGGCATCGACGACGTCCTGCTCGACACCGCGGGCCCGGCCGAGGTCGAGGCGCGGCTGCGGCTGGCCACCGGGCGCCAGCAGATCTCCACCGACGACTCCCCGATGGAGATCCGCAACGGTGATCTCTCGGTGGACGAGGCGACCTACAGCGCGAAGCTGAAGGGGCGGGTCCTGGACCTGACCTTCAAGGAGTTCGAACTGATCAAGTACCTGGCGCAGCACCCCGGCCGGGTCTTCACCCGGGCCCAGCTGCTCCAAGAGGTGTGGGGATACGACTACTTCGGCGGTACGCGGACGGTCGACGTCCACGTACGGCGGCTGCGCGCGAAGCTCGGCCCCGAACACGAGTCGCTGATCGGGACGGTCCGCAACGTCGGCTACCGCTTCGTCACCCCGGAGAAGGTCGAGCGCGCGCAGGAGGAGGCGAAGGCGAAGGCCATCGCCGAGGCCGCCGCGAAGGCGAAGGCGGCGGAGCCGGCGGCCCGCGCGCAGGACGACACCACCCACCACGCCGACACGTCCGAGGTACGGGAAGGTGCCGTACGGCCTGCCGGGAGATAGGTCACCACGCGTAGACTGCCGCGCGTGGCCAAGGTGACGCGGGACGACGTGGCACGACTGGCGGGGACTTCGACCGCGGTCGTCAGCTACGTCATCAACAACGGACCGAGGCCGGTCGCCCCGGCCACGCGCGAGCGTGTACTCGCCGCGATCAAGGAGCTGGGCTACCGGCCCGACCGGGTCGCGCAGGCGATGGCGTCACGGCGGACCGACCTCATAGGGGTCGTCGTGCCCGACGCGCGCCAGCCGTTCTTCGCGGAGATGGCACACGCGGTCGAACAGGCCGCCGCCGAGCGCGGAAAGATGGTGCTCGTCGGCAACTCCGACTACCGCAACGAGCGCGAGGTCCACTATCTGCGGGCCTTCCTCGGCATGCGGGTCTCCGGGCTGATCCTGGTCAGCCAGGGTCCGAGCGAGCGCGCCGCCGCCGAGATAGACGCCTGGGACGCCCGCGTCGTACTGCTGCACGAGCGCCCCGAGGGCATCGACGACGTCGCCGTCGTCACCGACGACATCGGGGGCGCGCAGCTCGCCACCCGGCACCTGCTGGAGCACGGCTATCCGTACGTGGCGTGCCTCGGCGGCGTCGAGTCGACACCGGTCGTCGGCGACCCGGTGACCGACCACGTCGAGGGCTGGCGGCGGGCGATGCAAGAGGCCGGTCTGCCGACGGAGGGGCGGCTCTTCAAGGCGCTCTACAACCGTTACGACGCGTACGACGTCGCCCTGAAGCTGCTGGCGGGACCGGACCGCCCCCCGGCGATCTTCTGCTCCACCGACGACCAGGCGATCGGCGTCCTGCGCGCGGCGCGCGAACTGCGCATCGACGTCCCCGGCGAACTGGCGGTGGCCGGCTTCGACAACGTCAAGGAGGCCGCCCTCACGGACCCGCCCCTGACGACGGTCTCCTCGGACCGCCCGGCGATGGCACGGGCCGCGGTGGACCTGGTGCTGGACGACGGGCTGCGGGTGGCGGGGTCACGCAGGGAACGGGTGAAGCAGTTCCCGTCGGCGCTGATCGTGCGGCGCTCGTGCGGCTGTTTCTGAGCGCGCTCGCCGCCGTCACTCCGGTGTGAACTCGTACCGCAACTCGTACAGATGGCCTGCCTTGGCCATCACGGTGACCTCGACGGGCCGCTGGTCGGCGCCGTACACCACCCGTAGCGTGCGCAGCACCGACAGGTCGCCGGGCAGTTGGAGCGCTTCGTACTGTTCCTGTGTCGGTATGCGCGCGGAGACGTGGTCGACGCCGAGCCGGGGCGGGTGGCCAAGTGCGGTCAGCAGGGTGGGAGTTCCGCCCTTGATCGGGCGCTGTTCGGCCAGCGGGGCGCCCCGGGCGATGTGCGGCGGGTAGTAGGCATGAACCAGCTCCACCGGGTCGCCGTCGAGGGTGAGTACCTGGCGTCGGAGAACCGCCGTGCCGTCGGCGGGCAGGCGCAGGGCTGCCGCGACGCCCCGGCCGCCTTTATATGGGGCATACGGGATTTTGCCGTGGTTCTCAGCGGGCACTCAGACAGCTCTCATCTGCCGGGCGGATTGTCGAAGACATGACCGACAGCTACCGCCGCAGCGGCGACGAAGACGCGAACCAGCAGCAGGAATCCGGCATCGGTGGCGGGCAGGCGTACCCGCCGCCGCCCCCGTACGACCCGGGCGCGCAGGCCGCAGGTCATCACGCGCAGCCGGGGCATGCCACCCGGGGGTGGGGTGCCGCCGCGCCCGCGCACTCCGGCGCTCCCGCCCACCGGGCCAAGCGGCCCGTCGCGTTGCTCGCCGCCGCCGCGTTCGTCGCGGCCGTCGTCGGGGGTGGGACCGCCGCGCTGACCTCGACGCTGACGGACAACGGCTCCAGTACGGCCGCGAGCACCGTCGCCACCGGTACCACCGTCTCGCAGAGCAGCAAGGGCACCGTCGCGGGTGTGGCGGCGGCCGTGTCGCCCGCCATCGTGGAGATCCAGGCCGAGTCCAGCTCCGGGCAGTCCACCGGTTCCGGTGTGGTCATCACGGGCGACGGCGAGATCATCACCAACAACCACGTCATCGCGGGCGCGCAGACGGTGAAGGCGCAGCTCAGCACCGGCAAGACGTACACCGCCGATGTCGTGGGCACCAGCCCGGACAAGGATCTCGCGCTGATCAAGCTCCAGGGCGCGAGCGGCCTCAAGACGGCGGCCCTCGGCGACTCCGGCCAGGTGAAGGTCGGCGACGAGGTCGTGGCGATCGGCTCGCCCGAGGGGCTGACCGGCACCGTGACCAGCGGTATCGTCTCGGCGCTCGACCGGGACGTCACCGTGTCGAAGGACGAGGGGCAGGGCCAGCAGCAACAGCAGCAGCAGGGCGACGGCAGTGGCCGCCAGTGGCCGTTCGAGTTCGGTGGGCAGCAGTTCAACGGTGACACGGGCTCCTCCACCACCACGTACAAGGCGATCCAGACCGACGCCTCGCTCAACCCGGGCAACTCCGGTGGCGCGCTGATCAACATGAACGGCGAGATCATCGGCATCAACTCGGCCATGTTCTCGGCGAGCGGTTCGAGCGGCGACAGTTCGGCGGCGGGCAGCGTCGGGCTCGGGTTCTCCATCCCGGTCAACACCGTCAAGGCCGACCTGAGCGCGCTGCGCGCCGGGAACAGCGACTAGAGCTGTCCGGCGTGCGAGGCTGAAGCGAGATCAGCGACCAGTGGCCGGCGACCGGTGGCCGGTGGCCGGTGGCCGGCAACCAGCGTCCCGTTCCCGAAGCCGTTCAGAGAAAGAGCGACGACATGAGCCCCGCCGAAGGCGATCCGCAACGCGTCCTGATCGTCGACGACGAGCCCGCCGTCCGTGAGGCGCTTCAGCGCAGTCTCGCCTTCGACGGGTACGACACCGAGGTCGCCGTCGACGGTGTCGACGCGCTCACCAAGGTCGCCGTCTACCAGCCCGACCTGATCGTGCTCGACATCCAGATGCCGCGCATGGACGGGCTGACGGCGGCCCGGCGGCTGCGCGCCGGCGGATCGACCGTGCCCATCCTGATGCTCACGGCACGCGACACGGTCGGCGACCGGGTCACCGGGCTCGACGCGGGCGCCGACGACTATCTGGTGAAGCCCTTCGAGCTGGACGAGTTGTTCGCCCGGATCCGCGCGCTGCTGCGCCGCAGTTCGTACACGGGGTCGGCGGGCGGCGAGCTGCCCGAGGACGACATCCTGGCCTTCGCCGATCTGCGGATGGACCTGGCGACGCGCGAGGTCACGCGAGGCACGCGCCGGGTGGAGCTGACCCGTACCGAATTCACCCTCCTTGAGATGTTTCTGGCCCACCCGCGTCAGGTGCTGACGCGCGAGCAGATCCTGAAGGCCGTCTGGGGCTTCGACTTCGAACCCAGCTCCAACTCCCTGGACGTGTACGTGATGTATCTGCGGCGCAAGACGGAGAGCGGCGGCGAGCCGCGGCTGGTCCACACGGTGCGCGGGGTGGGTTACGCGCTGCGCGCCGACGGCGGTCCGGGCTCCGCGACCGCCGGGCACGGCGGGCACGGCGGCGCGGAGTGACCTCTCTCGTCCATCGACTGCGTACGCTGCCGCTCCGCTCCCGGCTCGCGATGCTCGTCGCCACCACGGTCGCCGTGGCCGTGGCGGCGGCGGCGGTCGCCTGCTGGCTGCTGACCCGCGCCCAGTTGGAGGCCGAGCTGGACAACTCGCTGCGCAGCGTCTCGGCGCCCCAGAACCTGGTGCAGGAGACGCTGGCCCGCTGCGCGACGGGCGAGGCTCCCCCGGAGACCGTCAACGCGCCGTTCGCGTACATCCAGATCGTCGGCAGCGACGGCAGCCGGTGCGTGGACGCCTCCTCACAGCCGGTGAAGGTCCAGTCCTCCGACATCGCCGTCGCACGCGGCACGGAGTCCAGCACCCTGCACAGCTCCACCACCGACGACGGCGCCCCGGTGCGTGTCCGCACCGCGCGGGTGCGCATCGGCCCGGGCGGCGGGCAGTTCGCCGTCTCCGTCTCGCGCCCCCTCAGCGAGATCGACACCTCGCTGAACCGGCTCGCCCTGCTGCTGCTGGCCGTCGCCGGCGCCGGCGTCGTCGGGGCGGGCGCCGCCGGGCTCTGGGTCGCCAGGACCGGCCTGCGGCCGGTCGACGGACTGACCCGCGCGGTCGAACATGTCGCGCGGACCGAGGACTTGGGGCTGCGCATCCCGGCGGAGGGCGAGGACGAGATCGCCCGCCTCTCCCGCTCCTTCAACTCCATGACGGCGGCGCTCGCCTCGTCACGCGACCGCCAGGCGCAGCTCATCGCCGACGCGGGGCACGAGTTGCGTACCCCGCTGACCTCGCTGCGTACGAACGTCGAACTGCTCGCCCGCAGCGACGAGACCGGCCGCGCGATCCCCCCGGAGGACCGCAGGGCGCTGATGGCGTCGGTGAAGGCGCAGATGACGGAGCTGGCCTCGCTGATCGGCGACCTCCAGGAACTGTCCCGGCCGGACGCCCCCGATCCCGGCCCCCTCCAGGTCGTCGCGCTGCACACGATCGTGGAGAGCGCCCTGGAACGCGCCCGGCTGCGCGGGCCGGACCTGACGATAGAGGTGACGCTGCGGCCCTGGTACGTACGGGCCGAACCGGCCGCGCTGGAGCGGGCGTTGGTCAACGTCCTGGACAACGCGGTGAAGTTCAGCCCGCCGGGCGCGGCCATCGAGGTCGCGCTCAGCGCGTACGGCGAGTTGACGGTACGGGACCACGGCCCCGGCATCCCGGCGGAGGAACTGCCGCACGTCTTCGAACGCTTCTGGCGCTCCCCCTCGGCGCGTGCGCTGCCGGGCTCGGGCCTTGGCCTGTCGATCGTGGCACGCACGGTGCAGCAGACGGGCGGCGTGATCGCGCTGCGCCCGGCGGCGGGCGGCGGCACGGTGGCCGCGATCCGCATCCCGGGCGCCGCGACGCCCCCGCCGTCCGGCGGGGCGGGTGCGTCGAGAGCCTGAGCGCCGCTGCCCGTGCCCTCCTCGCGCCGCTGCCCGGCGTCGTGTTGCCGCTGTGAGCTTCCCCGACGCGCCGCCCGACGCCGCCCTGGTGCCCATATGCGGGGCGGCCCCCGGTGAGCCGGGGGCCGCCCCCCGTACGAACACCCTCGCAGACGGGTGACATAATTGTCCTACCGACCACGGGCCGAGCGGAGGGGTGGTGGAAGTGCGCCGGGAGCATCCGCGTGCCGAGCGACTGACCGAAGGACTGACCGTCGCCGTGGCGTCGGTCCTCTCGATCGGCCTGCTCGCCGGTCCGGCGGTCATCTTCGGCACGACCGTCTGGCACCTGGTCACCGACACCGGCACCACCGCGTTCAGCCGGCTCCCGGCGCCGGTGATCTTCCTTGCCCTTGTGGCGCTGCCCCTCGTCCTGGCCGGCCGGGTGTTCCGCTCGCGCCTGCGCAAGGGCGGAGAGCGGCTGACCGCGGCGGTCCCGGCGGTGCTGACGCTGCTCGGCGCGTCCGTTGTGCCGTTCACGGCTCTGTGCCTGCTGTTCGTGTACGCGGACTGACCTCGGACCGACCTCGACCTCGGACCGACCTCGACCTCGGGCTACGGCGGTCCGCCGTCAACTCGCCCTTCGCGCCCCAAGGTTCCGCCGCGGCTGCTTCCTCAGATACTCCGGTTCCTTGATGTACATCGCGCCCAGCGCGGAGAGCGGACACAGCGCACCGCCGTACCCGACGATGGCTCAGCGCCCGCTGTCGAGTGACTGGCCGGGAACCGGTCGCTAAACCGCGGATCTATCTCGTAGGTAAGAGCCGACCCTAGAGAGGCGAGGTTGCCGTGAACGGCGGGGATCGCGGGCAGCTCGTCGGAGGCGTACTCGGCCGCCCCGACCAGCACGACGTGGGACAAGTCGCCGTCCGGATAACAGAGTTCAGCCATCCGAGGCTGCCGGACGCCGCTCCATGTCGGCCACCTGCCGCAGCAGAGCCTCCGGGTCCCGGGCGCCCCGCACATCGGCCTCCACGCTCCGGCCGTTCTCCGCGGTGACGGTGACCTTGACGTCCGAGCGCCGCCCCTGGATGAGCCACGACACAACCGAACGCGCGAGGATGCCCGCGGCGCCACCGGATCCGACCGCGACGGTGATCACGTCCAGGGCGGCGCCCATGGCCCCCGGCACCGGGGCCGGGGCCGCACCCCGCAGAGCCACCACACCGCGAAGCGCGTCCACCTCACGCAACCACGCGTACAGACAGGCAAGTTGGTCATGGCCGACAGCGCCGCCCGGCGCGTTGCCCGGGTCGCAGCCCTGGGCGACGACCGACAGCCGTAACGCCGTGTCCCGCGAATCGAGGTCACTCATGGCGGCATCGTGCCAGGCGCGGAACGGCGAATGAGACGAAATCCGAGACTTCCACCCTTCCCCGGAGCCCGCCGCGCGACGCGGCACGCGACGCGCGGCGGATCTACCGGTCAGGGTTACCGGGTGGGGCTACTTGCCGCCGCCCCCGCCGCCCCCACTTCCGCCGCTCGGGGCGGGCTCGCGCGGCGCCTCGGGGGGCATGGGACCTCCGTCGTGCTTGCCGCCATCGGCCTTCGCCGGGACCACCGCGGTGCCGCCGCGCATGTCACGCGGGTGCCGGAACGGAACGCCCCGCCAGTCCTCGGCGTCCGGCGGTCGCGTCTCATACCTGTCGACGGTCGTCTGTGCGCTCACGCGCCGACCTCCTCTTTCGCGAAGGGCCGCGCCGCCGTAACGTCGACGGCGTGACCGGTGTACCGCGAGGGCGCAAGCCCTGCGGATTGGTCATCCGCCCCGACCACTTGACCTGTCCAGGGTTCTCACGGGTCGGGGCGGACGCTTTGATGGAGCGTCGGGCTGGGCTTCGCCTTCGTCAGCCGAGCGGCAGCGACGCGTGGCCCACGTCGAAGACCAGATACGGCCGTACGGTCCACTCGATCCACCGCCCGCCACTACTGAGCGAGAACCCGCACGGCTCCCCCCGATACAGCGCCGCGACGGCCCCGACGGACCCGCCGTACCCCGTCCAACTCAGCGCCCTCTCACGCTCGACGGGCGCGAGCCTGTCCGTGAGCGCACGCACATCGACGCGGATGGCGTGGACGGCCTCGGCCGGAGTGGGCATCGAGCAACGCGAGATGTGGGTGTGGGCGCGGGCGCGGCTGTCGGGTTCGAACGACTCGTACACGACCCGCTCACACCAGAAGGCGGCGAGCGGTGGGCCAGGTTGACGCGGTTGACGCATGCCGGGACCTCCTGCGTACGGCGGCGGCAGCCGCCCCCTGCTCGTAGCCGGCGTGACGAGCGGCGAGCAGGAGGCGGCCCTTGCAACGACCCCCAACTGGCGCAGAAGCAGGGGCCGATGAGCCGACGCTAGCGTTTGATACTCACCCGTATCAAGAGTGTTACTCCTAATGAGTGATACGAAAAATACTAATGGGTGGTCCCACCTGTCTCGGTGGGACCACCCGTCGTAAACACGCTGCGCGTCAGGCGAAGTTGTCGAACTCGCCTTCCTTGGCGCCGTCGAGGAACCGCTCTCAGTCCGTCTGAAGCCCCGCCAGGATCCGCTCGACCGCACGGCGGGCCGGCTCCGGCAGCGGATCAGCGGCGTCGGCGTGGCGGCCCACGATCTTCGAGCAGAAGAACAGCCGCATCAGCAGACCGTCCCGCGACTCCAAGTCCTCGCGCCGTTCACGCCGTACGCGCTCGGCCAGCTCCGGTACGGCCAGGGAATTGCCCCACAGAGAGGCGGCGTCCAAGCCGCGCGGCGCTGTCCCCCAGTCCTCCCAGTCGAAGAGACAGAACTGCGGAGCGGTCACATTCGCCCAGTTCATGTCGGCGTGCGCCACCGTCCACTGGTTGATCCGCGCGTCCGTCGCGCCGAATGCGCTGATGATCGCCTCGGTGACACGGGTCTGGGTGACGGTGACCGTATCCGGGGTCGCCATACGAGTGGCGTGCTGAACGGCAAGCGCGTCCAGCGAGCGGTTGAACTCCGCCCACCAACTCTCCGGCAGCCCCGGATCCCCGATCAGCGCCCCGCCCGCCTTCACCGGGGCGTCGGGAAGCAACTCCGTCTCATCCGCGCGCCACATCACCGGCTCCATACCGTCCCGCCAGGCCACACCGGCCCACCACTCCGGTTTCACGACCCCGTCAAGCACGGATGCGGGTTCGGTGCCGTTGCAGCCCTGCCCGCTGATCCGTTCAACAGGGCGGCGCTCCACCCGCACCCACGTGTCGCGGTCGCCCCGCCCTCCGACCGGCGTTTACGCACCACCGTGCTTCGGTCCAGCCGGATCCCCAAGGATCGCTCCACCCGGTCGAGCACTTGATCAACAGGGACTTCGCGAAGGTCGACGGAGGCGGGCAACGGAAAGGCCGTTATGACCGCAATGTGCCACGAGCCGACTGCCGGCCAGGCCCCATCCGGCGCGACGCGCGAACAACGGGCGGCCCCCACCTGCGCCGGTGGGGAACCGCCCGTTGTGAACGCGTCGCGCGTCAGGCGAGGTTGTCGAACTCGCCCTCCTTGGCACCTTCGAGGAAGGCGCGGAGCTTGACGCGGGTGGTGTGAATGACCACGCCAGGGTGGTCGCTCTCGCGCATCAGGATCTCGCCGCCGTGCTCTGCCAGTTCAAGGCAGGCGTCAGCCTCGTCGTCGGCGGACTTCGATGACTTACGCCACTGAATTTCCATCACTCTCACGCCTTCATAGTTGCTGTGCAATTGCGCGGATGAAGTCCCGCGAACTATCAGGGTCAAGCGAGCACTGCTCGGTGCGGTCAAGCACTGCCCGCCAGTTCGCGAGCGGTGTCTCCGCATCCAGGAAGGCCGACCCGGTCGGGGTATCCGTCTGGACAGTGTCGAGTTGCGGCACCACGCCATATAGGTACTGGCTCGAACTACCGGCGTTCGGGAAGCCGCCTGCCGCGAAAGGGATCGCGCGAATCGTGACGTTGTCCCGATAGGACTCCTTCAGCAGGTAGTCGAGCTGGCCGCGGGCGACCTCGACTCCGCCGTACACCATCCGCAGCGCCGCCTCGTGAATCAGGAACGTGCACGCCGGTGGATTGTCGCGGTCAAGTACATCCCGACGCTTCAGTCGATGCGAAAGCCGTCGCCGCAGCCGCGCGGGACTGGGCGCCGGCACAGCTCCCTCGTAGACCGCGCGGACGTAGTCCTCGGTCTGAAGAACACCAGGCACATGCATGATCTGCACGGATCGAATACCGGCGGCATGGTGCTCCAACTCCGCCAAGTCCAAGGCCTTGTTGACCAACTCGTTGCGGTACTCCTCCCACCAGCCCTGACCGCGCTCGGCGGCCATGTCGGCGAGTGCGTCGACGTAGGACACGTCGGGACACTGGTAGGCGTTGGCCCACGTACGTACTCGCTCAGCGCTCACACCGAATCTCGCCGACTCGGTGTTGCTGATGGTGGTGCGGTCAGTGCCGACTATCTCGGCGCCCTCGGCGATGTTGTAACCCGCACGCTCTCGCATCTTGCGCAGCTCGGTACCCAGTCGGCGCTGACGTGCCGTAGGCGCTTTCCTCGGTGGCATCGACCTCTCCATCTTGTCGGGTCTCAGTGTGTCCCGCGCCCCAACCGTAGTTCAACAGTCACTTTAATGCTGCTTAGATGTACCACTAATGAGACAGTGCGCTACGGTACTCACACCACTCGGCAACCGAGCGCAGCCGAACGCGGAGAGAAGGCGCCATGACCACCCCCACCGCCACCCCAACTCCCGTACCGCCCCCGCCCCCTCAGGGCGGTGAGACCTACCGACTCGCCGTGCCCAACACGGCCGCCGCGCCCAGAATCGCGCGGGACTTCCTCGGCACGCTCCTCCGCGTCAGTAGGCATGACGCCCTGGCCGACGACGCCCGCCTCTGTGTAACGGAGTTGGTCACGAACGCACACCGGCATACACGAACTCACCGGATCGGGGTGACCGTTGCCGTCAACCGGAAGCGGATCACCGTGTACGTGAGTGACGAGGCGCCCTGGTCCCTGCCCGTACCCAACACCCTCCCCACCGTCCACGAACTCGGCTGCGGACAGGGCGTGTTCCTGCTGGACCGCGTCGCCGAGACGTGGGGGTCGACCATCTACGGGGGCCTCTCCCCCAGCCACAAGGCCGTCTGGTTCACCCTGGCCAGGAACGACACACCGGCATGACCCACCTCGCCGGCCCCCACCCGCCACTGTGGGACTTCGCGATCCCGGCCGTCTGCCTCGGGCTGCTTGCCGGTTCGATCGTTTTCACGTCCACTCCACGGAGGTCCAAGCCGCCGAAATCGCCGGCGCCCCGCGATCCCGCCGACACGTCCAGGCCGGGAGCGAAGCCCCCTTCGTGAGTTTCGCCCAGGGCGACCGAGTTCCGCTCCAGACCCCGGCGTTCGAGCGTCTTGACGTGCTCACCGGTAAGTGCGGCGACGAGGGCGACAAGCTCATCTTCAAGATCCGCCGGCACGGCGACCACGAGGCGAGCGGTGAGGCGGATCTCGCCTTGCGATACGACCTCACGGTCCCCCTCGCCCGCGCCTCGGCGGCAAGGACTCACCGGCGTGTGGCGGCTCCCTGGGCATCGAACGCATCCTGCCCCTGCTGACGCGGGCAGATGAAATGGGCCAGTGATCAAGAAGCCCGATTCTGCGTGATTCATGGGGCGAATGAGTGCGAGGCGGGTACGGTCACGCTGCGGGACATGGACAGCGGCGAACAGACCCAAGTCCCTCTCGCGGCGGTGTGCACCATCCAGTTGACGGACCTGGATGCGTTTGACGATGCCCGATTCGAGGCTTGCCTCCGACGCCGCCGGCAGCTGGTATCGAGTTCTCCTGGCCGGCGGCTTCCTCGTCGCCGTTCCGTTCTTCGTGGCCGCCGCCTCCGCCCGAGTGGCGGAGGCGGCCAACTCGCCCTGATCCCGGCCCGGTCCGTACCCGTAGCCGAATACGCGTGAACGTTTCGCCGTGCTTCTCCGTCATAGTGAAAAGAGAGGGAGGACCGCGGATGGCGGCATGGCGCAGAGTCAGACAGGCCGGCTCGGACGCACGGTCGTCACCCCGCTCCGAGGACGCTTCCATTCGCGCGGTCCTCGCCCTGGGCGGGGTGCCCTGGACCGAACTCGACGACGGGGTGCAGCAGGTCAGGTTGAGGCTTCTGGAGGCGGAGGCGGACCCGGCGCGGGAGGAGATCCGTAATCCGGCGGCCTGGCAGTCGGTCGTGGCTTCCCGTGTCGCCGCCGACTGGCACCGGTCGCGCTCCAGGGACGAGGGGCTGCGGAAACGGCTTGCCGCGCGCTGGGCCCGGGACGATTCGGTTCGCCACCCGCAGGCGGACCGAGCCCTTGCCTTGTCCGTCGCGGATGCACTGGAACGCCTGGACGCGGCTCATCGGCAGGTCTTGACGTTGCGCTTCTACACAGACTTGACGGTGCGTCAAATCGCGCGCCAACTCGACATCCCGGAAGGCACGGTGAAGAGCCGGCTTCACACGGCCACCTCGGCTTTGAAATCGACGCTGCGCGACATGGAGGTGATCTGAGATGCCAGATTTGACGGACTCCGAGGAAGATCGGCTTCGCCGGGCTCTGGCCGTGATCGGCGAAGAGGCCGGACGGGGCGATCCCGTCAAGGGGCCGGTTCGCCCGCGCGCCTCCCGACGTCGCAGGGGAATCGGCATCGGCGCGCTCGTCGCAGCCGTGGCCGCGGGCATCGGCCTGCTGACCTTGACGCTGGGCAATCCGAACACCGCCTCACCGGGCGGCGGCGACCGTGCGGCTCCGGACGCAGGGGGTGCCGGGAGCGGCCAGGGCCAGACACTGCTGGAGTGGGTCGCCTGCGGGCGGACCATCGCGGTCGGCGACGTGATGGCTGTGAGCCCTTCCGGGCAGGACGGCCGACTGACGGTGACGTTCGCCGTGCGGGACTGGATCAAACCCTCCCAGGGCGAGCGCGAGATCGAACTCGACGTCGTCGACCCGGCAGAGGCGCGCGTACGTGAGCCGTGGCGCGTCGGCCAGCATCTGCTCATCGTGGTCCCGCAACGCCGTGACCTGGAGACGGACACGTTCGCCGGGGCCGAACTCGCGGACAATCAGGCAGATATCGAGGAGGCGCTTCCCGAGGCCGAGCGGACGCCGTGCCCGACCGTCTGGCGGGCGGAGCAGAACTGATCGTTTTTGTCCGTTGACGACGGACCGTCAAGTCGTATGTAGTGAACCTGTGCTGACTCGGGGGAGCCACACCACGACTTGTCTACTTGCCGCCAGTCACGTGTGCGCAGTGCAGAACGTCCGTGGTTTTCGCCGAGCAGGTTCTTGACCAACTCAGCGAACGGCGAGGTTGAACGTGTTCGGAAAAGACAAGAGACGAGACGACGGCTCGGGCGACACCGCGGCGCGTAGATCGCCCGTCAGGCGCGCCGCCGTGCCCGCCGTGACCGTGGCCGCCCTGCTGGTCGCCACCGGCGTCGCCTGGGCGGCGGCCACCGACAACATGGTTCCCACGAACAACTACAACAAGGGTTGCAGTGTAGGGAACGCCAACGAGGCGGTCGTCTGTCAGACGGACAACGCGCAGGTCACGTACTACATGGACAGCGGCGGCAGCAACGCGCTGGAGACCGTCGACAAGAACGTCGTGCAGAAGATGATGAGTTCGGAGTACGCGCCGACGGATCTCTCGATCAGCTACGACTCGACGCCCACCTGGAGCGGCAGCGGCGAGACCGACATCTACTACGCGGAAGCGACAGTACCCGGCGGCTCCAGCGGCGTCGCCTGGTGCAACGACGACAGCAGTACCTACCGGTGCGACCAGACGTACATCCGCATCGAAGGCGGCGGCGAGTACACCCATGGTATGACCTGTCACGAAACGGGCCACGCCGTGGGCCTTCTGCACGGAAACAACGCCTCGCCCAAACTGTCGAGGACGAACAGCGCACTTGGCTGCATGCGGACGCCGACGCCGTCCTCCCTCACTCTCGGATCGAACAACAGAGAAAACATCAACGGCCTCTACTGACCGCGAACGGAGGAATGGACAAACGTGAAAACGAACATGAAGAGAACACTGCGTATCGCCGCCATGACAGGTGCCGTCGCCACCGCACTCGTGGCCACCGGACTTCATCCCCGCCCCCGCCCAGAAAGCATGTAGTAGGCAGATGCCTTTCGTTCCCCTTTGGGAGGGGAACGAACGCGTATCACAGTCACCCGGCGATCTCGAGGGGTTCTTGCCTATTCGCACCGCTCCGAGGCAGATCCCGGTCCCAAATGTCTCTTGACGACGCCTCATCAGGTCGTATGTAGTGATCCCGTGTTGGCTCGGGGGAGACACACACCACACCTTGTCTTCTTAGCCGCCAGTCACGTGGGCGCGGGACAGAGTGTCGTGGCTTCGCCGAGCAGATGATCTTTCTCAGCTCTGCGAACGGCGAGGTTGAACATGTTCGGCAAAGACAAGAAACAAGTCGACGGCTCGGGCGACACCGCGGTGCGCAAGTCGCTCGTCAGGCGCGTCGCCGTACCCACCGTGACCGTGGGTGCCCTACTGGTCGCCACCGGCGTCGCCTGGTCGGCGGCCACCGACAACCTGGTCCCCACCATCAACTACAACAAGGCGTGCTACAAGGGCGTCGCCGGTGACGCGGGCGTCTGCCAGACGGACAACGCGCAGGTCACGTACTACATGGACAGCGGCGGCAGCAACGCGCTGGAGACCGTCGACAAGAACGTCGTGCAGAAGATGATGAGTTCGGAGTACGCGCCGACGGATCTCTCGATCAGCTACGACTCGACGCCCACCTGGAGCGGCAGCGGCGAGACCGACATCTACTACGCGGAAGCGGCAGTGCCTGGCAGCTACGTCGGTGCCGCCTGGTGCAACGACCCCAGCAGCACCTACCGGTGCGACCAGACCTACATCCGCATCGAAGGCGGCGGCCAGTACACCACTGGTCGCAGCTGTCACGAAACGGGTCACGCCGTGGGCCTTGTGCACGGAGCCGAATCCGCGCCCAGGCTGTCCCAGACCAGCAGCGCGCTCGGCTGCATGCAGACGCCGTCGAAATCCGGACTGCCGCTCGGACCGAACAACAAAGAGAACATCAACAGCATCTACTGACCACGAACCGAGAGTTGGACGAACGTGAAGAACGCACTGCGTATCGCCGCCATGACAGGTGCCGTCGCCGCCGCACTCGTGGCCACCGGACTGGGCGCCCAGGACTCGGACACTGTCCAGGCCGCCGCATCCGACAAGGGCAAGGGCAAAAGCAACGACATCATCCTCGCGCACGGAAGCGACCGGCTGCCCAACACCACCGCATCGGACTGGACCACCTACGCCGAACACGTCGTTTCCGTAACCCCGGTCGCCGAGTCGGAAATACCACCGACCCCGGAAGAGATCGAACGTGGCGAAGGGATAATCCTGCGCAACGTACAACTGCGCGTGGACAGAGTCGTGTGGTCCAAGGAAAACGTCAGCCGGCCCGCACCGACATCCTTCGACTGGACGGCCTACGGCTGGGCATTCACCGGCACCGACACCTCCCAGCGGGTGAAAATGGCCGGCGAGGACGAACCACGCCTCGAATCCGGCCACAGCTACCTCATGGCCATCGACTGGCAAGAACCCCGATGCAGCCCCGGCGACGCACCCGTACCCGGCCAGTGGCGAGGCCTCGGCGTGGACTCCACCATTCCCTTCGACAATCAAGTGATCGGCGAAGGCGAAATGGAGGGAAAGCCCCAGTCCGCCAAAAAGGTACTCGCGACCCTGGGCATCGAAGAACCGGACTTGAGCCTTGAGGACAAGATGACCGGCAAGGACACCGCCGCCCTCGACAAGGCCCTCGACACCGCCCCGCCCCAGACCGAAGAGCAGTTCGGCCCCGACCCGGCCGAGACGACATGTAAGTAGGCAGCAAGCCTTCCACGGTGACCGCCCGGAGCACAAATTCCGAGCGGTCACCGACCCTTACCCAACTCAGCGAACGGCGAGGTTGAACGTGTTCGGAAAAGACAAGAGACAAGTCGACGGCTCGGGCGACGGCTCGGGCGACACCGCGGCGCGTAAATCGCCCGTCAGGCGCGCCGCCGTGCCCGCCGTGACCGTGGCCGCCCTGCTGGTCGCCACCGGCGTCGCCTGGGCGGCGGCCACCGACAACATGGTTCCCACGAACAACTACAACAAGGGTTGCAGTGTAGGGAGCGCCAACGAGGCGGTCGTCTGTCAGACGGACAACGCACAGGTCACGTACTACATGGACAGCGGCGGCAGCAACGCGCTGGAGACCGTCGACAAGAACATCGTGCAGAAGATGATGAGTTCGGAGTACGCGCCGACGGATCTCTCGATCAGCTACGACTCGACGCCCACCTGGAGCGGAAGCGGCGAGACCGACATCTACTACGCGGAAGCGACAGTACCCGGCAGCCTCACCGGCATCGCCTGGTGCAACGACGACAGCAGTACCTACCGGTGCGACCAGACGTACATCCGCATCGAAGGCGGCGGCGAGTACACCCATGGTATGACCTGTCACGAAACGGGCCACGCCGTGGGCCTTCTGCACGGAAACAACGCCTCGCCCAAACTGTCGAAGACGAACAGCGCACTTGGCTGCATGCGGACGCCGACGCCGTCCTCCCTCACTCTCGGATCGAACAACAGAGAAAACATCAACGGCCTCTACTGACCGCGAACGGAGGAATGGACAAACGTGAAAACGAACATGAAGAGAACACTGCGTATCGCCGCCATGACAGGTGCCGTCGCCACCGCACTCGTGGCCACCGGGCTGGCCGCCCATGGCTCGGACTCCGTCCGGGCCACCACACCCGACAAACGAAAAGCCAACGACATCATCCTCGCGCACGGAAGCGACCGGCTGCCCAACACCACCGCATCGGACTGGACCACCTACGCCGAACACGTCGTTTCCGTAACCCCGGTCGCCGAGTCGGAAATACCACCGACCCCGGAAGAGATCGAACGTGGCGAAGGGATAATCCTGCGCAACGTACAACTGCGCGTGGACAGAGTCGTGTGGTCCAAGGAAAACGTCAGCCGGCCCGCACCGACATCCTTCGACTGGACGGCCTACGGCTGGGCATTCACCGGCACCGACACCTCCCAGCGGGTGAAAATGGCCGGCGAGGACGAACCACGCCTCGAATCCGGCCACAGCTACCTCATGGCCATCGACTGGCAAGAACCCCGATGCAGCCCCGGCGACGCACCCGTACCCGGCCAGTGGCGAGGCCTCGGCGTGGACTCCACCATTCCCTTCGACAATCAAGTGATCGGCGAAGGCGAAATGGAGGGAAAGCCCCAGTCCGCCAAAAAGGTACTCGCGACCCTGGGCATCGAAGAACCGGACTTGAGCCTTGAGGACAAGATGACCGGCAAGGACACCGCCGCCCTCGACAAGGCCCTCGACACCGCCCCGCCCCAGACCGAAGAGCAGTTCGGCCCCGACCCGGCCGAGACGACATGTAAGTAGGCAGCAAGCCTTCCACGGTGACCGCCCGGAGCACAAATTCCGAGCGGTCACCGACCCTTACCCAACTCAGCGAACGGCGAGGTTGAACGTGTTCGGAAAAGACAAGAGACAAGTCGACGGCTCAGGCGACGGCTCGGGCGACACCGCGGCGCGTAAATCGCCCATCAGGCGCGCCGCCGTGCCCGCCGTGACCGTGGCCGCCCTGCTGGTCGCCACCGGCGTCGCCTGGGCGGCGGCCACCGACAACCTCACCCCCACGAACAACTACAACAAGGCGTGCCGCAAAGGCAACGCCGAAAGTGGGGGCGTCTGCCAGACGGACAACGCACAGGTCACGTACTACATGGACAGCGGCGGCAGCAACGCGCTGGAGACCGTCGACAAGAACATCGTGCAGAAGATGCTGAGCGCGCAGTACGCGCCGACGGACCTCTCGATCAGCTACGACTCGACACCCACATGGGACGGAGGCAGCGAGACCGATATCTACTACGCGGAAGCGGCAGTGCCTGGCAACTTCGCCGGCGCCACCTGGTGCAACGACCCCAGCAGTACCTACGGCTGCGACCAGACGTACATCCGCATCGAAGGCGGCGGCTGGTACACCCCTGGTAACAGCTGCCACGAAACGGGTCACGCCGTAGGCCTTCTGCACGGAGCCAACGCCTCGCCCAAACTGTCGCAGACCAACAACGCACTCGGCTGCATGAAGACACCTGTGCCCTACTCCGAACCGCTCGGATCGAACAACAAAGAGAACATCAACGGCCGCTACTGACCGCGAACGGAGGAAGCGACGAGGCGCGCACGGGCAGCGGGCCACCACGGATCTCCCAGGAGATCACCTGTCCGCGAGCGCCGTCAGGCTCGGGCGCGAGGTCGACGCAGTGCAGGTTGCCGCCGCCGGATCCGCCGCCGTGTCCAGTTGGCCGCTCATGTCATGTGCGGCGAGGTGGCCGGCGATGTCGGACACGATCAACCAGGAGTGGCCTGGGGCGTTCCGGCCGTCAGAGGTGGCGAAGTGCCGCGGCCTCGTCGCCGAATCCCACGACGAGCCGGCCGTTGGCGGCGGTCACCGTGTGGACGGGCATCGGGAACAGCAGTTCCCGTCCGGCCTGTTGGAAGGTGGTCAGATCCCAGACCCGCACAGTTCCACACAGGGTCGGGTAGCTCCTTCCCCGCCGTCCGCCGGTGATCAGGTGGGGCCGTCCGTCGATCACCATCGTGGTTGTCGTCCGAATCCTGTCGGTGTCGCCCGTCAGGGTGCCAACCTCTTGACCTTCCGTCAGGTCCCATATGGATACGGCGTCATCGTCACCGGGATGCTCGTCGGGGGCGCCGGCCGTGATCGCGTGCGGGCGCCCGTCGATCACCGCGGTGGCCACGGCGCTGATGGGGTCCTCGGTGTCGGTGATCAGTTCGCGTACGGTCTCGCCCGTACTCAGGTCCCAGACCAGTACGCCCCACTTCTCGCTGCCGGTGACCGCGTGGGGACGTTCGTCGATCACGGTGGTGGCCACCAGTCGGACATGGTCACTGTGATCGGTGAACGGCTCGCCCACCTGCCGGCCGGTGGTCAGGTCCCACACGCGGGCGGTCTCGTCCTCCCCGACGGTCACGGCGTGCGGGCGACCGTCGACCAACGCCGTCGCCACCCCGTTCACTTCGCCGTCGTGGCCGGTGAGAGGCTCGCCCGCCGGTTCACCCGTGGCCAGGTCCCAGACCCGTACCGCCCCGTCCATGTCGCCGGTCACCGCGTGCGGACGCCCGTCGACCACGGTGGTCGCCACCGCAAGCACGTCGTCCTCGTGGCCGGTGAGAGATTCACCCGCCGGTTCACCCGTGGCCAGGTCCCAGAGCCGTACCAACTCGTCCGGGCCGCCGACGACCGCGTGCGGACGCCCGTCGATCACCGTGGTCGCCGCCGCGAACTCCACGTCCTCGGAGCGCAGCGAGTGGGCGAGGCGGGAAGGCCCGGTGGCCCATTCCACTCGCCACTCGGCGTCGGGCTCGCCCTCCACCGGGCTCGCGAAGAGACGGTCGGAAAGCTCCCTGTCTCCGCGCCGCGCCGCGTCCAGGGCGAGCAGTTGCCGACGCGTGACGGGATCGGTGTGGGCATGGGCGAGAGACTGCGGGTCGGTCGACTCGGCATCAGCCGTGGCAGGTTCACTTCTTGAAGTGGCGCTTTGGGTTGCGTGATCAGTCATGGTCGGCACGGTATCCGGCGCCTCTGACAGTGAGTACCGACGTCACGGGTGGCGTGATCGGACGCTCAGCGCCTTCCTCACCAACGCGATGGTCGTCGTCTTCACCGACTCCACGATGACGGCCGGGGGCGAGTCCCAACAGCTGCGCTACGCCGACGTGTTGATCAAGCGCGACGGGGCGTGGGCGTTCCAGACGATGATCCAGGGCGGCTGGGGCGACAACCTCCGCTGATCCGAACGGGAGTGCGGGGGGCCAGGAACGCCGTCAGGACGTACGCGGTCAGGTACGGAGTCGTACGGGGTTCAGGTACAGGGTGAGGGTACGGGTCAGGTACGGGGCTACAGGGGCCGGATCCGGGCGCGCAGGAGGCAGAACTCGTTGCCTTCCGGGTCTGCCAGGCAGTGCCAGCTCTCCATGCCGGTCTGGCCGACTTCGACGGGCCTGGCGCCGAGCGCCAACAGCCGCTCCAGCTCGGCGTCCTGGTCGCGGTCGGTGGCGTTGACGTCGATGTGCAGGGGGAGCTTCCCGGGCCGCGGGTCGCCGCTGGGGCTGAGGACGAGGGTGGGCTGCGGGCCGCCGAAGCCGGCGCCGGGTGGCCCGATCTCGATGCTTCCGTCGTCCTCCCGGCCGAGTTCGACGTACCCGAGAACCTCGCTCCAGAAGATGGCGAGCCGTTCGGGATCGGCGACGTCGATGACCAGCTCACTGATGCGGCATGCCATGGCCGTCAGTGTAGGTGGACGGCTTGAGAGGCAGGCAGAACCGGGACTTGACCCTCACGTGGCGTGAGGCTGGAAGGTGAGGTGCATGAGCGACCACTACAACGCGTTCGAGACGAGCCCCGTGCCCACTCCCGGCCCGGACGCGGTTCCGCCGGAGCCGTTCCGGGGCATCTACGGAATGCCCGCTTTCGTGACGATTCCCACCAGCGATATGGACACGTCGGTGGACTTCTGGACTCGTGGACTCGGGTTCTTCGAGCTGTTCGGCATCCCCGGCAGGCTGGTGCATCTGCGCCGGTGGGCGTTCCAGGACGTACTCCTCGTCCAGGCGGCGAGCGTTCCGGAGCAGGCACCGGCGATGAGCTTCAGTTTCGCGGGCGTACTCAGCCAGGTCGACTCCCTCGTCGAGAACTGCCGTACGTTGCGCCCGAACTCGGTCGACGGTCCACGGGACACCCCCTGGAACACCCGCGATGTGGAGGTGATCACCCCCGAGAACGCACGGGTCGTCTTCACCGCGGCGAAGCCCTTCGACCCGGCCAGTCAGGAGGCGCGGAACCTCGAAGGCATCGGGATCACCGCACCGGACGCCGTTCGCGGCGACAATGCGGAGCATGCCTGATGCCACTGACGCCGACGCCGATGGCCCGACCGATGGCCTGACCGTCGGCCAGGTCGCGGCGCGGCTGGGCGTGACCGTCCGCGCCCTGCACCACTGGGACGAGATCGGCCTGGCGCGACCGTCGTTGCGCACGGCCGCCGGATACCGGCTCTACACCGCCGGTGATCTGGAACGCCTGCACCGCGTCGTCATCCACCGCGAGCTCGGTCTCGGCCTGGACAGGATCCGGGCCGTCCTGGACGACTCGGCCGCGGACGTGCCCGGGGCACTGCGCGCGCAGCGCACGCGGGTCGCCGAACGGATCGACCGCCTCCAGCGGCTCGGCGCCGGACTGGACCGGATGATCGACGCCCACGATCGTGGCCTGCTGCTGACCGTCGAGCAGCAGACCGCGGTCTTCGGCCCCCGGTGGGACCCCGACTGGCCCGCGCAAGCCCGTCAGCGCTACGGGGACACGAAGCAATGGGCGCAGTACGCCGAACGCTCGGCCTCTCGCGGTCCGGAGGAATGGCGGGCCGTCGCCGAAGCCGTCGCCGGCCTCGACCGCGCCCTCGGGGACGCGATGGACGCGGGCGTCACACCTGGCAGCCCGGAGGCGCGTCAACTCGTCGAGCGGCACCGCGAAATCTTCGCCTCGTACTTTCCCCTCACCAGGCAGATGCAGGTCTGTCTCGGCCGCACGTACGAGGCCGATCCGGGTTTCGCCGCCCACTACGACGGCATCCGCGCCGGCCTCGCCACGTGGTTGCGCCGCGTCATCGACACCGACGCACGTGCCCACGGCATCGACCCCGACACCGCGACGTGGCAGTAGAAAGTGCCTCTGGCGTGCGCGGAGGTTCAGGTCCCACACACGGGTGTCGCCAGAAGCGACCCACCATTCGATGGTCAGTCATACGAAAGGCCGTAACCGCCCACGGCGACAGCCCAGTTGGCCCTCACCGGTCACGCTTCACACGCTGTCCAGATCCAGCCGAGCGGGACGAGTCCCAGACCCCGGGCGACCGACTGGGACGCGTGGTTGGCGGCGGTGGTGCTGTAGAAGAGCACGTCCTTTTGCCGGAGTTGGCGCCGGCGCCGGGACCAGGCGGTCACGACGGCCGGGGCGAGGCGTCGGCCGCGGAAGTCGGGGCGGGTCCAGACGCCCGCCTCGGCGGCGGTGCCGTTCGACGCGGGGGTGTGGCAGATCGACACCGGGGACTCGTCGTGCACCGCCATCGCCCACTCACCGATACGTCCTTCGATCAGCTCGGACCACTCACCGGGCTGCCAGTTGTCGGGCCGGACCAGTCGCCGGGCCGCGGCTCTCCCCTCGGCGGTGGAGACGATGACGGGCAGCGGAACGGGCCGGGGCGGGGCGAGTTGGGGCGGGAAGACGTAGGACGGGCCGCCCTCTACGGACACCGGCCGGTCGCCGAGGGACGCTGTCAGGCGGAGCAGCGCGGCAGGGGGCTCGCCGGGGGTGTACTTCTGGTGGTCGCCGTCATCAACGCCGCCCGGGTGCGCGATGCCTGATGCGAGGGCCAGCAGGCGCGCTCGGGGCGACCAGGCCCACACGGCGAGTGCCGTCGCGCCCTTCGCGAGCGTCTGCGGGTGGCGGTCGCCCTGGTACTCGTACGGGTCCGGATCGAGGCCGTGGATGACGTCGACCTCCAGGGCCAGCAGCCGCCCGTCGTCCCGCCCGTCGTCCCTGATCATGCCGCGATGCTAGCTTCGCGTTCGGCTCGGCTTCACCGGGTTTTCTGGAGAGGGGCAAGGGAGATGGGGATGGGGATGGAGATCGAGGTCCTTGAGACGCGTCGCGCTCTGCTGAGCAGGCTGCTGCCCGATGACGATCCGGCGGAACTCGACGTCCGCCAGGGGCAGTTCCACCATGTGGTGCTCGGCGCGGACCGTGTCGTGTGCTTTCCCCGTACCGAGGCGGCGGCCGGCAGACTGCCCGCGCGGGCGGCGGTGTTGCGTGTGCTCGCGGGGCTGGGGCTCGGCTTTCGTACGCCGGAGCCGCTGTTGGAGAGCGGAGACCGGGGAAGCCTGGGAACGGCGGACGAGGTGCCCTTCCTGGTTCTCAGTCGCGTACCGGGGGCGCCGCTGGCCGTTGGCGCGCTCAAGGACCGCGATGTGGCCGAGGCAGTGGCGTCGCAGTACGCCGCGCTGCTGGCCGGACTGGCAGATGCGGGCGCCGACCGTGCCGTACGGGCCGCGCTGCCGCACGCGCCGGAAGACGGATGGCGACGGTTCGCGGCGGGCGTACGCGCGGAGCTGTTCGGGCTGATGTCCGACGGCGGACGGCGGCGGGCCGAACGGGAGTTGGCCGCGCTCGACAGCCTCCCGCATCTCACCGGAGCGGTGGTGCACGGCGACCTCGGGGCGGAGAACGTCCTGTGGGAGGCAGGGGAGGCAGGGGACACGGAGGAGGCAGCGGGCAACGACGGACTGCCCCGGCTCGGTGGCGTGGTCGACTGGGACGAGGTCACGCTCGGCGACCCCGCCGAAGACCTCGCGGCGATCGGCGCCGGCCACGGCGAGGAGCTCCTGGCGCGGGTGCTCACGCGGGGAGGCTGGTCGGACGACGACGCACTGACCAGCCGGATCGCCACGATCCGCGCCACCTTCGCCCTCCAACAGGCCCTTGCCGCGCACCGGGACGGCGACGAGGAGGAACGCGCGGACGGCCTGGCCGGCTACCGCTGAGGCGCCCTTCGCCGTCCGCCCCGGTGCGCGGTGGTCACCAGATGTCCGGGGTGGGTATCGCCCGGCTGAAGTCACCGGCCCGCAGCGCCCCGGTGGGGATCGACCAGTGCATCCAGCCGCCGTCACCCCCGATGTACCAGTCTTCCCGTCCGGACAGTTGGAGCAGGTGGTGGTAGAGGGCCGGGTCTTCGCCAGGTGGCAGCCACGCCGGGCTTGCCGTGGGGAATTCCGGCCGGCCGAAGGCGATGTCCTCGTCGTCGAGCGCGCCCGGCCGCTGCGACCAATCGGGCAGCCGGCCCTCCAGATGCTGGGCGGGCATGGCCTTGGCCATGTAGTCGGCCTCCGGACCCAGGTCGAGGGTGTCCCAGGCCGGGTCCCAGGTGTCGGGAAAGACGAATCCGGGCGATGCCGTCCACGCGACCGGCTCGAAGACGCTGGACCGGGCAGGCGCGTTCGTCTCGACGGCGTGCGCGGCACGGGCCGCGATCACCTTCCCCATCTGTGGGTCCTCAAGGCCGTACGTGCGCGCCAGTTCGTACGCGCCGGGGTCGCACTGCTCGGAGTCGCTGTCGAGAGAGAAGAAGTTGAGCAGGCCCGTCCCGGCCGGGAGGAGGTCACCGAGCCAGGGGGCCAGGGCGTCGGCGTCGAGAACCGCGAGCAGCGTCAGCGGAAAGCCCTCGCAGGTCGGCCAGGGCGTGCCCGGTTCGAGCATCGCCCGGCCGCCGAATCGGCTGTGCCCGGTGGCCTCGCCGGGCTCGGCCGTGGTGAGCGCGAAACCGGGCCGGGCGAGGTCGACGAAACGGGCGGCGAGCGGTGGGCCGAGCCGTTCGGCGCAGAAGTCTCGCAGGGCGGTGAGGGTGGCCTGTGGGTCCATCGAAACATTCAAACACCCGCCTCTGACAGCGCTGTTGGGATCGGGGGCGACCTCGACGTGAACGCAGATGATCGAATCACTCCCTATTTTCCATAGAGAGGACACAGAAAGGTAGTTTGAGGTAAGATTCGTCCCCATGGAGAGCAGTGACCGCGAGCTGTACTCGGTCGGCGAGGTCGCCGAGCGGCTGGGGCTACATGTGCGGACCGTGCGGAACTATGTCCGCGACGGGCGGCTGAAGGCCGTACGGATCGGCAAGCAGTACCGGATCAGCCGGGCGGACTTCGAGGCGCTGACCGGCCACCCGGAGCCGGTGGCCGAGCCGGTGGCCGACGAGCCGCGCGGGCGGTACGTGGAGGTGTCGACCCTCGTGCAGATCGACTCGGTCGGCCCGGACGCCGCGAGCCGGCTGAGCACCTTCGTCACGGCGAGCGCGCAGTCCGCACGCGGCGGCGCGGCGCACTCCCTGCGTATCCAGACCGTCTACGACGAGGAGCGGGCCCGTATGAAGATCGTGATCCTCGGCAACGCCGCCGACACCGCCGACGCGCTGCACCTGCTCGACAGCGTGCTCGGACCGGGCAACGACCTGCTGCCCACCGAAGGAAGGGAGTCGGACCGTGCCTGATCTTCTCGTGGAGCACCACGGCGTACAGGTGCTGGTCTGCGACGCCGACGGCGCCCCGATCGCCACCGAACAGGACGCGCTCGACCAGCTCGTCGGCGCGGCCTTCCAGGGCGCCGAGCTGATCGCGGTCCCGGCCGGGCGGTTCGACGACAGCTTCTACGACCTCAGCAGCGGGGTCGCCGGCGCGATCCTCCAGAAGCTCGCCAACTACCGGCTCCGGCTGGCCGTCGTCGGCGACATCTCGCACCACCTGCGGGCCAGCGCGGCGCTGCCCGACCTCGTACGGGAGGCGAACCGGGGGCGGGACGTCTGGTTCGTGGCCGATCTGGACGAACTCGCGGCGCGGCTCGGCGCCCGCCCGTAAGCCCGTACGCCCGGTAAGCCCGCGACCAGCGTCGCCGGTCGCGGAAACCCCCTGGCCACGAGGCAGTTGGGGTCGGTACCTTCCCCTGGATGACAACTGCATCCGATACATCCAACGACGAACTCATCGCATCCGCCCAGGCCGTACTGAATCCGCACCAGGTGGGTGACCGGCTGTTCGGCGACGTGGGGGCCACGCTGGTCACCGAGGCGGGCAGCCTGTACTCGGGCGTCTGCGTCGATACGGGTTCCGGCACGGGCTTCTGCGCCGAACTCGCGGCCATCGCCGCCATGGTCACCGCCCGCGAGTACCGCATCGCGAAGGTGGTGGCCGTCTGGCGCAGTGACGAGGGTGCGCTGCATGTGCTGCCGCCGTGCGGCCGTTGCCGGGAGTTCATCCGCCAGATCGATCCGGCCAATCTCGACACCGAAGTGGTCCTGGGCCGCGACAGATCGGCGGCGCTCCGCGAGCTGCTGCCCGACCACGAGTGGCCCGACCCGCTGGACTAGGGCCTCTCGTTTGGTGTTCTGTCCATGGAGGTTGGGAACGCGGACAGGCGGAGGGCGGCGGGACGTGTAGCGTCCCGCCGCCCTCCGCACCTCTCCGTGCCCGTGACTACTTGATGATCGTGATCCGGTCGGTCGCCGGCGGTGCCAGCGGCGCGGTGGCCGTGGAGTTCGCCGCCAGGTAGGTGTTGAACAGGTCCAGGTCGGACGCGCCGACCAGCTTGTTCGTGCCCTCGGCCAGTACCGGGAAGCCGTCGCCGCCGCCCGCCAGGAACTCGTTCATCGCGACGCGGTACGTCTTCGCCGGGTCCAGCGCCGCTCCGTCCAGCTTCACGGAGTCGGTGACGATCCGGTCGGCGCCCGTCTTGGTCGTGTCCAGGGTGTAGGTGAAGCCCTTCGAGACCTGAAGGATCTTCATGGACGCCGCGTTGGCGCCGCTGACCTGCTGCTGGAGCGCGGTGATGAGCTGCGCGCCGGTGAGGTCCACGACGTTCAGCATGTTGGTGAACGGCTGCACGGTGAACGCCTCGCCGTACGTCACCACACCGTCGCCCTCACTGCCCGAGGCGGCGTACACGAGGTCCGAGCGGATACCGCCCGTGTTCATGAACGCGATCTGCGCGCCGCCCTTGTCGGCCGGAGCCAGGCCCGCGAGCTGCGCGTCGGCGATGACGTTGCCGAGCGGCTTCTCCAGCGCGGTGGAGCCGCGGCCCGCGATGTCGGCGGAGATGAAGCCCTGCGGCGCGCCCGCGATCGGCGCCGCGGTCTTGTTCCAGCGCGTGATCAGGTCGGTCATGTCCTTGGCCTTGGCCTGGTCACGGCTGACGACGTGGTTGGCCGACTTCACCTTCGTACGGACGACGTCATTGGTCCGCAGGTCGTAGGTGAGCGTGGTGTCCGTGTAGACCTTGCCGAACGACGAAGCCGAGGTCACCATGCGGTCGTTGCCCGCCGGGTCGGGGACGGTGCACGCGTACGCCTGGTGCGTGTGGCCCGTCACCAGCGCGTCGACCTTGGGCGTGATGCCCTTCGCGATGTCGACGACCGGACCCGAGATGCCGTCACCGGGGCCGGGGCTGTCGCAGTCGTAGTTGTACGAGTCGGAGGCCGGCGCCCCGCCCTCGTGGATGAGCGCGACGATCGACTTGACGCCCTGGCGGTCCAGTTCCTTGGCGTACTTGTTGACGGTCTCGATCTCGTCGTGGAACTTCAGGCCCTTGACGCCCTCGGCGGTGACGACGTTCGGGGTGCCCTCCAGGGTCACACCGATGAAGCCGACCTTGACGCCGTTCTTCTTCCAGACGGTGTATGGCTTGAGGACCGGCTTCCCGGACTTCTCGTACGTGGCGTTGGCCGCCAGGTAGGGGAAGTCGGCGCCCCGGAACTTCTTGCCCTTCTCGTAGCAGCCCCCCGTCGGGTGACAGCCGCCGTTCTGGAGGCGGGTCAGCTCGGCGGAGCCCTCGTCGAACTCGTGGTTCCCGACGGCCGTGACATCGAGGTCGATCTTGTTCAGCGCCTCGATGGTGGGCTCGTCGTGGAACAGGCCGGACATTATCGGGCTGGCACCGACCATGTCACCGGCGGCGGCGGTGACCGAGTAGGGGTTGCCCTTGCGCGCGGTGCGCAGCGAGGTGGCCAGATACTCGACGCCACCGGCGGGCACGGCCTTGACGGTGCCGTCTGCCTGCTTCTCGTTGACGTTGCCCGCGGACCCGGCCGGCGGCTCCAGGTTCCCGTGCAGGTCGTTGAAGGAAAGCAGTTGGACGTCCACGGTACGGGGCTTGGAGTGCCCGTGCCCCGGTCCATGACTCTGCGCCCCGGCGGCTGCGGGCGCGGCGGCGGCGAGAGCGCCCAGCGTGGCAAGCCCGGCCACGGCGGCGAGCGCCCGCCGGGCCGCGCGATTCTTCTGCGGTGTCGGTGACATCGGTCCCCTTGTTGCTTCCGCTTGTAAGTTCCGTGTGAAGGATAGGAGCTGCGTGCGGCAGCCTAGAGTCCACGCGCGTAGAGCAACAGGGTTGTTCTGGTTACGACCTGGTTGCCAATGCCCGTCAACGGGCGGCCTTCGCGCCTCACCCGTACGGCGGACATATGAGCGCAGGAACGTCACCGCACTGGCGTACACACGGAAGTGTGTACGCCATGGAAAGCGAGATCACGGCGAAAGCCGTCGTACCCCAGCAGGGGACATCCGAACTGCCCGCCGGTTTCTTCGAGTTGATCGACGACCTCAAATCGGTGGTGCGCGGCGCGCACGTACGGGCCCAGCTCAAGGTCAACACCGAGATGATCCAGATGTACTGGGAGATCGGCCGGACGATCCTGGAGCGGCAGCGCGAGGAGGAGTGGGGGAGCAAGGTCATCGACCGGATCTCCACCGAGCTGCGGACGGAGTTCCCCAACCAGCGCGGCTTCAGCCGCAGCAACGTCAAGTACATGCGACAGATGGCCCGTACCTGGCCGGAGCCAATTGGCCAACAAGCTGTTGGCCAATTGCCCTGGGGCCACATCGTGGTGCTCATGAGCAAGTGCGACACCCGCTTCGAGCTGGACTTCTACGCCCAGCACGCGGTCCACAACGGCTGGTCCCGAGACCGTCTGACGGTGGTGATCCGCGACGAGCTGCATCTCGCCCAGGGGGCCGCGGCCAACAACTTCGACGTGACCCTCCCGGCACGGTCCAAGGCCGTCAAAGAGATCACCAAGGACCCGTACCGCCTCGACTTCACCCGGCTGACCCGTGAGGCCGCCGAGCGAGATCTCGAAGACGCGCTCGTGGACAACCTCGTCCACTTCCTCACCGAACTCGGCTTCGGATTCGCCTTCGTCGGACGCCAGTACCCCATCACCGTGGGCACCAAGGAGTTCCGCATCGACCTGCTCTTCTACCACTTCAAACTGCACCGGTTCGTGGTGATCGAGCTCAAGACGACGGAGGCCCAGCCCGCGCACCTCGGGCAGCTCGGCTTCTACGTGGGCGCCGTGGACGCCTTCGTCCGCGATCCGGACCGGGACGACGACACCATCGGCATTCTGATCGCCGAGAGCCGCGACAAGGCGTCCGTCGAGTTCGCTCTCCAGCTTCAGAATCAGCCCCTCGCTGTCGGCACCTACGCCGGGCTGCCGGAGGAGGTGAAGGAGCTGATGCCCAGCGCCGAGGATCTGTCGCGGATCGCCGACAAGGTCCTCCACCCCGAGGCGGCCACCGATCGCCCGTAAAAGCGGAATTCCGAAAGCGGAACCCGGAGGGTACGCGTGATCGCGCCGTACCCTCGACGTATGAATGAAACGGCAGCCCCCGACCCGGGCCGGCAGATCGCCACCCTTGACGAGATCACCCCTGAGCAGGCACGGGCCGTACTCGCGCTGCTCGATGACGCGGCCCGGGCCGACGGGACGCAGGCCGTGTCCGAGCAGGGGCGGTTGCAGTTGCGCGGGGGGCCGAGGGACGGGGTGCGGCATTTTCTGCTGACCGCCGGTGGGCAGCTCGTGGGGTACGCCCAGCTTGAGGACACCGATCCCGTGGAGGCGCCGGCCGCCGAGCTGGTCGTGCATCCCGCGCACCGGGGGCGCGGGCACGGGCGGGCGCTCGGGGCCGCGCTGCTGGCCGCGTCCGGGAAGCGGCTGCGGGTGTGGGCGCACGGCGGCAAGTCGGCCGCCCGGCATCTGGCGCAGGTGCTCGGGCTGACCATGTTCCGTGAACTGCGGCAGCTGCGACGGCCGTTGGAGCCCCTGGACATCGCCGAGCCGGTCCTGCCCGAGGGCGTCACCGTCCGTACCTTCGTGCCCGGCGAGGACGACGCCGCCTGGCTCGCCGTCAACGCCGCCGCCTTCGCCCACCACCCCGAGCAGGGCGGGCTGACCCAGCGCGATCTCGACGACCGCGAGGCCGAGCCGTGGTTCGACCCGAAGGGCTTCTTCCTGGCCGAGCGGGACGGCCGGCTCGTGGGCTTCCACTGGACCAAGGTGCACGCCGACGAACACCTCGGCGAGGTGTACGTCGTCGGCGTCAGCCCCGACGCGCAGGGCGGCGGTCTCGGCAAGGCGCTCACCGCGATCGGGCTGCGGTATCTGGCCGCGCAGGGCCTGCCGGCCGCGATGCTCTACGTCGACGCGGACAACACGGCGGCCGTGACGGTCTACGAGCGCCTGGGCTTCACGACGCACGAGGTCGACCTCATGTACCGCACGGAGACGTAGAGCACTGAAGCACCAGGCCAAGTAGGCCAAGGGGCGGTGAAGTTGACACCGCCCCTTCTTCACCCCATCCTTTCACTACTTCCCTAGTGAAAGGGTGCTTGCGGGTGATCGAATACCGCATCGACCGGCGCAGCGGTGTCGCCACATACCTCCAGATCGTCCAGCAGACCAAACAGGCCCTACGGCTCGGCCTGCTCGAACCCGGCGACAAACTGCCCACGGCACGCGAGGTCGTGGAAGCCACGGCCATCAATCCCAACACCGTCCTCAAGGCCTACCGCGAACTGGAGCGCGAAGGCCTGGCCGAAGGGCGGCGCGGGCTGGGGACCTTCGTACGCGGCACCCTCGGCGGCGGCCCCGCCGACAGCCCGCTGCGCACCGAACTGCGCGCCGAACTCGCCGCGTGGGCCGAGCGTGCCCGCGCCGGAGGGCTGGAGAAGGACGACGTGACGGCGCTCTTCACCTCCGTCGCCGACGAACACTTCGACACGGAACACCAGAACCAGGGGGAACGCTCATGACAGCTGCGGCGATCGAGGCGACCGGCCTCGGCAAGCGCTACGGAAAGCGTCGGGGCTGGGCGCTGCGCGACTGTTCCTTCCGCATCCCGGAGGGCCGTGTCTGCGCCCTCGTCGGGCCCAACGGCGCCGGCAAGTCCACCCTCCTCGCCCAGGCCGCCGGACTGCTCCCGGCCACCGAGGGCGGCGTCCGCGTCCTCGGCGAGCACCCGGGCGACGTGCGCGACCGCCTCGCGTACGTCGGCCAGGACAAGCCCCTGTACGGGCGGTTGACCATCGGCGAGACGCTGCGCATGGGGCACGAGCTGAACCCCGGCCGCTGGGACGCCGAGGCCGCCGAACGGATCGTCACCGAGGGGCGGCTCGACCTCGGGGTGCGCGTCCGTACGCTCTCCGGCGGCCAGCGCACCCGCGTCGCGCTCGCCCTCGCGCTCGGCAAGCGGCCCGAACTGATGCTGCTGGACGAACCGATGGCCGATCTCGACCCGCTCGCCCGCCATCAGCTGATGGGCACGCTCATGGCCGACGCCGCCGCGCACGGCACCACGGTCGTGATCTCGTCGCACATCCTCACGGAGCTGGAAGGCACCTGTGACTACCTGCTGCTGCTCGACGAGGGCAGGGTCCGCCTCGGCGGCGAGAGCGAAGACCTGCTGACCGCGCACCGGCTGGTCACCGGCCCCGTACGCGACCTGGCCCCGCACACGGTCGTGGACTCCCGCACCACGGGCCGCCAACTCACCGCGCTGATCCGCCCCGACGGGCCGGTCGGCCCCGACTGGCGGACCGTGGAACCTTCCCTGGAGGAAATGTTGCTCGCCCATCTGCGCTCCCCGGGCGCGCCCGTCCTGCTCACCCCGAGCGCCGAAGCCGGGCAGGGCGCCGCGCGCACCGTCGCCGACGAGGTGACGGCATGAGCGCGCTGACACCGCGCGGCCCGGCCTGGGTCGCCGTACGGCAGCACCGCCCCGCGCTGTGGACGGCGCTGCTCGTCGTGGTGTTCGCCATCGGCTGCTGGGGCGCGGCCCGTGTCTGGGTCGGCTCGGCGGGGTTCACGGTGAGCTGCGGCAAGGGGTGTGCCGCCTCTACGGAGGCGGCCGGCTGGTTCCACTGGGCGGAGAGCTACGTCGCGGGCACGACCGTCCTGCTGCCGCTGCTCGTCGTGGTGTTCACCGCCGGTCCGCTGATCGCCCGCGAACTGGAATCGGGCACATACCGACTGGCCTGGACCCAGTCGGTGTCGCCCGCCCGCTGGCTCGCCGTACGACTCGCCTGCGTCGCCGCGGTCGCCATCGCCGCCACCGTCCTGCTGGTCGTCACCTTCCGCTGGAGCAGGCACCACACCCTGAACGAGCCGGACGCGGACCTGTACTCGTCCCTGTTCTGGGGCGACCGCACGGTCTTTCCGGCCATGGGGGTGACCGCTGTCGGCTACATCCTGCTGGCGGTCTCCGTGGGCGCGCTCGCGGCCCTGATCGTGCGCCGCACCCTGCCGGCGATGGCCGTCGGCCTGGTCGCCACGGCGGGAGTCGGGCTGTTCTTCGCCTGGGTACGGCCCCATCTGTGGCCGGCCCTCACGGCCGAGGGGGCCGACGTGAGGGATGGCTCCCACCTGTGGTTCGTGCAGCAAGGCGTCCTCCTGCCCGACGGCAGCCGGATGACCCGGGAACAGTGCTGGGACATGGGCTACTCGAAGTCGCCGTGCGGCCAGGAATCCCCGGCCCTCACCCCCTTCTCGGACTACCACCCCGAATCGCACTTCTGGCCCCTCCAGCTCGTCGAAACGGGCCTCGTGCTGCTGCTCGCCGCGGCGTGCGTCTTCGCCGCTTTCAAGGTATTGCGCCGCGTCCACGGCTGATCCCGGCCGGCCACGTGGTCCCGTCCGCCGCAGGGGGGCGGACGGGATCACGTACGTTCGCCCCGTACGTTTCACCGCGTACGACCCGTGCGCCGCCCCCGCCACGCCCCGCCCCGCTTCCCCGCACGTCATGTCGCCGTTACCGGCCATTCAGACGCGCTTGCGACCCTCACGGAATGCAGCCCGCTGTACCCCCCACTCCGAACGGCAGGACCGGCAGGACCGGCAAGACCGGCAAGACCGGAAGGTTCCGCCTCGCCCCCGCCGGCTCCGACGCGCCTGTCGTGCCCTCCGCGCGGAACAATGGAGGTATGAGCCAGCCCAGCCAGCAGCCTGCCGAGACCCCGGCCCACCCGCAGCCCTCCGTCGGGTCCATCGCCGCACACCGGCCGCACACGGTCGCCGCCGCCGTGTCCGATCTGGAGCCCGATCTCGACGCCGATCTCGACTCGTACGAGCAGGACGACCACGCCGAGGGCGACGAGCTGCCCCAGGGCCGCTTCCTCGACCGTGAGCGCAGCTGGCTCGCCTTCAACGAACGCGTACTGGAACTGGCCGAGGACCCGGCCACCCCGCTACTCGAACGGGCGAACTTCCTCGCCATCTTCGCGTCCAACCTGGACGAGTTCTTCATGGTCCGCGTCGCGGGCCTGAAACGCCGGATAGCGACCGGCGTCGCCACCCGTTCGGCCTCAGGGCTCCAGCCCCGCGAAGTGCTCGACCTGATCTGGACCCGGTCCCGGGAGCTCATGGCCCGGCACGCCGCCTGCTTCCAGCAGGACGTCTCCCCCGCGCTCGCCGACGAGGGCATCCACCTGATCCGCTGGGCCGACCTCACGGAGAAGGAGCAGGCGCGCCTGTTCACCCTCTTCCGGCAGCAGATCTTCCCCGTCCTGACGCCGCTGGCCGTCGACCCGGCGCACCCCTTCCCGTACATCTCGGGGCTCTCCCTCAACCTCGCGGTCGTCGTCCGCAACCCCGTCAGCGGCCACCGCCACTTCGCCCGCGTCAAGGTCCCGCCGCTGCTGACCCGCTTCCTGGAGGCGTCCCCGCAGCGGTACGTGCCGCTGGAGGACGTCATCGCGGCGCACCTGGAGGAGCTGTTCCCGGGGATGGAGGTGCTGGCGCACCACATGTTCCGGGTCACCCGCAACGAGGACCTGGAGGTGGAGGAGGACGACGCGGAGAACCTCCTGAAGGCGCTGGAGAAGGAGCTGATGCGGCGCCGCTTCGGCCCGCCGGTGCGCCTGGAGGTCGAGGAGTCGATCGACCCGTACGTGCTGGACCTGCTGGTGCGTGAGCTGAAGGTGTCCGACGCCGAGGTGTATCCGCTGCCGGGGCCGCTGGATCTGACCGGGCTGTTCGGGATAGCCAAGCTCGACCGGCCGGAGCTGAAGTTCCCCAAGTTCATCGCGGGCACGCACCGCGACCTCGCGGAGGTGGAGTCGGCGTCGGCGCCGGACATCTTCGCGGCGCTGCGGGAGCGCGACGTACTGCTGCACCACCCGTACGACTCGTTCTCCACCTCCGTCCAGGCGTTCCTGGAGCAGGCGGCGGGCGACCCGGACGTGCTGGCGATCAAGCAGACGCTGTACCGCACGTCCGGCGACTCCCCGATAGTCGACGCGCTGATCGACGCCGCCGAGTCGGGCAAGCAGGTGCTGGTCCTGGTCGAGCTGAAGGCCCGCTTCGACGAACAGGCCAACATCAAGTGGGCACGCAAGCTCGAAGAGGCCGGCTGCCATGTCGTGTACGGGCTCGTCGGGCTCAAGACGCACTGCAAGCTCTCGCTCGTGGTCCGGCAGGAGGGCGAGACCCTGCGCCGCTACAGCCACGTCGGCACCGGCAACTACCACCCCAAGACGGCACGGCTCTACGAGGACATGGGCCTGCTCACGGCCGACCCGCACGTCGGGGCCGACCTCTCCGACCTCTTCAACCGGCTGTCGGGATACTCGCGCCGCGAGACGTACCGCAGGCTGCTGGTCGCGCCCAAGTCGCTGCGCGACGGGCTGATCACCCGCATCAACAAGGAAGCGGCGCACCACCGTTCGGGGCGCCCCGCGTACGTACACATCAAGGTCAACTCGATGGTGGACGAGGCGGTCATCGACGCGTGCTACCGCGCGGCGCAGGCCGGCGTACCGGTGGACATCTGGGTGCGCGGCATCTGCGCCGTACGCCCCGGCGTGCACGGCCTGTCGGAGAACATCCGGGTGCGCTCGATCCTCGGGCGGTTCCTCGAACACTCCCGGATCTTCGCCTTCGGCAACGGCGGCGAGCCCGAAGTGTGGTTCGGCAGCGCCGACATGATGCACCGCAACCTCGACCGCCGTATCGAGGCTCTGGTACGGGTCACCGACCCGGCGCACCGCGCGTCCATCACCCGGCTCCTGGAGACCGGCATGGCGGACACCACCGCCTCCTGGCACCTGGGCGCCGACGGCAACTGGACCCGGCACTCCGTCGACGCGGACGGGCAGCCGCTGCGGCACGTACAGGAAATGCTCATTGACGCCCGGAGGCGCCGGCGTGCAGCACCATGAAGCGGACACCGCGGGCTCGGTGGGTACGGCGCGGCCGGCCCACTGCGGCGGCGCGTTCGAGGAGACGGCGGGCCAGGTGCTCGCCGGGTATCTGAACGCCCGGTGCGGGGACTTCCTGCGCAGCCTGCGGCTGTACGGGGAGGCCGGCTCGGACACGGCGGCGGCCCAGGACGCCGCGTCGGCGCTGCGCCGCTCGGCGCGGCGGATCGGGGGCGGCCTGCACACGTTCCGGGTACTGCTGGACCCGGTGTGGGCGGACCAGCTCCGCACGGAACTGGGCTGGCTGTCCGGCACCCTCGCGCAGGAGTACGCGTGCACGGCGCGGCTGCACCGGCTGGTGTCGGCGCTGGCGCGGCTGTCGGGGGCGGGGCCGGTGCCGGGGCCGGTGCCCTCCGCCCGAAACGGCGAAGGCGTGCTGACGGTCGGGGCATCACGCGCCGGGGCGCTGCTGGAGCGGCAGTTGACGCTCGCGCGTACGCGGTCACACTCGGCCGCGCTCCAGGCGCTGGGCTCGTCCCGCTTCCACGCGGTGGCCGACGCCGTCGCCGTACTGGCCTCCGAGGTACCGCTGGCGCCGCTCGCGGGCGCGCCCGCCGCCGAGATCCTGGCGGCACCGCGCGGCGCCGCCGAACGGCGCCTGCTCGACGCGGTGGCCGCGCTGCCCCTGACGCGCGCCGCACACCCGTACAACGCGGAAGCCCTGGTCCACGGCCTCGCCACCCCCTCCGACGGCGAGGCCCAGGACGCCCCGTGGCACCAGGTGCGACTACTGCTCAGGCTCCACCGGTACGCCCAGGAGGTCCGCCGGTCGGCCGGCACCCCGGACCCGGCACTCACCGACGCGGGCAGCGCCCTGGACCGCCACCGCGACGCGGCCGAGGCGGCAGCCGCCGCCGCGAACGCGGCCCGCACCCCGCGGATCGCCCCGACGACGGCGTACGCGCTGGGGGTGCTGCACGCGGACCAGCGCCACGAGGTGGAGGCGGCGCGCTACGACTTCCAGCGGATCTGGCAGCGGACGACGGCGGTGACAGCGTGAACGAGCCCACCGGCGCCCGTACGCACACGATCCTGGCGGCGGGCTGCGTACTGTGGCGCAAGTCCCCATACGCGGCGGACGGCAACGGCACGGAGATCTGCCTGGTCCACAGGCCGAAATACGACGACTGGTCCTTCCCGAAAGGAAAGCTCAAGCACGCGGAGGACGCCCTGGCGGGGGCGCTGCGCGAAGTCCTGGAGGAGACGGGCCACCACTGCTCCCCCGGCCCCCGGCTCGGCACGGTCAGCTACCTGGCCAACGGCCGCCCCAAGCAAGTCATCTACTGGGCGGCGGAAGCCACGGACGGCGCCTTCACCCCGAACGACGAGGTCGACCGCGTCCTCTGGCTCCCCCCACCCACGGCCCGCACCCACCTGACGCAACCACGCGACCGCCTGCTGATCGACACGCTGCTGGACTCCCACTCCCTGCCGGAGAGGCACCCGAAGAGCGCGCCGGAGGCATAGCGGGCGTTGCCGGGCCACAAGGGTCCGCTCTGCCTCCTTCAGACGAGACCGTGTCGCCAACGCAGCGACGGGTTGTCCTCAATCCAGTACGTGTGGGACCTGTCGGTGATGTGGAGCCGTACGGCGTCGATGTCGGGGCTGCCCGCGTCCTGCCACGCGACGAGGGCCTGCTCGATGGCGTCCCACAGGGCCACCGGGCCGCCCTGGCGGACCGTCCAGCCGTCGCCGGCGCCGTCGCCCTCAGCGGTGAACTGGGCGAAGGACTCGCGCTCAGGGTCGAAGACGTACAGCAGTCTGGTCCCGTCGCTCCGAGCGGCCCGGACGAAGTGCGCTCCGGGCGCGGCGAGTTGGGCGAGGAACGCGGGCATCCACTCGTCCAGCATGGTGGGAGGCACCTTCGTCTGACTCTCGCTGTCCGCGTAGGCCGTCCGAGCGGACAGATCACCGGCCACCGGCACCACAGCCTGGGATCGTGCCTGCATGAACGAAGACCGGCCGATGATCCGGCCCTCGGCGGTGCCGTCCCTTCCCACGGTGACCTTGGCCAGGCCACTGCCGTAGCCCCAGGAGCCAACCGTGCCCAGGATGATTCCGCCGGGCTTGGTCTGCCGGACCCACGTGTGCGGAATACGGCGGACGGCGCAGGTGGCGATCACGCGGTCATACGGAGCGCGGCGTGGATGTCCGAGGAGTCCGTCCCCGGCCACGGTCCATGTCGAGAACCCAGCCGCTTCCAGCGCGAGGTCCGCCCGTGCCGCCACATCCGGGTCCACCTCGACCGTCGTTACGTTCTCCTCGCCGAGGCGGTGACACATCAGGGCCGACGAGTAGCCGGAGCCGGTGCCGATCTCCAGCAGCCGCTGCCCGTCCTCCACGTCCAGGTGCTCGATCATGCCGACCACGGTGACCGGAGTGGTTGACGACGATGTGGGCGCCCCGGTGACGAGGTCGGCGGTCCGGTCGGCGGTGAGGTATCCGTCGAGCTGGGTGACGAGAGACTGATCCGTGTAGGCGATCTCCGCCCACTCCGCAGGGCCGGCTCCGAGTGCGGTGACCGGTCGCCACCGGTCGGCGCCCTCGGGCAGGAACACCCCTGGATTCAGGAACAGCTCACGTGGTACGGCCTCCACCGCGGCTCGCCACCGGGGAGTCGTGAGGACGCCGGCCTTCTCCAGCCGGTCGGCAAGGGCCTGCCGCTGGGGCGCGGTGTCGGTCATGGTGCGTCTCCTCGTGTCAGCAAGTCAGCGAATGCGGCGGACATCTCCAGCCCGGTCCTGGCCTCCAGCCACCCCCACTGGCCGTTCGGGTTCAGCTCCAGCCACCAGTAGTCACCCGTCCGGTCCACGGCGAGGTCAAAGCTGCCGGACAGCAACTCGAAGTGTTCCAAGTAGCCGAGAAGCGCCTTGTTTACGTGGTCGGGAAGGTCCACCACGGCGTAGGAGAGGGCTGAGTAGTCCTTGCGCCAGTCCAACAGGCCGGAGTCGATCCGTACGGCGAACACTCGCCTGCCGACCACCAGCACCCGCAGATCAGCCACCTTGTCCACACGGGCCTGGAACAGGTGAGGCGTCACGCTCACGCTGTCGTCAACCTCGGCGGCGGTCACCGGCTCCGCCCACCCGGTCACCGGAACTCCGGCTCGCTCGTAGGGGGTCCACCGCAACGTTTTGTGGATGACCTGCCCGTGGGCGTCGATGAACTCTCGCGCCTCGGCCGGGTCGTTGGTGACGAGCGTCGGCGGCACGGTAAGGCCGAGTCGCTGAGCGAGGGCGAGTTGAGCGGGCTTGTAGTCGGCGGCGGCGTTGCGAAGGGGGTGGTTGACCCACAGCGGACCGTCGAGCGCGTAGAGGGTGCCTCCGAGTCCATATCGGACCTGTGCGGCGGCGAAGCGCGCGTCGTCGTCGCCCAAATGCTCGAAGGTAGGCCAGACAGGGCGGCGCCAGTACACCGACCGCACCTCGGTCAGGTCGGCGGTCCTCGACAGGGTACGAACCTGCCCAGCCACGGGTGCCGGGCGGGTACCGAACCGAGCCGAGACCGTCAGGCCCGCTCCCATATCGGCGGGGTTGAACCTGACCACCGGCACACTTCGCCGGTTGAGTTCATTGATCACCATGTCGGCGGTGACATCGTCCGCATCGGTGGCCACGAGCACGGGCCTCGGCTCGGTCGCGGACACTAGTCGCGCTCGTTGTCCTGGTCGTGGCCCTGGTCGTTCGCAGAGTCCGAGTTGGTGATCGTCGAGGTCTCGGTGCCGCAACTGGTGCCGTGCTTGCCCATCTCGACCACCTGGCCGAAACGGTCGCGGAACATGCCGACCTGCGTCACGGGGTCGATGGTGACCGTGGCGTGCGGACGGAGAATGGTGGTCGGATACGGCGCGAGTCGGCCGGCACCCCAAGGGGGGACGGTGGCGAACCGCAGAGTGGCTGGGGCGCTCTCGGCCGCCCCAGCCATGAAGTCACACGTAGTAGCCATGAACGGAACGTTAGAGACGCAACGTCATGACCAGCGCCGAGATTTCTTGATTTTTCTCAGTCGAGGCCATATTTGCTCCTGATTTCTTGCATGGTTGGCTACCTCCTGTCCCGTGGGATCACAGGATCAGAGATGCTGACGGTTCAACCCGGCGGAAGGACTCGGCCATGGCTCGGCAGCTGCGCTTCAAAGGCACGGACAGCAAGAACGGTGGCTGTCCCGCACTGCATGAGGACATCGATTCAGGCGAGTGGATCGTCCAGGGCAAACCACTCACCGACCCCGAAGACACCTCCCAGCTTCAGCACTTCACGCCCGGGGAGTCCGCGATCGTCGTGCCGCGTGAACTGCTCGTACACTTCGGCCCCAAGGAGGTCGACCGCGTGCCCCAGACGATCAGCTTGGAAGAGTTCGGCCGTCTCTTCGAGACGTTCGAGCACTCCGCCTGGCGGCTCGAAACTCGGCGCGGCTATGCCTCCGACCGAGAAGACGAGACCTACCGGGAGTTCGTGGAGACGGGCACCGTGCAGTGGGATCTCGATGACGAGTGGTGCACGAACATGCGTCATCAGACATCACAAGGAAAGAGCGTCGGCAGGGTCCGCATTGTCGACAGCCCGCCGACTAGCGGGCAGCTCTTCCTTCTTGACAACGCACGGCGCAATGCGGCCACAGGTGAGGACATGCGCAACCTGTGGCGTGCGGACGCCGACCGGCTGCGACTGCCCGCCGAGGACTTCTGGATCTTCGACTCACGGATGATCGCACTGCTTCACTTCGACGACGCGGACAACCTCCTCACCGTCGAAACAATCACGGATCCGGTCGAGGTCAACCGCTACGCCCAGACGCGTGACGCGGCCTTGCACCACGCCATCCGATACGACGAGTTCGCGGTGCGGGTGGCTGCGACAGAACAGTGAGACCGAACCGGTGAGTACGGACTACCAGCAAGCGCGGGTCGCCCTTGGGATACGGCTCCGTGAACTCCGTCTCTCACGACCCGATGGCCGGCTCACCGGTTCACAACTGGCCGCCCTTCTCGGCTGGCCGAACTCAAAGATCAGCAAGCTGGAGCACGGACGGCAAACCGCGACCCCCGAGGACCTGCGGGCATGGGCAGAAGCGACGGGGCAGCCTGACGCATATGACGAACTCGCGTCACGGCTACGGGGTTTCGAGTCCCATATCCGGTCGTGGCGGCGCCAACTCGCCAACGGGCACCGGCCTGTGCAAGACACCTGGAACGCGCAGGTTGACCGGTCCCACACCATCCGCGTCTGGGAAGAGTCCGTTGTCGCGGGCATGCTGCAAACCCCCGACTACGCACGCCACATGTTCACCCTGTACGCGGAACTCCACGGTCTCATCCCGGACACCGAGGCAGCGGTCCGGTCGAGGATGAAACGTCAGGAATGGCTGTACCGGTCGGGCGGAAAGCTACGCGTCATCATGTGGGAAGCCGCCCTGCACGCCTTGATCTGCCCACCCTCCGTACTCGCGACGCAGCTGGACAGGCTGACTGGGGCCATAGGCATGGACACCGTGGAACTCGGCATCGTTCCCTTCGGCGCCTCGCTCAAGATCCCGGCCGCGAACGGCTTCTGGATCTTCGACGACCGGCTCGTCATCACCGAGGACTGGCATGCGGAATTGTGGGTGGACGACAACGTCGGCCTCGCCACGTACCTCAGAGTGTGGGACACGCTGCGCGAATCCGCGGTGTACGGCGCCGACGCGCACCGCGTCATTACGCGAGCGGGCCGGATGCTCTCCGCGTCATGACGTGCGATCCGGCCGATCGGCCTTGACGCCACCGAGGAACGTGGCGAACGCGCCTGCCGTGACGGCGAGCAGCGGGCCGTGCGGGATCTTGGAATCACGGATGCCGGTGGTATCACCGGCGAAGGCCACCTCGACGCAGTTGTCGCCACCCGAGCTGAAACTGCTCTTCACCCAGTGGGCGGCTTTCAGATCAGCCTTGCTGGTCAAGCTTCCTCCTTGATAAGGCCCTTGATGAACTCACGGGACGCCGGAATGTCCAGTGCCCGCGCACGCAGGTGGTTGAACGCGATGTCATAGCGCCCCACGTACCTGGTCGTGTTTCTCCACTTCACCGGGGGAAGGCGAACTGTCCCCGGAGGGTGACGAGGAGCGCACGGCTGACCCGGCCGTCGTACGGCTCTGTTCGGCGGCCTTCGAGGCGGTGTGGGAACGGTCCGTCCCACACGAGCAGTACAGGCCGTCCTGAACCACGAGTAAAGCAGGCACAGTTGCCTCGTGGCCCAGCCATCGGCCCTTTCGCCCTGCGCCTACTCCCTCGCGGACGCAAGTACGCGCGCCAACGTGTCGGCTACGCGAGCCCCCGCCACGGCTCCGGCGGCGACGAGGCGAAGAACCGCAGGATGCCGAGCAGCCGGGAGGCCGGGGGTGCCGTCCAGTGGCGTTCGCCCGGGACCGGGGCGGGGTTCGTCAGGCGGGCGAGCGCCCAGGTGAGGTGGTGGCGCAGGACGCGGGCCTCCCAGGCACGGTCGTACGAATCGCCGTCCGCGTCCCCGCCCGCCTCCCGGTAGCCGTCGAGCATCGCCGGGACGCCCGGCAGTGGCGTCTTGGCGAACTCGACCGCCGGGTCCGCCCACATCGCGTCGCCCCAGTCCACGATCCCGGTCAGCGACACCGGCCCCGGCCCCGGCGTCACCATCAGGTTCTGCGGGGCGATGTCGCCGTGCAGCAGGACGCGGGGCGCCGCGCCGCCGGGGATCCGTTCCGCGAGCCGGTCGAACCAGCCGTCCAGCCAGCGCGCGGCCTCCGCGTCGAGCATGCCGTCCGCCAGCAGCCCGGCGACCAGCCGGTGCGGGGCGTCGGCCTCGGGCTCGTACTCCACAGGAACGCCACGCGCGCCTCCCGGCGGCACCCGGTGCAGCCGCGCCAGCTCCCGGCCCACCTCCCGGAAGACCTCCTCGGCCCCACCGGAATCCCCCAGCTCCGCGAGGTCCACCCCCGGCACCCGCTCCAGCACCATGTACGGCACACCCACCTCCGTACGGCTGTCGTCGAAGGTGACGAGCGCCGGGGTACGCACCCCCGCCGCCCGCGCGACCGGAATCACCGCCGCCTCCTTCACCAGGTCGGCGGCGAACGCCTCCGTACGCGGAACACGCAGCACCAGGTCGGGTCCGAGGAGATACGCGCGATTCGCGACCCCGGACACGGTCGGGCGCACTTTTTCGGCGGGTACGCCGTGTCGGGCGGCGATGGCGGCCAGAGCCGCACCAGGCTGTCCGTCACGGTTCACCTTCCGTTCACTCCCATCCGTCAGCGGCTTCACCTGATCTGCCTAATTTCGGACTTACACAGTGACCGGCACACCGCCGGATCCACCACCCCGACGCACGCCGCCGTACAAGTGCGTACACGCACCCAGGCGGCTCCTGGAAGGAACAACCCGAAGTGAAGCTTCAGCGCACGAACCGGCTGCGCGCCACCGCGCTCGGTGCCCTCGCCGTCTCCGGCGCCCTGGTTCTCACGGCGTGCGGCTCGGACGACAATACGCAGAACTCCGGCTCCGGCGACAAGAGCGCCGCCGCCTCGAACATCAAGTGCGACGACGCCAAGGGCCAGGTTCTGGCCGCCGGGTCGAGCGCCCAGAAGAACGCGATGGACCTCTGGGTCAAGAACTTCCAGCAGGCATGTGCGGGCGTCGAGATCAACTACCAGCCGATCGGTTCCGGCGGTGGCATCACCAAGTTCACGCAGGGCCAGGTCGCCTTCGCGGGCTCCGACTCCGCCCTGAAGCCCGAGGAGGTCACCGCCTCCGAGGAGATCTGCAAGGGCGGCAAGGGCATCAACCTCCCGATGGTCGGCGGCCCCGTCGCCATCGGCTTCAACGTGCCGGGCGTCGACAGCCTCGTCCTGGACGCCCCGACCCTCGCCCAGATCTTCGACTCGAAGATCACCAAGTGGGACGACAAGGCGATCGCCGACCTCAACCCCGACGCCAAGCTGCCGGGCACCGCGATCCAGGCGTTCCACCGCTCGGACGAGTCGGGTACGACGCAGAACCTGAACAAGTACCTCAAGGCCGCCGCGCCGTCCGACTGGAAGTACGACGACAGCTCGAAGTCCTGGGAGGCCAAGGGCGGCCAGGCCGCCAGCGGTTCCTCCGGCGTCGCCTCCAGCGTCAAGGAGACCGAAGGAGCCATCGGCTACTTCGAGCTGTCCTACGCGACCGCCAGCGACATGACCACGGTCAAGGTGGACACCGGCGCCGGCGCGCCGGTCGAGGCCACCACGGAGAACGCCTCCAAGGCCATCGCCGCCGCCAAGGTCAAGGGCACCGGCAACGACATGGCGCTGGAGCTCGACTACGCCACCAAGGCCGAGGGCGCCTACCCGATCATCCTGGTGACGTACGAGATCGCCTGCGACAAGGGCAACAAGGCCGAGACCCTGCCGGCCGTCAAGGCGTTCCTCAACTACGCCGTCAGCGAGGAGGGCCAGAAGGTCCTGGCCGACGCCGACTACGCGCCGCTCCCGACCGAGATCGCGGCCAAGGTCCGCGAGATCGTCCCCACCCTGTCCTGACCCCCGGACGTGGCCGGTCCCCGCGACGGGACCGGCCACGTCTTCCGGTGCACCGCCGCCAGGAGCCGTAACCCGGCTCCGCAGACCGGAGAAACCCGATGGATACAGCAGCCGCACCCACCGACTCCCCGCCACCGCCCCCACTCGCGGGCCAGGGCGCGCCCAAGGGAAAGAAGCAGCCCGGCGACCGGATCTTCCTGGGCCTGTCCCGGGGTTCCGGCATCACCCTGCTGGTCATCATGGCCGCGATCGCCGCGTTCCTCGCCTACCGCGCCGCCCTCGCGATCTCGAAGGACGAGGCGAACTTCCTCACCGCCTTCGAGTGGAACCCGCAGGGCGACCCGCCGCAGTTCGGCATCGCCGTACTCGCCTACGGCACGGTCGTCAGCTCGATCATCGCCATGGTGATAGCCGTCCCGGTCGCCATCGGCATCGCGCTGTTCATCTCGCACTTCGCGCCCCGCCGGGTCGCCGCCCCGATCGCCTACCTGGTCGATCTGCTGGCAGCGGTACCGAGCATCATCTACGGCCTGTGGGGCGCCGTCTTCCTCGTCCCGTACCTCGACGGCCTCAACAAGTGGCTGGACGAGTACTTCGGCTGGACGTACATCTTCGAGAAGACGAACGAGGGAATCGCCCGCAACCTGTTCACCGTGGGCATCCTGCTGGCGATCATGATCCTCCCGATCATCACCAACGTCATCCGCGAGGTCTTCCTCCAGTCGCCGAAGATGCACGAGGAAGCCGCACTGGCCCTCGGTGCCACGCGCTGGGAAGTCATCCGCATGTCGGTCCTCCCCTTCGGCCGTTCCGGCATCATCAGCGCCTCGATGCTCGGTCTCGGCCGCGCGCTGGGCGAGACGATGGCCGTCGCGGTCGTCCTGTCGCCGAGCTTCCTCTTCTCGGGCCATCTGCTCGACGCGGGCGGCGGTACCTTCGCGCAGAACATCGCCGCGAAGTTCAACGAGGCGGACGGCTTCGGCAGGGACGCGCTGATCGCCTCCGGTCTCGTCCTGTTCGTCATCACCCTGCTGGTCAACGGCGCGGCCCGCGCGATCATCGCCCGCCGCAAGGAGTACTCGGGGGCCAACGCATGAGCCACACGCTTCAGGACCAACGGCCCACGGCCATAGAGCCCCAGGGCTCGCTGTCGCACGCCCGGATGCCCCGCTGGGCCCCCGCGGCCATCGCCGCCGGCTCCCTGGCGCTGGGCTGTCTGATCGGTGTGACGGCGGGGCTGGACAGCAAGGTCCAGTGGGGGCTGCTCGCCGCGCTGCTCTTCGTCTCCGGTACGTACCTGATCACCGCCAAGGTGGAAGGCAGCCGGCAGGGCAAGAACCAGGTCGCGACCAGCCTCGTCTGGGTCTGCTTCCTGCTGGCCGTCATCCCGCTGTTCTCGCTGGCCTGGATCACCGTCAGCAAGGGCGCCTCGGTCGTCGACGGATACTTCCTGACCCACTCGATGAGCGGACTCCTCGACACGGACGAGGGCGGCGGCATCTACCACGCGCTGCTCGGCACCATCGAGCAGGTCGCCATCGCCGCCGTGCTCGCCACCCCGATCGGTCTGCTGACCGCCGTCTACCTCGTGGAGTACGGTCGCGGCAGGCTCGCCCGCGCCGTCACCTTCTTCGTGGACGTGATGACCGGCATCCCGTCGATCGTCGCCGGCCTGTTCGTCCTCGCGACGTGGAACCTGATGCTCGGCTTCGGCCCCTCCGGCTTCGCCGGCGCCCTGGCGCTCGCGATCCTGATGATGCCGGTGATCGTGCGCTCCACCGAGGAGATGCTGAAGCTCGTCCCGAACGAGCTGCGCGAGGCGTCCCTGGCGCTGGGCGTGCCCCAGTGGCGCACCATCCTCAAGGTGGTCCTGCCGACCGCGATCGGCGGCATCACCACGGGCGTGATGCTCGCGGTGGCGCGTATCACCGGCGAGACGGCGCCCGTGCTGCTGCTCGTCTTCGGTACGAAGCTCATCAACCCAAACCCGTTCGAAGGCGCCCAGTCGTCACTGCCGCTGTACGTGTACGAGCAGTACTCGGTCGGCACCAGCGCCTCGATCGAGCGCGCCTGGGGCGCGGCCCTCGTACTGATCGCCTTCGTCATGCTCCTCAACCTGGTGGCGCGCGGCATCGCCCGCTGGAAGGCCCCCAAGACCGGCCGCTGAGGCCCCGAAAACCGGCCCCGAAGTTCCGGCTCCGAAGTTCCGGCTCCGCCGAGCGGGGTCACGCAGAAAGCAGTGATTGAAGATGGCCAAGCGAATCGACGTCAGCGGCCTGACGGCGTACTACGGCACCCACCGGGCGATCGACGACATCTCCATGACCGTCGAGCCCCGCTCCGTGACGGCCTTCATCGGCCCGTCCGGCTGCGGCAAGTCCACGTTCCTGCGCACCCTCAACCGTATGCACGAGGTCACGCCCGGTGGCCGCGTCGAGGGCAAGGTCCTGCTGGACGACGAGAATCTGTACGGCCCGAACGTCGACCCGGTCGCGGTGCGCCGCACGGTCGGCATGGTCTTCCAGCGGCCCAACCCGTTCCCGACCATGTCGATCTTCGACAACGTCGCGGCCGGCCTGCGGCTCAACGGCAAGTACCGCAAGAGCGAACTGGCGGACGTCGTCGAGAAGTCCCTCAAGGGCGCCAACCTCTGGAACGAGGTCAAGGACCGCCTCAACAAGCCCGGTTCCGGCCTCTCCGGCGGCCAGCAGCAGCGGCTGTGCATCGCCCGCGCGATCGCGGTCGAGCCGGACGTCCTGCTGATGGACGAGCCGTGCTCGGCGCTCGACCCAATCTCCACGCTCGCGATCGAGGACCTGATCGGCCAGCTCAAGGAGCGCTTCACGATCGTCATCGTGACGCACAACATGCAGCAGGCGGCGCGGGTCTCGGACCGTACGGCCTTCTTCAACCTGTCGGCCGTGGGCCAGCCCGGCAAGCTCATCGAAATAGACGAGACGGAACGCATCTTCGCCAACCCGTCCGTGCAGGCCACGGAGGACTACATCTCCGGCCGCTTCGGATAGGCCCCGGCGCCAAAAGCGTCCTGCGGTGCTGCATGGCGGTGCCACCGCGAGGCGAAGGGCCCGCCCCCTCTCCCAGGGGGCGGGCCCACTCACGTTCGGTACGGCCTTACGGCTGCGGGACCGGGCGCCTCAGCCGAAGGCCGGGTTCACCAGCCAACGGTGCTTCCCCGGGGGACGACCCCCGGCCCCCCAGCCAAGGGGACACCCCGCAACCCACTCAGCCGAACGCCAAATTCACCAGCCAGAAACTGACCGCCGCCACCAGCGCCGCCGCCGGCATCGTGATGAACCAGCCCAGGATGATGTTCTTCGCGACACCCCACCGCACCGCGTTCACCCGCTTCGTCGCGCCGACGCCCATGATCGCCGAGGTGATGACGTGCGTCGTCGAGATCGGCGCCTGGAAGATGAACGCCGAGCCGAACATGATCGACGCGCCCGTCGTCTCCGCCGCGAACCCCTGCGGCGGGTCCAGCTCGATGATCTTGCGGCCCAGTGTCCGCATGATGCGCCAGCCGCCCGCGTACGTACCCAGCGAGAGCATCACCGCGCAGGCGATCTTCACCCAGACCGGGATCTCGTCGCCCTGGCCCTCGACGTCGGCGATGACCAGCGCCATCACCACGATGCCCATCGTCTTCTGCGCGTCCTGAAGGCCGTGCCCGAGCGCCATGCCGGCCGCCGAGACCGTCTGCGCGATACGGAAGCCGCGCTTGGCCTTGTGCGGGTTGGAGTTCCGGAACATCCACATGATGCCGACCATCACCAGATAGCCGACGACAAGACCGACGATCGGCGACAGGAACATCGGGATGACGATCTTCTCCAGCACCCCGGTCCAGATCACCTCCGTCCCGCCGGCGAGCGCCGCGCCCACCATGCCGCCGAAGAGCGCGTGGGACGAGGAGGACGGCAGGCCGTAGTACCAGGTGACCAGGTTCCAGACGATCGCGCCGACGAGCGCGGCGAAGAGGATCCCCATCCCTCGCTGCCCGTGCGGTGTGGCGATCAGCCCTTCACTGACGGTCTTGGCGACCCCCTGGCCGAGAAACGCGCCCGCGAGGTTCATCACCGCGGCCATCGCCAGCGCGGCGCGCGGGGTCAGCGCCCGCGTCGACACCGATGTCGCGATGGCGTTCGCGGAGTCGTGAAAGCCGTTCGTGTACGTGAAGCCGAGCGCGACACCGATGGTCACGATCAGGGCGAAGGTGTCCACGTGGTTCAGGACTCCTTGACCGCGATCGTCTCCACCGTGTTCGCGACGTGCTCGAAGGCGTCGGCGGCCTCCTCCAGCACATCCACGATCTGCTTGAGCTTGAGGACTTCCATCGCGTCGTACTTACCGTTGAAGAGCTGGGCGAGCAGCTTGCGGTGGATCTGGTCGGCCTGGTTCTCCAGGCGGTTGACCTCGATCCAGTACTCGGTGAGGTTGTTCATCGTGCGCAGGTGGGGCATCGCCTCGGCGGTGAGCTCCGCCGCCCGCGCCAGCACCTCGATCTGCTGCTCGACGCCCTTGGGCAGCTCCTCGACCTGGTAGAGGACGACCAGGTCGACGGCCTCCTCCATGAAGTCCATGATGTCGTCGAGCTGCGAGGCCAGGTTGTAGATGTCCTCGCGGTCGAACGGCGTGATGAAGGAGGAGTTCAGCTGGTGGAAGATCGCGTGTGTGGCGTCGTCCCCCGCGTGCTCCGCCGCCCGCATCCGTTCCGCGATCTCGGCCCTGGCGGAGGAATCCGCTCCGAGCAGTTCCATGAGGAGCTTGGAGCCCGTGACGATGTTGTCCGCGGACGCGGCGAACATGTCGTAGAAGCTCGTCTCCCTGGGGGTCAGACGAAAGCGCACGAGGGATCCTCGGGTTACATGGGATTCGGTCAGGCTGATGCTAAGCGCATCATCCGGCCACGGCTAACCGGCGGCCTTCAGTGTGCTGCATGGGACACGACGATCATGAAGTGCCCCTGCCCCCGCGCGAGCGACTGGGTATCATATACCTACCTAGGGTATTTACGACCCTTTCGGACATCCACCCCGAAGCACCCCACCAGGAGGACGCGATGACGACCACCGAGGCGGCCGGCGCGGCGACCAGCGACGCGACCTCCGGCACGACCACCGAGGCCACCACCGAGACCACCACCGTCGGCGACGAGATCGTCACCGATCACGACCGCGGTGTGCACGGCTACCACAAGCAGAAGGACGAGCACCTCAAGCGGCTGCGCCGGATCGAGGGCCAGATCCGCGGCCTCCAGCGGCTCGTCGACGAGGACGTCTACTGCATCGACATACTCACGCAGGTCTCGGCCTCCACGAAGGCGCTCCAGTCCTTCGCGCTCCAGCTGCTGGAGGAGCACCTGCGGCACTGCGTGGCGGACGCGGCGGTCAAGGGCGGGGACGAGGTCGACGACAAGGTCCAGGAGGCGACGAAGGCGATCGCGCGCCTGCTGCGTACCTGACGGACGTGGGAGCGCGGCGGTCAGCTCTCGGTTTTGCTCAGCGGCAGGACGCTCTCCCGCCGCGCTCCACGCCCACCTTCAGCACTTCGTCGATGCGGTCCGCACTGAGCCGTTCACCGTCCGCGGCCGACGCCGCGATCATCAGCTCTCCGCAGAGTTCGATCTCGGCGAGGGCCACGTGGTCCTGGACGGTCGGCGTGCGCGACAGAGCCACGTGCGTTCACCTCTTCCTGCCGGTGTCGTCCTCCTGGCGGTGTCGACTGCCGGCTTCCTAGGGTAAGGAGGGTGAGGCGTGACGCGCATGGCACGTCCGGACCATTTACACCTTGATCTTCCCGGTGAAGATCTGGTCCTCCGGGGGGAGCCGCACCCCGACGGCGGCCCCGAATTCGTACAGCAGTGTGGTCGAGGCGACGGCGACCGTACGCCCCTGATTCCGGTAGCTGAACTGGTGCCTGACCTTGCGCAGCCGCCCCGCCTCGTCCAGATACGCGTCGAACGGCACGGCGTCCTCGGTGAAGCCCCGCGCCGCCGCGACCAGCGCCTCGCGTGCGTACGGCGCCGCCAGCTCCGCGGCCCGCCCGATGTCGGTGACGCCCCGGTAGTGCCGGACGCGGACGCCGGCCAGCTCCTGCTCGCCGACGAGGACCACATCCTGCGCGGCGCGCAGCAGTTCGGCGGCGGTCAGCGGGTCGGTCGCGCCGCCGGTGACCAGATTGCCGTCCGCGAGGGCGGTCGAGTCGAGCATGACCCACTTGTCGTCGGGCACCCCGGCGCCCCGGTTCTTCATGTAGAGGGCGGCCGGCGCCAGCAGCTCCGCGATCGGCCGGTGCTCGTCCGCGCCCGCCGGGTCCTTGGGCAGCAGGACCGAGAGCCGCCCCAGCCGTTTCCGGAAGTCGTACCGGCCCTCGCCCCTGATGGTCACGCGTGTCCCGCCCGTCGCCATCACCAGCGAGGTCCGGGCCTTGGAGCTGCCCGCGACGGCCAGCACATCGGCGGACCTGAGGACCGCGGCCGGATCGCCGAGTGGCCGGTCGTCGGCCACGGCGCCCTCGCTCCCGGAACAACCGGCGCTCGCGGCCACGACTCCCGCCACCGTCACGGCGGCGGCGACGAGCGCCACGCCCCTGTGTCTGTGCTGCCGCTCCACCATCGCCTGCCAACCCCCAACGCCTTACCGTTGCTTGTCCGAGACCCCGCCCTGCCCCCATAACGACGTCCCGCGCGGGTCGTCACGCACCTCCCCTGGCCAGGAACGTATGCGCGAGTACGGTGGAGAGGTGCGCGAGCAAGAGACCTCGGACCCGCCCACCGCCCCCCACACCTCCCACGCCCCACCTGCCGGACTCATCACGTCGACCTTCGAACGCGGCTCGTTCTCCCTGGCCCGCTGCACCTGCGGCTGGTCGGGACCGGCCAGGCGCTCCCGCGACCGGGCAAGGACTGACGCCGCGTCCCATCAGGCGGCACACTGACATCACCGACACCCAGGGGGAGGACGCCCGATGGAACGGCGCACGCTGCTGGCCGGAGCGCTGACCGTGACCACGGCGGGCGCGCTGAGCGCCTGCACGAGCGACGGCGGACGGGGCGGGAACGGCTCACCGGGCTCACCAGGCCCACCTGGCTCCCCCGCGAACAAGCCGCCCTCTGCGACGCGTAACAGCACGTCCGCCACCGGCTCCACCGCCCCACCGCGCTGGGACACGCTCGCCTCGGGGCTGGACGGCCGGCTCGTACGGCCGGGGGACAGCGACTACGCGACGGCCCGCCAGCTCTACAACACACGCTTCGACAACCTGAAGCCGGCGGCCGTCGCGTACGTCGCCGGCGAGGACGACATCCGCGAGTGCCTGGCCTTCGCCAGGACGTACGGCACGCCCGTCTCGATCCGCAACGGCGGCCATTCCTATGCCGGTTGGTCCAGCGGCGACGGCCGGCTCGTCATCGACGTCTCCTCGCTCGACGGCCTCGGTGACGCGGCGTCGGACGGGGTGATCGGCGCGGGCGCCAAGCTCATCGACGTCTACGGCGCGCTCGCCCGGAAGGGCCGCACGATACCGGGCGGCTCCTGCGCCACCGTCGGCATCTCCGGTCTCGTCCTCGGCGGCGGTCACGGGGTCGTCTCCCGCGCGTACGGTCTGACCTGCGACAACCTCACCTCGGCGACGATCATCACCGCCGACGGCAAGCGGCTGACCGCCGACGCGGAGCGGAACAAGGACCTCTTCTGGGCCCTGCGGGGCGCGGGCAACGGCAACTTCGGCGTCGTCACCGAACTGCGCTTCCGTACCCACCCCGCCTCCACCGGCGTCACCGCGAACCTCAACTGGCCCTGGTCAAAGGCCCGTTCGGTGCTCGCGGCCTGGCAGGAGTGGGGTCCCGACCAGCCGGACGAGATCTGGTCGTCGTTCCACGCGGCGGTCGGCGCGGGCGGCGGAGCCGACCCGACGGTCGCGATCTCCGCCTTCACCCTCGGCACCGAGGGCGACCTCAAAAACGCCGTCGACCGGCTCGCCGACCGCGTGGGCTCCTCGGCGAGCTTCGTCTCACTGCGACCGAGCGGCTACGAGGAGGCGATGCGCGCGTACGCCGGCTGCGCCGGACTCGGCGAAGCCCAGTGCCGGCTGCCCGGCACGACGCCGGGCCGCGGGAAGGACGGCGCGCTGGGACGCGAGACGTACGCCGCGACGTCGGACTTCTTCGACCGCTCACTCCCGCCGGCGGCCATCGGCGCCCTGCTGTCCGCCGTGACGGACTTCAGCCGGATCAAGGTGGCGGACGGCGCGGGATCGGGCACGGTCTCGCTGACCGCGCTCGGCGGCGCGACCAACCGGGTGGACCCGCTCGCGACGGCCTTCGTGCACCGCCGCTCCCGGATGCTCGCGCAGTACGTGGCGTCCTGGCGCCCCGGCACGTCCGGCACCTCGCAGCGGGCGTGGTTGAGAACCAGCCAGGGTGCGCTCCGAAGTCACGCGTCGGGCGCGGCGTACCAGAACTACACCGACCCGGAACTGCCCGACTGGCGCTCGGCGTACTACGGCCCGGCGGCGGGCCGCCTGAAGGAGCTGAAGGCCCGCTACGACCCGGAGCGGCTGTTCGACTTCCCGCAGGCGCTCTAGGTTCTCGTAGCCGCTACGCCGCGAGGTTGTTGTCGTCCGGCCGCGGCTCGGGGATACCCAGCGTCCGGGTCCCCGGCGCCTCGGCGGCCTCGGCGGCCGCTGCGGCCTCGGCCCGGTCCGCCTCCCGCGCGGCACGCGACCGTACGAGCAGCCCCACCCGCCCCGAACGGCACACCGCCGACACCAGCGGGGTGAGCAGCGCCATGGCCAGCGGCGCGAGGAGCAGCACCACCGCCGTACCGAGGGCGAACCCGCCGATCACGTCCGTCGGATAGTGCACGCCCATGTAGACCCGGCTGAAGCCCTCGACCAGCGCGAGCCCGATCGCGGCGAGCCCGAAGCCGCGGTGCGCGACGAAGATGCCCGCGCCCAGGGCCATCGCCAGCGTGGCGTGGTCGCTGACGAAGGAGAAGTCGGTCTTGCCGGCCGCCAGGACGTCGAGCCCCCGGTGGTCGACGAAGGGACGGTCGCGGCCGACGAACTCCCGGATCGGGATGTTGACCAGCAGCGCGACACCGGCGGCGAGCGGCGCCCAGAGCAGCCCGGCGACGGCGGCCACCGAATCCTCGGCCGCCCCGCGCCGCCGCACGCTCCACCAGCACCAGAGCGTGAGGAGGACGAGGGCGAGCATGATCCCGTACTCGCCGACGAACTCCACGCCGCGGTCGAACCAGCCGGGGGCCGACTTGGCCAGACCGTTGATGTCGTAGAGCAGGCTGACGTCGGGGTTCGACCCATCGATCGCGAGTCCAGCCATGTGCCGCGGCCCCTTGCCTTGTCGCCCACCACGACACGCCTCCGGGCGTGTCGCTTCCACCAACCCCCGTGGTGCTTGCGGTCAGTGCTGCGCGATCAACGCCACAGCCCCAGTCCAGGGAACGGCCTGGTCCCCCTCCAGGTTCCACTCTTCACCGGACGATCTCCAGGACGTTATCGAAGAGTGACACATCGTCCCAGCTCAGAGGGGTGACCGAAGAGAGAATTCCGGCCACGCGCCCCCCTGGTCCACCCCGACTCCACCCTTCCGGCGGTCAACCCTTCGCCACCCTCACACCCCGTCGGACCGACGCCCCGTCAGCCGCTTCAACGGCTCCATCCGCTTCACGTGCCGGACTTCCGCCCGGTGGGCAGATCCGTCGGCAGCGATTTCGCGCCGTCTTCGGTGACCCGGGTCGCCCCGAAGTAGTCGGGCGTATCGATCTTGTCGAACCGGATCACGGCCCCGGTGTACGGAGCGTTGATCATGTACCCGCCACCGACATAGAGGCCCACGTGCCGGATGGCCCGCGAGTTGGTGAGGTCGTCGGAGAAGAACACCAGATCGCCGGGCATCAGCTCGTCGCGGGAGGGATGCTCGCCGGCGTTGTACTGATCGTTGGCGACCCGCGGCAACTCGATCCCCACTGACCGGTAGGCAGCCTGCGTCAGCCCGGAACAGTCGAACCGCCCCTGCTGCTCGGGAGTGCCGTTGCCGCCCCACAGGTACTTCGTACCGAGCTTCTGCTGCGCGTAGTAGATGGCGGAGGCGGCCTGCTTGGAGGGCTCGACGCGGCCGACGGGGCGGGCGAAGCTCTGCTGGAGGGTGGTGATGACCTTCACGTAGTTCTGCGTCTCGGGGTACGGAGGGACGCCGCCGTACTTGATGACCGCGTACGCGCCCGCGTTGTACGCCGCGAGCATGTTCTTGGTCTGGTCGCCCGGCACGTCGTCGACGTACCCGGCGAGTTTGCAGTCGTACGTCGCGGCCGACGGAATCGCGTCCTGCGGGTCCCAGACGTCGCGGTCCCCGTCCTTGTCCCCGTCGACGCCGTGCGCCGCCCAGGTCCCCGGGATGAACTGCGCGATGCCCTGCGCCTGCGCCGGGCTCACGATGTCAGGGTCCCAGCCGCTTTCCTGGTACAACTGCGCGGCGAGCAGCGCGGGATTGATCGCGGGGCAGAGATTGCCCCACTCCTGCACCAGCCCCTGGTACTTCGCGGGCACGGCCCCCTTGGCCAGCGCGACCGCCCCACCACCGCCCGCACCGCCGGCGAGCCCGGCGGCGGCGGAGTACGTACCGACGACGAGCAGCGCGATGAAGCACAGGCTCAGCCCGAGCCCGATCGCGCCGGCCATCCAGAATTTACGCACCCCTCAACCCTCCCCCATCCGGGACACGTTCACCGCCATTTTCCCGCCTGTCGTGTCGGTGCTATTCGGACACGGCCTCACGGCGCATCGGACATGAACCCGGTGCAGACGACACTCTTGTGGCTCGTGTCCGAGGTGGCGTGGTGGTAGACGACGGTCCACTCGCCGGGGTCCTCGGAGAGTGGCAGCGCGGGCCGGACCTTGCCGCCGTCGCCGTCGGCGCGGGAGGAGAAGTCGTCGGGATAGGTGAGGTAGATCCACTCGGTCTCGTCCCCCTCGTACAGATCGGCCGCCTCGCTCACCGCACCGAACTGGTCGGTGTTCTCATCGGAGGTGGTGGGGCGGCCGGTCGCGTCGAGCCGGTGGGGTGGCTTCACTTCGACGGAGAGGTAGTACGGGGGGAGGTTCGGTTCCTCGTACTTGAGCCGGTAGCCGATCTCCACCTTCCCGGGCGGGAGTTCGCCGGTGTAGTCGGTCTCGGCGGTGGTGACGGAGTACTGGAACTGGAGCGGCGGCTCCTCCTCACCGGGAAGGTTGCAACTGTCCCGGAGTCCGTTCCAGGCGTGCCGGGAGGTGCCGATGTCCTGGATGCGGCCGGGAGGGCCGACTGCCGGCTTCTCGGTGGACGTCCGGTCCTGACCGCTCGGGGCGGCGGCGCCCCCCGACTCGTCACCGCCTGCGCCCTTGTCGCCGGGAAGCAGCCACACGGCCAGGGCGACGGAGACCCCGATGACGACACCGGTGGCGACGGCGACGAGCCAGGGGACGGGGCGCCGGGAAGTCGGGGTTCCCGGAGGTGCGGTGGGACCTTGCGTGGGAAGGTCATGGATCGCCGGGGTAGGTGCATGTTCAGGCCGCTGAGGCCGCTGAGGCGTGTCCGGCACGACGTCGGCCATGGCGACCAGCGGCTGGTAAGCGGGATCGTCCACAAGGGCGGTATCCACGGCACACCGCCGGATGAGCTCCGCCGGATCGGGCCGCCGGGCGGGGTCCTTGGCGACACACTCACGGATCAGCGCGGCGAGAGCGGGCTCGACCCCGACCGTGTCGATCTCCTCATGAACAGCCCGGTAACTCACGGCCGCGCCGTCCCCGACCCCGAACGGCGCGCGCCCCGTCGCCGCGTACGCGACGGTCGCGCCAAGAGCGAAGATGTCGGCGGCATCGCCCACTTCGTTGCGCGTCAGCACCTCGGGCGCGGTGAAGCCGGGCGTACCGGGTGCCTGACCGTCCTGGGTGAGGGCGGTCTGCTCAACCCCGCGGGCAATCCCGAAGTCGATCAACTGCGGCCCCTGGGAACCCAGAAGGACGTTCTGCGGCTTCAGGTCGCGGTGCGTGACGCCGTACGCGTGAACGCTGGCAAGCCCCTCGGCCATGGCGGCGATCAGCCGCCGACAGGTCCCGGCGGGAAACGGCCCCCGCTCACGCACGGCGCGGGCGAGGGTCGGGCCGGTCACGTACTCGGTGGCGATCCAGTACGGGTCCCCGTCCAGCCCGGCGTCAATGAGATTCGCGGTGTACGCGCTGCGCACGGCCCGAACGGTCTCCGCCTCCCGCCGAAACCGGGCAAGAGCCTCCGGATGCTCGGTGATCTCCTCCCGCACCACCTTGACGGCCACAAGCCGCCCCCCGGGCGACCGCCCGAGATACACCTGCCCCATCCCCCCGGCCCCGAGCCTCGCGAGCAGCACATAGGCACCGATACGCGCGGGGTCTTGGGCTCTGAGGGCATCCACGGGAACGACTGTGCCACAGGGGCGGGTGTGGGGGCAGGCGGAGCTGACCGCGGCTCAGATGCGGGGTGGGCGTGTGGGCGCGGACCAGAAGTCGTCGCGGATGTCGGGGCGCGGAATAGGACCGCCGGCGTAGTTGTGCCCGTCGGTCTCGGCCGTGGGGTCCGCCACTGCCGACTTCTCCACACATGGAGTAGCCACTTCGAAAAATGCCTGGCCCTCTCCGCCGATGCTGAGTCTGATACCAAAGCCGTCAAGGGACTTGGCATAGATGGCCGGGAACCTCTGACTGCTGTTGACGGAGGTGATCTCGTAGCCACTCTTCCGCCAATACCGCTCGACAACTCCGAGAAAACCGCCACGTTGCCGCTCAGAGACAATCGTCATGACAGCTCGACGCCGCGACAGGTCGCAACTTCCCACCGTGGTCTCACCGTGCGTCCACTTGACCCCGGGGCGGATCGCACGAAATGTGCCATCAAGAATGGAATCCGCCCTTTCTGCAGCCTCCTGCATGTTCAAGATTCGCTCCCCATCCGCTCTAGAGCCGTCGAGCGCCGAGCATCCGGCCACCATGACGCATGTCAACAGAAATCCCAGGGCGCGCCGCACTCTCATCCCCTCCTGCGCTCATCCATCTGAACGTCCCGGTAGTCCCCGACCACGATCCTGGCAATATTGTCGGCGGACGTGACATCTTTCCCCGGGTTGAAGTAATTCGAATGCGCCTTGACCCCACCCATTTCCATAATCGGCCGCGGTCCCTCATCCACCCGAAACCTCCTCGCCCCGAAATCCTCATGCGCCGGATCCGTGCCGAACCAGATCTCGCTCTCAGCCGTCTGCGCGTCCTGCGCGAAGTACGCCACCGCCGCTCCGCCCGCCCCGCCCACCACCGCGCCCACCGGACCTCCCAGTACCGCCCCCGCCGACGCCCCGCCCAGTGCGCCCATTCCCATGCCTTGTGCCTCTCCCTTCGCCGGTGCTCGCGTCACCGGGTCGTTCTCCGCGGCGCCGACGAATACGTGGTCTCTGCCCACTCCCAGATCAGCCGCGGAATCCGCGCCCGTTCCGGGGCTGCCCACCAGGACAATGTCGTCGACGCCCGGGATTCCGCCGTCCCGCTGGGCGGCCTGGCCCACCGTGAGGGAACCGTAGGAGTGGCCTACGGCTGTCAGGTGTGGGTTCTCGTGGTGGTTCGTGGCCGCGATTCCCGACATGAAGTCGCCGTACGCGGGCGCTCCCGCCTCCGCGTGGTCCGTAAACATGACGTCCGTGTTCCCCGTGATGTCGTCCACCGAAAGCTGCGGCGCGTCATAGCCCAGCCATACGATCGACGCCGTCGACGAGTCGTACTCCGCCGCACCCACCAGCGTGTCCCTCGCCCGCTTCAAGTCGTCCTCCGCGAATGTCTCGTCCAATCCCGTCCCCAGCCCCGGCACATACGCCGACACGTTCCTCGCCGTGTCCGGATTCCCGTACGACACGATCGCCCGCCCGTTTCCCTCGTCGCCGATACCCAGCAGAAACATCGGCGGATGCCCGCCGGCCCGTAGCTGTCCGTCGATGGAGCGCAGCCCGGCCAGCATCGTCCGCGACCTGTCGTCCTCCGCGGCCGCGCCCTCCAACTTCCCCATCAGCAGCGCCAAGTTGTCGCGGTTCGCCGCGTCGCGTACCGCTGCCGGGATGCCGTCCAGGTTGCCGATCGTGTCCGGGTGGACCGCCAGGTACTCCTCCCTCCGTTCCTCCGTCAGGCCCTGCCACCACGCGAGGCGTTTCGCGGGTGTCGCGTCGTGGGGGATCGCCGCGTCGAGGTAGTCCGTCGCGAGCGCGCGTACCGCCGTCGCGTCCGCGTTCACGTCCGTCCACATCGCGTCCGTGACCTTCAGGCCGTCCTGCGCGATCAGCTTGCGCAGCGTCCGCGTGTACCGCGCGTCGGTCTCCGCCGCGTCGCTCAGCGCGCGGGCGATCCGGTCCGCGATGTCCTGCGCCTTCGGCGCGAGGGGGTTCGGGCTCGTGAACTCCGACGACGGGGCGGTCAGCGGGTACGCGTGGCCCGACGCCGTTCCGCCCCGCAGCTTCTTCTCCGTGACCGGGTTCTCCCCGGCCTCCGGGTAGCTCACCGACCCGTCCGTCCCCACCGTGAACTTCAGGGCCGCCGCCTCCTCCAGCGCGTCCCAAAGCCGCCGTTGCGTGCCCCGAAGCTCCTGGGCGAGGCTGTTCAGCGCCGTACGGACCAGTCCGCACTCCGTGTAGATGTACTGGAAGTTCCGCCCCAGCGCCCGCAACCGCCCGGCCGCCGCCCGCGCCGCCTCGCCCTCCTGGGACGCGGTCAGCCCGGCGAGGAGCTGCTTGTCGATCCGGTCGCGGGCCGCGTCCGCGCGGTTGCTCGCCTTGCCCCAGCCGTCCGCCGCGCCCTCCAGCTCGGCGCATCTGACGTCCCGTAACTGCGCCCAGGTGAGCCCGCCACCGCCGCCGCCAATCACCGGCCGGCGCCCGTATCGGCCCCGGCGTCGGCTCCCGCGTCGACCCCTGCGTCGATCCCCGCGTCGATCCCCGCGTCGATCCCCGCCAGCGTCGACCTGATCGCGGTGTCGTGCTCACCCTGCGTCCTCGCCACCGCGCGCAGGCTGCCCGCCAGGCTTCCGCATTCGTCTCGGGCTGCCTCGATGCGCCGTTCCCACGATGTACGTACGGTGCCCAGGACCGCGAAGGCGCTCAGCCCCTCCCCGCAGCCGGCCACGCCCTCGTGCGCCGTTGCGAACTCGGTCTTCACGTAGGCCATCTGCGTACGCATCACCTCGGCCCCGCCCGCCGCCCGGGTCCATGGCCCGTCGCTGTGTCTCAGCCGTTCCCGCGACGCCGCGCCCGACGCTCCCGGCCCCGTGCCCGCCTCGTCGGCCAGCGCCCGCAATCCGCCCGAATAGCCCGCCATGCCACCCGCCCCTGTCCTCTGTTGTCCGGGATGTCGGGTGGCACTGTCCCAATCCGGGGTCGGCGAGTTGCCGCGCGGAAGCGAAAGGAAGGAACCGGCCGGGGGGCTACGGGAGGGCGGGAGCCCCGTCCCCCGTTGGCATCGGCCGCGATCGGCAACAGCGCGGCGTCCCGCACAGGTTCACCCGTACGGTGGACCCGCCGCCCGCCCTCGGGCGGCGCACGGATGGCGCACGGACGCAAAACCGCGGCGGGCGCAAGAGTGCACAACGCCAATCATTGCCCGGAGTCACCCTCCGTGATACACAGAGTGACCATACGCGTACTCGCATACTCCGGTTCATGACGCAGGTCAGAACAGTCGGATCGGTCAAACGTGCGGGGATCGGGTAAAGAGACCCGCCAAGTCGGCATACGAGGGCGGTTCCATCAGCGAAGATAGAAGGCGATCCGTGCCGCCGGGCGCGGGCACTTAACAACCCAACAGGGGCGGTGAGTTGCATGGACGTGGACGCCGAGAAGGGCGACATCAACACCATCATCGGTGGTATCGCTCCGAGCTGGGGGCCGTTCGGGAACCTCGGTACCGAAGCTCGCATCATTGTCGAGGTGGTGATGGCCATCGCCATCCTGCTCTGCCTCGCCATCGCGATCTGGGGTGCCGCCAAGCAGCGTATCGGCGCGACCGCGCTGCGGGACACCTTCAGCGCGGAACAGGGCAAGGGCCTGATCGTCGCCGGACTGACCGGCGTCTTCATCATCGGGTCCCTCGGCACGGTCTTCACGATTGTGTACGGGATGGCTGTTTAGCGTCACACCTATTCGATCCGATCCGCACCGGGTACGCCCGGTCCACCCTCAACACCATCCGTCCCCACACACCATCCGTCCGTCGCGCCCATCCGCCGAGGTTGCGTCTCCCTGATGTCGAGTCACCACACCGCGCCCGCGCGGGAACCAGCACGGCTACCGTCGTGTTACGCGGTACTGCAAGCGGAACTGCACACGGTTGAACCGGTCGAGGGGGCGGACGCGGCATGAGCTTCGGCGATGAGCACGGCCACGGGAGCGACCCGGGCCGTACGACGGACGACAGCTTCGGCGGAATGGGCCAGACGCGCACACGTCTGCCGGACGGCGGGGGCGGCGACGGATTCGGGGGCGGCGGCCGCCGGCCCCAGCGGAACTCGCGCTCGCTGATCGCGGTGGTGGGTGTGGTGGTGCTGCTGATCGCGGCCATCGCGTTCGCGAACCGCGGAAGCGGCGGCGACACCGACGCGTCGGGCTCCGGCGGGAGCGGCGACAGAGCGGCGGGCTCGGAACCGACGACGGCGTCGGGGGTGAAGCCGGTGACGGGGAAGAGCGGGGGGATTCCTTCGGGGTTCGCGAAGGATGAGCAGGGGGCGGAGAGTGCGGCCTCCAACTACGCGGTCGCCCTCGGCTCGGACGGCATGTTCAACAGGGACAGCAGGCACGGGATTGTCGACACCGTCTACACACCTGCCGCCGCCGAGAAGCTCAAGGTGCCGCAGGACAAGGCCTACTCCCCAGAGTTCCTGGACAAGCTCGGTCTCGACCCCAACGGCACTGCCCCCACCGGCAGCACCTTCATCTCCCGGACGGTCCCGGTGGGCACCAAAGTGGAGAGTTTCGACGGCGGGGACGCGCGAGTCTCGGTCTGGTACACGGGTCTGATCGGTATGTCCGGTCCCGATTCCACCGACCCGGTCAGCACGACGTGGAAGACCTGGACCTTCGACCTTCAGTGGACGGCTGGCGACTGGAAGGTGGCCGCCGACTCCCAGAGGGACGGCCCCGCGCCGGTTCCGGGTGACATCGCTGCCTCAACCGCCGACGAGATCAGCAAGGCTGTTGACGAGTACGGGGGCTTCACCTATGCCAGGTAGCTACCGCGTCCGTACGCGTTCGGTCGTCACCGCCCTGGTGACTGTGCAGACGGGGCTGTTCCTGCTCGCCACGCGGGCATCAGCGGCGCCCACTCCCTCGCCGTCTCCGTCGGCGAGCAACGACGCCTGCGACCTCTTGATCGGCCCCGCCAAGGAGTACTGCGAAGACGGCGACTCCGCCAGCAGCAGCGACAGCAACTCCCCCCTCAGCGACCCCACCAGCTCCCTCGACCCCCTCACCTCCCTCGCCCGCGGCTGCGCCGACGCCGCCGCGTGGACCGTCGACACCCTGTCCAAGGCCGTGAAGGAGACCGCCACGGTCGACTTCACCAACACCGCCTTCCTCTCCCAGTACGCCGTCGTCTTCGCCGCCGCCACCATCCTCACCCTCATCCTCTGGCTCCTCGCCGTCGCCAAGCGCGCCATCCGCGGCGTCCCGTTGACCACCGCCATCTCCGAGGCCATCGGGTTCCTCTGGCTGACCGTCCTCGCCTCCGCGTTCACGCCGCTCATCCTCTACACGCTCGTCTCCGCCACCGACGGCGTCACCGAGGTCATCGCCGGTGGGACCAGTGGGCAGACCGACGTGTTCTTCGGGACGTTCTCCGAGGCGCTGAAGAAGGACACGGAGATCGGCGGCGGGCCGATCATGCTGATCGTCGTGTCCCTCGTGACGATCCTCGCGGCCGGCATTCTCTATCTGGAGTTGTTCATCCGGGCGATCCTGCTCTACGTCGGCGCCCTCCTCGGCGTCGTCGTCTACGCGGGGCTCGTCGACAAGAACATGTGGGGGCATGTACGCCGCTGGGCCGGGCTCATGATCGCGGTCATCATGGTGAAACCCGTGATCGTCATCGTCCTCGGTCTCGCCGGCGCGCTCACCTCGTCCGACGAGGGGCCCGACTCGTTCTCGGCCGTCGTCTCCGGGCTTGCCATCATCATCCTCGCGATCTTCGCGTCTGCCATGATCTACCGCTTCGTCCCCGGCTTCGGCGACGAGATCGCGAGCGCTCGCAGCAACGCCAAGCTGTCGACCGACGGCGGCCGGGCCGCCGCCGTGATCAGTTCGCCCGCCGGTGTCGTCTCGCAGGGCATCAAGACGCACAGCGGCCGAGGCGGTGGCGGCGGTGACAGCGGCGGTGGCGGGGCCAGGCCGTCCAACCCCGTCTCCGGTGGTGTCGCCGCCCACAGCGGCCGCCCCTCTTCAGGAGGCGGGGGCGGCGGAGGTGGCGGTGTCCCCTCGCCCGCACCCGCCCCCCGCTCCACCAGTCCCACCAGCGGCACCCCTCACAGCAGCCGCAGCAGCCACGGCGCTCGCGGAACCGGTAACAACAGCACAGGAGGTGGAGGGCGTTGACGATTCAGTCCCATCCCATCGCGCCCCGCCGTACGTATCTCATCGGCCGCGCACGGCCGAACGCGATCGTCGGCAAGAACCGTGAGACGGGCGAGATCGCGCTGATCATCGCCGGCGCGTTCCTCGGCATGATGAGCGGGCTCATCGTCCCCGTCCTGTCCCTGCGGATCGTGACGCTGCTCGGGTTCCCCCTCCTCGCGCTGGCCGCGGTGTACGTCCCGTACAAGCACCGCACCCTCTACAAGTGGTTCGAGATCAACCGCAGTTTCAAACGGACTCTGCGCAACGGCACCACCTACCGTTCCGCCGCCATGGAGTCCGGCACCGCGGCCGACGGCCGTGAGGTCGAGATCGGGCCGCCGCCCGGTATCGGGCGGATCAACTGGCTGGCCGCGCCCTTCGGTCCGGACGAGATCGCCGTACTGCTGCACGCCGACCGCCGTACCGTCACCGCCGCCATCGAGATCGAGGGACCCGGCGTCGGCCTGCGCGACAGCGAGGACCAGGAGGCCCTGGTCGACCGCTTCGGCACGCTGCTCAAGCACGTCGCGAACGGGGACGGCTTCGTCACCCGCCTCCAGATGCTCGCCCGTACGCTCCCCGCCGACCCCGACGCGCACGCCAAGGACGTCGCCCAGCGCGGCGACTCCGGTTCCCCGGGCTGGCTCCAGGAGTCGTACGAACAGCTCCAGTCCATGGTCTCGACCTCCAGCGAGCAGCACCGCGCCTACCTCGTGGCCTGCATGCACTACACCCGCGACCTGGCCTCCGAGGGCCAGGCCATGGCCCGTGCCACCCGCCAGGCCTCCGGCGGCAAGGGCCGGGGCCGCAGGCTCGACAAGGACGCCGGCCTCGCCGTCGTCATGGCGCGCGAGCTGACCGACATCTGCGCCCGTCTCGCGGAGGCCGACATCCGTGTCCGGCAGCCGCTCGGGCAGGCACGGCTGGCCTCGCTCGTGCACTCGATGTACGACCCGGACCACCCCATAGACCACATCCAGGCCATGACGAAACGAAACGCCTGGCCCGCCGAGCTGGACGCCATGGAGCCCACGTACCTCCAGGCCAAGACCCGCGAGTCGTCCACCCGCGCCCCCTGGTGCCACTCCACGGCCTGGGTGAAGGAGTGGCCGATGACCCCGGTCGGCGTCAACTTCCTCGCCCCGCTGCTCGTCCACACGCCCGATGTGATCCGTACGGTCGCGGTCTGCATGGACCTGGAGCCGACCGAGGTCGCCATCGAGCGGATGCTCACGGAGAAGACGAACGACGAGGCCGACGCCAGCCGCGCCGCCAAGATGAACCGCACCGTCGACCCGCGCGACATCGCGGCGCACGGCCGGCTCGACCAGCGGGGTGAAGATCTCGCCAGCGGTGCGGCGGGCGTCAACATCGTCGGGTACATCACGGTGTCGTCCCGCTCGCCCGAGGCCCTGGCCAGGGACAAGCGGACGATCCGGGCGTCGGCCGGCAAGTCGTATCTGAAGCTGGAGTGGTGCGACCGCGAGCACCACCGGGCGTTCGTGAACACCCTGCCGTTCGCCACCGGCATCCGCCGATGAGCACCCGCCCGGGACCGAAGACCACCGCCGAGCCGACGACCGCCGATCAGAGGCCGACCACCGCCGAGCCGACGACCGCCGCTGATAGGGGCCTGTGATGCGAGATCCCATGTCCGCCTTCACGGACGCCTTCACCAGCTTCCTCTTCGGGAAGGTGGAGACCACCCGGCTCCCGGTCCGTACGTCGACCGGCCAGGCCCAGGCCGTCTATCTGCCGACCGCGGCCCCCGGCCTCGGCGACTCGGGCGTCATCATCGGCCGCGAGGTCTACAGCGGCAAGGGCTACATCTACGACCCCTTCCAGTTGTACGGGCAGCAACTCCCCGCCCCGCACTGGCTGGTCCTCGGCGAGTCCGGCAACGGCAAGTCGGCGCTGGAGAAGACGTACGTCCTGCGGCAGCTGCGCTTCCGCGACCGACAGGTCGTCGTCCTCGACGCCCAGGGCGAGGACGGCGCCGGCGAGTGGAACCTCATCGCGCAGGAGCTGGGCATAACCCCCATCCGGCTCGACCCGATGGCGGCCCTGGACGGCGGCATCAAACTCAACCCGCTCGACCCGGCGATCACCACGACCGGACAGCTCGCCCTGCTCCGCACGATCATCGAAGTCGCCATGGGGCACGGTCTGGACGAGCGCTCCGGCTTCGCGCTCAAGGTCGCGCACGCCTATGTCCACTCCACGATCGTCGAGCGCCAGCCCGTCCTGATGGACATCGTGGAGCAACTGCGGCACCCGGAGCCGGAGTCGGCCGAGGCGATGAACGTCGACATAGACGACGTGCGGGCCTGGGGCCTGGACGTGGCCCTCGTCCTGGACCGGCTCGTCGACGGTGACCTGCGCGGCATGTTCGACGGCCCGACGACCGTCGGCATCGACCTGGACTCGCCGCTCATCGTCTTCGACCTCTCGCACATCGACCGCAACTCGATCGCGATGCCGATCCTGATGGCGATCGTCGGCGTCTGGCTGGAGCACACCTGGATCCGCCCCGACCGGAAGAAGCGCATCTTCCTGGTCGAGGAGGCCTGGCACATCATCAACTCCCCGTTCGTCGCGCAGCTCTTCCAGCGGCTCCTCAAGTTCGGCCGCCGGCTGGGTCTTTCGTTCGTGGCGGTCGTCCACCATCTCTCCGACGTGGTCGACGGCGCCGCCGCGAAGGAGGCCGCCGCCATCCTCAAGATGGCGTCGACCCGGACGATCTACGCGCAGAAGGCGGACGAGGCCCGCGCCACCGGCCAGGTCCTCGGGCTGCCGCGCTGGGCGGTCGAGATCATCCCGAGCCTCACGCCCGGTATCGCGGTGTGGGACGTCAACGGCAATGTCCAGGTGGTCAAACACCTGGTCACCGAGGCGGAACGGCCACTGGTCTTCACCGACCGCGCGATGACGGAGAACAGCCAGGCGTCCGACGCGTCGGACGCCGCCGACGCCATGACGGGCGGGCTGCCCGACGACGTACGGGCCGCCGAGTGGGAGGCGGAGCAGCGCGCGATCCTCATGGAGCAGCAGCGGTTGAACGCGTCCTCCGAGTCGACGGTGGCCTGAGCGGCGTGGCGGCGGGCGGTGGGGCCGGACGGCCCGGACCCGGACCCGGTTCGGGTTCGGGTTCGGGCGAGCAGCGCGGGGTTCCGGACGGGCTGATCCTCGGCGTGCTGGGGTTCCTGCTCGGCATCACGCTGTTCGCGTGGACGGCGACGGGTCTCGCCGCGCTCTTCGCGCACGGCTCCTGGCCGGACTCGGTGACCTTCACGCGTACGCCGGCGGCGGTACGGCAACTGATCTCCGCCCCGCACGACCTGCCGACCGCCTGGCCGGACACCCCGGCTGGCGAGCTGTCCGGATACGGGCTGTTCTGGGGCCTGTTCATAGGCGAACTGATGGTGGCGGCCGTGCTGACGGTGTTCGTGCTGGGCGTGGTGGCCCGCTGGCGCGCGCTGCGTACGGTACGGCTCCGGGAGAGCGAGCGGGTGCGGGAGCGGACACGGGAGCTCGCGGAGGAGCGGGCTGCCGAGCGGGTGGAGGAGCGCGTACGGGAGCCAGTGCGGGAGGCCCCGGCGCCGTACGTACCACCGGCCCAGCCCGCCCCGACTCCGCCCGCCCCCGCCTCGATCGAACAACCGCCGGTCGAGCAGGCACCAGTCCAACAGCCACCAGTCCAACAGCCACCGGTCGAACAGACGCCCGCCCCCGTCCTCCCCCTCCCCGCGCCCCGTACCGCCCCCTACGCCCACGTCCGCTACGGCGCCCCCCACACCCGCCGCCCCGCCGCCGTGCGGGCCATCCAGGACGCCGAGGGCCCCGCGCTCGTCGTCACGTCCGACCCCACCGTCTGGGCCGAGACAAAGGACGCCCGCGCCAAACTCGGCCCCGTCCTCGTCTACGACCCCAGCCATCTCTGCGACACCCCGGCCCGTCTCCACTGGTCCCCCACCGCCGGCTGCGCGGACGCCGACACCGCCGCCGCGCGTGCCGTCGCGCTGCTCGCGCCCGTACGGCCGCTGGCCCGGCTCGACGCCGCCATGGCCGACACCGCGGAGACCCTGCTGCGCTGCTGGCTGCACGCCGCCGCCGTGGACGCGCGGCCGTTCCGGCAGGTGCACCGCTGGGCGCAGGGCGGCAACGCCCACGAGGCCGTACGGCTGCTGCGCACCCACCCCAAGGCCGCCTCCGGACTCGCTGGCCTGCTGGAGTCCGCGCTCACCGCGCACCCCGAACGCCGGGAGATCGCACAGCAGTTGACCACCCGCGCGCTGGCCTCGCTGTCGTCCGTCCATATCCGTGAGGCGTGCACACCCAATCGTGCCGACTCGCTCGCACTGGATTCTTTTGCGGCCGAGGGGGGCACGCTCTATGTGGTGGGTGAGCCGATCGAAGATCCGCGCACCCGTCCGGGAGCGATGCCGCTGCTCACCGCTCTCGCCTCAAGCGTGGTCGAGCACGGCCGCCGCATGGCCGTACGGTCATCCGCCGGTCGGCTCGACCCACCAATGACGCTGGTGCTCGACGACGTGGCGGCGGTGGCGCCCCTGCCCGCGCTGCCCGAGCTGCTGACCGAGGGCGACGAGCGGGGGATGCCCGCGCTCGTCCTGCTGCGCTCGCGCGAACAGGGCAGGGACCGCTGGCCAGACCGCTGGCCACAGCACGAACTACCCGCCTGAGTGCCCTCGTTCACCCCCGCGCGGCCCCTGGCCGCGGCAGCGCCAGCTCGAACTCCCGCGCGCCGGGCTCGTTCTCGACGGCGACGGTCTCCCCGGTCGGCTCGAATCCGAGCTTGCGGTAGGCGGCCCGCGCCCGACCGTTCCGCTCGTGGACGTGCAGCCGCACCCGCTCGGCGCGGGGCTCCGCCAGCGACCACATCCACGCGGTGGCCGCGTCGAACAGCTCACCCAGCAGACCGGCGCCCCGGTACTCGGGCCGTACGAACACGGCGACGAGTTGCCCCTGGTCGTACGCGCTCAGGCCGCCCAGCACATCGGTCGCGCCCCGCCGCTCGACCAGCACCACCACCGAACCGGCCCATGCGCCGTCCGCCAGTTCGGCCACGAACTGCCGCGCCGCCGTGCCCCGCGCCGATCCCTCCGTGCGCTCGCGCCAGAAGGAATCCGGGCGGCGAAGGGCGTCGTCGTACGTTTCGAGGAAGGCGACCGGCGCGGCCGGATCCCGCAGGGCGTCCAGCCGAAACTCCCTGGCCTTGCCCCATTCGTCGGCACGCGCAGCACGTACCACCCATCTGTCATTCCCAAGATTTACGGCGCGCTTCGCGCGATTCGTCCGGTCCATTCCACGATCCTCCGCGCCCACCGCCGTCGCCCACAATCGAGTTTCGTGTCGTCACGCGTCGTACCGGGGTAGTACGCCCCGTACGCATTGCCCACCCCCGGTCCGACGTTCCGGCCCCGCCCGCTGCCTACCGTCGAACCCATGATCAAGGCCAACAAACTCACGAAACGCTACGGCGGCAGGACCGGCAGGACCGGCAAGACCGTCGTCGACGACCTCACCTTCAGCGTCGAGCCGGGCGCGGTCACCGGCTTCCTCGGCCCCAACGGCGCCGGAAAATCCACCACCATGCGCATGATCCTGGGCCTCGACACCCCCACCGCCGGCCACGTCACCGTCGGCGACCGCCCCTACGCCGCCCACCCGGCCCCGCTCCACGAGGTCGGCGCCCTGCTGGAGGCCCGCGCCGTGCACCCGGGCCGCACCGCCCACCACCACCTCATGGCGCTCGCCCACACCCACGGGATCCCCGCCTCCCGCGTCGCGCACGTCCTGGACCTGACCGGCCTCACCGACGTCGCGGGAGACCGGGTGAAGGGCTTCTCCCTCGGCATGGGCCAGCGCCTGGGCATCGCGGCGGCCCTGCTCGGCGACCCGGCCACGGTCATCCTGGACGAGCCCGTCAACGGCCTCGACCCGGAGGGTGTCCTGTGGATCCGTAACCTCCTCAAGTCCCTTGCCTCCGAAGGCCGTACAGTCTTCGTCTCCTCCCACCTGATGAGCGAGATGGCGCTGACGGCCGAACGGCTCATCATCATCGGCCGCGGCCGGCTGCTTGCCGAGACGACGGTGGCCGACTTCGTACGGGACTCCGGCGCGGCGGCCATGAAGGTCGTCTCCCCCGACGCCGCGACGCTCGCCGCGCTGCTCACAGGCCCCGGCGTCGAGATCACGCCCGGCGCCGACCCCGACGAGCTGGACGTACGGGGCGTCGACGGCGCGCACATCGGCCGTATCGCCGCCGCGCACGCCGTCCCCGTGTACGAGCTGACGCCGCGCGCCGTGTCCCTGGAGCAGGCCTTCATGGACCTGACGCGCGACGAGGTCGAGTACCAGGCGGGCGCCACCCACGACGCACTGACGGGAGCGGCGGCATGAGCGGCGGCATGAGCACCGTGGAAACCAAGCGCGCGGCACCCGCCCGCATGGGTGTCACACCGGCCCGCGTGCTGCGCTCGGAGTGGCACAAGTTCTGGACCCTGCGCTCCACTTGGGTCACCCTCGCGGCGACATCGGTCCTCATCCTCGCCACCGGCCTGGTCATGGCCATCGGCCACGAACCGGCCGGCGGAGGCTTCGGCGGGGTCAACGACCCGGTCGTACTGACCCTGATCGGCGTCCAGTTCGGGCAGATCTTCCTCACCGTGCTCGGCGTCCTGTTCAGCGCGGGCGAGTACGCGACCGGCATGATCCGCGCCTCGCTCGCCGCCGTCCCCCGACGGCTCCCCGTGCTGTGGGCGAAGGCCGCGATCTTCGCCGCGGTGACGCTCGTCGTCTCCACGATCACCGTCTTCACGACCTTCCTGCTCGCCCAACTCTTCCTCTCGGACACGGACATGGGCGCCTCGCTCACCGATCCGGGCATCGCCCGCGCCATCGCGGGCACGGCGGTCTCGCTCACGCTCCTCGGGGTACTCGGCCTCGGCCTCGGCGCGCTGCTCCGCTCCGTACCGGCGGCCCTCGGCGCGTTCTTCGGCGGCGTGGTCATCCTGCCGGAGGTGCTGGCGGCGATGTCCTCCGATGCCGTGAAGGACACCGTCGCGTACTTCCCGGCCCGCGCCTCCGAATCCCTCGGCGCGGTCAGCCAGATCGACGGCAGTCTGCCGGACGGGGCGGCTCTGCTCACCCTGTGCCTGTGGGCGGCGGCGGCGCTGGGAGCGGCGGGGTGGCTGCTCAAACGGCGCGATGCATGACGATGGGGGAATGAACGGGACGGGGGACAAGTGAGCGGCATGCGGGGCGGCGGCGGCAGAAGCACAGAAGTACGCGCAGAGGCACGCGCAGAGAAACGCGCAGACGCAGCCGGCAGCGGATCGCTCACCCAGCTCATCAACCGCGCGGCCCGGCGGATCAGCGCGTTCGACACGTCGCACCCGCTCGCCTGGGACCTGCTGCTGACCGGCTGTCTGCTGATAGGCGGCACGGTCGACCTGCTCAGCGGCGGCTGGCGATCCGTCGCGCCCAACCCTGACGGACCGCTGTGGGCGGCGGTGGTCTGCACCGTTGGCTGCTCCCTGGCCGTGCCGCACCGCCGTACGCGCCCCCTGGAGACGCTGCTCGCGACATTGCCGTTCGCCCTGCTGCTCGCCTGGTCGGGCGCCGGGCTCCAGGTCGCCGTGTTCTGCCAGCTGATCGTCGTCTTCAACATCGCGCTACGGCTGCCGATGCGCCAACTCGCCCTGACCGCAGTCCTGCTGAACGTCCCCCTCGCCGTGGGCGCGGCCCGCTTCCCGGAGGACAACTGGGTCATTGCCTTCCAGTCGTCACTCACCAGCTTCGTCGTCGTGGCCCTGCTGGGGATCGTGATGCGTACGAGACAGGAGTACACGGCCTCGTTGAGAGAGCGGGCGAAGCAGTTGGAGATCGAACGCGACCAGCAGGCCCAGCTCGCCGCCGCCGCCGAACGCACCAGAATCGCCCGCGAGATGCACGACATCCTCGGCCACAACCTCTCGGTCATCACCGGCCTCGCGGACGGCGGTTCGTACGCCGCGAAGAAGAACCCACAGCGCGCGACCGAAGCCCTGCACGCGATCGCCACCACCAGCCGCCAGGCCCTCACAGAACTCCGCCGCCTGCTCGGCATCCTCCAGAACGACGCCCCGGCCGAACTGACACCACAGCCCGGCCTCGGCGACAGCGACCTCGGCCAACTGATCGACGGCGTACGGGCGGCGGGCCTGCGCGTGCACATCACGGCCACCGGCGACCTCGAAGCCGTAACGACAGGGCGCCAGCTCACGGTCTACCGCGTCATCCAGGAAGCCCTCACGAACACCCTCAAGCACGCCGGCCCGAACGCCACGGCACGGGTCACGCTCAGCCGCACGCCCGAGTCCGTCACCGCGGAGATCACCGACACCGGCAGAGCCACGGAATCGAGCGCGGGAGGACACGGCATCACCGGCATGCGGGAACGAACCGCCCTGTACGCGGGCACACTTGACGTCGGCCCCCTGCCGCCACCCGCCGGCGGCTGGCGGGTCCACCTGCATCTGCCGAACGACGAGGACGACCGGCTGTGACGACCGTACTGATCGCCGACGACCAGCCCTTGCAACGCATGGGCTTCCGGATGCTGCTGGAGAGCCAGGAGGACATGACCCTGGTGGGCGAGGCGAGCGGCGGCGCCGAAGCCGTCCGCCTGATCGCCCGGCTCCACCCGGACGTCGTCCTGATGGACGTTCGCATGCCGGGCCTGGACGGCATCGAGGCGACCCGCCGCATCGTCGCGGCCGGCAGCCGTACGAGGGTGCTGATCCTGACCACCTTCGACCTCGACGAGTACGCGTACGCGGCCCTCCGAGCCGGCGCCAGCGGCTTCCTCGTCAAGGACGCGCTCCCCGAAGAGCTGCTGTCCGGCATCCGCGCGGTCGCCAGCGGCGACGCGGTGGTCGCACCGAGCCTCACCCGCCGACTGCTGGACGCGTACGCCCACCGCCTCCCGACCACGAACGGCACCGAGGGCACGACACCCGACGAACCACACCCGGGAATCGCCCTGCTCACCGACCGGGAACGGGAAATCCTCACCGTCATCGGCCAGGGCTGGACGAATGCCGAGATCGCCACCCGATTCCATCTCGCGGAATCGACAGTGAAGACGCATGTGGGCCGCGTCCTGTCGAAGACGGGCTCACGCGACAGGGTCCAGGCGGTAATCCTGGCGTACGAGGCAAAACTGGTCCGCCCGTCGTGAAACGGCCTCTGAACGCAGAAATGCCCCGCACCAAAATGGTGCGGGGCATTCCCGACTCAAAAATTGTTCGGCGGCGTCCTACTCTCCCACAGGGTCCCCCCTGCAGTACCATCGGCGCTGAAAGGCTTAGCTTCCGGGTTCGGAATGTAACCGGGCGTTTCCCTAACGCAATGACCACCGAAACACTATGAAACTGCTGAACAACCGGATGATGTCACGGACTGTTCGTTGTCTCAGAACTAACACAGTGGACGCGAGCAACTGAGGACAAGCCCTCGGCCTATTAGTACCGGTCAACTCCACACCTCACGGTGCTTCCATATCCGGCCTATCAACCCAGTCGTCTACTGGGAGCCTTACCCCATCAAGTGGGTGGGAGTCCTCATCTCGAAGCAGGCTTCCCGCTTAGATGCTTTCAGCGGTTATCCCTCCCGAACGTAGCCAACCAGCCATGCCCTTGGCAGGACAACTGGCACACCAGAGGTTCGTCCGTCCCGGTCCTCTCGTACTAGGGACAGCCCTTCTCAAGACTCCTGCGCGCGCAGCGGATAGGGACCGAACTGTCTCACGACGTTCTAAACCCAGCTCGCGTACCGCTTTAATGGGCGAACAGCCCAACCCTTGGGACCGACTCCAGCCCCAGGATGCGACGAGCCGACATCGAGGTGCCAAACCATCCCGTCGATATGGACTCTTGGGGAAGATCAGCCTGTTATCCCCGGGGTACCTTTTATCCGTTGAGCGACGGCGCTTCCACAAGCCACCGCCGGATCACTAGTCCCGACTTTCGTCCCTGCTCGACCCGTCGGTCTCACAGTCAAGCTCCCTTGTGCACTTACACTCAACACCTGATTACCAACCAGGCTGAGGGAACCTTTGGGCGCCTCCGTTACTCTTTAGGAGGCAACCGCCCCAGTTAAACTACCCATCAGACACTGTCCCTGATCCGGATCACGGACCCAGGTTAGACATCCAGCACGACCAGAGTGGTATTTCAACGTTGACTCCACCTGAACTGGCGTCCAAGCTTCACAGTCTCCCACCTATCCTACACAAGCCGAACCGAACACCAATATCAAACTGTAGTAAAGGTCCCGGGGTCTTTCCGTCCTGCTGCGCGAAACGAGCATCTTTACTCGTAGTGCAATTTCACCGGGCCTATGGTTGAGACAGTCGAGAAGTCGTTACGCCATTCGTGCAGGTCGGAACTTACCCGACAAGGAATTTCGCTACCTTAGGATGGTTATAGTTACCACCGCCGTTTACTGGCGCTTAAGTTCTCAGCCTCGCCACACCGAAATGTGACTAACCGGTCCCCTTAACGTTCCAGCACCGGGCAGGCGTCAGTCCGTATACATCGCCTTACGGCTTCGCACGGACCTGTGTTTTTAGTAAACAGTCGCTTCTCGCTGGTCTCTGCGGCCACCCCCAGCTCACACCGTAAAGATGATCACCAGAAATGGCCCCCCTTCTCCCGAAGTTACGGGGGCATTTTGCCGAGTTCCTTAACCATAGTTCACCCGAACGCCTCGGTATTCTCTACCTGACCACCTGAGTCGGTTTAGGGTACGGGCCGCCATGAAACTCGCTAGAGGCTTTTCTCGACAGCATAGGATCATCCACTTCACCACAATCGGCTCGGCATCAGGTCTCACCCTCAACAAGAGACGGATTTGCCTATCTCTCGGGCTACACCCTTACCCCGGGACTACCACCGCCCGGGCTGGACTACCTTCCTGCGTCACCCCATCGCTTACCTACTACAAGTCTGGTCCGACGGCTCCACCACTCCCCTTTGCCCGAAGGCTCCAGGACGGCTTCACGGTCTTAGCATCGCCTGATTCGATACTGGGCGTTTCAAAGCGGGTACCGGAATATCAACCGGTTGTCCATCGACTACGCCTGTCGGCCTCGCCTTAGGTCCCGACTTACCCTGGGCAGATCAGCTTGACCCAGGAACCCTTAGTCAATCGGCGCACACGTTTCCCACGTGTGTATCGCTACTCATGCCTGCATTCTCACTCGTGAACCGTCCACCCCTCGCTTCCGCGGAGGCTTCACCCGGCACACGACGCTCCCCTACCCATCCGCACGCCCGTTGAGGCTACATGTACGAATGACACGACTTCGGCGGTACGCTTGAGCCCCGCTACATTGTCGGCGCGGAATCACTTGACCAGTGAGCTATTACGCACTCTTTCAAGGGTGGCTGCTTCTAAGCCAACCTCCTGGTTGTCTCTGCGACTCCACATCCTTTCCCACTTAGCGTACGCTTAGGGGCCTTAGTCGATGCTCTGGGCTGTTTCCCTCTCGACCATGGAGCTTATCCCCCACAGTCTCACTGCCGTGCTCTCACTTACCGGCATTCGGAGTTTGGCTAAGGTCAGTAACCCGGTAGGGCCCATCGCCTATCCAGTGCTCTACCTCCGGCAAGAAACACACGACGCTGCACCTAAATGCATTTCGGGGAGAACCAGCTATCACGGAGTTTGATTGGCCTTTCACCCCTAACCACAGGTCATCCCCCAGGTTTTCAACCCTGGTGGGTTCGGTCCTCCACGACCTCTTACAGCCGCTTCAACCTGCCCATGGCTAGATCACTCCGCTTCGGGTCTTGAGCGCGCTACTATGTCGCCCTGTTCGGACTCGCTTTCGCTACGGCTTCCCCACACGGGTTAACCTCGCAACACACCGCAAACTCGCAGGCTCATTCTTCAAAAGGCACGCAGTCACGACGCGAGGAACAAGTTCCTCGCGCGACGCTCCCACGGCTTGTAGGCACACGGTTTCAGGTACTATTTCACTCCGCTCCCGCGGTACTTTTCACCATTCCCTCACGGTACTATCCGCTATCGGTCACCAGGGAATATTTAGGCTTAGCGGGTGGTCCCGCCAGATTCACACGGGATTTCTCGGGCCCCGTGCTACTTGGGAAATACGCAAGAGAGCCGCACAGATTTCAGCTACGGGGGTCTTACCCTCTACGCCGGACCTTTCGCATGTCCTTCGCCTACCTGTACGGTTTCTGACTCTCCGACCAGCCGGCAGACTGATCAAGTGCACTCCCACAACCCCGCATGCGCAACCCCTGCCGGGTATCACACACATACGGTTTGGCCTCATCCGGTTTCGCTCGCCACTACTCCCGGAATCACGGTTGTTTTCTCTTCCTGAGGGTACTGAGATGTTTCACTTCCCCTCGTTCCCTCCACACTGCCTATGTGTTCAGCAGCGGGTGACAGCCCATGACGACTGCCGGGTTTCCCCATTCGGACACCCCCGGATCAAAGCTCGGTTGACAGCTCCCCGGGGCCTATCGCGGCCTCCCACGTCCTTCATCGGTTCCTGGTGCCAAGGCATCCACCGTGCGCCCTTAAAAACTTGGCCACAGATGCTCGCGTCCACTGTGCAGTTCTCAAACAACGACCAACCACCCGCCACCCCACCGCATACACAGTGAGTTCACCGGGGCCGGCAACCGAAGACACAAGCAGCTCACGCAGCCCGTACCCTCAGACACCCAACAGCGCGCCCGGCCCAGCCCTTCACGATCCCGTTCCACGCCGAAGCAGTACTGGGAAACCACGAAAAACTGTGCCGAATAGTCAACGTTCCACCCATGAGCGACCACCGTCGGACAGGTGCCGACGAAATGGTTCCTGGACCACCCGACCCAAGGGGTCCGATGGTCTAGATGCTCCTTAGAAAGGAGGTGATCCAGCCGCACCTTCCGGTACGGCTACCTTGTTACGACTTCGTCCCAATCGCCAGTCCCACCTTCGACAGCTCCCTCCCACAAGGGGTTGGGCCACCGGCTTCGGGTGTTACCGACTTTCGTGACGTGACGGGCGGTGTGTACAAGGCCCGGGAACGTATTCACCGCAGCAATGCTGATCTGCGATTACTAGCAACTCCGACTTCATGGGGTCGAGTTGCAGACCCCAATCCGAACTGAGACCGGCTTTTTGAGATTCGCTCCACCTTGCGGTATCGCAGCTCATTGTACCGGCCATTGTAGCACGTGTGCAGCCCAAGACATAAGGGGCATGATGACTTGACGTCGTCCCCACCTTCCTCCGAGTTGACCCCGGCGGTCTCCTGTGAGTCCCCATCACCCCGAAGGGCATGCTGGCAACACAGAACAAGGGTTGCGCTCGTTGCGGGACTTAACCCAACATCTCACGACACGAGCTGACGACAGCCATGCACCACCTGTACACCGACCACAAGGGGGGCACCATCTCTGATGCTTTCCGGTGTATGTCAAGCCTTGGTAAGGTTCTTCGCGTTGCGTCGAATTAAGCCACATGCTCCGCTGCTTGTGCGGGCCCCCGTCAATTCCTTTGAGTTTTAGCCTTGCGGCCGTACTCCCCAGGCGGGGAACTTAATGCGTTAGCTGCGGCACCGACGACGTGGAATGTCGCCAACACCTAGTTCCCAACGTTTACGGCGTGGACTACCAGGGTATCTAATCCTGTTCGCTCCCCACGCTTTCGCTCCTCAGCGTCAGTAATGGCCCAGAGATCCGCCTTCGCCACCGGTGTTCCTCCTGATATCTGCGCATTTCACCGCTACACCAGGAATTCCGATCTCCCCTACCACACTCTAGTCTGCCCGTATCGAATGCAGACCCGGGGTTAAGCCCCGGGCTTTCACACCCGACGTGACAGACCGCCTACGAGCTCTTTACGCCCAATAATTCCGGACAACGCTTGCGCCCTACGTATTACCGCGGCTGCTGGCACGTAGTTAGCCGGCGCTTCTTCTGCAGGTACCGTCACTTTCGCTTCTTCCCTGCTGAAAGAGGTTTACAACCCGAAGGCCGTCATCCCTCACGCGGCGTCGCTGCATCAGGCTTTCGCCCATTGTGCAATATTCCCCACTGCTGCCTCCCGTAGGAGTCTGGGCCGTGTCTCAGTCCCAGTGTGGCCGGTCGCCCTCTCAGGCCGGCTACCCGTCGTCGCCTTGGTAGGCCATTACCCCACCAACAAGCTGATAGGCCGCGGGCTCATCCTGCACCGCCGGAGCTTTCAACCGTCCCCCATGAGGGGCACAGTATTATCCGGTATTAGACCCCGTTTCCAGGGCTTGTCCCAGAGTGCAGGGCAGATTGCCCACGTGTTACTCACCCGTTCGCCACTAATCCACCCGAAGGCTTCATCGTTCGACTTGCATGTGTTAAGCACGCCGCCAGCGTTCGTCCTGAGCCAGGATCAAACTCTCCGTGAATGTTTACCCGTAATCGGGTGACACCACGAGAGCGGAACAGTCGACCGGAATAAGGCCAACCGTTCACAGCGTCCTCGCTGTGTTTCTATCAAAGGAACCTCAACCCAATCCACAACAGTGGACGAGGTCGGGGTATCAACATATCTGGCGTTGACTTTTGGCACGCTGTTGAGTTCTCAAGGAACGGACGCTTCCTTTGTACTCACCCTCTCGGGCTTTCCTCCGGGCTTCCCTTCGGTCTTGCTTTCCTTCGTCTCCGACTCTATCAGAACCTTTCGGCGCCTGATTCCCAGTCAGCGGGGCTTGTCTTTCCGGCCCTTCGGCCGTTCCGACGTTTCAAACTCTAGCCCGTTTCCCCGTCGACTCACAAATCGAGTCCCGGTAATGGATTTCGGCATGCCGAAATGGTTCCCGGTCGAGGGCGTCTCGCAGAGTTTGTGTGCCGCATTCAAGCGGCCGGAGTGTGTCGCGGATCCGTTACGGCTCCATGACAACTCGAAGAACCTTACGGACCGGTCCGGGTGGTGTCAACTCGGGCTGTTCGCCCTCCGTCAGTCCAGGTCGGTCAGGCGCCCGCCGGCATCCGGCTGGGCGTGTTCCACGCGGCGGAGCAGGCGGATCAGCAGTTCGCCCAGCACTCCGCGGTCGTCGCCCGAGAGGTCTTGGAGCAGGTCTTCTTCGAAGTCGGAGGCCATGCGCATGGCCTCCAGCCACTTCGTGCGGCCCTCGTCCGTCAGCTCGACGATCACCCGTACCCGGTTGCTCTCGTCCCGGTCGCGCGTGACCAGGCCCTCGGCCGCCATGCGGTCGACGCGGTGGGTCATCGCGGCCGGGGTGAGGCCGAGGCGTTTGGCCAGTTCACCCGGGCCGAGGCGGTACGGGGCTCCCGCCACGACCAGGGTCTTGAGGACTTCCCATTCGGCGTTGCTGATGCCGAGGTCGGCGAGCTGCCTCCCGTACGCCACGTTCATCCGGCGGTTGAGCCGGCCGAGCGCTGTGACGACCTGCTCCACCTGGGGGTCGAGGGCGTCGAACTCTCGCTGATAGGCGGCGATCTGTTCGTCGAGGCTCGGTTCCCCGGGGGTGTCTGACATGCGGCGCAGTATGGCACGCCGGCCGTTGGCGTTGAAGTCCTTCAATGTGTATTGTTGACGTTCTAACTTTAGCTTTGAAGTCTTCAGGTTTGAGGTCTTCCAGTCTTCTTCCTCCGAGGTAGGTGAGTGTGACCAGGGTGATGGGCGCGGCGATGCGCCGGATCCAGACAGGGACCGCGCTGAGCGCGTTCGGGCTCGGGTTCACCGTCCCGTATCTGTATGTGTATGTGGCCCAGGTCCGGGATCTGGGCGCCGGTACGGCGGGGGTCGTGCTGGCGGTCTTCGCCATGGCCGCGCTCGTCGCCCTGCCCTTCGTCGGGCGGGTGATCGACCGGCGCGGGCCGCTGCGCGTCGTCGTCGGTGGTGCGGTGCTGGCCTCCGTGGGTGCCTTGGCCATGGGGGTGGCGGCGGATGTGCCGACCGCCGTGCTCGCGGCGGCGCTGCTCGGCGGCGGCACGGCCGTCATGCAGCCCGCGCTCGCCACGATGATCGTGTGGTGCTCGACTCCGTCGACCCGGACGCGGGCCTTCGCGACGCAGTTCTTCCTGCAGAACCTCGGGCTCGGCATCGGTGGTCTGATCGGCGGGCAGATCGTCGATGTCGGCAGGCCGGGAAGTTTCACCCTGCTGTTCGTTATCGAGGCCGCGATGTTCCTGGTGCTGGCCGCCGTCGCGGGGACCGTACGGATGCCTCGTACGTCCGCCGCCTCGACCGTGCTTCCCAAGGGGGCCGCGCGGGGCGGGGGGCTGCGGGTGCTGCTCGGGCACCGGGCGATGGTGTGGCTGTGCGCGCTGGGCTTCGTGCTGTTCTTCGCCTGCTACGGGCAGTTCGAGTCCGGGCTGGCCGCGTACGGGACCGAGGCCGCCGGGATCGACCCGTCGACGCTCGGTATCGCGCTGGCCGCGAACACCGCCGTGATCGTGGTCGCGCAGTTCGTCGTGCTCAGGCTGGTCGAGCGGCGCAGGCGGAGCCGGGTCATCGCGGCGGTCGGGCTGATCTGGGCGCTGGCCTGGGTCATCGCGGGGTACGCGGGACTGGGGCACGGCAGCCAGACGATGGCGACCGCCGCCTTCATCTCCACGTACGCGCTGTTCGGGCTCGGTGAGTCGATGCTGTCGCCGACCGTGGCGCCGCTGGTGGCCGATCTGGCGCCGGAGGAGATGGTCGGGCAGTACAACGCCGCTTTCGCTCTGGTCAAGCAGCTCGCGCTGGCCCTAGGACCCGCGGTGGGCGGGCCGATGGGGGCCGCGCTGCACGGCCCGTACATCGTGACGTTCGTGCTCTTCTCGCTCGGCGTCAGTGTGCTGGCGCTGCGGCTGGGCCGGCGGCTTACCCCCGTACAGGACCAGCCTTCACTCGCGTACGCGACGCGTGTCGTGGCCGTGCACAAGCCGGAGCCGGAGACCGCCGTGGCCGCCTCCTAATGAGGCAGCGCGAACTCGCACCAGACCGCCTTGCCGCCGCCCGGTGTGCGGCGGGAGCCCCAGGACGAGGCGATCGTCGCGACGATCGAGATGCCGCGGCCCGCCTCGTCCGCCGGTTCGGCGTGGCGGCGCAGTGGCAGGTGGTCGTCCCCGTCGGTGACCTCGATGATCAGCCGGCGGTCCGTACGGCGGAGTCTGAGCCGCATCGGCGGGGTGCCGTGCTGGAGGGAGTTGGCGACGAGTTCGCTGGTGGCGAGGACGCCCAGGTCGCGGAGTTCGACGGGGAAGCGCCACGAGGAGAGCACTCCCGAGGCGAACGCGCGGGCGCGCGGGGCTGCCTCGACTCCGCCGAGCAGGTCGAGCGCGGCGTTGTGGAACAGCTCGGCGGCCTGCCCGGTGCGGGCGGGGTGCTGGAGGACCAGCACCGCGACGTCGTCGTCGTGCTCGGCCGTGACGCCCATCGCGCGGATCAGCCGGTCGCAGACGACCTGGGGTGATCCCTTGGCGCCGGCGAGCGCGCGTTCCAGGGATGCCACGCCCTCGTCGATGTCCTCGCTGCGGCGCTCGACGAGACCATCCGTATAGAGGACGGCGGTGGAGCCGGGGGCCAGGTCGATGGTGCCGGACGTGTGGATCCAGCCGCCGGTGCCGAGCGGGGGTCCGGTCGGGTCAGCGGCGCGGGCGACCGTGCCGTCCTCCGCGCGTACGAGGATCGGCAGGTGGCCCGCCGACGCGTAGACGAGCCGACCCTCGTTGGGGTCGTGGACGGCGTAGACGCAGGTGGCGATCTGGCTGGGGTCGATCTCGGCGGCGAGTCCGTCGAGCAGTTGCAGGACTTCGTGCGGGGGCAGGTCGAGGCGGGCGTACGCGCGTACGGCGGTGCGCAGTTGGCCCATGACGGCTGCCGCGCGGACGCCGCGGCCCATGACGTCGCCGATGACCAGGGCCGTACGGCCGGCGCCGAGGGTGATCACGTCGTACCAGTCGCCGCCGACCGCCGCGTCCGTACCGCCCGGCTGGTATGTGGCGGCGACGCGCAGGTCGTCGGGCTGCTCCAGCTCCTGGGGGAGGAGCGAGCGCTGGAGGGCGACGGCGGTCTCGCGCAGTCGGCGCTCGCTGGCGCGCAGGCGCTCGGCGGCCTCGGCGTGGTCGGTGACGTCGGCGGCGAAGATGAGGACGCCGCCGGATCCGCTGGTCTCGACGGGGGTGCAGGTCACCGTGTACGAGCCGTCGCGTGCGACGGTGGCGGAGCCGTTCGCCGACGCGTGTGCCGACGGGGTGGTGGAGGTGGTGGTGTCGGCCGCCTGGACCTTGCGGGACTTGACCGTACGGGGCTTTCCGCTGCGCAGCACCTGGTCCATGAGCGGCATCAGGCCCAGCTCGACCAGCTCGGGGCAGCCCTCGGCCGCGGCCGTGCCCGGCTCGCGTGGTCCGAACGCGTCCACGTAGGCGTCGTTGACGTACGCGACGCGGTGGTCGCGGCCGTACACCAACGCGACGAGGGCGGGGAGACCGCCGAGGACGTCGCGGACGGACAGCTCTTCGAGGGCGGGGATTCCCGTCGGTGCTCCGTCCTGTCCTGCGTCCTGCTGTCCTGCGTCCTGCTGTCTTGCGTGCCGGCGTGCGTCCTGGCGCCCGGCGCGGCTGTCGCCGTGTTGTTCGAATTCACCGCGGGCGGCGGGCACAGCACTCGCGGAACTCGGCGATTGCGCCTCCCCAACGTCCGTCCGCGCGGCGATGCGGCGCTGTGTACCGGGGAGCCGGGCGCTCCAACGCGTGAAATTCACGGATTTTCAGGCCTCATGGTGTCGTCGCTGTTCGCCTTGGCGGGCTACCGGATCGCTCTCTGCGGAATCACTCTGTGCAGATGTGAACCCACCTATGGTCACACGTTCAGTGTGGCCGACCGCACTGACATCGGACGTCAGCGGTCTCTGGGTCGTTCCGCTCCGGCGGCGAGTTCGAATTCGGCACGTGGGTGCTCCAGGGAGCCGAGGGAGACGATCTCCCGTTTGAAGAGCCCCGAAAGGGTCCACTCCGCGAGCACGCGCGCCTTGCGGTTGAAGGTCGGGACGCGGCTGAGGTGGTACGCGCGGTGCATCAGCCAGGCCGGATAGCCCTTGAGTTTACGGCCGTACACCTGTGCCACGCCCTTGTGGAGGCCGAGCGACGCGACGGAACCGGCGTAGCGGTGACGGTAGTCGTGCAGCGGTTCGCCTCTGAGGGAGGCGACGATGTTGTCGGCGAGGACCCGGGCCTGGCGGACGGCGTGTTGCGCGTTGGGGGCGCATTCGGCGCCGGGCTCGTCCGCCGTCAGGTCGGGGACGGCGGCGGCGTCACCGGCCGACCAGGCGTGTGCGACGCCGTCGACGGTGAGCCTGGCCGTACAGGCGAGCCGGCCGCGCTTGTCAAGGGGGAGATCGCTGGCGGCGACGATCGGATGCGGCTTGACGCCCGCCGTCCACACGACGGTGCGGGTGGGGAAGCGGGTGCCGTCGCTCAGTACCGCCACCCGGTTCTCGCAGGAGTCGAGGCGGGTTTCGAGGCGTACGTCGATGTTGCGGGCCCGCAGCTCGCGGACCGCGTACTTGCCCATGTCGTGGCCGACTTCGGGAAGGATGTGGTCCGAGGCCTCCACCAGGATCCACTTCAGGTCGTCGGCCTTGACGTTGTGGTGGTAGCGGGTGGCGTAGCGGGCCATGTCGGCCAACTCTGCGAGCGCTTCGACGCCCGCGTAGCCGCCACCGACGAAGACGAAGGTCAGTGCGGCGTCGCGCAGTTCCGGATCGCGGGTGGAGGACGCGATGTCCATCTGTTCCAGGACGTGGTTGCGCAGGGCGATGGCCTCCTCGACGGTCTTGAAGCCGATGCCGTGTTCGGCGAGACCGGGGACCGGGAGGGTGCGGGAGACCGAACCGGGGGCGAGGACGAGTTCGTCGTAGGTCATCTCGAAGGAGCCGGGAGGCTGGTCCGGGTCCGGGACGTGGGCGTACGGGCCGGTGGAGTGGGGGCCGTTGGGGTGCGGGCCGTTGGGGTGCGGGCCGTTGGCGGGCGCCTTCGCCGCGGCCTCTTCCTCCGAGGCGAGGGTGGTGAGCGTCGCGACGCGCTTGGCGTGGTCGATGGATCTGGCCTCACCGACGATGATCGTGCAGTCCGGCAGAACACGGCGCAGCGGCACCACGACATGGCGCGGGGAGATCGAGCCGGCGGCGGCCTCGGGCAGGAACGGCTGGTAGGTCATGTACGCGTTGGGCGACACGACCACCACCTCCGCCTCGCCGCGCTTGAGCTTCTGCTGGAGCCGGAGCGCGGTGTACATCCCGACGTAGCCGCCGCCGATGACGAGAACGCGTGCGCGGGGCGGTGGTGCGGGGGTCGTCCCCCGGGAGATCTCTGCCTTCACCACCCCATCAGGCATCGGGCTCCTGGGTTTGTCCACAGCCCCGGCAAATTGTGTGACCGGAGCCCTACGACGGTCCCATCTGCGCAAATCCCCCTGTGGCAGGGAAGGTTCGCAGGTCAGCGGGTACGGGGCCAGTGGCAGGAGAGTGCCGAATCAGGCATCTTCCGGTCCTTGCTCCGATCGGGGGGCGCACTGTGCGGAACCACCCCCTTCTGAATTCACCGGGGCTCAACTATGTTCGTACTTCGTCGGGGTGTCGACCGTGACTAGGTCGAAGCCCCGACTGTCAGGCGGGGAGGTCTCCGGGGGGAGACGTCATTACCGGGGGAACGCTTATGCACATTCAGGATTCTCATTGGCAGGCCGTCGTATCCGTGGACGGCAACGGACGCGCGGGTTCGGGCGGGATCGGCCGCGCCGCGCCCCTGCGCGTCGACGCGCAGCGCAATCTTGAGCACGTCCTGCGGGCGGCTCGCGAGGTGTTCGGCGAACTCGGCTACGGGGCGCCGATGGAGGACGTGGCGCGCCGCGCCCGGGTCGGGGTCGGTACGGTCTACCGGCGGTTTCCCAGCAAGGACGTGCTGGTCCGCCGGATAGCCGAGGAGGAGACCTCCCGGCTGACGGAGCAGGCTCGTGCGGCTCTGGGGCAGGAGGACGAGCCGTGGTCCGCGCTCGCCCGTTTCCTGCGGACGTCGGTGGCTTCCGGCGCGGGCAGGCTGCTGCCGCCGCAGGTGCTGAAGGTCGGGGTGGACGTCGACGAGTCGACTCTCGTGCAGGGCCTGCCGGACCAGGCGGACGAGGCGCGGGTGCCGCAGCAGCGGCAGTCCGGGCATCCGGATCTGCGCGTGGTCGGGGCGGGTGAACACACCGGGCAGCACGCTTCGGTGGCCCTGGGGGCCACGGAATCCGCCGGCTCGGCGGGCGGCGCTGTGGGCTCGGTGGGCGCTGTGGCGTCCGTGGGCGCCGGTGGCGGCGACCTGGTGGAGCAGGCGTCCGGCACGGTCGAACTGCTCGATGTCGTCGGTCAGTTGGTCGAGCGCGCCCGGTCGGCCGGCGAGCTGCGGCCGGGTGTGACGGTGGCCGATGTCCTGCTGGTGATAGCCACGGCGGCGCCCGCGCTGCCGGACGCGGCGCAGCAGGCGGCGGCTTCGGCACGGCTGCTGGACATCCTGCTCGAAGGGCTGCGGTCCCGGGCGGCTTAGGCCCTGTCCGGCGGGGTGCGCCAGGGCGTTCGGCGCGTCAACTTGAGGCTGTGGGGCGGCTGTCGGACGGCAGTTCGCCCGACGATCGCGCCGCCTCCGCCATGATCCGTCGTCCTGGCTGCCCGCCGGACATCTGTGGTGCGGAACATCCAGGTAAACGGCGTTTCAGCCGTGGCTGGTCGCCCCAGGCGCGTGCGGTCGCGGGCCGGGGGGCCGTTCCGGTGACGGATCACGGAGGAGTGGTCCCTGTCAACGGGGGTTTGGCGGTGGCGGGCGCTGTGGCACGCTGGCCCGGTGTTTCGGGTCTGCAGGACGCTACGGGGGCTTCCGCGATGAGCGGTGACGGACGGGACGAGCCACTGGGTGGCGGCGGCGCCGGCGGTACGGAGACGGGTGGGCCGCCGTCCGGGCAGGTGCCGAACCAGGGCGGGCCAGGTGGGTCTTCGGGGGCGGCCGGTCCGACCGAGCCTGTCGGGCCAGTTGTTCCTGCCGGGCCTGTCGTTCCTGTGCCGCCACCGGGCGAGGCGGACCCGAGTGTGCCGCCGCAGCGCGAGGGCGGTGGCCATCCGGCCGATCCGCCCGAGCCGTACGTCACGGAGCCGTACGTCACGGAGCCGTACGTCACGGAGCCGTACGTCACCGAGTCGTACGCGACCGAGGCGGGGGACGCGGGCGCCGCCGGGGCGGAGACCGGCACCAGGACCGTCGGGGCCGATGCGCTCGGCGACGGGCCGGACGTCGAACTGCCGCCCTCGGACGCCGAGTTGATCCAGCGGATGCGGGACGGCGACGACGGCGCGTACGAGGAGCTGTACCGGCGGCACTCGACAGCCGTACTGCGCTACGCGCGTACATGCTGCCGTGACGCCCACACCGCCGACGACCTGACGGCCGAGGTGTTCGCGCGCACGCTCCAGGCGGTGCGCGGGGGTGCGGGGCCGGAGCAGGCGGTGCGCGCGTATCTGCTCACGACCGTACGGCGCGTCGCCGCCGCGTGGACGAAGACCGCCAAGCGCGAGCAACTGGTCGACGACTTCGCGGTGTTCGCCACGCAGTCCGCCCGCGCGGCCGAGGTGTCGGACGACGACACCCTCGATCTGGGCGCCGACGTGCTGGCCATGCACGAGGCCGAGCGGTCGCTCGCGATGCAGGCGTTCCGCAGTCTGCCCGAGCGCTGGCAGGCGGTGCTCTGGCACACCACCGTCGAGGAGGAGTCGCCCAGCGAGGTCGCGCCGCTGTTCGGTCTGACGGCCAACGCCACGGCCGTGCTGGCCAGTCGGGCGCGTGAAGGTCTCAAGCAGGCGTATCTCCAGGCGCATGTGAACACGGCGGTCGCCTCGGCCGGCGACTGCGCGCGGTACGCCGACCGGCTCGGCGCGTACGCACGCGGCGGGCTGCGGATGCGGGCCGAGCGCGGGCTGCGCAAGCACTTGGACGAGTGCGCGAAGTGCCGTCTCGTGGCGGGCGAGTTGGCGCATGTCAACGCCGGGATTCCGGCGGTGCTGCCGATCGCGGTCATCGGCTGGTTCGCGGCCGGGTACTCGTTCAAGGCCGCCGGGGTCGCCGCCGGTGGTGTCGCGGGTGCGGCCGGTGCGGGTGCGGCGGCCGCGGCCGGTGGTGCGTCGGGTTCGGCGGGAGGTACCGCCGCGGCGGGTGGTGCCGCGGCCGAGGGGCTGGGCGCGCCGATGAAGGCGGGGATCGCGGCCGTGGTCGCCCTCGCCGCCGCGGCCGGGCTGGTGTGGGCCCTGTCGGGTGACGAGGTGCCCGACAAGCCGCAGGCGAAGCCGCCCGTCGTACTGCCGGTCCAACCGGAGGAGCCCGCGCCGCCACCGGAGTTGAAGCCGCCGGCGGCTCCCGCCCCGGCGCCCCGGCCGGCCCCGCCGTCCGAGAAGCCCGCGCCGAAGCCGGAACCGAAGCCGAGCCCCACGCCGACGAAGGCGAAGCCGACCCCGCCGAAGCCCAAGCCCCCGGCGCCGCCCCCCGCCACGCCGAAGCCGCCCGCCCCGCCGCCTCCGCCCGCGCCGGAGGTGTACCAGGTGAACCAGCTCAAGTTCGACGTGACGGGCGACGGGTCGGGGCCCGAGGTGCTGATCGGGCAGAGCAGTTGGCTCTGGCAGCGCCCCGGCATGTCGATCGGCGGCACGCGGTACGGGCACGGGGCGTCCATGCACGCTCCCGGTTCGGTGACCATCCAGCTCAACCGCCGGTGCGCCGGTTACCGGGCGATGGTGGGTGTCGACGACATGACGCTCGGGCTGGGCGCGCTGCGCTTCTCGGTGTACGGCGACGGCGGCCGGCTCTGGCGGTCCCCGGTGGTGCGCGGTGGCGACGCGGCGGTGCCGGTGAATGTGGGCATCGGCGGGCAGGAGAGGATCCGCCTGGTGGTCGAACCGCACACGCCGTTCGGATCGGTGGCGGTGGCCGACTGGGCGCAGTCCAGGATCAGTTGCGGCTGAGCCGGCCCCGGCGCGCCGACCCCGGCGCGGCGGCCCCGTGCGGCGGCCGGGACCGACGAGCCCGACGGATCCGGTGAACCTGCCGGTCACCACCCGCCTACGGTTGCAGCGTCCGGCCCGGCATCACACCGCCCGGCATCACGCCACCAGGCATCACGCCGCCCGCCACCGCGCGTTGGCGGGGGGCCGCCGTGCCCGTCCAGCAGGTGCCGCGGCGCGAGAGCAGGCGCCTGAGCCACAGTTCCGTGGAGACCAGGTCGGCGATCCCGTCGAGCGGGATCGGCTCGCCCTCGGCCGCCTTGCGCAGCGCCTTGCGCACCACGCGTGCCTCGATGAGGCCCGCGTCGGCCAGCAGCGGCGCGTCGAACAGGGCCATCAGGTCGCCGACGGCGGCCCGCATCCCGGTGCGGGTCGCGGCGGCCGATGTCGCGTGCGTCGCGGCGCCCCAGCCCGGCGGCAGGTCGTGGATGCCGGCCCCCGCGAGGACCGTGCGCAGGATGTCGGAGCGGGCGCCGGGCTGGACCCGTAGCGATTCGGGGAGTTCCCGGCAGGCCCGTACCACCTGGTTGTCGAAGAACGGCGCGTGGAGCCGCTGGCTGCGGATCTCGGCGGCTTGCTCGAAGATCCGGTGGTCGGCGGCGTGCCGGGCCAGCGCGGCCCGTGCGCGGGCCTCTCCGGGCCGCTGGACGGACGTGGGGCGGATCGCCGCCGCCGTCAGCCGAACCGATACTTCAGCCAGCGCCTCCCCCGTGAGCCAGCGCGCCGCCGGTCCGGGCCGCGACCAGGTGAGCGCGGCGAGCGAGGCGCCCAACGGCCCGTCCGCGGCGGGGGCGTCGCGGTCGCGGTGGGCGCCGGGGAGCTGGGCGGCGGCCTCTTCGAGGCCGGTGCGGTACGGCGTACGGGCGAGGCGGCGGGCCGCGCGGTAGACGGTCAGCGGTACGAACAGCGAGCCCGCCGAGGGTCCTTGGGCCTTGGCGAGCGCGGTGGTCGGCCGCAGCAGGTCGCGGCGGCGCCGGTCGATCAGCAGGTCGGCCAGGCGTGCGGGGTGGGCGTCCAGCACCTCGCGGGCCCCGGCCCCGGTGAAGTGGTCGGCGCTGCCGGCGGCGAGCCGGCGGCGGTGGCGTTCGGCGGTGACGAGGGACGGGCCGGGCTCGTCGGTCAGCGGGCCTTCCAACTCGGCGTACGGCAGGGCCTCTTCGCCCGCCGCGACGACCACGTGGTGCAGCCGGGGGTTGGAGGCCATGGCGCGGGCGCGTTCCAGTTCGGCCTCGCGCCCGCCGGTGGCCAGGTCGTTGAAGGTGACGGCGAGGAGCCGTTCGCCCGCGCCGGTGCCGTGGCCGAGGACGGTGCCGGGCGCGCCGGGCAGTCCGGCGGCGAGCAGGGCGAGCGTGCCCGACGCGCTGCCGCCCGACAGGTCGGCGCCGATGCCGGGGACGGGTCCGCCGCGGGCCGCGCGCCGGTCGGCCGGTCCCATGCCGGGGACGGGCCCGGGGTCGGGCGTCGCCGTCTCGGGGGCGTGCCGCGGCGCCAGGAGCCTGGCCCGTACGGCTTCGACGAGGGCGTCCCTGACCCCCTCGACGGCCCGCTCGGGGTCGACCTGGGGGGCGGCGACGGCGAGCGAGGCGACCTGTTCGTAGCCGGTGATCTCGCGGGAGCCCTCGCGCAGGACGAGCGCGTGGCCGGGCGGGACGCGTTTGACGCCCTGGTACGGCGTGGAGTCGCGTAGCGCCTCGGGTGTCTCGGGGCAGGCGAGCAGCGCCGCGAGGTGCCCGATGTCCAGCTGTGCCTCGATGAGGTCGGCGAGCGGCAGGGCGGCGGTGGCGAACGCGGTGCCGTTCGCCCACGGCGTGTGGAAGACGGGTCTCGCGCCCGCCAGGTCACCGGCGACGGTGATCCGGCGGCCGATCTGGGCGACGGCCGTGTAGCTGCCGGGCCAGGCGGTGAGATGGCGCAGGGCGCCGCCGCGGGCCGCGAACAGACCGATCTTCAGCTGTTCGTCGGTGGCCGAGCAGCAGCCGAACACGGCGAGCCGGGTGAAGGGGTCGACGCTGACGACGCGTACCTCGTCATCCCGCCAGTCGCCGACGGCCCACAGCGGATCCGGGTCGCCCCACAGGAGTTGGGACCCGACGGGGTGGATCGTGCGGCCCTCGGAGCGGTCGCCCACGGAGCCCGCCGTGCCGAAGCTCGCGGCGACACTGCTCCACCCCACCAACCAGCGCATCGCCGCCTCCACAGCCTGTGGATCAAGAGTTGTACCCGTCGTCTTCGGTCGTTCGTGAACATGCTGCCACGACAACGGCGCACAGGAGGGGCCCCGAGGAGGGAGCGCGAAATGTGAACGCGCCCCCGGCAAAGGACAATTGGTGCAGTGAGGGGCTCAGGCCGGACAGGCAGCATTCAGCCAATCTCCGAGCCCGATCCGCCGACGACACGTCGGCAAACGTACAGTCCGGGAGGCACCTTCGCCTCCCGGACCGATCCGCCACCCGCGGGGAAATGAGGCGGCGGTGTCCCCCAGCCCACTGGTTCCAGTACGCAGTGGGCCGACCCACGCAGCACTCATGGAAGCGCTCCCGGTCTCTTTTGGCCAAGAGCGCACGGCCGGGCGCACGGCCACACACCCGGAGCACGTTCGATCCCGGGCGGGTTTTACCCGTACGCGCGTACGGACAACAATCCCGCCATCCGGACGTCCGCCCCTTAACGGTAGGGATGCGGCGAACTACGCTGGGTTTACGAATGCCACGGGGTCCCTCACAAGAGGGTCCGGCGGGGCGGCCGTCTGTGTGTCGAGGGGTGGCGCATGTCCAGGGAGCTACGCGGGCCGAACGAGAAGCTCGGCACCGTTCTCGCCCTCGCGGGAATCAGCAACGCCGGTCTCGCCCGGCGGGTCAACGACCTCGGGTCGCAGCGCGGTCTGACGCTTCGATACGACAAAACCTCAGTGGCGCGGTGGGTTTCGAAGGGGATGGTTCCGCAGGGTGCGGCGCCCCATCTGATCGCCGCGGCCATCGGCGCCAAGCTGGGCCGGCCCGTACCACTGCACGAAATCGGCCTGGCCGACGCCGATCCGGCGCCGGAGGTGGGTCTCGCCTTCCCGCGCGACGTGGGTGAGGCGGTGCGCTCGGCGACCGATCTCTACCGGCTGGACCTGGCGGGCCGGCGCGCGGGCAGCGGCGGCATCTGGCAGTCGCTGGCCGGTTCCTTCGCGGTCAGCGCGTACGCCACGCCCGCTTCACGGTGGCTGATATCGCCCGCCGACTCGTCCGTCGCGCGGGACGCGGCGATGGCCGAGGCGGCACGCAGAGCGCACGCGGCGCACGGCGGACCCCCGTTGACCGCACCGGGCTCACCGGGTGCCGCGGGCGCGCCGGGCGCCCCGGGGGCCGACGCCGCCGGCGAGCTCTCGCCACTGCGGGTGGGCCACAGCGACGTCGCGAAGCTCCGCGAGGCGGCGGCCGACGCCCGCCGCTGGGACTCCAAGTACGGGGGCGGGGACTGGCGTTCGTCGATGGTGCCCGAGTGCCTGCGGGTCGACGCGGCGCCGCTGCTGCTCGCCGCGTACAGCGACGAGGTCGGCCGCGGTCTCTTCGGCGCGACCGCCGAACTGACCAGGCTGGCCGGGTGGATGGCCTTCGACACCGGTCAGCAGGAGGCCGCGCAGCGCTACTACATCCAGGCGCTGCGCCTGGCCCGCGCGGCGGCCGACGTACCGCTCGGCGGGTACGTACTGGCCTCGATGTCCCTCCAGGCGACGTACCGCGGCTTCGCCGACGAGGGCGTCGACCTGGCCCAGGCGGCGCTCGAACGCAACAGGGGTCTCGCGACGGCCCGCACCATGAGCTTCTTCCGCCTGGTCGAGGCCCGCGCGCACGCCAAGGCGGGCGACGCGGCGGCGGCCGGAGCCGCGCTCAAGGCGGCGGAGGGCTGGCTGGAGCGCTCGCGCGGGGGTGACGCGGATCCCAGCTGGCTGGGCTTCTACTCGTACGACCGCTTCGCCGCCGACGCCGCCGAGTGCTACCGCGACCTGAAGGCGCCGCGGCAGATGCGGCGCTTCACGGAGCAGGCGCTGTCCCGGCCGACCGAGGAGTTCGCGCGGTCGCACGGGCTGCGCCTGGTGGTGAGCGCGGTCGCCGAGCTGGAGTCCGGCAATCTGGACGCGGCGTGCGCGGCGGGGACCCGTGCCGTGGAGGTGGCGGGGCGGATCTCGTCGGCGCGCACGACGGAGTACGTACGGGACCTGCTGCACCGCCTTGAGCCGTACGGCGACGAGCCGAGGGTCGCGGAGCTGCGGGAGCGGGCACGTCCGCTGCTGGTGGCGCCCGCGTAGCCGTACGGGGCCGGCCGGGCGGGGCCTCGTCCCGGGCCGGCGGCCGCTCGCTGCTCGCTGTTCGCTGTTCGCTGTTCGCTGCCCGAATGCTTGATGAACGATGTGGGACACGCGTAGCACCCCGTTGGTTTAAGGGCATTGTCAGTGGGCCAGTGCACTATCGGGGCGGGAGGTTGCGCGGGTGATGAAAGACGGCTCGGGCCGCGTGGGCGGCCGTGGCTTCGACTGCGACGTGCTGGTGATCGGCGGAGGCATCGTCGGTCTCTCGACGGCGTACGCACTCACCCGGGCCGCCCCGGGCACCCGTGTGACGGTCCTGGAGAAGGAGCCCGGCCCGGCGCGGCACCAGACGGGGCACAACAGCGGCGTCATCCACAGCGGGGTGTACTACCGCCCCGGATCCCTCAAGGCGCGCTACGCGATCAAGGGCGCCGCCGAGATGGTCAAGTTCTGCGCGGAGTACGGCATCACGCACGAGGTCACCGGCAAACTCATCGTCGCCACCGGCCGGGACGAACTGCCCCGGCTGCACGCCCTGGTCCAGCGCGGCCGGGAGAACGGGATCCCGGTCCGGGAGCTGGGCCCCGCGCAGATCATGGAGTACGAGCCGGAGGTGCGCGGCCTGGCCGCGATCCATGTCGGCACGACCGGGGTGTGCGACTTCGCTGCCGTCGCGGCGCGGCTCGCCGATTCGGCCCAGGCCTCGGGCGCGTCCGTGCGGTACGGCGCGGAGGTCACCGCCGTCGACCGGCGGGCGTGGGGTGTCGCCGTCCGTACGGCCGCCGGGGAGGTGATCAGGGCCCGCGCCCTCGTCAACTGCGCGGGGCTCCAGTGCGACCGGGTGGCGCGGCTGGCGGGCGACGATCCGGGCATGCGGATCGTCCCGTTCCGGGGCGAGTACTTCGAACTGGCCCGGCCCTCCCTCGTCCGCGGTCTGGTCTATCCGGTGCCGGATCCGGCCTTTCCGTTCCTGGGGGTGCATCTGACGCGCGGTGTCGACGGCGGCGTCCATGTCGGCCCGAACGCGGTGCCCGCGCTGTCCAGGGAGGGCTACTCCTGGTCCGCCGTGCGCCCCCGTGAGCTGGCCGGCACACTCGGCTGGCCCGGCTCCTGGCGGATAGCCCGCAGACACTGGCGCTACGGCGCGGGCGAGCTGCGCCGCTCGCTGTCGAAACGCGCCTTCGCCACCGCCGTACGCCGGCTGCTGCCCGCCGTGACGGACGCGGACCTGCGCCCCGCGACGGCCGGGGTGCGCGCCCAGGCGGTGCTGCGGGACGGCACACTGGCCGACGACTTCCTGATCCGGCGGGCCCCGCGCACGGTCCATGTCCTCAACGCCCCGTCACCGGCGGCGACGGCGGCGCTCCCGATCGGCCGCGAGGTGGCGGGGCAGGCACTGGCGATACTGAGGGAGGCCGACGGCGGCTAGGGTCTTTCGTTTGGATCAGGCCGGATGAGGGAGCGGGGTCTGGTGCCGTGGATCGCAAGGCGGAGGAGGGAGGCATGGCGGGAGCCGTGCCTCCCCTTCCGCCATCAACGCGGCGAGGCGCGGCACCAGACCCCGCGAGCCCGGCAAGATCCAAACGAAAGACCCTAGGGCCTGCCCGGCGGGTCCGTACGATTGGAGGATCCTGTCCGATCCGACGTGCCCGGGAAAACGTGTCCGAGACCCAGATGAATGTGAACAGCGACGGTGACCGCGACGGTGACGGTGACAGCGTGCGCACCGACGGCGGGCGCGCCGACCGCGCCGACCCCCGGAGCCGGATGTTCCCCGAGGGCACGGGCCCGGCCGCCGACCCCGCCGGATCGCACTTCGAGCGGCGTATCCGCAGCTTCCAGCCGCGCCGCAGCCGGGTGACGACCGGCCAGGCCGACGTCCTGCGGCGGCTGTGGCCCTCCTGGGGCCTGGACATCGACGGGCAGCGGGTCCTCGACCTCGACGCCCTGTTCGGCGGGCTCCCGGTGGTCCTGGAGATCGGGTTCGGCATGGGCGAGGCGACCGCGCTGATGGCCGCCGACGATCCGGGCACCGGGATCCTCGCCGCCGACGTCCACACGCCGGGGCAGGGGAACCTCCTGCGTCTCGCCGAGCGGAACGGGCTGTCCAACATCCGGGTGGCCAACGGCGACGCGATCATCCTGCTGCGCGAGATGCTGCCGCCCGCGTCGCTGGCCGGGACGCGCGTCTACTTCCCCGACCCGTGGCCCAAGACGCGCCACCACAAACGGCGGCTGATCCAGCCCGAGTTCCTCGACCTGGCCGCGCTCCGGCTGAAGCCGGGGGCCGTACTGCACTGCGCGACCGACTGGGAGCCGTACGCCGAGCAGATGCTCGACGTGCTGACCGCGCACCCCGCCTACGAGAACACGTCCCCGGACACCGGCTACGCGTCCAGGCCCGGCTACCGGCCGCTCACCCGGTTCGAGGGGCAGGGCCTGGACAAGGGGCATGCCGTAAGGGACCTGGTCTTCCGCCGGGTCGCGGACGAGGCCCCGGCAGAAGCGGCCCCGCCCGAAGCCGACCGGCGCTGACCGGCGCTGACCGGCGCCGACCGGGACGAGTCGCCGGAAGGAGTCGCCGGAAGGAGTCGCAGGGAGGAGTCCGGCACCGTCGCGCGTTGTCAGTGGCGCTCGTTAGGGTCAGTGGGTGTCCGAACCGTCCCGACCGCCGCCGCAGCACCCGCGTCAGCCTCCGCACGCGCACCCACAGCCGCAGCAGCACCCGCACCACCAACACCCGCCGATCCCCGCGTACGAGCGGCAACAGCAGCTCGGTGACATGTGGGCCGCCGTGCCGGAGCGTTCCCGCTGGCGCTACCGGCCGCACCGCTCGCTCTGGCGGCACCCGGCCGTCCGCGCGGGTGCGGTGGTCATCCTGCTCGCCCTGTGCGGCCTGCTGATCCTGTCGCTCGTCCGGGAACAGACCGGCACCCAGGGCTTCCTGGTCGGCCTCGGCCTGGCGCTCCTGCCCGTGCCGCTGCTGCTGGCGGCCTTCCGCTGGCTGGACCGGGTCGAACCGGGCCCCTGGCGGAATCTGATCTTCGCCTTCGCCTGGGGCGCCTGCGCCGCCGCCCTCGTGGCGATCACGGCGAACTCCTTCGCGACCGAGTGGATAGCCACCGCCACCGCCGATCCCAGCGGGGCCGAGTCGCTGGGCGCCACGGTGGTCGCGCCGATCGTCGAGGAGAGCGCGAAGGCCGCCGCGATCCTGTTGATCTTCCTCTTCCGTCGGCGGTCCTTCACCGGCCTCGTCGACGGAGTCGTGATCGCCGGCTTCACCGCGACCGGTTTCGCCTTCACCGAGAACATCCTCTATCTCGGCAGCGCCTTCGGCGAGGACCAGCAGATCGGCAACTCGGGCCTGGCGTCCGTGACCGCGGCGACCTTCTTCGTCCGGGTCGTGATGTCACCGTTCGCGCATCCGCTCTTCACGGTCCTGACGGGCATCGGCTTCGGCATCGCGGCCCTCGCCACCCGCCGCCAGCGCGTCCGCCGCCGGCTGATGCCGGTGCTCGGCCTCGCGCTCGCCATGGGCATGCACGCGCTGTGGAACGGCTCCGCGTCGTTGTTCGGCCCGTACGGCTTCTACGCGGTGTACGCGGCCTTCATGGTGCCCGTCTTCGCCCTGCTCACCTGGCTGGCGATCTGGAGCCGGCAACGCGAACTGCGCACGGTCTCGGCCGAGTTGCCCGCCTACGCGGCGGCCGGCTGGCTCGCCGAGACCGAACCGCTCGCCCTGTCCTCGATGCGGGCGCGCTCGATGGCGCGCGAGATCGCGGGACGCACGTACGGCCCCGCGGCGGCCCGCACGGTCCGCGAGTACCAGGCGTTCGCGACGTCCCTGGCATTCCTGCGCCGGCGCGCGGGGCGCGGCACGGCGGGCCCCGACTACGTCGAGCGCGAGCAGGAGCTGCTGCACCACCTGTGGCAGCGCCGGGAGATGGCGTCGCCCGCGCTGGCGTACGCGGCGCGGGCGACGGGGCGGGTGTGGACGCCGCCGCCGTACATCGACTACGGCGGCTACAACCCGTACCGGAACTGAGTCCTGCTCCGGTACGGGTTCATCCTGCTTCGGTCCTGCTTCAGTCCTGCTTCGATCAGGGCGTGAGGCCCTTGCCCCGCAGCCAGCTCATCGGGTCGATCCCGCTGCCGCCCGCGGTGTGCACCTCAAGGTGCAGATGCGCGCCGGTGACGTTGCCGGTGGCTCCCACGCGTCCGATCGTCTCGCCGGTGGTGACCTTCTGGCCGACGCCGACGGTCATCGAGGACAGGTGGGCGTACCAGATCTCCGTACCGTCCTGAAGCTCCAGCACGATGCGGTAGCCGTACGACCCCGACCAGCCGGCCGACTTGACGGTCCCGCTGTGCACGGCCTTGGTCGGCGTGCCCGTGGGGGCGGCGAAGTCCAGGCCGGTGTGCTGCCCGGAGGACCACATGGAGCCGGCCTGGCCGTAGGTGGAGGTGAGCGTGTACGAGGAGGTGGGGAGCGAGAAACTGGCGGCCAGCTTTTCGAGGCGCTCCTTCTCGGCCTTGCGCTCCGCCGCTTCCTTGGCCTTGCGCTTCGCCTCGGCGGCCTTCTCCTCCGCGTCGGTCTGCTGCTTCTTGGCCTCGGCCGCGGCCTTCTCGGCGGCGGCCGTCTCGGCGCTCGCCTTCTGGGCGGCGTCGGCCTCGGCCTGCTGCTGCTCCGCCTGCTGGAGGATGCGGGCGCGCAGCGCCTCGCCGGAGTCGGTGGTGCCCTGCTGGGCGTCCGCGGCGGTGAGGCCCGCGGTGGTGAGCGGCGCGGGCGTCTCGTCGCTCTTCTTGTCGCCGTCGGACATGAAAGACCCGACGCCGGGAAGGGACTTGGCGTCGGGGAAACTGTCCGAGATCGCGTCGGGAAGTGATATCGAGACCGCGGGCTTGTCCTGCGCGGAGGCGATGCCTCCCGCGCCAACCGCGGCGATGACTCCCACTCCGAGGACCGTGGAGCTGCGGGCGAGAGCGTTGCGCTGTTTGGCGACACGGTGCTTGCCGCGTACGGGACGGATGGACTCCGCAGTGGGATTCCACTCCTCCCAGTCCCTGTTCGCCTCGCCGTCGGCGAGATCTGTGCCGGTGAACCGGCTGCCGGGGCCGAAATGGGCCGGGGCTGAGGCTTCGGGGGCAGGCCTGTTGGACGCCACTGGGGCGCTCTCCTTTCCTTCCTTCTCGCCTACCGGGTTAGCTGACGGGTTCGGAGCAGGAAGGTCTCCTACGAGCGTTCTTGACCACACGAGGCAGCAAGAGGCGCCCGATTCACCCCAATTGGTGGTTCCCCGGTTTCCTTGCGGAATTCGGCGCGTGCGCACGGTGCCGTCTCTTTCGACGGCTGGGACAACCGCGCTGCGTTATCGAACGTTAATAGACGACGGGGGCTTATTCCAAGCTGTTCCGGGTGATCGTTAGCGACAGCGGCCCGGACCAACCGGGACACAAGCAGGCGGAATCGGGCGAGTTGATCGCCCCTCGGAGGGTGTGCGATCACACACTCGAACTGACGGTGCGTCAAGTGTTATGCGGAGTGGTGTGCCCCAACTACGCAGCGTGGTAGGCGAGATGACACCACGACGGACGGGCGGTGGGACGGGACAACGGAACGGGACGGCAGTTGGACGCGTATCACGACAGGGCGGGACGGCGTCACGGCACGACGGGCATCGTCCGGCGCCGATCCGGCTGCCCCTCGGTGGGCCGTATGACGGCCAGCAGCGCCATGTCGTCCGTACTGCCGCCGCCGGTGTGCAGCCGTACGTCCCCGACGATCGCCTCCAGCATTTCGTCCGGGCCGGGGAAGATCCGGCCCGCCAGCCGTTCGCGCGGGTCGTAGAAGACGCCCTTCGTGTCGCGCGCCTCGGTGAGCCCGTCCGTGTAGAGCAGCAGCGTCGCCCCGGACCGGTAGGGAACCTCGTCCGCGCGGTCCGGCCACGCCCCCAGCTCGCCCATCCCGAGCGGCAGCGCCGGGTCGGCGGGCACCACGACCGTCAGCCCGCCGTCCGGGCCGAGCAGCAGCGGCTCCGGGTGCCCGCGGTTGACCACACGCACCATGCCTTCGGTATGCGGGATCTCCGCCAGTACGGCGGTGGTGAAGCCCTCGAACAGGTCGATGCCGGTACGCCGCGTGCCCTCACGCGCCAGCGCCCGCTCCAGCCGCTGCGCGACCCCTTCGAGCGAACTCTCCTGCTCGGCGGCCTCCCGGAAGGCACCGATGATGACGGCCACGGTCTCGACGGCGCCCATGCCCTTGCCGCGTACGTCGCCGACCACCAGCCGTACCCCGTACGCCGTGTCCTGGACGGCGAACAGGTCACCGCCGATGAACGCGCCCTCCTCCGCCGCCTCGTAGCGCGCGGCGACGTGCAGCCCGCCGATCCGGGCATCGGGCGTGGGCAGCACGGCGCGCTGGGCCGCCTCGGCGATGACCCGCGCCGACGCGAGCCGCTCACCGCTGCGGCGCACGACACCGTTGATGGCCAGCGCGAGGACGGAGACGGTGAAGACGGTCAGCCCGTCGCTGAGCGTTTCGATCTGGGCCGCCCCGTTGTACAGGTGCAGCCCGACGGCGGCGCTGGTCGCCAGGGCACCGATGACGAAGGTGCGCGCGAAGGAGAAGAACGGGGCGGCGACCAGGGGAGCGGCCGAGAAGAGCGGGGCGGAGGTGAAGGCCGTCGGGGTCGCCTCGTCCAGGATGACCGCCACCACGATGACCAGGCCGGGCAGGATCTCCAGGAACGGATGCGGCGCGCGGGCGGCGTGCCGGGCGCGCCGGCGCCTGGCCGTCCTCCGGCCACCGGAACCGAAGCCGGGGAAATGCTTGCCCGTGGCACGCCAGCCGTTCCACGTGGGGTCGTCCGGGGGAGTGTCGGCCTCGCGGAAGCCGGCGTCGGCCCGCCGGAAGGCGCGCCCGAACCCGCGCCCGAACCGGCGTTCGATCCTCTGCCCGATCCCCCGCCGGACGCCGTGACCGAGGCTGCGGAGCCCGGTGGGCCGACCGGGACGGCGGACAGCTCCCCGGTCGGGACGCTCGTCGCGCCCGCCGTCGCCGGTCCCGCCGTTGCCCGCCGTCCCGTCGTCCCCGCTGTCTCTCAGGTGCCCCACCGGTGGCCTCCTGCCCGGTCCGTCGACGGCTGCGGACGGTACCGCGCCCTTCCCAGGCTGGCCCCTTCCGCGCCGTGCGGCGACCCGCCGTCGACCGAGTGGGCTACCGCTGGGCCGGTGCGGCGACCGGGGCGGCATGGACACACCGGACATGCCCGGATGCACGCGGGCACGACGAAGGCCCGGATCCAGTGGATCCGGGCCTTCGTCTTCTACCAGTAGCGGGGACAGGATTTGAACCTGCGACCTCTGGGTTATGAGCCCAGCGAGCTACCGAGCTGCTCCACCCCGCGCCGTTGAATGCAACAGTACGCCATCCGGACCAAGATCATCTCCATTTACCCGGCCGGGCTCCCGATCGGCCTAAGCCGCCTCCACCACATCGGCGTGGACCGCCGCCGCCCACTCGACCAGCAGCCGCTGATACTCCTCCTGCTCGGCGGGGGACAGCGTCCGGCCCGCACGCGCCCACAGGGCACGGATCTGCGTGTTGACGACGGCGGCGGGACGCACGGACGCACTCGCGTCAGAGGAAGCTGACATGGAGTAAGGCTACGGCCAGCCACTGACAATCGGCAGAGCGTGTATCCCCAAGACCTCGTATAGCCACCGTCCGGAGCCCCGCAGCACCTACGCTTACACCGGTGATCGAAACCATCGTGTTCGACGTCGGCGAGACTCTCGTCCGCGACGACCGCTACTGGGCTTCCTGGGCCGATTGGCTCGGCATCCCCCGCCACACCATCTCCGCGCTGGTCGGCGCCGTCACCACCCAGGGCGGGGACAACGCCGACGCCCTGCGCCTCATCAAGCCGGGCATAGACGTCGGCGAGGCGTACCGGGCCAGAGAGGCCGCCGGCCGGGGCGAGCACCTGGACGAGTCCGACCTCTATCCCGACGTACGGCCCGCCCTGGCCGGTCTGCACCAGCTCGGCGTGCGCGTCATCATCGCCGGCAACGAGACCACCAAGGCCGGTGAGCTGCTCCGGGGCCTCGATCTGCCCGCCGATCTGGTCGTCACGTCCGGCGACTGGGGCGTCGCCAAGCCGTCGGCGGAGTTCTTCGCGCGTGTCGTGGAGGTGGCGGACACCACGCCGGAACGGATTCTGTACGTCGGCGACCACCCCATGCACGACCTGTTCCCCGCCCGGCGGGCCGGGCTGCGGACGGCGCATCTGCGCCGGGGGCACTGGGGCTATCTGTCGGCGGACGATCCGGACGTCGTCGCGGCGGCGGACTGGCGGATCGATTCGCTCACGCAGCTGACGCCGATCGTGGCGGAGCTGCGGCAGCCGGCCTGAGCGGGCGGGCCGAGTCGGGCCGGGCCGCCGGTCATTCGGAGCCGTACTCGTGCGGCAGCCCGCCCTGCCACTCGACCCAGGCGGCATCGTCGAGCAGTTCCCACGCGTCAGGCAGCCCGGCGAGCCGCAGGAATTCGATCAGGTGGTCGTCGTTGTGGGCGAGTCCCATGATCCGGCCGCGGACAGTGACCCGCCGGCCGCCCGTCCCGGACGGCCGGTGTACGACGATCGGTGCGTCACTCATACGGTCAAGAGTGCGACTCCCGGGGCCGGGGCGCAGCCCCGGGGTCCGGTCTTTGCCCGGAGAGCACCGCGAAATGGACCGTTTACCAGCCCTTCCATGCGCTTTGTCGCCGCCCGGATGCGGGATGCGACGGGCGCCCCGATGCTGGGGAAGGCAGCAACCCCACGAGGGAGGACGAGCCATGTCGATGCTCGACAAGCTCAAGGGCCTGGTCAAGGGCCACGAGGACACCGTGCGAAAAGGCGCCGACAAGGCGGGTGACGCCATCGACAAGAAGACCGGGAACAAGTACAAGAGCCAGGTCGACACGGCCCAGCAGAAGCTCGACGAACAGCTGGGTTCCGAGCAGCGGCCCACGCCGGGCGACAACCGCCCGCCGCAGAGCTGATCCGAGTCAGCGGCCCGCCGAGGGCTCCGACCGGTCCCCCGTTCCGGTCGGAGCCTTCGCGCGTCGTACGGCCCGGCTGCGACCGCACCCGCGACCGCGGCTACGGCTGCGGCTGCGGCTGGGCCGTGTCCGCGCCGACGTACTGCTCCGCGAACTCCCCCACCGGCTCGATCGGCGCGATGATGTCGATCAGCACCCCGCTGGGGTCGGCCACGATGAAGTGCCGCTGCCCGAAGTCCTCGCTGCGCAGCGCGAGTACGGGGGTCAGCCCCGCGCCGCCGACGAGCCGCTCCCACTCCGCGTCCACGTCCGCCACCTCGAAGTTGAGGAGCAGGCCCTGAACGGGCTTGCCGTAGCCCTCGGGCAGCGTCGGGTGGGTGGGGTCGAGGAGCGCCAGTTCGTACGGGACGGGCGGCCCCGGCCGCCGCAGGCTCACATACCAGTCGGCCTCGAACGCGATCTCGAAGCCCAGCAGCTTGGTGTAGAAGTCGCGGGACTCCTGGAGCCGCGGGGTGGCGATCACGGGATAGAAGCTGGTCAGCTTCATGGCGGATTCCTCTCGCACTCTTTCGCATACCATCGGCATGCGAAAGCCACGCTATTCGCATACCTTTGGTATGTCAACTGGGAATGCCCATCGTGAATGTCAATCGGAGGGGGCCGCGATGCCGCAGCAGTACGGAGTCAGGGCCAGGCAGCGGGAGCAGACCCGGCAGACCTTGCTGCGCGAGGGCCGCAGGCTCTTCGAGGAGAACGGCTACGGCGCGGTCAGCCTCGCGGAGATCGTCACCGCCGCCGGGGTGACCAAGGGCGCGCTTTACCACCACTTCGACGGCAAGACCGCGCTCTTCCGTGCCGTACTGGAGGACGTCCAGGCGGAGGTGGGCCGGCGCGTCGCGGACGCGGCCGACGCGCGGGACGACTCCTGGGACCAACTGGTCGCGGGCTGCCAGGAGTTCATCACGGCGACGACCGCGCCGGACATTCAGCGGATCATGCTGGTCGACGGGCCCGCCGTACTGGGCTGGACCGAGTGGCGGGCGATGGACGAGGCGTCGTCGGCCCACCATCTGACGGAGGCGCTGACCGCGCTCGTCGAAGAGGGCGTCATCGCCGCGCAGCCGGTGGCGCCCCTCGCGCACCTGCTGTCGGGCGCGATGAACGAGGCGGCACTGTGGCTGGCGACCTCAGCGGACCCGGCGGATCTCGTCGACACCCGGGCTGCGCTGGGGCGGCTGCTCGGGGTGCTGCGGGTCGGCTGACGGATCGCCGGACGACGGGGCGGGGACGGGGGCCGGAGCAGGAGCCGGGGCCGTCGGAGAGTGGCGCGGCTGCGCCAGCACCACCGCGGCGACCACCGTCAGCGCACCCACGATCTGGAGCGGTGACAGCGCCTGGTCCAGGACGAGATAACCGAGAGCCGTCGCGGCCAGCGGCGACGCGAAGCCGAGGAAGGACACGGCGAGCGCGGGCAGCCGTTCCACGCCGCGGAACCACACCACGTACGAGAACAGCGCGCCCACCAGGCCGAGATAGCCGAATCCCGCGACGTTGGCACCGGTGACGGACGCGGGCAGCCCCTCGGCGAGGAGCGTCACGGGCGTCAGGACCAGCCCGCCGACGGTCAGTTGCCAGCCCGTGAAGTTGAGCAACCCCACCCCCTCCGGCCGCCCCCAGCGCTTCGTCAGTACGATCCCGGCCGCCATGCTCACCGCGCCGAGCAGCCCGGCCGCGACGCCCACCGCGTCGAGACCGGCGTGCGGCCGGAGCACGAGCAGCCCCACACCGGCGACCCCGAGCACACAGGCGCCGGCATGGACCGGCGTGATCCTCGCCCTGAGCAGCGGCACCGACAGGAGCAGTACCACCGTCGGCTGGACGGCCATCACGAGCGCCGCGACGCCGCCGGGGAGGCGGTAGGCGGCGACGAAGAGGAGGTAGAGGAAGGCGCCGATGTTCAGCACACCGAGCACGAGCGCGCGCCACCACCAGATACCGCGGGGCAGCGCCCGGCCGACGGCCAGGAGTATCAGCCCGGCGGGCAGGGCTCGTACGGTCGCGGCCAGCAACGGCCGGTCGGGGGGCAGCAGTTCGGTGGTGACGAGGTAGGTGGAGCCCCAGATCAGCGGCGCGAGGGAGGTGAGCGCGGAGTCGGCGATGACGCCCCTCGGGCCGCCGCCGCGGCCGTCCTTGCCGGTCCGGCCGGCCGTTCGGTTCACGGCGCGCCCACCGCGGCCTGGGCGGTACGCCGCCGCGTGGAGCCGGAGTCGGATCCGGAGGCGGAGTCGGAGCCGTAACCCCGTCCGTACCGCGCGTCGAACGCGTTCCGCGCGAGCGGGCGTCGGCCGGGGTGGCCGCGCCGTTCGGCCGGTCTGCCCACCGGCAGCAGCAGCGCGACGTGCAGGTCGTCGCGGTCGTCGCGGTCGTCGATGCCGACGACCTTCTTGACCTCGGTCTCGTCCCAGCCGTTCATCGGCGAACTGGCGAGGCCCATCGACGCGGCGGCGATCATCGCGTACGTCGCGGCGATGACCGCGTCCTTGACCGCGTACTCGCGCAGCAGTCCACGCCGCTCCAGGTCGCGCTGGAAGTCGAGGGTGGCGCGGGAGAAGCCGGTGACGAACTCCTCGTTCCAGGCGCCGTTGCCGCGCGCCTGCTCGTAGATGTCGCTCAGGTCGCCGCGCCACGACTGGCTGGACGCGACGAAGACGAGCGTGACCGGTGCCTCGCGCGGCTGCGGCTGGCCACCGGCGGCCCGCGAGAGGCCGTCGCGGCCGTCCTGGTCGGACACGACGACGACGGAACGGGCCTGCACGTTCCAGCTGGAGGGTGCTTCCAGGGCGAGGGTGAGCAGTTCGGTCAACTGCTCGTCGGGGAGGGGGTCGGGGAGGTAGTGGCGGATGCTGCGACGGGCGCGGATGGCTTGGGGGACGGTCAGCGGTCGGGCTGTGGTCATGGCGGAAGCGTAGGCATTGCCTTAGCGCTAAGACAAGTAGTTATCTCAACACTAAGACAATTGCTACACTCGCAGCATGAGCGACGACGGCGCGGTGGACGACGCGGACAACGCGGACAACGCGGACGGCGTGGTGGACGACGCGGGCCACGTGGATCACGTGGATCACGTGGATCACGTGGATCACGTACTGGCGCAGTGGGCCGCCCAGTTCCCCGAGCTCGACGCCTCCCCCATGGCGATCGTCGGGCGCGTCAAACGCCTCGCCCGCATCGTCGAGAGCAACCTGAACGCCACCTTCCAGGCCCACGGCCTCGACGCCCCGTCCTTCGACGTCCTCGCCACCCTCCGCCGCAGCCCTCCCCCGCACCGGCTGACCCCCGCCGAGCTGATGCGCGCCACCATGGTCACCTCGGGCGCGGTCACCCAGCGGCTGGACCGCCTCGAAGAGCGCGGCCTCGTCACCCGTACCCGCAGGGCGGAGGACGCGCGCAGCTTCCATGTGTCGCTCAGCCCCGAGGGTCTTGCCCTCATCAACAAGGCGATGCTCGACAACGTGATCACCCAGAACAGGCTGCTCTCCGGCCTCGGTCCGGCCCAGCGTGACGAACTCGCGGGTGGGCTGCGGGCGCTGCTGGAGTCCCTCGGCGACACCCCGCCGCCGCCACCGGGTAAGCCGTAAGGCACACGGGGTCGCGCGGTTCACCGGGTCGCGCCGGGTCACCGGGTGAGGAGGTCGCGTACCGCCTTGACGACGTCCTGCGGTGCCTCCTCGGCCATGAAGTGGCCGCAGGAGACGGTGGCGTGCCGCAGGTCGGGCGCCCAGGCGCGCCAGCGCTCGGCGGCGTCGAATCCCATGGCCTTGCCCCAGTCCTGCTGGAGCACGGTCACCGGCATCCGCAGCTGGTTCCCGGCGTCGCGGTCGGCCCGGTCGTGGGTGACGTCGATCCCGGCGGAGGCGCGGTAGTCGGCGACGATGGAGGGAACGGCCGCGCGGGAGGCAGCCAGGTACTCGGCACGGATCCCGGCCGGGATCGCCCCCGGATCGCGCGTCCAGATGTCGAGGAAGTGGCCGAAGAACGCGTCCGCGCTCGCGGCGATCATCCGCTCGGGCAGGCCGGGCGGCTGGGCCATCAGATACAGGTGGAAGCCGACCGCCGCGCTGATGCCGTGCATGACGTCCCAGGTGTCCAGGGTGGGCAGGACGTCGAGCGAGGCGAGGTGGGTGATCGCCTCTGGGTGGTCGAGCGCCGCGCGGATCGCGACGAGCGCGCCCCGGTCGTGGCCCACCAGCGCGAACCGGTCGTGCCCCAGGGCACGGGCGAGCGCGACGGTGTCGGCGCCCATGGTGCGCTTGGCGTACGTGACGCCTTCGGCCTCGGCGGGCTTGTCGCTGGCGCCGTACCCGCGCAGGTCGGGGCAGATGACGGTGTGGTGGGCGGCGAGTTCGGCGGCGACGTGCCGCCACATGAGGTGGGTCTGTGGGAAGCCGTGGAGGAGCACGACCGGGCTGCCCGAGCCGCCGACGGCGACGTTGAGGGTGACGTCGTCGGCGACGGGGACGCGCCGGTAAGTGAAGCCGGGGATGGTGGAGGCTGTGGGGATAGTGGGGTGCATGGTGCGCCCTTTCGTAGAGTGCCGTGCCTTGCTTCGAGCGTGCGGGCGACGAATCAGCAGTGGGTCAGCGCCGACGGAGGCAAATGCAACGGGAACAGGAACAGGAACGGTCACCGGTCGTATTCGGCGTACTCGGCCCCGTGAGCGCCCAGAGCCAAGGCACCCCCATCGCCCTCAAGGGACCGCGCCACCGCGCCGTACTGGCCCGCCTGATCGTCGCCCGCCGCCGTGTCGTCCCCGTCGACCGGCTCGTCGCCGACCTGTGGACGGATTCGCCGCCGCCCGGCGCGGTCGGCGCCGTACAGACCTTCGTCGCCGCGCTCCGCCGCGCCCTGGAACCGGACCGTGCGCCCCGTACCCCCGCCCGGCTGCTCGTCACCGAGGGCCCCGGTTACGCGCTGCGCGCCGAGCCGGACGCCGTCGACGCCTGGCGATTCGAGACGGCGGTCGGCGAGGCGGCGACACTGCCGCCCGTACGGGCGCTGCCCCGGCTGGACGAGGCGCTGGAGCTGTGGCGGGGGCCCGCGTACGCCGACTTCGCGCACGAGGAGTGGGTACGGGGCGACCGCGCCCGCCTCGCCGAACTGCGGCTCCGGTCGGTCGAACGCCGGGCCGACGCACAACTGGCGCTCGGCCTCGCCGCCGAGGCGGTCCCCGACCTGGACGCGCATCTGGCCGGCCATCCCTGGCGCGAGGACGCGTGGCGGCTGCTGGCGCTGGCGCTGTACCGGACCGGCCGCCAGGGGGACGCGCTCGCCGTGCTGCGCCGGGCCCGGTCGACGCTGGTGGAACAGCTCGGCCTGGATCCGGGGCCGGGGCTGCGCACGCTGGAGGCCGACATCCTGGCGCAGGATCCGGCGCTCAGTCCCGCCGGGCCGGCTGACCCCGCCGACACGGCGGCCCGTCTGTGGACCCGGGCAACGGCGGCGTACGACCGCACGGTCGCGGCCGGCGCCCGCGCCCGCCTGGAGACGACGGTGGGTCTGCTGCGCGACCTCGCGGTGACCGGCGGCGGCGGTCTGACGGCCGCCCGCGAGCACCGCGTGGCCGCCATCGCCGCCGCCGAGGAGTTCGGCGACCCGGCACTGACCGGCCGGGTGATCGGCGCTTTCGACGTCCCCGCGATCTGGACCCGCGGCGACGATCCGGAACTGGCGCGGCAGGTCGTCGCCGCCGCCGAACGCACCCTGGCCGCGCTGCCGCCGCCCGACGGGCGCGGTACGTACGACGCGGTGCGCTGCCGGCTGCTCGCGACCATCGCGGTGGAGACGCGCGGCTCGCACTCCTCGCGCGGCCCGCAGGCGGCGAGCCAGGCGGAGGCGATCGCCCGGCGCCTGGACGATCCGGCGCTGCTGGCGTTCGCGCTGAACGGCACGTTCATGCAGTCCTTCACCCGCGCGGGCCTCGCACCACGCCGCGCCGGGATCGGCGCGGAACTGGTCGCGCTGGGCGCCCGGCACGGCCTGGTGACCTTCGAAGTGCTCGGCCACCTGATCGGCCTCCAGGCGCACAGCGCACTGGGCGACTTCTGGTCGGCCGACACCCACGCCGCCGCCGCGGACCGCCTGGCGGCCCGCCACGAACTCCCGCTGGTCGGCGTCTTCACCCGGTGGTACGGCGCGCTGCGCCTGTCCGCGTCCGGGGATCTCGCCGGGGCCGGACCGGCGTACGAGTCCGCCGCCGGCGACCTGGCGGACGCGGGCATGCCGGGCCTGACCCACGGCCTCCTGCCCCTCGCGCTGCTGTCCCCGCACTTCGCCGACGGCCCCCGCCTCCCGGCGCGCGACGCGGTGGACCCGGCGGCGGACTGGGGCCCGTACCGCCCCTGGATCACCCCGCTCGCCGCCCTGGCCACGGGCGACCGCCCCGCCGCGCGCACCGCCCTGCGCGCCCTGCCGGACCCGCCCCGCGATCTGCTGTACGAGGCGTGCTGCTGCCTGGAGGCGACGGCGGCGCTGGAGCTGGACGACCGCGCCGTCCTCATCCGCGTCCGCGAGCGGCTGCTGCCCGCGTCGGCCGAACTCGCGGGCGCGGGAAGCGGGTTGATCACCCTCGGCCCGGTGGCCAACTACCTCAAGGCGATCACCGCGGCGCTACGAGACTAGGGCGTGTTTCGAAAGTCCCGCCTGGCCGACGACGCCTGGCACGCGCACTCGCCGCGTTGTCGGAATCATCCAAGTACGTCCAGTACGAGAACGATCCTCCGCCTTGCGATCGCACGCACCAGACGCCGTCGGCCCCGCCCTTCGGGCGGACGGCGCTACTTTCGCAACACGCCCAGGCCCTGTCCGGCGCCGACTCCCGCCGACGCGCTGTCGGCCACTCGGCCACTCGGCCACTCGGTCAACGGATGAGGCTTTGGTCCGCGATGCCGTTGGCGGAACGCGGCTCGGTGAGCAGACCGTCCGCCGTTCGGATGTGGTGGTGCATCGTGGCGGCGTCGGTGTCCAGTCCTCGGTCGGCGTAGATCGCGGCGGCCTCTCGCCAGCAGTCGACGGCCTCGTTCACGCGCCCGAGGTGGCTCAGCGACGCGGCGAGGACGGCGAGGGGCCAGGCGAGTGTCTCGTCCTGGCTGCCGAGGGACGCGCGGCCGAGTTCGATCGCGCGCCGGCAGTGAACGATCGCCGTGTCGTGGTCGCCGATGCCCTGCCGGCCCCTGGCGATCGCCGACAGTGCGCACGCCTCGCCGTCCGTATCGCCGAGTTGGTGGCGCAGCCCCGCGCTGCGTGTGCCGTGGTCGATGGCCTGCTGGTGGTTGCCGAGATCGGCGTGGAGTTCGGCGATGTTGCCTTCGGCCACCGCTTCCCACCGTCCGGTGTCGAATCCTTGGCTGAGCACACGCACCTCGTCGAAGTGATGCAGCGCTTCGGCGAACCGGGCTTGCCGGCGCAGCAGTTGACCGAGTTCGGTGCGGGCGGCGATCTGGATGTGGACGTTGCCGGCGTCCTGGGCGAGTGTGGAGGCGCGGGTGAGGTCCGGTTCCGCGTCGGGATGTTGCAGGTGCGCCAGTGCTTCCCCGCGAGCGAGCAGGACGTTGGCTTCGTGGTCGGTCCGGCCGGACCGCCGGGCCGCGCGCAAGCCCGCGGTGGCGGTGTCGATGCGTTCCTCCCAGCCGCCCATGAGCACGAGGAAGCCGAGAGCGTCGACGAGGTGCAGGGCGTACCGGTCCATGGCGCGGTCGACGGCGTGGTGCAGGGCGGCGACCAGGTTGGCCCGTTCGGCGGTGAACCATGCCCAGGCCTGGTCACGGTCGGCCACGGGGTGGGGGTGGGCGGGCTCGGCGGGGTTCGCCACCAGGCGCGTACAGGTGGGGTAGAGCCGGCGGTCGGCGGTGTGAGCGGTGTGGCTGTACCACGTGAGCACCGCGTCGAGGGCGTGGCGGCGCTCGTCCTCGGTGTCGTGTCTGCGGGCCAAGTCGTCCGCGTAGGCGCGCAGCAGGTCGTGGAAGCGGTACCGGTCGTGCGTGAACGGTTCGATGAGGTGCGCGTCGGCCAGCGCCTTGAGCAGCCGTCGTGTCTCGCGTGGTGGCAGGTGCGCGAGGGCCGCCGCGGCGGGTGTCGAGATGTTCGGACCGGGGTGCAGGCCCAGGCGCCGGAACAAGTGCGCCTGCGGCGCGGTCAGTTGTTCGTAGGACCAGTCGAGTACGTTGCGGACCGCGGCGTAGGGATCTTGGCCCCAGCTCAGTGCGTCGAGTCTGGAGTCCTCGTCGGCGAGTTCGGCGACGATGTCGGCGACGGAGACGTGCTCGTACGCGGCCGCGCGCCCGGCGGCGATCCGCAGCGCCAGCGGCAGCCGCGCGCACAGCCGGATGAGGTCCTCCACCGCGGCTGGTTCCGCTTGGGCCCGGGTGGGGCCGATGATGCCGACGACCAGGTTGAACGCCTCGGCCAGGGAAAGCACGTCGAGGGTGAGCCGGTGCGCGGCTTCGGTGACCACCAGGCCGGTCAGGCTGTCGCGGCTGGTCACCAGCACCATGCACCCGGGCGCTCCAGGCAGCAGCGGCCGGACCTGTTCGGCGCTGTTGGCGTTGTCCAGCACGATCAGCAGGCGTCGCCCCGCCGCCAGCGTGCGGAACAGTCCCGAGCGGGCGCCGGTCCCTGCGGGCACCGCCGCCGGATGTACGCCGAGCGCGACCAGGAAGTCGTCGAGCACCTCGTCCGGGCCGGCGGGCCTGCCGGGACCGTAACCGCGCAAGTTGGTGTGCAGTGTGCCGTCCGGGAACCGGTCCTGGACGCGGTGGGCCCAGTGCACGGCGAGCGTCGTCTTGCCCACTCCGCCCGATCCGTCGAGTGCGGAGATCACCACGGCCCGCCCGCCGGCCGGCGGCAACAGGGCGTCGAGCGCGGCCAGATGGCGGGTGCGGCCGGTGAAGTCGCGGATCGTCTGGGGCAGTTGCCGAGGCACCGGTGACGCGACGGGCCGGGGCGACCTCGGGGCGGGCAGGGCGCCGACGGTCCGGGCGCGGTCGTCCCGGCGGGGTTGGGGTTCGCCGCGCAGGATCCGCTCGTGCAGCCGCCGTACGTCGGATCCGGGGTCGACTCCGAGCTCTTCGGCGAGGCGGGTTCTGAGGCGGTGGAAGACGTTCAGCGCGTCCGCGCGCCGGCCGCAGTGGTCCAGCGCCGCCATCAGCTGCGCGTGCAGCCCTTCGCGCAGTGGATGGTCGTGCACGAGATCCGCGAGATCGCCGGCGACCTCGTGGTGCTCGCCGAGTTCCAGCCGCCAGCCGGCACACAGCTCCAGCGCGCTGAGCCGCCGCTCGTCCAACCGTGCGGCGGATCTGGTCAACGCCGCGGTGCCCAGGCCGTCGAGCGCGGGTCCACGCCAGAGGCTCAGTGCCGGCCGGATCACCTTGACCGCCCGATCCAGCCTCCCCTCAGCGGCGTGGCGGCGGCTTTCGGCGACCCCGGCGGCGAACCGGAGCGAGTCGAGCCGCTCCTCACCGACACGGATCCGGTAGCCGACTTCCTCGGTGAAGATGAGCCGCTGTTCGATGTCGCCCAAGCGTTCCCGCAGTGCCGAGACAGAGTTCCGCAGCTGCTTGACGGCGGTGGCGGGTGGCTCGTCGTCCCAGGTCATCTCGGTGAGCCTGGACAGCGGCACCACCGAGTTCGGTGCCAACAGCAGTGCGGCCAAAACCCGTTGACGACGCGCTCCAGGCAGCAGCACCCGTTCATGGCCCGCTCGGACCTCAAGCGCGCCGAGTACCCGAAAGTCCATCCCCCCGGCTTCCCCCTCACCGACAGTAATTGGAGCAGAGCATAGCGTTCGCCGGAGTGTCCGTCCGACGGCCGATGGTGACGTGGCGATGACGCCGTGAGGACGCCGAGGGGACGCCGTGGGGACGGCATGCGCGACGGTGGTCATCGTCCCGACCAGTCCCCACAAGCCGGTCGCCGAAGGCATCCGCGCGGCGGCGGACAGGGGGCGAACCATCATCCAAACGAGGGGATCAACCATGGAACCCAAGCGAAGCCTCACCCGACTCGCCGGTGTGGGCGCGGCGATGGCGTTCGGCTCGACGCTGCTGGTCGGCGCCACGACCTCGGCGCAGGCGGAACAGACGCAGGCGCAGGCACAGGCACCACAGGCGGTGCTCTACCAGGTGATCAATGGCAACAGCCGCAACGCCTGCCTCCAGGTGGTGGACATCGCGCACAACAAGGGAAACGTCACCCTCGGCACGTGTAACGGCAGCGCGAGGCAGAAGTGGGAGGTCATCGACGGCTACTTCGTGAACAAGGCGGTATCCCCACACCACTGCCTCGACGGCAACGGCGCGGATGTCTACACGTTCGAGTGCGACTTCGACAACGGGTTTCAGAAGTGGACAACCACGTCCGGCAGTCCGAAGTCCATCAGGCACAGCCAGAGCCGCAAGTACCTGCACGCGAACGGAAATATCGGGGAGAATGCCGTCTTCAAGCCCTCCATCGGGACGGCGTCCCGATGGGTGATCGAGCGGGTGTGACCGGCTGAACCCGTGAGTGCGGCGGGCCGTCCCCTCTGGCGGCCCGCCGTCCCGGAAAGCGGTACAGGGTGGGGCATTCGCGGGCGCCCTTGCCCGCGGTGACATCAGGCGTGGCAGTGGAGCCGGACGAGGACCGTGTCGCACGCGTGCGGATACCCGCCCCGGGCCGTGCCGCGCCCGGAGTTCCGCGCAACCGGCTGCCGTCGGCGGGGGTGCGTCAGCTCTGTGCGGTGTCGTCGTCCGTCTGCCCGTCGCCCTCGGCCGCGCCTGCCTTCTCGCGCATCTTGCGCACCAGCTCCGCCTTCTGCTCGGCGGCGCCCTGGCGGTCGAGGTTGCGGTGCGGACCGTTGTTCTGCCGTTCGGCGCGGGACAGCCTCTTGCGCTGGCCGCCGCCCATGCCCACGGGGTTGTTGATGTTCTTGCTCACGGTCACGGGTTCTCCCGGTAATGAAGTGAAGTGATCTACGGATTCATCGGCGGGCGGCGACGTCGAAGGACCAGGGCCGGTAGCGACGAAGCGCCTCGACCGGCCGAAGCCGGCCGAGGCATCGAGTAGCGGGTCGGTAGGGGCTTCCCCTCATTCCCGAAAAGTCCCGGCACAACCCTGCCAGGACTTCCGTCATCCTACGCACTGATCCGGAAATGCCTGGTCAGAGATGCGTCGTGGGCTGACCGGTCCAAGTCTGCGTGCGTCATCTCCGCACGTCCGCTCACGCATCGCTCCCCCATCGCCACGCATTCGGTCAGTTGGCAGCACGAGTGGGCTGACGTGGCGCCGTCTCCCGTGTGAGCATGGTCAGTTCGGTGCGGATCGCAGGCTGGCGGAGTGAGGGTCTTGGTGATGAGGCGGGGGCAGGGCGCGACACAGATCGTGCGGATGGTGGTGCGTGGTCTGTTCGCCGGGGTCGTGGGCGGTGTCGTGGGAATCGCGGCGTACTCGATCAGTCAGACGGGCGGTCAGCGGCTGTCGATCGTGGTGGGTTGCCTCATCGGAGTCGCGCTGGTCCTGGGCGCCGAGCTCTACCGCAAGTCCGCTCAGCTCACCGATGTCCGTCTTACCGTGATGGGCAGCGAAATGTCGTTCAAGACCAAGACCGACATGCGGCAGGCCGCTCAGCAGATGTTCTTCCAGGCGGCGACCCGCGTGGCTACGCGCCCGCTGGACGACAGTTCCGGAAATCTCCGTGAGGCGCTGACGTCCCTCAAGACTCTGTTCGATCTCTACCGCGAGCCGCTGGAATCCGACTCCGCCCCGCTCCCTCCGGCACGAGGTAATTCGGTGTACGAGTTGGCCTTGGCCATCCTCAACATCGAACTCGCGCCCTTCCTCGCCACGTGGCACCCGCGGCTGAAAGCCTTCGAGGACGCACACCCCGATGAGGACGAGTCGGAGTGGGCCGACAACGGTGCGTTCCGCGCGGAACTCCGCGCACTTCAGACGAGACTGCGGCCGTACGTCATCGGGTTGGGAGAGATCGCCGGCATCCCCGATCCCGAAGGCCATCTGAGCCGTTCTGCCCGGTCGGCGCATCAGGCTTCCGCGATCCCCGGTCAGCGTCCGGCCACGGACCCGGACCCGGACCCGACCACGGACCCAGACCCTGCCCCGGCCACAGACCCATCGACAGCGGAACACCCAGACCGGTAGCCCGGTCGAGTCCTGGCCGTGTCGCATGATGGTTCGGTGATGATCCCCCCTGCCTCGGACACCCGGCGCCCGCGCCCTGTCGCGCGACCGGTCTACCTGCCACCCCCCCCCGGCTGTTTTCCGGGGCTGATCCCGGATGTCGAGTGCCGGTCTCTTGACGGTTCAGGGAAGGTGCGTTGATGGAGGCTCCTGGCCCCTTCCGGGCCGAGTGGGATGTGTTCGTCAGTTACAGCCGCTCGGACGCGCAGAAGATCGATGTCCTGGTGCCCGCTCTGCGGGATCTCGGCCTGCGTGTCTTCGTCGACGACACGGCCGTCGACGACTTCACGTCCATCACCGCCACGATCACCGAGGCCCTGTCCCGGTCCAAGATCCTGCTCGCCCTGTACTCGGCCGACTACCCGCAGCGGCGCGCCTGCCAGTGGGAACTGACCTATGCCTACCTCGCGGGGCAGCACGAAGGCGACCCGCGCCGCCGCACCTTGGTGATCAATCCAGAACCCTCCTCCGATCACGTACATCCCATGGAACTCCGAGACGCCCGGCACTGGCCTTGGCCCTCCATGCCGAAGGCCGTGAGCCGGCTCGCCGAACGCGTCGCCGCCCATGTCAACGCCATCACCACCCCTATGGGAGAGCTGGCCCACGCACCGTTCGTCCCCTGGCTGCCCGCACCCGCCCGTACCGGGTCGGCTCACTTCACCGGTCGTCTCGCCGAGCAGTGGCGCGTCCACACCGCACTCCACCGCCACCGTGCTCCGCTGGTCGCCCAGGCCGGCGCGGGGCGCGCGGCACAACTGCGCGGAATGCCCGGTATCGGCAAAACGCTCCTCGCCCAGGAGTACGCCCTGCACTTCAGCTCCGCCTACCCGGGCGGAATCTTCTGGTTCGACCTGCATCACTGTGTGGAGGCCCAACCCGCAGAGGTCATGACCTCCTACACGGAGCAGATCTCCACAGTGATCTCCGCCCTCGGGCTGGAGCCGCCTCTCTCCACCCTGCCCGGCCTGCTCAGCCACCTCGCGGTCGCCCTGGGAGAACGCGGCACCCACTGTCTGTGGGTGGTCGACGGCGTGCCCGACGGCCTGTCCGACGATCAACTGCACCTGCTGCGTGGGCCACACCTCCTCAGCGCCACGCTGATCACTTCCCGGTCCCTGCGTTACACCTCGTTCGCCGAATCCATCGACATCCCGCCGCTGGACGACGCCGACGGCTTTCGTCTGCTCACAGCGCACCGCCTGCCCCAAGACGATCTGGAGCGCGCCGCCGCCACGGCGCTCGTTCACGACGTGGACGGCCATCCGCAGTCCCTGGGCCTTCTCGCGGAACTCGCGGCGCACAGCGACTTCATCCGCCTGCGCAACCGGTTCCACGTCCCCGCATCCGATGTTCTGACAAGCCGGCGCCCTCGCACCGGCACCGGAGAACCGGGCTCCCACGCACGCTCGACGGGCTTCCTGTCCCACCCCTTGTCGGGGCAGCTTCCCGCCGACGACATCCTTCGACTGCTCGCCACGGCCAGCCCGGAACCACTGCCGCGGGCCACGCTGGAGGATGTCCTGTCCACCGTCAGCCCGTACGACCCCTGGGAGGTGACCTCCCTCGTCCCAGAGGCAATCGAGACCTTGCTCGGCTCCGGCGCCCTGCGCCCGGACCGGACGCAGCAGCAGACCTGGACCATCCACCCCCTCCTGGCCCGAGCCGTACGCCGCCACGACACCGACACAGCCAGACAGGAAGATCTCCGGCGCATACTGCTGCACACCCTGACACCAGCGCTTCAGGTACGGGCCCCAGTGCCTACAGGCACCTCCGCGGCCTCTGCGGCCTCTGCGGCCTCCCGGCCGGTGACCGCGCCGGCGACGCAGGCAATGGCCTCTCTGTCCGCGCCCCCTGGGACTGTCGAGCGCGCCGCCGCGTTCGACCTCCAGATCGAACTCGTCACCCGAGTGGGAGTGCAGACGCTCGCGGCGGACCAAGGGTCGTTGCGGGAAGCCCTCAACTCGCTGTATTCACTCTTCGCCACGACTCGCGACGTGCTTCACCGCATGGCCAGGGAAACCACCGGTCCCCTCACCCTCCCGGGCATCGCGGCAAACCTCGCCAACGGGTACCTGCGCCCCTTCCTGGCGACCTGGCATCCGGCTCTCCAGGAGTACGAAGCCACCCGCCCGCCGACTGCCAGTCACGTCGAACACGAACGCCAGTGGGAAAGATCCGCCGACATGCGTGCCGCCCTGACAGAACTGCACGGCCCGCTCACCGCGGTGTCCAAAGAACTCGCCACGTTGTGCGGCATCGACCTGCTCACCGCGCAAACGGATGAAGGATGAGGGCCAACCTCCCCCGCAGAGCGAGGAATTCACCCCCTGCCTTCTCCCAGGACCACGTCAGCGATCTCCTGAGCGATCTCCTCGACCGACCAGTCGCCGATGCTCATCAGTAGCGCTCAAGCCGTGCCAGATCGGAAGGAGGGACTACTCTCCGGCAACGGTCATCTCGGCCGGCACACCAGTCCAGGTCGTTCTTGCTTCTGTCGTGGAGTACCGCTGCTTGAGTTGGTCGGACGGCTGGTGATTACAGTCATCTCTCATGTCGAAGCTTGACGAGTTGCTTGTTGATGTCGCCGCTCTGGTGGAGTCCGGGCGCAGCAATCAGATGTCTCTGACCGTGGTCGCCGGTGGTGCTGTCATCACAGGGCGGCTGGCTCCCGAGGCCGTTTGGAGGCAGCGGGTGTCGGAGGTTCTGGCGGACTCGGCCCGCCTGAACGATTTCTCCGCAGTGTTCACCACTGCGACGCAGGGGGAGGGGCGGCCCCCGCCCGGAGAGTAGCGTTTCAGGAAAAGCTGGCACTGTTCAGGCTCGGAGGGCACCCGTAATCCGGTGGTACCGTCTCGTCGGCATCGACCCGTGGCCGGTCTCGACACAGGTCGGAGCGGCGGTCAGTAGATGGCCAGGATGACGGCGAAGTAGTGCGCGGGGAAGGGCTGCCACGGTCAGGGCGAGTACGGCCGCTCCGCCGGTATGCAGGAAGTCGCGGGCGCGTAGGTCCTGTCCGGCGGGCGCGCTGCCTCAAGCGAGGGGCGGTCCCGCCGCTTTGGCGGCGTTGCGGTGTTCGGCGTTGATGCGCTGGGCTTCCTCAAGTTGGTCTTCGAGGATGACGATGCGGCAGGCGGCCTCGATGGGGGTGCCCTGGTCGACGAGCTCCCGGGCACGGGCGGCGATGCGCAGCTGGTAGCGGGAGTAGCGGCGGTGGCCGCCCTCGGAGCGCAGCGGCGTGATGAGGCGGGCTTCGCCGATGGCGCGGAGGAAGCCCTGGGTGGTGCCGAGCATCTCGGCGGCCCGGCCCATCGTGTAGGCGGGGTAGTCGTCGTCATCGAGTCGGCTGAACGAGTCGTCTGCTGTCATCTGCACCTCTCTGGAACGCGTGGAGGGGCCTTGGTGCCATATGGCACCAAGGCCCCGAAGGAACTGCTACACCATCTGCCGGCCCTGTTCTTGCGCCGGCCTTCTGTGTCCGCCGACCCGACCTGGAAGTTGTCGGGGTTGCGGGGATCGCGGTTGCTTGACCGGAGACCACCTCACTATCGATGTCCTGCGGTACCCGGGCTCATTGTTTCCGCCCGGGCGATCCTGATGGCGCTCGGCTCCTCCGTTCTTCCCTCTGGGATCAATCACTTGCCTACTGCTGGTACTGCGCACTGCTCTGTACTACTGGTGATGCGAACTGCTGGTGACCTGAGTAAGCGCCACTCTCCGGCAGCCAGCCCCGTCGCCCGTCCTGCGTCCGCTCTGGCTTAGAACCCCACTGCCGAATCTCCCGGCACGCGCGCCCGCAGCCGACGCCTTCACCGAGGTGCTGCTCGTTCACTGCACTGCTGGTACCGCACTTGTTTCCCTGCGGTACTGCTCATGGCGGCCCCTGATCACTGCGGGCCACCCGGTCCGGCCGTCAGTCCCGTCACCGTCCCGCAATCGCTCTGGCTTCGGAACTCCACTGCCGTACCGCCCTGCGAACTGCAACTTCCTTACATCTGCCCGGCAGTTCGTCTCTGCCAGGCCCTGCTGTCACTCTGGGGTACGAGAGAAACCATAACCACGCCACCGCTCAATGTCTACTCCGGCCGACATAGATTTCCGTGCGCCGATCAAGGAGATAGCCGACCACGACCGCAGAAGGGTCACCCGGCGACCCCACTCCCGCCGGGGACACCCGCTCCGAGCTGCACCGTTACGCAAGCCTCGATGCCGCGAGCACCGCAGCCCCCCATCTGACCGCGTGGACGACCAGCCGGACACACTCCCCAGCGGACACCCCACACGGTTCGCGGGCCGCGGACGCACCAGGCAGACCAGACCCGGTATTGACGATCCAGAGACCAGGGTGAACCTGATGGACACAGTGCGCGTCAACGTCGCAACCGTCCGCTCCGCGGCCTCCGTCGCCGACGCGCGAGAGCACGCGGGTTTTCCTAGAAGGTCTCGCAGATCCGGTCGCGGCCGAGGCCGCCGACACCGTGATCCTGGTCGTCTCGGAGCTCGTCACCAACGCCCTACGCCACGGGGGTCGGCAGGTCCTGCGCCCGGTGCCGGGTCGGCTCCTTCCGGGGGCCGGTCAGGTCGGACCCCTGTCACGCCCCCCTTGGCGGACGGCACCGCGCCTACAAGGGCCCGCTGCCGTCCGCCGGATCTGGCGCGAGGCCGCAGGACATGCCTGCCAACCGCTTGACGGAACGTGCCGTGCCGTTCGACGGGTCGTCCCGCGGGTGCTGTCGACGCCTCTTCGGGCGGGTCACGAGCGCAGATGGCGCGGGTGGTGCTTCACGAGGCGCTGGTCGCCGACGGTGTCGAACCAGCGCTCCCCGGGGCGGCCGATCGCCCGACTCGCGTTCCTGCCCAACCCGGCTGACGGCCCGCCTTCGTGCCGCCCGGCCGTACTTGGTCGTGAACCCGTCTACCCGGGGCTTCACCCGTCTGTCACGCCAACGGATCACTTCGGGACTTGCGGCATGTCGCGGCCACGCTCACGCACGGCGGGGTCGGCGACCTCCACACGATCAAGGAGACCCTGCGCCACTCCACGATCACGCTCACCTCGGACACGTACACAAGCCTGCTTCCCGAGGTCGACCGGGCCGCAGCGGAAGCCGCCACCGCGCTGGTGCCACGTGCCCGAACGGCCCTCCCGGTAGCGCCCCCTGTCGAACCGTCCGCTCACGCATCGCTCACGCACGAGCCCGGAAACGACGAAGCGCCTCGACCGAAAGATGCCGATCGAGGCGCTAAGTAGCAGGTCAGAGGGGGTTTTCCCTCATTCCCGACGGTAGGCCGTGTGGGACTCGAACCCACAACCAACGGATTAAAAGTCCGCTGCTCTGCCAATTGAGCTAACGGCCCTCGACGAGTCGTCCACGAGCATATCCCGCCGGGGACGGCGCGCCGATCGGGTATCCCCCGTGGGGCGTTGGCGCCAGGGCCTGTCTTTGGGATCAGGCCGGATCAGGGGGTACGGGGCGGGGCCCGTACCGCAGCCGGGACGGTGCGGTACGGACCCCGTCGTGCGTGGACTCGGGAGTCCAGGGGGTCGGACGGTCAGCCGTTGCGCTTCCAGCGCGGCTTGTCGTCGCGGCGGCCGAACGAGCCCGTGCTCGTGCCCGTGCCGGTCGTGCCGCCGCGGTGGTCGTCGCGGCGGCCCGAGGGGCGGTCGTGGCCGCCGGAGCGGAAGCCGCCCGAGGGGCGGTCGTCGCGGCGGTCGCGGTTGACCGGGCGGTCACCGGTGGGACGGTGCTCGCGGCGCTCGAACGGGCGGGCGCCGTCGCGGCGGTCGCCGCCCGAGGGGCGGTCGTCGCGGCGGTCGCGGTTGAAGCCACCCCGCTCGCCGCCGCGGTCGTCGCGGCGGAAGCCGCCACCGGCCGGACGGTCGTCGCGGCGCTGGAAGCCACCACTCGCGGGCCTGTCGTCGCGGCGCTGGAAGCCACCACTCGCCGGACGGTCGTCCCGGCGCTGGAAGCCGCCGCGGTCGCTGCCGCCGCGGTCGTCGCGGCGGTCGCGGTTGAAGCCGCCCCGCTCGCCGCCGCGGTCGTCACGGCGCTGGAAGCCGCCGCGGTCACCGCTGCCGCCGTCGCGCGGGGTGTAACCCTTCGCGCCGCCACGGCCGCTGCGCTCACCGCGGTCGTCGCGACGGCCGTAGTTGCCACGCTCGTCGCGGGGCGCCTGGGCCGGTACGGACGCGGCGGCTGTCGCCGCCTCGATGGCCGCCACGGCCTCCGCCGCGACCTCGGCCACCGCGGCCTCGGGGTCGTCCCCACGCTCGCGCGCCGCACGGGCGACGAGGCGGTCGGCCTCTTCGCGCAGCTCGCCGGCGCGGCGGGCGAGGCGCTCCAGCTCCTTGGTCAGGTCGGCGACCTCGCGCTCCGCCTGCTTGGCGGAGTTGTTCGCGGAGTCGGCCTGCACCTCGGTGAGCGAACGGGCGCCGGTGATCTCGGCGACCTCCGGCTCGAACGCGCCGGCGCCGGCGACCATGTGACGCGCGGCGTCGACGCCCGCGTCCTCCATCAGCCGGAAGATCTGGCGGCGCTGGTGCGGCAGGGCCAGCGAGACGACGACGCCGGACTTACCGGCGCGCGCCGTACGGCCCGAGCGGTGCAGGTAGTCCTTGTGGTCACCGGCCGGGTCCACGTTCAGGACCAGGTCGATGCCGTCGACGTGAATACCGCGGGCGGCCACGTCGGTCGCGACGAGCGCGTTGACGTAACCCTCCTTGAAGTCCGCCAGCGTTCGCGTGCGCGCGCCCTGCGTCATGCCGCCGTGCAGCGCGTCCGCCTTCACACCGGAGTCGCGGAGCTGCTCGGCGATACGGTCGGCGCCCAGCTGCGTACGGACGAAGATGATCGTGCGGCCCTTGCGCGCCGCGATGGCGGCCGTGACCGGCGCCTTGTCCTTGGGCTTCACGACGAGCACGTGGTGGCTCATGGTCGTGACGTTGCCCTGCGCGCTGTCGACCTCGTGGTGCACGGGGTTCTTCAGGTAGCGCTTGACCAGCGTGCTGATCTCGTTCTCCATCGTGGCGGAGAAGAGCATGCGCTGGCCGCCGGCCGGCACCAGGTCGAGCAGTTCGGTGACCTCGGGCAGGAAGCCCAGGTCGGACATCTGGTCGGCCTCGTCGAGGATCGCGATCTGGACGTTCTCCAGCGAGCACGCGCCGCGGTTGATGATGTCGCGCAGCCGGCCCGGGGTGGCGACGAGGACGTCGACACCGCGCTCCAGCGCGTAGATCTGGTTGCCCATCGACGTACCGCCGCAGACGACCTTCATCTTCAGGCCGAGGACGTCGCCGTACGGCTGGAGGGCGTCGGCGACCTGCATCGCCAGCTCGCGGGTCGGGGTCAGGATGACGCCGCGGGGCTTCTTCTTCTCGGTGCGGCCCTCGGCGAGCGTGGCCAGCAGCGGCAGACCGAACGCGAGGGTCTTGCCGGAGCCGGTACGGCCGCGGCCCAGGATGTCCTTGCCGGCCAGGGCGTCCGGGATGGTCGCGGCCTGGATCGGGAAGGGCGCGATGACGCCGTTCTGGGTGAGCTTGCGGACGATGCCTTCGGGCAACCCCAGGTCGCCGAAGGTGATTTCGGGGGTCTTCGGAGCCGCGGGAGCCTCAGGGACCTCGGCCTCGTCGGCAGCCTCGGCGGCCTCGGTGACGTCGGCCACCTCGGCGGGGGTCTCTACGGCCGCTACGGCCTCGGGGGCCACTACGGCCTCTGCCGTGATGCTCTCGATCGAGTCGTCGGAGTCGTTCTCGGGCATGACGGCGTGGTCAGTACTGGAAATGGACATGCGAAATGCGAAACCTTCCGGAGTCTCGGCACGCGCCCAAACTCCGTGATTCGCAATTCGACCGCCTCAATGCGGTCAGCCACGGCAAGGGAGAGTACGCGCCACGCGGCGCTCTTCTGTGTCGGCGCCGGGCAATGATCAAACGATCTACTACCATACGCACCCCTCCCCCTCCCTGGCAAACCGCCCCCGCACCATCCACGTCACACCACTGCCGCCACGGCCCTCACACCGACTCCCACACCGGATCTCATGCCGGCTTTCACACCGGCCCGGGCTGCGGCGACGCCACCGGCTCCTTCCGCATCCCGGCCCCGTCGCCCGGCGCCAGCGCGCTCGTCCGTACGTCCGCCATCGGCGAGGCCGACGGCGGGTCCGCCGGGCCGCTCGGCTCGGGCGGTGTCGGGGGCTCCGGGTCCGGGTCCGGCACCGGCGGTTCGGAGGCCGGCGGCGGGGTCCTGGTCGGCTGTTCCTCGGGCGGTACGACACCGCCCGGCGGCCTCTGGGCGGGGGGAAGCGGCTTGCCGTCCGGTCCCTTCGACGGCTTCGCCGACGGGTCGCCCGACGCCTGCGGATCGCCCGGCTTCCCCTTCTCGCCGTGCGCACCGCCGTGCTCGGCGCCGTTCGGTCCCGCGCCGCCTTGGCCGCCGGCGGGCAGGCCCGCGCCGGCGTCCGCCGCCGTACCGCCGTCCGGCTCGGCCGCGGCCCCGCGCGGTTCGGCCGACCGCGAGGGGGCCGGTTTCCCCGCGTCGTCGCCGACGCTCACGCAGCCCGTGGAGGTGGCGACCGCCAGCGAGGTGACGATCCAGACGGCGAAACGGCCGCGAGCGGACAAACGGCCGGCGGCGGACAACTGGCGCACGCGGGGCACCTCCGGGGGCGTGAAACGGCTCGCCCCTGCCGGCGGCTGCCCGCCGGCAGGGGGAATGATTGCCCTGCCCAACTTCCTTTTCCCCACAAGGGACACGCTCCCCAGGCGCCAACCACGTCACAGCCCGCGCGCCACCGCCCCCGTCACAGCGCCCCCAGCTCCCACCCCGCCCACACCGCGCCCAGCCCCACCAGCAGCGACGCCGAGACATACGCGCCGGCCAGCGGCGCCTTCCCCCGCTCGGCCAGCCGCAGCGTCTCGTACGAGAAGGTCGAGTACGTGGTCAGCGCCCCGCACAGCCCCGTACCGACGACGGCGTACGTCGCCGACGACACCGCCGCCCCGGCCAGCGCCCCCAGCGCCACGCTCCCCGCCACGTTGACGGCGAACGTCCCCCACGGGAACAGGGTTTCGTGCCACGACTGCACCGTACGGTCCGTCAGATAGCGCAGTGGCGCGCCGATCGCGCCGCCCACGAAGACCAGTAGCCAGTTCACGGCACCCTCACCCGCCCCACCGCTCGCTCCACCACCCGCCGCGTCACCGTGGCCGTCAGCCACACCGCCGCCATGGCACTCACCAGCGTCACGGCCGCGTACCCCAGCGCGGCCGGCGCCTCCCCCCGCCGCACCAGCAGCAGGAAGTCCAGCGTGTACGTCGAGAACGTCGTGAAACCGCCCAGCACCCCCACCCCGAGGAACGGCCGCAGCAGCGGATGCGCCGACCAGCCGCCCTCGGCGACCAGCACCATGAGCACGCCGATCAGCCCGCAGCCCAGCACGTTCACCGCGAACGTCGTCCACGGGAACGCGCCATCGGTGGTCGGCCACAGCCGCGCGGCGCCGTAGCGCGCCGTCGCGCCGACCGCACCGCCCGCCGAGATGACGGCCAGCACGTGCCACAGCCGGTGCCCGGCCGTCTCGGCGAGCTGACCGGGCACCCGCAGGTCGACGTCGGAGTCGACCGGCTCGACGGACCCGCCCACCTCGCCGGGATCCGTACCGCTCACCCGTACCCCAGCTCGTGCAGCCGCTCGTCGTCGATCCCGAAGTGGTGCGCGATCTCGTGCACCACCGTGATCTCCGTCTCGGCCACCACCTCCTCGCGCGTCCCGCACATCCGCAGCGTCGGCCCCCGATAGATCGTGATCCGGTCCGGCAGCACCCCCGCGTACCACTCGCCGCGATCGGTCAGCGGAGTCCCCTCGTAGAGCCCGAGCAGATCCGGGTCGAACTCCTCGCCCGACTCCTTCGCGGCAGCGGGATCCGGCTCGTCCTCCACGAATACCGCGACGTTGTCCATCAGCCGCATAAGCTCCGGCGGGACCCGGTCCAGCGCCTCGGCCACCAGTTCTTCGAACTCCTCGCGCGTCATCTCCAGCACCCGGCCATTGTCACGCAGGTCACCACGGTCCAGGTCACCACGACCGGGGAAAGGCGGCCACGCATGATCGCTCACCGCTCTGGGCATACGCGACCAATGGCCCGCGACGTACGCCGTGTCCCGTTCCGTACCGCGATCTCCGCGATCTCCGCGATCTCCCCGATCAGCCGGTTCCAGCGGCACTACCGCTCCCGCGGCGACGGCCCGACCAACGCCCTCGTCAGCTCCCCGCACCCCTACACCCGCGCGCTCGCTCTCGTCGCCGTCGTGCTGCTCGGCGCCTGGCTCGGACTGCTGATCGTCGGCAGCGTGCGGACGCCGGTCGGCCCCATGGACACGAAGATGACCCTGCGGCCCTCCCTCACCGGCGGTACGAAGATCAACGTCTCGCCGCTGGGCGCGCTGGAACTGGACTCGCACACGGCCCCGATCCGCCTCGACGTCGACGTCGACCAGCTCGACCCGGTCCGCTCGCAGGCCCTGGTCGAGCACCCCGAACGCCTCGCCGGACTCCAGGACGAGGTCGCGCACGATGTCGCGGCCGGTACGACGGAGCTGGCCGTACGGTCCTGTGTCGCCGTCGTCTCGGGCGCCACCGCCCTCGGCCTGGTCGTCTTCCGCCGCCCCCGCCGCGCGCTGGCCGCCGGCGGGCTCGCGCTCGTACTGCTGAGCGCGGCCGGCATCACCGCGTTCGCGACCTGGAACCCGAAGTCCGTGCTGGAGCCCCGCTTCTCCGGGCTGCTCTCCTCGGCCCCGCAGGTCGTCGGCAGCGCGCGCTCGATCGTCACCGAATTCGACGTCTACCAGAAGGAGTTGGCGCGCCTCGTCACGAACGTGACCAAGCTGTACGACGCGACGTCGACCCTGCCCTCGTACCAGCCGGACCCGGGCACCCTGCGGGTCCTCCAGGTCTCCGACATCCATCTCAACCCCGCCGCCTGGGCCATCATCGGCTCGCTCGTGAAGCAGTACAAAATCGACCTCATCATCGACTCCGGCGACACCATGGACCACGGCTCCGCCGCCGAGAACAGCTTCCTCGACCCGATCCCCGATCTCGGCGCGCCGTACGTCTGGGTGCGCGGGAACCACGACTCGGCCGACACCCAGAAGTATCTGAAGGGCCTGAAGAACGTCCATGTCCTCGACAACGGCCGCGCCGTCACCGTCGCCGGGATCCGGGTGGCGGGGACGGGCGACCCGCAGTTCACCCCCGACCGCTCGCTGGCCACCGGCGGCGACCCGGCCGAGGAGATGGCGGGCATCCGGCTCGCGTCGGCCATCCGCGACCAGGAGCGGGCGGGCACCCCGGTGGACATCGCCGTCGCGCACAACCCGACCGCGGCGAGGGAGACCGACGGCACGGTCCCGCTCGTGCTGGCCGGCCACGTCCACCGCCGGGACACCGAGATCATGCCGTTCGGGACGCGGCTGAAGATCGAGGGCTCGACGGGCGGCGGCGGGCTGCGCGCGGTCCAGAACGACGAGCCGGAGAAGGTACGGGCGTCGCTGCTCTATCTGGACAGCACGACGAAGCGGCTCCAGGCGTGGGACGAGATCACGCTGGGCGGTCTGGGGCTGACGACGGCGGAGGTCAGCCGCCATCTCCCGGAGGAGGCGGGCGTACCGGGCACGGACCCGTCACCGTCGGGACCGCCCTCGGGACGACCGTCCGGACCGCCTTCGGGATCCCCATCGGCCGCACCGTCCGGACAGCCGTCCGGCTCCCGCTCCCCCTCCCCGTAAACCGTTTTGGCGATAGCTCCCCGCATCCCATATGCTTCTCACGTCCCCGACGCGCTGCCAAGCGCACAGGCGGGCCCTTAGCCCTCATCGTCTAGTGGCCCAGGACGCCGCCCTTTCAAGGCGGTAGCACGGGTTCGAATCCCGTTGGGGGCACGCAACACTGTGTGCGAGACTCGTCTCGCACATTGCTTGGTCCTGTGGAGCAGCTTGGAGTGCTCGCCACCCTGTCAAGGTGGAGGCCGCGGGTTCAAATCCCGTCAGGACCGCTGTGGCTCGCGAGAGCCGCGTGGCTGGGTAGCTCAGTTGGTACGAGCGATCGCCTGAAAAGCGATAGGTCGCCGGTTCGATCCCGGCCCCAGCCACCACTTTCTTCTCCCCTGGCATCGATGTCGCAGGCAGACGCCCCTCCGAAGAATTTCGGCAGGGGCTTCTTGTTGTCCGCCGCGAAATGGGTTCGCCACTCGCCCGGCCCGGGTGAGACCCTGGGCTCGGTATGTCTACTTCTCTCGCCGACCTTCAGTCCCTGCTGGCCGAGGTGTCGCTGCGCGACTCGCAGCGCCTCGGCCGCCGTCTCGAAGGCGTCCGGCGCATCCGTAAGCCCGAAGCCCGGCAGGCCGTCCTCGACGAGATCGCGGTCGAGGCGGGCAGGTCGGCCGAGCGGGTGCGCGCCCGCGCGGCCCGGATGCCGGCGATCACGTACCCCGAGCAACTGCCCGTCAGTCAGAAGAAGGACGTGATCCTTGAGGCGATACGCGACCACCAGGTCGTGATCGTCGCCGGTGAGACCGGATCGGGGAAGACCACCCAGATCCCCAAGATGTGCATGGAGCTGGGCCGCGGCGTCCGGGGCATGATCGGCCACACCCAGCCCCGCCGGATCGCCGCGCGCACCGTCGCCGAGCGCGTCGCGGACGAGTTGAGGACCCCGCTCGGCGAGGCCGTCGGCTGGAAGGTCCGCTTCACCGACCAGGTGAACCAGGACGCGACCTTCGTGAAGATCATGACGGACGGCATCCTGCTCGCCGAGATCCAGTCGGACCGCGACCTGCGCGCGTACGACACGATCATCATCGACGAGGCCCACGAGCGCAGCCTCAACATCGACTTCCTGCTCGGCTATCTCGCCCAGCTCCTCCCCCGGCGCCCGGATCTCAAGCTCGTCATCACCTCGGCGACGATCGATCCCGAGCGTTTCTCCCGCCACTTCGGCGACGCCCCGATCGTGGAGGTGTCGGGGCGTACGTTCCCGGTCGAGGTCCGCTACCGCCCCCTCCTCGAAGAGGAGGGCGACGACGGCGACCGGGACCAGATCACCGCGATCTGCGACGCCGTCGACGAGCTCCAGTCGGAGGGACCCGGCGACGTCCTGGTCTTCCTCTCCGGCGAGCGCGAGATCCGCGACACCGCCGACGCGCTCGACAAGCGCAGGCTCCGGCACACCGAAGTGCTCCCGCTGTACGCGCGCCTCTCGCACGCCGAGCAGCACCGCGTCTTCCAGAGACCGGGCGGCGGCGCGACCCGCAGGATCGTTCTGGCAACCAACGTCGCGGAGACCTCGCTGACGGTGCCGGGCATCAAGTACGTGATCGACCCCGGCACCGCCCGTATCTCCCGCTACTCCCACCGCACCAAGGTCCAGCGCCTGCCGATCGAGCGGATCTCGCAGGCCAGCGCCAACCAGCGCAAGGGGCGCTGTGGCCGTACGTCGGACGGCATCTGCGTCCGGCTGTTCTCCGAGGACGACTTCGAGTCGCGGCCCGAGTTCACGGACGCCGAGATCCTCCGTACGAACCTGGCCTCCGTCATCCTCCAGATGACGTCGGCCGGCCTGGGCGAGATCGAGAAGTTCCCCTTCATCGACCCGCCGGACCACCGCAACATCCGCGACGGTGTCCAACTCCTCCAGGAGCTGGGCGCGTTCGACGCCGCGCAGAAGGATCCGCGCAAGCAGCTCACCCCGCTCGGCCGCAAGCTCTCGCAGCTGCCCGTCGATCCGCGCCTGGCGCGGATGGTCATCGAGGCGGAGCGCAACGGCTGTGTACGCGAGGTGATGGTGATCGCCGCCGCGCTGTCCATCCAGGATCCGCGCGAGCGCCCCTCGGAGAAGCAGACCCAGGCCGACCAGCAGCACGCCCGCTTCCGGGACGAGACCTCCGACTTCCTGGCCTTCCTGAACCTGTGGCGCTACGTCCGCGAGCAGCAGAAGGCCCGCGGCTCATCGGCCTTCCGGCGGATGTGCAAGGCGGAGTATCTGAACTTCCTGCGGATCCGCGAGTGGCAGGACATCTACTCCCAACTGCGCACGGTGGCCAAGCAGATGGGCATCAAGTTCGAGGAGGGGGACGACAGCGCCCCCGCCCCCGACCAGTCCGTGCACATCTCGCTGCTGGCCGGGCTGCTGTCGCACATCGGCCTCAAGGACGTGAAGGACGGCGCGAAGAACGAGTACGTGGGCGCCCGCAACGCGAAGTTCGCGGTCTTCCCCGGCTCGGCCCTCTTCAAGAAGCCGCCGCGCGTCATCATGTCCGCCGAGCTGGTCGAGACGTCCCGGCTGTGGGCGCGGGTCAACGCGAAGATCGACCCCGAGTGGATCGAACCGCTGGCCGGGCATCTGATCAAGCGCACGTACAGCGAGCCGCACTGGGAGAAGGACCAGGCGGCCGTGATGGCGTACGAGAAGGTCACGCTGTACGGCGTACCGATCGTCGAGCGGCGCAAGGTGAATTTCGGCCGAATCGACGCGGAGGCGTCGCGCGACCTGTTCATCCGCAACGCGCTCGTCGAGGGCGACTGGCGGACGCACCATCAGTTTTTCCATGACAATCGCAAACTCCTCGGCGAAGTGGAGGAGTTGGAGCACCGCGCTCGGCGCCGCGACATCCTCGTGGACGACGAGACGCTGTTCGACTTCTACGACGAGCGGGTGCCCGACCATGTGGTCTCCGGCGCGCACTTCGACTCGTGGTGGAAGCACCGGCGCGCCGAGGAGCCGGAACTCCTCGACTTCGAGCGCTCGATGCTCATCAACGAGGCGGCGGGCGCCGTCACGAAGGACGACTACCCGGACTCCTGGCGGCAGGGCCGGCTCAAGTTCCGGGTGACGTACCAGTTCGAGCCGGGGGCCGACGCGGACGGCGTAACCGTGCACGTACCGCTCCAGGTGCTCAACCAGATCACGGGCGAGGGCTTCGACTGGCAGATCCCGGGGCTGCGCGAGGAGGTGGTGGTGGAGCTGATCCGCTCCCTGCCGAAGCCGATCCGCCGCCACTACGTCCCGGCGCCGAACTACGCGGCCAAGTTCCTTCAGCGCGCGGTGCCTCTTCAGGAGGCGCTGCCCGTGACGCTGGCGCGTGAACTCCAGCGGATGGTCGGGGTGCCGGTCACGGCCGACGACTTCGATCCGGGCCGGGTGCCGGACCACCTCAAGATCACCTTCCGGATCGTCGACGAGCGGCGCCGCAGGATCGCCGAGGACAAGGACCTGGAGGCGCTGCGGATCGCCCTCAAGCCCAAGGCCCGCCAGGCGATCTCGCAGGCCGCCGCGGCGGTGGCGGGGCCCACGGGCGAGTCCGTGGAGCGCTCGGGGCTCACCGACTGGACGATCGGCACGCTCCTGCGCACCTTCGAGACCCGGCGGGCCGGCCAGCCGGTCAAGGCGTACCCGGCGCTGGTCGACCAGGGCGCGACCGTGGCCGTACGGCTCTACGACACGCAGGCCGAGCAGCAGCAGGCCATGTGGCGGGGCACGCGGCGGCTGATCCTGCTCAACATCCCGGTCAATCCTGCCAAGTTCGCCTCGGACACCCTCACCAACAAGCAGAAGCTGGCCCTGTCCCGTAACCCGCACGGCTCGATCCAGGCGCTGTTCGAGGACTGCGCCACCGCCGCGGCGGACCGGCTGATCGCCGAGCACGGCGGGCCCGCGTGGGACGAGGAGTCGTACCGCAAGCTGTACGACAAGGTCCGCGCCGACCTGGTCGACGTGACGGTGCGCACCATCGGCGACGTCGAGCAGATCCTGGCGGCCTGGCAGGCGTGCGAGCGGCGCCTGAAGACCACGAACAGCCTGGTCCTGATCAACAACGTCCAGGACGTGAAGGACCAGTTGGCGCAGCTGGTGCCGGCGGGCTTCGTGACCCGTACCGGCCTGCGCCGGCTGCCCGACCTGATGCGCTACCTGGTGGCGACGGACCGGCGGCTCCAGCAGATGCCGACGAACGTCCAGCGCGACACCACGCGTATGGAGAAGGTCCACGAGATGCGGGACGAGTACGCCTGGCTGCTCGAACAACTCCCGCGCGGGCGGCCGGTACCGCAGCAGGTCCTGGAGATCCGCTGGATGATCGAGGAGTTGCGGGTGAGCTACTTCGCGCACGCGCTGGGCACGGCGCAGCCGGTGTCGGACAAGCGGATCGTGAAGGCGATCGACGCGGCGGTGCCGTAGCCCTCCGGGGGCGCCGATCCAGTTCGACCGCACCCTGTGAGCTGCTGTACAGTCTGACTTCGCAGCCGCCGGTGGGAATCACACCGCAGCCGCGAATTCTGGTCCTGTGGAGCAGCTTGGAGTGCTCGCCACCCTGTCAAGGTGGAGGCCGCGGGTTCAAATCCCGTCAGGACCGCGTTGTACGACACGGAGCCCGCATCCTTGTGGATGCGGGCTCCGTTGCTGTGCCCGGCCGGGATGCCCGGTACCCCTCGGAGCGGGCTCAGTTGCTGTGCGGCGGGTTGACGGACTTTCGTGGCGCGGGTATGTCATCAACAGGGGCCGGCATCCGGAGGTGGCGCGCGTGGTGGCATCGGCAGCGGCGGCGAAGCACGAGACCCGCGCGCTCCTGCGCGCCCATCTGGCGGCCTCGACGGGCTATCGACATGTCACGCGGCACTGCGCGGTCTGCCATCGCCTCCAGCGGCTCGCCATGGAGCCTTCCGCGGCCGCTCCCCCGGACGCCGGGGTGACAATCAACAGCTCCGCCCCGAACCGCACACCAGAAACGGCCAGCGACCCCTATTAGGCGCTGTGCCGGTGGTTGGCAAGGGGTTCACACTGTGACGGGTGTCACCGCTCACGTTTTCAGAACGGCTGCGCTTACACCCCACATACAAACCACGAATTTAATATGTGCAATTGCACTCCCCTGCCAGCACCCCCTCCTCTCCCCCAACTCCCGCCCCACAGCACAAAAAAGATCGCGCTGGACCCGGCGGAGTCCAGCGCGATCAACGTGACGTTGCCCCGTTTCGCGGGGGCATGGGACCTGTTGGGGCAGGTGCCCGTCGTGTGGAGCGTTGTGAAGCTATGTGGATCAATGTGGAGCTATGAAGCGGGGCGACCGGATTGGGGACCCGGGTACCCGGTTGGGTTGATTGGTTGTCAGCTGTGCCCTGACGAGGTTTTCAGGCCTCGCTGCGCTGCTGCGGAATACCCGCGAGCAGTGCGCGGACCTCTGCCTCGCGGTACCGGCGATGCCCACCGAGCGTGCGGATGGACGTGAGCTTGCCTGCCTTTGCCCAGCGTGTGACCGTCTTCGGATCCACACGGAACATCGTGGCAACCTCAGCCGGGGTCAGCAGCGGCTCGGCATCAGGGGTGCGAGCGGTCATGAGCGGCCTCCTCGGGAGAACCGAACCATCTCGGTTCTTTCCTCTAAATTCTGCACCTTGACCCACGTTGCCCGAAATGGCGGACGCGGGCCGAGTCGGTTATAGGACGAACGGCTTGTCCTCGGCACTACAACTACACCATCTGTCCAGCCTCGTCGGCCAAACCGATGGAATTGCCCTCTCAGGTGTTCATCAACGACGGAAGCCGATGGACCATGCCATAGCGGACAGTTACGCCGCAGTGACGATCAGTCACAGGAGCAATCAGGAGTCCCCAGACCCCCTATAGAGCGCAATGTCGAGCATTCCACCCACACTTGGACGGAAGGAACCCTCCCCGGACTCCTTGTCCTATTTTGACACGAGGGTGGGTGATGGGCGCAAGAGCGCCGTAAAGTGCGGTCCGTCACGCTTGAGGCATAGAGCCCGGATCGGGGCCTACGTCCCATGGAGTGGGACGCCGGGGCGCCGCCGGCCCCGCCCCGCGCACTCCAGGTGCGCCCTCAGTTGGCGAACTGACGGTCCCTGACCGCCCGCCAGCGCTCCGCCAGCCGTTCGTACGCCTCGCCCGCCGCCTCGCCGTCCCCGGCCCGCAGCGCGGCGATCCCGGCCGCCACGTCCGCCGCCGACCGGTCGTCGGCGAGCTGCGGCCCGGTCAGGGCGTGCACCAGCCCGCCGTAGTCCAGTTCGACCAGCGAGCGGGGGTGGAACTCCTCCAGCCACCGCCCCACGTCCATGAGCCCCGCGATCAGCGGCCCCTCGTCGACCGACTCCCGCAGCGCCTTCAGCGCGCGGGCCAGCCGGCGCCGCGCCTGCACCATCGGGGTCCGGTAGCGCAGGGTCGGCGCGGTGGGTCCCTCGGCCTCGTACGCCCGGTACTCGCGCTCGTCGTCGGCGAAGAGCGTGAACCAGCGCACGGGCACCTGCCAGACCGCCGTCCTGATCCACGGCCGGGCGTCCGGATTCCGCTCCCGCCACCGCTCGAAGTCCGCCGCCGCCTGCCCGCGCACCACCGGCGGCAGCACCGCGTCGAGCAGCGGCGTCGGCAGGGTGTCGCCCAGCGACTCCAGCGCCAGCCAGCCGCGCAGCCGGGTGCGCCACGGGCAGACGCACACCACGCCGTCCACCTCCGTCACGAACGCGTCGGCGCTCTCGTGGACGGGCACCGGGACCGGCGGTGTGGGCAGCAAGTCGGCCAGGGAGCGCCGCAGTTCGTCCTGTGCGGTCGGGGTGCGCTCCCGGGCGGCATAGCGCGCCCAGTGGCTCCTCTCGGGCTCCGGAAAGGCCGCCAGGGGCTCGTACACCCGCAGGTAGGAGGCGTAAGGGACAAGGAGTGCAGACACCGCTGGCATGCGGCGAATCGTCCCATGCCCGTACCTCTCGGAAGGGTGATCCTCGGCACTGCGTCGGATCTACGTCACGGTAGGACTTACCCTCATGCCCAAACAGTCCCTCCCCACCCCCAGGAGGGGCTACTCACCGCTTCGTACTTGGGAGTCACCACCGTGACCGATGTGACCGGAGCCCCTGTCGCAACCGTCGACGTACTGCACACCCTGTTCCACTCCGAGCAAGGTGGCCACGAGCAGGTCGTCCTGTGCCAGGACCGCGCCAGTGGGCTCAAGGCAGTCATCGCCCTGCACTCCACCGCCCTGGGCCCCGCCCTGGGCGGCACCCGTTTCTACCCGTACGCCTCCGAGGGAGAAGCCGTCGCCGACGCGCTGAACCTGTCACGGGGCATGTCGTACAAGAACGCCATGGCCGGTCTCGACCACGGCGGCGGCAAGGCCGTGATCATCGGTGACCCCGAGCAGTTCGAGGGCGACCGGAGAACGGAGCTGCTGCTGGCGTACGGCCGGTGCGTGGCCTCGCTCGGCGGCCGTTACGTGACGGCCTGCGACGTCGGTACGTATGTCGCCGACATGGACGTCGTCGCCCGTGAGTGCCGCTGGACGACCGGCCGCTCGCCCGAGAACGGCGGCGCCGGCGACTCCTCCGTACTGACGGCCTTCGGTGTCTTCCAGGGGATGCGCGCGAGCGCCCAGCACCTGTGGGGCGACCCGTCACTGCGGGGCCGCAAGGTCGGCGTCGCGGGCGTCGGCAAGGTCGGGCACCACCTGGTCGAGCATCTGCTCCAGGACGGCGCGTCCGTCGTGATCACGGACGTACGGGACGAGTCCGTGCTCCGGATCACCGACCGGCACCCCGAGGTGGCCGTGGCCGCCGACACCGACGCGCTGATCCGCGTCGAGGGTCTGGACGTCTACGCGCCGTGCGCGCTCGGCGGGGCGCTGAACGACGACTCCGTGCCCGTGCTGACCGCGAAGGTGGTGTGCGGGGCGGCCAACAACCAGCTCTCGCACCCCGGCGTCGAGAAGGATCTCGCCGACCGCGGCATCCTCTACGCGCCGGACTACGTGGTGAACGCGGGCGGCGTGATCCAGGTCGCCGACGAGCTGCACGGATTCGACTTCGAGCGGTGCCGGGCGAAGGCCGCGAAGATCTTCGACACCACGCTTTCAATCTTCGCACGTGCGAAGGACGACGGGATTCCGCCGGCCGCGGCGGCCGACAGGATCGCCGAACAGCGCATCTCGGAGGCCCGCGTCCGCTGACGCCGGGAGGGGGCGATCGGCCACCGCGGAGCCGACCCGGAGCCGCCGTGCGGTTCCGGGGGAGACGAGACTCACCCCGGTCGGCGGGTCGCCCCTCAGGAAGAGGTTAAAATCGCAGCTGACCAGCGGGGACAGCCGTTCTCGCCGGTCCCGCGCCGAGGCGCGTCATGCGGGCGGCGTACCGTATGGCCGCGGAAGCAGGTACCGTTGAAGTCCTAAGGACGGGTCTCTCCACGGAGAGCTCGTTCTGAAACATGAACGCGTGTCAAGACTCTGGGGCCGTGGAGCCCCGTCACCGAGGGGGTCGAGCCATGGGGCGCGGCCGGGCCAAGGCCAAGCAGACAAAGGTCGCCCGCCAGCTGAAGTACAACAGCGGCGGGACAGACCTGTCGCGTCTGGCCAATGAGCTGGGCGCATCGCCTTCGAGTCAACCGCCGAACGCTGAGCCGTTCGAGGATGACGACGAGGAAGATGACCCGTACGCACAGTACGCGGAGCTGTACAACGACGACGAAGAGGACGAGGAGTCCGGCCCGTCGTCACAGCGTCGCGGTGCTTGACGTACGTACACCTCAAGAAGTAATCACTCATGTGACCCGGTCCGGGCTCCCCGGACCGGGTTTCACCATGACACCAGTGCCCCTCGGGCACGGCCTCAGGCCGCATGGTCCCCGGTGAGCGTCGCGCCCGTGGTGTGGTGCCCCCGGTCCTCGACGGCGCCGGCCACCCACGCGTCCACACCCCGGTCGGCGAGGGTGGTGAGCGTCGCGTCCACCGATGTCTCCGGGACGACGGCGATCATGCCGACGCCCATGTTGAGCGTCTTCTCCAGCTCCGTACGCTCCACCTGACCCGCCTCGCCGATCAGGTCGAAGACCGCGCCGGGCGCCCAGGTCGAACGGTCCACCGTGGCGTGCAGATGGTCCGGGACGATCCGCGCCAGGTTGTTGGCGAGGCCGCCGCCGGTGATGTGGCTGAAAGCGTGCACCTCGGTGGTCCTGGTCAGCGCCAGGCAGTCCAGCGAGTAGATCTTGGTGGGCTCCAGCAGCTCCGCGCCGAGCGTGCGGCCGAACTCCGCGACCTCGCGCTCCAGCGACCAGCCGAGCCGGTCGAACACGACATGCCGGACGAGTGAGTACCCGTTGGAGTGAAGCCCGGAGGACGCCATGGCGATCACGACGTCACCCGTACGGATACGATCCGCGCCCAGCAGCCGGTCGGCCTCGACCACGCCCGTACCGGCGCCGGCGACGTCGAAGTCGTCCTCGCCGAGGAGGCCGGGGTGCTCGGCGGTCTCGCCGCCCACAAGGGCGCAGCCGGCCAGCACACAGCCCTCGGCGATGCCCTTGACAATGGCGGCGACGCGCTCGGGGAACACCTTGCCGACGCAGATGTAGTCGGTCATGAAGAGCGGTTCGGCGCCGCACACCACCAGGTCGTCCACGACCATGCCCACGAGGTCGTGGCCGATCGTGTCGTAGACGCCCATCTTGTGGGCCAGATCGACCTTCGTACCCACGCCGTCGGTGGCCGAGGCGAGCAGCGGGCGCTCGTAGCGCTTGAGCGCGGAGGCGTCGAAGAGCCCGGCGAAGCCGCCGAGACCGCCGACGGTCTCGGGGCGCTGGGTCTTCTTCACCCACTCCTTCATCAGCGCGACGGCGCGGTCGCCGGCCTCGATGTCGACGCCCGCGGCGGCGTAGGAGGCACCGGAGGATTCAGCTGGCATGGCGGGGAACTTTCGTGTCGGTGCTGCGGAGGTTTGGTTCGGGGACGGGATCCGTGCCGTGGGGGCCGTGGGTTCGGGACGTGGCTGCGGGCCGCCGCGACCGGGTGGGGGGCGCGGCGGGCTTGAGGGGCACGTTCACGGGCGCTCACGGCCGCTGTCAGGGCCGCCTGAGCGCGTCGGCGGCATCGGCGCCGCCCGCCAGCTCGGTCTCCAGCAGCTGCTTGCCGAGGAGTTCCGGATCGGGCAGGTCCATCGGGTACTCGCCGTCGAAGCAGGCGCGGCAGAGATTCGGCTTGGCGATGGTGGTCGCCTCGATCATGCCGTCGATGGAGATGTACGAGAGCGAGTCGGCGCCCAGGGACTTGCCGATCTCGTCGATGGACATGCCGTTGGCGATCAGCTCCGCGCGGGTGGCGAAGTCGATGCCGAAGAAGCACGGCCACTTCACCGGCGGGGACGAGATCCGGATGTGGATCTCGGCGGCGCCGGCCTCACGGAGCATCTTGACCAGGGCGCGCTGGGTGTTGCCGCGGACGATCGAGTCGTCCACGACCACCAGGCGCTTGCCCCTGATGACCTCTTTAAGAGGATTGAGCTTGAGACGGATACCGAGCTGGCGGATGGTCTGCGAGGGCTGGATGAAGGTCCGGCCCACGTACGCGTTCTTCACCAGTCCCGAGCCGTACGGGATGCCGCTCGCCTCCGCGTAACCGATCGCGGCGGGGGTGCCGGACTCCGGTGTCGCTATGACGAGATCGGCGTCGGCGGGTGCTTCCGCGGCGAGTTTCCGGCCCATCTCCACACGGGAGAGGTAGACGTTCCGGCCGGCGATGTCGGTGTCGGGGCGGGCCAGGTACACGTACTCGAAGACACAGCCCTTGGGCTTCGCTTCAGCGAATCGGGAGGTGCGGAGGCCGTTCTCGTCGATGGCGATCAGCTCGCCGGGCTCGATCTCCCGGACGTAGGCGGCGCCGCAGATGTCGAGAGCGGCGCTCTCGGAGGCCACGACCCAGCCGCGTTCGAGCCGGCCGAGGACCAGCGGGCGGATGCCCTGCGGGTCACGGGCCGCGTACAGGGTGTGCTCGTCCATGAAGACGAGCGAGAAGGCGCCCTTGGTGTGCCGCAGGACCTGCGGGGCGGCCTGTTCGACGGTGAGGGGCTTGCCGTCGTCGCCCGTCTGTCCGGCGAGGAGCGCCGTGATCAGATCGGTGTCGTTGGTGGCGGCGACGCGCGTCGTGCGGCCGTTCTCCTTGGGGAGGTCGGCGACCAGCTCGGCCAGCTCGGCCGTGTTGACCAGATTGCCGTTGTGGCCGAGCGCGATGGAGCCGTGGGCGGTGGCCCTGAAGGTCGGCTGCGCGTTCTCCCACACCGAGGCTCCGGTGGTGGAGTAGCGGGCGTGACCCACGGCGATATGGCCTTGGAGGGAGCCGAGGGAAGTTTCGTCGAAGACCTGTGAGACAAGGCCCATGTCCTTGAAGACAAGGATCTGGGAGCCGTTGCTCACTGCGATGCCCGCGGACTCCTGTCCGCGGTGTTGCAGTGCATACAGTCCGAAGTAGGTGAGCTTGGCGACCTCTTCACCGGGGGCCCAGACTCCGAAGACGCCGCAAGCGTCCTGAGGGCCCTTCTCGCCGGGGAGCAGGTCGTGGTTGAGTCGTCCATCACCACGAGGCACGGCACCGAGTGTAGGCGAGAACGACCGCTGGTCCGAATGCGGTACGGAAGTGGGCCGTGAGGTGGACGGCGAAGCGGGCCGGCGGCGTGTCGCCACCGGCCCACCCCGACAGCCCCTCCCTCACCAGGGAGAACCGTGCCGGTACTACTTCGCGGGGGCGTCGGCGACGGCCCCGAAACCGGTGCCGTCGGCCGCCTTGAGGGTCAGCTCACGGTGGTGCACCTCATACGTCACCTTCCCGTCGAGCGCCTTCAGGAGCTTGCGCTCCAGGGACATTCCCGGCTCCGGGCAGAGCTTCCTGGTGGACCTGACCGGTCCGAAGGTGATCGTGGAGTCCGTGGTCTTCGCGGACGCCGAGAAGGTGTTGCAGCCGAGGCTGCCGCTCACGGTGCCGCCCTTGCCGAAGGTGAGCGTCGCCTTCCCGCTCTCGCCCTTCTTGTCCGTGGGCAGCGAGCTGACCGTCTCCCCGGAGAGGAGACTGCTGACCGTCCACTCGGTGCCCACGAGCGGGGCGGGCTGCTCGGCGGACATGGCGATGGAGTCTCCCCCGGCGGTGGTGAGGGTGAGCCTCTTGTCCTCGATCTTGGCCGTGAGCTTGCCCGAGAAGGCCCCGTTGAGCGCCTTCTCGAAGGCCTGAAGCTCCTCCGGGCAGCCGATCAGCGTCATTTCCTTCTCACCGACGGTGACCGTGTCGCCGTCGACGGTGACCTGTGCGCCGATGGAGTTGCATCCGGTGTTCGCGCTGGCCCTGCCCTTGGAGTCGATCTCCACACTGGCTCCGGCGGGCGCCGCGGTCTTCTTGCCGTCGACGCTGAGGCTGTCGATGCCCCAGCGCACGTCGGTCAGGGGCAGATCGGTGCGCACCGCGTCGCCGGCCTCGGCCGCCCCGTCGGCGCCTCTGCCGGATTCCGTGCCGCAGCCGGCGAGGGCGAGGAGGGCCAGGGTCGTGAGGGCGGTGACGGTGGTGGTCACTGACTGTTTCGGCATACCGGTGGGACGAGGCAGGCCCGGGTCCGGTTCCGTACGGGTGCCGGGCGGGGGCGGCCGGGTGGGCCTCGGTCAGCTCATGACCGGCAGCGCGGCGGCCAGGTCCGCGCGTTCGCCGCCGGCGCTGACCTGGGCCGATGCCAGCGCCTCGGACCAGGTCGTACGCCCGGTGGCCAGCCGCAGCCAGGTCAGCGGGTCCGTCTCCACGACGTTCGGCGGGGTGCCCCGGGTGTGCCGGGGGCCCTCCACGCACTGGACGACGGCGTACGGCGGGATCCGCACCTCCGTCGAAGCGCCGGGTGCCTTCTCCGCGAGCGCGTCGGCGAGCAGCCGGGTACAGGCGGCGAGCGCCCGCGGGTCGAAGGGGATGTCGAGCCCGGCCGCGCGGTTCAGGTCGTCGGTGTGGACGACCAGCTCGACGGTCCGGGTCACCAGGAAGTCGCCGAGGCGCATCGCGCCGACCCGGACACCGACCAGCCGGTCGGCCGGGGCGTCGGGCAGCAGCGCGGTGATCCGGCCTGCCGTGCGCTCGAACAGCTCGGCGGGTTCGGCGGAGGCCGCGTACGTCTTGACGTCGTCCGAGATCGGGGTGGCCAGCGCGGCCGTCGCGAACGCCCAGCCGGGCAGCCCCACCTCAGCGACGGGCGGCGCCGGCTGCTCCAGCGCGCGGCTGACCGACTCGACGCCGAAACACACGTGGGCGGCCAGCTCGCGCACGGTCCACTCGCCGAGGGCGGCGGGCCGGGCGAGCTGCTCGGGGGTGAGGGCGGCGACCGCTTCGCGCACGTGCGCGAACTGGGTGAGGACGGCGGTACGGGTCTTGTCGGAGTCGTAACCGCGTTGTCTGCGCTTCTTGGCCGGTGGCATAGCCGGGAGGCTAATCGAGTTGCCGGTCGGGCCGCCCGGCCGGGGTGGCTTCCTCTTCCGGGGTGAACGACTCGCCGTTGGCCGGGACCCCGACCCCGCGCCAGGTGAAGGGGATGCCGCGCGCCGTGTCCAGGTCGGGGCCGTCCATCAGCTGGAAGTGCAGGTGCGGCTCGGTGGAGTTGCCGGTGTTGCCGCAGTCGGCGATCCGCTGTCCCGTGCGCACCGTGTCGCCCACGGCGACGGTCACCGAGCCCTGCTTGAGGTGCGCGTACGCGGCGTACGTGCCGTCGCCGAGGTCCAGGATCACGTGATTGCCCAAGATCCACGAAGGGCCTGTGGCTTCGCGCACCATGCCCTCGATCAGCATCATCCAGACGAGCGCGGGTATCGAGGTGCGGGTCAGATGGTCGCGCCGCCCGTTCAGCACACGCACGACCGTCGCGTCGGCCACGGCCAGCACGGGGGCACCGAAGGCCGGATAGGCGCTGTTCCCCCGCGCGAGCGGCCACAGCTTCGCGAACGGCGGGCGGGTGTCGGGGTCCGGGGCGGCCAGGATGTCGATGGCGTACGTCTGGCCGTAGCCGTGGAGGCCGTGGCTGGGCACCTTGTCCGCCGGGCTGTTGTGCGCGAGCCAGCGCCCGGACACCGGCGCCGCCACCTCGACGGGCGCGCGTTCGGTCCGCTTCAGCGCGGCGGCGCTCAGCCTCCCCAGGGTCACGAATGTCACGATCGGGAACAGGGCCAGGCCGCCTGCCGCCCAGGGCGGCAGGCGCAGATCGGCGAAGATCATGCACAGGACGAGCACGGGGACGGCCAGGAAGCAGCAGCGGGCCAGGACCATGGCGAGTTTTCGGACGGACATGACGGGAGTCACCTCGGTGGGAGTGTCGGGTGTGCTGTCACGCTCAGTTCCTGGCGGCGGAGAGCATGACCAGCAGCGGTACGACACGGGCGGCGGGCACCTCGTGGCGGCCCTGCCCCGTCACCCGGAGCCAGCCCGCGCCGGTCAGTTGGCGCAGGTGGTGGTAGATCTGGCCGCTGGTGCCGATGTCGTCCAGCGCGGTCAGTTCGGCGGCGGTACGCAGACCGCTGAGGATCTCGCGCAGCATCCGCAGCCGTACGGCGTGTCCGAGCGCCGCGAAGTGCTCGGCGGTTACCGACCAGTCGGCGTCGAGCAGGTCGTCGGTCAGTTCGGTGATCTGCCACCGGTAGGGCTCCCCGGTCGGTAGCCGTACCGAGCCCGTGTACGTCACACCACCGGCGTCCGCCCCCGCCGCCGTCAACTGCTCCTCCAGGAACTCCAGCGGCCTCAGTGTGTCGTCCGCCGGCTGTCCCGGTCGCTCCCCTCGCGGCGGCCGGGAGGGCGCCTCCGCTCCCGTACGCTCCAGCGCCGCGAGACGGCGCTCCACCTCCGCGACGCGCTCTTCGAGATCCATGTGGGGAATTTACGTAATTACGCAATCAAATGCAAGTCGCGGCCTCGTGTGCGGCCCGTCACACGGAAAATCGCCGGCCGGGCTGCGTCCGCAGCCCGGCCGGCGATTGAGGAAAGAAGAAGGGCTCAGGCCAGCAGCGCCTCGATCGTCCCCTCGTGCGCCGCCCGCAGCTCGCTCAGCGCGATGCTGAACTCGCCCTGCACCTCGACCTCTTCGCCGTCCACCACACCGATCCGGGTCGCGGGTAGCCCGCGCGCACCGCACATGTCGGTGAAGCGCAACTCCTCGCTGCGCGGCACGGCGACAACCGCGCGCCCGGCCGACTCGCTGAACAGCGCCGTGAACGCGTCGAGCCCGTCCGGCACGACCAGCCGCGCGCCCTTGCCGCCCCGCAGGCACGACTCGGTGACGGCCTGGATCAGACCGCCGTCGCTCAGGTCGTGCGCGGCGTCGATCATGCCGTCGCGTGATCCCGAGATCAGGATCTCGCCGAGCAGCTTCTCCCGGTCCAGGTCCACCTTCGGCGGCAGTCCGCCCAGGTGGTCGTGGATCACCTGCGACCAGGCAGAGCCGCCGAACTCCTCGCGGGTGTCGCCGAGCAGATAGAGGAGCTGGCCCTCTTCCCCAAAGGCGATCGGGGTGCGGCGCGTGACATCGTCGATCACACCGAGCACGGCCACGACCGGCGTCGGGTGGATCGCCGTCTCACCGGTCTGGTTGTAGAGCGAGACGTTGCCGCCGGTGACCGGGGTGCCCAGCTGGAGGCAGCCGTCCGCGAGACCGCGCGTGGCCTCGGCGAACTGCCACATGACGGCCGGGTCCTCGGGCGAACCGAAGTTCAGGCAGTCGGAGATGGCGAGCGGCTTGGCGCCGGAGGCGGCGACGTTGCGGTACGCCTCCGCCAGCGCGAGCTGCGCGCCCGCGTACGGGTCGAGCTTGGCGAACCGGCCGTTGCCGTCCGTCGCCATCGCCACACCGAGGTTGGTCGACGCGTCGATCCGGACCATGCCCGCGTCCTCGGGCTGCGCGAGCACCGTGTTGCCCTGGACGAAGCGGTCGTACTGGTCGGTGATCCACGCCTTCGACGCCTGGTTCGGCGAACCGACCAGCTTCAGCACCTGCTCGCGCAGCTCCGCCGAACTCGCGGGCCGGGCAAGCTTGTTGGCGTCGTCGGCCTGGAGCGCGTCCTGCCAGTCGGGGCGGGCGTAGGGGCGCTCGTACACCGGGCCGTCGTGCGCGACGGAGCGCGGCGGGACGTCCACGATCTGCTCGCCGTGCCAGAAGATCTCCAGCCGGGTGCCCTCGGTGACCTCACCGATGACCGTCGCGATGACGTCCCACTTCTCGCAGATCTCCATGAACCGGTCGACCTTGTCGGGCTCGACCACCGCGCACATGCGTTCCTGCGACTCGCTCATGAGGATTTCCTCGGGCGAGAGCGACGAGTCGCGCAGCGGGACGGTGTCCAGCTCGACCCGCATCCCGCCGGATCCGGCCGACGCCAGCTCGCTCGTCGCGCAGGACAGACCGGCGCCGCCGAGATCCTGGATACCGGCGACCAGCTTCTCGGCGAAGATCTCCAGGGTGCACTCGATGAGGAGCTTCTCCTGGAACGGGTCGCCCACCTGGACGGCCGGGCGCTTGGTCGGCTTGGCGTCGTCGAAGGTCTCCGACGCCAGCACCGAGACGCCGCCGATGCCGTCGCCGCCGGTCCGGGCGCCGTACAGGATCACCTTGTTGCCGGGGCCCGACGCCTGCGCGAGGTGGATGTCCTCGTGCCTCATCACGCCGATGCAGCCCGCGTTGACCAGCGGGTTGCCCTGGTAGCAGGGGTCGAAGACGACCTCGCCGCCGATGTTCGGCAGGCCCAGGCAGTTGCCGTAACCGCCGATGCCGGCGACGACACCGGGCAGCACGCGCCGGGTGTCGGGGTGGTCCGCCGCGCCGAAGCGCAGCGGGTCCACGACGGCGACCGGGCGGGCGCCCATGGCGAGGATGTCGCGGACGATGCCGCCGACGCCGGTGGCCGCGCCCTGGTAGGGCTCGATGTACGAGGGGTGGTTGTGCGACTCGACCTTGAAGGTGACCGCGTACCCCTGGCCGACGTCCACGACGCCCGCGTTCTCGCCGATGCCGACCAGCATCGCGTCGCTGGCGGGGGCCTTGTCGCCGAACTGCTTGAGGTGCACCTTGCTGCTCTTGTACGAGCAGTGCTCGGACCACATCACGGAGTACATGGCCAGCTCGGCGCCGGTCGGCCGGCGCCGAAGGATCTCGCGGATCCGGGTGTACTCGTCCTCCTTGAGGCCGAGTTCCTTCCAGGGCTGGTCGACGTCGGGCGTCCCGGTCGCGTTCTTGACGGTATCGAGGTTCTTGATCGTCATCAGGCGCTTACCAGCTTCTTCAGGATCGAGGTGAAGAATCCGAGCCCGTCGGTACGGCCCGTACCGATCAGCGGTTCCACGGCGTGCTCGGGGTGCGGCATCAGGCCGACGACGTTGCCCGCCGCGTTGGTGATGCCCGCGATGTCGCGGAGCGAGCCGTTCGGATTGCCGTCCAGATAGCGGAAGGCGACCCGGCCCTCGGCCTCCAGCTCGTCCAGGACCGGCTCGGCGGCCACGTACCGGCCGTCGATGTTCTTCAGCGGTACGGAGATGGACTGGCCCGCCGTGTAGTCGGAGGTCCACGCGCTCGAAGCGTTCTCCACGCGCAGCTTCTGGTCGCGGCAGATGAAGTGCAGATGGTTGTTGCGCAGCATCGCGCCCGGCAGCAGATGCGATTCGGTCAGGATCTGGAAGCCGTTGCAGATCCCCAGGACCGGCATGCCGCCCTTCGCCTGCTCGATGACCGTCTCCATCACCGGCGAAAATCGCGAAATGGCCCCGGCGCGCAGATAGTCGCCGTAGCTGAATCCGCCCGCCAGGACGACGGCGTCCACCTGCTTGATGTCCTTGTCGCGGTGCCAGAGCGAGACGGGCTCGGCGCCGGCGATCCCGATCGCGCGCAGACTGTCACGGTCGTCGAGCGTGCCGGGGAATGTGACGACTCCGATACGAGTGGTCACGACTCCACCTTTACGACGAAGTCCTCGATGACGGTGTTGGCGAGGAACGTCTCGGCCATCTCATGGATGCGGGCGAGGGCGGCCTCGTCGACCGGACCCTCCACCTCCAGCTCGAAACGCTTTCCCTGTCGGACGTCCGCGATCCCGTCGAAACCCAGCCGGGGCAGTGCGCGCTGCACTGCTTGTCCTTGCGGGTCGAGGATCTCCGGCTTGAGCATGACGTCGACTACGACGCGTGCCACTGGCACTCCCGGTGGTGTGGTGCGGCTGTGTGATGCGGCTGTGCGCGGCTGTCCGCGGCTGTGGTTCCGCCGGGGAATCCCCCGACCCCCCGAGTGCCTTCAGCGTACCCGTACGCAAAATCTACGCGAGTAGATATCCACACAGTGCCGGACTCTCCACCGATCTCCGTCGATTTCGTACCGCGCGGCCACCGGGAAAAATCCCGGAAAAATACTTGCTCCCGCCATTGCCGTCGGACACGCTGATGCAATTGGCTGGGCTTCACAATGCGGCGCGGTTCGCTGTACAAAGGAATAGCGCGACAAGTCGCATTGCCCCTAAACAGCCGGAAGGCCGGTATCGCCGCACGTCAGCCATGTTTCGAAGCATGCGCGGGACGCGGCGGTGCCGCACGAAAGGACCGATATCCGTGGCGCAGCGCGTAGTGGTCACGCTCTCCGACGACATCAGCGGCGGAGAAGCGGCGGAAACGGTCACGTTCGGCCTCGACGGGAAGTCGTACGAGATCGACCTCAATCCCGCCAACGCAAAGAAACTACGCAAGGCCCTGGCCCCGTACCTGGAAGCGGGCCGACGGCAGACCCATGCCGGAAAGAACCGTAAGTCGTACCGGCACACGGCCCTCGCGCCCGACCCGGCGGCTGTACGCGCCTGGGCACTCTCGCACCGGATGGAGGTGCCGGCCCGCGGCCGGATCCCCAAGCGGGTCTACGAGGCGTTCCGCGAGGCGAGTTGAGGAAGCGTCCGGTCGACGACGGACGGCCGGGCTCGCCGGGGAACGGAGTTGCACAGCACCCCCGGCGATCGGCTAGAGTCTGGAGCACGCCGAAGGGCAAGGCCGAAAAGCCGAACCTGACGCAGCGTGCGGGTGTAGTTCAGTAGTAGAACGCCCCCTTTCCAAGGGGGAGGCGCAGTGTGCGATCCCTGTCACCCGCTCTGCATCACATCGAAGCTTGTTGTTGGTGAACGATGCACTGCGGACGTAGCTCAGTTGGTAGAGCGCAACCTTGCCAAGGTTGAGGTCGCCAGTTCGAACCTGGTCGTCCGCTCCGTATCGAAGGCCCCGGTCACTTGTGACCGGGGCCTTCGACGTGTCTCACGCGTACGGCGATGACATTTGTCATGAGCACTGGTGACAGCGCGCACTGCTGCCGGGCCCGGTCCGCCGGGAGCCTTGTACTCATGACAAGAACTCGGGGAGACAACGCGGCTCGGCCCACGGATGTGGACGGGAACGTCATCGAGGTGGACCGGCTCCGGCGCACCTATGCCGGAGGGTTCCAGGCGGTGAACGAGATCTCGTTCACCGTCGGAGAGGGAGAGGTCTTCGCGCTGCTCGGTACGAACGGGGCGGGCAAGACCTCCACCGTGGAGATGCTGGAGGGCCTTGCCCGGCCCAGCGGCGGCACGGTACGGGTGCTCGGACGGGACCCGTTCACGGAGCGGGCGGCGGTACGGCCGCGGACGGGGGTGATGCTCCAGGAGGGCGGCTTCCCGACCGATCTGACGGTAGAGGAGACCGTACGGATGTGGTCGGGCTGCACGAGCGGGGCCCGGCCCGTCGGCGAGGCGCTGGATCTCGTGGGAATGACCGCGCGGGCCGGTGTGCGGGTCAAGCAGCTGTCCGGCGGCGAGAGGCGGCGGCTCGATCTGGCGCTCGCGCTGCTCGGACGGCCCGAGGTGCTGTTCCTCGACGAGCCGACGACCGGCCTGGACGCGGAGGGGCGGCGGGACACCTGGGACCTGGTGGCCGCGCTGCGCGACGGAGGGACGACGGTGCTGCTGACCACCCACTACCTGGAGGAGGCCGAGTCCCTCGCGGACCGGCTGGCGATCATGCACGGCGGCCGGATCGAGGTGGCGGGAACGCCCTCGGAGGTGACGGCGACCAGGCCGGCCCGGATCCGGTTCAAACTGCCCGAGGGGATGGCGCCGGGGCAGCTGCCGCTCACGCTGCGGGCGGCGGCGGACGGCCGGCAGATCGAGATCCGCACCCAGCAGCTCCAGCGGGACCTCGCCGAACTGCTGCGCTGGGCCGAGGAGTTCGCCGTACATCTGGAAGCGCTCGACGCCCGGTCGGCCTCGCTCGAAGAGGCGTTCCTCGACATCGCGGCACAGCGCACGGACACGGCGAAGGCCGGAACGGGGGTCGCCGCATGAGCGCGACAGTCACACGGAAGCGGGAGACCGCCGCGGGCGGCGGGACGACGACCAGGACGGGACGGCTGGGCGCGCTCGCGCGGGCCGAGCTGACACTGCTGGTACGCAACAGGACGACGCTCTTCGTGGCCCTGTTCGTGCCCATCGGGCTGATCGCCTCGGTCCAGGTCTCGCTGAAGAACGTCGATCTGGACGACACCGGGATGAGCGTCCTGGAGATCGCCCTGACGGGCGGCATCGGCATGGTGCTGCTGATGGTGGTGTACTCGAACCTCACCTCCGCGTTCACCGCCAGGCGCGAGGAACTGGTGCTCAAGCGGCTCCGTACGGGCGAGGTGTCCGATCCGGAGATCCTGACCGGGACCGCGCTGCCGGCCGCCATGCTGGCGTTCGCGCAGTGTGTGCTGCTGGTCGTGGTCGGGGTCGCGTTCCTGGACGTGAGCGCCCCGCGGCGGCCCGAGCTGCTGGTGCTGGGTGTGCTGGTGGGTATCGGGCTGATGGCGGCGCTGGCCGCCGCGACGGCGTCGTACACCCGCACCGTGGAGAGCGCGCAGATCACCACCATGCCGCTGTTCCTGCTCTCGGCCATGGGATCGGGCCTGTTCGTGCCGCTGGAGGCGCTGCCCGACAAGGTCGCCTCGGTCTGCGAGCTGCTGCCGATGACCGGGATCGTGACCCTGGTGCGGGCGGGGTGGCTGGGCGACGCGGTGACCGGGGACCTGCTCGCGGCGGGGCTGAATACCCTGGCCTGGTCGGTGCTGGCCGTGTTTGCTGTGAAGCGGTGGTTCCGCTGGGAGCCGCGGCGCTGAGTGCCGCGCTCAGTACCGCGCTCAGTACCGCGCTGAGTACGGCTCCGAGTGCGGCTCGGGGCACGGCTCCGGGCACGGGGCGCGACGGACGGGCGGGAGCAGGTCGATACGGGCGGGTGGGAGTGGGATGGACGGCATGGCGAGGGTGACGAGCAGGGCGCGACCGTGGGCCGGGAAGAGCAAACCGGCCAAGGTGGAGATCTACACCCGCTGGTCCTTCCACCTCTTCGTCGTCGGCGAGGTGGTGGTCATGCTGGTCGGCACCGTCAGGCGCGCCGAATCGCCGATCAGCGGGTGGCTCCTGCTGATCGGCTTCGCCCACGCGCTCGCGGTCGGCGCCTACATCTCCTACGCCCTCGACTGGGGGCTCGGCAGGCGGGAGCGGCCGATCCGTCTCATGGTCGCGACGGCCGTGCTCTCCGTCGTCGGCACCGTGGCGACCATGGGGCTCATCGCCGCTCACCCGCCCTCGAGCGAGGGCCAGATCCAGAGCATCGGCTACATACTGGTCGCCTTCGCCGGATTCGGCGTCGGCTCGCTGGTCGTCGGCGTGCGGCGGGTGAAGAACATGCTGCTGATCATGCTGGCCTCCGTCGCGGTCGTGGTGCTGTCCGGGCTGGCGTTCGGCATGCCGCTCGGCGGTGTCCTCGGCGCCGCGCTCGGGGTACTGATCGCGGGTCTGATCCTGACCTTCACCAGCGGCTTCTCGGTCTGGCTGGCCAAGGCCGTATGGGACCTGGACAGCGCCCGCGAACTCCAGTCCCGGCTCGCCGTCGCGGAGGAGCGGCTGCGCTTCGGGCGTGACCTGCACGACGTCATGGGCCGCAATCTGGCGGTGATCGCACTCAAGAGCGAACTCGCCGTGGAGCTGGCGCAGCGTGGTGGTATGGAACAGGCCGCCGCGCAGATGACCGAGGTGCAGCGGATCGCGCGGGAGTCGCAGCGGGAGGTGCGGGCGGTCGTGCGGGGGTACCGGGAAGTGGATCTCCGCACCGAACTGGAAGGCGCGCGGGGCGTGTTGGAGGCCGCGGGGATCGGATTCCGGCTGCACGGCGCGGACACGAGGGACCTGACGAGCGGTGATGGGGGCGGCGGTGCGGGTGGTGGTGCCGGTGCGGGCGGCGGTACGGGCGGCGGGATCGGCGGCGGTACGGGCCTGGCGGCCGACGTGCAGTCGGCCCTCGGGTGGGTGGTCCGTGAGGCCGCCACGAACGTGCTGCGGCACGGGGACGCGCGGCAGTGCACGGTGCGGCTGACGGTGGAGGAGGGGCGCGACGCGGTGCTGGTCGTGGAGAACGACGGGCTGCCCGGCCAGGCACCCCCGGACCGGGCGGGCGCGGAGAGCCCGCCGAAGCCGGCGGGGGCCGGGCTCGCGGGGTTGCGCGAGCGGCTGGCCACGCTCGGCGGCACGCTCGACGCGGGCCCGGTGGACGGCACCCACTTCCGGCTCACGGCCCGGGTGCCGCTGACGGCGATGTCGGGGACGCCGGTGTCGGTGTCCGTGACGCGAGAAACGAACGGGGCCACCACGGCGGCCGAGGCGACCGAGGTGACCGCGTGAGTCAGGTGCCACCCCCCGTCCCCGCCCCGGTCGCTCCCGTACGCGTCCTGCTGGCCGACGACGAGCATCTGATCCGGGGCGCGCTCGCCGCGCTCCTCGGTCTTGAGGACGATCTGACCGTGGTCGCCGAGGCCGCCTCCGGGCCCGAGGCGCTGGCGATGGCGCTGACGCACCGCCCCGACGTCGCCGTGCTCGACCTTCAGATGCCGGGCGCCGACGGTGTGAAGGTCGCCACATCCCTGCGTACCGAACTGCCCGGCTGCCGCACGATGATCGTCACCAGCCACGGCCGGCCCGGCCATCTCAAGCGGGCCTTGGCGGCGGGGGTGCGCGGCTTCGTACCGAAGACCGTCAGCGCCCGGCAGCTCGCCGAGATCATCCGTACCGTGCACGCCGGAAACCGGCACGTGGACCCGGAGTTGGCCGCCGACGCGATCTCCGCCGGGGACTCGCCGCTGACCGCTCGCGAGGCCGAGGTGCTGGAGTTGGCCGCCGACGGGGCGCCGATCGCCGACATCGCGGCATGGGCCTCGCTGTCGCAGGGCACCGTGCGGAACTATCTGTCGTCGGCCGCGACCAAACTGGGGGCTTCGAGCCGGCATACGGCGGTGCGTCTCGCCCGCGAGCGAGGTTGGGTATAGTGGGCTGCGCGCCCCGGCGCACGCGGACGTAGCTCAGTTGGTAGAGCGCAACCTTGCCAAGGTTGAGGTCGCCAGTTCGAACCTGGTCGTCCGCTCAGTGCGAGAACCCCCGGCCGGATCACCGGCCGGGGGTTCTTCGTTGTCTCACCTGTGGGTTACCAGCGGGTGCCGGTGAGGAGTTCGTACGCCTCCAGGTACTTGGCGCGCGTCGCGTCCACGACCTCCGGCGGCAGCTCCGGCGGCGGCTGGTCGCTCGCGCGGTCCCAGCCGGACGCGGACGACGTCAGCCAGTCGCGTACGTACTGCTTGTCGTACGACGGCTGGGCGTGGCCCGGCTCCCAGGTCGCCGCGGGCCAGAAGCGCGAGGAGTCCGGGGTCAGCACCTCGTCGGCGAGCACCAGCCGGTCGTCGGTGTCGAAGCCGAACTCGAACTTCGTGTCGGCGAGGACGATGCCGCGGGCGCGGGCGATGTCGCGGGCGCGGCCGTAGATGTCGAGCGTCGTGCGGCGCAGCAGCGCGGCGGTCTCCGCGCCGACCTGGCGGGCGACCTCCTCGTACGACACGTTCTCGTCGTGGTCGCCGACCGCGGCCTTCGTGGCGGGTGTGAAGATCGGCCCCGGCAGCTCGGAGCCGTCGACCAGCCCCTCGGGGAGGGCGAGTCCGCAGACGGTGCGGGTCTGCTCGTACTCGGCGAGGCCGGAGCCGGTGAGATAGCCGCGGGCGACGCACTCGACCGGGGTCATCCGCAGCGGCTCGCAGATGAGTGTGCGGCCGGCCCAGTGCGCGGGGGCGCCGTCCGGGAGGTCGGTGGAGATGACGTGATTCGGCGCGAGATCGGTGAGCTTGTCGAACCACCAGAGCGAGAGCTGGGTCAACACCCGGCCCTTGTCGGGGATTTCGGTGGGCAGGACCCAGTCGTAGGCGGAGATGCGGTCGCTGGCGACCATCACGAGATCGCCCGCCTCGTTCCGGTACAGGTCGCGCACCTTGCCGGTGTGCAGATGCACCAGGCCCGGGACCTGAAGCGGCTCGGGCTTTTCTACGAATCCGGACACGGTTCCTCGTTCCTCGCCGCGGGTGCTTTCCGGTGCCGATTCTCCCGTATGCGCGCGGGTGGGCGTGCGCGGGGGCGCGGCGCCAGGCTGTCAGTCGCGCTTGCAGATGCGGTCGAGGAGATTCGCGGTCGCCCGCTGGACGCGCGGGTCGACATGGCCGGGCCGGTCCAGCGCGGGTGACCACGCGAAGGTCCCCGAGGCGAAGACCAGGGCGCCGGAAGGGGCGCGGTAGAGCGAAGTCTCCTGATGGCGCAGGGCGTTGGCGACGTCCCGGTACGGCGAGTGGGCGAGCAGCATCCGCTCGTCGTGCTCGGGCAGCGCCGTACGCGGGAAGTAGCGGTCGGCCTCGCCGGCGACCAGGCCCGGGATCTCGTCGCCCTCACCGGCGCCGGTGGCGTCCCAGAACCAGTGCTCCGCGTTCCGTACGACCATCGGGCGCGGCTCGGGGACCCGGCCCGCGTACTGGATGCCGAGCAGCTGCTGCTCCGGCTTGTCCACCTCCCGCCAGAGGGCCGGGCGGCCGGGGCCGTGGCGCTTGCGGCAGGTGAGGAGGCGGTCCGGGACGCCGGACGGGGACGGGCCCAACTCCACCTGCCAGTACATGGTGTTGGCGGAGAGGAAGACCAGCGAGGTGCCGTGGTCGCGGGCCCGCTCGACGGTGCGGCGCATGGGCAGCGACCAGTACTCGTCGTGGCCTGGGAAGACCAGCCCCCGGTAGCGGGTCGGGTCGATCAGGCCGGCGTGCAGATCGCGGGCGTCCGCGTAGGCGATGTCGTAGCCGTAACGCTCGGCCCAGCGGATGAAGTCGTAGGCGTGGCCCACGTGGATGGGCAGACCGGCGCCCGCGTACGGGCGGTCGAAGGAGACGGTGATCGCCGCGTCCTCCTCGCCGAGGAGCCGGCCCCGCTCGTCCCAGGCGTGGTAGAGGCTGGCGCCGATGTGGCCGTCCTCCGGGTAGAGGTTGTACGCCTGCCAGGTGATGTCGGGGAGCAGGAGCAGCAGGTCGGCGGGGTGGCTGTCGCGGACCGTGAAGGGGATGTGGGAGCGGTGGCCGTCGGTGGTGGTGAGGACGGCGACGTACGCGCCCAGCGACCAGTACGACGGGATCTGGAGCCGCCAGGAGAGCCACCAGTGGTGGCAGGAGACCGTGCGCTCGGCGACGAGCGGGGCGTGCTGGACGATGCCGGAGAGACGGGGGCTGGTGGTGATCTTGCGGGCGCCCTCGCCGCCGTAGTGCCCGATCCGGTAGATGTCCACGGCGAACGGCTGGGGCGGGTCGACGGTGATGTGGAAGTCGATCGACTCGCCGGGCGCGGCGGCGCCGGTGGAGGCGAAGCCCTTGATCTGGCGGTGGACGTCGTCGGCGGTGTGCGGGCCGCCCCGGTCGCGCCCGAGCGTCGGGTCCGCGTACCAGGGGACGATGTGGCCGGTGTCGTCGAAGTAGTTCTCGCTGCCGCGCAGCCAGGGCACCGGTCCCTGGCCGAAGGGGTCGGAGACGGCGTGGGCGAGCGCTCCCGACTCCCACCGTCGAATGTGATCGGCGCACATTGGCGCGCCCCTCCCTGGAAGCCCCGTACGGGTCTTGGTGGTTGACCGACTGCCGGTGGGCGGACCGCCGTTGGGGCGGACCGTGTCAGCGTCGGTCTCCAGCACATCACATAACGCACGCACTCCGTCACCGTTCGTCGCGAAAGGGCGTGTACGGGCGTGTACGGAACACCCCGCTCCGGATGGGAGGTTGGGCGGCGCGGCGGCCGGGGTGGGGGTGAGGCGGGGCCGGGGTGGGGGTGAGGTCGGGGCTTACGGGCCGTTCAACAGGCCCTCGTCCGGGTGGTCACCGGGCGGGTCACCGTGTCCCGCGACATGCGCCGCGCGCTCCCGCGCGGTGCCGTTCGCCTCGACCGCGCGAGGTCGGTGGTGACCGACCTCACACCAGACGGACCGGCTTCTCCGGCCGTACACCCGTCGAGGCCAGCCACATCCGCAGCGGCTCCACGTCGCCGTCCTCCACCAGGCTCAGCACCCCGCCCGCCAGGTCCGTGCGGCGCTTGCCGTCCATCAGCAGAGCCGGGCCGTCGAGCCAGTCGAGCCCCGGGGCCGCACCCGCCGTGTCCACGGCGGCGCAGCAGACCATGGCCGTGACGTGGTCGGCGAGCAGCTCACGGCCCGTACGCGGCGGCATGAGGGGGAACAGCGGCAGCGGGTCCGTCCCCCGGAGCGCCAGGGCGTCGCCCGCGGCGTCCACGGGCGGGGCGGGCGCCGGGACGGTCGGCACCGCGTCGGCCTCCTCGCGCGCCACCTCGGCGCTGATCCCGGCGGCCAGCGCGTCGCCCGCCTCCTCGCCCTGCCCGGCGAGATGGTCCATGACCCGTTCCAGCGTGGGGCCGGGCACGGCCGAGGGGTCGGCCGTGGAGCCGCCGGGACGCGCGGAGCGGCGTACGCCCATGTCGTCGAGGACGCGGTGCAGCCTGGCCGCTTCCGTACGCCACTTACGGTCGACCACCTCTTCCGGATACTGCTGCCAGTCGACCGGGGACCAGTCGGGGCCGGACGCGGCCGGGCCGCCGTGGAAGAGGCGCGCGGCCAGCAGGGACGCGGCCTCGTCCACCGCGCCGGGCTCTTCGAGCAGATCGCAGGCGGGGCGCTCGCCCAGCCGGGAGGTGAAGCCCTCGGCCAGCCGGTCGCGCCGCGACAGCTCGGTCAGCGCCGATACGACCCCGACGTCGAGCCGGGACGGCCAGCGGCCCATCCGCCAGGCGGGCAGGGCGACGCGGGTCAGCAGCCGGTCCCAGCCCGCGTAGGCGAGGCCGACCTGCTCCTGGGCGACGATCCGCACGCCGTAGTCCACACCCTGGGCGCGCTCGGACGCGGCGGACGCGACACCGCGCTCCATCAGCGCGGCGTGCTCGCCGCAGGCGCGCAGCAGCAGGCGGGCGATCCGGCCGACGAAGCCGAGCGCGGCCCGGCGCACCAGGCCCAGGCCCGGCCGGCCCGGGAGGGCCACCGCCGCGTCCAGGCCCCGCACGAAGCGACGGGCGGCGGCTATGTCGGGGTGCGCCGCCGGTCCCGTACCGGCCACGACCGGGGCCAGCACGGCGCGCAGCTCGGCGACCCGCATCCACCACAGGAAGGGGGAGCCGATCACGAGGACGGGGGCGGCCGTCGCGCGACCGCGTCCGGCGCCGGGGGCGCTCGCGGGGGTGCGTGCGGTGCCGTTCCCGGGGGTGGTGCGGGTGCCGGGGGTGGTGCGGGTGCCGGTGGCGGTTCCCGGCCGGTCGGTCGGAGCGGCGGCGAGGGCGTGCGCGGGGTGCGTACGGTCCTCCAGCCAGCTGTCGCAGTCGGGCGTCAGGACTATGGAGGAGGGCGCGGGCACATCCATGCGGTCGGCCAGATCCCGCACCAGGCGATACAGGTCGGGGGCGGACCGCTCGGCGATCTCCACGGTGGGGCTGAGGGCGGGCCTGGCCCTGACGATCACGGCGGCGACGGCCGCCGCGCACAGCAGCACGACCACGGCGACACCCGTCACGACCCAGCGCGCGGTGTCCCAACTCCCGCCGGTCAGACGGCCCGTGGCACCGCCCGCGAGCAGGACGACCGCCGCCGCGGCGGGCAGCAGCGCGACGGCCGACGCCCTGCCGCGCACGCGCAGCACAGCGAGAGCCCTGGACCTGGCGCCCTGGGCGCCGATCTCCTCACCGACACCGGAACCGGACACGTCCGGATCTCACCCCCTCTGCCAGCACTGCGGTGGATTTGCTCACTCCCCCACTGTGGCACCCGCCACTGACATCGCAATGCCGGTGGGCCAAGTGCCCGAACGCTTGCGCCGCACCATAGTTGGGACCCCTGCGAGGATCATCCGGATGGGCTAACCGTCACTCGATGGAATGGCTTTGGGCAAAGGTGCTGACGCGCCGGTGTTCTGGGGTCCGGTGTCCGGGGACCGGGACGCGGGACACGAACAGGACCGGCCGGGGAGTCCGCACCCGGGCTCAGGACCAGGGTGGATACCGCGCTCGGATTCGGGATTCGGGATTCGGGGTGGGTCCCGGGCTCAGGCCTCGGCCTCGGCCTCGGCGGCCTTGCGGGCGATGTCCGTACGGTGCTGGGAACCGTCCAGCCGGATCCGGTCCACGGCCGCGTACGCCCGCTCCCGCGCCTGCGCGAGATCCTTGCCGGTCGCCGTGACGGACAGCACACGGCCACCGGCGCTCAGGACCGTGCTGCCGTCGTCGGCCAGCCGGGTCCCGGCGTGCAGGACGTACGCGTCGGGCGCATCCTGCGCGACGACGTCGGCCAGGCCCTCGATCGGGTCGCCGGTCCGCGGCGTACCGGGATAGTTGTGCGACGCCACGACGACGGTGACCGCCGCGTCGTCGTGCCAGACCAGGCTCGGCTGATCGGCGAGCCGGCCCTCGGCGGCGGCCAGCAGGACACCTGCGAGCGGGGTCCTCAGCCGGGCCAGGACCACCTGCGTCTCGGGATCGCCGAAACGGGCGTTGAACTCGATGACCCGCACACCCCGACCGGTGATCGCCAGGCCCGCGTACAGCAGCCCGGAGAAGGGCGTGCCACGGCGGCGCAGTTCGTCGACGGTGGGCTGGAGGACCGTCTCCATGACCTCGTCGACCAGCTTGGGATCGGCCCACGGGAGCGGGGAGTACGCGCCCATGCCGCCGGTGTTGGGGCCCGCGTCGCCGTCGAGCGCCCGCTTGAAGTCCTGGGCGGGGCGCAGCGGGAGCACCGTACGGCCGTCGGTGATGGCGAAGAGGGAGACCTCCGGACCGTCGAGGAACTCCTCGATGACGACGCGGCCACAGGCGAGCGCGTGCTCGCGGGCGGCGGCGAGGTCGTCGGTCACGACGACGCCCTTACCGGCGGCCAGACCGTCGTCCTTGACGACGAAGGGGGCGCCGAAGGCGTCGAGGGCCTTGTCGATCTCCTCGGGGGTCGTGCAGACGTAGCTACGCCCCGTGGGGACGCTCGCCGCGGCCATCACGTCCTTGGCGAAAGCCTTGGAACCCTCCAGCCGCGCCGCCTCGGCGGACGGGCCGAAGCAGGCGATGCCCGCGTCCCGTACGGCGTCGGCGACCCCGGCGACGAGCGGCGCCTCGGGTCCGACGACGACGAGCCGGGCCTCCAGCTCGGTGGCGAGCCGGGCGACGGCCGCACCGTCCATGGCGTCGACCGGGTGCAGCTCGGCGACTTCGGCGATACCGGCGTTGCCGGGCGCGCAGTGCAGAGCGGTGACGTCGGGATCGAGGGACAGAGAGCGGCACAGGGCGTGTTCGCGGGCACCGCCGCCGATGACAAGGACCTTCACGGGGGCAGCCTAGCGGGGACGGGTTGGCGGCGGACGTGGTGTCCGGTCGCCGGACCGCGGACCGTCCGGCGGTCGAGGCCAGGTCCGGTCCGGCGAACCGCGCGATCCGGTCGGCGTGCCCCGCCGGCGCCTCAGGTCCTGTCCGGCGGACGGAACCTAGTCGTTCGGGTACTCCTCGACGACCGTGGCGCCCAGTTCGCGGACGATCAGGTCGTGCCCGGAGAGCGCGGAGTCGACGAGGTCGGCGTCGTCCTCTTCAGGAGTGTCGTCCTCGGGGGCGACGTGGCGAGGAGCCGCCATGGCGGGGCCGTCCGACGGGCGGCGCTGTTCGGGCGTCGTGGGGCCGGGGACGGCGGGCGCGGGCGCGGCGGGCGCGTAGGCGCCGGACATCGCGGAGCCGGAACCAGGACCGGGGCCGGGGGAGGACTGGGCGGGCGGCGCGGGTCTGTGGGAGGGGGCGGGCGCCGGGGGTCTGGCGCCGCCGCCCCCTCCGTCCCCGCCACCGAAGCCGCCCGCGCCGCCGCCGTAACCGCCGCCTCCACCGGGGTTGTTGCCGCCGCTACCGCCGCCACCGCCGGGGGCGGGCGGCTGCGGGGTGCCGCCCGAGGGATCGATGATCGCCTCGACCTTCCACTGCACGTGGAACTGCTCGGAGAGCGCCTGCTTGAGCACTTCCTCGCTGCCGCTGCTCGCGAAGTTGTCGCGGGCGCCCGCGTTGAGGAAGCCGAGTTGGAGGGTCGTCCCGTCGAAGCCCGCGACCTGTGCGTTCTGGCTGAGCAGGATCCAGGTGAAGCGACGGCGGTTCTTCACCGCCTCCAGGATGTCCGGCCACATGTTCCGCACCTGTCCGGCGCCCTGGGTCATGACGGGACCGGCCGGACCGGCGGAACCGGCGGACTCGTGCGCCGGTGGGGACGGTGCGGGGGCCGGCTCGGTGGTCTGCGGGCCGCGCCCGGGGGTCGACGCGGTGGGCCACCCACCGGGCTTGCGGGCGGCTTCCGGAGCGGGCGCGGGCGCGGCGGGGGTGGGCACGGCCGCACCGGGCCAGGCGCCGGGCCGGTTGCCGCCCGGGGGCGCCGGGGCCGTGGGCTCGGGGGTGGGAGCGGGGGCCGGAGCCGGAGTGGACGGTACGGCGGCGGGAGGCGCCGGGGGCGGCGTACCGCCACCCTGCACGGCGGCCCGCGCCGCGGCGGGTCCGTTGCCCGGCCCCACCGCGTGGGCCTCGGGTCCGGGGACGTACCCCATGGCGGGGCCGCCCCCGGTCGAGAACGCCGCCGCCGAAGCCCCCCGCTCCAGCCGGTCGAGCCGCGTCTGCACGGACCGCTCGTCGTCGAAGGCCGCGGGCAACAGCACGCGGGCGCAGATCAGTTCGAGCTGGAGCCTGGGCGAGGTGGCGCCCCGCATCTCGGTGAGCCCGGTGTTGACGAGGTCGGCGGCCCGGCTCAGCTCGGCGGCCCCGAAGACCGACGCCTGGTCCCGCATCCGCTGGACCACGTCGTCGGGGGCGTCGATGAGCCCCTTCGTACCGGCGTCCGGAACGGCCGCCAGGATGACCAGGTCCCGCAGCCGCTCCAGCAGGTCGGCGACGAACCGCCGGGGGTCGTTGCCGCCCTCGATGACCCGGTCCACGACCTCGAAGGCCGCCGCGCCGTCGCCGGCCGCGAAGGCGTCGATCGCCGAATCGAGCAGCGAACTGTCCGTATAACCAAGGAGGGCCGTCGCCATGGCGTACGTCACACCGTCCTCGGCGGCGCCCGCGAGAAGCTGGTCCATCACGGACATCGAGTCCCGCACGGACCCCGCACCGGACCGCACCACGAGCGGCAACACCCCTTCGGCGACCGGGATCCGCTCCTTGGCGCACACCTCGCCGAGATAGTCGCGCAGCGTCCCGGGCGGCACCAGCCGGAACGGATAGTGGTGCGTACGCGACCGGATCGTGCCGATGACCTTCTCCGGCTCGGTGGTCGCGAAGATGAACTTGAGATGCTCCGGCGGCTCCTCGACGACCTTCAGCAGGGCGTTGAACCCCGCCGGCGTGACCATGTGCGCCTCGTCGATGATGTAGATCTTGTAACGACTGCCGGCCGGCCCGAAGAAGGCCTTCTCCCGCAGATCACGGGCGTCGTCCACACCACCGTGCGAAGCGGCGTCGATCTCGATGACATCGATCGACCCCGGGCCGGTCCTGGCCAGGTCCTGACAGGACTGGCAGACCCCGCAGGGGGTCGGCGTGGGCCCCTGCTCACAGTTCAGACAGCGCGCCAGGATGCGCGCACTGGTCGTCTTCCCACAGCCCCGCGGCCCGCTGAACAGATACGCGTGATTGACCCGGTTGTTGCGCAGGGCCTGCTGCAGCGGGTCAGTGACATGCTCCTGCCCGATGACCTCGGCGAACGACTCGGGGCGGTAACGGCGGTACAGCGCTAGGGACGACACACCTACGACGATATCGGCCCGCTACGACATCCCACCCCCGCCAACGCGAACGCCCCCCACGTACCCGCCAGAGCCAACCTACCCTTGCTGCCTTCCGGCCCTGGGGGAGTTCAGTCAGATAGCGCCACGTGAGGGGCTGCGCCCACAGTACCCGATCCCCACCCCCGGCAACGAGTTCGCGAGCACCACTCCACGTCTTGTATGGTTCGTCGCGGAGGATTCGCCTAGTGGCCTAGGGCGCACGCTTGGAAAGCGTGTTGGGGGCAACCCCTCACGAGTTCGAATCTCGTATCCTCCGCCATTGCTCTCACCGGGCAATAGTCGAAGGCCCGCCGTCGCTAGCGATGGCGGGCCTTCGACGTGTCCGTCTCAGTTTCCGTCTCATTCGCCCTGCGGCGGCTCCCAGAGCATGTCGCCGACCTGCTGCGCGACCTTCCGGAGCATCGGCCCGGTGATGTGCATGTACCGGGCGCGCATCCTTGCCGCTCCCCCAGGCTCCCAGCCCATGATCGAGTCGACCACGACGTCAGGGACTCCCAGGAGAAGCAGGACGGTCGCGGCAGTGTGGCGAGCGTCATGCAGCCGGCCGTCCCGTACACCCGCGTCCCGCAACAGCCGCTTCCACACGTGGTAGTCGGTGTTCGGGCTCAGCGGACCGCCGAGGGGCGAGGCGAAGACGTACCCCTTCTCCTCCCAGTCGGCTCCAGCTGACAGGCGCTCCCCCGCCTGTACGTCCTGGTGGTGCCGAAGGAGCTTGATCAGCGGATCGGGCAGACCGACTGTGCGCCGTCCGGCCCTGGACTTGGTGGACTTGTGTTCCCGCCGGGTCTGCTCCCGCCGAGGGCAGTAGCCGGCCTTCCTGCCGCACGGCTCGCCCTCCCCGCAGCCGTGCCGGTACTTGGGCCGGAGCCGGTTCTTGCGGATACGCACGTAGCCCGCATCGAGATCCACGTCTTCCCAGTGGAGTCCGAGCGCTTTTCCCTGCCGAAGTCCCAGAGCCAGGGCGACGACCCAACGGGCACTGTTGCGCAGCTTGGAGGCCTGGAGCAGCAGGCTTTGCACCTCTTCGATGCCGTAAGGCTCGATGTCCTCCTCTTCCAACCGAGGAGCCTTGGCGATCTCTGCTGGATTCGTGGGGACATGCCCACGTCGTACGGCCTCGCCCAGGGCGACACGGATCGTGCGGTGCACGTGGTGAGCGGTCCCGGCCGAACTGCCGTTGCCCTGCATCTTTCGGTAGAAGCTCTCCAGGTGCTCGGGCTCCAGCCGGTCGAGCCGGTGAGCACCCAAGCCGGGGACGAGGTGAACGCGAACGTCGACCTCGTACCCGTCGTAGGTGTTCTCGGAGACGTACGGCCTGGCGATGTTCTCCACCCAATGCTCAAGCCAACTCCCCACCGTCCAGCCCTTCCCCGGCTTCCGGAGCTTCTTGTCGTCACGAGCCCGCTCCATCTCCCGGACGGCCTTCGTCACTTCGGCCTTGGACTTCCGCTCGATGTGACGCCGATCGGGCTTTCCGTCGTCCCGCACACCGACCGTCACGCGGCCGTGCCACTTTCCGTCCTTACCGAAGTAGATCGATGAAGCGCCGTTGGGCTGGCGGGTACGCCTCTGCTCTCCCATGGCCGCCCTCACGCTGCTTCGGCAGGGTGACGGAGCTTGGCCACGTACGCGGGGAACGCGTCAGGTGGAACACGGCGCAGCCGCCCGACGGTCACGGACTCGATCTCACCAGTGATCACGAGCTTGAAGCACGTCGTACGCCCGATGCGGAGTCGCCGCGCGGCCTCTTCGACGGTCAGCAGCGCCAGCGCCGGATCGAGGGCGATCAGGAGGTCATCGGATGGGTTCGTGGCCGGCGGCTCAGCCATGGGTGGGTTCTCCTTCCGTTCCGAGGGCGGGCGCGAGTGAGGCGGACAGCCACTCCTCGCCGCGTGTAAGTCCGATGCCGGCGAAGACCCAGTGCGCGAGGACGTACGTCGTCTCCTCGCCCGGGTCGTGCTCTGCGGGAAATTGGTCGTCGGGCAGAACGCCGAGGGCTTGGGCGCGGCGCCACTCGGCTCGGGCGTCGCGGAGCGCGCCGAGGGTGGTGGAGTAGCGGCGGGTCTTGGTGGAGAAGTGGCCGCGGAAGCCGAGCATGTGCGCCCAGGCCCTCAGCCTCAGTTCGGCCAGGTCCTTGCGGGCGCCGAGCCGCCAGGCGGTGCGGATCATGTGCCGGGCGTGATCGGTAATGCGCGCGTACGCCAGCTCAGCGAGAAATCTGATCGGCCGGTCCAGGGTGCCGGTCGCGGCCTCAGCGCCCTTCGTCGCGTACTTGGCGATGTACGCGGCTACCGCGCGGTCGGTCAGCTCGGTCGCACCATCGAAGTCCGCGGAACGGATGGGGCGTACGTCGAGCTGTCGGCCGAAGGCGAAGGTGTGCTCACGGCTGTCGAGGACGGGACCGGTCACGGTCGCTTTGGCAGCGGCGGATCCGATCGCGTCCGTCAACAGTTCGGCCGAGGCCCAGGCCGGGGGCGAGTCGTGGGCGCCGTCGGGCCCGTCGATGCGTATCACGGCGTGGAAGTGGACCGCGCCGCGCTTCTGGTACTCGGCGACCTTGGCGAAGGAGACTCGCGCGAAGTGCGGGAGGCCCCGTTGCGTGAGTCCGGCGCGCTTGGCGACTTCGCGGCGGAGGTAGATGGAAAAGCGCCGCCAGAGCATTCCCGCGTGCGCGTTCCAGAGCACGGCCGCTTCGTAGTCGTAGGAGTCGGGGTCGAGCGGAGTGCCGAGTTCGGGGGCGTCTTCGTCATGCCGGGCACCGCAACGGCACTTCCTCGAACCGTCTTTGGTCGTCGGCCGGTTGTGGACCGGACCGAAGCCGGGTGCGGTGAAGGTGGCGAACACCCGAGGGTGGGCGGCCACCGACTCGGGGTTGCCCTTGCCGCCTCGCAGCCCGGCGGTGATCAGTTGATAGGTGTCTCGGCGGTAGACCTCCGCGCAGGCGGCGCAACGGGTGGCCCGGCGGTTGTTACAGCGCACGAGGAGGTGACCGGCCGGGAGCGCGGTTGAGTCGAGGTGATGGAGGGCGCGGCCGATCTCGCCCGTACGCGGGGCGAGTTGGTGTTCCGTGCGGTGTCCGTCGAGGCGTACGGGGCGGGTGCAGCCGCCCAGGCCGCGGAGCTGCCGTACGAGAGCGGGCATGTTGCCCAAGGAGACGAGCGCGCCCAGATCCTTGAGCGGAGGCGGAGCGTGTCCGGTAGTAATGGAGCTGTCCTTTCGACTGTGATCGGGAGGTTCCGTGCCTGCCGGGGCGGCGGGATGCTTGGCGGTATCGAGGCCGCCCCGGCAGGCCGGTCAGCGCGTGCGAGCGCCGTTGAGCAGGGAGCGCAGCACCAGGGCCGCGATGGAGACGGAGACGGCCGTGACCGCGACGGTGGCCAGAAGCGCCGTCAGCACCACGCCGACGACGAGCACGGCGACGACGGCCCCGACTCCGAGCCCGACGTACGGGGCGACGGAACGGCCGGCGGAGGACGCCGGAACGTGCGGGCACGAGCAGCTCGCCGGAGCGTGATGAGGCCGGGAGGAAACGGCCGATGTGATCACGGGTGTCGTGGGGGTGGGCGCGATCTCGGGCAGTTTCGGACGGAGCAGCATGGCGGTTGTCCTCTCAGTCGTTGGTGTCGTTGACGACGTCGACTCCGGTGCGTGTGCCGGATTCGATCGCCGGGGCGAGGAAGGTTTCCGAGAGCCAGAAGCCGAAGAGGGCGATGACGACGGCCACCCAGAGGCGGATGCCGAGGAACTTGATCGCGGCCCAGGCGACGACGCCCAGGACGAATACGAGGGGCAGGGAAACGGTCACGGTCGGCTCCTGTCAGCGGACGGAACAGCGGTGGGTGCGGGCGGCCAGCTCGGCGGCGCTGCGTGCGTCGTACTCCGTGGAGAAGCCGCAGCGCGGAGCGGTACAGGCAGTGGTGTGCTTCTCGCGGCCCCGGTCGTCGTAGTACGTGGCGACCTGGACGAGCCCGATACGGGTCACACGGCGGAAGCGCGGTTGCGCGGGCATCAGTTGGTCCCCTTCTCTCCCGTGAAGTCGGCGGTGTGCTCGATGAGCCAGATACGGATCTCGGCGCCCTCCTGGTCGTCGGCGGTGAGAATCACCGGCTCGGCGACAAGCAGGGCCTCCGTGAAGTGGTTCTGGCGGGTCAGTTCGGCAGCGCGCTGGAGGGCGCGGAGGGTGGACGGTCGCAAGAGGCTTTCCTTGTCGGTCAGTTGAGGCGGGCGGCGATGGCGGCGGCGAGCGGTGCCGGGACGCCGAGTCGGGCGCGGAGGGTGTCGGTGTCGATGGGCGTTCCGGTGCGGGTGCGGTGTTCCGCGGCGACCTTTCGGGCGTGGTCGACCAGGGCTGCCGGGACCCGGTCGGCAGGCTGGGCAGCGGGTTCAGGGGCCTGATCGAGGGCGGGTGGCAGCTCAGGGGCCTTGTCCGCCGGGGTTTCGTCCGGGGCGGCTTCCGCCTGTGCCGTAGCCGGGCCGTGGGCGAGCAGCGTGCCGCCGAGGAAGGCGACTGCCGGCCAACCCGCCACGGTGATGCGCAGCCAGGCCGGGACGTTGTCGAGGTCGAGCAGTCCGGCGGTGGCGACGTTCGCGCCGAGACTGGCGGCGAGGGCGATAAAGAACCAGGACCACCCGGCGGCTTTGGACTGTCCGGAACGCAGCCGCTTCCAGGCCGCCACCAAGAGGAGGTCGACACTGATCGGGTAGGCCCAGGCTTTCCAGCCGTCCTGTCCGGCGGCCACCGCCAGGTCATGAAGGTGCGCGAAGGACAGGGCGGCGGCGATGACCGCTTGGATCAGTACGGCGTCAACGGACAGGTTCCAGATGCGCATCGCGCTCACTGGCCCCGCGCCAGATCGGCGGCCCGCCGGGCAACACGGGCGACCTCAGCAGCCTCTATGTCGTCCGGCGAAGCCGCTGCGATCCGCTCCAGCAGCTCGGCCTTACGGACGGCCAGTGCAGCAGGGTCGCCGACACCAGTTCGGACGGCCCTGAGATCAGTCAGGAAAGCGGCGATCTCACTGATCGAGGGTTTGGACACCTCTGATCACTTCCTCTCGGCATCAGACATGGAGGGGGTAGGGACGTGGCGCGATGCGGTCGCGCCGACCGGTGTGCTGCGGGAGTTGTCAGCCGGTAGCTGGACGAGGCTTCGTCAACGGAACCGGTGTCGCGACAGGCAAGAACGGTACGTACGGCTGGAAGGGCTTCAGCGCCGGTACGTCGGGGATCAGTTCGGCTGTCCCACGGCAGAGGGTCGCAGCGTCTGAGAGCGACAGGTACGGGGTCCGGATGCGGGTCCAGCCGCCCGAGGAGTCGCCGACGACGGCGAGGCCGGGCAGGTCGGGAGCGATGGCAGCGGCGACGTAGACCGCTTCAGGGGCGATGTCGCCGAGGGCCATTTTGGCGGACGCCTCGTCATTGACCCGGTGGCAGACACGGCCGGTCAACTGGGCCCGGAGCATGGTCGCGCCCTTCCCCAGTTCGGCGCCGAAGCGCTGCCCGCAGACCTCCAGATAGATGCCGGCCGCCCGGCCGAGCTGTGCGAGTCGGATCAGCTGAGTCACCATCTCGTCGCGCCGGTCTTCGTCCTTGCGTGTGGCGACAAGGAACAGCTCGGCGACCTCGTCCACGAACAGCACGATCGGGGCCGGGCGTACCTCTTCCGGCAGACCCCAGATGTCCGAGGTGATCTCTGCGTCCGGGACACCAGGACCACCCCCTTGATGGGCCTTGATCAGGTCGTATCGGTCCTCCATCTCCTTGACGAGGACCGGCAGCAGAGCCGCCGCCTCACTCGGCTCCGTGGCCAGGGCCGAGAGCCGTGGAGCGAACGGAGCAAGCTCAACACCACGCTTGCAGTCGATGCCGACGATGGCGACAGGTTGCGCCGCCAGACCCGTCAGCAGGTTGCGCAGGAACATGGACTTGCCGGACAACGTGGCGCCGAGCACCAGTTGGTGAGGCACGGTCCGGTAGTCCCGAACGAACGCGGTCGCGTCCTCGCGAAGCGCCACCGGAACAGCCAGGAGGCCACGCTCGACCCGGCGGGGCATTCTCACGCTCCGCAGCACATCGAAGCCGACCAGCCTCAGCTCGACCACGCCCGGCTTGACGCTCACGACGTGCACCGCATGAACGCCCCAAGCGTGTCGGAGCCGTTCGGATGCGGCGGCCACGTCTGCCGGTTCCTGGCCGGGAGCGAGTCGAAGCCGGACCCGCAGCCCCGTCGAGGTCGGCCGCAGCAGACCCCGGCGGGGAGGCACCGGGCGTACTTCTCGCCGCGTCATGGCCCTGACGGCCACGGCACGGAACCGAGACGGCTGGACGGTCAGCCCACAGGCATCCATGGTCGAGCCGTACGAGGCCATCAGCCGGACCACCGACAGCGGCAGCCCGATGAAGACCCAGTACACCGCCGGGTACGCCTTCCTGTCGTAGAGCAGCCCGGCTATGGCTGCGAGCACCCCGCCCAGCTCGACCACGGTCAGAACGTCGGACACGGAGATCAGCTCTCCCGTCCGGCCGGGAAGGCACCCGGAGTCACAGCAGCCGCGCGGTAGGCGATGCCATGCCGCGCCTGGCCGTTGAAGACGCTCTCCCACGGCCGTGCGACGAGCCCAGGCAGAGCGACCGGCGCACCGACCACCAGGCCGTCAATCACACCGCTCTGAGGAACGGTCACGGCGATGAGCGAGGACTCCCCCTCATCGATGTAGACGACGCCAACCTTCATCAGCGCCTCACCACTGACCGCGTCCTTGGCGATCTCCCCCGTCTGCCGGTCCTTGACCTTCGGCTCAGGAGCTTCGGTCATCAAGATCGTCGCGGACGAGGTCTCGACACGGATCACACGCACGGAACTTCTCCTTCGTTGAGGGCCCGCCAGATGACCTGACAGGTTGACTTAGCAAGTTCAAACTTAGAGATGCCAGGTTGACTTGTCAAGCGATTCCCGTCTGCTCAACTCGATCTGGAAGCAACTCGGTTCGTGTTGTCGGTTCACGCAGGGGCGACACGAACCGGTCCGAAGGATCAGCGAGACTTCCACCATGGACGCAGGAATCGCCGCACTTCTCGGCGCTGGCATCGGCTCTGTCGCCACCCTCGGGGCAACAATTCTGAGCGGCCGTGCGCAGGCGAGGGCACAACACGAACAGTGGCGGCGCCAGCATCGCCGCGATGCCTACGCCGGCTACCTCAGCGCGCTCCATGATCGCGACATAGCCATGGACAGCATCCTCGACGCCCTACGGCAGAGCGAGTCCGAGCTCAGCAACGTCGACGAGAACGTACAGCGCTTCGTCACCCTCGCCCGCGAGGTCCATCGCCGTGCGGAAGTCGTCATCCTCGAAGGACCGCACACCCTCGCCGAAGCAGCCGGACGCATCACCCACGCTTCCGAGGAGCTCTCCCAAGTCATGCGCCGCATGGTCGAGGACGCCCGGACCAGCCAAGTCTCACGGCAGGCCCAGGACCGCGCTCTCGCAGCCGAGCGCGAACGAGACCTCTACCAAACGATCAAGGACTTCCGCTTGACCGCCCGCACGGTCCTGGGAAACACGGACTGAAGTCGCGCAACTGTCGGCCTAGCGGCTAAGAGGCAGCGTCAGCCCAGTCGATACGTGTCTTCCAACTCTTGCCGGTCACCGGGCAGCACCACATCCGTGACCTGCAAAGCCTGCCCTGACACGTCACAAGCGACGACGAGCACACTGAGCACCGGATCCGCGGTGGACATGCCTAGGTGCTCCGCTTCCTCCGCACTGGGCAGCCGGGCGGACACGCGCTCGGTCACATGGTCAAAGCGGACCTTCTTACGGGCCTCCAGATGCGCGCGAAGACTCCCGTCGAGCGGCGCCGAGTCGCCGAGATCCGTGCCGTCCAAGAGGCCGGCGGGGAAGTACGACGAGGAGAGTTCGACAGCTTCTCCCTCATCTTCGATCAGCAGCCGCCGCACAAGGACCTTGGCTCGCTTGGGCACTCCGAGGATCGAAGCCACGCGCGGTGGTACGGGCGCCTGCCCTACGTGGACCAGCCGACCGGACGCACGGGATTCATCCCGCTCCAGCGCCTCACGGCCGCGCTGGTCCTTCTGCTCGACCGCTTCCGGGCGCCCGCGGACGATCGTGCCGTACCCCTGCCGGGACTCCAGCCAGCCGTCCCGCTTCAGGAGCTCCAGAGCCCGAACAACAGTCGGCCGGGACATGCCGAAGGCTTGGACCAGTTGATTCTCACTGGGCAGGAGCGTGCCGGGCGGGTACGTACCGTCCTTGATCCGACCCTGGAGCGTCTGCGCCAGCCGCACGTACTTCGGTGCGGCCACTTCGTACGCCATAGTCCCGCCTAGTCGGAATCCGCCAAGTCAACTTGTCAAGGAGCCTACCCCTGTGACGTCATGCCGTCACGAGCCCCTGGCGTCACCAGGTCAGCGCTTCCAAGCACCGTCGATCCGGAACGAGACCCGCGTGCCGCCGAACCGGCTCGGGCCGGCGCTCCACGAGTCCGACAGGGCGTCGACCAGGAGGAGCCCCCGCCCGTGCGCATCGTTGGCATCGGGTCGCCTTATCCTCACCTGGGCCGGAAATCCTGGGTTGTGCACGTCCACGAGCAGGGACTCCCCCACCCGCCAACACTCGACGCGCACCCGCCAGGAGTCCTCAGCCTCCCCGTACAAGACCGCGTTCGTGACGAGTTCCGAGATCATCAGCACACAGTCATCGATCGAGCAGGCCGGCGTGTACGGGCTGATGAACTTCCGGAACCAACGTCGGGCGCGTGCCACCGACTCAGGCACCGGATACAGCGTCATGCTCCCGACCAGCGCCAACTCCTTGCCGCTCTCCTCAGGACCATCCACCACCTCGTTCACTCGCACCGCTCCTCTCTGCCGGTGCCACCGCAATCCAGGCAGCGCCGTTTCGATGTGACACGGGCGCGAGCGTCAGCGACAGAGAGCGCCAAGGAGGCACGCGTGCCGACGCGCTTCCAGCCCCAACCCCTGCATCGCACGGCACGCCGCCTCTTGCGTCACGTGCCGTGGCTCCGCATGTCCCTGACTCACGAGCCGCGCCCCCTTCAGTAAGTGGCCTTAGCCACTTACTGGATAGTGGCATTAGCCACTTGGAGTCGCAAGCGTTTCACGCAAAGAGACACCGCCCAACTACACGATCGGGTAGCCCTGTTCGAACGCCCAACGCTCCGGCGGGTACGTGGCTTCGGCGAACTCCAGCGGTCGATCCTGCAGGTCGTAGACGACGTGATGGACGATCAACACGGCTGCACCGGGGGCCAAATCAAGATCAGCGGCTTCATCATCCGTCGACGAGCGGGCGCACATCCGATCCTCGGCATAGCTGCCCTGCCGACCCGTCACGCTCTCCACGTACATGAGCGTGCCTTCCCGAATCCGGTCAGGGTCCCGGAGCTTCGGCGCCCGCTCGCCGACATCAGGCCCGAACCAAGAGGTGGAAAGAGTGATGGGCCCCGAGTCGTTGTTGGTCACACGCCGACGGTGAACAGCTCGGGCACCTACCGCCAAGCCCAGGGCCTCAGCCACGTAATCGGGCGCCTCCAGCCAGCCGGCCGAGGTGATTACCGCATACTCACCGGGCGTGTAGATCTTCCCTGTCTGCTTGGCTCGGCCGTACAACTCACGGGCTCGGCGGTTCACTTCCAGGCTCCGGACGTACGTGCCCGAGCCCTGCCGCTTCTCGACCAGGCCCTGATGACTCAGAGCTTCCAGCGAACGCGCGGCCGTCGGCCGGGACACCTTCCAGGAGGCCGCGAGTTGGCGCTCCGACGGAACCTCATCACCAGGCCGCAAGTCACCCCGCAGGATCTGATCACGGATGTGGTGCGCGATCTGCAAGTACTTGGGCTGGGCTTCCTCGATCTTCGGCATGCGACCCCCTCCCCGCTCTCCAGGTGGCTATTACCAGTGGCCACTATAGAGTGAGTGGCTAGCCCGGTTCCCCGTACGCTGGCGCGCGTGACCCGCTTGATCGTGGCAGCAGGAGGAGGGGGCGACGCAGTCGCCGCCTCGATGCTCGACGCCGCTCTCTACGGCGATACGGACCCGGCGGTGATCTTCACGTACGCGTGGGACCGCCTGCTGATCGATCCGCTACCGGGACCACGAGGGCCGGCCGATTTCACCGGACTGCGCCCGCTCACCAGAAGCGTCCAGGCTGTGCCTGCGGGCGCCCGGCCAGTAGCCCCCGCAGGATCGACACTCCCCCGGCTGGCAGCCGAACTGCCCCAGACACTCGCCCTGATCGACCCGCACCACGGCGCCGAGGGCATCACGCGCCAGCTCGAAGAACTCATCGAGCGCCTTGCGCCTGAGTCGATCGACCTTCTGGACGTCGGCGGCGACATCCTCGCCCACGGCGACGAGCCCACACTCCGCAGCCCGTTGGCCGACGCGCTGCCCCTCGCTGCCTGCTGCCAAGTCAACGCACCCGTACGGCTTCTGGTCGCCGGCCCCGGCCTGGACGGCGAACTCCCCGCCGACCTCCTGCACGACCGCATGGGCCCAACCGTCCTCACCCTCACCGCCGAACACGTCGAGCCCATCAGCTCCGTACTGGAATGGCATCCCTCCGAAGCAACAGGGATGCTCGCAGCCACAGCACGAGGGCTCCGCGGCCTGTGCGAAGTCAGAGATGCCGGCCTGCCAATTCCGCTGACCGACGAGGGCGCCACTGTCCACGAAGCCGACCTGGACGACACTCTCAACCGCAACCAGCTCGCCCGAGCCATCCTCGCCACACAGACACTCGAAGAGGCAGAGCAGCACAGCCGAGAAATCTGCGGCTACTCCGAGATCGACTACGAGCGCAACAAGGCCAGTTGGCTCGGCACCCGGCAAGAGCAGAAGCTCGACCCGGAGACGACGCTCCACCAACTCGACCAGTTCGAGGCCAAGGCACGCAGCCGCGGAATCACCCACACGACATTCCGCCACCTCACAGAAGCCCTCGACCTCAACGGCAACCAACGCCAGGACCTCAGGAACCTCCTGCTCAACAACCACCCAGAGCAGTACCAACCCCCGCTCTGGCGCATCCGCCCCGAAGCCTGAGTAACAACTTTCTCTACGGTTTCAAGGCGCCTCGCTCCGCTCGCCGCGCGCTCCCCGGCTCCCCGCCGGGCCCCGCCGCTCCTGTCTCCGCCCCGCTCCGGGCCCCGGCTACGCCGGTCGCGCAGCTGAAGAGCGAACGCCAGTGGCGGGCCAAAGCCCGCTGTGGCTGGGGCAGTCGGCTCCACGGCTTTACGGAGCCACTTTGGCGCGAGCCTCGAAGATCATGGCCCCAACGTCGTGCTTTATCGGGCAGGTCCACAAACTGCCCGACGCGCCGGAAGCTTACGGGGCCATGATCACTCGCGCCAAAGCAGCGCCACCCCAAAGCCGCTCCGCCGACCTCGTATCTTCATCGAACTTCGCCCAGCAATGCACCAGCCTCCCTCCGCACCGTCACCGACGGATGATCTACCATAAGGGAGCTAATTGCCTCCTTTACCGAGTCAGGAATACTACGGTTTTGACTCATCTGGCGAATAACGAGAAGAGGAACCAGAATCCCCTCATCCGCAATCATTTCAACAAGGCGGCCCTCCGCGCTTTCCCTGAATTCTGATGAAGTCGCAGCAAAAAAAGATAGTGCTCTAGCTGCATGACCTCGTACTGCGGGTTCTGGATCGTGGCTGAATTGCATGGATTGCGCTAGCAGCCATGGACTAGCAACCGACGATGTAATTGTGGCTACTGTACGTGCTGCCTCCTCGCGCGACTCTGCTTCTCCACTCCCGGACATTCGGGAGATTAGAGAGAATGTCTCAGGCTCGCCGATGATTCCTCTAGAGGCAAGGAATCGCAGGGCCGCAGGGAAGGGAATCACCACATGACCATCGAACGCTCCACCAGGCGCTTGAAGCAAAACCTCAGATTTGAGACGGAAGGTTTCCGCTACCTCGGGCGGGAGTTCCGTCGACAGGTAGGCCAGCCTGTCAAACGCTCCACTCTTATCCGATCTCTGCACTTTTTGGTCGGCAAGGAATTCGGAAAGTGCGTGCCAAAGCACTGTCGCATCAGCATAGATAATCAGAGCCGCAGCAACGTCTGCCGGATCAAGCGCGCGGAATGCGCGCATCCCTTTGGAAGCTTCTGACCTGATGCCAGCTAGCGACTGCTTCACAATCTCAACCGAGGCAGAGATTTCCAAAGCGCTCATAGAAGCGCCACTCATGGCAGAATTTACGCGATTAGCAACGTCCTCTAGATCTTCCAGGGCTACCTGTTCCGGAAACGCCTGACTACTCGTCAAGGCCTCGAAAACACTACGACTTGCTGTCATGCGTGAGCTGTCCGATTGAAAGAAGTCATTCCAACGCGATTGTGTTTGGAGTGAGACGTTCTCCCAATTCAGATTTCGCAACGAGCGACCAACCGCCTTGTCCCATAGCTCATCGCCTGGGCGTCCCTGTTTTGCAGCCCGAAGCAGAAGAAGTGCGATTTGGTCATCTTCTTCAGCGATGTTCGCTAGACGTGCAGCTGTCAGCCAAGCAGCCTCAAGCCGCACGACGTCCAGTTGCGATGACCCCGGTGCTGGCTGAGCTCCCCCTGCTTCAATTGCTTGGCAGGTGAGTGACAGAGCGTTCTGAGCGTCTCTTTGCGTCATCAGGTCTGCCGCACCCCGTAGAATGCGCAACTCTGATGCTCGCAGCATGCGCGGCTCTGCGCGATTCTGCAAAATCTGCATTGAGTCCTTAGTCAAAGCATCCAGAGGGCCAGAAGCACGAATACGCTCAACCGCGAGATCGATTTCAGACTTCACATTGGCATGCCTCAAAAGCCGCAGTGCGTCGGCAACTTCATCTGAGTTCGGACGCACAGCACCCATGCATTGCACTAGTTTCATTAGCGCGTTTTCTTTGCGGAGTCGATAGACTGCCACATCACCTAGCAGCTCATAATTCAAGGCTGCATGAAAGAGCGTAGGAGCGCCCCTGCCGCCAATCACACGAGTCTGATTGCGGAACATTCGATTGAATGAGACTTCAACGAACTTAGAATACTCAGATGCGCGCAACTGGTCAATCTTGAGCGCTTGATTCGACTTCTGAGTGCGCACCATCTGCTGCCAAGTAGGAAGCGACGGCGGAAGTTCGTCGGTCCCATCGACGACAAGCCGCATGGGGACAAGACTCCAAGCGGCATGCCGGAGGGCTGTGATCACATGCTGGAGGGACTCGGCGTGGCTGACTGAAACGCCAGGACTCATCGAAAACTCTGAAAACTGAGAGTCCTCAATTTCGTCAAGCAGACTCAAGATCTCTGTCGTCTGGGAAATGTGATCCATGCCAGAGTCGCGGAACCTAAGGCATTGCTGCTGCAACAGAGCGGATCGGATTAGCTTGTCCTCTGGCGTCTCTACGCTTGTTTTGTTGAGGAGAGCTTGCAGAATGCTGTTACATTTATCGTACTCGTCTAGCTCAGCGGCCGCACAACAGGCGAGAAGGCCGAGGGCACACGATCGAGCAAGGTCAATTGATGCTTCAGATTGGACCTCTCGGACCAGTCCGTCGAGACCTGTTCGAATTCCTTGGGTGGTCAAGCTCATTTCGGCAGAACGCACGCCCGGGTCAACACTGACAGTCCCTTCTGCACCCTCCGTTGAGTTATGAGACCAGCGGCTGGGATCGCCCGACACGATCCCGGCCAGCTGTGCGTAGGGTTCAGCATCGTACTCGGGGTTTCTGAAGTTAGGATGGGGAGCAATGTCAAGCGGGCGCAGCACTCCGATAATCCACGCCAGATTCATAGCAGTTTCCTCCCTGGAATTTCATAGGGGTCTGGCGCGAGGTCCAGTACACGGTCAATCCGTGAACCGTCCCGCATGTGTACTGAATTGCGATTAATGGCAGCCTGAATCCAGGTGGTCATGATTGAGTAGAGCTGAACGGCGTCCGGCACTCCTTCAACATAGAAGGATCCCTCAGTGTCTGCTGGAAGCCACTCGATGATGACGGTTTTGGCATCTGGCCAGCTTGCACCTACAGCGCAGATGCCGACGAATATTTTTCCGCCGCTGCTCACGTGCTCGGCGTACACTTTTAGCGCCGCGCCCCGAGCAGAAGAGTTTTCCTGCAGGACTGCTTCTGCGGACCTCACAGTGATGAGCACGTCGACAGGAGCGTCTGGATAACTCCACTTATCAACGACTGCCATCGATGCCGAACTCAGTTGCTCTCGCACGTCATGATAGACGCTTTCCCACCGAGTTCCGTGAAAATCGGTGCGCAACTCCGAAACAATGACAGTGGATGGAGTTTTTTGACGTGGGGGCCGGTACACCTGGTCATCAATTTGAGTACTGACAATGACAGCTGCTTGGGCGGGCGGATCACTATCGGCTGATGTTTCCAGGAGCAGCCGGCGCAACGTCGTGTACGACCAATGATCGCGAGAAGCAGGCTTGATTATGCTGAAGTGGTCTCCTGGGAGCGCCCCGACCTCTGGAAAGGAACCCTGAGCGGACGCTCTGGGCACAATGTTATCTTCAGCTCCTGCGTAGACGGAGAACGGGATCGGACATGTCCTCTCTCCGACCGATCTAGCATTGATTACGTCTCGGATGACTGCAGCGTGCGTGTCTCGAATTTCCTCATTCAATGTGCGCAAATCTCGCTCCTGCGGGTGACGGGAACCCAATAGATCCCCACGCATTTTGCGCGCAAAATCCGAGCCTGCATTTGGAGTAGCGAACAACACCACCCGCCGGATTCGCTCTAATTCGGCGCCTCGCCCCTGATTAAGCATACGCTGGAGATAGCGCTGTACCACTAGGCCGCCCATGCTGTGGCATACGAGGACCAGGCGGCGATAATTGGCTGCTTCTGTCTCCAGAAAAGTTTGCAGGACGTCTGCAATAGTGCTCAGCGTCGGTAGGCGACGGTCTGGGCGCCAGAAAAATGAACGGGGTAAGTGAGTGGAGTACTCCAAATGCAGCACATCGACTGACCTCAGTTCGTCATCTTCGGAGATCCTTTCGTCGAAACTCCTCCACGTCTTCGCCTTCGAAGCGAACCCGTGTACGAACACGGCAGCCAGCTGCTCTTGATCACCCACCGCACACGCCCCCCATGCACATCCGTCAAACAGGAAACATACTCCCCACTGAGACCGCTCAAGAGGGCCTGGGCCGTGTGCGGGCGCAGTTTCGTCGTGGCGCCCGGAGCCTGCTGGACGGTCCATTCAAGTCTGGGGAGGTGGTCGGCGAGCGCGTTACGGGGCACCAGCGCAAGGGTGTGAAGCCGGCGGACTGGTCGAGATGAATCGCGGACCCCGGAGCGGTCGGAGTCCAGCCCTCACGCAGTGCATGCAGAACAGCCGCGGCAACATCGGACGGCCGTACCATCTCAGCTTCGCGATCGATCCAGTTGCTCGGATGCGGCTGGTCGGTGGTGACCAGGAGCGTTATGCCCAGGGTGTCCGCATGCTCGACCGCGTACGTGCGCGGCGACCAGGCCAGCCCCTGAGAGTACGTTGGTCGGCCTCGCGGCCGCCACCGGTAGGCCGTACCGTCGACAACGATCCGTCGTGATCCCCTGCGGACCAGAGCCATGACACCCCTTCAAACAGCGAAGATGCTAGCGAGCCCGTCCCCACCGTCCGTCTCAGTTTCCGTCTCATTCAGCACCTTTCACGACGGTTCAGACGAGACCGCAGGTGGTGACCGCTCAGACGACCGGCCACCCATGAACGCAGGTGGACGCCCCCGCACGCACCCCAAGTCCCCACCACCACAGTTGGAAAGCGTGTTGGGGGCAACCCCTCACGAGTTCGAATCTCGTATCCTCCGCCATTGCTCTCACCGGGCAATAGTTGAAGGCCCCCGCTGCTCGCAGCGGGGGCCTTCGACGTTGTTCTCACCCGCGTTGCGCTTCGGCGATCTTCCGGGCCGGGACTCCGAGCAGCATGAGCACGGTTGCCGCCGTGTGCCGTGCGTCGTGAAGGCGACCGTCCCGAACCCCCGCGTCTTCGAGCAGCCGCTTCCAGTCGTGGTAGTCCGTGTTCGGGCTCAGCGGACCACCCAGCGGCTTGCGCAGCGGCACGTACGAGCAGTCGCCGCTTCTCCAGCGCGAGCGCCGGATGCGCTCCATGCGGGCGCCGGTGGCGACGCCGATACGGACGGCGTAGACGTGGCAGGGACGACCGGGAAGACCACCGGCACCTTGGAGAAGTGGCGGGAGCCGCACCGCGTCGCCTTCCGCGAGATAAACGAGTTCCACGAGGCGGCCCGGGTCGACCTCGGGGTGCGGGGGAAGGTGTCTGGCGAGCGCCACCCGGAGCGGGACCTCCTTCTGCCCTCGGCCCGTCGGCAGGGGGACAACACCTCGGGCTGACCCAGAGCGTCCGTATTCTCCGGTGCGCTCTCCCCGAGATGTCCCCCAACAGGGTTCCGGGCAGCGGAACGGGTCGGTGCCCGGAATATCACGGCGTGGCTGTGCGAGCGTGCAGCCGAGGGCGCCACCCTGCGCGAGCTCGCGGCAGCCACCGGCCGGAGCGTCCCGTGGGTGGCAGCCCGCGTCGGCCCCCGCTGAGCCACGCACCTGTGCGTCCTGCCTGGTGACGGTGGCGGAGGGAGCCGTGGCTCCGCACCGCAAAGGACCGTCTGGGACAGTGGCACGGTGGCCTCCCTCTACCGAAGTGCCGAAGCCCGTCAAAGGATCCGCGACTGGTGCACCACCCGTATCGGTCAGTGGCCGACGGTGCACCGCACGGCGATGCTCAGCACCCGAGCCGGTCCGACCCACCTCGTCGTGGCGAACGAGGACGCCCGACGGCCCTCCGGCGCACCGGCGGTGGTCCTGTTGCCCGGCACGAACTTCAACGCCGCGACCAGTCTGGTCCTGGCGACCGAACTCGCCCGGCACTGGACCACCTACCTCCTCGATGTGCCCGGGCAGCCCGGTCTCAGCGGCCCGGACCGGCCGTCCCGGCACCGCCTCGCCTTCTACGGACAGTGGCTCGGCGAAGTCCTGGACAACGCCGTGGGCCGGCCCGCCATCCTGCTCGGGCACTCACTCGGCGGCGGTATCGCCCTGGCCTGCGACTCCCCGCTGATCAGCGGCAGAGTCCTGATATCCCCCGCCGGAGTGACACGGCTTTCAGTCGGCCGGAGCGTCCTGTCGGCAACCCTGCCCTGGCTGCTGCGCCCCACCGACACACGCTCCACGCGCCTGCTGCGGATGATGTCCGGGCCGCACGGCACTCCGGGAGCGGAACTCGCCGCATGGATGACCCTGGTCGCGGGCAACTGCCGCTCCAGCCTTGCCCCCGCACCACTGCCGCCCAGTGCCTTCGCACGGGCCAGGAACACGGCGGTCAACCTCGTCGCCACCGGAGAACACGACATCTTCCTGCCGCCCGACCGCCTGCGTACCCCCACTGCCCGCGGCCTTCGCACCCGCGTGCACGTGTTGCCGGGCGCCGGACACCTGGCAACGGAGGAGGCCCCTGAGCGCATCAGCACCCTGGTGGCCGAAGCCGTCCGCCGCGGTGCCACCGGCCGGTAGGTGCCAGGGTGGCTGCTGGAGAACGGACGGGCGCGGCCGGCTCCGGGATCGGAGCCGGCCGCGCCGGAGAACGGTGAGGCGTCAGGATTCGGAAACGGCCGGAGCCTTCTCCGCGGCCGGGTCCTGGGCTTCGCCGCTGTCGTGCCGGCGTACGTAGGCCAGGAACGTCTCAAGTTCCCGCTTGACGACCGGGGCCAGGAAGTACAGGCCGATGATGTTGATGACGGCCAGCGTGAACAGCACGGCGTCCGCCATGTCGATCAGGGTCTGGAGGGTGAGCAGCGAGCCGGCGACGGCGAACAGGGTGTAGATCACCTTGTACGTGATCTCGCTGGCCCTGCTGCGGCCGAAGAGGTACGACCACGCCTTGAGACCGTAGTAGCCCCAGGTCAGGACGGTGGAGATGGCGAAGAGCAGCACCGCGACGGTGAGGATGTAAGGGAACCAGGGCAGTACGGTCTCGAAGGCGTCGGAGGTGATCGTCACGCCGCCGATGTCCTGTCCGGTCCGTGCCTCGGCCCAGCTCGCGGGGTTGGCGATCACGATGGTGAGCGCCGTCATGGTGCAGATGATCACCGTGTCGATGAACGGTTCCAGGAGGGCCACCAGGCCCTCACTGGCGGGGTGCTTCGTCTTGACGGCCGAGTGCGCGATCGGCGCCGATCCGAGCCCGGCCTCGTTGGAGAACGCGGCGCGCCTGAAGCCGATGATGAGCGCGCCGAGCACACCGCCCGCGACACCCTCCGGGTTGAAGGCACCCTCGACGATGGTGACGACGGCGGAGGGCAACTCGCCCACGTTGACGAGAATGACGGTCAGGCAGGCCCCGATGTAGATCACGGCCATCGCGGGCACCAGGCGGCTGGTCACTGAAGCGATCGAGCGGATGCCGCCGAGCAGGACGACACCGACAAGAGCCGCGACCAGCAGACCGAACAGCAGCGCGCCGGCCGAGGAGCCCATGGCGCCGTCCTCGCCGCCGGTGACCGAGACGAGCTGCGCGTAACTCTGGTTGACCTGGAGGAGGTTGCCGCCGAAGAGGCCGAAGAAGAGGATCATCGCCGAGGCGAGCACGGCGAGGATCTTTCCGAAGGACGCGCCTCGGCTGCCGAATCGTTCGGCCAGGCCCTTGGGGAGGTAGTGCATGGGGCCGCCGGAGACGGTGCCGTCGGCGTGCACCTCCCGGTACTTCACGCCGAGGGTGACCTCGACGAACTTGGTGGCCATGCCGAGCAGCCCGCAGAGGATCATCCAGAACGTCGCGCCGGGCCCGCCGATACTGACCGCGACCGCGACGCCGGCTATGTTCCCCAGACCCACGGTGCCGGAGACCGCCGCCGTGAGCGCCTGGAAGTGGTTCACCTCACCGGCGGCCGACTTGTCGTCGTACTTGCCGCGCACCACAGCGACGGCCAGCCGGAACCGGCGGAACTGCACGAACCCGAACCAGCCGGTGAAGACGAGGCCCGCGATCACCAACCAGGCCACGATCAGGGGAAGTTCCGTGTTCCCGATGGGAACGGCGTAGAACACCACCTCCCCGAGCCAGGAGGCGATCGGTTCGAAGAATCCGCTGACGGATTCGTCGACCGACTCGGTGAGTGAATCAAGTGACATCTGGCTACCTCGGGAGCGCAGGCCGACGCGCAAGGGTGCGCCGGGTGGGGGCAGGCATGGGGAGACAGCCATGTCCGGGACCGTCAAGGGCGACCCCGATCCGCGGACCCGGACCGGACTCACCCCGGTGTGTGTACCGGTTTCACCGGTGCGCACCGGTGAAATCGCCGCCGGAAAGTGAGCGTCCGGCAAACGGATTTGTGCAGTCCTACCATGCCCTTTACGCACTCTTTGGTGACGCACGTCACAAGAACGGACCCATTCACGAGGCCCACGGACCCACCGGGCGTGATCGTTACACGGATCTGAGCCCCAGTTGAGAAAGGACCGCACACGCGCGAACGGGGCCGCGTCCCGCCGGACCACCCCATCGCGGCTGGGATCCGATCGGCTCGGCACCCGTCACACCCCAGATCAGGACGTTCCAGGACCCCGCAGAACCTCCGGGCGAACATAGCGTGCGTGGCCGCGGTTGCGCCGTGGGTCCCGGCACCGCGCGGGATCAGCCGAACAGGGTGGAGCCGAGCGGGTGTTGCCTGTCGAAGCCGGGGAGGATCAGGAAGGACGCGCCGGCGGTCGTGGTGGTGAAGGGCAGCAGTGCGTCGGAGGTGTCCATGCGGGTGAGCGTCGCCGTGAAGGTCCGCAGGTCGTTCTGGAAGCTGATGAAGAGCAGGCCGGGGGCGGGCTCGTCGGTGCTGTAGGAGCGGCGGAGCATGTGGCCGACGCCGACCGCGGTGGGGTTCGCCCTGCGTACGTGGGCGTCCACGGGGACGAGATAGCGGCCGTCGGGCGTCTTGGCGCCGAGTTCGGGGGCCGAGGCGGGGGTGCCGCCGGAGAGGGGTACGCCGCTGGCACGGCGCCGCCCGAAGACCGCCTCCTGCTCGGCGACGGGCAGGGCGGCGAACCGTGTCAGGTCGAGTTCCATGCGCCGCAGTACGGCCAGGGTGCCGCCGGCGACCTCGGGGGGCCCGGCCAGCCAGAGGTCACGTTCCTGCTCGGCGGTCGTGTGCGGGCCCACGATGCCGTCGATGAAACCGAGCAGGTTGCGCGGTGCGGTGAGGCCCTTGGCGACGGACACGTCCGTACCGCGGCGTCCGGACTGCCGCCAGCGTTCGCGGACGCGGTCGCCTGCCTGAGCCAGCAGTGCGGCGGCGGCGACCGGTACGACCGGCGCGTCGTCGGCGCAGATCTGCAACAGCAGATCACCGCCGCGGGCCCGGGAGGCGATCCGCTCGCGGGAGAACCGCGGGAGGTCGGTCGCGCCGGGCAGTGCGGCACCGGCCGTCCGTACCAGTCGCGGACCCGCGCCGACGGTCACGGTCAGGTCGCCCGGGGACAGGCCCAGCAACCGCGGGTCGGACCCGGCGGTCAGGGTGCGGATGGCCTCGCCGAGTTCGGCCAGCAGCGGGCCTGGCGCCACCTCGGGACCGAGGTCGGCCACCAGGGCCAGCAGGTTGCGCTGGGCCGACCGGGGAAGCGTGACGCCCGCCTGATGCCGGCCCGCGGCCGGAACCGGCTTGGGCGTGGGCGCCGTGGAAGGGACGGGCCGGTCCGGCTGGGGGGAGTCCGACGAGCACCCGGTGATGAGACCGGCGGCCAACGCGCCGCCGGTGACATCGAGGAACGCGCGGCGTGACGGGTGGCGGTCGTCGCGGGGCATGAGGTGCACAGTGCCACAGCCGCCTCGTGTCCGCCGCTCAACTTCCCTTTCCCGGCGGGGATTTCGCCGTCGTGCCAGACTGAGATCATGTCTCGATCAGCACTTCGGGTGATGGCGGCGATACTGGGCGTACTGACGCTGGTGACCGGCTGTAGCGGTGGCGATGGCGATGGTGGCGACGACGACGGATCGGGCGAGGGCCGGCGGCCGGACGGTGCGCGGGTGACGATCCGGGTGCCCGGCGACGCCCCGACGATCTCGGACGCGGTGTCCCTGGCCCGGCCCGGCGACCTGGTGCTGGTGGCCGCGGGTGTGTACCACGAGTCGGTGAAGATCGACACGGCCCGCGTCACGCTGCGGGGCGAGTCCCGGGACAAGGTGGTTGTCGACGGGCAGTTGCGTCGCCCGAACGGGGTGGTCGTCACCGCGCCCGGGGTGGCCGTGGAGAACCTGACCGTGCGGAAGAACACGCAGAACGGGGTGCTGGTCACCGGTTCGGCGGCGGCGGTCGCCGGGCTGCCGGGGAGCGGCGGCTACGACACCGGTGACGAACCCGTCAGCTTCCTGAAGTCGTTCGTGGTCTCGCACGTGACCGCGACCCGTAACGGTCTGTACGGCATCTACGCGTTCTCCGCGCAGAACGGTGTCATCGAGCACTCCTACACATCGGGCGCGGCGGACTCGGGAATCTATGTCGGCCAGTGCAAGCCGTGCCGGATCGTGGTGCGGGACAACGTCTCCGAACTCAACGCGGTCGGCTACGAAGGCACCAACGCCGGCGGCGACATGTACGTGGTCGGCAACCGGCTGGCCGGCAACCGCGTCGGACTGACCACCAACTCCGACCACCAGGAGAAGCTGCTCCCGCAACGCGAAGCCGTCGTCGCCGGCAACCTGATCGCGGACAACCAGCAGACGCGGACCCCCGAACAGGCCGACGGCGGCTGGGGCATCGGTATCGGCGTCGACGGCGGCAGCGACAACCAGTTCATCCGCAACCGGATCACCGGCAACACCAACGCCGGGCTCATGATCACCGCGACCGCCGACCTGACGGCGGACCGCAACCGGATCACGGACAACACCTTCGCCGCCAACGGCGTCGACGTCGGCTGGACGTTCCCCACCGCCACCCGTGGACAGGGCAACTGCCTGCGGGGGAACGCGCTTCGCAAGACCGTACCCGCCGGGCTCGCGGAGTCCGCGTCCTGCCCGGTTCCCGCCAAGTCGCCCACACCCTCCGGCAGTTGGGCGAGTCCGACGGCGCCTGCGGGCATCGCGTTCACCGACGTGGCCGCGCCCGGCCCGCAGCCGCAGTTCCCGCAGGCCACCAGCGCCGGTGCCACCGTCGTGCCGGACGTTCCGGCGCTGCCGGACATCGGGGACGTCGCGCTGCCGTCGCCGTCGCTGCTCGCCGCCGGTGCGCGGGTGCGAGCCCCGTAAGGCGGACCCCGTAAGACGGACCCTGTGGAAGGGACCCCGTGAGGGCGGCTACGGCGCCGGTTTGGTTCCGGGGACCGGCTGGACGGGGACGTACTTCTGGGTGTCGAAGTCGTAGACCACCGGCTGCGGCTCGGAGGCGATGGTGGCCTGAACCCGGTGCATGGTGCCGTCCGAGTCGATCCAGTAGCGCACGTTGCCTGACGTACTGGCCTCGCTGCCCGCCGTACCGGCCTCGCTGTCGGCGTCCGGCCCGTTCATGATGTCCGTCCGATGGCCGCGCACCCGGTCCCGCCCGGCCCACGAGGCGCCGCTCTGCGACAGCAGTACGGAGTTGTCCGGCCGGTCGTTGCCGAGGCGGAGCGCGATGGCCAGCGAGCTGTCCAGGGTCATGCCGGACGTCCGCAGCGGACGGCTGTGCCAACCGGACGCGGGCGGCGACGCCGGTGCGGCCGCCGGGGGGTCTGTCATGGGGTGGACGAGGACGGTGGTGGCCGTCCACCGGATCAGCCCGTCGCTGGACGTGTCGCGCCCGGTCCCGCGCACCACCCCGTAACCGGTATGGGTGCGGTAGTCGACGGATCCGGTGACGACCAGCCCGCCGGCGGGATTCGGCACGGTTATCCTCACCGCCCGGCCTCCCGCCTGGTAGTTGAGGAACCGCGTGATCGCCAGCCGGTTCACCTCGTCCGAGGTCAGCGCACGCGGGGCGGCGGGGCCGTCGCTGTCGCTGTCGCCGAGGAGGACGAAGGTGGTGGTCACGGCGGCGGTGACACCGATGACGGCGGCTGCCACCCAGCGTAACTTCGGCCACCGGCGGCGCCGGCCCGTCTCGCGCCCCGGGCGACTCTGCTTGCTGTTGACGCTCCGCGTTCTGATGCTCCGCACGCGGCGGGACTGTAACAGGTCTCCGGCGGGCCACCCCCAAACTCTGCGTTTACGAGACATGACTCACGGTCAACTCATATGCTCACCCCTGCATTTGCCGAGTCGGCATCAGCGTAGGACGAGGTAGAGGAGTGCCATGTCATTACGTGGAGTGGTGCGGTTGGGGCTGTCCGGCCTCTTACTGGTGGGGGGCGGCGCGGGCACGATTCTGACCGGCGCCGGGCAGGCCGACGCTTCGGCCTCCGACGGCACCCTCACCGTCCAGGTACTACGGGACTTCTTCGGCACCGGCGTGATCAACTCGACCATGGACGTGCCGCAGCGGGGCATGAAGGTCGAGGTCGCCGACTCCGCCGGCAACCAGATCACCGGTGTCACGGATGTCACCGGAAGGGTCATCGTGCCGCCGTCGAACGAGCTGGCCGGCGGCCGGTACCGGGTCGATGTCACCGTCCCGGCGCCCTACAGCGACTATCTGCGGGCGGCGCCCGCCTCGACCGCGCCGAACCACTTCGACAGCTTCACCACGTTCGTCGACGTCTCGGACGGCCAGGACGACTCGGTGATCACCGGCGTCTGGGACCCGGCCGACTACGCACTGCCCGACTCCCGCTACTTCGTGCCGATCCAGAGCGGCGCCACCGGTACGGAGACCCGGGCCCTGGTGGCGTTCGGGACGGACGCCCGCGGCAACTGCCCCGACCCGCAGGCATGCCCGGAGGTGATCAACACCCAGGACCAGGTGGGCACGACCTACGGGCTGGCCTACGACAGGTACCGCGAGCAGCTTTTCCAGTCGTCCTTCGCCCGGCGGTACACGGAGTACGGGCCGGACGGCGGTAACGCGATCTACACCGTGGCGGCCGACGGAAGCGCCACGAAGCTGTTCGCGAAGGTGCCGGGCGCCACCAAGACGGCGCACGACACCGGCAACCTGATCAAGGACGCCGGGTTCACCGACGCACCGGGCAAGGAGAGCGTCGGCGGCCTTGCCCTGTCGGACGACGGCTCGACCCTGTACGCGGTGAACCTGCTCACCCGCAGCCTGGTCAGCTTCGACGCGACCAAGCCCACGGCCTCGGCGCCCGAGGCGACCGTGCCGATCCCCGACCCGGGCTGCGCGTCGGCGGACGACTGGCGTCCGTTCAGCGTGGCCGTCAACAACAACACCCTGCATGTCGGGGGTGTGTGCAGCGCGGAGAGCACCCAGAAACGCGCGGACCTGAAGGCCGTCGTCGCCACCTACGACGGCGAGAAGTTCACCACCGTGCTGTCCCAGCCGCTGGCCTTCGAGCGCGGAGCCGTACTCACCGGCACCTCCGGCAACGACCAGGTCAACCACTGGAACCCGTGGAACACCGACCTCGCGGACTGGGACGGCCACACCGTGAGCGGCTGGATCATGGATCCGCAGCCGGAGCTGGCCAGTCTGGCCTTCGCCCGCGACGGCTCGCTGATCCTCGGCTTCCGCGACCGGTTCATGGACGTCGTGGGCTGGGGCGGGCTGGATCCGAGGCCGGGCAACGACACCCCGCAGAGCGGCATGGCCGGCGGCGACATCAACATGGCCTGCGCAACACCCACCGGCGGGTACGAGTGGGAAGGCACCGGTGACTGCGCCGACCACGCCACGGACCCCACCCTCGACGGTGTCCAGCCCCCCGGCGTCGTCGAGTACTTCCCGGGTGACTTCTTCCCGAACGGCGGCTCCGCGACCCAGCCCGGGCCGCACCAGGAGTCGTCGCTGGGATCGGTCGCCTACATCCCGCAGCAGCAGTGGGTCGTCAGCACGCAGATGGACCCGACCGGCCGGGTCGCCACCAGCGGAACCGGCTACTACGACGTCGCCACCGGCCTCGGCCCCGGCAACGACCCGGTCAACAACGCGTACGAGTTCGTGGGTCCGAACCAGAACGGGTTCGGCAAGGCCGGTGGTCTCGGCGACATCGCGTACGCCGCGGCGAACGCACCGATCCAGATCGGCAACGTGGTGTGGTTCGACGGCGACCACAACGGCATCCAGGACCCCGGGCAGGTGCTGCTGCCGGGTGCGACGATCAACCTGCTGGACGCCGACGGCGAGAAGGTCGCCACGACCACGACCGATGCCGCCGGTGAGTACTACTTCGGTGGTGTCGGCGCGGAGTACGAGCTGACGCCGGGCGGCAAATACACCGTGCAGTTCGATGTGTGCACCGCGGACACCAGCGACGTGCCGGGGCAGCCTGCCGCCACCGACCTGCGGTTCACCCTGCCGCGGACCGGTGACGACCGGGTACATGACTCCAATGTCACCCCGCCGACCACCGGGCGGCTGTGCGACGGGTCCGCCCCGGTCACCGCGCCGACCACAGCGGGAGGGGTCGATCACACGATCGACGCCGGCGTGTACATCCCGGAGGCGGAACCGCCGTCCCCGTCCCCGTCACCCACACCGCCCGAGTCCCCGTCCCCGACACCCACGCCTCCCGGGTCCCCGACACCGGTGCCCCCGACCGGCGTGGTGCCCAACGACCCGACACCGGCCGGCGGGCCACCGGGTTCACTCGCGAACACCGGCACGTCCGGCATGGGAGAGATCCTCGCCCTCGTCGCACTGCTGCTCGGTGCGGGTGCGACAGTCGTCCTCGTCAGCCGCAAGCGGCGCGCCAGGCACCACTGACACCCGAAATCCCCGACGGGCCGGTGCGCCGCACCGGCCCGTCGGCATGACCGGCTCGATCACCGTCCGCGGTGGGGCGGCCCTTCCACGTGCGTCGGCAACCTCGTACGGCGGTTTCCAGGGGGTCTTCACCGTGCGCGGTCGCGGTCGCGGTCGGCGACGCGGATCCCCGGAAGGGTCGGGCGGCACTCGCGTGGTGTCAGCTCACGGCCTTCTTGACGAGGGCGGTGATCGCCTTCTCGGCCCGGTCGCTCAGCTCGGTCACGGCGTACGACGTGGGCCACAGGCCGCTGTCGTCGTCGAGGTTCGCCTCGGGGGTGAAGCCGAAGGTCGAGTAGCGCTCTTTGTCGACGTGCCCGCTGCGGAAGAAGCACACGACCTTCCCCTTCCTTGCGTAGGCCGGCTGTCCGTACCACAGCTTCGGCGACAGCTCAGGGGCGTTGGTGGTGACGATGACGTGGATGCGTTCGGCGACCGCGCGGTCCGGGGGCTCCATCTCCGCGATCTTCGACAGCACGTCGAGTTCCGCGGCGGCCGCCTTGTTGCCACGGCCGCCGCTCGCCTCCTTCCTCAGTTCGGCGGCGCGCTGCTTGATGGCGGCACGTTCCTCGTCGGAGAAGCCGTCCGTGTTCTTCTCGCTGGTGTTCGCGCTCATCGCCGTCACCCTCCAGGTTGTGATCGGTGTGCAGTGTTTCCGACGCTAGCCGTGCCGAGAGACCTGGCGCTTCTTGAATCCTGACCGATGCTCGCCGGGTCCGGCCGATCGGGTGACCGACCGGATCGGTCAGGAATCAAGAAGCCCGCGACCGGTGGTTCTCCCTAGCGTGACAGCCATGACCCCGAACGGCTCCCAACGCCGGATCGGCCGACGCCCGACCGTATGAAGGAGACACACCCGATGGCACTCTCGCTCGACATCATCACTCTCGGTGTACCGCAGGTAGAAGCCGCACGCGCCTTCTACACGTCCGCGTTCTCATCGACAGCCACTCCCACTGCCACCGCCGGCGACCGGACCGCCGGCCTGGACCTGCACGGCACCGGACAGCTCGCCCTCCACCAGATCGACGCGCTCGCCACCGACTCCGGCACGGACCCGGCGACCTCGGGCTTCCGCGGCCACGTCCTGTCCTCCATCGTCAGCCGGCCCGCCGAGGTCAAGGCCCTCCTCGACGCCGCCACCGCCCATGGCGCGACGGTCGTCAAGCCGGCGAAGAAGGAGTTCTTCGGCGAGTTCAGCGCCGTCTGCCGGACACCGGACGGGGTCGTCTGGAAGCTGGCCGCCGCCGCCAAGAAGGACACGGGTCTCGTCCCCGGCCCGCCGAAGCCGACCGAGACCGCCCTCTACCTCGGCGTCGCCAGCCCGAACGTGTCCAAGGAGTTCTACGAGGCGCTGGGTATGAGCGTCGACCGCGACTACGGCGACAAGTTCATCGACTTCACCATCGCCGAGGGCGTGTGCCGGCTGGGCCTGCTGACACGCAAGGCCCTCGCCAAGGACGCCGGTGTCGACGAGCGGGGCGACGGCTTCTCCGCGCTCGTCCTCACCCACACCGCCGCTTCCCGTGACGACGTCGACGCGCTTCTCGCCGCCGCGGGCTCCGCCGGCGGCCGGGTCACCGGCGCGGCGGCCCGGACCGAACAGGGCGAGTACGCAGGGCAGTTCACCGACCCCGACGGCAACCGGTGGAGGATCACCACGCACGCGTGACCGGCCTGCCCGACAGACCCTAGGGCGTGTTTCGAAAGTCCCGCCTGGCCGACGACGCCTGGCACGCGCACTCGCCGCGTTGTCGGAATCATCCAAGTACGTCCAGTACGAGAACGATCCTCCGCCTTGCGATCGCACGCACCAGACGCCGTCGGCCCCGCCCTTCGGGCGGACGGCGCTACTTTCGCAACACGCCCTAGTCGCAGGACGGGCACAGGCCCCGGTAGGTGACCTCGACCTCGGAGACCGTGAAGCCGAACCGTTCCGCCGCCGGGAGGCCGGCCAGTGGGTCGCCGGCCGGGTGGACGTCGCGGATCGTGCCGCAGCTGGAGCACACCAGGTGCTGGTGCGGGTGGTGGGCGTTGGGGTCGTAGCGTTTGGCGCGGCCCTCGGTGGACAGCTCCATCACCTCGCCGAGGGAGACCAGTTCGCCCAGGGTGTTGTAGACGGTCGCCCGGGAGATCTCGGGCAGCCGCCGGGTCGCGAGGGCGTGCACCTCGTCGGCCGTGAGGTGCACGTGGTCGCCGTCGAGGACCTGTGCCACGACACGGCGCTGGGAGGTCATCCGCCAGCCGCGCTCGCGCAGTCGCTCCAGCAGGTCGCTCATGTCGGTTCACCTGTTCACGTTGGCGAGAAACCCCGAGTGCACCCGGAGCACATCCGGAGCACATCCGAGGTACATCCGGGGACACACGTATTATGGCTGGCCATACGTTTAGTGCACTTCTTGACTTGGACTCCGTCCATCGTAGGATCGGTTCCGGCGAATAGCCAAGGAACGTCGCGGGTGGGGCTCCCCACGCGCTCACGCGGCAGAGCCCGTACGCCGCGTCAAGCCGGTCGGCGGGGGCAGCCCTGCCCGGCCGCGTCCGACGGCCACACCCTCACCTGAGCACAGTGCTCCGCCCGGTCCGGAAGGATTCCCATGTCTGAGAACCATGATGCAATCGTCGTAGACGCGAAGTCGGAGGACGCGGGGGGCTGCCCGGTCGCACACGGGCGGGCCCCGCATCCGACCCAGGGCGGCGGAAACCGCGAGTGGTGGCCCGAGCGGCTCAACCTGAAGATCCTCGCCAAGAACCCCGCCGTGGCGAACCCCCTCGGCGAGGAGTTCGACTACGCCGCGGCGTTCACGTCCCTCGACCTCCCCACCGTGAAGCAGGACATCGCGGAGGTCCTGACGACGTCGCAGGACTGGTGGCCGGCCGACTTCGGCCACTACGGCCCGTTCATGATCCGGATGGCGTGGCACAGCGCGGGCACCTACCGCATCAGCGACGGCCGCGGCGGCGCCGGGGCCGGCCAGCAGCGCTTCGCCCCCCTCAACAGCTGGCCGGACAACGGGAATCTCGACAAGGCCCGTCGCCTGCTCTGGCCGGTCAAGAAGAAGTACGGCCAGAACCTGTCCTGGGCCGACCTCATGATCCTCGCCGGCAACGTCGCCCTGGAGACGATGGGCTTCGACACCTTCGGCTTCGCCGGCGGTCGCGCGGACGTCTGGGAGCCCGAGGAGGACGTCTACTGGGGTCCCGAGAAGGTCTGGCTCGACGACAAGCGCTACAGCGGTGACCGGAATCTGGAAAGCCCCCTCGGCGCGGTCCAGATGGGCCTCATCTACGTCAACCCGGAGGGCCCGAACGGCACTCCGGACCCGCTCGCCTCGGCTCGCGACATCCGTGAGACGTTCCGCCGGATGGCGATGAACGACGAGGAGACGGTCGCGCTCATCGCGGGCGGCCACACCTTCGGCAAGACCCACGGCGCGGGCCCGGCGGACAGTGTCGGCGACGACCCCGAGGCAGCCCCGATCGAGCAGCAGGGCTTCGGCTGGAAGAACAGCCACGGCACCGGCAAGGGTGGCGACACGATCACCAGCGGTCTTGAGGGCATCTGGACGAACACCCCGATCACCTGGGACAACAGCTTCCTGGAGATCCTGTACGGCCACGAGTGGGAGCTGTTCCAGAGCCCGGCGGGCGCCAACCAGTGGCGGCCGAAGGGCGGCGCCGGGGCCGGCACCGTCCCCGACGCCCACGACGCGTCGAAGAGCCACGCCCCGACGATGCTGACGACCGACCTCGCGCTGCGCGTCGACCCGGCGTACGAGCAGATCTCGCGGCGCTTCCTCGCCAACCCCGCGGAGTTCGCGGACGCCTTCGCCCGCGCCTGGTTCAAGCTGACCCACCGCGACATGGGCCCGGTCTCGCAGTACCTCGGCCCGGAGGTCCCGGCCGAGACGCTGGTGTGGCAGGACCCCCTGCCCGAGGTGACCCACGAGCTGGTCGACGCCGAGGACATCGACACCCTCAAGGAGCAGATCCTCGCCTCGGGCCTGCCGGTGTCCCAACTCGTCTCCACCGCCTGGGCGTCGGCCTCGTCCTTCCGCGGCAGCGACAAGCGCGGCGGCGCCAACGGCGCGCGTATCCGCCTCGAACCGCAGAGCGGGTGGGAGGCCAACGACCCCGACGAGCTGGCCACGGTGCTCCGTACGCTCGCAGGCATCCAGGAGAGCTTCAACACCGCCGACAACGGCGGCAAGCGGGTTTCGCTCGCCGACCTGATCGTGCTCGCCGGATCCGCGGCCGTCGAGCGGGCCGCCAAGACCGCCGGCTTCGACGTCGAGGTCCCGTTCACGCCGGGCCGCGCGGACGCGTCGCAGGAGCAGACCGACGTGGAGTCGTTCGCCGCGCTGGAGCCGGTCGCCGACGGATTCCGCAACTACCTCGGCAAGGGCCACCGGCTGCCCGCCGAGTACCTGCTGCTCGACCGGGCGAACCTGCTGACCCTGAGCGCCCCCGAGATGACCGTCCTCGTCGGTGGCCTCCGCGTCCTGGGCGCGACCCACCAGCAGTCGTCGCTCGGCGTCCTGACCGCGACCCCCGGATCGCTGACCAACGACTTCTTCGTCAACCTGCTCGACCTGGGTACGGAGTGGAAGTCGACGTCCGAGGACCAGAACACGTTCGAGGGCCGCGACACCGCCACCGGCGAGGTCAAGTGGACCGGCAGCCGCGCCGACCTGGTCTTCGGGTCCAACTCGGAGCTGCGCGCGGTGGCGGAGGTCTACGCGAGCGACGACGCGAAGGAGAAGTTCGTCAGCGACTTCGTCGCGGCGTGGACCAAGGTCACGAACCTCGACCGGTTCGACCTCGTCTGACGTCGTCCGACGACGGCTGACGTCCGGTGACGTCGTCCGACCTCTGATCCTTCGGACTCCTCCTGACCTTTCGGACTTCGACTGATCATGACGGCCGGGGCGGCCCGTACTCGCGGGCCGGCCCGGCCGTCTTCCGTGTGCGGGCGGGCATCAGGGCAACAGGCGCTGTTCCTTCGCCAGTGCCACCGCGCCCGAGCGGGTGTCGACCCCCAACTTGGCGTAGATACGGCCCAGATGGGTCTTCACCGTCGCCTCGCTGATGAACAGCGCACGGGCGATGTCGCGGTTGCCCAGGCCGCGTGCCAGTTGCTGGAGAATTTCCCGCTCCCGTTCGGACAACGTCGGGCGCGGGCTGCGCAGTTGGGCCAGGACGCGGTCCGCGATCGGGGGCGAGAGGGTGGCGCGGCCCGACGCCGCGCCGCGGATGGCGGCGAACAGCTCCTCCGGCTGTTCCGCCTTGAGCAGGTAGCCCGTGGCGCCCGCCTCGATGGCGCGGGTGATGTCGGCGTCCGTGTCGAACATCGTGAGCACCAGTACGCGGGGTCCGCCCGTGGCCGCGGAGCCGTACGCGTCGCCCGTGAGCAGCTGCCTGGTGGCCGCCACGCCGTCCATGCCGTCGCCGAGTTGGAGGTCCATCAGGACGACGTCGGGCCGTACGCGCGCCGCCACCGCCAGCGCCTCCTCGCCGCTGCCCGCCTCGCCGACCACCTCGATGCCGTCGGTACTGGACAGGAGCGCGCGCAGGCCGGCGCGTACCACCGCGTGGTCGTCGCACAGCAGGAGCCGTACGGGAGTTGTCATGTTGCGGCCTTTCCCGACGTGTTGGGTGCGAGAGGTACGGCCGCCGACACCACCGTGCCCTCGCCCGGCTCGGACTCCACGGTGAGCGTGCCGCCCAACTGCCGGGTTCTGACCCGCATGGCCGGCAGCCCGTGCCCGCGCCCGGGGCGGCCTGTCGGGGCAGCGGGCGTGGCAGCGGGCGTGCCGTCCGCCGTGACGGCGAAACCGCGGCCGTCGTCGGCGATGTCCAGGGAGATCTGATCGTCCAGGCAGGTCAGGGTCAGCGCGGCGCGCGTCGCCCCGGCGTGCTCGCGCACGTTCGCCAGCGCGCCCTGCGCGATGCGCAGCAGCGCCGCCTCGACCCGTTCCGGCAGTGGGCCCGGGGCGCCGTCAAGGCGGAAGACCACCGTCAGCCCGGCGCCGTTCTCGCGGTCGGCGAGCGCGCCCAGGGCCGGGGCCAGCGTGTGCTCGGCGAGGTCGGGCGGGGCCAGGTCGTGGACGAACCGGCGCGCCTCGGCGAGGCCGCGGGACGCGATCCCGGCCGCGTCCCGCACATGTCCACGCGCCGCGTCCGGGTCGCTCCGCCAGACGCGTGCGGCGGCCTGGAGCAGCATCTGCTGGCTGGACAGGCCCTGCGCGAGGGTGTCGTGGATCTCCGTGGACAGCCGCTGCCGCTCCGCCAGGATGCCCGCCCGGCGTTCGGTGGCGGCGAGGTCGCGGCGGGTACGGACCAGGTCGTCGATCAGCGCGCGCTGCCGGGCCGCCTGGCGTTTGAGATGGATCAGTACGGCGGTGCCGACGGCGGCGACGGCCGGCGGGGCGAGCACCGCGTTGGGGTCGAACTCGCCCTGCGCGAAGCGCAGTTTGGACGCCACGACCAGCAGTGTCAGTACGGCGGCGAGCGATACGGCGGTCCGCGTCGACAGGGTGTGCAGGCCGGTGAAGAAGAGCGGCATCGCGCACCACGCGGCGCTCGGCGCGAGCGCGAGCAGCACGACCCAGACCGCCAGCACGGCGCCCACCCAGACCAGATAGCGGGTGTCGGGGCGCGTACCGGAGTGCGGCGGGGGCGCCAGGAACCGTCCGAGGAGATAGAGCAGCCCGAACACGGCGAACAGCGCGACGACTTGGCCGGTGTGCGCCCCGCCCTCGTGCCGGATCAGATAGCGGGCGAGCGAGGCGCCCAGGAGCAGCAGGAACGCGGCGTGCATGACGGCCGTGAGCCACCGCCGGTCGGGGTCGGCCCGCTCGGGCGGACCCGCGCCGAGGCCTACGGCCGTGCCCGCGCGCTCGGGCGGGTGCGGGTGCTGCGTCGTCGCTGTCGCTGTCGCTGTCGCCGTCGTCATCGCCGTAGCCGTAGCCGTAGCTCTAGCCGCCTTCGTACGCCCCACTGGTGCCCCCTCCGTCGCGCGGCTCGCCGTCGCCCTCCTGGCAAGTCCTGACCCCGCCCGCCAACGCCTCGCATCAGCCGATCGGTTGACACGGCTGTCGCCCGTACCGCCCGCGAACCGGAGCCGCTACGCCGTACCGCCGTGCCCGCACCGGCCCGAGGCTGGTGACAACACCCCCGTCGCCGCCCCATCCTCGCCCGCACACAAGGGAATCGCACATGCCCGCCAAGAACGTCACCGTCAACCGTGCCGCCCTCGGCCACCGCGTCGCCTACGCCCTGCGCCACCCGGACCGGGCGCCGCGCTACCTGGCCCGCGCGGCCCGCGACACCTGGCTGCGCTACCGCTGGCCGGACCACATCTCGTACTACCGCGCCGTGATGCGCTCCGACACCCGCGCCGACCCGGACGCGGCGGTCGGCAGCCGCAGCCACGAGCGCTGGCTGGCCCTCGGCTCGATGCAGTTCGACTACCTCCTCGGCCACGGCCTGCGCCCCGAACACCGGATGCTGGAGATCGGCTGCGGCAACCTCCGCGCGGGCTGGCGGTTCATCGGCCACCTGGAGCCGGGGCACTACTACGGCGTCGACATCTCCCCCGACATACTCGCCGCCGCCCAGGACACACTGGTGCACCGGGGCCTGCAGGACCGGCTCCCCACCCTCACCCCGGTCCGCGACCTGAAGTTGAGGTTCCTCCCCGACGCCCACTTCGACGTGATCCACGCGCACAGCGTCTTCTCGCACTCACCGCTCCCGGTGATCGACGAGTGCCTGGCCCACATCGGCCGGGTGCTGGCACCGGGCGGCTGGTTCGACTTCACCTTCGACCGTACGGAGGGCAAGGAACACCAGGTGCTGCGGGAGGACTTCTACTACCGCACCGAGACGCTGATCACCCTGGCCGAACAGCACGGCCTGACGGCCCGCTTCATGGCCGACTGGGAGGAACTGCCGCACGGCCAGTCGAAGATCCGCGTCACCCACGGCCGACAGGGCTGACAACGGCCGACGAACGCGGCGATGCCCCCACCGTCTCCGCCGTGAACGCCTCGCGGGCGTCCAGCAGTTCCTCCCAGTGCTCCCCCGTCCACGCGCACGCCGCGTCCATCGGGACGAGGAGGCTACGGCCCAGGGGCGTGAGCGTGTAGTCGACGCGGCGCACCGGTTCGGGGTGGGGCGTGCGGGCGATCAGGCCGTCGCGTTCCAGGGCGCGGAGCGACTGCGTGAGCACCTTCGCGGTGATGCCGCGCAGCGGGATCCGCAGCTCCGAGAAGCGGCGCGGGCCCCGTTCGAGGCAGCGGATGATCAGGCCGGCCCATTTGTCGCCGAAGCGGATCGGGGAGAGCGTGGACGGGCAGACCGGGTCGAACATGTCGGGATCCAGGGGCTCGGTCACCGTTCCAGGGTAGCCGCGGCCCGCCCGGTACCCCTTCGGTAACCGGGGCCTTGCCTATCGTCCGGGAACAGCGGCCGGCATCGGGACCGGCCATCGGACTCAGGGGAACCCATGAGCCAGATCATTGTCTTCGGTGCGGGCGGCAGGGGCGGGCGGGCCGCCGTCGCGGAGGCCGTGGGGCGCGGTCACCAGGTCACCGCGGTCGTACGGGACGCGGCCAGGCACGCCGGTCTCGAAGAGGCGTACAGCGGTGACGGCGGCAAATACACCGTCCGGATCGTCGAGGGCGACGTCACCGACGCCGACACCGTCGCGACGCTCGCGCAGGGCCACACCGCCGCGATCAGCAGCGTCTACGACCCCGCCGCCGAGCCCGGTCTCCTCTACCCCGCCGCCTCCCGCGCCCTCCTCGACGGCCTCGCCCGCGCCGGTGTCCGCCGGCTCGTGGGAGTCGGCCTGGCCTCGAACCTGGAGACCGCGTCCGGCACGCTCCTGCTGGACACCCCCGGCTACCCCCAGGAACACCGCGGCTTCCTCCTGGGCCACGCCGCCGGGACGGACGTCCTGCGCGCCTCCCCGGCCGACGCGTGCGACTGGGTGGTCCTCAGCCCCTCGGGCGACTTCGACCACGACGGCGCCCGCACCGGTGCGTACCGTACGGCCCCCGGCGACGCCGCCTCCCGCATCTCGTACGCCGACTTCGCGATCGCGCTGATCGACGAGATCGACAGCCCCCGCCACCACCGCACGCACATCGGCGTCGAGACGACCTGAGCCCGTTCCGTACCGCAACCGCCCCCGATGCGTGAGGATGGCCTGGCAGGTACGAGGAAGGAGGCGCGGGTCGTCGTGCTTCTGCGGCAACTGGAGTATCTGGTCGCGCTCGCCCGCGAGCGGCACTTCGCGCGGGCCGCCGACGCCTGCTTCGTGTCGCAGCCCTCGCTCTCCGCCGCGATCCGCAAGCTGGAGCACGAACTGGGCGTGCCCATCGTGCGCCGCGGCCGGCGCTTCGAGGGACTGACGCCCGAGGGCGAGCGGGTGCTGCTGTGGGCGCACCGGATCCTCGCCGAACGCGACGCGCTGCGACACGAGTTGTCCGTCATGCGCGGCGGCCTCACCGGCACGCTGCGCCTCGGCGCCATCCCCACCGCCCTGACCGCCGCGTCCCTGCTGACCACTCCGTTCTGCGAGCAGCACCCGCTCGTCCGCGTCTCGCTGGAGTCGCTGTCGTCGCGCGACATCACGCGGCGGCTGACCTCCTTCGAGCTGGACATCGCGCTCACGTATCTGGACGACGAAAGCCTGCGCCAGGTCCGCAGGACGCCGCTTTACGAGGAGCGGTATCTGCTCCTCACCCCGCACGACGGCCCGCTCGCCGAACAGCGTTCGGTGCGCTGGGCCGAGGTGGCCGGGCTGCCGCTGTGCCTGTTGTCGCCGCAGATGCGCAACCGCCGCATCATGGACGAGTACTTCGCCGCCGAGGGCGCGACCGTCACCCCGTCCATCGAGACCGACACCGTCGCGGGCCTCTACACGCACATGGCGGCGGGGCGGTGGTCGAGCGTCATCTCGCACGCCTGGCTGCACATGTTCGGCGTGCCCGCCGCGATGCGCGTGGTCCCGCTGGAGCACCCGGCGCACGGGCCGCGCGTGGGACTGGTCATCGCCGACCGCAGTCCCGAACCGGTGCTGGCGAAGGCGCTGTTGGAGACGGCGCGCCGGGTGAGCCTGCGCGAGGTGCTGGACGGCCTGCTCGACACGTACCTCACACCTCAGGAGCCGGACCGGCCGCCGGAGCCGCCGTTGCCGCCGTTGCGATAGCCCGCGTCTATCCCGGCATAGAAAGGATCGCTTTGACCAGGGTCGACGCCAGGACACACCGTGGGAGGCACCTTCCGAAGCATTCCGCAGCAACGGACGAGGAGCCGCAACGTCATGGCCAAGATCCTGTGTGTGCTGTACGACGACCCGACCGACGGCCGGCCCACCACCTACGCCCGCGACGACCTCCCGGTCATCGACCACTACCCGGGCGGCCAGACCACCCCCACCCCCGAGGGCACCGACTTCACCCCCGGTCATCTGCTGGGCAGCGTCTCCGGTGAACTCGGCCTCCGCTCCTTCCTGGAGAGCCGCGGCCACACCCTCGTCGTCACGTCCGACAAGGAAGGCGCCGGATCGGTCTTCGACCGCGAGCTGGTCGACGCGGACATCGTGATCTCCCAGCCGTTCTGGCCGGCCTATCTGACGGCGGAGCGCATCGCCACCGCCAAGAACCTCAAGCTCGCCGTCACCGCCGGCATCGGCTCCGACCACGTGGACCTCGACGCCGCCATCTCGCACGGCGTCACCGTCGCCGAGGTGACGTACTGCAACAGCATCAGCGTCGCCGAGCACGTGGTGATGACGGTGCTCGGCCTCGTACGCGACTTCATCCCCTCGCACCAGATCGTGCTCGACGGCGGCTGGAACATCGCGGACGCCGTCTCACGCTCGTACGACCTGGAGGGCATGCACGTCGGTACGGTCGCGGCCGGCCGCATCGGACTCGCCGTCCTGCGCCGCCTCGCCCCCTTCGACGTACAGCTCCACTACACCGACCGCCACCGGCTCCCGAAGGCGGCCGAGCGGGAGCTGAACCTCACCTGGCACGAGTCGACCGCCGACATGGTGCCGCACTGCGACGTCGTCACCATCAACGCGCCGCTGCACCCGGAGACCGAGGGCCTGTTCGACGACAAGCTCATCGGCACCATGAAGCGCGGCGCGTACCTCATCAACACCGCCCGCGCGAAGATCGTGGACCGCGACGCCGTCGACCGCGCGCTGCGGAGCGGGCAGCTCGCGGGGTACGGCGGCGACGTCTGGTACCCGCAGCCCGCGCCGGCCGACCACCCGTGGCGCACCATGCCGCACCACGCGATGACGCCGCACATCTCGGGCTCGTCGCTCTCCGCGCAGGCGCGGTACGCGGCCGGCACGCGGGAGATCCTGAAGTCGTACTTCGCCGGGAATCCCATCCGTGACGAGTATCTGATCGTGGAGGGCGGGGCGCTCGCCGGTACGGGCGCGCACTCGTACTCCACCACGAAGCAGGTCTGAAACCCGGCGCGTTCCGGTCTTCCGCCGTATGGGATCGTGCGCCTCATGACAGCCTTCCAGGAGCACACGCGGCGGGTGGGTGAGCGGACACTGGAGGCGCTTCCGGTGCCGCTCAGGGGCGAGATCTACGTGATCTCCTTCCGGATCTGGCGGCACGACTCGTTCGACCGGCGGCACCCGTACCTCGCGATCGGTTACAACACCGAGAGCGAGGTACGGCGCGTGCTGGGCGGTGGTGGGGGCGGGAGCCCTGACCCGGGCGACGTGCGCTGGAGTTACGCGTACTGGCCGCTGGACGAGACGACGGGCATCGTCGGTCACGGTCCCGAACCGGCGACGGACGATCCGGCCGGAGCGGCCCCGCACCTCGCGGAGATCAAGGAACTCGGCCTCTGGTATGAGGAGTTGGACCCGGAAGACGGGAACGGGAACGAGAACGGGGCGCGGGAGGAGCGGGAGGCGCGGGACAAACTGCTCGTCGCGCACTTCGACGACGCCTGCGTCGACCTCGCCCGCCATCTGCACACGAGCGGAAAGCTCACGGAAGTCCTCGGCCGCCCCGTGCCGATTGTGCCGTTCGACATGTACCGGGCCGGATACGAGCCGGACCTCGCCGAGGCGGCCAACCCGCCCGAGGTGGTGGCCGACTACCTCGCCTGGGCGAGGGCGAGGGCGAGGGCGCGGGCGCGGGAGGAGTGAGGAGGGCTACGTCGTCTCACCGACGCGGCCGAGGAAGTGCGCCTCGCCGTCCTCCACCTGGTGCAGAAAGAGACCGTTGGTGTGGACGAACGCGCCTGTCGAGTCCTCGAACTCGATCGTCCGCGACAGACCCTTGAAGGTGAGACCGCGAAGCCGGCGCACCATCGCGCCCCGCTCCACGCCGGTGGCGGCCAGCTCACGCATCCCGCGTGCGACGAAGTTCAGCGCGTCGTACGCCTCCAGGGCGTACGGCTCGACCGCGAACAGCCCACGCGTGGGCGCCTGTTGTCCCCCGCGCGGGCCATAACGCCGCTCGTACGACGCCACGAACCCTTTCGCGGCGGCCAGTTCAGCCGGGCCGACATACGTCGTGACGAACACCCACCCCTCGGCCGCCGCGCCCGCCCCGGCGACGAACTCCGCCCCGAGCGCCGACTCCGGCGCCATCCCCACGCCCCGGAAGCCCGCGTCCGCCAGCGCGCGGGCGCAGAGAGCCGCCCGGCGCGGTGACGTCCCGCCGTACACCACCGAGTCGGCGCCCGCGGCGCTCACGGCGGCGGCAACCGGCCCGAAGTCGTCGCTGTCGGCGGGCACGGCGCGGGTGACGGTCGTGCCGTCCTGGTCGGCCAGGAAGCCGGACAGGTCGAGGGCCAGCAACTCGCTGACCCGGCCCGCCGCCCGGTCGTCGACGAGCACGGTCCTGCGGGCGTCCCGGACGCGCACGAGGTAGTCGACGAATGCCGCGTCCAGCGCGTTCCCGTCCGGTCTCAGTTCGAAGAACGCCCGCTCGGACGACGCGCTGAACGACGCCGTGTCGCAGGAGACGGTCACGAGTGGCAGCAGTGCCTTCTGGTAGCGGGCGACGGTCGCCTCGGCCCCGGCGGTGCCGGTCGGGCCGATCACCGCGCGCACGGCACGGTCGGCGGCGAACGTCCCCGCCACCTCCACCGCCCGCTTCGGCTCCCCGCCGTCGTCCAGCACCCTCAGCGCCAGGTCGAAGGGGCGGTCCGCACGGGAGTTGTGGTCGGCGACCGCCAGCCGGGCGCCCCGTTCCTGCGCGCGGCCCGCCGCCTTGTCCCGGCCGGACAGGTCGGCCTGGAGCCCGACGACGTGGCGCGGCAGGGAGCCAGTGCCTCCCGAAGTGCCTTTGCCGGTGCCGCCGTTCGCCGGCCGGAACGCCGCCCAGGCCGCCACTCCACCGCCGACCGCGACGACCCCGGCCGCAGAGGCGAGGGTGAGCAGCCGGCGGCGCGAAAGCCCCTCGGAGGCGGCGGGTGCGGGTGCGGGTGCGGGTGCGGCCGTGATGGTGGCGGCTTCCGGGTCCGGCGTGGGTTCGGGGTCCGGTGCCGGTGCCGGTGCCGGGTCCGGGTCCGGGTCCGGCAGGGCCAGTACGGCGGCGGAGCGCTCGGCGACCAGCCGGGTCAGCGCGGCCGGCAACCAACCCCCGCCCGCCGCGTCCCCCACGTCCCCCGCGTCCGCCAGCGCCTCCCGTACCTCCCCCGAACCCGGCCTGTCCCCCGGGTCCTTGGCGAGACAGGCCGTCAACAGGTCGAGCAGTTCGCGCGGTACGCCGTCGAGGTCCGGCTCCTCGTGGACCGTACGGAACAGAACGGCCGCCGACGAGCCCGTACCGAACGGTCTGCGGCCCGTCAGCGCGTACGCCAGCACACACCCCAGCGAGAACACGTCGCTCGGCGGGCCGAGTTCACCGACCCGCGCCCGCGCCTGCTCGGGCGACAGATAGCCGGGCGACCCGATCACCACATCGCTCGCGGTGAGCGCGGTGGCACCGGTGGAGCGGGCGATCCCGAAGTCGATGAGCCGGGGGCCGTCCAGGGCCAGCAGGACATTGCCCGGCTTGACGTCGCGGTGCACGAGCCCCGCCTCGTGCACCTCGGTGAGCGCTTCGGCCAGCCGGGCGCCGAGGACACGTACGGTCCGCGTGGCCAGCGGCCCGTACGACGTGACGGCCTCCGCCAGCGAGGGACCGGGCACGAAGGCCGTGGCCAGCCAGGGCTCGCGCGCCTCGGCCGCCGCCGCGACGACCGGCACCACCCAGCGCCCGGCGAGCCGCCCCGCCGCCTCCGCCTCGCGCCGGAAGCGGACCCGGAAGCCGTGGTCGGCGGCGTACTCGGCGCGGATCACCTTCAGCGCGACCAGCACGCCGCCCGCCGAACGCGCCAGATACACCACGCCCATGCCGCCCGCGCCGAGCCGGCCGAGCAGCCGGTAGCCGCCGACGGCGGGCGGGTCGGCCGCCTTCAGCGGCCCGAACGGCCCACTGCCAGCCATGCGTTACGCGCCCGTGGGCGCGGGCCCCAGGAAGCGGAACGCCCCGTCCTTGACCTCGTACAGGAACACGCCCTGGCCGGCGAAGCCGCCCTCCTCCGGATCGAAGGCGAACGTCTTCGTGATCCCCGCGTACGTGCTCTTGCGCAGCAGCCCCACCAACTCCGCCCGCTTCGGCGGCGTCCGCTCGCCCTTCCCGCCCGGCGCCTCCTTCGTGGCCTCCTTCGTGGCCTTCGCGCCCTTCACCAGTTCCCGGATGACGAGGTTCACGGCGTCGTACGCCTCGGCCGCGTAGTACGGGGGCGCGCCGCCGAAGCGCTCGCGGAAGGCGGCGCTGAAGTCCGCCGCCTTGGGGGTGTCGGCGGCGGAGACGAAGGACGAGGTAAGCAGCCAGCCCTCGGCCGCGTCCCCCGCCAGTTCCAGGAACTCCGGGTCGAGCACCGCCTGCGACGCGAGTCGGGGTCCGTCGAATCCGGCCGCCGCCAACTCGCGCGCCACCTTCGCCGCCCCCGGCGCGTATCCGGCGTAGACGAACGAGCCCGTACCGGCCTTCAGGATGTCGGTGACGACGGGCTTCATGTCCTCGACATTCGCCGGGATCACGCGCGGGTAGACAGGCATACCGGAGTCGCGCAGCAGGAGGGAGGTGATCGTGGCGGACTCCCAGGCGTACGTCTGCGCCGTACGGTCCTGGAGCAGTCCCGGTCTGCCCATCTCCTTGTCCTTCGCGGCCAGTTCGGCGAGATGGACGGCGATCGGGAGGGACAGCGCGGCGTCGCCCGGCCGGCAGTGCACGAGGGACCGGGGCTTCCCCGACGTCATCGTCATTCCGCCGGCCGAGACGGTCAGCAGCGGCAGCAGCACCTCGTCGTACGCGCCGACGACCTTCTCCGCCGTGGCGTCGGTGGTGGGGCCGAGCACGGCGAGCACGTCGGCGTCCTCGATGAGCTTCTTGGCGGCGGCCGGGGCCCGTTGGGCGCTGCCGCCGTCGTCGGCGGTCTTCAGCGCGAGTTCGAAGGGCTTGTCCTTGCCGGGCCTACGGGCGTTGTACTGCTCGATCGCCAGCCGCGCGCCCCGCTCCTGCGCCCGGCCGGCCGACCTGCCCGCTCCGGAGAGGTCGGCCTGGACGCCGATGGCCCAGCGCGGGCCCGGCGTGCCCGCCGTGGGTGACTCGTCGTCCCGCAGGACGGCCCAGGCTCCGCCGCCGCCCGCGACGGCGAGCAGCGCGGCGCCGGAAAGGACGAACAGCCGCCGCCGGGAGGGCGGTCGGCGGTCTTCGGGGGCAGTCGATTCCTCCCCGTCCTCCCCGTCCTCCGAGTCCACCGGGGCCACCGGGTCCTCGGCGTCCGGTGCTTCCGGTGCTTCCGGTGCGCCCGCGACGGTCGGCTCGATGTCGGGCAGCGCCAGCATCTCGGCCGCGCGGTCGGCGATGCCCCGTACGACCTCCTCTGGCAGCCAGTCGGACGTATCCGCCGGTCCGGCCCGATCGGCCCCACTCAACTCCGTCGCGATCCGCTCCGCCGTGGGCCGGTCGGCCGGGTCCTTCGCCAGGCAGGAGAGCAGCAGCCGGCGCAGCGCCGGATCGTCGTCGCCCCACGCGCCGTCCGGGTCGATGTCCGGCTCGTCGTGGACCGTGCGGTAGAGCAGCGCGTCCACCGGACCGCCGCCGAACGGCGGCCGTCCCGTCAGCGCGTACGCGAGCAGGCAGCCCAGCGAGAACACGTCGCTGGCCGGCCCCACCTCGGCGCCCCGCGCCTCGGCCTGCTCGGGCGCGAGGTAGCCCGGCGTACCCACGACCACGTCGGGGGAGGTGAGCGCGGTCTCGTCGGTCGCGCGGGCGATACCGAAGTCGATCAGACGCGGGCCGTCCACGGCGAGCAGGACGTTGCCCGGCTTGACGTCCCGGTGCACCAGCCCCGCGTCATGGACCGCGCCCAGCGCCCCGGCGAGCATCCTGGCCAGGGCCCGCACCCCTCGCACGGGGAGCGGTCCGTGCCGGGTGACCGCCTCACCGAGAGACGGGCCGGGCACGAACGCGGTGGCCAGCCAGGGCCGCGCCGCGTCCGGCGCCGCGCCGGTGACGGGCACCGCCCACGGGCTGGACACCCGGCGGGCCAGGTCGACCTCGCGGCGGAAGCGGGCACGGAAGCCGGGATCGTCCGCGTACTCGGCCTGGATGACCTTGACGGCGGCCAGCGCCCCCGTCTCCGTACGGCCGAGATACACCACGCCCATGCCGCCGGCGCCGAGTCGGGCCAGCAGCCGGTGGCCGCCGATCGAGGCGGGGTCGGTGGGGAGCAGGGGCTCGCTCATTCCGACGCCTCCAGTTCGGCCTGGATGTCGACGAGCATGGCACCCGTTCCCTCGTGGACTGCGGTGTCGATCTCTTCCTGGGTATGGCCCTTGGAGCCCTTGCCGACCACCGAGACGGTGATTTGGCCCAGGCGGTTCTGGCCCCAGACGTAGTAGTGCGGGCCGCCGAGTTCGTCGCTGTGATACTCGCCGTGCTCGGAGATCACATCGTCGCTGGCGGAATTCCCGACACCGAGCGGCAGGCCCGCAGACAGCAGTCCGGTGATCCGCTCGCTGCCGCTGAGGCGCTGTTCGGGGCAGCGCAGCGCCTCTTCGAGCGTGCGCGCCATCTCCCAGTCCGCGTCGGCCGCTTCGCGGTGCACGACGACGGTGGCGGCTATCCGGATCGGGCCTCTGCCACCCTTGGCGGGCAGTTCGCTGTAGCGGGTGAAGCTGGTCAGTACGGACGGCGGAAGCGGTTCGCGCTGCCAGACGCAGTCCTCGTCGAGGACGGCCAGGGAGTCGGGGTCGCTCTCGTACGGGCTCCGCTTGACGTAACCGCTTCCCCATCGCCGGGGCTCGGCGGCGACTTCGCGGGCCAGCCGCAGGGCCTGGGCGCGGGTCCGGGGCAGCCGGCTGTCGTCGGGCGTCCAGTCGAGACCGGGGGTGGCGGACGGACTCCGCACCGGACCTCCGTCGCCCTTGGCCTCCGCGCCGGACTCGGCCGCACCAGGTTTCGCCGGGTCCGTGCCGGAGGCGTCACCGCCCCCGGAACAGCCGACCAGCAGCACTCCCACCGCGAGGCCGACGACGACGGCGCCGCGCCGCAATCGACCGGAACCGCCACACACCGTGAACTCCCCTGCCGCACCACGCACTTGTGTCCCCCGTCTTGAGCGTATCGAGTGGGACGCACAACAACCACGGCCCAGTTCTCCGCAACGGCCACCACAACGGCCACCGCTGCGATCCGGCCTCGGTCCGGTCCCGGTCCGGTCCCGGCACGATCCCCGCAAGGTCTCCGCAAGGTCCGGCGTCCCTCAGGCCCCCACCTCGAACGAACGCAGCCACAGCTCCAGCGTCAGCACCAGCCACAACTTGCCTCCCTGGCGCGGCAGCAGCGTCCCCTCCCTCCGCAGCCACGACCGGACCGTGTCCTCGCGGAACAGGCCCCGGGCGCGCGCCGACCCGCCGAGCAGCAGGTCGTGGCCCAGCTCGCGCAGGGGTCCGTCCAGCCACTGCTGGACCGGCACCCGCATCCCGCTCTTGGGCCGGTCCACGATCGTCGGCGGCAGCAGGTCCCGTACGGCCTCCTTGAGAATCCACTTCTCGCCCGTACCGGCGAGCTTCAGCCGGGGCGGCACCCGGAACGCGTGGTCGACCACCGCCCGGTCGAACAGCGGGGCGCGGCCCTCCAGCCCTTGGGACGCGGTGATGCGCTCGACCTTGGTGAGGATGTGGTGGGCGCCCTTCGTCCGCAGGTTGGTGTGCAGCAACTGGTTGAGCAGGCTGGTCATCCGACCTTGCGTCAGATAGGGCGCCAGCAGATCCGTCACGGGCGGCGCCTGCGCCAGCTCGGCGAGCACACCGGGCGTCAGCAGCACCGGCAGGTCGGGGTGGCACTTGCGGTACGAGTCCACGTAGGCCCGCGCCCGGGAGCCCACGCCCGCCTCGTCGCGGTGCAGTTCGTGGATGAGCATCGGCAGGTTCTTGGGGCCGCCGAACACCGGATCGCCGCCCTCCCCGTTGAGCACCACGCTCATGCCGTCCGCCGCGACGGCCTCGGCGAGCAGCAGGTTGGGCACGGTGAGCGGGTCGCCGACCGGACTGTCCAGCAGCGCGACGGTCTCCGGGAGCCGTGCCGCGACCGCCTCGCCCGGCACGGTGAGCACCCGGTGCTCGGTGTGGCAGTGGGCGGCGACCAGTCCGGAGTAGGCGAGTTCGTTCGGGGCGTCGGCGCCGAAGCTGATCGAGTACGACCGGACGGCCTGGTCGTGCAGCTTGGCGGCGAGCGCGGTGACCAGACTGCTGTCCACACCGCCGGAGAGCAGCACACCGACCGGTTCGGCGACCGGCAACCGCCGCGCGGTCGCGGACTCCAGCAACTCGCGCAGCTCACGGGCGTGTTCGGCGGCCGGGCGCTCGTCGGCCACCTCGGCCGGCTCCCAGTACGTCTCCTCCACCGAGGAACCGTCGGACCGCAGCCGTACGCACCGCCCCGGCAGCACCTCGTGGATCCCGCGCAACAGGGTCTCCCTGCCCGGGAGATACGCGAAGGTGAGGAACGACCGCACGGCCGGCAGATGCAGTCCGGTGTCCAGCGCGGGCCATCGCCGGAGAGCCCGCAGGGAGGTGGAGGCCGCCCAGGCGGCCCGGTCACCCGTGCCGGCGCGGGCGTGGAAGAGGGTGCGGGCGCCCATGTGGTCGCGTACGAGGACGAGTTCGTCGCGTTCGGCGATGACGAGGGCGAACATGCCGTCAGCGGCGGCCAGTCCGGCGGTGCCGAACCTGACGTAGGCGCGCAGGAGCAGTTCACCGTCGGAGCAGTCGCCGGGGTCGCGGTCCGCGCCGTCCGCACCGAGCCGGGCGCGGAGTTCGGGCGCGTTGTGGAGCGTGACCTCGCCGATCGCGTACACGTCGCCCACCCGGTACGGCCCGGCGGCGGCGCCGGGTCCGTCGAGAAGACCGAGCGCGTGACGCCCCGCCCGCGTCGGCACGCCCCGGCCGCCCATGGCCGCCACCTGCCCGGCCGGGTCGTCGGCGGTCAGACACGCACACCAGCGGGACATCGCGCCCCCTCTCTCTCGTCTCTCTCAACTCCGCTGTTCCGAAGGCCGTGGACCGGCCCTGTCCAACCCGGTCCCGCTCAGCCGAAGTCGTCGTCGGTGTCGCCGGACCCGTCGCCCCAGTGCCCGTAACCGTCGTCGCCCCCGCCGCCACCGCCCGACCCGCTCGCCTCGGCCTGTCGGCGCAGTTCCTCCTCCTCTTCCGGGGAGAGGAAGGCGGGCGGCATGGTCAGCGCCGCGCCTACGACGGCACCAGCGGTGACCGCGCCGAGGACGGTGCCCAGCCGACCCCCGAACGATGTCCGGTTCACCGTCAGCACCCCGTCGCTCCACAGCGTCCGGCCGTAACCGGCCTCCTTGCCGTAGAGAGCCCGGCGCCCATCGGCGTACACGCGCTTGACGATCCGCCGCCCCAGCAACTCGTCCGTGCCCGAACCACCACGCTCGTCCCGCCACTGAACGACGCGCCGTCCCCCGCCACCGACCGCGCCGCGCCACTCCTGGCCGCCGTCCGAGTAACGCCGGTGGACCGTACGGTCGGCGAGCAGTTCGTCGGTGTAGGTGATCTCCCGCCTCGGTGGCTGCGGCTGCGGCACTGTGGTTCCTCTCATGCGGTGGGCCAGCTCAGGAAACCCGCCCGGCGGACCTGTCGAAGTTCGGTCAACTGCGAGCGCGGCGTGCGCACTTCCCGTACGAGGCGGTGCACCGTACGCAGCAGTGACGCCGGGTGCACGGCGGCGACCTCCGCGAATCTGCCGCGCCGCAGCCAGTCGCGCTCCCAGGGGCTGAGCGCGACACCGACAACCCCGGAACGGGCGGCGGGAAGCGCCGCGGGAACAGCCGCGTACGCCGGTCCACGGCCATGGACCAGATGCAGCGCGCCCGCCTGCCGGGGCCGCAGCCCCAGCGGAACGACCCGCACCCCGTCCGGCACATCGACGGACCGGGCGAACCGGGCTGGGAAGGTGAGCCCCCGCGCGCTCGCGTCGTGCAGCAGATAGACCGTCGCCCGCTCGGCCAGTGCCAGCATCCTCAACACACCTGGATCGAGAGGGATTTCGGAGGCCCCGTACACGGGGCACGCCGACTCCATCGGCACCCCGTTGGCCCGCAGCATGGCGGCGATACCGTCGGACTCGCACACCAGCAGCCTCGGCAGGCCGTAGTCGAACAGGTCGGGCTCCGGGGTGTGCCGCCCGGCCGCCTGCCGGGGCTTCGGCACGAAGGGCGGCAGCAGGCCGTCCACCGGGCCGGGACCGTGGCGGCGCAGCGCGGCCCGGTACGCGCCGTACGTCACCACGGGGGCCGAGGTGAACCGCGTACGCCGGGGCGCCCGGTGCCACGGCATCAGCACCCGGCACACCTCGTAGTACAACTGCCGCTCAGTGAACCGCAGTTGACCGGGCACTGCGGCCCTCTCCACCGCCGCACGCACAGCGCGGTCAAGCATCGCGTGCCGGACATGCCCCGCGTCCCTCATGACGCCGCCGGCCAGGTGAGGAACCCGACCTGCTGCGCGCGGCCCCTGTCGGGGTCGGCCACCCCCTCCGCCCGCTCCACCGCCCGCGCGACCACGGCCAGCAGCTTCGCCGGCGGCACCGCCGCGAGCGGGGACCACCAGCCACGGGTAAGCCACTCGGCCTCCGCGGCGGTCAGCGCCGACAACGACGTACGGATGGCCTCCAGGTCCCTAGGATCCAGCGGCTTCCGCAGCCGTACGGCGTTGTCCTTGTCCATCACGGTGCGCGGCAGCATCCCGGCGACCACCACCCGGCCACCGAGCGCGGCCCTGGCCGCGGACGCGAAGGCGAGCCCCGCCGGGCTGGCGTCGTGCAGGACTATCCCCACAACTCCCGCTCCGCCGGGCGCGGATGGGGCGGATAGCTGCCCGAGCTGGTCCACCGACAGCACCAGCGCCAGCGAGTGCGTCCTGTGCGCGCCGTTCAGCACGAGGCAGTCCAGCACGCTTCGGTCCTGGCAGAGGACGGCCAGCCTCGGTATGCCGCCATCGCGCTTCACGGGGTTCACGGGGTACTGGGTGCGCCCTTCCTCCATCAGCCCGGCCGGCGGCGCGCCGTGGACAGCGGCCCAGCGGTCGATGATCGCGGTCCGGAAGAGGTCGAGCGACATCGGCACGTGAACCGTGCCCGTCCGCTTCGCGTGACGCGACCCATGCGCCGCCAACAGGAGCAGCAGCACCAGGACGACCATCCCCACCACGGCGGCGGGCCGCACCACGTCAGGATCGAACTCGGAGATGCCACTGACCAGCAGCACGACAAAGGCTGTCATGACGACGAGAATCGTGGCGACGCATCCGTAGCCAAGAGCCTCGGGGGGTGTGCGGTTGCGCGCGGCGGCGTACCAGAGCTGGGTGGGCGTGTAGCGCAGGCCTTCACCGTTGCCGAGCTTCTCGATGAGCTTGCGCATCCGGATGTCGTGCAGCCGGAGCGTGTTGTCCGTCGGTTCGAGCGCGAACACGCGCTTGCAGACCGAGCAGGCCCTGCCCCCTCGCTCCTTGTAGCGAAGGCTCTTCTCACAGTGCGGGCAGATCACGGCGGCCCCCTCCAACTGTCCCGACAAGCGCATGGTTTCGTTATGTCGACCGGACAGATCCTAGACGACGGAGCTTGATTCATATGTCCAATTCCCGTACACGAATGAAACGCGAGGCGAACGCGGAGAACGAGGTTCACGACGTCGCCGAATTCACTGACGCGGCAAGGAACGTCGTCACACCTGTCCTCCAACTCCCCGAAGACATCGCCCTGGCCGTGGTGAACGCCTTCACGAAGGTCGTGAGAGACGCGAAACGAAGCGAAGCGGCCACAACGCCGAACACTGACGGGATAACGCGTTTCCAGACTTTCGAGGAGGGCGACGTCTATATGCTCGAAGCACCTTTCGACGACTTCTTCGCCGATCGCTATCTGATGGATTTCTACAATGTGGAGGAGCGCGGCGTCTGCTCCCGTATGCATCTGCACACCGGTCTGCGATTCGTGCGGATGATGACAGGCCCCGAGACATGTATCCGGGTGAGCAGTCTCTCCCCGTTCGACATCACCGGCGTCTCCGGAGTAACTCCCTTCACATTGCGGTCCTTCGAGGACACGTTGCCCGACACCCCGCCGGGTGTGGTGCGAACGCGGTACAACCTGGTCGTACCGCCCTGCTCCTTCGTGGACATGCAGATCCCGCGCGGAGTGAGCCACCAGTTCAATGCCGTCGGCGAGCACGCCGTGATCGATTCCGTGCATCCCGAGGAATCCGTGGAGACCTTCCGCGAAAAGATGTCCGGGTTCAAGATGATGGCGCAGACGGTATTCCTGGCGGACGAACTCCCCACGTCGGACACGTGCGCGGATCTGCCCACCTGACCGAGGACGAACGACTACTCGTCATCCTGGGAGGCCGTGGATGTCTCGGCAGCCTCGGAGGCCGTGATGGCCTCAGAGGTCGTGGAGAGCCGGCGCAGCCATTCCGTCATCAGGGCCACCTCGGCGGTACTGAGCCCCGACTCCGCCGACCGCCCCAGCAGGACGTTCAACTGAGCCGCCGCCGCAGGCAGTTGTGTCCTGGTCGTGACCCGCGTGGTGCTCTCCGCCGTCACTTCCGGGGTGAAGACGGTGGCGTGCACGGAATCACGGACCCGCCGGGAGGTGTCCCTGTCGGTGAAGGTCGAGGGACGGGCGACGAGCATCAGCGCCACTCCCACGTTGGCCGACATGACCACCTGGGCAGCCGCCTCGGGCGCCAGCCGCAACTTCCCGTCCGCCGCCGCCCGTCGTAGATCCCTGGTGAGGATCTCGTGGGACTCCAGGGCCGCCGCCGGGGGCGTACGCATCGCGGGGGAGTACATCAGCCGGTACAGATTCGGGTTGTCCAGCGCGAACTCCACGTGACTGTCCCAGCCCTTGCGCAGATCCTCTATCGGGTCGTCCTCCGGGGCGCCCTGCCGCTTCGTCTCCAGGTACTTGTCGAAGCCGAAGTCCACGACGGCGGACAACAGCCCTTCCTTGTCCCCGAAGTGCCGGTAGAGCGCCGGGGCACCCACCTGCGCGGCGTCACACACGGCGCGCGTGGAGACGTCACCGTTGGGCGACTCGGCGACCAGCCGGGCCGCGACTTCCAGGATCCGCGCTCGTGTGCTCATGGCGGACGACCGTATCAAGGGCTCCGTAGCGCCGTTACGCATGAGGAGCCACACAAGGAGCGGCACGAGGAGCGGCGTCGGCGGTGGCGCCGTACGGGGCGAAGCCGGAACCGGCTCCCGTGATCACAACGGTCTTCGCGGTGTCACCCATGACGGAACTCCTTGATCAATCGCAAGAGACAACAGACGACAGACAGCGGACAGCGGACAGGAGACAGGCGACAGGACGAAGACCGGCCGGTGTCAGACGATGCCGCCGTTGGCGCGCAGCACCTGGCCGTTGACCCAGCGCCCCGGACCGGCGAGGAAGGAGACGACCTCTGCTATGTCCTCCGGGCGGGCGAGCCGCTCCAGCGGCGCCTGGGCGGCCAGCTTCGAAACGGTCTCCTCGTCCTTGCCGTCCAGGAACAGGGCGGTGGCGGTCGGTCCTGGCGCCACCGCGTTGACGGTGATGTCCCGTCCGCGCAGCTCCCTGGCCAGGATCAGTGTCATCGCCTCGACGGCGCCCTTGCTCGCCGCGTACGCCGTGTAACCCGGGAAGGACAGGCCCAGAACGGAGCTGGAGAAGTTGATGATCGCCCCGCCGCTCCGCAGCCGGCGCGCGGCCTGCTGGTCGACCACGAACGTGCCGCGGATGTTGGTGCGGTGCATACGGTCCAGCGCGTCCAGCTCGGTCTCGACCAGCGGCGCGAGCGACATGACACCCGCCGCGTGCACAAGAACATCGACGCCACCGCCGAATGCCTCCTCCGCCGCGTCGAATAGCGCCGACACCGCGACCTCGTCGGCCACATCGGCGCGGAACTCCATCGCCGTCCCGCCCGCGTCGGTGATGGCGGCCACCGCCGCCTCCGCCTCGGTCCGATTCCCCGCGTAGTTGACGACGACGGCATGTCCGTCCGCCGCCAGGCGCTCCGCGCTCTCCCGGCCGATCCCCCGGGACCCTCCGGTGACGATCGCTACACGACGCGCCGCGCTCGGCTGCTCGCTCATGACGTTGCTCCCTGTATCGATGGGGGATCTCAGCCGGGGGTAGCGGTCTCCACTTCCCGACAACAACAACGCTAACATGTTCGAGTTAGCATCGCTACCCCATTCCGTAACATCGCTACGCCCAGCCCCGACAGAGCGATTCGAAGGATTCGAAAGAAGTCCCGCAAGCTGTCGAGATCCCGTCATCGGCTCCGACGTCCCCTGTGAGAGTCGCCCACAAGGGGTGGCAACGCACCACACGGCAGACCAGCAGACCAGCAGATCAACAAACCAACAGAGCAGCAGAAGGAGCGACGTCATGAAGTATCTGGTGATGGTCCAGGGTTCGCAGGCCGACTACGACGCGATGAGCGGCAAGGCGTCCGAGCACAGCGCGGCCTGGAACGAGAAGGACCTGCACGCGATGTTCGCGTTCATGGGAGCGGTCAACAACGACCTCGCCGAGTCCGGTGAGCTGGTGGACGCGAACGGTCTGAGCGAGCCCTCACAGACCCGTTTCGTCGGCGCGGACAAGGATGGCAAGCCGGTGATCACGGACGGTCCGTACGGTGAGACGAAGGAGCTGCTCGCCGGCTACTGGGTGCTCGACTGCGCGAGCCTGGAGCGGGTCACCGAGATCGCCGCGCGCATCGCGGCGTGCCCCCAGCCCGAGGGCGTCCCGTCGCACCCGGTGGTCATCCGGCCCATCCCGAACGCCCCGGGGATCGATGGCTGAGACACCGTGCGCGCCCCGGCACGACGGGGTGTACTAGGCGGTGTGGACAACGGCACGAACAACAGCCCGAACAACGGCACGAGCCCCACCACGACCGAGGACCTGCTGCGCCTGCACGCGCCGCAGGTCCTCGGCGCGCTCGTCCGCCGCTACGGCCACTTCGACCTCGCCGAGGACGCCGTCCAGGAAGCCCTCATCGCCGCCGCCCAGCAGTGGCCGACCGCCGGGCCGCCCGACAACCCCCGCGGCTGGCTGATCAAGACCGCCTCCCGCCGCCTCGTGGACCAGCTCCGCAGCGAGAGTGCCCGGCGCGTACGTGAGGAGAACGCCGCCGCGCTGAACCCCAGGGACGCCCACACCGCGCCACCGCCCGACGAGAGCCGCGCCCCCTCGGAGGACGACACCCTCACCCTGCTCTTCCTCTGCTGCCATCCCGAACTGCCCGCCGCCGCCCGGACCGCACTCACCCTGCGCGCCGTCGGCGGTCTGACCACCGCCGAGATCGCCCGCGCGCATCTGGTGCCCGAGGCCACGATGGCGCAGCGCATCAGCAGGGCGAAGCACAAGGTCAAGGGTGTGCCCTTCCGGCAGCCGGGCCCCGAGGACCGCGACCGCCGGCTCGCCACCGTGCTCCAGGTGCTCTATCTGATCTTCAACGAGGGTCATACGGCGACCTCAGGCGCCGAGTTGCACCGCGCGGACCTCGCGCGGGAGGCGATCCGGCTGACCCGGGCGGTACGGCGGCTGCTGCCGACAGAGGGCACGGTGACGGGCCTGCTCGCGCTGATGCTGCTCACGGAGGCGCGGAGCGCCGCACGCACGGGACCGCACGGCGAACTCGTTCCGCTGGACGAGCAGGACCGCACCCGCTGGGACCGCGCCGCGATCGCCGAAGGTACGGCGCTGGTCGAGGAGGCGCTGTCCCAAGGACCGGCCGGTGCCTACCAGTTGCAGGCGGCGATCGCCGCGCTGCACGACGAGGCGGCGAGCGCCGAGGACACGGACTGGCTCCAGATCGTGGCTCTGTACGACGAGTTGGTACGGCGCGCCCCCGGGCCCGAGCCGATGGCCGAGCTGAGCAGGGCGGTGGCCGTGGCGATGGCACACGGCCCGGAGGCCGGACTGGCGGAACTCAAAGGTCTTGAGGGGGAGTTGGCCGGCCACCACCGGCTCGACGCGGTGCGCGCCCATCTGCTGGAGCGGGCGGGCGATACGGAAGGCGCCCTGGCCGCGTACCAGTTGGCGGCGAGCCGCACGCTCAGCGCCCCGGAGAGAAGCTACTTGATGACGCGGGCGGCCCGCCTGCGCGCCTGAGAGCCGTGGCGCCCACAGCGGTCCGGTCCACAACGGATCGCCTACAGCGGCTCGCCGAGCGGCCCGTACTCCTCGGCCAGCGACCTGGCCCAGTGCGCGGCGAAGTCCGGCCGCGTACCGTCCGCGTCCGTGAAGCCGTACTCCTCGTAGAGCCCCCAAGTCGCCAGCGCACGCCCCGACTTGGTCATGATGTCCGGATCGGCGGCCAGCGCGGCGACCGCGCGCCCCAGATACGCCGGGCTCTCCGAGTGTGCGAAGTCCGGGTCCTTGGCCACCGCGTCCCGCCAGGTCTCCTCGGTGACGCCGAAGCCCTCCAGCATCGCCTCGGAACGCAGAAACCCGGGCGTGATCGCGACAGCGGCGACCCCGTACGGCCTCAACTCGGCCGCCTGTGCGACCGCGAGGCGGATCACCGATGACTTCACCAGGTCGTAGAAGAAGGTCCCCCGGTAGCGGGCGGTGTTCCCGTCCGTCACCTCCACAACCAGGCCGCTCCCACGGGCGATCAGCAGCGGCAGCGCGTAACGACTGGTGATCACATGGGTGTCGACCGCCTGCCGCAGCAGCCGGAACCCGGCGTCCAGGTCCTGCTCCCACAGCGGATGCTCCCAGTCGGTCAACGGGTCCCCGCCCCATACCGAGTTGACGAGGATGTCCAGCCGCCCGTCCTGCTCGGCGGCGATCCGGTCGACCAGGGCGCGTACGTCGTCGGGACTGCTGTGGTCGGTACGGACGGCGATGCCATGTCCGCCTGCTACGGTGACGCGGTCGGCCGTCCCCTCGACGGTCTCGGGGCGGTCCAGGTCGGAGCGCCCGGCGGCGCTGCTGCGGCCGGTGACGTACACCGTCGCGCCGGCCGCGCCGAGTTCCACCGCGATGCCGCGCCCGCCGCCCCGGGTGCCGCCCGCGACGAGCGCGACCTTGCCGGCCAGCGGTCCCGACGTCCTCGCCGTGTCGTTCATGATTCCTCCCGGTCGGCCGGTACGGGCGGGTCGTCGTCCGGTACGGGCAGGGCCACGTACCGCGCCAGCACCTCGCCGATCCCCTCCCGCGTCCGCTGCGCGAGAGTCCCCTCGCGGTCGAGTGCCCAGATCAGCCCGGCACCGGCGGACATCGCCTGTACGGAACGGGCCAGCGGGCGTACGTCCGTCCCGGCCCGCAGCTCCCCGGCGGCGACGGCGGCGGTCAGCAGCTCCTCGACGGCCCGCCGCTCGGCCCGGTGAAACGCGAGCGCGTGCCCGTGGAACTCCGGTTCGGCGAGGTCGAGGCAGAGGAACGCCAGATGGTTGGCGTACGTCTCCGGATCCGTCATCGGCTCCATGGACTCCACGAGCAGCGCGGTCAGCGCGGCGAGCGCCGAACCGTGCTCGCGTCGCAGCCGCTCCGGCGCCTTGCGGGCCTCGGCCTCCGCCTGCCCGGCGGACCGCTCGGCCAGTGCCAGCAGCAGGCCGCGCTTGGACCCGAAGCGCTGCATGAGCGTGCCCGGTACGAGACCCACCTCTCGGGCCACCGCCGCGAGCGTGAGCCCGGCGGGCCCGACGCGCCCGACGACGTCGGCGGTGGCGCGCAGGATCGCGGCGTCGTCGACACCGCGGGGACGTCCGACCACAGCGACGACTCCCTCATTTAATAAATGCACGTTCATTCATTAAGCAGGACGCCCGAGGAAACGGCAAGGAACCGCTCACCTCAGCCGGTCAGGCTCCGCACCGTCCCCAGCTGCTTCCACTTGCCCTTCTCACGGACATCGACCCACACCGGCCGGCTCCCGCTCAGCACCTGATGGTCCTTGAAGCGGTACCGGCCCAGCAGCCCCTCGACATCGACACCGCCCACGGCCTCCCGGAGCGCGGCCCGCGCGGGCTCGGGATCCGCGCCCGGCGCGTCCAGTTCCGGCATGTCGCCGTCGTCCACGACCTGCCCGATCCCGGCGGCGAGCACGAGCGCGCCGTCGTACAGCTCGGTCCCGCCCCGCGCCTCGAACATCTTCCGCAGCGGGGCCGGGCTCGCGCAGGCCTTCGGGAACAGCTCGCAGTCGGCCTTCGGCTGCCGCTCGTCGCGGAAGGAACGGAAGCGCAGCACGCCGCTCGGCACCAACTCGTCTTCCTTGTCGGTGTACTCGTGGTCGGCCTCGGTCTCGCAGGACGCCCTGAACTTCTCCTGCACGACCATCAACTGCCCGGACTTCTTCAGCGCGTCGACCCAGCCCTCGCGCTGCCGGGCGTTGGGCAGCGTGACGGCGTCCGGCCGCTGCTTGGCGACGTCCCGCGCGACGTCCTCGTCGTCCATCTCCTCCGGGTAGCCCACGGACTCGACGGCGTCTACACCGGCTTCGCGCAGCCCGTGCCCGAGCGTGCGATAGTTCGGATCGTCCTCCAAGTTGGGGTTGTCCCAGTGGTAGTCGGAACCGATGATCACCTTCTTCACGCCGTACGCGCCGGTCAGATAGCGCCCTTCCTGCGCGCCCTTGTCGAACGCCGTCGGCATCATGCCGAAGGCGAAGTCCGGACCCGAGCTCGATTTGCAGGTGTCGATCGCGGCCATGCGACGGTCGAGGTCGGTCTCGACACCGACGATGCTGTCGGTGTCACCGATCAGCGCGATCAGGCCCGGGTACTCCGCCAGCAACTCGCTCGCCGGGGTCCGCTGGTCGTCCTTGACCGGAACGACGCGCACCGGCAGCTTCTCGCCCGACGCGCGCTCGGCGTCCTTGAACGCGGCCTCGACGATCGCGACGCGCTCCCGCGGGTACTGCTCGTCGGAGGACCCTTCGTACGCGACACCGACGACGTACTCGTCCACCTCGTCCACCACCGTCGCACTGGGCCCGGACCCGCCGACCGGCGCGGACCCGCCGGACGACGAGGAGACCAAGAGGCCGGTCGGTACGCCGAGCACGACGAGGGCCACGGCGGCCCCGACGAGGGTGTTGCGCCGGCGGCTGTGCGGGACAGGCCCAGGCGGGGGAGGCGCGGGGACTTTGGCGACGAAGTGCGGACGAACGGCAGGACGAACGGCAGGACGAACGGCAGGACGAACGGCAGGACGAACGGCAGGACGAGCGGCAGGCCGCGCGTCCTCGGGCTCGCTTCCCGGCCCCGGCCCGGAAGCGGCCACGGGCGCCGGAACATCCGCAGCCGCAGCCTCGGCCTTGGTCTCAGCCACAGCCACAACCTCGGTCTCGGGCTCGGCCTCCGGCTCCCGCCCCCCGTCAGCCTCAACACCCGCCGACGCCCGCGCCCGCACCCGCTCCAACTCCACCCGCGCCGCGTGCGCGTCCGACGGCCGGTCGTCGGGGGCCTTGGCCATCAGCGAGAGGATCAACCGGTCCATGTCGGGACCGAGTTCGGCACGGGCGCGGCTCGGCCGCAGCGGCTCGTCGTTCAGGTGGTTGTACATGATCCCGGCCGCGTGGCCGACGAACGGCGGTCGCCCGACGAGGAGTTCGTACAGGACACAGCCCAGCGCGTAGAGATCCGTACGCCCGTCACCGTTCCGCTGCTGAAAACGCTCGGGCGCCATGTACAGCACGCTGCCGAACGGCGCCTGTCCGGTCTGGGTGAGCTGCGGATCGCTCGACCGGGCCTCGGTGTACTTGGCGATGCCGAAGTCCACCACCTTGGCGACGCCCTCGCCGGTGACCATGATGTTGGCCGGCTTGATGTCGCGGTGCACGATGCCCGCCGCGTGCGCGACCTCCAGCCCCCGGCACACGTCGATCGCCCAGCCCAGCGCGTCCGCCACGGTCGCGCGCCCGCTGTCGGCGAGAACGTCGTGCAGCGTACGGCCGTCCACCAGCGCCATCACCAGGTACGGGCTGTCGCCGTCCGTACCGTGATCGTGTACGGCGACGATGTGCGGGCTGTCCAACGAGGCCACGGCCCGCGCCTCCCGCCGGAACCGCGCCAGTTGCTCCCGCCGCTCCCCGTCACCCCCGGGCGCGAGCAGCAGCTTGACGGCGACCTCCCGCCCCAACTCCCGGTCCCGCGCCCGCCAGACCTCCCCCATCCCGCCGGCGCCGAGCAACTCCCCCAACTCGTACCGCCCGCTCAGCAACCGCCCCCGCACGATGCCCCTCCCCCTCCACCAAAGACGTGAAGCCGAGGGTATCTCCCGCCCCCGACCCAGGCCCGGGACGGGCCGCGCCTTTGCAGGAGGGGGTCAGGGATGTCAGGGCGCCAGCGCGTCCGTCAGCTCGCCCGCCTGCGGCACCTGCGACGGGAGGTGGATTCGTGTCGCCGAGGTGCCGGGTCCCCTTGGGGTCGGGGGGAGCCAGCGGGTGATGCCCGCGCGGTCGTGGAGCAGGTCCGCCTCCTTGTAACGGTGGCAGCCGTGGTGCCAGACGAGGATGCCGGAGAGCCAGTTCTCCAGCTCCTTCACATAGCCGTCGAGCACGCCGCGCACCGTGTCGTCCAGGCCGAAGTCGTCGTACAGGACGGGCAGTTCGTTGGCCGCGACGTGCTGGAACTGGCGCATGCGGCCCTTCATCAGGTCGTGGATGATGGCGACGCCCGTCGGGTAGTCGCAGTTGAAGAAGTTCTGCACCACCAGTACGCCGTTGTGGACCTCGCCCTCGAACTCGATCTCCTTCTGGTACGAGAAGAGGTCGTTCATCAGGCAGGCGTAGTCCTGCGCCGCGTTCTCCAGGGACTTCATCGGGCCGCTGCGGTAGATCTCCGGCGGCACGACATTGCCGTGGCCGATGCGGGACAGGCTCATCGTCATGTTGGAGCCGAAGGTCGCGCGGCGCATCTCGATGTAGTCGACGGGGTCCGGGATGCGGTTCTGGATCTGGTTGGCAAGTTCCCAGACCCAGCTGGCCGTCATGTCCTCGACGGACACGCGGAAGGCGGTGCGGGCGTCCGCGTCCATCGGGCCGGCCGTGCGGACCCACAGGTCGGCCAGGCCGCGTTCCAGCGCGCTGAGCGGTGTCGGGGTGTCGAGCGTGTCGATCGGCATGAACAGCGACAGGCGTTCGTTGCAGACCTTCGCCGCCGCCAGATTGCGGGTGTTGCCGTAGACGACGGGGAAGAAGTCGTCGCCGTACGTCCCCCAGGCCAGCCAGTCCGAGGTCAGGTCGAGCCCCTCGGGCGTGGCGTCGGGGTGGATGCCGGCCGCGCAGAGCGGGAGGTCGATGCGGCGGATCCGGTCCTCGTCCCAGACGTCCGAGCCGGGGATGCCGGGCTGCCCCTCCAGGATGCCCATCCGGTGGGCCCACTCCACGACGTGCTCGCGCGACGCGTCCAGGTGCGGGCTGAGCGTCGCCTCGAACGGCATCTCGAACTCGGGCAGGATCGACGGCCCCACCCGCTGGTACGGGACGTGGCTGTGTCCGCGCGCCCTGGCGGGGGAGCCGTTGGTGAGCGTCTTGAGGTAGTCCGAGGCCGCCGTCCCGCGCCCGACCGGGGTCAGTGAGAACAGCGGACCCGCCGTCTCCCCCGCGCCCGTCCCCGCGCCACCGTCCGCCCCCGCGCCGTTCATGTACCGGCTGGAACGCATGTGCCACTCGTGGCCGCCCGACTGCCAGTCCTGGAGGCCCTTCACATACGCCAGGGTCCCGGCCGCCGCGACCGGATCGATCCCCTTCTCCACGAAGAGCGGTCCCAGTTCCGTGAGCGCCGTGTTCTCGAACTGATGGAGACGGGAGGTCAGCAGGTCGTTGACCGCGTCGGCCGCTTCCTGGGTCGTGCATTCGAGGAACGTCTCCAGGACGAGCACACCATTGCTCAGCTCGCCCTCCTCCTCGATCTCCCGCTGGTACGAGAACAGGTCGTTCCGCAGGTGGACCCCGTCGGAGAACGTGTCGCGCAGGACCCGCATCGGGCGGGACTCGGCGATCTCGGCCGGCACCTCCGCGCCCGCCGCGTACTCGATGAGCCCGGCCGACCACGGCGCCCCGCCGACCTTGCGGCGCATCTCGATGTACTCGACGGGGTTCGAGATCCGCTCGGCGTTGATGTTGGCGAGCTCCCAGAGGGATTCGTTGAGCAGGTTCTCCGTGCTCTCGGCGAACCGCGCCCGCCAGTCCAGGGACATCGACGGGACGGTGCGCTCCCAGAGGTCGGCGAGCCCCGCCTCCACCGGATTCGTCGGCTCGGGAAAACCGTCGGCGAGATCCATCGGCATGAAGGCGGCGAGCCGGTCCAGATACGCCTTGCCGCCCTCGCGGTCCTGCGTCCTCTTGAAGATCTCCAGGAAGTGGTCGTCGAAGAAGAAGACCCACACATACCAGTCCGTGACCAGCGACAACTGCGGCCCTGTGCAGTCGGGGTGGGTGTACGAGCACAGGAGCGCGTAGTCGTGGGCGTCGAGATCGCTCTGCTCCCAGATCCCGGAGCCCTCCAGCATTCCCCTGTCCCGGGCCCACGTCCGGGAGTGCTCCCGGGCCTCCTCCAGGTGCGGATTGATCCGCGCCGGATACGGCATGTAGAAATCCGGCAGTTCAAAGGGCTGTGTCACTGGTGCGCGGCCTTTCCCGAGGATTCCGGAGGTCTCCGGCAGTGGTCCGTGTCCAGCTCTACCCCTCGCCACGTACCGCCATCCGCGCCACAAAACAGTCATATGAACACACCGCCAGGGCGTGGCCTCCCTGACATTTCCCGCCTCCCGGTCCACCATCGGCCCATGAGCACGACGATTCGAATCGCGCAGCAGCCCGAGGCCGACGAACTTCTCGGCCGCAGCCCGTTGGCCGCGCTGGTCGGCATGCTGCTGGACCAGCAGGTGCCCATGGAGTGGGCCTTCTCGGGGCCGTACACCATCGCCGTACGCATGGGGGGTGACGATCTGGACGCGCACGCGATCGCCGCCTACGACCCCGAGGCCTTCGCCGCGCTGCTCTCGGAGAAGCCCGCCGTGCACCGCTACCCGGGGTCCATGGCCAAGCGCGTGCAGCAGCTCTGCCAGTTCCTGGTCGCGCACTACGACGGCGACGCCGCCGGGGTGTGGCACGAAGTCGCCACCGGCGCCCAGCTGTTCAAGCGGCTGACCGAACTCCCGGGCTACGGCAAGCAGAAGTCGCAGATCTTCCTCGCACTGCTCGGCAAGCAGTACGGCGTACGGCCCGAGGGCTGGCGCGAGGCGGCCGGCGCGTACGGCGACGAGGGCGCGTACCGCTCGGCGGCGGACATCACGGGGCCCGAGACCCTCGCCAAGGTCCGCGCGCACAAGCAGGAGGCCAAGCGCGCCGCCAAGGCGGCGAAGGGCGCGGAGGGCTGAGCGGACACCGAGCGGGACGCCGAGCGGAAGTACATGACTTGTGGCACATCTGTTCCCCTAGGACACCTCAGGTCGCTAGCTTTCCTTAGCTTCACTCCACAGCGTTCGCGCTCGTTCCAGCTCGTTCCAGTTCGCTCGTCCTCGTTCGCACTCGTTCGCACTCGTTCGCATCGGAAGGACCCCTGTGAACGCAACGTCCCGCAGACTCATGGCAGTCGCAGCCGCCACCGCGCTCGCCGCCCCGCTTCTGCTGTCCGCATCCTCCGCCTCCGCGCACAACAGGCCCGACCCGGCGAGGGACGCGGCGAAGCTCTCCAAGAAGCTCGTCAAGGAGGCGTCCGGCAAGGACGCCTACAAGCACCTGAAGAAGTTCCAGGACATCGCCGACTCCGCCGGCGGCCACCGCGCGGCCGGCTCGCTCGGCCACGACGCCTCCGCCGCGTATGTGTACAGCCTTCTCAAGAAGGCCGGTTACGACGTCTCGTACGAGACCTTCGATTTCGCGTACATCGAGACGCAGGCCGAGACGCTGAAGGTCACCGCGCCGACACCGCGCGACTCCGAGATCAAGGCCATGTCGTACACGAAGTCGACGCCCAAGGGCGGCGTCGAGGCCGGCCTCGCCGTCGTACCGGTCGACGCCACCACCGGCTGCGAGGCCACCGACTACGCCGCCGGTGCCTTCACCGGCAAGATCGCGCTCATCCAGCGCGGCGGCTGCGACTTCGCCACGAAGCAGCAGATGGCGGCCGGCGCGGGCGCGGTCGCCGCGATCATCTCGAACAACACCGAGGGCGCCCTCAGCGGCACCCTGGGCGACCCGGCAGCGGCCAGGATCCCCACCGGCGGTGTCACCCAGGCCGAGGGCGTGAAGCTCGCCGCCGAGGCCGCGGCGGGCCCCGTGACGGTCTCCGCGGACATCCGCCAGCTCCAGGAGACCCGCACCACCCGCAACGTCATCGCCGAGACCAAGGGCGGCAAGGCGGCCAACACGGTGATGCTCGGCTCCCACCTGGACTCCGTCACCGCGGGCGCGGGCATCAACGACAACGCGTCGGGCTCCGCCGGTCTGCTCGAAGTCGCCCTGGATCTCGCCAAGTCCCGTGAGAAGCCCGCCAACAAGGTGCGCTTCGCCTGGTGGTCGGCCGAGGAGCTGGGCCTGCTCGGCGCCGAGGACTACGTCAAGGGCCTCAGCCCCGAGCAGGCCGAACAGATCAAGCTCTACCTGAACTTCGACATGATCGCCTCGCCGAACTTCGGCCAGTTCGTCTACGACGGCGACGACTCGGACGGCGTCGGCGAGGGCCCGGGACCGGAGGGCTCGGCGCAGTTGGAGAAGGGCATCACCGACTTCCTCGACAGCGAGGACCACCCGCACGAGGGCACCGACTTCACCGGCCGCTCCGACTACGGGCCGTTCATCGAGGTCGGCATCCCCTCCGGGGGAACCTTCACCGGCGCCGAGGGCATCAAGACCGAGGAGCAGGCGGCGAAGTTCGGCGGCGAGGCCGGGGTGGCGTACGACCCCTGCTACCACGCGGCCTGCGACGACCTGGCCAACATCGACAAGGAGGCGTTCGACGTCAACATCGACGTCATCGCCGACGCCGTGGGCCACTACGCCCACGACCTGGGCCCGCTCACCGCGACGGCCGGGGCGCAGGCCACGGCCAAGGCGGAGCGCACCACGGGCGGCGACACCGGCGTGGGCGCGTCGAACGCCCACGACCACGAGCACGGGCAGGAGACGCGGGCCTGACGGCCCGGCAGCCCGACTGACGGACAGCGACGCACGGCGGGCGTCGAGGGAGCCGGCTCCCTCGACGCCCGCCGTGCGTGCTCCGGCTTCCGCCCCCAGGGCTTCCGCGTGCTTCCCCGGAGGGCGATATGGACGGCGACGTCACCGGACGGGGCGGTTCCGCTCATCCGCTGCTCCCGCTTTGACCTGTTTAGATCCATTTAGATCTGTTTGCACCACCGCGCCATGGCTGCGCCCGGAGGCGCTCGCCCGGTAGGCTTTCCGTGTGATCTTCAAGCGCATCGGAAATGGGCGGCCGTACCCCGACCACGGCCGGGAAAGCACCCGGCAGTGGGCGGACGTCGCGCCGCGCCCGGTCCGCCTCGACCAGCTCGTCACCACCAAGGGGCAACTGGATCTGGAGACGCTGCTCGCCGAGGACTCGACCTTCTACGGAGACCTCTTCGCGCACGTCGTGAAGTGGCAGGGCGACCTGTATCTGGAGGACGGACTGCACCGTGCCGTCCGCGCGGCACTCCAGCAGCGGCAGGTGCTGCACGCCCGGGTGCTCGAACTGGACCGGGGCTGAGCGGCCCACGGGCGACCGACCGGCCGACACTGGCCGGCCCACTGATGGGCTGACGCCCCCTCAATCGGACCGGCACTGAGCCTTTCGGGGTCTTTCCGACCTCTTGAGGCCCAACCTATTGATCATTTAGTAGGAATCACTACCGTCGCGCACTACGCTGCGGCCATGAGCATGCTCACCCCCCCTGGCATGGGCGGCAAATATCGCATTACGGGTGCCAAGTACCCCCGCATGCGTCCCCCCCGCCACCGCCGCAGGATCGTGCTCGCGGCCATCGCCGCAGTCGTCGCCCTCAGCCTTGTCTGCTGGGGGACCGTACAGCTCATCGACGTGTTCACAGCTGACGACGGATCGAAGAAGACGACCACGACCGCCTCGGCCCGCGAGTCCGACTGCAAGCCCTCCCCGTCCCCGTCGACGGTGGCCGCCAAGGCGCTGCCCAAGCCGGCCCAGATCAAGGTCAACGTCTACAACGCGACGCCCCGCGCCGGACTCGCCAAGACCACCGCCGACGAACTCAAGAAGCGCGGCTTCGCCATCGGCAAGGTCGGCAACGCGCCCGCGGCGTTCGACAAGAAGATCCCCGGCACCGGGATACTGCTCGGCGCCCCGGCCGCGGCCGACGGGTCATTCACCGTACTCGGCGCCCAGCTGAAGGGCGCGAAGCCCCAGCACGACGCGCGAAAGACGAAGGACGTCGACCTGCTGCTCGGCACGGCCTTCAAGACCCTGAACGTGCAGAAGGACGCCGACCAGGCCCTGGCCACCCTCACCAGGCCCGCACCCGGCCGCCCCTGCTGACACGCCGCGACAGACCCTAGGCCGTCCCGTACATGCGGTCACCCGCGTCGCCCAGCCCCGGCACGATGTACCCGCGTTCGTTCAGCCGCTCGTCGACCGCCGCCGTGACGACCGTGACCGGCGTGCCCGCCAGCTCGCGCTCCATCACCTCGACGCCCTCGGGCGCCGCGAGCAGCACCACGGCCGTCACGTCGTCGGCGCCGCGCTTGATGAGTTCACGGATCGCCGCCACCAGCGTGCCGCCGGTGGCCAGCATCGGGTCCAGGACGTACACCTGCCGGCCCGAGAGATCCTCGGGCATCCGGCTCGCGTACGTAGACGCCTGAAGCGTCTCCTCGTTACGGATCATCCCGAGGAAACCGACCTCGGCGGTCGGGAGCAGCCGCACCATGCCGTCGAGCATGCCGAGACCGGCCCGCAGGATCGGCACCACGAGAGGCCGCGGGTGGGACAGCTTCACACCCGTGGTCGGCGTCACCGGAGTCTCGATGTCGACCTGCTCGGTGCGCACGTCCCTGGTGGCCTCGTACGCGAGCAGGGTGACCAGCTCGTCGGCGAGGCGTCGGAAGGTAGGGGAGTCGGTGCGCTTGTCGCGCAGCGTGGTGAGTTTGTGCGCGACCAGCGGGTGGTCGACGACGTGAATCCGCATGCCTCCACAGTAACCGTGGCCCGGCCGGCGGCCCCGGCTGGCATCAATTCCCTGCTCGCAGGGAAGGTGGATGGACACGCGTACAGGGGACAGAGCCAACCGAGTCGTGGGGTGGTGAGGCGGCGATGCCGGACCGGCAGGGGCGCAATCCGCGGGAGCGGGGCGACGGGGACGGGGCGGCCGGCGCCGCACCGGACGACCCGCACCCGCACCCGGAGCCGGACGCCGCGCCCGTACCGGGGTCCGATCCCGCCTCCGATCCCGCCTCCGAACCCACCGCTGACCCCACCTCCGACCTCACCGCCGACGAGAACGGCGCGGCACGCCGGCGTCGGCGTGCGCAGTTCCTGCGCGAGTTGAACGAGGCCAAGGCCCTGCGCGAGCGGGTGAAACCGCGCCAGGCCCGCGCGGCCCGGATGCGCCAGCAGATGCGGATGCGGACCTTCCGCTGGTAGTCACGCACAGGTCACCCAGCGGCCCTCCGGCCGCTGCGCGACGGCCACTTGGGCGTCGGGCGGCGCCCGCCCCCCGCGCCCCTCGCACCCCGGTCCCGGCGTGCGTCCGGCCCCGCCCAAAAAAATGCCTCCACGACGCAACGGCGGAAGACCTCTCGCAATCGCCCGCTTTCTGCCACGATTCCGAGTAATGGGCGGGGCAGAGCGCAGCGCACCGCCGAATCGTCACCTCTGACCAGTGGGAGAGTCACGGTGTACTTCGCCGCACTGCTCGCGCGCACCGAAGACGGGTGGGAAGCGAGCGACACAGAGCTCGACGACGTGGAGACCTTGTCGGATCTGACCGACCTGGCCCGCGAAGCCTCGGTGGACGAGGACACGGTGCTCGTCTTCATCGAGCAGGAGGACGCCTGGTTCGGCGTGCTCCGCGTGGAGGGCGAGGAGGATCCTCGCATCTACGTCTCCGACGCGGCCATGGCCGCACGCTCCTCTTACGGGGAGATCCTCACGGACGAATTGCTCGGCGGGGACGATGACGACCTCGCCGACGCCTTGGACACGCTGGACCTCGACGGTACCGAGGACGGCGAGACTGAAGAGCAGGAGGACACGCAGGACACGGACGGTACGGACGACAGCTCCGGCCCCGCCGCCGCGGCCGGACCCGGAGCGGTACCCGCGGGACCGGCGGGCGACCGCGCGATCCTCGCCGACCTGGGCCTGCCGGAGGCGGAGTTGCTGGCGCTGGAGACCGACGCCATGTCCGAGATCGCGGACGCGCTGGGCGCCTCCGAGGTGCTGGAGACCGCGCGCTAGTGACCGAGCGCGACCCGGTGGACGGACCGGAGACAGACCCGGTGCGTGAGCCGTGGCGGGCACCGATGCGCCTCGCCCTGGAACAGGCCGCGCGCACGGCGCCGGCCGGCGATGTGCCGGTCGGTGCCGTCGTGCTGTCCCCCGACGGCTCCGTCCTGTCCACCGGCCACAACGAACGCGAGCTGACGGGCGACCCCACCGCGCACGCGGAGATCCTGGCCATCCGCCGGGCGGCGGCGGAGCTCGGCGCCTGGCGGCTGACCGACTGCACGCTCGTGGTGACCCTGGAGCCGTGCACGATGTGCGCGGGCGCGCTCGTGCAGTCGCGGGTGGCGCGGATCGTGTACGGGGCGCTCGACGAGAAGGCGGGCGCGGCGGGCTCGCTCTGGGACGTCGTACGGGACCGCCGCCTGAACCACCGCCCGGAAGTGATCCACGGAGTGCTCGCCGACGAGTGCTCACGGCTGCTGACGGACTTCTTCCGGGACCGCCGGATTATCGATTTCTGAGCACGGGCCACCTTGGGCTAAGCTCTCTCTCGGTAGCGTGTCCGAGCGGCCGAAGGAGCTCGCCTCGAAAGCGAGTGTGGCGTAACCCGTCACCGTGGGTTCAAATCCCACCGCTACCGCTTGTACGACGAAGGGGCGGACCTCACGGGGTCCGCCCCTTCGCGTTGCCGGGACCGGTCCCGGGCTCGGTGGCGCTCAGCGCAGGTGGGCGATGACCTTCGCGAAGTCGGTCATGTGCGGTTCGCGGACGGAGAAGTAGCTCAGGCCGTACGTCTCCCGGTAGCGGTGCAGCGTCTCGGCGATCCGCGGGACCGGGCCCGCCAGTACGTTGGGGAGGCGCAGGACCTGGTCCTCGGTCAGGTTCGGGGCCCGCCGGCGGACCCGGGTCAGGGCCTCGGCCGTGGGGGTCGGGATCACCGCCGCCACGAACAGGTTCAGCTCCAGGGCGCCGAAGCGCGCGCCCGCCTCGGCGCGGACGTGGGCGACCCGGTCGGCGAGGATCTGCTGCGGGTCCGCCCCCGGCGGGGTCGTCAGTGCCATGACCGGGAAGCCGACGATGTCGGCCTCGCGGGCCGCCAGCCGCAGCGCGCGGTCGCCGAGGCCGGCCAGCAGCAGCGGTGGGACGGTGCGGCCGTGGAGCGTGGGCGGCTGGTCCGGGGTGGCGAACATGCGGCGCAGTTCGGCGACCGTGTGCGCCAGGTTGTCGACGCGTTCGGCGGCGGCGGGGTACGGCAGCTCCGCCGCCCGGAACTCGGCCGCCGCGTGTCCGGCGCCGAGGCCGACCTCCAGTCGGCCGTCGGTGAGCAGATCGGTGTCCGCGATGTCCCTGGCCAGCAGCGCGGGGCGGTAGAAGGCGGCGTTGAGGACGAGGGTGCCGAGCCGCAGGGTGGTGGTGGCGTCGGCGGCGGAGACCAGTGCGGGGAACGGTGCCGGCGCGTCCAGGTGGTCGGGGACCTGGAGTACGTCGTAACCGAGGCCCTCGGCCTGCCGGGCCTTGGCCTGCCAGGCGGAGCGCGATCCGGTGGCCGGCATGCTGACGCCGAAACGGAAAGGCCGGGTGGGCATGGCTTCCTCCGATGAGAGCGATGTCCCAGGAAGGGTACGCCAGAGGCTTTTGCCGGAAATGCCCACGACGCGAGCAGGGGCCGGCCTCTTCGCGAAGAGGCCGGCCCCGTGGTGCTGAGCGGCTACGGGAAGTTGACCACGTTCGACGGGACCGTCGAGGTGCCCGAGGTCGGTGACCCGGTGCTGTTGATCACGTGGTTGTACTGGCCCATACCGCCGAGTGAGACGACCAGGATGTTGCGGAACTTCACTCCTGGCTTCACCGGCGCCTGGAATCCGTGTTCCTGACGGATGTTCGGATCCGATGTGTAGTTGCAGTAGCTGCCCATCGCCCAGCCCTCGTGGTTGACGACCGAGTCGTCGACCTTGTAGGCGGCGTAGCCCTGGATGGCGCCGTTCTGGATGGCGGCCTGGTTGGGGGCGTCGTACGCCTTCTCGTTCTGGAAGAAGATCGTCCGGCCGTTCTCGCCGCTCCACCGCACGTCGTACTTGTTGAAGTGTTCGACGAACAGCCCGGTGGCGAGCACGTTGTCGCCGTTCACCTGAAGGCCGTAGTCGGCGCGGTTGGTCTCCCAGCCCACGCCCGCACCGTGGTCGGCCCGCCAGATCCAGGTGTGGTCGATGATCGTGTCGTCGCTGTTGACCTCCATGCTGGTGGTGGCCTTGCCGGGGCCGGCGCCGCCGATGCGGATGAAGACGTCCTGGACGGTCGTCGGGTTGGCGGCGTGCGAGGCCGACGAGTTCTGCGGGCCGACCTGGAGCAGCGTCGGGGAGTTCATCGGTCCGGCGTCGATGAGGAAGCCGGCCAGTTTGACGCCGTCGACGTCGGCGACCTTCATCGCCGTCACGCCGTTGTCCGGGATGATCGTGGCGTAGCCGAGGCCGAGGACCACGGTGTTCGCCCGGTTGACGTTGATCGACTGGTCGACGTGGTAGATGCCCGGCGTGAAGAGCAGGTGCAGGCCCTGGGCGAGTGCCGCGTTGATCGTGGCCGCGGTGGCGCCCGGTTTGACCACGTAGAACTGGTCGAGCGGCAGGGACTCGCCCTGCGGGGTGCCGTTCCAGGAGACGCCGCGGGCATTGGTGCGCTTGGCCGGTACGAAGACCTTGTACGTGTTGCCGTCCAGGTAGAGGAACGGCTTCTCGCGGGAGACCGGGGTGTTGTTCAGCGTCGTGTACGGCGGGTTCGGGAAGGACTGCGCGGGCGCGCCCTCGACCCCGGAGAACGCCATGTTCCACACGCCGTTGCCCCAGCCGCCGATGGCGCTGTCGCGGGTGTACCACTGCTGCTGGGAGTAGGGCGTGATCTGGCCGTCGACCTTGCTGTCGGCGATGTAGCCGCCGCTGGCCCAGCCGTATCCGTTCGGCGCGAGGTTGAGCCCGCCCTTGACGTGCATACGGCGGAACGGGGCCGCCTGCGCGACCGCCCAGCGGTTGCTGCCGCTGACCGGGTTGAGGGCGAGGTTCTCGGCCGAACGCCAGAAGTTCTGGGTGGCGTTGCCGTTGAACCAGCCGGCGTCGACGGTCACGTCACCGTTGATGTTCGTGTCGTCGGGCTTGAGGCCGAGACCGGAGATCGAGGTGTAGAACCCGAGTTGGGCGTTGAGGTTGTTGTACGTGCCCGGCTTGAAGAGCAGTTGGTAGCGGCCGGTGCCGAACTGGGCCGACTCCTGCTGCGCGAAGATCTGGTCGAGCGTGCCCTGGATGTTGGGCGTCGACGGGTCGAAGACCTTGACGTTGGGGCCGAGGTCACCGCCGCCCTGGATCGGGCCGCCGGGGCCGCCGCTCTCGCCGTACACCTGGAACTCCCAGAGCGAGTAGCCGTACTGGGTGGCGCGGGTGGTGCCGGTCAGCCGTACGTAGCGGGCGTCGCCGGAGACGTTCAGCGTCTCGTTGCCACCGGGTCCTGTGGTGGTGGAGTACGCGCTCGTCCAGCTGGTGCCGTTCGTGGACAGCTCGATCTTGTACGCCTTGGCGTACGCGGTCTCCCAGCGCAGCACGACCTGGTTGACCGCGACCGTGGAGCCGAGGTCGATCCGGATCCACTGCGGGTCGGCGGCGGCGCTCGACCAGCGGGTGCCGTTGTCGCCGTCGACGGCGGCGCCGGCGGGGGTGCCGCCGTTCTCCGTGCTGGAGACCGTCACCGGCTTGCCCTGGGAGAGCAGGGTGGGTGCGGCGCTCGCGGCGGTGGTGCCGGGGATGAGCATCAGCAGGGAGGCGACCAGGGTGGCGGCGACGGACGCGGCGATGCCGCGGCGGCGCACCGAAGCGGGTCTCCTGAACACCGGTACAACGGACAGCGGAGCGTGCATGGGCAGGTCTCCTGAAGTCTCGGACGACGGGGGGAGTTCGGGACGCGCACACGGAGAGATCCGGCGGAAATCCGGAGAGCGCTCTCTCGTCACGCAGATGGTTCTCCCGCGTTTCCCACACGTCAAGAGTTGTGCACGCACCGGCCGCCACCGGTCGCTTTTCGATCAACAACTAACCGACCTGGCGGGGCATTTACTCCGTTTCACGCGGTGTCTTGCGGAGTGTGTGTTCAGGTTCTGACGGCGCGGGGCGGGTGCCTGCCGCGTACGTCGCCCCCGATCGGGCGGCGAGGACCACGCACCGACGCGGTGTGGCCAGAAGCGGTCACGCGGGTGATCGAAATCGACCTCGGAAGCGGCCCATTCGTACGGTTAGACTCACGCGATCGCACTGAGGACGGCAGGGGAGGCAGCGCTGATGGTGCAAACGAAGAAGGTCTTGCTCTATCTGATCATTGTCTTCGTGCTGTATACGATCATCACCTCGCCCGACCGGTCCGCCGAACTTGTCCAGGTGGGGTTCGAGGGCATAGCCAGTGCGGCGGAGGGTGTCGGCGACTTCATGACCGAACTCGTGAAGTAGCCGCCGTCGCGGCGGCCGAAGGCGCCGTATCCGCGCCATCCGCCATCCGCCAACCTCGCCCCCACCCGCGCCCGCGCCCGCGCTCCCGTCAGGAGAACCCTTGATCCGCCACCTGGTCCTCTTCAAGCTCGACGAGGGCGTCTCGCGCGACGAGCCCAGGGTCGCCGCCGGCGCGCGGGCCTTCGCGGAGCTCGGTGGCAAGATCCCGGAGCTGGAGTTCTGGGAGTGCGGCTGGAACATCAGCGACCGGCCGATCGCCCACGACTTCGCCATCAACTCGGCGGTCGCCGACGCCGACGCGCTGACCCGCTATCTGGAGCACCCCGACCACCAGGCGGGCGTCGGACAATGGCGAGAATTCGCCACCTGGGTGATCGCCGACTACGAGTTCTGATCGGTTCCGACCGGTTTTCCGACCCTCGGCTCTCCCGGCGCACCGTCGCCCCGCCCCTGGCGTACCCCCTGGCTCACCCCAGCCGACCTCGCGGCCCCACACCTCACCGGCGTGGGGCTTTTCGCGTACGGGCGGAGCGTGAGCAGCGAATTCTTCGCCAACACGGAGTTTTCTGGTGCTTGCACACAGTGGGCATGTCTTGTGATGCTATGACCGCTTTTGACGGATGAGTTGACCGTAGTTGACCGCAAAGGGGTGGCGTGACCGTGCCGGCCAGTACAACGCCTCAAATGCCGCCCCAGATCGAACCCCGAGCCGAGGCCCGAGCCGAACCGCGAGCCGAACCGCGAACCGAGGCCCCCCTCGTCGAGACCCCGAGCGAGACCGGCACCCGGCCGTCGACGCCGCAGACCCGGGGCGCCGACACCAGGGCGCTGACACAGCTGCTCTTCTCCCAGATCAAGGATCTGGAGCGCGGCAGCCCGGAGCACACCCGCGTCCGCAGCGCGCTCATCGAGGCGAATCTGCCGCTCGTGCGTTACGCGGCGGCCCGGTTCCGCAGCCGTAACGAGCCGATGGAGGATGTCGTCCAGGTCGGCACGATCGGTCTGATCAACGCGATCGACCGGTTCGACCCGGACCGCGGCGTGCAGTTCCCGACCTTCGCGATGCCGACCGTCGTCGGCGAGATCAAACGCTACTTCCGAGACAACGTACGGACCGTCCATGTGCCGCGCCGGCTGCACGAACTGTGGGTCCAGGTCACCGGCGCCACCGAGGATCTGACGACGGCTCACGGCCGCTCCCCCACCACCGCCGAGATCGCCGAGCGGCTGAAGATCTCCGAGGACGAGGTTCTGGCCTGCATCGAGGCGGGCCGGTCGTACCACGCGACATCGCTGGAGGCGGCGCAGGAGGGCGACGGGCTGCCGGGGCTGCTCGACCGGCTCGGCTACGAGGACCCGGCGCTGGCCGGTGTCGAACACCGCGATCTGGTCCGGCATCTGCTCGTCCAGCTGCCCGAGCGGGAACAGCGCATCCTGATGCTGCGCTACTACAACAACCTGACGCAGTCACAGATCAGCCAGGAGCTCGGCGTCTCCCAGATGCATGTGTCGAGACTCCTCGCGCGAAGCTTCGCGCGTTTGCGATCCGCAAATAGGATCGAGGCATAGCTCTTCCGGGTAGTAACCCCGCAGCCGTCTCACCGGCAGCAAATTCGCATACCCCCTTATTCCGGTGCAGATATGTCGACTTGGCGCTACAGCGTGTTGACGACATGTGACATTCTGCTGGAACCGCGTTTGCCGCAGTCCCACCGCCGGTATTCAGGTGGAGGCTGCGTTCCTTCGACGGGAGCGGCCACCGCGACCGTCAGCGACCTCAAGGGGGTGGCATGTCCGTAGAACAGGGCAGCTCGAAGGTGCTCACGCTCAACAAGAGCGACCAGGCACCGGACGCACCGGATGCTCTCGACCGTGTGGCCGAACCGCGCGTGTCCCAGCCGGAAGTCATCGACACCCGCACTCTGTCCCGCTCCCTGTTCCTGCGGCTCGCCGTGCTCGACCAGGACAGCCCGGAGCGCACCTACGTACGTGACACCCTCATCGAGCTGAATCTGCCACTGGTGCGTTACGCGGCGGCCCGGTTCCGCAGCCGTAACGAGCCGATGGAGGACATCGTCCAGGTCGGCACGATCGGCCTGATCAAGGCGATCGACCGGTTCGACTGCGAACGGGGCGTGGAATTCCCCACGTTCGCGATGCCGACCGTCGTCGGCGAGATCAAGCGCTTCTTCCGCGACACGTCGTGGTCCGTGCGCGTCCCCCGCCGGCTCCAGGAGCTGCGGCTGGCGCTCACGAAGGCCAGCGACGAGCTGGCGCAGAAGCTGGACCGCTCGCCGACCGTGCCCGAACTCGCCCTGGTGTTGGGGGTGTCGGAGGAGGACGTGGTCGACGGCCTCGCGGTCGGGAACGCGTACACGGCCTCCTCGCTGGACTCCCCGTCCCCCGAGGACGACGGCGGCGAGGGCTCGCTCGCGGACCGGCTGGGGTACGAGGACACGGCCCTGGAGGGGGTGGAGTACCGCGAGTCGCTGAAGCCGCTGCTGGCCAAACTCCCGCCCCGGGAGCGGCAGATCATCATGCTGCGCTTCTTCGCGAACATGACGCAGTCCCAGATCGGCGAGGAGGTCGGCATCTCGCAGATGCATGTCTCACGCCTGCTGACCCGCACGCTCGCGCAGCTGCGGGAAGGGCTGATCGCGGACTGATCGCGGACTGATCGCGGACTGTCGCGAACTGTCGCGAACTGTCGCGAACTGTCGCGAACTGTCGCGGACCGAGTCCGGTGCCGCGGCGGTGCCCCGCTCCGTGCGGAGCGGGGCACCACCGGCAGGCAGGAGTCAGGGCCTGTCCGGCGGGGTCAGCCGAGCGCGAGCCAGGCGACCGCGCCCAGGATCACGATCACGGCCACGACGCCGACGATCAGTCCGGTCTTCGATCCGCTCTGCTGTGGCGCCTGTCGACGCTGTGGCTCACCCTCGTCGACAAAGGCGCGGAACATCTGGGTGTTGCCCGCGGGGTCGGGATTTCCCTCGGGGCCCTGCGGGGCATGGGGGTTGTGTGCCATGGGCCAGGACCCTAGCGAACACCGTGACCCCGCCCAACCCCCGGGGCCGTCCCAAGCCCCTGCGACAGCCGCTCCGGAGGCCGTACGACAGCTTCTCCGGAGGCCGGCCGGGGGCTTTTCGGAGCCGTAACGGGGGCCTCGTCCGTCCCCTGCGTACCTCCCCGCGTGCCATTGACCTCGCACATGCGAAGCCTTTTGGGTTCCTTTACCGCTGATGCCCTCTTTTCGTTTGCCTTCAGCAACCAACCGCTTCTATGGTTGCCCTAAGCAACAACATATGCGCGACAGTGGCGAGGGAACTTCTCGGAGGGGTCATGGCCGCCAAGAGTCAGTACGCGGAACTGGCCCGTCAACTCAGCGCCATCGGCGCCGTGAAAAGGGGACTCTCCCGCGTCCTTCCACCCGACTGTCCGGGCGGCTCGGCCGCCGTACTCACCCTGCTGGAGCGGCGCGGCGAGATGCGGATGAGCCGCCTCGCCGAGTTGATGGCCGTGGACATGTCCGTGACCAGCAGGCATGTGGCCCACGCGGTCGAGCGCGGCTGGGTCGAGCGCGCGCCCGACCTCGCCGACCGGCGGTCCCGCATCCTGCGGCTCACCCCGGCGGGCCGGGACCTGCTTGACGAGCTCGCGCGACGGACGACGGAGATCTTCGCCCACGCGCTGTCCGACTGGACCGACGACGAGGTCGGACAGCTGAACACCATGCTGGCGCGGCTGCGCGAGAACTTCGGCGACTGCCGGCCGGGCCGTTACGACGACAGCCCCGGTTCGTACGCCCGTACGCCCGCCGCGGCAGTCGCACCCGCGGTCGCACCCGCACACGCACCCGTATCTGAGTCCGCACAGCGAGAAACACCCGCGCGGCAACAGACGTAAGACAAAGGAACTCAATGGCTACGACCACCACACCAACGGGTGTACGGGGCGGCCACGCCAAGCACGGAGGCGGTTCCTCCGCCCCCGCCGCACCCGGCACGCCGATGACACACCGTCAGATCATGGAGGCGCTCTCCGGGTTGCTGCTCGGCATGTTCGTGGCGATCCTCTCCTCGACGGTCGTCACCAACGCCCTGCCCGAGATCATCTCCGACCTCGGCGGCGGACAGAGCGCGTACACCTGGGTGGTGACCGCGTCGCTCCTGGCGATGACGGCGACCACTCCCCTGTGGGGCAAGCTCGCCGACCTGTTCAGCAAGAAGCTGCTGGTCCAGATAGCACTGACCCTCTATGTGGTCGCCTCGGCGGCGGCCGGGCTGTCGCAGAGCGCGGGGGTGCTGATCGTCTTCCGCGTCATTCAGGGCATCGGCGTCGGCGGTCTCACCGCGCTCGCCCAGATCATCATGGCCGCGATGATCGCCCCGCGTGAGCGCGGGCGCTACAGCGGCTACCTCGGCGCGACCTTCGCCGTCGCCACCGTCGGCGGCCCGCTCATCGGCGGTGTCATCACCGACACGTCGTGGCTCGGCTGGCGCTGGTGCTTCTACGTCGGCGTCCCCTTCGCCGTCATCGCGCTGATCGTGCTTCAGAAGACCCTCAAGCTCCCGGTGGTCAAGCGCAAGGTCAAGATCGACTGGACCGGCGCGTTCCTCATCAGCGCGGCCGTCTCGCTGCTGCTGCTCTGGGTCACCTTCGCCGGTGACAAGTACGACTGGGTCTCCTGGCAGACGTACGCGATGCTCGCCGGCACGGTCGTGCTCGGCGCGCTCTTCCTCTTCACCGAGTCACGGGCCAGCGAGCCGATCATCCCGCTGCGCCTCTTCCGCAACCGCACCATCACCCTCGCCTCGCTGGCCTCGCTGTTCGTCGGCATCGCGATGTTCGCGGGCACGGTCTTCTTCAGCCAGTACTTCCAGCTCGCGCGTGACAAGTCGCCCACGATGTCCGGGGTGATGACGATCCCGATGATCGGCGGGCTCTTCCTCTCGTCGACGGTCTCGGGCCTGATCATCACCAAGACGGGGCGCTGGAAGGCGTGGCTGGTCAGCGGTGGTGTGCTGGTGACGGCCGGCCTGGGACTGCTGGGGACCATCCGGTACGACACCGAGTACTGGCACATCGCGGTCTTCATGGCGATCATGGGTCTCGGCATCGGCATGATGATGCAGAACCTGGTCCTGTGCACACAGAACCAGGTCTCCCCGCAGGACTTGGGCGCCGCGAGTTCCGTCGTCACCTTCTTCCGCTCCCTCGGCGGCGCGATCGGCGTCTCCGCGCTGGGCGCGGTGCTGGGCAACCGGGTCGCCGGTTACGTCAAGGACGGTCTCGCCGACCTCGGCCCGCAGGCCGCGGCGGCCGGTCACGCCGGTACGGGCGGCGGGGGCATCCCGAATCTGGACACGCTGCCCGCGCCGGTGCGGACCGTCGTGGAGGCGGCGTACGGGCACGGTGTCGCCGATGTCTTCCTCTTCTCGGCGCCGGCCGCGCTGCTCGCGTTCTTCGTGACGCTGTTCATCAAGGAGGTCGCGTTGAAGTCGCGGGCCGCGGGTGACGCGGTGGAGAGCCCGGAGAGCGCGCCGACCACGCCGGACGTGCCCGTCGCCCCTGTGACTGTCGGTGTCGGTGTCGGTGTCGGTGTCGGTGTCGAGGCGCCGGTCGCCGTGGCACCCGCACCCGCGCCCGCGACCACCGGCATCCCGGTGCACGGCGTCGTACGCGGCGGCGAGGGCGGGGCCGTGCCACGGGCGGCCGTCACCCTCATCTCCCCGGCCGGGCGGCAGTTGGGCCGCGCGGTCGCCGGGGACGACGGCGGTTACGTCGTGGACGCGCCCGGGTCCGGCTCGTACGTCCTCATCGCCGCGGCCGACGGCTACCAGCCGCAGGCCGCCACGGTGGCCGTCGGCACGGAGCCGCTGGCGTACGACATCCTGCTCGCCGGTACGAGCGGTCTGACCGGCGCCGTACGGAGCGTGGCGGGCGATACGCCCATCGAGGGCGCGATGGTCGTCGTGACCGACGTGCGCGGCGATGTGCTGGCGACCGGCAAATCCGCCGAGGGGGGCGAGTTCGCCTTCGCGGAGCTGCTGCCCGGCGCCGTGACCGTCGCCGTGAACGCGGCCGGCTTCCGGCCGCTGGCCCTGCCGGTGGAGATCGGCGCCCAGGGGGTGACCCGCGTCGAGGCCGCGCTGAAGTCGGGCGCGCTCGTCCAGGGCACGGTCCGGGCGGGAGCCGACCGGCGTCCGCTGCCGGACGCCCGTGTCACGCTGATCGACGCGGCCGGGAACGTGGTCACCACGGCGACGACCGGGGACGACGGGGCTTACGGCTTCGCGGACCTGGACGCGGGCGAGTACACGGTCATCGCGACCGGCTATCCGCCGGTGGCCGGTGGTCTGACGGTGGCCGGGCACGGTATCGACGGGCACGACATCGAGCTGACGCACCCGGGCGAGTAGGGCGGCCTGTCAAAGCCCCCGGACGGGGCGCGTTCCCGAGCAGAGGCGCGCCCAGGTCCGGTGGAAGGGGCCCCGGTGGTGGTGGCGGCAGCCAGGGGACGGCGTGCCGGCACCGCACCGGGGCCCGATTCTTGGCCGGACCGGTGCCGGTGCGGTGCCGGTGCGGTGCCGTGACAGTGCCGGTGCGGTGCCGGTGTCAGTGCGGTGCCGGTGCCGGGCCGGTGTGGACGGGCTCATGAGAACAGCGAACGAGGAGAGAGAAACGGGATGGGACTTCGCGCACAGGTACGGACACCGGACGGCTGGGCCGTCGGGCACGCCGTCGTGACCCTGACCGACCGGACCGGCGCGCAGGTGGTGCGCGCCGACGCGGACGCCGACGGAGCGGTGACCTCCGACGTACCGCTGACGCCGGGGCCGTACACCGTGATCGTGACGGCCATCGGCCACGCGCCCGCCGCCGCCACCGCGTTCGTCACCTCCAGCGGTGTCGCCGACGCCGGGACGGTCGTCCTGACCCGGCAGGGCGGCATCGAACTGCCGCCGCCCGGTGGGTGGAACATCGACCCCGCGCACTCGTCGGTGGCCACGGTCGCCCAGCACCTCGGGATCTCCAGCGTGCGGGGCCGTTTCGCCGAGTTCGGCGGCCGGGTCGAGATCGCGTCGGCGCCCGAGCACTCGCGCGTCGACGCGGTCATCGACGCGACGAGTATCGACACCGGCAACGCGGTGCGGGACAAGCACCTCAGGTCGCCGGACTTCCTGGACACGGAGCGGTACCCGGAGATCACATACCACAGCACGGGCGTCAGCCGGTCGGGGCCGGACCGCTGGACGGTACGGGGCGACCTGTCGCTGCACGGAGTCGTACGGAAGGTGGCGCTGGACCTCACGTACCTCGGGACCGGGCCCGATCCGTGGGGCGGCGAGCGGGCGGCCTTCCGAGCGACGACGGAGCTGCGACGCGCCGACTTCGCGATGAACTACAACCAGGTGGTGCGGGCGGGGATGTCGGCGATCGGCACGACGCTGCGGGTGGAGATCGACATCCAGGCGGTGCGGGAGGTCGATCCGGCGGACGCGGTCGCGTCGTAGGCTGCGCGGCATGGCACCCGACATCGCGACCAACACCACCGTGGCGCTCGCCGAGTTGCTGGAGTTCGTCCGGCCCAGGCACCACGCGATCCTGCTGACGACCCGTTCCGACGGCCGCCCCCAGGGCTCCCCGCTGACCTGCGGGGTCGACGGCTCGGGGCGGATCGTCGTCTCCACCTACCCGGAGCGCGCGAAGACGCGGAACGCGAAGCGGGACCCGCGGGCGAGCGTCATCGTCCTGTCGGACACGTGGGACGGGCCGTGGGTGCAGATCGACGGTACGGCGGAGGTGCTGGACGTACCGGAGTCGGTGGAGCCGCTGGTCGAGTACTTCCGCGACATCTCGGGGGAGCACCCGGACTGGGACGAGTACCGCGAGGCGATGGTGCGGCAGGGGAAGTCGATCATCCGCATCACGCCGGAGCGCTGGAGCCCGATCGCGACGGGCGGATTCCCGGCGCGGCTGGCTCCGCCCGAGTAGCCGGGCCGGGACGGGCTCAGCCCCGGGCCCGCATCGCCTCGATGCCCGCGACGAGGAGTTCGAGCGCGAACGTGAAGTCCCGTTCGCGCATCTCCTCGGCCGTGTCGCCGCCGCGCGCCGCCATCAGCTCCTCGGCCCGGTCGAAGCGGCCCCGGTACTCCGGCCGTTCGTTGATCCTTCCCATGGCTTCCCGGTAGTACTGCTCCTGGGTCATCCCCGCCTCGGCGCACCGCTGGACGAAGTGGCCCTCGATCGTGCCGAATCCGTACACGAACTGGAAGACTGCGGCCAGTGCACCCATCTGGCCGTGCGCGGGCAGGCCCGTACGGCCCATGACCCGCTGCACGGCGGCGGAGAACTCCATCGAGTGCGGGCCGATGTTGAGGAACTTGCCGGCGAGCGGTGAGACCCAGGGGTGGCGGACCAGCAGGGCACGGTAGTTGACGGCGAGGGCGCGCAGGTCGTCGCGCCAGTCGGAGTCCGAGTCCGTGTCGGAGTCCGTGCCCGAGTCCGTGCCCGAGTCCGGGTCCGTGCCCGAGTCCGGGTCCGTGCCCGAGTCCGCTTCGTCGTCCGCCGGGCCGACCGTGTCGATCTCCGAGAAGACGGAGTCCAGGGCGAGTTCGAGTAGGTCGTCCTTGGTGTCCACGTACCAGTACAGGGACATCGCCGTCACACCCAGCTCGGCGGCCAGCCGGCGCATGGACAGCTTGGCCGGACCCTCCGCGTCGAGCAGCCGCACCGAGACCGCGATGATCCGGTCCCTGCCGAGCCCGGTGGGATGGTCGGAGCGCTCACTCCTACGGCCGCGTGCCGCGGGCTTCCCCTCCAGCCATACGCTGGTCCGCAGGGGCTGCTTGGCGTTGTCGGCTGCCGACTCCATGGTTGAGCCTCCTCGGTTCCTCGGCCCGTTCGTGCGGCTCCGATGCTATGCCGCTGACGCCTCGGGCCGGTCCGCCCGCTCCGCTCGGCGCAGCAGCAGCGCGGCGAGCAGGCCACCCGCCAGTACCGCCACCGCGCCCACCAACTGGCTGGTCTCCAGGCCGGAGGCGAACGCGTCGGAGATCGCGGCGCGCTCCGCGTCCCCGCCCGGCCCCGCGTCGACGGCCGCGAGCGCGGCGGGCAGCGAGGACGCGCCCACGGCGGCGGGGACGAGCGCGGCGAACCGGGAGTTGAGTACGGCTCCGAGTACGGCGACCCCGAGACCGTTGCCGAACTCGGCGAGCGTGCCGTTGACGCCCGCGCCGACGCCCGCCTTCTCCGGCGGGATCGCGCTCATGATGGCGTTGGCCATGGCGGGCATCGACAGCGCGACGCCCGCGCCCATCACGACGAGTCCGAGCAGCATGCCGCTGTAGCCGCCGGCACCCAGGACCGCGATGGCCGCGAGACCGGCGGAGACCAGGGACATGCCGAGGGCGATGGTGGTGGGCGTGCCCAACTTCCGTACGAGCCAGGCTCCTACGCCCACGAGGTTGAGCAGGACGACGGTGACGGCGAGCGGTGCCGTCCGCAGACCGGCGTCCAACGGGCCGTATCCCATGACGAATTGCAGATGCTGCGTGAGCAGGTACAGCGAGCCCGTCATGCCGAAGGCGACGAGGAGCGCGCCCGCGACGGCGCCGACGAAGCGCTGGTTCCGGAAGAAGTGCATGTCCAGCATCGGGTACGGGACACGCACTTCCCAGTACGCGAACGCGCCCATGACGAGCACGCCGACGCCCGCCGGGAGCAGCACGTGGACGGAGGTCCAGCCGTGGTCGGGGCCGGAGATGATCGCGTACACGACGGAGGTCATGCCGATGACGGAGAGCAGCGCGCCCAGCAGGTCGGGGCGGGCGCCCTGTTTGGTCCGGGACTCCGGTACGAGCGCGATGACGGCGACCAGGCCGAGTGCGACGACCGGGATGTTGATGAGGAAGATCGCGCCCCACCAGAAGTGGTCGAGGACGGCGCCGCCGAGCAGGGGTCCGGCCGCGAAGCCGAGCGAATTGACCGTCGCCCACAGGCCGATGGCCCGTACCCGCTCCTCGTCGTCGAAGATCGTGACGACGACGGCGAGCGTGGTGGTGATCAACAGCGCCCCGCCGACGCCCATTCCGGCGCGGGCGGCGATCAACTGGCCCGAGGACTGCGCGAGTCCGGCGGCCAGGGAGCCGATGCCGAACAGCGCGAGGCCGGCGACGAGCATCCTCTTGCGGCCGTAGCGGTCGGCGGCGTTGCCCGCGGTGAGCAGGAGGCCGGACTGGACGAGTGAGTAGGCGTTGATCATCCACTGGACGTCGGCGGTCGACGCGTCGAGTTCGGTGGTGAGGGAGGGGATCGCGACGCTGAGGACGGTGTTGTCGATGAGCACGGTGAGCTGGGCGAGACAGATGACGCCGAGGATCAGCCAGCGCTGGGGGTGGCGGCCGGGAACCGGCGAGTCGGGAGTGGTAGTGGTGTCGGCGGCCGACGCCTTCATACGGAGAGTCCTTTACGGTGTACGGGACCAATCGGCCCCGTACACCGTACAAGAAACTCTCTTACGCCGTATAGCTACTTGGTGGCGGTCAGATCGTAGAGGGTCGTGCCGCCCACGGTGACCTCCTTGTACGTGGACTGCACCCAGGTGGAGATGGCCGAGGCCGAACCCTCCTGACCGCCGCCCGCCCCGCCAGCCCCGCCTCCGCCGCCGACCCCGCCGCCTCCGAAGAAGTAGTGGATCTCGCCGTCCGCGACATGGCGCTTGAACTGGTCGAGCGTCGGGGACGGGTCGCTGCCGTTGAAGCCGCCGATCGCCATCACCGCTTCCCTGGTGGCGAGTTGGTTGGTCGCGGCGTTCTGGGAGCCGGTCGTCGCGGCGACCCACGTGTAGTCACCGGCGTCCTTCTTCAGCGCCGCTGCCACCTCGGCGCTGACGGCCTGGCCGTCGAGCAGACCGGCCATCCCGCCGCCACCTCCGCCGCCCTGCGGGGTCTGGCCGCCGGCGGGGCGTGGGGGCCGGGCACCGGCAGCACCGCCGCCGTCGTCGTCGCCACCACCGCCCGGATCACCCGCACCGCCACCACCGCCCGGACCACCCGCACCGCCACCGCCACCGCGCGCCGCCGCCGGGCCCGCCGTCACGATCGACCCCGAGTGCGGGGTGCTGACCGTGGACAGCGTGTACGCGAGCGGCGCCGCCAGCGACGCGGCGACCGCCAGCACGACGGCGCCCACCGCCATCCGGGGCCCGAGGGTGCGGAACCGCCCCTCCCGGCCGATCCGGCCCACGACCGTCAGCGCCACCGCCGCGGTCAGCCCGCCGGCCAGCACAGCCCAGCGCAGCCACGGCACGAAGTCCGGCGTACGGCCGAGCAGCACGAACGCCCAGACCGCCGTCCCCGCCACGGTCACACCCAGCGCGGCCGACGCGAGGAACGTGGCGCGCTCCTCCCACAGCACCGTCACGCCCATGCCGACCAGGGCGGCGATGTACGGCGCGAGCGCCACCGTGTAGTACTCGTGGAAGATCCCCGCCATGAAGGAGAAGACCCCCGCCGTCGTCAGCAGCGCACCGCCCCAGACCAGGAACGAGGAGCGTGCGAGATTCGTGCGGCCGGGGCTCGTCCTGGCCCGCCAGGTCAGCACCAGACCGGCGACCAGCAGGAACAGCGCGGCGGGCAGCAGCCAGGAGATCTGACCGCCGATGCTGTCGCTGAACATCCGGCCGATGCCGGTCTCACCGCCACGGCGCCCGCCTCCCCCGCCCCCACCGCCGACGCTGCCGGGCTCGTCACCGCTGATACGGCCAAGTCCGTTGTAGCCAAGGGTGAGTTCGAGGAAGGAGTTGGTCTGCGAGCCGCCGATGTACGGGCGGGACGCGGCCGGCCACAGCTCGACGATCGCGACCCACCAGCCACCTGCGACCACCAACGCAAGCCCGGCGGCGGCCAGTTGGCCGATTCGGCGCCGTACGGACGTGGGCGCGCACACCGCGTACACGAGCGCGAGCGGCGGCAGGATCAGGAACGCCTGGAGCGTCTTCGTCAGGAACGCGAAGCCCATCGCGACACCCGCCCACACCAGCCAGCGCGTCCGGGCCCCTTCCAGCGCGCGCAGCACGCAGTAGACCGTGACCGTCATCAGCAACGCCAGCAGCGCGTCCGGGTTGTTGAAGCGGAACATCAGCGCGGCGACGGGCGTCAGCGCGAACACCGCGCCCGCGATGAGCCCCGCCGATGCGCTGAAGCGGCGGCGGACCGCCGCGTACAGCGCGGCGATCGTGCCGACACCCATCAGCGCCTCGGGCACCAGGATCTGCCACGACCCGAGACCGAAGAGCCGTACGGACAGGGCCATCGGCCACAGGGCGGCCGGGGGTTTGTCGACGGTGATGGAGTTCCCCGCGTCGGACGAGCCGAAGAAGAACGCCTTCCAGCTCTCGCCACCCGCCTGAACGGCCGCGGAGTAGAAGGAGTTGGCGTATCCGGAGTCGCCGAGGCTCCACAGGTTGAGGACCAGCGCCGCGAGCAGCAGGGCGAGGAAGGCGGGGCGTACCCAGGGCGCGTCCTCGGGCCTGCCGCGGCGCAGCCGCGCGAGAAGGGGGACGGCGCGGTGGGCGGGTCCGGCGGTCGGTGCGCCGGTGGCGAGGGCGTGGGTCATCGGGCGCTCCGTTCCGGGGTCCTGTGGGTCTGCTGGGCTTCCTGGGCCTGCTGGGCTTCCTGGGTCGTGGGCTGTTCGCCGACGCCGCGCCGGTCGGGGAAGACCCACGCGCGGAAGAGGAGGAAGCGCAGCACCGTCGCCGCGAGGTTGGCGGAGATCAGGACGGCCAGTTCCGTGCCGTGGGCGGGGTTCCCGGAAGCCGCGTCGAGCGCGGCCAGCGAGCCGCTGGTCAGCGCGAGACCGATACCGAAGACGACCAGACCCTGGGCCTGATGGCGTACGGCGCGCTCCCGGCCCCGTACGCCGAACGTCAGCCGGCGATTGGCCGCGGTGTTCGCGACCGCCGAGACCAACAGGGCGGCAGCATTGGCCGCTTGAGCCCCGGAGGCCGTACGGAAAAGGGAGTAGAGCAACAGATAGAAGAGGGTCGACAGCGCGCCGACGACGCAGAAGCCGACCAACTGGCGGGCGAGGCCGCCGGGGACGCCGCCGATCGCGCGGTCCCGCGGGTCGTCGCCGAAGGGCCGGGCGAGCCGGTCGAGCGGCAGCGCGCCGACCGCGAGCGCGCGCCCGACCCGCCAGACGCCCTTGAGGTCGTCGATCGCCGTGCTCACGATGTGCACACGGCTGTCCGGGTCGTCGACCCAGTCGACCGGCACCTCGTGGATCCGCAGCCCGGCCCGTTCGGCGAGCACCAGCATCTCGGTGTCGAAGAACCACCCGGTGTCCTCGACCATCGGCAGCAGCCGCTCGGCGACCTCGCCCCGTATCGCCTTGAAGCCGCACTGCGCGTCGCTGAAGCGCGCGGAGAGCGACGACTTGAGGATCAGGTTGTAGGCGCGCGAGATGAACTCCCGCTTGGGGCCGCGTACGACGCGCGACGAGCGCGCGAGGCGTGAGCCGATCGCCAGGTCCGAGTGGCCCGAGATCAGCGGCGCGACGAGCGGCAGCAGCGCGTTGAGGTCGGTGGACAGGTCGACGTCCATGTAGGCGAGGACGGGGGAGTCGGAGTGCGACCAGACGGTACGCAGCGCCCGCCCGCGCCCCTTCTCCTCCAGCCGGTACGCGGTCACCTCGGGGATCGACGCCGCGAGCCGGGCCGCCACGGCGGGCGTGCGGTCGGTGCTGGCGTTGTCCGCGACGGTGATGCGGAAGCGGTACGGGAAGGTGCGGGCGAGGTGGTCGTGGAGCCGCCGTACGCACGACTCCAGGTCCTGCTCCTCGTTGTGGACGGGGATGGTCACGTCGAGCACGGGGGCGCCGGGGGCGCTTTTGGGGCCGGTGGGGCCGGTGGGGCCGGTCGTACTGCGGACGCCGGTGGGGCCGGTGGGGCCGGTCGTACTGCGGACGCCGGTGGGGCCGGTGGGGCCGGGGACGCCGGTGGGGGGCCTCGCGTCGAGCGCTTCGACCGGGAGGTGTTCCCTGGCCGGGAGGCTGCCCCACGGGCTGTCGGTGTCGGTTCGCATACGACCGACACTCGGCGGTCAGGCTGTCACGGCAGTGTGCTGAGCCTGTGGTGCGGCTGTGAGTCCACAACGGTCGTGGGGGTGGTGGGGGACGCGGTGGTGGGGGACGCGGTGGCGTCGGCCGGGAGGCGCACCGTGAAGACGGTGCGGCCGGGCTCGCTCTCGACATGGACGCCGCCGCCGTGCGCGGTGACGACGGCCTGCACGATGGCGAGGCCGAGACCGGTGGAGTAGGCGGCGGCGCCCGCCGTCCGGGAGCGGGACGCGTCGCCGCGTGCGAAGCGTTCGAAGACGTGCGGCAGGAGCGCGGGCGGGATGCCTGGCCCGTCGTCCATCACATCGACCCGGACGTCGGCGGCAGCGGCATCGGCGCGCACGCGCGCCGTGACGGTCGTCCCCGGCGGGGTGTGCGTCCGGGCGTTGGCCAGCAGGTTGACGAGCACCTGCTGGAGCCTGGGGGCGTCGCCGCGCACGTTCGCGGGCTCGTCCGGCAGCTCCAGCCGCCAGTGGTGCCCCTGCCCGGCGGCCCGCGCGTCGCCGACCGCGTCCACGACGAGCGGGGAAAGGTCCGTCGTCCCGTACGCGAGCGGCCGGCCGGCGTCGAGCCGTGCCAGCAGCAGCAGATCGTCCACCAGCCCGGTCATCCGCTCCGCCTCGGCCTCGATGCGGCCGAGCGCGTGCCGGGTGTCGGGACCGGTCTTCTCTGGTCCGCGCCGGGTGAGTTCGGCGTAACCGCGGATGGAGGCGAGCGGTGTCCGCAGCTCGTGGCTCGCGTCGGCGACGAAGCGCCGTACCCGCGTCTCGCTCTCCTGCCGCGCGGCGAGCGCCGAACCGACGTGCCCCAGCATCCGGTTGAGCGCGGCGCCGACCTGACCGACCTCCGTACGCGGATCGGCCTCGGTGTCCGGCAGCCGCGTCAGAGGCGCCACCTCGCCGCTGTGCAGGGGGAGTTCGGCGACGAGGGTGGCGGTCGCCGCGACGCGCCGCAACGGCCGCAGGGCCACCCCGACCAGCACCCCGCCCGCGATCCCGGCGGCGACCAGGCCCGCGACGGTGACGCAGATCTCGACCACGATGAGCGTGGCGAGGGTGTCCTGGACGTCGCTGAGCGGCACGCCGACGAGGAACGAGCCGTTGACGCCGGAGACGTACTCGGCGCGGTAGTCGCCCAGGTCGGCGAGGGTCACGCTGTGCGCGTCGCCGTCGCGCGGGACCGTGGCCAGGGCGGCCGTCTCGGAGTCGGTGAGCGCGTGCCCGGTGACCTGCTGGCCCCGGTCGTCGTCGCTCGTCTGGGCGCTGATCAGGCCCCGGCCGACGTCGCCCGGGCCGGTGCCGGTCAGTTCGAGGCCGACCGTTCCGATCGGGGCGCCACCGCCGGTGATGGTCCTGAGCGGTTCCTTCACATCCGCCGGCCGGGGCTGCAGGACCTCGCCCGGCGGCCGGTCGGCCCGCTTGTGCGGTCCGGCGGCCCGTTCGGCGATCGCGTGGACCTGGGCGTCGAGCTGGTCGTACTGGTACGAGCGGAACGCGATCGTCGTCACCGCGCCGATCACGGCGGCCACGACGGCGATCAGCGAGACCGCCGACACGACGAGGCGCGTACGCAGCGACCAGCGCTTGGGCGCCCGCCTCGGAGTCGTACGTGCGCGCCCACCTCGACCGCCCCGCCCGTACCGCCCGCCCCGCCCGCGTACTCGATCCCGCACCGCCGTCATCGCCACCGCCACCGCCACCGCCACCGCCGCTACTCTCCGGGCTTGATCAGATACCCCGCCCCGCGCCGGGTGTGGATCATCGGCTGCCGGCCCGCGTCGATCTTCCGTCGCAGGTACGAGATGTACAGCTCCACCACATTCGCCTGGCCGCCGAAGTCGTACGACCACACGCGGTCGAGGATCTGGGCCTTGCTCAGCACGCGCCGCGGGTTGCGCATCAGGAAGCGCAGCAGTTCGAACTCCGTCGCCGTGAGATGGATGGACCGCCCGCCCCGGCTGACGTCGTGACTGTCCTCGTCGAGGGTCAAGTCGCCCACGACCAGCACCGATTCGCTGCGTGCGGCGGCGGTCCCGGAGCGCCGTATCAGCCCGCGCAGGCGGGCCACGACCTCCTCCAGGCTGAAGGGCTTGGTGACGTAGTCGTCACCGCCCGCCGTGAGTCCCGCGATCCGGTCCTCCACGGCGTCCTTGGCGGTGAGGAAGAGAACCGGCACCTGGGGCAGCTCCTGGCGGAGCCGCCCGAGAACGGCGATGCCGTCCATGTCGGGCAGCATCACGTCCAGCACCACCGCGTCGGGCCGGAACTCCCGCGCCGAACGGACGGCGCCGGCGCCGTCACCCGCGCTACGGACCTCCCACCCCTCGTACCGCAGGGTCATGGACATCAGCTCGGCGAGCGAGGCTTCGTCGTCCACGACAAGGACCCGGACGGGGCTGCCGTCCGGCTTGATCATTTCGGTACGCCCCCGGGGCGCGGTGACGGTCATGGTGCCCACACTGGGGAAGCCGCCTGAGAACGCCCTTGCCGCTTTCTGTGAATTCCCTGAGAACGCGGAAACCGGGAGGGCGCGGAAACCGGGGCGCCTGAGCCGGGGCGCCCCGCGCGTCTCAGTCGGTGCCGGTGCCGGTGCCGGTTCCGGTGCCGGTGTCCTCCAGCCCGAAGAGGCGGGCGCCGTTCCCGTAACAGACGGCGCGTGTCCAGTCGTCGCCGAGCCCGAGCCGTTCGATGACCTCCAACTGGTGGAGGTACGGGTACGGAATGTTGGGAAAGTCCGAACCGAGCAGGATCCGGTCCCCCAGATCCGCCAGCCGGGCCTTGGCATCCGCCCCAGCCGGGAACGGCGCGAAAGCCTCGATGAAGTCGGTGAACGCCATCGTCGTGTCGAGCAGCACCCCGCCGTACCGGTCGGCCAGGTCCAGGAAGTCCGTGTACTCCGGCATCCCCATGTGCGCGACGACCAGCCGCAGTCGCGGATGGCGCGCGAGCAGCCGCCCCACGGGCTCGGGCCCGGTGAACTTGCCTGGCTGCGGGCCCGATCCGCAGTGCATCACCACCGGCACTCCGGCGTCGGCGAGCAACCCCCAGGCCGGGTCCAGGAGTTCGTCGTTGGGATCGTAACCCCCCACCTGGAGATGCGACTTGAAGATCCGCGCGCCGGACTCGACGGCCTCGCGTACGTACGTCTCCACGCCCTCCTCCGGGAAAAGGGTCGCGGTCCGGAGGCAGTCGGGCGTCCGCGCGGCGAATCCGGCGGCCCAGCCGTTGAGCCAGTCGGCCATGCCGGGCTTGTGGGGGTAGAGCATCGAGGTGTACGCGCGGACGCCGAACGCGCGCAGGAGCGCGACGCGTTGGTCCTCCTCGTGCCGGTAGGCGATGGGCCACTCCACACCGGTTTGGGGTCCGACGCTGTCAAAGTACGCCCACACCTTGCGCAGGACACGGTCGGGCATGAAGTGCGTGTGCACGTCGATGAGTCCGGGCAACGAGAGCTGGTCCCGGAACGCCCGCACGGCCTCGATCTCGGCTGCTTGATCATCCATCCCGCCAGCCTCCGATCCGGGCGGCGCGCTGTCCAGCGGTCTCGCTCAGAACAACCCTCCCTGTACATGTACCCGTACGGCGCGGTCGGCGCCCCCCACGTGTCGTACGGGCACGGTCACGCCCCCGGTTCCGGTGCCGGAACCGGCACTGGCGAGTTCCCACCCCCGTACGAGCCGGGTGTCGAGCACGAGCACCGCGCCGTCACCGCACTCCAGGTGCAGATCGGGCCCGGCGGCGGCCACGAGCCGCCCGGCGACGCGCCCTCCGTCGACCAGTTCGCCGATCACCCCCGTCACGGGCGGGGTCCCGGCCAGCCCGAACACGCCCACGTGATCGACCGGTTCGCACTCCGCGCGCTCCAACGACTCCGGCCACCCGGCAAGCGCGACGGCCCGACCGTACAACTCCCGTATCTCCGAGGCGCGTTCGGCCGGATCGACCGGCAACGCGGCGCGTACGGCGCGCTTCGCGGCGTACGGCACGCGGTCCGGCACCCCCAGCGCCGTACGCAGCAACTCCTCGGTCCGCCGCGCCGCCATCAGCGGCCCGCGCCCGAGCCTCGTGAACACCACGGCCCCCTGTTCGAGCAGCCGCGCCGACCCGCGCGCCTCGGCCGTGATCCCGACCTTGACCATGCCGGGGCCGAACCACGCCAGATAGACCGTGTACGGCTGCGGATCGTCCGCGACGGTGTCGGCGGCCACGGACCGCGACCGGTCGAGCCGCGCACACTCGGGACACTGCCCGCCGGTACTCCGCCCACCCACGACGGCGCCGAGCGGACAGACCTGCCCCCGCACCCCGGCGCAGTGCCGCTCCCCGACGGCCCGGAACCCGAGGTCCCGCCCGTACCCGAGCGCACTGCGCCGCTCACACCCGCCGTCCCGCCAGACCAGCTCACCCCCGTCGGGACGCCACCGCAGCCCACCGCACCGCCACCCCATCGCGCTTCCCCGATCTGCTGGAACTTCCGGATGCCCCTCCCACCCCCACCCTCCATTACATCCGTTTCCAGTCCCAGGCCGGGAGCCCGCGCGGCCACTCCCCAGGCATCTTCGCGCCGGCCAACGGCCTGGCGCGGGGCGGCAGGCCGACACCTGAGCAGTGCGGTGGCGCCCGGCAGGATCGTCTACGAGGACGCCAGCCGGATCGGTGGCGGTCCCGACCTGAACGGTCACTCCCGCCCCGCGAACCGCCCCTCGAAGCACTCCGCGAACCGCTCCTCGAACCGCACGTCGACGGCCCGCGCGACGATCTCCACCTCGTCCCCGAGTGCCCACTCGGCGACCCGCGACACCATCGCGGCGGGGACGGTGTCGCTGATGCCCTCGGCGGCCGGGACGTCGTACGTCGTGTGGGCGTCGTGCGGCAGTACGACCCGGTAGCCGCGCGCCAGCGCGGTCCGCGCGGTGGCCGACACGCACATCTCGGACATCACGCCGCACACGGCGATCCCCTTCACCCCGGCGGCCACCAACAGCCCGCCGAGGTCTGTCCCCGCGAACCCGTCGTCGTGCTCCTTGCGCACGACGACCTCGCGGTCCCCCGCCACGACGGGCAGGGCAAGCTCCCACCCCGCGGTACCCACCTCGTCGTCGGCGCCGGCGTCCCCGTCGTTCTGAAGGTGCACGACGAGCACCCCACGCTCCCGGGCCCGCCCGACCATCCCTTCAACCGCTTCCCGCACCTCCCGGGACCCGGGCGCGGCCCCCGCCCCGGTGAAGAAGGCGCGCTGCACATCGACAACAACCAAGGCCTGGACGGCCGCGACGTCACTCATCCCGCGATGATCGCCGCCTGCGGGCACCCCCACAAACGTTTAAAGCCCCACACCTGGCCGGGCCGGGCCGGCGAAACCGGACGTCGCGACAACGCGAGAGGGCAGGTCCGCCACCACCCTGGCCGGGGATGGATGCGGCCTGCCCTGTACTCACTCACTCAACGAGTCGGTCGGATCATCCCTCGCCGCTGAGGATCTCGGTGACCGTGTCCGACAGACCGGTGCCGATGTCCTCCGCGACACCCGAGCCCACGATCGCGGCGATGATCAGCGCCACCAGGACAATGACACCCACGTACTCGACCGCGCCCTGACCCTTGTCGCCGCGACGCTTCATCGCGGTGACAGCGGTGTTCGCCCACGTACCGACGTAGAGCCTGGCGTTGGTGGCGGCCTTCAGCGTGACGTTCGACATGAGATTCCCCTTTTGGTAGTCGGCCGGCCGACTACCGGCCGACTCGTACAAGTCTTTGGTGCCACTCGCGTCTCCGGGCTTCCTGCTGCTGCCCGGTCTCGCTGGCGACATGAGAAAAGTACGACGCCACCCCACCCCCCGACATGGGTCCCAAGGCCCAACCCCGGGCCCAACCCGCGACTTGGGCCCGCCGGCCCAGCCCCCCCATTACCTTTTTCGTGGCCCCGCAACGGGGCTCCCGGCCTCCGGGCCCGGCATGACTTCCCCCCCTTGTTAACCATGATCCGGGGGGTGGTGTCACCGGGCCCGGAGGCACTGACTGACCGCTGATTAGGGGCATGACCACCGACTCCTCCGGGAGCCAGGGAGGCTCTTCGTAATGTGGATGTGGCGGATCGGTGCCGTGGGTGAGGCCGGGCAGGGCACGACCAAAGGACGCACGTGATCGACACCGGCGACATCGACGTCTTTCTCGGCCTGGACGTCGGCAAGGGCGAACATCACGCCACCGCCGTCACACCGGCCGGGAAGAAGGCGTTCGACAAACGCCTGCCCAACACCGAGCCCAAGCTCCGGGAGTTGTTCGCGAAACTCCAGGCCAAGCACGGAACGGTGCTGGTCGTAGTCGACCAGCCCGCCTCGATCGGCGCCCTGCCGCTGGCCGTGGCCCGGGACATGGGCTGCCCGGTCGCCTATCTGCCGGGCCTGACGATGCGGCGGATCGCCGACCTCTACCCCGGCGAGGCCAAGACCGACGCCAAGGACGCGTTCATCATCGCCGACGCCGCCCGCGCGATGCCTCACACCCTGCGCTCGGTCGACCTCGAAGACGAGACGATCGCCGAGCTGGAGATGATCGTCGGCTTCGACGACGACCTGACGGGCGAGGCTACCCGGGTCGCGAACCGACTCCACGGACTGCTGACCCAGATCCACCCGTCCCTGGAACGGGTCCTGGGCCCGCGGTTGCAGCACCCGGCCGTCCTGGCCCTGCTGGAACGGTTCGGGTCACCGGCCCAGATCCGCAAGGCAGGCCGACGCCGGCTGGTCACGCTGCTGAGGCCGAAGGCACCGCGCATGGCCGAGCGACTGGCCGAGGACATATTCACCGCGCTGGACGAGCAGACCGTGGTGGTGCCCGGCACCGAGGCAGCCGCACTGATCGTCCCGAGCCTGGCCGCCTCCCTCACCGCCGTCCTCGACCAGCGCAAGCTCCTGGCCGGGCGGATCGAGGAACTGCTGGAGGCCCACCCTCTTTCCAAGGTCCTGATCTCGATGCCGGGAGTCGGGATCAGGACCGGAGCAAGGATCCTCATCGAAGTCGGCGACGGCAGCAGTTTCCCCTCCGCCGCCCACCTCGCCGCCTACGCCGGGCTCGCCCCGGCGACCCGCAACTCCGGCTCGTCGATCCGAGGCGAACAGCCCTCCCGGAGAGGGAACAAACAGCTCAAACGAGCCTTCTTCCTCTCCGCGTTCGCCGCCCTCGGCGACCCGGCCTCCCGGGCCTACTACGACAAGAAGATCGCCCAGGGCAAGCACCACACCCAGGCACTGCTCTGCCTCGCCCGACGCCGGGCCGACGTCCTCTTCGCCATGCTCCGCGACGGCACCTTCTACGAACCCCAGCCCGCCCGATCAGCTTGACCAAACCCATAGGGGCACCCCCCCGCTCACTCGCCGGTACAGCACGCGTCACCGCCGGCGTCACCGCCAGGGCCGGGGTCGGCGCTTCTGCCGAGGGTGTCGGCGTCGGCCTTGACGACGTAGACCTCCCACGGCTCCCTGCCTGGGCCGTGCACCCACACCTTGTCCTGGAGGGCGTAGCAGCACGAGGTGTCGTTCTCCTCGAACGTGGCCAGGCCCGCGTCCCGGAGCCGTGCCGTCGCCGCCGCCACCTGCTCGGTGGACCCGACCTCCACCCCGAGGTGGTCGAGGCGGGTTTCCTGGCCGGCCTCGCCCTGGATCAGGACGAGCTTGAGCGGCGGCTCGGTGATGGCGAAGTTGGCGTATCCCTCGCGTCGCTTGACCGGTTCGGTGCCGAACAGCTTCGAGTAGAAGGTGACCGACGCTTCAAGGTCGCTGACGCGCAGGGCGAGTTGGGCACGGGACATGGCGGTGCTCCGATCGACTGTATTGATGTTCGTCGATTCAAGGTTGCATCTTGGATCGATGAACGTCAACATAGAAGCATGTCGAAACAAGAGCGCGTGGTGCTCGGCCGAGCCGACGAGACGGACACCTGCTGCCCCGGACTGCTGACCGCTCCCCTCGACGGGGAACAGGCCCTGGAACTGGCGAAGGTGTTCAAGGCGCTGGGCGACCCCGTACGCCTGCGCCTGCTCTCGATGATCGCCTCGCGCGCCGGCGGCGAGATCTGCGTCTGCGACCTGACCCCCGCCTTCGACCTGTCGCAGCCGACGATCTCGCATCACCTCAAGCTGCTCCGGCAGGCCGGCCTCATCGACTGCGAGCGGCGCGGGACTTGGGTCTACTACTCGCTGCTGCCCGAGATGACCGACCGTCTCGCGGGCATCCTGACGCGCCCGTCCGTCGACGCGACCTCATGAGCGCCGCACCCGAGCGGGCGGTCACCGGCCGCCTGTCGTTCCTCGACCGCTACCTCGCCGTGTGGATTCTCGCCGCGATGGCGCTCGGTCTCGGACTCGGCCGCGTCGTGCCCGGCCTCGGGGACGCGCTCGCCGGGGTCACCGTGACCGGCGTATCGCTGCCGATCGCACTGGGCCTGCTCGTGATGATGTACCCGGTCCTCGCGAAGGTGCGTTACGACCGCCTCGACACCGTCACCCGCGACCGCCGCCTACTGTCGCTCTCGCTGGTGCTGAACTGGCTCGTCGGGCCGGCGCTCATGTTCGCGCTGGCGTGGCTCTTCCTGCCGGACCTCCCCGAGTACCGCACGGGCCTGATCATCGTGGGGTTGGCGCGCTGCATCGCCATGGTCATCATCTGGAACGACCTGGCCCGGGGTGACCGTGAGGCCGCCGCCGTCCTGGTGGCCCTGAACTCGGTGTTCCAGGTGATCGCGTTCTCGGCCCTCGGCTGGTTCTACCTGTCCGTGCTGCCCGGATGGCTCGGGCTTGAGCAGGCCGGACTCGACGTATCCGTATGGGAGATCGCCCGAAGCGTGCTGATCTTCCTCGGAATCCCGCTCGTCGCGGGCTACCTCACGCGCCGTATCGGCGAGAAGACCAAGGGCCGGGCCTGGTACGAGGCGAAACTGATCCCGCGCATCGGCCCGTTCGCCCTGTACGGACTGCTGTTCACCGTCGTCGTACTCTTCGCCCTCCAGGGCGGCGCCATCACCTCCCGACCGCTCGACGTCGTCCGCATCGCACTGCCGCTGCTGGTGTACTTCACCCTCATGTGGGCGGGCTCCATGGCGCTGGGACGCGCGGTCGGACTCGACCACCCGAAGGCCACCACCCTCGCGTTCACCGCCGCGGGCAACAACTTCGAACTCGCCATCGCCGTCACCATCGCCACCTTCGGCGCCACATCCGGGCAGGCCCTCGCCGGCGTGGTCGGACCACTGATCGAGGTCCCGGTCCTGATCGGCCTCGTCCACGTCGCGCTCCACGCCCGCCGCTTCTTCCCTTCCCCCAAACCCACCACCGAGAAAGCCCCCACCCATGCCTGACAACACCACCCGGCCGCCCTCCGTCCTCTTCGTCTGCGTCCACAACGCCGGCCGCTCCCAGATGGCCGCCGCCTTCCTCACCCACCTCGCGGCGGACCGCGTCCGGGTACGCTCCGCCGGATCCACCCCGGCCACCACGGTGAACCCGTCCGTCGTCGCGGCGATGGCCGAGGTGGGCATCGACGTCTCGACCGAGATACCGAAGGTGCTCACCACCGAGGCCGTGCGGGCATCCGACATCGTGATCACGATGGGCTGCGGCGACACCTGCCCCGCCTTCCCCGGCAAGCGCTACCTCGACTGGCAGTTGCCCGACCCCGCGGGACAGGGAATCGACGCCATCCGCCCCATCCGCGACGAGATCGAACAACGAATCCGCCGCCTGATCGACGAGATCGCCCCTGCGCAGGAGGCTTGAGCGGGAAGAGGCGCGGCAGCGTGGCGCGCCGGAACCGTTGCCGTCAATCACTGCCGTGAAGGCATTCGGGGCACACGCCAGAGGCCCCATCGATTCCTCGATGGGGCCTCTGGCCTGCGGTGCACTCGGCAGGATTCGAACCTGCAACCTTCTGATCCGTAGCTCTAGCCAGATCGGTCAACGACGTCCATACAGGCTGCTGCTGGGGTTCTGAGGGGCGCCGTGGGATGTGGTCGGTTGCTGTGGTTGCTGTACTTCGCTGCTGTACATCCCCCTCCCCTCCCCCATCTCTACCCCCACCACATCATCGCTGCGGGAGCTCCCGGACGGCTCAAGGTTGGTGGAGCGGCTTTGGGCGGGAGCTGCCATGGGGCGAGAGATCGGGGCCCGTACGCTTGCCGCGAATCGGGCAGTCCTTGGACCTGCCCGCAATAGCCCGATGGGGGTCCCGATCTTAGAGGCTCGCCCCATGGTGGCTGCCTAAAGCCGTGGAGCCGACCGCCCCGGAAGCCGTGCCGTACGTTTTCCTTCACTGGTGCTCGCTCTAGCCGCGCGACCGGCGTAGCCGGGGGGAGCGGGCCGGAGGCAGGAGCGTCCCCCGGCGGGCAGCCGGGGAGCGCGCGGCGAGCGGAGCGAGGCGCCTTGATGAGGTAGAGAAATCCGTAACGGCCCCCTCGGTTCGGGGCAGCTCTCATCCCGTCGATTCTTGCCAGAAGCCAGGCGTGTAGACGTCCTCCCAAAGCTCGATGGGTCCATCCTCGTCGTAAAACGTGGTGTGCAGGACGAGAACAGGCACGGCCGCATGAGCGGGAGTAGGCACTTCCAGGGCTTCAAGTTCGTAGTCCGCAGCGAGACGTGCGGTTCGTCGTTCAGGGGAGCGAGTGACCTCTTTGCCGGTTCGCTCCGTGTAGGTCTCCTGCCAGAACGGCCACAGGGGGCCACTTTGGGTAATCTCTGGCACATCCCGCAGCACGCGCTGATGGATGAACGACAGCCCCACGGCGTACGGCACATCGTTGCGCCGGAGGGTTCGTCGGCGAATGACGATCTCCTCATACGGCTCGATACGCAGTTGCTCGATGACGTCGTTGTCGTCGGTCCCTCGGATCATCGCCATGTGATCGGTGGACGCCTCCTCAGGTGCGAAGGGGCTACCGGTGGCGTTGAGGCGATCTAGCCTCGAAGCGCCAGCTACAGCCGTGCGGGGGCGCGCAGCAACGACCGTGCCCACTCCGGGTTTGGCGTAGGTGAGCCCCTCGGCCTTGAGCTGCTTGAAGGCGCGATTCGCGGTGGTGACGGTAACGCCGTATCGCGTCTGGATCTCTGTGAGCGAGGGGATCTTGTCTCCGGGATTGAGCATGCCGTTCTGCATCTGTTTCCGCAGATCAGCGGCGATTTCCGTGTACCCGATCTTCGCCATAGCGCTCTGGCCTCCCTCCGGGGTTGAGGTTTCCTAGTAGAGTACCTTGTGTAGTGCTACACATAGTGCTCTACTTGAGCTACCGAGACAAGCGGGAGCGGCGTCCCTACCGCCAAGCAGATACGCCGCTCCCTTGATCCCATAGAGGGAGCTTCCATCATGCCTGCAACGCTCGTTGCTCCGCACGCTGCGCCTGAGGTTTCGGCCGCGTCGCTGGTGTCGGTAGAGAACCTGTCGAACGGTGAGCGCATGGTCGCGCTCTACGCCTCCGACATGCCCGACCGCTTCCGCTACCAGCGCGGGGACACGGCCAAGCTCGTCGCCTGGGTCGTCCAGGGTGCTGCCCGTCTGGGCCTGGATGAGCTGTACCGGTCGGCCGCGTACGCACACAGCTACCGGCTGCTGTGGCTGACGAAGATGGCCACGGAAGAGCAGACCCGCGCGCACACCGACCGGTTCGCGAACGCCCGACGCCTGGACCGTGCGGAGTCCGCCGCCGCGACTCTGCTGTGCGGGCCGGACCGTATCGACGTCGCCCCGTCTGCTGTCGTCCGCAGCCGTCGGTCGATGGTCGAAGGGGCCTGCTACTGCGAGGGCGCCGGTTGGCTCCCCTACGACATGGGCGACGGCACCTACGCGCTGACGGCGTGCCCCGGCCACAACCCGGACGGCACCATGCCGACGCCTTCGGCGGTGATCTCGTGACGTACTTCCCCGACCCTCTGCACGCGCACGAAGCGGCCGACGAGGAGCGCTCGGAGCGGATCGCCGTATGGCTGGACCGCCACGACATCCGCCCGTACACGGCCTTTTACACCGTGGTGGATGACGCGCTGTACGCCGAAGACGACGCCAAGCTCCGGGGCCTCTACCCGCCCCTCGGGCACGGCTACCCGAGGGAGGACTACGCGTGAGCCTCCTCCCTGTCGCCCCGGCTGAGGTGGCCCCCGTGGCTGCCTCGGTCGGCCTTGACCCCCTGACCCTCGCCGACCTGTTGCGGGTGGCGAACGCACCCGGATTCGACCGGTGGCAGGAACAGGTACGCCGCACCGGTGGCTGCTCCGATCCGATCCGGTTGCAGGGCATAACCACCACCCGTGATGCCCGCACCGGCCAGGTCCTCTACTCCTACTCGACCGAGGGCGAGCCCGGCGGATCGTTGCGGGTGGCGTGCGGCAACCGGCGTGCCTCGCGCTGCCCCTCCTGCGCCTGGATGTACGCCGGGGACACCTTCCACCTGATCCGCGCCGGGCTGACCGGTGACCCGCGTAAGGGCACCCCGGTGACGGTGCGGGCGCATCCGAAGGTGTTCGCGACGCTCACGGCCCCGTCGTTCGGCCCGGTCCACAACCAGCCCGCCAACGGCCGGTGCCGGTGCGGGAGCTCCCACGCGGACGATGCCCCCGAGCTGGGCACTGCGCTGAACCCCTCGACGTACGACTACGCGGGGACGGTGCTGTGGAACAACCATGCCGGAGACCTGTGGCGGCGCTTCACCATCTACCTCTCGCGTGAGCTGGCCGCCCGCGCGGGCCTCACACAGGCGGCCCTCAGAGAGGTCTGCCGGGTGTCGTTCGGGAAGGTGGCTGAGTTCCAGAAGCGCGGCGCGGTCCACTTCCACGCCATCGTCCGCCTCGACGGACCCGAAGGCCCGGACGACGTCCCCCCGCCGTGGGCCAGCGTCGACCTGCTGACGGGTGCGATCCAGGCCGCTGCCGCCCGTGTCTCGGTCCCGGTCCCGCCGGCCGATTCGGAGCCTGCCCGCGAACTGCGCTGGGGGACTCAGGTCGACGTGCGCCCCATCGGCACCGACGACGGACAGGAGCTGACGGAAGAGGCCGTGGCCGCGTACGTGGCGAAGTACGCCACCAAGGCAGCGGAGACCACAGGCACGGTGGACCGCAGGATCGGAGAACTCTCCGAACTCGACAAGCCGACCCAACTCCCCACGCACGCACGGAAGTTGATCGAATCCTGCTACCGCCTGGACGAGGCGTACCCGGATCGCAAGCTCTGGCAGTGGGCCCACATGCTCGGCTTCCGGGGCCACTTCTCCACCAAGTCCCGCCGCTACTCCACCACGTTGGGCGCCCTGCGCCAGGTGCGGGCCGACTACCGCGCCCGCCAGGAACGCCAGACACGGGGCCTGCCCGACCCTGACGACGCTCCGGAGGGCTCCATGTTGGTCCTGGCCCACTGGACCTACGCCGGACACGGCCACACCCCCGGTGAGTCCTGGCTCGCCGCCAACATCCACCGCGACATCCGACAGGGCCGCGACACCGCCCGCGAAGCACTGCAAGACCAACTCGACTGGGAGGAAGACGCAGCGTGACCACCACTGTGATCCAACCGAAGTGGCACACCACGGCGGAAGTCGCGGCCATGCTCGGCTTCGGCCTGTCCAAGACCAAGATGCTCGTGCTCACCGGAGAGATCCGCTCCGTGAAGGTCGGGCGCAACCGTCGCATCCTTCCGGCCTGGGTCGATGAGTACATCCAGCGCGTCACCGCCGACGTTGAAGGGCTGGCGGTATGAGCGGCAAGCGAAGCAACGGCGAAGGCTCCATCTACCCCTACAAGAACAGCTACGCGGCCTACGTCTGGGTGACCAAACCGGACGGCAAGCGCGCCCGGAAGTACGTCTACGGCAAGACCCGCGACGAGGTGCACGACAAGTGGATCAAGCTCCACACGGAAGCCAAGAAAGGACCGGTGGCCACGCGGCACCGCACGCTCGTGGCCTTCCTGACGTACTGGCTCGACTCGATCGTGAAGCCCAACCTGGCCCCGTTGTCGTACGTCTCCTACGAGGGATACGTACGGCTCTACATCGCTCCCCACCTTGGCACCAAGCGGCTGGACAAGCTCACCGTGCGGGACGTGCGCGAGTGGCTGACCAGGCTGGCGACCATCTGCCAGTGCTGCGCCCAGGGCAAGGACACCAACAGGGCGCCCGGCCGTCGGAAGTGCTGCGCGGTCGGGGAGTGCTGCGAGTCGTATCCGTCCCGACGGGTGATCCAGGGCTCTCGCGACGCGCTTCGTGCTGCCCTCACCCACGCGGTGAGCGAAGAGGAGATCGGCAAGAACGTCGCGTCCCTCGTCAAGGTGCCCAAGCCGCGTCGTCGCCGGATCAGGCCGTGGTCTGTGGCCGATGCCGGCCGTTTCCTCACGGACGCGGCGGCCCGTAATGACCACCTCCTGGCGGCCTGGGTGCTGGTGCTGACCCTCGGGCTTCGCCGTGGCGAGGTGCTGGGCCTGACGTGGAAGTCCATCGACTTCGAGACGGGGGAGCTGTACGTAGATCACCAGATCCAGCGTGCCGGGCGCCAGATCCTCCACCGTGAGACCAAGACCGAGGAATCAGACGACTTCCTGCCGCTGCCCGAACTCTGTCTGAAAGCCCTTCGGATGCGCCGCGCACAGCAGACCAGCGACCGGAAGGCTGCTGGTGAACTCTGGCAGGACACGCACGGCCTGGTCTTCACCACGAAGTACGGAACTCCGATCGAGCCAGGGAACCTGACGCGCATGTTCGCGCTGCGGGCTCGTCGGGCCAGCCTCCGTGTCATCCCGCTGCGGAACACTCGGCACACGTGCAGCTCGCTCCTGGTCGCGCTCAAGGTGCACCCGAAGATCGCTCAACGCATCCTCCGGCACTCACAGATCGCTATGACGATGGAGGTCTACGCCGAGGCGAGCGAGGAAGAAGTGCGCGCCGCGATCGGCAAGCTGTCGGACGCCATGGGTAGTACCGGCTGACTGCGACCGATACGGTTGCTGTACTTCGCTGCTGTACAGCATGACAAAGCCCCCTCCGGAATCATCCTGAGGGGGCTTTGACCTGCGGTGCACTCGGCAGGATTCGAACCTGCAACCTTCTGATCCGTAGTCAGATGCTCTATCCGTTAAGCTACGAGTGCTTGGCTTGCTGGGCCTTTCGGGCGGCCCGTCCGCGTTGCGAGAACAACATTACATGACCTTCGGCGTCACGTGAAATCCATTAGCCGGACCGGGTCTGAGCTGCGGAAACGCCCCGAAATAGTGGTCCGCGGCGGCCTGGAACGGCCGAAGCCCCGGCCGGGTGGGCGGGGCTTCGGTGATCGTTGCGCGGAGGCGGAGGGATTTGAACCCTCGATGGGATTTAAGTCCCAAACCGCATTAGCAGTGCGGCGCCATAGACCGGACTAGGCGACGCCTCCAGCACACCCGCGCGAGCGCGGATGGTGCGTGTCAGATGATGGCACAGCCGAGCGCGGTGTCACCAATCGCCGCCTACGGTACTAGGCGGGAACCCCGCAGGGCAAAGCGCTTCTTCGCGCCCCGGGTCGGTGCGCAACGACTGGGGCTCACGCGCGTTAGTGATGGCGGGCGCGCACCGTCGGGCCCCTCGGAATCGTCTGCCGTCAGGAGCTCCCATGTCGCGTCGCTTCTCCCTCACCGCCACCGCCGCCTTCGCCGCCTCGCTCGCCGCCGTGGCCGCCCTCGCTCCCACCGCCGTCGCGGGGCCTCTCGATCTGGCGCCGCTGCCGCTGCCGCCGCTGCTCCAGGAGCAGGAGCAGGACCGGCTCACCGTGACCGTCGTGGACACCAACATCACCCGCGCCGACGGCACGTACGAGCTGAAGTGCGGGCCCGCCGGCGGTACGCACCCCGAGGCCAGGTCCGCGTGTGCGCGGCTGGACGAGATCGCCGGTGAGGGGAAGAACCCGTTCACGCCCGTGCCCAAGGGGCAGATGTGCACCATGCAGATGGGCGGGCCCGCCACCGCCCGGGTCACCGGGACGTGGCAGGGGCGGAGCGTCGACGCGACGTTCAGCCGTAAGAACGGCTGCGAGATCTCCCGCTGGCAGAACCTCGTGCCCGTGCTCCCCGCCGCCAGGGGCTGACCATCGCTGCGGGGTCCGTCGGTACGGGGTGTGCACACAACCTTGGTGAGAGCTCCCCCTCATCCGCCGTCCCGCCCCGCGCCCAGCCCTTAGACTCCCTCCAGTGACAGGCTGAGACTCAGAGGGGCAAGATGGGACCGGCCGTCCGCAAGGTGCAGTGGTTCAGGGAGGAAGCGTCGTCGTGAGCAGCAGGCCATCCCGAGGCGCTGCTCGCCTCGCGGCGATACTTGACGCACTTCCCGACGGTCTGGTGCTCGTCAACAGCAACGGCACCGTCGTCAACGCCAACACCATCGCCCTCGAAACCTTCGAAACCCCTGGTACGGCCCTGGTCGGGCGCGGTCTGCTCGATCTCCTGCCGGAGTTCGACCCGCACCTGATCCCCGGTTCGATGCGCCGGCCGGAGGCCAGTGACGAGCGGGGCCGTACGAAGCCGACCCGGATGATCGCGCGGCGTACGGACGGCAGCGAGTTCCCCGTCGAGGTGACCAGCGCCAATCTGGAGGACGGCCAGCAGGCCTACGACCTGCACAACTACACCGGCGACGAGCTGTTGATGCTCGTCGTCCGCGATCTCTCCGGGACCGTCGACACCGAGGCGGAGCTGGCGCGTTCGCAGCGGCAGACCGAGATGATCCTGCGGGCCGCCGCCGAGGGCGTGGTCGGTACGGACACGGAGGGCCGGGTCGTACTCGTCAATCCCGCCGCCGCGCAGATCCTCGGTTTCCGGGCCACCGATCTGGGCGGCCGGGAGCTGCACCCGCTGATCCTGCACTCGCGTGGTGACGGTGAGCCGTTCCCGTACGAGGACTCGCCCCTCGCCGACACCCTCAGGTCGGGCCGTAAGCACCGGGTGCGCGGGCAGGTGCTGTGGGCGAAGAACGGCAAGCAGGTGCCGGTCGACCTGACCACCGCGCCGGTACGGGACGGGGAGCAACTCGTCGGCGCGGTGATGACGTTCACCGACCGCCGTCCGTACGAGGAACTGGTCGAGGCGCACACCACCGAGGCCACCGAGACCGCCGAGCGGCACGCGGCGGAGCTGGCGGAGACGAACGAGCGCCATACGGCGGAACTCGCCGCCGCCGTCGAGCGGCACACCGCCGAACTCGCGGATCGCAGCGACCGGTACGCCGCCGAGATCGAGGAGTTGGCGGAGCGGTACGACAACACGGCGCGCCGGCATCACCAGTTGGCCGCCGTGCTGGGCGGCGCGCTGCGCGGCCCGCTGGAGGAGCTGCGCGGGGAGCTGACGACGCTCGCCGCCGACCCGGCGGGGCAGCTGTGGCCCGAGGCCAACCAGATGCTGCACCATCTGTCGGCCGGCTACGCCCGGATGACGACGCTGGTGGACAACGTCCTGGGCTACCAGCGGCTGGACGAGGGCCTGGAGCAGCTGACCAAGGTGAAGGTGCTGCTCGACGGGGTCGTGGCGGCCGGTGTCGAGGGCGCGGTCGAGCTGATCGGCCCCGGCCGGGCGCAGTTCGCCGTGCACGCGCCGCCGATCGAGGCGGAGGTCGACCCGGTACGGCTGGCGACGGCGCTCGCGCATCTCACCGCGGATGTGGCGGGGGTCGACTCGACGGGCCGGACGCGGACGGCACCGGACGGCGATTACGTCGACTCGACGATCGTGGTGGCGGCGGCGCAGCGCGGGGATGTCGTACGGATCGAGGTGCGCGGGCCGTTCGCCGGGGGCGATCCGGTGCACGAGCCGATCGTGCGGGGGATCGTACGGGCGCACGGCGGGGTGTTGCAGACGCACGAGATGCCGGGCATGGGCGGCAGCGCGTACGTACTCGAAGTGCCGTTGGGGGAGGGGTCGGGTACGTTCCACCCGGCCGCGCCCGAGGAGGGCCGGGCTCCGGAGGCGTCGGAAGGGGCGGCCCCCGGGCCGGGGTCGACAGGTGGAGGGCGACCGGGCGGCGGGCGGCGGCGGGCGCGGCGGGCGTCCACGGACGCGTTCCTCGGGGCTGCGGGCGAGGAGCCCGGCGAGCCCACGGGGCGGCGCAGGGCTCGTACGGAATCGGCCCCCGAGTCGGAGGCGCAGCCAGGCACACAGCAGGAACTCGTCCCCGCTCAGGACTCGGGCGGGAGCGAGAGCACCGGTGGCGGCGGCGGTGGCGGTGGTACGGGCCGCAGGCGCGGCCGGCCGAGCCCGGCGGAGAACGAGGCCGGGGTCGTACCCGGCGCCGAACTCGCGGTGTCGGCCCCTCCCGTGACCCCTGCGGCTTCCGGGGCTTCCGGGGCTTCCGAGGGGTCGGTCGTGACGGCCGCCGAGGGATCGCACCCGACCGGGCGCCCGGCCCTCGGCCAGGCCGTGCCGCCGCAGGGCGTACCGCAAGGGGCGCAGCAGGATGCCGCGGCAGCGGCCACGGGGCGCCGTGCCCGGCGCGGCGACGGCCAGAACGCCCTCCCGGCCCTGACCTCCGGCCCGTCACCCGTACCGCAACAGGCAACGCAACAGGCAGCGCAACAGGGAACCCAGCAGCCGGTCATCCGCCGGCCCCGGCGTGCGCTGGCGCCCGCCCAGCAGCGGCCCGCGCCCGCGCCCGCACCGGTGCCCGCCGACGACGCCGCGCCTGCCCGCGCGCAGTTCGCGCTCCCGCCGGCCGACGCCGACCGCGCGCCCGACGCGTCGTTGCCCGGGCGGCACGACTCCGCGCGGTCGGACGCGCGTGCGGACCACACGCCGCTGAAGCCGCACCCCGTCACGCCGCCGAGCGACCGGCCCGACGCGCCCGCGCCCGAACCCGTCGACGAGGACGCCAGGGCCGCGGTCCCCAACAGCTGGGCGCTGGCCATGCCCACCACCTCGGGCGTCGGCGTGATGCCCGGCCAGCAGCCCTCGTGGCCCGTCCCCGGAGCCGTACCGGCACCGGCACCCGTACCCGTACCGGCGGCCGAACACACGCACACGGACGACGACACCGGCACCGACACCGACGGCACGAACAACGGCAACAGCACCCCCGCCCAGCCGTTGCCCCCCGCCCAGCCCCTGCCCGAGGAAGAGCCGATGACGGCGGACTCCACGCAGGGACGGGCGTTCAGCGTCCGTACACTCGGCCAGGGCGTGCCCTTCGCGCAGCAGATCACCAAGCAGCAGAACCAGACCCTCGGCGCCGGCCGCCGCCGCAGGCTGTCCGCCCCTCAGGAACCCCAAGCGCCCCAGGAACCGCAGGAACAGCACGAGTCCCAGGAACCGCACGGCTCCGGCCCCTCCCACGGCGGCCAGGGCGGCCCCCTCGGCCACGGCCCCCACTCCGAGGGCCGCGCCTACGCCATAGGAGCCCCGGACGAGGGCGCCGAAGGCCCCCAGCCGCTGGACGGCCCCGGCGGCGCGGTCGAGGTCGCGAACCGCCCCCAGCCCCGGCCCGTCGACGACGAGTTGCCCCCCGAGCCGCTGGACAACCCGCGCCGGCTGCTGGTCTGGCCCGCCCCCGACGTCTCCACCCAGCAGGCCCTGAGCGACCGCGGCTACCGCCCGGTGATCGTGCACTCCCGCGAGGAGGTCGACGCGCAGATCGCCGCCTTCCCCGCGGCGCTGTTCGTGGACCCGCTGACCGGCCCGATCACCCGGACCGCGCTCCAGTCGCTGCGCCAGGCCGCCGTCGCGGCCGAGGTCCCGGTGCTGGTGACGGCCGGGCTCGGGCAGGCGACGCGCGAGGCGGCGTACGGCGCCGACCCCGCCGTACTGCTCAAGGCGCTGGCGCCGCGCGACAGCGAACAGCACCCGTCGCGCGTGCTGTTGATCGAGGAGAGCGAGGAGATCGCGCTCGCGCTGACGGCGACGCTGGAACGCCGCGGTATGCAGGTGGCGCGCGCCGGGACGGACAGCGACGCGGTCACGCTCGCGGGCCAGATGCGGCCGAATCTGGTGGTCATGGACCTGATGCAGGTACGGCGCAGGCGCGCGGGCATCATCGACTGGCTGCGCGCGAACGGCCAGTTGAACCGTACGCCGCTGGTCGTCTACACCTCCACCGGTATCGACCGCGCCGAACTGCCGCAGCTCACCGCCGGGGAGACCGTGCTCTTCCTCGCCGAGCGGTCCACGAGTGAGGACGTGCAGTCGCGGATCGTGGACCTGCTCGCGAAGATCGGCACCAACTGACCTGCGGAGAGGATTAGTTGGTCAGTCGGTGCCGACCTAGGGCGTGTTGCGAAAGTCCCGCCTGGCCGACGACGCCTGGCACGCGCACTCGCCGCGTTGTCGGAATCATCCAAGTACGTCCAGTACGAGAACGATCCTCCGCCTTGCGACCGCACGCACCAGACGCCGTCGGCCCCGCCCTTCGGGCGGACGGCGCTACTTTCGCAACACGCCCTAGAGCCGGGTGACGTCCAGCTCGCCGTCCGCGTAGCGCTTGCGGATCACCTTCTTGTCGAACTTGCCGACGCTCGTCTTCGGCACCGACTCCACCACCGACCAGCGCTCCGGCAGCTGCCACTTGGCGATCTTCCCGGCGAGGAAGGCCCTCAGCGACTCGTAGTCGGCACTCGCGCCTTCCTTCAACACCACCGTGGCGAGCGGCCGTTCACCCCACTTGTCGTCGGGCACGGCGACCACCGCCGCCTCGGCGACGTCCGGATGCGCCATGAGCGCGTTCTCCAGTTCCACACTGGAGATCCACTCACCGCCGGACTTGATGACGTCCTTCGCGCGGTCGGTGAGGGTGAGATAGCCGTCCGGGCTGATGACGCCGACGTCGCCCGTCTTGAGCCAGCCGTCCTCGCTGAACCTGTCCGCGGGCTTGAGCGGTTCGGCGTCGGCGCCGCCGTAGTACGAGGCGGCGATCCAGGGCCCGCGTACCTCCAGCTCACCGGCCGCCGCGTTGTCCCACGGCAGTGTGTCGCCACCGGGGCCGGTCAGCCGCGCCTCGACGCCGACGGGGAAGCGGCCCTGCGTGACGCGGTACGGCCACTCCTCCTCGGCGGTGAGACCGGCGGGCGGGTTGGACGTCGTGCCGATCGGCGAGGTCTCCGTCATGCCCCAGGCGTGGCAGAGCCGTACGCCGAGCTTGTCGTACGCCGCCATCAGCGCGGGCGGGCAGGCCGAGCCGCCGATCGTGACACGGGTCATGGAGGACAGATCGCGCGGCTCCGCGGTGACCTCGGCGAGGAGTCCCTGCCAGATCGTCGGCACGGCGGCGGCGTGCGTGGGCCGCTCGCGCTCGATCATGTCGGCCAGGGGCGCGGGCTGGAGGAAGCGGTCGGGCATCAGCATGCTCACGCCGGTCATGAAGGTGGCGTGCGGCAGGCCCCAGGCGTTCACATGGAACTGCGGTACGACGACGAGGGTCGTGTCCTTGTCGGTCAGCCCCATCGACTCGGCCGTGTTGACCTGCATGGAGTGCAGATAGATCGAACGGTGCGAGTAGACGACGCCCATGGGGTCGCCGGTGGTGCCGGAGGTGTAACACATGGCGGCTGCGGCGCGTTCGTCCAGCTCGGGCCAGTCGTACGTGACGGGGCGCCCGGCGATCAGGTCCTCGTACTCGTGCACCTGTACGCGGCCGTCGGTGCCGGCGGCGGCCTCGGCGAGCGGACCCCGGTCACCGGGACCGGAGACGACGACGTGTTCGACGGTCGACAGGTGGGGGAGGAGCGGCGCGAGGAGCGGCAGCAGTGAGCCGTTCGCGAGGACGACACGGTCGGCGGCGTGGGTGACGATCCAGACCAACTGCTCAGGCGGCAGGCGCAGGTTGAGCGTGTGGAGGACGGCCCCCATGGAGGGGATCGCGAAGTACGCCTCGACGTGCTCGGAGTTGTTCCACATGAAAGTGGCGACGCGCTCGTCGCGCGTGACCCCGAGTTCGTCGCGCAGGGCGTTGGCGAGCTGTGCCGCGCGTGCGCCGATCTCCGCGAAACTGCGTCGGTGCGGCTCACTCTCCCCGGTCCAGGTGGTGACCTGCGAGTTCGCGTGGATGGTCATCCCGTGGCGCAGGATGCGGGTCACTGTCAGCGGTACGTCCTGCATGGTGCTCAGCACGGCGTCCTCCCGGTGGGCGCTGGCGCTACGCGACAGAGGCGCGGCGTGGCAGAAAGGGTTTTGCGGAGATTCTGCTCACATACCAAGTGGTATGTCACTACCCGGGAGTAGAAATCACGGCTCGATGTCAGCGGCTGGGTGTGAGCGGCTGGCTGTCAGCGGATCAGTGGGCAGGCGTCAGCGGACAGGCATCAGCTCCGGGTCCTCGCGGAGCTTGCCGAGCGCACGTGACACCGCGCTCTTCACCGTGCCGACGGAGACCCCGAGCACCTCGGCGGTCTGCACCTCGCTCAGATCCTCGTAGTAGCGGAGCACGACCATCGCGCGCTGCCGGTCGGGCAGCTTCATCACCGCGCGCCACATCGCGTCGTGGAGCACCTGCTTCTCGGCGGGGTCGGGGGCGGGCAGGCCGGCCGGCTCGGGCAGCTCCTCGCAGGCGAACTCGTCCACCTTGCGCTTGCGCCACTGCGAGGTACGGGTGTTGAGGAGAGCCCGGCGGACGTATCCGTCGAGGGCCCGGTGGTCCTCGATCCGGTCCCAGGCGACGTACGTCTTGGTGAGAGCGGTCTGGAGAAGATCCTCGGCGTCGCTCGGATTCGCGGTGAGCGAGCGCGCGGTACGCAGCAGCACGGGCCCCCGCGCCCGTACGTACGACGAGAAGGACTTGTAAGGCACATGCGGGTGCGACGGCTGATGCGGTCGCGCCGGCGGGGGCGGGTGCGCGGGCGGGGGCGGGTGCGCGGGTGGATGCGAGTTCGGGTGGTACGGCGGATACGAGACGGCCTTGGAGGCGGTCGCGCAGACAGGCGTGGTCATGGCTTCCACGCTAGGAGCGGGGTCCTCCCGGGGGATCGGCCCCAGGTCCCGAAGCCGCGTCCGCCTCAGGGAGTACGACGGGCGCCGACTACACCTCCTGAAGGTGGAGGGGCGGTGGACGCTCGTCAGGGTCGGCCCCGGAGGCGGGAGACCGCTGTGGATCTTCGATCCCTCGTCGCGCACCGGGTGTCGGGCCCGGTGGGGACGGAATCCGCAGGTGGGAGCGGTGCGGGCCGCGCACGCGAGGGCGGGGGTGTCGGAGCCGTACACCTTGATGGGGAGGGCGGCGCAGTGCGGCGGGGTACAACCGTGGACGGGCGTGCGCGGGTACGGCGGGTACGGACGCAGGTACATACGCGGGCGCGTACGCGGGGACGGACGCGGGTACATACGAGGACGGTCCGCGCGACGACACCGAAGTGCCGTCGCGCGGACCGTCGCTCACCCCTCAGTCAGGTCCCCCGCCGGGCCGCGTCTCACCAGAGATTGACGAAGTTCACCGCGACGTTCTCGTTGGACTGGTCGATCACCGTGAAGCCGGAGCCGTTCACATTGGCGGTGTTGTTCTGGTTCGACGCGCCGGCGCCGGTCGCCACCTGCTGGGTGGTCGTCGAGTTACCGGAGTTGTCGTCGCCCACACCGCTGCCCACGATCGTGGCCACGCTGGCGTTCGATCCGTCGTCCGCGAAGTCGTCGGCGGACGCCGAGCCGGTGAAGAGCGCCGCGGCGAGGGGCAGGGCGGCGACGGCGGCGAAGACGCGGGCGGTACGGAAGCTTGCCATGTCAGTTCCTCCAGGAACGAGATCTTCTGAACGAGAAGTACGGCTTGTGTCCGGGCAGTTGGCCGACCGCCCCGACGTTGTGCTCGACGTCGCTGGAGCAACAATTGCCCACCGAATCCCTGGCGAACCAGCCTTCAGCGGGATGTTCCCTCGCAAGCGTGAGGACATGTCGATAAACCCCCTTCATGACATCAACCGGCCAGTTCGGTCGGTATACGCCCGTACGGACCGCGTCACGACCCAGCCCCCACAAGGGGTGAAGCGTTTCGGCACACTTTCGGCCAATCTTTCCCACTCCCGTTCTTCGAACAACAGTGCGAACATAGAGCCATGGCCACCACCGCCCAGCACACGACCACCCTGGCCCTCGCCCACGCCCTCTCCGCCGCCGAGAGCGGGTTCCCCGTCATCCCGCTGTCCCCCGGCAAGCTCCCCGCCCTGCGCTCACCACACCGGAACGAGCCCGGCGGGGACGTCCACCCCTGCCGGGGAGAGTGCGGCCTCCCCGGCCACGGCGTGCACGACGCCACGACCGACCCCGCCGCCGTACGGGCACTGTTCGCCGCCGCGCCCTGGGCGACGGGTTACGGCATCGCCTGCGGACGGGCACCGCACCAGCTGATCGGCATCGACCTGGACGTGACTCCGACGACGGCGGGGGCCACGGGGTCGGCGACGGAGGCGGGGGCGACGGGCGTCTCGACGGCGGCGGCGAGCACCGCGACGGACCCCACCCCGGATTCGGTGGTCGCGCTCCAACAGCTCGCCTTCCAGCACCTGTTCACGCTGCCGGAGACCGTGGTCGTGCTCACCCCGAGCGGCGGCCGGCACATCTGGCTGTCGGGTCCGGCCGGGGTCACCGTCCCCAACTCGGCGGGGCGCCTGGCGCCCGGCATCGACGTACGGGGCGCGGGCGGCTATCTCGTCGGCCCCGGCTCCGTCACCGCCCGTGGCGCGTACCGCCTCGCCCCCGGCTCGGCCGGACTCACCCCGGCGGCCTGCCCGCGCGCACTGCTGCGCCTGCTCACGCCCCCCGAGCGCGGTCGCCACGCCGGGCCGGGCGGGCACCGGGGCCGTCCGGCGCAGGGCCACGGCCTCGTCCAGTTCGTGCTCGCCGCGCACGCGGGGCAGCGCAACACCCGGCTGTTCTGGGCGGCCTGCCGGGCGTACGAGCACGGCTTCGGCGACTCCCTCGCACCGACGCTGGTCGACGCCGCCGTACGCACGGGCCTCACCGAACGCGAGGCACGCGCGACGATCGCCTCGGCGGCACGCCTGACGGCGGGGCCGGCGTGAAGGAGGGGGCGGCGTGAAGGAGGGGGCGGCGTGAAGGAGGGGCGTTCACCGGCCCCGTACCGGCGAACGCCCCTCCCGTTACCGCTGCCCCGGCGTCTACCGCACGCCGATGCTCAACGTCGCCTTCTTGTTCGCCTTGTTGGTGTCGTACACGGGCTCGATGTCGTAGTTCGACGTGGCCTTGACCTCGCCGGACATGTCGGCACGCCGGTTCGCGTTGATCTTCAGTACGTAGGCGAACGCCTCTTGGGCGCCGGCGCCTTCACGGCGGACCGCCGCACCGACCGGCCCGCAGACTGACGCCCGGTGCCACGGTGCCACGGCGCACCGTGGGGCGGCTCAACCGCGGCGGCGACGGCCGGCCTCTCCACCATGAACGACGCGTTCTCGGACGGGCTGATGACCGGCGACGGCACGCGGTATCGCCCCTGGGGGACATCCACCCGGATCACATCGGCTCCGCCGGCCTCGTCACCACGCGTCGCGGAGTCCAGCAGAACGTAGCGACCGCCGAGGGTGATGTCGAAGACGTCCTGCCAGGCATCGGACGCCACGCCCCGCTCCACCGCGCCCGCCAGCCTGGTGTCGTCGTCGGCCGCGTGCCATCGGATGAAGGTCGTCGTGCGGTCGAGATACGTGACCGCACGACGGCTCCCCACCCGAGGGTGAGCACCTCGCCGTGACCAGGCAGAGCGACCCGGCCGGCGTACTCGATCCCCACCGCATCCGCCTCGGTGCCGTCCCAGTGAGGGTGGACCGCTTGGCGTGAAATACCCCGGGGGGGTATGTTGTTCTTCCGATCGGAGATACCCCCCTCCCGTATAGGAGCGCATCATGTCATCGCCCACCGCCACAGCCGATCCACGCCGCTGGACAGCGCTCACACTGATAGCCCTCGCCCAGTTCATGGTGATCATGGACACCTCGATCATCGGAGTGGCGCTCCCCAAGATGCAGAGTGACCTGGGCTTCTCCCAGGAGAACCTGTCGTGGGTCTTCAACGCCTACGTCGTCGCCTTCGGCGGACTCCTGCTCCTCGGCGGACGCCTCTCCGACCTCTTCGGTGCCAAGCGGCTCTTCACCGCCGGCTGGGTCGTCCTCGCCGCCGGTTCCCTCACCGCCGGCCTGGCGGGCGAGGTCTGGGTCGAACTCACCGGCCGCGCGCTCCAGGGCGTCGGCGCGGCGCTGATCGCCCCGTCCGCCCTGACCCTGCTGATGATGCTCTTCGGCGGCAACCCGAAGGAGCTGACGAAGGCGCTGGCCCTGTACGGCGCCGCGGCCCCCGCGGGTGGCACCGCCGGCGTCTTCCTGGGCGGCGTCATCACCGAATACACCAGCTGGCCCTGGGTGTTCTACATCAACATCCCCATCGCGGTGGTCGTCCTGGCCCTCACCCCGCGCGTCATGCCGTCCGTCGCCGCGCGCCGCGGCTCGATCGACCTCGCGGGCGCCGTCACCGTCACGGCGGGTCTCGCCGTCGCCGTCTACGCCATCGTCCGCGCCCCGGAGACCGGTTGGGCCTCGGCCGAGACCTGGCTCGTACTCGCCGCGGGTGCCGCACTGATCGGCGCGTTCATCGCGATCCAGGCCAAGCGCCGGGAGCCGCTGATGCGCCTCGCCATCTGGCGCGCCCCCAACCTCGCGGGCGCCAACATCGCCCAACTCCTCATGGCCGGCGCGTGGATCCCCATGTGGTTCTTCCTGAACCTCTACCTCCAGCAGGTCCTGGGCCTGGGCGCGTTCGCCTCCGGATCCGCGCTGCTGCCCATGACGGTCGCCACCATGATCATGATGATCGTGCTGGCACCCCGGCTGATCGGCCGCTTCGGCCCCAAGCCGCTGATCGTGACGGGCCTGTTCGGCCTGGCCGCCGGCATGGTCTGGCTGTCCTTCGCCCGCCCCGACGGCAACTTCTGGGTCGACGTACTGCCCGCCTCGCTGCTCGCCGCCGCCGGCATGTCGCTGGCGTTCATACCCTCCCTGGGCACCGCGCTGTCGAGCGCCCGCCCCGAGGAAGGCGGCCTCGCCTCCGGCATCGTCAACACCAGCTACCAGGTGGGCTCGGCGCTCGGGCTCGCCGCGATGACCGCCGTCGCCGCCGCGTACGGGGCGAAGGAACTCGGCAACCCCGTCGCCCTGACGGACGGCTTCTCGGCGGCCTTCGTGGGCGCCGCCGCCATCGCCGCCGCCGGCGCGGTCATCGCGTGGCTCACCCTGCGCACCAACCCCGCCCCGGCGGACACCGATCAGACCAACTCTCCTGTCGGAAAGGCCGTCTGACGTCCCGCCAGTTAGCTGCCCCCTCCCCCGGGACGCCGCCGGACACGGACCCAGGTCCCGTCCGGCGGCTCACCACGTACGCGCCACCATTACCACTCGGGGACCGCCGCCGTTGGGTATGCGTGTCAGGCCACCGGGTGCCGAGCCATCGCGGGATGCCGGCACACGAGCCCCAGGCTCACACCCGTCCCGTACGCACGTCCTTCCGAGGAGTTCCCGCCCGTGTGGCATGACTTGATGACCGTTCAGACTCCGATCGTGGAGAAGATCGTCCGTACGGTCGCCGTCTACGCCATGATCGTGGTTCTGTTCCGACTGTCCGGGAAACGCGGTCTCGCGGGTGTGAACACCTTCGACGTCGTGGTGATCTTTCTGCTGTCGAACGTCGTACAGAACGCGGTCATCGGCCCGGACAACAGCTTCCTCGGCGGCGCGATCGGAGCCCTCACGCTGGTGGTCGTCAACGCCGCGCTGACCCGGTGGCTGGCCCGCGACCCACGGGCCGCGAGGCTGCTCGAAGGAACGCCCACCGTCATCGTGGCGAAGGGCAAACTGAAACACCGGGCTCTACGGCGCCTGGCCCTGCGCCCCTCCGAGATCGAGCAGGTGGTCCGGCTGCAGAACGGCGACGCCATCAGCGACATCGCCGAGGGCCGGCTCGAACCGGACGGGCATCTGGTCCTCTCCCTCAAGACCGACCAGCAGACCGCCACCCACGGCGACATCGAGGCGCTGCGGACGCGACTCGCCTCGATCGAGAACCTGCTACAGACCCTCACCGACGGCCTCACCGACCGCCGCACCCACGGCCGCACCGACGGCCGCACCGACGGCACAGGCTCGTAACGGAGAGCCCGCTCCCCGGCGCCACGCACGCGCCGTCCGCAACGAGGCGGCCTCGTCACCTCCCTCAACGAGCGCTGTGAGCCGCTCCGTCGTGGTCGTCGGCGGCGGTGATGAGCTGATCGAGCCGGCAAAGCGTGTGGGTCATTTCCTCGACCCGGGCCGCGAGACGGTCGCGTTCGGAGCGCAGCATGTGTCGCTGGGTGGCGGTGGTGCGGCCGTTGTTCACGCAGGGCAGCAGCGCCGCGATGGCACGGCTGCTGAGGCCGGCCGCGTAGAACTGCTGGAACAGGCGCACCACTTCGACGGTGTCCTCGGTGTAGAGGCGCTGTCCCGACGGTGTGCGCTCCGGGCTGAGCAAGCCTTGTTCCTCGTAGTAGCGCAACGCGCGCACGGTCACACCGGCTCGCCTCGCGAGCTCTCCGATCTTCATTCCCCCACTCCTCTCTTCCCCTCTCCTTGCGCTTGACCCTCACGTTGGCGTGAGGTTTTAGCGTAGCGGGCATGGACATACGAAACGAGATCGCGCTGGTCACAGGCGCGAACCGGGGTATCGGGCAAAGCTTCGTGACCGAGTTGCGGCGCAGGGGCGTCAAAAAGGTCTACGCGGCCGCTCGTCGGCCGGAGACCATCCCGAAGATGCCCGGTGTCGTCCCGCTGACGCTGGACGTCACCGATCACACATCCGTGGCCCGGGCCGCGGCCACGGCCGGCGACACGACACTGCTCATCAACAACGCCGGAGTGTCGACCTTCGCCCGGCTCACCGACGGCGCGGAGGACGACATCCGGCTGGAGATGGAGACCAACTTCTTCGGCACCCTGCGCATGGTGCGTGCCTTCGCGCCGATCCTGGGAGCCCATGGCGGCGGTGCCGTGCTGAACGTGCTGTCGGTCATGGCGTGGATGGCATACGAACACTCCAACAGCTACGGGGCGTCCAAGGCCGCGGCCTGGGCGCTGACCAACGGCGTTCGCTACGAACTCGCCGGTCAGGGCACCCAGGTCACGGCGCTGGCCATGGCAAGCGTCGACACCGACATGACGGCCGGCGTGGAGGACGAGAAGTCGGCCCCGGACGCGATCGCCAAGGCGGCACTGGACGGTCTTGAGGCCGGGTCCCTCGAAGTGCTGGCCGACGGGCGGACGGCCCAATGGAAGTCCCGGCTCGGCGAGGACCCGGCCCTGCTGTACCCGCAACTGTCCGCGCACAACGCCGCCAAGCCGTAGGCGCGGCCTGTCGCGGAGGGTTGCGCTCCGGTCCGGTCCGCTCCGGTCCCGTCCGGTTCGGTCCCGTCCGGTCTCGGCGCCGTGACCCGTCTCACCGCCGTGTCATTTCCTCACCCGCGACCTTCCCCGCCGCCCACACCGGTCGGGGTGGCGTCCCGGGAACACCGACGCCGTCCGTGTGCGGCGCCCTGCCGCCGCTCGCCTGCCGGAGGAGCGCGACGGCCTCCTCGGACGGGGAGCCGGCGGGGGTCGTGCACACGATGAGCGCCTGCTCCGGTGAACGGGCGATCGACAGTGTCTGCTGTGTCACCGTCACCGTACCGACGACGGGATGGCGCAGCTCGTAGACCGAGGCATCGCACGGCGTCACCCGGTGATCCCCCCACAGCGCGACGAACTCCGGGCTCTTCATCGTCAGTTCGCCGATCAGCTCCGCGAGCAGCGGGTCCTCCGGGTACCTGCCGACCGCGACGCGCAGGTTGCCGACCACAGCGCGCGCCTTGCGCTTCCAGTCCGCGTACAGCTCCCGGCAGTGCGGGTCCAGGAACAGCATCCGGCTCATGTTCGGGCGTCGCGCCGGGTCGTCCGGGCCACGGAAGTCCAGGTGACCGGCGAGCAGGGCGTGCCCGAGGGTGTTCCAGGCCAGTACGTCCGTACGGCGGCCGAGCACGACCGCCGGGACGCCGTCGACGGCGCGCAGGAGGTCGCGTGTCTCGCCGGCGAGCTTCTCGGGGCTCGGGCGGCGCGGTCGGGGCGCGTGGCGGGCGGCGCCGGCGAGCCGGTCGAGGTGCTCGCGCTCGTGGTCGTCGAGCAGCAGAGCGCGGGCGATCGCGTCGAGCACCTCGGCCGAGGCCCCGCGGGACTGGCCCTGTTCCAGCCGTGCGTAGTACGAGACGCTGACGCCCGCCAACTGGGCCAGTTCCTCGCGCCGGAGCCCCGCAACCCGCCTGCGGGGTCCGAGGTCGCGCAGGCCGACGTCCTCGGGGCGCAGCCGCGCCCGACGGGCTTGGAGGAAGGCGCCGAGCGGGCCGGGTCCGTTCATCACCCCAGTATTCGGTGCGCGGTCCGCTCGCAGCCACACCCTGTCGGGGGTGGGACAACCCGGGAGTGGTGCGTACGCGCCCATGTGTCCAGGCTCGGTCTCGTTCGGCGACGTACCCCAGACCTGACGAGGACGGACCACATGGATCAGAGCCCGGAGCAGATCACGCTCGGCGACGTCACCGTCAGCCGTGTCAAGGAGTTCTACGGCTCGTCGGAGATGTCGCCGGGCCAGTTCTTCCCGGACAGCCCCCACGGCTCTTGGGACGAGCACCGCGACCGGCTGGCACCCGACTTCTGGAACCCCGGGACGGACGAGTGCCGTACGGCGATCCAGTCCTGGCTGCTGCGCAGCGAGGGGCGCACGATCCTCGTCGACACCGGGGTGGGCAACCACAAGGACCGGCCGTACGCACCGGTGTGGAGCCGCCTGGACACGGACTACCTCGGCCGGCTCGCCGCCGCCGGGCTGCGGCCCGAGGACATCGACATCGTGGTCAACACCCACCTGCACATTGATCACGTCGGCTGGAACACCCGCCTCGAAGGCCGGAGTTGGGTACCGACCTTCCCGAACGCCACGTATCTGATGACCCGCCGGGACTTCGACTTCTGGGACCCCGCCAACGAGAACAGGACCGTGCTCGGCCGCGGCAACCAGAACGTCTTCGAGGACAGCGTCACACCGGTCCACCGGGCGGGACTCACCCACCTGTGGGAGGGGACGTACCGGATCGACAAGAACCTGCGTCTCGATCTCGCCCCCGGGCACACTCCCGGCTCGTCCGTGCTCACCCTGGAATCCGGCGGCGACCGGGCCTTGTTCGTCGGGGACCTGGTGCACACCGCGCTGCAGATCGCGGAGCCGGACACCAACTCCTGCTTCTGCGAGGACCCGGCGGAGTCCCGCGCCACCCGGCACAAGCTGCTCGGCCGCGCCGCCGAGGACAACGCGCTCGTCTTCCCGGCGCACTTCGGCGGTCAGGGCGCCGCGGAGATCGCGCGCAGCGGCTCGAAGTTCGCGATCAAGGAGTGGGCGGGCTTCTCTCGTATCTCCTGATATCTCCCGATGCCTCCCAACGCCTCCTGACGCCTCCTGACGCCTCTTGATGTCCCTCTCCAGCTCCAGCTCCAGGAAGGAAGCGCGTCCCCGTGCCCCGACAGGCAGATCCGGTCGCCGAAACCCCGGCGGGCGCCGTACGCGGCCTCCGTGACGAATCCGGCGAGCGCTACCGCGCCCTCCCCTACGCGGCGGCCCCGGCCGGCGTCGGCCGTTTCGCCCCGCCCGTACCGCACCCGGGCTGGTCCGGTGTCCGCGACGGCACGCGGCCCTCGCCCACGGCTCCCCAGCCGGCCCGCGACTTCGGCCGACTCGACATGGCCCCCTACTTCGGGCCGGGCTGGGTGCCCGGCGACGAGTACCTGACCGTCGATGTCCACACGCCCGCCGCCGACGACGGCAGGCGGCCCGTCATGGTCTTCGTGCACGGCGGCGGGTTCGTCACCGGCTCGAACCGCGCCGCGCTCTACGACGGCGGCGCGTTCGCCCGCGACGGCGTCGTCCTCGTGACGGTGAACTACCGCCTCGGCATCCCCGGCTTCCTCGATCTGCCGGGCGCCCCGGCCAACCGCGGCCTGCTGGACGTGCTCGCCGCGCTCCGATGGGTACGCGACACCGTCGCGACATTCGGCGGCGACCCCGAGAACGTCACGGTCTTCGGCCAGTCCGCGGGCGCCACGCTCACGGGCGCGCTGCTCGCGACACCGCAGGCGGGCGGCCTGTTCCGGCGGGCCATCGTCCAGAGCGGCAGCGGCACTGGCGCGCTCACCCCTGAGCAGGCGCGACGGGTCACCGCCACGGCCGCCGCCGCGCTGGGTGTCGAGCCGACCGCCGAGGCGTTCGCCCCGATCCCGGACGAGCGCTTCCTGGCGATCCTGCCCGTACTGGCCGGGCTCGACCTGCGCACCAGGACCGCCACGGATCCGCTGGCCGGGCTCAGCCCGTTCAGCCTGGTCCTGCCGGCCCAGCCCGCCGACGCCCTCGCCGACGGCCCGGCCGGCGACGTCGACCTGCTGATCGGCACCAACACCGAGGAGGGGCACCTCTACCTCGTACCGCAGGGCGGCCTGGAGTCCACCACCGAAGCCGACGTACTCGCCCTCGCCACCCGGGCGTACGCGTACCCGGAGACCCCCCTGGCCGCACACCGCGCGGCACGGCCGGACGCGACACCGGGCGAGCTGCGCTCCGCCGTACTCGGGCAGGTCCTGTTCGGGGCCGGTACGGCGCGCCTGGCGCGGGCCCACGCGCGGATCTCGGGCGGGCGTACGCATGTCTACTCGTTCGGGTACCGCTCGACGGCCCTGAACGGCCGCCTCGGCGCCGCCCACACCGTCGAACTGCCCTTCGTGTTCGACATCGCCGACAGACCCTGGCTGCACGGGGACACCGGCCTCCTCGGCCCCGCCCCCGCCCCGGCGGGACTCGCAGCCCGGATACACGGCTCCTGGGTCGCGTTCGCCAACACCGGGAACCCTGGCTGGACTCCCTACGACCCGCAGCGCCCCGCGGTGAGAATCCTCGGCGGATGAAGAGACAGGCGGCCCAGCCGGACGGTGGACAGCGGGCTCTCCCCACGGGTGCGCCCGGTCACGTGTACCGGCCGGGACAGCAAGACACGTACCGGCCGCGACAACGTGGTCGTCCACGGGTCAGTCGCAGCAGGCGCACCCCGGGGCACACCCGCACACGTCATCAGCCTCCGCCGGCGGTGCGGTGTCCTCCTTCTGGGTGCTCGGAGCGGCCGGTGCGCAGCAGTTGTCGCCGCTCCATGCCTCGCGGCCTTCCTTGACCGCGATCGCGGCTATGACGAGTGCGGCGACCGGATCCGCCCAGGACCAGCCGAGGGTGGCGTTGGCCACCAGGCCCACCAGCAGTACGGCCGACAGATACGTGCACAGCAGCGTCTGCTTCGAGTCCGCGACCGCCGACGCCGACCCCAACTCCCGGCCTGCCCGCCTCTGCGCGGCGGACAGGAACGGCATGATCGCCAGCGACAGGGCGGCCAGCACGATGCCCGGGATCGACGCCTGCGCCTCACCGCCGCCGTGCCCGCGCCGCTCTGTTCAGCGGCCTCCGGCGCGTGCCTGCGATAGTCGCGTAGGCGAGGTCGCGGAAGATGGCGGAAGGAACTCCGGAAGTGCGGTGGCTGGGGAACCTGGAGGCAGAGATCCTGGACTGTCCGTGGAAGTGGGGAAGGCCCGCCACCGTTCGTGAGGTGGTCGACGACATCAACACGCGTCGGCCCGCCGCACGACTGTCACAAGGATGGTGAGTGGGCTTTGCCTGACCACCTGCCGGACAGCCCGCCTATAGATGCTGAACTCCGTCACTCATGTATATGAGTGACATGAAGAAGAGTGCCCGACTCCTGTACATGAGCCACCCGCCGCGAAGAAGAACTCACGACGGGTTGCGGGAAGTTGAGCGGACGTCAGTCGTCGGCAGGGATCCGATACTCGAAAACGAACTGGTCAGCGGCCATGAGCCTGTCGCACACCTCGACCACGCGACCCGCGGTGGTACGAGCCTCCCGGATCAGGTGAACCACCGGCGCACCAGGGCTGAGCACCAGTTCCGACGCTTCCGACTTCGAGGCTGGGCGCGCTTGCAGCGTCTCGACGAACTCTGCGAACTCATGCCCGTGGTCTTCGAGTCGGGCGTAGATGCCACCGAGGACCGGAACCGGCCCCTCCCGCCGCAGTTCCCATAGTCCTTCCCTGCCTCCTATGCTCCTCTACATGAGTCAACCACAGGAAGCGACACCCACTCCCCTGCACTCCGTGTCCGTCGCCGGAGTAGTGGTGCGCGAGGACGGCCGCCTCCTGGCAATCCGCCGAGCCGACAACGGCACCTGGGAGCTCCCCGGCGGCATCCTCGAACTCAACGAGACACCCGAGGCCGGCGTTGCCCGCGAGGTCTGGGAAGAGACAGGCATCCACGTCGAGGTGGACCAGCTCACCGGCGTCTACAAGAACACGACCCGAGGCATCGTCGCCCTGGTCTTCCGCTGCAAGCCCTCCGGCGGCACCGAGCGCACATCAAGCGAGTCGACAGCCGTCTCCTGGCTCACACCCGACGAGGTCAGCGAGCGCATGGCCGAGGTCTACGCGGTCCGTCTCCTGGACGCCCTGGACGACAACGGCCCTCACGTGCGGAGCCACGACGGCAAGCAGCTCATCACAGCGGGATAAGACTTTCTCTACTTCATCAAGGCCCGCGCACGGCGCGGGCGCGCGCCGCCTCTGCGGCGCGGCCCGCCTCCTGTCTCCGCCCCGGCTGGCCGCGCCCGGCAGCGCGCTCGGCGGCTGCGGGCTTGAAGCGTGGAGACACCCTCTGCGGCTGGGGCACCGGCCGAGCTTGCAGTTGAGCGATCGTCAGTCGCAGCGGCACTCTCTGCAGGCTGAGTCTGACCTCATCATGGAACACACGAAATAGCATCTCAGGAGACCGCGCGCTTAGGGGACTTAGCGATGATTGAGAAGAAGCGCCCTAAATATCCGACCTGCCTCAAACGAGGCGCTTCAGGCGTGCCCGATGACGGCCGGTTTCACATCGTGGTGGAAACACGCATCACGGTTTCCACGAAGGTCGAATCGTACGCACACCTCGCTTACGAAGAGGCGATCGAGGAGTACCGCCAAGCGCACGGGCATCCTAGCGCCGCGGAAATTCTCGCCAAAGAGTCGGCACGGCGGGATGCTCGCGCGTTGCGAGCTGAAGGAGTTTCCTTTCGAGCGCGAAGAAATCACGGAGGAGGCCCGGGGGGACGCGGCGGCGCGTGAGCTGGATCAAGACACATTGACACCTCAAAGGGGACGAAAATGCAAATGACCCTTCCACTAGCCAAGAACACAACACCCTGCGAAAATTGCTCCAAACGTCCCGACTGTTCGGCATTTCTAGTCCTAAATGATCTCATCTACCAAAAGTCGAACTTCAAGCGGGCAACCAGCCCTACTTCCTTTCTGCAAAACGCAGGCAGCGAAGAACTCTACGCCTCGCTTCAACGTACGATTAAATATTGGATGGAGAGCGTAAAAGGACTCCACGCCCCCCAAGGAGAAGAATACAGCCTTTCTGCGCTTTTCGATTTTCTCGCCTCTGGCCTCTATGCCTATCTCCTGCATTCCGAAGCCACTCCAGGACTGCTAACAAAGCCCGCATATCTACACAGCGATAACACACAGACCCTTGCTTTCTTTCCATACGTGTGGATGTGTCCAGGTTGCATCACTGAAGGTAGAGACCCGCGCGAAGCGTACCTTGCAGAGTCGGAACTTCGCAGCGGCAAGAGATACGCAGTGTCAAATAGGTTGAGTCGTCCAAATGGAAGGATGATTGGCGATCTAGGGGCACTTGTCATCCGCGCATTGGTGAGCGAACTCGCGGAGGGAGCGTACGTAACGACTGGAGGTGGCCACAGAGGGGAGTTCGATCTCGTAATCGCGACCGCAGAGCGTCTCATCCTGGGCGAGATCAAGGCAAGCCCGTTGGTGGCTTTTCCTCTTGTAGCTAGCCAACCATTCAGAGAAGGTGCCCATCACTCATGGGCTACTAAGACTATTGAGTCAGATGATTGGGCATTTTTCGTCGGGGCGGCAAATCCTGGAGAGCGTAAACTTCCGATCTCACCTCCTTCTGACAAAATTTGGCCCTTGAAGGATCTGGAAGCGATCGCTCAGAACCCCGAGCGAGTAAGGATCGTCCTCGACGCGTGGCAACGTCACCTTGTCGGGTACAGACTCTTTAACGATGAAGATCAGGCAACGAGATGGCTGCGCTTCGGTTGTGGAAACATTGAGTCCCGTGACCCTCAATCGGGGCAACGAGAACAGCTCCGAGTTGACAACACAAAAAGTCTACCCGGAATCGACAGGACCGACGACATAAAAAAGGGCATCGCACAAGTCATGCTCTTTGGGCGGTTGAAGAGAGGCTGCTCTCAGCAAGCAATCAAGACCGCTCTATTCGGCAATCTTTACGCTGAAACCCACCATGAACACTACATGAAACCGTTGGCCTCATTGCAGCTCCTATGGCCAAATGCAGATCCGGTCTACCTGTTCGACGCCATTCTCGGGTTGAGCCGGAATATCATCAACGATGATGGTATTTCTGAACTCTTTGGGCTCCCCAACACACCCTATGAGGCGGATACAGTAGACGCCGCTGCACTGGTGCAGGGTTTGGAAGAAATAAGCGAGTAATACGCTCGAAGGGCGCGACGGTGGGCCCTATCCTACGTCGCGCCCGATCGCCGCAAACTAGACCTTAGTTGCGATTACTACGGCTTCAGCATAGTCACCCTTAGAAGCCGGCCTTGCCACGTAGTCCATCTTGGGAAGCTGGATCTTGACTACGTCATCCATTTTCAGTGGAATCTCGTTGCGAGGTTCTGAAATAATTTCCGCGATAGAATTTGGCATACTGATGCGCCTCACAACCTCGCGGGACACCAAGCCATAGAAGACATGCTCCGAACTCACAACCATAGCGATCTTTCCACCGGGCTTTGTAACCCTAGCCATTTCACGTAGTGACTGCGCGATATCGAGAAAGTACGCCGAGGTAGCCAGGGCCTTGGGCTTCCTGGCCCGCTGGGGCTCCATCCACTCGACGAGTTCACTAATGCTTTGGGGGAGCCCTGCTGAGCGCGCTGGAGCAGTTCGAATGATACTGCCGACCATCTCCGTTTCTCTCTCCATAATTTCCGCCTCCGACATTAGCCCGAGCGCGGTGAGTGAGCACGCACGGCTTCTTAGATACGTCTCACGCCCTGACGAAGCTGGTAGGTACGGCGGGCTGGTTACAATCCCGTCAATAGTGTTGTCCGCATACGGAAGACTTCGCACATCTCCTCGTTGCATGTTGACGGACCCCAGAGCGTTGATGTCGAGGAATCCATCATTGATTAGCATGTCACGCTGCTCAAGAGATCCAACCATTTTTGACAGATGATTATTCATCACCCGAAGAAGCGGACGCACCCCCATCGAAAGGGCGAAACGGTTGTCTCCAGTCCCCATCCAGCGCAAGCCGACTTTGGTGGCCAATGCATGGCTGAGCGCAACTCTAAGAAACTTCCTTCCTTCTTCCTCGGGATATGAGGACAATACCGAGAGTGCAATGCCGCTCTCCTCTTCGATCTCATCTCGAAGCGATTCGGGCTTGATCTTCTTACGAATAAACTGAGGCAACTCATATGACGAATCCAGTTCTGGAGCATTACCCCACAAAAAATCCTGCTTTCTACTGACGGCCAGGAAAGTCTGGAAATGCTCGTAGGCTTTCCGCGCCTCACTAGTAGGAATCTTCAGTGCGTTTACCTTAAGGTTCGCCATCTCAACCGAAAGTGGATCCACGTCGATTCCCTCGGCTTGAATCCCCATCAGCGCGGCTTCCACTCCAAGAGTTCCGCTACCCATGAAGGGATCCAGAACCCGACCACCGTCAGGAACTACATAGTTAGTGAGTGCCCGAGCCATACGCGGAAAGAACTTAGCCTTGTACTTATGGAAAGAATGAGTCAAATATTCATTTTTCTTACGACTTAGCCCGCTCAGGCTTTCTGCCTTAATTCCCGTGGCGCCAGCCGACCTTTCATAGTGGGTCTGAAATGCTTCGACCGTACTAACCTCTTCTGGGCCACCTTGAAGTAGGTGAGAGTAAAATCCGGCCCGCCACTGGAATTTGTCTCGGCTTAGCGACGGAAACCTGCCCACTAGGATATGGTCGTCGTCACGAGCGAGCCCCTGAGCCGCCCTCAACAGGGAAGGATCAATGGCGCCATTCCATTCCTTGAGGCTCGTGAAGGTGTCATTTCCGGAGATTCCACGCGCTTCAAGAAGCGCAAGCTTCAAGTCATCTTGCGTTTCAATGTCTTCCTTTAGGATCAGAATCGAAGAGTCCAGGTTTGCCTGATCACCGAGAGAGGAAGACATTTAGTGCCTTTCGTTTACAGCTCCTCTAGGAGCGTCGGGCTGACCGCACACCGAGTGGCCATGAATTGACTGGGAGGTGATTATGGTAGCACGCCAAGAGGGCAAATTTGACTTTCTACATTCAGCTGAATAAGCACACAGAATTATGTCTGACGAAGCCCTTCTGTTCCAGAAGTGAAACTGTTGCACAGCGTTTGAACATCCACCGACCCCGTGTCTGAAATCGGTGGCACTTTGAACCCACAATTAATCTCCATCAGCATCGGAACCTAGAATTTTCGCACAGAATAGGTTTCTTCGTCGCCCGTTATCCCTCAAGTTACTTCGAAGCGAAGAGGTCATACAACCAACGGAAGACGGCGAAGTGTTGTACTAGATGAGCCCCGAAATGGGCGGTTCACGTGAGGTAACGGCCAGTGATTCTCAAGCTCATGGAACCCATGGTGACTTACTGACCGGCTGAAGATATTTCTCGGATCGACGGCACCAGTACAAGAGGATTGCCCACTGAACCAGTTCGCGTCGCAGATCAGTTCGGGCACAGCGCGACGGGGAGAGGTGCCCCGGTTCTGTGCTCGGGCCACCCTCCCCGCGTAGAAGGAGGCCGTCTCTCGGATGGTGGCCGGCGACGGGCCGAGGACGGCGAATCTCGTGGCTGCCTCCCGGCACACGGAGTCGTCGTCGAGGACTCCGGCCGGGGTCAGGTCGCGCGGGATGTAGATGCGGGCCAGTCCGTGCGGCGATCCTTGTTCAAGGCTGAGGCAGGAGTACTCCGCGAGGGGGCTGCCCGTTGGCACCTTCAGCAACGTCGTCAGGGGTACGGAGGCCGGAACCGTGGTGCTGCGAACCGTGACGCGCAACGTTGGCTCAGCGGCGGTCCAGGGGTCCAGCGTGCCCCAGCCACCGACGTACATGATCTTGCGGCGTGGGCGACGGACGTAGTTGCCCTTGCCGTGGATCTTCTCGATGAGCCCTTCGCCCTGGAGTACGGCGAGGGCGCGTCGCAGTGTCACTGTGCTGACCTTGTAGCGGTCGGCCAGGCCGACTTCGGACGGTAGGCGCTCGCCAGGTTTTTTGCTGCCCGTCGTGATCTGGTGGCGGAGATCGTCCGCGATGTCGTGGTGACGAGAGGGCACGGGGCCGGTCACCGCCTTCTCAGCAGTCGCACGGCGGCGAGCCGGGTACGTGTGTGTATGGCCAGCAGCGACTCGAAGACCAGTTGTTTGGCCCCCTGAGGGAGTTGAAAGAGGTCTCTCACCCGGCATGCGTGGCCGCCCAGTTGGATGATGTCGCCGCGCTGCACGGTGGCCGCGGTGACTTCGATGTGGGAAACCAGTGCGCTGCCGGGGACTTGAGGCCTCACAGCGTCACATCCACGGGCGCGGACCGGTCGGGCGTCGAGTGGCACGGGCAGTCACACGCCTCATAGATCACCGGGACGTCGGCGGGTGCCAAGAACGGGGAGGACTCAACGCAGGAGGGGTGGGTGCCGATCCGGCACGCGATCGAGCGGTAGGGGACGGAAGTGGTGTCCGCACTGCTCGGCTGTCGACGAGGGGGCATCAGCGAACCCCCGCGAGGGCCGACCAGGCATCGGCCGGCAGACGAGGCGCGACGACCACCGCTCGCGTCCGTGCACGCTCTTCCCATGCCAGCAGGTACGGACGGACGAGCGCGACGTCCTCACCCCTCAGGGGGCGATGGTGGACCATGCCAGCCGAAGCTTGGCCCAGGACGACGGTCGATGCGTCAGCAGGCACGGCGGGGGTGGGAGCGGCCGGCGGCCGGGGCGGCGCTAAGGGGCGGCGACGGCGTCCCTTGGAGAAGTACCGCTTCCTGGTGAGAGAGGCGGCACGGCGGATACGGTTGAGCATGCTGGTCAGCTCCTATCGCTGATAGCCCGGTCCCCCGACATCGCCCGTCGTGGGGACCGTCTTGCGTACGACCGCCCATAAGGTGCGGCCGTTCAAGCTGGTGGCCAGGAGCCCGAATCGATCGGCCTCAGCCACCACTTCCAGAACCTCTCGCCATGTCTCGACGGAGAGCGTTTTCGGCACCTCCGCCTCGACCGACGTGAACCGGGCGTGCTCTTCTACTCGTGCGGGGAGACCGACGGCGGACAGCCGGGCGGCGATGGCCGCCGCGCTAACTCCCGAACCGGGCACAGGGCAGCCTCCGTCACCAGCAATCACTTTCAGTAACGCTAGTTAACTAGATTAGACCTAGTGGACTAGATTTTCCATATGCCTGAGCAGCCGCCCTATCTCCGCATCGCCGATGAACTCCGGCGGCGCATCGCGGAGCACGTCTGGGGACCGGGGGACCGTCTCCCCTCCCGCGCCCAGATCGGCCAGGAGTGTGGCGTGGGCGAGAACGTGGTTCGCCGGGCACAGGAGTTGCTGATCTCCCAGGGCGTGCTGGAAGGCCGTGCCGGATCGGGTACGTACGTCGCCGAGACCCGGCAACGAGTACGGGTCGTCCGGTCAACGGCGCGCGAGCAGCCCGGCGGAGCTCCGTTCCGCCAGGACATGAAGGCGCTCGGCAGACAAGGCGACTGGGAGAGCCGGACCGACGCGAAGGTGCCGGCTCCGGCGGAGATCGCGGCGCGGCTCGGGGTGGCAGAGGGCGAGCTGTGCGTAAAGACGATGTACGAGTTCCTGGCGGACGGCAGGCCGGTGCAGTTGTCGACGAGTTGGGAGCCCTACGACCTCACCGCCGGCACACTCGTCGTCCTCCCCGAAGGAGGACCGCACGCCGGGGCAGGTGTCGTGAACCGCATGGCCGTGATCGGAGTGACCGTCAGCCATGCGGTGGAGCAGCCGGAGCCGCGGCAGGCGACCGCCGAGGAGGCGTCGCTACTCGGCATCCAGAAGGCCGCACTCGTGACGCACATCCGGCGGACCTACTACAGCGACGAAGGCCAGCCCGTCGAGACGGCGGACATCGTGGTGCCCGCAGCGCACTGCGAGATCGTCTACGAGATTCCGATCAGCCACTAACGAGCAGACCGGCAGCTCCAAAGCTGTGCCCAGCCGTGCCCCCCGGCGTGCCCCTTCCGTGCCCGATAGAGCGGGAAACCAGGGGGAACAGCGGTGACAGGCAGGGAGCGGGCATGGCAACGGCCCCCGACCATACGTACTGGTCAGGGGCCGTTCACCTGCGGTGGGTGTGGGATTTGAACCCACGGTGACATCGCTGCCACGACGGTTTTCAAGACCGTTCCCTTAGGCCGCTCGGGCAACCCACCCACGCCCCGCCCGACCAGCGACGGAGCGGCTACAGCCTACCGGCTGTCTGATCGAGAGACGCAGTCCTGGCCAGAGGTTGGCCACACGACGGCTCGCCCACCGACCAGAACCCTGACCTTACGGGGCCGCCTCACCTTCACGGCGAGCGGCCGGCAGCGGCAAATCCCGCTCCGGGTGCCGGTCGCCTGCCAGTCGATCGCGCGGATCACGCTGTGCAGATCGTGCGCGGCCTCAACGACGTCGGCGCCACCGAGCAGCATGACTTGCTCGAACGACTGCCCCCGGAAACGCTCGGCCTCGGCCAGATCCGCAACGTCTCCGCCTCCGGCGGCGCGTACGTATCCCTTCGCGATGCTCGTACAGCCGCCCCCTGCGGCCTGCGGCGTGGCGCATGGAAGCCTGGCGGCGTGGATACGTTCGAGGGTCGGCTCCAAGGGGGCTCGGAGTGGTGGTCCGCCGCCGTCGGCGAAGCGCAGGACGGCGGCTGGGTGCGTGATGCCGTGGAACGGCAGGTGATGCGGGACATCAAGGTCGCCACGAATCCCCTGCATGGTGGACGGCCGGCCCCGTTCACCGAGGACTCGGGGCACGTGCGTATCGGGCGGATCGCTAACTGGGCAGGGGTTCTGCGACTCGCCGCGCGGGCAGGCGGGTGGGTGCTCCAACCGGTCGCTGGACGCCGCCCGCCGCATTCTGCGGGTATAGCTGAGCTACTGTCCGGCATCTACGCCGTCGGCGAGCAGGGAGAGATCTGGATGGAGCGGTTCCTGAGAGGTGAACTGCCACCGGAAGACCAACTTGCCATGGCCGAGCGCTTCATGACCGGGCCAGGGTCCGTCGAGGATCTTGATCTCTTCTTCTACGACTGACGGCCATCCCCTCTTGCGCAAACCCACTGGTCGCTCTTGGCCGTGGGTACGTGTGTCATGCTCCAGGTTCTTTCGGTAAGTCCCCGGTTGCGTGAGTGCCCGCGTCAGCGAGTCGTACGGTCGCGATTCGGGGCACGGTTCGCCGTTGACACTCAGGATCTGATCCAGCGCCACCTCTACATGTTTCGGCGTCTGGGAACCACATTGACACGGTGGATGCAGGGCCGTCTGCGGCCCGGGGACACGTTCGTCGACGTCGGCGCGAACATCGGGTACTACAGCGTGCTCGCCGCGCAACTCGTAGAAGCACGGGGCCGGGTGGTGGCCATCGAGGCGTCGCCCGGCTTTCGTCAGAAGCTTCAGCAGCAGGTACGGCTCAACGGCTGCGGCAACGTACGTGCTGGCCGGTTCGGCGAACATGGGGCCAACAGCATCGTCCCGTACGAGGGGCCGGCGGAGTCGTCGTTCGAGATCGAGGCGCTTCCGCTGCCCGAGATCCTGACGGCGGAGGAAATCGCCAGTGCGCGCGTCATCAGGATTGATTCAGCCGCCATGCGAACCATTCCCGCCCGAGTGAGGAGTGCCTTCCAACTCTCCAAGGGAGAGGGGCCGTTCAAATGCCAGGGGCTTGTTTCTTCGGGTGCCAGTCCCCCTCGGGCCAGTCGTACGGCGAAAAGTCGTCGGGGACCTGCCCGCAGGGGGCGTAGACGCTGATGAACAGAGTCGTGGTCGAGTCGTTCCACTGAACGTCGACCAGGTCGCCGCCTTTCGGATCCTCGAATCGGAAGCCCAGCTCACTGAAGGTCGCCCCTGCGCGGTCGCCTTCTTCGCTGGTGAGTCTCCAACCCTGTTTCACCAACTGCTGACGTACGCGCTGCTGCGCGTCTCGTGCGGTTGCTTCGGGGACGTCGGGCACGCTCCAACGCAGTCCGAAACTGACAACATCGCTACGTGCCTCGTCGATGTGGGTGAAGCTCTTCATCCCCTGGTGGTAGCAGGCGCCGGTCTCGACGCTGCCCGAGTCCGCGGGGTACTTCTCGGGGAGGGCGAAGCCCTCGTACACCGCGTCGGACCGGTCCTTGAGTCGTTGAGCAACCGTGTCGGGGTCGGCCGAAGGGTAGGGCGGGCCGTTCCACATCTCCGACGCGAGGTTGCCCGCCGCGGCGGCGGCGACCGACAGCGGGATCACTGCGAGCCCCGCGGCGGCAATCAGGACGGACAGCCCGAAGGCCCGGACTCTACGCACAGGCAACTTGAACATGCGTGCGACGTTAGGCGTCAGCATTCCGTGACGCATGAGTAGCAGTACTCAGGGGAGCTCTGGAGCGTCTACGGATGTCGCCCAGGCGCGGCGGCGCTGCGACGGCAGGGCGCGCGACAGGCATTACGGGAAGCTGCCGCCGCCGGACGGCGTGGACGATCACCCAGTCCAGGCAGGTCGGGGAATCGAGTCCGCAGAGCGTGAATGGGTGACTGCATCTCAGCTGATCGTGTCTGGCGACTTCATTTCGCCGCTATGGGCGATGCGCTCTGATTAGGTCGGTGAGGTCAGTTCTGTTACCCAGCGAAAGGAATCGGTGAGATGAACGCCAGTAAGGGAGACCGCCTTGTGGTCCACGGCCGTGTCGTGGGCGAGAACGATCACGTGGTGGAGATCATCGAGGTTCTGGGCCCCAATGGCACGCCCCCTTACCGCGTGCGGGCGGAGAACGGACACGAGACGATCATGTCCCCCGGCCCCGACTCCGTCGTGGAGCACCGACGCGCTGCCGAAGGGGGCTGAGCCCCGACTGCCACGCCGGACGGGACATCCCGCTCAGTGAGTGGTCGGGTCATGCCACCCGAAGTGCGCCAGCGCCCGCGCCCGCGCCTCCACCACTGCCACCCGGGCGTCGCGCTCGCCCGCGTCGGTGTGGGCTGACTGGCTCGTGGCCTGGCCCGGCCACTTGCGGTGGAGCAGACCGACCTCACTGCTGAACCAGCCGTGCGCCGTCACGTTCAGGGCGGGCAACAACTCCGTGTCCTCCGAGGCCGGCAGGGCCGTCCAACCGCCCAGCGCCAAGAGCAGGTCGCGGCGGACGAAGAGGGTCGCGGGGGGCCTGCGCGCGGTAGTCGTGGGCCGACCAGTGGTCGACGTGAACGCCCCTCTCGCTGAAGTCCCCTACCTACTCGGGCACGCTGGCATCTCCCTGTCGATCAAGCCAGGCGTCGGCCTGGTAGAAGTGGCTCACCCGCGCGGGCCACAGCGACCGTCGGCCACCGCGCCAACTGGCGGGTATCCGGTGCCGGCTGGAAGGTCAGGGCCAGTCCTCCGTCAGCCCCTCGCAATCGAGTCGGCCGCGCCAAGGTCGCGACGCATGACACTGCGGAGTTCGGCCACCGCCGTATCGAATCTGTTCTCCAGCTCGGTGTAGCCATCGCTGTCGATCTCCGGGCTCCGGGCTCCGGGCTCCGCAGGAGCAGGTCTCGTGTATCCCTCAGGACACGGATGTTCGTCTGGGCGCACTCGTTCAGTGCGGTTCGCATCCGCGACAGTGCGGCGGTGTAGTCGCCGTAAAGCCGGCGCCGTGCGTCGAGGCTCTGGCCGGCGCGGTCCCTGCGCCAACTGAGTCGGTCGGCCGGCAGCTCGAACCAACGCCGATCAGCGCCCCGAGTGCGGTAGTGCGGTAGTGCGGTACTGACAGGTGCTACCCAATCCATGCTCACGGAGCCTGGAGCCCCATGACCGACCGGTTCGCTGACTTGGGCCTTCGCCGTGGGGCAGGGGGCGTAGATCGTGGCGCGTGGGTTTGGCTCGGGACTGGTTCCTGGGTACTCAGTTCGGGGCCGGGGAAGACGTCTCGTCGGCCTTGATGTCGAAGTTGATCTCGTCTCCATCGACTGAGGTCACCTTGACCGTTACGCCCAGGGTGCTGCCGTCGTCCGCCGTGAGCGTGCACCGGGTGGTGGTGTCGACCTTGCCGACGAGGGCCTCGGGGCAGGTGATGTCCGGCTTGGGCTGACCCGTTGTGGCGGCGAGCTTCTCGGCGACCGTGGTTGCCAGCTTGTCCGCGGACAGTTTCGGCGTGGACTTTCCGACATCGACCGAGGCCGAGCAGCCGACGAGGAGCACACTGGCGGCTACGGCCGAGAGTATCGACGTCGCCGCGGACAACCGGGTTGTGGTCATGGTGGACTCCGGGGAATCTTGGCAGGAAGAGGCCCGAAGCATACGTGGCGGGGGACGGGGTCCGCTCTCGTGGTGGGGCGGATCATGGCCGGTGAGCGCGCGGTTGTCCGCCTGGAGCGTGTGCCCTTCGCCGTTCCCCCTCGCGAACGTCCAGTTCTGGCAGAGCCCTTGAGAGCCTTGTCCCGGTCCGACCTGCTCCCGACTTCGTACGTACGGTCCGCCCGGACACCAGCACGGTCTCGCAGGGCGTCACGCGGAGGCGGCGGACCTCGCACCGGCAAACAAACGCCTCACAGGTTGAATTCATGGGACTCTTCGACAAGCTGACCGGAACCAAGCGCCCCGCCGACCTGGTCGCCGAGTGGCGCCTCCTGGAGCCGGCCTGGCAGACCTTCTTCGCCCGGACACAGGTGAGTCGGGTGTTCCAGACACCGTCCTTGGCGCGGGATGGACTTGGCGCGGAGTCGTCACCGGCAAGCTGTGAGACCGGCGAGCTCCTGACGCCTCGGCCTCAACCCAGGCCTTGGCTCGGTCTTGGCTCCGGTCTTGGCCCTCGGACCGGCGGGGCTTCCAAGGTGTCGGGCGGGGGTGGGCCATGATCGGCGGTGGCCTGCGTTCGGCCGGCCCCGGGGGGCGGCTCAAGGGAGATTGCCGTGGACATCCTGCTGGTCACGAGTGCCTTCAACAGCCTGACCCAGCGCGTCTTCGCCGAACTCGGCGACCGCGGGCACTCCGTCCGTGTGGAACTGGCCCTGGGTGACGAGCCGTTGCGGGAGGCCGTACGCCGTACCTCGCCGGATCTGGTCGTCGCCCCCATGCTCAAGACCGCGATCCCGGCCGACATCTGGTCGAGCCGCGTCTGTCTGATCGTCCATCCGGGGCCGGTCGGCGACCGCGGGCCGTCCTCGTTGGACTGGGCCATCCACCTGGGCGCCGCCGAGTGGGGGGTGACCGTCCTGCAAGCCGCCGGGGAGATGGACGGCGGGGACGTGTGGGCGTCGGCCCGGTGTCCGGTACCGGCCGACGTCGGGAAGAGCGACCTCTACCGCAACGAGGTCTCCGACGCCGCACTCGAAGCGGTGCTGCTCGCCGTGGAGCGCTTCGCGTCCGGGACGTACGTTCCCGAGCCGCAGGACCCCACCGGTTCGGGCGCGGGGGTGTGCGGCCGGCCGTACTTCGCGCAGAGCCTGCGGCGTATCGACTGGGCGTCCGACCCGACCGAGACCGTGGTGCGCAAGCTGCGCGGGGCGAATTCGCAGCCGGGGGTCCTGGACGTACTCCTCGAAGAGGAGTGGTACTTGCACGGCGGCCACGCCGAGGACACCTTGCGCGGGCGGCCCGGAGAGCTGGTGGCCACCAGGTCCGGTGCCGTCTGCCGGGCGACGGTGGACGGCGCGGTGTGGATTCCGGAACTGCGCCCCCGCCGTAAGGCGGATGGCCCGGCCACGTTCAAGCTGCCGGCGGTTGCGGCCCTCGGAGACCGGGTGGCGGCGCTGCCCGAGATCGCCGCCCCCATCGCCTGGGAACCGCCCGCGGAGCGCCGGACATGGAGTGACATCCGCTACCGGGAGGACGGCCAGGCCGGCTTCCTGTCGTTCACCTTCGCCGGTGGTGCGATGAGTACGGCGCAGTGCCGACGCCTGCTCACGGCGTACCGCTTCGCGTGTACGCGGCCGACCACCGTGCTGGTACTCGGCGGCAGCCGTGACTTCTTCTCCAACGGCATCCACCTGAACGTCATCGAGGCGGCCGACGACCCCGCGCGGGAGTCCTGGGAGAACATCAACGCCATGGACGACCTCGTGGAGGCTCTGCTGACCACGACGGACCGGCTGGTCGTGAGCGCCCTCGGCGGCAACGCGGCGGCGGGCGGCGCCATGCTGGCCCTGGCCGCGGACGAGGTCTGGTGCCGGAGCGGAGCCGTACTCAACCCGCATTACCGGCTGATGGGGCTGTACGGGTCGGAGTACTGGACGTACACGCTGCCCCGCAGGGTGGGAAACGAGGAGGCGCAGCGCCTGACGCGCCGCGCCCTCCCGGTGACGGCCGCCCGCGCGTACGGGATCGGGCTGGTGGACGTCGTCATCGAGAGCACGCCGCAGGACTTCGGCTCCGTCGTCGCACACCACGCCTCGCGGCTCGCGTCGGCGCCGGGGACGCAGCGGCGCGTCGGCGAGAAGAAGGCGGCGCGCGAACGGGACGAGGCCGTCGCGCCGCTGAGCGCGTACCGGGAGGCCGAACTGGCACGGATGCGGGCCACGTTCTTCGATCCCGGCGCGCCGTACCACGCGCTGCGGGCCGCCTTCGTACGGAAGGTGCGGCCGTCGTCCACGCCGGACCAACTGCGGGCGGGGACGTCGCCCGTGGCCGGCCACGGCGACTGAGGACGTACGGGAGTACGGGAGTACGGGAGTACGGGAGTACGGGAGTACGGGAGTACGGGAGTACGGGAGTACGGGAGTACGGGAGTACGGGAGTACGGGAGTGGCCGTACGTCCTCGCCGTACGGCCACGACCACCCCCACGCACACGAACTTCGTTGCTCTCGTGTTGTCGATCGTGGGCGATCCCGTTCGCCGTTGTTGGTAAGGCCGCCGGTCGGCGCGGTATGAACAGATGAACGAGCGTACGAGCGAAGGAAACCCGCATGCGAAATCTGATGGTGACCACATTCGTCTCCCTCGACGGGGTGATGCAGGGCCCGGGCGGCAGCGACGAGGACCGGGACGGCGGGTTCGAGCACGGTGGCTGGTCCGTGCCGCACATGGGGGCGGATCTCATCGAGCGGATGACCACCGTGGTCCGCCGCGCCGACGCGCTGCTCGTCGGGCGCAGGACGTACGACATCTTCGCCGCCACCTGGCCGCTCGCCGAGGCCGACGACCCGATCGGGTCGAAGATGAACAGCGTGCGGAAGTACGTCGCGTCGCGGACACTGGACTCCGTGTCGTGGCAGAACTCGACGCTGCTGACGGGCGACGTCGCCGAGGCGGTCCGCACGCTCAAGGAGAGCGACGGCGGCGAGATCCAGGTGCACGGCAGTGGTGAGCTGATCCAGACGCTGATCGAGCACGACCTCGTGGACGAGTTCCACGTCCTGGTCTTCCCGGTGCTCATCGGCTCCGGCAAGCGGCTCTTCGGGAGGGGCACCGTCCCGGCGGGGCTGAGGCTCGTCGACACCACGCGGTCCGACAGCGGTGTCGTCGTCAGCACGTACGCGCGGGCGGGCAAGGTCGAATACGGGGCCATGGGCCCCGAGACCGGCAATTGGTGAGCGGGGAAAAGACGGATGGCGAGCGGCATGCCGCAGTACGCGATTCTGGTCTACGAGAAGGAAACCCCCCGGGCGGCGTCGCCGACATCCCGCCCGACGTCATGGAGGCCAACCTGCGCGTCGGGGAGCAGATCACCGCGATGGGCGCATGTCCCACGGACACGTACACCGACGGGGCGGGGCGCCAAGTTCGGCGCCCCGCCCCGTCGGTGTACGTCAGCCCTCTACTGCGTATCGCCCTTGCGCTCGCCCAAGGTGACCTCGACCTGCGACTCCTTGCCGTCGCGCGTGTAGGTGATCTTGATCTTGTCGCCCGGCTTGTGCGTCCAGATCTCGCTGATCAGCGTCGGGCCGCTGTCGATCGGCACATCGTTGAACTTCGTGATCACGTCACCCGACTTGAGCCCCGCCTTCGCGGCCGGCCCGTCCGGCGTCACCGCCGCGCCGCCGCCCGCGCCGTCGCCCGAGATCGTCGCGCCGTCGCCGCCGTCCGACATGGAGACCGTCGCGCCGATGACCGGGTAGACGGGCTGGCCGGTCTTGATGAGCTGCTCGGCAACGTTCTTCGCCTGGTTGATCGGGATGGCGAAACCGAGGCCGACCGAGCCCGCCTGGGTCCCGCCGCCACCGCCACCGCCACCGCCACCGCCCGAGGGCTGGATGGCCGAGTTCATGCCGATGACCGCGCCCCGCGCGTCCAGCAGCGGACCGCCGGAGTTGCCGGGGTTGATGGAGGCGTCCGTCTGGAGGGCGCTCATGTACGAGTTCTTGTCGCTGGAGCCGTCACCGGAGGCCACGGGGCGGTTCTTGGCGCTGATGATGCCCGTCGTGACGGTGTTGGAGAGCCCGAACGGCGCGCCGATCGCGATCGTCGAGTCACCGACCGCCACCTGGTCCGAATTGCCCAGGGCCAGCGGCTTCAGCCCGGCCGGCGGGTCCTTCAGCTTCACCACGGCGACGTCGTAGCCCTCGGCGCGGCCGACGACCTCGGCCGCGTACTCCTTGCCGTTGGAGAAGGTCGCCGTCAGGTCCCCGCCGTCGGCGGCCGACGCCACCACGTGGTTGTTCGTGAGGATGTGACCCTGCTTGTCGTAGATGAAGCCCGTGCCCGTGCCGCCGTCGCCGCCCTGGGCCTGCGCCGTGATGGTCACCACGCTCGGCAGCGCCTTGCCGGCCACCGCCGCCGTGCTGCCCGCCTCCCGCTTCAGAGCGGGGGCGTCGGCCGCGGAGACCGTGGTCGAGCCACCGCTGACGCTGCCGTCGCTGTTACGGTCCGCCGCCCAGTAACCGACCCCGCCGCCGACCACACCGGCGACCAGCGCCGCCGCGAGCACCGCCGCGATCAGCCCGCCGGGACGCTTGCGGGAGGGCTGCGGGCCGGACGCGGGCGGCTCACCCCATCCGCCGCCACCGCCGATGTCGCCACTGCCACCGCCGCCTCCGTAATGAGGCTGGACCGACGGGGGCGAGGGCGGCGGCCATCCCGCGTCGGGGGCCGATCCGACCGAGGGCGGCTGCGACGGCGGCTGCGACGACGCCTGGACCGGCGCGCCGAACCCGCCCGCCCCGCCGGGCTCACTGGACCGGCCGGGCTGCTCGGGGTAGCGCTGATCGTGGCTGAACTCCCCCGGAGCGGACGCGGGTGTGCCCTCAGGAGCGGCAACCGGCACGGGAGGTACGGACGGGGCGGACGGGACCGCTGTGCCCTCGTTCTCGGTGCTCACAGTCTTTTACTCCTCGGTTCCACATCAGTCTTCGGCAAGAGTTCCGCTGTTTTCCGTCGGTTCGGTTGACCGCGCATGCCTCTTCGACATGTACTCGTTGTCGTACGTCTCTGCCCTCAGCTTTTCCCACAGCACGTCAGACCACGGTAAGCAGGACCTGTGTGTCTCCCCGCCATCCTTTATTACGGGACAAACAGGACGCATCCGCAGTGCGCCCCCGGAGGGACGCCGCCCCACGCTTACCCCGTCTCGGTGACACCATGGCGGGGTGACTCAAGCACGGCAGCACAGCATCCAGGTCGTCGCCCACCGAGGAGCCTCCGAGGACGCCCCCGAACACACTCTGGCCGCGTACAAGAAGGCCATCGAGGACGGCGCCGACGCACTGGAATGCGATGTACGACTCACCGCCGACGGGCACCTGGTGTGTGTACACGACCGCCGCGTGAACCGCACCTCCAACGGACGCGGCGCCGTCTCCGCCCTGGAACTCGCCGATCTGGCCACCCTCGACTTCGGTTCGTGGATGGAGACCGTGGAGAACATGGACAGCGAGGAGAGCCCCGACTGGAAGGACCGCTCCCTCACCTCCGTACTGACGCTTGAGCGGCTGCTCACACTGGTCGCCGACACCGACCGGCGCATCGAGCTGGCCATCGAGACCAAACATCCGACCCGCTGGGCCGGACAGGTGGAGGAGCGGCTGCTCCACATGCTGGCGCGCTTCGGGCTCGACGGTCCGGCGCCCGGTGAGTCGCCCGTACGCATCATGAGCTTCTCGGCCCGGTCGCTGCACCGCATCGCCGACGCGGCGCCGCAACTGCCCACCGTCTATCTGATGCAGTTCGTCTCCCCCCGGCTGCGCGACGGACGGCTGCCGGCGGGGGCCCGGATCGCGGGACCCGGCATCCGGATCGTGCGCAACCAGCCGGGCTATGTGGAACGGCTCCACAGGGCGGGCCACCGCGTCCATGTCTGGACGGTGAACGAACCGGAGGACGTCGAACTCTGCGTGAGCCTCGGGGTGGAGGCAATCATCACCAACCGTCCCAAACAGGTGCTGTCCCAACTGGGGCGCCTTGACTGACTTGTCGGGGATTCGGACACACGGGGAGTGACGGGGAGTACACCGGCGCGTTCGGTGTGTGTTCGACCGTGTTGAGTGCGTCACTGGCCCTCGCTTGGCCGGTTTCCGGTCCAGGCCGTTGGGGCATTCACACCGTGGCGTGGGGCAAAGGAGGTCTCGGGGGTGGCGTTTGTGGTGGCGCAAGAAGTGCCCACGTCGTCGAGCATGGCCGTTCCCCATGGCCCTGCGGGCGTGGGACAGGCACGGCGTCGGATGCGCGATCAGCTGCGCGACCGAGGAATGTCCGACGCGGTCGTCGACGATGCCGTACTGATCCTTTCCGAACTGCTCAGCAATGCCTGCCGGCACGGCAGACCGCTGGGCCGGGCGGAGATCGGCGACGGGGACGTACGGGCGGCCTGGGAGGTCGACGGAGCGGGCCGGCTGACCGTCGAAGTGACGGACGGTGGCGGCCCGACCCGACCGGCGCCGGCCACCCCATCGGTCACCGCGCGTGGCGGTCGCGGGCTGAACATCATCACGTCGCTCGCCCAGGACTGGGGCGTACGGGACAGCTCGTCCGGCGAGGTCACGGTGTGGGTGATCGTCACCGAAGGACACCGCCACGAGGATTTCGCTACGCGCGTCGCCGTCCCGGAGCTGGACTTCGCCGACACCTTCGACGCGGTCGACGACCTCGGCTGACCGAGCGACGGGCCACCGCACCGGCCGTACGCGCCGGCCGTACGCACCACACGCACTCGCCACACCTACGCGGCGCGTGCGTACGGGGCGCGTACGTACGGGGCGCGTACGTACGCGGTGTACGTACGCGGTGTACGTACGCGAACCTCACCACCCCACCCGCCCTGCCCCGATGGGGCGTTGCGCCCACGGTCATACGCGGTACGACTAGGCTCGCGCCCGACACCGCACTGCCGCTATCGGGAGAAGCCCACCATGGCCAAGAAGCGCCCCCAGACCAAGGCCGCGAAGGCTCGGTCCGCGAAAGCTCAGCTCACGGACGGGCCGATTCCGGTCGTGGGGGCCCGCGAGCCCTGCCCGTGCGGCTCGGGCCGCCGCTACAAGGCCTGTCACGGCCGGGCCGCCGCACAGGCCGTCACCGAGCTGGTCCAGCGTCCCTTCGACGGGCTCGCCGGTGAGTGCGACTGGATCGCGCTGCGCGAGCTGGTGCCCGCAGCGACCGCCGAACTCGCCCTCAAGGGCGGCCTGCCGGAGGGCGTACCGTCCGTGACGCTCGCGACCGTCCTGCCGATGGCCTGGCCCGCGCTGCGCCGCGACGACGGCTCCGTCCTGCTCGCGCTCCAGAACGACACCTCCTCCGGCGACCTCAGCCGCGATCTCGCCGACACGCTGCGGCGGGCGCTGACCGCCGAGCCCGGCAACCCGGTCGCCGCGCAGCGCGTGCCGGCCGACGGGCCGCGCCTTCAGGATCTGCTCGACCCGGAGGCCGGCTTCGCGCCGGTCGTCCACCCCGGTTTCGAGTTCTGGGTGCCGGACGCAGACAACGCGACCCCGGAGGTGACCGCGTCGCTGGAGCGCGCCAACGCCGCCGCGATCCCGACGGTGAGGCTCTCCGGCACGGACGCCGCGTACTGGTGCGAGACGCCCGACAAGAACCACCTGCGGTGGGTCATGCCGCACCCCGAGGAGAAGCTGCTCGACGCGCTCGCCCGGCTGCACGCCGCCGGCACGTCGAGCCTCGGCGAGGGGACGCGGCTGGTCGGCTCCTTCCGGGCACACGGGCTGACGGTGCCGGTCTGGGACCTGCCGAGCGCGATGCGCGCGGAGGACTGCGAGAAGCCTGCGGCGGAGCTCCAGGAGCGGCTGACGGCCGCCCTGGCGGTGGACGAGCCGCTGACCGGGGACGAGCGCCGGGCGCGCGGCGGGCTCACCAACCGCCAGGTGACCCTCAGCTGAGGGTCGTGGCGTTCGTCGCCCACGGTGACGATCGTCACAACTGCCCGTACCGGCAAGTAATTTCTTGTCCGAATACATCGGATCGAATTTGCTAACCGCCGATCTCTTGTTACCGTTCTAGAAGCCCGGTCGCTGGTGCATCCCCCGTCGCCAGCGACCGGGCGTCGCCGTTCCCCGGCACAGTTCTGCAATTTCCGGAGTGAACACTGCAGAGTCGCCGCGCCCGTCGCCACGCCTCTCGGCCGTCACTTCCGCGAACCGCCCGGGGCTCTCAACTGGCCGACGGAGCAGCCGAGTTGCTGCCCGACCTGAGCAACAGCGGCCCGGTCCCGTCGGCGCTTCCCGCGAACTCCGCCACCGCCCAGTACCGCGCGGGTTTTCCCGCTGTGCGTTCACGCGGAGTTTCACAAGAACCCGGCTCGTCGCCGCCATCCACCGCACAGTGGGACTGCGTGGTCCGCCCGCCGGGCCCCATCAGACTGAGCACGGAAGTCAATTCATCACCCGACACATTCCGGTAGTACGTACGGCCCCAGGTGTCTCCGCTCTCGGTGAGTACACAGGTCTGGGCCTCGATCCCGTCACGCGACGTGAGCGCCGGGCCGCAGCGCTCCACGGCCGCCACGGCACCGTTCCCCGACTCCGGGAGCGTGGCCGGGGCCTCGGCCGGGGGCGCGGCCCGGGGTACGACTCCGAGCCGGGGCGGGACCATGGGGCCGCCCGCGGAGCCCGCCGACGCGGCCAGGGGCAGCAGGGCGGCGCACACCACCGCGGTGGCGAGCCCGATCACGCGAAGATTCATGGGGCCCACCTGCCACTGCCGGGGAGATCTTGACGGTCGGCCGAAGATATCGGCGGAATCGGACCACCTGGAGCACCGCGCGGCCATTTCCCGTACAACTCGGGCCACGGCGCACCCGTACGAGTGACAGTGAAGACAGAAACCGGGCCGCACCGGAAGGTGCGGCCCGTGCTCCGTATGCGAGGCCCTGGAGGTCCGGCTCTCAGCGCATGAGGCCTCGGCGCACGAGGCTCAGTACGCGAGCCTGCTGCCGCCGTCCGGAGCGCTCGTGCTCGCCTCGACCAGCGCGTCCACGACCGCCTCCACGTCCGGCAGCCACGGCGCCGCCGAGCCCGGCAACGGCGCCCGCTCCCAGCGGACCTGACCGCCGGTCGCCTCGGACGGCGGGAGCACCAGATAGCCGCCCTCGCCGTGGAAGCGGAGCGAGCTGGGCACCCAGTCCTTGGCGAAGAGCAGTTCGCCGAGCCGTTCCAGGGTGTACGGGGCCACCAGCAGCGACCAGCGGGTGGGTGTCGCCACGACCGGGCCGAGGCGCATACCCATCTCGTCCAGTGCCACCAGCGCACGCTCCCCGGCGGCGGCCGGCAGACTCAGCGCGCACGGCGCGGCGCCTCCGGTGGCCATCACGATCGGGGCCGTGGGCCGGTTGGCCCACCACCAGCGCACCATGCGCTCGTCGGTCGTCGCGGCCAGCAGGCCGGGGTCGAAGGGGTGCGCGCCGGGTACGGCGCACTCGGGGTCCGGGCAGGCGCAGCCGAGGCCGCGGTCGCCCCGGCCGCCGGACGTCTTCAGGCCGGCTCCGGGAAGTACGGGCCACTGCCATGCCGTGGCGCAGGTGAGCGCCGCTTCGAGTGGGGCAGGCATCCCCTTGCGCCTGAGCCGGAGCCTGCGTCGCCTTCCGAGGATCTCGCGCATGAGCGCTCGTTCCTTTCCGTTGAACGCCGAGGTCCACATGCCACACCGGAAAATCTGTGTGCATGGCTTCACTGTGCGTATCGCTGTGCGTACAGTCGACGCATGTCGTCGACGCTCCGCCGCCCCTTTGGACGGGGCACAGTCGGACTCCGCCAACCTGCGGCTGGGCTCACCGCTCCTGGGCCGAACGCAGTCTTTCTTCGTTAACGCGTGGCGCTGGGTGGCGCATTCAATGGTCTGTCGTCTCGCTGTGACAGCCCAGCCACTCCGGGATGGCGCGCGGGCTACGGCGGTTAAGACGCCGAAGCCGTCCGTCAGGTTCCGCAGGTTCCGGGGCCGTCCCAACTGCCCCTGCCGAGCCCCCTCAGTCGATCGCAGACTACCGCGCTGGGAGCATTTTCTCGCCAAGTTGAGCGTCGCACAGACACCAGTGGTTCCGCCAGGACAATGCTGGACATCGCCTCAGTTGTGCGTGTACATGTGGATGCACTGATAGTGGCGCAGAATCACCCGGTGGTTTGCGGTGCTATTGCGCGAAACGCACCAGTCAGAAAGCCGGTTGCCATGAGCGCTCCGCACATGCCGAAAGTGGCTGGAATCGATTCAGCAGTTCCGGCTCCCGCGCACACTGCCGCGCCCCTCGACGAATCCCCCGGCGCGCCCGTGGTCCTGGTCCAGGACCGGCTGGCCGGCTGGGTCTCCGACCTGACCACCCTCCACGAACTCACCGAACGCCTGGCCAGGACCGGTTCGGTGGACGCGGCGCTCAACGAGGTCGTCCGGGCGGGCGCCGCCCTCGTCGGCTCCTCGCGCGGTCTGGTCGTCCTCGAACCGGCGCCCCACGCGGACGGGCACATCGCCGGCACCACCGTCGGACTCGGCCTCAGCCACGCGGACCTGGGCCAGTTGGAGACCGTACCGCGCGACGCGACCTCCTACGGAAGACTCCTCGACGACACCAGGGAGCCCGCCACCGCCGCCGAGTCGGTCGGCGACCTGCTCGGCGACCCGGACCTCGACCCGCTGCACCGCGCGGTGGCCCTGCGGCTCGGCTACCGCGCCACGTACGCGCTCTCCCTCGCGACCGACACGGCGGGCCGGATCGGCGTCGCGGTCTGGTTCTACGACGAACCCGCCGAACCGGTGGAAAGACAGCGCCATCTGGTGGGCCTCTACGCCCGGTACGCCGCCGAGCATCTGGCGCGCCTCCTGGAGCTGGAGACCGCCCGCGCCCGCGAGGCCACGATCGCCGACGAGTTGCTGCCCAGCAGGCTGCCCCGCGTGCCCGGGGTACGGCTCGCCGTACGGCACCGCACGAGCGGGCACGGCGGCGACTGGTACGACGCGCTGCCGCTGCCCGAGGGTGCGCTGGGGCTGGCCGTCGGCTCGGTGAGCGGATCGGGACCGAGCGCCCTGGCGGCCATGGGACGGCTGCGCGCCTCCCTGCGGGCGTACGCGGTGATGGAGGGTGAGGATCCCGTCGCCGTGCTGTCCGACCTCGAACTGCTGCTGCGGCTGACCGAACCGGCGCGTACCGCCACCGCGCTCTTCGCCTACGCCGAACCGGCGCTGGGCAGGATCGTGCTCGCCGGGGCGGGGCACGCGCCGCCGCTGATCGTGGGGGAGCGGCGCACCGAGTTCGTCGAGACGACCCTGTCGGCGCCGCTGGGGATGCTGTCGTGCTGGGAGGCGCCGAGCGTGCGGCTGTCGCCCGCGCCGGGAGAAACGGTGCTGCTGTACACGGACGGCCTGCTGCGGCGCACCGGCGACCCGATGGACCGGGCCTTCGCGCGGCTGCACGCGGCGGCGGCGAGCGTCCCCAGGAGCCTCAGGGACGATCCGGGGGCGATCGCCGACCATGTGCTGCGACTGGTGCTGCCGGACGGGCTCGACGCTCCCGTCCCCGTCCCCGCCGTCCCCCCCAACGCCTACGGCGTGAGAGGTGGGAGAGGTGCGAACGGGAGCGCGGAGGACGTCGTGATCCTGGCCGCCCGCTTCGAGTGAACCGGTTCGACTGAACCGGACGGATCCCCTCCGGTCCGTCCGGTCCGTCCGGTCCGTCCGTCACATTGTCCACAGGCCCCCTGGCTTGTTCCCCGTACACACATACGATGGAGCCGGGACCCGACCGGTCCGATGTCGTACAGAGGAGGCAGACAGTGGCCGAGGATCTCACCCCGGAAACCCCGGAAGCCCTGGGAAGTCCGGACACCGTGCTCGATGGCGCCGACGCCGACGAGGCGTCGGCCGAGAAGCCCGCCAAGCGGCGCAAGAACGGCCTTTACGCGAGCGTGTCCGACGAGCTGGCCGAGAACATGAAGTCGGGCTGGGCCGACACGGAGCTGCGCGACCTGGCGCCCCTCGCGCAGGCGCCGTACGCCGCGGCCCGCCGTGCCGCGCTGTCCGCGCGATTCCCGGGCGACCGCCTGGTGATCCCCGCGGGCACCGGAAAGACCCGGTCGAACGACACGGAGTACGCCTTCCGCGCCTCCACGGAGTACGCGTATCTCACCGGCGACCAGACGGAGGACGGCGTCCTCGTGCTGGAGCCGAGGTCCGGCGGCGACGGCCACCTGGCGACGATCTATCTCACCCCCCGCTCCAACCGGGAGAACGGCGAATTCTGGCTCGACGGCCGCCAGGGCGAGCTGTGGGTCGGCCGCCGGCACTCGCTCGCCGAGGCCGAGCAGCTGCTCGGCATGCCCGCGAAGGACGTACGGGAGCTGGCCGGGGCGCTGCGCGAGGCCACGGGCCCGGTGCGGACCGTCCGCGGGCACGACGCGACCGTCGAGGCCGCGCTGGCCGACAAGGTCACGGCGGAGCGCGACGCCGAGCTGCGCGTCCATCTGTCCGAGGCGCGGGCGGTGAAGGACGAATTCGAGATCGGCGAGCTCCAGAACGCCGTCGACGCGACCGTCCGCGGTTTCGAGGACGTCGTACGGATCCTCGACAAGGCGGAGGCGACCAGCGAGCGCTACATCGAGGGAACGTTCTTCCTGCGCGCCCGCGTGGAGGGCAACGACATCGGCTACGGCTCGATCTGCGCCGCGGGACCGCACGCGACCACCCTGCACTGGGTGCGCAACGACGGGGACGTGCGCCCCGGCGATCTGCTGCTGCTCGACGCGGGCGTGGAGACCCACACCCTCTACACGGCCGACGTCACGCGCACCCTGCCGATCAACGGCCGGTTCGACGCGCTGCAGCGCAAGATCTACGACGCGGTGTACGAGTCGCAGGAGGCCGGTATCGCCGCGGTGAAGCCGGGCGCGAAGTACCGGGACTTCCACGACGCGTCACAGCGGGTGCTCGCCGAGCGGCTCGTCGAGTGGGGCCTGGTCGACGGGCCGGTCGAGCGGGTCCTGGAGCTGGGTCTCCAGCGCCGGTGGACGCTGCACGGCACGGGACACATGCTCGGTCTGGACGTCCACGACTGCGCGGCGGCGCGCACGGAGGCGTACGTGGACGGGACGCTGGAGCCCGGGATGTGCCTCACCGTCGAGCCGGGGCTGTACTTCCAGGCGGACGACCTCACGGTGCCGCGGGAGTACCGGGGCATCGGTGTCCGGATCGAGGACGACATCCTGGTCACGGAGGACGGCAACCGGAATCTGTCGGCCGGGCTGCCGCGTACGTCCGACGACGTGGAGGCGTGGATGGCGGCCACCAAGCAGGGCTGAGTCCGGACGGCCGGACAGTGTGCGGCCCGGCCGCGCGGGGAACGCGCGGCCGGGCCGTATCGGTCATCGACTACCGGCCACCGGCCACCAGGCAACTGCCGCCGGCCGGGAATTCGGACAACGACGGGGGTCAGACCCCGGCGGTCGTACCGCCCAGTGCCACCATCGGGGTCTCCTCGCGCCACTTCAGGATCTTGTCGAAGCTGATCACCGCGCCCCGCCCCGGCCGGTTCCGGCAGTGCACATGGTCGGCCAGCTGCTCGATCAGCGAGAGCCCCCGCCCGCCCTCGGCGGTGCGGGCGGCAAGGGCGGTGGGCCGTCGCACGGCCCGGCGGGAGGGGAATCCCGGCCCGGAGTCGGACACTTCGATACGGCACTTCTCGCCGTCCAGATACGCGGTCACCCGGTATGCCTCCGACGCGCGGGACCGCTCACCGGGGCGGTCGTCGCCGCCGTGCTCGACGGCGTTCGCACAGGCCTCGCTCAGGGCGACGGACAGATCGAAGGAAATGTCGGGGTCGACGCCCGCGGTCTCCATCGTGCCGATCAGAAGACGGCGTGCGAGCGGGACGCTCGCGGCTTCGCGCCGCAAATGGAGGGACCACCAGATGCTCATGCTCCAGCCTCCTGGCCACAGCTCGACATACCGATACGTATTGCCCCTGTAAGCGACTCGTAAGCACATCGCCTCCGGAAAACAACTCTTTCGGCGGATGCGCATGACCCGTCCGCCACTGTAAGGGACAGAGGGTGATCTTCCGGACCTGCCGTACGAAGCCGCCGACCTCAGTGCGATGATGACCCGGCCATGCCTGATCGTGTCGCACACGCCGGAGCCGGTCTGCGGCTCCTGAGGGCCGCGGTGTTCACCGCGGTCTGTGTCGTGCTGTCCGCGACAGGACATGTGCTCGCGGCCTGTCAGGCCGTCCCCTGGTGGACGCTCGTCGTCGGTTTCGCCGGGGTGTTCGCCGTGGCCGCGCCGCTCGCGGGACGCGCCCGTTCCCTGCCCGCCATCGCACTCGCGCTGACGGGCGGCCAGCTCGCGCTGCACGTCCTGTTCGGGATGAGCCAGCACCATCTCACGATGCGCGGCAGCGCCGACGACGTACTGATACGCATGGCGGCGAAGCTGATCTGCGGGGCCGGTCCGGCGTCGCTGAGCCCCGGGGACGCGCACCGCATCGTGAGCGGCGCCGGGATCGACCCCGCCACGGTCTCCGGGGTCTCCGGCGGGCTCGCGCAGGGCGGTCACCCGCACGGTGCGTCCGCCGAAACGGCCGCCCAGGTGACGGCCGGTGGTACTGGCGGGGCCGCCGGGCTGCTGCCCGAGCTGCCCAACCTGCCCATGTTCCTCGCGCATCTGCTGGCCGCCCTCGCGACCGGCTGGCTGATGCGCCGCGGCGACCTCGCGCTCGGCCGGCTCGCCGCGCTCTCGGCCCACGGCCTCGGCGACGGCTTCGGTGAAGCCGTCGCCGACAACGCGCGGCTGCGGGCGCTGCGGGCCGCACTCGGTCTCGTACGGGCCCTGCGCTCGGGCCTGCCGGTCACGCCCGCCCCCGGGCACCTCGACCAGCCTGCCCCGCGCCCCGACGCTCCGCCGTCGCGCACGGGGGAGACGCTCCAGCATTCGGTGATCAGGCGCGGCCCGCCGGCCGTATTCGCTCTCGCCGCCTGACGCGACGACACTCCCCGTACGTAGTACGGAAGGCAGTGGCGTCGCGATGCCGTCGCGTATCCGCGTGCGGCTCACCGTCTCCCCCACCTCGTGGAGTGTCTCCTGTCATGAACGCCTCTCGTACGAACACGTCTCGTCGCGGCGTCTCGCGGCCGTCCACCACCGGTCGTAACCGCACCGCGCGACGCGTGGCGGTCGTCGGCGGCGTCGCCGCGTCCGCCGTCGTGCTGTTCGCCGGTCCCGCCCTCGCGCACGTCGGCGTGCAGCCGGTCGGCGAAGCCGCCAAGGGCGGTTACGCGACGGTCAACTTCAAGGTGCCGAACGAGCGCGACGACGCGTCGACCGTCAAGCTCGAAGTGAACTTCCCGGCCGAACACCCGCTGGCGTCGGTGTCGCCGCAGGCCGTGCCCGGCTGGAAGATCGTCGTCACCAAGAGCAAGCTCGACAAGCCGATCGAGATGCACGGCAAGCAGATCACCGAGGCCGTCTCGAAGGTCACCTGGACGGCCACGGGTGACGCATCGGTCGCGCCCGGCTACTTCCAGCAGTTCCCGCTCTCCATCGGCCAACTGCCCGAGGACGCGGACCAGTTGGTGTTCAAGACCCTCCAGACGTACGACGACAAGGACGTCGTGCGCTGGATCGACGCGCCGACCGGGGGCGCCGAGCCCGAGAGCCCGGCGCCGGTGCTGGCGCTGACCGCCGCCACCGCGGACGGCCACGGCGCGGCGGCCGGTGCCAAGGACGACGACGCCAAGGACGGGGCCGCCCACCACGCCTCGGACGAGGGCGAGAGCGGCGGCACCGGGAGCGCCGCCTCGTCCGGCGGCAGCGACGGCACGGCGCGAGGCCTGGGCATCGCCGGCATCGTCATCGGCGCCGCCGGTGTGGCCTTCGGCGTCCTGGCCGGCCGCCGCCGTACCTCGTCCACCAGCACTCCGGCCACCCCGGCCACCCCGGCCGCCTGATCATCGGGCGCGGGTCCGCCGCCGGACCCGCGCCCCCGCCCGTACTCCACCAATGGGAACTACCTCCATGCGCAAGAAGACCGTCCTCACCGCCGCCGCACTCACGGCCGTGGCGGCACTCACCCTGTCCGCCTGCGGAAGTGGCGACGACAACGCGGCGAAGCCCGTGGCCGACGTCTCCACGCAGCCGATGACCAAGGCCGCGACCGTGCTCGACAAGCCCTTCGAGAAGCCGGACCTCGTCCTCAAGGACACCGAGGGCAAGACGTACGACTTCCGTGAGGAGACCAAGGGCAAGCCGACGCTGGTCTACTTCGGCTACACGCACTGCCCCGACGTCTGCCCGCTGACGATGAGCAACATCGCCATCGCCCGCAAGGCGCTCCCCAAGGCCGACCAGGACAGACTCCAGGTCGTGTTCATCACCACCGACCCCGAGCGGGACACCTCCGCCGAGCTCGCCAAGTGGCTGCCGAGCGCGGGCGACCCGTCCTTCGTCGGCCTCACCGGCGACTTCCCGACCATTCAGGCCGGCGCGCGCCAGGTCGGCATCGGCATCGAGCCGGCGACGAAGGAGAAGGACGGCAGCGTCGTCTCCATGCACGGGGCCCAGGTCATCGCGTTCTCGCCGAAGACGGACGGCGGTTACGTCCTGTACGGCGAGGACACGACGGCCGACGACTACACGAAGGACCTGCCGAAGCTCATCAAGGGCGAGACCCCGTGAGGGGGCGCGGCGGCCGGCTCACGGTCGCCGGGGCGACGGCGGCGGCGCTGCTGGCGGCGCTGGCCGGGTGCGCGGCCACGGACGAGCCTCAGTTGAAGGTCAGCGGGGCTTTCATCCCGCGGCCCGTCGGCGACATGGCGTCCGGCTTCTTCACCGTCACCAACAGCGGCGACACGGCGGACAAGCTCACGTCCGTCACCAGCGACATCTCGGACGACATCACGATCCACGAGACCAAGGACCAGAAGATGCGGCAGGTGGACTCCTTCGACATCCCGGCCGAAGGCGAGCTGACCCTGGACCGGGGCGGCAATCACCTGATGTTCATGGGGCTGAAGAAAGAGCTCGAAGAAGGCCAGCGGGTCACCGTGGAACTGCGCTTCGACAAGACGGGCCCGATGAAGGTCGACCTTCCTGTGAAGGCGGCCTCCTACAACCCCACGCGGCACTGAGGGACTGACCCATATGACGGCCACCGCCCCCCGTATACGGCAGTCGCGGCTCATACGGCCCGTACGGCTGCTGTTCGTCACCGCCGTGCTCATCGCCGGCCTCTTCGGCGCGCTCTCCGGTACGGCGTCGGCGCACGCCGCGCTGACCGGGAGCGATCCGAAGGACGGGGCGGTGGTCGAGGTCGCTCCCAAGGACATCACGCTCACCTTCTCCGAACAGATCGCCATGGGCGACAACTCCATCCGGGTCCTGGACCCGAGCAGCAAGCGCGTCGACGTCGCGAAGACGCGCGACCTGAGCGACGGCGGCACCGTCCGTTACGCCGTCGACCTGAAGCCCGGACTGCCGGACGGCACGTACACCGTCGCCTGGCAGGCGGTCTCCACCGACAGCCACCCCGTGTCCGGCGCGTTCACCTTCTCCGTCGGGGCGCCGTCGAAGACCACGGCCACCGTGTCCGGCCAGGAGGCCGGCGGCGGACTGGTCGGCACGCTGTACGACACGGTGCGCTACCTCTCGTACGGCGGGTTCGTGCTGCTCGTCGGCGGGGCGGCCTTCGTGCTCGCCTGCTGGCAGCGCGGCGCGGCCGTACGGCCGTTGCAACGGCTCGTCGTCGGCGGCTGGGTCACCCTGACCGCGGCGACGCTCGTCCTTCTACTACTGCGGACTCCTTACACCGGGTCCGGCAAGCTGGGCGACGCGTTCGACCTCGGCGGGCTGACGGACGTACTGGACACCAAGACGGGGGCCGCGCTCGTCTCGCGGCTGCTGCTGCTCGGCGCGGCGGCGCTGTTCATAGCGGTGCTGTTCGGCGCGTACGCGAAGCGCGTGACAGAAGCGGAAGCGGGAACGGAAGCCGGAACAGACGGGGGCGACGCGGGGAAGGCGAAGGCCGACCTCACCTTCGGGCTGAGCCTGGGCGGCGCGGTCGTCGCCGCCGGCATCGCCGGGACGTGGGCGCTGTCCGAGCACGCGTCGACCGGGATCCAGACCGGCCTCGCCATGCCGCTCGACGTCCTGCACCTGCTGGCCGTGGCCACCTGGCTCGGCGGCCTCGTGTCGCTGCTGATCGCCCTCTACCGGACGCCGGGCATCGAACGCGCCGCCGTGCGGCGCTTCTCCCGGATCGCCTTCGCCAGCGTCGTCGTCCTCGCCGCGACCGGGCTCTACCAGTCATGGCGGCAGGTCGGCTCCTGGTCGGCGCTGACCGATACGTCCTACGGACAGCTCCTGCTGGTCAAGGTCGGGCTGATCGCCGTACTGCTCTGCGCCGCCTGGTTCTCGCGGCGCTGGACGGGGCTGCTCGGTGAGCGGGCGACGACCGATACGGAAGCCGAACCCGAAGCCGAATCGGAAGTCGCATCGGAGGCGGAGGCCGGGGATTCCGGGGAGGCCAAGGAGGGGGACGAGCCCGATTCCGAACGCGCCGCTCAACTCGCCCGCCAGCGGACCGCGTTGGCCACGGCCCGCAAGAAGCGGACCCGCGACGCCGACCCCGAGCGGTCCGGGCTCCGCCGCTCCGTACTGACCGAGGCGTGCGTCGCCCTCGTGGTGCTCGCCGTCACGACCGCGCTGACGGGCACCGAGCCGGGACGTACGCAGGAGAAGGAGGCCGGCCCGTCCGGCTCCCAGGCCGCCGCGCCGGCGCCCGCCCGCCCCGTCAGCCTCACCGAGCCCTTCGACACCGGCGGCGCGAACGGCAAGGGCACCCTGCGGCTCACCCTCGACCCGGCCCGCTCCGGCACCAACCTCATGCACATCTGGATCGACAGCCCGGCCGGCAAGCCGATGGACGTGCCCGAGGTGAAGGTCGCGTACACCCTGAAGTCCCAGCAGATCGGCCCGCTCCCCGTCGTGCCCGAGCACCTCGCACCGGGACACTGGAGCGCGAGCGACGTACAGATCCCGATGCCCGGCGACTGGCATCTTCAGGTGACCGTGCGGACCTCGGACATCGACCAGACGACCATCGAGAAGAACGTGAAGATCGGCTGACCCCGTGAGTGACACCCGCACGACCGACGACACCGGCAGCGACACCGGCAGTGACACCAGCGCAGACGCGGAAGCGGCCGCACCCGCGATCTCGCGACGGCGGCTGATCGGTACGGCCGGTGCGGCAGGCGCCGCCGGGCTCGTCGCCGGGGCGGCCGGCGGAAGCGCCACGTACGCCGCCACCCGCCCCGGCGCGGCGACCGCGCTCAGCACGGTCGGCTCGGCCACCGTCGCCTTCCACGGCGCCCACCAGGCCGGCATCACCACCCCGATGCAGGCCCGCGGCCATCTGGTCGCCCTCGACCTCGCGCCTGGCGCCGGGCGCCGCGAGGCCGCCGCGCTGCTGCGCCGCTGGTCACAGACCGCGCGACGGCTCATGGCGGGCGAACCGGCCGGGGAGCGCGACACGGGCGTCGCGCTGGACGCGGGGCCTTCCGCGCTGACGGTCACCTTCGGCTTCGGCCGGTCCTTCTTCGACCGTACGAAGCTGGCCGCCCGGCGCCCGTCGGCGCTCGACCCGCTGCCGGCCTTCTCCTCGGACCAGCTCGACGCCCGCCGCAGCGACGGCGATCTGTGGGTGCAGGTCGGCTCGGACGACGCACTCGTCGCCTTCCACGCGCTGCGCGCCCTCCTTAAGGAGGCGGGCGACGCGGCGCACGTGCGGTGGCAGATGAACGGCTTCAACCGTTCGCCCGGCGCCACCGCCCGCCCGATGACGGCGCGCAATCTGATGGGCCAGGTCGACGGCACCAACAACCCCAAGCCGTCGGAGCCCGACTTCGACCGGCGGATCTTCGTCCCGGCGAAGCCGCCGGCCGGGACGCCGGACTGGATGGCGGGCGGCTCGTACGCCGTCGTACGCCGGATCCGGATGCTGCTCGACGACTGGGACGCCCTGCCTGCCGACCGCCAGGAGCTGGTCATCGGCCGCCGCAAGTCCGACGGCGCCCCGCTCACCGGCGGCACCGAGACCACCGCGCTCGACCTCGACAAGACCGGCCCGGACGGCACGCTCGTCATCCCGGACAACGCGCACGCCCGGATCTCGGCGCCGGAGGCGAACGGCGGGGCCGCGATGCTGCGCCGCCCCTTCTCCTTCCACGACGGAATAGCGGCGGACGGCACCCCCGACGCGGGGCTGCTGTTCATCTGCTGGCAGGCCGATCCGCTGAGGGGCTTCGTGCCGGTGCAGCGCAAGCTCGACCGGGGGGACGCGCTGTCGGCGTTCGTCCGGCACGAGGCGAGCGGCCTGTACGCGGTGCCGGGCGGGGCGCGGGAGGGCGAGTACGTGGGCCAGCGGCTGCTGGAGTCCTGAGCGCGGGTCCTGGGGGGCAGTGCCCGAGGGCCGGGCTTGAGGCCGGGCTTGAGGCCGGGCTTGAGGCCGGGCTTGAGGCCGGGCTTGAGGGCGGGTTTGAGGGCGGGGGCTTGGGGAGGGGGCCGGTGCAGGGGTCCTGAGCCGTCCGCCGATCGGACTAAAGTGACCACATGTCGGCCACGCGCTACACATACCTCGGCCCCGAGGGCACCTTCACCGAAGCCGCCCTCCGTACCCTTCCGGAAGCCGCCACTCGGGAGCTGGTCCCGATGGTCTCGGTGCCCGCGGCCCTCGATGCCGTACGGCACGGGGACGCGGCGGCCGCCCTCGTACCGATCGAGAACTCGGTGGAGGGCGGCGTCACCGCGACCCTCGACGAACTCGCCTCGGGCGAGCCCCTGATGATCTACCGCGAGGTGGTACTGCCGATCGCCTTCGCGCTCCTCGTCAGGCCGGGGACGGCGCTGTCGGACATCAAGACGGTGACCGGTCATCCGGTGGCGCAGCCGCAGGTGCGCAACTGGCTGCGGGCCAATCTCCCGAACGCGCTGTGGGAGTCGGCCGCGTCGAACGCGGACGGCGCGCGGCTGGTCCAGGAGGGCCGGTTCGACGCCGCCTTCGCGGGTGAGTTCGCGGCGGTCACGTACGGGCTCGAAGCCCTGGTCACCGAGATCCACGACGCCGAGAACGCGGAGACCCGCTTCGTCCTGGTGGGCAGGCCCGCGCGCCCGTCGGCGCCGACCGGCGCGGACAAGACGTCGGTCGTGGTCTGGCTCGGGGACGACCGTCCCGGCGCGCTGCTCGAACTGCTCCAGGAGTTCGCCGTACGCGGGGTGAACCTGATGCTCATCCAGTCGCGGCCGACCGGCGCGGGCATCGGTAACTACTGCTTCGCCGTGGACGCCGAGGGCCATATCGCGGACCGGCGCGTGGGCGAGGCTCTGATGGGGCTGAAGCGGATCAGCCCGAAGGTGCGGTTCCTGGGGTCGTACCCGAGGGCCGGGGTGGCTCCGGAGGACGTACGGCGGCTGCGCGCGGGGACGTCGGACGCGGAGTTCATGGACGCCGCCGACTGGCTGGCCCGTAGCCAGGACGGCCGGATCTGAGCCGAGGGGCGGTGGTGGGTGCGGCCGTGGCGGTGGGGCGGCCGTTGTCCCCAGAGTTATCCACAGGGCAGTCGGTCGGCCTGGGGACAAGTCGACAGTGTCGGCCGACATGGTCGACAAATCACCCCAGTCGCCACACTTCCGTCCACAGGGCACCAGGTGGCCCGTGTCATCCCAATTCCATTGATCAACTCGTTAGAGGGACCAAGCCCCACCCATATGAGGGCGAGAAGCGGGTTTATGGGGGAATCCTCCTACCCCCACAGGGGCTTTCACCGTGACGTCGCTCTCGATCCACAGATCCCCCACACAGCCTGTGGATAACTTTCCGAACCAACCCGCCTCTGTGGACAACGCCGGCCCAAGTGCCGCACGCCGCAAGGGAAATGAGTCAACGGAACACCACCGATGCCCCTTTCCGGGGAATTGGCCGCCCATTATTGACGGGGACGCCTCTTCCCTTTCACGCATTCCCCACTCTCCCCAATTGCGGCAATTCAGACAAAGCGCTACACGCTGAAATATGGGGTGGGGTGGCGGAAGCGCGCACCGGTAGCCTGGTGGGGTGATTGACCTTCGCCTGCTCCGAGACGACCCCGACCGTGTCCGCGCCTCGCAGCGCGCCCGTGGAGAGGATGTCGCCGTCGTCGACGCCCTGCTCTCCGCCGACGAGCGGCGCAGGGCGTCCGGCGTCCGCTTCGACGAGCTGCGCTCCGAGCAGAAGACGCTCGGCAAGCTCGTACCCAAGGCCACCGGCGACGAGAAGACCGAACTGCTGACCCGCACCCGGGAGCTGTCCGCGGCCGTGAAGAGCGCCGACGCGGCGCAGCACGAGGCCGACGAGGAGGCCAGGCGGCTGCTCCTCCAGCTGGGCAACATCGTGCACCCGGACGTGCCCGTGGGCGGCGAGGAGGACTTCGTCGTCCTGGAGACGGTCGGCACCCCGCGCGACTTCGCCGCCGAGGGCTTCGAGCCCAAGGACCACCTGGAGCTCGGCGAGGCGCTCGGCGCCATCGACATGGAGCGCGGCGCGAAGGTCTCCGGCTCGCGCTTCTACTACCTGACGGGCGTCGGCGCCCTCCTCGAACTCGCCCTGGTCAACGCGGCGATCGCGCAGGCGACGGACGCCGGCTTCGTCCCGATGCTGACCCCCGCGCTGGTGCGCCCGCGTGCGATGGAGGGCACCGGCTTCCTGGGCCAGGCCGCCGAGAACGTGTACCACCTGGAGAAGGACGACTACTACCTGGTCGGTACGTCGGAGGTGCCGCTCGCCGCATACCACATGGACGAGATCATCGACGCCGACAAGCTGCCCCTGCGGTACGCGGGGTTCTCGCCGTGCTTCCGCCGTGAGGCGGGCACGTACGGCAAGGACACCCGGGGCATCTTCCGAGTGCACCAGTTCGACAAGGTCGAGATGTTCTCGTACGTCGACCCGGCGGACGCCGAGGCCGAGCACACGCGGTTGCTGGAGTGGGAGAAGCAGTGGTTGACCGGCCTCGGGCTGCCCTTCCAGGTCATCGACGTGGCCACGGGCGACCTGGGGGCCTCGGCCTCGCGCAAGTTCGACTGCGAGGCGTGGATCCCGGCGCAGGGCAAGTACCGCGAGCTGACGTCCGCCTCCAACTGCGACGGTTTCCAGGCACGTCGGCTCTCCGTACGGATGCGTGAGACCAAGGACGGCAAGCAGAAGGTGAGGCCGCTCGCGACGCTGAACGGCACGCTCTGCGCCGTACCGCGCACGATCGTGGCACTGCTGGAGAACCACCAGCGGGCCGACGGTTCGGTCTGGGTGCCGGAGGTGCTCCGTCCGTATCTGGGCGGGCGCGAGACGCTGGAGCCGATCGCCAAGTGAGCTCCGCCGCCCCTGTCCCCGCTTCCGCCTTCCCGTACAAGCTCGTCGCGACCGACCTCGACGGCACGCTGCTGCGTGAGGACCACGTGGTCTCCGCGCGTACGCGCGACGCGCTCGCCGCCGTCACCGCGGCGGGCGCCGCGCACATCATCGTCACCGGGCGGGCCGTGCCGTGGACGCGGGCCATCCTCGACGATCTCGGGTACGAGGGGCTGGCGGTATGTGGCCAGGGCGCGCAGGTTTACCACGCCGGTGAGCACAGACTGCTGACGTCGGTGACGCTGGACCGGCAGGTGGCCGTCCTCGCGCTGTCGAAGATCGAGGCGGAGGTCGGCCCGCTGGCACTCGCCGCGAGCCGTGACGGTCTCGACGGCGACGTCCTGATCGGGCCCAACTACCAGGTGCAGGAAGGTCCGTTGCCCGCGCTGTTCCTCGACGATCCCGCCGAGATGTGGACCGCGCCGATCAACAAGGTCTACATACAGCATCCGGAGCTGAGCGACGACGCGCTGGCGCGGGTCGCGCAGGAGACGGTCGGCGGCATGGTCGCCGTGGTGATGGCGGGGCCGGGCGTGGTGGAGATCCTGCCGCTGGGTCTGAGCAAGGCGACGGGGCTCTCGCTGGCCGCGCGGCGGCTCGGTGTGACGGCGGCGGACACGATCGCGTTCGGCGACATGCCCAACGACATCCCGATGTTCGGCTGGGCGCGGCACGGCGTGGCGATGGCCAACGCGCACGAGGGCCTGAAGGCCGTGGCGGACGAGATCACCGCGTCGAACGACGACGACGGGATCGCCGTGGTGCTGGAGAGGCTGCTTCAGCGGCAGTGAGAGTGGGAAGGGGGCGGTCCGCGCGTGAACGCGCGCTCGAAGCGACCGCCCCCTCGGGCGGGTCACCGTCGGCCGCACGGAGTGGAAGTGGTTACTCCGGTGCCGGGTCGGGACTGCCCTGTCGGGAACCCGACGGACTCGGATTACCGGTCATCGCCGCGCTCCTCTCCCGGTCCAGTGGTACCTGACCCCACCACTGTGCCCCCGGCGCACCGCGGCACGCCACCGATTATCCGTACGGGTCCACGTCCGTCCCACCGCGTGACGGCGGGACGGACGCGAACCGGCCTGTCGGCCGGGAGACCGATCAGCGGCGCTTACGGCCGCGCCTCAACTCCCCCACCTGCTGGGCGACATGATCCACCTTGGCGTCCACCCGGTCGATACGGTCGGACATCTCGCACAGCCGGTTGCTGATCGCGGCGACCACCTGGTTGGTGGCGTCGAGCCGCCGGTCGAGACTGTCCAGCCGGTACGACATCCGGTTCAGCACCGGCCCCAGCTCCTGGAGCGCCACCCCGACCCGGCCGAGGCAGGACTCCACGTCGGTGACGCGCCGGTCGAGGGAGGCGTACCCCTCACGCCAGCCCTCCTCGGCGTCGAGAAGGTACGTACGGACACACCGCGCGATGTCGCTGTCGCGGAGGAGTATCGCGATGTTGAGGACGGCGCGGCGGGGATAGAGCGTGAGCTGGGTGACCGCCTGTGGATAACTTTCACCCTTGCCCGCGCCCCATAGTGACACCATGTCACTATGAAATCGCCGCAGGTCAGGGCCTCGCAGCACGTGCATGCCGCTCTCCGCGAGTTCGGCGCGGTGCCGTGCGGTCAACTGCCTGATGACGTCTGTGGATACTTCGAAGTACCGGGCCGTGTCCTCGGTACGCACATGCGTACCGTCCGGGAGCATGACCAGAGCCTTCACCTTGTCGAGCGCGTCGACGCGCCCCAGATGCTCGGCACGCATGGTGCGTGACTCAAGCAAGGCGACTTCCGATGGCATGGGTGTGCCTTCCAATCGTGAACCGATGATGGTCGGCCCTCTCCCCGGGCTTCAGGGGCGGAGGTCGGCTCACGGTGGCTACTCACTCAATGACCGGTGCGGCTTTCGATCCGGCACCGGCAATCCCCAGTTTCACGAACGCTCGACGTCACGGAATCCAGTTGCCTCCACGCACGCGGAACAACGAGCCGATAAACGTACAGTTACGCGGCGACCCCCGCCCACCGGGCGGGGGTCGCGGCGCCGCGCGCACTCATGTCCTCATGTCCTCAGGTACACCATGGAGGGACCTCCTCACTCCTCGCCCGCGAGCGTCAGCGTGCGCAGCTTCTGACCCGCGTACCAGGTCGCGACGATCGTCACGCCGGCCAGCAGCACGACCGCCAGCGGCAGTCCGACGTCCGAGGTGATCATGCCGTCACCGGCGGTCCTCTCGGCGACCGCCAGGGACCACTGCTGGACACTGAGCGTGCGTGCGCCCGCGATCAGGCTGCCGAAGAGCGTCTCCCACACCAGCGCGTAGACGAGGCCGATGACGACCGCGTGCCGGCTGACCGTGCCGAGCAGCAGGAACAGCGCGCTGTAGGCGATGGAGGCGACGAGCGCGGCGATCGTGTAGGACACCGCGATCTGCTGGCCGTTGCCGTTGAGGATGTATCCGGCGATGAAGGTGGGGATCGCGGAGAACGCCATGGTCACGGAGATCGCGACGATCAGCTTGGTGAAGATGATGGTCGAGCGTGGCACCGGCTTCGCGAGCAGGTAGACGATCGATCCGTCGTCGATCTCCGGGCCGATGGCGCCCGTTCCGGCGATCACGCCGATCAGCGGGATCATGGTGGCGAGGGCGAAGCCGCCAAGGATGTCCGAGGCGGTCTGGTCGTCCACGCCTTCGAAGGCCCGCACGGCCACGGCGATGAGGATCAGCAGCGCCGGCAGGATGAAGAGGACGGCGGCCCGGCGCCGGCCGAGCAGGGCCCGGTAGGTGAGCCGGGCGACTGTGGGGTGGTACATGGACGTCACAGCTCCTTCAGGCCGCTCAGGCCGTTACGAGGTACGAGAAGACCGATTCGAGGGATTCGTCGGACGGCGAGACGGAGAGCAGCCGGACGGAGTGCTCACGGGCGACCCTCGGCAGCAGCTCGGTGAAGCGCCCGAAGTCGACGGCCTGGATGCGCAGCGCGCCCTCGGTGACGTCGACCTCGATACCGGCCGTCGACGGGTCGGCGATCAGCGCGGCGGCCAGGACGCGGTCGTCGCTGGACCGTACGAGATAGCGGTGCGGCCGGTCGGTCATCAGCCGGCGGATCTTGCGGAAGTCGCCGGACGCGGCGTGCCGGCCGGCGACGATCACCTCGATGTGCGCGGCGAGTTGCTCGACCTCCTCAAGGATGTGCGAGGAGAACAGGACGGTGCGCCCGGAGTCGCCCATCTGCCGCAGCAGGTCCATCAGTTGCATGCGCTGGCGCGGGTCCATGCCGTTGAAGGGCTCGTCGAGCAGGAGCACGGACGGTTCGTGGACGAGCGCGGACGCCATCTTCACGCGCTGCCGCATGCCCTTGCTGTACGTCGCGATCTTGCGGTCCTGCGCGTACTCCATCTCGACGGTGGCGAGCGCCTTGTGGGCCTCCTTCTTACCGAGGCCGTGCAGTTCGGCGTTGGCGACGACGAAGTCGAGCCCGGTGAGGAAGTCGTACATCCCTTCCCGCTCGGGGACGATGCCGATCTTTCGGTAGACGGACTCGTTGCGCCAGATCTTGTCGCCGTCGAGGGTGACGCTTCCGTTGGAGGGGGCCAGGAACCCGGCCATCATGTTGATGAGGGTGGACTTGCCCGCGCCGTTGGGTCCGAGCAGTCCGGTGACGCCGGGGCCGACGGTCATCGTCACGTCGTTGACGGCGACCACGTTGCCGAACCAGCGCGACGCGTGCTCGATGTTGATGGTGGTCACAGCCCGACCTTCCGGTAACGGCGCATGAGGACGGCGTACGAGCCGAGGACGAGCGCGAGGACGACCAGCAGATAGACGACGCCGACACCGGCCGAGGGGCCCACCTCGCCGGGGAACGACGACTTGGCACCGAGGAACGCGGTCTGTACGCCGTCGATGAGCGTGATGGGCGAGAAGAGACCGAGCCACTGGACGGCGCTGTCCGAACCGGTCCCGTAGGCGATCGCCTGGACGGTGGAGACGGCGCCGTAGGTGATGGTCAGCGTGGCGATCACGGCGGCGACGCCGAACCCGCGGCGCGGGGTGAGGGCGGCCGTCACCAGGCCGAGTCCGCCGAAGAGCAGTGACAGCAGGCCGATGGAGACGAGTCCCTGGCCGAAGCCCTTGGTCTGGTCGACGAAGTCCATCTTGGCGAGCAGCGAGCCGATGTAGAGGACCAGGAGTGGCGCGGCGGTCAGGACGAAGAGGGCGGAGGCCATCGCGCCGTACTTGGCGACGACGTAGTCGACGCGCTCGATGGGGCGTGAGAAGTACAGCGGCACCGTCTTGAACCGCAGGTCGCGGGAGACGGACTGGGGCGCCTGGGCGGCCAGGAAGAGCGCGATGACGGCCTGGGTGAAGATCGCGTACTGGGTGTAGGGCACCGGCAGGGTCTTGAGGTTGGTGGAGACGGCGAAGGCGACCATGATCGCCGCGGGCAGGCACATCGCGGCGAAAAGGATCATCGGCAGGATCTTGGACTTGCCGGAGCGGCCGAGGCCGTAGGAGCCGCGCAGGGACTGGGAGTAGAGGGAGCGGCGGGCGTAGGCGCGGCCGAGCCGCGGGCCGTCGTAGTTGCGGTAGCCGATGTTGTGGATCTGGGTGAGGTCAGTGCTCATCGCTGCCGCCTCCCTTCTGAAGTGCGAGATCCGCGCCGGTCGGCGTGGTGCCGGTCTGGGCGGTGCCGGTCGGCGCCGGTACGGTCGGCGCGCCGGTGGCCGCCGACGCGGCGTCCTTCGCGGCGTCCTTCGCGCGGAAGACCTCCGCGATGTGGTGGCGGCGCTGTTCCATCCGTACGAGGCCGAGGCCGAGTTCGGCGACGGTGTCGCGTACGACGTCGTACGTCTCCTCGCCCGTCGCCTCGATCAGCAGGATGTGGCCGGCGCCCGGCAGCCCGTCCTCCTCGCCCACGTGGAGCGCGAGTCCGGCCGCGGTGAGGGCTTCGCGCAGGGCACGGGTGCCGTCCGGGTGGGTGTCGGTGTCGGTGACCTCGACGGCGAGCGTCGCCGTCGTCTGCGTGAAGTCACTCGTGGAGCTGGAGCGCAGCAGCTTGCCGCCGTCGATGACGACGACGTGGTCACAGGTGCGTTCGAGCTCGCCGAGGAGGTGCGAGGTCACGAGGACGGAGATGCCGAACTCCGTGTACACGCGGCGGATCAGATTGAGCATCTCGTCGCGGCCGACGGGGTCGAGACCGTTCGTCGGCTCGTCGAGGAGGACGAGTTTGGGGTCGTGGACCAGCGCCTGCGCGAGTTTGACGCGCTGCTTCATACCGGTCGAGTAGCCGCCGATGGGGCGGTACCGCTCCTCGTACAGGCCGACGTGGCGCAGCGTGTCGGCGGTGCGTTCACGGGCGGCGGTCGGGGGGAGTCCGGACATGCGCGCCATGTGGACGACGAGTTCGGTCGCCGAGACGTCGGGCGGCAGGCAGTCGTGCTCGGGCATGTATCCGACGCTCTCGCGGATGGCGGCGCCGCTGGTGGCGACGTCGAACCCGAGCACGGCGGCCCGGCCTTCCGTGGCGGGGGACAGACCCAGCAGGATCTTGATCATGGTGGACTTGCCGGCTCCGTTGGCACCCACCAGACCGGTCACACCCGGTCCGATGTCCAAGGAGAGCCGGTCAAGCGCGGTTACCCGGGGGAACCGCTTACTCAGGCCTTCAGTAGCGATCACAGTCACGTGAACGACGGTAGTGGCGCACACCACAGCGGACGTCAGCCCTGGCGGCTGTCTCAGGGTCCGTCTTGAGGCGTACGGACCCGTAAGGGCAGCGTCAAAAGTAGCGTCGGGAGCCGGGCCGAAGGTTCAGGGGCGGGCCGGGGACCGGCGGGAATCGGGCCGGGGAACGACCACCGTCGCTGAGGTTGTCCACAGGCTTGACGGGGCCCTTGACGTAGCCGCCGGACATTGTCACATTCATCAGTGTCAAGTTACGAACACGTACCGCACACGGCACGAGGGGTGGGTGGCATGGCTTCAGCGGTGACGGGTGAACAGGCCGCCGAGCTGCGGGGATTCAGATCCGTGCAGCGGCTGGCGTACGAGTGCGCGGAGGCGGTGGCCGCGCGCCTGCGGCCGGGTGTCACGGAGCGCGAGGCGGCGCGGATGCAGCGCGACTGGCTGCGGGCGCGCGGGGTGCGCGACTGGTTCCATCTGCCCTTCGCCTGGTTCGGGGACCGGACGGCCTTCACGGGGTTCCGGATCCCGCTCCAGTTCTTCCCCACCAACCGCAGGCTGGCGGAGGGCATGCCGTTCATCCTCGACATGGCGCCGGTCCACCGGGGTTTCACCGCCGATGTCGGCTACTCGGGCTGTCTCGGCCCCGGCCCCCACCCGCTGCACGACAAGCTGCTCGCCGATCTTCGGGCCCACCGCGACCTGTTGCTGCGCGAGGTGCGCGAGCGGCGTCCGCTGCGGGAGATCTACGAGGACGTGGACCGGCTGATGGTGCGGCAGGGATACGAGAACAGACACCGGGCGTACCCCTTCGGTGTGATCGCCCACAAGATCGGCCGGGTGAAGGACCGGCGCTGGTCGCCTCATGTCCTCGGGTTCGGCACGCAGGCGCTCAAGGGCCTGGCGAGCGACGCGCTGCACGGGCACCGGGACGGCTGGTCGCCGCTGTGGAGCCCGTACGAATTCTCCGACCACCCGCCGAGACCGGGGCTGTGGGCGGTCGAGCCGCACCTCGGATTCCGGGGCACGGGCGCCAAGTTCGAGGAGATCCTGGTGGTCACCGACTCCAAGGATCCGGCTCAGAGCGCGTTCTGGCTGGATAACGATCTGCCGCATGTGCGGCGTTGGGCGGAGGGAGCGTGATGTCGATTCAGTCAGTTCCGGGGCCGGCCGGGGCGCGTGAGCGCCGGGTGCGCACGGGCGGGATCGAGCTGTGCGTGGCCGAGTTGGGTGACCCGGCGCGGCCGACGGTCCTGCTCGTGCACGGCTATCCGGACAGCAAGGAGGTCTGGTCCCAGGTCGCGGAGCGGCTCGCCGACCAGTTCCATGTGGTGCTGTACGACGTGCGGGGGCACGGCGGGTCGACGGCGCCCGAGCCGCTGCGCGGCGGCTTCACCCTGGAGAAGCTGACGGACGACTTCCTGGCGGTCGCCGACGCGATGAGCCCGCACCGGCCGGTCCATCTGGTGGGGCACGACTGGGGGTCCGTGCAGGGCTGGGAGTTCGTGACCGTACGGCGCACGTCGGGCCGCATCGCCTCCTTCACCTCCATGTCGGGGCCGTCGCTGGACCACTTCGGGCACTGGATCAAACGGCGGATGTCGCGGCCCACCCCGCGGGCGGTGGGCCAACTCCTGGGCCAGGGCGCCAAGTCCTGGTATGTGTACATGCTGCACACACCGGTCCTGCCCGAACTCGCGTGGCGCGGGCCGCTCGGTCGGCGGTGGCCGAAGCTCCTTGAGCGGTTCGAGAAGGTGCCGTCGAGAAGCGCGGAAGCGGCCGACGGCTATCCGACCGCCTCGCTGCCGGACGACGCCGCGCACGGCGCCTGGCTCTACCGGGACAACATCCGCGCCCGGCTGCGCCGCCCGCGCGCCGACGCCCACGCGCACGCTCCCGTCCAGCTGATCACCCCGACCGGGGACGCCTTCCTCTCCGAGCGGCTCTACGACGACCTGGAGCAGTGGGTGCCGCGGCTGGTGCGCCGTACGCTCCCCGCCAAACACTGGGTGCCGCGCACGCGACCGGATCAACTGGCCTCCTGGATCACCGAGTTCGTCATGGCCCACGAACCCGGGCCCGGGCCGGAGAGCGGGGCCGACGGCGCGGCGGTGGCCGGCCCGGCCGGCAAGGCGCGCCGGGAGAGCCGGGCGCGGGAGCTGGTGGCGAGCGGCCCCTACGGGGAGCGGTTCGGCGGGCAGCTCGTGCTGGTGACCGGCGCGGCGAGCGGTATCGGGCGGGCCACCGCGTTCGCGTTCGCCGAGTCGGGCGCCCGCGTCGTCGCGGTCGACCTGGACGCCGAAGGGGCCGCCAGGACCGCCGAGATGGCCCGGCTGATCGGCGCGCCGCAGGCGTGGGCCGAGACCGTCGACGTCAGTGACGAGGAGGCGATGGAGAAGCTGGCCGAGAAGGTCGCCACCGAGTACGGCACGGTCGACGTCCTGGTGAACAACGCGGGAATCGGGCTCTCGGGATCGTTCCTGGACACCACGAGCGAGGACTGGAAGAAGGTCCTGGACGTCAATCTCTGGGGCGTCATCCACGGCTGCCGGATCTTCGGCGGGCAGATGGCGGCGCGCGGCCAGGGCGGGCACATCGTCAACACCGCGTCGGCGGCGGCCTATCAGCCGTCGCGGGCGCTGCCCGCCTACAGCACGTCCAAGGCGGCGGTGCTGATGCTCAGCGAGTGCCTGCGCGCGGAGCTGGCCGGACAGGGCATCGGGGTCAGCGCCATCTGCCCCGGCTTCGTGAACACCAACATCACGGCCACCGCGCGGTTCACGGGAGTCTCGGCGCGGGAGGAGATACGGCGGCGGAAGAGAAGCTCCCGGCTGTACGGGCTGCGCAACTACCCGCCGGAGAAGGTAGCCGACGCGATCCTGCGGGCCGTCGTCCGCGACGAGGCCGTCGTGGCGGTCACTCCGGAGGCCCGGGGAGCCCGGCTGCTGTCCCGTTTCGCGCCCAGGACGCTGCGCGCGATCGCCCGTCTGGAGCCGCCGCTGTGAACGTGAACGCCGGACACGAGGAGAGCGGCGAGGGCCGCCCGGAGAAGGCCGGGGCGGACGACGCGTATGTGATCGCCCCCCGGCGGGTGTCGTTCGACTGGCGCGACACCCCGCTGCACTGGATACCGGGCGAGCCCACCGCCACGCACGTCATCAACGTGCTGCATCTGCTGCTCCCCGCGGGCGAGCGCTGGTTCGTCAAGGTCTTCAAGGAAGCCCTGCCGCTGGTCGACGACCCGCTGCTGTTCAAGGACGTCAAGGGCTTCATGGGCCAGGAGGCGACGCACAGCGTGCAGCACGCGTATGTGCTCAACCACCTCGCGGAGCAGCGGCTGGACACGACGGCGTACACCCGGCACGTCGACTATCTCTTCGAGATCCTTCTCGGCGAGAAGCCGCCGTTCGGGGTGCCGTTGCCCCAGCGGGAGTGGCTGCGCGTCCGGCTGGCGATCGTCGCCGCGATCGAGCAGTTCACCGCGGTTCTGGGGGACTGGGTGCTGAGCGCGGAAGCGCTGGACCGGGCGGGGGCGGACGAGGTGATGCTCGACCTGCTGCGCTGGCACGGCGCCGAGGAGGTCGAACACCGGTCGGTGGCCTTCGACATGTACCAGCACTGCGGTGGCCCCGATCCGGTGCGCTACGCCCGCAGGCTGGAGACGATGGCTGTCACCGCTCCGGTGATGCTCTGGCTCTGGGGGTGGGGAGCGGCGTATCTGATCCGGCACGATCCGCGGCTCGCGGGCCGGCTGCGGTACTCGCTGCGCGAGCACAACCGCGCCGTGGCCAAGGGCCTGTTGCCCACCTGGCGGGAGCTGGGCTCGGCGGTGCCCCGGTACTTCCGGCGGTCGTACCATCCCTCTCAGGAGGGTTCGCTGCGCAGGGCCGTCGACTACCTCGCGACCTCGCCCGCGGCCCGCGCGGCGGCCGGGGCGGTCGGCCGCGCCGCCCTGGGGTAGGCCGGGGGCGGTGGGAGGAGTCAGGGTGTCAAAGACCCCGGAGGGTGGGCGGTACCGGATCGAGGACCTGGCGCACGCGAGCGGCGCCACGGTCCGGACCATCCGCGCCTACCAGGACCGCGGGCTGCTGCCCACCCCGGAGCGGCGGGGCAGGGCCAATGTGTACGGGGACGCGCATCTGGTCCGGCTGCGGCAGATCGCGGACCTCCTCGACCGGGGCTACACCCTGGCCTCCATCAAGGAGTTGCTGGAGGCGTGGGACGCCGGGCGCGGTCTCGGCGGGGTGCTCGGCCTGGTCGCCGAGGTGCACGGGCCGTGGACGGACGAGCGGGCCGCCCGGATCACCCGCGCGGAGCTGGACGAGCGGTTCGGCGGCTCCCCCGACGATGCGGCGCTCGCCGAGGCGGTGGAGCTGGGGGTGCTGGAGCGGGTCCCCGGGCGGGCCGACGAATTCCTCGTACCGAGCCCCCAAGAGCTGGCGGTGGCAGCCGAGTTGTACGCGGCGGGGGTGCCGCTGACGGCGATCTCCGCCCATCTGCGGGAACTTCGCGGTCAGGTCGAGCACATCGCCGCGCGTTTCCTGGAGTTCACGACCGAGCACGTCTTCGCGCGGTATCTCGGTCATCGCCCGCCGACGGACGCGGATGCCGCCGAGGCGGCGTCGCTCGTACGACGGCTGCGGCCCCTCGCGCGGCAGACCGTCGACGCCGAACTGGCCCGTGCCATGCGGCTGTTCGCGACCCGGCATCTCCAGCGGCACCTGATGGCCGGGGAGAGGGAGTCGGCGGGCGCGGAGACCCGTTCCGTACGGCTGCCGGCCGAGACGATCGACGCGGTCCAGGGGCTGGTTGGCGAGGAGAACGTCGCGGCGTTCCTCGCGGCGGCGGCCGAACGGGAGCTGGGCGCACGGACGTTGGACGCACTGGCCGCAACCCACAGACAGAACGCCCAACTTGACCAAATGGGGTAATCCAGACGTCAGTTGTCCACAGATTCGCCAAATGACCTGTGGATAACCCGAGTTGACTGTGGATCAAACATTTCAGCACTGATCGTTTTGGATCGGATCGAAATGGGTGGCGACCACCCGACGCCACCGGGCACGCTGTGCGCATGACCGAAAGACGAACACCGGGCGCGGGAGCGCCCGCGCCGGAAACGCCCGCTCAGGGAGCGCCCGCGCCGGGCAGGCCCCACGAGCGACGCACCGTGAAGGTGTCGAAGTACCTGTCGAGGCACCTGCGCCACCAACCCGAGCGGATCGGCCTCACCCTCGACCCGAACGGCTGGGTGGAGGTCGACGCGCTGCTCCGCGCCACGGCCGACCACCGCTTCCCGATCACCCGCACCGAGCTGGACCACGTCGTGGCCGTCAACGACAAGCGGCGCTTCACCATCGAAGGCGGCCGGATCCGCGCCAACCAGGGCCACACCGTCGAGGTCGACCTGGACCTGCCACCGGCCGAGCCGCCCGCGTACCTCTACCACGGCACCGTCGCCCGCGGCCTCGACGCGATCCGCACCGAGGGCCTGCGGCCCATGAACCGCCACCACGTCCATCTCTCCGCCGACCGCGAGACGGCGACCCGGGTCGGCGCACGCCGCGGCCGGCCCGTCGTCCTGCCCGTGGACGCGGGCGCGATGCACCGCGACGGCCACGTCTTCCGGGTGAGCGTCAACGGCGTCTGGCTCGCCGAGTCCGTACCGCCGCGCTACCTCCGCCTCAGCGGCTGAGCTGCGCGATCCCCTCCGTGGCGATCCGCTCGAACAGGGCCGGATCCATCGCGAAGTCCGAGTCCGGGATCGGCGCGTGGACCACGATCTCCGTGATCCCCAGCTCGAAGTGCCGGCCCGCGAAGTCCACGAACGCGTCGAACGAGTCCAGCGGACGCCCCGGCGTGAAGCCGCTGAGCAGGATCTTCTCCACACCGGCCGGCTCACGGCCGATCTCCTCGCACGCCGCGCCGAGCCGGCCGATCTGCCCGCGGACCGCCTCCAGCGACTCCTCGGCCGTGCCCGACTCGAAGAGCTTCGGGTCCCCCGTCGTCACCCACGCCTGGCCGAGCGCCGCGGCCAGGCGCAGCCCGCGCGGCCCGGTCGCGGCGACGGCGAACGGCAGCCGCGGACGCTGCACACACCCCGGAATGTCGCGGGCCTCGACCGCCGAGTAGTACGTCCCCTCGGCCGTCACCGCGTCCTGCGTCAGCAGCCGGTCGAGCAGCGTCACGAACTCCCCGAACCTGTCGGCCCGTTCACGCGGCGACCAGGGCTCCTGCCCGAGCACCACCGCGTCGAAGCCCGTCCCGCCGGCCCCGATCCCGAGGGTGACCCGGCCGCCGGAGATGTCGTCCAGCGAGATCAGCTCCTTGGCCAGCGTCACCGGATGCCGGAAGTTCGGCGACGTCACCAGCGTGCCCAGCCGCAGCCGGGTGGTGGCGCCGGCGGCGGCCGTCAGGGTCGGGATCGCGCCGAACCAGGGAGCGTCCCGGAAGCTGCGCCACGACAGGTGGTCGTACGTGTACGCCGCGTGGAAGCCCAGCTCCTCGGCGCGCGACCACTCGTCGCGACCGCCCTCGTGCCAGCGACGAACGGGAAGAATCACAGTGCTCAGACGCATGGGCCCGACCCTACGGCCCACCTCTGACACCGTGCACGGCAGGAGGTCCGGCCCCATGGCGGCCCCATGGCGGCTCATGGGCGTGAGGGCGCTCACATGTGCGTTCGTCCGCGCTCACGTGCGCATCCGTGCGGGAGAATGGGCGGGTGACCTCAGCTAGCGAGTCCCCGCTTCCCGCCCGCCCCCGGCTGATCGCCACCGATCTTGACGGAACGTTGCTGCGCGACGACAAGACCGTCTCGGAGCGCACCGTCGCCGCGCTCGCCGCCGCCGAGGAAGCCGGGATCGAGGTCTTCTTCGTCACCGGGCGGCCGGTCAAGTGGATGGGGGTCGTCAGCGACCATGTGCACCGGCACGGCCTCGCGATCTGTGCCAACGGAGCCGTCGTCGTCGATCTGCGCGGCGGCGGGAAGCTGCTCAAGGTCCGCGGCCTGGACCGGGCCGCCGCGCTCGACGTCGTGACGGCCTTGCGGGACGCGGCACCCGGCACGGTCTTCGCCGTCGAGGAGACGCTGAGCTTCGGCTACGAGCCGCGGTACCCGCCCTTCCAGGACGACCCGGGCACACTCGTCGCCGCGGCGGAGAAGCTTCTCGAAGAGGCGGGGGACGGCGACGGCGACGCGGTGGTCAAGCTGCTGGCGCACCACCCGAGCCTGACACCCGACGGTTTCCTCACCCTGGCCCGTACGGCCGCCGGGCATCTCGCGTCCTTCACCCGCTCCAGCCCCACCGCGCTGCTCGAAGTCAGCGGCCTCGGGGTGAGCAAGGCGAGCACGCTCGCGCTCTGCTGCGCCGAACGCGGCATCTCCTCCGACGAGGTCGTCGCCTTCGGCGACATGCCGAACGACGTGGAGATGCTGGGATGGGCCGGTACGTCGTACGCCATGGGCAACGCGCACCCGGACGTGGTCGCGGCGGCGTCGGGGCGCACCGTGGCGAACAACGACGACGGGGTCGCGGTGATCATCGAGCAGTTGGTGGCGCGGGCGCGGGCGCAGGGCACAGCCTAGAGCGGGGCCTGCCAGATCACCGTCGTACCTCCGCCGTCCTCGCCCAGCCCCGGCCCGACCTCGCTCGCCCCGCCCAGCGACTCGGCGCGCCGCCGCAGGTTGCGCAGCCCGCTGCGCCGGCCGCCCGCCGGGATGCCCACGCCGTCGTCGGCGACCGACAGCCGTACGGCGGGCGTGCCGTCGGGCAGTGCGGCGCTCGCGTCCACCGTGACCTCGATACGGGAGGCCCGCGCGTGCCGGAAGGTGTTGGAGAGGGCTTCGCGCAGCGCCGCGATGAGGTTCTTGCCGGTGAGTTCGCCGACGGCCGAGTCGACCGCGCCGACAAAGCGGTGGGTGGGCTTGAAGCCGAGCGGCACGGCCGCCATGTTGATCTCCCGCAGTACCCGGGTGCGCAGCCCGGACGGCGCCTCGGCCGGGCCCTGTTGGAGCGCGAAGATGGCCGTGCGGATCTCCTGGATGGTGATGTCGAGTTCGTCGACCGCCCTCCCGACGCCCGTACGCACCTCGGGCACGTCCGACTGCCGCTGCGCGGTCTCCAGCGTCATCCCGGCGGCGTACAGGCGCTGGATGACCAGGTCATGGAGGTCGCGGGCGATCCGGTCGCGGTCCTCGAACACCGCGAGCCGTTCCCGGTCGCGCTGTGCCTCGGCCATCATCAGCGCGAGGGCCGCCTGTGAGGCGAACTGGGTGGCGAGGGTGCGTTCCGACTCGCTGAAGGGGCGGGCGCCGATGGCACGCGGTGTCACGAGCACGCCGAGCACCCGGCCGTCGCTGTGCAGGGGCAGCAGCATGCTCGGGCCGTAGCGGGCGGACAGGGGGGAGAGCAGGCGCGGGTCGGTGCTGGAGTCCGCCACGTACACGGACTCGCCGGCCAGCAGCTTCGCGACGACGGCGCCCTTTCCCGACAGCTTGGTGCCGATGGACGCGTCCGGGGTGTCGGACGAGACGGCGACGATCTCCAGTCCCCCGTCGGAGGTGGGCAGCAGGACGAAGCCGGCGGCCGAATCGGCGAGTTTACGGGCCTGTTCGGCGACGACGGTGAGGGCGTGGTGGGTGTGCGCGGCGTAGTCGGCGTGCGGGGAGGGCGGGGCGTGCGCGGGGGCGGGGGCGTTGCTGTGGTCGGCGTCCTCGCCGGAGAGCAGGGCGGTCGTGACGGCGACCGAGCCGTCGATCCACCGCTCGCGCTGCCGGGCCGCCTCGTACAGCCGCGCGTTGCCGATGGCCAGACCCGCCTCGGTGGCGAGCACCCGCACCATGTGCTGGTCGTGGTCGGTGAATTCACCGCCGTCGTGCTTCTCGGAGAGATAGAGATTGCCGAAGACCTCGCCCTGGACGCGGATGGGGACACCGAGGAACGTCCGCATCTGCGGGTGGTGCGGTGGAAAACCGGCCGCGCGCCGGTCGGTGGTGAGATCGGCGGTACGCAGGGGTTCGGGGTGGCGGATCAGCTCGCCCAGCAGTCCGCTGTGGCCGTCCGGACGGCGGCCGATCAGACGCGCGTCGTCCTCACCGACGCCGTAGGTGACGAACTCGCAGAGGCCGCCGCCCGCCTCGTCGACGACGCCGAGCGCCGCGTATCGGGCGCCGGTGAGCCGGGCCGCCGTCTCGCAGATCCGGTCGAGGGTGGCGTGCAGTTCGAGGCCGGTGCCGACGGAGCGCATGGCTTCGAGCAGCTGCGGGACCCGGGCGGTCAGCTCGGTGGACAGGCCCTGGAGACGGCGCGCGGCGCCGGGATCGTCCTCGGGGCGGTCCTGGGGTTCGGGCACTGTCATGCCCTGACCCTAATTAGTCCTATTTCATATGGAAAGTCGGCCACTGGGCACGGGTTCGCTCACGCCGGTTGGTCGACCAGCGCGACCGGACCCCGCTCGCGCTCCAGCATCGTCCGCAGTGGCCCCGCCACCGCGGCCAGTTCGGCGTACGGACCGCGCTGCGCCACCCGCCCGTCGTCGAGCACGATCACTTCGTCCACCGCGTCGAGCCCCCGCAGCCGATGGGTGATGAGCAGCGTCGTACGCCCTTGGGTCACCGCCAGCAGGTCCGCCGTCAGCGCGTCGGCCGTGGGGAGGTCGAGGTGTTCGGCGGGCTCGTCCAGCACCAGGACGGGGAAGTCGGCGAGGAGCGCGCGGGCCAGCGCCAGGCGTTGCCGCTGGCCCCCGGAGAGCCGCGCGCCGTGCTCGCCGACGAGGGTGTCGAGGCCGGCGGGGAGCGCGTCGACCCAGTCCAGCAGGCGGGCGCGGCGCAGGGCGTCGCGCAGGTCGTCCTCGGTCGCGTCCCTGCGGGCGAGGGCGAGGTTCTCGCGTACGGAACTGTCGAAGAGGTGCGCGTCCTGCGCGCACAGCCCGACGAAGCGCCGCACCGTGTCGCCGTCCAGCGCCGCCGCGTCCGTCCCGCCGAGCCGGACGTCGCCCTCGCTCGCGTCCAGGAAGCGCAGCAGCACCTGGGCGAGCGTCGTCTTGCCGGCGCCGGACGGCCCCACGACGGCCACCCGCTTCCCGGCGGTCAGCGTCAGGTCGACGCCGCTGAGCGCGTCGCGCTCCTGCCCCGCGTACCGGGCCGAGAGCCCCCGTACCTCCAGCGGGAACGGCGTCGCGGGAGTGGCGGCCGGCCGCTCCGGTTCCCGTACGGGAACGGGCGCGTCCAGCACCTCGCACACCCGCTCGGCGCTGCGCGCGGCCCGCTGCCGGTACTGCACGGCCAGCGGCAGACCGGCGACCGCCTCGAACGCGGCGAGCGGGGTCAGTACGACGACGGCCAGCGCGACGCCCGCCAGCCGCCCGTCGTGCACGGCGCCCACACCGGCGTACGCGGCGGCCGACACCGTCAGCCCGCAGATCAGCGCGGACAGGCCGCCGCCGACGGCGGTGGCGGTCGCGCCGCGGGCGGCGATGGCCGTCAGCGCCGCGTCGGCGTCGCGGGCCGCGCGGATACGGCTCCTGAGGGCGCCGGAGACGGTCAGTTCGGCGCAGCCGGCGAGGAGTTCGGTGACACGGGTCGCCAACAGGCCGCGTGCGGGGGCGAGTCGGCGCTCGGCGCGGCGCGCCCGGGCGCCGCTCAGCAGCGGGACTCCGACACCCGCGGCGAGCAGCCCGGCGGCCAGCACCGCGCCCGCCTCGGGCAGCAGCCAGCCGGTGAATCCGACGGCGCCGACGCCGACGAGCACGGCGGAGCCGACCGGCAGCAGCCAGCGCAGCCAGTAGTCCTGGAGCGCGTCGACGTCGGCGACGAGCCGGGAGAGCAGATCACCGCGCCGGGCCTCGCGCAGCCCGGCGGGGGCGACCCGTTCGAGCCGCCGGTAGACGGCGACCCGGAGGTCGGCCAGCATCCGCAGTACCGCGTCGTGGGACACCAGGCGCTCGGCGTAGCGGAAGACGGCTCGCCCGATCCCGAAGGCGCGCGTCGCGGTGACGGCCACCATCAGATACAGCACGGGCGGCTGCTCGGACGCACGCGAGATGAGCCACCCGGACACGGCCATGAGCCCGACGGCGGAGCCGAGGGCCAGGCTCCCCAGCACCAACGCCAGCACGAACCGCCCGCGCAGGGCGCCCACGGCGGCGCGCATACGGGCGAGGGGTCGGGCACCGGCCCCGGCGCCGATGCCTGGGGCTTCGCCCCCGGGCGGAAGCGCGGCGGAGCTGCCGCCGGGCGCCTCCCAGCCGGTGCCGGTGCCGGTGCCGGTAGGGGTCCGCCCGGAGTTCCCGGCATCCGCCGCCGCAGGCTTCGTACCGAACCGCTCGGCGGACACTCCGCCAGGGCCGACAGCAGGCCCCACCCCCGCACCCGACGGCCAGGCCGCGGCGTCGCCATCAGCGGCCGCGCCCGGCCCCCCGCCAGGACCGGCTTCGGCCGCGCCAGCCGTTCCATCCGTGCCGAACGGCACGGCAAGCACCCCATCCGGACCGACAACGGCAGCGGCCCCCGCCCGCCCCGCACCGGACGGCCAAGCGCCGGCGGGCGCTGTCCCGAACCGCTCGGCCGACTGCCCGCCGATACCGCGAACCGCCCCGCCGCCGCCCAGCTCGATCACCCGGTCCGCCACCGACAGCAGCGCCGGGCGGTGGATCACCAGGACGACCGTGCGGCCCACCGCCAGTCGGCGGACCGCGTCCACGATGCCCGCCTCCGTGTCGCCGTCCAGCGCCGCCGTGGGCTCGTCCAGCAGCAGCAGCGGGCGGTCCGCGAGGAACGCCCGTGCCAGGGCGAGGCGTTGGCGCTGGCCGGACGACAGCCCCGCGCCGTCCTCGCCCAGTGGCGTGTCCACGCCCTGGGGGAGCGCGGTCACGAAGTCGTACGCCCCCGCCTCGCGCAGCGCGTCGTGCACGGCGGCGCCGGACGCGTCCGGGCGGGCCAGGCGTACGTTCTCCGCGATCGTCCCCGCGAAGAGGTACGGGTGCTGCGGCACCCAGGCGATCCGTTCGCGCCAGCGGTCGAGGTCCAGGGCGGACAGGTCGGCCCCGCCCACCCGTACCCGGCCCTCCGTGGGCGCGGTGAATCCGAGCAGCACGTTCAGCAGCGTCGTCTTCCCGGATCCGCTCGGGCCGACCAGGGCGACCGTCTCCCCCGGTTCGACCACCAGCGTGGCGGCGTCCAACGACGGCCCCGTGCGGCCTTCGTGGCGGACCGTCACACCGTCCAGCTCCAGCCGGAGCGAGTCCGGCACATCGGCGGTGCCGCCCGAACCCCCGGCGGCGTCGGTCTCCAGCACCGCGAAGATCTCCTCCGCCGCCGCCAGCCCCTCGGCCGCCGCGTGGTACTGCGCGCCCACCTGCCGCAGCGGCAGATACGCCTCGGGCGCCAGGATCAGCACCACCAGCCCCGTGTAGAGGTCCAGGTCCCCGTGGACCAGCCGCATCCCGATCCCCACGGCCACCAGCGCGACCGACAGGGTCGACAGCAGTTCCAGCGCGAAGGACGACAGGAAGGCGATCCGCAGCGTACGGAGCGTGGCCCGCCGGTACTCCGAGGTGATCTCCCGGACCGACTCCGCCTGCGCCTTCGCCCGCCCGAAGACCTTCAGCGTGGGCAGTCCGGCGACCACGTCCAGGAAGTGCCCCGACAGCCGTGACAGCAGTTGCCACTGACGGTCCATCTGGGACTGCGTGGCCCAGCCGATGAGCACCATGAAGAGCGGGATCAGCGGCAGGGTCAGCACGATGACGCCCGCCGACACCCAGTCGTCGGTGACGATCCGCGCGAGCACCGCCACCGGCACCACCACCGCGAGTCCGAGCTGCGGCAGATAGCGCGCGAAGTAGTCGTCCAGCGCGTCCACACCGCGGGTCGCGAGCGCGACGAGCGAGCCGGTGCGCTGGCCGCTCAGCCAGCCCGGCCCCAGTTCGGCCGCCCGCTCCAGCAGCCGCCCCCGCAGCTCGGACTTGACCGCCGCGCTCGCCCGGTGCGCGGCCAGTTCCGTCAGCCACGCGACCAGTCCGCGCCCGACGGCGACCGCGCCCAGCAGGAGCAGCGGCGTACGGAGTCCGGAAGCCCCGAGTCCGCCCTCGAACGCCCCGACCACCACCTCGGCGATGATCATCGCCTGGGCGACCACCAGCCCCGCACCGGCCAGTCCCAGGACCACCACGGCCACCAGGAAGCGCCGGGTGGCCCGTGCGTACCGCAGCAGACGCGGATCAATCGGTTTCACGTGAAACACCCGTCCAATCAGCCCAGGGTCTAGGGCGTGTTGCGAAAGTAGCGCCGTCCGCCCGAAGGGCGGGGCCGACGGCGTCTGGTGCGTGCGATCGCAAGGCGGAGGATCGTTCTCGTACTGGACGTACTTGGATGATTCCGACAACGCGGCGAGTGTGCGTGCCAGGCGTCGTCGGCCAGGCGGGACTTTCGCAACACGCCCTAGTGCGCGTCCGCGATGTGATGCGTGCCGATGCGCTTGCGGAAGACCCAGTACGTCCAGCCCTGGTAGAGCAGCACCACGGGCGTGGCGATGCCCGCGCACCAGGTCATGATCTTCAGGGTGTACGGCGTCGACGACGCGTTGGTCACCGTCAGATTCCACTGCTCGTTCAGCGAGGACGGCATGACGTTCGGGAAGAGCGTCAGGAAGAGCATCGCGACGGCGGCCACGACCGTCAGCCCGGAGAGCGCGAACGACCACCCCTCACGCCCCGCCCTGATCGCCACGATCGCGCCGACCAGTGCCACCACCGCCACGACCATCGCGCCCAGGCTGGCGCCGTCACCGTTGTCGAGCTGGGTCCAGCTCAGGAACCCGAGCGCCAGCACGGCCGTCAGCAGGCCGAGGCCGAACGCCTGCTTCCGCGCCCGCGCCCGGATGTCCCCCACCGTCTTGAGCGCGGCGAACACCGCCCCGTGGAAGGTGAAGAGGGTCAGCGTCACGAGCCCGCCGAGGATCGCGTACGGGTTGAGCAGGTCGGCCAGGTTGCCCACGTACTCCATCTCCGCGTCGATCTTCACGCCGCGCACGATGTTCCCGAAGGCCACGCCCCACAGCACCGCGGGCAGCAGCGAGGTCCAGAAGATCGCGTGTTCCCAGTTGCGCTGCCACCGCTCCTCGGGCCGCTTGGCGCGGTACTCGAAGGCGACACCGCGCACGATCAGGCAGACCAGGATGAGCAACAGCGGCAGGTAGAAGCCGGAGAAGAGGGTGGCGTACCACTCGGGGAACGCCGCGAAGGTCGCGCCGCCGGCCGACAGCAGCCACACCTCGTTGCCGTCCCAGACGGGCCCGATGGTGTTGATGAGGACCCTGCGTTCCTTGCGGTTCCGGGCGAGCAGTTTCGTCAGGACGCCGATCCCGAAATCGAAGCCCTCAAGGAAGAAGTAGCCGATCCACAGAACGGCGATCAGTACGAACCAGACGTCGTGGAGTTCCATGACTCACATCAGCTCCTCAAGTCCTCAAGTCCTCAGTCGTCAGTCACTCGTCAGTAGGAGAAGGCCATCGGGCGGTCGGCGTCATCGTCGTCGTGGCCGCCGATCTTCGTGGGTGGGTTGAGGTCGTCGTCCGTGAGGTCCGGCGGTCCCGCCTTGACGTACTTCACGAGCAGCTTGACCTCGACGACGGCGAGCGCCGCGTAGAGCAGGGTGAAGACGATCATCGACGCCAGCACCTCACCCTGGGACGTGCCGGGGGAGACGGCGTCGGCGGTGCGCAGCACCCCGTAGACCACCCACGGCTGCCGGCCCGTCTCGGTGAAGATCCAGCCCCAGGAGTTGGCGATCAGCGGGAAGAGCATCGTCCACAGGGCGACGAGCCAGTACAGGCGGGCGAATCGCGGGCCGAGCGCCTTGTTGCGGAAGAGCACGAGATTCGGCACCTCGTCCTCGCCGGTCCGCAGCGCCTTCGGCAGCAGGAACTTCCGGCGGGTCAGCCAGAGTCCGAGGAGGCCGATGCCCAGCGACGCCATGCCGAAGCCGATCATCCAGCGGAAGCCCCAGTAGGCGACGGGGATGTTGGGCCGGTAGTCGCCGGGACCGTACTTCTCCTGCTCGGCCTTCTGCACGTCGTTGATGCCGGGGACGAAGGAGTCGAAGTCGCTGTGGGCGAGGAAGGACAGCAGGCCGGGGATCTCTATGGCGACCTTGTTGTGGCCCTCGTCCACGTCCCCGTACGCGAAGAGCGAGAACGGCGCGGGCGCCTCGCCGTCCCACAGGGCCTCGGCGGCGGCCATCTTCATCGGCTGCTGCTCGTACATGATCTTGCCGAGCGTGTCGCCGCTGACGGCGGTGAGCAGGCCGGCCGTCACCAGGGTGACCAGTCCGAGCCGCAGCGAGGTCCGCATCACCGGGACGTTCTGCCGGTGCTTCGCGCTCTTGCGGCGCGCGAGGTGGAAGGCGGAGATGCCGACCATGAACGCGCCGCCGACCATGAAGGCCGCCGTCATGGTGTGGAAGAACTGGGCGAGCGCGGTGTTCTGGGTCAGTACGGTCCAGAAGTCGGTCAGCTCGGCCCGGCCGCGCTCCTCGTTGATCCGGTAGCCGACCGGGTGCTGCATCCAGGAGTTGGCCGCCAGGATGAAGTAGGCGGACAGGATCGTGCCGATCGAGACCATCCACATGCAGGCCAGGTGGATCTTCTTCGGCAGCTTGTCCCAGCCGAAGATCCACAGGCCGATGAAGGTGGACTCGAAGAAGAAGGCGATCAGCGCCTCGAAGGCGAGCGGGGCGCCGAAGACGTCGCCGACGAAGCGGGAGTAGTCCGACCAGTTCATGCCGAACTGGAACTCCTGCACGATGCCGGTGACGACACCCATGGCGATGTTGATCAGGAAGAGCTTGCCCCAGAACTTCGTCGCCTTGAGGTACTTCGGATTCGACGTCCGCACCCAGGCGGTCTCCAGGCCGGCGGTCAGCGCGGCGAGGGAGATCGTGAGCGGGACGAAGAGGAAGTGGTAGACGGTGGTGATGCCGAACTGCCATCGCGCGAGAGTCTCGGGAGCCAGTGCGATGTCCACGTCGTCTCTCTCCTTCTCCTGACGAGCCGGGCCTTGTACGTGCCCTGGTGAACGGCCTTGCGAACGGGGTTTCGAACAGGCTTATAAGGCGGCAGCTTGCCCCATAGATCCCGTTCGGAACGGGAGGAAACGGAAACCAGGGGCGCGCTTGTGAACGCGTTCACATTCACAAGCAAAAGTATGGCGCACGGCCCGACCGGATCTTCAAGGGGGGGGTCCCCTTCGAACATCCAGCCGCGACCGCGCGCCGGAAATCAGCGTGCGAGGGCTCCTCAGATCTGGCTTGAGATCTCCTTGCGGAACGATTCCGCCGTGTGCAGGAACAGGTCGTTCGCCTCGTACTCACCGATCGTGACCCGCACCCCCTCGCCCGCGAACGGCCGGATCGTCACGCCCGCCCGCTCGCACGCCGCCGCGAACTCGGTCGTACGGTCCCCCAGCCGCAGCCACACGAAGTTGGCGTGCGTCGCGGGCACGGTCCAGCCCTGGCCGCGCAGCGCGTCGTACACCCGGGTGCGCTCACCGACCAGCGACCCCACCCGCCCGAGCAGCTCGTCCTCGGCGCGCAGCGAGGCGACGGCCGCGTCCTGCGCGATCTGGCTCACACCGAAGGGCACCGCGGTCTTGCGCAGCGCGGCGGCCACCGGCTCGTGGGCGATCGCGAACCCGACCCGCAGACCCGCGAGGCCGTACGCCTTGGAGAAGGTCCGCAGCACGGCGACGTTGGGGCGCTCCCGGTAGATCTCCACGCCGTCGGGGACATCCCCTCCCCCACCTTCGGCGGCACGGATGAACTCGCGGTACGCCTCGTCCAGCACCACCAGGACGTCGCCGGGCACCCGGTCGAGGAACCGTTCCAGCTCGGCCCGGCGCACGACAGTGCCGGTGGGGTTGTTGGGGTTGCAGACGAAGATCATCCGGGTCCGGTCGGTGATCGCGTCCGCCATCGCGTCCAGGTCGTGGACCTCGTTCGCGTCCAGCGGCACCTTCACCGACGTGGCACCCGAGACCTGGGTGATGATCGGGTACGCCTCGAAGGACCGCCACGCGTAGATCACCTCGTCACCGGGGCCGGAGGTGGCCTGGAGCAGCTGCTGTGCGACGCCCACGGAGCCGGTCCCCGTCGCGAGATGCGAGACGGGCACCCCGAAACGGTCGGCCAGCTCCGCCATCAGCCCGGTGCACGCCATGTCGGGGTAGCGGTTGAACTCACCGGCCGAGGCCAGCACGGTCTCCATCACGCCCGGCAGCGGCGGGTAGGGGTTCTCGTTCGACGACAGCTTGTACGCGACGGGCCCGCCGGTCGCCGCCGGCCTGCCCGGCTTGTAGGTGGGAATGCCGTCCAGCTCGGCGCGCAGCCTGGGGCTCGTCTCACTCACCGCGGGTCCTCCTCGGGCGTTCTGGGGCGTCCCGGGGCGTCCCGGGGGCCGTACACATCATCGGCTCGCCTCATGCGGATGTACGAATGCTGCTCACCTTAAGAGGATTGCCGGTCCCTGCGAATACCGGAGCCCGGACCGGCCGCGCGACCACCGCCGAACCCTCAGCCGAACCCGCCGCGGGACCGGACCCGAACCCGCCCTGGGACCCGCCCCGCGATCGGCTCCAAGATCGGCCCCAGAACCCGCCCCAGGACCGGCCTCCGACGGGGGGAGCGCCCACCCACCTGGCGCGCGCCGGTGGCTCACTCCGTGGCGCGCATCCCCCGTGGGGGTGAGTTGAGACCTCTTCGAGACATCGGACACTCGCCAGGCTCATCCGGCTCCACGCTTGACAGACAACAACCAAATCGCTCAACGACCATGATTTCCAAGCCATTTAAGCGTTGTTGATCATGCAGAAACGTGACTCCTGGGGAGTGAATATGCGACCGGCCTTACCACCTCGATGAGCCCTACTATCGGCTCGCCATGACACCAGCAGGGAAACACCAGGTGAGCCGGACGGACACATCCCGCCGGGGCAGCCGGCAAGGTCGGGCGGGCATCCGGGACGTGGCCGCCGCAGCCGGTGTCTCCATCACGACCGTCTCCGACGCGCTCAACGGCAAGGGACGGTTACCCGACGCCACACGCCGACATGTCCGAGAAGTCGCCGAGCGGCTGGGCTATCGCCCCTCCGCCGCGGCCCGAACCCTCCGTACCGGCAAGTCAGGACTGATCGGCCTGACCGTGACCACGTACGGGGATGAACCTTTCACCTTCACCGAATTCGCCTACTTCGCCGAGATGGCACGGGCCGCGACCTCCGCGGCGCTCGCCCGCGGTTACGCCCTCGTCATCCTCCCCGCCACCTCCCGCCACGACGTCTGGTCGAACGTCGCACTCGACGGCACCGTCGTCGTCGACCCCTCCGACCACGATCCGGTCGTCACCGAACTCGTCCGCCAGGGCCTGCCCGTCGTCTCCGACGGGCGCCCGGCCGGCACCCTCCCCGTCACCGCCTGGGTCGACAACGACCACGAGGCCGCCGTACTCGACCTGCTCGACCATCTCGCCGCGGCCGGCGCCCGCCGGATCGGGCTGCTCACCGGGACCACCACCGACACGTACACCCGGCTCTCCACCACCGCGTATCTGCGCTGGTGCGAGCGCGTCGGGCAGGACCCGGTCTACGAGTCGTACCCCGCGCACGACCCCTGTGCCGGGGCCGTCGCCGCCGACCGGCTGCTCGCCCGGCCCGACCGTCCCGACGCGGTGTACGGGCTCTTCGACCCCAACGGCACCGATCTGCTCGCCGCCGCGCGGCGGTACGGCCTGCGGGTGCCCGAGGACCTGCTGCTCGTCTGCTGCAGCGAGTCCACCGTGTACGCGACCACCGAACCGCCCATCACGACGCTCTCGCTCAAGCCGCGCCGTATCGGCACCGCCGTCGTACAGCTCCTCATCGACGCCATCGAGGGCATCGACACCGGGCGTCCCGTCGAGCAGGTGATACCGACCGAGCTGATCGTGCGGACTTCCTCCCAACGGCGCCCGCCCCGCACGACGGTGAGCGCTCCGAGGTCTCCCGCGAGGGACTGACGCGCGGGGGACGACAGGCGGGGCGCGGGCGGAGCGCGACGGGGTGCGGCGGGGCGCGAACCCCGGCCCCCGGACCGGATGCGGATCGCGCAATTCGGGCGATCCACGCGAAAACAGCGCATGAAACGTGGGTGGAATCGGATTGACCACCCCTGGTGCGTCACACAGGGGTGGCCGCATTCCTATGATGGGCGCACGACACCGCGGACCTTCCCCTACCTCCGGTGGGGATGTCCCGCCCGACCAGGCGGGCCCGAGAGGTGTACGCCAGGCGCGACGGTGGTGGAGGGGTCGATGACGCAGGGGGCCGGGACCGGTCAGGGACCCGTGGTGCGGACGGCGACGTTGCGCGATTTCCGGGTGCCGCCGTACACACAAGTTCCCGTGCAGCCGCCGCCCGGACAGCCGGTGGACCCGGTGGCTTCCGTGGTCGCCGCGGCGTCGGCGTCCGAGCCGTCCGGCGCCCCCGGGGGCCTCGCCGCGGCGCCCCGTACGGATCCGCGCGGCACCCCGCTCCCCGCGCCGACTCCGGTGACCGCGAAGGTGCCTGACGCCCCGTCGCGGCCGGATCCCCGCAGCAGCCTCGTCGCTACGCTGCCCAGCGGCCCGGCCAGGGCCGTCGTACCGCCGCCCCCGACACCCCCCGCACCGGCGCCCGTACCCGCGCCCGTGGCGCCACCCGCGCCCGCCGCCGACGCCACCCCCTCCGACCACCCCGGCAACGCCGTCCCGCGCGACGAGGTCCCCGAGGGCTACACCCCCACCGAACGCGACCTCCCGGTCATCAAGCGCGCCGACAACGCCCGGACGCGCGTCAACCCGGTCGAGAGCCCCGCCGGCACGGACGGCCTCGGCCCGCTCTTCGTCGTCGGCGACGTCCACGGCTATCTCGACGAACTCGTCGCCGCCCTGATCGAACAGGGCCTCGTCGACCACGACGGCAACTGGGCCGCGGGCAACACCCGCCTGTGGTTCCTCGGCGACTTCACCGACCGGGGACCCGACGGCGTCGGCGTCATCGACCTCGTCATGCGGCTCTCCGCCGAGGCCGCCGCCGCCGGCGGCTACTGCAAGGCCCTGATGGGCAATCACGAGCTGCTGCTGCTCGGCGCCAAACGGTTCGGCGACACCCCCGTCAACTCCGGGGCCGGCACCGCCACCTTCCAGGCCGCCTGGCTGCTGAACGGCGGTCAGAAGACGGACATGGAGCGTCTCCAGGACGTCCATCTCCAGTGGATGTCCCGGCTCGACGCCCTCGTCGAGGAGGACGGGCATCTGCTGATGCACTCCGACACGACCGCGTATCTCGACTACGGCGCCACCATCGAGGACGTCAACGACAACGTCCGCTCCATCCTCACCCGCAACGACGCCGACGAGTGCTGGGACATCTTCCGCAAACTCACCAAACGCTTCGCGTTCCGCGACAACGGCGGCCCGGAGGCCGCCCGGGAGCTGATGGCCGCGTACGGCGGGCGGCGTATCGTCCACGGCCACAGCCCGATTCCGTATCTGCTCGGCGACGTCGGCACCGAGGACGCCTCGGACGGCGAGGAGAGCGCCGGGCCCGTGGTCGACGGACCGCATGTGTACGCGGACGGGCTCGCCATCGCCATGGACGGCGGAGTGACCATGGCCGGAAAGCTTCTGGTCGTACGGCTCCCGTTGCATAACTGAACAGAGTGGGGGCAGGTGATTTCCGTGAACCCCCTGTCACCCCGTGCCGTAACCGCTCTACCATCTGCTTATCCGTAGCAGGCTCTCCTCCGTTTTCGCCAACTGTCCGTTCTCCGCGGGCAATCCGGCCTACGGAGCATCGGGGGATGCACATGAACAGCGCACCGCATCTGCTGAACGAGGATCGCGCCGATTTCGAGCGGATTCTCGACAAGACGCTGCGCCATGCGCACGACCGACCGGATCTGGCCGATGTCGGACAGCGGCTCAACACCGAACAACTGCGCACGATGGCTCTCAACGCGACGTCTCTGATAGCCGCCACCGCCGCGGCCGAGTACGAGCACTACGCGAAGGTCCGGGAGGAATACCGCACCCCGGCCACCTCGCCGGTGGGCAACTCCGTACTGACTCCGGCGGTGCACGGGACCACCGAGACCGGCGCGGGACTCGCCGCCGTCGTCGCCGTCCTGGTGCCGGTCCTCGCGGGCGCGGCGGCCGTCGTCTTCCTGCTCGTCGGCTATCTGCTGAGAATGCTCAGCCCGGTGCCCGCCTTCTCCGACACCCTGCTGACCGTCGGCTGGTTCTTCGGCGCCGTCACGGCCGTCGGCCTGGCGGTGGCCGCCGCCGGGCTGCTGATCACGGCCCTGCGCAACGCCGCGACACAGGTCCCGGCCGGCGAGACGGACGGCTCGTGGCCCGACGAGGTGTCACGGGCCCGCGAGGCGTGGCGCGTCGCCCTACTGAACCGCGGCATCCTGCCGTTCCTGCGCGAGGCCCTGGCCGCGCCCGGCGCGGAGCCGGTGCCGAAGGCCCGCCCGGCGCAGCATCTGCCGAAGATGGGCTACAGCCGCCCGAACTTCTCCAGCCCGGACGACGGCGCCACGGCGGGCCAGCGCCCGACGTTCTCCAGCCCGGACTTCTCCAGCCCCGACTTCGGCGGTCCCGAGCACCAGCCGGAGTGAGGCGCCGCGCCGGACGTTCCGGCCCCCGGAGATCCGCCGGACGGACCCTAGGGCGTGTTGCGAAAGTAGCGCCGTCCGCCCGAAGGGCGGGGCCGACGGCGTCTGGTGCGTGCGATCGCAAGGCGGAGGATCGTTCTCGTACTGGACGTACGTGGATGTTTCCGACAACGCGGCGAGTGCGCGTGCCAGTCGTCGTCGGCCAGGCGGGACTTTCGAAACATGCCCTAGGGCGTGTTTGAGGCCCGGTGGGCGGCCAGTGCCTCGTGGATGGCCGCGATCCAGCGATGGCCGGTGTCGAGCTGGGCGGAGAGCGCGGACAGGCTGTGCTCGAAGGCCGCTGTGGCGTCCGCGGGCGTGAGCAGGCCCATGTCAAGGCGGCACTGGTCCCGGCGGAAACCGGTCATCAGGGTCTCGGAATGGTTCACGCCGAGTTCGGCGGCCTCGGCGGCCATGACCTGTTCGTACAACTCCAGCGCCTCGGCCTGGTCCCCGTGCAGGTGCGACATCCGGGCCAGGCAGTAACTCGCGTTCCGTGTCTGCTTGTTGTCGGGACCCAGAATTTGCGCGTACGAGGAGACCACCTGCCGCAGCTCGTCCCGGGCCTCGGCGTGACGCTCCAGCTTCTTCAAGGTGTGGGCCAGGCAGTGCCGCTCGGACAGCACGACCGAGTCCTGCGGGTCCACGGTGGCGAGCCGGTCCGTCAGCACCGCACGGATCTCCCGCTCGGACTCCGCGGCGCGCCCGCTTCGGCGCATCAGATCGCCGCGCCTGTGCCGGAGCCGCAGAGCCTGGGGACGCACGGGCGAGTGCGCGTCGTCGCTGCCGTCGAACCAGGGGAGGGATCTGTCGAGCACACCGATGGCGTCCGGCTCCCGGCCCTGCTGTTCGAGATTTCTGGTCAGACAGCGTGTCAGGTCCCAGTAGAGGTCCACTCCCTGGCTGCCGGCCGCCTCCAGGTCGTCCAGTACGGACTGATACTCCATCTCCCCCTCGGTCCACCGCTCGGCGGCGTCCAACGCGTGTGCCATCTGGTGGCGTTGGTGCACCGGAAGGAAACGGTGGTTCTCCGGGGAGAGGCTCTCCGTGTGCTCGATCATGGCCTGGTACTCGGCGTTACCCCCCGCCTCGTCGTGGCTGCGCGCCATCATCAGCTGGGCGAGCGTCCCGTGGATGAGCAGCGTGTACGGGTCGTTGGGGCCGAGTGTCCGGCGGCTGGCCAGCAGCAGCTCACGCAGTTCGGCCTCCATCTCGGGATCGGACGCCTGCCCGTGCTCGTACCGGGACACGGCGAGGTCGTAGCGGGTGATCAAGGTCTCCGAGTGATCAGGACCCAGCTCCGCCGACTGCTCGGCCAGCAGGTCCGCGCACTCCCGGACCGACTCCTCGCGACGGCTGCGTACCATCATCAGCTGGCTGAGCAGGCTGTGAGTGATCAATGTGTACGGGTCGTTGGGACCGAGTACGTCGCGACGGGCCTTCCGTACCTTCCGCAGCTCGGCCACCGTCTCGGCCTCGGACGCCTGATCGCTCTCGTATCGGGAGGCCACGAGGTCGTGGTGGGTGATCAGGGTCTCGGGGTGGTCCGGGCCCAGCAGGACCGACTGTTCGGCGAGGACGTCCGCGCACTCGCGCACCTGTTCCGCGTCGCGCGGGAACTGGGCGCCGACGAGGAGACCATCAAGGCGGCGTGGTCCGGCGGGCTCAGCGCCACGGATCTGGTCTGGCGGGAGCTGGACGCCGCCGAACACCCCTGGCTGCTGGTGCTCGACAACGCCGACGAGCCCGCGTGGCTGGCGGCGGAGACCGGCGTCCCCGGTGACGGCACCGGTTGGCTGCGGTCCAGCCGGGCCGGGCTGACCGTGGTGACCTCGCGGGTCGGCAGTCCCGGTGTCTGGGGGCACGAGGCGGACACCCACCGGATCGGTGTGCTGAGCCCGGCCGACGGGCGGGACGTGCTCCTGGACCTCGCCGGGGAAGCGGGCGATCCGGCCGAGGCGCAGGTCCTCGCCGAACGGCTGGACGGGCTGCCCCTGGCCCTGAAGCTGGCGGGGTCCTATCTGGCCCGTTCGGCGCGCGGCGCCGGGCTGTTACGGCACCGGGGTCCCCGGTCCGGCGGGCGGCTGCGGAGCTTCGCCACCTACACCGAAGCGCTGGGCGAGGCCGGGGCGGGCTTCCTCGACCAGGGCGAACACCGGCGGCTCGACGAGGCGGGCACGGAGCGGATGCACCGGAGTCTGGTGGGACGCACCTGGGAGCTGTCCCTCGATCTTCTGGAGGAACAGCGGCTTCCGGAAGCCCGCTTCCTCATGCGGCTGCTGTCCTGCTGCGCCCCGGCGCCCTTCCCCGTCGAACTGCTGGACTCCGAAACGCTCCCGTCGGCAGCGGAACCCGACCAGGCGGACCGGGCCCTGGAGGCGCTGATCGATCTCAGCCTGGTCGATGTCGTCGACATCGCCCCGGACGGCGAGGGGGCGCCGGTGCCCTGCCTGGTCAGCCACCGGCTGGTGCTGGAGGCCAACGCGCTGCGGCTGGCCGACAGCGCGGCCGGCGAGCGCCGGGTCATCTGGCGCGCCATCGCCCGGATCCTCGAAGGGGGTACCTCGGTCGTCGCGGAGCAGCCGGCCAACTGGCCCTGGTGGCGGCTGCTGGGCCCGCACATCGCCGCCGCCCTCGCCGCGGCCCCGGATACGGCCCCGGATACGGAGACGGACGAGGAGGTGCTGCTGCCCTTGCTGCGCGCCGGACTCGCCGCGTTCGCCTTCTACGTCTTCGCGGGCTCGGACACGGCCGGTGAGCTGGCCCGGCTGCTGGCCCTGCGCGGCGCCGCGCTCGCCCCGGACCACCCGGTGCGGCTGTCCGTCCGCCACCGCGTGGCCATCACCGCGCTCGACGCGACCTCGCGCATCCCGGTGACCAGCCGGTCGGACGTGGAGGCGGACAGCCAGAAGACGCGGTATCCCCGGTCCCGGGCCTGCCGCGCCAGATTCAGCGCCACGGTGGTCTTGCCGCAGCCGCCCATGCCGAAGAGGATCTGCGCCCTGCTCTCGCCCTGGGCCAGTCGGCTCTCCAGCCGGTCCAGCAGCTCGTCACGGCCGCGGACTCTGGACGGCAGCTCCCCGTACGGCGGACGGATGGAGAAGGTCCCGGGGCCGCCCGTCCGGCCGGACGGCGGGGGTACGGCTTGCGCCTCGGCGCCGGCGTCGATATCGGCGTCGGTATCGGGCCGACCGCCGTCCCTGATCGCCCGCTTCTCCTCGTCCACGGCGTCCCTGGCCGCGTCGTACACCGTGCGCCAGGCCCGGTCGGGGGTGACATCGCAGCCGCGCAACAGGACCGCGAGCGTCTGCCACGTGGGGACGCGCCGACCGGTGAACGCGTCGGAGATCGTCGTACGGCCGATTCCGGTGCCGGCGGCCAGTTCCCGTACCCCGGAGTAGCCGGCTCGCCGCGCCACGGTCCGCAGGCGGTCCGCCAAGTCCCTTACCGCCTGGGGCACCTCGGGAACAACCTGCCCAAATCCCGCTACCACGCGATCCCCTCCCCGTGTCCCCTGCACCGCCTCCGAGCCTATGCCGGTGTCCGGCCGGACGTCCCCCGGACAGCGGACACCGAGTCTCCGCGCAGGTCCACGCCGCGCTGTCCGCCCGCTGTCCGGCGGCCGTTGGGGACAGCGGCACACCCGAATACCAAGGAGGCAGCGGCGGACAACGCCGCGTCACCGGAGGGAAAAGGGGAACGGGGAAATGGAACTGCTCATGGCTGGGGCGGATTTCGTCCAGGCACACGCGACGGAACTGTCGGTGGGGATCGGGGCGCTGCGACTGGCCCTCGACACGGTGCGGGGCGTCCGGTCACTGCTCCGCCGGCGCCGGTCGGGTCACCCGGTGGACGGCGGAGACGGCGGCCCGGCCCCGGGCGTCGGTACCGGCGAGCGGCCCTGAGACCCGCCACACCGGAACACCGCGCGCTGACGCGGCCGGCCGCTCCTCGGCAACGTCCGTAGCGGCCCGTACGAACTCGCGGACGCGTTGCGTGGTGTTCCCCTCCAGCCCGACCGGTCCCCGTCCCGCTCGAACCCCGCCGAGGTCACCTCCGGGTACCGCACCACGGGGTGTTCCGCGACTACTTCGACGGACACGGACTCCTCGTCGGCGAGCGGATGCCCGGCGGCGGGCGACGGCGAGCACCCGTTTCGGAGATCCGGTCCAGCATGATCCCCCAGCGTTGAATCGGACTCAACGATCGTATTCCGATCCTGCCTTGCTGGCGGATCCTCCCCAGAGGATCGTGAAGAGCGTTCATTCGGCCCGCACCATCACATCGTTCTGGAGAAGAAGTGACCTCTCTGCGCGTCAAGGCATTCGACCACGTTGTCCTCAATGTCGGGGATGTCGAACGGGCCCTGCGCTTCTACGTCGGCAGCCTCGGTCTGGAGCCGGTACGCGTCGCCGAGTGGCGCGCCGGAAAGGCCCCGTTCCCCTCCGTGAGAATCACCCCCGAAACCATCATCGACCTGGTCGGTCTTCCTCGGGGAGAATCCAACGTCGACCACATCTGCCTCACCGTGGAACCGCTGGACTGGGACGAGTTCATCAGGTCAGCGACCTTCCCCGTGCTCGAAGGACCCGTCGAGCGCTTCGGCGCACGGGGCACCGCCACGTCGGTCTATGTCCAGGACCCGGACGGCAACACGGTGGAACTGCGCTGGTACCCGCAGGACACCACGGCCTGACCCCCCTCAGGAGCCCGGTCCGGGCGGGGCCGGCCGCCCGGACCGGGCTCCTGGGACGAATTCAGCCACCGACGCGTCGCGTCAGTCCGCGAGCGGCAGGTACACCCTGTTCCCGCTCTCGGCGAACTCCTTCGACTTGGCCGCCATGCCCGCCTCGATCTCGTCCCGCGAACCGCCGTGGTCACGGCGGATGTCATGCGAGATCTTCATCGAACAGAATTTCGGTCCGCACATCGAGCAGAAGTGCGCCGTCTTCGCCGGCTCCGCCGGCAGTGTCTCGTCGTGGAACTCCCGCGCCGTGTCCGGGTCCAGGGCGAGGTTGAACTGGTCCTCCCAGCGGAACTCGAACCGCGCGTCCGACAGCGCGTCGTCCCACTCCTGGGCCCCCGGGTGCCCCTTGGCCAGGTCCGCCGCGTGTGCCGCGATCTTGTAGGTGATGACGCCGGTCTTCACGTCGTCGCGGTTCGGCAGGCCCAGGTGTTCCTTGGGGGTCACATAGCAGAGCATCGCCGTGCCCCACCAGGCGATCATCGCGGCGCCGATGCCGGAGGTGATGTGGTCGTACGCCGGGGCGATGTCCGTCGTCAGCGGGCCGAGGGTGTAGAACGGCGCCTCCTCGCAGATCTCCTGCTGGAGGTCGATGTTCTCCTTGATCTTGTGCATCGGGACATGGCCCGGACCTTCGATCATCGTCTGCACGTGGTGGCGCTTGGCGATGGTGTTCAGCTCGCCCAGCGTGCGCAGTTCGGCGAACTGCGCCTCGTCGTTGGCGTCGGCGATCGAGCCGGGGCGCAGGCCGTCGCCGAGGGAGTACGTGACGTCGTACGCCGCGAGGATGTCGCACAGCTCCTCGAAGTTCTCGTACAGGAACGACTCCTGGTGGTGCGCCAGGCACCACGCCGCCATGATCGAGCCGCCGCGCGAGACGATGCCGGTCTTGCGGCGGGCCGTCAGCGGCACGTAGCGCAGCAGGACGCCGGCGTGGACGGTCATGTAGTCGACGCCCTGCTCCGCCTGCTCGACGACCGTGTCCTTGTAGATCTCCCAGGTCAGCTCCTCGGCCTTGCCGTCGACCTTCTCCAGCGCCTGGTAGAGCGGCACGGTGCCGATGGGGACGGGGGAGTTGCGCAGCACCCACTCGCGGGTGGTGTGGATGTTGCGGCCGGTGGACAGGTCCATGACCGTGTCGGCGCCCCACTTGGTGGCCCAGGTCATCTTGTCCACCTCCTCCTCGATGGAGGAGGTGACCGCGGAGTTGCCGATGTTGGCGTTGACCTTCACCAGGAACCGCTTGCCGATGATCATCGGTTCGATCTCGGGGTGGTTGACGTTGGCCGGCAGTACGGCGCGGCCTGCGGCGATCTCGTCGCGTACGACCTCGGGCGCGACGTTCTCCCTGATGGCGACGTACTCCATCTCCGGGGTGATGTCACCGCGCCGTGCGTACGCGAGTTGGGTGACCGCCTGTCCGTCGCGGCCCCGGCGCGGCTGGCGCGGGCGGCCGGGGAAGACCGCGTCCAGATTGCGGAGGCCACCGCGGGGCGAGGTGTGCTTGAGGCCGTCGTCCTCGGGGCGCACGGGGCGGCCCGCGTACTCCTCGGTGTCGCCGCGGCCGACGATCCAGTTCTCCCGGAGCGGGGCGAGACCGCGCCGTACGTCGGTCTCGACGGTGGGGTCGGTGTACGGCCCCGACGTGTCGTACAGCGTCACGTCGTCGCCGTTGGTGAGGTGCACCTGGCGTACCGGCACCTGGAGGTCGGGGCGGGAGCCCGCCACATATCCCTTGTGCCAGCCGATGGGTCGTGCGGCAGGCGTGCGTGTGTCCTGAACGGTCATTTGAGACCTACTCCCTACGCCGGCATTACCCGGTAACAGGTTCGGCGGTCGACGCAGCTCAGGGGTTCGGGGAAGCCCCGAACTCCACAGTCAGCGTCCTCTCAGCCCGGTGCTCCGAGCTCCCGCGTGTGTAAAGGCAACACCACGCTAGCGCGATGTCGGGCGTGCTGAACAGAGGGCCCCCGTCGTTGTTGCGATGATCGGGCGGTGACCTCACCCCAGCAGACACCCGATACGCACGGCCACTCGCACAGCCACGGGCCGGCCGCGCCGGTCTCCACACACCTGCGCAAGGTCATCGCCGCCGTGCTGATTCCCTTCGCGACGGCCGTAGTTGTCGGGCTCGTCGTCCTCTGGCCCGGTGGCGCCCCGGCGCACGAGCGCACCGGTGTCGGCTTCGACCGGCAGACCGAGCAGGGCGAGGTGGTGAAGATCGAGCGGGTCGACTGCAAGGACGTGAACGCCGCCCAGGTCCCGCCGACGGGTGACACGTCGACGCCGCAGGGGCGTGAGGCGCAGCGTGCGCAGACCGGGGACTGTGTGAAGGCGACGGTCGAGGTGACGAGCGGCACGAACAAGGGGCGTACGTTCGTGGAGGTCGTCCAGCCGGACGCGCCGCGGCAGTTTCACGTGAAACAGGGCGTGGTGGTGGCGTACGCGCCCGACGCGCCGCGTGATCTCCAGTACTCGGTCACGGACGTGGACCGCACGTTCCCGATGGCGCTGCTGGCCGGGATCTTCGCGCTCGCGGTGGTCGTCGTGGGGCGGCTGCGCGGGCTGATGGCGTTGGTCGCGCTCGTCATCTCGTTCGCCGTACTGACGCTGTTCATCCTGCCGGCGATTCTCCAGGGCTCGAATCCGCTGATCGTCGCGGTCGTCGGCGCGAGCGCGATCATGCTGTTCGCGCTGTATCTGTGCCACGGTCTGACGGCCCGTACGTCCGTCGCGGTGCTCGGGACGCTGTTCTCGCTGCTGCTGATCGGGCTGCTGGGCTCGCTGTTCATCGGCTGGGCGAGTCTGACGGGCAACACGGACGACAACACCGGGCTGATCCACGGGCTGTATCCGGAGATCGACATGAGTGGTCTGCTGCTGGCGGGCATCGTCATCGGATCGCTCGGCGTGCTGGACGATGTGACGGTCACCCAGACATCGGCGGTGTGGGAGCTGCGGCAGGCGAATCCGGACATGGGGCCGCGCGCCCTCTACCGGGCGGGTATCCGGATCGGCCGGGACCACATCGCGTCGGTGGTCAACACGCTCGTACTGGCCTACGCGGGCGCGGCGTTGCCGCTGTTGCTGCTCTTCTCGATCGCGGAGTCGGGCGTGGCGACGGTGGCCACCAGCGAGCTGGTGGCCCAGGAGATCGTACGGACCCTGGTGGGATCGATCGGTCTGGTCGCCTCGGTGCCGGTGACCACGGCGCTGGCGGCGCTGGTGGTGTCGGCCGACCGGCCGGGGGCGTCGGGGGGAGCGGTGTCGGAGACCGCGACGGGGGCGCCGTCGGGGGCACCCTCGGGAGCGCCGTCGAAGGCGTCCTCCAGGGGGCCGTTCGGCGGGCTGCGGACGCGTGGCGGAGGCGGGCGGCGCCGTAAGGCGTAGCCCCGCGCCCGCGCCGAGGGCTCAGCCCGCGTTCTCCTCGGCGAGGATGCGGCCGAGCGTCTCCTCCAGGTTGGTCTCGAAGTCCCCGAGCGCCATCTCCTGGCCGAGCGGGACCAGCCGGTCCGTACGGTCGAGGAAGGCCACCAGCGGTGGCGCGCTGACCCGGAACAGGGCGTGCTCGGTGCCGACCTGGAGCCTGATGTGGACGTCGGAGAGCTCTTCGGGCTCGGTCGGTGAGATGTACACGTCGCCGTCGCCGCTGGGTTCGTTGATGCCGTCGACCAGCAGCTCGCGGCCGAAGGCCCAGGTGACCGGGGCGTCGCCGGGCAGATGGAACGTCATCCGCACCGCGTAGGGGTCCGTCGTCTCGTAGCGGAGTTCCACCGGAATTCGGAATGAGAGCTCTTCGGAGACAAGGAAATTCATCAGGACTTCGGCCTGAACCAACTCGCGCATCAAGTACCCCGCAGTGGATGACGGAAAGTTACGGAGAGTAAGAAATTCAGAGGGATTTCGGGGGTTTGGGTGGTGAAACGTCCGGTATTGATGCCCCTTGATCCTCTTCTTAATCGTCCAACACGCAGTAACGGATCACAAGGAGTGATATTTCAGATACTGATAGAGAATTCCAGCGAGCCGATCATGCTTCCGATCTCTTTGCATAACCGTTCGACGGCGGGCAGCAGTCTTTCCTCCTGATGCAGCGGCACGGACGTCGCGAGCGCCGCGACCGTCGCCCCGGCCCTGATCGGTACGGCGGCGCAGACCTGGCCGAGCGCGTACTCCTGGCGCTCCAGCACGGGTCCCGTATGCCCCATGGCACGCAGGCGTGACAGCAGTGCGCCCCGGTCGGCGACGGAATAGGGGGTGAGCGGGCCCACGGGGTGCCGGTCCAGATGGTCCCGGCGGGCGTCCTCGTCGAGCTGGCTCAGCAGGCACTGGCCGATCGCGTGGGCGTGCGCGGTCTCGCGGAAGTCGGCCCATTCGGCGACGGCGGGCGCGGCGGGGCTGTCGGCCACCGCGACGATCTCGATCTCGCCCTCGCGGTAGATCGCGAAATAGACCGGCGCCCCGATCAGGTCGCGGCAGTGCGCCATCGATTCGGCCATCGTGCGCCGGGCCGTCCGGCCCGGCCGCGGGTCGGCGCCGTTCACCAGGCGGTCCACCGCGTCCCCGAGGAAGAACACGCCCTTCTCGCGGCGCAGATAGCCCTCGTGGGTCAGGGTGCGCAGCAGGTGATAGGCGGTGGGGAGGGGGAGGCCGGCCTCCCGGGCGAGCTGTTTCGCCGGGGCCCCGTTCGGATGGGCGCCTGCCGACTCCAGCAGTCGCAGCGCACGCCGCACCGAACCGATCAGGGTAGGGGCCGCTGTCGTGCTCGCTGTGGCCAAAGGTCACCCCCGGGCGTACTGACGGGCGTGCGCCCGCTCGCGGGGGCCGCCCCCGCGCCTGTCACACCCCCGGGGGACCCAAGACAGAGTCTGAGGTCCGGCGCCGAGAACTCGCACAATGCGTTGGTCAAAACGACCGTCGACGCTGTTTTCGCAGGATGTGGCAGAGGCTTGCCACTCTAATGGCAGCTTCTGAGGTGGGAGCGGTTTCGTCTGCGCCTTTCCCCCGCGCGGGCTAACGGCGGGGGCGCGAGGCCGCCCCGGAGCGAGGGGGGCGGGACGGCGCCGTGCGGCGCTTACGGCATGTACGGCGACGGGGGCTACCAGTCGCCGCGCGAGGACGACGACGTGAACTTCCGAACCGCGTAGACGAGCCCGCCGACCAGGGCCACCAGGATCAGCACCTTGAAGAGCAGCCCGATCACAAATCCGACCACGCTCGCGATCAGCCCGCCGAACACCACAAGCGCGACCACGGGCAACGCGATCCACTTCACCCACCAGGGCATTCCCGCGACAATCTCCCGTACCGCCATCGTCCCTACCTCGTTCCGTGAGTACCTGAAGGATGAAGAAGCGTGAATGCGTGACGTACGTTCCCGCTGCCTTCGATGCTAGAGCGGCGCGGGCCGAAGCGGAGGTCCCGGAGCCCTGGAACTCCCCTGATCCCGACCCTGACGGAATCGTGAGGGTCGGGGGCGGGCCTTCCGGGTCTCACCCCTCGGGAGGGGAGAAGACGACCATCACCCGCAGATCCTCGGTGATGTGGTGGAACTTGTGCGGCTCACCGGCCGGTACGTAGACGACGCTGCCGCGCCCGACCTGCGTCGTCTCCATGCCCACGGTGATCGAGGCGCGCCCGCTCACGACGAAGTAGACCTCGTCCTGGCGGTGCGGCTGCTGCGGATCGATGGTGCCGGCGTCCAGCGCGTACAGGCCGACGGACATGTTCCGTTCCCGCACAAACTGCAGATACGCCCCGTCGTTGGCGGCACGTTCCGCCTCCAGCTCGTCCAGTCGGAATGCCTTCATGCCACGATCAGACCATGAAGAATTTCGTAGTCAAGACGATCGCCAACGCCGGTGCGCTGGCAGTGGCGATCTGGTTGATCAATGACATCACCCTCACCGGACACAGCACCGGCAAGAAGGCCCTGGCTCTGGTGGTCGTGGCGCTGATCTTCGGGCTGGTGAACTTCGTCGTCAAGCCGATCGTCCAATTGCTTACGCTGCCGCTTTTCATCGTCACCCTGGGTCTGTTCACCCTGGTCGTGAACGCGCTGATGCTGCTGCTGACCTCCTGGCTCGCCGACAAGCTCGACCTGAGCTTCCATGTCGAGGGCTTCTGGACGGCCGTGCTCGGCGGGCTCATCATCTCGATCGTGTCGTGGGCGCTGAACGTCGTGCTCCCCGACGACAAGGACTGATCGCCCGTGGAGCCCGTGGAACCCGTGGAGCCCGTGGAGCCGGTCGAGCCGGTCGAGCCCGCGGTGAGCGGGGCGGACGCCGCACCCGGTCCCGGCCTCGGCGACGGCACGCGTGCCGTACGGGCCGGGCTGCCCGACCCCGTGAAGTACGAACCGACCATGCCGGGACCGGTGTTCGCCGCCCACTTCCATCTGCCGGGCGAGCCGACCGGCCCGTACACCTACGGCCGCGACACCAACCCCACCTGGACCCATCTGGAACGTGCCATCGGCGAACTGGAGGCACCCGGCCGGGCCGTCGAGACGGTCGCCTTCGCCTCCGGGATGGCCGCGATCTCGGCGGTGCTCTTCTCGCAGCTGCGCACCGGCGACGCGGTCGTGCTGCCGGACGACGGCTACCAGGCGCTGCCGCTGCTGCGCGAGCAGCTCACGGCGTACGGCATCGAGGTACGGACCGCGCCCACCGCCCGCGACGCGCAGCTCGACGTGCTGGCCGGTGCCCGGCTGCTGTGGATCGAGACCCCGTCCAACCCCGGGCTCGACGTCTGCGACATCCGCCGCCTGGTGCGGGCGGCGCACGACCAGGGCACGCTCGTCGCCGTCGACAACACGCTCGCCACCCCGCTCGGCCAGCGCCCCCTGGAGCTCGGCGCGGACTTCTCCGTGGCCAGCGACACCAAGGGCATGACGGGCCACGGCGATATCCTCCTCGGCCATGTGACCTGCGAAGATCCCGAACTGGCCGCGGGCGTGCGGCGCTGGCGCAAGATCGCCGGCGCCATCCCCGGCCCGATGGAGGCCTGGCTCGCCCACCGCTCACTGGCCACCCTCCAACTGCGCCTCGACCGCCAGTGCGCGACCGCGCTGCTGCTGGCGCGGGCACTGGCCGGCCGCGCCGACGTGAGCGGGCTGCGCCATCCGGGACTGCCCGACGACCCCTCGCACGCGGTCGCGTCGACGCAGATGCGGCGCTACGGGTGCGTGGTGTCATTCGTCCTGCCCGACCGCGGCCACGCCGAGCGCTTCCTGGACGGGCTGCGGCTGGTGGACGACGCGACGAGCTTCGGCGGTCTGCGGTCGACCGCGGAACGGCGCGGGAGGTGGGGCGGCGACGCCGTACCGGAGGGCTTCATCCGGTTCTCGGTGGGCGCCGAGGACCCCGACGACCTCGTCGCCGACGTACTGGGCGCGCTGACGCGAGCCGCGCCCTGACGAGTCCCGGTGCGGAACGGACGGTCCGAGCCTCCCCCCTCGTGGCTCGGGCCGCCCACGGGTTCCACACGTGAGGAATCACGCCAAAGAACCACATCCACAAGGCTAGTTGACTGTGCGTCAGTGTCCAATCACAGTAGCGACAGCCGCCTATCGACTTATTTATAGTTGGCTGCTCCGACGACGGGCCACGAACGGGTTCGCGTGGGGCCGGAAGCCGAGGAGGGCTCTCATGGACCTGGCCCTGCTGCGCACCTTCGTCACCGTGCACCGAGCCGGATCCTTCACCCGCGCCGCCGCCCTGCTCGGGCTCTCCCAGCCCGCGGTCACCGGCCAGATACGCACCCTGGAACGCCAGTTGGGCCGCCCGCTGTTCCTGCGCCGGGCCCGTGGCGTCACCCCCACCACCATCGGCGACGAGCTCGCCCACCGCGCCGCACCCCACCTCGACGCCCTGGTCGAGATCACCGAGACCGGACTGGACGAGGAATCGGGCGTCCGGACGCTCCATCTCGCCGGGCCGCCGGAGTTCACCTCCGTACGCGTCCTGCCCGCGCTCACCCCGCTGATCGGCCAGGGCCTCGCGCTCCGCGCCTCCTTCTTCGCCAACGCCGAGGAGACCCTGGACGGCCTCGCCGCCGGGCACCACGACCTCGCCATCGCCACCGCCCGGCCACGCGGCGGGCTGCTCACCGCCACCCCGCTCTGCGACGAGGAGCACGTCCTGGTCGCCTCGCCGCGCTGGGCGGCTCGGCTGGGCCACGACGTGCTGCGCGAGGGCCATGTCGTACTGGAACAGCTGCCGGTGGTGGAGGTCCACGAGTCGCTGCCGCTCGTCTCCCGCTACTGGGCGTCGGTCTTCGACTCGCGGCCGGCCGCCGCGGGCGCCGTCATCGCGCCCGACCTGCGCGCCGTCCTGGAGAGCGCGGCGGCGGGCGCCGGACTGGCCGTACTGCCCCGCTACCTGTGCGAATCCGCCCTGGAACGCGGCGAGGTCGTCGCCCTCTACGACCCGCCGGTGCCCCCGCTGCGCACGTACTTTCTCGTCGTACGCACCGGCACACTCGCCCTGCCGCACATCGCGCGGGCGCATGAATGGCTGCTGCGCGCTTCGGTCGACTGGTGACCGGGCGCCTCGGGGGAGTTTCGACCCGGCCGTATCGGGCCACGCTCTTCCCATGACCGAACGGCCCGTGGTCAAGCGCACCGCACGCGCCATCCTGCTCGACGGCGACCAGCTCGTCCTCATCAAGCGCACGAAGCCCGGTGTGGATCCGTACTGGCTGACCCCCGGCGGCGGGGTCGAGCCGGACGACGCCAGCGTCGTCGCCGCGCTCCACCGCGAGGTGCACGAGGAGCTGGGCGCCAAGATCACCGAGGTCGTGCCGTGTTTCGTGGACACCGTCGAGCACATCGCGGACGGCGGCATCACCGGCGTGAAGGTGCAGCACTTCTTCGTCTGCCGGCTCGAATCGATGGACCCGTCGCTGCGGCACGGGCCGGAGATCGAGGAGCCGTGCGGGGAGTACGAGATCGTCCGGGTGCCGTTCAGCCGGGTCGGGATCGCCGCCGTCCATCTCGTACCGCTGTCGCTGCGGCACTATCTGGACGGCAACATCGAGGGAGTACGGGCGATGCACGCGCCCGACCTGGGCTGACGGGCTTCCAGGGCGCGTTCCGGACAGGCCCTACGGGCGCGGGCGCACGAGAGCGAACGCCTCGCGCAGATCGCCGCCCGTGTAGGTGTGGGTGGCCAGCCCGGCCAGATGGTGGTCCGCGTTCACCGCCACCGCGCGGGGGACGGACGCGAAGAGCGCCGCGTCGGACATGGAGTCACCGAAGGCGACACAGTCGTCGAGCCGGACCCCGAACCGCGCGCACAGCTCGTCGCGATCCGGACCTTGGCCGCCGCGTCGAGGATCCCCGCCCGGTCCACCGGCCGGGTGAACGGCAGGGCGGGCCAGCGCGAGCCGTGCGTGGCGTGCGCGCCCCACGGCAGCAGACGTTCCACGAAGAAGTCCGGCGAGAGCGTGACGACGGCGCAGTAGTCACCCCGGGCGCGGATGTCCGCCCAGACCTCCTGGATCCCGGCCAGCCACGGCGCTGCCTCGAAGGCGGCCTCGGCCCGTGCGACGGTGAGTTCCGCCCACAGCTCCCTGGCCCGTACGGCGAACTCGTCCGGGGCCAGCCCGGCGGTCAGGAACGCGCGCTCCAGCTCCGCGATCTCGGCGCTCACGCCGAGCTGCCGGGAGATCTCGACGGCAGCGGCCGATCCCCGGATCAGCGTGCCGTCGAGGTCGAAGAGATGCAGGGTGCGCGGACGGGTGGCGGGGTGGGGGCGTTCGCCGTTGTGCTTCCCGGGGGTGTCCCTGTACGCCGAGGTTGGTACGGGCGGTCACTCCCGACGTCAGACGCCCTCCGGCGCCATTCACGACACCGTGTTTCACGTGAAACCACTCAAACGGCCCGCCCGCCGGGCACTCCTCGTCGTCCATGTAGCCGTCTCCGTGAGCTGGCTGGGCCTCACCCCTCGGCCTGCTCACGCTTGGTATCACCGCGCACACCACCGGCGACTCCACCCTCACCGAAGCCTCCCACCAGGCGATGAAGGTCTTCGCCGACTGGCTGCTCGCGCCCGTCGTCGTGATCACGCTCGTCAGCGGTCCGGTGCTCTCCCTGGGGACGCCTTGGGGACGCCCTGGGGACTGGCCCGGCACCACTGGGTCTGGATCAAGTTCTGGCTCACGCTGGTCACGGGTGTGGTCACGGGTGCGGCGACGGTCTTCGCGCTGCGGCCGGGGATCGGGCAGGCGGCGGACAGCGGGTGTGCCCGCCAGCAGCCTGGTCGCCGCGCCGGCGGTGGCGACCAGTGTGTATCTCTTCATGACCGTCATCTCGGTGCTGAAGCCGTGGGGGCGGACGCGGCGGGGGCAGCGGCGCCGGGCCGCTTCGGCGGCCTCGGCGTAATCTGCGGTCCATGGACGATCCGCACATACGGCCGGCCGTCGCCGGCGACCTCCCGGAGATCGTGGCGATGCTCGCCGACGACCCGCTGGGCGCGGCGCGCGAGTCGCCGGACGACCTCACCCCGTACCTCAAGGCGTTCGCGCGGCTCGACGGCGACCCGAATCAGTACCAGGCCGTCGCCGAGCGCGACGGGCGCGTCGTCGGCACGCTGCAACTGACGATCGTCGCGGGCATCTCCCGCCGGGGCGCGACACGTTCGATCATCGAGGGCGTGCGCGTGCACGCCGACGAGCGGGGCTCCGGCCTCGGCACCCGGCTGATCCAGTGGGCCATCGACGAATCCGGGCGCCAGGGCTGCCAGTTGGTCCAGCTGACGTCGGACGCGACGCGGACGGATGCCCAACGCTTCTACGAGCGGCTGGGGTTCACCGCGTCCCACGTCGGATTCAAGATGACGCTGGCGGCCGGGGCCGGGACCTGAGCTGGACCGGGGCCTGAGCGGCGGGCGGGACCGGGGCCTGAGCGGGTGGGCCGACGCGGGCTCGGTCCTTCGCGTCCGGTTTCACGTGGAACATCACAGTCCGCGCCAGCCCTGCTCGTCCACCCCGCCCGGGACCGCGTCCCCCGGCTCGTACGGCTCGCGGGTGTAGACGAACGAGCCCAGGTCGAGATGGCTCACCCGGCCGTCCGGGCGGCGGACGACCTTCAGCGTCTCCCCCACGTAGTAGCCGTCGAGGCCCTGCCACGTACCGTCCGGCCGGGCCACGAACCGGGAACCGCGGCCCGTCTCACACAGCGGCCGGAAATCCAGACCGCGGTCCGCCGTCAGCCGCAGGACGAACGGCGTCGCGCCCCAGTACCAGGGGCCGGTCAGCTCCAGCAGCGCCTGGTCGACCTCCGGAAGTGGCCGCCACGGCTCGGGAATACGGGGCTCCGCCTCCGCCACGATGCCGATGAGTTCGGCGGCGACGACAGCGACGGACGGGCCCGAGGTGGCGTTGGCGAGCGCGACGGCGACCAGCCCGTCCTCGACACTCACCCAGAGCGCGGCGACGAAGCCCGGCAGGGAGCCCGTATGCCCGGCGAACGTGCGGCCACCCCCGTGGACGAGCTGCACGCCGAGCCCGTAGCCCCCACCCCACTCACCCTCGCCGGGAGGCGTGGCGGGCGTCCGGGCCTCGCGTACGGACGCGGCGCTCAGCACCCGGTCGTCGCCCTCGGCGAGGAACGCGCCGAAGCGGCACAGGTCGTTCGCCGTCGACCAGAGCTGGCCGGCCGGGGCCATCAGGCCCAGATCCTCGGCCGGTTCGGGCAGGATCGCGTCGGCCCAGGGATGCACGGCCCAGCCGCCGGCCGCCGGGGCGACGGGCTGTGCGCTCGTACGGTGCATCGACAGCGGCTCCAGGATCTCCCGCCGCAGCACCTCCTCCCAGGACGCGCCGCGCACCGCCTCGATCAGCGAACCGAGCAGGGTGTAGCCGGGGTTGGAGTAGTGGTGCAGCCGGCCGGCGGGGTGCAGCACGGGGTGCTCGCCGAGCACGTCGGCCAGTTCGGGGCGCGTCGTACCCGGTGTGCGCTCCCACCACGGGGCCGGTGCCTCGGCCGCCAGACCGGCCCCGTGGCCGAGGAGTTGGGCGATGGTGACCTCGCCGACCCCGGTGCCGGGAAGGTGCTTCTCCAGCGGGTCCGCCAGATCGAGCAGGCCCTCGTCACGCAGCCGCAGCACCAGGACGGCGGTGAAACACTTGGTGATCGAGCCGATCCGGTACTGAGTGTCCGCGTCCGGCTCGGAGCCGTCCGCACAACTGCGCCCGCCCGACCAGACGGTGCGCCCGTCGCGGGCGACCGCGCCGACGAGCGACGGGGCGCGGCCTGCGGACTGCGCGGTGGCGATGCGGTGCAGGAGGGCTCGTCGCGTACCCGGGAGAAGGTCTTCAAAGGATTCCAACGGTGAGGTCATGGTCCACATCTACCGGTCGCGCCCGGCCCCGTCGACCGAGTATTCGGGGTTCGGAGCGCCAGTCCTTCCGGGGTTCACAGCGCCAGTCCGTCGAGGATGCCGGCCACCTTCGGGGCCTGGAGCACGAACCCCGCGTGGCTGCTCTCCAGGGTGTGCACGTCGTAGGGGTTGTCCGGGGTCAGCTCGTCCGCCTCGGCGATCAGCAGGTCCTGCAGGGCAAGCGGGATCGACCGGTCGTTGGTGAGGCGTATGTAGGAGCGGGGGATCGTGCCCCACGTATCGGCGTGCCCGCGCCCGTCGCCGCCGATCACCGCCATCGACTCGTCGGGCTGGAGAATGTTGACAAGGGCCATGAACTGCGCGTCGGTCGCCTCCGCCATCGTCGCCGCCTTGAGGGTGGCGAGCAGATCCGAATCAGCGGTCCGGTAGTTGGACCGGCCGACGCCGAGCACGGACGGGTCCCCCACGTTGAACGCGACGAGACCGGCGAACAGACTGTCGGCGCACTCGGGCACCGCCATGTACTCGATCGGATTGCCGCGCCGCACGCACGACCACGCGGAGATGGACACGGTCCGGTCGATCAGACCGGGAATCTCGTTGCCGACGACGGTGGTCGTCATCCCGCCGAGACTGGTGCCCACGAGCACCACCGGCCCGTGCTCGGCCACGCGCCGGACGGTGTCGGCCACCATGTCGGCGTTGTCCCGCAGGGTGACACCGGCCAGTGTCGACGGCTCGACGGCCAGCGCGTCGAGATCCTGCGGTGCCTGGTAGGCGAGGGGGTACTGCGCGTCGGGTCCGTGGCCCGGCAGATCGACGGCGAGGCTGCGGTGGCCGAGCAGCGCGAGTTCGCGCTGGACGGGGGCCCACATGTACGAGCTGCCGCCCGAGCCGTGGACCAGTACGAACGTGGGGCGGGCGGCGGTGGCGGAGGTCATAATGATCAGTCCTGTTCAACGGATTCGGAGGGATCGGGGATCGGGGGATTGGCGGATGGGTGGGGGTGAGGCCGACGGCCGCGGTGAAGACGTTGCGCGGATGCCGCTCGCTGACACCGATCCGCCGGGCCACCTCGGCGACGCGTACAGGCCGCTCCGGGCCGGTGGGCGCGGCGAGTTGGACGGCCGCGGCTCGTGCGAGGCGCTGATGCGCCCGGTACGTAGGACGTGCTGGGGATACGCGGGACGCGCGGGATGTACGAGGGGCGGGGAGCGCCCCGCGAAGTGCTCGGCGGTCACCGCCGGTCCGGGGCCGAGGGACGCCGGCTCGTCGGCGAGCCGGTCGGCGCGCGGACGCCCCCACAGCTCTTCGAGCGGCAGGACCCGGTCGACGAGTTCACCGGCCGGTACGCCCAGCAGGTCCGTCGCGGAGCCCGTAGGAAGGCGGAGCCGTACGCATAAGGGGACGTCCTTGCCTTCGTAGTACGACGCCCGCGTACGCGGCCCCAGGACGACCACCCCACCCCCGCCCCCACCGGTCCTGCGGCTGTCGCCCGTCGTGCGCCACAGCACCTCGGTGGCCGGGTCGGGCGGGTGGATCAGCGGACGGCCCTCGGCCGCCGCGTACACCGCGACGGAGATCCGCTCGATCCACGGACGGAGGGCGACCGGCACCGGCAGTCGTATCTCCCCCGGTATCTCCCCCACACCCATGAGGCCGAGCGTACCGACGCGGCGTGCCGAAACTTCCTATGGGGGTGACGGTCCGTTGGCAGGCTTCGCGCATGATCCCGGCAACCGGTGCCACGGGCCCCATCGGCAGTGCGGTCCTGAGTCTCCTGACGGCCCGTGGCGTACCACTGCGGGCCATGACCCGCGACCTGGCGATGATCCGCGCGGCCGACGCCTCCCGCGTACGCAAGACCGTCGACGTGCCGCCCGAGGCGGCCCGCCGGCAACTGCTCGCCGCCGGGCTGGATCCGTCCGTGGTCGAAGTCGCCGTCAGGGGCTCGGCGTTCGTACGAAGCGGGGGCAACGCCGTCGTGACGGATGACGCACCGCGGATCCTCGGCCGCCCGGCACGCGACTTCCGTACCTGGGCACGGGACCACCGCGACGCCTTCGGCAAGGGACGAGGACGAAGACGACGAGAACGACGAGGACGGGCAGGAGCGCCCGGCCGACCGCTGACCGGTCGAGGCGCTGCTACGACGGCTGATGTACCGGACCTGAGCGGGGGACCGTACAGCATGCGGCCGTACCTCAAGTCCTGCTCTGAACTGCCGTCGCCCCAGGAGCCGTTCCGGGCATCGCCGCCATACTGGTGAAAGGCGACATCGGGGACAGGGGGCTCCTGTGCGATCCATGATCCGGCGACGCGGCCCGGCGGCCGAACGACGACTTGAAGCGTATGAACTGGCCTGTCTGGCCGGTGGACCCCAACGGGTCCTGGAAGCCGCGCTGTTCGCGCTGCGCGACCGTGGGGCCATCACGGTGGTCGGCCCCCGCGTGCGGGCCGTCGAGAACGACGCCGGGCTCGCCGAGCACCCCGTCGAACACCCCGTCGAGCGGGCGGTCCTCGCGAATTGCCCACGGGGAAGAAGCCTGGCGGCCGTCGCGAACGCCGTACGCGGCGGACCGGAAGTCGCGGAGATCGAGCGTGGCCTGGTCGCCCTCGGGCTGCTCACCCGCCCACGGCACCGGCTCACCCGGGCGGGCCGGAGTCGGCTGGAGGCGGCCCGGAAGGAGGGCGCGTTCCCCGCGTACATCCTCGACGGCCCGGCAGCCCACCGGGACCGGCGGCTGCGCCGCATCGTCGCGGATACGGCGATCCCGGCCGGCCTGGGGCGGTCGCTGATACGTATGGGCAGGGCCGCCGATCCGGACTACGGCCACGACTACTCCGACTACGACTCCGAACACGGCCCGGACTCAAGCCCGGGCTCTCTGCCCGGCGGCTTCAGTTGTGGAAGCGGGGGCGGCGGGGGCGGGGGCAGCGATTAGGGCCAGTCCGACGGCCGGTCAGCAGGTCGCCCAGCCAGTCGGTCGGCCGGCCAGTCGGTCAGTCGGTCAGTCGGTGACCTTGATCTTCTTCATCGTGGGCTGGGAGATGACGCGGGCGACGCCGGGAATTCCGATGATCTTGCCCGTCTGGAACGCCTCGTACGCGGCGTAGTCGGCGACCAGGACACGCAGGTAGTAGTCCGGGGTGCCGAACACCCGCCGGAGCTCCACGACTTCCTCGTAGGCGGCGATCGTCGTCTCCAGCCCCTCCAGGGTCCTCAGGTCACTCACGGACACCTCGATGGAGACGATGACCTCCAGTCCCCGGCCGGCCGCCTCGGGGTTGATCCGGGCGCGGTAGCCGGTGATGACCCCGGCCTCCTCCAGCCGTTTCACCCGGCGAAGGCACGGCGGGGGTGTCAGGCCGACCCGGTTGGCCAGTTCGACGTTGGTCAGCCGCCCGTCCCGCTGGAGATGGAACAAAATGTCACGGTCGATCTGATCAAGTGTGCGTTCATTGCCCATCAGGCCATTCTAGCGACACATTTCGAAACCATATAAGCCGCATTTCTCCCTAGAATGTCCCTCATGGCAACTCCACCGGCCAGCTCCCGCACCCCATCCGCGTGGTCCGGCCTCGTCCCGGCGCTCAAGGACTCGGGGTCGGTCGGGCTCGGCGCCTTCCCGATGGGCGTCGCCTTCGGCGTCCTGGTCGCCCACTCCGGCCTCGCCTGGTGGTGGGCGAGTGTCTTCTCCGGCCTCATCTACGCCGGTTCGCTGGAATTCCTCTTCCTCGGCCTGGTCCTGACCACCGCACCGCTGACACAGATCGCACTGACCGCGTTCCTGGTGAACTTCCGGCACGTCTTCTACGCCCTGTCCTTCCCCCTGCACCGCGTACGGGGCCGGGCCGCGAAGGCGTACAGCACCTTCGCCCTCTCCGACGAGGCGTACGTGGTCACGGCCGGCGAGGCCGCCCAGACCTTCGCCGGCCGCCGCGTCCTGTGGCTCCAGGCGCTCATCCACCTCTACTGGGCCGGTGGCGCGACGGCCGGCGCGCTGCTCGGCTCGTTCGTCCCCGCCCACATCACCGGCCTGGAGTTCGCGGTCACGGCGCTCTTCACGGTCCTGGCCATCGACGCCTTCCGGGCCCGCCGCGACATCCCCACCCCACTGCTGGCCCTCGTCTGCGCACTCGTGGCCCGCTCCGTCCTCCCCGGTCACATGCTGTTGGCCGCGTTCGTGCTCTTCGCCGCCGGTCTGCTGACCCGCCACGCCCTCGTACGGAAGAAGGCCGGTCCCCATGCCTGACAAGGCCGTCGACGCCGACACCGGCTATCTGATCACCGCGGTCGCCACCGCCGTCGCGGTCACGTGGGCCCTGCGCGCCCTGCCGTTCGCCGCCCTCGCGCCGCTGCGGTCCAGCCCGTTGACCGCCTACCTCAACGCGGCGATGCCGGTCGGCGTGATGGTCATCCTCACCGTCTACACGCTGCGCGGGTTCGACCCGCGGCTGCCGGACGAGGCCTGGCCGACCGCCCTGGCACTGGCCGTCACCGTGGCGCTGCACCTGTGGCGGCGCAACGTCCTGCTCTCCATCGCGGCCGGCACCACCGCACACACCGTCCTGGCCGGCGCCGTCTTCGTCTGAGCCCAACGGCGCGCTTGGTCCGGGCTGTTCGGACGCCGCCGGCGGCAGCGTCGCGGTCACCGTCAGTCCCCCCGCCCTCGCGTGGCTCCGCGCGTACGTCGCCGCCGTGCGCCCGCGCCACCGCCCGTACGATCGACAGCCCCGGTCCGGCCCCGTGCGAGGCGGTCGCCAGCCGTTGCCCGCCCAGGCGCCGGAACGACTCGAAGAGCGTGGGGACTTCGTACGGCGGCACCACCGGCCCGGAGTTCGCCACCTCGACGACCGCCGAACCGCCGGGTCCGGTACGACTGCCGACCCGTACCCGGCCGCCGTCGGCCACGTTGTGCCGGATCCCGTTCTCCAGCAGGTTCTGCACCAGCCGTTCCAGCAACGCCGGATTCCGCCTGCCACCGACGGAAGCACTCGCCACACCGGCCCCTGGATCCCGGACAGGATCGGAGCAGGGCGAACCCCGCAACTGGGCATGGTCCTCAACCGGGAACTGTCCCCGTCGGAAGTACGGAAGATGACGTCCCTGAAGGACAGTTCCGCCGCGTTCTCCTATCTGACCGGGCCTGGGCGGGCGCCCGCTCGCGTACGCCGCCTGGCTGGAGAACGCCCCGAAGAACTACCAGAAGTGGCAGGCCTCCGAGAAGGAGTACACGGACAGCTCCGGGGCGAATAGGACCGGCTCCCGATTTCCGGGTCGTCCCCACCACCCCCAAAGGCAACCCCACGCGGCCCACACACCACGTCCCCGAGCACGGCACGGTCTTCCTCACCTGGCTGTGATCTGCCTGCGGGCGGATTCCCAGACGGCTTCGAATTCCTCGAACGTCAACTGCTCCGGGTCGTGGCCCTCCCACTCGGAGACCGGCGGCTCTGCCGTGATCCCGAACCTGTGGTCGTACTCCGCGAGGCGGCCCACATCGCGGGCCTGCCGCCATTCATCGAGGGAGGCCGCCACGATCGGGGTCAGCCCAGGCCCTTCGAGCTCGACCTGCCGGGCCACCCAACCGTCGGCGCCCACCTCGAAGTAGAACCAGACATCGTCCTCGTCCCAGTAGCAGCGCATCCATGTCGTCACCGGCACATGACCCGCCGGGGCGGCAGCACTACGCGTTCCGTTCGTCGGCGTACTTGTCCAGTTTGCGCAGCGCATCGGCGTGGGCACTCATCCGAACGCTCACACTGCCGCTCGTGAAGAGCGCCACACCAACGACCGACACCGGCACGGACAGCCCAAGCACAGCCAGGACTTCAGGCCAGTCGCGTTCGTTCTGACACCAATCCCCCCTCTGCAGACCGTCGTTGGCCGTACCACTTTCGGTCAGCAACCGTGACTCGCACTCCGCGGGGTGACGGTCGTCGGGCTCCTCGTCGACCGTGTACGGCGTGAGCAGCAACAAGGCACACCACGCCCACTGGAGCGTCGCCACGGCCAACAGGCCGATACCCCAGGCGCGTATTCGCCCGGCCCTGTCGCGGAAGTCGAGGTCGTAATCGCGTGATCGCATGGCGGACGAATGTAGCAGCGCGACGGCGCCCGCCTGCTTGTGCTCTCGTGCCCATGTCCCGCCGCGTTCGGCTCGTTCGAAGAGCGGCTTTCCGAGGTCCGCTTCGAGGCGGTTGATCTGGATCACCAGGGCGGACAGATGGATGCCGAGACCTCGGGCTGCCTCGGTGAGGGTGGGGTAGGACCAAGCTTCCAGGAAGCGTGAAAGCCGCTGCCTTCCGTAGGGACTGGCCAGGGCCTTGCGGAGGATGGCGGGGAAAGCGTCGGCCTCTTCGGCGGTGCGGAGAGCGGTGTGGTGGCTGGCTCCGCCGCGAGAGCGGAGGGGGATGTTGTGGGTGTGGGCCCAGCGGGCCATGTTCGCTGGGCTCATGCCGGCCTCGCGGGCGAGGTCGGGCAGGGTTCGCCGGCGGATGACGTACTGCTCGATGAGCCAGGCCCGTTCGATAGTTCCGCGGCGCTTGTAGTCGTGGGTGTAGGTTCCGGGTCCACTTGTCATTGGACAGTGCCCTGAGCTGGGGGTATGGAGTGGTGTCTGGGTAATCTGTCGGTGCTTTGTCCGGGCGATCTGTCGTGTTCTTCGGGCGTAGCCGTTGCTTGGACCTGTGCTGGCGTCATTGTCAGAAGCTGCTTGCAATCCGTGGATCTTGTTTGCGGTGCTCGATAGGTTGTCCGCATGGACGAACAGGTTGCCCTCACTGAGAACATCGTTGATGCCCGAGGGTGGTCCCGTACGCGTACGTGGGTGGAGACGCAGGTTGGCGACGGTCCTGTCGAGGCTGTCGAGCGGCTGAGAGGTGGATGGACATCGGAGATGCGCCGTCTGCGCGTTGCCGGAGCAGACGCGCCGCAGTGGTTGGTGTTGCGGTCGTTCGTCAAGCCCTTCTTTGTTCGCCACGCGGAAGGGCTCCTCACGCGGGAGGCGAACATATTGCGTCTCCTCGCGGAGACCGACGTGCCCGTGGCCGGATTCAAGGCTGTTGATGCGACCGCGCAGCACTGCGACCACCCGTCGTTGCTGATGTCGCTGCTGCCCGGCACTGTGCGTCTAGACGACGAGGAAGCGGGGCTGCGGACTGAGCTCCTGGCCCGCCAACTCGTCGACATCCACCACGTGCGTGTCCCGGGCGAAGCCCGGCCACGGAACTACCAGGCGTGGACCGCGCCTGACCGGGTGAACCTGCCCGCAACCACCGAGCGGATGGACCTGTGGCAGCGCGCGGTGGACGTCATCCGCCGTGATCCCCCTGACTTTCAGCCCTGCTTCCTTCACCGCGATTTCCACCCAGGCAACGTGCTCTTCGAGGGCCATGGCGCCGAGACGAGGATCACTGGAGTCGTCGACTGGGTCGAAACGTCCTGGGGGCCGGCCGACCTCGACGTGGCGCACTGCTCCACCGCTCTGGCTCTCCTGCACGGGACCGGGGAAGCGATGCGGCTGGCCGAACAGTACGTAGCTGCCGGGGGCCACTTGGACAGTGATCCTTCAGCTCACCTGTACTGGCGGCTTCTGGACGCCCTCGCCTTCGCGAATGTCGAGAAGGTAGCCCTGCCTTGGCAGGAGCTAGGACGCACCGACCTGACGTCAGTCCTGCTCACGAGCAGGCTGGAGGACTATCTCCATGCACTCTTTCGCCGATTCGGCTGACCCTCCCAAGTCGCCAGCTGTCACAAACTGCTGCGGCGGCTGCATGGGCGGTTCACGGAGCGCTGAGGGCTTTCGTGCGGGGTAGTCAGGCTGTCGACGTCTCGTATATGTACTTCGTGGGTGGCGGCTCGGCGGCCTTCCGGGGTGAGGGAGTAGAAGGTGCGGCGTCTGCCTGGGCCCCGGCCTGGAGTGGCTCTGCTCATCCAGGTGTCGTCGTCTTCGAGTCGGCTGGTGAGCCAGCCTGCTCGTTCGAGCCTCTTGAGCTGGGGATAGACGGTTCCTGGATCGAGCCCGGTGCGGTCGATCACCTCGGCGCCGTAGGACTCTTGCCGCGCTCGGGCGAGCAGGTCGCGCAGTAGGGCGAGCGTTGGCTTGGTGATGCGGACACGCTCGACCGCGATGTCGTTGAACGGGGTGGGCGGGCCGGGGCTGCGGCGAACCCGGAACTTGGCATGGGCTGCTTCCAGGACGCGGTCGTCGGGCGGGCCCGAGGTGTCGTCGTGCGGAAGTGAGGCGGTCATCAGAGCCTGGACGCGGTCGGTTTCGAGATGCCGTAGCAGGCGTCGGCCATGTGGCGTGGGCTGTTGAGGACGGCCGAAGGCTGCCCTTGCGAAGAGGGTTGCTCCGACGTCGCGTTCCAGTCGCTGGAACTGGGTGACCAGCGCATTGGGTTCGGCCTTCAAGTGGTGGGCGGCGCTGTCGAGGGACGGGAAGCGCATGGCGATCTGGAAGCGGTGGAGGCGGAGCCAGCCGTGGAGTGTGCCTTCGGCGGCGGACCGGACGTCGCGGGGGAGGCTGGTGTCGATCTTGGCCGTCATGACGGTGCGGCTGTGCACTCCTGGGGGTCGCAGGGGAACGTTCAGGTGCTTGAGGCGTCGGCGGACGGTCTCGTCTTCGGTGCTGAGTTCTTGGGCGATGTCGAGGGTTGAGCGCTTGTGGGTGAGGTATTGCTCGCGGAGCCATGTCTCGTCGATGGGGAAGGGCTTGCGGGTGCGGCGGATGGCGAACCCGAGGGTGCGGGCGTGGGCGACGGCGATGTGGCGGGGGATGCCGGTTTCCTGAGCGATGTGAGCTAGCGACTTGTCGCCGTCGACGTACTCGCGTTGCAGGAAGGTCCTGGTGAGGACCTTCCTGGCCTGCTGGTTGAGGCGCCAGGAGCCGCGGCTCGATGACCTGCCCCACTCGCGGGGCTCGCGGGGAACCTGTTCGAGTGCGAATCGGATGTGAGTGAGGGTGGTGTCCAGTTCTCGGGCCGTCTCGCGGGGGGCCTTCTGTTCGGTGATGACGATGCGGCGTACTTCTTCGAGGTCGATGTCATCGAGGTGCCGGCCGGGAAGGTCGAGTCCGTCGGCGCACTCTTGCGGTGGCTCTCAGGTCAGGGGCTCGTTGATGTTCAGGTCGTGCAGGGTGCCGATTGCGTGCTGGTGGAGGGCGTCTCGCTGGTCGAGGGTCAGGGAGGGTGGGAAGGCGAAGTACCGGGAGCGGTCGGGTGCCGATCGCAGGACGAGGGGGTGGCGTGGGTCGGTGAGGTCGGCGCCGGTGAGGAGCTGGTTGAGGTAGCGCTGCGCGTTGAGGTAGCGGGGGGCCTGGGTGGTCTTGGCGCTGAGCTGTTCACCGGGCTGGCTGCCGGTGCGGAAACAGAGTTCGCGCCACTGGTCGGGCTGATGGGGATCGCGGGGATGAGGCGCCGTCGGCGTTCGTAGTCGATGGGGCTGCCGTGGTCGTCGAGGTGGTGGGCGAGGTTGCAGAGCGCGGTGAGCACGTCCGGGTGTCCGGACTTGAGGGCTCGCTGCAAGGTGACGGTCATGGCGTTCGGCAGGTGCGGTCCCAGCCGGTTGGTGACTCCGCGTGCTCGCAGGACCGGTTCCCCGGGCAGGAGCAGGAGTGCGGCGGCGATGCCTCGGAAGAGGGTCTCCTTCGTTCCCTCGCGGGGCATGAGCCGCACTGTCCAGCCGGGCCAGAGAGCCGGCGGGACGTGTCGGATGCGTGTGTTCCCGCTGTGCTCGCTGGGTTTGGGGACGCGGGCGCGTGGGGTGGAGGAGGAGAAGCGGATGCGGTCCAGGGCGCCCATGGTCTGATCGCCGGCGTGCAGGAACCGGCGCTGTGTTCCGGGTGAGAGCTGGGACCACTGTTCGGTGGTCATGCCCCGGGATATCACCTTGTTCGGGGTGTCGCGCCGGGCCCGTAGTCCATGGACAACGCGGATGGCGACAGAGTCGTTGGAGGTGTCGAGGAAGGGCAGAGCCGCGTGGGCGATGACGCCGTTGACCGCGGCGCTGAGCGGCTTGACCCGGTCGGCGGGAGTCCGTGTGGCCAGCGGCCTGCGATGCCAGCGGTCTCGGACCGTCTGGCCCATCGACTGGATGTCGTTGTCGTTGATCGTGTGCATCAGCCATGGGGTGCACTGGTTCAGGTCGGTCAGGACCGTGCAGGCCGTGGAGGGGTCGGCAAGCAGGGAGTCGACGCGGTGCTGGGCGGTGAGCAACGGATGGTCGGAGGCCAACGGCAGTAGCTCGGCGCTGTTGAGGTCGGCGCCGCAGACCGACGCGATGCGGGAGCCGAGTGTGCAGGTTCCCGCCGGGAACCGCAGGGTGTGTCCGGGGAACCTGACGCGTGCCCCTTCGCCGCAGCCGGGGCAGGTGTCGTGCAGCAGGGCTTGGTGGGTGGTGCAGGCGAAGGTCCAGGGCAGCCACCACTTCAGCAGCCATCGTCCTTCCCGTTCGGTCAGGCACTGGGGACAGAATCGGCATCGTCGCTGCCGCCGGGGGCTGAAGGGGAAGTCGCTGTCGATCACCGCAGAGTCGAGGCGCCCGGCCGGAAGGCCGGTGCGGATCTCCAGCTCGCGCAGCACCGTGGCGGGCAGGTCGCAGACCAGCGAGCGGGTGAGGTAGTTCCGGGGCAGGCCCAGGACGCGCAGGAACGCGGAAAAGGTCAAGCCGTTGCGGCGGCCCAGTGCCTCCAGCCAGCTGTCCAGACCCTCGCCGGGAAGGACGGTCATCCGCAGGGGCAGCACTCGCGTCTCGGTCACGAGGCATCACCGAGCGCAGAGGTGATCTTTCCGTGTGCCATGGCGACGGCCAGCTGCTGACGTGCCTGTTCGGATGCCTCATCCAGGCGGACCCCGTCGAGCACCTCCCGGGTGACTGCTTCTGTGCCGATGCGGATCGCGCGGTAGCAGGCCCGCATGAGCAGAGTGAAGTACGACCCAATGTGCCCGCTGGTGCGTTCGAAGAAGTAGTCCGCGTTGCGCAGCAGCATCCCGGGACGGTGATCTGTGAGGACGAGCCGGTGTTCGCTGGTCTTGAGCAAGCTCCGCCAGTGCCGGCGGCCTTCGTCGGTGTCGAGACGGAACGGCTCGACACCGAGCCGGGTCCAGCGGCGGGCGGTCTGGGCCAGGGCCACGTTCTTGCCAGTCAGGCCGTCGGCGAAGAACCGCCGCTCAGCCAGGCCGACGTCGACATAGATGAACGTGACCGGCAGCTCGTTGGCGAGCCACTTGAGGTGGTTGGACACTGCCAGGCCATCGCGGCGGTCCAGGTCGATGAAGTGGATGTCGTCGACTTTACCGACCGCAGGAGCTCGGACATCGGCTCTGAACTGCGACGATCCATAGAGTACATGTTCGCGACGATGGCTCAATGCTCTTTGCTGTTCACTTCGTCTTGGCGATGTCCTGGCCCCGCGTTTCCGGCCTTGCTGGTCCATGTGAATGATGGCGCGGTGACGAACATCAGCGACGCCCACGTGAAGGTCCACTTCCGGATGGACGTGGACGAGGACGGCTGGCCGCCTGCGAGCGTCGAGAGTCTGTGGGCCGTGGACCTCGGCGACGGAACGGTGCGGCTTGATAACACTCCCTGGTTCGTGCGTGGAGTCGCCAGCGGCGACGTCATCCGGGTGGAGGTCGATGACGACGGCCTGCGCTGGGCCGGGGAGACCGTTGATGCCTCGGAGAACTGCACCATCCGGTTGATCGTGCTGAAGGACGGAGGCTCAGCTGCGGCTAGGAAGACCGTGCTGGAGACCTTTCATCGGCTCGGCACGACGGGCGAGGGCATCGAGCAGTTCCGGATGGTCGCGCTGGATATCCCACCGGAGGCTGACATCCCGCGGATCCGCAAGCTGTTGGAACATGGTGACGCGAAAGGCTGGTGGCACTGGGAGGAAGGGTGTGTCACTGCCGCCTGGGACGCGAGTGCAGTCACCGAGGACGACTGAGCGCCAGAGACCATGGCTGCCTCATGGGTGGGAACTGGCTGACCGTCGACAGCGCGGGAGCCCGGCCGCCGGGAGGCGGCCGGGCTCCCGGACTGAGTCGGTGCCGGTCAGATGTGCCGGGTCGGAACTGTCGATGTCACTGCTGAGCTCCCGCTGAGGGGTCAGCGATCTGGGCTTCGAGGTCGGCGACGCGGCGGTCCTGGAAGCGGAGGTTGGATCGGGCGGCCTTGAGGCGTTCGTCGAGGGTGCGGTTGTCGGTGGTGAGTTGGCGGACGCGCTGTTTGAGGGTGGTGTTCTCGGTGGTGATCCGCTGGACAGCTTCCTGGGTCCATTCGGCCTCCAAGTCGCGGACCTGGCCGAGGAGTTCACCGATTCGATTGCGCTGGGTGAGGATCTCGGTGTGGGCGGCCTTGAGGGCTTCCTCGGCGTTGAGAGCCCGTTCGCGCCAGGTCGCCTCACGGGCGTCGTCCTGGTCGGCGAGCATCTGGGTCCGGCGTTCGCCGGCATCGGCAATCGCCGCGGCGAACGCGGCTCTGGCCTCGGTGTTGTTGTAGAGGAAGGTGCGCGAGACGTCTGCTCGGCGGGCGACGGCGGCGACGCTGACCTGGGCCTTCTCGCGCCGGAGTCGGGCGATGGCCTGGTGGACGCGTTGGAGGGCGGTCTCGGTCTTGTGGCGGCGGGCGGCCAGGGCCGCTGCGGTGCGGGGCTCGGGAACGGTCGGGGTGTTCATGAGGCGTCCTGTTCGGGATCGTCGCCGTCGGCTGTGCACGTATCGCTGTACTCGTCCGGCTCGTCGCTGCCCGCGTCGGCGAGGTCGGTGGCGCGGAAGGCGGTGGACCAGACGCGGTGGAAGTAGTCCTGGGGTTTGCGCAGGTCCAGGGCGAGTGCGTCGTCGAGGAGGCCGAGGCCGGCCAGGGCCTTCTCCAGGCCGTCGATGGCGCGGGCGGTGGGCTCGAAGTAGCGGTGGAGGTAGTCGGCGGTGGCATCGTCGGGGGCGCCCTCGGCCAGCAGTTGCCACTGCTCGCGTTTGCGGCGCCAGTAGAGGAGGTCGGCGCCGGAGAGTACGAACTTGTCACAGTTGTGGCAGTCGAGGTTCCAGGGGCAGGCGCCGCCGTCGACGACGGGCTGGAAGGTGCAGAACCCGCCCTCGGCCGGGGTGCTGCGGCGTGACAGGTCGATCGCCAGAGCTTGAGCCTGCTGGCGAGTAAGCGGGGTGCTCTCCCCGGCCAGAAGCTCGCCGGGCTGGGCGGCGCCGGGGCCGGCGACCCAGACCTGCTGGAGTACGTTTTCCAGATCGGTGCTGGTCAGATGGACGTAGTGCTCTGCCATCCGGTCGCTGACCTGTCCCAGATACCGGCGGATGTGGGTGAGCGTCGCCCCGTGGCGCAACAGGCTGGTGGCCAGAGTATGGCGGGCCTGGTGGGGGACGTAGTGGCCGAGGTCCATGGCGTCCACCCAGGGCCGGAACCGGCTGTAGAACCACTGGTGGGTAAGCGACACCGTCCCGTCCTGGCTGCGGTAGACCGTGGGAAACAGGGCCAGTCCGGTGCGTTGGGCACCGGTCGGCCGGTAGCCGTAGCGGGCGGTGAAACGGTCCAGGGTCTTGCGCTGGCGTTCGGCGAGCATCTCGTAGAGGCGTTCAGGTATGCGGATCGCGACGTCGTAGTTGCCGACCTTGGTCTGGTCGTGCCAGAACATCGCCAAGCCGCCGTAGCGGCCGATGCAGTCCCACCGAACCTTGATCACCTCGCTGATGCGGCGGCCGGTGGTGACGGCGGTCTCCCAGATGTCGCGGGCACCGTTGTCGTTGACGTCGTAGGTAGCGGCGAGATCAGCCAGGTTCGCCTCGTCGGCCAGAGCCCGGGCAACTTCGTCAGGGAAGGGGCGACGCGCGGTCCGGCCGGTGGTGGCGCCAGCTGCCGGGAACACGGTGATGAACTCCCGTTCCAGACCGAGCACTTCGGCGGCACCGGTGTCCAGCGCGTCGCGCATCAGTTTGCGAACGGCGTTGAACACGACCGACCGTGTGGTGGTGGTGACGATGCCCGCGGTCCCGTCCGGCCGTTTCACGGCCAGCGAGGGGAGCCCTTCACGTTCTCGATGACGCTGGTCGGCGACGAATTGCTGGGCGTGTTCTTCCGGCAGAACCGCAGGGTCGTGGCCACCGCCAGGAGCCTCCACCTCCAGGAAGGCCCCCAGTTCGACGGCCGCTCGGCGCAGACCATCGATCGGGCCGGCCGAGCGAGGACAGCGCGGCGACCGCAGCAGGTCCGCCAAGTAGTCCCAGGTCAGATCCCGCAACCAACGCTGAGGGATGCCGGTCAGGTCGAGGTGGCTCATCCGATGCGGGAACAGCACCCCGAAATGCTCGGTCTCCAGGAAGCCGGCGTCCTTGGCTTCCTGCGGGGTGAAGTAGATCAACCGCAGCTCATGCAGGATCTCCTTGGCGATCGCCCCGGTGAACGCGGCAGTGCCACCGGCCCCGAACTCGAAGTCGACCAGCGAGTTCACTTCCAACATGCGGCACGTGGTCACCAGCGACCGGATCCAGCCCAGATCCCACCGGCTGGGCCGGGCCCGGCGGGTGTGGACGAACAGCCACCACTGGATCTCGGCCCGCACCAGGGGACGCAGACCGCGCAGATTGATCTGCCCCGGCCATGGATGTGCGGGAACGGCAGCGCACCAGCGCCGGAACGCCGCTTGGTCGCCGTACTCGATCGGGACCGTTCTCCCGAACTTCTCGTATCGCTGCCACCAGCTGTGCGGCATCGCGGCGTCACCGGGCCTGCCGTCACGGAGGTAGCGGCTGCCGTGCCACGAGCACAGTCCCAGCGGGGAGTCAGCCAAATCCGCGCAGACGACCGCGTCGCAGGGCCCGTAGCCGGGACACGGCTGTTCGCCGCTCACCCAGGTGGCGAAGGAGCCGCTGTTATCCCTCTCCTTCTTGCGCGCGACCCACCGGCTCAAATGGCGCTGGCACAGCCGTAGATCACTGTGTGCTGCGGGCCGGTCAGGGCAGATCTGGCAGATGGCCGCTTCCGCTCCGACGTGCCTCTCCAACCCCTGGGCGGCTGCCACGAAGGCGGCTCGGCCCACGCCGCGCTCGCTGTCGCAGACCCATTGCCGCTGATGCTCCGAGCACAGGTCCGACCCGCCCGTCCGAGTGCGTTCACAACTGGCGACGACGCACTCCCACCGGTAGATCGCGTGACCACGCGGGATCTCGATGATGTCGGGCCGGTAGACCGGGTCGAAGGATGGTCCGCCAATCAGCGCGGTCAGGATCTCCAGCCGGTCGCGACCGACCCGGTCCGGACGCTCGTCGAACAGCGGCCGAAGATACTCCTGCCGCCTCATCACGCCTCACCCCAGACGGCACGCAGTGCGGCGTCGAACACCGGGTCGTGGACATCGACGTGCCCGTAGACCTCGTCGACCATTGCAGCCGACGCCCAGCCGCCGGCGTCCCGGGCGATCAGCGTGTTGCCGTCGGCGGCGTCGAGAACCGCGGAAGTGAACGAGTGCCGGAAGGCGTGGGGTTTCACGATCCCCAGACCGGCGCGTTTCCCGGCCCGGCCGAGCATCCGCCGGGCCCCGACCGTCGCCCACGGCTGCCCGGTGTCGGTGCCGTGCAGCTGGACCAGGAGCATGCCGTGTCCGGTGCCGCGTGGGTACTCGGTGGTGATGTACTCGAAGTAGCTGTGCACCATCGCCGGGCTGACCCGTTTGATCAGCCCGCCGGTCACGGTGCCGTGCTCGACCCGCCAGGGGTGCTTGGTCTTGGACTCGGCCCGGTTCGGATTACCCGGACGGTGACAGACGTGCAGGTGCGGGGTGCGGCACTCACCGCAGGCCGCGTTCTCGCGCAGGTGCAGGTCGACCAGGTGCAGCCCGCAGAGTTCGCCGATACGCAGGCCGCCATCGGCGAGCCAGTCGACGACCAACCGGTCGCGGGCTGCGTTCACCGTGGCCAGCAGCTTCTCCCTCGCGCCGTCCGGGAGCATCTTGGGATGCCGACGGTGCGGTCCCGAGGGCGCGAGCGGGTTGGTCGGCAGCGTCGACTTCACGTGCCCGAGGAACGAGCGGCGCCGGTCCACCCGTGACGGCAGCCGGGACGTGTCGAGCTTCTTGCCGAGTTCTCCGTTCACGCCGAGGGAGGCTTGGTGCAGGTAGAAGCCCTTGAGGCAGGCTGCCGCCGTCGACAGCGCGGAGCGGCCGTAGGGGCGCTTGCCGACCCGCCATGGCTCGCCGAGCGGCATAAGCACCTCGGCACCCACGATTCCCATGTACCGCTCAAGGTCCCGCAGTTGGACCGCGATGAAGGTCAGGCACTCTCGCTCCAGCCACCGCAGATGGTCCACCAGCAGATACGCGTACGTCCCCTGCGTCCCCGAACCATCATGCAGACGCAGGAACCGGTCCGCCTCCGTGTGGATACTGCCCTCGGGCCACACGATCGTCCACGACCGCCGCCCGTCCTTCCGCTCGATCTGCTGGACCCTCAAGTCCCCGACCACAACGTGCCGTGTCACTTGTCCTCCGTACCGACTCCAGAACATGACAGACGTCCCGGACACGGTCGGTAAACAAGCCCAGGACGTGCTGGTCACAGTCCCAGACGGACATCACGGGCAGGACTACCGGCGGTCGGTAAAGTCGATGATGCCGAGCTGGGTCTCGCAGGAAAGGACGCAGTCCAGGGCGTGACTGGCCAGGGCTGCCGCGTTCGCCCGGTCGGTGGCCGGGTGGCCGAAGTACTCGCAGATCATCCGGTTCAGGGTTCGCAGGGTGGTGTTCGAGGTAAGGCCGACGCGGAAGACGGGGATGCGTTCGTGTCCGGCCTCGGTGACCGTGGACAGGCGGCGCATCTGCTGGCGGTCGAAGTCGCGGCCGAACAGGTTGGCGATGGTGGTCTTGCCCAGGCCCGGCAGGGCGTCGATGACGGCGGCTGAACGGATGCGGTCGCCGTCCTGCCGGTTGCTGGCCACGATCTGTTCGAGTTCGTCGTGGATGCCCGCGAGCTGCGGCGTCTGCACGATGCCGAAGTTCGCGTGCCAGTCGTGGCGCGCGTCGTTGTAGTCCTCGGCTGCCGCCTCACCCAGCGCGGCCAGTTGGGGCCGGGTCAAAGTGTCGGGCCGCTGCCGTGGCGGGGCGTCGGCGAAGCGGCGCCAGCCTTCCTTGCGGGAGAGACTGAACAGGTTGGGCTGCCTCACTCGATCACCTCGAAGGCGTCGGCGTGGAAGTCGTCGCCCACGGGGGCGTCGAACAGCTCGTCTTCCTCGTCGCTGTCTCCGGTCGGCAGCTCGGGCACCAACGTCAGTTCCGGAGGCGTCAGTGGGCCGGACTGCTCGGGCAGCATCGGCAGGGACAGAGCGTCGCGTTCCGCCGACAGCCGCACTGCCATGCGGCGTTCGCGCCGGTCGGTGACCATGCCCTGGTCCCAGCGGGTCAGAAGATCCGCGAGCGCCTGCGAGGCATCGATGTGCCGGCCCTCGCGTGCGGCCAGGCGACGTGCATATCCGGCGGCCTCGCCGCTGAACGCCATTGTCAGTGCAGGAGCGTGTTCCCAGAGCAGCGGATGCCAGGAGTCGTCGGCCGGGTCCTGGAAGTAGACGAACCGCACGTCATCGGGGTTGACGTGGATCGGCCACTGCCGCCCCAAACCCGTGTAGGGGCTGGGTGCGTTGCGGTAGCCGTCCAGCACGGGCCCGTTGTAACGCAGGCCATCGACCTCGACGCCGTAGTGCTGAATCGTGCGCGGCTTGACCGCCAGGAACTGAAAGGCCAGGTCCGGCGAGGCTGGCATGCGAAGGCGCCCGGCGCGGGCCAGACCGATGCGCAGCATCTCCAGCGGGGACAGCGACAGCTTCGGCCACTGCGGAACGACCAGCCCGTCATGCTCACGGCGGTGCTAGACCTCCGTGATCCACTCGCGGACGATCTCCTCCACCTCATGAATGAAGAAGAACGCGGCGTCCTCGACCGCCTGTCCGCGGCTGTGGACGTCGGGCCCCTTGTAGGCAGGAAGGTGCTGGATCAGCCCTTCTCGCAGGGTTCGGAAGAAGCGTTCGACGGTCGGCTTGTCCGTGGGCTTCTTGGGCTGGGCCGGCTGAATGGACATCCCCAGACGGGTGCAGACGCCGATCACGTGTGCGGACGTGAATGCCCGCCCGTGGTCGATGACCAGCGTCTCCGGCGGACACAGCCCGCCGCCCGGCACCAGTCCGTCCTCAGCGAACACCACCTCGTCCCATAGCCCGTGGTAGGGCGCCAGCGGGGGCCGGGCCGTGTCCTCCAGCGGCGGGCAGGGCCTCGAACAGCACGGCGGCGACGTCCACCGCCTTCGTGGAGCAGGCCGTCACTCGCAAGCCGACAATGCAGCGCGAGAACAGATCCTGTGCGACGGTGAGTTGGAGCGGAACCCAGCGGCAGGTCACCGGTTCCATCGCATAGATGTCCAGGTCCTGGGTGTCGAGCACGACGTACTCACCGGGCCGGGTGGCCCGCAGTCGCCCGTAAGTGCCCTGTGGCCTCTCCGCGATCGAGCGGCGGGCCTTGGCGCTGCCGGAGACCGCGTTCGTGCCCTTGGCCAGCCAGGCGAGCCGGGTGTAGGCCGTGCTCCGGGACGGGACAGGGACAGTGCCCTTGCCGTAATCGCAGTTCAGTCGTTCTTCGGCCCGCCGCAGCAGGGCCGACCTCGTGGGGGGCGAGCCGGTCACCGACTCGGCCATCACTCGGCGCACTGCCTCCTCCCACCGGGGATCGACGCTTGATGTCCTTCCCGCGCGGCATCGGCGAGGCCGGCCTCGCCGCTTCCCCGGTAGGCGGTCAGCCACCGCTGAAGCGTGCGAGGCGAAACACCCAGCTCAGCGGCCTTGGCCGCAGTCCGGTCCTTCAGCGGCAGATCGGGATCGTAGGCGGGCCTCGGCTCGGTCGGCAGAGCACTGCCGGGGTGCCCGGACCGGTAACCGCTGAGCACCTCGCGGACGTGCCCCGCCCGTTCCTGAAGACGCTGACGCTGGTCGGCCGACAAGCTCGCCAGCAGCATGCCGACCCCGTCCGCCGCGGCCGGGGCGGGATCCCCGATCGACCGGGCTCCGGCTGCCAGCCGTCCGAGCGGAATGGAACTGTACTCGCCCGTCCGTTCGTTGCGGACGGGCGTCTGCAGACCCTCGATGTCCACGATCTCGACGACGTCACCGCCGAAGAAGAGCCGGGCTCCCGCGAACAGGGGCATGGCGTAGGCGTTCATGCCGCCACCCGGATTCGGCTGGCACGGTTGAGCGGAGCACGCAGGTCTGCGACGAGCTGGCCGGACCAGACCAAGTGCAGGACGACCGGTCGGACGATCTCGCGCGGCTGTCCGGCCAGCGCGGACTCGATTCCGCCGATGGTCGGCTGGTTGGCAGCGGCCTCCAGCACCCGCGCGATGAGCGAGGTCTCCACCAGGTCGCGGCGCCGGTAGCCGGCCAGGAAGCGGACGTTCTCCACGATGGCAGGCTCGGCCCCCGACCAGTCTCATAGACCCAGCCGCGACGCGAACACACCTGGCGTGTCCAGTCGAACTGTGCGATCACCTTGGGATCCTTCATGCGGGAGGGGGCTTTGACGTCCACGACGGTCACCAGACCGTCGGCATGGACGAGGAACAGATCGGGAACATGGCGGCGGGTGCGTGCACCGTCTGGGCCGACCAGCTGGAAGGGCTGGGCCGCGATCTCCGTGACCTCACTGGCGAAGTCAGCGATCAGGATGCGGGCGAGCTCCAACCGGCTCTCGTAGGCCACCATTCGGCCCGTTGTCGAGGCGTGATACCAGCCCGAGTAGTGCTTCCGGCCGCGATACCAGCGGAACTCGCGTACAGGGACTCCGCCGGCGACTTCGTCCACCGGAACACGGTCGAGCTCGGCCTCGACCAGCCGCCCGTTGCTCTGCCGGTACGTGGCCTGGACTGTCCGGCTATCTGTCGCGGCATCGTCGCCTGTACCAGTCCGCATGGTCGCCCCTTCGTGTCCGATGTCTTCGACACCAGGACACTGGCCGCCACCAGCGCTGGCCTGAGCGGAACGGAGGACAAACCAAACGAAAGACTGGACCGCAGACCGCCAGGGTGACGCTGGCGCTGTACCGAGTGGAGACTCAGCGGGACGAGTCGAACGACAAGTTGATGACAAGTCGCTTGGACAACGACATCTCTATTCGGAACCTACAAAGATCTTGGCTCAGGTCTGCGCCATGTCCACGAAGCGCGAGTAATGGCCCTGGAACGCCACTGTGATCGTCGCCGTCGGGCCGTTACGGTGCTTGGCCACGATCAGGTCCGCCTCGCCCGCGCGTGGTGACTCCTTCTCGTACGCGTCCTCCCGATGCAGCAACACCACCATGTCCGCGTCCTGCTCGATGGAGCCCGACTCGCGCAGGTCGGAGACCATCGGCTTCTTGTCCGTGCGCTGCTCGGGGCCACGGTTCAGCTGGGAGAGCGCGATCACCGGCAGTTCCAGCTCCTTCGCCAGCAGCTTGAGGTTTCGCGACATGTCCGAGACCTCCTGCTGGCGGCTCTCCGCGCGCTTCGAGCCGCCGGACTGCATCAGCTGGAGGTAGTCGATGACCACCAGCTTCAGTCCGTTGCGCTGCTTGAGCCGGCGGCACTTCGCGCGGATCTCCATCATCGACAGGTTGGGCGAGTCGTCGATGTACAGCGGTGCCTGCGAGACGTCCGGCATCCGGCGGGCCAGCCGTGTCCAGTCCTCGTCCGTCATCGTGCCTGAGCGCATGTGGTGCAGCGCCACCCGCGCCTCCGCCGAGAGCAGGCGCATCGCGATCTCGTTGCGCCCCATCTCCAGCGAGAAGATGACACTCGGCAGGTTGTTCTTGATGGAGGCCGCACGCGCGAAGTCCAGCGCGAGCGTGCTGTTGTGGGTGGGGATCATCGAACGCGTCGCGAGATACAGGTGCGCGGGATTGTCCACCTGGACGCAGCGGACCGGGACGCTCTCGACCTCCTGGACGTCCGTGATGAAGCGACGCCGCGGCTCGTCGGCGGTCGTGAATTCGACCGTGTAGGACGTCGAAGACGAGGAGGACGAGGAGGCCTCCTCCGGCCGGCCGATGACGCGCCCGGTCGACATCCCGCACCGGTATCCGAGGCTCAGCACCAGCTCACGGAAGCCCTCGGCGAGGACCCGCTCCGTGACGGCGAACCGCACGGAGCCCGTGCTGTGCACGGTGCCGTCGGTGTCGAGAAGGCCTGCGAGGAGCGCCCGACGCTGCGGGACCGAGGCCCGTAGATACTCCTGAGGGATGTGTCTGTTCCCCAGGACTCCCAGGTCGCGCAGGCCGACGAGGAGGCTGTCGTGCCGCCCCGGCGGCTCGGGGTCGCGGAGCCAGGCGCCCAGCGCGTGCGCGGGGACCGGGAGAGCGCGCTCGGGCAGGTCGAGCGGCGCGGTCGTCCGTACGGAGTGGTTCGTGCCTCGATCGGACGTCACACATCGGACCGTTTCGGCGATCTCCTTGGTGGTCCTGACCGAGGCGGACGTCCGCGGATCGGACCGGCGGGACGCGCGGGTTTCCGTGAGCCACTGGTGTTCGGCATCGGCGACGACGCTCGCCCCGTCGTCGAACGAGATCCGGTAGCAGGGGCGGTCGCGCATGATGTCGGTCGCCGCCACCACACGTGTCGGTCGGCCCGTCGCGTCGAGAAGCAGGTCGCCCGGCCGTACCTCTCCCATGGTGGTCCAGCCGGTGGGCGTCGGCAGTGGGGTGTCCAGGGCAAGGGCCTTGCCCATGGCGGGGCGGGCCGCGATGACGATCATCTGGCCGGGGTGCAGCCCGTTCGTGAGCGAGTCGAAGTCCGTGAATCCCGTCGGCACACCCGTCATCTCACCGCTGCGTGAACCGATCGCCTCGATCTCGTCGAGCGCGCCCTCCATGATGTCGCCGAGGGGCAGATAGTCCTCGCTGGTGCGCTGCTCGGTGACCGCGTAGATCTCGGCCTGGGCGGAGTTGACGATCTCGTCGACGTCTCCGTCCGCCGCGTATCCCATCTGCGTGATCTTGGTGCCGGCCTCGACCAGACGGCGCAGCACCGCGCGCTCGTGCACGATCTCCGCGTAGTACGACGCGTTCGCGGCCGTCGGCACCGACTGGACCAGCGTGTGCAGATACGACGCTCCGCCGACCCGGGTGATCTCGCCGCGCTTGGTCAGCTCGGCGGCCACCGTGATGGGGTCGGCCGGCTCGCCCTTCGCGTACAGGTCGAGGACCGCCTGGAAGACCGTCTCGTGGGCGGGGCGGTAGAAGTCGTGGCCCTTGATGATCTCCACGACGTCGGCGATGGCGTCCTTGGAGAGCAGCATGCCGCCGAGCACGGACTGTTCGGCGTCCAGGTCCTGGGGGGGCACCCGCTCGAAGCCGGGTGATCCGCCGTCCCACGAGGCATTGTCCCGGCCGCGCTCGTGCTGTTCGTCGCGGCCTCTTCCCTCACCTCGGCGCTGGCGGGAGACCGGCAGGCGGTCACTCGGGCCGGCTTCGGTCCAGGGGTCGTCCAACGGCTCGGGAATGCTCATCCGGCCACCTCCTCCCGTCCGCCAAGCGGACCTCGCCGTGCCACTCTTTCTACGGCACGACACTGACAAATCGAGTGGCCTGACTCGGGTTCCGGCGCGTCGGACGTCGGTCCACGGTAGGCCCGCGGGGACCGTCCGCCAATCTGGTTATCCACAGGCCATGTGGACGAAGGACCATATGCTGTGGAGAACTCCGGTGAACCTGTGCACGGACCGGGGGACAGCACTGTGGACAACCTCGCGGCCCTCTCACCACACAGGATCTGACCTGGCCTTTCTCCGTCCACCGGCTGTGGGGGAGAAAAACTTTCCAAGCTGGTCCAAGATCCGAGCAAACGGCGCACAGCAGCGCCCGAATCTCCTCGGTCGGTAAGGATCGCAGTGGCATTGCATCTCTTACCTGTGGAAGATTAGATTGAGCGGATGACACAGGTCCCCACGGCATCCAAGGCAGGCCGCCGACGGCACGACCGCGAAATCATCGCGCTCGCCGTACCCGCCTTCGGCGCCCTCGTCGCCGAGCCTCTCTTCCTGATGGTCGACAGCGCGGTCGTCGGCCATCTCGGCACCCCGCAGCTCGCCGGTCTGGCGATCGCGGCGGCCCTGCTGACCACAGCCGTGAGCATCTTCGTCTTCCTCGCCTACGCCACCACGGCGGCCGTCGCACGCCGCGTCGGCGCGGGTGATCTTCAGGCCGCCGTCCGGCAGGGCATGGACGGGATCTGGCTCGCCCTGCTGCTGGGCGCCGTCGTCATCGCCGTCACCCTGCCCCTGGCACCCTGGCTCGTCTCCGTCTTCGGCGCCTCGGACACCGCCGCCCCGTACGCGATCACCTATCTGCGCATATCCAGCCTCGGTATCCCGGCCATGCTGGTCGTCCTGGCGGCGACCGGCGTCCTGCGCGGTCTCCAGGACACCCGGACCCCGCTGTACGTCGCCATCGGCGGCTTCGGCGCGAACGCGGTCCTCAACGTGGTGCTCGTCTACGGCGCCGGCCTCGGCATCGCCGGTTCCGCCTGGGGCACCGTCATCGCCCAGTTCGGCATGGCCGCCGCCTATCTGGTGGTCGTCGTACGAGGCGCCCGCCGCCATGGCGCCTCGCTGCGTCCCGACCTCGCCGGCATACGGGCGAGCGCCCACGCGGGCGTCCCTCTTCTGGTCCGTACGCTCTCCCTGCGCGCGGTCCTGATGATCGCCACCGCCGTCGCCGCCCGGCTCGGCGACGCCGATGTCGCCGCGCACCAGATCATCCTGTCGCTGTGGAGCCTGATGGCCTTCGCGCTCGACGCCATCGCGATCGCCGGACAGGCGATCATCGGCCGGTATCTGGGCGCGAACGACCCCCAGGGCGCCAGGGACGTCTGCCGTCGCATGGTGCAGTGGGGCGTGGTCTCCGGCGTCGGACTCGGGGTGCTCATCGTGCTGGCACGCCCGCTGTTCATCCCGCTCTTCACGGGCGATCAAGTGGTCCAGGACACCTTGCTGCCCGCGCTTCTGGTGGTGGCGGTCACCCAGCCGGTCGCGGGCATCGTCTTCGTCCTGGACGGTGTACTGATGGGCGCGGGCGACGGCCCCTATCTGGCAAAGGCGATGGTGGTGACGCTGGCCGTCTTCGCACCGGTCGCCCTGCTGGTGCCGGTGTTCGGCGGCGGGCTCACCGCCCTGTGGTGGGCCATGACGCTGATGATGGCGGTCCGCATGCTGACGCTCTGGCTGCGCACCCGGTCCGGCCACTGGCTGGTCACCGGCGCCACGCGCTGAGGGTTCCGCGTCGTTTCACGTGAAACGACGCCGACGCACCAAACACCCAGAGCACACAGAGCACAATCGCCGGACGGGCCTGAGCCCGTCCGGCGATTGAGGACAGAACACGCAGCCCGTCCGGCGATTGAGCAGCGAGTCCGGTCGGAGCCCTAGGCGGGCACGACCTCGACGCCGAACTTCGCGGCGACCTCGGGGTGCAGACGCACGGACACCTGGTGCGAGCCCAGGGTCTTGATCGGCGAACCGAGCTCGATACGACGCTTGTCGACCTCCGGACCACCGGCGGACTTGATCGCCGAAGCGAGGTCGGCCGGGGTGACGGAGCCGAAGAGACGGCCGGCGTCGCCGGAGCGAACAGCCAGACGCACCTTCACACCTTCGAGGCGGGCCTTGATCTCGTTGGCCTGCTCGATGGTGGCGATCTCGTGGATCTTGCGAGCACGACGAATCTGCTCGACGTCCTTCTCGCCACCCTTGGTCCAGCGGATCGCGAAACCACGCGGGACCAGGTAGTTGCGGGCGTAACCGTCCTTGACGTCGACGACGTCGCCGGCGGTACCGAGGCCGGAGACCTCGTGAGTGAGGATGATCTTCATGATTAGGTCACCCTCCCCTTATCGCGCGGTGGACGTGTAGGGCAGCAGCGCCATCTCACGGCTGTTCTTGACTGCCGTGGCGACATCACGCTGGTGCTGCGTGCAGTTGCCGGTGACGCGGCGGGCACGGATCTTGCCGCGGTCGGAAATGAACTTCCGCAGCATGTTCGTGTCCTTGTAGTCCACGTACTGGGTCTTGTCCTTGCAGAATGCGCAGACCTTTTTCTTAGGCTTGCGCACAGGCGGCTTCGCCATGGTGTTTCTCCTGTGTGATCAAGAAAGTGGGAGCGAACTGCCCTAGAAGGGCGGCTCGTCCGAGTAGCCGCCGCCGGAACCACCGGAGCCGCCGGAGCTTCCGCCCCAACCGCCTCCGTTGCCCCCGCCGCCCTGCGGCTGCTGCGGGGCACCGCCGGCCGGCGCGCTGGTCGCCCAGGGGTCGTCGGCGGATGCTCCGCCGCCGCCCTGCTGGCCGCCGCCACCGGGACCGCCGCCCCAGTTGCCGCCGCCCTGCTGCTGACCGCCGCCACCGCCGCCGTAACCGCCCTGGGCACCGCGACCGGTGGTCTTGGTGACCTTGGCCGTGGCGGTCTTCAGGCTGGGGCCGACTTCCTCGACGTCCAGCTCGTAGACCGTGCGCTTGACGCCCTCGCGGTCCTCGTAGGACCGCTGCTTCAGCCGGCCCTGCACGACAACGCGCATGCCCCGCTGAAGCGACTCGGCGACATTCTCCGCCGCCTGACGCCAGACCGAGCAGGTGAGGAACAGGCCATCGCCGTCCTTCCACTCATTGGTCTGCTTGTCGAAAATGCGGGGAGTGGACGCGACACGGAACTTCGCGACCGCCGCACCGGACGGGGTGAAGCGCAGCTCGGGGTCGTCGACGAGATTGCCGACGACCGTGATGACGGTCTCGCCTGCCATTGGGTGAACCTCTCGGCGGGGATTGCTTCTGCTGCTGGCTGCTACTCGGACCCGATGACCGCTGAGCTAAGAGCTCAGTGGGTCTCGGGACGGAGGACCTTGGTCCGGAGGACCGACTCGTTCAGGTTCATCTGTCGGTCGAGCTCCTTGACGATCGCGGGCTCAGCCTGCAGATCGATGACCGAGTAGATGCCCTCGGGCTTCTTCTTGATCTCGTAAGAGAGACGACGACGGCCCCAGGTGTCGACCTTCTCCACCTTTCCGTCGCCCTCACGGACGACGGAGAGGAAGTTCTCGATCAGCGGGGAGACTGCTCGCTCCTCGAGATCGGGGTCGAGGATGACCATCACCTCGTAGTGACGCATGTGGAACCCACCTCCTTTGGACTCAGCGGCCACGGTCGTTCCGTGGCAGGAGGGTCGTGATGCGTGAGCAACGGTATCGGCGACCACTGACAATCCCGCCAATCCCGCTCGACGAGCGATGATCGCGTTCTGGCCTGGGCAGACACCGGTGCAGACCGTACAGACTACCTCTTGACCGGCTTCCGGTTGAAATCAGGCCGCGTAGGGCCGCACGCTGTACACATCGGGTGTGGGCGGCGCTACGGTGCGCCGCCTTCCGGCAAGGCGCCAGGAGGTGCCCCATGGCACAGGCAATGCAACCCATGCGACCGAAGACCACCGGTTCGCTCTTCGCCACCGACCACCGGCCCCATCCCCTCCAGGACATCCTGCTCTGGGTGACGGCGGTGCTGGGTGTCACGGCCTTCGTCTCCGGGATGTTCCACAACCTGCATCTGCTCAGCTCCTGGGCAGGGCTCATCGGCATCCTCACCGGTCTGTACAGCCAGTACGTCTCCGTGACGACCCACGAGCGGTTCGCGACGCTCATGGGCCTGGGCTCTGCGGCGGTCGGCTTCTATCTCGGGATGGCACACGGCGGCCTCTTCGGCGGAGTGCTGGGCTGAGAACCGCTCCGCCCCGTGGCCAGCCGGGGCGCTCCATCGGCAAGTAGGCTTCGGCGCGAGAGCCGGAGCCCCCCTACTCCATGGGGACACATCTGCGAGGAGCGCCCCGCATGACCCTGACGCTGAGCACCATCAGTCGCGAGCAGCATCTGGCGTACATCCAGAGCCTGCCCGCGGCCAGCCACTGCCAGGTCCCCGCGTGGGCGGACGTGAAGACGGAGTGGCGCTCGGAGAGCCTGGGCTGGTTCGACAGGGACGGCCAGCTGGTCGGCGCCGGGCTGGTGCTCTACCGCCAACTGCCCAAGATCAAGCGGTATCTGGCGTATCTGCCCGAGGGTCCGGTCATCAACTGGTACGCCCCCAACCTGAGCGACTGGCTCCAGCCGATGCTGGCGCATCTGAAGAACCAGGGCGCGTTCTCCGTGAAGATGGGCCCGCCCGTGGTGATCCGCCGCTGGGACTCGGCGGCCATCAAGTCGGGGATCCAGGACCAGGACGTCAAGCGGCTGCGCGACGTCGAGGCCACCCACATCGAGCCGCGTGCCTTCGAAGTGGCCGACCGGCTGCGGAAGATGGGCTGGCAGCAGGGCGAGGACGGCGGGGCCGGCTTCGGAGACGTACAGCCGCGCTACGTCTTCCAGGTGCCGCTGGCGAACAGGTCGCTGGACGATGTCCTCAAGGGCTTCAACCAGCTGTGGCGGCGCAACATCAAGAAGGCGGAGAAGGCGGGCGTCGAGGTCGTCCAGGCCGGCTACGACGATCTCGCCGAGTGGCAGCGGCTGTACGAGATCACGGCCGAGCGCGACCACTTCCGGCCCCGCCCGCTCTCGTACTTCCAGCGGATGTGGACCGTCCTCAACTCCGAGGACCCCAACCGCATGCGGCTGTACTTCGCCAGGCACGAGGGGGAGAACGTCGCCGCCGCGACGATGCTCATCGTGGGCGGCCATGTCTGGTACTCGTACGGGGCGTCGGCCAACCACAAGCGGGAGGTCCGGCCCTCGAACGCGATGCAGTGGCGGATGCTCCGTGACGCCTACGCGATGGGTGCGACCGTCTATGACCTGCGCGGGATCTCCGACTCGCTGGACGAGACGGATCACCTGTTCGGTCTCATCCAGTTCAAGGTGGGCACGGGCGGCGAAGCCGTCGAGTACGTGGGTGAGTGGGACTTCCCGCTCAACAAGCTGCTCCACAAGGCGCTCGACATGTACATGTCCCGCCGCTGATCCCGATCTCGAATCCGATCCCGATCTCGAATCCGATCCCGACCCCCTGGGCGGCGGAGTGCCGGTGGTCAGCAGGCTGCGGTGCGAGACGCCGGAAATCCCCGCCAGCTCGCCCAATAATTGCGTAAGGCCCCCAAGGCCCTCAAGAACGTTCATATCCTTCATACACCGCAGCCACGAGAAAGGTTCCGGACCGGCATGGCGCTCTCCCTCTACGTCGACACCGCGCGCTGGCGGGCGCACCAGAAGTCGGTCATTGACCAGTTCCCGGGCCTCGTCCCGGTCTGCAAGGGCAATGGCTACGGCTTCGGCCACGAACGGCTCTCCGAGGAGACCTCCCGCTTCGAGTCCGACATCCTCGCCGTCGGCACCATCTACGAAGCCGCCCGCATCAAGGACTGGTTCAGCGGCGACCTCCTGGTCCTGACCCCCTTCCGCCGCGGCGAGGAGCCCGTACCGCTGCCCGACCGCGTCATCCGCTCCGTCTCCTCGGTCGACGGCGTCTTCGCCCTGGTGGGCGCCCGCGTCGTCATCGAGTGCATGAGCTCCATGAAGCGCCACGGCGTCCGCGAGGAGGAGCTCGGCCAGCTGCACGCGGCCATCGAGGACGTACGCCTCGAAGGCTTCGCCCTGCACCTGCCGCTCGACCGTACGGACGGATCCGACGCGGTCGAGGAGGTCATCGGCTGGATGGACCGGCTGCGCGCGGCCCGGCTCCCGCTGCACACCATGTTCGTCAGCCATCTGCGCCACGAGGAACTGGCCCGTCTCCAGCGGCAGTTCCCGCAGACCCGGTTCCGCGCCCGCATCGGTACGCGGCTGTGGCTCGGCGACCACGAGGCGACCGAGTACCGGGGCGCCGTGCTGGACGTGACACGCGTCGTCAAGGGCGACCGGTTCGGCTACCGCCAGCAGAAGACCGCCTCCGAGGGCTGGCTGGTGGTCGTCGCCGGCGGCACGTCGCACGGTGTCGGGCTCGAAGCCCCCAAGGCGCTGCACGGCGTGATGCCGCGCGCCAAGGGCGTGGCACGCGCGGGTCTGGCGACGGTCAACCGCAACCTCTCGCCGTTCGTATGGTCGGGCAAGCAGCGCTGGTTCGCCGAGCCGCCGCACATGCAGGTGTCGATCCTGTTCGTGCCGGCCGACGCGCAGGAGCCCAAGGTGGGCGACGAGCTGGTGGCGCATCTGCGCCACACGACGACGCAGTTCGACCGGCTCGTGGACCGCTAGGGCGTGCTGGCCCAGGCCACATCCGGTACCGACAACGAGAAAGGCCGGTCGGCGCCCACCCGGGCGCCGACCGGCCTTTCCCCGTTCAGGCGCCTCACGCGGCCCCCGGGGGCCGCACCCCCCACGACACACGCTCCGACGCCTCCGCCGTGTGCGCCGTGTGCGCCCGCGGCCGGGCCGCCCGGCCCAGTGCGAACACGTCCCGCGCCCCGTCCAGCACCCCGCCCGACGGATCGTCCGAACCGTCGCGCCGTACGCCGTCCCGTTCCGGCGTCAGGGCGTCCCGTACGACGACGGCGCACAGGTACAGCGTCCCCAGCAGGTGCAGCGCGATGGCCAGTTGGTAGCCCTCGGTCGGCAGTCCCTTGTGGGCGTCCCCGCTCGTCGTGTACGCGAGATACATCCAGATGCCCAGGAAGTACATGACCTCGCAGGTCTGCCAGATCAGGAAGTCGCGCCAGCGCGGCCGGGCCAGCGCGGCGAGCGGGATCAGCCACAGCACGTACTGCGGCGAGTAGACCTTGTTGGTCAGGATGAAGGCGGCGACGACCAGGAAGGCGAGCTGCGCGAACCGGGGCCGTCTCGGCGCCGTCAGGGCGAGCGCCGCGATGCCCGCGCACGCCAGCACCATCAGAACCATCGACCAGTTGTTGACGGTCCCGACCTCCAGGGACCGCCCCGTGCGCTGCGTGATGATCAGCCAGAACGATCCGAAGTCGACCTGCCGCTCCTGGCTGAACGTGTAGAACTTCTTCCACCCCTCCGGCGCGAGCAGCATCACCGGCAGATTCACCAGCAGCCACGAGGCGGCCGTACCGCCCAGCGCCACCCCGAACTCCCGCAGCCGCCCGGCACGCCAGCACAGCAGCAGCAGCGGCCCCAGCAGCAGTACGGGATAGAGCTTGGCCGCCGTCGCGAGGCCGATGAGGATGCCGAAGGCCAGCGGCCGGCCGCGCGACCACATCAGCATCCCGGCCGCCAGGAGCGCGACGGCCAGCAGATCCCAGTTGATGGTGGCGGTGAGGGCGAAGGCGGGCGCGAGGGCGAGGAGCAGGGCGTCCCAGGGACGGCGGCGGTGGGTGCGGGCCACGCAGACGGCGATGACGACCGCGCAGACCATCAGCATCCCCGCGTTGACCATCCAGTAGATCTGTTCGCGGTGCTGGATGGAGCCGCCGCCGGGGGTGAACCAGGAGGCGACCTCCATGAACAGACCCGTCAGGACGGGGTACTCCAGATACCGCATGTCGCCGTTGAGCTGGTCGAAATACGGCACGAGATTGTCGGCGAAGCCGCGCCCGAGGAAGAGATGCGGGATGTCGGAGTAGCAGGCGTGTGTGTACTGGGAGCTGGCGCCCCGGAACCAGGCCCATTCGTAGCAGGGCATCTTCTGCACCATGCCGAGCGCGAACATCCCGATCGCCACCAGCGCGACCACCCGCACCGGCGTGAGCCGGCTGGTGCCGTACCAGGCCCAGCGGCCGATGGGACCGCCGATCAGCTCGCTGCCGGACGCGGCGATCCTGTCCCGCCTGGTGGGCGGCACGACCGGCCGGTCCTTGGGCACCGCGATGTCTTCTGTGCTCGGCATGCCGCCCATCCTGCCGTACGCCGCCTCGGCACGGCGAAGGCCGCCGTACCGGGCCGTACACGGTGTGTGTACGGCCCTGGCACGGCGGCCTTCGCGTCGTTCTCAGGACCTCTCGCCGGTCATGGCTCCCGTGACCGGCGGGAGCTTCCCGTGACCGGCGGGGGCCTCCCACGACCGGCGGGAGTTCGCCTCAGCCTCCCGAGCCGCCGATGAAGCCCCCACCGTCGGAGCCCTCGGGCCCCCCGGTCTCCGGTGGCGGACTCGACGAGGTGCCCGGGCCTCCGATGACTCCGCCGGAGTCCTCACCGCCCGGACCACCCGGATCGCCGCCGGGACCACCGTCCTCACAGCCGTTCCACTGGTCGCAGGAATCGGTCGGGTCCGGCGTCTCGGACGGGGTCTTGGAGGGCGTCTCGGAGGGCGTCTCGGACGGGGTCTCGGAGGGCGTCTCGGACGGACTCGGCTGCGGGCTCGGCACGCCGCCGTAGACGGCCTCGCCGATCGGCTCGGCCTCGGGGAACTTCAGGGCCTTCGTGCCCTTCATCGCCACCGTCATGTACTCCCGCCAGATGTCGGCGGGGAACGACGCACCGTGGATCTTGTCCTGGCCGCCGGTGCCGAACATCTCCAGGAACTCGCGGTCCTTGTTCTCGGCGTTGTCGTCCAGCCGGTACATGTCGATCGCGGTCGAGAGCTGCGGGGTGTAGCCCACGAACCAGGCTGACTTGTTGCCGTCGGTGGTACCGGTCTTGCCGGCCACCTCCCGGCCGTCCGGCAGCTGCGCCGAGGTGCCCGTGCCGCCCTTCTCCATCACCACGGACTTCAGAACGTCCGTCACGTTGTGCGCGACGTCGGCGTCGAACTTGCTCTCCGGCTTCTTGTCGTGCTTGAAGACGACAACGCCTCCCTTCTTGACCTCCTGCACGGAGTAGGGCTCACGCTGGGTGCCGTTGTCGGCGAAGGTGGCGTACGAGCCCGCCATGCGGATGGCACTGGGGTCGGAGATGCCGATGGAGAACGACGGGTTGTTACCGCCCGGAAGGCTGTCCGCAAGCAGTCCCGCGTCGACGGCCGCCTGCCGGACCTGCGGAATGCCGACGTCCATACCGAGCTGCACGAAGGGGGAGTTGGCCGAGACCTTCATGGCCTCGCGCAGGTTGATGTCCTCGTAGTCCTCGTCACCGTCGTTGCGCTGGAGCCACTCCTTTCCTTCCTCGTTGGTCCAGACGCCGCCGTCGTAATCCTTGATCTTGAGCTTGTTCTCGCCGTTGTACTCGCTCTTGTCCGGCGAGACCTTCGTGCGCGAATCGGGGCCCTGATCCGGCCCGAGAGCGGGGTCGCGTACGCCGTCGCGCATCGCCGCCGCCAGGACGTACGGCTTGAAGGTCGACCCGACCTGGGCACCGGTCTGGTCGGCGTTGTTGGTGAAGTGCTTGGTGGCGTCCTGCCCGCCGTAGATGGCGACGATCTTGCCGGTCCCGGGCTCCACCGAGGCGCCGCCGAACTGGACGTGAGTGTCCTTCGTCGGACGCTTGTCGGGATCGATGTTCTTGTCGTAGATCTCGGTGACGGCCTTGTTGAGCGCGTTGACCTTGTCCTTGTTGAAGGTCGTCTTGATCTCGAAGCCGCCCTTGGCCAGGTCGTCGGCCGTGTATTTGTCGTTGTTGTTGATGAAGTAGGCCTTGGAGAGGTCCACCAGGTAGCCGATCTGGCCGCCGAGCTGCGCGTTCTTCTTCGGCGGGTTGGGCATCGGGAATTCCTTGAACTTGGCCCGATCCGCCGCGCTGAGATGGCCGTCCTTCACCATCTCGTCGAGAATCGTGGCCCAACGCCTCTTCGCCCGGTCGGTGTTGGCCTCCGGGCTGGCGTTCTTGTCGATCGACTCGGCGCCGTTCGGGTCGTAGTACGTCGCACCCTTCAGGAGCGCCGCCAGGAAGGCGGACTGACTCGCGTCGAGATCCACGGCGTCCACGTCGTAGTACGTACGGGCCGCCGCCTGGATGCCGTTGGCGCCACGTCCGAAGTAGGCGGTGTTGAGGTACCCGGCCATGATCTCGTTCTTGTCCATGTCCGCGTCGACGCGGATGGTGATGAACAGCTCCTTGACCTTACGCGTGTAGGTCTGCTCCTGGGTGAGCATGGCGTTCTTGACGTACTGCTGGGTGATGGTCGAGCCACCCTGCGTCTCACCGCCCGTGGCCATGTTGAACACGGCCCGGCCGATGCCCATCGGGTCGATTCCCGAGTCTTTCCTGAACGTCTTGTTCTCCGCCGAGATCACGGCGTTCTGCATCTCCATGGGGATCTTGTCGATCCCGATGATCTGGCGGTTGACTTCCCCGCCGGTCGCGACCATCGGCGTTCCGTCGTCCCAGAGGTAGACGTTGTTCTGGGCCTTGGACGCCGCACTCGGCTTGGGCTTCTCGACCATGGCGTACGCGATCGTGGCCGCGGCCATCAGACTGCCGAGGAAGGCGACACACAGGCCGGTCACGAGCTTCCAGGACGGTGTCCAGCGGCGCCAGCCGTACTTGTCGCGGCGCGGATAGTCGATCAGCCGCTTCTTGCCCGGCCGCCCTCCGCGTCCCCGGCCGGGCCCGTCGGCACCGCCGCCACCTCGGCGGCCACCGCCGTGGCCCCCCGCGCCGGCACCACCGCCCTCGGCGGCACGCCGACGGCCGCGCTGGGCGGCCTTACGTGCTTCGGCGCGGCCTCCGTAAGAAGGCTCCGGTTCGTGTGAACCGGAGTGGGAGTCCGTGGGGACCCCGCGGGAGGGGTCCGCGCGCCGGCCGGCCGGCCGCTGCGCGGCACGCCTGGCCGCGGCACGTCCGCCCCCCTGGCCACCCTGCGGCTGTGGCTGTTTGCGACGGTGCTCGCTCATCGAACGACTACTCCTCGGGCAGGCGCGGACGCCTGGAAGCGGCAGTTGAGTTCCGGTCCCCCGAAATGAATACGGATGTGCCCGGCGTCGGGCTCATCCGGCATGCATCCAGAACGACGACGCTCTCACACGTCACGCGGTTCCCGGTGGTCTGCATGCCGCACAGACTACGCAGGGTCAAACCCCGCCCAGATCCGAACTTCATCCCAAATCAGGCAAGTTACACGCTGTGAATCAGTGATGTGACGCCGTTCACCATGACCCCTCTTGTCCCATCAGCATCGATGTTCTATCGTCCCGATGTATCGAGTCGATACATCGGGACGGCATACGGGACGCCACAAGCGGCCGGGACGACGGAGGAGGCGAACAGTGAGCAGACGCTCGGGCATCCTTGAGTTCGCCGTTCTGGGTCTGCTGCGCGAATCTCCGATGCACGGCTACGAACTGCGGAAACGGCTCAACACGTCGCTGGGGATCTTCCGGGCCTTCAGCTACGGAACGCTGTATCCGTGCCTCAAGACGCTGGTCGCCAACGGATGGTTGATCGAGGAGCCGGGCAGCGCGCCCGAGGAGGCGCTCGCCGCGTCACTCGCGGGCCGCCGCGCCAAGATCGTCTACCGGCTGACAGCGGAGGGCAAGGAGCACTTCGAGGAGTTGCTGTCCCACACGGGCCCGGACGCCTGGGAGGACGAACACTTCGCGGCTCGCTTCGCCTTCTTCGGACAGACCGAGCGCGAGGTACGGATGCGCGTGCTGGAGGGCCGTCGCAGCCGGCTGGAGGAGCGCCTGGAGAAGATGAACGCTTCCCTGGCCCGTACCCGAGAACGTCTCGACGACTACACGCTCGAACTTCAGCGGCACGGCATGGAGTCCGTGGAACGCGAAGTGCGCTGGCTCAACGAGCTGATCGAGAGCGAGCGGGCGGGACAGGATCAGCGACGATCCCGTCCGGAAAGCCCCGCTCCACGGCGGAACAGCGCGTCGGACAGCACGACGAGCAGTGCGACGAGCGGCACCACCAACAGCAAGACCCGCAGCACCACCAACAGCACATCGGGAGACGAGGGCGGCCTGCCCCGGCTCCGGGGGACTTCCGGAGGTTCGCCTCCACAAGCCCCCGGCCCGCCGGATCCGTCCGAGGACACCACCACATGACGTTCCGCATCAGCGCGGGACTTCATCGCAACATTGAGATCACACACAGGGAGCAACCAGGATGGGTTCCGTTCGCGTAGCCATTGTCGGCGTGGGCAACTGTGCCGCCTCGCTGGTGCAGGGCGTCGAGTTCTACAAGGACGCCGATCCGGCCGGCAAGGTGCCCGGCCTGATGCACGTTCAGTTCGGCGAGTACCACGTGCGGGACGTGGAGTTCGTCGCCGCCTTCGATGTCGACGCGAAGAAGGTCGGTCTCGACCTCGCGGACGCCATCGGTGCCAGTGAGAACAACACCATCAAGATCTGCGACGTCCCGAACTCGGGCGTGACCGTCCAGCGCGGCCACACCTACGACGGTCTGGGCAAGTACTACCGCGAGACGATCGAGGAGTCGGACGAGGCGCCGGCCGACATCGTCAAGACCCTCAAGGACAAGCAGGTCGACGTCCTGGTCTGCTACCTGCCCGTCGGTTCCGATGCCGCCGCGAAGTTCTACGCGCAGTGCGCCATCGACGCCAAGGTCGCCTTCGTCAACGCTCTCCCGGTCTTCATCGCCGGCACGAAGGAGTGGGCGGACAAGTTCACCGAGGCCGGTGTCCCGATCGTCGGTGACGACATCAAGTCGCAGGTCGGCGCCACCATCACGCACCGTGTGATGGCGAAGCTGTTCGAGGACCGCGGAGTCGTCCTGGACCGCACGATGCAGCTGAACGTCGGCGGCAACATGGACTTCAAGAACATGCTGGAGCGCGAGCGCCTGGAGTCCAAGAAGATCTCCAAGACGCAGGCGGTCACCTCGCAGATCCGCGACCGTGACATGGGCGCCGACAACGTCCACATCGGCCCCTCGGACTACGTGGCGTGGCTGGACGACCGCAAGTGGGCCTACGTCCGCCTTGAGGGCCGCGCCTTCGGTGACGTTCCGCTGAACCTGGAGTACAAGCTGGAGGTCTGGGACTCCCCGAACTCCGCGGGTGTCATCATCGACGCCGTGCGCGCCGCGAAGATCGCCAAGGACCGCGGCATCGGCGGCCCGATCCTCTCCGCCTCCTCGTACTTCATGAAGTCCCCGCCGGTGCAGTACTTCGACGACGAGGCCCGCGAGAACGTGGAGAAGTTCATCCACGGCGAGGTCGAGCGCTGAACCCCTCGGGGAATCGGTAGGGCGAGCGCGGCTCTCCCCCGTACACGCACCGTATGAAGGGTCCCCGGGCACACTGCCCGGGGACCCTTCACGTGTGACGCGCGTGCCGTATGTGACGCTGATCCACATGTCTGTCGTACGCGATCTGCGCGTGCTCCTGCGTCTGCCCGACTTCCGCCGTCTGCTGACCGTGCGTCTGCTGTCGCAGGGAGCCGACGGGGTCTTCCAGGTCGCGCTGGCCGCGCACGTCGTGTTCTCCCCCGAGAAGCAGACCTCCCCCGGCGCCATCGCGTCGGCCATGGCCGTGCTGCTGCTGCCCTACTCGCTCGTCGGCCCGTTCGCCGGGGTGCTGCTCGACCGCTGGCGGCGGCGCCAGATCATCCTGTACGGGAATCTGCTGCGGGCCCTGCTGGCCGTCTGCACCGCCGTGCTGATCCTCACCTCCATGCCGGACTGGCTCTTCTACGCGTCCGCGCTGGCCGTGACGGCCGTCAACCGGTTCGTACTCGCCGGACTCTCGGCCGCGCTGCCCCGCGTCGTCGCCAACGAACACCTGGTCGTCGCCAACTCCCTCTCCCCGACGGCCGGCACGCTCGCCGCGACCGCGGGCGCCGGCGTCGCCTTCCTGGTGCGGCTGCTGCTGTCCAACTCCGACGCCGCCGTGGTGCTGGTGGGCGCCGCACTGTATCTGGCCTCGGCACTGGCCTCCGTCACGATGACGCGCGATCTCCTCGGCCCCGATCCGGGGCTGGTGCAGCCACGGCTGAAGGCCGCCCTCGCCTCCACCGCACGCGGACTCGGCGACGGGCTCCGCCATTTGGCGCAGCGGCGTGACGCGGCGGGCGCGCTGATCGCGATGACACTGATGCGCTTCTGCTACGGGGCGCTGACCGTGATGGTGCTGATGCTCTGCCGCTATGCCTGGTCCAGCACCGAGGAGGACGGACTCGCTCTGCTGGGGGTGGCGCTCGCCGTCTCGGGGGCGGGCTTCTTCACCGCGGCCGTCGTCACACCGTCGGCGGTCGGGCGTCTTGGCGCGTTCGGGTGGATGGTGATGTGTGCCGCGGCGGCGGCTGTACTGGAACCGGCGTTGGGGCTGCCGTTCGCTCCCGTCCCGATGCTCGTCGCCGCGTTCGTCCTCGGCCTGATCACACAGGGCGCGAAGATCGCGACGGACACGGTGGTGCAGACGTCGGTGGACGACGCGTACCGAGGGCGGATCTTCTCCCTCTACGACGTGCTCTTCAACGTCGCCTTCGTCGGCGCGGCCGGGGTCGCCGCACTGATACTGCCGCCGGACGGACGTTCGGCACCGCTCGTGCTGGCGGTCGCGGCGCTGTACGCGGGCGTCGCGGCGGCGCTGTTCCGCTGGAAGAGGCTCGCGAAGAAGTACGCGTAACACGGAGAGCACGTACGAAGGGGGCGATGTTTCACGTGAAACATCGCCCCCTTCGCCAGCATCCCTGGTCGATGTTTCACGTGAAACATCGACCGGCGGCACCGCCCGACCCGGACTCAGTTCTGCCGCGCCCACCATTCCTTCAGCGCGCTCACCGCTTCGTCGCGCGCCATCGGCCCGTTCTCCAGCCGCAGTTCCAGCAGGAACTTGTACGCGGCCCCGATCTGCGGCCCCGGACCGACGCCCAGCGTCTCCATGATCTGGTTGCCGTCCAGGTCGGGCCGGATGGAGTCCAGCTCCTCCTGCTCCTGCAACTGCGCGATCCGTTCCTCAAGGCCGTCATAGGCCCGCGAGAGCGCGGTCGCCTTGCGCTTGTTGCGGGTGGTGCAGTCCGAGCGGGTCAGCTTGTGGAGCCGGTCCAGCAGCGGACCGGCGTCGCGTACGTAGCGCCGCACCGCCGAGTCGGTCCACTCACCCGTCCCGTAGCCGTGGAAACGCAGATGCAGCTCCACCAGCCGCGTGACGTCCTTCACCAACTCGTTCGAGTACTTGAGCTCGGTCATCCGCTTCTTGGTCAGCTTCGCCCCCACCACCTCGTGGTGATGGAAGGAGACCCCGCCGTCCTTCTCGAAGCGCCGCGTCCGGGGCTTGCCGATGTCATGGAGCAGCGCGGCCAGCCGCAGCACCAGGTCCGGCCCGTCCTCCTCCAGGTCGATGGCCTGCTCCAGAACGGTCAGCGAGTGCTCGTACACGTCCTTGTGCCGGTGGTGCTCGTCACTCTCCAGCCGCAGCGCGGGCAGCTCGGGCAGGACGCGCTCCGCGAGCCCGGTGTCGACCAGCAGCGCCAGGCCCTTGCGCGGGTGGCCGGAAAGGATCAGCTTGTTCAGCTCTTCCCGTACGCGCTCCGCGGAGACGATCTCGATGCGCTCGGCCATGGCCTTCATGGCGGCGACGACATCGGGGGCGACCTCGAAGTCGAGCTGCGCGGCGAAGCGCGCGGCCCTGAGCATGCGCAGCGGATCGTCGGAGAAGGACGCCTCGGGGGTGCCCGGCGTACGCAGCACACCCGCCGCGAGATCCTGAAGGCCGCCGTACGGGTCGATGAACTCCTTCTGCGGCAGCGCGACGGCCATGGCGTTCACGGTGAAGTCCCGGCGGACGAGATCGTCCTCGATGGAGTCGCCGTACGACACCTCGGGCTTGCGCGACGTGCGGTCGTAGGCCTCGGAGCGGTAGGTCGTGACCTCGATCTGGAAATCCTGCCGGCCGTCCCCACCGCGGCCCTCCTTCTGGACACCGACCGTGCCGAAGGCGATCCCGACCTCCCACACCGAGTCCGCCCAGGGGCGGACGATCTTCAGTACGTCGTCGGGCCTGGCGTCGGTCGTGAAGTCGAGGTCGTTGCCGAGGCGGCCGAGGAGGGCGTCCCTCACCGAGCCCCCGACCAGGGCGAGGGTGAAACCCGCCTCCTGGAATCGGCGTGCGAGGTCGTCGGCGACCGGGGACACCCGCAGCAGTTCGCTGACCGCGCGGCGCTGCACCTGACTCAGTGCAAGGGGAGTCTCTTCGTTGGCGTTCGGCACAACGCAAAAGGGTACGTGCCCCGGCCGACTCCGGCGCCCGAGTTTCCGGTGCACCGGTTTCCACCGGCCCATGAGATTCTTCCGATCATGAGGGGCCTATCCCCGGCACTTCGCCACAGCGCACATCGTTACCATGCGTGGACGCACAATCGACGACGACCATTGACGACGACGAGGAACGGGCGGGCGCGTGGCCGAGGCGGCAGACTTCCAGGGGATGAAGCACTCTCCTGCCCGCCGATGGCTGGGGCGCAGCGCCGCCGTGGCCGCAGGGGTGCCGCTCCTGGCCGGGCTGCTGGGGGGCGTCGCGGCGCCGCAGGCGACCGCGGCGGGCTCCACCGCCTCGGCGGCCGTCGCAGGGGGCACCACGGTGTCCCCGGCGAGCACCGCCGCCAAGCCGTCCGGGCCGAACACCGTCTCCGTCGCGCTCGACACCCTGGCACCCAGCGCGCCGGCCAAGGGCGACACCCTCACCATCTCGGGCACGGTGACCAACAAGAGCAAGAAGACGGTCACCGACGCCCAGGTCGATCTCCGGGTGGGCCCGCAGCTCACCGGCCGCACGGCCATCGACGACGCCGTCGAGCGCTCGAACGACACCACGTACGACCCGCTGCCGGTGGGCGGCAAGTACAAGGTCGAGTTCGCGAAGCTCGCCTCGGGCATCAGCTACGACTTCGCCCTGTCGGTACCGGTGAGCAAGCTCGGCCTCGGGGCAGACGGGGTCTACCAGCTCGGCGTGACGCTCACGGGCCGGACGGCGGCCGAACCGTACGACCACACCCTCGGTGTCCGGCGGACGTTCCTGCCGTGGCAGCCGGACTCGGTGGACAAGAAGACCAAGTTCACCTACCTATGGCCGCTGATCTCCACCTCCCACGTCTCCGCCGAGACCGGCTCGGACGACCAGCAGACCCCGGTCTTCGAGAACGACGATCTGGCCGAGGAGCTGGCCCCCGGCGGCCGGCTGGAGCAGCTGGTCTCCCTGGGCAGCCAGCTCCCCGTCACCTGGGTCGTCGACCCGGACCTCCTCGCCACCGTCGAGGCGATGACCGACCCCTACCGCGTCAAGGACGGCAGAACCACGGTCGCGGGCAAGAACCAGCTCGTGGCACGGACCTGGCTCAACGCCCTGGAGAAGGCCGTCCAGGAGAACGACAACATCGTCGCGCTGCCCTTCGGCGACCCCGACCTGGCGTCGCTGGCCCACGGCGGCGAGGACGTCTCCGGCACCCTCGGCCATCTCCAGAGTTCCAGCGAACTGGCCGGGATCACCGTGGAGAACATCCTTCATGTGCCACCCGCCACCGACTTCGCGTGGCCGGTGAACGGCGCCGTCGACCCGTCGATCGTCGATGTGGCGACCTCCGCGGGCGCCGACACGGTGATCTCCCGCAGCGACAGCATCCAGGACAACCTGCCGTACACGGCGAGCGCGGCGCGGCCCATCGGCGGCGGCACGACGGCCGTGGTCAGCGACACCCGGCTGTCCACCGCCTTCGAAGGCGATGTGACCAAGGCGGGCAACTCCACGCTCGCGGTCCAGAAGTTCCTCGCCCAGTCGCTGGCCGTGACCCTCCAGGACTCCTCGAAGCAGCGGAACATCGTCGTCGCCCCGCAGCGGACGCCGACGGCCAGCCAGGCACAGTCCATGGCCCGTGCCCTCCAGGGCCTGGACGGGCAGCGCTGGACCCAGCCGTCCGACCTGGTCGCCGCCGCCGCCGCGAAGCCCGACACCAACGCCACCACCAAGGTCCCCGGCGCCTCGCGGTATCCGGACAAGCTCCGTGACCAGGAGCTTCCCGCGGCGGCGTTCGAGGAGTTGAAGGGGATGGGGGAGCGGCTCGGGAAGTTCAAGGCCATCCTCACCCTTCCCGACCGGGTGGCGACGCCCTTCGCCAACGCCGTCAACAGGGCGGTCTCGACGTCCTGGCGGGGCAACGCCACGGGCGCCGAGCAGTACCGCGACTCGGTGAACCGCTATCTGATGAGCCTGGCCAGCGAGGTCCAGCTCATCCAGAAGTCGGAGCTGACCCTGTCCGGACGCAGCGCGACGATCCCGGTGACGGTCCAGAACCAGTTGCTGCAAGGCGTCGACAACCTCGTCCTGCGTCTGAAGTCCACGAACGCGACCCGGCTGAAGCTCGACGACGGCAGCGCTGTCACCGAGCAGCCGATCAGGATCGACGGCGGCCACACCCAGGTGGTGAAGTTCACCGGCGCGGCCAACGCCAACGGCCCGGTGGAGCTCACTGCGCAGCTCTACACGGCCGACAACCGGCCCTACGGCGACCCCATGACGTTCCAGGTCAGGGTCTCCGAGATCACTCCCACCGTGATGCTCGTCATCGCCGGCGGTGTGCTGTTGCTCGTCCTGGCCGGGGTCAAGATGTACAGCCAGCGCAAGCGGGCGGTGGCGGCGAAGGCGGCCGAGGACAAGGCCGCGGCGGACGCCGGTACGGACACCGGGGCGGACGGCGCCGAGACCGATGCCACTGCCGGCGGTGACGACTCCCCCGGCAGCGGCCCTGATACCGGCGGCTCGGACGACGGCGGATCCGACGACGACGGCACGAACGACCGCAGCACGGACGACGACGCCACGGACGACGGCGATACCGACGACACGGATCCCGCCCCGGAGCCCGCCACGCCACCCTCCGCACAGCAGACTCCGGACGCCGTCGACGGCACCGGACCCGGGCAGCCGGGTGACCCGACCCCGGACACCCGTCCGGAAAGCGGGGACCCGTCGGGCAAGGGTGAGAAAGTGGACCGTTGAGCGATGCGGTGGCCGGCCGGCCGGGGACGATGAGGTGGGGTAACCATGAACGCGCCGTACGACGGTGACCGCGGGCAGGGTGCTGGCGGCGATCCGGCAGGGCATGTTCCGCCGCAACCGCCCGACGCCGCCCCCAACGCCCCCGCGCCCGACCCCGCCCGGGATCCGTACGCCCAGGCCCCGTACAGCCCGGACCAGTACGCCCAGGACGCCTACGCCCAGGATCCGTACGTCCAGGACGCCTACCGGCACGACCCCTACCGCGCCCAGGATCTCTCGGCGCAGGACCCGGTCTCCGAGGCGATGTACGACCGCGCCGCGCATCCGCCGCCGCCTCCCGGCACGTACCCGGAGACGATGCCGCTCTACCAGCAGCCGCCCGTGCAGCAGTACGCCCCCGATCCGCGTGTCTGGGCCCAGCCCCCGCCGCCGGAGCCCGACGGACCGTCACGCCATCTTCCGTACGGCGACGACCCGAGGACCACGCAGTTCATGGGCGTCGACGAACTCGTCACCCGGGCACACACCGACGAGCGGGAGCCCGACGCCTTCGCGCATCTCTTCCGCGACCAGGAGGGGACGGGCCGTCCCCCGGCCGCCGCGGCCGAGGCGGCGCCCGCGCCGCCCGCGAAGAAGGCCGGCGGACGGGCCTCGGGACTGCTGAAATCCAGCGCGGTGATGGCGGCGGGCACACTCGTCTCCCGGCTCACCGGCTTCGTACGCTCCGCCCTGATCGTGGCCGCGCTCGGCGCCGCCACCCTCGGCGACACCTTCCAGCTCGCCATCACCCTGCCGACGATGATCTACATCCTGACCATCGGCGGCGGTCTCAACTCCGTCTTCGTCCCGCAGCTCATCCGCGCGATGAAGGACGACGAGGACGGCGGCGAGGCGTACGCGAACCGCCTGCTCACCCTGGTCATCGTCATCCTCGGCACGCTGACCGCGCTCTCGGTGTTCGCCGCCCCGGTGCTGGTCCGCCTGATGTCGGTGAGCATCGCCGACAACCCGGCGGCCAACGACGTCGCCGTCACCTTCGTGCGCTACTGCCTGATCACCATCTTCTTCATGGGCGTGCATGTGGTGATGGGGCAGATCCTCAACGCCCGCGGCAGGTTCGGCGCGATGATGTGGACCCCGGTCCTCAACAACATCATCATCATCGCCACCCTCGTCATGTTCATCTGGGTGTACGGCACGGCCGAGGACTCCGGGATGACGGTCGGGTCCATCCCGCCCCAGGCGGAGCGCCTGCTCGGTGTCGGCGTGGTGCTCGGCCTCACCGTCCAGGCCCTCGCGATGATCCCCTACCTCCGGGAGACCGGCTTCCGGATCCGGCTGCGTTTCGACTGGCGGGGGCACGGACTCGGCAAGGCCGCGAAGCTCGCCAAGTGGACCGTGCTGTTCGTCCTCGCCAACCAGGCCGGCGTGCTGGTCGTCTCGCAGCTCTCCACGGCGGCGGGCGTCGACTCGGGCACCCAGGGCGCGGGTTACATCGCCTACTCCAACGCCCAGCTGATCTGGGGCATGCCGCAGGCCATCATCACCGTCTCGGTCATGGCCGCCCTGCTGCCCCGCCTCTCCCGCTCGGCGCACGACGGAGACACCGGAGCCGTACGCGACGACATCTCGCAGGGCCTGCGCAACTCGGCTGTGGCGATCGTCCCCGTCGCCTTCAGCTTCGTCGCCCTCGGCATCCCGATGTGCACGCTGATCTTCGGCTCGTCCGGCATCGAATCGGCGCGCTCCATGGGCTACATGCTGATGGCCTTCGGCCTCGGCCTGATCCCGTTCTCCGTGCAGTACGTGGTGCTGCGTGCCTTCTACGCGTACGAGGACACCCGAACCCCCTTCTACAACACGGTCATCGTGGCCGTCGTGAACGCCGCCGCCTCCGCCGTCTGCTTCCTCGTCCTGCCCTCGCGCTGGGCCGTCGTGGGCATGGCCGCCTCGTACGGCCTGGCCTACGCCGTCGGGGTGGGCATCGCCTGGCGCAGGCTCAGGAAGCGGCTGGGCGGCGATCTGGACGGCTCGCACGTCATGCGTACGTACGCCCGGCTCTGCCTCGCGTCCGTCCCCGGAACGATCGCCGCCGGCGCGGTCGCCTACTTCGTGCTGGAGAGGCTCGGCAGTGAGGCGCTGGGCTCGTTCACCGCACTGGCGGTCGGCGGCCTCGTCCTGCTGGGCGGCTTCTTCGTCGTCGCGCGGAAACTTCGTATCGAAGAGATGAACGCCTTGGTCGGCATGGTCCGAGGCCGCCTCGGGCGCTAGCGCGCGAGGCCGAGCACAACCATCGTCGGCCGCCGTGTGTCGTGCATAGCGTCCAACTGTGGGCACAATTGGCGTGGCTGTTGGACAGCGCAACGGATGGGGAGGCAGGAGCGACGGTGGCGGAACGGAGCACGGCTGCCGTCGAGGTGGCCGACAACAGCGGTGACGAACCGCCGGCCGCCCAGGCGGACAAGGCCACCACCGACGAGGTGGCGACAGACCGGAACACAGCGGATTCCACGCCGGAGTCCGAGGAGCCCGGGTCCGAGAAACCGACGAAACCGAAGAAGCCGGAGACGGAGAAGCCGGGGTCCGGCGCCAAGGACGCGGCGAAGGCGAACGGCGGCAGGCGGCAGAAGGCCGAACCGTCCGTGGCGCCACCCGAACTCCACAGCGGCCACAAGCTCGCCAAGCGCTACCGGCTCGAAGAGTGCGTCACCCGACTGGACGGGTTCAGTAGCTGGCGCGCGGTCGACGAGAAACTGCGCCGCGCCGTCGGCGTGCACCTCCTGCCCGCCGACCACCCGCGAGCCCGCTCCGTGCTGGCGGCGGCCCGCTCCTCCGCCCTCCTCGGCGACCCGCGCTTCGTCCAGGTACTCGACGCCGTCGAGGAGAACGACCTCGTCTACGTCGTCCACGAGTGGCTCCCCGACGCGACGGAACTCACCGCGATCCTCGCCGCCGGCCCCATGGAGGCCCACGACGCCTACCAGCTCGTGAGCCAGGTCTCCCAGGCGATGGCCGCCGCACACCGCGAGGGGCTGGCCCATCTGAAGCTGACCCCCGGAGCCGTACTGCGCAGCTCCACCGGCCAGTACCGGATCCGCGGCCTCGCGGTGAACGCCGCGCTGCGCGGCATCAGCGCGGAACGCCCCCAGCGCACCGACACCGAGGCGATCGGCGCGCTCCTGTACGCGGCGCTGACGCACCGCTGGCCGTACGAGACGGACGCGTACGGCCTGGCGGGGCTGCCCAAGGGCGTCGGCCTGATCGCCCCCGACCAGGTACGGGCCGGGATCCACCGCGGCCTGTCCGAACTCGCCATGCGCGCGCTGGTCAACGAGGGCGCCACCGCCTCGCGCCAGGACCCGCCCTGCACCACCCCGGACGAGCTGGCGAAGGCCGTCGCCGAGATGCCGCGTGTCCGGCCGCCCGAGCCCACGTTCGCCGCGCCGCCCGAGTACCAGCGCACCACCTACCAGCAGGGCTCGTACGCGCGCCCCGCGACCCGGCCGGTCGGGCAGCCCGCCACCCGGCCCGTGCCCGTCCCGCCGCCGCCCCTCCAGAGCCGTACCGGCAAGGCACTGAAGTGGACGGTCTCCGCGCTCCTCATCGCCGCGCTGGGGCTCGCCAGCTGGCAGGTCGCCGACCACATGCTCAACCGCGAGAGCAACACCGACCGGACGACCAAGTCCCAGTTGGCGGAGGGCGATCAGGGCAAGCCCCCGCCCCGGGTCCCGAAGAATCTGAAGATCGCCGATACCGGGGTGTTCGCGCCCGACGGTTCCGGTGTCAAGGCACAGGACGTCCACCTGGCCACGGACGGCGACACCGGCACGGCCTGGATCACCCCGCAGTACACCGGCTACGCGAACTTCGGCAACCTGCCCAACCGCCGGCAGGGCAGCGGGATAGTCGTCGATCTCGGCAGCGTGCAGGATGTGTACGGCGTCGATGTCGCCATGTACCGCGGCGGCCAGAAGGCCGAAGTCCTCGCCGCCGGCAAGGACGCCTCGTCCCCGGCTGGCCTGTCGGACTTCTCCCAGCGCATCACCGAACTGGGGCAGACCGGCAGCAATCTGAAGGCGGCCCTGGACAAGCCCGTGAGAACCAGGTACGTACTGATCCACATCACGGAACTCGCCGCGGACGGGTCCGCCAACGAGTTCCGGGGCGGAATCTCGGAGATCAAGGTCATAGGCTGACCCCACGGACCGGGGGAGGGGGCTCACCGTTGGAAGACGCCACACTCGGCGGCGTGAACGACCAGGATCTCCTGGCACGTCATGTCGCGGGGAATCCCGACGCCTTCGGTGAGCTCGTACGGCGTCACCGCGACCGCCTCTGGGCCGTGGCGCTGCGCACGCTGGGAGACCGCGAGGAAGCCGCCGACGCCGTGCAGGACGCGCTCGTGTCCGCCTTCCGCGCCGCCCACACCTTCCGCGGCCAGTCCGCCGTCACCACCTGGCTGCACCGCATCACCGTCAACGCCTGTCTCGACCGTGCGAGGAAGACCGCCTCCCGCAGGACATCTCCCGTGGACGACACTGAGCGCCTGGAGCAGCTCCTCGAACCGCACGAGTCGGCCGAGGCACCCGCCGAACGACAGGATCTCCACCGCCAGCTTCTCGCCGCTCTCGCCAAGCTGCCCGCCGACCAGCGGGCCGCCCTGGTGCTGGTGGACATGCAGGGGTATCCCGTGGCGGAGGCCGCTCAGGTTCTCGACGTACCCGTCGGGACCATAAAGAGCCGCTGCGCGCGGGGCCGGGCCAGACTCCTGCCGATGCTCACCCATCTACGGGAGAGCACCGGCGGGACCGGCGGGACCGGCGGGAGAGCCGGCCTCGGAGCCCAAAGGAACCGGACGCCGGGGACATCCGTCCCATCGGAGCCGGGACCGCAGGGCAGCGGACCGGACACAGAGCCGGACAGCGGACCAGACGCGGGACCACAGGGTCCTGCCGCCGTGAAGGGAGGAGGTGGGCGCGCGTGACGACCACGACCGGCACGACCGAGCACCCCGACGTCTCGGAGATCTCCGACCTCACGGAGGGCCTGCTCTCCCCCGCGAGGAGCGTCGAGGTACGCGTACACCTCGACGGCTGCTCGCTGTGCGCCGAGGTGTACGCGTCGCTGGAGGAGATCCGCGGACTCCTGGGCTCACTGCCCGGCCCGCCCCGGATGCCCGCCGACGTGGCCGCGCGGGTCGATGCCGCCCTGGCGGCCGAGGCACTGCTGAACGCGACCGCGCCGGATCCCCTCGTGGCGGACGCGACCGCCGATGTTTCACGTGAAACATCACGCGCCGACGAAGCCGCCCCCGACACCGCCGACACCGCAGAGCCAGAGCCCGTCGCCACAGCCGTCACACCGGGTGCCACGGCGGCCGCCGCGACCGCCGCCGACGCTCCCCGGACGGACCGCCCCGCCGGGCACTCGCGGGCGGCCACCGGCCCCGGTCGCACCCGGCGGCTGCGCCGCCGGCGCGGCGCGATCCTCGGCGCCGTGTTCGGCACGGCGGCGATCGGCGTGAGCGTCCTGCTGTTCCAGACGGCGTCCTCCAACGACGTCGCCTCCATGAAGGCGGACTCCGGGGCCAGCCAGGCCGACGGCAGCGGTGACGTGTTCTCCGGCACCGGGATCCAGGAGAAGGTCCACACCCTCCTCACGACCAGCCCTGCCAGTGGCAAAACCCGCCAGTCGGAGGGCGGGAACTCCACCTTGGAAGGGCCCAGCACATCCCCCTCGCCGAAGCTGGCCCTCCAGGTGCCGCCCTGCGTTCTCCAGGGAACGGGCCGTGTGGAGACACCGCTCGCCACCGAGAGGGGCACGTACCAGGGCATCGACGCCTTCCTCCTCGTCCTGTCGGACCCCGTCGACGGCAGCATGGTGCGGGCGTACGTCATCGATGCCGCCTGCGTCGACACCACCCCTCCCGCCAAGGGTGAACTCCTGCTGTCGCAGACCTATCCCCGCCGCTGACACGCTGCCCGGCGTCGCCGGGACCTCGCGGGAATGCGAGGCCCGTAGGATCCGTTGGGTGGGGTGAGAGTGCGAACCGCCCCGTTGGCAGTAGCAGGCAGTCTGCAGAGACGAGGAAGAAACCCGTGAGCGACGTCCGTAATGTGATCATCATCGGCTCTGGGCCGGCCGGCTACACGGCCGCGCTCTACACCGCACGCGCGTCGCTGCGTCCCCTGGTGTTCGAGGGCGCCGTCACCGCGGGTGGCGCGCTGATGAACACGACCGATGTGGAGAACTTCCCTGGTTTTCGCGACGGCATCATGGGCCCCGACCTGATGGACAACATGCGGTCACAGGCGGAGCGGTTCGGTGCCGAGCTCGTCCCGGACGACATCATCTCCGTCGACCTCACCGGGGAGATCAAGACGGTCACCGACACGGCGGGCACCGTGCACCGGGCCAAGGCCGTGATCGTCACGACCGGCTCGCAGCACCGCAAGCTCGGGCTGCCCCGCGAGGACGCCCTCTCCGGACGCGGCGTCTCCTGGTGTGCCACGTGTGACGGCTTCTTCTTCAAGGACCAGGACATCGCCGTCGTCGGCGGCGGCGACACGGCGATGGAGGAGGCGACCTTCCTCTCCCGGTTCGCCAAGTCGGTCACGATCGTCCACCGCCGTGACACCCTGCGGGCCTCCAAGGCCATGCAGGACCGGGCCTTCGACGACCCGAAGATCCGGTTCGCCTGGGACAGCGCGGTCGAGGAGATCCACGGTGAGCAGAAGCTCTCCGGTCTGACCCTGCGCAACACCAAGACCGGTGAGACGTCCGAGCTGCCCGTGACCGGGCTGTTCATCGCCGTGGGCCACGACCCGCGCACCGAGCTCTTCAAGGGCCAGCTCGACCTCGACGGCGAGGGCTACCTCACGGTGGACGCGCCCTCGACGCGCACCAACCTCACCGGCGTCTTCGCCGCGGGAGACGTCGTCGACCACACCTACCGTCAGGCGATCACCGCCGCGGGCACCGGATGTTCCGCGGCCCTCGACGCCGAGCGCTTCCTCTCCGCGCTCGCCGACGGCGAGAAGGCCGCCGAGCCTGAGAAGACCGCCTCCGTCTGACCGCCAGTACTGACCCACACCCCACGAAGTTAAGGAGGCCGCCGTGGCCGGCGCCCTGAAGCATGTGACCGACGACTCGTTCGACGAGGACGTCCTCAAGAGCGACAAGCCCGTACTGGTGGACTTCTGGGCCGCCTGGTGCGGACCGTGCCGCCAGATCGCCCCGTCGCTCGAAGCCATCGCGGCGGAGCACGGCGACAAGATCGAGGTCGTCAAGCTCAACATCGACGAGAACCCGGCCACCGCAGCCAAGTACGGCGTCATGTCCATCCCGACGCTGAACGTCTACCAGAACGGCGAGGTCGCCAAGACCATCGTCGGCGCCAAGCCCAAGGCCGCCATCGTGCGCGACCTGGAGAGCTTCATCGGCGAAGGCACGTCGGTGCGCAAGTAGGCACCACCCGGCGCCAAACGCACGACGCACAATGTTTCACGTGAAACGGGCCTGGCCCGTCCCCCGGAGAGAGGGGGAACGGGCCAGGCCCGTTTCACGTCTGTCTGATCACAGTGGTCTGAGCGCCGGGTCCTTCTGGACCGCGCCCAGCAGCCTGTCCAGCGCGTGCTCGACATCTTCCTTCCAGGAGAGCGTCGTCCGCAGATCGAGCCTGAGCCGTGGGTACGCGGGATGCGTCCGTACGGTCTTGAAGCCCACCGCCAGCAGATGGTCAGCCGGCAGCACACACGCCGACTCCCTCCAGCGCGCGTCACCGAACGCCTCGATCGCCTTGAACTCCCGTCGCAGCAGATCCTTCGCGACGGTCTGCACCAGCACGCGGCCGAGTCCCTGCCCCCGATAGCCCGGCATGATCCAGCCGGTCATCAGCTGTGCGGCGTCAGGAGAGACCGGGCTCGTCGGGAACGCCGTAGCGCGAGGCACATACGCCGGAGGCGCGTACAGAACGAAGCCGACGGGCACGTCGTCCACATAGACCACCCGGCCGCACGACCCCCACTCCAGCAGGACCGCCGAGATCCAGGCTTCCTTCTCCTGCCGGGCGCTGCCGGCTCCTACCGCCGCTTGTCCCCTGACCGGATCAAGCTCCCAGAAGACGCACTCCCTGCATCGCTGGGGGAGGTCGGGAAGGTTGTCCAGCGTGAGCGGTACGAGCCGTCGCCCCATCGAGGCAGTTCCTCACTTCCTACGCCTGCCGCGCCACGAGCCGTAGTCAGGGCGCTGCGCTCCCGAAGCAGGCTGCCGACGAAGCCGCCGACGACCCCCAGGCCGAGTCCAGCTGACATCAGTTGGCTGCGGCTCACCAATTGCATGGCCCCGCCCTTCCTCTGAGATGGATCAAGGTGGATGCGCCATACCAGAACGCATCGTATCCACCCAGAGGTGCCCCGCACACCGGGAGACGGCAAAGGGCGGGCCGTGTTCCGGTACGCACCGGACAAGGCCCGCCCTGATGGCGGTGGAGCGGAGCCTCAGTGCTCGTCCGGCTCCAGGCCGTTCGACCGGTCCGGGCCGGCCACACCGTCCATGCCCTCAGGGTCGTCGCCGTCGATGTCGGCGAGTCCCCTCTCCAGCACCCGTCCCTCACCGGGGGCGAGCGTGCCGAGAATGCGCTCCAGATCGACCATCGAGGCGAACTCGACGGTGATCTTCCCCTTCTTCTGACCGAGGTCGACCTTCACCCGGGTCTCGAAGCGGTCCGACAGCCGGGAGGCCAGATCGGTCAGCGCGGGCGACGGCAGGGCGCCGGCCCGCGGGCCCTTCGACCGGGCCGCGCTCTTCGGCCGTGAGCCCATCAGGGTCACGATCTCCTCGACAGCACGTACGGAAAGCCCCTCGGCCACGATGCGATGGGCCAGCCGGTCCTGCTCGTCGGAGTCGTCCACCGAGAGCAGCGCCCTCGCGTGGCCGGCCGACAGCACACCGGCGGCGACCCTGCGCTGCACGGGAAGGGAGAGCCGCAGCAGCCGCAGCGTGTTGGAGACCTGCGGGCGCGAGCGCCCGATCCGGTCGGCGAGCTGATCGTGCGTGCAGTGGAAGTCCTTGAGCAACTGGTCGTAGGCCATGGCCTCTTCCAGCGGATTCAGCTGCGCGCGGTGCAGGTTCTCCAGGAGGGCGTCCAGCAGCAGCTTCTCGTCCTCGGTGGCACGGACGATCGCCGGAATGCTCTCCAGACCGGCTTCCCGGCAGGCCCGCCAGCGCCGCTCACCCATGATGAGCTCGAAGCGCTCGGGCCCCAACTGCCGTACGACGATGGGCTGAAGCAGTCCCACCTCCTTGATGGAGGTGACCAGTTCGGCGAGAGCGTCCTCGTCGAACACCTCACGGGGCTGCCGGGGGTTCGGCGTGATGTAGTCCATCGGCACTTCGGCGAAGTACACACCCTCCGGCGCGGTCACCTCGGCCGGGGCCGGTGTGTCCTGGGCGGGAATCTCCGCCGCCGGTGCGGCCGTCTGCGGCAGCGTCGTCACCTTGGCCGCGGCGACACCCCGCTCCGCCGTCAGTACCGATGCGGCCCCCAAGGAGGCGGCCTCCCCGGAGGGGGACACCTGCTTCTCCTGTGGAGCAGGGGGGATCAGCGCATTGAGCCCACGCCCCAAACCTCTACGTCGGTCGCTCACTGGGTCCCCTCCGAAATGCTCTGCTGGCTGTTGCCGATCGCGTGGGCATGTTTGACGTCGTAGCTCATGCCGACCCCACGCAGGGCGATTTCACGAGCGGCTTCGAGGTACGACAGGGAGCCGCTGGAACCCGGATCATAGGTCAGTACCGTCTGCCCGTAGCTCGGCGCCTCGGAGATGCGCACCGACCGAGGGATGCTCGTCCGCAGCACCTCCCCGCCGAAGTGGCTGCGGACCTCGTCGGCCACCTGCGAGGCGAGCCGGGTCCGGCCGTCGTACATGGTGAGCAGAATCGTCGACACATGCAGTGTAGGGTTCAGATGCGCCCGCACCAGGTCCACGTTCCGGATCAACTGCCCCAGCCCTTCAAGCGCGTAGTACTCGCACTGGATGGGGATCAGCACCTCGGCGCCGGCGACCAGCGCGTTCACGGTCAGCAGGCCGAGCGACGGCGGGCAGTCGATCAGGATGTAGTCCAGCGGCTGCTCGTACGCCTCGATCGCCCGCTGAAGCCGGCTCTCCCGCGCGACCAGCGACACCAGCTCGATCTCCGCACCGGCGAGATCGATGGTGGCGGGCGCGCAGAAGAGACCTTCGACGTCCACGACAGGCTGGACCACCTCGGAGAGCGGCTTGCTCTCCACCAGGACGTCATAGATCGAGGGAACTTCGGCGTGGTGGTCGATCCCGAGCGCCGTGGAGGCGTTGCCCTGTGGATCGAGGTCGACCACGAGAACTCGCGCACCGTGGAGCGCGAGCGAGGCGGCGAGGTTGACCGTGGTCGTGGTCTTGCCGACGCCACCCTTCTGGTTGGCGACGACCATGATCCGCGTCTGGTCTGGGCGTGGCAGGCCCTCACCGGCACGGCCCAGGGCCTCCACGGCCAGCTGGGCAGCACGGCCGATGGGGGTGTCGTCGATCGGGGGCGGCGATGTTTCACGTGAAACATCGCCGCCCGACGACTCGGAACGGGGGCCGGGGACCGGATCGGTCATCGGTCCCGCGATGTTGGCGTCGGACCGCAAGGATTCACTCTCCTCGACTTCAGGCTCGCAATGGGAAGAGCCTGCCATGCTTTCGGGGTCATGAACCAGCGAGGCCCGTGGTTCTGTGGATGAATCCATATCTGTGGCCAACCCTGTCCCCCTTACGAGGGGTTTCTTGCCCCGCGGTGTGGAAGCGGCGCGACCTCGGCCGATAATGCCCTGCAGCAGTGAGCGACGTTTCACGTGAAACACGATGCACTCGCCGCAGGGCTGGACCGTCACGACACTCCGCAGTGGATCGTCATGGCTGCTTCCATGGAGCATCACCGGCAGGCATCACCGGCGTACCTGGACAGGTACGGGCGAACACCGGCGGGCCTCACCGGCGGCGGCGCACTCGGTCCGCCCGGGCGGCCTTGGCGCGCTTCGTGGCGAACCGCACCCCGCCGGGAGACTCCCCGACCTCCGCCCGCACCACCGTGGCCGGCGGATCCACCAGACCCTCGCCGACCCGCAGCACCGAGGAATCGATCACACCGAGCTTGCTCAGTGCCGACCGGGCGCCCTTCAGCTCCTCCTCGGCCGTGTCCCCCTTGAGCGCCAGCATCTCTCCGTACGGGCGCAGCAGCGGTACGCCCCAGCCGGCCAGCCGATCCAGCGGCGCCACGGCGCGGGCCGTCACCACATGGACGGGCTGGAGCGTACCGAGCACTTCCTCGGCGCGCCCCCGTACCACCGTCACATGGTCCAGACCCAGCAGCTCGACCACTTCCTGGAGGAAGTTCGTCCGCCGCAGCAGCGGCTCCAGCAGGGTGATCCGCAGATCCGGCCGCACCAGCGCCAGCGGGATGCCCGGCAGCCCGGCACCCGAGCCGACGTCACAGACGCTCACGCCCTCGGGCACGACCTCGGAGAGCACCGCGCAGTTCATCAGGTGCCGCTCCCAGAGCCGCGGCACCTCGCGCGGCCCGATGAGACCGCGGGTGACTCCCGCGTCAGCGAGGAGCTCCGCGTACCGGACGGCCGCCGGGAAGGAGTCGCCGAACACCGTCCTCGCCTCTTCGGGCGCAGGGGGAAGCTCTTCTGCCTCCGTCACGGGAACCGTCCTTCCGTTCCGAACCACCAGACGGTGGCTCACAGTCACTGTCAGGCTGACAAAGCGGCCCCGCCTGTGGACAGACGGGGCCGAGAACCGAGAGAACGCTCAGGCAGGGAGCACGACGACGAAGCGCTGCGGCTCCTCGCCCTCGGACTCGCTGCGCAGTCCGGCCGCCGCGACGGCGTCGTGCACGACCTTGCGCTCGAAGGGCGTCATGGGGTTCAGCTTCACCGGCTCACCGGTGCTCTTCACCTCGTCGGCCGTCTTGGCACCCAGCTCGGCGAGCTCCGTGCGCTTCTTGGCCCGGAAGCCCCCGATGTCCAGCATCAGCCGGCTGCGGTCGCCGGTCTCCCGGTGCACCGCCAGCCGCGTCAGCTCCTGAAGGGCTTCGAGGACTTCGCCGTCCCGTCCGACGAGCTTCTGCAGATCACGGCCGCTCACATCGCTGATGATCGAGACCGCGGCCCGGTCGGCCTCGACGTCCATGTCGATGTCGCCGTCGAGGTCGGCGATGTCGAGCAGACCTTCGAGATAGTCGGCCGCGATCTCCCCTTCCTGCTCAAGACGGGTGAGAGTGTCACTACCCTCGGCGGCGGCGGAGATGGTGCCTTCCGACACGGATGGACTCCTTCTTACTACGGGCTGGCTGCGGGCCGGCTACGGGCTTCGGGGCGCTGCGCTTACTTCTTGGTCGGGTGCTTGGGCCGCTGCTGGCCCTTGCGCGGCCCGGACTTCGCCCGTGCGGCCCCGTTGCCGGTCTTGCGCGGCTTGGGCTGGGCGTCCTGCGGCTCGTCCTTCTTCTGCAACGACGTCTTGGGCGCTTCGTCCGTGGCGTCGGAAGGCTTCGCTCCCGAGGTCTTGGACGCGGGCTGGTGAGCGCCGCCGGCCTGCCGCTTCGACTTGGGCTGTCGCTTGGGCTGCTGCCGCTTGGCCGCGTGCGACTCGCCCTCGGGCAGAGCCTCACCCTTGATCACGGTGCCGTCGGCCTGCGCGACAAGACCGCTCTTCGACAGGCTGTTGATGAACTTACGCTCATTGTCGTTGCGGTCGGGCCCCTTGGCCACGATCGCCGAGACGACGTTGCGCCTGCGCTTCGAGCGGACCTCGTTGTGCGTGGTGATGCCCTTGAGCAGCCGCTGGAGGTACTGGTCCTGGGCCTTGCTGCCCGGCGTCGGGTTCTGGTTGATCACGTACATCTGCTGGCCCATGGTCCACACGTTGGTGGTCAGCCAGTAGACGAGGACACCGACGGGGAAGTTGATGCCCATCACCATGAAGATCACCGGGAAGATGTACATCAGCATCTTCTGCTGCTGCATGTACGGCGTCTTGACCGTCAGGTCGACGTTCTTCGTCATCAGCTGGCGCTGTGTGTAGAACTGCGACGCCGACATCATCACGATCATGATCGCGGTGACGATACGTACGGAGGTGAGCGTCGCGTCCAGGGAACCGACCTTTTCGGCGCTGTCCGTGAACTTGGCCGCCAGCGGGGCGCCGAAGATGTGCGCCTCGCGGGCGCTGTCGAGCAGCGTCTGGTTGATGACACCGACCGTCTTGCCCGAGGCGATGCTGGAGAGCACGTGGTAGAGGGCGAAGAAGAACGGTGACTGCGCCAGGATGGGAAGGCACGAGGAGAGCGGGTTGGTGCCCGTCTCCTTGTACAGCTTCATCATCTCTTCGGACTGACGCTGCTTGTCGTTCTTGTAGCGCTCCTGGATCGCCTTCATCTTGGGCTGAAGGACCTGCATGTTCCGGGTCGACTTGATCTGCTTGACGAACAGCGGGATCAGACAGATCCGGATCAGGACCACCAGGGACACGATGGACAGTCCCCAGGCCCAGCCCGTGTCGGGGCCGAAGATCGCCCCGTACACAGAGTGGAACTGGACGATGACCCACGAGACGGGTGTGGTGATGAAGCTGAAGAAACTGGCAATCGTGTCCACTAATCAAGCTCCTTGAGCATTGGACGAGGTCTCTGCGGCCGGACTAGGGGTTTCGGACGCTGAGGCCGAACCCCCGGAAGGCACGCCGGCGGCGGATTGCCCGCCCTTTGTGCCGCGCCACGCGTTGCGCAGCAGTTCATGCCACCGCGGGCGCTTGCGCGGGGGGACATGGTCCACACCGCCCGGCGACCACGGATTGCACCGCAGAATGCGCCAGGCCGTGAGACCGGTGCCCTTGACCGCGCCATGCCGGTCGATGGCCGTGTAGCCGTAGTGGGAACACGACGGGTAGTACCGGCAGACGGGCCCGAGCAACGGGCTGATCGTCCACTGGTACAGCTTGATCAGAGCCAGCAGCGGGTACTTCATCGCGCGCCCCCTCCCAGCAGCCGCTCAAGCGCGGCGTCCAGGTCTCGGGCCAGCTGTGCATGGTCGGCGTCGCCCGCACCGGGCAGCGCTCGTACGACAACCAGGCTACCGGGGGCCAGCCGGGGCAGCCGATCGCGTATGAGGTGGCGGAGCTTCCGCTTCACTCGCGTGCGAACGACGGCTCCGCCCACGGCTTTGCTTACGACGAAACCCGCCCGCGTCGGGGGAACGCTCTCCCCAGGCGCGTGCGGGCCCGTAGTACCGCTACGTAGATGTACGACAAGAAGCGGGCGTCCGGCCCGGCGTCCCCGGCGTACCGCGGTCGCGAAATCCTCGCGCCGCCTCAGCCGATTCTCGGTAGGCAGCACGTCATAACCTGTAGACGATCAGGCGGACAGGTTGGCGCGACCCTTGCCACGGCGGTTCGCGAGAATCGCGCGGCCGGCACGGGTGCGCATGCGGAGCCGGAAGCCGTGGGTCTTGGCACGACGACGGTTGTTCGGCTGGAAGGTGCGCTTGCTCACTCGGGGGCTCCAGAAATGATGTGTCGGAAGGCGGGAAATCGCCTGGCTGTCACCGTGCGCCCACGAGTAGCTCGCGATTACGCCCGAGTGCACCGCTCCACGACCACAGATCGTGATCTTTGCCCATCGGAGGCAGGCGGCAGCAGCCATCGACAACTCGACCTGGTCACGGTACGCGCGGCTACGCCATACGGTCAAACCAGCAAGCTGCCACGTTCCATTATGCACAGCCTGTGGACAACAACTTGAACCGCGTGGGTCGCCCTGACTACCGTGGCTGAACTCCGGATTCTTTTCCGCCGGTCTTCCCACCCCGTCCCGAGAACCACACATTCGTGGGACCAGCGAGAGAGCGTGCCCTGTGGCTGACGTACCTGCCGATCTTGCCGCAGTGTGGCCACGAGTGCTGGAGCAGCTCCTCAGGGAGGGCCAGCAGGGAGTCGAGCCCAAGGACAAACAGTGGATCGAGCGCTGCCAGCCACTCGCACTGGTGGCCGACACCGCTCTGCTCGCCGTGCCCAACGAGTGGGGCAAGCGCGTCTTCGAAGGCCGCCTCGCCCCCCTCATCAGCGAGACCCTGAGCCGCGAGTGCGGCCGGCCGATCCGTATCGCCATCACCGTCGACGACTCGGCCGGCGAGCCCGCCCCGCTGCCGCAGCAGAACCGCTACCAGAACCCGCAGCACGACGACGGCCGCGATCACCGCGATCCCCGGCACGACGACCCGCGGTCGGACGACTCCCGGCACGACGACATGCGCCCGGACGGCGGCTACCACCCCTACGGCCGCCGCCCCTCCGACGACGACGGCATGCCGACGGCCCGGCCCGCGTACCCCGACTACCAGCAGCAGCGGCCCGACCCCGGGGCCTGGCCCCGGACGCAGGAGGACCTGTCGTGGCAGCAGCAGCGGCTCGGCGGCTTCCACGACCGTGACCCGTACGCGACCACCCGCCCGCAGCAGCCCCAGCACGACTACCGGCCGCCGCAGTCGCCGCTGCCGGAGAGCCGGCAGTACGAGCAGCAGCGCCCCGAGCGCCACGACCTGGACCCGCAGCAGTCACGGCACGGGGGCCGGGGCGGGGCGACCGGGCCGCTCGGCGCGCAGGCGTCGCCGCCGCCGGGGCCCGGTGAGCACCAGGCGCGGCTCAACCCCAGGTACCTCTTCGACACCTTCGTCATCGGGGCGTCCAACCGGTTCGCGCACGCGGCGGCCGTCGCCGTCGCGGAGGCGCCGGCCAAGGCGTACAACCCGCTCTTCATCTACGGCGAGTCCGGGCTCGGCAAGACGCACCTGCTGCACGCCATCGGGCACTACGCGCGCAGCCTCTATCCCGGCACGCGGGTGCGGTACGTGAGCTCCGAGGAGTTCACCAACGAGTTCATCAACTCCATCCGCGACGGCAAGGGCGACACCTTCCGCAAGCGCTACCGGGACGTCGACATCCTGCTCGTCGACGACATCCAGTTCCTGGCGAGCAAGGAGTCGACGCAGGAGGAGTTCTTCCACACCTTCAACACGCTCCACAACGCGAACAAGCAGATCGTGCTGTCCTCGGACCGGCCACCCAGGCAGTTGGTCACCCTGGAGGACCGGTTGCGCAACCGCTTCGAGTGGGGTCTGACCACCGATGTGCAGCCGCCGGAGCTGGAGACGCGTATCGCGATCCTCCGTAAGAAGGCCGTGCAGGAGCAGCTGAACGCGCCGCCCGAGGTGCTGGAGTTCATCGCGTCGCGGATTTCGCGCAACATCCGCGAACTGGAGGGCGCGCTGATCCGGGTGACGGCGTTCGCCTCGCTCAACCGGCAGCCGGTGGACCTCGGGCTGACCGAGATCGTGCTCAAGGACCTCATCCCGGGCGGTGAGGACTCGGCTCCCGAGATCACCGCGGGCGCCATCATGGCGGCGACGGCGGACTACTTCGGGCTGACCGTGGAAGACCTCTGCGGATCGTCCCGCAGCCGGGTGCTGGTGACGGCGCGCCAGATCGCGATGTACCTGTGCCGTGAGCTGACCGACCTCTCGCTGCCCAAGATCGGCGCGCAGTTCGGCAACCGCGACCACACGACCGTGATGCACGCGGACCGGAAGATCCGCGCGCTGATGGCCGAGCGGCGCTCCATCTACAACCAGGTCACCGAACTCACCAACCGCATCAAGAACGGCTGACCGGACCGGCGAACACGTCGGCGGCGGGCCTTCAGGGCGCTTCGGGACACCGTCCCGGGGCGTCCTTCGTCATGTCCGGCGGGTGATCGGGGCGCGACACGCACGCAACCGCTGTTCGAATACAGGGCGCCGCAGGTGGCTTCTCCACAGAAACGGGCCCGATCTCCCGTCCACACCCTGGGGATCGATAAGTTGTCCAGACTGCGTCCACAGGCGGGTCGGCCTGAATTGGATCATGCCAGGTCAGACCCCTGGGGATTTGTGGCCAACTTTCTTCCACAGCCTGTGGACAAGTTTTCTGCCCACGGACCCGTGCTCCGGTTGTCCACCGGCGGCCCACAGGTAGCGGCCCGTTGCCCACAGGTTCGACCCGTTTCTCCACACCGCTGTCCACTGTTCGACAACAGAACACGGCTGTTCACCGTGTCGAGTGAAAGGCGTCACATCAAGGTTGCCCGGGACCCTGTGGGGAACCCCGGAAAAGCTGGGGACGACCCTGGGGAGAAGTCGGGGTGTCCTGTGCACCGCCTGTGCAGAACTTTCGGCCGTCCACAGAGCGACGGGGTTGTCCACCGTCGCCGCCCACAGGACCGGTGGACAAAAAAGCGGGCCTGACCTGCGAAAACGACGTTATCCACGGAATCCACAGGCCCTACTACTACTAACACCTGGAGTTACCTGGGAATCTGCTTCGAAGTGGGTGCTGTGCACAACTCGGCGCCGGACCGCACCCGGCCGGTTGTCGCGACTTGACCCCGAGCAGCACCGAGTGTCGGTGCCGTACGTCAGACTGGTCCCCGGCAACCTCACCCTGCCCATGGCGGAGTGAGCTCATGCCGACGACGAAGAAGGCCGGCAGGACGAGTCAGCAACAGCAGGAGGCGGTTCCGGTGAAGATCCGGGTGGAGCGCGATGTACTGGCGGAGGCGGTGGCCTGGGTGGCCCGCAGCCTCCCGGCCCGTCCGCCGGCCCCCGTTCTTGCGGGCCTTCTGCTGAAGGCCGAGGAAGGCGCGCTCAGCTTCTCCAGCTTCGACTACGAGGTCTCGGCCAAGGTCTCGGTGGACGCCGAGGTCGAGGAGGACGGCACCGTCCTCGTCTCCGGCCGGCTCCTCGCCGACATCTGCCGCGCCCTCCCCAACCGGCCGGTGGAGATTTCCACCGACGGTGTACGGGCGACGGTGGTCTGCGGCTCCTCGCGGTTCACGCTGCACACACTTCCGGTGGACGAGTACCCGGCGCTGCCGCAGATGCCGACCGCCACCGGCACCGTGCCCGGTGAGGTCTTCGCCTCCGCCGCCGCCCAGGTGGCCATCGCGGCGGGCCGTGACGACACGCTCCCGGTGCTCACCGGCGTACGGATCGAGATCGAGGGCGACACGGTCACCCTCGCCTCGACCGACCGCTACCGCTTCGCGGTCCGCGACTTCCTGTGGAAGCCGGAGGTCTCCGACATCTCCGCGGTCGCCCTGGTGCCCGCCAAGACGCTGCTGGACACCGCCAAGGCCCTCACGAGCGGCGACACGGTCACCCTGGCGCTGTCGGGCTCCGGTGCGGGCGAGGGGCTGATCGGATTCGAGGGCGCGGGCCGGCGGACGACCACGCGGCTTCTCGAAGGCGACCTCCCGAAGTACCGGACGCTGTTCCCGACGGAGTTCAACTCGATCGCGGTGATCGAGACGGCGCCGTTCGTCGAGGCCGTCAAGCGTGTGGCGCTGGTCGCCGAGCGCAACACCCCGGTGCGGCTCAGCTTCGAGCAGGGCGTGCTCATCCTCGAAGCCGGTTCCAGCGACGACGCACAGGCTGTGGAGCGGGTCGACGCGAAGCTGGACGGCGACGACATCTCGATCGCCTTCAACCCGACGTTCCTGCTCGACGGCCTCAGCGCCATCGACTCGCCGGTCGCGCAGCTCTCCTTCACGACCTCCACCAAGCCGGCGCTCCTCAGCGGCAAGCCGGCGCTGGACGCCGAGGCCGACGACGCGTACAAGTACCTGATCATGCCGGTGCGGCTGTCGGGCTGACCGCGCCCCTCCCGCCGGGCCGTCCCACCAGGCCCGGCGTAGGCTCGGGCCGGGGCGCCCGGCACCGTCGCCGTCCGCCCCGCGCCTGAACGATTGTTGGCTCAACGCTTAAGGAACCACTGATGGAGCTCGGTCTCGTCGGCCTCGGCAAGATGGGCGGCAACATGCGCGAGCGCATCCGCCGCGCAGGCCACACCGTCATCGGATACGACCGGAACGCGGACGTCGCGGACGTCCACAGCCTCGAAGAGCTGGTGGGCAAGCTCAAGGGCCCCCGGGTCGTGTGGGTGATGGTCCCCTCCGGTGCGGCGACGCAGTCCACGATCGACGAGCTGGCGGGGCTGCTGTCCCCCGGCGACGTGGTCGTGGACGGCGGCAACTCCCGCTGGACGGACGACGAGAAGCACGCGGTGGAGCTCGGCATCAAGGGCATCGGCTTCGTCGACTGCGGTGTCTCCGGCGGCGTCTGGGGCCTGAAGAACGGCTACGCGCTGATGTACGGCGGCGACGCGGAGCACGTCGCGAGGGTCAAGCCGATCTTCGACGCCCTCAAGCCGGAGGGCAAGGCGGGCTCGGTCCACGCGGGCAAGGTCGGCGCCGGCCACTTCGCCAAGATGGTCCACAACGGCATCGAGTACGCCATGATGCAGGCCTACGCCGAGGGCTGGGAGCTGCTGGAGAAGGTCGACTCGGTCACCGACGTCCGCGAGGTGTTCCGCTCCTGGCAGGACGGCACGGTCATCCGTTCCTGGTTGCTGGACCTGGCGGTCAACGCGCTGGACGGCGACGAGCACCTGGACGCCCTGCGGGGCTACGCCGACGACTCCGGCGAGGGCCGGTGGACGGTCGAGGCGGCCATCGACCACGCGGTGCCGCTGCCCGCGATCACCGCGTCGCTGTTCGCCCGCTTCGCGTCCCGGCAGGACGACTCGCCGCAGATGAAGATGGTCGCCGCGCTGCGCAACCAGTTCGGTGGCCACGCGGTCGAGCAGGCGGACGAGAGCACACCGGGCAAGCCCGGAAAGCCCGTCAAGCCGGCCGGTCCCAAGAACAAGTAGCAGCCCTTCGCACACGCGGGCGGCGCAGGAACGGTGAGGGCGGCCCAGGTCATGCATGTCACGCATCTCTCGCTGGCCGACTTCCGTTCGTACGCCCGGATCGAGGTGCCTCTCGATCCGGGCGTCACCGCCTTCGTGGGGGCGAACGGGCAAGGGAAGACCAATCTGGTCGAGGCGGTCGGCTATCTCGCCTCGCTCGGCAGCCACCGGGTCTCCTCGGACACCCCGCTGGTGCGCATGGGCGCCGAGCGCGCGGTGATCCGGGCCGCCGTCACCCAGGGCGAGCGCTCGCAGCTGATCGAGCTCGAACTCAATCCGGGCCGCGCGAACAGGGCCAGGATCAACCGGTCTTCGCAGGTCAGACCGCGCGACGTGCTGGGGATAGTGCGGACGGTGCTGTTCGCGCCGGAGGATCTGGCGCTGGTGAAGGGCGATCCCGGTGAACGCCGGCGTTTCCTCGACGAGCTGATCACGGCGCGCTCCCCGCGGATGGCGGGCGTGCGCTCGGACTACGACCGGGTGCTCAAGCAGCGCAACACCCTGCTGAAGTCGGCGGCGATGGCGCGGCGGCACGGCGGGCGCGGGATGGATCTGTCCACGCTCGACGTGTGGGACCAGCATCTGGCCCAGGTGGGCGCGGAGTTGCTGGCCCAGCGGATGGATCTGGTCGAGACGTTGCAGCCGCTGACGGACAAGGCGTACGAGCAACTGGCGCCCGGTGGTGGTCCGGTGGCGCTGGAGTACCGTTCCTCCTCCGCCGACGCGGAAGGGCCGGGCGGTGAGGCGCCGCGTTCGCGCGAGGAGCTGTACGCCCGGCTGATGGCGGCGCTGGCGGGTTCACGTAAGCAGGAGGTCGAGCGGGGGGTCACGCTGGTGGGTCCGCACCGGGACGAACTGCTGCTGAAGCTGGGGCAGTTGCCGGCCAAGGGGTACGCGAGCCACGGCGAGTCCTGGTCGTACGCGCTGGCGCTGCGCCTCGCCTCGTACGACCTGCTGCGCGCCGAGGGCAACGAGCCGGTGCTGGTCCTCGACGACGTCTTCGCGGAACTGGACACGCGGCGCCGGGAGCGGCTGGCGGAGCTGGTCGCGCCGGGCGAGCAGGTGCTGGTCACGGCGGCGGTGGACGACGACGTGCCGGGCATTCTGGCCGGGGTGCGGTTCACGGTGACCGACGGCACGGTGGAGCGGGTATGAGCGTCCCCGAGTGGCCGGAGCGGCCGGCCGGGACCGGCGGCGCGCCCGCCGCGCTGCCCGATCCGGCCGCCGGTCCCGCCGCGCCGTCGCCGGCGCCCGCCGAGTCGTCGGGTGTCGACCTGGCGCGGGTCGCGCTGCGGGCGGCGAAGGAGCAGGCGCGGGCCCGTGGCGCGGCGGCCCAGCAGAAGAAGCAGGCCCGGCGGGGCGGTGGCCTGCGGTCGGGCTCGGGGGCGGACGGCCGTGATCCGCTGTCGCTGGGGGCCGCGATCAACCGGCTGATCACCGAGCGCGGCTGGGAGACGCCCGCCGCGGTGGGCGGAGTGATGGGGCGCTGGCCGCAGATCGTGGGCGACGACCTGGCCAAGCACTGTGTGCCCGAGCGGTACGAGGAGGCCGAGCGGATCCTGACGGTGATCTGCGACTCGACGGCCTGGGCGACGCAGTTGCGGCTGCTGGCACCGCGTCTGGTGGCCCGGCTGAACGAGGATCTGGGGCACGGCACGGTGAAGGTGATCAAGGTGCGTGGCCCGGCCGGTCCGCCCCGGCGCTTCGGCGGCCTGCGGGCGCCCGGCAGTAAGGGCCCGGGGGACACGTACGGCTGAGGGCGGTGCCGGCCACGTACGGCTCCCCGGGGCGTACGCCGGTACGAGCCCCCTGGAGCCGCCCCCGGGTCGGCACATCTCCGTACATTCCCGTACGTCTGCGTACGCCCCCCCGCGAAGACCTGCGGCAGGCCCCTCCCACGTCGCCCCGTACGGCTGACCGGGGTGCCTCACGGTTGACCTTCTCGCCGTCAGGAGCCGCGTCGGCGGGCTCCCCGAGGCGCCTCTGGGGGCATCAACGGCCGCTCTGCGGGCCTCACTTCACACGAGTGCCACGGTGCCCCTCCGGCCCTGTCCGGAGAGCGCTGTGACCTCGTCGTGGAGCGACGGAGTGTGAGGTGTCCCGCACGGTAGCCGGAGGTTGACAGCCCGAAGCGCTCAAAGCCCGTGTGAGCCTCTTGGAGCCCCTGCCCGAATATGGGGAGTCGGCAGCCGTCGGTTCAGGGCGGCACATGCGGACTCAGGTACCGGCAAACCCCCATTCGGGTCGCCGCTACCGGTAGACTGATGAAGAATCCCGCTTCGCTGGCGGGACTCGTCTACCAAGACTGTCAAACACTGTCGCAAGCCGAACGACGCAGCCGCTCCCGCCTTGTCCGGAGAACGGCCTGTGCTGTGCCAGAAAGGGCGCTTCGTGGCCGATTCCGGCAACCCCAACGAGAAGACTCCGTCCGTAGCCATCGGTGAGAACGGAGAGGTAACGGCCTCGTACAACGCCAGTGCCATCACGGTGCTGGAAGGCCTGGACGCGGTCCGCAAGCGTCCCGGTATGTACATCGGCTCGACCGGTGAACGTGGTCTTCATCACCTGGTGACCGAGGTCGTCGACAACTCCGTCGACGAGGCCCTGGCCGGGCACGCGGACACCATCGACGTCACGATCCTCGCCGACGGCGGCGTACGCGTGGTCGACAACGGCCGTGGCATCCCCGTGGGCATCGTCCCGTCCGAGGGCAAGCCGGCCGTCGAGGTCGTGCTGACGGTGCTGCACGCGGGCGGAAAGTTCGGCGGCGGCGGCTACTCCGTCTCCGGCGGTCTGCACGGTGTGGGTGTCTCCGTCGTGAACGCGCTGTCGACGAAGGTCGCCGTCGAGGTCAAGACCGACGGCTACCGCTGGACGCAGGACTACAAGCTCGGGGTGCCGACGGCGCCGCTGGCGCGGAACGAGGCGACGGACGACACGGGCACGACGGTCACCTTCTGGGCCGATCCCGATGTCTTCGAGACGACGGAGTACTCCTTCGAGACGCTGTCGCGGCGCTTCCAGGAGATGGCCTTCCTCAACAAGGGCCTGACGCTGAAGCTGACCGACGAGCGCGAGTCGGCGAAGGCCGTCGTCGGCGCCGATGTCGCGGGCGCCTCCTCGGCCGAGGCGGCCGGCGAGGAGCCGGTGCGCACGGTGACGTACTACTACGAAGGCGGCATCGTCGACTTCGTGAAGTACCTGAACTCCCGTAAGGGCGAGCTGATCCACCCCACGGTCATCGACATCGATGCCGAGGACAAGGAGCGGATGCTCTCGGTGGAGATCGCGATGCAGTGGAACTCGCAGTACAGCGAGGGGGTGTACTCCTTCGCGAACACGATCCACACGCATGAGGGCGGTACGCACGAGGAGGGCTTCCGCGCGGCGATGACCGGCCTGGTCAACCGCTACGCGCGGGAGAAGAAGTTCCTGCGCGAGAAGGACGACAACCTGGCGGGCGAGGACATCCGCGAGGGTCTGACGGCGATCATCTCGGTGAAGCTGGGCGAGCCGCAGTTCGAGGGCCAGACGAAGACCAAGCTCGGCAACACGGAGGCGAAGACCTTCGTACAGAAGATCGTGCACGAGCACCTGACCGACTGGTTCGACCGGCATCCCAATGAGGCGGCCGACATCATCCGTAAGTCGATCCAGGCCGCCACGGCCCGGGTCGCGGCCCGTAAGGCGCGGGATCTGACCCGCCGCAAGGGCCTGCTGGAGTCGGCGTCGCTGCCCGGCAAGCTGAGCGACTGCCAGTCGAACGACCCGTCCAAGTGCGAGATCTTCATCGTCGAGGGCGACTCGGCCGGCGGCAGCGCGAAGTCCGGTCGCAACCCGCAGTATCAGGCCATTCTGCCGATCCGCGGAAAGATCCTGAACGTCGAGAAGGCGCGGATCGACAAGATCCTCCAGAACACCGAGGTGCAGGCGCTGATCTCGGCGTTCGGCACCGGTGTGCACGAGGACTTCGACATCGAGAAGCTCCGCTATCACAAGATCATTCTGATGGCGGACGCCGACGTCGACGGCCAGCACATCAACACCCTGCTGCTGACGTTCCTCTTCCGTTTCATGCGCCCGCTGGTCGAGGCGGGCCACGTGTATCTGTCGCGTCCGCCGCTCTACAAGATCAAGTGGGGCCGGGACGACTTCGAGTACGCGTACTCGGACCGCGAGCGCGACGCCCTGGTCGAACTGGGCAAGCAGAACGGCAAGCGGATCAAGGAAGACTCGATCCAGCGCTTCAAGGGCCTCGGTGAGATGAACGCCGAGGAGCTGCGCATCACGACGATGGACGTCGACCACCGGGTGCTCGGTCAGGTCACGCTCGACGACGCGGCGCAGGCCGACGACCTGTTCTCGGTGCTGATGGGTGAGGACGTCGAGGCCCGGCGCTCGTTCATCCAGCGCAACGCCAAGGACGTCCGCTTCCTCGACATCTGAGTCGGTCTCCCGCTGACGACCGCTTCGTAAAGGCCGAAAGGACCACTGACCAGCAATGGCCGACGAGAACACTCCTGTGATGCCCGAAGAGGTGCCCGCCGTGGAAGGCGTGGGCATGCGTGTCGAGCCCGTGGGGCTTGAGACGGAGATGCAGCGCTCGTACCTCGACTACGCGATGTCCGTCATCGTGTCGCGTGCGCTGCCCGACGTACGGGACGGTCTGAAGCCCGTCCACCGCCGGGTGCTGTACGCGATGTACGACGGCGGGTACCGGCCCGAGAAGGGCTTCTACAAGTGCGCCCGCGTCGTCGGTGACGTCATGGGCACCTACCACCCGCACGGCGACTCCTCGATCTACGACGCGCTGGTGCGCCTCGCGCAGCCGTGGTCGATGCGGATGCCGCTGGTGGACTCCAACGGCAACTTCGGTTCACCCGGCAACGACCCGGCCGCCGCCATGCGGTACACCGAGTGCAAGCTGATGCCGCTGTCGATGGAGATGCTGAGGGACATCGACGAGGAGACCGTCGACTTCACGGACAACTACGACGGCCGCAATCAGGAGCCGACGGTCCTGCCGGCGCGCTTCCCGAACCTGCTGATCAACGGATCGGCCGGCATCGCCGTCGGTATGGCCACCAACATCCCGCCGCACAACCTGCGGGAGGTCGCGGCGGGCGCGCAGTGGGCGCTGGAGCACCCGGACGCCTCGCACGAGGAGCTGCTGGACGCGCTGATCGAGCGCATCAAGGGTCCGGACTTCCCGTCCGGCGCGCTGGTCGTGGGCCGCCGGGGCATCGAGGAGGCGTACCGCACGGGCCGTGGCTCGATCACGATGCGCGCGGTCGTCGCGGTCGAGGAGATCCAGAACCGGCAGTGCCTGGTCGTCACGGAGCTGCCGTACCAGACCAACCCCGACAATCTCGCGCAGAAGATCGCCGACCTGGTGAAGGACGGCAGGGTCGGCGGCATCGCCGACGTCCGTGACGAGACGTCCTCGCGTACGGGGCAGCGTCTGGTGGTCGTGCTCAAGCGCGACGCGGTCGCCAAGGTCGTCCTGAACAACCTGTACAAGCACACCGACCTTCAGACGAACTTCGGCGCGAACATGCTGGCGCTGGTGGACGGCGTGCCGCGCACGCTGTCGATCGACGCGTTCATCCGGCACTGGGTGACGCACCAGATCGAGGTCATCGTCCGGCGTACGCGGTTCCGGCTGCGCAAGGCCGAGGAGCGCGCGCACATCCTGCGTGGTCTGCTCAAGGCGCTGGACGCGATCGACGAGGTCATCGCGCTGATCCGGCGCAGCGACACCGTCGAGATCGCCCGCGGCGGCCTGATGACGCTGCTGTCGATCGACGAGATCCAGGCGAACGCGATCCTGGAGATGCAGCTGCGCCGGCTGGCGGCGCTGGAGCGGCAGAAGATCGTCGCCGAGCACGACGAGCTCCAGGCGAAGATCGACGAGTACAACGCGATCCTCGCCTCGCCCGAGCGGCAGCGGCAGATCGTCAGCGAGGAACTGGCGGTGATCGTCGACAAGTTCGGTGACGACCGGCGTTCCAAGCTGGTGCCGTTCGACGGTGACATGTCCATCGAGGACCTGATCGCCGAGGAGGACATCGTCGTCACCATCTCGCGTGGCGGCTATGTGAAGCGTACGAAGACCGACGACTACCGCTCGCAGAAGCGCGGCGGCAAGGGCGTGCGCGGCACGAAGCTCAAGTCGGACGACATCGTGGACCACTTCTTCGTGTCGACGACGCACCACTGGCTGCTGTTCTTCACGAACAAGGGCCGGGTGTACCGGGCGAAGGCGTACGAGCTGCCCGACGCCGGCCGGGACGCGCGTGGCCAGCACGTGGCCAACCTGCTGGCGTTCCAGCCGGACGAGAAGATCGCGCAGATCCTCGCCGTACGGGACTACGAGGCGGCGCCGTATCTGGTGCTGGCCACCAAGGCCGGTCTGGTGAAGAAGACGTCGCTGAAGGATTACGACTCGCCCCGTTCCGGTGGCGTGATCGCGATCAACCTCCGTGAGACGGACTCGGGCGCGGACGACGAGCTGATCGGTGCCGAACTGGTGTCGGCCGAGGACGATCTGCTGCTCATCAGTAGGAAGGCGCAGTCGATCCGGTTCACCGCGACGGACGACGCGCTGCGTCCGATGGGTCGTGCGACATCGGGTGTGAAGGGGATGAGTTTCCGCGAAGGGGACGAACTGCTGTCGATGAATGTCGTCAGGCCCGGTACGTTCGTGTTCACTGCTACGGACGGCGGTTACGCGAAGCGGACCAACGTCGACGAGTATCGCGTTCAAGGGCGTGGCGGCCTCGGTATCAAGGCCGCGAAGATCGTGGAGGACCGCGGGTCGCTGGTCGGTGCGCTGGTGGTGGAGGAGACGGACGAGATCCTCGCCATCACCCTGGGCGGCGGCGTGATTCGTACGCGAGTCAACGAAGTCAGGGAGACGGGCCGTGACACGATGGGTGTCCAACTGATCAACCTGGGCAAGCGCGATGCCGTCGTCGGTATCGCTCGTAACGCCGAGGCCGGTCGTGAGGCTGAAGAGGTCGAAGGAGTTGTCGGCGATGACGCCGGTGACGAAACGGCGACCGACGGAGCCGCGCCTGCCGAGGACGCTGAGGGCACCCAGCCCTCGGTAGCGGAGCACGAGGAGTAGAAGCGTGAGTGGAGCCACGGGCGCCGGATCGGCCGATTCCGGAGCGAGCGGTGCCCGTGGCCCTGCCACGGACTCCCAGGGGGTTACGGTGACCGGCACCCGGGGGCAGCAGCCCCCTTACGAGACGTACGGATCCGAGCAGCCGCAGCAGGCGGCGCAGCCGTACCACCCGCCGCAGGCGTATCCGACGCCGTCGGGCGGGGGGACACAGGGCGGACAGCAGCGGACGGGCGCACAGCCGCCGCAGACACCGCCGCCCGTCCAGGTTCAGGGCCAAGGACAGGGGCAGGGCGTGGGGCCGGGTCAGCCGGGACAGACACAGCAGGGCGTCGGCCGGCCGGCCACGACGGCGGGCGTACGCCTGCCGCGTACGGGGGCGCGTACGACACCGCGCACCCGCAAGGCGCGGCTGCGGGTGGCGAAGGCCGACCCGTGGTCGGTGATGAAGGTCAGCTTCCTGCTCTCCATCGCGCTCGGCGTGTGCACGGTCATCGCGGCGGCGGTGCTGTGGATGGTCATGGACGCGATGGGCGTCTTCTCGACCGTGGGCGGGACGATCAGCGAGGCGACGGGCTCGAACGAGAGCAACGGCTTCGACCTCCAGTCGTTCCTCTCGCTGCCGCGGGTGCTCATCTTCACATCGGTGATCGCCGTGATCGACGTGGTGCTGGCGACCGCTCTCGCGACGCTCGGATCCTTCATCTACAACCTGTCGGCGGGCTTCGTGGGCGGCGTCGAGTTGACGCTGGCCGAGGACGAGTAAGAGGCCTTTTCGCGGGGCTCCGCACGGGGTCGGCCGGGGAGGAGCGTGGCCCCGGTATCGATTTTGGGACTGGCCCTGGAGTGCGCTAATCTTCAGGGGCAGCGCGGGGCTATAGCTCAGTTGGTTAGAGCGCATCCCTGATAAGGATGAGGCCACAGGTTCAAATCCTGTTAGCCCCACAAGCGCAAAGGCCACCAAGTCACGTGACTCGGTGGCCTTTGACATCTACAACTGACATCAGCCAATCAATGGATCTTCCAGCAGATCCGCAAGCAGGTCCACGGCTTCACGTTCGCTGTCGCCGACGACGTGCGTGTACACGTCCATGGTCATGCTGATTTGACTGTGACGGAGGATCGCCTGCGCCACCTTGGGGTGGACCTTGAGGAAGGCGAGCAGGGTGCCGCAGGTGTGCCGAGCGAGCCGGACCGTGATCCGGCGAACACCGGCGCGCTTCACCAAGGCGTTGAAGGTACGGGAGAAGCCCACCGGGTCCGTCAGCCCGCCGCGCTCGGACGAGAAGATCACATCGTGATCGGGTTCCTGCGCCCAGGTGTCACCGATGATCTTTCGTTCCAGGTTTTGCAGTTGGCGTCGTTCTTCCAGGGCGCGGGCGCAGAACTCCGGCAGTGGCAGCACCGCGTGCGAGGAGTCCGTCTTGAGGTCCTTGAGGACCAAGCCCACGCCCTTCTTCCGCTGCACCTGCTTGGTCGGCGTGAACTGCCGGTTCTCGAAGTCGATGTCTTGCCAGCGCAGCCCGAGCAACTCGCTCCGGCGGAGGCCGAGGACGAGCACCAGGACGCAGGCCGCGTAGAAGCGGTGGGCGCGGGCGGTACGGAGGAAGGTGACCGCTTCACGGGCATTCCACGCCTTGCCCTTGTCCTTGCTCACCGTGGGCATGTCGACCAGGAGCGCTACGTTGCGAGTCAGCAGCTCCTCACGGATGGCGCGGTTGAGCGCGTTCCGGAGCGTGCGCAGCACCTCGAAGCGGACGGAGGCCGTGACCATTTCCCGCTTGAGCGTGGCCATGAAGGAGCGGACCTGAGCCGGTGTCAGCCGCAGCATGGACTTCTTCCCCAGGTGGGGCGCGAGGTACAGGCGGACCTTCGACTCGTACTTGGAGTAGGTGTTCTCTTCCCGGTTCGGCTTGACGATGTGCTTGAGCCAGTAGTCCAGCCATTCCCCGACCGTCCACGTTCGTGAGGGGACAGGGATGCCCTCCCGCTCCTGACTCTGGAGCTTGCCAAGCTTCTCGTTGGCCTCATCCCAGGTGGCGCCGTACACGTACTTCCGGACGCGGTTGCCGTCTGTGTCGGTGACGTAGGCGGCCCCCTGGTAGCGGCCATCGGTGCGCTTGGTGATCGTTCCCCCGCCGTTGGGGCGTCGCTTTGCCATCAGGCAGCCTCCCCGAGCTGGCCCAGGACGAAGGCGCGCACGGCGTCAGCGGGGATACGACGGCAGCCGTCGACCTTGATCGAGGCCAACCGGCGCGTACGGATCAGGTCGTAGACCTTGGTCCGTCCGACCTTCAGCCGCGTCATGACGTCCGGCACGGTCAGCAGTTCAACAGTGGTGGCGCTCATGCGATCGCCCCTTCCAGGTCTTCCAGGTCGGCGCGTGCTTCGCGGGCGGTGTCGCGGCTTTGTTGGATGTCGCGGTGGATGTTGGCGGCGAGCCAGGATTCGCCGGGGGTGTGGCCGTGTCCGGCGTAGGCCCAGTGCGCGAGGGTGAGGGTGGTCGCTTCGGGGTGGTCGTTGGGGTCGGGAAGGCCGAGGGAGGCACGTTGCTGGTGGGCGCGGTAGTCGGCGCGGACCTGTCGCAGGGCGCCCAGCGTGGTGGAGTAGCGGCGGGATTTGGTGGAGAAGTGGCCCCGGAAGCCGAGCATGTGAGCCCAGGCGAGGAGGCGGCGGTCGGGGTAGTGGGGGTTGAGGTCGAAGCACGCTTCGATCAGGCGCCGGGTGTGGTCGGGGATGTCGAGGAGGATCAGGGCTTCGCGGTTGCCGACGCGGCGGTCGACGGTGCCGGTGGTCTCGGCGGCCTTGGTGGCGTACTTGGCGACGTAGGAGGCCACGGCTTGCTCTGTGAGGTCTTCGCCGTTGCCGAAGGCGCCGATGGGCTGGACGTCGAGCTGGGTGCCCCAGCGCAGGACACGGGCGGGCTGGTCCCCGGCGGCGGGAAGCGTGATCTCAGCACGGGCAGCCACGGCACGCAGTGCGTCGGTGAGGAGGTCGAGGGTGGCCCAGGACGGGGGCGGTGAGTCAGGTCCGGTGGGGCCGTCGAGGCGGATGACGGCGTGGAAGTGGATGGCGCCGCGTTTCTGGTACTCGGCGACCTTGCCGTAGGAGACGCGGAGCTGTTCCTTGAGTTCGCGCTGAGTTATGCCGGCACGGGCAGCCAGCTCACGCGGGAGGTAGATGGTGACGTAGCGCCACAGGTCCCCGGCGTGGTTGTTCCACAGGACCGCACCGGCGTAGTCGTAGGTCACCGGGTCGAGCGCGGCGCCCAACTCGTCTGCTTCGTCGGGGTGTTGGGTGCCGCAGCGGCAGGGGCGGTTGCCGGGGCGGTTGTGGACCGGGCCGAAGGACGGGGCGGTGAGGGTGGCGAACACGCGGGGGTGGTCGCGCACAGTGTGCGGGGTGCCTTTGGTGGGGTCGCCGGTGAGTCCGGCGCGGATGAGGTGGTAGGTGTCTCCGGCGTAGGTCCAGGCGCAGGAGGGGCAGCGTGAGGCGCGGCGGTTGCCGCAGGCGATGCGGAGGGTTCCGCCGGGCTCGTTGTCGGTCGAGTAGTGGTGCAGAAGGGTGCCGGTCGTGCGGTCGGTGGTCTTGGTAGCGCCGGTGAGGCGGATCGGGTCGGAGCATCCTCCGGTACGGCGGATCTGCTCTTGCCAGCGATCGAAACCGGGAGCCCCGGCCACCCGCAGCAGATCGCCGAGGGTGACCGGGTCCAGGCCCGCCGCAGTGGCGGTGGTGTTCATGCGCTCACTTCCCCGCGCGGGCGAGGGCGGCGGGGGCGAGGATGCGGTGGCCGGTGCCGTGGCAGGGGCGGCAGGTGGCGGTGAGGGTCTGGCGCTGGCCGTCGTCCGTGCGCTGGCCGGTGGTGATGGCGACAGCCGCGAAGCCGTCGCAGTTGGGGCAGATGGGCCGGGGGCGGGTGTGCTGGGGCATGATGGTGTTTCCCTTTCGGGTCTGCGTGATCTGGAAGGTGGGAAAGGCGCCCGGAGCGGCGGAGACTTGGTGGTTGAGGCCGCTCCGGGGGCCGGTCAGCGTCGGCGGTTGCGACGCTCGGGCTTGATCGGCGGCATCGCGTCGTAAGCGCCCTGCCCGTGTTGGAACGAGGCAGCGTCGCTGTCGCTGCGGGCGGCGTCGGCGTACTCACGGCCGATACGGCGCATGGTCTTGCGGTCACCGTGCCTGCGGGCGATGGCGAACTCCCTGCCGAGTTCGGCCATGGCCGGGCTCTCGGGTTGTGTGCTCTTGGTGCGGCTGAACAGACCCATGGTCAGGACTCCTTGTCAGTGGTGAGTGTTGTTGCGTCGGCCGTGGCCTTTGGCCGCGTACATGGCGGCGTCGGCGGCGGTCAGCGCGTCGGTGAGCGAGGGCTCGGGCAGGTCGGTCAGGTGGCAGAAACCGGCTGATGCGGCGATGGGCAGGAGGCTCCCGCCGTGCAGGACCGGGCGGTGGAGCGCGGAGACCAGCGCGGCAGGCCCCAGGGTCTTGGCTGGGTCGGTGACGATGACGGCGAACTCATCACCGCCGAGGCGGGCGGCGATACCGTGCCGACCGGCCCACATCGCCAGGCGTGAGGCCGTCGAGGCGATCACCGCGTCTCCGGCGGCGTGGCCGTGGGTGTCGTTGACCGCTTTGAAGTCGTCCAGGTCGACCAGCACCACGAGCGCGTTCGGGGACCGCTGGATGATGCGTTCGGCTCGTGCGGTCCATCCGGCGCGGGTGTGCAGGCCGGTCAGCGGGTCGCGGCGCGCGCTCGACAGACGTCGGGCCAGGAGGCCGCTGTGGACGGCCCAGCCGACAGCGGGCAGCGCGGCGGCGAAGGTGGGCAGGTCCATGGCATTCACCGGCCCGTACCGGACTGGTTGAGCAGGGAGCGCAGGACCACGGCGCAGATGGCGACGGATGCGCCGGTGATGGCGACGGCGAGGAGCAGGGAGACCAGGACGGCGCCGATGACCAGCACCACTGTGGTACCACCGACAGCGATCGTGATGACGGCGGCGGGGGTGAGCTGGACCGTGGGCCGGGACGAGGCGACCGGCACCGGCGCCGGGGCGTGGACAGCGGGCGGGTGGATGGCGTCGGGGGTGCGGATCACCGGGGCGGTGTCGGGGGGCGGGTACTTCGGGGTGAACACGGGAACGGTCTCCTCTCAGGCGGTGCAGCGGTGGGTACGGGCGGCGAGTTCGGCGGCGGGCCGGTCGGTGTAGTCGGCGGAGAAGCCGCAGCCGGGGGCGGTGCAGGCGGCGGCGTGCTTGTCGCGGCCCCGTGCGTCGTTGTGGGTGCCGACCTGGACGGGGCCGATCCGGATCACGTCGCGGAAGCGCTTCGGGCGGGCCATGGCACTCAGCCGTTCCGGCCGGTGAAGTCGTCAGCGTGGTCGGTAAGCCACTGCTGGATCTCCGAGTGCTCGTCGTCGGTGGCCCGGTTGATCGCAGCTTCGGCGGTGGCCACCGCATCGACCAATCGGTTGCTGCGGGTCAGTTCGGCGGACCGCTTCAAAGCGGACTCGATGGACGGACGCATAGCGGAATCTCCTTGGCTGTCAGGCGAGTTGGGCGGTGATCGCGTTGGCGAGCGGTGCGGGGACGCCGAGGCGGGCGCGCAGGGTGTCGGCGTCGATACGGGTACCGGTCGTGGCGTGGTGGTTGTCGGCGAGCTTCCGGGCGTGATCCAGCAGCGCCGGGGGAACCGCCACAGCAGGAGCCGGAGCAGGAAGGGGGGCGGGTTCGGCCGCAGGGGCGGGCGGAAGTTCCGGGACCGGGTCGGGCTCCGGATCGGGAAGCGCTACCGGGGCCGGGGCGGGGTCAGGGTTGGGCTGGAAATCGGCCGGCACGGCGGGCGGGGCCGGTGCATGGGCCAGGAGTGTGCCGCCAAGGAACGCGAGGGCGGGCCATCCGGCGACGGTGATACGCAGCCAGTCAGGCACGTCGCTCATGTCGAGGAGTCCGGCGGTCGCGACGTTGGCCCCAAGCGAGGCGGTCAGTGCGATGACGAACCAGACCCAGGCGGCGCGGTTGTCGGCGGTGGTGCGCATACGGCGCCAGGCGGCGACGAGCAGCAGATCCACGCTCACCGGATACGCCCACGCCTTCCAGCCGTCCTGCCCGGCAGCGGCAGCCAGGTCGTGAAGGTGCGCGAAGGACAGGGCACCGGCGATCACGGCCTGAATCAGGACGGCGTCGAGACGAAGGGTGCGGAACATGGGGGTCATCTCCTTTCGAGGAGTGGTGGCCGGGGCCGGGCGCAGTGTTGGCCGCCCGGCATCCCGGAGTGCGGTCAGGTGGCTTCGCCGGTGCCGAAGCAGGTCAGGCAGATGCCGTCCTGCTGGCCGACCGTGCGGCGCTTGCGGCCGACGCGGACCGTGACCGCGACCTGTCCCGATCCCTGGCAGGGCTCACACGGCGGCGGCGTGGCCGGGGCGGTCTTCTTCGCCGTACCGGTGGTGGTCTTCCGGGCCATGACGGGGCTTCCTTCCGGATTCAGGCATGGGCGGGGTAGGGACCTGGCGCGAGGAGGTCACGCCAACCGGGAGAGCAGGGGGTTCTAGTCGGTCAGGGGGACCGGGGCCGGGCGGACCGCCGGTGCAGAATCGGCCGGCATGGGCTCCGGGCGGACCATGGGGCGGAACCGGGCCAGGGCCGCGATGTGCGGGGTGAGGTGGGCGTACTCCCGGCAGATGGCGACCGCAGCGCCGGGGGTCAGCTCGGGGGTGCGGATGCGGGACCAGCCGCCGGAGGAGTCACCGGCCACGGCAACGCCGGGGCGGTCCGGCGGGATCGTGGTGACGGAGGAGACCGCTTCGGGGGCGATGTCTCCCAGGCCCATTTCCGCTGTCTGCTTGTCGTTGACGCGGTGGACCACGCGGCCGGTGAGCTGGGCACGGAGCGAGGTGGCGCCCTTGCCGAGGTCCGAGCCGAAGCGCTGCCCGCAGATCTCCAGGTAGATACCGACCGCGCGGGCCATCTGCGCGAGACGGATCAACGAGGTGACCGTACGGTCCCGGCGTTCTTCCTCCTTCTTCGCCGACGCCATGAACAGCTCCGCCACCTCGTCCACCAGGACCACCAGCGGAACCGGCCGCACCTTCTCCGGCAGCTCCCACACATCGGAGACCTGATGATCGGCCAGGAGCGTGAAGCGGTCTTCCATCTCGCCGACCAGGACACCGAGCAGTTCGGATGCCTCGTTGGGGGTGGTGGCCAGCGCGGACAGCCGGGAGGCGAACCGGCCCTGTTCCACGCCGCGTTTGCAGTCGATGCCGATCAGCCCGACCGGGAGCCCGGCAAGGCCCGCGATGAGGTTGCGCTGATACATCGACTTACCCGACTGGTTCGAGCCCAGCGTCAGGCCATGCGGGACCTTGCGGTAATTCCGGACGAACGCCGTCCCGTCATCGCGCATCGCCACTGGCACCACCAGCGAACCCGAGGAGCCACGGTGTGAATGGCGAGGCATCCGCACCCGGTTCAGCACGTCGTAACCCGTCATCCGCAGTTCAACGAAGCCGGGCTTGGTCTCCACCACGTTGACCGAGTGGACACCCCACGCGTGCCGCAACCGCTCAGAGGCGGCGGCCACGTCGGCGGGCTCCAGACCGGCCGGAAGCCGAAGTGTCACCCGCAGACCGGTCGACGTGCCCCGAACCCGGCGGATCTTCGGAGCAACCGGCACAACCTCACGCCGGGCGACGTTGCGCACCAGGAACGCCCGCAGCGCGGAAGGCCGGACCGTGAGGCCGCACACGTCCATCGTGGCCCGGTAGGTGAAGGTGAACCGGCACCAGGTGACCGGCATCCCCACCAGCGACCAGTACACACGGGGAGCACGGGCCTTCGCGTAGCCGAGACCACCCACACCCGCCAGCGGTGCCGCTATCTCCAGCACCGTCGAAACGTCCGACATGATCAGGCCCCCGCCGTGATCGCCACTGCACGGAAGCTGATCCCGTGCCGTGCCTGCCCGTTGAAGGTGTTCTCCCAGTCACGCGCCTTGAGCCCGATCACCGACACCGGCGTACCCGGATTCAGGCTCTCCGGGACCCCCGTCTGAGGCACCGTCACCTGATACAGGTTCCCCTCCCCCTCGTCCGAGATCAGCAGACCCACCGTGACCAGCGGCGCACCAGTCTCACGGTCCACCGCAACCTCACCGGTCTGCTTGCTCACCAACTTCGGAACCGGCGCCGTCGCCACGAACACCACAGCAGTCGAGACATCGATCTTGAAGGACGGCATGTGCATCTCCCTTGCAGGGCGTGAGAGTTGTGGACTCCCTCGCTGCGTCAGCTTGTATATCCAAGCCGTTCCATCAAGGTAAGCGCGTCAACTTGGATATGCAAGTGGATGCTCAAAAAAGAGGACCCGAAGGCCCTCTCATTTCTGACGGTCAGTCAGGGAACGTCGATCACATATCGGAAGCCGTGCCTGTCGCACGGGATACGGGAGTCGAGCACTTCCACGACTCGACCGACAGTGACGTGCGCAGCCCTGAAAACCCGAGCCAAGGGGACGCCGGGCGGGATCTTCAACGCTTCGGTCTCCGCCGGGGTGGGCATGCGGATGTCCAGCTCTTCCACGAACCGGGTGATCCGTTGCTTCACAGGTCCGTCAGGATCTTCGATCAATCGACTCACGCCACCACGGATCCGGCGAGGGTCCTCCAGTGCCGTCCCGCTGAACAGCTCGGCGGGGTAGTAGCCATCGACCAACTGCATCGGTTCGTCGTTCACGAAGAAGGCCCGGCGGCGAACGATCACCGCAGTGTCCGCAGCGACCTCAAGTCGCGAAGCGATTTCGGCCGGCGCCGGGACGGTCTCCACCGAGAGGATGCGCTGCTCAGGTCGTAGACCTTGGGCAACCGCTTCCGCGTTGAAGTTGCTCACTCCGGTTTTCCTGCGCTCCCGGAAGTTGGCTCCGGTCGTCAACATCTGGACGTTCGGCCGTGGCCTTACGAAGACACCCTTGCCCTGTTCGCTGACGAGCAGGCCATCTGCCTTGAGAAGCGCGAGCGCCTTGCGCACCGTCACACGGGTAGTGCCGTACTGATCTTTGAGTTCGTTCTCCGACCGCAGCTTTTCACCGGGCGGCAGTTCGCCGGACAGGATCGAAGCCCGCAGGTCATCAGCGATCTTCCGATACAGCGGAAGACTCGGGATCGACATTCAGGTCACCTCAGCTTGGCTATGCAAGCAAGGTTACGCGGTCCCACTGTCAGCGTCACTCCGAGAAGGCCCAACCGCTCCAGCGATCCACACGGATGATCACCACCGGGCCGACCGGAGGGTTGTCCGCGTACTGCTCGTACTTGCGTTCCAGCAGCTCAAGGCCCTCAAGGCGCTCGTCTCCGTCTTCTTGAATCTCGGCGTTGCCATCGGCACGGGTCCACCAGAGCCGGGTCCAGTCGGAGTCAAAGTGATCGACCAGGAGTGCGACCTTCGGATTCTCACGGATGTTCCGCAGCCGCCGCAGGTTCCACGTGCTCTTCGGCTTGTAGTCGATCGCGAAGAAGATTCGATCATCGCTGAGCGCGAACGTTACGGGCACGACGTGGGGGGCTCCATCGGCGTCCGCCGTTGCGAGCCGCGCGACAAGTGCGACCGCGAAGCGGCTGCGGGCCTCGGTGGAGTCGAGCTTCATGAGAGCAACGTACCCATGCCGACGTGGACCATGGGGCAGGGCGCTGTTACAGGTTTCTCTACCTCATCAAGCCCCACCCTGCGGGTGGGGAGGGGGAGGGGACGCTCCGGGAGCTCCCGCGCGGGTGGGCCGTTGATTCAGGACCATCGGAGCCCGGCGCGCTGCGGACGGTCAACACGGACCCCCGTGGATCGTGAGGGCGAATCGGCCGGCGGGCACCCGAGCACCACCGTGGGGAAGGTCGACGGGGAAGCCGCAGGCGCCTTCGGCCTCCAGGGTCTGCTGGTGGTTCGGGGGCTCTTGCCCTGTCGGGCATCCGGCACGCAGGCCACGTCTTCTCGCAGAAGCCGCCGCTACGGAAAACACCCAGTCGGCCCGTCTCCGGGCCGCTTGGGGCTCGGGGCTGGGCGCCGCTCCTGCCTTCGGCCCGCTCCGCCCGCCCCGGCCCCGCGCCGCGATGCGACACGAGGTATCCCGCTTCACGCTTCGCCTGTAAACCGCCGCACCGGACTCCGAGAACGGAAACCCCACCACCACACAACCCGTGCGCCTGCACACCCAGGCCCACCGAACCACCCCAGGACAGCAGGAACACACGGCCAGGCGCACACAGCCCAGGGGACAGGACCTCTCCCGGCGAGAACCCGAAGACGGCAAGGAAGGTGATGGGGAGAGAGGGAAGGAGAGTAGGGGCGGGGGTCCAAGCGGGGCGCGGGGCTGGGGCGGTCGGCTCCACGGCTTTAGGCAGCCACCATGGGGCGAGCCTCTAAGATCATGGCCCCAGATCGGGCTATTGCGGGCAGGTCCAGGGACTGCCCGATTCGCGGCCAGCGTAAGGGGCCATAATCTCTCGCCCCATGGCAGCTCCCGCCCAAAGCCGCTCCACCAACCGCGATGGCAGCTAGTAGGCTGACTCTGGCTTGTCAAGACCGCCCTACGCTCCTGACATCAGCACCTGACACCAACAAGGGCGAACGGCGGCGGTCAGGGCCGAACCCCAGCGGACAGTCAGGCGAAGCACGCGGCGAGTTGGCCGAGGTGATCGGCTCCCCATGATTGACCTGATAAGGATGAGGCCACAGGTTCAAATCCTGTTAGCCCCACAAGCGCCGATCCGCCCGGACAGAGACTCTTCTGTCCGGGCGGATCGCTTTCTGCTGTGCGGGTGTTGACTGGTCGTGGCGGCCCTTGAGTTGGGGCGCACGTAGGTCACCGATCGATATCGGTCGGTGTGTATAGTCGGGCGCCAGAAGGCCCCCAAGACAAGGAAAGACGAGGTCGCGCGGTGAAGAAGCTTCTCCTGGTCGCACTGGCCGCCATCGGCGGGCTCCTCGTGTACCGCCAGATCCAGGCGGATCGCGCCGAGCAGGATCTGTGGACGGAGGCGACCGACTCCGTGCCCGCAGGTTCGGGTGTGTGAGACCCAGTAGTCGGTACGCGAAGCCCTGGTCGCCGTGGCGACCGGGGCTTCGTGCTGTGGTGAAGTTCGGCGGTGGGGTTTCGCGGTGGGACTCGTAGTGGGACTCGTGGTGCGTTTCGCGGTGGGTTGCGTGGCAGTCCCGCGGTGAGTTCGCCTGAGCGAACGATTTGGTTGCTTTTGTGAAATTCCGGGTCTGGTGGGGGCGCGGGGGGCGTACGGATCGGCTGCCCGCGCAGACAGGGGCCGGACCGGCGGGGCAGGATGGACCGGCACCGTGGACGCCCGCTGTGGCGGCGGGTGCGGGGTGTTGGTGGTGGGCGGCGGAGCCGCCGGACGACAAGGGGACGCTCGTGAAGAGGCGGCGCAGCAGGGGCCGGGCCGCGCTGGTCGCGGCGGCGGCGATGTGCGCGGTGGTGGCGCAGCCGGGGCAGTCGGGCGGGCCGGGGCTGCCGGGACTGAGCGGTACGGCTCGGGCGGCCGAGGGGCCGACTCCGTACGCCTTCGACCCGGACGCCGAGAGCATCGAGGGCGGGACGGGTCCCAGCGACGCGTGGCAGCTGGCAGCGGGTGACACGTACGGCGACGCGATCGAGCCGGGCAAGAGGCTCTTCTACCGGCTGGACCTGGACGGTGCGGAGAGCGCGTACATGTCGGTGACCGCCGTGCCCGAGCTGGGGTCGCGGGTGACGTACGGCGACAGCGTCACGGTCACGATGCAGGACGACGACGGCAGGAGCTGTGACTCGCAACAGGTGCGGGTCCTGCCGACAAGTGACTATCCCCAGCCGCTGACCGCGTACGCGTCCCGGACTGTCGACGGCGAGAAGTCCGGGTCCTGCCAAGAGGCCGGTACGTACTACGTGATTGTGGAGCGGGAGTCCAAGGCCACGTCCACACAGGCCGCGTGGGACCTGGAACTGCGGTATCTGTCCGAGCCCGAGCTCACCACCGCCGGTCCCACCGAGGCGCCGGAGGACGACTGGCCGACCGACTTCCCCGAGCCGCCGTCCGGCGCTCCGAAGGCGCGGGCGGGGGGCGCCGGTTTCACCGGCGCCACGGCGCTGGGCACGGGTGGGTGGACGGCGGAGATCGAGCCCGGTGAGTCGCTCTACTACCGCGTGCCCGTCGACTGGGGGCAGCAGTTGTTCACCAGCGCGGAGTTGGGCGGTTCGGAGCGGCCCGGCATCGTCAGCGGGGCGATGTCCCTCGCCGTGTACAACCCGGCGAGAGGGCTCGTCGACGGCATCGAATCGATGTCGTACAACGGCGGGCCGAAGTCGGTGTCGGCGGATCCGGCGCCACCCGTGAACTACGCGAACCGCTTCAGTTCCGCCGCCCATCAGAAGGCGATGCGCTTCGCGGGCTGGTATTACGTGCGGGTGAGCCTCAACCCGGAAGTGGGCGAGAAGTTCGGGCCGAAGCCGTACGACCTGACGGTGCGGGTGAACGTCGAGGGCACGGCGGAGGACGGGCCGGGGTACGCCGGACCGCCCGGCGAGTTCAGTGTGTCCGCCGGGGATCTGGAGCACACGGACAGCGACGAGGACGAGGGACCCAGCAGTGCTTTGATCCGCGACAGGATGAAGCTGGTCGCGGCGGGCGGGATCGGGACGGGAACGGTGCTGGTGCTGGGGCTCGGGGGCTGGATGCTGCTCGCGCGGCGGCGGGAGGCGGTGCGGTAGAGGGCCGCCGGGCCGCCGGCCCGTCGGCTCAGTGGTGGGTCGTCAGGTCAGCGAGAGGGCGTAGAACCCCACGGCGAAACAGGCGAGTGCGAGCAGCAGAACCGGGATCGTCACCTTGAGTGGCGGTCCCGGTCGCGGTCCCGGTCGCTTGTGCGGGGTGGGGGCGGGGGCGGGGGCCGGGGCGGCTGGAGCCGGTGGGTACTGGGTGGGAACCCCGGGCCGCTGAGCGGTGTATCTACGAGTGTGCGGCAGGTCGTGCGGCACTTCGGCGGTGGGCGCCTGCGACGGATCGGGCGCGGCAGGGGGAGGGGACGGGAGCGGATGCGTGGGCGCGGAGTAGGAAGCGGCGGGCGGGGAGGGTTGCAACGGGTGCGGCCCGGAAGGGGGTTGGCGGGGCTGATGTGGCTGGGGGCGCTGTTGCGGTGGCTGTTGTTGGTCGGGGTAGGGCGGTGGGGGGAGATGGAAGCTGCCGGTCTCCGACATGGAGGTCTGCGGGGCGGGTTGTGGCTGCGCGGGGGGCGGGCTTGGCGTTCCGGGGGCGCTCGGGGTGTTCCGGGGCGGCTGTCCACCGGTCACGCCGCCGGTCAGCCCACCCGCCGGCCCGCCTGTCACTCCCCCGGTGACTCCACCCGTGTGCGGGTCTCCGTAAAGGGGCGGTTGGGGGGCGTGCCGGTTCGGGTCCGGGGCCGTGACGGGCCCTTCGGGACCGAACGGGGGAGGCAGCGGCCCAAGTTGGTCGAAGACCTCGACGGGCTCGTCGTCCTCCGCCTGCTCGGGCAGCATCTCGGCGGCCGCCGTGAGCGCCTTGCGCGCCCCCGTCGCCGTACGGAATCGGGCGTCCGGGTCCGGCTGGAGCAGCCCGGCGAGCACCTGCCACAGAGGCTCGGGAATCCCCTGCGGCGCTCCCGGGGTGCCGTGGGCGGTGAAATAGTCCACCAGGGCCTTGGAGTCGGGCTTCTGGCCCTCCAGCAGATAGAGCGCGACCAGGCCGACGGCGAAGAGGTCAGCGGGGAAGTCCGGCTCCGCGCCCGCCAACTGCTCCGGCGCGAAATAACCGGGCGTGCCCACCACGTAGTTGGTCTCTGTCAGGCGCGGCTCGCCCTTGCGCATGGAGATACCGAAGTCGGACAGCTTCAGATGCGGCCGGCCGGTGCCGGTGGCGTCCAGCAGTATGTTGGCGGGTTTGATGTCGCGGTGGACGACTCCCTCCGCGTGCACGGCCGCGAGACCGGAGAGGAGCTGGTCGAGCAGGGTACAGACGAAGCGTGGCGGCAGCGGCCCGTAATCGCCGATCACATGCGCCAGTGATCCGCCGCTCACCAGGTCCATGGTGAACAGGACCTTGTCGTCGTCGGCGGCCCAGCTGGCCGGTGCGAGTACGTGCGGGTGATCGATCCGCACACCCTGCTCGCGTACGAAACGCAGCAGGGTGTGTGCGTCGCTCTGCTGGAGGACTTTGGCCGCCACGTACCGCCGGCGCCGGTGGTCCCAGGCGCGCCAGACGGCGCCCACACCACCGCGTCCGATCGGGTCTACCAGCTCGTACCGACCAGCGAAGACCTCACCCATTGCGCCGCGCTCGCTCCCAGTCGTCCTGTCCGGTGGACCGTCGCCCCCTCGGCCGCGGTCTCAGTCGTGCCCTGCCGTGCCCCGCTCCGGTCTAGTTCTGGTGCGCCTCGTAGTGCGCGACCGCCTCGGCGGTGCGCCCGGCTCCGTACACCCGGAGGAACTCTGCCAGTTCGGGGTGGCTCGGTGCGAGGGAGTCCGCCGCGTCGATGATGTCACCGGCGGCGGCGACCGACCGCAGCAATGACTGGATCTCGCGGACGACCCGCCGCACGGTCGGCGCGCCCGTGCTGTTCGTCGTCTGGCTGGTGCCGGTGAGGACGGAGCCGCCCTGCGACTTCTTGACCTCTTCCATCCGGGCGGTGGCCTCGGCGGCGCTGACGCTGCCGTCGGCGACCTGCCCCGCCAGATCCTGGAGCGCCTGAACGCGCTGGACCACGGCGGGATTTCCGATCTTGGCGCGCTGGCCGCTCATCAACTGCGAGAGCATCGGGGCCGACAGGCCGAGCACCGCGGCGAGCCTGGCCTGATTCAGCCCCAGGTCGTCGATCAGCCGCCGGAAGAGTGCTCCCAGCGGCTCTCCGTACCAGCTGCGCTGGAGTTCTCTGGCTCTTGCTGTCGATTCCTGCTGTGCGGCGTCCATTCGCGTCTCCCCATCGCTTCCCCAGGCGGCAGCTTCGCTGCTGCGAACCTCTGGGGCATCCTACGGAGCGGGGTCGCGCACCGGGAGTCCCAATCCTTTTGCGAGATCACGGGGGACACCCGGTACTCTGGTCCCCGGCGGTCGTCACGGCGTCCTGCGGCGCCGTCGTACATCCCTTCCGGGGCCTTAGCTCAGTTGGTAGAGCGCTGTCTTTGCATGGCAGATGTCAGGGGTTCGACTCCCCTAGGCTCCACTCCAGGTCACAGGCCGTTTTCGGGTCCCTCCGACAGGAGGGGCACGAGACCGCAGTACGGATTCAGTACACATCGTTAGTGATCTCCCTTACTCACCCGGTACGCATCCACTGCGTTGGCGACTTTCTGTAGGGCCGCCCGGCGGTCCCGCTCACGGTCCAGACGGTCCGCAACCTCGTCCAGCCGATCCGGGAACAGGTGCCCGTAGGTGTCCAGCGTCATGGCCGCCGACTTGTGCCCGAGCATGAGCTGTACGACCTTGACGTCCGCACCGCTCGCGATGCTCAGCGAGGCCGCCGTGTGCCGCAGCTTGTGCGGCGTGATGCCGAGACCAGCGAGGCCGGCCACCTTCACCGCAGGGTCGAACACGCGGGGACGGAAGTTGTCCCCGTACAGCGGTCCCCCGCCCGGCGCGGTGAACAGCAGCTCGCCCGGCGCCCGGTCCTTCACCAGCGGCCCCAGCTCGGCGGCCAGCGACCGCAGGACCGGCACCTTGCGCCGCTCGTGCGTCTTCGGCATGCCGAGGATGAGCCCGTGTTCGCGCGTCTTCTTGTACGCCTGCCGCACGGCCAGACGCCGAGCGCCGATGTCGAGCGCGCCCACGGTCACGGCGGACACCTCGCCCCACCGCAGGCCCGTGTAGGCAAGCAGGAGCAGCAGGAGCCGGTACTCGCCCGCCGCGTTCGCGATCCGGTCGACCTGGGCGTGAGTCAGGTAGACGTGATCCTGCGGGACCACGCGGGGAAGGGGCACGCCTGCCGCAGGGTTGACGGCAATCCGCTTCGCTCGCACGGCGTGCCCGAGGATCAACGACAGCACGTTGTGGATCTTCTGGATTCTGCCCGGCCCCACCTTCCGGCAGCCGTGCGAGCCGGCAGCGAGATGCCCGATCCACTCGGCGACGTCTTCCCACTCGATACGCCGGACCTGGTAGTCACCCCACCGCGGCTCGATGTGCACCCGCCAGGCGTCGACGTAGGTCTCCCTGGTGGTGTGCTCCAACTTGCCGAGAGTGCCCTTCCACTTTTCGGCGACCTCCCGAAGTGTCGCCTTGCCGGCCGCTGCGTCTCGGTACGAGCCGTCGCGCATCTTGCCCTCGACCTCGTGTACGTGATTCTCGGCTTCGGGGAGCTTCGCGAACGTCGCCGACTTGCCCTTGCCGTCCGGCCCATACCAGCGCACCCGCCACCGGCCGGGCGCCTGCCGCTTGCTGCCCGCTCTCTTCGCGGCCTTCCACCGCTCGACCGCGGCCCGGTATTCGGCGTGCTTGGCGCGGTCCTCGATCCAGACTCTAGCCACTGGATGACCGCCGTTTCCCAGGATGCTTCTCGATGAGTTCCTGACCCTCGTCGTCTTGCATCTCCACCAGCCAGTGCGGAAGCCCGAAAATGCGGTACTGGGAGATGGCGGCGTAGAGCGCCTTACCGGCCGCTGCGGTGCCGCGCTCAGGCGGCAACTCAACGGGTCCGACACCTGTCCCCCACTGCCATGCCCTGTGAGCGGTGACGGCAGCGGTCCCAGTCACCTGCACCGTGTCCTGAGCTTCGGTGTCCACAGGCAGCAACAACGCGAGCGGACCGACGCCGAACGCGGTCGCCAGCGCCATCAAGTCGTCCGCGTCTACGCGGCGAACTGCTCTCTCGTCCTGGTGGGCACCGTTCTCGATCTTGTTGAGAGCATCGGCGCTCAACGGCCGCCCACGCTCCCTGAGTTCTGCTGATAGCGCCCTCAGCGTGAGCCCACGAGCCTCACGGAGTCGCTTCACATTGGCGGCAACTGTCCGCCCGGTCGGCCCCAATTCAATGCGTCCTGTCGTCATGATCCGGACGTTATCAGTCGAGATTTTCTCGACAGAATCACGGATCTTGCGGACCGGGATCTTCCCGGCTACGCTCCACATCATCACGGACTATCCCGCGATGATGCAAGTACTCATCGAGGAAATCTCGACAGGAGTTCTGATGAGCGCAGACAAGCTCACCCCGGCTCAGGCCGGAAGAGAGATGGGCGTGAGCCCTCAGACACTGGCCAACTGGCGGTGGCAGGGCATTGGCCCGGAGTACATCAAGCTCACTCCGGGCAGGGGCGGCCGGATCCGATACACCCGGCGCGCTGTCGATGAGTGGCTGCGGGAGCGCACCAGCACGACCGGCGCCGCCGCGTGACGTACGACAAGGCAAACGCCCCCGGCCTGCGGGAACAGGCTGCGGGGGCGAGTGACTACCTGGTGGGCGAGTCACGGGACATCGTGCCACACGGCGAACGGTGGCGGAACGGCCTCCGAGACGCGACCGAGGCGGTCCGCCGGGGCATGCACGTCTTCCCCATCGGCCGTACCAAGATGCCGGCCATTCGCTCGCCGCACCGCGACGAGCCGCGCGGTACGCCGAAGTGCCGTGGGGAGTGCGGGCGGCCAGGGCACGGCGTGCACGACGCCACCGACGACCGGCGGCGCCTGGCCGAGCTGTTCGCCGCAGCCCCGCACGCGACCGGATACGGCATCGCCTGCGGGCGTGGGGAGACTCCCCTACTCGGGGTTGACCTTGACCGGAAGAACGGCGTCGACGGCGTCGCGTCTCTGCGGGCACTGGGCGACGAGAACGGATTCACCGTGCCCGAGACCGTCGTCATCGCCACGCCGTCCGGCGGGCTGCACCTGTGGCTCACGGGACCGGCCGCGGCCGTCGTGCAGAACAGCGCGGGCAAGCTCGGGCCCGGCATCGACGTGCGCGGGTACGGCGGATACCTCGTCGGCCCCGGCTCGTGGACGCCGACCGGTGTCTACCAGGTAGCTGCCATGCACCCGGTAGCCGAAGCCCCGCAGGCGCTGATCGATCTCATGATCCCTAAGCCCACACCCGTACAAGCACGCAGACCCGTACAGATGCCGATCCGGCGCCGTTCCGCCGTGCTCACGGGCCTGATCCGGCACATCCTCAACGCTCCCGAAGGCCAGTTGAACAACCGTCTCTACTGGGCCGCCTGCCGCGCGTTCGAGACCGGCGTCGACCCCGTCGCCGTCACGAACGCACTCGTTGACGCCGCTGTCACCGCCGGACACCCGGAAGGTGCGGCAGCGCGCACGGTGGCGAGCGCCCGACATGCACCCGCAAGGAACCGCCGATGAGCAACCGCGACGACGAGATCAGCAAGAAGGCCAAAGAGATCTTGGAGGCGAACGGGATCCGGGACGACGGCAAACGGGGTCCCTCGCAGGCGTCGCAGCTCGTCGCGCTCGCCCGCGAACGGTACGAGCTGTTCATGTCCGAGGACGGGCGGCCGTACGGCGTCAAGATCGACGGGGCGAACATCGCGCTCCCGCTCCGAGGGCGCGCCGGCCTACGCTCGCAGCTCGCCCGGATCTACACCGACGACAACGACGGCTCTGTCCCCTCGCAATCGGCCCTTGCCGACGCGATGACCGTGCTCGAAGGCGTCGCGGCGTCCGCCGAACCGCGCATCCCGCACGTGCGGGTTGCTCGCGACGGGGACTCGATCGTCGTTGATCTCGCGACTGCCGACGGTCGGTGTGTCGTCATCAGCCCGGACGGATGGCAGCGCGTCGCCCGCTCGCCGGTCCTCTTTCGCCGGTCGGGCGCCATGAAGCCCCTGCCCGAGCCGCTCGCGGACGGCGACGGACTGCCCAAGCTGCGTGACCTCCTGAACACCAGCGATGAAGGATTCCGGCTGCTCGTCGGATGGCTGGTGGCGACGTTCATTCCCGACCTGCCGCACCCGATCCTCACCTTCCGCGGCGAGCAGGGCACGGGGAAATCCAAGGGGGCCGCGATGGTGATCGGCATCATCGACCCGTCGGGGGCGCCGAAGCGCACGGCGCCGCGCGACATCAAGTCGTGGGCGACGCAGGCGTTCAACTCGTGGGCACTGTGCCTCGACAACGTGTCGATCATCGCCGATTGGCTGTCGGATGCACTGTGCCGGGCAGTGACCGGGGACGGGATTGTCGACCGCGCTCTCTACACCGACGACGACGTCGTCGTCCTGGAGTTCCGGCGCGTCCTGGCCATGACGACGATCGACGCCGGCGCCCTCGCGGGAGACCTCGCCGAACGCCTGCTCACGATCGAGCTGAACCTCATCCCGGACCACAAGCGGCGCGAGGAAGCGGAGTTGGACGCGGTCTATGCCGATGCCCACGCCTCGATCCTGGCTTCCCTGTTCGAACTGCTCGCGCAGGTTCTCAAGGTCCTGCCCGACGTCCGGCTGACCGAGCGCCCGCGCATGGCCGACTTTGCCCGCGTCCTGGCCGCGGTCGACCAGGTGCAGGGATGGAACACCCTGGAGTCGTACAAGAGCAGCGCGCGTGACGCGGTCGCTGATGTCCTCGATGGCGAGCCGTTCGCGCAAGCGGTCGTCGCTCTGGTCGACTCGGCCGGGCCCGGAGGCGTGACCCTGACCGCACAGGAACTTCTCGACGCGGTGCACGCCCCCGACCGCCTGCCGAAGAAGTGGCCGAAGGACTCCACCCGCGCGGCCGGGCAGTTGAAGCGCCTCGCACCCGCTCTGCGCACGGTCGGGGTGGACGTCGATGACTCCCAGCGGCAGCCGAAGGGCAACCGCTCGCGCCTCTACCAACTCACCTCATCAGAGAGCAGGCGCAAGACAGCACCCGCAGCGCCCACAGCACCCGCAACGGGGGTTGACCAGCAACAACGCGCGGGTGCTACGAGCAACGGCAGCACCCGCAACGGCGGAACCAGCACCCGCAACGGCCACATCGCGGGCGCTGCGGGCGCTACTGCGGGCGCTGCCGGTCGCGCAGCACCCGCAGTAGACATCCTTCCTGACCTGCCCGAATACGACGCTGCGGGCGCTTCGGGCGCTGCGGGTGCTGATTCGCACCCTCTCACTACTCACGCTACGTCCCTCTGCGACGTCTGCGGATACCCCATGGCTCTCATCGAGCCCGGACAGACCACTCACCCGAGCTGCTGAACGGCAACGAAAGGCACCGACATGAAGACCATCGCCGCACTCGATGCGGTACTCGACTCCATCCCCGAGTTCCGGGCACTGGAGGCAGCCGAGACCGCCCTACAGAAGCACGTGGCCATGCTCCGCGCCCCCGGCGGCCGGGCACCCGTCGACCTGGCGGGCGAAGCGGTCGCCGCGCTCATCGCGGGCAAGCCCATCCCCGAGGACCTCGGCCGGCGGGCGTGGGAAGAGAAGCAGCGGATCGAGTTCACGCGCGCCGAACTTGAGATCGTCGTGGGTCTGGACAACCGGCTGCGCGGTTTGAAGGAGGGAGCCCTCCGCAAGGGTGCCAACGGCGCCTTCCCCGTCCTGCGGACCGTGCTGGACGACCTCGTCACCGAGGCCCGCCCCATGGCGTCGCTGCTGCGCGGTATCCACGATGCTCAGGCAGCCATCGACGCCGGACCGGACACCGTCAAGGCGTGGTCCGGCTTCAACGACATGGCCAGCCGCTATCGCGAGTTGCGTTCCGCTCAGTACGTGCTCACCCGCGCTTCGGCCGGCGACACGATCGATATCGGCGTCGGCGTCGCGGGCGGCGGAGTCTCGCTCAGCGGCGTTTTCCCCGTGTGGTCGGAGATCGCCAACGTCACCGAGCTGTGGCCCGAATACACACCCAAGCGGGGGGACGACAAGACGTCCGTCCCCCCGTGGCCAACCGACGCACCCGGCAAGCCGTTCCAGATCAAGCACGACCGAGCGTGGTTCTTGTGGCTGCTCACCGCCCCCGGCGTGCGGCTGTGGCTGCCGACCGCCGAAGAACTCGCTGCGGGCGTCCGGGAACAGCGGAACGAAGCCGCGCAACGCGACGGCGAGGCGATGACGTCGAAGAACCAGCAGAGCGCCCGCGCCGCGGCGGCCGGCGAGATCCCCCAACCGCGCCGACGCGAGCCGCGACGCGAGCGGCCCGACCGGATCGTCTCCGACGACGGAGACGTACGAGAGCCCGGAGCGGCTACCGCGCGGGTCAACGCACTCGCTGACATCGGAGCCACCCAAGACGGAGAGGACTACTAGGACATGGACCAGAAGCGACGAGAGCCGGGGCTCGCGGCGGGCCGCCGACTGCACGGCGAACTGTTCGGTGCACCCGCCAACGAGCAGAAGCCGCCCGGCGACTCCTACGCCGACCTCGAAGACACCCCGCTGAACCGCGGCAAGCTCCTGCACCGCGCCCTCGAAGGCGACGGCCAGGCCCGCGACTTGCTCGCCAAGTGGCAGAAGACCGACCCGCCGCACGCGGCGTAACCACGAAGGGAAACAGCACATGCAATCCGCACAGCAGATCATCAGTAAGGCCCTGAGCAGTGCAGACGGAGAGACCGTATCGGTCCACCTGAGCAGCGGGCAGACCATCGAGGGGACCCTGGCCGCCGACAGCGACGGTACGGCGACCGTCACCGAGACCGGCGGAACCGTCTGGACCGTACCGGCCGCCTACGTGACCGCCGTCGGCGTCGCCTGACCGACCAACCCCACACAGCGCCCCGCCTGCCACCCCGGCCGGCGGGGCGCTGCGCTGTCCCAACGGCGTACGCTTCCAATCGCTTGACCAGCGGAAACGCGAACCGGCGACACGCCGAAGTGACCGGCGCCCGCCTGCCGTATCGGGGGATCGAATCACCCCGGAGTACCGGTGAACGAGCCACAGAACAGGCGCCACGGGCCGCCAAGAGGGCGCGAGCCCGGATTCCCCAGACCCGTACACAACCCGAGCCGCAGCACCTCCCGAGCGATCCGGGGGGTGGGGGGAGGGAGTCACCCCCCACCCCAGGGGGTGCCGCAACGGGGGCACGCTCTGGCCCTTGTCAGGCGAGGGCGTCGATCGCCTTCACGATCAACGCTCGCGCTTCCGCCCCGTAGACCGCCATACCGCGCAGCTCCTCGAAGGCCCGCAAGTAGAGGGCGATCTCGCCGGGCGCGGTGATGTTCACCTCGGCCGACAGCAGCTCGACCGACACGAGTTCGTCGTCGTATACGTGGAAGGTCTCTTGTGGCCACATGCCGCGCTCGGGCGTCGCGGCTGGGATGATGCCGAGCGACACGGCCGGGAGTGCGCCGGCCATCAGGAGGTGGCCGAGCTGCGCGGCCATCGCGTCGGCGTTGCCGAGTTGGTAGTAGAGGGCTGCCTCCTCGATGAGGATGACGAACCGGCGCCCTGGCTCGTGGATGATGCGGGACCGGTCGACGCGGGCGTGCCCGGCTTCCGGGCCGTCGTTGATGGGGATCTGCCGGAAGTCGGCGATGGTGCTCAAGAGGGCCGATGCGTACCCCTCGGTCTGGAGAAGTCCCGGCACCATCGTGGTCGAGTACACGCGGAACAGGCTGGTTCGTCGGAACAGGCTGACGGCGCTCTCTTGGAGCTGCCGCATCCCGCTTCGGATCTGCTCCCGCCACTCGCGGTACATAGCCTCAGCGTTGAGCGACTGCGCGATCAGGTCGCCCGCCTGGTCGGCGTTCCCGCAGGCATCGCACCAGCGATGTATGTCGCCAGCGGACGGAGCCGTGCGGGCGTTCTCGATCCGGCTGGTCTTGGCGTGGTGCCAGCCGCACCGACGGGCCAGCTCTTGCACGGTGAGCCCCGCGGTCTTCCGCATGTCTCGGAGCCGTCGGGCAACGGCTTCGCGTGCGGCTTGGGCGGACGAAGACGGGGATTCGGGCATGTATGGGCTGGCCTGTCGGTGCGTGCTGCTACTGGATTTTGTACTGGTCGTGCGGCGTTGCACGATCCCAGACGGCGTCGAAGGATGACGCGCAGAGCTTGGCGGCGGCCGGGTCGTCGGTGATCTCCTCGCCGGTCCATTCGCCGTTGCCGTTGAAGTGGTTCCAGTGAACCCACTTCTCGTCGAAGAGCCAGAAGTCATTGCCGGGCAGGGCCAGATCGGAGGCTTTCCGGCGCGGCAGCCACCGGACGAGTTCGCCCGCGGCCACGTTCGTGAAGGTGCCTGAGTGCTCGTACCGGATGTACTCGCTGACCGGCTCGGAGACAATGCGGGCCCGCTTGATGGTGACGCCGCGGCTGACAGTTTCGGTGATCAGGTCGAGCCATGGACGCCACCAGGACTCGCGGTCATCCAGGTTGAGTCGGTGGCCGGCGCGCCAGTCGGCGAAGGGGCCGGTTTCATAGTCGACGTCGTACGCGTCGCGCATCTCCAGGTGGACCGCGGACCGCTGGCAGGTGGCGATCAGTTCATCGAACGTCGGCTTCGAGGGCATCGCACGCCTCCCTGATCATCTGCACCATGCGGGCGGGGATACGTACGACAGCCTCGGTGTCAGGGATGCCGACGGCGTGGCCGGGTACTTCGGTGGCGGCGCACTGGGCTTCGAGTTCGGCATCCGGCTTCCACCCTTGGAAGACCAGTTCGCGTTTCTCGGGGTCGACCCAGATGGTCGGCGACTGCTTGTCTCCGGTGTTCGGGTCGATGCCGATGAACAGTAGCGGCATGGCGGATCTCTCCCTTGGTCGTGTGCAGATGTGTGCACAACGGTCGACCATGCGAGTAGACCGGTCAAGGGCGCCTGCGCGGCTGTTCACCTGGCGGGAAATGACGGGTGCACAGATCTGCACATTGCTGGCGGTGGTGCACAGTGCGCTCGTACGTTGCTCCGCATGGCTACCTCGACCAGCACGTCCGCCGCTGCTGAGCCTGCCCCCGAGCTGCCCGCACCGGAGTCCCTGACCGAGGGGCAGTTACGCGGCGCGGACTGCGTGCGCTGCGAGACGCGCCTCAACAACGCCACCGCGGTTGATTTCGGCCCGCGCGAGGTCGACGCGCACGGGATCGTCGTCAACTGGTTCCCGCGGGCATGCACGGGGTGCGCGTCGTGACGCGGGTCGAGTGGCAGTGGCGCGAGCGCGGGAGCGGCGGCGCCCCGTACCGCCAGCGCGTCACTGTCTCCGCCGAGCCGTCCCCGGATCCGGGGCTCATGGCCGTGATCGAGCACGACCGGACGTGCCTGGTGTGCGCCTCCCGTACGGACGGCTCGTACTGCCAGAAGGCTGCCGAGCTGATCCGTGAAGCACGGGAGGCCCGGCGATGACGATGCTGGCCCCTGGCAGCACGACGATCGGTCTCACGCCGCTGTGCTGGACCCTGAAACCGAAGACCGCGATCCGGTGCGTGCGGATCGGGCCCGACCATGACGGCGACCACGAAAACGAGTACGTCGCCGGCGGCGTCACGTGGCCGCGCCGCGCGGACGACAAGCGGTGACCGATTCGGCAGCCGTGTACGAGCTGGGAGACTGCTTCCGCTGTGACCGAACAGGCTTGCAGGTCATCCGAATCGGAGAGATCAGCAGTCCCGATGCCGAGACCCCGTTGTTCGCGTGCCGGTCGTGCGTTGAGCGGCTGCTCGCCTTGCACCTGGGCGCCCATGAGAACCCCGTACGCCTGTACGTACGGCAGTGACACCCTTGCCCGTGGGCGCGGCGGAGTACCCACGGGCAAGGGGCTTCCCGCCCCGGCCGGCGCTTCCCCCGTCGTCGGCCGGGGTCTCCTTCTGTCTTGCCCGCCCGTCTGGAGAACCGAGTGCACCCGAACGACGACGGACGCCTACGCCTCACCGACGCGCAGAGCATTGCCGTGGAGTTCGCGCGTGAGGACCTGAACGCGGCGCGAGCTGCGAATCTGGCGGAGTTGTCCGACGCGTCGTTGATCTTGATGGTGGAACGTCTGCGCGGTCGGCTCGATGACATGCTGCGGCTGATCGAGGGGACGTTCGATCGGTGAAGCGGAGCGGCCCCCGAGACGTGATGTCTCGGGGGCCGCTGTGGTGTTCGACTGGTCGCGTGGGGCGGGTTACTCGTTGAAGTGGGTGATGGGGTACCAGCCGCCGCAGCTCGCACAGTAGTAGGTGGCGTGGTCAATCCACAGGATGGTCAACAGGCTGTGGATCACGGTTCGTTCACCTCGTCGCGGACTACGTGGATCGTGCACCGAACCCCGCTCGGGTCGTACTCCACTCTCGCGATGCGCTCGTTCCCACCTGCGGGAACGTTGTCAGCCCCTTCCGGGGGAAGCGGTGGGGGAGTGGCGGGCATATCGGACACCCGGCGTCGTATGGTCCGCCACAGGGCGACCGTGCCGACGAACCAGAGCCCGAGGACACCGGCCGCCGTGGAGGCCGCGAACACGCCCGCGACCGTCCCGGCGACGAGCACCAGGAGGACGCACCCGCCGGCCGCGCGGGACGGCTCGGGCTCGTCCTGGTCGCGCTTCTTGGCCACCATCAGAACGCCCCGTACACGCTGTCACCGAGCCAGTTCACGGCCTGAGCGAGGGGCACCGCGGCGAACCCTGCGACGCCGGACGACGTGCCGAGGCAGACGCCGCACCATGCCCCGCGCTTGATCTCCGACCCGCTGCTGAACTTCTTCGCGGCAGCGATGACCACCACGGTCAGGATCAGCATCATGGCGATGCCCGGCCCGGTCAGGGGTACGAAGGAGGGCGCGGCGGCCAGCTCCCCGACGTTCCCGCCGACGCCCCACACAAGGGCGACGTCCCCGAGCCAGTTGGAGAGGCCGAGCGCGGCGCTCGCGGCGGTGCCGACGATCCCGCCGACCCCGAGGGTGGTGAGGCAGCCGTAGCACCAGGACGCGACGAACGGGAGCAGGCGGGACGCGTGCTTGATCGGGTCCTTCATCAGGGACTTGCGGCCGGGCCACCACGTGACGAGCAGGTGCATCAGGATGCAGAGGCCGATGGTGACGCCGCCGTACGTTACGTAGTTCATGTGCTGTGTCCTCAGTGGAACAGGGCGGCGACGAACGCCGCGGCGGTGAGGATGAGGGCGACGGTCCCGGAGATGCGCGGGACGTCGGAGAGCGCCAGGGCGCAGAGACCGAGGAGCGCGAGCAGCGCGGAGGCCGCGAAGAACGCGGCGAACATCAGGCGCTTGCCAGTGCTTCGACCGCGGCCCGCTTCAGGCGTCGGCCGTAGGCATCGGACTTGCCGAGCCTGGTTCCGATGTCGGTTCCGGTGAGCGTCGGATCGGCGAGCAGCCAGTTCCGGACGGTGGCCACTTGACCGGCGAACGTCGTGTTGCCGGTGTCCTCCGACTCAAGATCGGAACCAGTGGGCGGAGCCGGTTCCGCTGTCGGTTCCGGCACTGGTTCCGCCCCGGTTCCGGCGACCGCGATCGCGTCGTAGGCGTGCTGGTCAAGACCGGTTCCGGCGGTTCCGCCCATCAGTTCCGCCACGGGCACGAACGCGCCGAGGACGGGCGACGGCGGGGGCGTGTCGACGGGCTCGGGCTCCCGTTCCAGGGTGATCGGTTCCGGCTGCGGTTCCGCTGGTTCCGGCGCCGCGTACATCGGTTCCGGCACGGGCCGGAAGACCGGATCTCCGTACCGCCCCGCGGGCTCTACGGCTGCCTCGGGGGCGACGGCCAAGCGCTCGTGCACCTGTCGCATGAGGGCGCCGAACGCGACCAGCGCGGCCGTGGGCGGGACGGCGGCCACGACGTACTCAAGAGCGGTCGCATCGGTGCCGACGCCGGCGACGTTGAGCGCGATCGAGCCGAGCGAGCCCGTCGCGGCAAGACCGATGGCCCACCAGTCGACGGACCCGCGCAGCGAGGCGCGGAGCATGAGGAGTTCGCCGATGATGACGAACAGGTCCACGGTCGCGGGCCAGGCCCACGCGCGGGCGCCGTCCAGGCCGTTGGCCGCGGCGACGGCGTGCAGGTGGTCGTACGACAGCCAGAACGCGACGGCGGTAAGCGCCACGGTCGCAACGGCCGCGCCGGCTGCGAGCCCCTGCCGGGCATCGGGCCCCTTCATCGGCCATCCCCGGCGGGCAGCGCGACAGCCTCGGACCACTTCATGCCTGCGGCGAGCCCGGCACGGGCCTGCTCGGAACTGACGTATCCGGCCGGGGGGCACTCGGCAAGCCGCTCACGCAGGTACTCGGTAGTCCACTCGATGCCGAGCGGGCAGCCGTCAAGCGCGCTGCGGAGCGCGATCACGGTGTGCATCACGCGGTCGGCGAGCACCTTCGCGTGCGCCTCGCTGCCGCCGATCGTCGCGGGGTGCGGGATGTCGAGCCCTTCGAGCACCGCGGCGAGGAAGTTCCGCGCCGCCGTCTGGTCGTTGAGACTGCTCATCGGGCACCGCCGGCGGCGAGCTGGGCGCGCATGGCGCGGAGCTGCGGGAGGAACGCCTCGACGTCCTCGATCAGAGCGTCGACGCCGTCGACGTCCAGCTCGACGCTGATCGAGTCGTCGCTGTAGACGGCGAGAACCGGGGTGCTGTCATCGAGCCGGAACAGGTACGCGGCGAGCGCGGCGCCCTGGTCGGCGAGCGAGATACGGGCGCGGCTGCCCTGGCACGTGTCGTGCCCGGCGTCGGTCTCGTCGCACCACGGGGGGCAAGCCAGCGTCGTGACCGCGTACGGCAGGCGACCGGTGTGGTCGGTCTCGATGCGCGGGATTATCGGGGTGTTGACGCGCGTCTCTACGATGTTGCTCACGGTGTGGACTCCTTGAGGCGAAGGGGTCCGGCCGTAGCCTCCGGGTGGTGCTGATACACCGCCCGGAGGCGCTCTCGTTCCAGTACGTATGCCGTACACATGAGAACCAGAGGGGGCGGGATAACGAGGGATAACGCGGGATGCGTTTTCGCTGGTCATCCGGCCTGTGACGACGTTTTCGCAGGTAGCCGAGCTATGCGTAACGCCTTTGCATGGCAGATGTCAGGGGTTCGACTCGCCTAGATGATCAATTCCAAGGGGTCGTTGGACGGTCGTAGGCAGTTTCGCTTCGTCGGATCGGTCTGCGAGAGTTTGGCCATGAGTGACGTTGTTATCCGTCGGGCCGAGTCCGATGACGCGACCGCGCTGGCAGCCATGCGCTGGCGGTTCAAGGTGGAGGACGGCGGAGATGAAGTCCCGCGGAACGAAGAGGAGTTCACCGCCGAGTGCGAGCAGTGGCTGCGTTCCCGGATGGTCGGGCCGTGGCGTGCCTGGGTTGCGGAAGTGGGCGGTCGGCCCTGTGGTCACGTGTTCGTGTGTCTTGTGGAGAAGGTCCCCAGTCCCTACCCGGGTTCCGACGCCCTGGGCTACGTGACGAACTTCTACGTCGCCCCTGAACAGCGCAATCGCGGTCTGGGCAAGGCCCTGCTCGACGAGGCCACCGGCTATGCGCGCGTTCGCGGCCTGGATACGTTGATCGTGTGGCCGTCTGAGCGCAGTGCGCCGCTGTACCGGCGCTGCGGATTCGACGGACCGGACGAGCTCCTCGAACAGCCTGTCGCGCCCAGCTGAGCGAAGTTCTCGCACTGCCTGCGCGGACGATGCGAGGGCGCCCAAGGTCAGTCTGTGACGAACGACCTGGACACCCTCGCGACCGCACTCTATGTGAAGACCGACGACCTGCTGAAGGACTCGCCGCAATTCGCCCCGCAGCGTCCGGCCGTGGGCATCGTGCCGCAGCTCAGCGACGCCGAGCTGGTAACGCTGGCGATGATGCAGGCGATGCTCGGTTTCACCTCCGAGGCCCGCTGGCTGCGCCACGCCGGCGCCCACCTGCGCCACCTCTTTCCGTACCTGCCCCAGCAGCCCGGCTACAACAAGCGGCTGCGCAAGGCCGCCGAACTGATCCGCCGGGTCACCCGGGCACTGGCCCGCGACACCACACTGTGGAGCGACGACGTGTGGGTGGCGGACTCCACGCCCGTCGAGTGCGGGCGCTCCCGAGAGACCGTCAAACGCTCCGACCTGGCCGGATGGGCCCAGTACGGCTACTGCGCCAGCCACTCGCGCTACTTCTGGGGACTGCGGCTGCATCTGGTCTGCACCCTTCACGGCCTGCCGATCGCGTTCGCACTCACCGGGGCCAAGGCAGACGAGCGCGAGACCCTGCTCGACCTGCTCGCCGTCGAACCCCGTCTCACCGCCGAACACCCGGGACAGACACTGATCGGAGACAAGAACTACTTCGGCCGAGAGTTCGAACAGCGGCTCGCCGACCTGGACATCCGCCTCCTGCGGCCGGCCCGCAAGGGCGAGCCACAGCGAGCCGGATCACAGCTGTTCAAGCCACTGCGCCAGGTCATCGAGTCGGTCAACGAGACCTTCAAGGGCCAGCTCGACCTCGAACGACACCGAGGCCGCACCCCCAATGGTGTGACCGTCCGAGTCCTGCAACGCATCCTCGCGCTCACCGCCGCGATCTGGCACAACGACCGCACCGGCCAGCCGACCATGCGCACGCTCACTGCCTACGACCACTAAGCCCCTTGGAATTGATCATCTAGGCTCCACATTTCAAAAGGGCCCTTGACCCGTGGAAACGCGAGTCAAGGGCCCTCTCCGTGTTTGTACGGTCAACACCGTGACTTGATCGGACGCTGCGACGCCGCGCCAAGGGCCTGGCTTCCTATGCCCTCATATTCACGGGCCCTGAAGGGGGCAAGTGCGACCCCGGCACGTTCCGGCGCTTGCGCTGGTTGCCCGCGATCGAGATGGCCGCAGCGAAGTACGGCCTGGTCAAGCGACCGCGCATCCACGACCTCCGCCACTGCCATGCGTCGTGGCTGATTGCCGCGAAGGTGCCCCTGCCTGCCGTCCAAGGACGCCTTGGCACGAGTCCATCACCACACCGTGGACCGGTACGGCCACCTCCTGGACGCCTTGGACGACGAGGTCATGCCGCCATCGAATGGGCCATGGATCCGACGGCCCCGCTGCCCGGCTTCCTGGGGCGCTTCGGCTTGGGATCTACGGCAGACGGCTTGCCGCTGTGCCCCGCCAGGTCCCCGGGCCGGCCCAGGAGACCTGGAAGGACACCGATGACACGCCAGGAGAAGATCGCCCGCCGTGGAGCCCTCCGTCCGGCCGTCGTCAAGCGGTCAGAGCGCCGGCGTGGTGATGCCGCTCCGGGTGTCGTGGACGGTGTCCGGGGTGACGGGACGGATCCGGCCGCGGTCGAGGACCATGATGCGGTCGGCGGCGGCAAGGCCCGCCTGCTCGTGGGTGACCAGCAGCGTGGTGCGGCCGCGGGTGGCGTCGAGGATGTCCGCGAGCACGGCGGCGGCGGTGTCCGGGTCGAGCCCCTCGGTCGGCTCGTCCAGGACGAGCACCGGAGGGTCGGCGAGCAGCGCGCGGGCCAGGAGCAGGCGTTGGCGCTGACCACCCGACATGGTCGCGCCGTCCCCGCCGAGCGGCGTGTCCCAGCGGTCGGGCAGCGACTCGATCCAGTCCAGGAGCCGGGCCCTGCGCGCCGCTTCACGCAGCTCGGCGTCGGTGGCGTCGGGGCGGGCAAGGAGCAGGTTGGCACGGATCGTGGTGTGGAAGACGTGTGCGTCCTGAGTCATGCCGGTGATCACACGGCGTACGTCGGCGCGCGGCGAACGCTCGGCGGTGGTGCCCGTGGGAGAGATACCACCAGGCGCCGGCGAGCGCCGTCGCGTACAGCGCGGCGATGACCGCCGAGGTCGCACGGTTCTCCATCGAGGCCCCGCGCCGAAGATCGTCAGCAGCAGCGCGAGGGAGCCCGCGGCGCCGACCGCCCGCAGCAGGACGGCACCCAGCCGCCGCGCCTCGGAGGCGACCTCGGGTGCCGAGCGCAGCGCGACGAAGGCCGCCCTGTGCGCCGCGAAGAGCAGTGCGGTGGTCACGCCGCAGGCCAGCACGAACGGCGAGAACACGTCGCCGAACCCGATGTGGAAGCTGCCGTCGGCCCGTCGGGGCACACCGTGCAGTAGCAGGCCCACGACGAGTCCCCAGCACACGGCGGCACCCAGAACGCTGTTCGGAGGGCATTCTCTGTGCCCATCGGCGGGCACCGGACTACAGCGTCCGACCTTCGGCGTGTGCCGGGTACGACGCGGAGCGCCGGAGCGCTTCACGCCGCCTTGGACATCGTGGACCTGTCGATCGGGGGTGCGGGCCGGTCGGACATCGCCGGTCCGGTCTCGGCCCGTCGTCCCTCGTGGCTCGGCCACAGGAGGAGGGCGCCGATGGTGCCCGCCCCGGCGAGGGCCGCGAGGACGGACCAGGCGGCAGTGAGGCCGGCGTTCGTGCCGAGCCATCCCGCGATGGGGTAGGTGACCAGCCAGGCCAGGTGCGACAGGGAGAACTGGGCCGCGAAGGCCTCGGGGATCGCGTTCGGTGCGACGGAGGCGCGCAGCACCTTTCCCGTGGGTGTGACGACGAGTGCCATGCCAATGCCGATCACGGTCCAGGTGATCGCCGTACCGGTCCAGGTGGTCAGGCCGGCCGCGGTGAGCGTCACCGCGGCGATCGTGCCGCCGACGAGGACTCCGGCGCCGGTCACCATGACGGTGCGGGCGGCGATCCGGTCGAGCAGGCGGGGCAGCGCGAGGGCGGCCAGGAGAGTGCCGCCGCCGGAGGCGGCGAGCATCCACGCGACGTCCGACTGCGAGCCGCCGAGGTCGGCACGGACGTGGTTGACGGTGTTGACGACGACGATCGATCCGGCCGCCGCGACCACGAGGTTGAGCGCCATGATGCCGCGCAGCCTCGGTGTCCTGAGGAATGTCCTGATCCCTGCCGCTGCCCTGTCCCATGCCGTGGTGCGGGTGTTGGGGCGGGCGTCGGGAATACGCGTCGACAGGACGAGGAGTGCGGAGAGGACGAACCCGGCGGAGGTGCCCAGGAACAGCCGGTTGAAGCTCATGAACGCGAGGGCGACCGCGGCCAGCACGGGGCTGAGCAGGCTCTCCATGGTGTAGGCGACCTGGGAGGCGGACAGGGCCCGCGTGTAGTCGGACTCTTCGGTGACGATGTCGGGAATGACGGCCTGGAACGTCGGGGTGAACGCCGCGGACGCGGCTTGCAGCAGGCCGATCAGGACGTAGACGTGCCAGACCTCGGTGACCAGCGGCAGCAGCAGGACCACCGCGGCGCGCACGACGTCGAGGAAGACCAGAAAGGCTCTTCTGGGGAGCCGGTCGACGTAGGCGGCGGCCAGCGGGGCTATGACCACGTACATGACCATCTTGATGGTCAGAGCGGTGCCGAGGACCAAGCCGGCGCGTGGGCCGGCCAGCTCGTAGGCGAACAGGCCGAGGGCCACGGTGGTCAGCCCGGTACCGAACAGGGCGATGACCTGGGCGCTGAACAGGCGGCGGTAGTCGCGGATGGCGAACAGGCTCATGGCGTGTTCCTTCCGAGTCCGTGCGGCGGGGCACGGCTCCGGGTCGGAGGCCGTGCCCCGCGAGCCGAGGCGGGGATGTTCCTACGCACCGGCGTCGCTCTCCGGTGTGAGGCCGGCGAGCAGATTGAAGGCGCCGGTGAGGATGTTGAGTGCGACCACACCGACGACGTCGGCTATCGCGCGATCGCTGTAGCCGTGGTCACGCAGTGCGATGACCTGCTCGTCGGTGATCGACGTCGGTTCGCGGTAGACCTGGAGGGCGAGGGTGATGATCGCCGCGATGGCGGGATCGGCCGAGGTGCCGGCGTGGGCCCGCTCGATCTCTTCCTCGTCCACTCCGATCGCGCGGGCGGCACCGACATGCGCGTCGAGACACAGTCCGCATCCCTGCTGGACCTGGATCGCGATCGAGATTCGTTCGCTGGTCCCACGGTGGAGCTTGGCTCGTCCCATGGCCCGGCTGAGCTGGAGGTAGCCGCCCAGAACGGCGGGCGAGTGCGCCATCGTCGAGACCATGTCGCCGAGCCGGCCATGGCGGGAGCCGAGGTCGGCGAGGAGGTCCCGCGAGGCGCCGACCGCCGTGTCGGGCGTGAGACGGGTCAGGCGGGGCATGACGGTCCTTTCGGCAGGGCGGCTGTACGGGGGGCACGCGGTCAGTGGTGTGCGGTGGTCGCGCCGGTCCGTACCGTGAACTCGGCCGTCCGGACGACGTCGTTGTGCTGGAAGTCCAGGTACAGGCGGTAGGTGCCGGCCGTGGGCGCGGTCGCCACGAAGGCGATCTCGGGCCCCGGCTCGGTGGTGCCGTCGCCGGGTTCGCCCTCCGGGTGGACGTGGAGGTAGCCGAGGTCGCCGACGCGCAGCGCCACCAGGTGTCCGTACGCGGCCAGGTAGGGCTGCAGATCGGTGACGGGGCGGCCGTTCCGGCTGACGGTGAGGGTCAGTTCGTTCGCCGTGCCGGGCAGGAGTTCGCCGTCGAGGCTGACGGTGTACTCGCCGGTCCGCGCGGTCCGGGTGGCCTCGGGAAGCGGCCGTGGGTCGTACGGCCCGGCGACCGCGGCGTCGACTCCCAGCGTCATGGCGCCGTCGTGGCCGGTCGGGTGGATGTCGGTGAAGAACCGCCAGTCGCCCGGCTCCAGGTCCAGTTCGACGCTCCAGGTGCCTTTCCCGTCCATGACCGGGTGCACGTGCTGGAACCCGGCCGTGTCTCTTCGGACGGCGATGAAGTGCAGTTTCTTCTCGTGCTCGGGCGTGAACTCGGTCACCGCCCGCCCGTCTGGGCCGATCACCCGGAAGCTGACCGGCTGTACTCCGCCGGTAAGGACCGTCGAGTCGAGTTCGAGGGTGTACCCGTTCTCGGAGACCGACAGACCGCCCGGCGTGGCTCCGCCGTGGCCGTCGTGGTTGGTCTGGTCGTGGCCGGAGTGATTCTTCATGTCGTCTCCCTCGGTGTGATGTGCCTTCTGGCGTGATCCGGTGTCGTGATATCGACCATAACAGATACCCCTAGGGGGTATCCAGTGGCGAGGGTGACGCGCTGGAGGAAAATCTCGCGACGGGCCTGCCGAGGCGGCCCACCACGGCGATCGGCCGGCTTCAGCCCGCGGGGATGCGTGACAGCGGCACCCAGTCCCGGGACTCCCGCCGGAGCAGGTCATCGCAGTGCGTGCGCAGGCGGCGGGGCCAGCGGTCCTGCCATGCCCGCCAGAGGAACACGTGCAGGACGACCAGGACGAGCGCGGTGAGGGAGGCGGTGCCGGCCGCGAGCGCGAGCAGCGCGACGGCCTTCTCGAATCCTGCGGGCCGCCCGGTGCCGGCGCCGCCGAAGGCGTTCGTCCCCAGGAGCAGGCAGGTGTTGAGCGTGATCCATCCCGTGGCGATCAGGGCCGCGGCCCACGGCGCGCGCTCGGCGCGGTTGTCGAGCCGTGTGCGGCGAAGGGGCAGCCGGTCCGAGAGCCGCTCCCGGTGGGCCGCGCAGGCCGTCTTGAAAGCGGGGTGATCGGCGAGCGCCTTCACCGTCACCGGGCGTCCGGCGGACCAGGAGTCGCGGGTGAACCGCCATGCCGCCAGGGTCAGCGGATGGTCCGGCGGCGCCGCGGTCCCCGGGTCCGTCGTGTCGGGCGGCGGTACGAGCCCGTCCCGCGCGTCGGCGTGCGCCAGTCCTGCCGCGGGCAGCGCGCGCAGGGCCAGTTCCGCCGCGACACGTTCCCGGAGCCAGGTCGATGTCCACGTCCGGCTGTATCCGCACCGGGTCAGCCATGCCGCGTGGTAGACGTCCAGTTCGCCCGAGGCGATCAGGCGCTCCGTCACTCGCAGGTCGGACCGGTGACCGCACAGGGCCAGGACGCCGATCCCCGCGTTCAGAAGCACCAGGAGCCCGCTCGTGCTCAGTACGAGCCACACCACGCCGTTGTTCATGGCGACAAGGATCGGATCAGGCCCGCGTCCTGACCAGAGGGCATGTGAGACCTGTGCCGTCGCACCAATGGCCTGACGTGTCCTCAGGAATCGGTCGTCGGCGTGTAGAGGTCGATGAGCTGGGCGAGGTGACGGCCGGCGGTCAGCAGCGGGCGCTCGCTGCGGGAGACCTGGGCGGCCAGTTCGGCGCCTTCCAGGGTGCTGATCACCGTATGGGCCAGGTCGTGGGCGTCGTCCCCGGCGATGCCGGCGCCGCGCAGGCGGGCGTACACCAGGTCGCGCCAGTTCGCGAACGCGGCGGCTGCGGCCTCCTGGATGTCGGGCGCGCGGCCCGCCGTACCCAGGGCCGTGGAGGTCACCGGGCAGCCCTCGATCCAGTCGGACTCGCGCAGCCCCTCCGCGAGGCGGTACGCACAGTCGATCACCGCCTGGGCCGGGTCGGCCGCGCGGTCGAGGGTGAGGCGCAGTTCGTCGGCGAACTCGCGGTCCCCGTGCTCGATCGCGGCGACGGCCAGCTGCTGCTTGCCGCCGGGAAAGAAGTGGTAGACGGACCCGAGTGTGGCTCCGGCCTCGGTGGAGATCTGTTTGATCCCCGTGCCGTCGTAGCCCTGGCGCTGCATCAGCAGCGAGGCCGCCCGCACGATCCTCTCGCGCGTGCCGACCGCGCGCTCCGTACCCGTGGTGGGGTCCTGCTCCGCCGTCTTCACAGCAGAAGCCTACTGGATAGAACGCTCGCTCTAGAGGCGTGCTACGTTCCTCTCTGGATAGAGCGTTCATTCTAGTGGGAGTGGAGTACGCGATGTACGCGATGAGTACGCAGACAGGTGCGCCCGCGGTGACGGTGATCGGCCTGGGACCCATGGGGCGGGCGATGGCGGGCGCGTACCTGGACAAGGGGTACGCGGTGACGCTGTGGAACCGCAGCGCGGGCAAGGCGGACGAGCTGGTGGCCAGGGGCGCGACCCTCGCCGCCTCTGTCGACGAGGCCCTTGCGGCGGGCGGGCCGGTGGTTCTCAGCCTGACCGACTACGACGCGATGTACGCGATCCTCGAACCGGCCGCGGCGAGCCTGCCGGGACGGGTGATCGTCAATCTGACCTCGGACACCCCGGAACGGGCGCGGGCGGCGGCTGACTGGTTCGCCGGCCACGGTGCCCGGCAGCTGACCGGCGGGGTGAACACACCGCCCTCCGGTATCGGCACGCCGGAGGTCTTCACCTTCTACAGCGGCCCCCGGGACCTGTTCGACGAGCTGGCGCCCACGCTGGAGGTGCTGACCGGTACGGACTACCGGGGTGCGGACCAGGGCCTGGCGGCGCTGTACTACCAGATCGGGATGGATCTCTTCTGGACGACGATGCTCGGCTGGGTGCACGCCCTCGCGGTCGCGGACGCCAACGGCATCTCAGCCGCGGAATTCCTGCCGTACGCGTCGCGGAGCACGGGCGGGATGTCGCAGTTCTTCGAGTTCTACACGCCCCGGATCGACGCGGGCGAGTTCCCCGGCGACGTGGACAGGCTCGCCATGGGGGCGGCCAGTATCGAGCACGTACTGCACACCACCGAGGAGGCCGGGGTCGATACCGCACTGCCGAAGGCGGCCCTGGAACTGTTCGGGCGAGGCATGGCGGGCGGTCACGCCGAGTCCAGCTTCACCAGCCTGTTCACGGTGATGAGGGGGAGCCGGCAGGCCGCTTGATCCGGCATGACAAACGATTAACGGTGCCCGTTGCGCCGTACGTGTGGTGTTCATCAGAAGAACTGCACAGTGGCGGCGTTGGTCCCTCGATTCCCAAGATGCGTACACATCATGAGGAAGGTATGTAGATCGCTCAACCCGAGCGCAACCTGAAAGCGAGGGGCCATGGCCGCCTTCAAGGTCAAGAATCTGTGGACCGTCTTCCTGACCGCGTTCTTCGCGGTGCTCACCACCCTGGGGCTGACCGCCCCCGCCGCGACCGCGGACGCCGCCGTACAGCAGCCCGCCGAGCAGCCCGCGAAGGGGCAGTCGCCGGTCGCCGCCGCGGAGCGGGGCGGAGGTGAGGCGGCACCCGCGGTGCAACGGGCACTGCCGGAGGGCGCGCGGCCGGCGGACACGTCCCGGCCGCCGACCATCGAGCAGCGTATCCGCGCCGAAGCTCACGGCTCGTCACCTTCGGTCCGGCGCCTGCCCGTCGACACCCGTACGGACGCCGACGTGGCGCGCGACAACGAGTCGGCCGCCGACGCCGCGCTCGCGGCGGCGGCGTGAGGAACCGGGATTCCCTGAGGGCTCCCGGCGCCCGCGTCACCGACGGCGCCCGCACCGCTCCCGGCGCCCGCGACACCGTTTCACCCGCACCGGTCTCACCCGCACCGGCCTTGACGAGCATCACCCGCTTCACCGGCACCACCCGTAGTCCCCGCCGTACCGCACCAGCGGGGCCGTCGCATCACCCGCGCCGGCCGCGACAGTCGTACGGCGACAGCATCACCGGTCGTACGGATCACCGGTCACCCGTCACGGGCGGTCGTCGCGATCCTTCGCCTCTGCTTCCTCGGCCTGCTTGGCCCGCACCTCCGGGTCGAGCGCACCCGGGCTGCCGTCGACGGACGACAGCGACGTGCTGTGCTCGGAGACCTCGGTAGGAGCGGGCGGTTCCACCAGCCAGTCGGGATTGGCCTGCTTGTCCCACCACTTCCACGCGGCGACAGCGCCACCGGTCAGTACACCGAGGACCACCAGGCCCTTGGCGAGCCGTCCGGCCCTGGCCCGTCGCTCATGTTTCCTCACAAGCTTCTGGACCTCCTTCACCGTGATCTGACCGCGCAGCGCGGCGAGGGCGGCAGCGGAACGAGCCGCTGCTTCCCCGGCGACCGGCTGTGCGACGGAGACCGCGTGCTCGACGCGCGGCACCGTGTAGTCGGCGGCCTGACGCGCGGCCTTACGCGTCCGGGCGGCGGCACGCTGTGCGGCCACGTCGACCTTTGGGGGTACACGCGGCGCCACATGGGCGCCGTACTGAATACGAGCCTGCTTCGCGGCCTTCGACACCTTCGGTGCGAGCCGGACGCGGGCCTCTTCGGCGTACAACGCGGCCTGTTCCTTGGCCGTGTCGGCGTAGGGTGCCACCGCTTCCGCGGCGTGCAGCACGCTCTCCCTCGCCGAATCGGTGGCGGCGCGCACGCTGTCCATGCGGGTCACAGGATCCTCCTCCTCGGTGGCGGTCAGGGGCTTGGGGGTTTCCCCCGTTTATTGGACAAAGATCCGCCTGTCCACCCAGATCGAAATCATGCCTGCCGCCCGCCGGACCGGCATGCGGTACGGGCATCCGGGTCAAGAAAGACGAAGAAAGACGACTGGGGCGATGCCTGGGCATTGCGGTCCAAGGGGGAGCCCGTCGACGACAATGCCACGCTTCGCCGCTCCGTGCCCCGGTAAGGCCACGACTGCCCCGCCGACGGCCGCTGATTCCCTGTCACTTCTCCCGCCACCTCTCCCGTCATCCGTCCCGTCGCCTTCCCCGTGATCTGTCCCGTCACCGGACGCGGCGAGCGCTTGAGGGGTACGGGGCGGGCGGTGCGCCCGGCGTCCGTGCGAGGATCGGCAGAGTCAGAGCAGACTCACGGAAGGCAGATCGTGGCCGAGCAGCTTTACGCCACCCTGAAGACCAACCACGGCGATATCGAGATCCGGCTCCTGCCGAACCACGCGCCGAAGACGGTCAAGAACTTTGTGGAGCTCGCCAAGGGCGAGCGTGAATGGACCAACCCGGCGACCGGCAAGAAGTCCAGCGACAAGCTGTACGACGGCACCGTCTTCCACCGGGTCATCAGCGGTTTCATGATCCAGGGCGGAGACCCGCTGGGCAACGGCACCGGTGGTCCGGGCTACGAGTTCGGGGACGAGTTCCACCCGGACCTCGCCTTCGACAAGCCGTACCTCCTGGCCATGGCGAACGCGGGACCGGGCACCAACGGTTCGCAGTTCTTCGTCACCCTGGCCCCCACCGCGTGGCTGACCCGCAAGCACACCATCTTCGGTGAGGTCACCGACGAGGCGAGCAAGAAGGTCGTGGACTCCATCGGATCCACCCAGACCAACCCGCGCACCGACCGCCCGGTGGAGGAAGTCAAGATCGAGTCGGTCGTCGTCGAGTCCCGCTGAGGCTGGCCCGACGTCTCGGATTCCCGTTCGGGGAACCATCCCGCCCTGCCCGTCCGTAGTGGTTACATACCGGACGGGGAGGGCGGTGCGCTGTGCGCCTCCCGCCGCAACGAGCACCGAGGGGACCGATGGACCAGCAGCCCGGGGGCCCGGACCGGCCCGCAGCCGACACGACACCCCACTGTTACCGGCACCCGGACCGTGAGACGGGCATCCGCTGCACCCGCTGCGAGCGCCCCATCTGCACGGACTGCATGATCAGCGCCTCCGTCGGCTTCCAGTGCCCGAACTGTGTGCGCGAGGGATCCGGTACGGGTATGTCCCCGACCGCCGCCCGGCCGCGCACGATCGCCGGCGGCACCATCGCCGCCGACCCCCGGCTGATCACGAAGATCCTGCTGGGGCTGAATCTCGCGGTCTTCGTCGGTGTCCTCGTCAGTGAACGGCGCGTCGTCGGCGAGCTGGATCTCATCGGGCACGCCTTCAACCCGGACCTCGGCGAGATCGTGGGCGTCGCCGACGGGCAGTGGTACCGCCTGTTCACGGCGATGTTCCTGCACCAGGCCGTGTGGCACATCGCGTTCAACATGCTGGGGCTGTGGTGGCTCGGCGGTCCGCTGGAGGCGGCGCTCGGACGGGTGCGCTTTCTCGCGCTGTATCTGCTGTCCGGGCTGGCGGGCAGCGCCCTGACCTATCTGATCGCCGCGCCGAACCAGCCGTCGCTCGGTGCCTCGGGCGCCATCTTCGGTCTCCTCGGCGCCACGGTCGTCCTGATGCGCCGGATGAACTACGACATGAGGCCGGTCTTCGCGCTGCTGGCGCTGAACCTGCTCTTCACGTTCACCTGGTCCGGGATCGCCTGGGAGGCGCATGTCGGCGGGCTGGTCGCCGGTACGGCGATCGCCGTGGGTCTCGTGCACGCGCCGCGCGAGCATCGGGCGCTGGTCCAGTGGGGCACCTGCGCGGTCGTGCTGCTGGCGACCGTCGCGACCGTCGTGGTCAGGTCCAGCCAGCTCGTCTGAGGTCCGAAAGGGGCCTTCGGGGACCCCTGAAGCACACAGTTGTCCACAGCGTGTGCCGGATCTTGTGCAATCTGTGGGGGAACATCAGTGCCCCTTGTCGCTGATCAGGGTTTTCCCAGCAGAGACAAGGGGCGAGACGCTTCATCACAACGGGCGAAGCGGGTGTTCCAGTCACACCGGCGTCAACCTGCCGTGGAGTTATCCACAGATCGTCAGACCTTTTCCCCCGGCTGTGGACAGCACTGTGGATAAGTCTCTGGGCAGAGCTTGACGCCGGCCGCCGCCGCTACTTCCACTGGGTGGAGACGCCGAAGCCCGCGGCGATGAAACCGAAGCCGACCACGATGTTCCAGTTGCCGAAGGCGTCGATCGGCAGTGAGCCCTCGGTCACGTAGAAGACGACGATCCAGGCCAGCCCGATGAGGAACAGGGCGAGCATGACCGGCGCCACCCAGCTCCGGTTGGACAGCTTTATCGTGGTCGACTGCTTCGCCGCGGGGGGCGGCGTGAAATCGGCCTTCTTGCGGATACGTGACTTCGGCACGAGGGACTCTCCTGTCGATGCGCTGCGTGACCGCGCAGGTAACTGAAACGGTGTGCCGGGGGTGAGGAGCAGGGGGAACGCCGGCTCCCCCGGGCGTCCGTTAGCGTAGTGCTTCCGCGGCGCCTAAGGAGATAAGGGTACGTTGAGCAATTCTGCCGACTCCCCCGAAGGGCAGGTCCGCCGATCGATCCGGCGGCCGGTCCGGCTGCTCACGGCCGGGGTCTTCGCCCTCGCCGGCCTCATCTTCGTCACCAGCTTCAACACGGCGAAGGGCACCAACCTCCGTACGGACGACTCCCTGCTCAAGCTCTCGGACCTGATCCAGGAGCGCAGCGACAGGAACGCCGCGCTGGAGGAGTCCACCGGCGCCGTACGGGAGAACGTCGACAGCCTCGCCACCCGCGACGCCGGCTCCACCGAGGCGCAGGACGCCAAGCTCCGCGCCCTGGAGAACGCGGCCGGCACCAAGAAGGTCTCGGGCCGGGCACTCACCGTCACCCTCGACGACGCCCCGCCGGACGCCACGGCCAATCCGGGCTACCCGGAGCCGCAGCCCAACGACCTGGTCATCCACCAGCAGGACCTCCAGGCCGTCGTCAACGCGCTCTGGCAGGGCGGCGCCCGCGGCATCCGCGTCATGGACCAGCGGCTGATCTCCACCAGCGCGGTGCGCTGCGTCGGCAACACCCTGATCCTCCAGGGCCGGGTCTACTCACCGCCGTACAAGATCACGGCCGTGGGGGACCAGGGCAAGCTCCAGAAGGCGCTCGCGGATTCGCCCGCGATCCAGAATTACCAGCTGTACGTCCAGGCGTACGGGCTCGGCTGGAAGGTCGACGAGCACGGCGGGACCACGCTCCCCGGCTACACGGGCACGGTGGATCTCCACCACGCGAAGCCGGTGGAGTAGCCCGCCGAGCGGTTCGGCGCCGCCGCCCTCCCAAGGAGGAGGGAGGGCAACGGCACACCTGACCCATGCGCCGCCCACGTGACCCTGTGGCCCCTTACTCTGGTTCGGTATCGCGTGCGCCGATACGGCGGCGTGGGTGCGAACCGGGTACGGAACGGAAGGGACAGCATGTACGGCTGGATCTGGCGGCATCTGCCGGGCAACGTGTGGGTGCGGGCGGTCTTCGCGCTCGTACTGGCACTGGCGGTCGTCTTCGTGCTGTTCCAGTACGTCTTCCCGTGGGCGGAGCCGATCCTCCCCTTCGGGGACGCGACGGTGACCGGCGCGGGAGGCACCCCATGAGCGGTGCCCGCGTCCTTGTCGTGGACAACTACGACAGCTTTGTCTTCAACATCGTCCAGTACCTGTACCAACTCGGCGCGGAGTGCGAAGTGCTGCGCAACGACGAGGTGTCGGCGGCGCACGCCCAGGACGGCTTCGACGGTGTGATGCTCTCCCCCGGCCCCGGCGCGCCCGAACAGGCCGGTGTCTGCGTCGACATGGTGCGGCACTGCGCCGCGACCGGCGTCCCCGTCTTCGGGGTGTGCCTCGGCATGCAGTCGATGGCGGTGGCGTACGGCGGCGTCGTGGGCCGCGCCCCCGAACTGCTGCACGGCAAGACCTCGCTGGTCACGCACGAGGGCAAGGGCGTGTTCGCCGGGCTGCCCTCGCCCTTCACCGCGACCCGCTACCACTCGCTCGCCGCGGAGCCCGCCGAACTGCCGGACGAGCTGGAGGTCACGGCGCGTACGGCCGACGGCATCATCATGGGCGTACGCCACCGTGAACTGCCCGTCGAGGGTGTGCAGTTCCACCCTGAGTCCGTCCTGACCGAACACGGGCATCTGATGCTGGCCAACTGGCTTGCGCAGTGCGGTGATCCGGGCGCCGTAGGCCGATCGGCGGGACTGGCGCCGGTGGTGGGCAAGGCGGTCGCGTGACCGCACTCCGCCCCGAGCACGACGCGGGACACGGCTCCTCGTACGAACAGCGGGAACCGTACGAGGAACCGGGCGCGTTCGAGGCGGCGGTGGACGGACTCGCGGATCCGTTGAACGACCCTCTTCCCGGGCAGGGCGCCCCGCCGCCGCCCGCCCCTCCCGTCCCTTCGCCCGCTCCGTCACCCGGCCCCTGGGCCGCGGGGGACGGGATATCGGGGCCGTCGCCGGCGGAGCGGGAGTGGTCGGGGTACGGGCCGTATCCGTACGCGGCGGAGGAACCCGCCGAGTACGGGCAGGACTGGGCGGCGCGGTCCGCCCCGGTGCCGGTGGCCCCGTACGTACCGGCGCCCGCGCCCGTGGCGGAGCCCGAGCCGATGCCCGCACCCGTACCGGCTCCCACGCCGCGACCCGATCCGCCGTACGCCCCCGTCGTCCGGGACGACGAGACCGTCGGGCTCCGTACGGAGGACACCCGCCGCGCCCCCGTGGGTGCCGGGAGCGCCGACGGCGCCGCGGAAGCCACGGCCCTGCTGCCCACCGTCCCCGAATCCGGCGCGGACCGGCCGGTGCGGCCGGAACCGCCGGAACCGCCCACCGGCGGTCGTGCCGAGCGCCGTAAGGCGGCCAAGGGCAGCCGTGGACGCGGTCGTAGGCGCCCGGAAGGCGCGGGGGGTCCCCCGGGTGCTCCGGAGGCCCCGGCGCCCGCCAGGCCGCTGTCCCGCGTCGAGGCGCGGCGTGCCGCCCGTGCGCTCAAAGACAGCCCGGGAGTGATCCTCAGCCGTGCGGTCGGTGAGATCTTCATCAGCCTCGGTGTGCTGATGCTGCTGTTCGTCACGTACCAGCTGTGGTGGACGAACATCCAGGCCGATCTCTACGCGGGCAAGGAGGCGGACAAGATCCAGGACAACTGGGCGAAGGGCCGTCAGCCCGGGGTCTTCGAGCCCGGTCAGGGGTTCGCGATCATGCACATTCCCAAGCTCGACGTGGTGGTTCCGATCGCCGAGGGCATCGACAAGGGGAAGGTCCTGGACCGCGGCATGGTCGGCCACTACGCGGAGGGCAGGCTCAAGACGGCGATGCCGTCCGACAAGCAGGGCAACTTCGCGGTCGCGGGACACCGCAACACCCACGGTGAACCGTTCCGGTACATCAACCGCCTGAAGCCGGGCGACGAGATCATCGTGGAGACGCAGGACTCCTACTTCACCTACGAGATGGCGAGCATCCTTCCGCAGACCTCACCGTCGAACGTGGGTGTGATCGGTCCCGTGCCGCCCGGCTCCGGATTCAAGGAGCCCGGGAGATACGTCACGTTGACGACCTGTACGCCGGAATTCACCAGTACGTATCGAATGATCGTGTGGGGCAAGATGGTTGAAGAACGGCCACGCGACAAGGGAAAACCCGACGCTCTCGTCGGCTGAACGAATCACGACGGAGACCAGGGACCAGGGGACGGGTGCTGTGGCAGCGGGAACAGAACACGGCGACGGGCATGCGAGCACACCCGAAGAAGCCGGAAAAAACGATACATCCGAGACAACTGGGGTGATCGAGACCGCGCCTGAGCCTTCGGAGCCCGCGCCTGAGCCCGAGCCCGCTCCGACGACGGAGGCGACCGCGACTCCGACCGCGACTCCGACCGCGACTCCGACCGCGACTCCGGCCGTGACACCGGCCGCGACTTCGGCCCCGGGCCGCCCGCGGCGCGGCCGTGTCGCCGTGGTCGTCAGCGTCTTCGGTGAACTGCTCATCACCGCGGGCCTGGTGCTCGGCCTCTTCGTCATCTATTCGTTGTGGTGGACGAATGTCCTGGCCGACCGCGAGGCGACGAAGCAGGGCAACGAGGTACGCGACGGGTGGGCCGACGGCCGGGGCGGCCCCGGCGCCCTCGACGTCAAGAACGGCATCGGCTTCCTGCACGTCCCCGCGATGAACAACGGCGAGATCCTGGTCAAGAAGGGCACGGACCCCAAGTCCCTCAACAACGGCGTCGCCGGCTACTACACCGACCCGGTCAAGTCGGCGCTGCCCGAGGACAAGAAGGGGAACTTCTCGCTCGCCGCGCACCGCGACGGGCACGGCGCGAAGTTCCACAACATCCACAAGCTCAAGACCGGTGACTCGATCGTCTTCGAGACGAAGGACACCTGGTACGTCTACAAGGTCTACAAGGACCTCCCGAAGACCTCGAAGTACAACGTGGACGTGCTCCAGCCGGTCCCCAAGGAGTCGGGGAAGAAGAAGGCCGGCCGCTATCTGACCCTCACGACGTGCACGCCCGTCTACACGTCCGACTACCGCTACATCGTGTGGGCCGAGCTGGAGCGCACGGAGAAGGTGGACGAGGACCGTACGAGGCCGCCGGAGCTGCGCTGAGCGGTCTCGTACGACTCCTCGTCCGACGTCCGACGTCTCGCGAGACGACCCGGAACACGACCCCGGAACACGACCCCGGAACACGACCCCGGAACACGACCCCGGAACACGACCCCGGAACACGGACAAGCCCCGGCATCCTCTTCAGGATGCCGGGGCTTGTCCATCTCCTCAGGAGGTGGACACCTCAGTCGTCGCCACCGAATCCGCCGGGACCGCCGATGAAGCCACCGTTGTCACCACCACCGTTGTCACCGCCGCCGCCCGCGGGAGCGACGAACAGCGTCACGGTGCTGCCCTTGTCGACCTCCTGGCCGGCCTGCGGATTGGTCCCGATCACCCGGGCGTTGGGGTCGTCCGGCGAGTTCGGCGCCAGTGCGACCGTCAGCCCCAGGCCCTCCAGCTGGGCCTTCGCCTCGGCGACCGTCTTGCCTCCGACGTCACCGGGGATCTGTACCTTCTCCGGCTGCGCCGGTCCCTTCGAGACCTGGAGCGTGACCTGACTGTTCTTGGGCGCCTTGGCGTTGCCCGTCGGGGTCTGGCCGACGACGGTGTTCGCCGGCTTCTCGGAGTCCACGTCGGTACGCGCGACCGTGAAGCCGAGCGTTTCGAGCTGGCTCTTCGCCTCCTCGAACGGCTTGTCCGTCACGGGCGGCACCGAGACCTGCGCCTGCTTGGCGACGGAGAGCGTGACCGTCGCGCCCTTCTCCGCCTCCGAGCCGCCGCTCGGATCCTGGTTGACGACCGTTCCTGGGGGCTGGTCGCTCTCGACCTGCTTGGTCTCGACCTTGAACTCCGCCTCCTGAAGGATCTTCGTGGCGTCCTCGACGTCCTTGTCGGCGACGTCGGGCACCTGGACCTTCGGCGCGCCCTCGGAGACGACGACCTGGATGGTGCCGCCCTCGTTCATCTTCCCGCCGAACGCGGGGTTCTGCGAGCAGATGGCGCCCTTGGGCTGGTCGCAGCGGTCCGTCCCGGACTGGGCGACCTCGACCGACGCGTTGCTCGCCAGCCCCTTCGCGCTCTCCATCGTCTCCCCCACGAGCTGGGGGACCTTGATCTGCTCGGAGCCGCCGTCGTCGCCGAAGACCGCCTTGCCGATCAGCACGGCGCCCGCGAGCACCAGGACGCCGGCCAGGATCAGCAGGATCGTCGAGGTGTTGGACTTCTTCTGCCGACGCCGGTCGGGACGGTCGTCGTAGTTGCCGTAGCCGCCGCCGTCGTCGGGGTTGACCGGCGGCATCATCGACGTCTGGCCGCCGGGGGCGGTGCGCAGCGCCGTGGTGGGCTGGTCGTCGGGGCCGCCGTAGCCGCCCGCGTAACCGACCGCGCCCATCGCCGCGGTGGCCGCGACGGGCTGGCCGTCGAGGCAGGCCTCGATGTCGGCGCGCATCTCGTCGGCGGACTGGTAGCGGTAGTCGGGGTCCTTGACGAGGGCCTTCAGCACGATCGCGTCCATCTCGGGCGTGATCTCGGGGTCGAAGTTGCTCGGTGCCTGCGGCTCCTCCCGCACGTGCTGGTACGCGACGGCGACCGGTGAGTCCCCGATGAAGGGCGGGCGCACGGTCAGCAGCTCGTAGAGCAGGCAGCCGGTCGAGTACAGGTCGGAGCGCGCGTCGACCTGTTCGCCCTTGGCCTGCTCGGGGGAGAGGTACTGCGCGGTGCCGATGACCGCGGAGGTCTGGGTCATCGTCATACCGGAGTCGCCCATCGCGCGGGCGATGCCGAAGTCCATGACCTTGACCTGGCCGGTGCGCGTCAGCATGACGTTGGCCGGTTTGATGTCGCGGTGGACGATCTGGGCGCGGTGCGAGTACTCCAGCGCCTGGAGGATGCCCACGGTCATCTCCAGCGTGCGCTCGGGCAGCAGTCTGCGCCCGGAGTGCAGCAGTTCACGCAGGGTGGACCCGTCGACGTACTCCATCACGATGTACGGGATGGACACCCCGTCGACGTAGTCCTCGCCCGTGTCGTAGACAGCGACGATCGCGGGGTGGTTGAGCGAGGCGGCCGACTGGGCCTCTCGGCGGAACCGGGCCTGGAAGGACGGATCGCGGGCGAGGTCGGCCCGCAGCGTCTTCACAGCGACGGTGCGACCGAGCCGGGTGTCGTGCGCGAGGTACACCTCGGCCATGCCACCACGGCCGAGCACCGAGCCCAGCTCGTACCGGCCGCCGAGGCGACGCGGCTCTTCCATACTGTTCCAGCCCTCTCCGTCTGTCCCGACCGCACCGGTGTGCGGTCCGGCGGTGTGCTGTTCGCGCATACGCTACCGGGCACGCCGCATCCGGTCCGACCGTCCCTGTTAGCTGATACAGGACTGGTACTTGAATGACCACATATCGGGCGTTATTGCTCGGGGTTCCGCTGGTGAGGCGGGTCACGGGTGGGGCATCGGTGGCTGAATTCAGCTTCTTCCGAAATTCTGCCGCTCTGTCGTACCGAGTTCGGTGTAGAGGGAATTTTTCCCCTGTTTATTGTTTTTCGATGGGTCGCAGCCCTGTCCGACAATGGCCCGGACAGCGTCGATAACTGTCCGGGCCGTCGCGGGAATTTCCTGACTACTTCTCGCTGTCGATCACGGCCTTCATGACGTCCTTGGCGATCGGGGCGGCGAGACCGCCGCCGGAGATGTCGTCGCGGGTGGCTTTGCTGTCCTCGACCACGACCGCGACGGCGACCGGGGAGCCGTTGTCGTCCTTGGCGTACGAGATGAACCAGGCGTACGGGTTCTTGCTGTTGTTCTCGCCGTGCTGCGCGGTGCCGGTCTTGCCGCCGACCTTGATGTCCGGGATCCGGGCGTTCGAGCCGGTGCCCTCGTCGACGACCGTCTCCATCATCTCCTGGAGCTTCTGCGCGTTCTCCTGGCTGAGGGGCTGGCCCATCTCCTCGGGCTCGGTCTTCTTGATCACGTCGAGGTTCGGGGCTTCGAGCTGGTCGATCATGTACGGCTTCATCAGCTTGCCGTCATTGGCGATGGCGGAGACGACCATGGCCATCTGGAGCGGGGTGGTACGGGTGTCGAACTGTCCGATGGAGGAGAGCGCGGTCTGCGAATCGTTCAATTCCTCGGGAAAGATCGAGGCGTTGGCGCGGACCGGAACGAACTGTTCCTCGTTGAAGCCGAATTTCTTCGCGGTCTCCAGCATCTTGTCCTTGCCGGTGTCATAACCGAGCTTGCCGAAGACGCTGTTGCAGGAGACCCGCAGGGCGTCCCTCATTGTCGCGTTCTTGCACGGGATGTTGCCGTCGTTCACCAGCGGGGTATTCGTGCCCGGCATGATCCACGGGAGCGGGGAGTCGGTCTTCGCGTCGACGTCGTCCACGACACCGTGCTCCAGCGCCGCCGCGGCCGTGACGACCTTGAAGGTGGAGCCGGGCGGATACGTCTCGCGCAGCGCGCGGTTCAGCATCGGCTTGTCGGCGTCCTTGTTGAGCGCGACCCACTTCTTCGAGTCGTTCTTGGTGTTGCCGGCGAAGCTGGAGGGGTCGTACGAGGGTGTGGAGGCCAGCGCGAGGATCTTGCCGGTGCCGGGCTCCAGGGCGACGACGGCGCCCTTCTTGTCGCCGAGACCCTTGAAGGCCGCCTTCTGGGCGTCGCCGCTGAGGGTCGTGACGACGTTCCCGCCCGTCCTCTTGTCGTCCGTGAACATCGCCATGGTGCGGTCGAAGAAGAGCTGGTCGTCGTTGCCGGTGAGGATGCCGTCCTCGATCTTCTCGATCTGGTTGGCGTCGAAGGCCTGCGAGGCGTATCCGGTGACCGGTGCCCACATGGGGCCGTCGAGGTAGGTCCGCTTGTACTTGAAGTCGGTGTCGTCGGTCTTGACCGAGCCGGTGATGGGCTTGCCGTCCACGACGATGTCGCCGCGTTCGCTCGCGTACCGCTCGATGTCCACGCGGCGGTTCTTCTCGTGGGTGTTGAGCGTGTCCGCCTCGACGTACTGGAGCCAGTTGGTGCGCACCAGCAGCGCGAGGACGAGCAGGCCGCAGAAGATCGCGATTCGGCGCAGGGGCTTGTTCACGGTCGGACCACCTGGGTCATCTCGGCGTCGGGTGACGGGGCGGGCGCCGGTGCGGGGCGGCGCGCGGTGTCGCTGATTCTGATGAGAATGCCGATCAGCGCCCAGTTGGCGATCACCGAGGAACCGCCCGCCGCGACGAACGGCATCGTCATACCGGTCAGCGGGATGAGGCCCATGACACCGCCGGCGACGACGAAGACCTGGATGGCGAAGGCGCCGGAGAGGCCGATCGCCAGGAGCTTGCCGAACGGGTCGCGGGCGGCGAGCGCCGTCCGCACGCCGCGCTCCACGATCAGGCCGTAGATCAGCAGGAAGGCCATCATGCCCGCCAGGCCGAACTCCTCGCCGACGGTGGACAGGATGAAGTCGGAGTTGGCCGCGAAGCCGATCAGGTCGGAGTTGCCCTGGCCGAGCCCGGTGCCGAGCGTGCCGCCGGCGCCGAAGGACATCAGCGCCTGGCCGATCTGGTCGCTCTGCTCCCAGGTCGACTGCGCGAAGGGGTTGAGCCAGAAGTCGACGCGCTGTTGGACGTGCGGCTCGAACGTGGCGACACCGACCGCGCCCGCGGCCGACATCACCAGGCCGAAGACGATCCAGCTGGTGCGCTCGGTGGCGACGTACAGCATGATCACGAAGAGGCCGAAGAAGAGCAGCGAGGTGCCGAGGTCGGTCTCGAAGACAAGGATCAGGATCGACATGATCCAGACCGCGACGATCGGGCCGAGGTCGCGACCGCGCGGCAGGTAGAGGCCCATCACACGGCGGCTGGCGAGCGCGAGGGCGTCGCGTTTCACCATCAGATAGCCAGAGAAGAAGATCGCGATGATGATTTTCGCGAACTCGCCCGGCTGGACGTTGAAGGGGCCGATGCTGATCCAGATCTTGGCGCCGTTCACCGCCGGGAAGAAGACCGGCAGGATCAGCAGGACCAGCGCCACCGCCATGGAGATGTACGTGTAGCGCTGGAGGATGCGGTGGTCCTTGAGCAGCAGCAGGACGGCGACGAAGAGCGCGATGCCGATCGCGGAGTACAGCAGCTGCTTGGGGGCGTCCGGTGAGAAGGCTCCGGCTCCCCACCGCGCCTCGGCGCGGGCGATCAGCCGGGGCGACTGGTCCAGCCTCCAGATGAGGACGAGACCGAGGCCGTTGAGCAGGGTGGCGAGCGGCAGCAGCAGCGGGTCGGCGTACGGGGCGAACTTGCGCACCACGAGATGGCCGACACCGGCCAGCAGGCCGATGCCCAGGCCGTACCCGATCATGCCGGTGGGCACCGTGCCCTCCATCGCCAGGCCGACGTTCAGATACGCGAAGACCGGGATGGCAACGGCGAAGGCGAGCATCGCGAGCTCGGTGTTGCGGCGGCTCGGCGCTTCGATCGCGCCGATGGTGGTCGTGTTGGTGACAACGCTCATGGTGGTGAAGGCCCCCTACGGCCGGCTACTGCTTACCGCAGTTCGAGGCCAGCTTCCGCTCCTCCTCCGAGAGGCTGGGGCCCGGAGTGGGAGTCGCCGTTTTCGGCGTTTCTGGCTTGGTGTTGGTGCTGTTGCCGGTCTGCGGCTTCGTCCCGGTCGTGCCGCCGGCCTCGCCCTCGCCGGCGATCGCGTCCGCCGCGCGCTCGGACTCACGGCGCTGTTCGTCCTTCTTGCAGGCGGCGGCCTGCTTGGAGAGCTTTTCGATCGTGGCGTGCGCGGATGGCTTGCTGCCCGGGGAAGTTGTGTCCTCGACCAGCTTGCGCTGGTACGGCGGCAGGTACTTGAGTTCGATCCTGGTGAAGTCCTCTTCGACCTTCGACAGCGAGACCCAGCCCAGATCCTGGCTGATGCCCCGGTAGAGCGCGACGTGCTCCTCGTTGGTCCCCACGTAGTACTGGGTCTGGGTCCAGCGGTAGCCGCCGTACAGCCCGCCGCCGACGACCGCCAGCGCGAGGACGACGTAGAGCGACCGCTTGAACCACTTGCGGCCGGCGGAGCGCGGCTTGGTGTAGTCGTTGTCGCTGTCGCTGTACGCCCCGAAGCCGGCGTCCGGCGGCATGCCGCCGTAACCGGCCCCGTCTCCGCTGCCCGGCGGGCCGAAACCCCCCGGAGGGGGCTGGTGCCGCTGCGGTACGGGACGGCCCAGGCCGGCGGCGCGGCCGGCGGGCGTCTGCATCGACGGGTCGCTCTCGGCGGCGTGCAACTGCTGGTTCTCGGCGACGGCGCCGACGACGACCGGGGTGTCGTTGAGCTGCCCGGCGAGGGTGTCGTTGGACTCGACGTCCAGGACGTCGGCGACGATGCAGGTGATGTTGTCGGGACCGCCGCCGCGCAGGGCGAGCTGGATGAGGTCCTGGATGGTCTCCTGCGGCCCCTGGTAGCTCGCCAGGGTCTCTTCCATGGTCTGGTGCGAGACGACGCCGGAGAGGCCGTCGGAACAGATCAAGTACCGGTCGCCCGCGCGGACTTCGCGGATCGAGAGATCGGGCTCGACATGGTCGCCGCTGCCCAGCGCGCGCATCAGCAGGGAGCGCTGCGGGTGGGTGGTGGCCTCTTCCTCGGTGATGCGCCCCTCGTCGACGAGGCGCTGCACCCAGGTGTGGTCCTGGGTGATCTGTGTGAGGACGCCGTCGCGCAGCAGGTAGGCGCGGGAGTCGCCGACGTGTACGAGGCCGAGGCGCTGGCCCGTCCACAGGAGGGCGGTGAGCGTCGTGCCCATGCCCTCCAGCTGGGGGTCCTCCTCGACCATCACGCGCAGCTGGTCGTTGGCGCGCTGGACCGCCGTGCCGAGCGAGGTGAGGATGTCCGATCCCGGCACGTCGTCGTCGAGCTGCACGAGCGTGGAGATCACCTCGGACGAGGCGACCTCACCGGCGGCCTGGCCGCCCATGCCGTCGGCGATGGCCAGGAGCCGCGGACCGGCGTAGCCGGAGTCCTCGTTCCCCTCCCGGATCATGCCTTTGTGCGACCCGGCGGCGAAGCGCAGAGAAAGACTCATGCGAGCCTCTCCTGTCGGTTCGCCGGCCGAGTGTGGCGCCAGCCGGTCTCGAGCCACACTGCCCACCCTCCGGTCGGGAGCCTGCCGTGGTCCCACATCGGGACCGCCGCGGCTCGCTCGCTCCGCTCGCTCATTGTCGTACTACTTCCGCAGCTCGATGACGGTCTTGCCGATGCGGATCGGCGCGCCCGGCGGAATCGGTGTCGGGGTGGTGAGCCGGGTCCGGTCGAGATACGTGCCGTTGGTGGACCCGAGATCCTCGACGATCCACTGGCCGTCACGGTCCGGATAGATCCTGGCATGCCTGCTGGACGCGTAGTCGTCGTCCAGCACGATCGTTGAGTCGTGCGCCCGGCCCAGGGTGATGGTCTGTCCCTGGAGGGCCACCGTGGTGCCGGTGAGGATCCCCTCCGAGACGACCAGCTTTGTGGGCGCCCCCCGGCGCTGGCGGCCCGCCTGCTGCCGTTGTGCGGGCGGCGCGGCGTTCTGTCGGGCGGCGCCCTGCGGCGGACGCGCGTCGGCGTTGCGGCGTGAACCGCGCTGCGTGACACGTGTGCCGAACAGATCGCTCCGAATGACCTGGACGGCCACAATCACGAACAGCCACAGAACGGCTAGGAAACCTAGCCGCATGACCGTCAGGGTCAGCTCTGACATTGCCCCCGCTTCACCCTTCGGCTTGCCGGTAAACGATGGTGGTCTGGCCCACGACGATCCGCGAGCCGTCGCGGAGCGTAGCGCGGGTGGTGTGCTGTCCGTCTACCACGATGCCGTTGGTGGACCCGAGATCCTGGATGGTCGAGGGCGTTCCGGTCCGAATCTCGCAGTGTCGTCGGGAGACGCCGGGATCGTCGATCCGCACGTCGGCGTCGGTGCTGCGGCCCAGCACCAGGGTGGGCCGCGAGATCTGGTGGCGGTTGCCGTTGATCTCGATCCAGCGGCGGACCTGGGCACCCGGCAGCGCGCCCGGGGGCGGTGTCGAGGGGGGTGGTGCGGCCGGTCCCGGTCGCCCGGCGCCCGGAGGGGGCCCGGCGGGCATGGGGGGCGGCGACGAGGGCGGGTAGCCGTAGCCACCGGTCGCCGCGGCCGGCGGGGCCGCGGGGGGCCTGCCGGGGGCGGCTCCCTGGCCGGAGGCGGGACCCGGGCCGTGCTCGGGACCCTGTGACGTACTCGACGCCAGGGTGCGGCTGCGCACCCGGTACAGACCGGTGTCGAGGTCGTCGGCCTTCTCCAGATGGACCTTGATCGGGCCCATGAAGGTGTAGCGCTGCTGCTTCGCGTAGTCGCGGACGAGTCCGGAGAGTTCGTCGCCGAGCTGGCCCGAGTACGGGCTGAGGCGCTCGAAGTCGGGCGCGCTCAACTCGACGATGAAGTCGTTGGGGACGACGGTCCGCTCGCGGTTCCAGATCGTTGCGTTGTTGTCGCACTCACGCTGAAGGGCGCCGGCGATCTCCACGGGCTGGACCTCGGACTTGAACACCTTCGCGAAGGTGCCGTTGACCAGACCTTCGAGTCGCTGCTCGAAGCGCTTCAGGACTCCCATGGGGCACCTCCTTCGTCGTTGCCGTCCTGGTACTGCTTACTGATCGTATCCACGCGTAGGGAAATCGGCTGGTTCCCCTTGTCTGCCCCGTTGATGAGTGTCACCTCTCACACGGATCGTAGAGGCGGCCTCAAGGACAGTGTCCCGCACGCGGGGTGCACTCCACAGGAGTGGGGGGAGGCCGCTCCAGGTTGCTTGTTCCCCGGCCGGGTTGCCGAGACAAACGGATGTGATTCCACCCTGTGCGGCGTGCTAATCTTTTCGATGTCGCCAGGCGATCACACCAGCAGGTGAGACACCGGACGGCACACCCAATGCGCGGGTGGCGGAATAGGCAGACGCGCTGGATTCAGGTTCCAGTGCCCGAAAGGGCGTGGGGGTTCAACTCCCCCCTCGCGCACCAGGAGATACCGACGATACGGGTCTCCGCCAGAGACGAAAGTCCTGGCGGGGGCCCGTTTCTCGTATGCCCGGATCCTGGGGCGCGATGCCGTGGCCCGTGGTGCGTGTCCGTGCGGCGTGGGGTCCGGTTTGTGGGGTGGCGGGTCTTGCGGTGACGCATGTCACCGGGCGGGTGGGGTGACGAACCGGCCCGCGGCCGAATCGCGTCCCGACCGCTCGGGGTGCGGGTCGGGCTGTCGGGCTTTCCGCGGTGGGGCTGTTGTGGCCGAGCCGGGCGGTCCGGAGGGTTATCCACAGGGGGAGGCGGCTGTCGGGGCGCGGCGGTACCGTCGTGGGCAGTTGATGTTGGGCGAGTGCGGGGGAGGCGGTGCGCCATGGGCGAGGTCGGTTCGGTGGTGACGGACGAGCGCATTCCGGCGGTGCCGGGCTTCGCGCGGCGTGCTGCGTCGGGCGGTGGGCAGGGGTCGCCGAAGGACGCGGGGAAGGCGTTGCGGGAGCGGGTTCCGAGGTCGTCGCACGATTCGCTGGTGCTCTCGGCCGCGAGGCCGGACGCGGTGCGGGCCGTCGAGGAGTCGAGCCGTGACCGGGTGCCGGAGCTGGCGCCGCTGCGGGTGGGCCGCATGGCCGCGACGCCCTTCGCGTTTCTGCGGGGCGCGGCCGGACTGATGGCGCACGACCTGGTGGGGACGCCGGTCACCGGCGCGGGCGCACAGATCTGCGGCGACGCGCACGCGGCGAACTTCGGGCTGTACGGGGACGCGCGAGGCCGCCTTGTCATCGATCTGAACGACTTCGACGAGACGGTGGTCGGCCCCTGGGAGTGGGACGTCAAGCGGCTCGCGACCTCGTTGGTGCTCGCCGCGCGTGAGGCAGGCGCCGACGAGGAGACGTGCCGCCGCGGCGCTCAGGACGCCGTGGGCGCGTACCGGCGCACGATGCGGCTGTTGTCGAAGCTGTCGGCCCTGGACGCGTGGAACGCGATCGCCGACGAGGAACTCGTCTCCCACACGGACGCGCGTGACCTGATGGGGACGCTGGAGGGGGTGTCGGAGAAGGCGCGCAAGAACACGAGCGCGCGGTTCGCCGCCAGGTCGACGGAGGTCGTGGACGGCGACGGGGGTGGCGACGGAAGCGGGGGCGCGGGTGCGGCGGCGCAGCGGCGCTTCGTCGACGCGCCGCCGGTGCTGCGGCGGGTGCCGGACGGGGAGGCCGCGGCGGTCGCGGCCTCGCTGGGTGAGTACCTGCGCACGCTGTCGGAGGACCGGCTGCCGCTGCTCGCGCGGTACGCGATCCACGACGTGGCGTTCCGCGTGGTCGGCACGGGCAGCGTCGGCACGCGGTCGTACGTGGTGCTGCTGCTGGACCACCGGGGCGAGCCGCTGGTGCTCCAGGTGAAGGAGGCGCGGGCGTCGGCGTTGCTGCCGTTCGTGGAGGCGGCGGGGTTCGAGGCGCCGGGTGTGGAGCACGAGGGGCGCCGGGTGGTGCTCGGGCAGAAGCGGATGCAGGTCGTCAGTGACAATCTGCTGGGCTGGACGACGGTGGCCGGCCGGCCGTATCAGGTACGGCAGTTCAGGAACCGCAAGGGCAGTGTCGATCCGGCCGCGCTCCCGGCGGACCAGATCGACGACTACGCGCGAATGACCGGCGCGCTGCTGGCCAGGGCGCACGCGCACAGTGTGGATCCGCGGCTCGTCGCCGGTTACTGCGGCAAGAGCGAGGAGCTGGACGAGGCGGTCGCGGACTTCGCCGTCGCGTACGCGGACCGGACCGAGGCGGATCACGCGGAGCTGGTGACGGCCGTCAAGAGCGGACGGATAGCCGCTGAGCTCGGGGTGTGAGGGCGGCGAGATCCGGGGCGGGGTGCGGGATCCGCGAGGCGTGTCGGGGCGTGGGACCAGGGATGTGAAGGAGGAGGCCGTGTTCGCCCGTACGCTGGACGGGTGACGCAGGACGCCCCCGGGGAGCCGACGATCCGTAACGACGACGAGCAGGACGTGCCAGACGTGCCGGATGCGACGACGGATGCCAAGGACGCGGACGCCACGAAGGGCGCCGGGGACGCGGCAGGCGCGGCGGACGGGGGCGGCGGCGCGGAGCCGGGGACCGAGCGGCCGGAGGCGCGGCTGGAGCGGGCCGTGCGCGCCGCCGAGCAGGCGCTGATCGAGTTCGAGATCGCGCTGGAGACGTTCCGGGTCGAGGTGGAGAACTTCTCGCGGCTGCACCACCAGCGGCTGGGCCCGATGTACGCGCGGCTGGACGAGCTGGACGCGATGATCGCCGAGGCCCGTGCCTCGCGGTCGGGCGATCCCGAGGATCTGCGCAAGGCGCGTGAGGCCCGGGCCATGGTGCAGCCGATGCCGGGGATCGAGGAACTGTTCCACGACTGGCTCGACTCCGACGGGCTGTCGGCGGAGGCCGCGGCGATGCTGACCGATCAGCCCGTGCAGCCGCCGAAGCGGGTGCGGCCGACCGACGAGGTGCGCAAGCTCTACCGCGATCTGGCCCGCAAGGCGCACCCGGATCTCGCGCAGGACGACACCGAGCGGGCCCGCCGTGACGAGTTCATCACCCGTGTGAACGCGGCCTACGGGCGTGGGGACGAGGCGCTGCTTCGGCAGCTTGCCGAGGAGTGGGCGGCGGGGCCCGCGCCGGAGGAGCCGCGCTTGAGCGAGAGCGAGGAGCTGTACGCCAGGCTGGAGTGGCTGGCCCAGCGCAAGGAGCTGCTGACGGTTCTGGCGAAGGATCTGGAGCAGAGCGCGATCGGCGCGATGCTTCAGATGGCGCCCGACGACCCCGACCGGCTGCTGGAGGAGATCGCCGAGCAGCTGCTCACCGAGGTTTCGGGACGCGAGTCCGAACTGGCCAGGTTGGTGCAGCGGTAGCGCGCCCCGTGCGCGAGGCTGTCACCTGTCGCACCATCCGCCCCACAGACACGTACGAGAGAAGGCACATCACATGAGTTTCGCCCAGCTGCCCGCGGTGGATGTCGCGGCGGTACCGTCCGACGGTCTGGTACTCGACGTCCGTGAGGACGACGAATGGGCGGCGGGCCATGTCGAGGGCGCGCTGCACATCCCGATGAGCGACTTCGTGGCGCGTTTCGGTGAGGTGACCGAGGCGGTGGCCGACGGGCGCAGGGCCTTCGTCATGTGCCGGGTCGGCGGCCGCTCCGCACAGGTCACTCAGTACCTGGTGCAGCAGGGGATCGACGCGGCGAACGTCGAGGGCGGGATGCAGGCGTGGGACGGCGCCGGGCGGCCGATGGTCACCGACAGCGGCAGCCAGGCGTTCGTCCTCTGACGAGCCGCCACCGGTAGACCCCCGGCGCTCGGCCCTCCGGTCCTTCCGGCCTTCCGCGGCACGGCTGGCCGGGGCCGGGGTCAGCGGTCGAAGTCCAACTCGACCTCGGCGGTGGCCGGATGGGACTGGCAGGCCAGGACATAGCCCGCTTCCGTCTCCTCCGGTTCCAGGGCGAAGTTGCGGTCCATCCGCACCTCGCCGGAGACGAGGAACGCCCGGCAGGTCCCGCAGACGCCGCCCTTGCACGCGTACGGCGCGTCCGCCCGGCTGCGCAGCACCGTCTCCAGCAGGGAGTCCCCGTCCCGGACGGGCCAGCTGCCGGACCGGCCGTCGAGCGTCGCGGTGAGGGTGCTTCCGGCGGGGGCACCCGAGGTGGCGGCGGTCATGGCGGGCGTCGCCGCGTTCGCCGCCGCGAGGGCCGCGTCCAGCGCGCCGTCGTCCACGTGGAAGATCTCCTGGTGGATCACCTGCCGCCGGACGCCGAGGCCGCGCAGCGCCCGCTCCGCGCCCTTGACCAGACCGAGCGGGCCGCACAGGAACCAGCCGTCGACACTGTCCACCGGGAGCAGCGCGGGCAGCAGCCCCGCCAGGCGCTCCTCGTCCAGCCGGCCCGAGGGGAGCCCGGCCTGCTGCTCCTCCCTGGACACCACCGTGACCAGCTGGAAGCGGTCCGGAAAGCGGTCCTTGAGGTCGGCGACCTCCTCCAGGAACATCGTCGAGGCCACCGTGCGGTCGCTGCGGATCAGACAGAACCGGGCATCCGGCTCCCGTGCGAGGAGTGTCGAGGCGATCGACAGCACCGGCGTGATGCCGCTGCCGCCGACGACGGCGGCGAAGTGCCCGGCGCGCGGCGCCAGCAGGAAGCGGCCGGTCGGCTCCATGACATCGACCGTGTCGCCCACGGCCAGTTCCTTCAGGGCGTACGTGGAGAACTCACCGCCCTCGACCAGCCGGATGCCCACCCGCAGCACGGGGCGCTCGCCGGCGGGCGCGCAGATCGAGTACGTACGGCGGATCTCCTCGCCGGCCACGACCCGGCGCAGCGCGATGTGCTGCCCCGGTGTGTGCCGGAACGTCTTGTCGAGCTCGGGCGGTACGGCGAAGGTGACGGTCACCGAGTCGTCCGTGAGCCGCTCGACCTCGCTGACGCGGAGCGGATGGAACATCTACAACTCCTTGAAGTGGTCGAACGGTTCGCGACAGGCCGAGCAGCGGCGCAGCGCCTTGCACGCGGTGGAGGAGAACCTGCTCAGCAGCTCGGTGTCCGTCGAGCCGCAGTGCGGGCAGCGGATGGCGAGGGTGAGCGGCACCGGTCCGTCCGTGCTGTGCGGGCGGGGCGGGGCGATGCCGAAGTCCGCGAGCTTGCGGCGCCCTTCGGCGCTGATGTCGTCCGTCGACCAGGCGGGGGAGAGCACCGTGGTGACGGAGACGTCCGGTATCCCGTGGTCGTGCAGGATCCGCTCGATGTCCGAGGACATCGCCTCGATCGCCGGGCAGCCGGTGTAGGTCGGGGTCAGCTCGACCTCGACCCGGCCGGGCCCGGAGACATGGACGGCGCGCAGCACGCCCAGCTCCTCCAGTGTCACCACCGGCAGTTCGGGGTCGGGCACCGAACCGGCGAGCGCGCGCAGTTCGCTCTCCAGCGCGGTCGGCGGGCCCGTGCCGGTCACCATGACGCCCCCGGGTGGCTGCGGTGCAGGTGCTGCATCTCGGCGAGCAGCCGGCCGAACGACTCGGTGTGCAGGCCCTGTCGGCCCGCACCCGCCGTCCATGCCCCGGCGCGCGGTCCGTCGGGCACGGTCAGCGTCGCGCGCTCCAGTACGGCGCTGATCGAGGAGAGCCAACTCTCCTCCAGCTCCTGCCTGTTGACGTCGTCCGGTCCGTCCGGTCCGTCCGGTCCGGAGCCGTCCCCGCCCACCGGCTCGAACATCTCGCCGGTGAACCGCCACAGCGCCGTACAGGCCCGCTGCATCCGCTCATGGCTCTCGGCGGTGCCGTCACCGAGCCGCACCGTCCACTGTTCGGCGTGGTCCTGGTGGTAGTCGACTTCCTTCACGGCCTTGGCGGCGAGCCCGGCGAAGGGGCCGGCCCCGCCCGCCAGCCGGCCGTACAGCAGCCGCTGGTAGGTGGAGAAGTAGAGCTGGCGCGCGATCGTGTGCGCGAAGTCGCCGTTCGGCTGCTCGACCAGCTGGAGATTGCGGAAGGCGCGCTCCTCGCGCAGATAGGCCAGCTCGTCCTCGTCCCCCACGAGGGAGTACAGGATCCGGGCCTGGCCCAGCAGGTCCAGCGCGATGTTGGCGAGGGCCACGTCCTCTTCGAGCTCGGGGGCGTGTCCCGCCCACTCCCCCAGCCGGTGCGACAGGATCAGCGCGTCGTCGGCGAGGGCGAGGGCCGCGGTGTCGGTCCCGGTCCTGGTCGGGGTGCCGGTCACAGGTGACGCACCCCCTCCGGGATCTCGTAGAACGTCGGGTGGCGGTAGGGCTTGTCGCCGGCCGGTTCGAAGAACGAGTCCTTCTCGTCCGGCGAGGAGGCGGTGACCGAGGTGGAGGGGACCACCCAGATCGACACGCCCTCGCTGCGGCGGGTGTAGAGATCGCGTGCGTTGCGCAGCGCCATCTCCGCGTCCGGGGCGTGCAGGCTTCCGGCGTGCGTGTGCGACAGTCCTCGGCGGGACCGCACGAACACCTCCCACAGAGGCCACTGGGTCGAGCCGCTCATGCCGTCGCCTCTTTCTCCACGTGCTTCCCTGGGACGTTCCCCGTGTGCTTCGCCGCGTACGCCGTCGCCGCCTCGCGCACCCAGGCGCCTTCCTCGTGCGCACGGCGCCGTTGGCCGATCCGCTCGTCGTTGCAGGGGCCGTTGCCCTTCAGGACCTCGCGGAACTCGGTCCAGTCGATCGCCCCGAAGTCGTGCTGTCCCCGCTCCTCGTTCCACTTCAGGTCCGGGTCGGGGAGCGTGAGGCCGAGCACCTCGGCCTGGGGGACGCAGATGTCCACGAACCGCTGCCGGAGTTCGTCGTTGGAGTGCCGCTTGATCTTCCAGATCATCGACTGCTCGGTGTGCCCCGATTCGGCGTCCGGCGGGCCGAACATCATCAGCGAGGGCCACCACCAGCGATTCACCGCGTCCTGCGCCATCTCGTGCTGCGCGGGGGTGCCGCGGCTGAGGGCGAGCAGGGATTCGTACCCCTGCCGCTGGTGGAAGGACTCCTCCTTGCAGATGCGGACCATCGCGCGGGCATACGGGCCGTACGAACAGCGGCAGAGCGGGACCTGGTTCGTGATCGCGGCGCCGTCCACCAGCCAGCCGATCGCGCCGACGTCCGCCCACGTCAGCGTCGGATAGTTGAAGATCGACGAATACCTCTGGCGGCCGGCGTGGAGCTTGTCGAGCAGCTCGTCACGGCTCGTGCCCAGGGTCTCCGCCGCGCTGTAGAGATACAGCCCGTGTCCCGCCTCGTCCTGCACCTTGGCCATCAGGATCGCCTTGCGCCGCAGCGAGGGCGCACGCGTGATCCAGTTGGCCTCCGGCTGCATGCCGATGATTTCCGAGTGCGCGTGCTGGGCCATCTGGCGGACGAGCGAGGCGCGGTAGGCCTCCGGCATCCAGTCGCGGGGCTCGATGCGCTCGTCGGCGGCCACGGCCGCGTCGAACGCCGCCTCGTACCCCTGTGCCGTCGTCTCCACCGTCGCCTCCACAGCCGTCCCCTCGGTCACTGCCGTCATCCGGGCCCCCTACCGACCGATCGTTCGGTTCATGGACTTCAATGGTCGGTCGGCGGCCCGTAGGGTGTCAACCCTGTGGATAACCGACTGTGGAAAGACGGGGATCGGGGCGGCATGGATTCGAACGACGCCAGGGGTGAGAACCCGGCACCACCACCGGGTCCACCCCGGGGGATAGCCGGGCTCTCCTTCCCGTACCAAGTGGTCGCCGCGCTCGCCCTCGCGGTCGTCGGACTGGTCGCCGTGGGTCATGTGGCCATGGTGTTCCTGCACGTCGCGCCGGACAACACGGTCTCCAAGGAGTACAGCGAGGAGGTGGGCGACTGGGTCTTTCCGGAGTTCGAGCAGAACTGGAAGCTGTTCGCGCCCAATCCCCTTCAGCAGAACATCGCCGTCGAGGTGCGCGCCGAGGTGGACCGGGCGGACGGATCGCGTGCCACGACCGGCTGGATCAATCTGACCGCCGAGGACGCCGCGGCGGTCCGCGGCAACCCCCTCCCCAGCCATGTGGACCAGAACGAGCTGCGCCGGGGCTGGGACTTCTACGTCGACTCCCACGACGAAAAGGCGCGCCCCAACGGCCTGCGCGGGCAGCTCTCCGAGAGCTACATACGCCGGATAGTGATGCTGCGCCTGGAGGCGCACGATCTGGGCGGTCCGGTCGAACGTATCCAGCTCAGGTCCGCCACCCGGGCCGTCGAGGCGCCCCCGTGGAGTGACGAGAAGATCAACACGAAGCCCGGTTACCGGGTCTTCCCCTGGTGGACCGTGACCTCCGAGGACCTGCCCGAAGGCGTACGGAACGAGGGCGTACGGAACGAGGGCGTACGGAACGACAGCGCACGGAGCGACAGCGCACGGAGCGACAGTGCGCCGAGCGGTGCCACGCAGGACAACGCCGCGCAGGACAACGCCGCGCAGGACAACGGCCTTACGGAGGACCGCGGATGAGCCGCCCCGTCCGCGAGCGGGCCGTCGTCCGCGAGGCCGCGCAAGCCCTCCAGCGCGTCACGTCCCAATCCTTCGGCCCCTACCAGAGCGCCGTCGTCCGCATCGGCTTCGCCGCCGCCTGGCTCCTCTTCCTGCTGCGTGAGCTGCCGAACCGCCGTGAGCTGTACGGCCCCGGCAGCCCGTGGAGCTGGGACATGGCCCAGCAACTGATCTCCGCCAACGGCGCGTTCACCACGCTGATGTGGTCCGAGAGCGGCGTCTGGTTCGAGGTCGTGTACGCCGCCGCCGTACTGTCCAGCGCCCTGCTGATGCTCGGCTGGCGCACCCGCACCATGTCCGTGCTCTTCATGGTGGGCGTGCTGTCCCTCCAGAACCGCAGCATCTTCATGGGCGACGGCGGCGACAACGTCATCCACCTGATGGCGATCTATCTGGTGCTCACCCGCTGCGGCCAGGTCTGGTCGCTGGACGCCCGCCGGGAGGCCCGCGCGGCGCGCGTCGTGGCGTCCGGCAAGGCCGCGCCCGTCGACCGGGCCGGGCCGCTGCTGTGGGTGGTGCTCGGCGTGGCCCTGCTGGGCACGCTGCTGGACAGGACCGGCGGCGAGTGGTGGGTGACGGCGCTGCTGTGGACGCTGTGGGTCTCGCAGGGGCTGTGGTGGGCGGTCAACCGCTACGCGCCGAGGAGCGAGGCGCGCACGCTGCTGGACGTCCTCGGCAACCTCACGCACAACGGCGCACTCGTCGTGATCATGGTCGAGGTCTGTCTGATCTACGCCACGGCCGGCTGGTACAAGATCCAGGGTTCGCGCTGGCAGGACGGCACCGCGCTGTACTACCCGCTGAATCTTGACTACTTCGCGCCCTGGCCCGGTCTCTCCGACATCCTGGCGTCCAGCGGCGTGATGGTGATGGTGCTGACGTACGGCACGGTCATGGTGCAGGTCGCCTTCCCGTTCACGCTCTTCAACCGGCGGGTCAAGAACGTCCTGCTGGTGGCCATGATGCTGGAGCACGCGGGTATCGCCCTGCTGCTCGGGCTGCCGTTCTTCTCGCTCGCCATGATCGCCGCCGATGCCGTCTTCCTGCCGACGGGCTTCCTCGTCCGTGTCGGCGACATGGCGACGAACGTGTGGCACCGGCTCGGCGAGCCGCCCCGCCGGCCGGCGCGCGGCGACACCGTGCCGGAGCAACGCCGGGGGGACGGCACCGGGCCCGCCCCGAACACCGACGACGTGCCGCCGACGCCGCCCCCGGCACCGCCCGGCACCGGCGCGGACCCCTCGCTCGTCCGGTGACGGCTCGCCCCGCCGGTCCGCCCGCCTACGCTGGGGCGATGAACGACGTCGATCCCGCGAGCGCCGTGCGGCTGTGGCACGAGAGTGCCCCCGGCGCCGTGGTGCTCGACGGCTTCCACGCGCTGAAGCACGCGCTGCGGTTCGGGGCGGACGTGCGGCTCGCCCTCACCAGCGACAAGGAGTCCGTGCTCGCTCTCGCGGCCGAACTCGCCGACGACCTGACCGGCACACTGCGGCGGTCCGTCGTCGAAGTGCCGGACAGTGCCCTGCGGCTGCTGGTGCCGAAGGTGCACCCGACGCGAGTGCTGGCCCTGGCGGTCAGGCGCGGGCGCCCGGACAACCTGGCCGAACTGGCGGCGGTGCCCAGGCGCTCGCCGGTCGTCGTGCTCGACAACCCGCGCAATCTCGGGAACGTCGGGGCCGTGGTGCGGCTCGCGGCCGGTTTCGGGGCGAGCGGGGTGGTGACGACCGGGGACCTCGACCCCTGGCATCCGAACGCCGTCCGCGCGGGCGCCGGGCTGCACTTCGCGACCGCCGTGGAGCGGCTGTCCCTCGACGCGTTCCCACCGGGCCCGCTGTACGCGCTGGACCCGGAGGGCGACGACATCCGGTCGATGGCCATCCCCGACGACGCGCTGCTCGCCTTCGGCTCCGAGCGGCACGGGCTGTCGGCCGAACTGCGCGAGCGGGCCGACACGTTGCTGGCGCTGCCGATGCGGCCCCAGGTCTCCAGCTACAACCTCGCCACCAGTGTGGGCATGGCCCTGTTCCACTGGGGCGGCCCGGACGAGGCGCCGTCCGGAGGACCGAACTGACCCGCGCCCGGCCGCCGTTGGACGGCCGGGCTCCGGTCGAGTGCGGCTCACGCTGTCACGCCTGGCGGCGGACCTCCACCGTACGGAAACGGTTGGCCACGAAGGCGGCGTCGCACAGCGCCGCGTTCGCCGCCGGGTTGCCGCCGGAGCCGTGGAAGTCGGAGAAGGCCGCCGTCTGGTTCACATAGACGCCGCCCGTCAGATTCAGCGACAGCTGGGCCAGCTCCTCCAGGCACACGTCCTCGACGGCGCGCTCCGTCCCCGCCGACGTCGTGTACGCGCCGACCGTCATCGCGCCCTTGTCGCGCACCGTGCGGCGCAGCAGCTCCAGCGCCTCCTTCGTCGAGTCCACGGCGACGGCGAACGAGACCGGGCCGAAGCACTCCGCGAGATACGGCGCCTCGGTGCCGTTCGCCCCCGCCGCCGGGTCCCACCGCTTGCGCGAGCCGTCGGACTTGACGATCGCCGGCGTACGGACCACCGCGTCCGGGAAGTCCGGGTTGGCGATCTCGCGCGAGGCGAGCGCCACGTCGCCCAGAGAGGCCGCGGCGTCCAGCCTCGCCTTCACGTCCGGATTGACCAGTGCGCCGAGCACGCCGTTGGCACGGGCGTCGTCGCCCAGCAGCCCGCTCACCGAGGCCGCCAGGTCGGCTACCACCTCGTCGTACGACTTCGGGCCCGCGTCCGTCGTGATGCCGTCGCGCGGGATGAGGAGATTCTGCGGGGTGGTGCACATCTGGCCGCTGTAGAGGGAGAGCGAGAAGGCCAGATTGGCGAGCATGCCCTGGTAGTCGTCCGTGGAGTCCACGAGGACCGTGTTGACGCCGGCCTTCTCCGTGTAGACCTGCGCCTGGCGGGCGTTGGTCTCCAGCCAGTCGCCGAAGGCGGTGGACCCGGTGTAGTCGATGATCCTGATCTCGGGCCGGACCGCCAGGGTCTTGGCGATGCCCTCGCCGGGCCGCTCGGCGGCCAGCGCGACCAGATTCGGGTCGAAGCCGGCCTCGGCGAGGACCTCGCGGGCCACTTTCACCGTGAGGGCGAGGGGCAGCACCGCGCGGGGGTGCGGTTTGACGAGGACCGGATTGCCGGTGGCCAGCGAGGCGAACAGGCCCGGATAGCCGTTCCACGTGGGGAAGGTGTTGGAGCCGATCAGCAGCGAGATTCCGCGCGGCGCGGCCGTGAAGGACTTCCGCAGCTCCAGGGGGTCGCGCTTGCCCTGGGGCTTGGACCAGTCGGCGTCGGCGGGGGTGCGGGTCTGCTCCCCGTACGCGTACGCCACCGCCTCCAGGCCGCGGTCCTGGGCGTGCGGGCCACCCGCCTGGAACGCCATCATGAATGCCTGCCCGCTGGTGTGCATCACGGCGTGGGCGAACTCGTGGGTGCGGGCGCTGATCCGGGCCAGGATCTCCAGGCTGACCAGGGCGCGCGTCTCGGGTCCCGCCGCGCGCCAGGCGCCCATGCCCGCGCGCATGGCGGGCAGCAGGACGTCCACGTCGGCGTGCGGATACTCCACGCCCAGCTCCGGGCCGTACGGCGAGGTCTCGCCGCCCGTCCAGCCGTCGGTGCCGGGCTGGTCCAGATCGATACGGGTGCCGCGCAGGGCCTTGAACTCGGCCAGGCCGTCGGCCGGCGCGCTCTCGCCGTACGCCTTCGGGTGCTCGGGGTGCGGCGACCAGTAGGCGCGGTCGCGAATCGCTTCCAGGGCCCGGTCGAGCGTGGGCCGGTGTTTCTCGTTGAGCTGCTGGGGGCTGAGCTGGGCGGCCATGACGGACCAACTCCTCGTCGAGCTGGGCGGGACTGGGGACAGGGGATGCGAGTAGGACGGCGGGACACGGGCAACGGACAGAGTTAGAGTAACCGAACGATCGGTCGGGACAAGGGGCCTGTGGAAAACCCACACCCTCCCGCCGCCCGGACGGTCCCGTTCCGGTCAGGTTCCGGCGGATCGCCACCCGAGACCGGCCTCGTAACCGGAGGTCCCGTACCGCGGCGGAAGTCCATACAGGAGGATCGGGTTCATGACTGCAATCGAGCGCTCCCGCGTCGTCGCGGTGGTCGGCACCGGCACGATGGGACAGGGAATCGCCCAGGTGGCTCTCGTCGCCGGCCATCCCGTGCGCCTCTACGACGCACTGCCCGGCCGCGCCCAGCGGGCGGCGGAGGCCGTCGGAGCCCGGCTGGACCGCCTGACGGAGAAGGGCCGGCTGGACGCGGCGGCCCGCGACAGCGCCAAGGCCCGGCTGTTTCCCGCCGCGGAGCCGGCCGAACTCGCCGACGCCGCGCTCGTCGTGGAAGCCGTCCTGGAACAACTGACCGTCAAACAGGAGCTGTTCGCGGCGCTGGAGGACATCGTCGCCGACGACTGCCTGCTCGCCACCAACACCTCCTCCCTCTCCGTCACGGCCGTCGCAGGCGCCCTGCGCCACCCGGGCCGCCTCGTCGGCCTGCACTTCTTCAACCCCGCCCCGCTCCTGCCGCTGGTCGAGGTGGTCAGCGGCCACGCGACCGAGGAGTCGACGGCCACGCGTGCGTGGGCGACGGCGGCGGCGTGGGGCAAGACGCCGGTGCGCTGCGCCGACACCCCGGGCTTCATCGTGAACCGCGTCGCCCGCCCCTACTACGCCGAGGCGCTGCGCCTGTACGAGGAGCGGGCCGCCGACCCCGCGACCATCGACGCCGTCCTGCGCGAGTGCGGCGGCTTCCGGATGGGCCCCTTCGAGCTGACCGATCTCATCGGCCAGGACGTCAACGAGGCGGTTACCCGCTCCGTCTGGGAGTCCTTCTTCCAGGACGTGAGGTTCACGCCCTCGCTCGCCCAGCGGCGCCTCGTGGAGTCGGGCGGGCTCGGCCGAAAGTCGGGCCGGGGCTGGTTCTCGTACGAGGACGGCGCCCCCGCCCCCGTACCGCACACCGCGCCGCCCGCCGATCCGCCGTCGCACGTGGCCGTCCAGGGCGAGCTGTTCGCGGCGGCGGTGCTGCCCGAGCTGATCGAAGAGGCCGGGATCGAGGTCATACGTAAGGACGACGCCGTCGCCGGATTCCCCGGCCGGCTCGAACTGCCCTGTGGCACCCGGCTCGTGCTCACGGACGGGGCGCCGGCGGACGGCCCCGACCGGCGGCTGATCCACTTCGACCTCGCGCTCGACTACCGCGGCGCGACCCGGATAGCCCTGGCGCCCTCCGCCACGGTGGCCGAGGGCTCCCTCCGTACGGCTGTCGGCCTCTTCCAGGCGCTCGGCAAGCAGGTCAGTGTGATCGCCGACGTCCCCGGCATGATCGTGGGCCGCACGGTCGCCATGCTGGTCGACTTCGCGCTCGACGCGCGGGCGCGGGGCGTCGCGACGGCCGACGACATCGACACCGCGATGCGGCTCGGGGTGAACTACCCGCGCGGGCCGCTCGACTGGGGCGCGCGGTTGGGGGCCGCGCGGACGCTCCATCTGCTGGAGCGGCTGCACGAGGAGTATCCGTCCGGCCGGTACGCCGCCTCACAGGCGCTGCGCCGCCTCGCCGCCGCCGACGCCGCGTCGGAAGGGGCGCTCTCATGACCACGGCCAAGCGGGACACGTACACGCCGGAGACGCTGCTGACCGTCGCTGTCGGCGTCTTCAACGAACGCGGCTACGACGGCACCTCCATGGAGCATCTGTCGAAGGCCGCCGGTATCTCCAAGTCCTCGATCTACCACCATGTGGCGGGCAAGGAGGAGCTGCTGCGGCGCGCGGTCAGCCGCGCCATCGACGGCCTCTTCGGGATCCTCGACGAGCCGGGCGCCGGGTGCGGCAGGGCCGTCGAGCGGGTCGAGTACGTGACGCGCCGCACCGTCGAGGTCCTGATGGCGGAGCTGCCCTACGTGACGTTGCTGCTGCGGGTGCGCGGCAACACCACGACCGAGCGCTGGGCCATGGAGCGGCGGCGGGAGTTCGACCAGCGGGTGGCCGACCTGCTGAAGGCGGCGGCGGCCGACGGGGATCTGCGCGCGGACATGGACATCAGGCTGGCGACGCGGCTGCTGTTCGGCATGATCAACTCGCTGGTGGAGTGGTACCGGCCGCAGGCGGCCGGCGCGGCCGGCGGCTACGACAGCGACCAGGTGGCCGAGGCGGTCGTACGGATGGCCTTCGACGGGCTCCGTACGGAAGCCTCGTAGCGGTCGGGCCAGGGCGGGTCAGGGCGGGACCGGGGCGGGTCAGGGCGCGGGTGGAGCCGCCCCGTCGAGGTCGGTCTCCTCGAAGACCAGCAGGGTGCGGGTGGACAGCACCTCGGGGATCGACTGGAGCCGGGTGAGGACCAGCTCCCGCAGTGTCCGGTTGTCTGGCGCGTGGACGAGCAGCAGCACGTCGAAATCGCCGCTGACCAGGGCGATGTGGGTGGCTCCCGGCAACTCCTGGAGCTGTTCGCGCACGGTGCGCCACGAGTTCTGCACGATCTTGAGCGTGATGTACGCGGAGGCGCCCTGGCCTGCCCGTTCATGGTTGATCCTGGCGCCGAACCCCCGGATGACGCGGTCCTCGATGAGCCGGTTGATCCGGGCGTAGGCGTTGGCGCGCGAGACATGGACGCGCTCGGCCACGGACCGTATCGAGGCGCGGCCGTCCGCCTGGAGGATGCGCAGGATGTCGCGGTCGATCGCGTCGAGCGGCCGGGGCGGCGGCTCCTGCCCGGTCCGCTCCCTGTCCTCGGCCATTTGTTCAGCCGTCATGTCCCCCACCTCTCCGCTCTTGGACGCCTTGTGCCCATCCCAGGCTGTGCAGAACCGTTTGTCCACAGGCTGAAGGCGCCAGTAGCCAAAATGGCGCGGCAACCGAACAATCGGTAGGTGAGGCGCACCACACTCATGCGCCGCCCATGCCCGCTCCCATGAGGAGGTGCACGCGTTGAAGAAGAGCAGCACGACGGTCCAGGAGCCCCCGGGTGCCGTCGTCCACCGGTCCACCCCGCCCCCGGCGTGGCAGCCGCGCACGGACCCCGCCCCGTTGCTCCCCGACCGTGAGCCGTATCGCGTCCTGGGTACGGAAGCCGTGGCGGACGCCGACCCCGAGCTGCTGCTGCGGCTCTACGCGGAGCTGGTCCGCGGCCGTCGGTTCAACGCGCAGGCCACCGCCCTCACCAAGCAGGGCCGACTGGCCGTGTACCCGTCGAGCACCGGCCAGGAGGCCTGCGAGGTCGCCGCGGCCCTGGTGCTCCAGGAGCGGGACTGGCTCTTCCCCAGCTACCGCGACACCCTCGCCGTCGTGGCGCGCGGCCTGGACCCCGTCCAGGCCCTCACGCTGCTGCGTGGCGACTGGCACACCGGATACGACCCGCGCGAGCACCGCGTCGCCCCGCTCTCCACACCGCTGGCCACTCAGCTCCCGCACGCCGTCGGGCTGGCGCACGCCGCGCGCCTCAAGGGCGACGACGTGGTCGCGCTCGCCCTGGTGGGCGACGGCGGCACGAGCGAGGGCGACTTCCACGAGGCGCTGAACTTCGCCGCCGTATGGAAGGCCCCCGTGGTCTTCCTCGTGCAGAACAACGGCTTCGCCATCTCCGTCCCCCTCGCCAAGCAGACCGCCGCGCCCTCGCTGGCACACAAGGCCGTCGGCTACGGCATGCCGGGCAGGCTGGTCGACGGCAACGACGCGCCGGCCGTGCACACGGTGCTCGCCGAGGCCGTGCGGCGGGCCAGGAGCGGCGGCGGCCCGACGCTCGTCGAGGCCGTGACCTATCGCATCGAGGCTCATACGAACGCGGACGACGCGACGCGCTACCGCGGTGACGGCGAGGTCGAGGCGTGGCGCGCGCACGACCCGGTCCGGCTGCTGGAGCACGAGCTGACGGAGCGCGGGATGCTCGACGAGGACGGGATCAGAAAGGCCGCCGAAGACGCGGAGGCGATGGCCGCGCGGCTGCGCGAGGGCATGAACGCCGAGCCGGAGCTGGACCCCATGGACCTCTTCGCGCACGTCTACGCGGAGCAGACCTCGCAATTGCGCGAGCAGGCGGCCCAGTTGCGGGCCGAGCTGGACGCGTCGGCCGAGCCGGCCGACGACGCAGCCGGACAGGACGACGCACCGGGGCAGGGAGAGGCGCGATGACGACCGTTGCCTCCAGGGCCACGAAGACCGCCAGGGCGGCGAAGCCGGCCACCATGGCGCAGGCGCTGCGGTGCGCGATGCGCGACGCGATGGCCGAGGACCCGGCCGTGCACGTCCTCGGTGAGGATGTCGGCACGCTCGGCGGCGTCTTCCGGGTCACCGACGGACTCGCCGCCGAGTTCGGCGAGGACCGCTGCACGGACACGCCGCTGGCCGAGGCGGGCATCCTCGGGGCGGCCGTCGGCATGGCGATGTACGGGCTGCGGCCCGTCGTGGAGATGCAGTTCGACGCCTTCGCCTATCCGGCGTTCGAGCAACTGACCAGCCATGTCGCCAAGATGCGCAACCGCACGCGCGGCGCGCTGCCGCTGCCCATCACCATCCGGGTGCCGTATGGCGGCGGGATCGGCGGTGTCGAGCACCACAGCGACTCCTCGGAGGCGTACTACATGGCGACGCCGGGCCTCCATGTCGTCACCCCGGCGACGGTCGAGGACGCGTACGGGCTGCTGCGGGCCGCGATCGCCTCCGACGACCCGGTGGTCTTCCTGGAGCCCAAGCGGCTGTACTGGTCGAAGGCGCGGTGGTCGCCCGAGGCGCCTGCCACGGTGGAGCCGATCGGCCGGGCCGTCGTGCGGCGTACGGGACTGAGCGCCACGCTGGTCACGTACGGCCCCTCCCTCACCGTCTGTCTGGAGGCGGCGGAGGCGGCGCGGGCGGAAGGCTGGGACCTGGAAGTGGTGGACCTGCGTTCGCTGGTGCCCTTCGACGACGAGACGGTCGTCGCCTCCGTACGGCGCACGGGGCGCGCGGTGGTCGTCCACGAGTCCAACGGGTTCGGCGGGCCCGGCGGGGAGATCGCCGCCCGGATCGGCGAGCGCTGCTTCCACCATCTGGAGGCGCCGGTGCTGCGGGTCGCCGGATTCGACGTCCCGTATCCGCCGCCGATGCTGGAACAGCACCATCTGCCGGGTGTGGACCGGGTGCTGGACGCGGTCGCGCGGCTTCAGTGGGAGGCGGACAGCTGATGGCCCAGGTGCTCGAATTCAAGCTGCCGGATCTCGGTGAGGGGCTGACCGAGGCCGAGATCGTCCGCTGGCTGGTGGCGGTCGGCGACGTCGTGGCGATCGACCAGCCGGTCGTCGAGGTCGAGACGGCCAAGGCGATGGTGGAGGTGCCGTGCCCCTACGGGGGCGTGGTGACCGCGCGGTACGGCGAGGAGGGCACGGAGCTGCCGGTCGGCTCGCCGCTGCTGACGGTGGCGGTGGGAGCTTCGGAGCCGGCGCCGGTGTCGGTGTCGGCCGCCGCGGGTTCCGACGCGGCCTCGGGTGCCGGGGCCGGATCGGCCGAGACGTCGGGGAATGTACTGGTCGGGTACGGCACGGGCGCTCCGGCCGCCCGGCGGCGCCGGGTCCGCCCGGTTGCCCAGGCACCCGCGGCACCTGCCGTTCTGGTCGATCCCGTACCGGCATCGGTGCCCGAGCGGTCCGGACCCGTTCCGGTCATCTCGCCCCTGGTGCGGCGGCTGGCCCGGCAGAACGGGCTCGATCTGAGGGCGCTGGCGGGATCGGGCCGGGACGGGCTGATCCTGCGGTGCGACGTCGAGCTGGCCATCGAGCGCATCGGGCAGGCCGTACCGGCGCCGTCCACCACCGCCCCCGAGCGCACGCCCGCCCCCGCCTCAGCCCCCGCCCCCGCCGGGGTCAGCGAGCGGGTGCCGCTGCGCGGCGTACGGGGCGCGGTCGCCGACAAGCTCAGCCGCAGCCGGCGCGAGATCCCGGAGGCGACCTGCTGGGTCGACGCGGACGCGACGGAGCTGATGGCGGCCAGGACCGCCGCCAACGCGGCGGGCGGCCCGAAGATCTCCCTCATCGCCCTGCTGGCGCGGATCTGCACGGCCGCGCTCGCGCGGTTCCCGGAGCTCAACTCCACGGTGGACATGGAGGCCAGGGAGATCGTCCGGCTGCGCGACGTCCATCTCGGCTTCGCCGCCCAGACCGAGCGCGGGCTGGTCGTCCCGGTCGTACGGGACGCGCAGCACCGCTCGGCGGAGTCCCTGAGCACGGAGTTCGCGCGGCTGACGGAGGCGGGCCGGTCGGGGAAGCTGACCCCCGGCGACCTGACCGGTGGCACGTTCACGCTCAACAACTACGGCGTGTTCGGCGTCGACGGCTCCACGCCGATCATCAACCAGCCCGAGGCCGCGATGCTCGGCATCGGCCGCATCGTCGCCAAGCCGTGGGTGCACCGGGGCGAGCTGGCCGTACGCCAGGTCGTCCAGCTCTCCCTCACCTTCGACCACCGGGTGTGCGACGGCGGCACGGCGGGCGGCTTCCTGCGTTACGTGGCGGACTGTGTGGAACAACCGGCGGTGCTGCTGCGCACGTTGTAGACCGGGCGCCGGGGGACGTGTTCGTGATGTCGCGTCCGCGCACGGCTCCGCCCCACAGGCGGGTGATGCCACGTCGCCGTCGCCGGCACGGCACCGGCACGGCACGGCACCGGCCGGGTCGTGCCGGCAACGATCCGCGCCGTGCGATCGCACGCGTCGACGACGGCGCCCCGCGTCGGACACGGCCCAGCACCCCTCCGGCACCACGGCCGTGCAGCCCGCTCGTACATCACGGTCGTACATCGCATACGTTCGGACGGGCGATCGCGGACCATACTTCAGCCATGACCACGACCGCCCATGACGCCATCGTGCTCGCCGGAGGTGCCGCCAAGCGGCTCGGCGGGGTCGACAAGCCCGCCGTCAGCGTGGGGGGCCGGTCCCTGCTCGACCGGGTGCTCGGCGCGTGCGGCGGTGCCGCGCGCACCGTTGTCGTGGGCGGCCGGCGGCCCACGGCCAGGCCCGTGCGCTGGGCGCGCGAGGAGCCGCCCGGCGGCGGCCCGGTCGCCGCGCTCGACGCGGGGGTACGGCACGTCGAGGCGGACACGGTGCTCGTGCTGTCCGCGGATCTGCCGTTCCTGAAGCGGGAGACGACGGACCGGCTGCTGGACGCACTCGCGGCGGACGGCGGACGCGAAGGCGCGCTGCTCACCGACCCGGACGGCCGCGATCAGCCGCTGGTCGCGGCGTACCGTACCGAGCCGCTGCGCCGTGAGATCGCCCTCCTCGCCACCGAACACGGCAATCTCGTCGGGCTGCCGCTACGACTGCTGACGCATGAACTCGACCTCGCCCGGGTCGCCGCGGCTGCCGACCCGCTCGCATCCTTCGACTGCGACACCTGGGAAGACATCTCCGCGGCGCGGGCACGCATCAGGGAGCATGGGACCGTGCTGGACGAATGGATCACCGCAGTCAAGGACGAACTCGGCTACGAGCTGGACGTCGACATCACCGTCCTCCTCGATCTCGCCCGCGACGCCGCGCACGGTGTCGCCCGGCCCGCCGCGCCGCTGACGACCTTCCTGGTCGGGTACGCGGCGGGCCGTGCGGCGGCCGGTGGCGGGGGTCCCGAGGCGGTGGCCGAGGCGTCGCGCAAGGCCACGGCGCTCGCCCTGCGCTGGGCCGACGAGGCGGACGGGTCGAACGGGACGGGCGGGACGGGCGGGACGAACCCGAGCGGTACGGCCGGCGGCACCGATGGCACCGAGGGGGCCGACGCCGGATGACGGCTCAGGACCGCGAGGTCGACGGCGTCGAGGACGTCCTCGCGCTGTTCGCCAGACAGCCGGACGCGGGTCCCGGCGACGAGCCCGCCCCGGACCCCGACCACCACCGCACACCCCCGAAGCCCACCGCCGGTACGAGCAGGCACCGCGCCACGCCGTGGGCCGAGGCCCGCGCGATCGCCGCCCGCTCCGCCCGCTCGGCGTCCACGGCGCAAGCCACCTCCACCCCCGCCCCCACCCGGCGCGTCCCTCTCGAACAGGCCCTGGGACACGTCCTCGCCGAGCCCCTGGCCGCCCTCACCGACCTCCCGTCGTTCGACACCTCCGCCATGGACGGCTGGGCGGTGTCCGGGCCGGGCCCCTGGTCCGTACGGCCGGTGCGGCCCACCCCGAACACCCCGAACACCCCGAACACCCCGAACACCCCTGACACCGCGTCCAAGGCGTCCGCCCCCGGCATACTCGCCGGGCACGCCGCCACCACCCCGCTCCCCGACGGCGCGGCGGTACGGATCGCCACCGGCGCGCGCATCCCGCCCGACACCACCGCCGTGATCCGCAGCGAGCACGCCCGCACGGACACCACCGGCCACCTCCACGCCGAACGCGAGGTGGTCCAGGGCCAGGACATCCGTCCGCGCGGCCAGGAGTGCCGATCCGGCGACCAACTCCTGCCCGCCGGGGCCGTGGTGACCCCGGCGGTGCTCGGCCTGGCCGCCGCCGCCGGTTACGACGAACTGCTCACCGCCCGCCGCCCGACCGTCGACGTTCTCGTCCTCGGCGACGAACTGCTCGTGCGCGGCCTGCCCCACGACGGCCTCATCCGCGACGCGCTCGGCCCGATGATCGCGCCCTGGCTGCGCGCGCTCGGCGCCGAAGTCGCCGACACCCGCCGCGTCGCGGACGACGCGCACGCCCTGTTCCGGGCGATCACCGAGTCCGAGGCCGATCTGGTCCTCACCACGGGCGGTACGGCGGCCGGCCCCGTCGACCATGTCCACCCCGTGCTCGCCAGGGCGGGCGCCGAACTGCTCGTGGACGGGGTCGCCGTACGCCCCGGCCACCCCATGCTGCTGGCCAGGCTCGCCTCCGGCCGCCATCTGGTGGGCCTGCCGGGCAATCCGCTCGCCGCCGTCTCCGGGCTGCTGACGCTCGCCGAGCCGCTGCTGCGGGCACTCGGCGGGCGGGCGGTCCGGCCCGCGTACCACGCGCCGGTACGGGACGAGGTGCACGGCCATCCGTACGACACCCGGCTCGTGCCCTTCGCCCACCGCGCCGACCGGCTCGTACCCCTGCGCTACAACGGCCCCGCCATGCTGCGCGGGATCGCCGTCGCCGACGGGCTCGCGGTCGTGCCGCCCGGCGGCGCGCGCCCGGGGGACGAGCTGGAAGTCCTCGATCTGCCCTGGGCGGCCTGGGCCGACGCCACCACCTCCACCGATGACGGGTGTTTCACGTGAAACTTCCCGGTCACGACGCGATGGCGCGTCATGCCGATGAACACCTGGTCACCAGCCGGGTGAAGCTGCCGCGCCGGATCGTGGACCAGCCGCTGCGACAGGTGAGCAAGCGGCTGCTGATGGCGCTGGGGGTGCTGGCGACCACGGTCTTCATCGTCTGGATCGACCGCGCCGGCTACCACGACAACTCCGACAACTCGGTCGATTTGCTCGACTCCGTCTACTACGCCACCGTCACCCTCTCCACCACGGGTTACGGCGATATCGTCCCGTACAGCGACGGTGCCCGGCTCATCAACGTCGTGCTCGTCACGCCGCTGCGCGTGCTCTTTCTGATCATCCTGGTCGGCACCACTCTTGAGGTCCTCACGGAGCGCACCCGGGAGGAGTGGCGGCTGAACCGCTGGAGGTCCAACTTGCGTGACCACACCGTCATCGTCGGCTTCGGTACCAAGGGCCGGTCGGCGATGCAGACCCTCTGCGCCACCGGGCTCAAGAAGGACCAGATCGTCATCGTCGACCCGAGCGCGAAGGTGATCGAGGCGGCCAACGCGGACGGGTTCGTCGGCGTCATCGGCGACGCGACCCGCAGCGATGTGCTGCTGCGGGCCGAACTCCAGCGGGCCCGGCAGATCGTGATCGCCACCCAGCGCGACGACACGGCGGTGCTGGTCGCGCTGACCGCGCGTCAGCTCAACCGGGGGGCGAAGATCGTCGCCGCCGTGCGCGAGGAGGAGAACGCGCCGCTGCTGCGCCAGTCCGGCGCGGACGCCGTCATCACCAGCGCCAGCGCGGCCGGCCGGCTGCTCGGCCTCTCCGTGCTCAGCCCCGTCGCGGGCACGGTGATGGAGGACCTGATCCAGCAGGGCAGCGGTCTCGACCTGATCGAACGGCCGGTGATAAAGGCCGAGGTGGGGCGGAGCGTACGGGAGACGGACGACCTGGTGGTCAGCGTCCTGCGCGGGCACCGGCTGCTGGGGTACGACGACCCGGCGGCCAGCCCGCTCCAGCTCACCGACCGGCTGATCACGATCGTGCGGGCGGATCCCAAACCGGAGCACAGCAGGGCGGACTGACCCGGCCGCCGCGGCCCGCCGGGGAGCCCGGTCCCAGGGCCGGAACCGGTCGCGGTCCCAGTACCGATCCCGGTCGCGGTCGCGGTCGCGGTCGGTCGTGATTCCCGCGCCCGATTCCCGAGCCCGCGCCCGATTCCCGCGCCCCGTCCCGGGATCGGTACTGCGAACAGGCCCCGCGGGTAGCCTCCCGACCATGTATGCGATCACGATTCCGGAACCCGGTGGCCCCGAGGCGCTCGTCTGGGCCGAAGTGCCCGATCCCGTACCCGCCGAGGGCGAAGTCCTCGTCGACGTCGTGGCGAGCGCGGTCAACCGCGCCGATCTGCTGCAACGGCAGGGCTTCTACGATCCGCCGCCCGGCTCGTCCCCGTACCCCGGACTGGAGTGCGCGGGCCGCGTCGCCGCGCTCGGCCCCGGCACCGAGAACTCGGGCTGGTCGGTCGGCGACGAGGTGTGCGCGCTGCTCTCGGGCGGCGGTTACGCGGAGCGGGTCGCCGTTCCCGTGGGCCAGTTGCTCCCCGTACCCGACGGCATGGATCTCGCGACGGCCGCCGCGCTGCCCGAAGTGACCTGCACCGTCTGGTCGAACGTCTTCATGATCGCCCATCTGCGGCCCGGCGAGACGCTGTTGGCGCACGGCGGCGCGAGCGGTATCGGCACGATGGCGATCCAGCTCGCCAAGTCGGTCGGCGCACGGGTCGCCGTCACGGCGGGCGGACCCGAGAAGCTGGCGCGCTGCGCCGAGTTGGGCGCGGACATCCTGATCGACTACCGCGAGCAGGACTTCGTCGAGGAGTTGAGGAAGGCCACGGACGGGGCGGGCGCGGACGTCATCCTCGACATCGTCGGCGCGAAGTACCTCGACCGCAACGTGAAGGCCCTGGCCGTCAACGGGCGGCTCGCCGTGATCGGTCTCCAGGGCGGCGTGAAGGGGGAACTCAACCTGGCCGCCCTCCTGGGCAAGCGCGCGGCGGTCACGGCCACGTCGCTGCGGGGGCGTCCGCTCGGTGAGAAGGCGTCGATCGTCGCGGCCGTACGGGAGCACGTCTGGCCGCTGATCGGTGCCGGGCAGGTGCGGCCCGTGGTGGACCGTACGTTCCCGATGTCGGACGCGGCGCAGGCGCACGGCGCCCTGGAGGCGGGCGAGCACGTCGGCAAGATCCTGCTGCTGCGCCCGTAGCACTGCCCGTAACGCCACGCCCGTAACGCCACGCCCGTAACACCACGCCTGAAGCGCCACGCCCGTAACACCACGCCCGACCCCGCGACAGAGCGCCGGACGGACCGCATCCGCGGCCCGTCCGGCGCTCTGTTGAACCAACTCCGCTCAGAGGTACGGTCCCGAGCGGATCGCCCCGTGCCCGCCCGGGTCCTCCGCGTCCTCGCCCTCGTGGGACGCGCCGGGCGGCAGCGCCCGGCGCATCTGCTCCAACTGCGCCCGCGCCGCCATCTGCTGGGCGAACAGCGCCGTCTGGATCCCGTGGAAGAGGCCTTCCAGCCAGCCGACCAACTGGGCCTGCGCGATGCGCAGTTCGGCCTCCGAGGGGATGGCCTCGTCGGTGAAGGGGAGTGAGAGGCGCTCCAGTTCGTCGACGAGTTCGGGGGCGAGCCCGTCCTCAAGCTCCTTCACCGAACCGGCGTGGATCTCCTTGAGCCGTACCCGGCTCGCCTCGTCCAGAGGAGCCGCCCGCACTTCTTCGAGCAACTGCTTGATCATGCTGCCGATGCGCATGACCTTCGCCGGCTGTTCGACCATCTCCGTCACCGGGATCTCGCGCGGCTCGTCGTCCCCTTGTCCGCCGCCGAGCGCCATCCCGTCCTGTCCCACCACGAGGACATGGGGGTTGCTCTCCTGCGACCGTTCGTTCCTCGGCATTTCCATAATCCCATTGTCTCGCACCTGGGTGCCGACGCGCGGTGAGCCCCCGTAAGAGAGTGGTCCACTCCCCTACGGGGCTCACGCGCACCGTCGGACCGGCGCCCGCAGCCGAAGGCGTGCCTGGCGTTCATCGCCGAGGGCGACACCCGGGTGGTGCCCTTTCAATCGGCGGCGGGGCGCCACCGGTTGGCCTCCCGGGCTGCCGCTCGCGCGCCGAGGAACCCGACGGCCAGGGAAGCCGCGGCACACACTGTGATCCCGAATCCGAGAACCGCCCAGGACACCGAGCCTTCCTGTACGAGGAAGATGAAGAACACCGAATGCCACGCGGTCACGGCCCCGGTGACCACGGTGGAGATGAGCAACGGGACGGTCAGGTGCCAGGAGGTCACGGAGCGAAATACCCGGCGGTGGCCGGTCAGGACGGTGAGCGGGGCCAGCGCGTGGCGGACCCGGACGAACTCGGCCGCCGCACTCATCGAACCGGCCACGAGAATGAACAGGATGCCGGTGACGCCGAACAGCTGGATCCAGTTCGGCAGGTGAGAACGCGAGGACGCCAACGAGGTCCCGCCCAGGGCCTCGACCTGCAGCGAGGGATTGGGAAGTGTGAACGCGGCCTGCTTCACCGCGACGAGTTGCCCCGGTGTGGGGGTCACGACGACGAGGGACTGCGTGCCGTCCGGCTTCACGCTGATACGGGGGATCTCTGCGAATCGCAGGTCGCTGTACCAGCGACCCATCTCCTCCACCTCGGCCGACGGGGCTCTGTTCTTCGTCACTGCCTTGGTGTCTGCGTCACAGGTCACCCGCAGCCTGCGTAGATCGCGGCAGGATCCTCCGATGGTCGTCCAGGGGTCTGTGGACGCTCCCGGATCGTGAAAGGTCCGGTTCAGCAGAATCGAACCGGCCGGAAGCTCTGAGCGGAACCGGTCCGTTTCCGACGTGCTCATGCCGCCGACGGTCACCTCGATCACCGTATCTTCGATCCGCTGGTGCGTGGCGGTTGCCGCCTGTGAATACACTCCGAACCTGCTGGTCCACACCTGCATCTGCGCGACGATCCCGATCCCGATCACCATGGCCAGAGCGAGGCGCACGATCACGCCGGGATGCGCGTGCGTCCACCGTCCGCCGATCATGCGGCCCGCATGCCCCCTGCGCTTCCCGTCGGCGGCGAGCCAGGAGCCCAGGTGGCGGGTGAGGAGCGCGACGACCGAGGAGAGAAAGGCCCACATCACGACGGTCCCGAAGGTGAACACGACGAGCTTGGCCTCGCGGGGCGCGTACTGGCTCGTCAGGACCAGCGCGACGCCGACACCGCAGGCGACCAGGCGCCACGCGGGAACACGAGAGGTGAAAGAGGCGGGGCGGGTGGACGTGCCATCCCGGCCGATGCGGTGCGTACCCACCACGATGCCCAGCACGATCAACAGCGATGCGGCACCCGACGCCATGGCGGTCGGCCATGCCGCCCACACGTCACGGTGGTCGAGAAGGTAACCGGTGGGCGCAAGACGGATGTCCCACACGCAAGCCACGGCATACGGGACGAACGCGACGAGCGTCCCCAGGACTGCGGGAATCGCGGCTTCACCGATGTTGACAGCCATCCGATGCCGCCATGTACCCCCCAGGGCCTGCAGCAGGCCGCTGCGCCGGTCACGGGTGCGGGAGCCGACCCGGGCGGCGACCACAGCCAGGGCGAGGGCGGGCAGCCCGGTCAGTGCCCAGAGAGCGATGAGGGGGGAGGTCACAGCGGGCTGATCGACCATCTCTCCCGTCGCTCCGCCGCCGCTCCCGAAGGCGGAAACCCCCATCCACCTGGGATCGTCCTTCGGCGGATTGTCCGCCATCCGGACATACGCGATCCGCTCGGAGGGAGTGACCAGCCCATCGTTGGTGATGGTTCCGGCGAACCGCCCGTACCGGTTCAAGATGCCCTCGTCGCCCCCGGTCCTGACAAGCTCGGGAGAGAGCAGGACCTCGCCCGGATCCGGCCAGCGGGCCACACCGGCAGGAAGCGGAGCCCCGGGTGTGAGCGGGTGGATGAACACGACGGATACGGGCCTGGAACCGACAGAGTCGATCGCCTCCCGGTACAGCAGCTTGGCGTCCTTGCCGAAAGTGATCACCGGCCCTCTGCCGTCCGCTCTGGTCTCGCGGCCGTGATACGTCGCCACGGTGGCCGCGGTCGCCAAGGTGACGAAGGCGACCGCGGCTGCGGCGCAGAACAGGCCCCACCGGCGCAGACGGTCGCCGGGAGTGGCGCGGCCCGCCGCGAGACCGATCCTGAGCAACTTGCCCGCGGTTCGGACTCCTTCCCGCATCAGAGGGCTCCCGCTTCGGCCAGGATTCCGCCGAGCAGCTCGTGCCGGCGGTCGGCCCGAGCGGCCACCGTCAGGTCGTGCGTGACCAGGAGCAGTGCGCTGCCCCGCTCACGGGCGGTCGTGAACAGCAGCCGGGCGACTCCCTCCTTGGCGTCGGGGTCCAGGGATCCGGTGGGCTCATCGGCCAGGAGGACGTCCGGCTCGGTGATCAGAGCCCGTGCGACGGCTGTGCGCTGGCGTTCACCGCCGGAGAGCATGCCGGTCAGGGTGGAACCGGCGGGGACGCCGAGCTCGTCGAGTAGCTCCTTCGCGCGTCGGTAGGCGTCCTGATGGCGGCCTCCGTCGAGCAGGATCGGCAGGGCGACGTTCTCCACCGGACTGAGTTCGGGAAGGAGTTCGCCGAATTGGAACACCATGCCCAGGGTCTTCCGCCGCACCCGCGCGAGCTGCGTGGGCCTGAGCCCGGTGATCTCCCGGCCCCCGGCGGTGATGGTGCCCGCCTGCGGTTCTATCAGGCCGAGGACGCACATGAGCAGTGTCGATTTGCCGGACCCGCTGGGGCCGGTCACCGCGACCGACTCGCCGGGGGACACGGACAGCTCCACGTTGTCGAGGAGGGTCCGGCCCTTGATCCGATAGCGGAGGCCGCTCACGCGGAGCCCCGGCGAGTCAGTTCGGTTCACAGGATTTTTCCTTCGTCAGAGAACGGGGTTGCCTGGTCTACGCGGTCTCCCCGGTGTCAGATCGCCGCCCTGCGGGCCAGCGCGCCCCGCGAGCGGGTGACCAGCGCGGCCAGGACCGCCGCGCCGAGCGGGACCGCGATGAGCAGCAGGCCCAGCGTCGCCCACGGGACGACCACGGGCACGAACGGTGCCGCGGCCTGCATCCCGTTGCTCCAACCCTCGTCCAGGGCCTGCGCGTACATCTGGTCCTGCGAGCGGCGTTCGGTGAAGCGCAGCCCGATGGCGGGCAGGATCCCCGCCGCCGAGCCGAGCAGCACACCCATGGCGGCCACCACCCCACACTGGAAGCCGCTGAGGGCTTTGCGGACCCGGGGCGGCGCCCCGACGGCGGCGAGGGTCTTGAGGTCGGCCTCGGCGTCCGCCTGGGCGAGACCGGTGGCGATACCGGCCGCGCCGATCGTGATCAGCCCGGCGAAGACGGCGAGCGCCAGCATCGCGAGGCTGTTCTCGGGCGTGAAGCCCTTCTCGACGGTCAGCCAGATGTCGCCGCCCGTCTTGGCGAGCTCGCCGTCGAGCTTCTGCTGCTGCTTGTCGCTCGGCAGCTGCTCGGTCGAGTAGAAGGCGCCCAGCGGTACGGTCGTGAAGCCCGCCTTCTTCGCCAGGTCCGCGGGCACGAGCATCGTGACGCCGTACGCGTTCTGGCCGCCGGAGACCTGACGGGCGGGGAGCGACTTGACGGTGCCCGGCGGCTCCTTGCCCTCCATCATGGCCGTGTCCGCCGCCTCGATGTCGGCCGCGTCGATGACGCGGATGTCGATGGTGCCTTCCGCCCCGTCCTTCGGACCGCCCTCCTGCGAGCCCTCCTGCGAGCCGTTCTCCGAGCTGTTCTTCGAGGGGACCGTGCCGCCGCGCGCCCCGCCCTCCGCGTCGCCTGCGGGCTTCGCGTCGCCCGGGGGGTTCATCTGGGTGTTACGGAAGGAGACGGCCTGCCCGTTCGCCAGCGCCTTCTCCGCGGCCGGGTCCTTGATCTTCAGTACCTTCAGCAGCTTCGCGTCACCGATCAGGATGTCGCCGCCGGAGTTGCCGACACCGCCTCCCGGCTCGGTACAGCGCCAGTCCTTGGCGAGTTTGCGCCGCTCGGCCTTGGAGTACTTCTCGGTGGGGTCCTCGCCGGTGACGTCGTTCATCCACAGCGGGCACTCGTGCGCCTTGGGCACGACGATCTCGTACCGCCCGCAGTTGCCGCCGCCGTACGACGAGCAGCTCCTCTTGCCGACCACGACACGGTCCACGTCGGCCCGCACGTCCGTCGGCAGCAGTCGCTGCACGTTCTCGCGGATCGAGGGGACATCGGCGGGCGAATCCGGTGACAGGGCCGCGATCGCGCCGTGCGGCAGGGACGCCTCGTACTCCGCCTTGTCCTGGGCTTCCGAGCTGGCGGTGTACGTCGCCACGGCCACCGTGCCGGCGACCGCCGCCAGCACCGCCGCCACGGCCGGAGCCGTGCGGCCCCTGTTGCGTACGGCGTCGCGCAGCGCGAGCCGCGGCGACAGCGGCAGCCAGCGGCCGATCCGCCCGAAGAGACCCACCAGGGCGGGCGTCAGCGCCACCACGCCCAGTTCGGCGAGGGCGCTGCCGCCTCCGACGAGCGCGACCTGGTCGGACACCGTCGAGCCGTACAGCGCGATGCCCGCGCCGAGAGCGACGGCGGTCAGTCCCACGATCGGCAGCACCCTGCTGCTCTTGCGGATGCCGCGGCGGCCGGTGAGCGAGGCCACGACGGTCTGCCGGGACGCGGTGACGGCCGGGACGATCGCGGCCAGCAGGCCGGTGACGACCGCGATCAGCGCGATGCCGATCAGTTCGAGCGGTCGCAGGTCGAAGCCGCCGAAGCGTTTGCCCAGCCAGCCTTCGAGCACCGGCTGGAGCGCGAAGGTCAGGCCGATGCCCAGCGCCGTACCGACGACGGCGGCCACCGCGCCGATCACCAGGCCTCCGCTGAGGACGATGGCCCTGATGTGGTGCCGGTCGCCGCCGTTGGCGCCGACCAGGCCGAGCTGACGGCGGGAGCGGCGGGCGCCGACGGCGAACGCGGGGCCTGCCAGCAGGCAGATCTCCAGCATCGCGAGGCCGACGACGGTGCTGATGATGGCCAGTTCGGTGGTCCGGTTGGACCCGCCGGTGTCGAACTTGCCCTCCTGCTCGTAGTACGGCACGTCCGAGTCGGCCGGCGGGTTGAGCGTGACGGCGCGCGAGGCGACCGTGACGCCCTTCTTGTTGGTCTCCTTGACCATGTTCCACGTGAAACCGGCGTCACCGGACGTGGCGACCAGATACGTGGTCGACGACTGGGTTCCGGGCAGCTCCGCGGCGGCCAGCGCCTTGTCGAGCGGGGCCAGCAGGGCGCCGGGCAGCGCGTTGACCTGGGCCTCCCGCAGAGCGTCCGGCAGTTCGTACGCGCCGACGATCCGGTACGTGGCGTCCAGCCCGCGTGCGGTCAGCTCCGAGCCGACGCGCAGGCCGCTGCTCTCCAGGAAGGCGTTGGTCGCGGCGACCTCGTCGGACTTCTGCGGGAACCGGCCGCGGTCGAGGTGCATGATGCCCTCGGCCATCGGGTCCGCCGCCTTCAACTCCCGGATCTGGGTGTTCAGCAGGCCGTGGGTGCTCTTGAGCTTGGCCATGCCCTCCGAGTCGACGAGTGACTTCGTGTTCGGGGGGACGGCCGCCAGGACATCGGTCCTGCCCGAGGGCCACGGCTTCTCCTCGTAGTTCCCCACCGGAACGGTCATCTCGCCCTTGGGGTCCTGCAGGAGGGGGACACCGTCAAGAGACGGATCCCTGAGCCGGGCATCGGCGCTCCCGAGGTCGCGGTCCAACTGCTGGGCGGAGGACAACTCCGCGCTGCGCAGGGTCAGATCGGCGGCGCTCACACCGAGGATCGGCAGGGCGAGCATGGCGAGGACGAGGAAGCTGCGTCCCTTGAAGCGCCAGGCGTCACGGCGGGCTATGCGGATCGCGGCGCGCCACGAGTGGTACCAGCTCTTCACCGTTCGGCCGCCTGGCCCGAGAGGAGCGAGTCGGCCTCGCTGCGGATCGTCTGGTCGACGACGGCGCCGTCCCGCAGGAACACCACGCGGTCGGCCCAGGCCGCGAAGCGCGGCTCGTGCGTGACCAGGACGCCGGCCGCGCCCGCGTCGCAGCGGCTGCGCAGCAGGGCGAGTACGGACTCGCCGGTCTCGGAGTCGAGGGCGCCGGTGGGCTCGTCGGCGAGGACGAGGCGGCGGTCGCCGACGAGCGCGCGGGCGATGGCCACGCGCTGCTGCTGGCCGCCGGACATCTCGTCCGGGAAGCGGTCGGCGAGGTGGTCGAGTTCCATCTCGACCAGCGCGGCGAGGGCCTCGACGCGGGCCTTGCGCGCCGACGTGCCGTCGAGCTCGCGGGGGAGGGAGATGTTCTCGGCGGCGGTGAGGGCCGGGATGAGGTTGTAGTCCTGGAAGACGTAGCCGATGCTGCGGCGGCGCAGCGCGGCGATCTGCTTGCGGTTGGCGGTGGTGAGGTCGGTGTTCTCGACGATCACCTGGCCCGACGTGGGGGTGTCGAGGCCGCCGGCGATGGTGAGCAGCGTGGACTTGCCGGAGCCGGACGGACCCATGACGGCGACGAGTTCGCCGGGGAAGACGTCGAGGTTGATCCCGCGCAGGGCCTGGACCTCGGTGGCGCCACTGCCGTGGACGCGGGTCAGGTTCTTGAGTTGCAGTACGGGATGTGGTGAGTGGTCAGGCATGGGTGGTCCCCCCTGAGAGCGGATCTGGTGCGTAGGTCTGCGGTGGTGGCGGCACGGGTGTCGGGGTGTCAGCGGCGCCCGAAGAGGCCTCGGCCGGCCTGTGTGGCGGGCGCCGGCTTCTCCTGCGGCCGCGGTGCGACGTCTTCCCGTTCCTGTTCCTTCTGCTGCTGCTTCTTCTCCTGCTTCTCCTTCTGCGCGGCCATCAGCGAGAGCCGGACGAGCCTGGCCTCGCAGTGGTCGAGCCAGCGGGCCTCGGCCTCGGTCTGGAAGATGAGCTGATCGAGGACGAGCAGCCATGCCACGTCGTCACGGTTGTCCGTCGAGACCTCGGTGGCCTGGGCCTTGAGCCGGGTGTAGTCCTGCATCGCCTGCACGGTGTGGTGGCGCTGGGACTGGATCACCTGGCGGATGTCGATGCCGGGTGCGCCGACGGCCATCGCGAGCTTGATGGCCAGTTCGTCGCGCGGCGGACTGCGCCGGTCGACCGGTGACCGGAACCAGTTCCGCAGCTCTTCGCGGCCGGCGTCCGTGATCACGTAGAGCGCGTGGCCGGCTTCGTCCTCGCCGTGCTGGACGACCATGCCGTCGCGCTCCAGACGGTTGAGCGTCGTATAGACCTGACCGACGTTCAGCGGCCAGGTGGCTCCGGTGCGGGATTCGAACTCCGTACGGAGCTGGGAGCCGTAGCGCGGTCCCGGTTCGAGGAGGGCCAGCAGCCCGTGGCGGATCGACATACTCAGTATGTATACCGAGTATGGCCTCGACGGCAAGTGCCTTGAGGGGGACGTCACGCGTCCGTCGTAAGGAGGAGGTAAGGGAGTCGTGAGATGTACGGGAGTGGAGAAGGCGCAGCTCAGAGGGGGTGTGTGAGTGCGCGGGTGGGGCGTCGGAGTCAGCGCCGACGGAGCCGTAGACCCAGAAAACCGATGCCGAGCCCCATGAGTGCCAATCCGATGCCGAGGGTCAGCGCGGGGACTGCGCGGGCGACCGGTTCGGGGATCGCCTGGCTCGTCTGCTCCTGCGCGGTGGCGTTCGGAGGGGGCGTACGGAGCGGGAAGGGCGCGTTCTCCGAGCCTTCGAAGTCATCCGAAAGGACCTCTTCGTCGTCTCCGCCACTCGCGTCCCGGCGGTCCGGCTCCCGCTCGTGTTCCGGCTTCCGCTGCCCTTTCTTCTTGCCGCTCTCCGGCTCGGCGGAGAGCGGTGCGGAGCGGCTGGGCGACGGAGAAGCGGAACCTGACGACGGTCTTCCGCTCGCGCTCGGCGACGTCGGCGGACGCGTGGCTTCCCGGGACGGCTCGACGGCCCCCTGCGAGCCGTCCGGCGACGCCTCGGCACTCGCCGTCGTCCGCCCCGGCCGCGGCCGTCCCTGCCCGGCCTCGTTCCCCGCCAGCGACGAGGTCGCGCTCGGCGAACGCGACGGGCCGGCACGCGGGGGTTCGCGGTCCTCGGCGTACGCGAGGGGCGCGGCCATCAGGAGGGCGGCCACCGAGACCGCGATCGCGCGGGACACGCGGAGCACTCGGGGGCGCGCGTGGAGCCGTGACATCACCGACTCAGCGTCACATGTGGTGACAGAAGCGGCATCTCGGCGACAGTCGGCCGCCGCGCGAGCCGTACACTCCCGCGCCCTCGCCGATACGGCCCGCGGTCACGGCAGCCGTCAGACCGGCAGCCGTCAGGCCGACTGCTGTCGGACCAGCAGCTGTCGGACCGGCAGCCGTCAGGCCGTTACTCCGGGTTGCCCGTGGAGATCTTCAGCTCGAACTCCTGGTCCCCGGGCAGCACCGCCTGCCCCTGGCTCGGGAACTGGTCGACCACGATGTCCTGCGCTTGCGTGGGGTCGTTGACCTCGGTCACCTTCCACGTCCACTTCGCGGACCGCAGGCACTCCTTCACGGAGAGGATGTCCTTGTAGCGCAGGTCGGGTGCCTGGACCTTGGTCGGGTCGACCCCGTCCTCGGACGCGTCCGAACACTGGTCCTTCTCGATGGTCCGGTTGCGCTCCGGCGGCCGGTGGCCGGGGACGGCCGAGCCGCTGGGCTTGGCGTCCGGGTCCTTGTCGCCGTCGTCGCCCTGCGTGAGCGCGAAGAGCAGTCCGCCGATCGCCGCGACCGCGACGACGATCGACCCGATGACGACCGGCAGGTTCCGCCTGCCGCCACCGCCACCGCCGCCCTGGCCCCCGTGCGGCCCCATCGCAGGCTGCTGCTGCGGCGACATCGTGTACGAGGATGCCGGGGTCTGGTAGCCCTGGTTGTGCTGCGGCGGGTAGCCGTACGTCGGAGGCGGTGTCCGCATCGGTGCCGGGTTCTGCATGGCGGGGGTCGGCGGGCCGTACACCCCCGGCTGGTACGGCGTCTGCACGCCGCCGTGCGGGGCCGGCATCCCCTGGTCCACCGGCGGGAAGACCGCCGACCCGACGCCCGCGCCGCTCGTGGACGGGGCGCCCTGCACGATCACCGGGGCGCCGCCCTGGTCCTGCGGGAGCACCCGCGCGCACTCGTCGCGCATCGCGGCGGCGCTCGGGAACCGCTCGTTCGGGTTCTTCTTCAGCGCCCGCGCGACCAGCGCGTCCATCGCGGGAGTGATCGAGCGGTTGATGGAGGAGGGGGCGACCGGCTCCTCCTGCACGTGCGCGTACGCGATCGCGAGCGGCGAGTCCGCCTCGAAGGGCAGCCGGCCCGTCAGCAGTTGGAAGAGCATGATGCCGACCGAGTACAGGTCGGAGCGGGCGTCGACGCCGCGCCCCAGCGCCTGCTCGGGGGAGAGGTACTGCGGTGTGCCGACGACCATGCCGGTCTGTGTCATCGACGTGACGCCCGACTGCATGGCCCGCGCGATGCCGAAGTCCATCACCTTGACGACGCCGCGCTTGGTCATCATCACGTTGCCGGGCTTGATGTCGCGGTGGACCAGGCCCATCTCGTGGCTGGTCTCCAGCGCGGCGAGCACGTCCGCCGTCACCTTCAGCGCGCGGTCGGCCGGCATCGCGCCGTACTGCTGGATGTCCGACTGGAGCGCGGAGCCGAGCGGCTGCCCCTCCACGTACTCCATGACGATGTACGGCATGAGCGAGCCGTCCAGTTCGTCCTCACCGGTGTCGAAGACCGAGACGATGTTCGTGTGCGACAGCTTCGCGACGGCCTGCGCCTCGCGCCGGAAGCGCTCGCGGAAGGACTGCTCACGGCCGAGCTCGGTGTGCAGCGTCTTGATGGCGACCTGTCGGTCGAGCGCCGCGTCGTACGCGAGGTAGACGGACGCCATGCCGCCTTCGCCGAGAAGGTCGCGAAGCTGGTACCGGCCGCCCGCGACCGAACCGCCCGCGTAGCGGCCCTGTGCGCCGTCGTGGCTCATGACTGTGCTTCCCCCTCGGCGCGGCGACGCGGTGATTCAGTGCTTCGCGCTGATCCGTACTCACCGGACACTCACCGGACACTCAGCGGATCCCTTGACCCGTGATCTTGTGATCCCGTATTTACGGGCCAAGTCTGCCGCAGGCCAGTGACACGTCAAGCCAGGTGCCCGTTCCGTGACCCTACGCACAACAAGAGTCTCGGAAGCGTTACAGGAAAAGCATGGAATTTGCGTGCGCGCAGCCGTACCGGGTTTGATGGCCCGTCCATCTCCAATTGGTGTGTCACACGAAGCCTGTAGCGTGACCGGCACAGCACCATCGCGGGATTCACCCCGACTCCCGCACCCATTCCCGCATCCATCCCAGGCACCACCGCGACCCCGCGCACGCGGGCGGCACGCGACAGAAACGACGGCGAGGACTGATGGCACCCGAACCCGAAGCAGGCGGCGGAGTGCCTGATGCCGCTGACTCATGGGGCGTCGGCGGGCTGGTCGGAGACGGCCGCTACCGGATGACGTACCGCCTCGGCCGGGGCGGTATGGCGGAGGTGTACGCGGCGGAGGACGTCCGGCTCGGCCGCACCGTGGCCGTCAAGCTGCTGCGGTCCGACCTCGCCGAGGACCCGGTCTCCAAGGCCCGCTTCACCCGCGAGGCCCAGTCGGTGGCGGGGCTGAACCACCACGCCGTGGTGGCGGTGTACGACTCCGGTGAGGATGTCGTGGGCGGCCAGACCGTTCCGTACATCGTGATGGAACTGGTCGAGGGCCGCACGATCCGCGATCTGCTGCTCAACGCCGAGGCGCCGCCCCCGGAGCAGGCGTTGATCATCGTCTCCGGTGTGCTCGAAGCGCTCGCCTACTCCCACCAGCACGGCATCGTGCACCGCGACATCAAGCCCGCGAACGTGATCATCACGGACAGCGGCGCGGTCAAGGTGATGGACTTCGGCATCGCCCGCGCCCTGCACGGCGCGCAGTCGACGATGACCCAGACCGGCATGGTCATGGGCACGCCGCAGTACCTCTCCCCCGAGCAGGCGCTCGGCAAGGCCGTCGACCACCGTTCCGACCTGTACGCGACGGGCTGTCTGCTCTACGAACTGCTGTCGCTGCGACCGCCGTTCACCGGCGAGACCCCGCTCTCCGTCGTGTACCAGCACGTGCAGGACATCCCCGTCCCGCCGTCCGAGGTCTCGGACGTGGTGCCGCCGGAGCTGGACGGTCTGGTGATGCGCTCGCTCGCGAAGGACCCGGACGACCGGTTCCAGAGCGCCGAGGAGATGCGCGGCCTCGTCCAGTACGGCATGCAGATGCTCCAGCAGCAGGGCAGCCACACCGGCACCTGGAACACCGGCCCCGTGGACACGCACGAGGGCGGCAGCACCCCGGCGATGGGCGTCGCCGCGACGTCCGCGCTCGGCCATCCGCCGCACGGCGACACCGCGCAGCGCCCGCTGCTGCCGCCGCAGAACCCGAACGACGGCGGTTACGACGGCGGCCACCACGGCAACGGGGGCGGTGGCCGCGGCAAGATGTGGCTCTTCGCCCTGCTCGCGGTGGTCGCGATCCTGGCGGGCGCGGCGTACGCGGTGAACATGGCCGGCAAGGCCGACGGCAACAAGCAGGACGAGAAGACCACGCAGAGCCCGAGCACGGAGCCGAGCGAGAAGCCGTCGAAGACGGACGAGGAGACCACGCCCTCCGAGGACGACGACGACTCGACGGGCGGCGGCCACCAGCAGCCGGACTACCCGACACAGGACACCCCGACGGGCGAGCCGACGGAGTCCGACAAGCCGACGGACCCGCCGACGTCCACCGATCCGGGCGACGACCAGGGAACGACGGACGGCGGAAGCGGCGACCCGTCGACGGACCCGCCGCCGGACCCGCCGGACCCGACGGGTGAGACCCCGCCGCCGGACCCGGGCACGGTCGGCGAGGTCACCGACGGCGCCACGGGCGGGACCACCTCGTAGCCGGACCGGGCCGGATCCGCTTGCGGGCCGGCCCTCCGCTTCACCCCGTGAAGGCCTCGCACACCTCCTCGTACCTCCGCGTCCACCAGACCGCCAGGGCCGACACCGCAGGGAACTGCGGGTCGGCCCTTCGGTCGTCCAGCTGGTAGCGCCAGCGCAGTATCCAGAAGTCGTTGAGCCGCTCCCACCACACCCGGTGCACGGCGGCGGCCAGTTCGGCGGTGTCCGCCCCGGCCGTCAGCCGGTAGGCCCGCGCGTACGCCCGCACCTTCACCAGGTCCAGCTCCCCCGACGGCCGTACGAAGAAGATCGCCGCCGCCCGGACCGCCTCCTCGGCGCGCGGCTGGACGGCCAGCCGGTCCCAGTCGACGATCGCGACGGGGTCGGTGCCCCGGTAGAGCAGGTTCAGCGGGTGGAAGTCGCCGTGCACCCACCCGGTGGCCGTCTCGGCGCCCGGCGGCGGCCGGTGGTGTGCGTGGCGTTCCAGCAGCGCCCGGCGTTCCAGCAGCCGGTGTTCGGCGAGCGAGTCGAAGCCGTCGCGCGGGGTGCGCCCGCGGGCGAGCGCCAGCAGTTCGTCGATGAGCGCGAAGGTGTGGGCGGGAGTGGCGCTGTCGTACGCGCTGTCGCACGGCCCGGCGTGGGTGCTGCCGCACGCGAGGCGGTCGGGGGCCGCCGGCCCCATGGCCTGTTCCAGGCTGGTGTGTACGGTGCCGAGGAGCGACCCGAGCCGCCGCGAGGCGCCGGGTGTCAGCTGGGCGCCGGTGCGGTGCCGGCCGTCGACCCACGGGTGCAGGGCGTAGCAGTGGCCGCCGACGACGGCGACGGTGCCGCCCTCGGTGTCCCGGACGGCCGGGACGACGGGCACGCCCAGGGTCTGGAGGCGCCGGACGGCGCGGTGCTGGCGGGCGATGGACTCGCGGTCGCCGTCGAGGTGGTGCTTGAGGAAGTAGGAGCCGTGGGTGGTGGTGAGCCGGTAGCCGCGGTTCAGCAGGCCCTGGGCGAGGGGCTGGCAGGCCAGGGGTTCGCCGCCGTACTCGTAGCGGCGGAGCAGGTCACCGAGGGGCAGGCAGCCGAAGGGCAGGCCGACCACGGGTGGAGCGGTCGCGACATAGGGCATCGTCGCAGTCGTTGCAGATGAGCGCGGCACCTGTCAAATGATAGATCACGCAGCGTGGCGATCGTGTCGCCGTCCGCTCCCGCTCGCACCGGCGCTTGCGGTCCCGCTCCCGGCCCTGCTCGCGCAGCCGCTCCCGCTCCCGGTCCCGCCTTCGGCCCCGTTCGTACCGCCGCTTCCGGTCCCGCTCGGCTCGGCCGCGTATTCGAGGACGTGCACGGTCACGAACTGCGGCGTCAGGCGCAGATAGACCGGGTCGAACGGCTCGCCGTCCACCTGACGCGGTCCCGGACCGAACAACTCCAGCTGGTCCCGCGTCGGCCGGACCATGTTCGCGGTGCCGGTGAACTGGACCGACCAGAGATCGGGTTCGCCGGAGTGGAAGTTGTCGGCGCCGTACGCGACGACGCTGCCGCTGCATGCCCGGTGGTAGCCCATCCCGCGGTGCATCCGCAGCACGACGCGGTCCGCCGCGACGATGTGCCGGGCCGGGGCCACGAAGGGCATCGCCCGCATGCTCGTCGCCACCCGTCCGTACTGGACCCGGTTGAGCAGCTCGATGGCGCGCAGTTCGTCGGTCGGATCATCGGTGGACATGCCATCCACTCTCTGTCACCGATCGTCCACAGAACAGGGCAGCCCGCCCCCGATCAGCGGGACCTTGGTCCTTATCCGGCCTTTAGGAAACCCGGCCGGGGTCAGGGCCTTCGCCAGGTTTCAGCGCTGCTCGGCCTGGATTCTCGCCACGTACGCGGCGGCCTGCGACCGGCGCTCCATGCCCAGTTTGGACAGCAGGCTGGAGACGTAATTCTTGATCGTCTTCTCGGCGAGATGCAGCCGCTCGCCGATCGCGCGGTTGGTCATGCCCTCGCCGATGAGGTCCAGGATCTTGCGTTCCTGGTCGGTGAGGTTCGCGAGCCGGTCGTCGCCCTTGGGGGCGTTGCCCTCGCGCAGCCGCTGGAGCACCCGCGCCGTCGCGACCGGGTCCAGCAGGGACCGGCCGGCGGCCACGTCCCGTACGGCGGTGAGCAGTTCGTCGCCGCGGATCGCCTTGAGTACGTAACCCGAGGCGCCGGCCATGATCGCGTCGAACAGCGCCTCGTCGTCGGAGAACGAGGTGAGTATCAGACACTTGATGCTCTCGTCCCGGGAGCGGATCTCGCGGCAGACCTCCACGCCGCTGCCGTCCGGCAGCCGTACGTCCAGCACGGCGACGTCGGGCCGGGTCGCCGGGATCCTGGTCAGCGCGTCGGCGGCGGTACCGGCCTCGCCCACCACCTCGATGTCGTCCTCGACGGCCAGCAGTTCGTGGACGCCCCGCCGGACGACCTCGTGGTCATCCAGCAGGAATACGGTGATTTTTCCCTTTTCAGGCACGAGATCAGTCAAACACACTTCCCCCTATCCCCGTCGTGGGCCGCCGGGATAACGTGCCGTTGTTCCGGCGGCCTGCAAGGCTGTGACCAGTGGTTGTCCCCGACTTTTGCGATTTACTTGGAAATCCAAGCAAAATTGCAGGTCAATAGGGGTTTCGCAGGAATGCGACCCACTGGGTAACGTGCCTGTGACAGGGCGCTCGCCGGGGCACCTGTCACGCCTGTCCCGGCCGGGCCGCACCCACCCCGTGCACGCGTCCGGAAGCAGGCGAGCCGCACTGGTTCCCGGCGGATCCCGGGGACCGGACCGACGGAGGAGCACGCACGTGACCGTGGAGAGCACTGCCGCCGCGCGAAAGCCGCGACGTAGCAGCGGCACCAAGCGCGCCGGCGCCAAGACGGCGCCGCAGCCGAAGGCGTCCGAGCCCCAGCTCGTACAGCTGCTGACGCCCGAGGGCGAACGCGTCAAGAACGACGAGTACGACGGCTACGTAGCCGACATCACCCCCGAATCCCTGCGCGGGCTCTACCGCGACATGGTCCTCACGCGCCGCTTCGACGCCGAGGCCACGTCCCTCCAGCGCCAGGGCGAGCTGGGCCTGTGGGCCTCGCTGCTCGGCCAGGAGGCCGCCCAGATCGGCTCGGGGCGCGCGCTGCGCGACGACGACTACGTCTTCCCGACCTACCGGGAGCACGGCGTCGCCTGGTGCCGGGGCGTCGACCCGACGAACCTGCTCGGGATGTTCCGCGGTGTGAACCACGGCGGCTGGGACCCGAAGACCAACAACTTCCACCTCTACACGATCGTCATCGGCTCGCAGACGCTGCACGCCGCCGGCTACGCGATGGGCGTGACCAAGGACGGCGCGGACTCGGCCGTCATCGCCTACTTCGGCGACGGCGCCTCCAGTCAGGGCGATGTCGCCGAGGCGTTCACCTTCTCGGCCGTCTACAACGCGCCGGTGGTGTTCTTCTGCCAGAACAACCAGTGGGCCATCTCGGAGCCGACCGAGAAGCAGATGCGCGTGCCGCTCTACCAGCGCGCGCAGGGCTTCGGCTTCCCCGGCGTCCGGGTCGACGGCAACGACGTACTGGCCTGTCTGGCCGTGACGCGCGCCGCGCTGGAGCGCGCCCGCACCGGCCAGGGCCCCATGCTCGTCGAGGCGTTCACCTACCGCATGGGCGCGCACACCACGTCCGACGACCCGACGAAGTACCGGGCGGACGAGGAGCGCGCGGCGTGGGAGGCGAAGGACCCGATCCTGCGGCTGCGCGCGTATCTGGAGCGGGAGTCGGCCGCCGACGAGGCGTTCTTCGCGGCTCTGGAGGAGGAGAGCGAGGCGCTCGGCAGGCGGGTGCGTGAGGCGGTGCGGTCGATGCCCGACCCGGACAGCCTGGCGATCTTCGAGCATGTCTACGCGGACGGGCACGCGCTCGTGGACGAGGAGCGGGCGCAGTTCGCCGCGTACCAGGCGTCGTTCGCCGACTCCTCTTCCGTTTCGGCAGCCGAGGAGGGCAAGTAGCCATGGCCGTACAGAAACTCCCCCTCGCGAAGGCGATCAACGAATCGCTGCGCGTCGCCCTCGACACCGACCCCAAGGTCCTGATCATGGGCGAGGACGTCGGCAAGCTCGGCGGCGTCTTCCGGGTCACCGACGGTCTCCAGAAGGACTTCGGCGAGGACCGGGTCATCGACACCCCGCTCGCCGAGTCGGGCATCGTCGGTACGGCGATCGGCCTCGCGCTGCGCGGCTACCGGCCGGTCGTGGAGATCCAGTTCGACGGCTTCGTCTTCCCCGCGTACGACCAGATCGTCACGCAGCTCGCGAAGATGCACGCCCGCGCGCTCGGCAAGATCAAGATGCCGGTCGTGATCCGCATTCCGTACGGCGGTGGCATCGGCGCCGTCGAGCACCACTCGGAGTCGCCGGAGGCGCTGTTCGCGCATGTGGCGGGGTTGAAGATCGTCTCGCCGTCGACGTCCGCGGACGCCTACTGGATGATGCAGCAGGCCATCCAGAGCGACGACCCGGTCATCTTCTTCGAGCCCAAGCGGCGCTACTGGGACAAGAGCGAGGTCGACACCGAGGCCATCCCGGGCCCGCTGCACAAGGCCCGGGTCAGCCGCACCGGCACGGACCTGACGCTCGCGGCGTACGGCCCGATGGTCAAGGTCTGCCTGGAGGCGGCGGCCGCGGCGGCCGAGGAGGGCAAGTCGGTGGAGGTGCTCGATCTCCGCTCGATGTCCCCGATCGACTTCGACACGATCCAGGCGTCGGTGGAGAAGACGCGCAGGCTGGTCGTGGTCCACGAGGCGCCGGTGTTCTACGGCTCCGGCGCGGAGATCGCCGCCCGGATCACGGAGCGCTCCTTCTACCACCTGGAGGCTCCGGTGCTGCGGGTCGGCGGATTCCACGCCCCGTATCCGCCCGCGCGCCTGGAGGAGGAGTACCTTCCGGGTCTGGACCGGGTACTCGACGCCGTCGACCGCTCGCTCGCGTACTGAGGAGTGCCGTGACCATGACTGCTGACACTTCTGCCCGCTATCGAGAGTTCAAGATGCCCGACGTGGGCGAAGGGCTCACCGAGGCAGAGATCCTGAAGTGGTACGTACAGCCGGGCGACACCGTCGTCGACGGCCAGGTGGTGTGCGAGGTCGAGACGGCGAAGGCGGCCGTCGAACTGCCCATCCCCTACGACGGGGTGGTGCACGCGCTGCGCTTCGGCGAGGGCACGACCGTGGATGTCGGGGCGTCGATCATCACGGTGGACGTGGCGCCGGGGTCCGGGTCTCCGGCGCCCGCCGCCGCCGAGCCGGTCGCCGAGCCTGTTGCCCAGCAGGTCGCGCCCGAGGCCGAGGCCGCCGAGCCGAAGGGGCGCCAGCCGGTGCTCGTGGGCTACGGCGTCTCGGAGGCGTCCACGAAGCGGCGTCCGCGCAGGGGGGCGGCCGTCCCCGAGCAGGGAGCCGCGGCTGCCGCGATCCAGGCGGAGATGAACGGTGTGGCTTCCGCGCCCCCCGCCGGGACGCCGCCCGCCGGGACGCTGTCCGCCGGGACGCTGTCGCGCCCGCTGGCGAAGCCGCCGGTACGCAAGCTCGCCAAGGATCTGGGCGTCGACCTGGCGACGATCACGCCCACGGGCCCGGACGGGATCATCACCCGCGAGGACGTGCACGCGGCGACGGCACCGGCGACGGCTCCGGCGGTGGCCGAGGCGCCGATCTCAGCGGTCGCGGCCCCGACCGTGACCGCTCCCGCCGGCCGGGAGACCCGTATCCCCGTGAAGGGCGTACGGAAGGCGACGGCGGCGGCGATGGTGGGCAGCGCGTTCACCGCGCCGCACGTCACGGAGTTCGTGACGGTCGACGTCACACGCACGATGAAGCTGGTCGACGAGCTGAAGTCCGACAAGGACATGGCGGGTGTACGGGTCAACCCCCTGCTGCTCATCGCGAAGGCGCTGCTGGTGGCCATCAAGCGCAACCCCGAGGTCAACGCCACATGGGACGAGGCCGCCCAGGAGATCGTGCTCAAGCACTACGTCAACCTCGGCATCGCGGCGGCGACGCCGCGCGGTCTGCTCGTCCCGAACATCAAGGACGCGCACGACCAGACACTGCCCCAACTCGCGCAGTCCCTGGGCGAGTTGGTGGCCACGGCCCGTGAGGGAAAGACGACCCCGGCGGCCATGCGGGGCGGCACGGTGACCATCACGAACGTCGGCGTCTTCGGCGTCGACACGGGCACACCGATCCTCAACCCGGGCGAGTCCGCGATCCTGGCGGTCGGTGCGATCAAGCTCCAGCCGTGGGTCCACAAGGGCAAGGTGAAGCCCCGCCAGGTCACGACGCTGGCGCTGTCGTTCGACCACCGGCTGGTGGACGGCGCGCTGGGCTCCATGGTGCTGGCGGATGTCGCGGCGGTGCTGGAGCAGCCGAAGCGGCTGATCACCTGGGCCTGACCCCGGACGCGTGCGCAGATGAAGGGTCGCAACTCCCCCGTGGGTTGCGACCCTTCTCCCGTACCGCCAGGTGACTACGAGACGGCGGCTACCAGGTCGGACCGGAGTGCGGCTGCTCGGCGTCCCTGCGGGCCTGCTCCTCGGCGGCCCGCGCCTGACGGTCGGCCTCCTGCTGCGCCATCCACTCCTGGTACTGGCGATCGCGCTCCTGCTGCTCCCGGAAGGCGATCTCGGTGCGTTCGTCGTCGCTGAACGACATGTCTTCCTCCTTGGTTGGAAACCGAGTCGTGCTGGTGGCGGATGGTCAGAGGGTCACTTCGGCCCACAGCGGCACATGGTCGGAGTGGTTCGCCGAGGTGGCGTCGGCCCACCGGACGTGGACCCGCGGGGAGACGAACAGGTAGTCGATCTTCCCGGTGCCGTGGGTGCCTTCACCCAGGCGGCAGGGCGTCCAGTAGATGTTCGCGACGGGGGTGATCTTGTTGCCGCAGATGCTGTCGGCCTCCTTCAGCTCGCCCCGGGCCCCGAACCCGTAGCCGGAGTCGTAGAACTGGTCGGCCGCGGCGGACAGCGGATCGTCGTTCAGGTCGCCGCCGACGAGCTTTGTGTGTCCCGCGTACTCCACGGCGAGGATCCGGCGCGCCTCCGCCGCCTCCGCGATGCGCAACTGGCGGTCGTCGTGCGTCAGATGGACCGAGCAGGCGACGAGATTGCGCGCGGGGGCGGTGACGCAGAGCATTTCCCGCTGCTCCTTGTGGTCCTTGCGGGCCGGGTCCACGGCGGCGTTCTTCGTCAACTCGTGGGCCCGGTAGGTGTTCGGGTCGAAGCCGATGTCCTTGCGCATGATCAGCCCGTTGCCGAAGCCGAACGAATTCGGGTGGTAGCACTCGGCGTTCGGCCCGCCGGCGCGCTGGAGGACGGGGTTCAGCAGGACGTCGTACTGCTGCTCCCTGAGCTTGTTCCACAGGGCCAAGGTCCAGTCGCCGCAGCCTTCCTGGATGGCGACGACGGCGGGCATACGGTCGCGCACACTGCGCGCCAGGGCCTCCGGCGCCTCGTCGCCCTTGGTGCCGTGTTCGGCGTTGCCGCCCGCCATGTTGAAGGTACCGATCTGGTACTGGGCGGGGGCGGGGGCGGATGCCGCGGGTGCCGTGGGTGCCGCGGGTGCCGCGGGTGCCGCGGGTGCCGCGGGGCTGGAGTTGGGGCTGTCGGCGGCGGCCGACGTCGTGACGAGGGCGGTGGCGAGCAGGGCGATCGCCCCGGCGAGCGCGAGCCTCATCGGACTCCTCTCCTCTTGGGAAGCGGGCGGTGGAGACCCGCGATTCCCAGGGTGACGCGAGGGGTGATTGTCCGGGTGATTCGGCCGGAAAACACACGGGAAGTCCGGACAACGCGTTGTCCGCGGACAATTGAACTGCTGGGATTCCCTGGGGCGAGGGGGCCGCGATGACAAACGACATGACGGGCCGTGCGGGCCGGGCAGGCCGGGCCGGCAGACGGCAAGGCGCGCCGAGGGGCCGTACGGACGAGGCGAACGCGCTGGCTTCGTTCGTGCTGGAGGTGACGGCCGGGGCGACGGTGCGGGAACTGGCGGAGCGGTATCACGTCGGCAAGACGATGTGGGGGGAGTACCGCTCGGGCCAGAAGCTCATACCGCTGGACCTGTTGGAGCGGTTGGTGGCTGACCGCACGCCGGACGAGGCGGACCGCCGCCTCCGTACGGAGGCGGCGCGGCGGCTGCACGCGGCGGCGGTGGGGGCGGTGGAGGCGGTGGGGGCGGTTGCGGTGTCTGTCGGGCCGGTGCCGCCCGACGAGGCCATGGTGACGGCTCCGATTCCGGTCCCGGTCCCGGTCCCTGTCCCGGTCCCTGTCCCTGTCGCCGTGCCCGTACCCGCACCGGGCCGACGCCGCCCCCGGCTCGCGGTGGCCGTGACCGCCGCGGCGGCGACCGTGGTCGTCGCCCTTCTGGTGCTGATCGCGCTGCTCCCCTCCGGGGGAAGGGGCATTACGGCCGGCGCCCGGCCCCCGTCGGGCGGCAGTCCCCCGGCGGCCGGGCCGTCGGCCGGTTCGACCCCCGTACGGGCCGCGCCGCTGAGCGGCACCGGCGTCTTCGCGATCGGTCCCGGCGGCGACGGCGTCTTCCGGTGGGACGGCCCGGACGCCGCCGACTGGACCCGGATCGGCGACACCGCGAAGCGCCTGTGGGCGGGCCCGGCGGGCCTGTTCGCGACCGGCGTGCGCGGCGACGGCCTCTTCGCGTACGGCGGCCGGCCCGGCCGCTGGCACCGCGTCGGTGCGCAGGGCAGCGACGTCGCGATCAGCGGCACGCGCCTCTACCGCCTGGCGGCGGACCGCGGCGCCGTCCACGTCTGGGACGGCCGGGGCACCTCGTGGACCTGGGTGGGCGGCCCCGCGCGGCGGCTGTACGGCGGCGGCCCCGGCGTGTTCGCGACGAACCCGAAGGACGGCCGGATCTTCAAGTACCGTGGCCGGCCCGGTGAATGGGACTTCGTGGGCACGGCGGGCGCCGACTTCGCACTCACGGACCGGCATCTGTACGGCCTCACACCCGACCGCGCGATGGTGACCCGCTGGCTGGCCCCCGAGGCCAACGACACCGAACCGGGGTGGACCCGCGTGGCGGGCCCGGCCACCGCCCTGTTCGCGGGCGCCGCCGGCCTCTTCTCCACCGACCCCGAGGGCACCCGCCTTCGCCACTACGCGAAGAACGCCTGGCACGACATCGGCCCGGCGGGGGCGGAGACGTGGGTGGCGGGCCGGGAGGTGTACGTCCTGGCAGACGACCGCGCCTCGGTGCGGTGTTGGGACTCCACCACCGGCACCTGGACCCGTGTCGGCGGACCGGCGCGGTCGCTGACGGTCGCGGTGCCGGGCGGTCGTCCGTGAACAGTGGTCAGTGAAGTGGTCCATGAGCAGCTGTCCGTGAGCGGGCGGGCGTTGGCGCGCCGCAGTGCGCCCCGCTCGTGCCGGGTGCTTCCGCGCGCCCCTGTGGTCACGGAGTGAAGCGGGTATATCTGCTGTGGTGACCGAAAGCGGTCGGTCGGTGACGGAGGGGAGGCGCCGAGGAAGTGAGCGACGGCTACGAGAGGTTGCTGGCCGGCCTGACCGGGTCCGGCGCGCTGGCGGAAGGGTGGCGGGGCGCGTTCGCACGCGCCCCGCGCCCGGAGTTCGTACCGGAGGCCGTATGGGCACCGGACGACGGATCCCCCACCGGCCACCGGCGGGTCACCCGCGCCGTCGAGCCCGACACGTGGTGGGCACTGGTCGACGCCGACGAGGCGGTCGTCACGCAACTGGACGACGGCGCCCTCGACGGCCCCGGTGTCCCCACCTCGTCCGCCTCCAAGCCCTCGCTGGTCGCGTCGATGCTGCGGCATCTCGATGTCACGGACGGGGCCCACGTGCTCGACGTCGGTACGGGCACGGGGTGGACAAGTGCCCTGCTGGCAGCCCGGCTCGGCCGGGAGGCCGTCACGACGGTGGAGGTCGACCCCGGCATCTCCGCGCAGGCCGCGCACCGCCTGCGGGCCGTCGGCCTGCTGCCCGCCCGGGTGGCGGTCGGCGACGGCCTCGCGGGCCGGCCGGCGAACGCGCCGTACGACCACATCCACTCGACGGCGGCGGTGCGCCGCGTCTCCCGCGCCTGGATCACCCAGACCCGCCCCGGCGGCACGATCGTGACCCCGTGGGGCACCCCGTACGCCAACGCCGGCCTGCTCCGCCTGGTGACCGGCGAGCCCGGCGGCCCGTCGCACGGCCGCTTCGTGGACAGGGTCAACTTCATGTGGATGCGCGCCCAACGCCCACACGCCGTCACCCTCCCACCCACGGAACCCGACCGGCTGGGTCCGTCCGCGATCGACCCGGACCTGGCGCTGACGAACGTGGATGTGGCGTTCGCGATCGGCCTCCGCGTCCCGGACGCGCGCTGCGTCCACACGCGGGACCGGATCGACCTCTCGGACGGCAACGGCTCGTGGGCGTCGGTGCGTTTCGAGTCCTGGGACGCCCCGGACGCGGTACGCCAGTGGGGCACCCGCCGCCTCTGGGACGAGATCACCGCGGCCCGATCGTGGTGGGAGGACCGGCGCCGCCCCGAACTGACCCGCTTCGGCCTGACGGTGACGGCGCAAGGGCGCCAGGAGGCGTGGCTGGACGCCCCGGGGAACCTGGTCGGTCCGGCGCGGGAGGCGACGGTGTCCAGGGGGTCCTGGATGTGAGCGTTCGTTTCAGGGCCTCCCTGCGGCGCACCTCCGCAGCACACCCCTGCGGCCGTCCGCAAGAGCGCGCCTCCGGGCGCATCCGCGCCTCGGAACGACGACTCCTTGCGGCGGAGGCAAAGATTCGGCCATCGGGAATCCATGGGCACTTCGCTCCAAGGTCGCGCATACACCTCAACCACGGAAGCCGTACCACCTGACGCAGGCACCCCATCAGGCGCACTGCCCATCAGCCGAATCAGATGACCGACCGGGCGACGAACGGTGTGTGTTCGTGATGTGACCCGTGGCAACCATCGGTAAAGAGACCGCATAGAGGCGTGAACTCGCCTCCCGTAAGGGATGTTTACGGCACGGAACCCCCAAGTCCGGCAGCCCGTTCGTGCTTTGCAGCAAAGCTTGGTGCGCCCCTCGGAGCGCGGGCGCGCGCCCCGGCTCGGGGCCGGGAGCGGCACATTCGCCCCCGGGGGTGATTCCGGGCCCGGGGTCCGGAAGTCGGCCTTGCGTCAGAAGCCGTAGCCGTCAACGATTCGATCCGCGCAGCTTGACAGGTCCACGCCCGGTGATCACGGGTCGGGGACCTGCGCGCAGCAACTGCCCCATCCCACCCAACGGGCTGTTCATCCCCCATATCTGCGGAGGATTTTCGTGACCTTCAAGCGCCTCTCACCCCTCAACGGCGTCTCCAGACGCGCTCGTGTCCTCGCCGTGTCGACCGGCCTCGTGGCAGCCGCCGCGCTCGCCGTGCCGTCCGCCGTGGCCGCCCCGGCCCCCGAGGCCAAGGTGACGGCGGCTCAGCTCGCCGACGCCAGCTCCGCCGTGCTCGACGCGGACGTGGCCGGCACCGCCTGGTACACCGACAAGGCCACCGGCAAGATCGTCGTGACCGCCGACAGCACGGTCTCGAAGGCCGAACTGGCCGAGGTCAAGTCCGCGCTCTCGGACTCCGAGGCCGGCCTGACGATCAAGCGCACCCCCGGCAAGTTCAGCCCGCTGATCGCCGGCGGCGAGGCCATCACCACGAGCGGCAGCCGCTGTTCGCTCGGCTTCAACGTGTCGGTCCGCGGCGTGGCCCACGCGCTGACCGCCGGTCACTGCACCAACATCGGCAGCAGCTGGTCCATCGGCACACGCACCGGTACCAGCTTCCCGACCAACGACTACGGCATCATCCGCCACTCCAACCCGTCGGCGGCCGACGGCCGGGTCTACCTGTACAACGGCACCTACCAGGACATCACGTCGGCGGCCAACGCGTCTGTCGGCCAGTCCGTGCAGCGCAGCGGCAGCACCACAGGGCTGCGCGGCGGTAGGGTCACCGGTCTCAACGCCACGGTCAACTACGGCGCCAGCGGCATCGTGTACGGCATGATCCAGACCAACGTCTGCGCCGAGCCCGGCGACAGCGGCGGCTCGCTGTTCTCCGGCAGTACCGCGCTGGGCCTCACCTCCGGTGGCAGCGGCAACTGCTCCTCCGGCGGCACCACGTTCTACCAGCCCGTCACCGAGGCCCTGAGCGTCTACGGCGCCACGGTCCTCTAGGGACTCATCCCACCGGCACCTCGGGACGACGGCCTGACGAGCCCCCGGGGATTCCCGGAGCCCCATGAAGTGACGCACCACCGGCGGACCGCGTCCAGCGCGCGGTCCGCCGTCGCGGCGTCCGGGGCGTCCGGCGCGGGTTCAGACGACACGCGCCGGGCGTGGCCCGAGGCGGCACTCCGCCCAGACCGTCTTCCCGACGGTGCGCGGCTCGACGCCCCACCGGTCGGCCAGCTCCGCGACGATGAGCAGCCCCCGGCCGAAGCACTCGTCGTCCTCGGGGAGTCGGAGGCGGGGCAGCCGTTCCCCGCGGGGGTCGCTGACCTCGATCCGGAGGGTGGCGGAGGTGAGTTGGAGCCGTACGCGGAAGAGCCGGTCGCGCAGACAGCCGTGCAGCAGGGCGTTGGTGGCCAGCTCGCTGACCAACAGCCCGGCACTGCCCGCGAGTCCGGGCCACCCCCACTCCCCAACGAGCCGCCCGGCCCGCCGCCGCGCGAGCCGCACGCTCCCGGCGGTGGGGGTGTAGTCGAGCCGGTCCTCTCGGAGGACGGGGTCGGGGCCGGGTTCAGGGTCGGGGTGGGTTGTTGTGGAGCGTGGGGTGCGTTCATAGGGGGCGTCCCTGGGGGGTGTGGGGGGCGGTGGCGATACCGGCTGCCGTTTGGCGCGGGGCAGGGCGGTGCACTTCCGCCGGGTGGCTCCGCTGTGCGAGCGGTTACGCACTGACGGTAGCGACGTCGCGCCCAATCGGGCAAGCGGTCACGGAGACATTTATCTCCGAGTTTGCTTGTTCGGGCTGTCGGCGGGCGGCAGACTGGCGCCGTGGCAGCAGAACAGATGAACCGAGGCAGTCGCGTATCCACAGTCCTGGGACGGAAGTTGGGCGGTGAGTTGTTGCAACTGCGCGATGCGGCCGGCCTGACGCAGTCACAGGCCGCACAGGCGCTCACTGCGACCGCCGCCAAGGTGGCCAAGATGGAACGGGGCTGGGTGCCTTTCCGGGACCCGGACATCCGTGCCTTGTGTGACCTGTACGGCATTGATGACCCGAAGGTGCTCGATCGCCTGCTCAACCTGGCGAAGGCCGATCGCGAGCGTCGCAAGGCCAAGGGCTGGTGGAACCAGTATCCCGAGCTGCGCGCGCTTGTGGAGTACGTGGCCCTGGAGGACATCGCGACCGGTATCCGCAGTTGGCAAGGGTCGTTTGTTCCTGGACTCCTGCAAACTCCCGACTACGCGAGGTCGTTGGCGGTCGGCAACGCCGACTGGGAGGATCCCGACGAGATCGAGCGGTTCGTCGAAGCGAAGATGGCACGTCAGGCCAGGCTGTCCGACGCCACCCCGTTGCGGCTGTGGGCGGTCGTCGGAGAGGGCGCCCTGCGACAACTCGTCGGCGGGCGAACCGTGATGCGCGCCCAGCTCGCCCGACTGATCGAGGCGGCAGCGCTCCCGAACGTCAAGGTTCAGGTTGTTCCCTTCACCGCGGGCTCGCACCCGGGAATGACGAGCGCGTTCAGCATCGTTTCGTTCGAGGAGCACGGCGCGATGGACGTGGTTTACATGGACACCACGTCGTCTACGCTGTGGCTGGAGAGTGAGAGTGACGCCGCGCGTCACAACATCACCTTCGACCGGATCGTCCGGAACGGACGCGCTCCGCAGGACTCCGTCGCTCTGATCGAAGGCATCCGCAGGGAGCTGTAGACCGTGCCGTACTACGAGTTCGTCAAGTCCAGCTACAGCAGCGGCAATGGCGAGTGCGTCGAGGTCGCCCGCAACGTCCCCGGCACCGTCGCCGTGCGGGACTCCAAGCAGCCCGGCGGACCCGTCCTGCGGGTCACCCCCGGTGCGTGGGGCGCGCTGACCGCGTACGTGCGGCGGTCGGCGTAACCCGAAGGCTCAGGCCCGGCGCTGGCGGGCCGCCTCGTACAGGACCACCGTCGCCGCGTTCGACGCGTTCAGGGAGCTGGCCGAGCCCGACATCGGGATGCTCACCATGTGGTCGCACAACTCCCGCCAGCCCGCGCTGAGTCCGGACGTCTCGTTGCCGATCAGCAGCAACACCGGCTGGGTGAGGTCGAATTCATCGACATCCGCCTCGCCGTGCTCGTCCGTGCCGACGACCGCGACGGGTCGTCCCCCCGCGCGTTCCTTCGCCAGCCACTCCGCGACCTCGTGGTGCGACGGGCTGCGGACGACCGGGAGCGCGAACAGGGAGCCGGTGGTGGCGCGTACGGCCTTCGGGTCGTAGACGTCCGCCGCGTGACCCGTGACGATCAGCCCGTCCGCGCCGAAGGCGTCCGCCGAGCGGACGATGCTGCCGATGTTGCCCGGCTGGGTGGGGCGGTCGAACAGCACGCCCAGGAAGGTGTCGTGGACGCGGATCCGGCTCAGGTCGTCCGGTCGCATCTCGATCACGGCCAGGACTTCGGGCGGGCCGTCCGTGCGCTCGCCCAGCTCGGCGAGGAGTTCGGGGGCCATCGCGACACGGTCCGTACGGATGTCGCGCAGCAACTCCTCGGCCCACCGCGAGAGCGGGCGGCTCGCGTCGTACAGCAGGGCGCGTACGGTCCACCCGTGCTCGACGGCCATCGTGATGGGCCGCACGCCCTGGACCAGGAACTCGTTCTGGCGCTTGCGCTTGTTGCGGTTGGCGAGCAGTGCGTGCCACTGCTGGAAGCGGGCATTGCGGGTCGTGATCCGCTGACCGGCCACCCGTCCTCCTCGTCGCGCTGTGATCCCTGACCGGGGAAGGCTACAACGGCGGGCGGGCGGGGCTCAGACCGTAGACGGGGACACCGTCCACCGTGCTGCCCCACGCGTGGATACAGGCGTGCCTGCGCATGAACCGAAGGCACTCGTTGACGCGGTGCTCGCTCAGGCCGGTGCGGTGGCGATGGACTCCAGGGACTGGCGCAGTTCGCCTTCGGCGGCCAGGGCCGGCGCGATGGTGACGGCGACGGCCCAGACGTCCTCGGTCACCGACATCCGGGACTTCCAGTCGGCGAGCACGCTGTCGGCGGTGGTACGCGGGGGCGGCGCGGCCGGGCGGTCGGCGACCAGGGTGTCGAGCCGGTCGGCGATCCGTTCCATGGCACGGGCGGTGGCCTGATGGTCGATGACCATTTCGCGCCGGGTTTCGAGCGTTTCGAGCGTTTCACGCTGTACGGCTGCGAATTGCTCGTCCAGCCGTATGTTCCGCTCCTCCAGCCGCACGATCGCGTCGGCGACCTGCTCGGGCATGGCGTACGCGACGGGGGCGGCGGTCGCGGCGGTGGCTACCGGCCGCACCTCGGCGCGGGGGAGGGTGTAGGTGCCGGTGCTCTGGATTGTCACGATCACCTCTGAGACCCACTGTTTGAAGGGCAGACATGAGGGTTTCGTGCAGCCGATGACGAGAAGGATCAGGCCGTGGCGGTCGACTAGTTGCAAGTCTCGACGCCACTGTCTACCTGCGGGAACGCTGAGACTATAACGTCCAGTTACGGTCTCAAGAATGTCTCGATGGGCCTCCGGGACATGGTCTTTCAGAGTTTTCCGCGGGTTCGTGTAGCCCAGCTTGCCGAGCACGTCCACCGCCGGGAACCAGTGACTCCCGTCCGGCATCGTCAGCCGCCGGATCCGGGCGCCGGTCGCCCCGTAGACGAAGTCCCCGATGTCGATCGCCTCATGCTGCGCAGCCGCGTCCGACGGCTGGATGTGTTTGTTCATGCGAACCACCTCCATGGGAGGGAACGTAATAGCGAACAAACCTCAAACATGATGAAAGAGTCAGGAATTCACCGTGGAGGGTGAGGAGGGAGCGTTTCTGCACCGCCACCGCCACCGCCACCGCCACCGCCACCACCGCCGCCGCCGCCAGCCGGCACCCGCACCGCCACCGGCAACGACGAAGGCGCGGCCACCGCATGGTGGCCGCGCCCCTTTACCGCATCCCGCAGGGGGGTCAGTCGCGCTGCGCGCCCGCCGGGAGCTGGCGGAGCTCCATCGTCTTCGCCGTCGACGCGCCCGAGTAGTGGTCGAGCAGCTTCGCCGCGTCGTTGTAGCGGTCCTTGCCGTTCAGGATGACGCCGATGTGCGTCTTGCCGTTACGGGTGGCGGCGAAGATCAGGCAGGGGCCGGCGGCCGTGCCCGTGCCGGTCTTGATGCCGAACGCGCCCGGGTACGAGCCGAGCAGCTTGTTCGTGTTGTACCAGGTGTAGGTGCGGGTACCGCCCGAGCTGGTCGTCGCCGTCGCCTTGTAGCTCGTGGCCTTGACGACCGTACGCAGAGTGGCGTTGTTCATCGCGTAGTCGGCGATCGTCGCCAGATCACGCGGCGTCGTGTAGTTGTTGCCGGCCGCCGAGATGCCGTCGAACGAGTCGAATTTGGTGTTCTTCAGGCCCAGGTCCTTGGCCTTCGTGTTCATCTTTCCGATGAACGACTTCGTGCGGGCCGCGACCGTCGAGCCGGTGCCGATCGCGTCCGCGAGGGCGTACGCCGCGTCGCAGCCGGACGGGAGCATCAGGCCGTAGAGGAGCTGGCGGATCGTCACCTTGTCGCCGGTGCGCAGGTCGGCGGTGCTCGCGCCTTCCCGGACGACGTAGTCGCGGTAGGTCTGTTTGATGGTGACCTTGCGGTTGAGGTCGATGCCCTTGGTGTTGAGCACGACGGCCGCGGTCATGATCTTCGTGGTGCTCGCCATCTGGCGGCGGATGTCCGCGCCCTTGCCGTACCGCTTGGCGCCGTTGGTGTCGTCCAGCAGGAAGGCGCCCTTGGCGGAGAGCGTCGGCAGTGCCGCGGCGGCCTTGGCGGCGGGCGCGGACTCGGCCGCGATGGTCGCGGGGGCGACCAGGACTGTGCCCGTCAGCAGGGCACCGGCGGTGAGGGCGACCACTGTGGTTCTACGCATGGTGCCGCGCACGGCCGGGAGACTGGTTATCAAAGGAACACTCCGATGTCGCGAATGCGTTGGTCTGAAGTGAATTGGACTCGCGCCCGTACAGGGGGAGTCGACTGAAAGACACGCGAGCGACCTGAAGGGATGTACGGGACGGCCGGGAAATCTGTCGTTCCTCGAAATCGTTCCGCGAAGTTGTTCCGTGGAGCCATTCCGCGATGTGGACGCATTCCCTTCGTATCTCTGTTGTATCTATGCTGTGCGCATGCCTGCCGCACCCACTGTCCCCCTGAAGCAGCCGCCCGCCGCCGACCGTGTCTACAGCCACATCAAGCAGGGCGTGCTCGACCGGCACTACCAGGGCGGGACCCTCCTTACGGAGGGTGAACTCGCCGAGGCCGTCGGGGTGTCGCGTACCCCCGTACGCGAGGCGCTGCTCAAGCTGGAGGTCGAGGGGCTGATCAAGCTCTATCCCAAGAAGGGCGCCCTCGTCCTCGCCGTCTCCGCGCAGGAGATCGCCGATGTCGTCGAAACGCGCCTGCTGGTCGAGGAGTTCACCGCCCGCAAGGCCGTCCCCGCGTCCGCGCGGCTCGTCGCCCGCCTGGAGGAGCTGCTCGAAGAGCAGCGCCGTCTCGCCGGTGAGGGAGACCTGGCCGCCGTCGCCGTCGCCGACCGGTGCTTCCACGCCGAGATCGTGCGCAACGCGGGAAACGAGATCCTGTCGAAGCTCTACGACCAGCTCAGGGACCGGCAGTTGAGGATGGGCGTCGCCGTCATGGAGGCGCACCCCGAGCGGGTCCGGACGAGCATCACCGAGCACGCCGAACTGCTCGACGCCATCCGGGCCGGTGACGCCGAAGCCGCCGCGCGGTGCGTGCGCGCCCACGTCAGCCGGGTCAAGGTGCTCATCCGGGGTGAGGCCAGGTGAGTACGGGCTCAGCGGGCTCAGCGGGTTCAGCCGGCTCATCGGGTTCATCAGGCCGCTCGGGCCGTTCAGGCGGCTCCGGACCCTCCGGACCCTCCGGACCCTCCGGACCCTCCGGACCCTCCGGACCCTCCGGACCCTCCGGACCGTCGTCCGGCCGTCGTCCCGCCCTTGCCCTTCCCGGTGATCCGCCCGGCGGCCGGCGCGCCGTCGCCGTGTGGAGCATCGGGGTCGCCGTCTACTTCGTCGCCGTCATCTTCCGTACGAGCCTGGGCGTCGCCGGGCTCGACGCCGCCGACCGCTTCGACGTCAACGCCTCCGCCCTCTCCACGTTCTCGATACTCCAACTCCTCGTCTACGCCGGGATGCAGATACCCGTCGGCCTCATGGTCGACCGGCTCGGCACCCGAAGGGTGCTCACCATCGGCGTGACGCTTTTCACCATCGGCCAGCTCAGCTTCGCCCTCGCCCCCACGTACGGCATAGCGCTCGCCGCCCGCGCCCTGCTCGGCTGCGGTGACGCGATGACCTTCATCGCCGTACTGCGCCTGGGCGCCCACTGGTTCCCCGCCCGACAGGGTCCGCTGATCGCACAGTTCACCGGGCTCTTCGGGATGGCGGGCAATCTGGTCTCCACCCTCGTCATCGCCCGGCTGCTGAGCGACCTCGGCTGGACCACGACGTTCGTCGGCAGTTCGATGGCCGGTGTCGTCGTCCTCGTACTGATGCTGTTCTTCCTCAAGGACCACCCCAAGGGCCACGAACCGCCGCCGGCCGAGCACGCCGGCGCGGCCTATGTACGGAAGCAGATCGCCGAGTCGTGGCGGGAGCCCGGCACCCGGCTGGGGCTCTGGGTGCACTTCACCACCCAGTTCCCCGCCATGGTCTTCCTGCTGCTGTGGGGCCTGCCGTTCCTGGTCGAGGCCCAGGGGCAGTCCCGGGCCACGGCGGGTGATCTGCTCACCCTGATCGTCCTCGTCAACATGGTGATCGGCCTCGTCTACGGGCAGATCATCGCCCGCCACCACGCCGCCAGGGCCCCGCTGGCCCTCGGCACGGTCGGGGTGACCGCGCTCGTGTGGGCGTCGACGCTCGCCTACCCCGGCCCCCAGGCGCCGATGTGGCTGCTCATCACGCTCTGCGTCGTCCTCGGCGCCTGCGGGCCCGCCTCGATGATCGGCTTCGACTTCGCGCGGCCCGCGAACCCGCCGGCCCGTCAGGGCACCGCCTCCGGCATCGTCAACATGGGCGGTTTCGTGGCCTCGATGACGACGCTGTTCGCGGTCGGCGTGCTGCTCGACGCGACCGGCGGCAACTACCGCGTGGCGTTCTCGTCCGTCTTCGTCCTCGAAGCGCTCGGGATCGTGCAGATCCTGCGGCTGCGGGCGCGCACGGCGCGGCGGGAGCGGGAGCGGCTGGTGGCGAGCCGGGTGGAGGCCGTGCACGTACCCGCATGAGCGCGGTGGATACGGGACCCGTTACGGCGTGACCGCGAACTCCCGCAGGATCGCCGCCGCCAGCTCCGCGTCCCCGTCCGTCTTGATCCGGTCCGGCACCGCGGCGGCCCGTACCCGCCCGCACGCCAGCCGGAAATACGTCTCCCAGTCCATCATCAGCGTCACCGCGGGGCCGAGTGAGGGCGAGCCGTCGATCGTGCCGCGGCCCTCCGCGTCGACCCGGATCGTCCGCAGGAATTCGAGGGGGCCGTGCACGTCGAGCACGATCGCCGTGTTCGGCGGCGCGCCCGCGTCCTTCGCGACGACCTTCGGGAGGGCTTCGAGGAGCACGTCACGGGTGACCTGCGCGCCGGCCGTGTCGAGGTTGCCGGGCTTGCTGAGGGTCGTACGCAGATCCTGCTCGTGCACCCAGATGTCGAACGCGCGGTTCCGCATGGCCTGTTCGAGCGTCTGCTCGGTGCCGAGCGGGGCGCGGACCATGGTGCTCGGCTGGCGGTTCTCGTTCCGCAGCTGGCGGTTGCGGCGGATGATCGTGTATTCCAGCTCGGAGGTCATCTCCGGCGCGGTGTGGTGGCGCCGTACGTCCACCTGCATCTCCATGTAGCGGGAGATCTCGCTCTGTACGTGGTACAGGTCGCGTGGCAGCGAGTGGATGGGGCGTGGGTCCCCGAGCATCTCGCACTCCAGACCGATGACGTGCGAGACGATGTCCCGCACCGACCAGCCGGGGCACGGCGTGCGCCGGTTCCACTCGCCCTCGACGAGTGGCTGTACCAGCTCGGCTATGGCTTCAATGGAGTGGGACCAGGCATCGGCGTAGGTTTGAAGGCTGGGATGGACGGTCACGGGACCCCTCGACGGTTCTGCGGTTAGCGGGCTGGGCTGCTGGCTGCGGGCGGCGGGCTGTGGGCTGCGTGGGAGGTTCGAGAGCCTAAGTTACGCTGCCCGTTGGCACCCCGGCAGTGCTTTCGTGTGACGATCGTAGGCCCGTGTAGACGGCTCGAATGCCAGGACGGTGGTAGTGTGCGCGCCTCCCTCATCCAGATCGCAGTAGACCCGGACGAATCGGTCAATTCCCGTAGGCAGCGCGCCGCTTCCTTGGTACGGCAGCAGCGCGGCGCCGACCTGGTGGTCCTGCCCGAGCTGTGGCCGGTGGGCGCTTTCGCGTACGAGTCGTTCGCCGCCGAGGCGGAGACGCTGGACGGCCCGACGTTCCGGGCGATGTCGGAGGCGGCGCGCGACGCGGGCGTCTGGCTGCACGCCGGATCCATTGTGGAACGCGCCCCCGAGGCCGTCCTGGACGGCGCGGCCGACCTCTACAACACCGCGCTCGTCATCGCGCCGGACGGCGCCCTCGTGCGCTCGTACCGCAAGATCCACCGCTTCGGCTTCGACAAGGGCGAGGCGACCCTGATGGGCGCGGGCGACGAACTGGTCACCGTCGCGCTGCCGGACGCGGTACTGGGCCTCGCCACCTGCTACGACCTGCGGTTCCCCGAGCTGTTCCGGGGGCTGCTCGACGAGGGCGCGCAGGTGTACGTGGTCCCGGCGGGCTGGCCGGCCCGCCGCCGCGCGCACTGGACGCTGCTGGCGCGGGCGCGCGCCGTGGAGAACCAGGCGTACGTACTCGCCTGCTCGACGGCCGGGACGCACGCCGGGGTGGAGCAGTCGGGGCACAGCGTCGTGGTCGACCCGTGGGGCGAGGTGCTGGCGGAGGCGGGGCCGGGCGAGGAGGTCCTGAGCGTCGAGTTCGACCCGGCGAAGGTGGCGACGACGCGCGAGCAGTTCCCGGTGCTGAAGGACCGCCTGCTGGGGGTGACGGCGCCCCGGCGCTGAGCCCGCCCGCGAGCCGGTGCGTCCCACGCCGGGCGGCCGGCCCCGGCGCTGAGCCCGGGGCCGCCGGGGTGAGCGGGGCCGCCGCTCAGTCCTCCTCGCGCTCCTTCTCCGCCATCCGGATCACGCACACCGCGACCGCGATCAGCAGCGACGGATCCGCGTCGTCCCTGATCACGTCCACGGCGTAGGTCTCCCGCACCCGGAACCACCGGCGCGAGACATGCGCCAGCAGTTCGCCGTCGTACTCGATCGCGAACTCGCGGTCCAGGATCCGCCCGCTCACATCCAGCTCGGTGCCCTCGGCCAGGGTGACCCGGTAGTGGTTACGGAGCAGCGACAGCTTCTTCTTACGGATGGTGGCCAGCGGCTCACCGTCCCGCTCGATCGTCATCGCGTCCCGCAGGCTGAGGAGCTTCTGGCGGAGCGTGACCAGGACGCGTCCCTGAGGGTCCTTCAGCTCCAGCGTGTCGCGCAGCCGCAACGCCTTTCCGTCGACGAGGAAGGCCTGGCGGCCCTGCTCGTCCTCGATCCAGTAGTCGTCGCCGATGGCGAAGATCTTGTCGCGCACCAAGTACTTCATGCCGTATCCGTACCCACCGGGCTGCCGGGGGACGGTGGTACGGCGTCAGCTGTACGCGTACGGACGACAGAGCCCGCCACGTCCGCCCCCACGTCCGCCCGCGCCCGCAGCCCGCGCGCCAGCGCGAGGGTGACCGTCATCGAGGCCGCCGCCAGCACCGCGATGCCCGTGGCCGGCGAGGTCAGCTCGGCGACGGCGCCCGCCAGGAGCGCGCACACGCCCTGCATGGCCATCATGCCCGCGGAGTGCAGCCCCAGCGCGTGCCCGCTCAGGTCCCCCGGGGTCAGCTCCATCAGGCGCTCCTGGAGCACCAGGCTCGCGGCGTAACCGACGGTGGCGACCATGACGGCGGCCAGGGCGAGCGGCAGCGGCGGCCCCAGGACGAAGAGCAGGTGCGGGGCGGCGAGCAGCAGCAGCATCGGGACGGCCAGGTGCGTGCGCCAACGGCGGGGCACGAAGCGGCCGATCAGGATGTCGCCCGTCAGCATGCCGGCCGCGCCGGCGGCGAACAGCAGGCCCGCGTGCTGCGGCGCGTACGGCACGTACAGGGACTCGCAGCCCACCACCAGCCCGTTGGGCACCCACAGGCCCAGGAACACGCGGCGGCGGGGCGGGGACGCCCACAGGAGCGCGTTGTTGCGCCATGTCGCGGCGATCGACGGGCGCCCGGCCGACCGCGGCGGCCTCCTGCCGAGGCCGAACCGCGCCACGACGGCGGAGGTGAGATACAGGGCGGCGCCGGTGAGCAGGGTGCCGCGCGGGGACAGGACCAGCAGCAGGACGCCGCCGGTCGCGAAGCCGCCGATCTGCATCAGGCCGCTCGACATGTTGAGGGTGGAGCGGCCGAGCAGATAGCCCTCCGTGGAAAGGATCTCGTTGAGGAGTCCGAGCCGCACCCCGCCGCCGAGCGCGGAGACCACGCCGAGGCCCAGGACGATCGCGAGGGCGGCGCCGATGGGCAGTCCGGGCAGGGCCGTGACGGCCGTACCGAGGGCGAAGACGAACGCGACGATGGTCAGGGTGGCGCGTGGCGGCAGCCGGTCGGCGGCCGAGAGCAGCGTCGTCGCGCCGACCACCTGTGCGAGGTTGGGGCCGAACATGGCGAGGGCGGAGAGCAGGGGCGAGCCGGTCGCGGTGAAGACGAGCGTGCCCAGGGCGAGTCCGCTCACGGTCTGGGCTGCGATGTGTGCGGCGGAGGTCAGGAAGAGCGGGGTGAACTCCTTCGTACGGAAGAGCTCGCGGTAGGTACGCATGTCGCGGAGTCTCGGCGGGGTCGCGGGCGGCGCGTTAGTGTTTCGCGGTGCGGCGAAACGTGAGGCCGCGAGGAGGGCCGCATGGGCTGGTGGCAGATCGACGCGGACACGCTGGCGGGCAGCCGGTTCGTGGTCTCACCCCTGGCCGAGACCATCGCGAGCCTGAAGGCGCTGGAGCGCGGCACGGCCGCGCACGCGGGCGCGCACCCCGGCGAGCGCGCCTGGCTCGACGCGCACCTGCCGGCCTACCGGGCCCGGCAGGCGGCCGACCCGGTCACGGCGCTGCTCGTACGGTCGGCCTTCGGCCGCGCCTGGAACGCGGACTTCATCACGCCGACGCCGTCGCCGCCCGGCGGCGGTGACAGTGATGGCCGGCCCGCTTTCGAGGACGAGATCGTACGGGTGCGGGAAACCCCGCCCGAGCGCGTCCGCGACGATCTGCTCCTCTCCTTGGAAGGCCCCGTCCCCGCCGCCCTCCACCGCTCGGACCTGGGGGAACGTGCCGCCACCGTCCTGGAGTGGGTGTGGACACAGGCCGTGCTGCCGTACTGGCCGCGCCGCCGCCGTCTCATCGAGGCCGATGTCGTCGCCCGCACCGCCCAGTTGAGCCAGGGCGGCTGGGCGAGCGCGCTGAGCGCCATGCGCCCCGGCATGCGCTGGCTCGGCGGCAGCCGCCTCCAGATCAACACGCACGGCGGCCGCTCGCAGGTGATCCCCGGCGTGCGGCTGATGTTCGTACCCGTCACGCCGCACACGGGCTGGGTGTCCTGGGACGCGAACCGATACGCCGTGGTGTACCCGTGCGCGGGCGCACTCGCCGACACGGGCCGGGCGCGGGTGCCCGAGCCGCTGCGCGCGCTGCTGGGTCCCGCGCGGGCGGGAGTCCTCGTCCTGCTCGGCGCCCCCAAGAGCACCACCCAGCTGGTGGCCCTGACGGGACAGGGCCTCGGCTCGGTGGGCCGCCACCTGAAGGTCCTGCTGGACGCGGGCCTGATCCGCCGCCGCCGCGCGGGGCGGTCGGTGCTGTACTTCCGTACGGAGGCGGGGGAGGCACTGGTACGGGCGGGCGGTCCGGAGACGGGTCCCTGACGGCGGCCCGGTCGCTGGGGTGCCCGCGGGGGGATCAGTCGCCGATCTGGTGTTCCACGCGGTGGCGGATGTATTCGTCGGGGTGGGACCGGGCGATCGCCACCGCCGCGTCCACCAGATCGCGCAACGCGGGCGGGTAGGCCGACCTGCGGAGCGCCAGACCCGGCAGGACGCAGCGCCGTACGTCCAGGTGCTCGTTGTTCACGAACGCGCGCAGCGCGGCCTCGTTCCACTCGGTCACGACGGTCGCCACATCCGAATCGCCGTCCGAATCGCGGTCCGAATCGCCGTCGCCGGCCTCCGCCGCCCGTACGAGAGGCATCCGCAGGGGCAGCGCCGACCAGTACCAGGCCCGCGCGGCGCCCGCCCGCTCAGGGTCGGTGCCCGTCCGCAGGTACCCGAGCAGCGCGGCTTGGACGCGACGGCGCCCGAACGCGTTCAGAGCGGGCTCGACGAACTGGCGGTTGAAGCTCGGATCGGGGTCGTGGACGGCCGCCCTGACGAGTGCGTCGAACGCTGCCCCGGACAGGTCCATGCCTCGGCGGCAAGCCTCACGCAGCGCCGCCCGAGCGCGGTGCTCCCAGGTCGGGGGGCCACCCGGCTGAGGTTCGGGAGCGACGGTGAGCCCGAGGATCCGGACGACCTCCGCCACACACCCGAGGAACGGCTCCCGCCGGTCCTCGGCGCGCCCTGGCAGCGCCATGAAGCTCCGCGCCGTCGCCGCCCCGCTCTCATTCCCGTCCCGGTCCTTGTCCGCAGCCATCCGTCGCTCCCCCGTCGTGGACCCCGCGGTACGCGTGTGATCCGCCGTTCATACCAGGATGGCAAGCTTGAAGCATGAACGATCCCGCCCCGGTGCCCGCCCCCGCACCCCGCCGCCGTGCCCGTCTCCGTGCCCCCGAGCTGATCGGCAAGGGTGGCTGGCTGAACACCGGTGGTAAAGAACTCACCCTCGCCGACTTGCGAGGTAAGTGCGTTGTTGTTGATTTCTGGACCTTCTGCTGCGTCAACTGCCTGCATGTCCTGGACGAGTTGCGTGAGCTGGAGCAGAAGCACAGCGACACCGTGGTGATCATCGGGGTCCACTCGCCGAAGTTCGTCCACGAGGCCGAGCACGCCGCCGTGGTCGACGCCGTCGAGCGGTACGAGGTGCACCACCCCGTCCTGGACGATCCGGAGCTGGCGACGTGGAAGCAGTACGCGGTACGGGCCTGGCCCACGCTCGTCGTCATCGACCCCGAGGGGTACGTCGTCGCCCAGCACGCGGGCGAGGGCCACGCGCACGCCATCGAGAAGCTGGTCGAGGAGTTGGAGGCCGAGCACGCCGCGAAGGGCACCCTGCGGCGCGGCGACGGCCCCTACGTCGCGCCCGAGCCCGTCGCCACCGACCTGCGCTTCCCCGGCAAGGTGCTCGCGCTGCCCTCGGGGAACTTCCTGGTGTCCGACTCCACCCGGCATCAGCTGGTCGAGCTGGCGGCGGACGGCGAGAGCGTCGTACGGCGGATCGGCACCGGTGAGCGGGGTTTCGGTCCGGAGTCGTTCAACGAGCCGCAGGGGCTCGCCCCGCTGCCCGACGGCCGGATCGCGGTCGCCGACACCGTCAACCACGCGGTCCGCGCGTACGACCCGGCGACCGGCGCCGTCGAAACCCTCGCAGGCACCGGCCGGCAGTGGTGGCAGGGCTCACCGGCCCACGGGCCGGCGCTCGACGTGGCGCTCTCCTCGCCGTGGGACGTGGCCTGGTGGCAGGACCGGCTGTGGATCGCGATGGCCGGGGTGCACCAGCTGTGGACGTACGACCCGGCGACCGGCACCGTCGCGGTCGCGGCCGGAACCAGCAACGAGGGCCTGGTCGACGGCCCCGCCGCCGAGGCGTGGTTCGCGCAGCCGTCCGGGCTCGCCGCGAGCGGGGACCGGCTGTGGGTCGCCGACTCCGAGACCAGCGCGCTGCGTTACGTGGAGCGCGACGGGGACGGCGGCGGGGACGGCGACGAGGACGGCGACGAGGACGGCGACGAGGACGGCTTCGCCGTACGGACCGCCGTGGGCACCGGGCTCTTCGACTTCGGCCACCGCGACGGCCCCGCCGCACAGGCCCTGCTCCAGCACCCGCTCGGTGTGACCGCGCTGCCGGACGGCTCGGTGGCCGTGTCGGACACGTACAACCACGCCCTGCGCCGCTACGACCCCGCGACCGGGGAGGTCACGACGCTCGCGACGGATCTGCGGGAGCCGTCCGACGCGGTGCTCGTCGGTGACGACATCGTCGTGATCGAGTCCGCGCGGCACCGGCTGACCCGGCTGCGGCTGCCGGATGAGGCCGTGCGCGTCGAGTCGGTCGCGCACCGCACGCGGCGCGCCGCGACCGATGTCGCACCGGGCGCGCTGCGGCTCGATGTCGTCTTCGAGGCGCCCAAGGGGCAGAAGCTGGACACCCGTTACGGTCCCTCGACCCGGCTCCTGGTCTCCGCCACCCCGCCGGAACTGCTGGCGGAGGGAGCCGGTGCCGGCACGGACCTGGGCCGGGACCTGGTGCTGGCGGACGGTGTCACCGAGGGGGTGCTGCACGTCTCGGCGATGGCGGCGTCCTGCGACGACGCGCCGGAGACCGAGTACCCGGTGTGCCATGTGCACCAGCAGGACTGGGGGGTGCCGGTGCGGGTTTCCGCGTCGGGGGTGGGGCGGCTGGGGCTGGTCCTGGCGGGGCTCGACGCGTAGGCGGAGAGACGTGCCCGGGCTGTGCCACCATGGCTCATGATCGTTTCCGCTCGTGTGTCCGACGCCCGCATAGGTGATCTGATCCGTTCGTTCTCGGCGCTCGACCTGGGAAGCTGGGAGCGTCCGGATATCGAGCGCGTTCTTGCCGAGTGCGGGTGGTCTCTCGTCGAGGAGCGCGGCGGGTCCCTGTCCTTCTCCACCGGGCTGCCGACGGGCGTCGGGTACGCCTCCACAGATCTGGACGACTCGCCCGCACTCACGCTCACACTGGCTCGCGGCCTGGGCCACGCGGAGGCGGCAGAGGTGTTCCACACCGCCGCGGGGCATGCCGAGGACGTGCTCGGCGTACCGCCGTTGCGGGGTGGGCCCGGACCGTGGCTGCGATGGCGTCGACCCGGTACGACACCTCGTCTGCGGTTCAGGCACGGATCCGCGAACGAGGCGACGGCCGGTGTCGTGCTCGAACTCCTGGCGACCGATCGCTACGAGAACCAGGAGACGCGGGCGGCCCAACACCTGGGCAAGCAGCCCTCCTCCTGGTTCCGGACCGTTCATACGGCCGCGACGGACGGCATGTTCACCCCGGGGAACGACGTCGCCGAAGACTGGGCGGACTTCGAACACCGTCTGGCCCGGACCCTTCACGCCCTGGTGCGCGATGTACCCATGCTCGGCGAACTCCCGCTGAGCCTGGTGATCGACGAGCGCGACGACGGGGAGCGTACGCCGGCGGAGATCCCCACGTGCTTCGTCAGACTGGCCGACGGCGTGCTGAGAGTCGAAAGCCCGGCCGACCCGAAGCCGGACCTGGTCCTGACGTTGACAGAGCTGGGATGGACACCGCCGAGCAAGGAGTGGATCACCGTACTGACGACCGATGACTGGAGCAACGCGCCGGACGACGGCAGCCCGAGCTTCTTCCGAGACTGGCCGATGACTTCCCGGACCGCCGCCGACGACGCCGCGCGGCTCGTGGTCGGAGCACTGCGCGCTGTCGGAGCGTCGCTGCCCGCGCTGACCTACTGGGTCGGCAGGAATGGCGACAACACGGGTGTCCGACTGCCCGAACTCGGCATCTGACAGCCACGTCGCTCCGCCGGCGGGCTCAACAAGGCCTACCGGTGGTCGCGTTCGATCACCGTCGGCGAGGTGACGACCGCGCGGCGGCGCTTCGCGATGCTCGTGAATGTCGCGATGCCGATGAGGCCGACGGCCATCAGGATCACCCCGACCAGGTCGAGGTTGACGCTCTCGGCCTCCCAGTCCGTCGCGAACGTGAGGATCGCCCCCACCGCGATGAGTGCGATGCATCCGCCAATGCCCATGAATCCCGCCTCCTGATATGGATGATGGCCATTCCCGGGCCGCTATGCGGGTACCCGGCCCGGGAACACCCATGCAGGAGAGGGGAGTTCAGCTTTCCAGGAACGCGGCCACCGCGTTCGCCAGCAGGAACGGGTCGTCCGCGCCGCACAGTTCACGCGCGCTGTGCATCGACACGATCGCCGCGCCGATGTCGACCGTCTTGATGCCGTGCCTGGCCGCCGTGATCGGGCCGATCGTCGTGCCGCAGGGCATCGAGTTGTTCGAGACGAACGTCTGCCACGGCACGCCCGCCCGCTCGCACGCCGCCGCGAACACCGCGCGCCCGCCGCCGTCCGTGGCGTACCGCATGTTCACGTTGACCTTGAGGATCGGGCCGCCGTTGGCGCGCGGGTGGTGCGTCGGGTCGTGGCGCTCCGCGTAGTTGGGGTGTACGGCGTGCCCGGTGTCGGAGGAGAGGCAGACCGTGCCCGCCAGCGCCCGCGCCCGGTCCTCGTACGAACCGCCGCGAGCCAGCACCGAGCGCTCCATCACCGTGCCCAGCAGCGGCCCGTCGGCGCCGGTGTCGGACTGGGAGCCGCTCTCCTCGTGGTCGAAGGCGGCGAGTACCGGGATGTACGGCAGGGCCGTGCCCGTGCCGGCGGATTCCGCGACGGCGGCCAGCGCGGCCGTACCGGCGTGCACCGACAGCAGGTTGTCCATCCGCGGCCCGGCCAGCAGTTCGCGGTCGCGTCCGAGGTAGGCGGGCGGCTCGACGGAGTGCGCCATCAGGTCCCAGCCCGTGATGTCGGACGCCTCAAGACCGCCCCCGGCCTCCTCGGCGACGAAGCGGATCAGGTCGCCCTCCTCGACCTCGCCGAGACCCCAGATCGGCTGCATGTGCCGCTGCGGGTTCAGCTTCAGACCGTCGGTGTTGACGCCCCGGTCCAGATGGACGGCGAGCTGCGGTACGCGCATCAGGGGCCGGTCCACGCTGACCAGCCGGTGTGTGCCGTCCCGCAGCGAGATACGGCCGGCCAGCCCGAGGTCCCGGTCCAGCCAGGTGTTGAGCAGCGGCCCGCCGTACACCTCGACGGCGACCTGCCGCCAGCCGTACGCGCCGGTGTCCGGCAGCGGCTTCACGCGGAGGTTGGGGGAGTCCGTGTGCGCGCCGACGATCCGGAACGGCGTGTGCGGCGTGGCCCCTTCGGGGACGTACCAGGCGATGAGCGCCCCACCGCGCAGGAGGTACTTGCCGCCGGTGGCCCCGTCCCACGCGTCGGTCTCCTGGACCTGCCGGAAGCCGGCCTTCTCCAGGCGCTGGGCCGCGTTCGCCACCGCGTGGTACGGCGTGGGGCTGGCCGCTAGGAAGGTCATCAGGTCGTCGGTGTGGCCGCGGTCGAAGCGGGCGGATGTGGTCATGAGATCACCATAACGAGCCATAACGAGTCACGGTTTGGCCTGTCCTCGGTGAGGCCTGTCCTCGGTTGTGCCCGTCCGGCGAACGAGGACGAACCGGCCACCGGACGGACCCGGTGACCAGCTCCGGTCACCGCGTCAGAACGCCGCCTCGTCCAGCTCCATCAGGGAGTTGTCCACCGACTCGGCGACCGCGAGCTCCGCCGAGACCCCCGGCAGGACGCTCGCCGCGAAGAACTTCGCCGCCGCGATCTTGCCTTCGTAGAAGGGCACGTCCTTCGCGGAGGCCGTCTCCAGCTTCTCCACGGCCACCGCCGCGCCGCGCAGCAGCAGATAGCCGACGACGACGTCGCCCGAAGCCATCAGCAGGCGGGTGGTGTTGAGGCCCACCTTGTAGATGTTCTTGACGTCCTCGGCGGTGGCGGTGAGGTCGGTCAGCATCTTCCCGACGATCGCCTCCAGGTCGACGGCCGCCTTGGCGAGCGCGTCGCGGGCCGGGGCCAGTTCGGCGCCGCCGGTGGCGACGGCGAGGAACTGCTTGATCTCCTCGGAGAGGGTGTTCAGCGCCTGGCCCTGGTCGCGGACGATCTTCCGGAAGAAGAAGTCCTGGCCCTGGATGGCGGTGGTGCCCTCGTACAGGGTGTCGATCTTGGCGTCCCGGATGTACTGCTCGATCGGGTACTCCTGGAGGTACCCCGAGCCGCCGAGCGTCTGGAGCGACTGGGCGAGCTGTTCGTACGACTTCTCGGAGCCGTAGCCCTTCACGATCGGCAGCAGCAGGTCGTTCAGCGCGTGCCCCGCCTTGGCGTCCTCGCCCTCCGCCTCGTTCTTGGCGATCTCGTCCTGGACGGAGGCGGTGTAGAGCACCAGCGCGCGCATGCCCTCCGCGTACGCCTTCTGCGTCATGAGCGAGCGGCGTACGTCCGGGTGGTGCGTGATGGTGACCTTGGGCGCGCTCTTGTCCATGAACTGCGACAGGTCCGGGCCCTGGACGCGCTCCTTGGCGTACTGAAGCGCGTTCAGATACCCCGTCGAGAGCGCGGCGATGGCCTTCGTGCCGACCATCATCCGCGCGAACTCGATGATCATGAACATCTGGCGGATGCCCTCGTGCTTGTCACCGACCAGCCAGCCCTTGGCGGGGTGCCGGTCGCCGAAGGTCAGCTCGCACGTGTTGGACGCCTTGAGGCCCATCTTGTGCTCGACGTTCGTCGCGTAGACGCCGTTGCGCTCGCCCAGTTCGCCGGTCTCCCAGTCGAACTCGTACTTCGGTACGAGGAAGAGCGACAGGCCCTTGGTGCCCGGTCCGGCGCCCTCGGGGCGGGCCAGCACGTAATGGAGGATGTTCTCGGACATGTCGTGCTCACCGGAGGTGATGAAGCGCTTCACGCCCTCGATGTGCCAGGAGCCGTCCTCCTGCTTCACGGCCTTCGACCGGCCCGCGCCCACGTCGGAGCCCGCGTCGGGCTCGGTGAGCACCATCGTGGAGCCCCACTGCTTCTCGACGGCGATCTCGGCGATCTTCTTCTGCGCCTCGTTGCCCTCCTCGAAGAGGATGCCGGCGAATGCCGGGCCCGAGGTGTACATCCAGATCGCCGGGTTGGCGCCCAGCAGCAGCTCCGCGTAGGCCCAGATCAGGGAGCGCGGGGAGGTGGTGCCGCCGATCTCCTCGGGGAGGCCGAGGCGCCAGTACTCCGAGTCCATGAAGGCCTGGTAGCTCTTCTTGAAGGAGGCGGGCACGGGAGCGGTGTTCGTCTCCGGGTCGAAGACGGGCGGATTGCGGTCCGCGTCGGCGTAGGAGGCGGCCAGCTCCGCCTCGGCGAGCTTGCTGACCTCGGAAAGGATGGTCCTGGCGGTCTCGACGTCCATCTCCGCGAACGGGCCCGTGCCGTACAGCTTGTCGCGCCCGAGGACCTCGAAGAGGTTGAACTCGATGTCGCGGAGATTCGACTTGTAGTGCCCCATGGCGACGGCTCCGTAAGCGGTAGGGAGGCAAATTCCTCGTACGCGGGTCAGCAGCGCGTATCGGTCGCGCGTATCTGTAGTAGCTCCGATGATGCTACCCGTCGGTAATAAGATGCAACCCCCACCGGACATCTGTGACGAGGACGACGGCGAGGACGACGGCGAGGGCGGCGAGGCGCGCATGCGTCCCATCGGCGGGCCTTTCCTCAGTAGTCTTGGGGCCATGTACGGCTACGACCAGAACGCTGGCGCCCAGCAGCAGTACGCACCCCCGCAGCAGCCGATGGGCGGCGGCGGATACGGGGAGCAGCCGCTGTACCCCGAGCCGTCCCCTCCGTCGCTGGCGGACGCGGTGCGGGCGTTCACGACCGGGTCGCTCTCCGCCGAGGACTTCCAGCAGATCTTCGCGACGTCGAAGGTCTACTGCCCGCGCGGCGACAACCCCGGTTTTCTGGCCCTGCACAACACCCAGCAGCCGGTCATCCCGATGTTCAGCACGCTCAAGGAGCTGCGGCGGTACGCGGGCAAGGAGTCGAAGTACTTCGTGATCACGGGCGCGGAGGTGATCGATCTGCTGCCGACGGGGTACGGCTTCGTGATCGACATGGAGGGCGACCACCGCATGGTCTTCGACGCGAAGGCCGTGGAGCAGATGGTGGACTTCGCGATGCGCCGGATGTACGGCTGAGCCCGACCTTCCGGGCAGTCCGAAGAGATCGCCGGAGGGGCCGCACACGCGGCCCCTCCGGCGATCTCTTTATGAGGGGGGCGGTTCCGCGCCGCGGCCGTTCCCAGGCCCGGGAATACCTCGCCGCTTGCAAGATGTTCACCATTCAACTAAATTGGAGCCAAAGCCGAGGAGGCCCCCGATGCCCGCTGTGACCGTCGAAAACCCGCTGACCCTGCCCCGCGTCGCGGCGACCGACGACGCCGTCGCCCGCCCCGTGCTCGCCGTGTCCACCGCGCCGGGCGGCTTCGAGGGCGAGGGATTCCCGGTGCGCCGGGCGTTCGCGGGGATCAACTACCAGTACCTCGACCCGTTCATCATGATGGACCAGATGGGCGAGGTGGAGTACGCGCCGGGCGAGCCCAAGGGCACTCCCTGGCACCCGCACCGCGGCTTCGAGACCGTGACGTACCTGATCGACGGCACCTTCATCCACCAGGACAGCAACGGTGGCGGCGGCACGATCGGCAACGGCGACACGCAGTGGATGACGGCGGGCTCCGGCCTGCTGCACATCGAGGCGCCGCCGGAGTCGCTCGTCACGTCGGGCGGCCTCTTCCACGGCCTCCAGCTCTGGGTCAACCTGCCCGCCGCCGACAAGATGATGGACCCGCGCTACCAGGACATCCGCGGCGGCCAGGTGCAGCTCCTGACGTCGCACGACGGCGGCGCGCTGCTGCGGGTGATCGCGGGCTCGCTGGACGGGCACGAGGGTCCCGGCATCACGCACACGCCGATCACGATGATCCACGCGACGCTGCGGCCGGGTGCCGAGGTCACGCTGCCGTGGCGCGAGGACTTCAACGGCCTCGCGTACGTCCTGGCGGGACGCGGCACGGTCGGCACCGACCGGCGGCCCGTCCACACCGGGCAGAGCGCGGTCTTCGGGGACGGGTCGTCGCTGACGGTCCGCGCGGACGAGTCCCAGGACTCGAACACACCGGACCTGGAGGTCGTCCTGCTGGGCGGGCGTCCGATCCGCGAACCGATGGCGCACTACGGGCCGTTCGTGATGAACAGCCACGCCGAGCTGAAGCAGGCCTTCGAGGACTTCCAGGCCGGCCGGCTGGGCACGGTGCCGGCGGGCGCGGCGTAAGTCGGGGCCGGGCCGGAGGTGGGGCCGCAGCCGCCCCACCCCGCCCCGCCCGGGCCTCACCCCACCCCGCCCGGCTCCCCCTCTGAGTGACACCCCGTCACCCACCCGGCCCCTTCCGTGGGACAGCGGCGTGAACGCCGTGGTCGGGTGGGTGGATGGAGAACTCGCGCGGGGGGACGCCGGGGAGCACGCCAGCGGAATCGTCCGCGGATTCGTCCGCGTTGCTGCCCCGTGAGGTGCGGCGGGTCGGGGCCTGGTGCGCGGTACTGCTGCTCGCCGCCGGGGTCGTCGGCGTCGGGGTGTGGATCGTCATCACCTTCAAGACCGCCGTCACCCCCGTCCTGCTCGCCATCCTCGGCACCGCGCTGCTCGGCCCGCTCCACCAGCGGCTCGTCGCGATGAAGGTGCCGAAGTCCCTGGCCGCCGGGCTGACCTGTCTGGCCGTGGTCGCCGTCGTCGGCGGCGCCGGGTACATCGTCGTCAGCGCGCTCATCGAGACCGGCGACCAGATCGTCTCCTCGCTCAAGCAGGCGGGGCGGGATCTCAGCAAGCACCTCGGGGCGGCCGGGACCTCCCTGGACGATCTCGCGACGAACGCGAAGAGCCTGCTCGACAAGTTCGGCGGCACCGCGGCGTCCGGGGTGATCACCGGGATCAGTGTCGTCGGCGAGATGATCGCCACCGCCGTCCTCGCGCTGCTGCTGATCTTCTTCTTCCTCAAGGACTCCGACCGGGTCGCCGGCGCCCTGCGCTCCGTAGCGCCGCGCCGTACCGGTGACATCGTCGAGGCGATGGCGCGGCGCGCGTACGGGGCCGTCGAGGGGTTCATGCGCGGGACGACCTTCATCGCGCTCATCGACGCGATCTGCATCACGGTGGGCCTGCTGATCCTGCGCGTGCCGGGCGCCGTGGGGCTCGGGGCGCTGGTGTTCGTGGGGGCGTACATCCCGTACCTGGGCGCGTTCCTGTCCGGCGCGGTCGCGGTGCTCGTCGCGCTCGCCGACCGGGGGGTGGTGATCGCGCTGTGGGCGCTCGGGGTCGTACTGGCCGTGCAGGTGCTGGAGGGGCATGTGCTCCAGCCGATGATCCAGAGCCGTACGGTGCAGATGCATCCGGCCGTGGTGATGCTGGCGATCACGGCGGGGGCGAGTGTGGCGGGGATCCTGGGGATGCTGCTGGCGGTGCCGCTGACGGCGGCGGCGTTCGGGGTGGTGGCGGAGGTCCGGGAGCGGTACGAGGTGGGTGCGCCGGACGGCACACAGCCGGATCAGCCCGCGTCGCCCTCCTCGTAGATCTCGAACCAGATCGACTTTCCCTCCCCCCTCGGGTCCACCCCCCACGCGTCCGCCAGCATCTCCATCAGCAGCAGGCCCCGGCCGCTCGACGCCAGTTCCCCCGGGCGGCGCTTGTGGGGGAGTTCGTCGCTCGCGTCCGCGACCTCCACACGCAGGCGGCGTCTGCCGCGCTCGCCCGCCGCCTCGGCGAGCAGCACCGCGTCGCCGTCCGTGTGGACGAGTACGTTCGTGGCCATCTCGGAGAGCATCAGCACCGCGGAGTCGACCTGTTCCTCGTCCGCCCAGTCGTGCAGCAGGTCCCGCAGTTGCCGCCGGGCGTCCGCGACCTGTTCGGGCTCGGCCTGGGCGATCGTCAGGACCGTACGGCGCGGGGGCCGGCGTGCCGGTGTGCTGTCGCGGGAGAGCAGCAGCAGCGCGATGTCGTCCTCGCGGCGGTCGGCGAGCGGGCCGGTCGTGTGGTGCGAGTAGGGGCCGTGGACGGCCTCGATCAGTGCGTCGGCCAGCTTCTCCAGCGACGCGCCCACGGTGTCCTCCAGTACGGGCCGCAGCCGAGTCCAGCCGCTCAGCATGTCGTGCCCGCCGGTCTCGATCAGCCCGTCGGTGCAGAGCATCAGCGTGTCGCCCGGCTCCAGGACGACGCGGGTCGTCGGGTAGTCCGAGTCCGCCTCGATGCCCAGGGGCAGCCCGCCCGCCGTCTGCCGGATGAGGGCCGTGCCGTCCGCCGAGCGGATCACCGGGTCGGGGTGGCCGGCGCGTGCGATGTCGAGGGTGCCGGAGTCCGGGTCGACCTCCATGTACAGGCAGGTCGCGAAGCGCGGCACGGTGTACGCGTCGTGGTCGGGGGCCTCCTCCTCGTCGCCCTGGTCGGGGTGCGTGCGACCCCGGGTGGTCGAGAACTCGTACATGCCGTGCAGGAAGCGCGAGGCGCGGGACAGTACGGCGTCGGGCCGGTGGCCCTCGGCGGCGTACGCGCGCAGGGCGATCCGCAGCTGTCCCATCAGGCCCGCGGCCCGTACGTCGTGCCCCTGGACGTCCCCGATGACCAGCGCCACCTTGCCGCTGCCGGGCAGCGGGATGATGTCGTACCAGTCGCCGCCCACCTGGAGCCCGCCGCCGGTCGGCACATAGCGCGCGGCGACGCTCATGCCGGGGATGTCCGGCCCCAGCGTCGGCATCATCGAGCGCTGGAGGCCAAGGGACAGCTCGCGCTCGGTCTCCGTGACCTCGGCGCGCGCCAGCGCCTGCGCGAGCATCCGGGCGACCGTCGTCAGTACGGAGCGCTCGTCGGGCGTGAAGGTCACCGGGTTCTTGAAGGCGGCCATCCAGGCGCCCATCGTGCGGCCGGCGACGATCAGCGGCACGTAGGCCCAGGACTGCCGGCCGAAGCCCTTCACCATCGACCAGGTGGCGGGGTAGCGGTCCTGGTACTCCTCGGCCGTCGGCAGGTAGATGGCCCGGCCGGTCCGTGCGACCTCGGCCGCCGGGTAGTCCGTGTTCACGGACATGTCGGTGAACAGTTCCTCCGCGCCGTCCGGGTTCCCGTGGTGCCCGATGACCGTCAGCCGCTCGCCTTCGACGCCGAAGACGGCGAGCCCTTCGGGGGAGAAGCCCGGCATCGACAGCGACGCCGCGACCCGCAGCACCTCGGCGGTGGAGCGTGCTTCGGCGAGCGCCCGGCCGGCGTCCAGGAGGAACGCCTCGCGGGAGCGCCGCCAGTCGCCGGCGACGGGGCCGCGGCCGGTCAGCGCGTCCGCCCGCGGGTCGGTGATCTCCTGGATGGTGCCGATCAGCTCGTAGTCGTCGCCGTGCTCGTGGTGGGTGACGAGCGGCTTCGAGCGGGACCTGATGGTGCGGACGACCCGGCCGTCCTCGCTCACGACCCGTACGTGCGCCTCGGCGAGCGTCCCATCGGCGACGGCGAGGCGCACGATGCCGTAGGTCTCGTTCCAGTCGACCGGGTGCAGGCGTGCGCGCATGGCCGCCTCGCTGAGGACGGTGGGCTCGGCGGGCAGCCCGAGCAGCCGCGCCCCCTCCGCGTCGAGGGTGACGAGCCCGGCCGCGTTGTCCCAGCGCCACAGACCGGTCGCGATCGCGGCCAGTACGTCCTCGGTGCGCATTGCACCACTTTAGACCGGTACGGGCGGGGAGTGCGGTGTCAAGCGGGCGTGCGGGTGGCCGGGTGCGCGGACGGGGACCCCGTAAATACGGGGAAAGCGCCACCGGCCCTGCCGGTAACCTGGTGCGGGCCACGCACGGCCCAGGCCACCACACGGCCGAGCCCACCCGCCAAAAGCTAAGACTGGATGAACGACGATGCATCGGTACAGGTCCCACACCTGCGGCGAGCTCCGCGCCTCTGACGTCTCCACCGACGTCCGGCTGAGCGGCTGGCTGCACAATCGTCGAGACCTGGGCGGCATCCTCTTCATCGATCTCCGCGACCACTACGGTCTCGTCCAGCTCGTCGCCCGCCCCGGCACCCCCGCCAACGAGGAGCTGTCGAAGCTCACCAAGGAGACCGTCGTCCGGATCGACGGCAAGGTCTCCGCCCGTGGCGCGGACAACGTGAACCCGGAGCTGCCGACCGGCGAGATCGAGATCGAGGTCACCGACGTCGAAGTCCTCGGCGCCGCCGGGCCGCTGCCGTTCACGATCAACACCGAGGACGGCGTCAACGAGGAGCGGCGGCTCGAATACCGCTTCCTCGACCTGCGCCGCGAGCGCATGCACCGCAACATCCTGCTGCGTACGGCCGTCATCTCCGCCATCCGGCACAAGATGACCGCCCTGGGCTTCAACGAGATGGCGACCCCGATCCTGACGGCGACGTCCCCCGAGGGCGCCCGCGACTTCGTGGTCCCCTCCCGGCTGAACCCCGGCAAGTTCTACGCGCTGCCGCAGGCCCCGCAGCAGTTCAAGCAGCTGCTGATGATCTCCGGCTTCGACCGGTACTTCCAGATCGCGCCCTGCTTCCGCGACGAGGACGCCCGCGCCGACCGCTCGCCCGGCGAGTTCTACCAGCTCGACGTGGAGATGTCGTTCGTCGAGCAGGAGGACGTCTTCCGGCCGATCGAGAAGCTGATGACGGAGCTGTTCACCGAGTTCGGCGGTGGCCGCGAGGTCACGTCCCCCTTCCCGCGCATCCCGTTCCGCGAGTCGATGCTCAAGTACGGCAACGACAAGCCGGACCTGCGGGCCAAGCTGGAACTGGTCGACATCTCGGACGTCTTCGCGGGCTCCGAGTTCAAGGCCTTCGCGGGCAAGCACGTGCGCGCGCTGCCCGTGCCGGACACGGCCGGCCAGTCGCGGAAGTTCTTCGACGGCCTTGGTGACTACGCGGTCGAGCAGGGCGCCAAGGGCCTGGCCTGGGTGCGGGTCGGCGAGGACGGCGCGCTCGCGGGCCCGATCGCCAAGTTCCTCACCGAGGACAACGTCAAGGTGCTCACCGAGCGCCTGTCGCTCGTGCCCGGCCACGCGGTCTTCTTCGGCGCGGGCGAGTTCGGCGAGGTCTCGAAGATCATGAGCGCGGTCCGCGTCGAGGCGGCCAAGCGGGCCGGTCACTTCGAGGAGGGCGTGTTCCGGTTCTGCTGGATCGTGGACTTCCCGATGTACGAGAAGGACGAGGAGACCGGCAAGATCGACTTCTCGCACAACCCGTTCTCCATGCCGCAGGGCGGTCTTGAGGACCTTCAGACGAAGGACCCGCTGGACATCCTGGCGTGGCAGTACGACATCGTCTGCAACGGCATCGAGCTGTCGTCCGGCGCGATCAGGAACCACGAACCGGAGCTGATGCTCCAGGCGTTCGAGATCGCGGGCTACGACCGCGAGACCGTCGAGCACGAGTTCGCGGGCGTGCTGCGCGCGTTCCGCCTCGGCGCCCCGCCGCACGGCGGCATCGCGCCGGGCGTCGACCGCATCGTGATGCTGCTCGCGGACGAGCCCAACATCCGCGAGACGATCGCGTTCCCGCTCAACGGCAACGCGCAGGATCTGATGATGGGCGCGCCGACGGAGCTGGACGAGACGCGGCTGCGGGAGCTGAACATCCAGCTGCGCAAGCCGGTCGTGAAGTAGCCGGGTCGCTCCGACCGGGTCCGCCCGGTGGCCGGCTTCGTCCTCGATCGCCGGACGGGCTGGAAGTGCCGGCCGGACGGGCGGTGCCCGCCGGACGGGCTTGATCGCCGGCCCGGCAGGGTTGACGTAGCCGTGGGACGCGGTTGAAACGCCCGCAGGGCGGGCTTCGTATGAAGCCCGCCCCGCGATCGAGGACAAGCGCGGCCGCGAGCCGCGCGACGCCGTCGACGTCTGTCGCGCCAAGGGCTTACGCCGGCTTCTCCTCCAGGCGCGGGAACAGCACCGCGCCCTTCGTCACCGTCGTGCCCGCGGGCAGCAGCCCCCACGTGCCCGCGTCCCGCACCCGCTGGTCCGCCAGCGCGCCCAGCGCGGCGTCCGCGCCCAGCGAGTCCCACAGCTTCTGTGACGTGTCCGGCATCACCGGGTTGAGCAGCACCGCGACTCCGCGCAGCGCCTCCGCCGCCGTGTACAGGATCGTCGCGAGCGCCGCCCGGCCCTCCGGGGACGTGTCCTTCGCGACCTTCCAGGGCTCCCGCTCCGTGATGTAGCCGTTGACCTGCTTCACGAAGTCGAAGATCGCCAGGATGCCGCCCTGGAAGTCGACCTCCTCGCCGATCTTGCGGTCGGCCTCGGTGACGGCCTTCGCCAGCCCGTCCCGTACGGCCTGTTCGGCGGCCCCGCCGGGCGTCGCCTCCGGCAGCGTGCCGTCGTAGTACTTGCCGACCATCGCCGCGACGCGCGAGGCGAGGTTGCCGTAGTCGTTGGCCAGTTCGGAGGTGTACCGGGCGGTGAAGTCCTCCCAGGAGAACGAGCCGTCCTGGCCGAACGTGATGGCCCGCAGGAAGTACCAGCGGTACGCGTCCACGCCGAAGTGCGAGGTCAGATCCTGCGGCTTGATGCCGGTCAGGTTCGACTTGGACATCTTCTCGCCGCCGACCATCAGCCAGCCGTTCGCGGCGATCTTCCCGGGCAGCGGCAGGCCCTGCGCGAGCAGCATCGCCGGCCAGATGATCGCGTGGAAGCGCAGGATGTCCTTGCCGACGAGGTGGACGTCGGCGGGGAAGGTCTCCGCGAACTTCGCCGGGTTCTCGTTGTAGCCGACGGCGGTCGCGTAGTTCAGGAGCGCGTCGATCCACACGTAGATCACATGCTTCTCGTCCCACGGCACCGGCACGCCCCAGTCGAACGTCGACCGGGAGATGGACAGGTCCTGAAGGCCCTGCTTGACGAAGTTCACGACCTCGTTGCGCGCGGACTCCGGCTGGATGAAGCCGGGGTTGGCCTCGTAGTGCGCGAGGAGCTTGGGGCCGTACTCGCTGAGCTTGAAGAAGTAGTTCTCCTCCTTGAGGATCTCCACCGGCTTCTTGTGGATCGCGCAGATCTTCTGACCCGCGAACTCACCTTCGCCGTCGAGCAGTTCGCCCGGGAGTTTGTACTCCTCGCAGCCCACGCAGTACGGGCCCTCGTAGCCGCCCTTGTAGATCTCGTCCTTGTCGAACAGATCCTGGACGAACTCCTGGACGCGGTCGGTGTGCCGCTTCTCCGTCGTACGGATGAAATCGTCGTTCTTGATGTCCAGGTGTTCCCACAGAGGCCGCCACGCCTCGTCGACGAGCTTGTCCGCCCACTCCTGCGGGGTGACACCGTTCGCCTCGGCCGTGCGCATGATCTTCTGACCGTGCTCGTCCGTGCCGGTGAGGTACCACACCTTCTCGCCCCGCTGGCGGTGCCAGCGGGTGAGCACGTCGCCTGCGACGGTCGTGTAGGCGTGGCCCAGGTGAGGAGCGTCGTTGACGTAGTAAATGGGGGTGGTGACGTAGTACGCCCGCCCACCCTGCTCTTCGGATCCAGTGGCGGCCATGGCCGAAATCCTAACGGCCCGCCGCAGGTGTCTTCACACCGATAAAACCTGAGAGTGTGCTTAAAGAGTGTGGATTCGGCACAACCTCTGCCCCCGGTGCGCGCATCTTAAAGAGGAGAGGGGCGCAAGCCGTGCGCTCCTGGTACGGGTCGGGTCGGTCCGGACCGGGTAGATCGGTCGGACCGGGACAGTTCGGGGCGGGAAGGTTTCATCATGCGGGTGCTGGTCGCCGAGGACGAGGAAATCCTGGCCGAGCTGATCGCCACGGGGCTGCGGCGGGCCGGTTTCGCCGTCGACACCGTCTACAGCGGAGACGCCGCCCTCGCCTATCTGGGACTGCACGACTACGACGTGGTGGTCCTCGACCGCGACCTGCCCCGCGTGCACGGCGACGACGTCGCCCGCCGGCTCGTCGCGCAGGAGGCCCGCACCCGGATCCTGATGCTCACGGCGTCCACCTCCATGGAGGAGCGCGTCAAGGGGCTCGACCTGGGCGCGGACGACTATCTGGGCAAGCCCTTCGAGTTCCCCGAACTGGTCTCGCGGGTGAGGGCGTTGCGCCGGCGCAGCTCGCGGGCGTTACCGACGACGCTGGAGCGGCGCGGCGTGCGGCTGGACACCGTGGGCCGTACGGCGGTCCGTGACGGACAGGCCCTGGACCTGTCCGTGAAGGAGCTGACCGTGCTCCAGATACTGCTGGAGGCCGACGGCAAGGCGGTGACGGCCGAGCAGTTGCTGGAGCGGGCGTGGGACGCGCAGACCGACCCGTTCTCCGGTGTCGTACGGCTCTGTGTGGGGCAGCTCGGCGAGAAGCTGGGTGACCCGGCGCTGATCCGGACGGTGGACGCGGACGGCGGGGGCTACGTCTTGTGACGGGCGCGATCAGAACACGGATCGCCCTCGTCTACGGCGCGGTCTTCCTCGTCCTCGGCGGCTGTCTGCTCACCGTCGTCAACCTGCTGTCCAGTGCCGGTACGGAGACGGAGGCCGCCGAGATCGCGGCCCGCGTCGTACCGGCGTCCCCGCCGTCGTCGGGCAACGGCTACTTCCTTACGGAGGAGGGCCGCCGCGCGCCCGTCACCGTCTACCAGCTCACGGACAACGTCAGCGACGCCGCGTCGGACGAGCTGATGTTCTGGTCGGTGGGCGCGCTGCTGGTGACGGCGCTGTGCGCGGTCGGCGTCGGCTGGTGGACGGCGGAGCGGGTGCTGCGGCCTGTGCACGCCATGACGGCGAAGGCGCGGCTGCTGTCCGAGCACAACCTGCACGAGCGGATCGGGACCACCGGCCCCGACGACGAGTTGAAGGAGCTGGGCGACACCCTCGACGAACTGCTCGGCCGGCTCCAGAAGGCGTTCGACAGCCAGAGCCGTTTCATCGCGAACGCCTCGCACGAGCTGCGGACGCCGCTGGCCACGCAGCGCACGGCGATCCAGGTGGGCCTGGCGGGCGCCAACTCGCCCCAGGAGCTGGCCCGTACGAAGCAGATGCTGCTCGACAACAACCGGCGCAGCGAACGGCTCATCGAGGGTCTGCTGGTCCTGGCGCGCAGCGAGCGCGAGGTCGAGGACCAGGAGGAGATCCGGTGGGGCGAGCTGGTGACGGAGGAGGCGGCGCGGCACGGTCTGCCGGTGACGGTGACGGAGCCCGGCGGCATACGGGGCAACCGGGCGCTGCTGGACCGGCTGGTCGGCAATCTGCTGGCCAACGGGCAGGCGTACAACCTGGCCGACGGGACGGGGACGGTGGACGTGTCGGTGTCGGGGACGGTGCTGACCGTACGCAACACCGGCCCCCGGATCGCCCCGGAGGAGATACCGGCCTTCTTCGAACCGTTCCGGCGCGGTGAGGGCCGCGACCGGATGGGGCCGGGCGCGGGCCTGGGCCTGTCGATCGTCCGCTCGATCGTGACGGCGCACGGGGGCACGGTGACGGCGGTGCCGGGCGGGGAGGGCGGGGGATTGTCGGTACGGGTGGAGCTGCCGGCGTCGGCGGGGGTGTGAGCGGGGCCGTGAGCGGCGGGCGTCAGAACCGGTGGACCTGGTTCCCGGGTGGCCCCCAAGGGGCGCTCTGATTTGTACTGGACAATGAGGAGCATGAAGAGGAACAAGATCCTGATCGTCGTGGCCGGTGCGTGCGTCGTCCTGTGGGCCGTCGGTTCGCTGCTGACTCCGGTGCTCAAGAAGCACGACGAGCACTTCCCGGACGCGTTCAACGATGTCGTGCTCGGCGAGCGGGTGAAGACCTTCCCGACGGTGGCCGACGCGCCGGAATCGGGCGACGGCGAAGGGCTCTTCGTCCTGCCCGCGTGGGTCCCGGACGACGCCACGGACGTCACGGTCAAGGTGCGGACCACGGGCAACGCGAAGCTCGTCCGCTTCACCCTCGGAGACACCCCGCTGAAGCTGGGCGACGAAAAGGCTTGCACGGAGGGTGCGTTCACGGACGGCCCGAAGCTTGAGGCGAACTGGTTCGCGGACGACTCGGGCGACGCGGACGACGCGGCGAACTGGGACGGGGTACGGACGGACTGCTCGGAGCAGTACCAGTACCGGGTCGCGGTGAAGGACCGTGAGGTCTACGCGTGGAGCAACGGGGACCTCACGCAGGCGTAGACCTCACGGGCCCGCGTCCTGCTCCCCGGGCCGGTTCACGCGGACCAGATCCATCTCCACGGGCGGCGGCCTCACTTCGGGGAGAGCTGGGCGCTCCCGAAACGACGGGCAGACTCGGGCAGGCCTATTGGGTTGTGGATGTCTACTTGTCGTCAGCGTCGGTCTCGGCGTCGGATTCGATCTCGACCTCGATTGTCTCGATCTCCGACGCGGACAGCTTTCCTGAGAGAAGGTCGCGAACACGCTTCCGGGAGAGGCTCGCGGGAGTCTTGCTGGGTGTCGGCATGTTGTCCGGGTGGGACCACCAGCGTCCGGGATGCAGCTCGTCCCAAGCCGGCCGTTTGCTCTTCGGGCGGCGGTTGGCGCCGGGGTCGTGGTTCCCGAAGCCGTCGACGATACTGTTCCAAACCGGGTGATAGTGCTTGATTATCACGCGCTCGGCCAGGCTGACAAATGCTTCGATGGCCACGAGGTAGCGCACCTGGAAGTCGTCGACTTCGAGATCGTGCGCCTGGGAGATCGATCGGCGGTGCTCGTAGAGACGATCCCAAAGGACCACGCTGTCAGGGTTCTCAAGGGCCCTGCCCTTGCGAACTCCGGTCACGCGCGCCTGACCGACGTACACCGGGTGCTCGCAGTTCGGTGAACTGATCTCGGAGTACAGAGTGTTGGGGCCGGTGTAGTAGAGCGCGTAGATGCCGCTTCCGTATACCGGTCCTACATCGGCCAGTGACTCCGGAGTGCACAGCATGAGTTGAGCTTCCATGCTCCGTCCCAGACTCTCCAGTTCCAGAGGGTTGTACGGGAGGTGGCGGCCCGCTGCCGCCTTGGCGTGCCAGCTCTTCGTCTTCCCCGGCTTCTTGGGCGGTTTCACGGCGGCGGGCAGGGCGGTAGCGCTCGACGGCTGGGATTGAGCCGACAACTGTCCTCCGGTCGATCTGGTTCGTACGGCTGAGTGCGATGGTCCGTGAGTATGTTCCGCGGTTCTACTCGGTCACGTCTATTACGGCGTCCTCGCGGTAGTACCTACGGGCGCTGGGGTACTCCTCCTGCTTCCTGTACATGATCACGTATCCGGGAAGCGCCGTGATCTGCCAAGGGTTCGGCAGGTGCGAAGCCGCGATGCGGAGTACCTCGTCGGCGGTGATGCCCTCGTGAGGCCAGGGCACTCGGATGTCCTCGAACTCCTTTGAGGGCTCGTAGCGGAACACATAGGGGAGCGCGGTCTTCATCGATGACAGCAGCAAGGCGAGCGAGATGGTGTCGTCCATCGCCGGCTCCGTCCCCAGGAGCTCCGCGAGCTTGAATTCGAGGTCGATCGGATACGCACGGTCGAAGTGGGCGACGTCGACCTCGGTCGTGTCCCGTCGCTTGCCAGGGTCGTTGTTCCCGAACCCGTTGTAGTTCCATGGGACTTCGCCCAAGCCGCGGTGCTTGTTGATCAGGAGCCGTTCCGGTGCGACCGCGCCGAAATCCTCATCGACGTAGAGGCACGTGAACGCCATTTCGGCCATGTCTACGTTGGTGCGGCCGGAGAGCTTCCGAAGATGCCTCTCGATGCGGCGGGGCAGGGAACGTTCGGCCTTGCCGACGTATACGAGGTCTGTGCCCTTGTAGAGCTGGTACACGCCAGGTAGTTGGCGCAGCGACTGAATGTTCTCCATGGTCAGCGGCGCGGGTGTCAGATCCGCAAGTGCGGAGGCCAGCTGATCGCCGAGCGCCTTGGTGATGCTCAGTTTGAACTCGGCGTGGTTTTCCAGCGGCACGACCAGGGGCTCCCGACACGTAGCTAGTGATTGTCGTCACTCTATCCGGTGAAGCTGGGGAACACGGGGCCGGATTTACTTGGAGTGCTCCCACTATTGCAAACTCCGCGGTATGCTTTTACCATGTCTGAGCTGCGAGAGAAGCATCCCGAGGTGGGAACCTGCGTTGAGCTGTTCGCCGGCGGCGGTGGCCTCGCCATGGGAGTCCACAACGCGGGCTTCCGTCCGCTGCTGGTGAATGAGTACGCCAACTGGGCGGTTAAGACGCTCCAGACGAACCCGACACCCGGCGGCGGTGAGTGGCCGCTCAAGCCCGGGGACGTCCGCGGACTCGTCGACGACTTCAAGAAGCTGGAGGGTGAGGTCGACGTGCTCGCCGGCGGGCCGCCGTGCCAGCCCTTCAGCCTGGGCGGCGCCCACAAGGGCACCGAGGACGAGCGGAACATGTTCCCGCAGATGTTCCGCGCCATCCAGGAGATGAGACCGAAGGCCGTCATCTGCGAGAACGTCCGGGGCCTGCTCCGCAAGTCCTTCGAGCCGTACTTCCTCTACATCCTCAACGAGATGCGGCTCCCGTTCGTCGAGCGCGAGCCGGGCACCACGTGGGAGGAGCACAACGAGCTGCTGGAGAAACTGCTCGCCAACGACGCCGTGCCCGCCTCCGAGCGCTACGACGTCGTGCGTCACCAGGTCAACGCGGCTGACTACGGCGTCCCCCAGGTGCGCCACCGCGTCATCATCGTCGCCTTCCGCGCCGACCTCGGCGTGAAGTGGGACGACTTCGAGCCCAAGCGGAAGTTCTCCTGGGAGTCTCTGATCCACTCCATGCGTGAGGGTGGGGAGTACTGGGACCGACACGAAGAGGTCGACGACGAGGCGAAGAAGCGCACGATCGCGAACTTGCCCTCGCTCAACCTCGACAACACCGAGGTCAAGGAGAAGCTGAAGCTCCTTCCGTGGCGAACCCTGCGCGATGCCATCACCGGCATCGATGAGAACGAAGGCGTTCCCCTCCCCCCCGTGCCACTCGACGCCGTGGAGAACAAGGAGCAAGTCGGAAAGATCTCCGACCACTTCGGATGGCCCAGGGCTCGCATCTACGCCGGGCACACCCCGAACGTTCTCGATCGCCCGGCCAAGACCGTCAAGGCCGGTGTGCACGGCGTACCGGGTGGCGAGTCCGTGATCCAGCTCGATGACGTCGCCTTCGACGGGACCGGTGTCCGCTACATGACTGTCCGCGAGACGGCGCGTGTGATGACCTTCCCCGACAAGTGGCAGCTCGCTGGGCCACGAGGCGAGAAGATGCGCCAGCTCGGGAACGCCGTGCCGGTCAAGCTCGCCGAAACCTTCGCCAAGGCGGTGGGAGCCGCGCTCCGATCCGTGGACGCTTCCAAGGACTCAAGGAAGAAGCAGTGAGCGAAGCCGCTTCCGGGCGGCAGCGAGGCTGGAACGGCGAGATGCCGCCCGCTCGGGCCTACAAGGCCCGAGCCGGGACGACGAGAGCGGCCCAGTCAGCCGAGCAGGACCGGGCCGCCGGCGGACGATACCGCCGCGCGGTCCTGCTTGATGGTGGACGGTTCGCGAGAGCCTCCATCACTCTGCGGCTCTACCGCAAGACCCGGCGTCTCCGCGCCTATGTGCGCTGGTCCGACTCGGGAGAGACCAGGGAGAGGTACGCCGGGGACGTGGACGCCGCAACACGCTCGGCGAACCTGGCACTGGCCTGGAGCAAGGCACGCGCCGCCGGACTCGTCGCCGACGAACCCCTGCCACCCTCGTCGACCGCCTCGTCCACCGCCGTGCGCGCGGTCATGGCAGCCAACAAGAGCCGTGACACCAAGCCGGAACTCGCTCTGCGCTCGCTCCTTCACCGCAAGGGGCTCCGGTACCGCGTTGACACACGTCCACTGCCAGACCTCCGCCGCAAGGCCGACGTCGTATTCCCCAAGGCCAAGGTCGCGGTCTTCGTGGATGGTTGCTACTGGCACGGTTGCCCGGAGCACCACCGACCCGCGAAGCGGCACAGCGAGTTCTGGCAGGAGAAGATCCAAGGTAACCGCGATCGGGACGCTGCGACCAACCTTGCCCTGAGCGAATCGGGGTGGATCGTCGTGCGTGTCTGGGAGCACGACCCTCCGGAGGAGGCGGCTTCACGGGTTGCCGAGATCGTGAGAGAGCGTTCCGGAGGGCCGCTGAGCAACACGTGAGAAGCTCAGGAACGAGCGTCGGCCCCTCCGATACCCTCACTGCGGGGTAGTTGGGCGCTGATCCGGCTGTCGAGTTCGTCCATGGTCCGCCGGAAGGCGTGGTCGAGGTCGACGCCGTACCGGTGGGCGAGGATCAGGACGGACCACAGGCAGTCCGCCAGCTCGTGCTCCAGCGCCTCGTGCCCGCCGCCGGGGCGGGCGCCCTCCTGCGCCATGACGAGCTTCGCGAGGTCTCCCACGTCTCCGACGAAGCCGAGCATGAACTCCTCGCGCGTCCAGACCCGCCCGCGCGTGCGCTGGTTCAACTCGTCGTAGAGATCGTGGATCCGCAGCGCCCGCGTCTGCATCTCGTGTAGTTCCATGTGCGTTGACGCCCTCCGTCCACTCCAAGAGGCCGGAGACTGCGGTAGACACGCCGGGCTGGGATCCGCACCACGGCCTCCCACCCGTCGTGCTCCGACCCTAAAGTGCGGAGCGGCCCCCGTCTGTGCTGAGCAGACCAGAACCTCTGAAATGGAAACCCTCGTGAAGACCTTCACCATGCCCGGCACCGACATCCTCGCTCCGAACATCGTGCTCGGCCTGATGCGTATCGCCGACAAGACGGACGACGACATCCGCGAACTCGTCCGCACCGCTCGCGACGCGGGCATCGACTTCGTCGACCACGCCGACATCTACGGCGGTGAGCCGCACGCCTGTGAACGCCGCTTCGCCGAGGCGATGGCGCTGAGCCCGTCGCAGCGCGACAAGATCACGATCCAGACCAAAGCGGGAATCGTGACGGACGGGCCGTACTACGACTTCTCCTACGAGCACATCGTCAAATCGGTCGAGGGCTCCCTCGCCGCCCTGCGGACCGACCGCATCGACATCCTGCTCCTGCACCGCCCCGACGCGCTTGTCGAGCCCGAAGAGGTGGCCCGCGCGTTCGATGAGCTCGAATCCTCGGGCAAGGTGCGCGCCTTCGGCGTCTCGAACCACACCCCGCGCCAGATCGACCTGCTGCGCAAGCACGTGCGTCAGCCCATCGTGGCCAACCAGCTTCAGCTCTCGATCACCCACGCGCCGATCATCGCTCAGGGCGTCGCCGCGAACATGCTCGCGGAGCAGCAGGCGGCCGGCCTCGACGGCGGAGGGATCGTGGACTACTGCCGGCTGAACGACATCACCATCCAGGCGTGGTCCCCCTTCCAGGCCGGTTTCTTCACGGGCGTCTTCCTCGGCTCGCCGGACTACCCCGAACTCAACGCCGTCATCGACCGCCTCGCCGGTCAGTACGACGTCCCCGCCATCGCGATCGCGACTGCCTGGATCACGCGCCACCCCGCTCGGACGCAGGTCGTGCTCGGTACCACCAATCCGGAGCGCGTCGCGGGCGCCGCCCAGGGCTCCGACATCCGGCTCACCCGGGCCGAGTGGTACGAACTGTTCCGCGCCGGGGGCCACCTCGTTCCCTGAATCCGGAGGCGAAGAAGGGGAGTTCGGTACGGCTCTAGTGCTGGACCAGGCCGCCGACCGGGACCGAAGCGACGTGGCCGGTCGCCGGTACGGTCCTTGCCAGCTCAAGGCCGACATCGACCAGCGATGACCGGCGCAGGCCGGGGACATCGGCGATCGGCGTCCAGACGGACTCGGCGACCTCGCCGTTCGGCTCGGGCCGCGGTTGCCCGCCGGTGATACGGACGCGGTAGAAGACGCCGACATTCTGATGCTCGACCCCGGTACGCGCGGTGCACGCGGAGATCACCCGCGAGTCCACGCCCAGCAGGCGTTCAACCACCGCGCCGCAGCCGGTCTCCTCGGCAACCTCCCGGATCACCGCGTCGAACGGGTCCTCTCCGTGCTCGACCCCGCCGCCCGGAAGGGTCCAGTTGCTCTCGCCCGTCGCTGATACGTGACGGGCGAGCAGCACGCGCCCACCCACGATGGCCACGGCGTAAGCCGCGAGCCGGAAACTCATCCCTGGGCGCTGGCGAAGGCGACGAAGTCGCCCCAGGCGGTGGGGGTGAGGAGCAGGACCGGGCCGGTGGGGGTCTTGCTGTCGCGGACGGGGATGACGCCGGGGCAGCCGTCCGCCACCTCGACGCATTCCCCGCCGTCGCCGTTGCTGTAGCTGGACTTACGCCACTGGGCCGTGCTCAGGTCGGGTCGGGGGCGCATGGTGTGTACTCCTCGATCAGTCGCTCGATGAACGCCACGGAATCCCGAGGCGACAGGGCCAAGTCCCTGATTAGATCGTAGGACAGGCGTAGCTTTTCGACCTCTGACGGATCCTCGATCAACTCCCCCGAGTGAGCGTGCTCCGTGTACGCGACGGCCTTGCCGTCCGGAAGCCAGAGGATCGTGACCGACGTGCCCATCAGGCCGTGTGGTCCCGCATTGAAAGGCAACACCTGAAGCGTGACGTTTGGCAACTGGCTTGCCTCCAGCAGGTGTTCCAGTTGCCTCGTCCACTCCTTTGGGTCCCGAGCCTTGCGCCGCAGTACGGACTCGTCCAGGATCGCGCGGAAGTGTGGCGCGTTCTCGCGTTGTAGGAGTTCTTGTCGCCCCAACCGCGCCGCGATCTCCTCGGACATCTCGTGCTCGTCGCGCGGCCGGGTGGCCTCGAACACCTCGCGGGCGTACCCCTCGGTCTGGAGAAGACCGTGGATGGCACCTGCCGAGTACGTGTATCGGACGGTCGCTCTCGCCTCCAACTGCATGAACCGCTTGTACTTGTCCGCGAACGCGTCCTGCCGTGCCAACTGCCACAGCATCAACAACTGCTCACCCACCCCGTACACCGCGCTCAGCGCCGTGATGACCTCCGGTGACCCCACCCGCGCGCCCGTTTCGAGCTTGTGCAGATACGCGCGGTCGTACGTCGTCTCCTCGCCGAGCGTGGCCAAGGACTTCCCCGACTCTTCCCGCAGCCGCGCCAGTTCCTTCGCGAGCATCTGCCGTGCCGACGGCCTCTGACCTGCGTTCGACTTCCGTCCGCCCATGACAACTCCCCTGTGTCCAACGGCAACCGGGCCATGGCCAAGCCCTTTTGGACGCGGCCTCACATGCCGATTCTTGATGCACGGAACGTAATTGCGCAATGACGGAAAGGTGCGTCCCCCTCATGTTCGAATCACTCGAACCGGGCGCTCGAACAGCGCCCCGCGTCGCCCACGACCTGGCCGACCTGGCGGACCTGGCCGAGTTGGACGCCGTCGTGCACAGCGGCGGCTTCTGGCGGCTCGTGCCCGAGGCTGTCCCCCGTGTGTACGCATCGGTGACACCTGAGCTGCTTCGGCGCGTTGAACAAGGACTGAAGCGGGTCGCGGAGTGAGCGGCGGCAGCGAGGCGCGGCGGATTCTGTCCCGGTTGATGCGTGAGTTCGGTACGGATGGAGTGCTGGTGGTGCGGAAACTGGACGGCGACGACGACACGGAACGCCCTGTCGGGCCGGGCGCCGCGCTCGCGTGGCCCAAGTGCGAGTGCGGCAGCGCGAAGTGCCCGGACTACGTGGCGCCCGCGTCGCCCGCGTCGCCCACGACTCTCTCGGCGGAGCTGAGCGCGCGGCTGGCGGAGCGGAATCAGCACAGCCGGCGGGGGCGATTGTAGGGGTGCCGGGGCCGAACGCCCCGGTGACAAGGGGCAGTTGGTGTGCGAAGGTCAAAACCCTTCTTGTATCGGGGGTTCTGGATGGTCATCACCGCTGGGTTACCGCTGGTGCTCCTGTGGCTGATATTGGGCCTGTTGCCCGTCCGGAACCCCTCCGCGCGGCGGCTGTGGATCGGTATCTACATCGGCATTTCGTTGACCGCTCTGCTGATCGCGTACCTCTACGGCCAGGATCGCGAGACGGAATTCTGGAGTGATTCGGCCGATGAGGCGTACGTTCCGCTCCTGTTCACCGCCATATTGGTCGGGCCGGGGATGCTGGCGGCGATCATCCGGCTCGTGGTGTCCCGGCCGGACCCGCCGGTGCCGCCGCCGGTCGTGCAGTATCTGCCGCCGCCGTACCAGTACCCGTACCCGCCGCAGCAGTACCCGCCGCCGCAATATCCCGGCCCGCAGGCCAACCCGGCCCCTCCGCCGGTGAATCCACCACCGGCAACGCCGCCACCACCGGCAACCCCGCCGCCCCCGCCCGCCTCACCTCCCACCATCTGAGGGATCCGGCGCCGATCCGGCGCACGTAATCTGGCCGACCATGCAGATAGATCTTGGTGAGAAGCCGCCCGGGCGCAGGCTCATGCCGCTACGCATTCCGTCCCACTGGGCGGTCATGTTCAACATCTTTGTGGAGTTCCCGGCCGACGATCCGCCGACTCCGGCCGAGGTCGACGCGTACCTGTCGGACGACATCCTCTCGGTGGAGCAGGTCGGCCCCACCGGGAGGATCGAATACGACGACCCGACCCGGTGGGTCATCGACCTGGGCTGGTACCCCCCGGGAGACCCCGAAGGCACCTACCGGCTGTGTCTCGTACGGGACGGCTGGGACGATGTGCCGGTGCGGTTCGAGCACCGTGACTGCCACGTCGTACGGGAAGCCTTCGACACCCTCACGCGCATGCTGGCCGAGGGGAAGCGTCCGGACCTGATCGCGCGTGTGCTGGCCGACCCGCGGTTCCCGGACGAAGGACGCGTATGAACGACATCAGCGGTTTCAAGGACATCCCCCCGACCACGCTCGCGGACCTTCTGGGCCGCGAACAGGTCATGGACATCGGCATTCGTCCGCTCTGGCCCTCGACGCCGCGCATCGCCGGGCCGGCGTTCACGGTGCGGTGCCCGGCCGGTGACAACCTCATGCCGCACGCGGCGATCTACCGCGCGGAGCCGGGCTCGGTCGTCGTCGTACAGGCGGGTGACGTGGACTACGCGCTGGCCGGCGGGAACGTCTGCGCCGTCGCGCAGCGGCGCGGGATCGCGGGGTTCGTGCTCGACGGGGTGATCCGCGATCTGGCCGAGGTACGCGAGATGGGCTTTCCGGTCTTCGCGCGGGGCGTCATCCCGATCCCGGGGACGAAGGCGGCGGTCGCGCCGCTCAACGGTCAAGTGCGGTGCGGCGGGGTGGCGGTGAACGCGGGCGACATCGTGGTGGCCGACGAGGAAGGTGTCGTGGTGACGCCGGGCGCCCGCCGCGACGAGGTGCTTTCCGCGGCGCGGGCGAAGCCGGCCAAGGAGGCGGCCGAATCCCTGGACGAGTGGGAGGCGGCGCACCGCGCCCGTATCGACAAGACCCTCACCGAGAACGACTTCTGAACCTTCCCCGTCAGGGTCCTTCCCCGTCAGGGCCTTTCGGGCTTGCGGGCCAGCAGGCAGGCGCGCGGTCTGGCCACCCGCCCGCCGGGCTCCTGCTCCAGTCGCGCGGTGACGACGAGTCCGGCCCGCTCCAGCGGGCCGATCATGCGGTCCAGGGGCAGGAGATACGACTCGTACGACACCGGACGGCCGTAGCCGTGGGTCGGCCGCAGCCGTTCGTCGCCGACGTAGTCCCCCAGAGCAGGTGGCCGCCGCTCCGCGAGGGCGTCGGGATCGGCGACCACGAGGCACGCCTACGGTGCGGCACCGCCCGCGAAGCCGGTCTCCGGATCGTCGGTCGTGGTCGTGGTCGGCACCGGGGCGGCGATGATGGCGTCCAGCCTGTCGCGTGCGGCCAGGAGGCCGGCCACGGCCTCGTTGACGCGTTCCCGTTCCCGGTGCAGGTCGGGCAGCAGGCCGGAACAGCCCGGCGCCAGGATCTGCCCGTCGTCGACCATGCAGGGCAGCAGTTCGGCGATGGTGGCGGTGTTGAGACCGGCGCCGAGCAGCACGCGAATGCCCCGCACGGTGGCCATGTCCTCTTCCGCGTACTCGCGGTATCCGCTCGGCCGCCGCGACGGTGCGAGCAGCCCCTGCTCCTCGTAATAGCGCAACAGCCTTTGGCTGACCCCGGTCCGCCGGGAAAACTCCCCCATGCGCATGTGACGACCACCACGTTCAGTTGACTCTCACATCGGTGTGAGACAGCAGTCTATTGCGCATGACGAATCAGCGATCAGACCAGCGATCAGTTCAGCGATCAGCAACCCCGCAGCACGCACCCGTCACCGTCATCGGCCTCGGTCCCATGGGCCTCGCCCTCGCCCAGGCGCTTCTTGAACACGGCCACCCCACCACCGTCTGGAACCGCACCGCGGAGAGGGCCGACAGCCTCGTCGCCAAGGGCGCCCATCGTGCCGAGACCGTCGCCGACGCGGTGTCCGCGAGCCCTGTCACGATCGTGTGCCTCAAGGACTACGAGGCCATGTACGGGATCTTGGACTCCGCCGGCGACGCCCTGTCGGGCCGGGTGCTGGTGAACCTCAACTCCGGTACGCCGAACGAGGCGCACGCGGCGGTCGCGTGGGCGGCCGAGCGCGGTGTCGGATACCTCGACGGCGCGATCATGGTGCCGCCGCCGCTCGTCGGCCACCCCGAATCCGTCTTCCTGTACAGCGGTTCGCAGGACGTCTTCGACACGCACCGGGCGACGCTGGCGAGCCTGGGCGACGCCCGCCACCTTGGCTCCGACCCCAGCTTGGCGGTGCTGTACAACACGGCGCTGCTCAACATGATGTACGCGACCATGAACGGCTTCCTGCACTCCACCGCCCTGGTCGGCTCGGCGAACGTCTCGGCGGCGACGTTCGCCGACCTCGCCCTGAACTGGTTCATGCCCTCGGTGGTCGACTCGATCCTCGTCGAGCAGGCGCCCGACCTGGACAAGGGCAACTACCCGGGCGACGCCGGGACCATGGAGATGAACCGGAACGCGCTGGAGCACATCGTCCGCGCCTGTACGGAGCAGGGCGTCCACTCCGACCAGCCGCGGCTGATGAAGGAGATCGCCGAGCGGGCGATCGCCGAGGGGTACAGCGGCCAGAACTACCTGGCCGTGTTCGAGATCTTCAAGAAGGCGACACAGCCCTCGTGACCGTCACACGCCGGGTGGGTGGCCGCACATGCGGCCACCCACCCGGCGTGTGAGGACGGTGCGCGGCCCGAGAGCCGCGCGGTTCAGGACTCGCGGGCCGACCACCAGGCCGGCAGCGCCGCGAGCAGCTTGCCGTAGACCTCCGCGTCCGGGAGATCCTTCGGGGCCGGGCCCGCGTGGAAGAACGCCACGTTCGGCGCCTTCTCGTCCGCGCCCAGCTTGCGCGCGAAGTCGAAACCCTTCGCCTCGTGCTCGCCGAACGCCACGAACTGCCAGAACAGCGGCAGTTCCGCCACGTCCGCGAACGCCTTCTCCGCCGCCTGCTTGGCCGTCGGCGCGCCGTCCGTCTGGAAGATCACCAGCGCCGGGCCGGTGTTGCCCGACTTCTCGTGCAGGGCGACGACCTCTTCCACCGCGCGGTGGTAGTTGGTCCGGCCCATGTGGCCGAGCCCGGCGTGCAGTTCGTCCACCCGGCTCTCGTACGAGGTGAGGGAGATCTCCCCCGTACCGTCGATGTCGGTCGAGAAGAAGACGACCTGCACGGTCGCCCGCTTGTCCAGCTGCGCCGAGAGCGCGAGGGCCTGCTCGGCGAGGCGCTGGGCGCTGCCGTCCTTGAAGTACGGGCGCATGGAACCCGAACGGTCGAGCACGAGGTAGACGGTCGCGCGCTCCCCGGCGAGGCCGAGACCCTTGAGGGCGACGCCCGCCGCCTTGTACGCGTCGAGGAGACCGGGCGCGCTGGTCTTGACCCGGGCGGCGGAGTACGCGGGTTTACCGGTCACCGGTGCGGTCGTCGGCTTGTTCACCGGTGCGGTCGCCGGTTCGGCTGCCGGTTCACTCTTCAACGGCTCGGGGGTGGGGGCCGGTTCCGGCTCCGGTACGACCTCGGCGACGGGTTCCGGTACGGCGACCGGTTCCGGTACGACCTCCGCGATCACCGGCTCGGGCTCGGGCTCCGCGACCACCGGCTCCGTCGCCTTCACGGGCTCGGGCTCGGGCTCGGGAACGACCTCCGCGATCGGCTCGGGCGTCGGCTCGGGCGTCGGCTCCGGATCGGGCGTGGACTGGGGCTGGGCCTGGGCCGGGACCGTCGCGGTCTTCGGCTCCTCCCGCTTCGTCTGTGCCGGGACGCTGGGGTTGTCGAAGGCGGCGGCGACCAGATCCTCGGCCTTCTCCGCCTCCGTCCTCTCCGCCTTCTCTGTCTTCGTCGTCTTCGTTGTGGACTTCTCCGCCGTCACGTCGTCCGCGACGGGTGACGGCTCCTTCGCCGGTGCGGGTACCTTGGCGGTGGCCGTCGTGGCCGTCGTCGTGGCCGGCGTTGTCGGCTCTGGCTGATGCGTGCGTTCGGTCTGGGCCGGTACCGTCGCGGCCGCCGACTCGTCACTCTCCGCACGCTCGCGTCCAAACACCTTGCGCAGCAAGCTCCGAATGCCCATGGGCGAGGCCTTTCAGATGAGTTGGGTGCGGCATATATCCGCACTTGGGACAGGGGATCCGGGGACAGGCCCCGACCAGAACTCAGCATCCCTGGCCATGGCGGATACGTAAGGTTAGCGGCCACTCGGCGCCTGCCCCGGCAGGGGCGCCCCGCGACCTGGAATGTGGTCCCGCCGATGTTGCGCCGATGTTCCGCCGACGACCGGCCGATGCCCGGCCGAAGCCCCGCCGATGCCGGTCGACTCGCATTCATTCCGCGTTCACCCTCAGGCCGCCGAACCGGGTGCCTACGCGCATAGCGTCACCGCCGTACATATCCCGACACATTGTCGGCGCAGGGCGCGCCGAGCAAAGCCCATCGGAGGGGAAAGTGCGCAAACCGCTGCCGCTGCTGAACTCGCACCCGGGCGGACGTTCCGCCATGACCTGCCGTTACCGCTGTGGTGACGCGTGTTTCCACGAGACGCCCAACACCAGTGACAACGAGTACGTCGGTGACGTCATAGCCGGTGCCCTCTCGCGGCGTTCCGTCATGCGCGGCGCCGCCGTGGTGACCGTCGCCGCCGCTGCGGGAACCGCCTTCGTCGCCGGCCCCGGCAACTCCCCGGCCGCCGCCGCCCCCCTCTCCGGCGACAACGGCGACAACGCCCACAGCAAGGGCGGCAAGAAGCCCGACGGTGCTCGTGGCCTGCGCTTCGCGCCCGTCGCGCCCAACACCGCCGACAAGGTGACCGTCCCCGACGGCTACACCCAGAATCTCGTCATCCGCTGGGGCGACCCGATCCTGCGCGGCGCACCGGAGTTCAGCGCCAACAAGCAGACCGCCAAGGCACAGGCCGGCCAGTTCGGCTACAACAACGACTTCCTGAGCCTTCTCCCGCTCAAGAACGAGCGCGGAAAGCAGCTCCTCGTGGCCAACCACGAGTACACCGACGAAGTCCTGATGTTCAAGGACTACGACCCCGACAACCCCACCCGCGAGCAGGTCGAGATCGCCTGGGCCGCGCACGGCCTGTCGGTCGTCGTGGTGGACGAGCAGCCCCGCAGCGGCAAGCTCACCGCCGTATCGAGGCACGAGCTGAACCGCCGTATCACCGTCACGACCGAATTCCGCCTCACCGGACCGGCGGCGGGCGGCGCGCTGCTGCGTACCTCCGCCGACCGTACGGGCAAGAAGGTCTACGGCACGCTCAACAACTGCGCCGGCGGCACCACTCCGTGGGGCACGATCCTGTCGGGCGAGGAGAACTTCAACCAGTACTTCGCCAACGGATCGAGCGCCACCGACAAGCGTTACGGCATCGGCACCGCCGCCACCGAGCGCAAGTGGGAGCAGTTCGACAAGCGCTTCGACCTGAAGCGGGAGCCCAACGAGGCGCACCGGTTCGGCTGGGTCGTCGAGCTGGACCCGTACGACCCCGGCTTCACGCCGCGCAAGCGCACCGCGCTCGGCCGCTTCAAGCACGAGGCCGCGCAGCCGCGCCTCACCCCAGACGGCAGGGCCGTCGTCTACATGGGCGACGACGAGAAGTTCGACTACTTCTACAAGTTCGTGTCGTCCAAGTCGATGAAGAAGGGCAGCGGCCGCGCCGCCCACGAGCACAACCTCAGGCTGCTGGACGAGGGCACGCTGTACGTCGCGAAGCTGACCGGTGACAGCCCCGTCGAGGACATCGACGGCAGCGGCAAGCTGCCCAAGGACGGCGAGTTCGACGGTTCCGGCGTGTGGATCCCGCTCGCCACCGGCGATGTCTCGCACGTGCCCGGCATGACCGCCGAGGAGGTGTACGTCTTCACGCGCCTCGCCGGTGACAAGGTCGGCGCCACGAAGATGGACCGCCCCGAGGACGTCGAGCCCTCGCCACGCACCGGCCGGGTGTACGTCGCGCTGACCAACAACAGCGACCGAGGCGCCGCGGGCAAGGCGGGCGTGGACGAGGCCAACCCGCGCAAGGCCAACAAGCACGGTCAGATCCTGGAGTTGGCGGAGAACTGGGACGACGCGGCGGGCGACGGCTTCGCCTGGCGGCTGTTCCTGGTCGCGGGCGACCCGAAGGACCCGGCGACGTACTTCGCGGGCTTCCCGAAGGACAAGGTCAGCCAGATCTCCTGCCCGGACAACGTGGCCTTCGACGCGCACGGCAACCTGTGGATCTCCACGGACGGCGCGCAACTCGGCTCCCACGACGGGCTGTTCGGCGTGGCGACGCAGGGGGAGCGGCGCGGTGAGCTGAAGCAGTTCCTCACCGTCCCGAACGGCGCGGAGACCTGCGGCCCGATCGTCCAGGACCGGCGCGTGCTGGTGGCGGTGCAGCACCCGGGCGAGATCGACGGGGCGACGGTCGACAACCCGCTGAGCGCGTGGCCCGACGGGCGCGGCAAGATGGTCCGCCCTGCGGTGGTGGCGGTCTGGCGCAAGGACGGCGGCGACATCGGGGTTTGATGTTGTCCGCCCTCAATCGCCGGGCGGGCTACGTGTCTTGCCCTCAATCGCCGGGCGGGCTTGTTTCAGTAGCCCGCCCGGCGACTACCACGCCCCTACGCACGCGCGTCGTGCGCCAGGAGCGCGAGTTGGAGGCGGTTGTCCAGGCCCAGCTTGGCCAGCGCGCTGGAGATCGTCGCCTTCACCGTGCCGACGGAGACGTACAGCCGCTCGCTGATCTCGGTGTTGGACAGCCCCTCCGCCACCGCGCCCGCGATCTCCCGTTCGCGTTCCGTGAGCAGCGCGAGCCGGCGCGCCGCCTGCGCCGCGCCGGCCGTGCGGTCGTCGGGGCGGCCCGCCGCGTGGTCGATCAGGGCGCGGGCCGCCGAGGGGGAGAGGACCGGTTCGCCGCGTGCCGCGCGGTAGACCGCCTCGACGATCTCCTCCGGTTCGGTGTGCTTGAGCAGATACCCGGCGGCTCCGGCGCGCATGGCGCGCAGCACCGTACTGTCCGAGTCGAAGGTCGTCAGCACGATCACCCGGGGGGCGGGCTCCGCGTCACTCGCGGCACCCGCGGCGGTCAGCTCGCGGGTCGCCGTGATGCCGTCCATGACGGGCATCCGGATGTCCATCAGGACGACGTCGGGTGCGGTGTCCCGTACGGCGGCGGCGACTTGGGCGCCGTCGGCTACCTCGGCGACGATCTCGATGCCGTCCGCCCCGCGCAGCATCATCCGCAGTCCGGCACGGACGAGGGCGTCGTCGTCGGCCAGCAGTACGCGGATCATCGGTCCTCCTTGGGAGCCGGGGCCGGGGCCGGGCCGGGGGCCGGGGGTGAGTGCCACGGCAGCCGTGCCCGTAGCGTGAACGTGCCGTCCACGGAGCCGTGTTGGAGTGTGCCACCGTCCAGCTCGACGCGTTCGTGCAGGCCGGTGAGGCCCGCGCCCGCGCCGGGGATCTCCGACTCGGTGACGCCGATCGGCAGCGGGTTGCCGACCTCGACCGTCACTTCGGTACGCGGCGGGCCGGCGTACACCCTGACCGTCACGCGCGAACCGGGCGCGTGCTTGCGGGCGTTGGTCAGGCCCTCCTGGACCACGCGGTACGCGGTGCGCTGGAGCTGCGGCCGTGGTGCGGGGGAGTCGGTGCCCTCCGTACGGAAGTCCACCGGCTGGCCCGCCGCCCGCGCCTCCTCCACGAGGGATTTGAGGTCGGCCATCTTCGGCTGCGGCGGGGCCGTCTCATCCCCCTCCGTATCGACGCCGTCGATGCTGTCGGTGCGGAGCACATACAGAACGTCGCGCAGTTCGTCCAGCGCCTGGTGCGCGTTGTCGCGGATGACCTGCGCGCTCTCCGCGATCTCGGCGCCGCTCAGCTGGGGGCCGACGCCCGCGTCGGCCCGCCGCGTGCGGTACGCGAGCGCCCCGGCGTGCACGGAGAGCAGCGAGATGCGGTGGGCGAGGACGTCGTGCATCTCGCGGGCGATGGCGGTGCGTTCGGCGCGACGGGTGTCGGTGAGGCGGCGGGCGTGTTCCGTACGCTCGCGTTCGGCGTCCTCGCGCAGCCTCAGCACCAGCAGCCGGCGGGCCCGGACCGCGCTGCCCCAGGTGAAGAAGGCCACGTAATAGGCGAGGACGATGCCGGCGGCCAGCCAGCCGCCCTCGTGCGGGACGGTGTAGATCAGTAGGTACGGCACGGCCGTGGCGATCATCATGCCCAGCACCGGCAGCGAGCGCTGCCAGGGGACGCGCAGCCCCAGGTTGAGGATGATCACCATGCCGGCGCCGACGGCGCTGTTGGCCATGGCGCCGGCGAGCGCCAGGACGAGGGCCATGAGGACCGGGAAGCGGCGGCGGCCCCAAAGGGCGAGGCAGGCGAGTGCGCCCAGGGGCGCGTCCAGAGCGACGAGCCAGTCCGGGAGGTATTGGTAGGTGGGGAGCTGGGTCAGCATCAGGGCCCAGCAGCCCACGGCCCAGGCGAAGACGAGACAGTCGACGGTCCAGTCGCGGGCGGTGCGGCGGACGGGGCCGTCGCGAGGCCCGAGTTGGTCTTCTCCGTGGAAGAGCAGCGCGCCGGGCAGCAGCGACCGTGGTACGTGGCCGGGCCGGCGGCTGTCCTCGCGCGGATGGGTCATCCTCCGACCCTAAGCGGGCATCCCCGCACTTCTCTTGGCCGACCGGCCACAAGTCCTGGCCGGTCGGCCAATGGCCCTCGCGGCGACGCGGCGTACACCCTCGGACCATGACCATGACCACGAGTGAGAGTACGGGCGCCGCCGACGCGGCCACCCCCGCCTTCGAGATGGCCGGGCTGACGAAGATCTTCAACGAGAAACGGGCCGCCGACACGGTGAACCTCTCCGTGCCGCGTGGCTGTCTGATGGGCCTGGTCGGCCCGAACGGCGCGGGCAAGACCACCTCCCTGTCGATGGCGGTCGGGCTGCTGCGCCCGACCAGCGGCACCGCGCGGGTGCTCGGTGTCGACGTATGGGAACGCCCCGAGGAGGCGAAACGCCTGCTCGGCGTCCTGCCGGACGGCCTCGCGCTGCCCGAACGACTGACGGGCGGTGAACTGCTCACGTACTGGGGCCAGTTGCGCGGCATGGACCGCGCGACGGTCCGCACGCGCACCACCGAGCTGCTGCGGGTCATGGAGCTGACGGAGGCCGAGGAGGCCGGGACGCTCGTCATCGAGTACTCGACCGGCATGCGTAAGAAGATCGGCCTTGCGACGGCGCTGCTGCACGCGCCGAAGATGCTGGTGCTCGACGAGCCGTACGAGGCCGTCGACCCGGTCTCGGCGCGCGTCCTGACCGGCATCCTGCGCCGTTTCACCGCCGCCGGCGGCTCGGTGATCATCTCCAGCCATGTGATGCCCCTGGTGGAGCGGATCTGTGAGCGGGTCGCGGTGATCGCCGACGGCCGCGTCCGCGCGGACGGCACGCTGGCGGAGGTCAGCGGTGAGGGGACGCTGGACGACGCCTTCGTACGGCTGGTGGGGCGCGACAGCCTGGACGAGGAGGAGCTGACATGGCTGGGAGCGTGACCCCAAGTGGCGCGGGTGGCGCGGCCGGTCCGGGCGGTGTGGCCGGTCCGGGTGGCGCGGGCGGTCCGGGTGGCGCGGGCGGGATGGCCCTGGCCCCCACCGTCAACGCCCTCGTCCGCCTCAAGCTCACCATCCTCGGCCACTCCTCCGAGGGCCTGAAGCTGAGCCGGGTCGTCTTCTGGCCGCTGTCCGCCGTCGCCACCTGGGCGGCCGTCGTCCTCGCCGACGGGGCCGCCGCGCGGCGCGACGTCCTGCTGCTCACCCTGGCCGTGTGGGGCGTCGGCTGGATGCTCGGACCGGTGCTCGCCTCCGGCGCGGGCGTCCTGCGGCCCGCGTACTTCTCGCTGCTGCCGCTGCACCGCCGCAAGCTCGGTCTCGCGCTGCTCGCGGCGGCCTGCGTCGGCTACGGCCCCGTCGTCAGCGTCCTGTCGCTCGCCTCGACCGCCGTGCACGCCGTCGACCTGGCCCCCGCAGCTGTGCCGGTCGCGCTGCTCTCCGTCGTACCGACGCTGCTGTTCATGGTCGCGCTGTCCCGCATCGTGTACGCGCTGATGGGCTCGGCCATGGGGTCGCGGCTCGGCGTCGCGATCTCGGCCGTCCAGTACGGGCTGCTCGTCGCCGCGCTGTTCGTCGGCTGGCTCGCGGTCGCCGGCACGTCGGACGGCGTCGTCAAGGTCGTACAGGAGGGCCTGCCCGGCCGGACGGCGGCCCGGGTGCTCGAAGCGTCCCCGACGTCGTGGCCGGTGCTGGCCGTCGAGGCGGCGGCCGACGGACGGCCCGCCGTCGCCGCCGGGTGGCTGCTGGCGCTGACCGCCGCGGCCGGTGTCCTGGCCGGGCTGTGCGCGCTGCTGCTGACGCCCAGGGCGCCGGCCCGGATCGCCCGGCGCCGCTTCCGCCCGCTGGGCAGCGACGTACTGACCGGCCGGCCCGTGCTGCCCGCCACTCCGCTCGGCGCCGTCACGGGCAAGGAGCTGCGGCAGTGGTGGCGCGACCCGTGGCGGTCGCTGGAGTTGCAGTGCGGCATCTGGACGGGCGTGTTCGTCGCCGTGATCTCCCTGATCGCCGACAGGCCGGAGATCCTGCCGTTCGCCGGGCTGACGATGGTGATGCTGACGGCGCTGGTCAGCTGCAATCTGCTCGGTCAGGACGGCACCTCCGTATGGATGACGGTGGTCGGCGCCGAGAAGGGCACGGTCCGCGCGGACATCAGGGGCCGGCAGGCGGCCCTGCTGATCCTCTTCGGACCGCTGTCGGTCGTCATGACCGCGGTGTTCATCCTGCTCTCGGGCGAGCACTGGGCGTGGCCGCTGGTGCTCTCGCTGCTGCTGTCGCTGTTCGGCGCGGCGGTCGGCGTCGCCGTACTGCTGTCGGTCGTCGCGGTGACGCCGGGCGTCGACCCCAAGTACCGGGTGGGGCCCAACGACTCCGGGGACACCTCGTACCAGATCTGGATCGGCGTCTACGGCACGCTGATCCCGGCTCTTCCCACGGCGGCGGTCGCGCTCACCGGCCAACTGACCGGCACCACCTGGCTGACCTGGACGGCGGTCCCGCTCGGCCTGGTCAACGGTGTGCTCGCCTACTGGTGGCTCGGCCGCGTCGCGTACCGCCGCCTGGAGGCGCGACTCCCGGAGACGTTCGTGCGCCTGCGCTACGGCAAGACGATCGCCGCCCAGCAGTCGGCGGCGACGGAGGCCAGGGGCTGGCTGGACGAGCTGGAACGGGGCTCGATCAAGAACAACCAGGAGCGGAAACCGGTGGGGACGTAAGGGGGCGGGGCGGGTGCCGGCGGGGGTGACGGAAGTCCGTTGCCTCCGCCGCCCCGGTCGCCTACCGTAGGCAGCGTCCTTGTCGTCTCCGATAGAGGTGGACGTTGCGCATCTGAGGTTCGCGATCATCACGCCGTACGGCCGCACAGCTCCGTGCCGTACGCCCGCGTGGCAGCGACCTCGATGCGGGTGCCGTCCCCGGCCTCTCGGACAGCCGCATTCCCTCCTTGAGCCCCTGGCTTCCTTGTGCTCAAGCCCCCGGCCCGCACGGGCCGAGTCGCCGCGTGGTGCTCGCCTACGACGCCCCCATCCCACCGCGCCAGCGAGGACACCACCATGGCTCTTCCCAGCGACCCCACCAACCCCACCACCCTCAGCGCCTCCCTGACCTGCTCCGCGCTCTCCTTCCGGTGGGCGGACGGCACGCCCGTCTTCGACGGGCTCTCGCTCAGCGTCGGCCGGGGCCGCACCGGTCTCGTCGGCGCCAACGGCACCGGCAAGACCACCCTCCTGCACCTGCTGGCGGGCCAACTGACGCCCTCCGGCGGGTCGGTCAACGTCGGCGGCAGCCTCGCCTACCTGCCGCAGAACATCACCCTCGACACCGCCCTGCGCGTCGATCAGGCCCTGGGCATCGCCGAGCGGCGCGACGCGCTGCGCGCCATCGAGAACGGAGACGTACGCGAAGAGCACTTCGAGACGGTCGGCGAGGACTGGGACGTCGAGGAACGCGCGATCGCCACGCTCGGCTCCCTCGGGCTCGGCGCCATCGACCTCGACCGCACCGTCGGCGAGATCTCCGGCGGCGAGACGGTCCTGCTGCGCCTGGCCGCGCTGCTCCTGGAACGTCCCGACGTCCTGCTGCTGGACGAGCCGACGAACAACCTGGACCTGCCGGCCCGCCGCAGGCTCTACGAAGCCGTCGACTCCTGGCGCTCCGGCGTGCTCGTCGTGGTCAGCCACGACCGTGAGCTGCTGGAGCGCGTCGACCGCATCGCGGAGCTGCGGTCCGGCTCGGTGAGCTGGTACGGCGGCGGCTGGTCCGCGTACCAGGAGGCGCTGGCCACCGAGCAGGAGGCGGCGGGCCGGACGCTGCGCGCCGCCGACGCCGACGTACGCCGGCAGAAGCGGGAACTGGCGGAGGCGCAGGTCAAGAACGCCCGCCGGGAGCGGCACGACAAGAAACTCAACGCCCAGCGCAAGGCACCGAGAATCGTCGCGGGCGAACGCAAACGCTCCGCCCAGGAGTCGGCGGGCAAGCTGCGCGTGCTCCAGGAGGAGCGGTTGAGCGAGGCGCGCGAGCGGCGCGAGGAGGCGGCGGACGCGATCCGCGAGGACGCCGAGATCCGGGTGAACCTGCCCCGTACGGCCGTGCCCGCGGGCCGTACGGTGCTGACCCTGCGCGCGGTACGCCCCCGCTACGGCAGGCTCCGCGAGGGCAACCTCGACGTACGCGGGCCGGAACGCGTCGCCCTCGTCGGACGCAACGGCTCCGGCAAGACGACCCTGCTGCGCACGCTCACCGGGGCACTCGCGCCGCTGTCGGGCGAGGCCAGGACCTTCGTACCGCTGCGGTTCCTGCCGCAGCGGCTCGACGTGCTCGACCCGGAGCTGAGCATCGCGGCGAACGCCGCGCGCCTGGCCCCCGGCGTCACCGACAACCACATCCGCTCGCAGCTCGCGCGCTTCCTCTTCAAGGGCGCGCGGGCCGAGCAGCCGGCCGGCACGCTCTCGGGCGGCGAACGTTTCCGCGCGACCCTCGCCGCGCTGCTGCTCGCCGCGCCCGCCCCGCAACTGCTGATGCTGGACGAGCCGACGAACAGCCTCGATGTCGGCGGCGTACGGCAGTTGACGGGCGCGCTGGAGTCGTACGAGGGTGCGCTGCTGGTCGCGAGCCATGATGTGCCTTTCCTCGAATCGGTGGGGATCACGCGCTGGCTGGTGGTCGGGGACGAGCTTCGCGAGACATCGGCGGACGAGGTGCGCCAGGCGCTGGAGGAGCCGTCCGAAATGGCCGAGCCGCCGGAGGCGGACACGCTCTAAGCTCGGGAGCATGGCTGCTGCTGAAGCTCATGCCGGGAACGGGGACCAGGGGTCGGTACGCGCGGACGTCTGGATCTGGTCCGTACGGCTGACGAAGACCCGCTCCCAGGCGGCGTCCGCCTGCCGCGCGGGCCACGTCCGCGTCAACGGCGAGCGGGTGAAGCCCGCCCATCCGGTGAAGGCGGGCGACGAGGTCCGGGTCCGGCAGGGGGGTCACGAACGGGTCGTCGTGCTCAAGCGGGTCGTACGGAAGCGGGTGGGCGCGCCGGTGGCCGTGCAGTGCTACGTGGACAACAGCCCCCCGCCCCCGCCCCGCGAGTTCGCCGGCCCGGTGGCCGTCCGGGAGCGCGGCGCGGGCCGTCCGACGAAGCGCGAGCGGCGTGTACTGGACGAACTCCAGGGCCACTAGGGCGTGTTTCCGGGACGTCCGGGACCTCCGGGACCTCCGGGACCTCCGGGACCTCCGGGACCGGGATCCGGTGCTCGCGTGTCAGCCTTCGGCCGCCGACTGTCCACAGGCAGATGGCGGCCATGGGGACGAGGGACAAAGGACGCCTCGGTGACGCCGCGCTCACCGGCCGTGAGACCGAGAATCCGCCGCTCTCCAGCAGGACGATGAAGCGACGATCACCCCGGTGAAGTGCGACTCTGTACGGTCACCTTCCGTGCACGGAAAGTAAAAGTCCCCGTCGTGGGGAAGGTCATCTTCATGAACCACGACTGCGACCAGCACGGTGACCAGCACATGAGGCTACGGCTCCCCCGCCACCCCCGCAGCGTCGGCCGTGCGAGGGAGGCGCTGGCCGGGCTCATTGGCCTGACGGGGGAGTTGGGGGAGACAGCGGCGCTGCTGTTGTCGGAGTTGGTCACCAACGCGTTGCGGCACGGGTCGCCGCCGGGGCGCGAGATCGTGGTGAGCGTGTGGCGGGGTGATGGGCTGCTCCGGCTGGAGGTCGAGGACGCGGGGGACGCGCTGCCCCGGCCGCGTACGCCCGACCCCGTCGACGAGTGCGGGCGCGGTCTCGCGCTGGTCGTCGCGCTCGCCGACGACTGGGGTGTGGCGCCGAGGCAGGGGCCGGGGAAGCGGGTCTGGGTGACGATGAAGGCACCCGACTACTGAAGGCGCCCGGTTGATGACGGTGGCCACGGGGTCCGTACGGCGATCACCCGCGATGCGACGTGATCGCCTGCGCCGCCCGCAACTCCCGCCGCAGCGGCGCCAGCACCCCCTCGTCGTCGGCCGCCGACCACCCAGCGCGTACGTCCACCAGGACGACACTGGAGCGCACCCGCGCCGCGAGTTCCCGCAACTGTCGCTCCGCGTCCGCGATTTCGGCCGCGCCGGGCGGCGGCGCCCCGTGGTTGACGCGGACCCGCGCCGCCGTCGTCGCGTCGATGATCCGTTCCAGCGCGACGACCAGCGGCCACCAGGCGGCGGCGCGCGTGCCGGTGGGCGGCGGTTCGGTGAGCGCGCGCTGGAACTCGGTGCGTACGACGGACAGATCGCGGTAGATGACGCGCCTGCGCCGCACCCGCTCGGCCTGGGTCGCCGCCGTCCGCGCCTCGGTCAACGCCTCCGTCGACGTCTTCGTACCGCCGGTGGTCGGGCCGAACGCGTACGCCAGGTAGTCCGCCGTGTCCTCGACGGCGTCCGCCAGGCGGTCGCCGATCCGGGTGTGCCAGCTCTCCGGCCAGAGCAGATAGCCCGCGACCAGCGCGATCGCGCAGCCCATGAGACTGTCCACCAGACGCGGCACGACCAGCGCGAACCCCTCGCGGTTGAGCACGTCGGACAGCAGCAGGATCACCGGCGTGATGGCCGCTGTCTGGAAGCCGTAACTCTTCGCCGAGACCGCCGGGATGAACGCGGCGAGCACCACCATCACCGGCACGTCCCACCAGCCGCGCGGTACCTGCGACAGCACGGCCGCGGCGACGACGAGACCGGCCGCCGTACCGAGCGCGCGCAGCACGGCGCGCGAGAAGACCGAGCCGAAGTCCGGCTTGAGGACGAAGGTGACGGTGAGGGCGACCCAGTACGAGCGCGGTACGTCGATCACCGACACCAGGGTCTGGGCGAGACCGATACAGAGCGCGAGGCGCAGCCCGTAGCGCCAGGACGTCCCGCTGAACAGCATGTCGCGCCCGGCGCGCCGGATCCGGACGCCGAGGGCGGCGGGGCGGCCGAGGCGGTCGTCCACGTTGTACGGGTCGGGGTCGGCCTTGTGCACGACGGACGCGGCGTGCCGCAGCGCGACGTCGACGGCCCGCTCGGAGGGGGTGCCGGGCGCCGGCAGGTCGAGATCGGCGCCGCCGAGCCTGCTCTCCTCGACCGCCCGCGCCAACTCCCTTACGGCGGCCGGGATCTCGGCGGGCAGCGGGCGGCGCGGCAGATGGGCGGCGGGCGCGGCCTCGACGAGCGGGATGAGCACGTTGAGCTGCGCGAGCAGCCGTACGAGCGGGCCGCGCCTGCCGTGGTCGCGGGCGCGGCGGGCGAGGACGAGGTCGTACGCCTGGTTCAGCGCCGCGGTGACGGCCTGCCGCTTCGCGTCGTAGTCCGCGTCCGCGTCCGCGTTCTCGTCCGTGTCCTGTCGGCCCGCCGACTCCAGGAGGTCGGCGCAGGCGCGGTACGCGTCGGCGACGGCGGTCCGCTCGGCGATACGGCCCCGGAAGGGCCAGCCGAGCAGGGACAGCACGAGTACGAAGAGCCCGCCGCAGGAGAGCAGCAGCGGGGGCAGCCACCAGGGGGTGGGCATCGGGAGACCGGCGCCGACGACGGCGTTGAGCAGCAGGAGCAGCCCGGAGACGGAGGCCACCGCGCCGATCGAGGAGATCATCCCGGAGACGAGCGCCACCAGTGTCAGAGCGGCGACGGCGAGCCAGCCATGGCCGAAGACGAGGGTGCCGAGGGTGACGCCGATCGCGCCGAGGAGCTGGGGGATCGCGATGTTCAGTATCCGCAGCCGGTAGGCGTCGGCGGTGTCGCTGATGACGCCGGACAGGGCGCCCATGGCGGCGAGGGCGCCGTAGGTGGGCCGGTCGACGGCGAGCCCCACGGCGAGCGGCGTGGCGAGCGCGACGGAGGCACGGACGACGGCCGCCCAGGGGATGGGCGCGGGCGTCGGCCGCAGGCCGCTGAGCAGCCACTCGGGAGGCGCGAGCCGGGCGGTCGGCCGGCCGGGGCGGGGAGAGGTCACGGTCGCCACAGTGGCGTATGGAGGTGGCGGCTGTCAGCTCCGGGGCGGTGCGCGGTGCGTGGTGCCCGGTGCGTGGTGCGTGGGTCCGAGTTGCCGGGGGGCGTCGGCGGGTGTGCCCTGGAAGAGGGACGAGTGGGAGGAGTTCTCCGCCATGGCCACACAGGCACCGACGTCCACGTCCACGCCCAGGCCCACGTCCGGCCCCCGGCACGCACGCCCGACGCGCTTCTCGCGGCTCTCGGGGCGGCGCTCCCCGGACCGGGGCAGGCGCCGTATCCCCCTCCACACCGTGGCGGTGCCGGTCACGCTGGGCATCCTCTACGGCATCTGGGCCCCGTTCATCCAGCGCGACGGCTCCCCGCTCAACGCCCTTCAGATCACCCTCGGCGTGGTCTCCGGCCTCGCGGTGGCCGGGCTCGTCTTCCTGCTGATGCGGCTTCCGAGGACGATGGCGCCCGAGCTGCGGGCCATCGCCTTCGGCGCGGTGGCGGGCGTGTCCGTCGGGTTCCTGCACAGCCTCACGTACGCGAGCGTGCTGCGGTCGTCCGGGATCGGGCTGGCGGTGGGCGTGGCGAGCGCGGTGGCGACGTTCTACTACTTCCACACACGGGAGAACTGAGCCTCCTGAGCCCCCCAGCCCATCCGCTTCGGAAGAACTCGCTTGATGATTCTGATCCGTCGCCTCCATAGTTGCGGACTGCGATCACGCGCGATCACGCGGACGCCATCCACAGGAGGCAGGCACCGATGCGCACTCTTCACGTCGTCACCCATCCCGAGGCGACGCACCACGTCGAGGGGGTCGTCGGCGGTTGGCACGACTCGCGGTTGACGCCCGCCGGCGTCCGCGCGGCGTTCGCCATCGCCCGAGCGCTGCGGGACCGGATCCCGCACGGCACCGAGGTGGAGTTGTTCTCCTCGGACCTGCGGCGCACCTCGCGGACGGCCGACGAGGTGGGCGAACTGCTCGGTGTGAAGCCGGTCCTGGATCCCCGGCTGCGGGAGAAGTCCTACGGCGAGGCGGGAGGAAAGCCGCAGGAATGGCTCGACCGGCGGTTCGTCCCACCGCCGGCTGTCGGGGAGCGGATGGATCACGACGAAGGCGTGGCGGGCGCGGAGACCAAGGCGGAGTGGGCACGGCGCGTCTACGCGGCGATGGACGAGATCCTGCGGAGCCCCTGCGAGCAGCAGATCATCGTGACGCACGGCGGCTCCCTGACGTACGTCGTGGCGTCCTGGATCAGAATGCCGATCGAGTCGGCCGGCTATGCCAGTTTCCGGGCTCCCTCCGGGAGCATCACCACGCTCCGCGAAGACGACTTCTTCCACAACCGCCAAGTCGCCGGCCTCGGTGACACCCGCCATCTCGACTCCGCCCAAGCCGGCTGACCTCACCCCGCCGCGCCCCGCCCGACAGCCCGCAAGATCTGGCCCTTCAGATGCCGGACGCCTACTGCGCCACCGGCTCCACCCGCACCACAGCGGCGTTGCCCGCCGGCTCGAACGGATCGGCAAGACCCCGGACATCGAACTCACCGAGCCCACCGGCTTGATACGAGCCGGGCTCGCCCTCACCCCATGGCGGCTGCTCAACAACTGAGGAGGACCCGCCTTCTTGGGAGCATCCGCCTTCTCACGACGGATGTCGACGCCGGATGCCCCTTACTGGCCCACCCGCCCGTCGATGCACTCGCGCAACAGGTCGGCCTGCCCGCAGTGCCGGGCGTACTCCTCGATCCTGTGCACCATCAGCTCCCGAACCGCGATCCCGTCCTTCCCCAGCCGCTCCCCCAGATCCGGGTGCCCGGCCAACGCGGCGTCGGTCGCGGCCTGTTCGCGCTCCAGCGCGGCGTACGCGGCGTCGACCTCGGCCTGTTCGCCGACCGCTCCGTCGAAGTCCGCGTCGCGCACGCCGTACAGCTTCGGCAGCGGATCACCGTCACTGATCCAGTTCCGCCAGTCCAGCTCCACCTCGGCGAGATGCCGCAGCAGCCCGAGCAGCGACATGGTCGACGGCGGCACCGACCGCCGGGCCAACTGCTCCGCGTCCAGGCCCTCGCACTTCATCCGCAGGGTGATGCGGTAGTTGGTGAGGAAGTCCCGCAACGTGGCGAGTTCGCCGTCCGGACTGTTCCCTTCGCTGTTACGGGGGTCGTCGTCCGGGTCGGTCCACATGTCGGGGTAGACGGTCGCCCTGCTCCAGCGTGCGGGCCGGTCGCTCAAGTCGCTCAAGTCGCTCATGCGGTCCATGTTGGGCGTGCGGGGCCGGGCCCGCTACCGTTTTGTGTTCGCGGTGCCCCGCAGTACCCCGCTGCGGCCCCGTGGAGGAATGATCCAGCCGTCGCGTCTGTTCGGCGTAGGAAGCGATTCCAAGCAGTGGTCGCAGGAATGCCGAACAGCCGAACAGCCGAACAGGGGGACGAGACTGTGTCAGTAACGTTCAACGAGGAGACGCGCGAGCTGCTGGACGGGAGGAACTTCGCCACCGTCGCGACGCTGAACCGGGACGGCGGGCCGCAGACCTCGGTGGTCTGGATCGTCAGGGAGGGGGACACGGTGCTGTTCTCCACGACGACCGGGCGCCAGAAGGCGCGGAATCTCGCCCGGGACCCACGGGTCAGCCTCACGGTTTTCGACACCGCGAACCCGTACCGGTCCATTGACATCCGCGGCACTGTCGAACTGATCGACGACCCGGAGAAATCGCTGCCACCCAGGCTCTCGCAGAGGTACCTGGGCGAGGACCCGCCGGCCGATCCCGAGGGGGTGTTCCGGCTGATCGTCCGGGTGACCCCGCAGAAGGTCACCGGCTTCTCCGTCTGAGGCTCGCGAAGCCTTGTTGCCCATGGTGCTGCCGGGCACCGTGGGCAACAACCGTGCGGATCAGCCTCGCAGGGCACTGGAGAACGGCGAGACCGCCGGCGGCGGCGAGGGTGGCGGCGGTCTGCACCGGACAGCGGACGTACTTCCCGTACGGGCCACCGGCGCTTCCTTCCGACACCGCACTCGGGGCACGCGTCGGCACCAGGGACGCGGCCCCTGACCGGGTCAGGCTGCCCCGGCCCGTACGAGCACATCGGCGATCGCGTCGTGGCCCTTCTCCCGGGCGATGCCGAGTGGCGTGTCGCTGTCGACCCTGAGCCCGGAGGGGTCGGCGATCCGGGCATTGACGTCGGCCCCGGCGGCGATGAGCATCTCGATGATGCCGGTCTCGGCCTCCCGCCACACCGCGTAGTGCAGGGGCGTCGCGCCCGCCGTCGTACGCGGGTCGGGATCGCCGACGCGGTCGAGCATCAGCCGGAGCGCGTCCTGGGCACTGTCGCCCGCGGCGGCGTGCAGGGCGGAGACGCCCTCGATCCCGTACGCGTCCTCGCGAGCGCCGCGCCGCGTCGGGTCCGCGCCGGCGTCGAGCAGCGCGGCGACGAACTCCGGCGCGTCGATCGCCACCAGCAGCGGCGTCAGACCGACCCCGTCCTCGGCGTCGACGTCCGCGCCGGCGTCGACAAGGCCGCGCAGGATCTCCAGCCGCTCGGCGACCGGCCGCTCGCGCTCCCAGCTGAAACGGCTCTCGGTCACGACGCGCAGCGGCGTCATGTCGATGCGGTTGGTCGCCCGTGGGTCGGCGCCGGCGTCGAGCAGCGCCCGCACCACCTCCACCGAGGGGCCGGGCCGGCCGGGCCGGTCGGTGCGGTCGGGCCGGCTGGTGCGGTCGGTGCGGAACGGTCCTTGGACGGCCATCCAGAGCGGTGTCACATCGCGCTCGATCCGCTCCCCCCCGAAGTCGGCGGGGTGCAGACCGAGTTCCAGGAGGAGGCTGTCGTGGCCGGTCCGCGCCTCGGCGTCGGCGCCCGCGGCCAGCAGCGCCCGTACCGTCTCGGCCGAGCCCGACATCACCGCGAAGTGCAACGGGGTCATCGCCGAGCGGTCGTCCTCGGCCGGCCCCAGCGAGACACCCGCGGCGATCGCGGCGGCCACGGTCTCCAGCTCGCCGCGGGCACAGGCGTTGGCCAGCCGGGCGGAGTCCGGGGGCGCGTAGACGGTCAGTTCGGCCAGCATCCGCGACAACCGCCGCGGAGAAGCGAAGGCGTCCTCCACGTCGGATCCGTCGTGGTCCATCCGGTAGACGTCGGGATCGCCGGGCCTAGGATCGTCGAGGTCGACAACCCAGTAGTACTGCGTCGTCTCGTTGAACCCGATCACGAAGCACGGCCGGTCCATGTCGAACGGAGCGCCCCCCACCATCCCCTGCGGAAGGCTCACCCGGTAACCGTCCTCGTCGGTGACCAGCAACGTACGCGGCGGCCAGGTGATCGCCATCAGCGTCTCGATCTCCAACGGCAGCGGTCTGGGCGCATCGGTCCAGTTCACGCCGACTTCGATCGTCCCGGGTATGGTCCCGCCCAGCCGCTTGATCTGACGCAGCACATCGTTGTGCACACCATCGCTTCGCATCGGGTCAAGTTAGCAATGGATCAACCGACTTGTTGTCCCGGCCCCACGAGCACGAGGAAGCCGACGCGTTGGTCAGTAGGTGCTCATGTACCAGACCGCGCCACCGAGGAAGACCGGAAGAGTGAGCGCCATTTGCAGCATCCAGGGGACCCCCGGCCCCTCCTCGTCGGGCTTGCCCGGGTTCTCCGCACGCCACGTCATGAAGTCGCGCATCGCCTTCGAGTGGCCCACGGCAGCCAGGCCGATGCCCAGGATGATCCCGCAGTAGGCGGGAAGTATCTCGGTCGGAGGCGAGTCGTAGGTGGCGCTGTACGCCAGGAGCGACAGGAAGCCCGCCACCGGACCGCACGACACCCAGATCTTCTGCCGCCGGTTCACCATGCCGGGGAACATCGCGGCGAGATACACGGCCACACTGATCGCCGCGAACAGCCACCACAGCGGAGAGGACTTCTCCGGCATCACCATTCTCCCCTCCCTCCCCACCCTCGCGACCACCTTTTGGTTCAGATCAGGATAATCGGGTTGCTGAGCGCGGCCATGTGCCCTTCGGCATGACGTACCTCGACACGGACGAACGCCGAATCCGCCGCGCTGATGTGCCACTCCACGGCATCCGATCCCGAGCGGGGAAGCGGCGCGCGATGCGCCTGTCCTTGTTCCGTGTGGAAGCTGACCGTGCCCGACGGCACACCGCGTACGTTCACCCTTGCCACGGCAGGCTCGTCGCCGACCGCCAGGCGTTCACCGATCCCCGCGCTCCGATCGCCGACGGAGACCGTGAACGACAGCTCGACCGCGGCCGATTCGGCGATCCAGCTCCGGCCCGCACGGATCCCGGCGAGGATCGCGTCGGTGCTCAGATCGTCGGCCGGTACGACGGTGTGCGGGACGCCGATCTGGCCCTCAAGGTGGGTGTCGCTGTTCCCCATCGCCGGCCGCCACCGCCCCTGGTGGACGTCCGCGGCCAGGCTCCGCCCCCATTCGGCCAGGGCCGCCTCGTTGTCCGCCTGCCAGGGCACGTCCGAAGTCCACGGCCCGTTCCACACCTCGACCACGTCGAACCCGTCGTACGGGTACATGAAGGTGCCCGAGGGGTACGGCGCGTGCGGATGGGCCGCGACGCAGAGCCCACCGGCCCGGTGGACCTCGGTCAGGTGCCGGCCGATCACGTCGTCCCGCAGGCCGTAACGCCAGTCGACCACCTGCCCCGGGAGGACCCCCAGAGCGAGCCAGTGCCCGGTCCGGGTGGTGACCTCCTGCCCCAGGATCACCAGCAGATCGTCACTGCCGTGCCGACGCCAGGCGCCGTGCGTCTCGGCCGTGTTGTGCTCGGTGACCGCGAGAAAGTCGAGCCCCGCCGCGCGGGCACGGATCACCAGTTGCCCCGGCGTCAACTCGCCACCGCTTGAGACGGTGGAGTGCACATGGCAGTCCCCTCGGTACCAGCCGGGTCCCTGGTGGTCCACCGGGAGCGGCGGAGATTCCAACGCTGACATGCGCTCCCTCAGCTGCCGTGCCTCCGGCGGGGTTGCCGCCGGAGGCGCGTTCGGTGTTCGGTGGTCAGCGGAGTTCGTCGCTCTTCACGCTGGTGACGAAGGCGGTCCAGGCGGCGCCGGGGATGGTGAGGACGGGGCCGGTGGGGCGCTTGGAGTCGCGGACGGGGAGGGCGTGGCGGGTGCCGTGAGCGACCTCTACGCAGTCGCTCTGTCCCCCGCTGTAGGAGGACTTGGTCCAGGCGAGTCCGGCGGCGGAAGAGTTCGAGTCGTTGGTCATCTGATGGTGTCCTTTTTCTGCCGTGCCTCCGGCGGGGTTGCCGCCGGAGGCGCTTGCGGTGTTCGGTGGTCAGCGGAGTTCGTCGCTCTTCACGCTGGTGACGAAGGCGGTCCAGGCGGCGCCGGGGATGGTGAGGACGGGGCCGGTGGGGCGCTTGGAGTCGCGTATGGGGAGGGCGTCCTCTAGACCGTGGGCGACCTCCAGACAGTTGTTGTTGCCTCCGCTGTAGGAGGACTTCGTCCATGTGGGAACAGGGCAGGAAGTGTGCGAGATGGTGGTCATTTGATGCGGTCCTTCAGTTGCTCAATGAGGTCGGCCGACTTGTCGAACGGCAGCGCAGCTGCCTGAAGCCGCTCGAACGCGCTGCCAAAGATCGACACCTCCGCAGGATCCTCGATATACAAGGCGCTCGTCAGGTTTTCGAGCAGGACGACATCGAAGTCCGATGTCTCCGGGAAGCCGACGAGGGTAAATGAGCCCGCCATTCCTGGATGCGCCGTGGCGTCCATCGGAAGCACTTGTATCGAGACATGTGGCAGCTCGGAGAGGTCCCGGAGCCGCTGAAGTTGGTCTCTCATGACGTGAGGGCTCACGAAGTGCGGGTGGAGCACCGCTTCGTGGACGATCGCCCAGAACTGAAGTGGTTCGGGCCGGGTGAGTACGGCCTGACGTTGGATGCGTACCTCTACCAGCGCGTTCACGCGGTCTTGTGTCGACGTCATGTTGATGGCGTCGATCGTGGCGCGGGCGTAACTGGCGGTCTGGAGAAGGCCGGGTACGAGAGACGCCTCGTAAGACCGCATGCTCTTCGCGTCCGCCTCCAGGCTGATCAGGTCGGCGTACGCCGGTGAGATCGCGTCGCGATACGTCTGCCACCATCCGCGCTTGCTGCCGTCCCGGGCCAAGTTGTGCAAGGCCGTGCGCTTCGCCGCGTCGTCCACTCCGTAGAGATCGAGGAGTTGGTCCAAGTCCTGGGGCTTGACGCCGATGCGAGCTGCCTCGATGCGGGACAGCTTCGACGTGTCCAGCCCCGTGCGCCCTGCGGCGTCGGCCAGCTTCATGCTGACGGCCTCACGCATGCGCCGAAGTTCCGCTCCGAGCCGTCGTCGGCGGACTGTTGGATCGCTCATGTTGCCTCCTTGTCACGCCTGTTGGCGACCCTATCGGGCTCGTTACAGCCTGCCACAGCCGTTTACTCGACATCCCACCGTGTGTGCAAATTTGTGATTTCTTCGATCCGGCTTGTATTTTGCGAGAAGTCGAGTGCACACTAAACGTGCCGGTTAATGCACGTTGAGTGATCGTGCGCTTCGATCAGGGAGGCGGCTGCCATGCCATGTGAACGGGAGTCCCCCGAGCCAACTCGCGCCGCTGTGACGGAGCTTGAGGCCACCATCCACGCCGGCGGCTTCTGGCGGCTGGTGCCTGACTGCGTACCCCGGACGTACGACCCGGTCACGGACGAACTCATGGAGCGAGTGCTCCACGGACTGAGGCGGTTGGCGAATGACGAACAGTAGTGCGCGGCTATTGCTGTCCCGGCTGATCGAGCGGCACGGCACGGACGGCGTCCTCGTCGTCCGGAAGCTCGCCCCCGGGGAGGACGTGAGGAACGCCGCTCTGGTCCCCAACTCCCCGCTCCACCTGCCCCCTTGCACATGCGGACACTCGCTGTGTCCCGACGCGAGCCCCCCGGCTCCCCCGGACCCCCCGCGTGCGGACCGTCCCTGACGGTCCCGGCGGGGAAGAGGCGGGCAGGGCAACGGAGTCGTTGAGGTCGGCCTCCGTGTGCCCTGCCCGTCTTTGGCGAGGGGATACGACTACGGCCGCGTGCGGCGAGCCGCTACCCGGCACCGTGGGAGAGCAGACCGCGTAGCAGAATGCCCGCGTTCTTCCTGGCATGGAGGACGGGATCGCCGGCGCTCGTCTCCTGAACCATGTCCACCAATGCGTCCCACGGCAGATACCCGGTCGCCACGACGACGGGCTGCCTGATTCCGGGGTCTTCACCACTTCCGTCGCCGACAGCGCGGGCACTCCCGGCATGGGCGTGTACTCGGGCATCAAGGCGGCCCTGTGGTCGTTCGCGCAGACGCTGGCCGCCGAGCTGGTGTCGCGGGGGGTCCGGGTCAACGCCGTGGCACCGGGCTTCATCGACACCCCGGGGTCGGGGATCCAGGGGCTGCCGCCGGAGGTCGTGGAGGCGTTCGGGAAGAGCGGTGACGAGAAGACGCCGATGAAGCGGCACGGCACCGCGGACGAGCGCGAAGGCGGCGCTGTTCCTCGCGACGGACGCGACCTTCACGACCGGGCTGAAGCTGTCGGTCGACGGCGGTCTCGGCAAGCGGATCGCCACGCCGGAGAGCACCTGACCAGCGGCTTCCTCATCTCGCGCGCCCGCCAGATCTGATCTGGCGGGTGCGCGGTCGCGTCTAGCGCCTTACCGGTGACGGCAGTGACGACGAGGTCGACGGCGAGTGGGATCGACGGTGAACGAGGGAGGGGGCAGCGCATACATGCGACAGCACCGCGAGGGGGAGCAGGGACCGGAGCCGGACGGCGCGGCGTTGCCGCTGCGCGTCGCGGTCATTATCGGGAGCACCCGTGAGGGGCGCCTCGGTGACGCGATCGGTCGGTGGTTCGTCGAGCGGGCGGCCAAGCGGGACGAGTTGATGCTGTCAGTGGTCGACCTGGCCGACTTCGACTTCCCCGCGCGCTATCCCGACCGGCCCACGGCACCGGTGGCGCGCTTCACGGCCGAGGTCGATCGCGCGGAGGCGTTCGTGGTGGTGACACCGGAGTACAACCGCTCGTTTCCCGCCTCCCTCAAGCAGGCCGTCGACTTCGCGTACGACGAGTGGCACACGAAGCCGGTCGCGTTCGTCAGCTACGGCCACGGGTCGGGCGGGCTGTACGCGGTGGAGGCGCTGCGCGCGGTCTTCACGGAGTTGCACACGGTCACCCTGCGTAACGGGGTATCGGTCAACCTCTTCGACTGCGGCGACGACGTGCTCGACGTCGACGCGGCGACGGAGGAGCACCGGGACCGCGAGGCGAGCGTGCTGCTCGACCAGCTCGGGTGGTGGGGGCTGGCCCTCCGCGAGGCGCGGGCGGCCCGTCCGTACATCTGCTGAGGGGACCGGGCTGATGAGTTCCCGGCGCCGGCGGAGTCATAGGGGACAACGTGCTCAACGGCTGCCGTTGCCGGCCCACAACGACCAGAAAAAGAACCGACTAAGGAATGACGATGAGTAATGATCTCGCGATCGAGACCACAGGGCTGGTGAAAGTCTTCGGCTCGAACCGAGCTGTGGACGGAGTCGATCTCGCCGTGCCGACGGGCACGGTCTACGGAGTGCTGGGTCCGAACGGCGCGGGCAAGACCACCGTCGTACGGATGCTCGCGACGCTGCTCCGCCCGGACGGCGGCGAGGCCCGTATCTTCGGCAAGGACGTGGTGAAGGACGCCGAGGCGGTCCGCAACCGGGTCGCGCTGACCGGGCAGTACGCGTCGGTGGACGAGGACCTGACCGGTACGGAGAATCTGGTCCTGCTCGGCCGGCTGCTCGGGCACACCAAGCGCGACGCCCGCGACCGGGCCGGGCAGCTGCTGGACGCGTTCGGTCTTACGGAGGCGGCCGGCCGGCAGGTCAAGAACTACTCGGGTGGTATGCGGCGCCGTATCGACATCGCCGCCTCCATCCTGAACACCCCGGATCTGCTGTTCCTGGACGAGCCGACGACCGGCCTCGACCCGCGCAGCCGCAACCAGGTGTGGGACATCGTGCGGGCCGTGGTCTCGCAGGGGACGACGGTGTTGCTGACGACCCAGTATCTGGACGAGGCGGACCAACTGGCGTCCCGTATCGCGGTGATCGACCACGGCAAGGTGATCGCCGAGGGCACGAAGGGCGACCTGAAGGCGTCGGTCGGTTCCGGCGCCGTGCATCTGCGGCTGCGTGACGCGGCCCAGCGGTCGGACGCCCGGCGGGTGCTGGCCGCCTCGCTGCGCGCGGAGATCGTGCTGGACGCGGACCCGCTCGCGCTGACCGCCACGATCAGCGGGGGCGGCACCGACCAGGGCGCGGCCGAGCAGGCCGGGCGGGCGCTCGCCGAGCTGGCGCACGAGGGGATCGTCGTGGACAACTTCTCCCTCGGCCAGCCCAGCCTGGACGAGGTCTTCCTCGCCCTCACCGACAAGAAGAAGCCGTCCGGCGACGCGTCCCGTACGCCGCTCGGGCAGAACAACGACGTGAAGGAGGGGGCGGCGGCATGACCACCGTAGCCACGAAGACCCAGGGCCATGACGACCTCGACGACCTCGAACTCGCCACGCCCTCGGCGGACGACCTCGCCGCGCTGCTCGTGAAGAAGGAGCGGCCACCGCGGCCCAGCGCGCTCTCCGCGTCGCTGACCTTCGGCTGGCGGGCGATGCTGAAGATCAAGCATGTGCCCGAGCAGCTTTTCGACGTGACCGTCTTCCCGGTCATGATGGTGCTGATGTACGCGTATCTCTTCGGCGGTGCGCTGGCGGGGTCGGTCTCCGAGTACATCCAGTTCCTGCTGCCCGGCGTCATGGTGATGAGCGTCGTGATGATCACGATGTACACGGGCGTCGCGGTCAACACCGATATCGCCAAGGGCGTCTTCGACCGGTTCCGTACGCTCCCGATCTGGCGCCCGGCCCCGATGGTCGGCTATCTGCTCGGCGACGTGATCCGCTACGTGATCGCCTCGATCGTGATCCTCGGCGTGGGTCTGGCCATCGGATACCGCCCTGACGGCGGCGTGCTCGGCATCGTGGCGGGAGTGGTGCTGCTGCTCGTCTTCTCCTTCTCCTTCTCGTGGATCTGGACGATGTTCGGGCTGATGCTGCGCACCGAGAAGTCGGTGATGGGCGTCAGCATGATGGTGATCATGCCGCTGACGTTCCTGAGCAACGTCTTCGTCGACCCGAAGACGATGCCCGGCTGGCTCCAGGCCTTCGTCAACAACAGCCCGGTCTCCGAACTCGCCAGCGCGGTACGGGGGTTGATGGCCGGTGACTGGCCGGCCCAGGACATCGCGGTGACGCTCGGCTGGTCGGTCGGGCTGATGATCATCTTCGGTACGTGGACGATGCGGCTCTACAACCGCAAGTGACCGCGTGACTCCGACTGCCTGTGGCCTGCGACTCTCCGGGGGAGAGCCGCAGGCCACAGGCGCGTGCGGGCTGTGCGCCCGCCCCGTGCCGGGCGGTGTGTTGACCTTGCCCAAGGGGCAAGCCCCAGCATCGGTCGTACCGGGCGAGGCGCCCGGTACGAGGAGAGGGACGGCGGTGAGGGCGAGATGGCAGGCACGGGTGACCTGGCAGGCGCAGGAGACATGACAAGCACGGGAGACTCGGAGTACGCGGGTGACATGGCTTACGCGGGCGAACTGACCATCGGCGCGTTCGCCCGCGCGTCCCGGCTGTCGCCGAAGGCGCTGCGCCTCTACGACGAGCTGGGGCTGCTGGCACCGGCTCGCGTGGACGGGACAACCGGCTACCGCTACTACACCGGGGCACAGTTGGAGCGGGCCCGGCTGGTGGCGTGGCTGCGGCGCATCGGGATGCCGCTGGCCCGGATCGCGGACGTCTGCGATCTGTGCGAGACGGATCCGCCGGCCGCCGGCCAGGACATCGGGGCGTACTGGGCGCGGGTGGAGACGGAGACCGCCGCGCGCAGGGACCTGGTGACCTTCCTCGTCGACCAACTGTCGGGGAATCCGGCGGGGAAGGGCGTCGAAGAGATGTCTGACATGAGGATGCGTTTTGCGGCCGGATCGGACCGGGGGCTGGTCCGGGCGGTCAACCAGGACACGGCGTACGCCGGTTCGCGGCTGCTCGCGGTCGCGGACGGGTACGGGGACGGCGGCGCGCGGGTGAGCGGGGCGGCGGTCGAGGCGCTGGCGGAGCTGGAGCAGTCGGTCCGGGGCGGCGATGTGCTCAACGGGCTCGCGGACGCGGTGGACCGGGTGAACCGGACGGCGAACGGCGAGTCCGGGACCACGCTCACGGCGATGCTGTGGACCGGATCACGGCTGGCGCTCGTGCACGTCGGCGACACCCGCGCGTATCTGCTGCGGGGCGGTGACCTGTCCCGGATCACGCACGACCACACCCTCGTCCAGTCCATGATCGACGCGGGCGGTCTCACCGCTGAGGAGGCGCAGTCGCATCCCCAACGGGCGCTGCTGCTGCGTGCGGTGGGCGGCTCGGAGGAGCATGCCCGGCCCGATCTGCGGCTGCACGACGTGGCGCCGGGCGACCGCTATCTGCTCTGCTCCGACGGCCTGTTCACGGTCGTACGGCCCGACGACCTCCGGCGCGTGCTCAGTACGGCGGCGGAACCGGCGGACGCCGTACGGGATTTGATCGCACTGGCCCTCGCGGCGGGCGGACCGGACAACGTGGCGTGTGCGGTGGCCTACGCCGTCACGGTGTGACGGCGCCGGGCGACGCCCTGCACCTTCGGCTGCACCGGATACGGGCCGAACAACTCGCCCGCGAGGCGGTCGAGGTGGTCGACGCGGCCGGTGCGGCCGGTGCGGCCGAGGGGCGGGTGCGAATCGCGAGGACGACTCGGATCAGCTGGGCTCGTTGGCGAATTCCGTGGGGAGGCCGACGGGGAAGATGCGGGTCTCACCACCCTTCGACTCCCAGTCACTCCGAGCGGTCACGAACTTCAGATTGGCGGCCAGCCAACGGCCGTCGGGAGACCAGGCCATCTCGTACTTCTGCAAGGGGTACCAGTCACCGCCGATGTGGTGGCTGGTGACCGCCCGGTGGTCGCTGACCCGACGGATGATCACCTTCAGCTCTCCCGAGTAGCCCGAGATCGCCAGATAGTCGCCGTCCGGGCTCACTCGCAGGGACCGGATCTCGATTCCCTCGTTCTCGATCACCTCCAGGGTGCGGCCGTCGGCCGGGTCCATCACATGCACCCGCGACCCGCTCGCGACGAACATCTTCGACTCGTCGGCGGAGAACGCGACGCCTTCGTACGGATCCACACGCTCCGTGTCGTCACCGCCCTCGCCCACGGGCACCAACGGCACCACCCGATCGTCGCCGCTCTGCGACAGCAGGGCGACGGCGGGGCCGGACGCGTACGAGGTACGGTAGCGGCCGGTGGCCGAACGCACGCGGCCCGTCTGCGCGGGTGCCTCGACCGGGGCGCCCGACACCGCGTCATAGGCCAACTGCGGGAGCATTTCCTCGTGGTGGCGGAGGGTGATCACCGGTTCGCCGGGCACCCACATCAGCCAGGGCGAGGTGTAGTCGTCGCCGTGACTGGCGCGCAGGCATTCGCGCCGGTCGAAGGTGTCGTAGACCACCAGCTCGCCCGGAGACTCGCAGGTGACGGCCAGGAAGCGACCGTCGTCGGAGAACGCCAGATGGTAAGGCGCGTTGTCCCCGCTGAAGGGCTTCAGCACGGCGGCCGGGTGTCGCAGATCGGGGATGGCGGGGGCCTCACCGGCGAGCAGTTGATCGGCGCGAGTGTCGTAGGACGCCGTGCGCCACCATGAGCCGGCCGTCAGATGCTCGATCCACCGGGGATCGGTGACCGTCACGTCGTAGTCGGCCCCCATACGAGATTCCTCGGCGCGGAGCAGCTCCGCGGCGGCCTTCGGGGGCATCTCATCGAACCGCAACCCATTTTCCCAGGGATACCCGACGATGTACTCCTCGTCATCATCCGGATCGTCTTCGTCTTCCTTCGTGTCCTCCGTTTCCTTCGTTTCCTCCGCGACGGAGTAGTTGCGCGTCGCTATCCGCTCCACGCTCTCCACGAACCACCGGGTGTTGGTGTCCACCCATGCCTCGTCGAGACACCGATCCTGGGTGACCGCGAGGCCCAGTGGGGCGTCATCGCGGGCGATCTCGCTGAAGACGCGGAGAAAAAAGCTCGCGTCGTCGGCGAGTGAGACGTCGGGGTGGATGACGGTCACGCGCATGCGGACGCGCCGGTGCGGTGGATCGATCGCCAGCACCCGGACGCCGTAGAGGTCTGACATCGCGCTTTCCTTCGGTGGTTCTCGGATTTCCCGCCCGTGCGAGAAACTGACACCGGCAACGTTCGCATGCGCCACTGACAACGGGCCGCCGACCTTGGTGCTCGCAGTACGTTCATGGTCAACGCACCGGAGCCGCTACTCGTCGCGGACCCGCAGATGCGCGTCCCATCTGGCCCGCAGCCCGGAGAAGTCGTCGTGGGGGAAGGTCCGTTCCAGGAAGTCGAGATCCGGTCCCAGCCTCGGACGGCAATAGCCGAATCCTGGGTCGCGCGGATCGGCGTAGAGGTACTGCCAGCCGAGCAGTCCGCGGGTAAGCAACAGCGTTTCCAGATACTCGGGATAGGTGATGTCGAGCCGCAGGAGGGTCCCGTCCGTGTTGACGGAATACCAGATCTCGGGGTGCCCCGGATTTCCGTCGACGGTGGCGAATTTCTCGTCACCGACAGCGAAGCCGGCGATCCCGCCGGTCCCGGTGAGGAACTGTTGGTCGAACGCGTGAAGCATGCCCTCCTCCTCGTTCGGGCCGTCTACTTCGGCGCTGTAGCACAGGTACCGGTAGCCACCGTGTCTCCCGGTCGGCCACTCCTCGGTCGCCCACTCCGTGTCGGAAAGCCCCTCGGGAACCTCGTCCACGCAGACGTTGACCAGATGGTTGAGGCAGAACTCGCCGCCGATGGTGCTGTCCGCCGTGCCTCTCCAGTAGCACCTCAGACCGTCGTACCGGTGGAAACTGTCGGCCATGACCGGGGCGAGATGAACACCCGCGACTTTCCGGATCACTTCGAGTGCGTGCCCCGGTCCGGTGATCCATGTGGCGAGGGAACCCTCCTCCGCTTCGTCCACCGTGATTTCCTCGGTCGAGCGAAGCTCGTCGAGCATGGCCATCAGCCGGCCCTCGAAGTCAGTCACGCGATTCACGTCCTTGGTGCGGTACTTGAGGGTGTGGTACTTGAGTCATGAACGCAGTCGCCAGGTGAGCGGGCCGGAGATGGCGTTCTCCGTGCGGTCCGGGCGGTAGGCGCAGGTCGCGCCCGTGGTCACCGACTTCCGCAGATGCGCGGCCAGTTCGGGGTGGAGCGCGTCGAGCTTGCGCAGGGTGTCGCGGATCCGGGCCGTGACCGTCTTACGGGCCCGCTCGGCCTCGTCGCCCAGCCGACGGGTGCGCCCGCCGAGACCGGCGGCCGTGCGGAGTTCGGCGAGGAGGGCCTGGCGCTCCCTGTCGTACGCGGCGGCGCGGGCGTCGTCGCCGCGCTCGCCCGCGCGGTCGATCTCCTGGTCCAGCTGGTCGAGCCGCCGCCGGTACTCGGCCTTGGCCCGGTCGTCCAACACCGGGTCGCCGCCCATGGCGTGCGCGGCCACGGCCGTCCTGCCCGCGTCGGGGGCGAGCAGCCGGACGGCGGGGAAGTCGGTGCCCGGGTGTGAGAGCAGCGTGTGCAGATCGCGTAGCCCCTTGGCGTCGGGCACATGGACCGCCCGCCCACCGAAGACGAGCGCCCATACGGCCCCGTCCCGTCTGAACTCCGCTTCGGACGGGACCAGTTGAGTCTCCTCGGCCTCCACAGCCTCCTCGGCCTCCACAGCCTCCACGCCCGTATCAGCGCCGGCGCCCGCGCCCGTGTCCCCGCCCGTACGGCCTCCGGCGTCCCCGCCCGTCCCCGCGCCCGGCCCGCTCGGTCCCGCGTCGTCCGCCCACGGGCCGTTCACCCACGGCCCCCGCCGCGTCCCCGCGTCCGGCGGGGCGGGTGGGTCAGGTGGGTCAGGTGGGTCAGGTGGTGGGGCGGGCTCGACGGCCACCCCCGGTCCTGCCTGCCGTCGTACCTCCCGCCCCTCCAGATGCCGCAGCCCCATCGCCCTCGCCGACCGCGCGCACTCCGTGCGCAACGCCGCCTCCGCGGTGGCGTCCCCGTCCTCGCCGCGAGCCCGCAGCGCGTCCGCCAGCGCCAGGCTCGCGCGCAGGGACCACGGTCTCGCCTGGAGACGGTCGGCGGAGTCGCGCGCCGCGGTGAACGCGGCCACCGCCGCGTCCCAGCGCCCCTCCGCCGCGTCCAGCAGACCGAGCCAGAGGTCGACGGGTCCGCTGATGTCGCAGCCGAACAGCGCGACGAGCCAGCGGCCGCGGTGCGCGCCGAGCGCGCCCCGCGCCTCGGCGATCAGCGCGGGATCGCCCGACGCGGCGGCCGTGTGCGCCAGGAACCGGAACCACAGCGGCGCGAAGATGCGTGTCACCGGCTCCGGGCGGTCCGTCACCTCCCGGAGCAGCCGAAGCGCCCGCGCCGTGTCGCCGCGCTCGATCGCGGTGATGCCGCCGAGCAGCGCCGGGAACGGGTAGTCCTCGACGCCGAGGGTGCGCGTGATGGCTTCGGCCTCGTCGTAGCGGCCCCGCATCATGTGCAGGCCCCAGCGCAGATGGGGGCCGAGAAACCCGAACGCCGCGTGTTCGGGCACCGATTCGAGCGAGCCCGCGTACCACTTCTCGGCCTGCTCGAAGTCGCCGGTGAGTGCGGCGACGATGCCCAGGTCGACGGCCTTGCCCAGCTCGTGCCTGCGCTTGCCCGCCCGGTCGGCCAGCCCCCGGTACGTACGCACCTGGTCCAGATAGCGCGGATCGCCCAGCTCCAGGAGCGACACCCAGCGCATCGCCGCGGCGTGCACCTCCATGTCGGGATTCTGGGTGCGGCGGGCGACGGTCAGCATCTCGGTGGTGAGGGCCAGCCGTTCGTCGGAGGTCCCGAGGCCCCAGATGGTGTCGTGCCGTGCCCAGAGGGAGAAGGCGAGCGCTTCGTCGTCCTCGTCCTGCCGGGCGAGGTCCGTGGCGCGGACGGCGAGATCCTGCGCCATCCGCTCCCGCTCCTGACCGTTGGAGCCGCCCACGTCCGCATCGGCCCCCGAGCCCGAGCCACTGCCCGAGCCTCTGTCCGCGCCCCCGTCCCCGAACAGCGCGCGGTACGCCTCGTGCAGCAGCTCCGCCGCCTGCGGTCCGTGGCCCGGGATGTCCTGCTGCTGGTGGAGCGTGAGCGCGACGCGCGTCAGCAGCTCGGGATCGCCCAGCTCGCGCGCCGGTGTCACCGCGCGGTCGAAATACCACTGGGCCTCCTCCTCCGCGCCGTGGTTCCGCAGCTCGCCGGCCAGGTCGAGCGCGACGATGATCGCGCGGCGCGGATCGCCCTCGCCGTGTGTCTCCGCCACCTCCAGCGCGCGCCGGTAGTGACCGATGGCCTCGTCGGCCGCGAGCCTGCTCGACGCGTCCCGCGCCGCCGCGAGCAGCAGATCGATGCGGCAGTCGCGGTCCACCGTGTCACCGGCCAGATGGGCGTGCCGGGCCAGATCGGCGGGGACGATCTTCTCGCTCAGCGCCGGGGCGGTGTCCAGGGCCCGTACGACCGCGCCGTGCAGACGGGCCGCGTCCGCCTCCTCCAGCGAGTCGTAGAGCGTCTCGCGGACGAGATCGTGGGCGAATGCGAACAGGCCCCCCGTGCGCGTCACCACGAGCCGGGCCGCCACGGCCCGGTCCAGCAGCCGGTCCACGTGCGCCACGGGCGCAGACGTGACGCCGGCGAGCACCTGGCGGTGGAACTCCCGGCCCAGCACGCTCGCCGCGACCAGCAGGTGGCCGACCGGCTTCGGCAGCATCGACAGGCGCCGCCGCACGGCCTCGCGCACGCCGGGCGGGATCGTGCTGACCGGGCTGCCGCCGTGCCAGAGCCGGGCGGTCTGCTCGACGAAGAACGGATTGCCGCCCGTGCGGCTGTGCACCTCGTCCACCAGCGCGGGCTCCGGCTCCCGCCCGGTGGTGAGCGCCAGGAGCGCGCCCACGTCGTCCCTGTCGAGCCCGGTCAGCGTCACGGCCGTGGTGGCGCGGGCGACCAGCGGCAGGATGAGCTTCTGGAGCGGGTGGCCGGGCGCCTCCACCTCCACGTCGCGGTACGTCCCGATGAGCAGCAGCCGCTCGAACCAGGCGTGCTGGGCGGCGAATTCGAGGAGTCTGAGCGATGCGGTGTCCGCCCAGTGCAGATCGTCCAGGACGACGACGACCGGGCGGTCCTGGGAGACCGTGACGAGGGCGGTCGTCACCGCGTCGTACACGGAGAAGGCGTCCTTGGCCTCGTCGTCCCCCGGGGTCTCGCCCAGCAGCACCGCGAGCCGTCCGCCCGCCGCCTCCTCGGCCTTCGCCCACTCCCGCTCACCGAGGCCGCGCCGCATGCCGCGCACGACCTGCACCCACGGCCAGTAGCCGGGGGCGCTGCCCTCCCAGCAGGAGCCGCCGAGCACCAGCGCCCCGCGCTGCCGGGCCTCCAGGGCGGCGGCGGTGACGAGCGTGGTCTTGCCGATGCCCGCCTCGCCCGCGACCAGCACGAGACCCCCGTGGCTCTCCGTCGCCCGGTCGATCTCCGCGCGAAGGACGCCTGCGGGGTGGTCACGCCCGATCAGTGCAGGGGTCATGACCAAAACCATAGAAGGCGCCACTGACAATCGGCATTGCAAATCTCTGCGACGTACAGAACCGCAGGTGAGATGGGGTGAGGTGCGATCCGCGCCCGCCGCCGGGCCTCCACCGTGCCTCCGCCGTGCCTCCGCCGCGCGGTGCGGCGCGTCGGCGCGGCACTCGTAGAGTGAACGATCGCCATTTTCCGGGCGAGGCCCCGGGTCCCCGGGCCACGACGGAGTCCGCCCCCGCGCCCACGCGCCAACCGAACACGCGCACAGGAGAGTTGAGGACTGATGGAGCACGACAACGGACGACACCGGATGACCGACGAGGAGATCGAGACCGCCCAGCTCGGTGCCGCCCAGCAGGTCAACGGGCAGGTCGCGCTCAGCGCGTACGACCCGCGCTGGCCGGCCGTCTTCGAGCGGGAGGCCGCCTTGATCGGGGCGCGGTTCGCCGAGGGCGCCGGCGCGTCCGGGTTCCGCCTCGAACACGTCGGCTCCACCTCGGTGCCCGGCCTCCCCGCGAAACCGGTCATCGACATGCTGCTGATCGTCCCCGACCCGGCGGACGAGGCGAGCTACGTGCCCGCCCTCGCCGCCCTCGGGTACGAGGTCGCCGTCCGCGAACCCGACTGGTTCGAGCACCGCTGCCTCAGGAAGCGGGATCTCGACCCCTCGGCCGGCTCGGCCAACCTGCATGTACTGCCGGTCGGTTGCCCCGAGAACGACCGCATGCTGCTCTTCCGGGACCGGCTGCGTACGCATCCCGGCGACCGCGAGCTGTACGCGGAGACGAAGCGGGAACTGGCGCTGCGGGAGTGGAAGTACACGCAGAACTACGCCGACGCGAAGACCGGGGTCGTCGAGGAGATCCTGGCGCGGGCCGCCAGAACCTAGGGCGTGTTGCGAAAGTCCCGCCTGGCCGACGACGCCTGGCACGCACACTCGCCGCGTTGTCGGACTCGTCCAAGTACGCCCAGTACGAGAACGATCCTCCGCCTTGCGATCGCACGCACCAGACGCCGTCGGCCCCGCCCTTCGGGCGGACGGCGCTACTTTCGCAACACGCCCTAGTTCCAGCGGTCCTGGTTGAGGAAACGGGCCACGGCGCGCCAGGAGTTGGGGCCCATCACCCCGTCCACCTGCCCCGTGTACCCGTAACCGCGGGCCAGTCGCTGGAGCGCCGCGTACGTCTGCGGGCCGGGGGCGCCGTCGATCGGGCCGGTGCAGCCGTGGTGGTCGCGCAGGTTGCGTTGCGGCGCGGCGTACGTCTGGGGGCCGGGCGCGCCGTCACGGTGAATCTCTCCGGCGATGGCGTGCCGGGCACGTTCGGCCGGAACGGGGAGGTGACGGTCACCGTGGCGCTGAAGGACATGAACAAGAACGGTGCGGTGCTGAAGATCACCTCGTCCCTACCTCCGGGGTAATCGCCACGACCCGCCCGCCCCGGCCAGGATGTGATCACACACCGCGCCGGCCGGGCGCGGGACAGAGGGGGGGCAGACAGTCATGTCGGAAGTCGCGAGCACGCAGACACGCCAGGTGGTCCAGGAGTTGCTGAGCAGGATCGGTGCGGGTGACCCCGCCCGTATCGCCGAGTTGTACGCCGACGGGGCCGACTGGCGGCTGGACTGGCCCGAGGCCGAGCACGGCCGGGCCGCGACGCCCTGGATCCGGCACCGGTCCAGCCGCGCGGACGCCGCGGCGCACTACCGCGAGATCGGCGAGCACCATGTGCCCGAGGAGGTCGGGACCGAGATCGAGCGGATCCTCGTCGACGGGAACGACGCCGTCGTGACGGGTGAGATCCGGCAGACGGCCCGCTCCACCGGGCGCGCGTACCGCTCGCGGTTCGCCCTGCACCTCACCGTCGAGAACGGCCTCGTCACCCGCCACCACGTGTACGAGGACAGCCTCGCCGTGGCCCAGGCGTTCGAGTGAGGGACCGAACCGACCGACGAGTCGCCTGACGGGCCTCTCTGCCAGCTTCCTCTCAACAGTTGTCCGCAACTCTGTTGAAAATAACTCCCCGGCCGGGCCTTGTCCGGAAAGGGAGCGTTCGGCGAGAGTTCATCCCGCGACGCCCCCCACACCCCCCATCCACGTCGCCGGACGAGCGCTCGCTCATGAACACGCGCGTCAGCGCTCCGCTCCGATACGAGAAGAAGCACCGTGCAGGTTTCCCGGAAGTACCTCGTCGCCGCCGTCACCGGCGTCCTGCTCTCGGCCTCCGCAGTGACCGGCGCGCAGGCCGCCGACCCCTCCGGCGCCGCGGGCCAGGCGCCCCGGTACCAGCCCGAGATGGCCTGTTAACCGAACTAACTCAACTGTCTTCGCAGGTCAGACCAGGTATCTGCTAGTTTCCCGAGGTGCTTGACGAGCAGCGGTCCGGAAGGGACCTGAGGAACTTTGTCCTGCCTGAGTTAGGCCAGTTACTGAAGACGGGAGATCCCTGGGAGCCGTACAGGGTGCTGGATGGACGCGGGAGGCCGGTTGCGCCCGTTGCGCTCTACCTCAAGGAGCTGATGGCGAGGGACAGCTCGCCGTTGACGCCACGTTCGTACGGCATGGATCTGCTGCGCTGGTTCCGGTTCCTCTGGGCGCTCGGGATCGAGTGGGACCGTGCGACCCGGGAAGACGCCCGGGACTTCGTGTTGTGGATGAAGGTGGCGGACAAGCCGAAGCGCATCCATTGGCGCCATCGCGGCAAGGCTCCCTCCAAGGTCCCGCCGCCTCGCAGTGACAGGCCAGCACCAGGTACGCCGAATCCGGTGACTGGAAAGCCCACGGTCGGGACCAAGTACTCGCCGGCAACCCGAGCTCATTGCGAGACGGTGCTGCGGGAGTTCTACAACTTCCATCTGGATGAAAACACCGGTTCGTTGCTGGTGAACCCCTTCCCGTTGGTCCGTGGGCGCCGCTTGTCCCAGCTCCGGACACAGCGTGATGGTGAGAAGAAGCACCGCAACCGACGCACGGGCCTCTACCGGCCCACCGTTCCGCAGCGGGTCAGTCCCGCGGCGGATTCCCGACGAGATGTACACCAAGGTTTTCGCCGGGCTCCGTTCTCATCGGGACCGCGCCTTGCTGGCCTTTTTGGTCGCCACTGGTGCCCGCGCCGAGGAGCTGCTCACGGTCAAGCAGGACGGCGCGGTTGTCGGCGAGCAGACCGTCAGTGTGATCCGCAAGGGCACCCGCGACTACCAGGACCTGGTCGCCACCCCGGACGCGTTCGTCTGGCTGCGGCTCTACCAAGAGTCCGCCTGGAAGAAAGGAGTCCCTCGAGGCCGTCACCATCCGCTGTGGTGGACGCTGCGGCGCCCATGGCGGCCGCTGGAGTACGACGCGGCGCGCATGATGTTCAACCGCGCCAACGATCTCCTGGGCGCTAACTGGACCCTTCACGATCTGCGGCACACGGCGACGTTCCTGATGCTCGATGACCCGAACATGCCGCCGGTCTACGTGCAGAAGATCCTCGGCCACAAGTACCTGTCGACCCTGGACATCTACAACCGTCCGACCAGGGACGACGTCATCAGAGCCGGCCTCGCCCACCACGCCCGCCAGGAGAAGCGACGCGAGGAGACCCCTGTGCCCGTTGACGAGCCGTCCTACAACCCCGACTCCTTGTCCATCCTCTTCGGCCGGGACGCGTCATGACGAGCACTGCGACGCACGTCGGCTCGAGCTTCGTTCCGCGGGTCACCAGCATGGTGGGCGCCGAAGAGCTCAAGCTGATGAACCGATTCCCGCATCGGGAAAGACCAAGCATGTGGGAAGCGACCGCGGTCACACGTGAAGAGGTCCTTGAGCGGCTGGCTCGCCCACCGCTACGAGCTGTGGAACCCAGCGCCCAGGCGAATCGGATGTTCGGGGCACGTCTCCTGCTCGACTGGCTGATGACCTTTCCTGGAGAAACCTGGCAGCAGCGCTGGCAGGAGAGCCCTGCCCACGGCCAGCACATTGCGTCGCAGGGGTGGAGGGATGCCTTCGCAGCCTGGGCCCGCCCGGAAGGGCGAGTATCCCGCCGTGAAACGCTCCTCGTCGGGGTGCTGGCGCCGCTCTGCGCGGATGCCGTCAGACCCGACCCGGAGTTCCTCATCGGGTCAAGATCGCGGCATCTTCGGCCGGCCCTGGAGACCACACGCGACCCCGAGGGGTTCGCCCGCTTGAGGGCTTCACTGCCGACCAACATCTCGGCTGCGAATATCTCGTCCGGGCTGAAGACCATCGCGGAGATCATGGCCTGCCGAGGCGGCGCCATCGAGGACATCGTCGTCGGCGACCTGCTGCTCTGGCAAAGCAAGAATCCGCGCAACAGCAATGGCCGGATCCAGCTCGCCTACACCTGGCTACGCGACTTGGGTCTCTTTCCAGCAGACGCACCGCACACGCTGTTCCGGATCTCGAACCGTACGGGGCAACTCACCCCGGCGGACCTTGTCGACCGCTACGAACTGCAGTGCCGTCCGATCCGCGATCTCTTGGTCGCCTACCTCTCCCATCGGTCCGTAGGGCTCGACTTCACGACGCTGCAGGCGCTCACGATCTCGCTGGCGCTTCGGTTCTGGGACGACCTGGAGCGGCACCATCCGGGCATCGACTCTCTTCGGCTGCCTGCCGAGGTGATCACTGCCTGGAAGGTCCGCCTGGCTACGAAGACCATCCGCAAGCGCCTGCCCGATGGATCATTTCGGGAGTTCACAGAGCCACGCCGAGGTGCAATCGGGATCAAAACCCAGGTCAGAGCCTTCTACCTGGACCTGGCGGAGTGGGCAGTGGAGGACCCCGGCCAGTGGGCCGCCTGGGTGGCACCCTGCCCGATCAGCGAAGCCGAGTGCTCGGGAAGAAAGGCTGACAAGCAGCTCAAGGCCCGCATGGACCAACGTACTCGCGAGCGCCTCCCGGCCCTGCCCACGCTGGTGAAGACGGCTCATCGCCTGCTGAAAGAGGCCACCATGCGCCTCGATGCACTCAACGCTGCCCCGCTCGGTTCGGATTTCAGCGTGCTTGGTGAAACCTTCAGAGTCCCGCGCTTCAGCAAATGCGCTGACGGGCGCCCGATCCATGCCTGGGACGCGAAGGGCACCCGGCGCTCATTCGCGGGTGAGGAACGCAGCGCATTCTGGGGGTGGGCTGCCATCGAGATCTTGCGGCACACCGGCATCCGCATCGAGGAACTCCTCGAGCTGGGGCACCACAGCATCGTCAGCTACAAGCTCCCCACCACCGGACAGACGGTTCCGCTCTTGCAGATCGCCCCGTCGAAGACCGACCAAGAGCGACTTGTCCTAGGGCGTGTTGCGAAAGTAGCGCCGTCCGCCCGAAGGGCGGGGCCGACGGCGTCTGGTGCGTGCGATCGCAAGGCGGAGGATCGTTCTCGTACTGGACGTACTTGGATGATTCCGACAACGCGGCGAGTGCGCGTGCCAGGCGTCGTCGGCCAGGCGGGACTTTCGAAACACGCCCTAGTCACGCCGGAGCTGGCGGACGTGTTGAGCACGGTCGTCTCTCGAGTCCGAGGCTCGGACGGGAGAGTCCCCGTTCTCCGTAACTACGACCACTACGAACGGGTCTGGAACCCGCCGATGCCTCTCCTGTTCCAGGATCGCTCTGGCGGCTACCTGCGTCCGCTGTCACGAGCGACGATCCGGCGGGGACTCGACGTCACCTTGTTGGCCTCAGGCCTGACGGACAGCGCGGGTGACCCCCTCATCTTCCAGCCCCACGACTTCCGCCGGATCTTCATCACGGACTCCATCCTCAACGGCCTGCCCCCTCACATCGCACAGGTCATCGCTGGTCACGACCACATCGGAACAACGATGGGATACGCCGCGATCTACCCCACTGACGCCATCGAGGCACACCGAGCGTTCATCGCCCGGCGCCGGGCTCTGCGGCCTGCCGACGAATACCGCACCGTCACCCCTGCGGAATGGGGAGAGTTCCTCGGACACTTTGAGCGCCGCAAGCTCGCCCTGGGCGACTGCGGCCGCGCATACGGAACTGACTGTGCTCACGAACACGCTTGCGTCCGATGCCCCGCCCTGATCGTCCACGCGACAGAACGTCCCCGGCTTGTCGAAATCCGCGACAACCTCCATACGCGCATCTCGGAAGCCGAAAGGGAAGGCTGGCTCGGCGAGATCGAAGGGCTGCAGAGCAGCCTGACCCACGCCGAGGAGAAGCTAGCCCAACTCGACGCCCAGATCTCCCGGAAGCAGGAGTCTGTCGACCTGGGAATTCCTACCTTCCGGGAGATCGTTGCTCGCACCACTGCGGCGGCCACCCCGCCGGGGCCTGCGTGACTGCACGGCTGTCAATCCGGCGTGCTCAGCGGACACCGTCACAGAACGCGGCGCTTGGAGGAGCTTCCTCCACGCGGATGATCTACACCACCCCGACCCCGGCCACGGGCCACGTTCTACGGGCGGCGGGCCAGCAGGTGGGTGTCGAGGAAGCCCCGCTCGGACGCTGGGTCGTGGAGCAACCGAGCCACCGTGACGAGTCCGGCCCCGGCCAGCAACTCGGCAAACTGCTCCGCCGGCCAGCTATAGGCAGGCGCCACCTTGTGGTCGAAGCGGACAGGCTCCGGCCCCTCGGCTCCGAAGAAGGACGCCAGGAGCAGGCCCCCTGGTGCCAAGACACGCACCTGCTCAGCGAGAAGCGCGGGCAATTCTTCAGGTGGGGTATGGATCATCGAGTAGTGGGCCAGCACTCCGCCGAGCGCGCCGTCCTCGACCGGCAGGGCCTCCATTCGTGCTTCGTCGAACCGCAGCGCCGGATGGGCCCGCCGGGCGTGGGCGACCATAGCCGGGGAGAGGTCGAGCCCGAAGGCGTCCAACCCCAAGTCGTGCAGCATGGCGGTCAAATGGCCGGGCCCGCACCCGACGTCGGCTGCTCGCAGGTTCCCCGTGCCACGCACGAGCTCGGCGAAGGTGCCGATCATGTTCCGCCCGAACGGCTGCGTCTCCAACCGATTAGCGAACATCGACGCATACAGTTCGACGACCCCGTCGTAGGCCGCCCTGGTCTCATCCTGGTGTTTTAGCACGGGAGTGAAGCTAACACCCGCGTCGTTCACAGCAGTTCCCCGGCCCCATACCGGCCCCTTCCCCGCAGGACTGATCGTCCTGTCACCGACCACGGGATGCCCCGGTAGTTCGGAGAAGGTCTCGGCGCTCGCCAAGACGCTCGGTGGCAGTGAGCAGGAGGCTGTCGACCGGCTCGACCACGAGGCCGCGCAGCAGCGCGAGTTGGCCGCGGCCGACGAACAGGGCATCACGACGGACGGCGCCTTCTTCACGAAGGCGGGCACGCTGACGGTGAACGCGCCGGACGCGAAGGCCGTCAAGCAGGCCCGCGTAGGTGTCTCGTCGTGGTCGGTCGACCTCGCCTCCGACACCGTGACGGTCGAGGTGAACAGCGACAGCGGCACCGCCGCCCGCTCGTTCATCAAGGCCGCGGCCAAGCACGACGACGCCGTGCGCGTCGTGCGCGGCCAGGAGCGCCTCAACACCACCAGCTGATTCGATCCGGCCCGAACCGGTCCCATTCGGTCCGGTCGGATTCGGTTTCTTCCTCTCCGATGCCCCCGGAGAGACGCGGCGGAGCCGTCCACTCCTACCGGTGGGCGGCTTCCGCCGTCCGCGTAACATCCGAACACCACCGGGCGGAGAAATCGGAGTCGCTGCCATGACCGACGCGGAAACGGACATGGACGTGACCTTCGCCGATGTCTTCCGCGCGGCCCTGCGCCGCCGCGGTCTCTCCCTGGAGCGCGTACGCGACCGGCTCGAAGCCCAGGGCATGGGAATGGCCCGCCTGACAGCCTCCCTCGGGGACACCTGGCGGTGCGCCTGGCGGTGCGCCTGGCAGTGCGCCCGGCAGGACGCCCGGTGGGATGTCAGACCCCGGCGCTAAGGTTTTTCGTATGACCGAGGTGTCCGCGATCACGACCACCCACGCCCCCGATCTCCGGGACTGGCGGCGGCTGTTGGACGATCCGCCCGACCCGGAGACCACGGAGCGGGGCAGACGCCTGAAGGAAGCGGCGATGCTCGACTTCGGGGTGCGCGAGAGCGCGATCGCCTCCTGGCTGTACACGAAGTGCCATCAGCAGATCCCCACCCTGGCCGTCGAGACGGCGGCGGTGGTCGCCGCCGGGGACGGCAGTTGCGTGCTGCTGTACAACCCGGAGTTCTTCGTGGAGATCGGCGCGGACGGCGTGCGGTTCGTGCTCTTCCACGAGGCGCGCCATCTCATCCACCGGCATCTGTATGTGGAGGCGGAGCTGCGCGAGGACGCCGTGTTCACGCTGGCCGCCGAGGTCTCCATCAACCATGTCGTCATGCGGCGGCTGCGCGCCAAGCTGCCCACGCGCCTGGCGGAGGGTGTACGGGAACGGGTCGGGATCGATCCGTACGAGATCCACGGCCGGTACGAGGCGGATCTGCGCGCCCAGGGCCTACAGCCGCTGTCGTACAAGCACTTCACCGAGACCGACATGACCGTCTACGGCGAGCTGAAGCGCATGAGCGAGCCGCCCGTCCCCACCGGGGCGGCCTGCCCGCATCTGGTCATCGGCGGTGTCCCGCTGGACGGCGAGACGGTGACCGAGGTCGTGGAGGGCGTCCTGGCGGACGTGGTGCGGGCCGCCCTGCGCGGCGAGGGTCCCGCCCGCGACGAGATCCTGCACCTCGCGGACCGTTCCGAGGGGGGCAGCGACCGGGTCGCCAAGATGTGGGGCCGACTCGGACTCGGCGCGCTGCGCGGCCGGACCGATGCCACCCGCCGCGTCGAGTGGTGGAAGCGTTGGCTCACCGACACGCTCGCCTCCAAACTCCGCGACGGCGAACGGCTCATCTACCCCAGAAAGCACGGCGCGGTGCTGCTCGCGCTCGGACACGATCCGATGCTGTCGCGGCGCGGGAAGGAGCGTACGAAAGTCGTCGTGGTCGCCATCGACACCTCCGGCTCCATGTCCCAGCGGGTGATCGACTGGCTGATGACGCTGATCGGCAGAACCGACGGCGTCGAGACGCACTGGCTGAGCTTCGACGGCGAGGTCATGCCGTTCGTAAGGGGAGAGCGCGTGAGGGGCGGCGGCGGGACCGACTTCGGTGTGGTCGTGGAGTACGTGGAGGGGCGCCGGGAAGTCGGCGGCAAGCGGTGCGATGTGGAGCCGGACGCGGTGATCATGGTCACCGACGGCTACGCGGCGCCCGTGACCCCGGCCCGTCCGGACAACTGGATATGGCTGATCACCGACAACGGGGACGACTGGCCGGAGAGACACAACCCGCCGATGGCCTGCCACCGCGTCACGACCGGCGACAGCTGAGCGCGCGGGTCTCCCACGCAGGTCATGTGCGTCATGTACGTCGGTGCGCGCCTGCGCGCGCCCGGCCACCCCGCACGCATCGCGCACCCCGCGCACGCACGCACGAGGACTGGACCCCATCACCGTGATCAAGACCGCCCCCGCCCGCGCGGCACGCACCCCCGCCCGTAACGCCCGTAACAGCCGTGATGCCCGTGACGACACTCCGTGGCCCGTCACCGCCACCTACCCGAAGCGGCCCGGTGGCCGTCAACCGGGCGGGCGGCTGGCCGAGTTCATCGACGCCATGATCGCCATGGGCCAGACCGGCCAGGTCTTCGGCGAGCACGGCATCGGCAAGACGTCCACCTTCCTCAGCCACATACCGCAGGCCCACCCCGGCACCCGCGTCGTCCTCGTCCCGGCGGCCAACCTCACGCCCGACGACCTGCTGATGAACGCCCCCGTGCGGGACGGCGCGACAGGCGAGCTGGTCCTCACTCAGCTGATCATGAGTCAACTCGCCCTCGGTGAGCCCTTCGTGCTGCTGATCGACGACTCGTTGCAGGCCGGCGAGATGATCCAGTCCCAGCTCATGCAGATCGCCTGCAACTGGACCCTCGGCGAACACGACCTGCGCGCCCTCGGCTGCGTCGGTGTCTTCCTCTCCGACAACGAGTCCCTGACCGAGACCGGCTCCGCCCGCAGCGACCTCGCCGTGCTCGACCGCATGGTCACCCTGCGCCTCACGGCCAACGACACCGCCTGGCGCCACACCCTCGCCGGCCGGTATGCGGACTGGGACCTCGGCGATGTCTTCCGGCTCTGGAACGGACTCTCGCCCCGGCTGCGCTCCCTGCTCTCCCCGCGCACCCTGGAGCACGTCCTGGACTGCGCCCGCGCCGGCCTGCCGCTGAGCTGGGGGCTGCCGCTGGTGGGCGGGGTGCGGATGCGGCTGCGCGACCTGCGGAAGGACGGCGCGCAGGGCACCGACCGTACGGCGGAGATCCTGGACGCGATCGCGACCGCCGTGGGCGCGGCAAACCCGGCGACCGTGGCCGATCCCGTACACCGCATCCTGCGCACCGCCCTGCGCGAGAACTGGGCGGTGCTGCTGCAAGGGCCGCCCGGCTGCGGAAAGACGGAGATCACCAAGAGCGTCGTCCGGGACGAACTCGGCGCGGAGCCGGTCTACTTCTCGCTCCCGGTGACCAACGTGGAGGATCTGTGCGTGCCGGTGCCCACCCCTGACGGGCGGCTGGACACCCTGCTGACCCGGGCGCTGTCGGGTCCCGGCGAGAAGGTGATCGTCTGGGACGAGTACAACCGGCCCAAGGACAAGGCCGCGTTCGCGAAGCTGATGGAGATCACCCAGGAGTGGACGCTGGCGGGGCGGCCGGTGGAGGGCCTGCGCGCCCAGATCGCGCTCCAGAACCCGCCGTACCACCTGGGCAGAAAACTCCAGGTCAGTCGGAACAACGTGGCGCAGGCCAGCCGCTTCACGGTCAGTTACGAGGTGCGGCCCGAGGACATCCCGGCGAACGAGTGGCTGATCGCGGCGTACGGCGAGGTGGCCGAGACCGTCCTCGAATGGTGGAAGAACGACATCGACGACGAGGCCCGCGACTGGATCACCAAGCGCACGCTGGAGCGCCTGATCAAACTGCACCTGGCCGGTCAGCCGCTGATGTCCGGCCTGATCTACCTCGGAGCGGGCGAGTTCGCGCCGGTGCCGCTGACCGGTCTCGAAGCCAGACTCGACGGCATGGGGCAGGAAGTGGCCCTTGGATTCCGGGAGTTGGTGCGGGACGTCGACCTGTGGGAGAAGCGTCTCGCCGTCGCCTCGGAGGTCTCGACGGAGGGGACGAACGACACCGACGTGGTGCACCGGGTGCTGGCCAACGCCGAACTGTCCCAGCTCAAGCGGCAGACGGAGACTGTGGCACGGTTGCTGCGCCATATGCCGCCGAAGCTGCGCGCCACCCATCTGGTCGGGCAGACACCGGCCCGGCAGAAGTACTGGGTGGGGGTGCTCGCCCGGATGAAGGAACTCGCGGCCTCGCCGTGAGCGTCGCCGTGGGCGTCGTCCTGGGGGGGTGTTCCTGGGGTGTCGTCGTGGGGCGGGCGCCCCCGGCCCGCACCGTCTCATCCTTCCCCTGTCCGTCACTTCGAAAGAACCTGAGCCTGCGATGAAGTTCGCCGACAACCTCGCCGTATCCGCCGTCTACGCCCTCGCCGACCGGGAACTGACTCGTGCGCTGATTCCGCGCATCCGGGAGGAGACCGTCGCACTGCTGGCCAACGGCAGCGGGACCCCGGTGCCGCGGTTCCTGGTGGAAGAGGTGATCGCCGAACGGGACCCGCAGTTGGTCAGGGCGCTCCTGTCGTCCGCCGTGCTCAGTGGGGATGTGTTCGACCGGTTGGCGGCGCTGGGTGATCCGACGCTGGCCGTCAGTCTCTACGGTCAGCGTGAGTGGGAGCGCACGCCTGCCCAGCGTGCGGCGGTGTGGGCGGGTGCGGTGGCCACGGCCGACGACCCCGGCTGGCAGGCGAAGGACGGCCTGCCGGCCAGGCTGCTGTCGTCGCAACAACCGGAGTTTCAGCGTCCGGAACTACTGGAACCGGCCCTGCTGGCGCCCTTCCCCGAGGTGGCGGCGCACGCGCGGCAAGTCATCGACCGCAGGGCCGAGGGCACGCGGAAGGGCGCGGTTCGCGGCAAGCGCACCACCACCGGGGCGGCGGCCACCGGCCCGGCGAACAGCAACCCCCGTAAGGACAGCGACCCCCGGAAGAAGAACACCCCGTGGCAACGTCACCCCGAGACGATGGTGGAGCTGGTCCGAGACTTCAGGGACAAGGACTTCCGCGGCACGGTCGAGCTGCCGACGACTCCGGGCGCCCTGGACTGGGACGTACTGGCCGCCGAGCACCGTGCGGAGCCGTTCTTCGAGTCGGGGCTGGCGTCCCTGTGGGCGCACCCGGACTGTCCGGAAGAGCTTGCCCTGGCCGCCTTCGAGAGGAACAGGAACAGCCAGGGGCCCAGCAGCGCCATCTACTGGTCGATGCTGACGAGCCCCCATTTCGACGGCGTCGACGTGGAGCAGATGACCAGGCTCCTGCACCACGGTGTCCCCTCCGGCTCCCTTCCGATCGACCGCGTCCTGCGGGAAGTCGGTCCGGCCCGTAATGTCCTGTGCGGCCTGCCGCACGAGCGTGAAGAGGTACGAGCCGCGCTCGTCGCCGAAGTGGCCCGGTTGGGGGCGGACTTCGCGCCGTGGCGTGCGGTGTACGCGCTGCTGCCGCGTTTCTCCGGCAGCGTCACGGACCTTGTCGACGCGGCGCTCGCGGAGACGCCGAAGCACCGGGGGAAGAAGTGGCCGAAGCCGCTGGGGGCGGAATTCCCGAGCCGCAGGCTGCCGGGCGGTCGGCAGGCGTGGCTGCGGCTGTACGACGCGGCTGATCGTCCGACGCGGTACGCGCTCATCGAGCACATGGACCCGCGCGCCATCCAGCAGTTGTTGCTCTGGCATCAGCCCTCCGCCGAACTACGCGCACACATAGTCGAGTCGCTGGGTGCGTCCGCCCTCGCGGGCATCGCGTCGACCTGGCACACCGGGCCGGAGGTGATCGAGGAGCTGATTGCGTACAACGACCCCGAGGTCAATGCCGCGCTTTTCATGAACACCGATCTCACCCCCGCCCAGCGCCGCCATGCGCTGTCCGGCCGGCGCTGGCAGGGCGGGACGTCCGCCGACACACCCACCGCCGACCGGCTTCCGCTGACGCGGGACCTGGTCGAGGGCCTGCGGGAGAGCGCGCGGCGGCAGTGGCTGCTGGCGTGCGCCGATTCGGGTGACCCGCTGCTGTGCCGCATTCTGCTGGGCAGCCCCCGGGTGAAGGTCCACACGCCGGCGCTGGAGCTGCACATGCTGATACGTCTCTGGGAGCGCCACGGGCCGGACAGCGTAAGGGAGTTGCTGGACGAGACTGACTTCCCGGGCCGGAAGAAGCAGCCCAAGCATCCGATGTCGCCGGGGACTCTGGCGGCGGGGCGTGCGGCGCTGGACGCGGCGGCGGGGCCGGGTGGACCGGCTCTGCTGCGCGCCGCGTACGGGGCTGCCGCAGGTCCGGTGGGGTTTGCGGAGTTCCTGCACACGAAGGGGGCCGGCGAGGACGGCGACGTGGCGAAGGCCGTCGAGCTCTTCGCCGAGGAGGTCGGTCCGGGGCCGTTCCCGTGGGCCGAACTGGTGGCGGAGCACGCCGCGAGGCCCCTGCACGACCGGTTCCTCGTCCTGCTGGCCGCACTGGACGGCTGCCCGCCCGTGCTCGCCGAGGAGTCGGCCACGGCCCGTCTGCGCCTGGAGCACCCGCACTACCGGCCCCGGCGGGGAGCCAAGCCGCCCACGGCTTCCGAGTTGCTGAAGAAGTATCCGCTGTGGACGGCGTATTCCGGGTCCCACACCAACTGGCTGGACATGGCGTACGAGCGCGGTCACCTCACCTTGTCCGAGGTGGTGCGGACCGCCTTCCCGGCGCGGACGACCGTGGTCTTCCTGGCGCGGGCGCTGGCCCCCGGTGACTCACCCGCCACCGAGGAAGTACGGGAGACCCGCGACGTGGTCGCCGCCCTCGCCGCCGAGCACCTGGGCGCCGACCCGGAGGGCTGGGCGCTCGCGCTGCGCCTGATGCCGGACTTCGAGGGCACGCTGCCGGATCTGCTGCTGGCGTCGGGTGCGGTGGTCAGCTGACGCGGGCGCCCCCGGCCCGTACCGTTTCATCCTTTCTCCGTCCGTCTTTCCCTGTCCGTCACTTCGAAAGAATCTGAGCTGAGCACTGCGATGAAGTTCACCGATCACCTCGCCGTATCGGCCGCGTACGCCCTCGCCGACAGGGAACTGACCCGTGCGCTGATACCGCGCATCCGGGAGGAGACCGTCGCGCTGCTGGGCGATGGTGGTGCTCCGTTGCCGCCCTTGCTGGTGGAAGAGGTGATCGCCGCACGGGACCCGGAGTTGGTCGCCGCGCTCGTCTCGACCGCCGTGCTCAGTGGGGATGTGTTCGACCGGTTGGCGGCGCTGGGTGATCCGACGCTGGCCGTCAGCCTTTACGGTCAGCGTGAGTGGGAGCGCACGCCCGCTCAGCGTGCGGCGGTGTGGGCGGGTGCGGTGGCCACGGCCGACGACGTCCGCTGGCAGGCGGCGGACGGCCTGCCGGCCAGGCTGCTGTCGTCGCAGCAACCGGAGTTTCAGCGTCCGGACCTGCTGGAACCGGCCCTGCTGGCGCCCTTCCCCGAGGTGGCGGCGCACGCGCGGCGCGTGATCGGCAAGGGTTCAGCCGCCGGGGCGTCGGCCACCGCCCCGGCGGACAGTCCGCCCCCGGGGAGCTGGCGCACCGGCACGAGTCACCCCAAGACGACGAAGGAACTTGTCGAGGAGTGCAGGGACAGGGACTTCTACGGCTCGATAGAGCTGCCGACGACTCCGGGGGCCCTGGACTGGGACGTACTGGTCGCCGAACAGCGTGGGGAGCCGTTCTCCGGTAGAGGGCTGTTGACCCTGTGGGCTCACCCGGACTGTCCGGAAGAGCTGGCCCTGGCCGCCTTCGAGAAGAACGGGACCGTCCCCGGGCACACAGGCGCCGCCCACTGGTCGATGCTGACGAGCCCCGCGTTCGGCAGACTTGAGGACCACGAGGTCTCCCAACTGCTGCGCGTCGGTTTCGAATCCGGCACTTACCCTGCCGACCGTGTCGTGCGGGAGATCGGCCCGGCCCGCAAGGTTCTGTGCGCACTGCCGCCCGACGACGAAGGGATACAGGCCACCCTCGTCGCCGAAGTGGCCCGGTTGGGGGCGGACTTCGCGCCGTGGCGTGCGGTGTACGCGCTGCTGCCGCGTTTCTCCGGCAGCGTCACGGACCTTGTCGACGCGGCGCTCGCGGAGACGCCGAAGCACCGGGGGAAGACGTGGCCGAAGCCGCTGGCGGCGGAGTTCCCGGTCCGTAGGCTGCCGGGCGGCCGATGGGCGTGGCTGCGGCTGTGCGACGCGGCGGACCACCCGACGCGGTGCGCGCTTGTCGAGCACATGGACGCGCGCACCTTGCAACAGCTGCTGGTCTGGCACCAGACGTCCCCCGAACTGCGGTCACACATAGTCCAGGTGCTGGGTCTGCCTGACTTCACGAGCATCGTGTCGACGTGGCAGACCGGGCCGGAGGTGATCGAGTGGCTGATTGCGTACAACGACCCCGAGGTCAATGCCGCGCTTTTCATGAACACCGATCTCACCCCCGCCCAGCGCCGCCATGCGCTGTCCGGCCGGCGCTGGCAGGGCGGGGTGTCCGCCGACACACCCACCGCCGACCGGCTTCCGCTGACGCGGGGCCTGGTCGAGGGCCTGCGGGAAACCTCGTGGCGGCAGTGGCTGCTGGCGTGCGCCGATTCGGGCGATCCGCTGCTGTGCCGCATCCTGCTGGGCAGCCCCCGGGCGAAGATGCACACGCCGGCGCTGGAGCTGCACATGCTGATACGTCTCTGGGAGCGCCACGGGCCGGACAGCGTAAGGGAGTTGCTGGACGAGACTGACTTCCCGGGCCGGAAGAAGCAGCCCAAGCATCCGATGTCGCCGGGGACTCTGGAGGTGGGCCGTGCGGCGCTGGACGCGGCGGCGGGGCCGGGTGGACCGGCTCTGCTACGCGCCGCGTACGAGGCCGCCGCAGGTCCGGTGGGGTTTGCGGAGTTCCTGCACACGAAGGGGGCCGGCGAGGACGGCGACGTGGCGAAGGCCGTCGAGCTCTTCGCCGAGGAGGTCGGTCCGGGGCCGTTCCCGTGGGCCGAACTGGTGGCGGAGCACGCCGCGAGGCCCCTGCACGACCGGTTCCTCGTCCGGCTCGAAAAGTTCGTCCGGCGGACCGAACTGGTGGGATTCCCCTTCGTGTTCGCCGAGGAGTTGGCCGCGGCCGAACTGCGCCTGGAGCACCCCTATTACCGGCCGCGCCGGGGGGCGGAGCCGCCCACGGCGTCCGAGATGCTGAAGAAGTATCCGATAGCGAGGGCGGACGACGGGCCCACCGACTGGCTGGACATGGCGTACGAGCGCGGTCACCTCACCTTGTCCGAGGTGGTGCGGACCGGCTACCCGGCGAAGATGACCGTGGCGTTTCTGGGCCGGGTGCTGGCTCCGGGTGATGCGCCCGCCACCGAGGAGGTGCGGGAGACCCGCCGTATGGTCGCCGCACTGGTCGCTGAACACCTGGGCGCCGACCCGGAGGGCTGGGCGCTCGCGCTGCGCCTGATGCCGGACTTCGAGGGCACCCTGCCGGACCTGCTGCTGGCGTCGGGCGCGGTGGTCAGCTGACGCGGCTCGGTGCCGCGGCCCGCGCTCGGCCTCGATCGCCGGGCGGGCTGGGCATGCCGTCCGGCGATCGGCTCGCCCATGAAAGGTGTCTACGCGAAGCGCGACACGTAGCGCTTCTGCCAGGGCGTCTCCACCGCGTGCCGCGAGTAGTGCTCGCGGACGTAGGCGACGGCCTCCGCGTTCGGCACGCCGTCCAGGATGGCGAGACAGGCCAGGGCCGTACCTGTACGGCCCCGGCCTCCGCCGCAGGCGACCTCGACTCGCTCGTCCCCGGCCCGTGCCAGCGCCTCGCGCAGCGCCTCCGTGGCGCCGGCCCGGTCGGTCGGCAGCCGGAAGTCGGGCCAGCGGACCCAGCGGGCCGTCCACTCGACGGCGGGCGGCTCCTTGCCGAGCAGATAGAGGGCGAAGTCGGGCGTCGGCCCTGCGGGAAGGGGGTGCCGGAGCCCCCGCCCGCGTACGAGCCGTCCGGACGGCAGTCGCAGCACACCCGCCGCGGTGGGCTCCCAAGTAGTGATCACAGAGCCAAGATTAGGCCGGGCGGACCGCGCAGGTCCGGCGATTGACGGCAGAGCTGACGACAGATCCGCGGACAGGGCCGGAGACAGGGCCGCCCTATGCCGAAGCCCGTTGCGGGGAGGCGAGCATGGCGGACACGGCGTCGAGTAGTGATCAACAGGAGGACGCGGGCGAGGGAGCGGCGGCGGGTGACCGGCCCGATCCACGGCGCTGGTGGCCGCTGATGGTGATCGCGCTCGCCCAGCTCATGATCGTCCTGGACGGCACGATCGTGAACATCGCGCTGCCCTCCATGCAGAGCGAGCTGGGCATGTCGGACGGCGACCGGCAGTGGGCGATCATCGCCTACGTCCTGCCGTTCGGCGGGCTGCTCCTGCTCGGCGGCCGGATCAGCGGGCTCGTCGGCCACCGCCGTACGTTCTTGATCTCCCTGGTCGGCTTCGCCGCGGCGTCCGCGCTCGTGGGCCGCGCCTGTCCTCAGTCGCCGGACGGGCTGTCCATGCGGCCCGTACGGCGATGAGGACGGGGCGGACCCGGTGACTCGCCCCCCGTACGCTGGACAGCGCGTCCGCCGTGCCGCCCCCCCCGAAGTGAAAGAGGCCCTGTCGTGCACCCAGAGTCCACGAGTCCCGTGGAGCCCGTGGAGTCCTTCGTCCAACTCGGCGGTGGCGGCGGTGACGGCGGTGACGGTGACGGCGGTGACGGTGGCGGTCGTCGTTTCGCGTATGTGGACTTCCAGGGTCCCGGCCCCGTCGTGCTCGCGCTGCACGGCCACTTCGGGCGGGGGCGGATCTTCGCCCCGCTGGCCGCCGCGCTCGCCGGTCACTACCGGGTGGTCGCGCTCGACCAGCGCGGCCACGGGCTGTCCGACAACGGCGGCGAGTTCACCGCCGACGCCTACGTCACGGACGCGGCCGAGTTCCTGCGCGCCCTGGATCTGGCTCCCGCCGCCGTCCTCGGCCACTCCATGGGCGGCCTCGTCGGCTACCTGCTCGCGCGGCGCCACCCCGAGCTGGTCCGGGCGCTCGTCGTCGCCGACATGACGGTGCTGAACGAGGAGCCCGAGACACACCCCGTTCTGGACGTCTCCACCTGGCCCCGGCGCTCGCCCTCGCGGGCGGCGCTCAAAGACGCCATCGAGGAGCGGGGCATCCCCGACGCGGGCTACTTCCTCGACAGCGCGGTCGAGTTCGACGACGGGTGGGGGCTGCTCTTCGACACCGCCGACATGATGGTGTCCCAGAAGGCCCTGATCGGTGACTTCTCCGACAGCTGGACCGCCTCCCAGCAGCCGGCACTGCTGCTGAGGGGCGGTGACAGCTTCATCCTCACCGCGGTGACGGCGGAGCGTATGGCGCGTGAGCGGCCCCGTACCGACCTGGTGGAACTCGCCGGTTGCGGGCACTGGTTGTACGCCGACGCCCCCGAGGTGTTCGCCCGCGAGGTCCGCTCGTTCCTCGACCGGACCCGCACGGACAACCGCACGGACAGCCCCGTGGACAGCCGCGCGGAAACTACGGCTTGACCGCCAGGAATCCCCACTGCACGCACTCCTCGGCCCCGGCGGGAGCCGTGGTCCCGGCCGGCAGGACCAGTTCCGGCACCGGGCGGACGCCCGGCGGGAGCAGGGTCAGGCCGCGGGCGCAGTCGGCGATCTGCTCGGCCGTACGGGCGAGGTAGGCCCCCTCGGGGTCGGCCTGTACGTAGTGCGCCTGCATCCTGAGCACGCCCGGCGTCTCGATCGTGTCGCACACCGCCAGGTAGGACCCGGAGGCGAAGCGGCTCGTGTACTTCTCCGCGAGCTCGGCCGCCTCGGCGGGCGGGAAGTGCCCGAGGGTGGAGAGCACCAGCAGGGCGACCGGCTCGTCCAGATTCAGCGTCTTCGACGCGCCCTCCAGAACGGCGTCCACGTCCCGGAAGTCCTGGAGGAAGTAGTGGATCTTGCCTTCGGGTGAACTCCGCAGCGAACTCACGTGGTTCAGCACGACCGGGTCGTTGTCGACGTACACGACGCGCGACTCCGGAGCCGCCTTCTGCGCCACGCCGTGGGTGCCGATCCCGGTGGGGATGCCCGTACCCAGGTCCAGGAGCTGGCGGACGCCGCCCTCCCGGACCACGTAGTCCGCCACCCGGTCCTGGAAGGCCCGCGACTCCATGGCCGCCGCCTTGATCTCGGGGAAGGCGCCCAGCATCACATCGGCGAGATCCCGGTCGACCTGGTAGTTGTCCTGGCCGCCCTGGCCGTAGTTCCAGATCCGCGCGGAGTTGGGGATGGTGGGCATGACATTGGTGCCGGGCCGTACGGAGTCGCTCATCCGAAGTCCTTACTCGTCAGGGGCAGAGGAGTGAAACGAGGTGATGCGATCCCACTGGTCACGTCCACCGCCATCCGGTAGTTCTCCACCGCGTCGGAGTCGTCGGTGATGAGCGTCATGGCCGGGTGGAGGCCGATCTGGATCAGTCTCTCCCCCATCCCGAACTCCCGGAAGCGGAGAATTTCGAGATGGCCGCAGAGGCTGATGGCCAGCGGGTGCGGTACGCGCGGCGGAATGACCTGGATGGCCACCGATGAACGTACGTCGGCGATACGGGTTTCAAGGTAGTCGAGTTGACGGGCCATCACCCCGGGACCGCCCACCCCGCGCCGCAGTGTGGCCTCCTCCAGCAGCACCCACAGACTGGCCCGGTCCTCGCCGTTCCTGTCGTCGTGCGCGCCGCCGATGGTGTGCTCCTTGCGGGCCTCCAGCAGCTCCAGCCGCAGGCGCCGTACGGCGGCGTCCTCGTACGGATTGCGCAGGCTCATCAGGGCTTCCGCGTACTCCGTGGTCTGGAGCAGATCCGGCAGCACGCCGGGCGCGTAGGCGCGGATGCCGGCCGCCGCGGACTCCAGGTCGATGACACCGACCTCCGCGACCTCGCGCCAGGGGTGCCACCATCCCGGCTTCTTCGCCTCGTCCAGCGCGCGCAGGACCGCTGTCCGCTCGTCGGCGGGCGTCTCGTAGAGGTCCAGCAGCACGCCGACCATGCGCGGGTTCGGCACCGTTTCCGCGTTCTCCCAGCGCGCCGGCGTGGCCCGGTCCTTCTTGATCCGGTCCGCCACGCTCTGCAGCGTCATACCCGCCGCTTCGCGTCTTCGGCGCAGATCCGCCCCGAAGAGCCGCAGGGCGACGGTGGGGCCGGATCGTGGCTGACTCACCGGTGGCCCTCCTCGCGTCCGTGGGTGGCGAGGGTCGGTTCCTCCCCGTTCGGTCCTTCCGTTCGGCCCGAGCCACGATACCCGCCGAAAGAACTCTGTCACGTTGCAGAGTGCCCGGTGCGGTGGATATGGTGGGGTCTGGAGTTCCCCTACGCGGCACCCCCCAGCCCGCCGCGCCAGGGTCGGGAACCGACCCCGCTGGACACGCCCGCAAGGCGTGTCAGGGCGGGGGGTCACGGAGAACCGATGCCATGCACGTCTCACTACCGGCCGTTCCGGAACAGATCCAGGTCGCGCGCCGCATTGTCCGCAAGGAGCTGGCCGGTCTCGGCTGGCCGCCCGCGAAAATCGCCGCCTGCGAGGAGATAGCGGTCCAGCTGGCCCGGCACGCCATCAGCGTCGTGGGCGTGAGCGGCTACTACCTCGGAGTGACGAAGCGCCCCGGGCCGGAGGACGCCGTCGCCGTCAGGGTCAGCGTCACCATCCTGGACGCACCCACCGAGCCGGTTACGGTGCCGCCGCAAGGCCGTCCGAACGGACATGCCGCAGGCAGCTCGTACGGTGACACCTTGCACGACAGCACGTCGCGCGACAGCACGTCGTACGAAGGCACCTCGCACCAAGACACCTCGCACCAAGACACCTCGCGCCTGGCCGAAGTCCTGACGAAGCGATGCGGGACCGAGGTCAACATCGTCGCGCAACAAGGCAGTTGGGCGGCCTCGGCCACCCTTCCCGCCGAGGCGCCGTGCCTCAGCGCGCGGCCGTGAGCGGCCGGCCGACCTCCGGACCGGCTCGCGGGCCGGCTCCCGGAACGCCGCCCGATGAGCACTGCCCGATTGGGTCTGACCAACCCGTCCTGGAGAGGCTGCTGTGGACGCACTGAGCGGTGTCGCATCCAATGACCCCACGTGGGACGCCGTGCGCGAGCCCACGCCGGCGCACGCCGGAGCACGGCACGCGAGCAGATCCCCCGCCGGGCAGCCGCCGCCGCCCGCGTACGCGGCGGGCCTCGCCGCCGGACACCGGCTGCCGCGGCCTCCGCGCGCCCGCAGATGGACGGCCTGGTACCGGCCGACCAGCGCGAAGCCGAAGGCGTCGGTGCGCGACCGGGCAGTCACGCACAGTGGGGGAGTGGCCGACGTGAGCCGTTCGGTGCTGGTCGTCAGCGGAGCCAGCGGGAGCGCCGGGAGCGTTGCCGCCGCGTACGCCCGCCAGGACGACTGGGTCGGGTTCCTCTACGAGCGCGGGACACCGCCCGACGAGTTGTACAACGTGCGGTGCGATGTGAGCGACGGGCTCCAACTGGACGCCGCCGTATCGGAGTTCGAAACCGGGCACGGCATCGTGGACGTACTCGTCGTGGACGCCGACCGCAACGACGGTCACGGCGAGGAACCCTCCGTCACCGCGGCGGCCGGGACCCGGGCCCGCGCGAACGCGATCATCGGCCGCACGCTCCCCGGCATGCGCGAGGCCGGGCACGGACGGATCGTGCTGATCGCGTCCACGAAGGGCCTCGGCCGCGGCTCGGCCCTGTCCGGCGGCGCCCCGCACGCCGACCTGATGAGCCTGGCCTGGCACCTCGTCCACGAGTGCCGGGGCTCGGACGTCACCGTCAACGTCATCACGTACGGCTCCGCCAACGGGACGACCCACCAGAGCCGCGCCCACCGCGCCGAGCAGATCGCGAACCTCGCGGTCCATCTGACGCGCCCGGAGGCCACCGACACCGGCGCGGTGATCCCGATCGAGGTGCTGGGCGCGATCCCCGTCCTCGGCGGCCCGGCCCGGACGGACGGAGCGTTCTACCAGGGCCGCTGACGGTCATGCCTCTTCGCGCCTCGCCCGGTCACGGGTACATCTCCTCGACCCGCCGTGCCAAATGGGCGATACGGGTCAGGGCGTGGTCACGGTCGGCCATGAGTTTGGTGATGTGCTGGTCCACCTGCCCGCGGTCGTAGCCCCTGCGTACCAGCTCGAAGCCGAAGGGCGACCCCACCGCACTCTCACCGAGCGGGTCGGCAGGGGTCGTGGCCATTCGCCCGCGGGATCTGGCCTCCGCGACGATGTCGGCGGCCCGGCGCCGGGCTTGGCCGGCGTCCACCCCCATGTCCGTCGACGCGCGTTGCAGCTCGTCGATGAGCCTGTTCAGTTTGGCCAGGAGTGACAGCGCGAAGTCGCGGTCGGCAACGAACTGGGCGATGTGCTCGTCCACTTGCCGGCGATCGTAGCCCCTGCGTACCAGCTCGAATTCGACGGCAGAACTCCCCGTGTTGATCCATGCGGCGGTGACGTCGGCGGCGGCGGCGTCGGCGATGTCGTCCGCCTGGCGCCGCGCGGCCTCCACGGTCCGGTGGGCCTGCCGTTCGGCGTCGGTACGAAGTTGCTCGGCCTCAACCCGGAACTGTTCGGTCTGGTGCTCGATCTCGGCCAGCCTCTTCTCGGCCTTGGCCTGCCGGGCTGCGAGGTGGCGCTCGGCCTGCTCGCGGCGTTTGGCGAAGTTGGTCTCGAACTCGTTGGCGGCCCGTGCGGCCTTGGCGCGGGCCGCCTCGAACACGGCGTCGGCCTCTTCGCGCCTGGACGTGCTGTACGTCTGCGTCCGCAGCCAGACCTGCCACGCCTTCTCCAGAAGCCGCCCGGCCAGCAAGTGGCCATGCCCCGGTTGGGCGATGTCCGGAAGGGCCGCCCCGCCGGGCAGCGTGACGATGTGCTCGACCAGCACCGTGCTCAAGGCGTCGTGGACATCGGCGGCGTCCGCCGGGCGGTCCTCGGGCCGTTTGGCGAGCAGGCTCATCATCAGGTCGTTCAGCGCCGCGGGAAGGTTCTCGACAAGGGCGCCGGGCTCCGTCGGGGTGTCCTCCATGTGCATGCGCAGCACCGCCAGGTGGCTGGTGCCGCTGAAGGGCGGGCGGCCGGTCACCGCGTGGTAGAGAAGGCAGCCCAGGGAGTAGAGGTCGGTGCGGTGATCGATCTTCCGGACGCCCTCGGCCTGCTCCGGAGACATGTACGGCGGGGAGCCGAGCACGGCACCGGTGGCGGTGAGGTCGTGGACGGCCATCGTGTCGCCCACGAACTTCGCCAGACCGAAGTCGAGAACCTTGACCGTGCCTTCGGGGGTGAGCAGGACATTGCCCGGCTTGATGTCCCGATGGATCACACCGAGGCCGTGCGAGGCCCGCAGAGCCAGGGCGATCTGCGCCGCCCATCCGACGGCGAGCGGCCAGGAGGGCGCGGACTCCTTCAGCCGCTGCTGGAGGGAGACACCGGGGACAAGCTCCATCACGAGATAGAGGGTCTCGTGCCCACGGACCGGCACTTCGCCCCAGTCGTGCACGGTGACGATGTTCTGGTGGCAGAGCTGGCCCGCCAGCTGCACCTCGCGCCGGAATCTGGCCTTCGATTCCGCCTCGTTCATACGAGGCAGCGCATGGACGAGTTTGACCGCCACGACGCGCCGCATCCGCTCGTCCTGTGCGGACCAGACCTCGCCCATGCCCCCTACGCCAAGCCGCCCCTTGATCCGGAACCGATCAGCGAGCAGTACGCCCTGCACTCATGGCCTCCCCGTTGGTGGGTTGCCGCCGCTCGCGACGGCCGTCCCCAATTCTGTTGTCCGGTAATTCTGTTGTCCGGTCTCGCTTGCCGCGTGCGGTTCAGGTTCCCGCCGAGTCACCCGAGCTTCCGTAGGAGCCGCCCGCCAGGCGGCGCAGCCGCCGGGCCTCCTCCTCGATGCGGTGCGCGACACCTCCGGCGCCCGCGGTGTCGTCCAGCCCACTGGCGAGGAACTGCGCGGCGAGGGTGGTGAAGTAGTGGGCTGTGGCGAGGAGATGGTCGTCCGCGTCGAGGGAGCCGTCACTCGTGGAGACGCGGTTGGCGTCGGTGAGTACGAGGCTGATCCGCTGGGTGATCTCGTCCCGCGCGTCCTGCGCCAGCCCCACCGCCCGGCCGACCTGCGCGAGGATGGAGTGGCAGGAACGGGCCAGCTCCCGCAGCAGCCGGTGATCACGGTCGGGGACGGTCACCGCCGCGGGGCTGAAGCTCCCCTGGACGATGCGGTGGTCCGCCAGAAGCGGCTCGTAGCGGCGCAGGTCGATCGCGCTGGTGGCGCCCAGCGCCTCGCGGAAGCAGGGGTGGACGTGGAACTCCGGCTCGTGCGGCTGCACCGGCAGGTCGTCGTCGCCCGCGAACACCACGTCGCTGCCGCGCCGTACTCCGAGGAAGCCCACCCCGTACAGGACGTCGATCACTCCGGAGAGCGTCAGCGCGTCGGCGTACGCGGGGAACAGCCGGTGGAGCGTTTCGGCCGCGGCGTCGAAGCGACTGCTGAGCGCCGAGCGGGTGACCAGGTATCCGGTGTTCTGGAAGAGGGGGAAGAGATGCTTGAGGAAGGGATGCGCGACCAGATACTCCAGGGCCAGATCCTTGAGCTTCCACGCGGAGAACTGCCGGCTCGCCTGGAGGACGTCCGCCTCGGTGATCCGGTCCCGGCCATGGACCAGAGAGGCCGTCTCCTGGCAGAGGTTGAGGAACTGGATGGCATCGCGTGGCCGTGGCAGACAGCGGCTGAAGAGATACGTCGCGGTCTCTTCGTCCTGGACACGCTCGGGGAAGATCTCCAGCCACAGTTGCCGCGCGGTCAGTTCGGCCCCGGCGGAGGCTCGCGCACGGGCCAGGGCGAGGTCCCGCAGGGCCTGTTCCGTCCAGGCGATCCGCAGTTCGTCACCGTGGAACTTGTCGCCTTCCCCGAACGACAGGGCGTCGTAGATGTCCGAGCGCAGGAACAGCGACAGCCGCACATGGCGCCCGTAGACGCCGGTGGCGTGCTTCGCCGCCAGCAGCAATCCGATCACCATCGAGTTGCTGTCCGGCTCCGCGGACCACACCTGCTCCAACTGGTCGACCATCAGGAGCAGAGGTGCGTGAGCGCCGTCGCAGCCCAGATCGGTGAAGGCCCTCGCCACTCCCTGCTCGACGACCTCCAGTTGCCGGGCGGCCCGCGCGCCCTCGGACGGCGAATGCGCCATGTCCAGGCTGGCCTTGACTCCGAACGCCTCCAGGGACATGGACGTCTGCAAGGCCGTCGCGCCCTGCGCCAGGCGCTCTCCCAGCCACCCACCGGACAGCTCGCCGTTCTGCTTCAGGAACCGGTCCAGTGCCTTCACCGAGCCCGGCTTCCGGCCGTGCCTGGCTCTGGCGTGGGTCACGATGTGGCGCGCGGCATGCACGGCGAACACGTATCGCCACATCAACGCCTTCGCGGAGTCCCCGGGCAGCCCCTGCAACTCGAAGCGGCGGATCTCTTCCCCCGCCGCTTCGTCCGGAGTGACCAGGACCTTGCCCTCGCGCACACCCTCCGCCATCAGTTGCATGCAGATGGCGCTCTTGCCGGAGCCTTTACGGCCGATGATCAACATCTTTCGCCCGGTCCCCGCCGCGCGGTACGCGGCGGTGGACAGGAAGCCGCCCCGCAGCAGCAGCCCGTCCATCACGTCACGCTCGGCGTCCTCCCGCCCGAAGTGCAAGTCCGCGAGAACCGATCCCTCAGTCATCCCGTCCCCCTGATGTCGTTCCGTCGATCCGCACCCATCCGGCCGGTGCACAGCTCACACCGTATCCGTGCAGGTCGACACCGACGCCGTGAACTCCCGCTGTGGGGACGTCAGATGGTCAGTTGGTCGGTTCGGTCGGTGACGGTCAGCGGCGGTCGGCGGCGGCGGTCGGCGGTGACGGTCAGCGGTGACGGGGGCGCGGGGCGGCTGCCTCCAGCTCGGCGACCGAGCCCGACATGATCGTCCGTACGTGCTCGGTGATGTGCTGCGCGGACCAGTCCCACCAGGCGACGGCGAGGAGGCGGGCGACGTCCTCGGCGCCGTAGCGGGTGCGGATGAGCCGGGCGGGGTTGCCGCCGACGATGCCGTAGTCGGGTACGTCGCCGGTGACCACGGCGCCGGAGGCGATGATCGCGCCGTGGCCGATCCGGACGCCGGACATGACCGTCGTGCCGTGGCCGAACCAGACGTCGTTGCCGACGACGGTGTCGCCCCGGCCGGGCAGGTCGGTGATCAGGTCGAAGTGGTCGGCCCACGAGCCGCCCATGGTGGGGAAGGGGAACGTCGAGGGGCCGTCCATCCGGTGGTTGGCGCCGTTCATGATGAACCGTGTTCCGGTGCCGAGCGCGCAGAATTTGCCGATGACGAGTCTCTCGGGGCCGTAGTGGTAGAGGACGTTGCGCGTCTCGAACGCGGTCGGGTCGTCCGGGTCGTCGTAGTAGGAGTACGCGCCGACGTCGATCAGCGGCGACGTCACGAGGGGTTTGAGCTGCACCACCCGCGGCTGGTCGGGCATCGGGTGCAGGACGGTGGGGTCGGCGGGAACGGCGGGGTGGGTCGGCATCGTGAGTCGATTCCTCTCTATGGGGCGGAAGGGGCGGAGGGATTCTCAGCCCCTGACCGCGGGCGCTCGGGTGGCGCGCACAGCCGCCGGCCGCAGCCGGACCTGTTCGCCCCCGGCGAGGGCGCCCATGGTCGAGGCGCGGTCCACGTGCGGCAGGCCGAGACGGCCTCGCCGTACGCGTCGAGCGCCGCCCCGTCACCGCCGGCCATCGCTGCCTCCGGGCGGCGCATCCGCGCTTCGGTCGCGCGAAGATCGCCCAGCGCCCCCTCGATGACCCGCTGGGCCGTGGTCTCCGGGGGCAGGCCGCCGTCCTGGGCGAGGCAGCCGACGACGCCGTCGGCCCGCGGGATGATCCGCCCCTGGCCGGGGCGCTCCCGCCCGGCGAGCAACCGCAGCATCGACAACTCCACTAGTGCGACAACTGTTGCGTTAGCATGGTCCCACGCCCCAGCCCCGCCGAGCAACGGGAATTCCCGATGACAGAGCCACCGGACCCCCCACCGCGACGCGCCCACCCCACCGCACCACCCGACCGCCGGCCGGGCGGTCGCACCGCCCGTATCCGCGCCCAAGTGATCGACGCGGTACGCGCCGAGCTCGGTGAACACGGTTACGAGGGGCTCACGGTCGAGGGCGTCGCGGCCCGCGCCGGCGTGCACCGCACCACGGTCTACCGGCGCTGGCAGGACGTCGGCGGCCTGCTCGCCGATGTCCTCGACGCCGCGGGCGAGGACGACTGGCAGCCCCCGGACACCGGTTCCCTGCGCGGCGATCTGAGAGCCCTCAACGACGAGATCCAGGACTCCTTGGTCGCGCGACCGTCGATCCCCGAGGCCCTGATGGCCGCCTCGTTCCGCTCCGCGCAGGCCGCCGACGCCCAGCGGCGGCTGTGGGAGGACCGGTACGCGCGCTGCGAGGCGGTCGTCGAGCGCGCCGTCGAACGCGGCGAACTCCCGCCGCGCACGGACGCGCGGCGTCTGCTGATCGCCGCGACCGCGCCGCTCTACCACCAGTTGGTACTCCTGCGGACCGTCCCTGACCCGCGGTTGCCCGCCCACGCCGCCAACACGGCGACCCTGGCAGCCGCCGCCGGAGCGTTCACCCTCCCCGCGCCGGACGCCCCCGGCCCGTCCCGCGACGCGAACGGCCGGTCCGGGTGACCGGTCACGTCCCCACCAGGACGTGACCGGTCACGTCCTGGTGGGGAACGCCTGGTCCAGCGTGGGTACGACGACCCGGCCGGTGTCGAGCCCCTGCCGGACGTCGTCCATCCGCAGGTACCGACCCTGCTGGACCGGCGGCTTGACCGTCTCGATCCTGCCGAATCCCCTGAGGTAGAAGACGGTCCACGGCGTCCGCCAGTCCTCCAGCGCCTTCTCGTCCCGCACGATCCGCCGGGTCTCCGCGCTGGTGGGCCGGGTGCCGGGGATCTTCTGCCGTACGGTCTCCACCGCCGTGACATCGAAGACGGAGCCCTCACCCCCCGGCCGGTACATCACCAGCCGCCGGGGCCGGGCGAGCGAGACATGACTGCTGCTGGACGGGCACAAGTACGCCTGGTACGTGGCGAGTTCCCGCTGCGCCAGGGCGTTCGCGGGCACGATCACCGCGTGCTCGTGCAACGTCCGGAACCAGTCCACCACGACGTCCTCCTCCCACACCCACTTCCCCCGATTGCGATGCGTCGGCCCGGCGACGAGCCCCCGGGCGGCCATCGACTCGACGCTGCGCGGCTCGCGTCCCACCAGCGAGCCGAAGTCGATCCGGGTCAGGACTTCCGGCAATTCCTCGAACGAGGACATGTAACGGCTCTTCCGTGAGGGGGAGTTGAGGGAGCTTGGGCTCCTCTTCCACGAAGGTAGCAGTTGCAGGAAACGAGGATACGTTTCTCCGAAACCTCGTTCGACGGCTCTGTTGGCGCCGGGTTGTCGAGGGATTTGTCAGGGAGTTGTACGGACTCCTGAAGATCGTGCGGTGGCCTCTGATCAGTTCGGTAACCCGATCACGGGACGAGCACGAGTTTGCCGCCGGGCCGACGGGACTGGCTGAGCTTGGCCGCCTCCTGGATCTGGTCGAGCGTGTAGGTGCGGGCGACCGATACGGCCAGGACGCCTTCGCCGGCCAGCCGGGCGAATTCGGTCATCCGGTCGTAGCGCATCTCGATCTGGGTGATCCGGGTGCCCAGCTCGGCCGCGGCGGCGAAGTCCGAGACGGTGAGGACGCGGTCGGGGTCCCCGGTCAGCTCGATCAGGGTCGGCAGCGAGCCGCCGCCCGGGCCGGCCTGGTGGGCGCGGTCGATCCGGCCGCCGGTCGGGGCCGTGTCCAGGGCGCGGTCGACGCGGCCTGCGGCCAGTGCGGCGACGCGTGCGGCCATGCCGTCGCCGTAACCGGTCACCCGGGCGCCGATCTCTTCCAGGGCTGCGGCCCGCGTCGGCCCGGCGGTGGCGATCACCCGGACACCCCGGTGCAGCGCCAAGCGCACCGCCGCCTCACCCACCGTGGAGCCCGCGCCATGGACGAGCAGCAGCTCACCCGGCTGGACACCGAGGTCGTCGAGCGCGTGCCATGCCGTCTCGGCCGCCATCGGCAGCGCGGCGGCCTGCTCGGCGGTGATGTCCACGGGCATGTGAGCCCAGACCGCCATCAGCGCATACTCGGCGGCCCCGGCCGTCGGGCCGTCGATGGCCGCCGGGCCGAACACACGGTCGCCGATCTCGACGCCGACGACGCCCTCACCGAGCGCGTCGACGGTGCCCGCGACCTCGACGCCGAGCCCGCGCGGCAGTGGCGGCAACCGGTCGGCGAGCAGGCCGTCGACCACCGCCCAGTCGCCCGGCGTCAGCCCGCACGCCCGCACGGCGATCCGGATCCGGCCGGGTCCCGGCTCCGGCTTCGGGACCTCGCGGAGCACGATCACGTCCGGGGATCCGAACCGGTCGAACTGAAGAGCCTTCATGACAATCTCCTGATGATGACAGCATCTGCTGTCATCAAGCATAGCGGCGTGACGACAGTCTCTGCTGTCATATCCTGGCGGGTATGCCGAGATGGGAGTCAGACGCACAGGGGCGGCTCGAACGCGCGGCGCTCGAATTGTTCGAGACGCAGGGGTTCGAGCGCACCACCGTCGCGCAGATCGCACGCACCGCCGGTCTGACCGAGCGCTCCTTCTACCGCTACTTCCCCGACAAGCGGGAAGTCCTCTTCGCCGGCAACGAACTCGAAGCCCACCTTGCCGCCCGGGTCGAGGCGGCCGACCCCGGCCGCACGCCGATCGAGGCGCTGCTGACCGCGCTGGGGACCGCCGACGAGGTCTTTCACTCGCGCGAGTTCCTGCTGCGCCGCGTCAGGGTGATCGCCGCCAGCCCGGCACTGGCCGAGCGCGATCTGATCAAGCTCGCCGCCATCGCCGACGCGCTGGCGCGGGCGCTCGAACACCGCGGCGTCGAGCCCGGCCAGGCACGCTTCATCATCGACGTGGCGATAGCCGTCTCCCGGCGCGCCACGTCCCGCTGGCTGGCCGACCCGGACGCGACCCTCTCCGAGCTCGTCACCCGGACCGCCGCCGAACTGCGTGAGGCGGTCGCACCGCCGGCCCGGCCGGTCGGCTGAGCACGCCCTGGGGCCTCTCGTTTGGATCTTGCCGGGCTCGCGGTCCCTGGCACGCACGCTCTCGCCCGTAGCCTCCGAGGGGCCACGGGAGGTGCCCCTCCGTTGACGGCGGAAGGGGAGGCACGGCTCCCGCCACGCCTCCCTCCTCCGCCTTGCGATCGCACGCACCAGACGCCGTCGGCCCCGCCCTTCGGGCGGACGGCGCTACTTTCGCAACACGCCCTAGGACAAACTCTGTCCTAGACGGCCTCTAGGTTGCTGACAGCAGACGCCTTCGAAGGGACCGCTATGCCTGAGCAGACCAACACAAGCGCCGCTCCGCAGGGTTACACGACCATCGCGCCCTGGGTGGTCACCGATGACACAGGAGGATTCCTCGACTTCGTCACCCAGGTGTTCGGCGGGGAGGAACTGTCGCGGGTGGCGACCGAGGACGGCTTGATCGGGCACGCTGAGATCCGAGTCGGCGACACCATTGTGATGGCCTTCGACCGACACGCTGACTGGCCCGCCATGCCGAGTCTGCTGAACGTGTTCGTGGCCGACGTGGACAAGACGTTCTCGCAGGCCCTCGAAGCCGGCGGCCGGCTCGTCACTTCCCCGGCCGATGACGCGTTCGGGCAGCGAGGAGGACGCATGCGGGACCCCTTCGGCAACATCTGGTGGGTCACCAGCCACGTGGAGGACCTCTCTGAAAGTCAGATGTGGCAGCGGTTGCAGGATCCCGTATACGCCGAGGCCATGCGCGCTGCCCAGCAGACACTGGACGCCGAGCTCAGCGGCCGACACCGTGGACGCAGCAGCACCCCGGTGAAAGGCGCCGGCTGACTTCTGCGCCCTCCCACCCGCTCGCGTCCTCGAACGGCGAGTCGAACTCGGCGCACACGTGGCTGTCCGCGGGACAGGGAGACGGCGCCGCATTTGCTACCGCGTCACGTTGTGTCAGCCGGCGTGCAGGACCCGGAAGCGGTCGGGTGCCGCCGGGTCGCGGTCAACGACCTGGATGGGCGCCCACGTCCACTGCCACACGCTGATCCCCGGCGTGCGGGAGAACCGGATCCGCCCGCGGGTGCCGTCGACCGCGACGCGCGGCCAGGCTTCGGCGGTGCGCGCCCGGTCGTACGCCTGGTCCGTACCGTGCGAGCGCAGCACGTCCGCCAGGACGGCGATGGTGTCGTAGCCCTCGAAGGCGACGAAGGAGGGCGCTCTGCCCAGCCGTTCGCGCAGGGCCGTCCCGACTCGTACGCCGAGTGGGGTGAGGCGCTCGGGCAGGTAGCGCAGGAACGGGATCGCGGCGCCGTCGTCGCCCAGCAGCGTCGCCCATTCGGTGAACTCCGGCTGCCCGGCGGGAGCACCGATCAGCATCTCGGCGAGGCGCGCGTCGCGGCGGACGGCCTTGACGATCGGTACCGCCGGCTCCGGGGTGCCGGCCAGGAGGAGGAGGGCGGTGGCGCCGCTGGCGACGAGTTCGTCGCACACGGCCGTGGGGTCGAGCGTGCGCGTGTCGAGTTCGGTGACGGTGCCACCGCGTGCGGCGAGGTGGTCCCGCAGAATGCCGGTCCCGGCCGCCCAGTAGACACTCGGCGCCGTTGCTACGGCGATGCGGCTGTGGCCCGCGCCGAGAAGGAAGTCCGCGTATGTCCGCCAGCCGCGCGACTGCGGCGGGGACAGGCGCGCGACCCACCGCGTCGGCTGTTCGGTGAGCGCGTCGAGCACCGACGACGAGCAGAGGTACGGCAGCCCGGCGGCATCGGCTCGGGCGGCGGCGGCGCGGGCGACGACGCTGTGGTACTCGCCCGCGACGGCGGCCACGCCCAGGCCGGCCAGTTCGTCCACCGCCGCCTCGGCCTTCAGCGGATCGGCGGCGGTGTCCCGGACCACCAGCTCCAGCGGCCTTCCGCCGATCCCACCGGCGTCATTGACCTCGCCGACGGCCAACTCAAGCCCGGCGAGCAGGTGTTGGCCCGCCTCGACCCAGCCGGGCGGAGTCAGCGGAACGAGAGCGCCGATCTGGACGGATTCATCTCGCCGCGGTGAGCGTGCCTGGGTGACCATCCGGACATTGCATCCACCGCCGTCGCCGACAGGCAACCGAATATCGGCTTGCCGGGCCGCCGGTCCAGGAACCCGCGAGCGACATCGCCGTTGCTGCCCCGGCCCCGGGGCGGGCAGCACCATCACCGGAACCGGACCGTGTGCCTCCACGGTACGTGCAGAAATTTCTCACATCTTCTGCAACCTTTCGCCCTCATCTCTTGTCCCATCTCAACGAGATCACTTGATCCAGCAAACGTGAACGAGAAGAAGAGCGCGGCCCGCCAGCGAGCCGTGGGCCGCGTTCTTCGAACGAGGGGAAGACTCATGCGCATCCGCGCCTCTGTCGCTGTCATAACCGGCGCGCTGGCCCTGTCCACCATCGCTGTCCCGGCCGCGCAGGCCGATGGCGGAATCGGGGACACCAAGATCACCAAGGTTGTCGTCGACGGTGACAACAAGGTGGCCATCAGCACATCCGGGACGAACACCATCAAGGTCAGCGTGACAGCGAGTGACGATTCGGGCATCAAGGGTGCCGAAGCGTTCACCCTCATCGGCCCGGGCTACGGCATCGAGGTCACCGGCAAGCCCAGTTGCACCGTCGTGAGCGCCACCACCTCGACCTGCACCGCCTCGGTCAAGATCGACCCCAAGACCGACTACCTCAGCAACTCCAACGCCGGTACCTGGTACGTCGACGCCTGGATCACCGCCAACGACGACGACTTCGTATGGAAGGAGAAGGCGGGCTCCTTCTCGTTCCAGCGGACCGCGAAGCTCACTGCCAACGCCGCGCCGGAGCCGGTGGTGAAGGGCAGGACCATCACCGCCACCGGCGCGCTCACCCGCGCCAACTGGGAGACGCTGAAGTTCGGCGCCTACGGCTCCCAGTCGGTGAAGCTCCAGTTCCGCAAGAAGAACTCCGACACCTACAGCACGGTGAAGACCGTGAAGGCCGACTCGCGGGGCAACATCAAGACCACGACGAAGGCCACGGCCGACGGCTACTACCGCTTCTCCTTCGCGGGCAACTCGACGACTTCGGCGGTCAACGCCGCGGGTGACTACATCGACGTCCGATAGGACCGCGTGCCGGTTCCCCGCGACCTCACTGAGGGGACGGGGAGCCGGCCTCGTCCTCGGTCATCGCGGCCTGACGACGGCACTGGGCGCGGGCCCTGGCCAACAGACGGGCGTGCGCCCTGCTGTACTGGTCGGGGAGGTTGATCAACCGTGAGAACGGGGGCTGGTTGCCGCAAGCGCTGTGCGGACGGTGCTGGTGCAGCCACGGTGGCAGAGCGTCTCGGCGTTGTTGCTCGCTGGTGTAGCAGCGGGCGTAGGCCCAGCCGTCGGCCATGGTGCGGTGGAAGCGTCCGACCTTGCGGTTGGTCTGCGGACGGTAAGGGCGCGTGTACTTCGGTGTAATCGAGAGGGTGTCGCACGTGTCGCGCCACAGGTAGGACCGGTAGGCGCCGCCGTTGTCGGAGAGAATCCTTTCGATGGTGACGCCGCGCTCGGCGAACCACTCCACCACGCGATGCGGCACGCCGACTGCGGTCACGGCCGTCTCGCCATCGTGGACCTCGGTGTAGGCGACGCGGGAGTGGTCGTCGATGACGGTGTGCACGAACGCGTATCCGAGCGTCGGGCCGCCGTAGGCGTTGCGTGACTTACGCGGTGTCGCGACGCGGTGCTTCTCGCCTTGGCGGCGACCGACGTACCGCCAACCGCCTCCATCGGGGATGTTCCCGAGCTTCTTCACGTCCACGTGCACGAGCGATCCCGGGTGGTCGTGCTCGTACCGGCGGACGGGTTCACCTGTCGCTCGATCGACGTAGGCGAGTCGGTTCGGTCGGACCGATCGCAGGATTCGGTGCACTGTCGACGGGGCGATGTCGAGTCTCGCGGCGAGCTGGACCGGCCCTTCTCGCAGGCGCAGTCGCAGGCTGACGCACCGCTTCGTCACGGTCTTGGGTGTTTTGGTGGGTGATCTCCGGGGTCGTGAAGATCAGTCCACCGGGGAAACCCGGATGAGGTTGCCGTCGGGGTCCGTGATGACGAACGTGCGACCGAAGACAGCGTCGTGTGGCTCCTCCGCGACATGGACTCCCTTCGAGACCCAGCTCGTGAAGATCTCGTCGATCGCGGTCGCTCCTCCTGGGACCATCAGTCCGACTTCGCTCGTTCGAGGGGTGCTCGGGACCGCATGCTCGCTGTAGCCCGTCCACAGCGCGAACAGGACGCCGGGGGCAACCTCGAAAGCTACGTAGTGGGGACTGATGAAGGTCGGTTCGATCTCGAACAGGTCGCTGTAGAAGGCAGTAGCGGTCTCGGCGTCGCGGACGCCGATCAGGAACAGGTTGGGTGCGGGCATAGTGCGCTCCTCAGATCGTTGAATTCTCGGTACTGCTCCAGTTGATCGCCGCATCGCGACAGAACCTGTCACCTTTTCCGCAAAGGCTGGTCCGTATGAAGGCTTCGAGGCTGTTGCATCTCTTGCTGCTCCTGCAGACCCGTCAGCGCATCACCACCACCGAGCTCGCCGGGCGTCTGGAAGTGTCTCGGCGGACCGTGCTGCGGGATGTCGAGGCGCTCTCGACAGCAGGTGTGCCTGTCTATGCCGAGCGCGGGCGGAACGGGGGGATCTTCTTGCTCCCCAGTGCACGGCTCAACGCATCGCATCTGGAACCATCAGAGCTGGAGGCACTCTCCGTAGCCGGTTTGGACAGCGCGCAACTTGAGCGTATGGGCCTGTCTGCGGTGTGGGAGTCGGCCGCGCGCAAGATCGCCGCTCGGCAGGCTGCAGCACCTGGGTCGCCGAGCCTGCTGCAACTGGCGGACCTGGTGCTGGTAGACAGCACCGCGTGGTTTGCTGACTCAGAGGCAGCGGTCGACGTATCGGATCTGGCCTCGGCACTGCGACACCGCCGCCGACTGCGAATCCAATACCGGCGCAGCGCCGAGAATCAGGCCTCAACGCGGGTGGTCGACCCGTACGGGATCGTCGCGAAATCCGGTCGCTGGTATCTCATCGCCGATGACCAGGGGAACGGTCGGCTGTTCGCTCTGGAACGACTCTCGTCCTACGAACAACTCGACGCGCCAGCTGCTCTCCGACGAGGCGAAACCCTCCGCACCAGATGGGCCGCGTTGAAGGAACGCACAGAGGGGCAAGGTCGCGTGAGCGTGACCGTCCGCCTGCCAGAAAACGGACTCGACCTGGCGCGGCGCATCCTCGGCAACCGCATCCACGACGTCTCCGACGCGGAAAACGGCTGGTGCACCGTCGTCGTCCGCTACCCCGACATCGAGTCAGTGCGTCAGCTCCTCCAGTTCGGCGACCACATCGAGATACTCACCCCAGAGACAGCCCGCGAACGCATCAGTCAGCTCGCCAGAGACCTGGTTGAAAGACACTCAACCCCGGCCTCGTGACTGCCGAGCGGAACGCCCTGCTCTCAATCAACGTCTCCGGTCAGTACACCTAGCGGGTGGCGCCGGTGCTGACGGCGGTGTACGCGACGAAGGTGGCCCACGCGGTGGGGGTGAGGGTGAGGACGGGGCCGGCGGGATCCTTGGAGTCGCGGACGGGGACGGTGCCGGTGGTGGGGATGTGGGCGGGAGCCCATTCGAGGCAGTTGTTGCCGCCGGTACCGCTGTAGCTGGACTTCACCCAGGTCGTGCGGGTGGTGCTCATGATGTCAACGCCTCCATTACGGACCGGATCATCGCCGTTGTTTCGTGCGGCGGCAGGGCGCACGCCCTGAGCAGATCGTATGTCCGGCTGCGTGCCACGACGGCAGTCCTTTCTTCGATCATTGTCCCGACGACACTGCCCTCCTCCCAGGCCATCTGGGTGCCGTTCGGCAGAGTCATCAGCTTCGTGGATCCGCCCGCCATGGCATGTCCCCCTGAGAATGGGGGAGAACCTGGATCACGGTTGTCGGGGTGAGCGTCATCTCCAGCAGGAACTCCAACTGGGCGCGCATCACGGCTGGTCCGCCAAAGGAACGCAGCAGGACCGCCTCGTCGAGGATCGCGAAGAAGTCCGGCGCCGGGTCGGCGCGCAACGCGGCTTGGCGGCCCAAACGGGCGCTCACCAGGTTTTCGATCTCACCCGGTGTCGCCCTTGGCTCGTGCAACTGGAACAGCGCGCGTGCGTACTCCTCCTCGACCCAGCCGGGCGGAGTCAGCGGAACGAGCGCGCCGATCTGGACGGATTCATCTCGCCGCGGCGAGCCTGCCTGGGTGACCATGCCGGACATCGCATCCACCCCTCGTTGCCAACGGCAACCGGATATTCGCCCGCCGAGCCTGTCGGCTGGTCGTTCGGCTGTCATAGGTGAGTGGTTCGATGCTCACATGAACGTGGACGAACTGATCGCGAAGATGGAGCGGCACTGCGCCGAGGTGCTGGGGGAGCACGGCGGACGGAACATGGCGGCGCTGGCCCGACATAGCCACCGGATCGCCGCCGCCGGAGACCGACCCACGGGCCGGTGCCGGCTGGGCGGGGCGGCCCTGCTGGACCCCGGCACGCCCTGGCCGGAGGCCGACGGCATACCGCTCAGCCTGCTGGCCGTACTGGACGTCGACGCCCTGGCGCCGTGGCTGGGTGACCAGCTCCGAACCAGTCCCGGACTGCTCAACTTCTTCCACATCCAGCCCTACGTGGACTACGAGCAGTACGAAGGCATCAACCCGTTCAGCGACGCGCGGTCCTGGCGGGTCATCGCCGCGGATCCGGAGAAGGCGGTGGAGACACCCGCGCCGACGCCCGCGTACGTCTTCGGCCAGCTTCCGGCACAGGCCGATCCCGTCATCACACTGCCGGGACACGAGGAGTCCGTCGTCGGTTCGCTCGACCTCGGCCCCGGCAACGAGCACCGGATCCCGGTGGTCGAGGCGGCCGACATCCACACGACCTGGCCGCCGGGCACGGACGGATACGCCCACGGCCATCGCGCTTTCGGCTGGCCGTATCCCCAACAGGGGAACCTCACAGGGAAGGACGAGATCCTGCTCCTCCAACTCAGCGGCGGCGGCGGGTTCGAGTGGGGTGACGGCGGGCTCATGTACTACCTGATACCGGCAGAGGCGCTACACGCGGGCGACTTCAGCCAGGTGCGTGTCCAACGGGGCGAGTGACCCTCGCGGAGCCTCAGACGCGCTGATCGCTACACCGCTGCCGCAGAGGACGCCGTGACCGAAGGCACTTCGCAGCCCACAGACCCCGCGCCTTCAGGATCTGCCGCCCGTCGCGGTAGTGCGGGACGACCGGCCTTGCTCTGCTGCCCAGGTGTGCAGTGCGGCTTCGGCTTCCTCGCGGGACAGCGGGCCGTGGTCGAGGTGGAGTTGCTGGAGGTGGCGAATGGCCGCCCCTACCGTCCTGCCCTGGGGTATGCCGAGCAGGGTGATGATTTCCCTGCCGTTGAGGGGCACCGTGACCCCGGGCAGCCGTTCATAGACGGCCCGTTCGGCTGCGGCACGCTCCTCGGACTCCCGCTCGGCCTGCTCCCTGGCGTACCACGCGTCGTAGTCGGCCACGCCGTACGCCTTCATGGCGGCCCGGCGCCAGTCCTCCTCGTCCCGCCCCTGGCCGAGGCCCACTTCCACGAACAGATCGCGGTACTCCGGGGCGCCGGGGCCGGCCGGCACCACGCCGAGTCGGGCGAGCGCCGCGTTGACAGGCCAGTTCTCCCGGGGGCCGGCGAATTGCGAGGTGTGCACCGGACCCCACTCCCGTACACCGGCCCGCCACACGGCTGCGCCCTGTTCCCCGTCGCCGCCCCAGAAGTCCGCCCGCACATGGGCGACCGGTCCGTCCTGGGACAGCTCGCACAGCGTGCGCGGCAGATCATCACGGATCGCGGCGGGCAGTGGCACCAACCCCATGCGCTGCGCGAGCGGGGCGACCAGTGCCCCCGGTACCTTTTCGGCCCAGCTTCGCAACCGGCCGAAATCACCTATGAAGGCGTCGAGTTGGTACGACATCCGCGCACAGTAGCCGCACTCGCGGCGTCAGCCACTTGATTTCGGCGCTGCGGTGTACGCGACGAAGGTGGCCCACGCGGTGGGGGTGAGGGTGAGGACGGGGCCGGCGGGGTCCTTGGAGTCGCGGACGGGGACGGTGCCGGTGGTGGGGATGTGGGCGGGAGCCCATTCGACGCAGCCGCCGCCGTTGCCGTTGCTGTACGTGGACTTGACCCACTGAGCGTGGGCCTGGCTGCTGCTCATGACGGAAGTGCCTCCATGACTGCTCGGATGAACGCCGCTGAGTCCTTCGGCGACAGGACATTGGCCCTGAGCAGATCGTAGGCGCGATGCTTGGCCCTGACGAGTGTCTTTTCCTCCAGGAGGGTGCCGGTGGAAATGCTTTCCTCGTAGGCGACTTGGGTGCCTTTTTCGAGCGTCATCAACGTCAGTGATCCGTTGGCCAGGGCATGTCCCCCGTGCGCGAATGGGAGAACCTGGATCATGCTGGTCGGTGTGAGCGTCAGGTCGAGCAGTCGGGTCAGTTGAGCCGCATGACGGCGGGGCCGCCGTACGAACGCAGCAGTACCGCCTCATCCAGGATGGCGGAGAAATCGGGCGCCGGGTCGGCGACAAGCAGTCCCTGCCTGCCCATTCGCGCCGCGACCAGTTCATCGATCTCGTGCTGCGTGGCCTTCGGGTTGTGGATCTCGAAGAGCGCGCGGGCGTACGGCTCCGTCTGGACGATTCCCGGTACGAGCTGGCTGGCGTACTCCTGGATGACGCGCGCCCGCGCTTCCAGGTCCATCCGTCGCTGGTACTGATCCGGGTGGATCTCCTTCCGCGCCAGCGCGTACAGCTTCCCGAAGATCCCGCCCGTTCCGAACACCTCGTCCAAGCGGTCCGGAAGGTCCTCCGGGATCATCGTTTCGGCCGTTTCGAAGCGGGCCAGGGAGCTTTTCGCGTATCTGACCACCGTCGCCAGGCTTTCCAGGCTCATGCCCGCCGCCTCGCGGTAGCGCCGCATTAGACCCCGGAACGGCGGAACTTGAAGCCGTCATCCATGCCGGAGGCTTCTGGCGGCTCGTGCCCGAGTGTGTGCCGCGCGTCTATGACCCCGTCACCCGAGAGCTGTTGGAGCGCGTGCTCCACCGACTGAGGCGAGGTGCGCAATGACGCAGAGCAACGCCCGGGGAATCCTGTCGCGGCTGACCGAGCGGTTCGGCACGGACGGCGTGCTGGTGGTGCGTACGGACGGCCGCCGTTCCGATCAACCCCTGCTTCCCGAGGACGCCGTGCACCGCTGGCCGCCGTGCCGGTGCGGGCACTCGCTGTGCCCGGACTACCGGCCGCCGGGCGAGCGGGCGTAGCCCGGTCGGCCGAGGCCCGCCGCCTGCTCTACGGGAGAGGGGTCGGACTGCTCCTGTGTCGGCTCGTACTGCGGGTACATGACGAACGACCACTCACGCACAGTTGCCGTGTCGGCCTTCTCCGCCCGCCGCGGAGCCGCTTCGGCATCCGACTTCGGGTGCCGATCACCCTTCATACGGCAACCACCTCCAGGCATCCGCAACGAGTGGCAGCGCAGCAGGACACCGGCGCCCACCGGTGTACGCGGTGGGGCTCCCCCCGGGGGAGCCCCACCGCGCGCCGGAACGGACCGGCCGGGCCGGTGGAACGGCCGTACCGTCAGGCGATCTTGGCGCCGTACACGTGGTCCACCGTCATCGTCATCAGCACCCGGCGGTCGGTCACCATCACCGAGCGGTACTCGTCCCAGTCCGGGTGCTCACCGGAGGCGCGGCGGTAGTAGTCCACCAGGGCGTCGACCTCCGGGCCGTCCGGGTCGGTGCCTGGTCCGGTGAGGGTGACCGGGCCCTCGGCCGTCGCCCAGGACCAGCCGTCGGGGCCGGTGACCTCCAGGGCGGCGCGGGGGTCCCGGCGCAGGTTCGCCGTTTTGGCCCGGCCCTCGGTCATCGATACGTACAGGACGCCGGCCTCCTCGTCGTAGAACGGCATGACGGGGGAGAGCTGGGGGCGGCCGTCCGACTTGATGGTGGCGAGGACGCCCAGGCGGCTCCGCGTCAGCAGCGTGCGCGGGTTGAAGGGTGCGGAGGGCGTGGCTGGTGTGGTGGTGGTCATGTTCGGCTCCAAGTCGTGGCGGACTGTGGACTATTCCCGCGTCCCCGAGGGCTTGCGGAACAGTTCGATCATCGACGTGTAGTCGTCGTCGCCGCGACCGTCCGCCACGCCCCGTTCGGCGAGGGCCTTCAGGAACGCCGGGAATTCGGTGTTGACGCCGAGGGATTCACTCTCATGGAGGAGGTGGTTCATCGAGGCCAGATGGGTGTTCAGGCTGGCGTCGACGGCCGGATGCTCACCCTTGTCAATCTGCTCCGCGTATCCCGTGACCCAGCTCGCCACCAGTTTGATGCTCTCGGTCGCGAGCGGCGCGAACGCCGAGGCGTTCACCCCCGCCGCGCCGAGTACGGCGGTGCCCTGGAGGAAGCTGTTCAGGATGCCCCACATCAGGCCCAGCACCGCCACGTCGTACAGCGACGACAGGCCGTGGTCGTCGCCGAGGTGGGCCGTGGCCCCGCCGAGAAGCCTGAGGGTCGGCTCGTGGGCCTCGAAGGTCGCCCGCGGTCCGCTGTAGAGGACGACGGCTTCCGCCGTACCGACGCCGTCCGGGTCGGTCAGGATCGCGCCGTCGAGGTACGAGGCGCCGTGCCCGGCCGCCCACTCGGCCGTCTCGCGGGCTCCCTGGGACGTGCCCGACGTCAGGTTCACCAGGACCCGGCCATTGAGGCCGTCGCCCACCGGGTCGAGGAACGCGTGCACGGCGTCGTAGTCCAGGACGCAGACGATCACGAGCGGGCTCGCCGCGACGGCGTCGGCGACCGAGCCGGCGAGCGTCGCGCCCTTGGCGACGAGAGGGTCGGCCTTGGCCGCCGTGCGGTTCCAGACCGTGGTGGGATGCCCCGCACGGAGGAACGCCTCGGCCAGCGCCCCGCCCATCAGGCCCAGGCCCAGGATTGTCACGGGGGTGGGGGTGGCATCGCGACTCTGCATGGTTCGCTCCTCGATGTGGATGGTGCGCGTGACAGAATCTTCAACGTTCATACCGATATGAAGGTCAAGGGGGAGCAGTCATGCTGATCGGGGAGCTGAGCCGGCGGACGAGCGTCAACGCTCATCAGCTGCGGTACTACGAGGCCCAGGGCCTGCTCGAACCGGCCCGTGGCGCGAACGGCTACCGCGAGTACGGCAGCGACGCGGTCGTGACCGTGGCACAGATCAGACGGCTGCTCGAAGCCGGGCTCTCGACCGAGGAGATCGCGTTCCTGCTGCCCTGCGCGACCGGTGTCGGGCCTGAACTCATGCCTTGCGACGATGTCCTGGCGATGCTGCGGACGCGCCAGCGGGGACTGGACGATCACATCGACATGCTTCAGCGCTCGCGCCGGACGTTGCAGGAGTTCATCGAGGCCACCGAGCGGCAGGCGTCGCCGTACGCCATGTCCGGGGCGTGCGACAGCGCCTGAGCCGCAACGCCTGAGCCGCAGCGCCTCAGCCGCGCCGGAAAACGGCCCACCGGGCCGTGAAGTTCCACGACCCGGTGGTGAAGGGTTGCCGCTACCGCTCGTTCGGCGGCACGTAGTACGGGTTCTCCTCCCACTCGCCCCAACTGCCGTCGGGCTGGAGCTTCCAGGCGCCCTTGATGTAGCTCGAATCGATCCCGCCGGGGAAGGAGATCTCGTTCTCGCTGGACCAGCGACTGTTGTCCCCGAAGGTCTTGTTGACGTCGATGCCACCCGGCGCATCGATCTCGTAGCGGTACTCGGCTTCGTATTGCAGGTCCGGCTCGTCGTTCCGTGTTGTCGAGACGAACGCGGAGTCTGTGTTCTGGGTGACGTAGTCGTACAGGTCCGTGTTGTCCGGGTTCTGCGGCTCGAAGTCGTCCCTGAAGATCTCTTTCGGGGGACGGTTGTCGAAGCGGTACAGAGGCTCGTCCGTGTCGCGCCACACCGTCTCGTCCGGAAGCTTCGACAGATCGACGTCGGAGTCGACCGCCACCTCTGGATGCGGGTTCTTCTTGGGATCGGGATTCCGGAGGTCGCAGCCGTCAATCTCCGACCCGGGACCGGGCTTGTCGTCCGGCTTGTCGTCTCCCTCGTCGTCTCCCTCGTCGTCGGGCTTGTCCTGCGGCTTGTCCGGCGGCGGGTGGAACGGCTCGCTGGTGAGGCTGATCTTGTTGCTGAGCCTGTCTTTCGCGTCCTGGAACGCGTCGATGTTGGGGATGGAGAGTCCGGATACCCCATTGGCCACGTCCAGGAGGGAAGGGGCTCCAGGGGTGGCCGCGAGTGTCGTGCCGCTGTAGACGACCTGCTTGGCCCCGGCCGAGGCGAGGGTGTAGCGCCCGCTGCCGGATGCGCCGGTGGTCAGACTGCCGTAGAAGGCGACGTTGGTGTTCTTGCACTTGTCCTTGTCGTCGTCATCCGGATCATCCGGTTTGTCTTGCTCCGTGCAGTGCTGGGTGATGCCGGCCGGGCCCATGACCGGCGTGCAGACGGTCTCGGTGTCGTCGTCGTCATCGTCGTTGTCGTCGTTCTCCGAGCCGCCGCTGGACGAGCCGCCGCTGCTTGAGCTACCGCCGCTGCTTGAGCTACCGCCGCTGCTTGAGCCGCCGCCATTCGAACCGCCACCGACGAGTCCGCCGATGACTCCGCCGATGATTCCGCTAACGAGTCCGCCACTGGCCATTCCACCGATGGAGCCGGCGCCACCGTTTGAACCGCCAGAGTCGGAGCCGCCGCCAGAGTCGCCGCCGCCTGAATCGTTGCCGCCGTCGGAGCCGCCGCCTGAATCGTTGCCGCCAGAGTCGGACCCGCCGCCTGAATCGCCGCCGCCGTCGGAGCTGCCGCCGTTGTCGGAGCTGCCGCCGTTTGAGCTGCCGCCGTTGTCGCCACCGCCGCTGTTGGAGCCGCCGCCGTTCGAGCTGCCGCTGCTTGAGCCGCCGCCGTTGTCGGAGCCGCCGCCGTTTGAGCTGCCGCCGTTGTCGCCACCGCCGCTGTTGGAGCCGCCGCCGTTCGAGCTGCCGCTGCTTGAGCTGCCGCCGTTGTCGGAGCCGCCGCCGTTCGAGCTGCCGCCGTTGTCGCCACCGCCGCTGTTGGAGCTGCCACCGTTCGAGCTGCCGCTGCTTGAGCTGCCGCCGTTGTCGGAGCCGCCGCCGTTCGACCCGCCGCCGTTGTCGCCACCGCCGTTGTCGGAACCGCCGTCGGACCCGCCACCGGTGCTGCCTCCGCCGGACGAGCTGCCGCCGGAATCATCACCCTCGGAGTCACCGCCGCCGTTGTCGCTGCCGCCGTTCGACCCGCCGCTGTTGCTTCCTCCGCCGGACGAGCCGCCGCCGGACGAGCCTCCGCCGGAGTCACCGCCGCCGTTGTCCGAGCCGCCGTTCGACCCCCCGCCGTTGTCGGAACCGTCGTCGTTCCCGCCGTCCGAGCCGCCGTTGGCACCCCCGCCGTTGTCGTCACCGCCGGAGTCACCGCCACCGTTGGAACCCCCAGCGTCACTACCGCCGTTGGAACCCCCACCGTTACTCCCGCCGTTGGAACCGCCGCCGGAGTCACCCCCGCCGCCTTCGCCGCCAACGTTGTCGCCGCCACCGCCGTTGTCACCGTCACCGTCACCGTCACCGTCGCCCGCGACCGTCGTGGATTCGCAGTCACCGCCGAGGATGTTGCAGACGGCGGTCTGGAGGCCGCCTGAGATCTGCGGTCCTACGCCGCTGAACAGGAGCGAGCCGATGATGAGGGCGACCAGGCCGACCATGCCCACGTACTCGACCGTCGACTGACCGCGGTTGCGGCGCCAGGTGATCAGGTGTGGGATCGACGGGATCCCGTCCCTGCGCAACCGCCCGAACGTCCAGCGTGGCCTTACCGCCCGCTGCTCCGTGGGCAGTTCGAACCAGGCCCGGCTGCCGCCGACGCTGATCAGCGCCAGCAGGACGCCGGGGAGGAGCAGTTGGCTGAGGCCCCGTTCGGAGCCCGCGTAAAGATTGACGACGCTGCCGATCAGCAGCCACGCCTGGAGAGCGATCAACGCGTACCAGACGGCTTTTCCGCCGGTCCACAGGCGACGCGCCAGGATCACCGCCGCGACACCTGGTGCCATCGCGTACAGCGCCAGCAGGCTGACCGTCGGCGTGATGTGGGTTCCCAGCTTCAGCAGCGAGTTCAGCACCCCCACGCCGCCCAGCAGCGTGAGACCGAACATCAGATACAGGAGAACCCGCGTCGCTGCTAGTGAGCGCGGCAACTCCCCACGGTGTGTGGGTACGCCGACCTGGAACGCCAGGCCCTTTGAGTCCAACAAGGGGAAGCCCTTCCAACGAAATGCTGTCTGGCCCGGCTCCCCCGATCCCGGCCGTGACGCGTATTCCGCCACGTTATGTACACGCCGGACCCAATCCGAAGGGTCCAGGGACCCACCCCTGGGCCCAAGTCCGTCACCCCGTCCCACCTGGGCTTCCCTCCGCCGGGCGGCTTCGGTGGGGATCGATGGCTGATAACTCTGTGTCCGGAACTCTCCCTCCCGAACTCTCCCTCCCACGTATGGATTACTTTGGCGTTTCCCGACGAGGCATTAGGTTAGGCTCGCCTAACAAGAGACCACCCCCGACCGAGGTTGAGACCCACGTGTCCGTCCAGTTCCCGCCATCCGCCGCGCCGCTCGCCGCCCACCCCGTGGACGTCCTGCCGGCCCCCCTCCGCCGCCGACTGCTCGAACTGGCGCGGGAAGCTGAGCCCGTGTCGGTGTACGTGTACGACGGGGAGGTCGCCGCCGCGCGGGCCCGGGAGTTGCGTGCCGCGCTGCCCGACTGGGCGGCCGTCTACTACGCGGTGAAGGCCAACTCGTTCCCCGGTGTCGTCCGCGCCCTCGCGCCGTACGTCGACGGCTTCGAGGTCGCCTCCGTCAGCGAGCTGGAACTCGCCCTGGAAGTGGCCGGGTTCACGGACGCGCCGGCCGTCGTCGCCGCCGGGCCCGCCAAGTCCGTGCCCGTCCTGACCGCCCTGGTCCGCGCCCGCGTCGAGGTCATCAACGCCGAGAGCCAGCTCGAACTTCACCGGATCAGCCGCATCGCCGTCGCCGAGGGCGTCACCGCCCGCGTCGCGCTGCGTGTCAACCCGGCCGACATCCCGATCAGCGGTTCGCTCCACATGGGCGGCGCGCCCTCGCAGTTCGGCGTCGCCGAGCCCGACGTACCGGCCGTGCTCGGCGCCGCGCGCAAGCTGCCCGGTCTCGACATCGTCGGCTTCCACATCCACGCCGCGTCGAACAATCTCGACGCCGACTCCCATGCGGCGTACCTGCGTTGGTGCGTCGAGTGGAGTGTGCGTACGGCCGCCGCGACCGGTGTGGAGCTGCGGCACGTCGACATCGGCGGCGGCATAGGGGTCGCGTTCGAGGGCGAGAAGCCCTTCGACATGGCCCGGTTCGGTGAACTCGCCGCACTCGTCGAGCCACCCGTAGGGGTGAAGGTGGTGCTGGAGCCCGGCCGGTTCCTGGTCGCCGACTGCGGCTGGTACGCGGCGGAGGTGACGGACGTCAAAGCCTCGTACGGTGAGTGGTTCGCCGTACTGCGTGGCGGAATCAACCACTTCCAACTGCCCACGTCCTGGGACATCGTGCACAACGTCGCCGTACTGCCCGTCGACGCGTGGGACGCGGGCGAGGACTGTCCGAGGCCCACCGCCGAACACACGCGTGTCACCGTCGTGGGCGAGCTGTGCACACCCGAGGACACGCTGTTGCGCGACGTCCTCATAGACAGGGTGCGCGCGGGTGATCTCGTCGTCTTCCCCAACGCGGGTTCCTACGGCTGGGAGTTCGCCATGCACGCCTTCCTCGGGCACCCGGTCGCCGGGCGCCAGCTGCTCTGAGCCGCTTCCTCTCCTCTCCCAACTCCGGAGCCGTTCCATGAACGTTCCCGCTGTCACGCTGCCCGCCTCCGGGCGCCCCGCCGCCGACGCCCATTCCGCCATCCTGGATCGGCAGCGCGCCAGAGAGTCGTCCGCGCGCACGTACGCGCGGTCCTTCCCGATCGTCCCGGCCCGCGCCCACGGCATGACGATCGAGGGCACCGACGGCCGCCGCTATCTCGACTGCCTCTCCGGCGCCGGCACGCTCGCGCTCGGCCACAACCATCCCGTCGTGCGCGAGGCCGTGCAGCGCACCCTCGACAGCGGCGCCCCGATGCACGTCCTGGACCTCGCGACGCCCGAGAAGGACGACTTCACCAACGCGCTGTTCGAGACGCTGCCGAAGGCGTTCGCCGAGCGCGCCCGCGTGCACTTCTGCGGACCCGCCGGGACGGACGCCGTCGAGGCCGCGCTGAAACTCATGCAGACGGCGACCGGGCGGCGCGGGGTGCTCGCGTTCACCGGCGCGTACCACGGGATGACGTCGGGCGCGCTGGCGACGACCGGCAGCGTGGCCGTCAAGGAGCCGGTGCCGGGCGGTGGCGCGGCCGGTGGTGAGGTGACGCGGCTGCCGTACCCGTACGCGTACCGCTGCCCGTTCGGCGTCGGCGGCGAGCGCGGCGCGGAGCTGGCGGCGACGTACACCGAACGGCTGCTGGACGATCCATCGGGCGGTGTCGTACGGCCGGCGGCGATGATCCTCGAAGTGGTGCAGGGCGAGGGCGGGGCGGTGCCCGCGCCCGACACATGGCTGCGCGAGATGCGGCGCGTCACGCGCGAGCGCGACATCCCGCTGGTCGTGGACGAGGTGCAGACCGGCGTCGGGCGCACCGGCGCGTACTGGGCGATCGAGCACAGTGGCATCGTCCCCGACGCGATGGTGATGTCGAAGGCGATCGGCGGCGGGCTGCCGCTGGCGGTGATCGTGTACGACCAGGACTACGACGGGTGGCTGCCCGGCGCGCACACCGGCACGTTCCGGGGCAACACGCTGGCGATGGCGACGGGCGCGGCGACGCTGCGGTACGTCACGCGCGAAGGGCTCGCGGAGCGGGCGGCGACGGTCGGCGCGCGGATGTCCGGGCGGCTGGCGGGGCTGCGGTCCCAACTGCCGCTGATCGGCGACGTACGTGGGCGGGGGCTGATGATCGGCGTCGAAATCGTCGATCCCCAGGGGCCGTTGGACGCGTGCGGGTCCCGCCCGGCGGCACCCGGGCTGGCGGCGCGGGTCCAGGAGGGCTGTTTGAAGCGGGGGTTGATCCTGGAGCTGGGCGGGCGGTTCGGATCGACGGTGCGGCTGCTGCCGCCGCTGGTGATCACGGACGAGGAGGCCGAGTCCGTACTGGAGCGGCTGACGGAAGCGATCGCCGAGGCGTCCGGGCTGTCGGAGTCCGAGCGTGCGGCCGGGCGGGCGGCGTGACGGCGGAGGCGCTGGGGGCGGCGCGGGCGCCGGTGCCGGAGCCGGTGCCCGCGTCGGCGGAAGCGCCGCGGCCCTCCCCCGGGGCGGAGTTGTCGGGTGGCGTCGGTGGGGCGGCGGCTCTGGAGCCGCTGGTACGTGCGGTGTTGGGCGCGCTCGCGGCGGGCGCCGCCCGGCGCGGCGGGCCGGTCGCGGCCGGTGCGCCCGCCGAGATCGCGGCGGCCGTCGCGGAGGCGTTCCGCACCGCGAGCGGTCCCGCCGCGCTCGACCGGCTCACCGAACTGCTCGCGCACGGCAGCGCGGACCCGGCCGACCCCGCGTGCGCGGCGCATCTGCACTGCCCGCCGCTGGCCGTCGCCGTCGCCGCCGACCTGGCGGTGTCCGCGCTGAACCCGTCCCAGGACTCGTGGGACCAGGCGCCCGCCGCGACAGCCCTGGAAACACTGCTCCTTGAGGAGTTGGCGGGCATGCTCGGCTACGACCCCGCCGAGGCGGCGGGCGTGCTGACATCGGGCGGCACCGAGTCCAACCTCATGGGCCTGATGCTGGCCAGGGACCGGGTGCTGGGCGCCGCGACGGGGCGGCAGATCGAGCTGACGGGGGTGCCGAGGTTCGGCTCGGGTGCGGGGTCGGCGGCCGGGGCGCGGCCGCGGATCCTGACGTCCGCCGCCGCGCACTTCTCGGTGCAGCGGGCGGCGGCACTGCTCGGGCTGGGCGAGGACTCGGTGATCCCGGTCGCCGTCGACTCCCAACTCCGAATGAAAGAAGGCGCGTTGGCGGCAACCCTGGCGCGATGTGTCGAGCGCGGACAACTGCCCGTCGCGATCGTCGCGACCGCGGGCACGACCGACACCGGTGCCATCGACCCGCTGCGGGAGTGCGCGGAACTGGCGGCGGAGTACGGGGCGTGGCTGCACGTGGACGCCGCGTACGGCGGCGGAGCGCTGCTGTCCGACCGCCTGGCGCCGCTGCTGGACGGCATCGAACGGGCCGACTCCGTCTCCCTGGACTGGCACAAGCTGGGCTGGCAGCCGGCCGCCGCCGGGATCTTCCTGGTGCGGAGGTCGGAGACGTACGCCTCACTCGCCCGCCGCGCGGTCTATCTGAACCCGGCGGACGACGAGGAGGCGGGCTATCCGAGCCTGCTGGGTCTCTCCCTGCGGACGACGCGCCGCGCGGACGCCTTCAAGATCGCGGTGACGCTGCGGACGCTGGGACGGGACGGGCTGGGCCAACTGGTGGACGCGTGCCACGAGTTGGCGGTGGCGGGGGCGCGGGCGGTTGCCGCGCATCCGAGGCTGGAGCTGCACGGTGGGGCGTCCGCCGGGGACCCGGTGCTGACGGCGTTCCTGTTCCGGTACGTGCCTGCCGCGTCCCCCGGGGGGCCGGGGGGATCCGGGGGGTCGGCCGACGCCGCCCGCAGCGACCACGTGAACGCTTCGCTGCGGCGGCGGTTGCTGCGGGAGGGCGGGGCGGTCGTGGGGCGCACGGAACTTCCGGGGGAGGGGGCGGGGCGCGTACGGCTGAAGCTGACGCTGCTGAATCCGCGGACGAGTGTGGCGGAGGTGGAGCGGTTGCTGGCGGCGGTGGTGGCGGCGGGTGAGGCGGAGGAGGCGGAGGAGGCGTGGTGAACGGGTCGGGTGCGGTGGGGCGAGGTGCGGTGGGGCGGGGCTCCGCCCCGGACCCCGGCCGGGGCGCTGCCCCGGACCCCGCTCCTCAATCGCCGGAGGGGCTTAATTGGTCCGCTGGTCCCGGAGGGGGCGAGGGGCTGGATGAGCCCGCCGGGCTCAGTGGGGCGGACGGGCTGAAATGGTCCGCTGGTTCCGAGGGGATGGATCCGCTTGACCAGGCTGATCCTCTCCGTGTCGCCGACTCCGTCGCCGTCGAGACCCTGCTGCGCGCGTACGTCCGGGAGACCGGAACCAGCGTGCCGGACAGCGGGCAGGTGCTGCGTCTGCCGTTGCCGCACAGCGCGTTGACCCTGCGCGTACGCGTTCTGTACCGGTCCCGCACCGGGTGGCACCGGTTCGGATCCGTGCGGGTCGTCACCTCCGGACGGGGCGGCAGTCTGCCCGCCGACGTCGCTCTCGTGTCCGCCGCGCTCATCCGGGAGTCCACCCTCGGGCGCGGCGCGTCGCCGCATCTCGGTCGGGATGCCGTCGGGCGGGTGCTCAACTCCGCCGCGCGGACCGGGGCGCACCTCGTACGGCGGCGGGCCGAGGCACCGGGGACACGCGGGCCGACGCCCTTTCTCGACGCCGAGCAGGCGCTGCTCCTGGGGCATCCCTTCCACCCCGCGCCCAAGAGCCGTGAAGAAGCCTCGGATGTGGAACTGGACGTGTACTCGCCCGAGTTGAGGGGGTCCTTCGCGCTGCACTGGTTCGCCGTGCACCCGGATGTGCTCGTCGGCGAGAGCGCCGACGGCCGTACCCCCGCCGAGCTGCTGCGGCCCCTCACCGCCGGGCTCGGTCTGCGGGTGCCGGACGGAATGGCCGTGGTGCCCGCGCATCCGTGGCAGGCCCGTGACGTGCTCGCCCGGCCCGGTGTCGGCGCGCTCGTCGACGCGGGGCTGTTGCGGCCCCTGGGGGCCGCCGGGCCGCGCTGGTACCCGACGTCGTCCGTGCGGACCGTGCACCGGCCCGACGCCGACGTCATGCTGAAGCTCTCTCTTGGCATGCGGATCACCAACTCCCGCCGCAACAACCTCCGCGGCGAGATGCGTCTGGGCGTGCGTGCCGCGCGGCTGCTGGCCGCCGGGCCCGCCGAGCGGCTGCGCGCCGAGCACCCGGAGTTCGGGATCCTGCGCGACTTCGGGTGGGTGTCGGCGGGCGTCGAAGGCGATGCCGAGACCGGGTTGGAGACGGGCATGGAGACGGGGTTGGAGACCGCCGTACGGGACAACCCCTTCACCGGCACCGGGCTCCAAGGGCTGTGCGTGGCGGGGCTGGTGGCCGAGCGCACCGGCCCCGGCGACGGGTCGCCGCCCGCGCACCGCGCGCTGCTCTGCGAGGCCGTCGCCCGTACCGCCCGCGCCCACGGCGTCTCCACCGCCGAGGCGTCGGCGCGCTGGCTGGCCGCGTACCTCGACGTGCTCGCCGTCCCGCTGATCCGCCTGCACGCCTGGTACGGCATCGCGCTGGAGCCGCACCACCAGAACACGCTGGTCGCGCTCGACGCGCACGGGCTGCCGCGCGCCGGCTGGTACCGCGACAGCCAGGGCTACTACGTCGCCGCCTCCCACGCGGCGCGCGTGGAGCGGTTGTTGCCGGGCGCGGCCGACGGGCTCGACCTCGTCTTCGATGACGCGTTCGTGGACGAGCGCGTCGCGTACTACCTCGGCATCAACAACCTCCTGGGTCTCGTCGGCGCGTTCGGCGCGCTCGGGCTGGCCGACGAGGGCGACCTGCTGCGCGTGCTGCGCGCCCGGCTGGAGCGGCTGCGGGCCGCCGAGCCCGGCGCGCGGGGACTGCTCGACCTGCTGCTCGACGCGCCCGTGCTGCGCTGCAAGGGCAACTACCTGACCTGTGTGGACGGGCTCGACGAGCTTGTCGGGGACGTCCAGTCCCAGTCCGTCTACGTCGACCTGACCAACCCCCTCGCGGAGGCCCACCGGTGACCGAGTCCGAGCCTGAGTCCGAGCCCGAGCCGAGTGCTCCTGTGTACGACCTGGTGGGGGTCGGGATCGGGCCGTTCAACCTGTCCCTGGCCGCGCTGGCGGACGGGGCCCCGGAGTTGCGCACGCTGTTCCTCGACGCGAAGCCCGCGTTCTCCTGGCACCCCGGTCTGCTGATGGAGGGCACCACGCTCCAAGTCCCCTTCCTGGCGGATCTGGTGACGATGGTCGACCCGACGAGCCCGTGGTCGTACCTCAACTACCTGCGCCATCACGACCGGATGTTCCCGTTCTTCTTCTCGGAGCGCTTCCACATACCGCGCCGTGAGTACGACGCCTACTGCCGCTGGGTCGCGGAAGGGCTGCCGTCCTGCCAATTCGACTCCTGGGTGGAGGAGTTGCGGTGGGACGGGCGGCGGGAGGTGTTCGTCGTCCGACATCGCGCGGCGGACGGCACCGTCACGCGCGTACTGGCCCGGCAGATCGTCCTCGGGGTGGGGACGGACCCGGTCGTGCCCGAGCCGCTGCGACCGCTGCTGGCGGACCCCGCGCACGCGGGCCGGGTGCTGCACAGCGCCGACTACCGTACGCACCGCGCCCGGCTCGCGGACCGCGCCGACGTGACCGTCGTCGGCGCCGGTCAGTCGGGCGCGGAGGTCGCGCTGGACCTGCTGCGGCACCAGGACGGGGACGGGGCGGGCGGACCGTACGTGCGCTGGCTCGCCCGCACGAACGCGTTCGCGCCGATGGAGTACTCCAAGATCGGGCTCGAACACTTCACGCCCGACTACATCCGCTACTTCCGCGCCCTGCCCGAGGACCGGCGGGAACAGCTCGTACGGGAGCAGTGGCAGCTGTACAAGGGCGTCAGCGAGGAGACACTGGGTGCCTTGCACGACGAGCTGTACGAGCGGACGATCGGCGGGGTGGAGCCGAGGGCGGCGCTGCATCCGGGAGTCGCGATCGTCGGGGCCGAAGTCGCGGGAGCTGAGTACGTGTTGACGTGTCGGCATGCCCAGCAGGACGTGTTCTTCGAGATCCGTACGTCCGCGATCGTGTCGGCCACCGGCTACGCGGCGTCGCGTCCCGGCTTCCTCGACGGCACGCTCGTGGACTGGGACGACAAGGGCCGCTATCAGATCGACGGTGACTACCGTGTCGCGCTCGAACCGCGCGTGACGGGCGAACTGTACGTCCAGAACGCCGAGTTGCACTCGCATGGCGTCGGCGCCCCCGATCTGACGCTGGGCGCCTGGCGCGCGGCGACGATCCTCAACGCTGTCGCCGGGCGGACGGTGCTGCGGGTGCCTGAGCGGACGGCGTGGACGACGTTCGGGGCGCCGCCGACCGCCGCCGTCGCGGCGGCGGTCGTACGGCCGAGAGCCCGCACCGTTACCTCCGCCGCCTCATCAGAGGAGAGGAACCGATGAATCACCCCAACCGGGACGCCTGGGAGCAGGCCGGCCGGCGGCTGCTGGTCAAGGCCGTGGAGGAGTTCGCGTACGAGGAACTGCTCGTCCCCGCACCCGACGGCCCCGGTGGTCCCGGCGCACCCAGCGGTCCGGGTGGTCCCGGCGGTCCCGGCGCACCCGTTGGCCCCGGCGCCTACCGGCTCGACCTCGGTGACGACGTGCACTGGACGATGCGCGCCACGCGCGGCACCTTCGGCACCTGGCGGGTCGAGCCCGACAGCCTGCGCCGTCACCCAAGCACGCCTGACGGCCAGGAGGCCGGCCCCGAGCGCCTGCTGCTCGACGCACGCGCCGTGCTCGGGTGGGACGGTGCCACCACCGCCGAGGTGCTTCGCGAACTGACCGCCACCCGCCGGGCCGACGCCGAGGCCATCGGCAAGGCGCTGCCCGCCGCAGCGCTGGCCGATCTCGGGCATCTGGAGCTGGAGGCGTACCAGGACGGGCATCCCTGCATGCTCCTCAACAAGGGCCGTCTCGGCTTCGCCGCGTCCGACGCCGCCGCCTACGCGCCCGAATCGGCCTCCGCCGTACGCCTGTTGTGGGCCGCCGTGCACAGCGACCTCGCCGTGTACTCCGGCGTTCCGGGGCTCGACGCCGAGCGGTTGCTCGCCGAGGAGCTGGACCCGGCCACCCGGGAACGGTTCGCCGCCGTCCTCACCCAGGAGTGCGCCGAAACCGGCCTGGACGAGAGGGAGTTCGTCTGGCTGCCGGTACACCCCTTCCACTGGGACGAGGCCGTCGCCACCCTCTTCGCGCCCTACCTCGCCGAGGGCCGCATCGTGCTGCTCGGTCAGAGCCACGACCGCTACCGGCCCCTCCAGTCGATCCGCACGCTCGCCAACATCGACCACCCGCACCGCCGTAACGTCAAGGTCCCGCTCCTCATCCGCAACACCCTTGTCTGGCGCGGACTTTCCACCGAACCGACCGAGGCGGCGCCCGATGTGAGCGCCTGGCTGCGCTCCGTACGGGACGCCGACCCGTATCTGAGCGAGGAGCTGCGCGTCCACCCGCTCGGCGAGGTCGCGGCCGTCGCCGTGGGCCATCCACTGTACGAATCGGTCAAGGACGCCCCGTACCGCTACCACGAACTCCTGGGCGCCGTCTGGCGCGAGCCGGTCGCCGCGCTGCTCGACACGGGGGCGGGTGAACGCGCCCGCACCATGGCCGCGTTGCTCAAGGTCGGGTCCGACGGTCGGGCGCTGACAGCCGAGTTGGCCGGGCGCTCCGGGCTCACGGCCACCGCCTGGCTGGAACGGTTCTTCGGCGCGCTCCTGCCGGGGCTGCTGCACTACCTCTACCGCTACGGCGTCGCCTTCTGCCCGCACGGCGAGAACACCGTCGTCCTCTTCGACCGCGACGAGATCCCCATCGGCATCGCGGTCAAGGACTTCGCCGAGGACGTGAACCTGCTGCCCGGCGCCCTGCCGGAGTACGCCGCGCTGCCCGAGCGCGCCGACCGTGTGCTGCTGCGCTGGCCGGCCCACGAACTGGCGCACTCCTTGCTCAGCGCGGTCTTCGCCGGGCACTTCCGCTTCTTCGCCCCGCTGTGCGCCGATCAACTCGGCGTGCCCGAGGACGAGTTCTGGGCGCTCGTACGCGCCGAGATCGAGCGCTACCACGCCCGCTTCCCGGAGTTGGCCGACCGCTTCGACGCGTACGGGCTCTTCGCCCCGTCGTTCGACCGGGTCGCGCTCAACCGCGAACAGCTCCTGGGCGGTGGCTTCCACGACCGCGCGGAGCGCGACGAGGGCTTCGACGTCGTGCACGGCACGGTGCCCAACCCGCTGGCCGTGGCGCCGGCACGAATAGAGGCCGTGAAATGACCGGGCGACACCCCACGCCGTACGAGCTGCTGCGGGCGGAGGCCGACGCCGGAAGGGTCGAGGAGGTCATCGTCGCCGTCCCCGACCTCCAGGGCCGCCTCCAGGGCAGCCGGCTCTCCGTCCCGTACTTCCTCGACGAGGTCGAGAACGGCGGCGACGGCGGAGACGCGGGCTTCGGCGCGTGCGTCTATCTCCTCGCCTCCGACGTGGAGATGGACACCCGCCCCGGCTACGCGATCGACGCCTGGCGGACCGGCTTCGGCGACTTCCTCCTGCGGCCCGACCCCGCCACCCTGCGCACCCGGCTCCCCTGGGACGAGGGCACGGCCCTCGTCCTGGCCGACGCGCACTGGCCGGGCGCCGCCGGCACACCGGTCGCCGTCGCCCCCCGCCACATCCTGCGCACCCAGCTCGACCGCCTCGCCGAGCGCGGGCTCACCGCCCTCGCCGGTACGGAGCTCGAATTCCTCGTCTTCCTCGACACCTACCGCGCCGCCCGCGAGACCCGCTACCAGGGCCTGACGTCGGCCACCACGTACAACGTCGACTACGCGCTCCAGGGCCTGACCGACATCGAGCCCGTCGTACGCCGCATCCGGCGCGAGATGGGCCGGGCGGGGCTCGCGATGGAGACGGCGCGCGGGGAGGTGCACACGGGGCAGTACGAGATCGTCTTCCGTTACGCGGAGGCGATGACGACCTGCGACAACCACGTCTTCTTCAAGAACGGCGCCAAACAGATCGCCGCGCAGGAGGGGGTGGCGCTCACCTTCATGCCCAAGTTCGACGAGGGCGAGGGCAATTCCTGCCACATCCACCTGTCGCTGCGCGGCACGGACGGCACCGCCGTCCTCGCCGACGACACCGCCGACGACGGCATGTCCGCGCTGATGCGGCACTTCGTGGCCGGTCAGCTCGCCTGCCTGCCGGACTTCGCCCTGCTGATGGCGCCGAACATCAACTCGTACAAGCGCCTTCAGCCCGGTGCCTTCGCACCGACCGGCATCACCTGGGGCCGCGACAACAGGACCTGTCCGATACGCGTGGTGGGGACGGGTTCCTCGCTGCGCGTCGAGCACCGGGTGCCGGGCGGGGACGCCAACCCGTACCTGGCGACGGCCGCGGCGGTCGCCGCCGGTCTGTACGGCATCGAGCACCGGCTCGAACTCCCGCCCCCGCACCGGGAGAACGCCCTCGCCGACCCCTCGGTCCCCCGGCTGCCCGGCACCCTGACCCAGGCGCTGCACCGCTGGGAGAGCAGCGAGATCGCCGCGAAGGTCTTCGGCGACCCGGTGATGGCGCACTACGCGCAGGCGGCCCGCACCGAACTGGCCGCGTTCGAGACGTCGGTGACGGACTGGGAGCGGATGCGGGGCTTCGAGCGGCTGTAACCGCGTGATCGCCGGGCCGGATTCCGGCTCCTGAGCCGGCCCGGCGACCCACGCGGCGGTCGACTAGCTCGAAGCGCCGCCGACGTTCTTCGCCATCTCGTCCAGCACCGCGCCCGCGCCCGTGTAACCGATGCCCAGCATCCACACGTTGTCGTCGACCTTGAACGCCTTCTTGGCCTTCACCGCGTCCAGGTTCTTCCAGAGCGGGCCGCCGAGGATGTCGGTCTCCTTGGCCTTCTTCGCGTCACCGTAGGTGGAGTAGAAGACGACGTCCGCGTTGGCCTGGTCCATCTTCTCCGGGCTGACGTCGAGCGAGAAGCCGTCCTTGTCCTGGTTGGCCGGGCGGCCCACGCCGAGGTCGCCGAAGATCGAGCCGACGAACGTGTCGTTGAGGTACAGGCGGGTGTCCGCGCCCTCCACGAAGCGGACGAAGCCGACCTCTGTCTTCTTGGCCACCGCCGGGCCGCCGAGCGCCGTGGTCAGTTCCTTCACGCGGGTGTCGTACGCGGCGGCGATCGTCTTCGCCTCCGCCTTCTTGCCCAGGGCATCGGCGTGCAGCTCGAAGTTCTCGCGCCAGTTGGGGCCCGTCGTGTCGGTGAAGACGGTCGGGGCGATCTCCGACAGCGGCTTGTAGCTCTTCTCGTCGCGGACCTTGCTGCTCAGGATCAGGTCGGGCTTGAGGGCGGCGATGGCTTCGAGGTTGGGCTCGGCGATCAGCCCGACGGGCTTGATGTCCTTGAGCTCGTCCTGCGGGAGGTACGTGGAGAACGGCGCGTCCGCGATGGCCGTCGTGGCGCCGACCGGTGTGATGCCGAGGGTGATCGCGGAGTCGAGGGCGTCCGTGTCGAGGACGACGACGCGCTTGGGGTCGTCCTTGACCTTCACCTCGCCCATGGCCGTCTTCACCGCGTGCGTCGCTCCCGACCCGGCCCCGGCAGCGGGCTTGTCGTTGTCGCTGTCGGATCCGCATCCGGAGACGGTGACGGCGAGCGCGGTGACCGCGGCGGCCACGCTGATACGGCGAGTGAGCTGTGTGGACACGGTGGGGAAGCCTCCCTGACGACGCCCGGGATCTGTCCAGGCGGAACTAAGGCAAACCTAACCTTGGTGGTGCCGGGGCAACAAGTTCCCCGCGTTACGGTCCAGTCACGGGCCCCGCCCGGGGAGCACGCTTACGTACCATCGACAGGTACCCCCACTCCCTCGGCCACCCGGCCGACCCCGACCACGACGACCACGACCCCGACGACGACCGGGACCGCGAGCCGCGATGGCCCACGAACGCACCGACCCCGCCTGGGGCACCCTTCTCGACCTGGGCGAACAGACCGCAGGCCCGCTGCATCTGCGGCTCGCCCGCGCCCTGCGGACGGCCGTTGTCGACGGCCGGATCGCCCCCGGCAGCGCCCTGCCGCCCAGCCGGGCACTCGCCGCCGACCTCGGCTGCTCGCGCTGGGTGGTGACCGAGGCGTACGCGCAGCTCGCCGCCGAGGGGTACTTCGAGGCGCGCAGCGGATCGGCCACCCGGGTCCGTACGGCGGCGGTCCCGGCGGCCGGGCACACCCCGCGGCCCGTTGAACGGCGGCCTCAACCCGGCCCCTGGAAGCCGGAGTTCGACATGCTGCCCGGCATGCCCGACCTGCGCGCGTTCCCCCGTAAACGGTGGGCCGACGCCGTACGGGAGGCGACCGGCTCCCTCACCCCCACCGACTTCGGCTATCCCGACCCGGCCGGCCACCACCAGTTGCGGCAGCGGATCGCCGCCTATCTCGTGCGCGGCCGGGGCGCCGCGCTCGACTCCGGGCAACTCGTCGTGTGCGGAGGCACTTTGGACGGGGTCCTGCGGCTGAGCCGCGCCCTGCGGGCGGCCGGGCACACCCATGTGGCGCTGGAGGATCCGGGCTGGGCGCGGCTGCGTACCGCCGTCACGGCGGCGGGACTGACGGCCGTCGCCGTCCCCGTGGACGACGGTGGCCTCCGCGTCGACCTGCTGCGCCGCGAGCCCCACGTACGGGCGGTGATCGTGGCGCCCGCGCACCAGTTCCCCACCGGTGTGGTCCTCACTCCGCCCCGCCGGGCCGAACTCATCGCCTGGGCAAGGGAGACGGACGGTCTGGTGATGGAGGACGACTACGACGCCGAGTTCCGCTACGACCGCCACCCCGTCGGCACCCTCCAGGGCATGGACCCCGAACGCGTCGCCCTGCTGGGCTCGCTCAGCAAGACGCTGTCGCCCGCCCTGCGGATCGGCTGGGCGGTGGTGCCGCCGGGGCTGCTCGGCGGGCTGTACGCGGCGGACGCCCTGGGGTCGCCGCCGCCCGTGATCGACCAGGCGGCGTTCTCCGGGTTCCTGGAGTCGGGGGCGTACGACCGGCATCTGCGCGCCTCCCGGCTCCGGTACCGGCGGCGCCGGGACAGGCTCCTGACGGAGATCGCCGAACGGCTGCCCGGGCAGCGGGTGTCGGGGGCCGCCGCCGGATTCCATCTGCTGCTCCATCTCACGGGGTGCGCGGCCGGCGACGTGATGAGCGGCGCGGCCCGGCGCGACGTACGGCTGTCGGACCTGGCGGAGTTCGAGTCGGGGCCGGGAGAGAGACAGGGGCAGGGACAGCGGCAGGGCGGTTCGCAGGCGCGGGGCGCCACGCTGGTGATCGGGTACGGCAACCTCGCCGACCCGTCGGTCCCGGAAGCCGTACGACGCCTGGCGGACGCGATCCACGAGGCGTCCGGCGATTGAGGACGAACGATCACCGGGGAGCCATTCCCGTTCCGCACGCGTCCCACGGGGAAAGACGTGCGCATACCCCCACGTTCCGAGGAGAGACGAGCGTCATGAACTTCCCCACGAACACGCCACCGCCGAACACGCCACCGCCGAGCACGCCGCCGCCGGGCACGCCGATCGAGACCACGCTGGGCGAGCAACTGCTGCTCCTGTCGCTGGACGACGAGTCCGGGTCCGAGAAGCAGTCGGCGAACGTCGCCTTCGCCATCGCCGCGGCGTCACTGGTCGAACTGGCGCTCGCGGGCCGGGTCGAGGTGGACGGCGACCGGGTCACCGTCCGTGACGCGGCACCCCTGGACGATCCCACCCTGGACGCCGCACTGGCCGACCTCTCCGGACAGGACAAGCGCGGGCCGCGCACGACGAAGGCGTGGATCGAGCACCTGAAGAAGGGCGCGGTGGCCGGGACGACCCGGAGCCTCGTGGCGAAGGGCCTGGTCCGGGAGGAGACGAAGAAGGTGCTCGGCCTCTTCCCCGTACGCCGCTACCCGGAGGCGGACGGCTCGGTGGAGTCGGCGCTGCGGCGGCGGCTCGACGAGATCGTGATGCGCGGGGCGGCTCCGGACGAGCGCACGGCGAGTCTGGTGGCGCTGCTGCACGGGGCGAAGCTGCACGGACTGCTTTACGAGAAGCCGGAGTTGGCGACCGCCAAGGTGAACATGGAGACGGTCGCCCATGGCCAGTGGGCGGGTCCGGCGGTGCGCCAGGCGGTCAAGGCGGCGGAGGACGCGCTGACGACGATCGTTGTGCTGACGGTGGTGACGACAGTCGTCGGGAACTGACGACCCGTCACCATCCCGTGAAGACAAGGTGGTTGACGAGCAGCGCGACCGCCGCCTGCCCGGCCAGCCAGCCCCGCCGGCGGCCGGGCAGCAGGGCGGTGGCGGGGATCAGCCACAGCATGAACGGCAGCCAGATGCGCTCCGTCTCCGCCTTGCTCATCCCGGACAGATCGGCGGCGAGGAGCGCGAGCAGCGCCGCCAGCACGAGAACAGTGAGCCGCAGCGCGGGAGTCGAGAGTGCGCGGCCGGGGCGCAGCTCCCGTACGGCGCGGGGCGCGAGCGTCAGCGTCCGGCCCAGGCCCGCCACCGTGGCGAGGCCGACCACCAGCGTCGTGCCGGCGAGATTCCCCCAGATCCAGTACGAGTACGGGCGCACCCCGCCCGCGCCCTGGTAGTAGCGCACGACCAACTCCTGATATCCCTCCCACCAGTTGAACCCCGCCAGCGTGAACGCGACCGGCACGACCGCGGCCCCGGCGAGCACCAGGGGCAGCGGGCGCGCGGTGCGGGCCAGGACGAGGACGCCGATACCGGGCAGCGCCATGAGGGTCAGGCCGTAGGAGAGGTAGCAGGTGAACCCGTACAGCAGCCCGGCGCCCAGCGCGGCTGCGGCGGGGTAGCGCGCGGTGCGGGTCGCGGCGAGCGCGAGCAGGGCGAGCGACCAGGCGGCGACACCCGCGAAGTAGCCGTCCGCCGAGGTGCCGATCCAGACGGCGGCCGGGGCCAGCGCCAGGAACGGCGCCGCGCGGCGCGCGGTGTGCTCGTCGGTGAGGGCGCGGAGCGTGACGAGTACGGCGGCCACGGCCGAGCCCCCGGCCACGATGCACCAGACCCCGGCCCACGAACCGCCGCCGAGGCCGATCCGGTCCAGCCAGACGAAGGTGAGGGTGGCGCCGGGCGGGTGGCCCGCGATGTGCGCGGGCCAGTTGTCGGGCGGGCCGATGACGATGTGGTCGGTGAAGCCGCGCAGTGTCGCGCCGATGTCGGCGAAGCGGTCGATGACGGTGAGGTATTCGTTCTTGGTGGTGAGCCGGCGCGCCACGCCCCAGTGCCAGCCGTCCACGAGCGCCAGCGAGAACGTCCACGCCAGCGCGGCGGCCCAGGTGGTGAGGAGCAGCGCGCGCCACGGCAGGCGGGCGGCGAGGCCGGGGCCGTACGCGATGATCAGGACGGCGACGGCGAGCGCGGCGGGGGTGCCTGGCCCGACCCGGGGGTCCCACGTGCCGTGCAGTGGAGGCCAGTTGACCTGAAGGCTGCCGTCGGCGTGCTGGATCGCCCGGCCGACGAGCACGGCCGCGGTGACGAGCGCGACCCCGACGGCGGCGGCGGCGAGGTCCCGGCGGTGCGGTCGGTGCGGGCGGCCGGCGGGTCCGTCGGGGTGGTGGCCCGCGCGGGGGTGGGGGTGCGCCTCGGCGGGCGGGTGTCCGTGGTGATCGGTCTTCACCCCGGCACGTTATGCGGCGTGCGGGTGGTTCTGGCGGTGCGGCGGGGGCACGTCACCATTTCGTCAGAAGTCGTACGACGTCCTGGGGGGTCGCACGGGTTTACGGTCGCGGCATGGATCACCCTCCACGGCATCCCCCACGGCGTCCCCCACTCCTGGCCAAGGCGCCACCGCTGCCCACGGAACCCCGTTTCTGGCGCAGTCCGGTGCGCGGAGTCCGGTTCACGGCGGTGCTCGGTCTGGTCCTGCTGGCCGGGCTCACGCTGCTGTTCGTGACGGGCCTGCTGTCGTACGCGGCGTACAACCCGGACCTCGCGGCCGTCAACGACAAGACGCCGGACCGTGGGTGGCTGGGCTTCTATCTCTTCGACTGGCCGACGCACCCGTACTGGCTCTACCGCCTCACGCAGGGGCTGCACGTCACGGTGGGCATCGCGCTGATTCCGGTGCTGCTGGCGAAGCTCTGGTCGGTGATCCCGAGGCTCTTCACCATGCCCCCGGTGACGTCGCTCGCGCACGCGCTGGAGCGGATCTCGCTGGTGCTGCTGGTGGGGGGCGCGCTGTTCGAGTTCATCACGGGGGTGCTCAACATCCAGTTGGACTACCTCTTCCCCGGGTCCTTCTATCCGCTGCACTTCTACGGGGCGTGGGTGTTCTTCGGGGCGTTCGTGGCGCACGCCGTGCTGAAGATGCCGAAGGCGCTGCGGGCGATCCGCAGCGGTGAGCTGCGCTCGGGGGGATCTCGTGGCGGTACGGGGGCGGGCGCGGGTGCGGGTGCCGGGGCCGGGGCCGGGGCGCACCGTGCTCCCGGTTTGGGCGGTGACGATCTGGTGTCCCCGGCGCCCGCCGCGCCGAGCGTGTCGCGGCGCGGTGCCTTCGCCGTCGTCGGCGCCGGCTCGCTGTTCATGCTGCTCACGACGGCGGGCCGGAGCTTCGACGGGCCGCTGCGGCGTACCGCGCTGCTCGCCCCGCACGGCTGGGCGGATCCGGGCAGCGGCCCGAACGGCTTCCAGATCAACAAGACCGCGGCGGCGGTCGGCGTCCGGGCCATCGACACGACGGAGGGGTGGCGGCTGACCGTCAGCGGCCCGGCCGGGGACGTCCGGTTCTCGCGCGCCCAGCTCCTCGCCATGGCCCAGCACACCTCCGAACTGCCGATCGCCTGCGTGGAGGGCTGGTCGACGTCGAACCAGTCGTGGCGCGGCGTACGGCTGCGGGACCTCGCCGCGCTGGCCGGGTATCCGGCCGACGCGCCCGGGGTGTTCGTGGAGTCCCTTCAGCCCAGGGGCAGCTTCCGCTCGGGCGCGCTGCGCGACAACCAGGTGCGCGACGGGCGCTCGCTGCTGGCGCTGCGGGTCAACGGCGCGGACCTGTCGCTCGACCACGGCTTCCCGGCGCGGATCATCGTCCCGGCGGCGCCCGGGGTGCTGAACACGAAGTGGGTCACCAAGCTGACATTCGGAGGAACGCTCTGATGAATCGCGGAAGACGTGCCGCCAAGTACCGCTCCCTGCTGGGCAGTCCGTTCCAGATCGTGCTGCTGCTCGCCACCCTCGCGTTCGCGGGCTACGCGGGGGTGCGCCTGCTGGCGGGCGAGACGTTTCTGATCGTGGTGTGGTTCGTCGGCGCCGCGCTCGTACACGATCTCGTCCTGGTGCCGCTCTACACCGCGGCCGACCGTACGGTGGCCGCCGCGCTGGGACCCCGGCGCGGGCTCGTCAACTTCGTACGCGTACCGGCCTTCCTGTCCCTGCTGCTCCTGCTGGTGTGGTTCCCGATGATCACCGGGCAGGCGCGCTACGAGCCGTACGCCGCGCTGTCGACCGACGGGTTCCTGGAGCGCTGGCTGCTGGTCACGGCCGCGCTGTTCGGGTGCTCGGCGCTCTGCCTGGTGACGCGGGCGGTGCTGCGGCGCAGGGCCACGAAGGGGCGGCCCGCCGCCTCCCACTGATCGACGGGCAGCCAGCCGAGGGCTTTTCCGTACCGGAGCAGGGCGGGGGTGCCGAGCCGGGCCCACGGGAAGTGCGAGCCGGGCGCCCCCCGTGGCGGGTGGCGCCCGTCGTCCACCCGTACGCGCACCCGTTCGTCGATGTCCACGGGCGTGGTCTCGGCGATGATCAGCCCGCCGTGCGTCAGCAGCCCGCCGGCCCGGCGGAGCAGGCCGGCCGGGTCCCCGCCGATGCCGATGTTGCCGTCGACCAGCAGGACGGTGCCCCAACGGCCCTCGCCGGGCAGGGGATCGAAGACGGAGCGGCGCAGGGCGGTGCCGCCGAGCCGCAGCGTACGTTCGACGGCCGCCTCGCTCACGTCGACGCCGAGCGCCCGCCGTCCCCGGGCCGCGAGCGCGGCGACGAGCCGGCCGGGGCCGCAGCCGATGTCCAGGACGGAGCCCTCGCAACGGTGCAGGGCGGAGAGGTCGGCGGCGTCGGCGCGGGCGCACCAGCGCTCGACGTCGAGGGGCAGCAGCCAGCCGTCCGTACGGCGCAGGAAGAGCGGGCCGCGGCCGGCGCGCAGGGCGTCGGCGTACGGGTCGGTGCTCCAGGCGGCGGCCTCGGTGGCTGTGCCCGTGCCGGTGTTCGTGGTGCTCATCGGGCGCCCACCGGGGTCAGCCGGCGCAGGGTCGCGGCGAACTGTCCGTCCGGGGCGGCCGACGCGACGTACTCGGCGTCGGCCGCCGAGTCCACGTCGCGCAGCGAGGGCAGATCGCGCACGGTGAGCCCGGCGTCGAGGAGACGGCGGCGCTGTACGGCGCCATTCTCGGGCACGGACATGGGGACCCCGCGAATGAGATCCGGCGGGGCGCATTCGGGCGCGGCGAGGCCCAGCGCCCAGAACCCGCCGTCGTCGGCGGGCCCGAACCAGGCGCAGCGGCCGTGCTGTTCGACCGGGTCCAGCGCGGGGGCCAGCAGGGCGGGGGTGAGCTGCGGGGTGTCCATGCCGACGAGGAGCGTCGGCCCCGTACAGCTCTCGAAGGCGGCGGCCAGCCGCTCGTCGAGCCCGCCCGCGCACTGCGGCACCACGTCGATACCGGGCGGCAGCCAGGGTCCCGGGCGGCCTTCGAGGACGAGGACGCGGCGCCGGACGGGGAGGGTGAGAACGGTCCGCAGGGTGTCGGCGAGCGCGGCTTCGGCCAGGAGGGCGGCCTCGGCGGGGGTGAAGGGCGGGGTGAGACGGGTCTTGACGCGGCCGGGGACGGGTTCCTTGGCGATGACGAGGAGGGTGGTGGTCACTTGGCGGCCTCCGTGAGGGGGCTCGGCGACTGCCTTGCGGGCTGGACTGGCTGGGCGGGCGGCTTGCGCAGTACGGCCCGCATGTCCCGTACGGCGTGCCAGGTGCCCCGCCAGGTGCCGGTGACCTTGGACTTGCCCGTACGCGGCCGGTAGGGCACATCGGTCTCGGTGACCGTCAGTCCGGCGTCGGACGCGCGCACCACCATCTCCAGCGGGTAGCCGCTGCGCCGGTCGGTGAGGCCGAGCGCCAGCAGATCGGCGCGGCGCGCCGCACGCAGCGGGCCGAGGTCGCGCAGCGTCACGCCGGTGCGGCGGCGCAGCATCCGGGAGAGGGCGAGATTTCCGGCGCGGGCGTGCGCGGGCCAGGCGCCGCGGCCCTGCGGGCGGCGTCGGCCGAGCATCAAGTCGGTCCTTCCGAGGGCGACTTGGCGGATGAAATCGGGGAGGAGGCCGGGGTCGAGGGAACCGTCGCAGTCGCAGAAGCAGACGTACTCGGCGTCGGACGCGAGGAGGCCCGCGTGGCAGGCGGCACCGAAACCGCGCTGGGGTTCGTGGACGACGGTCGCGCCGAACGAGCGTGCGACGTCCGCCGAACCGTCCGTGGAGCCGTTGTCGACGACGATCGCGCGCCACCCGAGGGGGATGTGTTCCAGTACCCAGGGGAGCGCGGCTGCCTCGTCCAGGCAGGGCAGGACGACGTCTGCGGTGAGATCAGTGAGGTGGGTCACGGCGCTCACCCTACGGATCGTAAGGGCTCATACCGGACTTCTGGACCTTACGAAACACGGACGTTCGGCCGTTCCGGGCGCTCGCGGAGGCCGTCGCGCGAGACGCGGTGCGAAGGTGGACGTATGCAGAACAAAGCCCCCGGCGGCGACGGTGTGAACGGGCCTGCTCCCACGGAAGCGCGTGCCCATGTGCCTGCCCGTGTGCGCGCCTGTGTGTCCGTCCTGGCGCCCGCGCATGTGCTCGTCGTGGACGACGACCCGACCGTCGCCGAGGTCGTCGCCGGCTATCTCGACCGGGCCGGCCACGACGTCGCACGCGCGGCCGACGGCCCGTCCGCGCTCGCGCACTTCGCGCGCCGCCGCCCGGACTTGGTCGTCCTGGACCTGATGCTGCCCGGCATGGACGGCTTCGAGATCTGCCGCCGGATGCGCGAACAGGGCGGCCCGGTACCGGTGATCATGCTGACGGCGCGCGGGGACGAGGAAGACCGCGTACTGGGACTGGAGACGGGGGCGGACGACTACGTCACCAAGCCTTTCAGCCCGCGGGAGTTGGTGCTGCGGGTGGAGTCGGTGCTGCGCCGGGCGCGGGTGTCGGTGCCCGCGCCCGGCGCGTCGCCGGCCGCCGACGTACTGCGCACGGCCACCCTCACGCTGGACCCGGCGGCCCGCCGCGCCACCCGCGAGGGGGCCGAACTGGCGCTCACCTTGCGGGAGTTCGACCTACTGGCCTTCTTTCTGCGGAACCCGGGGCGGGCGTTCTCGCGCGAACGGCTGATGAGCGAGGTCTGGGGCTGGGACTTCGGTGACCTGTCCACGGTCACGGTCCATGTCCGCCGCCTGCGCGCCAAGATCGAACACGACCCGGCGCGTCCGGCGCTGATCCAGACGGTGTGGGGAGTGGGGTACCGGCTGGGGGAGGGCGCGGTCGCGGAGGGTGCGGTCGCGGAGGGTGCGGCGCACGACGCGCGAGCCGCCCCCGCCGTACCCACTGCCCCCAACTCACCCGCCGTGCCTGCCGTGCCCGCCGTGCCTGCCGTGCCTGCCGTGCCCGCCGTGGCTGCCGTGCCCGCCACGCCCAACTCCCAAGGGGCCGACCGGCCATGACCGACATGCTGCTCATCGCTCTCATCGCGTTTCTCGGAGCCGCCGCCGCCGGTCTCCTCGGGGCGCTCGCCCTGCGCCTGTTCCGGCACCGGTCGCTCGTCGTGTCCGTGACCGTCGTGGCCGCCGTCGCCGTGACCGCCATGCTCGCCGGGACGCTCGCCGTCGCCTGGGCGATGTTCCTGTCGCCGCACGATCTGAGCGTCGTCACCACGGTCGTCGCCATGGCCGCCGTCGTCTCGCTCGCCACCGCCGTCGTCCTCGGGAGATGGATGGTCGCCCGCAGCAGGGACCTGACCATGGCCGCCCGGTCGTTCGGCGACGGCGGCGTCTTCGCCGCCCCCGCCGGGCCTTCCACCGCCGAACTCGCCGCACTGACACGCGAATTGGCGGCCACCAGCGCCAAGCTCGACAGTTCACGCGAGCGTGAGCGCGCGCTGGAGACCTCGCGCCGCGAACTCGTCGCGTGGATCTCGCACGACCTGCGGACGCCCCTCGCCGGGCTGCGCGCCATGTCGGAGGCGCTGGAGGACGGCATGGCCGCCGACTCCCCGCGCTACCTGCGGCAGATACGTACCGAGGTCGAGCGCATGAACGGCATGGTCGGCGACCTCTTCGAACTCTCCCGGATCCACGCGGGATCACTCACCCTGGCCCCCACCCGTATCTCCGTGTACGACCTGGTCGGTGACGCCCTGGCCGGCGCCGACCCGCTGGCGCGCGAGCTGGGCGTACGGCTCGTGGGGGACCGTATCGACGCCGTACCGGTGGAGGTCGACAGCAAGGAGATGAGCCGAGTCCTCGGCAATCTGCTGGTCAACGCCATCCGCCGGACCCCGGCCGACGGCACGGTCGCCGTCGCCGCGCACCACTTCGACGGCGGGGTCGTGCTCTCGGTGACGGACGGCTGCGGCGGCATCCCGGAGGAGGACCTGCCGCGCGTGTTCGACACGGGCTGGCGCGGCAGCGACGCCCGTACGCCCCCGGCCGGCGCGGGCCTCGGACTGGCGATCGTGCGGGGCATCGTGGAGGCGCACGAGGGCCGGGCGGCGGTCCGTAACGTAACGGGAGGCTGCTGCTTCGAGGTGACGCTCCCCGCGGCGGCCTGAGGTCCCGGACATGTCGCCTTCCGCGAACAGCGGGTGCCCCCGGCGGCCCCGGCCGGGTCAGCGGCGGCCTGCGCCAGCGCGTCAACATCGCCCGCGCCCTCATGAACGACCCCGCCGTCCTCCTGGTCGACGAGCCCACCAGCGCCCTCGACCACGAACGCGGCGCCGCCGTCCTCGACCTGATCACCACCCTGACCCACCGGAAGGCCACCGCCACCGTCCTGGTCACCCACGACCGCTCCCTCCTCACCACGGTCGACAGGGTCGCCGAAGTCCAGGACGGCCGACTCACCACTCCTCCTCCCACCCTCACTCCCACCTGACCGTACGGTTCGGTCATGACCTCCCCCGCCGCGCCCAGCTTCCGCGAACTCCACCACCGCACCGCGCCCCTGGTCCTCCCCAACGCCTGGGACATCCCCTCGGCCCTCGCCTTCGCCGACGCCGGGTTCGAGGCGGTCGGCACGACCAGCTTCGGAGTCGCCTCCGGGCTCGGGCGCCCGGACGGCGGCCGGTCGACGCGGGACGCGAACCTCGCCCTGGCGGGGGCGCTGGCGCCGCTGCCGGTGCACATCAGCGTGGACATCGAGGACGGATACGCGGACGAACCGGACGAGGTCGCCGCGTACGTCTGCGCACTGGTGGGGATCGCGGGCGTCAACATCGAGGACAGCACCGCCGAGACGCTGATCGACCCGGCCGCGCACGCCGCGAAGGTCCGTGCGGTGAAGCGGCGTTGCCCGGAGGTGTTCGTCAACGCCCGTGTCGACACGTACTGGTTGGGCCAGGACGCCACCGTCGCCGCGACACTGGAGCGCGCCGCGCGCTACGTCGACGCGGGCGCGGACGGCGTGTTCGTCCCCGGCGCCACGGAGCCCGCTGTCCTCCGCGAACTGGCCGCTGCCGTCCCCGTCCCCCTCAACGTCCTCGCCGTGCCCGACCTTTCGCCCACCGAGCTGGGGGAGTTGGGCGTACGCCGCGTGAGCACGGGATCCCTGCCGTACCGCGCCGCGCTGCACGCCGCCGTGCGGGCGGCGGACGCGGTACGGGGCGGCGGCACCGTACCCGGGGCGGCACCGTATCCGCGGCTACAGGCGCGCCTCGTCGACTACGCGACCCGGCTCGCGTAGCGGCGCCGTCGCGAACTCCGCCATGCCGTCGGCGAAGCCCACCTCCGGCTTCCAGCCCAGCTCGTCGCGCAACGCCCTTGAGTCGGCGGTGACATGGCGTACGTCCCCGAGGCGGTACTCACCGGTGACGACGGGCGCGGGCCCACCGTGCGCCGCCGCCAGCGCGCCGGCCATCTCGCCGATGGTGTGCGGCTCGCCGCTGCCGGTGTTGTACGCGGCGAAGCCGCCGGACCCCGGCCCCGGCCCCGTCATCGCGTCGAGGGCGGCCACGTTGGCGGCGGCCACGTCCCGCACATGCACGAAGTCCCGCCGCTGGCCGCCGTCCTCGTACACCCGCGGCGCCTCACCGCGCGCCAGCGCGGACCGGAAGAAGGAGGCGACCCCCGCGTACGGGGTGTCGCGGGGCATCCCGGGTCCGTAGACGTTGTGGTACCGCAGGGACACGGCGCGCCCACCCGTGGCCCGCGCCCACGACGAGGCAAGGTACTCCTGCGTGAGCTTGGTCGCGGCGTACACGTTACGGGGATCGACGGGCGCGTCCTCCGCCACCAGGCCGGGCGTCAACTCCGCCCCGCACTCCGGACAGTTCGGCTCAAACCGCCCCGCGTCCAGATCGGCGGCGGCCCGCGGCCCCGGCCGGACCACGCCATGGCGCGGGCAGTCGTAACGCCCCTCGCCATAGACGACCATCGACCCGGCCAGCACCAGCGCGCGCACCCCCGCGTCGGCCATCGCGGCGAACAGCACCGCCGTACCCAGGTCGTTGCACCCCACGTACGCCGGCGCGTCGGCGAAGTCCTTGCCGAGCCCGACCATCGCGGACTGATGACACACGGCATCCACCCCACCGAGCACCCGATCCACCGCCCCCCGGTCCCGCACATCCCCGACGACCAGCCGCTCCCCGTCCCGCATCACCCGCGGCGGCGCCCCACCGTGCGCGGACGGCAACATCGCGTCGTACACCACCACTTCATGGCCACGCGCAAGAAGAGCGCCGGCGATCTCCGACCCGATGAACCCGGCTCCGCCGGTGACAAGTACCCGCATACCCCCCACGCTAGGCCCCCACCCACCGAGCACCCGGCACCCCGGGCGGCATGTCACGGGACGGTAAGAACCCGCGCCGCGTACGTCCGTGAACGGTCGCCCTCCGATGCGCCTGGAGTTGGGGTTCGCGATCGGCGGGGCCTGGGTCGACCGGGGCGCAACCAGTTCGTGTGGCTGATCTCCTACGACGGGCCGGAGACGTTCGCGGAGCGCAACGCGATGTATTGGTCGTCCGCGGCCCGCGAGGCGATGAATCTCGATCCTGACGACTTCCTCGTGCGCACCGAGGACCGCACCGTGGAGGAGTGTTACTGACCGCGGGTGCCCGCCGGGCGGACGAAGCGACTACGCGGTCGGAGGCGCCAGCATGTGGCGGCGTCGTTCGTCCTCGCTCAACGTCCGGAAGACGCGTCCTCGCGCATCGGCCTCCAGCCGGTCGACATCGGGCCGGGCGGACCAGACGCGTACGGTGCGGTCGTCGGAGCCGGTGGCGATGAACTGGCCGTCGGGAGACCACGCGACACGACGGACATGCCCTTCGTGGCCTCTCAGCACATCGACGCGGCGGCCGGTGGCCACGTCCCACAGCGCCGCGCCGTCCAGTCGCCGGAGGCGGTGGCGGTGGCGACCCGACGTTCGTCAGGGCGCCGCACACCTCTACGAGGGTGCGGCCGGCGTCGTCCACGATCCGGAAGACACCGTCGTTGGTGCTGAGCGCCAGCCGGCCGTCCCGTGGCGACCAGATGATCAGCAGTCCGATGGCGGGTACGGACGCCTGCTGGATGGCGCGCAACAGCCAAGGCGCCTCATCGACGTCGGTCGCGTAGTTGGTGACGATGCCGAGCAGGCTGGCAACCAGCACCAGCATGATCTGGAGCGCGAGTTGTACCCGATGCCTCATGACGCACCGGCTGCCGAGCCGTATCTCCCCAGCACCGAATGCCCCCCGCTCTCCCCGGTAGCCGACAAGCCATCATCGAACCGGGCGAAGTCGATCTCAATGGTGCGCGGCAGAACAAGCCACGGCGGGACAACGGCCCGCTGGTGTGCGGCGGCTGCCGAGAACGGCCGCGGTGCTGTCAGACCGGCGGCACGGGATCGACGCATCGGCATGAGGATGTGGACGCGGCGTAGCAAGGTAAGGCGCGGGCGAACGTTCGCCGGCGGCTGAGGGGCGGGGACGCCGCGTCGTCCGCACCGTCGATGACCGTCGGCAATCGCCGGGATGTGTATCGCGACCGGGACAGCCTTCAGCTCAGCTTGCTTCCCGGGTGAACAGCTTGTGGACTTCGTTCGCGCCCCGCCGCAGGACCGCCTCCAGCTCGGCGGGGCCGATTTCCGCGTGAGCCGCGTCTGGTGTGTTGGTGAACGCCAGGCCAGGCCGGCACAGGAGGTAGGTGTCGCCCTGCCGGAAGTAGTCGAACGGAACTCCGGCGGCGTGGAGCTTGCGGGTGATCTGCCACTCCCGTTCCCTGGAGACGGTCACGGTCTCCCTGACCCGCTGCCGCAGCTCGGGCACCAGCTCGCGATAGCTCTCCTCGGAGAGCGGGTTGCCGGTGAGGTCGACCTCGCGAAGCTTGGGCAGCCCGGACCGCAGGGCCGTGATGTCCTCGATGGCGTTGAGGGGCAGCTTGAGGCGGCGGATCGTGGGCAGCGTCAGCACCGCGCTTACGTCGGCGAGCGCGCTGAACCGCATGGAGAGCGATGCCAGCCGCGGATGGCCGGCCAGCGCCGCGAGGTCGCGTCCCCCGTAGCCGACCACGTGCAGCGTCCTCAGCATGGGGAAACGGGCGAGGTCGCCGAGGTCGCGGGGGAACAGGACTGCCAGGGCGTCGACGTCGGCGATGTCGTCGTCGCTGAACGGCGGATATCTCCGCAACTCCCGTATGACAGCCTGTTCCACTTGAGGTTCGAGGAACGGCATCGATCAGCTCACCATCTTCGCAGGTCGTCAGCGTTTTACGGTCGCCCAGGATGGCGCCGAAGTTGGCTGTCCGCACAGCACCGAGCCCCCGGACGGCACGTGAACTCTATCCGCCCCGCGATCATCACCCACCCGGGCAGCGCCCAACTACCCAATGCGCTCCGGGTATTCGGCCGGACGTGGCCTTGCAGGGCTACGTCCGGCTCGACTGCTTCCTGCTGTACGGGTCCTTCGAGACCGACCGGGACCTCGTCCTGAACCCGGAAGGAGTTCCCCCCTCGGGTGCGAGCTGTGTCAGTCGGCCACCAGCCCCACGAACCCGGCCCACGCCTCGGGCGCGACGGTCAGCACGGGGCCGGTCGGCTGCTTCGAGTCGCGGATGTGTATGTGGGTGGGGGCGGTGGCGACCTCGACGCACTCGCCGCCATCACCTGTGCTGTAGCTGCTTTTGAACCATGCGGCCTCTGGCACGGACTGCTCGGTGTGCTGCGCGCTCATGCTTCTCCCATCAGTTCCATGATCAACATCGATGACTCTTTCGGCGTCAACGCCTGTGATCGGAGAATGCCATAGCGGGCTTCGAGCTCGCGGATCTTTGCCTGGCTCGTATAGAGGCGACTGTCACTCTGTACTTCGGCGTAGGCGATGCGATCGCCCTTGTGGGTGTCGATCAGCGTGAACGGCCCACCGAGCGCGGCGTGGTCCTCACGCGCTATCGGCATGACCTGGACCTCGATATTGCGCAACTGTCCTGTGAGCAGGACCTGTTCCAGTGTGACGCGCATGACCTTCCGCCCGCCAATGGGCCTTCGGAGGACAGATTCCTCGATCACGAAGCTCATCAGCGGCGCTGGGCTCCGGTCGAAAATGTTCTGCCGCACCATGCGTGCCTCCAATCGCTGGGCGATCACGTCGTCATCGAGCAAGGGACGTTGCATCTGGAAGACCGCCTGCGCGTATTCCTCTGTCTGCAACAGGCCGGGTACGGCGTACATCGCGTACACGTTCAGCGCCGCAGCCTTCGCCTCCAGTCTCGCCGCGTCGCGGAAGAACGCCGGGTACTGCGCCCGCGCCACCTCCTCCTTCAGCGCCTTCAGCACGCCCCCGGCGTCCAGCACTTCATCCGCCCGGTCGATGAACACCGGTTGCGGGATCCGTCTGCCCTGCTCGAAGGACGCGATCGACTGGGCCGCGTAGCCCACCCGTTTGCCGAACTCCGTCCGGTCGAGGCCCGCCCGCGTCCGCAGCAGCTTCAACTGGCGGCCGAAGGCCGCGACGACCCCGGAGACCGGCTCGTCCTCCGACCGCTCCCCGGCATCCGCATCCGTATCCGTCTCGTTCCGTGTCGTCATGCCGTCACCCGTTCCACGCGCGTACACGCCGTACGCCGACGCGTACAACTGGTCCGCGACGGCGAGTCACCTCTGGTCACGCTATGCCACTGAACGTCACCGTGAGGGCATGAACGGAAAACCGCCACTTCCCGTACGTCCCACCCGTGCCACCCAACCCCCGCCTCCCACGCACCACTTCACGATGCGCTTCTCCTCAACTCCGCGCGGCGCCCGTCTCGCTCGACGCCTGGCCGGGGAACGTCTCGACGCGTGGGGTGTCGCGTACGGGACCGACGCGCACGACGCGTTGACGCTGATCGTCGCGGAGCTGTGCGCGAACGCCGTGTGTCATGGGCGCGTGCCCGGCAGGGACTTCCGGTTGGGGTTGACCGTCGCGCGCACGGTCGGCGGCGCCGCCGTCGCCGTCGAGGTCACCGACACACGCGGTGAGAAGCTACCCGCCGCCGTCCCGCCCGCCGATGCCGACGGCGGCAGGGGGCTCGTCCTGGTGGCCGCGCTCGCGGACGACTGGGGTTGCTACCCCCGCTTCGACGGGCCGGGCAAAACCGTGTGGGCCACGCTGGGCACCGGTCACCGCCCCGCCCGCGGCTGACCGCCGTCGACCGGGACGTGGGCGCCGTTCACCGCTCCGGAAGCCGGGGAGAGCAGGAAGGCCTGTTCGGCCAGCCGCAGCCCGTCGTCGTCCCGGGCCGGGTCGGCGGCCCAGGCCGCGAAGTCGGGGAAGCGGTCCTCCACGGCCCTGGACGTGTTCGCGATCCAGCCCCGCCCGACACGCGCCGGATCGGGGTCACCGCTGCCGTCCAGCACCCAACGGTCCGTGCGGGCCGGGTTCGGGACCCCTCGACGCCGTACTTCGGCGCGCTGAAGATGCGTGAGGCGCTGGGCGATCGGGCCAGGCTCGTCACCGTTGACCGGGGCGGCCACGGCATGTATCTGGCCAACGGCAACGCGTGCGGCGACAGCAAGGTCACCGCCTTCCTGAAGACGGGCGAGCGCCCCGAGAGGGATGTGTACTGCGCGAGTTGAGCCCTGCGCCTCGTCGTGCCCGGTCCGGCCCTAACCCGACATGCCGAAGAGCTGGGTCCAGTACGTACCCGTCTCGCCGCCGCCGCGGAAGCCGATGCCTATGTGGGTGAAGTCCGGCTTGAGGATGTTGGCGCGGTGTCCGGGGCTGTCCATCCAGCCCCGGACCACCTCGGCGGCGGACCGCTGACCGCACGCGATGTTCTCGCCGATACCCCGGTGCGCGCAGCCCGCGGCGGCGGCCCGGTCCCAGGGCTGGCGGCCGTCGGGGCTCGTGTGCGCGTAGAAGCCCCGCGTGACCATGTCGTCGCTGTGCGCCTGCGCGGCCGTCGTCAGCCGGGGGTCGCCGGCCAGGGGGCGCAGGCCGGCGGCCGAACGCTCCGCGTTCGTCAGCGCGACGACGTCGGACGCGACGGCCGCAAGGCCGTGCGGGGTCAGCGGGCGGGCCCACACCGCCGTCCAGAAGAGGTCACCGCCGGGGGCCGGGGCGTGGGCGACGCCCACCTGTGAGAGGGCGGGGTCGCGCACCGTACGGCCCATGCGCGCGTCGGTCAGGCAGTACGCCAGGAAGTCGGCCTCCGTACGAGGACCGGAGACCAGCTGCTCGGCGACGGTCAGATACGCGTACCCCTGGGCCGTGACCCGTTGGTAGAGGGACGTGCCCCGTGCGGGCGCGGCAGCGAGCCGGCCCTCGGCCGCCATGCCGGTGCAGTGCGCCCGCGCGGCTGCCGTGAGGCGGGCGTCGGCTGTGACGGGTGGGGCACCGGTCCGTGAGCGCTCGGCGTTGACGAGAGCGGTGAAGCCTTCCTCGGGGGTACGGGTGGTGAAGCCGTCCTCAGGGGTACGGGTGGGGCTTGGGCTCTCCTCGGTCACCTCGATGCCGAAGTCACGCGCCACCCCGGCCAGCCCGTCCGCGTAACCCTGGCCCAGCGCCCGCAACTTCCAGCCGCCGCCCCGGCGGTAGATCTCCGCGAGCAGCAGCACGCTCTCGTGCGTCGGGCGCGGTGGCGTGAACCGGGCGAGGGCGAGCGAAGAACCCGCACCCGTCACCGACAACGTGGGCGCGGGCAGCCGGCCGAGCGGCACGGCCGGGTCGGCGGCGCTCACCACCACCGTGACTCGGCTCGCCCCCGCGCGCAGCCGCCCCGCGTCGACCGTGACCGTGTCGCCCTGGAGGCACGCGCCGGGGGTTGACGGCTGGTTGTAGAAGACGAAGTCGCCGTCGCCTGAGACCTTGCCGTCCTCGCCGGTGATCAGGACCGACAGGTCGAAGAGGTCGCCCGGCACCTGGATCGCGAGCGTGCCGCCGGGCAGCGACACGTTCCCGCCGGGGATCAGATCGAGCATCGTGCCGCCTCCTCCTGCCTGTGCCGGGTGTTCGTGTGCAGGGAGAACGCCGGGCGCGCCCGGCCGGGTTCCCGCGCCGCCCCTCATGGCCACCTCTCGCCATTTCGCACGCTCCGGGAACTCGGGCCCGCCACGCCGCGACAACTCATGAGGACAGGGACAAAGGGCGGGGACCGACGACGGAGGCCGATATGGCGAGCGACGTGGCGAGCGACGACTGGTACGACGACGACAGCCTGTGGGTCGACTTCGCCCCCGCCATGTTCTCCGGCACCCGCGCCGAGACCGTCGCCGAACTGGTCCGTACCGCGGCGCTGTTGGACATCCCGCCCGGCTCCCGCGTCCTCGACCTGTGCTGCGGCCCCGGTCTCTTCCTCGTCCCTCTGGCCGCCCGTGGTCACCAGGTGACCGGCGTCGATCTCAGCCCGGCCATGCTGGAGCGCGCCGAAGCCGCCTGCCGGGAGGCGGCGGCGGACGTCCGGCTCGTCCGCGAGGACATGCTCACGTACGCCGCCCCCGAGAGCTACGACGTGATCCTCAACGTCTTCACCTCCTTCGGCTACTTCGAGGACGCGGACGACAACTTCCAGGTGCTGCGCAACGCGTGGCGGAACCTGGCCCCCGGCGGCCGGCTGCTGGTCGACGTCATGGGTAAGGAGGTGCTCGCGGGCTGGATCGGCCGTCCACAGGCTGTGGATCTGCCGGACGGTTCGTACATCGTGCAGCGCGACACCGTCCTCGACAGCTGGCGCAGGCTCCGTACCGACTGGACGCTCGTGCGCGGGGAGACCGCGCGCACCGCGTCCATCAGGTCGTTCCTCTACAGCGCGGCCGAGTTGCACGACCTGTTCGTGGCGGCCGGGTTCGCGGACGTCGAGTGCTTCGGCGACTTCGACGGCGGTACGTACGGGCAGGACTCGCGTCGGCTGATCGTCCGGGGCGTGAAGAGGTGACGCACCCGCGCGGCATCCGGGGACGCGGCCCCCCGGATGCCCCGTGCCCTGACGCCCGTACGCCACGCTCCACAGCCCTGGAGGACCCGTACGCCATGCCTCAGCTCAGCCCCACCACCCCCCATCTCGCGGTCCCTCGCGTCCCCGTGCACGACCACATCACCGACGCCATGAAGGCCCCGGCCTTCCTCCGGCTCGCCGAGAACGTGGTGCTGGCCCGCTTCGAGACCATGAAGGTGTACGCGGCGCTCGGCGCCGTACGCGCCCTGCTCGAACGCGGCCGGGTCGTGCCCGGCCAGACCCTCGTGGACAGTTCGAGCGGCATCTACGCCCTCGCGCTCGCCATGGCCTGCCACCGCTACGGTCTGCGCTGCCACATCGTGGCCTCCACCACCGTGGACGCCACGATGCGAGCCCAGTTGGAAGTGCTCGGCGCCACCGTCGACCAGATGCCACCCTCGCGGAGCCTGCGGCTCGACCAGGAGGGCCGCGTGCGCCACGTGCGCCAACTGCTCGCCGCACGGCCGGACTTCCACTGGATGCGGCAGTACCACGACGGCGTGCACCACACCGGCTACCGCGAACTCGCCGCCCTGGCCGACGCCGCGCTGCCCGGCGCGGAGCTGACCGTGGTCGGCGCGGTCGGCACCGGCGCCTCGACCGGCGGACTCACGCGGGCGCTGCGCGCGGACGGCCGTACGGTACGGCTGGTGGGCATCCAGCCCTTCGGCAGCGTGACGTTCGGCAGCGAGGGCTTCAGCGATCCGGACGCGATCATCGCGGGCATCGGCAGCTCCATTCCCTTCGGGAATGTGCGGCACGAGCTGTACGACACCATGCACTGGCTCGACTTCCGGCACGCCATGGCCGGTTCTGTCGCGCTGCTGCGGCAGCACGCGGTGTTCGCGGGGCTGTCCACCGGCGCCGCACACCTCGTCGCCGGGTGGGAGGCGGCCCGCGACCCGCACCGTACGCATCTGGTCCTCGGCGCGGACACCGGGCACCGTTACGCGGAGCGGGTGTTCGCCCGGCACGCGGAGGCGTCCGACCCGAGCACGCTGCGGCCGGAGCGGCTGGCCGACCTCGCCGAACTACGGCCGCCCTGGGCCGTGTTGGAGTGGGCGGGGCGTCCCGCGCCGCCCGGCGCGGTCGTCACGCCCGAAGGTGAGGCGGGCCGATGACCATCGCCGCCCTGGAAGCACTCTCCTTCGGCCTGGGACGTACGGCGCGGGCCGCCCGCGCCGCCGGGCACCGGTTCGTCCTGCTGACCGGCGACCGGAGCGTGTACCGCCACGAACTCGCGACCGCGAGTGGTGCGGACGTCATCGACGAAATCGACGTGATCGACGTGATCGATGTCGACACCTTCGACCCGGACGCCGTACGCCGCGCGCTCGCGCGCCTGCCCGACCTCGCCGGGCTGATCAACACGACGGACACCTGGAGCGTGCCCGCGGCCGATCTCGCACAGGAACTCGGGTTGCCGGGTCCGGATCCGGAGGCCGTAAAACTTCTGCGTGACAAGGCGCGCGTGCGGCAGACGCTGTATCGGGCGGGGTTGAGCGCGGGGACGGCCGTGGTCGTCGAACCAGCCGTGGAAAGCGCTGAGTTGGTGACTGGTGGCGTCGGGCTGCCCGCCGTGCTGAAGGTGTCCGCCGGGACGTCGTCGCGGGATGTGTGGATCGTGCACGACGAGGAGGAGTTGCGCGCGGCGCTCGGGGAGGCCGAGAGGCGCGAACAAGGGCTGAACGGGCGGCTGTTCGCCGAGCCGTTCCTCGCCGGGCCGCTCTACAGCGCCGAGACCCTGAGCTGGCGGGGGCACACGCGGCTGCTGGGTGTGCTGAGCCGGCAGACGTCGCGCCGTCCCGCCGTACGGGAGGAGGCCGCCGCCTTCCCGGTGGCGCTGCCGGCCGGAGAACTCGCCGCGATCGAGCGGTGGGTGGGCGACGTACTGGCGGCGGCGGGGCACGAACAGGGCTTCGCACACGTCGAGTTCGTCCATACGCGGCGCGGCCCGGAGCTGGTCGAGATCAACCGGAGGATCGGCGGCGCCCTGGTCGCCGAGGCCATGTGCCGCACGCTCGACGTCAACGTGTACGAGGCGCTGGTCGACGTCACGCTGGGACGGCGCCCGCGCCTGCTGGACGCGCCGCCACGCGCGACCGGACCGGCCGTCGCGTTCGTGCTCGTGTACGCGGACGAGCCGGGCGTGCTGGCCGGGTGGGCCGGGCTGGACGGTCTGAACGCCTTTCCGGGCGACGTGAGTTGGTACCCCGTCCGGGCGCCGGGCGACGCCGTGCCGCACGTGGGCGACCAGCGCGGCTGCACGGGCATGGTGCTCGCCGAGGCGGCGACTGCGGAGCTGGCGCAGCACCGGGCGTGGAGCGCGGCGACCACGGTGCGGCCGGTGATGAAGCCCGCCGGGGCCGGGGGAGGGCGAGGGTGAGGCGGGGAGGGTGTGGCGGGTGAGGGTGAGGGCGAGGGTGAGGGCGAGGGTGAGGGTGAGGCGGGGCGTTCGCGGGTGCGGGTGCGGGTGCGGGTGCGGGTGCGCCGTCGCGGGTGCCGCGGGGCGCCGTCGCGCGGGTGGCGAGCCGGCCGGGCTCGCCACCCGCGCTGAGGTGTCCGCCTCAGACGGCCATGCCCGTCACCGTGCCTTCGGCCCCCTTGACGGCGTCCGGCTTCCAGACAGCCGCGAGATCGCGCCGGGCGCGGGCGACCCGGGACCGTATCGTCCCGACCGGACAGCCCAGGGCGTCGGCGGCCTCCGCGTACGAGAGCCCGAGGAGCCGGGTCAGTACGAACGCCTGCCGGCGCCCCGGATCCATCGTGGCCAGCGCGTCGGCGAGCGCCACGGACTCCTCGAAACCCGGAAGATGCCGCGGCTGGGCCCGGTCCGCGACGGTCACCCAGTCCGCGGTGTCGGCGATCCGGGGCCGTACGGCCGCCCGCCGGTACCGGTCCACGACCACCCTGCGCGCGATCGCCAGCAGCCAGACCCGCGCGCAGGAGCGCCCGGCGAAGCGCGCGAGGCTCGCCAGCGCCCGCAGATAGGTCTCCTGGGTCAGGTCGTCGGCGCCGCGCACGTCGGCGCTGAGGTACGCGACGAAGCGGCGTACGTCGTCATACGTCGCCCGTACGAAGAGTTCGGCGGCTCTCCGGTCACCGAGTCCGGCGGCCAGGGCCCACGCGGTGATCTCGGAGTCGTCGGCAGAGTTGTCGGCGGAGATGTGGACGGAGTTGTCGGCGGAGTCGTCCGCCCGTGCGCGCCGGGCGGTCGTCGGATGTATGCGGGTGGGGGGTATGCGCGTGGGCGCAGGGGTGTGCAGGGCGGCAGGTCTCACGGAACGTCCTTCGCGTCCGGGCCTCTGGAGGCCCGTGGAGTCAGAGCGGTGGCATGGGTATGGCTCAGGACGGAAGGAGTGGCGGCCCGCGCCGCGACAGGGCTTGCAGGAGCGGGAGTTGGGCCGGGGGCCGGATCGGCCGGCACGCCGCCGGGGGCGCGAGCACCAGCAGGTACGCCGGCCGGCCGCCGCTCAGCACCTCGTGGGCGAACCGGAGCCGCTCGTAGGCGAAGCCGTACGCGTACTCGCACGCGAACAGCGCGAGGGTGCCGACCATTCGTACGAAGGCGCGGTCGCCGCGCCACAGCCACCAGCCGCACACGAGCCCGGCGAGGACGTGGGCGCCGACCATGCCGGAGGTGAGGCCGGAGCTGTCGAGCGGCCCGGTCACACCGTTGAGCCCGGCCAGGCCGAGGAGTTCGCCGAAGGACTCGTGCGAGATCTCTGCGCCCCCGCCGGTCTCATGGCCGCCGTGTGCGACGTGACCGCCGGACGGGCGGGGATGCAGTCCGCTGAACACGGCGTGCAGCAGCAGCTGTCCGGCGGCGCTCGCGCCGACGATCGCCGCGCCGCCGCGTTCCTTCCGGGACAGCAACCAGCCGGCGCCGCACACCGGCAGGAAGGCGAGGGCGAGTACGCGCGGCGGCAGCGGGCCGCCGGACGACAGGGCGTGGCCCAGCCCGGACACCAGGACACACACGGCGGCGAAGACCGCGGTGCGTGCGAGGCGGAGTGCGGGCCCGGCTCCCATGGCCGCCATGGTGCCAGCGTGACAGGGCTGTCGGGAAAGCCCACCCGATGCGTATACATCGGATGTTCACGCGCTATGCGGGGACATGGAGTTGGTGTGATCCAGCTCACACACGAGACTCGGGAACTTCTCGGCCCCGGCCACCGACACCTCCAACAGTACGACCGTGCGCCAACCCGTACGACGGAAGATGACGGAACCGGAGACCGCCCGATGAATCCGCCCCCAGAGCCCGCGACGCCCGACGCAGAGCAGCCCCCGGACGCCGAGCCGGACGCCGAGCCGGACGCCGAGCCGGACGCCGCCTCGTCCCCCGACGCCGCCCCGGCCCCGGCCACCGCCACGCCGTCCCCGCGCGTCACCCTCCGTTCCGACCTCCGGGCGAGCCGGCTCGACGGCACCGTCGCCCTCGTCGTGACGGCCGCCGTCTTCGTCGTCCTCTACGTGCGGATCAAGGCGGAGACGTCATCCACCCTGACGGTCATGCCGTTCATGGCGGACACGGGCGAGTTCTGGATGTACTACCTCAGCCAGGCGTTCGGCTGGTCCGCCCTGCTCTGGGCGTGGGGCACCGTCATCATCGGTCTGCTGCTCTCCGGACCGCGCCCCGCGCGCCTGCCGCTCTCCGGCCCCCGACTGGAACGTCTGCACCGCACCACCAGCCTCAACACGATCGCGCTCATCGTCGCCCACGCGCTGCTGTTCGCCGCCGAGTTGATCTACCAGGACACCGACTCGTGGCCCTCGCGGGTGGGCTCCGCCGTACTGGAGACGTTCATCCCCGGCGGCTACAACTCCGGCACCGGCGTCTGGGCCATGCCGATCGGCCAGGCGGCCCTCTACCTCGCCGTCCCGCTCGGCCTGCTCTTCTACGTACGCCACCGCATCGGCCCGAAGACGTGGCGGATCCTGCACCGTTTCGTGCTCGTCGTGTACGTCCTGAGCGTGTGGCACACCCTGCTGTACGGCACGAACGTCTGGTACGACGGGGCCTTCCGCAACACCGTGTGGCTGCTCCAACTCCCCATCGCCGCGCTCTTCCTGCTACGGCTCCTGCGCCCGGCCCGCCGCTCGGAACGTCTCGCGTCGCCGAGCGCGCACCACGGGTCGAAGGCCGGCTGGAGCCTGCGTCTGACCGGCCGGGTGGCGGCCGTCGCCATCATCGGCGTCCTGGTCGCGGTGATCGCCTCCGGGCGTGACGGCGGACGCACGGTGCCGCCGGACGACACCTCGTCCACGCACGTGCACGACGACTGACCGCACAGAGCCGGTCGACCGGGCCGGAACCCTCCGCCCCCGCACCTTCCGCACCTTCTCCACCATCCGTCCCGCCCCCTTCGCCGCGCCCCGGCATCTCGCTCAACCGGCGCTGGCGAAGGGGGCGTTGCCCATGTGAATTCCATTCAGTTGCCATGGAGCCGGGCACCTCGGGTCGCCATACTTTCCCCAGGGACAGAATCTCGACGTGGTCGATTCGGAGCGTGCTGTGATCGATGAGACGACAGCCGGACTGCTGGAGGCGGCAGGTCCGCAGATGTACCGGCGGAACGCCTTCCGTATCACCGGCCTGCCCACGGACGCCGACCGCCGGACCGTTCGGCAGCGCCAGCAGCGCATCACCCCGGCGCTCGAACTCGGCGCCGACGTCGACCTCGGGCACTCGCTCCCCGTCCGGCTGGACGATGTCCGGGGGGCCTTCGACCGGGTACTCGGCGATCCGCGCCGCCGTCTGGTCGACGAACTGTTCTGGCTCTGGGGCGGGGCCGGGGATGGGGCCGGGGCTGGGGACGCCGACTCCGCGCCGGGCACAGGCACAGGCACAGGCACAGGCACGGGCACAGGCACAGGCACAGGCACGGGCACAGGCACGGGCACGGGCACGGGCAGGAGCACTGGCACGACCATCTGCGCGTGCCCGAAGTCGCTGCACGCCGACCACGACGCGGCCGTACGGGCGCACAGCGCCGCGCTCGACCTGGAGGTCGAGAACGACGACCTGTCGGCCGGACAGCGCCTCTTTGAGGCCACCCGGCTCTGGTCCGACGCGTCGCGGCTGTGGGGCCAGGTGCTGCGGCGCGCCGTCTTCTGGGACCACGTGCGGCACCGTATCGCCGTACTCGACGACCGGCAGCTCGACGAGTCCGTGATCGACACGCTCCGCGACGCGATGCCCGGCACCCTCGTCAAACCGCTCATCGAGCTGGCCGCGGCGGCGTCGACCCCCGCCGACCGGGTCCGGCTCGCCGGACTGGCGCGCGACTGGCCACTCGTAACGCCCGGCACGGTCGACGACCAGTTGGAAGAAGCCGCCGCGCCGCACTACGAGTCGCTGCGCGCGACCGCGAAACGGGCGTCGTCGCAGTTGGAAGGGGGGAACTGGGACGGCGCCGCGGCCGAGGCGTACGACCACGCGCTGCCCGCGCTGGCGGTGCTGGAGTCGGTGGTCCCCTACGCCCGGCACCGCCGCACCGCGACCGCCCGCAACGACATCGCCGTCCTCCTCAACAACTGCGCCACCGCCGCCATCGGCGGCCTCGGTCCGGCCGCGAACCTGAACGCGTCGAAATGGTTCCGTACGGCGGGCGAACTGGCGACGGACCCCGTCACCCGGCAGACGCTCGCAACGAACCGTGACGAGCTGCGCGACATGATGGACACATTCACGCAGATCAGGAAGCAGGTCGACCAACTGGTCGCCGCCGGGCGCGTCAGTATGGCCCTGGCCCTGCTGCTGCGCGTCAAACGCCAACTGGCCGGTGGCCCGGGAGTTGACGAGATCGAGCGGATGATGGCCGAGGTCCGGGCCCGGAAGACGGAGGCGTACACCCGGCCGCCCAGGCCGGCCGGCCGGTCGGCCCCCAGGCCCCGACTGGCCCTCGCCTGGGCCGTGTTGATCACCATCGTGATGGGCTTCCTCGCGGCGATGTTCGCGGGCGTCTTCGAGGACGACGGCGGCGGCGGTGCCGGCAGCGGTTCCGGGGCGCGGGGTGGCACCGCCGTCGTGTCCGCGGCGGCCATCACGGACAACAGTCCGGTGGGCGCGTGCATCGAGCAGCAGTCGGACTGGGACGTCGGCGCACGCGAGGTGGACGTGATCCCGTGCGACCAGCCGCACTGGGGTGAGGTGCTGGCGTACGTACCCCTGGTGGACACGACGTCCGCGCTGATGACGGCGGAGTACCCCGGAGTCGACCGGACGGTGGCACTCTCCCGGTTCCGGTGCGAACTAGCCCTGCGCCAACTGGTCCCGCTCAAAACGGGGTTGGTGACCAAGTACGTGATACCGGGTGGAGAGAACTGGGACCAGTCAGAGCCGGTGCTGGACGAGTACACGACGTGCGTCGTGCACTGGGCCGACAACGCGGAGATGCGCGAGGGGGACGTGGTGAGGCGGGACGTACCGGAGAGCGGGGTATCGGTTCCGATGAACACCTTCAGCGACAACATCTGGGACAACGCGCCGACGGGGACCTGCGTCAAGACCGCGCTCGATCTCAACACCACGACGACCGAGGTGCCCATCGTGCCCTGCGAGGAGTCCCATTGGGCCGAGATCGTGGGCTATCCCGTTCTGTACGAGGACCCGGGCGCGACCGAATGGCCGGGAGACAAGGCCGTCTTCGCCAAGGCCGTGGCGGCATGCGAGAAGGCGGCGCCCGGCGGGTCCGGCGGGTCCGGCGTCGTACACACCACCTGGCCCGACCAGAGTTGGTGGGGTGCCCGGGACACTCCGATCTACGCTATGTGCGCCGTCTCCCAGAAGGACGGCCGACCCACCATCGGCGGGCTGCGATGACGCGCCCGTCCGACGGCCGGCTACCGATGATGACCATGGAGGAGAAACGGGTGGTGGGGGTCAAGGGGGCTGCTCTGCGCGTCAGTTCGCCGGACGGGGCACAGACCGTCTTCGAGCTGGCCGGTGTGTCGGTCACGGTCGGCCGCGGCGTACCGGAGCGGGCTCCCGACGTGGGGCTGGGACCCGATCCGCAGCGCTGGGTCGGCCGGCTGCACTGCACGCTCGACTTCGCCGACGGCATGTGGTCGGCGACGGACAACGCGAGCGTCAACGGGACGCTGCTCAAGCACGGTGACACCATCGAACGTCTCCAGGCGCGCAAGCGCATACAGCACGGCGACACGCTGCTGATCCTGGGCGACATGGACCCGGGAGGGGAGCCGGTCTACTGGGAGTTGACCTTCCTGGACCCGCACACCACCCGGCCGGCGCCGTTCGGTTCGCCGTCCGACGTACGCCACACCGGACCGTGCCTGCGCTACGACTGGGTCGCCGCCAGGGCGTACCGCAACGAGGACGGCGAGGAGACCCTGATCACCGGACTGCGGCCCCAGGGGCACCAGTTGCTGCGCTACATGGCAGGGCGCAGCACGAGCGGCGCGGCCGTCGCCTGCGAACACGCCGCGCTGATCACGGCGTTGTGGGGCGCGCACGAGGAGTGGGCGCCGCACCGCTCGTACACCAGGGCCGACATCGCGGGCGTCGTACGGGCCGTGCGGCGCTGCGTCGAGGCGGATCCGTCGAATCCGAAGATCCTGGAGACGGTGACGGGGATCGGGTACCGGCTCAACGTCCTCGCGGGCGGCGGCAGTACGGGGCAACGCGAGTCGCGGCTGCGGGATCCGGGGCAGCGGAATCCGGGGCGGCCGGGCACGGGTGAGCGGGGGGCGGGGGAGCGATGACGCTGCTCGTCAGTGGTGACCGGGTCAGCGACACCCTCGTGATCGACCGCCCGCTGGGCGAGGGCGCGTTCGCCGAAGTCCACCGGGTGCGCCACGAATACCTCGGCTGGCAGGCGATGAAGCTGTTCAAGCGAGTCGCCTCCCTGGAGGAGACCCGCCGGATGCTGGACGAGGCCCGGCTGCTGTCGACTCTTGGACACCCGAACATCGTGCGGCTCTTCGACGCGAACACCGTCCGCACACCGGAAGGACTGCGCGGCTTCTTCACGATGGAGTACGTCGCGGGCGGCAGCCTCGAACGGCTCGCCGCCGCACACAAGTCGATGGTCCCCAGGGACCTGGTCGCGGAGGTGATGACCCAGATCGCGAGCGGCCTCGCCGTCGCCCACGACCAGGACCCGCCGATCGTGCACCGGGACGTGACGCTGGCCAACGTCCTCATCGGCTACGACGGGACGGGCATGCGGGTGCGGGTCAGTGACTTCGGGCTGGCCAAACGCGCCGACCCGTTCACGCATCTGGCCAGCGCCCAGGGGACGTACGCCTTCATGGCCCCCGAAGTGATGCGCAACCAGGGCTATTCGTGCGCCAGCGACGTGTGGTCGGTGGGCGTGATCGCGTATCTGCTGCTCACCAACCGCTTCCCGTTCCATCAGGGCGGCGAGGAGTTCTCGTCGTTCTCCTTCGGGCGGTTCAACCGGTCGCTGCTCCCGCCGAGCAGTTACAACGACGAGGTCGACGCGGACCTGGACCGTATCGTGCTGGCCACCCTCGAAATCGAACCGCGGAACCGGCCGGCCACGGCCCAGTTCCTCGCGGACGCGCTGCGTGAGCGCGCGGAGTCGATGGCGGGCGCGAGCAATTCACCGCTCAACTCCGGTGCCTCCGGGGCTGCTTCGGGTGCGGCGGGGGCGGCGGGGGCGGCGGGTGCGGCGGGGGCGGCGCCACCCAAGGCATCTGCCAAACGACCGGTCAGACCGCCCACGGAACGCGCCCGGCGACTGGCCGACGAAGCACTCGCACTGGCCCGCTCGCCGGGGGAACTCGACCGCGCCGCCGACCTCATGGAGGAGGCCGTCAACTTGTCGCCGTATCTGCGTGACCGGTATCTGTCCCAGCTCACACTGTGGCGCCGGGGGGTGATGATGTGAGCGGGCGGCTGTCCCGGCTGCGGGACGACCTCCGGCAGCGCAGGCACCACCGCGCGTTCCGGATCGCGCCGCTGCCGTGGGACGAACCCTCGCGCGAGGAACTGGAGCGGCTGCTCGCTTCGGTGACGGCGACGGTCGCGGCGTCTGCGTCTGTGGCGGCTGTCGATACGGCGACGGAGTCCGGCGCCGGCGGCGAACCCGAACTGACCGCGTCCGAAGAGTCGTTGGACGTGAAGGCGCTGGCCGACGCAGCCACGAACCTTTGGCGCGCCCAGCGCAGGCTCACCCGCGAGGGCGAGGCGGCGTCCTCGCGATCCCGGCAGACGGGCCGCTATCTGCGGTCGTGCCGGGAGGCGTTGGACGACGCCGGTCTGCTCGTGCAGGAACACGAGGGCGACGCGTTCCACACCGGGCGATCGCTGGAGGCGCTGACCTTCCAGGAGGATCCGTCGCTGACGGCCGAGACGGTTCTGGAGACCATCAGGCCGACGATCTATCTGCACGGCCGGCGTATCCAGATGGGCCAGGTGATCGTGGCTTGCCCACCCGCGCCCGCGCCAGCCTCTGCCCCCGCGCCTGCCCCTGCCCGAGAAGCACCGTCCAGCTCGGACCACGAGAGGACCGATCATGCGTGACACCGTCGACTTCGGTATCGACCTGGGTACGACCAACAGCGCCATCGCCGTCGTCGAGGGCGGCACCGTCTCCGTCATCAAGAACAACGACGGCTGGGACATCACGCCCTCGGCGGTGTGGATGCCCAAGGAGGGCAGGGTCCACGTCGGCCGTGCCGCGCGGGACCGTGTGGAGCACGATCCGGCGAACGCCACCGCGGAGTTCAAGCTGGAGATGGGCCTCGCCGACTCGCGGAAGATCTTCACCGCCGCCGGAGTCTCCCTCAGCCCGCCGCAGTTGTCGGCCGAGGTGCTCCGGTCGCTGCGCGCGGACGCCGCGCACCACTGCGACGCCCCGCCCGAATCCGCGGTGATCACCGTCCCCGCGGCCTTCGCGCTGAACCAGAACAAGGCCACCATGGAGGCCGCGGAACTCGCCGGATTCACCTCCGCCTGCCCGCTGGTCCAGGAGCCGACAGCGGCGGCCTTCGCATACGGCTTCCAGGACGCCACCGACCGCGCGTACTGGATGGTGTTCGACTTCGGCGGCGGCACCTTCGATGCCGCTCTGGTCAGCAAGCGCGACGGTGACCTGCGGGTGCTCAACCACGCGGGAGACCCGTACCTCGGCGGGAAGCTGATCGACTGGGCGGTGATCGAGCGGCTGCTGGTGCCCGCCGCTGCCGCCGAGCTGGGGCTGACCGACATGCGCCGGGACAATCCTCAGTGGCGCGCCAACTTCGCGAAGCTGAAGCGCGCGGCCGAGGACGCGAAGATCCATCTCTCCCGGCGCGACCAGGTCGACATGATGATCGAACTCAACGACGCCCACGGCAACCCTCTCACCCTCGAACACACCCTGACACGCGGTGAGTTGGACGCCATCGCCGAGCCCTTCTACGTCCGGGCGATCAACCTGTGCCGCGACGCGCTCGCCGAAGCGGCCCTCGGCCCGGACGACATCGACCGGCTGCTGCTCGTCGGCGGCGTCACGCTCTCTCCCGGACTGCGCGAACGGCTGGCCGACCCGCGCCACGGCCTCGGCATCGAACTCGACATCAGCCTCGACCCGACCACGGTCGTCGCACGTGGCGCGGCGATCTTCGCCAGCACGGTGCGGATCCCGCAGTCGAAGTCGGCGCCGGTGCCTGCCGGGCAGTTCGCGGTCGAGCTGTCGTACGAGCCCAGTGTCACCACCCTCCAGCCCACGGTGGGTGGCCGTCTGCGCGGCTCGTCGGAGCCGGATTCCGCGGGTGCAGGTGCGGGTGCGGGTGCGGGGGCAGGGGCTTCGGGTGCCGGGAGTTCGGGGTCGGGGGCTTCGGGGGCTTCGGGGGTGGGGGTCGACTGGACCGGCTACACGGTGACCCTGAACAACCCGCAGGGCCAGCCGCCGTTCCGTTCCGCCGCCATCTCGCCGAACGCGGAGGGCGTCTTCGTCACCGACGTGGCCGTCGACCCGCACACCACGTCGAAGTTCTTCGTCGAGCTGACCGACCCGGCGGGGACGCGGTGCGAACTCGCCTCCAACACCCTGTCGATCACCCACCGGGACCTGGAGTTCGGCGGCGTACGGCTCGCGCACTCGCTGGGTATCCAGCTCGCCGAGCAGGTCTTCGCGCCGATGCTGCGCAAGGGCGCCACCCTGCCGACATCGGTGCGTGAGGTGTTCCGTACGTCGGCCGCCCTGCACCGTTCCGACGCCGACGCGACGATCCGGATCCCGGTCATCCAGGGCGAACGCAGCCGGGCCGACCGCAACCGTGGCGTGGGCATGCTGGAGATCCGGCCCCGCGACATCCGGATCGACCTGCCGGCGGGCAGCGAGGTCGAGGTCACCGTCGAGGTCGACAGGTCCAGCATGGTCACGGTCATCGCCGATGTGCCCCTGGTACAGGCGCAGTTCGAGGCCGAGATCGACCTGGACAACATCCGGACCACGGATCCCGAGGAGTTGCGGGACGTCCTGGACGAGGCGGAGGGACGGCTCGCGGCGCTGCGCGGATTCGTGGCGGACGCGGGCTCGGCCGACGCCGAGCGGCGGCTGGCCAAGCTGGACGAGGAGCGGACCGTCAGCACCGCCCGCGACCAGGTCGACGCCTCGACGGTGGACGTCGGCGCCGCCGCGGCGGCGGAGGAACGACTGCGCGACCTCCAGGCCGAGTTGGACGACATCGCGGACGCGGTGGGGCTGCCCGGCCTCGTACGGGACCTGCGGGCGGCGATCGCCGAGGCAGACGAGCTCGTACGCCAGCACGGCGACGCGGCCGACCGGCAGGAACTCGCCGCGATCCGCACCCGGGCCGACGAGGCGATCGACGCACAGGACTCGGTCGCCGTCCGCGGACTCATCGACCGGACGGGCGTGCTGCTGTTCGAACTCGAACGGCGCAGCCCCGACTGGGCGGTGAAGCTCTTCTACACCCTCCAGGAAATGCTCCGCTCGTCCGGGCAGGCGGGGCCGCTCATCCAGGAGGGGCAGCGGGCCATCGCGGCCAACGACCGTCAGGGCCTGGACGCGGTGAACCAGCGGCTGTACCGGCTGCTGCCGAAGGACGAGCAGGACAAGGTCGTCTGGCTGGGCAGGTCATGAGTGACGAGAGGGAAGAGCGGGACGAGACCGATTCCGTACAGGCGCGGGCGCTGAGCCTTCGACTGACCGTGCGGCGGGCGCATGCGGCGGCCCGTGCGGGTGACCTCGACCTGGCGGCCCGGCTGCTGGACGAGCGTGACGAGCTGCACGAGTGCGGTGAGTTGGGCGGACTGGCCGGCGCCGGGCGGGCGACGGTGCCGGCCGCCCTCAACCTGCGCGCCAAGGTGCATGCCCAGCGCGGCGAGCTGATCGAGGCGGACGCGTGCTGGTCCCGGGTGGAGGCCGTCGCGCCCGACGACCCGGACGCGGCGGCCGGCCGCCGTACCCTCGCGAAGATCGCCGCCGGACGACGGCATGCCCGCCCGGTCGTCCACACCGGCCGGGTCGCGGTCGTCGCAGCCGCGCTGGCGGGAGCCGCGCTGATCGGCGGTGGCGGCTGGCTCCTCGCCGGAAGTGTCGGCGGCGGTGAGGGTGACCGGCAGCCGTCGGGGTCGGTGGCCGACGCGGACACCGGATCGGAGCGGCTGCGTGAGGAGTCGCGCCGTGCCGACGGCCTCAAGGCGCGTCTGGCGGCCCTCGAAGCGGGCGCCACGGCCGACGCGGAGCGCCGCGAGACCACGCTCGACGCGGTCGCGAAGCGGCTGGCGATGCCGGGTGTGGAGATCCGCCGGCAGGCCGATGACATCCAACTGGTGTTCAGGCAGGGGCTGTTCCCGTACGACTCCGTGATCAGCCCGGAGGGCGCCTCGGCGCTGACGGAGATCGGCCGCAGGCTGGCCGACCTGAAGTCGGAGTCCGGGGCCGATACGGGGGCGGGGTCGGGGGCGGGGGTGGAGACCACGGTGGTGGGTCACTCGGTCGCCGTGCCCGGCGGCGCCCCGAGCGGCGGCTCCGTCGTCGCGCTGAACCGGGCCCGGGTTGCGGCGCAGTATCTGGCGCAGGACAGCGACCTGCGGCTGACGGACTTCCAACTGGTCAGCGCGGATCAGCGGCGGGGTCCCTTCCCGGCCACGGCCGCGAACGCCCCACGCAACCGTACGGTCACGCTGCTGATCACCCCGAGGTAGCCGCCGCCCGCGGCTGTCCCCGATCGCCGGACGGGCCGCTTGAGCGGCCCGTCCGGTCACAGCCCTAGGGCGTGTTGCGAAAGTAGCGCCGTCCGCCCGAAGGGCGGGGCCGACGGCGTCTGGTGCGTGCGATCGCAAGGCGGAGGATCGTTCTCGTACTGGACGTACTTGGATGATTCCGACAACGCGGCGAGTGCGCGTGCCAGGCGTCGTCGGCCAGGCGGGACTTTCGCAACACGCCCTAGCGTGCCGCGAACTGCGTGAGGATGGCCTGCACTTCGTAGATGTCGACGCCCTTGGTGAAGGTCTTCTGGATCGGCACCGAGGCGCCGGAGAGCCAGATCTTCAGCTCGGCGTCGAGGTCGAACGTGCCGGCCGTCTCCACGGCGAAGTGCGTGATGCTCCGGTACGGAACGGAGTGGTACTCCGTCTTCTTGCCGGTTATCCCCTGCTTGTCGACGAAGATCAGCCGCCGGTCGGTGAAGATGATGCTGTCGCGAATCAACTGGTAGGCGGCATGCACCTGTTCGCCCTGCCCCAGCAGCCGCGCGTAGTCCTGCTGCGCCGCCGCCGGGTTGATGGTGTGTGCGTTGCCGAACAGCGCCATGAAGTCCCCCATTTATCCAAGTTGCACGATCTTCGTACTATACCGGCCGGGGGTCAGGTCCCAGGAGTCGTCGTGGCGGCGGGCGTCTCCTTGTCCGCGCGTGCGAGCGCCAGCAGCGCCCGGTCGAGGCCGTCGCGCTCCGCGTCCGTGAGGTGCGAGACCAGCGCCGAGAAGGCGGTCACCAGATCGGTGAGCGCCGCGTCGACCACGCGTCGGCCTTCGTCCGTGAGCGAGACCCGGAAGCTGCGCCGGTCGTCGGCGTCCAGGGCGCGCGTCAGCAGCCCCGCCTTCTCCAGCCGGTCCAGCCGCTTGGTCATTCCCGCTCGCGACATCATCAGCTCGGCGGACAGGGCGGACGGGCTCAGTGTGTAGGGCGCGCCCCCGCGTCTCAGCGTCGCGAGCACGTCGAAGTCGCCCTTGCCGATGCCGTGGCGCTCGACCGCCCGGACTCCGACCGGCCCGACGACGTTCTCGGCGACGAACGCCAGTCGGCCGACGGCGGCCACGGCGGACACATCGAGGTCGGGCCGCTCCCGGCGCCAGTCCGCCAGGACGTGGTCCACCATGTTCGCGCCCGGCTCGTCATCGCTCATGGCCGGAGATTCTAGCGACTGGTAAATAGTTAGCTGGCGTACTATCTTCTGGAGAACTACATTCGATGCGATTGATCGATTGGTCGAGGTGCCCCCATGAGCCCTGCGCGAACTCTCATCCGTGACGTGCGCGTCTTCGACGGCAGCCGGGCGATCCCGCGCGCCGACGTACTGATCGAGGACGACCACATCGCCGAACTCGACGCGGACGTCGACCGAGTTGACGTCGACCGTGTCGATGCCGACGTCGAGGTGGACGGCACGGGGCGGACCCTCCTTCCCGGGCTGATCGACGCGCACACCCACACCTTCGACGGGAGTCTCGCGCGAGCGCTGACGTACGGCGTGACCACCGAACTGGACATGTTCTGCCTGCCGTCGAACCTGGCGCGGCAGCGGAAACTCGCCGAGCGGGACGACGTCGCGGATCTCCGCAGCTCGGGCGTTCTCGCCACCGCCCCGGGCGGGCATCCGACCGCGGTGATGACGGCGATGGCGCTCACGCTGGATGAACCCGGCGATGCGGTCGGGTGGTTCGACACCATCGAGGACGCCGAGCGGGCGGAGGAGTTCGTCGCCGCCCGGCTGGCAGAGGGAAGCGACTACCTGAAGATCGTGATCGACGACGGATCGGCGCCCCTGTCCACATCTCCGGCCACATCTCCGTCCACGTCCACGTCCACCTCCACATCCGCACCGATACCGACCATCGGCCGGGACCTCGCGACCGCCCTGGTCGACGCGGCCCGTGCGGTCGGCCTCCGGACCATCGCGCATGTGGCCACCGCCAGGGACACCGCGATCGCCCTGGACGCAGGGGTCGACGGCCTGGCCCACGTCTGGTCGGACAAGGCACCGGGCCATCCGGACAACGACGAGCTGATCCGTAGGGTCGCCGCACAGGGCGTGTTCGTGGTCAGCACGCTCGTGTACATCGAATCCCTCGGCGGTGACGACACCCGCCGCGTCGCCAACGCCGCCTATGTGGCCTCGGCGTTGCACCGGGCCGGCGTACCCGTACTGGCCGGCACCGACGCCAATCCGTACGCCCCCGCCCACGGCGACGGCCTGCACCGCGAACTGGAACTGCTCACCCGGGCGGGACTCAGCCCGTCGAAAGCCCTGGCCGCGGGCACCGCGGTGCCGGCCCGCCACTTCGGTCTGTCGGACCGCGGCCGTATCGCCCCCGGTCTGCGCGCCGATCTCCTACTGGTCGAGGGCGATCCGACCAGGGACATCGCAGCCACTCGCGCGATCGTCGCGGTCTGGCGGCGCGGCGTCGCACTGCCTCTGCCCCGCTGACGACGGCCACTACCTCCCCACTCCGAGGAGCTGACGCGTGCCCACTCCCTCTCCTGCTCCGACCCCCTCTCCGCCGCCTTCGCCCGCACCTCCACCTGCGGACACGTCCAACTCCCCTCCCGCGCGGCCGGTTCCGCCAACGCGTCGACACACCCGCCTGACGCGCTTCCTGCGGATCGCCTCCGTCCTCCAAGCCGTCATGATCCTGGCGCAGTCCGTCACCGCCGGGCTCCTGCTGGCCTCCTTACCTGTCGGCCGGACCTCGCACAGCATGCTGGGCGGAGCCGTCGTGCTCGCCGTGGTCCTCAACCTGGTCGCGGCGGTCCTCGTCTGGCGACCGGGCGGCGGTTCGCCGCGCCTGGCTGTGAAGAGCGCTCCTCTCCTGGTGTTCACGGTGGTACAGATGGCGCTGGGCATCGCCCACGTCCGAGAACTCCATGTGCCTCTCGGTGTGCTGATGTTCGGCGCGAGCGTCATGCTGGTGATGGAGACCCGTGCCGAGGATCCCCGCCCTGCCCGGGGCGGTGAGTCGTCATGACGCTCAGCAGACGCCGGACAATGCGGCTGCTCGGCGCCGGCGCCGTCCTGCTGCCGGCCGCCGGCCTCGGACTGCCCCGCCTGGTGGCGTCGGTCACCGGCAGGAAGATCGACACCGTGGGCAAGGTGGCGTTCATCAACGAGGTCCGGGCGCCGCCGCTCGCCCCGTCCCGGATCGACGGTGACGGCCGCCGGGTCTTCGACCTGGACATCCGAGCGGGACAGCATGAGTTCGTCCCCGGCAAGCCGTCCCCGACCTGGGGCGTGAACGGCGGTTACCTCGGACCGACGCTACGGGCCCGGCGCGGCGAGAGCGTGCTCATACATGTCTCCAACGGCGTTGGCGAGAAGACCTCCCTCCACTGGCACGGCATGCACCTGCCCGCCGCGATGGACGGCGGCCCGCACCAGATGATCGAACCGGGCACGACCTGGTCGCCCACCTGGAAGATCGACCAGCCCGCCGCCTCGCTCTGGTACCACCCGCATACGCACGGGAAGACCGCCGAGCATCTCTACCGAGGCGTCGCCGGCATGTTCCTGATCGATGAGAACGGTGGCAGTGACGGCGGTGGCGACATCACGTCCGGATCGCTGTCCCGGCTGCCTCATCGCTACGGCGTCGACGACGTACCGCTCATCGTCCAGGACCGGCGGCTGACCGACGGAGTACTGGACCTGCACGAGGACATGGCCGGCACCACCGGTTTCCTCGGCGACGAACTGCTGGTCAACGGTGTGGTCGGACCGTATCTGGCCGTCACCACAGAGCGGATACGGCTACGGCTCCTGAACGGATCCAACGCCCGCGTCTACAACCTCCACTTCGCTGACGACCGGCCGTTCAGCCTGATCGGATCGGACGGCGGCCTGCTGCTGGCACCCCACACCACCCACCGCGTGGAACTCTCCCCGGGCGAACGCGCCGAGATCGTGGTCGAGGTCGGGCCCGGCGAGCGCCTGGTCCTGCGCAGCGACGAGCCGTCCACCGGAAGCGGGTTCGTCCAACACGACGGCGGCTTGGACCGGTTCGACGTGCTGGAACTGCGGGCAGCCGCCTCGCTGACCCCCTCGCCCGCTCTTCCCGCGCGGCTTGTCGACCTCCCCCGGGCGACGGCGGAGTCCGCCACCCGGACCCGGACCTTCGAACTCGCCGAGCACCGCATCAACGGCAAGCAGATGCGCATGGACCGCATCGATTTCGGTGTGCGGAAGGACAGCACCGAGATCTGGGAAGTACGCAGCGGCGACGGCACCTTGCACAGCTTTCATGTGCACGATGTTCAGTTCCGAGTGCTGTCGGTCGACGGGGACCGTCCGCCGCCCGAACTGGTCGGCTGGAAGGACACCGTCTTCCTGCCGCCGGGGACGACCATGCGGCTCGTCATCCGATTCGCCGACTACTCCGACCCCGATGTGCCGTACATGTTCCACTGCCACATGCTCTACCACGAAGACCAGGGAATGATGGGCCAGTTCGTGGTCCTGGGACCGGGCGAGCGTCCGGACGGTTCCCCGGGTCGTACGCCGTCCCACGAAGGACACGGGAACTGAGACAGCGGGCTCACGCGGCGAGGACCCTTCCCCGGCGCGGGCTGGCCGTCAACGTCGTGAGGATCATGCCGCGCCGGTATTCGGCGGTGATGAACAGCACGGCCGGCGCCACCAGGGCCTCATCGGCGAGTTCGCGAGGCTCGGCCGAAGGACGGCCCCGGCGCCTGTTGTCGCGCTCACCGCGCTCACCCCGCGCGAGACGGAGGTGTTGCGGCTGATCGCCGAGGGTCTGTCCAACCCGGAGATCGCGGCTCGGTTGTTCGTCAGCGAGGAGACGGTCAAGTCGCACGTCAGCCGCGTGCTCAACAAGCTCGGCCTGCGCGACCGCACACAGGCGGTGGTCGCGGCGTACGAATCGGGTCTGATCGTGCCGGGCGTCGGCGGACAGGAGGGGTGAGGGATGGGCGGAAGGAGAGGACCGGGAGGCGGCAGGGGTGTCGCGCTGCCGGACCGGGAGCCGGTCAGGCCGGCTGGGACGCGCCGAATACCTCCGGCTCGGCGGCGTAGGGCAGGCCCTCCAGCGGGCGGTCGGTACAGAAGCGCGCCATGAGGTCGGCGAAGTCGGCGATGCGTTCCACCGGGGCGAGGTGGTCCGTCTCCTCGATGGTCATGAACCGGGCCGTCGGCAGGCACGCGGCCATGGTGCGGCCCATGGCCGGTGTGGTCAGGGTGTCGTGTTCACCGGTGACGACCAGGCTGGGGATGGCGGGGGTCGGTTCGGGGCGGTACCACTCGTGGCGCATCAGCCGGGAGTTGTGCTCGGCGGACATGCGCAGCTGCTCGGGGTTCTGTGCCGCGATCTGCTGGTAGACGAGGCGGGCGACGGCGGCCTTCTTGCGTACGTGGCCGGTGCCGGCAGGCGACATGAAACGGTCGGCGAGTTCCCGGGCGATGGGCTCCGTCTCACCGCGTCGGATCATGCCGTCCCAACGCTCCATGGCCACCGCGTAGTCGGCCGGAATGACGGTGGTCATCCCGACGAGCATCATCCGTGTGAGGAGGTGAGGGTAGTGCTGGGCGAACCGTACGCCGATGGCTCCGCCGTAGCAGGCGGCCACCAGGTTGATGCGGGGGATGCGCAGTTCCTGGACGACGTGGCGTACAGCGGCGGCGAGGAAGTCGACGCCGTACTTCGCGGGCAGGAAGTCGGCGGTTCCGTAGCCGGGCAGGTCCACGGTGATCACGGAGCTGTGCGGGGTCAGCCACTTCTCGTGGCGCTGCCACGAATAGCGGTCCTGTGAGGACCCGCCCAGGATGACGATGGGCTCGGTGTCGAGGCGACCCTGACGGGCGACGCGGCAGGTGTAGCGGAACCCGCCGAAGGTCAGATCGTGTTCGACGATTTCCGCGGACTGCTCGGCGTTCTCGGAGTTCTCGGTCTTTCCGTCTTTGGACTGGGCCGGGAAGGTGAGGGTGGCGTCGGCGGTGGGGGTGCGTGAACTGGTGATCGCGTCGGTGGGCACAGGCACAGGGTGGCTCCAAGGACTGAGATGGGGGGTGTCGCCGTCCGGCAAGTGACCCTGCACGTCCCGCAGTGGCGGCACCGGGTCCGGACGCGAGCGAGCAGGAGCACTTCCGCTTCACTGCTCCTACCAACGACCAGAATTCGCCACGAAATCATCTGTGGATGAGTCTTGGGGAGAAAGTGGAACGGGATTCCCTCGTACGAGTTCCAGGAATTCGCGCAAATCTGCGCCTTGCGGCCGGGTGCCCCACCGATGGCCGGTCGTGGCGGGCGGCCGTTCGACGGCGGAACGCGGCAGCGGAGAGCCGGGGCGGATTGGAGGGTGACGAGGGGCCGTAAGTTGACGGACATGGACGAACGGGGGCGGAGTTACGGGTATGTAGGGCCTGCGGATCTCGCGGTGGCGGTGCGGCGGCCGGGGCGCGAGGGCCGGGCGATTCGTTCGGTGGGTGACCTGGACGACTGGCTGTCCGCCCAGCCGGTACCGCAGCGGTGGGAGCCGTTCACCTTCGTCGTCGACCTGGTCGGCGTGCTGCGGTTGGCGCCGCGCCGCAGCGAGCATGTCGCCTGCGCGGGCACGGGGGTCGACGGGGGCAGTGCGCGGGTCCTCGGCGCGGGGGAGATGACCTTCGGCCGGGAGCACAGTCGTTGGGTGGTGACGGAGGTGAGCAACCAGTCGACGGGCTACTGCCCGGATACCGGTTCGTGGTGGGCGGTCGCGGCGGCCGTCGACCGGGCGGGGGTCACGCGTCCGGGCGGGTTCACGTACGAGGTGGTGTTCCGGCGCTGTCCGGGTTGTGCCGAGAACAGCATCGTGCGCGAGGGCGAGTTCGTGTGTGTCTTCTGTGGCGGTGATCTGCCGGAGGAATGGAACGTGGAGTAGTTGGCCGGAGGAGGTGACCGGGCGTTGTCTGTTCTGTGCATGCCGATGCGTGAAGGGGGAGAGGAAGGGGGATGTGCGGGCAGGGACTCAGCGGAGGTTGAAGCGGTCCGACCACGACATGACGTCCGCCGTGGTCGCGTTGCCGCCGCACAGCACCAGGCCCAGGCGCGCCTCGCCGCCGACGCGTTCGAGTACGCGGCGGGCGGCCGGGACGAGACAGCCGGCGGCCGGTTCGGCCCAGACCTTCGCGTGGTTCGCGAGGTCGAGCGTGCCCTGGACGGCCTCGGCGTCCGACACCACGAGTACGCCGCTGACCAGCTCGGACACCTGGTCGTAGGTGAGTCGCGAGACCGCGGGCGCGCTGAGCGTGGAGACGATGGACGACAGCCGCACCGGCTTCGGCCCCCCGGCCGCCAGTGCCTCGGACATGGCCTGTGCGCCTTCGGTCTCGACGCCCCAGATCCGTACGCCGGGCAGGCGCGCGTGCAGAGCCGCCGCGACTCCGGAGATCAGCGCGCCGCCGCCGATGGAGACGAGGACATCCGTCATCCCGGAGCTCGCGTCGGCGGCGAGTTCGAGGCCGACCGTGCCCTGTCCGGCGACGACGACCGGGTCGTCGAAGGGGTGGACCAGGCTCAGTCCGTCGGCCTGGAGTTGGGACATGAGCGCGAACGCGCCGTCCATCGTGTCCGTCAGCCGTACCGTCGCGCCGGCCGCCTCGGCGATCTCGACGGCTCGCGCGGGCGCCGACTTCGGCATGACGACGGTCGCCTTCACGCCCAGCGCCTCGGCCATGACCGCGACGGAGATGGCGTGGTTCCCGCCGCTCACCGCCACCACCCCGGCCGCGCGGTCGGCCTCGCTCAGCGACAGGAGCTTCGCCGTCGCCCCGCGCGCCTTGAAGGAGCCGGTGCGCTGCAACAGTTCCAGCTTGGCGGTGACGGGAACCCCGAGCAGCGCCGACAGTCCGGGGCTCTCGACCGTCGGCGTACGCACGACATGTCCGGCGATCAGTCGCGCCGCCGCTTCGATGTCCGAGATGCCGATCAAGACACGTACCTCCTGTTGGCAGCCGGTTGCCGCCGCCTCTGGAGAGACCGTACAGAAGGCCGTCCGCCCGCCCGGACAGGCCCTGGCTAGTACTGCAACGCCGTTGCGACGTCCCTGCCGATCCGTTCGACCGCGCCGAGGTCGAGCCCGTAGTGCACGTAGCGGCCGTTGCGTTCCGTACGTACGAGCCCCAGGTCGCGCAGCGCGCGCAGGTGGCGGGAGACCTGCGGGCGGGTCATCGACAGGCGGTCCGCCAGGTCCGTGGTGGTCATCGACTGGCGGGCGATGAGGCGGCAGAGGCGTACGCGGCTGGGATCGGTCAGCGCGAGCATGCGGCTGCGGGCCAGGGTGACGCCCACCACCGGGGCGTCGACGGGGAAGTGCACGACCGGGGAGAGGCCCGGCTCGTTCTTCACGACCAGGTGCGGGGCGCCGTATCGGGTGGGGATGAGGAGCACCGGTGTACGGGCCGGGGAGATCACCGCGTGGTGCACCTTGTCGAAGACGACGCGCGGCGGGTCGGCGAGCCGGACGCTGGACGGGCTGAGCGCGGCCAGCGCCGCGGCGGGGCCGTCGTCCGCGAGCCGCTGCCGTACGCGGTGGGCGGCGCGGGCCAGCAGGGGTTCGGTCTCGGCCCACAGTGCGGCGAAGAAGACGGGGCGGCACAGGCCGAGGAAGGCGAGCACGTCGGCGCGCAGGGCCTCCGGGTCGCGCAGCAGGGTCTCGGCGAGTTCGAGGTGCGGTTCGGGGAGCCCGGAGGCGGCGTGCCGCAGGGCGGCGGCCTGGGTGGGGTCGTGGAGGACGCGGTCGAAGGCGTAGCCGAGGTAGCCGCTGGCGCAGGAGTACGCGGTGAGTTCGGCGAAATGGTCGACGGGGAGGTGGGACAGCGGCGATATCGGTAATAAGGGTGATAGCGGGGGTACGGGTGACGGAGTGGAGCGCTTGGTCGATGGGTTGGCCAACGGGGCGGAGTTCCCCGGCCCCTCCAGTCCCATGTAGAACCCCCGCCACCGCAGCGCCGTCCACAGCGGTGAGAACCGCCGTAGCCCGGCCCGGAAGGCGGCCGGCGCCGTGCGCGTCACCTCCCGGGCCCAGGGCGCGTGTTCCGCGTGGTGCCCGTGTCCGTGCACGGTCAACACATGCAGGCTGGCGGCCAGTTCGGCGAGGGGCGACACCGCGACCGTGAAACGGCCCGGCCCCGCCCCCTCCAGCACGACTACGACCGACATGGCCGGAGTGTACGAGCGCCGTCCCGGCGACTGCCGTCCCGGCGACCGACGCTCCGGCGACCGCCTGGAGTCCCGGTGTCTCCTGTCTCCTCCACCTTCTCCGTCTCCTCTGTCTCCTCCGTCTCCTCGAACTCCTCCCACGCCGCCGCCAGGAACTCCGGATCCGAGACCAGATCCGTGACGACCCGGGCCAGCCCCGTCGCGGCGAGCTGGGTGCGGTGGTGCGCGAAGGGTGTCGCCGCCGCGTCCCGCATGGCGTCGGAGTGGCTGGGCGTCCCGAACTCGGCGGTCTGTACGTACGGGTGGATGACCGGCAGCAGTTGGGAGAGGTTGCCGATGTCCGACGAGCCGGCCGGTTCGCCCGGCGCGCCGGGGCCGATGTCCACGCCCAACGCCCGCAGTGTGGCGCCGAATCGGGCGGCGAGCACCTTGTTGTCACGGCGCTCCGCGTACAGCGCGCCGGTCTCCGTGACCGCCGCGTCCGTGCCGGTGGCGAGCGCCGCGCCGCGTGCCGCCGCGCGGACCCGCTCGACCAGTGCCTTGGTCGCGGCCGATGTGGTGTCCCGTACGTAGAAGTCCACCGCCGCCCGCGCGGGCACCACGTTCGGGGCCTGCCCGCCGTCGGAGACGATTCCGTGCAGCCGGGCGGTCGGCGGCATGAACTGCCGCATCGAATCGAGCGCGTTGAGGAAGAGCTGGGCGGCGGCCAGTGCGCTGCGCCCCTCCCACGGGGTCTTCGCGGCATGCGCGCTCACGCCGGTGAAGTCGGCCCGCAGATGCGCGGCGGCCAGCGCGTGCTGCGTGGTCGCGGAACGGTCGGCCGGGTGGAACATCACCGCCGCGTCGACCCCGTCGAAGACCCCGGCCTCGGCCAGCCGGACCTTGCCGCCGCCGCCCATCTCCTCGCCGGGTGTGCCGATGACGGCGATCGTGCCCGCGTGGTCGGGCAGTGCGCGGACGGCGGCGATCGCTGCAGCCACGCCGCCGGCCGCGATGAGGTTGTGGCCGCAGCCGTGCCCGACGCCGGGCAGCGCGTCGTACTCGGCGAGCACGGCGACGTACGGACCGGGCCTGCTCCCCTCGTGCACCGCCACGAACGCGGTGTCCACCCCGCCCGCCCCCGTCTCGACCGTGAAGCGCGCCTCCGCGAGCCAGCCGGTCAGCACCTGAAGGGCGTGGAACTCGGCGAACTTCAGCTCCGGCCGGGCGTGGATGGCGCGGCTGATCTTCTCCATGCGGGGCCGCAGCGCGGTGAGTTCGTCCGTAAGACTCTTCAAGGACGACGCGGGTGCGGGCGTGCTGCCGGTGGTTGTTCCGGACCCGGTGGTCGTTCCGGACATGGGGACTCCCGTCGTACGAAGTGACGCGTGATGACCGCGTGCGCACCGCGCGACTGCGCGGCCGGCCACGACGAGCTTGCGTCCGCCACCGCCCGACCGGCCTCCGATTACCGCACCCCAGGTAACCGGCCCCCCTGAACCGAACCGCCCACCCCCCCTACGCGTAGACCCCCGCCCTCGCCGCCGCGGCGGCCGCCTCCGCCGCGCGTACCCCCGCCGCCTCGTCGAGAGGCGCGCCGCTGGTCAGTAGGCGGTAGTAGAGCGGGGCCGAGACGGCGCGGATCACCTCGTACGGGTCCGTCCCGGCCGCCAACTCACCTCGCCGCACGGCCTGTTCGACACAGGGCGCCCACTCGGTGACCCGGATCTCGTAGAAGCGGTGCAGCGCCTCGGCCGTTCGCGCGTCCGTCGTGGCCGCCGCGATCACCGCCTTGAACAGCGCGCCTTGGCGCGGGTCGGCCAGCGTGCGGCGTACGAGTTCGGCGTTGGCCCGCAGGTCGCCGAGGAGCGAACCGGTCTCGGAGCGCGGCAGCGACTGCTCGGCCATGTCCGTCAGCAGGTCGGCGACGAGTCCGGCCACCGTCCCCCAGCGTCGGTACACGGTCGACTTGCCGACGTCCGCGCGGCGTGCGACATCGGCGAGGTCGAGGCGGGCGAAGCCGTGTTCGGCGAGCGCGTCGCCGGCCGCGTGCAGCACGGCTGTCCGCACTCTTGCTGTACGGCCTCCGGGGCGGACGGTCCCGGGATCGCCACAGGTGGCGTCGTTCTCCTCGGCGCTCATGGGCGCGCCTCACTCACCATAACGGGACTCCAGTTTCATTAGTTGCACTTCTCATGTTACGTTGAGGCCATCCTAAAGGGACCGGTGTCCCGTTAAGGCTCTCAGGTTATGCGGTCCATGCGGGCCATGCGGGTTGTGCGGGCTGTGCAGTGTGTGCGAAGGGGTTCGATCATGGAGTACAGGCAACTGGGCGCGTCCGGCCTCAAGGTCCCGGCACTCAGCTTCGGAGCGGGCACGTTCGGCGGCACGGGGCCGCTCTTCGGCGCCTGGGGCAACACCGGCGAACGGGAAGCGCGCCGGCTCGTGGACATCTGCCTGGAAGCGGGCATCACGATGTTCGACACGGCGGACGTGTACTCGGCGGGCGCCTCCGAGACCGTCCTCGGCCAGGCGGTCAAGGGCCGCCGCGACGAGGTGCTGCTGTCGACCAAGACGAGTCTGCCGATGGGTGACGGGCCGACGGACGCGGGATCCTCGCGTACGCGGCTGATCCGGGCGACGGAGGACGCGCTGCGCCGGCTCGGCACCGACCACATCGATCTCTTCCAACTGCACGCGTTCGACGCGGGGACCCCCGTCGAGGAGGTGCTGTCCACGCTCGACCAGCTCGTACGGTCCGGGAAGATCCGCTACGCCGGTGTCTCCAACTTCTCCGGCTGGCAGCTGATGAAGTCGCTGGCCGCCGCCGAGCGGCACGGCTACCCGCGCTATGTGACGCACCAGGTCTACTACTCGCTCGTCGGCCGCGACTACGAGTGGGAACTGATGCCCCTCGGCCTCGACCAGGGCGTCGGCGCGATGGTCTGGAGCCCGCTGGGGTGGGGGCGGCTCACCGGCAAGGTGCGCCGTGGCCGGCCGCTGCCGGCGGGCAGCCGGCTGCACGAGACCGCCGGCTTCGGGCCGCCCGTGGACGACGACCACCTCTTCCGCGTGGTCGACGCCCTCGACGCGATCGCGGAGGAGACCGGCAGGACCGTGCCTCAGGTGGCCATCAACTGGCTGCTGCGGCGCCCGACCGTGTCCTCGGTCATCATCGGCGCCCGTAACGAGGAGCAGTTGCGCCAGAACATCGGCGCGGTCGGGTGGGAGCTGACGCCCGAGCAGGTGGCCCGGCTCGACGCGGCGAGCGCGAAGGTGGCGCCGTATCCCTACTTCCCGTACGAACGCCAGGAGGGCTTCGCCCGCCTCAACCCCTCCCCGCTCGCCCGCCCCCGCCCCCGCCCCTGACCTCGCTCGCCCCGCCCCTGATCGCGTACGCGACAGGCCGGTCAGCTTCTTCCGCCGGCCCGCCCCGGCTGTGCGACGGTGACCGGAGACGACGGGACCGAGGACCGAGCGCGGACAGTGACGACGTGACGGAGAAGCCCATGCGGCAGACCAAGGTGAAGCGCGACAGCGGCACGGTGCCGACCGACGACGAACTCGCCGCACTCGACGCCCACTGGCGCGCGGCGAACTATCTCGCAGTCGGCCAGATCTATCTGATGGGCAACGCGCTCCTCACCGAGCCCCTGCGGCCCGAGCACATCAAGCCACGGCTTCTGGGCCACTGGGGGACATCCCCGGGGCTCAACCTCGTCCACACCCACCTCAACCGCCTCATCAAGAACCGCGACCGGTCCGCGCTCTGTGTCTGGGGTCCCGGACACGGCGGACCGGCCGTGCTGGCCAACTCCTGGCTGGAGGGCACGTACGCCGAGACGTACCCCGACGTGAGCCGGGACGCGGCCGGTATGGACCGGCTCTTCCGCCAGTTCTCCTTCCCGGGCGGTGTCCCGAGCCATGTCGCCCCGGAGACCCCCGGCTCCATCCACGAGGGCGGCGAACTCGGCTACTCCCTCGCCCACGCCTATGGAGCCGCGCTCGACAACCCCGATCTGCTCGTCGCGTGCGTGATCGGCGACGGCGAGGCCGAGACCGGGCCACTGGCCGGGTCCTGGCACGCCAACAAGTTCCTCGATCCGGTCCACGACGGCGCCGTCCTGCCGATCCTGCATCTCAACGGCTACAAGATCGCCAACCCCACCGTCCTCGCCCGTATCCCCGACGCCGAACTGGACGCCCTGCTGCGCGGATACGGCCACGAACCGCTGTACGTGACCGGCAGCGACCCGCTCCAGGTCCACCGCGACATGGCGGCCGCCCTCGACCTCGCGGCTGACCGCATCGACGGGATCCAGCGCGCCGCGCGGGAGGGGGCGAGGTCCGGGCGGGAGGGGGCGAGTGCCGGGCGCCCCGCCTGGCCCGTGATCGTGCTGCGCACGCCCAAGGGCTGGACCGGTCCCGGCGAGGTCGACGGGCTGCCCGTCGAAGGGACGTGGCGCTCCCACCAGGTCCCCCTCTCCGGAGTACGCGACAACCCGGCCCACCTCGCTCAACTGGAGGCATGGCTGCGTTCGTACCGCCCCGGCGAACTCTTCGGCCGGGACGGCCGGCCCACCGCGCGGGTGCTGTCCTGCGTCCCGGCCGGTACGCGCCGGCTCGGCGCCACCCCGCACGCCAACGGCGGCCTCCTGGTCCGCGACCTGCCGGTCCCGCCGCTGGACGACTTCGCCGTCCAGGTCGACCGGCCCGGCGTGGCGCTGCACGAACCCACCCGTGTCCTGGGCGGGTTGCTGGCCCGGATCATGGCCGACACCGCCGACCGCAGGGACTTCCGGGTCGTCGGCCCGGACGAGACCGCCTCCAACCGGCTGGAGGCGCTCTTCGACGCCACCGGGAAGGCCTGGCAGGCGCGGATCCTGCCCACGGACGAACACCTGGCCCGCGACGGGCGGGTGATGGAAGTCCTCTCCGAGCATCTGTGCCAAGGGTGGCTGGAGGGCTATCTCCTGACGGGCCGTCATGGACTGTTCTCCTGTTACGAGGCGTTCGTGCACATCGTGGACTCGATGGTCAACCAGCACATCAAGTGGCTGAAGACATCGAGGGCGTTGGCCTGGCGCCGCCCGGTGGCGTCTCTCAACTACCTGCTGACCTCCCATGTCTGGCGTCAGGACCACAACGGCTTCTCCCACCAGGACCCCGGCTTTGTCGACCACGTACTGAACAAGAGCCCCGAAGTCGTACGGGTCTATCTGCCGCCGGACGCCAACACCCTGCTCTCCGTGGCCGATCACGTGCTGCGCAGTCGCGACTACGTGAACGTCGTCGTCGCCGGCAAGCAGCCCACCTTCGACTGGCTCACCATGGACGAGGCACGCGCGCACTGCGCCCGTGGCGCGGGCCTGTGGAAGTGGGCCGGTACGGAGGATGGGTGCGGTGAGCCGGACGTGGTCCTGGCCTGCGCGGGGGATGTGCCCACACAGGAAGTCGTCGCGGCGGCGGGCCTGTTGCGCCAGTATCTGCCGGAGCTGGTGGTCCGGGTGGTCAATGTCGTCGACATGACCCGGCTGATGCCCCGGGAGGAGCATCCGCACGGGATGACGGAGTCCGAGTACGACGACCTGTTCACCACGGACAAGCCGGTGATCTTCGCGTACCACGGCTACCCCTGGCTCATCCACCGCCTCGCCTACCGTCGCGCCGGCCACGAGAACCTGCATGTGCGCGGCTACAAGGAGATGGGGACCACGACCACGCCGTTCGACATGGTCGTCCGCAACGACCTGGACCGGTACCGGCTGGTGATGGACGTCATCGACCGCGTCCCGGGCCTCGGTGTCCTGGCGGCCGGCGTACGCCAGACGATGGTGGACACCCGGACCCGTCACCACAGCTGGATCCGCGAACACGGGGTGGACCTGCCGGAGGTCGCGGACTGGAGCTGGGCGGGCTGACGGCGGCGGGCGGTGTCGCCGCTCCCCGCCCAGTAAAGCTGACCGATCGGACAGTTATGGTGGGCGCATGGCACGCCCCGCCTCCGCCCTGCGCGGACACATCCTGGAATCGGCGTTGCGGCTGTTCGCGACCCGCGGCTACGAAGGCACGTCGCTGCACGACATCGCGACCGCCGTCGGCTGCTCGAAGGCGTCCCTGCTGTACCACTTCACCAGCAAGGACGCGATCCTCACCGAACTGCTGACCCCCGCCGGCGAAGGGCTCGCCGCGCTCGACGCCCGGCTCCTCGACCTCGACGGACGGGAGGCGGCGGAAGCCGCCGTCACCGGATACGTCGATCTCGCCATGCGCTTCCGGCGCGAGATCAAGATCCTCTTCGAGGACATCCCCCGCATGACCACCCACCCGGCGCTCGGCAGCATCCCCGGCACCGTGGACCGCCTGCTGGACGCGCTCGCGGGGCGGTCGGCGCGAGCGCGGGACGTGGTCGCGGCGCACATGGTCCTCGGGGCGGTCTTCGTCACGGGCGCCAGCGATGTCGACGTACCGGACCAGGCACTGCGCGACGAGCTGATCCGCGGCGCGCTGCGCACCCTGCGCCCCGACCCCGACCCCCGCTGAAGTTGTTCGGCCCCACCGAACACCGACCACCAGACCACCGACCACCAGACCACCGACCACCAGACCACCGACCACCAGACCACCGACCACCAGACCACCGACCACCAGACCACCGACCACCAGACCACCGACCACCGAGAAGAGAAACCTTCGCCATGGCTTCCCTGCTGTACCGGCTCGGCCGGTTCTCCTTCCGCCGGCGCAAGCGCGTCGTCGCCGTATGGCTGCTCCTGCTCGTCGTACTGGGCGGCGCCGCCGCCACCCTCATGGGCCCCACCAGCGACAAATTCACCATGCCCGGCACCGAGTCGCAGCGCGCGCTGGACTCGCTCCGGGAGCATTTCCCGCAGGCCAGCGGTACGACCGGCACCATAGTCATCGCCGCGCCCGAGGGCGGGAAGCTCGACCCGACCGCGGTCGCGCCGGTGGTACGGGAGGCCGCCGCCGTCCCCGGTGTGGTCGGCGCCGTGGACCCGTTCCAGGCCGGCGCCGTCTCCGAGGACGGCCGATACGCCCTGGTCCAGGTGCAGTTCGAGACCGGCGCCGACGAGGTGACCGACGCGCAGCGCGCGGCGTACGAGAAGGCCGGCGCCGCCGAGGAGGGGCTGCGGGTCGAGCACGGGGGTGAAGTCCTCAGCGCCGAGGTGGAGGTGGGCTCCACCGAGGCGATCGGTGTGCTGATCGCCGCGGGCGTCCTCGTCGTCACCTTCGGCTCCCTGGTGGCCGCCGGTATGACGCTGCTGAACGCGCTCGTCGGCGTCGCGGTCGGAATGGCCGGGCTGTTCGCCCTGAGCGGCGTGGTCGATCTCACCAGCACCGCCCCCATCCTGGCGCTCATGCTGGGGCTGGCCGTAGGTATCGACTACTCGCTGTTCATCACCTCCCGGCACCGCCAGTATCTGACCGAGGGCATGGACGCCGAGGAGGCGGCAGGCCGCGCGGTCGGGACCGCCGGTTCGGCCGTGGTCTTCGCGGGCGCCACCGTCGTCATCGCACTCGCCGGGCTGACCGTCGTCAACATCCCGTTCCTGAGCGTCATGGGCCTGGCCGCGGCGGGTACGGTCGCCGTCGCCGTCCTGGTCGCGCTCACCCTGCTGCCGGCGCTCCTCGGGTTCGCCGGCCACCGCGTACTGCCCCGCAAGCGGCGCGACGGTCAGGCCACGGGAGACGCCGCGCCCCGCGAGGGATTCGGCTTCCGCTGGGGCCGTACCGTCACCCGCCTGCGCGTCCCCGTCCTCCTCGTCGGCATCCTCGGTCTCGGCGTACTGGCCCTCCCCGCCGCCGACATGCGCCTGGCGCTGCCCGACGCGGGCACCGCCGCCGCCGGCTCCGCGACCCGCGAGGCGTACGACCTGACCAGCGAGGGATTCGGCCCCGGCTTCAACGGCCGGCTGATCGCCGTCGTCTCCGGCGACGACGCCGCGACCACCGCCGTCGCCGCCAAGGAGGCGGCCGCGCGCATCCAGGGCACCAAGGACGTACTGGCCGTCACACCACCGCAGTTGAACAAGCAGGGCACCACGGCGCTCCTCACCGTCATCCCGAAGGCGGGCCCCACCGACGTGGCCACCGAGGCGGTCGTGCACGCCGTGCGCGACCGCGTGGCCGACATCGGGGACGTCCCGGGCGCGGAGGGTACGGATGTCGCCCTGTCCGGCACCACGGCCGTGGGCATCGACGTCTCCGAGAAGGTCGCGGACGCCATGCTGGTCTATCTGCTGCTCGTCGTCGGGCTGTCGATCCTGCTGCTGATGCTGGTCTTCCGCTCGTTCCTGGTGCCGCTGAAGGCCGCGCTCGGCTTCCTCCTGACCATCGGCGCCACCTTCGGCATCACTGTGGCGATCTTCCAACAGGGCCATTTCGCCGACCTGTTGGGTGTCGACACCCCCGGACCCCTGGTGAGCTTCCTGCCGATTCTCCTCATCGGCATCCTGTTCGGGCTGGCCATGGACTACGAGGTCTTCCTCGTCTCCCGGATGCGCGAGGACTTCGTCCACGGCGCCGGCGCGCAGCAGGCGACCGTCAGCGGAATGGGGCACAACGCCCGCGTCGTCACCGCCGCCGCGCTGATCATGACGGCCGTGTTCGGCGGGTTCATCCTCATGCCGGACCCCATCATCAAGTCGATGGGCTTCGCGCTGGCCGTCGGGGTGCTCGTGGACGCGTTCATCGTGCGTATGGCGCTGGTCCCGGCGGTGATGTCGCTGCTCGGGCGGGCCGCCTGGTGGTTGCCGCGTCCGGTGGACCGGCTCCTGCCCAACCTCGACATCGAGGGGGAGAGCCTTCAGCACACGCTCGTACCGGAGCAGCGCGCGGCGGAGAGCGAGGACGCCGTCAGGGTGTGAGCGAGCAGGGTTCGACAGAGCCGTCCCGGCCCGCGTCGTGAGGCGGGTCGGCACGTGAGGCGGGTCGGGACAGGGTCAGGTCTCGTCCGGGGTCGACCTGTGGCTGCCGGTGAGGGTCGCGTACACGACCACGTTGTCGGCGTAACGGCGGTCGGCCTCGGAGTAGTCGCCGCCGCAGGTGATGAGGCGCAGTCCGGCGTGGTCGAGGTTGCGGTAGACCTCGACCGTCGGGAACTTGTCCTTCGCGTACGTCGCCACGCGGTCGACCGTGAACTCGGCCGTCCTGCCGTCCTCCCGCGCCACCTCGACCGTGTCGCCCGGATCGATCCTGGCCAGGTCGAAGAAGACGGTGGGCGCGCCGTCCCAGGTCACATGACCGGCGATGATCGAGGGGCCGTTGGCGCCGGGGGCGGGACCCGGGTGGTACCAGCCCGCCTTGTCGGGGTCCTTCGGCGTCTCCATCGCGCGGTTCTCGTCGAGCCCGAGCCGCTCCAGGGTGGAGGACACCTTGAGCGAGGGGATCGTGACCCGGACGGGGTCGGACGCGGGGAGGTCGGCGGCGGCGTGTGGGCCGGCCGGCCCCGGCGACCCGTCCCCCTTGGGTGACCGGGGCGCCGAATCCGCCACCGGCGGACCGCCCTTGTCGACGGCCCTTGGCGGTACGGGCCGCTCGCCGCCCGTTCCCAGGGCCAGCGGCAGCCCGCCGACGACGAGCAGGACCGGAATCGCGACGATCAGCGCCGTGCGCCGGCGCGGGCGGCGTCCGCCGCCGCCCGCACCCCCGCCCGCACCCCCGCCCTCGTCCGCGCCCTCGTCCGTGCCGTTCGGCTCACTCATCGCTTCAGGCGCGCCGGTCGGTGCCCGAAGTCACGCTGCGGGTACGGCGGTTGACCGCGAAGAGCCCGCCCGCGAGGAGTACGGCCGCCGTGCCGCCGGCCAGCATGCCGGGCGACTCGATTCCCGAGGCGCCGCCCGTACCGCCCGTACCGGTCTCGACGCCGCCCACCGGCATGGAGCCGACGGCCGCGCCCTTGACCATGCCGCAGTTGGCGGGTGCCGTGGCCTCCTGCGGGAGCTTCGGGTCCAGCTCGCTCTTGCCGGCGCCGAAGTCGTACTCGCCGTCGTCGTTGCGGTCGATGCCGTGCTGCACGACGTGCAGGTCCTTGATGTGATCGACGACGTCCTGCGACACCTCGATCGTGCGGGAGTAGTTGAGCTTGCCGTCCTTGTCGGCGACCGGCATCCGGTCGACGGCGAGCCCGCTGTCCTTGGACGTGTCGCCCTTCGTCGTCAGGGAGATGTTGATGTCCCCGTACTGCGGCAGGCCCTCGGCGGTGCTGACGATGCCGTCGCCGTCGTTGTCCGCGCTCGCGTCGGGGCAGCGGAAGTCGTGCCCGTCGGTGGAACCGTGGATGTGCTGGGCGTGCGGCTGGCCGGGCACCAGGCCGGTGGCCTCGATCTTCACCGTCAGCTTCCGGTCCTGGAAGCTGACCAGGGCGGCGCCGGTGGCGCCGGAGTCGTTCAGCGACCCCAGATCGATCTGGTAGGCCTCACCCTCCTTGGCCGTCGCCGTGGTGTGTCCGCCGTGTTCACCGTTCGCGCCGTTCGCGCCGCTCGCGAGGGCGGGCGTGGCCGCGACGAGTGTGAGAGCGGCGGGCAGGACGAGGAGGGCCGTGTAGCGGGCTGTGCGCTGACGTATCACTGCGATGCATCCCCTTTGCGGCTGAGCGACTGGTGGTCTTGCCGTTGTTGGTGGGCATTCGGTGACCTTGGGGAGGTGGATTGGTCCCGGTCGCGGGGAGCTGTTTCTCGCCGCGACTCCCCGCTCCCCGTGGACTGCCTATGCTTGACGCGTACTTCTACAGATCTGTAGAGGTGAACGCGCATCAGGAATCCGGGAACAAGGAGGGAACACCTCGATGGTGTTGAAGCGACTGCTCGGTTCACTCGGCGTCGGCGGGCCGACGGTGGAGACGGAGCTTCACAGTGGTGCGGTACTGCCGGGAGGCACTTTGCGGGGCGAGGTCCGGCTGGTCGGCGGGAGCGCGTCGTACGACGTCGACCGCGTCGGCCTGGAACTCGTCGCCCGCGTCGAGGCGGAGCACGAGGAGGGGGAGAGCGAGGGCTTCGTCAGCTTCGGGCGGTACGAGATCGCCGGGGGCTTCCGGCTGGGTGAGGGCGAGCCGCACACCGTGCCGTTCGAGGTGACGGTGCCGTGGGAGACACCGGTCTCCGAGCTGCACGGCGAACCGCTCGGCATCACCCTGGGCGTACGGACGGACGTGGAGGTCGGGGGCGCCAGGGACAAGGGCGACTTCGACGCCTTCGCCGTACGGCCGCTGGCGGTCCAGGAGGCCGTACTGGAGGCGTTCGGGCAGCTCGGCTTCGGCTTCAGGTCGGCGGACCTGGAGTTGGGGCACATCAACGGGAGCGGCCAACGGCTGCCGTTCTACCAGGAGATCGAACTCATCCCGGCGCCGGCTTACGCGAACCGGCTGGAAGAGGTCGAGTTGACGTTCCTGGCGCACGCGGCCGGGACGGAGATCGTCCTGGAGGCGGACGGGCGCGGGGACGCGGGTGTGGACGACGCGTTGAAGCGGCACGCCGCAGGGCACGGCGAGGTGGCGCACACCGACTGGAACACGGTGGTGGCGGGCTGGATGGACCAACTCGCCGGCCACTACGCGGATCGCGGGCACGGGCAGGCGCACGGGCACGGCTCCGGCGCCGGCATGGGTACGGGTACGGGCGCGGCGGTGGCTGTCGGCGCGGCCGCTCTGGCCGTGGGGGTCGCGGGCGGCATGGTGGCGGCCGAAGTCGTCGACGAGGTGGGCGACTTCTTCGAAGGCGAGGAGGAGGGCGGGGGAGAGGGCGAGGGGAGCGAAGAAGGCTAGGCGGAGGCTCCCGACGCCCCCTCCCGCCAATCTCTACAGTCCTGTAGATTTACCGCAGATCGCGGGCCCGTACCAGTGCGGGCCCGTTCGCGGCCTGGAGGTATCCGTTGCTTGGGCTTGGTGAGCTGGCGATCATTCTGATCGTCGTGATTCTGGTGCTCGGTGCCAAGAGGCTGCCGGATCTGGCCCGTTCGGCGGGCAAGTCGGCCCGCATCCTCAAGAGCGAGGCCCGCGCGATGAAGGCCGAGAACCGGCCGCCGAACGGACAAGAGGACGGACAGCACGACACACAGCACGACACACAGCGCCACGGACAGCACGAAGGGCAGCGGCTCCCAGGCCCGGCCTACCCCGTCCGCCCCGGTGAGCCGTCCCGCCACGAGCCCGAAGACACCCCGCCCGGCTCCCGCCCCTCAACTCCCGCTCAGTGAGCGTCTTTCCGCACCGCCGACTCGACGGAGAAGTTGGGTACGATCCGGGCCAGCCAACGGGGCAGGGCCCAGTTCGCGGGACCGATCAGATGCATCAGGGCCGGCACGATCAGTCCCCTGATGATCAGGGCGTCGACCAGAACGGCGAAGGCCAGGCCGAATCCGAACTCCTTCAGGACATGGTCGTCGCCGATCAGGAACGAGCCGAAGACCAGGATCATGATCCCGGCAGCCGCCGAGATGACGCGTCCCGTCTTTGCCTGGCCGTGCGTCACGGCCCAGTGGTTGCGCCGGACGTCGTCCGCGTGTGACGGAGCCGTAGTCCCGCGCCGCTGGTGCCACTCCTCCTGCATCCGGCTGACGAGGTACACCTCGTAGTCCATCGAGAGGCCGAAGAGCACCGAGAACAGCAGGACCGGGATGAAGGCGTCGACGGGCCCGGTGCCCGTGATGTTGAAGAGCGAACCGCCCCAGCCCCAGGTGAAGACGGCGTTCATCGCGCCGAGCGCCGCGCCCACGGACAGCAGGTTCATCACCGCCGCCACCAGCGGGATGAGCAGGCTGCGGAACACCGCCACCAGAAGCAGGAACGCCAGGATGACGACGACGGCGATGAACAGCGGCAGCTTCTCGCTCAGCACCCGGGAGAAGTCGATGTTGGCGGGTGTGACTCCACCGATGTGGACGGCGGGGTGGCCGGCGCCCTCCGCCTTCGGCGCCAGGTCGCGGATGTCGCTCACCAGACTGACGGTCGCCTTCGCCCCCGGCCCGCTGGCGGGGTAGAGGATCGCGAGCGCGACCTTGCCGTTCGGGGAGATCTTCGCCGGTGTCACCGACACCACGCCCGGCTGCTTGGCGGCGGAGGCCAGGAAGGTGTCGAACGCCTGCGCGTCAGCGGGCGAGTTCACCTCGCTCACCAGCTGGAACGGCCCGTTGAAGCCGGGGCCGAACCCCCTGGCCAGTGCGGTGTACGCCTGGTGGGTGGTGGAGTCGGGCGGGTCGTTCGCGGCGCCCGACGACCCGAGGCGCAGCGTGAACAGGGGCAGTCCGATCACGACGACCAGGGCCAGGGCGCCCGCCGCCACCAGCGCGCGGCGCCTCTCCACGAACGTCGCCCAGCGCAGCCAGAATCCGGCCGCGTCCCCGGAGACCGGCCCCTTCTCCGCGTGTGCGCGCCGTTCGCGCCGGGAGAGGGCCTTCGGGCCGAGGAAGCCGAGCATGGCGGGCAGAAACGTCAGCGAACTGGCCATGGTCAGCGCGACGGTGAGGGCGGAGGCCGCCGACAGGCCGTACAGGAAGTCGACCCCGAGGGCGAACTGCCCGAGCAGTGCGATGCAGACGGTGATCCCGGCGAACAGTACGGTCCGCCCGGACGTGGTGACCGCCCGTACGGTCGCTTCCTCGTACGCGAGACCGGCCTTCACCCCGCCCCGGTGGCGGCTGATGATGAACAGGCCGTAGTCGATGCCGACGCCGAGCCCGATCAGTACGGCGAGGTCGCTGGACACGTTCGGGGTGTCCATGACGTGTGACAGCAGGCTGATGAGGGAGGTGCCGATGAACAGCGCGACGGCCGCGGTCACCAGGGGCATCAGCGAGGCGAACAGGGCTCCGCCGAAGACGATCAGCAGAATGACCAGCGCGGCGATCGCGCCCACCGCGACCGACAGACCGGGGCCGGCGCTCTCCTCGGCCTCGATGGACTGACCACCCAGGGAGATACGGACGTTCGGGCCGGCCGCGGCCTTGGCGGTGTCGATCAGCTTCCTGGCGTCCGACTTCGTGACGTCGGCGGCCTTCATCTTCCAGCTCACACCGGCGAACGCGACGCCGCCGTCCTCGCTGATCTGTGCGGCGCCCTGCGGGCTGTACGGGCTGACGACCGACGCGACGCCGGGGATGGCGGCGACCTTGGTGAGGGCGGCGGTGACCGGCTGCTGGACCGAGTCCGAGCGGACGGTGGCCCCGCCCGTGGCCTCGATGACGATCTGGTCGCTCTCGCCCGACGCCGCCGGGAAGTTGTCCGTGAGGAGGTTCACCGCGGCCTGCGAGTCGGTGCCCGGCAGGCTCACGCTCTCGTTGTACTTGCTGCCGATCGACTGACTGAGCGCGACGGTCACGACCAGGACCAGCAGCCAGCCGGCCACCACCGCGCGGCGGTGCAGGAAACACCAGTGAGCCAGACGAGACACGATGCTTCCCCGCGTAGATGTCGAGTGGCCGGACGTGGCGGATGAAGATCTACTCGACGGAGAAGGCGCCGCGGAGAAACGTCACTCCAACGAGGGCGGGTCATTCGCCCGGGCGACTCCGCCGAAGCCGCCCGCCGAAGCCGCCCGCCGAGCCGCCGGTCCAGCGGGCGGCGTGATCGCCCGCGCCGCTGCGTCGAAATCCGGCCGACGCCCGAATCCGCGTCGGGGACGCCGACCGCCGTCGAAGACGCGGGGGAATCCAGTTCCCATACCGAACGCGGGTCCGGTTCTCCGCTCTCCGCGCGTGACGCGGCGAGAGTCGATACATGTCCCGTTCCCATTCATGTCACTCGGGCCGTTTTTCCCAAGTAACTATCTGGCGTGATCTTTTCGCCGCACCTCGGGTAATGAGTTGGTAGAGCGTACGGTCTTCGCGGGAGCCACCCGGTCCGCCGCGTTGCGGTCCGACGCGCTCCCACCCGGCCATGACTCTGTGCGGAGACATCACGGACCAGCGGGTATCTCTCCTTGACCCGACCACACCGCGCCCCGTCCCCCCATCGCGGGCGCAGGAGGCAGGCCGCCATGAAATCCCTTGTCGAGAAAGCCCGTTCCTTTCCGGACCGTGTCGCCGAGCGACGCCAGGAGTTCCGGGTACTCGCCGCCGGCCGGCAGCCGGATGCGCTCTTCATCACCGGCGCACGGCCGGGTGAACTCTTCGAACCGCGCGGGCATGACCTGCCGGACGGTGTTCAGCGGCACGCGGGGCACGGACCGTACGGACGGGGAGTCGGTGTCGGAGCGGCACGAACGCCCCTCCCGCGGGCGCGACATTCCCCGCCGTGCGCGGATCTGGAGCGCGACGGCGAGGGCCATGGCCTGAACCGCTGTCGCCGAGCAGGGACAAGCGCCTGGCGTCGTTCCCGTCCGTCGACGGGAGTCAGGACGTACGGGTCGGCGATCCGCCACCGCCCGCCGGCAGTGATTGATGAGGTCGGCGCCGGCGTCGGTAGTAGGCCACCGTCACTACCGCGAGCAGCGGACCCCAGGCCAGCAGTGGCAGATAGCAGGCGGTCATCAGCCAGTAGTGGCCGCCTTCAGGGGATCCTGCGGCGCCCATGTTGTCCGCGTCGTTCCAGTTGAACGCGCCGGTGAACGTGATGAGGGTGACGAGCGCGGCGCCGAGCGAGGCGGGGAGCACCGCCGCCATGACGGGGATTCTCCGGCCGCCCAGGACCGGTACCCGGTGCGGGATTTCCTCGCCCCACCGGTGGACCAGGCCCAGGGTGAGCAGCCCGATCGCCTCGGCGAGGAGGCTGAGGCCGATGAGGTAGAAGGACGTGGGGCCGGGGAAGTTCCCCGGGTGAAGGGCCTCGTCGGTGAATCCGGAGTCCCAGCCCAGGGCTATGGCGATACGCCACAGCCCGGACGGCACCAGGGTCAGTGCTGCGGCGTGCGCCGCCAGGCGGATGGAGCGGGGGACCCGCGGCACGGCCGGTACGGGCGTCCCGGTCGCCAGGGTGTCAGTCACGGCGGATCGCCGCCTCGGGCTGCTCGGGAGACTTGATGATCTCGGCGTGGACCACCTTGAAGCCGCCCTTGATCACGGTGGTGAACGGTGCGGGGGCCATGCACGTACCGACCGGTGGCGAGATGAGCTGGCCGTTCTCGTCGACGTTGCCGGGGTCGACGTTCGCCACGCCCCAGGAGAAGCCGAGCCGGTCCGGCTCGCCCTTCCCGCCCTGCTGGACGCTGATGCCCAGCCGGGTGCCGGCCTCGTTGACATTCGACTTCGTCACGACCGCGGTCAGGGTCGCCGTCCGGCCGCTGGTGACCAGGCAGTCCACCCGGGCCTCCGCCCACCCCGCGGCACCGCCGGAGGGAGTGTGGGAGAACTTCAGCGTGCCCCGGGCATCTGTGGACAGCCCGTCGGGCGCCTTGGGGGGCAACGGCCGGGTGAACGGCGTCTGTTCGGCGTGGATGGTGAAGCGGATGTCGTCGTTGATCGACTCGATGTAGGAGATACGCGCCGCCCCGTGGACGCTCGCGTTCTTCGCCGGCTTCTTCGCCGGCTTCTTCCCGGCGGACGCGGCGGAGGCGTCGGACGCGGCGGAGGCAGACGCGGCGGACGCGGCTGCGGGAGCGGGGCCGGCGGCGACCAGTCCGGCGAGGACGGCGACGGCTGCCGTAACGCCGATTGCGGTGTTGCGCATGATGAACTCCCGTGTTCCGGAGGGGTTGTGTGTTGCCGTGGTCGGTTGAACGGCTCAAGCCTCACCCCGGGCGCCCCGCGATCCCATCCGCCGATCGGCACAGAGATCGCGCCGCCGCCCGGCTCCTGTCTGCCGTTCGGCAGAGAGCCCCGCCACATCGCGCACCCATACGCTGATCACCATGTGGGAATCAACCGGCCCGGCCGTCAAGGTGCTTGGCACGCTGCCGTCGCTCGTGGCCGCGGGCACGGTGGTGTGGGCCGTCGCCCGACCCCGTGCCGCAATTCTTCGGCGGCTCCGCCGGCTCGCCCGCCCGACGGCGGTCTGCGCGGTGCTCTCCCTGATCACCAGCTTCGCCCTGCCGAAGGCCGGCTTCGGCGCCGGCTGGAAGCTGGCGGAGGTCGCCGTCCTGCTCCTGCTCCTGGCCGTGGTCACCCGCTGGTCACCCCCGCGCGAACTCATGCCGGCCCTCCCGTTGACCGCCCTCGCGGTGACCCTCTGGCCGGTGCCGCTGGTCAGCGGGGAGTCCTTCCTGGAAGCCATCGGGATCGCCACTTTCTGGCTGCTTCCCGTGGTCGCCGCGGTGGCGGCCGGCGCCTACCCCCGCAGCCAGGAACGGCGTCGCCGGAGTGCGGTGGCCGAGGCGCGCGGCGCCCAGCGTCTTCAGCTCTCCCGCGACCTGCACGACTTCGTCGCCCATGACATCAGCGGGATCGTCGTTCAGGCGCAGGCGGCCCGTTTCGTCGCCGCCACCGACCCCTCCGGGGCGGTGCTCGCCCTGGAACGCATCGAGAAGGCGGGCCTGAGCGCCCTGGCCGCGATGGACCGGACGCTACAGATGCTGCACGGTCCGCAGGCACCCGTCACCGAGCCGCTTCCCGGGGTGTCCCAACTGCCGTTCCTGATAGAGAACTTCACCTCGGCGGGAGCCACCGAGGCGGATCTGGACCTGCCTCCCCCGGTCACGGGGGCGCTCTCGCGCGAGGCGGGCGCCGCCGCGTACCGCATCGTCGTCGAAGCGCTGACCAACATTCGTCGGCACGCCCCCGACGCCGCCCGCGCCACCGTCGTACTCACCCCCACGGCCACCACCGTGGAGATCCGGGTCACCAACGACCGCGGTGCCCGCCCCGCCCCGGCCCGCCGCCGCGTCTCCCGGGGCGGGCTCGGCATCCCCGCCCTCACCGAGCACGCCCGGGACCTCGGCGGGACCCTCTCGGCGGGGCCGCACGGCGAGGGCGGCTGGCAGCTCGTCGCCGTCCTGCCCGCCACGCTCCCGAAAGAGACATCATGACGACGCCCCACGGCCCGACCCGCATCCTGATCGCCGACGACCAGGACGACGTACGCAGCGGCTTCCGTCTGATTCTCGGCTCGCAGCCCGACATGGCCGTGGTCGGTGAGGCGGCGGACGGCCTCACCGCCCTCGACCTCGCCCGCACCCTGCGCCCCGACCTGATCCTCGCCGACATCCGGATGCCGGGCCTCGACGGCCTGGAACTCACCCGCCGCCTCGCCGGCCCCGGCGTACCCGACCCGATGCGGGTCCTCGTCGTCACCACCTTCGACCACGACGACTACGTACGCACGGCACTGCACGACGGCGCCTGCGGGTTCCTGCTCAAGCGCTCGGGCCCCGGGCTGCTGATCGAGGGGGTCAGAGCGGCGATGGCCGGGGACATCCTCATCAGCCCCCAGATCACGGTCCGCCTGCTCCGGACCCTCGCCCCCGCCGCCACCCCGGCGGCGCCCACGGCTCCGTCGCCGCTCACCGCCCGGGAGCAGGAGATTGCCCGGCTGGTCGCCGATGGCCTCACCAACGCCGAGATCGGCGGGAAGCTCTTCATCTCGGCGGGCACGGCCAAGACCCACATCGCGAACGTCCAGGCGAAGCTGAAGGCCCGCAACCGGGTGGGTATCGCCGCCTGGGCCTGGGAGAACGGTCTGGCCGGCCCCGTCCCACGGGAGTAGGGCGCCCGGCCGGGACCAAACTGCCCCGCGCCGCCCAGGGACCGCCCCGCGCCCGCCCCGTCCCGCACCCGACGTCCGGCCGCCGCCCGGTGCCCGGTGCCGAGGATCGCCGATCGAGACTTATTCTTTGACAAGAATATTCTTTATGAAGAATACTTCTCTTCATGGACGCACTCCTCATCGCACTGGCCGACCCGGCCCGCTGGCGGCTCGTGAGCCTGCTGGCCGAGCGGCCCCGCCCGGTCGGTGTCCTCGCGCGGCTCGCCGAGGCGCGCCAGCCGCAGACGACCAAGCACCTGCAGACCCTTGAGCGGGCCGGCGTCGTCGTCTCGCAGCGCACGGGCCAGCGCCGTATCTACGCGCTCCGGTCCGCCGCCCTGCGGGATCTGGCGGCAGCGCTCGGCCGGCTCGCCGACACCGCGGACCAGGGCAGCGGTCCGGGCGAGACGTTCGAGCGGTACGGGCGCGGCCTTGACGCGGAACGGCTCGCGGCGCAGGGGGAGGGGTGGGCGGACGGCCGCTCGTTCACGTTTCCCCGCTCGCTGGCCGGGCGGCCCGAGCTGGTCTGGCGCCATCTGACCGAGACCGCCTTGCTCGCCCGCTGGTGGACGCCCGAGGACCTGCGCGTCTCCGAGCTGGTCTTCGACGCGCGGCCGGGTGGGCGGATCGTCCAGGAGTACCGCGACGCCGAGGACACGGACGGTTCGGACCTGGTCGCCGGGCGCGCGGAGGGGGTCGTCGAGGACGTACGACCCGGTGAGCGCCTGGCCTACCGGCTCTCCCCGCTGCTTCCGGGCGGCGGGGTGGCCTTCACCGCCCACGTCGACCTCGGTCTCCGGCCCACCGGGACCGGTGCCGGGACCGGTACGCGGCTCGACGTCCGCTACCGGATCACCGACAGCACGGTCGACTCCGCGGACTTCGTCGCCGGTATCGAGATCGGCTTCGGCCAGAGCCTCGACAAACTCGCGGCGATCCTCGCCACCGAGCACGACACCGACACCGACACCGACACCGACACAAGGAGCACGACATGACAGAGCAGACCGCGGGCCGCAGGGTGACCGCGAACCTGGCCCTCACCCTCGACGGGCGTTACCACGGCCCCGGCGGGCCGGGCGACTTCGGGATGTTCGCCCCGTACGTGACGACCGAGGTCGCGCGAGACCACCTCACCCGTATCTGGGAAGGCGCGACGACGGCGCTGCTCGGCCGGGTCAATGCCGAGGGTTTCCTGGGGTACTGGCCGTCCGTCGCCGAGGACGAGAACGCCGATCCGCGTGATCGCGGATACGCGAAGTGGCTGGTCGACACGGAGAAGGTGGTGTTCTCGGCCACCTTGACCGACGCGCCGTGGGAACGCACCCGCCTCGTCGACGCCCCCGTCGCGGACGTCGTCGCCGAACTCAAGGCCACCGGTCAGGGCGACATCCTCGCCAACAGCAGCGCGAGCGTCATCAAGGCGCTCCTCTCGGCCGACCTGCTCGACCGGCTGTATCTCATGGTCTTCCCCGAGATCGCCGGGGGCGGGCAGCGCCTGTTCGACGACGGCCTGCCGGTCTCGAAGTGGACGCTCACCCACCAGGAGAGCGGCGAGCTGGGCGAGTTGGCCATGGTCTACGACCGAGTCCGACAGACATCGGTCACCCCGGTGTGAGTCCCGGATAGTCGGCGCCGATGTGAAAGCGGATTCGTTTCCGCCCGGGGTTGGCCGATTGCCGAGCGCACCAGGCACACTTCACGTATCGCATTCCAGCCATCAGAAGGACTACGCATGATCACGCTGACGAAGGAAGACGGTCCGGCCGATCTGGACGGAGTGACGCATCTGTCCATCGGGGTGTCCTGGGATCCGACCGTGGGGAGCAGCGGGGGAGTCCTGGGCAAGCTCCGGCAGAAGGCCGGCACCGATCTCGATCTGATCGCGATCGCGGTGCAGGGCTCGGATCCGGTACGGCTGGCCGGGCTGGATTCCCTGGATCCGCTGGGGAACGGGTCGTTGGTGCACAGCGGGGACAATCAGACGGGTAAGGGGGACGGTGACGACGAGACGGTGACCGTCGAGTTCTCGCGGGTGTCGTCCAACATCACGTCGATCGTGTTCATCGCCGCCGCTTACAAGAAGCGCAGTTCCTTCCAGAGCGCGCGAAACATCAGTTTCAAGGTGTACGACGCGACGGGCGGAACGATTCAGCAGGTCGCCGACATCTGGCCGAGCCTGCTCAGCAACGACAACGGGTGCCTCGTGGCCAAGGCGGTACGTGAGGGCACGGGCTGGAAGCTTCAGGTGATCAACGAGACGGGGAAGATCAAGCAGGGGGATGAGCAGGCCCTGATGCGCTTCGCCGTAAGCAAGTAGTCAGCAAGCAGTCAGCAAGCGGGGGGAGTGCTCGCCGCCGGCGTCGCCGCCGGCGGCTTTCTCCGCACGAATGCGAACAGTTACAGGTCGAATTCGTTTCAGCGGGATACCGACCGCGAAACAGGCCTCGCGGACCACGGCACGTTCCGAGTCGTCGAAGTCTCCGTCGGCGCCGCCGATGACGATGCCGATCTGGATGACGGCGCGGGCCTCGGTGGGCTTCTTGTCGACCTTGCCGATGGTCTGGAGAATGCCGACCTTCCCGAGGTCGAAGTCGGCGGTCAACTGCCGGCAGTAGTCGTCGAAGCGGCGTTGCAGATCGGCGGCGGGGAAGTTCCGCAGTACGTCGTTGCCCATGATGAGGGAGGCGACGCGCTGGCGCTCGGAGGCGTCGATGGAGCCGTCGGCCGCGGCGACGAGGGCGCACATGGCCATGCTCGCGTCGCGGAATCCGCCGCTCTTGAGGTCGTTCCGTGCCGGAAACTCAAATCTACAACACTGTAGAGATGGGATGGTGCGGGATTCGCCGCGATCGGCGAGAGTGGAGGGTCTTCCGGACCCGCAGGCGCGATGCCCCGAGGTCTTCGTGGGGGCAGCTGGACTCGGGAAGGGAAACACGTCGTGGCCGAAGAGCGTGACGATCACGAACAGGCGCCGCGCGCCCGGAGGCGGGGGCAGGGGGAGCTGGAGGCGCTGGTGCTGTCGGCGCTGGGAGACGCCACAACTCCCGTCCCCGTGGGCTGGGTTCAGCGGCGGCTCGGGGAGGACCTTTCGTACAGCACGGTCATCACGATCCTGACCCGGCTGCACGAGAAGGAGGCGGTGACGCGCACCGGCCCCGGCAGGCCGGTCCTGTGGCAGTCGGTCGCGGCGGACGAGGCCGATCTCACCGCGCTGCGGATGCGGCGGCTGCTCGACCGGCAGGACAACCGCGACGCCGTCCTGTCCAGCTTCGTATCGGCTCTCTCCCCCGACGACGAGGATCTGCTGCGATCCCTGCTGAACGACGCCGGGTCCGGATCGCCCGCGGTGCCGCCGGCCCAACCGGACGAATGATCCATGGGTGTCTTCGTCTTCCTCCCCCTGGTGCTTCCGCTGACCGCGCTGCCCATCGCACGGCTGGCCGAGCGGCATCTGCATCCCCGGCGGGCCGCCCGCCTGCTGGCGACGGTCGCGGTGATCCTCGCGTCGTGCAGCGCGCTGTGCCTGGGGCTGCTGGTGGTCGTCGGAACCGCGCAACTGCCCGGCAACCCGCTGCCCGACGGCTGGTCGGACGCGGAGGTGCGGGAGGCCGTGCCGCACGACCAGTTCTTCGGCAAGGCGGCCATCGTCGCCCTGCTGGTGGCGGCGACGGCGGGCGTCTGCGTCGTCGCCAGGCACCGCCGTTTCCACGTACTCGCGCATCGCACGCTCGACTCCCTGCCGGCCCGCTCCGAGGTCGCGGTGCTGCGTGACTCGGCCCCGTACGCCTATGCGCTGCCCGGCGCTCCGGGCCGGATCGTGGTGTCCGCCGGCATGCTGGCGTGCCTCGAACCCGCCGAGCGCGAGGCCCTGCTCGCGCACGAACGCGCGCACCTCGCGGGCCGCCACCACCGCCTGCTGCTCGCGGTCCGGCTCGCGGGCTGCGCCAACCCGTTGCTGCGCCCGCTGATGTCCGCCGTCACCTACAGCACCGAACGGTGGGCGGACGAGGAGGCCGCGCGGGTCACCGGTGACCGGCGGACGACCGCCCGCGCCGTGGGCAAGGCGGCGCTCGTCTCCCAGCACGCCTCCGCGCCGCCGCTCCCCGCGTTCGCCGCCGGGCCGGTCCCGCGCCGGGTGGCCGCGCTGCTGGGCCCCGTGCCCCCGGACCGGCGCTGGCCGCCGGCGCTGACCCCGACCGGCGTCGCGGCGTACGTCGCCGCGGCGGGGACGGCGCTGTCCGCGCTGTCGGCGCTGAACGCGGCGGTCGCGCTCTTCCTCGTACTCCAGGCGGCGACCCCGCTGTAGCGCGGGGTCCGGCCGCTGCCGCCCGCCGCCCCGCGCCCCGCGCGGTGCCCGTTCCCACGCCGCCGCGGCCCGTATGCCGCGCTTTCCGTGTCCGGCTGGTGGCCGCGGCCCTCGGTGGGCCCGCGGCTGGGCCCCGGGACCCTGCGACTGGGTCCGGACCCGCACCTAGTCTCCCGGGAATCTCCCGAGCGGGGAGGCCGGGGACGGCTGGGCGAGGAGTCCGGATGACAGGCACACGGTGCGGGCACAGGGCTCCGGGGCATGGCGAACGGGGCCAGGGCGGTGTCGAGTACGTCGCCCTGATCGGTGTCGTCGCCGCGATCGTCGGCGCGATCCTGGCGCTGACGGTCCCCGACGACACGTCGGTGGCGCTGAAGGACGCGGTGTGCCGGATCGTCAACGCCGGGGACGGCGGCGAGGGCTGCGACTCCGGCGAGGACGACGGGGGAGACGGCGGAGGCGGCGGAGACGACGGCGGCCCCCTGCCCCCACCGCCGCCGGGCGACCCCTTCCAGCCCGCGAAGTGCCTGCTGGCCCAGGACCAGACCAAGACCACGGTCGTCGTCCAGATCCTCTTCATCAAGATCAGCAGTACGGAGCAGGTCAAGCTCCAGCAGTGGTCCGACGGCACCGTCACCCTGGAGCGGCTGACCGAGGGCGGCGCCGGCGTCACCGGAACCATCTCCGCCGGCATCCCGGGCCTCAAGGACTGGGGCGGCAGCGCCTCGTTGAGCGGCAGCTACGTCAAGGGCGGCGGCAGCGGCGGGCAGTGGCTGTTCAACGGCAACAAGAGCGGCGACTCGAACGCGGACCTGGCGGCCAACCTGGAGGACGCCAAGCAGTTCGCCGAGTATCTGAAGAAGCAGCAGAAGTGCAACTCGGGCCCGCCCCGGGCACGGGCCGCCGAGCTGGGAATGATCTGCAGCCACGTAGCGGCCAAGGACATGCCGGACCTGCCGCCGGAGCGCGCCCCCGACGTCGACATCACCAAGACGAGCACCGAGGTGGGCGGCGGTCTGAGCTTCGGCAAGGGCTTCACGAAGGGCGGCGGCGGCAAGGGCAAGGACGGCAAGCCGACCGACCTGGGCAGCATCTCGGGTGAGTTCGCGTCGGGGAACATGACCGAGGACGTGGTCGTACTGCGCGCCAACACCGGCCCCGACGCCGGGAAGATCACGTTCGTCTACACGTTCACCGTGGCCGGCGGGGCCGGCGAGGGCGCGCAGGCCAAGGCGAGCCGGATGCAGCAGGTGGCCGTCACCTATGACGCGGCGACGTACGACCAGGAGGAGAAGGACGGCAAGGAGCACCGCCCGCAGAAGCTGGTGGTCACCACCAGCCAGGAGAGCGGCGAGGGCACCGGCTTCAACGTCGGCGCCGGGGCCAACGTCGCGGGAACGCCGGTGACCATCGACGTCGGCGGCGGCGCGGGCAACGTCCAGTCGCAGATCCACACGGAGTCGGCCGAGATCCCCCTGACGACGGACGCGGACACCAAGCTCGTCGAGGACTGGCTGCGCGGTCGCGGCGACTTCCCGGCCGGCGACGTACTGCCGACGCCCTCCGACGCCGCGGAGGCGCCCGACAGCGACACCGGACCGCTGGAGCGGCTGATGCACGACAAGGGCCGGCTCTCGCGGCTGGACTACAAGGCGAACACCGACTGGTACAACGCCTCACTCGGCATCGGCTTCGGTATCTCCGCGGGGCAGGTCACCGCGGGCTTCAAACTCTTCGGCATCGACATCACCCACGAAGAGAAGAACCAGGTCGTGACGGGCGACCCGTCGTACGCCACCGGCCCCAAGAACGGCGGCGCGCGTCCCTGGGTCGAGTGGACGAACTGCACCAAGACCCGGCCGATCGTGTAGCGCCGCCCGGGACCGGGGGCGGCCCGGGGGTCGGCTCCCGGCGCTCCCGGCCCTCCCGGCCCTCGGGGGGCGCGGGTGGACGGGGACTCGTAGCGTGGAGGGGGGAAGGACGAGAACCAGGCAGGTCAGGAGCGATCATGCCGGAGATCGACTACACCGTTCTGTTCGCCGTGTCGCCAAGCCCCTACCTGGTGCTCGACCCGCAGCTCGTCATCATCGACGTCAACGCGGCCTATCTGCGGGCCACGGCCTGCCGCCGAAGTGACCTCATGGGCCGCTACATCTTCGACGCGTTCCCCGACAACCCCGGCGACCCCGACGCGGACGGGGTCCGCAACCTCTCCGCCTCGTTCGCCCGGGTCCTGGAGAGCGGCGAGCCCGACACGATGGCGCTCCAGCGCTACGACGTCCCGGACCCGCGGCGGCCCGGCCGGTTCGCGGAACACTGGTGGTCACCGGTGAACACACCGGTCACCGGCCCGGACGGCACGGTGGTCTGCGTCCTGCACCGGGCCGAGGACGTCACCGCCTTCGTGCGCTCCCGCCGCCTCCTCCACCACGGCGAAGGGGTGCTGACCGCACGCGAGGAGGGCATGGAATCCGAGCTGTACGCCCGCGCCCGCGAGCTTCAGCGGCTGAACGAGGAACTACGGCTCGCCCACGGCCGGGAGCGGCAGATCGCGGTCACGCTCCAGGAGGCGATGCTGCACTCACCGGACCTGGCCCGCCACGCGGACATCGCCGTGCGCTACCTCCCCGCCATCGGCTCGCTCAACGTGTGCGGCGACTGGTACGACACCGTCGACCTCGCCGACTCACGGTTCGCTGTCGCCGTCGGCGATGTCGTCGGCCACGGACTCCAGGCCGCCACCGTCATGGGCATGCTCCGCAGCGCCCTCTCGGCCGTCACCCGCGCCGTTCCCGGACCCGCCCAGGCCCTGGAGATCCTCGGCCTGTACGCCCGCTCCCTCGACGGCGCCCTGGCCACCACCGCCGTCACCGCCCTGGTGGACGTCCGCAGCCACCTCATCACGTACAGCAGCGCCGGCCACCCGCCGCCGGTCCTGCTGCACCGCGACGGCACCTCCGACCTCCTCGACCAGGCCACCGACCCACCCCTCGGCGCGCGCCCCGAGCACGTCCTGCGCCCCCAGGCCGGCGCCACGTACGACACCGGCGACACCCTCGTCCTCTACACCGACGGCCTGATCGAACGCCGCGGCGAGGACATCGACACCGGCATCACCCGCCTCACCACCGCCCTCGGCACCTGCGCGGACCTCGCCCCGGAGACCCTGGCCGACACGATCCTCGAACGCCTCCACCTCGCCGCGGGCTCCAGCGACGACATCGCGCTGGTCGTCATCCGCCTGTAGACCGTGAGAACGGGTTGCCTTTCGGTTAATTGCGCTCGCATTTCACTTGAGCTGTTCTGCCGGAAGGAATTGACCGGAAGGTTCAAGTCGCTGTAGTGGAGCGCGAATCCGTGCGTAATGGGAACTGGCTGTTCGTTTTCGTGATAGGGTTCTGATGAATTCACAGGACGCCACGAAAAAAGGGGAATGGCGTGAATACCGAGAAGGTTACGGCTCGACGTCTTACGGCCGGAGAAGTTTCGGAGTTGGGCCTCCAGGACGACATCTTCGTCTCGGCAGAGATGGATGGCCTTCCTCTCGACTGCTACGCCCCGGCTTTCCTTACGGAGCCGGGCAAGAATTCCGAAGGAGGGTCCTTCACCGCGAGGACGGTCTTCGGTGAGGAAGTCCACGTGCTCCCGGACAACGCGGAGGAGCGCGGGATCTGGGTCGCCGACAAGACCGGGGAGGAAATCGAGGTTCTCCAGGGCGCCGGCGTCGTCCTGAATCTCGCCCTCTTTGTTCCCAATGGGAACAGGGATTCCCTGGAATCGCTCTACTCCGCCGCCCGGGACGCATTCGGTGCGGGAATCGTTCAGCGCTGGAGCGAAGAAGTCGTCGCGGTACCGGATGTCAAGGTCGACCTGTTCGAGGAGCCGGCCCGGGGACGGAAGAACACAAGCACCCAGAACCGCGACCGCCGCGCCTTGGACATCTAACCGACCCGCGTACGTTTCCTGGAGCCCAGCGAAGGCTGGAAGTTCATTGTCGAGCCGCACAAAGAGGTCGTCGACGAGACACCGACAATCTGACCCGACCACGGGTTAGCGCTGTCGTCAGCGACTTGTCCGGACGCTCGGCCGGGGTCTCCCGGCCGAGCGTTTCGCTGTCGGGACGGCCGGCACCCCGACGGGGCGAACCGGCTGTTCGTACGGGACCGGTCGGCTCCCCTCCCGCGCCGCCGGTTTGTCGCCGGCCCCCTGCGGGTTCGTCCGCGATCGGTAACAGGGGGATCTTGTACGGGCGTTCGTATGTCTCCATGGGTGCACACGGCGTCGGCATCGGCGTCGGCATCGGCGGCAGACGGCAAAGGGGCGGGCGGACATGGCGAGGCACAAGGGCAGGGGATGGCACGGTCGGCTCGTCGCGGCGGCGCTCGGGGTGACGGCGCTGGCCGCGGCCACCTCGATGTGGAGCGCGCAGGCCAACCCCACCGGTGCCCCGGCGCCGTCCGCCGGGCCCAAGGAGCGGACCGTGGCCAAGGTGGCGGCCGACATCGCGCACGCCTCGGACCGCGGCCCCCGGGGCGTCAACATCACCATCGACGACGGACCGGACCCGCTCTGGACGCCGCAGGTGCTGCGACTGCTGAAGGACAGTGACGTGAAGGCCACGTTCTGCATGGTGGGCACGCAGGCCCAGGCGTACCCGGACCTGGTCAAGGACGTCGTGGCTGACGGCCACCGGCTGTGCAACCACACGGTCTCGCACGACACCGCCATGGACACCAAGTCCGAGGCGTACCAGTCCCAGCAGATCCTCGATGCCGAACGCATGATCACCAAGGCGTCCGGCGGCGTCCGGCCGGAGTACTACCGGGCTCCTGGTGGTGCCTTCACCCCGTACAGCCGGCAGCTCGCCGCGTCCCGGGGGATGCGGCCGCTGGGCTGGAACGTCGACTCCAAGGACTTCGAGCGTCCCGGCGCGGACACCATGGTCGCCACCGTCAAGAGGGAGATCGCCGACGGGCCGACCGTCCTCTTCCACGACGCGGGCGGGGACCGCTCCCAGACCGTGGCCGCGCTGCGCGAGGTGCTGCCCTGGCTGAGGGAGCAGGGGTACTCGTTCGGCTTCCCCGTACGGTGAGTGAGCCCGCCCGCACCGCCGTCCGGCCCCGCACTCCGGCCCCCGCACCCCGGGCCCCCAGGACCACGGTGCTCGCCGCCGCGACCACTGTCGTGGTCACCAGCGACCCGTCAGCCTTCGTCGCCGGTCTCGGTGTCCGTGTCCGTGTCGGCGTCGGTCGCCAGGGTGACCACGCCGTGCGTGTCGAAGTGCTCGGCGATGCGCTTCAGCATCGCGACGGTGTAATCGGGGACGTCGAAGCCCGTTGCCAGGACGTCGCCGTCGTACACGGCGCGCAGCAACTCCTCCGGTGTGCCGTCCATGAGGCCCAGCTCGTGGAGGCGGCGGGCGGCGGTGGCCACCGGTCTGGTGAAACCGCGCAGCATCCGATTCGCCTCGTAGCCGCCGAGCCTGTAGACGGTCTCCCGGTCGGCGAAGCCGTTGTTGCGGCCGGCGTGGAGCAGCACCTGGAACCTGACCGGCGACTGGTGCTGGAGCGTGGCCAGCAGATAGCGGAGCGTCGTCTCCGACCACTCGGCGGTGCGAACCTCCCTCTCCATCTGACGCAGCGCGTCGACCGAGGTGCTCGCCACTCGCCCCCGCAGATCGAGGCTGTCCTGGGCCAGGTCGAGCAGACCACTCGGCTCCAGCATGTACAACTGCCGCCCCGTCTCGGCGCGTAGCTCGTGCACGAGCTCGATGCGTGGCGAACGGGCGCCGGACACCGCCAGGGTGCGCCACCAGTCCTCCTTGAGGTCCCTGGTCACGAAGAGGACATCCGTGCCGCGCGCTGCCACCTCCGCGCAGAGCTGTCTCCACACGATGTAGTCGCCCGCCGCCGTCTGGTCGGGCTTTCCCTCTTCGAAGTCGCGGAAGCCCGGCGGCTTCCGGTGCTGTGCACGCTCCTTGGCCTCCGAGACCCAGCGGGTGAACTGCTCATCCGTGGGCAGCGCCCCGGCCTTGCCCTTGAGTAGCACCTCCAGTTTCCCGATCACCGGGTCGGCCGATGTGTCCGGTGCGCCCGGTACCTGGTCGGCCGTGGCCTGCCGTTCGAGCACCTCGCGCAGCCCTGCCAGCGTGGCGTCGAGTTCTTCCTCAAGCTTGTTCAGCTCGTCACGGATGGGGGCGTCCGTGGCCAGGTGGACCGCCCGTGCCCAGCGCTTGAGCGAATCCCCGATGGAACTGCGCGCCTTGGTCATGGCGTTGACGGTGTCGTGCGCCTGGGCGTGATGGTGCCCGAGTACGCCGGGCTGCTGCTGGTTGCGCCAGAACTCGACGAGGACCTGGTGCGGTACCCACAGGCGGTCGCCGAGCGCTTCCAGCACCGTCAGCATGTCCTCGCGGACCTGCCGGTTCATCCGGTACAGATCGATCAGCACGTTGGTGTCCACGACGACGACGCCGCGCGCCAGGACCGCGCGGACCTCCGTCGGCGCGGGCGTCCGGTATCCCTCGAACCCGCTGAACAGCCCGCGCGGTTCACCGTCTTCCGAGCTCGCCATGGTCCCCCCTCAGAACAGCCTGGCCGGCAGTGTTCGCCCGGATGGTATCCGCCTTCGGAGACCGTGATACGGCGAATGAGCCGGCCGGTGGGGCGACGTGTGTGACACAGCTTCGGCGGGCCGTGCGGGGAGTTGGGCGGGAGCGGCTATCCGGCGGGTTCGGGTGAGGGGCGGTGGCGGGCGGGGGAGCCGGTGCCGGCGTAGCCCTGCTCCAGCGACATGGTGCGGGCGGCCCGCAGGGCGGTCTCGGTGGCGCGGGTACGGGCCAGTGGGTCGCGCATGCGCCGGCCCGCGGCGGCGAGGGTGATGCTGGAGGTGGTCTGTCCGGTGGAGCCGAACACGGGGGCGGACACCGCCCAGACGTCGTCGTCCAGTTCGTTCTCGCACACGTCGAAACCCTGCGTCCGCACCTGGACGAGGTGGGCGGTCACATGCTCCGCCGTGTGCGGGGTGTCCGGGGTGTAGGCCGTCAACTCCTGTGCGCGCAGCACCATGGCGACGGTCTCGGGTGTCTGGTACGCGAGGATGCTGCGCGCCGAGGCCGCCGCGTGCGGTGGCATGTCCTGGCCGACCCGGACGAACAGACGCAGCGGGTGTATGCCCTCGACCAGGGCCACGCAGAGCAGGCGGGTGCCGGTCAGTTCGGTGAGGAACACGGTCTCGCCGCTCTCCCTGGCGGCCTCTTCCATGGGGCGCGGCGGGCTGACCGCCGTGCCCTGGGAGGCGACGGCCATGGTGGACAGCTCGGTGAAGGCCGGTCCGAGGAAGTAGCGGCGGTTGGTGGGGGAGCGGGTCACGTAGCGCTCTTCGACGAGCGCGGCCATCACCCGGTGCAGGCTGCCTATCGGGATGCCCAGCTCTTCGTGCAGCTGTTGCAGCGACATACCGCGCACGTGGGCCGCGATGGCTCGCAGGACGCGCAGCGTTCTGGTGTAGCTGTCGGTACTCAGCGGTCTGTCCGTTCGTTGAGGCCAAGGACTGCCGGGCGGGGGACAAGGTGCGTCGTCCTGGCACCGTCGGCACACCCGCTCGTGCGTGGCCCCGGTACTGATGTGCGGCCACCGTGCGCTGTTCAGGTCATGACCGCGGTCTCCGCCCGCGGCTCGTCGTCGCCTCGTCGTCGTCCGAGAGTAGCGCCGCCGCCTGTACGGCCACCCGGAGCATGGCGAGTTGGGCGGGGCGGTAGTCCTCCAGCCAGTCGTCGGTGGCCCGGTTGGCGTGCGCGACCAGTACGGCGCCCGCTCGTACGCCGAGGGCCCCGGCCACCGCCAGTACCGTCTCGGTCTCCATCTCCACTCCGTCGACGCCCAGTTCGCGCAGGACGGCCATCCTCGCCGCCGCGTGTTCCTCGTGTCCGGGGAGCGGTCGCCCCTGTCCGAGGTAGTACGAGTCGACCGTGGCGACGGAGATCTCGGTGAGGGGTACGTCCAGGTCGCGTGCCGCACGCCGCAGGGCGGTCAGCACGGCCGGGTGGGCCGCCGGTCCGGCCGGGCCGGCGGGATAGTGCGAGGCGGCGCCGCTGCCCGGCACCGCCCGGGTGGCCGCGCAGACGGCACCGGGCGCGATGCGGTCGGTCAGGGCGCCCATGCCGCCGGTGCGCAGCACGGTCCTGACGCCGAGCCGGGCGAGTTCGACAACGGCGATCTCGGTGGAGGGGCCGCCGATGCCGGTCGAGCAGACCGCGATCCGCCGGCCGCCGGGTGCGCGGCCGGTGCCGATCCTGAACTCCCGGTTCTGGCCGAGGACGCGGAAGTCGTCGAGCACCTCGGCGGCCAGGTCGACCCGGTCGGGGTCGCCCGGGAGCAGGCAGACCGGTGGGAGGGCTTCGGCGGCGGCGCCGGCCGGGAGATGGGGCGGTGCCCCCCGGTGCCATGGATCCTGCGCGCTTCTCGCCATCGGCGACGACCTCCGTTTGAATTCTGGATTCCACAGGTGGAAAAGAATGGGTGACGAGGGGGTAACTTTTCGGCATCTACGTTCTGTTGGCGCGAGCCCCCGCGCCGGAAAAATCGAACCCGCATCACGGTATACACCGAATTGAGGGCCAGATCTAGGCCTTGACTGTGGCCGAAAAACGGCCCAACCTCTGAACAACGCAGTGGAAACACATTTTCCAGATACGGAAGCTGCGAGGCGGTGGTGTGCCGGTGGTCCGGAACGAACCCGCTGGGCTCCGTACGGACACCGAGCCGCCGTGACTATCGAGGAGAGCTTCATGCGACACCACCCCACACACGCCGACCGCGGGTCCCGCCGCGGCGCGCACGTCCCGGGCCACGCGACTTCGGGGACGGGGTCCGCATGAAGCCCCTGCTGTCGGTGCGCGGTGTCCACAAGATCTACTCCGCCGCCAGGCGCGCGAAGGTGGTGGCTCTGGAGGACGTCGACCTGGACGTGGGCGAGGGCGAGATCGTCGCGCTCATCGGCCCCTCGGGGTGTGGCAAGTCGACCCTGCTGCGGATGATGGCCGGCCTGGACACGGACTTCGAGGGCGACCTGAGCTGGAGCGTCCCGCCGCGTCCGGGCAAGGACATCGGCTTCGTCTTCCAGGAGCCGGCGCTGCTTCCGTGGCGCACGGTGCGGCGCAATGTCTCCCTGGGTCTGGAGGCGCAGCGCGACACCTCGGAGCAGGGGCGCGAACAGGTGGCGACCCTGCTCGACCTGGTCGGTCTCACCGACTTCGCCGACTCGTTCCCCAAGGAGCTGTCCGGCGGCATGCGCCAACGCACCGCCATCGCGCGGGCGTTGGCCTACAACCCGCGGATCCTGCTCATGGACGAGCCGTTCGGCGCGCTGGACGCGATCACCAGGGACCGGCTCCACGACGACCTGCTGCGCATCTGGGAGACGACCCACAAGACCATCGTCCTGGTCACCCACAGCGTCGAGGAGGCCACCTACCTCGCCGACCGGGTGGCCGTGATGTCGGCGCGGCCGGGCCGTATCAAGGCCGTCCACACCGTCCCCCTGAGCCGTGAGCGCACCCCCGAGACCAGGCAGTTGCCCGAATTCGCGAAGTTCGCCGGCATGCTCCGTCAGGAGCTGGTGTGAGCATGGAAACCCTCACCCGCCGCCGGGGCGGCCCCGACCGGGAGCTGAAGCGTCCCGCCGGGTCCGGCCCCGGCGACAGCGGCATCTCCCGCAAGGTCGTACGCCTGCTGACACCGCTCGCCTACGCGGCGGTCGTGCTGGCCGCCTGGAGCGCGTACGTCACGTTCGCCGACGTACCGTCCTATCTGCTGCCCGCTCCCGGCGACGTGCTGGACGCGGGGGTGCGGCTGGTACAGGACGGCACGCTGTGGCCCAACCTCACGTACACCCTGCGCAACATCGTGCTGGGCTTCGTCGGCGGATCGCTGATCGGCATCGCCCTGGGCTGGGTCCTGTGGGCCTCCCGTACCGTCCGGGAGATCCTCGCCCCGTACATGGTGCTGCTCCAGGCGGCCCCGAAGATCGCCGTCGCGCCGCTGCTGGTGCTGTGGTTCGGTCTCAGCCTGACCTCGCAGTACGCGCTCATCCTGCTGCTGGTCTTCTTCCCGATGGCCATGGCCACGATGCTCGGGCTGAAGGACGTCCCCGAGGACATCGGCACCCTGGGCAAGCTGCTGCATCTGTCCCGGTGGCAGTACCTGCGCATGATCCAGCTTCCCGCGGCCGTGCCCGCGCTGCTGGCCGGCGCCAAGATCGCCGTCATCGACGCCATGACCGGCGCGTTCCTCGCGGAGTACCTCGCCTCCGAACGCGGCCTGGGCTACCTCATGGTGCTCGGCAACACCTCCAGTGACACCCCCCTGTTGATCGCCGCGGTCCTCATCACGGTCGCGGTCGGGCTCCTCGGTTTCGGTCTTGTCTCCCTGGCCGAGCGCAGGCTGCTGCGCGGACGCCGCTGACGTTCCACTCCCACTTCGCCAAGAACAAGGAATGATCATGAACAGAAGGCCCCTGAAGCTGGCCGGCGTCCCCGCCGTCATCGCCGTCGCCGCCCTCCTCGCGTCGTGCAGCCCCGGCTCCTCCGACTCGGCGAAGACGTCGTCCGACGGCACCAAGAAGGTCACCATCCAGATAGACGGCGCCGCGGTGCCGTACTACGCCCCGCTGTACGCGGCCAAGGAGCAGGGCTACTTCGCCGACGCGGGCCTGGACGTCGAGTTCACCTACGCCCAGGGCTCCGACATCGTGAAGAACGTGGCGTCGGGCAACGTCGACTTCGGCTTCCCGAACGGCGACTCGGTCGTCACCGCGTACGGCAAGGGCATCAAGACGAAGGTCGTGCACACCACGTACCAGCAGGGCATCGGCTCGCTGCTGTCCCAGCCCTCGGCGAACATCAAGTCCCCCGCCGACCTGAAGGGCAAGACCGTCGCGGTCACCGACCTCGGCAGCCCGAACTACATCCAGCTCCAGGCGATGCTCCAGAGCGCCGACCTGAAGCTCTCCGACGTGAAGGTCCGCACCCTGGGCACCGGCGTCATCGTCGACGCGCTGAAGAACGGACAGGTCGACGCGATCGTCTTCTCGCGCCTGCGCTACTACGCGCTCCAGTCCGCCGGGGTCGACGTGAACCAGATCCTGAGCGACAAGTACCTGCCCTCCTTCGGCAACGTGGTCATCGCCGGCGAGGACCTGGTCAAGAACGACCCGGACACGGTCAAGGCGTTCGACAAGGCGCTGAACAGCGGCATCGAGTACACCGTCAAGAACCCGCGCGAGGCCGTCGACATGTCGGTGACGAAGTACGCCTCCTCCTTCAAGGGCCAGGAGAAGGAGATCACCACGATCATCGAGGACCTCTTCGCCAAGAGCCTGTGGCAGTCGGACAACACCAAGAAGAACGGCCTGGGCTCCTCGGACCTCGCGCGCTGGCAGCAGGCCATCGACTCCCAGAAGCAGTTCAAGCTCCTCGACACGTCCTTCGACGCGAGCGAACTGGTGGTGAAGCCGAATGACCTCGGCTGAGACCGCCGCCCGCCCCGGCCGGACGGCCGACGCCGTCCGGCCGGTGGTGATCGGCGCGCTGTCCCTGCTGGCCGGTGTCGGTCTCTGGTGGCTGGCCACGGTGGCCTTCGGCATACCGGCCTACAAGCTGCCGAGCCCGGCCGCGGTCGCCGATCACGCCTGGCGGCTGGCCGGGGACGACGTGCTCACGGTGCACATCCAGCAGACGCTGGCCGAGGTCGTGCAAGGTGTGCTGATCGGCACGGTGGTGGGCATCGTCCTCGCGATCCTCTTCACCCGCCTGCCGTTCGTCGAACGCCTGTTGATGCCGCTCGTCATCGTGGCGCAGGTGACCCCGAAGATCTCGATCGCCCCGCTGATCGTGCTCTGGCTGGGGCTCGGGGTCGGCTCCAAGATCGCGCTCGTGGCCCTGGTGTCGTTCTACCCCGTCATGATCAACATGGTCACGCGGCTGCGGTCGGTGCCCAAGGGCGTCGACGACCTGGCCCGCCTGCTGCGTATCGGACCGGTCGCCCGAGCCGTCAAGATCGACCTGCCGTACAGCCTGCCGGCCATCGCCGTGGGGCTGCGCCTGGGGGTTCTCCAGGCGGTGACGGCGGCGGTCATCGGTGAGTTCATCGGAGCGCAGTCGGGGCTCGGCTACCTGGAGAAGCAGGCGCAGGACAACGACGACATCAAGCTCGTGATCATCTGCCTCGGGCTGCTCTGTCTCATGGCGTGGGTCATGTACGCCCTCATCGGCTGGGCCGAGCGCAAGCTCACCGAGCGGTTCGGCGGCTGACACCGCGGGACCCCGGCGTCCGGCTTCTCTCCGCGGCGTCCGGCTTTTCTCCTCGATCCCCCGCACACGGAATCGATCCCCCTCACGCAGAAGGCAGGCCCATGACGGAGGTTCAGGACCACAGTCCCGCGGTGCTCGACGGCCGTGACGAGCGTGACGGCCGTGACGCCCGCGATGACCGCGACGAGCGCGACGAGCGCGACGGCCGTGACGACCGCGACCGGCATTTCGCGGACCACACCGCGTTCCGGACCGATCTCGCGGTCCCGCTCGGCCCGCTGCGGCTGGCCAACCCCGTCATGCCCGCGTCGGGCTGCTTCGGTCCCGAACTCGGCGCCCTGCTGCCCGTACACCAGTTGGGCGCCGTCGTCACCAAGACCCTCTTCTCGCAACGGCGTTCCGGCAACCCCTCGCACCGGCTCACCGAGAGCGCGCGGGGGATGCTGAACAGCGTGGGCATACCCAGCCCGGGCTCGACGGAGTTCATCCGCACGGTGCTGCCCCGCTACCGGTCGTTCGGGGTCCCCGTCGTGGTGAGCGTCGGGGGACTGACCGTGGAGGAGTATCTGCGGATCACCGAGGATCTCGCCGACGCCCCCTGCGAGGCACTGGAGGTGAACGTCTCCTGCCCCAACCTCGAACACGGCGGGCTCGCCATCGGCACGGACGCGGCGACCGTCGAGCGCGTCGTCTCCGGTGTCGTGGCCCGCACGACGCTGCCCGTCATCGTCAAACTGACCCCGAACGTGACATCGATCGGTGACATCGCGCGGGCCGCCGAGCAGGCGGGCGCCACCGCCGTGACCGTCGCCAACACCTTCCCCGGCATGGCCATCGACCTGAACACGCGCGGCGCGGTGCTGGGCAACGGCGTGGGCGGGCTGTCCGGACCGGCGGTCCGGCCCATGGTGCTGCGCCTGGTGTGGCAGGCCGCGGCAGCCGTCTCGATACCCGTCGTCGGATGCGGCGGCATCAGCACCGCGCGGGACGCCCTGGAGTTCGTGCTGGCCGGGGCCACCGCCGTACAGCTGGGCACCGCGACGTTCACCCGCCCGTACGCGATGACCCAGGTCCTGCGGGACCTCGACGCCCTGTGCCACGAGCTCGGCATCGACCGCCTCGCGGACGTACGCGGCACGGTGCGGATCTGACCTCGTACACGGCCGTCTCGGCCACGCGCCCTCCACCGACATCGACCCGTCCCATCCACGGAGCCCCCATGAACCTCGCCCAGGTCCTGCGTACGGCACCTGACGCACCCAGCGCCTTCCAGAGCGACCGGCGACGGAGCGCCGAACTGTACGCCGACATACTCGCGGTGGCCCCCGGCGGTGACGGCCGGGTCGACGTCGAAGCCGTCCAGAGCCGGCCGTCCATCCTGCGCCGTACCGCGGCGCTGCTCTCCGAAGCGCTGCCGCCCGGCACCGACCGGTTGGTGTGCGCGGCCCCCGACGGCATCGCCACCACCACCGCCCTGGCCCTGCACACGGGGCTGCCGTTCGCGACGGTGACCGGGACCGGGGACGACGCCCGGCTGACCGGTGAGGCGCACGCGGGCGAACACACCGTCGTCGTCGTGCCGTTGATGAGTACGGCGCGGGACGCGGCACCACCGGTGCTCGCCGCCCTGAAAGCCGGGATGCGGGTCTCCCACGTCCTCAGCGTGGTCGACAGCACCGACACCACCGACACCACCGACAGCACCGACACCAGCAGCGTGGCGGACACGCTCCTGGAGCAGTACGAAGTACGGTTCCACGCGCTCTTCTCCGCCACCGAAAAGAAAGAGGTGGATCCCCGATGACCGAAAGCACCTCCGCGATCGTCTCCGGCATCCGTGAACTCGGCGCGGCCACCGACGCCTACGGCACCACCCTGAACACCCAGGTCTCCCCGGCCGCCGCCGACCTCATCGGCCGGGTACTCGCCGACGCCGTACGCGACCTGGCGCCGGACCACATCGCGGTGTGGGAGAGCAGCGACGAAGCCGTACTCGCCCACATCGTGGCCCTGGCGACGGGCGCCACCGTCCTGCGGGTCACCGACGAGTCCGGAATCACCTCCGTCACCCCGTCGATCACCCCCGGCGACCGGGTCGTGCCGCTGGCGACCGCCTGGGAGCCGCGCCGGCTCCAGGCCATGCTCGGCCTGCTGCGCGGCGCCGCCGCCGAAGTGACCGCGGTGGCCGCCGTCCTGCACACGCCGACGCTCGACGCCGCGGGCTCCGTACCGGTAGGCGTACCCGTGGTGTCGCTGCTCTCCGAGGCGGAAGCCGCATCGGCCGGACTCCGATGACGGCCCCGACCGTCGCCGCGCTGCGCCGCGCCGACGCCGACCGGCTCCAGGAGCACCTGGACATCTTCGCCGCGCTGTCGGAGCCCGGCCGGGGACCCGGCGTCACCCGGCTCGCCCACACCCCGCTGGAGCGCCGGGCCCACGACGTGTACGCGGCGCACATGCGCGCGCTCGGCCTGGGCGTACGCACGGACACGGCCGGCAACACGATCGCCGAACTGCCCGGCACCGCCCCCGCGCTGCCGGCCCTGGGCACCGGCTCCCATCTCGACAGCGTGCCGGGCGCCGGGGCGTACGACGGCATAGCCGGTGTGGTCGCGGCGATGGAGGTGGCACGGCTGTTCGTCTCGGGCGGGGTCCGGCTCACCCGGCCGGTCCGGTTCGTGGCCTTCGCCGCCGAGGAGGGAGCCCGCTTCGGACAGGCGTGCACGGGCAGCCGGATCGCCGCGGGCCTGACCGGCCCCGCCGACCTGCGGACCAAGCGGGACGCCGACGGCGTATCGCTGGCACAGGCCATGACCGCCGTGGGCCTCGACCCGAACGACACCGACGCGGCCCGCTGGCGCGCCGAGGACTGGGCCGCCTTCCTGGAACTGCACATCGAGCAGGGCTCGTTGCTGGAGTCGCAGTCCGTTCCCATCGGACTGGTCGACCTGATCTCGGGCAGTACGCGGCTGCGCCTCGATCTCACCGGACGGGCCTCGCACACCGGGGGAACCCCCATGCGGATGCGGGCCGACGCGATGACGGCGGCGGCGGAGATCATCCTGATGATCGAGACCCTCGCCAACGACAGCCGCCATCACGGCACCCGCGCGACCGTCGGACGTATGCACGCCTCGCCCGGCTCCCTCACCACGATCGCCGGGAGCGCCGAGGTGTACGTCGACGTACGGGACGTCGACAACGACCGGCAGCGGCTGACGGCTGCGGAGATCGTGGACGGCGCGCAGAACATCTGCTTCCGGCGCGGGATCGGGTGCGAGTCCCGACTGCTGGCCGACGCCTCCCCCGTCATCCTCCCCAGATGGCTCCGGGACACCGTCGCCGAGGCCGCGACGGATGCCGGGATCGCGCACCGGGTCATGCCCAGCGGGGCCAGCCACGACGCACAGATGATCAACCACGTGGTGCCCACCGGCATGATCTTCGTCCCCAGCCACAACGGCGGGGTCAGCCACAGTCCCGACGAGCTGACCCATCAGGACGAACTCGCCGTCGGCACCGACATCCTGGCCTCGGGTCTGCTACGACTCGACGCCCGGCTGTCCGCACAGGAGGCCCCAGCAGCATGAGCACCCTCGACACGGCGGCCGGCACCGGATCCGGCACCGGATCCGGCGCCCGCATACCGGTCCGGGACAGTGTGACCCCGCTGCCCGGATCCGGGGCCGGCCTGCCCGTCCCGACCTGGCACCGTGCCCGGGTCCTCGCCTCCGCCCCGCACGGCCGGGGCTACCACTTCCTGCGCCTGGAGGCACCGAGCATCGCCCGGACGTGCCGGGCGGGCCAGTTCGTGATGCTGACCGCGGCCAGGGACGGGGACGACGGCCCCGTCCTGCCCCGCCCCATGGCCGTGTACGGCCGGAACCCCGAGGCAGGCACCCTCGACATCCTCCTCGGAGTGGTCGGCGACGGCACCCGCCAACTGGCCTCCTTCCGGCCCGGCGAGCGGATGCTGGTCGTGGGACCGCTGGGCCAGGGATTCAGGATCGCCGGGCGGACGCGGCGCGTCCTGCTGGTCGGCCGCGGCATCGGCACCTGTTCGCTGACCACGGTCGCCCAGGAGTGCGCCGGGACGGCCGTCGAGATCGTCGCCGTGGCCAGCGGCGGAAGCGCGGACCGGGTCGTGGGGGCGGACGTCTACCGGGCGGCCGGTGTCACACGACTGCACGAGGTCACCGACGACACGGGCAGCAGCGAGGTGGCCCGGCTCCGGGACGTGCTGACGGCGGACCTCGACCAGGCTCCGCCGCAGCAGATCATGACGTGCGGTTCGGAGCGGCTGGCCCGGCTCTGCGAGGAGTTGGGCCGACGCTGGGCGGCGGACGTCCAGGTGTCGCTGGAGGCCCACATGGCCTGCGGCCTCGGGTACTGCCACGGTTGCGCCACCGGGACCAGAAGCGGCCCCGAGGAGTCCCCGTTGATCTGCGCGGACGGACCGGTCTTCCGCCTCTCGCACCCCAAGGCAGAGAGGTGAACGGCCCTGCGGGGACGACGATCCTGCGGGGGGTCCGGCCCCTCGGCGGCGCGCGCCGGGACGTGACCGTACGGGGCGGCCGGATCGTCTCCGTAACGGATCCCGTAACGGATCCGGGGAACGGGCACGGCGCGAGTGCGGCGGACGTGACGACGGCGGACGTGACGACAGCAGACTGCGACGGGCTGATCATGCTGCCGGCCCTGGTGGACCTCCACACCCACCTGCGCGAGCCCGGCGACGCGGCCTCGGAGACCATCGCGAGCGGCACCGGCGCGGCGGCACACGGCGGGTACTCGGACGTGCTCGCCATGGCCAACTGCGTACCGGTGACCGACACCCCCGAGCGGGTACGGCACATCATCGAGCGCGCGGCGCGAACCGCGTCCTGCCGGGTGCACCCGGTGGGAGCCGTCACCGACGGCCTCGCCGGCCGCGACCTCGCACCCCTCGACGCCATGGCGGCGGCCGGCGCCGTGATGTTCTCCGACGACGGCGTATGCGTCGACGACCCCGCGCTCCTGATGCGGGCGCTGGAGGCGGCCCGCCGTACCGGAACCCTCGTCGCCCAGCACGCGCAGTGCCCCCGGCTCGCGGCGGGAGGCCAGATCAACGCCGGCGCGGCGGCGCGCGCCACCGGTCTGCCACCCTGGCCGGCGACGGGCGAGGAGACGATCGTCGCCCGTGACGTCGTCCTCGCCGGGGCCACCGGCGGACGCCTGCACATCTGTCACGTCTCCACGGCGGGGACCGTCGAAATCGTCCGATGGGCCAAGGCGCGCGGCTGGCCCGTAACAGCCGAAGTGACCCCCCACCACCTGCTGCTCACCGACCTCATGACGCGCGACAGCGACCCCCTGCACAAGGTGAATCCGCCCCTGCGCACAGCACAGGACGTGGCGGCGCTGCGCGCGGCCCTGCGCGACGGAACCATCGACGCCGTCGCCACCGACCACGCCCCGCACACCGCGTCGAGCAAGGACAACCACTGGTGCGAGGTCCCCTTCGGCATGCTGGGCCTGGAGACGGCGCTTCCCGTGGTCGCCCAGGCCCTGGGCGCCGGGGACGAACCGGACTGGAACCTGCTGGCCACGGTGATGTCGACACGCCCCGCCCGCATCGCGGGCCTCGCGGACACGGCGGGCCGCCCGCTGCGCGCGGGGGAGCCGGCGACGTTCACCCTGGTGGACCCCCGGGCCGACTGGCGGGTGGACCGGACCGAGTCGGTCAGCGCGTCGGACAACACCCCGTTCCACGGCATGACGTTCCGCCACCGCGTCGTCGCGACCATGGTCGAGGGCCGCGTGACCGCCGACATCGACCGCCGGCTCGTGCCGTAGCCATAGCCATAGCCATGGCGGGCATGAGCCGAACCCGCCCCCGGCGCCCCGTACTTGCGGCTCCGCGTCCCGCTCCGATCCGGTGCGCGGCCGGGATGCATGTCGCGATACGGCGTTAGTCTTCTCTTCGCGCCGCTGCCGCGTCGCGGTGGAGACGTTCGACAGGACCAGGACGGAAGCATGCCGGGAGAGATCTCGCCCACCGGAGAGCCTTCCGGCCCCGGCTCGCCGCCCGGGCTGCGCGCCTCGCACGCGGACCGGGACCGCGTGGTGGATGTGCTGCGTATCGCGGCGGGGGACGGCCTGCTGACCGCCGATGAGCAGGCCGCGGGCGCTGGAGTCCCAAGACGGTGCGCCGAGGCCGGTCAGCGCGGGGACGAAGTAGACGCCGTTGTTGTCCCTGACACCGCGTGCCAGTTCCTCGGTCTCGGCCGCGTCGGTGAGCAGTTGGGCCCCGTCCCGCAGCCACTGCACGGCCGAGCCGGTGACCGGGGCGTATCCCTCCAGTCCGTAGGTGGTGACGCCGTCGCGGCGCCAGGCGACGATGGTGCTGAGCCCGTGCTGGGAGATGACGGGTTCGGTGCCGGTGTTCACGTCGAGGAAGGTGCCGGTGCCGTGTGTGGTCTTGGCGTCGCCGGGGCGGACACAGGCCTGCCCGAACAGGGCGGCCGACTGACCGGCGATGGCCGCGGTGATGGGTGTCTCGGCGCCGGTGACCGCGGGGTCGGTCATCGCGATGATCCCGGAGTCGTCGACGACTTCGGGGAACAGGCTCATCGGCAGTCCCAGGGCGCCGAGCCATTCCTGGTACCAGCCGCCGGCGAGCAGGTCGTACGCGATCGTCGTCGACGCGCTCCGGGCCGGTGTCGGGTCATCGCTGCCGACCAACAGCCACTATCTGCACACGCTGGGCGCCAGCGCCGGAACGGTCCAGCGCGCGATGAAGTTCCTCGCGGACCAGCGAGCACTCACCGTGACCTCGCGCGGGCATCTCGGACGCACCCTGGACTCGCTCGATATCGGCGCGGCCTGGCACCTGGCAGGACTCACACCGCTGCGGCTGCTGTTCCCGCCCGGCGGGCCGGTGGAGATCGACGTCCTCACCGAGGCCCTCGCGGGTGAGCTCACCGCACTGGGCGTCCCCCACACCGTTCACCACCAACGGGGCGCCGCACGCCGCATCGACGCCATCGTCACCGGCGACTACGACCTCGTGGTCGTCTCGGCGGGCACACTCGACGACGCGGCCCGACGCCTGGAGTCGGCACCGACACTCGTCCTGCCCCCCGGCACCTACTACGCGCCGCGCCGCCTCGTCGCCGTCACCAGAACAGCCGCCCCGGAACCCGGGCCCGGCGCGCGGGTCGCCATCGACTACGACTCACCCGACCACGTTCTGCTGACCGAATCCGCCTATCCGCCCGACCACGGATACGTCTACGTCCCCTGCGAATTCCCCGGTGTCCCGGCAGCGGTCCTGCGAAGCCAGGTCGACGTCGGCGTCTGGCACCTCAGCCACACCGTCATCCCCCTCGACCTCGCGGGGCTGAGCTGTACCGACCTGGAAGACCTCCCCACCGCCACCGCCTGGCGCGACCTGTCCGCCGCCGCACTCGTCGGCCGGCCACGGCGCGGCGAACTCACCGCGGTCCTGGCCGCGATCAACCTGCCCACCCTCACCCAGGCCCAGCGGCACCACCTCCGCCACACCCCCTGACGCCGGCCACCCACTCCACCCCACGAGCGGTCACCACGCTCCGCCGGATCACCACCAACGCCGGCCACCGCCGCCCCGCAGCCACAACGCCGTTGGCCTGCCCCTTAGGCTGCCGTCGTTGGTCAATGCGTCAAAGTGGGGGGAGCGGGCCGATGGATGATGTGAGGGATGTCTTCCAGCCACTTCAGGCGGCCGACCCGTCCGTGGTGGCGGGTTACCGGCTCGCCGCCCGGCTGGGGGCCGGTGGCATGGGCCGGGTCTACCTCGCGCACACCCAGGGCGGCCGGCCCCTGGCGATCAAGGTGGTGCGCCCGGAGCTGGCGGACGACCCGGACTTCCGGCGGCGGTTCGGCCGGGAGATCAGGGCGGCCCAGCGGGTCCGCGGGGCGTACACCGCCGAGTTGATCGACGCCGACGCGGATGGCGTACCACCCTGGCTGGCCACGCTGTACGTACCGGGGCCGTCCCTGGCACAGGCCGTGGCCCGCCGCGGTCCGCTGTCGGTGACCGCCGTGCTGTGGCTGATGGCGGGGATGGCCGAGGCGTTGCAGGCCATCCATGCCGAGGGCATCGTGCACCGGGACCTCAAGCCGTCGAACGTGCTGCTGGCAGCCGACGGGCCGCGCGTGATCGACTTCGGCATCGCGCTGGCCGCCGACGCGACTTCGTACACGGCGACGGGACATACGATCGGTACCCCCGCGTACATGGCCCCGGAGCAGGCGTCCGGGGCAGGGGTCACCGCGGCGACCGATGTCTTCGCCCTTGCCCAGACGGCGGCGTTCGCGGCGCTGGGCAGGCCGCTCTACGGCGATGGCCAGGGTGTCGACGTGCTGTACCGGATCGTGCACTTCGGACCCGATCTGTCCCTGTTGCCCGAACCCTTGCGTCCGCTGTTCGCCCGTTGCCTCGCCACCGATCCGGCTGAGCGGGCCACGCCGGCGGAGGTCGTGGAGTGGTGCCGGCAGCGGTTGGGAGCGGACGCCGACGCGGGCGGGGCACCGGCCGTATGGCGGGAGATCAGCGGGCCGGAGGTCGCAGTACCGCCACCGCTGCCCGACCCCACCCCGCCGCAGCCGCAGCCGCTGGTCAGGTATCCGGACCCTCGGGCCGGGGGGATGGTTCGCAGGCGGCGTACCGCGCGGATCATGGTCGTCGGTTCGGTGGCGGGCGGGCTGCTGCTGACGGCCCTGGCCTGGCGGGTCATGGACGCGGAGGGCCGGGGCGATCAGCGGGACGCCGCCGGCTCGTCGGCGTCCGCGACCGGACCGGAGGCACGGTCGTCGGACTCCGGGCGGGGGTCGTCGGACTCCTCGGACTCGGCCAACTCGGGGGCCGGTGAACCCGCGGCCGAGGCCTCGTCGTCCGCCTCGGCCTCACCCCAGGAGCCGCGAGCCGAGCCGTACCCCCTGGTGATGCTGGACCCGAAGAACTCGGTGAACCTCAAAGACCCGAACGCGGAAGCGAAGGGCCGTACGGGGGACATCCGTTTCGGCTGCCCGACGATCGGTTGCCGGCTGGAGAGCGATACGAGCGTGTTCCTCCAGCTGCACGGCAAGCCGGGCGCCACCCTCGAAGAGTGCCGCCGGCTGCTCAAGGGCGGAAAGGACAACCGCCTCCCGCTCGCAGGCGCGGCGAACGGCAGCGAAATCTGCATCAAGGGCCCCTCGGGGGACATCGCCCTGTTCGTGATCTCGACGAAGTCGACCGCGCTGCCGGAAGTCGCCTTCCTCCAGGGCGCCCTGACGGTCTGGCGAGGAGCGGCCTAGGGCGTGTTGCGAAAGTAGCGCCGTCCGCCCGAAGGGCGGGGCCGACGGCGTCTGGTGCGTGCGATCGCAAGGCGGAGGATCGTTCTCGTACTGGGCGTACTTGGACGAGTCCGACAACGCGGCGAGTGTGCGTGCCAGGCGTCGTCGGCCAGGCGGGACTTTCGCAACACGCCCTAGGGTCTTTCGTTTGGATCTTGCCGGGCTCGCGGTCCCTGGCACCGCGCCTCGCCGCGTTGACGGCGGAAGGGCAGGCACGGCTCCCGCCGTGCCTCCCTCCTCCACCTCGCGATCCACGGCACCAGACCCCGCTCCCTCATCCGGCCTGATCCAAACGAAAGACCCTAGGTCCTGTCCGATCCGCCGGACAGGGCCTAGACGCTCGATCGAGCGTGAACTGTCCGTCAGGGGTGCCTCGCTGGGGCTGCGTGGGCCTTGTCCGCCGGGACGTGGAAACCCGGCCGTTCGGGCCGGAAGCAAGATCGGTCCGGCCGACGCGGAGCCGGCGAGCGCCGGTTGACGTCATTCTCAGCAGGTATCACCACGGAGAGAGGCAGTCCCGATGGATCAGCGAACGTCCGACCGCGACGCCGACACCACCACCGAGTTCGAGAGGGACGTCGTCAAGCTGTTGCTGGAGACGCTGAGCAAGGTGGCCAAGGAGGAACGCGAGGACGTCGGCACGGAGAGCGTGCTGAACGCGCTCGTATCGGGTGACTCGGCCGCGGGTTCCGCGATCGCCCCCGGAATGAAGGCCGTCGGCTCGCTCGGCGCTTCGATCGGGTGCCGGGGGACATCCGTGTGGGTCAGTGACGACGCGGGGGCGGGCGCGGGGGACGGCGCGGAGGACGGCGCGGCGGGAGCCCCGGACGACGAGCGGGAGATCGACGCCCTCTGGCGGGAGGTCCGGCAGGAGGAGGCCAAGAGGCTGCGCTGGAAGAACCGGAAGAAGGAGGAGCGGGAAGGCATTGAACTCCCCCCGATGACCGGTGCGTTGCGGTCCTGTCTGCGCACAGCGCTGGAGGCCGCACGGGAGGAGGGCACCCTTTCGGTGCGCGTGCGCCATGTGGCGCGCGCACTGGTCGAGCTGCCCGATACGCGTGCCCGCGAGGCCATGCTGCTGGAGAAGCTGGACGTCCCGGCCGCCTCGACCGCGCTCGACGCGTTGCGGGAAAGTGACGAAGCGCCCGAGCCCGTCGCGGTGTTGGTGCTGCGCAAGGCGGGGACGTTCGGCAAGAGCGGCAATCCGCTGACCCGGAAGTTCACCTCCTGGATCTTCGGGGGCGGCGCGGGGTTCGGCTCCGCGGTGGTGGGCGTGGTGCGCTCGGAGTCACAGCGCGGTGCGGTACGGCGCGGGGCGTCGGAGACGGAACCCGTCGATGTGCTGCTGGGCATCCTGGCGCTGGACCGGTCGTTGGCCGTCGCGGGGCGTGAGCTGCCCGAGCAGCTGACGGAAGCGAACCGGGGGGCGGAACTGCTGCGCCGACACGGCGCACGGCAGGATGCCGTCGCCCGAGTGCTGCTTCCCTCCACCGGGGTCGCGGAGGGGGAGCCCCCGGAGGTCGACTCCACCGCCGACTTCGACCGGCGCCTCCTGCACGTCACGCAGCTCACCGCCTCCGCCCAGGGCTCGCCCACGGTCGGCACGACCCACCTGCTGGCCGCGCTGCTGGACGAGGCCGGGACAAACGTGGAGTCCGCGGCGGAGATCGAGCGGGTGCTGACCGAGAGCGGGGTGGACGTCGCGGGGCTGCGCGCGGAGCCGGAGCTCCGGGTCCCAGGAGGATCGGCACAGGCGGCCTGAGGCGGCAGCGGTCGGCCAACACGCTTGACGAGAACAGCCGTTGAGAGCAGCCGGTGATACCCGCCATGGAGAACGGCGCCCGCACGCAGGAGAACCGGAGCCCGGCGGTGTGGCCGTGGAGACGGCCGCGTCACGAGGCCGCCGCGATTCGGGGCGCGACACGCGCCGCGCCCCGGCGGACGGTCGTCACCGAGTCCGTACTCGTCGGCTTGGTCCCGCTGTGCGCGCGGGGCACCCGGCGCCGCCGCGATGAACCCGAACACGACGCTCAAGGCGTATCGGGAGCTGGAGCGTGAAGGGATCGCAGAGCTGTGTCAGGGGGCTCGGAACCCTCATCACACGCGCGCCTCGCCATGCGGAGCCTGTGGTCATCGCCGGCGGAACACCGCGCCGTCGAAGCCGACTGCACCACTGGACCGAAGGAACGACCACGCCGCCTTCAGTACCAGCAAGACTCCGAAGGTGACCACCATCGCGGGCAGTACGCGCCGCAGCGGCAACCCGGCGGCGGCACCGACCAGCGATCCGGGCAGCGATCGGGGCAGAGCCGGTGCCACCGCCACGGCCGAGGCAACATCCCACTTCACAGCCAACTCAGTCACGAGTCGGCCCATGTCGAGCATGTACACCTGTACGCGTTGATCCCAACTCTCCATGCAAGGACGCCCCTGTGCGAACCCGACGTACGCGATCCGTGTCGGTCGCTGTATCCGCCGTATCCGCCGTATCCGCCGCTCTGCTGCTCTCCGGTGCCGCTGCCGGCCCCGCCGTCGCCCGGCCGCAGCCCGTGGCGCCCGCGCATTCCGCCACTCACGCGCTCGCCCCGCTGACCAACCTGTTCGCCGAGCGACTGCTGATCGCCGACAAGGTGGCCGCCGCCAAGTACGGCACCGGCCGGCCGATCGACGACCCCGCGCGGGAACAGAAGATCCTCGACGACGCCGCCGCTCGGGCCGTCGGGCTCGGGCTGGCCCCTGACACGGTGGTCGCCGTCTTCGGGGACCAGATCGAGGCGAACAAGCTGGTGCAGCGCGGGCTGTACGCGCGCTGGGACGCGCACCCCGACGAGCGGCCCACTCAGCGGCCGGACCTCGACAAGGAGGTCAGGCCGGCACTCGACCGCATCACTACGCGGTTGCTCAACACGCTGGTGGCGACGGAGGGCGTGCGCTCCTCACCGCCGTGCGAGCCGCGGTTGTACGGCGCGGCCGCCCGGTCGGCGTACGGCCATGAGCTCGACGTCCTGCATCTGAAGGGGATGGGGCGGGCGTTGCCCTCGGCGTGCGCACGGGTGAACGATCACGTGATTCCCCAGAGGTAGGTCAGCGCGGACACGTACGAACGCGTACTGCACCGCACCGCATGGCGCCGGGCGGCCCGCCCCGGCGTCCGCGGCCCCGGCGGCCCCGGCGGTCGATCCCGATCGACGTCATCCACTCGCGCCGGCCGATGCCCAGCTCCACGAGGCCGGTACGGGGTGGGGAAGACGTCTCAGCGGGCCGTCACCCCACCGGATCAGCGCAGTCCGGCGAAGAGATCGTTCTCGGGTACGGCCGCGCCGGTGGCGTCCTTGACACGTACGAAGGTCTCCATGCCCATCAACTCGCCGAACCTCTCCTTGCCCATCTTGAGGAAGAAGATGTTCTCGCCCTGACTGGCGTGCGCGGCCAGCGCGTCGAACTTCTGACCACTGAACGCGGTGGTGTCCACCCACGTGGTGATCTCGTCGTCGGGGAGGCCGATCTCGGCCATCGCGGCGGCCTCGGCGGGATCCGGCTCCGGCTCCGGCATGTCCTCCTGAAACTCGCGCATGGTCTCCCCGAACCGCCGCATCATCGAGCGGGGCATCGTCGTCCAGTACACCTTCGGTGTCAGCGCGGTCATCTCCAGCGCCGCCATCGTGATGCGGTGGGCCTGGATGTGGTCGGGGTGGCCGTAGAAGCCGTTCTCGTCGTAGGTGACGACCACATCGGGTCGGTAGTGCCGCATGAGTTCCGCGAGCCGGGCCGCTCCTTCCTCCACGGGGGTCTGCCAAAAGGATCCGGGGGCGTCGTTGCTCGGCCAGCCCGCCATCCCGGAGTCGGCGTAGTCCAGCGTCTCCAGGTCGCTGATCTTCAGGACGTCACAGCTCGCCTTGAGTTCTTGACGGCGCATCGAGGCGACGGCCGCCGGATCGTGGCCGGGATCGCCCGGTTTGACACCCCCCGGTCCGTCACCGCAACCGCCGTCGGTACACGTCACGAGAACGGTGCGGATGCCTTCCGCCGCGTACCGCGCGAGAACCCCTCCGGTTCCGGTGGCCTCGTCGTCGGGGTGGGCGTGTACTGCCATGAGCGTCAAAGGCCGGTCGGTCATGAAGAACAGTCCTCCTGCGGAACTACGTCTTGGTCCGAGTACGCGGCGTGCGTACCGCGATCCCGGTGGGGCGGACGACCTCGTGGTATCCGTGCTCCCCACCCGTGCGGCGCCGCCCCCTCGGTCGATGCAACCGCGCCGACCGGACCGGCTGTTCCCGCCATGGCCGATTTGCCTTCCATTCGGCGGATCCAACCGAACTGACGGCTCGCGGGGGCAGTGCTCCGAACGGGCGCAGCCGATCCACGTGGGAGAGCGCACGGTGAACAGTTGGAGAGGCACAATGCTCGGGCGCGCACGCCGCGGAGTCCGGCGGTCCGAGGATGCCGAGTACGGCCACCGGCCGCACGAGAACGAAGGAGAAACGGGCATGGCGATTCAGCGGATGGACAACGTCGGCATCGTCGTCGAGGACATGGATGCCGCCATCGCGTTCTTCGTGGAACTCGGTATGGAGCTGGAGGGCAGGGCGGAGGTCAAGGGCCTCTTCGCCGACCGGTGCACCGGACTCGACGGCGTCCACTGCGACATCGCGATGGTCCGGACCCCGGACGGCCACAGCCGGCTCGAACTGGCGAAGTACCGCAGCCCCGCGGTGATCAGCACCGGGCCGCGCGACCAGCCGCACAACGTCCTGGGCACGCACCGTGTCATGTTCGCCGTCGACGACATCGAGGACACCGTTGCCCGCCTGCGCCCTCACGGCGCCGAACTCGTCGGCGAGATCGCCCGGTTCGAGGACAGCTATCTGCTCTGCTACCTCCGCGGCCCGGAGGGCATCATCGTCGGACTGGCCGAGCAACTGCGCTGAGAATGCGCTGAGAGGCAGAAACCGCTACGTACCGATCGCCTTCACCTGGAACGGAACCAGTAGGTGAGCCTCATCCGAGTGTCTGGACAACCAGCGGGGGATTGATCATGCAGTGGCCGGCCCGCCAGGAATTCGACCGCTGGGCCGGACGGCAACAGAGCTGGGGTGCCGGCCTGATGGCGGTGTCAGCGGCGCTGTTCCTCTGGCTGGGCTACCTGCTGCTGATCCCGTTCAGCGTGGAGTACTACAGCGATGAAATCGCGTGCGAGGCACCGGTGTTCTACGACAGCGAGAGCACCTCGTACAGCCAGGGCGCGGCAAAGCGGTGCAGCGCCGCGCGTGACTGGCCGGAACTGCTCGGGCTCGGATTCCTTGCCGTGCCACCGGGCATCGCGGGTGCGGCACTGTTCACCAGCGGCAGCGCACGCACGCGAACGAGCGCCCATGTCTTGCGGATCCTGGAGATGCGCGAGTCCGAGGAGCGCGCACGGCAGAAGACGACGAGGCCAGAACACTGACCGCGCGCTTCTGCTGCGTACCGTGTCATCGCCATCCGGGCAAGGTCGATCAAGAGACGGTTCCGGTCGCCGGACGGCACCGCACCGCACGGTGTCGTCTGCTGCGACCTCCGCTGGAGCTGGTTGAGTTGGCGGGCCGGCACGGGTGAGAGCCAGGGCGCGTGCGTACGCACGCGTCGGCCTCGGCGAGAAGTCCGACGGGGCCGCCTTCAGCGGCCCCGCGTACCTGCTGAGGGCCGGGCCGAATTGCGGATACCGATGGGGCGGGCCATGGAGAGGATCCCCGTTGTGTCTGCCGGATGGGTACGCCCAGAGCAGCGGGAGGCGGGCCGGCAGACAGTGGAGGTGCGGGTGCGGATCGGCGAGCTCTCCCGGCGTACGGGAGTCAGCGGACGGCTGCTGCGGTACTACGAGGAGCAGGGGTTGCTGTATCCGCAGCGGCGCTCCAGCGGCTACCGCGAGTACCGAGAGGGGGATGTCGCCGCGGTGCGGCAGATCCGTGCGCTGCTGGCGGCAGGTCTGGGAACGCCCCTGATCGCCGGGGTGCTCCCTGCATGCGGGAGGACGGTGACCATCTCGTCCCCACCTGCGCGGAGATGCTGGACGACCTGCATGAGGCAAGGGACCGGATGACCCGCGCGATCGACGAACTCCATTCGTCCCGCGCCAAGTTGGATGCGGTCATCGCGGCGGCCCCCCCTGCTGGCGGAGGCTTCGTAGCAGCGCCCGTGCCAGGAGGCGTCCGCGGATCCGGACGCCGTGGTTGGTCCTTCCTCCGACTCCCCGCCGGTTCGGCCTCGGTCAGGGGCGTGTCCGGCGCTTCAACTGTGTCCCTGATGTGGTCTGGCGTCCGGACCTTGCCCTGCTGCACGAGGGTTTGGGGTCCGAGTAGGAACGGACCAGGAAACCGGTGTTGCTGTCAGAGTTTTGACAGGCTGTGATCGGCCGAAGCCCTTCGATCCGAAGGCGCCGGTGATCAGCGGAACGGCGGAGGCCTTCGGCGTCTTCCAGGTCGGAAACCCCTTGGTTTTGAAGCCCTGACGGCTTGCTATGGGGTCTCGGTCCCGAGGGCGTTGACGCGGTTCGCGTACTCGCGGCGGGCCTTGCGCTGGGCCGGGATTGCCGAGAGGGCGTCGAGCGGCTGGCAGCGGCGCAGGAGTTGGCGGTGGGCCGAGGGCGCCGCGGTGACGCGTAGTGTGTAGCCCTGGCCGCGCCGTACGGTGACGCCCCGGTCGAGCGCGGTCCGCTCGGCGGGCTCCATTCGGCCGCGCGGAGGAAGCCGGCGACCTTGCCCGGCATGTCGAGGGTGACCGGCAGCTCCGGAGCCGGGGCATCCTGGTCGACGCCGGTGTGCTCGGGCATGAGGTCGGCGACGGCGGTGCGGATGGCGCCCCGGCTGACGCGGTGGTCGCGGGCCAGACCGGCGATCGACTGGCCGGCCAGGTACCCGGCGCGCACCGCGGCGGCCTTCGCCGCCGTGACGACCGGGCGTCGGCCGCCCTTGTTGCCCTTGGCCTCGGCGGCCCGCAGCCCGTCGTAGGTCAGCTCCCGCTGGAGTTCGCCGGCGGCGGCGAGGGTCTGCACCATGAACTTCACGGTGGACAGCAGCTCGCCGGTGCGCGGGTGGCGGGCGGTGAGGTCCATCGCGGATAACGCGCCGTCGTGGATGCGCAGGGCGAGGCGGTCGCGGTGCAGGACGTCGAGCACGTCGAGGATGTGCCCGGTGCCTCGCACGAGGCGGAACATCTCGGAGATGTGCACGGTGTCGTCCGGCCGGGCGTATGTGAGCAGCTCGCCGAACTTCGGCCGCTGAAGCGAGTTGAGGCGGCTGGAGGTGCCGGGCTCCTCCTCGAAGACGACCGGATCGTCGATCCCGGCCTCATCGAGGACGAGGTCCTGCCGGTCGGTTGACTGCTGGTCGATCGACACCCGCTTGTAGGCCAGATTGGCGACGCTCTTCCCCCGCTTCTGTCGGCGCATCGGACCCGGACTGTCATCAAACCCTGTCTTCAGCCGTCAATCGGATCAGATTGGATCTGAGCCGTCGTCAGACCCCGTATCCCCGGGTCCATTTGGACCTCCGTCGCGCCTGTCGTCATTCGTTCGTTTGACGACAGGCGAGCAGGCTTCGATCCTCGGTCGCGGGGTTGACCTGGTCTGCTGGCGGCGCCTCAAAAAGCAGTGCCGACCTGAACCCTCAGCCCGAACCGGCGACCAGTGCCTCGCCGAGCGCGGTGCGGCGGTAGAGCACCGACCGTCCGGACCGGGCGCGGACGAGCAGTCCCGCGCTTCGCAGGATGGCGAGGTGGTCTCCTACCGCGCCGGGTGTCATGGCGAGGCTTCGGGCGAGGTGGCTGGTGCTGGCCGGGGCGTCCAGTGCCACCATCAGCCGGGCTCGGGCCCGGCCGACCAGAGCGGTCAGCGCGTCCGGTTGGGGGGTGGTCTCCTGTTCGCCCCACAGGGCAGCGGTGCCGCGGGCGCGATAGACCAAGGTCCTGGGCCAGGGATCTTCCAGGTGCGCGCCGATATTCGCGACGAAGACCGAAGGGATCACCAGGAGCCCGTCGCCGGCGAGGCGGACCGTTCCGTCCCGGAAGTGGCCGATCTCTATACCGCCGGCGCGCCAGGCGATGCTCGGGTGCAGGCTCTCGATGGTCGTGGCCCATCCGTGTTCGCCGATCACCCCCACCCGGTGCACGACATCGCGCTCACAAATCGTGCGCAGTTGCGGCCAGTCCGGGGCGAGCAGCTCGTGCCACGCCCGGTCCATCGCCTCGGCGATCCTGGAGACGGCGTCGGTCGAGTCCAGCACTTCGCGTACGCGGGGGTCTCGGGCCAACGGGCCGGTCGCGGTGGCGGCGAATTCGTGGCGGGCCGCTTCCAGCGGTGTGGCCCGGATCATCGCCAGATCATCTGCCCAGGTCTGGCTGAGGCCGCGCGGGGGCGGGGCGACGAAGTTCGGTCCGCGTTGCGGGGTCTGCAAGGCGAGGGCGGCGTTCAGTTCGCTCTCGCGGCGAAGGCGTTCAAAGACCGGCATGAGCCGGGTGGCCCAGGCTCGAGGCAGCGGCCTATCGTGGCCGGCGAGCGAGCGCAGCAGCAGGCAGAGGTCCAGCGCGGGCGACAGCGCGAAGCGGCTGCGCAGCAGGTCCTCGATAGAGACTTCGAAGCGCAGCACTCCGCGATGCTACCGCGGCACGTCGGTTTCGATTCGTCCAGCGACGAATCATTGGTGAGCGGCATCGGCGCACGGCGAGGCTGCGCGTCATGACCCCAACCGTCGAACCCGCGCAGGCCGACCGCCGTGCCACCTACCGGGAGGTGCTGGCCGAGCCGCGATTCCGCCTGCTCTTCTCGACCCGCACCGTCGCGATCACTGCGGACGCGCTGCGGATCACCACGTTCTCCGTGCTGGTCTTCTCGGCCACCGGCTCCGCGCTGCTGAGCGCACTGGCCTTCGGTATCGGCTTCATCCCGCAGATGTTCGGCTCGTTGCTGCTGGGCTCACTGGCCGACCGACTGCCGCCCCGCGCGCTCATCACCAGCGGCTACGCCTTGACGTGCGCCGCCGCCCTGCTGATCGCCCTGGTGCGGATGCCGATCGCGGCAAGCCTTGGTGTCGTGGCGCTGGTCGCCCTCGCCACACCGGTGTTTCACGGCGCGTCGAGTCGGCTGGTCGCGCAGTCGCTGGAGGGCGACGCCTATGTACTGGGCCGTTCGCTGAACAACATCGCTGCCTCCGGCGCGCAGTTGTTCGGTCTGGCGCTGGGAGGTGCGGTCGTCGCGGCACTCGGCCCGCGCCGGGCGCTCGCGGTCAGCGCCGTCCTTTACCTCGGCTGTGCGCTCGCTATCCGCATCCGGCTGCCCCGGCTGCAGCCGGGAGAGTTCGGCGGCCCACCCGGCAGCGCTCGGGGCGATGGCGGGGCCGTCCGGGCCAGCCTGCACGGTGCCGGCCTGCTGCTGCGCGAACCCAAGGTGCGACGACTGATGCTGGCCCAGTGGCTACCGCCCGCGTTCGTAGCGGGCGCGGAAGGCCTGATCGTCGCCTACGCGGGAGGACACCACTTCGCGCCCGGCTGGTACGCGGTGCTGATGGGCTGTCTGCCGGTCGGCATGCTCGTCGGTGACCTGCTGGTGGGCCGATTCCTGCGGCCACCCACCCGGGAGCGACTGGTAGTCCCGTTGATCGCGCTGATGGGACTGCCGCTGGTCGGCTTCGCTGCCGAGCCCGGAGTGGGCGTCTCGTCCTGTCTGCTGCTGCTCTGCGGCTTCGGATTCGCCTACGGTCTCGGCCTGCAACGGCCGTTCCTGGACGCCCTGCCGCAGGATGGCCAGGGCCAGGCCTTCGGCCTGCTCGGCTCCGGCAGCATGACGCTGCAAGGCGTCGGGCCCGTCTGCTTCGGCTCGGTGGCCGCAGGCATCGGAACGGGCGGCGCAATCGCCCTGGCAGGCGGCGCGGCGGCGCTCACCGCCGGCTGGATCCTCACCTGGCACCCACCCACCTCCCCGGTCCCCGTCCCATGAGCTGCTCAACAAGCAGCGCACCCCCTTGGATTCGGCGGGTTCCTCGGAGCCCGGATACGTCCATTACCAGCTCTCTCAGGGGCAGGTGGGGTTATCACCGGTACTCGGTGACCTGCTGGTTCTGGCTGCGATCATCGCGCGGCGCGACTGCCGATGATCGAGGGAGCGGCCCGTGCCCACCAACTTTCTGAGCGAGGAACAGCGCACGCGGTTCGCCCGCTTCTGCGAGGAGCCCGATGAGGGGGTATCGCCGAGATACGGGTCAAAGGGGCAATAAGTTGATCTTGAAGCTCTGGGTGGCTGCTCAGCTCTCCGGCTCATCCTCGGCGATGCGGTAGACGGTGGCGACCGAGGGGCGCTGGCCCTTGTTCTTGCCCGAGGTGATGACGAGCTTGCGGGCGGTCTCGGGGACGGGGACGCCGTTGGCCCGCAGGCTGCGGGCGTAGTCGGCCATGTCGTCGTCGACGACCTTGGGGCGCGCGCCGTGACGGCCGCGTTCACGGGCGGACGCCCGGCCCTCCAGGGACTTCTCCCGGATGTACTCGCGTTCGGACTCCGCCATGCCGGCGAAGAACGCGAAGAGGGCGGCGCCGTGCCCGGAGGGGTCGTAGACCCCTTGGAGGGGGCCGGTGAGGAGTTCGAGCTGGATGTCGTGGTGGCGCAGGTCCTCGGCGATGGCCAGGAGCTCGGCGGCGCCGCGTCCCAGACGCTTCATTTCGTGCACCGTGAAGATCACCCGTTGGTGGGGGACGGCCTTCTTGATGGTGCGGGCGAAGTCCATCGCCTTGACTATGTGGTCCTCAGATACTGGTGGCCGCGCTGTGAACCTCCCAGCCCCATCCGTCATAGGTGCTGTCAACGGCCACTGAGATACCCAGGTGGGTGGCCAGTGGTGTTCCCGGGGTTGGGGGTCAGTTCAAGGGGACCCTCCCTTCCCGGCGAGGGCCTCGGCGAGGCGGTGTGAGTCGCCGGTGGTGGTCACGAGGTGAGCGTGGTGCATGAGGCGGTCGGTGCTCGTGCCCACGAGGGTCCTCGGCATGATCGTGTCGAAGCCCGAAGGGTGAATGTTGCTGGTCACCGCAGTGGACCGGCGCTCGTAAGCGGAATCGATGATCCGGTAGAACGCCTCGGCGGCGTCTTCCCCGACGGGAAGCGGGCCGATGTCGTCGATCTATGCGGATATCCGCATAGATCGATCTATGCCGAGTCCGCGACTATGCCGATGTTGTGCGGGGCGAAGGTCTCTTTCGCGTGAACGCAGGCTTGTTGGTCTCTGCATAGTTCCCGCGCTGGGCAGTCCTTGATCGTGGGGGCAGGGGGCTCCCGGGGAGGGGGTGGCGATGGCGGGATCGCGCAGGAAAGCTGGAGTTTTGGCATCGCAGGTCGAGGGCTATCGGGCCTGGCTGGCGGAGCACGGCTATACGAAGCTGACGATCCGGAACATACTCAAGGACCTGGGACAGGTCGGAACGTGGCTATCGCGGCGGGGACTTCAGGCCGCTGACCTCAGTGAAGAGCGACTACAGCAGTATTTGTCCGACCAGCGGGAGGCCGGCCGTCGTCGGCTGCCCGGCCCGCGCGGCATGAGGCCGCTGCTGACGTATCTGCGCCAGGCCGCGGTCGTCCCGCCCCCGTTGGTGGCGCCGTCACCGCTGGAAGATGTGCTGGTGCAGTACCGGTGTTGGATGGCGGGCGAGCGCGGCCTGTCCGCGGCCACCATGCTGCGCTATGAGAACACCGCCCGCCGATTCCTGTCCGAGCAGGCGATGCCCGGCGGGGTGTTCACCCCGGGTGGCTTGACCGGCGCGGACCTCAACGCCTTCCTGCTACGGGAGTGTGTACGGGTCTCGGCCGGTTCGGCGAAGGGACGGGTGGCCGAACTCCGGTCACTGATGCGGTTTCTCCACCTGCGCGGCCTGACTCCGCTGAGGCTCGGTACGGCCGTGCCCCGGTGGGTGGCTGGCGCCTGGCAACGGTGCCACCCACGATGGCCGCGACCGATGTTCAGCAGCTGCTGGACCACTGCCCGCGCGAAGGAGCCGTCGGCATCCGCGACTACGCCATCCTGATGCTGCTGGCCCGCCTGGGCCTGCGCTCGATCGAGGTGGCCCGGCTACAACTGGACGATGTCGACTGGCGGTTGGGCGAGATCGCCATCCGCGGCAAGGGACGCCGGGAGGACCGACTCCCGCTACCGGTCGAGGTCGGCGAGGCCCTGGTCGCCTACCTCTCCGGGGCCGTCCCCAGGGGAGCACGCGTCGGATCTTCGTTACCTGCCGAGCTCCGCACGGACCGATCCGGGCGGACCTGGTGGGCGATGTGGTGGAACGGGCCTGCCTGCGCGCCGGATTGCCCAGAGTGGGCCCGCACCGGCTGCGGCACGCCCTGGCTGGGGAGATGCTGCGGCAGGGCTCCGGGCTGATGGCGATCAGCCAAGTACTCCGTCACCAGGACCTGGCCACGACCGCGCTCTACGCGAAGGTCGACTTCACCGCACTGCGCGAGGTCGCTCAGCCCTGGCCCGGACAGGGGGCAGCGTGACCGCACTGCGGCAGGCGCTAGAGGATTACCTGCGGCTTCGCCGGTCCCTCGGGCACAAGATGGCCGAGGCAGCCTGGCTGCTGCCTGACTTCGTCACCTTCCTGGAAGAGCGCGGGCAGACCCGTGTGACGGTCGCCGCCGCGCTGGCCTGGGTGAAGGAGCGGGAGGGTAAAGTGGTGACGACCGTGAGCCTGCGGCGCATCACTGCGGTCCGCGGCTTCGCCCGCTATCTCAGCGGGACTGACCCGGCCACCGAGGTGCCCCCGCTGGGCCTGCTGCCCCACCGGCAACGCTGGCGGCAGCCGTTCCTCTACTCCGATACCGACATCACCGCGGTCATGTCCGCCACCACGCTGCTCAGCCCGCCGTTGCGCGCGGCGACCTACCGCACGCTCATCGGACTGCTGGCCGCCTCCGGACTACGCGTCGGAGAGGCGATCAACCTCGACCACGACGACATCGACTGGACCGAAGGCATGCTCCGGATCCGCGAAACCAAGTTCGGCAAGTCCCGGCTGGTCCCGCTGCAGCCCACCGCCGTGAACGCGTTGCGCGAGTACGACACCCTGCGCAATCAAGTGACGCCACGTCCCACGGACCCCGCGTTCTTCGTCTCCCGCACCCGCCGGCGTCTGATCTACGCGGTGGTCTCCCCGACGTTCCGACAGCTGATCACCACAGCGCGTGTCGGCACCGAAGCGCCCCACCCACCACGACTGCACGATCTCAGACACACTTTTGCCATCCGCACCTTGCTGCACTGGTATCGCGCCGGAGTCAACGTCCAGGCCAAGATCCCGTCGCTGTCCACCTAGCTGGGCCACCGTGAACCGTCCTCCACCTACTGGTACCTCTCCGCCGCTCCGGAATTGCTCGCCCTGGCCGCGGCCCGCCAGGAGGATCTCGGGAAGGCGGCCCGGTCATGACCCTGATCGCACCCACCCTGCAGGCGTTCTTCACCGACCGACTTGCACGTCAGCGCCAGGCCAGCCCGCGCACCATCGCCGCCTACCGTGACGCGCTCCGCCTCCTGCTCGGCTTCGTCCAACAGCGCACCGGGACCCGCCCGGAGAAGTTGGACTGGAACGACCTGAACGTGGATGTGATCTCCGCGTTCCTCAACCACTTGGAAACCGAGCGCGGCAACAGCACACGAACCCGCAACGTCCGCCTGACCGCGATCCGCTCGCTGTTCTCCTATGCGGCGCTCCAGCACCCCGAACACGCCCTCCTCACCAGCGCGTCCTGGACATCCCGCCGAAGCGGTACGACAAGAGGACCGTGACGTTCCTGACCAGCGAAGAGGTCGACGCCCTCCTGGCAGCGCCGGACCCGCAACGCTGGGAAGGACGACGCGACAAGGCCATGCTCGCTCTGACCGTCCAAACCGGCCTGCGCGTCACCGAACTCACCAGCCTGAACTGCAACGACATCACCCTCGGCGACGGAGCCGCCGTCCGATGCGAGGGCAAGGGACGCAAACAACGCACCGTCCCACTCGACCGCCACGTCCAGGACCTGCTGCGTTCCTGGCTCAACGAACGCGCCGGACGGGGCGGTGACCCGCTGTTCTGCACCCGCACCGGACGCCGCCTCAGCCGCGACGCCGTCGCACAGCGGTTGAGCACCCACGCCCAGGCCGCCGCGGAAACCTGCCCCTCCCTGCTGGAGAAGCGCGTTCATCCGCACGTCCTGCGCCACAGTTGCGCGATGTCACTGCTGCAGGCCGGAGTGGACACCACGGTCATCGCGCTCTGGCTCGGCCACGCCGGCGTCCGCTCCACCGATGCCTACGTCCACGCCGACATGACCATCAAGGAGAAGGCCCTGGCCCTGACCACACCGGTCACCGCCCGGCCGGGCCGGTACCGTCCCACCGACAAGCTCCTCGCGTTCCTCGACCGCCTGTGAGGCCGTGACCGGCACGAGCTATGAGCGGCGCGTGTCTGCGGCCTGGGAGTCGAAGGCCAGCTCAATCGGCGCTGGCGCGGGCTCCGATAGCCTGCGGCGGTGACTGATACTCCGTTGAAGTTCCTGATCGATGCCGATCACGGGCAGTTCTACGTCCAAGACCTCGAACCCTATGACGCCTGGATAGCCGAACACGCGACGGACCCCGACCTGCCGCCAGCCGGCTGGACCGAGGAAGCGGTCCACGTTCATCGCATCGGGGTGGAACCACACTCGATCTCCGTCGGCACCGCCCGGGACGACATGGTCGAGTCACAGATCGCCGTCCACGCGTCCGCACCGATGACGGAGCCGACGGCCGAGCACATCGTCGAGGCGGACCTGGATGCCTCAACCGGTCAACTCGCCGTGTCCAGCCCGGGAATCCTTCCGGAGGACGGGCCGAGCATGACCGTTCCCTCTGGGCTGCTACGCGTTCGGGTCTCCTACATTCCCTCCGAGCCACCGGCCGTCGACACCAACGGCGGCCCCGGTGACCACTTCCTCTACCAGATCGATCTATGGCCCACCGACCAGGCGCGCAAGCTCGCCATCCTCAAGCAGGGGCCGAATCCCTGGGCCGGATAGGTCCTCCCCTCCGTCGACTATGCCGAGCACAACGGCCTCAGCCCAGCCTGCATCACTCTCACGGACACCCTTCTCGGCATAGTCGCGGACTCGGCATAGGTCGATCTATGCGGATATCCGCATAGATCGATGAGCTCGGCTACATGGAACTCGACCGCCACGGCGCCGAACTCCTCTTCCAGGTCCTGACCGAACGCGAGGAGAAGAACAGCGTCGCCATCGCTTCCAACGAGTCCTTCGGCGGCTGGACCAAGACCTTCACCGACCCGCGCCTCTGCGCGGCCATCGTCGACCGCCTCACCTTCAACGGCACCATCATCGAAACCGGAACCGACTCCTACCGCCTCGCCGCCACCCGCGCACGAGCTGAACGAGTCGAAGCCACCTGATGTTGTGGCCGGGAAGCTCTGGACCTGGTGGGCCGCAGGGCCGCCAAGCACCGGCCGCATAGCCTCGGTTGGCGCTACTCGGCTTGTCACACCGCCCAGTTAGCCTGTTCCGCATGACTGACAATCGGTTGATCAAGAGCAGCAAGATTCCGTCCGAAGGGACTATTGACGACTTTGCCGTGGCCGATGTGAAGGGGCGGCCACTGGTGGTGTGCGCCGACGGCAACGACGTGTGGACATGGGACTTGCTTGGGGACGAGTGGGCGAAGCGGCCTCTGGCGGAGTTCGATAACGGGTCGTACGGGATTCCCGTGTACCCGGACTTCGAGCATGTGGCCGCAGATGTCGTCGATGGGCGGGTGTTGTTCGCTGCGGGCGGGCAGCACCAGGGTCCGGGCCTGTGGGATTTGATAAGCGGTGATCTGCTCAATGCCCCGTCGGAGTTTCACACTTGTTCTCACGCGGTTGCCATGACTCGGGTGGATGGGCGCACGGTTGTCGTGGCGGGTGCGGGCGCGCCCGAGGTGTGGGTGTGGGATCCGTCGGATCCCGAGTTGGAGCTGTGGGGCCCCTCGGATGATGAGTTCGCGGAGGAGCAGGAGCCTCTGGAGCTTCCCGGTCACGAGGACGACATGTGTGGTCTCGTGGCGGGGCGGCTCGGTGGGCGGACGGTCGTGGTGTCGGGCGGCGACAGCACAGTTGTGGTATCGGATCTTGAGTCTGAAGTTCTGATTCACGAGTGGTCTGCTGACGGGATGGTCCACGCTGTGGCGCTGTCCGAGGTCGGTGGCCGTCCAGTCGTGTTGGCGACGACCGATGCCGGCGAGATACGGACCTGGGACGCGGTTGACGGCGGGCTGGTCGGGAATCTGCCCACCGGTCATGAGGACCGTATTTCTGCCTTGGACGCCGCTGTGGTCGCCGGCCGGACACTCGCGGTGACCGGCAGCGACGATGGGACGGCGCGGATCTGGGATCTTGCCGGTGGCCAGCAGGTCGGAGCACCAATGGCCGGACACCGTGGCGAGATCCGGACCGTGGCGATTACACCGGTGGATGGCCGTCACGTCGTACTGACGGCGGGCCGGGACGGCATCGTACGTGTCTGGGAACCTGCGAACTGACAGCATCGTCTGTGTGCCCGACATTCCCGAGAGTCGATTCGGGGCAAATTCCCGCAAGTACGGCATTCTCGCGAGGTTGTCAAGGAGTGTCAGGCGAACCTTGCGTGCCACGCAGCCAGCGCGGACTTCGCTGTACGTCTGGCACACCGTTACTGACCTTGAAGTCGTCTTGTCGTAGGGGCTGACGGTTGGTGATCGTCGCGGTATGCCGGAGGTATGAGGTATCCGCAGGGTGGGGGTCTGACCGCGGAGAGGCAAGCATTTCGCGAGCGGGTCCGGATGGAAGCGGTCGCCATGTTCGCCGACGGACGTGGCGGTACGGAGATCGCGAAGGAGTTACGGGTCAGCGTCCGGTCGGTTCAGCGGTGGCGGCGGTCCTGGCGGGAGGCCGGCCAGGACGCGGTCCGTTCCCGCGGCCCGGTGTCCCGTCCGAAGCTGAATGACCGACTGTTCGCGGTGCTCGAGGAGGAGTTGGCCAAGGGGCCGGTCGCTCACGGCTGGCCGGACCAGCGGTGGACGCTCGCCCGGATCAGGACGTTGATCGGCCGACGGTTCCATAAGTCCATGACGCTGTCGGGGATCTCCCAGATGCTGCGGCGCCGTGGCTGGAGCCATCAGGTTCCGGCCCGTCGTGCCGTCGAGCGCGACGAGGCAGCCGTCGCCGGCTGGGTGAAGGAGGTGTGGCGGCACCTGGAACCACCGCGGCGGCGCTCGGGGCCTGGATCGTCTTCGAAGACGAGGCCGGATTCTCGATGACGCCGCCGACCTCACGCACGTGGGGCAGACGCGGATCCACCCCGGTCATCCGCGTCCGGGGTCGTTCCCAGCGTCGCTTCTCCGTGGCGGCCCTGTGCTGCTACCAGCCCGGCGAACGCTCCCGCCTGATCTACCGGCCCAAACGGCATACCGACCACAAGAGCGGTGGCCGCAAGAGCTTCGCCTGGACCGAGTACCGCGACCTCCTCATCGCCGCCCACCAGCAGCTCGACGGACCCATCGTCCTCATATGGGACAACCTGAACGTCCACAAAGACCGCCGCATGCGGGCCTTCATCGACGCACAGGACTGGATCACCGCCTACCACCTGCCGCCTTACGCACCCGACCTCAACCCCGTCGAAGGCATCTGGTCAGTACTCCGTCGGACCACCCAGGCCAACACCGCCTTCACCGACCCCGACCACCTCATCCGCCGGCTACGGCACGGCCTCCGCCAGATCCAATACCGCAGCGACATCATCGACGGATGTCTCACCGGGACCGGTCTCACACTGACGACACCACGCCTACAACCTCAGTAGAGCAATAGATAGTCAGTGAAAGAACAAGAACGGGCGAGGCCGGGATGGGGTGCGGCCATCGCCCCAGTGCCGTCCAGGTCCCCCAGAGAACCCAAAGCTCTTCGGGCCAGCTGGCGAGTGGGCAGGCACCGAAGCGCCGTCAAATCTCCTGAGCATCCAAGCACGCGTTGATCACTAAGTGCTGCTCGAACTCATCGATAAACGCTGTCACGGGAGATGAACGAAGCCAAACCGGGTGTGTCCCCGACCTGGCACACGTGCAGCGCAGAGTCCGTGAACAGCGACGCCACCAGCTCGACGGCAGAGTCGGCCCCTGCGAGATAGAGCCGTGTGGCACGCCCCTCGCCTGGCGGCTGACCGAAAACGGCACCGTCGACAACTGCGGTGCCGGGGCGGATCTCGTCAGCGATGTGCCGTACGCGTTGAGGGCTGATGGCGTTGACATCGGCGTACACCCCCGCGAAGCCGTGCGCGGCCACCGCCGCCGCAATGTCCTCCGCCGCCTGTGGTGGGCAGACCGAGAGAACGACCGCGCTTCTGGACAGCGCTTCCGCGAGCGAGTCGTACGCCGTGGCACCGGCTTCCCTCCCGCGGAGCCAGGTGTTCTCACTGCGGCCCTTGGTCACCGACAGCGCCTCATGGCCGCCGGCGACGAGCTCGGCGGTGATCGCCGCGCCCATGGTTCCAGGGTGGAGGACAGTCACGGTGATCACTGGCTGCCTCCGGCGGTGCGCGACGTGGAATGTTCCTCATCCCCATGATCCGCTGTCTCTCGGCGCCGGCGGCTTCGGGCTCAATGCCTGATGGCAGTCCGGGCGCTGATGGCGGACAGAAGTGCCTCCGGTCTCGCACTCCCCGTTCAGGACGGGACCGCGGTACACGGGTCGTGGCCCCGACTGCCCGTGCAGCTCGTCTCACGCTGAAGCCGCGTCATGGGTACCGTGCAGGAGACGAACTCTGTACGGACAGACCGGCGGTCGCGCCGGATCGTCCGGCGGCTGGGAGGTGTCCTGATGCTGGAAGAAGCCGAGGAGATCGGCAAGCGCGCTCGCAGGGCGAGGCTGCGACTGGGCATGCCGCAGGCCGACCTGGCGACGGCCCTCGGGAAGTCCCAGGGCTGGGTGTCGAAGATGGAGCGTGGCCTGATCGAGCTGGACCGGGTCGGTCTGCTCAACCAGGTGGCCGCGGAACTGCACGTCCATCCCAACGACCTGATCGGACGCCCGTACAGCAGTTCCCCCGACGACAGCCAGTGGCAGATCGCCGCCTCGTCGATCCTGCGCGAGCTGCGCCGCTACGACCTCGTTCCCGTCTTCGACGGGGTCCCCCGACCGGCCTCACAGCTATGGCGTGAGGTGACCCGGCTGCACCGCCTGCGGGACACCGCCTCCAACGTCGCGATTCTCCGAGTTCTCCCGGACCTGTTCCGGGAAGCGCGCGCCCTGGCGGAGGACTCGGACGGGCACGAGCGGGAAGAGGCGTATGCCATTTACGCCGTGTGCTGCAAGTTCGCGCACACCGCCGCGCACGCCCTTGGACACCCGGAGTTGGTGGCCATGGCGTGCGAACGGGCCGCGTGGTCTGCCAGGTTGTCGGGAGATCCGGTGCTGCCTGCCGTCGCCGACTGGATGCGCGTCTGGGACATGTGGGCGACGGCTGACTGGGCCGACGCTCTGACCCTCTCGGACAAGGCGATCGCCTCGGTGCAACAGCCGTACGAGCACGGTGATCCGCTGGCCGTACGGGCTTGGGGCACGCTTCAGCTTCGAGCAGCCATCTCCGCCGCTCGGGCCAACCGCCCATCGGAAGCGGAGGACCGGATCGGTCACGCGAAGGACGCGGCGGAACGCATGGACGCGTACGTAGGGGCACCGGTGTACGACCGGCATTCGCTGACGTTCTCCGCCGGAAACGTGCAGATCCACGCGATCAGCGTGGCCCTGGAAATGGGCAAGCAGGGCAAGGCGCTGGAGATAGACCGCCGAACCAGCCCGAGCTTGATCGGTTCACTGCCCAACTCCCGTCAGGGACACCACCACATGGACGTGGCGCGGGCCTGGCTGTGGGACGGGAACCGGGCAAAGGCCCTGGCCGAGCTGGAGGCGGCTGAACGGATCGCGCCGCAGCTCGTACGTAATCACCCCATCGCCCGTTCAACGCTCCGCAGCATCGTCTACGCCGAACGAGCAGCCACAAGGGAGAAGCTGCGGCACATGTCCGACCGCTTTCACCTGGACGGATAGGGGTCGTATTCCTCCGGCTCATATTCGAGGCTCGTCCTGTCCCTAACTTCGGGGCATGACGCGACGACGCTCTTCTCATCTCCCCTCACAGGGAGCCGAGTTAGGTACAGCAGCACCGTTCGTTCCACGACTCGGCGACCTCACCACGGACAGCGCTCGCGATGGCCGCGTAGGGGTCGTGGTCGCTCTCCCCGGTGAGGGCTCCGCTACCACGTACCACCTGCTTCCGCCCGGGGGCGGCGCCCCCTGGTCCGCGCCCGCCGACGGAACAACGCTCAGTCCCGTGCCGGTGAGAACCACCCACGCCACGCTCTCGGCCGGACGGGACGCGGTCTACGACCCGCGGGCCCGGCAGGGATCGGTTCCCATCGAGTTCCACTTGGATGACGGCTCGACCCTCGATGGCGCGCTCATCCTCACCTCTGTCGAGCTGGAGTGGCTGCACCAGCAGACCAGCCGCCTCGTCGACGCACACGGACGGGCCCTCGGCGGCACCCCGTGAATGGGGCTCGGCGACGCCACGCCCGAAAAGCCGCGCCGCGCTCCGTACGCCCCGAAGGCGGAGGCATCGCGCTCACGCTTCTGGCCGTCGCCGGCCTGGTGGGCCCGGCCTGGGCACTGCGTGAGCAGGCCGCCCCGCTCCTCAACGGCCTCGGTCACCAGCCCGCCGCCGTCTCGGCGGACGCGAGCTCGCCCTCCGACCGCTGACTCCGCTCCGCTGTCCGGGTCGTTCACCCCACCTTCCCGGCCAACGGAGCCTGCCATGCACCCGGAACATCCAGGCGTGTTTCTCCAGGGAGAGATCATGGACATCCCGTACATCGTCATCGACCAGCTCACCCCCGACCAACAGCAGGTCTGGAAGACCTACTTCGGCGACGCCGACCGACCCCGCTACATCGAGGAAGGCATCTGGCGCCGAACGCAGGAGAAGGCCACGGCCGAACAGAGCGGCTGGACGGCCGCCGACGACGCCCGGCGGCGGATCATCCGCTACCGCTACCGGTACGGCCTGGTCCCCACCACCGCCGCGCCGGCCATCGGCCTGACCGACCTGTACCTCTACCACTCCGCTACCGCTCCAGCGGATGAGATCGACGCGCACCACGACGCCCTGTGGGACTCGCTCGCCACCGGCGGCTGGAAGGAGGCTCCTGGCGGATTCTTATGGACACGCCGGGATCTGAAGTGCCGCATCACCGAACACGACGTCCACCCCCAGGACGCCGCTGCGGGCCGTACCCTGCCCGTCGGCTACCGGAGCCTGGACGTCCAGATCGCCTCGGTGTCCTACGCACCGCCGCCCTCGGTCCGGCAGCTGCCGTGGAACGTCCTCTCCACCGGGATCAGGTGCAAGGACCGCCCCGGTACGCCGACCCGCGTCACGGACCTGTCCGTCCTCGCGGACCTGCTGCCGTTCCAGGTCGAGATCGGCTGCGGCACGTCGGTCGAGGCGGGTATCCCGCCCCTGCACCGGCTCCACGAGATCTACCGGGTAACCGACCGCCATGGCCACGAGCCTCGGGAACCCCGCTTCACACTCTCCCCGACAGCGGACACGCTCCTCCACGAGGTTCTGACGGAGCCGGAGGAGAAGACTGCGGAGTTCGTGGAGATGTTCCGCGCCTGCTTCCTGGCCGAACCGACTCCAGCGATGTGGGCGCTGAAGGAACTGAAGGACGCCGGTCACCTCGTCGGCCCGGTCATCACCAACAACTTCGACGTGCTCGCGGCGCGCGCCGGGCTCGACGAGTGCTTCATGCGCCGCTACGACCAGGCCGTACCCGACGTCGAGTGGGTGGACGGCGCCAAGGCCCTCCTCGTCGTCGGCCTGCACGCCGACCGACGCAAGGTCCAGGCCCGCGCCCGCGCTCGCGGCATGCAGGTCGTCTACCTGGACCCGGAAGGCTTCTGGCGTGACGGTCAGTTCATGCCGTATCCGCTGGAAGGCCCCCAGAACGGCGACCTGGTGTGCCGAGCGACCGCCGCCGAGGCGCTGCCCGCCCTCGTCAACCTGCTCAAGCAGCACGCTGGTTGATCCACCTGCACGAAGAGGGCCGCGCCGGGTGTTGGCGCTAGCGTGACGCACCCGGCCGGCCCGGACTCCCCTGGGCGGGCGAGAGGCAAGGAAAGGAGCGTCGACCCCATGCGCGTATCCGTCATCGGCTGTGGTCATCTGGGCATCCCCCACTCCGCTGCCATGGCCGAGATCGGCCACGAGGTCATCGGCGTGGACCTGGACCAGGCGAAGATCGACCGCCTCAACGCCGGCGAGTGCCCCATCTACGAGGAGGGCCTGCCCGAACTCCTCAGCGCCCACACCGCCACCGGACGCCTGCGGTTCACCACCAGCCTCGCCGAGGCAGCCGAGTTCGCCGACATCCACTTCCTGGCCGTGGGCACGCCGATCGACGCCGACGGGCGGAGCTACGACACCGGACAGGTCTTCGGCGCCGCCCGCGCCCTCGCCCCGCACCTGACCCGCCCCACGGTCGTCATCGGCAAGTCCACGGTCACCGTCGGCACCTCCCGCGACCTGGGCTCCCTGCTCGCACGGCTCTCCCCTGCAGGTGAGGGCGTGGAGGTCGTCTGGAACCCGGAGTTCCTGCGCGAGGGCCACGCCATCGACGACACCTTGAGCCCCGACCGCATCGTCGTCGGCGTCCCGTCTGCCCGCGCCGAGGATGCGGTACGTGAGGTCTACGCGCCCCTCCTGGCGAACGGCATTCCGCTGTTCGTGACCGACCCCGCCACGGCCGAACTCATCAAGGGTGCCGCCAACGCCTACGTCGGCATGAAGATCTCCTTCATCAACGGCGTTGCCGACATGTGCACCGCCGCCGGAGCCGATGTCCAGCAGCTCACCGAGGCCATCGGCCTGGACCCCCGCATCGGCCGCGGCGGCCTGAACGCCGGCCCCGGCTACGGGGGCGGCTGCCTCCCGAAGGACGTCCGTGCCTTCACCGCCTCCGCCCGCACCCTGGGCGCCGCCGAGGCAGCGACCATGCTGCGCGCGGCGGAGGAAGTCAACGAATCCCGACCTACCGCCGCGCTGAGGCTCATCGAGCAGACGCTCGGCCGACCCTTCGACGGCGTACGCATCACCGTCTGGGGCGCCTCCTTCAAGGCCGGAACCGACGACGTCCGTGAATCCCCTGCTCTGGCAATCGCCGCACTCATGCACCAGCGCGGCGCGACCGTCACCGTCCACGACCCGCACGCCGTGCCCACAGCACTGCGCCGCCACCCCGAACTCGACTACTGCGAAGACCTCGAAGACTCCCTCGCGGCAGCCGAGCTGATCGTCCTGGCCACCGAATGGCCCCACTTCCGCGAGGCCGACCCCAAGGCCCTCGCCCCACTGGTCGCGGACCAGGTCCTCGTCGACCTCCGCAACCTCATCGACGCCGACGCCTGGCGCATGGCCGGATGGACCGTACGCCAGCTCGGACGACCCGCACAGGAATAGCCGAACCCATCGACCGGAGGTCCGACGTGGACACCCTGTGGGACAACATCGAGAAGCTCTCCGCCGTCTGCCGAGCGGCCGGCTCCCATCTCCCCGACGAGGAGCTGAAAGCCCTCCAGGTCGGCAAGGTCGCCGAGGAAGCCGGCGAGGCCATGCACGCCCTCCACGGCCTGAAGGGCCTCACCACCTGCGGCGACGACCACACCTGGGCCGAGGTCCAGAACGACCTGGTCGGAGCCGTCATCGCAGCCCTCCTCGCGATGGACTACATCGACCCCACGGGCGCCCTACTTCATCAAGGCGGCTCGCTCCGCTCGCCGCGCGCTCCCCAGCTACGCCGGTCGCGCTGCTGGAGCGAGCACCATGGTGGGCGAAACCCGCTGTAGCTGGGGCGGTCGGCTTCACGGCTTTAGCCCGCTCCCCGGTTCGGGTCCCGCGTCGAGCAAGACCAGGGGACCACTCGTTCAAATTCCGGGCAGGATCACCGCCTGCCCGAGTTGCCGGCCAGCGTACGGCCCCCTGATCATGCTCGACCCCAAACCAGGCAGGACACCGGCCAAACCCGCTCCGCCGACCTTGCGCGAGACGGTTACAGGCCACCTGGCGAAAAAGCATCTGTATAGCAATGAGGTCATCAGCCCGCGTATGATCTGCCTGCCAGAAAATGTGGTGCACCGCAAGGGGGCGGCGAGGACTATGAGTGGCATGAAACAAGCAAGCATGCATGTGGCGTCTCTGACCTTTGGACGAGCTGAACCCTCGGCACGCACAGCCAACTAGCAGTCTCGAAGAATCGATCGCCGCCATCCTCGATAAGGATACGGACAAGATCCTGCGGCTGGCCAGAAGCATCGCCGAAAGAGGCCTAAACCCGACCGAGCTCATCGTAGTCATGCCCGATGGTGATCTAAATATCGTTCTTGAGGGCAACCGCCAGGATCGCAACACTCAAGCTACTCCACAAACCGAGCCTGGCTCCGAACGTGCAACTCCAGCGGAAATTTGCCGCCATCGCCTCAAAGGCGGAAGTCCCTCGGCGGGTTCAGTGCATTATCGCAGAGAACCGGGCAGCAAGCCGCGCCGTGGATCAAGCTCAGGCACACCGGCGAGAACAAGGGCGTCGGTGTCGTAAAGTGGGATCCCGCAGAGGTAAGCAGGTTTAGCGGCCGCTCTAATCCCACTGAGAAAGCCAGGCTCCTCACGGAAGCCATGAACGTATGGTTCGTAGATGACGTCGACCTCCTCGCCGATGTTGCAACCGTCCGGGAAAACAGGATCACCAACCTGGGCCGAATGATCGGGGACCCGGAAATCCGGGAAGAGGTTGGGTATCTCGTTTGATGGAGATTCAGTCATTTCCGAATTCTCCAAAGAGCGGGTGCACCGAATCCTCTCCCGCCTGTTCCATGATCTGGCCGGCTCCTATTCGGTGGATAAGATCAAGACGAAGGGCCAGCGGACCAAGTATCTGCAGGATGTCGAAGAGGACTTGCCGCGGCTGGCAGATCGACTAGAGGAACCGAAGAGGTTTTCAACCGCCAATCCGGCTGGCAGCGCAGAGCCAGTTGATGCTAACAAGATGCCGGAGCCGAAGACCCCGAATCCCCCTAGGCGTAGGCGGCCAGACTTCGAGAAGCGGCTGTTTCAAGGCGTTTCACTGCACAACGTAAGCATTCGCACCTCGGAGGTCTTCCAAGAGGCGAAGCGGCTCAGCCTCGACGAGATGCCAAACATCGCGGCTATCATGGTGCGGGTCGTGGTGGACATCGTAGTTCTCGACGCTGCGCATCAACTCGGCTGGGGCCGGGGCCAGGGCGACCTTAAGAGCCGGATCGGTGCCGCGCTCCATCAGGTTGATCCGGCAAAAGACAACCCGGCGCTCAGCGATGCTTGGCGCTTCTCGCAGAAGGACGAAGGAGCACTTGTGCTGAAAACCCTCCACCAGTTCGTGCACAACTGGCAGTCCAGCCCGCTCACGGCCGAAGTTCGGAAACTCAGCTTGGCTTACGGTCCCCTGCTGACGCAGATTGATGAGCTCATCGAGAAGAAGAAGCGATGAGGTATATCAGCCCTCTGCGATATCCTGGAGGAAAGGCGCGTCTAGCGCCCTATATCGCGCACCTCCTTTCGCGACAACGCCCGCGTCCCCGATCGTACGCTGAAGCCTTTGCCGGGGGCGCGGGCGCCGCATTGCGTCTGCTTGTTGACAACGAAGTGGACCACATTCACATCAATGACCTCGACCCAGGCGTAGCAGCCCTGTGGCGTTGCATTTTCTTCGATTCCGACAGCCTTACCGAAGCGGTCGCCTCAGCAAAAGTAACCATCGACGAATGGCATCGCCACGCAGATGTCTATAATAATCCTTCCGGTCGATCCGACATCGAACTCGGCTTCTCAACGTTCTTTCTGAATAGGTGCAATCGTTCCGGAATTCTGCGAGCGCGCCCTATCGGCGGGCTCGACCAGACCGGAAATTGGAAAATCGATGCCAGATTTAATCGAGACTCATTGATTGAGGGAATCGACAATCTGGCAAAATTGCATGATCGCGTTAGTATTTCACAAATGGATGCACGCTCCTTTATTCGACATCTTGAGCCGCAGAGCGACGAAACGTTGATGTATGTAGATCCGCCCTACATCGTTCAGGGAGACAAGCTCTATCTCGACTCGCTAACCGGAGAAGACCACCAAGAACTGGCGGAACTACTGCGTCAAACTCCCCTGAGGTGGCTTCTCACGACGCCAATAAGCGCATCACCGAAGAATTGTATAAGGGTTTCCGCTGTGTGGAGTTTGACATTCTACACACGGCACAGATACAGCGGACAGGCGTAGAGTATGCGATCTTTGGAAATAGATTGATTCTACCAGAGGTCACTGGAATTATCGGCGAAGGAAATTTCAGATGGATGACATCTAAGAGGAAACGCGAAACCTCACAGGGTGTCGCCAAAAATCGCGGCGCGCAACTTACTATCTAGTATTCGGACGCGACGTCGGCCGTACCAGACGCGTCGGCAAGTAGCGGTCAACCACGGAGCCTTCCCGGGGAGGCACAAGCCTCACCTCCCCATTAAAAGCTGATCGGAGCAGTACCAAGCGGGGTTGCGGTGATTCCAAGGCTGCGAGCTGCACGAGCTTCGGCTGTGGGGCGTAACCGGCGGACGGCCGGTGGGTGAAGGTTCTAGCCTTTCCTGTCATGGAGTGGATACCGCTGGTCAGTACGGCACTTGGTGCGGCAATCGGGGTTGGCTCCACCTTGTTGGCCGATCGGGCCAGGTGGCGCAGGGACCGTGCCGGCCAGGACCTCGACGTGCGAAGGCAGTTGTATGCCGACTACACCGCTGCGCTCTCACGGATCCGCACAGCGCTCAATGAGTGCGCGCAGGAGGACATCCCGGCCGCGGAACGACAGGGAAGAGTCCGTGAGGTGTTCCTGACGCCTGGCGCGTACGAGATCCGTCACCAGTTGGCCATCGTCGCACCACTGGAGATCGTGGAAGCCTCACGATCAGCGTTCGTGGTCCTGAGGGACACCCGTGACCTGCTCGTGGCAGGTGCCTCGGCCGACGACGCGGCCTACGTGGAACTGGAGGAGAGGTTCGATGCCGCCGTGGCCGAGCTCCGCGCCGTGATGCGTCTTGACCTTGGGGCAGCCGGGGCGATTGCGGCACGATTACACGCAGCCCGGCGGGACGGCATCCGCTGAAGCCCGCACCAGATGCGCACCAGTTGGTACGGCGAACCACGGTCAACGACGGCTGCCGAAGCAGTGCCCCTTGCGCCCCAGTGGGTGCATAGCTACTGGTCAGGTGCCTTGATGACATAGCATTCCCTGCGATTCCCAAGCTCAGAGCGCGAGTTCGATTCTCGTCATCCGCTCCATGATGAAGGCCCTGGTCAATGACTGGGGCCTTTCGCTTGCCCTCCAGCGGCGTCGGTCCAAATCCTTGCCCCGCAGTGGACTGCCGGAGAGCGGCCGCTCTGTCATCACCCGACGCATGCGGTCGCAACCATCAAGGCAGGGCCTGTAACTCACCCACTCCCGCACCAACATGCCTCGCCTGAACTGGGCCCTCTCCCGCGTCAAGGTGGAGCCCGTCACCGAGCAGGCTGCGAAAGCAGCAGCGGAACTCCTCAAAGGTGCCGGACTGCACGGGCACAAGTACGCCATCGACGCCACAGTCGCCGAAGTCGCCCTGCGCCAGCCGAAACCCGTCGCCCTCCTGACCTCCGACAGCGACGACATGACCAGACTCTGCGGAGACCAGGTCCGCATCATCCCTCTCTGACCCGCCGGCCCACCCCCTAACGGGGTCCGCGGCACCGCTACTCTCGTGCCCCATCTGTGCCCAGCAGAGCGGACAACAGCGGTCGGGAGCGGCTTCTACAGACCGCGACCATCCACCCCGGCCGTCGCAAAAGCGCAGTTCAGAGCCCCTCTCACGGCTCAAGGACCGCTGATTCCCAAGCTCAGAGCGCGAGTTCGATTCTCGTCACCCGCTCTTCCATGAGGCCTCAGGTCAGCGACCTGGGGCCTCATCGTTGTCTAGATGATCAATTCCAAGGGGCTTAGTGGTCGTAGGCAGTGAGCGTGCGCATGGTCGGCTGGCCGGTGCGGTCGTTGTGCCAGATCGCGGCGGTGAGCGCGAGGATGCGTTGCAGGACTCGGACGGTCACACCATTGGGGGTGCGGCCTCGGTGTCGTTCGAGGTCGAGCTGGCCCTTGAAGGTCTCGTTGACCGACTCGATGACCTGGCGCAGTGGCTTGAACAGCTGTGATCCGGCTCGCTGTGGCTCGCCCTTGCGGGCCGGCCGCAGGAGGCGGATGTCCAGGTCGGCGAGCCGCTGTTCGAACTCTCGGCCGAAGTAGTTCTTGTCTCCGATCAGTGTCTGTCCCGGGTGTTCGGCGGTGAGACGGGGTTCGACGGCGAGCAGGTCGAGCAGGGTCTCGCGCTCGTCTGCCTTGGCCCCGGTGAGTGCGAACGCGATCGGCAGGCCGTGAAGGGTGCAGACCAGATGCAGCCGCAGTCCCCAGAAGTAGCGCGAGTGGCTGGCGCAGTAGCCGTACTGGGCCCATCCGGCCAGGTCGGAGCGTTTGACGGTCTCTCGGGAGCGCCCGCACTCGACGGGCGTGGAGTCCGCCACCCACACGTCGTCGCTCCACAGTGTGGTGTCGCGGGCCAGTGCCCGGGTGACCCGGCGGATCAGTTCGGCGGCCTTGCGCAGCCGCTTGTTGTAGCCGGGCTGCTGGGGCAGGTACGGAAAGAGGTGGCGCAGGTGGGCGCCGGCGTGGCGCAGCCAGCGGGCCTCGGAGGTGAAACCGAGCATCGCCTGCATCATCGCCAGCGTTACCAGCTCGGCGTCGCTGAGCTGCGGCACGATGCCCACGGCCGGACGCTGCGGGGCGAATTGCGGCGAGTCCTTCAGCAGGTCGTCGGTCTTCACATAGAGTGCGGTCGCGAGGGTGTCCAGGTCGTTCGTCACAGACTGACCTTGGGCGCCCTCGCATCGTCCGCGCAGGCAGTGCGAGAACTTCGCTCAGCTGGGCGCGACAGGCTGTTCGAGGAGCTCGTCCGGTCCGTCGAATCCGCAGCGCCGGTACAGCGGCGCACTGCGCTCAGACGGCCACACGATCAACGTATCCAGGCCGCGAACGCGCGCATAGCCGGTGGCCTCGTCGAGCAGGGCCTTGCCCAGACCGCGATTGCGCTGTTCAGGGGCGACGTAGAAGTTCGTCACGTAGCCCAGGGCGTCGGAACCCGGGTAGGGACTGGGGACCTTCTCCACAAGACACACGAACACGTGACCACAGGGCCGACCGCCCACTTCCGCAACCCAGGCACGCCACGGCCCGACCATCCGGGAACGCAGCCACTGCTCGCACTCGGCGGTGAACTCCTCCTCGTTCCGCGGGACTTCATCTCCGCCGTCCTCCACCTTGAACCGCCAGCGCATGGCTGCCAGCGCGGTCGCGTCATCGGACTCGGCCCGACGGATAACAACGTCACTCATGGCCAAACTCTCGCAGACCGATCCGACGAAGCGAAACTGCCTACGACCGTCCAACGACCCCTTGGAATTGATCATCTAGACCTGATCAGGAACCGCGCACCACCTTTGCGCCACCTGGTCCCTCGCGCAGCGTCCAACGGCACCGGCTACTGAGGTTGTAGGCGTGGTGTCGTCAGTGTGAGACCGGTTCCGGTGAAGGCGGTGTTGGCCTGGGTGGTCCGACGGAGTACTGACCAGATGCCTTCGACGGGGTTGAGGTCGGGTGCGTAAGGCGGCAGGTGGTAGGCGGTGATCCAGTCCTGTGCGTCGATGAAGGCCCGCATGCGGCGGTCTTTGTGGACGTTCAGGTTGTCCCATATGAGGACGATGGGTCCGTCGAGCTGCTGGTGGGCGGCGATGAGGAGGTCGCGGTACTCGGTCCAGGCGAAGCTCTTGCGGCCACCGCTCTTGTGGTCGGTATGCCGTTTGGGCCGGTAGATCAGGCGGGAGCGTTCGCCGGGCTGGTAGCAGCACAGGGCTGCCACGGAGAAGCGACGCTGGGAACGACCCCGGACGCGGATGACCGGGGTGGATCCGCGTCTGCCCCACGTGCGTGAGGTCGGCGGCGTCATCGAGAATCCGGCCTCGTCTTCGAAGACGATCCAGGCCCCGAGCGCCGCCGCGGTGGTTCCAGGTGCCGCCACACCTCCTTCACCCAGCCGGCGACGGCTGCCTCGTCGCGCTCGACGGCACGACGGGCCGGAACCTGATGGCTCCAGCCACGGCGCCGCAGCATCTGGGAGATCCCCGACAGCGTCATGGACTTATGGAACCGTCGGCCGATCAACGTCCTGATCCGGGCGAGCGTCCACCGCTGGTCCGGCCAGCCGTGAGCGACCGGCCCCTTGGCCAACTCCTCCTCGAGCACCGCGAACAGTCGGTCATTCAGCTTCGGACGGGACACCGGGCCGCGGGAACGGACCGCGTCCTGGCCGGCCTCCCGCCAGGACCGCCGCCACCGCTGAACCGACCGGACGCTGACCCGTAACTCCTTCGCGATCTCCGTACCGCCACGTCCGTCGGCGAACATGGCGACCGCTTCCATCCGGACCCGCTCGCGAAATGCTTGCCTCTCCGCGGTCAGACCCCCACCCTGCGGATACCTCATACCTCCGGCATACCGCGACGATCACCAACCGTCAGCCCCTACGACAAGACGACTTCAAGGTCAGTAACCATGGATTCGTCGACGCCACTGGTGCGTAGGCGTCGCCAAGTCCATCAACCGGGTAACGAGGTATCCCACCCCGACCGACGCCGGCAGTGCAGCCATTACGATCGCGCGCATGCCTCCGCACCCTCACCTTCCCGCTGTCACCGACGCCGCCAACGCCTTATCCGCCGGGCTGCAAAACCCTTCGCTGCTGGTGGGCCTTCACCGCGACATCGACGGCTTGACCGGGAAGGACGGCAAGTCGCTCGGGCGCTCGACGAAGCAGTACGCCCTGCGGTGGGGAATCTTCACGATGTCCTACGCGGCCGTCGAAGCCTTCTTCAACGACGTCCTTGCCCTCGATCCGTCCCAGACGCGGCATCTCCCGCTCAACCCGGACAAGCTCCGCCACGTAGGGCAGCAGCACGCGGTCCGGCTCTTCACCAACGACTGGGGAGTTCGTACGAGAATTCTGGGCAATGCCCCCGGCAACCGATCGCGTTGGACGGCTTACGTGGGCACCCAAGAGGTGCAGCTGTACCTCGCCGACATGAAGAACCTCCGCGACATCCTGAGCCACGGAGGGGACCCATACGCGGTGTCGAACCGCTCTGGAGCCTTGTGGCCCCTGAAGAGCGGCAGGCACTCGATGCGCCTCATGGGCGCTGAAGGCTTCATCCAAGCGTGCTGTGACCTCGCCTCGCAAACCGTGCTCGCCTTCGGTGGGGACTCTGCCGACCTTCCCAAGTGGCCAGAGCCTGAGCGGTCGGGACTTTCTGCGGAACGGCGTCCGTCGCTGCCGCTGTTGGACTGATCACATCCGCCCGGCTACCTGCTCCATCGCTCATCGTTGTCCAGTTCACTGACGGACGCCGCTGTCCGCTGCTGTACACGGCTCAGAGCGCGAGTTCGATTCTCGTCACCCGCTCTTTAATGAAGGCCCAGGTCAGTGACCTGGGCCTTGTTTCTGTTCCGGCTGCTACGGCTCTGCGTCGAGGACTCGGGCGGCTTCGCGAGGGTCCATCAGGTTGGACCAGGCTTGTTCGGCGGGGAGCAGGTCCCGCTCCGGCAGGGCGTATTCGGGGTACCAGCCGTCGGCCTCACAGCCGGGGACGTTGCGCAGGATCAAAGTGGCGAGGTTCGGCGGGACCGAACCCGTGATCCGCACCGCGAGGTAGGTTTCGTGACCGTCGTCGGCGCGGACCTGAAGGCCGATGGTGAAGGTGTCGAAATCCACCGTGTGCTCCTCGCCGTCCCGGAGGGTAGAACGGCTCAGGGTCAGAACCGTGGTCCGGAGCCGCCTGACGAAACGGACTCCCGCTTCGGCGCGATAGCGGACGTGGTCGTCGCGAGTGGGGAGCAAGTGGGCAGTGTACGTGGCGGACTTGAGTGCGTCGGCGTTGCCAGCGTTGTAGCGGGTTCGGGCGGTCTTGCCGTCAGCTTCGAGAGCGGCGTAGAAGTCGTCGGTGGAGCCGTCCTCGCGGCGGCCGGCCGCCACCAGCCACGGAAGATCGGCGTCCACCCAGACCGCCCCGCGCCAGCGCTGGACCTTCACCTTGAACAACACCTGGTCATCGACAGCGCGAATGCGCTCATGCTTGGCATCGTCCGCCGCGAACTGCTCGGCGGTCTTCGCCAGGATCGGGTGCTCGATCCCGTCGAGGGGGTCGGTCACCGCCGGCAGGGGGAGTCCGAGGTCATCGCATAGGCATCGCAGGGTGGGTCTGGCGGGACGCATCGCAGCGGGACCAGTCATTCGTCGATCCCGCCGACCGCGTCGATCTCCTCCGATGTCAGCCCGGTCAGGAGCATGACGTCCGACTTCAGGGAGCCGTCCAGGACGCTGAGCGCCTCCACCATGCCCTCACGCAAATCCTCACGCCTCTGGTCCAGATAGACCCGTACCGCCTCCGCGACCAGGTCCTTCTTCGTCAGGCCCAGGAAATGCGCGCCCTGGCTGATCAACTTGTCCGTCGCCGGGTCCACCTTGAGCGGCGACTGCCGGGGCGGCTTCGAAGCCGTGGTCATAAATCCCACCTCCACATCTACGGTACCTTAGTACCTCACATTGTCTCGCTGTTGACCGCACTGAGACGCGGTCCGCCGACCGCCCGTATCAGGGATGAAATCGCACGACGGCAAGCGCCTGATCCAGCACGGTGACGCTTCCCCGCTCACGGCACGGCGGCATCGATCACCCTCGTGCCCCATCCGTGCCCTTCGGAGCGGATAGCAGCGGTCAAGTACGGTGGCCAGAGACCACACCAGCCTCGACCGATCCAGCCAAACATGCAGGTCAGAGCGACTACTGCCGTTCAAGAGCCGTTGATTCCCAAGCTCAGAGCGCGAGTTCGATTCTCGTCACCCGCTCCACGACGAAGGCCCAAGTCAGCGACTTGGGCCTTGTTTGTTGTCTATACCATAGGTTACCTGAATCACAGGTCACGGATGGGGCTGAACTGTGCACACGCGAACCGTTCCCGGAATTCCGCCGGATGTGTGCAGCGCTCAGGACGAATTGCGTTGCACCCTCGGGTAGCCAATCCCTCCGATTTCCTCAGCCACGTCCGACAGGCTGGTCGCCGGGTTCAGGCCCGACACGAGCGCGGGGGTCAGCGGTCGCAGCGCGTACACGTGGCGGACCGCTGCGAGGTTCACGGGGGCCTCGTAGTAGTCCTCGGCGAAGCGCTGGTACGCCTCGGGGGAAGGGTCCGTAAGGAGGTGGAACAGCCGGTTCGCGCCGTCGGGGTCGTCGTAGCCCGCTGGGAAGTCAATCGTTCCGCGTCTCCACCGGGTGTCAGCCGTCTCGCGCCATATGCAGGCCGTCACGGCAGGCACGTGGTCCCCATTGCTGAAGGCGGGCTCCTCCACACACGAGAGGAAGGCCGAGGGAACACCGTCGATCACGCCCGGCCAGACTTCGCCGTCGTTTGCGCCCAGGCTCATCGGCGAATCGTGATCGAACCCGCGCACGTAGGCACCTGCCGACGAGAAGACGATGGAGTACTCGTCCCCCGATCCGTTGCGCATCGAAGCCATCTCCTCACCCTCGGCCCAGGCGGAGTTGAAGGAGTAGTACCGGTACTCCCAGTCAGGGCTGAGGATCGTGTCGAGCACCGCCAAGGAACGGGACAGGTTCCGCAGGTCACCAATGGCAGGCAGTCGGCGCGCGACGTCGTATGCGGTCATGCGCTCATCCAGCCCGCTGCCTCTGACAGTCGGTGTCTCAACTAGGGCGTTCACCAGAGCCGCCCTCGCACCGCGATGAATTCGCGCTGACCGGGCAACCTGACGCCGCCACCACAGCCGCCGCTCACCGCCTCCTGCGGCGACAGCGAGCATGGAACCGCCGAACGGTCCGCAGCCAACGAGCAAGCCGTCGACACGGCGGACGGGGTGTTCACCGTGTCCCATCAGGGACGAGAACACGAACATCCTCGCCGAGGACCCGCACTGGATCGGCTCCATTGAGTAGCGCCCACAGCGCTGTCGGCTGCCCAGCAGAACGCTGCAAGGTTCTCGCAAGGGTCCATCGAGCCTTCCGTCCCCCCTGCCGGGCATCCCGTCGGTAGAAGCAGTTCGTGGCACTCGGAAGAGAATTCAACAGGGGGACCCCATGGCGGCGTTGAGCAGGACCGGATCGAGTACGACCGAAGCGAGCAGGTGCGCAACGGGCACCATCGAGGCGAACGCGGCTGAGTCACGGGAGTGGCTGACCCTGGTGGGGCGCAAGAAGATACTCGCAGTGGTCCACACTGTGACGTACGGGAAACGACTGCTCGATGTGCTTTCCTTGCTGGAAGCCGACTTTCGGCTCCAAGTCGTCTTCACGGCACCACCGCACGCCTTCGGCGGCGACGTGCCCGCCTTCCTCGCAAGGCTGGGAAGCGTGGTACTGCCATGGGACCAGGTGACACGCATGACGTTCGATCTCGCCCTCGCGGCCGGGCCGCGCGGCGTGCAGTACATAGACGCGCCGCTGATCACTCTGCCGCACGGCGCCAACTACTTGAAGCGGGTGATCGGGGGAGCGAACGCGGGCGTGGCAGGGTTGCGCAGGCAGGACCTCCTGCCCGGCGGGCGGCTGCCGGCTGCGGTGGTTGTGCCGCACCACGCCGAGCTGCGCGAGCTGGCGCGCTACTGCCCGGAGGCGGTCCCGCTGGCACACGTGACCGGCGATCCCGTACACGACCGGATCACCGCCAGCCTGCCGCTGCGCGCCGCGTACCGCCGCGCGCTCGGGCTCGGCGAAGGACAGAAACTAGTCGTCGCGGTCTCGACTTGGGGAGCGCACTCGTCCTTCGGCCGGTTCGACGCGCTGCTGCCGCGGCTGATCGGCGAACTGCCAGCGGCACGCTACCGTACGGCCCTGCTCGTACACCCCAATGTGTGGGCCGGGCACGGGGCTTATCAAGTCAGGTTGTGGCTGGCGCGGTGCGGTCAGCTGGGAATCAGGGTCGTGCCGCCTGAGGCGGACTGGCGCAGCATCCTGATCGCGGCGGACTGGATGATCGGTGATCACGGCTCGGTCACTCTCTACGGGACGCTCACCGGTGCGCCGATGCTGCTGGCCACTTCGCCGGAGCGGGAGATCAATCCGTCGTCGCCAGCAGCGGCCCTCGCCGCCCAGGCTCCGACACTGTCCCCCACCTACCCGCTGGTTGAACAACTCGATTACGCGGCAAAGGAGTACCGGTCGGAGGAGTACGCCGCGATCAGGTCGCGCATCACGTCGGAGCCCGGCCGGTTCAACAGGAACATGCGCAGGCTGATGTATGGGCTCCTGGGGATCGGCCAGCCCGCCCACGAGCCGGTGACCGTCCCATTGCCGGAGCCGCCACCGCTGCCGCTGGCCCCGTGGGCGCCGGGACGCGGGGAGGCGTCGGCGTGAAGAGGTTCGTCGTGGTCGAGGCGAGCCCATTGTTGGATGTGCTGCACGCGCGTTGCAGCGACACGTCGTTCGACGTGCGGCTGAGCCTCGCGGACCGTGTCCACGGCACATCGGTCATAGACGAGCACCTCGTCGTGGATGTGGATGCCTGCCAGAACGCCTACCTGCTGGCCTGCGCGGATGTACTCCAGGGAAGCCAGGCGCACTCAGTTGCCGACGCACTGCACCGGTTGATGGAGCTCGTTTCGGTCCACCCGTCCTGCGGTATCGCCGCGGTATCCCTGGCCGGTGACGGTGCCGGAGGCGCGAACGGCTGGGCCGTGGCCAGCGGCTCGGACCGGTCTGTGGTCCTCGTACCGTACGACCCGCAAGGGCCACATCAGGTCTCCGCAGAGCGGTCGTTGCTGCCGTCGTGCCTGCACGCCTGGCTGGTGGCGGGGCGCTCGTTGCGGGAATGGCCGTACGCCCACGACGCGCCGTCCATCTGAGCGGCACAAGCTGAACCACACACCGGGACCGGGCCGTCCACAACGGCTCGGTCCCACCTTGCCGGATCACCCGCTCCCGCTGAGGCGACGCGCGTCGCCGGGGCTCGTGGTCTCGAACAGAGCGAGAGCCCGCGCGAGGAAATCCTCTGCGGCTGCCGTGTCACCATGCTCCGCAGCACTCTCACCCAGCATCTCCAGGGTGCGCGCCCGCCAAAAGGCCGCCCCGGACCCGGTGAACACCGCCAGCGCCTCGTTCATCCGCGCCACGCCCTCCTCGTACGCGCCCGTCCGGACACCGGCGCGCCCCAGGAATGCGAGGGCCCGTGCGGCGTCATGCGGGTCGTCCACCGCCACCATCGCGGCATAAGCCCGGGTAAAGCAGTCAACCGCCTCTTCCGGGGCGTCCGCCGCGAGTGCGATCTCGCCGAGCGTGGTACGGGCGAGAGCCGCGCCTCGCGGGTAACCGCAGCCCTCCCACACGGAGATCGCCCGGTTCAGGTACGTCACGGCATCGGCGGGCCGCCCGGCCTCGCGATGGCACGCGCCGAGGCCCAGCAGCGCCTGGCCCTCGTCCCGTACGTCACCGACTTCGCGCGCGGCCTGGAGGGAGTCCCGATACCAGGCGGCGGCCTCCTCGGTACGGCCGGCGCCCCCCAGGCCAATGGCTCCCGAGTTGAGCATCTGGCGCTCGGCCGTCCTGTTCCCGGCCTGTCGGGCAGCGTCCAGGCCGATCTCGTGCGCCTCAATCCAATCGGCATAGTGGCGTAATCGCAAGAAAAGGGGCCACAGGGCATCCACGAGCATCCAACTCGTGTCGTACCAGCCGCTGTTCGCCGCGAGCTGAACGGCGCCCAGCAGTTGCGTCCGGTGGGAGTCGAGCCAGCCGAGCGCGGCGATGTCGTCGGAGAACGGCAACGGAAGATCCGGCCGGTGAACGTAGGTTCTGGGGAGCGTGAACTGCACCGGCGTCAGCCGCTCCTGAGCCGCCGTCGCCGTGTGCAGGCACCAGTCACAGAATCGCCGCAGCGCCATCTCGCGGGCGGCCCTCGTATCGTCCTCTTGGGCACGGTCATGCGCGTGGATCCGTACGAGATCATGGAAGCGGCAGCTCTCCGGGCCGACGTCCTCCACGAGATTCGCCTCGACCAGCTCGTCCAGTCCGCGCTCCGCCCATTCCGGGGACTCACCACAGGAGGCCGCGGCGATCATCGCGTCGAAGGTACGCACAGGGAGCAGGCCGAGGGTCCTGTAGAGACGCGCGGTCCCGTCGCTCAGCACCGCGTACGACGCGTCCAGAGCCTTGTACACCGAGGCCTCCCCTTCCACTTCGAGCGCGGCCAGTCGGCCACCGCCCGCGTTCCGGGCAAGCGCGTCGGCAAGCGCCCCCACCGACTGTCTCGGCCGTGTCGCGAGCCGGGCAGACGCGAGGCAAACCGCGAGTGGAAGGCCCGCGCAGAGGGCCACCAGGCGGCGGACCGCCGGGAGTTCGTCGGCAACGCGGTCCACGCCGATCCCACGGGTGAGCAGTTCGACACCGGCGGCCGGACCGAGCGCGTCGAGCTGATGGAAGCCCGCTCCCTCCATACGCAGGCCGGTTAGCCTGCGGCGGCTGGTGACGACCACGAGACCGCTCGGCCCGCCGAGCAGCAGGGGCCGGACCTGCGCGGCCGTGAACGAGTTGTCCAGCATGACCGCGATCCGCCGGTCGGCGGTGCAGGACCGCCACAGGGAGGCCAGTTGGACCGCGTCCGTGGACTCGGGCCCGTCGGCCTCCAGCGCCCGGAGGAACTGTCCAAGGATTTCCGCCGGCCCGACCGGCCCACCCGCCGAGTGCCCGCGCAGGTCCGCGTACAACTGCCCGTCGGGGAATTCGGCGCTCAGCGTACGCAGCCATTTGGACACCAGGGTCGTCTTGCCGATTCCGGCCGGACCGCTGACGACGATCAGCGGCAGTCCCGTGTCGCGAAGACCGTTCAGCGACGCGAGATCCTCTTCCCGGTTGGTGAAGTGGGCTGGGACGGGCAGCAGTTGGCGCGGTGGCGCCAGCCGCGTGGGCGCGGCCGGCGCGGGGTGGAGATGAATGCCGCCGTGCACCTCACGGGCCTGGACGGTAGGGCCGTACACTCTCGCCGCGCCACTGATTTCATTGCGCTGAGGCCCTTGCGAGGCCGTACTCGAATCACTCATCCATCCGCCCCCGCAGATCGATCGCCAATTACACGGAGTCTCTACTGTCCTACCCCGGCGCGGCTTGGAATGACCATCAAGAATAAGAACGAATCACGCCAAGTACGGCAACGGTGTTGGCGATATTCGCCACGTGATGTCATGCTCGTGAGCCATCCGACGGACCAGCGGGGGCGCTGGTGGAATTCCAGATTCTCGGACCGGTTGGGCTTCGGCTGAACGGGCAGTGGCTGACGCTCGGATCGGACAAGGAACGAATGTTACTGGCCGCGCTCGCACTTGATGTGGGCCGTCCTGTCGCGATCAGCGAGCTGATGGAACGACTCTGGGACGGCGACCCTCCCGCACGCGCTCGCGAAAACGCGCACACCTATGTCTCGCGCATCCGCCGACGACTGCGGGCCGCCGGTACGGGGCCGGGAGCACCCACCATCGTCGGTAGGGCGCACACCTATACCCTACGGACCGCGCGTGACTCCGTGGACCGGCAGCGCTTCCAACACTTCGTCGACACGGCGTTCACCAGTGACGGTGACGCGCGGGCGGTGGAACTGCTGTCCCGCGCGGAGGAGTTGTGGCAGGGCGAGGCCTTGGCCGGTCTGCCCGGCTTCTGGGCGGCGACCGTACGGCGGACGCTCACGGAGACGCGCCTGAGCGCCAGCTCGTCACGCATCGCAGCCGGACTGCGGCTGGGACGCTTCGCCGAGCAGGTCGGTGAGCTGTCCGCGTTGGTCGAGCACCACCCCGGGGACGAGACACTGCTTGGGCAGTTGATGCTCGCGTACTACGGCAGCGGACGGTACGCTGACGCGCTTCGGATCCACCAGCGGGCCCGGCAGTCGCTGATGGCGGAGTACGGGGCGCTCCCCGGCGTCGAGTTGAACACGCTTCACCAGGGTGTGCTGGCCCGCATACCGGCACGTGAACTGGCACACGGGGGTGGTTCGGAGCGAACGGCAGGTCCACTCCAGCCGGTTGCCGGCGCTCCTCCGTCGCCCGAGCCTGAGACGCCCTTACCTGCCGGGCTCCCTCCCGATGTCCCACCGCCCCGGAATCTGCCCCAGCAACCGTCGCTCGTGGGACGCCGGGCGGAGTTACAGGCCCTGAGCTCGATGATCGCCGACAAGGGTGCGCATGGCGGATCGGTCGTGACCGTGGAAGCGGTCAGCGGCATGGCGGGTGTCGGCAAGACGGCCCTGGTAGTCGCCACTGCCCACCTGCTGACCGAGCGGTACCCAGATGGTCAGCTCTACATTGATCTGCGCGGGCATTCCCCCGCCCAGGAACCGCTCACCGCGAGGGCGGCGCTGGCGACTCTGCTGAGGCTGCTCGGCGCGCCGGCCTTCTCCATTCCGGCGGAACTGGAGGGACGTACGGCCCTGTGGCGGACCATGCTCGCCGAGCGCCGAGTGATCATCATTCTGGACGACGCGGCCGGACCCGAACAACTCGGCCCGCTGCTGCCCAGCGGGTCACCGTCCCTGACGATCATCGCCAGCCGTCGACATCTGACCGGTGTCCCTCAGGCGTTGTCGGTCCCGCTCGACGTCCTGTCGAAGGAAGACGCCATCACACTCTTCCGCAGTTTCGCGGGAGAGGAACGCACCCGCGACATCGCGGAGACCGCGCGCATCGTGAGCCTGTGCGGGTGCCTTCCCCTCGCGATCGAACTGGTCGCCCATCGATTCCGGGCCCGTACGTCCTGGACGCTGGGCGTTCTCGCCGAGCGTCTCGCGCGAAGCCCCGGTCGGCTGGCAGAAATTCGCACCGCGGATCAGGAACAGGAGATGACGCGGGCGTTCGCTCTCTCCTATCGGACTCTCACCGCGCAGCAACGGACGACGTTTCGCCGTCTCGGGCTGTATCCCGGACCCGATTTCACCGCCGACGCGGCAGCCGCCCTGCTGGGGCTTCCGCAGGACACGACGGAGCGATTACTCGAAGGTCTGCTGGCCTGCCACCTGCTCAGGGAGCCGGTACCGGACCGCTATCGCTACCATGATCTGTTGCGTGAATATGCCTTCGGCCTATCCAATTCAGAGGACAGCGAGCAGGAACGTCGGCAAGCTGTCGCCCGCCTCACGGATTTCTACGTCACGACGGCCGACCTCGCGGACCGAGTTGCATATCCCCGGCGTGTACGGCTGGACGCACCGTCGCCGCTTCTGTCGACGCCTCCGCCACCCTTGCCGGAGCCCACCGCCGCGCGGGCCTGGCTGGCCGCGGAACGCGGCAACCTCCTGGCCGTCGAAGACCACGTCCGGCGTAACGGCGCCCCTGAGCAGGCGGCCCAACTCTCTTGCACCCTGGCGGGGTTCCTGCAGGCGGAGTGCTACTGGCAGGACGCCAAGAAGCTCCTGCGGCATGCCGTCGTTCACTGGGACCGAACGAACGACAACGAGCCGGCGCTCTGCCGTGCCCTGATCGACCTTTGCGCGGCGGACGCGAGCATAGGGGACTACGCGGAGGCCACGGAGGCGGGGGAACGGGCGCTGGAGATCGCACGTGCGCTGGGCGACGGACCTGCCGAGGCCGAGGCTCTACGTGTCCTCGGCACGCTGAACTGGCATCTCGGCGAGAATCGCAATGCCCTCGTCCTGCTCCAGAAATCCCTGGCCATCAAGTCGCTCTCGGGTGATATCTGGGACAAGGCGCGAAGCCGAAACAATATAGCGGTGACTTTGCTGTTACTCGGGGAACACGGCCGGGCGCTCGCGCATTTCCGTAATGCTCTCAAGGACTTTCGACTAACGGGTGACGAGACCGCGTCAGCCAAGACACTCAACAATATAGGGGAATTACAGATGCAGGCCGGCGAATTGGTGCCGGCCCGTCGTTCGTTCGAGGAATCACTATCTTTTCTGGAAGCCGACGGGAGCCGATACGACCGTGCGACCGCACGCAGAAATCTGGCCCAAGCCATCACGGAGTCGGGTGAGTCCGCAGCGGCTCTTTCCCTGTTCGCTGAAACACTTTCAGAGTTCCGGTCGCTCGGTGATCGGAAGAGCCAGGCCGAGACTCTGATCGGGATCGGCGAGGCATACTGGCGGTTGGGGAGCGTCGAGGAATCAGTCCGACATCTCCTCGAAGCTCTGAAGATCGCGCAAGACATAGGAACGGCCCACCACGAGGTCCAGGCCCTGCGCCGCCTTGGGCGCGCGGACTTGGCCGACGGTCACTTGGCCGCCGCGACGGCCCGGCTGCGAGCAGCGGTGGCTGTCGCCGGCCGCACCCATGATGTCGACGAGGAAATCGCCGCGCGGACGTTGCTGGCGGAGGTGCGACTCGCGGCGGGAGATGTCGATGAAGCGCGCATGACATTACGTCAAGCGTTCGAATTAGTTCGACACCGAGACAATGTCGATGCGCGTAGAATTAGCCGCCGCCTAAATGATATCGAACACATAGGCGACGGCGGATCGGATGCCCGTTCCGTGGTGTACGACGACTAGGGCGAAGTATCGAACTCGGATCCGTCAGTGTGCTGTGTGTTCGATATTTTGATAACCTTCCGAATCTCCATGATCAACACGGAAGGAACCTCGCGCGTGCGCAAAATCCTGACGGTCACCACTCTCGTTTGCTTGACCGTCTTGGGGGCAGGGGCGACGACAGGCGTCGCAGCGGCACTCCCAGGGAACTCTCAGAAGAGCGGCTGCATCATGATATAGGACAGCACACCCGTTCCAGACGTGATGTCGTGGCCACCGTCACCGGAGCGTACGGATGGATCAGCAGCCGACCCGCTCCGTGATATGCGGGCCCCTACACCCGTCTCGTACTCGGTGCAGGGGCCTGCGCTCCAGCAGTCCTCGTTTGCCGCGCTGTGGTGGACGTCGGGCTCCCCGGCCCTCGTTGTGGTTGCTTGATGCCGCTGCTATCGCCCCGACGAACCTGCCTGGCCCAGTCACCGTGTGGTTCGCCTTACGGACGTGCTGACGTTCCAGCAACGGAGCAGTCTTCGGTCCCCCAATGGCAGTCCAACCCCAACCCAGCCCTTCAACGCGGTACACCAAAGTCAAAAACGGTCAATCCAGGAGGGCCCCAGCGGCTCGTCCACCCAAGTAGTCCCTGATCAGACCCCTGCGGTCTGCCTGGGCGCCGTGGATTCCCAAGCTCAGAGCGCGAGTTCGATTCTCCTCACCCGCTCCACGACGAACCCCCAGGCCGGCGGCCCGGGGGTTGTTTGTTGTCTAGACCGTTTTCCGGCCTTGTGACTTTCGCGTGCCGTAGGAGACCGCGTTCTGAGCCAAACTGAGGCGCCGGACCAGCGGGACGCTGGTCCGGCGCTCAGAGATGGTTCATGCCTCTCATGAGACCAGCCCATCAACGTCGCGCAGACGCGGAACAAGGGGTGGCCAGAAACCCCTCGCCACCTCCCTCCGCCGAACTCAGAGGCTGACGTCAGCGTCCGCCGAGAAGACTGAGGACTCCCTCAGCGCCATGGCCAGGCCCCTCAGTTCGTCAAGCACGGCCACACTCTGGAAAATGGTCTGAAGGGATGTGTTGATCTGCTGGGAGGGGCGGCGCAGCTGACGGCTGGAAGATCCGAACATGCTGATCATTGCCATGACTTCCTGGAAGGCGCCCGCCGCGTCCTGTACTTCCTCGGGGGACGTGAGGACCTGCTCCAGCACATCCTCCGCGCCCTCAGGCCATTCACAGCGCGGCGTGCTCGCCGCCCATTCCAGGAACGCCCGGAACGCGTCGACACTGACCCCCATGCGCGCTGCGAAGCGCTCGGCCGCTGCGGACAGGTCGTCGGCCGGCCCTTCGATGGCTTTGGCCAGGCGGTTAATCACAGCCATCCGCGTGTTCATCGAAGCCCCTGGATGGTTGACACGGGCCATATCCTCGCCGATCAGTCCCATCATCTCCCCGAGGTCCGCCAGGGCGGACTCCACGTCGGCCATGTCGCCGGAGATGGCCTCCAGCTCCGCTTCCGCCTCGACGACCAGATCAAACAGGCCGGGGGCATCCTCGTCGCCCCCGGCGGTCGAGTCCGCGCCCGGCTCGGGGGTCGATCCCCCGGGGAGCGACAGGACACTACCCCGGCCCAGCACCTCCGCCAGCACGCTCGTCAGTTGCCGCTGGGCGGTCACGGTGTCGGCGGGGTGTGACGGGAACGGGATCCGAGGCGTGGCTCCGAGGCCCGGGAGTTGTTCGGTTCCCTCCGTGACATGGACGGTGCACCGACCGAGGGCGTGTCGCGCTCCCAGCGCGAAGGACAGCTCCGCCTCGGATCCGCCGAGGTCGGCGACGACGATGTCCACTTCGGTGAGCATGCGCAGCAGTTGGTCCATGGGCAGGCCAGCCTCCATGAGCTTGTCCGCTCGTAGGAAGGTGACACCGAGCTGCGCACACGCGGGACGCACGACGTCCTCATAGAGGACGGTGGACCGGTGCCGCTCCCCCGGAGGGGAATGACCAGGAGGGTCGGCGGCGGTGGTGGTTCCGCAGATGGCGAGACAAGTGGGCATGGCAGCTTCCTTAACGGTGGGTCCGGGGAGGCCCTGTCGGTGGCCGGGCAGCCGACAGGATGTGGTGGGTGGAGGGTGGAGGTCAGTCGAAAAGAGTGAGAGCCACTCCGTCGGCGACCTCGTCGGCGAAGACCGGGCGTTCCTCGATGCCCAGTGCGCTCAGGAGGTCCACGGTGAGCACCCGGTGGCGTCGGCCGACGCGCACCGTGGGGCAGGGGAAGGCGTCCTGGGCCACCAGGCGGTAGGCCGTACCCAGGCACATTCCGTAGGCTCTGGCCGCCGTTCGGAGATTGACGCTGACCGGGAGGTTGAAGATCTCGCGGAAGGTCAGGGGTGTTTCGACACGGTCGGTCATCTGCTCCTCCGTACACGGCGCAGAGAGACCGTGGCGACCTGGCGACCCTGGCCCGAGAATCCGACGCTCGTGGCGGCGTCGGCCACTCCCCAGGTCTGGGCCAGGACGCCAAGGCGTACGCCCTCGACACGGTGAGCGGGAACGGTGATCCGCACCGTGGCCGAGAGCCCGGGGTGGCGCGGAACTGGGTCATAGTCCGCCTGCCAGTGGTCCGCCGCCTCCCCTTCGACGGGAGCGCCGCCGGCCCGCTCCACGTCGTCCACGGCCATTTCGAGGCGAGCGTGGCGCCATACGTCGTACACGCGTGAACAGGCTGAACGCAGCACAGTCCCGCCGGGGTCGGGGTCATCCGTCGCAAGACCGGCCAGCGCTTCGAGGTAGCAGGTGATCAGTTCGGCCTCGACGTCGCCGCGTTCGGCACGGAAACGCCAGGCGATCTTGTAGGCAGTGCGGCGGAGCCCCGGGAGTCCCAGCCACACGACGGCCTCCGGCCAGTCGGACCCGAGGACATCGGAGTGGACACGCTCCGCGATCTGGTGCCACAGGCTCGCACGTGCCTCGGAGCAGGCAGAGCGGTCATAGAGCAGTTGGCGGGCCCGTACGAGGGCCAGTGGTACACCGGTTTGGTCCGACCCGTCGTAGAGACGTAACAGGGGCCTGGGCTCGCTGTCGGCACAGTGACGCTCGACGGCGGCGAAGATGCCGGGGTGAGGGGGAAGTGACATCGGTCCTCCTGATCATTCGGAGTTGGAGACAGGTGATTCGCCGCGCCACGCGACCAGCGCCTGGGCTGCCAGCTCCTTGCCAGGCATCGCGTGCGGACCCCTCTCGACGGCCAGAAGCCAGCGAAGAAAGCCAGGTTGGCGGGCGGACACCAAGCCATCGAGGAGTTCGCTCAGTGCCCGGGCCTGGTGCTCCTCGCAGGCCGCCTCGGCACACCAGTCGAGGAGGGCATCGCGCATGGCCGGGAAAGCGGCCGACTCGTTCAGGGCATGTGCTGCCAGCTGAACCGTGCTGGATGCCAACTCGGCGTCGGCGAGGATCTGGTCGCTCCACCACGAGAGGTCGGTGTCCACCATCATGGGAAAGCAGAGGGCCGTCAGCCGGCTGAGAACGTCATCCGGTCGTGTCCAGTCGCACATCCGGCGCAGGACGGTTGTCCTGGCGCCGGAGTCCCCGGCTTCGAAACGCCGCACCAGCGTCTCAGCGACGACGGACGGGGCGTCCGTGTCGTCGTCCAGGGTTGTCATGAGCCGATGCAGCAACCACAGAGCTTGCTCTTCCGTGACGTGGCCGCGGTCCGGGTGGCAGGCGCGGACCACCGTCTCGCGCAGCGGCGCCGCAGTCGTGACACTCCACTGTTCGAGCAGCTCAGCCGCCACCCTTCCCGCTGCCGGGTCCTGAACAGCCGCCCCCAGACACCACCCCGCCACCTGGGGAGCCGGGCGTGACGGAGCCAGTGCCAGGTCACGCAGGTGTTCCATGGACCGTCCGCCGGTCGCCACCGCCATGGCGGCGACCGCCCGCCCAGCCCGTTCGATCTGCTCCACCTCATAGCCGGGAGCGGCGAGCCAGGAGTGCAGCAGGGGCACGAGATCCGTGTGGTCACGGCACAGGACCTCCCACACGGCCTCGCTCACAGCGGGCCAGAAGAAGGACACCGTGTCAGTGGTTACGTCCGCAGCCCAACGCCCATGGCGCGCCCCGAGAAGCCGCAAGGTCTCAGGCCAGGGCCGCTGGCGGGTACCCGCCGGCGAGCGACCGTGGGAATTCGAGGCGCCGGTATCCTGCTCCCATCCCGACCTCCCGAGTCGGAGCAGATCCCCGGCACGCTCCGTCACCACGCTACGGTGCAGCCCTCCATAGACGGTGACGGCGAGCAGGTCGGCGCGGAGGACGGGATCCGTCTGGGACCGGGCGACGACTTCGGCACCCTCGGCTCGGGCCACGTAGTGCAACACCTCGGTGCCGGTCGCACCGCCCGCGACACCCAGCCGGAGCGCGGCCTCCGCCGCCCGCGCCGCGTAGCGGGGCGGAAGTCCTTCGGGCAGCAACTCGTCGAGTTGGCCAGGCTCCAGAGCCCGCAGCCACTCGGCGCACGCTTCCTCGTCGGAGGAGCCGTCGGCGAGATGGGCGCTGAAGACCTTCCATGCGTCCGGTGAGTAGTGGCGCACCACCGGCATGCCCAGGTGGTCCGCCAAAGCGGTGGCCAGCCCTGGGGCATCCGTGAGAACGATGATCAGACGTGCCCCGGCCTCGGCCAGAGGCGTCTCCAGGCGGGACAGATCCCATGCCCGGAGCGCGAACGGGTCCGGGGGCTCCATCACCAGGTATCCGCGCACCCCCTGAGCTCGCGGCCCCCAACGGGAGAAGTTGACGGCCCGGTCCACCTGGACGAGCACGGGCTCCTCGCTGCCATGGGCCAGCAGGTTGAGGGCGTGCGTCTCACGTCCTGTCCCCGGCTCTCCGAGGAGCACGGTGACGCCGGAGTCAAGCGCGGTAAGCGCGTCCTCGAAGCCGGGCGGCGGCACAAAGCGCCTTCTCGCCGTCTCAAGGTGCTTTGCCCGTACGGGGCCCTGCCGCATCGGCCCCGTTGCCTTGCCGCCTTCGGCCGGGTGAGACACGGTGTGCCGCTGGTCGCCCGTCACCAGGCCGGTGTTCACGGTGCTGTGTGGAGCAACGACCACCATCTCCCGGCCGGCCAAGGCTGCTACGAGAGCGTCGAGGTCGCCGCTTTGAGGAATCTCAGATGTCTCCATCGGCCCCACCGTCGACGTGGCCGGAATGCTCGATGGTGGTGACGTGCTGTCCGCCGTGGACGGTGCCGGTGTTGATGATCCCGCGTTCGGCGTTCAGAACCGTCGCCGGGGATGCCTCCGTTTCAGGACCGGTCTCCGGCAGCTGGCTGCGGCCGGTCACCGGCTCCGCGATCTCTCGCTGTCGGGGGAACGCGACGACGTCGTCCGTAGTGCGATTCTCTTCTGCTCGCATGTCGCCCTTCAATGCTCTGGACACCCGGAAAGTGGATCGGGCACCCGTTTCCTGGACGAATCGAGAATCTCGTGTATCGATCCACGCATCCGCTCCCGAGGCCCAGAAATCAGGTGACCGCAGTCACAGAGAAGGACTCGCGGAACCTCATGAAAATAAAGAGCGAGTGTGCTGCCCGAAGGCAGCCAACTCGCCCATTCATTCGAATGTCGAGCACGAATCCTGACGTTAAATCGCCTCGCCGGGAACGGGACGCCCGAGCGCGGAGATCCGGTCCCGCAGGATGTAGGAAATCTCTTTGCGCTCCTGATCGGTCAGCGTGCCCAGCAGTACGGCCAGTTCCTCCTGCCAGTCACTGCGCGGAGGGCTCAGCAGATTCTGGTGATCGACCGACCAGTCCAGCACCTGGCGTACCTGGTCGGGATGTCTGAGGAGCCAGAGCGCTGCCAGGGACACCGGCCCGGCGTTGAGCGCCTGGAGGCAGAACTCGTACTCCCCACGACGGCTGGTCGTCCAGGAGTAGCGAACTCCCTCGCCCTCCTCCTGACCGAGCAGCAGTTCCTCACCGCTCTCACGGAGCCGTACGTCGAACACCCGGTAGCTCAGACCCGTTTCGTCCAGGCGCTGCGGCACGCCGAGATACTGCATGATCTCCGGGGCCCCCAGCCCACTGCCGCCCGCCGCCTGCGCCTCGGCCAGGTGGTGCAGGGCGCCGGTGAGACGGGTCCGCACGACATGCCAACCGTGCGCGGTCCTCGTGTGCACGACGCGTACGGGGTCGTGGACCCACCACGAGACCCAAAGATCCACAGATTCCGTTCCGTACACGGTGGGAAGGGCGACCGCTCGCGTGTCCACGTGCTCGGTCGTGTCCACCCGGAAAACGTCGGTGTACCGTCTGCCCAGGCCCGGCGGAGCCGCCTCGTCCGGTGCAGGTCCGTAGGCTCCGGCGTCGTCGGGATCCCCACCACGGCCGAGGAGGCGGTAGTCCCCGGCCTCGTCCCTGAGCACCAGGGACCAGTCGCTGGTCGCGGACCAGCGTCGGCGGAGGATCTCCCGCCAGGGCGAGCCGGCGACCCGGAAGTAGAGACGCTCGGTCGACTCGTCGCTCATGCTGCCTCCCCTCGTTCACCGGCGCGCCACCTGCTGAGCGAAGCCCGCGCCGTGTTCAGTCCAGCCCACCCGTCCGCGCCCGTCTCATCCATTTCGACGAACAACCGGAATTCGCCGAATCGCATGACATGAGCCAACGCGCCATAAAGGTTCTCCACCGCACGGAACTGTGTTTCGTCCCAACGCGCCCAGTCGGCCCAGCGCAGTAATGCTGCACAGGTCGCATCGAAGGAACTCTCGGAGTTCAACGCGCGACGGACGAATTCCACTATCGACCCCGCTTCCGGGGTCTCAGCCGCGAGTCTCCGCATGAACCACCCCGGGGACTGAAGCAGTTGCCCGAACACCGAAAGCACTTGTTCCGTGTCGCATCGCTCCGCGTCCAACCATTCGACAAGCCGACCGAACACCTTGGCCTCATTACCGGCCTGGAAAAGACTCAGCATCGCCACCCGCACGGCTAGCAAAACCTTGCCGTCGTCGTCCTGGCCCCCTTCGCCAGAGCGGCTCCGCACGCCGAGGAGGAGATCGTGAAGAAGCCGCAGAGCCAGGTCCGGGCGTGAGAGCCCGAACTCCGCACCGCAGGTGTAGGCCACCGTCGTCCGCAGGTGGACGTCGGCCGCCACACTCCAGCGCTGAAGGCGATAGCGCACCTCCGCGACGAGTACCGGGTCCTCGGCCGCGATGCCCAGCGCGTTCGCCGCGATGAGACGACTGGTCGTGCGGTCCGCCTCGGCGAGAGCCTTGATGTGCCGCAGTGCGCGCCGCCCGCCTCCCCATATCGCCGCCCTGCCCATGAACTGGCCCACCGGCTTGGTGAGTTCGGTGGTGCGCTCCACTTCCCGCAGCCACTCGACCAGTAGGTCCGACAACTGTCCGTACTCACGCCACACATGTCTGAGCACTGCCTCGGCCTGCCGGTGCCTGACGAACACGACCCCTTGCACGCTGTGCGCGTAGGCGCCTTCCGTGCTGATCTCACGTTCCCGGCGGACGGCCCGAACGGTGTGCAGCAGTTCTGTCAGGGACCGCCGGAAGACGAAGTCCGGGTTGGGCCGACCGGCCTTCTCAGCTCCTGAAGAGTCCGTCGGCGGCAGCTCTGCCGTCAGACGGCCTTCGGACAGCTTCAGCAGGCGGGTGGCCTCCTCCCTGACGAGTCGGTGGTCCAGGCCCTCGTAGACAGCGGCTGCCAGCAAGAAGGCCAGGGCCTCCGGGTCACCACGCAGCTCCCGCATGAGTTCGGGAACCTCTTCTTCGGCCCGGTAGCTCAGGCGGCCCCCCAGGTCACCGAGCGCGTCCGGGTCGCCGTCAGCCGTCACGATGGCTGTCACCAGCTCCACCACCTCGGCCGGCACCAACTCCGCCACCAGCAGGTCGCTCAGCTCATGACGCCGGTTCAGCGCCGCCAGCAAGCGCTCCCGCTCCCGCTGATCCGGAACCACCGCCTCGAAGTAGCTGCCGAAGACCATGGCGGGCGGGGGCGGTACGCACCGGACGGGACGGACGTGCAGGTCTTGTTCAAGGCGGCGCAGCAGCGCCGCGTCATCAGGCAGCATGATCACCATGTGCGCCGTGGCCTTGTCGAGCAGTGAGCGCACATGGCCCAGGACACCGGAACCAAGGGGCCGGGACGGGAACAGGCCGTCCATCAGGTATCCGCGTGCCGACGGATCGGTGGGCTGCCAGCGGTCCAGTTCGGTGACGCTGTCCAGTGCCCGCAGCAGGGCCCCTTCCCCACAGCTCTCGCGCAGGAGGTTGAGCGCCGCGGTTCGTCGACCCGAACCCGGCCGCCCGGCCAGGAAGAGCGGCCCGTCATTCAACTCCCTGAGAGCTCCGTTGAACCAGTCGGGTCGTGCGAACCCGAAGGCGGCGGCCCGTACCTCCGCCTCAGGGACAGGCCCTTCGCGGACCCTGCCCTCCCGTGGCCCCCGCCCTTCGTTCGCGGACCCGTTGTGTACGCGCTGGCCACCGTGGACAGCACCGGAGTTGAAGTTTCCTCGCGGGGCGTACACGAACGAGAGCGAAGCCCGCTCGGCAGCGCCGATGGCGTGGAGCAGCTCGGGGACATCGTGCTCAGCCTCGACACGCGACGGCCCGTCGTCGGGTGCCGGTGCCGGTGTCGGTGCCGAACCGGGCTGCTCCGGCGACGGCGACTCCCCGTCCGGGGTCACTGGCGCCCCTCGTACTTGTTGCCGCGGACCTGGTCGCCCTGGAATCCGCGGACACGGCCGGCCTTGTTCCCCTCGACGTGATCGCCGGCGACATGGTGGTTGGCCACGCTCTGTCCACCGTGAACGGTGCCGGTGTTGAGGTTGCCGCTGGGGGCGCTGTTCCTCACTTGAGGAGCCGGTGTGTCGTCACGCGGCTGAGGCCGGGCCGCTTCCGGGGCGGACTCCTCGCTGGTGTTGGCGTCCGAGGTCTCCTCGTACAGCGGCCCGGACGGCTGCGGTACGTAGATCCAGGCCCGCTGGGAGAACGGCTTGCCGTCGACCGTCGCGGCCACCTCCACAAAATGGTCGGGATGGCGCCCGGTATACCCACCGGCGACGGCGTCCTCGTAGCAGCGGTCGGAGAGGATCGACGCAACGTGGGTGATGTTTTCCTTGTGAGAGGCGAGCACGGCCTTGACTGGACGTGAGTCGAGCAGGCGGTGCGTGTCGTTGCGGGCCGTGCCGTTGCCGCTGAACTCGTCCCCCGTGTCGGGCAGCGGGCCGACGTGCACACTGGCTCGGAGCCTGATGGGCACCGCCCCGTAGGACAGGACGTTGTAGTCGGTCAGTACGTCCTGAAGCGTGAGCAGAAGCGGGTGGATCACGAAGGGCATCCGCTCGGGGTCGAACCCGAAGACGTAGCCGTCGCCGGTTGAGGCGGGGAACCTGCGGTCCTCCCAGAGGTCCCCCAGGTCCGCCCTGGACAGCGCGGTCTTGAGAAGCTCGGGTACGGCCCGACTGACGGCTTCGTGCTCGATCGCCGGGCGTCCCGTGAAGTCCTTGGCGTCTACCGCCAGGATGCCCCGGTAGGCGGGCAGCGGACGACTGTGGGTGTACGGGCTGGCGATTCGGCGGGGCAGTTCGCTGCTGAACTCGCGCATGTCACTCCTCTGTGAAGCCCACCCGACCTCTCGGAGGTCGGGCCGGGGCGCTCGTGCGTGCGGTGGCTCGCGTTTCGAGCTTCACAGGGAGCGCGGGAACGTTCGGTGCCGCAGGACCCGACGAAGAGTGACGTGAAGCACACCGCGCTCCTGGCTCGACGCGGCCGGCGATCATCTCGCGCAGCCCTTCCAAGTCGGTCACTTCAATCCGGCGTTTCCCGGCCTCCACCCGGTCCTGCCCGAGCCGTTCAAGCGCCTTGCTGACAGCCTTGCGGCCGACACCGATGTGCTGTGCCAGGTCTTCCCTGGTGAGGTCGAAGGACCGCTCCCCGCCGGACACCTCGACCAGACGAAGTAGGGCCACGGCAAGCCGCTCGTGCACGGCCCCGTCATGGATCTCGGTCTGCTCCAGCAGACGACGGGAGGCCATCACAGCGAGTGGATAGGCGAGTCGGTGACTGTCCACGAACCGCCGGAACTCCTCTCCCCCGACGAGGGCGGCTTTGCATTTGCTTATCGCCCACACGCTGGCCATTCGCACCCCCACACCCTGGAGCGCCATCTCGCCCAGGATCTCGCCGGTTCCTCGGAAGGCGAGCAGTCGCTGCCGCCCGTCACGGTCGGTTCGGACGACTTTCACCAGCCCGCTGATCAGTGCGAGTACGTGATTTCCCTTCTCACCCTGACGCAGCAGCGCTCGTCCGGCCAGGTAGGTCTGGTTTCGATATCGGGTCAGCTCTGCCCACTCCTCCTGCGACACCAGAGCACGAAGAGGCGACAGCATGAGAGGGTTATCTTCGCTCATGCGATCACAGTAGAGAAGGAGTTGGCCGAGTAGGTGCCGAGTTCCGTATTCCGCGCCCACAGCAGGCAAAAGAGACCGGAACTCTTCCATTCGGCGAGACTTCCGACGGAAGCCGTCCGAGCACACGCCGCAGCTAAGCCCCCGTCCTCGCGACAACAGCTCGACGCGGTGTCCTTGCTCGCGCAGGCGGTGCAAAGAACGGGGCCGACCTCCGAGCCGCGGCTCTGGCCTGCCCGCGTAGCTTCGATCAGTCAAGCCGTCCGCCAGCCGCCATCGAGACCGGCCCGACGCCAACAGCGACCTCTCGCAATCCGAAGTACACCCCATAAAGACCGTCACGCGACATCGCCAACCATCACTAACCTCGCCGTTTCAGTTGGCGTGCGACCAGTTGCTGGCCGTGAACGCGAAAGTGCCTTCCGAGCTGGGACGATGAACCTTGTCGAGGGGTTCTGTCGGTCCAGGTGGAAGGCACTTTCTGCGTGCAGGGTATCGGTTCGCGTCCCAGGCTTCATGTCTCTGCTGACGGGGCGGGGGTGATCGGTCATGCCGGGGCACGGCTGCTGGCTGATCTCGCCGATGTCACCGGACTGACCAGCGCGTACTCCACCGCGCTCGGACCGCTCCGGCCACGCGGTACTGGTCATGACCCGGGCCGGATCGCGACCGACCTCGCGGTGATGGTGGCTGCCGGCGGCGAGACCATCACGGATCTGGCCGTCCTGCGCGACCAGCGCGAGGTGTTCGGCCCCATCGCCTCGACACCGACTGCCTGGCGGGTGCTGGCCGCCGTCGATGAACGCGTACTGGGCCGCCTGCGCTCAGCCCGGGCTCAGGCTCGGGAAGTGGCCTGGCTCCAGGCATCCGAGACCCGCTGCGGCATACCGGCGGCGAAAGCCGGCGGGCGGGAAGTGCCCGGACTGGTCCTGGACATCGACGCCACGCTGATCACCTGCCACTCGGAGAAGGTCCAGGCCGCACCCACCTACAAAGGCGGCTTCGGCTTCCACCCCCTGCTGTGTTTCCTGGCCAACACCGGCGAGGCCATGTCCGGGCGCCTCCGGCCCGGAAACTCCGGAGCCAACACGGCCGCGGATCACATCGCGGTTCTGGACGACGCTCTCGCGCAGATCCCCGACGCCCACCGGCACGGCACCGACATCCTGATCCGCACCGACAGCGCCGGATCCGCGAAAGCGTTCCTCAGCCACATCCGAGACCTGCGAACACGCGGAATCCGCACCTTCTTCTCAGTCGGATACGCGGTCACCGAACCAGTCCGCCGCGCGATCCGGGCCCTGCCCGAGCAGGTCTGGCACCCCGCCCTGGACCAGGACGGCACCCTCCGCGAGTCCGCCGAGGTCGCCGAACTGACCGGCATGACCGACCTTGCCGGCTACCCGGACGGCACCCGCATCATCGTCCGCCGCGAACATCCCCACCCCGGAGCCCAGCTCTCACTCTTCGACCAGGACGAAGGCATGCGGCACCAGGTCTTTCTCACCGACACCCCGTTCACCTCCGGCTCCGCCCAGTTCCTGGAGGTCCGCCACCGCCAGCACGCCACCGTCGAAGACCACATCCGGTGCGGCAAGACCACCGGCTTCGGCCGCTTCCCCTCCCGCCGCTTCGGCGTCAACGCCGCCTGGCTCGAACTCAGCCTCGCGGCGATCGACCTCCTTGCCTGGACCCGCACCCTCCTCCTGGACGGCGAACTCGCCACGGCCGAACCCAAGAAACTCCGATACCGGCTCCTGCACGTCGCCGCCAGAATCACCCGGGGCAGCCGCCGCCTCCGCCTCCGGATATCGGCGACCTGGCCCTGGCGACACGAGCTCACGGCCGCATTCCACCGACTGGCCGCACTACCCCGCCCCGCCGGCTGACCCACCACCCCCGCCCACCTCAACCCAAGGACCTCGGAGAACCCGACCCCGCGTCGGGCCCTCACCATGCCCACCGGCCGACCCAGCCTCAAACAACCTCGCTCAGCCGCCCAGCAACCCCAACTGAAACGGCGAGGCTAAAGGCCATTTGCCAGCGACCTGTTGCCCCAACCCCACACGTCCCGGTGAATAGTTCGCGTCGGCACACCACCGGCAACCCTGGTCTCATCGCCCCTAGTACTCCAGCCGTAGATCGTGATCTTGTGAGTGGGGGCGCCGCTGATATGGCGCGGCCACCATTGACCATCTCGACGAGACCGGCCGCGCCATCGGCGGCGTCCATCCCTCTGTGCCTACTTGAGTCCACCGAGACGAAGGGCATCCTCGATCTCGCTGAGCTTCGCGGACGGCAGGACGCCCGCCTGCCCGATCAGGTCTTCCCTGGCCAGGGTGACCAGCCAAGTGCAAGGGATGAAGTCGGGACGTGGAAGTGCGACTCTCAGGACGCCTTCGAGAGGCAGTCCTTCGGGGGCACCTACTGCCACCTCAACGGCCACGCCGCTGAGATCGGTGCCCGCGGGAGCGACGACCTGCATCGCCAAGAAACCGGACGTCTCTTCTCCCGACAGCAGTACGACTGCCCGCTGCTCGTTGAAATCTGCCCACCAGACTTCGCCACGTCGCATATGTCCTCCTGATACGGGACGGCGCGCCTGCGTCGCCCCTTCGACCGCCGCCTACTCCAGGCACAGATCGTAATGTTGGCTGGTCAGGGCCGACGATAAGACGGCTGCGGCCACCGTTGATCATCGTGAGTTGTGTGGACTGACGAAGAGACGGTGGCCGCAGGTCACAGCATAGAACCCGCCCGTTGGCGGGACGCGTTCGAGGGTCTGATGGGCCGGATCGCGGGGCGCTTCGCGCGGGTCGAACCCCGGCGCAGGGCGGCGCGGTTGGTGCTCGGTCTATTGGCCGACCTGCCACGCAAGAACTGCTGGACAATCGCGGAGTGGGCCAGCGAGACCACTCCGGACGGTATGCGGCACCTGTTGGGCCGGGCCAAGTGGGATGCCGATGCGGTACGCGATGACGTACGGGAGTACGTGGTGGAGCATCTGCACGACGACCGGGCGGTACTGGTGGTCGACGAGACCGGGGACGTGAAGAAGGGCACCAGCACGGTCGGGGTGCAGCGCCAGTACACCGGCACGGCGGGGGCCTGTGTCTGAATAACTGTCAGAGTTGATCTGCGCAGGTGTCGCCGTGTGACGGTAGGCGGGCTCGGAGTTGGGACAGGGTGCGGGCCGGGGTTCCGGGTAGCGGTGTGACCGCGATGCGGTGCAGGTCCAGAAGGCGGTGACCGTCTTGGAATTGGTTGGACAGGTTGGTGCGGGTGACGTTCAGGAGCTCGGCCAGAAGGGTGCTGGTGACGGCTCGGCGGCGCCGTAACAGGGCAGTCAGTAGGCGGTGGTAGTGGTCGAGGCTGCTGATCTGTGGGTGGAGGTAGCTGCGTGGGCGGTGGAAGCGTCGTTGGAATGCTGCCTCGGCCAAGGCGTCCCAGTACGGTTCCGAGACTGTGACCAGGAGGTCGAACGCGGATCGTGACATCCCGGTCAGGGCCGGGTCGCTGAGCATTGCCGTCAGGGCGGGATCGATCCGCTGTCGGCTCGGTGCCGGCTCGGGAAGCCGGGGTGCGACCGGTGCCAGAGTGTAGTTCCAGCCGCCGTGGAAGGCGTGGGGTGTGATCGGCAGCGCATGGAACTCGGCGGGTGGCACTTCGGTGCCCAGGTCATATCGGCCCGTGTCGAGTTCGGCGCCGATTCTGAGCCCGGCGCGGGTGGTCGTGGCGGCGATCGTCTCGATGACGGTCTTGTAGCTGGTCAGGGGCCTGCCACGCCAGTTCGCGGTGATGTGGCAGAACATCCGGTGTTCGATCTTGTTCCACTTCGATGTGCCGGGTGGGAAGTGGCAGACCGTGATCTCGAGCCCGCTTTCCAAGGCGAAGGCGGCGAGGTGCTTCTTCCATGTCCAGCGGCGGGGGTCGTTGGAACCACCGCAGTCGGCGGTGATCAGCAGCCGGGCGGCGTCCGGGTGGTCGTCCCGTCCACGTTGCCGCCACCAGCGGCGGATGGATTCCACCGCGAACTCGCCCGTGTCGTGGTCGGTCCCGACGTTGACCCAGCCAGTGTTGCGAGCGATGTCGTAGATTCCGTAGGGGATGACCACGGGCTGGTCACTGGTGATGAACGTGTGGCAGTCGACACGGATGGGGTTCTTGCCTGGCCGCCAGGTCCGTCCGGGTCGATCACGGCTACCGAGCCATTCCTTGGCCTTGGTGTCCACGCTGATCACTGGCTGGTCGCCCTCGAGGAACGCCGCGGCGGTGGCGTTGATGTGCGTGAACTGGGCATCACGGTCCGGATGACTGGCGCCTTCCGTGGTCTTGGCGGTGCCCTGCAGGCTGTATCCCAGAGAGTGCAGCAGGCGTCCGACGGTCGCCGCGCCGACCGGGTGGTCCTGCATGGTCAGCGCAGAGGCCAGCGAACGGAGTGAGAGCGTGGTCCAGCGCAACGGCGAGACCGGATCACCCCGGGTGTGCGGCTCGATCAGAGCTTCGAGCGCGGGCAGTAGACCGGGGTCGGTGACCGTCAGCGGTTTGCGGCCGGCTCCTGGAGCCCGGATCCGCCCGGATGGCAAAGGGTGCCCGGACAACTCGGCGATCCCGCGTGCGACGGTGGCCGCACTGGCACCAGAAGCGGCCGCCACCAACGCGATCCCGCCGTGGCCAAGCGCGGCAGCTTCGCTGGCCAGGTAGATCCGCCGGCGTCGCTCATCGAGATGAGGAAGGAACTGGTCGAACTTCGCCCTCAGAGCCACAACCGAAGCCTGAGCAGCCGCACACGCAGTCACGCCTCAGTGTCCCGCCAACACCCGTTCACCGAGCAGTAATTGAAATACAGGCCCCCGGCAGGATTGAGAACTCCCAAGTCGCTGTCTATCTGGTCTACGCAGGTCAGCGCGGCCACGCCGCCGTGGACCGGGAACTCTACGTTCCGCGCTCCTGGACCTTGGACCCCGACCGCTGCCGGGCTGCGGGCCTGGACGAGGACACCGTCTTCGCGACCAAGCCGGAGCTGGCCACTCGTATGGTCGCCCGGTTCCTGGACGCCGGCCATCAGGCTGCCTGGGTGGCGGGGGACGAGGTCTACGGCGGCAACCCGAAGCTGCGAACCGCACTGGAGGAACGCGGCACCGGCTACGTCCTCGCGGTGGCCTGCTCGCACGAAGTCACCACCGGTGCGGGGAAGTTCCGTGCGGACATCTTGTCCAAGAAGGTGCCCAAGCGGGCCTGGCAGAAGCTATCGGCAGGGGCCGGGGCCAAGGGGCACCGCTTCTACAACTGGGCAGTCATCGACCTCGCCGACCCCCGCCCCGGGAGTCGTCAGCTGCTGATCCGCCGTAACCGCAGCACCGGTGAACTCGCCTACTAACGCTGCTACTCGCCCGCGTCCGTGCCGTTGGCCGTGCTGGTCAGAGTCGCTGGATCAAGATGGCGGGTGAAGGAGTTCCTCCAATCCGGAAAGGGCCTGGCCGCACTCGACGAGCACCAGGTTCGCCGCTATACCTCCTGGTCTCGCTGGGTCACCCTCGCCATGCTCGCTCACGCCTTCCTCGCCGTCGTCCGCGCCGACGAACACGCACGCCATCCCGCCCCGGACGAGCTGATCCCGCTCACCTGCAACGAGATCCAGCGACTGTTCACGACGCTGATCGTCCGGCCCGTGCACGATGCAGCCCACCGGCTCCGCTGTTCCGCCTGGCGCCGCCGCCACCAGGCCCGAGCCCAGGCCAGCCATTACCGCCGACAAGCCGCGAATCAGACATGAAGATCACGATCTACGGCTGGAGTACTAGCCAGCGGTTTGAGCAGTAGTTGGCGATCTTTGCTGTGGATGTTCACCAGAAAAAGTCAGCCTCGTTCCAGTCCCGCGGGCGCCGCCGGCACGTCCTGCCGGAGTCGAGAACCAGCTTTTGCGGCAGGAACTCCACGGAGCGCCGATGTTGAGTACGAACACGATGTCGGACAGCACCTTTTCGGGCGTCCAGACACCTGCGCCCCGGATGATGCGTGCGGCGCGGAACGACCCGCAGTACGGCTGGATTTGAGCCACCAGCTCATCCGGCACGATCTACGAAGGTAAATCGGCCCTTCTCATGCAGAGACTAACAACCCATCAGACGTCCACATTGCAAGGGAAAGGCGGCGCTTTGGTTGGATTTCAAAGCAGATCCACTTTTCCTCTGATAGTAATTTGATCCGCCATTTATGACGGCCCGTCAATAGCTATGTATGCTGTGAGGGCCGCCCCTGCATGTGTGGAACTTGTGGGTCTGAAGGCCGAAACTCGAAATCTGCGCAGGTCATTTGCCCGTAAATTACCTCGGTGGCGAATCCGATAACTCCCGAAGGGGAATTCAGGCATGTCGAAATTGATTATCAGTAATCAGCGCACCGAAGAGATGGTAGGGGACTTGGGAAGCCTTTCCCCGAGTTATCGCGCGTATGTCGGAAACCAGGCCCAGCGCATGGCGTGGTGTCTTCAGGAGGGGGACGTACTCGTGCTCCCCGTGGCACCGGACGATCATTTTCTCGACTATGTTGCCGAGCAGCTCCGCATCGACCGCTTGAGCATTGACGTCATCGTGCCTCAGGCGGGCAGCTACGGCGACGGGATCCTTTCCCGGGACCGCCTTCTCGACCCGGGGTTCCTTGCCCGGCTGCGGAGGTCCGTGGCGGCCCGCGACGTGCGTGAGGTGTTCCCGTTCCATTTCGACAGCACCGTCACGGTCCTGAGCGGGAAGCTCGGTCTGGACACCGTCACGCCTGGGTTCGACTTCCTGGACCAGGGCGGTGGCAGGCTGCTGAACAGCAAGGCGACCTTCCGCGCACTGGCCGGGGGAACGGGTGTCGCTGTGCCGCACGGAAGGGTCTGCTCAAGCCAGGAGGAGGCCGCAGAGTTCCTGTGGGAGGAACTGCTCGACCAGGGGCACCCGGCAATTGTGAAGAAGGACTTCCATGTCGCGGGATTCGGCAACGAGGTGGTCAGCCCAGTTGCCGGTGTCGAGCCGGTCGGAGCGCTGCGGACCGTGGTGACGGCCGACCCCGAGGCACTCGCCAAGTACCTTGCCGAACGGTGGAACTGGCTCACTGACGGCGAACGCAGTCCGGTCGTCGTGGAGCGCTACCACGTCGACTCGCTGCCTCTGTGCGCCGAGTTCCATGTCAAAGAGGAGGGGGCCGAACTCGCAGGCCACGGTGCGATGCGTATGGCTCCGGTGCTGAACGGCCATGTCTGGCCCGCGCCGGCCGCGGAACTCGGAGGCTTTGAGGAGTTCCTCAGATCGGCACGGCAACTCTGCATCCCCATTCACGCGATGGGGTACCGCGGTGTCGTCAGCATCGACGCGATCGTAACGCCCGACCAGAACATTCTGGTCAATGAGTTCAACTGCCGGGTCAGCGGCTCTACCCACGCTTACCACATCGGGGAGCACGTCGTGGGCGGGGACTACCTCACCGACCGCATTCTGGTCGAACAGCGCCGGTGCACATTCCCGGCGTTCACCACCGCCGTGCGGATCCTGGCAGAAAGCGGGCTGGCTTACGACCACGCGACCCGCACGGGTGTCCTGTTGGCAGTCGAGGACGGCAGCGACGCCGGTGGATTCGGCGAGTACTGCGTCGTGGCTGAGAACGCCGAGCAGGCCGAACGGCTGGAAGCAGCACTCACCCGCGTGTTCACCGCCCACGGCAAGTAGCGCCCACGCCGGCGCGGGTCCCGCACACCGGCTCCCTGACCCCACCACCCACCAAGGACCCATGACTGTCATCGGTTTGCCTACCCACGACCGCCTCACGGACGCTGAGGTGTTCGCCGCGCACCAGGGCGGACAACTGTCCGTCGTCGGCACCCTCCCGATCCAGGACGCGCACTCCCTCTCCGTGGCCTACACACCCGGTGTCGCACGGGTCAGCCGGGCCATTGCCCGGGACCCCGCGCTCGGCCCGCACTACACATGGGCAAGCAGGCTGGTCGCGATCGTCACCAACGGCACGGCGGTGCTGGGCCTTGGAAACGTCGGGCCCGCCGCCGCACTGCCGGTCATGGAGGGCAAGGCCGCCCTCTTCCAGAGGTTCGCGGGACTCAACGCGCTACCGGTCGTCCTGGACGCGCCGCACATCGACGACATCGTCGAAGTGCTGCTCCGCCTGAGGCCGTCCTTCGGCGCCGTGTGCCTGGAGGACATCGCGGCGCCGGACTGCTTCGAACTGGAGGAACGGCTCAAGGAGGTGCTCGACTGCCCCGTGATGCACGACGACCAGCACGGTACGGCGGTGACTGTCCTGGCCGGGCTGCTCGGCGCCCGTACGGTACTCGACCGTCCCCTTGAAGGAAGCCGGGTCACGGTCCTGGGCGCCGGCGCGGCGGGCATCGCCACCGCCCACCTGCTACTGGAAGCCGGTATCAACGACGTCACCGTGCTCGACTCGCTGGGCATCCTGTTCACCGGCCGAAGCGGTCTGACACAGGCCAAGGCCGCATTGGCAGCGCGGACCAATCCGCGAGGGCTGCGGGGCGGTCCCGCCGAGGCGTTGCGCGATGCCGACGTGCTCATCGGCCTGTCCTCGTCGACCGTCCCGGAATCCCTGATCGCCAGCATGGGAACGCGGGCGACCGTATTCGCCCTGTCCAATCCCGACCCCGAGATCCAGCCCGAAGTGGCCGCCCGGCACGTCGCCGTCGTGGGAACCGGCGGCAGCGACCATCCGAACCAGATCATCAACACTCTCGCCTCGCCCGGTATCTTCCGTGGCGCCCTCGGCGCGGGCGCCCGGTTCATCACCACCGGAATGAAACTCGCGGCGGCACGGGCGATCGCCGATGTGGCCAAGGACAAGCTCACTGTCGACTACGTCGTCCCGCACTCGCTGGACCCCCGAGTGACACCAGCGGTGACCGAGGCGGTTGCCCGGGCTGTGAGCGACACCTGAGGCCGCGGAGAAAAGGCATGCGACACCAACAGCACCGCGACCGCTGCCACTCGTCTTCCCTGCCCGTCAACACCAAGGCCCGCCAACTCAATCGCTCATCCGCCAGACGCGGCGCTCGCCGACTTCTGCCGCACATGAGGGGCTCCCGACAGGTCACTCAAAGTGTGTCTCATTAAATGAGACGACGGAGTGTCAGGTGCTGCCTGAGGGGGTGCGACGGCAACGTTCGGCCTGGTCGGAGGGGTTGCTAAGGCACGCGAATGGCACGCGGCCGGAAAGTGGACTAGACAACAAAGGAGGCCCAAGTCGCTGACTTGGGCCTTCGTCGTGGAGCGGGTGACGAGAATCGAACTCGCGCTCTGAGCTTGGGAATCAGCGGTGCTTGAACCTTTGGAAGGGCTCTGAACCGCACTTTCCTGCGAGGAAGCTGGGATCGCCATGCTCTCTGGAAGCTGTACCTGACCGCTGTTGTCCGCTCTGCTGGGCACGGATGGGGCACGAGGGTAGCGGTGTAGCGGACCCTGCCAGTGGGTGTGCTCGGGGTGGGCCGACTGGTCAGAGGGGGATGATGCGGACTTGGTTGCCGAAGAGTTTGGTCGTGTCGTCGCTGTCGCACGTCAACAAGGCGACGGGCTTCGGCTGGCGCAGGGCGACTTCGGCGACCGTGGCGTCGATGGCGTACTTGTGCCCGTGCAGCCCGGCGCCTTTTAGGAGCTCAGCAGCCGCTTTCGCCGCCCGCTCGGTGACCGGCTCCACCTTGACGCGGGAAAGGGCCCAATTAGTCGCGGCATGTTGGTACGAGAGTGGGTGAATTCCACGATGGTGTTGGCCCCGATCACCAGATCGGCTCCCATGTTGTGGAAGACCTGAAGCATCGCGAGAAGCTTGCGGTCTTGCGCGATCCAGGCGAAAATCCCTTCGGAATTCAGGACGACGGTTTCGATGCGCTCGCTCACGCGGCGTCCGCGCCCTTGGAGGTGCCGGCGGAGCCGAAGATCCTCCCGCGCGCCTCGGCGAGCTCCTCATCGCTAAACGGTCCGTGCTCCTCCTCGTGACGGCGGAGGTCGTCGCCCAGGAGCTGGTGCCGGATCTGGCGGGCCACGGCTTCCGCCACATAGCCGGAAACGTTGTCCGTGAGCTTGCGGAGCTCCGCCACCTGGTCGCTGGGGAGCGTGACGGTGATGCGAGTCGTTGAGGGCATAATCTCAGCATGCTGGAGTATGCGTTCTCTGGTTCGTGTTCCCTTGATCCGGTAGGCCGGGACCCCATGCTCCGGGCGGGGAAGGATCCCCGAATTTGGCTGCCCGTGGAGGCCACGGTGTGTTGTCGCTGAGGGATAGGAGAAAAAGCCCCACCAGCTTACCGAGGCATCCATCACAGAGCGGGCGAGCAGACCCGAACCCACGTTCTGAGCGTGGGCATCACTTGGCGTTTGAGTGACCTGGTGGCCTCTGGCTTAAGGAGGGTACGTGTGCAGGACTCCCGACGGTTACGCAGAGAGACGCAGTAGCACTTCTCTCCGGCTGGCAGGGTCTGCCACGATGTGATCGACCACAGCCTGCCAAACCTCCGGTCGTTCGAGCTGCCGAATCACAACGCCGGCTGGCATGACACTGGCTTGGTTCGGGATTTATCTAAGGGCTTGCAGATCATTAACACGTTGTCTTGATCATGCTGTTGGTGTCGCCGCTCAGAGCTTGAACCCGAGTCTGGAGGGCTGTGAGGGCGGAGGGCGGGGTGGCCGCTGGCGGGATGATGATGCTGTGTGCTTTGAGTAGTGTCCGGATCTTCAGCAGGGTGCGGTGCATGGCAGTGCGACTGCTGTCGAACAGGACGGCGAGGGGTTCCGCGGCCAGGGCGATCCGCAGGTGAAGGACGGCTGCCAGGACCTGGTCGGGGAAAGCGAGCCGGGGCGGGCGTCCGCGCTTGACGTCGCCGTCGAGGGCCAAAATGTCGGTGAGATCGCTCAGTTGCTGCCGGGACATGCCGGTCAGGGCGGGGTCGGACAGGAGAGCGTGGTCCCACTGCGGGGCTGGTTTTCGCGGAGCCCAGGGGGCTGGGACGGCAGGGCACGGTTGGGGGTGCACGGCATAGTTCCAGTCCCCGTGGAAGGCGTGTCGGGCCAGTGGCAGGGCCGCCATCTCCGCGTCGCCGATGTGGACTCCGGTTGGGTAGATGTTGGTGTCCAGCTCGGCCATGACGCGCAGTCCGGTGCGGGTGGTGGTCGCGGCGATGGACTGGACGATGACTTCGTGGCTGGTCAGCGGGCGTCCGCGCCAGTTCATGGTGATGTGGGAGAAGAGCCGGTGCTCGATCTTGTTCCACTTCGATGTGCCCGGCGGCAGGTGGCAGACGGTGATCGTCAGTCCTGTTTCGGCCGCGAGCCGGGCGAGTTCGAGCTTCCAGGCCCGGGTGCGGTAGCCGTTCGAGCCGCCTGCGTCGGCGGTGATGAGCAGTCGCGTCGCCTGCGGGTAGGCGGCCCGGCCCTGGCCGGACCACCAGCGGCGGATCGATTCCACGGCGAACGCGGCGGTGTCGTGATCGGTGCCCACGTTGACCCAGCCGGTGTTCGCCGCGAGATCGTAGATCCCGTACGGGACGGCCTTGCCCAGCTGGTGGTCGGCGAAGTCATGGACGTTCACCGGCATCGGGTCAGCCGCGGGCCGCCATTGGCGTCCGTTGTTCCTGAAGTCGCCGACGAGCTCCTTCTTCTTGGTGTCCACGCTGATCACCGGCTGGCCGGCGTCCCGGTGATCGCGGGCCTGCTCGTTGAGGTAGCGGAACTGGGCATCCCGGTCCGGGGGTTGGCCTCCCTCGATGGTCTTGGCGTTGGCCTGCAGACTGAAGCCTTCCTCCCGCAGCAGGTCCGCGATGGTGTCCGCACTGACCTTGTGCCCGGTCCGCGTCAGCTCCCGCGCCAGCGTGCGGGTCGACTTCACCGTCCACCGCAGCGGCGACATCGGATCGCCTCGTTCGTCCGGCTCGACCAGCGCCAGGAGAGCCGGCCGCAGCCCCGGATCAAGATCTGCGACTCTCTTGCGGCCTCCGCCCGGCCGCCGCACCCGGCCCAGAGGCTCCTCGCCGGCCTCCAGCTCGAACACGCCCTTGCGGACCGTGGTCTCACTCACCAAGGCCGCCCGCGCGATGGCCCGAACACCACCATGTCCCAGAACACGGGCCTCTGCGGCCATCAGCAGCCGCCGTTGCCGCTCATTCAGATGCGGGAACAACACCGCGAACTTCATGGCGAGTTGGGTACGGATCTCGTCCGGGATACGCATACCACATCAACGAGGCATGGGACGGAAAGCAACACCTTGATGATCTGCAAGCTCTTAGAGCCGATTGCGGATCGGTACTGGTGCGCGGTTTCGCGCTTGCGGCCTTCGCCAGCCGCAGAGTCGACTGAACCAGCGTGCCAGTGCCACGTACTCCCGGGCGCGAGCTACTGAAAGCCCATAGCGAGTAGCGGCACGTTTGAAGGCGCCAGAGTGGTAAGCAGCCTCAGTGGGAAACTGGGCCAGCAGTGTGTCGCCCAGGGCGATCCGCCCGGCGGAGTCGAGATCGAAGCGGGACGGGCCGCGGAGTGTGTCGACTGGGCCACCGCCCGTCGGCCTGCGATCGGTGTCTTCGACGGCGACCGGCCCACCCGCGAGCGGTGGGTCCTGGCCCGCCGTGGCATCGCCCGCCCGGACACGGCATGTCACCCTCGCCATGCTTGCCCACGCGTTCCGGGCCACTGCGGCGGCCCGGACCCCGATCAGGGAAACCCGACGGGACCACCAGCACCATCCGCTTCACCGTCGCGGAAGTCCGCAGACTCCGGAACACCCTCCTTCCCCGCCGCGGACCCGTCACCCACGCCCTCAACTGGTCCCACTGGCGCAGACAACACCAAGTCACCGGCCGCCGCAGCCACTACCGAAGAAGAACCAGCTCAGGCAACGATTTCTCATTGAAGTACTAGCCGGACATCGCGATGTCCGTCACTTCTGCGGTGAACTTGGAGCTGCTCTTGGCGGTGGACATGGCAACGGGTTGGTAGGAAAGGGAGGTCTGGTTGGTCAGCTCCATCGTCTGGATGACGGCCCCGTCCTCGCCCCCGCGCACCTCGTACGTGATCGAGTAGGTCTCGTCGGGGTCGAGCGGCAGCAGACCGAGGTAGGACAGGGTCGGCTCCACCGTGACGTTGCACCCGGCTGAGCCGAAACACTGCTTGGACTTGGTCTTCAGGTCGAGCAAGAAATCTGTACGGTCGGGAGCTGTGTTGTAGGTCTCTTCCGAGGTGGGCTCTTCGGTGGGTTCGTCTGCCACCTCCTCGATGGCCGTTGCCGTGGCCTCAGGAGCCGCCGGCGTCGGGCGGCCGCCGTTGTCCATAGCCAGGAAGAGTCCTGTACCAACCAGAGAGGACGCCAGGATCCCGACTGTCAACCCCTTCAGAAACGCGTGGCGATCCAAAGGCTTTGGAACCTTTGGGGAGGTATCAGGCATCGCAGGGGCGTCGGCGCTGATCTGTTCGTCCATGTGTGTTCTTCTCTTGTTTCCGTACATGCGGTCGGATACCACGAATGAGCCTGGTCCGACTGTATTTCAAACACCTGTGTTTGCGCTGAAAGTTGGCCCTTCTCGCTACCTGTAACGGCCGACTGTGACGCGGACGAGAGGCCAGAGGCGATCGTCACCCAGCTCGCAGTTGTCGTGAGAGTGTCCACTCGCTGCGTCCGAGGCTCGGCAGCTCGACAAACTGGGCATGTTCGCCTCGAAGTGCACGAACGCGACCAGTGATGGCGTTCCACGGCAGATCTTCATCAGCGAGGCCGAGGCGCCGTCTCTCAAGGTCGCCGGGGACTCAACAGAGCTAGTTCGAGCCGCTTACAGGAAGGGCCGGGCCGGCCTTCCGGTGCGGATCTGGTGCGCGACGTCTGACGTGGTCCAGACAACAAGAAGGCCCCGGTTGCTGACCGGGGCCTTCATCAAAGAGCGGGTGACGAGAATCGAACTCGCGCTCTGAGCTTGGGAAGCTCATGTTCTACCATTAAACTACACCCGCGCGGAGCGCCCATGATCAGCGGCGCTTCCGTGGACACTCTACCCCATTGCCGACTCCGGGCGCTCGACGCCGCTGTCGGTCGCGGGAGTTGGGGCGTAGCGTCCGTGGGTGGAGTGGTGTCGGAGTGCCGCCTCGGTGGGCGTCCTGGTGATCCCCTAATGTGTGGGTTCGTCCGCGTTTTTGGGGAAGGGACCTGATGGATTTGATGGAGCGCACCGTCGTCCGCTGTGCCGAAGGGCATGTGTTCAGTACTACGTCGTTCCCGATGCAGCAGCTTGACGCCGGGCGGCTCGGGCCCGGGCGGCTCATTCGGTGTCCGCGTTGTGCTCGGTTGCGGAATGCCGTGCCGGTGGAGGTCGGGCGGCGCTGACGCGGGGGGTCGGTAGGGGCGCGCGGGGTTGCCCGAGTTGGGGTGGGCCCGCGCGTTCTGCGTATCCTCGGGGCGTGCTTCTCTCTGACAAGGACATCCGGGCCGAGATCGATTCCGGGCGCGTGCGTATCGACCCTTACGACGAATCGATGGTGCAGCCGTCGAGTATCGACGTGCGGCTCGACCGGTTCTTCCGCGTGTTCGAGAACCACCGCTATCCGCACATCGACCCCGCCGTCGAGCAGGCCGATCTGACGCGGAAGGTCGAGCCGGCCGGGGACGAGGCGTTCATCCTGCACCCCGGTGAGTTCGTGCTCGCCTCGTCGTACGAGGTCATCTCGCTGCCCGACGACATCGCCTCCCGGTTGGAGGGAAAGTCGAGTCTGGGGCGTCTGGGGCTCGTCACGCACTCGACCGCCGGGTTCATCGACCCCGGCTTCTCCGGGCACGTGACCCTGGAGCTGTCGAACCTCGCGACGCTGCCCATCAAGCTCTGGCCCGGCATGAAGATCGGGCAGTTGTGTCTGTTCCGGTTGAGTTCGCCGGCGGAGTTCCCGTACGGCTCCGAGCGTTACGGGTCGCGTTACCAGGGGCAGCGCGGGCCCACCGCGTCCCGCTCGTTCCTCAACTTCCACCGGACGCAGGTGTGAAGGACGTGGACGACATACGGGAGAACCTGACGTACGAGCGGTTCGGCGGCGCCGTACGGGAACTCGCGCAGGCCGTCGCGGACGACGGGTACGAGCCGGACGTCGTGCTGAGCATCGCCCGCGGCGGGGTCTTCGTCGCCGGCGGGCTCGCGTACGCCCTCGACTGCAAGAACATTCATCTGGTAAATGTCGAGTTCTATACCGGAGTTGGTACGACTCTCGCGATGCCCGTCATGCTGGCGCCGGTGCCGAACGTGGTCGACTTCTCCAACAAGAAGATCCTCATCGCCGACGACGTCGCCGACACCGGGCGCACCCTCAAGCTCGTCCATGACTTCTGTCTCGATCACGTCGCCGAGGTCCGCAGCGCCGTGATCTACGAGAAGACGCAGTCGCTGGTGAAATGCGAGTACGTCTGGAAGCGCACCGACGAGTGGATCAACTTCCCCTGGAGCGTCGAGGCTCCCGTCGTCCGGCGCACCGGGCAGATACTCGATTCATGAGGCATGAGGCATGAGGCATGAGGCATGAGGGCTGAGGGCCGGCGAGACCCGCCGTTCACGGACGACGGCGGGCTCCCGGTCCTCAGATCGTGCCCAGCTTGATCAGCGACAGCAGCGCGAGCAGCTGGATCGCCGAAGCGCCCAGCGCCTTCGGCCACGGCAGGTCGTGCGACCTGCTCACCATCATCGTGAACAGAGCCCCCGCCGCGATCCAGGTGACCCAGCCGAGGATCTGCACCAGGGAGTTCTCGCCGCCCAGGAAGAGCGCGAAGACCAGGCGCGGCGCGTCCGTGATCGACATGATCAGCATGGAGAGGCCGACCGTCGGCTGCCAGGCGCCGTCGCCGCCGAGCTGGCGGGCCAGTGTGTGCGTCACCGCGCCCAGGATCGTGCCGCCGATCACGAACGCCACGGCCGTCGTCAGGACGTACGGGACGGCCGTCGAGAGGGTGGCGTTGATCGCCTCCTCGCGGGCGCCGTCGAAGCCGAAGATGGCGAGCAGGCCGTAGAGGAACGTCACGACCAGCGCCGGGCCCCAGACCGGGTAGTCGCGCATCTGCCAGAACGTCGCGTTCGGGCGCAGCACGATGCCGCTGAGCAGTTGTTTCCAGTGCAGGCGCGGACCGGACGGGGCGGGCGCCGAGCCCGCGTGGTACGTCGCGCCGTCGCCGTAGTCGCCCTCGTCCACGCTGAACTGCTGCGTGTGTCCCGGGTTGTTGGCGTACGGGTCGTGGGCGCCGCCACCGCCCTGCTGCTGGTTGTACGGGTCGCCGAAGTACTCGGGCTCGCCGTGCCCTCCCCCCTGGCCGCCCGGTCCGGGGTAGCCGTAGCCGCCCTGCTGGGGGCCGGGGTGTCCGGCGCCCGCCTGGGGCCACTGCTGCTGCGGAGGGCGCGGCTGTCTGCCGTACGGGGGTTCCGGCTGCCCGCCTCCGTACTGAGGAGGGGGCGCCGCCTGCCGTCCGTACGGCTGCTGCTGCGGTTGTTGTTGCCGATTGCGGTTGTCCCGGCCGCGTCCGATCCTGAATCCAGCCACGTCACCGAACGTACCCGCTCAGGACCGGCGCGGGGCGGGAGGAGCCGGAACCGGCCGGCCTTTGCGGCCGAGCTGTGACATCCCCTAAGGGGACCCCGGGGGGCCTGCCACCGGGCCCGTACGCCTACTTGAGGAAGATCGACGTGCTGAAGGTGAGCACCGGGCGCTCCGCCGCCTTCCCGCCCTTCCTCGGCGGGTACAGCGCGATCAGATCCTTCTCCTCGCCCCGGTGCGTGCGCGTCACGGTGAAGTCCGCCGACTCCAGGAGGTCCGTCGTGGGTGTGCCGTCCGCGTCCGGCAGCCTGGGCGCGGACGGGAGCGTGACCGCCTTGAAGGTGTATGTGCCGCCCGCCTCGCCCGGTCCTCGCGGGCCGCCGAGCAGCAGTTTGCCCTTCGCGGCCTTGCCGGGCTCGTGGGTGCGGGTGGTGTGCACGAGGTCGTCGTAGCCGTCGGCGTCCGTGTCCGCCTTGCCCGTAGGGGCGTAGAGGACCGGGCCGCCGCCGGGGACGGGGGCCGTCGCGGCCTTGGGGGCGCCCGCGCGGCTGAACGGGCCGCGCAGGTAGCTGACCTGGCCCGCGCTCGCCGAGACGGCGAGGTCCGGCTTGCCGTCGCCGTCGAAGTCGCCGCACACCGGGTGGTCGGGCCAGTCCTCGCCGTAGCGCGCCTTGTCGGGGATCTTGAGTACGACCGCCTTGCCCGTGATGCCGTCCGGGCCGCCGAAGAGGAGCTGGAGCGGGACGGGCGGGGGGCCGAGGCCGTCGTACGGCGGGTCCGTGCTCACGATCAGGTCGGCGAAGCCGTCGCCGTCCAGGTCGCAGGTGGCCGCCGCGTCGAAGGCGGCCGGGAGGACGCCGTCGGTGGCCGCGCCGTTGGCGGTGGGGCTCAGGGTCTGGCGTACGGCGGGGTCGACACCGCGCGGTGAGTCGGAGCCGTACACGACGCCGATGCCCGCGTCGTCGCCCTGGACCGCGTCGGGGGCCTTCACCAGGTCGTTCAGTACGAGGTCGCGGAGCCCGTCGCCGTTGAAGTCGGCCGCGACGTCGCTGCCGTCGCCGCGCGGAACGGGGCGCTTCGGTACGGAGGCGCGCTCGGCGAGGGGCGCGGTGTCGCCGTTCTTCGCCTCGGTGCCGCTTGCCGGCCCGCCGTCGGTGTCGGCGGAGCCGCTGCAACCGGTCAGCAGCAGGGCCAGCGCCGTACAGAGGCCGGCGCCGGTCATCACCGCTGTCGTCGCGCCGGTGCCGCCGGTACGTATGCGCACGGCCTCATCCACCTACTTCTGTCCGGTCACCTGACATTCGCTGCCACATGATGCTCCAGTGCGGGCGTCGCGGTAAGGAAACGGACCGATCGCGATCACAGGCCGATCGTCCCCAGGAGAGGTAAAGCCGGACGACGGAAACGGCCGGACCCGCCCCCGAGGCAGGTCCGGCCGCGCGTCCTCCGTAAGAAGGGTGTTGGGTGTTACGTCGCGGGCTCCGGCTCCGGTTCGGCCGCCGGCTTCGAGGAGTCCTCGGGGTCCGTCGGCGTCCGCACCGAGTCGAGCAGCAGTTGCGCCACGTCCACGACCTGGAGCGATTCCTTCGCCTTGCCATCGTTCTTCTTGCCGTTGATCGAGTCGGTCAGCATCACGAGGCAGAACGGGCACGCCGTCGACACGATGTCCGGATTCAGCGAAAGCGCCTCGTCCACCCGCTCGTTGTTGATGCGCTTGCCGATCCGCTCCTCCATCCACATCCGCGCGCCGCCCGCGCCGCAGCAGAAGCCGCGCTCCTTGTGGCGGTGCATCTCCTCATTACGGAGGCCGGGCACCTTCGCGATGATCTCGCGCGGCGGGGTGTAGACCTTGTTGTGCCGGCCCAGGTAGCAGGGGTCGTGGTAGGTGATCAGACCCTCGACGGGGGTCACCGGGATCAGCTTCTCCTCGTCGATGAGGTGCTGGAGCAGCTGGGTGTGGTGGATGACCTCGTACTCGCCGCCGAGCTGCGGGTACTCGTTCGCGATGGTGTTGAAGCAGTGCGGGCAGGTCGCGACGATCCTCTTCGAGGATTTCGGCTTCTTCGTCGCCGGATCCACCCCGCCCTCCTCGTCGAGGGACTCGCCGTATGCCATGTTCAGCATCGCCACGTTCTCCTGGCCGAGCTGCTGGAACAGCGGCTCGTTGCCCAGGCGGCGGGCCGAGTCGCCCGTGCACTTCTCGTCGCCGCCCATGATCGCGAACTTCACGCCCGCGATGTGGAGCAGTTCGGCGAACGCCTTCGTGGTCTTCTTGGCGCGGTCTTCGAGCGCGCCCGCGCAGCCGACCCAGTACAGGTAGTCGACCTCGGAGAGGTCGTCGACGTCCTTGCCGACGACCGGCACGTCGAAGTCGACCTCCTTGGTCCACTCCAGGCGCTGCTTCTTCTGGAGCCCCCAGGGGTTGCCCTTCTTCTCCAGGTTCTTGAGCATCGTCCCGGCCTCGGAGGGGAACGCGCTCTCGATCATCACCTGGTAGCGGCGCATGTCGAGGATGTGGTCGATGTGCTCGATGTCGACCGGGCACTGCTCGACGCAGGCGCCGCACGTGGTGCAGGACCACAGGACGTCCGGGTCGATGACGCCGTTCTCCTCCAGCGTCCCGATCAGCGGGCGCTCGGCCTCCGCCAGGGCGGCTTCCGGCACACCGGCAAGTTGTTCCGCCGACGCCTTCTCCTCGCCCTCCGCCGTCTTGCCGCCGCCGGCCAGCAGATACGGCGCCTTGGCGTGCGCGTGGTCGCGCAGCGACATGATCAGGAGTTTCGGCGAGAGGGGCTTGCCGGTGTTCCAGGCGGGGCACTGCGACTGGCAGCGACCGCACTCCGTGCAGGTGGAGAAGTCGAGGATGCCCTTCCAGGAGAACTGCTCGACCTGCGAGACGCCGTAGACGTCGTCGTCGCCCGGGTCCTCGAAGTCGATCTCCTTGCCGTCCGACACCATCGGCTGGAGCGCGCCCAGCGCCGTACCGCCGTCGGACTCGCGCTTGAACCAGATGTTCGGGAAGGCGAGGAAGCGGTGCCAGGCGACGCCCATGGTGGTGTTGAGGCCCAGGGTGATGGCCCAGATCATCGTCACGCCGAGCTTGATCATGGCGGTCAGGTAGACGAGGTTCTGGAGCGTGCCGAGGCTGAGCCCCTCGAAGGCCAGGACCAGCGGATACGAGACCCAGTACGCCGGGTCGTAGCTGTCGACGTGGTGCAGGGCGCCTTCGAGGCCGCGCAGGATCAGGATCGCGAGGCCGATGGTGAGGATCACGTACTCGACGAAGTACGCCTGCCAGGCCGTGGAGCCGGCGAAGCGCGACTTGCGGCCGGCCCGCGAGGGCAGGTTCAGCAGCCGGATGGCGATCAGTACGAGGATGCCGAGGGTGGTCGCCAGCGCGATGAACTCGATGTAGATCTCGTACGGCAGGAAGGTGCCGATGTACGGGATGATCCAGTCGGCCTGGAAGAGCTGGCCGTACGCGTTGACGATCGTCAGCCCGAGCGTCAGGAAGCCGATGGCGACGAACCAGTGCGCGAAGCCCACGACGCCCCAGCGGTTCATCCGCGTGTGGCCGAGGAACTCCTTGGCCAGGGTGATCGTGCGCGCTCTGGGGTCGTCGGTGCGACTGCCGGCCGGTACGGGCGCGCCGAGCTTCACGAACCGGTAGATCTCGGCGCCGGCTCGGGCGATGAGCGCGACGCCGATCACGGTCAGCACCAGCGACACGATGATCGCGGCGAGTTGCATTGGGGGCTCCTCGGGCCTGCGAGGGTGGGAAGAACAGCACCACGTACGTGGGTGCGTGAAGCGACACTACTAAGCGGTAACTTAATCGGTTTGTGCTGAGGGTACCCAGTTATCCCGCCGCACTGTAGCCGCGCGGTCGGTGATCTGTGTCGCTGAGGTGACCCTGAGCGGGGATGCGGGGCAGGGCGGTGGCGTCCGTGCCGTACGGGGCGGACGCGGCGAGCGCGGCGGCCGGCGTACGGGCGAGGATCGCCAGGTCGAGGCCGATCCAGTGGTGCTCCACGTAGTGCTGGTCGAGCAGCGCGGGCTCGTCCCACGGCATCGGCGAGCGGCGGCGCACCTGGGCGAGGCCGGTGAGGCCCGGCCGGACGAACAGCCGCCACGGCGCGGCCGCCCTGGGGTCCCCCGGCGCGAGTGGTGCGGGGCCGACGAGGGACATCTCGCCCCGTACGACATGGGGCAGGCGTGACAGCAGGTCGAGCCGGTGCCGGCGGGTGGCCAGGGAGCGGACGGTGAAGACGCGGCCGTCCAGGCCGACGCGGCGCTCGTGGGTGAAGGCGCCGCCGGGGTGCCGCGCGGACAGCGTGAGGGTGAGGGCGGCGGCGGCCAGCAGGGGCGCGGCCAGAACCAGCAGGAGCGAGCCGAGCGTCAGGTCGAGCAGGCGTTTGGGGTCCAGATCCAGGTCCGGAACCATGGGGTCTCCCTGACCGTTGTATGCGACATCGGGGCTTTTGCGAAACGCTTGCCGACCGATGGTGTCGTAGTAGGGAAGAGAAGTTCCGAAGGCGCGCGGACCTGCGGGAATCGCGCGGATCTCAAGAGGGGTCAAGAAATCGGGCCGCACGATAGTTGAGTCTGCTCGACTCAGCTCTGTTGACGCGCAAGGATCAGTCGTGCATCCTTGAGCCTGTTCCACTCAAGTCAGCTGGAGGAATCGAAATGGCACGTGCGGTCGGCATCGACCTGGGCACGACTAACTCCGTCGTCAGCGTTCTCGAAGGCGGCGAGCCCACCGTCATCACCAACGCCGAAGGCGCCAGGACCACGCCGTCCGTCGTCGCCTTCGCCAAGAACGGCGAGGTGCTCGTCGGAGAGGTCGCCAAGCGCCAGGCAGTCACGAACGTCGACAGGACCATCCGGTCGGTCAAGCGCCACATGGGCACCGACTGGAAGATCAACCTCGACGGCAAGGACTTCAACCCGCAGCAGATGTCCGCGTTCGTCCTTCAGAAGCTGAAGCGCGACGCGGAGTCCTACCTGGGTGAGAAGGTCGTGGACGCGGTCATCACCGTCCCGGCGTACTTCAACGACTCCGAGCGTCAGGCCACGAAGGAGGCCGGCGAGATCGCGGGCCTCAACGTCCTGCGTATCGTCAACGAGCCGACGGCCGCCGCGCTGGCGTACGGGCTCGACAAGGACGACCAGACGATCCTCGTCTTCGACCTCGGCGGTGGCACCTTCGACGTGTCGCTCCTGGAGATCGGTGACGGCGTCGTCGAGGTGAAGGCCACCAACGGTGACAACCACCTCGGTGGTGACGACTGGGACCAGCGTGTCGTCGACTACCTGGTGAAGCAGTTCGCCAACGGTCACGGCGTGGACCTGGCCAAGGACAAGATGGCTCTCCAGCGTCTCCGCGAGGCCGCGGAGAAGGCGAAGATCGAGCTGTCGTCGTCCACCGAGACCACGATCAACCTGCCGTACATCACGGCGTCCGCCGAGGGCCCGCTGCACCTGGACGAGAAGCTCACGCGCTCTCAGTTCCAGCAGCTGACGGCCGATCTGCTGGAGCGCTGCAAGACCCCGTTCCACAACGTCATCAAGGACGCCGGTATCGCGCTGTCCGAGATCGACCACGTGGTCCTGGTCGGCGGCTCCACCCGGATGCCCGCCGTCGCCGAGATCGTCAAGGAGCTCACCGGCGGCCGTGACGCCAACAAGGGCGTCAACCCGGACGAGGTCGTGGCCATCGGTGCCGCGCTCCAGGCCGGTGTGCTCAAGGGTGAGGTCAAGGACGTCCTGCTGCTCGACGTCACCCCGCTGTCTCTCGGTATCGAGACCAAGGGCGGCATCATGACCAAGCTCATCGAGCGCAACACCACGATCCCGACGAAGCGCTCCGAGATCTTCACGACGGCCGAGGACAACCAGCCGTCGGTGCAGATCCAGGTCTACCAGGGCGAGCGCGAGATCGCGGCGTACAACAAGAAGCTCGGAATGTTCGAGCTGACCGGTCTGCCGCCCGCCCCGCGCGGTGTGCCGCAGATCGAGGTCGCCTTCGACATCGACGCCAACGGCATCATGCACGTGGCCGCGAAGGACCTCGGCACCGGCAAGGAGCAGAAGATGACCGTCACCGGTGGCTCCTCGCTGCCGAAGGACGAGGTCAACCGGATGCGTGAAGAGGCCGAGCAGTACGCGGACGAGGACCACCGCCGCCGCGAGGCCGCCGAGACGCGCAACCAGGCCGAACAGCTCGTCTACCAGACGGAGAAGTTCCTCAAGGACAACGAGGACAAGGTCCCCGGTGACGTGAAGGAAGAGGTCGAGACCTCCATCGGCGAGCTGAAGGAGAAGCTCAAGGGTGAGGACACGGCCGAGATCCGCACGGCCACGGAGAAGGTCGCCGCCGTCTCGCAGAAGCTCGGCCAGGCCATGTACGCCAACGCGCAGGCCGACGGCGCCGGCAACGACGCCCCGGGCACGGAGCAGGCCGGTCCCGCCGGCGGTACCGACGGCGCGGACGATGTCGTGGACGCGGAGATCGTCGACGACGAGAAGCCCAAGAAGGACGGTGCCGCGTGACGGAGGAGACTCCGGGCTTCGAAGAGGAGCCCGACGTCCCTTCCGGCGCCACCCCCGAAGACGCCGCGCCGAAGAAGGCCGCCGACCCGGACTCCGCCAAGGAGCCGGGCCCGGCGGCCCCCCCGGCCGGGGACGTACAACAGGACGCGACACAGACCGCGCTGATCGCTCAGCTCGACCAGGTCCGCACGGCGCTCGGGGAGCGCACGGCAGACCTCCAGCGGCTTCAGGCCGAGTACCAGAACTACCGCCGCCGGGTCGAGCGGGACCGGGTCACGGTCAAGGAGATCGCTGTCGCGAACCTCCTGACCGAGCTCCTGCCCGTGCTCGACGACATCGGGCGCGCCCGGGAACACGCCGAGCTGGTGGGCGGGTTCAAGTCGGTGGCGGAATCGCTGGAGTCGGTGGTCGCGAAGATGGGCCTCCAGCAGTTCGGCAAGGAGGGCGAGCCCTTCGACCCGACGATCCACGAGGCCCTGATGCACAGCTACGCACCGGATGTCACCGAGGACACGTGCGTCGCGATCCTCCAGCCTGGGTACCGGTTCGGCGAGCGGACCATCAGGCCCGCACGTGTCGCCGTGGCGGAGCCCCAGCCGGGGGTCCAGCCCGGGGAGAAGACGTCGAGCGCCGACGAGCCGGACACGGACGAGGAGAGCGGTGGCCCGGACGAGGGCTGACGTGCCGATGGTGGTACGGATGGGCAGTACGCATGACGGGCAGTGAGGAGGGACGTCGGGAATGAGTACCAAGGACTTCGTGGAGAAGGACTACTACAAGGTTCTCGGCGTCCCCAAGGACGCCACCGAGGCCGAGATCAAGAAGGCGTACCGCAAGCTCGCCCGCGAGTTCCACCCGGACGCCAACAAGGGTGACGCCAAGGCCGAGGAGCGCTTCAAGGAGATCTCCGAGGCCAACGACGTGCTCGGCGACCCCAAGCGGCGCAAGGAGTACGACGAGGCGCGCTCGCTCTTCGGCAACGGCGGCGGCTTCCGGGCCGGCCCCGGTGGCGGTGGCGCCGGCGGGTCCTTCAACTTCGACCTGGGCGACCTCTTCGGAGGCGGCCCCCAGGGCGGCGGAGGACAGCAGGGCCAGGGTGGCGCCGGCGGCTTCGGAGGCGGGCTCGGGGACGTGTTCGGCGGCCTCTTCAACCGAGGCGGTCCCGGCACCGGTACGCGCACGCAGCCGCGCCGTGGCCAGGACATCGAGTCCGAGGTGACGCTCAGCTTCACCGAGGCGGTCGACGGGGCCACGGTCCCGCTGCGGATGTCCAGCCAGGCGCCCTGCAAGGCGTGTTCGGGCACCGGCGACAAGAACGGTTCGCCGCGGGTCTGCCCGACCTGCGTCGGCACCGGACAGGTGTCGCGCGGCACGGGCGGCGGCTTCTCGCTGACCGACCCGTGCGTGGACTGCAAGGGCCGTGGGCTGATCGCCCAGGACCCGTGCGACGTCTGCAAGGGCAGCGGCCGTGCCAGGTCCTCGCGGACCATGCAGGTCCGTATCCCGGCGGGTGTCAGCGACGGCCAGCGGATCCGGCTGCGCGGCAAGGGCGCTCCCGGTGAGCGCGGCGGTCCGGCGGGCGACCTGTATGTGGTCGTCCATGTCGGCGCGCACCCGGTCTTCGGCCGTAAGGACGACAACCTCACCGTCACCGTGCCGGTCACCTTCGCGGAGGCGGCGCTCGGCGGCGAGGTCAAGGTCCCGACGCTGGGCGGGCCACCGGTCACCCTGAAACTGCCCGCGGGCACGCCCAACGGCCGTACGATGCGCGCCCGGGGGAAGGGTGCCGTACGTAAGGACGGCAGCCGCGGCGACCTCCTGGTCACCGTAGAGGTGGTCGTCCCCAAGGATCTCGGCGCCGAGGCTCGTGACGCGCTGGAGTCCTACCGGAAGGCGACCGCGGGGGAGAACCCGCGGGACGAGCTGTTCCAGGCAGCGAAGGGAGCGTGACTCCAATGGACGGGGTCGGGCGGCGTCGGCCGCACTCATCGTTCAACCGGGCCTTTGAACTGACCGAAGAGTCGCCGGTGTACGTCATCTCGGTGGCGGCCCAGCTGTCCGGGCTGCACCCGCAGACGCTGCGCCAGTACGACCGTCTCGGCCTGGTCTCGCCGGACCGTACGGCGGGCCGCGGCAGGCGTTACTCGGCGCGCGACATCGAACTGCTCCGCCAGGTGCAGCAGTTGTCGCAGGACGAGGGCATCAACCTGGCCGGCATCAAACGCATCATCGAGCTGGAGAACCAGGTCGCGGCGCTCCAGGCGCGCGTGGCGGAACTCGGCGCGGCGGTGGACGGCGCGGCGTCGGCGATGCGCCAGCGCGAGGCCCAGGTACACGCCTCGTACCGGCGGGACCTGGTGCCGTATCAGGACGTACAGCAGACGAGCGCGCTGGTGGTGTGGCGGCCGAAGCCGAAGCTGTCGTCGGACTAGTGTCCTGCGCCGGAAATCCTGGCATTAAGTTGCTACGGTTTCAGGATGTCGTTTCCGGGACGTTCTTCCGTCGAGTTCGTGTTGACCGCTGACGAGCGTGGCCAGCTGGTGCGCTGGTCACAGGGGGCGTCAAGGCTGGCTGTCCGGGCACGCATTGTGTTGCGGTGTGCCGAACCGGACGTCGTGTACGCGCGGCTTGCCGAGGACTTGGGTGTGTCGGCCATGACGGTCGGCAAGTGGCGCAAGCGGTTCGCGGAGTCACGGCTTGAGGGCCTGGCGGACACCGGCCGGCCGGGGCGGCCGAAGGCCGGCCTGTCTCTGAGTGATCTTGAACGGGAACAGCTGATGCGTTGGGCCCGTCGGGCGAAGTCCTCGCAGGCTTTGGCGTTGCGGTCGAGGATCGTGCTGGCGTGCGCCGAGGACACGTCGAACAAGCGGGTCGCCGGTCGGCTGGGGACCTCGGTGTCCACGGTGGCGCGGTGGCGACGTCGGTTCGTTGAGCTGCGGCTGGAAGGTCTGGCCGACGAACTGCGCCCGGGGCGGCCGCCGTCGATCCTCCTCGACCGGGTCGAGGAGGTCGTCGTTGCCACGCTGGAGACGTCGCCGCGTGATGCCACGCACTGGTCGCGGGCGTCGATGGCCGAGCGGACGGGCCTGTCGAAGTCGACGATCGGACGGATCTGGCGGCAGTTCGACCTGAAGCCGCACGTCCAGGACACGTTCAAGCTGTCCACGGATCCGCAGTTCGTGGAGAAGGTGGTCGATGTCGTCGGCCTCTACCACCATCCGCCGGAGAAGGCGGTGGTGCTGTGTGTGGACGAGAAATCCCAGGTGCAGGCCCTGGACCGCACGCAGCCGGTCCTGCCGATGATGCCCGGCATGCCGGAGCGGCGCACCCACGACTACCAACGGCATGGCGTAACCAGCCTGTTCGCCGCGTTCGACATCGAGGACGGAAGCGTCATCAGCTCCCTTCATCGCCGCCATCGGGCCGTGGAGTTCAAGAAATTCCTGGTCAAGATAGACAAGGCGGTGCCGGCTGAACTCGACGTCCACTTGGTCTGTGACAACTACGCCACCCACAAGACGCCCGCGATCAAAGCCTGGCTCGGACGGCACCCTCGATTCCACGTCCACTTCACACCGACTGGTTCCAGCTGGATCAACCAGGTCGAGCGGTGGTTCGGGCACCTCACCGACAAGCTCATCCGCCGCGGGACCCACCGATCGGTCCAAGCCCTTGAGGCCGACATCCGCACCTGGATCCAGACCTGGAACGAGGACCCCAAACCGTTCACATGGACCAAGAGCGCCGATGAAATCCTGAACTCGTTATCGAAATATATTGCCAGGATTTCCGGCGCAGGACACTAGTTGGGGCAGTCGGACGAGTATGGCGAGTCGGACGAGTTGAACCCGTCGGACGAGGACGCGTCCGAGCGCAGGACCTGACAGAGGAGGGCTTGTCGCCTCCCGGAGAGATCCGGGAGGCGACAGGCCCTCCTCTTGTTCGTCTTCCTTGTCTGTCTGTCCTGTCGGTCTGTTTGCCCCGCTCTGAACCCACCGCTTTGTGCAGTGCAGCAAGATGACGGTGTTGCGGCGGCGGCTACTGAGCAATGGTTGGCCATGGCTGTGAGTCACGAACTGCCAATCGTGGCCATCGTCTTCGCAGAGCGAAAGGGCATCCGTGTTGAGGAAGAGACCCATCGGCCGAATCTCACTGATCCTCTCAACGGCGTGTGCCGCGCTGTTGGTTCCCATCAGCCCGGCCAACGCCTACGTCACCTATACGGATGACGAGTGCAGCTCGTCGACCAGATGTTTCGCGGTGTTCTACAACAGCATGCGGAACATCGGGATCTTCTCCAGCCCGTGCTTCATCACCAACGGGAGCGAGCACTCGCATCTGGGCTTCGACCAACTGACGTCGTCAGGTATGCAGCAGGTGCGCTACCAGTTCAACCACGGACGCGGGTTCGACACCGGGCTTCCGAACGGGAGCCGGTGCCGTGCGGCCGACCCCGGCTCGGGCGCCGGCGTGAAGAACAACGCCGCCGGAGCGGCCAACGGTGACTCGCGTGCGCACCGGATCTCCTACAACACCGGTTACGCGGGCACTTACCAGACCTTCCAGGCCGGGGCCATGGCCAATCTGATCCCCCGCTCTCAAGAACAACAACGCCAGCAGTAAGAGGTTGTGATGACGGTGCGACGACGACTTCTCGTTCCACTCGTGGCAGTCTCGCTGGCGATGGTCTCCGCGGGATGCGGTCAAGGACAGCAGGAGAACCCTCAGACGGTGGTGGACAACGGCTCGGCGGCCGAGTCCGCAGCTCAGGGACCGACGATCTTCAAGGACAACTGGCCGGAGAAGGTCCCGACCAGCGGGCTCGCCAAGGGCCTGGTGCTGCCGCTGGAGTCGTACATGATCTCGTACGCCGAGGAGATAGCCGTCCAGCAGGCCCGGGACAGCGCGGAGACCGCCTGCATGAACCGCTTCGGGTTCGAGGGCTGGCGTACGGAGGACCTGGGCACCTCGCCGCCGCCGGCCGACAACGCGTCCAACATGCCGCGCCGTTACGGGCTGACAGATCCGGCGCAGGCGCGGACGTACGGCTATCACCTGCCCTCCGCGGGGCCGGAGAGCACGCCCCCGCCGGAGCAGGACACGGCCGAGGCCGCCACCGTTCTCACCGGGCAGAACGGGAGTGAACGACTCGCCTCGTTCAAGGGCGAGGAGCTGCCGGAGGGCGGCTGCACGGGCGAGGTCGGCCGGAAGGTCGCCGTACCCGACGTGGCGCTCGTCGAACGTCTCAACACCGAGAGCTTGGAGCTCTCCCAGCGGACTCCCGCGGTCGAGGCCGCCATGGTGCGGTGGGCGTCCTGCATGAAGGACCGCGGGTACCAGGTGAACACGGTCTGGGAGACGGCCGAAGTGGCCGGTGCGGAGAGCGAGACGGCCGACCAGCAGGAGATCGAGGTGGCGACGGCCGAGGTCGACTGCAAGCAGGAGACCGGGCTCGTCAAGGTCTGGTTCGCCGAGGAGACGACCATTCAGAAGCGACTCGTCGAGGAGAACCAACAGGCCCTCAAGGGTGCCGAGTCGCAGTTGGGCAAGACCCTGGAGAAGGCCGCGGCGGTCAACAGAAGCGCTCTTCGGTGACTTCTCCAGCAACGGACCTGCCGCCGGAGGGCTGGGCCCTCCCGAGGTAGGACGCGATGTCACGGCAGCTCAAAGCGCCGTGCCGCGTGCGCAGTTGATCACAGGTGCGAGGGGTCCGCCCGCGGGCCGTCGTCGGTAGGTCGGTCACGATCACCGACGACGGCTTCTCCGGCATGCCTCCGCCTGCCCCGAAGCGCACCACCGGAGCACGCCGCGGCGGGCGAGGACGGAGAGGCGGATGAGAATGAAGCTACGTCGAAGAACCAAGAACATCCTGATCGCCACCACAGCGAGCATCATGCTCGCCGGGACGATACCGGCCATGTCCTGGGCCGCGCCCGCGTCGCAGGGCAGCACCGGCGAGAAGCCGGCCGAGCCGGCGCCCCCGGATGTCCTTCCGCTCTCCCAACGGGACTCGGTGCTCGGCAAGGGCTGGAAGGATTCCCGCGATGTGGCGTGGACGACCTCCGGCGATGCCAGTGGGTTCCATCTGCTGATGGCCCGTGAGGCCGACGGTTACGCCTGGAAGACGGCAGCGACACTGTCCGAGCCGGGGTTCGACGCCGACGCGTGGATCGGCAATGTGTGTGTCACCGCCTCCGGCCGGCGGGCGGTCGTCGTATACGCCCCTCGTACGTTCACCAACAAGGCCAGTCTGAAAGCCCGGGGCGCGTTCACCGCCGTGGTCGATCTGAACACCGGCCAGGTGCGGAAACTCAAGACCAAAGCCTCGCTCTCCTACTACAACCCTGGCTGCGGCACAGGCGAGGACGCCGTGCTGACCCAGTCCGGCGACGACGAGCTGCCCGGAACGCGCCTTATACGCCTCGACACCGTCACGGGCAAGGTTCAACCGCCTGTCGAGACCAAGGGGCAGATCACCTCCGCCGTCCCGCTCGGTGACAAGGGCATGGTGGCGGCCGCCGCCGGCGCGGTCGTCCAGGTCAGCGGTTCGGGCGCCACCACCGCTCTCGCGTTGACGGACGCGGTGCCCTACCGGCTTTCCCCGGACGAGGACGGTGGGCTTGTCTTCCTGGACAAGCGGGGCGCCGTCTCGAAGGTCAAGAGACTCACCGCCGCCGATGTGACCCGCCGGAGTCCGGACAAGACCCGACCGGATGTGCTCGCGCAGGGCCCGGCCACCGAGACCGGACTGACCCGTAATGGCAAGAACGTCTACGTCACCGGTGCCACGAAGGCCCTGACCGATCCGCTGCCCTCGGTGGTGCGGCGCCTGGCCGACACACCGAAGACGGCGACGGTGTCCACGACGGGCTCCGCCACCGTCACCGCTCCGCAGTGGGGGGACGGGAAGGGCACGATGGTATTGCCGGGAGAAGCCGGCGAGGCCCGTACGATCAAGACGACCGTGTCTGTTCTCGACACGGACCGCCGAACTGTCTTCGCGGTGAATCCTGAACGTCGGCGTTCGCAATTCGCCGAGCAGGGCTCCGTCCTCTCTCCCGGAGTAACGGGCGCTGCCTCTTCGAAACAGGGCAGGGCCACCGGTGCGAAAGCGGTGGCGGACTCGTCTCCCACCGAACCGATCGAGGACGAGCGGACCTGCTCCGTGCCGCGCAACGACCCCCGGAATCAAGCGATGCAGCCCAAACCACGGCAGGTGGAATGGGCCGTGGACCAGGCGGTCAAGGGGTATCTCAACACCTGGATCTCCCGGCCGGCGAACTGGAAGAACCTCGGGATGCCCGCCTACTCCCCGGAGACTCTGTTCCTCAATCCGCTGTCGAAGGCGGTGACCGTGTCATCGCCCAGGTCATGCTGGGGATCACCGCGCAGGAATCGAATATGTGGCAGGCCGCCCGGTCGGCCGTTCCCGGTGTCACCGCGAACCCACTGATCGGCAACTACTACGGTATTGACCTCTACGACGGCGAATCCGGCAACGACTGGGATGTCAACTTCGCCGACGCAGACTGCGGGTACGGGGTCTCCCAAGTCACCGACCACATGCGCATGGCAGGCCGTGAGGACGGCGACGGCGGTGCCGCGTGGCCCTACCAGAAACAGCGGGCTGTCGCCCTGGACTACACGGCCAACATCGCTGCCGGTCTGCAGATCCTGGTCGACAAGTGGAACGTCACCCGCAAGGCCGGAATGACCATCAATCACGGAAGCGCGCTGCGGCCGGAGAACTGGTACTACGCGCTGTGGGCCTACAACTCCGGATTCTACGAGAAGACCAGTGACGGGTCTCCCTGGGGACTCGGCTGGGTCAACAACCCCGCCAACCCCGAATGGGACGCCGGCAGGCTCCCCTTCATGGAGAACGCGTCCGGTGGAGACGACGCCAGCGCTGCGGCCCGCCCGCAGAACTGGCCCTACCAGGAGAAGGTTCTCGGTTTCGCGGCGCATCCTCCGTCCTTCCTGGAATCCCCCGGGAATATGGTCCCCGCCTTCCGTCAGTCCACCTGGAACGGAACCAACGAAGGTGTTTCCGTGAAGGGGAGTGCTCTCTACAACCGCGCCCGGGTCAAGGCGCCCGAGAGTGCGTTCTGCACCACCGCGAACCAGTGCACGCCGGGCCGGATCTCCGACGGCGCCTCCAACGACACGGCGCTCAGCGGGCCTTGTGGTCGCGATGATCTCAAGTGCTGGTGGAACAAGCCCGTCACCTGGAAGGACGACTGCTCGACCACCTGCGGATTCGAGTTCATCCGGTTCAACGAGACCTACCCGGAAGAACCGGACGGTACGGCCTATCCGCCTGTCTGCACGACAGCCGGGCTTCCCACGGGCGCGCTGATCGTCGACGACGTCCCCACGGGTACCCCCGTCATACGTCCCGGATGTACCAATTCCTGGAGCAACGACGGAAAGTTCTCCTTCGGATTCTCCAACAACGGCAGCGAATCGGTGTATCCGTCGAAGGTCGACCTGCATCAACTCGGTGCGGGCTTCGGCAGCCACTTCTACTTCACCCACACCCGTAAGAACGACAGCAAGGGTAACCGGCTGCGGATCACCGGCACCTGGTCGTTCGACAAGACCATCACCGGACCCGCGAAGATCATGGTGCATCTGCCGGATCACGGTGCGCAGACGAAAAAAGCGAAGTACGTGGTGGACACGGGGACCGGAAGCAGGACGCGAGTTGTCTCCCAACCCGGGGACGGCAACAGGTGGCGAACCATCGGCGCCTTCATGTTCAACGGAAAACCGAAGGTGACGCTCAACAACCTCACGCCCGACGGAACAGGTGCCCTGGACGTCGCCTACGACGCGATCGCCGTGGTGCCGATCAAGGGAACCTACACCGAGAAGACCGTGCAGGCCGTCGGCTTCTTCGACGAACACCAGAACCTGGACACCGATCTGGAGTCCTCGCTCCCGCTCGACACCCCGTTCAAGAATCGGCAGACAATCTACGACTGGGGTGTGTCCACTTCCGGCGCCGTCACCTCCGTCCCCACCTGCATCGACCTGCCGGCTCCGAACTGCATCATGCCCGAGACCAAGGCGGCGATGTCGCGCTGGAACCAAGCCGTCAAGGAAGCGGGAAGCGACCCCACGAACCAACCCGACGGTGCCGGCATGACGAGTTGGCTGCACTTCGCCAATCCGTACACCTATCGGCCCACCAGCGATGCGAAGCCGTACTTCTTCGACACGGATGACAGCAGCTACAAGATCCGAAACAAGGCCACGGTCTCGTTCGTGAAGGATGAGAGCGGCAAGATAATCGAGGGGAGTGAATTCGTCGAGTACGACGACCGCACCGCGGACACTCACCTGCCCCGGTTCGTCCGGGACACGTTCGCGGCTCTGAAGGACGATTACGGTATCGCCCCACCCAACCTGAACTACTCCGCCAAGGACATGAACGAGCACAATGGACTTGAGACGACCACCGACACCAACTCCACAGGAGTACTGCCGGGTCGCGCGTACGCCGCGATGGGTCTCAAGCCGACGATCGTCGAGGGTGGAACCTGTGTTCGCGCACTGAACACATCGGGCGGATCCATCGGCTACCGGCCCATGCTCGCCGACTCCGGCGCGACCTCTTCCATGGCTCGTTGGAAGGGTGAGGCGGAGGATTCTCCCGTAGTGAGCGATTCGGTCGCGGCGGTGGCGGGCGAGATATACAACGCCTTCTTCAAGCCGGGCCTCACCGGATCCCTGCACAATCAGGCACCACCGATCTGGCAGGAGCTGAGCTTCCAACTCTGCACGGACGGGAAGGTCCGTCCCTACGACGGAGATCCGATCCTCAGAGCCAGCCATATGCCGAACCAGTACCTGTATCTGGACGACCGGGCGATCGATCAGACCGGCGCCTATACGAACAGCGCGAGCCCGATCCTGAGGGGAGACTTCAAGGCGTTCAGCGCTGCGCTCGACCTGACCGGGCACGGAATGCCCTACGGCGCGTGTGGGCCGTTGACAGGACGAAGCGGCAATCCATGGGGTATTGACGTAGGTCTGGACGGCCCTGGCGCCAACCCCGGTGGCAAGTTCTGTTCATGGCCGAGCACCACTCCGTCCGACGAGCACAGCAGCTAGGCTCGACTTCGTTCCGGGGCCCGCCAGTTCGACTGGCGGGCCCTGCCTGCTCCGGCCGGGCCGTGAGACAAGGGAGAAATCCGCAATGGCCTTCGTGCCCCTCATATACCTGGCCCTGGCGATGGCGTGGATTGTTCTGCCGTTCCTCGCGATGAAGCAGACACGCTTTGCGACACCCCTGCTTGTCGGTCATGTCGCGGTCGGCGCTGTGGCCTGTCTGTACGCCGCGGTATTTACCCAGCTGGGCGCGTTGCTGCTGTTCTGTGCGGGGCCCGGCACGTTTATGTCGCTGTTCTTCGTTGTTCTCAGGATGGCTTTCCCCGACAAGAAGAACGAGTCCCGCTGAACGGATTCGGTCCGCTGTGATCCGTTTTGCACCCACCGCTTTTTGCAGTGCAGCAAGATGACGGTGTTGCGGAAGCTACTACTGGGCGATGGTTGGTCATGGCTGCGAGTCACCAGAAATCGGCAGTGATTGTTTTGGGGGTCACGCAGTCGACAAATGGGGCCGGCGTAGAGAACCAGTCACGCACGCCGGGCATGAAGCACATGAGAATCTGGAGGGGAAATGACGAGGAACAATTTCACGGCGGTGTCCCTGGTGGGCATCGTCCTGGTCGGCGGAATTTCGTTCGCAGGGCCCGCCGCCGCCTCGGAGGGCGAGTGCGTGGATGCCGTTTCCAGTACCCGCGCGATTGATTTGCCGGGTCTGAAGCCGGACACGCTGATCGCTGTCGAGCAGTGCCTCGAACTTCAGGGTGCCACCGTTCAGGCCAGCAGTGCCCTGGTGTGGCAGATACTCGACGACGTCGTGCAGGACCGCGGCAAGCGGTTCACTTCTTTCGAGGTCACCAACCGCCTGGAATCCCGCCTTGCCCCGGGGGAGGCACCTCGCACTGTCAGCACCAAGACGTGCGACTTCGCCGAGCAGTTGAACGCGGCCTGGTCGAACTCCGTCGCCATCGAGTGCGCGGCGCCGGCCGCCCCGTACAACTCGGCGCAGTCCTGGGCCTCGGGCACCACGGTGGTGTACGACCTTGAGGACGACGGGAAGGGCCCTGTCACCTGGGAGATCGCCGGTGCGCCACTGATCCGCGGTTGAGCGTCGGCGGGTCGTCGCCCGGGGGACCGGTTCGATGAGTTGGGGAGGTGCCGTCCTGATCAGGGACGGTACCTCCCCCGTACGTCTGCGACGGCGCGGTGTTCAGCGGAGTTCGTAGGGGGTGCCCGTCTCGGGTTCGACCAGGCCGGACTGGATGATGAGGGCGCCGAGGTGGGTGCGGCTGGAGGCGCCGAGGGCCTGCATCAGTTTGGCGATGTGGGAGCGGCAGGTGCGGACGCTGATGCCCATCCTGCGGGCGACCATCTCGTCGCTGGTGCCTTCGGCCAGGAGGCGGGCGATGGCGCGCTGGACGGAGGTGACGGGGGCGTCGGGGGATGTGGTGGCCGGGCGTTCCGTCATCGGGGTCGCCTGCGCCCACAGCACCTCGTAGACCTGGACGAGATAGGTGATCAGGGCCGGGTGCCGGATCTCCAGGGCCGTGTGGCGGTCGGCGCTGGCGGGGATGAAGGCCACGGCGCGGTCGACGATGATCAGGCGTTCGACGGTCTGCTCGATCGTGCGTACCTCCAGCCGGTCGGCGGGCACCTGCTCCAGGTACTCCTTGATGTGCGGGCTGTAGCGCGCCGGGTGCTGGTACAAGTGCCTTAATCGGGCGCCGCGTTCGATGGCGGCGAGCGAGCGGGACAGTCCCGCGATCATGAGCTTGCGCTCGCGGCTGAAGCCCGGCTGGACCGTCAGGATCTCCTGCGTCGCCGTGCGGGCGGCCTCGCCGACCTTCGTGTCGATCAGGGTGGGGCCGTCGAGCATGGTGATGGAGAGGCTGGGGTCTTCGGCGACGACGGCGCTCAGCGGCGCGAGTGAGTCGACCAGGGACGCGGTGAGCTGTATGCGTTCGTGGATCTCACGCGTGATGGGCTGGAGGAGGTGCGCCAGAGCCGCGGACGGCAGTACCGGGCACATCCATGTGTCGTCCAGGGGATCGGGGTACAGCAGCGCCATGTCGACGAGGCAGGGCGCCGGCGCCACCGCGGCGCGGGTGATCCGCCTTCTGCGCAGTGCCTCGGTGTAGAGCAGGATCCCCGTCTCGCACAGCTCCCGGTCACCGTGGGGATGCGTCTGTTTCTCCATGTCTCCGCCTATTTGGGTACCCCCCGTTTTGTGCAATGCAGCAAGATGACGGTGGTGGAATCCTAGCCAGAGGCGCAGGGTTGTTGACGGTGGGGACTGGCCAACTCCCTGATCACATCCCGGCCGTGGCCGCGTCGCCCCCCGACGCGGTCACGGTCTCCCTCCCCGTTCTTCCCCCTGGTCCGCCCGAGGCGTGGCGCGTTCGGACAGTTCAGTGGTCGTGGTCCAGGATGCCGGACTGGGCTATGAGATAGCCGAGTTGGGCGCGGCTGCCACTGCCGAGTGTGGTGCTCAGTTTGGCGATGTGCGCACGGCAGGTGCGGACGTTCATGCCCAGTCGGCGAGCGATCGCCTCGTCCACGTGGCCGTCGATGAGGAGTTTGGCGATGGAGCGCTGGATGCTGGTGATGCCGTCGATCTCAGGCGCGTACGAGAGTTGGTCGTCCCAGGGCGTCCCGTGGAGCCAGAACTGCTCGAAGACGCCGACGAGATACTGGACCAGGCCCTCGTGACGCAGCTCCAGGGCGATCTGGCGGTCCTTGCTGGCCGGTACGAACGCCACTTTCCGGTCGACGATGATCAGGCGTTCGATGATCTCTTCGAGCGTCCGTACCTCCACTCCGTGCGGGGCCACGCGCTCCACGTACGCCAGTGTGGAGGGGTGGTGGCGGGCGGTGTGCTGGTAGAGGGTGCGCATCTTCACCCCTTTGTTGATCAGCGGGTGCACTCTGCGCAGCGCCTCTTCCAGGGCGTCCGCCGGGCGCCCGCTGCCCGGCTGGACCGTGAGGAGTTCCTTGGTGCACTCCGCGGTGACCCGGTCCAGGGTGGAGTTGATGAGGCTGAGCCCTTCGAGCACGGTGACCGCGTGGGTGGCCGACGGGTCCAGGGTCGTGAGGGTCATGAACGGCTCGAAGGTGTCGGCGAGCGAGACGGCGAGTTGCCGGCGCTCCTGGATCTCCCGCTCGATGGGGTGGGTGAGCTGGTTGAGCGCGATCGTCGGCGGTACGGGGCGGAGCCACCGGGTGTCGTCGGGATCCGGGCGCAGCAGGGCCAGATCCAGCAGGCAGGGCGCCGCTTCCGCCTCTGAGCGGGAGAGCCGGCCGGTGCGCAGGGCTGCCGCGTAGAGGTTTTTACCCGCTTCGCACAGTTCGCCTGGCCTGTGCCTGTGCCCTGATTTGCCCTGGTCTGAAGTCATATGCCACCCCCTCAGGGTCTTGAATTACAGGAACATGATGCCCGTGCTCGCTGGTGGAAGCGTTCGGAGTGGGCCATCGTCTTAATCGCGGGGGGAGGGATGATGATCAGAATGGGGTGGAGATCTTCCATGAAGAGGATGGTTCGCGCGTTGTGCGCACTCGCGTTCGTGGCGGTTGCGGCGAGTGCCGTCGTCGTCAATGGTGAGCCTTCGTGGACCACCGCACCGGTGGGCGGCGACTCGACGCACTCGCTGGTGGCGCTTGCCACCGAGCCCTCGTGGACCATTGCGCCGGCGGACCTGGGCGCATGACTGTCCCGCCGGACGACAGGGTCTTTCGGCGCGAGATGGCCTCGGCGTACCGGTCGGGGTGGCACTTCATCGATCTCGTCACGGCGATTCCGCACCGTGGTGACTCGCTGATGGTCACTCTGTTCGGAGAGCCCGTGGTCGTCGTCCGTGAGGAGGACGAGGACGTCCGTGCCTACCGGTGTCTGAGGAAGCCTCGGGGGGCGCCGCAGCCCGTACGCTGCGCGATTCGTTACGACATGATTTTCGTCAATCTCGACCAGCGTGACCATCAGTTGGTCGAACCACAGACTATTTCCGCCACCCCCCGCAGTGCCTGAGCGATTCCCCCGTCGTAGTAGATCGCTCCGGCACTTCCCCCACACAGCGGCGCCATCGTGGACCTGAAACGCGATGGCGCCGCTGTGCTGCCCGCGTGCGGGTCCGGTGCGGCGCCGCGGTGGAGTTCGTCGCGGTGTTCGTGGTGGCGTTCGTGGTCTGCGGGTCATCCTCTGCCCAGCGCGCGGTCGACGGCGATCTCGATGACGATCCGGTCCGGGTTGGGCGCGGGTACGCGTTCGTAGCGGGCCGTGTAGCGGCTTACGGCGTCCGCCACCCGATCGGCCTCCGTGCGTACCGTCGCGAGGCCCTCAAGCGTCGCCCAGCGCCTTCTGTGGACCTGGCAGACCGCGACCCGCCCGCCGTCGGGGCCCGCCGCCAGGATGTTGGCGACCTTGGTGGAGTTCTTGCCGGTGATGACACGTGCCAGCGCGGTCTCTGGGTCGTACGTCACCCCCACCGGCACTACGTGCGGCGTACCGTCCGGCCGGAGTGTGGTCAGGGTGCACAGGTGGCGCTCCCGCCAGAAGGTCAGATAGTCGGGGTCGGGATCGCGTACGTCTTGGGCCATGCCGGAAGAATAGGCGCGAAACGGCCTCGGGGGTGCGGGGCTGCGGGAGTTGGTCGGCCGGCCGGGTGCGCCCGCTTCGGTGTTGAGTGGCTTAGACTCAACTTTGCGTACGTTGGGTGGGTCAGGTCCGTGAGGGCGGACCCCGCGCCGAGGAGGAGAGACCGCACGTGGACGCCGATTTGACGAACAAGAGCAAGGACGCGCTCAACGCCGCCACCGACCGCGCGGTGACGGCGGGCCATGCCGACCTGACCTCCGCGCACCTGCTGCTCGCGCTGCTCGCGGGCGAGGACAACGAGAACATCACCGATCTGCTCGTCGCGGTGGACGCCGACCAGGCTGAGGTACGGTCCGGGGCGGAGCGGCTGCTGGCCGCGCTGCCCAGCGTGCGAGGCTCGACCGTCGCGCCCCCGCAGCCCGACCGGGGGCTGCTCGCCGTCGTCTCCGACGCCGCCAGGCGGGCGAAGAAGCTGGGCGACGACTACGTCTCGACCGAGCACCTGCTCATCGGGATCGCGGCCGAGGGCGGCAAGGCCGGGGACGTGCTGGACCGGCAGGGGGCCGGGGCGAAGAAGCTGCTGGACGCGTTCGAGAAGGCAAGGGGAGGACGCCGGGTGACCACAGCGGACCCGGAGGGTCAGTACAAGGCCCTGGAGAAGTTCGGCACCGACTTCACGGCCGCCGCGCGCCTGGGCAAGCTCGACCCGGTCATCGGCCGGGACCAGGAGATCCGCCGCGTCGTGCAGGTGCTTTCGCGCCGTACGAAGAACAACCCCGTACTGATCGGCGAACCCGGCGTCGGCAAGACGGCCGTCGTGGAAGGGCTCGCGCAGCGCATCGTCAAGGGCGATGTGCCGGAGTCCCTGAAGAACAAGAAGCTGGTCTCCCTGGACCTGGGCGCGATGGTCGCCGGCGCCAAGTACCGCGGTGAGTTCGAGGAGCGGCTGAAGACCGTCCTGTCCGAGATCAAGGAGAGCGACGGGAAGATCATCACGTTCATCGACGAGCTGCACACCGTCGTGGGCGCGGGCGCCGGCGGCGACTCCGCCATGGACGCGGGCAACATGCTCAAGCCGATGCTGGCCCGTGGCGAGCTGCGCATGGTGGGCGCGACGACCCTGGACGAGTACCGGGAGCGCATCGAGAAGGACGCGGCGCTGGAGCGGCGCTTCCAGCAGGTGCTGGTCGCCGAGCCCAACGTCGAGGACACGATCGCGATCCTGCGCGGACTCAAGGGCCGTTACGAGGCGCACCACAAGGTGCGGATCGCCGACGCCGCGCTGGTGGCCGCCGCCGCGCTCTCCGACCGCTACATCACCTCGCGCTTCCTGCCCGACAAGGCCATCGACCTCGTGGACGAGGCCGCGTCCCGCCTCCGTATGGAGATCGACTCCTCGCCCGTCGAGATCGACGAGCTCAAGAGGCTGGTCGACCGCCTCCGTATGGAGGAGCTGGCGCTCAAGAACCAGTCGGACCCCGCCTCCAAGCAGCGTCTGGAGAAGCTGCGCCGCGACCTCGCCGACCGCGAGGAGGAGTTGCGCGGGCTTGAGGCACGCTGGCAGAAGGAGAAGCACGAACTCGACCGCGTCGGTGAGCTGAAGGAGCAGCTGAACGAGCTGCGGGGGCAGGCCGAGCGCGCGGAGCGTGACAACGACCTCGACACCGCGTCCAGGCTGCTGCACGGCGAGATCCCGGGGCTGGAGCAGGAGTTGACCGCGGCGGCCGAGGCGGAGCGGGAAGCCGCCAAGGACACCATGGTCAAGGACCAGGTCGGCCCGGACGACATCGCCGATGTCGTCGGGTCGTGGACCGGGATCCCGGCCGGGCGGCTGCTGGAGGGGGAGACACGCAAGCTCCTTCGTATGGAGGCCGAGCTGGGGCACCGGCTGATCGGTCAGTCGGAGGCGGTCGAGGCGGTGTCGGACGCGGTACGGCGCACCCGCGCGGGCATCGCGGACCCGGACCGGCCCACCGGCTCGTTCCTCTTCCTCGGACCGACCGGTGTCGGCAAGACCGAACTGGCCAAGGCGCTGGCCGACTTCCTCTTCGACGACGAGCGGGCCATGGCCCGTATCGACATGAGCGAGTACGGCGAGAAGCACTCCGTCGCCCGGCTCGTCGGGGCGCCGCCCGGCTACGTCGGCTACGAGGAGGGCGGCCAGCTCACCGAGGCCGTGCGCCGCAGGCCGTACAGCGTCGTCCTGCTGGACGAGGTCGAGAAGGCGCACCCGGAGGTCTTCGACATCCTGCTCCAGGTCCTCGACGACGGCCGGCTGACCGACGGCCAGGGCCGGACGGTGGACTTCCGCAACACCATCCTGATCCTCACGTCGAACCTCGGCAGTCAGTACCTGGTCGATCCGGTCCCCTCGGCCGAGACGAAGAAGCAGCAGGTGCTGGACGTCGTACGCAGCTCCTTCAAGCCGGAGTTCCTGAACCGGCTGGACGATCTCGTGGTCTTCTCGGCCCTGTCCACGGACGAGCTGGCCCGGATTGCCGACCTCCAGATCGCCCGCCTCGCCAAGCGCCTGGCGGAGCGCCGCCTCACCCTCGACATCACCCCGGAAGCGCTCGCCTGGCTCGCCGAAAAGGGCAACGAACCGGCGTACGGGGCGCGTCCGCTGCGCCGTCTGATCCAGACGGCGATCGGCGACCGGCTGGCGAAGGAGATCCTGGCGGGCGACGTCGTGGACGGCGACACCGTACGGGTGGAGCGGGTGGAGGACGGGCTGGTCGTGCGCCCGGTGCCGGGCGGGGCGGGGCCGGTGGTGGAGGCGGAGCCGATGGTGGAGGCGGGGCCGGACGCGGAGGCGGGGCCGGACGCGCCTTCTTTGGAGAAGACGCCGTAACGGCCGGTGGCGCCCGCCGGACACGGAAGCGGACGCTGGCGCGGACGAGGACGCACAGGCCCGTCACCCACGCGGTGGCGGGCTTTCGCCCCCCCGTGCGCGGGATTGGCCGACGGGGTGCAGGGTTTCCCCCCGGGGATCGCGGCTAGGGTCGTTGCCAGACAACGGCATGCCATCCTCAGGAGAATCCAGCGATGACTATCGACCCGTCCTCGATTCCGAACTTCGGGGCTCAGCCCCAACCGCAGGCTGCGGGAACGGCGGGCCCTGTCGTCCCCGACCAGGATCTGGTCAAGCAGCTTCTCGATCAGATGGAGCTGAAGTACGTCGTCGACGACGAGGGTGACCTCGCGGCGCCGTGGGAGGAATTCCGTACGTACTTCATGTTCCGCGGCGAGGGCGACCAGCAGGTCTTCTCCGTACGGACGTTCTACGACCGGCCGCACGCCCTTGAGGACAAGCCCAAGATCCTCGACGCGATCGACGACTGGAACCGCCGCACGCTGTGGCCCAAGGTCTACAGCCACGTGCACGAGGAGGAGGACGGCGGCCCCACCACCGTCCGGCTCATCGGCGAGGCCCAGATGCTGATCGGTACCGGGGTCAGCCTGGAGCACTTCGTGTCGTCGACCGTCAGCTGGGTGCGGGCGTCGATCGAGTTCGACAAGTGGATCGTGGAGACCTTCGGTCTGACGCCGGCCGAGGAGAAGCCCGCCGAGGAGAAGCCGGCCGACGACGCCTGACGACGCCGACGACGCCCGACGGTGCCCGTACGAGTCGCCGGCCCTCGCGCCGCTCGCCTCTACAGCGGCATCGGAGCCAGCGTCAGCAGGTACGTCCCGTAGCAGCACGACAGCCCGGCGAGAGCCGCGATCACCACGATCGCCGCTCTCGGCCGGGCTTTCGTCAGCGCGCACGCCAGCGGGAGCAGCAGCGGGAACGCGGGCAGCAGGAAGCGCGGCTTGGACTCGAAGTAGCCGCCACCGCCGAGCGCGATCAGGAGCAGCACCCCCGTGTACACGAGCAGGGGCAGCGGTGGGCGGTTCTCCCGGTCCACGACGAGCAGCGCGAAGAGCAGCACGGCCGCGCCGATGATCAGCGCGGTCGAGGTGGAGGCGAGTTCGCGGGGCCGTAGCGCGACGTCCAGCGCGTTGCCCAGGTTGTCGGCGCCGAAGTCGAAGCGGGACCGCCAGCCGGCCTGTACGGCGAAGTAGCCGCCGAGCGGATCGCCGGTGCGTACGCCCACCCAGATCACGTAACCGCCCCAGCCGAGCGGCGCGACGACGGTCGAGGCCCAGAGCCGCCAGGGGGCGTGTCCGCGGCGCTTGAACAGTTCGTACGCCGCCGCGACGCACACCGCCGCCGCGATCGCGACCCCGTTGGGCCGGGACAGGCCCGCGAGCGCGGCCAGCGAACCCGCCCACAGCCAGCGGCCGGTGAGCACCGCGTACAGGGAGAAGGCGGCGAAGGCGGTGAGGAGCGGTTCCGTGTACGCGAGGGAGAGCACGACCGAGTGGGGGAGCAGGCCCCACAGGAGTACCAGGACGGCCGCGGTGGTGCGGCCGTGGAGGCGTTCGCCGAGCAGGAAGATGCCGAAGGCGGCCGCCGCCGCGGCGGCCCAGGAGAGCAGCAGGGCGGCGGTGCCGCCGCCGATCGGGAGCACGGTGGTGACGGCGCGTACGAGGCCGGGGTAGAGCGGGAAGAACGCCAGGTCGCTGTGGACGGCGCCGCTGGCGAGGTGGAGCGTGTGGCCGTAGCCGTCGGCGGCGATCCCGGTGTACCAGCGGGAGTCCCAGGTGCGGCTGAGGAGTTGGTACGGGGACCGGCCGATGTGCTCGGCCCACAGGCACAGGACCAGCAGGCCGGTGAGCCGGGCGGCGGCGAACAGCGCGAGCGCGAGGGCGGCGCGGCGCAGGGCCGAGGCGAGACGGGCGGCGCGCCGGCGGCGGTGGGCAAGGGGCGTGAACGTGACGGCCGGGTGGCAGGTGGCGGGTGGTGCGGTGTCGGCGGGTCTCGCCGTGTCGGATGCGTCGACGGTGTCGAGCGTGTCGGCGGACAGGGGGCACCTCCGGGCGCGCGTGATCGGTCGAGCCGACCTTCCGCGCCGCTCGCGGGGCGCGCGACCGCTGGCCCGCCGACCGGGTACGAAGCGGTGCCGTACGAGGGGTGTGCGGGACGGGGCGGCGTGTCGGCGTGACAGGCGGGCGCCCACCGGGCCGCGCGGCGCCCCCGCCTCACCCGGCCAACGTCTTCAGCCGCCCCACCGCGTCCGCCAGCACCTCCGTGCGCTTGCAGAACGCGAAGCGTACGAACGGCGCGCCCTGCTCCCGGTGGTCGTAGAAGACCGCGTTCGGTACGGCCACCACACCGCAGCGCTCCGGCAGCGCGCGGCAGAAGGCGAAGCCGTCGCTCTCGCCGAGCGGGCGGATGTCGGTGGTGACGAAGTAGGTGCCCGCCGGCCGGTAGACCTCGAAACCGGCCGCGGCGAGCCCCGCCGACAGCAGGTCGCGCTTGGTCCGCAGGTCGTCGCGCAGCTCGGCGAAGTAGCTGTCCGGCAGGCGCAGCGCCTCGGCGACGGCGTACTGGAAGGGGCCCGCCGAGACGTACGTCAGGAACTGCTTCGCGGCCCTGACCGTGCTCACCAGCTCCGGCGTGGCCGTCACCCAGCCGACCTTCCAGCCGGTGAACGAGAAGGTCTTGCCGGCCGAGCCGATGGTGACCGTGCGCTCGCGCATGCCAGGGAAGGAGGCGATGGGCAGGTGTTCGCCGTCGAAGACCAGGTGCTCGTAGACCTCGTCGGTGATGACCAGCAGGTCGCGTTCGACGGCGAGCGCGGCGACGGCCGCCAGTTCCTCGCGGGTGAGGACCTTGCCGGTCGGGTTGTGCGGGGTGTTGAGGAGGATCAGTCGGGTGCGGGGGGTGACGGCGTCGCGCAGTTCGTCCAGGTCCAGGTGGTACGCGCCGTCGTGGGGCCGCAGCGTGACGGGGACGCGGGTGCCGCCCGCCAGGGCGATGGAGGCGGCGTACGAGTCGTAGTACGGCTCCAGGGCGATCACCTCGTCGCCGGGCTCGACCAGGGCGAGCAGCGACGCGGCGATCGCCTCGGTGGCGCCCGCCGTGACCAGCACCTCGGTGTCGGGGTCGTACGTCAGGCCGTACCGCTTCAGCTGGTGGCCGGCGATCGCGGTGCGCAGCTCGGGGATGCCGGGGCCCGGCGGGTACTGGTTGCCGCGGCCGTCGCGCAGGGCGCGTACGGCCGCCTCCCGGACGGATTCGGGGCCGTCGGTGTCGGGAAAGCCCTGGCCCAGGTTGATCGCGCCGGTCCGGACGGCCAGCGCCGACATCTCGGCGAAGATCGTCGTCCCGAACTCCGCGAGGCGTCGGTTGAGCAGGGGGCGGCGGTGTGCCGGGGCGTCGTTCGCGGCGGGTGTCCGGGGATTCGTGGCGGTCATGGCGGCCATCCTGCGCCGAAGCTCTGGACTTGCTCAAGTCTGCTTTGGGCTCGCGGGGCGAGGGGCATCCCCCAGTCACATAAGAAGACGGCAAGAAAGCCGATCACTGGCGAAGCCGGTCCCGCGACGGGGCGGGGGCCTCGCTACGGGGGAACAGAAAGACGGTGAAGACCATGTGGGTTGTGGGGTTGGCCTTCGGATTTCTCGCACTGATGGTTGTCGTGTTCCTGATCGCGCTGGGCTCTTTCTCGAAGAGCCTGCGAGCACGAAACCGTCGCCACGTCAGTCCCGCCGGCCGGCGCTCCGGCCGCGGCGGCGACGCTGGTGGTGGCGGCGACGCCGGTGGTGGTGGTGGCGACGGGGGCGGGTGGGTCTCGGGGGACAGCGGAGGTTCGTCGTCGTGCGGTGGAGGTTCGTCCTCCTGCGGCGGTGGCGGCGGGGGGTGCGGCGGAGGCAGCTGACACGGGGCAGCTGGTCCGCGGTCATTGAGGGTGCCCGGTGGGATGAACTTCCGCCGGGCATCCTCACGTTGATCCCCCGTCGACTCTATGAGCGGTATTTCATTGAACAGTTGAACTGGGGTGCCCCCGAGGGGATGGAAACTACGCCAAGTTGGGTAAAAACGCTGTGAGCGTCCCTTACTTCGTGATTCTCTCGCTGTTGAGATTTTCCAGCCCCCGGACCTTGGGCCTCGAACCTCGGACCTTCGCGCGGAGCCGAGCAGACGATCTCCTACTTCCGTCAGTTCTCAGTTCTCGTGTTTTGCGGAGCCGACCCATGCTCAGAACTCTCCACACCGCCTACACCGACACCCGTGCCGCCGATCTGGCCTGGGCGCTGGGGCGCGAGCCGCTGCCCGCGCTCGCCGTCCTCGATCTCGAACTCAGCGGCGCCAAGGTCCAGATGAGACTTCTCGGCGCCTCCCACCAGGTACTTCTTGAGGAGGAGCAGGGCAGTTGCTCCGAGACGGTGGCCTGCATCCCCGGCAGCAGTACGCCGCTGCCGCTCGGCGTGGCCGAGCGCGTCGGGGGGTGGGAGTACGAATTCGCGGCGCGCGTCGAGACGTTGTCGCAGGGCTCGTTCGCGGGGCGCGCGCAGGAACTGCTCGCACTGGTCGCCGACCATCCGAACGGGCTCGCGGGTACGTTTCCGGGTGATCCGCACGCGTTCACGGCGATGCTCGTGCAGCGTCACGAGGGCCAGGTGTCCTGGCGTACCTGGCACGCGTATCCGCAGGAAGGGGCGCTGGTGGTGACCCGGACGCGGGTGGGGGTGCGGGTGCCGGTCGGGCTGTAGCGGGGTGGGCGGGGGCCGGGGCGGGAACGTGTGAGCTCCGCTTACCACCCTTGTGGGTGACAACCCGCACGGAAGTAGTGACGTAGCGTTACTGGAATGATCGACCAGTCTGTGGTCGCGCCGCCGGACAGCGCGGCGCGACTGCCCGTCCGACCGAGCGCGGGTCGCTTCCTGATCCTCGCCGTGGTCTTCGTGTGCGCCGCGTGCGGACTGGTGTACGAGCTGGAGCTGGTCGCCCTCGCGTCGTATCTGATCGGGGACTCCGTCACACAGGCGTCGGTCGTGCTGTCCCTGATGGTCTTCGCGATGGGCCTCGGCTCGCTGCTCGCGAAGCGGCTGCGCTGCCGGGCGGCCGTCGGATTCGGTCTGGTGGAGGCGGCGCTCGCGCTGCTCGGTGGCTGCTCGGCGCTGGTGCTGTACGCGACGTTCGCCTGGATGGGCGAGTCGCGGTACGCGCTGATCGGCTTCTCGCTCGCCATCGGGATCCTCATCGGCGCGGAGATCCCGCTGCTGATGACGCTCATCCAGCGCGTCTCCCGGCAGGACGCGGGCGGCACCGTCGCCGATCTCTTCGCCGCGGACTATGTGGGAGCGCTGGTCGGCGGGCTGGCCTTTCCATTTCTGCTGCTGCCGTGGTTCGGGCAGTTGACCGGCGCGCTGCTGACCGGCGCGGTCAACGTGGTGGCGGGCGGGGCGCTCGTCCTCTGGATCTTCGGGCGCGATCTGACGGGTCGTGAACGGGGGCTGCTGCTGCTGGTGAACGTGCTGGTGCTGGCGGTTCTGGGCACCGCCGCCGTCCTGGTGGACGACTTCGAGCGGGCCGCGCGGCGCGCGGTGTACGGGGACGGGGTGCGGGTCGCCGTACAGACCGACGTCCAGGAGGTCGTCCTCACGGGCGGGCGGGGCGGGCCGCTGGACCTGTATCTGGACGGGCGGCTGCGGGTCAGCGAGCGCGACGAGTACCGGTATCACGAGGCGCTGGTGCATCCCGCGATGCGCGGTCCGCACGCGCGGGTACTGATCCTGGGCGGCGGGGACGGGCTCGCGGCGCGCGAGGTTCTGCGCTATCCGGACGTCCGTTCGGTCACGCTGGTCGAGCTGGACCCCGGCGTCGCGCGCCTGGCCCGTACGGACCCGGCGCTGGCCGGGCTGAACGCGCACGCGCTTGACGACCCTCGGATCCGGGTGGAGTACGCGGACGCGTTCGCCTGGCTGAGGGGGCGGGGCGGGACGGGGGCCGCCCGAGCGGCGTACGACGTGGTGATCTCGGACCTGCCGAACCCCGGCATCACCCCGAGCACGAAGCTCTACTCGGAGGAGTTCTACGGGCTCGCCTCGCGGGTGCTCGCCAAAGGCGGGCGGCTGGCCGTGCACGCGGGGCCGCCGGCCGTCCGGCCGCGTACGTACTGGACGGTCGACGCGACGCTGCGGGCGGCCGGATTCGCTACGAGTCCGTACACCGCGACGGGGCGGGTGTCCGGTTTCGGGGCGGGGCCGGACCGGTCCCACGACGGGAAGAACGCGGGCGAGGACGCGGGCGAGGACGCGGGTGAGGACGGGAGTGGAAGTGCGGGCGGGCGTGCCCGTGCGCGGGCGGACTGGGGATTCGTCCTCGCCGCCGTGGGCAGGGCGCCGACGGTGGGACTGGCCCCGGACGCGCCCCCGCTGCGCTCGCTGGCCCCGCCGGTGCTGGAGGCGGGCGTCCTCGGGGCGGAACGCACCCGGTTGCGCGGCATGCCACCGTCGACGCTGGTGCATCCGCGGTACGCGGGATGACGGACGCGGTGGTGGGAGGTGGAGGTGGGTGACGGGTGGCAGTTGTGTGCGGAGGGGCGCCTGAAGCGGCGGGGCTGAGTAGGCTCGGATCCCATGGAGTATGAGGTGTTCATTCCGGTTCCGGCTGAGACCCTCCGCGAGGCGCTGCGGGACCACGCCCGCGTCGCGCGCTGCGTCCCCGGACTCCAGCAGGACGCGGACGCGTCGGCGCGCCCCCTCTCGGGCCGCCTGAAGGTCCGTGTCGGCGGCCACACGATCACGTACCGCGGCGCGCTGACGCTCACGGAGCGGGCGGGCGCCTTCACGGCGAAGGGCGAGGGCACGGAGGTACGGGGTACGGGCTCCGCCAGGCTGACCGTCCGCGTCAGGCTGTCGGAGACCGCCGGCGGTACGACGGTCGCCTTCACGGCGACGTCGACGGCGCAGGGCCGCCTCGCGGACATCGCCCCGGCGACATCGGACGCGACGGCCCGCAGACTGCTGGACCGTTTCGCGGCGGAGCTGGGGAAGCCGGGTATCGCGCCGGAGCCGGAGGAGACAGTCGGTACGGCCGGGCAGGCCCCGGACGTACCGGCCCCCGACGCGGACGCGGCCCCCGAGGCCGACGCGGCCCCCGACGTCCCAGGCCCCGACGTCCCCGGCGACCCCGATGTCCCCGGCGACCCCGATGTCCCCGACCCCGGCCCGCTCGACGCCCCCGTGCCGCCCTCCGCGCTCGACGCGTCCGCCGAGTTCGGGGCCACCACATCGGGGAGCGGGGACTTTCTCGTCCCCCTCGATCCGCCCGCCGAGGCCGCGCACGCCCGGCGGACCATGATCGGGCGCAGTGCGGAGGAGGTCGACCACGCGCCGCCGCGTGGACGGTACGCACCCGAGCAGGTCCCCGACGCCGGGGGCGCCGGTGCCGCGCTGCGGTGGGTGGCGCCGGCCGCCGCGCTCGCCATCGCGGGGGCCGTCGTCGTGGGACGCGCGCTGCGGCGCAGGCGCTGAGCGGAGGGTCTGCCGGACAGACCCTCGCCGGTTAGGGTCATGGAGTGAGTACGGACACGGACCAGAAGCGCGAGATCCGACTGGCGGCCGGCGACGCCGAGTTGACCATCCACCCGGCGAACGGCTGCCGCGTCGCGAGTCTGCGCGTCGGCGGCACCGAACTGCTGCGCCAGGGCGACCGGTACGGCTGCTTCCCGATGGTGCCCTGGTGCGGACGGGTCGAGGACGGGCGGTTCCGCAACGGCGGCGAGATTCACCAACTGCCCCTGAACTCCCCGCCGCACGCCATTCACGGCACCGGCCGCGACACCTCCTGGCGCACGGCGCGCAAGGGCGCGAGCGAGGCGGCGTTCACGTACGAGCTGGCCGACCCCTGGCCGTACACCGGCCGGGTCACGCAGCTCTTCGAGCTGACCGGGGACTCGCTGACGCTCACGCTGGGCGTCGAGACGTACGACGACTCCTTCCCCGCGCAGGCGGGCTGGCACCCGTGGTTCCTGCGCCATCTCGACGGCGGTACGGCCGACGAGGACGCCGTACGGCTCGACTTCACCCCCGGGTGGCAGGAGGAGCGGGGCGCGGACCATCTGCCCACCGGACGTCGTATCGAGCCGCTGCCCGGCCCGTGGGACGACTGCTTCGGCTTCCCCGACGGGGTCGACGCGACGCTGACCTGGCCGGGGCGGCTCGAACTGAAGGTGACCAGCCACGCCGAGTGGGCGGTGATCTACGACGAGCAGGCCGAAGCGGTCTGTGTGGAGCCGCAGTCCGGCCCGCCGAACGGGCTGAACACGACACCGCGCCTGGTCACACCCATCGACCCGCTGGAGATCCGGGCGGCCTGGAGCTGGCGCAGGCTCTGAGGAGCGCCCGAATCCGCCGGACAGGGCCTGGGTGTGTTGCGAAGGTAGCGCCGTCCGCCCGAGGGGCGGGGCCGACGGCGTCTGGTGCGTGCGATCGCAAGGCGGAGGATCGTTCTCGTACTGGGCGTACTTGGATGATTCCGACAACGCGGCGAGTGCGCGTGCCAGGCGTCGTCGGCCAGGCGGGACTTTCGAAACACGCCCTAGGGGTCGGCCCGTAAGCTCAGGGCCATGACTGACGTACGCGCTGACCTGCTCCAGCAGATCAAGGACAAGGCCGTGGTGCACGGCAAAGTGACCCTCTCGTCCGGTATCGAGGCCGACTGGTACATCGATCTGCGCCGCATCACGCTGGACGGGCAGGCCGCGCCGCTGGTCGGTCAGGTCATGCTCGACACCGCCGCCGCCGCCGGTCTCGACTACGACTGCGTGGGCGGGCTGACGCTCGGCGCGGACCCCGTCGCGACGTCGATGCTGCACGCGTCGGCGGCGCGTGGTGAGCGCCTGGACGCGTTCGTCGTACGTAAGCAGGGCAAGGCCCACGGCATGCAGCGGCGTATCGAGGGCACGGATGTGAAGGGCCGCCGCTGTCTGGTCGTGGAGGACGTGTCGACGACCGGCGGGTCGCCGCTGACCGCGGTCGAGGCGGTACGTGAGGCGGGCGGCGAGGTCGTCGCCGTCGCGGTCATCGTCGAGCGCGGTGCCGCGCCCGCCGTCGAGGCCGCCGGGCTGCGCTATGTCAACGCGTACGCGCTGGACGAGCTGGGCCTGGCCTGAGCCTCACCGCTCGGACAAGAGTCTGGAAAGATGGAGGCGACAATGACGTCGCCCCCAGGTCAGGGACAGAGCACCTCACACCCGCACATCACAAGGAGCGGCCCGATGCCCATCGCAACCCCCGAGGTCTACGCCGAGATGCTGGACCGGGCGAAGGCAGGCAAGTTCGCCTACCCGGCGATCAACGTGACCTCGTCCCAGACCCTGCACGCCGCGCTGCGCGGTTTCGCGGAGGCCGAGAGCGACGGCGTCATCCAGATGTCGACCGGTGGTGCGGAGTTCCTTGGCGGTCAGTACAACAAGGACATGGTGACCGGCGCGGTCGCGCTCGCGGAGTTCGCGCACATCGTGGCCGCGAAGTACGACATCACGGTCGCGCTGCACACCGATCACTGCCCCAAGGACAAGCTGGCCACGTACGTGCGCCCGCTGCTCGACGTGTCGGCCGAGCGCGTCAAGGCCGGGCGGAACCCGCTCTTCCAGTCGCACATGTGGGACGGCTCCGCCGAGACCCTGGCCGACAACCTCGCCATCGGCGAGGAGCTGCTGGCGCAGGCCACCGCCGCGAAGATCATCCTTGAGGTCGAGATCACCCCGACCGGTGGCGAGGAGGACGGCGTCACGCACGAGATCAACGACTCCCTCTACACCACCGTCGACGACGCGCTGCGCACCGCCGAGGCGCTGGGCCTGGGCGACAAGGGCCGCTACCTGCTGGCCGCGTCCTTCGGTAACGTGCACGGCGTCTACAAGCCGGGCAACGTCGTGCTCCGTCCAGAGCTGCTGAAGGACCTCCAGGAGGGCGTGGCCGCCAAGTACGGCAAGCCCGCCGGCAGCCAGCCCTTCGACTTCGTCTTCCACGGCGGCTCCGGTTCCTCGGCCGAGGAGATCGCGACGGCGCTGGAGAACGGCGTCGTGAAGATGAACCTGGACACCGACACCCAGTACGCGTTCACGCGGCCCGTCGCCGACCACGTACTGAAGAACTACGACGGCGTGCTGAAGGTCGACGGCGAGGTCGGCTCGAAGAAGCTGTACGACCCGCGCACGTGGGGCAAGCTGGCCGAGGCGGGCATGGCGAAGCGCGTGACCGAGGCGTGTGCGGCGCTGCGGTCGACGGGTACGCGGCTCAAGTAGGCAACTGCCGCAAGGCTGTTCAGCGGGCCCGACACCTCTTGGGGTGTCGGGCCCGCGGGCTGTTCACCCGCCGACCGCTCGGCCGGGTGCGGGCCGGTGGGTGGTTGTCCTCAAGCGCCGGACGGGCTTGGTGGTTGCGGTGGGCCGGGTTGGCTGGACCGGGTCCGCGTGGTGGCGGGGTCTGTCCTTAAGCGCCGGACGGGCTTGAAATCCGCCGGCCCGGCGATGGGTTGACGCGCCCGCGACGCCGCGCTCCGGCGCGAGCTGGTCAGGTGAGGCTGAAGAAAAGTGTGTCCTGGGTGTACCAGCCGACATTCTTCGTGGAGTCCTCCCATTCCTCGTGCTCGAACTCAAGCTTTTCGATGAGCTCCTGGACGTCGTACCGGAAGTCGGGGTCCAGCCGGTCCAGGACGGCGCGGTAGGCATCGGCGGCGGGCTTGGTCATGGCGAGCGGCAGGTGGCCGATGGCGGGATAGCCGTCTATGGAGTGCGGGATGAACGGGAAGTCGTCGGGCGGCCCGTAGAAGAGGTATCCGTGGGGCAGCAGGTCGGCGGGCACGCCGAGGCGTCGCATCTCGTCGTCGACCAGGCCGAAGAACGTCGAGGGTTTCGAGTACGTGCCCAGATTGGACGGGTCGGACGCGTTGTGGTCGATGATGTGCTGCAAAGCGGAGTTGTAGGCGTTGCCCGCGCGCTCCGCGACCGAGTCGGTGCGTCCGGCGATGAGGTGATCGAGTGCGTCGGGGATGGACAGGCCCCAGTCGACGCCTTGGTGATCGAGGTTGTCCTGGTGGGTCTTGGCGGCCTCGCGCATCATGTCGAGAATGCGTGGCTGGTCCCCGGTCAGGTTGCCGTCGCAGCCCAGATAGGCCAGGACGTCCGCCTTGTCCGCGGTGGAGTACGCGATGTTGTGACTCATGATCGCAATCATGCCCAACGGCACTGACAACCGGTGATGTGGTGCCTCGTGGGAGCGGTTCGACGGCTACGGCGCTGATGGGTACGGCTACGGCGCCGACTGCGACAGCGCGACGGCCGGACGGTGTGAGACGCGCGGCCTCAACGGGCACGGGGGATGATCCCCCTATGGACATCAGGCTGGGCACGGCCTCGGGCCGGTGGATTGTGCTGACGACGGTGCTCGGTTCCACCATGGCGCTGCTCGACTCGACCGTCGTCAATGTCGCCCTGCCGCACATCGGCAAGGATCTCGACGCGGACCTGGCCGACCTTCAGTGGACGGTCAACGCGTACATGCTCACGCTCGCGGGGCTGATTCTGCTCGGGGGGTCGCTCGGGGACCGGTACGGGCGGCGGCGGATCTTTGTGCTGGGGATCGTGTGGTTCGCCCTCGGGTCGCTGATGTGCGGGGTCGCGCCCAATGCCGAGGTGCTGATTCTGGCGCGGGCGCTGCAAGGGGTGGGTGGTGCGCTGCTGGTGCCCGGGTCGCTGGCGTTGATCCAGGCGAGCTTCCATCCGGACGACCGGGCGCGGGCGGTGGGGCTGTGGTCCGGGCTCGGGGGTGTGGGCGCGGCGATCGGGCCGTTCGTGGGCGGGTGGCTGGTGGACGGTCCCGGCTGGCGGTGGGTGTTCCTGCTGAACGTGCCGCTGGCCGCGATCTGTGTGCCGGTGGCGCTGCGGCACGTACCGGAGTCGCGGGATCCGGCGGCGCACGGCCGGTTCGACGTGCTCGGCGCGGTGCTGGGCGCGGTCGCGCTGGGGCTGGTGACGTACGCGCTGATCGCGAAGGTGTGGTGGGCGGGGGCCGCGGGGGTGCTGGTGGGCGTGGCGTTCGTGGTGCTGGAGCGGCGGCGGCCCGATCCGATGCTGCCGCCGTCGATCTTCGCCTCGCGGCTGTTCACGTCGGTCAACCTGGTGACGCTGTGCGTGTACGCGGCGTTCGGCGGGTTCTTCTTCCTGGTGACGTTGCAGCTCCAGGTCGTCGCGGGCTACTCGGCGCTCGGCGCAGGGACGGCGCTGCTGCCGACGACCGTGCTGATGCTGCTCTTCTCCGCCCGGTCGGGCGAGCTGGGCGCGAAGATCGGGCCGCGCGTCCCACTCACGGTGGGGCCGCTGCTGTGCGCCGGCGGGCTGCTGCTGATGCTGCGGGTGGGCGGTGGCGCGGACGCGTCGTACGTACGGGACGTACTGCCCGCTCTGGTGGTGATGGGGCTCGGCATGGTGACGCTGGTCGCGCCGCTGACCGCGACGGTCCTGGCGTCCGTCGACAGTTCGCGCGCCGGTCTGGCCAGCGGCATCAACAACGCGGCGGCGCGGGCGGCGGGTCTGCTGGCGGTGGCCGCGCTGCCGCTGCTGGCGGGCATGGGGCCGGAGGTGTACCGCTCGCCGGCGCAGTTCGACGCGGCGTTCGACCGGGCGATGCCGATGTGCGCGGGGGTGCTGGTGCTGGCGTCGCTGATCGCCTTCACGGCGGTGCGGACGCCGCGGGCCGAGCCCGGCGGGGCGGCCGAGGCCGCGCCCAGCGTGCCCCAGTGCAAGGTGAACTGCGGGCTCTCGTCGCCGCCGCTGGAGCCGACCGCGGTGCGCGAGGGGGCGGCGGAAGGGGGCGCGTCGACGGCGGACGCGTAGGGGCGCGCAGGGGAGCGCACGGGTGCGTCGTCGGCAGCGGGATCCGGGACCGCGATTGCCGGTGGCAAACCCGCACCACTGCCACGGAATCCGGCGCGACCTGGGACACTCGGAAGTATGGCCATCCATAAAGATCTTCTCGGGGGACCGCCCCCCACGCACCTGCCCGACGACCCCGAACCGCGCGAGCTGCTCGCGAACGGGACGGCGCCCGCCGACGTCGCGGCGAAGTATCCGACCTCGTCGCTCGCCTGGGCCCAGCTCGCCGACGACGCGTTCGAGAACGGCCGGGTCGTGGAGTCGTACGCGTACGCCCGTACCGGCTACCACCGCGGTCTGGACTCCCTGCGCCGCAGCGGCTGGAAGGGGCACGGCCCGGTGCCGTGGGAGCACGAGCCGAACCGCGGCTTCCTGCGCGCCCTGCACGCCCTCGCCCGCTCCGCGCAGGCGATCGGCGAGCACGAGGAGTACGAGCGCTGCTCCGGTTTCCTGCGGGACTCCTCGGCGGCGGCGGCCGACACCCTCGGCTGAGCGTCCGGACCGAGCGTCCGGGCCGAGCCCGTCGGCAGCTGTTCCGCACCTGATTCGCACCTGATTCGCGCGACGTCGCAGGTCCGTGGCCGTCTGAAAGGCTACGGACCTGCGGCATGCGGTCGCTAGGCTCGTACACGCCATCGAATCCGGTAGGAGGTCCCGGCACCCTCTCTCCCCGACACCGGCCGTAACAGGGGAGACGTCCGCCTTGGGCAAGCGTGTTGAGGCCCGGCGCCGTTCGTTCACCCGCGCCGTACTGCTCGGCGGGTGCCTGACGGCACTGCTCATCGGCGGCGGCGCGGCCCTCGCGGGCCGGCCGGATGCCGGTCCCACGGCCGAGGCGGAGCCCCGCGAGGACGAGGCGCCCACGGCCGAGCCACCCAGGACCGAGGCGCCCACGACGCCACCCCCGGCTCCCACCCCCACCCCCGAGTCCACGCGCCCCATCCCCGTCCCGGCGCACGGCCCCGGCACCTTCACCACCGCCCGGTCCGCCGGCTCGCGCGTGGGCTCCGGTGGAACGGTGCGCCGCTACAAGGTCCAGGTCGAGAACGGCATCGACCTCTCCGAGCGGGCCGCCGCCGTCGAGATCGAGACAATTCTGGCGCACCCCCGCGGCTGGACCTCCGACGGCCGTCACTCCTTCCGGCTCGTCGGCTCCGGACCGTCCGACTTCGACGTCAAGATCGCGACGCCGGGCACGGTGGACCGGATCTGCGGCGCCGCCGGTCTGCTCACGCGCGGCGAGGTGAACTGCACCGTGGGCCGCACCGTCGTGGTGAACCTCAAACGGTGGGTGCTGGGGTCCGAGCAGTTCGACGGGCCGGTCACCGAGTACCGCGCGCTGATCATCAACCACGAGGTCGGCCACCGCATCGGCCGGGGCCATGTCACCTGCGGCGGCGCCGGCAAGCCCGCCCCGGCGATGATGCAGCAGATCAAGGGGCTACGCGGCTGCCATGCGAATGCCTGGCCGTACGCGGAGGACGGGACGTACATCACAGGTCCGGCGGTGCCGTGAAGACGGGATTATGATGCCGAGAGGGGACCGGAGCTCCGAAGCGATACGGAAGGGGCGGACCGCTACCCGGTAGCAATATCGAGGAGACAGAGATGTCGCAGCACCCCGATGCCTCCGGAGCCGGTTCGGATGCCCCGAACCTCGACTTCGCGGGTACGACCCCGTACGAGGACTACGTCCAGGCGGACGTCCTGACCCATCTCCAGCACCCGATGTCCGACGATCCGGGCGAGATGGTCTTCCTGGTGACCACCCAGGTGATGGAGCTGTGGTTCACCGTCATCGTCCACGAGTGGGAGACCGCGTCGCGCGCCCTGCGCGAGGACCGGGTGCCGGTCGCGGTCGACGCGCTGAAGCGGTCGGTGCGCGAGTTCGAGGCGCTGAACGCGTCGTGGACGCCGCTGAGCCGGCTGACGCCCGTGCAGTTCAACTCGTACCGCAGCGCGCTCGGTGACGGCTCCGGCTTCCAGTCGGCGATGTACCGGCGGATGGAGTTCCTGCTGGGCGACAAGTCGGCGTCCATGCTCGTACCGCACCGTGGCGCGCCGCGTGTGCACGCGGAGTTGGAGAAGGCGCTCCAGGAGCCGAGCCTGTACGACGAGGTGCTGAGCCTGCTGTCCCGGCGCGGGCTGCCGGTGCCGGCGGAGGCGCTGAACCGGGACCTCACGCTGAAGTACGAGCCGTCGACGGCGGTCGAGGAGATCTGGGCCGGGGTGTACGCGGAGCCCGACCAGCACGGTGAAGTCATCAGGCTGGGCGAGGCGTTGACGGATGTCGCCGAGCTGGTGTGGCGATGGCGCAACGACCATCTCGTGGCGACGCGGCGGGCGATGGGGTCCAAGACCGGGACGGGCGGCTCGGCCGGGGTGGCGTGGCTGGAGAAGCGCGCACAGAAGAACGTGTTCCCCGAGCTGTGGACGGCGCGCAGCCATGTCTGAGTCGTCGGTGGTCTCACAGGCGCTGTTGAAACATGCCGCCGCACTCGACGCGGCCGACGAACTGGGCGCGCACCGAGAGCTGTTCGCGCTCGACGACGACTCCGTCTACCTGGACGGCAACTCGCTCGGGGCGCTGCCCCGGCACGTTCCCGCGCGGCTCCAGGACGTCGTGGCCCGGCAGTGGGGCGAGCTGCGTATCCGGTCCTGGACCGAGGGCGGCTGGTGGACCGCGCCGGAGCGGATCGGCGACCGGATCGCGCCGCTGGTCGGCGCGGGGCCCGGCCGGATCGTGGTCGGTGACTCCACAAGTGTCAACGTCTTCAAGGCCGTTGTGGCCGCCGCGCGGATCGCGGGGGAGGGCCGGGACGAGCTCCTGGTCGACGCGGCGACGTTCCCCACGGACGGGTACATCGCGGAGTCGGCGGCGCGGATGACCGGCCTGCGGGTGGTGCCGGTCGCAGCCGGGGACATGGGGAGCGCCGCCGGACCGCGTACGGCCGCCGCGCTCGTCAACCACGTCGACTTCCGTACGGGCAGGCTCCACGACCTGCCCGGCATCACGGCGGCGCTGCACGGCGCGGGCGCGCCGGTGATCTGGGACGTGTGCCACAGCGCGGGCGCGCTGCCGGTCGGACTGGACGAGCACGGCGTCGACCTGGCGGTCGGCTGCACGTACAAGTACCTGAACGGCGGGCCGGGTTCACCCGCCTTCCTGTACGTCTCCGAGCGGCACCAGGCGGCCTTCGACTCCCCGCTGCCCGGCTGGACCTCGCACGCGGACCCGTTCGCGATGACATCCGGCTACGCGGCGGCGGACGGCGCGACACGCGGCCGGGTCGGCACGCCCGACATCCTCTCCATGCTGGCGCTGGAAGCGGCGCTCGATGTGTGGGAGGGCGTCTCGCTGGAGGTCCTGCGGGCGAAGAGCCTGGCGCTGACGGACTTCTTCCTCCGGTGCGTGGAGGTGTACGCCCCGGCGGGCCGGGTCAGCTCGCTGACGCCGGTGTCGCACGCGGAGCGCGGCAGCCAGGTGGCGCTGCGCTGCGCCCAGGCGCCCGCGGTGATGGGGGAGTTGATCAGCCGCGGCGTGATCGGCGACCTGCGCCGGCCGGACGTGCTGCGGTTCGGTTTCACGCCGCTGTACGTGGGCTTCCGCGACGCGGAGCGGGCGGCGCGGGTGCTGGGGGAGGTGCTGGGAGAGATCCCGGCGCGGGACATGGCGCGGGACATGGCGCGGGACATGGCGCAGGACATGGCGGAGGTCCCGGCGGAGGGGACGGGGGAGGACGTGCGGGCCTGAACGGGCCGGTGGGGCGGGGGCCGACGGGGCGACGGTGGTCGACGGTGGTCGGCGGTTGTGACCTCCGCCCCGGTGCCGCGCGTGGTGCTGAGAGACTTCGAGCATGGAATTCCTCTGTTACCACCGTGATCGGCCCGGTTCCCTCGCGTTGCGTGAAGAGTTGCTGGAAGAGCACCGGTCCTACATGGACGGGTACGCGGCGGAGATGATCGCCCGTGGGCCGACCATGGACGGCGACGGCGAGACGCCCACGGGCAGTGTGCACATCCTCGACCTGCCGGATGTCGCCGCTGCCCGCGCGTTCGCCTTCGACGAGCCCGGATACCAGGCGGGCGTGTACCGCGACGTGTTGCTGCGGCGGTGGCGCAACACGCTGGGGCGCACCATGTGGGAGTTCGCCGGGGGCGCCGAGGAAGGCGACCGGTATCTGGTGCTCGGGCTCGGCTCGGGGCCGGCGGTGGACCTCGAACTGCCCGCTGATCAGGATGAGTTGATCGCGTACGGGCCGCTGCTGTCCGACGACGGCGTCACCTGGGTGGGTACGGCGGCGCTGCTGCGGGCGCCGGACGCGGAGACGGCTCGCGCCGTGTTGACTTCGCGGGGGTACGCCGAAATCGAGGTGCGCCACTGGCAGTTCGGCGGGCGGTCCTGACCTGTGGCGCGGTGGTGGTGCTATCCCCACCGCCATGACGGGTGCCTCCTTCATGGATCGGGGATGTCCCACGGACCAAGCTTGACGACCATGAACTCCCAGTCGAAGGACTCCAGTCGACCCCGGCTGCCCGTGGTCACCGCGCTCGTCACCGCCGCCGTCTGTGCCGTGTCCCTCGGGGTGTCCGCCGGGCCCGCCCCCGCCCAAGAGGGCGGCGAGGGCGGTGGCGGCCGGGACTCCGTCGGGGCCGCGCTGTCGCAGAAGCAGTTGCAGCGTGAGGTGAACCGCACGCTGAAGGAGGCCGGGTACGTCGGCATCTCCGTACAGGTGCGTGACGGACAGCGCCGTACGTACGCCGTCGCCGGGGAGGCGGAGTTGGGCACCGGGCGGCCGGTGTCGCACGCGGCCGACTTCCGTGCGGCCAGCGTCACCAAGACGTTCGTGTCCACGGTCGTCCTGCAACTCGTCGCGGAGGGGCGGCTGTCGCTGGACGACACCGTGGAGGACTGGCTGCCCGGCGTCGTGACGGGCAACGGCAACGACGGCAGCCGCGTCACCGTGCGGCATCTGCTCCAGCACACCAGCGGGATCTACAACTACGACGTCACCGAGGACACCGGCAACACTGCCGCTGACTTCGAGCGGACCAGGTTCGACCACCACGACCCGCGGGACATCGTGGCCGGGGCGATGAAGCACCGGCCGGACTTCGACCCCGCCGACCCGAACGACCCCGAGCCCCGATGGAGTTACTCGAACCCCGGCTACCTGCTCGCCGGGATGATCATCGAGGAGGTGACGGGCAAGTCGTGGGACACGGAGGTCCGTGACCGTATCGTCCGCCCGTTGGGGCTCACGCAGACGTACGCACCCGGTGACGACCCGCGTCTCAAGGGGCCGTACACGCACACGTATCAGCAGCTTCCCGGGTCCACCGGCATGACGGACACCAGCATTCGCAACGTGTCGCAGGCGTCGGCCGCCGGGGAGTTGATCTCCGGTGAGCGCGATCTGGACCGGTTCCTGACGGCCCTCCAGCGCGGCAGGCTGTTGCCGCCGGCCGAGATGGCCGAGCTGCGCAAGGTCGTGCCGGCGGCCGAGAAGTTCCAGGTGATCTTCCCCGGGCTGCACTACGGGCTCGGGGTGATGCGGCAGCCACTGCCCTGCGGTGGATTCCGCTGGGGGCACGCCGGTGACCTGGAAGGGGCGACCATCAGGACGGCCGTCAGTGAGGACGGGCAGCGCTCCGTCGTCATCAACGCGAGCGGCAAGATGTCGAACGACGAGTGGCTGATGGGTGCGGAGAAGGTCGTTCAGGCGCTGCTCGACCGCGCGGTCTGCGGTGCGGACCGGTAAGGACTGGTGGGGGACCGGTAAGGACCGAAGAGGGGCCGGTGATGTCGGGGGCGCGGCGGCGTGGCCGTGGCCGGGGCGGCGGGGTGAGACCGGGGCCGTAAACCTGCGGCGTGGATGCTGGTAGCGTCCCCGCTGATCAGGTCAATTCGGGTCTCTCATCGAAAGGTTGGAGCAGCGTGTCGGATTCCGCCGCCCATGATTCCGCCGCCGGCTCCACCGACGTCGCCGCGGTCGCCCGTGACCTCGCGGAGTCCGAGGCGCTGTTCTCGCGCCCGAGGGTGGAGCCGGACGTCACCGCGGCGTACGGGCAGCACCCTGATCAGGTGGTCGACTTCTACGCGCCGCGCGGCGGGCGCGAGGGGGTGCCGCTGGTGGTCGTGCTGCACGGCGGGGCGTGGCGCGCGGCGTACGACCGGTGGCATCTGACACCGTTCGCCGGCTTCCTGGCCCGGCGCGGGTTCGCCGTCGCCAACGTGGAGTACCGGCGGGGGAGCCGGGGCGATGACGGGTCCGGGGCCGCGGCCGGGCGGTGGCCCGAGACGTTCGACGACATCGCCACGGTGATGGACGCGCTGCCCGCGCTCGTCGCCGACGCGCTGCCGCAGGCCGACCCGCGCCGGATCGTGGTCACCGGGCACTCCGCCGGTGGCCATCTCGCGCTCTGGGCCACGGCGCGGCACGTGCTGCCCAAGGGGTCGCCGTGGCGGCTGGACGCGCCCCCGCGGCTGCGCGGTGTCGTCGCGATCGCGCCCATCGCGGACTTCGGCACCGCTGTCGAGTTGGGTGTGTGCGGCGGAGCCGTCGTACAACTCCTCGGTGGGGAGGGTGAGTTGAAGGCGCGCGGGGACAGTGCGGACCCGTCGGCCCTGCTGCCCACCGGGATCGCCACGGCCGTCGTACAGGGCCGGGACGACATCGTCGTGCCGCAGGCTGTCGCCGAGGCGTATGTCGACGCCGCCGCCAGGGCCGGTGAGATGGTCGGCATCACGTTGCTGGAGGACGTCGGGCACTTCCCGCCGATCGACCCCGGGGCGGACGCGTGCGCGGTGGTGGCCGAGGAACTGGCGCAGCTCGCGTACTGAGGCGCACTGAGGTGTGCCGAGGTGCGGCCGGCGGGCTTGCGGACAGAAGCTGACCGCAAGCACTCCTACCTTCGGACCATGACGAACAGCGCGAACGCGGACCAGAACCGGAACCCGAACCCGAACCCGAATCAGAACGTGAACCTTGTGGCGGGCGCCACCGGCACCGTCGGCCGGCAGATCGTCCTCGAACTGCTCGCCCGCGGCCACACCGTACGCGCCCTGACCCGCGACCCCGCCAAGGCCGACTTCCCCGCAGGTGTCGAGGTCGTACGCGGCGACCTCGCCGATCCGGCGTCACTCGTCCCCGCCCTGGAGGGAGTCACCGGCCTGCATCTGATCACCTTCGACGGCGGCCTCTTCGCGCCGCTTCAGACCGGTCCCGAGATCGTCGCTCTGGCGGCCGGGGCCGGAGTGCGCAGGATCACCGTGCTCAACGGCGGCGGCGACACCCCGCTTGAGGACGCGGTCAAGGCGGGTCCCCTCGCGTGGACCGTGCTGATGCCCGTCGAATTCATGGCCAACGCGCTGGAGTGGGCGGAGGGTGTCCGCGCCGACGACACCGTGCGTGAGCCGTTCGTCGGCCGGCTGAGCGCCATGGTCCACGAGGGCGACATCGGTGCCGTCGCCGCCGTCGCGCTCAGCGAGGACGGGCACGGCGGCAAGTCGTACCTGATCACCGGGCCCGAAGCGCTGACGATCCAGGACAAGGCGGACACGCTGGCCGGTGCCCGCGGCCGGAAGATCGAGGTGGTCGAGCTGACCGAGGCGCAGGCCGTCGAGCAGTGGCGGGCGGCCGGGCAGCCCGAGGAAGTGATCGGCTTCCTGCTTGAGGTGTACGGGAACACACCGCCCGAGGGCCGGACCCCGATCGGCACGGTGGAGGAGGTCACGGGGCGTCCGGCACGTACGTTCGCGCGGTGGGCGGCCGATCACGCCGACGCGTTCAAGGGGTAGCTCACGGGGAGTGCTCGGGCGACCGCGTATAGCTCTCGCGGGGGTCTTCGGGCGCCCTTGTAGTACCTGGGAGGGACGGGAAGGGATCCCTATCACTGGTGACGACCGGTGCCCGTCCCTCCCCTTACCTTTGAAAACGTGACCAACACGCAGACGAAGACGCCGCAGACGCCGAAGACCGCGACCGGGAAAGCCCGGACCCCTGAGTTCCGACTGGCCGTGAGCGTGCTCGGGGGCCTGCGCCAGGACCTCTTCCACGACGCCTTCGCCTATCGGCCGCTGCCGCGGATGCGGACGGACGGCCCGATCGTCCGTCGGCTGCCCCTTCGGATACGTGAGCATGCGGGCTGGCTCCCGCATGCCGTGGTCGTCGGCTGCGCGCTGTTCGCGCTGTTCGTCGGGATGGCCAACGGCTCGGGGCTGGATGTGATCACGGTGGCGCCGGTCCTGCTGGTGCTCGTCAGGCCCGTCGTGGCCTGGTGGCTGGCTCTTGCCGTCACCGCACTCACCGGGGTGACGGGTTCCTACTACGCCGACTGGCCTTGGAGTGTCGCCGCCTTCGCCTCGTATCTCTTTGTGATGACGATCGTGGCGATACGGACCAGCCCCCGCACCGCGGGCTGGATGTGGGTGCTCACGCTGGTGTACGGGATGTTCGTCGAGACCTTCCTCGGCCGGTACGAGTACGGCTCCACCACCGCGCCCATGCTCGTCGTCTCCGCGCTCGTGCTGATGACGGTCTCCGCCGTGCACATCCGCCGCAACGCGAAGCAGGAAGTCGCGGTGCAGCTGAGTGTCACCGCGGTCGAGCGCAGCAGGCGCACGCTCCTCGAAGAGCGCACCACCATCGCCCGCGAGCTGCACGACGTCGTCGCGCACCACATGTCGGTCGTCGCGATCCAGGCGGAGGCGGCGCCCTACCGCGTCGAGAATCCACCGCCGGAGCTGGAGAAGGCCTTCGCCACCATCCGGGAGAACGCCGTCGCCGCGCTGACCGAGCTGCGCCGCGTGCTCGGGGTCGTACGGGCCGAGGGCTACGACGCCCCCGACGCCCCGCAGCCGACTCTCGGCGATCTCGACGGGCTGCTCGCCAATGTCCGCGAGGCGGGTCTGACCGTGGAGAAGGGGGTCACCGGAGCGGTCCGGGAACTGCCGCAGGGCGTCGAGCTGTCGGCGTACCGCATCATTCAGGAAGCACTCAGCAACGCCCTGCGGCACGCGCCGGGGGCGACGGCGAAGGTGGAGGTCTCCTATGTGCTCGGCGGGCTCGGGCTGCGGATCGTCAACACGCCGCCACAGGGGCTCGTGAAGCCTTCGCCGGGTGCCGGGCACGGCATCACGGGGATGCGGGAGAGGGTGAGCATGCTGAACGGCGAGATGACGGCGAGGCCGCTGGCGGACGGCGGCTACGAGGTGGCGGCGTACATACCGGTCGCCACCCAGGACATGGACGAGGACGGGCCCGAGGCCGCGCCTGCGGAGACGGACGGGAAGTCGTCATGACGATCCGGGTACTGATCGTCGACGACCAGGTGATGGTCCGCGAGGGCTTCTCCGTACTGCTGAACGCGATGCCGGACATCGAGGTCGTCGGCGAGGCGGTGAACGGCCGCGAGGCCGTCACGCAGGTCGCGGCCCTCGGCCCCGACGTCGTCCTGATGGACATCCGGATGCCCGAGCTGAACGGCATCGAGGCGACACGGGAGATCGTGGCGGCGGACGCGGACGCGAAGGTGCTCGTCCTGACGACCTTCGACCTGGACGAGTACGTGTACCAGGCGCTGCGGGCGGGGGCCTCCGGCTTTCTGCTCAAGGACGCGTCGGCGCGTCAACTGGCCGACGGCGTCAGGGTGGTGGCGTCCGGCGAGGCGCTGCTCGCGCCCACGGTGACGCGTCGGCTGATCACGGAGTTCTCCAAGCTGGCGGAGTCCCCGCGCCCACCGGCACTGGCACAGATGGGGGAGCTGACGGAGCGCGAGACCGAGGTGCTGGTCCTGATCGCGCAGGGACTGTCCAACGCGGAGATCGCCGGCCATCTCGTCGTGGCCGAGTCCACGATCAAGACCCATGTGAGCCGCATCCTGGTGAAGCTGGGGCTGCGTGACCGCACGCAGGCGGCGGTGTTCGCGTACGAGGCGAGGCTGGTCACTCCGGGGTGATCACTCGTTCGCGTGCCCGGACCGAAGAGGACGGGCCGTCCGGGCGCGGGTTCGTCGTGCTGGTCTGCGCCTGACAGGAGGTGCGCCATGACCGCTACGGCAGAACGCACAAGGGCTACGTCAGGTAGAACGAGGTCCGTCGAGCTCTGCCCTATGAGCCGGGGGAGCGGATCAGTAGCGTGCAGACATGGCAGCCTCTTCCGATTCCTCCCGCGGCCCGTCTTCCTCCCGCGGCCCGTCTTCCTCCCACGGACCGTCTTCCTCCCGTGGCCCGTCCACTCCCGCCGCGTCCTTCGACCCCTGGTCGCCCGGCTTTGTCGCCGATCCCTATCCCGTCTACGCGGAGCTGCGCGACCGTGGCCGGCTCCATTACTTCGAGCGGTCGCGGCAGTGGCTGATCCCCCACCACTCCGACGTGTCGGCCCTGCTGCGGGACCGGCGGCTGGGGCGGACCTATCTGCACCGCTTCACGCACGAGGAGTTCGGCCGTACGCCGCCGCCCGAGGCGCACGAGCCGTTCCACATCCTCAACGGCAACGGGCTGCTGGACCTGGAGGCACCGGACCACACCAGGATCCGGCGGCTGGTGTCGAAGGCGTTCACACCGCGCAGGGTCGAGGTGCTTGCCCCGACCGTGCAACGGCTCGCCGCCGAGCTGGTGGGCGGGCTGTGCGCGGCGGGCGGCGGTGATCTGCTCGCCGAGGTGGCGGAGCCCCTGCCGGTCGCCGTCATCGCCGAGATGCTCGGTATCCCGGTGGCGGACCGGGGGCTGCTGCGGCCCTGGTCGGCCGACATGTGCGCGATGTACGAGCTGAATCCGACGGAGGAGGCGGCGCGGCGGGCGGTCCGGGCGTCGCTCGAATTCACTGACTACCTGCGGGAGTTGATCACCGCCAGGCGGGCCGCGCCCGGTCCCGATCTGCTCTCCGCGCTGATCGCGGCGCAGGACGAGGGGGACCGGCTGAGCGAGCAGGAGACGATCTCCACCTGCGCGCTCCTGCTCAACGCCGGACACGAGGCGACGGTCAACACCACAGCCAACGGCTGGTGGACGCTGTTCCGCCACCCCGAGCAGCTGGCGGCCCTGCGGTCCGGGGAGGCGTCGTTGTCCACAGCTGTGGAGGAGCTGCTGCGGTACGACACACCGCTCCAGCTGTTCGAGCGGTGGGTGCTCGACGACATGGAGATCGACGGCACGCTCGTGCCACGCGGCGCCGAACTCGCGCTTCTCTTCGGCTCGGCCAACCGCGACCCGGCCCGCTTCCCCCACCCGGACACCCTCGATCTCACCCGCGCCGACAACCCCCATGTGACATTCGGCGCGGGCATCCACTACTGCCTGGGTGCGGCGCTCGGGCGGCTCGAACTGAGCGCGTCGTTCGGTGAGTTGCTGCGCCAGGCGCCGACGCTGCGGCTCGTCGCGGAGCCGGAGTGGAAGCCGGGGTATGTGATCCGGGGGCTGAAGGAGCTGCTGGTGGAGGTGTGACGCCCCCGTGGCGCGTCACACCCCGGCCGGCCGGGCGCCCACTCCGCCCGTTACTTCGTCTCCAGGTCCCGGCGGCGGAAGCCCGCGAGTCCCAGCCAGATCAGGCCGGCCGCGACGGCGGTGAGGACGAGCATGGGCGTCCAGCTCATCTCGGCGGCCGGCAGCTGTGGCACGTGCCCGAAGGGCGACAGGTTGTTCATCCAGCCCGGGAGCTGGAGCAGCGACCCGAGATACCCGACCAGGAACCCGTACACGGGCACGATCCAGGCCGCAGCCCCGGCCCGGGGGAACCAGCCGAAGAGCACGACGGTCACGCCGACGGTCACCCACAGCGCGGGTGCGTACGCGAGGGCGGCGCCGACCAGTTGGAGGACGAGGCCGCCGTCCCCGACCGACGCGGCGCCCGAGAGGCCGAAGCCCAGACCGGCCACGAGCAGCACCGCCGTACCGCCGGCGAGCGCGACGGCGACATGGCTGCCCACCCAGCGGTCGCGGGAGAGGCCGGTGGCCAGCACCGGTTCGGCGCGGCCCGCGCTCTCCTCGGCGCGTGGCCGTAGCGCGGCCATCACCACGTACACGGAGGTGACGACAGCGACGATGACCATCGTCATCGACGCGAACGACTCGGCGACGGACACGCCGCCGATCCTCTCCAGCGCCTCCTGGACCTGCGCGATGTTCTTCACCATGTCGGCGGCGTCGCCGAGGATGGAGCCGTACATCACGCCCATCAGGAACAGCCCCGCGCCGAAGCCCAGCAGGGTTCCCCGGTGCAGCCGCAGCGCGAAGCCGAGCGGCCGGGTGAGCGTGTCGGAGGCCGTACGCCGGCCGAGCCGGGCGGAGCGCAGGCCCGCGCCGACGTCGCGCCGGGTGCTGAGCGCGAAGCCGGTGGCGGCGGTCAGCGCGGCGAGGGCCAGGCAGAGCAGCAGCGGCCACCAGCGGTTGTCGACGAAGACGTAGGTGCGCTGGCCCCAGCCGATCGGCGTCAGCCAGGACAGCGCCTCGTTGCCCACGTCGCCGGAGGCGCGCAGCACGTAGGAGACGCCGATGACGGCGAGCGCCATGCCGGAGGCGCCGCGTGTGTGGGCGGTGATCTGCACGGTGATCGCGGCGACGCCCGCGAAGACGAGACCGAGGGCGGCGTGGGTGAGCCCGTACAGCAGGGCCTCGCCGGTGCTGATCCCGTCGATGCCCGCCGAGAGGACGCCCAGCGTCAGCAGGGCGGCGAGCGCGAGGTTGGCGACGGTGGCGACGACCAGCGCGGACGCGAGCTGGGCGTGGTGTCCGACGACGGTGGAGCGCACCAGTTCGGCGCGGCCGGTCTCCTCCTCGTCGCGGGTGTGCCTGGTGATGATCAGGACGCTCATCAGGCCGACCAGCACGGCCATGAAGCCGAGCAGTTGGTGGCCCATCATCGAGCCGATGTTGTAGTCGGCGAGGTAGTGGCGCGGGCCGGTCATGGCGAGCGCGGCGGGGCTGTCCATGGAGGCGCGCGCCGAGGCGCGTTCGGCGGCGGTGGAGTACAGGGTCTTGAACTCGGTGACCGTGGTCATCGTGCCGAGGGTGAGGGCGACCACCCAGACGGGGATACGGACGCGGTCCCGGCGCAGACCGAAGCGGATCAGGGTCCCGGTGCCCGCGAGGGCGCCGGAACCGCTCCGGGCGGGCGCGGCCGTGCGGTCGGCGGCGGGTGCCGTGACGGTGGTCATCGGGCGACCCCACTGCTGCTGTTGTTGTTGCTGCCGTTGCCGGAGTGGCCGTTGGCCGCCAGCTCGTCGCCGTAGTGACGCAGCATCAGCTCTTCGAGGGTCGGCGGGTGGCTGATCAGGCTGCGGATGCCGAATTCGCCGAGCCTGCGGATCGCGGCGTCCAGGTGCGCGCTGTCGACGGCGAAGTGCACCCGGCGGTCGGTCACCCGCGCCCCGTGGACGCCGGCCATGGCGTCGAGTCCGGTGGCCGGGCGCTCGGTCTCGGCCTCGACGGTCGTACGGGTCAGGTGCCGCATCTCGCTGAGCGTGCCGGACTGCACGTTCCGGCCCTGCCGGATGATGCTCACGCGGTCACACAGTTTCTCGACCTGGGCCAGGATGTGGCTGGAGAGCAGCACTGTCTTGCCGGCGGCCTTCGCCTGGAGGATGACGTCCTGGAAGACGACCTCCATGAGCGGGTCGAGGCCGGCCGTGGGTTCGTCCAGGAGCAGCAGTTCGGCGTCGGAGGCGAGCGCGGCGACGATGGCGACCTTCTGCCGGTTGCCCTTGGAGTAGGCCCGGCCCTTCTTGGTCGGGTCCAGGTCGAACCGTTCGATCAGCTCGTCCCTGCGCCGCCGGTCCAGGCCGCCGCGGAGTTTGGAGAGCAGGTCGATGGCCTCCCCGCCGGTGAGGTTGGGCCACAGTTCGACGTCGCCGGGTACGTAGGCGAGCCGGCGGTGCAGGGCGACGGCGTCCTTCCACGGGTCCTTGCCGAGGAGCTGGGCGGCGCCGGAGTCGGCGCGCAGCAGCCCGAGCAGGACGCGGATGGTGGTGGACTTGCCGGCGCCGTTGGGGCCGAGGAAGCCGTGGACCTCGCCGGAGTCGACGGCGAGGTCGAGGCCGCGCAGTGCGTGCGTCGGGCCGAACGACTTGTGCAGTCCGGCGACGGTGATTGCCTTCGTCATGTTTCTGAACGTACGCTGTTTTCAGAAACTTGTGAAGTCAGGGGACCGTATAAATGGGCTCGATAGACTTGCCTCAGGCGTTGACGGCAGAGCAGACGCCTTGAGCACACAGACAGAGACTGAGGTCAGCGCATGAGCGAGCGGCGGCGTCAAGACGACCGCGAGGACGACCGCGATGACGACCGCGACGACGAGGCATCCGTCTCACAGTTCGTCGAACGCTTCGCGGCCCAGCTCGTCCAAGCCGGCATGACGCGTATGCCCTCCAGGGTCTTCGCCGCGCTGCTCGCTTCCGAGCAGGGCGTCATGACCTCCGCCGAACTCGGCGAGCAGTTGCAGGTCAGCCCGGCTGCCGTGTCCGGCGCGATCCGCTATCTCGCCCAGGTCAACATGGTCAGCCGCGAGCGTGAGCCGGGCTCGCGGCGCGAGCGCTACCGGGTGGAGGGCGATCAGTGGTACGAGGCGCTGACGAACCGTGACGCCACGCTGAAGCGCTGGCGGGCCACCTTGCGGGAGGGCGTCGATCAATTCGGGGTCGATACGCCGCGGGGGCGCCGTATCAACGAGACGCTGGAGTTCTTCGTGTTTCTGGAGAGGGAGATGGGGTCGCTGATGGAGCGCTGGACGAAGCAGCGGGCGGAACAGCTCGGCGGATGAGGGGCACCGGCCCGCCCGCTCCCACCGCCCCGCCCGCTCCCACCACCGCGCCCGGTCAGGCGTCCGCCGGCAGCGTCAGCCCCCACGCCCCCGCCCGCAGCGTCCACGTCCGTGTCCGGACCGGGCCGGTCACCGCCGCGTCCGCCCGGTAGCGGAAGTCCGCGCCCGAGACCGTCACCGACAGCGCGCTGGCGGTGATCGGCTCGGCCGAGGAGCGCGTACGGATCACGACCTCCGCCCGGCCGCCGCGCGAGCGCACCGTCACGGTCTCGACCGGCTCGTCCAGGTCGCTCAGCAGGACGCCGTCCGCCTCCACCCGCAGCCGGTGCGTGTGGACGGCGAGCACCTGCGGCACGGGTTTGACCAGCGCCCGGACCAGGGACCGGCAGGCGTGCCAGACGGACACGCCGTCCGCGCCCTCCGCGCCCCGCGAGCCCCCCGGGCCGTCAGGCCCTCCCGACGAACCCGCCACGCGGCCCGGCCGCCCGTCCGCCGCCGGTGGCAGCGCCGGGATCCGCAGATCCCCCAGCACCACCCCGTCGCTGTCGTCGACGAGCAGATCCAGCCGCCGTACGACTCCGTCGAGCACCGCCCGCGCCGCCGCGACCGCGCCCGTGGGCACGCCGAGCGAGCGCGCCAGCTCGACCGACACCCCGACCGGCACCAGCGACAGGGCGCCCGCGGACAGGTCACGCTCCCGGTGCAGCAGGGCGACCGTCCGCAGCAGGGCCCGGTCGTCGCCGATCACCACCGGCCGCCGGGCGCCTCTGCGGGCCAGCACCCGCGCGAACTCCGCAGGGCCGTCGGGCAGGCAGATTTTCGCGGTCGCACCCGCGCTCAGCACATCTTTCGCGATCCGCACTGATTCGCCGTCGGTCCGGCGGGCGACCGGGTCGATGACCACCAGAAGCTGCTGCGCACCGTTCTCGGCGGGCTCTGGAGCCGACACCTCGGTCCTTCCTCGGGTAGCATCTTTGTGCAAGAGCCCCTTGCGCTATTGCGCCAGGGGCTTGGTCTATTCCGGGGCAACCGGTTCGACGGCTCAGGCTTCGTCGTACGTTGGACATGCCCCGCCCGGAAGGGGTGTACGCCTGTGCCCGCACTTGTGCTGCTCGGTGCTCAGTGGGGTGACGAAGGCAAGGGAAAGGCCACCGACCTGCTCGGTGGATCCGTTGACTATGTGGTGCGCTACCAGGGCGGCAACAACGCCGGCCACACGGTCGTCGTCGGCGACCAGAAATACGCGCTGCATCTTCTCCCTTCCGGAATCCTCTCACCTGAGTGCACGCCGGTCATCGGCAACGGCGTTGTCATCGACCCGGCCGTCCTGCTCTCCGAGCTGAGTGGGCTCAACGACCGTGGCGTTGACACGTCGAAGCTTCTGATCAGCGGAAACGCGCATCTGATCACTTCGTACCACACCACCATGGACAAGGTGACGGAACGGTTCCTCGGCTCCCGGAAGATCGGCACGACGGGCCGCGGCATCGGCCCGACGTACGCCGACAAGATCAACCGGGTCGGTATCCGCGTCCAGGATCTCTACGACGAGTCGATCCTGATCCAGAAGGTCGACGCGGCGCTCGACTTCAAGAACCAGATCCTCGCCAAGCTCTACAACCGGCGCGCCATAGAGGCCGGGAAGATCGTCGAGGAGCTGCTGGTCTACGCGGACAAGCTGCGTCCGTACGTCAGCGACACCACGCTCCTGCTCAACGACGCGATCGACGCCGGAAAGGTCGTCCTCTTCGAGGGCGGCCAGGGCACGCTCCTGGACGTCGACCACGGCACGTATCCCTTCGTGACCTCGTCCAACCCGACGGCGGGCGGCGCGTGTACGGGCTCCGGCGTCGGCCCGACGAAGATCAGCCGGGTCATCGGCATCCTCAAGGCGTACACGACGCGCGTCGGCGCGGGGCCGTTCCCGACGGAGCTGCTGGACGCGGACGGCGAGGCGCTGCGCCGCATCGGCGGCGAACGCGGCGTCACGACGGGCCGCGACCGCCGCTGCGGCTGGTTCGACGCGGTGATCTCCCGCTACGCGACCCGCGTCAACGGCCTGACGGACTTCTTCCTCACCAAGCTGGACGTGCTCACGGGCTGGGAGCGGATCCCGGTCTGTGTGGCGTACGAGATCGACGGCAAGCGCGTCGAGGAACTGCCGTACAGCCAGAGCGACTTCCACCACGCGAAGCCGATCTACGAGTACCTGCCGGGCTGGACGGAGGACATCAGCAAGGCGAAGACCTTCGACGAGCTGCCGAAGAACGCGCGGGACTACGTGAAGGCGCTGGAGGAGATGTCGGGCGCCCCGATCTCGGCGATCGGCGTGGGTCCGGGCCGTACGGAGACGATCCAGATCAACTCGTTCCTGTAGCCCCTGGGTTCGGCCCCGAAGCCGCCCCGGTGGGAGGTACGGCCACCGGGGCGGAGCTGTGTCCGGACGCGAATGCCGTATGGGTGCCGGCGATCTGGGTGATGAGGAAATCGAGCCGTTCCTCCTGGCCGTCCGAGGGGATCCGGTGGCTGGCGGACAGCACGGCCATGCCGTGCAGTGCGCTCCAGGTGACTTCGGCGAACAGTTCGCGGCGCTTGTTGGCCGGGGGGAAGCAGTTGACGAACTCGTCGAAGCAGGCCCGTAGCGGGGGCGGTGTCTCGGTGCTCGCGAACTTCAGGTCGGTGGGCAGGACGAACATGGCCTGGTACAGCGCGGGGCGCTCGGTCGCGAACGTCAGATAGGCGCGGCAGACGGCGCGCAGGGCCTGGCCCGGCTCGGGGGCGGTGTGGCGGGCGTGGCGCAGGTGGGCGGCGAGTTCGGTGAAGCCGTCGATGGCGACGGCGCGCACGATGGCGTCCTTGCCGTTGAAGTGGCTGTAGAGCACCGGCTGGCTGTACTCGACGCGTTCGGCCAGCCGCCGCGTTGTCACCGCCTCCCAGCCTTCGGTCTCGGCGAGTTCGCGTGCGGCGGTGATGATCAGTTGGTGCCGGTGGGCGCGTGCACGTTCGCGGCGCTCGTTGATGGCGGACATGGCCACATTCTAGCAACGCTAGACATCTTGTCGAGGCTAGGTCTATCGTCGCTACAACTACTAGCGCCGCTAGAAACCATGGCCGGCGCTGCCACCGAGAGGGGATGCGACCCATGCTCACCAACGTCGCCAGCGTGCTCGCCGGACTCATCGGCGTCGGCATCATCTTCATGGGCGCCCGCGCCTTCTGGGCACCGCAGGCCGCGGTCGGCTTCGGTATCCCGGGTACGCGGACCGAGGACCCCGACTTCCGGGCCTGGCTGTCCGTCAAGGCCGTGCGCGACATGGCCTCCGGGGTCTTCGTCCTCATCCTGCTGGCCGGCGCGACACCCCAGCTACTGGGCTGGTTCATGCTGGCCGCCACCTGCGTACCGGTCGGCGACGCGCTGATCGTGCTGCGCGGCAACGGGCCCAAGGCGGCCGTCTACGGCATCCACGGGGCCACCGCCGTGGTGATGCTGGTGATCAGCGTGCTCCTGCTCGTCGGGTGACCGCGGTGGTGGCTACTCGGCGCGGCGGAAGGTGTTCGGGTCGTCCGTGCCCACCCAGGTGAGGGTCATGGCGTCCGCGCCCTTCATCTTGACCGTGCGGGTGCCGAACTCCTCGCACTGGTCCTCCGGTTCGGCCGCCGTCACCATCTGGGGGCCCAGACGCAGGCCCTCGGGCTTGGCGTCGACCAGGACGCTCTCCCATTCGCAGTGGTACGAGGGGCCGTCCCCGGTGTACTTGGCGACGACCGTGCCGTATTCGCCCTGGCTCAGGACGAGGGTCGTCTTCCCCTCGGGTTCGGTCGAGTCCTCCTCGGTGGACGGTTCCTGCGTCCAGGTGCCGAGGAAGCTCTCCGGGATCGGCTCGGCGGACTCGGTGAACTTGCTGAGGACCGCCGTCTCGCCGCCGTCGTCGCTCGTCCAGGTCAGCGTGCCGTCGCCGTTGGCGCGGATGGTCTGCCGGCCGCCGTCCGAGCAGCCGTCCTCGGGGATGCTGGTGACCGAACGGGACTCCAGCACCATCAGGTTGTCGAACGAGATCAGCTTCGCCGCGCCCTCGCACAGCAGGTCGTCGAAGGAGTTGAACGTCGTGGCGACGTCCGCGCCCACCGAGCCCTGGGTGATCGTCAGGCGGCGCAGCGAGACGTCCTCGTCGCCGTTCTTGCCCGGTCCCTGCCAGGTGCCGAGGTAGTCCTTGGCGATGACGCCCTCGACCGCCGGAGGCGCGGCATCGTCGGCTTTGTCGGAGTCGCCGGACCCGTCCGGCGTGTCGGACCCCTTGTCCGGGGGCGTCTGCTTGTCCGAGGACGTGCTGTCCTTCGCCTTGTCGTCCGGCCCGTCGTTGCCGCCGAGACTCATCACCGCGTATGTCGCCCCGCCCGCGATCAGCGCGGCGGCCACGACGACCGACGCGACGACGAGCGCGGTGCGCCTGCCACGTGCGGGACGCGGCTCGGGTACGGGGGTGGGGGCCCCGAACACGCCCAGCGGAGCCGGAGCCGGGGTCGGGGGCGGGGTGGGCGTGGGAGTCGGGGTGGCTGCCGGTGCGGTCGGCGGCGGAGTGGGCGGCGGCGTCGGTGCCGGGGGCTCGACCGCCGTCGGGGGCGGCGTCAGCGGTGGCGGTGGGGCCAGCGGCGGGGGCGGTGTCGCCGCCGGGGGCGGCCCGGACGGCCGCGCCGGGAACTGCGCGGCGGGCGTCTCCGCCTCCAGCAGCTCCGCGGACCGTCGCCCGAGGTCCGCGAGCACCGCGCCCGGCAGCCAGGGCAGGTCGGCGTCGGCGTCGTCGCCGTCGTTCGTCTCGTCCGCCGTCCGGGCCGCGACCTCCGCCGGCGTGGGCCGTGCGGCGGGATCCTTCGCGAGACAGCTGAGCACCAGCTCCGCGAGGCTGTCCGGCAGCCCCGTCAGATCGGCTTCCTCCTGCGCGATGCGGAACATCACCGCGTGCATGCCGCTGGTCGACGTACCGAACGGCTGCCGCCGGGTCGCGGCGAAGGCGAGGACCGAGCCCAGCGAGAAGACGTCGCTCGCGGGCGTCAGCGTCTCGCCGCGCACCTGCTCGGGCGACATGTAGCCGGGCGACCCGATCACGACACCCGTACGCGTCCGGTTGTCGCCGGTGACGGCGTCCAGCGCGCGGGCGATCCCGAAGTCGATGACGCGCGGCCCGTCGATGGTCACCAGCACGTTGGCGGGCTTGAGGTCGCGGTGGATCAGACCGGCCGCGTGGATGGCGGTGAGCGCCTGCGCGAGCCGGTGGCCGAGGATGCGCACCGACCGTTCCGGCAGCGGCTGCGGCCGGTCGGCGATCACGGCGTGCAGCGAGGGTCCCGGTACGTAGCCGGTGGCGACCCACGGTTCGCGGGCGTCGGTGTCGGCGTCGAGGACCGGCGCGGTCCACTCGCCGCCCACCCGCCGCGCGGCGGCGACCTCCTGGGCGAACCGCCGCCGGAACTCCTCCTCTTCGGCGAGTTCCGGGCGTACGAGCTTCACCGCGACCGTTCGGCCGCCCTCGGACCTGGCGAGATAGACGCGGCCCATGCCGCCGACGCCGAGCCTGCCGAGGAGCCGGTACGGGCCGATGCGGGACGGGTCGTCCGGGGTCAGCGCTTCCACGTTGCCTGTGCCTCTCCTGACTGACGGTCAGATACCAACTGCCGAATGTCATGGGATCTTTGCACAGTGGCCGGGACCCGGACAGACTGGCCGGGCGCCTGTGGCCGAGCTGTGGCACAAGCGCGTTCGAAATGCTTTCGAAGTGCTTTCGGAGTGCTGTAGGACTGCGTTCGGAGCGACTTCGAGGCACTTCCGCGGCACCTTCGCGGCACCTTCGGCCAACGCACCATCAACGACGGGGAACGGGGGACGTACGTCCGATGCTCGGTGAGCTTCTTGAACGGTCACCACGCCAGGTGGGGCCGTACCGCATCCTCGCCCGCCTCGGCGCCGGCGGCATGGGCGAGGTGTATCTGGGCGCCGACACCCGCCCCGCCGCGAGCGGCGCCGCGTCGCTCGCCGCCGTGAAGGTGGTCCGCGCCGATCTGCTCGCGAGTGGCGGAGCCGCCTTCCGCGACCGCTTCCGGCGCGAGATATCCACCGCCCGCGCGGTCGAAGGCCGTTTCACCGCACGTCTGTTGGCCGGCGAAGCGGACGCCGCCGCACCCTGGCTCGCCACGGAGTACGTCGCGGGCCCGACGCTCGACCGTGCCGTACGGGAGGCCGGCCCGCTGCCGGTCGAGACCGTGCGGAGCCTCGGTCTCGGCCTCGTACGGGCGCTGCGCGGCATCCACCACGCGCGGGTCCTGCACCGTGACCTGAAGCCCGCGAACGTCCTGCTCGGCGCGGACGGTCCGCGCGTCATCGACTTCGGCATCGCCCGCGACTTCGGCGCGAGCACCCTGACGGCGACCGGCGCGATGGTCGGCTCACCGGGCTACATGTCGCCCGAGCATGTGCTGGGCGGGCGCCATGTCGTGCCCGCCTCCGACGTCTTCGCGCTGGCGTCCGTGCTCTGTTACGCGGCCACGGGCGAGGGTCCGTTCGGTACGGGGCCGGTCGCGGCCGTGCTGTACCGCATCTCGCAGGCCGAGGCCCGACTCGACGCCGTACCGGGCGAGTTGCGCGCGCTGATCGAGGACTGTCTGCGGCCCGACCCGTCGGCGCGCCCGGACGCGATCGTGCTGGAGGCGCGCTTCCGGGACGCGGGCGCCGAGGATCTTGTCGTCTGGCCGGCCGGGGTGCGGGACCAAGTCGACCTGTACGAAGGCGAATTGACCCGTGCCGTACGGGACGCCGGGCCGCTCGCCGGGCGCGCGCCGACCATGCCGGGCGCGGCCCCCGTGCACAGCGCGGAGACGGTCACCGGCCCGCCGCGTCAACCGCCACCGACCACCGTGCCCCGTCGGCGCAACACGATGATCGCCGTCGTCGCCGGGGCGCTCACTCTCGGTGTCCTGGGCGCCTTCGGCCTGCGCGCCCTCCAGGACGACGCCGCCCCCAACTCCCCCGCGCCGGAAGCCGGTTCGCGGGAGGAGACGCGGTCCACGCTCGTCGGACTCGACAAGCACGGCGCCGACCGCAGCCGGCACTTCCCCGTCGACCCGGCGGCCCGCCCGGACGGCTGGAAGCCGTGGGCGGCGAAGCTGAGCGGTCGGCCCTGGGACTGCTCCCTCAACAGCGAGATCCTGGTGTGCCGGATGTTCTACGGCGGCCTTGAGGCGGTCGGCGCGGCCGACGGCAAACCGCGCTGGACGGTGCCGTCGGCGGAGCCCGACGCGGTGCCGCTGCTGGGCGCGTCGAGCGGTATGTACATCCCCGGCGACGCCACCAACCCGGTGATCTACGGCGATTCGGTGCTCTCCACCGAGGGCGGAATGGTGCGCTCCCGGTCCCTCAAGGACGGCACGGTGCGCTGGAAGCAGCCCCTGAAGGCCGAGGGAACGGTGCGGCTGGCCAATGTGGGCGAGGCGATGGTCGGCGACGGCGTCGTGTTCTTCACCACCCGGGGCGAGGGCACCGAGGTGCACGCCTTCGACGCGGACACGGGCGAACCGCTGTGGAAGCGCGCCCTGTCGGCGTACGTCGGAGCGGAGGTCGGATACGGCGGCTTCGGTCCCGACGCGTTCGCGGGCGGGCGCCTCCTCGCGTCGACGGACGGCGGACTGACGGGTTTCGACGCGCGTACGGGCAAGCCGACGCCGTACACCGTGCCGGGCGAGCTGGGCGGCAACTGCGTGAGCGTGCGCGTGACGCGTGGCGAGGTACTGTGCGGGATCGAGGGCAAGGGCAGCGTGGCCCTGGACGCGGAGACGCTGGAACAGGTGGACTCCCCCCGGGAGGACCGGCCGGACTGGCGGCCGCAGGATCTGGTGGCGGTGGGTTCGGGCGACTACCTCCTCGCACCGGACAGCCGGAGCACCAGGATGCAGCTCATCGACACCTACGTGGGGGGCGACCCCACGCCGCGCACGGTGGGCACGTTCCTCCCCGCTCCGAAGGACGGGCGGTACCTGTACTCCGAGGCGTCGGTCGTCGGCTCCACGGCCGTGTTCCTGGACAACGAGTTCCTCTACACGCTGCCGGTCGCGGGGGACGCCCCGACGGGGACCAGATCGCGGATCGAGGGTGCCCCCGGCAACCGGGCCGTCAGCGGTCTCGGTGACGACGGTCAAGACGTCGACGGGCAGGTCTGGGAGCCGGAGTTGATCTCGGTCGGCGGGGTGGTGTTCCTGATGTTCCACGACGGGACGGTGCGTTCGATGGAACTGCCCGGCTGAGATCTGAGTGAGTGTCAATGCAAGTGTCAGTGCAAGGGGCAGTGCACTGTTCCGGATGAGGAGTTGACGCCGTGCTTCGCCCGCTCGATGCCCACGCCCCGTACGAGGTCGGGACGTACCGACTGCTCGCCGGTCTCGGTTCCGGCGGTATGGGCACCGTCCACCTGGCGCTGCCGCCCGGCGGCGGACCGCACGATCTGGTCGCGCTCAAGACGGTCCGTCAGGATCTTGACGCCCAGGACGATTTCAGGCTGCGATTCCGGCGTGAGGCGGAGGCGGCGCGGGCGGTCCGCAGCCCGTACGTCGCCGCGCTCGTCGACGCCGACCCGGCGGCCGAACAGCCGTGGCTGGCCACCGAGCACGTCGTCGGCCCCACGCTGGACGAGGCGGTGGAGCGGTCCGGCCCGCTGCCGGCGTTGGCCGTAAGGGAGTTGGGAGCCGATCTGGCGCGCGGGCTGGCCGCCGTGCACGGCGCGCGGCTCGTGCACCGGGACCTGAAGCCGGGCAACATCATCCTCGGTACGGGTGGCCCGCGGCTGATCGACTTCGGTATCGCCCAGGCGTACGACGCGACCGCGCTCACGGCGCTCGGCGTCATGGTCGGCTCACCGGGCTTCATGTCGCCGGAGCATGTCGCGGCCGACCGGTCGGTGACGGCGGCGTCGGACGTGTTCTGTCTCGGTGCGGTGCTCTGCTTCGCCGCCACGGGCCAAGGACCTTTCCACGACAGCGAGTTCGCGGCCGTGGTGAACCGGATCGCGCGGGGTGGCGCCGATCTGGCGCGCGTGCCGGCAGAGTTGCGGGACGTGATCGAGGCGTGCCTGCGCACGGACCCCCAACAGCGGCCGACCACAGGCGAGTTGCTGCGGATCCTCGATCCGGTGGGGACAGCCGCGGCCCGTCCGGGCGTGGCGCCGGCGGCGCGCGAAGGGGCCTTTCCGTGGCCGCAGGACGTACGGAAGCAGATCGGCGAGTACGAGGTCGCGGTGGGCCGGGCACTGCTGGCGCCGGTCCGGGTGCCACCCGCCCAGGTCCCGCCCGCTCCTCCCCTTTCGCCTCCCCTTCCGCCGCCGCGGGTCCGCGTCAACCGGCTCAGGTGGGGCATCGGTGTCGGCGCCGCCGCCGTCGTCGGGGTGGCGACGGCGGTCATCATCTCCCTTACGGGCAGCGGTGGTTCAGGTGGCGGACAGGGCGAGAGCGAGGGTGCGGGCGGGGGCGGTGGAAGTGGCGGCGGTACGGGAGGAGCGTCCGCGCCGCCCGCCGCCGTGACCGTCACGAGTGTCACGAGCGACTTCGGCCCGGACGCGACGGACCGCGCGAAGGCCCCCGACGGCTGGTCCCCATGGTCGGTGGCCACCTCGGGAGCCGCGGCGAACGAGGCGCAGGAGTGCGCGCTCAACGGCACGACCGTCGTCTGCTCGTTCATCGAGGCGGAGCCCGAGAGGGAGAACCAGCTGAACGGGTGGCTGGAGGCCCGTAACGCCTCGGACGGCACCCCCAAGTGGCGCTATCCGGCCGAGGGTACGGCGGAGAGAGTCGTCCACTTCGGCACGCTGGACCTGGACGCGAAGCGGGTCTACACCCCGGCGGCGGACGACGACGGCTTCGCCGTGCTGGACATCGAGAGCGGCGAGCTGGTGGCCAAGCTGCCCGGCGAGCCCGGCTACCGGTCGGCACTGATCCGGGTCGACAGAGGGAGGCTCTACACCTCGTACGAGGGCTCCTCCGGGGTCGGCGGATCGCGGAACATGATGTTCCGCGCGTTCGCGGCGGACAGCCGGAAGCAGCTGTGGGAGCGCGTGCTCAACGGGCCGGACCCGGACACCCTGGACATCGTCGGCAACGGTGACCGTCTCTTCGTCAGCTACCTCGCGACCTTCGTGCTCGACGCGGCCACCGGCAGGACGGTGGCCGAGCTGCCGGAACTGTGTATGGCGATGGCCAGGGGCGGGCCGTACGTGTCCTGCCCGGATTCGGGGACGCGGGACAGTGCCACGCTCAAGAGGGTGGATGTGTACGACACCACGCTGCCCGTCGGGCTCAGCCGCGAGGGCACGGTCCTGGTCGAGGCCGACGAGCCCAACCGCCAAGGGCTCGACGCGTACGACGTGAAGACGGGCGAACGCCGTTGGACGACGGCGGAGTGGGCGCTGGGCAGCCTCGCGGTGGTGGCGGACGACCAGGTGCTGATCGCGGGTCCCGGCGACATGCGCAGCCTGTCGCTGGCGGACGGCAAGGAGACGGCGGGCCGGCGCAGCTTCGAGGGCTGGCCCGAGGACGAGACGCCCACGTCGATGCTGGTCTCGGGCGGGGTGGTGTTCCTGGCGTTCGCCGACGGGACGGTGCTGACGGCGAACGTGCCGTGAGGTCTGTGCGCGGAAGGGTCGCCCCTGCCGCGCCGCCGATCCTCAACACCTACCGGAAGTACTACGGCGCGCGGACGGTGCTCTTTCTCCTGGGCACCTTCTACGTCGCGATGGTCGTCGCCGAGGCCGCGCCGAGCCCGGCGGCGACGGTCAGGGTGCGCGGGCGCGCCCTTGAGGAACAGGGAGCGGGCCAGGGCGACGGCGCCGTGCTCACTCGGACGGGTGAACTCCGTACGGGGCCGACGGGCGGCCAACGGCCCTGGAGAAGCGGACATTTACTCGGTCGCAGCAGGTCGCCGGGGGCGTGATTTACGGGCTCCGGAGGGCCCAACTTCCCGCTCGGATCACGGCTTTGGCATTTGCCATCATCACGGTGTGTGGCGTTACAGTCACGGAGTCGATGCCGGATCCGGCATCGGACATGAGAATGCCCCCGCGGTGCGGTAACACCCGGGGGCTCGACACCAGGAGCAGTACCTCCCCATGCGCGTTCACCGTACAACGCCCACGCGTTCGTTCTCCACCTTCACCAACGCGCTGCTGCGTGATCGCAGCATCTCGTGGTGCGCGGCAGGCGTACTGCTGTACCTACTGAGCCTGCCCTCCGGGGCCCGCGCGTCGATCCGGTCGCTCGCCGAGCAACGCAAGGAAGGCCGTGCGCGGATCGCCGACGCGCTGACTGACCTGGAGCGTTCCCACTATCTGCGCCGGGTGCTGGTGAAGGACCCGGAGTCCGGCGAACTCTCCACGGTGTACGAGGTGTTCGACCATCCGTACACGGATCGGGTGACAGCCGAATCGGCGGAGAATGGCCAGAACCTGGCCTCCGGTGGCGGGGCCGCCGGTGACACGGGCCCGCTCCCTACGGGAGTAAAGACTGGTGGACAAGAACCTCCCTCCCTGGAGCGGGAGCGGGAGCGGGTGGCGGTGCCGGTGACACGGCCGGTGGCGGTGCCGGTGCGCAAGCGCCGGCTGCCCAAGCTGAGCGTCCCCGAACACCTGCGCTCCGCAACGGAGTTGCTGCTCTCGCTCGGCCGCCGCGATCCCCGGCTCACGCTCGGTACGGCCGAGGCGGTACGCCTCGCGCCGCTGGTCGGTGAGTGGCGGGAGGCCGGTGCCAGCGACGCGCAACTGCGCGCGGCGCTGACCGGCAGGCTCCCCGCCCCCGTCCTGTCGGCCGCCGGCCTGCTCGCGGACCGCCTGCGCCGCAAGACGCCGGTCCGGCCCCCGCGCCCCACCCCGCCGGCGCCACGCGCCGAGTGCGACGACTGCGGCGCGCCCCAGCCGCCCTCGGGCGGCCCCTGCCGCGCCTGCGCGCCGACACCCCCGACACCCGAGACGCGCGGCTTCGCGGCGGCGGCCCGTAGGGGGCGGGCGCTGGCCCGCGAGGCCCTGGCGGGCGGGGCCATGGCCGACGAGGTTGTGGCCGACGGGGTTCGCGCGGCGATGTGAGACTCCCGGCCCCGAGAGGGGGCCGGGTCACCCTAGAGAAGGAATGAGATGACCATTCAGTTGGAACGGCCACCCGAGACGGTATACCGCCGGTATACTGTCGTCATGGCCGACACCACCGTCAAGGTTGACCCCGCAGTCCGTGACCGCCTCATGATCCTCGCTCGCGAGCGAGGGCTGACGATGCGCGACCTGATCGCCGAGCTTGCCGGGGCGACGCCCACCAAGGAAGAGCTGCGGCTGCGGTACGAGGCGACCAAGGCGTACTGCGAGACGCACTTCGGCGTGACGCTCACCGACGAGGACCACGACAGGGCCGAAAAGGTCTGGCAGGACTTGGAGGCCGGTCGGCCCGTGGACAGCCTGTGAGCGGGTCCACGGCGGTCGTGTACGACGAGACCGCACTCATCGCGCTCGGCGCGGGCAACTGGCTCGCCTCGCAGTTCCTGTCCAACACGGAACACGGCCCGACGCGGCACGTGTACGTGCCCGCTCTCTGCCTCGCCGCCGCCGACGGCAGACGCAAGGGCTTGGCCGACCACGTCGGCGCACTGCCGGCCGCCGAGATCGTGGCGCTGGACTTCGCGGGCGCCCAGGCGGTGGGAGCGTTGCTCCAGGACGGAGTCGAGTGGCGGCTCGGCCAGGCGATCCATCTGTCCCGCCCGACCGTGGACTGGCCGGACGGACGCCCGGTGGTCACAATCGATCCGGACCTGTACGCGGACATGCCGCTGGTACGCACGATCCGGCTGCCTGAGCAGCGGTAGGCGGCTCACGGGGGTACGGGCCGGGCGCTCCCGGCCCGTACCCCCGGCGGCCGACCGGTCCCCGTCGTCACGCCCGCGGCGGCGGCGCGGCCTTGGGCCGTCAGTTCAGGGTCAGGAGCACTTCGTCGATCTCGCCGTCCCGGGCCCGCGCGTAGCCCGTGCCGTGGCCGGTGACGGCGAAGCCGCACTTCTCCAGTACCCGGATCGATCCCGCGTTGTCGGCCACGGCGTGGGCGTACAGCGGTCTGGTGGCGGCGAGATCGATCAGTGCCCGGAGCGCTGCCGTGGCGAGTCCCCGGCCCCAGCGCGCCCGGCCGATCCAGTACGTGACCTCGCGTTCGTCCGGGGGACCGTACACGGCGGCGTGGCCGGCCACCTCGTCGTCGGCGATCACGGTACGCACAACGACGTCGGGATCGGCCCGGATTCTCGACCAGTGGGCGTCGAAGTGCCCTTTGTCGTAGTGGTAGTTCCTGGTGACGGCCGCGACGTGGCGCGCGGCGGGGTCCGAGAGATGGTCCCAGAAGGCGGGCAGATCGCTGTCACGCACTTCGCGGAGACGGATCAACGGCGGTAACTCCTCGGGCTGGTGGAGAGGTGATCTTCGCAGGAGCGGCACATGGGGTCCGCATGGCCTCCCGGAGAGGTCGCTATGTTGTTCGCGCTCGATCCCGAGTGCGAAATCCGACAGGTCGTCGGCTTCCCGGCGGCGCAGTCAGCACAGAAAGATCGCGGATGGACTACTGCTCTACGTGCCGGCGGACGCTCAACGGGGTGTTCGTATGCCCCGGTTGTGGTGCCTACGCCCCCGACATCGCGCCCGCCGGCTCGCATCGCCACCACGCTCCGACGACGGCCGCGGTGATGTCGGCCGCGGTGATGCCGGAGATATCGCACACGCGGGAGTTCGACGCGTTCCCGGGGTTCCCGGAGTCGGAGCCGGAGGCCGATGTGCCGGTCGGTCCCACCACGCCCTCGGCGACGGGGCGTGCCGCCCGGCGGCGCCGGCTGGCGGACTGGAGGAAGCAGCGGCGCCGGGCCGTGGTCGCGTCGACCGTCGCGCTGGTCGGCGGCGGACTGACCCTCGCCTTCATGCCGTCGTCCCGGCCGTCCGTCAGCCACGCCCAGGCGTCCTCGGTACCGGACCCGTCGACGGCCCCGACCGCACCGTCGGCAGGCGGCGCGGACAGCGCGGACAGCGCCGACGGAGGCGCCAGCGGTACGGACGCCGAGCGGCCCCGTACCGGCGACCCCCGGCAGACCGGCAGCGGCACCCGCCCGTCCGGTGCCGCCGACTCGCCGGCCCCCGCGAAGAGGACGACGTCGCCGCAGACCCAGACGGGTGCCGCCGGCCCCGCCGAGGAGACGCGCCCGCAGTCGCCGACCGCCCCTGCGGCGCCCGAGACTCCGCCCACCGCCGAACAGCCAACACCCCAGCCGGACAAGCCCACTTCACCGGCACAGCCGCCCCCGCCGCCGCCCCCGAGCGCGGAGCCGCCGCAGGACGACTCGTCGGAGCTGTGCGTGCTCGTCCTGTGCGTGGGGCTCGACGCCGGCAGGTGAGCCCAGCGGCCCATGTGCTCAATCACGGCTACGGGCCGGTGGTGGCGAAGTCGACGTGAAGAGGCAGGTGGTCCGAGGGCTCGGTCAGCGACGGCAGCTCTCCTCCATCCCCTGTTCCAGGGTGGCCCCGAGGACGGCGCTCTGCGAGACCGCGTTGAAGACCACCGGCGAGGATCCAGGTGTCGTCCGGCGCCACGGCGTCCCGTTACGCGAGGAGTTCGAGCATCTGGCGGTGGCCGATGTGCTCGGCGGGCGGCGTTGACCTCGGTTGCCAGGCCAGATGGGTGTACGCGATGTGGAACGGCCTTTCAACGCCGTCCGGGCGTCGGTGACGCCGGAGGTAGGCCGAGCGGCAGAGCGTGGAGGCGGGCCGGTCCGTCCGCAGGGCTGCCGTGCGATCCGGGGACGATCGAGCGCGGACTGCGCCGCCTCAAGTCCCGGGGCAACGCGCCCGGCGGGCAGTACGGGCGCCGGCTGCTGCGCCACTTCGGCGTACCGCGGTCGCTTGAGGACACCGCGCGGTGACCGTGGTCAACCACCCTGCGGGGTTCGCGACGGGCTCCTTGGTGCCTGCGGAGGCGGCGGCGCGCAACCATGTGGACCGGACCGCGTCCTGGCCGCGGGTCTCCTGGCGGGTTTCGCGGGCGTCCTGTGGCTCGGGTTCGCTGCCGGCGTCGGCCTGAGCCTGTTCTCCGCCGGTGCGGTCACCGCTCACCCGCGCGCCCACGTCCTGTACGACATCGCCTTCCCCGGCCTGTACTTGCTGCTCGCCGTCGCCGCGACTGCCTACTTCGCAGGCCGGACATGACGCACATCGATGATATCCACGAAACTCTGGGCGACATTTCGGATGTCTGGCTCGGGATCGTGGGCTGCCAATGACCGCAACTTCGGAAGGTATTCCTTCCACGCGGAGTATGAGGATGCCCAGACGGCGCCCATGCGTACCAAGGGGTCGGCATTGTCGAATTCATCGGAAATGACCGAGAAGAATCGATCATCGAAATCCCCTGGGGATCCGAGACCTGCCAGGAGGAGCAGGTGCGACCGGACCCCTGAATCGGTGGCCCCGGTGACGCCGTCCAAGAGTTCCTTGTCGGTCCAGGCCCCGATGTAGGCCGAGGCCATGCTTGCCCACTCGGCGACTCCTTCGCGATCTTCGCCGGTCGTGACGGTGAAGCCCGCCTTCGAGTTCGCGTCTTCCAGGTAGTGCAACTCGACGTCATCGTTGATTCGCCAAACGATTTCCACGGTGGTCAGAGAGGATTCCGGTTCGCTGTGGCGTCGGGCTTCCGTTGGCCCCAGCCTTCCCGAGAGGAGGTCGATCGTGGCCTGCCTGGGGTTCTCGTTTCGAAGTACGATACGGGCGCTCTGGAATCGCACTGAGAATTCCTTGGTGTCTGTTCGGCGGGGTGTTGGCGGTGCCGTCGCGCGAGGGCGCGACCCTTGTCGTTCACGTGGCGTCGAAGCCGCGCGAGCCGAAGAGGGAACCGTGCCCGGATGGCCATCCCGACTGATCGAGGATCCGTGGCCCACCACCCTGGTCTCGAAAACTTGTTCGATCGATGCTCGGTCAAATAGGCTGCGGCGTATGGAAGTTGCACCGGGGGAACACCTACCGCACGACCGTCCCGACGGCGACGCCTCGTGGCTCGCCTACGGCGACGTCCTCACCGAACAGGGCGATGTCCGGGGCGAGTTGATCCGCATGGAGTGGCGCCACGCACGCTCGCGGCCCGCCGATCGCGAGGCCCTGCGGCGGGACGTCGACGCACTCGTGGCAGAGCATCGGCACCGCTGGGACGCCGAGTTGCCGGACGGGGTGACCGCCGTGACGCGCCGGTACGGGTTCGCCACGAAGGTCGCCGTCGACTGGTCCGACGACGCGCCCGCGCTGATCGAGCGCGCCCTGCGGGAGCGTTTCGTGACCGCGCTGTGTATCGCGCCGGCAGCCCAGGACGACGAGGACTACGAGGACTGGGAGGGGGAGCTCGATGAGGACGGCGAGCCGGCCCCGCCACCGCTCGTAGCGGCCGGCGCTCTCGCGGGACTTGATCTCAGCCGCCTCGTCGAGCTCGACCTCTCATACCTCCGCATCGGCGGGCCCGGCGCCGAGGCCCTCGCCGCGTCGCTCGCGACCGGGCGGATCCGGACTCTCGACCTGCGCTACTGCGCCATGGACGACGCCGGGCTGGCAGCCCTCGCCGCGTCCCCCGCCCTCGGCGGTCTCCGTCGCCTGCACCTCCAGCGCAACGCGCTCACGGCGCGGGGAATGTGCTCGCTGCACCGTTTCGAGCGGCTTGTCGAACTCGACCTGCGCTACAACGAGATCGGTGAGGAGGGCGTGGACGCCCTGCTCGCCGCACCCTTCATCGGCTCGGTCGAACGCCTTCTGCTGTACCGCGCCGATGTCTCCGACGCCGGAGCGAAGAAGCTCGCGCTCGACTCCCGGATCCCCGCCACGCTGCGCAGCTATTGGAGGAGCGTATGAGCGACCAACTCCGCGACCAACTCCGCGACGAATCCCGCGTCGAGCTCCGGGACCAGTTCTTCACCCTGTCGGCCGGCCAGGCTCCCGCCGACGAGGTCGCCCACTACCGCGCCCAAGTCAACGCCACCGAGACCGAGTTCGCCGCGACCATCGACGGACTCGCGATCTCCTGGCACCCGACCGCGCGCCACAAGTCGGTGCGCTTCGTCGAAGCGGAGCTGATCGACGCCGACGTACGGGAGTTGTTCGCCCGGCCCAGCGAGGACGCGCCGTACCTGGCCGCCGTCTTCGTCGACCCGCGTGAGCTGTCGTTCCGTACGTACGAGAACATCCTGCCGCTCGACCGGCTGTTCACCGGTGTGCCCCTGGACCTCGAACTCACCGAACGCGCTGAACTCGCCGCAGGTGTCCACGCGTTCGCGCTGCGGCTCCCGGCCGACGCCCGCGCGAGCCTTGAGCGCCTGGACACGCTGAACCTCTACGTCCCGCCGCTCAACGCCGTCTCGCGCGGCGGCGAGCGCTACATCTTCCACTCGGCGCTGCTCGCGGACGCGCTCACCGGGGCGATGGCACAGGCGCTGCCGGAGCCGCTGCGCGACGGCTTCTCGCACGTGAACCCCGTCTTCCGGTGCAACCGCTTCGAGCCCGACGACACCAACTTCCACCGCCACCGCGACACGCCCTACTACGACGCGGGACGCCGGCACATCTCCCGCTACACGGTCCTGCTCTACCTCACCGGCGGCTCGGCCGAACCCGCCCTCGACCTCACCCCGGTCGCCTCTCTCACCGAGATCGACGCCTTCACCTGCGTCGTCTTCGACCAGCGGTACGAGCACGAGGGCGCACCGTACGCCGACGGCCGCAAGGTCTTCCTCCGTACGGAACTCGTCTTCGCCGCACCGAAGACCGAATTTACGCAGGATCCCGAGATCGGTGAACTGTTCAGCAAGGCCTGCTATTTGACGGGCGAGAGCGTCTTCGCCCCCGAACTCGCCCGCCACGCCGACGCGTACTACAACCAGGTCGCCGCCGCACACTGGAACGGTCTCGTCCCCCGTACCGACAGCGAGCCCTACGTCCACAAGGACTTCCGTGGCGTGCGATTCGTCGCGAACGGCTACGACTTCTGGTTCGCCAAGAGCGACAAACTCTCGCTCACCGAATGCGCGACGATCGCGCTGCTCGACTACTTCAACTGCAAGATCGGTGACTCGGCGTTCCGCGCGCTCTGCGACACGGAGGTGATCGAGGCGGACAACACCGACTGGATTCCCGCCCATCTCCGGGACAGGCCCAGCGATTCGGCCGTCGCACCGATCGACAAGTCTCTCTTCTTCCCCGATCCGGAAGACCCTCACGACGACGACATGTGCTGCCCGTTCCACCGCTCGGAGAGTTTCGACGCCACACGTCACGACGAGATCATCGGGCTGTACGAGGACGCCCAGACCGCCTCGAAGGCGCACATCATGCCGGCACCGGTCGTGATGCTCGGCGAGGACGTGCTCCTCGATCCCGACAAGTTCGTGATCCGGGGGAACTCCATCCATGTGCTCGGCAAGAAGTCACTGACACCCGTGAACTTCGCCGCTTGCTGGAACTGGGGCGGCTTTCCCGACATGTACATCGACGTCGAGTCGACTGTCGGGGTGGCGGACTTCGTCGTCCCGCCGATCCTCTTCACCGAGTCCGACGACTGCTACCACCTTCAGTTCGACTTCTTCCGCAACTCCTGGATGGTGGAGCACGAGCAGATGAACATCCCCGTGCCCAAGATCTACGACGGGGTTCGCGATGACGACGACGATGACGCGAACTTCCAGGACGAGATGGAGTACGTCCTCGCCGAGCGGGACAGAGCGTAGTAGGGGTGTAGGGGTATCGGACCTTGCCCGGTGGCCCGGTGGCCCGGTGACCAACGGCTGACGTTCCGGCGCGCTCGGACCCGGCCCCCCCGGGCGGGTGGGGCGGGTTGCGGAGGGGAGGCCACCGGTTGGGGTCAAGGGCCTTCGGGTTACGGGTCTGTCCCAGCGGGTGGTGGCCGGGGGCCGGGGCGGAACGGTGACGGGAACCACCGCCCCGGCCCGCCGGAGGCGGCCCCTGGGGCGGGGTGTGCCCGGTGGTGGTGTGTGTCGTGGCCCGCTGTGCGTGTAACAGGGATGTATTAGGCGGCGGTTGGTCGGAACGCCGCGCCGGGCGGGGCGGCTCTAGGTGATCAGAAACGCTCGCTCGTACCCACTCGTACCGAGCAGCCGGCCCCCACAACCGATGCCGAGGAAGAAACAATGCGCGTTCGCAAGCTCACCTTCGCCGCCCTGGCCGTTGCCGCGACCCTCTCGCTCACGGCCTGCAATGACGAAGACCTCACAGGGCAGGGCGACCCGTCGTCCACGTCCACCGGGTCCTCCTCGTCCGACGATTCGGGCTCGGGCGGTTCGGACGAGAACGGCGGGTCCGACTCCGCCTCGAAGGACGCGGCCGCCGGGGCCGGCGGGGTGGCCAAGTGCCGCACCGACGATCTCGACATCACCGCGGCGGACGCCACCGTCGGAGGCGACAGCGAGGGCACCGTCGCGGTGGAGTTCAAGAACGGCGGCGGCCAGGACTGCGCGCTGGCCGCGTACGCGGGCGTCGACCTGGAGACCGACTCGGGCACCATCTCCGCGGAGCGCACCGGCGAGAAGGCGGACACGACCACCCTCAAGGCCGGGGAGTCGATCTTCTTCGGCGTCAACTACCCGATGAACGACTCGGGCGGCTCCGGTACCAGCGTCACGTCGCTGGTCGTGACCCCGCCGAACGAGACGAAGTCGTTCTCGCTGGAGTGGCCGGGCGCCGGGACCCTGCCCGTCACGGAGGCCGGCGGCTCCCCGGTGAAGGTCGGCCCGATGGGCAGCGCCGGTCAGGGCGAGGGCTGATCCGGGGGTTGACCCGTACGCCCCGGAGTCTCGACGGCGTTGGCGTTGGCGCTGAGCAGAGCCCCGATCCGGGTGTGCGGGGCCGTTCGGACCGAGTCAGGGGTCAGGGACGCGCGGGGGCGTCGCCAGGCGGAGTAGGTACGTGGCCAGTTCCTCCGGGGTCGAGCCGCCGATGGTGACCAGGGTGGCGTGGGCGCCGTCCGACGCGTGGACGCCGAGGTTACGGGGGATCAGGTGCAGCGCCTGGTCCAGGGGCAGCGCGACCCGGACCGTGGTGTGGAGCGGGTAGCCGCTGGTGAGCATGCGGGACACCAGCAGCGCGGCGTCCGGCGGGTCGGCGAGGTCGGTCAGCCGGCCGGTCGGACGGGCCTCGGTGACGCGGTCGGCGCGGAAGGTACGCCACTGGCCCCGCGCGACGTCCAGGGCGACCAGGTACCAGCGGTGGCCCGTACGCACCAGGCGGTGCGGGTCGACGTCCCGGACCGTGGCCCGGTCCAGCCGGTCGCGGTAGGCCGGCCGGACGCGCTCACCTCGTCGGCAGGCGGTGGCCAGTTCCAGCAACGCCCCGGGGAGACCGTGCGTTCGTCGGACCTCGGGGTGTGCACGAACGCCGCGTCCAGTTCGGCCAGCCGGTCCGCGATGTGCGCGTCCCGTGGCGCCGCCGCCGATGTAGAGCACGGCGAACGCTAGCCCGATCGAACCGACCGCCGAGCCGGTCCACGACAGCATCCGCGCCGCGAAATGCAGCCGGTACGGACGGACCGCGAGCGGGGCAACGACGGCCCGCAGTTGAGCGGCCCGTCCCACGTGCGGCACCTTGCTATTCGGCCCAGGTGAGGAACGCCGTCCAGGCGGTTGGGGCGATGGTGAAGGTGGGGCTCTCGTGGAGCTTGGAGTCGCGGACGTGGACGGCGTGGGGGCAGGTGGCTACCTCTACGCAATTGCCGCCGCTGTCGCTGCTGTAGCTGGACTTGTGCCAGTCGAAGGCGATCTCGACGCAGTTGCCGCCGCTGGCGTTGCTGTAGCTCGACTTGAACCACCGCAAGGTGCTGGTCATTCCTGTTCTCCTGCCAACCGCTCGATGAGGCCCAGCGATTCACGAGGACCCAGGGCCTGTGATCGGATTTTCGCATAGCGCTGGGTGTAGGTGCTGACCTTTGCCGGGTCGGAGATCAGCAGGCTCTCTTCCTGGGCTTCCAGGTAGACCAGACGGTCGTGCTCCGGAGTCTCGATCAGATCCATCTCGCCGTGCCCGCCCGCGTACTCGCCGCTCAGGCCGCAGTCCAGCGGGAGCACCTGGAGCGTCACGTTACGGCGCTTCGCGCACTCCGCCAAATGCGAAAGCTGGTCACGCATGATCTCCGCGTCACCGATCGTGCGGCGCAGTACCGACTCCTCCAGGATCAGCTCGATCAACGCCACCGGCTCCCGGTCGAACAGCTTCTTCCGCGCCATCCGCGCTTCGACCAGCTCCTCCACCCGCTGTTCCGGCAGCGGAGGATAGCCGCCGCCGATCAGCGCACGCGCGTACGCCTCCGTCTGGAACAGGCCGTGCACCACCAGCGTCGCGTACAGGCACAGGCCCACCGCCTTCTGCTCCAGCAGCACGTAGTTCTTGAACTGCGCCGGGTACTTGTCCAGCCGGAGGTAGTCCCGCGCGTGTTCGAAGATGCCCAGCTCATCGCCCAGCACCCGGCCCAGCGCCACCAGCATCTGATCGCTCGCCGGCTGCGCGCAGGTCTCCATCGCGCTGATGGCCGCCGCCGAGAAGCCCGTTTCGGCGCCGAGTTCTTCCTGTGTCATCCCTTTCTGTAGACGCATCATGCGGGCGATGTGCGCCACCAATCGCGTCGCCGGGCCTGCCGATTCCTTGTTCTCTGCTCGCGCCATTGCGATCACCGTTTCGACTCGACCGGACTCAACCGGTCACAACTGATCCTCGCTGAATTCGACCTCACGTAACGGGAGTTCTTGCAGGTCAACCGGTATCTGACGGCTCCCGTCACACCATGGGAAACGCTAGCGGTGATTACGCAGAATGTCCGCGTGAATACACAGAATGAGCGTCTATGCGTCGACTGGCTACCCAAGACGGGATTCCAACTCCGCAAAGCGGGCGTGAGATTCGACGCCGTACGCGTCGACGGGGCCGACGGGCGACGGCTCGCCGACATGATGGACTCGATCACGGCGGGCGACCCCGGGCCCATCGCCACCGAGTCGAACCGGTGCCGGGCGGTGTACTTCTATCTGCCGGCCGGGAGCACGGCGCACCGGGTCTGGGCGCCGGGTGTGACGCGGTTCAACTCGGTCAGTGGGACGGTGAGTTACGTACCGGTGCCCGCGCTCGGTGGGGAGACGTGGCCCCTGTTCTGGTACTGCCCGCCCTCGGACTCCGAGCGTTTCGTCCATCCGGTGATCCTGCGCAACGCCGCTGCCGCGCTGTTCGGTCACCCGATGTCGTTCGGCGAGGAGGGGGGTCACTGAGATTCGGGGCGGGTCCGACTTGGGTCCGCGGTGGGTCCGCAGGCCCTTCGAATTGGGTCTGTCGCGTACGTACCGTCCCGATATTGTTCGGCCTCACGCTGCTGGGCGGCGTCGACGTGCTGAACTCGCTGCTGGAGCTGGGCAGTCGTGTCACCCCGACGCTCGGTCTGGCGGCGCTGTACGCGATGGTGCCGGGGATCGCCGCAGTGATCCTGGCGCGGCGCCTGTGGACCGGCGGGAAGGCGGCCTGGTTCGCGTTGATCGGGCGGCTCGGCGTCCGACCGGGAACTCCCGGTCGGACGCCGCATTTCGTGCGTGTGCGTGTGCGTGCGTGCGGGGCTCGGTGGATCAGTAGGCGTAGCTGGTGTTTCCGCCGAGCGACGCGGCGACGTTCTCGATCGCCGGCTTGGTGTTGAGGGTGGAGACGGCCTCGACGCGTGCCGTGGTCGTACGGTCGCCGAGCTGGCCCTCGCTGTTGTGGCCCCACGCGAAGACGTCCTCGCCGAAGACGGCGATGCCGTGCTGGGCGCCCGCCGCGATCTGCTGGGCGCCTTCGAGGCGGGGGATCTCGACGGGGGTGGTGCGGTTGGTGCGCGGGGCCTTGGTGTCGGACTGGACCTCGGTCTGGAGGAGCTGGTTGTGCTGGTTGTTGCCCCAGCCCCAGACCTGGCCCTCGTCGGTGATGGCGTAGTTGTGGTTGGCGCCGGCCTCGATGTCGGTGACGTCGGTGATCCAGTCGACGTCGACCGGGACGACGGCGGACCTCGTGGAGGAGTCGCCGAGCTGGCCGGAGGCGTTCTGGCCCCAGGACTTGACGGTCTTGTCGGCGGTCAGGGCCAGCGCGTGGTGGCAGCCGGCGTCGATGTCGGTGACGTTCTCCAGGCCCTCGACCTCGCGGGGCGTGGAGACGGTGGCGCGGGTGCCGTTGCCGAGGGCGCCGTAGACGCCGCGGCCCCACGCGTACACCTTGCCGTCCTCCGTCAGCGCGAGGCTGAAGTCGCAGCCTGCGGAGACCTGCTTGACCTTGGGCAGGCCCGAGATCCGGTCGGGGACGGTGCGGGTGTCGCCGGTGCGGTTGTTGCCGAGCTGCCCGTAGGTGTTGTCGCCCCACGAGAAGACCTGCCCGTTCTCGTCCATCGCCAGCGCGTGCTCGCCGCCGGCGGCGACCTCCTTGATGTCGAGCAGGCGCTGCACGGTGGTGGGGACGCTCTGGCTCGCGCGGCTGCCGTTGCCGAGCTGGCCGGAGGCGTTGTGGCCCCACGACTTGACGCTCTCGTCGGTCAGCGCGAGCGCGAAGGAGTCCGACGAGGCGGTGCCGCCGGCCGAGATCCGGTCGACGTCGCCGCGCAGCAGGGACTTGACGGGGACCGGGGCGGAGCTGTCCTTGCTGGTGCCGTTGCCGAGCTGACCGGTACGGCCGGCGCCCCAGCTCAGTACGGACGGGTTGTCCTGGCCGGGCGCGGCGACGGCGGTCAGCGGGGTGAGTGCGAGACCGGCGGTCAGGGCGGCGGTCAGGAGTGCGCGACTACGGCGCATGGGGGGTGTCCTCTCAGGATGCTGTGGCCCCGTCCTCGCGGGACCGCACCTGATCATCGGTACGTCCTCGGGCCGCCCCCTGAGGCGCGACCGGCCGCACACCCGGATGGTCCCGAACAGCGACCCGAACGGCGTGCGCGTGCGCGCCGTGTGCCGTCGGCCGGGCTTCTGCTGCCTTCAGACGCCGGGCGGGCCTCTGCTGCTCTCAATCGCCGGGCGGGCTGGATTTGGCCGGGCGGGTTCGAGGGTGCCGGGTTCGTCCGACGGGTGGTTTGTCCTCAAACGCTGGTGAAGCAGCCGGGTTGGTGAAGGTCAGATCGGCGAAGCGGGTGGCCATGCGGCGGTGGGTGGTCGCGTCGGGGTGGAGGTCGTCCGGGAGCGGGAGGTCCGCGTGGTCCGCCTCGCCGTACAGCTCGCGGCCGTCCAGGTACCGCAGGTTCGGGTCCTCGGGCGACCGTTGCCGCACGATCGCGGCCAGCTCGTCCCGGACGACGTTCAGCGTCAGCTTTCCGCTCGCGCGCTCCGCCGGGTCGCCCGCCGCCAGGAACCTCAGCCGGCCGTCGGCCATGCCGGAGAAGTCCGGGGCGCTCGGACCCGGGGTGTCCTCGTGGATCGGGCACAGGATCGGCGAGACGACCAGCAGCGGTGTCGTGGGGTGGCCCTCGCGGATGGCGTCGAGGAAGCCGTGCACGGCGGGCGTGAAGGCGCGCAGGCGCATCAGGTCGGCGTTGACCAGGTTGATGCCGATCTTGACGCTGATCAGGTCGGCCGGGGTGTCCCGCATCGTACGGGCGGTGAACGGGTCGAGCAGCGCGCCGCCGCCCAGGCTCAGGTTGATCAGCTCCACGCCGCCGAGCCTGGCGGCGAGCGCCGGCCAGGTCGTGCTGGGGCTCGCGGCGGTGGACCCCTGGCTGATCGAGCTGCCGTGGTGCAGCCACACCGGGCGGCCCCGGTCCGGTACGGGCTCGACCGGGGCGTCGGTGCGCAGGGCGACGAGTTCGGTGGTCTCGTTGTGCGGCAGCCAGATCTCGACGTCCTTCTCGCCGGCCGGCAGGTCGCCGAAGCGGAGGGTGCCGGGCGGTCCTGGGCGGTGTTCGGCGGTCCCGGCGGTCATGTCGATGGTGCGGGTGTTGCCGCCCGTCACCTCGGCCCGGCCGGCCGGGCGGCCGTCGACCAGCAGGTCGTACGCGCCTCCGGGGCGGGGCGGGGCGCCCACGTAGACCGACTTGGTGGGCAGTGCGTCCAGTTCGACGGTGGTGGCCCGGGTGCGGAAGACGAGCCGTACGCCGGAGGGCTGGGCCTCCGCCATCGCCAACTGCGGGTCGGCGCACTGCGCGCGGGCCCACGCGGGCAGCCGGTGCGGCAGGACGCCGTGCGCGGTCTGCTCCAGTTCGACGGCGCCGCGCAGGATGGCCGTGGTGATGGGGGTGGTGGTCAAGGGAGGGTGTTCGGTGCTCATGGTGTCTGCCTATACGTCGTCTGTGGGCGGCCAGGTTTGCAGCAGCGCGTCGAGGCGGTCCACGATCCACACCCACGTTTCCTCCGAGCCGGGTGTGCTGTGGCTGAAGCCGCCCGCCGTCTCCAGGCTGATGTAGCCGTGGAAGACACTGCCCAGGAGGCGTACGGCGTGGGTCTGGTCCGGCTCCGTCAGGTCGTAACCGCGCAGGATCGCCCGCGTCATCTGCGGGTGCCGGGGGCCGGCGCTCGACGCCGCCGTCTCCGGGGTGAGCGTCATCCGGGCCGCGGTGTAGCGGCCGGGGTGCTCGCGGGCGTAGTCGCGGTAGACGTTCGCGAAGGCGGCCAGGGCGTCCTTGCCCGCGCGCCCGGCGAGTGCCGTGGCGACCCGGTCGGCCATCTCCTCCAGGGAGAGCAGGGCGATCCGGGTCTTGAGGTCCTGGGAACTCTTCAGGTGCGAGTACAGACTCGCGACCTTGACGTCGAACTGCCTGGCGAGGGCGGAGACGGTGACCTGGTCGAAGCCGACCTCGTCGGCCAGCTCGGCTCCCGCCCGGACGAGGCGGTCGGTGGTCAGTCCCGCACGGGGTGACATGGCCCTCCGTTCGTAAGCCTTGATGTCTGATGTCGGATGTCTGGTGCCTGGTGCCTGGTGTCTGCCAGCTGATGCCTGAAGTGATTATGCATTTACCTATAGATTGTAGGCAAGTCCATAATCGCTTCAGGCATCAGGCCGGCCGGCTCAGCCCGGCTGCCTCAGGTGGATGACCTTGTGCTCCTTGCCGTCGATCCGCGTCGTCCCCGTCCGCGTCTGCTCGAACGTGCCGCCGCGCGGGATCAGCACCTCCGATTCGCGCCCCCGGTAGCGGGACAGCGGGTCGATGTTCCGGCTGCGGTCCGTCTCGATCTCCAGCAGTACGTTCTTCCCCTGGGCCTCGCGATCGTCTCGGCGGGCATGAACGTGCCGCGGAGGAAAGTGCCCCGAGCCGGCGGCAGATGGCTCAGCGCCCTGTCCATTCCCTCGACACGGTCGTTGATCTGGCCGCGGCGATCGCCCGGGATCGGGCGTCCGCGCGGGAAGTTGTTCATGTCCAGTGCCCACGGGCCGGTGTAGTCGGCGACGGCGAGCGCGTCGTCCGGTGTCAGCTCCTCGGTGAGCGGGTTACGGCCGGCGAGGTCGGCGACCTCCTGCGGCCGAGCGACGGATCCACATGCTCCGCAGGCTATGAGGAACCCGTGCTTCCGGCCGAGGGGCCAGGGGCCGGCCCCCACGGGCGGGCCCAACCGGGCCTGTTGCCGGAGCCGTTGTCAGACCTGTCTGCGACCGTGGGGAGATGGATGAGACGAACGCACAGGTCGAGCCGCAGGTCGGGTTGCAGATCACCATCGACTGCGCCGACCCGGGACGACTCGTGGCCTTCTGGACCGAAGCGCTCGGCTACGTGGCGGAGCCACCGCCGGGCGGGCATGCCTCCTGGCGGGAGTACTGGACCGGCAGAGGGCTGCCGGAGGACGGTGAGACCCCGCAGTCGATCGTCTCTCCGAGGGGAGTGGGGCCCAGGGTGTGGTTCCAGCAGGTGTCGGAGAGCAAGGTCGTGAAGAACCGGGTGCATCTGGATCTGCAGGTGGGTGGCGGGCGCGAAGTGCCGTTGGCCGTACGGAAGGAGCGGATCACCGCGAAGGCGGACCGGCTGAAGGCCGCAGGGGGGCAAGGCAGTATTACGCATTGTCACGCCCACCGAAACGGCCCAATGAGCCATGCGAGTCTTTTGCCTCCCTGCCGATCTGGAGCGGGAGGAGAGGGGAGTACCCCCTGGTCGGGCTGCGCCCTATGTCCGAATTGACTTCGCATTAGCGGCAGCGCAACCGCCCGGTTGCCGTTTCGCGGTCTCTCGGTTGTGACACTGCGTGCACAGCGGGAGACCCCCTATGACTGGCAAGGGGGTTGGCCTGGTGGTGTGTTCAGTTGATGCGGGAGCGGTACGACGCGTGCTCCTCATCGAACGCGACGAGGATCTGGAGGCGGATCCGGACGAGAATCCGGAGAGGGCCATCTCGTACCTCCGCCGCGCGGCCGAGGGCGGGCACGTGGAAGCGCGGACTATGCTTGCCGGTCAGCTCTCCGGATGTTCCGGCTGTTCCGGCTGAAGAGGGTGATCCCGCACAGCCGGAGCGGGCGAACAGCCCGTCCGGCGATTGAGAGACGCCCACTGGCCGCCGGGTGAGGGTCAGCCGCCCTTCGTGTACGTCACCGACTCGCCGTCCGCCGTCGTCACGCGGCGCAGGCGGCCGTCCGGGAGGATCGTCAACTCCGTTGCCGCGCCCGGGGTGCACGAGGACATCGGCCTGCCCGTCGTGATCGTGGACGGGCCGATCCTCAGGGGTTGGCCGGCGGAGCCCGGCGTGGCGCCGAGCGGTGCCTCGAAGACGCAGTGGTACGTCCCGCCGTCGTCGGTCGGGCCGTCCGCCGTCAGTACGAGGACGGTGTCGCCCACCTCGCCCTGCCGGATGGAGAGTTCGCGTGTGCTGACCCCCGCCGCGCCGTTGATGGTGCCGGACCAGGCACCCAGGTACTTCTTGGGTATGTCGCCCGCGCCGGCGGACTCGGTGGGCGACGGGGAGGGGGAGGGGGACGGGGACTCGGTGGCCGGTGGCGCGTCCTCGGAGGGGGTGTTGTCGTCCGGTGACGAATCGGTGGCGGACGACTTGTCCGCCTGGTTATTCGACGACTCCTTCTTCTCGCTGCCGCTGTCCATGAACGCGTACACCGAACCGCCCGCGCCCAGCGCCACGACCAGCGCGACGGCGATCAGCGCGACCGTGCCGCGGGCGCTGCGGCGCGGCTCGGACTGCGGGACGGGGGCCGGGCCGTACGCGGGAGTGGGATTGGGACCGTACGGCGAGGGGTGGCCGTATCCGGCGGGCGGCGGGCCGTACGGGGGTGTGGCGCCCCACGGGGGGAGCGGGGGCTGGCCGGGCTGGGGGTAGCCGTACTGCGCGGGCGGCGGGGGTGGTTGCTGATGGTGCGGGTAGCCGTAGGGCTGGGGGTGGGGCTGCGGGGGTTGGGGCGCCTGTTGGGGAGCCTGCTGCGGGGGCGCCTCCGGGGGTGGCGTGCTGATCATCGTCGCCATGCCGTGCACCCTGTTCCCGCCGCCCTCGCCGGGGTCACCGGGCGGGGGCGGGCCGGCAGGCTCCGCAGCCGCCTTGGCAGCCGACTCCGAAGCCGCCACCTCCGGCTGCGCGAACGCCAGCGCCGTACGCGCGCCGGGCTCCTCGTGGTCCAGCAACTGCACCGCGTCGCTGCCCAGTTGGGCGAGCAGCCCGCCGGGCAGCCAGGGCTCGTCGTCGTCCGGTTCGCCCACCCGGGCCAGGATCTGCGCCGGGGTCGGGCGGTCCGCCGGGTCCTTCTTCAGGCAGTCGGCCACCAACTCCCGCAGCCCCTCCGGGAGTTCGGACAGCTCCGGTTCCTCCTGCGCGATCCGGAACATCAGCACGTGCACCGCGGTGTCGGCCGTGCCGAACGGAAGCCGCCCCGTCGCCGCGTACGCCAGCACCGAGCCCAGGCAGAACACGTCGCACGCGGGCGTGATCGGGGCGCCGCGCACCTGCTCGGGCGCCATGAAGCCGGGCGATCCGACGAGCCCGCCGGTCCGGGTCAGCCCGGCGTCGGTGACCGTCTCCAGCGCGCGGGCGATGCCGAAGTCGATGACCTTCGGGCCCTCGATGGTGACGAGGACGTTGGACGGCTTGAGGTCGCGGTGGATCAACCCGGCGCTGTGGATGTCCTCCAGGGCGTGGGCGAGCCCCGAGCCGAGTATCCGTACCGAGCGCGCGGGCAGCGGCCCGTGCGGCCCCGAGACGACGTCCTGGAGCGCGGGCCCGGCCACGTACCCCGTCGCGACCCACGGCACCGGGGCCTCCGTGTTCGCGTCGAGGACCGGCGCCGTCCACGCGCCGCCGACCCGCCGGGCCGCGGCGACCTCCAGCCGGAACCTGTTCCGGAACTCGTCCTGTTCGGCGAGTTCCTTGCGTACGAGCTTCACCGCGACCGTACGGCCCCGGTCCGAGCGCGCCAGATAGACCTGGCCCATGCCCCCCGCGCCGAGGCGTGCCAGCAGCCGGTAGGCGCCGATGCGTTGTGGATCTCCTGCGGTCAGCTTCTCCATGGCCGTACGGCCCTCCCCCAAGATGCCCATGCCCGAGCCCAACGGGCCGAGGATAGTGCCGCATTCGGCGCGCTGCGCGAATAGGAGCAAGAACCGACCCGGCCGATGCCCGCCGTCGGCCTCACGACGACGCGCGAAGACGCGCGACAACGCGCGGTGACGCGGGACAGTGCGCGAACCCGAACGAATCCCTGTGCAAGGAGACTGACTTGAGCGTCGATCCGGTTCCCGGGGGAGACGCCGCCCCGCAGCGCGCTCGTCCCGGCTACTTCGGGTCGCGGTTGAACTGCGATGTGGACCAGCGGTGGCCGAGCGCGATCAGGCCGACGCACCAGGAGACCGCGATCCAGGTGAGCGCCAGGGCGAACAGCGTGATCAGCCCGAACGCGTGGTCGCGTCAGGAGGCGCTGCGCAGCGCCTGCACCGCGCGGGCGAGCTGGTCATCGGCGCTCGCGGTGTTGAGGGCCGAGCTGAGGACGTCGGCGTACGTGGCGCGGGCATCCTGGTAGCGCTTGCGGCCCTCGTCGGTGATGACGGCGAACACGCCGCGCCTGTCGTCGGCGCAGTTGTCCTTGTAGGCGTAGCCGGCGCTGTCCAGCCGCCCCACCAGGCGGGTCACCGAGCTCTGACCCAGGCCGATGCGGTCCGCGAGCTCCTGCATCCGGCATTCGCCCTTCTCGGCCTGGGCGAGGACCTCCAGGGCCCGGTACTCGGAGAGGCCGACGCCGTAGCGGCGCTGAAGGGTGTGCGCGAGCTGACGCTCCACGAAGGCGTGCAGGTCGAGAACGGCCTCCCACATGGTCTGGTCGGAGGCGGCGCGCGGTTGCTGGTGGATCGTCATGGAACGGCTCCCCTTCTCGACTGCGATGAACAACAATATACATGCCCATGCAATCATCTGAGGGGTGCTACGACTGCGACAAGGGGCTCCGGCCGGTATCTACTTGCAGAGGCAAGCATGGTCAACGGGCAGTGCCCTCCAGGGTGCGGTAGGCGTAGGCGGCCGAGACGAGCGTCATGTGCCGGTGCCAGCCGGGGAAGGAGCGGCCCTCGAAGTCGAGGAGGCCGAAGTCCTCGCCCATGCGGCGGATCGCGGCCTGCGCCCCCTGGGGCGAACGGGCCAGCTCCAGCAGTTCGGCCGGGTGGCGGTCGGTGATGTTCGTCAGCCAGATCCGGTCCGGGCGCCCGCTGCGCGCGTCCCACTCGGCCATCAGCCTGCCCGCCCCGTGAGTGTGCTCGCCGTCCGGGCGCAGCCCGCGCACCGGGGTGTCGTACGAGATGACCTGGCGGCCCGCCCCCGCCGGGTGCCGTACGCCCCGGCGCACCAGCAGGGCACGCGCCGACTCCCGTTCGCCGGGGGGCAGTTCCGGCCCGGCGAGGGTGGTCTGGCCCGGGATGGCGAGGACGAAGGTGTGCCCGCTGCCCTGTAGTCGCTGTGCCAGCGGCGTGACGTCGCACAGGGCCGTCAGGTCGGCCACCACCGGCGCCGTCCGCCCGTCCGACCACGACGTCATCTCCTGGACCAGGCGCAGGGTGTGGGCCCACAGCGGCTGGGCCTCCGTCGTCGCGGGGATCTTCGCCCGGTCGCGTACCGCCTCGTCGCGGGTGAACCGAGGGGGCAGGAAGAGCCGCCAGTCGACCGGGATGTGCGCCTGCCCCGCGTCCAGGAACAGGCCGAGGCCCAGCTGACAGTTGACGGTGCGCCCGGACTCCGGCAGGAAGCGCCGGTGCACCCCGGCCGAGCAGCTGCCGCGCTTGGGCAGCACCGCCGGCGCCAGCGTCCAGGATCGTACGGGCAGCGACCGGGCGGCCCAGCGGGCCAGCTCGCCGCGCGCCGGGGTCCACTCCCACGGGCTGGCGTTGACGAACTGATGCAGCGACGCCGACGCCGCCTCCGAGCCGGTCACGACGGCCGCCATCCGGCGCACGGTCTTCTTCCCGTCCGTGCGTAGCAGCCCCTGGAGGTACACATGGCCCCAACGCTGCTGGTCGGAGCGGTGCAAGTGGCCGAACAGGAGCCGGGACAGGTCGCCCGGCGGTCGGCCCGTCGCTATGTGGGGCGTCTCGTGCGTCGTCGTCACTGCAGGTCCCTCCCAGGTGGGCGTCGCTGTGCAGACTAACAAATAAAGAGAATGTTCGTTATGTTTTCCTGGGGGGTGAGTGTGACTGCTTGACGAGGTCCAGGGAGACGGGTTCCGGCCGCCCCGTTCCGACTGTGGCTCAGGCGGTCCGCGGCGCCCTCACCACCGCGCCCGCCACCTCGTCCAGGATTCGCGCGTCCGGGCCGCCCGTGGTCAGCCGGCCGCGGAGCCAGGCGGCCCCGGCCCGGGCCTGCGGCCAGGCCCGGTAGGCGATTCCGCCGGGACCCCGGTGGCCGAAGGCGCCGAACAGCGGATCCGGTTCCTCGGCCCAGAGGTTCCGCGCCTGATCGAGGGTGCGCCGCGACAGCAGCAGCGGCTCCTCGCCCGGGGGCCGTACGGCGTCCGAGGCCAGGACGGCCTGGAGCCGGGCCAGACCGCGGGCCGACGCGTACGCGCCCAGCGAGGGGACGACCACGCGCCCGAAGAAAACCGCCCCGCTGCCGTCCGCCCCGCTGCCGTCCGCCCTGCCGTCCGGCGCCGGGAAGCGGGCGCGGAAGTCCGCGTCGTACGAGAGACGGGCGATGTGCGGCAGTTGGTCGGGTACGAGGCCGAAGTGGATGTCGAGGCCCAGCGGGCCCGCGATCTCCTCCAGGAAGAACAGGTCGAGATCGCGGCCGTCGACCCGGCGGATCACCTCTGCGGCGATGCACCCGGCGGTCCGCCCGGCGGTCCGCCCGGCGGGCCACGGCCCGTGCGGCACGCCCGGGAGGCGGGCGGTGAACGTCAGCACGTCCCGCAGCGTCAACGCGTCCTCGCCGCGCGTCGCGAACTCCGGCCAGTAGTCGGCGACGGGCCGGTCCAGTGCGAGCGCGCCCATGTCGGCGAGCAGCAGGACCGCCGTGGCCAGGATTCCGTGGGAGCCCGTCAGGACCGGTTCGAGGGTGTCGCCGGTCCACGGCGTCCCGGTGACCGGGTCGGCGGTGCCGTGCCACAGGTCGACGACCAGTTCACCGTCCTGTACGACCGCCAGCGCGGCTCCCTGGGAAGCGGGCGGACCCGAGTCCCGGCAGGCCCGTTCGAAGGAGTGGCGCACGGAGGCGAACCCCGGCGCCGTGGTTCCGTGGACGCCGGTCGGCGCCACCCGCGGCCGTGGCCGGGGCCGGGGGAGGGTCTGCCGTACCAGAGAGGTAGTCATGTCAAGAACTCCAGAAGTGGTGGGGAGTCAGGGGCAGCGGTGTGCGGTGTGGTGTGAGCCGGGCTCGGCTCACACCTCGGGGTCGCCCGCCGGGCAGGCGATGAACTCCAGGTCGGCCAGGTCCTGTTCGGTCAGGCGGACCCGGTCGGCGCCGAGGTTCTCCGCGAGGTGGCACGGCGCCCTCGTGCCGGGCAGCGGCACCACGTGCTCGCCGAGCCTGAGCAGCCACGCCAGGGCGACCTGTGCGGGGGTGGCCTCGTGCCGGGCGGCCACGTGGGCGACTGCCCGCGTGAGAGCGGCGTCGCGGCGGACGGCGCGCGGGGCGAAGCGGGGCTGGGTGCGCCGCAAGTCGTTCGGGGGCAGGTCGTTCGGGGGCAGGTCGCCGGACCGGGACGGCGCGCCGGTCAGCAGGCCGCGGCCGAGCGGGGCGCCGGCCAGCAGCGCGATCCGGTGCTCCACCGCGTACGGCACGATGTCGTCGAGACCGCAGCGCGTGAACAGCGACACCTCGGCGGCCATCGCCGCCGCCTCGTGCACGGCTTCGGCGTCGCGAGCCCCCTGCACGGTGACGACGGGCAGCCCCAGCATGCGGATCTTTCCCGCCCAGACCTGCTCGGCCAGCGCGCCCCAGCTCTCCTCCAGCGGTACGCCGGGATCGACGCCGCGCAGCAGGTAGAGGTCGATGTGGTCCACGTGCAGCCGGCGCAGGCTCGCGTCGACCGCGGCCCTCAGCGCCTGCGGACCGCCCGCTGGCCGCAGCGCGCCGTCCGCGCCGCCGAGCAGGCCGCCGCCGGTGCACAGCACCACCTCGTCCCGGCGCCCGCGGATGGCCTCACCGATCAGCCGCTCGTTGTCCCCGGCCGCGTAGGCACCGGCCGTCTCCACGAGGTTGACCCCGAGGTCCACCGCCTCCTGGACCAGCGATACGGCCTTGCTCCTGTCTCTCAGGCCCGGGGCGTAGCGGTACGAAAGGCCCATCGCCCCCAGTCCCAGCCGGCCGACGACCGGCCCGTCCCTGCCCAGTGTTGTGGTCCGCATCCTGCGAGAACTCCCTTCTCCTCCACGGAGGAAAGCGACCACCTCATGGCAACAGCCCGGGATGCCGAAGCACAGCATTCCGCTGCTACTTGCCGACGTCGGACTACTTCGGGATGTTCACCGACGCTCAGAGCACGTCGTTGGTCAGGTCGACCGCTTGACACCAAAATGCATGCTCGTGCAACCTTCTGGTCGTCCGTCAACTCCTGCCGCACCGTCGGGGGGTGTTGTGGCCTGCGCGATGCACCGCCTATCCACCCTGAGTAACGCCCGCACACGCAGATCCGCTTGACAGCAGTTACATGCACAAGCAAGATTAATCCCCTCAGGTCAAATCGCCGGCGGCGATTTGCGTGAGCGTTTACTTGCATGTGCAGGCAATCTAGCGTCCCTTCGCTCCAGCTCCCCCTCATTCCCGTTCATTCCATCTCGTTCCACGCACGGAAGGACATCCCATGCACTGGCTCTACCTCGCGATCGCTGTCGCCTTCGAAGTCCTGGTCGCCATCGGCGCCGGAAAGGCCGAAGGCTTCAAGAACCGCAAGTGGACCACCATCACCCTGCTCAGCGGGGCCGCCGCGACCTTCTTCCTCAGCAAGGCGCTGCTGACCTTCGACGTCGGCGTCGGCTACGCCCTGTGGACGTCCGTCGCGGGCGTCGGCATCACCGTCCTCGGAGCGCTGTTCTTCGGCCAGCGTCTGAACTGGAACAAGGCGATCGGCATCCTCCTCGTCATCGGTGGCGTCGTCGGCCTCCAGCTGAGCGGTTCCGCCTGAGCCCGCCACACATCTCCCGGCCGCGCGTTCGGCGCACCCCGCAAACCATGTGACGACATCCCTGAGAAAGGACTCACCTCCCATGTCCAACGCCGTCAAGAGCTCCACCAACGCCTGGCTCATGCTCCTGCTCGCCGGAGTCTTCGAGATCGGGTACGCGCTCGCCGTCGGCGGCAGCGAAGGCTTCACCCGCCTGACCTGGTCCCTGGTCGCCGTGGTGTTCTTCCTGCTGACGCTCTACTCGCTGAGCCTTGCCCTGCGCTCGATCGACGTGAGCATCGGCTATGCCGTCTGGGCGGGTATCGGCGCGGTCGGTGCCGCGGTCTTCGGCCCGCTCTTCTTCGACGAGACCCTCACCGTGGCCAAGGGCGTCTGGCTGGCGGTCATCATCGTCGGGGTCATCTGGCTCAAGCTCGCCGACCGTACGAAGCCTGAGGCGGCTGCCGGGACAGCGAAGTCCAGGCAGCTCGCGGACAGGCCCGGCGCACTTCAGGTCTGATGTTCTCCGACCAGTACGCCCCAGGCGCCTGCCACCCATTCCCGAATGGACGGCAGGCGCCTGGGGCGTACGAAGGTGTCGTGGAGCAGGACACCGTCGGTGTTCGGGGCGGTCGGGGCGGTCGGGGTGTTCAGGTTGTTCAGGTTGTTCAGGTTGTTCAGGTTGGTCAGGGCATCATCGCGGCGCCGCGGGCGGGGGTCGCCTCGGCGCGGGTGATCACGGACGGGACCGCGATGCCCGGGAGGAGCAGGTGCCACATCTGCTGGGTGCGCTCGGGAAGGTCCTTGCGGCCGCTGACGACGTTGGAATACATCTGCATCCCCGTGCAGGCGGCGACCACGAACTCCGCGACCACGGTCGGATCGATGCCCGGCTGGAGCTCGCCGTTGTCCCGCGCCTCGTGCAGATAACCGGTCATGATCTCGCGGAAGTTCTCGTACGGTTCGGGGGCCAGGGAGCCGCCCATGGGTGCCTGTTCGTTCGTCAGCCGTACGCCCGCCCGGAGCAGCGGGTCGCGCTGTAGCTGCCACGACCACACGAGGGTGAGGTCGATGAGCCGCTGGAGGCCGCCGGTGGCAAGCAGGGGCACGAGGCTCTCCGGCTGGCTGTTCATCACCGCCTTGGCCAGGTCCTCCTTGGAGCCGAAGTGGAAATAGAGCGCCCCCGCGGTCACGCCGGCGCGCTTGAGGATGCGGGTGATGCTGGCCCCCGCGTAGCCGAACTCGTCGAAGACCTCCGCGGCCGCGCGCAGGAGTGCGCGGCGGGTCTGTTCCGCCCGCTCTTGCTTCAGTTGCGCCATACCTCTCACCTTCTCAAAAAGAACGCTCCTTATGTTATCCGGGCCGGCCGCGGTCCGGGCAAGCCCGCTTCGCGCGTGGTGCGCCTACATCGACTCGGCGAGCATGGGGTGCATTCCGCCGCGTACCGCCCACCGGCGGCTCCGCCCCATCGGGCGGAGCCGCCGGCCATGACCGACGTCGCCGGCTGTCGCCGGCCGTCACCGACCGGGAGCCCCCGGCCGGGGGCCGATCGCGTCCATCGCCCGTGACAGCCGCTCCAGCACCCGCACCGTCTCGGCGAAGTCCGCCGCCCCCAACTCCTCGGCGAGGCGCGCCGCGAGGGCCGCGTGGCCGGGGCCGATCGCGCGGTTCGCCGCGCGGCCCGCCTCGGTCGGGGCGAGCAGTTTCGCGCGGCGGTGGGCGGGGTTCGGTTCGTACGCCGCGAGCCCGCGCTCGACCAGCAGGTCCGCGATCCGCTGCACGCTCTGCCGGGTGATGCCCATCTCGCGGGCGATCCCGGAGACCGGCAGCGGCTGCGGCAGTACGGCTCCGAGGACCTGCCACCAGGCCGCCGTCAGGCCGGCCGGGGCGGCCAGCTTCTCTGCCACGGCGAGGAATTGGCCGTTGAGCCGGAAGACGCCGAGCGCGCTCCTGCTGAGCAGTTCGGGCGCGCTCGCCCGCTCCGGATCGCCGCTCATGAGTTGAGGATTTCGAAAGCGCTCGCGTCCGAGTTCTTGAACAGCCGGTACCAGGCGTCCAGCTTCTCGCCCTCGTACACCCCGAGCAGCGCGAAGATCTCGCGGGCGAACGCGACGGGCTCGGTCGGGCCGGCCGTGATCACGCCGCCGTCCGTGACCGCGTCCGCGTCGCGGTAGTGCTTGCCGCCCCGGTAGCCGCTGGCGTCCAGGTAGAAGCTGACGGCGCTGGTGTGCGCCCGGTCGTCCAGCAATCCCTCGCGGGCCAGCCCCGCCGTGGCGCCGCAGATCGCGGCGACGGGGATGCCCAGGCCCAGGAGGCGGCGCGCGGCGTGTGCGAAAGGTGCCAGGTCGTCGCCGGTGTCCCAGAGGGAGGCGCCCGGGAGGATGAACAGCGCCGCGTCGCCGGGCTCACCGAGCTGGTCCAGCTCGCTCAGTGTGATGTCGGGCACGACGCGCAGGCCGCCCATGCTGGTGACGGGGCCGGCGCCGGGGCCGACGGTACGCACGGTGAAGCCGTTCTGGGTGAGGTGCGCGGTGGCGTAACCGGTCTCCCAGTCGGCGAGGGTGTCGTACACGGCGAGGTAGACGGTCTTGCCGGTCATGGTGCTCATGCTCATGGTGCTCATGGCGGGCTCCTTGGTTGCTATGACAGCAGTCTGTCATTACGGCAGCATGCTGTCAAAGGTCGAGGGGCGACGGGAGGGCGACATCCTGCCGAGTCACACCGCCCACAGCGGACAAGGTGGTGATGTCGGGTCCCACCCGTCCCGATCTACGCTGGATGTATGACCGCTCACCTCGGCGCTGCCGACCCGAAGACGGGCGCGGCCGTCAAGGCCGCCGACCGCGCGCATGTGTTCCACTCCTGGTCCGCCCAGGAACTGATCGATCCCGTCCCCGTCGCCGGCGCCGAGGGTTCGTACTTCTGGGACTACGAAGGCAACCGCTACCTCGACTTCACCAGTGGCCTCGTCTTCGCCAACATCGGCTACCAGCACCCCGCCGTCGTGGCCGCGATCCAGGAGCAGGCGGGCCGGCTCAGCACCTTCGCCCCGGCCTTCGCCGTCGACGTACGCTCCGAGGCCGCGCGTCTCATCGCCGAGCGGACCCCCGGCGACCTCGACAAGATCTTCTTCACGAACGGCGGCGCGGAGGCCGTCGAGAACGCCGTACGGATGGCCCGGCTGCACACCGGCCGCCCCAAGGTGCTCTCCGCCTACCGCTCGTACCACGGCGGCACCTCCACCGCGATCAACCTGACCGGTGACCCGCGCCGCTGGGCGTCCGACTCCGGCAACGCGGGCGTCGTCCGCTTCTGGGCGCCGTTCCTCTACCGCTCGCCCTTCTACGCCACCACCGAGGCCGAGGAGTGCGCCCGCGCGCTGGAACACCTGGAGGCGACCATCGCCTTCGAGGGGCCCGCGACGATCGCCGCGATCATCCTGGAGACGATCCCCGGCACGGCGGGCGTCATGCCGCCGCCGCCCGGCTACCTCGCGGGCGTACGGGAGCTGTGCGACCGGCACGGCATCGTCCTCGTCCTGGACGAGGTGATGGCGGGCTTCGGCCGCACCGGCGAGTGGTTCGCCGCCGAGCACTTCGACGTCGTGCCCGACCTGCTGACCTTCGCGAAGGGCGTCAACTCCGGTTACGTACCGCTCGGCGGCGTCGCGATCTCCGCCAAGATCGCGGACACCTTCGCGACCCGCCCGTACCCCGGCGGCCTCACCTACTCCGGCCACCCGCTCGCCTGCGCGGCGGCCGTCGCGACGCTTCGGGTGATGGCCGAGGAGAAGATCGTCGAGCACGCGGCGCACATCGGCGAGACGGTCCTCGGCCCCGGCCTGCGCGAGCTGGCCGAGCGGCACCCCTCGGTGGGCGAGGTACGCGGACTGGGCGCGTTCTGGGCGCTCGATCTCGTACGGAACCGGGAGACGCGCGAGCCGCTGGTGCCGTACAACGCGAGCGGCGAGGCGAACGCGCCGATGGCCGCGTTCGCCGCCGCGTGCAAGAAGGGCGGGCTGTGGCCGTTCGTGAACATGAACCGGACGCACGTGGTGCCGCCCTGCAATGTCACCGAGGGGGAGGCCAAGGAGGGGCTGGCGATCCTGGACGCGGCGCTGGCGGTGGCGGACGAGCACGTGGTCTGAGGCGGGCCGAATTCAGCCCGCCCGGCGGCTGTCCGGCCCCGTCATCGGCACGTCTCGCGGTGGTCCAGTGACGGAAGGTGGGTCCGCCAGGCGTCCCTGGACAGCCCGCCGTCCGCCCGCTCGCACACCGCGTCCGCGATGCGCGACGGCGTGAGGGTGAAGGCGCGCGTCGTCGCACGCGGGGTCGTGACGCGCAGCGTGGTGCCGTCGTCGGCGAAGGCCAGGGCGAGTACGGGGCCGTCCACAGTCGGCAGCGGCGCGCCCGCGCTGGTCGGCGCGGCCGTGTCCCAGAACCGCAGCGTGCCGTCGGAGCCGCCGACCGCGACCTCGCTCCCGTCGGCGGAGAAGGCGAGCGCCGGCCCGGTGCTCGGGCCGCCGCCGATGGTTGCCGAACCCCCGGCGAGCACCGCGAGACGCCGCTGCCCCTCGCCGTCCCACAGGGTGACGCGGCTGTCGATGTCGCTCACGGCGAGGAACCCCCCGTCCTGGCTGAAGACGGCCTTCTCGATGATGCCCTCGCCCGCCAGGACGCGGGTGGGGCGGCGGGGCGCGGGGCGGGTCGTGGTGCGGTTCGTGGGGTCGATCAACTCGTTCTTCCCGGTGAGGACATGACCCTTCGGGCCGACGGCCAGGACGTTGCCGACGTCGGTATCCGGGTGGGCGGGCCGCTGTTTCGTCACGGGGTCGGTGCCGGTCGACCAGCGTTCCAGCACGGTACGAAACAGGTCGGACCCCGGCGAGGGGACGGTACGGCTGATGACGGCGTACCGGCCGTCCGGCGTGAGGCCGATGCCGTCGACCTTCTCACCGAGGCGGGCGGTGGCCCCGTCGCTCCCCAGGCTCCGCACGACGGCGGTGGCGGACTCCGTGCCGGCCCCGGCCCGGTAGGCGAAGGTGCGGCCGTCCGCGCCGAACACCATCAGCGCCGAAGGACAGTCGGTCACTTCGCAGGCCGGCTCGGGCAGCGTGGCCCTGAGCCGTCCGCTCGCACCGTCCCGGATCTGGACACGTCCGCCCGCCGTGACGGCGAGCGTGTCACCGTCCGGGCTGAACTGCGCCTCGGAGTAAGGCTGTTGGCGTACGGGGCGCGGAATGGCGCCCGCCAGTGAGAGCGTCCGTACGACGGCCGCCGGGTCCGACCCCGCCTCGTAGCGCAGGACCCCGCCCTCGATGTCCAGCCGCAGGGCGGACGCGCTCACGTCCCGCGCCGGGTGCCGCAGGACGGGCGCGGACAGGTCGTCGGTCCGCCACACCTGTATGGCTCCGTCTGCGGCGGTAGCCGCGTACATGCCGTCCGCGCTGAACGCGATGTCCGACGCCGATCCGATCGCGGGCCCGGACCCGTCCGCGGATTTGTGGGGGCGCCGCTCGCCGGAGCGCGCGTCCCAGATGCGCGGACCCGACTTCCCGGCCGCCGCGACGGACCGGCTGTCCGGCGTGAAGCGGAAGGTCTGGTCGCCGCACAGCTCCGGACCGATGCCGTCCGCCCACGGGGTGGGCAGCCTGCGCTGCGTACGGACGTCCCACACCTGGAGCCGTTGGGCGGGCGTACAGAGCGCCAACAGCCTGTTGTCCGGGCTGACCTGGGTGTACGGCTCCTCGTTCGGCGGCTGCGGGACGCTGAGCAGTACGCGGTGCTCGGCCGGGTCCCAGAGCTGGACGGCGGCACGGTGCGGGGGTCTGCGGTGGACGACGAGGGTCCGGCCGCCGGGCGTGAAGTCGGCCTTGAACGCGGCCCCGCCGAACGGCCGTTCAGCCGTGAGCCGGCCGGCCGCGACATCCCAGATCCGCACGCCCCGTGACGTGCGGACCGCGATCCGGCGGCCGTCGTCGCTGATGTCCAGCATCTTGGTGGCCAGCGCGCCCAGCCCCCGGTACGAAGGGAGTTGACGGTGCGTCAGCAGATCCCGGCGCTCCACCCGGTCCGGGCGCGTCATCATCAGCGTCCGGCCGTCGTCGCCGAGGTGGCGCCAGGTGTCGTTCGCGTCCTGCTCGAACGCGACCACGGGCGGCGCGGCTACGGTGTCCACGTCGCGCTGCGCGGCGGCCTCGAAGAGCGCCGCGCGGGTCTCCGGGAGGTCGGCGATCCGCCAGGCGGCGACGCTGAGGCGCAGGGCGGTGCGCGGGTCGGTGACGCGCAGCGTGTCGGCGACGGTCGCGATCCGCCGCGCCTCGGCGGCCGTGGCCTGGCGGGAGTTGACACGGCTCTGCTGCCAGGCGGTCAGACCGGCGACGGCGGCGAGGCAGAGCAGTACGGAGAGGGCGACGGTGAGGACGCGCAGCCGACGGGTGGTGCGGACGGCGGCACGTCGTACGCGCTCGTGCGCCTCGGTCGAGGCGCACAGGAAGTCGCTCTCGGTGGCGGTGAGTTCGCCGGTGAGCGCCGCGCCGCCGTCGAACGCCTCGCGCGCCGAGGCGAGTTGGGCGCCCCGGTACAGCGCGCCCGCGTCCCGCCCCAGCTCCACCCAGGTGCGCGCCGCCGCCGTGAGCGCGCGGTGCAGGCGCAGCCGGTCGCGGTCCTCCTCGATCCAGCCGCCGAGCCTGGGCCAGCCGGTGATCAGGGCCTCGTGGGCGAGGTTCACGGTGGTGACGTCGACGGTCAGGAGCCGGGCGCCGACGAGCCGTTCGAGCACGTCCGCGGTGTCCCCCGTACCGGGGACGGTGTCGAGTTCGCTCCGGTCCGCCGGGCGGCGGGTGTCCGGGGTGCCGTCACCGGGGGAGACCAGCCGCAGCAGCAGCGTCCTGGCCGCCCGCGCCTGCGCCGGGCCGAAGTCGGCGAAGACCGCCTCGGCCGTATGCGCGATCGCGCCCCGCACGCCGCCGATCGCCTCGTACGCCGCCTCGGTGAGCGTACGGCCGCTGCGTCGGCGCCACGTCTCCAGCAGGGCGTGCGACATGAGGGGGAGCCCGCCGGGCTCGTCGGCGACATCCGCCACGATACGGGCGGTCAACGACCGCTCCACGATGAGCCGTTCGGCCGTCGCAGGTCCCACGACGGCCTCCCGCAACTGGGCGGGTGACATGGGGCCGACGAGCAGGGTGGCGTCCTTGAGCGCGTCCGCGAGGGCGTGGTGCTCGGCGCACCGCCCGTAGAAGTCCGCGCGTACGGCGACGATCACGCGCAGGCGCGAGCCGGGCGCGCGGGCGCGCAGCAGCAGTTGGATGAACTCGGCGCGTTCGGCCGGGTCGCGGCAGAGGGTGAAGGTCTCCTCGAACTGGTCGACCACGACGACGGTGTCACCGGGCTCCCCGTCCGGCCGCAGCAGCTGCGCGTGGGTCTTCGCCGGATGCTCGCCGGGCGTCAGGACGCGGATCGCCGCCGGGCGGGACGGGCCGGTCGACTCACGCAGGACGGGGATGAGGCCCGCCCGCAGCAGCGACGACTTTCCGCTGCCGGACGCGCCGACGACGGCCGCGAAGCGGCGGCGGCCGGCCAGCGCGACGAGATCCGCGCGCAGTTCGTCGCGGCCGAAGAAGTGCTCGCGGTCGTCGGGGCCGAAACGCGCCAGTCCGGGGTACGGGGCGACGGTGTCGCCGCCACCGGCCATGTGGTCGGTGGCGGCGGGTACGTCGGCCATTGCCGCGCGCCAGCGTTTCTCCCACTCCTCGCGGTCCCCGCCGCACGCGGTCGCGTAGGCGAGGGCGACGGGCAGGGACGGCAGCCGTTCACCGGCCGCCGCGGCGGACAGGGTCGGCGCCGAGTAGTCCGCCCGCCGCGCCATCGCCCGGTAGGTGGGGGTGCCCGACGAGCGGCGCAGTTCGCGCAGGTCGTGGGCGAATCGCTGGACGGGCCCGGCCGTCGGATCGAGCGCCTTCTCGTGACGGCCCATGTGCACCCCCGTTCGCGCGTTTCCATTCCCGCGTGTCCGTTGTCCGTCCCCGGTCGGAGCGTAATTGATAGGCGCGGCGGGAGGGGGCTGCCCATCAATCCGCCGGCGGGTGGAGTCGGAGCCGTACCAGGTCAGAGGCGGCGCAGGACGAGAACCGGCGCCGGTCGAACGGAGCCCGCCATCCCCGCAGCCGTCCACTCCCGCGCGCCCGCCGCCCAGGTCCCCGCCGCCCGGGTGCCGGACGGGCCGTCGTCCCCGCGGCTGACCCGGTACGCGCATCTGCTCGCGCCCGCCGCCCTCGCCCTCGTGCTCGGCCTGTGGGGCATCCGGCGCGGGGGCACGCTGTGGGCCGACGAGGCGGTCACGCTGGAGATCGCGCGGCGCGACGTGTCCGAGATCTGGCAGACGCTGGGCACCGTCGACGCCGTCCACGGCCTCTACTACCTCCTGATGCACGGCCTCTTCGCGCTGTGGGATCAGCTGTCCCCGGAGGGCGGCCCGGGACTCGTCGCCCTGCGCCTGCCCTCCGTCCTCGCGACGGCAGCGGCGGCGGCGGGCGTCGGCGCGCTCGGGGCGCGGCTGGCCGGGAGACGCGTCGGGCTGCTGGCGGGGCTGGTGTTCCCGCTGCTGCCGGTGGTGCAGCGGTACGCGCAGGAGGGCCGCTCGTACGCGCTGGTGTGCGCGCTCGTCACCTGGGCGACGTGGATTCTGCTGCGCGCGGTGGACCGGCCGGGGCGCCGGCGGCTGTGGGCCGGCTACGCGGCGCTGCTGCTGGCGGCCTCGCTCCTGCACGAGTTCGCGGTGCTGGCGCTGTTGGCCCACGCGGTGACCGTGGCCCGTTCCGCCGTCCCCGCCGGGGCGAAGCGGGCGTGGCTGCTCGCGGCGTGCGCGGTGGTGGCCGGGCTGGCGCCGCTGGGGTTGTTCAGCCTGACCCAGTCCGCCCAGATCGACTGGATCGGCCCGCCGAAACCGCCCGAACTGCTGCTGTTCGCGATCCTGTCGGCGGCGGGGGTGGCGTGCGCGTACATCGCGTCGGCCAGCCGACGAACCCCCACCCGCACCCCCACCCGCACCCGCACTCCCATCCGTCTCCCCGTCCTCGCGCTTCCCCTCCTCGTCCTCCCCTCCGCCCTGCTCATCGCGCTCGCGCCGCTGCGGCATCTCTACGTCGACCGTTACGTCCTCTTCTACGCGGTCGGCCTCGCCCTCCTCGCCGCCGCCGCCCTCGACCGGCTCACCCGCCTCCCGCGCCACCGGCTCGTCCCGTACGCGACCACCGTCCTCGCGTCGGCGGCGGCGCTCGTCGCCCTGGTGCCGGCCGGGGTTCAGCTGCGCGGTCCGGAGAGCCGTAAGAACGACGCCGTCGCGATCGCCGAGGCCGTCCGGGAGACGGCTCGGCCGGGCGACGGGCTGATGTTCATGCCCTCGCGGCGCCGGGTCTGGACCCTCGTACGGCCGGCGGACTTCCGCGGCCTGACCGATCTGGCCCTGCACCGTTCCCCGCGCGCCTCGCACACGCTGTACGGCACCGAACTGCCGGCGGCGGAGATCCGCGAACGGGTGCCGGACTTCCGGCGGATCGTCGCGGTGCACGACGTCGCGGGGCAGCCGCTGGACGACACCGACCAGGAGGAGGCGAAGCGCGCGGCGCTGCGTGAGGCGTACGAGGTGTGCGGTACGCGGCGGGTCACCGGCGCGCAGATCACGGTGTACGCGCGGCCGGGCGCCTGCTGACTCCTCAACCCGCCCACCGGCCGCCCACCGGCCGCCCACCGGCCGCGCATCAGCCGCGAAGTCCCCTCCCGGCCCCTGGCTTAAGGTGTGCGAAGCCGGACGAGGGGACGAAAACCAATGCCCGCCAGCGGAGCTGTGACCCGCAACACCCTGCGGCAGCAGATCGCGGACGCACTGCGTGACGAGGTGCTGGCAGGGCGTTTGCTCCCGGGTGAGGAGTTCACCGTCAAGCACATCGCCGAGCAGTACGGCGTATCGGCGACGCCCGTCAGAGAGGCGCTGGTCGACCTGGCCGCGCAGGGGCTGCTCGACTCCGACCAGCACCGGGGCTTCCACGTCCACCAGTTCACCGTCTCCGACTTCCGCGCCATGGTCGAGGCGCGCTCGCTGATCGCCGACGGGATCTTCCGCCGCGTCGCGGTGAGCGGTCTCGGGCGGGTGCATTCCGAGACGCTGGTGTCGGTACGGCGCCGCGCCGAGGAGGCCGCGCGGGCGGCCAAGGGCGGGGACCTGGACATCCTGATCGGGTACGACCTGCGGTTCTGGCGGGAGCTGGCCGCGATCGCGGCGAACCAGTACATCTGCGACTTTCTGCACCGGATGCGCGTCCAGGCCTGGGTGTTCTCCGTGCCGTTCCTGCGCGCCGACGGCGCCTGCCGCGACTGGCTGTGGAGCGGGCACGAGCAACTGGTCGACGCGATCACGCTCGGCGACACGGACGCCGCGCGCACGGTCATCGACGCCTCCGACGCGCACTCGCTGGCGTGGGCCGACCGGCTGGATCCGGAGCTGGGACGTCCGCGAAGGTGAGCGGGTACACGATGAGTGAGAACACCGGCACGGAACCTGGCACGGATCCCGGCTGCGAACCCGGCCCGGAACCCGCCATACCTCGCGGGGCCGGCGCAGCGGCGGACCTGACCGTCGTCGTCCCCGCGTACAACGAGGAACACCGGCTGCGCCCCACCCTCGAAGCGATCCGCGCCCATCTGCGCGCCGACCCGGAGCGCTGGGGCGACTGGGAGCTGATCGTCGTGGACGACGGCTCGACGGACGGCACGGCCGCGGTCGCGGCGGAGGCCGCGGCGGCGGAGCCCCGCATCCACATCCTGACGAGCGCCGGGAACCGCGGCAAGGGGCACGCGCTGCGGCTGGGCGTCCTGGCGTCGTACGGCAGGCGCGTCCTGGTCACGGACGCGGATCTGGCGACGCCGATAGAGGAACTGGACGCGCTGGACGAGCTGTTGACGTACGGCGACGGCGACTGCGACTGCGACGGCGACTGCGACACGTACGAGGGTGAGGGCGCCACGTACGACGGCGACACGTACGAGGGCCACGACGACACGTACGACGACATGTACGACGACGCCCCCGCCCCCGCCGCCGTGATCGGCTCCCGCGCCCTCCCCGACTCCCGCATCGACATACACCAGCGCCCCCTGCGCGAACGGCTCGGCCGGCTCGGCAACCGCCTCATCCGCCTCGTCGCCGTCCGCGGCATCCGCGACACCCAGTGCGGCTTCAAGCTCTTCGACGGCGACAAGGCGCGTGCCGCCTTCGCCGCGTCCCGCCTCGACGGCTGGGGCATAGACGTCGAGATCCTGCGCCACTTCCGCCGCGCCGGCTGGCCCGTCGCCGAGGTGCCGGTGCGCTGGTCGCACCAGTCCGGGTCGAAGGTCCGCCCGGCGGACTACGGCCGTGTCCTGCTGGAACTTCTGCGGCTGCGCACCCGCACCCGCCCGGTGGACCTCGCCGTCGCCGGTCTCTTCCTCCTCGCGTCCGTCCTGCTCTACCAGGGGCTGTGGGCGGATCTCGACCGCGCGTACCTCGCCGACTCGATGCAGGACCAGAACCAGTGGGAGTGGTTCTTCGCCGTCACCGCCGACAACGTCGCGCACCTGCGCAACCCGCTGTTCACCACGTATCAGGGCTATCCCGACGGCGTGAACCTGATGGCGAACACGGTGATGCTCGGCCTGTCCGTCCCCCTGACGCCCGTCACGCTGCTCTTCGGCCCGACCGTGACCTGGGCGCTGGTCCTCACCCTCGGTCTGACGGCGACGGCCGTCGCCTGGTACTGGCTGTTCGTACGGTGGGTCACCCGCCTCCGCCCGGCGGCGGCGCTCGGCGCGGCGCTCGCCGCGTTCGCGCCGCCGATGATGTCGCACGGCACCGCGCACCCCAACTTCCTTGTGCTGTTCATGATTCCGGTGATCATCGACCGGGCGCTGCGACTCCGCGCGCCGGGGGCCGGGGGCCGGCGGCTCGTACGGGACGGTGTCCTGCTCGGCCTCTTCGCGGCGTACCAGATCTTCCTCGGTGAAGAACCGTTGCTGCTCGCCGCGATGGGCACGCTGATCTTCGCCCTGTCGTACGCGCTCGCGCGCCCCGACGTCGCACGCGTCGCCCTGCGACCGCTGCTGCGCGGGCTCGGCGTCGCGCTGGCGGTGTGTCTGCCGCTGGTGGCGTTCCCGCTGTACTGGCAGTTCTTCGGCCCGCAGAGCTACCACAGCGTCCTGCACGGCGACAACGCCGGCAACAGCCCGCTCGCCTTCCTGGAGTTCTCGGGCCGCGCGCTGCTCGGCGACGAGACGCGCGCCGACCCGCTCGCGATGAACCGCACCGAGCAGAACGCCTTCTACGGCTGGCCGCTGACCGCGCTCACCTTCGGACTCGTGGTGTGGCTGGGGCGTTCACCGCTCGTGAAGGCCCTGACGGGCACCGTGCTCCTGGCCGCGCTGCTGTCGCTGGGGCAGCAGATCCGAATCCCGTTCACCGACGTGGTGCTGCCGGGGCCGTGGCGAGCGCTGGCGCACCAGCCGCTCTTCGAGTCGGTGATCGAGTCCCGGGTGGCGATGATCTGCGCCCCGGCGCTCGGCGTCCTGATCGCGCTCGCCGTGGCCCGGATCGCGGACCTCGAACCGCGTACGCACCGGGTGGTGGGGCTGGTCGTGGTCGTCGCCGCGCTGCTGCCGATCGTGCCGACGCCGCAGCCGGTACGGGAACGGGCCGAGGTGCCGCGCTTCATCACGGAAGGCATGTACCGGGACTTCGTCGCCGAGGGCGAGAGCGTCGTACCCGTACCGCTGCCGAGCCCGGCCGACGCGGACGCGCTGCACTGGCAGTCGGCGACGGGCTTCGGCTTCTCGGTGCCCGGCGGCTACTTCAACGGGCCGTGGGGCGAGGAGCGGATGGGCATCTACGGCGCCGCGCCGCGCTACACGTCGAACCTGCTGCGCGACGTCCGCTACGGCGGCCGGATCCCGGACATCGGCACGAGCTGGCGCGCGCAGGCCAAACTGGACCTGGCGTTCTGGAAGGCGGGTGTGGTGGTGCTCGCTCCGCAGGACAACGACGAGGCGCTGTACGAGGTGATGACGGAACTGCTGGGGCGGCCGGGGGAGCGGATGGGGGGTGCGTGGGTATGGGACATGCCGAGAGCGCGTTGACGGCGAGCAGCGGTGCTGGTCGTGCCGGCTGTCTTCGCTGATCGCGTTCGCCGCATTACGCTGACCCGACGGTCGGGTTCGTACGTACGTGTACGAACCTGACGCAACCCGACGGAACCCGTTCGAACTCGTTGGAGAGCGAGCCTCCCTTGGCCTGTGACCTGTGGTTGGTCCCCCTCGTCGACGTGCTGTGCTACAGCCCCGACAACCCCTTCGCCGAAGAGATCGCCGTCTACGACAAGGCACTCGGCGACGCCGGGCTGCCGTCCGTTCCCGTCTTCGCCTACATGCCCGGCCTCTCCGGCGACGTCGCACCCGTCGCCGGCTTCGACTACGACGCGCTGCACTTCCTGCGCCGGGCGTATCTGCTCCAGATGTGCGGCCTGGCGGTCACGCCGGTGGGCGAATTGGGCGGTGACTACGAGCAGTTGCTGGAGATGTTCGAGACGACGGCCCAGCAGTCGCATCTGGTCTGGCACTACGACCACGCGGGCGCGTACGTCCCCGTGGACTACGCGTCCCCGCTCTCCAACGACGAACTCCTCGCGGGCGGCGGCCCGCTGGGCTCGACGCAGGGACTGCTGCGCGAGCTGGAACTGGTCGCCCCGTCGATCGGCATCGACCCGGCCAACCCCCCGGCCGCCCCGGCCCCGCCCCAGGGGCCGACCTCCCTGGAGGAACCGGCGGGCCCGATCCCGTACGACGACAGCCCGTTCGCCCGCGAACGCCACGTCTGGCTGGGCCTGCACGCGGCGGCGACACGGAGCCTGGGCCAAGGCTCGATGATCATCTTCAGCTGACGTTTGATGACGTCCGATGACGTCCGAAGGGGGCGGGCGGCGCGGGTGGCGACTGCCCACGCCCACCGCCCGCTCGGACGCCCCTCCCGGACGCCCCCTCCCGGACGCGCGTCAGGCGGCGCCCGCGCCGCGCGAACCGACCCCCAGCCTGTCCAGGATGTTCGTGACATGGAACTTCACCGTGAACTCGCTGATGTGCGGCACCTCGGCGATGTGCCGGTTGCGCCGACCGCGCGCCAACTGCCGCAGCACGGTCAGCGGATCGCCGCGCGGCTCCTGGGGCCGGCCGGGGACGGCGTCCACCCCCAGCCGCCCGCGGCCGGACCGGACCCCACTCCACCCCGCCCCACCCCCGCCACCCCTACCGCACATCCGGCGGTCGCTGCCGCGGCATGTTCGGGCGTGTGCCCGGCGGCAGCGGGAAGCGGCCCGGTGGCATCCCGCCACCGCCCTCCGCCCGCGCCGTACCCCCCAGCCCCGGCGACTGCGGCACCAGCGGCGCGGCCCCCGCCCGGTGCTCCACCATCCAGTCCACCGTCTCCGCCCGCACCAGCTCCGTGACGTCCTCCGAGAACCGCCGCAGCACCCCCAGGCACCGCTCCGCCGCCTCGCTCGCCGTGCCGTCCGCCGGGCCCAGCACTTCCCGTACGCACTCCGACGCCCAGTCGTACTGGAGCGCCTGCAACCGACGCTGCACCGCCTGCGCCGTCGCGACGTTCCGCATCCAGCCGGACGTCAGCCCGAAATACCGGTCGCAGCCCAGGCAGGCGGCGGCCAGCAGCAGCGCGAGGTACCCCCAGCCGGTCGCCCCGCCGCCCAGCACATCCGTCAGGTCCAGCAGCGGCAGCGCGGCGCCCGCGATCACGCCGAGGGCGGTCGCGGCCCGCAGGGCCCGCGCGCAGCGGCGCTTGCGTACGCGCGCCGCCCGGTAGCGGGCGACCGTACGCAGCGCACCCGCCTCCGCCCACCGGTACAGCTCGTCGAGCCGCTGCGCGGGCTCGCTCCAGTCCCCGGCGGGGAACGCCCCGGCGAGCGGGTCCCCGTACGCACCCCACGGCACGGCCCCCGGCGCACCCCGCGGCACGCCCTCGTCGCGGGCCGGCCTTCCGGGTTGCATGTCCGGCTGGCTCACCGGGGCACTCCTCTGCGTATCTGCGTGACTGAGCGGAAGATGGAGACGTGGATCGAGATGTGGACCGAGATGTGGATCGAGATGTGAAGGGAGTCGAAATGGCGACGTGGAAGCGAACGCGTACCGCACTTCCTACCGCCGAATGGTGGGCTCCGTGCCCGAAATCCGGGCGCTTCCCCCGCGCGGGGGCCGTGATCAGGTAGAGGAGCCGGGCACTCTCACCCGAAAGAGTTCGTTCCTGTGGGGTAGGGCGGCCCGCGTGGTGACCACGTAGGCTCGACCTGCCGATCAACCGACGTCGATATGCCAGGAGTGACCGTGATTCCCGGTGGTGGCCAGCCCAACATGCAGGAGATCCTCCAGCAGGCCCAGAAGATGCAGCAGGATCTCGCAGCGGCCCAGGAGGAACTGGCCGCGACCGAGGTCGACGGCCAGTCGGGCGGCGGTCTCGTGAAGGCGACCGTCAACGGCTCCGGGGAGCTGCGTGGCCTCGTCATCGACCCCAAGGCGGTCGATCCCGACGATACGGAGACGCTTGCCGATCTCGTCATCGCCGCCGTCCAGGCGGCGAACGAGAACGCGCAGCAGCTCCAGCAGGAGAAGCTCGGCCCGCTCGCCCAGGGCCTCGGCGGGATGCCGGGCCTGCCCTTCTAGGGAAGCCCCGCGGCAACTACCGTACGAGAACTACCGCACGAGCAAACCGAATCCGCACCTCACAGCACCAACACCAGCACCCACACCAGCACCATTACCAGGAAAGGCGATCCGTTGTACGAAGGCGTGGTCCAGGACCTCATCGACGAACTGGGCAGGCTGCCCGGCGTCGGTCCCAAGAGCGCGCAGCGGATCGCCTTCCACATCCTCCAGGCCGAACCGACCGACGTCCGCCGCCTCGCGCACACCCTGCTCGAAGTGAAGGACAAGGTCCGCTTCTGCGCGGTGTGCGGCAACGTGGCGCAGGAAGAGCGCTGCGGCATCTGCCGCGACGCCCGCCGCGATCTGACGGTCATCTGCGTCGTCGAGGAGCCCAAGGATGTCGTGGCCATCGAGCGCACCCGCGAATTCCGCGGCAAGTATCACGTGCTCGGCGGCGCGATCAGCCCCATCGAGGGCGTGGGCCCGGACGACCTGCGGATCCGTGAGCTGCTGGCCCGTCTCGCCGACGGTACGGTCACCGAACTGATCCTGGCGACCGATCCCAACCTGGAGGGCGAGGCCACGGCCACGTACCTCGCACGCATGATCAAACCGATGGGTCTGAGAGTCACACGCCTTGCCAGCGGTCTGCCCGTGGGGGGCGACCTGGAATACGCCGATGAGGTCACGCTGGGGCGTGCCTTCGAGGGGAGACGACTTCTCGATGTCTGACGCAACGCTGCACTCCACCACGCAGGACCCGGACGACTTCGCGGTCCAGATCGCCGATCAGGTCGAGAGCTTCATCGTCGCGGTCACGGAGGTCGCGAAAGGCGACGAGCCCGACAGCGCCGTGCCCTTCCTGCTCCTGGAGGTCTCCCAACTGCTCCTGGCCGGCGGCCGGCTGGGCGCCCACGAGGACATCCTCCCCGACGAGCGGTACGAGCCCGACCTGGGTCCGGAGCCGGACGTCGACGACCTGCGCGAGCGCTTCGCGGTGATCCTTGAGCCGATCGACGTGTACTCCGAGGTCTTCGACCCGTACGAGCCCCGTAAGGCGCCGGTCCCGTGCCGGATCTCCGACGACCTGGCCGACATCGTCGCCGACCTCCGCCACGGCATGGCGCACTACCGCGCGGGCCGGACGACCGAGGCGCTGTGGTGGTGGCAGTTCTCGTACTTCTCCAACTGGGGCTCCACGGCCTCGGCCGCTCTCCGCGCCCTCCAGTCCCTGGTGGCCCACGTCCGCCTCGACCAGCCCCTCCCGGCCCTGGACGGCCTGGACACGGACCAGGACCTCGGCGAGGACGTGCTGGCGGAGGAGGCGGGCAAGGTGATGGCGGAGGAGCTGGGCTCACTGGGCTTGCGGAAGGTCGCGGACCCGGCGTAGCGGTTCCGCCGCGAGTGATCCGGCCTGCCCTCCGGCGCACGCGGGGCGATCAGCGTGGCCCCATGCCGCCGCCCGCCTCCTTCAGGTCTGTCCGAACGGCGCCAGTACCCGCGCCGGCCACCCCCACTTGCCGGTTTCCCCGGCCGAACTCGCCGACGCCGCACGGGCCGCCGTCGCCGCCGGCGCGCAGGATATCCACCTCCACCCCAAGGACCGCGACGGTACGGACACACGCTGGCCGCGCACCACGTCGCGGCCGCGCGCACGGCGGTGCGCGCCGCCGTCCCCGGGATCCAGGTCGGCGTCACGACCGGCGCCTGGACGACACCTGCCCCCGAGCGGCGGGCCGCACTGGTCCGCGCCTGGACCGTGCCGCCGGACCAAGGAACATCGCGGCCGGCCTCCGCCGCAATGCCCGCGACCCGTCACCGAGGAAGCCCCCTGGCCGTTGCCGGTGCTCGGATGCCATTCAGCATGACAACACGGGCGCACGCCCGTCGGTGATGTCAGCAGACGAAGGGCGATCCGGCCCCGCAGCAGGGGCCTTGGGAAGGTGGCCTCCTGGCGTTCCGGGGGGCCAGAGGAGGGCGCGACAGCTGGGGGTATGCCTCACTGGACGCTGACGGCGAGCCCCTGCTCGATGCCCTCGTTTGGCTGCCTGTCGCCCCTTTGGATCGCGCCCGACCTCCTGGCGGAACAAGTTCGGAACCCTCCCAGAAGCTGCTTCTCACGTTCAAAGCACAGGTCAGGGTGCCGATTGCCGCTCATGACGCAGGAGCTGTCATTCCGCGAAGGCGCCACGGTGACGACGGACTCCGCTGAGGCAGAAGCGCTCCGGTCTTGACCTCAAGTGCGGTTGAGGGCGGAAGGTTTGACCATGACCACGCAGACGGATCACATCGAGATCAGCATGCTCATCAGCCGCTTCTTTCGAGTCCTGGATGAGCGGAAGTTCGAGGGTGACTGGGCTCGCAGCTATTTCACCGACGACGTGCGAACGGTGACCCCTATCGGCGTGTCCGACGGCATCGAAGCAATGGAGGACACCAACGAGGCACTGGAGAGGTACGCCCGCACACAGCACATCGCTTCCGATGTCCTGGTTGACATCGAAGCCGTCTCCGGAAGTGCCAAAGCGTCCTGGAATGCGCTGATGACACACGTTCACCACGATGCCACCCTTCAGCAGCGCGACAAGGGCGCCAACCCTCTCTTCACGGTGGGCGGCTACTACGAGGCCGACCTGCGGCGCACGCGCGAGGGCTGGCGCATCAGTCGCCTGTCCGTCCGGGTGATATGGACTACGGGTGAGCCGCCCGTGCTCCCCCCTGAGATCCAGCCGAGGTCGGCTGTGTGACACACCATTGTCTGAGCGCCTGCCATACGGATGGCCCGAAGGCCCCCGGCGGGATGCGCACACATCCCTGTTGCGGGTACGGCGGTCGCCGGCTTGGTCGCACACCGCTGTTCACGTCAGCTTGACCTCGACTCTGCTTCATGTCCGGCTATTTGCGCGTCGCCGGCCGCGACCGGGACGCCTCCCGGAACCGACTGCTCTGAACTGGAGGTCTGGACATGTCCGAGACGGTGACCGAGTGGATCGGGCAGCACGCCCATCGCCTCACCAAGACCGATTCCCGAGCCCCGCTGACCGATCTCTACCGGTGGCCGACATCGTGCGTGATGCCCAGGTCGTAGCTGTCGGAGCCGCGACCCGCCAGGCCCACGAACTGTCCGCTCTCTCGCACAGGCTCGTCCGGTTGCTGGTCGAGGAACCACGAGTTGAGGCGCGCTGCTTCCCTGTCCCTCGGGATCAGCCGGCGGCGAATGCCGCGCGGAGCGACTCCTCATATTGCGAACGGGAGAAGGTCAGGACGCCGATGGTGTCGTAATTCCAGTCCCGTTGGGAGTTCTCGAAGTCCGACCATGTCACGGTGGATTCCTCGGCCGTGATCTTCGCCGTCAGCGCCCAGCAGTCGTCGATTCCGCACGTGCACACCAACAACATGTGCGCGTGCTCGTCGGCGCCATGCGGGGTGTGGTCCGGGTTTCCTCCGAGGAGATGTTCGAAGGACAGGATGGTCGGATAGTTGTAGTCACCGGCGAGCAGCGGTGCCGGATCCGGTGCGAACTCCTCGGCGCGCTCATCCTGTTCCGCGAGTGCGTACGGCAGCTCGGCCCGGCGAACCAGTTCCAGGAACGGAACCCCGTCCACCAGGAACTCAAGCACGGACAAGGCCTTGCCTCCGCCTGGCCACTCACCAGCGAAGGGGACCACCCGGAACTCGATCGAAGGCATGCGCATCACGGTAGCCGGGATGCCCTGAAGTAGGTGAGCCCGCCTGGTGCGGCGTCAGGGCCGTCCCCGGGGCTTGAGCCCCGGGCTTCGAGCCCCTTTTTGATGAGTGGGTGGGAGAGGGAGGAACCAACCCCCCTACCAAGCCCCCCGCTGACCAGTCGAGATGACTTTCTGTGATCGGCTTGCGTCAGAGTGTGTTGACGGTTTACCGTTCATGGCATTAAGCGGCCCCGGTAGGTGCAGCAACACCAACTCCGGGGCCTGACCAACGAATCGAAAGAACGTCGATCGTGGATGCCACAGAGCTTAGTGCCCCCCTGCGCGCCCCCGCACACCCCCTGGCCAAGCCCGGCTACGGAAAGCGCTCCGCGCCCGACCAACTACCCCGTACCGGCACCGATTTCGCACATCTGCGCACGAGGGAAGCGGCGATCGCCGCGTACATCGATCGTCTGAGCGAGGGCTCCGCGATCGGGTACAAGGCCCTCGCCGCCAATGTCGCCGACTACGGGCAGCAGGCGTGTGCCAAGTCGCTCAAGTTCCTTTCCGAGGCCGGTCACTTGAGGCTGGTGAAGGAGCACCTGGCCGTCGCGGACAACAGTCTGCGGTGGGTGACGCGCACGTACTTCTCACGTACGTCGAGGGACGAGGCGTGGTGGAAGGCGTACGTGGAGAGCCTGCGCGGCGTCGACCTCACGGAGCTGCGCAGGGCGGCGGAGCCCGTACCCGAGCCCGAGCCCGTACCTGTACCCGTACCCGAGCCCGTACCCGAGCCCGTACCCAAGCCCGTACCCAAGCCCGTGAGTGAACCCGTGCGCCGGCCTGTACGTGAGCCCCAGCCCGCGCCCTCCCTCGCGTACCGCACCCTCGCCCGGCTGGGGCGTACCGAGCCCCGTATGACCCTGTCCGCCGCCGAGTGCGCCGCGCTCGAAGCCCTCGCCGCGCAGTGGCTCGCGCGGGGCGCGACGCCGGACCACCTGACCCGTTCGCTGACCACCGGGCTGCCGCACCCGCTGCACAGCCCCGGCGCGATCGCCCGCAAACGACTGGAGAGCAAGATGCCGCCCGAGCCGTACCAGGAGCCCGCCCACATCACCCGAGCCGTGATGCTCTGCATCGGCTGCGAGGAGCCGGAAACGGTGGTGACGCTGATCAGAGGCGTGTGCGTCGACTGCCGGGAGGAGATGGAGGCGTACGACGCGGCGGAGGAGAAGGGGCGCGTCATCGACGCGGTCCCCGATACCTTCCGCGCGGTCCCCGCGCGGCGGGAGGTGGCGCGCCGCGCCGACGAACTCCGCGCGGCGGCCGGCCTGAAGTCCCGCCCGATCCCCCGCCCGATCCACGGCGAGTTCGTCCGGCCCCTGCCGAGGAGGGCCGAATGAGCGTGCAAGAGATCTCGGTGGGGGCACCCATGGAGGGGAGGAGGCGACGCCATGGCCCCCAGGACCAGCGTCCGGCCGCAGATGTCCGTCGACGAGTTCGAGGAGCTTGCCCGACATGCGCCAGAGATGGTGCGGCTGGAATTCATGAACGGAAAGGTCCAGGTCAAGCCCGTGCCGGACGGTAGCCACGGCGAAATTGTGATGTGGCTGCTTGAACAGTGCATGCATCAGCGGCCGGATCTGCGTCTTTACCCGGAGCGGGGGCTGAAGGTCGACTCCTACCGCAAGGGCCGTGCCCGGCCCGACGGCTCACTCGCGCCGAGGGAGAACTTCGTCGGGCAGGGCGAGTGGGCCGAGCCCACCGAGGTCCTGATGGCTGTCGAAGTCACCTCCCACGACACCGACACCGACACCGACACCAACAGGCGGGACCGCATCGACAAGCGTGACGGCTACGCGGCAGCGGACATCTCCGTCTACCTCCTCGTCGACCGCGACGCCCCCTCCCTCACCGTGCACGCCGAGCCGGAGAAGGGCGAGTACCGCTCCGTCACGACTCGTCCCTTCGGCGCCGTGGTCGAGCTTCCCGACCCGGTCGGCATCACGCTGGAGACCGAGAAGCTCAAGGACTACGCGGAGTGACACAGGACTGTGACCTGGTGCTTCCTTGCGTGGACAAGCGCGCCGACATGGCCCGCCGTATCACTGTCAGCCAGGTCGGAGCCCGGACAGGCCCTACGCGTCGGTGCGTTTCGCGAGCCAGCCCGCCATCGCGCGTGTGCCGAGGCCGATCGCTCGTTCGTCCGGGGTGAAGTCGGGGAAGTGCGGGAAGCCGGCGGTGATCGGTGAGCCGGGAGTGCGGATGCCCAGGAAGGTGAACGTGCCGGGGACGCGGTCCAGGTAGAGGGCGAAGTCCTCGCCGTTGTAGGGGAAGGCGGCGTGGAGCCGGATGGCCGTGTTCCGGCCGAGGGCGCCGCGCAGGTGGCGGGCGAGGACGAGAGCGTCGCGTTCCGGGCAGACCATGGCCGGGAACGGTTCGGCGGGGAAGCTCACACCGGTCCCGGAGTGGATCATGGCGAGTCGGCGGATGCCCTCGCGTACCTCCACGTACCGCTCTTCGGGCCAGCAGCGGTAGGACACACCCACCTTGGCCTCGTCCGCCCAGGCGCTGAGGTTCACGAATCGGGCCAGCGGCCCGTTGGGTGTCTGGACGTCGGTGATCAGGCGCTCCATTTCCGCGGGTGTCTCCGGGGGTGTCACCGTCGCGAGCGCGCCGAGTTCGGCGGCCAGTCGCCGCGCGGCGTCGGGCGCGTCCGGCCCGGATAGCGTCACCTCGGCCCTGTCCTGGCCCGGCAGTCCGAAGCCCGGGGTCACGGCGAACCGGCCCACCGGGAACGGCCCGCAGTGCAGCGCGTGGATCTCCTGGACGTCGTTGTCCTCCAGCACGCCCGCGTCGATCATCGCGCGGGCCCCGGACAGGGTCTCCTCGGCGGGCTGGAAGAGGAATACGACCGTTCCGCTCAGCCGCTGCCGCAGCCGCGCCAGGACCTGTGCGACGCCGATGCCCACGGCGGTGTGGACGTCGTGCCCGCACAGGTGGGCCGTCGCCGGGCCGCCGCCGATGATGTCCTCGGGCGGAACCGCGTCCATGTCCGCCCGGTACGCGACGGTCCGGCCCGGACGCGCTCCCCGCAGGACACCGACCACGCCGTGGCCGCCCACCCCGGTGGTGACGGTCAGTCCGGCCGCCCGCAGCTCCCGGGCCACCACACCGGCGGTGCGTTCTTCCTGCCCCGGCGCCTCGGGGTGCAGATGGATGTCCCGGCGCAGTTCGATCAGGCCGCGTTCCAGACGCGCCACCTCGGCGTCCACCGATCCTTGTCCGACAGGGCGTCTCCCGCCGTCCTCGTCGTCGGCGGCGGCCGGTCCTGAGCTTCCCCACACGATTCCCGCGCCGGCTCCCGCCGCGCCGGCCAGCAGTGTGCGGCGTGGGAGAGCGTGCTTCACCTGACGATTCACTGGTGCCCCTTCGTGATCCTTCGTGATCCTTCGTGATCCTTCGTGATCCTTCGTGTGGTCTCCGGGGACACGATCGCCGTACACGGACGCCGTTGCCCATCCGGCGGGCCACCCCCCACGTGCTGGAGGTAGCCCCACCGGCCCGGCCGATGAGTTTGCGGCGCGCCCGTCGTCCTACCTGTCGATGATCCCCGGAATCAGGAGCGGGATCAGGAATCGGGATCAGGAATTCAAGAAGCAGCAGAAAGCGGGTAGTTACCATGTCGAATCTCTCGTTGACCACATTCGTCAGCCTCGACGGCGTTATGCAGGCCCCCGGCGGCCCGGACGACACCAGCGGCGGGTTCGACCTCGACGGGTGGAGTTTCCCGTACGGGGACGAGGACTTCGGACGGTTCATGGCCGGGGTCTTCGACCGGACCGGGGCCTTTCTCCTCGGACGCCGTACGTACGACATCTTCGCCGGATTCTGGCCCAAGGTGACCGACCCCGACGACCGGACCGCCTCCAGGTTCAACTCCCTTCCCAAGTACGTCGTTTCCACCACTCTCGGTGCGGCCGACGAGCCGCTGTGGGCCGGCACCACCGTCATCGACGGTGATCTCGATCTCGTCAAGGAGGTCACCGCGCTGAAGGAGCGCACCGAGGGGGAGCTTCAGGTGCACGGCAGCGGGCAGCTCGCGCGGTCGCTCATGGCGCACGATCTGATCGACACGCTCCATCTGCTCGTCTTTCCCGTCGTCCTCGGCAAGGGCGGCCGCCTCTTCGCCGAAGGCGCCGTACCCACCGCGTTCCGGCACAGCGAGGCCGAAGTCACGGGTGCGGGCGTCGCGATCCATACGTACGACCTGGCGGGGCGGCCCACCCACGGCTCGTAGGCGGATGAGCCGCAGGGAAAGCCCGCCGTCCGTGTGACCCGGCCCACGTTCCGCCCACGTTCAGCGTGGTCCGCGTCATACCGGGCATGGATGTCCACCGGGCAGCCGCACCGCTTCCGCGGTGATCAAGGCGTGAGCGGGACATCTCACGATGCGATATGTCCGAAGCGGAATGCGGCTGCTCGTTAGACTGAGCCGACCGCAGTGATGAATGGCTGCGGCATGACTGATCGAGGAGCGCACGTGGGCCTTGTCGTGCAGAAGTACGGAGGCTCCTCCGTTGCCGATGCCGAGGGCATCAAGCGTGTCGCCAAGCGAATCGTCGATGCCAAGAAGAACGGCCACCAGGTGGTCGTCGTGGTATCCGCGATGGGCGACACGACGGACGAGCTGACCGACCTCGCCGAGCAGGTGTCCCCGATCCCCGCGGGTCGGGAACTGGACATGCTGTTGACCTCGGGGGAGCGGATCTCCATGGCGCTGCTGGCCATGGCGATCAAAAGCCTGGGCCACGAGGCCCAGTCCTTCACCGGCAGCCAGGCCGGCGTCATCACCGACTCGGTCCACAACAAGGCGCGCATCATCGATGTCACGCCCGGCCGTATCCGTACGGCGCTGGACGAGGGCAACATCGCCATCGTCGCCGGGTTCCAGGGTGTGTCGCAGGACAAGAAGGACATCACCACGCTGGGCCGGGGCGGTTCCGACACCACGGCCGTCGCCCTCGCCGCCGCGCTGGACGCCGAGGTCTGTGAGATCTACACCGACGTGGACGGCGTCTTCACCGCCGACCCCCGGGTCGTCCCGAAGGCCCGGAAGATCGACTGGATCTCCATCGAGGACATGCTGGAGCTGGCCGCGTCCGGTTCCAAGGTGCTGCTGCACCGCTGTGTCGAGTACGCACGCCGATACAACATCCCGATCCATGTCCGCTCGTCCTTCTCCGGACTGCGCGGCACCTGGGTCAGCAACCAGCCGCAAGGGGACCAGCAGGTGGAGCACGCCATCATCTCCGGAGTCGCCCACGACGTCTCCGAGGCCAAGATCACCGTCGTCGGCGTCCCCGACAAGCCGGGTGAGGCCGCGGGGATTTTCCGGGCCATCGCGAACGCGGAGGTCAACATCGACATGGTGGTGCAGAACGTGTCCGCCGCGTCCACCGGGCTGACCGACATCTCCTTCACCCTCCCCAAGACCGAGGGCCGTAAGGCCATCGACGCCCTGGAGAAGGCGAAGGGCACCATCGGCTTCGACTCGCTGCGCTACGACGACCAGATCGGCAAGATCTCGCTGGTCGGCGCCGGTATGAAGACGAACCCGGGCGTCACGGCCGGTTTCTTCGAGGCGCTGTCCGAGGCGAATGTGAACATCGAGCTGATCTCGACATCCGAGATCCGTATCTCGGTCGTGACGCGTGCCGACGACGTGAACGAGGCCGTACGCGCCGTGCACACGGCGTTCGGGCTCGACACCGAGTCCGACGAGGCCGTGGTCTACGGAGGCACCGGACGATGAACGGGCGGCCGACGCTCGCGGTCGTGGGCGCGACCGGGGGCGTCGGCGCCGTCATGCTCCAGATCCTGTCGCAGCACGCCGACGTCTGGGGCGAGATCCGCCTTCTCGCCTCACCCCGCGCGGCCGGCCGCAAGCTGACCGTACGGGGCGAGGAGACCGAGGTCGTGGCGCTCAGTGAGGGCGCGCTCGCCGGTGCGGACGTCGCGCTGTTTCTCGTACCGGACGCCGTGTCCGCCCAGTGGGCACCCATCGCGGTCTCCCAGGGCGCAGTCGTGGTGGACGCGTCCGCCGCGTTCCGGATGGATCCCGACGTACCGCTCGTGGTGCCGGAGCTGAACCCGCATGCCGTACGGCTCCGCCCGCGCGGCATCGTCGCGAGTCCGGGCTGCGCCACGCTGTCGATGATCGTGGCGGTCGGTTCGCTGCACGCCGAGTTCGGCGTGCGGGAGCTGGTGGTGTCCTCGTACCAGGCGGTCAGCGCCGCCGGACAGGACGGCGTCGCGGCGCTGCGCCGGCAGCTGTCGGTCGTGGCCGGTACGGAGCTGGGGACGAACCCCGGAGACGTACGGCGCGCGGTGGGCGACATCACGGGGCCGTTCGGCGGGCCGCTGGCGCTCAACGTCGTGCCGTGGGCGGGCTCGCTCATGGCGGACGGCTGGTCGTCCGAGGAGATGGCGATCCGCGAGGAGACCCGGAAGATCCTCGACCTGCCCGATCTGAGGATCGCGGTGACATGTGTGCACGTGCCCGTGATCACCACGCACTCGCTCGCCGTGCACGCCCGCTTCGAGGGCGAGGTCACGGTCGGCCGGGCGCACGAGATCCTGGCCACGTCGCCGGGTGTGGTGCTGTTCGACAACCCGGCGGCGGGGGACTTCCCGACGCCGGCGGACGTGGTGGGGACCGACCCGACGTGGGTGGGGCGGGTGCGGCGTTCGCTGGACGACGAGCGGGCGCTGGAGCTGTTCGTGTGCGGTGACAACCTCCGTAAGGGCGCGGCGCTCAACAGCGCGCAGATCGCGGAGGCCGTGGCCGGGGAATTCACCGGTACGTAGACGGGGAGTTCACCGGTACGTAGACGAGGTCGCCGGAACGTGATGGGCTGCACCTGCTGTGTGATGAGCCACATCGGCAGTGCGGTGAGCCACACCGACAATGGGGAGCCCGGGCCGAGTTGACCGCCGGACCCTTTGTAGAATCTGTGAACGTCCTGTGAGTAAATCGCCGACCTGTGCCACTTGAACTGGGGTGTTCCGGTGGCGGACGATACTCACTCGACTTTCCGCAACCGCCGGTTGACCGGAAGCGTCTAAGCGGTCGCCCCTCTGCGGTGCCGTGGGCAAATGGGGCATGTGGGGGAGATCGGGTACGCATGAGGGCAATTGGTGCATCGTCAAATGCGGTGACGAACGCGTACAACCCTGGGCGGGGGAACCGTGTCCAACAGGCGTGGCAGAGGTTCTCGATTTCACAGCGGTCGTCCCGGTTCGCGGCACTTCGGTGCGGCCGACCCGTCGACCCCGCAGGCCCGGTGGTATGCCGGTGATCGCTCCCATGCCAGCGGCGCGCCCGGCCGGTATCTCGGACCGGCGCGAGGGCGCTGACGACGCGATGGCAGCCGGTACCACCGTCGACCACCTGACCGAGACCTACCGACAGCACTACCGCTCACTGCTCGGCCTCGCGGCACTGCTCCTGGACGACACGGCCTCCTGCGAGGACGTCGTACAGGAAGCGTTCATCCGCGTGCACTCGGCGCGCAATCGCGTCCGCGAACCGGAGAAGACCCTGGCGTATCTGCGCCAGACGGTCGTGAACCTGTCGCGCTCCGCGCTGCGCCGCCGCATCCTCGGGCTCAAGCTGCTGTCGAAACCGATGCCCGACATGGCGAGCGCCGAGGAAGGCGCGTACGACCTCCTGGAGCGCGACGCGCTGATCAAAGCCATGCGCGGTCTCCAGCGCCGCCAGCGCGAAGTGCTGGTGCTGCGCTACTTCGCGGACATGACGGAGGCGCAGGTCTCCGAGACGCTCGGCATATCCCTGGGCTCGGTGAAGGCGTACGGCTCGCGGGGCATCGCGGCGCTGCGTATCGCCATGGAGGCCACGGCATGAACGGGCACGGCGTGAACGGGCACGGCGCGAGCGGGCACGAGCATGATCAAGACCACGAAAGGCCGGAAGGGCCGGACGGTCCGACGGGCGAGTCGACTGGAAATGGAACTGTGAACAACGGGCCGGAAGAAGAACCGGGCGGAGAACTCCACAGTGTGGCCGACGGCGGCGGTGCCCCTCGGGCGGGCGGCCAGGCCGATGTGACACAGCCTCTCGCGGCGATCTTCGGAGGCGCGGGAACGGGTGCCGGGACGGACGGCGGCACCCACGCCGACGCCGAAGGCGACGATGTCGACGAGCTGGCGCTGCGCCGCCTCCTGCACGGCGCGGTCCAGGAGATCGCACCCTCCGACGGGGCCCTCGACCACCTGCGCAGGGCCGTACCGGCGAGACGGGCGCGCAAGCGCCAGGCGATCGTCGGCGTCGCGGCGGCGGCGCTGCTGTTCGGTACGGCGGTCCCCGCCCTCGTGCACGTCGCGAGCAGCGGCGGCGCCTCGGGCGGCAAGTCCTTCAACGTGGGCCACGGGGAGCAGGTCCAGGGCGGCACCGGCTCCGACGGCGGCCCGAAAGACGGTGACAAGGACGGCGCCGCCTCCGCGGACAAGACGGACGGCGGGCAGGGCGACTCCGGCGACAAGGACTCGCCCGAGACCGGCGCCGGAGGGACCACGGGCGGTACGACGGGCGGCGTCGGCAGGGACCCGGAGAGCAGCTTCACGACCGCCGCGGAGGTCTGTGACGCGAGCCAGCTCGACGTGCGGGCCAACTCGGGCGAACCGCAGGCAGACGGCACGGTGTACGGCAGCTTCCGCATCTCCAACATCTCCGGGACCGACTGCTACGTCAGCGGCAACGGATCCGTCGGCTTCCAGACGACGGGCGCCGCCGACCCGAGCAAGATCGAAGTGGTGGACCACACCCCGGGTGACGCCGCGAGCGGCCTGCCCGACCCGTCGCAGGAGGCGAGCGCGCTGGTGCTCGAACCCTCGGGGGCGTACGAGGTGATGTTCGCCTGGGTACCCACGGACACCTGTCCGACCGGCGAACCGTCACCGAACCCCTCGCCCACGGAGGGCGGCTCGGGCGGTGCGACGAACGGCACGGGATCCACACCGGTCGAGACGGTGCCGCAGCTCGGCAAGGACGACGGGGCGGAGGACGGCAGCATCGAGGTCGTACACACCCCGGAGCCCGGCTCGGAGCCGGCGACGACGACGATCGACAACGCGTGCGCGGGCACGATCTACCGCACGGGCGTACTGGAAGCCTCGTAACACCACCGGGCATCTCGGTCCGGCCCGGCGGGTATTTCAAGCCTGTCCGGCGTTTGAGGACACCACTGGCCGGGCGGAGTTGTCTCGGTCCGGCCCGGCGGGTATTTCAAGCCGGTCCGGCGTTTGAGGACACCACTGGCCGGGCGGAGTTGTCTCGGTCCGGCCCGGCGGGTATTTCAAGCCCGTCCGGCGATTGAGGACACCACCCACCGGGGCGGCACCATCTCAGCCCGTCCGGCGTTTGAGGACGAACCGGCCCACCGGACCCGGGTGACACGCACCGCCCCGCACCCACCCACCCCCGCCGGACGGCGCTACGCGGCTGTTTCGAGCCCCAGCGCCCGGTCCTGGATCGCCTCGGTCTCGCGTCGGAACAGCCGGAACCACATGAAGAGCACGAACGCCACGAAGACGAACCACTCGCCCGTGTACCCGAGGTTCTGGAACGCCTTCAGGTCGAGCCCGCTGCCCTGCGGCGCCCGGGCCGGTACGGGCGTCAGCCCGGTCCCCGGCTCGGCCTCGGTGAGCGTGACCCACGCGTCGTACACCTCGTACGGTACGAGGTTGACCAGCGACGCCCCGCTGATGATGCCGACCTGCCCGTTCGGCAGCCCGCCGCGGGAGTCGACGCCGTCGGTGCCCGCGTTCTCCGGCGCCTGGAGCGCGCCGGTGACGGTGACCTCGCCCTTCGGGGCGGGAGGTACGGCCTCACCGGCCGGCAGCCAGCCGCGTACGACGGGCAGCGCCCGGCCGCTGTCGGTGCGCAGGAGCGCCAGTACGTACGAGCCGGACTTGTCGTCCAACTCCCGTTTCGGCACGAGGAGTTGGTCCCCGTACGTACCGCTCGCCGTGGCGTGCCGGCCGGAGGTCTCCTGGTCGACCGGCAGCAGCTCCGCGAGCGGCGCGGTGGCCCGCTTGCCCGGTTCGGGCGCGGCCTCCGCGCTGCGGTGCGAGTCGACGCGGTCCTCGAAACGGCCGAGCTGCCAGGTCCCCATGAAGATGCAGAAGGGGATGGCCAGCAGCACGAAGACATTGATGCCCCACCACCGGGGCGTCAGCAGGAACCGGTACACCCCTCATACGGTACGCAGCGGGTGCGGGGGGCCTGGGGGCGGGTCGGCCTCAGGCCCCCCGCACCCAGGCGCCGGACGGGTTGTTCGCCGCCCGTCCGGCGCTTGAGGACCCGGACGCGCGAGCCTCTACGCGAGGTGCCGCCGCGCGAAGTCCAGTTCCAGACCGACCTGCTTGATCCGCTCCTCGACCACGAGGGACCCGTGCCCGGCGTCGTACCGGTACACCTCGTGCGTCGCCCCGCGCGCCGCCAGGCGGTTGACGTAGTTCTCCACCTGCTGGATCGGGCAGCGCGGGTCGTTCAGGCCGGCCGAGATGTAGACGGGCGCGCGCACCGCGTCGACGTACGTCAGCGGTGACGACGCCTCGTACCGCTCCGGGACCTCCTCCGGCGTACCCCCGAGCAGCGTGCGGTCCATCGACTTCAGCGCCTCCATCTCGTCGTGGTAGGCGGTGACGTAGTCGGCCACCGGTACGGCCGCCAGCCCCGCCGCCCACACGTCCGGCTGGGTGCCGAGGCCGAGCAGCGTCAGATAGCCGCCCCACGAGCCGCCGGACAGCACAAGCTTCGCCGGGTCCGCGAGGCCCGACGACACCGCCCACGCGCGCACGGCCGCGACGTCCTCAAGCTCGATCAGGCCGACGCGGTGCTTGAGCGCGTCGGTCCACTCGCGGCCGTAGCCGGTGGAGCCGCGGTAGTTGACCCGTACGACCGCGTAGCCGTGGTCCACCCAGGCCGCCGGCCCCGCTGTGAAGGAGTCCCTGTCGTGCGCGGTCGGCCCGCCGTGGATCTCGAAGACCGTCGGGAACGGACCCTCGCCCGCAGGCCGCTGCACCAGCGCGTGGATCCGGCCGCCGGGCCCGTCCACCCATACGTCGGTCACCGGCACGGACCCGGGCGCCTTCGCCCCCGGCGGGTCGAGCACGACGTCGCCCGATGTGGACCGCACCACGGGCGGGTGGGCCGCCGACGACCACAGGTACTCCACCGAGCCGTCCGGCCTGGCCGTCGCGCTCGACACCGTCCCGGCGGGCGTCTCGACCTCGATCAGCTCGCGCCGCGCGAAGTCGTAGCGCCGCAGCTCGCTGCGCGCCTCGTAGCTGTGCACGATCAGCAGCGCGGACCCGTCCGGATACCACTCGGCCGATACGTCTCCGGGCAGCTCGATCGCCAGATCGGTCTCCTCGCCCGTCGCCACGTCCCACACGATCGGCTCCCAGCGACCGCGCCGCTGGTGGCCGACGAGGAGGCGGGTGTCGCCGTCGACCGGCGCGAAACCGAGGACGGACAGGCCCAGTTCGACCTCGCCGCCCTTGGTGTCGTCCAGCTCGGCGACCGCCGTGCCGTCGAGGCGGACCACGCGCAGCGCGGAGTGCATCGCGTCGCCGTGCTCGGTGTGCTCGACGGCGACGAGCGTCCCGTCGTGCGACAGGTCACCGACGCCGGCCGACTCGCGGTGCCGGTAGATCTCGACCGGGGCGCCGCCGGCGGGCAGGACATGGATCGTGGAGCCGTCCTCGTCGGTCGAGCAGCCGACGACCGCCGTGCCGTCCCGTCCGAGCGCGAGCCCGCTGGGGTACGCGGCGTCGATGCCGGGCGTCGCGGCCTCGTCGGCGGTCCCGGCGCCGGTCCCGGCGGCGCCACCGCTCTCGAACGGCTGCCGCATCCAGACGCCGAACTCGTCGCCGTCGGTGTCGTTGAACCACCAGATCCACCGGCCGTCGGGGGTCAGCACGCCGTCCATGGTGCCGTTCGGGCGGTCGGTGACCTGCCGTTGGGCGCCGGTGGCGCGGTCCCACGCGTACAGCTCGTACGTACCCGTCGCATTGGACACGAACAGCGCGCGGTCGGGCGCGTCCTCGGCCCAGTCGGGGAGCGAGACGCGGGGCGCCCGGAAACGCTTCTCCCAGTCGGGCGCCGCGTCGGGCGCCGTTGGGGCGTGGGGCTGGTGATCGTTCTTCTCAGTCATGGACTCCATTCTGCTGGTTCGGGGCGGACCGCCGGGGGGTCTCGGCGGTCCTCGCGGTCCTCTTCCGCCGGGAGGAGTTGATCGTCGATGAGGGTGTCCAGCTCGTCCTTGAAGCGCTGATTGGGTCCCATGCCGCACGATCGTACGTTCAGTTTCCAAAGAAAACTACCCGAACGATCGTGCTAACGTCTTGGCTTCGACCACCGACCACCGACCACCGACCACCGACCACCGGCCGATGACCGATGACCGATGACCGATGACCGAGGAGAACGTGGCATGGATCTCGCCGTGACAGCCGTCCGCACCGCCCTGAACGGTGTGTCCTACTTTTCGCCGAGGCTCGCCGGCAAGGCCGCCTTCCGTCTCTTCCGCACCCCGCGCGGTCGCAGCCGCCTGCGGTCCGACGAGCGCCCGGTGATGGACCGGGCCGAGGTCGGCGGGATCGCCGTCGGCGGAGAGAAGATCGTCGCGAAGGCTGTCAGCTACCGGTGGGGCACGGGCGAGCGGCCCGTGCTGCTGGTGCACGGCTGGGAGTCGCGCGGCTCGCGCTTCGCCACGCTCGTGTCCGAGCTGCTGGACCTCGGCCTCAGCCCGGTCACCTTCGACGCGCCCGGCCACGGTGAGGCCACCGGCGAGACGATGACGATCCTCGATCTGCGCGACATCATCGCGGCGCTGGACGCGGAACTCGGACCGTTCGAGATGGTCGTGGCGCACTCGCTCGGCGTCACCGCGACGTTCGTCGCCGTCCAGGAGCGCGGGGTGCGGCCGGAGCGGATCGTGGCGATCAGCGGTGTGCCGGACTTCGCCTATCTGGTGGACCGGTTCTGCGCGGGGCTGGGACTGCGGGCGCGGCTGAACCGTGAGCTTCGGGGGCGTGTCGAGCGGGAGTTGTTCCCCGGCGAGGGGGACATCTGGTCGCGGTTCGCGCTCCCGCGTACGGTCGCGCAGCCGGTCCCACTACCAATCCTCGTCGTCCACGACGAGCACGACGACATGGTCGACCCCGCCGAATCGCGCGCTTTCGCCGCCGCGCTCGGCGACCGGGCGACGCTGGTCGTCACGCGTGGGCTCGGCCACCGACGTATCCTCGGCGACCGCGAAGTCGCCGCGTCGGTGCGGGACTTCGTGGTCAGCGAGACGTCGGGGCGTCCGGCAGCAGTGCCGGATCCGTCGCGACAGACCGCAGCCGGTTGAGGATCGCCGTGGCGGCCTTCGCGTAACAGCTGAAGTCGTCGTGCAGGACGGACTCCGCGTTGGCGCCTTCGAGGAGCGACACGACCTCGAAGGTGAGCTGGGGGACGTCGGTGCCGTCCTTGACCTCGCCCGCCTGCTCGGCCTCCTCGATGTTCCGCGCCACGAAGGCGGCCCAGTCGAGGCGCGCCTGCGCCACGGCGTCGTGGACCTTGCCCTCGCGTGCGTCGTACTCGGCCGTGACCGTGTAGAAGAAGCAGCCGCCGGGGAAGACCCGGTTCTCGGAGTAGGTGAGCCAGCCGTCGCACAGCCGCCGGATCCGGTCGAGCCCGGCGGGCAGCTCCAGAACGGGCCGTACGACATGGTCGATGTAGACCTTGGCGGCGGCGCGCACGGTGGCGAGCTGAAGCTCCTCCTTGGAGCCGAACAGGGCGAACACCCCGCTCTTGCTCAGCTTCAGCTCACCGGCCAGCCGGCCGAGCGACAGGCCCCCGAGACCTTCGACCGAGGCGATCCGGACGGTGTGCTTCAGGATCAGTTGACGGGTCTGGTTCCCCCGGGCGATGCGTCCGTCGGTGCTCGTAGCTGTCATCCGCCCCAGTGTACTAACCGGACGACCGTGCGGTCATTACTTGCGACGACGGCCGATTGTCAGTGGCACGGTGCAGACTCTGCGTATGACCGAGCTTCGGAGAACGGTGGAGACCTACTGGACCGCTGCGGATGCCCGCGACTGGCCGTCGTTCGCCGTACGAGCCTCCGGCGGGCCGCGAGCAACTGGTCGAGCGGTACTGACCACATGACTGATCACATGCCGGAGATCGGAAGCGGCACGGGATGCGTCGCCGTGGTGACGGGGGTCGCGCAGGGCATCGGCCGCCGGGTGGCCGAGGTGCTGGCCGCGGAGGGGTACGCGCTGGTCCTGGCCGACATCGTGGCCCCGGTGGACACGCTCGCCGCCGTCCGCGCGACCGGGGCGGACGCGGTGGCCGTGGTCGGGGACATCGCGTCGGAGGCGTACGTGTCCGGGCTCGCCGACCAGGTCCGGGAGCGCTTCGGCCGGGTCGACGCGCTCGTCAACAACGCGGGTGTCTCCCTGCTCGTCCCGGCCGAGGAGACCACGGCCGACCAGTGGCGGCGGGTCCTGGACGTGAATCTCACCGGCCCGTTCCTGCTGTCCCGTGCGGTGGGGCGGCTGATGCTGGCCGCGGGCGGCGGCTCGATCGTCAACATCGCGTCGATCGCCGGGCTGCACGGAGTCTCCGACCGCGCGGCGTACAACGCGAGCAAGCACGGCCTGATCGGACTCACGCGCACGCTGGCGGGGGAGTGGGGAGGCCGGGGCGTGCGGGTCAACGCGGTCTGTCCGGGCTGGGTGAAGACGGAGATGGACGCCGCCGACCAGGCGTCCGGCGGTTACACGGACGAGGACATCGTGGAACGGGTGCCGATGGGGCGGTTCGCCGCGCCCGACGACATCGCCCAGGCGGTGGCGTTCCTGGCGGACCCGGCGCGCAGCGGCTTCGTGAACGGCACCGCCCTGCCGGTCGACGGCGGCTGGACGGCCGACGCGAGCTGGACATCACTGCGCCTGCGCAAGCGCCCGGATTCCCCGCCGGACCGCTCCGGTAGCAGCACCCCCGAGAACGCGAAAAGGTGAATGTGTGAAAGCGACCGACACGACCAACGCCACTGAGGCGACCAATCTGCGCGACATGCTCGCGGCGCACGTGAGTGAGGGACCGCTGCCGGGCGCCGTGGCGCTGGTGGCTCGGGGCGACCGTATCGAGCTGGCGGAGGTCGGCTCGGCCGATGCCGCCGGCACCACCCCGCTGACCAGGGACTCGATCTTCCGTATCGCCTCCCTCACCAAGCCGGTCGTCGCCGCGGCGGTCATGATGCTGGTCGAGGACGGCCGTATCGCGCTGGACGATTCGGTCGGCCGGTGGCTGCCCGAGCTGGCGGCACCGATGGTCGTCCGGACACCCGCCGCCCCGCTGGACGACGTGGTGCCGGCCGTCCGGGCGATCACCGTGTTCGATCTGCTCACCTTCCGTTCGGGGCACGGCTTCCCGTCCGACTTCTCACTGCCCGCAGTCGCACCGCTGTTCAGCGAGCTGAAGCAGGGTCCTCCGCAGCCGCAGCACATCGCCGAGCCGGACGCGTGGATGGCGGCGCTGTCCCGTATCCCGCTGCTGCACCAGCCGGGCGAGGCCTGGCTGTACAACATCGGATCGGACATCCTCGGTGTGCTGATCGCGAGGGTGACGGGCCGGTCGCTGCCGGAGTTCCTGGCGGAGCGGTTGTTCGAACCGCTCGGCATGGTGGACACGGGATTCGAGGTGCCGGCCGGCAACCGCGACCGGGTGCCCCCCTACTACCGGACCGACGAGACGGGCGGCCTCGAACTGATCGACGCCCCCGACGGCCAGTGGAGCACGGTGCCGCCCTTCCCGTCCGGCGCGGGCGGCCTCGTGTCGACCGTCGCCGACTGGCACGCCTTCGCCAGGATGCTCCTCGCGGACGGCAGAGCGGACGGCAGGGCGGGCGACCGGGCACTGCTGTCACCGGCGTCCGTGCGACAGATGACCACGGACCACCTCACCCGTCCCCAGCGCGACGCGAGCACCCTGTTCCTGGAGGGCCAGGGCTGGGGTTTCGGCGGCTCGGTGGATGTCGAGAAGATCGACCCCTGGAACGTACCGGGCCGCTACGGCTGGGTCGGCGGAACCGGCACGGCGGCCCACATCACGCCGTCCACGGGCTCGGTGACCATCCTGCTGACACAACTGGAGGCGGGCCCGGTCCCGTCCCCGCTGCTGCGCGACTTCTGGCGCCACGCGTCGCGGTAGCCGCTCAACGCCGCCGACCGCGTCAACGCCGCCGACCGCGCCCCCGCGCCTGCCATCCGGCCCCGACGCCGCCCAAGTGGAGGGCGACGAGGGTGAATCCGACGAGCATCAGACTCGTCGTACCGAAGATGACCTCGGTCGACGTGTTGGTGGCGTTGATGATGAAGGCGATGAAAAAGACCACAGCCGCCGCTATTGCGAGCATTTGCTCTCTCCTGTCGTTCCTGTCGGTGGATGGCCAACCAAGCCCGGAATGATGGTGGTTGGGCCGTTGCCGACCGTGTTCCCCGGAAGGGTGTCGCCAGTCCTGCGACACTGGGGCGATGAGCGAAGCGCGTACGGCCCGCGGCGTCCTGGGCGTGGTGGCGTCGGCGGCCGGCGGGGTGAAGTCGCTCCGCACCGGCCTGGTCGAACCGGCGGTGGACCGCGGCTGGCGGGTCGCGGTCCACCCTCACCCCGACGGCGGGCCGCTGGCTACGGGCGAGCGGCGAACTGGCCCACCTGGAGACCCCGACCGGCCTCCCGGTCCGCGACCACCCCGCCTCCCCTCGGACCCCGCCCGCACCCCCCGGTGACCTGCTATGTGGCGGCCCCGGCAACGGCCAACACGGTCGCCGAACTCGCCCTGGGCATCGCCGACAGCCAGGCCCTCACCCAACTCACCGAAGCCCTGGGCACCCCCACCTCACGTCCCGCACCGCGTGGACCCGACCGAACCGTTTGGTCAGTCCGGGCACGGACACATCTGTCATTCGTCCTCCTCCTCGTACGTAATGAACAACTGTTCAGGAACATGTGTTCATCGTGTCGGCGAGACCCGTCGAACGCCAGAAGGGCAGGTCGCGTGGCTGCCGGGCGGGGACGAACTCCCTCAGCCGCGCGCCCCGTTCAGCCCATTGCCGATCCTCGTACGATCACTGCTCCGCGTACGGGGGGCGTGGCGTGGCGGCTGGTGGACCAGCCCCGCGACGGGCACAGGAGGCGCGGCGGCGGGATCCGGCTGCCGGGGGAGCGCGAGGTCGGACCGGTTCGATGACCCGTACAGGACGACGAAGCCGGGGTGCCAATGGCACCCCGGCTTCGTCGAGGGCGAGGAAAGCGAACGGACTAGCTTCATCAGAGAGGGAGAAGGAAGCCCGTTCATGGCCTCGCCACGGGTAACGCTAGCAGTCAGCTGGGGATCAGGGCACGCAGATTTTCCGGCGTGATGATCAGCGAGTCGGGGTGCAGTCCGTCCGGGCGTTCCAGGCCGATGTAGGTGACGGGGCCGTCCGGGACCGTCGTCCCGTCCCACAGCGTGGTGGCCGCGGCGCGGTCGGCCATCAGGTCGGTGAGGTACCGGACGGTGAGCTGGTCGCGCTCGATGATGCCGCGCAGCAGTTGGGCGACCGACATCCGGTTCTCCTCGACCCGGTTGAAGTTGGGGCTGCCCTTGAGGTAGAGGTGCAGCCACTTCGCGCGCCAGCGGCCGTCGTCGCCGCGGACGAACGCCAGCGGCAGCGCGACCCTTCCCGGGCCGCGCAGCTCCGACTTCATACGTACGGTGCGGGGCTCGAAGGGGCGGCCCAGCTGTTCGGAGTCGCGCAGCATGAAGCCGAAGAACGACTCCTCGACCTCCTCGAAGCCCTCGCCCGAGTAGATGTTGACCTGCGGGACGATGAAGTCGCCGGACACGGCGCCCAGGCGCAGGTTGATGAACTCCGAGGCTCCTTCGGGTGCGTTGGTGATGTCACCGGAGTGCTCGCCCTCGACCAGGGTGAGGGAGGTGTACGACAGCCAGCCGGCTGACTCGTACGAGGCATCCAGCATCAGCGCCGACAGGTCGTAGTCGGTCGGGCGTCCGGTCTGCTTCCAGTGGACGAAGAACCGCAGCAGTTCCCCGTCGACCGGGGAGAGTGAGCCGCGGGGCAGCACGCCGAGGCCGGCGGCCGTCGCCTTGCCGCTGAGCGGGAGCGCGACGTCCAGGACGTCCGGGTCGATCAGCAGATGCCCGGGGTCCGGCAGGCGGCGGCGTATCTCCGTGTCCAGCGCGGCGACCAGGCGCTCGCGCTCGGGCGCGGGCACCGCAGGGCGGGTGTCGGGGGTGACCCAGGCGCGGCCGAGGCGGTTGACGAAGACGCGTCGCCCGGCGCCCTCCACCCCTTCCCCGCCACGGTTGCGGAAGTGCTCGCGCACGGACAGCAGGACCCGGCCGGAGACCTGCGGGGCGACTCGCTTTGCGGCGGTGACCACCGCGTCACGCTCGCCCTGGGTGGGGCAAATGCGCAGCAGGCGGTCCAGGGACCGGAACAGCTTGCCCGGAGCGGACGTCAGCAACCGCGCCGCCCCGACGACGTCGCCCGCGCCGAGCAGTTTCTCGACGCGGCTGTCGAAGGTCCGGGCCTCCTTCTCGCCCCGGGCGACGGCGAACACGTCGGCGGCATGCGGCCAGCGCGCCCGGTACTCGTGCGCGTGCAGGCGCTCGCCGAGGCGCTTCCACGCCTCGCGATGCGCGCCCACATCGGCGAGCTTCGCGGGTGCCTCGGCCACGACGGAGTCGAGGCCGGCGAGCAGGCCGCGGCGGACCGAGCGGGACGGCGACCGGAACCGGGTCGGCCCCAGGAGTGTCACATCGCCGTCCGACAGCGCGCAGGCCAGACGGAGCACATCGGTGACGGTGTCCAGGAGCAGGTCCGCACCCACACCGAGGCGGGCCCGGTTGACGACGGCGCGGTTCTCCCGGACCGGGATCGCCTCGGGCTGCGGACCGTCCGCACAGTGCGCGGCGAGCACCGCCAGGTCGAGCAGGCCCTCGTCACCCAGCGGGGTGGTGCTCCCGGCCAGCGCCCCGTACAGGGAACTGACCTCGGCATCCAGGGCGTCCCCCAGGTGCAGGACCGTCAAGCGGTCACCCGCGGCGGCGATCAACTCGTCCTGAACGGCGAGCATTTCGGCGTACGTGTGCTGGTAGGTGCCGTACGACGGGAGGGCCAGCAGGTTGAGCACGCCGGTACGGAGCTGCGCGAGCACGCGGTCGCGCGACGCGTCGTCGGCAAGGGCCTCGGTGACGCACCGTACCCAGAAGTCGAGCGTGTCCGGCACGTTGGCCGGGAAGTCGACGAAGTACACGTTGTGCTGGACGTGATCGCCGGTCATCTCCCGGACGGTCTCCAGAGTGCGCGCGGCGGTCTCGACAACCGTCTCCTCGCCCAGCCCCGACAGCCGCTCCAGCAGACCCGCCGACAGCTTGAACCCCACGGACATCAACGCGGCGTCGAACTGCCGCGCCGCGACACTGCCCTGTCCGGCGGGTCCGGAGGGGGCGGGGAGGCGGTTGGTGTGCCGGATGACCAGGGATTCGAGACGGTGAACCATCCGGGAATGATCCCAGAGCAGCACGAGCCGACGCATTCGGGTTTCCCACTGCGAGGTTCGGAGGATCGCATCCCCTACGGCGGCGCCCGGACGAGTCGTCCGCTTGTCCGGTGAACCCGCCCTTTCGGGCTCCGTTGTCAGTGGCTGCCCCTACGGTTGAGCAAGGGTAGAGCACCTGTTCGCTGCCGGAGGAGGGGGGACGCGCATGCGCAGGGTATTGCCGGACATGTTCCGGTTCACCACGGGCGACCGGGCGGAGCCGTACGGGGCGATCCTGCAAGCGTTCGGTGCGGCCAACGAGAGCTTGGAGACCGCGCTCGGGCTGGATGACGTGCGCGGACGGCTGCGCGATGACGATGCGGCCGTCGACGCCGTGCGCGGAGTGCACCGGCACCTGACGGCCGCTGGTCCGCGAACGAGTCCTCCCCGGCCCGCGAGGACGACAACACGTACACGCCCCTACTGGTCAGCGGGGGCTGCTCGCCGGACTTCGACACGGAGCTGTCGGGCCGTCGGTCCGATGTACGCAGACCCACGGCGAATCCGCCGCTGCGACAGCAGTCGATCATCACGATCTTCTGCGGGGCGGCGCATTCCTCCAGCGCATCGTTGAGGAACCCGGCGCTGACGCCGGTCGCGGCTACCCGGTCGGAGCCGGTGTCCTTGACGACGAAGTGGAATTCGCCGCCGTCACGCACCGTCCGCACGCCGTGCCCGGAGACGTACACGAGCGCGAGTTCGTCCTCGTCGCGATCCTGAAGAAACTCACCGATGGCCGCCCGCATGCCGTCGGCGGTGAGAGTCGGACACGGTCTGGACGGAGACGAAGTTGCCGATGCTGCGGTGCTTCAGGACCTGTCCGAGCCCCCATACGTCCGCTCGGACAGAGGCCGGCGACAGGAAGTGCCCCTCGTCGTAGTGCTCGTTGCCGATCAGATGGGCCCGGCGCTTGTGCAGACGGGTCACGCCGTGCCGTCATCCGGTTCGGAGGCGTCATCGCCGGCGACTCGGTCCGGGAACTCGCGGACCATGCGTTCCCGTGCGGTGTCCGGGCGCCCGGTGATCTCGATGGAATCGCCCGCGATGGTGACCGCGACCTTGCGGTGCCGCTCCTTGGCACACCATTCCTTGATCAGGGTGATCAGGACCTGGGACGCGGCGCCGACTTCCGCCGGCGACGGCTGCGAGGGCTTGGCGGCCCGCTGCGGCGCCGGCTTCGTCGTAGATGGGGCTGCCGCTTGCTTCTGCGGTGAAGGGGCCGTTCGCGTCCGTTGCTCGGGATCCGCCAGCCGCTGCTTGCGCTGAGCCGGCTCCGGCCGGTCCGGGTGATGGCCGTGCTCCAGGAAGAAGCGTCCCGCATCGGTGATCTCCGCCTGCCACTTCCCACCCTGCCTGGGCATGGTGACCAGGCGCCGCTCCTTGAGCGCGCGGACTGTAGGAGCGAGCTCGGGGCTGTCCGACGTGACGGGGTCGGTTCCGTCCCCGATGCGGGCGAGGAGTGCGAGCTGCCGGCCGTTTAACGGAGACCATGGGTACATGGCGAACGTCGTACCGTCTGTGGTCGCCTCGGCACAAGCTGTGGGCTGACCCTTCCGGGGCGCACGCAGCGAACAGCGCGCTCGAACGCGGAACGCCCCTCGTTGGGAGCCGGATCTTGAAGTCCACACCCAGTTGGCTCCCAAATGGCTCCCAAAACGGGGCCACAACGCACATCAGGCCCGGAACTGATCTCTCAGTACCGGGCCTGACCTGGCGTTTTACTGTCGGGGTGGCGGGATTTGAACCCACGACCTCTTCGTCCCGAATTAGGGCAGTTGGCAAATCTGGGTCCGGCCCGCAAGGCTCCGACCTGCACTGTAAGCCCGCAAAGGCCGAGGTCAAAGGGGTTTCGGCAGGGCCGTTTCTCGACCGATTGACTTCTCACTAACCGATGAGACACCGTTCCCTCCCCTCTCGCTCCTTCAAGATCACATCCAGTTGACATCCAGATTCGGCAGAAGTACCCGAGAAGTATCCGCAGGTCACGGGCTCGTGCAACACGACTGTCCTGCCCATGGTGAGGAACACGTCAGGCCGCCACGGCACCCGTGCGCAAAGCGAACTCACGCAGACCGGCCAGGCTGCCCGGCCGGTACAGGAGATCGGCTGTGAGCGTGCGGATCGCGGGCCGCCGGACTTCTTCGGGTGCGGTGTGCTCGATGGCTCGCAGCGCGCTGAAAGTGCGGCGCCCGTCGCCGAGCTGGTGCCACATGCGGGCCGTGTCCGTGAGGTAGCGCGCGACCCTTTCCGTGTTCGCCAACTGAGAGGGCTCGACGCGGCGGACGTACGGAACGGCGTCGTCGGGTGTGCCGAGGACCGTGAGGCTGCTGATCCGGTACATCGAGACCTCGGCAGGACTAGCCGAGATCGTGAAGAGACCTACGGGCTTTCCGCTCCGATCGACGGGGATACGGTCGGCAGTCTCCTCCGCCTCCTGGAGCAGGTCGAGCGCGGTGCTGCGGCGGCCCCCGGACGCGGCCGTGTAGGCGGCGGTCATGAGCAGACAGGCGCGGGCGGCCAGGGTGTCGGCCTGCGGGCCGTCCTTCCCCACGACTAGCGACGTCGCCGTACGGGCCAGGAAGTCGACGGCGGCCGAGCTGCGGCCGGCACGGCGCATGGTGATGGCCAGGACCCGAGCGGCGTCGCTGAGGGGCCGCGGGTCACCACTGGCCCGTGCCGCGATGAGCGCACGGTCCGCAGTGGCCCAAGCGGCCTCGGAGTGCTGCTTGACGGCGAGTTCGGTGGCCAGGACGTAGGCGCGGGCAACGGCTGCCTGGGCGCGCTCCCGCGCGTGGCCGGTGGCGGCGTCCCGGGTCGCCTCCGCCGTGGCAATCAGTGAGGGAAGGGCGCCGCCGAGGGCGGCGTAGCGGGCGCCGGAGAACATCTCGCGGGCTGTCGTGAGTCCGTCGGCGAGATCGCTCAGGCTCGTCGGTCGTCCGGTGGCCGGCTCGAACAGGGCTCGTTCCACGGCGGCGGCCGGGTTCTGGGCGGCCTGTTCTGCCGCAGCAGCATCGGAGTCGGCCCCGGCGGTCAGACTGGCGCCGAGTCCCAGCGCTCCAGCCATCAGTTCCCGACGTCGCACATCGTCCTCCAGCTCGGCTTCGGTCACCATAGCGGCAGGCGGCAGCGGGGCGGGCGCGTTGTGGCGAGCCGGGGGATCAGCACTGCCGCTCTCGTCGGCAAGGCCCAGGAGGGAAAGTGGGATAGCGAGTCCTTCGGCGATCCGCATCAGGACGTCGACGCTCTGGACTTGGCGCACACCCCGTTCGATCGCGCTGACGTCGGACTGTGCGAGCCCGGCGAGGGAGCCCACAGTGGTCTGGCTGGCGCCCGTGTACTGCCGGAAGTGCTTGATCACGGCGGCGAGGTCGCGCGCTGCGAGGGCTCGTCGCGCCTTCTCGTGATCCCACAGATCGACGGGAACGACTAGCTGGGAATGGCTGCGCACGGTGATCTCCCCTTCCGGGGCGGCGGCATGACCTCGCCTCAGAGTAGAGCCACCGTGACCCCCTGTCAGGGCTTTGGGCGGGGCGCCAGAGGGCTGTCCTATAGGGCCGTCGGATGGGTTTCCCCCACGCTTTTTCCCAGTCTGTGAGTGCACAGAGAACTCCCCGCACAGCACTGTCCGGTTTCCGCAGCTCTGCGCTGGGCTCACCCCTGGTCGAAGGAGTGTTCCGACATGCCACAGCCGCCTTCTCCGCCCCCGCCGCCGCCCCCGCCGGGTCCGATCCCGACTCCGCCCCCGCCCGGCGGCGGTTCGTAAGTCCCGGCACCAAGCCGTGCATCCCGTCGCCTCCGGCGAGGCGCATGGCCCCTGCTGTGTCCAGCGCAGGCATCGACAAGGAGAACCCCGTGCAGGGAATCACCGTGCTCAACCCCGACGAGTTGGGGCAGGACCCCGCAGTCGGCATGGATTTGGCCCTTGGGCTGGGCGTGGGTCACCTGGAGATCCGTACGGCCTACGGCTCGAACGCCCTCGTCCTGAGCGACGCGCAGCTTCGCGAGGTCCGGCGGCTGGCCGACGAACGGGGGCTGCGGGTGGCGGCGCTGGCGTCCCCGTTGTGGAAGTGGTGCCGCCCCGAGGCCGTTCCCGGCAAGGTCGACAGCTTCGGCTTCCCCACGCAGGTGCCGGCCGAGGACCGGCAACGCTGGGTGGACCGCGCGCTCGCCGTCGCCGACATCCTGGGCACTGACCGCGTCCGCGTCTTCTCCCACCTGGCCGTGGGCGAGCAGACGGAGGAGTTCCGGGATGACCCGCTGCTGACGTACGCCCTCAAGGCCGCGGAGCGGGCCGGGGTACGGCTGCTGCTGGAGAACGAGCCGGTGTGCACCGTCGCCGAACCCGCACCGCTTCTTGACGTGCTCCGCGAGCACACCGGGCTGGGCCTGTGGCTCGACCTGGGGAACCTGTACGAGGTCGGTCACGGCACGGCGGAAACCGTCGGCGCCCTCGCCCCGTACGTCGGATACGTCCACATCAAGGACTACGTGCCGCGCGACGACGGCATGAAGCAGTTCGTGGCGGCGGGCGCCGGCGATGTGCCGTACGCGGTTCTGCTTCCTGCCCTTCATCGGGTGCGGCCGGTGCTGCCGTACGCGCTGGAGACGCACGTACGCGAGACTCCGGGCGAGGCGCTGACGCGTGGCGCGGCATTTCTGCGTGGCGCCATCCCCGGTGGCCTGGCGTGAGGCGGGTCCTGCTCGTCGGCTACGGGGAGGTTGGAGCCAAGCACGCCGAGGCCCTGAATCGCACCGACGGGATGGACCTGGTGGGCGTCGCCGACCCTTCGCCGGTCGTTGCCCCGCCTGCTGGGGTGCCGCTGCTCGCCCGGTGGGAGGCGGCGCTGGAGAAGTTCACGCCGGACGTGGTCATGGTGGCGACGCCGCCCGGCACCGCCCTGGTGGCCGCCCGCGCCGCCGCGCTGGGTGGCGCGGCCGTACTGGTGGAGAAGCCGGTCACGCTCGATCCCGCCGATCTGACCCCGGGACCGGAGGACCGGCGGATCTTCGTCGCCTTCCAGCCGCATTTCGCCCCCGGACTCGCCGGGCTGCTCGCCCAGGCACCAACGGTCCGCCGGGCCTCGGTGACGCTGGTGTGCCGCCGGGACCGCGCCTACTACCGGAGTTGGCGCACCAGGTACGCCACCGCCGGGGGCGTCCTGCACCAGCAGGCCATTCACGGCCTGGCCCTCGCCCTGCGCCTCCTGCGCCCCGCGCCCATCACCTCCTGCACCGCCGAGGTGCACCGCGATCGGCGGTGGGCCGAATCGGAGGACCGCATCACCGCGACGCTCGCGTTCGCGGACGGCACGCTCCTGACGGTGGACGCCCGGGTCGACAGTGTCGACCAACAGCGGCGTCACGAGGTCACGCTGCATCTGGACGACGGGCAGCAGGTGCATGTGCGCGGCCGCAATCTTGAAGTCGGCCTCGGCGATCCGCTGTCCGCGCCCGGCGACCTGGCGCTGCGCCAGGCCATGTACCGAGCCCTGCCCGCCGGTGACGCCGGCGCGCGTCACCCGTCTCTGTTCCCGCTTCCCCAGCTCCGCCGCACCCTGGAGGTCATCGACCATGCCTACCGCAACGCGCGCACCGTTTCTGAGGCCGGTTCTGCCACATGACCTCGACGTCGAGGTCGTCGAGCGCAAGGGCGTCGGGCACCCGGACACCCTGGCCGACTCCATCGCCGAGCTGGTCTCGATCCGCTACAGCGAATACTGCCTGCGCGAGTTCGGCGCCATCCTGCACCACAACCTCGACAAGGTCGCCGTCCTCGGAGGCCGTGCCCAATTCGGTGACACCGACGGCATATACGACCGCCCCGTACGCGTGATCTTCGGCGGCCGGATCTCCAAGACCTTCGGCGGCCGTGCGATCCCCGTGCGCGAAATCCTCGAAGACGCCGCCGCCGAGCAACTGCGCACCGCCCTGCCGGGGTTCGAGCACATCACCTGGCAGGCCCAGCACGAGACGACCGACTCCTCCAAGTTCGCGCGCTGGTTCGCCCCTCATGGTCTGGAAGACCTGCCGGAGCGCCCGACGGCCTTCTCCAACGACACCGCGTTCCTCGTCTCCACCGCGCAGCGCACCACGGCCGAGACCGTAGCGCTACTCGCCGAGGCATGGTTCCGCCGACAGCCGTGGGCGGGTAGCGACATCAAGGCCCTGGTCATCCGCGACGGGCATGCGCTGACGGTCACCGTGTGCGTCCCGGCCGTGGCCGGACACCTGGCAAGCAGCGCGGAGTTCGAGGACGCCGTCAACGACGCCGCCCAGGAACTCACCACCCAGCTCCTCAAGCACCTGCCCGGCCCGGTCAAGATCGTGTGCAACACCCGCAACAGCCGCACAGGCCCGCTGTCCGGCCAATACTTCACCGTCTCCGGATCGGCGATCGACTACGGCGAAGACGGGCTGGTCGGCCGGGGCAACGCCCGCTCCGGTCTGATCACACCCGGCCAACAGGCCGGCAACGAAGCCCTGTTCGGGAAGAACCCCGCCTACCACGTCGGCAAGGTCGGCGGGTGGCTCGTCGACGAGGCGAGCCGCACGCTCGCCGAGAAGACCGACGGGCCGTGCCGCATCGCTGTGATGTGGCGAAACGGGAGCCCCTATCCCGAGCCCGCCTCGCTCGACATCACCGCCACGCACCCCGACCCGGCGAACGCCGAGCTGGTGCGCGACGTGCTGCGCCGCACCGACTGGGTGCCCGATCTCGTGGACAACCAGCGCTACCTCCCCGTTGTTCTGCCGGCGGCCGAGCTGCTGGCAGAACTCGACCCGCCCACGCTGTCGTGAACCCGGCCGCCGTGGCGACCGGCCACCTCACCGCTGCCCTGGAACTTCCTCCGGGGCTGGACACAGGCCCGGCCGTCACGGCGGCCAACCGGCTCCCCGGCGGCTGGTACCTGTCCGCCCCAGGCCCCGAGAGCCGACACTGCCCGGCCGTGACGGTGACATACGCCGACGCAGAGCCCACCGTCACCGTGGACGGGCAGACGATCCGCATGAGCCTCCCCCGACCCGTCGCTCGCTCCTCGACGCTCGCCTACACGACGTACACCGCACTGGAACGAGCCCGCCAGCAGCAGCAGATGCTCACCCTCCACGCCAACGCCGCCGTCACACCGAGCGGGCGCGGCGTCCTGCTGCTGGGCACCAAGGGCGCGGGCAAGACCAGCGTGACCCTGGCCCTCGCCGCACGCGGCTGGACCCACGCCGGTGACGACCTGACCATTCTGGCCGAGAACGAGGGGGAACTGCTGATCCTGCCGGGCAAGGCGACAGCCGCCGTCCGCCCGCAGGACCCGGAGCTGTGGCAGGCCCCGAAGCCCATCGTCGACCTCACCCCCTTCCTCCGCGTCCCCGTCCCCCTGGCCGGGATCATCCGCCTCACCGTCCACCCTGCCGTCCCCCGACCGCTGCTCGTGCCGGCCACACCGTTCTCCGCGAACGAACAACTCCGCCTCCACGAAGCCCTCGCCCGGTACATCAGCGGACTCCCCACCCCGCTGACCGGCCCCACCGGGGCGCCGTACGGACCGGTCTGGCCGCTGGACGATCTCCCGCTCGCCCGCTGGCGGACCCACCTGATCGCACGGCTCGAACAGCACCAGTACAGCTACCTGTACGCGCCCGACCCGCAGAGTGCCGCCGACCTCATCACCGAGGAGTACGTGTGATGCCGAAGCCCGCCGCCGCGATCCTGCCCAGCAGGAACGAAGCCGCCACCATCGCCGCCGTCACCGCCGCGGTGGACAGCGCGCTGGACGACGCGCGGGCGGTCATCGTGCACGCAGACTCATCCGACGCCCCCGATACTGCCCACTCCTTCGCAGCCGCCTCCACGCTGGCCGGGACGGTCGGGCTGACCGGGCTGGAGCGGGGCAAGGGCGCCCAGATCCTTGCTGCGGCCCGACTCGTGGAGATCGCCGACGCCGAAGTGGTGCTGATCGCCGACACCGACACCCGCAACCCGGACCCGGCCGTCTACCGCGCGCTGCTGGACCGGGTACGCGACGGGGCCGCTCTGGCAATTGCCGACTACCCGCGCCACTGGGACGAGGCCAACCTCACCAACCATCTCGCCCGGCCGCTGATCGCCGCGACCACCGGACACGATGTGCCTCAACCGCTGGCCGGAGACCTCGCCGTCTCCCGCGAGGCCCTGGCCGCCGCCGTGCGGGCCGCCGCCGCGCTGCCCGCCGAACTGGCGGCGTGCACGGCCGGGTATGGCATCGACGCCTTCCTGCTGCTGACGGCCGCCGCGACCGGCCCCGTCGTCTCCGTACGGATCGACGAGCCCAAACGGCATGCCGGGTCCTTCGGCCACCTCCCGGTCATCTTCCACCAGGCCGTCCCGGTCCTGCTGCACCTGACCGCCGTGTGGAGCCGGCCGCCCGTACCGCACGGCGGTCGCCCGGTCGTCTACCGGGCCGCCGACCGCGCGCTTTCGCCCGACCGCGTTCAGGCCATGCTGACCACGCTGCGCGGCCTCGCGCCGCCCCCAGACGGATACGATGGCGGACCGTGGCCGCTGCCCGTCGTGGGTGCCTGGCGCTCCGTCAACTCCGGCACCTCATCTGTCGATGCGACCCGCCAGTTGTGGCCGCACTATCTGCACCGCGTCCGTAGTTGGCTCGGCAGCGGGCATCACGCCACCACCCCGCAGAGGGCCCAGATGCTCGCCGCCGCACACCACCGTCTGCACACCGATCTCGCCCCAGCAGCAGGAGCTTCGCGATGACCACCCCCACCTCCGGCTTCTCCGCCTTCGCTCTGGAGCCCTTCCCCGAACTCCAGCCCGGCACCGATCTGGCCAGTGCCATCACCGACGCCCTCACGGACACCGGCACCGCCCTTCAGGCTGGGGACATCGTGGTGGTGGCCAGCAAGGTCGTGTCCATTGCGGAGAAGCGCTACGTCGACTTGGCCGGCATCCGCCCCTCGCCCGAGGCCGTGGAGCTGTCCGCCAAGACGGGCAAGCCCGCCGAGGTCGTGCAGCTCATCCTGGACAACTCCACCGAGCACTTCCTGGCCACCGAACGCGGACCGATCATCGCCCGGCACACCCTTGGCTACCAGCTCACCTCAGCCGGGATCGACCGCGCCGGGACCGAGGGCGCGTGGCTGCTGCCGGTAGACCCGGACGCCTCGGCCCGCGCCCTTCGCGATGCCCTGATCGCCTGCACCGGCGCGGACGTGGCCGTCGTCGTCGCCGACTCCGACGGCCGCGCCGACCGGCGCGGGGCGACCTGCATCTCCATCGGCGCCGCCGGGGTGGCACCCCTACGGATCACCGTGCACGACGGCAAGCGGCAGGAGGAGACTTTTACCGACATGATCGCCGCCGCTGCCGGGATCATCCTGGGCCAGCGAGGCCGTGGCGTCCCCGTCGCTGTCCTACGCGGCATCGGCCACACCCCGTTCTCTGATGAGGGCGTGACCGCCATGCTTCACCACGCCCCCACTCATGAGCGCCCCTCGCGATGAAGCAGCTCGCAGTCCTCAGATCACCCATCGGCCAGGCGCTGTCCCCGGTGCTCCACCGCGCCGCGTACCAGGCCCTCGGCCTGGACTGGACCTACGAGGCCCGCGACTGCACCCCCGATCGGCTGGGCTCCTTCCTTGCCTCCCTCGACGACACATGGGCCGGTCTGTCGCTGACCATGCCGCTCAAGCGCACCGTCGTCCCACTCCTCGACCGGGCGTCGGACACGGTTGTGCGGATCGGAGCGGCGAACACCGTCGTCGTGACGGATGGCCGGCTCATCGGGGAGAACACCGACCTGTACGGCATGGTGCAGGCGCTTCGCGAAGGGGGCGTGACGGCGGCAGCAGACGTCACGGTTCTCGGCGCCGGAGCGACCGCCTGCACAGCACTGGCCGCTGCCCGCGAGTTGGGCTGTGATCAAGCGACTGTGATCGCCCGCGACGTCAGACGGGCCCGTGCGACCCTTGAGTCCACAGGCGAGCGGATCGGCATCAGAGTTCGGATCGAGCCTTGGGCAGCCGCGGTGGATCACCTGTCCGCCGGCCTTGTCGTTTCCGCTTTGCCGCCCAGCGTCGCCGATGCTCTCGCGCCACTCTGGACGCGGACACGCGCCATCGGCACCCTCATGGATGTCGTCTACCGCCCCTGGCCCACCGCGCTCGGTCACGCTGCCGAGGTGGCGGGACGCCGTGTCGTGGGCGGGCTGCCCATGCTCGTGCACCAGGCCGCCCGGCAGATCACACTCCAGACCGGGCAGCTCACACCCCCGATCGGCAAGATGCTGCATGCCGCTACGGCTGCGCTGGCCTGAGCGAGGCCGAGAGCAGTGGGAGCGCAGCGGTCAGGCCCAGTTGTGTTCGCGGAGCATCTCTTCCATCCGGCGGACGCACGGAAGGTAACAGTAGAGGGGGGCCTCCCCGTACTCCAGGCTCACCGCAGGGCCTATCCACAGCACGGGAACGTCGGACGCCTCGCAGCGCCAGCACTTGCCATTCCTCCAGTTCCTTTCCACGAACGACTATCCGTTCTTGATGCCGAGGCACAGGGCGCCGAGCAGCGCGGAGCATGGCGGCCCGCCGGTAGGGGCGAGCAAGCGCTTCGACGTCGTGGCTGGATCGAGCGCCTACGCCCCGTTCGGCCGGGCGAGCACCGGCATGACCGGGTTCTCATCCACGACCACGCCACGGCGGTTGTGCGCGCTCACCAGAGCCTCCAGACGCCGCACACAGGACGCGCAGCAGGAGAACCCGGCATCGCCGGCCTCCACGCTCTGTACGGGGCCGAGCCAGAGCACCGGCACGTCGTGGTCCTCGCAGCGCCAGCACAGGCCGACGGTCCATGTCCGTTCCACTAGACACCTACCCCTCGAAGACGCTGATGTACAGCACGACCACCAGCCCGCACAGCAGCGCCACGTACACAACCTGGCTGGTCCGTTCACTCACTGCGGCACTCCTCGTGATGACTGGGCGGAAGCGGGACTCGGGACAGGGAGAACCCGCCCACTGCGAACCGCCGTTCGCAGTGGGCGGGAGAGTTTCAGGACGGCTCCACGCGGTCTACGAGGTGCTGGAGCCGGTCATCTAGCAGCTTTGCCGCGTCCGGGGTGCAGGTGGCGAGCGCGACCATGCTCGTCACGATGACGTCGCACAGTTCCTTGTTGACGTCGTCCCAAGTGTGTGAGTAGCCCTTGCGCGGGTTGGTGCCGGACGCGCCGTGCATCGCCTCCGCGACCTCTCCTACCTCTTCGCTGATCTTGAGGATGCGCCACAGCCGCTCGTCGCCGACCGGTGCCGCGTTTTCGTCCAGCCAGCTCCGCAGCTTCTCGATACGGGTCCAGGTGGTGTCTTCCATGGGGCACCTCAGATCGTGTGAGTGTGGCGAAGAGTGCTTCGGCGCGCTCGCGCAACGCAGGCGGCCCCGGTTCTCGGAGCACGCCCTTCGCATGCTCAAAGTCCTTATAGACAGGCGGAGTCAGCACTGGTTCCACCTTCATGTGAGCGGTGGTGAGTCGTGCCGATCCTCTACTTGGCGGCTGTCGGCTGCTCCGCCTTCGGGACAGTCGCTGTCCGCGTTTGGTGTTGCAGAGGTCGATGCTGTCCGGGAGCGAACCTTGGCCTCGTGGTGGTCGGCGGCCAGACCTGCGAGGCGTGCCCGCACTTCCGCGTCGGTCGCCGGTGTCGGGGCTTCGCCCAGGGGCGCGGCGTGGTTCATGGCATCTCGCAGGGCGTCGAGTTGCCGGAAGAGTTCGCGCTGGGTGACGTGCCGGCACCAGACGTTCTCTGCTCTGCCGAGAAGGAGGTGGAGGCGGTCGCCCAGTGTGGGTGGGGGCGGGTTGAGGATCCGGCGCACGTTGCGCTCGTAGTTGCTGAGGTTCTTCTCGCGGGGCCGTAGCCACGACGGGCGGCGGCGGGCGGCGCTCATCCCCGGACCGCTGTCGCGGTGGTCAGGGCGAGGACGAGTGCCATGACGATGAGATACGTGTAGACGCCGTGGACAAGGATGGGGTGCTCGAGGCGCATGGCCTTGAGCGCGGCGAGGCCGGTCTTGCCGCTGGACCGCGCCTGGAAGCCGAGGAGGGAGATCTCCAGGGACGACACACTGACCGCCCTACCCGAGCCGAGGTCTTCGCCGGCGTCGGCGTCGGCGTCGGCGTCGGCGTCGGCGTCGAGAAGCGTGTCGATGAGGGTGTACGGCTGGTAGTCCTTGCGGGTGGCGCCACAGTCGCGGGGGTATCGGAATGCAGACATGGTGCGTAGCTCTCTCGGTCGAGGTAGACCCCGCCGGGGGGCGGGTGATCAGTTCGGACGGTGCTCTAGGCCGCGGCCTTCCGGGCGGTGAGCTGGTTGAGGTCGGCGGTGGCGCCTGCGAGCGTCAACCGGATCAGGGGTCCGATGAGATCCAGATCGGCGGGATCCAGGCTTCCTCCACGGGCGAGAGGTCTTCTTCCTGCTCTGCGCGGGCAGGTTCGGCCGCGATCCTGCCGGCGAGGCGCAAGCCCTGTTCCACCGTCAGGTGGATGAGCAGTTCGTCCTCGGCATGGGCGCAGCCGGGCTCGGCCAGTACGCGAACCCCTGCGCCCAGGGCGCCGGTCAGCAGCAGTCGCATCCGGTCGGCGAGCTTGCGCATTCCGCCGGGCTTGTGAAGCTTCAGACCCGCGCCGATGCTGTCGGCGCCCAGCACCGCGCTCAGTTGGACTGCTGCTTCGAGGCCGTCGGAGTCGCGGACCTCCAGGGCCAGTGACCTCTCGTCCTCGACCTCCACCGCCACATGAAGCCGGTGCTGCGCGAGTGCGTTCCCCAGCCGCTCACGCACCGACTCGGCGTACATGAAGGGTGCCAGCAGCCGCTGCACCAGCTGGTCGACGCCCGTCTTGCCGCGCAGCGCGATCACGAGGTTGTTGTCCTCGTCGTAGCCGGCGGTCGCGTCGACACCCGTCGCCACCAGCCACGCGGTGGCCTCACCGGTGTTCAGGGAGAACGGCAGTCGGCTGCTGCCGAGCAGCGTCAACTCCAGAGTTCCGCACTCAGCGCCTTCACGCAGTCCAACCCGCCCGGTGACGCGGGCGCGGTCCACCGCCTGGGCGAGGACGCTCTCCAGCGAGGAGAAGTCGGATTCGTCGGTTGTCACCACGAGGTGCCTTTCAAGGGAGGGGGTGGGTGGTGCCCGCGCCCCGGCGCCGCGACGAGGTCAGCGGAGCCGGGGGGCGGGAGTCTGGTCGGGAGCAGTCAGCGCCGTGTCGGCGACCGTGCCCAACAGGGCGGCGCTGGCCGGGATGTCGCGATTGAGCCGGACTGCGTGATGCGGCAGTGAGGTGTGCCCCCGCGGCGTTGGGCGGGGGCTCGCGCGTGCGCGCTACTTCCCGTTCTTCTTTTTTGCTTCCTTGGCTGCCGCCCGCCGGTCCGCCCGGTTGCCGGTCGCGTCCGGTGTGGCGCCGAGCGCCTTGCTCTTGCGGACCACGTATCCGTCCGTCGCACCACCGGTGTGTGTCTGCGTCGCCCTGGGCTTTTTCGTCACCTGGTCGCCTTCTTGTCGTGTCTGAGTGGTGACCGTTCCGGCGGGGCGGGGCCGTTGCTTGCCTTTCCCCGTCCCGCCGGAACGGCGTTCATGGATCTGGCCGGCTGACCTACGCGGCGAGCAGTCCGCCCACCAGGTCGAGCGGTTCGGCGCTGTCGCCGTTGCCCTGGTCGCCGTCGGTGGTGGGCTCGTCGGCCGGTTCGGTGGTCTCGGTGTCGCTCTCGACCGCTTCCGGCTGGTCGGTCCTTGGCTGGATGGTCGCGGGCAAGTCCCGCCCCCTTCTCTCGTTGGTTCCGGCCCGGTTGGGCTCGGGGGTGCTCGGCCCCGCCCCGTTCGTCGCGCGGAGCCGAGCGGTCCGCCATCGGTTGGGCCACCGGCCGGTGAGTGGGTACCGGCGCCCCAGGAAGTCCCTGCCGATGGCGGGGAGCTCCCGGCTACGCGTCGGCGGGCTCGCCGACGAACAGGAGCGGCAGCCGCATGCCGTGCTCACTGGCCGCGACGGCCTGGCGGATGCGGCGTTCCTGGTACGGCTTGGTGTGGGTGCCGAGTTCGCCGAGCGGCACCCAGCGCAGCGCGGACAGTTCGTTGGCGGCGTCCTTGGGGACGGCCGCGTTGGCGGCTTCCGCAGCGGTCAGCGTTCCGCCGTCGCACACGATGTTGAAGCCCTCGGGCGAGCCGGATTCCTCGTTGGCGGGCACGTGATCGAGCGCGACAAAGTGCGTGATGGAGCGGGTGAGCCCGGTCTCTTCGCTGAGTTCACGGGATGCCGTCATGTGTACCTTCTCGCCCTGGTGCGCGCCCCCGCCGGGAAGCTGCCACCCTTTCCTGTAGGTCGGCTGGACCAACAGCACGTCCCCCTCCGTGTTGCGTACGAGAACCACGGCCCCGATGCGTCGCCGGGGCTGGTTGGCGCGCTCGATGTCGGCATGCGTCATGGTTTCAATCTCCTTCTTGGGTGCGGGTGTTGACCCCATCGGGCAGTAGGTGGCCAACGGGGTGTCTGGTGGGATGCGGGTTATCGGAGCGGCAGCGCCAGTAGCCGGCCGAAAATTGCGTACGCGGCGAGAGCGGCGACGGTATCGAGCGCCGTCCGGGCGATGAGGGGCACGGGTCGCTCACCCCTTCCGGGAATCGGCCTGGCTCGTCCGCCGTAGGCGACGGCGCATCTGTGCGGCAGCCATGTCCCGCCGGGGTTCGGACCACGCGTCGAACTGGTCGGCGAGAAAATTGGGGCTCACACCGAAATCGGCTGCGAGCGCGTTCATGGACTCGCCGGCCCGGTACCGCGCGATGACCCGGGTCTTACTGTTCCGGACGCGGTCACGGGCGGCCCGCCGCTGGCGTGGAGTGCGCCATGTCTGTCAATCTCCTTGCTACGTAGGGTCGTTGTTCTCATCGGGGAACAAGTGGGCGCCGGGGTGGTCGGCGAACAGCGGGGAGATGTGTCCGGCCGGGTTCCGTTCCGGGCACGGGTCCGTGAGCTGTAGGCGGGACTTCCGCTCGTGCCAGCGCACCCATGCCGCGAGGCCGGACGGGTCGGGGACGAACAGCACAGGCGCGGCGTGGTCGCCCTCCAGATGTTCGTCCAAGTCGCAGTGAACGAAGAGGGAAACGTCCTGGTGGGTTGCGTTCCGGCCCACCAGCGAAACGGCGGTGTCAATGAGTCCCGGGGGTACTGCGAACGGCGCGCGGCATCTGTCCATCGGGGTGTCCTCGCTGGGTGGTGGGTGACCGGCCCTGGTCACAGGAAGGGGATGAGCCAATCCGACGTGCGACGGGCCTTCCTGTGGCTCGTATGACTAGGGCGGGTGTATGTGGGCTGTCCGTCATCGGCGGGCTGTGCGGGGCTGGACTCGGGCAGGGGAACGGCCACGGGCCAGACGGTCAAGGTGTAGCGACACCCGTTGTCCGCAATCACTACACTCAGCGGATCGTCGGCCTTGAGCTGGTCCCGCGCCGCCCGCTGTTCCTCGGGGTCCCCGGCCCAGGAACGCAGTTCCGCAGGTCCGTCGGGAACGGGCGCCGGGGCCACGCGCATCCACGGTTTCACCCACGCCGAGCGCTCCGGGTCGGGGTCGAGCCTGTCCGCGATGCGCTCGGCCTCGCCGCCGAGCCATCGGAGCGCGAGCTTCGGCGAGATGCTGCTGAAGGTGCCGAACACGAACGCCACTGTCCGGCCCGTGCCGTAGACCTCTCCTTCCGCGAGCACTTCGCACCAGTAGGCCCGAGCCGGGCCGGCCCCTGCACCCGCACCACGCTTCACCGGCGACGCAAGGTCTGTACGAACCCCGTGTGGTCGGACGGGAGGCATCAACGCCCGGCGCCGCCAGGTACTCACCTTCTTCACGTTCCGCCCTTCCTGCTGCCTGGTGGTTGGTTGGGTGCGACCCTGACCCGGTTCGGTCGCCATGGGGTTGAGGTCCGTCCGGCTGCCGACCGTCCCCGCCGATGGGGTCCAGCCGGACGGACTTCCGATCCGGCCCCGCCCGCCCGCGCTGATGCCCTTCCTGCGCCGGCACGGCGGACGGAGCCGGGGTCTAGGGGGTACGCCACCGCGCGGGGCGGGCGTGATCGGAGTGAGAGCGCAGCTCGGCGTTGCAGTGCTCGACCGTCGGCGCGCCGCCCAGACGGCGGGCGTCCTCGCGCTGCCCGGCCAGGGCCGCGCACACGTCGCACCCATCAACGGCCACGGGCTCCAGAGCCGGCGTACGCGGACCCTCTGTCGCCGCCCTCATGTCAGCCGCCGCAGGCAGGTCTCGACGTGCGCCAGCAACGGCCGGTCGAGCGGGGCGTACACGCGAGGTACGCACTCGGGCACGAGCCGCCAGAAGCCACCGCCGTGGATGGTCTCCTCAAGCTTCACCAGCCCTTCGTCCGGGGCCGGTTGTACTGCTGCTGTGGATACGGCCATGAGGCGCCTTTCGACAGCTAGATCACTGGGTCACTGGGTGAGGTCATGCACGGCCGCGGCAAGGAACAACAGGCCGACGAGCGCGAGGAGTCGAAGGAATTCGATGTTGAGAACGTGCGGAGGCACCCTCTGCCTTCGCCATGGGGCGGCGCGGCAGATGAAGCGACGCGACGAACTCACGAGGCCGGGCGGTGGCGCTGAACATGCGGGGGCAGTGGCTTCAAGCCTTCATTCAGGTGGCTCGGGGCGGGGCAGCCGCGTCTTCGGCGTACGGGTTGCCGGGCGTCGGCGTCACGCGAAAGAACGCCGTCGTGATGCCTCGGTAGCCGCAGTGCGACGGGTTGCCACCCGGTGTGCCTGAGCGCCCATCCCTCGGGTCCCGTCCGCTCCTCCGAAGCCTCTGAGGACTCGCCGCACGTCGTGCACTCGACCTCGTGCACAGGCCCAGAGGCGCCCGGTTCGGTGTCGACACCAAGCGTCCAGCCAGCGAGTCGAATCACCGTATTCAACGGGGCTCCTCCTCGACGGATGGCAGCGCGACTGACAGTCCAGGGAGGATGCGGGAGAGCGCCGCGTGTAGTGCACGCGGGCACGTGACGCCGATTGCTCCTCGTCTCGGAGGTACCAGCCAGTAGGTCCCGGGTGGCCTGCAACGCTCCTGGGGCGGCAGCTCCAGTTCCGTCGTCACGCTCACAGGGCCGTCGGCGGGCATCGGCGGCAACGCGGCTGTGGCACCGGACTCGATGAAGAAGTAGACGCCACGCACCGCAGGGTCTACCGCCACGGTGCCTGGGCAGCTGATCCGGTCCAGCGCCTGAAGACCGTAGTACCTGTCAACCCGCAGCACCTCCCAGCTCGGGAGCACTAGCGCCCTGCGGGGGTACGAAAGAACACGCGGAGGTTGTGTCATCACGTGAGGCTCATCTCGTAGTCCACTGCTGTGAGCAGGAAGGTACGGCGAGCACGTGACGGCGACCCGAACTCTCAGTTCGGGTGAACTCTCAGTTCGGGTCGGTTATACGATCCCCAACTGCTCTGCGAGATCGAACACCTGGGACCGAAAAGTAGGACGTACGCGGTGAAGAAGACCCGTCACCATGTCAGCCGCAACAGCACTTCGCGCCATGTCCTCGGCACTCAGCTCAGCCAGGTCAAGGAGGTGGACCAGGACCGCAGGATCGTCGCGCCGCTGGTAGTAGCAGCGAGCAAGCTCCAGCGTGAAAGTGAACTGCCGCTCCCTGCTGGGGAGCTGAGAGACGTCCACCTCGTCAGCCAGGCGTAGACCTTCCGCGCACTGGCCGGCCAGCATCTCGATACTCAGCGCGTGAAGGCCAATGTTCGTCGGGCCGAAGACGGTCCACATGGTGTTGGACTCGCCAGCCTTCTTGCCGAGCGGGGCCGCCTTCTGCAACAGGCGCTGGCGAGCCGCCCACCACATTTTCCGCTGGGCATCCGCGACGACACAGACCAGTTCGAGCGCACCTTGTATGGCGACTTTCTCTGTGCCCTCCGGGACAGACCGAAGTTCTTCGACCGCGATCCGAGCAACCTCGTGCGCTTCCTGCGCGCCACCATCCTGGGACAACAGGCAGTGCCCCAGGTTCCAATGCGCCGCAGCGATCCGGATCGGGTCGTCCGCATCCTCCGCTGCTCGACGGGCACGGTCCGCGACCATCAGAGACAGGTCGAGACGGCCGGACCGGCGGCAGTACGAGCGCATGAGTCCATAGAAGTCGGCCGCCGCGCGGAGCACGTCGCGCCGAGCCGACGCGTCACTCGACGAGCGGTGGGCACGCACAGAGTGCTCAATGTCCGCGATGAGCGCGGGTAGCACTTCCTCAATCTCGGTGAAGCGCTCCGCGCTTTTCTGCCACGTCCGCCATGCCTCCTCGACACGCTCCCGCAGCGCCGCAGGGCCTACCACCTGCCCCGCGCGAGTCGAGCCGTACCCCAACAGGGCGCCTACCACGTCCGGCGCGGTCGTCAGCGAGATCGTAGGCTTGGTCGGCGGCTCGTCAGAAAGAAGGGCCGAGACCGGCACCTGGAGTTCGGCAGCGATCCGGGTCAACACCTCGGGTGACGGCGTGCGTTTCCCGTTCTCGATCATCGAGAAATACCGCTCGGTGACACCACACAGCCCCGCAACGGCGGCCATCGATCGGTTGCCGTTCTTGCGCCGGTAGTGCCGGATACGCGCCCCGACGATCAACGTTGGTGTTTCCGCCATCAGCCCTCCCGATTACGACAGAGTAGGACGGACCGCTCCGCCGTGGGGGCCTTCCGCAACATGGTGGATAATGTGATCAATTCTGGGGAGGGGCGACACATGCCTCTGGTCCTGTGGGACATCGACCACACACTCATCGAGACACGTGGCGTAGGACGCAGCCTGTCCGCCGCTGCTTTCGCGGAGGTGACCGGTCAACCCATGCGAGAGCAGGCGACGATTGACGGGATCACCGAAGCCGTGATCTTCCGGGAGACAGCGAAACTGCACGGTCTCACGACCGACCGCGCCACCTTCGAACGGTTCGCCCACGCGCTCACTCGGCAACACGTGTCGCACGCAGCGGAGTTGAGAGAACGTGGTACGGCACTCTTGGGCGCTGCTGCGGCCCTGGAGGCCCTTGCTGTCGCGAACGTCCGGCAGACCGTGGTGACCGGCAACGTCCGCGGTGTCGCGGAAATCAAGCTGGGCGTCTTCGGCCTTGACACCCACATCAAATGGGATGCCGGGGCGTATGGAGAAGACGCCGACCTCCGGCCCGCCCTGGTCCAACTCGCCCTTGCCCGATCCTCCACTTCGGCGGGGAACGCGGTACTGATCGGCGACACCCCAGCGGACGTCGAAGGCGGGCGGAAGAACGGCGTCCACGTCATCGCCGTCGCGACAGGCCGCAGCTCCACCGCCGAACTGTGTGAGGCCGGCGCTCACCATGTCCTTGACGATCTCACCGACGTGAACCGCCTACTGACCCTCATCACGAGCCGGACGTAGAACGACTCGCCACCGCGCTCGGACATCAGGCTTGTCAGTGGCCCGTCGTACGGTTGTCGCATGCCCTCCTCCATGCCTGACGGCCCTCTGCTGTGCCCTGCGCAGGTTGAGGTGAACAACGCGATCCGCCGCCTTATGGACGCGCCTTGCGGGGACCAGCAGGCCGGGGAGAGCGACCAGGAGCAGCGCGCCGAGGCGTACTGGCGGCTCCTCGGTCTGTGGGCCGAGGCTACCCAGCGGGGCAATCTCACGATGGCTGCCTAGAGCCTGTCCGGACACGGGCGGACACCGTGTCCGCGCTGTCCGGACACGGGCGGGGACACGGTGTCCGAGCATCGTCGGTCACTGCCACTGACCAGTACGGACGCTGTCCGGACGTCGTGTCTGGACAGTGTCCGTCAGGTGCTGATGAACAGCGCGACGACCGCGACGGCCAGCGCGCCGACGGCGAGCAGCGAGCCGATCTGCGCGAGCGGCCACCGGCCCCGCTTCAGCTCGTCGATCTCCTGTTGCAGCGCCCGGATCGATTCCTCGGTGTCCGTGCGCAGTTGCTTCAGGTCCGCGTCCGTGCGAGCGATTCGCTCGACGAGGACACCGAGCGCGCCCTTGATCTCGGCGAGGCCGGTGCCGATCTCCCCGCGTAGCTGAGCCAGCTCGACCGCGACGCTCCCCGACCCGGCCGCGGTCATCCGCCCGCTCGGCCCTGCGCGGTCAGGTCGGCGACCGCAGCCGTGAGTGCCGCGACCGCCGCCCGCAGGTCCTGGACATCGGTGACCAACTGGGAGGTGTTCTCCGCCGACGCATGAGCGGCGGACCAAGATCACATCCAGTTGACATCCAGAATGCCTCCAGGAACGCCATCAGGGCCGGTCTCCTGTGAAGGAAACCGGCCCTGACCTGGCGTTTTACTGTCGGGGTGGCGGGATTTGAACCCACGACCTCTTCGTCCCGAACGAAGCGCGCTGCCAAGCTGCGCTACACCCCGATGTCGCCCGTGTCGCTGCGACATCGATTACTTTAGCCCACCGGCGCCCGCAGGCGAAATCCGGTTTTGTGGGGCGCAGGCCGGGCCCCGGCCCGGTCGTGGAGGGGTCAGGTGCGTGGTGTGAGTGTCAGTAGCGTTGCTTCCGGGGGGCAGGCGAAGCGGACCGGGGTGTAGCGGTTCGTGCCGCAGCCCGCCGAGACGTGGAGGTATGAGGTGTGGCCCCCGGCGTCGTAGGTCGAGAGGCCCCGGGCGCGGGCCGTGTCCAGGTCGCAGTTGGTGACGACTGCTCCGTAGAACGGGATGCGGAGCTGGCCGCCGTGCGTGTGGCCGCCCAGGATCAGGGGGTAGCCGTCCGATGTGAACGCCTCCAGCATGCGCAGGTACGGGGCGTGGACCACGCCGATCGACAGGTCCGCGTCGGGTTCCGGGCCGCCCGCGACCTCGGCGTAGCGGTCGCGTTTGATGTGCGGGTCGTCGACGCCGGTGAAGGCGATCTCGTGGCCGTCGATCTTGAGCCGGCCGCGGGCGTTGGTCAGACCCACCCAGCCCGCCGCGTCGAAGGCGTCGCGCATCGGTTCCCACGGGTTGTGGACGACGTTGACGGCGGGCGCGTTGCCGTTCAGGCCGTGCTTGCCCTGGGCCTTCTCGAAGATGTAGCGCGCCGGGTTGCGCAGAGCGGGGCCGTAGTAGTCGTTGGAGCCGAAGACGTAGACGCCCGGGAACTCCATCAGCGGGCCGAGCGCGTCGAGTACCTCCGGTACGCCCTGCGGGTCGGAGAGGTTGTCGCCGGTGTTGACCACGAAGTCGGGGCGCAGGCCGGCCAGGGAGCGGAGCCAGCGCTGCTTCTTGCGCTGGCCGCAGACCATGTGGATGTCCGAGACCTGGAGGATCCGCAACGGTCGCATGCCGTCCGGCAGTACGGGTACGGAGACCCGTCGCAGCCGGAAGGAACGGGCCTCGAATCCGGCGGCGTAGGCGATGCCGGCCGCCCCGGCGGCCGCGATTCCCGCGGTGATTTTCAGGGGGACTCCGTAGCGTGCGCGCATGCGCTCATCGTCGCAGACCCGCCACCGCCCCGGGAAACTGAACGGCGGTCCGTGGGCCGTACCTGACACACTGTCCGCATGACCACGCTCAAGTCCAAGCTGCACGACGACCTCATCGCCGCGATCAGGGCACGTGACGAGCTGCGCTCCGCCACCCTCCGGCTGACCCTCGCCGCGATCTCCAAGGAGGAGGTCTCCGGCAAGTCGGCGCGCGAGCTCTCCGACGACGAGGTGCAGAAGGTGATCGCCAAGGAGGCCAAGAAGCGCCGTGAGGCGGCCGAGGCCTTCGCGCAGGGCGGGCGGGCCGAGCAGGCGGAGCGGGAGAAGGCGGAGGGCGTGCTGCTCGACGCTTATCTGCCGCAGCAGTTGACCGACGACGAGCTCGGTGCGATCGTCGCGCAGGCCGTGGGCGAGGCGAAGGCGGCCGGCGCCGAGGGGCCGCGTGCGATGGGCGCCGTCATGAAGATCGTCGGTCCGAAGGTCGCGGGCCGTGCCGACGGGGGGCGGGTCGCCGCCGCCGTCAAGCAGAGCCTCGCGGCGGGCTGACGCCCCTGTACGCGAAGGGGCTCCCGGCCGATTCCTCGGCCGGGAGCCCCTTTTTTACGTCCTGTGCGTGCCGTACGTCCTGTACGGGCTAGTCGAACGTGCCGTCCGGGAAGCCCGGGAACGGGTTCTCGCCGTCGCCGCCCCCGTTGTCGCCCCTGCCCGGGTCCTGGTCGCCGTTGTCGCCGTCGCCGTCGCCGTCGTCCCCGCCGTTGTCCCCCGGCTTGTCGCGGCCCTTGTCCTTGTCCTTGTCCTTCTCCGGGTCCGGGATGTTGATGGTGTTGAACCCGGGCCCCGGCTTGCCGTCGAGCGCACCGCCCATCGCGTCGCGCCAGATCGGTCCGGGTACGGCGCCACCGAAGACCTTGTCGTGGTACTGGCCGCCGATGGTGATGTCCACCATCTTCTTCTTGAGGGTCGGGTCGCCGACCCACACCGCGCCCGCCATGTTCGGTGTGTAGCCCACGAACCACGCGGCGAGCCGGAAGTCGGTGGTACCGGTCTTGCCCGCGCTCGGCCTGCTGCCGAGGCCCGCCTCCTGGCCCGTACCGTCCTCGACCACGCCCGCCAGCAGGGTGTTGATGGTGTCGGCCGTCTTCTCCGACATCGCCCGCGAGCACGTCGACTTCGGGACGTCCATCTCCTTGCCGTTCGGGCCGGTGATCGATCCGATGGCGACGGGAGTGCAGTACGTGCCGCGGTTGGCGAACGTCGCGTACCCGGAGGCCATGGTGAGCGGCGTCATCTCCTGCGTGCCCAGCGTGATCGACGGGAGCTGCTCGATCGCCTTGCCGTCGGCCCGCTCGACACCCATCTTCCGGGCCAGCTCGGTCACCGGGCAGACGCCGATCTGGCTGATCAGCTGTACGTAGTAGGTGTTGACCGACTTGGCGGTCGCTTCCTTCATTCCGTACGGGCCGACCTCGGACTCGTTCTCGTTCTCGACCGGGACACCCTGGCCCGTCCACGGACCCTTGCAGGTCTGCACGGGGCTCGGATAGTTCATCTGGTACGGCGAGGGGTACGACTGCGTCGGCTGGATGCCCTGCTCCAGGGCCGCCGCCGCGACGATGGGCTTGAAGGTCGATCCCGGCTGGTAGCCGGCGCCGCCGCCCATGTCCTGGTCGACGGACAGGTTCATGTACGTCTCGTTCTTGGCGCCGCCGTACGGCCGCGACTGGCCCATGGCCAGGATCTTGCCGGTGCCCGGCTCGACGATCGACAGGGCGGTGGCGACCTGGTCCGTCTTGTAGACGTGGGTCTTGATCGACTCCTGCGCCGATTCCTGCGCCTGCGGGTCGAGTGTCGTCCGGACGGTCAGACCGCCCTGGTTCCAGACCTTGGCCCGGTCCTCCTGCGTCTTGCCGAACGCGGTGTCGGTCAGGAACACCTTCCGTACGTAGTCGCAGAAGAAGCCCGCGCCCTTGACCGCCGTGATGCAGCCGTTCTTGGGACGGCTCACCTTCAGGTCGATCTCGGTCTTCTTCGCCTTGTCCGCCTCGGCCTGCGAGATGTCCTTCACGTCGGCCATGCGCTGGATCACGGTGTTGCGGCGCTTGGTCGCCTCCTCCGTGTCGTTCACCGGGTCGTACCGGCTCGGCGACTGGACGATGCCCGCCAGCAGCGCCGCCTCCTGAAGCTTCAGCTTCTTCGCCGGCTTGGAGAAGTAGCGGTGCGAGGCGGCCTCGATGCCGTACGCCTGCTGTCCGAAGAAGGTGATGTTCAGGTAGTTCTCAAGGATCTTCTTCTTGCCCAGCTCCTCCTCGACCTGGATCGCGAACTTGAGCTCGCGGATCTTGCGGCCGATGGTCTGCTGGGTGGCCTCGGCGACCTTGTCGGGGTCGTCGCCCGCCTCTTCGACGAAGACGTTCTTCACATACTGCTGGGTGAGGGTCGAGGCGCCCTGGGAGACGCCGCCCGACTGCGCGTTGCGGTTGGCCGCGCGCAGAACACCCTTGAGGTCGACCGCCCCGTGGTCGTAGAAGCGCGAGTCCTCGATCGCGACGATCGCCTTCTGCATGTACGGCGAGATGTCGGTGAGGGGCACGACCGTACGGTCGCGCGAGTAGACGGTGGCGATATGGCCGCCGTCCTTGTCGAGGATCGTGGTGCGCTGGCTGAGCGGCGGGGTCTTGAGATTCGCCGGAATCTCGTCGAATCCCTCGACCGTCCCCTTGGCCGCCAGGCCCAGAACTCCGAAGGCGGGCAAGGCGATTCCCGCCAGCACCGCTCCCGCGAGCACACTGACACCGAGGAACTTGGCGGCCTGCTGGGTCCCGGTCAGACCGCCGCCCGAGCGCTTCTTTGGCATGGCAGCAGCCTACGTTGTCGTTCGCCGGACACACATAAAGGCTCTGGCCTAAGCTGCACCCAACTGTCACAGCAGGGCGGTTTCGTATCAAGTCCCGGCTCAAGTCCCCGACGTTGAAGTCCGGCGCACCGTGAAGCGTCGTCTGAAACATCGCTCGACGTGTCGGAAGTCCTGTCCGATTCCGCCTCGTACATCACCCGGCGCCCGTTGTGGTCCGACCGAAATATGGTGACTTTTCGGGTTGGTCGCGTATGTCCCCGCATCACTCCCCTGGGTGATCTGCCGCGTACGCATAGTCCGTTCGGGCCATTCAAGATTGGGCCCGAAGGGGGTGTTGCGCTGTGCCCACGTTCCGTAACGTCCTCAACTGGCAGCGGTGAATATGCCGCTTCCGCCGTGGGGGAGCCTCGATTCGGGAGAGGACGGCGCCGGGATGGGCTGGGTAACCGACTGGAGTGCGCAGGCAGCATGCCGCACTACCGATCCGGATGAATTGTTCGTACAAGGCGCAGCGCAGAACAGGGCCAAGGCGGTGTGCACCGGTTGCCCGGTGCGTACGGAGTGCCTGGCCGACGCGCTGGACAACCGCGTCGAATTCGGCGTGTGGGGCGGAATGACCGAGCGGGAGCGACGCGCACTGCTGCGCAGGCGCCCCACTGTCACCTCATGGCGACGGCTGCTCGAAACCGCACGCACCGAGTACGAGCGCAGCGCGGGCATTCTGCCCGTCGGCCTTGAGGACGACGACGAGACGTACGGCTCGCGCCACTACGCCGACGCCGTCATCGACGACACATGGGCGGCGGTGGGGTAGGCCGCCACAGCCAGAGAACGTCGCCGGTCAGCGCCTCGCTGTCGCCCTCTCGTCCGTTTGGCACCTCGCCGCTTACGCGGCCCCGGTCGCCGGGCTCCCGCCCGAGAGGCGGTCACCGATGGTTCGGAGCCCTGCGAGGTCGTGCACATCGCCGGGCAGCGCCGCGACTTCGGCCACCGGCACCTCGGGGTGGAGCGCGGTGAAGCGGTCGCGCGTGCGCTGCTCACGCTTGAGCACCTGCATACGCTCGGCATGCAGGCGCAGCAGACCTGCCGTCAGTTGATTGACCGACGGCGGTTCGGACGTCTGTGATTCGGACGTCTGCGATTCAGAGGCCTCTGATTCGGATGTTCGCGGCTCGGACGTACGGGATGCCTCAGGGGCCTCGGGGGATGAGCCCGCGGGGGCAGCGGCCTCACGAGCACCATTCTTCCCGCGGCCCTGATCCACAATGCGACCCTCTTCAAGATTTTCCGCGGCGGCCCGCGCCCGCTCGGCCGACAGCCGGGCGGCGCCGCTGCCGTGCACGCGGTTGAGGACGAGCCCGGCGAGCGGCATCCCCTCGGCGGCCAGCCGCTCCACGAAGTACGCGGCCTCGCGCAGCGCGTCCCGTTCCGGCGCGGCGACCACCAGGAAGGCCGTGCCGGGCGCCTGGAGCAGCCGGTACGTCGCATCGGCACGCGTACGGAAACCGCCGAACATGGTGTCCATCGCCGCCACGAACGTCTGCACGTCGCGCAGGAATTGGCCGCCGAGCAGCTTCCCGAGAGTGCCGGTCATCATCGACATCCCGACGTTCAGGAACTTCATCCCGGCCCGGCCGCCCATCTTCGCCGGGGCCATCAGCAGGCGGATGAACTTCCCGTCCAGGAACGAGCCCAGCCGTTTCGGCGCGTCCAGGAAGTCCAGCGCCGAGCGCGACGGCGGGGTGTCGACCACGATCAGGTCCCACTCGTCGCGGGCCCGCAGCTGACCCAGCTTCTCCATCGCCATGTACTCCTGTGTGCCCGCGAATCCGGCCGACAGGGACTGGTAGAAGGGGTTGTCCAGGATGGCGCGGGCCCGGTCCGGGTCGGCGTGCGCCTCGACGATCTCGTCGAAGGTCCGCTTCATGTCGAGCATCATCGCGTGCAGTTCACCGCCGCCCTCGATGCCCTTGACCTGACGGGGGGTGTTGTCGAGCGAGTCGATGCCCATGGACTGGGCGAGCCTGCGGGCCGGGTCGATGGTCAGCACGACCACCTTGCGGCCACGTTCCGCCGCCCGTACGCCGAGAGCCGCCGCCGTCGTCGTCTTGCCGACACCGCCGGAGCCGCAGCACACGATGATGCGCGTCGCCGGGTCGTCCAGCAGCGGATCGACTTCGAGCGGGGCCGCCGCCGCGTCCAGAGTCATCAGGCCTCCCCAAGATTGCGTAGCTCCCCCGCCAGGCGGTACAGACCGGCCAGGTCCATGCCCTCGCCGATCAGGGGGAGTTCGTACGTAGGCAGCCCGAGCTTCGCCAGGACGGCGCGCTGCTCGCGCTCAAGCTGCACGCGCTGGGCGTGCTCGGCGGCCTGTTCCAGGAGCGGCCCCACGAGCTTCGTGGGCGCGCTCACCCCGGCCGCCGCGAGCGCCTTGGTGACCTCCTTACGACGGTCGCCCGCCACGCCCTTGACGGCCTCCTCATCAAGGAGGTGCGGGCGCACCATGTTCACGATCACCTTGCCGACGGGCAGTTCGGCCCCGCGCAGCTCTCCTATGCCGTCGACGGTCTCCTGGACCGGCATCTCCTCTAGGAGCGTCACCAGGTGCACGGCGGTCCCGGGTGACTTGAGCACCCGCATCACCGCCTGGGCCTGGTTGTATATCGGGCCTATCTTCGCGAGGCCGGCCACCTCGTCGTTCACGTTCAGGAAGCGCGTGATGCGGCCGGTGGGCGGGGCGTCCATCACGACGTAGTCGTACGTGAACCGGCCCCGCTTGTCCCGGCGGCGTACGGCCTCGCACGCCTTGCCGGTCAGCAGGACGTCCCGGACGCCCGGCGCGATGGTGGTGGCGAAGTCGATGGCGCCGAGCTTCTTGAGGGCGCGGCCCGCGCTGCCGAGTTTGTAGAACATCTGGAGGTAGTCGAGCAGTGCGCGCTCGGCGTCGATGGCCAGCGCGTACACCTCGCCGCCGCCGGCGGCGACGGCGATCTTCCGTTCCTCGTAAGGAAGCGCCTCCGTTTCGAAGAGCTGTGCGATGCCCTGTCTGCCCTCGACCTCTACGAGGAGGGTGCGCTTGCCCTCCGTCGCGAGGGCGAGCGCGAGGGCCGCGGCGACCGTGGTCTTACCGGTGCCGCCCTTGCCGCTGACGACCTGGAGCCTGCTCACACATTCGAGCCTAACCAGTCGGGCGGCGGGCTACGCACGAGGCCGTCCACGGGCTCCGCACGAGGCCGTCCACGGGCTCCGTACGAGGTGGCCGCGCGGTGCGGATACAGTCGGCCCATGACGAAGTGGGAATACGCGACGGTGCCTCTTCTCGTGCACGCGACGAAGCAGATTCTGGACACCTGGGGCGAGGACGGCTGGGAGCTCGTCCAGGTCATTCCGGGTCCGAACAACCCCGAGCAGCTGGTGGCCTATCTGAAGCGAGAGAAGTCCGCATGAGCGGCGCGGTCGAGGCGGCGCTCGCCGAACTGGGGCTGACGGTTCCGCAGGTCGTACCGCCGCTGGCGACGTATCAGCCGGCCGTGCGGTCCGGCGTGTACGTGTACACGGCGGGGCAGCTCCCGATGGTGGAGGGCAAGCTTCCGGTGACCGGCAAGGTCGGCGCCGAGGTCACGCCCGAGGAGGCCAAGGATCTCGCCCGGATCTGCGCGCTGAACGCGCTGGCCGCCGTGAAGTCCGTCATCGGCGACCTGGACCGCGTGGCGCGCGTCGTGAAGGTCGTGGGGTTCGTCGCCTCCGCGTCGGACTTCACGGGCCAGCCCGCCGTCCTCAACGGGGCGAGCGAGCTGTTCGGCCAGGTCTTCGGCGACAAGGGCGTGCACGCGCGCAGCGCGGTCGGTGTGGCCGTCCTGCCGCTGGACGCCCCGGTCGAGATCGAGATCCAGGTGGAGCTGGTCGCGGACTGACCCGGACGATCCCGGGCCGCTCGTGGGCTGTTCCCCGGGCCGCCGGTGGTTCGCCAGCGGTCCGCCCGTGGGAGTCTTCGAGCCGTCCCGGGGTCCCCGGACCCCGGGAAGTGACCCTCGAACATCGCCCGGGAAGCCCGTAGCATCCCGGCATGTCCAATGGTCAGTGGTTCCCGCCGGAGTGGTCCGGCCGCATCCGGGCGCTCGCCCGGGGCGAGCTCAGCGTGGCCCCCGCACGGCGGGCCGCGACCGTGATGCTGCTGCGCGATTCCACCAGCGCGCCCGACGCGCCCGCCGGATCTCGCGGACCCTCCGTACATATGCTGCGCCGACGCACCTCCATGGCCTTCGCCGGAGGTGCGTACGCGTATCCGGGCGGTGGCGTCGACCCGCGCGACGACGACCGGCCCGTCCGCTGGGCGGGACCGGGGCGTGAGGTGTGGGCGCGGCGGCTCGGTGTCGACGCCGCGTCCGCGCAGGCCATCGTCTGCGCGGCGGTGCGCGAGACGTACGAGGAGTCCGGGGTCCTGCTGGCGGGGGAGACGGCCGGGACCGTCGTCGGCGACACCACGGGGGACGACTGGGAGGCGGACCGCGCCGCCCTTGTCGACCGTGAGCTGTCCTTCGCGGAGTTCCTGGACCGGCGCGGGCTGACGCTGCGCGGCGATCTGCTGGCGGCGTGGACCCGGTGGATCACCCCCGAGTTCGAGCCGAAGCGGTACGACACCTGGTTCTTCGTGGCCGCGCTGCCGACCGGGCAGCGTACGCGCAACTCTTCCACGGAGGCTGATCGAACGGTGTGGATCCGGCCGACCGACGCGGCACTCGGATACGACGAGGGCGAGCTGTTGATGATGCCGCCCACCGTCGCGACACTGCGTCAGCTCCAGCCGTACGGCTCCGCGGCCGAGGCGTTCGAAGCCGCCGCCGGGCGGGACCTCGCGCCCGTCCTGGCGAAGCCGAGGGTGGAGGGCGACGAGGTGGTGCTCAGCTGGCCGGGCCAGGAGGAGTTCACCAAGCGCGTGCCACTGCGCGTGCCGCTGGGGGGTGGCGAGCGATGACGGACGCCGCGGCCCTGCCGGGACAGCCGCGCGGAGGGGTCCTCTCGGGCGCCGCGACGGCCCGCGCGGTCAACGTGCTGGCGCCGAACGCGTCCGCGATGACCCTGGACGGCACGAACACCTGGATCGTCTCCGAGCCGGACTCCGCCCTCGCGGTCGTGATCGACCCCGGCCCGCTCGACGACGCGCATCTGCGGGCGGTCGTCGCCACCGCCGAGCGGGCGGGCAAACGCGTCGCGCTGACCCTCCTCACCCACGGCCACCCGGACCACGCGGAGGGCGCGGCGCGCTTCGCCGAGCTGACGCGTACGCCCGTAAGGGCCCTGGACCCGGCTCTGCGGCTCGGCGACGAGGGGCTGGCGGCCGGGGACGTCGTCACCGAGGGCGGTCTTGAGCTGCGCGTCGTGGCCACCCCCGGGCACACCTCGGACTCGCTGTGCTTCCATCTGCCGGCCGACCGCGCGGTGCTGACGGGCGACACGATCCTCGGCCGCGGTACGACGATGGTGGCCCACCCTGACGGCAGGCTCGGCGACTACGTCGACTCGCTGCGGCGGCTGCGCTCGCTGACCGTCGACGACGGCGTCCATACGGTGCTGCCGGGCCACGGGCCCGTACTGGAAGACGCCCAGGGGGCGGTCGAGTACTACCTCGCGCACCGCGCGAGCCGCCTCGCGCAGGTCGAGACGGCGGTGGAGAACGGCTACCGCTCGCCGGCGGAGATCGTGGCGCATGTGTACGGAGGCAGCGGCGTGGACCGGTCCCTGTGGCCGGCGGCGGAGCTGTCGGTGCGCGCGCAGCTGGAGTATCTGCGGGAGCACGGGCTGATCTCCGGGCCGTAGCGGCTGTCCGGTTCGTGACCGAACCCCGGACGGGCCGCGTGTGTGCGGCCCGTCCGGGGTTCGACGACAACAGGCTGGCCCGGTCGTCGTTCCGGGCCTACGGTCCGCGTACGGGTCCGTCCACGGGTCAGCGTGAGCGCTTCGCGAGACGCTCGACGTCCAGGAGGATCACCGCGCGGGCCTCCAGGCGCAGCCAGCCGCGCTGGGCGAAGTCGGCGAGCGCCTTGTTGACCGTCTCGCGGGACGCGCCGACCAGCTGGGCCAGCTCTTCCTGCGTCAGGTCGTGCACGACGTGAATGCCCTCCTCCGACTGCACGCCGAAGCGGCGCGACAGGTCGAGGAGCGCGCGGGCGACACGGCCCGGTACGTCGGAGAAGACCAGGTCGGACATCTGGTCGTTGGTCTTGCGCAGGCGCCGGGCGACGGCGCGCAGCAGGGCGGTGGCCACCTCGGGGCGGGCGTTCAGCCAGGGCTGGAGGTCGCCGTGGCCGAGGCCGAGGAGCTTGACCTCGGTGAGCGCGCTCGCGGTGGCGGTGCGCGGGCCCGGGTCGAAGAGCGACAGCTCGCCGATCAGTTCGCCGGGGCCGAGGACGGCCAGCATGTTCTCCCGGCCGTCGGGGGAGGTGCGGTGCAGTTTGACCTTGCCCTCGGTGACCACATAGAGGCGGTCGCCGGGGTCGCCTTCGTGGAACAGCGCGTCGCCGCGGGCGAGCGTCGTCTCACTCATCGAGGCGCGGAGCTCCGCGGCCTGCTCGTCGTCGAGCGCCGCGAAGAGCGGGGCGCGTCGTAGAACATCGTCCACGAATTCTCTCCTTGTCGACCTGCTCAGGGGACCTTCGGTCCCATGATGCCGGACGTGCTGCGTGTTCACGGGTGGCTCGGGCCGACGGCGGCTCTGTCGCCGTACCGGGCGCCCATTGTCGAAAACGTGCGATCAGTCACAAGTTTGACGTACCGCGGCCCCGGACCGTGCCCCGGGGCCCGATTCGGGTGGTGATCGGCCGGGGTCGGGGCGGATGTCAGTGCCGGGCTCTAGGCTGGCCGGGTGTCCAACTCGCCGGTGAGAGCGCAGGCCAAGGGAGCTGGAAGAGTGTCACCGAAGCTGAATTCCGCTGTGGGCGAACAGCCTTCCGCGAAGTCGAACAAAGCCGCAAAAGGCGCAAGCACGAAGCCGACGAGCGCCAAGTCCGCGAGTCCCGCGTCCGCGAGCGCCAAATCCGCCGGTCCCGCACCAGCGTCCGCACCCGCGTCCGCGAGCAAGCCCGCCGGCGCCAAGCGGCCGAAGCGCGCCAAGCCGGAGTCCCGGCTGGCCATGGTCCGGCGCGCCCGCCGGATGAACCGCGAGCTGGCCGACGTCTATCCGTACGCCCACCCGGAGCTGGACTTCCGCGACCCCTTCGAGCTGCTCGTCGCCACGGTCCTGTCCGCCCAGACGACGGACCTGCGCGTCAACCAGACGACCCCCGCGCTCTTCGCGGCCTATCCGACGCCGGAGGACATGGCCGCCGCCGTGCCCGAGGAACTGGAGCAGGTCATCCGCCCCACGGGATTCTTCCGCGCCAAGGCGAGGTCCCTGATCGGTCTGTCGACGGCGCTCCGCGACCGTTACGACGGCGAGGTGCCCGGCACGCTGAAGGATCTCGTGACGCTGCCCGGCGTCGGCCGCAAGACGGCCAACGTCGTGTTGGGCAACGCGTTCGGTGTCCCCGGTCTGACCGTCGACACCCACTTCGGCCGGCTCGTGCGCCGCTGGAAGTGGACCGACCAGGAGGACCCGGAGAAGGTCGAGGCGGAGATCGCCGCGATCTTCCCCAAGAGTGGGTGGACGATGCTTTCGCACCGGATCATCTTCCACGGACGCCGCGTCTGCCACTCCCGTAAACCGGCCTGCGGTGCCTGCCCCATCGCGCATCTCTGCCCCTCCTACGGAGAGGGCGAGACCGACCCGGAGAAGGCCAGGAAGCTGCTCAAGTACGAGATGGGCGGCTATCCGGGGCAGCGACTCTCCCCACCGCCGGACTACCCGGGCAGGCCCGCACCACCCCTCGGCACACCCGCCGGGGGCGAATGATCGCCCGCGCGGTGAGCGGACGGCGGGCCGGAGCCGTATCACCGGACAGACCGGCGGGGCACACGAGCGGAAGAGCGCGAGAGCGCGAAAGGAAGGGCTGCGACGCATGCGGCTGGAACGATCCGGGCGACAGCGGGCGTTATACGTCGGGGGTTGCCGATGACACGGGCCGACACACATGACGCGCGCACCACACGCACCGCACACACCGGACGCGCGCCGCGACCGACGCGCGCCGAAGCGACCCACGACAAGGCCGTACACAGCCACGACAGAGCCGTGACCGACGTCCCCGTCACCACCGACGGCCTCCCCGAATGGCTGGGTCCGGTGGCCGGTGCCCTACGGACCGTGGCGCCGGAACAGCTGAGCCGCTTCCTGCCGCCCAAGAGCGGCGTCGGGCGGCAGTCCGCCGTGCTCGTCCTCTTCGGCGAGGGCGAGCGCGGCCCCGAGCTGCTGCTGATGGAGCGGGCCAGCACCCTGCGCTCGCACGCCGGACAGGCTTCCTTCCCCGGCGGCGCCCTCGACCCCGAGGACGGCGATCCGACGACGACCGGACCGCTGCGCGCCGCGCTGCGGGAGGCCGAGGAGGAGACCGGGCTCGACCCCACCGGCGTTCAGCTCTTCGGTGTGCTGCCCAAGCTCTACATCCCGGTGAGCGAGTTCGTGGTGACCCCGGTGCTCGGCTGGTGGCACACCCCCACCCCGGTCGACGCGGTCGATCTCGCGGAGACCGCCCGAGTCTTCACCGTGCCCGTGGCGGATCTCACGGACCCGGCGAACCGCGTGACGGCCACCCACCCGAGCGGAGTCAACAGCCCCGCCTTCACGGTCGCTTCGGCGTTCGTGTGGGGTTTCACCGCCGGGGTGATCGACCGCATTCTGCACTTCTCGGGCTGGGAGCGCCCGTGGGACCCCTCGAAGGAGGTCCCGCTCGACCGGCGCTCATGACAGGCTTGCCCGATCGCCGTGCCGACCGGGTGGTACGCCCTCGGACAGCGATTGGGCCGCAGGTCCGGACCCCCACCCGACGGGGCGACGGGAGACGAATCAGCGAGGCGAGCGAGGCTATTGACAGTGAATGTGCTGGACATCCTGCTGCTTCTCGCCGCCGTGTGGTTCGCGATCGTGGGCTACCGCCAGGGCTTCGTCGTGGGCATCCTGTCGGTGATCGGCTTCCTCGGCGGCGGTCTCGTCGCGATCTATCTGCTCCCGGTGCTCTGGGACCAGATCACCAAGGACGCGGAGGTCACGACGACGGCCACCGTTGTCGCCGTCGTCGTGGTGATCGTGTGCGCCTCCGTGGGACAGGCCTTCACCACCCACCTCGGCAACAAGCTCCGCCGCTACATCTCCTGGTCGCCGGCGCGCGCCGTGGACGCGACGGGCGGCGCACTCGTCAATGTCGTCGCCATGCTGCTGGTCGCCTGGCTGATCGGCTCCCTCCTCGCCAGGACGCCGCTGCCGACGCTCGGCAAGGAGGTCCGTAACTCGAAGGTGCTGCTGGGCGTCTCGCGAGTGATGCCGGGTCAGGCGGCGACCTGGTTCACGGGCTTCTCCTCAGCCCTCGCGCAGAACGGCTTCCCTCAGGTCTTCAGACCGTTCGCGGACGAGCCGATCACCGCGGTCGCCCCGCCGGACCCGGCGCTCGTCGGCAGCGCCGTCGCGGCCCGCGCGCAGCGCTCCATCGTCAAGGTGGTCGGTACGGCGCAGAGTTGCAGCAAGGTCCTCGAAGGCACCGGCTTCGTCTTCGCCGAGCGCCGGGTCATGACCAACGCCCACGTAGTGGGCGGCGTCGACGAGCCCACCATCCAGATAGGCGGCGAGGGCAGGCTGTACGACGCGACGGTCGTCGTCTTCGACAAGGAGCGGGACATCGCCGTCCTGGACGTGCCCGACCTGCGTGCCCCGGTGCTCCAGTTCACCGACCAGGACGCCCGCAGCGGCGACAGCGCGATCGTCGCGGGCTTCCCGGAGAACGGCGCGTACGACGTGCGTTCGGCCCGCGTCCGGGGCCGTATCACCACCGACGGCCCGAACATCTACGGGCAGGGAGAGGTCCGCCGCGACGTCTACTCGCTCTTCGCGACCGTCCGCCAGGGCAACTCCGGCGGCCCGCTGCTCACCACCGACGGCAAGGTGTACGGCGTGATCTTCGCCCGGTCGCTCGACGACCCGGACACCGGCTACGCCCTGACGGCCGACGAGATCCGCGAGGACATCACGCTGGGCCGCTCGGCCAACCAGCAGGTCGACAGCCAGGGATGCGCGCTGTAGGAGCGGACGCTCAGGGATCTCCGGACCCTCCGGACCCTCCGGACCCTCCGGACCCTCCGGACCCTCCGGACCCTCAGCAACGGATACGAGGACGGGCCGGGCCAGGAGATCCTGGTCCGGCCCGGCTCTGTCCCCGTTGCGGCTGTACTCCTTCTCGCTTCCCCTGATCCTGCTCCTGATCTTGATTCCGTCGTGCCTAGCCGCGTGGATGCCGCAGCCGTGCCGAGACCCAACGGGCCCTTCGGCGGAGAATCAGTGGAATACCGAGGCGGAGATCATGACCCTGGTCTTCCGGGCCGCCCCTCTCGTGGGTGATCGGCACTGAGGCCGAGCGGCGGTTGCGTGCTGCGTCACCGTAGTCGTGCGTCCAGCCCATACCCCGACGTTTGCCCGGGGCCCATGGTCGGTAATCGCCCCGGCGTCGGCCAATTGGCCTATGCGTGAGGCAATTGGCTGTTCGTCGTACAAGTGTTCCTGGGGGTGCGCCGTCAGCCGCTTCAGCCGCGTCGACCGCGACGATCCGCCGCCCGACGCGGCGCTGATCAGCGGTCGGGCTCGGGATCCTTCAGCCAGTTGATGAGTTCCGTGGAGAACGCCACAGGGTCCTCCTCGTGCGGAAAATGGCCAAGCCCGTCGAACAGCCGCCAGCGGTACGGCGCTTCGACGTACTCGGCGGACCCCGCCGTACTGCGCGTACGCATCGCCGGATCGAGCGACCCGTGCAGCTGGAGCGTCGGCACCCGCACCGGACGCTTCATCCGCCGGTTGAACTGGATCCCGTCCGGCCGTGCCATCGACCGCACCATCCAGCGGTACGGCTCGATCGAGCAGTGCGCCGTCGAGGGGATGGTCATCGCCCGCCGGTAGATGTCGACCGTCTTGTCGTCGGGCGGCTGTGGCCCCGACCAGCCGCGGATCAGGTCGCCCACCAACGCCGCGTCGTCCGCGACGAGCTGACGCTCCGGCAGCCACGGCCGCTGGAAGCCCCAGATGTACGAGCCGGCCCTGCTCTGCGAGAAGTCCGACAGCATCGCGGAGCGCCAGCGGCGCGGGTGCGGCATCGACGAAACGGCGAGCCTGCGCACCAGCTTCGGCCGCATCACGGCGGCGGTCCAGGCGAGGTACCCGCCGAGGTCGTGCCCGACGAGCGCGGCGTCCGGCTCGCCGAGCGAACGCACCACACCGGTGATGTCGAGTGCCAGGTTGGCGGGGTCGTAACCGCGGGGCGTACGGTCGCTGCCGCCCACGCCCCGCAGGTCCATCGCGACGGCCCGGTACCCGGCCTCGGCGAGCGCGGGCAGTTGGTGCCGCCAGGTCCACCAGAACTGCGGGAAGCCGTGCAGCAGGAGCACCAGCGGCCCGTCGCCCATCTCGGCGATATGGAAGCGGGCACCGTTGGCCGCCACGTCCCGGTGCGTCCAGGGACCGTCGAGGCGCACATCGGCCGCGACCGTCGCGACCGTCGCGCCGGGAGCGCCAGGAGTGCTGCCGGAGGTGGTGCCAGGGCCGTTTTCGGGGGCGGTCATGCAGACGAGCGTGCCACAGTCTTGCCCGCCTCACGGACGGGGCGCGGATGCGGTTTGACCGTCTGGAGGACGGCGGCCGTCTGCTTGGCGGACGCGATGGTCTTCTCCGGCGGCTTGACCTTCTTGAACTTCAGCATGGCGATCAGCGCCAGCAGTCCCGCGAGGAGCAGAAACGCTCCGCCGACGATCAGGAACGACCACGCGAGCCCGAGGCCCCAGTTGTGGATGCCGTACGCGGCGGCGAAGCTCAGCACCGGCAGCGAGAAGAGCGCGAACACTCCGGCGATACCGATCGCGGCGCTGCCCATCACGCCCCGCTTGACGTCCTGTCGCAGTTCGGCCTTGGCCAGCGCGATCTCGTCGTGCACCAGCGCGGACATCTCCGCGGTCGCCGAGGAGACCAGCTGCCCGAGACTGCGGTCGGCGCCGGCGGCCGGAACGGCCTCGACAGCGGCGGTGATGTCGACGGCATGGCTGCCGGGGTCGCTCATCGTTGACTCCCTCGTTTCGGCTGCGCTCGCGCAGATCTGGCGTTCTTCCGGCTCTGCGCCTTCAGATCATGTCGGATGTCAGATCATGCCGGACCGGGGCCGTCATCGCGCGCCGCTGCGGCGTGTTCCGCCAACCGGCGGTGTTCCGCCGCCTTCCTCTCGTAGATCGCGGCCATTCTCAGGTGGTACGCCGGATCGTCCTGCTCGTAGATATCGGGAATGCCGCTCATGTCCTCGTCGCGCTCTTCGGAGTCGTACAGCGCGCGATACGTACGGACCCGCAGCCGCAGCAGTACGGCGGCGAGTACGGCGGCGATCACCGAGCCCGCCAGGACGGCCGCCTTCACCTCGTCCGTCAGCCCCGGATCGCCGGCGAAGGCCAGCTCGCCGATGAGCAGCGAGACGGTGAAGCCGATCCCGGCGAGCGTCGACACGGCCAGGATGTCCGGCCAGGCCAGGTCCTTGTTCAGTTCGGCCTTGGTGAAGCGCGCGGCCAGCCAGGTGCCGCCGAAGATGCCCAGTGCCTTGCCGATCACAAGCCCGAGGACCACCCCCAGCGTCTCCGGCTGTGTGAAGACGCCGGCCAGCGCGCCGCCGCTGACCGGGACGCCCGCCGAGAAGAGCGCGAACAGCGGCACGGCGAGACCGGCGGACAGCGGGCGGACGAGGTGTTCGATGTGCTCGCCGGGGGACTGCTTCTCGTCCTCGTGCCGGACACAGCGGAGCATCAGGCCCATCGCGACGCCGGCGACGGTGGCGTGGACGCCGCTGTTGTACATCAGGCCCCAGATGACGAGCGCCAGCGGTACGTACACGTACCAGCCGCGCACACCGATTCTGAGGAGGAACCAGAAGACGGCGAGAGCGGCGAAGGCCCCGGCAAGGGCCAGGAAGTCGATGTCGCTGGTGAAGAAGACCGCGATGATCAGGATCGCGAAGAGGTCGTCCACGACGGCGAGGGTGAGCAGGAAGGCGCGCAGCGCGGACGGCAGCGAGGTGCCGAGGACCGCGAGTACGGCGAGGGCGAAGGCGATGTCGGTGGCCGTGGGGACGGCCCAGCCGTCGGTGGATCCGCCGCCCACCACGTTGACCGCCACGTACACGAGTGCCGGTACGGCCATGCCGCAGATGGCCGCGATCACGGGGAGAGCGGCGGCCTTCGGGTCGCGCAGCTCGCCCGCCACCAGCTCGCGCTTCAGCTCGATGCCGGCGACGAAGAAGAAGATCGCGAGGAGTCCGTCGGCGGCCCAGTGTCTGATGGAGAGGTCCAGGCCGAGCGAGGCCGGGCCCAGATGGAAGTCGCCGACGGCCGTGTAGCTGGCGCTGATCGGCGTATTGGCCCAGATCAGCGCGGCGACCGCGGCCACGAGCAGCAGGACACCGCCGACCGTCTCGGTACGCAGCGCGCTCGCGAGATACGTCCGCTCGGGGAGCGGGAGGCGTCCGAGGAAGGTGCGCGGGGTGGACACAGGGGGTCTCCGGTCGTTCGGGCGGGCATGACTAATGACCTGCCGACCAGACTTCCCGGCACACCTGTGGTTCCTTATTACATTGTTGACGCGCCGCCCACTTTACAAAGAGGAGCCCCCGGCGCGATGCGGCGGGGGCTCCTGCCTCGTATCGACGGACGTGCAGATGTGCGGATGTGCGTACGTCCGCACATCTCCGTACGGACGTACCGTCCTACGTGCTCAGTCCTCGCTGGTCGCGCTCGGGAGCTGGGTCTGGATCAGATCCATCACCGAGGAGTCGGTGAGCGTCGTGACGTCACCGAGCTGACGGTTCTCCGCGACATCGCGCAGCAGCCGTCGCATGATCTTGCCCGACCGGGTCTTCGGCAGCTCGGCCACCGGCAGGATCCGCTTCGGCTTGGCGATCGGCCCCAGCGCCGTACTGACGTGGTTGCGCAGCTCGGCCACCAGACCGTCGTCCACCGACGCCGTACCGCGCAGGATGACGAAGGCGACGATCGCCTGGCCGGTCGTCTCGTCCGCGGCGCCGACGACGGCCGCCTCGGCGATCTTCGGGTGCGAGACGAGCGCCGACTCGACCTCCGTGGTGGAGATGTTGTGGCCGGAGACCAGCATCACGTCGTCGACCCGGCCCAGCAGCCAGATGTCGCCGTCGTCGTCCTTCTTGGCGCCGTCGCCCGCGAAGTACTTGCCCTCGAAACGCGACCAGTAGGTGTCGATGAACCGCTGGTCGTCGCCCCAGATGGTGCGGAGCATCGCCGGCCACGGCTCGGTGAGGACGAGATATCCGCCGCCGCCGTTCGGCACCTCGTTGGCGTCGTCGTCCACGACGGTTGCCGAGATGCCGGGGAGCGCGCGCTGCGCTGAGCCCGGCTTGGCGGCGGTGACACCGGGCAGCGGGGAGATCATCATGCCGCCGGTCTCGGTCTGCCACCAGGTGTCCACGACTGGGGTCTTGCCGGCGCCGATGTTCTGCCGGTACCAGATCCAGGCCTCGGGGTTGATCGGCTCACCGACCGAGCCCAGCACGCGCAGCGACGTCAGATCGAACTTGGCGGGGATGTCGTCTCCCCACTTCATGAACGTGCGGATCGCGGTCGGCGCCGTGTAGAGGATCGTCACGCCGTACTTCTGGACGATCTCCCAGAAGCGCCCCTGGTGCGGGGTGTCGGGCGTGCCCTCGTACATGACCTGCGTCGCGCCGTTGGCCAGCGGCCCGTACACGATGTACGAGTGGCCGGTCACCCAGCCGACGTCGGCCGTGCACCAGTAGACGTCGGTCTCCGGCTTGAGGTCGAAGACCGCGTGGTGCGTGTACGCCACCTGGGTGAGATAGCCGCCCGAGGTGTGCAGGATGCCCTTGGGCTTACCCGTCGTGCCGGACGTGTACAGGATGAAGAGCGGGTGCTCGGCGTCGAACGGCTCCGGCGTGTGCTCGGCGGACTGGCGGTCGACGATGTCGTGCCACCACACGTCCCTGCTCTCGCTGAAGGCGGTCTCCTGACCGGTGCGGCGTACCACCAGGACATGCTCGACCTGCGGGCACCGGGCGACGGCGTCGTCGATCGCGGGCTTGAGCGCGCTCGGCTTGCCGCGCCGGTAGCCGCCGTCCGCGGTGATGACGAGCTTGGCGTCGGCGTCCTGGATACGGGAGGCCACCGCGTCGGCCGAGAAGCCGCCGAAGACCACGGAGTGCGCGGCGCCGATGCGGGCGCAGGCCAGCATCGCCACGGCCGTCTCGGGAATCATCGGCATGTAGATGGCGACGCGGTCGCCCTTGGTCACCCCGAGTTCGGTGAGCGCGTTCGCGGCCCGCGAGACCTCGTCCTTCAGGTCGGCGTAGGTGAGGGAACGACTGTCGCCGGGCTCGCCCTCGAAGTGGATGGCGACACGGTCGCCGTTGCCCGCCTCGACATGGCGGTCCACGCAGTTGTACGCGACGTTGAGCTCGCCGTTCGCGAACCACTTCGCGAAGGGCGGGTTCGACCAGTCGAGGGTCTCGGTCGGTTCGGTGGCCCAGGTGAGCCGCCGGGCCTGCTCGGCCCAGAAGCCAAGCCTGTCCGCCGCGGCCTGCTCGTACGCCTCCGCCTTCACGTTGGCGTGCGCGGCCAGTTCGGCCGGTGGCGCGAACCTCCGCTCTTCCTTGAGCAGGTTGGCCAGGCTTTCGTTGCTCACGACATCTCCCTTTCCCAGGGCGTCCTCTATGTGTCCCCGGGCCTAGCTCATCAGGCAGATGCCCGGGTGACAAGGGTCTTCAGGAAATTGGTTTAGACCTATGTGGTGGGGCTTACGGGTGGGCTGACGGGTGAACTGACACATAAGCGGCCCCGTTCCCCGGCTGTGGTGGGGAACGGGGCCACACATTCTCACGGATGCGGCGGGGCGCCGGTTCAGGCGCGCGACTCCTCGAAGGCCGTCGGGGCCACCCGGTTGAACACCTCGTCGGAGGTGTCGGACGGTCCGTCGGGCGACCCGTCGGAGGCCAGGAGATACGCCTGAGCCTCGCCGACATGGAAGTACATGCCGTGCAGTTCGAGCCGGCCCTCGGCCAGCCGACGGGCCACCGCCGCGTGGGCGCGCAGATGCTCCAACTGCTGGACGACATTGGTGAGACAGAGCTGCTCGACCGCGTCGGCCGGCAGCCGTCCGGAGATCCTGGCCCACGCGTGGTCGTGGCTCCTCATCCGCTCCAGGCTGGGCCGGCCGTGCCGGAGCCAGCGGGTGAGGGGGGAGGACCGCAGGGCGGTCGGTGAGCCGGTGACGGCGGTCGCGGCGGTCGGGCCGGTTGTTGCGGGTGCGCCCGTCGTTGCGGACGCGGCGAGTGCGGCGAGTGCGGCGGATGTGGTCGAGCCGGTCGCGGCGGGTTCGGCGGCTTCGGCGGCTTCGCTGGCTTCTGCGGGCGCGTTGAGGAGGGCATGCATCGCGCCGCATCCGGAGTGTCCGCAGATGGTGATGGACTCGACCTGGAGGACATCGACCGCGTACTCGATCGCCGCCGCCACCGATTCGTCCTGCCCTTCCGCGCCCTCCTCCCCCGGGAGAGGGACCAGATTGCCGACATTGCGGACGGTGAACAGATCACCGGGGCCGCTCGCCGTGATCATGCTGGTCACCAGACGCGAGTCGGCACAGGCGAGGAAGAGCTGCGAGGGCTGTTGGCCCTCGCGCGCCAGCCGCGCCAGCTCGGCCCGTACGAGCGGAGCCGTATTGCGCTGGAACGAGCCGAGCCCACTGGCCAGTTGCCCGCCCTGGACCCGGCTCGACACCCACCGCTGACCCGTCTTCCCCTCCCGCGTCCGGGGCTGCTCCACCGGGTCGCCGCAGTGATGGTTGCGCCACGGTGTCCACGGCCGGCAGCAGGTGCTCGACTGCGCGACCGGCTCGGCGGGCTCGGCGATGCGGTCCCCCGATCCGCCCGTGAACTCGACGGTGCCGCCCTGGGCCAGATGCGCGACCTGCCAGTCGTGCAGCGCCTCGTACGCCGCGTGGTCGATGAACGAGCCGTCCAACTCGACCACGCAGTCGCTTCCCTGCGGCACCTGGTGCAGCAGACGGCTCAGCCGCGGGACCGCCAGGAACGTCAACTGGCCTCGTGCCCGCAGTCGTTGAACGCCGTCCCGCTCGTCCAGCGTGATCCGGGTCCGGGTGAGCCGGTGCAGCGCGACGGCGACCGCCAGGGCGACCCCGAGCGCCACCCCCTCCAGGACGCCGGTGAACACCACACCGGCCAGCGTCCCGACATAGACGGGCAGTTCGCGATTGCGCCGCACGCTGCGCACATGCGTGACCTTGACCATCTGGATACCGATGACCATGACCAGTGCGGCGAGCGAGGCCAGCGGGATCAGGTCGAGCACGGACACCAGGAAGAGGGCGGCGACGGCGACCCACAGCCCGTGCAGCATCGTCGAGTGCCGACTGACCCCGCCTGCCGCCACATTGGCCGCGCTGCGGACGCCGCCTCCCGCGATCGGTAGTCCGCCGAGGGCGCCGGATACGACGTTCGCCGCGCCCTGCCCGGTCAGCTCCCTGTCGAGCCGGGCGCGCGGAATCTGGACGTCCGGGTCCTTGCGCGCGGCCACCAGCTTGTCGACGGCGACCGCCGACAGCAGTGACTCGACGCTGCCGACCAAGGTGACGGTGAGGACGGCGGCGATCAGACCGAGCACCGGCCCGTGCGGCAGCTCGGGCAGCGTATGGCTGCTCCAGGAGGGCAGATCGACCCGGTCGAGGCTCAGCCCCGCGACGGCCGCCACCGCGGTCGCCGCCGCCACCGCCGCGAGCGCGGCGGGCACCTTCCGTACGATCCGGCCCGTACGCCCGGGGATGCGCGGCCAGGCGAGCAGGACGCCCACGGTCAGCGCGCTCACGGTGACCGCGGCCGGGTGCAGGTCGGCCAACTGGGCGGGCAGCGCGCGAACGTTGGCGACGGCGGAGCTCTGCGGGCTGCCGCCGAGGACGATGTGCAGCTGGGCGAGCGCGAGCGCGACGCCGATGCCGCCCAGCATGCCGTGCACGATCGCCGGGCTAACGGCGAGCGCGGAGCGGGCCACGCGCAGGGCGGAGAGCCCGAGTTGGGTCAGGCCCGCGAGCACCGTGATGGCGCAGGTGGTGCGCCAGCCGTACTGCTGGATCAGGGCGGCCGTGACGACGGTCAGACCGGTCGCCGGACCGCTCACCTGGAGTGGCGTCCCGCCCAAGCGGCCGACCACCAGGCCACCCACGGCCGCCGCGACGAGACCGGCCTGGAGCGGGGCGCCCGTGGCGAGAGCGATACCGAGCGAGAGCGGCAGCGCGATCAGGAAGACGGAGATGGAGGCGGAGAAGTCCGCTGCGGCGATCCGCACCCCCCGCCGCCGGCCGGGCGGGGAGTCACCGGGCGGAGTGCCGCCGTGCGGGGTATGGCCGGGCGGCGGACCGTGCGGGCGCATGAAGCCGGGGAGTCGCGACATGCGTGATGTGCGTGATGTGTGGGTGGTGCGGGCGGTGCGAAGGGCACGGGGGTGGTGGATCCGGTCTTCGCGGGTGTGGCTGCTGGCAGACATGGCTTCCCGTCCTCTCCGGGGCGGCGCGGTCGCGGGGCAAGGGGTACGCGGCCGTGGGTCACGGCGTGCAGTGGCGGGATCATCAACGCTCAGTAAATGGATCGTAATGGAGAGTAAAGATTCAGGCATGACTTTCAGGGCAAATGGGGCAAAGTTTCACCCGTGCCAGTGATTAGTCATTTTGTCCGGCTTGTCATACCGGATCCCCTCGGGTCCCAGTGCGACGTTGTCGGCGCTCGGCGCCGTGCCCGGCGTTTCGACGCTTCAACGCACAGAACCTGAGGGAAGAGGTGGGCGGATGCTGGCCGCCACGAAGAGGATCGCCTGCGGCGCGGCTGTCACGGCACTGGCCGTGGGACTCGCCGGATGTTCCGGGTCCGGTTCACCGGAACCGAAGGCCAGGACCAAGGCCGAGGGGGGTGCCCACGGAGCCAAGAAGGGACCGCCCAAGAACGCGGTACGGCTCATCGGTGACGGCTCGACGGCGTACACCGGCGCCCAGCCCGGAACCCTCAAGCCGGAGCGCCTGAAGCCCGGTCAGAAGCCGCCGCAGTTCGTGGTGTTCTCCTGGGACGGCGCCGGCGAGGACAGCCAGAAGCTCTTCTCCCACTTCCGCGAGGTGGGCAAGAAGTACGACGCGAAGATGACGTACTTCCTCAGCGGCGTCTATCTGCTGCCTGAGGGCAAGTCCAAGCAGTACAGCCCGCCGCAGCACGCCGCCGGGCGCTCGGACATCGGCTTCAACGACGCCGAGGGGATCAAGAGCACACTGCGCGAGCTGCGCGCCGCCTGGCAGGACGGCAACGAGATCGGCACCCACTTCAACGGGCACTTCTGCGGCGCGGACGGCGGGGTCGGCAACTGGTCCGTCGAGGAGTGGAAGAGCGAGATCAGCCAGGCCAAGTCCTTCGTCAAGAACTGGAAGACCAACAGCGGCCTGACCGCCGAGGCCCCACTGCCCTTCGACTACGAGAAGGAACTCGTCGGCGCCCGCACCCCCTGCCTGGAAGGGCAGAAGAACATGATGCGGGCGGCGCGGACGATGGGCTTCCGCTACGACTCCAGTGGCGTCGGCAACCAGGTCTGGCCGAAGAAGACCGAGGGCATGTGGGACATCCCGCTCCAGCTCGTCCCGGTGCCCGGCCGGCAGTTCGAGACGCTCTCCATGGACTACAACTTCATGTTCAACCAGTCCAAGACGGTCAACGGCGACCCGTCCCAGCACGAGTACTGGGGCAATCAGATGCGTGACGGTCTGCTCCAGGCCTTCGGCCGCGCCTACGACGGCAACCGCGCGCCGCTGATCATCGGCAACCACTTCGAGTCGTGGAACGGCGGCACGTACATGCGCGCCGTCGAGGAGACGATCAAGACCGTCTGTGTGAAGGACGGCGTGCGGTGCGTGACGTTCAAGGAACTCGCGGACTGGCTGGACGCGCAGGACCCCGAGACGCTCGAAAGACTGCGGGGGCTGGGCGTGGGCGAGAAGCCCAAGACCGGCTGGCAGTCGTATCTGACGGCTGCCAAGGCGCCCGCTTCACCGGCCGCCCCGGTGGCTCCGGGCTCGGCGCCGGCGCCGGCCGACGGCCCCGATTCGGATTCCGGCTCGGGCTCGGGCTCTGAGGAGGGTACGGCCGAGAACTGAGCCAAGTGCTCGGCAGGTCCGAGCGGTTCGAGCGGTTCGAGCGGTGGTACGGGCGGCACGTCGACGTGCCGCCCGTACCACCGCGCCGCTCAGCTCGGCTGCGGAACCGCCGCGTCCTCGCGGAGTACGAACGACGGGTCGACCTGTGCGGCCAGGTCCGCGCCTGTCTTCGCATTGCCCCAGCTCTCCGCGTTCTTGAGGTGGAAGTGCACCATCTGCCGCGTGTAGCGCTCCCAGTCGCGGTTCGCGTACGAATCCTCCGCCGCGTCCTCCAGGACCTGGAGCGCCACCCGGTTCTCCGCCTCCAGCAGTTCGAACCGGGCCGGGCGGCCCTTCTCCATGGACCGCACCCAGTTGGAGTGGCCGACGGTCACGAGCAGGTCGTCGCCCACCTCGTCCTGGAGGAAGTCCACGTCGTCCTGGGCCTGCACCTTGTTGCCGACGACGTTCAGCGCGATGCCGAAGTCCCGCGCGTACTCCTTGTACTGCCGATAGACGGACACGCCCTTCCGCGTCGGCTCCACCACCAGGAATGTCATGTCGAACCGGGTGAACAACCCGGACGCGAACGAGTCCGAGCCCGCCGTCATGTCGACGACGACGTATTCGTCCGGGCCGTCGACGAGATGGTTCAGGCACAGTTCCACCGCGCCGACCTTGGAGTGGTAGCAGGCCACCCCCAGATCGGACTCGGTGAAGGGGCCCGTGGCCATCAGCTGGATGTCGCCGTCGTCCAGCCGGACGGTGCGGGCGCAGGCGTCGTACACCGGGTTGGACTCGCGGATCCGGAGCAGCTGGGAGCCCTCGCCCGGAGGCGTCGTCTTGATCATCGAATCGGCGGACGTGATCCGCTGGTTGGTGCCGCGCAGATACTCCTTGATGAGCGGCAGATGCGCGCCCATCGCCGGCAGCGCGGTGGTCTGCTCCTCGTCGAGACCGAGCGCGGCCCCGAGATGCTGGTTGATGTCGGCGTCCACCGCGATGACGGGGGCCTCGTTGGCGGTCAGATGGCGGATGAAGAGCGAGGCCAGCGTTGTCTTGCCGCTGCCGCCCTTACCCACGAAAGCGATCTTCATGTTCACCTAGCGTAGTGCTCGAATTGCTGTGCGCTGTCACTTCGACCGGAGAAGACCACTCCAACGTGGGGCGTGCGCTGCGGGCGCGTAGCCTTGCTACCTATGAGTACGACAGCCCCGAACGCTTCTCCCGCTCCACGAGGGCACGACCCTCTCGTCACTCTGGGCTCCCTGCCGGGGGTCCCCGACGCGGTGGACTCGGTGCGCGCGGCGGTCGACCGGGTCTACGGGCACCGTGTGATGAGACGGCGCGGCAACGAGGTCACCTCGGAGGCCGCGCTGCGTGCCGCCCGTGGGTCGGCGGCGCTCTCCGGCGCGGACTGGGCGCTGGAAGAGGTGCGCAGGCGCAGCGACTTCGGCGCTGGGGCCGGGGCCGACGCGCTGACGGTGGGAGCGGCGCTGCGATTGACGGCCGAGGCGGGCCAACTCCTCTCCATCTGGCGGCAGTCGCCGGTGCGTGTGCTGGCCCGGCTGCATCTGGTGGCGGCCGGTGGTGCTGGTGCGGGGGCCGCGGCTGCGGAGTTCGCGGGTGAGACGGTCGGGCGGCCGAGGCTGGCCGGTGAACCGGTCGTCGAGACACCGGGGCCGGACAGTCCCGAGCCGCTGATCGAGGCCCCGCTGCCGGGCGCCGACGAGGTGGCCGGACGGCTGGAGGGGCTCTCCGAACTGGTGGTCACGGGGAGTTCGGCCCCCGCGCTCGTCATGGCCGCCGTGGTGCACGGCGAACTGCTGGCGCTGCGGCCCTTCGGCTCGTACAACGGCCTGGTGGCGCGGGCCGCCGAACGGATCGTGCTGATCGGCAGCGGGCTCGACCCCAAGTCGATCTGCCCGTCCGAGGTCGGGCACGCGGAGCTGGGGCGGGCCGCGTACGTGGCGGCGTTCGACGGCTATCTGTCGGGGACGCCGGAGGGGATGGCGGCCTGGATCGCGCACTGCGGGCGCGCGGTCGAGCTGGGTGTCAGGGAGTCGACGGCCGTGTGCGAGGCGCTGCAGCGCGGCGCGGCCTGAGCCCCGTCCGGGCGCACCTGGCCGGCCGCCGGGCGGGCTTCGGTGTGGGCTCGTCGCCGAGCGCAAATGCGGCGGTACCGCAGAGGTACCGCCGCTGGCACGTCCACCGGGTTACCAAGCGTCCTCGTAGTTTGCCCATCAGGTCGGGTACTTCGCCCGTCCCTGGTGCGGCTGGCCCGTAATCGACGGGTCGACGTCGCGTGGGTACTCGGTTTTCATGCTCGGTCCGAGGGGCCTTGTGCGTCAACAGGTCATCCTCGCGGATGTCCTTGGTCTCGCGGGCCGTTGATTCCTTTCTACTCCTGTCCGGGGAGAAGCGAAAGCCCTCGCTCCGCAACTTTACTTTTGGGTTCAAATAGGGGCGAACCGCCCGGCTGTCGTCGGCCCGCTCACGCGGAGGCCGCCTGGCGCCGCCGGCTCGCGTACCAGACCAGTCCCGCCGTGGCCGCCGCCGCACCCACCGCCGCCGCCGCGACGAGCGCCGGCCGTGGCGGCATCGAGAGGGCGGGCAGCCGCTGCTTGAGCCGGACCGGCCGATCGAAGACGAGAATCGGCCAATCACGGGCCACCGCCTCACGCCGCAGTGCCCTGTCGGGATTGACCGCGTACGGGTGGCCGACCGACTGGAGCATCGGCAGGTCGGTGACGGAGTCGCTGTACGCGTAACAGCGGTCCAGGTCGTATCCCTCGGACGCGGCGAGCGCCTTGACCGCTGCGGCCTTGGTCGGCCCGTACGCGTAGTACTCGATCTCACCCGTGAAGCAGCCGTCGGCGCCGACGACCATGCGGGTCGCCACGACCCGGTCGGCGCCCAGGAGTTCACCGATCGGCTCGACGACCTCCGCGCCGGATGTGGAGACGATCACCACATCGCGTCCGGCCGTGTGGTGGTCCTCGATGAGGGAGGCGGCCTCGTCGTAGATGATCGGGTCGATGAGGTCGTGCAGCGTCTCGGCGACGATCTCCTTGACCTGCTGGACGTTCCAGCCCTTGCAGAGCGCGGAGAGGTACTCGCGCATGCGCTCCATCTGGTCGTGATCGGCGCCGCCGGCGAGAAAGACGAACTGCGTGTATGCGGTGCGCAGTACGGCTCGGCGGTTGATCAGTCCGCCTTGATAGAAGGACTTGCTGAAGGTCAACGTCGACGACTTCGCAATGACCGTCTTGTCCAGGTCAAAGAAGGCCGCTGTGCGAGGCAAGGAGTGGTTTTCCACGAAGCCGAGCATAGGCGCCCACCATTCGGCGTAAGGTACGGCGCGTGGGTTTGCCTGAGAAGGCTCTCGGGTACACCATGGAAGTCACGGATCGTTCGCGACCGTGCTCACCTGGTCCGGCTCCTCCCCCCCCCCCGAGTCGGTCTGGGGGACGACCCCCGCTCTCCCCCCCGGCGGGGGTCGTCGCATGTCCGGACGCGTTTCTGGCGCCCGGCTTCGTGGCTTCTCCATATCCCCTTCTCTCATGGCGCTTCGCGTGCGTGGGTGTGATCCGCACTCTACTCGTCACTGTGTGTAGTTGCCAGGGCGCTCTCGGAAGTCACCGGTTCGAGCTACGGAGATATTCACAACCGGTGAGTTGTCCACAGCTTTTGAGCAAGATCCACACGTTTCTTCCGCGCGGTGCACGGTGATTTCCCACCGCGAAAGTTCGCGGTAGCCGGAATCACAGATGCCGGATCACTTCGAGATCGCTGAGAGCCCGCTCCGCGGACGCCCTTCGGGTGTCTCCGGATGGTGTGGGCGCGCGCCTTCGGCGCGACTGCGGACGTCGATCCGGGATCGCGGTAATAGGGGGTGGAGAGAATGGCTGGATTCAGGACGTCCGACCGCTCGCCGGTCGCCGAAGGGCGCCGGGCCGGGCCGCTGATCGTGACCGAGGACGTCGACCTGCTCGACGATCTGCTGCGGCTGTGCGCCGCCGCGGGCGCGGAGCCGGAGGTGCACCACACGGTGCCCGAGCGCCGGGGCGGCTGGGAGTCCGCGCCGCTGGTGCTGGTGGGCGACGACGCGGCCGTACGGTGCCGGTCCGCCACCCGGCGCCGGGACGTGCTGCTCGTGGGCCGGGACCAGGACGACCCGGACGTATGGCGGCGGGCCGTCGAGATCGGCGCCGACTGTGTGCTGCGCCTGCCCGATGCCGAGAGCTGGCTCGTGGACCGGATCGCCGATGTCGCCGAAGGGGTGGGGCGGCAGGCGCTCACCGTCGGGGTGATCGGCGGCCGGGGCGGGGCCGGGGCTTCGACGCTGGCCTGTGCCCTGGCGGTCACGGCGGCCCGCCAGGGCCTGCGGACCATGCTCATCGACGGCGACCCGCTCGGTGGCGGGCTCGACGTGCTGCTCGGTGGCGAGCGGGCGGAGGGCCGCCGGTGGCCGGATTTCGCCGCCTCCAAGGGGCGGGTGGCGGGCGGTGCGCTGGAGGAGTCACTGCCCCGGCTGCACGATCTGCGGGTACTCAGCTGGGACCGGGGCGATTGCGTGCTGGTCCCGCCGGAAGCCATGCGGTCCGTCCTCGCGGCGGCCCGCAGGCGGGGTGGCGTCGTGGTCGTGGACCTTCCGCGCCGGGTCGACGAGGCCGTGGCGGAGGCGCTGGCGCAGTTGGACGTCGGACTGCTGGTGGTGCCGGGGGAGTTGCGGGCCGTCGCCGCCGCCGGCCGGGTCGCGTCCTTGGTGGGCATGGTCCTGCCGGACCTGCGGGCGGTGGTCCGTGGGCCGTACGCGAACGGGCTGGACGACAGCTGGGTGGCCGACGCGCTGCGGCTGCCGCTCGTGGGTGAACTTCCCATGGAGCCAGGCATGTTGGCGGCCCAGGAGAGCGGGTTGCCGCCGGGGGCGAGTGCGCGGGGTCCGCTGGCGCGCTTCTGCGCCGCGTTCTGGGAGCGGGCGCTGGCGGGTGCCGGGGACGGGAGCGTGACCGCGTGAGCGCCGTGGCGCGGGCCAGGGGCGCGCAGGTCGGTGGAGCGCTCCTGGACGCCGTACGACAGCGTCTGGCGGAGAGCGGGGCCGAGCCGACCCCTGCGCGCGTGGCGGCGGCCCTGAGGGCCCAGGGGAGGCTCCTGGGGGACACGGAAGTGCTCGGCGCCGCCGAGGAGTTGAGGTGCGAGCTGGTCGGGACGGGGCCGCTGGAGCCCCTGCTGGCCGATCCCGCGGTGACCGACGTGCTGGTCTCGGCGCCCGACCGGGTCTGGGTGGACCGGGGCGGCGGGCTGGAGCTGACGGACGTGTCGTTCGCGGACGCCGCGGCCGTACGGAGGCTGGCGCAGCGGCTCGCCGCCGTGGCGGGCAGACGGCTGGACGACGCCCGCCCGTGGGTGGACGCCCGGCTTCCCGACGGGACACGGATGCACGCGGTGCTTCCCCCGGTGGCCGTCGGATCGACCTGTCTGTCACTGCGGGTCGTGCGCCCGAGGGCCTTCTCGCCCGCGGAACTGACCGCCGCCGGGACGGTGCCGCCGGGCGGCGAGCGGCTGCTGCGGGCGCTGATCGAGGCCCGGGTGTCGTTCCTGATCAGCGGCGGTACCGGCACGGGAAAGACAACCCTCCTTTCGAGCCTGCTCGGCCTGGTGGGGGAGCGCGAGCGGATCGTCCTGGCCGAGGACTCGGCCGAGTTGAGGCCCGACCACCCGCACGTGGTGCGCCTGGAGGCGCGACCCGCCAACCAGGAGGGCGCGGGCGAGGTGACCCTGGCGGACCTGGTGCGGCAGGCACTGCGGATGCGGCCCGACCGGCTGGTGGTCGGGGAGGTGCGCGGCGCCGAGGTGACCACCCTGCTCGCCGCCTTGAACACGGGTCACGAGGGTGGTTGCGGAACGGTCCACGCGAACGCCGCCGCCGACGTGCCCGCGCGGCTGGAAGCCCTCGGGACGGCCGCCGGGCTCGACCGGGTGGCCCTGCACAGCCAGTTGGCGGCGGCGCTGTCGGTGGTGATCCATCTCGTACGGGACCGGTCCGGTCGGCGCCGTATCGACGAGGTGCATGTGCTGGAGCGGGACGCGGCGGGGCTGGTGGTGCCGGTGCCCGCGCTGCGCTGGGGCGTGGACGGGTTCGCGTACGAACGGGGCTGGCCGAGGCTGCGGTCGCTGATCGGGGGTGCGCTGTGACGGCGATGGAGAGGGTGTTCCCGATCCCGGTCCCCATCAGTGTCACCGCCTTCTGTGCCGCGGTGTGCGCGGGGCTGGCGGTCTGGCAGTCGGCGGACCGGGGGCGGGTGTCGCGGCGGGCGGAGTCGCTTTTCGGCGGTGACCGGGCCGGAAGGACCGGCTCCGCTGCGGGGCGGAAGGACGCGCCGCCCTGGAAGCGCGGGGCGCGGGCGGCCCGTGAGCGGCTGATGGGACTGACGGCGCTCTCGAAGGAGTGGTTGTGTCTGCCCGTCGCCGCGGTGATCGCCCTGTGGGGCGAGTCGGTACTGCCACTGGTCGCCGGTGCGGTGGCGGTGCCGTTCGTGCGGCGTCGGCTGCGGGCCGGGGAGCGGCGGCGGGCGGCGGAACGGCGGGCCGAGGCCGTGCGGGGTCTGTGCGACGTGCTCGTCGGGGAGTTGAGGGCCGGGGCACAACCGGCCGAGGCGCTCACGACGGCCGTCCGGGCCGTCGGCCGTGAGCCGAGCGGCCCGGAGTTCGCCCTGGTGGTCGCGGCTGCCCGCTTCGGCGGCGATGTCCCGGCCGCCCTGCGCGAGGCGGCCCGGCAGCCGGGTGCGGACGGTCTCGTCGGGGTCGCGGCCTGCTGGCGGGTCGCGGTGGACGGTGGCGCGGGACTGGCCGCCGGTCTCGACCGGCTGGGTGCCGCTCTGCGGGCGCGGCAGGAGCAACGGGAGTCCATGCGGGCACAGTTGGCCGGCGCGTGGTCCACGGTCGTGGTGCTGGCGCTGCTGCCCGTGGTGGGCCTGGCGATGGGCTGGGCCATGGGCGCCGACCCGATGAGCGTGCTGCTGCACACCCCGGCCGGTCTGGGCTGCCTGGTGGTGGGCGGGCTGCTGGAGGCGCTGGGCTTCTGGTGGGCCGGGCGCATCGTGCGGGGCGCGGGTGCCGACGGGAGTGCCTGCCGGGCCGTCAACGCGAGCGCGGGCGGGGGTGCGTCGTGAACGGCCGGTTCGCGCAGGGGGATGTCCTCCACGGCATGTGGGTGGCCGCCTCGCTGCTGGCGGCGGTGGTGTCCGTGGTCCTCGCGTGGTCGGGGTGGCGGCGCGAACGGGCCGCGCGTGGGCGGTTGGTGGCGCTGCTGGCCATGGAAGCCGCGCCTGTTCGGCGGCGCGAGCGACCGGCGTACGGGGCGTGGGCCAGGCGGTGGGGTCCGCCGCTGGGGGTCGGGTGCCTCGGCTGGGCCCTGGTCGGCGGGGTGCTCGGCCAGGTGGTGGGGCTCGCCTGCGCCTACGGCGTCTGGCGCCGGCTGCGTACCCGTAAACCGGACTCCACCGCGGCCACGGACGAGGCCGTGCGGCAACTGCCTCTCGCGGCGGATCTGTTGGCCGCCTGCGTCTCGGCCGGCGCGGGTCCGCGCGAGGCGGCGGAGGCCGTGGGCGAGTCGCTGGGCGGGCCGGTGGGCGACCGCCTGGTGAGTACGGCGGCGGCGCTGCGGCTCGGGGGTGAACCGGTCGAGACCTGGGGTCGGTTCGGCGAGATACCGGGCGCCTCGGACCTGGCCCGCTGTCTGGAGCGGGCCGGTTCCACGGGAGCGCCGGCGGCGGAGGCCGTCGCCCGGCTGGCCGACGGCCTCAGGGCGGAGCGGGCCCGGCAGGCCGCCGCGCGTGCGGGCCGGGCCCAGGCGCTGATCACCGCTCCGGTGGGGCTGTGCTTCCTGCCCGCCTTTCTGGCGGTGGGAGTGGCCCCGGTGGTGATCGGCCTGGCGGCCGGGCTGCTGCGGGGCAACTGAGCTGTTCTCAACTGTGCTGATCCAACGGGAGGTTGACATGAAGATGCCGATGGGGCTGGCGGGACGACAGACGTGGCGTGTGGTGGAGGAGGCGAGCAGGATGAGCCGGCTGTGCCGCAGCAGGGTCCGGGTCGGCGGCGGCCCGCGAATCCGTACCGGTCCCCGGATCCGTACCGGCCTGCGGACGGACTCCGGAAATGTGAGCGCCGAGTACGCGATGGTGACGCTCGCCGCGTGCGGCTTCGCCGCGGTGCTCTACAAGGTGGTCACGGGTGGGTCGGTCACCGGAGCCCTGGAGTCGGTCGTCGGGAACGCCCTCGATGCGAAGTTCTGAGTCCGGGACCTCCGATCGGGGGTCGGTGACGGCGGAGGCGGCCGTGGCGGTACCGGCGCTGGTGGTGTTCGTCGCGGCGCTGCTGTGGGCACTGATGGCCGCCGCCGCGCAGATCCAGTGTGTGGACGCCGCCCGGGCGGGGGCTCGCGCCGCCGCCCGGTCCGAGCCCCCGGCCGCCGCGGTGGAAGCCGCCCGCTCGGCCGCCCCGGAGGGTGCCGAGGTCACTCTGGGGCGGTCGGACGACCTGTGGCGGGTGCGGGTGGAGGCCCCGACCCCGGGGCCCTCCGGTATCGGGCTGACGCTCGCCGCGGAAGCGGTGGCACCGGCCGAGGACACGGCGGCGGCGGGCGTGGCGGGGTCTGCGGGGGAGGTGCCGTGAATCGGGACCGGGGGTCGGCGACGGTGTGGGCGGCCATCGCGACGACCGCGCTGTGTGCCGTGTTCGCGGTGGTCCTCGCCCTGGGCCAGGCGGTTGTGGCCAGGCACCGCGCGGGCTCGGCGGCGGACCTGGCGGCGCTGGCGGCGGCCGAGTACGCGCCCCGGGGAGCGGAGGCCGCCTGCGCGCGGGCGGCCGAGGTGGCCGGGGCGCAGGGCGCGGAGGTGGTGCGGTGCGCGACAGCCGGTGACATCGCCGACGTGACCGCGCGGGCGGCCTTCGGCCCGTACGCCCCGACGGTCAGATCCCGCGCGGGCCCACCGGACGCGCTGCCCGTGCCGGTGTCTGCGCCCGTGTCTGCGCCCGCGACGCGACCGGCGACGGCACCGGCAGCCGGCCGGCCGGCCTCCGGGGCCGGGCCACCGCCCGGCAGGCCGTAGTCCGGTGGCCGGGAGCGTCCACCGGGTCGCGGGACTCCCGGGCCGCGCCGGTCCTCAGTCGCCGGACGGGCTGAGCAGCCCGCCGGGCCGGACCTGGCCCGTGACCTCGGCTCCGGCCCTGGCCGCGCGTGGGCCGGGCAGGGGCGGAGCCTCCGGCGGCGGGGGCGCCGACTTGAGGAGTTCGCCCAGGAGCCGTACGGCCGCGCGCTTGTGCAGGGGCTCGTTGCCGTTGCCGCACTTCGGGGACTGGACGCACGACGGGCAGCCCGCCTCGCACTCGCACGAGGCGATCGCCTCACGGGTCGCGGTGAGCCATTCACGCGCGGTGTGGAAGGCGCGCTCCGCGAAGCCCGCGCCGCCGGGGTGGCCGTCGTACACGAAGACCGTCGGCAGCAGGGTGTCCGGGTGGAGCGGCACGGACACACCGCCGATGTCCCGGCGGTCGCAGGTCGCGAACAGCGGGAGCATCCCGATGGACGCGTGTTCGGCGGCGTGCAGGGCGCCGCCCAGCTGCTCGGGATTGACCCGGGCCGCGTCGAGTTGGTCCTCGGTGACCGTCCACCAGACGGCACGGGTGCGCAGTGTGCGGGGAGGCAGATCGAGCTTGCTCTCGCCCAGAACCTCGCCGGTGATGAGGCGGCGGCGGAGGAAGGAGACGACCTGGTTGGTGACCTCGACGGAGCCGTAACAGAGGTGCCCGCCGCCCCACGGGATCTCGGTGTCGGTTTCGAGGACGGAGATGGTGGTGGTGTCGCGTGCGGTGGTGGAGTACGGCGGGACGGCCTCCTCGACCAGCGCGACCGAGTCCGCCAGGTCCAGCCGCTTCACCAGGTAGGTGCGGCCCTGGTGCAGATGGACGGCGCCGTCGTGCACGGCGGTGTGGGAGGCCGCTTCGTCCACCGTGCCGAGGAGCCTGCCGGTACCCGCCTCGACGATCTGGACCGGTCGGCCGCCCTCGCCCCGGATGTCGGCGAGATCGGCGGCCCGCTCGCGGCGGGTCCAGTACCAGCCGGTGGTACGCCGCCGCAGCAGGCCAGCCGTGACGAGCTGCGGCAGCAGTTCGGGCACGGCGGGGCCGAAGAGTTCCAGATCGGCCTCGGTGAGCGGCAGTTCGGCGGCGGCGGCGCACAGATGGGGGGCGAGTACGTACGGGTTGTCCGGGTCGAGCACGGTGGACTCGACGGGCTGCTGGAACAGCGCCTCGGGGTGGTGGACGAGGAACGTGTCCAGCGGGTCGTCCCTGGCGACCAGGATGGCCAGCGCGCCCTGGCCGGCCCGTCCGGCGCGGCCCGCCTGCTGCCACAGGGACGCGCGGGTGCCCGGATAGCCGGCGATGACGACGGCGTCGAGGCCGGAGACGTCGATGCCCAACTCCAGGGCGGTGGTGGCGGCGAGGCCGAGAAGCTCGCCGGAGTGCAGGGCGCGCTCCAGGGCGCGGCGCTCCTCGGGGAGGTAGCCGCCCCGGTAGGCGGCGACGCGTTTCACGAGGGAGCGGTCGACCTCGGCGAGGCGTTCCTGGGCGATGACGGAGACAAGTTCGGCGCCGCGCCGGGACCGTACGAAAGCGACCGAGCGGACGCCCTGGAGGGTCAGGTCGGTGAGGATGTCGGCCGTTTCCGCCGTGGCGGTGCGACGGACCGGCGCGCCCTTCTCGCCGTGGAGTTCGGTGAGAGGGGGCTCCCAGAGGGCGAAGACGACCTCGCCTCGTGGCGAGGCGTCGTCGGCCACCTCGTGGACGGGCAGACCGGTGAGCCGGCCGGCGGCCGACGCGGGCTCCGCGGCGGTGGCCGAGGCGAGGAGGAAGACGGGATCGGAGCCGTACCTCGCGCAGACGCGGCGCAGCCGGCGCAGAACCTGCGCGACGTGGGAGCCGAATACGCCGCGGTAGGTGTGGCACTCGTCGATGACGACGTAGCGCAGGGATCGGAGGAAGGAGGACCAGCGGGGGTGGGCGGGGAGTATCCCGCGGTGCAGCATGTCGGGGTTGGTGAGTACGTAGTTGGCGTACTGGCGTACCCATTCACGCTCTTCGACGGGGGTGTCGCCGTCGTACACGGCCGGGCGCACGCTGTTGCCGAGCGGTGCGGCCAGCGCCTTCACGGCGCGGCGCTGGTCGGCGGCGAGCGCCTTCGTCGGGGAGAGGTACAGGGCGGTCGCGCCACGGCCGTTGGGCGCCTCGGAGCCGTCCAGCAGCGTGGTGAGCACCGGCGCGAGGTAGGCGAGCGACTTGCCGGACGCGGTGCCGGTGGCGATTACGACGGATTCGCCGTCCAGGGCGTGCTCGGCGGCGGCGGCCTGGTGCGCCCACGGGTGGTCGACCCCGGCCAGTTGAATGGCGTTGATCACTTCTGGCCGGATGCGATCGGGCCAGACTGCATGTCTGCCCGCACGCGGGGGCAGGTGCTCCGTATGGGTGATGCGCGCAGCCCGGCCCGCCCCTGCGGTGAGCCGGTCCAGGACCGTACCGGGGGAGGGGCGGGAGTCCCCGCTCTCGGGCGGCCTGCCAGGACCGTGATTCGTGGCCATCGGCACCGAGTGTGTCACTGGCGTGGCGGACAATGGTCCTAAGGCGTCGTGCACGGCTGCCGGTAAGTGATTGAATGCCATCGCGGCTGGCGATACGCCCCCTGGCTCCGTCGGGAGAGACCCGAGGGGCGACCGCTCGATTGCAAGGTGCTGGAGGATCCGTGGACCTGTCCCTGTCGACTCGCAATGTGTCCGGCCCTGGTGGCGACCGTACGGTCGTCGAGGTCGGTGGCGAGATTGATGTGTATACCGCGCCCAAGCTGCGCGAGCAGTTGGTCGAGTTGGTGAACGACGGCAGCTATCACCTGGTCGTCGACATGGAGGGTGTGGACTTCCTCGACTCGACCGGTCTGGGCGTGCTCGTGGGTGGACTCAAGCGCGTGCGTGCCCACGAGGGCTCGCTGCGTCTCGTCTGCAACCAGGAGCGCATTCTCAAGATCTTCCGGATCACTGGCCTGACCAAGGTGTTCCCCATTCACACCACGGTCGATGAGGCCGTCGCCGCCACCGACTGAGTCCGGCCGGAGGCTTTCGGAAGGAAGGGCAGGGGGCACCGGGCGTCATGCCCGGGGCCACCCGAGCCCCAGATTTCGCACGCTCGTACGTCTGAGGGGGATCGCATGGCCACCGTTGAACTCCGCTTCAGCGCCCAGCCCGAGCACGTCAGGACGGCCCGTCTGGTGGCGGCTGCCGTGGCGCGCCGGGCCGGTGTCGACGAAGCAGTGTTGGACGAGGTCAGGCTCGCCGTCGGTGAGGCGTGCAGCCGCGCGGTCGGTCTGCACCGCAGCCACGGCATCACCGCGCCCGTGCGGGTCGTGCTGACCGAGGAGGAGAAGATCTTCTCCATCGAGGTCGGTGACGAGGTGCCCGCCCCGGGCACCAAGGCCGCCGCAGAGAATGTGCCGGTCTCCCGCCGGGCCGTGCTCGCGGGCGATCTCTACGAGACGGACACGGGCGACGGCGAGGACGAGATGGGCCTCGCGGTCATCAGCGGCCTCGTGGACGACGTGGAAGTGACCTCCGACGAGAGCGGCGGCACCATCCGGATGAGCTGGCCGACCGCCTCGGCGGTCGCGCTCCCCTGAATACGCGTCTGCGTACGGCCCGCGGCGGCCGGTCGGCCCATGCGGGGCGGTCCGTCTCCGAAGTGGCCGTGAGAGTGTGATCCAATTTCTTTGAGGGCCCTGCTGAGCAGGGCCTTTTCTATTCCCCGGAGATAATGGATCACCAGTCAATGCGTTCATCCCATTACGCATTTCGGAGCGCTTTTCGGGGTCCGATCATTTGCGGGTCCACAAGTCAAGGTCAATTACACGCGGCGCACTCTGTTTTGATCAGCTCCCGCTCCCTACAATCCGTCCATCTTGAGCGCTGAGCGTCAAGGAGGACGAATGGCGGGGCACATCGATCCACAACTGTCCGAGCAACTGTCCGAGCACCCCACTTCTCTCGCTGCCGCGATACTCACGGACGGCAACAGACTGATCGTGATCGTCATCGCGGTCATCGCGCTGGCGGCGCTGCTCGTCGCCCAGCGGCTGGTCCGTCAGGTGCTGGCGGCCGACGAGGGCACCGATTCCATGAAGGAGATCGCGGCGGCCGTACAGGAAGGCGCGAATGCCTATCTGGCACGGCAGTTGCGCACCCTCGGCATTTTCGCCGTCGTGGTGTTCTTCCTGCTGTTGTTGCTTCCGGCCGACGGCTGGTCGGAACGCGCGGGACGTTCGTTGTTCTTCCTGGTGGGTGCGCTTTTCTCGGCGGCCACCGGATACTTCGGCATGCGTCTGGCCGTACGCAGTAATGTGCGCGTCGCCGCGGCGGCGAGAGAGGCAACCCCGGCGGAGGGCGAACCGGAAAAGGATCTGACAGCCGTCGCGCACAAGGCGATGAAGATCGCTTTCCGCACCGGTGGTGTGGTCGGCATGTTCACGGTGGGCCTCGGCCTGCTCGGCGCCTCCTGCGTGGTCCTCGTCTACGCGGAGGACGCACCGAAGGTGCTGGAGGGCTTCGGCCTCGGCGCCGCGTTGATCGCCATGTTCATGCGTGTCGGCGGTGGCATCTTCACCAAGGCCGCCGACGTCGGCGCCGACCTCGTCGGCAAGGTCGAGCAGGGCATCCCCGAGGACGACCCGCGCAACGCGGCGACCATCGCCGACAACGTGGGCGACAACGTCGGCGACTGCGCCGGTATGGCGGCCGACCTCTTCGAGTCGTACGCGGTGACGCTCGTCGCCGCGCTCATCCTCGGTACGGCGGCCTTCGGCAACTTCGGGCTCGGCTTCCCGCTGATCGTCCCCGCGATCGGTGTCGTCACGGCGATGATCGGCATCTTCGCCGTCGCGCCGCGGCCCTCCGACCGCAGCGGGATGACCGCGATCAACCGCGGCTTCTTCATCTCCGCGGTGATCTCGCTCGTCCTGGTGGCCGTGGCGGCGTACACCTACCTGCCGTCCACGTACGCGGAGTTGGACGGAGTGAGTGCCGAGGAGATCACCTCGCACCCCGGTGACCCGAGGACGTTCGCGCTGGTCGCCGTCGCCATCGGCATCGTGCTCGCGGCGCTCATCCAGCAGCTCACGGGCTATTTCACGGAGACCAACCGGCGCCCGGTGCGCGACATCGGCAAATCGGCGCTCACCGGGCCCGCCACGGTCGTCCTGGCCGGTGTGGCCATCGGTCTGGAGTCCGCGGTCTACACGGCGCTGCTGATCGCTCTCGGCGTGTACGGGGCGTTCCTGCTCGGCGGTACGTCGATCATGCTCGCGCTCTTCGCGGTGGCGCTGGCCGGCACCGGACTGCTCACCACCGTCGGCGTCATCGTCGCCATGGACACCTTCGGACCCGTCTCCGACAACGCCCAGGGCATCGCCGAGATGTCCGGGGACGTCCAGGGCGCGGGCGCGCAGGTGCTTACGGACCTCGACGCCGTCGGCAACACCACGAAGGCCATCACCAAGGGCATCGCCATCGCCACCGCCGTACTGGCGGCGGCGGCGCTCTTCGGCTCGTACCGCGACGCCATCGCCACGGCCGTGAAGGACGTGGGGGCGAGGGCCGACGAGATGGGCCTGAGCCTGGACATCTCCCAGCCCAACAACCTCGTCGGACTGATCCTCGGCGCCGCGGTCGTGTTCCTCTTCTCGGGGCTCGCGATCAACGCCGTGTCGCGGTCGGCGGGTTCGGTGGTCTACGAGGTGCGGCGGCAGTTCCGCGAGCACCCCGGGATCATGGACTACACGGAGAAGCCCGAGTACGGGCGCGTCGTCGACATCTGTACGAAGGACGCGTTGCGCGAGCTGGCCACGCCCGGTCTGCTCGCCGTACTCACCCCGATCGCCGTGGGCTTCTCCCTCGGTGTCGGCGCGCTCGGCTCGTTCCTGGCCGGCGCGATCGCCACCGGCACGCTGATGGCCGTCTTCCTCGCCAACTCCGGCGGGGCGTGGGACAACGCCAAGAAGCTGGTCGAGGACGGCCACCACGGCGGCAAGGGCAGCGACGCCCACGCCGCGACGATTATCGGCGACACCGTCGGTGACCCGTTCAAGGACACGGCGGGACCGGCGATCAACCCGCTGCTGAAGGTCATGAACCTGGTGGCGCTGCTCATCGCTCCGGCGGTGGTGCAGTTCAGTTACGGCAGCGACGCCAACGCCGGGGTGCGCGCGGTGGTGGCGGTGCTGGCGATCGCCGTGATCGTGGGGGCGGTGTACGTCTCCAAGCGGCGCTCGGTGACCGTGGACGACGGCGGCGAAGGGGGCGACGAAGGAGGCGGATCCGTCGGCGGTACGAGCGAGTCGCCGGATCCGGCGGTGGCTTCGTAGGCGTTGCGTAGCCGGACGGTGGCTGAACGTAGCCGTCCGGCGGTCATCCGGTGGCCGCCTTGTGGTGGCGTTCTGCGGCAAGTGGCGGGCGGGCGGCGCGTTCTGACGTGTCGTCCGTCTGTCGTTCGCCCGTCGTCCGGCTGTCCTCCGCCTCGTCTCCGCGCTGCGGAGGGTGGCGGCGTGAGGGTTCTCTCCCTTGGTGCAAATGGCTGCAATAGCCCATTGATCGGACACTCGGCGTGCGGTAGTCGCCCACTTGGCGTGTATGTTCCGGGGCCGAGAGCCTTGGAAGGGACCCAATCCGGTGAACAAGAAGCTCGCAGCCGCACTGTCCGGCGGTTCGGTACTGCTCATGACGCTGTCGGGATGCAGCGACGACAGCGGCAACAAGGTCAACGACTGGGCCAAGAAGGTCTGTGACCAGGTCCAGCCGCAGCTGACGAAGATCGCCGGCGCCAACACCTCGATCCAGCAGGCGACCTCGGACAGCAGCAAGCCCGCCGACGTCCAGAAGACCGACGCGGCAGCCTTCCAGTCCATCTCGGACGCCTACAAGGCGCTGGGCGCCGCCGTGAACGCGGCGGGCGCCCCGCCCGTCGACGACGGCGAGAAGACCCAGAAGGAGGCCGTCAGCGAGCTCAACGCCACCTCCAAGGCGTACGCAGACCTGAAGGCCGACGTGGACGACCTCGACATCAAGGACCAGGCGAAGTTCGCGGACGGCCTCAAGGGCGTCGCCGACGAACTCGACAAGCTCAGCACGAGCGGTGACGAGGCGCTCCAGAAGCTTCAGTCCGGGGACGTCGGCGCGGCGATGGCGAAGCAGCCCGGCTGCCAGCGGCCGGAGACGTCCGCACCCGCCGGCTCCGGATCGGACACGGCCTCGAAGGAGCCGTCCGCGGACACGTCCTCCTGAGTGAGCCCGCCGGCCTGACGCCACCTCTGTCCTGCCGACCGATCAGAAGAACGCCCCGTCGTACGTAAGGCCCGCGACACCGCTCTCGGACGCGTATCCCGCGGCCCGGCACCCCACCCGGGGAGCCGGGCCGCAGGCGTTTGTCGGTGGCAGCGGCCACAATGGACAAGTGAGTACGACCAGCCTTCCCGCGCCCGACCACTCGCCCCGGCTCCGCGACGCCCTGCTCGCCGCCGACTTCACCGTCGACGGCCTGCTGGACTTGCTCGGCGCGCCCGCGTACGCCGCGCTGGCCCGCAGTGAGACCGTGCCCGCCCTGCGGGCCACTCGCGGCGACACCCCGCTCGAAACGCTCGTCAGACTCTTCCTGCTCCAGCGACCGGTCCCGGCCGAGCGGGCCCGTGCCGTGCTCCCCCTGGGGGAGTGCCTGGCCGGCGGCTGGGTCGTGGAGGGAGCCGCCCCGGACAGCGGTACGGGCGGCGGCGAGGGTGGCCCGGGCAGTGACGCGGGCACTGATGCGGGCGGCGCGCACGTCAGCGCCACCGTGGACGTACGGCCGTACGGCGGCCCGGAAGGAGAGGACTGGTTCATCGTCTCCGACCTCGGCTGCGCGGTCGGCGGCGCCTCCGGGGCGAGCGGCCACGGCGAGGGCGTGGTGCTCGGCGTCGGCGGGGCGTCCACGACGCTCGCCGGACTCACGGTCCGTACGCCGGTCGCCAAGGCCCTCGACATCGGCACCGGGTCCGGCATCCAGGCGCTGCACGCGGCCCGGCACGCCACCGCTGTCACGGCGACCGACCTCAACCCGCGTGCGCTGGAGTGCGCCCGGCTGACCCTCGCCCTGTCCGGGGCGCCGGCCGCCGAGCTGCGCGCGGGGTCGCTGTTCGAGCCGGTCGACGGCGAGACGTACGACCTGATCGTGTCGAACCCGCCCTTCGTGATCTCGCCCGGCGCCCGGCTCACCTACCGCGACGGCGGCATGGGCGGCGACGACCTGTGCCGGACGCTCGTCCAGGAGACGGGCGACCGCCTCGCCGCCGGGGGGTACGCGCACTTCCTCGCCAACTGGCAGCACGTGGAGGGCGAGGAGTGGCAGGACCGGCTGCGGTCCTGGGTGCCGCGCGGCTGCGACGCCTGGATCGTGCAGCGCGAGGTGCAGGACGTGACGCAGTACGCGGAGCTGTGGCTGCGCGACAGCGGCGACCACCGGGCGGACCCGGAGGCGTACGCGGCGCGGTACGACGCGTGGCTGGACGAGTTCGAGGCGCGGAAGACCAAGGCCGTCGGCTTCGGCTGGATCACCCTCAGGAAGTCGGGGTCCGAGGGGTCCGAGGGGTCCCACCACCCTTCGGTGGTCGTGGAGGAGTGGCCGCACCCCGTCGAGCAGCCGCTCGGCGACACCGTACGGGCCCACTTCGAGCGGCAGGACTATCTCCGCACACACGACGACGCCGCCCTGCTCACCGCTCATTTCGCGCTGGCCCCCGAGGTCGTCCAGGAACAGGTCGGGCTGCCCGGCGCGGAGGACCCCGAGCATGTGGTGCTCCGTCAGAACCGCGGCATGCGGCGGGCGACGAAGGTGGACACGGTCGCCGCGGGCTTCGCCGGGGTCTGCGACGGCACGCTGAGCGCCGGGCGGATCCTGGACGCGATCGCCCAACTCATGGGCGAGGACCCGGTGCTGCTGCGCGACCGCACGCCGCAGGCGATCCGGCTGCTGGTGGGGGAGGGCTTCCTGGTGCCGGTGGCCGGTTCGTGACCGGTCGCCGGACGGGCGGGTTCCGGTCCGTCCGGGGTCGATCACGGGCCGTGGCGCCGGCTGATCCCCGGGCGGACCGTTGCGGCGTGCGCCGGGGCGGGGGCCGCGTACCGGCACCCGGCGGACGCCGCGCGAGTGAACCCCCGCGCCGTTCACGCGGAATTCGCGCCAATGACGTACCGAGGTGCCAGCCTCTGCCTCCGGAGCCTCTCGGCGCCGGGAATCGAACGGGGTACGGGCATGGAGAGCGGGCCGGCGATCTTCGCGGGAGCGGCGTTCGCGCTGTTCGGAGCCGCACTGCTGGTGTGGACCGGGGCGCGCGTGCTGCACCGCGCGCCCGTGGCGCACGGTGTCAGCCCCGGGACGTCCGTCGCGCTCGCGGCCTCGGCGGGCGCGGCGTTCGTGGCCCTCGGCCTCTGGTGCTTCGGCCGGATCTGATCCCTGGCCCCTCCGGCACGGCCGATGCCCCTTCGGTGACCGGCGCGCCCGACGAGTCGTACGGTGCCGGAACGCGCCGGGATCCCGCCCGGGGTATGCCCGCCGCCGACCCCCGGGACCTGCGGTGAAGCCCTTCCCGCGGTCCGCCGCCGACCGGGTCCGTACGGCGCCCCGGCGCCGCCCCGCGCGACGGCCGTAGTGGGTCCGGGCGGCGGAAACGTCCGGACTCGGGTTACCGTTCGAGTGGCCGTTGCGGTCTTCCGCCCGTTTGACACGGGGGCGGGTTGTACCGTCACACTCCGCAGCGAAGCAGCGTCATAGCGGGTCATGTCATGCCCCGCGGTGCCGTACTGCCGTACCGCGGTAAGGCTGTACGGGCCACCGAGTGCCGACCGGAGAGAAGAGCGAAGTTGTCCCCGACCAGCGAGACCGGACACGCCGGCCGCCGACTCGTCATCGTCGAGTCGCCTGCCAAGGCGAAGACAATCAAGGGCTACCTCGGCCCGGGATATGTCGTCGAGGCGAGCGTCGGGCACATCCGCGACCTCCCGAACGGCGCCGCCGAGGTGCCCGAGAAGTACACCGGCGAGGTGCGCCGTCTCGGCGTGGACGTCGAACACGACTTCCAGCCGATCTACGTCGTCAACGCCGACAAGAAGGCCCAGGTCAGAAAGCTCAAGGAGCTGCTGGCCGAGTCCGACGAACTCTTCCTCGCCACCGATGAGGACCGCGAGGGCGAAGCCATCGCGTGGCATCTCCAGGAAGTCCTCAAGCCCAAGGTCCCGGTCCACCGGATGGTCTTCCACGAGATCACCAAGGAAGCGATCAGGGCCGCCGTCGCCAATCCCCGCCAGCTGAACAAACTGATGGTGGACGCGCAGGAGACCCGCCGGATCCTCGACCGGCTGTACGGCTACGAGGTCTCGCCGGTCCTGTGGAAGAAGGTCATGCGCGGCCTGTCCGCCGGCCGCGTGCAGTCCGTCGCCACCCGCCTCGTCGTCGAGCGCGAGCGCGAGCGCATCGCCTTCCGCTCCGCCGAGTACTGGGACCTGACGGGGACCTTCGGCACCGGCCGTACCGGCGACGCCTCCGACCCCTCCGTACTGAACGCCCGGCTGTCGGCTGTCGACGGCCGCAGGGTCGCCCAGGGCCGCGACTTCGGCTCGGACGGACAGCTCAAGTCCGACCAGGTGCTGCATCTGGACGAGGCGAACGCGCACGCGCTGGCCGCCGCCCTCCGGGACGCGTCGTTCGCCGTCCGCTCGGTCGAGTCGAAGCCGTACCGCCGCTCCCCGTACGCCCCCTTCCGTACGACGACGCTTCAGCAGGAGGCCTCGCGCAAGCTGGGCTTCGGGGCCAAGTCGACGATGCAGGTCGCGCAGAAGCTGTACGAGAACGGCTTCATCACCTATATGCGTACCGACTCCACGACGCTGTCGGCCACCGCCGTCTCGGCGGCGCGGGCGCAGGTCACGCAGCTGTACGGGGCGAGCTACCTGCCCGACAAGCCGCGTACGTACGCCGGCAAGGTCAAGAACGCGCAGGAGGCGCACGAGGCGATCCGTCCCTCCGGCGACCGCTTCCGTACGCCCGCCGAGACCGGTCTGACCGGCGACCAGTTCCGGCTCTACGAGCTGATCTGGAAGCGGACCGTCGCTTCCCAGATGAAGGACGCGGTCGGCAACAGCGTCACCGTCAAGATCGCGGGCACGTCGAGCGACGGCCGGGACGCCGAGTTCTCCGCGTCCGGCAAGACGATCACCTTCCACGGCTTCATGAAGGCCTATGTAGAAGGCGCCGACGACCCGAACGCGGAGCTGGACGACCGCGAGCGCCGGCTGCCGCAGGTCGCCGAGGGCGACGCGCTGACCGCCGAAGGGATCACCGTCGACGGCCACGCCACCAAGCCGCCGGCCCGCTACACCGAAGCGTCGCTGGTCAAGGAGTTGGAAGAGCGCGAGATCGGCCGTCCATCGACGTACGCGTCGATCATCGGCACGATCCTCGACCGCGGCTACGTCTTCAAGAAGGGCACGGCGCTCGTCCCGTCGTTCCTCTCCTTCGCCGTGGTGAACCTGCTGGAGACGCACTTCGGCCGGCTCGTCGACTACGACTTCACCGCGCGGATGGAGGACGACCTCGACCGCATCGCGCGGGGCGAGGCGCAGTCCGTGCCGTGGCTCAAGCGGTTCTACTTCGGCACCGGTGACGGTACGGACGGCGCGGGGGACGCCGCGACCGCCGCCGCTGCCGCGGGCAACGGCGACGGGGACCACCTCGGCGGGCTCAAGGAGCTGGTCACGGACCTCGGCGCGATCGACGCCCGCGAGATCTCGTCCTTCCCGATCGGCGACGGCATCATGCTGCGCGTCGGCCGCTACGGCCCCTACGTCGAGCGCGGCGAGAAGGACGCGGAGGGCCACCAGCGGGCCGACGTGCCCGAGGATCTGGCGCCCGACGAGCTGACGGTCGAGTACGCGGAGGAGCTGCTGGCCAAGCCGAGCGGCGACTTCGAACTCGGGGTCGACCCGCAGAGCGGGCATCAGATCGTGGCGAGGGACGGCCGTTACGGCCCGTACGTGACGGAGGTGCTGCCCGACGGCACCCCGAAGACCGGCAAGAACGCCGTCAAGCCGCGGACCGCCTCGCTGTTCAAGTCGATGTCGCTGGACACGGTGACGCTGGCGGACGCGCTGAAGCTGATGTCGCTGCCGCGCGTGGTCGGCACGGACGCCGAGGGCGTCGAGATCACCGCGCAGAACGGCCGCTACGGCCCGTATCTGAGGAAGGGCACCGACTCGCGGTCGCTGACCGCCGAGGACCAGCTCTTCGACATCACGCTGGACGAGGCGCTGGCGATCTACGCCCAGCCCAAGCAGCGGGGCCGGGCGGCGGCGAAGCCTCCTTTGAAGGAGCTGGGGACGGACCCGGTGAGCGGCAGCCCGGTCGTCGTGAAGGACGGCCGCTTCGGGGCGTACGTCACGGACGGCGAGACCAACGCGACGCTGCGGACGGACGACAGCGTCGAGGAGATCACGCCGGAGCGCGGTTACGAACTGCTCGCCGAGAAGCGCGCCAAGGGACCCGCCAAGAAGAAGACGGCGAAGAAGGCACCAGCGAAGAAGGCCCCGGCGAAGAAGACGGCCGCCAAGAAGGCTCCTGCCAAGAAGGCGACCGCGGCGAAGAAGACCGCGGCCAAGACGACGACGGCCGCCAAGAAGACCGCGGCGAAGAAGTCGAGTGCGTCGTCCGGGACGAAGAACGACGAGTAGGACGAGAGTGGGCTGTGCGCGCCTCCGTACGGAGGCGCGGGTGTCGTACGACCGCCGCGCGGAGACTCCACGGAGACCCGTGCGGCGGTCGTATGTTCGGGCGGGCCTCCGAGGACCCGCGGGCTCCGGATAGGCTGGGCGGATGACGCGAGCCGAGCAGCCAACGGTCGTGAGCCCCACCTCCGACTCCGACGCACTTGCCGCAGACTCACGAGAGCGTGCCGTACGAGCCTTGTTGCGCTTCCCCCCGCTACGGCGGTTGTGGGGCGCACAGCTCGTGGGCGGCATCGGCGATGCACTCGCCCTGCTCGTGCTTCTGCTGCTGTCGTTGCAGGCGGCGGTCGCCGAGGGCTCGTTCGGGACGGGATACCGGGGGGTGGCGCTCGCCGTCGCCGCGGTGTTCGGTGCCCGGATCCTTGCCACCGTGCTCTTCGGAGCCGTACTCCTCGGACCGCTCTCCGCCCTCACCGCACCGGGGTCAGGCGCGACGGCCGGCGCCGATGCCGGCACCGGTGCGGGCGCCAAGGGCGGCCCGCTGGACCGTCGCTGGACGATGATCGGGGCCGACGGCGTACGCCTCGCGCTGCTCATCGTCGCGCCGCTCTGGCTCGACTGGAGCCCCGACAACGCACTGCCCATCCTTCTTAGTACGGTCTTCGTCGCCGGCGTCGCCGAGCGCTTCTGGACGGTGGCCAAGGAGAGCGCGGCGCCCGCCCTGCTCCCTGCCCCGCCGCCGGAGGGCGACGCCGTACGCCCGGTGCCCGACCACCTCGACGCGCTGCGCCGGCTCTCGCTGCGCACCGGCTTCGTCGCGATCCCCCTGGCCGCCGCCGTCCTGCTCGTCGTCACGCTGATCGGCAACCTGCTGGGCACGGGCATCGAATGGTTCTCGCTGCACCAGGCGGCCCTCGGCAGTTACGTCGCGGCCGGTCTGTTCGCCGCGTCCGTGTCGACCCTGTTCATGCTGGAGCTGCCCGGCGGCCGCACCCCGCGCCCGCGCTCGCCGCTCGAAGGGCTGCGCCGCCCGACGACCGGAACCGGCCCCGACAAGGGCCGTACGGGCGCCGTGCCGCTGCTTGTCGTCGCCTGTGCGACCGTCGCCGCGGCCATCGCGTCCGCCGCCGCCGTCTCCGTACTGCACGCGAAGGATCTGGGCGGCGGCCCCGTCGCCTTCGCCCTCCTGATCCTCGCGCTGACGGGCGGCGTGGGCGTCGGCATCCGCGGCGCCGCGAAGGTGCTGCCCGGATTCTCCCGCCGTCGGCTGCTCGCGCTGGCGATCGCCGTCACCGGGGTCGCGCTGCTCGTCATGGGACTCGTCCCGGACACGGCGACCGTGCTGTTCTTCGCTGTGCTCGCCGGTGTGTCCGCCGGTGTCGCGGCGAAGACCGGCCACGAGCTGATCGATCAGGAGACCGAGGAGTTCCGGCGCGGCCGGCACACCGACCATCTCCAGGCTGTCGTCAGGGTCTACGTGGCGCTCGGCGCCGTGGTGGCGCCCGTCCTGGCCGCCGCGATCGGACCGCGCCGACTGGCCTCCGGAGACTTCGTCTTCGCGCACGGCGGCGCGGCCTTCACACTGATGCTGGTCGGCGCGCTGCTGCTGCCGGTGGCCGCCGTCGTACTCGCCAAGACCGACGACCGGGCCGGCGTACCGCTGCGGCGCGACCTGCGTGACGCGCTGCGCGGCGGGGCCGACCCGGCGCAGGCTCAGGCGGCGAACGGTTTCTTCCTCGCCCTGGAGGGCGGCGACGGCGCCGGGAAGTCGACCCAGGTCGAGGCGCTGGCGGAGTGGATCCGCGCCAAGGGCCACGAGGTCGTCGTGACCCGCGAGCCGGGCGCGACGCCGGTCGGCAAGCGGCTCCGCTCGATCCTGCTGGACGTGTCGAGCGCCGGTCTGTCCAACCGCGCGGAGGCGTTGCTGTACGCCGCCGACCGCGCGGAGCACGTCGACTCGGTCGTACGCCCCGCCCTGGAGCGCGGCGCGATCGTCATCTCGGACCGCTACATCGACTCCTCCGTCGCCTACCAGGGCGCCGGGCGAGATCTGGCGCCGACCGAGATCGCCCGAATCTCGCGCTGGGCCACGGACGGTCTCGTACCGCACCTGACGGTGCTGCTCGACGTCCCGCCCGAGGCGGCGCGCGAGCGCTTCACGGAGGCGCCGGACCGGCTGGAGTCCGAGCCCGCCGAATTCCATCAGCGGGTACGGGACGGCTTCCTCACGCTCGCCGCCGCCGACCCGGGCCGCTACCTGGTCGTGGACGGGGCGCAGGAGCCCGAGGCCGTCACCACCGTCGTACGGCACCGGCTCGACCAGATGCTGCCGCTCTCCGCCGCCGAGGTGCAGGCCCAGGAGGACGCGCGGAAGGCCGCCGCCGAGGAGGCGCGGCGCCGGGCCGAGGAAGAGGCGGCGCGCAAGGCCGAGGAGGAGCGACAGGAGCGCGAGCGGCAGGCACAGCTCGCCAAGCTCCGGGCCGAGGAGGAGGAGCGCAAGCGCCGCGAGCTGGAGGAGGCGCGGCAGCGCGAGGCCGACCGGCAGGCGATGGAGGCGAGGGCGCGGGCCGAGGAGGCGCGCAGGCTCGCCGAGGAGGAGCGCGTACGGCGCGAGGCCGAGGAGGAGACGCGGCGCGTGGAGCAGGCGCGGCTGCGGCGGCTCGCCGAGGAGGAGAGCCGGCTCAGGGCCGAGGCGGAGGAGCGTCGGCGCGAGAAGCAGCGCAGGGCCGAGGAGGCGCTGCTGCGGGCCGAGGAGGCGCGGCGGCTGGCGGAGGCCTCAGCTGCGGCTGCCGCGGCCGAGGCGGCGGCGGCCGAGACGTCCGCGAGGGCCGAACACGCGGAGTCGGACAGCGAGTTGACGGTCCCGACGCCGATGGTGAAGGACCCGTCGGCGGGTGCCGCCGGGGGGAAGCGGGTGGTCGCCCCGGACGACGCGACGCAGGAGGTGCCGACGCAGTCGGGCGCCGGCTCGACCGCCGGCTCGGGTGCCGGCTCGGGTGCGGACAACGACGAGACGCGGGTGATCCCGCAGGTTCCGGACCCGGCGGACTTGGCGGACCGGGCAGACGCGGCGGATCGCGCGGATCGGGGAGACCCGGCGGACCGCGCGGCCGACGAGACGGCCGTACTGCCTCCGGTACGGGACGTTCCCGAGGCGCGGCCGGCGGACCGGGCGGCCGACGAGACCGCCGTACTGCCGCCCGTACGGGACGCGGACCCGGCCGACCGGGTGCCGCCCGGCTACTTCCGGGACGACGCACAGGGATCGGCGCCCGCCTCGCCCGCCGAGCCGGGCGCGGGCGACGACCGGACGCGCGAGCTGCCGCAGGTCGATCCGGACCGGTCGGCACGGCGGCGTTCGGACTGGGCGGAGGAGACTCCGCTGGACGATCTTCCGACGCTCGCCGACGAACTGCTCGGTCCGCACGACGAGGACGACGAGACCGGTGGGACGCGCGGCGGTCGCGGTCGCTGAGAGCCGGGGCAGGGGCGAGTGGGATCGGAATGTCGGCCTCCGCCCAGGTGGGACGGGATTGTCAGACCCTGCCCCCACAATGGATCCCGGAAGTCGGCATCCGGTCCCGATCCCGGTCCGGATGCCGAAGCGCGCAACTCGGAGGTGGTGACGGCGCATGACCGTATGGGACGACCTGGTCGGGCAGGACCGCGTCGCCGAGACGCTCACCGCGGCGGCCCGTGACGCGGATGCCCGGGTCACGGCCGAGTCCTCGGGCACCGCACCGCCCGAGGCGACGAAGATGACGCACGCGTGGCTGTTCACCGGCCCGCCGGGCTCCGGCCGTTCCACCGCGGCCAGGGCCTTCGCCGCCGCCCTCCAGTGCACCAGCCCGGACCGCGCGCTGGGCGGCACACCCGGCTGCGGGTTCTGCGACGGCTGCCACACGAGCCTGATCGGTACGCACGCCGACGTCGACGTGATCCGCACCGACCTGCTCTCCATCGGCGTCAAGGACACGCGGGAGCTGGTCCGCCGCGCCCAGCTCTCCCCGGCCGTCGGCCGGTGGCAGGTCATCGTCCTCGAAGACGCCGACCGTCTCACCGAGGGCGCGGGCAACGTCCTGCTGAAGGCCGTCGAGGAGCCCGCGCCCCGCACTGTCTGGCTGCTCTGCGCCCCCTCCTTGGAAGACGTCCTGCCCACCATCCGCTCCCGCTGCCGCCATCTCACGCTCCGTACGCCACCGGTGGACGCCGTCGCGGACGTCCTCATGAGGCGCGACGGCATCGAGCCGGAGGCCGCCGCCGCGGCGGCGCGCGCCACCCAGGGGCACATCGGCCGCGCCCGCCGTCTCGCCACGGACGAACGGGCCCGCGCCCGCCGGTCCACCGTCCTCAAGGTCCCGCTGCGCGTCGAGGACATCGGCGGCTGCCTCCGGGCCGCCCAGGAACTCATCGACGCGGCGGGGGAGGACTCCAAACAGGTCGCCGAGGACGTGGACGTCAAGGAGACCGAGGACATGAAGGCAGCCCTCGGCGCCGCGCCGGGCGGCCGGATGCCGCGCGGTACGGCGGGCGTCATGAAGGACCTGGCGGACCGGCAGAAGCGCCGCTCCACGCGTACACAGCGGGACAGCCTCGATCTGGCCCTCACCGATCTGACGGGCTTCTACCGGGACGTGCTGGCGATCCAGTTCGGCTCGCGGATCGGGCTCGCCAACGAGGACGTACGGGACGCGCTCGACCGGATCGCGAGAGCGTCGACGCCGGAGGCCACGCTGCGCCGGATAGAGGCGATCGTGGCCTGCCGTCGGGCGCTCGACCGCAATGTGGCGCCACTGCTGGCGGTCGAGGCGATGACGGTGTCGCTGCGGGCCGGCTGAGCAGGCTCTGTCGGCCCGCGGGGGAGTCACCCGTACGGACACAGAAAAGGGACAGTCACCGCGCGACGGCTAGGCTCCTCGAATGGACTTCAGGCGCCTCCTCCGTCTCTCCGCCACCGGGCTCGCCGCAGCCGGCCTGCTCGTCTCCGGCTGCACCTCCGGTGGTGCGTCGTCGGGCGGGGCGTCGCCGGAGTCCGGGGCGCCGACCGAGCTGAAGAGCTTCTACGGGCAGAAGCTCGACTGGCGTGACTGTGGTGTTCCCGGCTTCCAGTGCGCCACGATGAAGGCGCCGCTCGACTACGCCGAGCCGGACGGCACCGAGATCAAACTCGCCGTCGCCCGCAAGAAGGCCACCGGCCCCGGCAAGCGCCTCGGCTCCCTCCAGGTCAACCCCGGCGGCCCCGGCGGCTCGGCCATCGACTACCTCCAGGGGTACGCGGGCATCGGCTACCCGGACCAGATTCGCGCCCAGTACGACATGGTCGCGGTCGACCCGCGCGGCGTCTCCCGCAGCGAGCCCGTCGAATGCTTCACCGGCAAGGAGATGGACGCCTACACCCAGGTCGACCAGACCCCCGACGACCAAGCCGAGAAGAACCTCCTGGCGGCCTCCTACAAGAAGCTCGCCGAGGGCTGCGAGAAGCGCTCGGCCGAGGTGCTCCCGCACGTCTCCACCGTCGAGGCCGCCCGCGACATGGACATCTTCCGGGCCGTCCTGGGCGACAAGAAGCTGTCGTACGTCGGGGCGTCGTACGGCACATTCCTCGGCGCCACGTACGCCGAACTCTTCCCCACCCGCGTCGGCCGCCTCGTCCTCGACGGCGCGATGGACCCCTCCCTGCCGGCCGACGAACTGAACCGCGACCAGACGGCCGGCTTCGAGACCGCCTTCAACGCGTTCGCGGCGGACTGCGTCAAGCAGCCGGACTGCCCTCTGGGCACCGCGTCGGCGGGTGACGCGGGCCATCGCATGAAGTCCTTCCTCAACACCCTCGACGCCGAGCCGATCCCGACCGGTGAACAGCGCGAACTCGGCGAGTCCCTGGCCACGACGGCTGTGATCAACGCCATGTACGACGAGTCCGCCTGGCCCGGCCTCCGCGACTCCCTCACCGGCGCGATGGACGGCGACGGCTCCGGGCTCCTCGCCCTGGCCGACAGCTACTACGAACGCGAAGGCGACGGCTCCTACACCAACCTCATGTACGCCAACGCGGCCGTCAACTGCCTTGACCTACCGGCCGCCTTCACCGAACCGGCCGACGTCGAAGCGGCGGTGCCCTCCTTCCAGCAGGCCTCCCCGATCTTCGGCACCGGCCTCGCCTGGGCCTCCCTGAGCTGCGCCTACTGGCCCACCAAGGCAACCGGCACCCCCCACCGCATCGAGGCGAAGGGCGCACCCCCGATCCTCGTGGTCGGCACCACCCGCGACCCGGCAACCCCGTACAAGTGGGCCCGGTCCCTCGCCGACCAGCTCTCCTCCGGCGTCCTGCTCACCTACGACGGCGACGGCCACACGGCGTACGGCCGCGGCAGCGACTGCGTCGACACGGCGATCAACACCTACCTCCTCGAAGGCACCCCACCCAAGAACGGCAAGAAGTGCTGACCACGCCCCCTCCCCGCCCACGGGCTTGGTGCGGGGCACCCCTGAGAACCCTGTAGACTTGGCGCCGCTGCTGATGCGAACCTGACCGTGCGCGGACAGACAACTCCGCAGCTTGCCGCCTTAGCTCAGTTGGCCAGAGCAACGCACTCGTAATGCGTAGGTCTCGGGTTCGAATCCCGAAGGCGGCTCCGCTTAAGCCCCAGAACTCACTCGCCGTGATCTGGGGCTTTTGCTTTTACCGGATGTGTCGGCGCTGTCGTGTGCGGTGCTCCGGCTGGCGGTGGTCTCATTTGTGCGGCACTGGGGGCGAGGGTGGTCCGGGAGTGCTGCGTCGGCTGAAAGGCGCGCGAGCCAGAGCCGGCGGGATCAGGTGTCCGAGTCTCGCCGGGTTGCCCGGGTTTCGTGTGGATCTGCTTCTTATGTCGTCACCGGTGGTGCGCCACCGGGGGAGGGCTGCCGTCCCGGCTCCTCCGTCCCCGCCAAGGACAGGGCGATGTGGAACTGCTGCTCGGCCGCGGCCTGGTGGCCCGCTGCCGAGTAGGTATGTGCGAGCCGGTGGCGGACCTCCATCTCCAGGGGCCTGCTGGTGTGCTCGGTGAGCGTGGTCAGGGCTTCTTGTTGATGGGTGATGGCCAACGGCAGGTCTCCGTGGCCGTGTTCCGCGGCGCCGAGCAGGGACAGGCTCGACGCGCGCAGTTGCAGGTCGCCGACCTCCTGGGCCAGGTCCGCCGCGCGTCTCGCCAGGCTTTTGACCTCCGTGTGGCGGCCGAGTGTCAGGTGGGTCTCGGCGATGAAGCACAGGGTTTTGCTGATCATTCTGGGGCGGCCGATCTTCTCGGCGAAGGCGAGGGAGGTGGTGTAGTACGTGAGTGCCTCCTCGTGCCGTCCCCGCTGGTGGTGGAGGGCGCCGAGGTTGCAGCTCGACATCCCGGCCAGCCAGTCGTCGTCGAGCCGGGCCGCCAGTTCCATGGCCTCGCTCAGGTGGGCGACCGCCTCCGGGACGCGGCCCAGAGCACGCTCCGCGGCGCCCAACCCGGCAATCGCGCGGGCCTGTTCGCGCGAGTCGCCCTGGTGGCGGGCGAGGCGCAGCGCGTCGACGCCCCAGGCGTGGGCCTGCTGGAAGCGCCCCTGGTAGAGGTCCGCGATGGCCATGCGGTTGCGCAGGGCGGAGGGCATCCGCCGGTCGTCGGCCACGTCCGCGCTGGGCAGTGCGAGCTCCAGGGCGGAGCGGCACTCGTGGTAGCGGCCCTGCCGGACCAGCGGGTCGACCAGGGATTCGGCGATCCAGCAGGCCTGGTCGTGCTGCCCGGCTGCGGCCGCGTAGGCGATCACGTCGAGCAGTTGGCCGCCCGCGGAGTCCAGCCACGCGTCGGCGTCCCGCCAGTTCGAGAAGGGGGAGTGGGAGACGTCAGGGCCGGTCGGGAAGCCCTCCGGGCCCCAGTCGCTGGTGATGCGGCCGGCGGCGGTGTAGAGGTGCAGTACGGCGGCGCGGGCCGCGGCGGTCTCCTCGGGTACGGCGGCGGCCAGGCGGCGCGTGTGGTCGCGTACGAGATCGTGCAGCCGGTAGCGGCTGGGCCGCGGCTGCTGCAGCAGGCTCGCGTCGACCAGGCGCTCCAGGAGGTCCTCGGTGTCCTGGCGCGAGCGGCCCAGCATGACGGCGGGCGTGAGCCCGTCGAACTCGGCGGTGGGGGACTGACCCAACGCCCGGAAGCAGCGCCGGAGTTCGGGGGTGAGCTGGTCGTAGGACATCCGGAAGGCGGCTTCCACGCTGCGGTCCTCGGCCCGGAGCTCGCCCAGGCGGCGTTCGTCGTCCGACAGCCGGCCGACCAGGTGGGCCAGTGTCCAGGACGGACGGTTCTGCAGCCGGGCCCCGGTGATCCGCAGTGCCAGCGGCAGGCCGCCGCAGCGCCGTGCGAGTTCCCGCGCGGCCTCCGGTTCCTGTCCGGCGCGCGTCCCGCCCAGCAGACGTGTGAGCAGCGTGACAGCCTCGCCCGTGTCCAGCGGCTCTACGGTGACCCGCCGGTCGGCGTCGAGGCCGGGCAGCCGCTGGCGCCCGGCCACCAGTACGCGGCTGCCCGGGCCCGCGGGCAGCAACGGGCGCACCTGTTTCGCGCTGCGGGCGTCGTCCACGACCAGCAGCAGTTTCAGGGAGCTGGTGGCCGCGCGCCAGGCGGTGACCAACTCGTCCAGTTCGTCGGGCAGTTCGCCGTCGGCGCCGAGGACGGCACGGAGCAGCTGGTGCAGTGCGCGCTGCGGGCGCAGGCTCTCGTGGGCGACGCTGTGCGCGTGCAGGTCCACGAACAGGCAGCCGTCCGGGTACTGGTCGTGCAGCGTCCAGGCGGCGCGGACCACCAGCGCGGTCTTGCCGACGCCCGCCGTGCCGTCGACGGCGGACACGGCGACGGAGCCGGCGGGCACGGGGGCGGTGAGCAGGGCGAGTTCTGTCTCCCGGCCGACGAGCCATGATGTGTCGCCGGGGAGTTCGTTGCGGCGAGGTCGTGGCGGGGACGGGGGACGCTCGGGTGCCGACGACGGTGCGGGTGCGGCTGTGGGTGCGGCTGTGGGTGGCGGAGCCGGTGTTCGTGCTGTGGCGGATCCGGCGGTGCGGGGCTTCGGCGTCCGGCCGAGCAGCATCAGGTCGTCCCGGCGCAGTACGCCTTGGTGTACCTGGCGCAGTTCCTCGCCGGGTTCCACGCCCAGCTCGTCGCGGAGCCGGTCCCGGGTCTCCTGGTAGGCGGCGAGTGCCTCGGCCTGCCGGCCGTCGCCGTACAGCGCGCGCATGCGCAGGGCGGCGAGCGGTTCGTCGTGCGGCAGCGCCGTTGGCGCGGCCAGGAGCTCGTCCAGAGCGTCCGTGTACCGGCCCAGGAGAACCAGGCACTCCGCCCGCTCATGGCGCAGGGTGCGCCGCTGCTGGGCGAGGCGCTGCCGCTCGGCGTCGGCGAACGGCCCGGGCAGGCCGGCTAACGGCTCCCCGTGGAACAGGTTCAGTGCCCGCGTACAGCCGTCGATGGCGGTGGTGAGGTTGCCCGCGGCCTTCGCCCTGCGGGCAGTGGCGGCCTGTCCGGCCAACTCGCCGATGTCCGAGCGGGTTTGGCCGGGTACGAAGCGGTAGCCACCGCGCTCGCCGCGGATCATGGATGCGGCGGGGCGGGCGCCGGGCGCGTCCAGTGTCTTGCGCAGGGGGTAGATGTAGCTGGGCAGGACCCGGCGGCCCGTGCCCGGCGGTTCAAGTCCCCATACGTCGTCCAGCAGTTGCTGGTGGGAGACGAGCGTTCCGGCGCGCAGGGCCAGCGCGACCAGCACCGCCTGACGTCGTACGGGTCCCAGATCGAGGGCCGTCTCGCCGCGGTGGGCGCGGATCGGACCGAGCAGGTCGAGGCGCAGCCGGTCCGCCGTATCCTCCGTACCTGTCGTACCCGCCGTACCCGACGTACCCGGTTTCTCTGTCGCGACCGTCGTGCCGGTCGCCTCCGCCCGATCCCATGCGTCCACGCCTGAACCGACTGTGTTCCCTGTGTCCGTGCCCACGCCGAAGTTCCCCATGGTCCCTGTAGTACCCCGTTTCCCGGCTGCGACAGAGTCCGCTGTTTCAACAGAATTTCATCGGATCTGCATTGTCTCGCGAGAAGATCCGGCACGTGGTGTCGGGTCTCGGCCGATTGTTGCTCCGGCCTGGCCCCATGGGACGGATTTCTGTCGGTTCCCGAGGCTGTAGGCCGTACGAAAGCGAGCTGCTCCATGAGTGAGGCCCCACAGGTGGACCCCCGGCTGGCCTTCGGCAAGAACCGTCCCACTCAGCCGCTCGGGCGGGGCGCGCCGGCTTGGGGACCCACGGCGCGGGGCCGCCCCGGCCAGCCGCCGCCCTCCGTCCCGCCGCAGCCGCCGGGTGGCCCTTCGGCCTGGTCGCAGCCGGTTCCGGCGGGCGGTCCGGGCAACCAGGGCCCGCGCGGCGGCCGTTCGCGCGTCTGGCTGATCGGGGGCGCCGCGGCGCTCGCCGTGGCCGTGATCGTCGGCGTGGTCGTCGCCATGTCAGGGGGCGACGACAAGGGCACCGCGTCGGGCAGACCCTCCGGCGCACCGGGAGGTGCCGCCGAGCCAAAGGTGCCGTCGGGCAAGGCGTTCACCGAGGTGCCCAAGGGGTGCGAGTTGATCAAGGCGTCCACCATCGAGAAGATCGCGCCCGGAGGCGAGTGCACGCCCGGCTTGATGGACGACAAGGACCTGGCCTCGATGATCACCAGGATGCCGAGGTGGGAGCCCCCCGGCTACGACGCTGACTATCAGAGCCTGAGTGTGACCCTAACCGTCTCCCCGAGCGCCAAGAGCGGTTACGACACCCGCAAGAAGACCGCTCTCAGTGACTTGGGGGATCTGCGCACGGTGCTGGACTCCCGGTCGGTCGGCGGGCTCGGCGAGGAAGCCTTCGTGGTCTACTCCGTCGGCACGGACGGGTCGCCGGCCCAGGCCGAGGTGATCGTCAATGAGGGCAACGCCACGCTCACCGCGGATCTCACCTACAGCCGGGATTCCTCCGACCGAACCCAGAAGCAGGCCGAGGACGACGCCATCACCGCCGCCCGTGATGTGCTGGCCTCGCTGAGCTGACGACCGAGGCAACGACGTGCACACACCCCCCAACGGCGGCATCGACTCCACGGCCGCGCGGCCCGCGCACACCGCGGTGCCGCAGTCGCCGGCCGCGGCGCTCCGGCCGTTCACCGCCGTCCCGCGACCTCCCGGCCAGGTCCCCCAGCAGCACAGCCCTGCCCGGATCGGCCCGTACGAGGTCTTCCAACTCCTCGGCGAGGGCGGCATGGGCAGGGTGTTCCTGGCCAGGTCGCCCGGATCGCGCCTGGTCGCCCTGAAGGTCATCCGGCCCGAGTACGCCGAGGCACCGGACTTCCGCGGGCGCTTCCGGCGCGAGGCCGAATCCGCCCGCCGGGTGAGCGGGTTCTTCACCCCGCCGGTGCTCGACGTGGACGCCGATGCCTCCCAGCCCTGGCTGGCCACGGCCTACGTTCCCGCGCCGTCGCTGCACGATGTCGTACGCGGCTTCGGCGTGCTGCCCGAGCCTGCCCTGCGGGCCCTGGGCACCGGCCTCGCGGAGGCGCTGCTGGCCGTACACGACGCCGGTATCGTCCACCGTGACCTCAAGCCCGGCAACGTACTCATCGCCGAAGACGGGCCTCGCGTCATCGACTTCGGCATCAGCAGGGCGGTGGATGCCACCCAGCTGACCCGGACGGGCGCCGTGCTGGGGACGCCCGGGTTCATGGCACCCGAGCAGATCGTGTCGAGCCACGAGGTCGGACCGGCGGCCGACGTCTTCTCCCTGGGCTGTGTCCTGGTTTTCGCGGCCACCGGGCGGGGCCCCTTCGGTACCGGAGGCGCGGCCGAGATCCTCTACCGGGCTATTCATCAGCCGCCCCAACTCGACGGCCTTCCCCGGGTGTTGAGCCAGCTGGTCGGTGCCTGTCTGCACAAGGACCCCGCCCGCAGGCCGCCCGCCGCGTCGGTGCTGGCGGCGCTGGGGGCGCTGGGGGCCGCCGACCCTGCCGCGCTGCTGACCGAGGGCCTGCGGGAGGACCTGGCGCGGCGGGCGGCGCACGCCGCCGTTCTGGTGGCCGCACCGCCCATGCCCACGACGTCCCTCGCCACCACTGCCCCGAGCGGGCCGAGCCGCCGCGGGTTCCTGTGGATCGCCGCGGCCGGTACCACCGTCGCGGCGGGCGCGGGCGCCGCGGCGCTGGCCGGGTGGCGGTCGAAGCCCGGCCGGACCCCGGACCGGGCCGACGCCGGCGCGGGCACCACCGGCCGGCCCGCGCCCAAGATTCCGGCCGGGCCGAAGCCCCGGTGGTCGGTCCCGCTGAAGAAGCTGGATTACGGACAACTGCGGCTCCTCGGCGACACGTTGGTGTGCTGGGACCAGCGCGGTGCGATCGCCTACGACACCGCGACCGGGAAGGAACGCTGGACGGGTTCGCTGCGCCCACCGTCCGATGTCTCGGGGGAACCGACGTGGTTGGGCGTTCACGGATCGATGCTGTTCGCCGAGGCGTGGGGCGGCGAACGCGGCTATCTGCTCGGTGTCGATGCCGCCGGCAAGCAGAAGTTCGCCCACGCGGTCACCGAGCGGACCGCCGGCGGCCAGTTCGCCGGCTTCGTCCAGAGCGTCCTGTCCGTCGCCGGTTCGGTCGCCGTCGTGGGCACCAGTGACAACGGCGGTTACGGCGTGCTCGCGGTCGATCTCGACTCGGGCAACGTGCTGTGGTCGCGCACGGTCGAAGGCAGCGACTTCCAGGCCCGCGCCGACGGGAGCCGCTGCTTCCTGCAGGACAACGGCACGCTGCGCGGACTCGGCCTGCGCTCCGGTACGGAGCGGTGGAAGGTCCGGGACGTCATCGAGCCCGGCGCCTATCCGCGCCTGGCCACCGACGGCAAGACCCTGCTCGTCACCAGCACCAAGGTGCAGGCGTTCCGCGCCGCCGACGGCGAGAGACTGTGGACGGCCGTCAACGAGACGACCACCATCAGCCCGGCCGGTGTCCGCGGCGAGCGGGCTTATGTCCACGACGGTCAGGGCACCGTGTTCGCCCTGGACACGCGCAGCGGTGAGCAGGTGTGGCACACCGCGAGCCCGGTGGACCTGACGTCCACCGGTGCCGCGCACGCCCAGGGGCCCACCGTCTCCGCGTCCGTGGTGGCCATCGCCACGTACGGCGCCGGAGACGTCCCGGGGTTCGTTGTCCTGCGCGCCTCCGACGGCAAGCCGCTCTGGGCGCACCAGCCCTCGGGGAGCGGAGCCGGGGGCAAGGAAGCCTGGCTGCTGCAGATCTCCGGCAGCACCCTGTTCGCCGCGTCCGAGACCACCCTCCACGCCTTCCGGAGCGACACCCCATGACCACGCCGACCACGCCGCCGTTCCCCTCGACGCCGTCCGCGCTTCCCCCGCAAGCCACCGCCCCCGCCTCGTACATCGGCCCCTACCGGGTGATCCGGGAACTCGGCGCGGGCGGCATGGGCCGGGTCCACCTCGCCGCGTCGCGCAGCGGCCGTGCGGTGGCCGTCAAGGTCGTACGTCCCGAACTCGCCGCCGACCCCGACTTCCGCCGCCGCTTCAAGGCCGAGGTGGACGCCGCCCGCGCGGTCTCCGGCGCCTTCACCGCGCCGGTCGTCGACGCCGACCCCGAGGGGCCGCAGCCCTGGCTGGCCACCGCGTACATCCCCGGCCCCTCCCTCACCGAGGCCCTGGACGCCCACGGGCCCATGCCCGAGCCCACCCTGCGCGTGCTCGGCGGCGGCCTGGCCGAGGCGCTGGCCGCGATCCACCGCGCCGGGCTCATCCACCGTGACCTCAAGCCGTCCAACATCCTGCTCACCCCCGACGGCCCCCGGGTCATCGACTTCGGCATCAGCCGGGCCGTCGACGCAACCGTGCTCACCGTCGAGGGCCAGGTCCCGGGCTCGCCAGGTTTCATGTCGCCCGAGCAGTCGACCGGTGGTGAACTCACCGCCGCCAGCGATGTGTTCGCCTTCGGCGCCGTGCTGGTCTTCGCCGCCACCGGCAGCCCGCCCTTCGGTACCGGCGCGGCCCACGCCCTGATGTACCGGGCCGCCTACGAGGAGCCGCGGCTGGACGGCGTCCCGCACGGCCTGCTCGACATCGTCGCCGCCTGCCTCGACAAGGACCCCGCCCGCCGCCCCACCGTCGAGCAGCTGCGGTCCCGGCTGCGCCCGGAGGCCACCGCCGGATGGCTCGGCGCGGTCGAACTGCGGGTGACCGAGGACGAGCGCACCCTGCGGGAGGCGGTACGCGCCCCGCTGCTCAGCCGCCGCCGGTTGCTGACCGGCGGCGCGGTGCTCGGCGTCACCGCGGTCGCCGGGGGCACCGCCTGGTTCCTGAACTCACGGGGCGAGGACCGTGAGGACGGCAAGGGCGGCACGGTCGCCACCCCCGAACTCGACTGGACCAAGGAGCTTCCGCGGCCCGCCATGTTCCTGAGCGCGGTGACCCGGTCCACGCTGCTGTGTAGCGAATCGGCCTTGGGCGCCTCCTTCGACCGGGACACCGGCAAGCTCCTGTGGAAGGACCTCGGAGGCCAGAACACCGATGTCCTCACCGACGAGAAGAACGTCTACACGGTACGTACCGACGGCAAGGTGCACGCTTTCGACGCCCGGTCCGGCGACAAGCTGTGGGACGCGGCCCCGGCCGGGGACAGCGCGCCCGAGCTGAACTTCTCGGACGGCGAGTTGGTCGTGACCATGAGCGGCGGACGCTTCCAGGCCCTGGAGGCGTCGAGCGGGAAGGTGCGGTGGACCTCGCCCGAGGGGGACAGAGGGTTCATGGTCGAGGGCGCCACCCCGGCGGGCGCGCTGCTCGTCTGGGGCGGCGCGTCGAAGACGTACCCGGCGGCGACGCTCGGCGGATACACGGCCCTCGACCCGGACACGGGCAGACGCGTATGGGCGAAGGATCTCGTCACCCTGTATCCACCGGTCAAGAGCAAGGTGCTCTACGGCATCGACGCCGGCATGAAGCTGCTCGCCCTCGATCCGGACAACGGTGAGACGCTCTGGAGCGCACCCACCGAACTCCCGCCGACGAACAGTGAGACGCTCGGTTTCCCGGGGTCCCTGAGCCTGAACGGGGGAACCCTGTTCTGCTACCCGAGCACCAACTTCAACGGCTCGACCCGCGGCTTGCTCGCCGCCTTCGACCCGGCGTCGGGCAAGACCCTGTGGACGGTACGGACCGCCGCCCGCGGCAACCGCGGCTACGCACGCGTCGGCGCGACCGTCTGCTACTTGGACAAGAAGGTGCTGCGCGGGATCGACGCCAAGACCGGCGCGAAACGCTGGACGGCCGGGTCGGACCTGGCTGACCTCACGCTCCTGGGCACCCTGCGCGGACTCTTCCTCGCCGCGGGCAAGAAGGGCCTGTACGCCTTCCACCCCGACACCGGCAAGCAGGTCTGGCACTACCGGGCCACCGGCGGCTCCGGCTCCTGGTCGACGCACGCCACCGGCGACCACCTGTACGCCACCTGGTCCGGCAAGCTCTTCCGCTTCTCGGTGCCCAAGGCGTAGGCGCACGCGCCCCGTCCGATGTGGCTACCGTGGACGGAGCGCCACGCGCCGGGGGCTCGGGCGCCTGGGGCTCGGACATCGGCGGCTCGGACATCGGGGGATCGAATGAGTTCGGGGGATCATATGAGTGAGGACGTCGTGCGGCGGCTCTACTTCGGGCGTGACGACGCCGAAAGCGACATCACCGTCGGCCTGTTACGTGCGGGCTTCATGCGTACGGCCGCGTACGAAGAGGCGTTGAACGGCCGGAAGATGCTGGTCATCGGCCGCAAGGGCTCGGGCAAGAGCGCCATCCGCGTACGGCTGGCGGGCGACGGCGACCGGCCGGGCGGGACGGTCGTGATCACCCCGGACGACGCGGCCGGAGACGAACTGCGCAGATTCGAGCTGCAAGGGCTGACCGGCGACACCGCCAAATCCCTCATCTGGCGGTACGTGTTCGCCGTCCACGCGGCCCGGTATCTGGTCGGCCACTACCGGGAGCACCGCCGGCGCGCCCCGGGATCGGTGAAGGCGCTGCGGAGCTTCCTCGTGGCGAACGACGAGGCGCTGGACGAGCGGCTCTACGACCGGCTGGTCAAGGGCGCCCGCGGCCTGGAGACGTCGCTGTCGCTGGAGGCGTTCGGGGTCAAGGCGGCGATGGATGTACGGGGGGCTAGTGAAGGCTCCCGCGCCACGCGCCAGTTGGAGATCCTGGAGAGCGGTGTCGCGCGGGCGTTCGCCGATCTGGACTGCGCCGGGCGGCACGCCCCGCTGCTGCTGATGGTGGACAAGCTGGAACAGGTGTGGTCCAACGACCCCGACAGCAACGCCATGGTCATCGGTCTGCTGCTGGCCGCGCAGCACACGGCCGGCGCGTACGGCGGCGCGCTGCGCTGTCTGCTGTTCCTGCGGTCGGACATCTACGACAGCTTGCAGTTCGCCGAGGGCGACAAGTTCCACGGTGACGAGATGCGGATCGACTGGACCCGCTCCGCCCTGCGCGAGATGGCGGTGGCCCGCGCCCAGGCGTCCATGGGGCCCGAGGTCACGCCCGACCGGCTGTGGCGGGAGATCTTCCCGGTGGAGGTGGGCGGTGAACCCACCTTCGACTATGTGTACTCCCGTGCGCTGCCCCGCCCCCGTGACGCCATCCAGTTCCTCAACCTGTGCCGTGACCGGGCGGTCGCGGGGGAGCACGACCGGATCCACGAGGAGGACGTGGTCGAGGCGGCCCAGCAGTTCTCGGAGTGGAAACTCGGCGACCTCGCCAAGGAATATCTCGTCAACTACCCGTATCTCTCAGCGCTGTTCGAGATGTTCCGCAACAGCGGCTATGTGGTGATGCGCAGCGGTCTCGAAACCCGCCTCGACGAGATGGCCGACACGTTGCTGCGGCAGTTCCCCGAGTACGCCGACGGCCTGTCCGGGCCCGCCGTGGTGGAGTCGCTGTACGCGGTGAGCTTCCTCGGGGTGCGCCTGGGCAACGACGTGGTGTACGCGACGGACCGGCACCGCGCGGTCCAGCCGTACGAGAACGAGTTCCACATCCACCCGTGCTTCCGCCCCGCGCTGAACGCCGTCAACGCGGTCGGTCTCCACCCGTACGAGCCGCACCACGCTGCCTCCCGCGTGGTCAACTCCTTCTCTCCCAGCCGTCAGTCACCGCGCGTCGGCGGGCTGGGCGTCGGCCGGGACTTCGGTCTGATGGAGGATCTGGTCCGGGCGTGCGACCGGATCCTGCGGCAGATGAGCCGGGCCACCTCGATGCCCGTCGAATCCCGCGACGAGGTGGCCCGCGAGGTCGGGCGGGTGATGGAGGACGCGCGGGAGTCGCTGATCCAGCTGCGCGAGGGGAGGCCCGTCGACGCCTCCCCGCATGTGCTGCGCGCGGTGAACTACCTCGAATCGCTCGCCGGGCAACTCCAGGCCAACGGCCTGGACCACGAGACGGGCACCGAGAGCGTCGCCCGGCGGGTCCAGGACGAGTGCCGCCGGCTGATCCGGATGGTCGGGGGCTCGTCCGGGGGCTCGGGGTACAGCAACTCGTAGTTCGGGAACTCGTGGTGCGGGAACTCGTGGTGCGGCAGCCCGTGGTGCGGGAACTCGTGGTGCGGCAACTCGTAGCTCGGGACTTGTGGTGCGGCTGCCCGTGGTGCGGGGCGGCGCGGAGGCCCGGCGTTCAGAACACCGGCAGCGCGCTGAGCGAGGTGCCGTCCAGGAGGAACACCCGGTTCGCGTCCGCCTCGATCCAGTAGGCGTCGGGGTTCTCGATGAGCCGGAACACCCACGGCTGCCGGACGTCGGGGGAGAGGTCGACGACGTTGATCCCGCCCGCCGTCTTGTTGACGGCGACCGACCAGAGTCCGCTGCCCTGGACGATCAGCGGGCTGGGCGGATCGCATTCGATGAGGCCCGCGTGCACCCAGTCGCTCGGTTTGCCGTCCCGCAGGTCGTAGCGCATCGGGAATTGGAGGACCGAGGCGTACACATGCTGACCGTGGATGGTCGGCGGACCCCAGGACACCTCTGAGCCGTCCCGGGGTTCGGGATTCTCGGCGGTCCAGATCTCCTTGCCGTCGAGCACGCCGAGGGTGGACAGGTTCTTGCCCGTCACGCACAGGGAGCGTCCCGACAGGGCGAGTTTGGCCCGGCCGTGCGCGCCCTGACCGGGCTGTTCCCACACGGTGCGGCCGTCGTCCGTGCCGAGGGCGACGACGCCGCCGTCCGCCGTGGCGATGACGAGGCGGCCGTGGTCGGCCAGGGCGCGCGAGGCGGCCTTCGTGCCGAGATCCGCGTCGATCCCGACGGTCCAGCGGATCTTGGCGTCGCTGCGGCCGACGGCGCGTACCCGGTCGTCCTTGGTGATCAGATACACCGCTTCGGCGTCGGCGGCGAGCAGCGACGCGGCGTCCGCGGCGCAGGTCCACTTGGGCTCGCCGGTCGACGCGACGAAGGTCTTGAGCGTGCCGTCGCGGTCGGTGGCCGCCACCAGCGCGTCGGAGAGCGACAGGTATCGCTGTTCGGCCACCGTGTCGGGCGCCGACCAGCGGACCTTGCCGTCGACGACACCGCGTGCGGCGATGCCGCCCTTCGGTGCCCCGACGACGATGACGTCACCCACGGGCAGGGGCGCGGGTGTGGTCCTGGCGAGCGCGGACTCGACGCTCCAGAGCGGGTCGGGGGTCTCGCCGAGTACGTAGTCGCCCTTCTTCGCGTCCAGGACGCGGGCCTTGGGGGCGGGCACGGCCTTCGGGATGTCGAAGGAGCTGTCGCGGTTCGCCCACCACCACGCGGCGGCGGAGCCGCCCACGGCGAGTACGGCCCCGCCGGCCGCGACGCCCGTCAGCAGCCGGCGCCGTGAGACGTCGCGCGGTGCGACGCCGCCCGGCACCGTGGTCAGCTGGTGCAGGCCGCGCTTGTGGGTCGAGATGTCCCGCGCGATCGCCCCGCTCCGCCAGGCCCGTTCGGCGCCTCGCGGCGGGGCGAAGGCCCGTGCTATCTCGGCCGGTTGGGGCCGGGCCGCCGGATCCTTGGCGAGGCAGGGGCCGATCAGCGGCTGGAGTGCGGGTGGGACGCGGTCCAGGCGTGGCTGGCCGTGCACGACCTCGTACTGCACGGCGGCGACGTGCGGGCCCTCGTAGGCGCGCTGTCCGCTCGCCGCGTACACCAGTACCGCCCCCAGCGAGAAGACGTCGGCGGCCGGGCCGACGCGTTGGCCGAGCACCTGCTCGGGCGCGCCGTAGCCGGGGGTGACCGGGGCCTGGCCGGTGGTGGTGAGGGTCAGGCCGTGTTCGGGACGGGCGATGCCGAAGTCGATGACGCGGGGGCCCGCCGCAGTGAGCACGATGTTGGCGGGCTTCAGGTCCCGGTGGACGAGGCCGGCGGCGTGGATGTCCCGCAGCGCGTGGGCCAGCGACGCCGCCAGGGTCCGTACGGTCGGATCGTCCAGCGGCCCGTGGGAGTGGACGGCGTCCTCAAGTGTGGGCCCGGTCAGGAACTCGGTGGCGATCCACGGGCGCCCGCCCTCCATCTGGGCGTCCAGCACGCGGGCCACGCCCGCGCCGGTGACGGCCCTGGCCATCTCGGCCTCGCGGACGAAGCGTTGGGTCAGATTCCGGTCGTGCGCCAGGTGCGGGTGCAGCACCTTCACGGCGGCGGAGCGCCCCTCGGCGTCCTGGCCGACGTAGACCCTGCCCATGCCTCCTTCGCCCAGCACCGCGAGGACGCGGTACGGACCCAGTCGGATCGGGTCACCGGATTCCAGGGGCTTCATGCCTGTGACGCTTTCTGTGAGTCATCGGAGGGGATACGCGGCGGTGTACGAGTCACCCAGGGCGATCAGCCGCCGGGCGGACTCATGGGCGAAGTACCGTGCCCCGGCGGCTTTGAAGGGCCGGGCCGCGGCGCCGGTCCGCAGGTCCGCGGCGACCAGTCCGGACGGTCCCTTGCCGTACACGTACGCGCTGCCGACCACGGGCGGGGTGTCGAGGTTCGCGGCGGTGACGGCGCGGCTCTTCTCCGCCCACTTCAGGGCGCCGCTGCCGGCGTCGACGGCGACCATGCCGCGGCCCTCCTGGACCGCGTACACGACACCGTCCTTGACGGCCGGCGGGCTGTACCGCGCCTCCGGGGCTCGTTCCTCGAAGCGCCAGGCCTCCTCGCCGTCGGTCAGGCGGAGCGCGACGAGCTCACCGGCCGACGGGTAGACATGCCGGCTGTCGACCGCCAAGTGGGCGCGGTTGATGGCCGGTTGGTCGCCTTCGAGGGGCCGGTCCCAGCGGGCCTCGCCGGTCAGCGCGTCGCGTACGACCAGCCGCGGTTCCCCGTCCGCGGACTGCTGGACGAGCACCAGATGCTCACCCACGACCCGGGCGGACAGGAAGTGCAGCCGCTCGGACTTGTCCGGCCGGGCGGGAAGCGGGACCTCCCAGAGCTTGTCGCCGGAATCGATGTCGACGCCGAGCAGGAACCACGTCTGGTCCTTGCCGAAGCCGGTCTTCGTGTGGCGGCCCCGGCCACCGGTCAGATAGACGGCGCCGGTCGTCGCGCAGAGCAGCTGGGTTCCGTAGAGGATCGCCCGCAGATCCTTGAGTTCGGCGAACGCCTCACCGACCGAACCGTCGGCGGTGTTGACGGTGGCGACGGTGAGCGGTTCGGCCTCGTCGAGGGTGTAGTCGGCGGTGTAGATCTGTTCGCCGTGCGCGGCCAACCGGCGTCTGAAGTAGACGTCGGGGTATTCGGGCCACTTCAGCTCTCCCGTCCGGGGATCCAGGCCCTTCACGTCGGTCTCGCCCACGACGATCAGTCCGTCCAGCATGAGCGGCGCGGGGAGGATGCGAGGTTCGGCGTAGTAGGTGTCCGCCTGCCAGAACAGGTCCCACTTGGGGGCCTTCGGGGCGTCGGCGGGCGGTGTGCGGCCGGTGGTGTCCCGACGTCCGAGCCAGGTCCAGGCACCGGCGCCGGCGGCGGCCGCGCCGAGTACCGAACTCCCGCCGAGCGTCAGGAGCTTGCGGCGGGACATGCCGGATGTCCGGGAGGCGGGCGACATCGGGGACGTGGCGGACGGGGCGCTGTTCGGACGGGTCTCGGCGAGGACGTGGGGTGGAGCCGGCAGCCGGGGCGGCATGGCGTGCCAGACGCCGCCGGCGCGGCGGGCGATCTCGATCAGCAGGGGCTCGGGGAGGCGACCGGCGAAGTCGCCCTGCGAGTAGCCCAGTTGGGCGGCGAGTTCGGTGGTGGTGGGGCGGTCGGCGGGGTTCTTGGCGAGGCAGCGGGTCAGGACCGGGAGCAGGGCCTGCGGGACTCCGGTGACGTCCGGGTCGGCGTAGCGGACGCGGTAGAGGAGGTCGGCGGGCTGCCCGCTGCCGAAGGGGCCCCGGCCGGTGGCCGCGTAGACGAGGAGGCCGGCGAGGGCGAAGACGTCCCCGGCGGAGGTGTGTTCCTGGCCGGTCGCCTGCTCGGGGGACATGAAGGCGGGCGTGCCCGCGGCGGCGCCGGTGCGGGTGAGGTGGATGTCACCGATGGCGCGGGCGATGCCGAAGTCGATGACCTTGGGGCCGTCCGCCGTGAGCATGATGTTGGAGGGCTTCAGATCGCGGTGGACGACGTCCGACGTGTGGAGCTGGGCCAGTGCCGCGCAGAGCAGGGTTCCCAGGGCGCGTACGGCGGCCTCGGGAAGCGGGCCGGCGAGGGCGACGGCGTCGTCCAGGGGCGGCCCGAGTACGTACTCGGTGGCCAGCCAGGGGGTTTCGGCCAGCGGGTCGGCGTCGAAGACCCGGGCGCCGTGGACGGGGCCGATGACCCGGGCCGCGTCCACCTCCAGGCGGAAGCGGGTGCGGAAGGCGGGGTCGGTGGCGATGGGGGCGTGCATCGTCTTCAGCGCCGCCGTACGGCCGGTGGCCGAGCGGGCGAGATAGACGGTGCCCATGCCGCCGCTGCCCAGCCGGGCGATGAGGCGGTAGCCGCCGAGCCGGTGCGGGTCGTCGTACATAAGAGGGGAGAGCATCAGCCGTCGGTCCAGGGCGGTGTGGGCGGGACGTCGGCCGCGAGTACGGCCGCCGACTGGCGTGCGAGGGCGGCCACCACGGGCGCCGGCAGGGGGATCGGGCCGGCCGTGTCCAGGACGGTGGGCCGGTGCGCCGCCGGACTCCTGGCCGACTCCAGGCCGGTGAGGACCTGGTGCGCTCGCGGGCGGCCCGCAGGGTCGCGGGCGAGGCAGGCGGTGATCAACTCACCGACGGGGGAGGGGAGTTCGCCGTCTCCGAGGACGGTGCGGCCGGTGCCCGCGTAGGCGAGTACCGCCCCCAGGGCGTACACGTCGCCCAGTGGCCGGGGCCGTCCGCCGTCGGCCTGCTCCGGGGCGAGACTGCCGGGGTCCAGCCCCGGCAGACCGCCGCGCCGCTCGCCGTCCGGGGCCGCGGCCCGTACCGCACCGAAGCAGCTCAGCCGCGGGCCCTCGGTGGTGAGCAGTACGGCGGCGGGGGACAGTCCCGCGTGCGTCACGCCGTGGGCGTGGGCGGCGGCCAGCGTCCGGGCGAGGGCGGTGCCCAGGATCCGTACGAACCGTTCGGGCAGCGGACCGCCGTGGGCGCGCAGGGCGGCCGGGAGCGGGAGGGCGGGTATGTACGGCGTCGTACACCACGGGAGGTCCGCCGTGCCGCCGACTTCCTCGACCGGCAGGAACCCCGGTATGGAGAGCTGCCGGGCGCCCTGCGCCTCGACGGCCCAGCGGGCCGGGTCGGCGTCGGCGCGCGGGAGGCAGCTGAGGAACGTGCGGTCGCCGTCGGCGCCGCGGGCGATGTAGCGGCGGGCGGGGACGGCCTGCTCGGACTCCGCGTCGAACCGGGCCAGGACGCGGTGCGGCCCGGTCCGTGGAGGGTCGTCACGGCGTAGTGGTTCCATGCGCGGACTCCCCCCGGATCCTTGCTGAGCTCTTGCACTGAGCCAGGACAGCTTACGCAGACGGTGGTCAGGGGCCGGAGGGAGGTACCGCGCCGGCCGTGGCAGGGGCCTGGGACGGCGTCGGCCCCCGGGACGGGTCCCGGGGGCCGACGGTACGTGGCTACCGTGAGTCGACGGTACGTGGCTACCGCGAGGCGCTGGTCAGTTGGAGTTGACCAGATCGTGCGCCGGCACCTTCACCGTACGCGCGCCCGGCTTGCCGCCAAGGACGACCTTGCGCAGCGCGCTGTTGTTGGTGTGGCTCGTCTCCTTGAGACGGTTCTCCGGGTTGGCGAGCACCTGGATGTAGTAGGTGCCGTTCGCCAGGTTGGTGATGTCGAAGGACTGGCCCGGCAGATCCTGGGTGTACGTGTCGCCGGAGCCGACGTCCAGCACCTCACGGACGGAGATGGAGTTCTCCTGGCCGCACGCGGTGGACAGGTCGGTGTTGTCCGGGTGCCAGTTGGCGTTCTTCACCGTGTAGTCGACGGCGTCGGTGTTCGCCAGGCAGAACGCCTCCTTGCCGCTGCGCACCTCTTCCTTCTGGTCCGCCTTCAGCAGCCGGTAGCTGGCGAAGTCGGTGAAGTGCCAGTGCTCGTGGCCCGGACGCGGGTCCCACTCCATGGTGCCGGTCGGGGTGTAGCCGACCTGCTTGCCGTCCGCGTCGTAGAAGTACTGGTAGGCGTCCATCAGCTCCTTGCCGGGCTTGCGGAAGCCGTCCACGACGAGCTGCGCGGGGCCCGCGTTCCAGACGTTGGCGCTGAAGGCGAGGTAGTCCTTGCCCTTGACCTCCTGGTCGCCGTCGCTGATCTCGATGCCGTAGGCCGGCAGCGAACGCAGGTCGGGCTTCGGGACGTCGGGGACCACCGCCTTGCCGGTCGGGCGCTTGGCGTTGGGCTCCGCGCCGGGCGCCTGGCGGGAGCCGTCCGTGCGGCCGGGGCCGTCACCGACGGGAGCCGTCGCGGCCCGCAGCGAGGACTTCTTCAGCGCCCACGGCAGGGCCGGGGGCGCGGGGACGAGCGGTCCGTGGCCCACGTTGTACGAAGGGCCGGCGCCGCTCGTCGGGGCGGCGGGGGCCGCGGGGCGCATCGAGCCGTGTCCGGCCGCGCCGCCCTTCATCTTCGACATGTCGTGACCGCTGTGGCCGGACGCCGCGCTCTTGGCGCTCATGCCGACGCCGCCCTGCTCGTTTTCCCAACTGCGCTCGCGCACCGTCAGTTTGATGATCTGCGGCTTGCTGGAGATACCGAAGAGGTCGCGGTAGCGCTTGGCCACCGACACCTTCGCGATGTACTTGCCGGCGGCGAGCTTGACCGGCGCGGACTCGTAACCGGCGTACGTGTTGGACGCCCAGCCCTGCTCGACGCCCCACACCGAACCGAGGGTGAAGGCGTTCTCCGGGCAGCTCTCCGGGTACTTCGACTTGGCGGGACCGTCGGGGTCGATGCGACCGGCCGCGTTGTTCGGGCAGTACTTCTCGGTCCTGTTGACGACGACCTTGCGGTTCGTGTCGGTGATGGTGATCTGGGCGAAGCCGGGCAGCCCCGAGAAGTCCTTCACCAGCCCGGCCGGAAGGGCCTTGGTGCTGGTCTTGCCGCCGCCCTCGTGGATGACCTGCTCGGCGACGACCGGGTCCTTGTACGACTTACGGGTCACCTTCAGCTCGAAGGGTCCGCCCTCGGACGTGAGGTAGGTCCCGAGGTCGAGGTAGACGCCCGGGTCCTCCTTCCACGAGTCGAGGGTCAGCGATTTGGTCGCGGCGATCAGGCCGAGCTTCGGCGTGGTCTGCGCCGCCGTGTCGCCGTGCGCCGCGGCCACGAGCCCTGCGGTCACGGCGAGCGCCGCGGTGGCGGCCAGCACCGAACGCCGGAGCCGTGTCTTGCGCTTTCTGGTCATCGTTCCTCGATTTCCGAGCTCTCCGAATGCCTGCGTGGACGGTGGACGAACAGCCGGCGCGAAGTACGTTCTCTGGTCGCGGAACTGTCTCCCCCGTACTGAGAGACGGGGGAGGGGCTGTGGGTTGTCTGTGAACCGGCGCGAAGTGAATCGTTGGCCGAAAGCAGCCCTCTGGCGACGGATCCGGCCATGCCACGTCCAGGAGAGGGCGTCGGGGAGAAGGCCGGCACAGGAGAAGCTCAGTCGAGGTCGCGCTCGGGCGACGACGCCCACCAGTGCACGAGCTGGTAGACCGTCGCGTAGCCCAACTCGGTGCGCAGATTGGTCAGATGGACGTTGATGGTGCGCGAGCTGTAGCCCAGGGCCGTCGCGATCTGCTGCTGGTCCTGCCCGGCGACCAGCGCGCGCAGGATCGTGCGCTGGAGCTGGGTGCTGACGGCGCTGCCCGCGGTGGCCTCCGCGGACTGCTCCGGGGCGCGCCACTCCTGTGCGAGGGTCCACTCCTGCTCAAAGGACTGGGCCAGGTACGCGCACACGGCCGGGTCCCGGACCAGCCACGCGCCGGCGGAGTCCGGGCGCCCTTTCAGATGGTCGGAGAAGAAGGCCACCTTCCGGTCGAACACGAGCACGCGCAGGAACGGCCTGGCCAGGGTGCGGAACAGCGCCCCCTGTGGCGCCAGGATGGCCACCCGCTCACGCACCGTGGGGTTGGTCCGGGCGCTCACGTGGTAGAGCGTGCGCATCGTGACCCCCCTGTTCACCGCGCTCAAGTCGCGGTTGAGCGTCTGCGCGAGGATGCGCCGCGTACGGGGGCCGGGCTGCGCGGCCAATACCTCGTGGGCCTCGACGGCCGCCTCGGTGATGTGGCGATTGACGGCGTCGATGCCCGCGATGTAGCGGGACCCGGCCCGTAACGCGGCCTCGGCCACCGACGGTTGGTGTGAACGCAGTTCGCCGAGCAGTGCCGGAATCTCGTCGAGGCGCGTGGCGGTCCGTGCCAACTCACCCTGCACGGAGGCGCGCAGACGGCGCTCCAGTCTGTCCAGACTCACGGGGACGTAGCCGCAGATCGGTTCGGCCGTGACGGCGCCCAGCGCGAGGAGGGGAGCGATCCCTGGTACGTCCCCCGACACTCTCTCGCCCGCGATGAGGCGTGCGTAGAGCGCCCGTGCCTCGGGCGGAAGGATCGAGTCGACATCGACATCGAGCGGGTCAGTGTCCGTGTCCGTGGTGGCGTCCGCGTCTGATTCCGTCGCCTTCGAGTTCATCTCAGCCGTCATCGCTTCTATGCCTTCAAATCCCGGAACTTCCGACGTCTGAACCCCCATATTTCTTGATCCGGGCTGCGGGACCAGACAGCCTAACTTCTCACCGGTCGCTCGCGCTTCGCAGGGCCAGGTCCACTCGACAGGCCCGAGAAGCGCGGACAGGCGAAGGTGAGTGCACAAGCAAGGGGGAGCCAATGAACATTCAGCTTCTGGGCTCGATCGAACTGTCCGACCGCAGGCGCGGCATTCCGCTGCCGTCCGCCCGTGCCCGCGGTTTGCTCGCGGCGCTGGCCTGGCAACCGCGCACCGTGGTCACCGACGCGGCACTGATGGAACGCATCTGGGGAAGCGAGCTGCCGGAGAATCCGCAGGACTCGATCTATACGTGCGCGAAGCGGCTGCGACGGGGTTTGGAGGCCACTGGCTTCGCCGACCGGCTGGTGCGGCTCCGTGGCGGCTATCTGCTCGACGTGAGCCCGGCGGAGGTCGACATCCACCGCTTCCGGTCCCAGGTCGCACTGGCCAGGGAAGTCGTGCGCCGTGGCCTTCTGCGTGAGGCGAACGACGCGTTCGAGTCGGCGCTGAGCGGCTGGCCCGGCACGGCGCTGGCCGACATCGAGAGCTCCTGGGCGGTGCGGTGCCGCGAGACGCTGGGCCGGGAGCGGCTGCTGGTCCAACTGGCCGCCGTCGAGGTCAAGGTGAGGCTCGGCAGGCACAGCGAGGTGGTGCCCGAGCTGTCCGAACTGACGGTCGAACATCCCTTGGACGAAGGCGTCGCGGCGCTTTTGATGATCGCGCTGCACCGCTGCGGTCTGCGGGGCGCGGCACTGGCCGTGTACGCCGACGCCCGTCGGCACCTCGTGGGCGAGCTGGGCGTCGAGCCGGGGCACGCGCTGTGGCGGGTGCACCAGGAAATGCTCGGTGAGAGCGGTGCTCCGCACGGGGGAGGGGGAGCGGACGCGGACATTGCCGCGAGCGCCGACGTGCCGGCGACGGCGTCCGCGCGGCTCCGCCTCGCCGGGTGATCTCATTCGGCGCCGGGGGGTCGCGGCAGGTCGAGGAACCCCCGCTGCCGCATTCGTTCGAGCGCCGGGGTGATCTCGGCGACCTCACGGCCCACCCGCCGCGCGAGCGCGTCCGGGGTGAGTGTCCCGTCGCACGCCTCCAGCAGGTCTCGGAGGCCGGGCGGGATGCGCGACGAGCGGACGCGGTCGCCGGATCCGGGCGCCAGTACGTAGTGGATGCGCTTCGCCACCGTGTTGCCGTTGCCGTTGCCGTCGCCGTCGCCGTCGCCCGCCCCGCCTCTGTCGTCGATGCCGATGCCGATGTCGGGAAGTTCACCGGTGTTGAGAACGTGTCGGCGGACGTCGCCGACCACGCAGCTGAAGGCGGCCAGCAGTACGCCGGGACGCAGAGCGGGACCGACCGGCGGCGATGTGCCGGTGGCGGGGGCTCGCGAGTGGGCCGGGCCGGCCGCGACCTCGTAACGGAGGGTCTCGAAGTGGATGAGGTCGCGGAGCGTGACGAGCCGCCGGAGTTGAGCGGCCGCACCGCCCTCGTACCCGATCCCGTACCTGGCCATGTCCCACAGCTTCCGGCCGAGGGCCGCGACGGCCGCCGGTGAGTCCAGCCGTTCGCCCACGGGCGTGTACTCCAGCAGTGGCCGCGCCTGGGGGAGGGTGTCCGCCACCGCGATCGACGCCGGATAGAGGGACCTGATCAGCTCCCGGACCTTGTGGCCGCCCACCCACGCCGTGACCTGGACGCCCTGCGGTCGCAGTGCTGCGAGGGCCTGGGCGTCCTCCTCGCGCAGTCCCCGGCGGGCGGCGAACTCGGCCGTGTTCTCGTGCAGTTCGCGCAGCAGGTCCGGATCGGCCAGGAGTTCCGCGAGCGCTTCCTGGAGCGAGACCGGCGCAGACGTCATCGCGTCGCCTCCGAACCGGCTCCGGAGCCCGGGCCGGCGTGGGTGTGGGTGTGGGCGTGCCGTGCCAGTACCTCCCGCGCCTTCCCGAGGTCAGCCTCGATCTCGTCGAACGCACCGGAGAATCCCGCGTCCCGCTCGATCATCACGGCGGGCGGCGAAGCCACTTGGCCCAGGAGCCGGTCCAGCAGGCCGAACACCTGGTCCCCCACCGGCGCGTCATGACTGTCGAGCAGCATGCCGCCCACATGGGCCGCGTCGCTGTTGCCCGCGAGATGCACCTGGACGACCCGGTCGAGCGGCAGCGAGTCCAGGTGCTCGGCGGCGTCGAAGCCCTGGTTGACCGAGTTGACGACGATGTTGTTCAGATCCAGCAGCAGGCCGCAGTCGCAGTGGTCGAGCACGGCGCGGACCATCTCAGCCTGGGACAGCTCGCCCGGCATCTCGATGTACGTGGCGATGTTCTCCAGCAGGAAGGGACGGCCCACCCGGTCCTGGACCCGCTGGGCGTTCGCGGCGATGGCGCGGGCCTTGGCGGCCGTACGCACGGTGGGGACGAGGTTCCCGAGGTCGATGCCGTTGTCGCGAGTGAAGCAGAGGTGGTCACTGAACCAGGGCGCGTCGACCGCGTCCGCCACCCGCGCCACGGCGTCGACGTACGCCAGGTCGAGTGGCCCGTCGGAGCCCACGGACATCTCCAGGCCGTGCGGGACCAGCACGAAGTGCTCCCGCAGCGCGACCAGTTCGGCGAGCAGGTCGTCCCGGCAGAGGTACCGGTCCGTCACGATCTCCAGCCAGTCGACCGCCTCGCGGTTGACCATGATGGCTTCGTGCAGTTCAACGCGGTGGCCCAGTCCCACTCCGAGCGTGGGCAAGGTCGTCGGCATGGGCTTCGGCGTAGGCATGGCTCTCCTGACTCTCGGTACTTTTCCCGCTCTCGGTGATCCGGCCCCGCTCCATGACGATCACCCGGTCGGTGGGCTCCAGTTGGGGAATCCGGTGCGCGATCATGACCAGCGTCTTGTCGTGGCAGTGCGCGCGGAGCGCGTCGTCCACGGCGCGAGCCGTGTCGGGGTCCAGGGCGCTGGTGGCCTCGTCCACGACGAGCATCCGGCAGGGGGCGAGCAGGGCGCGGGCGATGCCGAGGCGCTGGCGCTCGCCGCCCGAGAGACGGTGGCCGCCACCGCCGACCCGGGTGTCGTAGGTGTCGGGCAGCGAGGCCACCAGTTCGTCCAGGCACACGGCTCCGAGCGCCGCGTCCATGTCGGCGGTCGTCACGTCGTCCCGCGCGAAGGACAGGTTCTCCCGCAGCGTGCCGTCGAAGAGGGTGGTGTGCTGCGGGACGAGAACGACGGACTCCCGGAGCCCGGCCGTGCCTGTGCCCGTTCCGGTGTCGGTACCGGCACCCGTCGTGAGGTCGACCGTGCCGCTGTGAGGGGGCAGCAGCCCCGCTAGCAGCATCGCCAGGGTGCTCTTGCCCGAACCGGTGCGCCCGACAACGACGTTGACCGAGCCGGGGGCCAGATCGAGTGTGACACCGTCCAGTGCGGCACGATCGGCCCCCGCGTACCGCCAGGAGACCTCCCGCAGCCCGACCGCCAACGGCGGGCGCGAGACGCGGTGGGCCGGGGCCGTACCGGCCGTACCGTCCCGCTCCTGGAGCGGCAGATCGAGGAATTCGATGATCCGCTCGAACATCGCGACCGACGCCTGGAGACTCCCGCTCAGGCTCAACAGGCTCTGGATCGGCCCCGCGAGCCGGGTCTGGAGGATGACGAGGACCACGATCGTGCCGATCGACAGATGTGAGAACCAGGTTCCGGCGAGCCAGTACACAGCGGGGGGAACGCACGCGAACGACGCGGCGATGAAGGTGAGGGCGGTGGCCCCCGCCATCCGCTGTTCGTATGTCACGTCCCGGATCTGCTCGGCCTTCTCCACGAACCTGGCCCGCTGCCGGTGCGTACGTCCCAGCGTGCGGCCGAGCACGATCCCGCCGAGGCTCAGATCCTCGGAGACGTAACGCAGCACCGACGTGAGATGGCGCTGCCTGCGGCTGAAGAGGGAACGGCGTTTCTGGGCGTACCGGTTGTTGAGCGAGCTGAGGGCGGCGGCCAGGGCGACCGACACGACCGCGATGGGCCAGCTCAGTATCACCATCACCACCAGGGCCGACGCGAGCGTGGTGAACGAGGCGAGCAGAGACTGGGCCGTGCCGGTCAGGAAGCGGCTGACGCCCTCGATGTCGCTGACGAGCCGCGCCTGGATCCGGGACTCGCCGTGCTCGCTGTAGAAGTCGAGGCTCTGGGCGCGTGCCCGGTCGAACACATCGATACGCAGGCCCGCGGTCACGCGTTGGCCGACCCACTGGGTGAACGCGGTCTCGGCGACGCCGAAGACGCTCGTCAGCACGCCGAGGACCAGCATGGTCGAGCAGAGCAGCGCGAGCGTCCCCGGGTCGCGGTCCGGCAGGGCGTCGTCGATCACCTTGCCGATCAGCAGATGGGTCACGATCCCCAGCACCCCGACCAGCACCACCAGCAGCAGCGAGGCGGCGACCTGCCACCGGTACGGGGTGAAGCGGCCCGCCATGCGCCGTGCGACACGCCAGGTGGTCAACGGGGGCGCGGCGGACGCCTCCTCCGGCTCGCCTCTTCCAGTCAGCACGCCTCTCCCATTGCCACCATGAAGAGATGCCGGTCTGCCGGGGCGGTGTCGCGCAGCGCCCGGGTGACCGGGTTGCTCGCGCCTCCCCAGAGGGAACAGTCGAGGCCGTGGGTGCGGGCCGCCAGCCAGATCGCGTGGCCGAGGGCGCCGGCCCGTACGAGAAGTCCGGCGTACGCCGCGGGGTCGACGTCGCGGGGGGAGCCGCAGATCATCACATGGGCGGGTGCGGGAGTGTAGGCGTCGGCCAACTCCTCGATGAGGAGAGCCGATCGGGGATCACTGGTCGTGAGCGGGGTGAACCCCGAGTCCGGGTTCCAGAGGTGCGGGCCCCGGCTCAGCTCAGCCACCCGGCCCGCCGCCACCACCGTCCGCAGCCCGGCGGCGCCGTGCCGGGGGCGCGGCCACTGCCTGTCCTGCGCGAGGTGGGCACGCGCGAGTACATCGGACAGCGTCCGCGCCGCGACGGCACGTGGGGCGAATTCGCGTACGGACCGGCGCCCGCGCAGTACCTCTTCGAGCGGCTTCAGCCCTTCCGTGTAAGGGAGTTGGGCAGTGGGGGAGCCGTACTGGCCTGCTGGGTCACCGGTGCGGCCCGCCGCCGGGAGCCCGGCACGCCGACGCTCGACAAGATCGATCAGCCGGCGCTCCAGGTCGGCCTCGGCAACGAAAGGCATGGCGGCGATCCCTTCTACGCGTGGTCTTGAGGGCGGTTCCCCAGGGCGGCGACCGCGGTGACGTACTGCTCGCCGGGCATCAGATCGAGAAGGTCGGTGAAGCCGTCCGGCCAGCGGGAGGCGAAGGCCACCGGCACGCCGTGGGCGGTGAGCACGGCGCAGAGCTGTGCGGTGGCGGAGCCCGCGTCCAGGTGGGTGAGGCGGCCGGCGAACGTCTCGTACTTCTGGGCCACCCGGCTGTGCGCGGCCACCATGAACAGCGCCAGCGGGGAGCCGGCGGACAGATCCGTGCCGCGCAGGGCCTGTTGGACGGAGATCGCGTCGGGCCTGACGGCGATCAGCCCGTGCCGGGTGTCGTCGTAGCGGAAAACCGTTCCCGGCAGTCCGGGGAAGCCCGCGTCGGCGACCAGATACAGCTCCACGGAGGCGAGCGAGCCGCCGTTGGGGGCCCAGCGGGTGTGCGGGCGGCCGGTTTCCGGATCCGCGTCGGCGCGGAAGCCGCCGACGCGGGCGAGGACGTCGGCGATCAGCGCCTCGTCGAGAGGCGCGCCGGCCCGTGGCCGCCCGGGGTCGGACCGGGCTGTGGCGCCGTAGGTTCCCGGTGTGGTGAGCGAGGCGGCCGGCAGCGCGCGGCGCGGCCGGGTCATGTAACGGATGTCCGGCCGTTCGCCGGTCAGCGTCGCCCATTCGGTCAGGTCCTGGAGGGTGTCGACCGGTCGTACGGCACGGGGCGGCGGGCGCTCGACGGACCACTCGTACAGTTCGAGCGGCCACGACTCCCCGCCGGGCGTCTCCCAGCCACAGTCGGGACAGCCCGCCTCCGGAGCCACCAGGAAGCGCTCGGACGTCCAGTCGGCCAGGGACACCCTGCGTATGCCGCGTGCCGGGGAGTGCGAACTCGACCCGCTCAACAGGGCCAGCGCCTCGGCACCACCCAGACCGGCGGCCAGATCCGCGGCCACGGCGAGGTCCGCCACCGCCGGTCGGGCGGCCTCCGGCGCGCCCCACCCGATCGCCGCGCGCCCCGCCCGGAAGCAGCTCACGCACGCGGTGTGGCCGGCCAGGAACACCGGACCGACCTCCACGTGCGTCCGGTCCAGGGCGACGCGCAGGACGGGCACGCCGATCGCCGCGCCCCGCTCCGCCCACCGTTCGAGCAGGTCCGGCGGTCCGGTCCCGTCGTCGGTCGGCACCACGAGACGGCACCGGCTCTCCGCGGGAACGGCCGTTGGGTCGGCCGTTGGGTCGGTCATGGGATCGGCCCACTCGCTCAGGAACCGCGCCCCCGCCACACCGCTGACCCGGAGATCGGCCGCGACCGACTCGCCGATCCCCGGAGCCCCCACGACGGCGACCCCGCCGACGGCGAGCGCGTCCAGGTACCCGCCGACGCCGCTGTACCGCTCGGTTGGGTCCAGTGTGCGCGACAGGTAGTCGCGTACATGTGCGGGAGCCGTTCCGTACCGCGGAGGCGTGGCGTCCTCCAGCAGCCGCCGGTCCGCCAACATGCCCAGTATCTGGCGGAGTTGGGTGACGCCGAGGCCCGAATCGCGGCACAGGCCGAGGAGGGAGCGCCGACCGTCCAGCAGCGGTAGCAGACCGGGGAGCACCGTCCGGGCCGCCTTCCCACGGAAGACGTGGCGGCGCTCGCCGCCCTGGACGATGAGCCGTCCGTCGTCGGCGGTGAGCGCCAGACCGCGGCGCAGCCGTGGTTTCTCAGACACGAGTGGACTCCAAGTCCCGTACGCCGAGCAGGGATGCCAACCGGTCGCGCGGTGGCGGCGGCGCTCCGCACCGGTGGCAGCCGTGCCGGGAGACGACGGGATGACGGGAGAGAGCCAGGTTCCGCTTATCGACCCCGGTCACCCGGCCGACGTGCCCCGCCGGCCGGGACACGATGCCGTGCGCGATCGCCGCGGTGATCCTGACATGGCTGGGGAGATGACCCGAGGGGCCGAACTCCGGGTCCTTGTCGTACGCGTCGTACACGGCGCGGGTGTCCTCACGGTGTGTGTCGTGCTGGACACGTCTGTCGCTGTAGCAGCGGAAGCACGGTCCCGCGCCGGGAGCGACATAGGGGCCGATCAGCAGAGCGGGATGTTCGTCCGAGACCAGCAGCCAGGGAACGCCCGCCGCGTGGGCGAGCCCGTCGACGCGCTCGCAGAACGCGGGCGCGGGCCGCCACAGGGCCACGACGAGACAACTCGTACGGGAACGCGCACCGGCCCCGAAGACCTCGTCCACGTCGCTCGGCGCCACGGTGCGGGCCGCCCCCGGGAAGCGGGCGGCGAGCAGGTCCACCAGGTGGGTGCCGAAGTCACCGAAGCCCAACAGCGCCGTGGTGGGCGCCGAATCCGCACTCATCGTTGTCTTCCTCTCCGTTCCTTGACCGGCCGTACGGCCCGCGAGCCCCGGCACGCTGTCTGCCGAGTGAGCGCTCGGCAGACAGCGTCAACGCATTTCGGGGGGACTTCGCCGGACCTACTGCGTGGCCCCGGCACCGCCGACGCGGCAGCCGGAGGCCGATCCCGCGCAGGAGGGGCCGTTGGGACGCATCAGGCCGGACTCCTCGTAGTCCTCCGCTTCCAGTTCCAGTTCCAGCTCATCGGCCATGAGGTTTTCTCCTCTTCGTCGTACGGATCGGACAGGCCCACTCTGTTCCGTCCACCGGTCCGGCACCGGTCTGCGGCCGGTCGTCCGCCGGTCACCGGGAGACCGGTGCGGGACCGCTGCCGGACCGCTGCCGGACCGGCGGACGTCGCATGCTGATGCGGCCCCGCGGCCATGTACGCGGGTGGTCACGTACGCGAGGAGACACGCATGCCCGAGGCCGCAGAGCCGCCACCTCCGCCACCGCCGCCGTTCTCCCCACCCCCGCCGGACCTCCGGGCTCTCGACCCGCTGGTGTCGCCCTACGGCGTCGTGTCCGGCGTGAGTGACCCGCGGCGCTCGTCCCTGCTGGGACGCTCCTACCGGTCCACGGCCCACGTCGGAGACCCCGCCGGGTCGCGGGGGAAGGGCTCCGACCGGCAGGTGGTGGCCGGGGGCCGCGCGCTCGACTCCACCGGCCTGGCGCGGTTCGTCGCCCTCGCCGAAGCCGCCGAACGCTACGCGGGCTGTGACGTCCTCGGCGAGGAGCACTTCTGGGCCACTGCCCGTGACCTGGCCGGTGACCGCGTGACGGGTGACTGCCTGGAGTTCGAACGCTTCCCCACATGCTCGGCGGCGGAGTACGCCCATCCGTCCCGCCGGATCGTCCCGTTCGACCCCGACGCCCCGATCCGGTGGACGCGCGGGACGGACCTGATCACGCGCCGGCCGGTCTGGGTGCCGGCCGTGATGGCGTGTTACGGAATCACGGACCAGACCCCCGAGGAGCTGTTCAACTACCCGATTTCCACCGGCTACGCGGTCCATACCGACCCCGTCGAGGCGGTGGTGCGCGGTATCGCCGAGGTGGTGGAGCGGGACATCGTCGCGGTCCTCTGGCTCCAGCGACTGCCGCTGCCGTCACTCCCGCCCGCGACGCTCGGCGACGAGGTGTTCCGGCTGGTCGCGAACCTGGAACGGCGTTTCGTACGGCCGTACTTCTTCGACGCCACCACCGATTTGGGCGTGCCCACGGTGTACTGCGTCCTGGTCGCCGAGCACGACCGGCTGGCCCGTACCACCGTGGCGGCGGGCACCGGCCGGGGCCTCGCCGAGGCGGCGCTGAAGTCCGCGCACGAGGCCGTCGCGATCATCGAGTCCCTGCACGAGGGCGGCGACCACCCCGCGCCGGAGGAGCCGGCGGACCTGCGCGCCCTGACGGACGCCGCCCGCTACATGGCGCGGCCCGACAGGGCCGAGGCGTTCTCGTTCCTCCTCGACGACGCCGACGAACGTGTCGCGACGGGGCCGGGAGCCGAACTGCCCGCCGACCCGGTGGCGGCCCTGGACCTCCTTACCACCCGGCTCGCCGACGCGGGCGCCAGGCCGGTCGTCATGGACCGGACGACGCGAGAACTGGCGGACTGCGGGTTCACGGCCGTCAGCGTCGTCATCCCCGACCTCCAGCCGATGAGCGTCGACCCACTGATTCAGTTCAGGGGCCACCGGCGCCTGTACGAGTCCCCGGCGAGGATGGGGTACGGGGTCCGCACGGAGGCCGAACTCAACCCATGGCCGCAGCCGTTCGCGTGAGCACGACCCCCGCTCCCCGCTTCCCGCTTCCCGCGCTACCGCAGCCGTGCCGTCAGGCTGGCCCCGTGTGCCTGGTGGGTGTTCACGTCGATACGGGTGCCGCCGAGCACCCTGCGGACCCGGACCCCGTCGTCGGACGACACCGCGCGCAGCCAACGCCCGCGCACGGTGACCGAGACCGAGTCCCGCTCCGTCGTCGGGTCGGACACCGCGACCGAGAGCGTGCCGTCGCGTGACGTCCGCAGGATCACGGACGCGGCGCCGTCGATCGACAGGCGGTCGGCGCGGTGCGTGCCGGGCGTGAACGTGTTGGCGGCGAGGAGGGACAAGTCGCGGTGTGCGACGGCCTGTACGCGGGTGGTGTTGGCGACGACCGACAGCGGTCCACGCCCCCGGCCGCGCCGCCCGTGCCCCGCGCCGTACGCCTTCAACTGCCCTTCCGTGGCGTTCGGTACGAGCGCGTGCGCCATCGACAGCCGCCGCGCGCCCGCCGGCTGGCCGACCGAGAGTGAGAACACCCGCTTGGTGACCGGGGTGTCGGGGTTGGCCGTGCGCACGAGGCGGCGGCTCCTGGTGACGGTGTCGAGCGCGGCTGTCGGAAGGCCGCCCCTGTCCCCGCCCCCGTTCCCGCCCCCGTTCCCGCCCCTGTCCCCGTCCCCGTCCCCGTCCCCGTCCAGGAAGACGTACCCGACGGAGACGCCCTGCCCCGCGTCCGCGTACCGCAGCCAGGCCACCGGGCCCGGAGCCGTACCACCGCCCGACCACGACGCGCCGTCGCGGAGCCGCCCCGTCACCGTGACGGCGTCCGACGCGGCGGCGATCCTGCTGTCGAGCGTGGTGGTCACGGCGCGTCCCGCCGCGTCACCGACCCCGGCCGCCAGGACGACGATCTCGTCGTCGAGCATGAACCACGACTTGGTGGCGGTGGCGTTGCGGTACGCGACGAAGTCGTCCGGCAGCTCGCCCGCCCGCTTCGCGGCGTACGCGACGTCGTCGCCCAGCACGAGGGCGACCGCGCCGTACGCGCCGAGGCGGGCGCCCCCGGAGAGGGTGTTGGTGCCGCGCGGGAAGTAGACGTACGTGTTCTGCGACTCGGACGACGGGGTGAAGCCGCGCTCCGGGTTGTCGTACCACGCGGTGCCGTACAGCTCGGGGACCGTCCGCCGGGTCTCCTCGGGCGCGGTGACGCCCGCCAGCCGGTACGGCGACACGGTCGTGTAGTAGTCGATGCCGAAGGCCTGGGTCTGGTCCTGGCCCGCGAGGTACAGGTAGTGCGCGCCGTCGCCCTGGAACCAGGGCATCAGGTTCTCGCCGCTCATGTACTCGTACTTGCTGATCCGGTCGGAGCTGCGCGCCAGCGCGAACGCGTAACCGGGGCGCCGGTGCACGGTCTTGTCCATCGCGTTGAACGCGGTGTGGCTCTCGGCGTCCCCGAGGTCGCGGGCCGGCACGGACGTGTCGGCGAGGATGTCGGCGTAGCGGGCGACGCTGACCGGTGAGACGAAGACGGCCGGGTCGAGCGCGGCCTTCGACGTCTGCCGGACGAATTTCACGTACCCCTGGAGCGCGGTGGCGTCGGCGCCGGTGGTGTACCCCGAGAGATCGACCACGGCCTCCACGACGACGGCGACGTCCGTGTAGCCGGTCGCCGTCCGCGACACTCCGCGGCCCTTGACGACCTCCATCATCCAGCCCTCGAAGATGAGCGGGGCGAAGCCGTCGGCCACCCAGCCCTGTACGACGGCCACCAGGTCGCCGGTGCCGGTGCCGGTGGCAGTGGCAGTGGCACCGGCAGTGTCGAGGTAATCGGTGTCTTGGAGGATCTTGACGGTCTGCACGGCGCGGGTGAGCAGCACCTTGCCGTACGAGCCGGTGTAGGCGACCGAGTCGTGCTGGATGAAGGAGCCGTCGGCGTAGAAGCCGTCGGTGACGCCGTGCCGCGGGTGGTACGGATCGACCGTCGCGTACACCGTCAGCTGGTCGGCGACCGCCTTGACGACGCGTGCGTCGTCGCCGGTGACGGCGCCCTGGAGGATCCGGTTGGTGGTGATGTCGGCGAGGTTGGCGCCGGTGTGGAAGCGCGAGTCGAGGTCGACGTCGCCGTCCTTGCCGTTGCGCAGGTACGCGTCCATCGAGGCGAGGTAGGTGGCCGTCAGGTCCGGCTTGTAAGCGGCGAGTTCGTCCTTCAGCAGGACGAGAGTCTTGCTCACGCTCGCGGAGATGCCGATCTCCCAGTGGAACCAGTTGCCGTAGTAGCCCTTCGACTGGTCGCCGTAGTACGTGTCGTGGAGCAGTGCCAGGCCGTCGATGACGCGGCGCTGGACGCTCGTGTTCTCCCGGAGGTCCGAGGCGGCGGGGCCGGGGGTACGGGTGGCGAGGGCGATCTCGTACAGGTACTGGTACGAGGTGTTGAGGTTCGCGTCGCTCGTGCCGAGGGCGACGCCCTTGAACAGCTCCCCGGCCCCGGCGCCGTCCAGGGCGGCGAGGCGGGTGCGCGCCGTCGAGGTGAGGGCGGCGAGCTTGGCGGCGACCTCGGGGCGGGCGTTGGACTCGGCGGTGCCGGCGAAGATCGCGACGGTGTTGGCGAGGAGCGCGGCGTGGTTGGCGCCCGCGGTCGTCGTGGCGCTCGCCGTCGTCGTGGCGGTCCCGGTCGTCGTGGCGGTCGGCCGCGCGGCGGCCTGGGCGCGCAGTGGCGCGGCCACGGCCAGCAGGGCGGACGCGGGCAATATCGTCAGAAGGGTGCGGCGCGAGAGCTGCAAGGGAGTGCTCCAAACTCGGCCAGAAAGCGCTTGCTGCATCCAAACAACCGGGGTTGCGCCTGTCAATGAATCGGCGCCGCCGCCCGTTGTCCCAGCGGCGCCCCTTTGCCGCCCCCCCCGCTATACACGGCGTGTATACGTCGTGTGTAGAGTGGTCGCCATGTCAATCGGACACACCCTCCTCGGGCTCCTCGAATCCGGCCCCCAGCACGGCTACAACCTGAAGCGCGCCTTCGACGACTCCTTCGGCCACGATCGCCCCCTGCACTACGGGCAGGTCTACTCGACCATGTCCCGGCTGCTGAAGAACGGGCTGGTCGAGGTCGACGGCATGGAGGCCGGCGGGGGACCCGAGCGGAAGCGGTACGCGATCACCGAAGCCGGCATCACCGATGTCGAGCGCTGGCTCGCGCAGCCGGAGAAGCCCGAGCCGTACCTCCAGTCGACCCTCTACACGAAGGTCGTCATCGCGCTGCTCACCGGCCGCAGCGCCGCCGACCTGCTTGACACACAGCGGGCCGAGCATCTGCGGCTGATGCGCGCCCTGACCGAGCGCAAGCGGCACGGCGACCTCTCCGACCAGCTCATCTGCGACCACGCGCTGTTCCACCTGGAGGCGGATCTGCGCTGGCTCGAACTGACCGGCGCCCGCCTCGACAAGCTCGCCGCGGAGGTACGCCGATGAGCCCCGCGCCCAAGCCCAAGCCCACGCCCAAGCCCGAGCCCGCAACCCCGTCGTCGTCCGGGTCCCGCGCCTCGACCACCCCCGCCGCCCCCGAAGGCTCGCTGCTCACCGCGTACGACCTGCGCAAGACGTACGGCACCACCCCCGCCCTCGACGGTGCCTCGTTCTCGATCCACGCCGGCGAGGTCGTCGCCGTCATGGGGCCTTCGGGATCCGGCAAGTCGACGCTGCTGCACTGCCTCGCCGGCATCGTGCCCACCGACTCCGGGACCATCACCTACCAGGGCCGTGATCTCACCGGCCTGTCCGACAGCGCGCGCAGCACCCTGCGCCGTACGGACTTCGGCTTCGTCTTCCAGTTCGGCCAACTCGTACCCGAGCTGACCTGCCTGGAGAACGTGGCGCTGCCGCTGCGCCTGAGCGGCACCCGCCGCAAGGAGGCCGAGCGGATCGCGCTGGAGTGGATGGAGCGCCTGGAGGTCGCCGACGTACGGGCCCAGCGCCCCGGTGCGGTCTCCGGCGGTCAGGGGCAGCGCATCGCCGTCGCCCGTTCGCTGGTCACCTCGCCCCGCGTGCTGTTCGCCGACGAGCCGACCGGGGCGCTCGACTCGCTCAACGGCGAGCGCGTGATGGAGCTGCTGACGACCGCGGCCCGGTCGGCGGGTACGGCCGTCGTCCTGGTCACGCACGAGGTGCGGGTCGCCGCGTACTCCGACCGCGAGGTCGTCGTACGGGACGGGAAGACGCGCGACATGGACCACTACCTCGGTGGCGGCCAGGGCGGGGGCCAGGGCGGCGACGTGGGGTGTGCCGCATGACGCTCCTCGACCGGGAGGCGCCACCCCTCTCCCCGCCGCCACCGCGCCCGGCCGCCGCCGCGCCCACCGGCGTCCGCGCCTGGGCGCGGGACCTCGCGCTCGGCATGCGCTTCGCCGTGTCCGGCGGGCGGGAGAGCTGGGCGCGTACGGCCCTGACCGCCGTCGGGGTCGGCCTCGGCGTCGCGCTGCTCTTCGCCGCCGCCGCCGTGCCGCAGCTCCTCGACACCCGTGAGAGCCGGTCGCAGGCGCGCGACACCACGAACGCGAGCTCGCAGAAGCCCGGCAAGGGCATCACGGACACCACCTTCCTCTGGGTCGAGGCGAGCACCGAGTACCGCGGCGACCCCGTGACCGGGCGGCTGCTGCGCCCGGAGGGGGCGAACGCGCCGGCGCCGCCGGGGGTCGCGAAGATCCCCGGCCCCGGCGAGATGGTCGTCTCACCCGCGCTGCGCGAACTGCTCGCGTCGTCCGAAGGCGCGCTGCTGGCGCAGCGCCTGGACGACCGGATCGTCGGCACGGTCGGGGACGCCGGTCTGGTCGACCCCGGCGAACTGCGCTTCTACGCGGGCAGTGCGATGCTGACCGTCGAGGGCGTCGGCGTCCGGTCGTCCGGCTACGGCGTCGAGGAGTCCGCCGCGCCGTTCGATCCGATACTCATGGTGCTGGTCATCCTGCTGTGTGTCGTGCTGCTGGTGCCGGTGGCCGTCTTCATCGCCACCGCCGTCCGCTTCGGCGGCGACCGCAGGGACCGCAGACTGGCGGCGCTGCGGCTGGTGGGGGCCGATGCCAGGACGGTGCGGCGGATCGCGGCGGGAGAGACCCTGTTCGGTGCGGTGGCCGGGCTGGCGGTCGGGGCCGTACTCTTCCTGATCCTGCGTCAGGTGGTGGGCCACGTAAGGCTCTGGGGGTACAGCGCCTTCCCGGCCGACGTGACCCCGGCGCCCCCGCTGGCCCTGTTCATCGTTCTCGCCGTGCCGGTCGCCGCCGTCCTGGTCACCCAGGCCGCGCTGAGTTCGGTCGCCATCGAACCCCTCGGGGTCGTACGGAATACCGGCCTGCGCGAACGCCGGCTGTGGTGGCGGCTGTTGCTGCCCGTCATCGGCGTCGCGGTCCTCGCGTCGACCGGGAGCGTGGACGCGATGACGCAGACGGTCGGGCCGGTTCCCATCGTGGTGGGCGCCAGTTGTGTGCTGATCGGGCTCGCCGGGCTGCTGCCCTGGGTGCTCGAAGCGGTCGTCGGGCGGCTGCGCGGCGGTCCGGTGTCCTGGCAACTGGCCATCCGCAGGCTCCAGTTGAGCAGCGGTACGGCGGCGCGGGCGGTGAGCGGTATCACCGTCGCGGTGGCGGGTGCCATCGCCCTGCAGATGATGTTCGGCGTGATGCAGAAGGACTTCCTGCAGATCACCGGGCAGGACACCGAGCGGGCCGACTTCTACGTCACGAGCGAGTACGGCGACTCCGCGCTCGCGGAACGGATGGTCCAGGAGTTCCGCGAGACCAAGGGCGTCAGCGAGGTCATCGGCACCGTCGAGACCTATGTGGCCGGCACCGGCGCCCCCAGCAAGCACGGCTGGCAGCCGATTACGACCCTGACCGTGGGGAGCTGCGCCATGCTGAAGGAGATCGCCCGGCTGCCCTCCTGCCGGGACGGCGACGCCTTCGTGTCGCACATCGGCGGCGGATCGGCCGGAGCCAAGGAACAGAACGGCCGCACGGACGAGGCCGCCGTCCCCGGTGAGCGGATCGACCTGACCGGCGGCGACGGGGCACGCACGGGCAAGCCCGCGCTGTGGACACTGCCCAGGTCGGCCCGCACGGTCGTGGCCTTCCCCGACCCGATGGGCGACGTGCACGACGGCATCCTCGTCACACCGGGCGCCCTCGGCTCCCGCGACCTGCCGTCGACCACGACCAAGGCGTCCATCAAGGTCGACCCGAAGGTGCCGGACGCGGCCGAGTACGTACGCGGAACGGCGGCGGACATCGACCCGACGCTGCGGATCAACGCGCTGAAGAACCTGGAGCGCGACAAGCACTACACAAGCGTCCAGTCCGGGCTGCTCGTGGGCGGCACCCTCACGATGATGCTGATCGCGGCGAGCCTGCTGGTCTCCCAGTACGAGCAACTGCGCGAACGCAAGCGGCTGTTGTCGGTCCTGGTGGCCTTCGGCACGCGGCGCGGGACGCTGGCCTGGTCGGTGCTGTGGCAGACGGCAGTGCCGGTGGTGCTGGGCACGGCCCTCGCGGTCGCCGGCGGCCTGGTGCTGGGGAACTTCATGCTGGGCATCATCGGGAAGTCGATCGGTGACTGGTGGGTCTTCGTCCCGTACGCGGCGGTCGGCGCCGCGGTGATCATGCTGGTGACGGTGGCGAGCCTGCCGCCGCTGTGGCGGATGATGCGGCCGGAGGGGCTGCGTACGGAGTAGGCGGAGCAGGTGGAGCAGGGGGTTCCGGTGGCGGGGGCCGGGCGGCGCGCCCGGCCCCCGCGCGTGGCTACCCGCGGCTGAGCAGTTCGCGGCCGAGGGCGTCGGCCCACCACCGCTCGACCCGCTCGGGCGGCCAGCCGCGTTCCTCGGTGAGCGTGGTGTACACGTCGATGTTGCACATCGCCGCGTACACGTCGACGGCCGACGCCACGTCAAGACCCTGCCGCAGCACACCACCGGCCCTGTCGGCCCTGTCGGCCCTGTCAGACCCGTCCGACCCGTCCGACCCGTCCGGCCAGGACGAGAACACCTGGGTCCGGGTCTCGTCGGCCTGACGCCGCCCCTCGCGGTAGCCGGCCGCCAGGGCGGGCTCGGTGCGGCCCGCCTCCCGCAGGAGCAGAATCACGTCACCGGCGCGCTCGAACAGCCGGCGGTCGTAGGCCGCCATGGCGGCGAGCTGCCGCCGGGGACCGTCCGACGCCGGACCGGCTGCCGTGCCCTGCGCCGCGTCCTCCAGTTCGGCCAGCATCCGTGGCACGTCGGCCGCCAGGTCCGCCGCGTCGGCCAGGGCTCGTACGAGGCCCACCTTGTCCCCGTACGCCCCGTAGACCGTCGGCACGGACACGCCCGCCTCGCGCGCCACGTCGCGCACCGTCGTCTCCGCCCAGCCCCGCGAGACGAACAACTCCCGCGCGGCGCGGGCGATCTCGGCCCGGGTCTCCCGCGCCTGCGCCGCGCGGCGCAGCGAGTCGTAACGGCGCCGTCCTGTCTCTGCGTTCATCGATTGCCCTTTGACTTTCTGCTCTCTATATTCAATATATGACTCACCAAGTGAAAACCGGGATGCCCACCCCGGCCTTCTCGCGGATCTGCGGCTTCGCCGGTGTCGGCTTCGCCCTCCTGATCGTCCTCGGCAACGTGGTCATGGTGCCCGCCGGTCTGCCCGTGACCGGTACGGAGACGGACGAGGTGATCACGTTCTTCGGTGGGAGCACGGGCGCCGACGCCGTCGCGCTCGCGTCCGTGCTCACCCCCCTGACCTGGATCCTGGCCACGCTCTTCGGCGCTGGCGCGGTGGCCGTGCTGTGGCCGTCCGAGCGCGAGCGCGGTGAGGCCTGGTCCCTCGCCGGTCTCGCCGGTCTGGTCCTGCAGAACGGCGCCTTCGCCGCCGTCATCGCGCTCCGTCTCGCCCTCGCCTCGACGGCCGGTCGCGACGACGGCGCGACCGCGGGCCTCTGGGCGCTGCACGACGCGCTGTTCACACTCAACGGCACCTTCCTGGCGCTCGCCCTCCTCGGTCTGACCCTCGCCGGCCTGCGCTCCGGCCTCGTCCGCCGGTGGCACGGCGGGCTCGGGCTGCTCTCCGCCGCCCTGCTGTTCACCTCGGCCACCCTCACCCCCCTGGTCACCGACCACGCCGGCCCGCTCGGTCTCCTCGGCCTCACGGGCTGGCTGCTGTGGGTCGTCTGGCTCGTCGTCTACGGGATCAGCCTGGCACGTAATCCACTCGCGGCCCGGACGCCCGGTCCGGCAGGCTTCCGCAATGGAGACTCATATCTGGCCCCTGTACGGACTGCGGATCACCACCCCGCGCCTTGATCTGCGGCTCCCGGATCTGGACCGGCTGTCCGAACTGTCGGCGCTCGCCGCCGCCGGGGTGCACGACGAGGACTGGATGCCGTTCTCCGCGGCGTGGACGGACGCGAGCCCCGAAGACCGGGGGCGGGGGACCTTCCAGCACCTGCTCGGTACCGTGGCGGGCTGGACGACCCGGAACTGGTCGCTGAGCCTGGCCGTCAGCTGCGAAGGGCTGGTGGTCGGGCGCCAGGATCTGGGCGCGACGGACTTCGCGGTGACCGGCGAGGCGCAGACCGGTTCGTGGCTGGGCCGGGCGCACCAGGGGCGCGGCATCGGTACGGAGATGCGGGCGGCGGCGCTGCACCTGGCGTTCGAGGGGCTGGGGGCGCGGTATCTGACGTCGTCGGCGATGACCGACAACGCGCCGTCGCTGCGCGTCTCGGAGAAGCTCGGCTACCGCCCGGACGGGCTGGCGGTGGTGTCGGTACGGGGGACGGCCCGCACCCAGCGGCGGCTGCGCCTGGACCGTGCCGGGTGGGAGGCGCACCGTACCGTCCCCGTCGAACTGCACGGCCTGGAACCGTCGTTGGCGCTCTTCGGGGTGTAGTGGCCAGCCGGTGCGCGACGCGGGTGTGGCCGGGGGCGGCGCGCGCCCCCGGCCATGTGTCCCGTCTTCGCGGGCGTCAGCCGGCCGTCAGCCGGCCGTCGGCAGGCCCGCCCGGATCTCGCGGGCCGCCGCGACCAGGTTCTCCAGCGACGTACGGACCTCCGGCCAGCCGCGCGTCTTGAGGCCGCAGTCCGGGTTCACCCACAGCCGTTCGGCCGGAATCGCCTCAAGTCCCTTGAGCAGCAGCGCCGTTGCCTCGGCCGTGCTGGGGACGCGCGGCGAGTGGATGTCGTACACGCCGGGTCCCGCCTCGCGCGGGTAGCCGTGCGCGGCGAGTTCGCCCGCGACCTGCATGTGGGAGCGGGCCGCCTCCAGGCTGATCACGTCCGCGTCGAGATCGTCGATGGCCTGGACGATGTCGCCGAACTCCGCGTAGCACATGTGCGTATGGATCTGGGTCTCCGGCCGGACACCCCCGGTGGTGAGCCGGAAGGACTCGGTCGCCCACGCCAGATACGCGGCCCGTCCGTCCGCGCGCAGCGGCAGCGTCTCGCGCAGCGCGGGTTCGTCGACCTGGATCACCGAAGTGCCCGCCTCCTCAAGGTCGTTCACCTCGTCGCGGAGGGCGAGCGCGACCTGCCGCGCGGTGTCACCGAGCGGCTGGTCGTCCCGGACGAAGGACCAGGCGAGCATCGTGACCGGTCCCGTCAGCATGCCCTTCACCGGGCGGTCGGTGAGCGACTGCGCGTACGACGTCCAGCGCACCGTCATCGGCTCCGGGCGCGAGATGTCCCCGGCGAGGACCGGCGGGCGTACGTAGCGGGTGCCGTACGACTGCACCCAGCCGTGCCGCGTGGCGACGTACCCGGTCAACTGCTCGGCGAAGTACTGCACCATGTCGTTGCGTTCGGGCTCGCCGTGCACCAGGACGTCCAGCCCCGCCTTCTCCTGAAAGGCGAGGACGTCGCGGATCTCGGCCTCGATCCGCTCCTCGTACGCCGCCGTCCCGATCCGGCCGGCCCGCAGATCGGCCCGCGCGGTACGCAGTTCGGCGGTCTGCGGGAAGGAGCCGATCGTGGTCGTCGGCAGCGGCGGCAGACCGAGGTGCGCCCGCTGGGCGGCGGTCCGTACCTCGTACGGCTGCGAACGGCGGGCGTCCGCGTCGGTGACGGCCGCGGCGCGGGCGCGCACGGCCGGGTCGCGGGTGAGCGCCGAGCCCGCGCGGGAGGCGAGCGCGGCGCGGTTGGCGGCGAGTTCGGCCGTGATGGCGCCCGTTCCCTCGGTCAGGGCGCGGGCCAGCGTGGCGACCTCGGCGCTCTTCTGGCGGGCGAACGCCAGCCAGCGGGCGATCTCCGGGTCGATGTCGCGCTCGGCGGTCGCGTCGAGCGGGACGTGCAGCAGGGAGCAGGACGGCGCGACGTCGACGCGGTCGGCGAGGCCGAGGAGCGTGCCGAGGGTGGCGAGGGACTTCTCGAAGTCGTTGATCCAGACGTTGCGTCCGTCGACCACGCCCGCGACCAGCCGCTTGCCGGGCAGCCCGCCCACGGCCGCGAGAGCGGCCAGATTGGCGGCGGCGGCCGATCCGGTGAAGTCGAGCGCGAGCCCTTCGACGGGGGCCTTGGCGAGCACGGGCAGCGCGTCGCCGAGCCGGTCGAAGTAGGAGGCGACGAGCAGTTTCGGCCGGTCGGTCAGGCCGCCCAGGTCGCGGTAGGCGCGGGAAGCGGCGTTCAGCTCGGCCGGGGTGCGGTCCTGCACCAGCGCGGGCTCGTCCAGCTGCACCCAGTCGGCGCCGGCCGCGCGCAGGTCGGCCAGGATCTCCGCGTACACGGGAAGGAGCCGGTCGAGCAGCGTCAGCGGCTCGAAGCCGGCGGCCACGCCGGGGGCGGGCTTGGCCAGCAGCAGATACGTGACGGGGCCGAGGAGCACGGGCCGGGCGGTGAGGCCGAGCGCGAGGGCCTGCGTCAGCTCGGCGACCTGCTTGGCCGAGTCGGCGGAGAAGACGGTGCCGGGGCCGACCTCGGGGACCAGGTAGTGGTAGTTGGTGTCGAACCACTTGGTCATCTCCAGGGGTGCCACGTCCCGGGTGCCGCGCGCCATCGCGAAATAGCCGTCCAGCGCGCGGTCCTGCGCGGTGGCCCGGGCGGTGTCCCGCGAATCCCGCGAATCCCGCGAATCCCGCGAATCGTGCGGCGCGTCGTCGCCGACCGCCGCGCGGTGCCGCTCCGGGATCGCGCCGACCATCACGCTGGTGTCCAGGACCTGGTCGTAGTACGAGAAGTCACCGGTCGGAACCTCGTGGACACCGTCGGCGACGAGCTGCTCCCAGTTGGCGCGGCGCAGCCGCGAGGCCACGTCCCGCAGGGCATCGGCGCCGACCGCGCCCTTCCAGTAGCCCTCGACGGCCTTCTTCAGTTCGCGGTTCGCGCCCTGGCGGGGGTAGCCGTACACGGTGGCGCGCGCTGCCGCGGCTGCGGACTTGTCTGTCACGGAACTCTCCTTCGCGAGTTGTCCTCCTGCGATCCCGGTGACGGATCGCGGACACGAAGGGGTACGGAACCGGACGGGCCGCCCGTACGTACGCGTACGTACGCCTGCCCGCCGATAGGTACGCCGACCCGCCCACGAGGTCACCGGAATCCCCGTACGCGATCGGTCGCGTACGCACAGCGGGCAGGTCTTCGGACTCGTGGGCACGCCGGTCGGGTGCGGACACCCGGCGGACACCTACTGACCGTCGCTTCCCAGGCCCGGCACGGGCCCAGTGCTGATGACGGCGGTCGTTCCCACTCACCGCTGCGGGGCAGTCCCGGATTCTCACCAGGTTCCCTCTTGCGACGTTCCCGCCCGTCGGACGGGAACGAACCAGCTGCACCGACCAGCCTAACCCGTGCCCATCAGCTCCCTCGAAGGCTCACCAGATATTCATGAACGGCGTAATCCCCCTGCTTCCGGGGCGAGTTCACGCAACGCGCGGAAGCGCGGTACCTCCTTGACACACATAATTGGTCTAAGCCACCATCCGATTGGCCTGTACCAAGTTCAAGGGCGGTTCGCTGAGCCGGCCGAGCGATGCGCCTTCGGAGGACCCGCATGGAGCCAAGCACCCGGCCGAACAGCCAGCCGAACAACCAGCCGAGCAGTGAGCCGCGCGCCACGCCGAGTACTGCGTCCAGCACCCGGCGGAGCGCCACGTCGAGCGGCCGTCGCGACCGGCTGACGCGACTCGCGGAGTCCACGCTCCAGCCCGGATTCGTCGGCACGACCCTGCCCGACTGGGTCCGCCGCGGGATCGCCGGCGGCCTCACCTCCGTCGTCCTGTTCGGCCGGAACATCGTCGACCCCGAACAGGTCGCGCGCCTCACCGCCGAACTACGCGCGGAGAACCGCGACCTCATCATCGCCATCGACGAAGAGGCCGGCGACGTCACCCGGCTCGAAGCCTGGACCGGCGCCTCCCGGCCGGGCAACCTCGCACTCGGCGCCGTGGACGACGTGGAGCTGACCGAGTCCGTCGCCCGCGACATCGGCCGCGAACTCCACGCCGCCGGCGTCTCCCTCGACTACGCGCCCAGCGCCGACGTCAACTCCAACCCCTTCAACCCGGTCATCGGCGCCCGCTCCTTCGGCGCCGGCACGGACGTCGTCTGCCGGCACACCGCCGCCTGGATCCGCGGACTCCAGTCGGCCGGCGTCGCCGCCTGCGCCAAGCACTTCCCCGGCCACGGGGACACCTCGGTCGACTCCCACCACGGCCTGCCACAGGTCTCGGCGAGCGCCGAGGAGATCGCCGCCACCGCGCTGCCGCCGTTCCTCGCCGCGATGGAGGCGGGCGTACGCGTGGTGATGACCGGGCACCTGCTCGCGCCCGCGTACGACACCGAACTGCCGGCCACCATGAGCCCCCGCATCCTCGTGGACCTGCTCCGCGGCGAGCTGGGCTTCGACGGCCTGGTGGTGACGGACGGCATCGAGATGAGCGCGGTCACCGCCCGCTACGGCATCGACGGGGCCACCGTACGGGCCGTCAAGGGCGGGGCCGACGCGGTGTGCGTCGGTGGCGAGAACGCCGGCGAGGCCACCTTCGACCAGCTCGCCAACGCCCTCGTCCAGGCCGTGGTCGACGGCACGCTGCCCGAGGCGCGGATCAGTGAAGCGGCGGCGCGCGTCGCCGAGTTCGCCGCCTGGTCGGGCAGCCGTACGCGCGCCGTGGCCACCGACGCCGCCGCGTCCGACATCGGCCTCGTCGCCGCCCGGCGCGCACTGCGCGTGCGGACCGAGGGCGACCGGGGCTCGGTGCTCCCGCTCGTCGGCGCTCCCCATGTGGTGGAGCTGGCCCCGACGATGAATCTGGCGATCGACGGACAGACCCCGTGGGGCGTGGCGGCCCCGCTGAGCGATCTGCTGCCCGGCACCACATCCGTACGGCTGACGGAGACCGACCTGAGGGAGTCCGGCGACCTGCTGGACCGCAAGGGGCTCGACCCGGCGGCCGAGCGTTCGCTGGTCGTCGTGGTGCGGGACGCGGCGCGGCACGGCTGGATGTCGGCGGCGATGGAGCGGCTGCTGGGGAGCAGGCCCGACGCGGTGGTCGTGGAGATGGGCGTACCGAACGGCGCGGCGCCCGGCGCCGTCCACCTGATCACGCACGGCGCGACCCGTGTCTCGGGGATGGCGGCGGCGGAGTTCCTGGCGGGGCGCCGCTGACCTCGGCGGGGAGGGCGGGCGTTGGAGACCCGGGGTCCCCAACGCCCTTGCTCCGGTGGTTACCCGGCCGCGTCCGGTACGACGTTGTCGTACGGCTGCGTGATCACTTCGAGGTAGTGACCCGCCGGGTCGATGAAGTACACACCCCGGCCGCCGTAGTGGTGGTTGATCTCGCCGGGGTGCTTCCGCTGCGGATCGGCGTAGAACGCGACTTCGGCGTCCTTGATCCGCCCGAGGATTCCGTCGAAATCCTCCTCGGGCACGAGGAACGCGTAATGCTGCGGGGCGATGGATTCCTCGGGGACGGTCGCGAAGTCCAGAGTGACGCCGTTTCCGGTGTCGACCGGGATGAAGGGGCCGGATTCGGTGCCGGTCTCCAGATCCAGGATGTGCGCCAGGAATTCGGCGGAAGCCCGGTTGTCACGGGCGTGAACGATCGTGTGATTCAACTCTACGGACACAGTGGAATGCCTCCAGAGGCATCTCACGGGAACCTCCACGCCTCACCCAGCCGGTGACCGACGCGCGATGCCCACCGGGGATCGTAATGCTCGGACAACGCTGATCCAACTCGTGGGCCGCCCTGTTCGGTTGACCTCCGGGCCTGGCTCTGTCGACCAGCGGTGACGTCACTCGTCGATTTGGTCAAGATCATGCGTGTTTGGGTAGTTCCAGTGTCCACTCTCGTTGTTCGGCGGTGTCCGGGACGGCGAGGCCCCGGGCTTGTTCGAGCCGGCTCCACGCTGTTTCGGGATCGACGCCGTTGAGGATGAGGAGTGCGGCGGCGAGGAGGGACGCCCGCCCTATGCCGAAGCGGCAGTGGGTGACGATGTGTGCGCCCTCGCGCAGCCGTTCGGCGAGATTGCGAAGTGTGGGCAGAACCGTGGGGAGATCGGGGACGGTGCGGTCGGGTATGGGGATCGCGACGAATTGCAGCCCTGCGGCCGCGGCTTCTTGATCTTCCGTCTCAAGCCCGAGTTCGTCGAGTTCGAGCCGAGTGAGCGCGCATACCAGGATGTCAACACCAGCGGTGCTCAGCGCGTTCATTTCGTCCGCGAGCCAGTCCATGCCCCGGGGCTTGGCCATGGTGCTCAGTTGTCCGGGACCGGGGAGGTCGACTGTGAACAGGGATGGTCGCATGTCAGCAGCACTTTCGATCGGTGGTGTCGGTGGGTGACCGGATGGTTGGTGGCAGGGGACGACCGGGTTCGGCGCGTAGTTCACGCGGAGTTCACGCGGAGTCGGACCGTCGGGAGTGGCGACGTCGGCGAGACGCTCAAGCAGGGTGTCCAGGGCGCTCCGGCCGTCATCGACGGCGGCGCGTTCCTCATCGGTGAGCGGAATGCTCACGAGCATGCGCACGGGAACGACTGCCCGTGCTCCCGCTCCCGCAAAGCGCTCCGTCGAAGACTGACAAAGAGCGCCTGATCCTGGTGACCCCCGAGCTGGCCGACGTCCCGAGTCGCATCGTCATGTGGGTCCGCGCCAGCAACGGCATCGTCGCATCGGTTGCCGCCTATGCCCCCCACGAACGCATCTGTAACCCGCCGATGCCGCTGCTGTTCCAGCATCGCATCGGCATCGAAAACCGGGCGATGCACCCGACCTGCCTCCGAAAGCACCTCGGTCAAGCCCTGGCCAGCGCAGGTCTGACCGACGCGAGCGGCAAGCCGCTGACCATGCAGCCGCACGACTTCCGAAGAATCTTCAGCACGGACGCAGCCATGAACGGAATGTTGCCGCACATCGCGCAGCTCGTCGCCGGCCATCGCGTGATCGACACGACCATGGGCTACCTCGCGGTCTACCCCCGTGAAGTCATCGAAGCGCACCGGGCCTTCACCGCCCGCCGCCGGCCCACCCGGCCCGGCGAGGAATACCGCACGCCCACCGACGAGGAATGGGACTCCTGCCTCGGCCACTTCGAGAAGCGCAAACTCTCCATCGGCACTTGCGGCCGGGCCTTGTCCATTTCTCGCATTCATGAGCACGCCTGTTTGAGATGCACCATGCTCCGGCCCGACCCCGCCGAGCGTCCCCGGCTCGTCGAGATCCGCTACAACCTAATCGACCGCATCGCCGAGGCTGAAGACGGATACGCTTCGGCGACTGGGTAGATCGGTAGCGCAAATTTCGGGGTGCCATGAGTCGGCCGCTGCTGTTCCTCGACATCGACGGACCCCTGAATCCCTATGCGGCAAAGCCTGAGAAGCGCCCCGAGGGCTACATCACCCTCCGTGTCCCGCAGGAGAGCGGGGCAGCTGGGGAGCCTGGGAGACCGCGGACCCACAGGAGGTCACTCCGAGTATGGCTCAATCCCGATCACGGGCGAGTTCTGCTGGCTCTCGGCTATGAGATCTGCTGGGCCACAACCTGGATGGGTGACGCGAACAAGTGGATCGGACCTGTGCTCGGTCTGCCTGAACTGCCGTTCGTCGACTTCGGTCACGCCCTGCTCAACGAGCGCCCTGATGGCGTTCATTGGAAGTCTGAGCCACTGGTGGAGTACGCAAACGGCCGACCGTTCGCCTGGGTGGACGACGAACAGAGCGACGCGGATCATGCGCACATGGTTGCCAACCACCGCGCACCCGCCTTGCTCCACCACGTCAATCCGCGGATCGGTCTGCTGAACGCCGACTTCGCTACCCTCGCGGCCTTCGCAACGTCCATCGACACACCGACCGGCACTCCCTGAGTGGCAAGCAACCATGCCTAGTTCAGAGAACCCGAGACCTTGATCACTTGGGCCGCCATCACCCTTATGACCCGACGGCTCACCCGCCGGGCAGCACGGCGAACCGCACATCCAGAGATGTGGATGAAGTGGCTACCGTTCAGATTGAGATAGGTGCGGGCGGGCAGGTCGCCCAGTCACGAGGGCACTTCCGTGAACTCGCTGTCGTCCAGGTGAAGCCCGGTGAGGGCGGTGAGTTGCTTCAAGGACGCCGGCAGGTCAGTCAGCCGGTTACCACGGAGCACCAGGCTTTTGAGTGCGGTGAGATTTCCCAGCGAGGCGGGCAACTCGGTCAGCTGATTACCACTGAGGTCGAGTTTCGTGAGTGCCGTGAGTGCCGTGAGCTCGCTCAGCGACGAAGGTATGACGTTCAGGTCGAGGAAGCCGAGGTCCAATGATGCGACGCCGCCGAGAAGCGCCTCGCTGATACGTTCCTCGGCCTCCTCCAGCGCATCCATCTCTGCCATCTCTGCCATTTCCTCCAGCCCATCCTCGAGCAGTTCGTCATACTCGGACATAGCGATCCTCAGGAAGCAGCCCTCGGGAAAGTGAAGATCCGATTCTGTCACGAGGCGGCACCCTTGCACTGGGCTCACCTGCGTGGGGCGTTGGTCTGGCTTCACAGCCTCTGCCCCACCACGTGATCACGACCGAGGGCAGGTCATGGTCCCGGAGCAGGTAACACCTCGGCACGGCATGGTCGGGCTGTTACCTACTGAGTTCCGGTTTCCAGCGCGAGCCCGCGTGGCGGGCGAGGGCGTCGACGAGTGCTTGGTGCTGCTGCTCGGTCATGGGCCCGAGGGCGCAGAGCGGCAAGCGTCCTGCCGTGCCTTGAGGGGAGCGTGGGTGGACCATGCCCGCAGGGCTAATCGAGCTGATCTGCGGCTCCCTTCCTTCGGACTGAACGCTCAGCGCAATGTAGCGGGGGCCCAGCGGAACTCTGAGGCGTGCTCCAACGTGACGGCTACGACGAGGCTCCAGTCGTACACCCGGTGACCTGCGGGGCCGCCGACGGGTGTGACTTGGCGCGGGTCCCTTGTGGTGATGCCGGCAGCGTCAACACGAAGTGACCAAGGGCGCCTGTCCTTGAGCGCGCGCTGGTGCCGCCCCCAGCCCAGGGTGGCCGCCCCGAGATGCCGTCCGTACAGGAGGTAGAGCAGAATCGGGTAGAGCACAGATCCGACGCACACGGCCACCGGAATGTCAGAGAGTTGCGTGTCGTGAGGGTCGTTTGAAGTGACCAGCAGCACGAATACCAGCCACGCGTGGAGAAACGGCCATGCGAGGACGGCGAAGAGAAGCCAGTGACGTCTCAGCGAACGACGACTAGATGTCGCGTAGCTGGAAATGGGGTCCTTCCCGGTCCAGGTGATCTCGAAGGCGCCTTCGGTGGCAGCCGTCTCACCTGTAAGGATCCGGGTCGGCGGTGTCCGTGGCGGACGCTCGGTTTCGGATTCGCGCGCTGCCGTGTCGGACATGGTGGCGGAGGGCCGGAGTTGCTCCAGGCGTTCGTAGACGACTGACGCACTGTGGGGCCGTTGGTCCGGGTCGCGCTGCAGCAGCTCGGTGAGCAACTGGGCAACGGTCTCCGGCGCATCGGGGCGCAGGCTGCTCAACAGCGGCGCCTCGTCGTCGAGTTTGCGACGGATGACGGAGAGCGGGGAGCCGTCGCCGAAAGGAGGCTTGCCGGTGAGCAGGGCGAAGAGGACGCTGCCGAGGGCATAGAGGTCGGAGCGTTCGTCACCGCGCTGGTCGAGGAACTGTTCCGGTGCGCCGTAGAGGGCGGTACCGGCGGGGGCGAGCATGGAGGTGGGGACGACGGTGAAGGTGTGGGCGTGGGTGTGGGTGAAGCCGGCGATGCCGAAGTCGACGACTTTGATGCGGCTGTCAGCGGTGAGCATGACGTTGGACGGTTTGATGTCGTAGTGACGACCTTGGCCCGGTGGGCGGCGGCAAGGGCGGCGCAGATCTCCTGGGCGATCTCCAGCGCCCGCGCCACGGGCATGGAGGTCTGCTCGTGCATGTGGTGGGCGAGCGTGGTGCCGTCGATGTGTTCCATGACCAGGAACTGCAGGCCGTCATGGATGCCGCGGTCGTAGAGGGCGACTACGTTGGGGTGTTTGATCTGTGCGGCGGCCACGGCCTCGCGCTCGAAGCGATGGAGCAGGTCCTGCGCGGCGTCGTTGTCGCGTACAAGCAGTTTGATGGCCACGCTGCGGTGGAGATCGCGGTCGCGGCCGGCCCAGACCTCGCCCATCCCGCCCCGGCCAAGCCGCTCGCCCAGCTCGTACTTGCCCGCGATCAATGTGCCGCGCTCCACCTGCACTCCAATCGCCTGTGTTGTGACCCGTAGCTGACGGACACCAGTGTCACGGACCACGCCTGGAGGTGAAGGGTGGTTCCCGATGGTTGCCCGGTCGAGCACACCGACCGAGCAACCGCAGGAGTTGAACCCCTGAGGGGAGCAACTCAGGCGACATTCGAGGCGCGCAACCCGGTCAACGTTCCGGTCACAGCCCTAGGTTCTGTCCGGACAGGGCCTAGCAGGGCTTTGTTACGTCTCTGCGCACGTGGCTGTTCTGGTGGTTTCCTGCTGGTATGAGGGCTCATGAACTCGCTGCGTGGCGGAGTCGGTTGGAGGAGTTCGCCGGGGAGGTGTTCGCGCCGTAGACGCGTGCTGATCAGCGGGTGAAGGGCGGGCTGTACCTGCGGGGTCTGCTGCTGGACGGCCGTCGGAAGTCGATGCGGCCGATGGCTGGGCGGCTCGGTGTGGACCATCAGCAGTTGCGGCAGTTCATGACCTCGTCGACCTGGCCGGTGGACACGGTCCGAACCGGGTTGGCCCGGCGGGCGGTGGCGGTGGTGCGGCCGCAGGTGTGGGTGGTGGACGACCCAGGCTTCCCGAAGGACGGGACATCCTCGCCCGGGGTGGCCGGGCAGTACTCCGGCACCCTGGGGGCCTGTATTTCAATTACTGCTCGGTGAACGGGTGTTGGCGGGACACTGAGGCGTGACTGCGTGTGCGGCTGCTCAGGCTTCGGTTGTGGCTCTGAGGGCGAAGTTCGACCAGTTCCTTCCTCATCTCGATGAGCGACGCCGGCGGATCTACCTGGCCAGCGAAGCTGCCGCGCTTGGCCACGGCGGGATCGCGTTGGTGGCGGCCGCTTCTGGTGCCAGTGCGGCCACCGTCGCACGCGGGATCGCCGAGTTGTCCGGGCACCCTTTGCCATCCGGGCGGATCCGGGCTCCAGGAGCCGGCCGCAAACCGCTGACGGTCACCGACCCCGGTCTACTGCCCGCGCTCGAAGCTCTGATCGAGCCGCACACCCGGGGTGATCCGGTCTCGCCGTTGCGCTGGACCACGCTCTCACTCCGTTCGCTGGCCTCTGCGCTGACCATGCAGGACCACCCGGTCGGCGCGGCGACCGTCGGACGCCTGCTGCACTCTCTGGGATACAGCCTGCAGGGCACCGCCAAGACCACGGAAGGCGCCAGTCATCCGGACCGTGATGCCCAGTTCACGCACATCAACGCCACCGCCGCGGCGTTCCTCGAGGGCGACCAGCCAGTGATCAGCGTGGACACCAAGGCCAAGGAATGGCTCGGTAGCCGTGATCGACCCGGACGGACCTGGCGGCCAGGCAAGAACCCCATCCGTGTCGACTGCCACACGTTCATCACCAGTGACCAGCCCGTGGTCATCCCCTACGGAATCTACGACATCGCTCGCAACACTGGCTGGGTCAACGTCGGGACCGACCACGACACGGGCGAGTTCGCGGTGGAATCCATCCGCCGCTGGTGGCGGCAACGTGGACGGGACGACCACCCGGACGCCGCCCGGCTGCTGATCACCGCCGACTGCGGTGGTTCCAACGACCCCCGCCGCTGGACATGGAAGAAGCACCTCGCCGCCTTCGCCTTGGAAAGCGGGCTCGAGATCACGGTCTGCCACTTCCCACCCGGCACATCGAAGTGGAACAAGATCGAACACCGGATGTTCTGCCACATCACCGCGAACTGGCGTGGCAGGCCCCTGACCAGCTACAAGACCGTCATCGAGACGATCGCCGCCACGACCACCCGCGCCGGGCTCAGAATCGGCGCCGAACTCGACACGGGCCGATATGACCTGGGCACCGAAGTGCCACCCGCCGAGTTCCATGCGCTGCCGATCACACCCCACGCCTTCCACGGCGGCTGGAACTACACTCTGGCACCGGTCGCACCCCGGCTTCCCGAGCCGGCACCGAGCCGACAGCGGATCGATCCCGCCCTGACGGCAATGCTCAGCGACCCGGCCCTGACCGGGATGTCACGATCCGCGTTCGACCTCCTGGTCACAGTCTCGGAACCGTACTGGGACGCCTTGGCCGAGGCAGCATTCCAACGACGCTTCCACCGCCCACGCAGCTACCTCCACCCACAGATCAGCAGCCTCGACCACTACCACCGCCTACTGACTGCCCTGTTACGGCGCCGCCGAGCCGTCACCAGCACCCTTCTGGCCGAGCTCCTGAACGTCACCCGCACCAACCTGTCCAACCAATTCCAAGACGGTCACCGCCTTCTGGACCTGCACCGCATCGCGGTCACACCGCTACCCGGAACCCCGGCCCGCACCCTGTCCCAACTCCGAGCCCGCCTACCGTCACACGGCGACACCTGCGCAGATCAACTCTGACAGTTATTCAGACACAGGCCCTGGGCAAGGTCGGCAACTGCCAGATCGGGGTCAGTGTCCATGCCGCGTCCGACACCGCTTCGTGCCCGCTGTCCTGGCGGCTGTTCCTGCCCGGCAGTTGGGACGGGTCCGTGGCTGCCGGCCGGCGGGCCCGCTGCCGGATCTCCGAGGGCGAGCATCACCGGTCGAAGTGGCAGCCGGCGCTGGACATGCTCGACGAACTGGCCGCCGTCGGACTGCGGCCCGCGGTGCTGGTCGCGGACACCGGTTACGGGGCGAACGCCGACTTCCGCCACGGCCTGGAAGACCGCGGCCTGGCCTACGCACTGCGGGTCAAAGGCGAGATGACCGCCCACGCCGAGTCGGCCGTGCCGCTCCAGCCGCTTTACGGCGGGCTCGGGCCGCGTTCGCTGCCCCGCTACCGCACCCACCCGGTCAGCCTGCGCGAACACGTCCTGGCCCAGGGACGCGACAGGGCGGCCGCAGATGATACGGAGGCGGACCGGGCAGGGCCTGCCTGACGGCGCGTGTTGAAACTGGGCTCGTGGCACCATCGACGGCGCACGGCTGACCTTGCCCTTTATGCTGCTCTGCGTGGACTCCAGTGCAATAGCACCTGCCAAGGCCCGATCGCGTGCACGACAAGCGAGCGGTGTGACAGCGCTGCTTCTCCTGTCACCTTTCGGTGTTTTGCTGTTGGTGCCGGCGGACCATCTTCGGGCCGAGGCGTCTGTGCTCTGTGCCTTGGTGGGCAGCCTCGTGGGGGGCTTCATGCTTCTGGAGCAATGCCAGGAAACCCGGGTGATCCGGTGCTCGATGTCCCACATCACCGCGCAGACCTGGACCGGCCGGCGCTCGGTAGATCTCACACTTATCAGGGATGTCCGTCTGCTCACTACCTTCAGCTCCGGCGGGTCCTACCGCGCCGTCCTGGTGCGCGACCAGAACGGCGTGCGCCTGGGTCTCACCTCAACAAGGAGCAAGCGCGCTCTGGTACGTGCGCTGCGCAACGCCCCTGTTGACGGGCGAAGCAGGCCGAGAGTCAGTTCCGCGGCACGCGCGCACCTCGGCCTCGGGGCTCACCGAACTCACATGATGCATACCGTCATCAGCTTCTTGGCGCTGGTGACTTCCATCTGTCTGTACAACGGGCTCGTCCTCAAGCTCGCGGGCTTCTAGCCTCCGCCCGACGAGCCACCTGTGTCAGCGAGGTGATCCGGCTCAGTTCGCGAGCCTTCAATCCCCTTTGCAGATCGAGGTCTCCGCTGATCACGCCCCGTACGCCTGGCACGGCACCTCGCTTCGTTGTCGGCGTTTTCGAAGGCATCCGAGTACGTCCAGTACGAGGCCGATCCTCCGCCTTGCGATGCACTGCACCGGACGCCCCGGCCTGGTCCCCGAAGATCCGCCGGACAGGCCCTAGGGCGTGTTGCGAAAGTCCCGCCTGGCCGACGACGCCTGGCACGCACACTCGCCGCGTTGTCGGACTCGTCCAAGTACGCCCAGTACGAGAACGATCCTCCGCCTTGCGATCGCACGCACCAGACGCCGTCGGCCCCGCCCTTCGGGCGGACGGCGCTACTTTCGCAACACGCCCTAGCCGCTCGGGTGGCCCGGTAGCCGGGCAAGCCCCGCTTCACTTCGCGTCCGAGTACCGCTCCACCGTGGCGGTCGTGAAAGGAAAACGCACCGGCGTCTCCCCGAAGGCGATCCGGCCCGCCAGCTCGCCGGCCTCGCGGATCGCCACCGCCACCCGCGCCGCCTCCTCCCGCGGGCAGTGCACGATCACCTCGTCGTGCTGGAAGAAGACCAGCTCCGCCCGTATCCCGGCGGTCGCGCTCCGCAGCGCCGCCAGCATCAGCAGCGCCCAGTCCGCCGCGCTGCCCTGCACCACGAAGTTCCGCGTGAAGCGGCCACGCGCCCGTGCGTTCGTCGACGCGTACCCCGGCGTGAACTCGCCATCGCCGGAAGGCACTTCGTCGGACTCCTGTGGGATGCCCGCCTCGCCACCGTCCCCCGAAGCGGCCGCCGGCGGACTCGTCCGGCCCAGCCACGTCCGTACGAGCCTGCCCTCCTCACCCGCCCGCGCCGCGTCGTCGACGTACGCGACGGCCTGCGGGAACCGTCTTCGCAGGGCGGCCAGATTCTTCAGGCCGTCGCCCGACGTCTGGCCGTAGATCGCGCCCAGCAGCGCGAGCTTCGCCTGCGCCCGGTCACCGGAGAACGCCCGGTCCGACAGCACCTTGTACAGATCGTCGTCGTGCCCCGCGACCTCCATCAGCCCCCGGTCCCGGGAGATCGCCGCGAGGACGCGCGGCTCCATCTGGTCGGCGTCCGCCACGACCAGCCGCCAGCCCTCGTCGGCGACGACCGCTCCCCGTATCACGCGCGGGATCTGCAACGCGCCGCCGCCGTTGGTCGTCCAGCGGCCGGAGACCGTACCGCCCGGCAGATACTCCGGGCGGAAGCGGCCGTCCCGCACCCAGTCCTGGAGCCAGCTCCAGCCGTGCGCCGTCCAGATGCGGTACAGCTTCTTGTACTCGATCAGCGGAGCCACCGCCGGATGGTCGATCTCCTCCAGCTCCCACCGCCGCGTCGACTTCACCTGGAACCCGGCCCGTGTGAACGCCTTCACCACGTCCGCCGGCAGATCGGGCCGTACGCGCCGCCCGAACGCCTCCGAGACCTGATCGGCCAGCTCCGCCAGCCGCCGTGGCTCGCCCCCGCCCGCGTACCGCTCGCCCAGCAGCTCGTCCAGCAGGGCGCGGTGCACATCCGCCCGCCACGGCAGACCCGCCGCGCGCATCTCGGCGGCCACCAGCATCCCCGCCGACTCCGAAGCCGTCAGCAGCCGCAGCCGTCCCGGATTCTCCGCCTCGTCATGTCTGCGCTCCTGCTCCGCGTACACCTCCAGCAGCCCCTCGAACGGCACCTCCGCGCCCGCCCGCGGCTGGAAGAGCGAGGACTGCGAACCCGGCTCGGCGGCCCGCTGCGGCGGATCGGGCGGTACGGGCCCCCGCCGCAGCCGCGCCCAGGCGGCCGCCGCCGACCGGGGCTCCCCGAGCCGCCCCTCGTGGCCGAGCAGCAGCAGCTCCGCCGCCTCGATGTCGTAACACCGCTCCACCCGTACCCCGGCGGCCAGCAACCGGGGCGCCAGCTCGGCGGTGGACCGCCACACCCACCGCGTGACCTCGGGCAGCCGCGTCCGGACCGCGTCGACCAGGTCGGGCTCGCGCAGCACCGGACCGGCGGGGCGCGCGTCGGCACCCAGCGGCGCGAGCCACGCGCCACCACCCTCCGCCGGGGCCACGGCCCACCGTCCGCTCATGGACCCGAGTCTCGCAGCAGGGTCTGACAACGGGCGGTCACGGAGCTGCCGGTGTTGCCGGAACTGACCCGGGCGGAACTTTCGAGAGGCGGCCGGGGCTGTACGCGGCGACCATCGAAATGACTCACACGAATCGAAATGGCTCGTACGCAACGTGTCAATCACATCGCACCGGTTCAAGAGGAAGTGCCGAGCGCCCCGCGACGTCGGTGGGCTCGCATCTACGGAGGCTGACATGCAGGCGATCGTTTTCGAGGAGTTCGGCGGTCCTGAGGTGCTTCAGCTCAAGGACATCGAGCAGCCGCAACCGGGTCCCGGCCAGATCCGCGCGTCCGTCCGGGCGGCCGGGGTCAACCCGGCCGACGCGAAGATCCGCAAGGGCTGGATGGCGGAGGTCTTCCCGACGGCGTTCCCCGCCGTCCCCGGCAGCGAGTTCTCCGGAGTCGTGGACGCCGTCGGCGACGGCGTCATCGGACTGTCCGTAGGGGACGAGGTCGTCGGCTGGTCGATCAGCGGCGCCTACGCGCAGTACACGCTGGCGACCCTCGTCGTACCCAAGCCGGCCGGGCTGAGCTGGGACGTGGCGGCGGCGCTGCCGGTCGCGGGCGAGACGGCCCGGCGGGTGCTGGACGACCTGGCCGTCAAGGAGGGCGAGACCCTGCTCGTGCACGGCGCGGCCGGATCGGTCGGATCGATGGCCGTCCAGCTCGCCGCGGCGCGTGGCGCGACGGTCGTCGGCACCGCCTCACCGGCCAACCACGACTACGTACGGCTGCTCGGCGCCACCCCGGTGACGTACGGCGAGGGCCTGGTCGAGCGCGTCCGTGCCGTCGCGCCCCAGGGCGTGGACGCGGTCTTCGACACGGCGGGCAAGGGCGCGCTGCCGGACTCGATCACCCTGCGCGGTGGCACGGCCGCCCGTGTCATCACGATCGCCGACCCGACGGCCGCCGAGCACGGGGTGCCGTTCTCCTCGGGCGGCTCCACCCCGGAGGAGAGCCGCGCGGGCCTCGCCGAACAGGCCCGACTGGCGGCGGAGGGCACGCTGCGGGTCCTGGTGGCACAGACCTCCCCCCTGGCGGACGCCGCCCAGGTCCAGTCGGCGAGCGAGTCGGGCCACAGCCGCGGCAAGCTGATCATCAAGCCATGAGCTGACGGGCCATGCCTGTCCTCGATCACCGGACGGCCGCACGCTCGACCCGTCCGGCGGGCCTTCCCAGCCCGTCCGGCGATCGCGGGCACCGCCCACCCACCGGATCCATTTCAGGCCCGTCGGCGATCGAGGACGAACCGACGGCCACCGGCCGGACCCCGTGAACCCTCGTCGCGCGCCCCGCTCTCACTCCAGCCTGCGGATCACCCGCGCCGGGTTGCCGACCGCCAGCACCCCGGCCGGCAGATCCTTCGTGACCACGGATCCCGCGCCGACCACCGTGTTCTCGCCGATCGTCACTCCGGGGCAGACGATCACGCCACCGCCGAGCCACACGTTGTCGCCGATCGTCACGGGTGACGCCCGCTCCCAGCCCGCCCGGCGGCGCTCGGTGTCCAGTTCGTGGGTGGGCGTGAGCAGTTGGACGTTCGGGCCTATCTGGACGTCGGAGCCGACGGTGATCGGCGCCGAGTCGAGGAAGATCGCGCCGAAGTTGACGAATGTGCGCGCGCCGATGCTGATGTAGGTGCCGAAGTCGCAGTTGAACGGCGGCCGGATCCGTACTCCCTCACCCACCGAGCCCAGCAACTCGCCCAGAATCCGCCGGCGCCCGTCCGCGTCGGGCAGCTCGTTCCCGCCCGTCCCGTTGTACGCGGAGCACAGGTCGACCCGCCGCACGGTGTCCGTGCCCAGCTCCTCGTCGTCCGGCAGGTACCACTCGCCGGCGAGCATCAGCCGCTTGTTCTCGCCCATGTGGGGCCATGTCCTCTCGTCGGGCGTTTGGGAGTCCCACCACGGTAGAGCGGTGTGCCGGATCATGTGCCGTACCCCCTCAACCTGTGGACAGACACGAGACCGTGCAGGTCGCGCAGTATTTCGATATGCACAGGCTGTGGATAACCTGCCTTCTGAGACCATGGACGACGGCCCGACGTCGCGACGGTCGGGACCGGAACGATCAAGAGGCAACAGGGGCGAGGGGAGACGGTTCCATGCCGACCGCGCAAGGTACGGTCGACGGCGCCTTCGCCGCCGCGCTCTACGCCGACCCGGCGGTGGACGGCGGCAGGGGACTGGACACCGGCGCCTCGCTGCTCGCCGCCGACCCGGCGGCCGACACCGAGCTGCGCGGGCGGGGCGAGCGGTTCCTGCGCCGGGCCTGGGAGCGCGGCTGGCAGCCCGCCGACGTCGTACGGCTCGTGCGCCGCGACCTCGACGAGCCGCACGCGTGCCTCGTCGCCGAACTGATCACGGCGGAGGCCGTCCGGTACGAACGGGTGGCCCCGCGCTGGGGTGCCCAGCTCACGGAGATCGCGGCGGACCTCGAAGCCGACCGCGGGGCCGGGACGGCGCCCCGCTTCACCGACCGCTTCTCGTACGCGACCACCGCACTGGAGCTGTACCGGCTGCTCGTCGGGCTCCCGGCGATCGAAGCGGTGGGGCCGGTGCCCGGCACGCCCGTCCATCTCCCGGTGGCCGACGGCGAACCGCGCATGCTCACCCGGATCCGCGCCCTGCTCGCCAAGGCCGAGGGCACCGGCTTCCCCGAAGAGGCCGAGGCGCTGAGCGCCAAGGCGCAGGAGCTGATGGCCCGGCACAGCATCGACGAGGCCCTGCTCGCCGACCGCGCGCACCGCGGCGACGTACCGGCCGCGTGCCGGATCGGGGTGGACGCGCCGTACGAGACGGCGAAGGCGATCCTGCTCGACGCCGTCGCGTCCGCCAACCGCTGTCAGTCGGTGTGGAACAGCGGTCTCGGCTTCTCCACCGTGGTCGGTTTTGAGCCGGATCTGGAGGTGGTGGAACTGCTGCACACGTCGCTGCTCGTGCAGGGGACCGCGGCGATGACCCGCGCGGAGGCCGCCCAACGGGCTTCGGGCCGCAGGCGGACGAAGACCTTCCGGCAGTCGTTCCTCATGGCGTACGCCCACCGCATCGGCGAACGGCTCGCGTCCGCCGCCGAACAGGTCACCGCCGACGTGGCCGGTGCCGAGGCCGCCGCCGGGGCCGGCCCCGGCGGTGACTCCACACGAACGGCCGGCGGGGGAGGCCGGTTGCTGCCCGTCCTGGCGGCACGGGAGATGGCCGTCGCCGACCGCGCGGAGCGGATGTTCCCCCGGACGGTGCGCACGAGGGTGCGCGGCGTGAGCGACGGCGAAGGCTGGGCGCACGGCACGGCGGCTGCGGACCGGGCCCATGTCCCCGGTGGCGGGCGGACCCGCGGCGGTGGCGGCACCGGGGCCGCCCCGCACCGCCGGCTCCGCCCTGGAGCCTGACCGCGCCCCCGCGGACGCCACCGCCTCATAAGGAGGGTGCCGGGTTCACCTGAACTCGGCGCCCTCCTTATAAACCCGGCGCCGTCCCTATGAGGAGAAACGCCAGAAGAAAGCGGTCTCCGTCACGGCACCGGGATGTCCGTCGGCAGCCCATCGGGCAGCTCACCCGGCTCTGTCTTGGTGAGGCTGTCCTTCGTGCCGCCCTCCCACGAAAGCACCAGTTTCTTCCCGTCGTTGGAGTCGATCGACCCCATCGTGCGGTCGGTGTTCCCGTCGGCGCACTTGAGCGCGAGCATCGGCTCGCCGCCCATGTCCTGGACGTCGCCCTGGCAGATGTGCTCGTCGGCGATGAGGGCGACCTTGCCCTCCTTGACGGACAGCGCGACGGCCTTGCCCGCCGTCATCCCGGCCCAGCTGCCTTCGAGGCTGTCGGCCGTACCCCCGGCGTCCGGTGTGGCTTCGGCGTCGTCGGCGTCCGGTTCGCCGGGAGCCGGGGCGGTGGTGCCCTTGTCCTTGGCGGAGTCGTCACCGCTGTCACCGCCGCCGCAGCCGGCGAGAGTGAGCGCGACGGCGAGTCCGGCCGCGGCGACACTGGTTCGTACGAGCTTGTGCACGACGAAGTCCCCCTTCAATTCCACGACCGCGCCAAGCTACCAGGGCGGCCGCCGTATACCTCGCCGTCGAGTTCCGGACGAGTATCTGAACACTTGGCACCGAAAGGGCTTTCCATGCGTCTCATTCACTGAGGCATGCGTCGAGGCATCCGCTCGTGAGTCTGTAGTCAAGGGAACACCCCGCGTGCACGTGCATCTGCTCATGCATTGGCATGTGAACACAGCTATGATCCGAGCTAGTTGACACCTGCACCATGCAACTCGGGGAGCGTCCTGTGCACCACGCGTACAACGGCATGGCGGCCACCGAGCTTCACGGAGTCGTCTGGCACAAGAGCAGGCACAGCAATTCGCAGGGGTCCTGCGTGGAGTTCGCCAAACTGCCCGGCGGGGGTGTGGCGGTGCGGAATTCACGCCACCCCGAAGGCCCGGCCCTCGTGTACACCCGGGCCGAGATCGTGGCCATGCTGGCGGGTGTGAAGGACGGGGAATTCGATCATCTGACGGCCTGAGACCGAGCCCTCACGGTCCTCGAACCGCCCGTCGTCATTCGGTCCGCAGCCGGAACAGCGCCCAGACCACTTTGCCCTGCAGCGAACCGGCGAGCGGATGCCAGCCCCACGTATCGCTGAACGAGTCCACCAGGAACAGTCCTCTGCCGGACTCCGCGGCGAAGTCCTCGTCCGACTCGCGCGCCGTGGGACCCGCGTGGCTGGGGTCGCGCACCGCGCACACCAGCCGGGTCGTCCAGCGCATCAGATGCAGTCGTACGGGTGGCTCCTGCGGTTCGCGCGGGGTGTCCGAAGGAAGGGCGTGCCGCAGCGCGTTGGTGACGAGTTCGGAGACCACCAGCGCGACATCGTCGAAACGGTCGTCGAGTTCCCACTGACAGAGCGTCGTCCGGGTGAACTGCCGTGCCCCGCGCACCGCTTCGTAGCGGGCGGGCAGTGCGCACGACGCCGAGCTGGAGACGGCCGCGGGATCGATCGGCGGAAGCCCCTGCCTTAACGGCTCGAGCACGGTCGATCCATTCGTCCCCATGCGAGGCACTCCCCGGGATTCGCGGCCGTAGCGATACTGCGGTGGTACAGCGTCACAACACGTCAAACACGAACGAGCACGCAGGTGCGGCGAGGACCATGGTTCCCAATGCGCACAGCAGATGCAAGGGCAGATGCACGTGCACGCGCCCGAATTGGCCCAAGATGGGGCGTTCCGCGATTGTTTCTTCTGCCAACCACTTTCCCGCTCTTCCCAAAGGCTTCCCATTTCTGTAATCGAATGAGTACGGGCTGATGCGTTTGATGGCACAATCCGGCTTCTCAGGGTTCGGGGGTACTCGGAGGGCGTCGAGGGCGAAATAGTGGGAGATGGACCGTATGGGGAGGGTTGGAGACGTGACCGCAGTCGAACCGGGCGGATCCGTGGTGCGGCGCATACTGCTGGGCTCGCAGCTGAGGCGGCTGCGTGAGTCGCGCGGCATTACGCGCGAGGCGGCCGGATACTCGATCCGCGCGTCCGAGTCCAAGATCAGCCGTATGGAGTTGGGGCGGGTGAGTTTCAAGTCCAGGGACATCGAAGATCTGTTGACGCTCTACGGAGTCGCCGACGAGATGGAGCGAGGCTCCCTGATCGGTCTCGCCCGGGAGGCCAACGTCGCCGGCTGGTGGCAGAGCTTCGGCGACGTCCTGCCCGGCTGGTTCCAGACGTACATCGGACTCGAAGGTGCCGCCTCGCTGATCCGTATCTACGAAGTCCAGTTCGTGCACGGCCTGTTGCAGACCGAGGCGTACGCGCACGCCGTCGTCAAGCGCGGTATGCCCAACGCGCCCCAGGCGGAGATCGACCGCCGCGTCGCGCTGCGCCAGGAGCGTCAGAAGACGCTCGTCTCCGAGCGCGCCCCGCGCCTCCACGCGGTGCTGGACGAGGCCGCGCTGCGCCGCCCGTACGGCGACCGGGCCGTGATGCGAGGCCAGTTGGCCCATCTCATAGAGATCTCCGAGCATCCGACGGTCACGCTCCAGGTGATGCCCTTCAGCTTCGGCGGCCACGCCGGCGAGAGCGGCGCCTTCACGATGCTGCGCTTCCCCGAGTCCGATCTCTCCGACCTCGTCTACCTGGAACAGCTCACGAGCGCGCTGTATCTCGACAAGCAGGAGGAAGTCACCCAGTACGAACGCGTGATGACCCGGCTGCACCAGGACAGCCTCGGGCCGGCCGAGAGCCGCGACCTGCTGCGGGGTCTGCTGCAACTCTCCTGAACGACCGCCATCGGCCCGAAGCCGTGCGGGCAACGGGATCGGACGTATCCGAAGCTCCTCAACTCCGATGTGGCATACGTATGATGACGTGACATCAGCTTTCCGGATCTGAGGTTAGGGATTCCATGTCCTTCTTCACCGAACTCGCCCAGCAGTACATCGACGGCGAGTGGCGGCCCGGCAGTGGCTCATGGGACATCATCAACTTCAACCCGTACAACGGGGAGAAGCTGGCGTCGATCGCCGTGGCGACGGCCGACGAGGTGGACCAGGCGTACCAGGCTGCCGAGCGCGCACAGGTGACGTGGGCGGAGACCAACCCGTATGCCAGGAGGTCGGTCTTCGAGCGCGCGCTGCGCGTCGTCGAGGACCGCGAGGAGGAGATCGCCGAGGCGATCATCGCCGAGCTGGGCGGTACGCGCCTGAAGGCGGCGTTCGAGCTGCACCTCGCCAAGGAGTTCCTGCGCGAGGCCGTACAGCTCGCGCTGCGCCCCGAAGGCCGCATCATCCCCTCGCCGGTGGAGGGCAAGGAGAACCGGGTCTACCGGATCCCCGTCGGTGTGGTCGGCGTCATCAGTCCTTTCAACTTCCCCTTCCTGCTGTCCCTCAAGTCGGTCGCCCCGGCGCTGGCACTGGGCAACGCCGTCGTCCTCAAGCCCCACCAGAACACGCCGATCTGCGGCGGGTCCCTGGTGGCCAAGGTGTTCGAGGACGCGGGTCTGCCGACCGGACTGCTGAACGTGGTCATCACCGACATCGCCGAGATCGGCGACGCGCTGATCGAGCACCCGATACCGAAGGTCATCTCCTTCACCGGATCCGACCGGGTCGGCCGGCACGTCGCGGTCGTCTGCGCGAAGAACTTCAAGCGCTCCATACTCGAACTCGGCGGGAACAGCGCGCTGATCGTCCTCGCGGACGCCGATGTCGACTACGCGGTCGACGCGGCGGTCTTCAGCCGGTTCGTGCACCAGGGCCAGGTCTGCATGGCGGCGAACCGCATCCTGGTGGACCGGGCGATCGAGAAGGAATTCACCGAGAAGTTCGTCGCCAAGGTCAAGACGCTGACCGTCGGTGACCCGGCCGACCCGAAGACGATCATCGGCCCCCTCATCAGCTCCCAGCAGGCCGACGCCGTCGGCGCGCTGGTCGACCAGAGCGTCGCGGCGGGCGCGACCGCGCTGGTGCGCGGCACCGTCGACGGCCATCTCGTCTCACCGTCCGTGCTGACCGGTCTGGCCGCCGATTCCCCCCTGTTGTCGCAGGAGATCTTCGGCCCGGTCGCGCTGCTGGTGCCGTTCGACGGCGTCGACGAAGCGGTCGGCATCGCCAACGACACGCCGTACGGCCTCAGCGGCGCCGTGCACACCAGCGACATCGAGCAGGGTGTGCGGATCGCGCAGCGGATCAAGACCGGCATGATCCACATCAACGACGGCACCGTCCATGACGAGCCGATCGTCCCGTTCGGCGGCGAGAAGCACTCCGGGAACGGACGGCTCAACGGCGAGTCGATGGTCGACGCCTTCACCACGCAGAAGTGGATCTCGGTTCAGTACGGGCGCTCACGCTTCCCGTTCTGATCTTCCGTCCGACGCCGGAGTCACCCGTTCCGGTCCCCGAGTGACTCCAGCAGCTCCGCGGCCCGCCCCGCGTCCTCACTGACCTCGGTGCGCTCGTCCTGCGTCAGCTCGACGGCGGCGGCCCTGCCGAAGAAGCCGCGTGCCTCCTCAAGGTCGCCGAGGCGCTGGGCGACGTCGCCGCGCAGCACGAGGATCCGGTAGAGCTGCACGGCGGTCGGCGACGCGCCCTCCTTACGGATGCCGTCGTCGCCCGCTTCCTTGCTCACTCCGTCGCTCACTCCACTGTCCACCCCGTCGCCCGCCTCGGCGTCCCTGAGCGCGCGGTCGAGGATCTTCACCGAGGCCCCCAGGTCCTGCTTCGAGTCGGCGAAGACCATCGCCAGATGCAGGGCGCGCGCGTACGGCTCCTTCGGAGGGGGCTGATGGTGCCCGTCGCTCTCTGCGTCGTTCGGCTGCCCGATCCGGATGGTGTTGCCGCCCGGGTCCGTCATGAGGAACTGCCGCACGCCGTACGACATGTCCTTCACCGGCCCGATCCGGGGCAGCCCACGGGTCGGGATCCTTCCGTACGCCGCCTTGAGCCCGGCCCGGAAGGCGCTGTGCGTCCCGTCGACATCGTCGGTCAGTACGTAGCAGCCGCTGAACGACTCGGTGGGGTCGTACTTCTTCATCCCGAAGAACTGCAACTCCACGTCGCCGCGCTCGACGACCGCGTACGCGTAGGGGCTCTTCTGTAGGAAGGTGACCTCGAAGCCGAGTGCCGAGTAGAAGTCGATTACCGGTTGGATGGTCTGGCAGGGAAGCAGCGGGATGGTCTTCTCTCTCATACCGAGCAGTCTAGTCAAAGTTGAATAGAAAGGGTACGGCGATGTCAGCGATCCGGCTGCTGGTGCTCGGCGCGGTGCGCCTGCACGGCCGCGCGCACGGCTATCAGATCCGCAACGACCTGGAGTTCTGGGGTGCGCACGAGTGGTCGAACGCCAAGCCGGGGTCGATCTACCACGCGCTGAAGCAACTGGCGAAGCAGGGCGAGCTGCTGGCGCACGAGGTCGCGCCGAGCACGGCGGGTGGTCCGCCGCGCACGGAGTACGAGATCACGGAGGCCGGGACGGTGGAGTACTTCCGGCTGCTGCGTGAGTCCCTGGTCGCCTACGACCAGAAGATGGACGTGCTGTCGGCCGGCGTCGGCTTCATCGTCGACCTGCCGCGCGCCGAGGCCGTCGAACTGCTGAAGGAGCGTGTGCGGGCGATCGGGACCTGGCGGGCGTCGGTGACCGAGTACTACACGCCCGAGAGCGGTCCGGAACAGCTCGGGCACATCGGCGAGATCATGAACATGTGGATCAGTCAGGCCGACTCCGGGGCCGAGTGGACGCGCGGGTTCATCGAGCGCATCGAGGGCGGGGCGTATGTCTTCTCGGGCGAGGGTGACCCGTTCGTCGGAGTGATCGTCGAGCGCGAGGACAACCCGTACGCGACGGGCGTCCCCGCCGAGGGTGACGACGACTGATCCGGCGCGGAATCCCCGCTAATCAAGTTTGACTAATCTTCCCTCCAGGGATACCTTTCCGTATGTAGTCAAGTTTGACTACATGGTGCGGGGGCTGGAGGCGAAGGCATTGAGCGACGCGACAGACGCGATCGTCATGGAAGGCGTACGCAAGCGGTACGGCGAGAAGTCCGCTCTCGACGGGCTCGACCTGGTGGTGGCGCGCGGCACCGTGCACGGGGTCCTCGGGCCGAACGGAGCGGGCAAGACGACGGCCGTACGGGTACTGGCCACGCTGCTGCGGCACGACGAGGGCGTGGTCCGGGTGGCGGGGCACGACATCCGTACGGAGGCCCGAGAGGTGCGCCGGCGGATCGGGCTGCTCGGACAGCACGCGGCGGTGGACGAGGAACTGAGCGGGTGGCAGAACCTGGACATGTTCGGGCGGCTCCACCACCTGGGCGCCCGGCGGGCGGCGGCACGCGCCGACGAACTGCTGGAGCGCTTCGGGCTCGCCGGCACCGGGCGCAAGTCGATCAAGCAGTACAGCGGGGGCATGCGGCGCCGCCTCGACCTGGCGGCCTCGCTGATCACCGATCCGGCGGTGCTCTTCCTGGACGAGCCGACGACCGGACTCGACCCGCGCGGGCGCGCCGAGGTGTGGGCCTCCGTGCGCTCGCTGGTCGGCGGGGGCACGACCGTACTGCTGACCACGCAGTACCTGGAGGAGGCCGACCAGTTGGCGGACCGGATCTCGGTCGTCGACAACGGACGCGCGATCGCCGAGGGGACCGCGGACCAGCTGAAGGCGGAGGTCGGCGGCGACCGGGTCGACGTCGTCGTGCGCGACCCGGGGCAACTGGCCTCGGCGGCGCGGCTGTTCGGGGACGAGGCGACGGTGGACGAGGACCGCCGGCTGGTCAGCGTGCCCGCCGCGGACCGGATGGCGACGCTGGCCGGCGCCGTACAGGCACTGACGGCGGCCGGGATCGAGGCGGAGGACATCGTGGTGCGCAGGCCGACGCTGAACGAGGTCTTCCTGGAGCTGACGCAACGTACCAAGGAGGCCGTATGAGTACGACGAACGCCTGGGTGCTCACCGACTGCTGGACGATGACACGGCGCGAACTGGCCCACTGGCGGCGGCGGCCGGCACAGGTGGTCGTCGGGCTGATCTTCCCGGTGATGCTGCTGCTGATGTTCGGCTACTTGATGGGGGCGGGGCGCGGCGTCGACGGGGAGTACATCGGCTTCCTCGTCCCCGGAATGCTCGCGCTGACGATGGCCTTCGGGCTGGAGTCGACGATGCTGGCCGTCACCCAGGATCTGGGCAAGGGAGTCATCGACCGGTTCCGCTCCATGCCGATGGCGTCCTCGGCGGTGCTGGTCGGCCGGAGCGCCGCGGACATGCTCCAGTCGGCGGTGAGCCTGACGCTGATGATCGGGGTCGGTTACGCGGTCGGCTGGCGCTGGAACGGCGGATTCGCCGCGCTGCTGGGGGCGGTGGGGCTGCTGCTCCTGCTGCGGTTCGCGATGCTGTGGCTCGGCATCCATCTGGCGATGGTGGCGGGCAAGCCGGAGATGGTGCAGGCGGTGCAGATCCTGGTCTGGCCGATCGGTTTCCTGTCCAACGCCTTCGCCGCGCCGGAGTCCATGCCGGGCTGGCTCGGCGCCGCCGTCGAGTGGAATCCGATGTCGGCGACGGCTGCGGCGGTCCGCGATATGTCGGGGGTTCCGGGGCAGCTGAGCGGTTCGTGGGCGGCGGAGAACGCGCATCTGCTGGCGGTGTTGTGGCCGGCGCTGCTGGTCGCGCTGTTCTTCCCGCTCGCGGTACGGCGCTTCCGCGGACTCAGCCACTGACCCGACGGCGATCGGTCGGCGGCCGGCCGCCGACCGATCGCCGGGCGGGAACCTCCTCGGGCTCGGCGGTGTATCAGAGGCAGAACCGCAAGCGGCGCGTCGTGTGCCGCGGACCTCGGGGGGAATCCATGCGCAAGATCTCTACGCCCACGCGCCGGTCAATGGTGGAAGGCCGTGGCCGCCGACTTGTCCCGGCCCAAGGGGTGCGGCTGGCGCCGCAGTTCGGGCAGCAGCAGCCGCAGATCGGCGAGCAGCATCGCGGCCAGGTCGGCCGAGAATCCGTTGCGGCACACCACGCGCAGGACGGACAGATCCTCGCGGTTGGCGGGGAAGGTGTAGGCGGGCATGAGCCAGCCGTGCTCCCGCAGCCGCCGCGAGACGTCGAAGACGTCGAAGTTCGTCACGTGGGGAGCGGTGGTGAAGGCGAAGACGGGCAATTGGTCGCCGTGGGTGAGCAGCCGGAAGTCGTCCATCGCCCCGATCTTCTCGGCCAGCCCGCAGGCCACGTCCCGCGCCGCCTGCTGGACGGCTCGGTAGCCGTCCCTGCCGAGCCGCAGGAATGTGTAGTACTGGGCGACCACCTGCGCGCCGGGCCGGGAGAAGTTCAGCGCGAAGGTGGGCATTTCCCCGCCCAGGTAGTTGACGCGGAAGACCAGTTCTTCGGGCAGTTCGGCCGCGGTGCGCCAGAGCGCCCAGCCCACACCCGGGTAGACCAGGCCGTATTTGTGCCCGGAGGTGTTGATCGAGGAGACGCGCGGGAGCCGGAAGTCCCAGACGAGATCCTCGTCGAGGAACGGCGCGACCATCGCCCCGGACGCCCCGTCGACGTGGACGGGGATGTCCAGTCCGGTGCGCTCCTGGAGCGCGTCGAGGGCCGCGCAGAGTCCGGCGACGGGTTCGTACGAGCCGTCGAAGGTGGAGCCGAGCACGGCGACGACGCCGATGGTGTTCTCGTCGCAGAGATCGGCGGCGGCCTGCGGGTCGAGGTGGAAGCGGTCGCCCTCCATGGGGAGGAGGCGGGCCTCGATCTCCCAGAAATCGCAGAACTTCTCCCAGCAGACCTGGACGTTGACGCCCATCACGAGATTGGGCCGGGCGCTGCCCGGATAGCGGTCGCGGTTCTTCGCCGTCCAGCGGCGCTTGAGCGCGAGCCCGGCGAGCATGCAGGCCTCGCTGGATCCGGTGGTCGAGCACCCGACGGTGGCGGACGGGTCGGGGGCGTTCCAGAGGTCGGCGAGCATCGTGACGCACCGCCGCTCCAACTCGGCGGTGCGCGGGTACTCATCCTTGTCGATCATGTTCTTGTCCTGGCACTCCGCCATCAGCACACCGGCCTGCGGTTCCATCCAGGTGGTGACGAAGGTCGCCAGATTGAGCCGGGAGTTGCCGTCCAGCATCAGCTCGTCGTGGACGAGTTGGTAGGCCGTGGACGGCGGCATGGGGCCGTCGGGCAGCCGGTGCGTGGGCGGGGCGGACGTCATGTCGCCGATCGGGTCGGCCTCTCCGAAGAAGGGGTTGAGCGACAGCCGGCGACGCTCGGTGTGGTCGTCCGCCGGATCGTCCGACGGGCCTCTCATATTGCCCTCGGTGCGCTGCGCGCCGTGTTGGAGTGGCATCGGCTTCCCTGTCTCCCGTGGTCTCTCGCCTCAGCTGCCGAGGCCGGCCTTGATGGCGCGGGTGAATTTCACGACCCGTTCGGCCTGGACGCGGGCGGCGGTCAGCGTCTGGTCGTTCACCGGGAGGTCGCCCTGCCCGGAGATGTGCGAGGTGCCGTACGGATTGCCGTCGACGAACTTCGACGGGTGCGTGTAGCCGGGGGTGACGAGGATGCCCCCGAAGTGGTGGATCGTGTTGTAGAGCGCGAGCAGGGTCGTCTCCTGGCCCCCGTGCGGTGTCGCCGACGCCGTGAAGCCGCTGTAGACCTTGTCGGCGAGCTGCCCCTCCTGCCAGAGGCCGCCGAGGGTGTCCAGGAACTGCTTGAGCTGGGCCGCGACGTTGCCGTAGCGGGTGGGGGAGCCGAAGATCACGGCGTCCGCCCAGCGCATGTCGTCGGGTGCGGCCTCGGCGATGCCGGCGGTCGCCTCGATGTTGGCGCCCCAGGCCGGATTGGTGTCGATCGCCGCCTGCGGGGCCAGTTCGGCGACCTTGCGGAGCCGTACGGCCGCTCCCGCCGCCTCCGCGTCCTCGGCGATGGCCTTGGCCATCGTGGCGAGGGTGCCGGTGGCGGAGTAGTAGATGACGGCGACGTTCACGGACGTGGGCATGGCGGCTACCTCGGTGGTGGGGCTTCGACGGCAGGGATGTCAGGCGCGACGATACGGACAAAAGGGGTGATCGGCTCGCCGGGTGTCGGGCGGGTGGCCGTCCGGGTGGCGGTCGCCGTCCTTCACCGCAGGGCCGCGCCGTCCTGGTCGAGCTGCATCCTCGGGCGGCCGGTCACCAGCAGCCAGGCGGGCAGGGTGGCCACGCACAGCAGGGGGAGCAGGTTCGGGTCCGCGGCGAGTACGGCCGCGGTGAACAGGCTCAGCCATCCCTGCCGGGTGACGGCGAGCAGCACCCCGAGCACACCGCAGACGACCGCCACGGTCGGATGTACGGCGGGCACGAGCGCGTGGGCGCACAGCCCGAGGGAGACGCCGATGAAGACCGCCGGGAAGATCCGCCCGCCCCGGAAGCCGCAGGCCGCCGCGACCGTAAGCGCGACCGTCTTCACTCCCGCCATCAGCGCGAACTGCCCGGCCGACCAGCCGTCCGGGTCGGCGGCCAGCGTCTTCACCTCGTCCAGCCCCTTGAAGAGGGTGAGGTATCCGCCCAGCGCCCCGAGGAGGCCGAGGAGCAATCCACCGAGGGTCAGGGCGAGTACGGGACTCCCGAGGCGCCGGAAGGCGGTGTGGATGTACGGGAAGGCGTACACGGCTGCCATACCCAGAGCCGCGGCGACCGGCGCGATCACGAGCGCGGCCAGGGCGTCACCCCAGCGGGCGCCCGAATAGGCAGGCAGGGACAGATCGAAGGTCGGATGGTCGATCAGCACGGTCGTCAGCCCGCCCGCCCCGGCGGCGATCAGCGGCCCGAAGAGCTTGTCCCAGAGTGAGCCGGGCCCCGGCCGGGTCGCGAAGGTCTCCGTGAGGATCAGCGCGGCGGCCACAGGCGTGCCGAAGAGCGCCCCGATCGTGCCGGCCGCGGCCAGCGCGACCCAGAGCGCCGCCGGGGTGGTGGGAGCGGCCTTGCGGCCGAGCCAGTAGGCGAGCGCGATGTTGGCCGCGGTGATCGGATTCTCCGGCCCGAGGCTCACCCCGCCCGCCAGTGCCAGCCCGGTGGCCAGCAGCAGACCGGGCACGACTCCGGGCGGCAGCGGAGGGTCGACGAGCCCGGTCGTGGCGGGGTCGGGTCCCGCGTGCCCGTACACCTGGCGTACGACCAGGCCCACCGCGAGTCCGGTCGCCGTGAGCATCACGATCATCCAGAGGGAGGAGTGCGGGCCGATGCCGAGCGCGTCGGGGAGTCTCTGCCAGAGCACATCCTTCAGCAGCCCGGCCAGCTCACTGACCCCGAGCAGGACAAGGCTCGCGACCACACCGACGACCAGGGAGGGAAGAATCAGCGGGAGGAGCGTGCGCCCGGACGGGGCGGGCGGAGCGGACGGAGTGTCAGTGGCCACGCGCACACCGTATCGGCATAAATGCGACAAAGTGGCGCCCGCGAAAGGGAGCTTGCACCTCACGTGGCGTGAGGACTGAGGCTGATGCCGTACCGAACACCACCGGCCGACGGCGGCCCGGTGGACGGCAAAGAGCGGGGAAGGCCATGAGCTATTCCGTGGGACAGGTGGCGGTCTTCGCCGGAGTCACGGTACGCACGCTGCACCACTACGACGAGATCGCGCTGCTCTCCCCGAGCAGCCGCAGCCACGCGGGCCACCGGCGTTACGACGACGCCGACCTGGACCGGTTGCAGCAGATCCTGTTCTACCGGGAGCTCGGCTTCCCCCTCGACGAGGTCGCGGCGCTTCTGGACGATCCGGACGCGGACCCGCAGGAGCACCTGCGCCGCCGGCACGAGCTGCTGTCGGCCCGTATCGCGGAACTGCGGAAGATGGCCGAGGCCGTGGAGCACGCCATGGAGGCGAAGAAGATGGGCATCAATCTCACGCCCGAGGAGAAGTTCGAGGTCTTCGGGGACAAGGATCCCGAGCGGTACAGCGAGGAGGCCGAGCGGCGCTGGGGAGGAACGGAGGGATACGACGAGACCCGGCGGCGGGTCGCCCGCTACGGCAAGGCCGACTGGAAGCGGATGCGGGACGAGGTCGCCGACTGGGGCGCGCGCTACGAGGCCCTCATGGCGGCGGGCGAGCCCGCGACCGGCGAACGGGCCGCGGACATGGCCGAGGAGCACCGCCGGCACATCACCATGTGGTTCTACGACTGCACGCGGGAGATCCACCGGGGCCTCGGCGACCTGTATGTGTCCGACGAGCGGTTCCGGGAGTTCTACGAGTCGATGCGGCAGGGCCTGGCCGAGCATCTGCGGGAGGCCATCCACGCGAACGCCGACCGCCGCGCTTGAGTCCCGCCGCGAGCGCGGGACGGAGGGGTGGACCGGGGACGAAAGGCGCGCTTCGGTCTCGGTCCCACCGATCGCAAGCGGTGGGGGCCGGGTGGAACCTCAGTCAGGGGCAGAGCGTTGATAGCTTTGGGCAGCCGACAACCGCCAATGGCGGTTGGACGACGCTGATGCAGCGACGGCCGATTTCGACGATCGGCCGACTATCGACTCAGGAGCCCGGACCTCGTGACAACCCTTGCGCTCGGACCGAGCTGGCTCGACCCGGACTATCTGATCGGGACCTTCGGTCTGATCGGCGTCCTGGTCATCGTGTTCGCCGAATCCGGCCTGCTCATCGGCTTCTTCCTGCCGGGCGACTCGCTCCTGTTCACCACCGGACTGCTGGTGACGTCCGGCGTGCTCGGCCACCCGCTGTGGCTCGTCTGTCTGCTGATCGTGCTGGCGGCGATCATCGGCGACCAGGTCGGCTATCTCTTCGGCCGCAAGGTCGGCCCCGCGCTCTTCAAGCGTCCCGACTCCAAGCTCTTCAAGCAGGAGAACGTCGAGAAAGCGCACGAGTTCTTCGAGAAGTACGGCCCCAAGTCGCTGGTGCTGGCCCGCTTCGTGCCCATCGTGCGGACGTTCACGCCGATCATCGCGGGCGTCAGCCGCATGAACTACCGCTCGTTCGTCACGTACAACATCATCGGTGGTGTGCTCTGGGGTGCGGGCGTCACACTGCTCGGCGCCGCGCTGGGCAAGATCGACTTCGTCCACAAGAACATCGAGATGATCCTGATCCTGATCGTGGCGCTCTCGGTGCTGCCGATCGTGATCGAGATCCTGCGGGCCCGTTCCAAGTCCAAGAAGGCCGCCGCGGCCGGCCCCGCCGAGTCCGTGGATCCCGCGCGCCACACGCCGCACACCCAGCAGCCGCAGGACTTCCAGACCCAGCAGCTGCGGGTCACGCGCGACGAGTACGGCGCCCCCCGCCCGTACACCACGCAGGACGACGACCCTGAGACCCCGCCGCGCGGGCGCCACGCCAGGCGCTGACGGCACCGGCGGGAATCCAGGCCCGAGACTCAGAAGCCGCGCGTCCGCTTGGCCGCGCGGCGGCTCGATCCGCGGCCCGGACCCGGCACCTTCAGGAACAGCCGGGAGATCTCGCCGCCGAAGTTCACCCCGATGGCGATCGCCATGGCCAGCGCCGCGGCCTTGGACAGCGAGGCCAGCCCGTCGTCCACATGGTTCTGCGCGAGACCGAGCAGACCGAAGTACGTCGCCGAGCCGGGCAGCAGCGGCCCGATCGCGGCGGTGACATACGGCAGCGCCGACGCGAATTGGTATCGGGAGAACAACTGCCCGAAGAGCCCCACCAGACCGGCGGCGACCGCGGTCGCCGCCACCGGCGAGATCCCGCCGGTGACGTGCATCGCCCCGTAGACGGTCCAGGCCACGCCCCCGTTCAGGGACACCATCAGGACGGTGGACCGTTCCTGCTGGAGCAGGATCGCGAAGGCGAAACTGAGCGCCACGGCGGCGCAGATCTGGAGCACCGGCCGCCCCTCCCCGGCCTGGAGCGCCGCGTCCGGGTCGAGCTGGGCGTCCAGCTGGACGCCCAGATACAGCGCGATCAGCACCCCCATCACGATCGCGATGAAGAAGTACATGACTTCGAGCAGTCGCGCGGCGGCGGTGATGTAGTAGCCGGTCAGACCGTCCTGCACACCCGCCACCAGGGCCCGTCCCGGCAGCAGCGCGAAGAGCCCACCGGTGATCACGGCGGACGGCCGGCCCTCCCAGTTCATGGCCGATCCGGCCAGGGTCAGTGTCACGCCCATCGCGGCCGGTGGCATCGCGGCGGCCACGAACTGGTAGAACTCCGGGATCCCGCGCCCCGCGCACAGCCACGCGAGCCGGTCGCCGAGCATCGCGCCGATCATCGCCGCGACGAACACCAGCAGCCCACCACCCACCAGCACCGACGCGGAGCCCGCCAGCAGCCCGCTCGCGGCGGTCAGCGCCCACCCCGGATACGGGTGCCGGTTACGCCTGATCTCGGCCAGCCGCCGGTACGCCTCCTCCAGGGTGACGTCCGTGTCCTCGGTGGTGATGTCGTCGATGAGCGTGTACACGGCGGCGAGCCGGGTGTAGTCGGTGCCCCGCCTGCGTACGGTCCGGCTGGCCGTCACGGGGTCGTCCACCAGCGACGGCTGGTAGGAGATCGACAGCAGGGTGAAGGTGACGTTCGGCTCGCAGCGGTCGAGCCCGTACGCGCGGCTGACCGCGAACATCGCGGCCTCGACGTCCTCGGCCCCCTCGCCGCCCGCCAGCAGCAACTCGCCGATACGCAACGTCAGGTCGAGCACCCGCGGTACGGCTGGCCCGGAGTCGTCGTGCCGCTGCACGACCTCCGCCACCGGCCGGTCCCCGACCGGCATCCGCAGCAGCGTGCGCATCTGGTCCTGCCAGGGCGCTTCCTTCGTCATCCGTATGACGGGCACGCCCTCCGCGGGCGTGAACGCCTGGGGCGACCGGCGTGCGCGGTAGGTACGCGGCGGGTCGAAGGCCGACCGCTCGGTCTCCTGCGTGCTCTCCGGACTCAGCCCCTCCGGAACCGCGAACTCCGAGGTGGGGCTGTCCTCCTCGGGGGCGGGCACCTGGTCCGTCCCGGACGGCGGAGTGAAGGCGCTGTGCGCCTCGTCGGACGGCGACTTACGGTCCTGTGCCCCGTCCCGCTCGGCCACCACTGCCTTCGACCTCACTCACGCTCGTCGGTGCCGCTGCGGCACGGTTCGCACGGCCATCCGTTCAGTATGGACACGGGCGCGAGCCCGGGCGCACGCGAGCGGCGGACGGCGCACCCGTATGGTGCGCTGCCCGCCGCTCGCGTACGCCGGCTCCCGGCCCCTCAGAGCCCGGTGGCCCGTGAACCCCGGTCCGTGGGACGCGCGGTCAGTGCGCGCCGCCCTGTGCCTCAAGGCGCTTGTACGAGGCCTCGATCTCGGCCTCCGCCTCGGCGCGGCCCACCCAGTCCGCGCCCTCGACCGACTTGCCGGGCTCCAGGTCCTTGTAGACCTCGAAGAAGTGCTGGATCTCCAGCCGGTCGAACTCCGACACGTGGTGGATGTCCCTCAGGTGCTCCACGCGCGGGTCCGACGCGGGGACGCACAGCAACTTGTCGTCGCCGCCGGCCTCGTCCGTCATCCGGAACATGCCGATCGCGCGGCACTTGATGAGACAGCCGGGGAACGTCGGCTCGTCCAGGATGACCAGCGCGTCCAGCGGGTCGCCGTCCTCGCCGAGGGTGTTCTCCACGAAGCCGTAGTCGGCCGGGTAGCTGGTCGAGGTGAAGAGACGACGGTCAAGGCGGATCCGGCCGGTCTCGTGGTCCACCTCGTACTTGTTTCGCGAACCCTTAGGGATCTCGATGGTGACGTCGAACTCCACGGGTGGCTCCTCCATGATCAACACAACTGTCGGTGATGCTGCTGTCGGTGATACCGCACGTCACCGGGGCCGGCCCCAGGGCCGACCCCGGAGCCGAGCAGGATCGGCCATCGCTGGCCGGGGCATCGTGCTCGTGGCGACGCGCAGTGATTAAGTGTCCCCCACGCAGCTGTGTGATCGCGAAAGGGGCTGGTCAACCGTGCTTGAGCCGAAAGTGTGGCAGCTCACGGCAGGTTCCGCCGTGCTCGGCCTCGTACTGGCGGCCGGGGCGGTGGCCATGGCCGGCCCCTGGGACTCCGGTCAGCGTAAGGCCGAGCGCGAGTGGGCGGCCTCTGCGGGCCGTACAGGTGGCGCACATCACGACGGACGGGGCGCGAACGAACCGGCGCCCGCGCCCAGCGCCGCCGGCGTACTGGACGCACTCGGTACGTCGACCGAATCCCTGTCCGCGCCCGCCGACCTCCCCGCCGATCTCAGGAAGAGCCTCGGGCCGCTGCTCGGATCCGAGGATCTCGGACCGGCGCCCGCGGCGTCCGTGGTCGATGTCGCGACGGGTGAGCAACTGTTTGGGGAGCGCGCCGACCGGCCGATGGCACCGGCCTCCACGATCAAGATCGCCACAGCGGTCGCCGCGCTCTCCGCGCTCGGCCCCGACCACCGCATCCCGACCACTGTGGTCACCGCCGACGACGGCAAGGGCGACAACGACAAGGGCGACAGCAAGGGCGAGGACAAGGGCGACGACTCGGCGGAGATCACCCTCGTCGGCGGCGGCGACGCCACCCTCGACCGCAAGGGCCTGCGCTCCCTCGCCGAGGACACCGCCAGAGCGCTGCGCGACCGCGGCGTGCACCGGGTGACCGTCCGCTTCGACGTCTCCCTCTACACCGGACCCCGCGAACACCCGATCGGCCCCAACGACAACATCGCCCCGGTCACCGCCCTGATGGCCGGCCAGGGCCGTCTGGACAACTCGGCCCGCGACTCCTTCGGCGGCCCGGCACCGCGCAGCGGCGATCCGGCGGGCGACGCCGCCGACGTCTTCGCCGACCTCCTGCGCGACCGCGGTCTCAAGACCTCGGGGCCCCCGGCCGCGCGCAAGGCCCCCAAGGACGCCGACCGTCTCGCCGTGACGTACTCGCGCCCCGTGTCCGCCCTGGTGGAACGGATGCTGACGAACAGTGACAACGACATCGCCGAGTCGCTGGTCCGGCGGACCGCGATCGAGGCGGGCCGGCCCGCGAGCTTCGCCGGTGCCCAACAGGCCGTCCAGGCCGAGCTGAAGAAGCTGAAGATGCCCGTCGACGGCGCGCTCCTGCGCGACGGCAGCGGTCTCAACCGCCACGACAGGATCACCGCCGGCCTGCTCACCGCGCTGCTCGCCCACGCGGCCGACCCGGACCGGCCCGAACTGCGCCCCGTCCTCACCGGCCTCCCGGTGGCCGGATTCAGCGGCACGCTCCAGGGCCGGTACACCGACGCCGACGCGATCACCGGCAGTGGCCTGATCCGCGCCAAGACCGGCACGCTGACCGGTGTGAACTCCCTGGCCGGCACGGTCGTGGGCCCCGGTGGACGGCTTCTCGCCTTCGCCTTCCTGGCGGAGAAGGCCCCGGCCCCCGATACGGCCCAACGGGCCCTGGACCACCTCTCGGCGGAACTGGTGTCCTGACCGGCCCGGCCCCCGCGCGTCGACAGACACCGGCACGCGCCGGCCGGGACGCGAACAGCCCGGCCGACACCTCACCGCCATTCGGCCCGAGCACGTACGGTTGACGCATGACGAGCATCGGTGGGGCCGAGATGGTGGACTGGAATCTCGCGGTCGCGACCGCGACCCGCCTCGCGCGGCCGGGACCGGAAGTGAGCCGGGACGAGGCACGCGAGATCGTCGCCGAGCTGCGACGGCACGCCAAGGCGGCCGAGGAGCACGTGCGCGCCTTCACACGGATGATCCCGGAGGGCCACGAGCCACCGGACACCCCGGTCCTGGTGGTGGACCGGGCGGGCTGGATCAAGGCGAACGTCGCGGGCTTCCGTGAGCTGCTCAAACCCCTCCTCGACAAGATGCAGGACCGCCGGTCGAGTTCGGCGGGCGGCGTCGTCCTCGGCGCGGTGGGCGGCAAGGTGACCGGCGTCGAGCTGGGCATGCTGCTGTCGTTCCTGTCCTCCCGCGTCCTCGGCCAGTACGAGACGTTCGCCCCGCCGAGCCGCGACCTCCCTTCGGGTGACGGTGGCGGCGGCCGTCTGCTGCTCGTCGCGCCGAACATCGTCCACGTCGAGCGCGAACTGGAGGTGGACCCGCACGACTTCAGGCTCTGGGTCTGCCTGCACGAGGAGACCCACCGCACGCAGTTCACCGGCGTGCCGTGGCTCCGGGATCACCTTGAGGGCGAGATCCAGTCATTCCTTGAGGAGACGGACGTCGACCCCTCGACCGTCGTGGAACGCCTGCGTGAAGCGGCCCAGTCGCTGACCGGCAGCCGCCCCGAGGGCGAGGAGGCCGACGACGGCCGGAGCCTGGTCGAGCTGGTGCAGACCCCCGGCCAGAAGGAGATTCTCGGCCGCCTCACCGCCGTGATGTCCCTGCTCGAAGGCCATGCCGACTACGTGATGGACGGCGTCGGGCCGCAGGTCGTGCCGTCGGTGGCCGAGATCCGCGAGAAGTTCCAGCAGCGCCGGGCCAAGGGCGCCAGCCGTCTCGATCAGGCGCTGCGCAAGCTGCTGGGGCTGGACGCGAAGCTGCGCCAGTACCGGGACGGGGAGCGTTTCGTACGAGCCGTGGTGGACGAGGTCGGCATGGACGGCTTCAACCGCGTCTGGACCTCGCCCAACACCCTTCCCACGAAGGCGGAGATCGCCAAGCCGGCGGACTGGATCGCACGGGTGCACCGCAAGGCCGACTCCTAAGGAGAGCGTCGCCGGCGCGTCGCGGGCGCTCGGCGAGAGCGCGGCGAGAGCGCGTGCCGGATGTCAACGTCCACAGGTGTCCACCGGAATGGGCCAGCATCACCCATCCGAGGGACCGTGGGCGGTGGGTAGGCGTGCAATGCTCGGGGAACGGCCCGGTTCTGTCACCATCGACGCACTCTGTGTGACTGAACCCCGTCCCTACTCCGACCGAGGCACCCCCCCCAAACATCACGAAGGGCACCGGACATGGGTCCCCATCCTGCGGTCGCGGCGATACGCCTGGCGGTCCGCCGCGTACTCCACGACGTCATCACCGAATGCTCCGAATTCGAGAGCTCCGACACCGACACCGACACCGAGCGCTCCCGGCTCACCCCGCTGACCGGCGCCGACCGCGCCGCCGCGCCGCCCCCGGCCGACAGCTGGCCGCTGGTGCTCGTCGCCTGCTCCGGAGGCGCCGACTCCATGGCGCTCGCCTCCGCCCTCGCCTTCGAGGCCCGCAAACTCTCCGTCCGCGCGGGCGCCGTCACCGTCGACCACGGCCTCCAGGCCGGCTCCGACCTCCGCGCCGCCGAGGTAGTCTCCCGGCTCGCCGCCATGCGGCTCGACCCCGTCGAGTCCGTCGCCGTGACCGTGGGCCGTGACGGCGGTCCCGAGGCCGCCGCCCGGGACGCGCGCTACGCGGCCCTGGACGCCGCCGCCGAGCGGCACGGCGCCGTGGCCGTCCTGCTCGGTCACACCCGCGACGACCAGGCCGAGACCGTCCTGCTCGGCCTCGCCCGCGGCTCCGGCACCCGCTCGCTCTCCGGGATGGCCCCCGTCTCCGGCGCCACCGGACGCTACCGCCGGCCCTTCCTCCAACTCGACCGGCAGACGGCCCGCAAGGCCTGCCTCGTCCAGGCGATCCCGGTCTGGGACGACCCGCACAACGCCGACCCCGCCTACACCCGCTCGCGCCTGCGCCACGAAGGGCTGCCCGCCCTGGAGAAGGCGCTCGGCAAGGGCGTTGTCGAGGCCCTGGCCCGTACGGCGCAGCTCTCCCGCGACGACGCCGACGCCCTCGACGCCTGGGCCGCCGACGCCGAGTCCGCCGTACGGGACGACGCCGGACAGCTGGAATGCGCCAAGTTGTACGCGCTGCCGCCCGCTGTCCGGCGCCGCGTCCTGCGCCGGGCCGCCGTCGTCGCGGGCGCGCCCGCCGGGTCGCTGTTCGCCCGGCACATTGAGGAGGTCGACCGGCTGATCACGGGCTGGCGGGGCCAGGGGGCCATCAATCTGCCGGGCCGCGTCGAGGCCCAACGGCAGGGTGGCAGACTGGTCATCCGGCAGGGCTGAAGCGCTCAAGCACGACGGCTGTGTCTCCCGGGTGGCGAGTTCCGGCCTCCTGGCCGACAACGAAAGTGATGCGGGTGGACCACAAGGACATGGGCACCGACCTCCAGTCGGTGCTCATCACCAAGGAAGAAATCGACGCCAAGCTGGTCGAACTGGCCGCCAAGATCGACGCGGAGTACGTGGGCAAGGACGTCCTGCTCGTCGGCGTCCTCAAGGGCGCCGTGATGGTGATGGCGGACCTGGCGCGTGCCCTGTCCACCCCCGTGACGATGGACTGGATGGCCGTGTCCTCGTACGGCGCCGGGACGCAGTCCTCCGGTGTGGTCAGGATCCTCAAGGACCTGGACACCGACATCAAGGGCAAGCACGTCGTGATCGTCGAGGACATCATCGACTCGGGCCTGACGCTCTCGTGGCTGCTGTCGAACCTCGGCTCACGCGAGCCGGCTTCGCTGGAAGTCTGCACGCTGCTCCGTAAGCCGGATGCCGCAAAGGTCGCGATCGATGTGAAATGGATCGGTTTCGACATTCCCAATGAGTTCGTCGTCGGCTATGGCCTCGATTACGCGGAGAAGTACCGCAACCTTCCATTCGTCGGCACACTCGCCCCCCATGTGTACGGCGGCTGAGCCGGGCGCCGGGCCGGGCCGGGAACCCCCGCACCCGTCTCGCCGTTGGAGCATGGGAAGACCGGTTTACCGGCAGTCCCGTGCGGTCGCGGGTGACAATGCTGGGGTACGGTCCGAAGAACAGTCTTTTCTCACAGCGGCATTTACCTACGGGCAGGAGGGACGGGGCGTTCTCGCTCCGTATGGATGGACGTGAAGCGATACTTCCGTGGGCCGGTCATGTGGATCGTGCTGGCCGTCCTCGCCGTGGTCGTGTTGATGCAGGTCGTCGGCTCGTCCGGCGGCTACAAGACGGTGGACACCGGCGAGGTCGTCCAGGCGATCGACAAGAACCAGGTCGACCAGGTCAAGCTGACCACCGGCGACGAACAGATCATCAAGATCGACCTCAAGGACGGCCAGAAGGTCCAGGGCGGCAACAAGGTTCAGGCCAGCTACATCGGCTCCCAGGGCGCCGATCTGGCCGGCAAGCTGCAGAGCAAGTTCGAGAGCGGCGACATCAAGCAGGGCTACACGGTCTCGCCCTCCAAGCAGAGCCCGTTCGTCTCCGTGCTGCTCTCCCTGCTGCCCTTCGTCCTCATCGTCGTGGTCTTCCTGTTCCTGATGAATCAGATGCAGGGCGGCGGCTCCCGAGTCATGCAGTTCGGGAAGTCCAAGGCCAAACTCATTACGAAGGACACCCCGAAGACGACGTTCGCCGATGTCGCGGGGTCCGACGAAGCGGTCGAGGAGCTCCACGAGATCAAGGAGTTCCTCCAGGAGCCCGCGAAGTTCCAGGCCGTCGGCGCCAAGATCCCGAAGGGTGTGCTGCTCTACGGCCCGCCCGGTACGGGCAAGACGCTGCTCGCCCGCGCGGTCGCCGGTGAGGCCGGCGTCCCGTTCTACTCGATCTCCGGTTCCGACTTCGTCGAGATGTTCGTCGGCGTCGGTGCGTCCCGAGTGCGTGACCTCTTCGAGCAGGCCAAGGCGAACGCTCCGGCGATCGTCTTCGTCGACGAGATCGACGCCGTCGGCCGGCACCGCGGTGCGGGCATGGGCGGCGGGCACGACGAGCGCGAGCAGACGCTCAACCAGCTGCTCGTCGAGATGGACGGCTTCGACGTGAAGGGCGGGGTCATCCTGATCGCCGCCACGAACCGGCCCGACATCCTCGACCCGGCGCTGCTGCGCCCGGGACGTTTCGACCGCCAGATCGCGGTCGACCGCCCGGACATGCTGGGCCGGCTGGAGATCCTGAAGGTCCACCAGAAGGGCAAGCCGGTCGCCCCGGACGTCGATCTGGGCGCTGTCGCCCGTCGTACGCCCGGCTTCACCGGCGCGGACCTGGCGAACGTGCTGAACGAAGCGGCGCTCCTGACGGCGCGCGGCGACAAGAAGCTCGTCGACAACCACGCCCTGGACGAGGCGATCGACAGAGTCGTGGCGGGCCCGCAGAAGCGGACCCGGATCATGTCCGAGAAGGAAAAGAAGATCACCGCGTATCACGAGGGCGGCCACGCCCTGGTCGCCGCGGCGTCTCCGAACTCCGACCCGGTGCACAAGATCACGATTCTGTCCCGCGGCCGGGCACTGGGTTACACCATGGTCCTGCCCGACGAGGACAAGTACTCGACCACGCGTAACGAGATGCTCGACCAGCTCGCCTACATGATGGGCGGGCGCGCGGCGGAGGAGCTGGTCTTCCACGACCCGACCACCGGCGCGTCCAACGACATCGAGAAGGCGTCGGCGACGGCGCGCGCCATGGTCACGCAGTACGGCATGACCGAGCGGCTCGGCGCGATCAAGTTCGGCAGTGACAATTCGGAGCCCTTCGTCGGACGTGAGATGGGCCACCAGCGCGACTACTCGGAAGAGGTCGCCGCGCTGGTCGACGAAGAAGTCAAGAAGCTGATCGAGACCGCGCACAACGAGGCCTGGGAGATCCTGGTCGAGAACAGGGACGTTCTCGACAACCTGGTCCTCGCGCTGCTGGAGAAGGAGACGCTCAACAAGGAGCAGATCGCCGAGATCTTCTCGACGATCGTGCGGCGCCCGGCCCGTCCGGCATGGACCGGCTCCTCGCGGCGTACGCCTTCGACGCGTCCGCCGGTGCTCTCGCCCAAGGAACTGGCCCTCACCAACGGAGCGACCGGTACCAACGGCGCGATCCCCGGTCTGACGACCGGCGAGTCGGCGGCCGAGGCCGTTCCGGAGGACCGTCCGGAGAGCTGATCGCACGCCTCTCACCAGGCCCGGAATAGATGCCGCGCCCCACAGGTCTTAGCCTGATGGGGCGCGGCATTCCTGTTGCCGCGCACGGAACGGCAGAGGAACGAGGCCCAGATGACCAACCCCGTGAAGCTGGACGGCGAGGGTGTGATCGGCGAGTTCGACGAGAAGCGGGCCGAGAACGCCGTACGTGAGCTTCTGATCGCGGTCGGGGAGGACCCGGATCGCGAGGGCCTGCGCGAGACTCCGGGGCGGGTGGCCCGCTCGTACAAGGAGATATTCGCGGGGCTGTGGCAGCGGCCCGAGGACGTTCTGACGACGACGTTCGACATCGGCCACGACGAGATGGTCCTGGTGAAGGACATCGAGGTGCAGAGTTCCTGCGAGCACCATCTGGTGCCGTTCCACGGTGTCGCGCACGTCGGATACATCCCGTCGGCCGACGGGAAGATCACCGGGCTGTCGAAGCTGGCGCGGCTCGTGGACGTGTTCGCCCGCAGGCCGCAGGTCCAGGAGCGGATGACCACGCAGATCGCGGACTCGCTGATGAAGATCTTGGAGCCGCGCGGTGTGATCGTGGTCGTCGAGTGCGAGCACATGTGCATGTCCATGCGCGGGGTGCGCAAGCCCGGCGCCAAGACGATCACCTCGGCGGTACGGGGGCAGTTGCGCGACCCGGCGACCCGTAACGAGGCGATGAGCCTGATCATGGCGCGCTGAACCACCGGGATCGGGTGACCGCCTGATCCGGCTCGGGTCGGTCCGGCTCGGGTCGGTCCGGGTCAGGTCAGGCGCGGGCGGTGCCCTGGCCCTCGTCGTCGGGTCCGTCCGGCAGCTTGCAGACGCGCTCCAGGAAGAACGCGGCCGCGATCACCGCGATACCGGCCAGCACCGAGAACCCCGCGTAGTACGCCTGGTCGCGCCGGGCGGGGATGTCCAGGGAGCCGAGCAGGAAGACGCCCGTCCCGCCGTACATGCCGGCGACGAGCGCCGCGACCAGCGCGCTCGCGTGGCCGAAAACGACGGCGCGGGCCGCCATCATCGGCTCCACGCCCTTGGCGCCGGGCCGGCGCTCACGCTGGGCGCGCAGCCGGGACCGCAGCGAGAGCGCCGTCGCCGTGAGGACGACGGCGATCACCGCGAGCACGATGGGCGCGGCGAGGGGGACGCTGGGCAGGGTGCCGAGCGAGTCCCAGAGGCGCGTACCGCCCCACGACAGCACCCCGGCCACGGCGAAGAGGCCGAACAGCACCCCGATCCGCAATTCCCTCACCGCGAGAGCCGCCCTTCACCCGTACTCGTCACTGACACACATCACCGTCGCGCCCGGCACCCACTCACCGACCGGTTCGCAGAACCTAACGACTAGTCGGGCAGGCGGAGTTCCAGGTCCGCGCGTGGTTCCACGCCGCCCTGCTCGACGACGGCGAGCAGTTCGGAGACCGTACCCCGCCCGGCGAGCAGCGCTTCGGGCTCCACGTCGTGCCAGGGCACGAGCACGAAGGCCCGCTGGTGGGCGCGCGGGTGGGGCAGGGTGAGCGCCGGGTCGTCCGAGACGACGTCCGCGTACGCCACGATGTCGACGTCGATCGTGCGCGGCCCCCAGCGCTCCACGCGGACACGGTCGAAGGCCTCCTCGACGGCCTGGGCGCGCTCCAGCAGGGACGAGGGCGGCAGTGTGGTCTTCACCACGACGACCGCGTTGAAGTACGTGGGCTGGGAGCCCGGTTCGACGCCCCAGGGCGCCGTCTCGTACACCGGGGACACCGCCTTGACCCGCAGGCCCGGGGTGTCCTCCAGCGCGTCGATGGCGCCCTGAAGGGTCTCCAGCCGGTTGCCGAGGTTGGAGCCGAGGCTGATCACGGCGCGCTTCGGGTTGGACAGGGTGACGTCCGCCGCGTCGACCTGGGCCACCACCGAGGCCGGCACCGGCTGGACGGTCGGGTCGCTCTGGGGATTCATACTCGGCTCCGGGTGATGGTGATGGTCACATCGTCGAAGGGCACCGTGATCGGGGCGTCCGGCTTGTGCAGCGTCACCTCGACCTCTTCGACGCCGTCGTGCTTCAGGCACTGCTCGGCGATGCGCTCGGCGAGTGTCTCGATCAGGTCGACCGGCTCGCCCCGCACGACGGCCACGACCTCCTCGGCCACGATTCCGTAATGGACGGTCCTCGTCAGGTCGTCACCGGCCGCCGCGGGGCGGGTGTCGAGGCTCAGCACCAGATCCACGATGAAGGTCTGCCCCTCCTCGCGCTCCCGGGGGAAGACGCCATGGTGCCCACGGGCCTTGAGGCCGCGCAGCGCGAGACGGTCCACGCGAATCACTCCTGCTGTCGTTGGTCAAGTGGGGCACTATGCCGTATGCGGACGGCGGATGTCCCCGGTCGAATCTACTCGCGGGCACCGACAGGGCCTGCCCGTGGGGCCTCGGGCGCCGCGGACGGGACCCGCGGCGGGCTCCGGGCGACTGGCACCGCAGGTAGTGCCAGCGGGGCGGAACCGGCCCTCGTAAGGTCGTCTACCCACTCACGCGGGAGTTTCGTCGTCCCGCTCGTCATCGGTTTCGGCCAGAACGGGCGAGCCGTGGTGGGACCAGACCCGCCAGCCGTCGGAGGTGCGGCGGAACACGTTCGTGGCGACCACCAGCTGGCCCACGAGCGGGCCGAGCGCGCCGCTCTCCTCCGCCGGTCCGCCGCTGAGGATGTTCTCGGTGCAGGTCACGAGAGCGGTGTCGCCCGCGACGGAGACCACGACATCCGTAAGGAAGAACTGGATGTACTCGGTGTTGGCCATGATCAGCGCGTACGAGCGCAGCACCTCGCCGCGGCCCGAGAGCACCGGCCAGCCCGGGTGGACGCAGCTCACACCGGGGCTGTCGCCGTCCAGCCAGAGCTCGGACAGTTCGTCGAGGTCGCCGCGCTCCATGGCTTCGTAGAAGGCCGTGTTGAGGGCGTCGACCTGTTCCCGGTCGGTCCCGCTCGGCAGGCGCTTCACCGGGCTCCCTCGACGGCGCGTGCCACGCGGACGGCGTCGGCCGTCGCGCGTACCTCGTGCACCCGGACCGCCCAGGCGCCCTCGTGCGCGGCGATCGCCGAGACGGCGGCGGTGGCGGCGTCCCGCTCGCGTGCGGGCGGCGGGGCGCCCTCACCGGCCAGCACACGGCCCAGGAACCGCTTGCGGGACGCGGCGACCAGCAGGGGCCTGCCCAGCGCCCGCAGGTCCGCCTGGTGGGCCAGCAGCGCGAGATCGTGCTCGGCGTCCTTGGCGAAGCCGAGGCCGGGGTCGACCACCAGACGCTCGGGGGCGATGCCGCCGGCGATCACCGCCTCCATGCGCTCGCGGAGTTCGGCCACCACCTCGGCGACGACGTCCGAGTAGACGGCGCGGTTGTTCATGCCCTGGCTGAAACCGCGCCAGTGCATCACGACGAAAGGCACGCCCGCGGCGGCGACGGCGGGCACCATGGCCGGGTCCGCGAGGCCGCCGCTGACGTCGTTGACCAGCACCGCGCCGGCGGCCACCGACCGTTCGGCGACGGAGGCCCGCATGGTGTCCACGGACACCGTGACGCCCTCCGAGGCCAGGCCCCGCACGACGGGCACCACGCGCCGCAGCTCCTCGTCCTCGTCGACCCGCGAGGCGCCGGGGCGGGTCGACTCGCCGCCGACGTCCACCAGGTCGGCGCCCTCGGTGACCAGGTCGAGGCCGCGTTTGACGGCGGCGGTGGTGTCGAACCAGCGACCGCCGTCGGAGAAGGAATCGGGCGTCACGTTGACGACCCCCATGACCGCGCAGCGGTCCCACCGCGGCAGGCCGTCGACCGTGCCCCTTCCGCCCTGCGGGCGCAACGTACTCATACGTCCCACCCTAGGCCGTGTTGCGAAAGTCCCGCCCGGCCCAGGGGCGCGGTCAGGACGCGGTGATCTGGGCGACGGTCTGAAGTTCGACCTCGGTGCGGGGGATCGCGTGCGCGTCCGCGTCGATCGAGCGGCGCAGCGCCTCGTGCAGCCGGGCCGGGGTCAGCACGCCGAGGAAGCGGCCCGTCTCCTCCTTGTCGATGACGGCGATCCAGCCGGCGTCGTGCTGGAGCATCGTGGAGAACGCCTGCTTGAGCGAGGCGCCGACGGGCAGCCAGGCCTCCATCCGGCGGGCGTGCTCCCGGACGGTGCCCGAGGAGCCGGTCTGCTCGGTGGAGATCCAGCCGTGCAGATTGTCCGCGGCGTCCAGGACGACCGCCCAGCGCGCGCCCTCCTTGGAAAGCTTCGCCGCCGCGGCCCGCAGCGGGTCGTCGAGATGCAGGACGGGCGGCTGCTCCAGGTCGCCCTCCTCGATCGGGGTGACCGAGAGCCGCTTGAGGCCGCGGTCCGCGCCGACGAAGTCGGCGACGTACGGCGTGGCGGGGGTGCCCAGCACGGCGGCGGGGGCGTCGAACTGCTCGATGGTGCCCTGTCCGTAGACGGCGATCCGGTCGCCGAGCCGGACCGCCTCCTCGATGTCGTGCGTGACGAAGAGCACGGTCTTGTTGACGGCGGCCTGGAGCTTCAGGAACTCGTTCTGAAGATGCTCGCGGACGACGGGGTCGACCGCGCCGAAGGGCTCGTCCATCAGCAGGACGGGCGGGTCGGCGGCGAGCGCCCGTGCCACGCCGACGCGCTGTCGCTGTCCGCCGGAGAGCTGTTCGGGGTAGCGGTCGCCGTAGACGGACGGGTCGAGGCCGACCAGGTCGAGGAGTTCGGCGGCGCGCGCCCGGCCCTTGCCGCGCTGCCAGCCCAGGAGATGGGGGACGGTCGCCGTGTTCTCCAGGATCGTCTTGTGGGGGAACAGGCCGACCTGCTGGATCACATAGCCGATCCGGCGCCGGAGCTGGACGGGGTCGATGGTCGATATATCGTCCCCGTCCATGAAAATCCGGCCTTCGGTTGGTTCGATCAACCGGTTCACCATCTTCATGGTGGTGGTCTTGCCGCAGCCGGACGGTCCGACGAGCGTGACCAGCTCGCCCGCCGCGACCTCCAGGCTGAGGTCGTCGACGGCCGTGGTGCCGTCCGGGTACCGCTTGGTGACGTGCTCGAATCGGATCATGATTTCCCCATTGTGACGCGTCTTGTGTGAAGGCAATGTTGCTGGAATGTGGCGGCCTTCCGCGATTGTCGGTGGTCGGGGATAGGGTCGCCGAGACAAAGACACCAGACATACGTTCGGGGAGATAGGGGAGGCGGGGGTGGATGAGCGCTCAAAGCTGCCTGGCGGCGAACGAATGGATCTGCGGAGAGTATCTGCGCTCCCGTAGCCAGGAGTTGATCGATGCGACGGTCCAGCACATCTGGATCACCGTCGTCTCGGTCCTCATCGGGCTGCTTGTCGCCTTTCCGCTCGCGCTGCTCGCCCGCGGCAAACCGGCTTTCGCCGGTCCCGTGCTCGGACTGACGACACTGCTCTACACAATCCCGTCGCTGGCGATGTTCTCGCTGCTGCTGCCGTTCTTCGGGCTGTCGTCCGCGCTGGTGGTCACCGGCCTGGTGCTGTACTCCCTGACGATCCTCGTGAGGAACATCATGGCGGGCCTCGACTCCGTCCCGGCCGAAGCCAAGGAGGCCGCCCGAGGGATGGGGTACGGCTCCGGGCGGCTGCTCTGGGAGGTCGAGCTGCCGCTCGCGCTGCCCGCGCTGATGGCGGGTGTCCGGATCGCGACGGTCTCGACGATCGCGCTGACGACCGTCGGCTCGATCGTGGGGCGCGGCGGGCTCGGCAATCTCATCGAGGACGCGCTGCCGAGCCTCTTCAAGGCGCAGGTGCTCGCCGCCTCCGTGCTGTGTGTGCTGCTGGCGGTCACCGCCGACCTGCTGCTCCTCGGAGTCCAGCGGCTGCTCACGCCCTGGACGCGGATCGGTACGGGCAAGGGCCGCGCGTCACGCCCGGCGGGCACGGGCCGGGCCGGCCCGCGCCCGGCGAAGGTGGGGGGCTGACCCATGGGTGTGCTGGGAGACGCGTGGACCTGGTTGATCACCGGCTCCAACTGGTCCGGTGAGGGCGGGGCGCTGGCCAGGCTCGGCGAGCACGTGTACGTCAGCGGGGTCGCGCTCGCGCTCGCCTGTGCGATCGCCCTGCCGACGGCCTTCTACCTCGGGCACATCGGCAAGGGCGGCGCGCTCGCCGTCAACATCTCCAACGTGGGGCGGGCGATCCCGGTCTTCGCCGTGCTCGCCCTGTTCATGCTCTCCCCGCTGCGCAACGCCGGTTATGTGCCGACGATCGTCGCGCTGGTGCTCTTCGCCGTGCCGCCGCTGCTGACCAACGCCTATGTGGGCATGCGGGAGGTGGACCGCGCGGTGCTCGAAGCCGCCCGGGGCATGGGGATGTCGGGGCGCCAGCTCTTCGTCCGGGTCGAGCTGCCCCTCGCGTACCCGATGGTGATGACCGGCCTGCGGTCGGCGTCCGTGCAGGTGGTCGCCACGGCCACGATCGCGGCGATGGTGGGGCAGGGCGGCCTCGGGCGGATCATCACCGCCGGCTTCAACACGTACGACACCCCGCAGGTGGTCGCCGGCGCGCTCCTGGTGGCGCTGCTCGCGCTGCTGGTCGAGGGCGTGCTCGTGGCGGTGGACCGGGTGCTCGATCCGTCACCCGCCATCGGCGCCAACCGGGCACGGGTGCCCGGCAAGCGGGGCGGTGCCCCGGACGGTGCTCCGGACGACGGCCTCCGTACCGACGGCGTGTTCCCACGAGACGCGGGTGACCGGGTGACCAAGACCGTGTGACGACGACCCGAGTGACACGACGACCGTGTGACGACCGAACTTTCTCGGCCTCCCTGTGGGCCTCGACGAATGGTGAACTCTCATGAGCAAGACCTCACGCATGGCGGGTGCGGTACTTGGCGTTGTCGCCCTGACCGGGTCGCTCGCCGCGTGCGGCGGCGACAGCCTGGAATCGGACAGCGGCTCCGACAAGGGCTCGGGCTCCGACAAGAAGGGCTCCCTCGTCGTCGGCGCCGCCGCCTTCACCGAGTCCAAGGTGCTCGCCGAGCTCTACGCGCAGCTCCTCGGTGACGGCGGATACGACGCCTCCGTCACCACGGTGAAGAACCGCGAGCTGTACGAGCCGTCCCTGGAGAAGGGCGAGATCGACGTCGTCCCGGAGTACGCGGCGACGCTCACCGAATTCCTCAACGCCAAGGTGAACGGCGCGGACAAGGCCGTGGAGACCCCGCTCGCCTCCAGCGACCCGGCCGCCACGGTCGCCGCCCTGGAGAAGCTGGCCGAGCCGCGCGGGCTGAAGGTGCTCCCCGCCGGCAAGGCGGTCGACCAGAACGCCTTCGCCGTCACCAAGGAGTACGCCGAGAAGAACAAGCTCAAGACCCTTTCGGATCTGGGTGCTTCGAAGCTCAAGGTGAAGATCGCCGCGGGTGACGAGTGCGAGGTACGGCCGTTCTGCGCGCCCGGTCTCAAGGAGACGTACGGGATCGACGTCACCGGCATCGACCCGCAGGGTGTCGGCACTCCGCAGGCCAAGCAGGCGGTGAAGGACGGCAAGGACCAACTGGTGCTCACCACCACCACCGACGGCACGCTCGACAGCTTCGGTCTGGTGGTCCTGGAGGACGACAAGAAGCTCCAGAACGCGGACAACGTACTTCCGGTGGTCAATGCCAAGGACGCCGGTTCCAAGGAGATCGCGGACCTTCTCGGCAAGCTCACCGACGCCCTCACGACAGAGGATCTCGCGAAGCTCAACCTGAAGGTCGACGCGGAGCGCGCGAAGCCCGCGGATGTCGCCAAGGAGTATCTGGAGTCCAAAGGCCTGATCGGCAAGTAGCCGGAAGCAGAGGGAACAAGCGGGAACTGGCGTTGGGAAGTCGAGGGATGGGAGTGGAGTCGGCAACGGACGGGGAAAGATTGTCCGGCCGACCCCCATTCCCCGCCCACGCGCGGTAAATTTTGGGCCATGCCACGTGGACGCCATCGCCATTCCCCGCCCCTCCACAGGATTCTGCCGCCGTCGGCCGTGGCCGGGGCTGCCGCTCTGTGCGCCGCGGGTGCCTGGCTCCTCGCGGAACCCGTGGCGCTCCGCGGCCTGGTGGCTGTCACCGCGGCCGCCGCCGCCACCGGCGCCTATCTCATGCGCAGTTGGGACTCGGCGGCGGGCCGGCGGGTGGCGGAGCTGTTGCGCGCGCAGGCGAGCGAGGAGTGGAAGGCCGAGGAGCGAATAGCCGAACTCGAAGCCGATATCGACGAATCGCGCGAGATTCGCACCAGGCTCGACAGCAAATTGCGCGCCAAGCGGGTCGAACTCGCGAAGCTGCGCGGTGAGCACGCCGCGCTCCTGCGCCGGTACGCCACGGCGGAGACCGCGCGGGCCAGCGCGCTGGAGGGCCGGCGCCGGCTCGCCATCGAAGCGGCCCAGGAGCCCAAGGCGCTGCCCCGCGCGGGCAGTACGCCCAGCGCGGCGGTGTACTTCCGCGCCGCGCAGGCCCTGGCGGACCTGACCCGCAACGGCGTGGCGCAGCACACCGAACGGATCCTCGAAGAGGCCCGCCGGATCGAACTGGCGGAACGCGCGACCCGCGAGGCCGAGGCGGCGGCGGAGTGGGCGAAGCAGGCCGTGGCAGCCGAGGAGAAGGCCCGCGCCGAGAAGGCCGAGCGGGAGAAGGAAGCCAGGACGCGGCAGGCGGCGGAAGCGGCGGCAGCCGCCGAGCACACGAGCCCCTCGTCCAGGCTTCCGCTGAAGGCCCGGCCGACGGCGTCCCTGCCCGCCACCCGCCCCCACCCGGGCGCGTCGGCGATCGTCCCGTACAACCGGCGGCACCGGCTGCAACGGGGTCCCGAGGGAGGTTTCGACTTCTTCGGTACGCAGAAGGGCGGCCCGGCGGCGATCGAACCGCCCGCCGACGCGACACAGGACGGCCCCGCCGACCCGGCGGCCGTGGACACCGGGGCCGGACGGCCGGAGCCGGCACAACTGGAGCGGGCGCAGCGCGAGGATCTCGCCGATGTGGTCGGCGAGGAGGTTCTGGCCGTCCAGCGCAAGGCCGAGGACCGGGCGGTGGGCCAGGTCATCGACCTGACCGAGCACGACGAGACGGAGCCGCTGCCGCTGGGGCAACTGCGCAGCGCGATCGGTTCCTAGGCACCGCGTCTTCAGAGTCCCGCCGGGCCGCGCTACTTGTCGATGTCGCCGACGACGAAGAAGAGCGATCCGAGGATCGCCACCATGTCCGCGACCAGCGTGCCCGGCAGCAGCTCGGTCAGGGCCTGGATGTTGTTGAAGGACGCGGAGCGCAGCTTCAGCCGGTACGGAGTCTTCTCGCCCTTCGACACCAGGTAGTAGCCGTTGATGCCGAGCGGGTTCTCGGTCCAGGCGTACGTGTGGCCCTCGGGCGCCTTGAGGACCTTGGGAAGCCGCTGGTTGATCGGACCGGGCTCCAGGTCGGCGATGCGGTCCAGGCACGCGTCCGCGAGGTCGAGCGAGTTGTGGGTCTGGCCCAGCAGGCACTCGAAGCGGGCCAGGCAGTCGCCGTCCTCGCGGGTGACGACCTTGAGCGTGTCCTGGAGGTCGCCGTAGGCGAGATACGGCTCGTCGCGGCGCAGGTCGAAGTCGACGCCCGAGGCCCGCGCGATCGGCCCCGAAACCCCGTACGCGTGCACGGCCTTCGCCGAGAGGACGCCCACGCCCCGGGTCCGGCCCCGGAAGATCTCGTTGCCGAGGACCAGCTTGTCGTACACGTCCATCCGCGAACGGACCTCGGCGACCGCGTGCCTGGCGCGGGCCTGCCAGCCCGCGGGCAGATCCTCCTTGAGACCGCCGACCCGGTTGAACATGAAGTGCATCCGGCCGCCGGAGATCTCCTCCATGACGGCCTGAAGCTCCTCGCGCTCCCGGAAGGCGTGGAACACCGGGGTGATGCCGCCCAGTTCGAGGGGGTAGGAGCCGAGGAACATCAGATGGTTTAGCATCCGGTTCAGCTCGGCGAGCAGTGTGCGGGTCCAGACGGCGCGCTGCGGCACCTCCATGCCGAGCATGCGCTCGACGGCCATCACCACACCCAGCTCGTTGGAGAACGCCGACAGCCAGTCGTGGCGGTTGGCGAGCATGATGATCTGGCGGTAGTCGCGCGCCTCGAACAGCTTCTCGGCGCCGCGGTGCATGTAGCCGATGACCGGCTCGGCGGACCGAATCACCTCGCCGTCCAGTACCAGACGCAGTCGGAGCACACCGTGCGTGGAAGGGTGCTGGGGCCCGATGTTGAGCACCATGTCCGTGCTCTCGGCCGCGCCGCCGATGCCGACCGTCGTACGGGTGGTCTCCGTCATGGGGCCCAGTCTCTCAGAGCCGTACCGACGGGCCGCATCAGCCAGCCGAAGTCCCCGAGGCCGCCACGGGCGGTCAGTTCGGCGGCCTGGCCGGCGGTGGCGAGCGCGCTTATGTAGGAGGCGGGGTCAGTCGTGGCGAGGGAGAGCGGCGGGCGCTCACCGCTGACACCGAGGCGGTGCAGCGCCTCGCGCTGACTCAGTACGAAGGCCCCCGAATCGCCCCTCCCGCCCCCGTCGTCTGCGGCTGCCGCATCGCCCGCCGCCGCGCACGCGTCCAGCGCGACATGGGCGGTGATGTCGCAGCTCCCGTCCGGCACCGGGCGCACCTCGCGGCCGTCCCGGAACCCGGTCAGCGTCCCGAACAGCGGCCGGTCGCCCCGTACATGCGCGTAGTCGACGGCCACCGCCAGCCCCCGGTCCAGCGTCGCCACGGCGGCGGCCCACGCCTCGTCACGGGTGCGGCCGATCTCCGCCCGCGCGCCCGGCTCGGCCATCGGCCACCAACGGGTCAGCCACGCGGCGTCCGCGCCGTCGACCCGGGCGCCCGGGCGCTCCGTCCCGTCGGGGCCGACGAGGACGTGGCGCACCGTCCCGTCGGGCCCGGTCTCGGCGACGTCCACCGGCACGTTGTCCAGCCACTCGTTGGCGAACAGCAGCCCGCGCACACCGGCCGGCGGCCGGTCGGTCCACTCGACGCGCGGATCCAGTCCCGGCGGGCGCGCGGCCCGTTCGACGGCGTACGGCCTTACGGCCAGCCCGTCCGGTACGGCGGCCAGGACCCCCGTCAACAGCTCCCCGCGCCCCGCCCCGACGTCGACCAGCGCGACCTCGTCGGTGTCCAGCGCCTCGGCGGTCGCCACCAGCAGCCGCGCGACGGCCGACGCGAAGAGCGGGGAGGCGTGCACGGAGGTACGGAAGTGCCCCGCAGGACCCTCAGGGCGCCGGTAGAAGCCCTCCGGGCCGTACAGCGCGTCCTCCATGGCCGCGGCCCACCCACGCGGCTCCACGCCGCGCGGAGCCCCGTGGGGCTCGTCGCACTTACACGTCTCATCCGTCACAGGCCCAAGTCTCCACCTTGGGGAGTACGCGCCGACCGACCGGATCGGCCCTCCGGTTGACCCTTCTGCCTTTCCGGCTTCCCTACGCTGGGTTACGTGCAGCGTCTCTATGATTTTCTCCGCAGACACCCGACGGGCGTCGACAGCTTCTGGGCTGTGGTGCTCTTCGGGTGTTCCGTGCTGTGGGTGGGGGCGCAGAGGGACATCCGCGCCGAGCCGACCGTCGTGGCCCTCGTCGTCGTTCTGCTGCTGTCGCTGACCGTGGCGCTGCGCCGACGTGCCCCGGACAAGATGCTGCTGCTCACGGCCGTCCTGGGCGTGGTCCAGCTGCTGACCGACGTCAGCGTCAATCCGGCCGACTTCGCCATGCTGGCGCTCATCTACACGGTCGCCGCCCGCGGCGGCCCTCGTTGGGCCTCCCGGCTGGGGCTGATCGGCGGACTGGCCGCGGCGCCGCTGGCGACGCTGCGCTGGCCCACCACCGAGGCGGGCATCGGCGGGCAGATCTTTCTCACCGTCGTGCTCACCGTGCCCTTCCTGCTCGCCTGGGTGCTCGGCGACTCCATCCGTACCCGCCGCGCCTACTTCGCCCAGTTGGAGGAGCGCGCCACCCGGCTGGAGAAGGAGCGCGAGGCGCAGGCCAAGGTGGCCGTCGCCGCCGAGCGCGCCCGGATCGCCCGCGAACTGCACGACGTCGTCGCGCACAACGTGTCCGTGATGGTCGTCCAGGCCGACGGCGCCGCCTATGTCCTGGACACCGCGCCCGAGCAGGCCCGACAGGCCCTGGAGACCATCTCGGTCACCGGCCGGCAGGCGCTGGCGGAGATGCGTCGGCTGCTCGGTGTGCTGCGGACCGGGGACGTCAAGGAGAGCGGCGAGTACGTGCCGCAGCCCGACGTCCAGCAGATAGAGGACCTGGTCGAACAGGTGCGGTCGGCGGGGCTCACCGTGGACTTCAAGGTCGAGGGCACCCCCCGGTCGCTGCCGAGCGGGGTGGAACTCACCGCGTACCGGATCGTGCAGGAGGCCCTGACGAACAGCCGCAAACACGGCGGTCCCGATGTGGGAGCCAGCGTCCGTCTGGTCTACTTCGACGACGGGCTCGGACTCCTCGTCGAGGACGACGGGCGCGGCGCGGGCCACGAGCTGTACGTGGACGGTGGCGCGGACGGCCGGGGACACGGTCTCATCGGGATGCGCGAGCGCGTCGGCATGGTCGGTGGCACGCTCGACGCGGGCCCGCGACCGGGGGGCGGCTTCCGGATCAGCGCGCTGCTTCCGCTGAAGCCCGCGCACTGAGCCACGACCGCCGTCACGCCGCCCGCTCTTCCGCGACCGCCCGTCCCACCGACCGACCGCCCTGGACCGCCCGTCCCACCGACCGACCGCCCTAGACCGCCCGTCCCACCGACCGACCGCCCTGCACCGTCCGCCCCACCGACCGACCGCCCCGCCGAAGGAGATGGAACCCGCCGATGTCGATCCGCGTGATGCTCGTCGACGACCAGATGCTGTTGCGCACCGGCTTTCGCATGGTGCTGGCCGCCCAGCCGGACATGGAGGTCGTCGCCGAGGCGGGCGACGGAGCGGAGGCGATCGAGAATCTGCGCGGTACCGCCGTGGACGTCGTCCTGATGGACGTCCGCATGCCACGGCTGGACGGTGTGGAGGCGACCCGCCGCATCTGCGCGGAGCCCGACCCGCCCAAGGTGCTCATCCTGACCACGTTCGACCTCGACGAGTACGCCTTCTCGGGGCTCAAGGCGGGCGCCAGCGGCTTCATGCTCAAGGATGTGCCGCCGTCCGAACTGCTGACCGCGATCCGCGCCGTGCACAGCGGTGACGCGGTCGTCGCGCCGTCCACGACACGGCGGCTGCTCGACCGCTTCTCGGCCATGCTGCCGAGCGCCCGGCAGGACAGCGCGGCCAGCGGCGCCCTGGAGCGGCTGACCGGCCGCGAGCGCGAAGTCATGCTGCTGGTCGCCCAGGGCCTGTCGAACGGCGAGATCGCCGCCCGGCTGGTGCTCTCCGAGGCGACCGTGAAGACGCATGTCGGCCGCATCCTCACCAAGCTCGGACTGCGCGACCGGGTGCAGGTCGTGGTGCTCGCCTACGAGTCGGGGCTGGTACGCGCCGGGGGCGGAGCCCACTGATGCTGCTCTGGATCAATGGACCCTTCGGCGGCGGGAAGACGCAGACCGCACACGAGATCGCGCGGCGGCTGCCGGGCAGCGTCGTCTGCGACCCCGAGCATGTCGGGTTCGGGCTGCACCGCATGACGCCCGCCGGACTGCGCGGCGACTTCCAGGATCTGCCCGTCTGGCGGCAAGGGGTGCACGACGTGCTCGACCTGACCCTGCGGAAGCACGACGGCACGGTGGTCGCCCCCATGACGCTCGTCGACGACGGCTACTTCAAGGAGATCGTCGGCCGGCTGCGCGAAGAGGGGCACGACGTACGCCACTTCGCGCTGCTCGCCGAGCGGGAGACCGTACTCAAGAGGCTCGCCGAACGCGGACTCGGGCGGGGGCTCAAGTGGGAGAGTTTCGCCGTCGCCAAGCTGGACCACTGTCTGGAGAGGCTGTCCCGGCCGGAGTTCGGCGAGCACATCCGTACCGACGAAGTATCGGTCCCCCAGGTCGCCGACACCGTCGCCGCGTCGGCCGGGCTGCGGCTTACGCCGAACACCGACAGCGCGCTCCGCCACCGGCTGCGGCGCACCTGGACCGGTGTCAAGCACATCCGCCTCGGCTGAGGCCGCATCCGGAACCGGGCGTCAGCGCAGCACGCCCTCCAGGAAGTCGCTGCCGAGCCGGGCCACGATCGTCACGTCCAGCTGATGCAGCACATAGCGTCCCCGGCGGCGGGTCGTCAGCAGCCCGGCCTTGCGCATCACGGACAGATGCCGGGACACCTCCGGTGCCGTGATCCCGTACGTGTCGGCCAGCTCGCCCGTCGTGTACGAGCCCCGCGCGAGACTGCGGCAGAGCCTCATCCGCATGGGGTGCGCGACCGCCTCCATCCGCAGCTTGACCACCTCTACTGAGGGCGCGCCGCCCGACGGCTCCGGGCTGTCCACCGGGTACTGCACGACGGGCTGCCAGCCGGGCGCGTGCAGCGCGAGCAGATGCGGCCAGCCGAAGGCGGTCGGCAGGAAGGTCAGGCCCGATCCGGCGGCGCTCGTGCGGCCCGAAGTGAGCTTGTCCACGACGACGGCGGTGACCGGCCCCGTCTCCTGAAGGCTCACGGCGGACGAGACGCCGGCGACGGCCTCCGCGAGGCCCTTGCGGCGCAGCAGCTCGGTCTTGTGCCGGGCGTCGGCGGCCAGTTGGACCCGGACGCGCCGCCAGGTGTCGGCGAAGAACGCCTCGTCGCAGTCCTCCAGGAGCCGCCGTATCCACGCCCGGACGGCGGGCGGGTCGGACAGCATGCGCCGGATGAACGCGGACTGGCGCGGCCCGCGCGCCGCCGCCAGGTCCAGCACGCGCCGCCGCGTCCCGGCGTCCACCAGCGGGGACGGCGTGCCCGTGGCGTACTGACTGGCGCAGGAGATCTCCAGCGCCGCCGCCACGTACTGCTCGTCCGGCATCGTGTCGAGGTCGTCCAGCTCCTCGGCCAGCGTCTCGCGGGGACGGGCGGGCAGCAGGATGTCGGAGCGGGTGGAGCGCCACAGGAAATCCGCCTCGTGCAGCCGGTCGGCCAGCTCGGGTTTCAGACCGGCGGACGTGGACGTGACCCAGCCGTGGAGCCTGGCGTGGTGGCCGGGCTCGGACAGCGCGTGCAGGGCGGCACCCAGCTCCGCGAGCGGGGACGGTCCGAAGACGATTCGCTCGTGGGGCAGCCCGGTGATGTCGATGGTCACGCTCATGCCTCTATGCTGCACGCCCCCACTGACAACGCGGCGGACGATTGACGGCACCGGTCAATCGGCGGGCGCGGCGTCGCGCCCGCCGACGCGCCCGTTCTCCGACTTCACGCGCGCCATGAATTCCCGTACGGCTAGCCGGACATCGTCCGCCGTCCACTCCAGCCCGGCCGACCCCACCGTCACCTCCGTCATCGCCACCCCCGGCGGACCCGCGCCCGACTCGAACCAGCGGCGGAACAGCGTCACACCACTCTCCTCGGCCTGCCGCACCGCCGCCTCGTTCAGCACCCCCGCGTCGTACGGAAGCCAGACCTGGAACTGGTGCGTGTGCGGTCGCCGGGGATGTACGCGGAACCAGGGCGCCGCCGGCGGCTCCGCCCGCGCGCCCGGCACCGTTTCCGTTTCCGTTTCCGCGAAACCCTCCGCCAGCGCCGCCGCGACCACGCGTGCGTGCGCCACGTACGAGGGCAGCCTCGGCAGCTCCCGTTCGAGCCCCAGCAGCGCGGACAGCGCCGCCGGATACTGCTGGAAAAGCTGCCCTCCGTACCGATGCCGCCACACCCGCGCTTCCTCGACCACCGCCGAAGGCCCCACGAGCATCGCCCCGGACATCCCGTCCAGGGACTTGTAGAGGGACACGTACACGCTGTCCGCGAGCCCCGCGATCTCCTCCAGCGGCCGGCCGAAGTGCGTCACGCACTCCCACAGCCGCGCGCCGTCGAAGTGCACCACCGCGTCGCGCTCGCGGGCCGCCGCCACCACAGCGACGAGTTCGTCCCACGTCGGCAGCACGAACCCCGCGTCGCGCAGCGGCAGTTCCAGCATCAGCGTGCCGAACGGCTCGTCCGAGGCGTGGATCTCCGCCGCCGTCGGCAGCCGGGGCGCGGCCGTCGGGTGAACCGTACGCAGGCCACTGACGACGGACAGGGCGCCACCCTCGTGCACCTCCGGGTGCGCCAGCGGATGCAGCGCCACGGTCGCGTTCCCGGTCCGCCCCGCCCAGCACCGCAGCGCCACCTGCTGCGCCATGGTCCCGGTCGGGAAGAACGCGGCGGCCGGGAAGCCGAGCAGGGCCGCGACCCGGCCCTCCAGTTCGGCGACGACCCCGCCGCCGTACACGTCCGTCCATTCGTCCAGGTCGTAGACGGACGACGCGTCGTCCGTCAGCGCGGCCAGCCGCTCACCGACGGGCCGGTCGGCGGAACTTCGCCACAGGGTCCGTCCGGAGGTCCGCCAGGCGGCCAGCCGCCGTCGCCGTTCGTCCTGTTCGCTCGTGTCTTCCATGGGGCGATCATCGTCCACGGCGGGTGGCCGGCCCAGTGCTTTCGCCGGGGCCGCCCACAGCCTGTGGACAGTCGGGGAATGCCACGAAACGCTGGCGTAGCATGGCGAGAAATCGTCCGGTACCCGTCGCGGACTGGAACGGAAGGCCCCGCCGCGTGAACGCATCAGCAGTTCCCACCGATCCTCGTGACCCCCGGGACAGGCCCGCCCGGCTCACGGTCGGAGTCGTCGGCTCCGGCCGTGTCGGGCCGGCGCTGGCCGCCGCTCTCCAGTTCGCCGGCCACCGCCCGGTCGCCGCGTCGGGTGTCTCCGACGCCTCCAAGCGGAGGGCGGCCGTCCTGCTCCCCGACGTGCCCCTCGTGACGCCCGCCGAAGTGCTCGCCCGCGCCGAACTGGTGCTGCTGACCGTCCCGGACGACGCGCTGCCCGCCCTGGTCGAAGGGCTCGCCGAGACCGGAGCCGTACGCCCGGGGCAGCTGCTGGTCCACACCTCGGGGCGGTACGGCACGAAGGTGCTGGCGCCCGCCCTGCACGCGGGCGCGCTGCCGCTCGCGCTGCACCCCGCGATGACGTTCACGGGCACCTCCGTGGACGTCCAGCGGCTGGCCGGCTGCTCCTTCGGGGTCACGGCCCCCGAGGAACTGCGGCTCGCCGCCGAGGCGTTGGTCATCGAGATGGGCGGCGAGCCCGAGTGGATCGAGGAGGACGCCCGCCCGCTCTACCACGCGGCCCTGGCGCTCGGTGCGAACCACCTGGTCACACTGGTCGCCCAGTCGATGGAGCTGCTGAGCAAGGCGGGGGTCGAGGCTCCCGACAGGATGCTCGGCCCGCTCCTCGGCGCGGCCCTCGACAACGCGCTGCGCTCCGGCGACGCCGCGCTCACCGGACCCGTGGCGCGCGGCGACGCGGGCACCGTCGCCGCACACGTCGCCGAGCTGCGCGAGCACGCGCCCGCCGCCGTGCCGGGCTATCTGGCGATGGCCCGGACGACGGCCGACCGGGCGCTCGCCCACGGCATGCTCAAGCCGGGACCGGCCGAGGAGCTGCTGGACGTCCTCGCCGAAGGCGACCACCAGCGGGGGAGCGGCCGATGAGCCTCGAACTGGCCTCCACACGTGCGGAGCTGGACCGGTTGCCGGCCCGGCACCGCGACGCGCGGGCGGCCGTCCGACAGCAGGCACCGGACGGCCCCGGGCCGGACGGACCCGAGCCCGTAACGGCCGCCCGTACCGCCGTCGTCATGACGATGGGCGCCCTCCACGACGGCCACGCCGCGCTCGTGCGCGCCGCCCGCGCGCACGTCGGCCCGGCCGGCTCCGTCGTCGTCACCGTCTTCGTCAACCCGCTCCAGTTCGGCGCGGGCGAAGACCTCGACCGCTACCCCCGGACCCTCGAATCGGACCTGAAGACGGCCGAGGCGGCGGGCGCCGACGCCGTGTTCGCACCGTCCGCCGAGGAGGTGTACCCGGGCGGCACGCCCCAGGTACGGATCTCCGCCGGCCCCATGGGGGAGCGCCTCGAAGGCGCCGCGCGGCCCGGACACTTCGACGGCATGCTCACCGTCGTCGCGAAACTGCTGCACCTCACCCGTCCCGACGTCGCCTTCTACGGACAGAAGGACGCCCAGCAGCTCGCGCTGATCCGGCGGATGGCCCGCGATCTGAACTTCCCGGTCGAGATCGTCGGCGTGCCGACGGTCCGGGAGGACGACGGCCTCGCGCTCTCCAGCCGCAACCGCTTCCTCTCCGCCACCGAGCGCCGCACGGCGCTCGCGCTCTCCCGCGCGCTCTTCGCCGCGCGGGACCGTCTCGGCGCCCAGCACGCGCTGGGCGCCCGCGCGGAGTCCGCGCCCACGTCCGACGCCCGTGCCGCCGCCCTCTCCGCGCTCGGCGAGGCCCGTGCCGCCGCCGACGCCCACGCGGTGGCGCACGCCGCCTCCCGTACGCCGCAGGCGCGGGGCTGGGGCGCGCACGCCGTACGGTCGGCGGCCCGCGTCGTCCTCGACCAGGCGGTCCGGGACAGCCCGTCCTTCACGCTCGACTACCTGGCCCTCGTGGACCCGGCCGACTTCACCGAGGTCCCCGACGACCACACCGGCGAGGCCGTCCTCGCGGTGGCCGCGCGGGTCGGCCGGACGCGGCTGATCGACAACATCCCCCTGACGTTCGGAGCCTCCCAGTGACCGCCGAGTCCATACGGGAGCCGGGGCCCGGCCTGCCGGCCGGCATCCAGCTCACCGCGCCCGTGCCCGGCTGGTCCATCGACGCCGACGTGGTCGTGGTCGGCTCCGGCGTCGCCGGACTCACCACGGCGCTGCGCTGCACGGTGGCGGGGCTCAGGACGGTCGTCGTCACCAAGGCCCGCCTCGACGACGGCTCCACCCGCTGGGCACAGGGCGGCATCGCCGCCGCCCTCGGCGAGGGCGACACCCCCGAGCAGCACCTGAGCGACACCCTCGTCGCGGGCGTGGGCCTCTGCGACGAGGAGGCCGTACGCACCCTGGTCACCGATGGGCCCGACGCCGTACGCCGCCTGATCGGGACCGGCGCGCGGTTCGACACGTCGGAGGCGGGTGATCTCCAGCTGACGCGCGAGGGCGGCCATCACCGCCGCCGTATCGCCCACGCGGGGGGCGACGCGACCGGCGCGGAGGTCTCCCGCGCCCTGGTGGACGCGGTGCGCGACGCCTCCCTGCGTACGGTCGAGAACGCGCTGGTCCTCGACCTCCTTACGGATGAGCAGGGCAACACCTCCGGCGTCACCCTCCATGTGATGGGCGAGGGCCAGCACGACGGCGTCGGGGCCGTCCGCGCGTCCGCCGTCGTCCTGGCCACCGGCGGCATGGGCCAGGTCTTCTCGGCGACGACCAACCCCGCCGTCTCGACCGGCGACGGCGTGGCCCTCGCGCTGCGCGCCGGCGCGGAGGTCTCCGACCTCGAATTCGTGCAGTTCCACCCGACGGTGCTCTTCCTCGGCGCCGGATCCGAGGGCCAGCAGCCGCTGGTGTCCGAGGCGGTACGGGGCGAGGGCGCGCATCTCGTGGACGCCGACGGGGTCCGCTTCATGCTCGACCAGCACGAACTGGCCGAGCTGGCACCCCGCGACATCGTCGCCAAGGGCATTACGCGCCGCATGCTGGAGCAGGGCGCCGAACACATGTATCTGGACGCCAGGCACTTCGGCGCCCGGATGTGGGCGACCCGCTTCCCCACGATCCTGGCCGCCTGCCGGTCGCACGGCATCGACCCGGTCACCGAACCGATCCCGGTCGCGCCCGCCGCGCACTACGCGTCCGGCGGCGTCGTGACGGACCTGCGCGGCCGGACGACCGTGCCGGGCCTGTACGCGTGCGGCGAGGTGGCCTGCACGGGCGTGCACGGCGCGAACCGGCTGGCCTCCAACTCCCTCCTGGAGGGACTGGTGTTCGCCGAGCGCATCGCGGCCGACATCGCCACCGTCGCCACCGTCGCGGCGGCCCCCCGCCCCGTGCCGCCCGCCGTACGAAAGGCCACGACCCGCGCCCGCGAGAGCACCCTCCTGCCGCTCATCGCGCCCGAGGCACGCCTTACGATCCAGCGGATCATGTCCGAGGGCGCGGGGGTCCTCAGGTCCGCCGCGAGCCTGGGCGTGGCCGCCGAAGCCCTGGAGGCCGTGTATCAGGACGCCCTGCGCCCCGCGGACCCCGGCAAACCCGCTCAGCCGGGCGTCGAGTCGTGGGAGACCTCCAACCTCCTGTGCGTCGCCCGTGTCCTCGTGGCCGCCGCCCTGGCCCGCGAGGAGACCCGAGGCTGCCACTGGCGCGACGACTTCCCCGAGCGCGACGACGCCGACTGGCGCCGTCACCTCGTCGTACGCCTCGGTACGGGCCGCACCCTGGAGCTGAGCCGCACCGACACCTCCGCATTTCCCGCCGTACAGCCCGTAGATCCCCCCGCCCCCAGGGAGCCGTCACCGTGAGCACGCCCGAAGACAGTCCGCGCCCAGAGGCCGTGGACGTACCGCTCATCCAGATCGGCGCGCCGGCCCCGGCCGCCGGGGGCTGCGGCGACGGCTGCGGCTGTTCCGACGGCGAGGACTCCGTGGAGTGCGGTCTCGACCCCGCGCTCGCCGCGCTGCTGGCCGACGCCGGACTCGACCCGGTCCAGGTCGAGGACATCGCCCACGTCGCCATCGGTGAGGATCTCGACCACGGCGTGGACGTGACGAGCGTCGCGACCGTCCCCGCCGACGCCGTCGCCACCGGCGACTTCACGGCCCGCCGAGGCGGCACGGTCGCCGGACTGCGCGTCGCCGAGGCCGTCCTCTCCCTCGTCTGTACGGAGGACTTCGAGGTCGAGCGGCACGTCGAGGACGGCGACCGCGTCGAGGCCGGTCAGAAGCTCCTCAGCGTCACCACCCGCACCCGCGACCTGCTCACCGGCGAGCGCAGCGCGCTCAACCTCCTGTGCCGGCTCTCCGGCATCGCGACCGCCACGCGTGCGTGGGCCGACGCGCTCGAAGGCACCGGCGCGAAGGTCCGCGACACCCGCAAGACGACGCCCGGTCTGCGCGCCCTGGAGAAGTACGCGGTGCGCTGCGGCGGCGGCGTCAACCACCGGATGTCGCTCTCCGACGCCGCGCTCGTCAAGGACAACCACGTGGTGGCGGCCGGCGGGGTCGCGGAGGCGTTCAAGGCAGTCCGGGACCAGTTCCCCGACCTGGCGATCGAGGTGGAGACCGACACGCTCCAGCAGGTCCGCGAGGTGCTCGACGCGGGCGCCGACCTGATCCTGCTGGACAACTTCACCCCGGCCGAGACCGCGGAGGCCGTCGCTCTCGTGGCCGGCCGGGCCCTGCTGGAATCGTCCGGCACGCTGGTCCTTCGGAACGCCCGCGCGTACGCGGAGACCGGCGTCGACTACCTGGCCGTCGGCGCCCTCACGCACTCCGCCCCGATCCTCGACATCGGCCTCGACCTGCGTGCGGCGGGTGTCTGATGCTGCTCACCATCGACGTCGGCAACACCCACACCGTCCTCGGCCTGTTCGACGGCGAGGAGATCGTCGAGCACTGGCGCGTGTCCACCGACGCGCGTCGTACGGCCGACGAACTGGCCGTCCTCCTTCAGGGGCTGATGGGGATGCATCCGCTGCTCGGCGACGAGCTGGGCGACGGCATCGAGGGCATCGCGATCTGCTCCACGGTCCCCTCCGTCCTGCACGAACTGCGCGAGGTGACCCGCCGCTACTACGGGGACGTGCCCGCCGTCCTGGTCGAACCCGGCATCAAGACCGGCGTCCCGATCCTGGTGGACAACCCCAAGGAGGTCGGCGCCGACCGGATCATCAACTCGGTCGCCGCCGTCGAGCTGTACGGCGGCCCCGCGGTCGTCGTGGACTTCGGCACGGCCACGACGTTCGACGCGGTCAGCGCGCGCGGGGAGTACACGGGCGGGGTCATCGCGCCCGGCATCGAGATCTCCGTCGAGGCGCTCGGCATCAAGGGCGCCCAGCTGCGCAAGATCGAGCTGGCGCGACCGCGCAGCGTCATCGGCAAGAACACGGTCGAGGCGATGCAGTCGGGCATCGTGTACGGCTTCGCCGGCCAGGTCGACGGGGTCGTGACACGGATGGCGCGCGAGCTGGCCGACGACCCGGGCGAGGTGACGGTGATCGCGACGGGCGGTCTGGCGCCGATCATCCTCGGCGAGTCGTCGGTGATCGACGAGCACGAGCCGTGGCTGACGCTGATCGGGCTGCGGCTGGTGTACGAGCGGAACGTGTCGCGCATGTAGGCGCCGGGTCGGACAGGCCCGTGCCCGACCGGCAGGCCCCGGCCCCCAGCACCCGGCCCCCGATCGCCGGACGGCCCGGAAAGGGGCCGTCCGGCGGCGCCCGGTACCGCGGCCGCTGCCGACGGATCCGCGGCGGATCCCGCCGCGCCGCAGCTGTCGTGTTTAGACGATTTTGTGCGATTCGTGAGTATCGTCACCCCATGCCCACGCCCTACGGATCCCGCGGCGGCATGGCGTTCGGCGCAGACGAGCTGCGAGTGCTCCGAGGCGCCCTCGCCGTCGCCCTCCACCCCGCTCCCCTCCCCGACGAGGACGTCCAGGCCTGCCTGCGCCTCGCCGAGTCCGTGGACGAGGCGGTCCGCGAGGCCGGCCGGCTGCGCGCGTTCCTCCTCGCCGACCTCGCCCGCTACCGCGCCGCGCTTCCCGGCTCGGCCGCCGGATATCTGGAGCTGCTCCAGGACGCCCTGGCCGCCGGGTACGACCCCCGCCCGGAGGACCTCATGGCTCTGCGCACGCTGCGCCCCGCACCCGTCGCCACCGCGCTGCTCGACCGCTGTCAGCGGATCGCGGAGAACTCCGTACGGGCCCGGCTCGCCGGCCGTTCGCCCGCCGCACCCGCGCCCCGTACCCGGCTGCTGGCCCTCCAGGGGGGCCGCGCCGCCGCCGACCCGGAGCAGCCGAATGAGGAGCCCGGGAAGGCGCCGGGAAAGGCGCCGGGAAAGGCACCCGCCCCGCCCCGCCGCCCGGCGGCCCCCGGGCACCCCGCCACCGAGCGCCCGATGCCCAAGCCGTCCGAAGTCTTTCCGCCGCGCCGTAAGCCCGCGCCCCCGGCGGAGCGGCGGGCCGCCGGATAGCTACTCTGGTGCCATGGACTACGTATCCGCACTCCTGCCTCCCGTGGTGATGGCCGCCTTCTTCATCGCCCTGGTCGTGACGATCGTCAAGAGTCAGGGCGGGGACAACAAGGCGAAGGAGGACGCGGCCGTGGACGCGGCGATCGCCCGCGCCGAGGCCGTGGAGCAGCCGGGCAGCCCGTCCGGCGCCTGACGGCACCGCGCGGTAGATCAGGACGTACGACTTCCGCCAGGTCGTACGTCCTTTTTGTATCGTCAATATCCGGCTATTCGGACATCTCGCACTAGGGTGGCGATGTGCCCCGCCAATTGGGAGACCTGGAAGACGCCGTCATGAGCCGCGTCTGGCAATGGAACCGTCCGGTCACCGTCCGGGAAGTCCTCGAAGACCTTCAGCGGGAACGGTCCATCGCCTACACGACCGTCATGACCGTAATGGACAATCTCCATCAGAAGGGCTGGGTGCGCAGGGAAGTCGACGGCCGCGCCTATCGATATACGGCGGTCTCCACCCGGGCCGCCTACGCGGCGGCGCTGATGAACGAAGCCTGGTCGAAGAGTGACAACCCGGCGGCCGCTCTTGTCGCCTTCTTCGGGATGATGTCGCCGACGCAGCGCGACGCCCTGGAGGACGCGGTCCGTATGGTGCGCAGCGACCGGCCGGAAGTCACTCCCGAAGCCGTCCCGCCCGAAGCTGTCCCGCCCGAGGGCGCCGACCGAGAGCATCCCGCAGGACGATAGCGTCCAGTCATGTCCTCTGAAGTTCCGAAAACCGCGGCGAATGCCATCACCGTCCGGCGGGCCAGGACGAGCGATGTGTCAGCGGTCCGTCGTCTCGTCGACCCGTACGTGAGTGAAGGCATCCTGCTCGACAAAGCGACGGTGACTCTTTACGAGGACATCCAGGAGTTCTGGGTCGCCGAACGCGACGACGACTCGACGGTCGTCGGATGCGGCGCACTCCACGTCATGTGGGAAGACCTCGCCGAAGTGCGCACACTCGCGGTGGATCCACGGTTCCGGGGGGATGGCGTCGGGCGTCATGTGCTCGACAAGTTGTTGCAGACCGCCCGGTGGCTCGGTGTGCGGCGCGTATTCTGTCTCACCTTCGAAGTCGACTTCTTCATCAAGCACGGCTTCGTGGAGATCGGTGAGACTCCTGTCGACGGAGATGTCTACAGCGAGCTGCTGCGTTCCTATGACGAGGGTGTGGCCGAGTTCCTCGGTCTCGAACGGGTGAAGCCGAACACCTTGGGTAACAGCCGGATGCTTCTGCACCTGTGAGCGGCGGAAGAACCCGGAGCCCTATGTCCGAATCGCGCACGTTTCCCGTGTTCTTGTGCTACAGAACCTCTGCCGGGGGTTTGTGTTTTCCTGAGAAAAGCGGTTTCCTTTCGGCGTACTGCATTTTCGATGAAAGGAAAACCGGTGGCACAGAAGGTTCAGGTCCTTCTTGTTGACGACCTCGACGGTGGCGAGGCGGACGAGACCGTCACGTTCGCGCTGGACGGCAAGACCTACGAGATCGACCTCACGAACGCGAATGCGGACAAGCTCCGTGGGCTGCTCGACCCGTACACCAAGAGTGGCCGTCGCACCGGTGGTCGCGCGGCCGGTGGCCGTGGCAAGGGCCGCGCCGCCGCGGGTGGGAACAAGGACACCGCGGAAATTCGCAAGTGGGCCAAGGAGAACGGCTACAGCGTCAACGATCGCGGTCGCGTTCCGGCCGAGATCCGCGAAGCCTACGAGAAGGCCAACGGCTGAGATTTCGGACCCGTCGTTTCTCCACGAAGCAATCGGGCCCGGTGGCACTCAGCCGCCGCCGTGTCCACGAGCCGAACGAGATCGGGGACATCCCCACCCCTGTCCCCGCCTCCGGCGCTGCCTCCGGGGCCGTGTCCGAAATGGGTGAGAGCCGGCAGTGTCGGTTCCACCTCGCGTCCCGGCTCGGGGGGCCGCAGCCATACGGCGGCCCCCTGCTCCGCCCCCGGACGCCCGCCCGGCGCCCCGCCTCGCGGCGGAATCCCCGTCGGCCCCCGGGGTCCCCGAGGCCCGCTCGGCGGCCCTCCTGGTGGTTCCGGAGCGGTCATCCGGCCGTCGGCGCCCACAGCGGTCAGATCGAGCGCGATCCCGCCCCACTCCAGCCAGTCGAGCAGCCCCGGCAGTTCGTCCGCGCCGCCCGCGGCCATCAGCAGCCGCATCCGGCCCGCCACGAGTGCCACCGGCCCGGTCCCGGCCGCGCCGATCCGGCGGAGCACCGCGGCACCCGCGTCGGCTGGCAGCTCCAGGACGTCGAAGCGGAGCCCGGTCAGCAGCGCGACGGGAGGCCCGGCCTCCGTGGCCCAGCCCAGCTCGTGCTCGTACCAGAAGGCGGTGCCGCCTTCGACCGGCAGCGGCGCGCGGGGGAGCGGAACGGGGAGGGCCATGCGCGGACCAACTCCCCACCGCGGCCTTGGGTTACGCGGTGTCGTCGCGTACTCACTGTCGGTGTTCGCCGTGGGGGCGTGCGGAGGCATTCGGGAGTGCGAGGGTGTTCGCCCGTAGCGGAGGGAACCGGGGTGCGCCGCATGGAGTGTCAGTGCTTACGGGTAAGACATTCCTAGTGGGGAGGGGCGACACGCGGTTCCGGACGTCTCACGTTCGCCATCGGCGTACCGATAGCGGGGGTATCTGTCTGGCCTGCGGGAACATCGTCTCGCACCATCAGGTTGGAGCAGATGTCGGCTCTTCGTGAGGAAAGTTCGCCGTCGAGGCGGGGTGATCGCGGCGGATGTCGGCAGTTGGAATGAGCGGTCCCCGCTTGCGGGACTAAGCTGCGGAAGGACAGGGAGGGGACCGACCCCTTTACTGCCTGACCGCTCTGAGGAGCGATTAACGATGTTCGAGAGGTTCACCGACCGTGCGCGGCGGGTTGTCGTCCTGGCTCAGGAAGAAGCCCGGATGCTCAACCACAACTACATCGGCACCGAGCACATCCTCCTGGGCCTGATCCACGAGGGTGAGGGTGTCGCCGCTAAGGCCCTGGAGAGCCTCGGGATTTCGCTCGAGGCGGTCCGCCAGCAGGTGGAGGAGATCATCGGGCAGGGCCAGCAGGCTCCGTCCGGCCACATCCCCTTCACACCCCGTGCCAAGAAGGTCCTGGAGCTGTCGCTCCGCGAGGCCCTTCAGCTCGGCCACAACTACATCGGCACCGAGCACATCCTGCTCGGCCTGATCCGCGAGGGCGAGGGCGTCGCCGCCCAGGTCCTCGTGAAGCTGGGCGCCGATCTCAACCGGGTGCGGCAGCAGGTCATCCAGCTGCTCTCCGGTTACCAGGGCAAGGAGGCCGCCACCGCCGGCGGCCCGGCCGAGGGCACGCCCTCGACCTCCCTCGTCCTGGACCAGTTCGGCAGGAATCTCACCCAGGCCGCCCGTGAGTCCAAGCTCGACCCCGTCATCGGGCGCGAGAAGGAGATCGAGCGGGTCATGCAGGTGCTGTCCCGCCGTACGAAGAACAACCCGGTCCTCATCGGCGAGCCCGGCGTCGGCAAGACGGCGGTCGTCGAGGGACTGGCGCAGGCCATCGTCAAGGGCGAGGTGCCCGAGACCCTGAAGGACAAGCACCTCTACACCCTGGACCTCGGCGCCCTGGTCGCGGGCTCCCGCTACCGAGGTGACTTCGAGGAGCGCCTGAAGAAGGTCCTCAAGGAGATCCGCACCCGCGGCGACATCATCCTGTTCATCGACGAGCTCCACACCCTCGTGGGTGCGGGCGCCGCCGAGGGCGCGATCGACGCGGCTTCGATCCTGAAGCCCATGCTCGCCCGTGGAGAGCTCCAGACCATCGGCGCCACGACGCTCGACGAGTACCGCAAGCACCTGGAGAAGGACGCCGCGCTGGAGCGCCGCTTCCAGCCGATTCAGGTGGCCGAGCCGTCGCTGCCGCACACCATCGAGATCCTCAAGGGCCTGCGGGACCGTTACGAGGCGCACCACCGCGTGTCCATCACGGACTCCGCGCTGGTGGCAGCCGCGACGCTCGCCGACCGCTACATCTCGGACCGCTTCCTGCCGGACAAGGCGATCGACCTGATCGACGAGGCCGGCTCACGGATGCGCATCCGCCGGATGACCGCTCCGCCGGACCTCCGCGAGTTCGACGAGAAGATCGCGAACGTCCGCCGCGACAAGGAGTCGGCCATCGACTCCCAGGACTTCGAGAAGGCAGCTTCGCTCCGCGACAAGGAGAAGCAGCTGCTGGCGGCGAAGACCAAGCGGGAGAAGGAGTGGAAGGCCGGCGACATGGACGTCGTCGCCGAGGTGGACGAGGAGCTGATCGCCGAGGTTCTGGCGACCGCCACGGGCATCCCGGTCTTCAAGCTCACCGAGGAGGAGTCCTCGCGGCTGCTCCGCATGGAGGACGAGCTCCACAAGCGCGTCATCGGCCAGAAGGACGCCATCAAGGCGCTCTCCCAGGCGATCCGGCGTACGCGGGCGGGTCTGAAGGACCCCAAGCGTCCCGGTGGCTCGTTCATCTTCGCCGGCCCCTCCGGAGTCGGTAAGACGGAGCTGTCCAAGACGCTCGCCGAATTCCTCTTCGGCGACGAGGACGCGCTGATCTCCCTCGACATGTCGGAGTTCAGCGAGAAGCACACGGTTTCGCGTCTCTTCGGCTCTCCCCCCGGTTACGTGGGGTACGAAGAGGGCGGCCAGCTCACCGAGAAGGTGCGCCGGAAGCCGTTCTCCGTCGTCCTGTTCGACGAGGTCGAGAAGGCCCACCCCGATATCTTCAATTCCCTGCTGCAGATCCTGGAGGACGGTCGGCTGACCGACTCCCAGGGCCGGGTCGTGGACTTCAAGAACACGGTCATCATCATGACGACCAACCTCGGGACCAGGGACATCTCCAAGGGGTTCAACCTGGGCTTCGCCGCCCAGGGCGACACCAAGTCCAACTACGAGCGGATGAAGAACAAGGTCAACGAAGAGCTCAAGCAGCACTTCCGGCCCGAGTTCCTCAACCGTGTGGACGACACGGTTGTCTTCCACCAGCTCACCGAGGAAGACATCATCCAGATCGTCGACCTCATGGTGGACAAGGTGGACGAGCGCCTGAAGGACCGGGACATGGGCCTTGAGCTCAGCCCGAACGCCAAGGCGCTGCTCGCCAAGAAGGGTTACGACCCCGTTCTGGGCGCCCGGCCGCTGCGCCGGACGATCCAGCGCGAGATCGAGGACATCCTCTCCGAGAAGATCCTCTTCGGTGAGCTGCGCCCCGGTCACATCGTGGTCGTGGACACCGAGGGCGAGGGCGACGAGAAGAAGTTCAGCTTCCGTGGCGAGGAGAAGTCGGCGCTGCCCGACGTTCCGCCGATCGAGCAGGCGGCGGGCGGCGGCGCCGGTCCGAACCTGACGAAGGAAGCGTGAGCCGAGGCTGAGCCGAGCCCCGGCCTGAGCCCAGCCAGCAGGGGTGGCCCGAGACTGTAGACGGTCTCGGGCCACCCCTTTGTCGTGCCCGGTGAGGCCCGTGCGGGGCGCCGCGCCGTGACAAGCCGCACACCCCTTTCCGCGCCTACGACACGGAATAGTGGTGAAGCGGGGGATTCCGGCGGGACCTTCGGAAAGGTCCGCCTCAGGACCTTGGTCCCGAGGCCTCGGGAGGGGGCGCGGCCCGGCCGCCCACCGGGTGTGCGCCGCCCTGACGTGGGGAGAAACGGTATCCAATGCGAACATTTCGACCCGCGATGGGGAGATGTTTCAGCTCGTCAAGGGGTCGAGTTGCCGGTGTGACGGCTACGACGTGATGTCGTAGATGGGCGGTTTGGGGTGTGATGGGCGGTCGGGTTACCAAGGGATGGCAAGACACCCGGTGCCTGAGTACCGGGTCCATTGATGCCCGGAGGTTTCTCAATGTCGCAGCGCACCACGCCCCGCCAGTCCACGCTCCGTACCCGTGCCGCCGTGCTGGCCGCCGGACTCGGAGTGACGACGGCTCTCGGAGCGGGGGTCGCGTTCGCCGCGAACAGCAGCGGCGACGCCGGCACGACCCAGGCGTCGGCCGCCGCGGCCGTCGACAAGCAGGCAGTCAAGTCGGAGAAGGCGGGCTCCGCCAAGGCCGCCGACACGGCGAAGGACAAGAAGGCCAAGAGTGGTCCCACCTGGTCCAAGCCGGTCTCCAAGTACGCCCTGAGCGCCACCTACGGCACCGGCGGCGGCATGTGGGCCAGCAAGCACTCGGGTCAGGACTTCGCCGTCAACGTCGGCACGAACGTGAAGGCCGTGCACGCGGGCACCGTCGTGAAGGCCGGACCCAATGGCGCCGGTGACGGCCCCGCGTACGGCAACGCGATAGTCGTCAAGCACGGCACCGGCCAGAGCGCGAAGTACTCGCAGTACGCGCACCTGTCCAAGGTGAAGGTGCACGTCGGCCAGAAGGTCGACAAGGACCAGAGCATCGCGCTCTCCGGCAACACCGGCAATTCGAGCGGTCCGCACCTGCACTTCGAGATCCGTACGACCCCGAACTACGGCTCCGCGATCAACCCGGTGTCGTTCCTGCGCTCCGCCGGCATCACTCTGTGACGCCCTGAGCCCGCACGATCAGATCGGTGGCGACCTCAAGGATGGCTTCTTGCTTCTCCTCGGGGTCGCCTTCGACGTCTCTGAGCGCGAACATGCCGGCGTGCATCGCGAAGATCGCGGTGAAGCAGCGCACGCGGTCGGTCATGGTGCCCTCCGGCTGCTTGAGCAGCTCCAGCAGCCGCAGCATGCGGCTCTTGAAGGTCTCGCCGACGCTCAGGTCGCGCATCGTCGCCTGATTCTCCTGCATGAAGCGGAACAGGGGCGCGGCGGCGGCGAGCGCGTCGCGATCATGGGCGCGCTGTTCACCAGCAAGGTGCGGGAGGAGATGGCGGCACGTGGCCGTGACGCGGTGACGCGGCAGTCCGCGCAGCTCGACGCGGCGAGTCTGGCCAAGCTGCCGGACGCGGCGCGGGAGGCTTACCAGGTCGCGGTGGCCTCCGGTACGCACGTGGCCTTCCTGCTCGCCGGTTCGGTCGCGGTGATCGGCTTCCTGGCGGCGTTCTTCGTCAAGGAGGTCCCGCTGCGGGGCGCAGGCCCGGAGAAGGCCGGTGCGGCGGGGGACAAGGGTGTGGCTCCGCCGGACGGGACAAGGTCCCGCAGTCCGCTTAGCACATCAGCGCCAGGGGCTGTGGACGGCGGGGAGCCGTTGTCGGTGGGGCGTGCCAGCATCGAAGACGTGAACAGTACGCAAGCAGGTCAGCCACCGCAGGTGCCCCTCACGCACCTGCGTCAGCTGCGTCTCGCCAAGGACGCCATGGACCGCGACTGGGCCGGCCCCCTCGACCTGGACGCGGTCGCCGCGCACGCCGGGTATTCGCGCTACCACTTCGTGCGCGCCTTCAAGGCGGTGTACGGGCAGACGCCCGGCCGCTATCTGTCCCACCGGCGCATAGAGCGCGCCGAGGACCTGCTGCGCTCGGCGAACGTCACGGTCACCGAGATCTGCACGCTCGTCGGCTTCAGCAGCCTCGGTACGTTCTCGAAGCGCTTCAAGCAGCAGACCGGCCTCACTCCCAGTGCGTACCGCGCCGAGCACGCGGGCCGCGGAGCCGCGCTCATACCAGGGTGCTACGTACTGCTGTGGGCGGGCGGACTCCCGTCGAAGGAGCGGTCGGCGGAGAGGTCCGCGGAGAGGTCCGCGGACCTCTCCGCCGAGGTACGCCGATCCCGGGACGAGTCCTCCCCGGACGGCGATCTCCAGGACCGCAATTCTGGAGAAGCCGGCTGAGTCGCGCGCTGCCTATCGTGGCAGGACAGGCACGGCACACACCTTCCCGAGGAGCGCGTCATGATCAAGGGTCTCGTCATCTCCACCGTCTGGGTTCTCGACCAGGACCGGGCCAAGGAGTTCTACGTCGACAAGCTCGGCCTGGAGGTCCGCATGGACATGACGCTGGGTGAAGGAGGGATGCGCTGGCTGACGGTCGGGGCCAAGGATCAGCCCGACGTGGTGCTGACCCTGATGACGCCGGGCGGGGGTTCGATGGACGAGGAGTCCACCGAGGCGCTCAAGAAGCTCATCGCCAAAGGAGTGATCGGCCCCGGGGTGCTGGCCACCGACGACATCCACGGGGACTACGAGAGGCTGAAGGCCAAGGGAGTGGAGTTCCTCCAGCCGCCGGAGGAGCGCCCCTACGGCACGGAAGCGCTGTTCCGCGACGACTCGGGGAACTGGTTCTCCTTCACCCAGGCCAGGAAGGAGGGCGACCTCGACCTGGACAAGGACTGGGCCTGCTGAGCGAGCTCCGCGGCGACGCGGCCGTCAGTCCGGCAGGGTGATCATCGGGAAGCTGCCGGTCGCCGTCGGGGCGTGCTCGGGGAGCCAGAGGACCGCGACCGCGCCGCCCGTCTCGTCCGGGCCGGGCGTCAGGCCCTCCGGCGTCGCGTTGCGGAAGGTCAGCCGAGCCCCGAGGACGCGCGCCTGACCGGCGGCGATGGTCAGGCCGAGGCCATGGCCGTGCCCCGCCCGGTCGCTCGCGCCCGTACGGAACCGGCTCGGCCCGTCGCGCAGCAGCGCGTCGGAGAAGCCGGGACCGTGGTCGCGTACGCGCACCACCCGGCCCTCGACGATCACCTCCACCGGGGTGCCGCCGTGCTTGGCGGCGTTGGCCAGGAGGTTGCCCAGGATGCGCTCCAGCCGGCGCGGATCGGTGCTCACCCAGGACTCGTGCGCGACGGTGACCCGCACGTCCGGATCGAGCAGCGCCACCCGCCGGCTGACGAACTCGCCGAGCGCCACCTCCTGGAGTTCGGCGCGTTCGGAGGCGCTGTCCAGCCTGGCGACTTCGAGTACGTCCTCCACCAGCGTCCGCAGGGCCTGCGCGCGGTCGCGCACCAGCTCGGTGGGGCGGCCGGGCGGCAGCAGCTCGGCCGCCGTCAGCAGGCCCGTCACCGGCGTACGCAGCTCGTGCGCGATGTCGGCGGTGACCCGGCGCTCCGCCTCGATGCGTTCGTTCAGCGCGTCCGTGAGGGCGTCGACCGCGCGGGCCAGCTCGTCGGTCTCGTCCCGTACGACTCCGCCGACCGCCTCCCGTACGCGTACGTCCGTATTGCCCTGCGCGACCTTGCCCGCGGCGGCGGCCGCCTTGCGCAGCCGCCGTGAGAGCTGCCCGCCGATCAGCACACCCAGCGCACAGCCGCCGACGACGACACAGACCGAGCCGATCAGCAGGGCCCGGTCGAGATCCTTCATGATCGTCGCGGAGCGGTCGGCGAACTTGCTGCTCAGGGAGAGCACCCCGCTCTCCACCGGTACGGCCGCCCAGACATCGGGCGTCCCGTCCGCCGCGTCCCGCACGAACGTCGCGCGCCTGCCCTGCTGCACCTTCTTCCGCAGGTCGTCGGGGAGCGCGGGGTCGTTCAGCTTCGTACCGAACTTCAGCTCATGGGTCGAGTCGTACATCCGCTGCGCGAACAGCAGCCGCTCCAGCTGCACCTCACGCGCGTTGTCCAGCATCGAGACCTGGGCGGCGTTGTGCACGACAAGGCTCAGCGCCATCGCGGTGAGGGCGCCGACGCCCGCGATCGCGATGCTGATCTTCCACCGGACGCCGGTGCGCAGGGCGAACCGTTTCATGCCTTGAGCTTGTAGCCGAAGCCGCGGACCGTCTCGATCCGGTCCTGTCCGATCTTGGTGCGCAGCCGCTGCACATGGACGTCCACCACTCGCGTGTCACCGCCCCAGCCGTAGTCCCAGACGCGTTCGAGCAGCTTGTCACGGGACAGGACGGTGCCGGGCGCGGCCGAGAACTCGATCAGCAGCCGCATCTCGGTCGGCGTCAGCGCCACCGGCTCACCGCCTTTGCGTACCTCCATGCCCTCCTTGTCGATCTCCAGATCGCCGAAGGACAGCGCGCCCTGCTCGTCCGCCCGCTCGTGCCCGCCCAGCTCCCCGGCGGGCCCGCCGGCGTGCCCGAAGCGGCGCAGCACGGCGCGGATCCGGGCGACCAGCACCGCGCCGTCGAAGGGCTTGGTCACGTAGTCGTCGGCCCCCGCCTCCAGGCCGAGCACCACATCGATCGAGTCGGCGCGCGCCGACAGCATGATCACGGGCACGGTCGACTCGTCCCTGATACGGCGGCACAGACTGACACCGTCGAGACCCGGCACCATCACGTCGAGCAGCGCGATGTCCGGCCGGTCGGCCCGGAACGCGTCCAGACCGGACAGGCCGTCGGGCATCGCCGTCACCACGAAGCCGTCGCGCTCCAGCGCGAGTTGGGTGGCCTCGCGGATCACGTCGTCGTCCTCCACGAACAGGACATGGGTCTCCACCATGAGGCAGCTCTCAGCTCTCTCAGTTCCCGATCGTCGCGGACGGCGCGGGGGCGTCCGCGGGGCCGTTGCCGACCGCTCCGCTGTAGTTGTTGCGCACCCGGTAACGCTCGGCGAATCTCGTGTCGGCCCAGCTGTAGGTCACGACGTCCTCGCCGGACGGAAAGGACACGGGGTCGCCCTTCGCGTACACCTGGCGGGTCACCACCAGCTCACCGCGGTCGATCGTGGCGTACACGGCGGGTTCCTCGGCGACGAAGACGCTCTCGTACCGCCGCTGGTCGGACTCGCGGTAGACATACGATCCCAGACCCACCGCGTCGTCGCACGTCATCACGTTGATCACCACGTCCGGCTCGGTGCCGCCGGTCAGATTCCCGTACGAGGTGTCCACCGGGTAGGCGTCCTTGGCGCACGGCTTGAGGTCGGCCTTCACCTGCACGCTCACCTTCGGGTCCTCCCGGAGCAGGGCCACCGGGTCGATGTCCGCGGCGGGCAGGGCCGACGCCTCGGAGGTCGGCGGCGCCACGGGATCGACGGTGGCGACGGCGGCGGCGCCCTCGTCCCTGGTGCCGGTCGCGCCGGTGGAACCGATCGCGAACAGACCGAACCCGACGAGCGCCGTCAGCGCCACGGCGCCGGTGCAGGTCGTCGCGGTCAGTGTCCGGCGGCGCGCCGTGCTCGGGGCAGGCGTGCTGTCCGTGTCGCGCTTCAGGCCGCGCACCGCTCCTGCCCCCGTCCGTCGCGACGATATCCGGCCCGCTCCACAGCGTGGGCGACCGGCGTGCGGCGCTGCTCCGGCAGTCGGTTCCCCGGCTTCCGGCGCTCCGTGTCGCGGCGCTCCAGCTCCCGGGCCTCCAGCTCCTCACGGAGTTTGGCCAGCGCCCGGTGCAGCGTGCTCTTCACCGTACCGGTAGACATCCCGAGCGCCGCCGCCGTCTCCTCCGTGCTCATCTGCTCCCAGTGCCGCAGGACGACGACGCTGCGCTGCTTCGGCGCCAGGACCCCGAGGATGTCGATGAGCAGGGCGCGCTGGGCGCGCTGCTCGGAGCCGTCCTCGACGCACGGCTCGGGCAGCTGCTCGGTGGGCACCTCTTCGAGCTTGCGCGCCCGCCACCACTCCGTACGGGTGTTGATCATGACGCGGCGCAGATAGGCGTCGGCGAGCGACTTGTCGGCGATGCCGTCCCAGCGGCCGTAGGTACGGGCCAGGGCGGTCTGGAGCAGGTCCTGCGCGTCGACGGGATCGGGGACCAGCCGCCGTGCGCTGCGCAGCAGGGCCTCCTGCCGGGTGCGTACGTACTCCTCGAATTCGAGCACCTCGCCGTGCGCCATGCCAACCGCCTCCCACCCCGTGAACTGCACCGTGTACCGCGTTGCCGCCGCCCTTGGGCGGTGCCTTACGTCCCAGAAGTTACGGAGGCGTTGTCACGGGGCCGTGCGCACCAGCCCTCGGCGGGCGCACGGACGTCCATCGGTTGTGTAACGGCGGGGATGGAACGGACGAACGGCCGGCCCGGAAGGGCCGGCCGCGGCGGAGCGGGTGGTGTGGGCGGTGCGAGGTCGGGTGATACGGGGTCGGTGGTACGGGGTCGGGGGGACGGGGTCGGGCGCGGGCGCGGGCGGTGCGGTGCGGTGCGGTCAGCTCAGCGGCAGCCGGTACAGGTCGTCGGCCATCGGCTCGACCAGCCCGTCGGCCACCAGCCCGTCCAGCGCCCTGGCCCGCTGCACAGGCTCCTCCCACACGGCGTCGAGCACCGCGAGCGGCACCGGCGCCACCGCCTCGCGCAGCACGGCGAGCAGCTTGCCGCGGACCTGGCGGTCCGTGCCCGCGTACGTCTGGCCACGCCGGGCCGGCCCCTGGTGCGCCGGTTTGCCGGCCAGCCGCCAGGCGCACTGGGACGCGATCGGGCAGCGCGCGCAGTCCTCGTTCTTCGAGGTGCACACGAGCGCGCCGAGTTCCATGGAGGCGGCGGCCCAGCGGGCCGCCGTCGGCTCCTCCACGGGCAGCAGCGCGCGAGCCAGCTTGCGTTCGGCGGCCGTCGTCGCGTTCGGCGGGTACTGGATGCCGGCGGCGGCGCGTGCGAAGACGCGCCGCACGTTCGTGTCGAGGACGGCGTGCCGTTGTCCGTACGCGAACGAGGCCACGGCGGCGGCCGTGTACTCGCCGATCCCGGGCAGCGCGAGCAACTGACCGTGCTCGCGCGGTACGTCGCCGCCGAACCGCTCCGTTATCGCCAGGGCCGCCCCGTGCAGGCGCAGCGCTCGGCGCGGATAGCCGAGTCTGCCCCAGGCGCGTACCGCTTCGCCGGGCGCCTCGGCGGCCAGGTCGGCGGGGCGCGGCCAGCGCGCGAGCCACTGTTCGTACACCGGGAGCACCCGGGCGACCGGGGTCTGCTGGAGCATGAACTCGCTGACCATCACACCCCAGGCGCCCGTGTCGGGGCGGCGCCAGGGCAGGTCGCGGGCGTGCGCGTCGAACCACGCGATGACGGGGTCGTGGAGGGCGGCCGGGTCGGTGGCCGGCGCCGTAGTCGCAGAAGTGGCAGTCATGGCAGCACCGATCCTGGCACGTTCCGGGGTGGGGGTGGTGCAGCCGGCCGCTGTACGCCGGGCGTTACCGGGGGGTGACGGGGGCGTGAAGGGGGCGCGTTGGCGGTGGTTCGCGACGGGTCGGTCAGCCGGGCGGGCGGCCGGTCGTCAGCCGTCGGCCGCCCCGCCGTGCGGGAGCCGGGTGCGCTCAGGAGCGCGCGCTGTGCCGGCCCCGCTGCCGGCGGAGCCGACGTGAGCCCGCGCCCGGCCCGTGCTCCGGTCCCTGGCCCGGCCCGTGCTCCGACTCCCAGCCAGGTCCCGAGCCGTGGCCCGAGCCGTGCCCCGACACCGCTCCGGTGGTGGGTCCGGCGGCCGGTCCCGGTCCCGCGAACCAGACCACCACGCCCGTACGGCTCGTCCGCATCGTCTCGATCAGCGCCCGCGCGGGTCGCGTCAACGCCAGGACGACGAGCGTGGCCACCAGCCCGCCGAGCAGCAGCCCCACCGCCACGTCGTGCGGGTAGTGCACGCCGACGAAGACCCGCGAGAAGGCCGCGAAGAGCGCCAGCGGGAGCGTGAGGATCGCGATCCTCCGCCAGGCGATGGCGAGGGCGATCGCCGCGGCCCCGGCGATGGTCGAGTGGTTGCTGGGGAACGACCAGTCGCCGACCGGCGGACAGGCCGCCAGTGACACCGCGGCCCCGGCGACCGCGCGGCACGGCCGCTCCTCCTGTACGGCGCTCTTGAACAACTCGCTGGCCACGTAGGCGGCGGCGGTCGCCAGCGGCCCAACTACCGCCACGGCCATGGCCCGTGAGTCCGCGGACCGGGTGCGCCACCAGCTGACGAGGAACAGAACTCCGAAGATCAGGATCACGGCCTCCGTCCCTATCTCGACGAAGTGCCCTACCCAGGAAGGCGAGTCCTGGGCGAGATCGGTAATGTCGCGGTAAAGACCGCTGGTGATGGAGGGATCCATGGTCACGGACGGTACCTTCCTCGTTGCGGCTCACGCATCTCACCATCGGCGGCCGAACCCCTGACGAAAGTGGCAAGTGGGGTCACACGGGCGGCCGTCGCATGATGATGATCCGTAAAACTTGCGAGACGAGCGGCATGTGGGGCGGGAGTTGGCCCCGAACTCTCGTAGAGTTTGCGTCGTGGGATCTATGCGCAATCCGGTCGGGCCGCTTCCCTCCTCCATCTACTGGCGACGGAGGGCGGTGGCGGCGACTCTGATCGCGCTGCTCGCGTTGCTCGTCGTGTGGGTCGTCACATCCGGTGGTGACAGCGGCGGAAAGAAGCGTGACGACGGCGCCAACGGGGAATCTCCCGCGCCCTCGATCACACCGGGACCCTCCGGATCCGGCCCCGCGATCAGCGAACAGCCGGGCGGACGCGACGATACGGGCGAAACCGGCGGCAGCGGCGGCGGCGACCAGGGCGGTACGGACGCCGGCACGGGCGGCGGCGGCGACACCGGCGGCGGAGGTACGGGTGGTTCCGCGGGCACCGGCGGCGCGGCGAGCGGCGGCAGCGGCACCGGCGGCGCGAGCGGTGGCACCACCGGCGAGCAGGTACCGGTCGGATCGAGCCTCGCCGACTGCACCGCGAGCGCGCTGACCCTGAAGCTGGAGAGCCGGAAGGTCGCCTACGCGCCGGGCGAGAAGCCCACGTTCAAGATCGTCGCCACCAACGGGTCGGCCAAGGACTGCAAGGCGGACCTCGGGCCGAAGTCCGTGGTGCTGACCGTCACCGACGCCGGGAGCGACGAGATCTGGTCCTCCAAGGACTGCCCCACGGTCGGCCGCCTGCTGCTGAAGGTGCCCGCGGGCGGGACCGTCACCCGGACCGTCGTCTGGGACCTCACGCAGAGCGCCCCGCAGTGCGCCACACCGCCGCCCGGGAAGGCCAAGCCGGGCACCTACCTGGTGGAGGCGGCGGCGCAGGGCGCGACCGTGAAGCAGGGCCAGACGTCGATCCGCCTGGACAAGGACTGAGACAGCGGCTTACGTACGAAGGAGGGCCGCACCACCGCGACAACGGTGGTGCGGCCCTCCTTCGTACGTACTGGGCCCCGCCCCGTACGTCAGACGTACCGCTCCAGGATCGACGACTCCGCCAGCCGCGACAGCCCCTCACGCACGCTGCGCGCCCGCGCCTCGCCGACCCCGTCCACCGTCTGGAGGTCGTCGACGCTCGCCGCCAGCAGCTTCTGGAGTCCGCCGAAGTGCTCGACCAGCCGCTCGATGATCGCCCCCGGCAGCCGCGGCACCTTGGCCAGCAGCCGGTAACCACGCGGCGACACCGCGGAGTCCAGCGTCTCGGGCGAGCCGCTGTAGCCCAACGCGCGGGCCACGACGGGCAGTTCCAGCAGCTCGGTGTGGGAGAGCGCGTCCAGCTCGGTCATCGCCTCGGCGACCGTACGGGACCGCTTCGCCGTCGGCTCGGGCACATAGTCCCGTACGACCAGCTCGCGCTCGGGTTCGACGCCCGCGATCAACTCGTCGAGCTGGAGGGAGAGAAGCCGCCCGTCGGTGCCCAACTCGACCACGTACTCGGCGATTTCCGTGGCGATCCGGCGCACCATCTCCAGGCGCTGCGAGACCGCCGTCACGTCCCGGACGGTCACCAGATCCTCGATCTCCAGCGCGGAGAGCGTGCCGGCGACCTCGTCCAGCCGGAGCTTGTAGCGCTCCAGCGTCGCCAGGGCCTGGTTGGCGCGCGACAGGATCGCCGCCGACTCCTCCAGGACCCGGCGCTCCCCGTCCACGTACAGCGCGATCAGCCGCATCGACTGCGACACGGAGATGACCGGGAACCCGCACTGTTTGGACACCCGGTCCGCCGTGCGGTGGCGGGTGCCGGTCTCCTCGGTCGGGATGGAGGCGTCGGGCACGAGCTGGACACCGGCCCGCAGAATCTTGGTGATGTCTTTGTCGAGAATGAGTGCGCCGTCGAGCTTGCACAGCTCGCGGAGCCGCGTCGCGGTGAACTCCACGTCCAGCACGAAGCCGCCCGTGCACATCGTTTCGACGGTCTTGTCCATACCCAGGACGATGAGACCGCCGGTGTTCCCCCGGAGGATCCGCTCCAGGCCGTCACGCAGCGCCATACCGGGCGCCACGGCGCTCAGTGAGGCGCGCATCAGCGCTTCGGTGCCGGATCCACCGGAGCCACCACCGGACTTTCCGGGTGCTGCTGCCCGGTCGTTGGCTGCCACTGCACTCCTCCGGCTCGTACGGATGGGCGAGACCAGGGCAAAGTCTACCGGCGGTCCTCGCCGTCCCGTGGGGCCTGGGCGCGACCCCGGCGCGGAAGCACGCTCAGAGCGGCCCCCATGTCGGCGACTTCCGTGACCTTCATACCGGCCGGGATCTTCCCCGGGTCGGTCGGGACGAGGGCGTGCGTGAAGCCCAGACGGTACGCCTCGGCCAGTCTGCGCTGGACCCCGGTGACCCGTCTGACCTCGCCCGCGAGGCCCACCTCGCCGATCGCGACAAGATTCGTCGGCAGCGGGGTGTCGCTCGCCGCCGAGGCCAGGGCCAGGGCGATCGCCAGGTCCGCGGCCGGCTCCGAGAGCTTCACGCCGCCGACCGTCGCGCTGTAGATGTCGCGCTTGCCCAGCGCGCTGATCCGGCCGCGCTGTTCGAGCACGGCCAGCATCATCGAGACGCGGGAGGTCTCCAGGCCGGACGTGGTGCGCCGGGGGGACGGGATCTGCGAGTCGACCGTCAGCGCCTGCACCTCGGCGACCAGCGGGCGGCGGCCTTCGAGCGTGACGGTGAGACAGGTGCCGGGGACCGGCTTGTCCCGGCGGGTGAGGAAGAGGCCGGAGGGGTCGGCGAGACCGGTGATGCCCTCGTCGTGCAGCTCGAAGCAGCCGACCTCGTCCGTCGTGCCGTACCTGTTCTTGACGCCCCGCACGAGCCGCAGCCGCGCATGCCGGTCGCCCTCGAAGGACAGCACGACGTCCACCAGGTGCTCCAGCAGCCGGGGGCCCGCGATCGCGCCGTCCTTGGTGACATGGCCGACCAGCAGCGTGGACATGCCCCGCTCCTTCGAGGTGCGGATGAGCGCGCCGGCGACCTCCCGGACCTGGGCCATACCGCCGGGCGCGCCGTCGATCTCCGGCGACGCCACCGTCTGGACGGAGTCCAGGATCAGCAGCGACGGCTTGACCGCGTCGAGATGTCCGAGGACGGCGGACAGGTCCGTCTCGGCCGCGAGATAGAGGTTGTCGTCGATGGCCTTGATGCGGTCCGCGCGCAGCCGCACCTGGCTCGCCGACTCCTCGCCCGTCACATAGAGCGTGCGGTGCTCGGAGCTGGCCGCCTTCGCCGCGACGTCCAGGAGCAGCGTGGACTTGCCGACGCCCGGCTCACCGGCCACCAGCACGACCGCTCCCGGCACCAGACCGCCGCCGAGGACGCGGTCCAGCTCGTCCACGCCCGTCGAGCGGGCCGTCGCCGTCCGGCCGTCGATCTGGCCGATCGGGAGGGCCGGGGTGCTGACCCGGCCGACCGCCGTCGTCCGCACGGCGGGCGCGCCGTACTCCTCGACCGTGCCCCAGGCCTGGCACTCGGGGCAGCGGCCGAGCCACTTGACGGTCGTCCAACCGCACTCGGTGCAGCGGTAGGAGGGCCGGTCCTTGGCGGATTTCGTACGGGCGACAGCCATGGCGCCACCGTATAGGCGACCACTGACAGTCCTTACCGCGGTGGCCACTTCGCGGGCGGTGGCCGAGGTACGGGCAGAGCGGTCGTTTCACCCGTAATGATTAAAAGTAGGCAAGCGTGGGGAGAGTCGTGCGCTCCCCTGTCTACCGTCGCCGGGTGACGAGCAGCAGACTGGAGCCCCCCACATACACCACCGGCGCACACCGTGCGCCCCGTCGCGCGCCCCGATCGGAGACGCGCCGGCCGCCCGAGCGGTACGAGCCCTATCTGGACGGGCTGTTCACGTACTGCCTCTCCGTGCTGTGCGACCACGACGCGGCCACCGAGGTGTTGGGCGAAGTCCTGGCCATCTCCGAGCGCCAGTACGGGCGTTGCCCGGCGGGCGCGGGCAAGCGCGGGGCCTGGCTGTACGCGCTCGCCCGGTGGGCCTGTCTGCGGCGGCTCGGCGAGCGGCGGGGGAGCCGCCCGGGGGCGCACACGGGCCGTCGCGAGCCGGGCGGGGGCCTCGGAGCCGACACGAGGGCCGATGTACCGACGGCGGTCGCCGAGCGCCGTCGGCGTGAACTCGCCGCGCTGGCCTGGCCCGAAGCCGCCGGTACGACCCCCGAGCAGCGCGAAGCCCTCGAACTGGCCGCACGCCACCGGCTCGGCGCGGACGACGTCGCCGCCGTCCTGTCCATGGAGCCGCTGCCGGCCCGCGAACTGCTCAACTCCGCCGCCTGCGAGGTCGAACGCACCAGGGCCGCGCTCGCCGTCGTGGAGACGGGCAACTGCCCCGCCGTCGCCCAGCTCACCGGCGACGACCAGGTGCTGCTCTCGGCCGCGCTCCGCCGCGAGCTGGTCCGGCACGTGGACGACTGCCCGCGCTGCCGCCGCGCCGCCGAGCGCGCCGAGGCGGCGGGCCCCTGGCCCGGCTCGGCCGCCTCCGCACGCGCCGCCCGGCGCACGTCGTCCGGCACGCCCTCCTGGGCCGCGTCGACCGCCGTCCTGCCGCTCGTGGCGGCCCCCCGGGCAGCGGCGTACGCCGCCATGGCGAACACCCCGCGCGCCCGTGCCACCACCCCGCGCTTCGGCCGCGACGGCTTCCCCACGGACCCGAAGGACCGCGCCGCCCGCCGGGACCGGCTGCGCGCGAGGGCCGTCACCACCACCGTCGTGGCGACCGTCGTCGCCGCGCCCGTGCTCGCCCTCTGGGCCGCGTACCGGGGCGCGCCGCCGACCGGCGAGGGCCACGGCGGGACGTCGGTCAGCGCCGGTCACGCCGAGCGGCGCGGAACGCAGGGGGGCGATCCGAACGACACGTACGAGAACGCGGGCAACGCCAAGAACAGGCCCTTCGACCCCTTCGCCCCCGGCAGCCATGACCCGGACGTCTCCGTCGAGGTCGTCAGCGACGGTACGGACACCCCGTCCGGCACGCCCGGAACGGGCACGGGGCGCCTCTTGGTCACAGCGGAGTCGACCGGCGACCGGACGAGGATCACGCTCACCGCGACCGGCGGCGAGCCCGTCTCGTGGTCGGCCTGGACCAGCGCGTCGTGGCTGCGGCTGAGCCGGGCGTCCGGCACGCTCGCCCCCGGCAGGTCCGTCACCGTCCACGTCCACGTGGACCACTCGCGCGAGCCGTCCGGCCCGTGGCGCGCCCGTATCGGGCTGACCCCGTCGGGCTCGGTGGTCGCGATCAGCGGTTACGGGTCCCGGCCGCCGCCCTCGTCGCATCCGGGCGATCCCGGCCGGCCCACGCACCCGACGCGCCCGCCGTCCTCACCGCCGCCGGGCACCGGCGGCCCCGGGCCGAGCGACCCGACCGATCCCACCGATCCGACCGGCCCGCCGCCCGGCACGGGCGAGCCGACGGATCCCGGTACCGGTGGACCGAGTGACCCGCCGCCCTCGTCCGGTGACCCGACCGATCCGGGCGGCTCGGGGACGCCGCCCACGACGCCGTGAGTGCTGTCAGTGTCCTGAGGGGGCGGGCCGCCGCCCGCCGTCAGGACGCGGGCGCCGGGGCGGGGTCCGCCGGGTGCGGAGCGACGAGCGGCAGCGCGCTCGACAGCCGTACCTCGCACAGCTCGGCCAGCGCCTCGTATCCCGCCTTGCCCATCAGCTCGGTCAGCTCGGGCGCGTACGTCCGGTACACCGGCTCGCCCGCGCCGTGCGCCGACGTCGCCGACGTGCACCACCAGTGCAGGTCGTGCCCGCCGGGGCCCCAGCCCCGCCGGTCGTACTCCCCGATCGTCACCTGGAGCACCCGCGACTCGTCGGGCCGGTCGATCCAGTCGTACGTACGCCGGACCGGCAGCTGCCAGCAGACGTCGGGCTTCGTCTCCAGCGGCTCGCGGTCCTCCCGCAGCGCCAGGATGTGCAGCGAGCAGCCCGCGCCACCGGCGAAGCCGGGCCGGTTCTGGAAGATGCAGGAGCCGTCCCAGCGGCGCGTCTTGCGGGCGCCGTCGTCGTCCGTCTCCGTCCAGCCGCCGTCCGCCCCCACGTCGTGGAACTGCCACAGCTCCGGCGTGAGGCGTTTCACGTGCCCGGCGACGCGCTTCTCGTCGTCCTTGTCGGAGAAGTGCGCCCCCAGCGTGCAGCAGCCGTCGTCGGCGCGCCCCGCCTCGATGCCCTGGCAGCCGCTGCCGAAGACGCAGGTCCACCGCGAGGTGAGCCAGGTCAGATCGCAGCGGAAGACCTGTTCGTCGTCCGCCGGATCAGGGAATTCGACCCAGGACCGGGCGAAGTCGAGCCCCTTCTCGTCGGGCGGACCCTGCTCGTGCTGCTTCTTGGCGCGCCTGGCTTTGCCCGGCTTCGCCTTGTTCGTCTTTGGCACGGCTCCAGCGTATGCGTGTCGTCGCAGTAGCGTTCGCGCATGAGACTCGGAGTCCTCGACGTCGGTTCGAACACCGTCCACCTGCTGGCGGTCGACGCCCACCGTGGGGCGCGCCCGCTGCCCGCCCATTCGCACAAGACCGAGCTGAGACTCGCCGAACTGCTCGACGCGGACGGCGCGATCGGCCCCGACGGCGTCGAGCGGCTGGTGGCGACCATCGCCGAGGCGCTTCAGGCCGCCGAGGACAAGGGCTGCGAGGCGGTGCTGTCGTTCGCCACGTCCGCCGTGCGCGAGGCGACCAACGCCGACCAGGTGCTCGCCCGGGTCAAACAGGAGACGGACGTCGACCTCCAGGTCCTCAGCGGCGACGAGGAGGCCCGGCTGACCTTCCTCGCCGCCCGCCGCTGGTTCGGCTGGTCGGCCGGGAAGCTGCTGGTCCTGGACATCGGCGGCGGTTCGCTGGAGATCGCGTACGGCATCGACGAGGAACCGGACGCCGTGGTGTCCCTGCCTCTGGGCGCCGGCCGTCTCACGGCTGGCTGGCTGACCGGGGACCCGCCCGATCCGCAGGCCGTACGGGCGCTGCGCCGCCACGTGCGGGCCCAGATCGCCCGTAACGTCGGCGAGTTCACCCGCTTCGGCGAGCCGGACCATGTCGTGGCCACCTCGAAGACCTTCCGGCAGCTGGCGCGGATCGCCGGGGCGGCCCGCTCGGCCGAGGGGCTGTACGTACAGCGGGACCTGAGCCGTAAATCGCTGGAGGAGTGGGTCCCCAGGCTGGCGACGATGACCGCCGCGCGGCGGGCCGGGCTGCCCGGCGTCTCCGAGGGGCGGGCGTCCCAGTTGCTGGCCGGCGCGCTGGTCGCGGAGGCGGCGATGGATCTGTTCGGCGTCGAGGAGCTGGAGATCTGTCCGTGGGCGCTGCGCGAGGGCGTGATCCTGCGGCGGCTGGACCAGCTGCCCACGACGGAGGTCTGACTGCCCACGAGGCAGGTCTGATGCGCGCCTCCTCAAGGAGGGCCGGTGGGTGATCCCTCCCAAGGAGGGCGAGAGGGCGGGCCGTGGGAGGGCGGGCCGTCACAGGCGGCCGTGACAGGCGCCTCGGCCCGTTGCCCTCGTCACTTTCCGCTGCGCTGCCCGCGATGCCGCCTGCCCGTGCCCGTACGCTGTCTCCGTGGCAGAACCAGTGGTGCGCATCCCGGATGCGAAGGTCGCCCTGTCGACGGCCTCCGTCTATCCGGAGTCCACGGCGACGGCCTTCGAGATCGCCGGGCGCCTGGGGTACGACGGCGTGGAGGTCATGGTCTGGACGGATCCCGTCAGCCAGGACATCGAGGCCCTGCGCCGCCTTTCCGACTACCACCACGTGCCGATCCTCGCGATCCACGCGCCATGTCTGCTGATCACCCAGCGTGTCTGGTCGACGGACCCGTGGACCAAGCTCCAGCGGGCGCGGTCCGCCGCCGAGCGGCTGGGCGCCTCCACCGTCGTCGTACACCCGCCGTTCCGCTGGCAGCGTCAGTACGCCCGTGACTTCGTCTCCGGTCTCTGGCGGATGGCCGACGAGACGGATGTGCGCTTCGCCGTAGAGAACATGTACCCGTGGCGCTACCGGGACCGTGAAGTGCTCGCGTACGCCCCCGACTGGGACGTGACGAAGGACGACTACCGCCACTTCACCGTCGACCTGTCGCACACAGCCACCGCCCGCTCGGACGCGATGGCCATGGTCGACCGGATGGGCGACCGGCTGGGACACATCCATCTCGCCGACGGCAACGGCTCGGCCAAGGACGAGCACCTGGTGCCGGGACGCGGCAACCAGCCCTGCGCCGAACTGCTCGAACGGCTGGCCGGCAGCTCCTTCGACGGGCATGTCGTCATCGAGGTCAACACACGGCGCGCGATGTCCTCGGCCGAACGCGAGGCCGATCTGGCGGAGGCGCTGGCCTTCACGCGGCTGCATCTGGCGTCGGTGGGCTCGGCCGCGGGATCCGCGGCGGGACCGCCGTCCGGGTCCTCGTCCGGCTCGCACCCGGGTCCGTCGTCGGAACCGCCGTCCGGCCCGTCGCCGGCGGAGACGCGGGCGCCGCAGCCGCGGCTGTCCCGCGGCCGGCCCCGGATCCGCCGCCCATGACCGGTACGGCCCCGCGCCGCCGTGGCCGTCCCGCACGCTCGGACGCGGAGACCGGCCCCGGCGCCCGCGAGCGGATCCTGGACGCGGCCCGTGCGGAGTTCGCCGAGCGCGGTTACGACAAGACCTCCGTGCGCGGTATCGCGAAGGCGGCCGGCGTGGACCCGGCCCTCGTGCATCACTACTTCGGTACGAAGGACGAGGTCTTCGACGCGGCCATCGAGCTGTCCTTCGAACCGGCGCTGGCCGTCCCCGCCCTGCTGAGCGGCGGCAAGGAGGTCATCGGCGAGCGGCTCGCGCGCTATTTCATCAGCGTGTGGGAGAACCCGGTGTCCCGGGCCCCGCTGCTCGCGATCGTCCGTTCCGCCATGACGAACGAGGCCGCGGCGGCCCTGCTGCGCAAGTTCGTGCTGCGGCGGCTGCTGGAGCGGATCGCGGTCGAACTGGACGTACCGGAGCCCACCTTCCGCGCCGAGCTGGCCGCCTCGCACATGATCGGGATCGCGTTCCTGCGGTACGTGATCAAGGCGGAGCCCCTGGCCTCCGTGGACACGGAGGAGATCGTCAAGCTCGTCGCGCCGACGCTCCAGCGGTACCTGACCGAAGCGTGACCGAAGCATGAGCGTGGTCTGCGCGTGGTCCGGCCCGTACCGGACCGAGTCCGACCGAAAGCTGAACGGTCGTCCCGCATTCCGGACCGACTGTCCAGATCTTGGAGCAGTGGGCGTAGGCTCGAAAAAGTCATTCCCACCGAAGGATCTGCCGAAGGAGCGAGCGACGATGCCCGAGCTGAGGTCCCGCACTGTCACCCACGGCCGCAACATGGCGGGCGCACGCGCCCTTATGCGGGCGTCGGGCGTAGCGAGCGAGGACATCGGCAAGCCGATCGTCGCCGTGGCCAACTCCTTCACGGAGTTCGTCCCCGGGCACACCCACCTCGCCCCCGTCGGCCGGATCGTCTCCGAGGCGATCAAGGCCGCCGGCGCCGTGCCGCGCGAGTTCAACACCATCGCCGTCGACGACGGCATCGCGATGGGCCACGGAGGCATGCTCTACAGCCTGCCGTCCCGTGATCTGATCGCCGACTCCGTCGAGTACATGGTCGAGGCGCACTGCGCGGACGCGCTGATCTGCATCTCCAACTGCGACAAGATCACGCCCGGCATGCTGATGGCCGCGATGCGCCTCAACATCCCCACGGTCTTCGTCTCCGGCGGCCCGATGGAGGCCGGCAAGGCGACGCTGGTCGACGGCACGGTCCGCAAGCTGGATCTGATCAACGCGATCTCGGACGCGGTGGACGAGTCCGTCTCGGACGAGGACATCCTGCGTATCGAGGAGAACGCCTGCCCGACCTGCGGATCCTGTTCGGGCATGTTCACGGCCAACTCGATGAACTGCCTCGCCGAGGCCATCGGTCTCGCCCTGCCCGGCAACGGCTCCGTCCTCGCCACGCACACCGCGCGCAAGGCGCTGTACGAGAACGCGGGCGCCACGGTCGTGGACATCACCAAGCGCTACTACGAAGGCGGCGACGAGACCGTCCTGCCGCGCAACATCGCCACCCGCGCGGCCTTCGACAACGCCATGGCGCTCGACATCGCCATGGGCGGCTCCACGAACACGATCCTGCACCTGCTCGCCGCCGCCCAGGAGGCCGGTCTCGAATACGGCCTGGACGAGATCGACGCCGTCTCGCGGCGCGTCCCGTGCCTGTCGAAGGTCGCGCCGAACGTGGCGCCCGGCGGCACGTATTACATGGAGGACATCCACCGGGCCGGCGGTATCCCCGCCATCCTGGGCGAGCTGTACCGAGGCGGCCTCCTTAATGAGGACGTGCACTCGGTGCACTCCGACTCGCTGGACGAGTGGCTCAAGACGTGGGACGTGCGCGGCGGTTCACCCTCCGAGGAGGCCGTCGAGCTGTGGCACGCGGCGCCCGGCTGCAAGCGGTCGGCGACCGCGTTCTCCCAGTCCGAGCGGTGGGACACGCTCGACCTGGACGCCGAGGGCGGCTGTATCCGCTCGCTGGAGCACGCGTACTCGAAGGACGGCGGCCTCGCCGTACTGAAGGGCAACCTGGCCGTCGACGGCTGCGTCGTGAAGACCGCCGGAGTGGACGAGTCGATCTGGACCTTCGAAGGCCCGGCCGTCGTCTGCGAGTCGCAGGAGGAGGCCGTCGAGAAGATCCTCCGTAAGGAGATCAAGGAGGGCGATGTGATCGTCATCCGTTACGAGGGTCCGCGCGGCGGCCCCGGCATGCAGGAGATGCTCTACCCCACGTCGTATCTGAAGGGCCTGGGCCTGGGCAAGGCGTGCGCCCTGGTCACCGACGGCCGCTTCTCCGGCGGTACGTCGGGCCTGTCGATCGGCCACGCCTCGCCGGAGGCGGCGTCCGGCGGGACGATCGCGCTGGTGCGGGACGGCGACCGGGTGCGGATCGACATTCCGGGGCGCTCGATCGAACTGCTCGTCGGGGACGACGAGTTGGCGGTGCGGCGGGACGCGCTGAACGGTGTGTACGAGCCCGTCGCCCGCGAGCGCAAGGTCTCCGTGGCGCTGCGCGCGTACGCGGCGATGGCTACGAGCGCGGACAAGGGCGCGGTCCGGGACGTCTCCCTGCTGGGCTGACGACCCTCGACCCCGGACCCGAAATCGGCGGACCCCGGCACCCGGTGCGTGTCACCAGGTGTCGGGGTTCTCGCTGTCCACGGCGAAGACGGACCCGTCCGGCGCGCCGGCGTAGACACGGCCGGGGGCGGTGGCGGGGGCGGGCAGCGACGCCATGTAGGCGAGCCTGCCCGACAGCAGACGTGGTTTCGTACGGCCGATCAGGGTGCCGTCCGCCGTGTCGACCGTGATCAGCTGTCCGTCGGCGGCGGAGAAGTAGAGGCGGTCGCCGGCCGTCGCGACGGGGCGCGACGCGCGGGCGACGTCGGTCTCCAACTGCCAGCGCGGCTCGGTGTTCGAGCCCGTACGGGTGGTGTCGACGGCCAGCAGGGTCCCGCCGCGTGCCAGCAGGTAGGCGGTGCCGTCGCGCACGGCGAACTGCGCGTCGGCCACGACGTAGGGCAGCGGGACGCGGCGTACGGCCCGGCTCACGGGGTCGTAGCGCACGACCGCGTCCGTCATCGAGTCCGGGGCGAGCGACCTGAGGAACAGGGTGCCGCGCTCGGTGGCCACCGGCGTGAGGTTGCCGTCGAGCCGCCGCTGCCAGGCGAGTTCGCCGGTCTCCGGTTCCACGGCGCTGATGAGCGTGGTGCGGTTGTCGTCGGACGGCTCGGCGGCGTAGGTGTGACCGGTCTCCGGACTGTGCAGAGCGAGGATGGGCGCGCTGTGTCCGGGCAGCGGATGCTGCCAACGCGTCTTGCCCGTCGCACCGTTCAGCGCCTTCACCCGTCCGTCGTTCTTCACGAGCAGGACGGTGTCGCCGGCGTGGTGGACGCCGCCCTGGTAGCCGGAGACGTCCGCGCTCCACACCGGGGTGCCGTCGGCCTTCTCGTACGCGCGCAGCCACGAGTCGTGCGACGAGGTGAGGACGGCGTGGACCAGTCCGCCGGAGACGACGGGTGCCTCCGTGCTCTCGGCGCCCGCGCCGTGCGACCAGATCACCCGACCGCCGGCGGGATCGAGCCGGGCGGCGGCGACGCCGCGCGTGGAGCAGAGCAGCGTCGCCGGGGCGCCGGAGGCGACGGGTGTGTACGTACACCTCGGCGCGGTGCCGCGCTCGGCCGTGTCCCCGATGGCCGGGGCCAGCCACGGCTTGAAGGCCGCGGCCGCGGCCGCGGTTCCCGGCGCACCGGAGCCGCGCGGGCCGGAGGCGGGCGGCCGGGTGTCGCCGAATCCCTGCGCGGCCCAGAGGCCGCCGTACACGAGCACGACGATGCCGACGGCGAGGGCAGGCCACTTGGCCCGCAGGCGACGGCCGTCGACGGTATCAGGCTCGGCCGTCGCCTGCTTCGATGCCTGCTTCGTCGCCAGTTTCGGTGCCTGCTTCGACGTCGACTTCGGCGCGGGCGACGAAGCGGACTTCGCGGCCGGCGCGCGCCCGGACGACGGGTGTCCCGACGGCCCGTGCCCATGCCCGTGCGCCCCGGCGTGGGTGCGCTGTTCCCCGCCCGGCGCCGTCAACGGCCGTTGCACGCGACGCCGTTGAGCCGGTATGAAGGCGTCCGCCTCGTACGACGGCGGGCGCAGCTCCGACATGATCTCGTCCGGCGTGGGACGCTTCCGCGGGTCCTTGGCGAGACACCGCCCGACCAGCGGCGCCAGATCGGCGGGCAGGCCGACCAGATCCGCCTCGTCGTGAACCACCTGGTAGGCGACGATGTACGGACTGTCCGAGTCGAACGGCCCACGTCCGGTCGCCGCGTGGACCAGCAGCGACCCCAGCGCGAACACATCGGCCGCGGGCCCCACTTCACGCGGGCGCTGGAACTGCTCGGGCGCCATGTACGGCGGCGAGCCGATCAACTTGCCCGTCTCGGTGCGCAGATCGCTGTCGACCGGCCGTGAGATGCCGAAGTCGATGACCCTGGGGCCGTTGTCCGTGAGCAGTACGTTGCCCGGCTTGAGGTCACGGTGCACGACACCGGCCCGGTGGATGTCCCGCAGCGCCTCGGCGAGCCCCGCCGTCAGCCGGCGCAACTCGGCGGGGGCCATGGGCCCGTTGCTCTTCACCTGCTCGGCCAGGGTCGGGCCGGGGATGTACGAGGTGGCCATCCAGGGCCGCTCGGCGTCCGGGTCGGCGTCGACGACGGGCGCGGTGAACGCACCGCTCACGCGCCGTGCGGCGGCGACCTCCTGGCGGAAGCGGGCCCGGAACTCCGGGTCCGCCGCGTACTGCTGGTGCACCACCTTCACGGCGAGCCGCAGCCCCGAAGCGGAGCGGGCGAGGTGCACCACGCCCATGCCGCCGGAGCCGAGGCAGGCCTCAAGGCGGTAACTCCCGGCGTATTCCATGTGTGAGTCCCCCGTGTCGCTTCAGCGAGCGCGACTCACGGAGCCTAGTCGATGGTGCGGCTGCGGCTGAAGGGTCTTGCTAGCCTGCGCGTCGCAGAGAGTGAACATTCAACAAGATCACCAAGAGAGCACCAAGGGGGAGAACGACGATGGCTGTTGAAGAAGCGGGAGAGCCCGGAGCGGTCGAGGAGACGGGTCCGGACACCGAGGCGGGAACCCTCGCCGCGGCGGCGGCCCGCTACCCGATCGCGCCGGGATACCGCGTCAACGTGCGCTCGGGGCCGGGGACGCACTACTCGCTGGTGCGCGTGCTGCCGTACAACGCCACGATTCCGATCTACTGCCAGAAGGCGGGCCAGTCGGTGTCCGGGCCGTACGGGACGTCGAACATCTGGGACAACATCGCCAACGGCGAGTTCGTCTCGGACGCGTACGTGAAGACAGGCAGTGACGGTTACGTCGCTCCACGCTGCGCCTGAGCCCCGGCTCTCGCGCACAGGGATAATCGCCATGTGAGCCAGAGCCAGAGCAAGAGCGAGAGTAAAGGCACGATCGTGGGTACGTCCGAGACCACCGCCGCCGCAGCGGTCACGCCGTCCGTGGACGGCGGCAGCGGCGACGGTGGCCCCGGCGGTCCCCGGCCCGAGCCCATCCGCTTCTTCGGCACGACGTGGGTCGCGCACGACGGCGGTTACGCGCTCCGCCGCGTCGCCGTCGCCGTCGGCTCGCTGGCCGCCGTCTTGGGCGCGTGCTTTCTGCTGCGCTTCTCCTACGAAGGCCTGGAGATCGCGAAGGCCGGCTCGTTCGTCGGCGTCCTCGTCATCGTGATGTTCTCGGTGTGCGGCGCCATCGCCTTCCGCAAGACCTGGGAAGGCTTCTCCAAGCGCCCCGCCGACCCGGCCCGCGAGGAGGCGCTGCGCAGCCTCAAGGGCATCGGCTTCATCGGCTCGCTGATCGCGTACTTCCTGCGCTCGCTCGCCGAGGCGCCGGGGGAGCGGCTACGGCGTACCGAGTACGAGACGGCCGTCACGCGGTACGAGCGCCGGCGCACCACCCGTACAGGCAACCCGGCCGCCCGCAAGGCCAAGCGCCCCAAGCGCACCTGATCGCCGGGCGGGCCGCGCACGCGCACGCCCCCGCGCGGCGCCCGCGGACACCGCACGCGTCAGGATGAGCCCCATGACCGATCGCGCGCTCTCCTTCGACGCCGTCGCCGGCCAGTACGACGCCGCCCGGCCCGGCTGTCCGCCGGTGCTCTTCGACGCAGTCGAGGAACTGCCCGGCCGCCCCCTCCGAGGCTCCCTCGACGTCGGTGCCGGGACCGGAATCGCCACCCGCCTGCCGCGTGCCCGTGGCGCCGACGTCACCGCCGTCGAGCCGGGTCCCGGCATGGCCGAGCAGCTGCGCCGTACGCTGCCGGACACCCCGCTGGTCAGGGGTTTCGGCGACGCCCTGCCCATCGCGGACGCGTCGGTCGACCTGGTCACGTACGCCCAGTCCTGGCACTGGACCGACCCGGCCCGCTCCATACCCGAGGCCCTGCGGGTACTGCGCCCCGGCGGCGCGCTCGCCCTGTGGTGGAACGTCTCCGACCCCGCCGTCCCCCGGGTCGCCGCACAGGAACGACGGCTGCGCAGGTCGCCGGCGCGACAGCCCACAGCCCACAGCCCCGGCGGACGGCACCGCGAGGGCCTGTCCGACGCTCTGGCCCCCGTGCGGCGCGAACTGCGCTGGACGCGCACCGTCCCGCTCGACACCCACCTCGCCAGCCTCGGCGGCCACTCCCTCTTCCGGGTGCTCGGCGACGACGCCACGGCCGCCCACCTCGCCGAGGAACGCACCGAACTGCTCAAGGTCTTTCCGGCCGGATCGGTCGAGGAGGCGTATGTGGTCGAGCTGACTGTCACAGTTCGTCCCTCCGTTTCGTCCGCTGTCCGAGGCCCGTTGTCCCGGGCCTGACGCCCGGCAGGGGAGAGGAGCGCCGACGCATGGCCGAGCTGGCGGAATTCGAGCAGCAGCGCAAGAGGTTGTGGGGCATCGCCTACCGCATCACCGGATCCGTCGCCGACGCCGAGGACGCCGTCCAGGAGGCGTGGCTGCGCTGGGAACGGCTGCCCGACGGGGAGGCGGACGACCCCAAGGCCTATCTGACGACGGTCGTCAGCAGGCTCTGTTACGACCAGCTCGGGTCCGCCCGTGCCCGCCGCGAGTCGTACGTCGGGCCGTGGCTGCCCGAGCCGGTGGTCACCGAGGGCGGGCCCGAGGACCGGGTCACGCTGGACGAGTCCGTCGGGCTCGCCATGCTCACCGTGCTGGAGCGGCTGACGCCGGCCGAGCGCACCGCGTTCATCCTGCACGACGTCTTCGCCGTGCCGTTCAAGGAGATCGCGGAAGTGGTGGGCCGTACGCCCGATTCCGTACGGCAGTTGGCCTCCCGTGCCCGCCACCGGGTACGGGTCGAGACGCCCCGCCGCTCCGTCGACCGGGGCGAGCACCGGCGGGCCGTCGACGCGTTCCTGTCGGCCGTGCTGGGCGGGGACTTCGACGGTCTGCTGGAGATTCTCGACCCCGAGGTGGTGTGGCGCACGGACGGTGGCGGCAAGGTCACGGCGGCCAGACTGCCCGTCGTCGGTGGCGAGAAGGTCGTCCGCTTCACGCGGCGCCTGATGCGCGACTTCGACCACGAGACGATGTACGCCGTCGTACGGGAGGTGAACGGCTCGCCGGGTGTGGTGCTGGTCGACCCCGTCGGCGAGCAGTGCGGCGTTTTCGGATTCAACGTGCACGGCGGGCTCATCACCGAGATCGACGCCGTGCTCAACCCGGAGAAGCTGGCCCATCTCGACCTCGGGAGTCTGTGACCGCACTCACTGTTACATCCGGACGCCCCGCGTCGTCCCCCTTGTATGACACCCACCAACGCCACTTCCTCTTCCTCTGCTTACCCGGCTTCCCCCGCTTCTCCTTCTCCCGAGGGAAAGCAGCAGGTCGTCGTGGTCGGCGCGGGATACGCGGGGCTGATGTGCGCGCTGCGCGTCGCCCCGCACGCCCACGTCACCCTCGTCGACCCCGCCGACCGGTTCACCGAACGCATCCGGCTGCACGAACGCGCCGCCGGACGCCCCGACGTGACCCACCCACTCCGCACGTTCCTCCGCTCCACCGGTATCACCCATGTCGCCGCCCGCGCGGCGGCCATCGACGCCGCCGCCCGCGAGGTCCGTACCGACGACGGCCGTGTCCTCCCGTACGACCGGCTCGTCCACGCCCTCGGCAGCCGCACCCGATCCGTCGACCCCGTCGGCCCCGGCAACCGCGAACGCGCGTACACCGTCGAGTCCGCCACCGAACTGCACACACGCCTCCAGGACGGGCCCGGCGCCCTGACGGTCGTGGGCGGCGGCCTCACCGGGATCGAACTGGCCACCGAACTCGCCGAGACCCACCCCCACTGGCACGTCGGCCTTCTTACGGAGGACGTCGTCGGTCCGGGGCTCTCGGACACGGGCCGCGCCCATGTCCGCAGGGCGCTCGCCGACCGTGGCGTACGCGTCGAGGAAGGCCGCCGCGTCGCCCGCCCCGACGACATCGACGCCGATGTCGTCGTCTGGGCCGCCTCCATGACCCCCAACACCGAACTGGCGCGCGCCGCCGGGATCGCCACCGACGCCGGGGGACGCGTCGAGGTCGACGCGGCGCTGCGGTCCGTGTCCCATCCGGAGGTGTACGCGGTGGGTGACTCGGCCGCCGGACACAGCGCCACCGCCGGTTCGCTGCGGATGGGCTGCGCCGCCGCCCTGCCCAGCGGCTCGCAGGCCGCGAACTCGATCATCGCCGAACTGCGGGGCGGGGATCCGAAGCCGCTGCGCTTCTCGTACAACCTCCAGTGCCTGAGCCTGGGCCGCCGTGACGGGCTGGTCCAGTTCGTACGGGCCGACGACTCGCCCCGCGAACGTGTCCTCACCGGCCGTCAGGCGGCCTTCGTGAAGGAGGGCATCGTCCGATCCACGGTCGGCGCCCTGAAGATGGCGTCCCGCGGGCCGAAGTTGGTCGGGCGCTTCCCGGGCTTCGGGGGGTAGCCCCGGCGCTTGACGGTGGGACGCGGACGGGAGCATTATTCATCGCATGATGAATAAAGCCGAGGCTGCCATCCGCGCCCGCGGTCTCCGCGTCGTACGAGGCGAACGCACCGTGCTGCGCGACCTCGACTTCGCCGTACCGCCCGGCCGGATCACCGGCCTCCTCGGCCCCTCCGGCTGCGGCAAGTCGACCCTGATGCGCGCCGTCGTCGGCACCCAGGCCAAGGTCACCGGCACCCTGGACGTCCTCGGCCGCCCGGCCGGCGACGCCACACTCCGCGCCCGCATCGGCTACGTCACCCAGGCACCTTCCGTCTACGACGACTTGACGGTCCGTCAGAACCTGAAGTACTTCGCGGCGATCCTCGACCCGAAACGCTCCCACCGCGCCGCCCGGGAGGAGACGGTCCACCGCGCCATCGCCGACGTCGACCTCACCTCCCACGCAGATGCCCTCGCGGGCAGACTCTCCGGCGGCCAGCGCAACCGCGTCTCGCTCGCCGTCGCCCTCCTCGGCACGCCCGAACTCCTCGTGCTCGACGAGCCGACCGTCGGCCTCGACCCCGTACTCCGCCGCGACCTGTGGGAACTCTTCCACCGCATCGCCGCCGACCGCGCGGCCACCCTCCTCGTCTCCTCCCACGTGATGGACGAGGCCGAACGCTGCGACCGCCTCCTCCTCATGCGCGACGGCCACATCCTGGCCGACGACACCCCCGACGCCCTGCGCACCCGCACCGGCTCCGAAACGGTCGAGGAAGCCTTCCTCCACCTGGTCGACGAGGCCAACGCCCACGCACTTCAGGAGACCCCCCGATGACCACCTCGGCCCCGACCCCAACCTCGACCTCGACCCCGGCCCCGGCCCGGACGTCGGCCCCCGCCCTCCGCGCCTTCTCCGGCGCCCGGACCCTGGCCACCGCCGCCCGCGTCCTGCGTCAACTCCGCCACGACCTCCGATCCATCGCGCTGATGATCCTCGTCCCGTGCGTGATGCTCTTCCTCCTGCGCTACGTCTTCGACGCCGACGCCCGCACCTTTGACTCCATCGGTGCCGCACTGCTCGGCATCTTCCCGCTGATCACGATGTTCCTGGTCACCTCCATCGCCACCCTCCGCGAGCGCACCTCGGGCACGCTCGAACGCCTCCTCGCCATGCCCATCGGCAAGGCCGACCTCATCGCCGGCTACGCCCTGGCCTTCGGCGCCCTCGCCGTCGTGCAGTCCCTGCTCGCCACCGGACTCGCCGTCTGGGGTCTCGGCCTCGATGTCGTCGGATCGCCCTGGCTGCTCATGCTGGTCGCCATCCTCGACGCCCTGCTCGGCACGGCACTCGGACTGTTCGTCTCGGCCTTCGCCTCGTCCGAATTCCAGGCCGTCCAGTTCATGCCGGCGGTGATCTTTCCCCAACTGCTGCTCTGCGGACTGTTCACCGCACGCGAGAACATGCAGCCGGTGCTCGAAGGGATCTCGAACGTCCTGCCCATGTCCTACGCCGTCGACGGAATGAACGAGGTCCTGCGCCACTCCGACGCCACCGGCAACTTCGTACGCGACATCCTGATCGTCGCCGGCTGCGCGGTCCTGGTTCTCGCCCTGGGCGCGGCGACCCTCCGCCGCCGCACGGAATAGGCCCGACCGAGCTGACCGAGCTGACCGAGCGAGCTGTCCGACCCCGTCCGCCGTTCCGCCACTCGGACACCACGAGCCCGCCCCCGCCGCCGATGCGAGGATGATCCCGGATAGTCCGTACGACGGCTCGACACAGCCCACCGGCGAGGTGCCCCGCATGACCAAGACCATCGCAGTCCTCGGTACCGGCAAGATCGGCGAAGCTCTCCTCAGCGGCATGATCCGCGCCGGCTGGCGCCCCGCCGACCTCCTGGTCACCACCCGCCGTGCCGAACGCGCCGCACAGCTCCGGGACCGCTACGGTGTCGAGCCGGTCACCAACGCCGAAGCCGCCAAGCGCGCCGACACGCTCATCCTCGCCGTGAAGCCGCAGGACATGGGCAAGCTCCTCGACGAACTCGCCCCCCACGTCGCCGCCGACCGCCTGGTCATCAGCGCCGCCGCGGGTATCCCCACGGCCTTCATCGAAGAACGCCTCATCACCGGCCTCTCCGTCGTCCGTGTCATGCCCAACACCCCCGTCCTTGTCGATGAAGGCATGTCCGTCATCTCCGGCGGCAGCCACGCCACCCCCGCCGACCTCAACCACACCGAGGAGATCTTCGGCGGCGTCGGCAAGACCGCCCGCGTCCCCGAGTCCCAGCAGGACGCGGCGACCGCTCTCTCCGGCTCGGGCCCGGCGTACTTCTACTTCCTGGTCGAGGCCATGACCGACGCCGGCATCCTCCTCGGCCTGCCCCGCGCCCAGGCCCACGACCTCATCGTCCAGGCGGCCATCGGCGCCGCGGTCATGCTCCGCGACAGCGGCGAGCACCCGGTCAAGCTCCGCGAGGCCGTGACCTCCCCGGCGGGCACCACCATCAGCGCCATCCGCGAACTGGAGAACCACGGCGTACGGGCCGCCCTGATCGCCGCGATCGAAGCGGCCCGCGACCGCAGCCGCGAACTGGCCTCCGGCAACGGCTGACCACCACGCCCCCGGCGCGGCGCACGGTCAGGCGGACGCCGCCCGCACCACGTCCTGCGCCGTCACGACCTGCGCGAAGCCACCACCGTGCAGCGACACCGCAGTCGCCCGCGCCAACTCCCGCGCCGTCAACTCCCAGCCCCAGGGCCCCTCCTGGCCGAAGGTGTACGTCGCGTCCAGCGCGAAGAACACGTCGTACCCGAGATTCCCCGCCATCCGCGTCGTGGTCTCCACGCACATGTTGGTCTGGATCCCCGCCATCACCAGCTGCCCGATCCCCGCTGCCTTCAGCCACGCGTCCAGATCCGGCGTGCCGTAGAACGCGGAGTTCACGCTCTTCGCCACCAGCAGCTCCGACTCGGCCGCGCCCTTCCCCCGCCGCCGCTCCACGTACTCCTTGAAGCCGTTCCCCTCGTATCCCGGCCGCAACGGCGAACCCGGCTCCGTCGAGTCGTGTCGTGTGAACACGACCGGCCGCCCACTCGCCTGCCACGCGTCGATCAGCGCGGCGATGTTGTCGTCCGCCTCCGGGTTGTTCCGCACACCCCAGTGCTCCACCTCCTCGAATCCCCGCTGCACATCGATGATCACCAGAGCCGCGTTCTTCGCCATGTCCATGAACCTCATGCTGCCGCCGGGCACCCGCCCCTTCCACAGGTACAGAAGTCAGCGGTCGATGGTTTACTGCCAACCATGGCCGACGTCCTCGCCTCCACCCCCCAACGCATCGCCCTCCTCGCCTTTCCCGGCATCCGCGCCTTCGACATCTCGGTCATCACCGAGGTCTGGGGCGTCGACCGCACCGACCGAGGCGTGCCCGCCTTCCACCTCCACCGCCCCGCTGCCGACCCCGCGCCCATTCCCCTGCGCGGCGGGCTCACCCTCACCCCCGACCGCACCCTCGACTGGCTCACCCGAGCCGACCTGATCGTCGTCCCCGGCCTGGACGACCACCTCACCCCGGCCCCCGCACCCGTACTCGACGCCCTCCGCCGCGCCCACCACCGAGGCACGACGATCGCCGCACTCTGCGGAGGGGCCTTCACCCTCGCCCAGGCCGGCCTCCTCGACGGCCGCCGCGCCATCACCCACTGGCACCTCACCGGACTCCTCCGCGAACACCACCCCCAAGTCACCGTCGTCCCCGACGCCCTCTTCCTCCACGACAGCAACATCTGGACCTCCGCCGGCACCGCAGCGGGCATCGACCTCTGCCTCCATCTCGTCCGCACGACCCACGGTGCCGAGACGGCGGCAACCATCGCCCGCTCAATGGTCACGGCGCCCTACCGCACCGGCACCCAGGCCCAGTTCATCGAGCGGCCCACCCCTCGCAGCGACCGGGACGAGGATGCCCTCGCCTCCGTACGCGAATACGCCCTGCACCACCTCCACCAGCCGCTCACCATCACCGCCCTCGCCGCCCACGCGGGCATGTCCCCCCGCTCCTTCGCCCGCCACTTCCAGGCCACCACAGGCACCACGCCCCTCCGCTGGCTCATCGCACAGCGCCTCGCGGCGGCCCAGAAACTCCTCGAACGCACCGACCTCCCCATGGCCGAGGTCGCGGGCCGCACGGGCTTCGGCAGCGAGGTGACCATGCGCCAGCACTTCGCCGGCCACCTCGGCACCAGCCCGCGCGACTACCGCGCGGCCTTCCGTCAGCCGGCGGGCAACAGCCCGATCGCCTCGTAGGCCGCATCCACCACCGGCCGGGCCATCCCCCTGGCCCGATCCGCACCCTCCTTCAGAATCTGGTCCACATGACCGGGATCCGCCGCGAGCTCCGCATGCCGCGCCCGGACCGGCCGCAACAGCTCGACGACGGCTTCGGCTGTGTCCTTCTTGAGTGAGCCGTACGACTCGTATACACCGGCCAGCTCAGTTGGGTTCCCGCCCCCGCACGCCGCAAGAATCTCCAGCAGATTCGCCACCCCCGGCTTGGCCACCGGGTCGTACTCGACCTCGCGCCCGCTGTCCGTGACTGCCCGCGTCACCTTCTTGCGCACCACGTCCGTCTCGTCCAGCAGATAGACGATCCCGGCCCCGGAGTCGTGCGACTTCCCCATCTTCGAGCCCGGATCCTGGAGATCCATGACCCGCGCCGCCACCGGCGGATGCGTGGCCCTCGGCACGGTGAACGTCGGCCCGTAGCGAAGGTTGAAACGCTCGGCCAGGTCCCGCGTCAGCTCCACATGCTGCGCCTGGTCGTCACCCACCGGCACCTCGTCGGTCCGGTAGACGAGGATGTCCGCCGCCATCAGCGCCGGATAGGTCAGCAGCGACGTCCGCACACTCTGCCCGGCGGCCTTGGCCCGCACGGACTTCTCCTTGTACTGGATCATGCGCCGCAGCTCGCCGTCCGTGGCCGTGCACTCCAATAGATATGAGAGCCGGGTGTGCTCGCCCACATGACTCTGCACGAACACGGTGCACCGGCTCGTATCCAGCCCGGCCGCCAGCAGCAGCGTCGCCGCCTGCCGGCTGAGCCTGCGCACCCGGGCCGGATCGTGCTCCACGGTCAGGGCATGCAGATCGACGATGCAGAACAGAGCGTCGGCCCGGAACTGATCCACCTCCGCCCACCTGCGTACGGCTCCGAGGTAGTTGCCCAACGTCATATGGCCCGTCGGCTTGATCCCGCTGAAGATCCGCGTCATCTCTGTCTTCCCACTCCTGGTCGGAGCCACCGCCGTGGGGCCGGGCTCCGGTACTCCACCAGGGGGAGAAACGCGAACGGCCGCCAGAGCGGCGGCCGTTGATCGCATACGTGTCAGCAGGCCGCCGTCAGACGGCCCGCCAGCTGTAGCTACACACATGCGTGGACATGGGTGGCAGAGTACGCGGCCAGTACCCCGATGACCCGAAGTTGACACGTCCCAGGTGGGAACGTAATGTTCTCCGAGCTGTCCGACGTGAGCATCGACCCCGGTCGGTCCCCGGACGGTCATTCCGCAAGACCACTGCAATCGCGCGACATCCGGTCGCTCTCTTTTGTGTGCGCTTTTGCGAAATGAGGAATCCGCGTTCGAAGGGACGCGAACCCCGATTAGCGTCGGGGGAGTGGTTCCGCTAAAGTCTCACTCGTCGGAACGGCCGAAGGGCCGGAAAGACAAGCCCCGCTGACTGGGAATCAGGCGCCGAAAGGTTCTGATAGAGTCGGAGACGAAGGAAAGCAAGACCGAAGGGAAGCCCGGAGGAAAGCCCGAGAGGGTGAGTACAAAGGAAGCGTCCGTTCCTTGAGAACTCAACAGCGTGCCAAAAGTCAACGCCAGATATGTTGATACCCCGACCTCGTCCACTGTTGTGGATTGGGTTGAGGTTCCTTTGATAGAAACACAGCGAGGACGCTGTGAACGGTTGGCCTTATTCCGGTCGACTGTTCCGCTCTCGTGGTGTCACCCGATTACGGGTAAACATTCACGGAGAGTTTGATCCTGGCTCAGGACGAACGCTGGCGGCGTGCTTAACACATGCAAGTCGAACGATGAAGCCTTCGGGTGGATTAGTGGCGAACGGGTGAGTAACACGTGGGCAATCTGCCCTGCACTCTGGGACAAGCCCTGGAAACGGGGTCTAATACCGGATAATACTGTGCCCCTCATGGGGGACGGTTGAAAGCTCCGGCGGTGCAGGATGAGCCCGCGGCCTATCAGCTTGTTGGTGGGGTAATGGCCTACCAAGGCGACGACGGGTAGCCGGCCTGAGAGGGCGACCGGCCACACTGGGACTGAGACACGGCCCAGACTCCTACGGGAGGCAGCAGTGGGGAATATTGCACAATGGGCGAAAGCCTGATGCAGCGACGCCGCGTGAGGGATGACGGCCTTCGGGTTGTAAACCTCTTTCAGCAGGGAAGAAGCGAAAGTGACGGTACCTGCAGAAGAAGCGCCGGCTAACTACGTGCCAGCAGCCGCGGTAATACGTAGGGCGCAAGCGTTGTCCGGAATTATTGGGCGTAAAGAGCTCGTAGGCGGTCTGTCACGTCGGGTGTGAAAGCCCGGGGCTTAACCCCGGGTCTGCATTCGATACGGGCAGACTAGAGTGTGGTAGGGGAGATCGGAATTCCTGGTGTAGCGGTGAAATGCGCAGATATCAGGAGGAACACCGGTGGCGAAGGCGGATCTCTGGGCCATTACTGACGCTGAGGAGCGAAAGCGTGGGGAGCGAACAGGATTAGATACCCTGGTAGTCCACGCCGTAAACGTTGGGAACTAGGTGTTGGCGACATTCCACGTCGTCGGTGCCGCAGCTAACGCATTAAGTTCCCCGCCTGGGGAGTACGGCCGCAAGGCTAAAACTCAAAGGAATTGACGGGGGCCCGCACAAGCAGCGGAGCATGTGGCTTAATTCGACGCAACGCGAAGAACCTTACCAAGGCTTGACATACACCGGAAAGCATCAGAGATGGTGCCCCCCTTGTGGTCGGTGTACAGGTGGTGCATGGCTGTCGTCAGCTCGTGTCGTGAGATGTTGGGTTAAGTCCCGCAACGAGCGCAACCCTTGTTCTGTGTTGCCAGCATGCCCTTCGGGGTGATGGGGACTCACAGGAGACCGCCGGGGTCAACTCGGAGGAAGGTGGGGACGACGTCAAGTCATCATGCCCCTTATGTCTTGGGCTGCACACGTGCTACAATGGCCGGTACAATGAGCTGCGATACCGCAAGGTGGAGCGAATCTCAAAAAGCCGGTCTCAGTTCGGATTGGGGTCTGCAACTCGACCCCATGAAGTCGGAGTTGCTAGTAATCGCAGATCAGCATTGCTGCGGTGAATACGTTCCCGGGCCTTGTACACACCGCCCGTCACGTCACGAAAGTCGGTAACACCCGAAGCCGGTGGCCCAACCCCTTGTGGGAGGGAGCTGTCGAAGGTGGGACTGGCGATTGGGACGAAGTCGTAACAAGGTAGCCGTACCGGAAGGTGCGGCTGGATCACCTCCTTTCTAAGGAGCATCTAGACCATCGGACCCCTTGGGTCGGGTGGTCCAGGAACCATTTCGTCGGCACCTGTCCGACGGTGGTCGCTCATGGGTGGAACGTTGACTATTCGGCACAGTGAGTCTGTGGTGTTTGCGAGTACTGCCCTTTCGGGGGCGTGGAAAGTGGATGCGGTGGGTTTGCTGGGCCGGGCGCGCTGTTGGGTGTCTGAGGGTACGGGCTTTATCGCTTGTGTCTTCGGTTGCCGGCCCCGGTGAACTCACTGTGTATGCGGTGGGGTGGCGGGTGGTTGGTCGTTGTTTGAGAACTGCACAGTGGACGCGAGCATCTGTGGCCAAGTTTTTAAGGGCGCACGGTGGATGCCTTGGCACCAGGAACCGATGAAGGACGTGGGAGGCCGCGATAGGCCCCGGGGAGCTGTCAACCGAGCTTTGATCCGGGGGTGTCCGAATGGGGAAACCCGGCAGTCGTCATGGGCTGTCACCCGCTGCTGAACACATAGGCAGTGTGGAGGGAACGAGGGGAAGTGAAACATCTCAGTACCCTCAGGAAGAGAAAACAACCGTGATTCCGGGAGTAGTGGCGAGCGAAACCGGATGAGGCCAAACCGTATGTGTGTGATACCCGGCAGGGGTTGCGCATGCGGGGTTGTGGGAGTGCACTTGATCAGTCTGCCGGCTGGTCGGAGAGTCAGAAACCGTACAGGTAGGCGAAGGACATGCGAAAGGTCCGGCGTAGAGGGTAAGACCCCCGTAGCTGAAATCTGTGCGGCTCTCTTGCGTATTTCCCAAGTAGCACGGGGCCCGAGAAATCCCGTGTGAATCTGGCGGGACCACCCGCTAAGCCTAAATATTCCCTGGTGACCGATAGCGGATAGTACCGTGAGGGAATGGTGAAAAGTACCGCGGGAGCGGAGTGAAATAGTACCTGAAACCGTGTGCCTACAAGCCGTGGGAGCGTCGCTGTATGTGCTTGCGCATACAGTCGTGACTGCGTGCCTTTTGAAGAATGAGCCTGCGAGTTTGCGGTGTGTTGCGAGGTTAACCCGTGTGGGGAAGCCGTAGCGAAAGCGAGTCCGAACAGGGCGACATAGTAGCGCGCTCAAGACCCGAAGCGGAGTGATCTAGCCATGGGCAGGTTGAAGCGGCTGTAAGAGGTCGTGGAGGACCGAACCCACCAGGGTTGAAAACCTGGGGGATGACCTGTGGTTAGGGGTGAAAGGCCAATCAAACTCCGTGATAGCTGGTTCTCCCCGAAATGCATTTAGGTGCAGCGTCGTGTGTTTCTTGCCGGAGGTAGAGCACTGGATAGGCGATGGGCCCTACCGGGTTACTGACCTTAGCCAAACTCCGAATGCCGGTAAGTGAGAGCACGGCAGTGAGACTGTGGGGGATAAGCTCCATGGTCGAGAGGGAAACAGCCCAGAGCATCGACTAAGGCCCCTAAGCGTACGCTAAGTGGGAAAGGATGTGGAGTCGCAGAGACAACCAGGAGGTTGGCTTAGAAGCAGCCACCCTTGAAAGAGTGCGTAATAGCTCACTGGTCAAGTGATTCCGCGCCGACAATGTAGCGGGGCTCAAGCGTACCGCCGAAGTCGTGTCATTCGTACATGTAGCCTCAACGGGCGTGCGGATGGGTAGGGGAGCGTCGTGTGCCGGGTGAAGCCTCCGCGGAAGCGAGGGGTGGACGGTTCACGAGTGAGAATGCAGGCATGAGTAGCGATACACACGTGGGAAACGTGTGCGCCGATTGACTAAGGGTTCCTGGGTCAAGCTGATCTGCCCAGGGTAAGTCGGGACCTAAGGCGAGGCCGACAGGCGTAGTCGATGGACAACCGGTTGATATTCCGGTACCCGCTTTGAAACGCCCAGTATCGAATCAGGCGATGCTAAGACCGTGAAGCCGTCCTGGAGCCTTCGGGCAAAGGGGAGTGGTGGAGCCGTCGGACCAGACTTGTAGTAGGTAAGCGATGGGGTGACGCAGGAAGGTAGTCCAGCCCGGGCGGTGGTAGTCCCGGGGTAAGGGTGTAGCCCGAGAGATAGGCAAATCCGTCTCTTGTTGAGGGTGAGACCTGATGCCGAGCCGATTGTGGTGAAGTGGATGATCCTATGCTGTCGAGAAAAGCCTCTAGCGAGTTTCATGGCGGCCCGTACCCTAAACCGACTCAGGTGGTCAGGTAGAGAATACCGAGGCGTTCGGGTGAACTATGGTTAAGGAACTCGGCAAAATGCCCCCGTAACTTCGGGAGAAGGGGGGCCATTTCTGGTGATCATCTTTACGGTGTGAGCTGGGGGTGGCCGCAGAGACCAGCGAGAAGCGACTGTTTACTAAAAACACAGGTCCGTGCGAAGCCGTAAGGCGATGTATACGGACTGACGCCTGCCCGGTGCTGGAACGTTAAGGGGACCGGTTAGTCACATTTCGGTGTGGCGAGGCTGAGAACTTAAGCGCCAGTAAACGGCGGTGGTAACTATAACCATCCTAAGGTAGCGAAATTCCTTGTCGGGTAAGTTCCGACCTGCACGAATGGCGTAACGACTTCTCGACTGTCTCAACCATAGGCCCGGTGAAATTGCACTACGAGTAAAGATGCTCGTTTCGCGCAGCAGGACGGAAAGACCCCGGGACCTTTACTACAGTTTGATATTGGTGTTCGGTTCGGCTTGTGTAGGATAGGTGGGAGACTGTGAAGCTTGGACGCCAGTTCAGGTGGAGTCAACGTTGAAATACCACTCTGGTCGTGCTGGATGTCTAACCTGGGTCCGTGATCCGGATCAGGGACAGTGTCTGATGGGTAGTTTAACTGGGGCGGTTGCCTCCTAAAGAGTAACGGAGGCGCCCAAAGGTTCCCTCAGCCTGGTTGGTAATCAGGTGTTGAGTGTAAGTGCACAAGGGAGCTTGACTGTGAGACCGACGGGTCGAGCAGGGACGAAAGTCGGGACTAGTGATCCGGCGGTGGCTTGTGGAAGCGCCGTCGCTCAACGGATAAAAGGTACCCCGGGGATAACAGGCTGATCTTCCCCAAGAGTCCATATCGACGGGATGGTTTGGCACCTCGATGTCGGCTCGTCGCATCCTGGGGCTGGAGTCGGTCCCAAGGGTTGGGCTGTTCGCCCATTAAAGCGGTACGCGAGCTGGGTTTAGAACGTCGTGAGACAGTTCGGTCCCTATCCGCTGCGCGCGCAGGAGTCTTGAGAAGGGCTGTCCCTAGTACGAGAGGACCGGGACGGACGAACCTCTGGTGTGCCAGTTGTCCTGCCAAGGGCATGGCTGGTTGGCTACGTTCGGGAGGGATAACCGCTGAAAGCATCTAAGCGGGAAGCCTGCTTCGAGATGAGGACTCCCACCCACTTGATGGGGTAAGGCTCCCAGTAGACGACTGGGTTGATAGGCCGGATATGGAAGCACCGTGAGGTGTGGAGTTGACCGGTACTAATAGGCCGAGGGCTTGTCCTCAGTTGCTCGCGTCCACTGTGTTAGTTCTGAGACAACGAACAGTCCGTGACATCATCCGGTTGTTCAGCAGTTTCATAGTGTTTCGGTGGTCATTGCGTTAGGGAAACGCCCGGTTACATTCCGAACCCGGAAGCTAAGCCTTTCAGCGCCGATGGTACTGCAGGGGGGACCCTGTGGGAGAGTAGGACGCCGCCGAACAATCTTTAGCCTCAGTCCCCGGACCATGTCCGGGGACTGAGGCATTTCTGCGTTCAGGGACTATTTACAGTTGGCACATGAGCTATGAACTGGTCATCTTCGACAACGACGGCATCCTTGTCGACAGCGAGCCCCTCGCCAACACCATTCTCGCCGGCTACCTCACCGAACTCGGTCATCCCACCACCTACGAGGATTCGCTCCGCGACTACATGGGCGCCGCGGTGCACCGGGTGCACGATCTCATACACGAGAGAACCGGGCAGCGGTTGCCCGAGGACTTCGATGACACGCTGCACCGTCGCGTCTTCGCTGCCTTCGAGCGGGAGTTGATGCCGGTGGAAGGGGTCACCAAGGTGTTGGGGAAGCTCGCCGCCGACGGGCGGCCGTACTGTGTCGCGTCGTCCGGGAGCCATGAGCGGATCCGGGTGGGGCACCGGAAGACCGGGCTGGACCGGTGGTTCGAGCCGGAAACCGTCTTCAGCGCGCAGGATGTCGGGCGCGGAAAGCCGGCGCCCGATCTCTTCCTGTACGCCGCCGAGCGCATGGGCGTCTCTCCCGCGCGGTGCGTCGTCATCGAGGACAGCCCGCTCGGGGTCGCCGCGGCGCGGGCGGCCGGGATGGATGTGTACGCGTTCACCGCGATGACTCCGGTCGAGAAGCTGGCGGGTGCCACCGCGTACTTCTCCTCCATGGCCGAGCTCACCGAGCTTCCGGAACTGCTTGGCTGATCCATCTACCCCTGGGTAGCGGGGAGCCATACGCTGTCCGGCCATGACAGCCAAGCCGGTCAGCACAGACGTGCGGTTGAGACACGGACGGGTGTCCCTGGCGCTGAGTTTCTTCGTACAAGGGGCGGCCTTCGCCCTCCTCGTCACGCGCATCCCGCCATCCAGGACCGGTACGGGATATCCGACGCCCTGCTTCCGGCGTTTCTGGCGGCCGTGCCGATTCTCGCCGGGGTGGGCAGTGTCCTGACCGAGAAGATCGTCGCGCGGGTGTGGCCCCGAGTCGTGCTGCGGTGGACCCAGCCGGTCGTCCTGCTCGCTCTCCTCGGCCGGCGTGGCCACCGGTGATCAGGTGTGGCAGCTCGCGGGATCGCTCGGAGTGTTCGGGCTGTCGGTCGGTGCGCTCGACGCGTCGATGAACATGCTGGGGGTGCGCCTTCAACGGGCGTACGGGCGCAGCATCATGCTCGGCTTCCACGCCGCGTACAGCCTCGGCGGTATCGCGAGGGCCTCGCTCGCCTGGGCCGGCGCGCACTGGGACTTGTCGCTGCTGGTGTCGTATCTGCCGGTCGTCGTGGTGCTGGTGCCGACGGCGTTCGTCGGGAGCCGCTGGTACACGGAGGCGGAGACCGGCACGCATACCGGCACGGATGTCGCGGTGTCGACCGGCGGCGGGAACGGCATCGTCTTCAAGGCCCTTCTGCCGCTCTGTCTCGTCATGACCTTTGCCTAATTCGGCGACTCCACCGTCTCCAACTGGAGCGCGAAGTACCTCCAGGACGTCCTGGGCAGCTCCGACGAGGTCGCCACCGTCCCCTACAACGCGTACATGGTCACCACACTCCTCGGCCGCGCGGCCGGAGACCTCGGGGTGCGGCGCTTCGGGCCCGTCGCCGTCGTGCGGTTCGGGTCGATGTTCGCCGCCGCCGGGTTCGCGGTGGTCGCGTTGGCGCCCGGTGCGTGGGTGGGGATCCTGGGGTTCACCGTGCTCGGGTGCGGTCTCTGCGTCCTCGTGCCGCAGTGCTTCGCCGCCGCCGGGCGGATGTTTCCCGAGTCCAGCGACGCGGCTGTCGCCCGGCTGAACATCTTCAACTATGTGGGTTTTCTGATCGGCTCCCCCCTCGTCGGTGCGCTCGGTGACGTGTGGAGCTATCGGGGCGCGATGCTCGTACCGATGGTGATGATCCTCGTAACGCTGTTCTGTGCCCGGTCGTTCGCCGACGGGACCGCCCGATACGGTGGCGGGCATGACCGGTCGCGCACAGCTGATGTGGGATGACGCCGTAACGGGCTACAACTTCGGGGCCAGCCACCCGATGGATCCGGTACGGCTGGCACTGACCAGGGAGCTCGTGCGCGCGTACGGGCTCGACAGCAAGATGGACGTGGTGTCCGCCCCGCCGGCCGGGGACTCCACGCTGAGACTTGTGCACCAGGGGGCGTACGTCGACGCGGTACGGCGCTACTCGGCCGACCCGAGGTCCGCCGACGGTTCGTACGGCATCGGGACGGTGGACGATCCGGCCTTCGCCGGGATGCACGAGGCGTCCGCGCTGATCGCCGGGCAGTCGGTCGGCGCCGCGGAGGCCGTGTGGGGCGGCGGCACGACCCACGCCGTGAACTTCGCCGGCGGTCTGCACCACGCGATGCCCGGCGCCGCGTCGGGCTTCTGCGTCTACAACGACGCGGCGCTCGCCATCGCCCGGCTGCTGGAGCTGGGGGCGGAGCGCGTCGCGTACGTGGACGTCGACGTGCACCACGGGGACGGCGTCCAGGCGGCGTTCTGGGACGACCCGCGCGTGCTGACGATCTCGCTGCACGAGCATCCACGCACGCTCTTCCCACAGACCGGCTGGCCGGAGGAGGCGGGCGAGGGGAGCGCGGTCAACCTGCCGCTGCCCGCCGGGACGGGGGACGAGGGGTGGCTGCGGGCGTTCCACTCCGTCGTGCCCGAACTGCTGGCGGACTTCCGGCCGCAGGCGCTCGTGACGCAGCACGGGGCCGATACGCACTTCGAGGACCCGCTGGCGCACCTCGCGGTGTCGCTGGACGCGCAGCGCGCGGTGCAGGCGTCCTGTCACGAACTGGCGCACGAGTACGTCGACGAGGGCCGCTGGATCGCGCTCGGCGGGGGCGGGTACTCGGTCGTGGACGTCGTGCCGCGCTCCTGGACGCATCTGGTGGCGATCGCGGCGCACGCGCCCATCGACCCGGAGTCGGCGGTGCCGGAGGAGTGGCGGGATGTGGTGTACGCCCGTACGCGGGAGTCCGCGCCGCGGCGGATGACGGATGGGCGGACGCCGAAGTGGCAGCCGTGGGAGGCGGGTTACGATCCGGCGGATCGGTTGGACCAGGCGGTTCTGGCGACGCGGCGGGCGGTGTTTCCGTTGCGGGGGTTGTTGGCGTGAGCGGTGGGGTTGACCGGGGCCGGTGGGGTTGACCGGTGGGGTTGACCGGGGCCGCCCGGTGGGCGGTTCGTCCTCAATCGCCGGACGGGCTTGATTTGGCCGACCTGGTCGTGTCCTCAATCGCCGGACGGGCTTGTTGTGGCGGGCGTGCTTGGTGTGGTCTGCGCCGAGTCGTGTCCTCGGTCGCCGGACGGGCTTCTTGTGGCGGAGGTGCTTGGTGTGGTGGGTGGGCGGGCTTGTTGTGGGCGGCGGGAGGTTACGCCAACTGTGGGGGGTGGCAGGCGTTTTGGTCCGGTAGGGGTCCCCGTACGGAAACATCGGGGCTGTGTTGAGTACCGGAGCCTTACGGGCCCACCTGCTGGCCGCCAGACTGGCCGGCCCCGTGGCCACCACGCGGGAGCAGAGCCTGCGCAGTTACCGGCTCTTCGCCGCCCGTGATCCGCGGGCGACGCTGGGGCTCACCCCCGAACGGGCTTGGTGCGAGCGCGACTTGCTGCGGCTCATGGCCGAGCGGTGCGGGGTCTCCGGGGACCCGGCGCATGTCTTGGGCGGTGATGTCATCGACCCCGAGCGGACGTTGAGCAGCCTCGACGCCTTTGCCGCGCGGCTCGGCGCCGCCGCCGGGCGGCGGGCTCCCGTGTTGTTCGGGACCGGGCATCCGCATCGGTTGATCGGCTTCTACGCGGGACTGGCAGACGCTTTGTCGGCGGCGGGATGTCTCGTACTCACCCCGGCGAAGGGCCGATGTATCGACATAACGACCCGGTTCGGCGTACGCACTTACCACCTCGACTACGTACGGGGAGTCGCATTGGTGCGGGAATTCGAAGCGTCGCGCGCCGGGAGTGAGACCGGCGCACACAGTCATTCCCCACTCCCCGTTCGGGTTGCTCTGGACAGTGCAGCAGAGGCCGGCGGGCCGCTCCCCGAACTGGTCGTCGGGGACCACGGATGGGTCTGCGGGGCAGGTCAGTTGGGCATTGAGGCCATCGGTCTCGCGGACACCGACGATCCGGCCCTGTTCGTGGGCGAGGCGGAGGGGCGGGTGTCCGTCGTGGTTCCCGTTGACGACGGTGTGCGATCCGATTACTACCGTCCGCTGACGCGCTATGTACTCAATCGAGCGTGTCTGTCACAGTAGGCGACCGTGTGCTGCTCCTCTTCCCCACTCGTACCACCCGCCCCTACTCTGGGTGTGAGCGCACAGCGACGAAGAGTCACCGGAGGGGAAGCCGGTGCGCGTCGGTTGCGGAAGGTACAGGTGGGTCATGGCTGCTGGCAGCGAGAGGCCTCTCAACGAGGTCAAGTTCCTTACCGTGGCGGAAGTCGCCTCGGTGATGCGAGTGTCGAAGATGACCGTGTACCGATTGGTGCACAGCGGTCATCTGCCGGCGATCCGGGTGGGCAGGTCTTTCCGGGTTCCGGAGCAAGCGGTTCACGAGTATCTCCGCGAGTCTTTCGTGGGGGTCGAATCCGCCTGAGATTTCCCTCGGATTACGTCCCTCACTCGGCGACGGGTAGGCTGGGCCAACGTAGGTCGTGTGGGCCCAGACGCCCCGCACCGAGTGAAGAGAAGTGAGCGAGGGTAGTCGTGGGCTCTGTTATCAAGAAGCGGCGTAAGCGGATGGCCAAGAAGAAGCACCGCAAGCTGCTCAAGCGCACCCGCGTGCAGCGTCGTAACAAGAAGTAGGCGACAGCTGTACGTGACATCGCGGCCCTTCCACCACACAGGTGGAAGGGCCGCAGTGCGTTCCGGCCCCGCTCTGCGGTCAGCAGTCGGGTCAGCGGTCGGGTGAGTTCGGGTCAAAGATTCGCGAAGGTGCGGAGAAGAGGCTCGTGAGGCCGTCACGCGGCAACGGGGACCCGCTACGGTGACGGCTGAGGCAAGCAATGTGCTTGGGCCAGTGCTTGGGCCTGTGCTTGGGCCAGACATCAAATTCAGGGGAAGGCGCTGATCTTGGGCAAGGTCGTGCTCGTGACCGGAGTGGCCCGCCAGCTCGGCAGCCGTCTCGTACGGAGAATCCTGCGCGACTCCGACGTGGACCGGGTCATCGGCGTGGACGCCGTCACCCCCGAGCACAGTCTCGGCGGTGCCGATTTCGTCCGGGCGGACATCCGCCAGCCCGCCATAGCGCGCGTCCTTGCCGAGCATTCCGTCGACACCGTCGTGCACATGGACGTGACGGGCACGCCGCTCGGCGCCGGCGGCCGGACGGCCGTCAAGGAGACCAACGTCATCGGCACCATGCAACTGCTCGGTGCCTGCCAGAAGTCACCCACCGTCGAGCGCCTGGTCGTCAAGTCCAGTACGAGCGTGTACGGCTCCGCGCCCCGCGACCCGGCCGTCTTCACCGAGAACACCCCGCCCAAGTCCCTGCCCAGCGGCGGCTTCGCGAAGGACGCGGTGGAGGTCGAGGGGTACGTGCGCGGGTTCGCGCGCCGCCGGCCGGACGTCGCCGTGTGCGTGCTGCGCTTCGCGAACATCCTCGGGCCCACGGCGGATTCACCGCTCGCCGAGTATCTGTCGCTGCCCGTGCTGCCGACGGTCTTCGGCTACGACCCGCGGCTCCAGTTCGTCCACGAGGACGATGTCATCGACGTCCTGCGGATCGCCCTGCACGAGCCCCGGCGGTCCACGCTCAACAGCGGGACCTTCAACATCGCCGGTGACGGCGTGCTGTTGCTCTCGCAGTGCTCCCGGCGCCTCGGCAGGCCGACGGTGCCCGTGCTGCTGCCGGCCGTGACCTGGGTCGGTTCCGCGCTGCGCACGCTCGGGGTGACGGACTTCTCGCCGGAGCAGATCCGGCTGCTGACCCACGGCAGGGTCGTCAGTACGGATCAGATGCGCGAGACACTGGGATTCGTACCCACCTACTCGACGGCGGAGGCGTTCACGGACTTCGCACGTAGCCGGGGTGCCGGGCTGTTGCCGCCGGAGGCTGTCGCCGACGCGGTCGACCAGTTCGCCGCCCTCGTCAGCAAGGAGCGCATCTGACATGGCCGACGCCAAGGTCATCCCCTTCGGGGAAGAGCCCCGGTCACGGCGCGCGGCGAAGGGCGCCGCCGCCAAGCGGGCGCGGGAACGCGGCAGCTCGGCCCCGCCCTCTTCCCCGTCCTCGGCCCCGCCCTCGTCGGCAGTGGGACCAGAACCGGGATCCCGGTCGGGGTCCGGGCCGCCCTCTCTCGCGTCCGTTCCCGATCAACCCGACGGGGTCGAGGACACCATGGCCGACGCCGCACAGCAGCCCGATCCGACCCCGCCCGCCGGCCCCCCCGAGGACGAGTCCGGCGGCGGCTCCTGGGACCGGCGGCTCGCCGAGGGGCTCGCCTTCCTGCGGCGCCGGGTCACCGGTGACTACGAGGTCGACGAGTTCGGGTACGACGAGGAACTGACCGACCAGGTCCTGATGTCGCTGATCCGGCCGCTCTACGCGAACTACTTCCGCGTGGAGGTGAAGGGCATCGAGAACATCCCCGCGGACGGCGGCGCCCTGGTGGTGTCCAACCACTCCGGCACCCTCCCGCTCGACGGGCTGATGATGCAGGTCGCCGTCCACGACAACCACCCGGCCGGCCGCCATCTGCGGCTGCTCGCCGCCGACCTGGTGTTCATGCTGCCGGTCGTCAACGAGCTGGCGCGCAAGGCCGGTCACACCCTGGCGTGCGCGGAGGACGCGGAGCGGCTGCTCCAGCGGGGCGAGATCGTCGGCGTGATGCCGGAAGGCTTCAAGGGCCTCGGGAAGCCCTTCGGGGAGCGCTACAAGTTGCAGCGCTTCGGCCGGGGCGGCTTCGTCTCGACGGCGCTGCGGCACGGTGTGCCGATCGTGCCGTGCTCGATCGTCGGGGCGGAGGAGATCTACCCGATGCTCGGCAACTCCAAGACGCTGGCGCGGCTGCTGGGATTCCCGTACTTCCCGATCACTCCGACGTTCCCGTGGCTCGGGCCGCTGGGCGCGGTGCCGCTGCCGACGAAGTGGACGATCCAGTTCGGCGAGCCGATCCCCACGGACGGCTATCCGCCGGAGGCGGCCGAGGATCCGATGCTGATGTTCAACCTGACCGATCAGGTACGGGAGCAGATCCAGCACACGCTCTACAAGCTCCTCGTGCAGCGCCGGTCGGTCTTCTTCTGACCACGACCGTGTGACCACGACCGTGTGACCACGACCTTCTGGCCACGACCGTGTGACACCACACGGAAGAGGCGAGGGCCACCGGCCCTCGCCTCTCTCGCGCACACTTCCCTCGTCAGTCCGCGTTCTCCGCGTCGATACCGAGACCCGGCAGCAGGTCGGGCAGCAGCGGCGGAATCGTGACGTCCGGAGCCGGGGGAAGGCCCCCCTGGCCGGGCGCCGACGGAAGGTCACCGTCGGACGGCGGGTTGAGCAGATCGCCGGGGGCGCCGGGCAGCAGCCCGTCGTCCTCCGAGGCTCCGGGACCCGATGGGCTCGGCTTGCCCCCGCTGTCCGTACGGCCCTTGTCGGGGGCCGACTTCGACGGCGACGGGCCGTTGTCCTTGCTGCCGGATCCGCCGGGGCCGCCTGTCGTACCGCCGCCGGGTTCCTGCGAGCGCCGGTCCTTGTCAGGAGCGCGCGGCAGCAGCGACTGCAACGGGGCGACGTCCTCGTCTATGGCGTCGAACACCGAGTTGACCTGGCTTCCCACGTCGCTCAGCTGCGGTGGCAGCCGGTCCCGCAGGCCGTTCCAGATGGCGCGGTGCGAGGCGGAGAACGAGGAGAGCGTCGCGATCGACTTGATCTTGCCGTCCTTCTCGTACGCCTGTTGCAGCAGCCGGTGGCCCTCGGTGGCGTCGTGATTCATACCGTTGAGCGCCCGGCGGATCTCGCCGAGCGATTCATGGTCCAGCGCGCCGGAGCGGCCACGCTCCAGCAGCCGGCGGGCTTCGCTCAGCCGGGTCGAGGCATGGTCGAGGTAGAGACCGCCGCGGTCGGCGTCCTCGTCGGCCATGCCGAGCTTGAAGTCCTCCATGCCACGCTTCAGCCCGTACAGCGAATCACCGGGCAGGGCGTCGGAACTGGCAGCGGCCACTCCGCCGAAGGCACCGGCGGCCACACCGACGGTGAGTCCTCCGGCCGCGAGCCCCTTCGACCAGCGGGACTTGGGGCGGAGCTTCCGGAGCGGGGACGCCCGGTGGGCTCCCCTTCCCGATGTCCGCCGCTGTTCGGGCACCGTGGGTCCCGTGGACGCGGCTCCGCCCGCCGTGCCCTCCAGCACCATGGCCTCCATGGCTGCCACGAGCTGTGCCCGTTGCACCACTTTGACCTCCGCGGCCAGCGTGGGTCTCGGTAGCTCACCGAGACCGCCGGCCAGGGCCAACAGCCGCCCCTGCTCAGTCGGTTCGGCCGACGCGGCGGGCTGTTCCCCCGCCGCGCCCTGGGGCACTTGGTCTTCCAGGGCCTGGGCGAAGGCGTTCGCCCGCCGGTGTGCCGAGACATTCGCGATCACTGGCGGCACCTCCTCTCGTCATGACGATCGACTCCCCTGGGGGTTCGGAAGGTTGCACGCCTTGAGCGCATCCACAGGGAGCCTGCATCCCGCACAACGAGCGTCGCGGCACTTGGGTTACGCGCGAAAGATGATCGGACCAGTGCGTCATCGAGGCGTCACGGACGGTGAGTTGAACCGTACGCCGGTCTGTACGCCGGTCTGTACGCCGGTCTGTACGCCGGTCTGTACGCGGGTCCGGCGGCCGGTCCGTACGTCAGCCCGGTCACCGGTCCGTGCGCCGGTCCTGTCACCGGCCGTCAGCGGGCGTCCTCCGGAAGCAGCCGTGCCAGCGTGCGCACAGCCCGGTACTGCAAGGTCTTGATCGCTCCTTCGTTCTTCCCCATCACTCTGGCCGTCTCGGCGACCGAGAGCCCTTGCAGGAAGCGCAGGGTCACGCACTCCTGCTGCTGGGGGTTGAGTTTGCGTACGGCTTCGAGCAGCGCGGCGTTCGAAAGGGACTCTAGGACGGAGTCCTCCGGGCTGCGCTCCACCTCGTTGGCATCGAGCATTTCGCCGGTGGTCACTTCGAGCCGGAAACGGCTCGACTTGAAGTGGTCGGCGACCAGATTTCGGGCGATCGTGACCAGCCAGGCGCCGAAGTCGCGGCCCTGCCAGGTGAACGTGGAGATACGCCGCAGGGCGCGCAGGAAGGTCTCACTGGTGAGATCCTCCGCCGTCGCCTTGCCGCCCACGCGGTAGTAGATGTAGCGGTAGACGGTGTCGCTGTACTGGTCGTACAGCCTGCCGAACGCTTCGGCCTCGCCGGCCTGGGCGCGCTCGACGAGTTCCATCATGCGGGCGCTGTCGCTGTCCGCCGTGGGCCGGCGGACGGGGGTGGAGGCGGCGGTGGTGCTGCTGTGTCGGCTTCCCCGTCTGCCGACCGCCGCACCGCCGTTCGCCAGGGCATAGCAAGGACCAATCGGGCCGCTCACGGCAGGGGCCGCGGCGGCGTATGCGGGGACGGCGTACGCGGTGGGGACGAAGCCGCGCAAGCGGTCGATGACCGATGCGCGCAGCGTAGCCAGGCCCGAGGCGTCAACCCCGACGTGTGGGTACACGGGACTCCCAGAGGCAGAGCTTCCATCACGTTCAGTGCGGGACCGTTCACTCGTCGTGGCGACGTGTGGGGTCCGGTATGCGTCTGAGGAGAATAACGCTTCGTATAGGCAGCGCTACACCCAGTTGCTCAAATCATCGATTACGTCGCTTCTGTTACGCCTATATGGCGAATCAAGTAGCACATCGTGAGCGGTTATTGATCGTTTGGTGTCGCGATGTGTCAGCTGACGTGATCGGTGCCGGTCGATTCGGCCCCGGGTTCGAGTTCGGTGGTCCCGGAGGCCTCAGCGCCGGCGGCGGTGCAGTGCCACCGCGGCGGCCGTGCCGCCCGCCAGCGCGCCGACCCCTGCTGCCGCCGGGATGCCGACCTTGGCCGCCTTGCGGCCCGTCCGGTAGTCACGCAGCCGCCATTCGCGGTCCTTGGCGTGCTTGCGGAGCTTGCTGTCCGGGTTGATCGCGTACGGATGTCCGACCAGCGACAGCATCGGGATGTCGTTGTGCGAGTCGCTGTACGCCGCGCAGCGGTCCAGGTCGAAGTCCTCGGCCGTCGCCAGCGCCCGTACCGCCTCGGCCTTCGCCGGGCCGTGCAGCGGCTCGCCGACGAGCTTGCCCGTGTAGACGCCGTCGATCGACTCGGCGACCGTGCCGAGCGCGCCGGTCAGTCCGAGGCGCCGGGCGATGATGGTGGCCGTCTCGACGGGCGCGGCGGTCACCAGCCAGACCTGCTGCCCGGCGTCGAGGTGTGCCTGGGCGAGGGTGCGGGTGCCCGGCCAGATGCGGTCGGCCATGTACTCGTCGTAGATCTCCTCGCCGATGGACATCAGCTCGGAGACCCGGTGGCCCTTGACGATCGACAGCGCGCTGTCCCGCGCGTCCTGCATGTGCTGCGGGTCCTCGACGCCGGCGAGCCGGAACCAGGCCTGCTGCCAGGCGAACCGGGCCAGTTCGCGGCGCTGGAAGAACTTCCGTTTGTACAGCCCGCGTCCGAAGTGGAAGATCGCGGCGCCCTGCATGACGGTGTTGTCCAGGTCGAAGAAGGCCGCGGCGCGGGCGTCCCCGATGACGGGGAAGTCGGGCACGGCGGGTTCGGCGGTGTCCGCGGTGCCGGCCGGTGCCACTCCGACGCCGTCGATCTCCTGCGACGACTTGAGTCCTGCCTCTGCTGCGGCCTCACCCGCGAGCACGCTCCGTGCTGTCGCGGAGCGCTTACGGGGGGTGAGCCATCCCAGTGCGGCCATAGCGTGAGCATAGTCAGTCTGTTCGGTACTTCCGGACGCGCCGGGGTGCCGTCGGTGTGAACTCTCCGAGAAGGGGCCGGACGGGAGCCGGGAGAGGGAGCGGGGGAGGGGGACGGGGGAGAGGGGTGGGGCGGAGGGGTGGGGGAGAGGAGGCCGGACGGGACCGGGGTGGGGAGTCGGCGGGACGGCGGAGAATGGGTGTCATGAGTCCCCTCCTGCGCCGTACGAAGAAGAAACCCGCCGAGCGCGTGGTGACGCTCGTCTCCAAACCCGGCTGTCATCTCTGTGACGACGCCCGCGCCGTCGTGAGCGCGGTGTGTGCCGAGACCGGGGCGTCCTGGGAGGAGAAGGACATCATGGTCGACGAAGAGTTGCACCGCGCCTACTGGGAGCAGATCCCGGTGGTGCTCGTGGACGGCGAACAGCACACCTTCTGGCGGGTCGACGCCGATCGGCTCCGCAAGGAACTGGGGACCTGACAGAAAGACGGTTACGATCGTGGGCGCTTTGCCGAGCTTTTTCCGAAGGGCCGGGACGACCGGCTCCGGCGGGCGCGGCGAGTGGTCTCGGGGGCGTGGTCATGAGGAGTTGTACGGTTTTGCCCCCAGCATGGGTTCAACGGGCCGGTGGGTGCGAGGGTTCCAAGATCCCTCGTACGGGTCGCGTGACCCCGGTCACTCTGTACGGACAAAGCGGACACAATCTTTGTGCACGCGTTCACAAAGGCATACCCTGCACACGACGGGGCGGTCCTGGGACATACGGCCGCCTAAAGCCCCGCTCATCCCGCAGGAGCACCGTGGCAACTGGCCGAACTCACCGACCGGCGACCCGTAGCCGAGGAATCCCCGAGGCCACGGTCGCCCGGCTTCCGCTGTATCTGCGGGCGCTCACCGCACTCTCCGAGCGCTCCGTACCCACTGTGTCGTCCGAGGAACTCGCCGTGGCCGCCGGGGTCAACTCCGCGAAGCTGCGCAAGGATTTCTCGTATCTCGGCTCGTACGGAACGCGCGGTGTCGGGTACGACGTGGAGTACCTCGTCTACCAGATCTCCCGTGAACTCGGTCTCACCCAGGACTGGCCCGTCGTCATCGTCGGCATCGGCAATCTCGGCGCCGCGCTGGCCAATTACGGCGGATTCGCCTCCCGCGGCTTCCGGGTCGCCGCGCTGATCGACGCCGACCCCGAGATGGCCGGCAAGCCGGTCGCCGGGATGCCCGTCCAGCACACGGACGAGCTGGAGCGGATCATCAGCGACAACGGCGTCTCCATCGGGGTCATCGCGACCCCGGCGGGCGGTGCCCAGCAGGTCTGCGAGCGCCTGGTCGCCGCCGGGGTCACCTCGATCCTCAACTTCGCGCCGACCGTACTGACCGTGCCCGACGGCGTGGACGTACGGAAGGTCGACCTCTCGATCGAGCTCCAGATCCTCGCCTTCCACGAGCAGCGCAAGGCCGGTGAGGAAGCCGCCGCCGCCGAGGCCGGTACGCCGCCGCCGATCCGCTCCACCGCCGCGAGCCGGAAGGGACCCGACGGGGAAGTCCCCGCCGTGATGCCGGCATGAGTCTTCTGGTCATCGGTCTGAGCCACCGCAGCGCGCCCGTGAGCGTGCTGGACCGGGCGTCGCTGTCCCCGGACAGCCGGACCAAGCTCCTTCAGGACGTACTCGCCGCCGAACCGGCGACCGAGGCGGCCGTCCTCGCGACGTGCAACCGGGTCGAGCTGTACGCGGACGTGGACAAGTTCCACGCGGGAGTCGCCGAGCTGTCCACGCTGCTCGCCCGGCACAGCGGTGTCGGCCTGGACGAGCTGACCCCTTATCTCTATGTGCACTACGAGGACCGCGCCGTCCACCATCTCTTCTCGGTGGCCTGCGGACTGGACTCGATGGTCGTCGGCGAGGGCCAGATCCTCGGCCAGATCAAGGACGCGCTCGCGGGCGGCCAGGAGCTGCACACCGCCGGGCGGCTCCTCAACGACCTGTTCCAGCAGGCCCTGCGGGTCGGCAAGCGCGCCCACAGCGAGACCGGGATCGACCGGGCCGGGCAGTCGCTCGTCACCTTCGGACTCGAACAGCTCGCCGCGGGCGCGGACGTCAACACCTGGGCCGGGGGCCGCCGGGCGCTGGTCATCGGCGCCGGGTCGATGTCCTCGCTCGCCGCCGCGACACTCGCCCGCGCCGGGGTCGCCGAGATCGTCGTCGCCAACCGCACGGCGGCGCGCGCCGAGCGGCTGGTGGCCATCCTCAACGAGCCCGGCGGTACGGGAGTCAAGGCCCGCGCCGTCGACATGGGCGCCGTGGACGCCGAGTTGACACGTGCCGACGTCGTCGTCTCCTGCACCGGCGCCACCGGTCTCGTCCTGACGGCCGACGCCGTGGAGAAGGCCCTCGCGGGCGGCCGGGAACTCGCGCTGCTCGACCTCGCCATGCCCCGCGACATCGACGCCGCCGCGCACCGTGTCGTCGGCGCCCGGCTGATCGACATCGAGTCCCTGGCCGACGCGTCCGCCGACGCCCCGATGGCCGCCGACGTCGACCAGGTCAAGCGGATCGTCACCGACGAGGTCGCGGCCTTCGGCGCCGCCCAGCGCGCCGCCCACATCACCCCGACCGTGGTCGCGCTGCGCGCCATGGCCGCCGATGTCGTCACCAACGAGATCACGCGGCTCGAAGGCCGGCTCCCCGGCCTCGACGAGCGGCAGCGCGCCGAGATCACCCAGACCGTGCGCCGCGTCGTGGACAAGCTGCTGCACGCCCCGACCGTGCGGGTGAAGCAACTCGCCGGTGAGCCGGGCGGAGCCGGTTACGCGGACGCGCTGCGCGAACTGTTCGACCTCGACCCGCAGACGGTCGCCGCCGTCAGCCGGGCCGACCGGAGCGCACCCGGCGACCGCAGCGCACCCGTCGACCTGAACGCGGTCGACGTCGACAACCGAGGGCGAGTATGACCGAGAAGACACTGAGACTCGGGACCAGGCGGAGCAAGCTCGCCATGGCCCAGTCCGGGCAAGTGGCCGCCGCCGTGGGTGAGTTGACCGGGCGCGCGGTGGAGCTGGTCGAGATCACGACGTACGGCGACACCTCCCGTGAGCAGCTGTCCCAGATCGGCGGCACGGGCGTCTTCGTCACCGCGCTGCGCGACGCGCTGCTGCGCGGCGAGGTCGACTTCGCCGTCCACTCGCTGAAGGACCTGCCCACGGCGCAGCCCGAGAGCCTGACGCTGGCCGCCGTACCGCGCCGTGAGGACCCCCGGGACGTGCTGATCGCACGCGACGGGCTGACCCTCGACACGCTGCCGCACGGTGCCAGGATCGGTACGGGCTCCGCGCGGCGTACGGCGCAGCTCAACGCGCACGCCCGCAACCACGGCCTGCTGCTGGAGACCGTGCCGATACGCGGGAACATCGACACCCGCATCGGCTACGTCCACAGCGGTGAGCTGGACGCGGTCGTGCTGGCCGCAGCGGGTATCAACCGCCTCGGCAGGACGGAGGAGGTGACCGACTTCCTGTCGGTCGACTCCGTTCTGCCGGCCCCCGGCCAGGGGGCGCTGGCCGTCGAGTGCGTGGCTTCCGACCCGGAACTCGCCGCCGCACTCGCCGGTTTGGACGATCCGCTCACGCGGATCGCCGTCACCGCCGAACGTTCCCTGCTCGCCGCCCTGGAGGCCGGTTGCAGCGCACCTGTGGGTGCGCTGGCCGACCTGTTGGGCGACGGCCAGGACACGCGATTTGTCAACGAACTGCGCCTGCGTGGCGTCGTCGGCACGACCGACGGCTCGACGCTGGTGCAGTTGTCCATCACCGGTCCCGTACCCACGTCGCACGACGACGCCGTCGCGCTCGGTCGCGAACTCGCGTCCGAGATGCTCGCCAAGGGTGCGGCCGGTCTTATGGGGGAGCGAGCACTTTGAGCCCCATCGCCGACCACCCGGCCGTCCACGCATCAGGGCACGTCACCTTCCTCGGTGCCGGACCCGGGGATCCGGGTCTGCTGACACTCCGCGCCGTCGAGGCGCTTGCCGGGGCGGAGGTACTGATCGCCGAGCCGGATGTGCTCGACGTCGTACGCGCCCATGCCCGTGCGAGTGTGAGCACGCCTGAGATGACGATTGTTGACGATGCGTCAACAGCCGCTGGTATCCCAGCGATCAGGGATGCCGTCAATCTTGTCATGGAGGCCGCACGCGGCGGCAAGCGGGTCGTCCGTGCGGTGACCGGGGACCCCGGTCTCGACGGCGACACCGGCGCCGAGATGCTGGCGTGCGCCGCCGCGGGCATTCCCTTCGAGGTCGTGCCCGGTATCGCCGCCGCCGTGGGGGTGCCCGCCTACGCGGGTGTGCCGCTGCGCGACGCGCAGGGCATGGACGTCCGTTTCGTCGACAGCCGTACGGCCGGTGAGCGCTGCTGGACCGAACTCGGCGCGAGCGACGGCACGGTGGTCGTCTCGGCGACGCTGGAGACGGTCGCCGCGACCGCCGGTGAGTTCGTCGCCGCGGGCCGCAAGCCCGACACCCCGATGACGGTCACCGTCGCCGGTACGACGACGCGCCAGCGCACCTGGTCCGCGACGCTCGGCACGATCGCGCTGACGCTGAAGCAGGCGAAGGTGCTGCCGTCCGCGTCCGGGCATCAGCCGGTCATAGCCGTGGTCGGGGAGCGCAGTGCGCCCGCGCAGCGCGACCAGCTCGCGTGGTTCGAGTCGAAGCAGCTGTTCGGCTGGAAGGTGCTCGTGCCGCGTACGAAGGAGCAGGCCGCGTCGCTCTCCGACCAGCTTCGGTCCTACGGCGCCGTACCGCACGAGGTCCCGACCATCGCGGTCGAACCGCCGCGTACGCCCCAGCAGATGGAGCGCGCGGTCAAGGGTCTCGTCACCGGGCGCTACGAGTGGATCGCCTTCACATCGGTCAACGCGGTGAAGGCCGTCCGGGAGAAGTTCGAGGAGTACGGGCTCGACGCCCGTGCCTTCGCCGGGATCAAGGTCGCCGCGGTCGGCGAGCAGACCGCCGCCGCGCTGGTCGACTTCGGCGTCAAGCCGGATCTGGTGCCCAGCGGTGAGCAGTCCGCGGCCGGGCTGCTTGAGGACTGGCCGCCGTACGACCCGGTCTTCGACCCGATCGACCGGGTGTTCCTGCCGCGCGCCGACATCGCCACGGAGACGCTGGTCGCCGGGCTGATCGAGCTGGGCTGGGAGGTCGACGACGTCACGGCCTACCGGACCGTGCGCGCCTCGCCGCCGCCCGCCGAGACGCGGGAGGCCATCAAGGGCGGGGGCTTCGACGCGGTGATGTTCACCTCGTCGTCCACCGTGCGCAATCTGGTCGGCATCGCGGGCAAGCCGCACAACGTGACCGTCATCGCGTGCATCGGCCCGGCGACCGCCAAGACGGCGGAGGAGCACGGGCTGCGGGTGGACGTGCTGTCGCCGGAGCCTTCGGTGCACAGGCTGGCCGAGGCGCTGGCGGCGTTCGGCGCGCAGCGCCGGGAGGCGGCGCGGGAGGCCGGCGAGACGGTCACCCGGCCGAGCGAGCGGCGACCGGGGTCGAGGCGGCGTCGTTCGACGTAGGGGCGTACGGAGGGGACGTACGGGGTCTGTGGGGGGCTCCCGTCCACGCGGCGTAGCGTGGACGGGGTACGGCAGTGACAGCTCCTTCCGACCATGAGGCGACTCACCATGACTGTGTACGGTTCCTTCCCCGGTGCCCGGCCCCGTCGGCTGCGGACGAGCCCCGCGATGCGGCGCATGGTCGCCGAGACGCGGCTCCACCCGGCCGATCTGATCCTGCCCGCGTTCGTGCGGGAGGGGGCGGCCCAACCCGTACCCATCTCGGCCATGCCCGGCGTCGTCCAGCACAGCCTGGACACGCTGCGGAAGGCGGCCGTCGAGGCGGTGAGCGCGGGCGTCTGCGGGATCATGCTGTTCGGCGTGCCCGAGGAGGCGAAGAAGGACGCGCTCGGGACGGCCGGGACCGACCCTCAGGGCATCCTCCAGGTGGCGATCCGGGCGGTCCGCGAGGAGGTCGGGGACGATCTGGTGATCATGTCCGATCTCTGTCTGGACGAGTACACCGATCACGGCCACTGCGGGGTGCTCGACTCCGAGGGCCGGGTCGACAACGACGCGACGCTGGAGCGGTACGCGGAGATGGCCCAGGTACAGGCCGACGCGGGCGTTCATGTGGTGGGTCCCAGCGGGATGATGGACGGTCAGGTGGGCGTGGTCCGGGACGCGCTGGACACGATCGGCAAGGAGGACGTGGCCGTTCTGGCGTACACGGCGAAGTATTCGTCCGCGCTCTTCGGCCCGTTCCGGGAGGCGGTCGGCTCGTCGCTGACGAGCGACCGCAACACCTACCAGCAGGACCCGGCCAACTCCCGTGAGTCCATGCGCGAGTTGGCGCTGGATCTGGAGGAGGGCGCCGACATGGTGATGGTGAAGCCGGCCGGGCCGTATCTGGATGTGCTGGCGAAGGTGGCCGCCGAGGTGGCCGTGCCCGTCGCCGCGTACCAGATCAGTGGGGAGTACTCGATGATCGAGGCGGCGGCGGAGAAGGGCTGGATCGACCGGGACAGGGCGATCATGGAGAGCCTGACCGGGATCAAGCGGGCCGGGGCGCAGATGATTCTGACGTACTGGGCGACGGAGGTCGCGCGGGGGCTTTGAGGTCCTTGGGGGCGCCCGCGCGCTGTCGGTTGCCGGGACCGGGCGGGCGGGCCGGGGTTACCAGGTGAGGGCGTCGGCCATCGTCGACTGCCAGTAGGAGACCGACGTGGTGTCGGAGATCATCGTGCCCTTGGGGAGGGTGAGGTTCGCGGGCGAGCCCACCGATCCCGCGTTGTCGCGGCCCGAGAAGTTGACGCTGAGCTTGTACGCCGCGATGTCGGGGGAGCCGTCGCCGCCGAGTGCGATCGAGGCATAGGCCGACTCGCCGGGGGCCAGCGTGACGACCGCCTGAGGCTTGCTGTCCTCGTTGATCTGGGTGGTGGACTGGGCGTCGTCGAAGCCGAGGAGGGGCGCGTAGTAGGCGTCGCAGTTGCCGCCGCCGGCGTTGGTGGCGGTCACCAGCAGGTGGTTGATGGGGCGGGTGACCTCGGTGATGGTGACCTTGGTGTTGTCCCCGGTGCAGGGGGTGCGGGCGTCGCTGCTCTTGCCTTTGCCGCCGCCGCCGCTGTTGTTGCCGCCGTTGTTCTTGCCGCTGTCCGTGTCCGGGGTGGTGGAGTCCTGCGGCTTGCCGGTCGCCTCGGAATCGTTGGGCGCCTTGGACGCCGGCTCGTCCGTGGAGGAGTTGGACGTGGTCTGGGGCTCCGGGTTGGAGCCGACCACGTCGTCCGGCTGGCAGGCCGTGAGGGCGAGTACGGCCACGAGAGCGGTGGTGGCGGTGGCGGCGGCGGAGCGGATTCGAAGGGTGCGCATGAGGTTCTGTCTCCCGTTTCGGTGGTGCGTTCGGTAGCGGTTCAGTGGCGGTTGATGAGCACGAGCAGGACGCTTGTGCAGGCGATGAGTACGCAGACGGCCACGACATCAACGAGGCTGTCGCGGATTCGAGTTCGGATTGCTCCTCCTCGTTCGGCGGCTGCTGCACCTACCTTGCGGGGCGGCTGGAACCGGCCGCAATCGGCAGGGGACAATGAGGGAAGCTGGAATGCTCAGACGCCTGTGACCTGCGGGAACAGTGTTTCCCTGGAACGCGTTCCTGGAACGGCCGCGCACCTGTGGCGTACCGATGTGGAGGGAAACTGCGAGTGGCGACGACCGAGGCCAAGGCTTTCGCGGAACTGCTCAGCGAGCTGAAGGAGCGTTCGGGACACAGCTACGGCGTGCTCGCCGGGAAGCTCCACGTCAGTACGTCCACACTCCACCGCTACTGCAACGGCGACGCCGTGCCGGCCGACTTCGCGGCCGCGGAGCGGCTGGGGCGGCTGTGCGGGGCGACGGGCGAGGAGTTTGTGGAGCTGCACCGGCGGTGGATCCTCGCGGACGAGGCGCGACGGCGGGGCCGGGCGGCGGCGCCGTCGCCCGTTGTCCCTGCCTCTGTCGAGGACCCAGAGGATGAGGCTGTTTCTGATCCGCCGGTCGCCGAGTTGCCAGAGCCAGAAGAGCCAGAAGAGCCAGAGCCGGAGCCCGACTCCGCCGACGACGCGTCTTCTCCACGGCGCAGGAAGCGTCTGTACGTCACTCTCGCCGCCGCGGCGGTCGTCGCGGCCGTCGCCGTACCCGCCGTCGTCTTCGGCCCGCTGAACGAACCGTCGACCGATCGCTCACCCGTCGCGTCCCAGGTCTCGCAGCGCGGTGAGTCGGAGCCGGCCCAGCCGTCCGCCTCGCCCTCCGGGTCGCCTTCACCGAGCAAGTCGCCATCGGGGAAGGCCAGTCCGTCGGACTCGGCGACCGCCGCGGGCAAGGGAAGTGGCGGTGGCGGGGACGGCGGGAAGGGAGCGGTCGCCGGGGTGCCGGTGACGGTGAGCACCAAGCCGTACGCCTTCGAGGACCCGTGCAGCCAGCGCTATCTCGTGAACCGCCCCGCGACGCGGGTCCCCCCGCCCCCCAACGAGCAGGACGCGCCCGGCTGGGTGAGTGCGCTCGGCGGGGTCGCGAGCGGAAGCCAGTACATCGAGCTGGCTCTCCAGGGCACCGGGAGCGAGACCGTCGTACTCAAGGACCTGAACGTGCGGGTGGTGGCGAGCGAGGCGCCCCTCGCCTGGAACGACTTCGGCACCGGGTCCGGCTGCGGCGGCGGTGTGACGACGAGGGCGTTCTCCGTGGACCTGGACGCGGGCCGCCCCGATGTCGTACCGCAGGGCGGGCAGCGGGGCTTTCCGTACTCGGTGAGCGAGTCCGACCCGGAGGTCTTCTACGTCACCGCGAACGTCTCGGAGCACGCGGTCAGTTGGTATCTGGAACTGGAGTGGTCCAGCGGTGGCCGGGAGGACACGCTCCGCATCGACGACCACGGCAAGCCGTTCCGTACGAGCGGTGCGCAGGGGCGGCCGTCGTACGAGTATCCGCTGGGCGGCGACTCGAAGTGGGAGCCGGCGATCGAGCAGGACCCGGACCAGTATCCCTAGATGATCGATTCCATCCGTGGCCGATCGGCCACGGAACTCAGGCCGGCCGGGCAGCCTGTTGAGGGCCTGGGGTGGCCAGCTGCTCCGTGGTGGACGCCCCGTCGGTTGCCAGCCGCTGTGTGATCCGGTCGAACAAGTCCGTCAGCGGCGCACCGATGTCCTGGCCGAACTCAGTCAGCCCGTAGGTGACTTGGGGTGGCGTCGTCGGTTCGACCTTCCGCCAGACCAGGTCGTCCCGGACCAGTGCGCGCAGTGTCTGAGCGAGCATCTTCTCGCTGATGCCCTGGATGCTGTCGCGCAGCTCGTAGAACCGAAGGTCGGTGCTCCGCAAGGAGATCAGCACCCAGACACCCCACCTGCTGGTCACGTGGTCGACCACGTCGCGCGCAGGGCAGTCGGTGTGAAACACCTCATACCGATCGCCCGCCTCGGCCTGCGTCAGCTGCGCACCTTCACTCATGTCCGGAGCTTACCTCCGGGTATGTTCTTACGAAAAGTAAGTCTCTCTCCTAGCGTCAATTGCCGCAGTGCACAACGGACTAGGAGCTGAACATGATCGTGGTGACCGGAGCTACCGGGAATGTGGGCCGGCCTCTGACGCAGGCCCTGGCCAAGGCGGGCGAGCAGGTGACGGCGGTGTCACGGCACGCGGCGGCAGTGCCGGACGGGGTCCGGCACGTGCCGGCCGACTTGGCCGAGCCGCAGGGCCTCGCCCCCGCTTTGGACGGGGCGAAGGCGCTGTTCCTCCTGCTCTCCGGCGACCTGCACGCCCCCGGAGCCAGGCCGGCCGACATTGTCGGCCTGGCTGCTGCCAGCGGGGTCCGCCGAGTCGTCCTGCTGTCTTCGCAGGGCGTGGCGACCAGGCCGCTCGGCCCGTCGCGGATCGCGATGCGCGCCGTGGAGGACGCGTTGAGGGAGTCCGGCCTGGACTGGGCCGTCCTACGGCCGGGCGGCTTCGCCTCCAACGCCTTGGCGTGGGCGGAGTCCGTCCGCACGCGAGGGACGGTCGCCGCACCCTTCGGCGATGTCGGGGTTCCGATCGTCGACCCGGCGGACATCGCCGAGGTCGCGGCGGCCTGCCTGCTGGACGACCGGCACACCGGCGGAATCTTCGAGCTGACCGGGCCTGAGGTGATCACGCCCCGCCAGCAGTCGGAGGCCATCGCCGCCGCGCTCGGCTCGCCGGTGCGATTCCACGAACTCACCCGCGAGGAGGCCAGAGCCGCGATGACCCAGTCCGTGGCGCCGCAGCTCGCCGACGACACCCTGGACATCATCTCCGCCCCGAACCCCGCCGAACTGCGGATCAGCCCCGACGTGGAACGAGTCCTCGGTCGCGCCCCGCGCCCCTTCAGCAACTGGGTCGCCCGTGGCATCGACGCTTTTCGCTGAGGCACAACTCAGCTGAGGCGCCCGGGCAGCCTCGTGCCACCGCGCGATTACGAGCACTCTCCTGGGCGCTGGGATAAGTTGCCGCCATGACTGGACTTGGACCCGTGGCCTGGCCGCCGCCGGTCCCGATCAGGACCGAACGGCTCGTGCTCCGTGAGTCCGAGGCCCGGGACCGCGCGGAGTTCATCGAGCTGTTCGCGTCGCCAGAGGTGGGCACCTATGTCGGTGGCTCCCGGCCGCGTGCCGAACTCGAACGCGCGGTGCCCGCGGTGCCCGGTCGGCGCTCCGGCCTTTTCGTGATCGACCTCGACGGAGCGATGATCGGCATGATCACGCTCGATCGGCGCGACGCGGGGCGTCCGGGGCGGTCAGGGCGTCCGGGGCACGTCCGTCCGGAGGGCGGGGAGGCCGAGTTGGGCTATCTCTTCCTGCCGGAAGCGTGGGGGCGCGGGTACGCCGCCGAGGCGTGCGCCGCGGCACTCGACTGGTTCGCCGACGCGCTTCCCGGCGAGCCGGTGGTGCTCTCCACCCAGACCGCCAACGACCGCGCGATGCGCCTCGCGGCGAAGCTGGGTTTCGTCGAGGTGGAGCGGTTCGAGGAGTACGGCGCCGAGCAGTGGTTCGGCGTGTGGCCAGGCCGCGCCATGACCTGAGGCGCTTCAACTGGGCGCGGCCCGGACGGGATTGCTCTAGGCGGTGTCCGGTGTTTCGGCCGCCTCGGGCGTCTCGGACGGTTCGGCCGCCTCGGGGGCTTCCGGCGCTTCCGGAGGCTCCGCGCCCTCGTTCATGTTCGTCTCGCCGAAGATCGTGGCGTGTTCCAGCACGTCCTCGGCCGGGTCGTCGATCTGGCCGATCGAGAGCACCGTGAAGCCGCCGTTGTGCGAGTTCGTGTGGGTCTCGTCCGCGGCGGCGCCGGTGGCCGGCAGTAAGGCGGCCAGCACCGCCGCGCCCAAGACGGTCAGGGTGTGTGTGGCTTTCATCTGGTGGTAGCCCGTCTGCTCGTCGTAGCCCTCGTGGTCCGGTCTGTCTATTGGGCAGAACGGGGGCAGAAGTCACGGCTGACGGCGTGTGTCGGGACGATATTCACTTGATCGGCGTAGCAGGCGCGACGGTCAGTTGACGATGTCCGAGGTGAAGGCGGCCCAGGCGGCGGGGGCGACGGTCAGCACCGGGCCGTCCGAGACCTTGGAGTCCCGGACATGCACGGCGGCGGGGTGCGCTGCGACCTCGACGCAATTGCCGCCTTCGCTGCCGCTGTAGCTCGACTTGTGCCAGTCGTAGGCGACTTCGAGGCAGGCACCACCCTCGCTGCCGCTGTAGCTGGACTTGAACCACTCACGTGCGGTGCTCATTACTCTCCTAGCAGCCGGTCCAACAGGCCCTTCGTCTCTTCGGTGTTGAGGGCCTGCGTCCGCAGCATCGCATATTTGCGCGCCAGGATGCTGACCTCATCCGGGTCCTCGACAAAGAGGCTGCCCCGCTGGGTCTCGACATAGGCGAGATGCTGATGATCGGGTGTCTCCAGCAGAACGAACGGGCCGTCGAGCCCCGCGTGAGTGGTCCGGCCGAGCGGCATGATCTGGAGGGTCAGGCCCGGGAGGTCGGCGCTCTCCCGGAGATGGCGAAGCTGCTCCGTGTAAACGGCCGGGGAGCCGAGCCGGTCTTTGAGCACTGCTTCGCCGATCAGGAAACTGCATGTCGGCGGGACCTTGCGGTGCAGGATCTGTTGGCGTTCGATGCGTCCGGAGACGCGGGTGTTGATCTCGTCCTCGCTGTACGCGGGCACCCTGCTGCGGAAGACCGACCGCGCGTAGTTCTCCGTCTGGAGCAGACCGGGCACCACCTGGTTCTCGTACGAGGAGATGGCGATCGCCTCCTGCTCCTGATCGATGAACGCCGCCGCCCACACCGGATACCGGTCGATCTCCGGCATGTTCTCCACCGCCGTCTCCAACGCCCCCTTCGTCTGGAGCACTTGATCCAGCAGGATCGCCAGGTCAAGCTTCAGTAGTCGCCGACCCTGCTCGATCGAGGCGATCGTCTCCGTGCCTACGCAGGCCAGCTCCGCGAGTTGGCGTTGAGTCATCCCCGCCACCTGCCTGAACAGGGCCACCAGTGCGCCCACGAGCTTCATCGCCGACGCGTTCTTCCGCTGTCGCTTCTTTTTGCTGTGCATGTCCGTCCAACTCCCCGTCCCCGTGCGTACGTCACGCCTTCACAGCCCGTACGGATTCTTTGTACGGGTGCGCGTACTGCACTAGCGTAATCACAGGCAGTGACAATCGCCCCGTGAATGAGACGAGTCCACCCCCCGCCCTGCGCGAGCGCTTCTACCGCCGCGAACGCCGATCCATCCCCGCCACCAGGCAGTTCGTACGGGAGGCGGTGATCGACTGGGCGCTCGCCGACCGGCTCGACGACGTCTTGCTGTGCGTGAGCGAGCTGGCTACCAACGCCCTGGTGCACGGAGTTCCGCCGGGACGCGGCTACCGGCTGCGGCTGTGGCTGCTCGCGGACGGGGTGTTCCGTATCGAGGTGCACGACAGCGGCGACGGGCGGCCCAGTGTCCGCGAGCCGTACGGGGAGTCGGGGCGCGGGCTCATGCTCGTCGCCGCGCTCGCCGACAAGTGGGGTGTGGGGGAGCGTGATCCCGGCAAGATCGTGTGGTGCGAGTTCGTGTGATGACGGCTCACACGGTCGAATATGCGCTGGTGCGGGGGAAGTTGGGCTCGTGCCATCGGAGGATGGTCAAGAGTCGGCTCCCCCTCACCGCGTCGGTCGGCGTCGGAGTGGCGGTCATTCTCTGGGTTGCCGCTGTCGAGCCCGGACTCGGAGCCGGGTGATGCGGTGTGCCGTCCGGCCCTGAACCCCGCCTGGACCGCCGATGTGTCCTACGAGGATCCGTACTGCACGGCGCGTGCGCTGAACGTCTGCTCGTCGAAGCGGAACGAGCGGCTGTCCGGCGCCCTGCCGCTGCCCATGCCCACGGGTGTCGCGGCGGGCGTGCTGATCCATCCGCGGTCCATCATCGATGAACGGGACTCCGAGCGGCTGAGCGCACCTGAACGCATGGAGATCAGATCGGGAACAGCGGCTGACACGCCACAAATCGCCGCGCTCCACACCGGCAGTTGGCGTACCGCCTACGCGGGCATCATGCCCACCAGCTATCTGGAGGGGCCGCTGGCCGAAGAGCACGCCGGCTTGTGGCGGGCCCGACTCCTCGACCCGGGGCCGGTCGCCGACGAGACTGCCGAGACCCCCCCACCTCCTGGTGGCGGTCGACGGCGATGCGCGGACGGCCGGATTCGCCTACCTCGTTCCGCAGGCTGACGGCCGCATCCTGCTGGACAACCTCCATGTCAGACCAGGAATCATCGGTACCGGAATTGGTTGGCGCCTGCTGTGCGGAGCGTTCGCGTGGGCCGCGGCCGAGCATCCGGGACGGCCCGTCCATCTGGAAGTCCTCAAGGACAATGTCCGTGCGAGCGACTTCTACTCCCGCCAGGGCGGCCGTCCCACCGCAGAACGTACCGAGCGATTCCCGGCCGGGTTCGAACTCGCCGAGATCGAGTACACCTGGACCATCCCCGGAAACAGGGCCAGGCCCGGCCCTAATCCCACCAGAACGTCCAGGCAGGCTGGTTGAGCACCTGGTGCGTGGCGTACGCGGGCAGCGTCGTGTGCCGGCCTTGGTCGATGTTGTCCGGGCAGAACGCGAAGTGTTCCGCCGCGACCGCCTCCGCCTCCGCCTGCGTCATCGGCGGGGCGGCCACCGAGACCACCAACTGGTCGAAGGTGAGCGCCACCACCCGTATCCCGAACCGGTCCTCCCACGACCGCAGCACCGCGCACAGCCGCGCCACGTCGCCCTCGTGGTTTGTCGGTCCCAGCCAGCCGATGGCTGCCGGTATGTCCGCGCTGCGGCGGGCGGGGACCAGGGCGAGGCGCGCGCCGTGCATCCAACTGCCTTCGTCCGTAAGGAGAGAGGCCACCTCGGCCGCTTCCTTGTCGGGGTCGGCGGCCAACTCCCGCGCGGGCGCCAGGCCTGGCCACTCGCCGTCGTCCCCCGTCGTCACGTGCTCCCAGGACTCCGAGAGGACGTCCTGCGCGTCGTGGTCGCCCGGATACGACGCCGACTCCGGGCTCAGCTCCCAATCCTCCGGCCACTGCTTGCGGTGCCCGCCGTGAACGAGCAGCGGATGCAGCCCGGCCGTCCTGCGGGCGGACAGCAGATCGGCCCACGCCCGAGGGGCCGCCGGCTCGTCCGCGTACCACAGGAGTGGCTCGTGCCAGGTCCCGTCGATGGTCGCGTCGACCAGTGTGCCGGGCGGCAGTTGGAGCCCGACCGACCGTCCCGAGGGGTCGGCGGCCAGGGCGGGCAGGGGGTTGGGGAGCGTCGCCATGCAGGAGACCCTAGAGCCCGCCACTGACAACGGAGTGTCTCCCCGGGGAACTCGACGGGGGATCCGGACGGTCGACGCGCGAACCACAATCTGAGTGACGTGACCGACTCGATACCGCCGCCCTGGGTTGACGACCTCTTCCCGTTTCCCATCCCGCCCGCGCTGCGCACGCTCGTGGACGGCGCCTGGCAGCACGCTTACGCGTTCTACCTGGAGAACGACACCTACGACCACACCCTGCTGGAAACCCACTACGGCTTCATGTTCGACCTGACCAGGACTCCGCGCCCGCTCGACGGCTGGGAGGGATACCCCGAGTTCAGTGACGATTTCCGGCGGCCGTCGATACCGATGTACGCCACACCGGAGTTCGTGTCCTTCGGCGCACTGGGCGACGGTGGCGACGTCGGCTGGCTGGTGCCCGCGCGACGACAGCCGTTCCGGAGTGCCGGAGACCAGACGGTGGACCTGCGAGGCGGACAGGTCGGTCCCGCGTTCGCGCAGCGGGGGGACCAGCTCGGTGGCCGGTTCGCGTACCGTCGCGAATTCGCGTCTGGTGCCATTGGCGGCAGTTGGAACAGCGGTACAGCCGTTGGCGCCTGGAACGATCATGGGCAGGGTGCGAGCGTGCCGACCCGGTTCTCGTACGCGCGGCGGGACTTGCGCTGGGCGGGCCGGGACCGCCGGGACGCCCTGGTCGGTCGAGACTCGCTTGTGGACCAGGTTCGCCGCTCGGGGCCGGCCCCTTCCGTACGGAGGACCGGACCCTGTCGTCATACCTTGCTGCGGCATCCGGCGAGAAGGAGGGCGACCATGCCCTTGGCGTCGGCCTGGCCGTAGTCGGGGCCGGTGATGCAGAGGTTTCCGATGGCGCGCAGGAGCGTGTAGGCGGCGACACCGGGGCGAAGTTCCCCGGTGGCGGCGCATGCGTCCAGCAATGACGCGCAGGCCGGGACCAGGGTGTCGAGCATGAGGGTGTGGAGGTTCTCCAGTCCTGGGTCACCGGACCCCAGTGCCGCACCGAGGCCGTGCTTGGTCACCAGGAAGTCCACGAACGCGTCCGTCCACAGGGCCAGAGCGGTGAACGGCGAGGCGGATTCCTCAAGAAGCCGGGGCGCGAGAGCGGTGCAGGCGTCGATCTGGTGCCGGTAGACGGCAGTGACGAGATCCGCGCGGGTCGGGAAGTTCCGGTAGACCGTGCCGACACCGACGCCGGCACGGTCGGCGATGTCGCGGACGGGTGCCTGGACGCCCCGGTCCGCGAAGACCGCCGCAGCGGCCTCCAGCACGCCACTGCGGGTGCGCTGAGCCTGTGCCTGGCGTACCCCGACCGACTCCGGCACGGATGCCTCCCATTGCTCGCGGAACAATGTTCCGCTAGTTTGGCGGAACGATGCTCCGCCAAATTATGGCATTCCGGTACTCATGGAAAGCGCAGGACCCTCATGTCCTCGTCCCACTCCCTCAGCCAGCAGATCGTCTCGGTCAAGCCCATCGTTGTTCCCTCGCCCGGGCGCGGCATTGACCTTCAGGTAAAGGTCACCGCACCCCGGTCGGGCCAGAACCTGCCTGTGATCGTCTTCTCCCACGGGAACGCGTGGTCACTGGACGGGTACGAGCCCCTCGTCGACCGGTGGGCCGCCGCCGGATTCGTCGTGGTGCAGCCCACCCACCTGGACTCCCGGCGCAACGCCATCGCCTGGGACGACCCGCGCTTCGCCACTGTCTGGCGCGTGCGGATCACCGACCTGCACACAATCCTCGACCACCTCGCAGACGTCCTGGCCCAGGCCGGCCTGGAGACTCGCGCCGACCGTGAGCGCACTGCCGTGGTCGGCCACTCCTGGGGCGCCCAGACCGCGGGCGCCCTCCTCGGTGCGCGCGTGCTGGACGCGGAGGGTGTCGCGGGAGAGGACTTCTCCCACTCCGCGGTTTCGGCCGGTGCGCTGATCGGGGCGACGGGAACCGGCGACACCCTCACCCCGTTCGCCGCCGAGAACCTTCCGTTCATGAAGCCGGACTTCTCCACCATGACCGTCCCGGCCCTGGTCGTCGCGGGCGGCAAGGACGACTCGCAGCTCTCCACCCGCGGGCCGGAGTGGTTCACCGACGCCTACCACCTCAGCCCGGCGCCCAAGAGCCTGCTCAGCATCACCGAGGCCGAGCACACCATGGGCGGAATCGCCGGCGAGAAGGTCGCCGAGACCACCGACGACGACCCCGCCCGTGTCGCCCTCACGGCCGACGCGATCTCCGCCTACCTCCGCGCGGCCCTCAACCTCGACGACGCCGAGTGGACCGCCCTCAACAGCACCGCCGAAGGCGGCGACGGTACGTGGAGCCTCGTCGGCAAGTGAGCTCAGCCTGACCGCCGGGACACACTCGGCGGTCAGCGGTCAGCGGTCAGCGGGGAGCGACTGGTACCCGCTCTCGTGCGTGCTGCTGTCTGGGCCGCCCGCCCGAGTACGCGGACCGCCTCGACGTGATGGCGCCGAGCTACGAGCCCGGGTGCTACTGGTCCTTGCGGAGCAGGTCCGCGAGGCGTGACAGGCCGTCCGCCGCGTGGCCTTCGGCCACCGCGCGGTCGAGCAGCGGCTGGAACGGGGCGAACAACTCCGTGCTGACACCCTGCGCGGCGAACGTGCTCAGCAGGTTCGGGAACGCCTCCTGGTTGACGGCCAGGCTCGACACATCCGTCAGATGCTGCCCCGAGTCGATCGCCTCCGCCCACCTCGGCGCCCCGCCGAGCATCGCGCTCACCCACGGCACCAGCAACTCCGAGAACTCGGTGGCCGGGACGGACTCCGTACCGACGAGGGCGTACGCCTGCATCACGCCCGCGATCATCCCGTACATGCCGGTGAGCAGCGCCACGTCGTACAGCGCGGCCAGGCCGGGGTCGGTGCCGACGTACTTCGTGCCGCCGAACGCCGCGAACGTCTCCTGGTGGGTGTCGAAGAGGTCCCGCGCGCCGCTGTAGAGGACGTACGCGTGCGGCCCCGCGATCATCTGCGGGACGGCGATGATCCCGCCGTCGAGATACCCGGCGTCCTCCTTCGCCGCCCAGTCGGCGAGGTCGCGGGCCTGCGCGGGGGTGCCGTTGGTGAGGTTGGCGAGGGTCTTGCCGGTGAGCTGCCCGGAGAGCGGTTCGAGGACCGTACGGACGGTGTCGTACGTGGTGAGGCAGACGACCACCAGCGGGCTCGCGGCCACGGCTTCGGCGGCCGTGTCGGCGGGGGTGGCGCCCTGGGCGACCAGTGGGCCGGTCTTGGCGGCGGATCTGTTCCACACGGTCACGGGGTGACCGGCCTTGAGGAGGGCGGCGGCCAGGGCGGTGCCCATCATGCCGAGGCCGATGACGGAGACGGGGGGCTGGGGGTTGGCAGGCATGCGGGTGCTCCTCCGGGAGGCGCGAATGGTGGTCACTTCGCTTTCGATCTTCGGCCGGGGGACGTCTGCCGACAAGTACTGACTATTTTGTGCGCTACGCACCGCGAGGTAAGGAAGCGCCGACGGGAGGGGACCGGAGGCGGCAGGATGCGCGCTTCAACTTGCTTACCAGGAGCCTCAGGAGCCCGATCTTGTCCTACGCGCACCATGGCGAGCGGTTCCACGGAACGTGGTATCGGACGAGGTGGAGTACCCGGAGGTGCGGCCGGGGGTGCGGGGCACATGTCCCCGGTTGTGTCCGCCCGCGCCTGGGCCGCCTTGAGTACTGGTCAGACCACCGACGGCAGAGCGCGGGTCAGTTCCGCGCGGTCGAAGTCCGCCGGTTCGGGCTCGGGTTCGGGTTCCGGTTCCGGCCCCGGAGCCACAGCACGAGGGGTGTACCGATCGCGACGGCCGCGAACACCGCGATCAAGATCCACATGCGGGGCGGCATGGGGTCCTTGGACAGGGCGAAGGCGATGCCCGCGACGGCCCCGGCCGAGATGCCCAGTGACGGACGCCAGTCGTCGTCCCGGATGACCGTGTCCCCGAAGAAGGCCAGTAGCCACGGCATCGTCAGCATGGCGGCGAAATGCCAGCCGCCGCCGTCAGGAACGCCGCAACCTCGACGTGATGGTCCGCAGCCGAGGTACACCGACCCGGCGAGCGCCCAACCGAGCACTCCGGCAACACCCAACCCCACGAGAAACCCCAACCCCTTTTTCCCCATGGCCGGATGCTATGCGCCGGCCAAGACTTCGGGGGCCGCAACCCAGAACTACGGCAGCGGGGTGCCCGGGGCGCCTGGGGTGTCGAGCCAGAGGTGCTGTCCGGTGGGGGTGACGGTGAGCCCGTACCGGGTGCGCTCCGGCGAACCGGCGTTCTGCCACCGGCCGTACGCGCTCTCCACCTCGCTCCAGAGCCGGCGCGGGCCGTGCTGGTGGCCGGCGTACTCGGTGGCGCCCGGGACGTAGTCGACACAGGCCCACGAGCCGGTGGTGCGGTCGGCCAGCCAGACGGTGAACTCTCCGTCGGGGCCGTGGCCCACGGTGTAGCGGCAGTCGGGGACGAGGACGCCTGCGGTGAACGCGGCGTTCTCGTCGCCGAAGACGTCGCGGGGGTCGAGGCCGGTGCGTGTGGCGGTGGCCGCGGCCTGATTCCGCACGGTGGCCATCACGTCGCGCTCGGGCGCCTCCTGCCTGTTCCACATGAACGAGCAGTCGCCGACGACGGGGCCGCTCGCCGTGCCGTCCTCACCTACGGTGAGGCGCAGGAGGACGCCGTTGTAGAGCCCGGTCCCCCACGGCAGCACGATCACCCCGCCGGGCGCGGTCTGTTCCACCAGGCCGTACGGCACCGCATGGAGCGCGTAGGTGGCGATGACGCGGTCGTACGGTGCGCGGGCCGGGCAGCCTTGGCCGCCGTCGCCGGTGATGACGGTGGGGGCGCAACCCGCGTCCTTCAGGCGTGCGCGGGCGGTGTCGGCGAGGCGGGGATCCATCTCGACGGACACGACGTGCTCGTCGCCGAGCCGGGCGGCGAGCAGCGCGGCGTTGTAGCCGGTGCCGGTGCCCACCTCCAGCACGGTCATGCCGTCGGCCACCGCGAGGATGTCGAGCATGGTGGCGACGACGCGCGGCATGCTCGCGGAGCTGGAGGGCGTGAGCGCGGTGGCCGCCTCGCCGCCGTCGTCCTCGTTTGGGACCTCGTCCTCGACCTGGGTGACGAGTGCCCGGTCGTCGTAGACGAGGGCGTTCCAACTGGCGGGGGCGGTGGTGCGGTTGACCGGGTGGTAGCGACCCTCGTCGTGGATCCAGATGCGATCAGGGATGAACCGCTTGCGGTCGACCTGGGCGAACACGTCGCGCCACGACGGGCTGAGGTGGCCCGCTTCGGTCAACCGCCTGGCGAGGGTGGCGGGAGAGCTTTCGCCACTCACCTCTTCGGTGTCTCCGGACGCTTCGGGTCGCGCGGAGGAATTGGTTTGTCGGGCTTGTGCCCGTCGCTCTCGGACGGGTCGGGCTTGCCGCTGTGGCTGCCGCTCATGTCAGCTCCTCTTCAAGTCGCCGAACGTGCTGTAGGCATATGCTAGCGGAGCGTGACGAGCGTCCGTAAGGACACTTTCGAGTGGTGGTTGGCAGGCCCTACAGCCGCTCGGGCGTGCGGATGCCGAGCAGGGACATGCCCTGGTGCAGGGTGCGGGCCGTGAGGTCGCAGAGGAAGAGGCGGTTCTCCGCGACCTCCTGGGGAGGGGCCGGCCTGACGACCGGGCACTCCGTGTAGAACGTCGAGAACAGCGACGCCAGTTGGTACAGGTACGCCGTCAGCTTGTGCGGCTCGTACGCCGTCGCCGCCTCCGTCACCACCTCGCCGAACTGGTCCAGGTGCAGGCCCAGCGCCCGTTCCGCCGGGGCCAGTTCGAGCTCCGGGTGGGCGACCGGCGCGCGGTCGCCCGCCCGGCCGAAGATCGAGCGGGTCCGGGCGTAGGCGTACTGGATGTACACGCTCGTGTCGCCCTGAAGCGACACCATCTGGTCCAGGTCGAACTTGTAGTCCCGCGACGCGGATGTGGACAGGTCGGCGTACTTCACCGCGCCGATGCCCACCTCCGTGGCGCGCTCGGTGATCTCGTCCTCGGTCAGGCCAAGGCCCTCGCTCTTCTCGCGGACGACCGCCGACGCGCGCTCGACCGCCTCGTCCAGCAGGTCCGACAGCCGTACCGTCTCGCCCTCACGGGTCTTGAACGGCTTGCCGTCCTTACCGAGGACGGTGCCGAAGGCGAGCTGGACGGCCTTGACGTCGTCGTTCAGCCAGCCGGCCCGGCGGGCGGTCTCGAAGACCATCTTGAAGTGGAGGGACTGGCGGGCGTCCACCACGTACAGCAGGGTGTTCGCCTTCAGGGTCCCCACCCGGTCACGGATCGCGGACAGGTCGGTGGCCGCGTACCCGTAACTGCCGTTCGTCTTCTTGACGATCAGCGGCGTCGGGTTGCCGTCGGGGCCCTTCACGTCGTCGAAGAAGACGCACAGCGCCCCGTCGGAGCGGACGGCGACGCCCGTCTCCTCAAGGATGCGGCAGGTCTCTTCGAGCATGTCGTTGTAGGCGGACTCACCGACGACGTCCGCGTCGTGGATCTCCATGTCGAGCTTGTCGAAGACCGAGTGGAAGTAGATCTTCGACTCGTCCACGAAGCGCTGCCACTGGGCGAGCGTCCCGCCGTCACCGGCCTGGAGCGCGACGACCCGGTCGCGGGCGCGGGCCTTGAACTCCTCGTCGGAGTCGAAGACCGTGCGCGCCGCCTTGTAGAGGCGGTTGAGGCTCGACATCGCCTCCTCGCCGGAGACCTGATCCGCGCCGCTGTGGTCCAACTCGTGCGGGTGCTCGGTCAGATACTGGATGAGCATGCCGAACTGCGTGCCCCAGTCGCCGATGTGGTGGCGCCTGATCACGTTCTCGCCGGCGAACTCCAGGATCTCGACCATCGCCGCGCCGATCACGGCGGACCGCAGATGGCCGACGTGCATCTCCTTGGCGACGTTGGGCTGCGCGTAGTCGATGACCGTCGTGCCGGGGTCGGCGGCGCGCGGGACGCCGAGGCGGTCGTCGGCGGCGCGGGCGGCCAGCGTCTCGGTGATCGCCCGGTCCGTGACGGTGATGTTGAGGAAGCCGGGGCCCGAGACCTCGACGTCCTTGATCACCTCACCGGCGGCCAGCGCCTGAACGACCTTCGCCGCCAGCTCGCGTGGATTGCCCTTCAGCTTCTTGGCGAGGGCCAGCATCCCGTTGGCCTGGAAGTCCGCCCGGTCGCTACGTCGCAGCAGCGGGTCCCCGGGGCCGGCCTCCGGCAGGGCAGCCGAGAGGGCGTCCGCGATGCGCTGATCGACGGTCGAGGCGAGGGAAGTGACCGGGGCCATGGGCTGGGAGCCGTTCCTGTAGAGGGGGTGGTGAGAGGGGGCGTCTGTGAGTCCATTCTCCCATGGGGCGACAAGTCGTTTTCGCATTGTCGTAGGGGCCTGGGACAATGGCGGTCGCCGGTATCGCCGGTATCTCAGGGATCGCAGGGCCAAGCAGAAAGAAGGACGTACCGACCGTGGCTCAGAGCACCGAGACCGACTGGGTCTCCCGTTTCGCGGACGATGTCATCGCCGAGTCGGAGCGACGTGCGCCTGGCAAACCGGTCGTCGTCGCCTCCGGCATCTCCCCCTCCGGCCCCATCCACCTGGGCAATCTCCGCGAGGTCATGACACCGCACCTCGTCGCCGACGAGATCCGCAGGCGGGGCCACGAGGTCAGGCACCTCATCTCCTGGGACGACTACGACCGGTATCGGAAGGTGCCGGCCGGGGTCCCCGGGGTGGACACGTCCTGGGCCGAGCACATCGGCAAGCCCCTGACGTCCGTGCCCGCGCCGGCCGGGTCCGCGTACCCGAACTGGGCCGAGCACTTCAAGGCGGAGCTGGTCGGGTCGCTGGCGGAGCTGGGCGTCGAGTACGACGGGATCAGCCAGACCGAGAAGTATCTGGCGGGGACGTACCGCGAGCAGATCCTGCACGCGATGCGGCACCGGGGCGACATCGACGCGATCCTCGGGCGGTATCGGACGAAGGACGCGGCGAAGGGTGGTGCGAAGAAGGCGCCTCAGCAGCAGAAGAAGGTCGACGAGGCCGAGCTGGAGGCCGCCGAGGGATCGGGCGCCGCCGCCGAGGACGACGGCGCCGGGTCCGCCGGGTACTTCCCGTACAAGCCGTACTGCGGCAACGAGGGCTGCGGCAAGGACCTGACCACCGTCACGGCGTACGACGACGGGACGACCGAGCTGAGTTACCTCTGCCAGGCGTGCGGCTTCGGCGAGACCGTACGGCTCAGCGAGTTCAACCGCGGCAAGCTGGTCTGGAAGGTCGACTGGCCGATGCGCTGGGCGTACGAGGGCGTGATCTTCGAGCCGTCGGGTGTCGACCACTCGTCGCCCGGCTCGTCGTTCGTGGTCGGCGGGCAGATCGTGCGCGAGATCTTCGACGGCGTTCAGCCGATCGGGCCGATGTACGCGTTCGTGGGGATCTCCGGGATGGCGAAGATGTCGTCCTCCAAGGGAGGCGTGCCGACCCCGGCCGACGCGCTGCGGATCATGGAGGCGCCGCTGCTGCGCTGGCTGTACGCGCGGCGCAGGCCGAACCAGTCCTTCAAGATCGCCTTCGACCAGGAGATCCAGCGGCTGTACGACGAGTGGGACGCCCTGGAGCGCAAGATCGCCGACGGGTCGGTGCAGGCGGCCGACGCGGCGGCGTACTCACGGGCCACGCGCACGGCGGGCCGTGAGCTGCCGCGTACGCCGCGTCCGCTGTCGTACCGCACGCTGGCCTCCGTCGTGGACATCACGGCGGGCGCCGAGGAGCAGACGCTGCGGATCCTCGGCGACCTGGACCCGGCCGACCCGCTGACCTCCCTGGACGAGGCGCGGCCCCGGCTGGACAAGGCGGAGAACTGGATCACCAGCCAGGTGCCGGCCGAGGCCCGGACGGTCGTGCGGGGCGAGCCCGACCGGGAGTTGCTGGACTCACTGGACGAGCAGACGCGCGAGGCGCTGCGGCTGCTGCTGGCCGACCTCGACACGCACTGGTCGCTGGACGGGCTCACGACGCTCGTCTACGGCGTACCGAAGGTACTGGCGGGGCTGGCGCCCGACGCGAAGCCGACGCCCGAACTGAAGGCCGCGCAGCGGTCGTTCTTCGCCGTGCTCTACCGGCTGCTGGTGAGCAGGGACACCGGGCCGCGGCTGCCGACGCTGCTGCTGGCGGTGGGGGCGGAGCGGGTGCGGGTGCTGCTGGGCGGGTGAGCCGCGCCAGCCACTGAGCCGCGGGGCGCCTAGGGCGTGTTTCGAAAGTCCCGCCTGGCCGACGACGCCTGGCACGCACACTCGCCGCGTTGTCGGACTCGTCCAAGTACGTCCAGTACGAGAACGATCCTCCGCCTTGCGATCGCACGCACCAGACGCCGTCGGCCCCGCCCTTCGGGCGGACGGCGCTACTCTCGCAACACGCCCTAGGCGATGTGTTCGGAGTCCTGGGCGTCCAGCTCTTCCTGGTAGCGGCGCGGGTAGCCCTTCATGTAGTTGCGCATGGAACTCTCGCTCAACGGGCCGCCCGTGCGGCCCGTCACGCCGTACAAGTCCTGCAAGTAGACCGCGAGTTGGCGGGCGTTGGGCATGTCCTTGCGCTCGCTGACGTATCGCCGGAAGGCGTGGAAGTACGCCTCGTCACGGGACATGCCCTCGGGGAGCGTGGGGCCGGGGAGTTCCTCCGGCTCGGGCTCGGGCTCCGGCTCGGCTTCGGGCTCCAACTCGACCGGGGGCTGGGGGCCGAGCGCGCGGCGGTGTGGGGCCTGCTGTCGCTGTTCTTGCTGCTGCTGTCGCTGGTCTTCGTACTGCTCGTACTGCTGCTCGTCGTATTGCTGCTGCTCGTACTGCCGGGGGTCGTACATCGGGTCGTACGAGCCCTCGTACGGACCCTCCTGCGCTCGCTGGGAGGCGAACCAGGGGTTCTCCTGGCTCTGCCGCTGCTCGTGCTCCCGCGCCCACTGCTCTTCCTTCTGGCGCTGGATCCAGTCTTCTTCGGTGAGTTCGGGCGTGGGCGTGGGCGCCGGCACGGATGCGGGGAGGGACGCCGGGGCCGGCTCGATCGCCGTCGCCGTCGCGGGGGCCGGGGGGAGCAGGGCCGGTTCGATGCCGGCGGCGGCGAGGCCGGCCGGGGCGGTGTCCGCGAGGGGGACGCCGTACTTCGCGAGGCGCAGCGGCATCATCGCCTCGATGGGAGCCTTGCGGCGCCAGCCGCGGCCGTAGCGGGCCTGGAGGCGGGCCTGGTAGATGAGCCGGTCCTGTTCGAGCTGGATGATGTCCTCGTAGCTGCGGATCTCCCACAGCTTCATCCGGCGCCACAGCTTGAACGTCGGGACGGGCGAGAGCAGCCAGCGGGTGAGGCGGACACCCTCCATGTGCTTGTCGGCGGTGATGTCCGCGATGCGGCCGACCGCGTGGCGGGCCGCCTCGACGGAGACGACGAACAGGATCGGGATCACCGCGTGCATGCCGACGCCGAGCGGGTCGGGCCAGGCGGCGGCGCCGTTGAAGGCGATGGTCGCGGCGGTGAGCAGCCAGGCGGTCTGGCGCAGGAGCGGGAACGGGATCCGCATCCAGGTCAGCAGCAGGTCGAGCGCGAGCAGGACGCAGATGCCCGCGTCGATGCCGATCGGGAAGACGACCGAGAACCGGCCGAAGCCCTTCTGCTCGGCGAGTTCGCGCACCGCGGCGTACGACCCCGCGAAACCGATCGCGGCGATCAGAACCGCGCCGGCGACGACGACGCCGATGAGTATTCGGTGCGTGCGAGTGAGCTGCATCGCGGCCACCCGTTGCCCCTCCCGTCCTGGACAGCTGGCCGGACGTCTGGCTGGACGTCTGGCGGGGCACAGCCTGGCACATGTGTACGGGTGCTGTGTCCCGGGGAGCCGTGCGGCGCCGGGGAGTTGGGGCGCGAGAGGCCGGTGGGGTGGGGGGTCTGCCCTCAATTGCCGGGCGGGATCGGGTGGGCCGAGGCGCGGGTCGGGGCGCGGGTCGGGCCGGATGCCGGGCCGCGTACCGGCGGCCCGGCCGCGGCTTACTCCTTCGCGGCCGGAACCGACGCCACCGCTTCCTTCGCCGCCTTCGTCGCGCCCTTGACCAGATCCGACGCCGCCGGGGACTTGGCGCCCGCGTAGCCCGCGCCGTTGTACGTGAGCGTGATCACCACGTTCTCGGAGCGCGTCACGACCGTCGCGTAGCCGAAGGTCTCGCCCGTCTTCGACAGGCTGTAGGTGATGGTCGTCGCTTCCGTACCGACACCGGACGCCGGGGCCGCCTTCGGGCTCTTCGCGCCCTTCGTGGCCTGCGCCTTGGCGACTTCCTTCTTGTAATAGGCCGCGGCGCGGTCCTGGCCCGAGCCGATGCCCTGGTCGGAGTCGTACCGCATGAAGGAGAGGTCCAGCCAGCGGTACTGCGAGCCCTTGACGCCGTTGTCGTCCAGGCCGTTCCACGAGCAGCTGCCGCGCGTCGTGATGTCCGACGACTTGCCCGCCGAGCCCGACTTGTCCTTCGCCTCCGGCACCAGGTCCGCGGTCGTCTTCGCGGCGATCGCCTTGCACGGGTCGGCCGGCAGCGTCGTGAACTTCGCGGGGGCGACCTTGGCCGCCTTGGAGGCCGACGCAGACGGCTTGTCCTTGTCCTTGCCGCTGTCGGAGCCGGAGTCGGAGCCGGAGGAGCAGCCCGCGGCGACGATCATCACCGGGACGGCCGCGCAGGCGAGCATGCGAACGCGGTTGCGGGTGCGGGAGCGGCTGGGTCGCGAGGCTGATCGCTGCATGGTTCCTTCAGTCGGTAGTCGTACGGTCCGATCGGCCACGGTAACCGCCCGCGGCGTGACTCCGGGCCCGGGCGGCGGACTCGGCCCCGGTCGGACGCCCGGTGGGAAGGTGGCCCCGGCCCCGCTACTCGTTGAGCTGGTCGGCCAGCTTGCGGGCCAGTCCCCTGGCCTTTTCCTGGAGTTCCTTGCTGTCGGGGACCGTCGTGGAGTGGGCCGGCTGCTCCGCGTACCGCACCGTCACGACGACATTCGATGTGCGGAAGACCACGCTGACCGTACGGCGCTTGGCGGCCGAACCGGACGCGACGAAGACGTCGTCCACGAAGGCGGCGTCGGCGAGGTCGTCCAACAGGCGGGGCTGGAGACCGAGGGGCGTCGCGCTCTCGGCGGGAGTGGTGGTCGCCGTCCCGGCGTTGGGGGTCTTGCCGTCGGAAGGCGATCCGGAGGGTGATCCGGACGCCGATTCGGACGCCGATTCGGACGGGGCGGTGTCGTCGCCGGTGTCGTCGCCCGCCGTGCCGGGGTCGACGGGAGGCGGGAGGGAGGCGTCGTCCTCCTTCTTCGCGTACACCTCCTGCGCCTTGTCGGCGTCGCTCACCGCCGGGTCGTAGGACACGACGCGCTCGACATCGATCGCCAGATGGCGCGAGGCGTCCGGGGAGTCGGCCGACCACGCGCACCCGACGCGGCGGTCGGTGTCGTACGTCACCGCCGCCGTGCCCTCGTACGCCTTCTCGCGCTGCTCCTCGGGGAGCTGATCCACACCCGGCAGCAGATCCCGCAGCGTGGCGCGGTCCACTGATCCGCACGGCTCGCGCAGGGTGCGGTACTTGCCCGGAGGCGCGGTGGTGGTGGTGGGGGCACCGGCCTTGAAGTCGATGTCGGAGCCGTCGCCACCGGTGCCGGAGGTGCAACCCGCGACAAGTGTCACGAGCAGCGCCGCCAGGCCGGGTACGTACGCCTTTCGCTGCACGGTCCCGGGCTCCCTTCTACGCGATGTGTACATGAGTTCTAAGCGGTCGTACTGATGAGAACTACGCAGGTGCCGTACTGGTTCCAGGTCGGGCACAGATGGCGAGTTCACGCGAAAAGCGTTTGCCGCCGCATGGCGTGCGGTGGACACAATGTGTACCTCACGCATTGCCGTGGATGCCGGTTCGCTGTCTGGTTTGGCGGTCCTGGTTCCGGTTTTTGCTGTATCAGACTTTCGGGGGAATCGAGGAACTATGTCGTACGTGGAAGTGCCGGGCGAGAAGGTCCCCATCCGCATGTGGACGGACCCCGCGTCGGTCGAGGACGTCGCGATGCGGCAGCTGCGGAACGTGGCGACCCTGCCGTGGATCAAGGGCCTCGCGGTCATGCCGGACGTCCACTTCGGCAAGGGCGCGACGGTCGGCTCGGTCATCGCGATGCAGGGCGCGGTCTGCCCGGCCGCGGTGGGTGTGGACATCGGCTGCGGCATGTCGGCGGTCAAGACGTCCCTGACGGCGAACGACCTGCCGGGCGACCTGTCGCGCCTGCGCTCGCGGATCGAGCAGGCGATTCCGGTGGGGCGGGGGATGCATGACGACCTGGTCGAGCCGGAGGGGGTCGGGGCGAGCTGGGACGACTTCTGGGGACGGTTCGACGGAATCGCGGAAGTGGTCAAATTCCGTCAGCAGCGGGCAGTAAGGCAGATGGGAACGCTCGGCGGCGGAAATCATTTTGTCGAGTTCTGTCTCGATTCGACCGAATCTGTCTGGTTGATGCTGCACTCCGGCTCCCGGAACATCGGCAACCAACTGGCGGACTTCCACATCGGTGTGGCGCGGGGCCTTCCGCACAACCAGGACCTGATCGACCCCGACCTCGCGGTCTTCGTCTCGGACACCCCGGAGATGCGGGCGTACCGCAACGACCTGTTCTGGGCGCAGGAGTACGCGAGTTACAACCGCGCGGTGATGATGGACCTCTTCAAGAACGTCGTCCACAAGGAGTTCAAGAAGGCGAAGGTCACCTTCGATCCCGTCATCTCCTGCCACCACAACTACGTCTCCGAGGAGCGCTACGACGGCATGGACCTGCTGGTCACCCGCAAGGGCGCGATCCGCGCCGGCAGCGGTGACTACGGGATCATCCCCGGCTCGATGGGCACGGGTTCGTACATCGTGAAGGGCCTGGGCAACGAGGCGTCCTTCAACTCGGCGTCCCACGGCGCGGGCCGCAAGATGAGCCGGAACGCCGCGAAGCGGAAGTTCACGGTGCGGGACCTGGAGGAGCAGACGCGGGGCGTGGAGTGCCGTAAGGACTCCGGCGTCGTGGACGAGATCCCGGGCGCGTACAAGCCGATCGAGAAGGTCATCGACCAGCAGAAGGATCTGGTCGAGGTGGTGGCGAAGCTCAAGCAGGTGGTATGCGTGAAGGGCTGACGGGACGCCGTCCGGGGGGTGTGGGGGTACCGCGCGTCGCGGTACCCCACAGGTGTGTCACGACAGGTGTGTCACGACTCGTGCGAGTGGGCGGCCGCGGCCCGTGTCGACGCCTGGTAGGTCCGTTGGACCAGGCCGATCTCCGCGACGTTCTTCGCCAGTTCGAAGTTGAGCCAGCTCGCCACGTGCACCAGCTCCACGTTCTCGCCCCAGGGCAGGCCCTTCGTGCGGTCCGTCGAGTCCAGTTCGGCGTCGGTGAGTTGGAGCAGCTCGGTGCGCCAGGAGTCCTTCAGGGAGTGCAGCCAGGCGGTTGTGGTGTCCGCCGTGCCCGGCCAGTGGAGGGACTCGCGGGGTGGGGCTCCGGCGCCGAAGCAGTGGGTGAGGGTGGTCGTCCACCAGTAGCCGATGTGCCAGGTGAGCCAGCCGATCGAGGTGCTGGGGACCGGGTCGGGCTCCGGGACCTGCCAGTCGGCTACCCAGTCGCCCTCGGCGTTCGGGCGGACCGTCCAGCAGTCGGGGGACGGCTCCCAGAGGCAGGCCTGGTCGGTCAGGTCCTTCTGGTAGTACTCGAACAGGGCCCAGACCATGTCGAGTTGGCGGACCAGCAGGTCAACGCGGGGGACAGTCGTCGTCATGACGGCGAGCGTTCCATCGGGGCCGGGGGGCGGGCAAACGGTTTGTCGGGGGGCGGGTGCGGTGGTGTTGACTGGCGGGAGTTCTGCCGTCCGAGCCGGGAGTGCCCTCCTCATGTCCGATCGACCCAATCTGCTCGCCGACTGCGGGAGCTGCTTCGGGCTGTGCTGCGTGGCGCTGCCCTTCGCCGCTTCGGCCGACTTCGCCGTCGACAAGAAGGCCGGGCAGCCGTGCGTGAACCTGCGGAGCGATTCGCGGTGCGGTATCCATACGCGGCTGCGGGCGAAGGGCTTCCAGGGCTGCACGGTGTACGACTGTTTCGGCGCCGGGCAGCAGGTCTCGCAGGTCACCTTCGGTGGGCGGGACTGGCGCGAGGACCCTGCGACGGCGCGGCGGATGTTTGCCGTGTTTCCCGTGATGCGGCAGTTGCATGAGCTGCTGTCGTATCTGGGCGAGGCCCTGACGACGGGGCCCGCCCGCGAGCCGCACGGCGAGCTGCGCCGCGATCTGCTGGGCGCGCTCGACGCGACCGAGCGGCTGGCCGCGAGCGAGCCCGAGACCCTGCTGGAGCTGGACGTCGCCGCCCACCGGGCGGGAGTGAACGAGCTGCTGCTGCGCACCAGCGAACTCGTCCGCGCCGGGGTCCGCCGCAAGCGGATGGAGCGCAGGGGCGCCGATCTGATGGGCGCCAGGCTCAAGGGCGCCGACCTGCGGGGCGCGAATCTGCGGGGTGCGCTCCTCATCGCCGCCGACCTGCGCGGCGCCGATCTGCGGACCGCCGATCTGATCGGCGCGGATCTGCGGGACGCGGACCTGCGGGGCGCCGATCTCACCGGCGCCCTGTTCCTCACGCAGGCGCAGCTCGACGCGGCGAGGGGCGACGCCACGACCGTGCCGCCGGCCGCGCTGGCGCGCCCCTCGCACTGGTGAGCACGGTGACCCCGGGCGCGGTGACCGGCTCAGCCGCGCCGTTCCGCCGCGTGCAGGTCGCGCGCCCGTGACACGGCGTCGTCGAAGTCGCGCTGGGTGTCGTCCGACCAGTGCCGCAGGTCCGCCAGCAGGCGCGTAAGTGTCTCGCCGGGGCTGCGGCGCCAGCCGTCGCCGGACAGGGTGTACGTCTCCAGCGCCGCGCTCGCGCGGCGGACGGCGGCGTCGCGGCGGGCGTCGTCCGTCATCCGAGCTCCCGGTGCACCTTGGTGTTGGAGGCCTGCGCCCGGGGGCGTACCACCAGGAGGTCGATGTTCACGTGGTGGGGGCGGGTGACCGCCCAGGTGATGGTGTCGGCGACGTCCTCCGCGCTGAGCGGTTCGGCGACCCCCTCGTACACCTTCTGGGCCCGCGCGGTGTCCCCCCGGAAGCGCGTGGAGGCGAACTCCTCCGTCTTGACCATGCCGGGCGCCACCTCGATCACGCGGACCGGGGTGCCGACGATCTCCAGGCGGAGGGTTTCGGCCAGGACGTGTTCCGCGTGCTTGGCCGCGACATAGCCGCCGCCGCCCTCGTACGTGGCGAAGCCGGCGGTCGAGGAGAGGATCACCACCGTGCCGTTGCCGCTCGCGGTGAGGGCGGGGAGCAGGGCCTGGGTGGTGTGGAGGGTGCCGATGACGTTCGTCTCGAACATCTGGCGCCAGTCGTCCGGGTCGGCGCTGGCGACCGGGTCGGCGCCGAGCGCGCCGCCCGCGTTGGCGACCAGGACGTCGACGGAGGGCAGGCGGCCGAGCTCGGCGGCGAAGGCGTCGACGGCCGCGCGGTCGGTGACGTCGAGGACGTGGGCGGTGGCCGAGTGTCCGGCCGCGTTGATCTCGGCGGCCAGCGCCTCGATGCGGTCCTTGCGGCGGGCGGTCACGACGACGTGCAGGCCCGCGGCGGCGAGTTGGCGAGCGGTGGCGGCTCCGATGCCGCTGCTGGCTCCGGTGACGACGGCGGTGGGGATACCGGCGACGGTCATGGCGTGCTCCTCGCGCGTGTGGGCGGCTGTGGGTGAGTGACTGATCGACTCCTGGTCAGGATAGGCGCGCGGTGGGGACGGCCGGGAGCGCGGGGGTCGGGCGCAGGGCGCCGGGCGCCGCCGATGCGGGCCGGGGGCGACTCGCCACGCTGACAGTTGGTCAGGTAGCGAGGCTTGTGAGGGTATCTTCCGATTATGGGTGTAATGCGTAGAGCGATGACGGTGGTGTCCACCGCGGCCATGGCCGTGGCGCTGAGCGCCGGTTCGGGCGTCGGCCAGGGCTTTGAGCAGGTTTCTGAACGGGGTCTTGAACAGGGTCTTGAACAGGGCGGCCCTGCGGAGGCCGACGTCGCGCACCACGGGCACGTCTCCTTGTGGGGCGGGCGCCTCGTCCTGCGGCTGTCGACCGGTAACCACGGCCCCTCGGACCTGTCCGGCGCCACGGCCAGGCTCGCCTTCTCCGAACCGCTGGCCGTCGGGCAGAAACTGCCGGCCGCCTGCGTGTGGGGCGGGAACCAGGTCGTGTACTGCCAGGCGGGGCCGCTGCGGGCGGACGGGCGCGACAGCGAGTTCCTGCTCGACCTGCGGACGCTCGGCGATCCCGCCGAGGTGTCCGTGGACATCGCCACCGTGTGGAACGGCGGCGCCGACGACCTCAACCCGGACAACGACAAGCACCGCGTGCTCGTCCCCGCCACCGGCGATCTGTACATGTACTGAGCGCCGGGCTTGAGCGCCGGGCTACCGAGCGGCGCCGCGCGTGGGGCCGGGCAGTCCGCCGAATTCGCGTACGGCCTCCTCGACGATCGCCGCCAGGCGCGCGTGGTGCGCGCCGCGCCAGTAGACCCTGCCGCAGGCCGTGCACTGCGCGAACACGTCGTACGTACGCTGCGTGCCCTGCTCCAGCCGGCCCTGCACCGAGTCCTTGTCGGCGGCCCCGAGCCGGCCGTTGCACGCCGTGCAGCGGGTCCAGGGGGCGAGCGCGGGCGCGAACCGCTCCAGTACGTCCCGGAGTTGGTCGTCCGTGCGGTCGCTGTAGATATACGCCCCCGCCCAGATCTCCCGGCGCCGCAGCAGGCCCCGGTCGCGGGAGAGCATGACCCGCCGCTCCTTCGCGGAGAGCGTGGCCAGCGCCGGATCGCCGATGTCCTCGCTCTCGTACGCCGCGTCGATGCCCAGCAGCCGCATCCGGCGGGCGAGCGTGCCGAGGTGGACGTCGAGCAGGAAGCGCAGCGGCGCCCCCGGTACGCGCTGCGGCCGGGCCACCGCCCGTACCTCCACCGACTCGCCCGCCGACGGGATGTGCGACGTGGCCACCGGGCTTCCGTCGACGAGGAGTTGGCCGGCCTCGGTGAGCGGGACGCCGAGGGATTCCACGACATGGCCGAGTGTGGACGAGCCGTCCGTGGTCACGGCCGTGGGCCCGCCGCGCCGCCCGGCCGGGACGAAGACGTGCAGCTCAGGGGCGAAGGTGAGGTGGATCTCCGGTCCGTTCACGTCGTCAGCATGACATCGGGCCGGGAGGCGGGCCAGGTTTCCAAGCGAGTGCGACCGGCTCCGGTCCGCTCTACCGCGCCTCAAGGTCCAGCCGCCACTCGTTGCACCGCATCAGGTGGCCGACCGGATACTCGAAATCGCCCTCCCCGAGCAGTTCGAAGCCCACCTTGCGGCACACCGCGTTCGACGCGCCGTTGCCCACCGACGGGTACGCCATCAGACAGCGGTGCCCGCCCTCCGCCCGCGCCCGCTCCACCACCGCCCTCGTCGCCGCCACCGCGAGCCCGCGCCCCTGGAACTCACCGAGCACGCCCCAGCCCGTCTCGTACACGTCCTGCCCCTGCCAGGTGGTCTCCCAGAAACCGGTGTTCCCCACCGGCTCGCCGTCCGGCAGCAGGACGATGCGGAACATCCGGCCCTTGCCCGTCCGGTCGGCGCTCAGGGTGACGTACCGGTGGTGCCTGACGAGCAGCTGGTCCTCGGTCTCGGGGCCGCCGAGATGTTCCATCAGCTCCGGCGCGTTGGCGGCGCGCAGCAGGTCGAGATCCCCCTCCGACCATGGCTCCAGGCGCACCTGGGGTGCTTTCATCTCCATGGGACCGACTGTAGGCCGGGCCACTGACAACGGGGACCGGCAACGGGGACCGGTGATGGAGACCGGTGATGGAGACCGGCGACGGAGCGGGAGGTGGGAGCACGTGAGTTACACCGGCGTCTGGTCGGTCGGCGCCGTACCCGACGCCGACGTCGTCGCCCTGCCCCGGCGGTTCGCGCATCTCGACGAGACCTGGACCGTCCCGGCCGGCTGCGCCGACGATCTGCGCTGGTGGCTGGGTGGCGGCGACCGCGAGCCGTACTTCACCCCCGAACCGACGCCCGCCGCGCACCGCTTCGCCGCGTTCGCGCGTGGCGGCGGCCCCTCCGCGCCCGCCGTGGTGGCCATGAAGGACGCGGCGACCGACCTCCTGTACCGGGCCGAGGCCGAGGGCACCGACCCGGACGGGCTGTTCGCCGTGGCCGTACGCGAAGGGGAGCCCGCGACCGCGCTGCACCACGGTCTCGGGGCCGAGGCGTCCGCCCAACTGCCGGGCTGGTTCGGGGACTTCCTCCTCACCGCCGACGAGGTGCGGGCCGTGCTACCGGGCGCCGAGGCCGTGCTGGGCGCGACGGGGCCGCGCCGGACGGAGGTACTGGCCCGCGTCGACGCCTGGGCGTACGCCATGACCGACTCCCCCCAGGGGGAGTTCGACGCCGCCGGACTGCTGGCCGGGCCGCTGCGGGTGCTCCGGTACGCAGCCGCTCACGGCCTGGGCGTCGTCGCCGTGACCGGGAGCTACTGAACCGCTCGCGCGTACGCGGTCGGCGGCACGCCCACCGTCGCCGTGAAGTCCCGCACCAGATGCGCCTGGTCGCTGTAGCCCAACTCGGCGGCCAGCGCCGCCCAGTCGGGTTCGCCGTCCGCCTCGGCGCGCTCCAGCGCCTCGTGGATGCGGTGCCGGAGGATGACCCACTTCGGGCCGACTCCCACGTATGCGGCGAACAGCCGCTGCAACGAACGCACCGAAAGACCGGCCGCCGTCGCCAGTTGCGCCGCGCGCCGGATCGTACGGTCCTCGCCGACCAGGCCGACCACCCTCATCGCCTCGTCGGCCCCCGGGTCCGGCCGCGCGCCCAGACCCAGCAGGTACGTGTCGAGCGCGGCGACCCGCGCGTCCTCGCCGGGCGGGTCCAGGATCGCGCCGACGTCCGCGTCCGACGTGGGCAGCACCTCGGCGACCGGCACCCGCCGCCCCGACCACGCGGACACCGGCCACGCGGGCGCGAACGGCCGGAAGCCGCCGGGGCGGAACTTCACCCCGCACACCCGCCCGCGTGCCTCCAGCTTCTGCGTGAACAGCTCCAGGCCGATCCCCGCGACCTCGCCCCAGGGCGGGGCCGCGCCGAACCGCTGGAAGACCACGTTCACGGCGGGGTGCGGGACGACGTGGGATGCGTACGGCTCCGGCAGATCCCAGTCGATCAGCCAGTACAGCTCCACGTAACGGCGCAGCTCGGGCGCCGGCAGACGGCGGCGGAAGTCGACCCGCTCGAAGAGCGTGGAGGCGTCGACGATGCCTTTGGTGTCGCGCCGCGGAGCTGCCATGGCGGGATCCTATGTCGCGTTTGTTCAAGACGCGCGGGGTGCGCCCTCCGTAGCGTCGGGGCCATGGACGACAAGATCAGCACCCTCCTGGAGAGGGCCGCCGCAGGCGCTCTGCCGGTGCTGCGCGGTGTGCGCGACGACCAGCTCACCCTGCCCACCCCGTGCGCCGAGTACGACGTGCACGGCCTGCTCGACCACCTGTTCCAGGTGGTCACCAGCTTCCAGGCGCTCGCCGCCAAGGGCGAGTCCGACTTCGGCTCCCCGCCCGAGCGGCTGGCGGACGACCGGAACGAGCGCTTCACCGCCGAGATCGACCGGCTGATCGAGGCATGGGCCGCTCCGGGCGCGGAGGACGGGCTCACCGGAGCCATGAACATGCCCGCGCGGACCGTCGGTGTGATGGTCCTCGGCGATCTGATCGTGCACGCCTGGGATCTGGCCCGCGCGACCGGGCAGCCGTACGAGCCGGACGCCGCCGTCGTAAGGATGCTCGGCGTCGAGTTCGCGGCGTTGGCGCCTACGGCTCGGTCGATGGGGGTCTTCGGGGAGCCGTTCCCGGTGGGCGAGGGCGCGACGCCGTTCGCGTCGTTGCTGGCGGTGACCGGGCGGGACCCGGGGTGGGGCAGGCCGTAGGGCGGTTCGCCGGGGGGGGGCGTTGGCCCGGTCCCGCCGGGTGGATGGGTGTCCTCAATCGCCGGACGGGCTTGGTGGGGCGGGCGTTGTCTTCGTGGTGCGGGCCGTGGGTGGTGTCCTCAATCGCCGGACGGGCTTGGTGGGGTCGGGGCGTTCTCAATCGGTGGACGGGCTTGACGGGCGCGCTCGTGTGATTGCTGATTCCACCGCCGCCACGCGGTCCGCCAGCAGGCCCAGCGCCGCGACCGCCCGTGTCATGGGGTCGTCCTCCGGGCCGCCGAGTGACTGCCTCCTTACGTAGGCCGTCTTGATCTGCGCCCAGCGGTCGGCCTGTTCCGGTGTCAGGGACGACCGCAGCTCGGCCAGCCGCAGCAGATTCGACTCCGCGCCCGTGGTGAGGGTCTGGGCCTCGCCCGCGTAGTGGTCGTCGATGACGGCCGCCAGCTCGGCGTCGTTCATCACCGGGTCGATCCGCGCCGCGATCTTGTTCATGTTCCGGTACGAGCCCTGGAGCTGGAAGGGCGGTGCGGTACGCGACTCGTCCGTCCGCGCCGCCGACGCGATGTACGCCTCGTTCACGGCGATGACCGTGTCCCGGGCGGTCAGCAGATGCCGCAGGACCGCGACGACGCGCTCCAGTTCGGCGGCGGCGTACGGGTGGACCAGGGCGTCCGGCGTGGCGCCGGGGGCGCCCGCCGCGAGGCGCACCAGGACGTCGAGATCGCGCCGGTCGCGGCCCGCGAGGGGCGCGAGCACCGGGTTGGAGGTGAGCGCGTTCTCCACGAAGCTCAGCGCGAACACGTCCTCCTTGCCGGTCAGTACGTCGCCGAGGTTCCACACGTCCGCGCGGTTCGCGAGCATGTCGGGGACCCGGAAACGCCCGCCCGTCCCGGTGTACGGGTTGCCGGCCATGCAGACCGCGAACCGCTTGCCGCGCAGGTCGTACGTGCGCGCCTCGCCCTCCCACACGCCCTCGATACGGCGCTGCGCGTCGCACAGCGCGATGAACTTCTGGAGCAGCTCCGGTGATGTGTGCTGGATGTCGTCCAGGTACAGCAGTGTGTTGCTGCCCGCCGCCAGCGCGAAGTTGATCTTCTCGACCTCCTGGCGCGCGGTGGCGTTCGGCGCCTCCGCCGGGTCGAGCGAGGTGACGGCCTGGCCGAGCGCCGGCCCGTCGACCTTCACCAGGAGCAGGCCGAGCCGGTCGGCGACGTACTCCATGAGCGTCGTCTTGCCGTAGCCGGGCGGTGAGACGAGCAGCAGCAGCCCGTTGGTGTCGGTGCGCCCGCTGTCGCCGGAGGTGCCGAGCTGTTTGGCGAGGTTGTCGCCGACGAGCGGCAGGTAGACCTCGTCGATGAGGCGGTTGCGTACGAAGGAGGACATGACCCGGGGCCGGAACTCGTCCAGCCGCAGCCTGGCCCGCCCGGCGGCCACCAGGGCGGTGCGCTGCCGCTGGTAGGCGCGGAAACCGGGCACCGTGCGCTCGCGGAAGTGCCGCGTCCTCAGGAGGAGTTCGTCCAGCCGTATGGTCATCCGGCGCCCGGTGATACGCGGGTGGCTGCCGAGCAGGCCGTCGACCTCGGTGGTGAGGTCGGCCGTGGAGGCGTACCGGTCGAGTTCCGGGCAGAGTTCGACGGCCACCGCCTCGGCCAGGTCGCCCGCCTCGGTCAGGTCGCCCGTGTCGGTCCCGCCGCGTGCGGCGCCGTACGACGTGAGCCACGCCTCGACCAATTGCCGCCGGGCGGCCAGGCTGTCGTCCAGGGCCTGCTTCAGGTCCTCGTTGAGGGCGGCGCCGCCCGGCGAGCGGTGGAATCCGTCGAGCAGCGCGCGGGCCGCCGCGCCGGTGGCGAAGCCGGGCGGGCCGCTCGTCAGCTCCTCGAAGAGGTAGTCGGCGACGTGGAGGGGGTCTGCGCCGTCCGAGGCGCCGTTGGTCGTGCCTTCGCCGAACTCCCGTACCGCCGACGCCACCTCCGTACGGAAGGCGTCGATCGCGACGGCCGGTCCGAACGTCTCGCGCACGCGCGCCAGCGACACCGCCCGGCGGGTCCAGTCCTCCCGTGCCGGGGCCGGCACGCCGTGCGCCCAGAACAGTTGGGCCGCCGCGCGGGCCGCGGGCGGGTGGCGCAGCAGGCCCGCGTCGGCGTGCAGGCGCAGCAGCGCGGTGAGGACCGCTGTCGCGTCGTGGTCGTGGACACCGCGCTGGTGGCCTTCGTCGTACGCGGCCTCCGCCGCCGCGCGTACGAGCGCGGGAAGGTCGTCCGTGGCCCGGAGCCCGGCCGCGCCGTGTTCGGCCAGCAGACGGGCGGCCAGGTGCTCGGCGCGGTAGACGTCGGGGGACTCGGAGGGCAGCAGTTGGTTCCAGTACGGGCGGGTCGCCTCGAACGCCGGGTCCGTGACGGGAGCGCGGTAGTCGGTGCCGGTGAGCGTGAGCGCCGTGCGGTCGCCCTGCGGGACGAGGGTCAGCTCCGGGGTGCGGGTGTTCACCGCGAAGGTGTGGCGGCCGAGCCGGATCGTGGCGCCGCCGTCCGCGTACAGGTCGGTGCGGTCGCGCAGCGCCCGCGCCGCCTCCTGGCGGGCCGAGGTGAGCCGCCCGTCCAGCTCCTGCGCCCGCACCCGGTCGCCCAGTTCCCGCAGCTCGTCGGCCGTGCGGCGGACCTTGGCGACCATCGGGTCGGAGGCGAAGTAGGTGTTGACGGCGTCGGTGTCGGCGAGGGAGGAGAGCCGGCGGGTGATGGAGCCGAGCACGCGGACGGCCGAGTCGGCCAGCCGTTCGGCGCGCCTGGCGCGGGTGTCCTGGAGGGTCTGCCTGCGGGCCGCGAACGCCTCGTACACCTCGGTGCGCTTCGCGTCGAGTTCGGTGAGGAAGCCCTCGTACTCGACGAAGCGCGACTCCAGGTCTTCGAGCTGGAGCAGCAGCCCGGCGAGCTGTTCGTCGCAGGTCTCGGGGGTGTCGGCGGCGGCGAGCGCACCGGTCACCGACTGCCCCAACAGGGCGAACTCGGCGGCGAACTCGGCGCGGCCCTCGTGGTCGAGGAGTTCGGAGCGGCGCGCTTCGAGGGTGGCGCGGGCGCGGTTGACGCCACCGAGGACGTCCGCGACGCGCTCCAGGACCGACGTACGGACGACGGTGTCGCCGATGTCGAGTCCCGTGACGACCTCGGTGACGGTCCGCAGCCCGGCGGCGTGCTCCCGGAGGCGGTCGGCGACCGGCACGGCCTCGGCGACCGTGCTGATGGCCTCGGCGTCGGCCGTCAGGCGCTCGACCTCGGTGTGGTGGCCGGCGAAGGCGTCCTCGCGTGCGAGGAAGGCGACGGCGCGGCGCGCGGCGGCTTCGATGTCGCCCCCGGTCGCCGTGACGAGGGTGTCGATGCGGTCGGTGTCGGCGTACCGCATGTCCTTCAGCGTCACCAAGTGGCCCTGTGCGCGCCGCAGTTCGGTGAGCCGGTCCACCCAGTCGGCCGCGCTGCGCGGTGCCTCGCCACGGACGCGGCGGACGAGCGCGGTGACCTTGGCGGCGGACTCGGTGAGCGCGTCCGCGGCCTGCCGGGTCAGGGTCCGTACGGTCTCGAACTCGCCGAGCACCTGCTCGGCGGTGGCCCTGATCTCGGCCAAGAGGCCGTGCGGAGCGCCCAGTTCCGGGTCGGTCAGCCAGTGGTGGCGGTCGGTGGCGCGGGCGCAGGCGGTGGCGAGCGCGGCGTACGCGGCCGTCGTCGGGGTCGCGCCGGGTGCCGTCGTCCCGGCGACCGCGCGGGCGACCGCCAGGCAGTCCGCGATACCGCGCACGAGGTCGGCGTTGCCGACGCGGGCCAGCGGGCCGGTGCCGGCCGGGCGGGTCGCGGCGTACGTGTCGGAGACGTACGGCGAGTGCCAGAGCTGGAGCGGATGCACCCGCGCGGGCTCCGGGGCGGCGCGCAGGGTCATGAGGGTGCCGTCGTCGAAGACGGCGTACCCGCTGCCGGTCAGCGGCGCGGCGGCCTCCTTACGGATGACGTTGTACGGCAGGAGCAGGGTGCGGCCCTCGGCGCGGTCCTGGAAGACGTACAGCACGTCCTCCCCGTTGGGGGAGCGCAGCGCGCGCTCGAACTCCAGGTCCGCCGCGGGTCCGCTTCCCGTGCCCACCTCGAACGTCTTCGCGGTGTCGGTGGCCGCCAGGTAGTAGCCGCCCGGGAAGACGACGCCCTGGTCCTCGGGGAGCCGGCGGCAGGACCGGCCGATGCCGTCGAGGCGGGTGACCGTCCCGGTGAGCGTGTTGAGGACGAGATGGCGCCACGCGTCCTCCTTGTAAGGACGCACGCGCAGCAGGAGCAGCGCGCCCACGCGTGCGTGGGCGACATCGGCGTCCGCGAGGGACTGGAGGGGTTCGGTGACGGGCTCGGAGTAGATGCCCTCGGCCGTCTCGGTGTCGTCCTCGGCCTTGAGGGTGAGGGCGCCGCCGACCGTGGAGACGTACGCCTCGCCGCCGACGCGGATGTGCGGGTGGCGGCCGAGGACGTGGTCGTCACGGGTGGCGGCCGTCCACTCCATGTCGTGCGACGGCGGGAAGACATGGTCCCGGTCACCGCGTGCGTCCAGGAACCGGGCCGTGCCGTCGGTGCGCAGCGCCCAGCGCAGTACGCGGATGTCGCCGGCCTTCTCGCCCGTACGGAACACGGCCAGCAACTTGCCGCCCAGGTGGCGCAGTTGGAGCAGCCGGGCGCCGCGGTAGTAGCGGAACAGCGCGTCCAGCTCGCGTACGAAGGCGGGGTCGTCCAGCAGGCCGGGGACCGCGTCGTCGGGGAGCGGGCCGAGCGCGCGGTCGTGCAGGGCGAAGACGTCGGCGACGTCGGCGACGGAGGCCGTGGTGGTGTCGACGGCGTAGCCGAAGAGGAGCGCGTCACCGACCGCGACGATGTCGCGCGGCACGCGTGCGTGCGGCGTCCGGAGGTGTCCGGTGCCGGTGAGGCGCAGCTCGCTGGAGCCGAAGACCTCGGTGCGGCGGGAGTTGAGCGCTTCCGTGCGGAGGGCGAGTTCGCCGCCCCGCGCGGCGAGCCGGTCCCGCAGCACCTCGTAGGCGCCGGCGTCGATGCGGGTGTTGTCGCTGGTGTCGGTCTCGTTGCCGGCGGGCGCGCCCGCCTCGGGACCCGTAACGGTGCCCGTACCCGTACCCGTGACCGCCCCGTTGGCCGTCGTCGTCATCTCTGGTCACTCCCTGCGGGGTCGGCGAAGAAGAGCCGGAGCTGCCACACCCCCGTGGCGGCGGCTCCGGCCGGTCTTGGTGTCGTGCGGTCTGCGGCCGTCAGGCCTTGTTGAGCGCGCCGTTCAACTTCGCGCCGGGGTCCGTACCGGCCGAGCCCCTGCCGCTCAGCTCCGCGATCGGCAGGTCCGCGAGCCCCAACTGCTTCGCCTTGTCGAGCAGTTCACCCAACTGTCCGCTCCGCGACCCCGCACCCGCACCGGCGCCCGACGCCATCAGCTTCGTCAGCAGCGCCGACACCGTCAGATCGCGCACGCCGGCCGTCGACACGGACCCGAGCATCTTCGCCAGGTCGTCCGTGAAGCTCGCCGACCCGTCCAGCCACGGCCCCGCCAGCGTCCGCGCGGTGTCCGAGTGCTCCATGAAGCCGTCCAGGCCCTTGCCGAGCGAGATCGACGACACGAGCCGGTCGAAGAAGACGGTGTCCCCGCCGACGATGTTGATGTCCGCGCTCTCCAGCCCCGTCGCCAGGACGGCGGCCTGCGCCTCGGCGACCTGCCGCTGCGTCTCCAAGCCCGCGAGCCGCACCTCCTTGTCGGCCTCCAGGCGCAGCCGGTACTCCTCGTGGCCCCGCCCCGCCTCGTCCAGCGCGGCCATCGCCGCCGCCTTCTCGGTCAGCCCGACCGCCTCGGCGCGCAGCCGCGCCTCCGTCGCCCCGGCCTCCGCGCGCCCGGCCTTCTCGACCGCGTCGGCCTCCTTCTCGCGTACCTGCACCGCCGCCAGGCCGACGGCCGCCGTCTCGGCCTGGATGCCCTCCGCCAGCCGCGTCTTGGCCGTCGCGTCGAGGTCCGCCGACTTCACCCGCGCCTCGGCGAGCGTGATCTGCTCGGCGGCCCGGTGGACCGCAGCCTGCTCGGCGGCCTCGGCGGCCTTGATGTCCTTGACCAGCTGCTCCTGCGCCTCGGCCTCCGCCGCGATGACGATCGACTGGCGGTCGCGCTCGGCGGACTCCACGGCGCGCAGCCGCTTGATGGACTCCTCCTGCTCGGCGACCGTACGGTCCACCGCGATCCGCTCGCGGATCACCTCGGCGATCTCCCTGCGCTCCGTCTCGACCTCCTTCTCGGCCGAGATACGGGTCAGTTCGGTCTCCCGTTCGCGGGCGATGACCTCAAGGAGGCGGTCCTTCTCGATGCGCTCGGTTTCGATGGCGATGACCCGCTCGCGGTTCTTCTCGGCGACGGCGACCTCGCGCGCCTGGTTCTCGCGCTGGATGCCGAGCTGCTCCTCCGTACTGAGGAAGGCACTCTGCGCCCGCAGCCGCTCCTCCTCGCGCACCCGAGCCGTCTCGGCCTCCTCGCGGGCCCGTACGGTGTCGATCTCGCGCTGCTGCTTGATCTCGGCGTCGGCCTGGCGGCGCTCCAGCTCCAGGATGGCCTCGCGGGCGTCGACGTTCTGGCGGGTGGTCTCCTTCTCCTCGGTGCGCCGGAACTCGTTGGTGCGCACATGCTCGATCGCCGTCAGCTCGGTGATCTTCCGGATGCCCTGGGCGTCCAGGATGTTGTTGGTGTCGAGCTGCGCGAGCGGCGTCTGCTCCAGGTAGTCGATCGCCGCGTCCTCCAGGCTGTAGCCGTTGAGGTCGGTGCCGATGACCTGGATGATCCGGTCCCTGAACTCGTCGCGCTTGGTGTAGAGATCGGTGAAGTCGAGCTGCTTGCCGACCGTCTTCAGCGCCTCGGAGAACTTGGCGTTGAACAGTTCCTGCAGTGTCTCCTTGTCGCTGGCCCGCGCGGTGCCGATGGCCTGGGCGACCTTGATGACGTCCTCGGTGGTCTTGTTGACCCGGACGAAGAACGAGATCCGGATGTCGGCGCGGATGTTGTCCCGGCAGATCAGTCCGTCCCGGCCGGTGCGGGTGATGTCGATGGCCTTGACGGAGATGTCCATCGTCTCGGCCTTGTGGAGCACGGGCAGCACGACCTGCCCGGTGAAGGTGACGTCGACCTTCCGCATCTTCGAGACGATCAGGGCCTTGCCCTGCTCGACCTTGCGGAAGAGCCGGCTGACGACCAGGAGCAGGGTCACTGCGATGAGCAGGACGACGGCGATGAGCACGCCGGCGCCCAAGGTGATGGCATCCATGAGAAGTCCTTGCGTGGAGGCATGAGGGAGGTATGAGGGCTGCCTGCGGCCGACGAGGGACCGGGGCAGGCGGGAGCTGCGGTGGTGGCGGGAGCGGCGGTCAGGCGGCCGGGACGCGCGGGTCGAGCGCCGCGTCGTACGGTGCGACCCAGAAGAACTCGCCGGCGTCGTCGTAGGCGTACAGCAGCCCCGTGCTGCCGTTGCTCAGGACCGGCGCGTCGGCCTTCGCGGTGTCCGCGCGGTGCTGCCTGACCTGTACGACGGCGGTGGAGCCGTCCCGCGCGGTGACCTCGGCCTGGCCGAACCAGGCATCCACCCGCCCCGTGCGGATGGTGCAGGTCAGTCCCACGAAGTCGAGCCGGGACGGCCCGGGTTCATCGGGGAAGAGCGTGTGCAGCGGCCGTACGAGCAGCCGGGTCGCCCACCAGGCGAGCAGCGTCGCACCGGCCATGACGCCGAGGGTCAGCGCGGCCCGTACGAGACCGGACCCACCGAACGCGCCGAAGGCGCCGAAGCGGTGCAGAGTCACGGACGCGGCGAGGCTGCCGAACCACGCGAGCGCCGTCAGCAGCGAGAAGGCCACGGCGACCGGCACTCCGCCGATCCCGGCGGCGTCGAGGTCGACGTCCGAGTCGAAGCTGTCGGTCTCGGCGGCCCCGGCCAGCACCAGCAGCCAGAATCCGACGATCACGATCAGTGCGGCGGTGAACAGGAAAGTGGGGAATCCGAGTGCCGCGTCGATGAATTCACGCATTGCCGTTCCCCCCCTCGTCCGACGCTCCGCCGTCGTGCCCGACCGGACCGGCTCCGGATGCCGGAGTGCGAGTGCGCGCACTCCGGCACCGGAATCCGTCCCCCGTTTTCCGTGGTCCGATCCTGTCAGCCGACGGTCCTGACCCGCATTGCCGGATTCCGGCAATCTTTACGCTTCCTTCATGCCGGGTGCCGTCGCGGAATCGGCGTCTGACAGGGTGGACGGTGCGCGCGTTAAGAACGCGTCAGGACGGATCAGGAAGCCGGGGGCTCGGATGGCGGACCACATAGCAGGCCGGACCACGGACCAGGCGGGGTTCCACGAGTACCTGACCGGCTACGACGGGATCCTGTCGGACGTCGCGGCGACCGGGCGCCGCCTCACCCGCGACGAACTCGACTCACGCCGTGCGCTGGGCGAACAGGCCGCCGAGGCCGGACACGGTCTGCGAGCCCTCGTCAGCAGGCATCTGACCGCCACCCGCGCCGCCTGGCCCGTCTCCTCGGCCGACACGGCGTCCGCCGACAGCGTCCTGGCCGCCGTCGAGCAGGCGGTCGACGCGTTCGCCGAGGGGTACGAGCGGGCCCAGCGGCTCGCCGTACGCCGGGAGGAGGCGTCCCGGCGCGAGTTCATCGACGACCTGCTGCACGGGCGCAGCGACCTGGGCAGGCTCGCCGAGCGGGCCGGGCGGTTCGGGCTCCAGCTCTCCCACGCCCACGCGGTGGCCGTGGCGGTCGGGGAGAGCGCGTACGCGGAGACCGACCCCGTCACCCGGGGCGTCGAACTCGCCCTCGTCTCCCGCTTCGGCGACCGCAGCATCCTGCTGACCACCAAGGACGGGCGGCTCATCTGCGTCGCGCCCGCCGACCAGGGCGACGTCCTCACCTACTTCGCGAAGCAGGCGCACGCGGCGACGGACGGCGGGCGGGTCGCCATCGGGCGCGCGCATCCGGGGGCGGGCGGTGTCGTGCAGTCGTACGAGGAAGCCCTCAACGCGCACGACCTCGCCGGCCGCATGGGGCTGGACGAGCCCGTGCTGCGCGCGGCCGACCTGCTGGTCTACCCGGTGCTCAGCCGGGACCGGGAGGCGATGGGCGATCTCGTACGCGACACGCTCGGCCCTCTTACGGAGGCGCGCGGCGGCGCGGGACCGCTGCTGGACACGCTGTCGGCGTACTTCGACGCGGGGTGTGTGGCGGCGGAGGCGGCGCGGCGGCTGAATCTGAGCGTGCGCGCGCTGACGTACCGGCTGGAGCGCATACACAAGCTCACCGGGTCGGACCCGGCGCAGCCGTTCCACCGCTACACGCTCCAGACCGCGGTGATCGGCGCGCGGCTGATGGACTGGCCGGCGAACGAACTGTGACCGTTCCCGGCAGCCGCGGCGCCCAGGCACTATGGAGAGTGCCTTGATGCCTTGAGCCACTGTCGAACAGGAGGACGCACGATGGAGGAAGCGCGATGACCGAACGCAAGCCACCCGGCATCGACTTCGAGTCGTGGGTCGACCGACAGGTCCGCGAAGCGGCGGAACGCGGCGCCTTCGACAATCTGCCGGGGGCCGGAAAGCCGCTGGCGTCGGTGGACGCCCCGTACGACGAGCTGTGGTGGATCAAGGGAAAGATGGAGCGGGAGGGAATGTCCTGCCTGCCGCCGACGCTCAGACTCCGTAAGGAGGTCGAGGACGCGGTCGCCGCCGCCCATGAGGCAGCGTCGGAGGCGCAGGCGCGGCGGATCATCGCCGACATCAACGAGAAGATCCGTGGCGCGATCGCCAGGCCGCCGGCCGGGCCGCCGCTGAACAAGAAGCCGTACGACGTCGAGCAGATCGCGGCGGAGTGGCGCGAGCGCCAGTCGTAGCGCTGTCCGTCCTCAGACGCTGTTTGTCCTCGGGCGTTGCTCGCCCTGAGACGTTGCTCGTCCTCAAGCGTTGCTCGTCCTCAAGCGCTGCTCGTCCTCAAGCGCTGTTCGTCCTCAAGCGCCGGACGGGCTCGAAAGCGGCACTGCCATTCTGTTTGCCATTCCTTTACCATGATGTTCCGTCCCCCCGGCCGATCACGGCGGGACGCCCCGACCGCCCAAGAAGGAAGCAGCAGTTCCACGATGGAGCCTCCTAGTACCAGCCGTGCCATTTCCCCTCCGCTTTACCTGACCGGCGGAGCGGGGGTGGCACGGTGACCGAGATCTTCCTCCTCCTGATCGCCCTCGGACTGACCCTCGCCTGCGCCGTCTTCGTCGCCGCCGAGTTCTCCCTGACCACCGTCGAGCGCGACAGCCTGGAGCGCGCCGCGGCGGCCGGTGAGCGGGGTGCCGAAGGCGCCCTGAAGGCCGTCCGACGGCTCACGTTCCAGCTGTCCGGCGCCCAGCTGGGCATCACCGTCACCTCCCTGGTCATCGGCATGCTCGCCGAGCCGTCCATGGCCGTGCTGCTGCGCGGCCCGCTGGAGGCCGTCGGCCTCGGCTCGGCCGCCTCCGTGGTGGCCACCGTCCTCGGTGTCGTGATCTCCACGATCGTGCTGATGGTCATCGGCGAGCTGGTCCCCAAGAACTGGGCGATCTCGCGGCCGCTGGCCGTGGCCAAGGTCGTCGCGGGCCCGCAGCGTGGCTTCACCGCCGCGTTCGGCCCGCTCATCCGGCACCTCAACAGCACGGCGAATCGTTTCGTTCGCCGCATGGGCCTGGAGCCGACCGACGAGCTGGCCTCCGCCCGTACGCCGGACGAGCTGATCTCCCTCGCCCGGCACTCCGCCGCCGAGGGCGCGCTGGAGCAGGACTCGGCCGAGCTGTTCGTCCGGACGCTGCGACTCGGCGAGCTGACCGCGGAGAACGTGATGACGCCCCGCGTCGACGTCCAGGCGCTGGAAGCCGGTGCCACCGCCGCCGACGCGGCCAACCTGACATACGCCACCGGCCTCTCCCGCTTCCCCGTCTACCGCGACAGCCTGGACGAGGTGATCGGCACGGTCCACATCCGTGACGTCCTCGCCCTCGAACCGGAGCGGCGCGCCCGCGTGTCCGTCACCGAGCTCGCCAGCGAGCCGCTGCTGGTGCCCGACACCCTGACCGCCGACCGGCTGCTGGACCGGCTGCGCGCCGCGCGCACGATGGCCGTGGTCATCGACGAGTACGGCGGCACGGCCGGCGTGGCCACCATGGAGGACATCGTCGAGGAGGTCGTCGGCGAGGTACGCGACGAACACGACCCCGTCGAGACCCCCGACCTGCTGCCCGCGCCGCCGACCGAGGACGGGCTCGCGACCTGGGAGGCGGACGGCAGCGTACGGATCGACGAGCTCGCGCGGATCGGTCTCGTCGCCCCGGAGGGGCCGTACGAGACCGTCGCCGGCCTCCTCGCGGCCCGCCTCGCGCGCATCCCCGTCCAGGACGACACCGTCGAGCTGGACGGGTGGCGGCTGGACGTCCTGGACATCGAGCACCACCGCGCGGACCGCGTGCGCATCACCGAGCCGGCGCGGGTCGTGGCGGCCGAGTCGTCCGACGGCGCGGAGCCGCACGCGCGGCCGTACGCGGCGTCCGGGCGGGTGCCCCACTCCGGGGCGTCCGCCGACCGCGACGGCTCACCCGACACCGAAGACCCCTCGCGCCAGTACGCCGGAGAAGCCCGATGACCGCTCTGCAACTCGCCATCGGCGCCCTGACGCTGCTGACCAACGCCTTCTTCGTCGGCGCCGAATTCGCCCTCATCGCCGTCCGCCGCAGCCAGATCGAGCCGCACGCCCGCAAGGGCGACAAGCGGGCGCACACCGTGCTCTACGGGCTGGAGCACCTGTCGGCCATGATGGCCACCGCCCAACTCGGCATCACCGTCTCCTCGCTGGTCCTCGGTGCCGTGGCCGAACCGGCCATCGCGCACCTGCTGGAGCCCGGCTTCGAGGCGGCGCGGGTCCCCGAGGCCCTGGTGCACCCGATCGCGTTCGTGATCGCGCTCACCGTGGCGACGTATCTGCACATGCTGTTCGGCGAGATGGTCCCGAAGAACATCGCGCTCGCCGCGCCCACCAAGACGGCGCTCGTGCTCGGCCCGCCGCTGGTCGCCCTGACCCGCGCGCTGCGCCCGCTGATCTTCGGCATCAACGCGTTCGCCAACGTCCTGCTCCGGCTGATCAAGGTGGAGCCCAAGAACGAGGTCGCCGCCGTGTTCAACGACGACGAACTCGCCCGTATGGTCGCCGTCTCCAGCCAGGCGGGACTGCTCTCACCGGCCGACGGCGAACGGCTGCGGGACGCGCTGGAGCTGGGCACCCGCCCGGTCGGCGAACTCCTCGTACCACTGCGCCGGATGGTCACCGTCGACCACCGGGTGACCGCCGAACAACTGGAGCGGATCGCGTCGTCGGCCGGCTTCTCGCGGATCCCGGTCACCGGGCCGGCCGGCGCCGTCCTGGGCTACCTGCACATCAAGGACACCCTCGGCGTGGCCGACCGGACCAAGCCGTTCCCGCGCGCCGCGCTGCACGCGGTCACCCGGGTCCGGATCGACACCCCGCTGGACGACACGCTCACCGCCCTGCGGGCGGCGGACAGCCACCTGGCGGCGGTGACGGGGGAGGCGGGCACGGTGCTCGGGTTCGTGACGATGGAGGACGTGCTGGGGGAGCTGGTGGGGCCGGCAAAGTAAGCCCGTCCGGCGATTGAGGACAGAACACAGTAGCCCGTCCGGCGATTGAGGACAGAACACAGCAGCTCGTCCGGCGATTGAGGACAGAACACAGCAGCCTGTCCGGCGATTGAGGACGCCCCCGGAAAGGGGCTTGATTCGCCCTAGCGGGAGGCGCCGAGTAGGGGGCGGCCGGTGCGCAGATTCCATCGGCCGTTCCGCCCGCTCAACTCCGTGACCGTCAGCGGCTGTACGTCGATACGCCAGAACACCTGCGTCGGCGCCCCGATCGCGTGCACCGTCAGCGCGCGTACGACATCGGGCTCCGCCACCGCGAGTATGCGCGCCGAGTGGGGGCGCGCGTCGGCGCCCAGCGCGTCGAGCCAGTGGCCCAGGCGGATGTGCAGCGCCTTCAGCGACTCGCCGCCGTGCGGTGTCACCGTCGGGTCCGCCAGCCACGCGGCGACCGCCTGCGGATCCGAGGCGCTGACCTCGTCGAGCGACTTCCCGCGCCAGCGGCCCATCGCGCAGGTGCGCAGCTCGGGCAGGGGCTCCGCGGCCAGGCCGAGTGCTTCGGCGGTCTGGTGGCAGCGCACCGAGGGGGACGCGAACACCTGGTCGGCGCCCGCGCGTTGCTCGGCCACGGCGAAGGTGCCCCGTACGGCCTCGGCCTGGCGCAGCCCGGTCGAGTCCAGGGGGCCGTCCGCGAAGCGCGCCTCGCGGAGCGCGGTGCTGAGCGCCGGTGATATCAGCGTGACGCGTGTGGTCATGGGGCTCTCCAGGGTCGTGCGTTGGCGGGGCGCCGCCCGCGCGTGACGAGTCGCCCTCTTGGCCCACCTGCCCGATCGCGGTACGTTCGCGTCGATATCACGACGGCGAGACGGAAGTCCGGTGAGATTCCGGCACGGTCGCGCCACTGTATGCCGAGCAGCCACCGCCGCGTACGCGTGTCGGGGCGGCCCGGTGAGTCAGACCCGATGGTCGTCGTGCGAGCTCCACCGAACGGGACGCGAGTTCCCAAGGAGGTTGTGCCGTGGCTGAGTCCATCGTGCCCCCGGCCGTTTCGTCGCCCATCGGATCAGTGACATCCCCCCTGACTCCCCTGCCCCTGCGGGCGGTTCTGCCCTGGGCGGTCTTCGTGGGCACGCTGATGCTGGTGTTGCTGTACTTCGTCGGTGCCGAGCAGGGCGCGACGTCGGTGTTCTCCGGGGCGGGTGTGCACGAGTGGGTGCACGACGGCCGTCATCTGCTCGGCTTCCCCTGCCACTGATCCACGGACGGAGGTCACCCCCGGAGATTCGTTGTCATGCATACGTCCACCACGCGTACGTCCATCACGCGTACATCCACCGTCCGAAGTCTTCTCGTCCGCGGCATGATCGCGGGCGTCGTCGCCGGACTGCTCGCCTTCGCGCTCGCCTACGTGGTGGGGGAGCCGTCCATCGACTCCTCCATCGCCCTGGAGGAGTCGCAGTCCGCGCCGGCGCACGAGCACGCCGGCGAAGCGGAGGAGGAGCTGGTCACCCGGCCCGTCCAGTCGACCCTCGGTCTCGCCACCGGCGTCCTCGTGTACGGCGTGGCCCTGGGCGGCATCGCCTCGCTGGCCTGCGCCTTCTGTCTGGGCCGGGTCGGCCGGCTCCGGCCCCGGGCGACGGCCGCGCTGGTCGCGGGCGCCGCCTTCACCACCGTCTATCTGGTGCCCTTCCTCAAATACCCGGCGACCCCGCCCGCCGTGGGTAATCCCGACACCATCGGGAAGCGCACGACGCTGTTCTTCCTGATGATCGCGTTCAGCGTGCTGGTCGCTGTCGTCGCCGTCATCGCCGGGCGGCGGCTCGCGCCGGCGCTGGGCACCTGGAACGCGACCGTCGCCGCCGGCGGCGGCTATGTGGTGGTCATGGCCGTGGCCTGTCTGCTGCTGCCCGCCAACACCGACGCGGTGAAGGAGACCTTCCCGGCCGCGCTGCTCTGGGAGTTCAGGCTGGCCTCGCTGGCTGTCCAGGCGCTGCTGTGGACGGCCTTCGGGCTGATCTTCGGCGCGCTGGCGGAGCGCGTACTGCGGCCCGCCAACAGCCCGGACACCCCGGACACCCCGGACACCCCGGAGGCCGTAACGGGCGCGTCCGCGGCACGTACCGGCTGACGCCGGACAGTCGGCCTGGAAGCCGTCCGCCCCTTGTGCCGGCCCCTTGTGCCCGGCAGGAATCCCTGCCGGGCACAAGGCATGTATGGGCCATCCGTGTATGAGATCCGTAAAACGCGCCCCTCGGGCCGTATGGGACCCGTCAACGTGACTCGTGCCCCCGAAAAAAGAGGCTTTCCTCTAGAGGTCCACGAAATTCCGACCTCATTCAGGAGCTCACGATGGCCGATGTGGCCTTCGTCGTCACCACGATCGCGCTGTTCGCGCTGGTGACTTTCGTTGCCAAGGGGGTGGCGAAGCTATGACCGCGGAGAACATCGTCGGTCTCGTCGTCGCCGTCGCCCTGCTGGGCTATCTCGTCCTCGCCCTGCTGTACCCGGAGAGGTTCTGAGCCCTGATGAGCCCCGTCCTCGCCGGTGTGCTCCAGCTGCTCGCGCTCATGGTGGCGCTGGCCCTGGCATACCGACCGCTCGGCGACTACATGGCCGGTGTCTACTCCTCCCCGAAGCATTTGCGGGTCGAGAAATGGATCTACCGTGCCATCGGCGCCAATCCCGCCACCGAGATGCGCTGGCCCGCCTATCTGCGCGGAGTCCTCGGATTCTCGTTGGTGAGTGTCCTCTTCCTCTATCTGCTGCAACGCGTCCAAGGCGCGCTGCCCGGTTCGCTCGGCTTCTCGTCGATCGATCCGGACCAGGCTTTCAACACCGCCGCCTCGTTCGTCACCAACACCAACTGGCAGTCCTACTACGGCGAACAGGCCATGGGCCACGTCGTACAGACCGGCGGCCTCGCGGTGCAGAACTTCCTGTCGGCCGCCGTGGGCATGGCCGTCGCCATCGCGCTCGTACGGGGCTTCGCCCGCTCCCGTACCGGTGAACTCGGCAACTTCTGGGCCGACATGGTGCGCGGCACCATCCGTATCCTGCTGCCGATCGCGCTGGTCGGAGCTGTACTGCTGGTCGCCTGCGGGGCGATCCAGAACTTCGCGGGCATTCACTCCGTCGGCCAGTTCATGGGCGGCAGCCAGCAGTGGAACGGCGGCGCCGTGGCCTCGCAGGAGGCCATCAAGGAGCTGGGCACCAACGGCGGCGGCTACTTCAACGCCAACGCCGCGCACCCCTTCGAGAACCCCAACGGACTCTCGAACCTCCTTGAGATCTTCCTGATCCTGCTCATTCCCCTCTCGCTGACGCGCACTTTCGGGCGGATGGTCGGCAGCGTCCGGCAGGGTTACGCGATCCTCGCCACGATGGTGACGATCTGGGTCGTCTTCACCGCGCTCATGATGTGGACCGAATTCGCCCACAACGCACCGGCCTTCGACATCGCAGGCGGCGCTTTGGAGGGCAAGGAGACACGGTTCGGAGTCGGTGCCTCGTCCCTCTTCTCGGTGGCGACGACACTCACCTCAACCGGCGCGGTCAATTCATTCCTCTCCTCGTACACCGGCTTCGGCGGCGGAATCGCCATGCTGGGAATGCAGTTGGGTGAGATCGCCCCCGGCGGGGTGGGCTCCGGGCTGTACGGAATTCTCATCATGGCCGTCATCGCGGTGTTCCTCGCGGGCCTGATGGTCGGCCGCACACCGGAATATCTCGGAAAGAAGATCGGCATCCGCCAGATCAAATTCGCCGCGTGCTACATCCTCATCACCCCCGCCCTGGTGCTCTGTTTCACCGGCGTGGCGATGGCGATGGACACCCCGGCGAATTCGATGACGAACAGCGGCGCGCACGGATTCTCCGAGATTCTGTACGCCTATACGTCGGGCGCCAACAACAACGGTTCGGCGTTCGCCGGGCTCAACGCCGACACCCAGTGGTTCAACACCACCATCGGTATCGCGATGCTGCTCGGCCGCTTCCTGCCCATGGTGTTCGTCCTGGCGCTGGCCGGCTCGCTCGCCGAGCAGAAACCGGTGCCGATGACCGCTGGCACCCTGCGTACCGACAAGCCGCTCTTCAGCGGGCTGCTCGTCGGCACGATCATGATCGTCGCCGGTCTGACCTACTTCCCGGCGCTCGCGCTGGGACCGCTCGCCGAAGGACTCGCGTCATGAGTACTGCCACCTCCACCCCCACGCCCGATCCCGGCTCCGGCTCCGGCTCGGGTCCCTCGCGGGCGCCGCACTCCGACGTCCCGACCTCGCACCGGCCCGGCGGCGACGGGCGCGTCGGCGGCGGCCTCTTCGACCCCCGGCAGCTGGTCAAGTCGCTTCCCGACGCCCTGCGCAAGCTCGACCCGCGGGTGATGGTCAAGTCGCCCGTGATGTTCGTGGTCGAGATCGGCTCGGTGTTCACCACCGTGCTGGCGATCACGAAGCCCGGGGACTGGTTCGGCTGGGCGATCGCCGCCTGGCTGTGGCTGACCACGATCTTCGCCAACCTCGCCGAGGCGGTCGCCGAAGGCCGCGGCAAGGCGCAGGCCGACACCCTCCGCAAGGCCAAGACCGACTCCGTCGCACGGCGGATCGTCGGCCCCAACGAGGAGCGCGTCCCCGGCACCGACCTGCGCGTCGGGGACCGGGTGGTCTGCGAGGCCGGCGACATCATCCCCGGTGACGGCGATGTGGTGGAGGGAGTCGCCTCCGTCGACGAGTCGGCGATCACCGGTGAATCGGCCCCCGTCATCCGCGAGTCGGGCGGTGACCGCAGCGCGGTCACCGGGGGGACGAAGGTGCTCTCCGACCGTATCGTCATCAAGATCACAACCAAGCCCGGCGAGACGTTCATCGACCGGATGATCGCGCTGGTCGAAGGCGCGGCCCGGCAGAAGACGCCCAACGAGATCGCGCTGAACATCCTTCTCGCGTCACTCACGATCGTCTTCCTGCTGGCCGTCGTCACCCTCCAGCCGTTCGCGATCTACGCGGGCGCCGAGCAGTCGATGATCGTGCTGACCGCGCTGCTCGTCTGTCTCATCCCCACCACGATCGGCGCTCTGCTGTCGGCCATCGGCATCGCCGGCATGGACCGGCTCGTGCAGCGCAACGTCCTGGCGATGTCGGGGCGGGCCGTCGAGGCGGCGGGGGACGTCTCGACGCTGCTGCTCGACAAGACCGGCACGATCACGCTCGGCAACCGGCAGGCGGCGGCCTTCCTCCCGGTGAAGGGGGTCACCGCCGCCGAACTCGCCGACGCCGCACAGCTCTCGTCGCTGGCCGACGAGACGCCCGAGGGCCGTTCCATCGTGGTCCTGGCGAAGGAGAAGTACGGCCTGCGGGAGCGCAGGCAGGGGGAGTTGGGCCAGACCGACTGGGTGCCGTTCACGGCGCAGACCCGGATGTCGGGCGTGGATCTCGTTGACCTGGTGGACGTCGTCGGCGTCACGGACGCCACGGCGGGGGAGCCGGGGGCCGGGACCGGAGCCGTACGCAAGATCCGTAAAGGCGCGACCGGTTCGGTCGTCGCGTGGGTCGAGCAGCACGGCGGCCACGTCGCGCCGGACGCGCACACCCTCACCGACCGCATCTCCGAGGACGGCGGCACACCGCTGCTCGTCGCCGTCGAGGACGGGCGCGGGGCGCGGATCCTGGGCGTCATCCACCTCAAGGACGTCGTCAAGGAGGGCATGCGGGAGCGGTTCGAGGAGCTGCGCCGGATGGGCATCAGGACCGTCATGATCACGGGCGACAACCCGCTGACGGCACGGGCCATCGCGGACGAGGCGGGCGTGGACGACTTCCTCGCCGAGGCCACACCCGAGGACAAGATGGCGCTCATCAGGCGCGAACAGGCGGGCGGCAAGCTCGTCGCGATGACCGGCGACGGTACGAACGACGCGCCCGCGCTGGCCCAGGCGGACGTCGGCGTGGCCATGAACACCGGCACCTCGGCCGCGAAGGAGGCCGGGAACATGGTGGACCTGGACTCCAACCCGACCAAGCTCATCGAGATCGTCGAGATCGGCAAGCAACTGCTCATCACGCGCGGTGCGTTGACGACGTTCTCGATCGCCAACGACGTCGCGAAGTACTTCGCGATCATCCCGGCGATGTTCGCCGTCGTGTATCCGGGGCTGGACAAGCTCAACATCATGAACCTGTCCTCACCCGAGTCCGCGATCCTCTCGGCGGTCGTCTTCAACGCGCTGATCATCGTCGCGCTGGTGCCGCTGGCCCTGCGCGGCGTGCGCTACCGACCGATGAGCGCGGACCGGATGCTGCGGCGCAACATCGGGATCTACGGCGTGGGCGGCCTGATCGCCCCCTTCGTCGGCATCAAGATCATCGACCTGCTCATCTCCTCCATTCCCGGAATCGGTTGATGTCCATGAACACCTCATTCGGCAGCACCGCACGGCTCCTCGGCGCCGGGCTGCGCGCCCTCCTCGTACTGACCCTCGTCTGCGGCGTGCTCTACCCGCTCGCCGTCATGGGCATCGGACAGGGGCTCTTCAACCATCAGGCCAACGGCTCCGAGATCACCTCCAACGGCAAGGTCGTCGGCTCCGAACTCATCGGCCAGCGCTACGACTTGCCCCTCAAGAAGGGCGAGGAGACCCCGGCGCCCGACCTCAAGTGGTTCCAGCCGCGCCCGTCCAACGGCCTCGGCAGCAACAGCGTCAACACCCAGTACAAGCTGATCCTGTCCGGCGCGACCAACAGGGCCGGTGACAACGAGGAGTTGATCCAGTGGGTGAAGGACGCGAAGGCGGCCGTCATCAAGGACAACTCGGTGGACGGCTACAAGGTCGAGCCGTCGGACGTACCGCCCGACGCGGTCACCTCGTCCGGCTCCGGCCTGGACCCGGCGATCTCCCCGCAGTACGCCCAGCTCCAGGTGCACCGGATCGCGAAGCTCAACGGCCTGGACGTCGAGAAGGTCGAGAAGCTGGTGGACGAGCACACGGACGGGCGGATCCTGGGATTCGTGGGGGAGCCGCGGGTGAATGTGCTGGAGCTGAACATCGCGTTGAAGGCGCTTGAGGGCAAGTGAGGCGCTGCCAGGGCGAGTTACGTGTCACGTGGTGGTGCCCGCCGGTCGCGCGGGCACCACACCGTGGGGTCCGGCCCGGCGCCTGGACCCGGACTCTCCCACCGGGGGAGGGTCCACCACGAGGACGTGCGGGACGAGCGCGCTCCTCGATGACCTTTCGCGCGTCGAGCGCGAGGCCGTGCGAGCGCTGAGCCGCCTGGAGGGGCACTGGCATCGGCACTCCGCCGACCACTGGAGCTGCCGCGATGCCGTTGCCGCGTATCGGAGTCATCATCGTGACCATGGGCAATCGCCCTCGGGAGCTGGCGGCTCTGCTCGCTTCGGTGGAGAGGCAGGACGTCCCCGCGGCACGGGTGGTTCTGGTGGGCAACGCGACACCTCTCACCGAGGTCATGACGGACGCGACCAAGGTCCCGCTGGCAGAGAATCTGGGCTGCCCCGGCGGTCGCGACGTCGGGCTGGAACCGCTGCGCGACTCCGGCGATGCCGACATCGTCATCGAGCTGGACGACGACGGCCTGCTCATCGCCGACGACGTGTTCCGCACCGTCCGGTGACCGCCTTCCTCGGCGGCGGTCACGCGTTCTCGATGCCCATGCTCCGGCAGATCGGCCTGTGGCCGGCGGAGTTCTTCTTCGGGCACGAGGAGTCCGACCTGGCCCGGCGTCGGCTGCCGGTCCCGCTGGTCCCGGTGCATCTCGGGGTGTGGATCCTCCGCACCGTCGCGCGGACGCGGTCTCTGGCGGGGCTGAACGCGTGGTGGGGTGGCTTCGTCGAGGGGGTGCGGACGCCGTGCGGTCCGCGTGGGCCGATGAAGTGGCGCACGGTGTGGCGGATGACCCGGCTGGGTCGCCCGCCCATCCTCTGAACGGCCGTCCATTCGCGGGCCGCACCCGCACTACCCCGTCAACTCGCCCCAGGCCGCGGCGAGTCGGCGTACCAACTCGTCGATGCGGTCGGCAGCCAGGGCGAACGGGACGCGGATGTGGTCGTCGTGGGCGCCGCCCGGGTCGGTCGCGGAGCCCGGGACCACCTCGACGCCGTGCCGGAGCGCGACCTGGGCGAAGATCTCCGCGTCGGTGCCGCCCGGCAGCCGGGTCCACAGTGCCGCGCCGCCGGCGGGGCGGTGCCAGGTCCAGCCGGGGAGGCGGTCGGTGAGCCGGGATTCGAGGCGGGTGAGGCCGGATCGCAGGGCGGGGGCGCGGGAGTTCTTGATGTCGTCGAGGCGGGGCAGCAGCCGGGCGGCGAGCGCCTGGTCGAGGATCGGGGTGCCCATGTCCGCGAGCGCCTTGAGCCGGGCGAGCCGTTCCACCGTGCCGTTTTGACTTCGCAGCCAGCCGATGCGCAGGCCGCCCCAGACCGCCTTGGTGAGGGATCCGATGGTGAGCGTGTCCGCGCCGGGCGGGGCGAAGGCCGCGACCGGTGGGGGGTCCGGCGCGTCGGTGAGCCGGGTGTCGTACGCCAGGTCCTCGACCACCGGGACCCGGTGCCGGGCGGCGAGTTCGGCGATTCGCCGGCGGCGGGCGGTGGACATCAGGATGCCGGTCGGATTGTGGTAGGTCGGGGTGACATGCAGCAGCGCGGCCCCGGGGAGCGCCTGGGTGAGCCCGTCGAGGCGGATGCCGTCCTCGTCGAGCGGCACCCGGTGCGGTCGGGCGCCGGCGGCCAGGAACGCGTCGAGGCAACCGGGCCAGCTCGGGGTCTCGACGACGACGGGTGAGAACCTGCGTACGTACAACTGCGCGGTGAGCGCCAGCGCCTGCGTGGCGCCGGTGGTGATCAGAATCTGGTCGGGCGTGGTGGGCAGCCCCTGTGCGGTGCAGTGGCCGGCGACGGCCACCCGCAGCACGGGCAGCCCGCGCGGGTGGTACCCGGAATCGGCGAGCAGCGCGTCGAGTCCGTCCATGGCCGTCAACTCCGCCAGCGCCGAGCGGACTTGGGGAGCGGCCCCGGTCGAGGTCACCGCCAGCGAGATCATGTCGCCGGGACCGTCGACCAGCCGCTGCACCAGCGCGGTCGCGCCGCCGCCGGGCACCCGCCCGTCGGCGCCCCGCACCGGCCCGGTCCTGACGGAGATCCGGGTTCCGCTGCCCCGGCGGCTGTCCACGGCTCCCGTACCCCTCAGCTCGTCGTAGGCGGAGACCACGGTGGCCCGGCTGACCGCGAGGGCCGCCGCGAGGGCGCGCTCGGACGGCAGCCGCTCGCCGGGGGCCAGGTCGCCGGAGCGGATGCGGTCGTGGAGGGCGGCGGCGAGTCTGCCGTACAGGGGGCCGGGGCCGGTCATCCAGCTGCCGAGGATCTCCGTCAGCTCGGCCGGCTGCCAGGAACGGTCCACTTTCCCCTCCAATGGCCCGGTTGTTCTCGCCCGGGTGTCGCAAAGCTAGTGCTTCGGCACCGGATCACGCGGTACGCGGCTGAGAACAGCCGCCTCGACAAGGGAGAACACCCGGATGGACAGCAGACTGCGCGCGATCACCGATCTGTCGGTGGCGCGGACCCGAGAACTGGCCGGACTGCACGACTTGTACGACGGACAGGTCCAGGACCTGTCACCCGACGGCGTCCACCGCGCGCTGTCCGCCCTGGGCGGCGAGCCCTACCCCGATCCGCACGACGAGGCGCACGCCCGCTCCGCCGAATCGGCCGCGGCGGTGTACTTCGGGCAACTGGAGCAGCACCGCGGCAACCCGTTCCTCCATGTCGCCAACCTCGACACGGCCTGCTACGACCGCGCCTACGCCCCCGCCGACGAGCGCCGTTCGGCCCGAGCGGCGCATCTGCGCCGGTGGCCGGAGGCCGTGGACGCGGCGGTCACGTCCCTGGACCGGGTCCCGGCGCCGGTGGCGCGGGCCACGCTGCCCGCCGCCCGCGCGCTGGCGGACAGCGCCGCCGGGGACGAGCGGGCCCGGGCCGCGCACGCCCGGTTCGTGGCGCACCTGGAGCACGCCGCGGAGCACGGCGATCCGTCGGCGGCCATCGGCGGTGAGGCGCTGCGGCTGCTGATGTCGTCCGCCGAAGCCTGCGAAGTGGACCTGTCCGAACTCGCCGACCGCGCCGAGGCGGAGCGCGAACTCCTGCTCGGCATACTCCGCGCGGCGGGCGCGCCGGGCGACTCGGTACGGGAGACCGTACGCAAGGCACAGGCCGACCGGCCGCCCGCCGACCGCGTCGTCGAGGAGGCGCGGGTACTGGCCGCCGAGGCGGTGGCGTGGGCGGCGGCGCGGGGACTCGTCCCGTACGGCGACGGCGAGTGCCTGGTGCTCCCGGCCCCCGCCTCCCGCCGCCATGTGATGGCCGGCCTGCGGCCCGCGGCACCGGGGGAGCCGGACGCCGCCAGCCTCTTCCACATCACCCCGCCCGATCCCACCTGGCCCCCGCGCGAACAGGAGCAGTGGCTCTCGGTATTCAACCGCTCCTTCCTCGCCGCGTTCGTCGTGCACGAGGTCGCGCCCGGTCACCACTCGCACGGCCGGGCGCTGCGCCGGGCACGCGGCGATGTGCGCCGCACCCTCATGTCGGAGGCGTTCACGGAGGGTTGGGCGGTGTACGCGGAACACCTCGCCCTGGAGGAGGGCTTTCGCTCGCACGATCCCCGTACCGCCGTCGGGATCGCACTCTCCGGTCTGCAACGGGCCGTCAGGCTGTCCTGCGCGATCGGACTGCACACCGGTGCGATGACGGTCGAGGACGCGGAACACCGCTTCACCGAGGACGCCTTCCTCGAAGGCCCGGCGGCCCTGGCGGAGGCGCGGCGCGGGCTGTGGGACCCCCAGTACGGGCACTACACCTGGGGAAAGACCGCCATCCTCCAGGTACGTGAGCGGGCCAAGTCCCGCTGGGGCGCGGGCTATTCACCGGCCCGCTTCCACTCGGCGCTGCTCGCACTCGGCGCGCCGCCGCTCGGTCTGCTCGACACGGCAGTGGAGCGCGGCTGATGCCGACCGCGGCCCAACTGCTCGCGTTCGCCGGTGTCTCCCTCGCGCTGATACTCGCGCCGGGACCCAACCTGGTCTACATCCTGACGCGAAGCGTGGCGCACGGCCGCCGGGCGGGGCTCGTCTCGGCGGCCGGCGTGGAGACGGCGACGCTGGCGCATGTCGCCGCCGCCGCGCTGGGCGTCGCGGAACTGATCGCCCGCTCCGAGGCGGCCTTCCTGGTGCTGAAGTACGCGGGCGTCGGCTACCTCGCGTATCTGGGGATCAAGGCGCTACGGGGCTCCGCCGCCCCGGACCTGGAGGGGCAGGCCCAACCGGCGGCGCTGTGGCGGACGTTCCGGGACGGGGCGCTGGTCAATCTGCTCAACCCGAAGGTCGCCCTGTTCTTTCTGGCGTTCCTGCCGCAGTTCGCCGCTCCGGGGCCGGCCGCGCGCACGCACATGCTGGTGCTCGGCTCGGTGTTCTTCGCGATCGCCCTGGCCCTGGACGTGATCTACGCACTCGCGGGCGGCGCGGTGAGCGCGTGGCTACGGCGCCGCCCGCGCGTTCTCGACCGACAGCACTATGCGATCGGCGGCGTCTACCTCGTCCTCGGCGCGGTGGCCGCGCTGCCTGTGTCCTGACCCGTGAGGTCAACGAGTTTCTGGGCAGCGGTTGTTGAGCACTTCGGCCGAAACCCCGCGCATGGCTCACATGTACCGATAGATTCATCGACCCCCCACCAAGAACGCTCTATGCACTACTTGAGGGGACATCTCATGAGCCACCAGTACCCGCACGAGCCGCCGAACCAGCCGTACGGGCAACAGCCGCAGGGCGGGCAGTACGGGCCGCCGCAGGCCCCGCAGGCCCCGCAGGCCCCGTACCAGCCGGTCCCGCCGTATCAGCACCCCGAGCCGCCGAAGCAGCGGTCGTGGTTCGCCCGGCACAAGGTGATGACTGTCATCGGCGCGCTCGTCGCGGTGATGATCATCGGCGGCATCGCGAGCGGCGGCGGCGACGACACCGCATCCGACACGGCGAAGACGGCACCGGAGAAGCAGGCCGACGCCAAACCGGCCGACGCGGACGCGGCCGACAAGGAGAAGCCGGCCGACAAGCCGAAGAAGGATCTCTCCCAGGCCGACGAGTTCAAGGCGTTCGTCGGGAAGAGCGGCACGGGCCCGGAGAAGGCCGCCGTCAAGCACGTCACCAAGGTCCAGGGCGCCGACACCCAGACCGACATCCTCGACGCTGCCGACATCTACACCGACTACGCGGGTGGCCTGATGGGCCCGAACCAGGGCGACGCGAAGCTGCTCGCCTCCGCGTTCGCGGACTGGAAGACGTCGAAGAACGGGCTGGTCACGGTGTACGACAAGGACGGCGAACTGATGGCCAACGGCAACTTCTGACGGGGCCGGGCGACGCGGAACCGCCCCGCCGACCGGCCCCACCGCGACCATCCCCCCTCGCGGCGGGGCCTCCCCACAGAAGGGTCAGCGCAGCGCGTGTAGTAGTCGGCGACGTCCCTGCCGGGGACGCCGTCCGGGGAGAAGTTCCGGGTCATGGGGGCCATGGCGATCCGGCTGCGCGAGGTGAGTCCGCGGACCGCCAACGGGCGGGCGAGGGTGTCCGCGGTGCGGGGGGTGGGCGCGTCTGTCACAACAGGTCCTGTTCATCGGCGGTCGGGTATCCGTCGATCGGCAGCATCCGAGCTGCCTCGACATTCCCCCGCTTGGGCTGCCCGATGTGGTGCGGGTCTCCGGGGGAGGCGGCTCAGTCCTTCAGGCCGTAGAAGTGCACCGGCGAGTTCGGCCTGAAGCCGATACGCGGGTACACCGGTGCCCCGGCAGCCGTCGCGTGCAAGGTGGCGCGGGTCAGTCCGGTGGCCCGGCCGCCCTCGTACAGCGCCTTGCGGGTGACCGCCTCGCCGTAGCCCCTGCGCTCCCACGCCGGGTGCGTGGCGACGAGTACGACGAACAGGTTGCCCTCCGCTTCCACCGTCCCGGCGCACGTCACGGGAACGCCGTCGCGCATGCCCAGGTAGGCGTACACGTGCTCCTTCCACAGCGTGGAGCCGAGCAGCCCGGCCCGGCCGTCCGCCAGGGGGAAGCCGTAGGCGAGCGAGTTGAGGTCCGCGTAGGCGCGCAGGTGCTCGTCGGTACGCACGCGCACGAACGTCAGGTCGGGGTGGGCCGGCTCGGGGAGGGGGAGCAGGTCTCCGGCCATGCCGACCCCGGGGAAGGCGTACGCGAGGCCCACCCGCTCGGCCGCCACCGGCAGCGCCGAGCGTGCCTCGTCCTCAAGAAGGTCCTCGAAGATCCACAGGAATCCCGGCCGTTCCTTCGCCCGCATGACCTCCGCCGCCTGCGCCAGACGCTCCTCCAGCACCCCCGCGTCCGCGCCGACCTCGGTCGGCGTGACGCAGTTCCAGAACGGAAACCGGGAGTCGGCCCAGCGGACGGCGAGGCCCGGAAGGTCTCGTACATCCGCGTCCGGGTCCCGGTCGAGCGCCATGGCCCGCCAGACGACGGTGAGTTGCCGCATCGATTCGATCGAGTCCACGAGATCCGCCATGGGAACCCCTCACTTGGGCGAGCGTGCAAAGGAACTGTCCGAGAGGACAACGATCCCCGCCGGGTTTCGTGGTGTCATCAACGCCGCCGGTCCCCACGGCCGGAACCGGACGCGGCGGGCGGTTCCGCGACGCCGACGAACTGCCCGGCCACGGACCGGACGCGGACCGACCACCCCCGCGCGGTGAGGTCGTCGTCAAGCGTCCGGGCGTCGTGGAACACCTTCACGACGCGGTACCGGCTGCCGTCGCCGAGTCGGCGCAGCGCCGCCGGGGCGGGCTGATCCGCGAGGACTTCCTCCTCCGCCGCCACCGCAGGGCCGTCGTCGACGAAGACCGCCCGGCCGCCCGGCGCGAGCGCGGCGGCGACGGCGTCCCAGAAGTCGGGCAACCGGGCCGGTGGCACATGGGAGAGCCAGAAGGCGAAGAACACGGTGTCGTAGCGCCGCGCCGGCCGCCACGCGAAGACGTCGGCCTGAACGAACCGAACGCCGGGCGAGGCGGCGGTACGCGTACGCGCGAGGGCCAGCACCTCGGCCGCCGCGTCGACGGCCGTCACCGAATCCGCCCGCGCGGCGAGCAGCGGGGTCCACTGGCCCGTGCCGCAGGCCAGCTCCAACACATCGCCGGAGATGGGAAGTTCATCGATGACGGTCAGCAACTCCCGTAGCTCCGCCCGCTGCGTGTACGGCCGGTCGTACTCGGCCGCACCGGCCCGGTAGTAGGCCAACTGCTCGGCCAGCAGGGCGTCGTCATCCATGCGGGTTCCTCTCGTCCGGGACCGGCCGGAGCCAAGTACGCCCTCGGCTCGCCGACTTGATCGCCACGGACAGAGTTTCGGGCTTCCCCTTCGGGCAAGGTCAAGAACCGCGGGCTCCGGCACGGCCCGTCCTTGATCCGCCCCCGCTCACGACCGCAGAAAGCGGTACGGCTGATGCCCCGCCTCGTGCAGCCGGTGCGAGAAGCCCTGGCATTCGTGCAGTGAGTCTCTCCGGGGTGTTACCAGCCGTGCTCTGCCAGTGTTCCCGAGCCCTCCAGGTAGCCGAGGAGTCCTTCCTTGGGGTACTCGATGATGTCTTCGGGCAGTTCGTGGACGCCGAACCACTGGAGTGCGAGGCATTTCGCGGGTTCCTTGTTGACGGGGTCCCCGGTCCAGTCGGTGGCCTCGAAGAAGAATCCGATCCGTTCCACGGTCTCGCTCTGCCTGTGGTGCACGACGTGCACCAGCCGCAGGTGGGCCGGGTCGACCCGGACGCCGGTCTCCTCCAGCAGTTCGCGGGCGGCGCCGGCGCCGAGCGGTTCGCCCTGGTCGAGTTTGCCGGAGGGCAGGTGCCAGCGGCCGTAGCCGTAGGGGCCTCCGCGCTGCGAGAAGAGGAGCTTGTCTCCGTCGCGCAGGAGGACGTGCGTGTCGATGACGGGCTGCGCGGGGTGCGGATTCATGGTTCCTGGGGGGTGATTGGTGGTGTTGGGGCGGCTGACGTTACCGGCGGATGGGAGATCGCGTCGGCGATTGAGGTCGCGACCTCCGGGACGCTGCGGGGCAGACAGGAAGGGTCTGTGGTGACGAACATCGGCTTCGCGTCCTCGGTGCCCTGCACACACGTCATGTGCGGGCCTTCCTGATCCCACGACAGAACCCAGACACCGGAGGCCGTACGGACGGCTCGGGCGCGGGCACCGGCCGTCGTCTCGATCCAGGCGGGGTGGTCAGTCGTCAGAACGCCGGGCATGAATGCTCCTCATGGTGCGTGCGGTTGGTGCGCCGTAGCCTCTCGCGTTTGGCCGAAGGGAGGAGAGGAGATGTTGTGCTTCCGGCAGGCTGATCGGGCTCAGTGTGAGAGCGGCGTCGCTGTCGCAGCGGACGCAGTCGTGGTGGAAGTACAGGTCGAGGAAACCGCCGCCGGTGGCTGCCGCGAAGGCGGCGCCGAGTCGGCGCATGACCTGCCGTGCCTCGGGCCATTCCTCCAGGTGCCGCTCCACTCTCCGCACGGGTGCGCCGAGGAGGCGTGCGAGGCGGTCGGCCGTGGTGACGGTGATGTCGCCCAGGGCGATCCTGCCCTGCTCCACCGTGAGACCGGGGACGTCGAGACCGCGCTCGCGCAGCGCGGTACGCAGGGCGTCGGCGGTCTGGTGGAGCGGTGTTGTGTAGTGGGGGTGCGCATCATCGGTCGGGGTGCTCATGGAATCTCCGGGGAGTGCGTGAAGCGTTGTCCGATGGCGTTCAGCCCCGTACCGCGATGGCGGCGGTCAGCGCGAGAACGAGTCCCGTGACGCTGAGGTAGGTGTAGAGGACGTGGATCAGGACGGGGTGTTCGCGGCGAACGGCCTTGAGCGCGGTGAAGGAACGGGAGGCGGGCCGGTGGCTCAAGACAGGCCGTCCGGCTCCGCCGTCCGCCAACGGCGCAGGGACTCCAGCAGAAGTCGCAGCATTTCGGTGTCCGTCTTCGGGACGTGCTCGGCGACGGCGAAGCCGTACGCGGGCGGCTTCCCCTCCCACGACGCCCCCGGCACACGCCGCTCGCCGGTTCTGGAAGGGGCGCGGGGAGCGGGTACGGGTTGGGCCATCAGCCACTCACCGGCCCGACCCGCACCGTGCACCACGTGCAGGTCCCTTTGCGTCCCCAGTCGCGGGCGAAGTACGTCACGAGCCGCATGCCCCGCCCGCCCTCGTCCTCCGGACCCGCCTCCCGCAACTCCGGAGCGCCGGCGGAGTGATCATCGACCTCGATCAGCACCTCACCGGCGGTGTCACAAGTGATCCGGAGGGAAACTGAGTTGGCGGTGCCGTGAACGACCGCGTTCGTCACGATCTCGCTGACCAACAACTGCACCGTCCCGACCACGTCCCGATCCCTGACGCCCGCCTTCCCCAGCACAGCCGCCGTCACCCGACGCGCACGCTCCACATGCCCCGGATCGGCATCGAACGACATCGCAGCGTGCGCAGTCCTCATCGGCCGTCTCCAAGTCGCCGTCTCTCCAACCGCCGGGATCACCTCGGGACGAGCCGATAACCGCCGGAAGGGCAAGGCAGGAGCACGGTGTGCGAGTGGCGTCAGGAGCACGGGATTCCCTCCGAGGTCGTGGTACGTCCTCCTGGGCAAGCCGGAGGACTTCACCGTTCTGCTCCGGTACTCGGAAGCTTGCGAGTCCAGGGCAAGGCGTTTCGTGTGACGCTCGGACCGAAAGCCTGACAGCCACGTTCGGTAGTCGCGTCGTGACAAGACAACGGCGGAGGTGGCAGCTCAAGGAAGGAACTTCTGCCGAACTTCACTGGTCGGGGTGGGAGTTGGCTCAGTGCCTTTCCGGTCGGACTCAGGTGACCGCTCCTGGCAGGGACCTTGCCGGGCGTGCTGACCAGCGCTGTGGAACTCTTGCTGAACTTCGGTGCCCGTTATCAGGCTGAGGGACTGTGCGGCAGGGCATGCGCTGCCACACTGATCCGTGTGATGGAACTGAACGGGCGACCCGCAGACCCCGAGTCCCTGAAGGCCCTGGCGCTGGTCAACTACGGGCACTTCACCTCGATGCGCGTCGACAACCAGCGCGTACGTGGTCTGGCCCTGCACATGGAACGGCTTGCGCGGGACTGCCTGACGGTGTTCGACGCCCGTCTCGACATCGATCGCGTACGGGAGTACGTGCGTCGTGCCGTGAGCGGACAGGACGGGGCGTTCGTGGTCCGGGTATCGGTGTTCGACCCGGCTCTGGACATGGGGCGCCCCTCGTCGCCGGCGACCCCGCATGTCTTGGTGACCACCCGCCCGAGCGGTCCCATGCCCCTGCCGCCGCTGCGGGCGAAGTCCGTTCCGTACGTGCGCGATCTGCCCGGTGTGAAGCATCTCGGCCTGTTCGGAGCACTGCACGCCCGACGAGCCGCCCAGTTGTCCGGCTTCGACGACGCGCTGTTCTTCGGCCCCGACGACCTCGTGTCCGAGGGAGGCACCTGGAACGTCGGATTCATCGACGCGACCGGCTCTGTCGTGTGGCCCAAGGGGGACGTACTGCCGGGCGTCACCATGGCGTTGCTCCAGCAGCACCAGCACCACACCCACACCACCGCGCCGGTGGCGCTCGGTGCGGTGCGCGGGATGGAGGCGGCCTTCGCCACCAACACGAGTATCGGCGTCCGGGCTATCTCAGCCATCGACGGCATCGCGTTGCCCACCGAGCACCCGGTGCTCGCCTCGATGCGTGACACGTATCTGAGTCTGCCGGGCGACCCGGTCTGAGGAGCGGCTCGCCATGGGGGTAGTCCGCTGGACCGGACGCGAGACGAAGACACTGAGGCTGGCCTATCGCATGACGGTCCGGGCGTTCGCCGCCCGCATCGGCGTGAGCGACCGCATGGTCTCCAAATGGGAGAAGAGCGGCCTCGACGTCGTACCGCGCCAGGGCACCCAAGCAGCACTGGACACCCTGCTGTCCGTCGCCGGCACCGAGGTCCAGGAACGGTTTGCCACGCTGATCACCGAGCAGGCCGCATCGGGCGACGACGCGCGCACGGAGACACTGCTCGCGGCCGACGCACACCGCCATCAGCGCCACCCCGTGGACGGCAAGCTGATGGCGCTGGTCGAAGAAGGCATGTACCTCGCCGGAACCGGCGGGGAGACAGTGTGGCTACCGGCCTTCTGGATCGACGTCTTCCCCACGACGAACGCCGACTACGCCCGGTACCTCCGTGCCACCGGCCAGGCCCCGCCCCGGCATTGGGGCAGCGACGGCCGGTGCCCGGACAGCGTCTTCGACCACCCCGTGGTGTGGGTGACCTGGCGCGAGGCAACCGCCTACGCCGCCTGGGCCGGTAAGTCACTTCCCAGCAGCCGACAGTGGGAGAAGGCGGCCAGAGGCCCACGGGGCAACCCGTACCCGTGGGGCGACTCGGCGACCGCCGCCAAATGCAACGTCCGTGAATCCGGCATAGGACACACCACCCCCGTCAGCCGGTACCGCAGCGGCGTAAGCCCCCTTGGCGTCTTCGACCTCTGCGGCAACGTCTGGGAATGGTGCGCCACCGAAACCCGGCCCGGACGCTACGAACTCAAAGGCAGCGCCTTCACCAGCCCATTCGCCCTCGCCGCACCCTCCTCGTTCAACGACGCGTCAAGCACCATGCAGGACGACGACACAGGCTTCCGCTGTGCCACAGCGGCCCCTCCGAGTGGGAACCGGTCGCTCTGATGCGCAGTCTCGTGGAAGGACTCCACCGAGCACCCGGCTACGTCGACCTCTACGCCCACTCGCTGTGGGCATTGCTGGCGGCTCACCGGTGGCTTCCGCTCGCCTCTCCCCCTCTGGCGGACAGACTCGGCAGGCGGACGGTACAACTACTCGACGGCGGCCTGATCTCCTCACGAGCAAGGCAGGAACTGACCGCCGTGCATTACGTTTTACGCGAGAACCGCACGTGACAGACCGGAGGACACACCACATGGCCGATGACACGGGACAGGCGAAAGGCACGGCGGGTTTCCTGCTGGAGATGGGCATGCTCAAGCGTGCCAAGCGAAGTGGATGGTGGATCGCCGGAGTCAAGGACCCCGAGACGATCGCCGAGCACAGCTTCCGTGTCGCCCTCATCGGCTCGGTACTCGCCATGATGGAGGGCGCCGACCCGGCGAAGACGGCCCTTCTCGGCCTGTGGCACGACACGCAGGAGACCCGCGTCAGCGACATCCCGCACATCGGCCGCCGCTACCTGGACGCCGCCTCGAACGAGAAGGTCACCGCGGACCAGGTCTCCGCAGCCCACCCGGCCGTACGGGAGGGCGCCCAGCGCATCGTCGAGGAATACGAGAACGGCGACTCACTCGAAGTGATCTGCGCGCACGACGCCGACAAGCTCGAATGCCTGATCCAGGCCGTCGAGTACCGGGAACAGGGCTACTCGAACGTCCAAGGCTGGATCGACAGCAGCCTCCAGAAACTCAAGACCGCATCCGCTCAGGCACTCGCCGAGGCCGCTTTGAGTATGACCTCGGTGGAGTGGCAGAAGACCTACCTCCGCTGAAGCGATCGCCGTCGAAGAGTGGGCCAAGGACCCCATTTCCATGGGTGTATCCGGGCGCCATTCGCCGCATCGGCCGGCGGCGCGGACAGACGCCGGACGCATGCGACCGCTCGGCTGGTCCGTCAGCCGGGCGGTCGTGTGATCGTCTGAGCCGCTCGCAGGGCCGACGCGGTGCCCCGGCGGCCTGACAGTCCTACGTGGCCGCTCCTTCTGCTTGACCACGGCTCCCTTTTCAATTCCGTTCCCCGGACGCCCACTTGAGAAGGACGCCCGTACCCCGAGGAACGCGACCTCAGCGGCTCACGGCCACACCAAGCAGTACGGCTGGTGCCCCGCCTCGTGCAGCCGGTGGCTGAAGTCCTGCCACTCGTGCAGGAGTTGGTAGACGTTGTAAGCGTCCCGCGGCCCGCCCCGGTCCGGCACCGTCGACCAGATGAAGGCCGCCGCTCCCACCGACTCCTCGCCGATGCCGCGCAGCGGGTCCACCACCGTCATCGGAAGCTTGACCACCGCGTAATCCGGGTGCAGTACGACCAGTTCGAGCGGGGGGACCTTGTTCAGGGGCAGGCCCTGGATGCCCGTGAGGACCATCGCGGCTATCGTCTCGGGCTTGATCTTGGTGAACATGCCGCCCATGCCCAGCTCGTCGCCGCCCAGCTCCTCCGGGCGCATCGAAATGGGGACGCGGGCAGCCGTCGCCCCGTCCGGGGCGCCGAAGTACTTGTACGTCACGCCCACCCGGCCGCTCCCGCCGCCCGGAGGCCGGCCGCCGCTACCGCCGACGGGAGGCTGCGCGCGAGCCTCTCGCTCACGGCGCCGGTGCTTCCCCCGCCGGGCAGGGTCGGGCCCGAGGTCATCGGTACCCTCGCCCAGTCCGCCACCGCGATGCATATCTCCACCCGACCACTCGCAGCCCCGGCCGCGCAACCCGATCATCGTGACAGTGACCTCCCCCGCGAACGCCCGGTGAAACACCAGTCCGCGGATACATCGGAGCCTCTGACACCATGGATTGCGTGAGCTTCCCCTATGACGCCCCAGTTTCGCAGACGCTGGGGCCCTGACGCCCTTATGTAGTACGAGGAGACCGCGCGACCCGCTCATCGGTGGCCGAGATCCTTCGTCCCAGCCACCCGACCCCGAATCGCAGATCAGGACCAAAGTGTCGTATTCATACGAAGCCCCCGTTTCGCAGGCGCTTTTCGACCGTGCGTCGATCGTGACGCCCGGCGGAGTGAACTCTCCCGTCCGTGCCTTCCGGGCCGTGGGTGGTACGCCCCGGTTCATGGTGTCCGGTGACGGTCCGTACCTCACCGACGCCGACGGGCGCGACTATGTCGACCTCGTCTGCTCCTGGGGTCCGATGATCCTCGGGCACGCGCGGCCCGAGGTCATCGAGGCCGTCCAGGCCGCCGTCGCCCGGGGTACGTCCTTCGGTACGCCCGGTGAGGGCGAGGTCGCGCTCGCCGAGGAGATCGTCGCCCGGGTCGCGCCCGTCGAGCAGGTCCGGCTCGTGTCGTCCGGCACCGAGGCCACCATGTCGGCGATCCGGCTCGCCCGGGGGTTCACCGGGCGCGCGAAGATCGTGAAGTTCGCGGGGTGCTACCACGGGCACGTGGACGCGCTGCTCGCCGCCGCCGGGTCCGGCGTCGCGACGTTCGGTCTCCCCGACACGCCCGGGGTGACCGGCGCGCAGGCCGGGGACACCGTCGTACTGCCGTACAACGATCTGGCGGCTGTACGCGAGGCGTTCGCCGCGCACCCCGGTGAGATCGCCTGTGTGATCACCGAGGCCTCGCCCGGGAACATGGGCGTCGTGCCGCCGCGTGACGGGTTCAACGCCGGGCTCAAGGAGCTGTGCGCCGCGAACGGCGCGCTCTACATCTCCGACGAGGTGATGACCGGATTCCGTACGTCGAAGGCCGGCTGGTACGGCATCGACGGCGTCGCGCCCGACCTGATGACCTTCGGCAAGGTCATGGGCGGCGGATTCCCCGCCGCGGCCTTCGGCGGTCGCGCCGACGTCATGGCGCACCTCGCGCCGGCCGGTCCCGTCTACCAGGCGGGCACGCTCTCCGGCAATCCCGTCGCCACCGCCGCCGGGCTCGCGCAGCTGCGGCTGCTGGACGACGCGGCGTACGCGAAGGTCGACGCCGTGTCGGCCGAGATCCGCGCTCTGGTCACCGACGCCCTCCGTAAGGAGGGTGTCGCGCACCGGGTGCAGACGGCGGGCAACATGTTCTCCGTCTTCTTCACCGCCGACGAGGTGCGGGACTACGAGGACGCCAAGCGGCAGGAAGCGTTCCGGTACACCGGCTTCTTCCACTCGATGCTCGCCGCCGGCGTCTATCTGCCGCCGTCCGCCTTCGAGTCCTGGTTCGTCTCCACCGCCCACGACGACCGCGCCGTCGAGCGCGTCGCCGCCGCCCTGCCGGCCGCCGCCCGCGCGGCGGCGGAAGCGACCGGGACCGGAGTGAGCGCATGAGCGCCGAGACCACCGTCGTCCACGTCGTACGGCACGGCGAGGTCCACAACCCCGAAGGGGTTCTCTACGGGCGCCGCGACGGCTACCACCTGTCCGAACTCGGCCGTAAGATGGCCGACCGCGTCGCCGAGCACCTCGCGGACCACGACATCACCTATGTCGTCGCCTCCCCGCTGGAGCGCGCGCAGGAGACGGCGATGCCCGTCGCCAAGTCCCACGGCCTGCCCCTGAACACCGACGACCGCCTCATCGAGGCCGCGAACGTCTTCGAGGGCAAGACCTTCGGGGTCGGCGACGGAGCGCTGCGCTCCCCCGCCAACTGGCGTCATCTCACCAACCCGTTCCGGCCCTCCTGGGGTGAGGCGTACGTCGACCAGGTCGCCCGCATGAGGGCCGCCCTGGCCGAGGCGCGCGACGCGGCCCGCGGGCACGAGGCCGTGTGCGTCAGCCACCAGCTGCCGATCTGGATCGTGCGCAGCCATTTCGAGCGCCGCAGGCTCTGGCACGACCCGCGCCGCAGACAGTGCACGCTCGCGTCGCTGACGACCTTCACCTACGAGGGGGAGAAGCTGATCTCCGTCGCCTATACGGAGCCGGCGCGTGATCTCGTACCCGCGCATCTGCTCGCCGGCGCCAAACCGGTAAAGGGCGCGTCAAAAGCTTTCGGAGCGTAGCCGGTCAATCGCCCACGGTTCGGCGGGAAATGTCACATCCGCCGTTACGCGCACGCGGATTTGCAATCCCTGGAACCTGTGAGTTCCCTGTGCCATCTAACGTGTTGTCGTCCGCATGACCGGCGGGCGTGACACGGACGAGGGCGGAAAAGGGGAACGATATGCGCGACATGAGCCGAAGGAGCCTGCTCGGAGCGGGAATTGGGGCAGCCGCCGCAATCGGAATCGCGGGCTGCGGTACCGACAGCGGTACGTCCGGCAATTCCGGTACGGACAGCGGCGGCGCCGGGGGCGAGAGCGGCGGCACGCCGAGTGCCGGGCGGCCCAGCGAGAAGAATGTCCGGCTCATCGGTGACGGGTCGACCGCCGACACCGGAAAGCAGCCGCACCAGCCGCCCGCCCCCGTACCGCTGGAGGCGGGCGAGACCCCGCCGCAGTTCGTGATCTTCTCCTGGGACGGCGCGGGCGACGTCGGCAACGGCCTCTTCCCGCGCTTCCTCGACCTCGCCCAGGACCACGGCGCGGCGATGACGTTCTTCCTCTCCGGCGTCTATCTGCTGCCGGAGTCGAAGAAGACGCTCTACCGGCCGCCGGGCAACGCCGTCGGCGCCTCCGACATCGGCTATCTCACCGACGCGCACATCAAGGACACGCTGAAGTACGTACGCCAGGCGTGGCTCGAAGGGCACGAGATAGGCACCCACTTCAACGGGCACTTCTGCGCCGGTTCCGGCTCCGTCGGCAACTGGTCGCCGAAGCAGTGGCGCGACGAGACCGAACAGGCCATCGGCTTCGTCACCGAGTGGAAGACGAACAGCGGCTGGAAGGATCTCGATCCGCTGCCGTTCGACTACCGCAAGGAGCTGGTCGGCGGCCGTACGCCGTGTCTCCTCGGCCAGGACAATCTGCTGCCCATGGCGCGAAAGATGGGCTGGCGCTACGACGCCAGTTCGCCCGGCGGCCGGCAGATGTGGCCGGGGAAGCGGCAGGACGTGTGGGATCTGCCGTTGCAGGCCGTGCCGTTCCCCGGGCATTCCTTCGAGGTGCTGTCGATGGACTACAACATGCTCGCCAACCAGTCGAAGAATTCGACAAAGGGCGCGCCCGCGAATTATCCGGGCTGGCGCAAACAGGCCACCGAGGCATATCTCTCCGGATTCCGCCGCGCGTACGAATCGAATCGGGCCCCCTTCTTCATAGGGAATCACTTCGAGGAGTGGAACGGCGGCATATATATGGATGCGGTCGAAGACGCGATCAAGGGGATGGCGGGCAAGAAGGACGTACGGCTCGTCTCCTTCCGGCAGTTCACGGACTGGCTCGACGTCCAGGACCCGGCCGTACTCGCCAAACTCCGTACGCTGGAGGTCGGCCAGTCCCCGGCCGGCGGCTGGAACACCTTCCTCAAAACCGCCTGACGCCCGGCTCGGCAAAGGCCGGCAACGGGGCCGGCCAACGCCCTGACAGGGCGCTGACAGGGCGTTCCCCAGGAGTGAGGGGGGCGAAGAAGATCCCTCAATGGCCCATGCGAAACTTTTCACATGAACTTTGGCCGAGCCCTCCCAAGCCGCTCGAACCGACGCCCACGCGCCGCCGTTCCGGCCGTCGCGGTCGCGTCGGTGGCCATGCTCACCCTCGGGGCGTGCGGTGGCGGTGGCACGTCCGGCGGCGGTGGCGAAACCAACTTCGTGACCAACACCGGCGGGGTGCAGACCGTCGCCAAGGGCGAGCGCAAGGCGGTCAACAAGATCGCCGGTGAGACGCTCGAAGGCGAACAGCTCGACGTGGCCGACCTCAAGGGCAAGGTCGTCGTGCTGAACGTGTGGGGCTCGTGGTGCCCGCCCTGCCGCGCGGAGGCGCCGTACTTCGCGAAGGTCGCCAAGGAGACGGAGGCCGAGGGGCAGGACATCGCCTTCGTCGGTATCAACGCCCGCGACCCCAACAAGGGATCGGCCATAGCCTTCGAGAAGGACTACGGCGTCGAGTATCCGAGCATCTACGACCCGGCGGGCAAGCTCATCGTCAACGGCTTCCCCAAGGGCACGCTGAATCCGCAGGCCATCCCCTCCACGGTCGTGCTCGACCGGGACGGGAAGATCGCGGCCCGCTCGCTGAAGGCGCTGGACGAGAAGAAGCTGCGCGAGCTGATCGCCCCGCTGATCGCGGAGAAGTGATCTTGTGGAGGTTCTCGCCGCGGTGCCCGGCATGAATGAGACGGTCTTCAGCGGCGCGCTCGTGCTCGCGCTGCCGATCGCCCTGCTGGCCGGTCTGATCTCGTTCTTCTCGCCGTGCGTGCTGCCGCTCGTGCCCGGCTACCTCTCGTACGTCACCGGTATCAGCGGCACCGATCTGGCCGACGCGCGGCGCGGGCGGATGGTCATCGGCGCGGTGCTGTTCGTGGCCGGGTTCACCGCGGTCTTCGTCTCCGGCGGCGCCCTCTTCGGGTATTTCGGCGGCACCCTCCAGGACAACCGCGCGATCATCTCCCGGATCCTCGGTGTGCTCATGATCGCGATGGGCGTGTTCTTCATGGGGCTGATGCCCTGGCTCACCCAGCGTGAATTCCGCATCCACAAGCGGCCCGTGTCCGGGCTGGCCGGCGCACCCCTGCTGGGCGCGCTGTTCGGGGTCGGCTGGGCGCCGTGCATCGGTCCGACGTTCTCCGCGGTGAACATGCTGGCCTTCTCGGAGGCGACCGCCGGGCGGGGCGCCATACTGACCGTCGCGTACTGCGCCGGCCTCGGCGTGCCCTTCGTCCTGGCCGCCGTGGCCTTCCGCAAGGCCCTCGGGCTCTTCGGCTGGGTCAAGCGCCACTACGTGTGGGTGATGCGCATCGGCGGCGTGATGATGATCGCCACCGGGCTGCTGCTGGTGACCGGCGTGTGGGACGGCATCATGCAGGACATGCAGACGTGGACCAACGGCTTCACGGTGGGGATCTAGTTCCATGAGCAAGACAGAGACGACAGCGGCAGCGGCCGACGACCCGGTGGACGGCGCCTCCGACGACGCGGTGGCCGACGCGGTGGACACCTCCGGCGACGCGGTGGACGCGCCCGAGGCGTCGCTCACCCCCGAGGCCCGCGAGGCCCGCGACCTCGGCGCCGCCGGATCGCAGCTCTCCACGGCCCCCCGCGAGGAGTCCGCCATCGGCGGCCCCAGCCTCGGACCGATCGGCTGGGCGCGCTGGTTCTGGCGTCAGCTCACGTCGATGCGCGTCGCGCTGATCCTGCTCTTCATGCTGTCGCTCGCCGCCATCCCTGGCTCGCTCATCCCGCAGAACAGCGTCGACGAGCTGAAGGTCCAGACGTTCCAGGAGAAGCACGAGACGGTCACCCCGATCTACGAGAAGCTTCAACTGTTCGACGTCTACAGCTCGGTGTGGTTCTCGGCGATCTATCTGCTGCTCTTCGTCTCGCTCATCGGCTGCATCGTCCCGCGCACCTGGCAGTTCGTCGGGCAGCTGCGCGGCCGGCCGCCGGGCGCCCCCAAGCGGCTCGACAGGCTCCCCGCGTACACGACATGGCGTACGACGGCGGAGCCGCAGGAGGCCCGCGAGGCCGCGCTCGGCCTGCTCAAGCGGCGGCGCTTCCGCGCGCACACCGCCGGGGACGCGGTCGCCGCCGAGAAGGGCTACCTCCGCGAGACCGGCAATCTGCTCTTCCACATCTCGCTGATCGTGATGCTGGTGGCCTTCGCCACCGGACAGCTCTTCAAGTCCGAGGGCGGAAAGCTGGTCCTGGAGGGTGACGGCTTCTCCAACACCCTCACCCAGTACGACGACTTCAAGTCGGGCTCGATGTACGACACGGACGACCTGGAGCCGTTCAGCTTCGACCTCGACAAGTTCATCGGGACCTTCGAGCGCGACGGACCACAGGTCGGCACGGCCCGTGAGTTCGAGGCCCACGTCAGCTACACGACGGACGCGGGCGGCAAGGAGCGCAAGGCGACCATCGAGGTCAACGAACCACTGGACATCAACGGTTCGAAGGTCTACCTGATCGGCCACGGTTACGCCCCCGTCCTCACCGTCCGCGACGGCGCGGGCAAGGTGGTCTTCAACGGCGCCACCCCGCTCCTGCCGATCGACAACAACATCACCTCGACCGGTGCGATCAAGGTGATGGACGGCTACCGCGACAAGGACGGCAAGAAGCAGCAACTCGGCTTCAACGCCTTCTTCGTGCCGACGTTCGCGGGCGAGGGCAACGGCAACATGTTCTCCCAGTTCCCCGAACTGGACTATCCCGTGCTGGCGCTCACCGCGTACCGGGGCAGCCTCGGCGTCGACTCCGGTCTGCCGCAGAACGTGTACCAGCTGGACACCAGCAAGATGAAGCAGTTCAAGGACGCCGACGGCAACAAGCTCGCGCAGCGGCTGATACCCGGCGAGACGATGAAGCTGCCGGGCGGCGCGGGCTCGGTGACCTTCGAGAAGGACATCAGGCAGTGGGCGACCTTCCAGATCTCGCAGCAGCCGGGCAACGGGCTCGCGCTCGCCGGTGCGATCGGGGCCGTCCTGGGGCTCGTGGGCTCGCTCTTCATCCAGCGGCGGCGGATCTGGGTCCGCGCGGTGCGCGGCGCCGACGGCGTCACCGTCGTGGAGATGGCGGGCCTCGGCCGCAGCGAGTCGGCGAGGCTCCCCGAGGAACTGGGCGATCTGGCCCTGACGCTCAACGCGCAGGCGCCGACGGCACCGGAGCCGGAGCCGGACCCCGACCCGGACCCGGACCCGGACCCGGAGCCTGAAGCCGAGCCGGAGTCCGAAGAAGTAGCTCACGAAGCCGCAGAAGACACGTCCATCGCCGCCACTACCGGAGAGCCTGTCGAAGGGGCTGAGAAGTGATCCTCGCCGCCACCACCAACGAGAGCCTGGCGAACACCGCCAACGTGCTGGTCTATTCGTCCATGGCCGTCTACACCCTGGCCTTCTTCGCCCATATCGTCGAGTGGGTCGTGGGCAGCCGCAGCAAGGTGGGCCGTACCGCCGCCGCCCTCACCGGCACCGGCAAGACGGCCTCCGCCACCGTCCAGGTGCACACGGCGGGGAAGGAGAAGGGCGGCGGCACCGCCGTCCTGGAGCGGCCCAAGGTCATCACGCGCTCGGCGGCCGGTCGCCGCGACGTGCCCGACGGCCCCGGCGCGGCCGGCGGCACGTTCAAGGGCGACCTGTACGGACGGATCGCCGTCGCCCTGACCGCGCTCGGCTTCCTCCTTGAGGCGGCCGGTGTCGTCAGCCGCGCGATGGCGGTGCAGCGTGCGCCCTGGGGCAACATGTACGAGTTCTCCACCACCTTCTCCACGGTGGCGGTCGGCACGTACCTCGCCTTCCTCCTCGCGAAGAAGAACGTCCGCTGGATCGGACTGCCCCTGGTCACCACGGTGCTGCTCAACCTGGGCGTCGCGACGACCGTGCTCTACACCGACAGTGACCAACTGGTCCCGGCCCTGCACTCGTACTGGCTGTGGATCCACGTCTCCACCGCGATCTTCTGCGGCGCGGTCTTCTACCTCGGCGCCGTGGGCACGCTGTTCTACCTGCTGCGTGACGTGTACGAGTCCAAGATCGCCCGAGGCGCCACGGTCGGCCGCGCGTGGTCCTCCGTCATGGAGCGGCTGCCCGCCGCCGCCACGCTCGACAAGTTCTCCTACCGCGTCAACGCCGCCGTCTTCCCGCTCTGGACCTTCACGATCATCGCGGGCGCCATCTGGGCCGGCGACGCCTGGGGCCGCTACTGGGGCTGGGACCCCAAGGAGGTCTGGTCCTTCATCACCTGGGTCGCCTACGCCTGTTACCTGCACGCACGCGCCACGGCGGGCTGGAAGGGCCGCAAGGCGGCGACGCTCGCGCTGGTCGCCTTCGGCTGCTGGCTGTTCAACTACTACGGCGTGAACATCTTCGTCACCGGAAAGCACTCGTACGCGGGCGTCTGACCGCGTGACGAACGCACAGCGGCGCGTCCCCGGGCCGACCGGGGGCGCGCCGCTGCCGTACGTGAGGTGACGTGGCTCAGGCCGTCGGCGGGACGTCGTCGGCGCTGCCGCCCTTCTCGCGGCGCTCGATCTCGGCCTCACGGCGCCGCAGATCGGCCTCGCGCCGCTCCAGCTCGGCCGCCGCGTCCGCGTCCGGGGCCGCCGTTCCCGTATCCGGCTTGGTCTCGTCCTTGCCGTCCTTGCCGCTCTTGCCGTCCTTCTCAAGGGACTTGAGGAAGTCGGGGTTGTCGTCGGGCGCGACCCACCCGCCGCGACGGCCCGCCGAGCCGATACCGGCCGTGGGCTTCTTGCCCGCGATCAGCCAGGCGATCGAGCCGACCAGCGGGAAGAGCAGGACCAGCACGGCCCAGATGGGCTTGGGAATATGGCGGATGTCCTTCTCGTCGGTGGTGATGCAGTCGATGAAGGCATAGATGCTGAGAGCCAGCGGCACCAGAATCATCAGCACCCGAAGCATGGGCGGTCCCCCTGGGAGTGGAGATCGAGTACGGAGCGGTGGCCCCGGTTACAGGTCCAGGGTAGCGATTGACTTCCGCTCCCTCTCCTGAAGGATGGGGATTCCTGCCACGGTCGGCCGACCGTCTCGGTGGGTTCCCGCTTCGCTGCGCTGGGCCGGTACGAGTACCGGTCCTACCTGCGCCCGACAGGCTGACACCCCAGTCCGGCGGCCTTGGCGACGTTGACCGCCGCGTTGATGTCCCGGTCGAGGACGGCCCCGCACGCCGTGCACGTCCACACGCGGATGTGCAGGGGTTTTGGGCCGTCCTTGAAACACGCCCCAGCAGACCTGGGAGGTCGGCTCGAACCGGCCGATGCGTACGAAGGTGCGCCCGTACCGTGCGGCCTTGTACTCAAGCATCCCGACGAACGCGGACCATCCGGCGTCGTGGACGGACTTGGCCAGGCGCGTACGGGCGAGCCTCAGGCTGCGGGACCACTTCACCCGCACGTCCCCGGTCTTCGGCAAGGACAGGTCCTTGCCGGTCGTGATCTTCCACCGGGCGTTCGCGGTGAATCGCACGGCCTGCCGGTTGTCCTTGCGGGACTTGAACCGATGCGCTGGTGGAGTTCAACGGTGAGAACAACCACGTCCACCTGCTCGTGAACGTCCCGCCGAAGGTGGCGCTGTCCAAGCTGGTCAACAGCCTCAAGGGCGTCAGCTCCCGCAGGCTCCGCCAGGAATACCCGGAACTGGTCCGGCTCATAGTTCGCCGGATCCGTCGGCGGGGTCCACTGTCGACCGTGAAAGCAGTACATCGAGCAGCAGAACAATCCGCTCCAATCTGCCGGTCAGAGCACTGTTCAGAATCACTTCACCACCAGGCCGAAGCCCGGTGCACTGCGATTAGTCCCGGTAGCAGATACTGGGCGGCATGGCTTACGACGATCTTCGCTCTCTGCTCCGGGCGCTGGAGCGCGACGGCGACCTCAAGCGCATCAAGGCCGAGGTCGATCCGCATCTGGAAGTCGGTGAGATCACCGACCGGGTGAACAAGGCCGGCGGCCCCGCGCTCCTCTTCGAGAACGTCAAGGGCTCGGACATGCCCCTGGCCATGAACGTGTACGGGACGGACCGCAGGCTCCTCAAGGCGCTCGGCCTCAAGTCGTACACGGACATCAGCGACAAGATCGGCGGGCTGCTCAAGCCCGAACTGCCACAGGGATTCGTGGGCGTACGCGAGGCCTTCGGGAAGCTCGGCACGATGACGCACGTGCCGCCGAAGAAGGTGAAGCCCGGCAGCGCGCCCGTGCAGGAGGTCGTTCTCACCGGGGACGAGGTGGATCTGGACCGGCTGCCCGCGCTGTTCACCTGGCCCGAGGACGGCGGATCGTTCTTCAACCTCGGCCTGACGCACACCAAGCACCCGGAGACCGGCGTCCGTAACCTCGGGCTCTACCGGCTCCAGCGTCACGACAAGCGCACCATCGGCATGCACTGGCAGATCCACAAGGACAGCGCGAACCACTACCAGGTCGCCGCCAGGCGCGGTGAACGGCTGCCCGTCGCGATCGCGTTCGGCTGTCCGCCCGCCGTGACGTACGCCTCCACCGCGCCGCTGCCCGGCGACATCGACGAGTACCTGTTCGCGGGGTTCGTCCAGGGCAAGCGGATCGAGATGGTCGACTGCCGTACGGTGCCGCTCCAGGTGCCGGCCAACGCCGAGGTCGTCATCGAGGGCTGGCTGGAGCCGGGGGAGATGCTGCCGGAGGGGCCGTTCGGCGACCACACCGGCTTCTACACGCCACAGGAGCCGTTCCCCGCGCTGACCATCGACTGCGTGACGATGCGCAAGCGTCCGCTGCTCCAGTCGATCGTGGTCGGCCGGCCGCCGACGGAGGACGGGCCGCTGGGGCGTGCGACGGAACGGTTCTTCCTGCCGCTGCTCAAGATCATCGTGCCGGACATCGTGGACTACCACCTGCCCGAGTCGGGCGGCTTCCACAACTGCGCGATCGTCTCGATCGACAAGAAGTACCCGAAGCACGCGCAGAAGGTGATGCACGCCATCTGGGGCGCCCACATGATGTCGCTCACCAAACTGATCGTGGTCGTCGACGCCGACTGCGACGTCCACAACCTGCACGAGGTGTCCTGGCGGGCGCTGGGCAACACCGACTACGCGCGGGACCTGACGGTCGTGGAGGGACCGGTCGACCACCTCGACCACTCCTCGTACCAGCAGTTCTGGGGTGGCAAGGCCGGCATCGACGCGACGCGCAAACTCCCCGAGGAGGGGTACACGCGGGACGGCGGCTGGCCGGAGATGGTCGAGTCCGATCCGCAGACGGCGGAACGGGTGACGAAGCGCTGGCGGGAGTACGGCCTGTGACCAGTGCCGCCGAGGGAGCCGACGGACTCGTCGGGCAGGGACGACAGGGGCGTCCGGGACGGCAGGGACGGCGGCCCGGACCCGCGCCGTCCGGCTCCGGCTCCGGCAGCCGGACGCGGGCGTTCCTGCGGCTGGTGATGATCGAGCACTCGGTCTTCGCGCTGCCGTTCGCCTACATCGCCGCGCTGACGGCCATGTTCCAGCTCGACAAGAACATCCACTGGGGCCGGCTGCTGCTCGTCACGGTCGCCATGGTGGGCCTGCGGACCTTCGCGATGGCCTGCAACCGGATCATCGACCGCGAGATCGACGCCCGTAACCCCCGTACCGCGAACCGCGAGTTGGTGACCGGCGCGGTGTCGGTGCGCTCCGCGTGGACGGGCGCGCTCGTCGCCCTCGCGGTGTTCCTGGGCGCCGCCGCCCTGCTGAACCCGCTCTGTCTGGTGCTCGCACCCGTCGCCGTCGTCCCGATGGTCGTCTATCCGTACGGGAAGCGCTTCACCAACTTCCCGCACGCCATCCTCGGCCTCGCCCAGGCCATGGGCCCGGTCGGCGCCTGGATCGCGGTCACCGGCGAGTGGTCGTGGGACGCGGTCATCCTCGGTCTCGCCGTCGGCATCTGGATCGGCGGCTTCGACCTGATCTTCGGCAGCCAGGACGTCGAGGCGGACCGCGCGCACGGGGTGAAGTCCGTCCCGGCACGCTTCGGCATCCCGGCGGCGCTGTACGGCGCGCGGGTCTCGCACGCCGTGACCACCGCCCTGCTGGTCTGGTACGCGCTGGCCACCGGCGCCGGTCTGTTCTTCTGGGTCGGCCTGCTGATCGTCGCCGCCGCGTTCCTCTACGAGCACCAGGTCGTGAAGCCGAACGATCTGTCCCGGCTCAACCGTGCCTTCTTCACCGTGAACGGCTTCATCGGGATGGCGCTCTTCATCTGCGCGCTGCTCGACCTGCTCGTGCGCGGCCTGACCGTCTGACGTACCGGAGGGGGCGGTCAGGGTATGAGCGCGCCCGCCGGGCGCCGGGGGCGCCGGAACATGAACGCCGCCATGACGCCACCCACCAGCCCGAAGAGATGGCCCTGCCAGCTCACCGACGGGTTCGTCGGCAGGACGCCCCACAGCGCCGAGCCGTACATCACCAGGACCAGCACACCCACCACGATGTCCACCACGCTGCGATTGACGAAGCCGCGGACCAGCAGATAGCCGAGCAGCCCGAAGACGACGCCCGAGGCGCCCGCCGTGACGGAGTTGTCCGCGGCCGTGAGCCAGACGCCCAGGCCGCCGACCACCATGATCGTGAGGACCACGCGCAGGAAGCGGCCTATGCCGCTGAGCGCCGCGAGGAAGCCGAGCACGAGCAGCGGCACGGCGTTGGACGCCAGATGGTCGAATCCGTGGTGCAGGAAGGCCATCGGGATGACGTCGCGCAGCTCGCCCAGGTCACGCGGGCTCAGCCCGTACGTCCCCAGCGCGCCCGTCGAGGTGTCCACGGCCTCCAGGACCCAGAGCAGCGCCACCCAGCCCAGCATCAGGCCGGCCGCCGCCTTGATACGGCGCACCGCTGTCCTGTCGATGGATGAATCAGGCATGTCGCCCCCAAGAGTTCTCGTGCTCCCGTCCCTGGAACGTGCGAGGCACCGTCCCCGGTTCCTGCTTCCGGACGCCGGATAGGGTCTGACGCGTGAAACCCGGATCGGACCACGAGGACCAGCGGCACGCCGAGCGGCCCCGGCGGCCCTGGGTCGTCGGAGTCTCCGGCGCGTCGGGGACCCCGTACGCGGCGGCCGTGCTGCGCGGGCTGCTCGACGCCGGCGAGAGCGTCGATCTGATCGTCAGCCGCGCGTCGCGCCTCACGCTGCTCGACGAGACGGGGATCTCCTTCCGCGACGCGCACTGGCGGGAGGATCTGCGGACGTGGCTGGCCCGGGGGGCCGACGGCAGGCCGGACACCTTCACCCCCGACGTGTCGGACGTACGGCACTGGGCCGCCGGTGATCTGGCGGCCGGGCCGTCCTCGGGGTCGTACCCGGTCAACGGGATGCTGATCGTGCCCGCCTCCACGGCCTGTGTGGCGGGCGTCGCGCTCGGGCTCTCGAAGGACCTGCTGCAACGCGCGGCGAGCGTCACGCTCAAGGAGCGCCGCGCGCTGGTGGTCGCCGTCCGGGAGACCCCTCTGGGCGGCCAGACCCTGAAGCATCTGGTGACCCTGGACGAGGCGGGCGCCGTGGTGCTGCCCGCGTCCCCGGGTTTCTACGCGGGGGCGACGCACATCCAGGATCTGGTGGACTTCGTCGCCGGGCGGGTGCTGGACGCGGCGGGAGTGCCGCACCTGCTGTACCGCCGCTGGGAGGGGGAGCTGGGAGGCTCCCGTACGGGGCCGGGAGCACCCTAGTGCCGAGTCCGTACGGCTCCGCGGTACTGCCTTAGATTGCATACATCAATTTGCGACATTGCTGAACAATGGAAGGCTTCAGGCATATGGACGCCGTGGATAGGCAGCTCATCCAGGCCCTCAGGGAGAACGGCAGAGCTTCGTACGCCGAACTCGGCCGGCTCGTCGGGCTCTCCGGGCCCAGCGTCACCGACCGCATCAACCGGCTGGAGGCGGCCGGCGTCATCATCGGCTACCGCGCCAACGTCGACTCGGCCTCGCTCGGCCTCGGTGTCACGGCGCTCATCGGCATCTCGCTCTCCGACGCGGCCGACCACGAGGACGTCGCGCACCGGCTGCGCGGTCTGAGCGAGATCGAGGACTGCTGGTTCATCGCCGGCGACGACTCGTACATGCTCAAGGTCCGCGCCGGGGACGTCGACGGGCTGGAGAAGACGATCCGCCGTCTCGGCAGTACGAAGGGCGTCTCGCGGACCCGTACGACCATCGTGCTCTCCACGAAGTGGGAGAACCGGGTCGGCGAACTTCCCGACGAAACGTAGGCGTACGGTTGGTGGAGCCTGATAACCGGGCGTCCGGCGGACAAATGGCACACACAGTGGGAGGCGCCGCATGACTGCATCTGTCATGGATGTGGGGCTCAAGCGCGAGCTGGAGGAGAAGGTCAGGGCCGGTGAGCGGCTGACCCGTGAGGACGGCATCGCCCTCTACGAGTCGGACGACCTGGCCTGGCTGGGCGGTCTCGCGCACGAGGTGCGGACGCGCAAGAACGGCGACGTCGTCCACTTCAACGTCAACCGTCACCTCAACATGACGAACGTCTGCACCGCGTCGTGCGCCTACTGCTCGTTCCAGCGCAAGCCGGGCGAGAAGGACGCGTACACGATGCGCATCGAGGAGGCCGTCCGCCTCGCCACGGCGATGCGCGGCGAGAACCTCACCGAGCTGCACATCGTCAACGGGCTCCACCCGACGCTCCCTTGGCGCTACTACCCGCGCTCGCTCAAGGCGCTCAAGGAGGCCCTGCCGGAGGTCTCGCTGAAGGCGTTCACGGCCACCGAGATCCATCACTTCGAGACGATCTCCGGGCTGAGCGCCAGTGAGATCCTGGACGAACTGATCGACGCCGGGCTGGAGTCGCTGACGGGCGGGGGCGCCGAGATCTTCGACTGGGAGATCCGCCAGCACATCGTGGACCACCGCACGCACTGGGAAGACTGGTCGCGCATCCACCGGCTCGCGCACGAGAAGGGCCTCAAGACCCCGTGCACGATGCTGTACGGGCACATCGAGGAGCCCAGGCACCGGGTCGACCACGTCCTGCGGCTGCGTGAACTCCAGGACGAGACCGGCGGGTTCCAGGTCTTCATCCCGCTGCGCTACCAGCACGACTTCGTGGACATGCGGGACGGCAAGGTCCGTAACCGTCTCCAGGCGCGTACGACGATGGCCACCGGCGCCGAGGCGCTGAAGACCTTCGCCGTCTCGCGGCTGCTGTTCGACAACGTCCCGCACGTCAAGGTCTTCTGGGTGATGCACGGCGTGCAGACCGCCCAACTCGCCCTCCAGCACGGCGCGGACGACATGGACGGCTCGGTCGTCGAGTACAAGATCACGCACGACGCGGACAACTACGGCACGCCGAACAAGCTCGGCCGTGAGGATCTGCTCGACCTGATCCGCGATGCCGGGTTCCGGCCCGTCGAGCGCAACACGCGTTACGAGATCATCCGGGAGTACCCGGGCCCCGAGGCGGACCGGCGCGAGACGCCGCAGCCCATGCGGCTCTGACTCCCCGGTGCGTGTGCGTCGAGAAGCCCAGCTCCCCGAGCTGGGGCTTCTCGCGTGGTGGAACGGGGTTGAGTGGGTGGGTTCGTAATGGTTAGTGTGCTGGAATGCCACTTACATTCATCCTGGACCCGCCCGTTGATCCGGCCCTGCGCGACGGCATCGTCACACTCTGGACGGACGTCTCCGACGCGGGCGGCGCGGTCGGTTTCGTACCGCCGGTCAACCCCGGCGACGTACGGGCCGAGCTGGTCAAGCACCTCGCGTCGATGGCCGAGGGCCGGACCCGGCTGCTCGTCGGGTACGACGAGGCGGGTGCCGTGGCGGCCACCGCGTTCCTCAACGCCAACACCCACCGGCTGATGCGGCACTGGCTCTGGCTCTACACGGTGATGGTCCACCCGCGCCACCAGGGCAAGGGGTACGGCCGCGACCTGATGGACGCGACGGCCGACGCCGCCCGCGGCATCGACGGCATCGAGGCGATACGGCTCACCTGCCGGGGCGGCGCGGGCCTGGAGCGCTTCTACGCGTCGTGCGGCTACAAGGAGGTCGGCCGGGTGCCGGACGCGATACGGGTGGCGCCCGGCGACGACCGGGACGACATCACGATGCTGCTGCCGCTGCGCTGAGCCAACCCCCCTAAATGGGGCGCCGGGCGGCGTGCTTCACTGGACGGGTACGTCAGGACGGGTACGTCACCACGAAGAGAGAGGGCCGCTGTGACCGCCGCCAGAACGAGCGCCACGATCCGGTACACCGCGATGCGCCTGGGCATCTTCGTCGGCTGCTTCGTCGTCGTCGCCACCCTGGTCCAGTTCGGCGCGCTGCCCAAGGGTCTCGGAGACTCCAACTTCGTCTGGGTGCTGCTGCTCGCGCTCGTCATCTCCGCGCCGCTCAGCTTCATCCTGCTGCGCAAGCAGCGCGACGAGATGTCCGCGCAGATCGTCGGCAAGGTCGACGGCGCCAAGGCCAGGCTTGAGGCCAACCGGACGCAGGAGGACGGCGCGACGACCCCGTAGGGCCGTGTAGGCGCCGCGTAAGTTTCATCACACCCGTACGCCGGTCCACGACGCCTCAGCCCTCTCCAGGCTGGGGCGGCGGCGTTTGTGGGGTTCGATACCTCAAAGCAGACCTTTGAGTATCCCAAAGTCCCGGTGTTAATGTACTGAGCATGCAGACATCAGTGCGCCATCATGCCGCGAGCCTCCCGCTCGTGGCGCGCCTGCATGTCGATCTCTGCCGCTGCATGTCCGCGATCTGTAGCTAGGGCGGTCACGGCCCTGGGGCCGCCCGTCGGCCCGCGCGCCGACCCGAGCCCCGCTTCATGCGGCGGCGCCACTTCTGACGCACGGGCGCCGCACCCCCCAGTTCCACCCCTCGTCCCCGTCCCCGTATCTCCGTATGCCCAACTGGAGTGTGTCCGTGTCCGCGAATTCCGAGCCCGCCACCACCGGCAAGGCCGCCAAGGCCGCCAAGGCCGCCAAGCCGGCCGGTTCAGGCCCCGGTTTCTCCCTGCCCAAGGTCCCGTTCTGGGCCCAGATAGTCGCCGGTCTCGTTCTCGGCGTCCTGCTCGGCTGGCTCGCCCGCAGCCAGGACATCGGTTGGCTCTACACCACGCTCGACAACGTCGGCGGCATCTTCATCCAGCTGCTGAAGCTGGCCGTCGCCCCGTTGGTCTTCTTCGCGATCCTGGTGTCGATCACCAATCTCCGCAAGGTCAACAACGCCGCCAGGCTGGCCTCGCGCACGCTGCTCTGGTTCATGATCACGTCGCTGATCGCCGTCGCCATCGGCATCGTGATCGGCCTGGTCACCAACCCGGGCGCCGGCACCGGCCTCACCCCGAAGGACGGCGAGAAGCCGGACGGTTCGGGCTCCTGGATCGACTTCCTCACCGGCATCGTGCCGCAGGACGTCATCTCCCCGTTCGCCGAACTCAACGTCCTCCAGATCGTCTTCATGGCCGCCGTCGCCGGTATCGCCGCGCTCAAGCTCGGCGACCGCGCCGCGCCGATCCTCGCCCTCAGCGAGTCGGTGCTCGAACTGCTCCAGAAGGCGCTGTGGTGGGTCATCCGCCTCGCCCCGATCGGCACCATCGGCCTCATCGGCTTCGCCATCGCGGACTACGGCTGGGACCTGATCGGCAAGTACGCGACCTTCACCGCCGATGTGTACATCGGCTGCGCGCTCGTGCTCTTCGGCGTCTACCCGCTGCTGCTCGCGACGGTCGCCAAGGTCAACCCGATCCAGTTCTTCAAGGGCGCCTGGCCCGCGATCCAGCTGGGCTTCGTCTCCCGCTCCTCCGTCGGCACGATGCCCGTCACGGTACGGGTGACCGAGCGCCTGGGCGTGCCGAAGGAGTACACCAGCTTCGCCGTCCCGTTCGGCGCCACCACCAAGATGGACGGCTGCGCCGCGATCTACCCGGCGCTGGCGGCGATCTTCATCGCGCAGATCTTCGACGTCCAACTCGGCATCCAGGACTACCTGTTGATCGCCTTCGTCTCGGTGGTCGGCTCGGCGGCCACGGCCGGCCTCACCGGCGCCACGGTCATGCTGACCCTGACCCTCTCCACGCTGGGCCTGCCGCTGGAGGGCGTGGGCCTGCTGATGGCGATCGACCCGATCCTGGACATGATGCGCACGGCGACGAACGTCGCGGGACAGGCCCTGGTCCCGGTCATCGTCGCGGCCCGCGAGAAGATCCTGGACCACGACAAGTACAACTCGGCGTCGGCGTCCCCGATCGACGAGTTCGACCCCGAGCCGAGCGACCGCGAGAGCGCGGTCCCGGTCGCCGCCTGACGCGCCGACCGAACTCCGTTCGCCTCCTGGCGGCGCCCCCCGACCGAAGGGCCGGGGGGCGCCGCCATGTTGTGGCTCCGACCGTAGGCTTGAGCCGTTTCGGGGGCATGGGGGCATGGGGCGGGAGGACGGGCCACGTGGATTCAGCGGGTGCGGGGAAGAGTAAACGGATGCCGCGCGAGGTGCGCGAGCGGCAGATGATGGACGCCGCCGTGGCGACCTTCGGGCAGCGGGGCTACCGGGCGGCTTCGATGGACCAGATCGCCGAACTGGCCGGAGCCTCCAAGCCGTTGGTGTATCTGTATCTCAACTCCAAGGAGGAGCTGTTCATCGCGTGCATCCGCCGCGAGGCACCGGCTGCGAGTTCGCCCCCCGCTGCCCGGAGGCGGAGGCCGCGTGCGAGACGTGGCGGCCCGAGCCGGTCGCGCTGGACGGCGGAGGCACGGCGGCCTGCCGCAGGCTGCCGGTCACGACGGTCACGACGGATACCCACGCAACGACGGCCAGGGAAGGGAGCGTGCGATGAAGGACGTCGGAGAAGGCCACGCGCTGGCCGTGGAGGGGCTGCACAAGCAGTACCCGATGCCCGGCGGCGGCCGGCTCACCGCGGCCGAATCGGTCGGCTTCACCGTCCCCGCGGGCGGCTCGCTCGGCATCGTGGGGGAGTCCGGGTCGGGCAAGACGACCGTCGCGCGGATGCTGGTGGGTCTCGTACGTCCCGACGCCGGCACCGTACGGGTGGCGGGCCGGGTCCGCGAGCCCCGCGCACCACGCGGCAGGGCGGCCCGGCTGGCCAGGGCCAGGGAGATCCAGATGGTCTTCCAGGACCCGTACGTCTCGCTCGATCCCCGGCTGACGTCCCGTCAGTGTCTCGCCACCGCACTGCGGTCGCACGGCCGTGAGGACTCACTCGCCGACGGGCTGCTCGACCGCGTGGGGCTCGGCGCCCGCGAGGCCGGGGCGCGTCCGCACGGGATGTCGGGCGGCCAGCGGCAGCGGCTCGCGATCGCGCGGGCGCTGGCCGTCGACCCGAAGGTGCTGGTCCTCGACGAGGCGGTGGCCGCGCTGGACGTGTCCATCCAGGCGCAGATCCTCCAACTCCTGGGCGAGATACGCCGGGACGCCGGTGTCGCGCTGGTCTTCGTGAGCCACGACCTGGCGGTGGTGCGCCACATCACCGACGAAGTACTGGTCATGCGGCGCGGCTCGGTGGTCGAACAGGGCCGACGCGTGGGGTGCTGGCCACCCCGGACCACCCGTATACCCAGCGCCTGCTGGCGTCCGTGCCCCGGCCGGGCTGGGACCCGGCGGCGGTGGTGGGGGCGTAACCACCCGGACAAGGCAGGAGCCCTGCTCCCCGCATTGGACACGCGGGGAGCAGGGCTCCTTGGGTGCTGCGTAATATCCGTGCGATCTACCGACCCGGGCAACTAGGCCGGGGTTACGTTCTCCGCCTGCGGGCCCTTCGGGCCCTGGGTGACGTCGAAGTTCACGACCTGGTTCTCCTCAAGGGAGCGGAATCCGGTCGCGTTGATCGCGGAGTAATGGACGAAGACATCCGGGCCGCCGCCGTCCTGGGCGATGAAGCCGAAGCCCTTTTCAGCGTTGAACCACTTGACGGTTCCGGTAGCCATAAGCCCTCCTTGGGCCAAAGGGTTGCCCTGCTCCAGAACCTGCAAACAAGTCTGAAAACTACAAAAGCCTGCGGGTCACATGCTCCGCAGGCTCTGTACTGCAAGGGAAACCAAACTGCAACTTGCGGCGAGCCTAGCACGCGGCTCACGGGCAGCGGTAGGGGGAAAGATCACCCAAAGATCACCTCACCCGGACGTTTGAAGAGGGCTCCGGCGGGCTGACGTGGCGGGGTCCCCGACGGGGTGCCTGACGTGCGAGGGAGCCCGACACGGCCGCCTTCCCCGGCACCCCCGGGCGGCCCCGCCCGCCCCGCGGGGCTAGCCTCGCGTGTGTGGACAGCTCCCCTGAAAGCACAGCAGGCCCCGAGAGCGGCGGAAGCGATCACCCCCGCGTCCGGCCGCGCGTCGGCCACATCCAGTTCCTGAACTGCCTCCCCCTTTACTGGGGACTCGGCAGAACAGGCGCCCTCTTCGATCTTGAGCTGACGAAGGACACCCCGGAGAAGCTCAGTGAGCGCCTCGTGCGCGGAGATCTCGATATCGGACCCGTCACCGTGGTCGAATTCCTCCGCAATGCCGAGGACCTCGTCGCATTCCCCGATCTCGCGGTGGGCTGCGACGGTCCCGTCATGTCCTGCCTGATCGTCTCGCAGGTGCCCCTCGCTGAACTCGACGGGGCGCGGGTCGCCCTCGGCTCGACCTCGCGGACCGCCGTGCGGCTCGCGCAGCTCCTGCTCGCCGAGAAGTACGAGGTCACTCCCGACTACTACACGTGCCCGCCCGACCTCGGGCTGATGATGCGCGAGGCGGACGCGGCCGTACTGATCGGCGACGCGGCCCTGCGCGCCTCGCTGCACGACGCGCCCCGGCTCGGGCTGCAGGTCCACGACCTCGGGCAGATGTGGAAGGACTGGACGGGGCTCCCGTTCGTCTTCGCGGTGTGGGCGGCGCGCAAGGACTACCTGGCGCGCGAGCCCGAGACCGTGCGCCATGTGCACCAGGCGTTCCTCGCCTCCCGTGACGTGTCGCTGGAAGAGGTCGCGAAGGTCGCCGAACAGGCCGCGCGCTGGGAGACCTTCGACGCGAAACTGCTGGAGCGCTACTTCACGACGCTCGACTTCCGCTTCGGGCCCGAACAGCTCGCGGGGGTACGGGAGTTCGCCCGCCGGACCGGACCCACCACCGGCTATCCCGCCGACGCCCGGGTCGAGTTGCTGCCGTCCTGAGAAGGTGGGGGGACACACACGGGAACGGGGAGGGGACGGGATGCGGCCGCTCGACGCGGACGGGCCTCGCACCATCGGCGCGTACCGGCTGCTCGGCAGGCTCGGCGCCGGCGGAATGGGCCGGGTCTATCTGGCCAGGTCCGAAGGCGGCCGTACGGTCGCCGTGAAGGTCATCCATCCGCACTTGGCGCTGGACGAGGAGTTCCGGGCCCGCTTCCGCCGGGAGGTGGCGGCGGCCCGCCGGGTCGGCGGCGCGTGGACGGCGCCGGTGCTCGACGCCGACCCGGAGGCGGCCACCCCGTGGGTCGCCACCGGTTATGTGGCCGGTCCCTCGCTGACGCAGGCGCTCGCGACGTACGGCCCGCTGCCCGAGCGGACGGTTCGGGCGCTGGGCGCCGGACTCGCCGAGGCGCTGGGCGCCGTCCACGAGTTGGGTCTCGTCCACCGCGACGTCAAACCGTCGAACGTCCTGCTGGCCCTCGACGGCCCGCGGCTCATCGACTTCGGCATCGCCCGCGCCACGGATGGCACCGCCTCGCTCACCTCCACCGGCGTCTCGGTCGGCTCGCCCGGCTACATGTCCCCCGAGCAGATACTCGGCAGGGGCGTCACGGGCGCGGCCGACGTGTTCTCACTGGGCGCGGTGCTCGCGTACGCCACGGCCGGGGTGAGCCCCTTCCCCGGCGACTCGTCCGCCGCGCTGCTCTACAAGGTGGTCCACGAGGAGCCGGAACTGGGCTCGCTGGACGGCGAGTTGAAGGAACTGGTCGCCCACTGCCTGGCCAAGGACCCGGCCGCGCGCCCCACGCCCGCCGAGGTCGCCGCGCGCCTCGCGCCCGCGCCCGGCGGGGCGGTCGCGCTGGTGGACGCGGGCTGGCTGCCGGACCCGCTGGTACGGGAGGTCAGCCGGGCCGCCGTACAACTGCTGGACCTGGAGACCGCGCAGCCCGTACGGAGCGCGCCCGGCCCGCCGGTGCGCTGGCCCACGCCGCCGCCGCCCGACACGCTCCCGCCGTCAGCCCCGCTGGGCGAGTTCGGGCCGCCGACACAGCCGGACGCGCTCGCGCACCCGGTCGGCCCGCCCGGCCCCCGTACGGCCGACGGTGACGGCGGTCCCCACGACCCCCCGCTGTCCCTCTCGGTCACCGCCGGCCGGGCCGGGCCGCGCCACCGCAAGGTGAGCTGCACGCTCGCCCTCGCCGTGGCGGGAGCGCTGGCCGCGGTCACGCTGGGCGGGACGATGCTCATCGACCAGTTCTCGCAGTCCTCGGACAACAAGAAGTCCGACTCGGCCGACCAGGGTCCTGCGGGCACGGGGCCGAGCGCGTCGGACACGCCCCGCGGGGCCGCGCTTCCGGGCGTACCGAAGCGGTTCGTCGGCACCTGGAAGGGACCGACGACCGAGGACAACGGGCTGCCGCACGGCGACTACACGGTCGAGATCGGCGCGGGCGGGAAGGGCGAGAAGGTGCTCCGCTCGACCAGCGTCCTCTCGGTCCTCGGCGTCGAGGCCACGTGCTACGGCGTGGGCACGCTGGTGTCGGCCACCGCGGAGGAGATCAAGGTCGAGGAGTCGACCGATCCCGGCCGGCCCGGCAAGGCGGGGATGTGCACGACCACGACGGCCGCCGCCCTGACGTTCACCCTCACCGGGGACGGTGACCTGCGGTTCACCTCGCGGGAGGACGCGGCGGGCAACCCCACGGGCACGCTCAGGAAGCAGTAGCCCCCGTCCGGCGCACGCACGAGCCCGGCAGCCGGTCCGCCGGTAACCCTGGCGTACGCTGGATCGGACCGTAGACCCGCTGACACACCGCCGAAAGGTGACGCCCCGGTGACCGAGAAGGCCGACCAGCAGTCTGTCCTCGACCGCGCTGCCGAGGGTGGCCGGATCACGCCCGAAGAGGCGCTCGACCTCTACCGCTCGGCGCCCCTGCACGCGCTCGGCTCAGCCGCCGACCGTGCGCGCCGCCGCCGGTACGCCGGTACGGAGCACATCGCGACGTACATCATCGAGCGGAACATCAACTACACGAACGTCTGCGTGACGGCGTGCAAGTTCTGTGCCTTCTACGCGGCCCCCAAGGACACCGGCAAGGGCTGGACCCGTGACCTCGACGACATCCTGCGCCGCTGCGCGGAGACCGTCGAACTCGGCGGAACCCAGATCATGTTCCAGGGCGGACACCACCCCGACTACGGCGTGGAGTACTACGAGAAGCACTTCGGCGCCATCAAGGCCGCGTTCCCGCAACTGGTCATCCACTCCCTCGGCGCGTCAGAGGTCGAGCACATGGCCCGTATCTCGGACGTCACCGCGGAGGAGGCGATCCGCCGGATCCACGCGGCGGGCCTCGACTCCTTCGCGGGCGCCGGCGCCGAACTGCTGCCCGCCCGGCCGCGCAAGGCGATCGCGCCGCTCAAGGAGTCCGGCGAGCGCTGGCTGGAGATCATGGAGACCGCGCACGGTCTCGGTGTCGAGTCGACGTCCACGATGCTCATGGGCACCGGCGAGACGAACGCCGAGCGGATCGAGCACCTGCGGATGATCCGCGACACCCAGGACCGGACGGGCGGCTTCCGGGCGTTCATCCCGTACACCTACCAGCCCGAGAACAACAAGCTGAAGGGGCAGACGCAGGCGACGCTCTTCGAGTACCTGCGGCTGATCTCCATCGCCCGGCTCTTCCTCGACAACGTCGCGCACATCCAGGGCTCCTGGCTGACCACCGGCAAGGAGGTCGGCCAACTCTCCCTGCACTACGGCGCCGACGACCTCGGCTCGATCATGCTGGAGGAGAACGTGGTCTCCTCGGCGGGCGCCAGGCACCGCTCCAACCGGCTGGAGATCATCGACCTGATCCGCAAGGCGGGCCGGGTGCCGGCGCAGCGCGCCACGACGTACGAGCACCTTCTCGTGCACGACGACCCCGCGAACGACCCGGTCGACGAGCGCGTCGTCTCGCACCTGTCCTCCACGGCGATCGCGGGCGGCACCGCGCACCCGGAGCTCAAGCTGCTCGACGCCAACTGACCGGGTGGCGCTGACGATTCACCGGGCGGACCTGCTGCTGCCCGGCGCCGGGCGCGCCCCCGTGCCGGGCGGCGCCGTCCTGGTCGTGGGCGACGCGATCGAGGCGGTCGGCCCGTACGAGGAACTGGCACACGCGCGTCCCGCCGCACGGGTCAGACGGTGGCGGGGTGTGCTCACACCGGGGCTGCGCAACGAGTACGGCCCCGAACTGCTGGAGCGGGCCTACCACCCGGACCCGCGCGAGGCGGGCGAACTGGGCACCGAACCGCTCACCGGCGCCGCGCTCGCCGCGCTGGAGATGACCGAGACCCGCTGGGGCGCGAGCGCGCGGCGCGGGGTGCGGCGGATGCTGGCGCACGGGACGGTCGCGGTCGCCGGGACCCTGCGGCGGCACGCCGTGGTGGACGCCGTGGCGCGCTCGGGCCTCGGCGTCGATGAGCGGTACGCCGAACCGCCGGGGCCGCCGACGCTGGACCCGCTCACCGGCCGGCCGGCCGAGGACGCGTTCGTGCTGCCGCTGCTGGGCTTCGAGGGCCGCCAGGCCGACTTCGCCGTCTTCGGCGTGGATGTCCTCGGCGACGACGACCCGTACGCGGCGCTGGCGCGGGCGGGCGCGACGAGTTGCGTGGCCACGGTCCTCGACGGGCGGCTCGTGCACCGACGCGCGTAGGGCCTGTCGTTTGGATCTTGCTGGGCTCGCGGTCCCTGGCACGCACGCTCGCCGCGTTGTCGTCGGTCGCCCGAGTACGGCCGGGTCATCCACAACGCCGATCCTCCGCCTTGCGACGCACCGCACCAGACGCCGCGCCTGTCCTCAATCGCCGGACGGCTCAATCGAGCCCGTCCGGCGATTGAGGACAGACCGGCCACCGGACGGACCCGGCGGCGCGCCCGAGCCCGGCGCGTGGTGCCGTCGCCCGCCTGCGAGAATGGCCGCCGTACCGCGGTGGACCGCGGTGGACGGCGCACAGACAACCGAGACAAGTCAGGCGGAACGCCAGTGACCCGGGCCTCCCTGGACAAGCAGCCGCACGAAGTCGCCTCGATGTTCGACGACGTGGCGGCGAAGTACGACCTCACCAACGACGTCATCTCCCTCGGCCAGGCGCGGCTCTGGCGCAAGGAGGTCGCCAGAGCGGTCGGCGCCCGCCCCGCGCAGAAGATCCTCGACCTCGCCGCGGGCACCGCCACCTCCTCCATGCCCTTCGCCGCCACCGGCGCCTACGTCGTGCCGTGCGACTTCTCGCTCGGCATGCTCCGCGAGGGCAAGAAGCGCCACCCCTGGCTGCCGCTGGCCGCCGGCGACGCGACCCGACTGCCCTTCCGGGACGGCGTGTTCGACACCGTCACGATCTCCTTCGGCCTGCGCAACGTCCAGGACACGGACACCGCGCTGCGTGAGCTGTACCGGGTGACGAAGCCCGGTGGGCAGGTCGTGATCTGTGAGTTCTCCCAGCCGACGTGGGAGCCCTTCCGGACCGTCTACACGGAGTACCTGATGCGCGCGCTGCCGCCGGTCGCGCGCACCGTGTGCTCCAACCCCGACGCGTACGTGTACCTCGCCGAGTCCGTCCGCGCCTGGCCCGACCAGCCGGCGCTGGCCGGTCTGCTCCAGAAGGCCGGCTGGTCGAAGGTCGCGTGGCGGAATCTGACCGGCGGGGTCGTGGCCCTGCACCGCGGGACCAAGCCGGCGGCGCTCTGAGCGGGATCAGGGCCGGTCGAGCCTGAGCCGGAAGCGGTACGCCTCCCGCTTGCCGACCGGCGTCAGGAACGTCTCCTCCAGCTCCATGCCCAGGCGCCGGGCCACCGCCGTCGAGCGGTCGTTGCGGGCGTCGACCATCGCCACGACGGTGGGCACGCCCGCCGCCCGTACCCGCTCCAGCGTGGCGTGCGCGGCGGCCGTCACATAGCCCCTGCCCCAGTGGGCGCGGCCCAGCCGCCAGCCGATCTCGATCTCGCCGACCGGGCCGAACGACGTGTGCGGCCACGGCTGCGCGCCGGTGAAGCCGATGACCTCGTCGTCGGCGTCGAGCATCGTCCAGAGGCAGAAGCCGAGTTCGGCGGCGTGCGCGCGCTGGCGGGCGGTGAGCTCCTCGTACTCGGCGAGCGGCGCCGGGCCGCCGTGGAACTCCATGACGTCGGGATCGTCGAAGACCCGGTGCCACTCCCGCGCGTCCGCCTCGGTGGGAACGCGGAGTCGCACGACGGGGACCGGTCGGGTGATGTCGTTCATCGGAGCAGCCCTTCAACTTGTCGATCAACAGGCACCCATAGACTGGCACCTGTCCAGTGCCGAACACGTCCACAGTCGTCGGTACGCCATGTGGGGATCCGCCCGCCGGGTCCCACGAGCTTCGGGAGATCCCGCCGTGACCGAGCCCCTCTCCGAACACTCCGCGGACGTGATCGTCGTCGGGGCAGGCCCGGCCGGTGCCACCACGGCGTACCACCTCGCCAAGTCGGGCCTGGACGTCCTGCTGCTGGAGAAGACCGCCTTCCCGCGCGAGAAGGTGTGCGGCGACGGCCTCACCCCGCGCGCCACCAAGCAGTTGGTGGGGATGGGCATCGACATCTCCGAAGAGGCGGGCTGGCTGCGCAACAAGGGCCTGCGGATCATCGGCGGCGGCGTACGGCTCCAGCTCGACTGGCCCGACCTGGCCAGCTATCCGGACTACGGCCTCGTACGCAAGCGTGACGACTTCGACGAGCAGTTGGCCCGGCAGGCGCAGAAGGCCGGGGCGCGGCTGCACGAGCGCTGCAACGTCGGCGCCCCGATCATCGACGCGCGCACTGGCCGCATCACCGGCGTCAACGCCAAGATGGGCGAGGAGAAGACGCCCGTCACCTTCCACGCCCCGCTCGTCGTCGCCGCCGACGGCAACTCCACGCGGCTGTCGCTCGCGATGGGGCTGCACCGGCGCGAGGACCGGCCGATGGGCGTCGCCGTCCGTACGTACTTCACCTCGCCCCGGCACGACGACGACTACCTGGAGTCCTGGCTGGAGCTGTGGGACCGGCGCGGTCCGCAGGACCGGCTGCTGCCCGGCTACGGCTGGATCTTCGGCATGGGCGACGGCACCTCCAACGTCGGTCTGGGCATTCTCAATTCGTCGTCCGCCTTCAAGGAGCTGGACTGGCGCGAGGTGCTCAAGGCGTGGTGCGCGTCGATGCCGGCGGACTGGGGCTACACGCCCGACAACATGACGATGCCGATCCGCGGCGCCGCGCTGCCGATGGCCTTCAACCGGCAGCCGCACTACACCAAGGGCCTGCTGCTGGTCGGTGACGCGGGCGGCCTGGTGAACCCGTTCAACGGCGAGGGCATCGCGTACGCCATGGAGTCCGGCCAGATCGCGGCGGACGTCATCGTGCAGGCGCAGTCCCGGCAGACGCCGGGGCAGCGCGAGATGGCCCTCCAGCGCTATCCGCAGGTGCTCAAGGACACCTACGGCGGCTACTACACGCTGGGCCGCGCCTTCGTGAAGCTGATCGGCAACCCGAAGGTCATGAAGATCGCGACGCAGCGGGGGCTCACGCACCCGCTGCTGATGAAGTTCACGCTGAAGATGCTGGCGAACCTGACCGACCCGTCGGGCGGCGACGCGATGGACCGCATCATCAACGGCCTGAGCAAGGTCGCGCCCAGGTCGTAGCAACGGCCGTACGCGCGGAGGCTTACGCCGCGCCGTCGGCGCCGCTGACCTGGAACCCCTCGTCGGCGAGCGCGGCGAGTGACTTGCCGCCGCCGCCCTTCGCCCAGCTCCGCAGGGCGGCGGCGTCGGCGAATTTGCCGACGTTCGTGTCGAGCGGGGTGTCCGTGTACTGGTGGAACTTCCACGCGGCCTTTATGCGCGGCTTGCCCGCCGTCACGTAGTCCGCGATCCACAAGGCGTCGCCCGCCTCGCTCGTGGTGTCGTGGTTGAGCCAGAAGTCCCGGTTGCAGTACAGCCCCACGCGGTGGTCCGCGCCCCTGAGCCGCTGGACCTCCGCCAGGAAGGCGTCCTTCGACGCGCAACTGACGTCCGCGTCCTCCCAGTCGGCGAACAGCGGGTCGCCCGCGCGCTCGGCGGCCTTCTCCACGAAGTACTTGGCCTGGTCCTTCATGCTGCCGGGCCGCAGGAAGTGGTAGAAGCCGACGACCAGCCCGGCGTCCCGCGCGTGCGAAGCCTGCGCCGTCATCCGGGGGTTGAGGTACGAGGTGCCTTCGGTGGCTTTGACGAAGGCGAAGTCGAGGCCCTTCGTGGAGAACGACGAACTCTGGTACGACGATACGTCGACGCCCTTGACGGTCATCGGTGGTGCCTCCTGCGCGGTGCGTGAGTGTGGGGGAGAGTCTTTCTTCCTCTCCGATGCCCGTGATGCCACCGGGGCACTCTCGAACACCCCGGTCGCGAAAGGCCCGTCGGGGGTACGCCGGGGCACGGCCGGGTGCGCCGGGGTGCGCCGAAGGACCGGGGTACGTCGAAGGGCCGTCGCTCCCGGGCGGGGGAGCGACGGCCCTTCGGGTGCTGTCGGCCGGTCGGGTCAGAGGATACGGACCGCGCCGGTCGGCGGGTCCCAGTCCAGGGTCTTCTCGACCACCCCGGTACCGGAGTTCTGCGCGCCGATGAACTTGCCGCCGCCGGAGTAGATCCCCACGTGGTACGCGCTGCCCGCGGCGCCCCAGTAGAGGATGTCGCCGGGCTGGAGGTTGTCCAGGGAGACCGGGGTGCCGGACGTCGACTGCGGCTGTGAGGTGCGCGCCAGGTCCACGCCGATCTGGCGGTAGGCGGCCTGGACGAGGCTCGAACAGTCCCACGCGTCGGGGCCGGTGGAGCCCAGCACGTACGCGTCGCCGACCTGGGCACGCGCGAAGGCCAGGACGGCGGCGGCCGAGCCGGTGGCCTGGGTGGTGCCCTGCGAGGCCGGTGCGGCGGAGTTGGAGGACGCGGCGAGCGTGGTGCGCTCCTCGGAGCGCGAGGCGCGCTCCTGGGCGGCTGCCTCGGCGCGGGCGGCCTTCTCGGCCTTGGCCTTCGCCTCGGCCTTGCGCTCGGCCTCCGCGTGGGCCTTCTTGGCGGCCTTCGCCGCCTTGGTCGCGGCGGCGTCCTCCTGTGCCTGGAGTTCGAGGTCGATCGCGACCTGCTGGGTGGCGTCGGCGGACTGCGCGACGGCGCCGGCGAGGCCGGAGGTGAGCGTGGGCATCTCGATGGTCTCGGTCACCGGCTCGGCGTTGGCCGGAGCGGCGGCACCCGCCAGCGCGATGGTGCTGAGGACGCCACCGGCGACTCCGGACCGGATCGCGGTTTTCGACGCGCTTCGGCGGGGCTTCCGGTGGCTGGGTATGTGAGCGGTGTGGGACATAGGGACTATCGCTATCAGGGCTTTCCGGTTCCCTTCAAGAAACGTGTGTTGCGCCACAGTTACGTTCGGAATAGATCAATCCGCTTGGTAGCGCCCTTTATTGACGCCGTAACGGGCATAGCGGTCACTCGTGATCATGGCTGTGATCACGGGCTTTCGGTGAATCGCCCGGATTGCCCGGCACCTACCATCCGCTCGCTCCGATGGCCAAGCCCCGCTTTTGAGAAGGTTGAGTGAAGTGGCACAGGTCACAGAATGGTGAACGCCCGGCCGCCCGGGGGCTCGTGAACGCGTGCACGATGACCACTTCCGGCCATCTCCGCCGACGGCCGTCCACCTCCGTCCCCGAACCTCCCCCGGGCGGGTGGGGCGCGCGTTTATCACGGAGCCCGCGTCCATCTCCAATTTGCCGCTCCGCGCGCCGCCTTGATAGAGCCGCGCGCCCCCGACCAGCGGTGACTCTCCGCATTGTTACCTCAAGTGACCGCGTGGGCGCGTCCCGTACGGGCGTCCGCGGGCGCTCCGACACATGATCGATCGTCAGGTGGTGGAGATCACAAACTCGTTGGCCCACCCCGTGTCGCACGTCACAGACCGGGAGGCATAGGATGCGGGACAGTCCGGCTTGTGAACTGCCTCACATACGCGTGATCTTCGCGGGGCGGCGACACAGAAGCTCGGTTGAGGACCAACGGTCAGGGACGACTGGAAGGAGCGAGGAGCGTGAATGCCTACGCGCCAATCCTCGTGCTCGGCGCTCTCGGTGCCGCGTTTGCGATCTTCTCCGTGGTGACGGCCACGCTTATCGGCCCGAAAAGGTACAACCGGGCAAGACTCGAAGCGTACGAGTGCGGCATCGAGCCCACTCCGACGCCGGCCGGAGGTGGCCGCTTTCCCATCAAGTACTACCTGACGGCGATGCTCTTCATCATTTTCGACATCGAGATCGTCTTCCTTTACCCCTGGGCCGTCACCTTCGACGCGCTGGGGCTTTTCGGGCTCGTGGAGATGTTGCTCTTCGTGCTCACCGTCTTCGTCGCCTACGCATATGTGTGGCGGCGCGGCGGTCTGGAATGGGACTAAAGGCGCAGAGGGGCAACCAATGGGACTCGAAGAGAAGCTGCCGAGCGGATTTCTGCTGACCACCGTCGAGCAGGCCGCGGGCTGGGTGCGGAAGTCGTCCGTCTTCCCGGCGACCTTCGGCCTGGCCTGCTGCGCCATCGAGATGATGACGACGGGCGCCGGCCGGTACGACCTGGCCCGGTTCGGCATGGAGGTCTTCCGCGGATCGCCGCGCCAGGCGGACCTGATGATCGTGGCGGGACGGGTGAGCCAGAAGATGGCGCCCGTCCTGCGGCAGGTCTACGACCAGATGCCGAATCCCAAGTGGGTCATCTCCATGGGGGTTTGCGCGTCGTCCGGCGGGATGTTCAACAACTACGCGATCGTCCAGGGCGTCGACCACGTCGTCCCCGTCGACATCTACCTGCCGGGCTGCCCGCCGCGTCCGGAGATGCTGATGGACGCCATCCTCAAGCTCCACCAGAAGATCCAGGGTTCGAAGCTCGGGGTCAACGCGGAGGAGGCCGCCCGCGAGGCGGAGGAAGCGGCGCTCAAGGCGCTGCCGTTGATCGAGATGAAGGGGCTGCTGCGGTGAGCGACGAGCAGCGATCCGGGAGTTCTCCGGAGAACGACCAGCCGGCCGGGGACAATTCTCCCTCCGCGCGTGGTCAGGCCGCCGAGGTCATCGGCGTACGCAAGGGCATGTTCGGCACCGACAGCGGCGGCGGCGACACCACCGGCTACGGCGGTCTCGTCAGGACCGTCAGCCTGCCGGGTGCCTCCAACCGCCCCTACGGCGGTCGCGACGGTGTCTTCGACGAGATCGCCGACGAACTCGAAGGCGCGCTGGAGGAGCAGGGACTGCTCCCGGCGAACGCCATCGAGAAGACGGTCGTCGACCGGAACGAACTCACCTTCCACATCGCCCGCGAGCACCTGGTCCAGGTGGCCAGGACCCTGCGCGACGACCCGGCCCTGCGCTTCGAGCTCTGTACGGGTGTCTCCGGCGTCCACTTCCTGGGCGACAAGGGCCGCGAGCTGCACGCCGTCTACCACCTGCGCTCACTGACGCACGGCCGGCTGATCCGCCTTGAGGTGTCCGCACCGGACAGCGACCCGCACGTGCCGTCCCTGGTCGAGGTCTATCCGACCAACGACTGGCACGAGCGCGAGACGTACGACTTCTTCGGCCTGATCTTCGACGGCCACCCCGCCCTCACCCGGATCATGATGCCGGACGACTGGCAGGGCTTCCCGCAGCGCAAGGACTATCCCCTCGGCGGGATCGCCGTCGAGTACAAGGGCGCCCAGATCCCGGCTCCGGACCAGCGGAGGTCGTACTCATGACCACCCCCCATGCCACTCCCCGTGCCACCACCGAGGGCACCGTCTACACCGTCACCGGTGGTGACTGGGACGAGGTCGTCGAGACCGCGGCCAAGTCGGACGACGAGCGCATCATCGTCAACATGGGTCCCCAGCACCCGTCGACGCACGGTGTGCTCCGGCTGATCCTGGAGATCGAGGGCGAGACCGTCACCGAGGCCCGCTGCGGCATCGGCTATCTGCACACGGGTATCGAGAAGAACCTCGAATTCCGCAACTGGACGCAGGGCACCACCTTCGTCACGCGCATGGACTACCTGACGTCGTTCTTCAACGAGACGGCGTACTGCCGCGCCGTGGAGACGCTGCTGGGCATCGAGGACGACATCCCGGACCGGGCGAACATCATCCGCGTCCTGCTGATGGAGCTGAACCGGCTCTCCTCGCACCTGGTCTGCATCGCCACCGGCGGTATGGAACTCGGCGCGACCACGATCATGATCTACGGCTTCCGCGATCGTGAACTGATTCTCGACGCCTACGAGTTGATCACCGGCCTGCGGATGAACCACGCGTACATCCGGCCCGGCGGCCTCGCCCAGGACCTTCCCCCGGGCGCCGTCGACCACCTGCGCGAACTGCTGAAGACCCTGCGCAAGAACCTGCCGGAGTACGACAAGCTCGCCACCGGCAACCCGATCTTCAAGGCCCGCATGCAGGACGTCGGCTATCTCGACCTGGCCGGCTGCATGGCGCTGGGCGCCACCGGACCGATCCTGCGCTCGGCGGGGCTGCCGCACGACCTGCGCAAGACCGACCCGTACTGCGGCTACGAGACGTACGACTTCGACATCCCGACCGCCGAGACCTGCGACGCGTACGGCCGCTTCCTCATCCGGCTGGAAGAGATGCGCCAGTCGCTGCGGATCGTCGAACAGTGCCTGGACCGCCTGGAGCCGGGCCCCGTGATGGTCGGCGACAAGAAGATCGCCTGGCCCGCGCAGCTCGCGCTCGGCCCGGACGGACTCGGCAACTCGCTCGACCACATCAAGAACATCATGGGCACGTCCATGGAGGCTCTGATCCATCACTTCAAGCTGGTGACGGAGGGCTTCCGGGTCCCGCCGGGGCAGGCGTACGCCGCCGTCGAGTCGCCCAAGGGCGAACTCGGCGTGCACGTCGTCTCCGACGGGGGCACGCGCCCCTACCGGGTCCACTTCCGCGACCCGTCCTTCACCAATCTCCAGTCCATGGCGGCCATGTGTGAGGGCGGCCAGGTCGCCGACGTCATCGTCGCCGTCGCGTCCATCGACCCCGTGATGGGAGGCGTCGACCGGTGACCACCACACCGAATTCCGAGGTCAGCCTCGGAATGCCCCAACTCCCCGCCCCCGACTACCCGGCCGATGTGCGCGCCCGGCTGGAGACGGACGCGAAGGAGGTGATCGCCCGCTACCCCGACAGCCGTTCGGCGCTGCTGCCGCTGCTGCACCTCACCCAGTCCGAGGAGGGGTACGTCACCCGTACCGGTGTCCGGTTCTGCGCCGAGATGCTGGGGCTGACCACCGCCGAGGTGACCGCGGTCTCCACCTTCTACTCGATGTACCGGCGCAAGCCGTCCGGCGACTACCAGGTCGGCGTCTGCACCAACACGCTGTGCGCGGTGATGGGCGGCGACGCCATCTTCGACGAGCTGAAGCAGCACCTGGGCGTCGGCAACAACGAGACCACCGAGGACGGCAAGGTCACGCTGGAGCACATCGAGTGCAACGCGGCCTGCGACTTCGCGCCGGTGGTGATGGTCAACTGGGAGTTCTTCGACAACCAGACCGTCGAGTCCGCCAAGCAGCTCGTGGACGACCTGCGGGCCGGCGAGCAGGTCGCACCGACCCGCGGCGCGCCCCTGTGCACCTACAAGGAGACCGCGCGCATCCTCGCGGGCTTCCCCGACGAGCGCCCCGGCGCCGTCGACGCGACCGGTGGCGCGGGCCCCGCCTCGCTGATCGGCCTGAAGCTCGCCAAGGGCGAGGCCACCGTGGCCCGTACGCCGCGCTCGCCCGAGGGCGCGGGTCCGCAGGACGCACCGCCCCAGCCCGGTTCCGAGCACCTCAGCTCGCACGACGCGCCGCAGGACACCTCGGCGTCCGACCCCGCCAACCCCGCGGGCCCGGTAGACGGGGAGGGGAAGTGATGACCACAGCACCCGAGTTGAGCGACACCGGTCCGCAGAAGCTGCTGTCCCCGGTCCTGTCCGCGTTCTGGGACCAGCCCGACGCGTGGACGCTGGACACCTACCAGCGGCACGAGGGGTACGAGGGCCTGCGCAAGGCGCTCGCCATGACGCCCGACGACCTCATCGCGTACGTGAAGGACTCCGGTCTGCGCGGCAGGGGCGGCGCGGGCTTCCCCACCGGCATGAAGTGGCAGTTCATTCCGCAGGGCGACGGCAAACCGCACTATCTCGTCGTCAACGCCGACGAGTCGGAGCCCGGCACCTGCAAGGACATCCCCCTTCTCTTCGCCAACCCGCACTCCCTCATCGAGGGAATGATCATCGCCTGCTACGCGATCCGCTCGCAGCACGCCTTCATCTATCTGCGCGGCGAGGTCGTGCCCGTACTGCGCAGGCTGCACGAGGCCGTACGTGAGGCATACGAGGCGGGCTACCTCGGCAAGGACATCCTCGGCAGCGGGATCGACCTCGACATCACCGTGCACGCGGGGGCCGGCGCGTACATCTGCGGCGAGGAGACCGCGCTGCTGGACTCGCTGGAGGGACGGCGCGGACAGCCCCGCCTCCGCCCGCCGTTCCCGGCGGTCGCGGGTCTCTACGCGTGCCCCACTGTGGTGAACAACGTCGAATCCATCGCCTCGGTTCCCGCGATCCTCAACCGCGGCAAGGACTGGTTCAAGTCGATGGGCACCGAGAAGTCCGCGGGCTTCACGCTCTACTCGCTCAGCGGCCATGTCACCAGCCCCGGCCAGTACGAGGCCCCGCTCGGCATCACCCTGCGCCAACTGCTCGACATGGGCGGCGGCATGCGGCCGGGCCACCGGCTCAAGTTCTGGACACCGGGCGGCTCATCGACCCCGATGTTCACCGAGGAACACCTCGACGTCCCCCTCGACTACGAGGGCGTCGGCGCCGCGGGCTCCATGCTCGGCACCAAGGCGCTCCAGTGCTTCGACGAGACCACCTGCGTGGTCCGCGCCGTCACCCGCTGGACCGAGTTCTACGCCCACGAGTCCTGCGGCAAGTGCACCCCGTGCCGTGAAGGCACCTACTGGCTGGTCCAGTTGCTGCGGGACATCGAAGCCGGCAAGGGCGTGCCCTCGGACCTCGACAAGCTCAACGACATCGCCGACAACATCAACGGCAAGTCGTTCTGCGCCCTCGGCGACGGCGCCGCCGCGCCGATCTTCTCCTCGCTCAAGTACTTCCGCGAGGAGTACGAGCAGCACATCACCGGCAAGGGCTGCCCCTTCGACCCGGCGAAGTCCACGCTGTGGGCCGACCAGCACGCGCACCTGGAGGTGAACGCATGACAGTCACCACCTCCGCCCCCTCCGGCGGCGGCGAGGCGGCGGTCCCGCCCGAAGATCTCGTCTCGCTGACGATCGACGGCATCGAGATCTCGGTCCCCAAGGGGACCCTGGTGATCCGCGCCGCCGAACTCCTCGGCATCGAGATCCCCCGCTTCTGCGACCACCCGCTCCTCGACCCGGCCGGCGCCTGCCGGCAGTGCATCGTCGAGGTCGAGGGCCAGCGCAAGCCGATGGCCTCCTGCACCATCACCTGCACCGACGGCATGGTCGTCAAGTCGCAGATCACCTCGCCGGTCGCCGAGAAGGCCCAGCGCGGTGTGATGGAGCTGCTGCTCATCAACCACCCGCTGGACTGCCCGGTCTGCGACAAGGGCGGCGAGTGCCCGCTCCAGAACCAGGCCATGAGCGCCGGTCAGGCCGACACCCGGTTCGAGGGCAAGAAGCGGACCTTCGAGAAGCCCGTACCGATCTCCACCCAGGTGCTGCTCGACCGCGAGCGGTGCGTGCTCTGCGCGCGCTGCACCCGCTTCTCCAACCAGGTCGCCGGCGACCCGGTGATCGAGTTCCTGGAGCGCGGCGCGCTCCAGCAGGTCGGCATCGGCGTGGGCGACCCCTTCGAGTCGTACTTCTCCGGCAACACCATCCAGATCTGCCCGGTCGGCGCGCTCACCTCGGCGGCGTACCGCTTCCGCTCCCGCCCGTTCGACCTGGTCTCCTCGCCCAGCGTGTGCGAGCACTGCGCGGGGGGCTGCGCCACCCGCACCGACCACCGGCGCGGCAAGGTCATGCGGCGCATGGCCGCCGACGACCCCGAGGTCAACGAGGAGTGGATCTGCGACAAGGGGCGGTTCGGCTTCCGCTACGCGCAGCGGCCCGACCGGATCACCACGCCGCTCGTGCGCGGCGCGGACGGCGAGCTGGCACCGGCGAGCTGGCCGGAGGCGCTTGAGGCCGCCGCGAACGGTCTCGCCGCGGCGCGCGGCCGGGCCGCCGTCCTGGCAGGCGGCCGCCTGACCGTCGAGGACTCCTACGCGTACGCCAAGTTCGCCCGGGTCGCGCTCGACACCAACGACATCGACTTCCGGGCGCGCGTACACAGCGCCGAGGAGGCCGAGTTCCTCGCCGCCCATGTCGCGGGCCACGGCATCGACCTGGACGGCAAGGGGGTCACCAACACGACGCTGGAGAAGGCGCCGGCCGTCCTGCTCGTCGGGTTCGAGTCCGAGGAGGAGGCGCCCGGCGTCTTCCTGAGGATGCGCAAGGCCCACCGCAAGCACGGGCAGCGCGCCTTCTCCCTCGCCACGCACGCCACTCCAGGTCTGACGAAGTCGGGCGGCACCCTGCTGCCCGCCGCTCCCGGCACCGAGACCGAATGGCTCGACGCGCTCGCCTCGCAGACCGGCCTCGAAGGCGCGGGCACCCGCGCCGCCGACGCCCTGCGCGAGAGCGGCGCGGTGATCGTCGTCGGCGAACGGCTCGCGGCCGTCCCCGGCGGGCTCACCGCCGCGGCCAGGGCCGCCACCGCCACCGGCGCCACGCTCGTCTGGGTGCCGCGCAGGGCCGGTGAGCGCGGCGCGGTCGAGGCCGGCGCGCTGCCGACACTGCTGCCCGGCGGCCGTCCCGCCACGGACCCGCGGGCCCGTGAGGAGACCGCCGAGGTCTGGCGGGTACGCGAACTGCCGCACCGCCACGGCCGGGACACCGGCCAGATCGTCGAGGCCGCCGCGACGGGCGAACTCGGCGCGCTGCTCGTCGCGGGCGTCGAGGTCGCCGACCTGCCGGACCCGGCCCGTACGCGTGAGGCGCTCGCGGCCGTCGGCTTCGTGGTGTCGCTGGAGCTGCGTCCCAGCGAGGTCACCGACCACGCCGACGTCGTCTTCCCGGTCGCCGCCGTCGCCGAGAAGGCCGGCACCTTCCTCAACTGGGAAGGCAGGGCACGGCTGTTCGACGCGGCGCTGAAGCCCGAGCAGATGACCCGCAGGCTCGCCACGGACGACGCGCGGGTGCTGCACATGCTCGCCGACGCCATGGACGTACCCCTGGCGCTGCCGAACCTGAAGGCCGTACGCACCGAGATGGACCGGCTCGGCAACTGGGACGGCCCGCGCGCCGAACCGCCCGTCGAGTCGTCGCGTCCGCTGCCCCGGCCGGGCGCGGGCGAGGCGGTCCTCGCCGGTCACCGGCTGCTGCTCGACCAGGGCCGGCTCCAGGACGGTGACGAGGCCCTGGCGGGCACCCGCCACGCGGCGCTCGCCCGGCTCTCCGCCGCCACGGCGGCCGAGACGGGCGTCAAGGACGGCGACGTCCTGGCCGTGACCGGCCCCGCGGGCACCGTCGAACTGCCGCTCAGTGTCACCGAGATGCCCGACAAGGTCGTCTGGCTGCCGCTGAACTCGGCCGGCGGCGGTGTCCTGTCCGACACCGGCTCCCGGCCGGGCACGCTCGTCCGGATCGGCCCCGCCGAGCCGCAGGCCCCGGCGGACGCCCCGTCCGACGCACCGGAGGTGCGCGCATGACCGTCATCGACCGACTCGGCGCGGCCCCCGCGCAGAGCGTCCTCGCCGCCGAGGATCTCTCGATGTTCGGCACCGACCCGTGGTGGCTGGTGGCCATCAAGGCCGTCTTCTGCTTCGCGTTCCTGATGGTGACCGTACTGATCGCCATCGTCTGGGAGCGCAAGGTCGTCGCCTGGATGCAGCTGCGCGTCGGACCCAACCGGCACGGCCCCTGGGGCATGCTCCAGTCGCTCGCCGACGGCGTGAAGCTGATGCTGAAGGAAGACGTCGTCGTCAAGCGGGCCGACAAGGTCGTCTACATCCTGGCGCCGATCATCGCGGCGGTGCCCGCCTTCATGGCGATCGCCGTGATCCCCTTCGGCCCCGCCGGCAACGAGGTCTCGATCTTCGGCCAGCGCACCACGATGCAGCTGACCGACCTGCCGATCGCGATGCTCTACATCCTCGCGGTCGCCTCGGTCGGCATCTACGGCATCGTCCTCGCCGGCTGGTCGTCCGGATCGACGTACCCGCTGCTCGGGGGCTTGCGCTCGTGCGCGCAGATGATCTCGTACGAGATCGCCATGGGCGCGGCCTTCGCCTCGGTGTTCCTCTACTCCGGGACGATGTCGACCTCGGCGATCGTGGAGGCGCAGGCCGACCGGTGGTACATCATCCTGCTGCCGGTCTCCTTCATCATCTACATCGTGACGATGGTCGGCGAGACCAACCGCGCGCCGTTCGACATGCCCGAGTCCGAGGGCGACCTGGTCGGCGGCTTCAACACCGAGTACTCGTCGATCAAGTTCGCGCTGTTCATGCTGGCCGAGTACGTCAACATGGTGACCGTCTCCGCCGTGGCCACCACGCTCTTCCTGGGCGGCTGGCGGGCCCCGTACCCCATCTCCACGTTCTGGGAGGGTGCGAACCACGGCTGGTGGCCGATGCTCTGGTTCATCATCAAGGTCCAACTGCTGCTCTTCTTCTTCATCTGGCTGCGCGGCACGCTCCCGCGCGTGCGCTACGACCAGCTGATGAAGCTCGGCTGGAAGGTCCTGATCCCGGTCTCGGTCGTCTGGCTGATGCTGGTGGCCACGGTGCGTGCGCTGCGGAACGAGAACTACGACTTCCAGGACATCGTCCTGTACGTGGCCTCGGCCGTCATCGCCATCCTGCTGCTCTCCTTCGTCGCCGACGTGTTCAGGGACAAGAAGGAGAAGGCCGCCGCCGCGGCCGAACCACCACCGCCCCCGTTCGATCCGATGGCCGGTGGATTCCCGGTGCCTCCGCTGCCGGGGCAGACCCTGCCGCCCGTGCCGCGCCGACGCTCACGCGGTGAGCGCGAACTGGTTGTCAGTGGCGGAGTCAATACTGAGAGTGACGCGAGTGACGGAAAGGAGGCCGACGGTGCCTGACAACGCTTCCAAAGGTTCGAAGGGGGACGACCCCGGCGCGCGCCGGCTGAATCCGGTCGCCGGCTTCGGCGTGACCTTCAAGGCCATGTTCAAGAAGCGGCTGACCGAGCAGTATCCGGAGACGGAGAAGGTGACGGCGCCGCGCTTCCACGGCCGCCATCAGCTGAACCGGCATCCGGACGGCCTGGAGAAGTGCATCGGCTGCGAGCTGTGCGCCTGGGCCTGCCCGGCGGACGCGATCTATGTCGAAGGCGCGGACAACACCGAGGAGGAGCGCTACTCCCCGGGTGAGCGTTACGGCCGCGTCTACCAGATCAACTACGCCCGCTGCATTCTCTGCGGACTGTGCATCGAGGCGTGCCCCACCCGGGCGCTCACGATGACCAACGAGTTCGAGCTGGCCGACAGTTCGCGCGAGAGCCTGATCTACACCAAGGAGCAGCTGCTCGCCGGCCTGGAGGAGGGCATGGTCGAGTCCCCGCATTCGATCTTCCCCGGCACGGACGAACAGGACTACTACCGGGGCCTGGTGACCGAAGCCGCTCCCGGCACGGTCAAGCAGGTGGCCTTCACCAAGGGCGAGGTCCCGCAGGAAGGCGCCTCGGACTTCGGCGAGAACGAGCCGGCGTCGAAGAAGGTGATCGGCGGATGAACACGCTCGCCGCTTCCCTCACCTCGACCGGCGAGGCCGTCCAGTTCTGGATTCTCGGCACCGTCGCCGTGCTCGGCGCGCTGTGCACGATCCTGATGAGGCGGGCCGTGCACAGCGCGCTCTGTCTCGCCGGGACCATGATCATCCTGGCGGTCTTCTACCTGGCCAACGGGGCGTACTTCCTGGGCATCGTGCAGATCGTCGTCTACACCGGCGCGATCATGATGCTGTTCCTCTTCGTGGTCATGCTCGTCGGCGTCACCGCCGCCGACTCCCTCACGGAGACGATCAAGGGCCAGCGCTGGTGGGCCGCCGCCTGCGGGCTCGGCTTCGGCATCCTGCTGATGGCCGGCATCGGCAACGCGTCGCTGACGACCTTCACCGGACTCGGCGTCGCCAACGCCGGGGGCAACGTCGAGGGCCTGGCCTCCCTGATCTTCACCAAGTACGTGTTCGCCTTCGAGATCACCGGCGCCCTGCTGATCACGGCCTCGATCGGCGCGATGGTGCTCACGCACCGCGAGCGCACCGAACGGGCCCTGACCCAGCGCGAGATGTCCGAGCAGCGGATCCGCGGCAAGCACCTGCCGCCGCTGCCCGCACCCGGTGTCTACGCCCGGCACAACGCGGTGGACATCGCCGGTCTGCTGCCCGACGGCACCGCGTCCGAACTGACCGTCAGCAAGACGCTCAAGGACCGCGGCCAGATCCGGGACGTGTCCGGTGAGGCCATCGCCGACCTGAAGGCGCTGGAACAGCGGTCGACGGAGCGCCTCGGCCGCGAGGAGCGCCGGGACCGCGAGGACCGCGAGGAGGGCGTCACCAAATGAATCCGGTCAACTACCTCTATCTCGCCGCCCTGTTGTTCACCATCGGTGCGGCCGGAGTGCTGATCCGGCGCAATGCGATCGTCGTCTTCATGTGCGTCGAGCTGATGCTCAACGCGTGCAACCTCGCGCTCGTCGCCTTCTCCCGGATGCACGGCAATCTGGACGGCCAGATCATCGCCTTCTTCACGATGGTCGTGGCGGCGGCGGAAGTCGTCGTCGGGCTCGCGATCATCGTGTCGCTGTTCCGTTCGCGCCACTCGGCCTCGGTCGACGACGCCAGCCTGATGAAGCTCTGAGGGGTCGCTGAATCGTGGAGAATCTGATTGCGCTGCTCATCGCGGCGCCCCTGCTCGGAGCAGGTCTTCTGCTGTGCGGCGGGCGGCGTCTCGACCGGGTGGGCCATATCCTCGGCACGCTGCTGGCGGCTGCCTCCTTCGTGATCGGCGTCGTGCTGTTCGCGGACATGCTGGGCAAGGGCGGCGAGGAACGCGCCCTGCACCAGCACCTGTTCAGCTGGGTGCCCGTCGAGAGCTTCCAGGCGGACATCGCCTTCCAGCTCGACCAGCTGTCGATGACGTTCGTCCTGCTGATCACCGGCGTCGGCACCCTGATCCACATCTACTCCATCGGGTACATGGAGCACGACGAGCGGCGCCGCCGCTTCTTCGGCTATCTGAACCTGTTCCTCGCCGCGATGCTGCTGCTGGTCCTCGCGGACAACTACCTCCTGCTGTACTTCGGCTGGGAGGGTGTCGGCCTCGCGTCGTACCTGCTCATCGGTTTCTGGCAGCACAAGCCCAGCGCGGCGACGGCGGCCAAGAAGGCGTTCCTGGTCAACCGCGTCGGCGACATGGGTCTGTCGATCGCGATCATGCTGATGTTCACCACCTTCGGCACGTTCGCCTTCGGGCCCGTCCTGGAGTCCACCGGTGAGGCGAGCAGCGGCACGGTCACGGGCATCGGCCTGATGCTGCTGCTGGCCGCCTGCGGCAAGTCGGCGCAGGTGCCGCTCCAGTCCTGGCTCGGCGACGCGATGGAGGGCCCGACCCCGGTCTCGGCCCTGATCCACGCGGCGACGATGGTGACGGCGGGCGTGTATCTGATCACCCGGTCCGGCGCGATCTTCAACGCCTCGCCGGACGCCCAACTGGTGGTCGTGATCGTCGGAGCGGTCACGCTCCTGTTCGGTGCGATCGTCGGTTGCGCGAAGGACGACATCAAGAAGGCCCTCGCGGGCTCGACGATGTCCCAGATCGGCTACATGATCCTGGCCGCGGGCCTCGGCCCGATCGGCTACGTCTTCGCGATCATGCACCTGGTGACGCACGGCTTCTTCAAGGCGGGGCTGTTCCTCGGCGCCGGCTCGGTCATGCACGGCATGAACGACGAAGTGGACATGCGGAAGTACGGCGGCCTGCGCAAGTACATGCCGGTCACCTTCGTCACCTTCGGTCTCGGCTATCTCGCGATCATCGGCTTCCCGGGTCTCTCCGGCTTCTGGTCGAAGGACAAGATCATCGAGGCGGCGTTCGCCAAGGGAGGCACCGAGGGCTGGATCCTCGGCGCCGTCACCCTGCTGGGCGCCGCCCTCACGGCGTACTACATGACGCGCGTGATGCTGATGACGTTCTTCGGCGAGAAGCGCTGGCAGCCGGACGCGGACGGCAACGAGCCGCATCCGCACGAGTCGCCCAAGTCGATGACGATCCCGATGATCGTCCTCGCCTTCGGCTCGGTCTTCGCGGGCGGTCTCTTCTCGGTCAACGAGTCGTTCGTGAAGTGGCTGGAGCCGGTCACCGAGTTCGAGCACGGTCACCCGCCGATCAGCGCGGCGGCCGTCACCACCCTCACGGTCGTGGTGCTGCTCATCGGTGTCGGTGTCGCGTATCTCCAGTACGGCCGCAAGCCGGTGCCGGTCACCGCGCCGCGCGGCTCGCTGGTCACCCGCGCCGCCCGCCGCGATCTTCTCCAGGACGACTTCAACCATGTGGTCCTGGTCCGGGGCGGCGAGCACCTCACCCGCTCTCTCGTGTACGTCGACCACACCCTGGTCGACGGTGTCGTCAACGGCACCGCGGCGTCGTTCGGCGGGCTCTCCGGCCGGCTGCGCAAGCTGCAGAACGGCTACGCCCGCTCCTACGCGGTCTCGATGTTCGGAGGTACGGCAGTGCTCATCGCCGCGACCCTGCTGATGAGGGCGGTGTAATCAGATGTCGTTCCCCCTTCTGACGGCGACGGCGGCCCTTCCGGCGATCGGCGCGATCGTCACGGCGGCCGTCCCGGCCGCCCGGCGTACGGCGGCCAAGTGGATCGCGCTGGCCTTCTCGCTCGGCACGCTCGTGCTGGCGGCGATCGCGCTGGTGCGCTTCGAGCCCGGTGGCGACCGCTACCAGCTCACCGAGTCGCACGCCTGGATCTCCGACTTCGGAGTCAGGTACGAACTGGGCGTGGACGGCATCGGCGTGGCGCTCATGGCGCTCACCGCCCTGCTGATCCCCTTCGTCATCCTCGCGGGCTGGCACGACGCCGACCCCGTCGCTGTGTCCGACAGCGGCTCCGCCGCGGGCAAGAGCTCGCGCTGGCGGCCGACGCAGGGCTTCTTCGCCCTGATCCTGATGGTCGAGGCGATGGTGATCCTCTCCTTCGAGGCCACCGACGTCTTCCTCTTCTACATCCTGTTCGAAGCCATGCTCATCCCGGTGTACTTCCTCATCGGCGGCTTCGGGGACCGGGCCCACGCGGGCGGCGACGAGGCCGGAGCCACCCAGCGGTCGTACGCGGCCGTGAAGTTCCTCCTCTACAACCTGGCCGGCGGCCTGATCATGCTGGCCGCCGTCATCGGTCTGTTCGTACAGGCGGGGACCTTCTCGCTGGTCGAGATCGCCGAGGCCCGTGCCAACGGCACGCTGGACATGTCGACGGGCATGGAGAGGTGGCTCTTCCTGGGCTTCTTCGTCGCCTTCGCCATCAAGGCGCCGCTGTGGCCGGTGCACACCTGGCTGCCCAACGCCATGGGCGAGGCCACCGCGCCCGTCGCCGTCCTGATCACCGCGGTGGTCGACAAGGTCGGCACGTTCGCGATGCTGCGCTTCTGCCTCCAGCTCTTCCCGGAGGCCTCCAAGTGGGCCACCCCCGTGGTGCTGGTGCTGGCGCTGATCAGCATCATCTACGGGGCGCTGCTCGCGGTCGGCCAGCGCGACATCAAGCGGCTCATCGCCTACGCGTCGATCTCGCACTTCGGCTTCATCATCATGGGCATCTTCGCGATGACCAGCCAGGGCCAGTCGGGCGCGACGCTGTACATGATCAACCACGGCATCTCGACGGCGGCGCTGCTGCTGGTCGCGGGCTTCCTGATCTCGCGGCGCGGTTCGCGGCTCATCTCGGACTACGGCGGGGTGCAGAAGGTCGCGCCGGTCCTGGCCGGCACGTTCCTGATCGGTGGTCTGGCGACGCTCTCGCTGCCGGGGCTCGCCCCGTTCGTGAGTGAATTCCTGGTCCTGGTCGGCACGTTCAGCCGGTATCCGGTGATCGGCATCATCGCGACGGTCGGCATCGTGCTCGCCGCGCTGTACGTGCTGGTGCTCTACCAGCGCACGATGACGGGTCCGGTGAACGAGTCGGTCCGGAGCATGCCGGACCTGAAGTTCCGGGAGCTGGCGGTCGTCACGCCGCTGATCGCGCTGCTTCTCTTCCTGGGCGTCTACCCGAAGCCGCTGACCGACATCGTGAATCCGGCGGTGGAGCACACCATGAGTGACGTACAGAAGACCGATCCCAAGCCCGAGGTGGAGGCAGCCCCGTGAGTGCGACAGCTGTCCACAGCCTGTGGACAACGACGGCGGCCCAGGGGATCGACAAGATCCAGGCCCCCAAGATCGAATACGCGCAACTGGCCCCCGTGCTGATCGTGCTGGGCGCCGCCGTCCTGGGCATCCTGCTGGAGGCGTTCGTCCCGAGGAAGGGGCGCTACTACGCGCAGCTCTTCCTCTCGGTCGTCGCCCTGGCCGCCGCGTTCGCCGCGGTGGTCGCCCTCGCGGCGGGCGGATACGGCAGCACCAAGGCGCACCTCGCCGCCATGGGCGCGATCGCCGTCGACGGCCCCGCGCTGTTCCTCCAGGGCGTCATCCTGCTGACGGCGATCGTCGCCGTGTTCACCTTCGCCGAGCGCAGGCTCGACCCGGAGAGCCACGGCACCCGCGTCGACTCGTTCGCCGCCCAGGGCGCCTCGGTGCCCGGCAGCGAGGGCGAGAAGGCGGCCGTCAAGGCCGGGTTCGCCACCACCGAGGTCTTCCCGATCATGCTGTTCGCGGTGGCCGGGATGCTGGTCTTCCCGGCGGCCAACGACCTGCTGACGCTCTTCATCGCGCTGGAGGTCTTCTCCCTCCCGCTCTACCTCCTGTGCGCGCTGGCCCGCCGCAAGCGGCTGATGTCGCAGGAGGCCGCGGTGAAGTACTTCCTGCTCGGCGCCTTCTCGTCGGCGTTCCTGCTCTTCGGTGTCGCGCTGCTGTACGGCTACGCGGGCTCCGTGTCGTACGCGCGCATCGCCGCCGTCGTGGACGGCACGGTCGGCACCGTCGACCCGGTCCTCGCGGACACCATGGGCAACGACGCGCTGCTGCTCATCGGCGGCGCGATGATCCTGATGGGCCTGCTCTTCAAGGTCGGCGCGGTCCCGTTCCACATGTGGACCCCGGACGTCTACCAGGGCGCGCCCACCCCGGTCACCGGCTTCATGGCCGCCGCGACGAAGGTCGCGGCGTTCGGCGCGCTGCTGCGGCTGCTCTACGTGGTCCTGCCCGGCCTGCGCTGGGACCTGCGGCCGGTGATGTTCGGCGTCGTGATCCTCACCATGCTGTTCGGTGCGATCGTCGCCATCACCCAGACCGACATCAAGCGCCTCCTGGCGTACTCGTCGATCGCGCACGCGGGCTTCATCCTGGCCGGTGTCATCGCGATGACGGACGAGGGGATCTCCTCCGTCCTGTTCTACCTGGCGGCGTACTCGTTCGTCACGGTCGGCGCCTTCGCCGTCGTCACGCTGGTGCGCGACGCGGGCGGCGAGGCGACGCACCTGTCCAAGTGGGCGGGGCTCGGACGGCGTTCGCCGCTGGTGGCCGCGGTCTTCGCGGTCTTCCTGCTGGCCTTCGCCGGCATCCCGCTGACCTCGGGTTTCTCCGGCAAGTTCGCCGTCTTCAAGGCGGCGGCGGACGGCGGCGCCGGGGCGCTGGTCGTGGTCGGTGTGATCTCGTCGGCGATCGCCGCGTTCTTCTACATCCGGGTGATCGTGCTGATGTTCTTCAGCGAGCCGAAGGCGGACGGCCCCACGGTCGCCGTGCCCTCGCCGCTGACGATGACCACGATCGCGGTGGGCGTCGCCGTCACGGTGGTGCTGGGCGTCGCGCCGCAGTACTTCCTGGACCTGGCGAGCCAGGCGGGCGTCTTCGTGCGGTAGCCCGTACGTCCGTACAGGGGTGTACACGCGGCGGGGCCGCCACCGGGACCGGTGGCGGCCCCGCCGCGTCGTCCGCGTCGCGCGGCTCGTGGGCCGCGCTTGCCCTCAAGCGCCGACGGGCTGCTGTGCCGTGTCCTCAAGCGCCGGACGGGCTTCCAAGCCCGTCCGGCGCTTGAGGACGAACCGGCTACCGGCCGCTCACCCCGCGACGATCCGGCCGGTCACCTCGCCGAGGCCGACGCGGGTGCCGTCCGGTCCCGGGGCCCAGGCGGTGAGGGTGATCTCGTCGCCGTCCTCCAGGAACGTCCGCTTGCCGTCGGGCAGTTCGAGCGGCTCGGTGCCGTTCCAGGTCAGCTCGATGAGCGAGCCGAGCTGGTCCCGCTCGGGGCCGCTGACCGTGCCGGAGCCGTACAGATCGCCCGTACGCAGCGAGGCGCCGTTCACCGTCATATGGGCCAGCTGCTGCGCCGCCGTCCAGTACATGCCCGCGAAGGGCGGCTCGGAGAGCACACGGCCGTTGAGCGTGACCGTGATCCGCAGGTCGAAGCCGCCGGGCACCTCCTCGTCCGCGTCGTCCAGATACGGCAGCAGCTGGTGCGTACGGGGCGGGGGAGCCACCCGCGCCGCCTCCAGCGCCTCCAGAGGCGTCACCCAGGCGGAGACGGACGTGGCGAAGGACTTGCCGAGGAACGGCCCCAGCGGCACGTTCTCCCAGCCCTGGATGTCGCGCGCCGACCAGTCGTTGAGCAGCGAGAGCCCGAAGACGTGGTCGTCGAAGGCCGCCAGCTCCACCGCCGTGCCCATCGGCGACGGGGCTCCGACGACGAAGCCGACCTCCGTCTCGATGTCGAGCTTGACCGAGGGCCCGAAGACCGGAACGGGGTCGGCGGGAGCCTTGCGCTGCCCGGACGGGCGCACGATGTCCGTCCCGGAGACGACGACCGTGCCCGCGCGGCCGTGGTAACCGATCGGCAGATGCTTCCAGTTCGGTGTCAGCGGCTCGCCGTCCGGCCGGAAGATCCGGCCCAGATTGGTGGCGTGGTGCTCGCTGGCGTAGAAGTCCGCCCAGTCGCCGACCTCGTACGGCAGGTGCAGCGTGACCGAGCCGAGCGGGTGCAGCAGTGGCTCTATGTCCGGCCGGTGGGCGGGGACCGTGACCCAGGCGGTGAGCGCCCGGCGCACATCGCGCCAGGTCGTGCGCCCGGCGGCCATCAGCGGGTTGAGGCTGGGCCGGTCCAGCAGCGCGGCGTACGGGGAGCCCAGCGCGTGCGCGGCGGCTCCGGCGTCGAGCACATGGCCGCCGACGCGGACCCCGAGCCGGCGGCGCTCGGGCTCGTCGGCCGTGGTGAAGACGCCGTACGGAAGGTTGTGCGGACCGAAGGGATCGCCCTCGGCCAGTTCGAGCGGGCTCTGCTCGGGCATCGGTGCTGCCTCGCTTTCCGGATCGATGCGGGACACGTTACGTCGGTGTTGCCCGGTGACGGCAGTGATAAAAAGCGTGCAATGACCGAAAGGGCCTGAGTGGGGCGGGGTGTTGGGAGGGCCTTACCGGCGGTAGCCCGAACGGGCAGGGGGGTCGGACAAAGAGGGTCAGTTCAGGTCGTATTTACTGATCACGAACATACGGGCGGAGCCGGGAAGGCGCCCATGGTGATCGAAACCCGACCGGATACGCTGACTTGAATGACAGCAGCGACAGATCGACAATCCATGTGATCGTCAGCAGACAGGAGTACCCCTCGTGACCGTCGTCGGGCCGTTCGGGCTGAGCGTGCGGGACCCGGCTGTAGAAGCCGATGTCCTGGCCGGATTGTCGGCCGTGGAGGCGGGTCTCCTCGAAGCCACCAAGAGTGAGGTCCCTTTCATCACGGAGGCGGCGCAGCACCTGGTGCGCGCCGGCGGCAAGCGGTTCCGGCCGCTGGTCGTGATGCTGGCGGCCCAGTTCGGTGACGCGTACGCCCCCGGGATCGTTCCGGCGGCCGTGGTCGTCGAGCTGACCCACCTGGCGACGCTCTACCACGACGACGTGATGGACGAGGCGGACGTACGCCGGGGTGTGGACAGCGCCAACAACCGCTGGGGCAACTCCGTCGCGGTCCTCACCGGCGACTTCCTCTTCGCACGCGCCTCGCACATCCTGGCCGACCTCGGCCCGGAGGCCGTACGGATCCAGGCCGAGGCGTTCGAGCGGCTGGTGACGGGCCAGATCCTGGAGACGGCCGGACCACGCGACGGGCGCGACCCCGTCAGCCACTACCTCGACGTGCTCGCCGGCAAGACCGGCGCGCTGTTCGCCGTGTCGGGCCGCTTCGGCGCGCTGACGTCCGGCGCGGACGAGACGGTCACCGACATCCTCACGCAGTACGGCGAACGGCTCGGCGTCGCCTTCCAGCTCGCCGACGACGTCCTGGACATCGCCAGCGACTCCCACGAGTCCGGCAAGACCCCCGGCACCGACCTGCGCGAGGGCATCCCCACGCTGCCGGTGCTGCTGCTGCGCGCCAGGGCGCAGGCGCACGGCCACCCGGAGGACGTCGAGCTGGTCGAACTGCTGGACGGCGACCTGACCGACGACACCCGGCACGCGGAGGCGCTGCGCAGGCTGCGCGCCCACCCGGCGCTGGAGCAGGCGCGGCGGGACACCGTGCGCTATGCCGAGGAGGCGCGCTCGGCGCTCGCTCCGCTGCCCGCGGGCTACGCGAAGTCCGCGCTGCTTGAGCTGTGCGACGTGGTGGTCCACCGGGCGGGCTGAGTACGCCCGTTGGCCCGCCCCGGTCCCCCCGGTCCCCGGTCCGCCGGTCGGCGCCTGACGACGTGAAACCCCCCGTCCCCTACTGGATGGGTGAGGTCGCGGCCGCCGATTGTCATCCCGAAGCAGTACGCGAGGTTGATCCCGCGGGCTGACGCTTCCGATTAGCCGATTTGGTCTTATGGACAACACCACTCCAGACCAATACGGGTGAGAATGGCGGCAAGGGGTGGACGCGTGCAGAAGAGGACGGAAGCCGCCGACCACGGAGGTAGGGCACACATGGCACCGAACGACAGCGCACAGACCACCGGCGAGACGGGCGAGACGGGCGAGGCCAGGGACGTTCCGGCGGGCCGTCGCAGAGCGGCGCGCTATGTGGTCCCGGTCGCGGTGGCCGGTGTGGCCGCGGCGACCATCGGACTCGTCCCCGCGCTGGCCGCGTCGGGCGATCCGGACCTGCCGAAGATCAGCGCGCGGCAACTGATCGAGAAGATCGCGGCGTCCGACACCGAGCAGTTGTCCGGCACGGTCAAGATCAGGACGGACCTCGGCATCCCGTCGCTCGGCGGCCTCGGCGGTTCCGCCGCCGGGGCGCTCGCGCCGAAGGGGGCCGGGGGTGGCGAGGGCGGCGGTTCGGCCGCGGAGCCGACCGGCCGGCTGATGGAGCTGGCCTCCGGTGAGCACACCCTGCGGGTCGCCGCGGACGGGCCCGGCAAGCAGCGGGTGTCGATCCTCGACAGCGCCGCCGAGTACAGCCTGATCCACAACGCGGGTGAGGTGTGGGCGTACGACAGCGCCTCGAACGAGGCGTACCACGCGAAGGCGCCGACCGACGCGGCGAAGGGCGAGGGCGGCAAGGGCAAGGACCAGGCCGCTCCGAACGAGCTGCCCGCCGCGCCCGCCACGCCCCAGGACTTCGCCGAGCAGGCACTGAAGGCCGCGGGTGACACCACCTCGGTGACCGTGGACGGCACGGCGCGGATCGCGGGCCGGGACGCCTACCAGTTGCTGATCAAGCCCAAGCAGGACGGCTCGACGATCGGTTCCATCAAGGTGGCGGTCGACTCCAGGACCGGTACGCCGCTGAAGTTCACGCTCCTGCCGAGCGGCGGTGGCAAGGCGGCGATCGACGTCGGCTTCACCAAGGTCGACTTCTCGAAGCCGGCCGCGTCCACCTTCGACTTCTCGCCGCCCAAGGGCGCGAAGGTGACCGAGGCGGACAAGTCGAAGGCGGCGGGCAAGGAAGGGATCCACCAGGCGCCCGAGGGCGCCAAGGATCACGGGGTGGAGCCGAACGTCATCGGTGAGGGCTGGACCGCGGTGGTCCAGCTGGACACGGGCGCCAAGAGCCCGGCCGCCGGCGCGTCGAAGGACATGCCGGCCCAGGCGCAGTCGTTCATGGACGCGCTGGGCGACAAGGTCGACGGGAAGTTCGGTTCGGGCACGGTCTTCGAGACCCGCCTGGTGAACGCCCTGATGACGGACGACGGCAAGGTCTACGTCGGCGCGGTCACCAAGGACGCGCTGGTGAAGGCGGCCAACGAGGCCAAGTAGCGCGAAGCACCACGCATGGACGACCCGCCCCGTCGTACGCTCCGTACGGCGGGGCGGACCGCTGTCCGCCATCCGCCATCGGCTGTCCGCTGCCCGCCGTCCGCAGGGGGATACGGGGATACGGGCCGGGAGAAGGGAAGGGCGCGGGATGACCGTCGTCATAGAGACACGCGGGCTCAGCAAGCGCTACCGGGGCGGGCAGCTCGCCGTCGACCGTCTCGACCTCGCCGTACCCGCCGGCAGCGTCTTCGGCTTCCTCGGACCCAACGGCTCCGGCAAGACCACCACCATCCGCATGCTGATGGGCCTGATGGAACCGACCGCAGGCACCGCTTCGGTCCTCGGCCGCGCCATGCCGCGCGCAGCCAGGGCCGTACTGCCGCAGGTGGGCGCGCTGATCGAAGGCCCGGCGCTGTACGGGTACTTGAACGGCCGCGACAATCTCCTGCGCTACGACTCCGCCGACCCCACGGCCGATCCACGCACCCGGCGCGCCCGCGTGGCCGAGGCGCTGGAGCGGGTCGGGCTCACGGCGGCGGGCGGCAAGAAGACCAAGGCGTACTCGCTCGGTATGAAGCAGCGGCTCGCGCTCGCCGCCGCGCTGCTCCAGCCGCGCCGGCTGCTGGTGCTCGACGAGCCGACGAACGGCCTCGACCCGCAGGGCATGCGGGAGATCAGGGCGCTCGTACGGGAGTTGGCGGGGGAGGGCACGACGGTCTTCCTCTCCTCGCATCTGCTGGACGAGATCGAGCAGGTGTGCACGCACGCCGCCGTGATGGCGCGCGGCCGGCTGCTGACCCAGGGCACGGTCGCCGAGCTGGCGGCGGGCACCCGTGGGCGGCTGGCGGTCACGACGCCCGATCCGGGGGACGCGGCGCGGGTGCTGAGGGAGCTGGGAGTCACCGATGTGACGGTGGCCGGGGACCGGGTGACGGGGGAGCTGCCGGTGTCCGGCGAGGGGGAGCCGGTCGAGCCGGCGGAGCTGAACTCCGGGCTCGTACGGGCGGGGGTGCGCGTGCGGGCGTTCGGGGTCGAACGGGCGTCGCTGGAGGACGCGTTCGTGGCGCTGACGGGGGAGGGATTCGATGTCGCGGGTTGAGACGGCGGAAACGCGTACGGATACGGGCACGGGTACGGGCGCCGCCCCCCGCCGGGTGTCACCCCTCTGGACGTTCGGGCTCTTCCGCTCCGAGCTGACCACCACCTTCCGGCGCTGGCGCACCCTCGCGCTGCTGGGTGTGCTGGCCGCCGTACCGGTCCTGATCGGGATCGCCATCAAGATCGAGACGAGCGACGGCGGTTCGGCCGGCGGCGGGGGTGGTCCGGGCGGCCCCGCCTTCCTCACGCAGATCACCAACAACGGGCTGTTCCTGGTCTTCGCCGCGCTCGCCGCGACGCTGCCGGTCTTCCTCCCGATGGCGGTCGGCGTCGTCGCCGGTGACGCGGTCGCGGGCGAGGCGAACGCCGGCACCCTGCGCTATCTGCTGGTCGCACCGGCGGGCCGGACCCGGCTGCTGCTGGCCAAGTACGCGGCGACGCTGGTGTTCTGCCTGGCCGCGACCGTGGCGGTGGCGGTCTCGGCGCTGATCGTGGGGGCGCTGCTCTTCCCGCTCGGCGAGGTCACGACGATCTCGGGCACCCGCATCTCGTTCGGCGAAGGGCTGGTCAGGGCGCTGCTGATCGCGCTGGTGGTCGCCGCCTCACTGATCGGGCTCGCGGCGCTCGGCCTGTTCGTCTCCACCCTCACCAACAGCGGGATCGCGGCGATGGCGACGACGGTCGGGCTGGTGATCACGGTGCAGATCCTGGACACGATCCCGCAGTTGCACGGGATCCACCCGTATCTCTTCCCGCACCTCTGGCTGTCCTTCGCCGATCTGCTCCGCGAGCCCTACTACTGGGACGACGTGCTGCGGAATCTCGGCCTGCAGGGCGTGTACGCGGCCGTGTTCGGCTCGGCGGCCTGGGCGCGTTTCACGGCGAAGGACATCAGTGCGTGAGGGTGGTGCCCGTCAGGTTCCCAGCGCCCAGATCGCGTAGGCGATGGCGTCGCTGTTGCGGTTCAGCGCCGTGTCGTTGATGCTCGCCGTCGTGTCGCAGGACGAGTGGTAGCAGCGGTCGAAGGCCTGGCCCGCCGTACCGCCCCACTTCTGGACCTGGGCACTCGTCTTCGTACGCCCGGCGCCGGTGAACAGCCCGCCGACCGGTACGCCGATGCTCATGAAGGAGGCGTGGTCCGAGCGGCCGTCGCCCTCGGTCTCGATCTCCGTCGGGACGCCGAGCCCGGCGAAGTAGGTCTTGAAGGTCTGCTCGATGGCCGGGTCGTCGTCGTAGACGAAGTAGCCGGCGTTCGACGAGCCGATCATGTCGAAGTTCAGGTAACCGTCGAGCTTCGCGCGCTCGGTGGACGGCAGGTTGTTCGCGTAGTAGCGGGAGCCGACCAGCCCCAGCTCCTCCGCGCCCCACCAGCCGAACCGCAGATGCTTCGTCGGCTGGAGCCCGGCGCGGGACACCGCGAGCGCGGTCTCCAGCACGGCGGCGGAACCGGACCCGTTGTCGTTGATCCCGGCGCCCGACGTCACTGAGTCGAGGTGTGCGCCGGCCATCACGACCTGGTTGGGGTCGCCGCCGGGCCAGTCGGCTATCAGGTTGTAGCCGACGCGCCCGCCGGAGGTGAACTGCTGTACGGAGGTGGTGAACCCGGCCGCGTCCAGCTTGCCCTTCACGTAGTTGACCGACGCCAGATAGCCGGGCCGGCCGTGGGCGCGGTTGCCGCCGTTGGCGGCGGCTATCGAGGAGAACTGGGTGAGATGAGCCTTGACGTTGGCGAGGGATATGTCGGGCGCGGCGAGCGCCGTCGATGTGGTCGCGGCCGGCGCCGGTGCCGCCGTCGCGGCGGGAGCGACGGACGCGAGCAGCCCGCCGATCGCGAGCGCGCTGACGAGCACCGAACGAGCGGGGGTGGAGAGCGAGTAGAGCTTCATGGGTGGGGGGCTCCGGATTCCGTACGGGGACTGACGGAAGGTGGTGCGCGTGATGCGTGCTGCATGGTCGACGTTCGCTTGACTCAGCGTCAAGAGCGGGAATCGGACACGCGTGTTCGCACTCCGGATACTTGTGCCCCTGACCGGGTCGCGCGGCTCGTGGGCCGCGCTTGAGGACGAACCGTCTCCGCGTCACCGCCGGGGCTTGTCGGCGAACACCCAACGGTTGCCTTCCAGCGCGTCGTTGGGCTCGGGCAGCGGGCCACATCCGTGGCGGTGAGTGAAGTCGAAGGGGGTGTGGACCGATGTGGACCAGCCCTTGCTCCCCAGATCACCCGCCGAGTCGGGGCGCGGCTCGCCGTCGAACAGGTTGAGCAGGTCGATGCCGATCTGGTGCTTCGTGGCGGTGTAGAGCGGGCTGTCGCGGTAGTCCAGCAAGTTCTTTTCGAGCTTGACCTCGTACGCCAGGGCGCTGCCCCCCGCGCTCAGCCGGTGGACCGTGTCGATGAGGTACGTCTCGGCGGTGCCGGGCAGGTAGAACAGCAGTCCCTCCGCCAGCCAGACGGTCGGTGCGGCCGGGTCGAAGCCGGCGCCGGTCAGCGCCCCGGCCCAGTCCGCGCGCAAGTCGATCGGGACCGTTACCCGCGCCGCCTTCGGGGTGGCCGACAGCCCGCCGAGCACCTGGTGCTTGAAGGCCAGCACCTCTTCCTGGTCGATCTCGAAGATCACGCGGCCGGTCGGCCAGTCGAGCCGGAAGGCCCGCGAATCCAGCCCCGCCCCGAGCAGGACGACTTGGCGGGCACCGCCCTCGTGCACCGACCGGAGCAGGAAATCGTCCAGGACCCGTGTCCGCAGACCGAAGTAGCGCGCGAAGCGACCCCACAGCGGGTTCGCGTCCCCGTCCTCGACCTGTCGCGGGCGGACCGGCCAGCCCGCGGACGCCGGTGCGGCGAGCACGAAGTGCTCCGCGTACACGTCCCGCGCCAGGCTGTCGTGGCGGTGGGTCTCGATCGCCCGTGCCGCGGCGACCATGAGGGCGGTCAGACCGACGCCTCCGGCTACGCCTTCGGCGCCGGTGTTCAGATGCGCTGTGCCGGTCATACGTCCTCCGTCGGTACGAGCAGGGGCCTACAAGAAGCGAGCACGAGCAGCGAGCAGGAGCAGCGAGCAGGAGCAGCGAGCACGAGGAGCGAGGACTACGGATGCCGGACAGGAGGCGGCGCGCTCATCGCCCCGCCCCTCCGGGCCACCCCTCCGGGATCAGGACGGGTTTGACCACGCGGCCCGCTTCGCAGTCGCGTTCGGCCTCGTTGATGTCGGCGAGCGGGTACGTACGGATCAGCTGGTCGAACGGGAACCGCCCGGCCTGCCACAGCCCGGTCAGCCGCGGAATCAGCAGTCCCGGCACCGCGTCCCCCTCGCAGATGTGGGAGATCCGCCGTCCCCGGTCCAGCGCCCCCGGTTCGAGCGGCAGCGCGGTGCGGAGCCGGGCCACCAGGCCGAGGTGGCCGGTCGGGCGCAGGGCCAGGAGCGCGTCGTTGATCAGCCGGGCGGAGCCCGTGGTGTCCAACGCGTACCGGGCGCCGCCGTCGGTCAGTCGCCGCATACGGTCGGGCAGTCCGGCCGACGCGGCGTGCAGCGGGATCGCGCCCAGCCGCTCGGCGATGGCCAGCCGGTCCGGGTGCCGGTCGACGGCCACGGTCACCGCCCCGGCGGCGGTCGCCGCCATTACCGCCGCCAGGCCCACCGCCCCCGCGCCGAAGACCGCGAGGGTGTCTCCGGGGCCGGCGCCGAAGGAGTTGAGGACCGCTCCCGCGCCGGTGAGGAAGCCACAGCCGAGCGGTCCGAGCAGTTCGATGGGCAGCGCGGGATCGACCCGTACGGCGTTACGGGCCGGGACCATCGCGTACGCGGCGAACGAGGACTGGCCGAACCACCGGGGGGCCAGTTTGCCCCCGGCCGCGTCGGTGAACCGTGCCGCGTTCTCCTTACGCCCTCCGAAGAGGTTGAGGGAGGCGAAGGAGTCGCAGTAGGCGGGCGCCGCGCCCGTACAACTCCGGCAGTGCCCGCAGGAGTCGAAGCTCAGCACGACATGGTCGCCGACGCCCAGGCCGGTGTGCGGGCCGCCCGTCCCGGCCACGACGCCGGCGCCCTCGTGGCCGAGCACGGCCGGCAGCGGCGAGCGGCCGGCCGAACGGCGGACCGCGAGATCGGTGTGGCACATCCCGCAGCCCGCGATCCGCACCAGGATCTCGCCGTCGGCCGGTCCCGTGTGCAGGACCACCTCCTCAAGGGCGAAGGGGTCCTCGTACGAGCGCAGTACCGCCGCGCCGAACCTCGTCGTCATGTCTCCTCCGGCTCGTCATGTCTCCTCCGGGCGGTGCACGACGAACGGCCTGAGGTTTCCGTAGAGTCCCCACGGCCCGCCCGCGACGCCGACACCGCTCTCCTTGATGCCGGCGAAGGGCTGGGCGAGGGAGAGTTCCGCGTGGTGGTTGATCCACGCCGTCCCGCACTCCAGCCGGTCGGCCACCTCCTCGGCCCGGTCGAGGTCGGTACCCCAGACCGAGCCGCCCAGTCCGAAGCCGGTGCCGTTGGCGGCCTCGACGGCTTCGTCCAGGCTTCTGTACGGCAGCACCGGCAGGACCGGACCGAACTGCTCGTCCGTCACCACGGAGCTGGCGGGCGGGACATCGGCCAGGACGGTCGGGGCGAAGAAGTAGCCCGGCCGGTCGAGCCGGTGGCCACCGGCCGCGGCTCGGGCGCCGTCCGCCAGCGCCCGCGCCGTGTGGCGTTCGACCCTGGCCAGTTGGGACGCGTTGTTGACCGGCCCCAGCCGCGAGTCCGGGTCGAGCCCGGCTCCGACGACGACGGTCCTGGCGCGGTGCGCGAGGGCCTCGACCACCCGCGTGTAGAGCCGGGCGGGGGCGTAGACGCGCTTGACCGCCATGCAGACCTGCCCGCAGTTGCGGAACGCCGCCCAGAACAGCCGGTCCGCGATCCGCTCCACATCCACGTCGTCCAGCAGGACGGCGGCGTCGTTGCCGCCCAGCTCCAGGGTGACGCGGGCGAGCGACGCCGCCGCGCCCTGGGCCACGGCCCGTCCGGTGGGAATCGAACCGGTGAAGGTCACATGACGGATCCCCGGGTGGGACACGAGCCGGGCGCCGAGGGGTTCGTGACCGGTGACGATCGTCAGTACGTCCTCGGGGAGGGCGGCGGAGATGACGGACCCCAGCAGCCGGGTGGCGAGGGGCGTGAACGGAGAGGGTTTGAGCACCACCGTGTTTCCGGCGGCGAGCGCGGGCGCGAACTTCGCCGACGCGAGCTGGAGGGGGAAGTTCCACGGAACGATCGCGGCGACGGGTCCCAGCGGTCGCCAGCGGATCTCGCCGCGTACCGGCCGGCCGTCCCTGATCTGCTGGATCCCGGGATCCAGCGCGGCGAAGTAGCGCAGGCGGGCCGCCGTACGGGCGACCTCCGCGTACGACTCGGCCAGGGGTTTGCCCTGTTCACGCGTGAGCAGCGGAGCGAGGCCGGCCCCGGCCGCCTCCACGGCGTCGGCTGCCGCGAGCAACGCCTCGGAGCGGGCGTGGGAGTCCGTCCGCCAGCCGAGCCAGGCCTCGTGAGCCCGCCCGACGACGGCGTCCAACTCCTCCGGCCGCTGGCCGGGGGCCTCGTCGAACGCGTCGCCCGTCGCCGGATCGAGTACGGCGAAGCGCTCACGGCGGGTCGCCGGCGCGCGGCAGGGCCGACGTGTCGGCATGCCGGCGGTCAGCTCGCGGTGGCGACGGCAGCCGCCCGCTCCCGGGCATGGCGGTCCATCTCCGCCCGGAAGGCGGCCACCAGACGCGGCTGGATCCTCCCCGCGTCGCGGTCACCTCCCTCGCAGACCGCCCCGCGTACCCCCACGATGTCCGTACCGATGCGGGTCAGCACCCCGAGGTCTCCCACCTTGACGCTGCCCGCGAGGGCGGCGAGCAGACCGGCGTCGTGGGCCAGCCTGACGAACTCGGCGCAGACGTCGGGCGGTACGTGGTCGAACAGCCGCGTCCCGTCCTTGACCGCGGTGTCGAGCATGGCCGCGTCGCAGCCGGACCGGCGCGCGATGTCGGGCAGCGAGAGCGGGCCGACGCAGCCGATCCGGTGGGCGTCGGCGTACCCCGAGGCGACGACGAACGCGTCCGCCCGGTAGTCCTTCACCGCCCGGACGACCCCGCACATGACCTCGACGGCCTGCTCGGGCGTCGTGCATCCGTAGAGGCCGACCTTGATGTAGGTGGCCCCGGAGACCGCCGCGCCGAGCGCCGCCTGGGCCACCGTGCCGGGCTTGTACGGAACGTCTCCCACCGTGGCCGACACCGGCTTGTCCGCCGGGACCGCGTCGCGGATCTGTCTGATGACCCAGGGGAAGTTCGCACCGAGCGAGCCCTCGGCGGGTCTTTTGACGTCGACGATGTCGAGGTGCTCCGCCGCCTTCACACAGTCGAGGGCCTCGTCGACACCGTCGGGAGAGATGAGAAGCAACACCGTGGGTTCCTTCCACCGCATGTCCACCTGCCGAAGGACAGGTATGCGGGGTCGCCTGGATCACGTGCGGTCCGCTCATCATTTCCGCGGCCCGCGATGCCCGGGAGGGCGCGCGGACCACCACCCGGGTCACTGCCCCCACCTGCTCACGCCCCCGGCGCACGCGTCGGAGCGGCGGAATCCCCGGACCCCTGCCGGGCCGCTGGGGAACGGCTCCGACCGGTCGCACCGGAACGATTACATCCACAATCCATGATCGGGTACTGTCTGCCTGGGTGAGAGCGGCTACGGCCCAACTCGCCTTGCGGGCCTGCGAGTTGGGGCGATCTACGTGCCCGGCAGGACCGCCCACGGGGAAGGAAACAACCATGAACATCTGTTTGCTCAAGCGGTACGCAGCCGTCCTGGGCGGCGTCGCCCTGATCGGTGCGGCCGGCGTCCCGACCGCCTCCGCCGAGCCGGTGTCGGCGCAGGGCGGCCTCTACACCGTCTGCTCCAAGAAGCTGCTGCCCGACTACACGTTCTGCGCGTCAAGCGCGTCGTGGTGGTGGGGAATGAACGAGGTGATGGTCTTCGACAAGGAGGACGACGGTCACGACGCGCTGGTGCGCTACATCCGGCACGACCAGGGCACCACCGTGCGGACCGCCTGGGACCACAACTACGCCGACCCGGGCGGCACTCACGTCACCCTGCCCAATCTCGCGCCGACGACGGAGATCAGCGTTCAGGCGTGTCTGGGCGACTACGCCACGAAGACGGTGATCGAGGAGACGTGCAGCAAGTGGGGCAAGACCGTCGCCGACCCGTCGTTCCTGAACTGAGCACCTGATTGTCGGTGGTGGATGTGAACGCGAGGCGATGGAGCCGAGCCGGCCCCATGTCCGGCGAGCTGGACAACCCCGCGTAGCCCCTCACAGACAGCAGACAGCAGACAGCAGACAGCAGACAGCGGGCAGCAGGCAGCCCCGTTCGGCCAAGTGCCGTGCGGGGCTGGTTCGTTGGGGCTGTGCGGAGCGGTCCTGACAGCGCGCGCCGCGAACACGCCGGTGCGTTCAGAGCGCCGCCGCGGCCTCGGCCGCCCGCCGGTCGTAGTCCTCGCGGGCCGCCGCGATCTGGTTCTGGTGTTCTTCCGTCCAGCCCACCAGCGCGTTGATCGTCGTGTGCAACGTCCGTCCCATCGGCGTGAGTTGGTACTCCACGCGCGGGGGTACGACCGGGTGGACCGTGCGTTTCACCAGGCCGTCGCGTTCCAACTGGCGCAGCGTCACCGTCAGCATGCGCTGGCTGATGCCGTCGATCTCCCGGCGCAGTTCGGTGAAGCGCAGCGTGCTCACGTCGAGCAGGGCGATGACCAGTAGTGACCACTTGTCGCCGATCCGGTCGAGGATCTGCCGTACCTCGCAGTCCTCGCGGGTGTCCCACTGGAAGGGGTCCGCGTCTCCGTAGTCGCAGCAGCCGGCGGCGGTGGTGGTGGTCGCGGTGTCTCCGACGACGACGACGGCGGTGGCGGTGGTGGTGGCGGTGGCGGCGCCCACGGTACCCGTGGGGTGCCTCGGTGACTTCAAAGTGCCTTCTTCCATGACACCTCATGGTGCCGCAGGATCGCATTGGTTACAAGAGGGAACCGACCCTCGCGTGAGTAACCGATTCACCGCGCCTTCTGAGGAGACAGCCATGCCATCCGCCACCGCGGTCCCAGGATCGGTCCCAGCCATGTCCGCACGGGCCTGGGCGCTGCTGCTGGTCCTCTGCGGGACGATCTTCCTCGAAGGTATCGACGTTGCCATGCTCGCCGTCGCGATCCCCGCGATCCGGGCCGACCTGGACCTGTCGACCGGCGCCGCGGCCTGGGTGATGAGCGCGTACATCCTCGGTTACGCCGGGTTCACCCTGCTCGGCGGGCGCGCGGCCGACCTGCTCGGCCGGCGCCGGATGTTCCTGATCTGGCTGACGGTCTTCCTGCTCTTCTCCGGCCTCGGCGGCTTCGCCACCGAGGGCTGGATGATGATCGTCGCCCGCTTCGTCACCGGCGTATCGGCGGCCTTCATGACCCCGGCGGCGATGTCGATCATCACCACCTCTTACGAGGAGGGGCCGCAGCGCAACCGCGCCCTGCTCGTTTTCGCCGGTACGGCCGCCGGAGGCTTCTCGCTCGGCATGGTGATCGGCGGTCTGCTGACGCAACTCGGCTGGCGCTGGGTGTTCTTCGCGCCCGTGCTGCTGGCGGGTGCGCTGCTGATCGCCGCGCTGCGGCTGCTGCCCCGTACCGGGGCCGCCGCCGAGGTGCCCGTGAAGACGGCGAACGGTTTCGACATGCCGGGAGCCGCCGCCGCGGCGGGGGCGATGATGCTGCTGGCCGCCGGGGTCGTACGGCTGGAGCACGGCGGCTCCGGATGGCAGCTGACGGCGGGGGCGTTCGCCGCCGGACTGCTGCTGGTGTACGTCTTCGTCGCCGTCGAGCGCCGGTCGCCCGCCCCGCTGGTGCGGCTAGCGATCTTCCGCAGGGCGTCGATGGTCCGCGCGGACCTGGGCGCGCTGCTGTTCGTCGGCTCCTTCTTCGGCTTCCAGTTCATGGCCACGCTCTACCTCCAGGAGCTGCGCGGCTGGTCCTCGCTGGAGACGTCGCTCGCGCTGGCCCTGATGGGTCTCGACTTCGTTCTCGCCCCGACCCTCACGCCGCGCCTGGTCAACCGGTTCGGCAATACGCGGGTGGTGGTGGGCGGCTTCGTGGCGGCGATTTTGGCGTACGGGCTGTTCCTGCCGGTCGGCCTGGACTGGTCGCTCGGGCTGATGGCCCCGACGCTGGCTTTGACCGGTGTCGCCTTCGCGCTGGCGTACGGGCCGCTGGCCATCGCGGCGACGGACGGCGTCGCGCCGCACGAGCAGGGGCTGGCGAGCGGGCTGCTGTACACCTCGTCGCAGTTCGGCTCGGCGATCGGCATCTCGGCGGTGACGGCGGTGTACGGCCTGGCGTCCACGGCGGGTACGGGTGCGGAGGGGTCGCTGGCCGCCTTCCGGGCGGCGTTGGTGGTGCCGGTGGTGATGGTGCTGCTGGGACTGGTGATCACGGCGACGGGACTACGGCGCCGGCAGCCGAGCGCTCCTCAGCCGAGCGCTCCTCGGCCGAGCGCTCCTCAGTCGCCGGACGATGTGCTCGACTCGGCCCGTCCCACGGTCTTGACCCCGTCCGGCGACTGAGCACGGATCGCGGCCTGCGCCTCAGCCTCCGCTTGCGCCTCGGCCTTCGCCCCCGCCCGCCGCAGCGCCTCCGCCTTCCCCCGCGTACGCCGGGCCGTCCGCAGCGCGTCCCACGTCAGGATCGTCAACGCGGCCCACACCAGCGCGAATCCGGCCCACCGCTCGGCCGGCATCGCCTCGTGGAAGTACAGGATTCCGAGCAGGAACTGGAAGACCGGCGCCAGATACTGCAACAGCCCCAGCGTCGACAGCGGTACGCGTATCGCCGCCGCCCCGAAGCAGACCAGCGGCACGGCGGTCACCACACCGGTGGCCGCCAGCAGCGCGGCGTGCCCCGCCCCCTGCGGTCCGAACGTCGCGTCCCCGGAGGCCCCGAGCCAGAGCAGATAGCCGAGCGCGGGCACGAACAGGATCACGGTCTCGGCGGCCAGCGACTCCAGGCCGCCGAGGTTGACCTTCTTCTTCACCAGCCCGTACGTCGCGAACGAGAACGCCAGCGTGAGCGAGATCCAGGGCGGCTGCCCGTAACCGATCGCCAGCACCAGTACGGCGGCGAGGCCGACGCCGACCGCCGCCCACTGCGCGGGCCGCAGCCGCTCCTTGAGGAGCAGGACGCCCATGGCGATGGTGACGAGGGGGTTGATGAAGTAGCCGAGGGACGCCTCGACGACATGGCCGCTGTTGACCGACCAGATGTACAGGCCCCAGTTGACGCTGATCACGGTGGCGGCGATCACGAGCAGGCCGAGCCTGCGCGGCTGGCCCAGCAACTCCCGTACCCACGCCCAGCGGCGCACCACGAGCAGCGCGACCGCGACGACGACCACCGACCAGACCATCCGGTGGGCCAGGATCTCGACGGCGGCGGAGGGCTTCAGCAGGGGCCAGAAGAGCGGGACCAGACCCCACATGCCGTAGGCGACGATCCCGTACAGCAGTCCCGCGCGCTGCTCGCCGTCCGACTTCGCTGGCACTGGCACTGGCCCTCCCGAACCGCACACATCAGTTCGACGAAGGTAGCGCCGGGCGGGCCGGCCTGTCATGTCCGTATCGCCATACGGTCATGACACCGGCCCGCCCGTGGGAAAAGACGAGGCCCGGATCTCGTGGAGGACGAGATCCGGGCCCCGGGTCGTACGGACGGGCCGGCTCGGGTCAGCCGACGACCGTCCAGGTGTCGTTCCCGGCGAGCAGCTGCGACAGGTCGCCCTTGCCGTGCTGCTCGACGGCCGTGTCCAGTTGCTCGTTCATCAGCGTGTCGTAGACCGGCCGCTGGACGCTGCGCAGGACACCGATCGGCGTGTGGTGGAGGGTGTCCGGGTCGGCGAGGCGCGAGAGCGCGAACGCCGTGGTGGGGCTGGTGGCGTGCGCGTCGTGCACCAGGATCTGGTGCTCGTTGTCCGCCGTCACCGGTACGACGACGAGATCGCCGGTCGCCGGGTCCCGTACGACACCCTTGGAGTTGTCGGCCCCGAAGAGGATCTTCTCGCCGTGCTCCAGGCGGATGACCGCCTCCTGGGCGCGGTCCTTGTCCTTCAGCGCCTCGAAGGCGCCGTCGTTGAAGATGTTGCAGTTCTGGTAGATCTCCACGAGTGCCGTGCCCGGGTGGTCGGCCGCCTGGCGCAGCACGCTCGTGAGGTGCTTGCGGTCGGAGTCGACGGTCCGGGCGACGAAGGACGCCTCCGCGCCGATCGCCAGCGACACCGGGTTGAAGGGCGCGTCCAGCGAGCCCATCGGCGTCGACTTGGTGATCTTGCCGACCTCGGAGGTGGGTGAGTACTGGCCCTTCGTCAGCCCGTAGATCCGGTTGTTGAACAGCAGGATCTTGAGGTTGACGTTGCGCCGCAGCGCGTGGATCAGGTGGTTGCCGCCGATGGACAGCGCGTCGCCGTCACCGGTGACGACCCACACGGACAGATCGCGGCGCGAGGAGGCGAGCCCGGTGGCGATGGCCGGAGCGCGTCCGTGGATGGAGTGCATGCCGTACGTGTTCATGTAGTACGGGAAGCGGCTGGAGCAGCCGATTCCGGACACGAAGACGATGTTCTCCTTGGCCAGCCCGAGGTCCGGCATGAAGCCCTGCACGGCGGCCAGCACGGCGTAGTCACCGCAGCCGGGGCACCAGCGGACCTCCTGGTCGGACTTGAAGTCCTTCATGGTCTGCTTGGCCTCGGCCTTGGGGACGAGGGAAAGCAGCTCGTTGACCTCAGGCATCGATGGCCTCCTTGAGAGCCGTGGCGAGCTGTTCGGCCTTGAACGGCATGCCGTTGACCTGGTTGTAGGAGTGCGCGTCGATGAGGTACTTCGCCCGCAGGAGCGTGGCGAGCTGACCCAGGTTCATCTCCGGCACCACGACCTTGTCGTAACGCTTCAGCACCTCGCCCAGATTCCTCGGGAAGGGGTTGATGTGGCGCAGATGCGCCTGCGCGATCGGCCGGCCGTCGGCGCGCAGCCGGCGGACGGCGGCGGTGATCGGGCCGTACGTGGAGCCCCAGCCCAGCACCAGCGTGCGCGCGCCGTCCGGGTCGTCCACGGCGAGGTCCGGCACCTCGATGCCGTCGATCTTGGCCTGGCGGGTGCGGACCATGAAGTCGTGGTTGGCCGGGTCGTAGGAGATGTTGCCCGTGCCGTCCTGCTTCTCGATGCCGCCGATGCGGTGTTCCAGGCCGGGCGTGCCGGGCACGGCCCAGGGGCGGGCCAGCGTGTGCGGGTCGCGCTTGTACGGCCAGAACACTTCCGTGCCGTCGGCCAGTGTGTGGTTGGGGCCCGACGCGAACTGCACGCCCAGGTCCGGCAGTTCGTCCTGCTCGGGGATCCGCCAGGGCTCGGAGCCGTTGGCCAGGTAACCGTCCGAGAGCAGGAAGACCGGCGTACGGTACGTGACCGCGATCCGGGCGGCCTCGATGGCCGCGTCGAAGCAGTCCGCCGGCGTCCGCGGGGCGACGATCGGCACCGGCGCCTCGCCGTTACGGCCGTACATCGCCTGGAGCAGGTCGGCCTGCTCGGTCTTGGTCGGCAGACCGGTCGACGGCCCGCCGCGCTGGATCGCCACCACCAGCAGGGGCAGCTCCAGCGACACCGCCAGCCCGATCGTCTCCGACTTCAGGGCCACACCGGGTCCCGAGGTGGTCGTCACGGCGAGGGAGCCGCCGAAGGACGCGCCGAGCGCCGCGCCGATGGCGGCGATCTCGTCCTCGGCCTGGAAGGTGCGGACGCCGAAGTTCTTGTGGCGGGACAGCTCGTGGAGGATGTCGGACGCCGGCGTGATCGGGTACGAGCCGAGGTAGAGCGGCAGATCCGCCTGGTGGGAGGCGGCGATCAGGCCGTACGACAGCGCCAGGTTCCCGGAGATGTTGCGGTACGTGCCGGTGGGGAACGCCTTGGTGGCGGGGGCGACCTCGTAGCTGACCGCGAAGTCCTCGGTCGTCTCGCCGAAGTTCCAACCGGCCCGGAACGCGGCCACGTTGGCCTCGGCGATCTGCGGCTTCTTCGCGAACTTCGTCCGCAGGAACTTCTCCGTGCCCTCCGTGGGGCGGTGGTACATCCACGACAGCAGACCCAGCGCGAACATGTTCTTCGACCGCTCGGCCTCCTTGCGGGAGAGCCCGAACTCCTTCAGCGCCTCGATCGTCAGCGTCGTCAGCGGGACGGGGTGGAGCTGGTACGCCTCCAGCGACCCGTCCTCCAGCGGCGAGGTGAGATAGCCGACCTTCGCCATGGGGCGCTTGGTGAACTCGTCCGTGTTGACGATGATGTCGGCGCCGCGCGGCACGTCGGCGATGTTCGCCTTGAGCGCGGCCGGGTTCATCGCGACCAGCACGTTCGGCGCGTCGCCCGGGGTGAGGATGTCGTGGTCGGCGAAGTGCAGCTGGAACGAGGAGACGCCCGGCAGCGTGCCGGCGGGCGCGCGGATCTCGGCGGGGAAGTTCGGCAGCGTCGACAGGTCGTTCCCGAACGACGCCGTCTCCGAGGTGAACCGGTCACCCGTCAGCTGCATGCCGTCACCGGAGTCACCCGCGAAACGGATGATCACCCGGTCCAGACGGCGGACTTCCTTCTCACCGGGTACGCCGTGCGCACCAGGCACACCGGGCGTACCCGGTGTTTCGGGCACGGTGCGCTGTTCGCCGACGACGGACTCGCTCGCGTCGTCAGCCTCGTCGGCCTGCTCGGCTGGGCTACTGACCTGGCTGGTCACTGAACTGGACCTCCCTCGAGGCGGCTGCTGGGGCTGACCGGCGCGACCGGCACACCCAGGGGCCACCCTACGTTGGTAAGGGTCGCCTTCCCTGGACCGCTCGCATGGTGGACGTCGTTCTGAGACGCTTCGCTGTGGCAATTTGCCATGTTTTCTCCGCCCCCGGGCGCTCTGTGTTCATCCTGATCTGTGCCGATTCGAACTCAGTCTTTTGGACTAGGCCCTGTCCGGGGCTCTACGCGCGCCCGGTCCATGACCTCGGGGCCGGGGCACGCCGGGCCACCGGACGAGCACCGGAGGGGCACCGACCGGCTCCGTCACGAGTTCAGGTACGTCAGCACGGCCAGCACCCTGCGGTGATCTCCGACACTGGGCGACAGCCCGAGCTTCTGGAAGATGTTGCTGACGTGCTTCTCCACCGCGCCGTCGCTCACCACCAGCTGTCTGGCGATCGCCGAGTTCGTCCGGCCCTCCGCCATCAGACCCAGCACCTCGCGCTCCCGGGGGGTCAGACCGACCAGCACGCCCTGCTTACGGCTCCGGCCGAGCAGCTGCGCCACCACCTCCGGGTCCAGCGCGGTGCCGCCCCCGGCCACCCGTACGACCGCGTCCACGAACTCCCGGACCTCGGCCACCCGGTCCTTGAGCAGATAGCCGACCCCCCGGCTGCTGCCCGCGAGCAGTTCCGTCGCGTACTGCTCCTCCACGTACTGCGACAGCACGAGCACACCGATCCCCGGATGCTCCTTGCGCAACTGCACCGCCGCCCGGACACCCTCGTCGGTGTGGGTCGGCGGCATCCGTACGTCGGCCACCACCACGTCCGGCGCCGCGCCCTCGCGGGCCAGGTCGCCGACAGTCTTGATCAGCGCCTCGCCGTCCCCGACCCCGGCGACGACGTCATGCCCGAGATCGGTCAGCAGCCGGGTCAGGCCCTCCCGCAGGAGCACCGAATCCTCGGCGATGACCACTCGTACCCTGTCCTCCACGACCCTGTCGCCCCCATGTCGATGTGCGTACGCGCTCCGCGCCCGCGCTGCGGCCCCAGCATCCCAGCATTCGTATCTGCGTGGGGCGCACTGACAGGGAACTGGCAGGCAACTGATCAAACTGGGAGACGCGACTCCGGCGCACCGGACGATGTCCGGTGCGCCGCAGCCGCGCTCTGTGTCTGTCCTTCAGTCCGCCTGCCTGCCTGCCTGCCTGCCTGCCTGTCTGTCTGTCTGTCTGTCCTTCTGTCTGTCCGTCCGCCCGGCTGCCTGCCTGCCTGCCTGCCTGCTTGCCTGCCTGCCGACTCTCCGGGTGTCACTTCCGCCAGGGCAGCTCCGCCGTCACCGCCGTCGGACCGCCGACCGGCGAGTCGACGACCAGGATCCCGTCCACCGCGTCGAGCCGCTCCGCGAGACCGGCCAGGCCGCTGCCCGACGACATGTTCGCCCCGCCCCGCCCGTCGTCCGAGACCTGGAGCATCAGCCGGTTCCCCATCCGCCACACGTCCACCGAGGCGCGGCCGGCCCTGGCGTGCTTGCTGACGTTCTGGAGCAGCTCCGAGACGGTGAAGTACGCGATGCCCTCGATCGCCGCCGCCGGGCGGTACTCCAGGTCGACCTCGACCTCGACCGGCACGGTGCAGCGGGAGGCGACGGAGGACAGCGCCGCGTCCAGACCCCGGTCGGTGAGGACCGCCGGGTGGATGCCCCGCGCCAGATCGCGCAGCTCCTGGAGCGCGACCTTGACCTCGCCGTGCGCCTCGTCGACCATCCGCGCCGCCGCCTCCGGGTCCGCCAGCAGCTTCTCCTTCGCCAGCCCCAGATCCATGGCCAGGGCGACCAGCCGGGCCTGCGCCCCGTCGTGCAGGTCACGCTCGATACGGCGCAGATCGGCGGCGGCCGTGTCCACCACTACTCCGCGGTCCGACTCCAGCTCGGAGACGCGCGTCGCCAGCCGGGACGGGCCGAGCAGCCCGGCGACCAGCAGCCGGTCCACACCGGTCAGCCCGCGGTTCAGCCACGGCGAGGCGAGGACGATGACGAGACCGATCACGCTGGTGGCGGCTATCTCGAACGGGGTGTCCACATAGAAGTCGTTCGTGCCGTCACTGAAGACCGTGATGCCGTCCCGGTCCGTGTGTGCGGGGAAGACCCACTGCCACAGCGGATAGAGGAAGAGGGTCCAGCCGGTGACCGTGACGGTCACGGACGCGGCGAAGGAGAACACCGCCCACGGGAAGTGCACGAAGCCGTAGAGCAGATGCCGCCAGGACACCCCGCTCCTGAGGACAGCCCCGACCCACGACATCAGACCGGGCTTCTCCCCGCGCACGGGCAGCGGGCTCGCGACGTCCAGGCCGAGCAGGACCCGCGCCCTCGTCCGCTCGACGGCCCCCAGCGCCCGGCAGCCGATGAGCGAGGCGGCCAGCAGCGGAATGCCGAGGAAGGTCACCAGGAGCCCCGCGCTGAGCGAGATCATCGTCACCGCGTAGACGAAGAAGAGGATGCCCATCGGAAGGTTGAGGAGGAGATAGCCGAACTCCTTCCACGCGCGGCCCGTGAACGGAGCGCGCAGTGCCGGCGGGAGGGTGCGGCGCTGTGGCTGTGTCCGCGAGAGGTGGTAGTCCGTGGCCATCGTGTCGTCCGTTCTGCGAGCGGGGCGGGCGGTGCGGGTGGGTCGGGTGGTGGGCGGTGCGGCGGTGCGAGTGGGGTGGGCGGTGCTTCAGGCCGTATCCCTGTGTCTTTCTGTCTCTACTGTGTGTCTCTATGCTGGTCCGCCGGCCGCGCCCGCACCATGAGGCCGGTATCCGTCTTCACCCTGGGGTTTTCCCCACCCCCCGTGGTGCGGTTTCACACCCTCCGTACGGGGTCGGCGTCCGCCACTCGTCAGGACTTCTCCCGCTTTCGCCACGGCAGTTCGGCCGTGACGACCGTCGGACCCCCGACCGGCGAATCGAGCACGAAGAGACCGTCGACCGCGCCCAGGCGCTCCGCCAGCCCCGCCATGCCGCTCCCGCCGTCCAGCCGCGCGCCCCCGCGCCCGTCGTCCTGGATCTGGATCAGCAGCCGGTCCTTCGTCCGCCACACCTCGACACCGGCCGTGCGGGCACCGCTGTGCTTGCTGACGTTCTGGAGCAGCTCCGAGACGGTGAAGTACGCGATGCCCTCGATCGCCGCCGCCGGCCGCTCGTCCAGCTCGACGTCGACCTTGACCGGCACGGTGCAGCGGGAGGCGATGGAGGAGAGCGCCGCGTCCAGGCCCCGGTCCGTCAGGACGGCCGGGTGGATGCCCCGCGCGAGGTCGCGCAGCTCCTGGAGGGCCAGCTTCACCTCGCCGTGCGCCTCGTCCACCATGTTCGCCGCCGCTTCGGGGTCCGCCGGCAACTTCTCCTTCGCGAGCCCGAGTCCCATGGCGAGAGCCACCAGCCGGGCCTGTGCCCCGTCGTGCAGGTCGCGTTCGATACGGCGCAGATCGGCGGCGGCCGTGTCCACCACGACGCCCCGGTCCGACTCCAGTTCCGCGATCCGGCTCTCCAACTCGTCGGACGGCGAGAGCAGCCCGCGCACCATGGCCCGGTCGGCGTTGGTGAGACCGCGGGCGATGTGGGGCAGCACCGGCCAGAGCACGAAGAGACCCACCAGGGTGATCGTGAAGGTCAGGATCCCCCAGGGCAGCCGGATGAACTCGTACAGCGCGGTCCGCCAGGCCACCGGGTCCTTCAGCCCCGTCCACAGCCAGGGGAAGAACCCCTCGGTGCCGCGCGCCCGCCTCTCCCGGCGGCCGCGCCCACGGAGCGGGCTCGGCTCGTCGATCCGGACCCCCAGCAGGGCGCGCGCCCGCGCCCGTTCGGCCTTGCCCAGCAGCCGGGCACCGGCCAGACCGCCGGCGAGCCACGGCAGGCCGATCACGGTGACGGACAGGGCGACACCGGTGGGTACGGCGACCATGACGTAGACGAAGCCCGCGATCGAGACCGGCAGATTGGCGAGGAGATGGGCGATCTCCTTCCAGGTGTGCCGGTCGTAGGCGAAACGGGGCGGCGGCGGTCGTTCGTCGTCCGGGACGTCGGGGACGTCGGGGACGCTGTTACGGGCGTTCATAAGGCCCTAGCCTGCACGGCTGCGCGGGCGCACGCCATGGGGTGACTGGGGGACCCTCGGTGGGGATAACCCCACCACCTCCGCGAGGGCGGTGCGACCGGCGGGTGTGGCGGCGGCGGGTCGTCCGGCACCGGACCCGGCCATGACCCCGCCGTGACTGATACGCGACCGACTGCTTACGGTCCCTTTAGCAGGGCCTAGACTCCCGTGCGTACAGATCACGGACCAGGATCCAGGAAACACCGATCGGCGGAGCGAGGGGCGGGTGACGGACGTGCCGGAACCGACCGTTCTCGCGTCGGAGTACTTCCAGAGCTATTCGGTGGTCGGACTGCTCGCGGTCGTCGGCGTGCTCTTCGTCGCCGTGGCCTTCGGAGCGGGCCGGCTGCTGCGGCCGGTGGTACCGACGCCCGAGAAGCTGCTCACGTACGAATGCGGCGTCGACCCGGTGGGCGAGGGCTGGGCACACACCCAGGTGCGCTACTACGTCTACGCGTTCCTCTACGTCATCTTCGCCGTCGACTCGATCTTCCTCTTCCCGTGGGCGACGGTCTTCGCGGCCCCGGGATACGGCGCGACGACGCTCGTCGAGATGTTCATCTTCCTCGGCTTCCTGGCCGTAGGACTGCTCTACGCATGGAAGAAGGGCGTCCTGGAATGGACGTGACCCCCGCGACTCCCGCTGCCGCCGATCCCACCGCTGCCGCCGATCCCACCGCTGCCGCCGATCCCACCGCAGGCGCCGCGCCCGCGCCCGCCGCCGCACCGGTCGAGCTGCCGAACCCGCAACGCCTGGGCGTGCTCTCCCGGCTGGCACCCCAGCCGATGAAGGTGGTCCTCAACTGGGGCCGCCGCTACAGCCTCTGGGTCTTCAACTTCGGACTCGCCTGCTGCGCCATCGAGTTCATCGCCGCGTCGATGGCCCGCCACGACTTCATCCGGCTCGGCGTCATCCCCCTCGCGCCGGGCCCGCGCCAGGCCGACCTGATGGTCGTGTCCGGCACGGTGACGGACAAGATGGCACCCGCGGTGAAACGGCTCTTCGAGCAGATGCCCGAGCCCAAGTACGTGATCTCCTTCGGCGCCTGCTCCAACTGCGGTGGCCCGTACTGGGACTCGTACTCCGTCACGAAGGGCGTCGACCAGATCATCCCGGTCGACGTCTACGTACCGGGCTGCCCGCCACGCCCCGAGGCGCTGCTCCAGGGGATCCTCAAACTCCAGGAGAAGATCTCCCGCGAGTCGCTGGGCGAGCGTTACGGCTCCGAGGGCCACCGGCCCACCACCGCCGCGCTGCGCAGCGGGCTGATCGCGGCGCCGCCGACGCCGGGGGAGAGCGCGTGATGTCCTCCGCCGCTCCGGACGCGTACGACAGCCTTCCCGGCGGGGTCGCCGAGATCTTCGGCGCGGACGCCACGGCGGAACGCGCGTACGACCTCCTGACGGTCGACGTCCCCGCCGACTCCTGGCTGACCGCGCTCGAAACCGCCCGTGACGCGCTGGGCTGCACGTACTTCGACTGGCTGAGCGCCGTCGACGAACCGGGCACCGGCTTCCGCGTCGGGGTGCACGTCGCCTCGGTCGAACGCCGTTCCGTGCGGCGCCTGTTGGTCCGTACGACCGTCCCGCACGAGGCCGCGGTGCTGCCGACCGCCCTCGGGGTCTACGCGGGCGCGGGCTGGCACGAGCGCGAGACGTACGAAATGTTCGGCATCTCCTTCACCGGCCACCCCAACCTGGTGCACCTGCTGCTGCCCGAGACCTTCGAAGGACATCCGCTGCGCAAGGACTTCGTCCTCGCGGCCCGGGTCGCGAAGGCGTGGCCGGGCGCGAAGGAGCCGGGGGAGTCCGCGCCGGGACACACCGGACCCAAGCGGCGCCAGATGCTGCCGCCCGGCGTACCGGACCCGAACGAATGGGGTCCACTCAAGGGCCAACTGCCCCCGGCCGCCGCCCGCCCGGCCCGCACACCCCGCGCGGCGGGCGACCGCCCGCCCCGCCGCACCCGCAGCGCCGCGGACGGCTCCGCGACCCAACAGCCCGCCGCGCCCGCGCCGAATGCCGCCCCGGCCCCTTGGCACGACCCGCGCCCGGCGTTCGACGCTCCGCCGACGGACCAGCGGACGACAACTCCGCCGGCAGAACCGCCGGCAGAACCGCCGCCGGGGCCGACGCCGGAAGGCGAACCGATGCCCGCGCCCGAGGGCGGGCCGACACACGAGCCCAAGTCGGCGCCGGAGGCGACTCCGGACGGCGACCCCGATGCCCGCGAGGGTTCCGCCGACGCCGACGCCGACGCCGACGCCGACGCCGACGCCGACGCCGACGCCGACGCCGACCCGGACCCCGACCGCCCCGGAGGAGACGCGTGAACGACGTGCTCGATGTCGCCATCCGGCTGGTCATCGTCTTCGCCGCCTTCCTCGTCCTCCCTCTCGTCGTCGGACAGACCGAGCACAAGGTCATGGCCCACATGCAGGGCCGCCTCGGCCCCATGTACGTCGGCGGTTTCCACGGCTGGGCCCAACTCGTCGCAGACGGCGTGAAGTTCGCGCAGAAGGAAGACATCGTCCCGGCCGCCGCCGACCGCCGGATCTTCCAGCTCGCCCCCGCCGTCGCCCTGCTGCCCTACCTCCTCGTACTGCTCGTGATCCCGATCGGCCCCCAGGAGGGCGCGGTCGGCGAGATCGTCGACGCGGGCATCTTCTTCGTACTCGCCGTGATGGGCGTCGGCGTGCTCGGCTCGCTCATGGCGGGCTGGGCGTCGGCCAACAAGTTCTCCCTGCTCGGCGGGTTGCGCACGGCCGCCCAACTGCTCGCGTACGAACTGCCGATGCTGCTCGCGGCGGCCTCCGTCGCGATGGCGGCCGGCACCGTCTCGCTGCCGGGCATCCTGAACGCCTTCGAGTGGTGGTGGCTGCCCTGGCAGATCGTCGGCGCCCTCGTCTTCTTCGTCGCCGGCCTCGCCGAACTCCAGCGCCCTCCCTTCGACATGCCGGTCGCGGACTCCGAGATCATCTTCGGTGCCTACACCGAGTACACCGGTCTGCGCTTCGCGCTGTTCCTGCTCGCCGAGTACGCGGGCATCGTCGTCCTGTGCGGACTGACCACCGTCCTGTTCCTGGGCGGCTGGCACGGCCCGTTCGGCGGCGACGGACTCGGCTGGCTCTGGACCCTCCTCAAGACGTTCCTCCTCGCCTTCGTCGTCATCTGGCTGCGCGTCAGCTATCCGCGGCTGCGCGAGGACCAGCTCCAGAAGCTCGCCTGGACCGTGCTCATCCCGCTCGCCCTCGCCCAGATCGCCCTCACCGGCATCGTCAAGGTGGTGATCCAGTAAGTGCCTCCGATCCCCGGTAGCGGCCTGGCCAAGGGGCTGGCCGTCACCCTTCGTACGATGACCAGGAAGACCGTCACCGCGCGGTATCCGGACACCCAGCCCGAACTCCCGCCCCGCAGCCGCGGCGTGATCGGCCTGTTCGAGGAGAACTGCACGGTCTGCATGCTCTGCGCCCGTGAGTGCCCCGACTGGTGCATCTACATCGACTCCCACAAGGAGACACTTCCGGCCGCCGCCCCCGGCGGGCGTGAGCGCAGCCGGAACGTCCTCGACCGGTTCGCCATCGACTTCTCGCTCTGCATGTACTGCGGTATCTGCATCGAGGTCTGTCCTTTCGACGCGCTGTTCTGGTCACCGGAGTTCGAGTACGCGGAGACGGACATCCTCGAACTCACCCACGAGCGGGACAGACTCCGCGACTGGATGTGGACCGTGCCGGCCCCGCCCGCCCTCGACCCGGGCGCCGAGGAGCCGAAGGAGATCGCCGCCGCCCGCAAGACGGCCGACAAGCTCGCGGCGGCACAAGCCGCCACACCGCAGCAGGAGCAGCAGCACGAGCAGCAGCGGGAGGGCGGCGAGTGACCCCCCTCGCGTCCGCCCTCGCGGCAGCCCCCCTCGCAGCCGCCCATCCCGGCTTCCTGTCCCCGACCGGCGTCGAGATCGCCTTTCTCCTCGTCGGTCTCGTCACCCTCGGCGCGGCCGTCATCACCGTCACGACCAAGCAGCTGGTGCACGCCGCCCTCTGGCTCGTCGTGGCGCTCGGCGGCCTGGCCGTCGAATACCTGCTGCTGACGGCCGAGTTCATCGCCTGGGTGCAGGTCCTGATCTATGTCGGTTCCGTCGTCGTCCTCCTTCTGTTCGGTCTGATGCTGACGAAGGCGCCCATCGGCCGCTCCCCGGACGCGGATTCGGAGAACCGGTGGGTCGCGCTCGCGGTGGCGCTCACCGCCGCCGCCGCGCTCGTGTGGGTGGTCGTCGACGCGTTCCGCACGACCTGGATCGATCTCGACGGCCCCGCCCAGGGGTCCACCGAGGTCACCGGCCAATTCCTCTTCCGGCACTGGGTGCTGCCCTTCGAAGCGCTCTCCGTCCTGCTGCTCGCCGCGCTCATCGGCGCGATCGTCCTGTCCCGCAAGAGCGACGCCGCTCGCGGCAAGGAGCAGCGCTGATGCATCTCGCCTATCCCGCCGTGCTCGCGGCGCTGCTCTTCTGCACCGGTCTGTACGGGGTACTCGCCCGCCGCAACGCGATCCTCGTCCTCATGTCCGTCGAGCTGATGCTCAACGCCGTCAATCTCAACCTCGTCGCCTTCGACGTGTGGCTGCGCGACACCCTGCACGCCGGCCAGGCCCTCACTCTCTTCGTGATCGCCATCGCCGCCGCCGAGATCGGCATCGGCCTGGCGATCGTGCTGATGGTCTACCGCAGCCGCGGTACCTCGGACGTCGACCGGCTCCGCGACAGCGTCGAGAGCGACGCGACCGACGAAGCCGCCCGAGAGGCGGCGGCCGAATCCGCCGAAGCCCAAGCCCAAGCCGAAGCCCAAGCCCAAGCCGAAGGCCAAGCCCAAGCCGCCGCCCGGGCAGAGAAGGCTGAGGCCACCGCGTGACCACGACCACCCTCGCCGTCCTCGTCCCGCTCCTGCCGTTCCTCGGCGCGGTCGCCGGACTGCTCCTCGGCCGTACGGCCCCCGGATTCGTCCGGCCCCTGGCCGTCCTGCCGCCGCTCGCCGCCGCCGTACTCGCCGCGCTCGTCGCCGTACGCCAGAGCGACGGGCACGGCGGCACCCGCCCACCGATCGACGCCGCGACCCAGCTCACCCCGACCGGCTCGGTCCCGATCGATCTCGCCCTGCACATCGACGGCTTCGCCGCCCTCGTCGCGATCCTCGTCGGTGCCGTCGCGACCTGCGTGCAGATCTACTCGACGGGCTATCTGCGCGACGACCCGCGCTACCCCTCGTACGCCGCTCTCGTCTCCCTCTTCACCTCCGCGATGCTGCTCGTCGTCTACTCCGGCGACCTGATGGTGCTGCTGGTCGGCTGGGAGATCATGGGCATCTGCTCGTACTTCCTGGTCGGCCACTACTGGGAGACGCCCGAGGCGCGCGCCGCCTCCCTGAAGGCGTTCCTGGTCACCAAACTCGGTGATGTCCCCTTCCTGCTCGGTCTGTTCGCGCTCGCCGTCGACACCGGCACGTTCCGGATCACGGGCGTCCTGCGGGCCGTCGGCAACGGCGGGCTCGACCACCCCACCCTGATCGCCCTGCTGCTGATCGCCGGTGTCGCGGGCAAGTCGGCCCAATTCCCGCTGCACACCTGGCTGCCCGACGCGATGGCCGGTCCCACCCCCGTCTCCGCGCTGATCCACGCGGCGACGATGGTCGCCGCCGGTATCTACTTCGTGGCCCGTCTCCTCCCCGTCTTCGCCGCCTCCGCCGCGGCCCTGCTGGTGCTCGCCGTCATGGCCGCGATCACCATGGTCGGCTCGGCGATCGCCGCCCTCGCGCAGGACGACATCAAACGTGTCCTCGCCTACTCGACCATCGGCCAACTCGGCTACATGTCGGGCGCGCTGGCCGTGGGCGACCGGGGCGCGGCCGTCTTCCACCTCATCTCGCACGGCGCCTTCAAGGCGCTTCTCTTCCTCGGCGCCGGCGTGATCATCCACGCCGCCGGCACCAACTCGCTCGCCGCCATGTCCCGGATGGGCGGCCTCGCCAAACGCGTCCCCGACGCCTACTGGACGATGACGATCGCGCTCCTCGCGCTCGCCGCCATCCCGCCCTTCGCCGGCTTCTTCTCCAAGGAAGCCGTCCTCGTCGCCGCCGAACACACGGCGCTCGGCAAGTCCGACATCGCCCCGGACGTCGCGGGCTGGACCGTGCTGGTCGCCGGTCTGCTCACCGCCCTCCTCACCGCCGCCTACGCCTCGCGCCTGTGGCTCCTCGCCTTCCGCGGCCGGGGCGCCGAAGCCGCCGACCACGGCAGGCAGCCCCTGTCGATGAACTCCGTCCTGTGGGTGCTCGCCGTCCCCTCACTCGCCTTCGGCCTGACCGTCGGCCTCATCGCCCCCTGGCTGGACGCCGAGAGCCTGACCCCGACGATCACCACCTCCGTCCTCGGCACAGGCGTCGCGCTCGTCGGCGGACTGGTCACCTACGGCGCCTGGAGCCACACCACGGCACTCGCCGCGCGCACCCCCATGGGTGCCGTCGCCGCGCACCCGGACGCCGAGCCCGCCCTCTCCGAGGTCGAGGCCATGGCCAGCCACACCGCCGCCTACGGCAACATCGCCTCGGCGCCCGACCCCGCCGACCCCGGCCGGCTCCTGCTCGGCAGACTCCACCGCCACGCCGCCGCCGGCTTCCACCTGGACGCCGTCTACCGCACCCTCTTCCAACGCCCGGTCCAGGGCGCGGCCCAACTGGTCCGCTTCCTCGACCGCGAGGTCGTCGACACGTACGTACGCGGGGCGGGCACCGGCACCCGCTGGCTCGGCACCGCCGTACGCGGCGCGCAGACCGGCAATGTGCAGACCTACCTGGGCGCCCTGCTCGCCGGAACGGTCGTCCTGGCGATCGCCGCCGTACTCGTCGCCGCCGGAGCGTGAGCCGTGATCGATATCAGCCCGTCCGTGATGCAGTTCCTTCTCGCGTTCATCGTCGTCGCCCCCCTCCTGGGCGCGGCGGCGGCACTGCCGCCCGCCCCGCCCGGACTCCGGGGCACCGGCCCCGACCAGGCCGTACTGCGCCACGGCGTGACCGTGACCGGCGCGATCCTCATCGCCGCGATCGTCCTCGCGCTCGGCTTCGACCACGACCAGCCGTCGAGGATCCAGGCCACGACGGACATCAGCTGGATCCCGGCACTCGACGTACGGATCCATCTCGGCATCGACGGCATTTCCCTCCCCCTCCTGGTCCTGACCGCGCTGCTGACCTTCCTCTGCGCGCTCTACAGCTACTTCAAAATGCCGACGGGTCCCTCCCCGAAGGCGTTCGTCGCCCTGCTTCTCGTCCTCGAATCCGGCACCCTCGCCACCTTCGCCGTCCTCGACCTGCTGCTCTTCTTCCTGGCCTTCGAGATGGTGCTCATCCCCATGTACTTCCTCATCGCCCGCTGGGGCGGCGAGGAACGCCAGGCCGCCGCCTGGAAGTTCATCCTCTACACGCTGCTCGGCTCCGTGGTCATGCTGCTCGGCCTGCTGCTCGTCGGGCTGCACGCGGGCACATTCGACATGGTGGCACTCGCCACTGACAACGGCCGTGGACTGAGTACATCCGTGCAGGTCACCGCCGTTCTGGCGATCGGGATCGGCCTCGCGGTCAAGACCCCGATGTGGCCCTTCCACAGCTGGCTCCCGGACGCCCACACCGCCGCCCCGACCGTCGGATCCGTGCTCCTCGCCGGAGTCCTGCTCAAGATGGGTACGTACGGGTTCGTCCGTATCGTCCTGCCGATCGCGCCCGACGGGATGCGGACCTTCGCGCCGTACCTCGCCGCCCTCGCCGTCACCGGCATCATCTACGGCTCCCTGGCCTGCCTCGCCCTCGCCCGGCAGGGCGCGGGCGGCGACCTCAAGCGCCTGATCGCCTACTCCTCCGTCGGCCACATGGGCTTCGTGCTCCTCGGCATCGCGTCCATGACCCCCACCGGCGTCAACGGCGCGCTCTTCGCCAACGTCGCCCACGGCCTCATCACCGGCCTGCTCTTCTTCCTGGTCGGCGCGCTCAAGGACCGCTACGGCACCGCCGACCTCGACACCCTCGCCGGCGCCACCGGCGCGGCGCTGTACGGCCGCGCACCGCGCCTCGGCGCCCTGCTCGCCTTCGCCGCCGTCGCCTCGCTCGGCCTGCCCGGCCTCGCCGGATTCTGGGGCGAGATGCTCGCGATGTTCGGCGCCTTCGACCCCGCGCCCGGCCTCAGCCGCCCCGCCTTCGTCACCTTCACGGCGATCGCCTGCTTCGGCACCCTGCTCACCGCCGCGTACCTGCTGATCGTCGTCCGGCGCGTCTGCATGGGCGCGACCCACCGGCCCGCGGGAGCGGAAGAAACCGGCCCCACCCCCGAACTCGCCGACGTCCAGGGCTACGAACTCGCCGCCTGGACCCCGCTCGTCGCCCTCACCGTCCTGGCCGGCCTCTGGCCCGCCGTCCTCCTCGGCCTCACCGACCCGGCCGTGCAGAAGCTTCTCGCAGGAGGCAAGTCGTGACCGTGGCCGCTGCCCAGGACGCCGCCGACAGCGCCGCCGGCCTCGTCCAGTCCGTCGACTGGCTCGCGATCGCGCCCCCGGCCCTCACCGCCGCCGTCGCACTGATCGTCCTGGTCGCCGACCTGTTCCTGCCGGACCGCCGAAAGCCGCTCCTCGGCGCCCTGGCCATCGCCGGCCTCGCCGCCGCGCTCCTCCTGCTGATCCCGATCCGGGCCGGCGACCGGTCCACCTTCTGCCTGACGGCCGACGCCGACGTGTGCAGCTACACCGCCGACCACTTCACACTCGTCATCCAACTCCTGGTCCTCGGCGGCGCCCTGCTCACCGCCCTGCTCTCCGTCACCGAACTCGGCGGCGGCCGAAAGCCCCGGGCGGAGAAGCTCCCTGCGGGCGAATTCTGGTTCCTGCTGCTCGCCTCGGCGGCCGGCGCCGCCCTCCTGCCCGCCGCACGCGACCTCGCGACCCTCGTCGTCGCCCTCGAAGTCGCGACCCTCCCCGCCTTCGCGCTGGTCGGCCTCAAGCGCGGCGACCGCCTCTCGTCCGAGGCGGCCCTGAAGTTCTTCCTCTCCTCCGTGGCGGCCACCGCCGTCATGCTGCTGGGCGTCAGCTTCGTGTACGCCACCACCGGCACCCTGCACCTCACCGAGATCGCCACCCGGCTCGACGACGTCCCCGGGACGCTCGAAACCCTCGCCTCGGCGGGCGTCGCCCTGACCCTCGTCGGCTTCGCCTTCAAGGCCGCCGCCGCGCCCTTCCACTTCTGGGTCCCCGACACCTACGTCGGCGCGCCGCTGCCCATCGCCGCGTACCTCTCCGTCGTCGGCAAGGCCGTCGGATTCTCCGGCCTCATCCTGGTCACCGTCGTCGCCTTCCCCAGCCACTCCGACGTCTGGGGCCCGGTCCTCGCGGTGCTCGCCGCGCTCACCATGACCGTCGGCAACGTCGCCGCGCTGCGCCAGTCGGCCACACGCGCCCGGAGCGCGGTACGCCTCCTGGCGTGGTCGTCCGTCGCCCAGGCCGGCTATCTCCTGGTGCCGATCGCGGCGGCGGCGTACGCCGGCACGGACCAGATCGGCTCCACCGTCGCGTACGCCCTGATGTACGCCGTCGTGAACCTCGGCGCCTTCGCCGTCGCCGCCCTGGTCGCCCGTACGAAGCCCCTGAACCGCCTCTCGGACTACCGCGGCCTCGCCTCCGAGCGCCCGCTCGTCGCCCTCGCCATGGGCTTCTTCCTGCTCTGCCTCGCCGGACTGCCGCCCGGCGTCGTCGGCCTCTTCGCGAAGGTCACCGTCTTCTCCTCGGCCGTCGACGCGGGCCTCGGCTGGCTGGCCGTCGTGATGAGCGTCAACGTCGTCATCGCGCTCTTCTACTACCTCCAGTGGACGGCGGTCCTCTTCCGCGCCCCGGAGACGGCACGGGAGGGAACCGCGGAGGAAGCCCCGGAGGCCGAGCCGGCGCCCCCGGCCGCCGGGCCGGCCCTCCAGCCCGCCGGCCTTCTGGTCGCTTCCCGTGCCCCCGTCCCCGTGCTCGCCGCGATCGGCCTGACCACCGCCGCGGGCATCGCCCTGTCGGGAGCGCCCCAACTGGTCCTGCGCTTCGCGGCGACAGGCCTCTTCTGAGGCACGCGCCCCACCACACGCCTCAAGGAGGCGGCGCCATCCGCCCCCGCCGCCACCCGTACGGCGTACACCCCCGCGCGGGCGCGCCGGGGAACCCGTGACCCCCGCCTGGCGTTGACCAGTGAGGAAGGGTCCACTGGAGAGTGGAGCAGCATCACGTAAAGGGTTCCCCTGCCGCACGATTTGGAGGGCGCTCCGTGCACCGCCGGCACAACGGGTTGAGGACCGCCGCACTCCTCGGGGGACTGTCCGCACTCATCATCGTCATCGGCAGTATCTTCGGCCGGACGGGGCTGATCGTCGCGGTCGTCGTCGCGCTCGCCACGAACGCGTACGCGTACTGGAACAGCGACAAGCTGGCACTGCGCGCCATGCGTGCGCGCCCGGTCAGCGAGTTCGAGGCGCCGAAGCTCTACCGCATCGTGCGTGAGCTCTCCACCACCGCGCGCCGGCCGATGCCACGGCTCTACATCTCGCCGACGCAGGCCCCCAACGCGTTCGCCACGGGCCGCAATCCCCGTAACGCGGCCGTCTGTTGTACGGACGGGATCCTCCAGATCCTGGACGAGCAGGAGCTGCGCGGAGTCCTCGGCCATGAGCTGAGCCATGTCTACAACCGCGACATCCTGATCTCCTCCGTCGCCGGCGCCCTCGCCTCGATCGTCATGTTCCTGGTGAACTTCGCCTGGCTCATCCCCATCGGCCGCTCGGACGACGACGAGGGCCCCGGCCTCGTCGGCATGCTGCTCGTCATGCTCCTCGGCCCGCTGGCCGCCTCGGTGATCCAGCTCGCGGTGAGCCGTTCGCGGGAGTACGAGGCGGACGCGTCCGGCGCACAGCTCACCGGCGATCCGTTGGCCCTCGCGAGCGCCTTGCGTAAGCTTGAAGCAGGTACGAAGCAGCTGCCGTTGCCGCCAGAGCCACGGATCGAGACGGCGAGCCATCTGATGATCGCTAATCCGTTCCGACCGGGGCAGGGTGTATCGAGAATGTTCTCCACGCATCCGCCGATGGCGGAGCGGATCGCCCGACTAGAGCAGATGGCAGGTCGCCGCCCATGAAGACAATCCTCAACATCATCTGGCTCGTCGTAAGTGGCTTCTGGCTGTTCCTCGGTTACATGCTCGCCGGACTGCTCCTGTGCGTCACGGTCATCGGTATCCCCTTCGGGGTGGCCGCGTTCCGGATCGGTGTCTACGCGCTGTGGCCGTTCGGCTACACGACGGTGGAGCGCCGCGACGCCGGGTCACCGTCGTTCGTCGCCAACGTACTGTGGCTGGTCCTGGCGGGCTGGTGGCTCGCCCTCGGCCACATCTTCACGGGGATCGCGCTGTGCGTGACGATCATCGGCATCCCGCTGGGCATCGCCAACTTCAAGCTGATCCCCGTCTCGCTGCTGCCCTTCGGCCGCGAGATCGTCCGTACGGACCAGGCGTTCGCGGGCTGGTGACCCCAGGGGCTCCGTAGAGCGCCCGGTAGGCCGTACCCGCCTCCGTACGGAGGCGGGAGCGGCAAGCCACCCCGCAGCCGTGTACGCCCGCGAGCGGCCGGCCACCCGACGCCCAGCCCGCCGGTCGGCGCCTGAACGCGCCCGGCCGCTCGCGGGCGTACACGTATGTCCCGCCCGAGGCGGGGTAGTCGACGGCCGCTGTGTCGTGCGTCGCACGCGATCGATCTCCGCAACCACGCCTCGCCCCACGGACGTCTTCCCGCGAAACGCGGCACCGAAGAACGGCAGCACCGCAGATCACCGCACGAAAGGCAGGTCCACGGCATGACCATCGTCAGCTGGCTCCTCCTCGGACTCCTCGCCGGAGCCGTCGCCAAGATCCTGCTGCCCGGCCGGGACCCGGGCGGCGTGGTCGGCACGACCCTCATCGGCATCGCGGGCGCCTTCGTCGGCGGCTGGATATCGTCCCGCTGGCTGGACCGCCCGATCACCAGCGACTTCTACGACGGCGCCACCTGGGCGGCGGCGATCGGCGGCTCACTGGTGCTGCTGATCGTCTACCGTCTCCTCTTCGGCCACTCCCGCTCCCGCTGACCTCCCGCTGACCTCCCGCTGCGGGATCAACCTCCGGCAACGCCCCACGGGGCGCGTACGGCCGCCTCCGCGCCCGTACGAGCGGGACGCGACGACGGCCGTACGGGCCCGGCCAGTTGGTCAGCGGTAATTCACGTACTGGAGCGCGAACTCGAAGTCCTGCCCCTTCAGCAGCGCCTGTACGGCCTGGAGATCGTCCCGGCTCTTCGAACTGACCCGCAGCTCGTCGCCCTGCACGAGCGCCTTGACGCCCTTGGGGCCCTCATCGCGGATGATCTTGGCGACCTTCTTCGCGTTCTCCTGCGAGATGCCCTCCTCGATGGAGGCGAAGATCTTGTACTCCCTGCCGGACTGCTGCGGCTCGCCCGCGTCCAGCGCCTTCAGCGAGATGCCCCGCTTGATCAGCTTGGACTGGAAGACGTCGAGGATCGCGGTGACCCGCTCCTCGGTGTTGGCCTGCATAAGGATCTTCTCGCCGGACCAGGCGATCGAGGCTCCGACGTTCTTGAAGTCGTACCGCTGGGAGACCTCCTTCGCGGTCTGGTTGAGGGCGTTGTCGACCTCCTGCCGCTCGACCTTCGAGACGATGTCGAAACTGGAGTCGGCCATGTCCTGTGGCTCCTTGTATCGGGTGCTGGAAAGGGTGCCGCGACTCATGCCGCGACCGATGCCGAAAGTACGGTTGGGCTCCCGCAAAGCCTAGCCATCTCCACCCGCTCCCGGCCTGATCAATCCGGTGGCGGAGCACCCCCGGGCATCGGGTATCGTTTACGTCGTTGCCACGGAGCGGCGCACACAGCGCCCACCCCACGGCGACATCCCATGGCGGTGTGCCCGAGTGGCCAATGGGAGCGGACTGTAAATCCGCCGGCTTAGCCTTCCCAGGTTCGAATCCTGGCGCCGCCACACGGAAATGATGGCCCCCGGCCTGCGGAGACGCGGACCGGGGGCCATCTTCGTAGCTGTCAGTTCGTAACCGTCGGTTCGCGGCAGTCAGGTCAGGCGGACGGCGCGGCGCTCCTCACCGCTTCCGCCACCGGTACCGCGCCGCTGATCAGTTCCAGCGTCAGGCCCGCCGTCGCCGGCGTCTCCACCAACTCCGCCAGTGTCGCGGCCACATCGTCCCGTGGCACCGGGCCGCGTCCCGTTGACGGCGCGAGGTTCACCAGGCCCGTGCCCGCGTCGTTGGTGAGCATTCCCGGACGCAGGACGGTCGTGTCGAGACCCGGCTTGGACAGGACGTAGCGGTCCGCCGCGCCCTTGGCCCGCAGGTAGTGGTCGAAGACGTCGTCGCCCTCGTGGTCCGCGTCGGCGCCCATGGACGAGACGATCACGTAGCGCCGTACGCCCGCCTGTTCGGCCGCGTCGGCGAAGAGGACCGCCGCGCCCCGGTCGACGGTGTCCTTGCGCTCGGTGGAGCTGCCCGGTCCCGCCCCGGCCGCGAAGACCGCCACGTCCGCGCCCTCCAGCGCGGCGGCGGCCTCGTCCGGCGAGGCCGACTCCAGGTCGAGCACGACGGCTTCGGCGCCCGCCTTCCGTAGATCCTCCGCCTGTTCGGGTTTGCGGATGATGCCCGCGACCTCGTGGTCGCGGGCGGCGAGCAGCCGCTCAAGCCGCAACGCGATCTGACCGTGTCCTCCGGCGATGACAATTCGCATACCCACGACCGTACGTCCGGCAGGCCGCCGGCGCGCGCACACCACCTTCGTAGGAGGAGCGATTCAGGAGGGGCGATTCCAGCCGGTGCCGCCGGCTTGCGGCCGACAGTTCACGGCCGTCCCTGTCGCGGCAGGTCCAGCGCGACGGCCACCGCCGAGTCGCAGTACTCCCGCACGGCGTTCGTCCGGGCCACCACCCGGCCCCGGTGGATGACGATCCTGCTGTACGCCAGCGACAGCACCCCCTCCAGCCGCTCCCCGCGCACCGCCAGCAACTCGGCCGGAAAGCCCGCCTCCACCCGCACCTCCGGCAGCCGCATGGCCTCCCGCGCGGCCGTGCTCACCGCCTCGTACGCCTCCGCCGCCCGCAAGCCTCCTTGGGAGGCCAGCAGATACGCCGCCTCCAGCGGATCCCCGCGCCCCACCGGATTCGCCACGTCCCGCACGGCGCCGCTGCCGGCCGCCACCCGCACACCGGCCGCTCGCAGCAGCCGCACGGGAGCCACGCCCCGCTGCTCCGTGCCGCCGCAGCCCCCCTGGGGCAGACAGACGACCGTCACGCCCGCCGCCGCCAACTGGTCGGCGGCCCGGCCCGCGACGTGCGCCGGCAGCCGGGAGAGCCCGGCACAGGGCCCGACGGAGACGCCGGGCCGCAGCCCGCCGGCCATCGCCGCCAGGCGTGCGAGACGGGCGGGGTCGCCGCCGTCCGTATGAAGGTCGACGGGACAGCCGTGCTCGGCGGCGACGGTCAGCACCGCTTCCACGTATCCGGTCGGATCGGGGTCGAGGTCCGGGCAGCCGCCCACCACGCCGGCGCCCATCTTCACCGCGTCCCGCAGCATCGCGAGCCCGTCCGCGCCCGCGACCCCGGTCAGCAGGCGCGGCACGGCGACGACCGTCAGATCGCCGAGCCCGCGCAGCGAGCGCCGCGCCCCGAGCACCGCCCCCAGGGGCGCCAGCTCCTGAGCGTCACCGATCCGCACATGCGTACGCAGCGTGGTCGCCCCGTGCCCGACCTGGAGCAACGCGGCCTCGGTCGCGCGGCGCTGGACGTCCTCGGGGTCGTACGAGACGGGCCTGTCCGGAGTGACGGCGCTCAGCGCGGTGTCGCTGTGCGCGTGCGGCTCGGCGGGGGCGGGAAGGAGCAGATGCCCGTCGAGGTCCACGGACGCGCCGAGCGCGGTGAGACTGCCGGCGGTGCCGACTGCCTCGATCCGGCCGCCGCTCAGCCGTACGTCGACGGCACGGCCGTCGGTGAGCCGGGCCCCGCGCAGCAGCAGCGCGGTGGCGTTCGCCGTGGAGCCGTCCGGCGGCTGCGGCTGGCTGTCGGGCATCGCGCTCCTGGGTGGGGCTCCTGGCGGGGCTGTGGGGCTCTGGGGGCGCCGGCGTGCAAGATCACGCAGCGCGGGTCGAGCCTAGAGGCGCCCCGGTCGGCCTTCGAGGAGGAAGGGAATAGTCGTACCGGCGTGGCTCTCCCTGGTGTACGGAGACGTACGGAACACCTCCCGAGCCTCTTCCAGCCCCTTCCCGACTCCCGCCCGAGCCCCCTCCCGAGCCCTTCCCGACCCCCTCCCCGCGACCGCCCCGAGACGGAAGGGACAGGTGGGACGAGAGGCCGGGAAACGGATTTGGGTGATCGGCGACGGACCGTGTAATGTCTTCATCGCTCGCCCCAATAGCTCAGTCGGTAGAGCGTCTCCATGGTAAGGAGAAGGTCTACGGTTCGATTCCGTATTGGGGCTCTGGTGTTCGGCACTCCTCGCCTTCGGGCGAGGGGGTCCGACATCACAGCGGTGTAGCTCAGTCGGTAGAGCAAGCGGCTCATAATCGCTGTGTCACCGGTTCAAGTCCGGTCACCGCTACACACGGTAGCCGATGGTGGGGACGATCCTTCGATCGGCTACTCTTTTATGCGTTAACCCGTCAATCTGTCCGTCCAAGGAGCACTCACGTGGCTGCCACCGACGTCCGCCCGAAGATCACGCTGGCCTGCGTGGAGTGCAAGGAGCGGAACTACATCACCAAGAAGAACCGGCGCAACAACCCGGACCGTCTTGAGATGAAGAAGCACTGCCCTCGTTGCAACTCGCACACGGCTCACCGCGAAACGCGCTGAACCAGGCTCGTACCCGAGGCCGTCCCCTTAACGGGGGGCGGCCTCGTGTCGTTTGCCGTGCCCCATCCATAGTTGTGCACCAATTCATCAGGGCAGTCTCATCAGGAGGGAACGAGTCCAATGGCGCTCGACCAGTCCTTCGTCGGGCGGATCTATCCGCCCACCGAACCGTACGAGGTCGGCCGGGAGAAGATCCGCGAGTTCGCCGAGGCGGTGGGCGACGCCAATCCGGCGTACGCCGACCCGGACGCGGCGAAGGCGCTCGGCCATCCCGATGTGATCGCCCCGCCGACCTTCGTCTTCGCGATCACCTTCAAGGCGGCGCGCGAGGTCATCGCGGATCCGAAGCTCGGTCTCGACTACAGCCGGGTGGTGCACGGCGACCAGAAGTTCGCGTACACCCGTCCCGTACGGGCGGGCGACCGGCTGACCGTCACCTCGACCATCGAGGGGATCAAGTCGATGGCGGGCAACGACATCCTCGACGTCCGCGGCGAGGTGCACGACGAGGCGGGTGCGCATGTCGTGACCGCGTGGACCAAGCTGGTGGCGCGCGCCGCCGAGGGGGAGTGACGCCGATGGCCACGCAGATCGCCTACGAGGACGTCGAGGTCGGTACGGAGCTGCCGACCGGGACCTTCCCGGTCACCCGGGACACCCTGGTGCGGTACGCCGGCGCGTCCGGGGACTTCAACCCGATCCACTGGAACGAGAAGTTCGCGCTGGAGGTCGGGCTGCCCGACGTCATCGCGCACGGCATGTTCACCATGGCCGAGGCGATCCGGGTGGTGACCGACTGGGTGGGGGACCCGGGGGCCGTCGTCGAGTACGGCGTGCGCTTTACCAGACCCGTCGTGGTTCCCAACGACGGCACGGGCGCGGTCGTAGAGGTGAGCGCCAGGATCGGCGACAAGCTCGACGGCAACCGCGTGCGCGTGGATCTCACGGCGACCAACGAGGGCAAGAAGGTGCTGGGGATGTCCCGCGCCGTCGTCCAGCTGGCCTGAGCGGATGATTCCCCATCGCCGGACGGGCCGACCGGGTCCGGCGGGAGCCCACCCGGTACGGGAGTCGGCGGCCGAGGAGAAGCGCGAGACGGCGGCCGTCTGACCGCGTCCCGCGCGACGCGTCCGGATCCGGAGACGAATCGTCTCCGGATCCGAACGTACTCTTGTGCCGTGCAGGAACTCCACGACGCCCCCCTCGCCCCCCTGACCACCTTCCGCCTCGGTGGCCCCGCCGCCCGGCTGATCACCGCCACCACCGACGCCGAGGTCGTCGCGGCCGTGCGCGAGGCGGACGACGCGGGCACACCGCTCCTGATCATCGGCGGCGGCAGCAATCTGGTCATCGGCGACAAGGGCTTCGAAGGCACCGCGCTGCGGATCGCGACCCGCGGCTTCGACCTCGCGGGTACGGCGCTGGAACTGGCCGCCGGCGAGACCTGGACCGACGCCGTCGCCCGTACCGTCGAGGCGGGACTCGCGGGCATCGAGTGCCTGGCCGGCATCCCCGGCTCGGCCGGCGCCACACCGATCCAGAACGTGGGCGCGTACGGCCAGGAGGTCTCCAGCACCATCACCGAGGTCGTCGCCTACGACCGGACCACCGGCGAGACCCTGACCCTCGCCAACGCCGACTGCGGGTTCTCGTACCGCCACAGCCGCTTCAAGGAGCACCCCGGGCGCTATGTCGTCCTGCGCGTGCGGTTCGCGCTGGAGGACGCGGGCGGGCTGTCGGCCCCGCTCAAGTACGCCGAGACGGCCCGCGCCCTCGGCGTCGAGCCCGGCGACCGGGTCCCGGCGGCCACCGCCCGCCGCACCGTCCTCGAACTGCGCGCGGGCAAGGGCATGGTGCTCGACCCGGCGGACCACGACACCTGGTCGGCCGGCTCCTTCTTCACCAACCCGATCCTCGACGACGCCCAGTTGGCGGCCTTCCTCGCCCGCGCGGCGCGGCGGCTGGGCGCGGACGTCACGCCGCCCGCGTTCCCGGCGGGGGAGGGCCGTACGAAGACCTCCGCGGCCTGGCTGATCGACCGCGCGGGCTTCACGAAGGGGTACGGCGCGGGCCCGGCCCGCATCTCCACGAAGCACACGCTCGCCCTGACCAACCGGGGCGACGCCACCACCGAGGATCTGCTCGCGCTCGCCCGGGAGGTCGTCGCCGGGGTGCGCGAGGCGTTCGGGATCACCCTGGTCAACGAGCCGGTGACGGTCGGCGTCAGCCTCTGAAGCGCCCTGAGCGCCCTGAGCCGTGCTGCCCGGACCGCAGGCCCGCGGCCCGCAGCCCGCGGCCTCAGTACGCGACTCCCACCGCCCGCTTCACCACCGCCGGGTCGTCCACCATCGCGAGCATCGCGTGCGCCACGTCGGCCCGCCCGATCTTGCTTCCGGCGCGCGGGTTCCCGTCGATCACCGTGCGGTAGACGCCGGTCACGGGCCTGTCCACCAGCTGGGGCGGCCGGACCGCCGTCCAGTGGGCCCCGCTGCGCGCCAACTCCTCCTCCATCCGGGCCAGATCGTCGTAGACGGGCTTGAGCACGACCTTCACCACCCCCAGGGCGAGCTTCCCGAACAGCGGTTCGTCGCGCGGCACGGGACCGACCGGGGCCGCGCTCACCACGACCAGCCGGCGCACCCCCGCCGCGTCCATCGCCGACAGGATCGAACGCGTCACCGGCGCCGCGATGCCCGCGGCCTTGCGGCTGCTCGGCCCGATGCCCGACAGCACGGCGTCCCGGCCCGCCACGGCGGACCGCAGCTCCTCCGGGTCGTCGAACGTCGCCGCCGTGTACACCTCCAGCCCGTCACCGGTCACGGTGAAGCGCGCCGGGTCCCGCACCACGGCCGTGACCCGGTGCCCCGCCGCCAGCCCCTGCCGGACGACCTCCTGGCCGATTCCGCCGGTCGCACCGAAAACGGTGAGCTTCATCGCCGTCGCCTTCCCTCGTGGGTGAGTGTTCACTTACCTCTAGGGTGAGTAGGTACTCACCCCGCCGTCAAGCCGCGAAACGGACCACCCATGAAACCTGCGCGGGCCCGCATCCTCGACGCCGCGGCCGAGCGGATGGCCACCATCGGCCTGGCCCGCGCCACCACCAAGGAGATCGCCCGCGCGGCCGGCTGCTCGGAGGCCGCCCTCTACAAGTACTTCGCCGGCAAGGAAGACCTCTTCCTGCACGTACTGGACGAGCGGCTGCCCCGGCTCGGCCCCCTCCTCGGCGAACTGGCGAAGTCCCCCGCCGAAGGCGGGGGCGGCGGCGGACGAAGCGTCGAGGAGAACCTCGTAGAGGTCGTCCGCCAGGCCGCCCTCTTCTACGAGGCCACCTTCGCGATCGCCGCCTCGCTCTTCGCCGAACCGGCTTTGCTGCGCCGCCATGCCGAGGGCGTACACGCACTGGGCGCCGGCCCGCACATACCCCCGCGCGCCCTCGCCGCCTATCTGCGCACCGAGCGCGACGCCGGCCGGATCCGCGCCGACGCCGATCCCGACGCCGCGGCGGCGCTGCTGCTCGGCGCGTGCCAGCAGCGGGCGTTCCTGTGCGGTTTCCCCGGCGGCGAACCGGTCGCACCCGCCGAGGAGTTCGCACCCACCGTGGTCCGCGCGGCGCTGCTGGGTCTCGCCCCGTAGCGAACGACGGCGCCTCCTTAAAGAGGTCAGCCGTGCAGCAGCCACCCGTCGATCCCCGCCAGCAGTTTGTCCCGCGTTCCGGCGGGCGCCGCCGAGCCCCGTACCGACTGACGGGCCAGCTCCGCCAGCTCGGCGTCCGTGAACCCGTGGTGCCTGCGTACGAGTTCGTACTGCGCCGCCAGCCGCGAGCCGAAGAGCAGCGGGTCGTCGGCGCCCAGCGCCATCGGCACCCCGGCGTCGAACAGCGTCCGCAGGGGGACGTCGGCGGGCTTCTCGTAGACGCCCAGCGCCACGTTCGACGCCGGGCACACCTCACAGGTCACCCCGCGCTCGGCCAGCTTGCGCAGCAGCCGCGGGTCCTCGGCGGCCCGTACGCCGTGCCCGACCCGGGTCGCGCGCAGATCGTCCAGGCAGTCCCGTACGGACGAGGGTCCGCTCAGCTCACCGCCGTGCGGCGCCGCGAGCAGCCCGCCCTCCCGGGCGATCGCGAAGGCCCGGTCGAAGTCCCGCGCCATGCCCCGGCGTTCGTCGTTCGACAGGCCGAACCCGACGACGCCGCGGTCCGCGTACCGCACGGCGAGCCGGGCCAGCGTGCGGGCGTCCAGCGGGTGCTTCATCCGGTTCGCCGCGACCACGACGCGCATGCCGAGCCCGGTGTCCCTGGCCGCCGCGTCCACGGCGTCCAGGATGATCTCCAGCGCCGGGATCAGCCCGCCGAGCAGCGGGGCGTACGAGGTGGGGTCGACCTGTATCTCCAGCCACCCCGAGCCGTCCAGGACGTCCTCCTCGGCGGCCTCGCGCACCAGCCGCTGGATGTCCTCGGGGGAGCGCAGACACGACCGGGCGATGTCGTAGAGCCGCTGGAAGCGGAACCAGCCCCGCTCGTCGGTGGCGCGCAGCTGGGGCGGCTCGCCGCCGGTGAGCGCGTCGGGGAGGTGGACCCCGTACTTGTCGGCGAGCTCCAGCAGCGTCGTGGGCCGCATCGAGCCAGTGAAGTGCAGATGCAGATGGGCCTTGGGCAGCAGCCGGATGTCGCGGACGGCACGGTCGTCACGCGGGGGGCCGGAAACGTTCTCCATCCATGGATCTTGCCGTACTCACGCGGACTGCGGGAGTCCCTTTCCACCTTCGGGTCGTGGCCCGAACGAAAGCCCGAACGGAAGAACGGGCCCCCGGACGGCACCGGGGACCCGTATCTCGTCGGCGACTCTCAGTCGCGGGCCTCGGCCAGCAGCTTCTGGAGCCGGGCCACACCCTCGACCAGGTCCTCGTCGCCCAGGGCGTACGACAGCCGCAGATACCCCGGCGTACCGAAGGCCTCACCCGGTACGACCGCGACCTCGGCCTCTTCGAGGATCAAGGTGGCCAGGTCGACCGAGGTCGCCGGGCGCTTGCCGCGGATCTCCTTACCGAGGAGCCCCTTCACCGACGGGTACACGTAGAAGGCACCCTCGGGCTCCGGGCAGAGCACACCCTCGATCTCGTTGAGCATCCGTACGATGGTGCCCCGGCGCCGGTCGAAGGCGGTCCGCATCTCGTCCACCGCGTCGAGGCTGCCGGTGAGGGCGGCCAGCGCGGCGGCCTGCGACACGTTGGCCACGTTCGACGTCGCGTGCGACTGGAGGTTGGTCGCGGCCTTCACCACGTCCTTGGGGCCGACGATCCAGCCCACCCGCCAGCCGGTCATCGCGTACGTCTTGGCGACACCGTTGACCACGACGCACTTGTCGCGCAGCTCCGGCAGGATCGCGGGCAGCGAGGTGAACTCGGCGTCCCCGTACACGAGGTGCTCGTAGATCTCGTCCGTCATGACCCACAGACCGTGCTCGACGGCCCAGCGGCCGACTGCCTCGGTGTCCTCGCGGCTGTAGACGGCACCGGTCGGGTTGGACGGCGAGACGAAGAGCACGACCTTCGTACGCTCCGTGCGCGCCGCCTCCAACTGCTCGACGGAGACCCGGTAGCCGGTGGTCTCGTCGGCCACGACATCCACCGGGACACCGCCGGCCAGCCGGACCGACTCGGGGTACGTCGTCCAGTACGGCGCCGGGACGATGACCTCGTCGCCCGGGTCGAGGATCGCGGCGAACGCCTCGTAGATCGCCTGCTTGCCGCCGTTGGTCACCAGGACCTGGGCGGGGTCGATCTCGTAGCCGGAGTCACGCAGTGTCTTCGCGACGATGGCGGCCTTCAGCTCGGGGAGCCCGCCGGCCGGGGTGTAGCGGTGGTATTTCGGGTTGTGGCAGGCCTCACTCGCGGCCTCGACGATGTAGCCGGGCGTCGGGAAGTCGGGTTCACCCGCACCGAAGCCGATCACCGGCCGGCCCGCGGCCTTGAGGGCCTTGGCCTTGGCGTCGACGGCGAGGGTGGCGGACTCGGAGATTGCGCCGACTCGGGCGGAGACCCGGCGCTCGGTCGGAGGAATTGCAGCGCTCATGCGGGCCATGGTCCCAGAACCCCCGAGAGCCGGGCGCCGGGGTTTCACCGACCGGACAACGCGTGCACAGAGAGTGGACAGGTTCGGACAAGAGCCGGTCCGGTGTTACCTGTTCGACGCCGGGCGCCCGAGCACGTACACTCACTGGTCGTTGGCCCTCACCCGCCACCACCGATCCGGGCACACCGTGCTCCCGGTCGGATGCGGTAGGTTGGGGAAAACGCAAAGGGTCGTAGCTCAATTGGTAGAGCACTGGTCTCCAAAACCAGCGGTTGGGGGTTCAAGTCCCTCCGGCCCTGCTACACACTCCTCCGCCAGGATGTGTGCGCATGTACGTACTTCAATGCACCGCCGTGCGGCTCCACCGGGCGCGGCACGGCCACGACCCGGAATCAGGTGAGAGAGCGTGACGGACGCCGTGGGCTCCATCGACAAGCCTGATGCTGACGATGACGAGACCGCAGAGTCAGGCAAGAAGACCCGCAAGGGTGGCAAGCGCGGCAAGAAGGGCCCCTTCGGCCGTCTCGCGCTCTTCTACCGTCAGATCGTCGCGGAGCTGCGCAAGGTCGTCTGGCCGACTCGCAATCAGCTGACGACCTACACGACTGTCGTGATCGTCTTCGTCGTCGTCATGATCGGTCTGGTGACCGTGATGGACTACGGCTTCCAGAGAGTAGTCAAGTACGTCTTCGGCTAGAGCCGCGGAGGCGGAGGGCGCCCACAGGCGTCCCTTTCCGCATGTTCCACCCATCGTGAAGCCAGGAAGAAGCAGCCAACGTGTCTGACCCGAACCTGAACGACGCCAACGAGGCGGTCGAGTCCCGTGCGGACGAGACCGACATCGTCGAGGCGGCGGACGCTGTCGAGCCAGACCAGGCCGAAGCCGCTGACGCCGCGGCCGGCGAGCCGGCCGAAGAGGCTGCGCTGCACATCGAGGCCGAGGACGACGCGGAGCCGGAGGCGGAGTCCGCTCCCGCCGAAGCCGAAGCCGAAGCCGACGAAGCGACCGACGCGGAGGACGCCGAAGCCGCCGAAGACGGCGACGACATCGAGCTCGTCGAAGAGCCCGCCGCCGCTGCCGACCCGGTCGCCGCGCTCCGCGAGGAGCTGCGCACCCTGCCCGGCGAGTGGTACGTCATCCACACGTACGCGGGCTACGAGAAGCGCGTGAAGGCCAACCTGGAACAGCGCGCCGTCTCGCTCAACGTCGAGGACTTCATCTACTCGGCCGAGGTGCCCGAGGAAGAGATCGTCCAGATCAAGAACGGCGAGCGCAAGAACGTCCGCCAGAACAAACTCCCGGGCTACGTCCTGGTGCGGATGGACCTGACGAACGAGTCCTGGGGCGTCGTACGGAACACCCCCGGCGTCACCGGCTTCGTCGGCAACGCCTACGACCCGTACCCCCTGACGCTGGACGAGATCGTCAAGATGCTCGCCCCCGAGGCCGAGGAGAAGGCCGCACGCGAGGCGGCCGAGGCCGAGGGCAAGCCGGTGCCGTCCCGCAAGGTCGAGGTCCAGGTGCTGGACTTCGAGGTCGGCGACTCGGTCACCGTCACCGACGGCCCGTTCGCGACGCTCCAGGCGACGATCAACGAGATCAACGCCGACTCGAAGAAGGTCAAGGGCCTCGTCGAGATCTTCGGTCGCGAGACTCCGGTCGAGCTGAGCTTCGACCAGATCCAGAAGAACTGACGCGCGGTTCCGCGCGCTCGTAAGCCACTTCCGACCAGGTCAGACAGGCTCTCGCAGGCGGGTTTCGCCCGCTCGTGGGAGACGGTCTGACCTGCTCGGTTTTTGGCCGTGCAGCTATACCCGTTATCGTTGCGCGGTATGCCCGCATCCGGATGACCGGATGACTGGGCCGGAACACTCTCACTAGGACCCGGAGAGAGCAATGCCTCCCAAGAAGAAGAAGGTCACGGGGCTCATCAAGCTCCAGATCTCGGCCGGCGCGGCCAACCCGGCGCCGCCGGTCGGCCCCGCGCTGGGCCAGCACGGCGTCAACATCATGGAGTTCTGCAAGGCCTACAACGCCGCGACCGAGTCGCAGCGTGGCATGGTCGTGCCGGTGGAGATCACGGTCTACGAGGACCGCTCCTTCACCTTCATCACCAAGACTCCGCCGGCCGCGAAGCTGATCCTCAAGGCCGCCGGTGTGGACAAGGGATCGGGCGAGCCGCACGTCAAGAAGGTCGCCAAGCTCACCCGCGCACAGGTCCGTGACATCGCCACGGCCAAGATGCCCGACCTGAACGCCAACGACCTGGACGCCGCCGAGAAGATCATTTCTGGCACCGCCCGTTCGATGGGCATCACGGTCGAGGGCTGAGACCGGCCCGGCGGGCCCGCTCGGGCGCGCCAAGTGGAAGGGCCATGCGCGGCCCGTACCACGAACTCCACACCTGAATGAATCACCAGGAGCAGAAGTGAAGCGCAGCAAGGCACTCCGCAACGCGGACGCGAAGATCGACGCGGAGCGTAACTACCCTCCGCTCGAGGCCGTCCGTCTCGCCAAGGACACCAACACCTCCAAGTTCGACGGCACCGTCGAGGTCGCCATGCGTCTGGGCGTCGACCCGCGCAAGGCGGACCAGATGGTCCGTGGCACCGTCAACCTTCCGCACGGCACCGGCAAGACCGCCCGGGTCCTGGTCTTCGCGACCGGTGACCGTGCCGAGGCAGCGCGTGCCGCGGGCGCCGACATCGTCGGCTCCGACGAGCTGATCGAAGAGGTCCAGAAGGGCCGTCTCGACTTCGACGCCGTCGTCGCCACCCCGGACCTCATGGGCAAGGTCGGCCGGCTCGGCCGCGTCCTCGGCCCGCGTGGTCTGATGCCCAACCCGAAGACCGGCACCGTCACCCCCGATGTCACGAAGGCCGTGAACGACATCAAGGGCGGCAAGATCGAGTTCCGCGTCGACAAGCACTCGAACCTGCACTTCATCATCGGCAAGGTCTCCTTCGACGAGACGAAGCTGGTCGAGAACTACGCCGCGGCGCTGGAGGAGATCCTCCGTCTCAAGCCGTCGGCCGCCAAGGGCCGTTACATCAAGAAGGCCGTCATGGCGACGACGATGGGCCCCGGCATTCCGCTGGACGCCAACCGCACTCGTAACCTCCTCGTGGAGGAGGACCCGGCCTCCGTCTGAAACTGACGGCGGTCGCGTTCACGCGTGTCAAGAGCCGGTCCCGGCACCTCTGTTGAGGCGTTGGGGCCGGTTTTCGCATGCGCGGGCTGTCACATATGTGGGTTACGGTTCAACCAAGAACATCGAAAAAAGGGGTGGGGTATGACCATGTCGGCATGGGGGCGTGTTGGCGTCTCGCTGACGGCAGTGGCCGTTGTAGCGGGTGTGGCCGGCTGTCAGAGCGGTGACTCGGACACGAAGAAGACCGGGAGTTCCGCGGCCAAGGGCGATGAGCCGCAGTCGCGTTCGTCGGTGACCGAGGTCCTGACGGCTGCGTACGAGAAGACCGCGGCGGCCAAGTCGGCCAAGGTCAGCATGACGATGTCGATGCCCGAGGGCGCGGCGGGGGCCGCGGCAGGCGACATGGAGATGACCGGCGTCATGGGGTGGGACCCCATGGTGATGGACATGACCATGACCGGCTCGATGATGCAGGACGAGCCCGACGCCCCGGACGAGATCCGGATGGTGTGGGTCAAGAACGCGATGTACATGGACATGGGCGCCGAGGCGGCCAAGGACATGGACGGCAAGCGCTGGATGAAGCTGGACCTGGCCGCGGCGGCGGAAGCCTCCGGCGACCCGGCCGCCGCCAAGGAGCTCACCGGCGGCATGGAGAACATGAACCAGGACCCGGCCCAGCAACTCGCGCTGCTGCTGGACTCCCCGAACGTGAAGCACGTCGGCTCCGAGAAGATCGACGGGGTCGAGGCGCAGCACTACAAGGGCACGCTCACGGTCGCCGAGATGATGGAGTCGAACGAGGGGCTCGACGTGCTCAGCGCCAAGGAGCGCAAGGACCTGCTCGCCAACATCGAGAAGTCCGGCATCAAGGGGTACGACACCGAGGTCTGGGTCAACAAGGACAACTACCCGGTGAAGATGAACGTCGCCATGGACACCCCGCAGGGCGAGATCAAGATCGACGCGCGCTACAGCGACTACGGGGCCAAGGCCTCCGTCCAGACGCCGCCGGCCGGCGAGACCGTCGACCTGTTCGAGATGCTGGGTGACCTCGGCGCCGAGGCCGGCGCCGGTGCGGACGGCTCCGGGGCCTGATCCGGAAGTCCGACCCAGGGATCGACCCACGAATCCGGTCCGGGAATTCCCTTTCCCGGACCGGGTTTACGGTCCCGTTCGACGGATTTGCCTGACGGCGACCCCGTCACGTACTCTTCACAGGAAGCCAAAGACCGCTGGTCGTCGCCGTGCTCTCGTAAGAGGGTGAGGCGACCGAAGGATCCGCTGGAAGCGGACGACCCGCGTAGGTGACCGAGGAGAGTTCCCGGGTTCGTCCCGGTCGAGCTACGCCCCGTGCGCCTGCGCCGGGGCGTTTCGTCTTGTTCAGCCCCTTCTGAGCGGTCCTCATCACCCGGAAGGAGGCCGACGCTCATGGCAAGGCCCGACAAGGCTGCCGCGGTGGCCGAGCTGACGGAACAGTTCCGCAGCTCGAACGCCGCAGTGCTGACCGAGTACCGGGGTCTCACCGTGGCGCAGCTCAAGGAGCTGCGCCGTTCCCTCGGTGCGAACGCCCAGTACGCCGTGGTGAAGAACACGCTGACCAAGATCGCGGCCAACGAGGCCGGGATCAACACGCTGGACGACCTGTTCGCGGGTCCGACGGCGGTTGCCTTCGTCACCGGTGACCCGGTGGAGTCGGCGAAGGGTCTTCGTGACTTCGCCAAGGACAACCCGAACCTCGTCATCAAGGGCGGTGTCCTTGATGGCAAGGCGCTCAGCGCCGACGAGTTCAAGAAGCTCGCGGACCTTGAGTCCCGCGAGGTGCTGCTCGCCAAGGTGGCCGGTGGAATCAAGGCGTCGATGGCCAAGGCCGCGGCGACATTCCAGGCCCCGCTGTCGGAGTTCGTCCGCACCGCGGACGCCCTTCGCGCCAAGCGTGAGGCTGAGCAGGGCGGTGCCGGTACGCCGGCTCCCGCCGAGGCCGACGCCGAGTAGTTCGGCGCCGCGTCGCAGCGGGCCCGTACGCCCGCCGTCATATACATCCGGCACCTGCCGAAATTAGTGGAAGGACCGCCACCATGGCGAAGCTGTCCCAGGACGACCTGCTCGCGCAGTTCGAAAACCTGACCCTCATCGAGCTCTCCGACTTCGTCAAGGCGTTCGAGGCCAAGTTCGACGTCAAGGCCGCCGCCCCGGTCGCCGCCGCTGCCGCCGGTGGTGCCGCTGTCGCCGCCGAGGCCGAAGAGGTCCAGGACGAGTTCGACGTCATCCTCACGGGTGCCGGCGAGAAGAAGATCCAGGTCATCAAGGTCGTGCGTGAGCTCACCTCGCTGGGCCTCAAGGAGGCCAAGGACCTCGTGGACGGCGCTCCCAAGCCCGTCGTCGAGAAGGTCGCCAAGGAGGCCGCCGAGAAGGCTGCCGAGTCCCTCAAGGCCGCCGGTGCCTCCGTCGAGGTCAAGTGAGCTCGTAGGACCCCGCTGACACCCGTCTCAGGGAGCCGTGAGGCCGCCCGCGAGCCGAAGTGACAGCGACCGCGCCGCGAGGCGCACAGCGTTGACGAGAAGGGCGGTCACCCGTACGGGTGACCGCCCTTCTGCGTTGCCGCGAGGGGTTCCTTGCTCTTCGGCCGGCTGCGAGTATGGTGATCATCGCCGTGCCTTCCGTACGACCGGTGACGATCCGTACGGGGCGGGGGGCCTTGACGAACCGCACGCAGCGCGCAATTCTCAGGACGCGTCGCCATATCGATCCGAATCCGAGGCATGGATCGGCGACGAAGAGGGCAGGATCGATGTGCGCCTACGGCGTGGGTCTGTACGCAGTTGAGACAAGGTGTTGAGAACAACGAGGGTCTCGCAAAACCCGGCCTGGACATCAGTGTGCCAAGTGGCTACACTGACCCTTTGCGCTGCCTGTTAGCTGCTCCCTGCCCGTCACCAGGGGCACCCCCATGCATGACATCGTCGGCTGATCAGCCCTTTCGGGGCTAGTCGCCTGCTGTGTCCAGCTCGGGACCGGTACGCGCGTAGTGAGTCCGAGCCCTCGGAAGGACCCCCTCTTGGCCGCCTCGCGCAACGCCTCGACCACGAATACGAACAACGGCGCCAGCACCGCCCCGCTGCGCATTTCCTTTGCAAAGATCAAGGAGCCCCTCGAGGTTCCGAACCTCCTCGCGCTGCAGACCGAGAGCTTCGACTGGCTGCTCGGCAACGCCGTCTGGAGGGCTCGTGTCGAGGCTGCTCTGGAGAACGGCCAGGACGTCCCCAGGAAGTCGGGTCTGGAGGAGATCTTCGAGGAGATCTCCCCGATCGAGGACTTCTCCGGGTCGATGTCGCTGACTTTCCGCGACCATCGCTTCGAGCCTCCCAAGAACTCGATCGACGAGTGCAAGGAGCGCGACTTCACGTACGCGGCCCCGCTCTTCGTCACCGCCGAGTTCACCAACAACGAGACCGGCGAGATCAAGTCCCAGACGGTCTTCATGGGTGACTTCCCGCTCATGACGAACAAGGGCACCTTCGTCATCAACGGCACCGAGCGTGTCGTGGTGACCCAGCTGGTGCGCTCGCCGGGTGTCTACTTCGATTCCTCGATCGACAAGACGTCCGACAAGGACATCTTCTCTTCCAAGATCATCCCGTCCCGGGGTGCCTGGCTGGAGATGGAGATCGACAAGCGCGACATGGTCGGTGTCCGTATCGACCGCAAGCGCAAGCAGTCCGTGACCGTCCTGCTCAAGGCTCTCGGTTGGACGACCGAGCAGATCCTGGAGGAGTTCGGCGAGTACGAGTCGATGCGCGCCACCCTGGAGAAGGACCACACCCAGGGCCAGGACGACGCGCTGCTCGACATCTACCGCAAGCTGCGTCCGGGCGAGCCCCCGACCCGCGAGGCGGCCCAGACGCTGCTCGAGAATCTTTACTTCAACCCCAAGCGCTACGACCTCGCGAAGGTCGGCCGCTACAAGGTGAACAAGAAGCTCGGCGCGGAAGAGCCGCTGGACGCCGGTGTGCTCACCACCGACGACATCATCGCCACGATCAAGTACCTGGTGAAGCTGCACGCCGGTGAGACCGAGACGGTCGGCGAGAGCGGCACGCAGATCATCGTCGAGACCGACGACATCGACCACTTCGGCAACCGCCGTCTGCGCAACGTGGGCGAGCTCATCCAGAATCAGGTCCGTACGGGTCTGGCGAGGATGGAGCGCGTCGTACGTGAGCGCATGACGACCCAGGACGTCGAGGCGATCACGCCGCAGACGCTGATCAACATCCGGCCGGTCGTCGCCTCCATCAAGGAGTTCTTCGGCACCAGCCAGCTGTCGCAGTTCATGGACCAGAACAACCCGCTCTCGGGTCTCACCCACAAGCGCCGTCTCAACGCGCTCGGCCCGGGTGGTCTCTCGCGTGAGCGGGCCGGCTTCGAGGTCCGTGACGTGCACCCGTCGCACTACGGCCGCATGTGTCCGATCGAGACGCCGGAAGGACCGAACATCGGTCTGATCGGCTCCCTCGCCTCGTACGGCCGGGTCAACCCCTTCGGCTTCATCGAGACGCCGTACCGCAAGGTAGTCGAGGGCCAGGTCACCGACGAGGTCGACTACCTGACCGCCGACGAGGAGGACCGCTTCGTCATCGCCCAGGCCAACGCGACGCTCTCCGAGGAGATGCGGTTCACCGAGCCGCGCGTCCTGGTCCGCCGTCGTGGCGGCGAGGTCGACTACATCCCCGGCGACGACGTCGACTACATGGACGTCTCGCCGCGCCAGATGGTGTCGGTCGCGACCGCGATGATCCCGTTCCTGGAGCACGACGACGCCAACCGTGCCCTCATGGGCGCGAACATGATGCGCCAGGCCGTACCGCTGATCACGGCCGAGGCGCCGCTGGTCGGCACCGGCATGGAGTACCGCTGCGCGGTCGACGCGGGTGACGTCATCAAGGCGGAGAAGGAAGGTGTGGTCCAGGAGGTCTCCGCGGACTACATCACCGTCGCCAACGACGACGGCACGTACACCACGTACCGCATCGCCAAGTTCTCCCGCTCCAACCAGGGCACCTCCGTCAACCAGAAGGTCGTCGTCGCCGAGGGTGACCGGGTCGTCGAGAGCCAGGTGCTCGCCGACGGTCCCGCCACCGAGCAGGGCGAGATGGCGCTCGGCAAGAACCTCCTCGTGGCTTTCATGCCGTGGGAGGGCCACAACTACGAAGACGCGATCATCCTCAGCCAGCGGCTGGTCCAGGACGACGTCCTCTCCTCGATCCACATCGAGGAGCACGAGGTCGACGCCCGGGACACCAAGCTCGGCCCGGAGGAGATCACCCGGGACATCCCGAACGTCTCCGAAGAGGTCCTCGCGGACCTCGACGAGCGCGGCATCATCCGTATCGGTGCCGAGGTCACGGCCGGAGACATCCTCGTCGGCAAGGTCACGCCCAAGGGTGAGACCGAGCTGACGCCGGAGGAGCGCCTGCTCCGCGCGATCTTCGGTGAGAAGGCCCGGGAAGTCCGCGACACCTCGCTGAAGGTGCCGCACGGCGAGACCGGCAAGATCATCGGTGTCCGCGTCTTCGACCGCGAGGAGGGCGACGAACTGCCTCCGGGCGTGAACCAGCTGGTCCGCGTCTACGTCGCACAGAAGCGCAAGATCACCGACGGTGACAAGCTGGCCGGCCGGCACGGCAACAAGGGCGTCATCTCCAAGATCCTGCCGATCGAGGACATGCCCTTCCTTGAGGACGGCACCCCGGTCGACATCATCCTCAACCCGCTCGGCGTCCCGTCCCGCATGAACCCGGGACAGGTCCTCGAAATCCACCTCGGCTGGCTCGCCAGCCAGGGCTGGAAGGTCGAGGGCAGCGAGGACTGGATGGAGCGGCTGAAGGTCATCGGCGCCGACGAGGTCGCGCCCGGTACCAACGTCGCGACACCCGTCTTCGACGGTGCGCGCGAGGACGAGATCTCCGGTCTCTTCGAGGCCACGATCCCGAACCGCGACGGCGAGCGGATGGTCAAGGCCTCCGGCAAGGCCAGCCTGTTCGACGGCCGCTCCGGTGAGCCGTTCCCCGAGCCGGTGTCCATCGGCTACATGTACATCCTCAAGCTCCACCACCTGGTCGACGACAAGCTCCACGCCCGCTCGACCGGTCCGTACTCCATGATCACCCAGCAGCCGCTGGGTGGTAAGGCCCAGTTCGGCGGCCAGCGCTTCGGTGAGATGGAGGTGTGGGCGCTGGAGGCGTACGGCGCCGCTTACGCCCTCCAGGAACTGCTGACCATCAAGTCCGACGACGTGACCGGCCGCGTGAAGGTCTACGAGGCCATCGTCAAGGGCGAGAACATCCCCGAGCCCGGCATTCCCGAGTCCTTCAAGGTGCTCATCAAGGAAATGCAGTCGCTCTGCCTCAACGTGGAGGTGCTGTCCTCGGACGGCATGTCCATCGAGATGCGCGACACGGACGAGGACGTCTTCCGTGCGGCGGAGGAGCTCGGTATCGACCTGTCCCGGCGAGAGCCGAGCAGCGTCGAAGAGGTCTGACGGGCCGGCCGGCCGGATCCCGTATCCGGCCGGCTCTCCCCGGACCCCTCAGACCATCTGCTGAAGTGCCCCGTATTTCTCGCTCACGCGAGGGGGCTCGAACCCCCGAAAGAGGGATTGACGACAAGTGCTCGACGTCAACTTCTTCGACGAGCTGCGGATTGGCCTCGCCACCGCGGACGACATCCGGACCTGGTCCCACGGCGAAGTGAAGAAGCCGGAGACCATCAACTACCGCACGCTCAAGCCCGAGAAGGACGGACTCTTCTGCGAGAAGATCTTCGGCCCCACCCGGGACTGGGAGTGCTACTGCGGCAAGTACAAGCGTGTCCGCTTCAAGGGCATCATCTGTGAGCGCTGTGGCGTCGAAGTCACGCGCGCCAAGGTGCGCCGTGAGCGGATGGGCCACATCGAGCTTGCCGCTCCCGTCACCCACATCTGGTACTTCAAGGGCGTCCCGTCGCGTCTGGGATACCTGCTCGACCTCGCGCCGAAGGACCTTGAGAAGGTCATCTACTTCGCCGCGTACATGATCACGTTCGTGGACGAGGAGCGCCGGACGCGCGACCTGCCCTCGCTGGAGGCGCATGTCTCCGTCGAGCGTCAGCAGGTCGAGAACCGTCGTGACTCCGACCTCGAAGCCCGCGCCAAGAAGCTTGAGACCGACCTGGCCGAGCTGGAGGCCGAGGGTGCCAAGGCCGACGTGCGCCGCAAGGTGCGCGAAGGTGCCGAGCGTGAGATGAAGCAGCTGCGCGACCGTGCGCAGCGCGAGATCGACCGTCTCGACGAGGTGTGGAGCCGCTTCAAGAACCTCAAGGTCCAGGACCTGGAGGGCGACGAGCTGCTCTACCGCGAGCTGCGGGACCGCTTCGGCACGTACTTCGACGGCTCGATGGGCGCCGCGGCGCTCCAGAAGCGCCTGGAGTCCTTCGACCTGAACGAAGAGGCCGAGCGGCTCCGCGAGATCATCCGTACCGGCAAGGGCCAGAAGAAGACCCGTGCGCTCAAGCGCCTCAAGGTCGTCTCCGCGTTCCTGCAGACCAGCAACAGCCCCAAGGGCATGGTGCTGGACTGCGTGCCGGTGATCCCGCCGGACCTGCGTCCGATGGTGCAGCTGGACGGTGGCCGCTTCGCGACCTCCGACCTGAACGACCTGTACCGCCGCGTGATCAACCGCAACAACCGCCTCAAGCGTCTCCTTGACCTCGGTGCCCCCGAGATCATCGTGAACAACGAGAAGCGGATGCTCCAGGAGGCCGTCGACGCGCTGTTCGACAACGGCCGCCGCGGTCGCCCGGTCACCGGTCCCGGCAACCGGCCCCTGAAGTCCCTCAGCGACATGCTGAAGGGCAAGCAGGGCCGTTTCCGCCAGAACCTGCTCGGCAAGCGGGTCGACTACTCGGCCCGTTCCGTGATCGTCGTCGGACCGCAGCTCAAGCTGCACCAGTGCGGTCTGCCGAAGGCCATGGCGCTGGAGCTCTTCAAGCCGTTCGTGATGAAGCGCCTGGTGGACCTGAACCACGCGCAGAACATCAAGTCGGCCAAGCGCATGGTCGAGCGTGGCCGCACCGTCGTGTACGACGTCCTCGAAGAGGTCATCGCCGAACACCCGGTGCTGCTGAACCGTGCTCCGACCCTGCACCGCCTCGGCATCCAGGCCTTCGAGCCGCAGCTCGTCGAGGGCAAGGCCATCCAGATCCACCCGCTCGTCTGCACCGCGTTCAACGCGGACTTCGACGGTGACCAGATGGCCGTCCACCTGCCGCTCTCCGCGGAGGCGCAGGCCGAGGCCCGCATCCTGATGCTGTCCTCGAACAACATCCTCAAGCCGGCCGACGGCCGCCCCGTCACCATGCCCACCCAGGACATGGTGCTCGGCCTCTTCTTCCTCACCACGGACGAGGAGGAGCGCGAGGTCATCGGCGAGGGCCGGTCCTTCGGCTCCAGCGCCGAGGCCACGATGGCGTTCGACAACCGGGAGCTGTCGCTCCAGGCGAAGATCGACATCCGCTTCCCGGTGGGCACCATCCCGCCGCGCGGCTGGACCCCGCCGGTAGGCGAGGACGGTGAGGTCAACGCCGACTGGCAGCAGGGTGACCCGTTCCGGCTGCGTACGACCCTGGGGCGCGCGCTCTTCAACGAGCTGCTGCCCGAGGACTACCCGTTCGTCGACTACTCGGTCGGCAAGAAGCAGCTCTCCGAGATCGTCAACGACCTCGCCGAGCGCTACCCCAAGGTCATCGTGGCGGCGACGCTCGACAACCTGAAGGCGGCCGGCTTCTTCTGGGCGACGCGTTCCGGCGTCACCGTCGCCATCTCCGACGTCGTCGTGCCCGAGGCGAAGAAGGCCATCGTCAAGGGCTACGAGGAGCAGGACGAGAAGGTCCAGAAGCAGTACGAGCGCGGTCTGATCACCAAGGACGAGCGCACGCAGGAGCTCATCGCGATCTGGACCAAGGCGACCAACGAGGTCGCCGAGGCGATGAACGCGAACTTCCCGAAGACGAACCCCATCTTCATGATGGTGAACTCGGGCGCTCGCGGAAACATGATGCAGATGCGTCAGATCGCCGGTATGCGTGGTCTGGTGTCCAACGCCAAGAACGAGACGATTCCCCGTCCCATCAAGGCGTCCTTCCGTGAAGGCCTGTCCGTGCTGGAGTACTTCATCTCCACGCACGGTGCCCGTAAGGGTCTGGCCGACACCGCCCTGCGTACCGCCGACTCGGGTTACCTCACCCGTCGTCTGGTGGACGTCTCGCAGGACGTCATCATCCGCGAGGAGGACTGCGGCACCGACCGCGGCCTCAAGCTGCGGATCGCCGAGCGCGGCGCCGACGGTGTCCTGCGCAAGGCGGAGGACGTCGAGACGTCCGTGTACGCGCGGATGCTCGCCGAGGACGTCGTCGTGGACGGCAAGGTCATCGCGCCGGCCAACGTCGACCTGGGCGATGTCCTGATCGACGCGGTCGTGGCGGCCGGCGTGGAGGAGGTCAAGACCCGCTCGGTCCTGACCTGCGAGTCCGCGGTCGGCACCTGTGCCTTCTGCTACGGACGTTCGCTGGCCACCGGCAAGCTGGTCGACATCGGTGAGGCGGTCGGCATCATCGCCGCCCAGTCCATCGGTGAGCCCGGCACCCAGCTGACGATGCGTACCTTCCACACCGGTGGTGTGGCGGGCGACGACATCACGCAGGGTCTGCCGCGTGTCGTCGAGCTCTTCGAGGCCCGTACGCCCAAGGGTGTCGCGCCGATCTCCGAGGCCGCGGGCTCCGTCCGCATCGAGGAGACCGAGAAGACGAAGAAGCTCGTCGTCACCCCGGACGACGGAAGCGAGGAGACGCCGTTCCCGATCTCCAAGCGCGCCCGTCTGCTCGTGGGCGACGGTGACCGCGTCGAGGTGGGCCAGAAGCTCACCGTGGGTGCCACCAACCCGCACGACGTGCTGCGGATCCTCGGTCAGCGCGCGGTCCAGGTCCACCTGGTCGGCGAGGTCCAGAAGGTCTACAACTCGCAGGGCGTGTCGATCCACGACAAGCACATCGAGATCATCATCCGGCAGATGCTGCGCCGTGTGACGATCATCGAGTCCGGCGACGCGGAACTGCTGCCGGGCGAGCTCGTCGAGCGCTCGAAGTTCGAGACGGAGAACCGTCGCGTGGTCACGGAAGGCGGCCACCCGGCCTCCGGCCGTCCGCAGCTGATGGGTATCACCAAGGCGTCGCTGGCCACCGAGTCGTGGCTGTCGGCGGCGTCCTTCCAGGAGACGACCAGGGTCCTGACCGACGCGGCGATCAACGCCAAGTCGGACTCCCTGATCGGCCTCAAGGAGAACGTCATCATCGGAAAGCTCATCCCGGCGGGTACGGGTCTCTCCCGCTACCGCAACATCCGGGTGGAGCCGACCGAGGAGGCCAAGGCGGCGATGTACTCGGCCGTGGGCTACGACGACATCGACTACTCACCGTTCGGCACGGGCTCCGGCCAGGCCGTTCCGCTGGAGGACTACGACTACGGTCCGTACAACCAGTAAGAGAGTCGCTTGACCGACCGGAGGGCGGTCACCCCGTTTCGTACGGGGTGGCCGCCCTCCGGCGTGTCAGGAATGCCGTTCGCCGTGCCGCCGCAGGGCGTGCAGCCGGGCCCGGCTGTCCGGGTGCGAGGCGAGCAGCCGCGCCAGGAAGGCCGACGGACCGGTGGTCAGGTCGTCCTTTGTTCCTGTTCCTTCCGTGGCGAGCGGGCCACTGAGCAGTGCCGTCAGATGAGGCTTGAGCCCGAGGCCGCTCGCGTACCGGTCGGCCCGCAGCTCCGCGTTGCGGCCGACGGCGCGGATCAGGAACGGGGCGGCGACGAGGAGCAGGATCAGACCCTTGGTGATCACGACGGTGAACACCACACCGGCGACGAGAGTCAGGATGATCACCTCTGCGATGATCCGTGACCGCTCACGCGTTCGCACGACGATCACGTGGAGTAGACGCCAGGCGAGCCGACCGGGCAGTGAGTACCAGTACGCCAGCAGCGCCGACCAGGCGTGACCACCCACATGATGGCCCAGCTCGTGCGCGAGGACGGCCGCGAGCTGACCGTCGGGAAGTCGTTCCACGGCATGGCTCGTGACGCTCACGATATGCCCGCCGGTCGCCGACGCGTTGATGTCGCAACTCTCCTCGACCCAGAGTGTGTACGCCGACGCGTCCACACCGGCGCGTGCGGTCACCTCATGCCACAGCGGTGTCAGCCGTGCGAGTTCCTTCTCGGTGGGGTGGTGCATCCCCATGAACAGACGCGCTATCACGTTCTCGGCCGGGTGCCAGAAGGCGAGAGACCCGCTCACCGACCACAGACCGGCCCCCACCCAGGGTGAGAGAGCGGTGAGCTGCCCCAGGACGAGCGAGACGGCGATCACGATCAGCAGACTGAACAGCGCGTTGGGTATGTGCAGTGCGAGATGTACGGCCGTGGCGGCGTCGATGCCACGGCGCCGGGTGCTGATGTGTACACGGCCCTCGTGCCGTCCGAGGGGAGCGGAGTCGCGATCACCGCCGGGTGCTGTCACGGCTCACTCCTCTCCATGCCTGTGCCCGTGTCGTGGGTGGAGGGAACGGCCTTCGAGTCGTTGGGGGACCGGCCCGGGGAGGGCTGCGTCAGCACCCGGTTGATGGTCTCGGCCACATGCTCCTTGGGCTCCTCCATCTGGTAGCGCTCCAGGCCGTGTTCGCTCAGGATCTGGTCCACCAGATGGAGTTGGTTCGCGACCAGGTCCGTCTGCTCCTTGCGTAGGTTCTCCATGACCAGAGCGGTGTCCTGCGGGTGTTGGACGAGATGCAGGACCAGCATCGCGACCCCACCCTTCGCCAGTTGTTCCTCGTAGAATTTGATCCGCTCGCCGGCCATCCGCCGCTCGTACTCCTGGGCTTCGAGATCCCTGCGCAGTGCCTCCATCCGGATCCGGTGCTCAGGAGGCGTGGCGGACGCCTCGTGGTGGGCGGTGCGCAGCCGTTCGCTCTGGGAGCGTTCTCCTTGATCCGTGTGAAGCCGCACGGTGCAGTGGACGGTCAGTCCCTCCGTCGCGGCGAGTGGTGGCGCGCTGCTGAAGGACTGCTGGACCGCTGTCTCGGCCGCGCGGACCGAGTGGATCTGATGCAGACGGCTGGCCTGTCGCAGGATGTGTCCCAGGCGTGGTCCCAGCAGTGCGGGCACGTCACGTACACCGCAGTCGATGACTGCGGCCGGTTCTGTCACCTGCCAGGTGAGATCGGCGACCGCCTCGAACTGGAAGGCGTCGATCGCGCTGGGAAGGGAGAGTTCGACGCGTACAGGGTGAAGTCCCATGTCCACCTCGTAGAGAGCGATGTAGTGCTTGGTGGTGGCATCGCTACGCCGGGGGCGGTGAGGCGGCAGGAAGGTGTCGTACGTGCCCTGGGCGGTGACGAGCACCAGTGCGTGGTCGACGCGGGTGCGCGGGCGCCGCCTGGCGTACTCGAAGCGCGAGAGTTGCCGGACGGTGCGTACGGGATCCTTGAGGCCATGGCTCGGCACCGGTGCCGCAGGCCACTCGGACGGCGGTGGGATGTGCGTCATCGGGGTGCTCCTTGAGGGAGGGACGCACCTGGGACAGCGACCAGGAGTCGTTCGGCGACGGGTCCGCCGTCCGCCCTCGACACGGTGCGCAGCAGGTGTCCCAGACGGGCGCACTCCGCCGGATCCTGGGCGAGGTCCGACAGGAGGACGGACAGTGCTCCCTCCACGTCAGGCGATCGTTCGGCGAATCTGATCCACTCACCCATGGTCTTCAGCGCCTGATCCGTGTGCTGACGGTCGTTGAGCGCGGTGCGCCACAGCCCTGTCAACTCATGCGCCTCGGTGGGGTTTTCGTCCAGCGCGTCGCGGTACCACTCCAGGATGAGTGGCCGGGCCCGCGCGTCGTCGCCGACTTGTGCGCAGGCGAGCAGGAAGGCGCCGAGCAGCGGACCGCGGACCGCGTGATCGCTGCCGACCAGTTCCGACAATTCGGTGAGGACGGGACCTCGGGCGGCGAGCAGCAGGAGTTGGACGGCCTCGACCAGTTCGAGCAGTTCTTCGTTCTCCTCTCCTTCCTCCCGGTCCACCCGGTCCTTCTGACGGCCCTCGTTGCGGCTGTACTCGCGAGTGGCGGTGATCAGTGCCTTCATGGCCTTCTCGCGCAGTACCGGCCCAAGAAGCCCGTAGGCGCGGATGGCTGTCCACCGGCGGTTCTCGTCCTCCCCGACACACCAGTCGTGCAGGATCTCCGGAATGGCCGGCGTCTCCAACAGATGAGCGAGCGTGAGCGTGTTCGCGGCGGCCAGTCGCGAGCCGTACTTCTTCCCACCGGCCCAGGGTTCGACGAGATGGGCCAGACCGGACGAAAGGTCGGACTTGGTGAGCACGGCCGCCGCGGCAGAGGCTCTTGTACGGACCAGGGGCCGGCCGTCTGCGGCCAGGTCGCGGAGCCAGGAGACGAGTGCGGGTCGGGCCGACGGGTAGAGCAGCCACGCCGTGTCCAGCAGTCGGGCCGGTATCTTCCGGTCCTTGAACGCGGCCATGTACTGGTCGACGGAGCCCCAGGCGGTGGTCTCGGTCGACTGGTAGCCGCGCGCTCTGGCCAGGTTCAGACGGGTCTGCCGTGAGCTTCCGAAGACGGGGACGCCTTCCGGGCTCCCCGGATTCTCGGTCCTGTTGAGGAGCGTGAAGAGTCTGTCGCCCAACTCCGCGGCCAGCGCGTACGGCGCCTGATCGAAGACGCTCAGCGAGATGAGAAAAGCCTTGTCCCGCAGATGAGTGGTGTCCCCGGTGAGCCACGACTCGATCTGGGCCTGTGTGGTCTCCTCACTGAGGGACGTCAGTTGTTCCTCGGGTGTCGTTCCTTGGGCGACCGCGACGAGATGCCGGGCGAAGTCGGTCGCCTCGACCGGCGTATGGTCCCGGCTGAGAAAGGTACGCACCGGTGCCAGGTCTCTCACGCGCTCCCAGCCGGCCACGCCCGCGTGTGAGAGGACATGCGCTTCGAGCACCTCCCGCGCGCACGGTGGTTCCCAGGCCACATGGTCCACGTCTCGGGGTGCGGACGATTCGGCCACGGTGATCACCAGATGGCTGTGGCTGGAGACCAACTGTTCGCGGATGGCAAGCAGATGGGTCTCTTGGAGAGGCCGGGTCCTGCTGACCATGATGTCTGCCAGCAGATAGCCGGCGGACGTTTCAAGGTGATCGCGCACCGAGGCCGGTGAGGTCTCGGGAGCCAGCGACCGGATGTGGCCGAGCCCCAGACGGTGGAGCAGCATCAGCGCCGCCGCGCGACGACCGGTGGCAATGCCTCCCGAAAGGATCACGAAGTGGTCGTCGCGCAGTCGCGACAGCGCGTCCGCGAAGCGGGGACCCTCGGCGAAGACGAGGGAGAGCTGAGCCAGCGTGTTCGCGGGGATCTCACCGGACAGGGGCTGTGGCTCGGCGTAAGCACCATAGGTGCCGACCTGGATATTGACGTTCCCGTGGACCTCGCCGCCCGTCAGGCCGTATTGGCTGCCGTGGATGAGTTCGCCGCCCCGGCTGCCGTGGACGAGCCCGCCGGCCAGGTCGCGCGGGCTGTGCTCGATGAGATCCCGCCTGGCGGCCCAGGCCGGTGGGCGCTGGTCCGTATCGGCGTCGGTCTTCTCCTGCTTCTCCTCCTCACCGCCTCCGGCGGGCTTCTCGTCGTCGGTGGTCTTCTGGGGATCGGTCTGACTCACCGCTGATCCTTCCGGGGCCGGCGGTCGAGGGAGATGTTGAGGTCCCCGTGGTTGGTGCCACCGGCGATGCCGTACTGGTCGCCCATGATCTGCGTGGAGGCGGGAGTACGGGGTGATGTCGGGGCGGCATTCGCGGGGGCGGCATCGCTGCCCGGGGCGGCGGTCGACTCCGGCGTATCGCCGCCGCCTTCCTGCTCCGGGCCGGCCGAGGGGACCGGTCCGTACAGCCAGGCGGAGAGGAGCCCGTTCTTGCTCTGCGGTGTGATGTGGCTGAAGTCCTCGGGCCGGATGCCGGGATGGCCGTGTCGCACGATCCCCTGATGCACCGAGTCGGACACACAGAGCGCGAAGTCGTCGGGGCGTTCACGCAGTGCGTTCCGCAGCAGTGTCGCGTCGAGCAGTCGGCAGGCGTGGTTGAGGTCTGTGCCGACCCATCCCTCGTGGGCGTCGATGGCGACGTATCCGGTCGCCAGGACGGCACGCAATCGGATCTGGGCACTGCGGGAGGCCTTGCGATTGGTGTCGCGGAGTTGGACCGGTACTTCGGTGAGCAGTGTCCGCAGCAGAACGCTCACCGGTGCGTTGGCGTCGATCAGTTCCATCACGGAGTCGCCGCGGTCGGCGCGCTGGCGCAGGCCGGAGCCGATGCCGGCGGCGTCCAGGGTCTGATCGGCGATGTTGTAGAGCATCCGGCGCAGGTATGCCTGCTCGACATCGTCCCGGTCGCTGTAGCGCTCGATGTCCAGGAGCAGGATGGTCCGGTTCACGGGGTTGTTCATGGTCACCTCTCGGTCGGTTTGCCGAACAACGGCAGACTGGCCGGAGCGGGAGATGAACGGTGAGGGCGTATGACGCTGACGAAGTGTGACCGTGTGCACAGACGGCGCCGGGGTCCCTGTTGGGTCAGCCGCTTCCGCCCACCCGGCGCAGGACGTCCGGGCGCAGGATGGTCAGTGTGCGTCGGCCCGTCACGATGACCTCGCGCTCACGTAACTCTTTGAGGAGGCGCTGCACCATCTCCCGAGAAGCACCCACGGAACCCGCGAGTTCCATCTTGCTCAGCGGTACGGCCAGTTCGATGCCTGCCGGAACGGGGCGGCCGTGTGTCCTGGCCAGCTCCAGCAGCAGCGCGGCAAGACGCTCGCGTACGGTCAGTGAGGCGAACTCCAGTCGTCTTCGGTCGCCGGCCCGACTGCGGTCGCTGGTGAGTCCCAGGAGTTTCAGCATGGCCTCGGGCCAGTCCGCCAGGTACTTCTGGAACCCGTCGTGGTCGATCACGGCCGCCCGTACCGGTTCGAGGGCGGTGACGGTGGCCGAGCGTGGTCTTCCCGTGAGGGCCGCCGACTCTCCGATGATGTCCCCGGGGCCGCGCAGGGCCAGGAGCATCACATAGCCGTTGGGAGCGGTAGCGGTGACCTTGGTCCAGCCGTTCAGGACCAACAGGATGTGGCTGGACGGCTCGTACTCGCGCAGCAGCTCCGCGCGTGGGGCGAAACGCATTTCGCGCCCCAGAGTGAGCAGGGCGTCGCGCTCCGTCTCTTCGAGCCTCGCCAGAAACGGGACCCTGTCGTCGAGGCCGTCGTCGCCGGGAGTCGGCACACGTACCATGGCCGCCTCCCGTCCCTCGTCTGGGCCGCAGGAATCAACGTACTGAAGACATCGTCCGCCAGGGCGGGAACGGCCAACAGAGCCCTGGTGGCAAGGATCCCAGGCGCAGGAATCCGGTGCCGATCCAGCCCGCCGGCATTTGTTTTGACCGGAGTCGATGAGGTAGGTACGCTCAAGCCTTGTGCCTGGGGTGTGCCTGGGCTCCTGTGCGTGTCCTCAACCGCATGGCGAGTCCGTACAGAGGCCACCGCAATCTGCGCTTTCTCCGCCTCCAGCGGGATCTCGCAGTGTTCGACACACCCGACCGCGTGGGTCGGTGAGTGTTCCAGGTTAGTTTTACTAACGGCACACAGAAACCGGAGAAGTAGTGCCTACGATCCAGCAGCTGGTCCGGAAGGGCCGGCAGGACAAGGTCGAGAAGAACAAGACGCCTGCCCTTGAGGGCTCCCCTCAGCGCCGCGGCGTCTGCACGCGTGTGTTCACGACCACCCCGAAGAAGCCCAACTCGGCCCTGCGGAAGGTCGCGCGTGTGCGACTGACCTCCGGCATCGAGGTCACGGCTTACATTCCGGGTGAGGGACACAACCTGCAGGAGCACTCCATCGTGCTCGTGCGTGGTGGCCGTGTGAAGGACCTGCCGGGTGTTCGTTACAAGATCATCCGCGGTTCCCTGGACACCCAGGGTGTCAAGAACCGCAAGCAGGCCCGCAGCCGCTACGGCGCCAAGAAGGAGAAGTAAACAATGCCTCGTAAGGGCCCTGCCCCGAAGCGCCCGGTCATCATCGACCCGGTCTACGGTTCTCCTCTTGTCACGTCGCTGATCAACAAGCTTCTGCTCAACGGCAAGCGTTCCACCGCCGAGCGGATCGTGTACGGCGCCATGGAAGGCCTCCGCGAGAAGACCGGCAACGACCCGGTCATCACGCTGAAGCGCGCGCTTGAGAACGTCAAGCCGTCTCTTGAGGTCAAGTCCCGCCGCGTCGGCGGCGCCACCTACCAGGTGCCGATCGAGGTCAAGCCCGGTCGCGCCTCCACCCTCGCGCTGCGCTGGCTCGTCGGTTACTCCCGCGCCCGTCGCGAGAAGACCATGACCGAGCGCCTCATGAACGAACTGCTCGACGCCTCGAACGGCCTCGGCGCTTCGGTCAAGAAGCGTGAGGACACGCACAAGATGGCCGAGTCCAACAAGGCCTTCGCGCACTACCGCTGGTAGTCAGCGCCCACATCGAGACCGAGAGAAGATTGAGCCTTATGGCCACCACTTCGCTTGACCTGGCCAAGGTCCGCAACATTGGGATCATGGCCCACATCGACGCGGGCAAGACGACCACCACAGAGCGGATCCTGTTCTACACCGGTGTGAGCTACAAGATCGGTGAGGTCCACGACGGCGCTGCCACGATGGACTGGATGGAGCAGGAGCAGGAGCGCGGCATCACGATCACGTCTGCCGCGACGACCTGCCACTGGCCGCTCGACGATGTCGATCACACGATCAACATCATCGACACCCCGGGTCACGTCGACTTCACCGTCGAGGTGGAGCGTTCGCTCCGCGTCCTCGACGGCGCTGTCACCGTGTTCGACGGCGTGGCGGGCGTTGAGCCGCAGTCCGAGACCGTATGGCGTCAGGCGGACCGCTACGGCGTGCCGCGTATCTGCTTCGTCAACAAGCTCGACCGGACCGGCGCGGAGTTCCACCGCTGCGTCGACATGATCTCGGACCGCCTCGGCGCGGTTCCGATCGTCATGCAGCTTCCGATCGGTGCCGAGATGGACTTCAAGGGCGTCGTCGACCTCGTGTCGATGAAGGCCTTCGTCTGGTCCGCCGAGGCGACCAAGGGCGAGATGTACGACGTCGTCGACATCCCGGACACGCACACCGAGGCGGCCGAGGAATGGCGCGGCAAGCTCCTTGAGGTCGTGTCCGAGAACGACGACGAGATGATGGAGCTGTACCTGGAGGGCCAGGAGCCCACCGAGGAGCAGCTGCACGCGGCGATCCGCCGTATCACGCTCGCCTCCAAGGGCGCGGCCGACTCCGTCACCGTCACGCCTGTCTTCTGTGGTACCGCGTTCAAGAACAAGGGCGTTCAGCCCCTGCTCGACGCGGTCGTGCGCTACCTGCCTTCCCCCCTCGACGTCGACGCCATCGAAGGCCACGACGTCAAGGACCCGGAGAAGGTCATCTCGCGCCGCCCGTCCGACGACGAGCCGTTCTCCGGCCTCGCCTTCAAGATCGCGAGCGACCCGCACCTGGGCAAGCTCACCTTCGTCCGGATCTACTCCGGGCGCCTGACGGCCGGCACAGCGGTGCTGAACTCCGTGAAGGGCAAGAAGGAGCGCATCGGCAAGATCTACCGTATGCACGCGAACAAGCGTGAGGAGATCGAGTCGGTGGGCGCCGGCGACATCGTCGCCGTCATGGGCCTGAAGCAGACCACCACCGGTGAGACGCTGAGCGACGACAAGAACCCGGTGATCCTGGAGTCCATGGACTTCCCGGCGCCGGTCATCGAGGTCGCGATCGAGCCCAAGTCCAAGGGTGACCAGGAGAAGCTGGGTGTCGCCATCCAGCGGCTCTCGGAGGAGGACCCCTCCTTCCAGGTTCACTCGGACGAGGAGACCGGCCAGACCATCATCGGTGGTATGGGCGAGCTTCACCTCGAAGTGCTTGTCGACCGCATGCGCCGCGAGTTCCGCGTGGAGGCGAATGTCGGTAAGCCGCAGGTCGCGTACCGTGAGACGATCCGCAAGACCGTCGAGCGTATCGATTACACGCACAAGAAGCAGACCGGTGGCACCGGTCAGTTCGCGAAGGTGCAGATCGCGATGGAGCCCATCGAGGGCGGCGACGCGACCTACGAGTTCGTGAACAAGGTGACCGGTGGCCGTATCCCCCGTGAGTACATCCCCTCGGTGGACGCGGGTGCCCAGGAGGCCATGCAGTTCGGCATCCTGGCCGGCTACGAGATGGTGGGCGTCCGCGTCACCCTTCTCGACGGTGGCTACCACGAGGTCGACTCCTCCGAGCTCGCCTTCAAGATCGCCGGTTCGCAGGCGTTCAAGGAGGGTGCCCGCAGGGCGTCGCCCGTACTGCTCGAACCGATGATGTCCGTCGAGGTCACCACGCCCGAGGACTACATGGGCGATGTCATCGGCGACCTCAACTCCCGCCGTGGCCAGATCCAGGCCATGGAGGAGCGCAGCGGCGCTCGCGTCGTGAAGGGCCTCGTGCCCCTCTCGGAGATGTTCGGCTACGTCGGAGACCTCCGCAGCAAGACTTCGGGTCGCGCAAGCTACTCGATGCAGTTCGACTCCTACGCCGAGGTTCCCCGGAACGTCGCCGAGGAGATCATCGCGAAGGCCAAGGGCGAGTAGCTCGTCCCGAGCACGCTTTAGGCTTGTCACCGGCAAGCCCTGGGGCCACCGGACACCGCGTACGGGAAACCGCGCGAGGTGCCCGGTGCCCCGGGCCCCGGCATCCCAGCAAAGATCACCTGGCGCCGATGAGTAAGGCGTACAGAACCACTCCAGGAGGACCCCAGTGGCGAAGGCGAAGTTCGAGCGGACTAAGCCGCACGTCAACATCGGCACCATCGGTCACATCGACCACGGTAAGACGACCCTCACGGCCGCCATTACCAAGGTGCTGCATGACGCGTACCCGGACCTGAACGAGGCCTCGGCCTTCGACCAGATCGACAAGGCTCCCGAGGAGCGCCAGCGCGGTATCACCATCTCCATCGCGCACGTCGAGTACCAGACGGAGTCGCGTCACTACGCGCACGTCGACTGCCCCGGTCACGCGGACTACATCAAGAACATGATCACGGGTGCGGCGCAGATGGACGGCGCCATCCTCGTGGTCGCCGCGACCGACGGCCCGATGCCGCAGACCAAGGAGCACGTGCTCCTGGCCCGCCAGGTAGGCGTGCCGTACATCGTCGTCGCGCTGAACAAGGCCGACATGGTGGACGACGAGGAGATCCTTGAGCTCGTCGAGCTCGAGGTCCGTGAGCTCCTCTCCGAGTACGAGTTCCCGGGCGACGACCTGCCGGTCGTCAAGGTCTCGGCGCTCAAGGCGCTCGAAGGCGACAAGGAGTGGGGCCAGACCGTCCTCGACCTGATGAAGGCCGTCGACGAGTCGATCCCGCAGCCCGAGCGTGACGTCGAGAAGCCGTTCCTCATGCCCATCGAGGACGTCTTCACGATCACCGGCCGTGGCACGGTCGTCACCGGCCGTATCGAGCGTGGTGTGCTCAAGGTCAACGAGACCGTCGACATCGTCGGTATCAAGACCGAGAAGACCACCACCACGGTCACCGGCATCGAGATGTTCCGCAAGCTGCTCGACGAGGGCCAGGCCGGTGAGAACGTCGGTCTGCTCCTGCGTGGCATCAAGCGCGAGGACGTCGAGCGCGGCCAGGTCATCATCAAGCCCGGTTCGGTCACGCCGCACACCGAGTTCGAGGCCCAGGCCTACATCCTGTCGAAGGACGAGGGTGGTCGTCACACCCCCTTCTTCAACAACTACCGCCCGCAGTTCTACTTCCGTACGACTGACGTGACCGGCGTCGTGACCCTCCCCGAGGGCACCGAGATGGTCATGCCGGGCGACAACACCCTCATGACGGTCTCGCTGATTCAGCCGGTCGCCATGGAGGAGGGCCTGAAGTTCGCCATCCGCGAGGGTGGCCGGACCGTGGGCGCCGGCCAGGTCACCAAGATCAGCAAGTAGTCGCTGGTCGGACCTGGTAGCTCCCACACGAGCAACCAAGAAGTGGGCCCCGCACCGAAGTTGGTGCGGGGCCCACTTCTTTTTTCAGAGCCGCCGTGGACGCGCGGTCAGCGACTCTCGCCGTGCGGCGCCGTGCGCCGTGCGGTAGGCGGCCGGGGTGACGCCGTACGTACGGGTGAACCATCGGGTGAGATGGGCCTGGTCCGCGAATCCGGCCTCGACGGCGGCCGTCGACGGTGTGACGCCCTCGGCCAGCAGCGCACGGGCACGGCGCAACCGCAGATCGCGTTGATAGTCGCTGGGCGCGAAGCCGTACGCCGCGCGGAAGCCCCTGTACAGCGTGAAGCGGCTGCACCCGGCCACCCGCGCCAGCTCGTCGGCACTGATGTTCTCGGCGAATCGCCGCCGCAACAGGCATCGGGCCCGCCCCATGGAGGCCAGGTCCACCCGGCCCGGTCGGCCCGCCCGGCCCGTCGGGAGAGGTGCCGGCTTCGTCGCGGCCTCGCGGGTCAGGGACAGTACGGCGGCGGTGAGGCGTTCCTCGACGACCAGCCGGGAGGCGTCCTTGACGACCGCGCTGTGGAGCCGGGCCACGGCTCGGGTCAGGGCCGGGTCGTCCACCACGGGGGCGTCGAACAGCGGCAGTTCGGCGTGGCCGGGGCCGGGGCCGGGGGTCGCGTCGGCGAGCACGTCCCGGACAAGATCCTCGCCGATGTGGAGCATCCGGTAGCGGTAGCCGTGGTGGACGGCGGACTGTCCGTCGTGCGGGTCGTCCGGATTGAACGCCATGACGAGTCCGGCCGCGCTGACGTGCCGTTCCCCCCTGCACGTGAATGACTGCGCTCCGTCGTCGGTGACTCCGAAGGAGTACGTGTCGTGGGCATGCACCGGATAGGCGTAGTGCTCGAAGCGGGCGCCCATGGCCTCCAGCGCAAGCCCGGGAACCCGCCAGTAGGCGGCGCGTTCTCCGGAAGACGTCATGTCCCCATGGTGCATGTCCCCATGGTGCCGCACGAACGTTCAAGCCCCGGGCCTGACCGAGGCGCACCCTGGAAACCGCCCCCGCCACCACTGCCGCCGCCACCACCGAAGGAACGACAAGAATGACCGGGAACGCCTCAGCAGCACCGACGAGCCACGGGACGGAGCGGGTCCGCCTGGCCGTCTACACCGGATTCGCGCTCACCGGACAGGCCCCGAGCGTGCCGGAACTCGCCGAATCCACCGGACTCGGCCCCGACCAGGTGCGTCAGGAACTGCGCACCCTTCACGTACGTCATGATCTGGTCCTGAACCCGCAGGACAACGACAACGTCGTGATGGCCCACCCCTTCGCGTCCCTGCCGCTCGGCTTCTCCGTCATGGGGGCGCACACCCTGTGGTGGGGTGGCTGCGCCTGGGACTCGTTCGCCCTGCCCCATCTGCTCCTGGAGGAGCCCGACGTCCTGGTCGCCACCCGCTGCCCGGCCTGCGACGCCCCGCACGCCTGGGTGGTCGGCCGGGAGGCACCTCCGAAGGGCGACCAGGTGGCCCACTTCCTCACCCCCATGCGCCGGGCCTGGGACGACATCGTGCACACCTGCGCCAACCAGCGACTGTTCTGCTCCACCGACTGTGTCGACACCTGGCTGGGGAGGACGGACCAGGAGCGTGGCCACGTCATGGATCTGGGCACCCTGTGGCACTTCGCCAGTGACTGGTACACCGGACGCATGGACCCGGGCTACACGCGCCGCGACCCCGCCGCCGCCGGCGCCTACTTCGCCGGGGTCGGGCTGCACGGCTCGTTCTGGGGGCTGCCTGACTGAGCCGGCCCCGCGCACCCGGGCCATATTCGTTGGAGTGTGTTCCGCCGTGCTTCTAGGGTTGCCGGGAGAGAGGTCACGGGGCGGCGGGGGAGTGCGGGAGAGTGGTGGGCATGCGGACGGCGTATCCGAGGACGCCGCATGTGGCGTGGTCGCCCGGCGTGGGCTCCGATGATGTGCGGGTCGGGGATCTGGGTGGGTTGCGGGGGCGGGAGGTTGTCGTCACCGAGAAGCTGGATGGGGAGAACACCACCCTGTACGGCGACGGGGTGCACGCCCGGTCGTTGGACTCCGGGCATCATCCGTCGCGGGCTTGGGTCAAGGCGTTGCAGGGGCGGATCGGGGGATTGATCCCGGCCGGGGTGCGGGTGTGCGGGGAGAACATGTACGCGCGGCATTCGATCGCGTACGAGGATCTGGAGAGCTGGTTCTACGGTTTCTCCGTGTGGGACGGCGAGTGGTGTCTCGGCTGGGACGAGACCGTGCGGTTTCTGCGGCGGCTGGGGATCCCCGCGCCGCCCGTGTTGTGGCGGGGTGTCTTCGACGAACGGGTGCTGCGGAAGCTGAAGTTGGACCCCGCGCGGCAGGAGGGGTTTGTCGTACGGAGCGTGGAGGGCTTCGTACGTGAGGAGTTCGGGAAGCGGCTGGCCAAGTGGGTTCGGCCGCACCACGTACAGACCGGTACGCACTGGATGTACGCCGCCGTCGTGGAGAACGGGCTCGGGGCGCGTGCCGCGTTGTGGGACGTGCGGTCGGGTGGGGCTGTGGACGCCGGGGCGGTGGCGCGGGCCGTGGGGATGGCGGGGGACGAGGACGCCGCCCAGGAGGTTGTGGGGGAGGTGGTCGGGAAGGTCGTGGCGGAGGTCGTCGGGCGGCTCGACGGCGCGGGGCGCTTCGGGGACGACCGGCTCAGTGGTGTGCTCGCGGCGCTCTGTCACGACGTGCCGCGCGGGCGGCTAGCGGGCGCGCTCGTCGCGCCGCTCGGGATGGCGCAGGCCCGGCGGGTCGCCGATCTGGTGGGCCTGTATCCGGCGCTCCACCGGCCGTTCCCCGACGACGAGCGGCGCGGCGGGCTCGCGCGGCTGGCCGTCGCCGCCGACCTGGGGGTGCTGCACGCCGTCGCGGGTGCGCTGGCGGAAGGGCCGTCGCGGGAGCAGGTCGAGTGGTCCGCGCTGATCGCCGAGGAGGCGGGGCTGCTGGACGGCGGGGAGGCGTTGGCGGCGCTGGCGGCGTTGCGTACGGGGGTCCGTGGCGCGCTCGAAGGGCTTGGGGCGGATGTCGCCGAACGGTGTTGGGCGCACGCGCGGGACCTGTGGGTCGAGGGGCGTATCGGTTCGGTGGAGGAGGCGGTGGCCGCGACCTGGCGGTGGCGGTCCGGGGACTTTCCGCGGCTGATCCACCTGGTGGGGCCGTCGGGGAGCGGGAAGAGCACCTTCGTAGGGGTAATGGCCGGGGTCGGGGCTGGGAACGGGGTCGGGGCGCGGATCTCGCTCGACGAGCTGCGGGAGTCGCGTGGCTCGCGTGCCGATCAGCGGGGCAACGGGGACGTGCTGCGGGACGGTCTCGACCGGCTCGACCGGGCGCTGGCCCAAGGAGGCACGGTCGTGTGGGACGCCACCTCGCTCAACCGGCAACAGCGTTCCCTGGTCGGCGCGTTGGCGCTGCGGCGCGACGCGTTCGTCACGCACGCCGTGCTGCTCGTCGACGAGGCGGAGCTGGTCAGGCGCAACGCCGTACGCCCGCACCCGGTGCTGCCCGACGTACTGACGGGACAGCTGCACCGCTTCGTACCGCCGTATCCGGGGGACGCGCACCGGACGTGGTACGTGGGGGCGGGCGGCGACATAGAAGACGTGGACAGCGTGGACAGCGTTGAAGGCGGCGTGTGATGCGGACCAGTGATCAGCTGTACAACCAGGTGCGTTGGGACCCGCGCTTCGACCCGGCGCGCTTCGTCTTCGGCGTCCACCGGCGCGGGATGAGCCCCGGACGGATCCCGCTGCCCGCGTTCGTGCCCGGCGGTGACATCCCGTGGCACCGCGTGCTGTTCGTGGAGGCGGACGGCGAGGTGATCTGGGACCGGGCGACCGGCGTCGACCGTATCGACACGACGGACGCGGGGCGGGTGCGGCACACGCGGCTGCTGCGGGCGCCGTTCTTCACGGCCTGCACGCCGTACGCGTACGGCCCCGAAGGCTGGCGGCCCGTCCAGGCCCACCGGTCCGTCCGGTCCGCCCAGTCCGTGTCGTCGGCCGCGACCGCCTCGCCGCGCGTGTTGACCTGGAACACCCTCTGGGACCGCTACGACAGCGACCGCGTCCACACCGCCGCGCGGCGCCCCCTGCTGCTCGCCGCCCTGGAGGAGTCGGACGCCGATGTCGTCGCGCTCCAGGAGGTCGAGCGCGAACTGCTCGTGATGCTGCTGAACGCGCCCTGGGTGCGGGCGAGTTACACCATCGGCACCGACCCGGACGGGCGTGATGTGGAAGACGCCGGGCTGTTGCTGCTCAGCCGGCTGCCCGTACGCGAGGCGGGGCGCCATGTCCTTGGCCGGCACAAGGCGCTCGCCGCGCTCACGGTGGAGACCGCCGCAGGCCCGCTCGTCGTGGCCGCCACCCATCTGAGCAGCGACCACTCCAAGGACGGCTCGGCCCGGCGCCGTACCGAACTGGCCGGCATCGCGGAAGGGTTGGGCGGTATCGACGCCGACCTGATCCTGCTGGGGGACTTCAACGACGGCTCCGGTGGGGACGGCGGACCGGCCGCCGCGCTCGGGCTGCGTGATGCCTGGAGTGAGGTGTACGGCTCCGAGGACAGCACGCCCACGTTCGATCCGGTCGCCAATCCGCTGGCCGCGGTGGCCTCGCTGTCGGGGCGCGCCGCGCGGCTCGACCGGGTGCTGCTGCGGGGGAGCGCGGTGGTGGCCGGGGCCGCGCTGCGCGGTGATACGCCGGACGCGAGCGGGCTGTTCATCTCGGATCACTACGGGGTGGAGGCCAATGTCGTGGTGGGGGAGGGCAGTTCGGGCGTGGACGCACATGACGAACATGACATGCGCGACATGCGCGACATGCGCGACGCGCTCGACGTGGCCGGCACCGCTCGTACCGCTGTCGCCTGGATACCGCCCCGCGAACTGTGGGCTCCCCTCCAGGCCGTACGGCAGGAGCACGATCCGCAGGTCGACCGCTGGCCGCCGCATGTGAACCTGCTCTTCGGCTTCGTCCCGGAGTCCGACTTCGAGCGCGCGGCCCCGCTGGTCGCCGCTGCCGCCGCCGAGACCGTGCCCTTCGCGGCGCGGCTGGCCGGCGTACACACCTTCGGGCACCGCGAGGACGCCACGCTCTGGCTCGACCCGGCGGCGGACGGTGAGGGTCCCTGGGCGGAGCTTCGGGAGGCCCTGGAACGGCGGTTCCCGCGCTGCGGCGGGCGGCGGGCGGAAGGCTTCACACCGCATCTGACCCTCGGGCGGAGCCGCGACCCGCAGCGAGTCGCGGCGGGCATCGAGGCCGGGCTCGGTGAAGTGACCTGCGGTGTGGGCGAGTTGGTGTTGCTGTCGCGCAGGGGCGACGAGCCGATGCGGGTACGGGCGACGGTCGCGCTCGGTACGGGCGAGATCAGCTGGGCATCGGAGGACGCGCCGCCCGCCGAAGCCGCCAGGGGCGCCTTGGACGCCCACGCCGACGACACCGCGCGGCTGCTCGCGCGGACGCTGGCCGAGGGCGTCGTACACGTCACCGGCTCCCGCCGGATGGGCTGCGCGTCCGCCGGGGCGGATCTGGATCTGGTGGCGGCGCTGCCCGGCGCGGCACCGGACATGGAGGAGATACGGCGGCGGGTGACGGCCGCCCTCCCGGCCGGCGCGTCTGCCGTACGTGAGGTGGTCGGCGCACGCGTACCCGGACTCCGGTTCACGGTAGGCGAGTTGGGGGTCGATCTGGCGGTGGTCGCGACCGGGGAGATGGAACCGGCCGAGGCGGTGGATCGCCGTGCCGAACTGGGCGAGGCGGCGGCCGTCGCGCTGAGCGCGGTGAGCGACGCGGCGGCCGTACGGGACGCGGTCGGCGACCGCCACGACGCCTTCGCCGGGCTGGCGGGGGAGGTGAAGTCGTGGGCCGGGGCGCGCGGGTTGGACTCGGCGCCGTTCGGCGGGCTGCCCGGTCTGGCGTGGGCGGTGCTGGCGGCGCGCACGACGCGCGAAGCCGGGAGCCTGGCGGGGGACGACCTGCTCAGGCACTTCTTCGGGACCTGGGCCGCCTGGGACTGGGGCGTACCCGTCGGCCTCACAACAACCCTCCCCGGTAACGGAGTTACTGCCCCGGTCACCATCCTGACCCCCACCGGGCCAATTCGGAGCTGCACCGAACAGGTCGGCCCCGGCCACCGCGACCTGCTGGTCCAGGAGCTGTACCGGGCCTGGGAAATCCTGGAGGCCGACGGCTCCCCGCGCGCCGCGCCGGCGGCGCCCCCGCCACTGCACCGCAGGCACGCCGCCTGGGCGGTGGTGACCGTAAGCGCCGGTGCCCGCCCGCACACCCTGGGCCGGTTCCGGGGCCGCGTACGGGCGTTGCTCACCGCGCTCGAAGCGGCCGGGGTGCGGGACGCGCACGCCTGGCCGCGGCCGTTCGTGGCGGACGGCGGGGCGGATGCCGCGTACCGGGAGGCCCGGGAGGCGCGCGAATCCGTCACGTACGCGATCGGCCTGGGCGCCGACCCGCCGGACGCCGCCGCGCTCGCGGCGATCGTGGAACCGTGGGGCCGTGGTCTGCGGGACGTGGATGTCGCGTGGGCGCGGGGCGGCGACGTACCGACACTTCACTGAGCGGCGGCGGCGACGACGGCGGCGGCGGCGTCGTTGGCAGCGGCGGCGACCGGGCAGCCACCCCGGGAATCGGACAGCCCCAAGGCGTTGCCCCGACCGTCACGGCGTAGATACACCGAGACCTGGCGACCGCGTTCACTGACGACCACGATCCGGCGTACGCCCAGCATGGCGTCTCCTATCTCCCGCGGACTGCCCTCCATTCCTTTCAAGGTGCCGGACTCCAGTGGGCCGGCCCCGGGCCTCCCGGGACGCGGGCCGCGCGGTCGGCCCCCGGCTGGTTGTACGACACGGTGTGCGTGACGATCCGCCCGCTCGGCAGCCGCTCGCGCGTCCGCTCCAGATAGCCCGCCGCCTCCAACTCCCGCAGCGCGGAGGCGACACGCGCCTCGCTCTCCGGGAAGCGGGCCGTCAGGCACTTGATGCCGATCTGGGCCCCGGCGGGCAGCGACTGGATGTGAACGGCGAGCCCGATCGCGACGAGGGTCGGCTCGCGGTGCTGCGCGAGGTGGTTGCCGACGATCGTGTACCGCTTCGTGAGCCGGGTGTTGGCGTGCACGACACCGGATCGGGCGACGGGCCGGGGAACTGAGGACGAGGCGCGCGAGGGCGCGCTAAGGTGCTGAACATCCATCGGGAAGGTACTGCTTCCTGGGTGGTGAGGCCCTCGCTCGGGATGCCAGTCCCGGCCGGGGGCCGCTGTATGTGGTTGAGCTTGCGCCGCGAGCATATGCCCGCCAACCGGTACGAAATCCAGCCCAGTTGAACGAGTTCACCCGTGTGGGTGACGGGAGGCTGGTGGGGTCGGGAAGGGTTCTTTCTCTCCAGGTCATTGAGAGTTCTTTACGTCGTACGCCACCGCGTCGCGGCCCACCGGGTCGTGGACCTCCAAGTCGCGGTCCTCCACGACCCGGTGGGGATCGAAGGCCTCAATCGCCCGGACGAGCCCATCGGCAAGGCCCTGACGCAGTTGGGTGCGAGACAGACTGGGCTGGACGTGGCCGGGTGCGGGCGCGGCGGCGCAGGGGAGAACCCGACAGGATCGAGGCTCAGTACCAGGACACCGCCGCCGTCGATGGCCAGAAGACGGAGAAGTGATCCGGGGCATGGGCCTTGCGACATTGAAGGCGTTCAAGCCGGCCGATTTCGAGGACGCCGCAGGCGGGTACCGGGCGACAGGCGCAATGGCCACCGCGGCCAAGGACACGGTTGACAACCAAATCCGCGCGAGGATCCGTGACCAGCTCAAGGGCGAAGCGGCGGACGCCGCTCTGCGCGCGCTCCGTGAGCTGTCGAAGAACTTCCACTACACGCGGAGCGAATGCGGGCTCGCGAGTACCGCGTTGAACGGCTTCGCGTTCGAAATGGCGGCGGCCAGAAGGAAGTTACGGGCGGCCCTTGAAGATGCGCACGCCGGCAAGTGCGCGGTGGACGCGAGTGGTGCGGTCACCTATCCGCCCGGCGACAAGGAGCAGGACGGCAAGGTCCCGGCCGGCGGCACGGTGACGAGCGGGGCAGGCGGCCCGACAAACCCCATGGCGTCGGCGCTGGACCGCCAGGCGGCGGCCATCCACCCGAACCCGAATTTTCGGCAAGGCGTCCCCGTACGCGGACCGCATCGCGGACGCCCTGGGGGAAGCCACGGAGGCGGACGCGTATCTCGACACCATCGCGCCGCCGCGTCGATGAAGGTGGCCCCCGGCTTCGCCCACCGGTTGGCGTCCGACGGCTTCAGTGAGGTGGGTGCGCGCGGGTACCACTACCGGATCCTGGCCGCGCTGGACGAGTTCGGGGTGGCCAGCCAGGCCGAACTCGGTCGCCGGTGCAACATGGACCGCAGTGGCGTCGTGGCGGCGATCAACGAACTGGCCGAGCAGGGCTGCGTCGAGCGGACACCGGACCCGGACGACCGAAGGCGCAACAGGGTCACCCTCGCCACGGCCGGCCCTCGGCAACTGCGACGCCTGGACGAAGCGCTCGACCGGGTGCAGCAGGACGACCTGTTGGAACCGCTTTCGGCCGACGACAGGCAGGCCCTGACCCGCCTGCTGACCCGGCTCCTCACGCATCACCAACGGGCCTGGGGTCTGTCGTTTGGATCTTGCTGGGCTCGCGGTCCCTGGCACGCACGCTGTCCGCGTTGACGACGGAGGAGGGAGGCACGGCTCCCGCCCTGCCTCCCTCCTCCGCCTTGAGATCGCACGCACCAACGTGACATCGGCCGCTACCGCGGCGGGCGCTCCCTGAGCCGGCCTGATCCAGTACGCCTGGGGTCTGTTGACGCGGTTCGACTCGCCCGTCGCGCGTGCGCACCAGCACACCGCCGGCCTTCGACCACACCGCACACCTTCAGTCAGTGCGGCACGGCCGAAGGAGCGCCCTCAGCCTTCGGCGCGGCGGCGGTAGGTGTTGATCAGGACGCCGGACGGCGTCTGCTGCGAGGCGGTGAGCGTCAGGCTGCGCGGGCCCTCGCCATCGGCGAAGAGCCGCTTCCCGCCTCCCAGGATGAGAGGAAAGACCAGCAGCCGGTACTCGTCGACGAGGTCGTGCTCGATCAGCGTGCCGAGCAGTTCTCCGCTGCCCAGCACCACCGTCTCGGTCTCGGACGCGGCCTTGATACGGCTGACCTCCTGCGCCAGACCGGCGCCCAGGACGGTGGTGTTGGCCCACCCCGGGTCCTTGAGCGTGCGGGAAGCCACGTACTTGGGCATCGCGGTCATCGCCGCCACCGCGGGGTCGTTCATGTCGGCATACGGCCACGTGGCGGCGAAGATCTCGTACGTCCTGCGGCCCAGGAGCATGCCTCCCGCGCCGGCCGTGGCCTCGCTCATGAACCGCTCCACCACCTCGTCGACATAAGGCAGCACCCAGCCGCCCTGATCGAACCCACCGTCGCGGTCCTCGTCCGCCGAGAGGACCGACTGTATGACGCCGTCCAGCGATACGAAGTTGACCACGGCCAGCTGTCCCATGTTCTGCTCCCATTCCATGTACTTGCTTTCACCGATGTTGACCGTACCCAGGGGCGGAACTCATCGGTCCCGGTGAGACCGTGCCCGTCCCCCTGTCCGGTGCCGTTCCGCATACGACCAGGTCACCGCGGTCATCAGGGCAGGGATGGCGAACAGCGGGGCGAAGGCGAGCCACCGGACGGTCAGAGCCGTATCGCTCGACAGGTACGTCTGGCTCTCGACGGTGAAGGCGACCACGAGTTGCCACAGCGCCACCAGGACCAGGACACCCGAAGCGGTCCATGCCAGTGGGGCGAGGGTCCGGGGGCGCGGCGGCTGCCACCGGTCGCTGACGAGCGGCAGCGGAAACGGAGCGGCTGCCTCGGCGAGTACGGAGAGGCCGACGACGTACGCGATGCCCCATCCCGCGATGTCGAAGATGTCCCGCGGCACCTGATCGCTGTAGCCCACAGGAACACCGCAGGCCATGGCGGACTGCCTCCCCTATGGGGGGGCGACCGCAGGGGGAGGACCCGAGGAGATGGGGCCCACCGGGATGCGCCGAGAGCAACGACTACTTTGCCGATCCGGGGTTTTCGCGCTTGTGGGCGTTGAAGCGCGCCTTCTTCTGGCGATTCCCGCACGTATTCATCTCGCACCATCTGCGGGTGCGACTTCGGCTGGTGTCGAAGAAGGCCGCTTGGCAGGTTGGCGATGAGCACAAGGCCAATCTTCCGTCTCGTTCGCCTGTGATGATGCTGATCGCGTCGGCGGCGATGACGCCCAGGGCGTCCTCCACGGACGAAGTCGGGCCGAGTCGCCACTGCCGATTGCCCTCGGGCGTCAGGACAGCCGAGGCCCGACCCTCAGTGCTGCGGTCATTGATGACCTGGACGGCAGAGACGGGGAGGGGGGCCAGGCGCGCGGCCGCTGTCGCGGCGGCGTGAATTGATTCCCTCAGTTCCCGAGCGTGTGCGAGCTGGGCGGTGGTGCAGGACTCCACGGCGAGGCCACTCACCGCCAGCCAGTCGACGAGTCGGTTCGGCGTGGGAATGCGTTCCACAGCGGCCCCACAACGCTCGGTCAGGGTCGCCGTGAAGCTGGTCGCCAGCACCTTACCGAGACGGAAATCAGGGAACTGAGCAGGCATGGAACCACCATAGCTGGTTGCGCGCCCACATCGGGGTCTGTTAGAACCGTCATAGCCGGTTCCGACCTGTCGCAAGCAGGTTCGCCCGATGACCAGGAGGTCTCATGTCCACACACTGGTGCGCCACCGACGCCGCAGCCGCCATTGATCGCGGCGTTGTCACCACGTCCGCCCACCCCGGCGGGGGCATCTCATGAACCGTCCGGCCGGCGACGTGCAAGCGTTTGAAGCCCACGCGACTGACGCCGACCTCGACGATCTACGGGCGCGGCTGGCCGCGGCGCGGCTGCCGGAAGCCGAGACGGTCCACCGCGCCGCGCCCGGCCCGCGCCGATGGGAACAGGGTGTTCCTCTTGCCGACCTCGCGGACGTCGTGCACTACTGGCGCACCGGGTACAACTGGCGGTCGTTCGAAGCGCGCCTCAACCGGATCGGCCAGTTCCGTACGACCATCGATGGTCTGGGGATCCACTTCCTGCACCGCCAATCCACCCGCGCGGACGCCACCCCGCTGATCTTGACGCACGGCTGGCCGGGCAGCGTCGCCGAGTTCACCCATGTAGTGGACGAACTGGCAGACCCGAAAAGCGCGGACGCGCCGGCGTTCCACGTCGTGGTCCCGTCGCTGCCCGGTTTTGGCTACAGCGACAAGCCGGCCACCACCGGGTGGGGAACCGAGAAGATCGCGGCCGCCTGGGTGGAGCTGATGGGGAGGCTCGGTTACGGCAAGTTCGCAGCCCATGGCGGCGACTGGGGAGGTGTGATCACCACGATCCTCGGCGGCAGGTTCCCGCAGCACGTTCTCGGCATCCACACAACGCTCGCGCAGGCACCGCCCGGGTTGACAACGGACCGGCTGACGGCGGCCGAGCGCGAATGGACCGAGGAAACCCGCGATTTCTGGCTCCACCGCGCGGCGTACGCGAAACAGCAGGCGACCCGACCGCAGACCATCGGGTACTCGCTCGTCGACTCACCGGTCGGGCTTCTCGCCTGGATCCTTGACAAGTTCGCCGAGTGGACAGATACCGAGGACAGCCCGTTCGAGACGATTTCCAGAGACAGCATTCTTGACGACGTCACCCTGTACTGGCTGACACGGACCGGCGCGTCGGCAGCCCGCATCTACTACGAAAGTCACAACTCGCTCGACCCGGAACTCCGGGTCGACGTCCCGTCGGCAATCAGCATGTATCCCCGCGACATCGAGAAGTGCCCGCGCGCCTGGGCGCAGGAGCGGTACCGACAGATCGTCCGATGGAGGTCGCCCGAAACCGGCGGACACTTCCCGTCGCTGGAGGTGCCCGAGTATTTCGTCAAGGATCTGCGAGAAGGGCTCACGGCGGTGCTGGCCGCCAGGGGCAGTTGGTGATGACGTGGTCGACCCGGAGGGGCCGCCACGGGAGCCACGCCTTAGGGCGTGTTGCGAAAGTAGCGCCGTCCGCCCGAAGGGCGGGGCCGACGGCGTCTGGTGCGTGCGATCGCAAGGCGGAGGATCGTTCTCGTACTGGGCGTACTTGGATGAGTCCGACAACGCGGCGAGTGCGCGTGCCAGGCGTCGTCGGCCAGGCGGGACTTTCGCAACACGCCCTAGATGGCGTACGCGCCCGTGCCCGGCCTTCCGTGTTCGCGTGCGTACGGCGTGAAAGCCACCGCACCGACCCCGCGCACCGTGGTGTGCGGGCCCAAGGCCATGGGACTCAGGCCCAGTTGCTCCGCGAGCTGCGGTGCGAGGTACGCGGCGAGGTCCGTCCACTCCTCGTCGTCGGCCCCAACGTCCCCCACCGGGGTGATGCCCTCCTCCACGCAGGCGGCGCGCTCCTCGGGCAGGGGCTCGCCCAGGGTGAACCCCGCGCCGTCGTCCTCCCAGCAAGAGCCGAAGCGGCGTACGGCGTTCCCGTCCTCGGCGACGAGCCAGCCCGAACCGCCGCCCTGCTCACCGAAGTAGTACGCCTGGGCCCGGCCGTATCGGCGGCTCAACTCGGTGACGGCATGCAGCACGTCCTCCGCCCGTTGCGGATCGACGGGGTTGCACCAGGGGCCGAGCACCAGGGTCCATCCGTCCACCTCCGGGGTGACGTAGACCCTGCCGTGTTCGGCGTAGTCGTGGCTGTCGTGCGCTCCGACGCTCAGTCCCAGCTCGAACGTCGCGGGCCTCGCCTCGAAGAGGCCGAGCAGCTCCACGATGCCTTGCTGGTCGCCGGTGGGGACGGCTATCCAGGACGTGAAGCAGGTGTCCAGGGGCCGGGCCCGCTCGTCACGCACCTTGATCCGGATCAGCCGTTCCACGGCGGCGCGGTCCGCCGGCGACAGCGCCTCCTCGCCGCCGGTCGCGGCGAGGGCGGTCAGGGCGCGCGCCCGAAGCCGGCCCGGCCCATGATCACGCACCCGGCGCAGGGGCTCCTCGACGCCCGGCCCCAGCATGGTCAGCACCCACTCGGCCCGCTGAGCCACCTCCGGGTCGGGGTCCGCGAGCAACGGGATCAACGCGTCGATCACGAGGCCGTAGTCCACGCCGGGATTCGGCTCCCGGCCGAAGGCCACCGAGCACGCGGACTGGATTCCGAAAGCGGCGGAGCCGCGTACCCTCGCGGACGGATGGGACAGCGCCCCTATATACCGGTCGACCGCGCCGAACCGGGTGAACACCCGGCTGACGCGACCGCGCGACTCGTCATCCGTCGCGGCGGCCAGCGCCGCCAGCACCTCGTCGAAGGCGACCGACCCGATCCGCTCGGTCAGCACGAACTCGATGTCCCAATGCCGGACGGGTGACGTCTCGTCCAACAACTCATCGAGCAGGGGCCGCACGGCCGCGAGGCCCCTCGCGGCCAGACTCTCCCGCGCCGCCTCCCGTCGGTCGGGGTCGGCAAGGGCCTTGATCGCATCCACCGCGGTCTCCTCCTCGGGCGCGAGCGCGCTGTTCCAAGGACCCATGGTGGTGCATGGCACTGACAGTCCGCGCCCGCGAGACAGGGCCGACCGCGGGGTGCGGCCGACCCTGCCGGGGCGTGTCCGCGGGGGTGGGGGCTACTGCGTCGCGAAGATCTCCTCCGCGGCGCCGGCGATGATGGCGCGGCCGAGCCACTGCTTCAGAAGTGCGAGGTCGTCGCAGCTGGTGATGCGCTCTCGGGCTTCTTCGGGGACGTCGATGCCGCGCAGTTCCAGGATGAAGAGGATGTCTTCGGTCCGTGCTTGGACCCGCCCCTCCGCCCGCCCCTCCGCCCGCCCCTCCGCCCGCCCCTCCGCCCATGCCTCCGCCCAGTTTTCCTCCGAGAGCAGCGACTTGTAGAAAGAAAGGTCGCGGGCCATCAGGTGCCGCCGTGCGGGTGCTGTGTCCTGCTCAGTGGGCTACGCATCCGAGAAGAGATCTTCGGCGGACGGCGTAGTGATGGCGCGGCCGAGCCAGCCGAGCAGGGTCTCGGTGTCGTCGCAGCCGGTAATGCGCTCTCGGACGTCTTCGGGGACGTCGATGCCGCGCTGTTCCAGGATGAAGAGGATGTCTTCCGCCCGGCTTTCGACTCGGCCCTCGTCCCGGATTTCCTCCGAGAGCGGCGACTTGTAGAAAGAAAGGTCCACGGCCACCAGTTTCCTCCAGAGTGCTGCGGCGGGCAGGTTTCCCAGGCCCTGTGAGATGAGTTCGGCAATCGGGTTCTTGACGTTGTCCGGGGTCTCCCGCAGCGCGGTCGTCATCGCTTTGAGTATGGCACCGTGGTCCCGATCGGCACCGTGCGTAATGAGTGCCAGCATGGCGAGCGCCAGGTCCTTTCGGACCTCGGCCGCGTCGGTGATCACCGGCATGTTGTGCGGACCAACCACCAGCGGGCGCAGGGTCAGCGCTGCCCACTGCGGGAGGCCGATGTCGACGGGACGCGCGGCCCATTCAGCCGTGGCGCGGTCCTGGCAGACGACCAGCAGTACGGGCGGCAACCGGTACTTCGTGTGCAGATACGACAAATAGTACGCCCAGCTTGCGGGCTTGGCCGGGTCCTTCTTTCCTTGAGCCTCGATTGCGAGGAGATAGGACGCGCTGTCCTCGGTCTCGACCCGTAACAGCGTGTCCACACGCCGCTCGACGGGCCGGGCCTCGGTGAGGTCCGTGGGCATGACGGTGACCCCGGCGAGTAGGCCGAAGTCGACCCCAAGCACTTCGGAGACACCGGAGAGGAGATCGGGATGCTCCTGAAAGATGCGATGCATCGTCTCATGGGGCGCGCTGACCATGCAGGTTCCTGTGGGGTGAGTGAGTGGAGTTTGCCTCTGGCACATGCCAGGACTTCTATTCCGCTGAGCATAAACAGACAATCCTCCCTGGGTGTAGCTCAGTTGGGCATATTCACCCGCAAGGGTGAGGTCGCCCGTACGAGGTCCAGCTCCGCCCACACCGTCTTGCGCGGCACCGGCCCCGATGTCACCCCCCACCGGTCCGCCAGCACCTCGACCAGCAGCAACCCCCGCCCCGACTCGTCGTCCGGGGACGGTAGTTGGGGGTGGAGGCCGGGGAGGTGGTCGCCACGGGTGTCGGTCACCTCGATACGGAGTACGCGCCCGTCGTCCGTCCTGCGCAGCTCCAGCAGGAAGTCCCGCCCGGACAGCCGGCCGTGCGTGGCCGCGTTGGTCGCCAGCTCGGCGGTGATGTGTTCCGCCGTCTCGATCGTTTGGGGCAGCAGATCCCAGGCGAGCAGATGTGCGGTGGTGAGCCGGCGGGCGAGACGGGCGCCGCGTGGCGTGGGGGACAGGAGTACGCCGAAGTGGCGGTCCGAGAGGCCGAGTTGAGTGGATTTCTGATTCATGTCACTCAGCGTGGCGGTCCGTGCGTACGCTGAACAGCGATGACTCCGGTACGTAGGGTGACTGTCCGGAGCTCGTCCAGTGCTGTCCAGCCTGTCCGAAGGGGGCAGCGGTACCAAGCAGGCGGGTGTGCGGTGAGCGAGGAGCCCAAGAACGAGACGGACGAGCCGGGTTGGGAGGTCGACCCCGACGACGAGTCGGGCGCGGCGGTCGTCGCGGCGGTGGGCAGGCAGCTACGGCTCCGCCGCGAGGCGGCCGGCCTGCGGGCGGCGGAGTTCGGCCAGGCGATCGGCTACGGCGAGGACCTGGTCTACAAGGTCGAGGCGGGCAAGCGGATTCCCCGGCAGGAGTATCTGGACAAGGCGGACAGCGTGCTGCGGGCGGGTGGGCTGATCTCCGCGATGAAGGAGGACGTGGGGGAGGTCCGGTATCCGAAGAAGATTCGGGACCTGGCGAGGTTGGAGGCGCGGGCGGTCGAGTTGCTGTCGTACGGCAGTCACGCACTGCACGGTCTGTTGCAGACGGAGGCGCACGCGCGTGCGCTGTTGGGGACGCGGCGTCCTACGTACTTCGCGGATGAACTTGACCGGATGGTGGATGGTCGAATGGCTCGGCAGTCCATCTTTGGCCGGTTGCCCGCGCCCGAACTCAGCTTTGTCTTGGAAGAGGTAACCCTGCGGCGTCCGACCGGAGGGACACTGGTGCAGCGCCAACAGCTCGAACGCCTGCTGGAGGTTGGGGAGATGCGGAACGTCGAGATCCAAGTGATGCCGACGAACGCCTGGGAGCATCCAGGAACGGGCGGGCGGATTCAGGTGCTCAAGTTCGGCGACGGTTCTGCCGTCGGCCGCACCGACGACGAGTACGGTGGCCGACCGGTTTCCGACCCGAGGCGGCTCCGGATCCTGGAACTGCGTTATGGCATCATCCGGGCTGGGGCTCTCACACCGGGGGAGTCGATGGCCCTCATCGAGCGAGTGCTGGGAGAGACATGATCCGCAAGTCCTCTACCGGAGAATCCGGCGAACCTGTCTGGTTCAAGAGCAGTTACAGCGACACGAGCAACGGCAACGACTGCGTCGAGGTCGCAACAGCGCCCCGCACAGTCCACGTCCGTGACTCCAAGACCCCCCAAGGCCCCCGCCTTGGCCTCTCACTCACCGCGTGGGCGAGCTTCGTCGCGTACGCCTCGGAGCGCTGAACTTCAGTTCATCCGCCGGAACGCCGTCACGAGCAGCGTGTCAGCGATGCGCGGACCGTTCCTGGCGGCCGGTAGCCGGTCGATGGTGATCTCGGTGAACCCGGCCTCGTCCAGGATCTTCGTCCACACGTGTTCCTGGAGCACCCAGCGGCGTATGACAGCTGCTTCGCCCTCGGGCGTCTTCGCCGGAATGTCGGCAGCCACGACATCGGTCTCGGCCGGGTCGCCGTTGAGGTAGTGGGCGAGGGTGGAGAACACCAGTCGCCCACCGGGTCGCAGAGCGGCGGACATCGCTTGGAACAGCTTGCGCGGCTCGGTGAAGTCGATGGCTCCGAAGACGCTGTACAGCACGTCGTAGGCGTCCGGCGCCGCGCGCAGGTGCGCCACCACATCGGCGTGCACCAGGTGTAGGTGTGGCGCGAGGTGCGCGTACAGTTCGCTGGCCATGGCGTGCTGCGCGGCCGAGGCGTCGATCGCGACAACCTTGCCGGGCTGGTGAACGACCGCCAGGTGGGCGGCCTGCCGGGCAGACCCGGCGCCGAGGTCGGCGACACATCGGCCGGTGAGATCTCCGAGGGCTTCCGAGCCGGGCCCGCCGTCCTGGCTCCAGATCCAGTGGAAGGTCTCGGGGACGGCGCGATCACGCTCGATGCGGGTGCGGCCGTAGTGGTGCCAGAGGTCCGTGGTTGTCACCCGCCTCATCGTGGCGGGCGCCGGGCGGTGGCGGGCCGGTTCGCCCGAATCTCACCCGCGCGGGCCTCGGCGCCCCTGGCCGGCCAGCGGGGCACCGAGGGAATCGGGAGCGGTCAGTGCGAGTCGCTGCCGGGGTGGCACGGACCGCACTTCGCGGAGCGTCACGTCACGCGTGCTGCGGCATCTCGTCCTTCAGTGTCGACCGGATCTGGGCCCGTAGTTCCGCCGTGTTCTCGTGGCCGTGGACCGATGCCGCGTGTTCGCTCGCGGCGCGGACCACCTCGTCCTCCTCGCCCGTGATCGCGAGGGTGCAGTTCGTCTCGCTCGGGAAGTCGCGGCAGTCGATTACCTTGCGCATGACGCACCTCCACCTACCAGTGTCCTCCCGTGTCCTCCCGTACGGGAGGGCGAGAGTGGCCCCGGTCACATTCCCCAGCGCGCCCGCGTCAGCCCAGCGGTTGGCCCGTCACCCCGTGGGGTACGCTCTCGGGCCGCGATTGGCCAGGGCTCCGGGCCATATGGCACACTGCACAGGTTGCTCGGTTGAGTGCCGATGCTGCGCGCCTCCCGCCGGGGGGACCGGAAGCGAGTCCCACAGTACTCGTCGCCCCATCTGCCTCTCACGGCAGCGCTGAGGCGGACGTACGGGAATCTTCCGGGAAGTGTCAGCGCGGTACCGACCAGGCACCCGGTGGGGTTTCTCCCCCGGCTCGCGGTTATCAGGCCCGCACCCCTTGGCAGGGAAATCCTTCGGGATTTCTAGGTGAAGGGAATGCGACACGCCCGACCGCGTGGGTCGGAGAGAAGCGGTGCGCGGCAAGGCGAGCGCAGTGCACAGCCCGACCGGGTCCAGAGCGTTTCGAGAGACAGGACTACTGAGTAGCCATGGCGGGACAGAAGATCCGCATCCGGCTCAAGGCCTACGACCACGAGGTCATCGACTCTTCGGCGAAGAAGATCGTCGAGACGGTGACTCGCACTGGTGCGTCGGTCGCGGGCCCGGTGCCGCTGCCCACTGAGAAGAACGTGTACTGCGTCATCAAGAGTCCCCACAAGTACAAGGACTCGCGCGAGCACTTCGAGATGCGCACGCACAAGCGCCTGATCGACATTCTCGACCCGACGCCCAAGACCGTTGACTCGTTGATGCGCCTGGACCTTCCGGCCGGCGTTGACATCGAGATCAAGCTCTGAGAGGCGCGGAAGAGATGGCAAAGCAGATCAAGGGTGTCCTGGGCGAGAAGCTCGGCATGACCCAGGTCTGGGACGAGAACAACCGTGTCGTCCCGGTGACCGTGGTCAAGGCCGGACCCTGCGTTGTAACCCAGGTCCGTACGAATGACTCCGACGGCTACGAGTCGGTCCAGATCGCCTTCGGCGAGATCGACCCGCGCAAGGTGAACAAGCCCCTCAAGGGCCACTTCGCCAAGGCCGACGTGACCCCCCGCCGCCACCTGGTGGAGCTCCGCACCTCCGACGCGTCCGAGTACACGCTCGGCCAGGAGGTCACCGCCGCTGTGTTCGAGTCCGGCGTCAAGGTTGACGTCACGGGCAAGAGCAAGGGCAAGGGCTTCGCCGGTGTCATGAAGCGTCACAACTTCAAGGGACTCGGCGCCGGTCACGGTACCCAGCGCAAGCACCGCTCCCCCGGTTCCATCGGTGGCTGTGCCACCCCGGGCCGTGTGTTCAAGGGCATGCGGATGGCCGGCCGGATGGGCAACGAGCGGATCACCACCCAGAACCTCACCGTTCACGCCGTTGACGCGGAGAAGGGCCTGCTCCTCATCAAGGGCGCGGTCCCCGGTCCGAACGGCGGCCTTGTCCTGGTCCGCACCGCGGCGAAGGGGGCCTGAAGACATGAGCAGCACCATTGACATCATGTCGCCCTCGGGCGACAAGTCCGGAAGCGTTGAGCTTCCGGCCGAGATCTTCGACGCCAAGGTCAGCATCCCGCTGATCCACCAGGTCGTCGTCGCGCAGCTGGCCGCCGCCCGTCAGGGCACGCACAAGGTCAAGCGCCGTGGCGAGGTCCGTGGTGGTGGCAAGAAGCCTTACCGCCAGAAGGGCACCGGCCGCGCCCGTCAGGGTTCGACCCGTGCGCCGCAGTTCGCCGGCGGTGGCGTCGTACACGGCCCCACCCCGCGTGACTACTCGCAGCGGACCCCGAAGAAGATGAAGGTCGCCGCCCTGCGCGGGGCCCTCTCGGACCGGGCCCGCAACGCTCGTATCCACGTCGTCTCCGACGTGGTCGAGGGCGCGGCGTCCACCAAGGCCGCCAAGACCCTGCTCGGCAAGGTCAGTGAGCGCAAGCACGTGCTCCTGGTCGTCGAGCGGAGCGACGAGGCCGCGTGGCTGTCCGCGCGCAACCTCCCCGAGGTCCACCTGCTGGACCCGGGACAGCTCAACACGTACGACGTGCTTGTCTCCGACGACGTGGTCTTCACCAAGGCCGCCTTCGAGTCCTTCGTGTCCGGCGGGGCTGCGCGACAGACTGCCGACACCGAGGGGAGCGAAGCCTGATGGCGGAGATCACCAGCAAGACCTTCACGGACCCGCGTGACGTTCTCGTCAAGCCCGTGGTGTCCGAGAAGAGCTACGCGCTGCTCGACGAGAACAAGTACACGTTCATCGTCGCGCCCGGCTCCAACAAGACCCAGATCAAGCAGGCCGTCGAGGCGGTCTTCTCGGTCAAGGTCACCGGGGTCAACACGATCAACCGGCAGGGCAAGCGCAAGCGCACCCGCACCGGTTTCGGCAAGCGCTCGGACACCAAGCGCGCCATCGTGACCCTCGCCGAGGGCGACCGTATCGACATCTTCGGCGGCCCGACTTCCTAGCGGGAGTCGGATCGAATCGAAGTCCGGAATATTCCGAGGACTGAGAAATGGGTATCCGCAAGTACAAGCCGACGACCCCGGGCCGTCGTGGCTCCAGCGTCGCCGACTTCGTCGAGATCACGCGGTCCACGCCGGAGAAGTCGCTGGTCCGCCCCCTGCACAGCAAGGGCGGCCGTAACAACGCCGGTCGTGTGACCGTTCGACACCAGGGCGGCGGCCACAAGCGCGCATTTCGCTTGATTGACTTCCGTCGTCACGACAAGGACGGCGTGCCGGCCAAGGTCGCGCACATCGAGTACGACCCGAACCGCACCGCGCGCATCGCGCTCCTGCACTACGCGGACGGCGAGAAGCGCTACATTCTCGCGCCGCGTGGCCTGACGCAGGGCAGCCGTGTCGAGAACGGCCCGTCCGCCGACATCAAGCCCGGCAACAACCTGGCGCTGCGCAACATCCCGGTCGGTACGACCATCCACGCCATCGAGCTGCGTCCCGGCGGCGGCGCGAAGTTCGCCCGTTCCGCGGGCACTTCGGTCCAGCTGCTGGCGAAGGAGGGCTCCATGGCCCACCTTCGTATGCCGTCCGGAGAGATCCGGCTGGTCGACGTCCGCTGCCGCGCCACCATCGGTGAGGTCGGCAACGCCGAGCAGTCGAACATCAACTGGGGCAAGGCCGGCCGTATGCGCTGGAAGGGCGTCCGCCCGACCGTCCGCGGTGTCGCCATGAACCCCGTTGACCACCCGCACGGTGGTGGTGAGGGCAAGACTTCAGGTGGTCGCCACCCGGTCAGCCCGTGGGGTCAGAAGGAAGGTCGTACGCGTTCGCCGAAGAAGGCGAGCAACAAGTACATCGTCCGCCGCCGCAAGACGAACAAGAAGCGCTAGGAGCGGGTTTAGATGCCGCGCAGTCTCAAGAAGGGGCCCTTCGTCGACGGCCACCTCATCAAGAAGGTGGATGTCCAGAACGAAGCTGGCACCAAAACCGTCATCAAGACCTGGTCCCGTCGCTCGATGATCATCCCGGCAATGCTGGGCCACACCATCGCGGTGCACAACGGCAAGATCCATGTCCCGGTGTTCGTCACCGAGTCGATGGTCGGCCACAAGCTCGGCGAGTTCTCGCCGACTCGCACCTTCCGCGGCCACGTCAAGGACGACCGGAAGTCGAAGCGCCGCTAAGGCGGGGTGGAAACGACTATGACTCACACCGAAGGGACAACCATGGAAGCCAGGGCCCAGGCGCGGTACATCCGCGTCACGCCCATGAAGGCCCGCCGCGTGGTGGACCTCATCCGTGGCATGGATGCCACGGAGGCTCAGGCGGTCCTGCGTTTCGCCCCGCAGGCCGCGAGCGTGCCGGTCGGCAAGGTGCTTGACAGCGCCATTGCCAACGCCGCGCACAACTACGACCACCCGGACGCCACTTCGCTGGTCATCAGCGAGGCGTACGTGGACGAGGGTCCGACCCTCAAGCGGTTCCGGCCGCGCGCCCAGGGGCGTGCCTACCGGATCCGTAAGCGGACCAGCCACATCACCGTGGTCCTCAGCAGCAAGGAAGGAACCCGGTAATGGGCCAGAAGGTTAACCCGCATGGGTTCCGGCTCGGCATCACCACGGACTTCAAGTCCCGCTGGTACGCCGACAAGCTGTACGCGGACTACGTCAAGGAAGACGTCTCCATTCGTCGCATGATGACGAAGGGGATGGAGCGTGCCGGTATCTCCAAGGTGGAGATCGAGCGCACCCGTGACCGCGTTCGCGTGGACATCCACACCGCACGTCCGGGCATCGTCATCGGCCGCCGCGGCGCCGAGGCCGACCGTATCCGCGGCGAGCTGGAGAAGCTGACCGGCAAGCAGGTTCAGCTGAACATCCTTGAGGTCAAGAACCCCGAGGTGGACGCTCAGCTGGTGGCCCAGGCCGTCGCCGAGCAGCTGTCCTCGCGTGTCTCCTTCCGTCGCGCCATGCGTAAGAGCATGCAGTCGACGATGAAGGCCGGCGCCAAGGGCATCAAGATCCAGTGCGGTGGCCGCCTCGGCGGCGCCGAGATGTCGCGCTCGGAGTTCTACCGCGAGGGCCGCGTGCCCCTGCACACGCTCCGGGCGAACGTGGACTACGGCTTCTTCGAGGCCAAGACGACCTTCGGCCGTATCGGCGTGAAGGTCTGGATCTACAAGGGCGACGTCAAGAACATCGCCGAGGTGCGCGCCGAGAACGCCGCGGCGCGTGCGGGCAACCGTCCGGCCCGTGGTGGCGGCAACGAGCGTCCCGCCGGCCGCGGTGGCCGCGGTGGCGAGCGTGGCGGCGGTCGTGGTGGCCGCAAGCCGCAGCAGGCTCCCGGCGCCAGTGAGGCCCCCGAGGCTTCAAAGGCTGCTGTGACGGCTGCTCCGGCCGCGGAGGCCGCGCCCACTTCTACCGGCGGAACGGAGGCCTGACCGAAATGCTGATCCCCCGTAGGGTCAAGCACCGCAAGCAGCACCACCCGAAGCGCAGCGGAATGTCCAAGGGTGGCACGCAGGTTGCGTTCGGCGAGTACGGCATCCAGGCGCTGACCCCGGCATATGTGACGAACCGTCAGATCGAGGCCGCTCGTATCGCGATGACCCGTCACATCAAGCGTGGCGGCAAGGTCTGGATCAACATCTACCCGGACCGTCCCCTGACGAAGAAGCCCGCCGAGACCCGCATGGGTTCCGGTAAGGGTTCTCCCGAGTGGTGGATCGCGAACGTCAAGCCCGGTCGGGTGATGTTCGAGCTGTCCTACCCGAACGAGAAGGTTGCCAAGGAGGCGCTGACCCGCGCCGCCCACAAGCTTCCGATGAAGTGCCGCATCGTTCGGCGCGAGGCAGGTGAGTCGTGATGGCGGCCGTTACCAAGGCGTCCGAGCTGCGTGAACTGGGTGGCGAGGAGCTTGTCGCCAAGCTTCGCGAGGCCAAGGAAGAGCTGTTCAATCTCCGCTTCCAGGCGGCGACCGGTCAGCTTGAGAACCACGGCCGGCTGAAGCTGGTCCGGAAGGACATCGCGCGGATCTACACCCTGATGCGTGAGCGCGAGCTGGGCATCGAGACGGTGGAGAGCGCCTGATGACTGAGAGCAACGTGACTGACACGACCGAGAAGAGCGACCGCGGATTCCGCAAGACCCGCGAGGGTCTGGTCGTCAGCGACAAGATGGACAAGACCGTCGTCGTCGCTGTCGAGGACCGCGTGAAGCACGCGCTGTACGGCAAGGTCATCCGCCGTACGAACAAGCTCAAGGCGCACGACGAGCAGAACGCCGCCGGGATCGGCGACCGTGTCCTCCTCATGGAGACCCGGCCGCTGTCCGCGACGAAGCGCTGGCGCATCGTCGAGATCCTTGAGAAGGCCAAGTAGTCCAGGCCGAAGTAATCCCTCCCAGGGCATTCCCTAGGAGTAGTTCCGCCAGGCTCGGTGGGGTTCGGCCCTGAGAAGGACGGACCCCGCCGGGAACCGGCAGACGATCAGGAGATAGACGTGATCCAGCAGGAGTCGCGACTGCGTGTCGCCGACAACACTGGTGCCAAGGAGATCCTTTGCATCCGTGTTCTCGGTGGCTCGGGTCGCCGCTACGCGGGCATCGGTGACGTCATCGTCGCCACCGTCAAGGACGCGATCCCCGGTGGCAACGTGAAGAAGGGTGACGTCATCAAGGCGGTCATCGTTCGCACCGTGAAGGAACGCCGCCGCCAGGACGGCTCGTACATCCGCTTCGACGAGAACGCCGCCGTCATTCTGAAGAACGACGGCGACCCTCGTGGCACCCGTATCTTCGGCCCGGTCGGCCGTGAGCTGCGCGAGAAGAAGTTCATGAAGATCATCTCGCTCGCGCCGGAGGTGCTGTAAGCATGAAGATCAAGAAGGGCGACCTGGTTCAGGTCATCACCGGTAAGGACAAGGGCAAGCAGGGCAAGGTCATCGTGGCCTACCCCACGCAGGACCGTGTCCTCGTCGAGGGTGTCAACCGGGTCAAGAAGCACACCAAGGCCGGCCAGACCGCGCGTGGTTCGCAGACCGGCGGCATCGTAACGACCGAAGCCCCCGTTCACATCAGCAATGTTCAGCTGGTCGTGGAGAAGGACGGCAAGAAGGTCGTTACCCGCGTCGGCTACCGCTTTGACGACGAGGGCAACAAGATCCGCGTTGCCAAGCGGACCGGTGAGGACATCTGATGACGACCACAACCGCACCGCGTCTGAAGCTGCGCTACCGCGAGGAGATCGCCGGCAAGCTGCGTGAGGAGTTCTCCCTGGAGAACGTCATGCAGGTCCCCGGTCTCGTCAAGATCGTGGTCAACATGGGTGTGGGCGACGCCGCCCGCGACTCCAAGCTGATCGAGGGTGCCATCAAGGACCTCACCACGATCACCGGCCAGAAGCCGGCCGTCACCAAGGCCCGCAAGTCGATCGCGCAGTTCAAGCTGCGCGAGGGGCAGCCGATCGGCTGCCACGTCACCCTCCGCGGTGACCGCATGTGGGAGTTCCTGGACCGTACGCTGTCGCTCGCGCTGCCGCGTATCCGTGACTTCCGCGGCCTGTCGCCCAAGCAGTTCGACGGCCGTGGCAACTACACCTTCGGTCTCACGGAGCAGGTCATGTTCCACGAGATCGACCAGGACAAGATCGACCGGGTCCGGGGCATGGACATCACCGTGGTCACCACGGCGACCAATGACGACGAGGGTCGTGCCCTCCTTCGTCACCTCGGCTTCCCGTTCAAGGAGAACTGACCGTGGCGAAGAAGGCTCTGATCCAGAAGGCCGCCCGCAAGCCGAAGTTCGGCGTGCGTGGCTACACCCGCTGCCAGCGCTGTGGGCGTCCCCACTCCGTCTACCGCAAGTTCGGCCTCTGCCGTGTCTGCCTTCGTGAGATGGCACACCGCGGCGAGCTGCCGGGCGTCACCAAGAGCTCCTGGTAATTCCGCTACCTCAGCGTCGAGTTGAAGTACGGAACCAACCAGGGCTCTCGGTAAGTATCTGGTCGGCGGAAGCCCCGCTCCACATGCCGTAGGCTTGGGGGGTTGGGCGTCCGCCGCCCGTAACGCACGCGGGCCACAGCCCGCTTAGCAATACTTACTACGCCGTAGGTCCCCGCACCGCACCCGTCCCGCCACTGAGTGGGGAGAGGGATGGCGCATACAGGAAACCCCGGCGAGAGAGGCCGAAGGCCAATTCATGACCATGACTGATCCCATCGCAGACATGCTGACCCGTCTGCGTAACGCGAACTCGGCATACCACGACGACGTCGTGATGCCGCACAGCAAGATCAAGTCGCACATCGCGGAAATCCTCCAGCAGGAGGGCTTCATCACCGGCTGGAAGGTCGAGGACGCCGAGGTCGGCAAGAAGCTGACTCTTGAGCTGAAGTTCGGCCCCAACCGCGAGCGTTCGATCGCGGGCATCAAGCGCATCTCGAAGCCGGGTCTGCGTGTGTACGCCAAGTCCACCAACCTGCCCAAGGTGCTCGGCGGCCTGGGCGTGGCGATCATCTCCACGTCCCACGGTCTCCTGACCGGCCAGCAGGCAGGCAAGAAGGGCGTAGGTGGGGAAGTCCTCGCCTACGTCTGGTAGTCGGGAACGGAGGAAAAGCTCATGTCGCGAATCGGCAAGCTCCCCATCCAGGTTCCCACCGGTGTGGACGTCACCATCGATGGCCGTACGGTCGCGGTGAAGGGCCCCAAGGGGACCCTCTCGCACACCGTCGCAGCGCCGATCGAGGTCACCAAGGGCGACGACGGCACCCTCTCGGTGCTGCGCCCGAACGACGAGCGTCTGAACAAGGCCCTGCACGGCCTGTCCCGCACGCTGGTGGCGAACATGATCACCGGTGTGACCCAGGGATACAGCAAGGCGCTCGAAATCAGCGGAGTCGGCTACCGCGTCCAGGCGAAGGGCTCCAACCTGGAGTTCGCCCTGGGCTACAGCCACCCCGTCGTCGTCGAGGCCCCTGAAGGCATCACCTTCAAGGTCGAGTCCCCGACCAAGCTCAGCGTCGAGGGGATCGACAAGCAGAAGGTCGGCGAGGTCGCGGCGAACATCCGCAAGCTGCGGAAGCCCGACCCGTACAAGGCCAAGGGCGTCAAGTACGCGGGCGAGGTCATCCGCCGCAAGGTCGGAAAGTCGGGTAAGTAGCCATGGCATACGGTGTAAAGATCGCGAAGGGCAAGGCCTACAAGGCCGCTGCCATCAAGCGCCGGCACATCCGCGTACGCAAGAAGGTCTCGGGCACGGTAGCGCGCCCCCGCCTCGTTGTGACGCGTTCCAACCGCCACATGGTGGCTCAGGTCATCGACGACATCGCGGGCCACACGCTCGCTTCGGCGTCGAGCCTGGACACGTCGATCCGCAGTGGCGACGGCGACAAGAGCGCCCAGGCACAGCAGGTCGGTGCCCTGGTCGCCGAGCGCGCCAAGGCCGCCGGCGTCGAGGCTGTCGTGTTCGACCGTGGTGGCAACCAGTACGCCGGGCGGATTGCCGCTCTGGCTGACGCCGCCCGTGAAGCCGGGCTGAAGTTCTAAGCCCCGGTTCCGGAGCTAGCGGACGTAACAGAGAGAGGTAAATCCAATGGCTGGACCCCAGCGCCGCGGAAGCGGTGCCGGTGGCGGCGAGCGGCGGGACCGGAAGGGCCGTGACGGTGGCGGTGCCGCCGAGAAGACCGCGTACGTCGAGCGTGTCGTCGCGATCAACCGCGTTGCCAAGGTCGTCAAGGGTGGTCGTCGCTTCAGCTTCACCGCGCTGGTCGTGGTGGGCGACGGTGACGGCACCGTAGGTGTCGGTTACGGCAAGGCCAAGGAGGTGCCGGCCGCCATCGCCAAGGGTGTTGAGGAGGCCAAGAAGCACTTCTTCAAGGTCCCCCGTATCCAGGGCACCATCCCGCACCCGATCCAGGGTGAGAAGGCGGCGGGCGTCGTCCTGCTCAAGCCCGCGTCCCCCGGTACCGGCGTCATCGCCGGTGGCCCGGTGCGTGCGGTACTTGAGTGCGCCGGCGTCCACGACATCCTGTCGAAGTCGCTCGGTTCGTCGAACCCGATCAACATCGTGCACGCGACCGTGGCGGCCCTTCAGGGTCTGCAGCGTCCCGAGGAGATCGCGGCCCGCCGCGGTCTGCCCCTTGAGGACGTCGCTCCCGCGGCTCTGCTGCGTGCGCGTGCGGGAGCGGGTGCGTAATGGCCCGTCTCAAGATCACGCAGACGAAGTCGTACATCGGCAGCAAGCAGAACCACCGCGACACCCTTCGTTCGCTGGGCCTCAAGCGGCTCAACGACACGGTTGTCAAGGAGGATCGTCCCGAGTTCCGCGGCATGGCCAACACCGTGCGGCACCTCGTGACGGTTGAGGAGGTCGACTGACATGGCGGAGCAGAAGCCGCTGAAGGTCCACAACCTCCGTCCCGCCCCCGGAGCCAAGACCGCCAAGACCCGTGTGGGCCGTGGCGAGGCGTCCAAGGGTAAGACGGCCGGTCGTGGCACCAAGGGTACGAAGGCCCGTTACCAGGTTCCGGCACGCTTCGAGGGCGGGCAGATGCCCCTCCACATGCGGCTGCCGAAGCTGAAGGGCTTCAAGAACCCGTTCCGTACCGAGTACCAGGTCGTGAACCTGGACAAGCTGGCCGAGCTCTACCCGCAGGGTGGCGACGTCACGGTGGCCGATCTGGTCGACAAGGGTGCGGTCCGCAAGAACAGCCTCGTCAAGGTCCTGGGCCAGGGCGAGATCTCCGTAGCGCTGACGGTTTCGGTTGACGCCGCTTCCGGCTCCGCCAAGGAGAAGATTGCCGCCGCCGGCGGCTCCGTCACTGAGCTCGTCTGAGACGACTCGGACGAGTTGATGGACTGAACATCCAACCGGGGATGCCTCTCATAAGGGGCATCCCCGGTTGGTCGTTCCTAGGGAAGCAGGTACGCCGGTAAGGTGGCGTGCACTGTTGCTGTATGAACCCGGGGGTCCGCCCCCGGACCCTGAGCCACGCGGACTCTCCGCAGGGGTGGTCGCGTGGCTTTTTGCCTGATATGTATCCGTCGATCCTCAAGACCGTCACCCTTGACGCGCGAGCGCGGGGGTCGCAGGAGGCACCGTGCTCACCGCGTTCGCCCGGGCGTTCAAGACGCCCGACCTGCGCAAGAAGCTGCTCTTCACGCTGTTCATCATCGTGCTGTACCGGTTCGGGGCACATATCCCTGTACCGGGCGTCAGTTACGAGAATGTCCAGACGTGCGTCGACGCAGCGCAGAAGGGCAATAACAGCCTGTTCGGGCTGGTGAACATGTTCAGCGGCGGAGCGCTGCTGCAGATTACGATCTTCGCGCTCGGCATCATGCCGTACATCACGGCAAGCATCATCCTGCAGCTGCTGACCGTGGTCATCCCCCGACTCGAAGCCCTCAAGAAGGAAGGGCAGTCCGGCCAGGCCAAGATCACTCAGTACACCCGATACCTGACAGTCGCCCTCGCGGTGCTCCAGGGCACCGGTCTGGTGGCAACCGCCCGCAGCGGCACCCTCTTCAGCGGCTGCCCGGTCGCCTCGGAGATCGTTCCGGACCAGTCGATCTTCATCACCGTCACGATGGTCATCACGATGACCGCCGGTACGGCCGCCGTCATGTGGCTCGGTGAGATGATCACCGACAAGGGCATCGGCAACGGCATGTCCATCCTGATGTTCATCTCCATCGCCGCCGGCTTCCCCGGCGCGCTGTGGGCCATCAAGGAGAGCGGCAAGCTCGCTCAGGGCTGGATCGAGTTCGGCACGGTCATTCTGATCGGCTTCGTGATGGTGGGGCTCGTCGTCTTCGTCGAGCAGGCGCAGCGCCGGATCCCCGTCCAGTACGCGAAGCGGATGATCGGCCGCAGGTCCTATGGCGGTACGTCCACTTACATCCCGCTGAAGGTCAACCAGGCGGGTGTGATTCCCGTCATCTTCGCGTCGTCGCTGCTCTATATCCCGGCGCTCGTCGCGCAGTTCTCCAGTCAGCAGTCCGGCTGGAAGACCTGGATCGAAGCCCACTTCATCAAGGGTGACCATCCGTATTACATCGCGACGTACTTCGTCCTCGTCGTGTTCTTCGCCTTCTTCTACGTGGCCATCACGTTCAACCCCGAAGAAGTCGCGGACAACATGAAGAAGTATGGTGGCTTCATCCCGGGTATCCGGGCCGGTCGACCTACTGCCGAGTATCTGAGTTACGTACTCAACCGGATCACTTGGCCGGGCTCGCTGTACCTCGGGTTGATCGCTCTCGTCCCAACGATGGCGTTGGCAGGCTTCGGCGGCGCGAACCAGAACTTCCCGTTCGGCGGGACAAGCATCCTGATCATCGTGGGTGTGGGTCTGGAGACCGTGAAGCAGATCGAGAGCCAGCTCCAGCAGCGTAATTACGAAGGGTTCCTCCGCTGATGCGAATCGTCCTCGTCGGACCGCCCGGTGCCGGCAAGGGAACGCAGGCTGCGTACCTCGCCGAGAACCTCTCCATTCCGCACATCTCCACCGGTGACCTCTTCCGCGCCAACATCAGCCAGGGCACCGACCTCGGCAAGCGGGCGAAGAGCTTCATCAGCGTCGGGGACCTGGTCCCCGACGAGGTCACCATCGGGATGGCGCTGGAACGGATGGCTCAGCCGGACGCCGAGAACGGCTTCCTTCTGGACGGCTTCCCCCGCAACGTCTTCCAGGCCGAGGCGCTCGACAAAGCGCTCACGGCCGAGGGGTTGCGCCTGGACGCCGTGCTGGATCTGGAGGTCGACGAGGACGAGGTGGTCAAGCGGATCGCCGGTCGGCGCACCTGCCGCAACGACAGCTCGCACGTCTTCCACCTCACGTACAGCCCGCCGAAGAAGCAGGGTGTGTGTGACGTGTGCGGCGGCGAGTTGTACCAGCGGGACGACGACTCCGAGGAGACGGTCCGCACTCGGCTTGAGGTCTACCACACGCAGACCGAGCCGATCATCGACCACTACCGGGAGCAGGGACTCGTGGTCACCATCTCCGCGCTGGGCAAGGTCGCCGAGGTGACCAAGCGCGCGATGGCGGCACTTGAGGAGGGTGGCCGGGCCGCGTAGGTCCGGTTCGCCACGCGTTACCACACGCGTCACCACGCTTCACCACGTACGGCACAGTGATACGGCCGGGGCGCCCCGAGGGGCACCACGGCCGTACTGCTGTTCCGGGGACTACCGTAGATGTCCCGGCACGGACGTCGCCGGGGCAAACGTTTCATCGAGCAAGTGAGGCAGGCCGCCGTCATGGTGGAGATCAAGACCCCCGAGCAGATCGCGAAGATGCGTGAGGCGGGGCTGGTCGTCGCCGCGATCCACGCGGCGACCGGCGAGGCCGCGGTGCCCGGCGCGACCACGAAGGATCTGGACGAGGTCGCCCGCAAGGTACTCGCCGACCACGGCGCGAAGCCCAACTTCCTTGGCTACGGCGGGTTTCCCGCGACGATCTGCACCTCGGTCAACGAGGTGGTGGTGCACGGGATCCCGGACACCAAGACCGTACTGAAGGACGGCGACATCATCTCCGTCGACGCCGGCGCGATCGTGGACGGCTGGCACGGCGACGCGGCCTTCACCGCGTTCGTCGGGGGCGGTCACGCACCGGAGTTGATCGAACTCTCCCGCGTGACGGAGGAGTCGATGTGGGCCGGGATCGCCGCGATGCGGGTCGGGGCGCGGCTGGTCGACGTCTCGCGGGCGATCGAGACGTACATCCGCCGCCAGCCGAAGCCGGGCGGCGGCAAGTACGGCATCGTCGAGGACTACGGCGGCCACGGCATCGGCACCCAGATGCACATGGACCCGCACCTGCTGAACTACGTCTCGCGCAAGCGCGGCAAGGGACCGAAGCTGATCCCCGGGTTCTGTCTGGCGATCGAGCCGATGGTGTCGCTCGGCACGCCGCACACCGAGGTCCTGGCCGACGAGTGGACGGTCATCACGACCGACGGCACCTGGTCCTCGCACTGGGAGCACTCGGTCGCGCTGACGGAGGACGGCCCGCTGGTCCTCACGGCGGTCGACGGGGGCAAGGCGAAGCTGGCGGAGCTGGGAGTCACGGCGGCGCCGGATCCGCTGGGGTGACGTATCTGAGGCGCCCCTGGCGCCGAGCCCGCGAGCGGGGCGTCTGGAGGATCAGTTCCGCCGGCGCGAGCAGGCACCCCGGCGCGTTTGGGGGATCAGGGGATTGATGATCTCCGAGGGTGGGCAAACTCCACGGATTCGTCTTTTCGAGGGCCCTGTCGTAGACTGACGCGTCGGATCTGGTGTACCCGTGTGTCCACATACGGCGGTCCAGAATCGATCAAGGTAGCCGATTCGAAGGGCGAAGCGTGGCCAAGAAGCAAGGTGCCATCGAAATTGAGGGCACCGTGATCGAGTCTCTCCCGAACGCGATGTTCAGGGTGGAGCTCCAGAACGGTCACAAGGTCCTCGCGCACATCAGCGGCAAGATGCGGATGCACTACATCCGAATCCTTCCCGATGACCGGGTAGTGGTGGAGCTGTCTCCCTACGACCTGACGCGTGGCCGGATCGTCTACCGGTACAAGTAGATCTTGCCTCACCCCTTTCCCGGGGTGCCGGCACTGACCCGGAGAACCTCACACCATGAAGGTCAAGCCGAGCGTCAAGAAGATCTGCGACAAGTGCAAGGTGATCCGCCGTCACGGCCGGGTCATGGTCATCTGCGACAACCTGCGCCACAAGCAGCGCCAGGGCTGACGTACGACCCCCAGCACCTCGCAGTACTTCGCGCGACGCGAGCGAACACGTATATACGCAGTGTCCGACGTCATCCGCACCAGCTGATGGCGCCGACACCTCCGGCGGAGGCCGGGGACCCGGAGAGAGCGCAACAGTCCGGGAAAGTCACTGCGGAAGACCTCCGACACCACACAGGAGCCATGAATGGCACGCCTCGCAGGCGTTGACCTCCCGCGCGAAAAGCGCGTCGAGGTCGCCCTCACCTATGTCTTCGGCATCGGGCGCACCCGGTCCAAGGAGACCCTCGCCGCCACCGGCGTGGACCCCAACGTGCGCGTCCGCGACCTTGCCGAGGAAGACCTCGTCAAGCTCCGCGAGTACGTGGACGGCAATCTCAAGACCGAGGGTGACCTCCGTCGCGAGATCCAGGCCGACATCCGCCGCAAGGTCGAGATCGGTTGCTACCAGGGTCTGCGTCACCGTCGCGGCCTGCCGGTCCACGGCCAGCGCACGAGCACGAACGCCCGTACCCGCAAGGGTCCGCGTCGCGCCATCGCCGGCAAGAAGAAGCCGGGCAAGAAGTAGTCCTCAGCGGACGCTCACCAGCGGTCTTCGCTGTAGGACCGACCACCTCCCGTAGGAGTAATAGATGCCCCCCAAGGGTCGTCAGGGCGCTGCCAAGAAGGTGCGCCGCAAGGAAAAGAAGAACGTCGCTCATGGGCACGCCCACATCAAGAGCACGTTCAACAACACCATCGTCTCGATCACGGACCCCTCGGGCAACGTGATCTCCTGGGCCTCCGCCGGCCACGTCGGCTTCAAGGGCTCGCGCAAGTCCACCCCCTTCGCCGCGCAGATGGCCGCCGAGTCGGCCGCCCGCCGCGCGCAGGAGCACGGCATGCGCAAGGTCGACGTCTTCGTCAAGGGTCCCGGCTCCGGCCGTGAGACCGCGATCCGCTCGCTCCAGGCCACCGGCCTGGAGGTGGGTTCGATCCAGGACGTCACCCCCACCCCGCACAACGGCTGCCGCCCTCCGAAGCGTCGCCGCGTTTGATCCTCTGTACCCCTAGGGGGTACGGATCACGGGCGGTACGGGGCCATTGCCTCGTGCCGCCCGTACCCTTGTTCTGTTGGCATCAAATAGTGGGTGCCAAGACTGGAGGCATTTTCCATGCTTATCGCTCAGCGTCCGTCGCTGACCGAAGAGGTCGTCGACGAGTACCGTTCGCGATTCGTCATCGAGCCGCTGGAGCCGGGTTTCGGCTACACGCTCGGTAACTCCCTGCGCCGTACGCTCCTCTCCTCGATCCCCGGTGCCGCGGTCACCAGCATCCGGGTCGACGGGGTCCTGCACGAGTTCACCACCGTGCCGGGCGTCAAAGAGGACGTCACCGACCTCATCCTGAACATCAAGCAGCTCGTCGTCTCCTCGGAGCACGACGAGCCGGTCGTGATGTACCTGCGCAAGCAGGGTCCCGGCCTGGTCACCGCCGCCGACATCGCGCCCCCGGCCGGTGTCGAGTGCCACAACCCGGACCTCGTCCTCGCCACGCTGAACGGCAAGGGCAAGCTGGAGATGGAGCTGACCGTCGAGCGCGGTCGCGGCTACGTCTCCGCCGTCCAGAACAAGCAGGTCGGCCAGGAGATCGGCCGTATCCCGGTCGACTCCATCTACTCGCCGGTGCTCAAGGTCACGTACAAGGTCGAGGCGACCCGTGTCGAGCAGCGCACCGACTTCGACAAGCTGATCGTCGACGTCGAGACCAAGCAGGCCATGCGCCCCCGTGACGCCATGGCGTCCGCCGGAAAGACGCTGGTCGAGCTGTTCGGCCTGGCGCGCGAGCTCAACATCGACGCCGAGGGCATCGACATGGGCCCCTCGCCGACGGACGCGGCGCTCGCCGCCGATCTCGCCCTGCCGATCGAGGAGCTTGAGCTCACCGTTCGGTCGTACAACTGCCTCAAGCGCGAGGGCATCCACTCCGTGGGTGAGCTCGTGGCGCGGTCCGAGGCGGACCTGCTCGACATCCGCAACTTCGGCGCCAAGTCGATCGACGAGGTCAAGGCGAAGCTGGCGGGGATGGGTCTGGCGCTCAAGGACAGCCCGCCCGGATTCGACCCCACCGCCGCGGCGGACGCGTTCGGCGCGGACGACGACGCGGATGCGGGTTTCGTGGAGACCGAGCAGTACTAGGGCGTGTTGCGAAGGTAGCGCCGTCCGCCCGAAGCAACGCGGCGAGTGCGCGTGCCAGGCGTCGTCGGCCAGGCGGGACCTTCGAAACATGCCCTAGGATCCCGGGCTCGGGGGTGGGGCTTGTCCTCAATCGCCGGACGGGCTTGATTTTGCCGGGCGCCGTCGTTCACCGCGACGCCCGGCGGAGTAGACACTTCCGTGGGGCGACCGCCTCGCGGGAACTGACATCGGTACCTGATACGGCCGGTGCAGATATGAAGGAGTAACACCATGCCGAAGCCCGCCAAGGGTGCCCGTCTGGGCGGCAGTGCCGCGCACGAGCGGCTGCTTCTCGCGAACCTCGCGAAGGCGCTGTTCGAGCACGGCAAGATCACGACGACCGAGGCCAAGGCCCGCCGCCTGCGTCCGGTCGCCGAGCGTCTGGTCACCAAGGCGAAGAAGGGCGACATCCACAACCGTCGCCTCGTTCTTCAGACGATCACGGACAAGAGCATCGTGCACACGCTCTTCACCGAGATCGCCCCGCGGTACGAGAACCGCCCCGGTGGCTACACCCGCATCACCAAGATCGGCCCCCGTCGTGGCGACAACGCCCCGATGGCGGTCATCGAGCTGGTCGAGGCCCTGACCGTGGCGCAGAAGGCCACCGGTGAGGCCGAGGCCGCGACGAAGCGCGCCGTCAAGGAAGACGCCCTCAAGAAGGACGCGCTCTCCAAGGAGGACGCCCCCGTCGAGGACGCCAAGCCCGTCGAGGCCGAGGCCAAGGACGAGCCCAAGGACGCCTGAGCGTCCTGACGACTGTCCAGCCGGCGAACAGGCCCGCTCCCTCACGGGGGCGGGCCTGTTCCGTTTCGAGAGGAGCTGCGGGTGAGTGAGGACATCGAGGGGGCGGCGCCCGGGTTCGTGCGGGTGCGGCTCGACCTTTCGTACGACGGGAAGGACTTCTCCGGGTGGGCCCGGCAGGCCACCCGGCGGACCGTCCAGGGGGACATCGAGGACGCGCTGAAGGTCGTGACGCGGTCCGGGGAGACGTACGACCTCACCGTCGCGGGGCGCACCGACGCGGGCGTGCACGCGCGGGGGCAGGTGGCGCACGTCGATCTGCCCGCCGAGCTGTGGGCCGAGCACCGGGAGAGGCTGCTGCGGCGCCTCGCGGGGCGCCTGGCGCACGACGTACGGGTGTGGAGGGCCGAGGAGGCGCCGGCGGGCTTCAACGCGCGTTTCTCGGCGATCTGGCGGCGGTACGCCTACCGCGTCACCGACGATCCCGGCGGGGTCGACCCGCTGCTGCGCAGCCATGTCCTGTGGCACGACTGGGCGTTGGACGTGGACGCGATGAACGCGGCGTCGGCGGGGCTGCTCGGGGAGCACGACTTCGCCGCGTACTGCAAGAAGCGCGAGGGCGCGACGACCATCCGTACGCTCCAGCGGCTGGAGTGGGAGCGGGACGCGCACGGCGTCGTCACCGCGACCGTGCGGGCCGACGCGTTCTGCCACAACATGGTGCGCTCGCTGGTCGGCGCGCTGCTGTTCGTGGGCGACGGGCACCGGCCCGTTCAGTGGCCCGCGAAGGTGCTGGCCGCCGGGGTGCGGGACTCGGCCGTGCATGTCGTACGGCCGCACGGGCTCACCCTGGAGGAGGTCGGCTACCCGGCCGACGACCAGCTCGCCGCGCGCAACCGGCTGGCCCGCAACAAGCGGACCCTGGGCGGCGTGGGCGGCGTCGGCGGTGCCGCGGGCGGCTGCTGCTGAGACGGGCCTGAGGCGCGTACGGGGCCGGACCCGTACGCGCCTTCCGGTGGTCAGTCCAGCGCGCCCTTGATCTCCTTCTCCAACCACGGGGTGACGAACGCGAGGCCGGCGTCCGTGAAGTGCACGTCGTCGCCGCGTGGGTAGAGGCGCAGGCCGGCCGGAGTCTTGTCGCGGCATCTGCTGGTGTCGCAGAGCAGACCGTCGAAGTCCATCAGCACGACCTTGTCGGACGGGTCCTCGGTGAACTCCCGGACGGCCGTGTTGTAGCACTCGCCCCAGTCCGATGTGATCACGCCGTTGTAGCCGCGCTCGTTCATCAGCAGGATCCGCGCCTCCGGTGCCTGGCTGGTGATGACGGAGACGGCCTCCTTGAGCTGCTTGGTGTAGCGCGAGCGGTAGGCGGCGTCGCAGGGGGTCAGCCACTTCCCGTCGATCTGCTGCTCGGCCGCGTCCCACGCCACGTGGAGGAGCGCCACGTCGGGTTTGCTGTTCGCGAGCTGGTCCTTCCAGTACGTCTTCCAGGCGCGGCACGAGTCGAAGTTGTCGAACACCTTGTCGTTCCGGTCCCGGACGCGTTCCGGGGACATGACGCCGCAGCCGGGCTGGCCGCCGTCCACCACGGCGTACTGACTGCCGTGCTGGCTCAGCGCCGTCGCGAAGTCCTCCGCCATCGAGTCGCCCAGCGTGAGCACCAGCGGCTTGCCGTCCGGGCGCATGTTGTCGGCCACGTAGGTGGGGAGGTAGTACGCGCCGGCGCCGATGACCAGGAAGCCGACGGTGAACAGCGGTACGGCGCGGGCCGGGCGCCAGTCGCGTATCCGGTACTGCTCGGTGGTGTAGTGCATGATCATCGACAGCAGCCAGGTGAGCCCGGTGCCGAGGATGAAGAGCGCGTAGGGCCGCATGTCGGGCCAGGCCATCAGAAGCAGCCAGTACACCGGCAGATGGAGCAGGTACAGGCTGTAGGAGATCTGGCCGATCTCCATCAGCGGCTTGAAGGAGAGCAGCTTGGCGAGCGGGCCGCGGTCCGTGCACAGCACCGCCGCCAGTACGGCCACCAGCAGCGCGACGACGGCCAGCCCGCCCTCGTACAGCCACGGTTCGTGGTACGTGCTGACCTTGACGCTGACGTACAGGATGGCGGCCAGCGTGAGGATCTGGACCACGGACGCGAGCGTGATCGCGAAACCGTTTCCGGCCTTGGCCCTGCCCCGGTCCTTGCCCCGGCTCCGGTCTTCGGAGGGCGAGGGTGAGGACGCGGAGGCGGCCGTTCGGCGCTGGACGAGCAGGACGACGAAGGCCGCCAGGGCTCCGGCCATGAAGGCCACCGCACGGGTGTGGGTGGCGAGGTAGAGGAAGTCGGTGTTCTCGCCGTTCCACAGGGCGGGCGCGACCAGCGCGGACCCCGCGAACAGCAGCCCGATCAGGATGGCGACCGGCAGTACGCGGCGCCGGAAGACGGCGAAGGCCACGATCAGGACCAGCGGCCACACCACGTAGAACTGCTCGGTGATGCTGAGCGACCACATGGCGGACAGCGGCCGGATCGCGCCGAACTGGTCCCAGTAGGCGTCGCCGCGGGCGATCTGGTCCCAGTTGGCTATCTGGAGGAGGGAGCCGAGGGCCTGGCGGGAGAGTTCGGTGGCCTCCTTGAGCGGGCTGGTGAGGTAGGAGATGCCCACCACGACGGCGAGCGTGATCATCAGGCCGGGGAACAGCCGCTTGAAACGGCGGGCGTAGAACCGGCCGAGGCGGATGCGGCCGGTGCGTTCGACCTCGCGGATCAGGATCAGGGTGGTGAGGAAGCCGGACAGGACGAAGAACGCGTCCACGCCGAACAGGCCGTTGCTGAACCAGTTGGTGTGGTAGAGCAGCACGGACAGGATCGCGATTCCGCGCAGACCGTCCACCGCCGCGAAGCGCGTCTTCAGGGCGGGCGGGGGCGGGGGTGCGGGGGCGGGTGCGGGTGTGGGTTCCGGCTCGGGGTCCGGCTCCGCCGGCGGGGCCGGTTCCGGTTCCGTCCACTGCGGCTCCGTCCAGGGCTGCGGCTGCGGCTCCTCCTCCTGCCAGTGGTTATCGGGCACGTACCCCTGGGGGATGTACGGGGCGACCGGGAACTGCCCCTGCTGCGGCACCTCGTTCACGTACTGCTGAGGGGGCGGCGGCCCGTACGGCGGTGGCCCGTACGACGGCTGCTCGCCGTACCCGTACCCGTACCCATACCCGTACGGGTCGGGCTGGTCAGCGGGCGGCTGGCGATGCATGCGGTACTCCAGAGGAGGCGAGAGATTGCGCGGTGCACGGGATCGGTGCCGCGGACGTTCTGACGGCTTCGGCGGCCAGCGTCGCTCCACAGCCGATCCGCAGGCCGGAGGGCAGTTCGTTGCCCGCGCCGATCGTGGCGCCGTCCCCGACGACCACGGAGTCGAGCACGCAGTCCGCACCGACCACGGAGTGCCGGCCGATCACGCTGCGGTGGACGCGGGCGCCGGCGGCGATCCGGGCTCCCGGCAGCACGACACTGCCGTTGACCACCGCTCCCGCCGCGATGTGGGCGCCCTCGCCGACCACGGTGCCCTCGCCGAGCACGGCGTCCGGGTGGACATCGGCGCCGTCGAGCACCAGGGCTTCGCCGACGGGACCCGGCAGGGCGGGGGAGGGCACGACGCCGCGTACGAGATCGGCGGAGCCCTTCACGAACGCCGCCGGTGTGCCCAGGTCGAGCCAGTAGGTGTCGTCGACCACGCCACGGACGAACTCTCCGGAGGCGAGCAGGCCGGGGAAGGTTTCACGCTCCACGGAGACCACCCGGCCGTCCGGGATGCGGTCGATGGCGGAGCGTGTGAAGACGTAGCAGCCCGCGTTGATCTGGTCGGTGACGAGCTGATCGGGGGACTCGGGCTTCTCCAGGAAGGCCAGCACCCGTCCGTCCGCGTCGGTCGGGACGAGTCCGAAGGCCCGCGGATCGGGCACCCGCGTCAGATGCAGGGTGACGGCGGCTCCGGACGCCCGGTGGCCGTCGCGCAGGGCGGCGATGTCCAGGCCCGAGAGGATGTCCCCGTTGAACACCAGTACCGGCTCGTCGGGTCCGCCGCGCAGCCGCCGCGCCGCGTTGCGGATGGCTCCTCCGGTGCCCAGCGGCTGATCCTCGGTCACGTACTCCAGGTGCAGGCCGAATCTCTCTCCGTCGCCGAAGTACGGCTCGAAGAGTTCGGCGAGGTACGAGGTCGCGAAGACGACCCGGCCGACCCCCGCCTCCGCGGCCCGTGCGAGTTGGTGGGCCAGGAACGGCACACCGGCCACGTGGAGCAGCGGTTTCGGGGTGTGGCTGGTCAGTGGCCGTAGCCGGCTCCCCTGGCCGCCGACGAGAAGAATCGCCTCAGTCATGTGATGTGGCCTGCCTTGTGTCGCGTAACGAGTGGTCGGGGTGTGGGGGGATCACCTCAGTGGCACAGCGGGTGTGGGGAGAGAACAGCGGCGTGGGGTGGTGGGGCGGGGTGGGGGAGGGGCGTACGTCAGCGCCGGTCGGTGGCGGCGGTGGCGGCGGCGCCCGGCCCGGCGTAGTCGGATGTGAAGCACGCCTTGATGGCCTTCTCGGAGGCCGGGCGGCCGGCGAAGTCGAGCCGGGAGGCCGTCTTGTCGTCGGGGGCCGTGTTGGGGTCGTCCTGGAAGTGGATGGACCACCAATAGACGCCGCCCATGCGCCGTTGCTCGACGACGCGGCACACCGCCTTGTACCAGTTGGCCTGGACCTTGAGGTTGACGGTGTCCTTCGTGTAGAAGTCGCCGGGCGCGTGGTAGGCGCCGTCCATGGCACCGATGCCGGCCTCGGCGATCACGATCTTGGGGAGAGGCCCGGTGGACTTCTTGTCCAGCCAGGTGTTCCAGCCGTCCACGAGCGTGTCGACCGACGCGCTGTCCGGCACCTTGATGGGGAAGTAGGCGTCCACGCCGAGATGGCTGACGGGCATGTCGATCCGGCCGCGCACGTAGTTGTCCCAGTTGGCGTCGTACGAGATCTCACCGGAGAACTTCTTCTCGGCCGAGCCGACCAGGGACGACCAACCGGCCTCGCCCTCCATGGAGTTGAGTTCGGTGCCGACCACGAAGGTCGTCGCCTTCCGCTTCTCGGCGGTCTTCAGGTACGGCGTGAGGAAGTCCTCGTACGAGGCGAACCAGGCGGACCGGGACGCGGGGTCGATGTTGCCGCGCCAGCCCTTGGGCGGCTTGAGGGACTTCTCGTCCATCAGGGGCCGCACCGTCACCCGCAGTCCCGCCTCCCGGAACACCCTCAGGACCCGGTCCACGCGCTGCGGCGACGGCGTTTTGGGGCCGGCCGAGAGGGTGTTGGACGTCGGGCCCCCGGTGTAGAAGGGGAAGGAGAGCGACACCGAGTTGGCGCCGAGCCCGATGAGGTACTTCGCCTGCTTGCGCGCCTGGCCCTCGATGAACTCGTCGGACTGTGACTTCGGTTCGTCCTCCCAGTAGATCTGTACGCCCCACTGGGGCATCCCCGGCTTCCAGACCTTGGCCACCCGGTCCACGCGTGTGCCGTCCAGGTCGGACGAGCCGCCGGCGATGTCGTCGGTGGCGCCGGGCGCCTTCGGATCCGCGGTGTCCGCGCCGGAGCCGGAGTCCGCGTCGAAGACGATCTCGGGCAGGGCCGAGCCGGACTCCCAGCGCACCGGGTGGTCGCCGATGAACAGCGGCGTACCGGCGACGACGGCGATGACGGACAAGGGGAACAGGGCCAGCATGGGCAGGCGTGAGCGCTTCATCGGGGTGGCTTCCGTGCGTCAGGCGCGGCGGCGGGCGCACGCGTCGGGCGGGGCGTCGGGTGGGGATCGGTCCGGGGCCGATCGGAGATCGATCGCGGATCGGTCGGGGCGTCAGGCGGGCTTGGCGATCACGACGAACTTGTTCTCCTCACGGCGGAGGAACTTCAGGAACCCCTTGAACCCGCCGACCCCCTCCAGCACGGAGAAGACCGGTATGAGCCCGATCACGACGATCGGCTCCCACCACTTGCGCCGCCCGTTGGCCGACGCGATCGCGTTGAGCCGCAGCCCCTCCCAGTAGGTCCAGATCACATACGCGAAGTTGAGGGCCCACAGCACGGTGACGGACTGGGTGATGGGCGAGGTGTTGAGATCGCCCACGAGCAGACCGATGCACAGGACGGCGACGATGTGCTGGATCGGGCCGAGAATCCAGGTCGCCACGCAGATCGCGAGAAACCAGCGGTAGCGCAGCGGGATGGTGCGGTTGAAGCAGAGCGCCACGAGGCCCCAGGCCCACCGGTCGCGCTGTTTGACGAAGTCCCTGGCGGTGGCCGGCGAAGCGCCGTAGCAGCGTCCGTTGAACCAGTCGCTGCGCCCCGGGTAGAGACGGCAGAAGTTGAGGGCCAGCTGGGCGTCCTCCACGATCGCCTTGGGGCCGAAGTCCCAGCCGATGGTCGCCTCGATCGAGGCGCGCAGCACGAGCAGTTCGCCGTGTACGCCGGCGGCCGGGGTGCCGAGTCCGGTCAGCGCGCGGAAGCGCGCGATGTCGTCGGCGGGGCGGACCGCGTCGGCGAGCCAGGTGAACAGGTTCACCGCGTTCTCGCGGGGATAGGTCAGGATGCCCTGCGCCATGTGCTTCTGGTGCTCCGGCGCCGCCCTGCGCTGGCGGTTGATGAACTGCGCGAGCGAGGTGGCGGTGTCGGGGCCGACCCCTGTGTCGTCGTCCATGTGCAGGACCCACACATGATCGAGGGCTTCACCCTCCTCGATCCGCAGCTCGTGGGAGTAGTGGTTGGCGCGGGCCTTGAACCGGGTGCCGTTGGGGGTCGCGTACGCCTTGGGCACGGTCACCACCCGGATCAGGGGGTGCGACTCGCTCAGCCGGCGGATCGTTTCTGTGGCTTCGCAACCCTCCTCCGTGAGGACATCGACCCGCATGTACGGGAAGAGTTCGGGAAGGTGCTCCACGTACGACAGGACGGACCGCTCCAGCGCCGGATACGTGTCGTGCCGCCCGATGGTCGGCACGAGGACGATCAGGAAGTCCTCCTCGACCGGGGCGGGCGGGACCATCGTCGCCCGGCGCTTCACCCGGCGGCGAATCAGCCAGGCGCCCTGGATCCCCACCATCACACCCACCACCGGCAGGGACCACACGATGGTGAGTGCCCAGCTCAGGGGCGAGGTGCTCGGCTTGAACGACCACAGCCCGAACAGGAGCAGCAGCGCGAAGGGCACCAGGAAGGGCAGGAGTCCTGGCTTCCATTCCGCGGTTCGCTGCTGGAGTTTGGTGTTGAGACGGGAATGCGACGACCCCCCACCGACATACGTCGATGCCATGACGGCTCAGCCTCCGTTGAGTGGACCGAGCGTCGAGCGGTGAGGCCGGGTGTGACCGGGCAGGCGTCATCGCCCCGTCCCGGTCAGTCCGGCTTGGGCCCCCCCAACGCCTTCGGTGACATGTCGACCGATCAGGCACCCCCCAGCGCCTGTTCCATCACACAAAGCACACATGCTTTCACATTTGACCGAGACGTCAACACATCGAAGCTGAAATGCGCCCGATAGGTGACCAACATGTGTTTTTTATGCCGGGGGAGGCGAGTGGAGGGCGCGGCGAAACCGCGCCCCCGGTCGCCGAGATGGCGGTGAGGGCGGTGACGGCAGTGGTGGCGGAGACGGCGGAGTGGGCGGAAATGACGCGGCGCGCGCCGGGCTACTGGTCGACGGGTGCGGTGGCCGCCGCCGACGCCTGCGTCTCGCCGCGCCGGCGGATCTGCAGGAAGGTGAACTCCGCGACGTCGTCCCCGGTGGTGAAGACGTCCTTGTCGCCTTTCACGACGTTCTTGCCGTTGGTGAAGCCGCCGACCGTGAAGTACACGTACCTGCCGTACGAGTTGGTGGTCTTGCGGCAGATCGCGCCGCCCCGGCAGAACGTCGGAACGCCCGCCCCGGAGAGCGAGGCCAGCCCGCCGCTCGCCTCCTTCTTCGCCTTCAGCGCCTGCGCCTCGGTGGAGAAGACGGCGACGCCGACGGTCACCGCCGTGCCGCCACGGGTGTACGTGGCGCGGATGACCTGGTCGCAGGTGTTGGCGGCGAGGATCGAGCCGAGGGTGCCCTGGGTGGCGCCCGCGCAGTTCGTGGTGCGGTCCGTCGGGCCCTTGGCGTAGCCGCGGTCGCCCATCGTCAGCTTCGAACCGGGGAAGAGGGTGTCGGGGCCGAGCGGCAGCTTGTCCTTGTCCTCGGAAGAGATGAAGTCCTTCGGGTCCGGCGGCGGCAGCGGATCGGCGTCGGAGAAGGACGGCTCGGGGGCGGCGCTCTCGCTGGGCAGCTCGGGCGGCGCGGGCAGCTCGCTCGTGTTCTTGTCGTTCGCCCGGTCCCCGCCGTCGCCGTTCATGGACACGACGGCGGTCGCGACGATCGCCGCGACGGCGGCGGTCGCGAGCGCGCCGCCACCGATCAGCGTCCACCGCCTGCGACGCGTCCGCTGTGCCGAGGCGTCGGCGAGCGCGGCCCAGTCCGGTGTCTGCCCCTGCGGGTCCCGCGATCCGTACGGGTCCTGTGGTGGGGGCGGTCCGTAGGGTCCCCCTTGACCAAAGCTCATGGCGGGAGTTTAGACGGCGGACGGCGGGTTCCGGTTCGGGGGCGGGAGCGGAAAACGGTTGGGAGAGTGCGGCCCCGGCCGCGACAATGCGAAGCATGGGACATCTGGAGGCCGCACACCTGGAGTACTACCTACCGGACGGACGGGTGCTGCTCAACGACGCCTCGTTCCGGGTGGGCGAGGGCGCCGTCGTGGCGCTCGTGGGAGCCAACGGCGCGGGCAAGACGACACTGCTGCGGCTGATGGCGGGGGACCTCCAGCCGCACGGCGGGACGGTCACCGTGTCCGGCGGCCTCGGCGTGATGGAGCAGTTCGTCGGCTCCGTACGGGACGAGCGCACCGTCCGCGACCTGCTGGTCTCCGTCGCCCAGCCGCGCGTCAGGGACGCGGCGCGGGCCGTGGACACCGCCGAGACCGCGATCATGGAGCGCGACGACGAGGCCGCGCAGATGGCCTACGCGCAGGCGCTGAGCGACTGGTCGGAGGCGCGCGGGTACGAGGCCGAGACGCTGTGGGACGTGTGCACGGTCGCGGCGCTCGGCGTCCCGTACGAGAAGGCCCAGTGGCGCGCGCTGAAGACGCTGAGCGGCGGCGAGCAGAAACGGCTCGTGCTGGAGGCGCTGCTGCGCGGACCCGACGAGGTGCTGCTGCTCGACGAGCCGGACAACTACCTGGACGTACCCGGGAAGCGGTGGCTGGAGGAGCGGCTCAAGGAGACCCGTAAGACCGTGCTCTTCGTCTCCCACGACCGGGAGCTGCTGGCGCGCACCGCCCAGCGGATCGTGAGCGTGGAGCCGAGCCCTGCCGGGTCGGACGTATGGGTGCACGGCGGCGGCTTCGGTACGTACCACGAGGCCCGGCGCGAGCGCTTCCTGCGCTTCGAGGAGATGCTGCGCCGCTGGGAGGAGCAGCACGTCAAGCTGAAGGAGCTGGTCCGGTCCCTGGGGCAGAAGGCCAAATACAACGACGGCATGGCGTCGCGCTACCGGGCCGCCCAGACCCGGCTGCGCAAGTTCGAGGACGCGGGGCCGCCGCAGGAACCGCCGCGCGAGCAGGACATCCGGATGCGGCTCAAGGGCGGGCGGACCGGGGTGCGGGCGGTGACCTGCGCCGGGCTTGAGCTGACCGGGCTGATGAAACCGTTCGACCTGGAGATCTACTACGGGGAGCGGGTCGCGGTCCTCGGGTCGAACGGCTCGGGCAAGTCCCACTTCCTGCGGCTGCTGGCCGGCGACACCGTCGCCCACACCGGGCAGTGGAAGCTCGGCGCGCGGGTGGTGGCCGGCCACTTCGCGCAGACGCACGCGCACCCCGAACTGCTGGGGCGCCCGCTGGTCGACATCCTGTGGACCGAGCACGCGAAGGACCGGGGCGGCGCGATGAGCGTGCTGCGGCGCTACGAGCTGGAGCGGCAGGGGGACCAGCCGTTCGACAAGCTGTCGGGCGGGCAGCAGGCGCGCTTCCAGATCCTGCTGCTGGAGCTGAGCGGCACGACGGCGCTGCTGCTGGACGAGCCGACGGACAACCTGGACCTGGAGTCGGCGGAGGCCCTTCAGGACGGGCTTGAGTCGTACGACGGGACGGTGCTGGCCGTGACGCACGACCGCTGGTTCGCGAAGACCTTCGACCGGTATCTGGTGTTCGGGTCGGACGGGGTGGTGCGGGAGTCGGTGGAGCCGGTGTGGGACGAGCGCCGGGTGGCGCGGGCGCGGTGAGGCTCGCGGGGGTGGGGGCGCCTGCGGCGGGCCTGCTCCCCTACCCGCCCCTTCCCGAAACCGGGGCTCTGCCCCGGACCCCGGTTTCGGGGCTCCGCCCCGCGCCCCGCTCCTCAAACGCCGGAGGGGCTTGGGTTGGCGCCGGAGGAGCTGGGTTGGCGGCGGAGGGGCTTCGGGCGCGGGCCTCGTTTTGACCCGTACGGCGCACCCTGGGTATCCTTCTGGTTCGTTATGCGTATTGGCTTGTTCATTCTCACGTGAGAGGCCCTTACGCCGGTCCACCGGGCCGATGATCCAGCGGCAGGCACGGGTTGCGTCCCCGTACGTCTGCCAGGGCTGTCGTGATCGTCCGGGTGGCCTTGTCAGGTCTCACTCACTGAAGAAGCGAAGGCTACGACCGTGCGTACGTACAGCCCCAAGCCCGGCGATGTCACGCGCCAGTGGCACATCATCGACGCGCAGGACATTGTCCTGGGCCGTCTGGCGACTACGGCAGCGAACCTCCTCCGGGGCAAGCACAAGCCGATCTACGCCCCTCACATGGACATGGGCGACTTCGTCGTCATCATCAACGCCGAGAAGGTCCACCTCTCCGGCAACAAGAAGACCCAGAAGATGGCGTACCGCCACTCCGGCTACCCGGGTGGTCTGCGTTCCGTCCGCTACGACGAGCTGCTGGCGAAGAACCCCGAGAAGGCCGTCGAGAAGGCCATCAAGGGCATGATCCCCAAGAACACCCTGGGCCGTCAGATGCTCTCGAAGCTGAAGATCTACGCGGGGGACCAGCACCCGCACGCTGCCCAGCAGCCGGTCCCGTTCGAGATCACCCAGGTCGCGCAGTAATTCCGGCCACCGCCTAAGACGAAAAGAAATCTGAGGAACATCGTGGCCGAGACCACTGCAGAGACCCCCGTGGACGCCCCCGAGGCGGAGGAGACCTTCGAGGCGGTGACGACCTTCGAGTCGGAGACCCCCGTCGAGGGCGAGTACACCTCCGAGTCGCTGGCTTCCCGCTTCGGCGACCCCCAGCCGGCCGCCGGCCTGGGCCGTCGTAAGAACGCCATCGCCCGCGTCCGGATCGTTCCGGGTACCGGCAAGTGGAAGATCAACGGTCGCTCGCTTGAGGACTACTTCCCGAACAAGGTTCACCAGCAGGCTGTCAACGAGCCCTTCAAGGTGCTTGAGCTCGACAACCGCTACGACGTCATCGCCCGCATCTCGGGTGGCGGCGTCTCCGGCCAGGCCGGCGCGCTGCGCCTCGGTGTGGCCCGCTCGCTGAACGAGGCGGACGTGGACAACAACCGCGCCCCGCTGAAGAAGGCCGGCTTCCTGAGCCGCGACGACCGCGCGGTCGAGCGCAAGAAGGCCGGTCTCAAGAAGGCCCGCAAGGCGCCGCAGTACAGCAAGCGCTAAACGCTCGCTCGGCCTTACTTCGCCATGGCCCTTACGGTCGTACCGCGTATGTATGGCATATGTTCGCCCCGGCGGCACTCTGTGCTGCCGGGGCGTTCGTTGTTTGTTCGTTTTCCGGGCTCTTCGGGGCATTTTTCTGAGCACTTTTCGGAGGGACAGCTGTGGGACGACTCTTCGGCACGGACGGTGTGCGCGGCCTCGCCAACGGGGATCTGACGGCGGAGCTGACGCTCGGTCTGTCGGTCGCGGCGGCGCATGTGCTCGCCGAGGCGGGCACGTTCGAGGGCCATCGGGCGACAGCGGTGGTCGGGCGCGACCCCCGTGCGTCGGGTGAGTTCCTGGAGGCCGCCGTGGTGGCGGGTCTCGCGAGCGCGGGCGTGGACGTCCTGCGCGTCGGTGTGCTGCCCACCCCCGCGGTGGCGTATCTCACCGGGGCGCTGGGTGCCGACCTCGGCGTGATGCTGTCCGCGAGCCACAACGCCATGCCGGACAACGGCATCAAGTTCTTCGCGCGTGGCGGCCACAAGCTGGCCGACGAGCTGGAGGACCGGATCGAGGCCGCGTACCTGGAGAACACCGTGCACCGCACCGGTGACCCGTGGGCGCGGCCGACCGGCGCGGGCGTGGGCCGGGTCCGTACCTACGACGAGGGCTTCGACCAGTACGTCGCGCATCTCATCGGGGTGCTGCCGAACCGGCTCGACGGGCTCAAGGTCGTCCTGGACGAGGCGCACGGCGCCGCCGCCCGGGTGTCGCCGGAGGCGTTCACGCGGGCCGGCGCGCAGATCGTCACGATCGGCGCCGAGCCGGACGGGCTGAACATCAACGACGGCTGCGGGTCCACCCACCTGGAGCTGCTGAAGGCCGCGGTCGTCGAGCACGGCGCGGACCTCGGCATCGCGCACGACGGCGACGCCGACCGCTGCCTCGCCGTGGACGCCGCGGGCGAGGAGGTCGACGGCGACCAGATCCTGGCCGTGCTGGCGCTCGCGATGCGCGAGGCGGGCACGCTGCGCGGCGACGCGGTGGTGGGGACGGTGATGTCCAACCTCGGCTTCAAGATCGCGATGGAGCGGGAGGGCATCACCCTCGTACAGACGGCCGTCGGCGACCGGTACGTACTGGAGTCGATGAAGGAGCACGGCTACGCGCTGGGCGGCGAGCAGTCCGGGCACGTCATCGTCCTCGACCACGCGACGACCGGCGACGGCACGCTGACCGGCCTGATGCTGGCGGCGCGGGTGGCGAGCACGGGCCGGCCGCTGGCCGACCTGGCGGGCGTGATGCGGCGGCTGCCGCAGGTGCTGATCAATGTGCGGGACGTGGACAAGTCGCGCGTCACGACGTCGGCGGAGCTGGCGACGGCGGTGGCGGAGGCCGAGCACCAACTCGGTTCGACGGGGCGGGTGTTGCTACGGCCCTCGGGTACGGAGCCGCTGGTACGGGTGATGGTGGAGGCGGCCGACATCGAGCAGGCGCGGGCGGTGGCGGGACGGCTGGCGGACGTGGTGAAGTCGGCGCTGGGGTAGGGGAGTTGGGGTAGGGCACGCACCGGGTCCTGTCCGCCGGACAGGACCCGGTGCGTGCCCAGCAGGTCTTTCAACGCCGCAGCCGTCGGCCGCTTGGTCTCCTGGCGCGAAGCAGGTGTGCGCCCCTTACGGTTTGTTCTTCGGCGTAGCGGAGTTCAGGGCGTAGACGTGGTTGCGGTCGCCCACGTACACGGTGCCGTCGGAGACCACCGGGGACGAGAAGATCTCGTCGCGGGTGGCGTAGGACCACTTCTCGTTGCCCGTGACGGCGTCCAGCGCGTAGACTTTCTTGTCGTTCTCGCAGCCGACGTACACGATGCCGTCAACAACCGCGGGCTGTTCGGAGACTGCCCCTTCGGCACGGAACTCCCACCGCTTGTCGCCGGTTGCCGCGTCGAGGGTGATGAGGACACCTTCATCGTTGTCGGTCACGCTATTGCCAACGAGATACCTCGCGTACACGACGCCGTCCGCCACCCTGAGTGAGGGGCCACCGCTCGGCTCCGGTTCGACTTCGAGGACGGATTCCCACTTCTTCTTGCCGTCGGTCGCGTCCAGAGCGTACACAGCCTCGTCACTGCCGACGTAGACGACGCCGGCCTTCACGACCGGCGAGCCGTGGTCGCCACCCTCACTGAACTTCCATTTCTGCTTTCCGGTGGCCGCCGCAATGGCGTACACACTATGGAAGTTGGCGATGTACACGACGCCGTTGGCCGCAGCCGGTGCGGTGAGCGAGTTCGAGAAGGAGAAGTCGTCGTCGCCGCCGTCGTCGAACTTCCATTTCCGCCTTCCGGTCCGGGCGTGAACGGCGTACAGGTTTCCCTCGTCGCTGAAGCTCTCAGTGCTCTTGCTGCTGACGAACACGACCCCGTCCATCACCACAGGGTCCATGTAGACCGGGGCTCCGGTGGCGAAGGCCCACTTGCGCTTGCCGGTGGCCGCGTCGAGGGCGTACAGGCTGTAGTCCCCGCTGCCCACGTACACGACTCCGCCGGCCACCACAGGTGACGCGTAGATCGATCCACCGGTGGTGTGGACCCACTTCTCGCGACCGGTGGCCGCGTCGAGGGCGTAGAGCTTCCCCTCGCCGCAGCCGGCGTAGACCGTTCCATCGGCGACCGTGGGCGAGGAATCCAAGCCGTCTTTGGTGGCATACCGCCAACGAAGCCGGGGATCACGGAGTTTGGCGTCCGATGTGGTGGACGGCTTGGAGGAACCGGTGGCCCCGGGGGACTTGTCGTCGGAGGAGCCCTGGTCGAGGAGGGTGAGTGCCGCGGTGGTGCCGGAGGCCGCGACGCCTGCGCCGACGGCGAGGAGGAGGGCGGTGCGGCGGCTGATGTGGGGTGTGGAGGGGACCGCCGGGACTGATGTCGGGGCCGGGGTCGTCTGTGTCGGCCGTTCTGCTGTCGACATCCCCTCTGTGCTGGGCCGTTCACTCAGCATTCGCCAGACCTCGGCCGCCGACGCCGGCCGGTCGCCGGGGTCCTTCGCGAGCAGGGCCAGAACGAGTTCGTCCACCGCGGCGGGGACTTCGCTCTGGGAACAACTAGGCGCTTCGGGAGGGGTGTTCAGATGGGCGGCCATCATCGCGACGGGCGCGGTGGCCTGGAACGGCGTGTTGCCGGTGAGGAGTTCGTGCAGCACGCAGCCCAGTGAGTAGAGGTCGGAACGTGCGTCGGCCGGCTGGTCGCCGAACCGCTCCGGCGGCATGTAGGCGACAGTGCCGATGACCTTGCTCGACTGCCGGGTGGACGCCACGTACCGCGCGATGCCGAAGTCGAGGACCTTGATCCGGCCGTCCGGTGTGAGCATGAGGTTCGCGGGCTTGAGATCCCGGTGCACGATCCCGGCGGCATGGGCGGCGGCCAGGGCCGAGGCGGTCTGTGCCGCCCAGTCCAGTGCCGTGGGCACACCGGGCGGCCCGTCGTCGTGCAGCACGGTGAACAGGTCCCGGCCGTCGAGATACTCCATCACCAGGTAGAGGGCGCCGTCGTCGGGGTCCTGGCCCAGGTCGTAGACCGTGACGACACCCGCGTGGCTGAGGCCGCCCGCGGTACGCGCCTCGCGGAAGAACAGATCCACCCCGGCGGCGTCCCGGCGGTCGTGCGGAAGCAACTTGACCGCGACGCGCCGCTCGATGACCCGGTCGCGGCCCTCCCAGACCTCCCCCATGCCTCCGCGCCCGATGAACGCCACCAACTCGTAACGCCCTCCCAGGACCCGCGCGCTCACTCAATTCCCCCTGTCTGGACGCCTTCGCGACGTTATGTACGTCCGTACGGCACGACATGCCTCTGCCCCTGAAGATCCCATACCGAGCGGTCGTCCGGCCACCGATCCCATCCTGCTGCTCCAAGCAGGCGCGGGCGGTGCGGGGCGGCCGGCGGATGTGGTGAAGTCGGCTCTGGAGTACGGGAGTTGGGGAAGAGGGGGGATATGCGGGAGGGGTGGGGGCGTCAGGTGGGACGGGTGAGGTCTTGCCAGGGCGCGTCCTGATGAGTAGGACTGTCCGCGTGGGTGATCGTCGGCTTCGAATCACCGAATCGGATCACCGGATCACCGGAACACCTGGAGCCGCACGACCCCCGCCCCCTGACCCCCGCAGGAGAAGGAGCTACTCATGAGCCGTGCCCCCGCGCAGAACTCCGGGCCGAGCCGTCGCCGGGTCCTTGGCGGAGCGGCCGGGCTGGCCGTCGCCGCGGCGGGGCTGCCGTCCGGCACCGCGTTCGCGGCATCGGCGCCGACTCCGTCCGACGAGGCCCGCTGGCGTAGACACGCCGCCCGGGTCACGATCACGCGGGACGACTGGGGCGTCGCGCACATCGCGGGCGAGAGCGATGCCGACGCGGTGTTCGGGATGATGTACGCCCAGGCGGAGGACGACTTCAACCGGATCGAGCGGAACTACCTCGTCGCCCTCGGCCGTCTCGCCGAGGCCGAGGGCGAGAGCGCGATCTGGCAGGACCTGCGCCAGCGGCTGTTCCTCGACCCCGAGGAGCTGAAGAAGCAGTACGCGAAGTGTCCGGGGTGGCTGCGCACATTGATGCGGGCCTGGGCAGCCGGACTCAACTACTACCTCGCGACGCACCCCGAGGTGCGTCCACGCGTGCTCGACCGGTTCGAGCCGTGGATGCCGTTGAGCTTCTCGGAGGGCAGCATCGGCGGCGATATCGAGTCGGTGCCGCTCAGCCGGCTCGAAGCCTTCTACGGCGGGCGGGACGTGCCGATCACCGACGAGGAACGCGGGCTGCCGCTGCGTGAACCCACGGGGTCGAACGGGATGGCCATCGCGCCGAGCCGCACACGGGACGGTCACGCGCTGCTGCTGATCAACCCGCACACCAGCTTCTTCTTCCGCGCCGAGCAGCATGTGACGAGCCGTGCGGGGCTCGACGTCTACGGTGCCGCCACCTGGGGGCAGTTCTTCATCTACCAGGGCTTCAACGAGCACACGGGCTGGATGCACACGACGAGCGGTGTCGACAACATCGACGAGTTCGCCGAGACGGTCGTGACGGGGGCCGGCGGAACCCGCTCCTACCGCTACGGCGACGAGCTGCGCCCCGTCACCACGAAGACGATCACCTTGTCCTTCCGTACCGCGACGGGCGGGCAGGAGGAGCGCGACTTCACCACGTTCGCCACCCACCACGGCCCGATCGTGCGCGAGGCGGACGGCAAGTGGATCGCGTGTGCGCTGATGAACAGGCCCGTCGAGGCGCTCAAGCAGAGCTTCCTGCGCACCACGACGCGGAACTACGCGCAGTACCTGAAGGTCGCGGGTCTGAAGGCGAACAGCTCGAACAACACGCTCTTCGCGGACTCGAAGGGTGAAATCGCCTTCCTGATGCCGCAGTTCATGCCGGTGAGAGACGATCGGTTCAACCATCTCAAGCCCGTCGACGGCAGCGATCCGGCGACCGACTGGCGTGGCCTGCACAGCCTGGCCGACATGCCGCAGGCCGTGAACCCGAAGACCGGCTGGGCGTTCAACACCAACAACTGGCCCTGGACCGCGGCCGGCGCCGACAGCCCCGACGCGGCCGACCATCCACGCTACTTCGACCGCGTCGGCGAGAACCCGCGCGGGCCACAGGCGGTCCGGGTGCTGACCGCACGCGACGACTTCACCCCCCGGACACTGATCGAGGCCGCCTTCGATCCGTACCTCACCGCCTTCGCGCGGCTGGTGCCGGGGCTCGTCGCCGCGTGGGACCAACTGCCGTGGCACGACGGGCGGAAGGCGAGGCTGGCCGGTCCGATCCGCCTGCTCCGCGACTGGGATTACCGGTGGGCCGCGGAGTCGACCGCGACCTCGGTGGCCGTGTTCTGGGGTGAGGACATGTGGGCGCTCACGTCCCAGGCGGCGGTGGAAGCCGGGATGTCGGTCTGGGACTACATCGCCGACCGCGCCACGGACGCGCAGCGGCTCGGGGCGCTCGACACCGCGACGGGGCGGCTGAGCCGGGACTTCGGCAGCTGGCGGGTGGCGTGGGGAAGGATCAACCGCTACCAGCGCAACGACGGTGCGATCGTGCAGGAGTTCAACGACGCGAAGCCGAGCATCCCCGTGCCCTTCACCTCGGCGCGGTGGGGCTCCCTCGCCTCGTTCGGCGCCAAGTCCTATCCGGGAACGAAGCGTTACTACGGCACCAGCGGCAACAGCTTCGTGGCGGTGGTGGAGTTCGGGCCGCGCCTGCGCGCCTGGGCGGTGACGGCGGGCGGGGTGAGCGGAGATCCCGACTCGCCACACTTCGACGACCAGGCCGAACGCTACGCGAGCGGGCACCTGCGGCCCGTCTACTTCTATCCCGATGACCTCAAGGGCCATGTCGAGCGGAGGTACCGGCCCGGCAGGTGACCGGTGCGGTGGGCGGCCGGTGCGGTGGGCGGCCGGTCCGGCAGGTGACCGGCCGCCGGGGGACGTACCGCCACCCCCCCCGTACCGCCAACTCCCGCACCATCGGCCGACTACCCTATGGATACGCCGCGTTGCCCGTCGTGGCCGATTGAGGAGGGAACCTGTGTCATCGCCCTACGCCCCCAAGTACGCTGCCGCCGGTGATGTGAGCGCGGCCCTCATGATGGTCGACTCCCGGCTCAAGGCCGTCCATGACGGCAGGACCGAGACCGACGCCGAGCACCGGGAGCTGATCAACCAGTACGCCGCGTCGCTGGGCCCCGGCGGGGTCGATGACATGCTCGACGGCGCGTGCACGCTCATCTATGTGTACATGGAGTGGCTGCGGAAGGCTCACGAGGAGCACGACAAGGACGTCATCGAGTACGTGGTGCCCACCCTCGTGAACACGATGCGCAGGATGCCCAAGAGCGTCCGCCCCGAGGCCATCCCGACCATGGCCGGCCTGGTCATCGCGGCGGGCACCGGCCTGAGCCCCAACCTGTGGCGCAAGCAGTACGGAGACTGGACCAAGGAGGAGATGACTCCCCTGGAGGTCACCGTCTTCCTGCTCGCGGAACACATCAACCGCATCACCGAGGACCCCGACTACGCGACCCGTCTGATCACCGAGGCGCTGTCCAGCGGGGAGGAGGACTGACGCGCCGCGTCCGTCGGTGGTGCGCCGTCCGGCCGGGCCGCCCGGGGCGTACGCGCAGCCGTAGGCGAGGGACGCGAGGAGCGCGGCTGTTGTGAGGGTGGTCATGGCCGCGTCCAGCAGTGCCTGACGGCGGTCCGGCATCACCGGGTGATGTCCGTACGGGCAGGAGTACGGGGCTGGCGCGGGCACTGGGGTACGCAGACCCACAGTCGGAACACGAAGCCCCAGTAGCGCACTTCACCGAGTACGCGGCCCCTCGCGCCCAGGCGGCGTTCGCACCGTACGCAGTCGATGGCCATCTGCTGCCGGGGCGTGAGCCGGGCCGGATCGGGCAGGCCGTTCCCATTGCCCGGGGGCTCGTTCACTCCCCGCCGTCCATCTCCGGGCGCAGTTCGACCCAGATCCGCTTTCCCCACCGCAGAATCTCGGTCCCCCACCGGTCGGCCAGCGCCTCGACCACGACGAGCCCGCGCCCGTCCTCCTCGCTGTCGTCCGCGACCCGGAGTGCGGGCGCGGTACGGGACTTGTCCACGACGGCCACCCGTACCCGGTCGCGCTCGGGCAGGGAGACGATCACCCGCACCAGGTGACTGCCGCTGTGCCGTACGGAGTTGCCGACCAGCTCGGACACGACGAGCGCTGCGGCGTCGGCGAGCCCCGGCAGCCCCCAGGCGGCGCACGCGGCACTCACCAACAGCCGTGCCCGGCGGGCCGATTCGGGTGCGCAGGGCATGGTCTGGCTGTAGGCGGGGTGACCGAGGGAAGAGGGGATGACCGGGGAGGGTTCCAGGGCGGTCCTCAGGCGTGGGCCTCGGGGGGCGGCGGGGCGGGCGGGGTTGGGGCGGGGAAGTGGCATGGGGGCTCCCGGCGGCGGTTCTCTTCCTTGGGTTGGTTACCGTTGGTGACTGCTTAGTCACTCGGTAACTCGGTTCAGCGTGGGGCGTGCCGCGTGGGGTGGGCAAGTTGATGCGGGAAATCCGCGCGTATTGGTATATGTGATCGAACGAGGTAAAGCCTGTGCAAGCGGGACTTGAGGCGTGACACTCGTATCACGCACTGTGATGAGGCAGGCTTGACCCTCAAGGAGGCACGCTCGTGGCAGCACCCACAGGACCGACGGTCCGGCGCATTCAACTCGGTTACGAGCTGAAGCGGTTACGGGAAAAGGCCGGATTCACCCTGGCTCAGGCGGTGGAGGGGTTGACGTTCTCGCCGTCCAAACTGCACCGCACGGAGGGCGGAGCGACCGGTCTGCCCAAGGTGCAGGACCTGAAGGACCTGCTCGAACGGTACGGAGTCCACGACGAGGACGACGTGAACTTCTTGGTGGAGGTTCACCGGGACTCACTCAACCGGGGTTGGTGGTCCACCTATCGCAGCGTCCTGCCGTCCGGCATGGGCATGTACATCGGCCTGGAGAGTGGTGCCCGCAGTAGCCGCACCTGGCAACCCCACGTGGTCTTCGGCCTGTTGCAGACCGAACGCTACGCACGGGAGATGTTCCTCAACGCGAAGCCGGTAGACGAGACGACGACCGAGTTCGTGGAGCGTCACATCGAGATCCGTATGGGGCGGAAGGAAGCTCTGACCCGCAGGGAAAGCCCGCTGGAGCTGTGGTCCATCATGGACGAGGCAGCTCTGCGAAGAGTGGTGGGCAGTCCGGAGGTGATGTGTGAGCAGTACGAGGAGATCATCAACCTCACTCGTAGCGACAACGTCACCGTCCAAATCCTGCCGATGAGTTCGGCGGCCTACCGGACCGGGACCGACTTCAGTCTGCTGGACCTCGGAACCGCACTGCCCACGATTGTCGAAGTGGACGGCCATGGTGGCCCGACCCTCAGTGACAAGGACACCAACATCTGGTCCTTCACCCGCAGGTTCGACGCCCTGCGTGCGGGCGCCCTCTCCCCGAGCGAGACACCCGCCTTCCTGCAACGACTAGCACGGGAGATCTGACTATGACTCACCGCACGGCACTCGAAGTCGCCCCAGAGGGGGCCTGGTTCAAGTCTTCCTACAGCAACAACGAGGGCGGCGTATGCGTCGAGGTCGCCGACCTCGCCCGCACCGCCCAGGTCGGCATCCGCGACTCCAAGCACAAGACCGGACCCGCGCTCGTCGTCCCGGTCGGTGCCTGGGCGGAGTTCGTCGCGGAAGCTCAGTACGGCTTCTGACGGCGGATCGGGTTTCGCGTCCTCTTCCACAGGGCCTTCTGGATCAGGAGCGTGAGCGTCCCCGCCAGGGCGATGCCGCCGAGGTTGATCAGGAGCTGTTCGCTGGAGCCCCACACCTGGCCGAGGTCCCCGTAGCCGAGAGCGACCGCGGCGTTCGCGGCGGCGGGGACCGTGGTCACCGAGATGGCGACGCCGACCAGCAGGCCCGACTTCGCCGACGTCAGCGAGAGCATGCCGGCCACCCCGGCCAGGATCGCGACCACGAACGAGAACGGGTCCGGCGCGTAGATGAAGGCGGTGCTCGGGCGGGGCCCCTTGAGCATGGACTCGTGGAACAGTCCGAACGCGTTCATCAGCAGGCTGAAGCCGGTCGTCAGCACCATCGCGGCGGCGAACCCGACGAGCAGCGCGACCAGTGAGCGCAGGGCGAGCCGCGCGGAGCGCCGTACAACCGCCGTACAGATCCCGGCGAGTGGGCCGAACTCCGGTCCCACGGCCATCGCGCCGACGATCAGGATCGCGTTGTCCAGCACCACACCGCAGGCGGCGATCATCGTCGCGAGGGTGAGGAAGGCGAGGTAGGTGAAGGAGAGGGTGGACTCCTCGTGGGTCGCCTCCGCCAACTGGTCCCACAGCACGGCGTCCGCGCCCTCGCCCGGCGCGTCGTCCTCCGCCTTGTCCGCGTGGCGGGACAGCGACAGCGCGATGTCCTCGACGGCGATCGAACCGCTCTCGTCGATGCCGAGGTCGCACAGCGCGGCGATGAGCCCGTCGCCCGCCTCGCGTGCGACGTCGCACAGGACGAGATCGCCCGCCGGGTCGCGGGCGGCGTCCGGGACGACGACCAGGTGGGTAGTGCCGACGGTCTGTTCCACCGTACGTACGACCTGGTCGGTCAGGTCGGCGGGGACGATCAGGCGCAGATGCAGCACGGTGGCTCTCAGACGCTCGCTCAGAGCTTGCGGAGTGACAGGCGCTGGACCTTGTGGTCCGGGCCCTTGCGGACGACCAGAGTGGCACGGCCGCGGGTGGGCGCGACGTTCTGAAGCAGATTGAGGCGGTTGACGGTGCGCCAGGTGGTGCGCGCGTAGTCGAGGGCTTCGTCCTCCGAGACCTGGGTGTACTTGCGGAAGTACGAGGACGGATTCTGGAACGCCGTCTCGCGCAGCTCGCGGAACCGGTTCAGGTACCAGCTCTCGATGTCCTCGGCCCGCGCGTCGACGTACACGCTGAAGTCGAAGAAGTCGGCGAGCCCCACGCGGGTCCGGCCGTCCTGGCCGGGGAGGGCGGGCTGGAGGACGTTCAGGCCCTCGACGATGAGGATGTCCGGGCGCCGCACGGTCAGCCGCTCGCCCGGCACGATGTCGTACTTCAGATGCGAGTAGACGGGCGCGGTCACCTCGTCCTTGCCGGCCTTGATGTCGGCGACGAAGCGGGTCAGTGCCCGGCGGTCGTACGACTCCGGAAAGCCCTTCCGCGACATCAGCCCGCGCGCCCGCAGCTCCTCCATCGGCAGCAGGAACCCGTCGGTGGTCACGCGTTCCACGCGCGGGTGCTCGGGCCAGCGGGCGAGCAGCGCCTGGAGGAGCCGCGCGACGGTCGACTTGCCGACGGCCACGCTCCCGGCGACCCCTATGACGAAGGGCGTGCCGCGCTGGGCGCCGTGGCCGTTGCCGGCGTCCCCGAGGAAGGTGTTGAGTGCGCCGCGGAGTTGGCCGGTGGCCTGCACATACAGGTTGAGCAGCCGGGAGATCGGCAGATAGACGTCCCGCACCTCATCCAGATCGATGACGTCCCCGAGCCCACGCAGCCGCTCGACCTCCTCGGCGCTGAGCGGCAGGGGCGTCTTGTCCCGCAGCGCGCTCCACTCGGCGCGGCTGAGGTCGACGAAGGGGGTCGGCCCGTGCTCGGCGCGCCGCTGGACGCTCCGTGAGGGTGCTGGCGAAGGCGGTTTGATCACGTCGCCATTGTCGGGGGTGGGGGGTGGTTGTGGAGGGTGGGGTGGGTCACCTGGGGCATGTGGCGCGTGGGGCGCGTGGGACAGACCGAGTGAGGCGTGAAGATTATGTGACCACCTCGTGACCAAACGTGTCTGATCATGTCGGACTTTGTGGTCTTGATGGCCTTCCATTTGACGCGTTGACTGCTGACTTCGGTTCCTGGGGAGGGGCGGCAGACGTCGTGCGGAGCAGTAGAGGTCGTGTGCGGAGATGGATCGCCGGTCTGACGATGCTGGGATGCGTCGCCATATCGGCGCCGGGTCTTGAGGGCGGGAGCGCGATGGCCGCTGAGGCGGCGTGCTCCGGCGGCGGTACCGGATCCGACTACAACGGGGACGGCATCAGGGACACGGCGATCGCCGATCCCGAGGCCACGGTGGAGGACAAGGCGCGAGCCGGTCAGGTCACGGTGGTCCACGGCGGGGGGAAGGGCGTGACGGTCGTGTCGCAGAACAGCGCCAACGTCGCCGACAGCGCCGAGGCGGGGGACCGGTTCGGCTACTCCCTGGCGACGTACGACGCCGATCAGGACGGCTGCGACGATCTGGTGGTCGGTACTCCGTACGAGGATGTCGGCACGGTCCGCGACGGCGGCTACCTCCAGATCATCTACGGCTCCACCACCGGAATCGGTCAGGGCAAGGCGAGCAAGGCGTTCGTCCAGGGAGCGGACCAGCCGCTGGGGGGCGCGGCCGAGGCCGGGGATCTGCTCGGTTACGCGGTGGCGTCCGGAACGTCTTCGACCGGCATCCCGTACATGGTCATCGGCGCCCCGGGAGAGGACGGTGTGGGGGGTATGGACGTCGGCTTCCTGCACTACGTCAGTGGGACCTCCTACCAAGTGGCGAACGTGAGTCAGGAAAGCCTCGGGGTATGGGAGGACGCCGAGCCGCAGGACCGTTTCGGCGCATCGTTGGCGGCGACCGACCGCTACTTCACCGTCGGTGTGCCGGGGGAATCGGTGGAGGGCAAGACCTTCGCCGGTGGCGTATCGGTGTTCAAGCCGTCCCTCAACACCGAGGGGATTCCCGCTCCCGTGTTCGGCTTCTCGCAGACACGCGCGCCCGGCTCCGACGCCTCGGCCGAGGCCGCCGACCGCTTCGGCACCTCGCTCGCCATGGTCGCCAACAGGACGGCCGCCGAGACGGCGCCGACCGGTGCCCTGCTGGCGGTCGGCGTACCGGGGGAAGACGTGGGTGACCTCGTCGACGCGGGCGGTGTGGCGCTGTACCGCGTCAATCCGAACAGCACCCTCACCACGGTGAACGGCCTGCTCGATCAGGACTTCACCGACGTGGCAGGAGCCGCCGCGCCGGGCGACTTCTTCGGCCAGGACGTCGCGCTCGTCAATACGGCGCCGACCCAGGTCTCCTCCGCCACCACCGTGAAACTCGCCGTCGGCGTGCCGGGCAACGAGTCCTCCGGTGAACACCTGGACAAGGGGGGTGTGCAGGTCTTCCCCGCCGTCGCCGCCGCGGGCGCCTCCGATGTATGGCGGGAACCGGGCGACGGCATCCCGGTGGATCCCGCGCACCAGATGTTCGTCGGCACAAGTCTCGCGGCCACGCCGGCCGGGGTGCTGGTGGGCGTCGCGTACGAATCCGGCCAGGCACCAGGCGCGGTGTACGGGTTCGGTTGGACCGCCGCGGGCGACGCCGCGCCGTCGCAGACCTTCAAACCCGGTGAGGCCCCAATCCCGGCCGGTGGAGTGGCGTTCGGGGCCGAGATCCGGTGACGCGAGGACGATTCGGTGCGCTACGGAATTCAGGGGTGGGGATGAGTACGGCGACGAAGAGAAGACGTGCGTGGCGGGCCGCGACCGTGGTCGGAGCGCTGACCGCGGTACTGGCGGGAGGAACCGGGGCGCTGCCCGGAGACGGGACCGCCGCCGCGGCGGCAGTCGACAACGCTGTCGCGGAGGCCGGCAAGCGCGGCGACGCACCCACCGAGGAACTGGCGAGTGCCGCCGCCGAGGCGGAGGGGACTCGTATCGAAGTCACCGGACTGCGCCAGGAGCGGCGAGAAGTCTTCGCCAATCCGGACGGCTCGTTCACCGCTCAGGAGTACACGCAACCGGTACGTACCATCCGGGACGGCGCCTGGGTTCCGGTCGACGGCACTCTGGTGCGGAACGCGGATGGCGACTGGTCGGCCAAGGCATCCACTGTCGGACTTGAGTTCTCGGGCGGCGGAGACGGTCCGTTCGCCCGGATGACCAAGGCGGGACGGGAGTACGCGTTGACCTGGCCGTCGGGAGCCTTGCCGGTCCCGACGGTCGAGGGCACCGTCGCGACGTACAAGGACGTCCTTGACGGGGTCGACCTCGCCGTGCGTGCCGAACCGGAAGGCTTCGGCCACTACTTCGTCGTCAAGGACGCTCAGGCGGCGAACGATCCGGAACTGGAGCGGATCGATCTCGGGCTGACGCTTCGCGGGCTGACGGCCGAGGGAGGCGAGGACGGTGTACTGCGGGCGATCGACAACACCGCCGGTGGCACGGTGTTCGAGGCCGGCCGGCCGGTGATGTGGGACTCCTCGGCCACGCCGGAGGGGCCCGGCGGTCAGATGGGCGGGGATGTGCCGGCGAAGGCGGCGGGCCCTCGCACCGCAGCAGGCGCCCAGGAGGCCGCGCTCGATGCCGGCCGCGCCGGCCGAACCGCACCTGTGGGCCTCTCCGTCACCGACGACCGCCTCACGCTGGCACCGGACCAGGACCTGTTGCGAGGCGCCGACACCGTCTATCCCGTCGTCATCGACCCCACACCGAAGACCACGTCGCGCACCGGGTGGAGCGGCGTGATGTCGGGGATGCCGTCCGAGCGGGACTGGAAGTACTCGGGCAGCGCCGGTGTCGGCAAGTGCCCGATCAACTACAACCCGACCACCTGCGAGAACATCGGAGTACGGCGGCTCCTCTACACCTTCCCCACCTCGTTCTACGCCGGTAAGCAGGTCATCAGCGCCCAGTTGTCCGCCCGTGTCGAGCATGTGTACTGGGCGGACGCCAAGGCCGAGCCCATCGATCTGTACCGGATCGGAGGGAAGAACCGCGCCATCACCTCGGCCACGAACTGGTCCAACTCCACGGACGAATGGTCCGACTATCTGCTGACCATGGACAAACAGATCTCGCCGACCACCTGCTCCGGCGCCGCCAACCTTCATTTCAGCAACGGGGAGTTGCTCGACGAGATGCAGGCGGCGGCGGCCGACTCCTGGTCGAGCATCTCCCTCGGACTGCGGGCCAAGGACGAGAGCGACTACCCGGGCTGGAAACGCGTCTGCGGCAACACCTATCTGAGCATCCAGTACAACACCCCGCCCAAGCAGGTCGACTACCGGCTGATGTCCACCAACCCCGGCGGGAAATGCACCTGGGGTACCGGGCGCAAGTACACCGATGTGCTGCCCCAGCTCCGGGCCGAAGCACGGGACCCCGACCAGACGTCGTCGCGCTCGGACCCGGTGAAGATGCAGTTCCGGGTGGCCTGGAAGAACGCCGCCGGTACGGAACTCACCTATACCTATGACACCGGCTTCAAATCGCCGACCGCGGGAACCGCCTTCGTCCACACCATCACTCAACGGCCCTCGGGCCAGCCCCAGATCCCGCAGAACGCGGTCATCTACTGGGAGGCCCGTGCCAACGACGGGGACGGCTGGGGACCGTGGAGTTCGACGGGAACGACTCAGCGCTGCGAGATCGTGTGGGACAGCACCCGCCCGAAGGCTCCCCGCGTCACCTCCGCCGAGTATCCGGCGGACGAGGCGTGGCACCACGGCGTAGGCACCTCGGGCGGATTCACCTTCACGGCCGCCGACAAGGATGTGAAGGAGTTCCGGTACGCCTTCGACGGCTCACCGCTGAAGGCCGTGGCGGCCAGTGGCGGTACGGCTTCGGTGAACTGGATGCCGGAAAGCGCCGGACGCCACTGGGTGACGGTCGAGGCGTACGACGCCGCGAACAACTCCAGCGTCCCCGCCCAGTACGAATTCCTGGTCACCGACGGCAAACAGGCGGCCGGTCAGTGGAACCTCGCCGACGAGGCCGACACCCAGAGCGTGCACGACGAGACGGGCCGGCATCCCGCCGTTCCGGGTACCGGCGTGACCTTCGGAGTGCCCGGTCCCGGCGGCACCGCTGACAGCGCGGCACGGTTCGACGGGACGGCCGAAGGCTACCTCGACGCCTGGGGCACCGTGATGGACACCGGCCGCAGCTTCACGGTCAGCGCCTGGGTCCGGCCCACCGCGCTGGACCGGGACATGGCGGTGGTGAGCCAGGACAGCACCGGCGAGCCCGGGTTCGTCCTCGGCTACGACGCGACCGAACGGGCGTGGGCCTTCTCCACGCCGGACCTGGACGTCGAGTCGATGAGCCGCTGGCAGGCCACCGCGAAGGGCTTCGACGTGGTCCAGGACGAATGGACCCTCCTGACAGGCGTGTTCGACGCGTCCGCCGCGGCCGGGCCCGAACTGCGCGTCTACGTAGGCGGTACGGAGGCGGGCACGGCGGCACGCCACACGGTGTGGTCATCGCTGCGGAGCCTTCAGATCGGCCGGGCACTGGCCAAGTCCGGCTACCGCGACCACTTCGAGGGTGATGTGGCGGAGGTACGGGCGTACGACCGGGTGCTGCCGCAGAGCCAGATCGCCCAGTTGGGGACCGTGAAACCGGAACGCGAGGCGTACTGGCCGCTGGACGAGGCCGCGGGCGGCAAGTCCGCGAACGTACAGAGCGGCGGTGAGCCGGTGACGTTGCACGGCGACGCGAGCGTGTACCGCCCTGCGGATCCGCTGTTCGACGAAGCGGCGCTGGTCGGTGACGGACATCTCGCCCTCGACGGTGCCGGTGACTGGGGCGCGTCCGCGACAGCGGTGGTGGACACGTCGAAGAGCTACACCGTCGCGGTACGGGCGCACCTGACCGCCGTCGACGGCACGGCCACCCAGACGGTTCTCTCGCTGCCCGGAGCCAAGACCGACCGGCTGGCCGTCCGTTACCAAGGGGCCACCGGGCTCTGGGAGTTGGCGGTCACCGACGCCGACAGCTCCACCGCCGCCGTCACCACGGTGGCCGATGACGTCGTGCTGCCCAGCGCGGACGGCTCCGGCCAGCATCTCGCCGTGGTCTTCGACGCGCTCACCCACGAGATCCGTCTCTATATCGACGGCCAGTTGACGGCCACCGCTGTCGGGTTCGACCACACGACCTGGGTCTCTTCGGGCGGACTCCAGATCGGGCGCTCCGCGCAAGGCAGCGGCCGTGACTACTTCGCCGGGGCCTTGGACGAGGTCAGGGCGTACGCGGGAGTGGTTGATCCCATCGGTGTCTCGCGTATGAACCGGCTGCTCGGCGATTCGAATCTGTAAGTGCTGAAGTCCGTCGGTCCCGGGGCCGTTTCGGCTCGGCCCCGGCACCGACGGACCCACGACGCTCCCACCTGCCCTGAGCTCGACCGACGTGTCCTTACGGAGTTGTGTGATGTCTCTGCGTGGTCGCCCGCTTGCCGCTCGTATGCCCCGCCACACGGTCGGCGCTGTGGTGCTCGGCGTGCTGCTCGCCCTGTCGGCGAGCACCGTGCAGGCACTGCCCGCCGAACCCGGGACGGCGAAACCCCCTGGAGTCCAGGAAGACGCCGACCCCGCGACGGGCAAGAACGCCACGACCGAGCCGCGTCCGGCCGACCCGGTGGCCAAGGCCGCGGTGAAGCGACTCGGCGCGGCCGAACTGCCCGTACGCGACGTGGCCACGGTCGCCGTGGCCGACGGCACGCCCGTCAAGGTGGGCGGGCTGCCGGTGACGCTCGCCGACGTACCCACCGGATCGGGCGCGAGCGCGAAGAGCGGCCGGGGCGCGGCCACGACGTCTCCCGCCGAGGCGAGGGTGGAGGTGCTCGACCAGGACCGGGCCGGGCGGCTCGGCGCGGCAGCCGTCGTCCGGATCAAACCCACGGACGCTCCCACCGGGCCGTCCACGGTGCGGATCGCCGTCGACTACTCCGCCTTCGACGAGGCGTACGGCGGGAGTTACGGCTCACGGCTGAGGCTCGTCGAGCTTCCCGAGTGCGCGGCCACGCACGACCTGGGCACCGACGAGTGCGACGGGCGTCCCAAGGTCCTTCAATCCGTCAACGACTCGGACGCCAAGTCGCTCCGCGCGACCGTCACGCTGGCCGATCCGGCGACCGCGGAGCCGGTGAAGTCCACGGCGACCGCCCCCGGCGCACGGATGGCGGAGGCGGACGCGGCCGGCTCCACCGTTCTCGCTCTCCAGGCGGGCGACTCGTCGGACAAGGGCGACTACAAGGCCACCTCCCTTTCCCCGTCGGCCAGTTGGTCGGTCGCCAAATCGTCGGGCGGATTCTCCTGGGACTATCCGCTGCGCGCGGTGCCCACGCCCGGCGGTCTCACCCCCACGGTCGGACTGGGTTACTCCTCGCAGTCGGCCGACGGCCGAACCTCCGCCACGAACAACCAGGGTTCCTGGATCGGCGAGGGCTTCTCCTACGAGCCGGGATACATCGAGCGGTCGTACAAACCCTGTGCCGACGACGGGCACAAGGAATCCGCCGAACAGTGCTGGGCGTACGACAACGCCACCGTGATGCTGAACGGTGCGGCCTCTCAGTTGATCAAGGACGACACCACCGGGAAGTGGCACTTCGCCGCCGAGAACGGCAGCAAGATCGAGCAGCTCACCAACACCGATCGCACCACCGGCAACGGTGACAACAACGGTGAGCACTGGAAGATCACCACGGCGGACGGCACTGAGTACTCCTTCGGCCTCAACCGCCTGCCCGGCTGGACCTCCGGCCAGGAGGAGACACGCTCCACCTGGACGGCCCCGGTCTTCGGCGACGACTCCGGCGAGCCTTGCTACCAGGCGACGTTCACCAGCGCCCACTGCAAGCAGGGATGGCGGTGGAACCTCGACCACGTCAAGGACACGCACGGCAACGTGCTGTCCTATTTCTACGGCGCCGAGACCAACCGCTACGCGCTCAACGGCAAGACCGATGTCAACGGAACCGAGTACGACCGCGGCGGCTACCTCAAGCGGATCGACTACGGGCAGCGTGACGGACAGGTGTACGCCGCCAAGGCGCCGGCCCGCATGGTGTTCGACACCTCGGAGCGCTGCCTGAAGACCGCCGACTTCGACTGCGCCGAGTCGAAGTTCACCGACGCCAACGCCAAGTACTGGCCGGACACACCAGTCGACCGTCACTGCAAGTCGGCCACCAAATGCGCCGCGAGTCAGTCCACCGCCACCTTCTGGACCACCAAGCGGCTGACCGGCATCACCACACAGATGCGCAGCGGCGCCGACACCTACACGGATGTCGACGCCTGGACGCTGACCCATACGTTCACCGACAACGGCGACGACACCAAGACGCTGTGGCTGTCGAAGATCGACCACGAGGGCCGTGTCGACGGCAGCGTCAAACTGCCGTCCCTGGAACTCCAGGGGATCCATCTCACCAACCGCGTCGACAGCGACGACGACAACATCGACGCCTTCCACCGGTTCCGCCTTCAGAGGGTCCTGAGCGAGACCGGCGCCCAGTTGGACGTGACGTACGCGCCCACCGAGTGCACGGCCGGCGCCCTGCCCAAGCCCGGTGAATCCACCAAGCGCTGCTATCCCGTCGTATGGGCGCCACCCGGCAGCATCGACCCGAAGACCGACTGGTTCCACAAGCACGTCGTCAAGCAGATCACCGAGACCGACCGCACCGGTATGGGCGACGATCTGGTCACGCGGTACGACTACCAGGGACCTGCGGGCTGGCGGCACGCCGAGCCGGACGGCATCACCGACGAGAAGTATCTGACATGGGGTCAGTGGCAGGGGTACGGCCAGGTCGGTGTCGTCAGCGGCAACGGTCAGACCATGAAGAGCCGCGTCGACTACACGTTCCTTCAGGGGCTCGACGGAGACAAGAAGGCCGGCGGCGGCACCCGTACCGAGCAGGTCACGGACTCCTCCGGTACGGCGTACACCGGTCACAAGGAGTACACCGGCTTCCAGATCGAGGCGCAGACTTTCGACAAGGGCCGGGTGATCGCCAGAGCGATCACCGAACCGTGGAAGCACGACACCGCCACCCAGACCAAGTCCTGGGCCACGACCAGGGCGACCCTCGTCAAGGCGAAGACGACCCGTGGCTACAGCCTGCTCTCCACCGGTGCCTGGCGGGCGACAAAGTCCGTCCAGCACTTCGACACCGACACCCCCACCGGGCGCGTGGTCCGCACGGAGGACTTCGCCGACCTGGCCACGGCGGCCGACGACTCGTGCAGCCGGCTCTGGTACGCGGACAACCCGACGGAGAACATCTACGAACTTCCCTCGCGCAGCGAGGCCGTCTCCGTCGACTGCTCCGCCACACCGGACCGTAAGACGCAGGTCCTGGCCGACGAGCGCACGTCGTACGACTCAGGGGCCTGGGGCGCCGCCCCCACCAAGGGTGACGCGACCAGGACCGAGCGTCTGACCTCGCACAACGGCACGACCGGCACCTACCAGGTCACCGGTACGACCACGTACGACGCGTTCGGCCGGGCGACCGCCCAGGGCGACACGGCCGGGACGAAGACCACCACCGAGTACGTCGACGTCAACGGCCTGATCAGCCAGACCAAGGTGACCAACGCTCTCGGGCACGTCACGACCACGGACTTCGCGCCCGCCTGGGGCATGTCCTCGGGCCAGACCGACCCCAACGGCAAGCGCACGGACCTCGCGTACGACGCCCTCGGCCGGCTGACCTCCGTGTGGCTCCCCGACCAGCCGAAGCGCACGATCCCGAGCATCAAGTACTCGTACGCCGTCAGCCGGGACAAGCCCGTCGCGATCAAGACCGAGAAGATCGAGATCGGTGGCACCTACGGGGTGGAGTACCAGCTCTACGACGGTCTGCTGCGGCCACGTCAGAAGCAGACCGAGGGGCCGGAGGGCACCCGCCTGGTCGGAGACGTCTTCTACGACGGAACCGGAAAGCCCAAGGCGACCAACGAGACGTACAACGCGCAGGGCGCGCCGTCCGCCGAGCTGCTGACGGTGGCCAATGGCGAAGTCGGCGCCCAGTCCGTGTTCGCGTACGACGACCTCGGGCGGACCACCGCCGAGATCTTCCAGGTCGCCGGTGTCGAGCAATGGCGTACGACCACCGTCTACGACGGCGAGCTCACCCATGTCGACCCGCCGACCGGGCAGGTTCCGGTGACCACCGTCAAGGACGGTCAGGGCAGAACGGCCGAACTGCGGCACTACCGTACGAACACTCCGCTGCCCGCCGGCCCGGGTGCGCAGTACGACACCACCAAGTACACCTACGACCATGCCAGTCGGCTGAAGACGGTCACCGACGCCAAGGGCAATAGCTGGGGCTACACGTACGACCAGCTCGGCCGCGTGATCGAGAACGTCGATCCGGACGCGGGGAAGTCCACCACCGCGTACGACGCCCTGGACCGTCCCGTCGCCACGACCGACGGCCGGGGCAAGAAGATCTCCACGGTCTACGACAAGCTCGACCGGCCACTGACCACGTGGGAGGGCGAACCGACCACCGGCACGAAGCTGACCGAGACCCGCTACGACAAGGCCGGCTGGCTCGGCCAGGCCTATGCCGCACTCCGGTACACCAGCGCCACGGAGTACTTCGCGTCGGTCGTCCAGTCGATGGACGCGTTCTACCGTCCGCTTCAGACCGCGTACTCGGTGCCGGCGTCCGAGGGCGTGCTGAAGGGGATCTACACCTTCAGCACGAGCTACAACCGTGACGGCACCGTCCAGGGCAACGGGATGCCCGCAGCCGGTGGTCTGCCCGCCGAGAGCACCGACATCCGGTACGACGAACTCCAGCGTCCGACGACCCTCACGGGCGCGACGACCTACGCGTCCGCGAGCTACGGGCCGACCAGTCGGCTCAAGCAGTTGACGCTGGGCGCGGACCAGAGGGCCTGGCAGACCTTCTTCCACGAGAAGGGCACCGAGCGGCTGACGACTTCCGTCGTCGACATCGAAGGAATGACAGGACCGGCGAAGAGGTCCGACTACTCCTACGACCAGGCCGGCAACGTCCTGTCGATATCGGACACGGCCGGGCCCTCCCCCGACACCCAGTGCTTCTCCTACGACACCTCGCAGCGGCTGGCCGAGGCATGGACCCCGGCGGCGACCGGGACGGCGGCGGAGGGATCGGGAACGGTCGGCGGTCAGTTGGGCGGGAAGACGCCGACGGCGTGCTCCGCGGCACCGGGAGAGCAGCCGCTGGGAGGACCGGCCGCGTACTGGAAGTCGTACAGCGTCGACGCGATCGGCAACCGGACCAAGGAAGTCATTCACGACACAGGGCTGAACGCCGCCAAGGACACCACCCGCACCTACACCTACGGCGAGGGACCGGCCGGACCGCACGCGCTCACCAAGGTCGTCGACAACACTCCCACCGGTGACCGGCAGTCCACCTTCACGTACGACGCCGCCGGGAACACCACCGAACGTACGGTGGGCGGCGACACCCAGAGGCTGCGCTGGAACGACTCGGGCGAACTCATCAGCACCGCCGAGGCGGACGGCAAGGAGACCACGTACCTCTACGACGCGAGCGGCAACCGGGTGGTGCGCCGCGACGCTTCGGCGACCACCGTCTACCTGCCGGGTATGGAACTCAGCCTCCCCAAGGGTGGCACCAAGGTCGAGGCGACTCGCTACTACTCCCTCGCGGGCCAGACGGTCGCCGTCCGGGAGGACGGCGGAGGTCTGTCCTATCTCACCGCCGACCACCAGGGCACCAGCGGCCTCGCCATCGACGCGACCACCGGCGCGGTGTCGCAACGGCGCTTCGACCCCTTCGGCGCGGAGCGCGGTGAGGCGGGTGGCACGTGGCCGGGTGAGAAGGGCTTCGTCGGGGGAACGATCGACGCGCAGAGCGGTCTGACCCACCTCGGGGCGCGCGAGTACGACCCCGCTCTCGGCAAGTTCATGTCGGTCGATCCGGTGATCGACTACACGCAGCCCGAGCAGATGAACGCGTACGCGTACGCGCACAACAGCCCCGTCACCCAGTCCGACCCGACGGGTCTGGCCCCCGACGACTGCGCGATGACAGGCGTCACGTGCAAGCCCAACGGGGACGGCAGTTGGGTGGTTGGCGGAATCACTCCCCAGGGCTCGGCGGAGAAGGCGGTCGCGTCAGCCGAGGAACAGCAGTCGCAGGCCAAGCAGCGTGTGGTGCAGTCCGCGACAGCGCTGGTCAAAATCGTTCGTGCGCTCATCGGTGTGGACGCGGCCCTGGACTGCTTCTCCAGCGGCGACATCGGCGCGTGCGGCGAAACGCTGCTCAATATCGCGGGGAGCTTCGCGGGAGGGCTGGCCGGCAAGGTCCTCGCCAAATACGGCGTGCCGTGGAAATGGGCCGACGGCGCCAGACTCGCCAAACGAATAGTCGGCCTGGTCGGCGACCTCATCGGCGGGGTGAAGGACTACTTCAAGACCTCCAAGGCGGTCGACAAGGCGAAGAGCGCGCTCGCCACTGCCCGTGAGAAGGCCAAGGCCGCGGCGGGCAAGGGGAAGTCGGCGGACGGGCCGGGGTGTGCCACCGGCAAGGAACACAGCTTCCTGCCGGGCACGGACGTCCTGCTCGCGGACGGCACGACCAAGCCGATCGAAGACGTCGAACTCGGCGACAGGATCACGGTCACGGACCCGGAGACGGGCGGGACGACGACCCGCGAGGTCGTCGGCACGATCGTCACCGAGGACGACAAGCACTTTGTCGACCTGACGATCACGACGAAGACAGGGAAGACCGGGAAGACCGGAAAGGCCGGCGAACTGTCGGCCGCGTTGGTCTCAACGACGACGCACCCGTTCTGGGTCGAATCCGAGCGGGAATGGATCGAAGCCGGCGACCTCAAGCCGGGAATGACGCTCCGCACACCGGACGGCGACACGGCGACGGTCGAGGCGACGCGCGATTTCGACCAGCGGCAGCGGACGCACGATCTGACCGTCAGTGACATCCACACGTACTATGTGCTGGCCGGGGCAACGCCGGTCCTCGTGCACAATTGCAGTGGCGGCACGACCGTATACCGTGGAGTTTCGGAAGTGAGCGGCGAGACCGGCAGCCCAAACCCTGGTTTCGATGATGCTGTGGAAGGAATTGCAAGGCCGCGTGGTGGAGACTCGACACCTGAAATGCACCACCTCGGTATGACAGATAGTGACTACACAAGCTGGACCACTAGTCCCGCTGCTGCTATTCGGGCAGCTACTAAGGGTGGTGGTAACGGAGTTGTGATCAGGGCTACTGTCCCCAGCGCGCGTCGGCATGTTCACGTAAACGATCAACCGTGGGCGGAGCGTGACCTTCGTGGCGAGGCCGAAGTAATTATTCAAGGAGTCATGCGCGGTGAGGCCAGGGCGGCGTGGCCCGGCGCACGACTGGAAGACCTCGGGTTCGGGTAAATCGGATCTGGTGGGCGACGCCTGTGGGAGTCGCCCACCAGTGAGTTCCAATGGAGTCATCTTGGCGAGTTTGCGAGAGGTGTCCACTTCGAAGGTTGTGGAACTGCTTCAAGAGAGCGAGTGCAGGTCGTTGGCCTTGCTGCCATATTCCGTGGTACCAGAAATGTTTGAGGGAGTGTCCGACGATATTCGTGTTGGAGTCGGACCGAGAGCTACGCTTCGAGGAACGTATCGAGATCGGTACTCCACATTGGAGGACTTCCGAAAGAACAGATTCGGATGGAATGACTTCTTTACGGTTCTCGATGGTGATGGTCCTCCGGTCGGCCTGTTCGCCATCCGACGGGGTGGGTGGAGTTTTATTGCTCTTACTGACGAAAATGTGGAGGTCGTTCTTGCGGCTTTGGTTGCACCGCCTCATTCCTGTGACTGGCCGAATGGTGCCGAACTTTCCTGACGGGCCCGGAATGTGTCCTGGTGCTGGAAGCGCAGAGGAGACCGCGTCATGAAAACTTGGTGGCGCGAGATCGGTGCAGCGGACAAGCGTCGTCCAGTTTCCCCGTGACGCACGGCGAGAGGGTGAGCCTCGGTGAGAAGGGCAACCCCAGGCTTTCGAGGAGCGTGGCACGCAACTGATCGCCGGTGGCCGGTGGGCCGGGGCACCGAATTCGGAAAGCTCTCCGCCGCCGCCGACATGTGGAAGTCGAAGGCGGGGGAATTCGAAAAGGTCGAGAAGCGCTATCGGGACAGTGTCCAGAAAGTCACCCTCGGTGATGTCTGGCAGGGGGAGAGCGCGGACGCTGCCTCCTTGAACTTCGCGGCCACCCGGTACGAGTACCAGGCCGCCCAGACTCAGGCGAAGGCGACCGCGACACTGCTGCGTAACGCGCACGACCAGTTCGTCGAGTTGAAGAAGCAGTTGGAGACCGGCATCAGTCATAGCCGGGCGTGAGCGAGGCTGAGTACGCCTGCGTCGAGCCGAAGACGCTGGTGTGGAAACTCGCCGAGATGGTGAACCTCCAGCAGTCCCCGGCCGGGCGCGACGCGGCTGTCTCCGTTGTCGAGACGACCATCGGCACCGTCGAGGCGGGTCTCTCCGTGCTGGAACGTGAGGGCCCCGTACGGTCCGCCGCCGATGAGCGCGAGGTGATCCGGCAGGGCCTGGAGACGGGCGGCGGCCTCGCCGAGCCGGTGCTGTCGCTCGTCGCCGAGCTGATCTCCGAACTCCGGTCGAGCTGGCGTCTGACCTCGGCCTGGAAGGCCCACCCCGAGGACCGGGGCGGAGCGCAGACGCGCTCCTTCGCCGTCTGGGACTGCGGACCCCTCGGCTACTGGCTGCGGGAGTTGCCGAGCGAGCCCGTGCCCGAGGAGCGGATCTCTCCGGCGAGCGCCTTCAGGCTCGTCCGCGTGGACGCCAAGACTATCTGGGCGCGGATTGCCGACCTCCTGCCCGACCAGGACGAACTCCGGCACGCTGCGGCACGTTGGCCGGACCCGGACCAGGGCTGAGCGCAGGGCCGAGCGCGGGGGCAAGCGGCGTCGGTATAGCCTTCTTCGTCATGCGCATATCAGCTCGCGGGTCCGTCCTCGGGGCCGTCGCTCTCAGTGGTGTCCTTCTGCTTGCCGTCACCGGTTGTTCGTCCGACTCCGGCGAGGGGGTTGGTGGGTCGCCGTTGCTCGGTGGGCTTGCGGCTCTGGGCGGCGGCAGCGAGGACAGGCAAGTTGCCTATCTCGATGCCGCCGCCGTACGGGAGTTGAGCAAGGCGGGCTCGGAGCGGTTCAACCTCGTCGCGCAGCCCGGTGGGGCCTTGCTCAACTCGTACGGGGCGGCTCCGTGGGGGGAGAGCCTGAAGGTGACGCAGATCGACACCTCGGTCGACACCGACGAGGCGGGTCACTGGGAGGGGGCGTTCGACGCGAAGGCCATCGCCAAGTCGCTGGAGGCTGAGGGCTATAAGAAGAGTGAAGGGGATGGCGGCGGCGAGGTGTGGACGGACTCCGGGAAGTCGGGGATGGCGTTCCAGGTCTCGGAGGACGAGATTTCCTACTCTTCCAAGGGCTTCGACTCGAAGAAGGGTTCCTCCCTCGCCGACAACAAGGACTACCGGCGCGCTGCCGAGTGCCTGGGCGACGTCTACCGCGCGGACTTCAGCCGCCTTGAGTCCGGCGACCCGGTGCGGCTGGCCGTCGCCGGTCAGCGGGCGACCTCGGCCGCGAAGAACACCGAGGTGCTGTGTTTCGTTGTCAAGGACGACGAGACGGCCGAGCGGCTGGAAGCCAAGCTGAGGTCCGTCGTCAGCGACGAGGCACCGAAGTTCGACGGTACGAAGGTGACCGTGGAGAAGGGTGAGCGGCCCGTGGTGCGCGCGGTCGTCCCGGACACCGCCGAGCAGCGGCCGGGGCGGCTGGTCGTGTCCGATGTAGAGCTGTGGATGGCCGTCTCCGACCTCTGAGCCGGCCGGGGCGGTCAGGTGCGGCGGCGGAGGGCGAACAGGGCCGTGCCCGACGCCAGGACCACGACGCCCGACAGGACGTTCACCAGGACGCGGTGCGAGGATTCCGAGGACACGCTGGCGAAGACGTTCGCGGCGAGGGCGATGACGAGTACGAACCAGAGCAGCGGCTTCAACGGTTTCTCCGTAAGGGTGAGGGGGTTTTCCCGGTGGTGGGCACCACGATGCCGTGGGCGGGGGCGTCGGGGAGGAGGGCGGTGTCCCGGATCCGTGGTGCGGTGCGCTGTACCACCGAGGGGGTGGCCGCACCGTCGTGCGGCGGCGGTGGGGCTCGTAGCCTGGGGTGATGCGCGAGACACTGCGGAGTGCCGGGGCGGCCTTGGGGCAACTGCTCGTGACGTTCGGGCTGGCCCTGGTGGCGCTGATGTTTCTGCCCCTGCTGCTCTTCACGGCCGTGCTGACCCTCCTCGTCGTCGGTGCCGGTGTGCTGCCCGAGAGCGTGGTGCTGATGCGGCGCTTCGCCGGTGTCGAGCGCCGGCGGGTGCGGGACTGGACCGGGGAGGTGGTGCCGGAGGCGTACGAGCCGCTGACCGGGGGGCTGCGTGAGCGTGTGCGCACCGCCGTGGGCGACCCCGCGACGCCCCGCGAGCTGCGCTGGCTGGGGCTGTACTTCCTGTACGGCACGGGCGGCTGGCTGGTGGCCATGCCGTTGTGCGTCGTCGGGGTGGTCGTCGACGGGGTGCTGTACATGGCGGGCGGGCGCCCCGCCGTACTGCCCCTGCTGACCCGCATGGTCGACCGGGGTGCCGGCCTGTCGCGCCGGCTCCTCACTCCCGCCCCCGGCGGACGTCTCGCCGAACGGGTCGAAGAACTGACCGTCACGCGCGCCGGCGCGGTCGCCGCCCACGGTGCCGAACTGCGCCGTATCGAACGGGACTTGCACGACGGCACCCAGGCCAGACTCGTCTCCCTGTCCATGCGCATCGGGCTGGCGCGGCGCGCGTACGACGCCGATCCCACGCGCGGCAGGGCGCTGTTGGACGACGCGCAGGACCAGGTCGAGGCGGCGTTGGGTGAGTTGCGGCACGTCGTACGCGGCATCCACCCGCCGATCCTCACCGACCGGGGGCTCGTCGGAGCCGTACGGGCGCTCGCCGCCGCCAGTGGGCTCCAGGTGGTCGTGGACGTCGCCGAAGGCGCGGACGGGCCACGCGCGCCCGCCGCCGTCGAGGCCGCCGCCTACTTCGTCGTCGCCGAAGCCCTGACCAACGCGGCGAAACACAGCGGCGCCGAGCGCGCTACCGTCGAACTCGCACGGGGACCGGGTGTCCTGCGTATCGGCGTACGGGACGAAGGGCGGGGCGGCGCCGACGAGCGAGGCGGAACGGGCCTGCTGGGGATCCGGCGCCGGATCGCCGCGCTGGACGGGACGGTGCGGGTGAGCAGCCCCGCCGGCGGTCCCACCGTGGTGGACGTGGAGATCCCGAACCCCTGAGCAGGTCTTGGAGTCGCAGTGCGCGTAGTGATCGCGGAGGACAACGCCCTCCTGAGAGAGGGCCTGGTCCTCCTGCTGACCTCGGCGGGGCACGAAGTCGTCGGCGTAGCCGTGACAGGACCGGAGATCCTGCCCGCGTTGCTGGAGCACCGGCCGGACGTGGCGGTGCTCGACGTACGGATGCCGCCCGGCTTCCGCGACGAGGGGCTGCGCGCCGCGCTCGCCGCACGCGAGGCGATCCCCGGACTGCCGGTGCTGGTGCTGTCCCAGTACGTCGAGGAGACGTACGCGGCCGAACTGCTGGGCGGCGGCGCGAGCGGCGTCGGCTATCTGCTGAAGGACCGGATCGGCCGCGTGGACGCGTTCCTCGAAGCGCTGGAGCGGGTCGTGGCGGGCGGTACGGCGCTCGACCCCGAGGTGGTGACCGAGCTGCTGACGCGGCGGCACGACGATCCGATCGACTCGCTGACGCCCCGGGAGCTGGAGGTGCTGAAGCTGATGGCCGAGGGGCAGGACAACACGAGCATCGCGGCGGCGCTGGTGGTGTCCGACCGGGCGGTGGGCAAGCACATCGGGAACGTGTTCGCGAAGCTGGGGCTGCCGGCGAGCGACAGCGGGCACCGGCGGGTGCGGGCCGTCCTGGCGTATGTGAACCGGGGCAGTTAGCAGGGGAGTCGGGCGCCAGTGGTTGGGGGCCGAGTGGGGCGGTGCGGTGCGGGGTGGGTGCGGGCCGGGTGGGTGGGTGGGCGCGGGCCGGGTCCGTCCGGCGGCCGGTTCGTCCTCAATCGCCGGACGGGCTTGACTGTGGCGGGCGGGGTGTTCTTACGTGGCGGGAACGGGCTTGATTCGGCGGGCGGGCCTATTGAGCCCGTCCGGCGGTTGAGGACACCGCCGGGTACCGGCCCCGCAGCGCCCCGCGCGTCGGGAGCAGCGTCGCCGACGTCGTCGTCGCGGCCACCACCGCCACGATCAGCACCGCCTGCCCCGGCGGCAGCCACGGCAGCCTCCCCGCCGCCGACAACGCGAACGCGGACAGCGGCAGCGCCGCCGTCGCCACGCCCAGGAACAGGCCCGCCGTCGCCGTGGCCGCCGACTCCAGCCAGAGCATGCGGCGCAGCCGGCGGCGGTCGGCGCCGGCCAGGCGCAGTTGGCGCAGTTCGGGGCCGCGCCCCACGGAGATCAGGGCCAGGGTGCTCAGTACGGCGATGACGGTGAAGCCCCCGATGGTCGCCACGACCACCCCCGTGAGTACGTCACCCAGCGCCTGATCCTCCGCCCGGACCAGCTCCGGTGCGGGATCACGCTCCACCCGCGCGCCCGGGAGCGCCGCCTTCAGCGACGTGGTGACGCGGGCGGCCGAAGAGCCGGGCGTGCCCGACGCGCCCGGCGCGAGCGTGGTGAGGACGCGGAGCGCCGGCGGCGCCGACATGTGGCCGGTCAGCTCCTCGTACGAGAGCAGGAAGTCGCCCAGCGCCAGCGCCCGTTCGTATGTCGCGACGACGCGCAGCCGCGCCTCGGTGCCGTCCCCGAAGCGGAGGCGTATGTGGTCGCCGGGCCGTACGCCGAGCGTCCGCGCCCGGTCCGCGCCGACCGCGACCGTGCCCGGCCGCAGGCCGTCCGTCGTGCCCTCCCGTACGTCCGGGTCGATCGTCCGGGCGAGTTGGCGGGGTGTGACGCCGAGGACGGGCAGGCGTTCGAGGCGGGGCTCGCCCAGCTCCTTGCCCGCCAGGACGACGGTCCCGTGGGCGACGGCGGTGGCCGCCGTGACGCCGGGGAGCCGGCGGATCCGTTCGACGGCGTCGTACGGCGCGGTCCCCGCGCCCACCGACACCGCGAGATCCGCCCGCCCCGCGCCCCGTGCCTGCGCCTGCGCCTCGTGCCCGAGCGTCGCGCCGCCGCCCAACTGCACGACCACGAAGGCCGTGACCAGGACGACGGGGGTGATGGCGGCGCCCAGTCGCGTCGCGTTCGCCGTACCGGCCGCCGCCGCCAGGCGACCGCCCACGCCGAGCCGCCGCAGGGGCGCGCCCAGTACCCGCATCGCGCCCCGCGCGAGCCACGGCCCGAGCAGCGCGCAGCCGATCACCATCGTCAGGGCGGCCGCCGAGGCAGCGGCGGCGGCAGCGGCGCCCTGCTGGAGCGCGCCGGCCCCTGCCGACGCCGCCCCGATGCCGAGCAGCACACAGCCCGCGATCTGCCGCGCCCGCCCCGGCTCCTCCTCCCGCAGCGCCTCGGCGGGGCGGGTCCTCGCCGCCCGCGCGCAGCAGCCGAGCGCGGTGAGCCAGGCGATGAGCACCGTCAGAGCCGCCGTCACGAGGGGCGCGGCGGCCAGCCACGGCGGGAACGGCAGCTCCAGGCCCGCCGGGAGCGCGTCGCGCCGGGCCAACAGGCCGCGCAGCGCCAGATACGCGGGCACCGCGCCCACCGCCCCAACTGCCGCCGCCAGGACCGCGATCCGCCGGACCTCGCGGCCGACGGCGCGCCGCAGCTGCCAGGGTGTGGCGCCGACGGCGCGCAGCAGCGCGAGTTCCCGGGCGCGCTGGCGCAGCGCCTGCGACACGGTCGACGTCACGACGAGGACGCCGACGAGCACGACGACGGAGGCGAGCGAGGCCAGCACTTGGAGCAACGGCGTCCGCGCGGGCGCGGCGGCCAGGAACTCCGCCTCGCCGCGCCCGTCGCCGGTCAGCACGCGCAGGGCCGCCGGATCGCCGTCCGCGCGGTGCGGTGCGGAGGTGTCACGCAGCCCGGCGGCGTCCACCGCGTGGCGTACGCGTGCGTGCAGGACGTCGTCCGGTACGCCGCTGTCGCCGAGGACGCCGATGGCGTCGATCTCGCCGGGGCGACCGGCCAGGCGGTGGGCCTCGGCGCGGGAGAAGTACACGGAGGGGCGGCTGTCGGGTGTGCGTGCCTCGGCGGTGACTCCGGTGACTCCGGTGACCGTGTACGTCGTGGTGGATCCGTTCGCGGGGCGGTTCGCGGGGCCGTTCGCCGAGCCGTTCGCGTACGTCACCTCCAGCCGGTCCCCGACCCGCGCAATCCCGTCCCCGACCACGATCTCCCGCGCCCCGGTGGGTACTTGGCCCGCCGACAGCCGTGCGGACGCGGACGCGGACGCGGAAGTGGACGCGGATGCCAGGCGGGTGGCCTCCCACGGACGGCCGGTCACCCGCGCGCCCCGCACCGTCACCGGGAAGGCCAGGTCCGCGATGGCCGCGCGCACGCCCGGCACCTTCCGTACGACGTCCAGGGCGCGCGCCGGCACCCGTACCCGCTCGGTCAGCCCGGCGCGCACCGTCCGCGACTCGCTGCCCCACGGCTTCGCCGTGTACCGGGTGCTCTGGGCGCCCGCCACCACCACATCGGCCTGCGCGTACCGCTCCACCCGCGCGTGGCCCAGCGCCGCCGAGCCCACGGCCAGGCCGAGCGCCCCCAGGAGCAGGGAGCAGAGCGTCAGGGCCGCGAAGACGGCGGCCCACGCACGGCGGTTCGTACGCGCGCCACGGGCGGCCAGCAGGGCCACCACCGGAGGGTGTGTCACGCCGCCACCCCCTGCTCGCGCTCCTGCTCGCGGTCCCGCAGTCCGCGCATCACGCCCAGCACCGTCCCGGCGTCCGGTGCGTCGAGCGTGTCGGTGATCCGCCCGTCGGCGAGGAACAGCACGCTGTCCGCCCACGCCGCCGCAGCCGGATCGTGGGTGACCATCACGACGGTGCGGCCCTCGTGGTCCACCGTGTTCCGCAGCAGGGCCAGCACGCCCCCCGCCGTCAACGGGTCGAGCGCGCCGGTCGGTTCGTCGGCGAAGACGATCTCCGGGGCCGTCACCAGCGCGCGGGCGACGGCGACCCGCTGCTGCTGCCCGCCGGACAGCCGCCCCGGTGTGTCCGCCGCGCGCCCGGCCAGTCCGACGACGGCCAGCGCCTCCCGTATCCGCGTGTCCGGAACGTGCCCGCCCGCGAGCAGCAGGGGCAGCGCCACGTTCTCCGCGACGGTCAGCGACGGCACGAGATTGTGCGTCTGGAAGACGAAACCGATGCGTTCGCGCCGCAGCCGCGTCAACGCGGCCTCCTTGAGCCCGGCCGGATCCGTGCCCGCGATCCGGACCGTCCCGCCCGTGGGCCGGTCGAGACCGGCGGCGCACTGGAGCAGCGTGGACTTGCCGGACCCCGAGCGCCCCATCACCGCGAGGAACCGCCCGCGCGGCACGACGAGGTCGACGGGCCCCAGGGCGCGTACGCCGTTCGCGTACGCCCGGCTCACGCCTTCCAGCACAAGTGCGTGCGCGTGTGCGTGTGCGTGCGTACGCGCCGCGCCGTCGTACGAATCTCTGCCGAACACCGACAGCCCCGCCTCTCAGTGGTTCCTACGAGCCACTGAGAACGCTAGGGACGAGGACGCGACCGGCCGAGAGAGCACGCCCCCGTCTCCGGGGTACAGCCCGCACCACCACGAGCCGTCAGTCCGTGGCGACCCGCCCCCGCCCCCGCCTCCGCCGTCGCTGTCGCCACGCGCTCGCCAGTTGGCCCGCGATGTAGCACGTCGCGACCGTCGACAGCGACGCCCGGAACCACCCGATGTCCGGTGACCACCACGCGTACGCCATGACCGGCACGAACAGCAGCAGCGCGGCGACGCGCAGCACCCACCAGCGCGGTCGGCGCGGCAGCGTCGGACTGGCGGCCGGGTCGGCCGCGAAGGCGTGCGCGATGCCCGTGAAGAGGCCGCGGCGGGCCAGGATCTGGGTGCCGGCGACGGTGGTGAGTACTTCGTCGCGGGTGCCGAAGCCGGGCGGGAGCGGGGGCAGCCGGAGGGCGGTGAGCAGGGCGGACTGGCGGTCGGCCGGGGTGTCCGAGCCGCGCAGGAGGTTGCTGAGCGGGCGGAGGTCGGAGACGCCGTACGCCGTGGCCAGGGTGGTGGCCGTGGCCGTGACGGTGGCGTGGTCGGGGACAGGACCCGCGGGGTCCCAGTCGTGGTCGGCGACCATCTTGCCCCGCTGGAGCAGCGTGAAGCCGTAACGGTCGCCGGTCCGCCGCAGGATCAGCGCGGGCCAGGGTTCGCCGGTCGTGAAGTTGTCGGCGGCGGACACGAGCCGGTCCGTGCCGAGGAGTGTGGCGCGTACGCCGGGTTGGGGGTCGGCGGCGAGTTCGACGTACGAGGACGAGGACCGCCCCGGCACCGGGGCTATGAGCAGCGGGATACCGCAGAGCAGGGCGGCTTTGGCGACGGTCTGCGGTGGGGCCCCGACCAGCGCGAGGCCGTGCGGGGTGGTGGAAGAGTCAGGGGAGGCGGGGGAGGAGACGCGGGTCGCGGAGACGGGCTCGGCCGAAGGCTCGGCCTCGGCCTCCGCCTGGTACATGGCGGCCTTCGCCGGCAGCTCCGGCCGTGAGAAGAACGGCACCTGCCCCGCCACCCGGATCCGCACCCCCGCCCGGTACTCCAGGAACTCGTCCCGCGCGTCCCCGAGATACGCCCACGGAATCTCCGTCGCGTGCGCCCCCACCGCCCGGAACTCCTCCAGCGCCTCCCCCGGCCGGTCCGCCAGCACCAGCATCAGCGCCAGATGGTTGCGGATCCCGGCCACCTCCGGATCGCCATGCGGATACGCGCCCGACCGCTCCAGCGCCCGTTCCAGCGCCGCGTCGATCCGCGACCGGTCGATCCGGTCGGCCTTCGCCGGCGTGCCGGTGCTCACCACGTCGTACTCGACGGCAGCCAGCAGCGGCAGCGCGTGCAGCTTCGAGCCCGGCAGGGCGTGCTCCGCCGCGCGCTCGGCGAAGTCGAACATCTCCTGGTGCGAGCCGTACCACTTGTCGCACAGGTACTGGAGCGCCGAGAGATGGCAGCCGTAATGGTGCGGCGCGCGGGCGGTCGCCTCCGCCCAGTACGCGTCGAAGACCTCGCGCGGCGCCTGGCTGCCCCGCGCGTGCGTGAGCGCGACCTGCCACGGCACCGGGTCGGTGGGGTTCAGCTCGGCCGCCGCGCCGATCACCGGCACCGCGTCGTCGAGCAGCGCGAAGAACGCCTGGAACTGATCGCGCGAGACGCCGCTCGCGCGGGCGCCCGTCCGTATCTCCCACGCCTGCTGGACGCGGTGCTCGGCCTTCACCAGTACGGCGTCCGGATCCCGCGGCGACTCGGCGAGCCACGCGTCCAGCCAGCCGGGGTTGTGCAGCGCGCTCTCGGCCAGCCTCGGCACGTAGCCGCCGCGCCGTTTCCACTCGGCGCCGACGCGGGTCGCCGCGAGCAGGTCCCTGGCCGGGGTGTGGTCGCCCGCGTACGCCGCGGTGAGCGCGGCGCGCAGCCCGGGCGTCGGCGGGTCGAGGACGACGGCCGCGTCGGGGGGCAGGTGCGCGCCGACGGCGGCCCCGTGGCGGAGTACGCGCGGCAGGGTGATCAAGGCGCGTAGCGTCGCGGTCATCGTCACGGTCACCCATTGAAAGCGGTCGAGGTGGCCGCCACCAGAGGCTTCCGGTGACAAAGCCGTATCGCACGGAGCAGTGGGGCGGAGTGGTCGTCCCACTACCTTGGGATCGCTGCCAGGGTCGGGAGGATCCTTTCGAGATCTTCGGCTGCTGCTGTGTAGAAGTCTTGAACAGTCGTAGTGATGTCGGCCATCGCTTCAATGAAGTCGCGAGCGTACGGTCCGGATCCCCGGATCAGACGGGCGGGCGTCATCATCCAGTTCATTTCATTCGGCAGACGCAGTAAGGCTTCTGATGGCCGATCAGGCCCGCGTCCTCTTCCTCCGGGTCCTCTTCCAGAGACCTCTGGATCAGGCAGCGTGAGCGTCTCCGCGAGGACGAGTCCGGGCCGCCGTCGAATTCCGTCAGCTCGATCGCGCACAATGCCTCACCTCGCGAACTCGCTCAGGAGATCACTTGAAATCCCTGTCTATGGATCGAGGTTACGTTCCGACGATTTCCGGGAAGCAATTTTCCTGGATTACTGCTTCGATGAATTCTTCAGGAGGGAGATAATGGTGGTCGATTACGTAGTGGTATACAAGATTTGGAGCTATAAGGATCCGACCGTCTGAATCAATGACGCGCACCTCGGCGGAGCCGAGTGAGATTTTTTGATTGTCCATTTCGATCACGCAGGGATACGGAATGCGAACATCGTGAGGAAGTGTGCAAGAATGCCACCCTCGCGTTCTTGCGCGGGGGTGGCTTCGGATGATTCGAATGAGACTTCTCTTGAATTCTTCGGACGTCTCGCCGACTCGAAATTCAATTCCACTCTCCAGCCAGCCGACATTGAGAGCTGGTGAAGATCTCGGGATTTCCTCCTGGAGGTAGGAGTAAGGAGTGAGATCCTCGTAGTGAGTCACAAAAATTCACCATTATTCGATATTACTCGACGACGGATCGGCAGGCGGCCCAGTGTACCATTCCCATGTTTTCTTGTATTAGTTGGGAGAGATAGTAAGGGTTGTCCACGGTAAGGTTTCTCGGTAGCCCTAGGATGCTCAATGTGTCCGGAGGGTAAAGTGTGTAATCTGGGAGCTTCTCTCCAGGCCCATAAATCTCAAGCGGATTTGCGTGTTTTGTTCCTGTTTCTATTTGATTTCCGAGCCAGTCGGAAATTGGTTCACCGTGACGCGAGTACATGGAAATACTCGTCCCCTCCGGGACGATGACAGGCATACCGTCGCCTGCTTGTATTCCGCCATGGCCGCTGTATACAAACTGATTGTCCGGGCGTCCCAGCTTGCGGACGTCTTGAAGAGTTCCAGAAGCTTCAGCCACGAAGCTCGGGGCCGTGCCGGATCGCTGATTTGAGTCGCTTCTGCCGGGACATGGATTCAGGCCGAAACGGTCTACTTGGCTGTGTGGATTTTCGACATAGGTTGCGGGATTGGGTGCCGGGGTGAGGCCGAGGGGGTCGGGGGTGAGGTAGCGGGCGGTTTCGGGGTCGTAGTGGCGGAAGTAGTTGTAGTGGAGCCCGGTTTCGGGATCGAAGTATTGGCCGGGGAATCGGAGGGGGGTATAGGCGCTGCTTGAGGAGTTCCAGGTGGTGGTACCCCAGAGGGTGGTGCGGGTGTGCCAGGCTATGCCGCCCTGTTCGTCCACGAGTTCTGTGGGGGTGCCGACGAGGTCGGTGATGATGCTGAGGAATCGCTGGTCGACTATTTCTTGTGGTGCGTGCGCGGCGGTAATGCGCTCGGTCTGGGCGATGGGGTGCAGGCCCTGGTGGTCCCAGGTGAGGGTGACCGGATCCGGCAGCTCCGCTGATGTGGTGGTCTGCTCGCAGAGAGTCGTGCCGTCCCAGGTGAAGTTCACCTGTTCCTCGACGGTGGTGCCGTCCGCAGCGAGGCGCTGCTTTGCTGTGCGGCGGCCGAGTGGGTCGTAGAGGTAGCGCCAAAGTGTGCCGTTGGGGGTGGTGACCGAGGTGAGGTGGTCTTCGGCGTCCCAGGTGTAGCGCCAGGTGTCGGGCTTGCGGGAAAGGCGAGTCTTTTGGCGGAGGGTGATGCGACCGAGCGCGTCGTGTTCGTAGCGGACGTTGCCGGCTCGGGTGAGGCGGGTTCCGGCGTAGACGCGTGGGCCGGTGGCGTCCGCACCGGGGTGGGTGGAGGGCCAGGAGGCGGTGGTCTGGTTACCCGCTTCGTCGTAGGTGTAGTGCTCCGTCCAGTTCGCGGCCTGGACGGCGGTGACGCGGCCTGCCGGGTCGAGGTCGAAGTGGCGGGTGCCGGCGAGGTGGTCGTCTATGTCGGTGAGGTGCCCGTCCGCCCGGTAGTTGTAGGCGCGGTGCTGGAGGAGACCTGCGCTCGGGCCGTGCAGGGACTGGCCGGTGAGGCGGCCGGTCGTGTCCCACTGGCTGGTGAGGGTGATGGTGTCGCCGATATGCCGGGTCAGTTCGTTGCCCACGGCGTCGTGTTCGAAGGTGAGTGTGCGGCCGGAGGTGGTGAGTGCGGCTCGGCGTCCTGACGCGTCGTAGGCCCAGGTGCTCACCGCGCCGGATGGGGTCGTCCGGCGGATGCGGCGGCCCAGTGAGTCGTGATCGTAGGTGAGCGTGCGCCCGTTGACCGTCTCGGACCTGAGGCGTCCGAAGCGGTCGTGAAGGTAGGTGACAGTCGCGTCCGGGCCTTCCGCTTGGGCCAGTTGGCCGGCGAAGTCGTAGGCGAACGTGGTGACGGTTCCGTCGGCGTCCTTGGCGACGACTCGGTCCTGTTCGTCCCGCTCGTAGCGGACGGTCCGGCCCAGCGAGTCGGTGCGCGCGGTGAGGCGGCCTGCCGGGTCGTAGTCGTAGGCGAGGGTGCGGCCGTCGAAGTCGGTTTCCGATACGAGGTGGCCTGCCGCGTCATATGTGTAGTCCCAGGTCAGACCCTGAGGGTTGAGCACGTTGAGTAGGCGTAGCTCGGTGTCGTGCTTGAACTCGTAGCGCACCTTGTCGGGGCCGGTACGGGCTGTCATGAGGTCGAAGTGGGTGTACTCGAAGCGGGACACCGCACCCATGGCGTCGGTGTGGCTGACGCGGTTGCCCTCGCCGTCGTACATCCACGATTGCTCACTGCCGTCCGGCTCGATGCGGCGGGCCAGCTTGCCTTCTGCCGTCCATTCCAAGCGCGTTGTGGCACCGAGCGCATCGGTGAGGGCAACCGCCCGGCCGAAGGCGTCCCTTTCGCAGCGCGCGACCGCTTCCAGCGGATCGGTGATCTCGATGGGCAGGCCTGCCTCATCGCACCGGATGCGTGTGGTGTGGCCCGCTGAGTCGGTGACCGAAGTCGCGCGGCCTGCTTCATCGTATGTATACCGCATGGTGGAGCCGGACCCGTCGGTGACCGAGGTGCGGTTGCCCCGCTTGTCGAACGTCTGGCGCACCGACGTCCGGTCCGGGCGCGTCACCCTTACGGGCAGGCCGAGTTCGTTGTACGCGGCAGTGGCTTCGCGTCCGTCCGGCCAAATGACGGAAGTGAGATGGCCCGCGTCGTCGTATTCGAAGCGTGTGGTGCGCCCGAGTGGGTCGGTTCGGGAGAGGAGCCGGTTGTAGCGGTCGTGTTCGAAGCGGGTGGTCGCACCCAGTGGATCGATCTCGGCGACCACCTGGTAGCTGTCGTTGATGACGTAGCGGTGGACTGCTCCGCTGCTGCTGGTGACGGTGGTGACGCGCATCCCGCTCTCGGGATCGGTGCTCTCGTAGTCCAGGCGCAGGGCCATGTGCCCTGCGGCGCCGCCTTCGGCTGTGCACCGGTCCTGATCGTCGTAGGCGTAGTCGTACCGGCTGTTGTTGGTGTCGGTCCAGGATGTGACCCGCCCGTGGTCGTCGTACGCGAACTGGAGCGGGAGTCCTGAGGAGTTGATGACCTCGGTGAGGTGGCCGTCGGTGTAGTGGTAGCGGAGGATTTTCTGGTCGGTGCCGTCCGGGGCGGCGCCGACCAGACGCAGTGCGGTGATCCTGCCCTCGTGTGTGCTGAGCTTGAGGTGGTATCCGGCGCCGTGGACGATGTCCGTCGGAGCGCCCCCGTCGTCGTACTCGAAGGTGATCCAGTTGCCGTTGCGGTCGTCGATCTGTGCCAGGAGCGCGAGATTCGCGCTGTGGCCGGTGAAACGCCAGACCCTGCCGGTGTCCGGATCGGTGATCGTGTAGTCCCCGGCGGTGTCCAGGTCGAGGGGCCGGCGTGGGCCGTGGCTGGGCATGACCGGTACACCCGGCGCGGGGTGTGGGTAGGACAGCAACAAGCCGTCCTCGCAGACGAAGACGATCCCTTCGGAGTCGATCTCCAGGCGCTGGTCGGCGGTGGACGACCAGGACGGTCCGAACCACCGCCCCGCGCGGTAGTCGGAGGCGACCCTGCGGCGGAACACCAAAGGAAGAGTGCCCGGCAGAGCGATGTCCGTCTGCGGCAGATACATCGTTCCGGTAGCCATGTCGACCGGATCGGACGGCCCGTTCTCCACCGCCTCGTTGGGCCGGGACGACTTCGCCGGATCGTCGACACCCCTGCGCGCGGCGCTCTCGGCCCCATCGGTCGCCCCGTGCCGCAGGCCGCCTTTGATCAGGCCGCCGCCCTTGGTGCCGGCCAGTTCGGGGACGAGCCGGCCGAGGAATTCCGAGGGGTCGCCCTTGGCGGAGTCCAAGGCGTTCTTCAGGGCCCTGTCCGGGTTGGCGACGGTGGAGACGAGGCCGGCGAGCGTCGTGTTGACGCCCTTGTTGTACTCGGCCGGGTGGGTCAGGTTGTACGCGTCCGTCGGGTTGACCGAGCGGACGAAGTTCAGCAACCCCGCGGTGCCCTTGACGATGCCGCCGGCGAAGTGCGTCAGCTCCAGACTCTGCCCGACCCCGAAGTCCATGAACTCCCGCTTCGCCCGGTCCAGACCGGTGGGTTCCTTCGGAGCGTGCGCCATCGCGGCGGTGACCGCTGCCTTCGCCGCCTCGGCCGCGTCGTTACGCGCCCGCCTGGCACCCTCCAGGATCTCCCGCGCATGCCCACGCTTCACCGCACCCGGATCGGAAAACTCCCCCGGATGGGGAAGGGGAGCGTCGCTGTTGCGCGCCGCGTTGTACGCGTCGGCCTTCTTGTTGAACGCAGCCGCCGCTGTCTCGTAGTCCGCCTTGCCTTCCTTGAACAGGGCGATCGCCTCACCGGCCTTGCCCTGCGCACCGGTGACCGCCTGCGCATACGTCTCCAACGCCGTGGCCGCGGCCTCGAACGAGTCCGCCGCACGCAGCCAGTCGGTCGGCAGCGTCTCGAACTTCACCCGGAAGGCATCGGCGCCCTCACCCTTCCAGTGACCGGAGTCGAGCTTCTTCATCCCGCCGCCGACGAGATCGAATGCCTTCTGGAAGTCCCTGAGGTTCTTCACCGCCGCGCTGATCTTCTCCGGCCTGCCGTGGATCAGCTCGTTCGCTTCCCCACTCTGCCCGAGCTGCTGCTCGCCGACTTCCGCTCCGAGCGAGGAAGCGGTCTCGTCCCCCCAGTCCTCGACCGCGTCCGCCCACTCGTCCGCTCCGACCTTCTCCAGACCCGAGCCGACGACATCGGTTCCCTTGTCGATGCCCTCACCGACAAGTTCCTTGCCCTTGTCGACCAGCTTGCCGGCACCGTCGACAAGGTCGCCGCCGATCTTTCCCCAGTCCGTCATCAGCGACTCTCCCCCTACCGCGGCTGCTCGGCCTGATCAATCGTCTCTCGCGACGGGTCGAACCGCTCCTTCAGCTCCTCGTCCACCGCCGCCCGGATCTCCGGATCGAGGAGTCCGCCGTGTTCCATGGAGTCGAGTGCGGAGTCCTCCGCGTCGTAGATGGTGTTCTGCCAGGTCTGCTTCACCTCGGCGTCGGCCTCGGCCATCGACTCCGCGCTGAAGTCCGGGTTGTCGAACGCGGACTGAGTACTGATCGTGTCCCAGCTCATACGCTTGACCTCGTCCTCGGACAGGTGCGGATTGCCGTTCAGGGAGTTCACACCGATCTTGATCGAGTCCTTCACATACTGCTCCTGCTCCGCGTACGAGCCCGCTGACAACCCCACCCCCTGCGCGAAGCCGTTCCCCTTCAGCGTCAGCGCCCGCACACCCCACTCCCACCGGTCGCAGAACGTCCCGAACTCCGACGCCAGCCCACCGTGCCCCAACTCCAGCCCCGACAAGGCAAGATCCGAAAACCCACGCCCCGTCGACGCCTCACCGATCATGCCGAGATCCTTCAACTCCGCATGCGCCAGATCAATCCCCTTCACGATCGCGGCCAACGCCGCCGGCGGCACCTCAAGACCCGGACCCTCCCCGCTCACCGCATCCCCCCGGCATCCACCGCGACCGCGTCCGGCACAATCCCCGCCACCGGCGGGAACAACACCCCGCCGTCCTCACTGCCCGCATCCAAAGCCACCCCCGCAGGCCCCGGCAGCAACGGCACCACCACATCCAGCAACCGCGCACCCAACACCGCCCGGTACACCCACTCCCGCCCGGCATCCCCCCGCGCCCGCGCAAACCGCGCCAACGCCCCCTCGTCCGAGAACGCACAAACCCAACGCACCCCACCCTGCTCCGCCGACCACAAATCCCCCTCGGCATCCAGCGGCACCAACACCGCCGAACGCCGAAACTCACCCAGCAGCACAGCGAACTCACGCCGCGCGACGGCCAATTCATCCACCGACACCGGGCCGGGCGCCGAGTCGACGTCCTGAGGCGCGGTCGGTCGCTCCGCCTCGGGCCAGTCAATCAACTCGGTCAGTCTCGACGGGCGGCCAGACCCCAATATCTCTCCCCCGTTGTCACGCATAGTTGAGAGGCTGTCACGGGAGAGATTCCGCGTGCAAGCTCCTCGCCTCAGCCGGTCCGCGCCGCCGGAAAGTCGCCCGCGAGCGCTCCCGGGACCTCGGGACCGGCCGCCGTAGGCTGCCGCCCATGTGCGGAATCGTGGGATATGTCGGCGGACAGTCGGCGCTCGATGTGGTCATCGCCGGTCTCAAGCGGCTTGAGTACCGGGGCTACGACTCGGCCGGTGTCGCCGTCCTCGCCGACGGGTCACTGGCCTCGGCCAAGAAGGCGGGCAAGCTCGTCAATCTGGAGAAGGCGCTGGTGGAGGGGCCGTTGCCGAGTGGCACCACCGGTATCGGGCACACCAGATGGGCCACCCACGGCGGTCCGACCGACGCCAACGCCCACCCGCACGTCGACAACGCGGGCCGTGTCGCCGTCGTCCACAACGGGATCATCGAGAACTTCGCCGCCCTGCGCGCCGAGCTGACCGGCCGCGGGCATGACCTCTCCTCCGAGACGGACACCGAGGTCGTGGCGCATCTGCTCGCCGAGGCGTTCTCGTCCCGCGGCGAGCTGGCCGCGTCGATGCGGCAGGTGTGCGGGCGGCTGGAGGGCGCGTTCACGCTGGTCGCCGTGCACGCGGACGAGCCGGACGTGGTCGTGGGGGCGCGCCGTAACTCGCCGCTCGTGGTAGGTGTGGGCGACGGCGAGTCGTTCCTCGCCTCCGACGTCGCCGCCTTCATCGCCCATACGCGCTCCGCGATCGAGCTGGGCCAGGACCAGGTGGTGGAGCTGCGCCGCGACGGTGTGACGGTGACGGACTTCGACGGCGCGCCCGCCGACGTGCGTTCGTACCACGTCGACTGGGACGCGTCGGCCGCCGAGAAGGGCGGCTACGACTACTTCATGCTCAAGGAGATCGCCGAGCAGCCCAAGGCCGTCGCCGACACCCTCCTCGGCCGTATCAACGCCGAGGGTTCGCTGACCCTGGACGACCTGCGCATTCCCTCGCGCGTGCTGCGCGCGGCCGACAAGGTCGTCATCGTGGCGTGCGGGACCGCCTTCCACGCCGGGCTGATCGCCAAGTACGCCATCGAGCACTGGACGCGGATCCCGTGCGAGGTGGAGCTGGCGAGCGAGTTCCGTTACCGGGACCCGATCCTGAACACCCGTACCCTCGTCGTCGCGATCTCGCAGTCCGGCGAGACGATGGACACGCTGATGGCGCTGCGGCACGCCCGCGACCAGGGCGCCACGGTCCTCGCCATCTGCAACACCAACGGCTCGACCATCCCCAGGGAGTCGGACGCCGTCCTCTACACGCACGCGGGTCCCGAGGTCGCGGTGGCGTCGACGAAGGCGTTCCTGACACAGCTCGTGGCCTGCTATCTCGTCGCGCTGTATCTGGGGCAGCTGCGCGGCACCAAGTATGGCGACGAGATCCGTGCCGTCATCCGCGAACTGTCGCGCATCTCCCACGAGGTCGAGCGCGTACTGGAGACGATGGAGCCGGTACGGGCGCTGGCACGCTCCCTCGCCGACAAGCGGACGGTGCTCTTCCTGGGGCGGCACGTCGGCTACCCGGTGGCGCTGGAGGGCGCGTTGAAGCTGAAGGAGCTGGCGTACATGCACGCCGAGGGCTTCGCGGCGGGCGAGCTGAAGCACGGGCCGATCGCGCTGATCGAGGAGGATGTGCCGGTGGTGGTCGTCGTACCCTCGCCGCGCGGGCGTTCGGTGCTGCACGACAAGATCGTGTCGAACATCCAGGAGATCCGGGCGCGGGGAGCGCGGACGATCGTGATCGCGGAGGAGGGGGACGAGGCGGTGGTGCCGTACGCGGACCATCTCATCCGTATTCCGGTGACGCCGACGCTCCTTCAGCCGTTGGTCTCGACGGTGCCGTTGCAGGTCTTCGCGTGCGAGCTGGCGACGGCGCGCGGCAACGAGGTGGACCAGCCGAGGAACCTGGCGAAGTCCGTGACGGTGGAGTGAAAGGCGGAACGACGCGGTGATCATCGGGGTGGGGATCGACGTCGCGGAGATCGAACGCTTCGCGGCGTCCATGGAGCGCACGCCGGCCATGGCCGAACGGCTCTTCTCGCAGCGCGAGTTGCTGCTGCCCGGCGGCGAACGGCGCGGTATCGCCTCACTGGCGGCGCGCTTCGCGGCGAAGGAAGCGCTCGCGAAGGCGCTGGGCGCGCCGGGCGGGCTGCGCTGGACGGACGCCGAGGTGTACGTCGAGGAGACCGGGCAGCCGCGGCTGCGCGTACGCGGGACGGTGGCGGCGCGGGCGGCGGAACTGGGCGTACGGGCCTGGCATGTGTCGCTCAGCCATGACGCGGGGATCGCGTCGGCGGTGGTGATCGCGGAGGGGTGACGCCCCGCGGTTTGCGGCAGACTCGGTGCCATGCGTACTGCGTACAGCGTTGAGACCGTACGGACCGCCGAGCGGGAGCTGATGGACCGGCTGCCCGAAGGCGTACTGATGCAGCGGGCGGCGGCGGGGCTGGCCGCCGCGTGCGCGGATCTGCTGCGGCGGCGGGGGCGGGTGTACGGCGCTCGGGTCGTCCTCCTCGTCGGCAGCGGCGACAACGGCGGCGACGCCCTGTACGCGGGGGCCCGCCTCGCCCGGCGGGGGGCCGGGGTCTCGGCGGTGCTGCCGGCGGCGGGGCGCGCGCATTCCGGTGGGCTCGCGGCCCTGCTGGGCGCGGGCGGGCGGGTCGTGGACGACCCGTTCGACGTACTGGCCGCCGCCGATCTCGTCCTGGACGGCATCACCGGCATCGGCGGGCGCGGCGGGCTGCGGCCCGACGCGGTGCCGGTGGCGCGGGCGGCGCGCGGTTCGGACGCGGTGGTCGTGGCCGTCGACCTGCCGAGCGGCGTCGAGGCGGACAGCGGCGAGGTGGTGGGGGAGGCGCTGCGGGCGGACGCGACCGTCACCTTCGGCACGTACAAACCGGCCCATCTGATCGACCCGGCACACGAGTACGCGGGCGCCGTACGGCTCGTCGACATCGGGCTCGGCGCGGTGCTGCCCTCGGTGCCGGAACTGGAAGCACTCCAACACGCGGACGTGGCAAGGCTGTTGCCGGTGCCGACGGGCGAGAGCGACAAGTACCGGCGCGGCGTCGTCGGCGTCGTCGCCGGCTCGGCGCGCTATCCGGGCGCGGCGGTGCTCGCGGTGGCGGGCGCGCTGCACGGCGGCGCGGGCGCGGTGCGGTACGTGGGCGGCTCCGCCGGGGACGCGGTGATCGCCCGCTTCCCCGAGGTCCTGGTCCACACCGGCCCGCCGGCCGAGGCGGGCCGCGTCCAGGCGTGGGTGGTCGGCCCCGGCCTGGGTGACGAGCCGGGCGTACGGGACGCGCTGGCCTCCGACGTCCCCGTCCTCATCGACGCGGACGGCCTGCGCGGGCTGGACGCCGCCACCGTACGGGGGCGTACGGCCCCGACGCTGCTCACCCCGCACGCGGGGGAGGCGGCGGCGCTGCTGGAGGTGCCCCGCGAGCAGGTCGAATCGGCCCGGCTGGCGTCCGTACGCGAACTGGCCGCCCGCTACGGCGCGACGGTCCTGCTGAAGGGCTCCACGACCCTGATCGCCTCCCCCGACACCTCGCTCCCCGTCCGGGTGAACCCCACCGGCACCCCGTGGCTGGCCACGGCGGGCAGCGGCGACGTCCTCTCGGGCCTGACGGGCTCCCTGCTCGCGGCGGGCCTCACGGCGCGGGACGCGGCGTCGGCGGGCGCGTATCTGCACGGGCTGGCGGCGCGCGGGGCGGCACGGGGGGCGCCGGTGAGCGCTTCGGGTGTGGCGGCGGGGGTGCGGGGGGCGTGGCGGGACGTGATGGCGGAGGGGTGAGGGCGCCCGGAATCCGGCCCGGTTTCACTTCGCCATGGAGACGTCGTGCCGAAAGAGTCCGACTCCGTGTTCAGAGCCGTACGCCGCGAACTTGCCGGACAGGTACCGGAGTTGCTGGACGCAGCGCGACGCGCCGATCCGTGTGGCGAGGGTGAGGGAACGGCGGCCCAGTTCAGCGGCCTCCTGGACCTCGCCCCGCGCCAGCAGGCTTTCCGCTTCGTAGCCGAGGAATACGGCCTTCGTCTTGTCGCGGGCGGGGGCAGGAGACTGACACCCTGGGTGATCTGATCATGCGCACGGCGTGGCCGGCCGAGATCAATCAGGCATCTGCCGGTGTCCACCGCCAGATCGGCCTCTATGTTGGCGCTTCGTTCTGTCTCACGAAGCACGCGGTGATGTTCGCGTAACTGCTGTCTCAGGGGGTTCAGTGAAGCGCACCAGCACTTCAACGGCCATCGGTCTGCAAGGAGCCGACATCTCCTTCCGCCAGTCGACGCCGGAGGCCGTGGGTCTTCCTCCACCGGACTGCGCAGGCTCGGACATCCGGTCCGTGGCCCTTCGCCGCGTCGGCCGTGTTGGAACGGGCGGGAGCATACGACGGCAAGTGCTTCGTCCTTGGCCCCGACGGTTCGTACGACGTCCAGTTGAACCGGTTCGGGCGCGAACTCGACAGCTGGGGGGTGCGGTCGGACAACGGGCACGAGGGTTACATGCGCGACATCATGCTGTACTGCCGGTTCCTGCACGAGTCCCGGGGAGGGAAGTCGATATGGGAGACGGACAGCGCTGATCTACGCGCCTACAAGGTCGTCCGGATGCGGATGGACAACGAGAACTCGATCAGCGCTGCCACGTGGCGCCGGTCCATCGCGGCTCTCGACAAGTGGGTGGAGTGGTCCCTGTACGAGGAGCTGCTGGATCACGAGCCGTTCCGGTACATCGACAAGACGGTCATGACGCCGCAGGGCCTGAAGCGAGTACGGGTCAACGCCGAGTACGACGTGGACGACGGCCAAGAGCCCCTGCACATCGTGCAGTTCGTCGACCACCTGCTGTGGCGCAACGTCGGGCTGCTGGGCGAGCTGCCGGACGGCAGACCGGACCCGAAGCGGCGTGAGCGACACGGTGAGCGCAACGCGCTGTTCGCCGACTCGCTCGTCGCCCGGTGCCGCTGCACAACATGTGTCTGCACTGCCCCAATGCCCGACGGTCGGCGGTGCACTTGCCCCGGCTCACCACAGCACGGGACCAAGCTCTGACTGTGTTGGACCTGCCCAAGAAACAACGCAAGGCCCTGCCCCGGCTGCACTCGCTGATGGAGGCGTTCGAGCGGCTGATGCACGGGCTGCCCGAGGTCACCGACGGCAAGATCACGATCGTCAATCTGTGCACCGAGGCTGGAGTCTCCCGCGCCTCCTACTACCGCTCGCCGGTGGCGGAGGCGGTGAAGGAGATCCTGGAAGCGCCGCAGACCCGCCGCCCGGAACCGGAGGAACTGCGGGCGGAGGTATCCCGGCTGAAGAAGGCGGAGCGTGAGCTTCGCAGCGAGCATGCCGCCGAGGTCCGCGAGCTGAAGGACACCGTGGTCACCTACGCCAACCAGATCCAGGTTCTGGCATTGCGCAACGCCGAGCTGGAGACCCAGAATGCCCGCCTCCTCGAACGGCTGCGGCAGTCCGGGGACAACGTCGCGGTCCTGCCGGCCCCGAGCCTTCCTTCGCCCTGACCGGGCGCGTCACCTGCCAGTTCGCGCGGCCTTCAGCGGTGTGACTAATGTGTCGCGCGCCAGGGATATGCGTCCTGCCCCGGGGAACACGATCCTCCCCGGAACGGGGTGCATGGACCTTTGTCCTGGCAGAGCACACGGTCCGGGCGAGTGGGTATGCGAGCAATCTGGTGATGCGCGAGCTGGACGAGACGGCCGGCGGCGGCCCGATTGGGGCCCGCCTGGCCGCCTGGCGCCGCCACCGGGAACTGACCGGGGGTGACCTCGCCTCCCGCACCGGCCTGGGGCTCGATTACCTCGCCGGGCTGGAGACGGGCCGGGAGTGGGTCGACCGGCGCGGGCCGCTGGCGGCCCTTACCGCCGCCTTGCGGCTGGATGTTGCGGACCTGACCGGGCAGCCCTACCCGCCCCGTGGGGAGGAGCACGCGACCGTGCGGGCGGTCGCCTTCCACCTGCGGCGGCGCTTGGTCCGCCCGCACCCGGGTACGGCCCCCCTGGTACTGCTGGAAGAGCTGGCCGCGCAGATCCGGGCCGCCGCGGATGCCGAGGCGGCGGGCGATGAGCACCGTCTCGCGCTTGCGCTGCCGGACCTGATCGAGGCGGCGGACTGCGCGCTGGCCACCGCCGTGGGGCCGGGGCGGGGAGAGGCGGTGCGGCTGCGTGTGGCGGCGCATGTGCTGAGTGCTGGCCTGCTGCGGCGCCTAGGCTACAAGGACCTGGCCTGGATGCTGCTGCACCGGGCCCGCCCCGGCATCCGCGAACCGCTGCCAGTGCTGGTTGAGGAGATACGGCTGCTGATCGACCTCGGTTTGCCGGAGTATGCGCTGGCCCGCGCCGAACGCGCCGAGGACGCCGGAGCCGACTGGGAGCTGCCGACACTGGCCGCCGTCGCCCAGGCCATGGCCGGACGCCGCCCGGAGGCCGAACGCCTCCTTACCACGGCCGCCGAACGGGCCGCCGACGCACGGGAGTCGGCCCTGGTGATCGCAGCCCGCGCCGCCGTCGCCGCCGAAGTGGGCGACGCGGCCGAGGCTGCCGACCACGTACGCGCGGTGGATCATGCCGCACTCGACGGCGCCCACCGCTCCAGTCTGCTGGTGGCCGCCGCGGCGGCCGAGGCACGCCAGGATCGTGCCGACCAGGCCGCCGTCCGACTCGTCGAGGCCGACGCGGCGGCACCTCTGCGGCTGCGGCTGGACCCCTTCGCCCGGGACCTGGTCGCCGCGCTCACCGACCGCACCACCGATCACACCGCGGCGGTGCGGGATCTGGCCGAGCGGGCCGGGCTGCGGTGATCCCACCCGTCTGGCGGGAATGACCCGTGGGGGCGGCAGGCTCGTCCTACGCTACGGCTGAGGCACGGGAGTTGAGGCGGGGGCGATGAACGAGGAGCAGGCCGTCAGGATCGGCAAGCGTCTGCGCTCGGCCCGCCGCCAGCGCGGGATGAGCCTGCGCAACCTCGCGGGCCTGGCCGGGGTGTCGGTCGGCTATCTGTCGATGGTGGAGAACGGCCAGCGGCTGCTGGACCGCTCCAGCCTCATCACCTCCTTCGCCGAGGCCCTGCAGATCGCCCCGTCCGAACTGACGGGCCAGCCCTTCGCCCCGGTCGACCCGCATACCAGCGCGGCTCACGAGGCGATCCCCGCCCTGCGGCTGACGCTGATGGGCCTGACCATGGCCACCCCACCGGACCGCCGCCCACCGGGGGTTCCGGCGGCGGTGTTGACCGAACGGGTGGTTAAGGCCAACCGGCTCTATCACGGGGCCGAATACGGAACCCTCGCGGCCGGGTTGCCGACGCTGCTGGCCGACCTGCACGCAGCAGCCGAGGCCGCCGACGGCGCCGCCCGCCGCGAGCTGCTGAAACTGCTGGCGGACGCCTACCATCCAGCCTGCACCCTGTTGCTGAAAAACCTCGGCTACACCGACTTGGCGTTCATCGCGGTGACCCGTGCCGCCGACGCGATCGCGGAGTTGGACGACCCGGTCTACTCCGCGCTGTCCGGCTTCTTCCACACCCACGTGCTGATGGCCGCCGGCAGCCCCGCCCAAGCCCTGGCACAGGCCACCGCCGCTGCCAATGCCCTCGAAGCGCACCTGACGAGCCCTGACGCCCATGCGCTGCTCGGTGAACTTCATCTGATCTCCGCCACCTCGCTGACCCAGGACAGGCAGCGGCCCGGCAATACTTGCGCCGAGGAGGCCCGCGGCCATCTGGCGGAGGCCGCCAAGCTGGCCAGCCGCACCGGGGAGACGCGGGCCTGGCACCTGAACTTCGGCCCCACCAACGTCGGCATCCACAAGGTGAGCCTGAACACCGACCTCGGTCGGCACGGAGCGGCCGTCACCGCCGGGGACGTGGTCCATCCCGAGACGCTGGCGGAGGCTCCGGGACGGCAGGCCGCCTTCCACGCCGACCTGGGCCGGTCGCTGGCCCATCTGCGAGGCCACGAGGCCCAGGCGGTCGCTGCCCTGCTGACCGCCGAGAAGATCGCACCGCAGCGCATCCACGCCAACGCACCGGTGAGGAACACCGTCGAGTTCCTCACCGACCGGCAGCTGCCCGCCCACGCGGCGCGGGACCTGCGGGGCCTGGCCCACCGCATCGGCTTGCCTCTCTGACCAGCGGCTCTCCCTGATCCCGCTGAGCACATAAGTCCATACGCGGCCGGGACGGTCGGTACGTGACTTCTGCGCGGACGCCGTGCGCGGTTGAGCACGTTGGTCTGTACGCAACTCCCGCACCCGAGCCGGCGTTGCCCGCCGTCCGACCTGGATCCGGGATCGTGGGTTCACCGTCGTGAACACCTCTGCGTGCTGGGGCTCTTACTTTGGTCACGGTCCGGGCGGCTGCTGCTCGGAGGGAGGGTGGGTCCCGCGATGTCCAGCACTGTGATGCGCCATGACTTCCAGGTGATCCCCGAGGCCGAGTACGCCCCGCTGGCCCGCCGCGAGACTGCCAAGGTCCTTGCTGACTGGGGCATGACCGAGGAGGTCGTGGGCACCGCCTGCCTGATCATCAGCGAGCTGGTGACGAACGTGGTGCAACACGCGGCTGTACTTTCACCCACCGCCTCGGTCACCCTCGCTGTCGAGGAGCAGGCTGCGCTGGTGCTGGCCGTCGCGGATGCCCACCCGCTCAAGCCGAAGCCGCTGCCCGCCGCCCACGACTTCGGTGGCCGCGGCCTGTTCCTGGTCGACGCCCTGGTGAGGGAAGTCCACGGCAGAGCCGAGGTCCTCCCGGAGACCGCCACGGGCGGCAAGCGGATCGTCATCCGTCTTCCCTTGGCTCCCGTTGCGGCCTGATCCGCCTTCGGCGCCCGGACGACAGCAGCAGCGCCCGAACGACACTCCGAGAGTCCCAAGAGAGAAGGAACCTCCGCGTGTTCATCGACATCCCGAGCCAACTCGAAGCCGCTCTGATCGACCGTTCTCTCCCGCCCTGGGAACTGGACGGTTCGTTCCTGGCGAAGTCCACCATGGAGGAGTACCGGGCCGAGCTGACGGCCACCCCGCGGTTCGAGGAGACCGCCGCGACGCTGCGCCACGCGCTGACCGGGGAGGGCGGCGGATACGCCGTGCTGCGCCTGGGGAACCTCGCCAAGGCTCTGGGGACCGGCGACCGGTTCCGGCGGCTGGCGAGGGCCTTCGCGGCCGAGGTGGCCGCCCCTTTCTCGCCCTTTCCGCGGTGGCCCCTGTGGAAGGACATCGGGGTCAAGGTCGGCAAAGACCCTGGCAAGTCCAGCGGCATCGGGTACAACGCGTTCCACATGGACCTGGTGAACGCGACCCGGCCCCCGGAGTACACCACGCTCCTGTGCGTCCGCCCCGACCCGCTCGGCGGCGGCCCCAGCATCCTCTCCGACGCCCACGCGGCGGTGTCGCGGCTGTCGGAGAACAGCCACGCCTTGCTGGCCGAGACGGCCTACAACTACGGGACCTTCTTCGACCTGCACGGCGTGGGCGAGGAGTTCAAGCCGTTCCCGATCCTGGACGGCTCCGATCCGGGCGGGGGGTTCGTCCGGTTCACCGCCAAAATGCTGGAGCGGTCTCCGCTCGACCGCGCGCACGCCGAGGCCGCCCGTGAGCTCGCCGAGGAGCTCGTCCGGGGGCAGGTCTCCTTCATGCTTCAGTCCGGGGACTACCTCATCGTGAACCAGCGCCGCTTCCTGCACGGGCGGGAGACGCTCCACAGCGGTCAGGAGACCGTCCCTGACGCCGACAGGCGGCTGCTCCTCCAGTTGTTCCTGCGTGCTCAGGCCGACGACGGCCTGGCCGCGTAGCTGGGAGACGGCACCGATGACCCGCCGAGTCCCGCCCCCCCGGTTCAGCTCCCGAGCACGCGGCGCGCCCACGGGGCCGAGCCCGGCCGGGCGCCCGCGGAAACGTTCGCGCACCGGGCTCCCCGGGCCCGTGCCGGGAGCTAGATGCGCGAGTTGCGCAGCGACTGCCAGACGGCTCCCGCCAGTGCTCGCGTTGCCCGCGGGACCGACAGATGCTCGTGCTCGCGGTACAGCGACCAGTTGTACTGCACGAGGGAGAGTTTGTTGGAGGACAGGGATCCCGCCTGGTGGGCCCGGTAGATCGCCAGCGGTTCGTCCAGGCCCCGGGCGTCAGCGCCGTCCCGCATGATGCTCAGCCACAGTGCGTAGTCCTGGCGTTTGCGCATCTCCGGCATCAGCCTCGTGCCCATGACGTTGCGGTCGTACATGGCGGTGAGGGCGCCGATGTGGTCCTGGACCAGCATCGCGCGGTAGTCCACGTGCTCACGCGCCGCGCGAATCACCCGGCCGTTCGGGACCCAGTCGGTGCTCTCGCCAGGGTAGGCGGCGTCCATCTTGTAGTACGAGGTGAACGTCAACGGTGCAGTGCCTTCCGCGGCGAAGGCGAGTTGCTTCTCGGTCTTCTCCGGGAGCCACATGTCGTCGCTGTCGAGGAATGCGATGTAGTCCCCGCGGGCTCGCTCGATCGCGAGGTTGCGGGCCCGGCCCGCGCCTCCCCGCTCAGGTGCCGACTGGGGCAGGACGCGCTTGTCCTGCGCGGCGAACTCGCGCAGCAGGTCCATGGAGCCGTCGGAGGACTGGTCGTCGGTAACGAGCAGCTCCAGGTCGCTGTGGGTCTGAGTGAGTACCGATCGGACGGCTGCGCCGAGGGTGGCCGCCGAGTTGTACACGGGCATGACGACGGACACCAAGGGCACAGCGCTTCTCCTTGCAGACCAGGAATGACCGGTCCATTCAAGCACCGCCACTGAGTAGGAGCTGCCATGCAGATCGTTGTCGCGGGTCAGGGCTACGTGGGTCTTCCGCTGGCCGTACGTGCCGCAGAGGTGGGGCACCGCGTTGTCGGCTACGACGTGGACGCGCACCGCGTCCAGCAGCTCGCCGCCGGTCAGTCCTACGTGGAGGATGTGGCATCCGACCGGCTGCGCGCGGTGCTGGACTCCGGGGTCTACTCCGCGGCCGCCGACGCTGCCGCACTGGCCGGCTTCGACATCGCGGTGATCACCGTGCCGACCCCGCTGCGAGACGGCGTGCCGGACCTGACCTACATCGAGACCTGCGCCCGGACCTTGGGCGGGCACCTGCGCCCCGGTGCGACCGTGGTTCTGGAGTCCACGACCTATCCCGGCACCACCGAGGAACTGCTGCTGCCGATCCTGGAGGAGGCATCGGGCCTCAAGGCCGGGGAGGACTTCCAGGTCGGGTTCAGTCCCGAGCGCATCGCCCCGGGGAACAAGCGGTTCTCGTTCGAGGGAACGCCGAAGGTGGTGTCCGGGATCGACGCCAAGTCACTCGATGTGATCAAGGCGTTCTATGACGGCATCTTCCAGACCACGGTTCCGGTGTCCGGGCCCAAGGTTGCCGAGCTGGCAAAGCTGCTGGAGAACACCTTCCGGCTCGTCAACATCTCGATGGTCAACGAGTTGGCGACGCTGACCGAGCGCCTCGACGTGAACATCTGGGAGGCGATCGACGCCGCCGCGACCAAGCCCTTCGGCTTCACGCGGTTCACCCCAGGGCCGGGAGTCGGCGGGCACTGCCTGCCCGTCGACCCGCTGTTCCTCTCGTGGAAGATCCGGGAAAGCCTCGGCATCCCCTTCCGGTTCGTGGAACTCGCCGACGACGTAAACCGCCGAATGCCGGACTACGTCGTCCAGCGCGTCGTGGAAGCCCTCGACAAGCGCGGCATGACCATCGTCGGCTCCCGGGTTCTGCTGCTCGGCCTGACCTACAAGTACAACGCCACTGACCTCCGGAATTCGCCGTCGGCGCGCGTGGCCGAGCTCCTCATCACCCTCGGCGCTCAGGTCCGCGGCGCCGACCCGAACGTCCCGGACAGCGACACCGGCAAGCTGAACGTGCGCCGGGTCGACGCGAGCCCGAAAGAGCTCGCGGCCTCCGATGCGGTAGTGCTCCTCATGGACCACACGCGGTTCGACCTCGCCATGATCGAGGAGCACGCGCCCTACGTTCTCGACTGCCGAAACCGCCTGGCTGGAGCGAACGTCGAGACCCTGTAGCCCTCGAACTCCCCCCGCTTGCCGCTTCCACCAGAGGAGTTCTCGTGCGCGACGAATGGGAGCACGCCCACACGGACTACACCCGGCCCGCGCAGCGTCACACCCCTGTCTCGCTGGCCGAAAGCGAAGGTGACTGGCGCCGCTACCTGGAAAGTTCCACCCCCAACGGCTGGCTTATCCAGCACAGTGCGATGACCGAAGCGCTCGTCAGCGGACAGCCGATGTACTTGCTGCACACCACCAGGAACATCGACGCCATCCGCACCAGCGGGGAGTTGCACGTCTCCACCGGATGCCTGGTCGGGGCCCTGTACTGCTCGCCTCTCTCTCATCAGCGCCAGGGGCTGCGCCCGCACAACCTCGGCGCCTACCTGATGCGGACGAAGCCCTTCACCACACCCATCGTCATCGAGGTCACCCCGGACGCCCCGATCCCGCCAAAGGGCGTGGACTACCTGCACCTCGGGGCCATCCATCTGCGCACCTACCTGCGCTACCAGAGCTTCCTCTCCCCGGCAGAGAACGACCAGCTCGACCGCGCCCTGCTGGCCGGGCTGCGCGCCGCAGCCGTGTTCCTGGACCTCGCCCTGCGCAACGCGGCCGGCCGTGCTACTCCGGCGCGCGAGTTCATCGACCAGTTGTCCGGTGCCGTGGCCCACGTGCCGTTCCTCGGCTACCTGTACTTCGAGGTGCTGTCTGAGTACCTGATGCTCCACTCCGCCACTCCGGAGACCAAGACCTACGCGCAGGCCGGAGAGCTGAACAACTGGCTCTACAAACGGCTCGCCTTCGCCGCCGTGGACGGCATGGACCAGTTGTTCGACCTGGCCCGGTTCAACCCGCGTCATCACCGGCTCGTCCAGCTCATCGCGGGCTTGGAACCGGCTCTCGGCCCGGGAGTCGACGAGTACGTCCGGCGACGACTGTCCCACCTGTTCGCCCGGACGGCACTGCACCCGTCCCAGGATGCGGCCTCGTTCACCTTCCAAGGCGCTGATCTCAGCACCCTCCGGCATGCAGCGCCTGGACTGGTCGGCCAGATGATCTTCCGCGAGATCCGCTACATGTCCCGCTACCAGCAGCTTTACCACTGCTTCGAGAAGGCCAAGGCTCTTGAGGCATGGGACTACTGGAACAACGAGGGCATACCCACACCCTTTAATGGAACCCTCCCCAAGGGGGAGATAGGCATAAACCCCGCCTACCCCAGGTCGGCAGTCAGGGTATGGACGGCAGAAAGAGACAGGAAGGGCTGCCTGCATCCGGCCAAGGAAGTCAGGGCCATCCTCACCCCGCACCTGGCGTCGTGGTGGGCGCCGCCCCGCCGGCCCGGAAGGAAGATCGCCACCGCTGACCTACGAGTCGAAGTGGCCCGGGGAACCCAATCCCCACTCTCCACCCCCCGGTCATCCAGCAACGGGATCTCCGCATGACCACCAGAACGCTGAACATCGCGACCGGCATCAACCGGGCTTCCATGCCTTCGTCCGGAAGCCTGATCCTCGTCAACGATCTGTACAGCGCGATGCCCGGCACCCATACGACCTTCCTGGGCAGGACACCGGTCGATCAGACGTGGAAGGCCCCGTTCGATCACCTGATCACCCTCTCCACGGCGAAGCGCCCTCAAGGCCCCGGCTTCGATCGCTACGTCGACGAGCTGACGCGCGAAGTCGGGTCGCTCATCGAGCAGATCCAGCCGGACGCCATCCACGCTCAGTACCTCGGGTTCGCACTCAGCCTGGCCTTCACCCGGACCGCCGGCACCGTCCCGATCATCGCCATCGCCCACGGTCCCGACGTGATGATGGCCGAGCACAGCACACCGGAACGCGAGGCCATGAACGAAGTCGCAGCCGCAAGCACCGCGATCGTCACTCCGACCTCCGCCCTCGCCAACCGTATCGACCGTCTCACCGACCGCCGATTCACCGACCGCCTCACCGTCATCCCGTGGGGCATCCGACTGCCCGATGCCCCACTACACCGTCAACCGCCCACTAGAACCGGGCCCCTTTCTCTGGTGCATGCCGGTCGCCTGGACCACAACAAGTCGACGATCACCGCCGTCGAAGCCCTCGCACTCACCGATGAACCGCACCACCTGACCGTGATCGGCGACGGGACCTCACGCGAGCAACTGGAACAGCGGACGTACCAACTCGGGCTCCGAGACCGCGTTCGGTTCGAACCCCTTTTGTCCCGCGCCGAACTGTGGCGACGACTGCCGGACTTCGACGCCTTTGTCTTCACGACCAGGGGGCTGGAGGCTTTCGGGCTCGTCCTCATTGAGGCCCAAGCTCACGGACTTCCGGTTGTCTACTCCGACCTTCCCGGTGTGAGAGAAATCCTCGGCAGCACAGGCGTTCCCTACACCTCAGGCGACCCGCGCTCGCTGGCCGTGGCCCTGGACGAGATAGGCCAGGACTTCCACCGGCGCAAGGCCCTGACCAAGACGGCTCTCAATAACGCGCGCCGATACGACATCACTACTACCGGCCGCCAGCTTCGCGAACTGACGCTCCGCGTTACCTCCTAACCGCAATGTTTCGAGACCGACCCAACTCCTCGACCACAAGGACGCCTTCGAACGCGACCTGCGCCAGGCACTCACCGAGTTCAGACCCGACGGCGTCTTCGACAAAGTCGTACGAACCAAATCCATTATTGCCACCCGTCTCTGACCAGCCGTCCGTCTGCTGCTCGGCCACGACTCCTTGTCACGCGGCCAGGCAGTAGTAGCGACGTCTTGAGACACTCCCGTGCTGGAACAGGCTGACAGACCGCATAACGGCCTGGCTCATCCAGGCGCACCATCCGGGTGCCTCCTCCGTGGTCGAGTGGAGGAGTCTTTCGGCCCGCGCGAGTTCGCGGTAGCAGTCCCGGGCTTCGCCCAGCAGCACCAGCGCCCGATCCGCGCTTTCCTGCAACTACGCGGTCGGCCGCTACATCGACCCCGACGGACGAGGTGAGAGCGTCCTTGTCGGCTACAGCAAGAGCAGCATGCACTCCGAACGATCCATTGGATATCCCCTCCTCCACAATGACAAGCAGAAGGGCCTCAAGAAGGTCGACACCGTTCATCACGCCAACGACTACGACCAGTCAGTATCCCGGCACAGACGAGACGCCGAACACCAGGACGACATGGAGGAGCTCAAGTCCCGCCACGGCCGGTAGAATTGATCACCAGAATTCACCCAGAAACGCAAAGGTCCCCGCATGCACTTCGCCGTGACACCGGACGAGGTACTCACAGCATTCGGCCTGTCGGGCGTTGTCTACTTCCCCCGCTACAAGGCGGCGCACAGTCATCTCGATGACCGAACGGCGCTCTTCCTGAGTAGCGTCGGGCTCCCGGACGCCGAGTGGTTCATGTCCAAGGCCGGCCTTACCGAGGCCGACTCCATCAACCTCGCCGAGTGGTACAGCGACAAGGGGGGAGTCCCCGACGAGTGCCGCGACTGGCTGGTGCTCGGGCTCTTCGCCGAGACCACGCTCGCGCTCGCACCGGACAGCGGAACCGTCCACTCACTCGGCGACGGCGAAACGCAGCTGGTGTACGCCCCGATCCACCGCGACGTCGAATCGCTCGTCTACACACTCACGAGGTTCGAGAGCGTGCGCCGGCAACTCGCGTACGACACTGAGGACGTCGAGGCGCGCATGGACGCCTTGCGTACCGAGATCTCCGGGTTCGATCCGCTGCCCTTCGAAGATGGCGAATCGCAGTGGAACCTCGCCCTCGAAGAGGTCATCGACGGCATCTGGTAAGGAACTGGCGGCTCAGCCGCAGAAGGGACTGCGACGCGTTCCGCATCGCGAGTGGGGGGCAACTCCCGTTCTTGTGTGGCCCTGTTGGCGATCCGCTGCCACCGTCGTCGGGCAAGTTGGTGAGGGCGTCGCTCACGGCGTCGTGCCATCCGGGGGCGTCGGCGGTCACCTTGTCGGCAAGCGCTCTGGCGGCTTCGGTCCATGTGGACGCGGCGGTCGTTCGTTTGAGGGAGACTGCCAGGACGAGAACGGGTTTCGCCGTGGCACCAAGGATCGGTGCCGCTGTCGGAGCCGGCTTTGTTTCCGTCACCGTTGCTGGTCTCCGTCTGTGTCTCCGTGGGTGGTGCGGGATCAGCCGCCTCAAGACACCAACACCGGGCCGTGGCCGCCCGTTACGGCAGACTTGTGGTTCTGCCGAGCTCGCACAGGTAGGCCGCCGCATCGCGGATCTGGCCTTCGTTGAAGACTCGTACGCCTGCCCGTATCAGCAGTGCGGTGGTCACGCCGTGGCCGGGTACGCGCTTCCCCGTATAGCTTCCGTCGTGGATCCGAAGACTCCCGCAGGACGGGCTGGATTCCTTCAGCAGCGCGACTCGGGCACCGGCCTCACGGGCCGCCTCCACTGCCCGGTGGGCGCCGACGACGAAGTGCTCGGTAACGTCCTCGCCGGTCTCGGTGAGCACCTTGGCGGCGCCGTCCAGAACCGCCGCGCCGTCACCGCCGACGATCTCTGCCGGCAGGCGTGGCACGGGCAGGCCGCCGGATACCTCGGGGCAGAACGCCACCACGCGTCCCTCGGCACGCCAGCGCGTGACGTGCTCGTCGTCCACACGCTTGGCACTGCCGTCGTAGCGCACGCGGCTGCCCAGCAGGCAGGCGCTCACCAGAATCCGTTCCACCACTCCACGGTACGGCACCCGGAGCAGCACCTGGCCAGTGCGCCAAGCCGGCCGACTCGGCGTCGGTGACGTACTCGCGCTCCATCAGCGTGCCGTCTCCGCAGGAGATGGAACAGGACGGGGTGATGCCGAGGACATGTAGGCGCACGGGCTCAGCGTGTGCCGCGTCACCACGTCGGCGTACGGCATCAAGAGCGCGTGTCGGTAGGGCACTTGGTCGACAGGTCAATGCTCCCCGGATTCGTGGACGCGCGCTTCTGCGTCGCGGAGCAGGCCGGGGGCCAGGCGGCGGTGGACGGCTGACAGCGGGGGCCATATCGCCCGGCCGGGGCGGCGGCTGTAGTGCAGGAAGGTGCTCAGTGACACCTGGCCGGGGGGTGATCGGACGACCAGGGCGCAGGCCAGGCACCAGGACGCCGCCTCAAGCCGGATCCAGCGGCGCGCACTTCCTGGCCGCCGGCCACGGTGAGTTCACCCGGTCCCAGGTGCTCGGCCGGGCTGCCGATCTGCTCCTCGGCCGGCCGCGTACGCCACGGCTACGGGAGGTTGGCGACGGTGACGTGTCGTAGTTCGCGGTGGAGGCGGGTGGCGAGGAGGTTGGGGTGTTGGGGTTGGCTGTAGGGGTGGAGTGTGTCGTTGTCGGAGGCTTGCCAGCCGTGGTCGGTGAGGCGGTAGAGGGTGCCGGAGACTCCGTAGAGGTGGGGTTTGCGGACGCGGAGTACGGCGTGTTCGGTGCGGCGCAGGAACGGGCACTGGCGCAGGGAGAGTTGGACGTGCGCGGCGCACAGCGGTGGCATGGAGGTGATGGACTTCTCCGGCCAGGTCGGGGGTGAGTCCTCGCGTCGCCAGTCGATGAACAGCCAGCCGTCCCGGTCGCGTTGGGCGGGCTGGGCGCAGATCTGGCACAGCATGCGTTCCATGCAGGCGCGTTGGCGGGCCGGGTGCATGGAGTCGTAGAGCACGCGCCCCGGCGGTCCGGGGGGTTCTTCCATGCGGATCCACAGGTTGCCGTGGCTGTCGCGGTCCCCGGGGCGGGTGTGCCTGTACGCGAGCCGGGGACCCCTCGCGGTGAACTCGACGCTCAACTCAGCCTTGCGCGGACCTACATCGGTGCTGCGCGCGGCGACGTACGGGATGGCGGGCGGCATCGCTACGCCTCCTTGCCGGCGGCGGCGAGGCAGGCCGGGCAGTTCACGGCGCGCAACCACACGTCCGTGACCCCGCCGGGTTCGCCTGCCCCGCACACCGCGCGGCGGGCGTGCTCGTCAAGTACCCGCAGTCTGTGCACGGTTCGCACGTCGTCCCCGACCGTGCCGGCGACGATGTCCGCCCTGCGGCCGGCGCTCACAGCACCGCCCCCCGGCGACGGGCGTTGCGCCGCGCGATCTCGGCGTGAAGCTGTTCCGTGGCGGATTTCGGACGTAGGTTTACGGGCTCCGCCTTCCGCCGGGGCCTGCCACAGAGCGGGCGCGGGAGGCAGTGCGGGCCGGTGATCCCTCGGAACACCCCTACGCGGTCAGCGTGGTTGATGCCGACCGGGAGCGTGCCGAGGAGCGGGGTGTTCGGAGGGTGCTGTACGTCCAGGGGGACGCTCTGTCCGGGCATGAGCCGTTCCTCTCCGTAGCTGTTCCACTACCAAGGCGGCTCATCGTGACCTAGAGTTGCAACCCCTTCAACTAGCTGTGACTGAAGGAAGAGGAGAGGTGCGTCATGGTCAACCGCAAGGAGCTGAACCCGGACAGCTCGCCGATGGCCGCTTTCGGTGCCCGTATGCGACGGTTCCGCGAGGACCGTGGGTGGAGTCAGGAAGGGCTGGCCGTACATCTGTCATATTCCAGCCAGCATATTTCCGCAGTTGAAACTTGTCGGAAGCCGCCTACTCTTCCCTTCGCGCGAGAGCTCGACCGCGCCTTCGGCGCCGCCGAAACGGTCGACTCGTTCGAGCGTGAATGGCGCGACATCCGTCACGGGTCGCTGCTGGAAGGCTTCCCGGAGTACGTCGGGCATGAGGGGCGGGCGGCTGAGATCCGGTTGTTTCAGATTGGGATCGTCCCCGGCCTGCTGCAGACGCCCGCATACGCAAGCGCGCTGGCGAACGGTGATGTACGTCGGGGCAGCATCACCCCTGAACAAGCGGCCGAACGCGTCTCCGTTCTGGCAGAGCGTCAGGCGACTCTCGTACGCCGTCGGCCTCCAACGCTCCTTGTGGTGATGGACGAGAGCTGCATCCGGCGTCCAGTCGGCGGTGCCGAGGTGATGAGTGAGCAGCTTGAACGCCTCGTGGAATTCGCTGCGTTACCGAACAGCATGCTCCAAATCGCCCCGTACGCCATGGGCGAGCGACGACCGTTCAATCTGCCGATCAACTTGCTCACGCTGCTGGACCGGACGGTGATCGCGTACGCGGAGTCCCATACGCAGGGCCACTTGGACCGTGAATCCGCCTTCGTGCTACCGGTGTTGTCGGACTACCATCAGTTGCAGGCCGAATCGCTGTCGCAGACAGAATCCGTGGCCATGATCAATGAGGTACGAAAGGGCATCCCGTGACGACCCCCCGCTGGTTCACGTCCTCCTACAGCTCCAACGGTGGCGACTGCGTCGAGGTTGCCGCCAACCTCGTTGCCGTAGGCGGCATCGTCCCCGTCCGTGACTCCAAAAACCCGTGCAGTCCCGTACTCGCCTTCCCCGTCGGCTCGTTCGCCTCCTTCGTGGCTGGCGTCAAGGCCGGAGAGTTCCGCTCCGTCTGAAGCAGACCGCCCCCAATAGGCATCGGCCGTACACGGCCCGCCCCCACGCGGGGGCGGGCCTGCCTTGCGCGTTCTGCGGTGTTGTCGCCGGACAACCGATCGAGAGGGACCCCGTGGCCGGCTATCTCGCCGTACTCACCACGACGGCCGCCCGGTACGGCGAACTCGCCGCGCACATCAAGAGCGTGCACGACTACGACACCCCCGAGATCATCGTGACGCCGATCGCCGGGGCAGTACCTCGCGTGGCTGAAGTCGGAGACGAACAGCTAGTGCCCCTCCCGGCGAGCAGTTCGCCGCGCAAGCTCACAGCAGCCGAACTCGTGGTCGGCAGCCGCTCGGCAAGCGCGGCGAGCCGCTGCCGACCGAGGGTCGCCTCAGCCTCTCGCGTCACCGCGAGCGCCTTGCGCGCCATCTCCGCGCCCCGCTCGACCTTGCCCTGCGTCACATGGCGAATGTCACGCCCACATCAGGAGTGAGTGAGGGTGACGTGCCGGTCTGGATGGTGCGTTCGATCACCCGGCGGTGCCGGCCCGGCCGTCCGGACGGCTCGATGCCGCGGGGGGCGATGCGTGAGACGTTCACCGATGGCCGAGAACATGATCGACGTGACAGGTAGGAATTCCCCTACCTATAGTGTGGCCATGAACATCACACATGCCACAGTCGTCACCGTTCCCGTCGCCGACCAGGAACGGGCGAAGGATTTCTACGTCTCCACCCTCGGCTTCCAGGTGGTCGTCGACCAGCGGATGGGCCCGGTGCGCTGGCTCCAGGTCGCCCCGCCCGGAGCGCAGACCGGTTTCACGCTCGCCACCGCCGAGCAGGGCTTCACACCCGGCAGTTCGACCGGCATCGTCCTGGAGACCGCCGACCTGGACGGCGACTGCGCCGCGCTGGTCGGAGCCGGTGTCGCCGTCGAAGGCCCTACCGACCTGCCCTGGGGCCGCCAGGCCACCCTCGCCGACCCGGACGGCAACAGCTTCGTGCTCGCCGCCCGCTCCCCGGCGCGAGCCTGACCGGCCGTGCCCACCACCGAGGTCCACCAGGACCAGGTCTTCGCCGCCCTTGCCAGCCCGGTACGGCGTACGGTGCTGCGGCTGCTGAGTGAGGGCGGCCCGCAGTCGGTGAACGACCTCGCCCGCCACTTCGACATGACCCGCCCGAGCTTCTCGGAGCACCTGCGGGTACTCCGCGAGGCCGGGCTGGCCACCGAGAGCAGGTCGGGCCGTCGGCGGCTGTACCGGCTGGAGGGCGCCGCGTTGTACGAGGTGCAGGAGTGGCTGAACCCGTTCGAGCGGTTCTGGCGTGACAAGCTCCGCAGTCTCTCCGACGTGCTCGACAACCTGGACCACGATGAACCATGACCGACGACCTGACCGACGACCTGAGCGATGACGATCCGACCACCGTGCGCGTCGACCAGTTCCTCCCGCACCCGCCGGCCAAGGTGTGGCGGGCGCTGACCGAACCGGACCTGATCGCCCGATGGCTGATGCCCGGCGACTTCCGGCTCCAGGTCGGCCACCGCTACACCATGCAAGCCCAGCCCATGCCGGGCACCGGTTTCTCCGGCACCGTCGAAGCCGAAGTCCTCGCCTTCGAGCCGACGCGCATGCTGCGCATCCGCTGGCGCGACGCCGACCCCAACAGCCCCAGCCGCGCGGACTGGACCATCACCTGGACCCTGGAGCCCGAAGGCCGAGGCAGCCGTCTGTTCCTCCTGCACGAAGGTTTCGACCCCGACAGTCCGCCGCAACAGCGCGCCCGAGGCCTCATGGGCGGCGGCTGGCGCACCCACACGATGCGGCGTCTCGGCGAGGTCCTGCAACGCCTGCCAGCGCCATGACCCCCCGCCGCTTCCCATGACTGCCGCTTCCCACGACAGGAACATCCGCATGTCCGACATGGCGAACCGCTACGCACTCCTCGCCGACGCCTTCCTGACCCGCGTCCGCGCCGTCCCCGAGAATCGGTGGGACAACAGAAGCCCGTGCCGGGGGTGGACGGCCCGCGACGTGGTCGCCCACGTCATCAACGGACATCGCGGCATTCTCGCCGCCGTCCACCACACCCCACCCACCCCCGCCCACGGCGTCCTCCTCTCCCCCATGGGTGATGCCCCCGCCGTCGAGCCGGGCGCCGACCTGCCCACCGCCTTCGCCGCCTGCCGCGACGGCCTGCTCACCGTCCTCCGTGACCCCGCCCTCGCCGCCCGGCCCCTGCCCGGTGGCCCGCTCGGCCCCGTGCCGGTGGAACAGGCCGTCGACGTGATCGGCGCCCTGGAACTGCTCGGCCACAGCTGGGACCTGGCCCGCGCCACGGGGGGCGACGAAACCCTCGACCTCCACGCCGTGACCCGCACCCACACCGCACTCACCCGCCACCACCAAGCACTGCTGGCCACCGCCGCCTTCGACCCCGCCATCCCGGCACCCGAAGGCGCCGACGCCCAGACCTCGTTCCTGTGCTTCATCGGCCGTAGCCCCGAAGCGTGAATCTCTGCCGGGGAGTTCCGCTCCGTCCGCTCCGTCCGCTCCGTCCGAGCCGTCCGGTCAGAGCGGCCGGTCGCGGGGGTTGCGGAGCAGGGTGGCGATCAGGGCGGCGCCGACGGCCAGCAGCGCGGCGGCGACCGTGAGGGCGAGGGTGAAGCCCTCCGTCGCGGCGTGTTGTTGGCTGGTCGAGTCGGCCAGGGCGTCGCTGTGGCGTGCCGCCAGGGTGACCAGGACCGCCAAACCCACCGCGCCGCCCACCTGTTGGACGGAGGTGAGGACGGCCGAGCCGAGGCCGGCGTTCTCCTCGGTGGTGCCGCTGACCGCGGCGACCGTCAGGACCGGCAGGCTCAGGCCGCAGCCGAGGCTCGTGACGAGCATGCCGGGCAGCACACCGGCCAGGTAGCTGTCGCCGGGTGCCAGGCCGGACAGCAGCAGTAGTCCGGCCGCGCAGATCAGGAAGGACACGACGAGGGTCCAGCGCGTCCCGAACCTGGTCACCGCACGCGAGGCCAGCCACATGCCCGCGAGGATGCCCGCGCCGTAGGGCAGGTAGGCGACGCCCGCCGTGAGCGGGTCGTAGCCCAGGACGGTTTGCAGGTGGATCATCAGCAGGAAGGCCATCGCGTAGAAGGCGGCGGAGAACAGCATCGTCGTGCCGTTGGCGACGGCGCGGGTACGGTCGGCCAGGAACGACAGCGGCAGCAGTGGATCGGGCGTGCGTGACTCGACCACGACGAACGCCACGGCCAGGACGACGGCGAGGAGCAGCGGCCCGACGACGGCCACGTCACCCCAACTCGTCTCCCCGGCCTGAAGCAGACCGTAGACGAGGGCCAGTACGGCGCCGGTTCCCAGCGCCGCACCGGGGACGTCCAGCCGCGCCCGGTGGGTGGCCCGGCTCTCGGCGACCAGGCGCGGGAGCAGGATGAGGGCCAGGGCGGCCACGGGCAGGTTGATCAGGAAGATCCAGCGCCACGAGGTGAGGCCGGTCAGCGCACCGGATATCACCAGGCCCATCGTGCCGCCCAGACCGGCGATGCCGCCCCAGATGCTGAGCGCCTTGGTGCGCTCCCGCGTACCGGTGTACAGGAGGGTGATCAGCGACAGCGCGGCCGGGCTCGCCATGGCCGCGCCCGCACCCTGGACGAACCGCCCGACCACGAGTTGCCAGGGCTCCTGGGCGATGCCGCAGGCGAGGCTCGCGACTCCGAACAGGGCCACGCCGCTGAGGAAGACGCGGCGGCGGCCCAGCAGGTCGGCGGCCCGGCCGGACAGCAGCAGCAGCCCGCCGAAGGCGAGGAAGTAGGCGTTGACGACCCAGGCCAGGCCCGCGTCGCCGAAGCCGAGTTCGTCGCGGACGGTGGGGAGGGCGACATTGACCACGGTGTCGTCCAGGACGAGCATGAACTGCACGAGGCACAGCACGATCAGCGCCGGCCGGCGGCGCCCCGTGCCGGTGGCGAGGGTTGACTCTGTTGTCATGACGGCGTCCTGCGGTAGCGCCCGTGGCGCGGATTGATCAACATGCCATGACGTTATGAACCCCGCCCCCTTGGCCACAATCCGCTATGGGGCCATGGTGTATCGCCTTGAGGACATACGCTGGGGGCATGACCAAACCCGCTTCATGCGCCGCCCCGACCGGGGTGGGTGCGATCACCGTGGGCAACTTTCCGTTGTCGGCGGGAGAGTGGATCCCCGCGCACAGCCATCCGCAGCACCAGCTGGCCTGGACACGACGCGGTGTGCTCGGCGTCGCCGTGGACGACACGTACTGGGTCCTGCCGCCCACCCGTGCGCTGTGGCTGCCCATGGGGGTCGTCCACCGGACCGGTGCCACCCGCGACGCGGTGCTGCGCAGCCTCTATCTGAAACCGGACCGGTGCGCCCTGCGATGGACGGAACCCACGCCGGTCGCCGTCGACGGACTGCTGGCCCACCTCATCGACCACCTCAACCGGCCGGAACTCGCCGACGACGCGCGACTGCGGGCCGAGGCGGTCGTGCTGGATCTGCTGCGCCCGCTGCCGACCGTGCCCATCGACGTGCCACATCCCGTCGACGCACGCGTCCGCGCCGTGGCCGACGAACTGCTCGCCGATCCCGCGGATTCGCGGAGCCTCGACGCGTACGCACGGGTCGTCGGGGTGAGCCGGCGCACCCTGACACGGCTGTTCGCCCACGACACGGGCATGAGCTTCGACCGCTGGCGCACCCATGTGCGGCTGCGCGCCGCCCTGCCGCTCCTCGCCGAAGGCCAATCCGTGTCCCGGGTCGCGCACGCCGTGGGTTACGCGACACCGAGCGCGTTTCTCGCGGCGTTCCGCCGGACCGTCGGCACGTCCCCGGGGCAGTACCTCAACGGCGACGCCGTCACCGAGACATCGGATACGAGCGCACGCTAGGGCGTGTTGCGAAAGTCCCGCCTGGCCGACGACGCCTGGCACGCACACTCGCCGCGTTGTCGGACTCGTCCAAGTACGCCCAGTACGAGAACGATCCTCCGCCTTGCGATCGCACGCACCAGACGCCGTCGGCCCCGCCCTTCGGGTGGACGGCGCTACTTTCGCAACACGCCCTAGGCGCATATACGGTTGGTCCGAAGTGCGTCAACACCCCTGATGGAGCGGAGAAGATGGCCGGAGTTCCCGTGATCGCGGCCGACGGTGCGACGGTCACGCTGGGCGAGACCACGCTGCTCGCGCCCACGACGTTCGAGGTGCCGCCCGGCGAGTTCTGGTGTGTCACCGGCGGCAACGGCTCGGGCAAGACCACCCTTCTGCGTGCCTTCCTGGGCAGTCGGAGTCTGACGGCCGGCACGTGTTCGGTACGGGGCGAGGCCGTCGACCTGGCGAAGCCCGCGCACCGGCGTCTCGTGGCCTCGCTGGTCGAACAGGTCCCCGTCGCCCGGGACATGACGCTGCGCGAGCAGGTGACACTCGTCGCCGCCTCCTGGTACGGCAATTCCCCGAGCACCGCCGAACGCGCCGGCGAGGTCGTCGAGCGGCTGGGGCTGTCCTCGCTCGGCGAACGGTTTCCCCACCAGATCTCGTCCGGACAGTTCCAGCTCTTCAGCCTCGCGCTGACTCTGGTCCGTCCCGCCGATGTCGTGCTGCTCGACGAGCCCGAGCGTCATCTCGACAGTGACCGCGTGGAGTTGGTGGCCACACTGCTCACCGAGCGGGCGAAGGAAGGCACGGCCTTTCTGGTCGCCACCCACGAGGCGGCCCTGGTGGAGGCACGCGACGGCCGCGTGGACCTGGGATGACGGCGACGGCCGGGATGACGGCGCGGGGCGTCGCGGCCCCCGAGTCCGATGCCAGGGGCCGCGTGCACGCCGTACGGCAGCGGTACGCCCGGCGCGGCGGCCGTGCCACGGTGCGGGGACGCGCTTACACCGCCTATCTCGTCGCGCTGTTCACCGTCTTCTACCTGGTGCCGGTCTTCCACGCCGCGAGCACGTCGCCGGGGTTCGTCTCCGTGGGGTCCGCCGCCCGGGCGACGCCCGTGGCCTGCGCCATCGCGGTGGCGGTGTGCTGGAGCGCCCAACTCGTCGGCCGGTTGTGGGGACCGCTGGTGCTCCAGCCCTTCCTGCTGCACGTGTTCATGTCCACGGACATATCGCCGACGTACTACCTCGGCACCATCGCCCGGCGCCGACTGGCGTACGCGGGCGCGGTCACGCCGCTGACGGCGTGCACGGCGGCGTATCTCACGACCGACCTGTTCGACCACCTCGACACCGCGCTGCCGGGTCTCGCGGTCGCGGCGGGGGTCGGTGCCGTCGCCGCGGTGGGCTGGCTGTGGGGCCAGGTCCGGTCGGTGCCCGGCAATCTCGTGCTCGCCGCGGCGGCGGGCGTCGTGGCACTCGCCATCACCGTGCTGAGCCGGCTGGCGCCGGACGGCGGCGGCGCCCCGTGGCTGCTCGCCGGCGTGCTGGCGACCACGGCCGTGGCCCTCGGGCGGGCGGCCTTCCGGTCGATCCGTACGGTCGAACTCACCCGGCTCGCAAGGGAGTCGGCCCGCGCCTCCCAGGCCCAGGCGTACGCGTGGACGGGCACGCTCCACCACGCGCTCGACCTGTACCGGCCGGAGCCGCGCGGGCTCACCTCCGCACTGATCCGCCCGGACGGACGGCTGCGCGGGTATCTCGCCCAGGGCGCGGTCCGAGCGCTCCGCGCGCCCGGTCGCGCGAGCGCGGCGGTGCTGTTCCTGCTGGCCGGCGGTGCCGCGCTGACGCTCGGGGCGGCCGGGGCGGCCGGGGCGGCCGGGGTGGCTGGAGCGGCTGGAGCGGCGGTGTGGTTGTGGGTGGCCGGATCGGTCTGCGTGTACCTGGGCTCCGGGTGGGTGGGCGAGACCTGGCGCGGCCTGCGCGACGAGTTGACCCTGGCCCCGCTGCTCGGCGAGTGGTGGGGCGGCACGCTCACCCGCGCGCTGGCGTGGCCCGTCGCCGCCGTGACGGCCGGCGCGGGTCTGGGAGGCGGCCTCGCGCTCCTGACCCCGTGGGCACCCCACGGCGCGGGCCGCCCGGTGAACACGCTCCTGCTCGTCGCGGGGTCGCTGACGCTGGTGCTCGGTGCCAGGTTCCTGCGCGAGATGAAGCTGCAACTGCCGCTCGAACTGCTGCTGCCGATCATCACGCCGCTCGGCGATCTCTCCGGGCTGCGCGTCGTGGCATGGCAGTTCGACGGCGTCATCGCCGTGGCGGTCGGCATCGCCGTGCTGAACGCGGTCCCGTCCGCGCCCGGCGCGACCGCGCTCGCGATCGGCCTGGCCGCGTGCTGCGTCTGGGCGGGCCTGCGCCGGACCGGCTGGGCGCACCGGGGCCTGCTCTCCCGCCTCCGCCGCGCGTAGCACGTCTTCCAGCACGAGTTGAGGCGCGGGATACGGCGCGGGATACGGCACGAGTTACGGCACGAGTTACGGCACGGGTTACGGCACCGGTGATCTCATCTCGACCATGGCGGGCAGAACTCCACATGGATCTGGTCCCGTTCACGCGCGTCGAGGTCCGGCCAGTGATAGAGGGACCGGCAGACGTGGTAATTGCATCCGCCGGAAAGATACAGCTCTGTCGCGGCGGCGGGAGGGCCTTCTTTCGTGACGGCGAAAATGTGCGGAGCCGATTCCCGGAACGCCGCCGCACCGCCTGTCAGGAACAACGTCTCGGCGTGGACGTGCTGGTGGAGCAGATTCCTGTTCGCCGGATCGCTCGGAGCCGCGTACTCGATCTCAGGGGTGTCAGCCGGCAGTTCCCCCTCCGGCAGGCTCGCGGTGCGTACTTCGCGGGGAGCGTTCCCCGCACGCATGCGCGCCCGCAGCTCCTTCCACCGGGACGGCCGGAACTGCACTGCCCGGTGGGCCAGTACGAGGTCGAGCGGCGTCTCGCCCCACTCATCGCCGTAGGCGCCCCCGAACTCCTTCGCCGGGGCGCGCGTCGGCAGGTAGACCAAGGACCGCGGGGAGCGCGCGGCGAGCAGCCACAGGGCGCCGATACGCCGGCCGTCCGCCCGGTCTACATACATGTTGTACTGGTTGGTGCCGTATCGGTAGAGCGCTCCGTTCCTCAGCGGTCCGAAGGGGCTGATCACCCGGTATTCCTCGCCTCCGAGCCGCACCTTGTGGACGTTGATCTTCAGGCGCAGGCTCCGCCGTGTGAGTGCGGCCCTCGACGCGGTCATCCAGTCGTCTCCCCCGTGTGGATGTGCCCCCGGACCCGCCCGGACCCTCCCAGGGAGGTCGGCGGGCTCTGAGAGACTGTGTGTGATGACCGGAACCGTACCCACCTCGCCCCTTCGCGCCCGCGCCGAGATCGATCTCGGGGCGCTCCGTGGCAATGTCCGTGCCCTGCGGGCGCGGCTCGCGCCCGGTGCCGATCTGATGGCCGTCGTGAAGTCCGACGCGTACGGGCACGGCGCGCTGCCCTGCGCGCGGGCCGCGCTCGACGCCGGGGCGACCTGGCTCGGCACCGCCACGCCCCACGAGGCGCTGGCGCTGCGCGCCGCCGGGGTGACGGCGCCGATCCTGTGCTGGCTGTGGACCCCCGGCGACCCCTGGCGCGCCGGCGTCGAGGCCGGTCTCGACATGTCCGTGTCCGCGATGTGGGCGCTGCGCGAGGTGACCGACGCCGCGCGGGAGGCCGGGCGGGTGGCGCGGATCCAGCTCAAGGCCGACACCGGGCTCGGCCGCAACGGGTGCGCGCCCGCCGACTGGCCCGAACTCGTCGCCGCCGCCCGTGCCGCCGAGGCCGCGGGCACCGTCCGCGTCACCGGCCTGTGGTCGCACTTCGCGTGCGCGGACGAGCCCGGCCACCCGTCGATCGCCGCGCAGCTCGACGTGTTCCACGAGCTGGTCGCGTACGCCGAGAAGGCCGGCATCGAGCCCGAGGTCCGGCACCTCGCGAACTCCCCGGCCGCCCTCACCCTCCCCGAGTCGCACTTCGACCTCGTACGGACCGGCATCGCGCTCTACGGCATCTCGCCCGGCCCCGAGCTGGGCACCTCACGGGAGTTGGGGCTGCGGCCCGTCATGACGCTCACCGCGTCCGTGGCGCTGGTCAAGCGGGTCCCGCAGGGGCACGGCGTCAGTTACGGCCACCAGTACCGCACCTCCGCCGAGACCACCCTCGGCCTGATCCCCCTCGGGTACGCGGACGGCATCCCGCGCCACGCGTCCGGCCGGGGGCCCGTGCTCGTCGGCGGGGCGGTGCGGCGGGTGGCCGGGCGGGTCGCGATGGACCAGTTCGTCGTGGACCTCGGGGCGGGACCGGACGCCGACGCCGTCCAAGAGGGCGCGCCCGCCGTCCTGTTCGGGACCGGGGACGGGGGTGAGCCGACCGCCGCCGACTGGGCGGAGGCGGCCGACACCATCGCGTACGAGATCGTGACCCGTATCGGTCCCCGCGTTCCCCGCGTCCATCTGAACGGGCACGAAGACGGGCGCGAAGACGGACAAGGAGCGGGACGTTGAGCGAGAACAGCACCGCGAGCGACGTGGTGTCGGCCGCAGCCGGCGCCGGAGGCAACTGGCGGCTGGCCGGTATCGCCGGTACGGCGATAGGCGTGATCGCCGCCGGTGCCGCCGCGGGCGTCGCCATCGAGCGGATGACCGTCGGCCGCGGCATGCGCAAGAAGGCGCGGCTCGCCCTCGACTCGACGGGGCCGTACGGCGCCCTGCGCGGCACCCCCGGCACGGCCCTCGCCGACGACGGCACCGAGCTGTACTTCGAGGTCGACGACGTCGACCCGGAGACCGGCGCGGGCACCCCGCGCCGCCGCAGGCTCTTCGGCCGCAAGGCCCCGGCGCCCGTCACCGTCGTCTTCAGCCACGGCTACTGCCTCAACCAGGACTCCTGGCACTTCCAGCGCGCCGCGCTGCGCGGTCTGGTGCGGACCGTCTTCTGGGACCAGCGCAGCCACGGCCGCTCCGGCCGGGGCGCCGCGCAGCAGGGCCCGGACGGCGTCCCCGTCTCGATCGACCAGCTCGGCCGCGACCTCAGGGCGGTCATCGAGGAGGCCGCGCCGGAAGGGCCGCTCGTCCTCGTCGGCCACTCCATGGGCGGTATGACGATGATGGCGCTCGCGGGCCACTGCCCCGAACTCGTACGGGAGCGGGTCGTCGGCGCCGCGTTCGTCGGCTCCTCCAGCGGCAGGCTCGGCGAGGTCAGCTTCGGGCTGCCGGTGGCGGGCGTGAACGCCGTACGCCGCGTACTGCCCGGCGTACTGAAGGCGCTCGGCTCGCAGACCGAACTGGTCGAGCGGGGGCGGCGGGCCACCGCCGATCTCTTCGCCGGGCTGATCAAGCGCTACTCGTTCAGCTCGAAGGACGTGGACCCGGCCGTCGCGCGGTTCGCCGAGCGGCTGATCGAGGGGACGCCGATCGACGTGGTCGCTGAGTTCTACCCGGCGTTCACCGAGCACGACGAGTCGGCCGCGCTGCCGGTCTTCATGGATGTCCCGGTGCTGGTACTGGCCGGGGACCGCGATCTCGTCACCCCCAGCTCGCACAGCGAGGCCATCGCGGACCTGCTGCCGGACTCCGAGCTGGTGATCGTGCCCGACGCGGGCCATCTGGTGATGCTGGAGCACCCGGAGGCGGTCACCGACCGGCTCGCCGACCTGCTGGTACGGGTGGGGGCCGTCCCGGCAGCCACTAACGTGGGTTCGTATGGAAGCACCGCTGGAAGCGCCGGACAGCCCGGCAGCTGAGACCCGTATCCGCGTCACCGCGCGTATCACCGTCGACTCACCCGAGCGGATGAGCGAGTTGGGCTGCGGGCTCGCCGCTCTGCTGCGCCCCGGCGACCTGGTGATGCTCACCGGCGAACTCGGCGCCGGGAAGACGACGCTGACCCGTGGCCTGGGCGCCGGGCTCGGCGTACGCGGGGCGGTCACGTCGCCGACCTTCGTCATCGCGCGGGTGCACCCCTCGCTGACCTCCGGGCCGCCGCTCGTGCACGTGGACGCGTACCGGCTCGGCGGCGGTCTGGACGAGATGGAGGATCTGGACCTCGACGTGTCGCTGCCGGATTCGGTGGTGGTCGTGGAGTGGGGCGACGGGAAGGTCGAGGAGCTGTCGGACGACCGGCTGCGTGTGGTGATCGACCGCGTCGTCGGGACCGTGGACCCACTGGCCGAGGAGGACGACCGGCGCGAGGTCACCCTCACCGGCATCGGCGCACGCTGGGCGGACGTGGACCTGGCCTCGCTGGGCGCCTGAGAGATCCGTGCTTTCCGACAAGACGTCGGTAAACTGTTGCGTGTGCCGTGCGGCGCGTGGTCACATGGTAAACGAGATTTGGTTAGGTCTACCTAACCGAGCTTGCCCCCGGAGCCTCAGGAGGCATCCATGCCGGCATCAGAGAGCACCGGAGCGCGACCGTCGGAGCCGACGATCCCGTCTCCCGATCCGTCTCCCGATCCGTCGTCCGTGTCGATGAGCGACCTGCTGGCGTCGTGCGCGGCGGCCAGTGCCGTATCGACGCCGCCGACCGGGACGGCCCGCGACGACACGGACGACGAAGCCGATGAAACCGGCGAAACCGCCGAAGCCGCCGCATAGCGCTACGGGACGACGACGACCTTCGAACCGATCGTCGCGAACGTCCACATCGCGTCGCCGTCCTCCGGCGTCATCCGCACGCCGCCCGTCCTCAGCTCCGGGTCCGGGCTCGCCATCGTCCCGTCGACCGCCGAGCTGAACCCGATCGCGACCTGGTCCACGTTCGCGAACCGCACCACGTGCTCGATGTCCACGCCGTCCGAGCCGGTGATCTTCCCGGACCGTGATGTCACCTGGTACGTCCCGGGCGGCGGGCTCACCGTGCTCGGCATGACCTCGAAGGTCCGCGGCTTCTGGCTCGGCTCGCCCACCAGCCACACACGCTTGTCGTCCAGCGCGTAGACGACGCGGAGACCGGTGCCCGACTTCGCGGGCACCGCGTGCGTGTCCTTCTTCTTCTCGGGCGCGGGGGCGGCGGAGGCCGAGGAGCCGGGCTTCTTGGGCGCCGCGAACTGGTCGGGCACGCTCGCCGACGCCTGGTACGCGAGGAAACCGACAGTGGCCACGGCGAGCGCGGTGAGCCCGGCCACGAATCCCGAGCTGCTCCTGGACACCTTGATCCACCTCTCGTACGTACGTCTGCGTGGTGACGGTAGCAGCAGGCGGGAGAGGGGGCGGGGCGCCGTGCCCGGCTCCGGGGCCTCTCCGGGGAGCCGTAGGCTGTTTGTGTGCTCCTGCTCGCCGTTGATACCGCCACGCCCGCCGTCACCGTCGCCCTGCACGACGGTGTCTCCGTCCTCGCCGCCGAGAGCCAGGTGGACGCGCGCCGGCACGGGGAACTGCTGCTGCCCGCCGTCGACCGCGTCCTCGACCGGGCGGGTCTCGCGCTCGGCGCCGTCACGGACCTGGTCGTCGGCGTGGGACCCGGCCCGTACACCGGACTGCGCGTCGGGCTCGTCACGGCCGCCGCCTTCGGCTCGACCCTCGGGGTGCCGGTGCACGGGCTGTGCACGCTGGACGGACTCGCGTACGCGGCTCAGCTGGACGGACCCTTCGTGGTGGCGACGGACGCGCGCCGCAAGGAGGTCTACTGGGCGCGGTACGCGGACTCCCGTACGCGGCTGACCGAGCCCGCCGTCGACCGGCCCGCCGACATCGCGGCGGAGCTGGCCGGACTGCCGGTCGTCGGCGCGGGCGGCGTGCTCTACCCGGACGCGTTCCCGGACGCCCGGACGCCCGAGCACCAGTCGGCCGCCGCGCTCGCGTCCCTCGCCGCGGAACGGCTCGCGGTGGGCGGTGCGGCGGGTGACGGTGAAGGGTTCCTGCCCGCGCTGCCGCTCTATCTGCGGCGGCCCGACGCGCAGGTGCCCAAGAACTACAAGGTGGTCACTCCGAAGTGACCGATGCGACAGATGTGACCGACCCGACCGCCGGGAGCGACCCGACCGCCGCCAGCGACGCGACCGCCGCGACCGAGCCCGCGCTGCGCGAGATGCGCTGGTGGGACATCGAGGCCGTGCTCGCCCTGGAGTACGAGCTGTTCCCCGAGGACGCCTGGTCGCCCGGCATGTTCTGGTCCGAGCTGGCCCACGCCCGCGGCCCGGCCGCCACCCGCCGCTACGTCGTCGCCGAGGCCGCCGACGACGGCCGGATCGTCGGCTACGCCGGACTCGCCGCCGCCGGTGGCCTCGGCGACGTACAGACCATCGCCGCCGCCCGCGACCAGTGGGGGACCGGGCTCGGCTCGCGACTGCTCACCGATCTCCTCCAGCACGCCACCGCCTTCGAGTGCGAGGAGGTGCTGCTCGAAGTGCGGGTGGACAACCCCCGCGCGCAGAAGCTGTACGAGCGCTTCGGCTTCGAGCCGGTCGGCTTCCGCCGGGGCTACTACCAGCCCGGCAATGTCGACGCGCTCGTCATGCGCCTGTCACTGCTGGACGGCCCGTACGGACAAGGAACTGAGACCCATGGCTGACGAACCCCTCGTCCTCGGCATCGAGACCTCGTGCGACGAGACGGGCGTGGGCATCGTCCGCGGTACGACGCTGCTCGCCGACGCCATCGCCTCCAGCGTCGACGAGCACGCCCGCTTCGGCGGCGTCGTGCCCGAGGTCGCCTCCCGCGCGCACCTGGAGGCGATGGTGCCGACCGTCGAGCGCGCCCTGAAGGAGGCGGGGGTGAGCGCCCGCGACCTCGACGGGATCGCGGTCACGGCCGGTCCCGGACTGGCCGGCGCGCTGCTGGTCGGGGTGTCGGCGGCGAAGGCGTACGCGTACGCGCTGGGCAAGCCGCTCTACGGCGTGAACCACCTCGCCTCGCACATCTGCGTCGACCAGCTGGAGCACGGGCCGCTGCCCGAGCCGACGATGGCGCTGCTGGTCAGCGGCGGGCACTCGTCGCTGCTGCTCGCGCCGGACATCACCGCCGACGTACGCCCGATGGGCGCGACCATCGACGACGCGGCGGGCGAGGCGTTCGACAAGATCGCCCGCGTGCTCCAACTCGGCTTCCCCGGCGGCCCGGTGATCGACCGGCTGGCGCGCGAGGGCGACCCGGGGTCGATCGCGTTCCCGCGCGGACTGACCGGCCCGCGCGACGCGCCGTACGACTTCTCGTTCTCCGGGCTCAAGACGTCCGTCGCCCGCTGGATCGAGGCGAAGCGCGCGGCGGGGGAGGACGTGCCCGTACGGGACGTGGCCGCGTCCTTCCAGGAGGCGGTGGTGGACGTGCTGACGCGCAAGGCGGTGCGCGCCTGCAAGGACGAGGGCGTGGACCACCTGATGATCGGCGGCGGCGTCGCCGCCAACTCCCGGCTGCGCGCGCTGGCCGCCGAGCGGTGCGAGCGGGCGGGCATCCGGCTGCGGGTGCCCCGGCCCGGCCTGTGCACCGACAACGGGGCGATGGTCGCCGCGCTCGGTGCGGAGATGGTGGCGCGCAACCGGCCCGCGTCGGACTGGGACCTGTCGGCGGACTCCTCGCTGCCGGTGACCGAGACGCACGTACCGGGGCACCGGCACCATGGCCACGATCACGTGCACGAGGTCAGCAAGGACAACCTGTACTCATGACGGTCGCGCTGATGTGGGAGGCCAAGGCCGCCGCCGGGCGGGGCGCCGAACTGCTGGAGTGGGTACGGTCGCGGGCGCTGGCCCCCGCCCCGCAGCGCCGCGAGACGCTCACCGCGCCCGGCGGCCGGGTGCTGGTGATGACCTGGTGGGACGCCCCGTACGGCGCGGAGCTGCCCGAAATCCCGGAACCGGCTGATGAGTTGGTGGCACGGGCGGTCCACCGCTGGCGGTTCGAGACGGCGGACTGAGACGGCGGGCTGAGCCAGTGGTGAGCCGGCGGGCTGAGTCCAGCTCGTCCGCCAACACCCCAGCCGGTCCGGCGCTTGAGGACAACAGAGAACTTCCAGGAAACATCGCGGCGTGTGTCGATCCCGGCCCCGCCCGTTCGACGCAAGGGTGAGCGGCGGGGAACACCCCGCCCACGCACACCGAGGAGTCACCATGCCGCGCTTCATGACCCTGATCCACATCGACGAGTCCAACCTGCCCGCCGAAGGCCACAGCGCCGAGCTGGGCGAGCGGATGGGAAAGCTGGCCGAGGAGATGAACAAGGCCGGCGCCATGCTGGAGACCGTCGGGCTGCACCCGTCCGCCGAGGGCACCCGGGTCACCTGGTCGGGCGGGAAGCTGTCGGTCACCGACGGGCCCTTCACCGAGTCCAAGGAGGTCATCGGCGGGTACTCGATCGTCCAGGCCAAGACGCAGGCCGAGGCCGTCGAGTGGGCCAAGCGGTTCCTCCAGATCCACGAGGACTACTGGACCCTGACCGCCGAGACCCGCCAGATCGGCGAGTAGTACCGCTGCCGCGTACCGCCCGCGAGCCGTTTGCCGTCCGCCCGCCCCGGTGTTCTCATGGGTGGCCGTGACGGCAGACAGCGGCAGTGGCAGCGGCAGTGGCAGCGGCAGCGGCAGCGCGGGCGCGGTGGAAGCGGTCTTCAGGATCGAACAGTCGAGGATCATCGCCGCGGTCGCCCGCGTCGTGCGCGATGTCGGCATCGCCGAGGAGTTGGCGCAGGACGCCCTGGTCGCCGCGTTGGAACAGTGGCCGGAGTCGGGCGTCCCGGACAATCCGGGAGCCTGGCTCATGGCCACGGCCAGGCGCCGCGCCATCGATCTCGTACGCCGCCGCGAGACGTACGCGCGCAAGCTCGCCGAGGTCGGCCGCACCCTTCAGGACACGGCACCGCCGCCCGAGCCCGCCGACGCCGACGACATCGACGACGACCTGCTGCGGCTCGTCTTCGTCTCCTGCCACCCCGTCCTGTCCACCGAGGCGCGCGTCGCCCTGACCCTGCGGCTGCTCGGCGGACTCACCACGGACGAGATCGCCCGCGCGTATCTGGTGCCCGAACCGACCGTCGCCCAGCGCATCGTGCGCGCCAAGCGCAGCTTGGCCAAGGCGGGCGTGCCCTTCGAAGTGCCGTACGGCGCCGAGCGCGACGCGCGGCTCGCGTCCGTGCTGGAGGTCATCTACCTCGTCTTCAACGAGGGTTACTCCGCGACCGCCGGGGACGACCTGCTGCGCCCCGGCCTCTGCGAGGACGCGCTGCGGCTCGCACGCGTACTGGGCGGGCTGATGCCCAGGGAGCCCGAAGTGCACGCCCTGGCAGCCCTGTTGGAGCTCCAGGCGTCCCGTACGGCCACCCGTACCGGACCCGACGGCGCGCCCGTCCTGCTCGCCGACCAGAACCGCTCGCGCTGGGACCGGCTGCTGATCCGCCGCGGCGTCGACGCCCTGACCCGGGCGAGCGCGCTGGGCGGCGCCCCCGGCCCGTACGCCCTCCAGGCCGCGATCGCCGCGTGCCACGCGGGGGCGGTGACGTACGAGGACACGGACTGGGCCACGATCGCCGCGCTGTACGGGCGACTCGCCGCGCTCACTCCCTCGCCCGTCGTGGAGCTGAACCGCGCCGTCGCCGTCTCGATGGCCGAAGGACCCGAGGCGGGGCTGGCGCTGATCGACACGCTGGCGGCGGAGCCCGCGCTCAAGGGCTACCACCTGCTGCCGAGCGTGCGCGGGGATCTGCTGGCCAGGCTGGGGCGTACGCGGGAGGCGCGGGCCGAGTTCGTACGGGCGGCCGGGCTGACCCGCAACGAACGGGAGCGCACGCTGCTGGAGGAACGGGCCGCACGGACCCGGTGAGTTGGCCGAGTCCGGTCGGATCCCGGTCGGATCCCGGTCGGATCCCAGCCGAATCCCAGCCGAATCCCCGCCGAGTTCCGGCCGGATCCCGTACGGCGATAATCTCGCCGCATGTCTCGCCGTACGCCCACGCTGCCGCCCCCACCGCCCCCCGTACACATACGCACCTGGCCCGACGGCCGGGCGATGCTCGCCGACCGGGCCGGCATTCTCGGCTGGCTCGTGGGGCGCAGCATGGGGTACGCGCGGCTCGCGCAGTTCCTGCTGCTCGTGGCGGCGGTGCAGTTCGGCTGGCTGATCGTGGGCGAGGTGCTGCGGACGCTGGACAAGGGGATGCCCGATCCGTTCAGCCTGATGCTGGGCGCGTTCCTCGCGGCGTTCGGCCTCGGTGTGATGACCGCCGCCGGGATCGTCCTCGGCCTGCTGCTGCGCCGGGACGCCGCGATGCGCCGGCTGACGCACCAGTGGGCGGCGCTGGGGAGCGACCCGGTGGGCGACGCGCGACTGCGGCTGCCGGGTGTGAGCCTGTGCTGGCTGCTGATCTCGTTCCTGGCCGGGGCCTTCGGCCTGTGGCTGGCCGTGGAGACGCCCGCGACCGCGCGCCGGGGCGAGGACACGTACGCGGAAGTCGCGTACGTCATCGGCGCGGGCACCCTGTTCTGGATCGCCGGGCTGATCGGCGTGACGAAGGCGGTGGCGCACTACCGGTGGGCCGTCCGGCTGGTCGCCGCCAAGGTCCCGCGCCGCCGCGAGGATCCCGCCGGGTAATCCCGGCCCGGCCGGCGGTGATCACGGGCGGTAGCATCCGCGGATGCCCCGCACGCCGCTGCCGCCCCCTCCGCCGCCCGAACATCTGTGGTCCTGGCCCGACCACGAATCGCTGCTCGCCGAGCGGGCCCGTGCGATGGGTGAGTTGCAGCGGCGGGGACTGTCCTTCGCGCGGCTGGCGCTGCTCTGGTCGTACGGGCTGATCGCGACGCTGGGGTGGATTCTGGTCAGCCTGGGGCTCGGCGCTTTCGAGGCCCGGAACGCGGACTATGTCACCGGAGTGGTCGAACTGGTACTCGGCCTGTTCTTCCTGATGCCCGCCGTGATCGGCGTCGGATTCGACCTCGCCAGGGACCGCACCGTACGCGGCAGGCTCGATGCCTGGGCCGCGCTGCGGCCGGATCCCGGGAACGACCACCGGCTGCGGGCCGGCGGCCGGAGCGCCGGGTGGCTGGGACTGTCCGTCGCGCTGTGCCTGATCGGGCTCGTACTCGCGTTCACCGGCGTCGGGCAGCCGGGTTCCGGGGGCATCGGAGAGACGGCGTATCTCATCGGGACCGGTGTGATCGCGCTGGTCATCGGCGGGCTCGGCGTCCTGCGGGTGAGGGGCCACCAGCGGTGGGCCGGGAACGTACTGAGCCCCGTGTCCCTGCGGGAAGGCGGCGGCGCCCACCGCTGAAACCGTGAAAACCGGTGCGTTACGGGACGCGAGTGGCGCTTGTTGTCCGGATGTGTCCCGAAGTAGCCCCCCGGGCACTGAGGCCGTTCCTACGCCATCCGCTCTATCCTGTAGGGACGCATGCGCCATTTCATGGGGTGAAGGGGCGGCGGATGAACTGGCTGTGGTGGATATTCGTCTTCTTCATGGTCGGTGGCTTCAGCTGGGTCGCCGATACGGGCCGGAGCGCACTGCGCACCCGGCATGAGCGAAGAGTGGAGCGTCTCAAGCTCGTCGAGGGCGGCCGGCTGGCCCTTGAGGAGTCACACAAGCCGCCGGAGCCCGTCTGCGGGTGCGCGCACCATCTCGCCAAGCACGACAAGCAGGGCAAGTGCCACGAGAACGTGGAGGTGGCGACGGCCTGGGACGAGAACAAGAAACCGAAGCGGTACGAGCTGGCGCGGTGCAACTGTCAGCAGTACGTCGGCCCGCAACCGCTGTCGCAGATCTACGCCGACGACATCACGGACCTGGACGCCCGGATCCTGGACGCCCAGCTCAAGGCTTCCCAGCCGAAGGAGCCCAAGGAGCGGGAGGAGCGGGAGGAGCCGAAGAAACCGGACCTCGGGAAGGACGTGGACTGACCGGCGGCGGGGCAGGGCCTCAGCCGGGCGTGCCGTCGACCGCCGCGAACAGCACCACCGGCTCCTCGGCATCTTGCTGCCCCACGCCGACGGCGACCGTACGCCCGCCCACCCGCCACGCCTGAAGGTCACCGAAGTAGCCCAGCTCGCACAGGGACGCGTAGAAGGGCGCCACCGCCTCCCCTGCCAGATACCGGTTTGCGTACTCGGCCGACTCGACGGTCCGGTGCGCGCCCCACCGGGCGTCGAGGGCGTGCACGACGCCCCAGAGTTCGGTCTCGTACGCGTCGAGGACGGCGTCGTGGAGCGCGTAGTCCTCGTCCTCGTAGAAATCGGGGCTGACCCGCAGCGCGACGATCGCGAAATCCGCCCCCGAGCCGGACCGGCCCGCGTCCACGCCGTCCGACCAGGGCGGGTCGTACGGCGCGGTGGCGAGCCTTACGACGGCGGCGGTCCGCGCGTCGACCGCCGCCTTGAAGCCGAGCGCGTCGGCTCCCGCCGCCTCGGAAGTCCCGGAAGTCCCGGAAACGCCTGAAGCCCCCACCGCCCCTGAAGCCCCCGCCGCCCCCGAGGTCACAGCTTCGGCCGGTCCGCCGGGGTGGGCAGCGGCTCCAGCGCCCCCGCGTCGGCGAGCGCCTTGTGCGCGGCGAGCACCGCGTCCGTGGTGTCACCGATTTTCAGTACGACTCCGCCCGACCCGGCCTCCAGGCGTGGCGCGGCCAGGTCGGCGGGCACCCGCGCGGCCCGGTTCGCCGACAGGAAGACGGACCAGCCGCAGCGCGGGTGCGAGGCCCGCAGGCCGTAGGCGGACTTCAGGGCGCGGAACAGCTCGCGGTCGTGGGTGCTTCCGGTGTCCGCGTCCCAGACCCCGGCGACGGCGGCCAGCGCCTCCGGGAGCCGGTCCGCGAGCGGCGCGGCGGTGTCGGGGGAGCCGGGGGAGCCAGGGGAGCCGGGGGAGCCGGGGAAGAGCAGCAGTGTCGCGCTGAACGGGGTGTATCCGTCCGTACCGCCCGCCGTCACCTTGAGCTGCGCGTACCCGCCGTCCGGCCGCCGCGCCACGACGACGCCCGTGCGGCCGATGATGTCCGCGTCGTCGTGCGGGTTCGCCGCCTCCAGGGCCGTGGCGAGGGCGTCGACGTCGCGCGGTACGGGCTCGCCCGGCGTGGCGCCGTCGGTGTCCCACCGCCAGTCCGCCAGGTCCCCGCCCGACAGCTCGGTCAGCCGTTCCAGCAGGGCCAACCAGCGGCCGGCCAACTCCTCGCAGGACTCGGGCCTGGGTCCCCAGGACGCCTTCACAATGGTCTCGCTCGCCATGCCCGTCACTCCCGACACTCCGATCGTGCTCCCGCGCCTCTGCGCCTCTACGGCTTCCAGGGTGTGTGTACGACGTCCACGTCCACCCCGGCATCGTCGAACGCCTTCTGCGCGGCATCGGCGGCCTGCTTGTTGGAGAAGTTCCATTCAACCGGCTTGCCGTTCGCCGCCCGCGTCTGGCGCCGCGCCTGTTCGACCCACTTCGTGGCCTGTGCGGGTTCCAGGGTGCCATCCGGGCGGACCTTGCCCCCGTAGCCGAACTTCGCCTCCTTGTACTTCTGCCCGGCGGAGTCCCAGCCGTCGAAGTCGACGTCGCGGCCGGTGTCCGGGTCCTTCACCCCGTACTCCTTGCCGCGCTTCACCCCGGAGACCTGCTCCTGGAACCGCATCCAGCGCTCCATCGCCGGGCCGTACGCGACCGACTTCTTCGTCTTCCACTTGCCGTCGCCGAGATCCTTGGAGCCCTTGCGCGGGTTCTTCAGATCGCCGTACCAGGAGGGCTTCTTCCACTTGGCGACGGCCTTCTTGCCGGCTTCCTTCTTGGCCGCCTGCGCGGCGGCGGCGTCCTTCTTCGCCTGCTCGGCGGCGTCGATCTCCTCCTGGCTGGCGCCGTCGCACTTCTTGTCGGCCGGCAGGAGTACGGGGACGCCGTCCGCCCGGTGGACCGCCACGGTCCGACCGGCGGCGTTGACCCCGCCACTGAGGGACGGCCGCTGGGCGCCGGGGCCGCCCGGCCCGCCGGAACCGCCCGGTCCGCCCGGGAGCCGGTCGCCGATCGGGCCCGAGCTGATCAGACAGCCCTTCTCCGCCAGCTCCTTCTGGGCGTCGTCGGCGTGCTTCCGCGCCTCCTCCGCCGCCTTGTCGGCGGCCTTGACGTCGCCCTTCTCCGCCGCCTTCCGGGCCCGGTCGGCCGCCTCGCTCGCCTTGTCGGCGGCCTTGCCCAGTTTCCCGAGCTTGCCGAACTTCCCGACCTTGCCGACGACCTTCGCCGCGTTGTAGCCGGGGATGAAGAGCGAACCGACGTTCCACACGACGTCGGTGACCGCCCGGGTCTTCTCGCCGTTGTTCCACCGGTCGCGGACCTCGTCGCCGACGAACAGGTCGTCGCCGACCTTGAGGCCCGTGTTCACGGACGCGCCGCCCCAGTCGGTCAGCGCGTCGAAGTAGTCGCCCTTCTTCCACTTGTCGCCGGCGTCCTTGGCGTCGTCGGACCACTTGTCGGCCAGGCTGCCGCCGTAGTCCTTGAGGCCGTCCAGGGTGCCGCCGGGGTCGGTGACCAGATCCCAGACACCGGTGACGTCGCCCCAGACGCCGTCCACGAAGACGCCCTTGACGACCTGGGTGCCCCGGTCGGCGGCGCAGGAGAAGAAGCCCCAGCCTCCGCAGTCCTCCTTCTTCTCGCCGTCGCCCCCGTCACCGTCGTCGGCGGCGTCCTCGTCGCCCTCCCAGCCGGGTTCGTCGGCGGCGGCGTCGTTGCGGTCCTCGTCGGTCTCGACGCCCACGGGGGTGGTGGTGCCGTCGTCGCCGTTCTGCGGATCGCCCGGGTCCTCGGGACCGCCCGGACCGCCCTGGTCGCCGCCGGGATCCTCCTGGCCGTCGCCCGCCTCGACCGAGTCGCCGTCGCCGGCCGGGCACGCCGCACCCGTGATCGAACAGACCGCGGACCGGAGGCCGTTGGAAATCTGACCGCCGACGCCGCTCGCCGTGAGCCCGACGATGATCGCGGCGACGAGGACGAACAGTCCGACGTATTCGAGCGCCGTCTGCCCCCCGTCGCTCCGCCACTTGATGAACCGGGCGAACGAGAACGGCCGGTGCTCCGCCCGCCGTTCCGCGTCGAGCCGTATCCACTCCCGGCTCTCGGGGCGGCCCAGGAAGACCAGGACCAGTACCGGCAGCACGAGTTGGGTGAAGCCCTGGAACGAGCCCTCGGTGATGTTGGAGATGCCGCCCAGAACCAGCCACGCCTGTACGGCGATCAGGGCCCGCCACTCCCACACCCCGCCGGTCCACAGCCGCCGCGACAGCAGCCAGCCGGCCGTGCCGGGCGCCGCCGCCCACACGGTCAGACCGATGAGTCCGGCGTCCACCGCGTCCGCGGCGGCGGCCGAGAGCAGCAGGCCGATTCCGCCCAGCACGGTGAAGCCGAAGAGCGCTTGGATCAACCACCAAGCGATGTGGAGCGGTTGAGGCATGTCGCGCCGCCCGGCCGGGCCGGGCGGCGTCCACGCGCCGTCGTACGCCGGTGAACCCCCGTAAGAAGCCATTCCTCGCCCCAACCGCCTTCACGAACCGTGGCGTTCAGGCGGCACGCGTCAGGCCGCCCCCACAGCGGAGCTTATGACCTGAGCACATCAGAAAGCTTGGGCCCAGGGGCCCAAAACCATCCCAAATGCGTTCTGCCGCAAGCCGATTCGCGAAGATCTGCCGGACAAGGGCTATGGCGTCGTCGTGTGGATCAGGCCGGGTCGCCGAGCAGCATCGTCGGCGCGCCCGCGACCCGGGTGAGGAAGACCGTGGCCGATTTCCGCCCCTGGAGCTTCATCTTCCGCCGCAGCTCCTCCGGTTCGACCGGCGAGCCGCGCTTCTTGACCGTCAGGATGCCGATGCCGCGCTCGCGGAGCAGGGCCTTGAGCCGCTTGAGGTTGAACGGCAGCTCGTCGGTGATCTCGTACGCCGTCGCGTACGGCGTGGGGCGCAGCTCGTCCGCCGTGATGTACGCGATCGTCTCGTCGATCAGCCCGCCGTCCAGCTCGTCGGCGGCCTCGGCGACCAGATGGGCGCGGATGACGGCGCCGTCCGGCTCGTACAGGTAGCGGCCGACCTTCCGGACCCGCGGGTCGGGCAGACCGCGGCCGGTCAGGGTGAGTCCGGCGGGGAGCAGGGTGGCGCGCCGGGCGCCGGGCGTGATCGCGCCCGGACCGGACCCGCCACCGGTTCCGCCACCGGATCCCGTACCGCGCCCCGAGCCGGTCGCGTCGTGCCAGAGCACCGCCTCCTTGACGTCGCCGCCGTCGGAGATCCACTCGGCCTCGAAGTCGTCGGGGACCAGCTCGTGCGGGATGCCCGGTGCGATCTTGATGCCGCCGACACCCACCGCACGTACCGCCTCGATCGCCCAGGACAGTGGCGGCGAGTACGCCTCCGGGTCGAAGATCCGCCCCCTTCCGCCGCGTCTGGCCGGGTCGACGAAGAGGGCGTCGGGGGCCGGCCCGGAGGCCGGGGCGTACGTCATGACGTCCGCGCACACGACCGTCGCCGACGGGGCGTCGGGCGCCAGCGTACGGACGTTGTGCGCGGCGATCTCGCAGGTCGCGGGGTCACGGTCGACCGCGGTCACGGCGAACCCCGCGCGGGCCAGCTCGATCGCGTCGCCGCCCACGCCGCAGCACAGGTCCGTGATCCGCGCCGGGCGGCCCGCGTCCCCGAGGCCGATGTCCCGGAACCGGCCCGCCCGGTGGGCGGCGACCGAGGTACGGGTGGCCTGCTCGACGCCGTGCGGCGTGAAGTACATGCGGTACGCGTCCCGCTCGCCGAACTTCGCGACCGCCCGCTGCCGCAGCCGGGCCTGCGCGAGGGCGGCGGTGACCAGTTCGGTGGGGTGGTCGCGGCGCAGCCGGGTCGCCAGGGTCAGTTCCCGCGCCGGGTCGTGGTCGCGGAGGGCGGCGAGCAGGGCCTGGCCCTCCTCGGAGAGGAGTTGGGTCAGCGGGGAGGGGGTGCGGTCGGTCACCCGGCCATTGTGGGCCAGCCGGGGGACCGTCGGCGCTCCCCGGCGGTGTCGGCCGGGCGCGTGGACCGGGCGCTGACAGGATGCGGCGCCATGCAACTAGTAAGACAAAACGAAGAAAAGGCCGCAGAACGGCCGAGAAGGCATCCGGCCGGACGGGCACGCGCGGTCGTCGCCGTACTCCTGATCGCCGCACTCGGCTCCGCCTGCGCGGCGGAGTCCGGCGACCGGGACGGCGGCGGTGGCAGCCGCAGCGGGGACGGCGGTGGCGGTGGCGGCGGACCGGTGGAGTCCGCCCCCGTGAAGCCGGGCCGGGCCGGACCCGGCCCGGGGACCGGCGCCGCGGAGAAGGCCGAGACCACCGCCGTCGTCAAGGCCCAGGCGCTGCGCGCCGTCGCCGCGAAGAAGTGGAAGCTCGCCAAGACCCCGCTCGCCGCGCCCGCGCCGCCCGCGGTGAAGCCCCGGATCACCACCCGCAAGGGCTTCGAGGTCACGGACGGCGAAACCCTCCCGCCGGTCTTCACCAACGTCCCCACCAAGGACAAGGTCGTCTTCCTGACGATCGACGACGGCGCCGAGAAGGACCCCGAACTGCTGCGGATGATGACCGAGCTGAAGATCCCGTACAGCGCCTTCCTCAGCGACTACGTCATCAACGACGACTACGCCTACTTCAAGAAGATGCAGGCCCGGGGCGTCTCCCTGCACAACCACACCCTCACCCACCCCTACCTCCCCGGACTCTCCTACGAGGAGCAGAAGCGGGAGATCTGCGGCCAGCAGGAGAAGATCGAGAAGCGGTACGGCAAGCGGCCCGAACTCTTCCGGCCGCCGTACGGCAACTACAACGCCGGCACCCTGCGCGCCGCCAAGTCCTGCGGCGTCAAGGCGGTGCCGCTGTGGTCGTCCGAGGCGTTCCCCGACCACATGGAGTGGCGCGAGTGGGACCGCGACCTGCACGCCGGCGACATCGTCCTCACGCATTTCCGGGGGAAGGAGGACTGGAAGGGCTCGATGCCCGACATGATCCGGCACGTCATGAAGACGATCACGGACAAGGGTTACGCGGTGGCGAAGCTGGAGGACTACGTCTAGGGCGTGTTGCGAAAGTAGCGCCGTCCGCCCGAAGGGCGGGGCCGACGGCGTCTGGTGCGTGCGATCGCAAGGCGGGGGATCGTTCTCGTACTGGACGTACTTGGATGATTCCGACAACGCGGCGAGTGCGCGTGCCAGGCGTCGTCGGCCACAAGCCCTGGTAGCTCCGCTGCGAGGACTTCCGGCCGCCTTGCGATCGCACGCACCGGACGGCGCTCCTTCCGGGGCAAACACTGCCGGTCACGGCGCTGGCACGGGCCCCGGTCGGTCGATCTCACGCGCCGGACGGGCTCGATCCGCCCGTCCGGCGGAGGCTTCCCGGGGGCTCGACTGGCACTCAGCTTGACCGAGTGCTAACCGCGGTCATAGTGTCAGGCCTGGCACTCCCCACTGGAGAGTGCCAATGCGTGACAGGACAGGTCCGGCACCCGCGACGACGGATCATGCCCGGTCACGCCACCCAGACAGTTAACCCCGTGAGATCTCCGAAGGGGGAGGTCGGATCGTGACGACCGCCAGCTCCAAGGTTGCCATCAAGCCGCTCGAGGACCGCATTGTGGTCCAGCCGCTCGACGCAGAGCAGACCACGGCCTCTGGCCTGGTTATTCCGGACACTGCCAAGGAGAAGCCCCAGGAGGGCGTCGTCCTGGCCGTCGGTCCGGGTCGCTTCGAGAACGGCGAGCGGCTTCCGCTCGACGTTTCCGTCGGCGACGTCGTTCTGTACAGCAAGTACGGCGGCACTGAGGTGAAGTACAGCGGCGAGGAATACCTCGTCCTCTCGGCTCGCGACGTGCTCGCGATCATCGAGAAGTAATTCCACACAGTCTGCTGTGAACTGCGCCCCTGGCCCCCGCATCGCCGGGCGGTCCGGGGCGTAGTTCGTTGTTCGTTCGAGAGGACAAGAGAAAGCTCCCATGGCGAAGATCCTGAAGTTCGACGAGGACGCCCGTCGCGCCCTTGAGCGCGGCGTCAACAAGCTTGCCGACACGGTGAAGGTGACGATCGGCCCCAAGGGCCGCAACGTCGTCATCGACAAGAAGTTCGGCGCCCCCACCATCACCAACGACGGCGTCACGATCGCCCGCGAGGTCGAGCTCGACGACCCGTACGAGAACCTCGGCGCCCAGCTCGTGAAGGAGGTGGCGACCAAGACCAACGACATCGCGGGTGACGGCACCACCACCGCCACCGTGCTGGCCCAGGCGCTGGTCCGCGAGGGCCTGCGCAACGTCGCCGCCGGCGCCTCCCCGGCCGCCCTGAAGAAGGGCATCGACGCCGCGGTCGCCGCCGTCTCCAAGGAACTCCTGGACACGGCCCGCCCGATCGACGACAAGTCCGACATCGCCGCCGTCGCCGGGCTCTCCGCCCAGGACTCGCAGGTCGGCGAGCTCATCGCCGAGGCGATGGACAAGGTCGGCAAGGACGGTGTCATCACCGTCGAGGAGTCCAACACCTTCGGCCTGGAGCTGGAGTTCACCGAGGGCATGGCCTTCGACAAGGGCTACCTCTCGCCGTACATGGTGACCGACCAGGAGCGTATGGAGGCCGTCCTCGACGACCCGTACATCCTGATCAACCAGGGCAAGATCGGCTCCATCCAGGACATGCTCCCGCTGCTGGAGAAGGTCATCCAGGCGGGCGGCTCCCGGCCGCTGCTGATCATCGCCGAGGACGTCGAGGGCGAGGCGCTTTCCACCCTCGTCGTCAACAAGATCCGCGGCACGTTCAACGCCGTCGCGGTGAAGGCTCCCGGCTTCGGTGACCGCCGCAAGGCCATGCTCGGCGACATCGCCACCCTCACGGGCGCGACCGTCATCGCCGAGGAGGTCGGCCTCAAGCTCGACCAGGCCGGTCTCGACGTACTGGGCTCCGCCCGCCGCGTCACCGTCTCCAAGGACGACACGACGATCGTCGACGGCGGTGGCGACAGCGCCGAGGTCGTGGGCCGTGTCAACCAGATCAAGGCCGAGATCGAGTCCACGGACTCCGACTGGGACCGCGAGAAGCTCCAGGAGCGCCTCGCGAAGCTGGCCGGCGGCGTGTGCGTGATCAAGGTCGGCGCCGCCACCGAGGTGGAGCTGAAGGAGAAGAAGCACCGTCTGGAGGACGCCATCTCCGCGACCCGCGCCGCGGTCGAGGAGGGCATCGTCTCCGGTGGTGGCTCCGCCCTGGTGCACGCCGCCAAGGTGCTGGAGGACGGCCTGGGCAAGACGGGCGACGAGGCCACCGGTGTCGCGGTCGTCCGCCGCGCCGTGGTCGAGCCGCTGCGCTGGATCGCCGAGAACGCCGGTCTTGAGGGCTATGTCATCACCGCGAAGGTCGCCGAACTCGACAAGGGTCACGGCTTCAACGCCTCGACCGGCGAGTACGTCGACCTGGTGAAGGCCGGCGTCATCGACCCGGTCAAGGTCACCCGCTCCGCGCTGGAGAACGCCGCTTCCATCGCCGCGCTGCTCCTGACGACCGAGACCCTGGTCGTCGAGAAGCCGGCCGAGGAAGAGGGCGACGCCGGTCACGGTGGCCACGGCCACAGCCACTGACGTCCGTAGAGCGGCAGGACACGCGCCCGAGGCCCGGCGCCCCTTCGGGGGAGCCGGGCCTCGGCGCGTTCCGCCGTCCTACGCCGAGTGCCCCAGCGACGCCGGGTGTACGGGATCCTCGAACGGCAGCCCCTTCACGTACCGTTCCACCTCGTCCAGCGCGTGATCCGTCATCCGGTGGATCTCGCCGCCCAGCGAGCCCGCCACGTGCGGGGTCAGCAGCACATTCGGCAGGTCGTACAACGGCGAGGCGGGCGGCGGCAGTTCGGGATCCGTCACGTCCAGCACGGCGTCCAGCCGGCCGGCGACCAGATGCGGCAGCAGCGCGTCCTCGTCGATCAGCGAGCCGCGCGAGGTGTTGATCAGCGTCGCCCCGTCCGGCATCGCCGCGAGCTGCGCGGCGCCGATCATGTGGCGGGTGGCGGGGACCTGCGGCGCGTGGACCGACACCACATGGCCGCGTGCGCAGAGTTCATCGAGCGGCACCGGTTCCACGCCGAGCGCCGCGGCCTCCTCGGCGCTCACATACGGGTCGTACAGCAGCACGTCGAAGTCGAACGGCCGCAGCAGTTCGATCACCCGGCGGCCGATCCGGGACGCGCCGACGATGCCGACCGTACGGCGGTAGTTGCCCGCCCGGCTCAGCTCCTGGTGCCAGTCGTGCGGGGCGCGTACCTCCCGGTAGCGGTGCGCCGAGCCGAGCACCCGCTTGCCCGCGAAGAGGATCGCGGCCAGCGTGTACTCGGCGACGGGAAGCGCGTTGGCCCCGGCCGCCGAGGCGACCGTGATGCCCCGCTCCCAACAGGCCTCCGTGACATGGTGCTTGACGCTCCCGGCCGCGTGCACGACGGCGCGCAGCCGGGGCGCGGCGGCCAGCACCTCGGCGGTGAGCGGGGGCGCGCCCCAGCAGGTGAGCAGCAGTTCGGCGTCCGCGAGCGCGGAGGCGACGGCGGGGTCGAGACCGGGACCCGCCAGGGTGTCGGCGACAAGCCGCGGATCGGTGCGTACGAGGCCGGTCAGCCGGGCGAGACGAGCGGGGGTGAACAGCCGTTCCGCGATGTCCGGACTCATGGAGAGCAGTGCGGCCGGCCGATTGTCAGTGGCATCGTGCATGGTGGAAGTCGCTCTCCTCGTGGTCGGTCGATGGCGACGAGTCTGCCGTCGATACATCCGCCGCGGCAGGCCGGAGCTACCGCGGACCGTACTTGCGCCCCGTCTTCGACGTGATCCCGCCGAGCAGCCCGCGCGGCGCGAGCTTCACCGCGCCCATCAGCGCCTTGTAGCGCGGGTCGGGTACCGACACCGTCTTGCCGCGCGCCAGGTCGGCCAGCGCCGCCGTCACCAGCTTGTCGGCGTCCAGCCACATCCAGTTGGGGATGTTGTCCGTCCCCATCCCCGCCCGCTCGTGGAACTCCGTCCGCGTGAAGCCGGGGCACAGCGCCATCAGCCGCACCCCGGTCCCCGCCAGATCCCGCGAGGCGCCCTGGGTGAACTGCACGACCCACGCCTTCGACGCGCCGTACGTCCCGCGCGGCACGAACGCGGCCACCGACGCCACGTTCACCACACCGCCGCGCCCGCGCTCCTTCATCCCGGTGACCGCGGCCGACGTCAGCCGCAGCACCGCCTCGCAGTGCACCTTCAGCATGGTCAGCTCGTCGGCCATCGAGACGTCGAGGAACCGGCCCTTGTTCGCGAACCCCGCGTTGTTGACCAGCAGATCGACGGGATGCTTGCGGTCGCCGAGGCGCTTCTCGACCGCCGCGATGCCCTTGTCCGTGGCCAGGTCGGCGGTCAGCACCTCCGCCTCGATGCCGTGCAGGTCGTGGAGTTCGGTGGCCTGGCGCTGAAGGCGTTCGGTGTCGCGGGCGACCAGCACCAGGTTGTGGCCGCTTCCCACCCCGCCGGACTGGGCGGTGCCGCCCGCCGCCAGCCGCCGCGCGAAGGCGGCGCCGATCCCCGCTGTCGCGCCCGTAATCAAAGCAGTCGTCATATGCGGCACGTTAGACGGTCGCGCGACCGGCGCGAGCGACCGTCCCAGGGAGCACCCCTTACACGGCCCTCACCCGCCGCGCCGTATCGCGGTGCCACTCCCGCGCCACTCCCGCGCCGCTCCAGCCCTACGCCGCGCCGTCGCCGTACTTGGCCACGTACTCCCGCGCGGTCCTCAACTCCTCGGAATGCAGGGCCTCTCCGGCGGCCAGCAACCGCGGCAGCAGCTCGCGCTCCGTCGTCACGGCCCGGAAGGCGAGCGCCACCGTCACGTCGTGGCCGGGCCGGTGCACGATCTCGATCGCGTCGCCCGACCGGATCTCGCCGGGCTCGACGACCCGGAAGTACGCGCCGGTGACGCCCTGTCGGGTGAAGCGCCGCACCCAGCCCTGCTCGCCGAGATGGCCCGCGAACGTACGGCACGGGATCCGGCCGCTGGTCGCCTCCAGTATCAGATCCGGGCCGACCCGCCAACGCTCCCCGACCAACGTCCCGTTCAGATCGAGACCGGACGTCGTGAGATTCTCGCCGAAGCCGCCGTTGGCCAGCGGCCGGCCCAACTCCCGCTCCCAGAAGTCCAGATCCTCCCGCGCGTACACGTACACCGCCTGTTCGCTGCCGCCGTGGTGGCGCAGATCGCAGACGGCGTCCCCGGCGACACCGCTGGCCCCGGTGCCCTTCCGGCCGGGGTCGCGCACCGCGACCGGGCCGTCCACGGGGCGCTTGTCGATGCCGGTCGCGCCGCCCGGCGCGTCCGTGTACTCGGCGGCCGTGGGCCGCCCCACATTCACGGTCAGAAGCTTCATGACCAGCACGCTAACCCCGCCGCGGAGTCCGTGCCTCTCAAATGTTCCGCCCCGAATTTCTCGGTATCTCCAAGTTTCACTTATGTTTGGAGGGTGATCGAAGCCCGCCATCTCCGTGTCCTGCGCGCCGTCGCCGCCACCGGCTCGTTCTCCGCCGCCGCCCGGGACCTGGGATGCACCCAGCCCGCCGTCAGCCAGCAGATGAAAGTCCTCGAAGCGTCGGTCGGTACGACCCTGCTGATCAGGACCAGCCGCGCGATGCGGCTCACCCAGGCCGGCGAAGCGCTCGTACGGCACGCCACGGGCATCCTCTCGGGGCTCACCGCCGCCGAGGAGGAGGTCGCCGCCATCGCGGGCCTGCGCGCCGGGCGGGTCCGGCTGGTCTCGTTCCCCAGCGGCAGCTCCACCCTGGTCCCCACCGCACTGGCCGCCCTGCGCGCCGCCCACCCGGGCACGCGCGTCTCGCTCGTGGACGCCGAACCGCCGCGCTCCGTCGAGATGCTGCGCGACGGCGACTGCGACGTGGCGCTGGCCTTCCGCTACGACTCCACCGGCGGCGACGACGAGTGGGACGATTTGGTCGTACGGCCGCTGCTCACCGACCGGTTGGTGGGACTGCTCCCCGAGGGGCACCGGCTGGCCGGGGCCGCCTCCGTCGCCATCGGCGACCTCGCGGACGAGTCCTGGATCGCGGGCTGCCCGCGCTGCCGTCACCAACTGGTGGACGCCTGCGAGAGGGCGGGCTTCACTCCCCGTATCGACTTCGCGACGGACGACTACCCGGCGGTGATCGGCCTGGTCGGGGCCGGGCTCGGGGTGGCGTTCCTGCCGGAGCTGGCCATGGAGTCGGTGCTGCCGAAGGCCGCTCGTACGGTCACCGTCGAGCCCGCCGTCCGGCGCGAGATCGTCGCGCTCACCCTGCCCGATCTGGCGCGGGTCCCGGCGGTGGCGGCGACGCTGGACCAACTGGAACGGGCCGCTTCGCGCTGACGCCCCTCCTGAGGAGGCTTCCCGCCGACGCCCCCTCTTACGGAGGCTTCCCGCCGACACCTCTGTAGGAGGGCGTCGGCGGGGACGGCGTCGGCGGGAGGTGTCGGTGGGAAGCGTCGGTGGGAAGTGTCGCCGGGAAGCGCAGGAACGTTTCTGCGTTGTTCTGTCGCGGGTCAGGCGCGACCCGACCCGCTCGTCCCCGAGGTCGCGATCAACCGGGTGCGGGCGCGCCCCATCAGTTCTTCGCGTTCGTCCTCCGTGAGCCCGCCCCACACGCCGTACGGCTCCCGCACCGCCATCGCGTGCGCCGCGCACTGCGCGCGGACCGGGCATCTCATGCAGACCTCCTTGGCCGAGGTCTCGCGGGCGCTGCGTGCCGCGCCCCTCTCTCCCTCCGGGTGAAAGAACAGCGAACTGTCGACGCCGCGACAGGCCGCGAGGAGCTGCCAGTCCCACAGATCTGCGTTCGGTCCGGGAAGGCGGGAGAAATCTGCCATTGCTCATGTCCCCTTGAATCCGTGGAGGCGGATACGGGCCGCCAGGGCCTGTCTTCGGGTCAGGCTCCAGGGCGCGTGGGATGCGCCCCAGGGCGCCGGGTGCGAGCCCGACGCGCTGACCACATCGTGCTCACGACCGTACATCTCCTGTGTAAGTAGATGTAAATATGACTCATTGCGAATCTAGCCACAGACACCAGCAAAAGGGAAGAAATGGCGCTAAATGGGGCATAGCTCAGAGTGATCGAACGATGACCTGCGAGGCTCTGCTCTGTGTGCGCCCCCTCACGTAGAGTGCCGAAGGCGATTCCGGACCCGTAACTCTTTCGAGTGACCGTCGTTGAGTGGTCGAGGCGGTTGAAGGAACAAGCGATCGGGCACATGTCCGATGGCGTCAATCGCACAGGTGACCACATGTACTCAGCCTGGAGGCTCAAGGTGACGCGCATCAGCTGCGGAGGGCGGCCATGACATCCGTCCTCGTCTGCGACGACTCCCCGCTTGCCCGAGAGGCGCTTCGCCGCGCGGTTGCGACCGTGCCCGGCGTCGAGCGCGTGACGACCGCGGCCAACGGAGAGGAAGTCCTCCGCCGCTGGGGCGCCGACCGCTCGGACCTGATTCTGATGGACGTACGCATGCCCGGTCTGGGCGGTGTCGAGACCGTCCGCCGGCTGCTGTCCGCCGATCCGGGCGCCCGGATCATCATGCTCACGGTCGCCGAGGATCTGGACGGTGTCGCGCTCGCGGTCGCCGCCGGTGCCCGCGGCTATCTCCACAAGGACGCGTCCCGCGCGGAGTTGCGCGCGACGGTCACCCAGGCGCTCGCCGACCCGACCTGGCGGCTCGCCCCGCGCCGGCTCAGGTCGGCCGAGATGGGCGCCGCGCCCACGCTCACGGCGCGCGAGATCCAGGTGCTCGAAGGCATGAGCCACGGCCGGTCGAACGCGGAGATCGGGCGTGAGCTGTTCCTCTCCGAGGACACGGTCAAGACGCACGCCCGGCGGCTGTTCAAGAAGCTCGGCGCCTCGGACCGCGCGCACGCCGTGGCTCTCGGATTCCGCTGGGGTCTCGTCCGCTAACGCCTGGTCGCAGCGGTTGCGGACAGCTCGTCCGGACAGTCGCGGAACCCCGTCTGCCGTGCGGCGGGCGGGGCGGCGGAGCGGGTCACCGTGCCCGTACGCCACAGTTTCCCGCCCGATGCCGCATCCTTGAGTTGTGGAGTTCCTCGGGGACGAGTCGGGCGAGCGGAAGGGGAGGGCGCGGGAGATGAGTTCCGGCGCACCTGCTCATAACGCTTCGGTGCACAACTATGAACGCGGTGCCACGGATCAGCGGCGGCCGAGGCACGATGGTCGGATGCGCGAGGACGAGACCACGGTGATCGGTGCGCTCGTTCACCGTGCCGTCGAGGGGGACGGGCAGGCCACGCACGATCTCCTGGCCCATGTGCACCCCCTCGCGCTGCGCTACTGCCGCACCCGGCTGAACCGACTTCCCGGTGACGCCCGCCACTTCGTGGAGGATCTCGCGCAGGAGGTCTGCGTCGCCGTCCTGATGGCGCTGCCGCGCTACAAGGACACCGGCAGGCCCTTCGAAGCCTTCGTCTTCGCCATCGCCGCGCACAAGGTCGCCGATCTCCAGCGGGCCGCCATGCGGCACCCGGGCTCGACGGCGGTGCCCTCGGACGAGATGCCCGAGCGCCCCGACGACTCCCTCGGCCCGGAGGAGCGCGCGCTGCTCAGCAGTGACGCCGAGTGGGCGAAGAAGCTGCTCGCCAACCTCCCGGACAACCAGCGCGAGCTGCTGGTGCTGCGGGTCGCCGTGGGGCTGACCGCCGAGGAGACCGGCCAGATGCTGGGGATGTCGCCGGGCGCCGTACGGGTCGCGCAGCACCGCGCGCTCAGCAGACTGCGGGCGCTCGCCGAGCAGTAGGGCACCGCCCGTGGCCCTGATCACGGTGACCGATCACGGTGACCGTGGAATGAGACCCCCGCGACGCCCGTTAGCATGGACATCCGCACCGATCAAGGCCATCTGGGGAAGGTGTCATGACTGCAAACGTCGACGGAGTGCCCGAGAAGTTCGCGACGCTCGGGCTGACATACGACGACGTGCTGCTGCTGCCGGGCGCCTCGGAGGTGCTGCCCAACCAGGTCGACACCGCGTCCCAGGTCTCCCGGAACGTGCGGGTGAACATCCCGCTGCTCTCGGCGGCCATGGACAAGGTCACCGAGGCGCGGATGGCGATCGCGATGGCCCGCCAGGGCGGTGTCGGTGTCCTGCACCGCAACCTCTCCATCGCCGACCAGGCCAACCAGGTCGACCTCGTGAAGCGCTCCGAGTCCGGCATGGTCACCGACCCGATCACGGTCCACCCGGACGCCACGCTCGCCGAGGCCGACCAGCTGTGCGCGAAGTTCCGCATCAGCGGCGTCCCCGTCACCGACGCCGCCGGCAAGCTCCTCGGTATCGTCACCAACCGCGACATGGCCTTCGAGTCGGAGCGTGGCCGGCAGGTGCGCGAGGTCATGACCCCCATGCCGCTGGTCACCGGCAAGGTCGGCATCTCCGGCGTGGACGCCATGGAGCTGCTGCGCCGCCACAAGATCGAGAAGCTGCCGCTGGTCGACGGCGCCGGCATCCTCAAGGGCCTCATCACCGTCAAGGACTTCGTCAAGGCGGAGAAGTACCCGAACGCCGCCAAGGACGCCGAGGGCCGGCTGCTCGTCGGCGCCGCCGTGGGAGCGAGCCAGGAGGCGCTGGAGCGCGCCCAGGCGCTGGCCGAAGCCGGGGTCGACTTCCTCGTCGTCGACACCTCGCACGGCCACAGCGGCAACGCGCTCAGCTGGATGTCCAAGATCAAGTCGAGCGTCGGCGTGGATGTCATCGGCGGCAACATCGCCACCCGTGACGGCGCCAAGGCGCTCATCGACGCCGGTGTCGACGGCGTCAAGGTGGGCGTCGGCCCCGGCTCCATCTGCACCACGCGTGTGGTCGCCGGTATCGGTGTCCCGCAGGTCACGGCGATCTACGAGGCGGCGTCCGTCTGCATGGCCGCCGGTATCCCGGTGATCGGCGACGGCGGCCTCCAGTACTCGGGCGACATCGGCAAGGCGCTCGCCGCGGGCGCCAGCACCGTCATGCTCGGCAGCCTGCTCGCCGGGTGCGAGGAGTCCCCGGGCGAGTTGCAGTTCATCAACGGCAAGCAGTTCAAGTCGTACCGGGGCATGGGCTCGCTCGGCGCGATGCAGTCACGTGGCCAGGCCCGCTCGTACTCCAAGGACCGCTACTTCCAGTCGGACGTCTCCTCGGACGACAAGCTCGTGCCCGAGGGCATCGAGGGCCAGGTGCCCTACCGGGGCCCCCTCGGCGCCGTCCTGCACCAGCTGATCGGCGGGCTGCGGCAGACCATGGGCTATGTGGGCGCGGCCTCCATCGACGAGATGGAGCGCAAAGGGCGGTTCGTGCGGATCACCGCGGCGGGTCTCAAGGAGAGCCACCCGCACGACATCCAGATGACGGTCGAGGCACCGAACTACACCAGGCACTGAACCCTCCCGATGCCGCCGGTGGCCACTCACCGGCGGCATCGGTGTGTCGGGGATACTGGAGCCGCAGACGCAGAGGAAAGGCCCACACATCGTGACTGAGATCGAGATCGGCCGCGGCAAGCGCGGACGCCGCGCGTACGCCTTCGACGACATCGCCGTCGTCCCCAGCCGGCGCACCCGCGACCCCAAGGAGGTCTCGATCGCCTGGCAGATCGACGCCTACCGGTTCGAGCTGCCGTTCCTGGCCGCACCCATGGACTCCGTGGTCTCGCCGAGTACGGCGATCCGCATCGGTGAGCTGGGCGGTCTCGGCGTACTCAACCTCGAAGGGCTGTGGACCCGTTACGAGGACCCGCAGCCGCTGCTGGACGAGATCGCCGAGCTGGACGAGGCGACCGCCAACCGCAGGCTCCAGGAGATCTACGCCGCGCCGATCCAGGAAGAGCTGATCGGGCGGCGCATCAAGGAGGTGCGCGACTCGGGCGTGGTCACGGCCGCCGCGCTCTCGCCGCAGCGCACCGCGCAGTTCTCCAAGGCCGTCGTGGACGCCGGGGTGGACATCTTCGTCATCCGCGGTACGACGGTCTCCGCCGAGCACGTCTCGGGCGCGGCCGAGCCGCTGAACCTGAAGCAGTTCATCTACGAGCTGGACGTCCCGGTCATCGTCGGCGGCTGCGCCACGTACACCGCGTCGCTGCACCTGATGCGCACCGGCGCGGCCGGGGTGCTGGTGGGCTTCGGCGGCGGCGCCGCGCACACCACCCGTAACGTGCTGGGCATCCAGGTGCCGATGGCGACCGCGGTCGCGGACGTGGCCGCCGCCCGGCGCGACTACATGGACGAGTCCGGCGGCCGGTACGTGCACGTGATCGCGGACGGCGGTGTCGGCTGGTCCGGCGACCTGCCGAAGGCCGTGGCGTGCGGGGCCGACGCGGTGATGATGGGTTCCCCGCTGGCGCGGGCGAACGACGCGCCGGGCAAGGGGCACCACTGGGGCATGGAGGCCGTCCACGAGGACGTGCCGCGCGGCAAGCTGGTGGACCTGGGGATCGTCGGGACGACCGAGGAGGTCCTGACCGGCCCCTCGCACAGCCCGGACGGCTCGATGAACTTCTTCGGCGCGCTCAGGCGGGCGATGGCGACGACCGGTTACAGCGAGCTCAAGGAGTTCCAGCGCGTCGAGGTGACGGTCGCGGACTCGCAGCACAGCCGCTGACACCGGCCACAACGCAAGACGCGGGTGCCCCGGACCGCACACGGTCCGGGGCACCCGTGTGTGCGGCCTCTTCAGGAGGCGGACTTCTTGGCGCCCGAGAACGCCGCGAACGCGGCCAGGGCGAGGAAGAGGAACGTCGTCACGTCCTTGCTCTCGTTCCACGCCTCGGTCAGCAGACTGAAGTTGTCGAACAGCATGTCCGTCACCGGCACACCGAACTCGTCGGCCCCGATGATCGCCATGCCGAAGATCTGCCCCAGGTAGACGGCGGCCAGCGCGAGTACGGCGCTGACCACGCCGAGGATCGGGTTACGGCCGCCGACCTTGCCCGCGACCCAGCCGATGACGAAGCCGACGGCGAGCGCGGCGAAACTGATCTCGTTCTCGATGGCACCGGCGATGCCGCCGTAGATCGCGGCGGCGACGATCGCGGCACCGACCGCGGCCCCCAGACCGAGACCCACGTTGTCGCGGACCGGCGGGGCCGGGGCGAAGGGGTTACCGGGGCCGCCGGCGAAGGGGTTGCCGGGGCCGGGCGGGACGGGGCCGCCGGCGAACGGGTTTCCGGGCGGCGGAACGGACTGGCTCATGTGAAGGATCCCCCCAGGGAATGCCCGCACCGTTGTGCGAGCGCCCTGGACCATAGCAGTCCGCCACGACACCGCCGTAGGCAATTGCCTCGCGGTGCGGTACGGGTGGGCCGCCGGCTCAGAGCCGGTGCGCCGCGCCCGCGGGGCTCGCTCCCCGGGTGTCGAGCAGCAACTGCGCCTTCACGGCGAGCCCTTGGAGGTCGTACGTGCGGTGGTGCTGGAGCAGGAGCGTCAGGTCGGCGTGCGCCGCGGCCTCGTAGAGGGAGTCGGCGCGCGGCACCGGCAGATCGCGTACGCGCCAGTCGGGGACGTAGGGATCGTGGTAGCTGACGGCGGCGCCGAGGTCCATCAGCCGGCAGGCGATCTCGGTGGCCGGCGAGCTTTCCTGGTCGGCGTGGTCCGGCTTGTAGGTGACGCCGAGCAGCAGGACGCGGGCGCCGCGGGCGGACTTGCCGTGTTCGTTGAGGAGCGTGGCGCAGCGCTGGATCACGTACTGCGGCATGCGGGTGTTGATCTCCTGGGCGAGGCCGACCATCCGCAGCGGGTGGCCGGGGGTGCGGCCCGCGTGCGGGAGGTAGCTGGGGTCCATGGGGACGCCGTGGCCGCCGACGCCGGGGCCGGGGCGGAAGGCCTGGAAGCCGAACGGCTTGGTCTCGGCGCACCGGATGACGTCCCAGAGGTCGACGCCGAGGTCGTGGCAGAGCACGGCCATCTCGTTGACCAGGGCGATGTTGACGTGCCTGAAGTTGGTTTCGAGGAGCTTGACGGTCTCGGCCTCGCGCGGTCCGCGCGCCCGGACCACCTTGTCGGTGAGGCGTCCGTAGAAGGCGGCGGCCGATTCGGTGCAGGCCGGGGTGAGTCCGCCGATCACCTTGGGGGTGCCGGCGGTGCCGTGGGTGCGGCGGCCCGGGTCGAGGCGGCTGGGGGAGTACGCGAGGTGGAAGTCGCGTCCGGCCCGCAGCCCGGAGCCCTCTTCCAGGATGGTGCGCAGGAACCCCTCCGTGGTGCCGGGGCCGGCCGGTGATTCGAGCAGCACGGTGGTGTGCGGGCGCAGCCGGGCGGCCAGGGCGCGGGCGGCCTCGCCGACGGCGCTGAGGTCGAGGGTGCGGTCGGGGCCCAGCGGGGTGGGCACGCAGATGACGGCGGTACGGACCCGGCCCAGCTCGGTCGGGTTGGTGGTGGGCCGGAAGCCGCCGGAGAGCATACGGCGTACGTCGGACGCGGTGAGTGAGCCGTCGACGGGGGTGCGGCCGGCGGCCAGCTCGGCGACGGGGCGTGGATCGGTGTCGTAGCCGATGGTCTCGATGCCGGCGGCCACGGCGGCCTGGGCGAGGGGCAGGCCGAGATGGCCGAGTCCGATGACGGCGAGGTCTGCGGGCATGTGGGCCGTCCTTTCCCATAACCGGAGGGGACAGAGGGCGCAACCCGTGTGGACAGAACGAGCGAGCGCAATGTCAGACTAGGCGTAAATATGACCGATATGCGTCATTACATGGCCGTACATGGTGGGACATGTCGGCGGATTTTGCGGGCCTGATCCGATCTTCGGCCGGTGTTGTCCACAGGCGGTGGCTGAAGTCGGTGAGTCCGGACAGAATCGAAGAGCCCGAACAACACGGGGGCGACGGGAGGCACAGCGGTGAGGACAGCGACACTGGGACCGCAGGAGCGCGCCACGGCTCTGGCAGGGATGGCCGAGCGCGAGTTGGACGTGTTGGTCGTGGGCGCGGGCGTGGTAGGCGCCGGGACCGCGCTCGACGCCGTGACCCGCGGACTGTCGACGGGGCTCGTCGAGGCGCGCGACTGGGCCTCGGGCACATCGAGCCGGTCGAGCAAGCTGATCCATGGCGGACTGCGCTATCTGGAGATGCTCGACTTCGGGCTCGTCAGGGAGGCGCTCAAGGAGCGCGGACTGCTGCTGGAGCGGCTGGCCCCGCATCTGGTGAAGCCGGTGCCGTTCCTCTACCCGTTGCGGCACAAGGGCTGGGAGCGGCTGTACGCCGGATCGGGCGTCGCGCTGTACGACGCGATGTCGTTCTCGTCGGGCCACGGCAGGGGACTGCCCACACACCGGCATCTCTCCCGCCGCCACGCGCTGCGGGTGGCCCCCGCGCTCAAGAAGGACGCCCTGGTCGGCGCCTTGCAGTACTACGACGCGCAGATGGACGACGCGCGCTACGTGGCCACCCTGGTGCGTACGGCGGCGAGCTACGGCGCGCGTGTCGCCAGCAGGGCCCGCGTGGTCGGCTTCCTGCGCGAGGGCGAGCGGGTCGTCGGCGCCCGTGTGCGGGACGTGGACGGCGGCGGTGAGTACGAGATCCGGGCGAAGCAGATCGTCAACGCCACCGGGGTGTGGACGGACGACACCCAGGCGCTGATCGGCGAGCGCGGACAGTTCCACGTCCGGGCGTCGAAGGGCATCCACCTGGTCGTCCCCAAGGACCGTATCCACTCCTCGACCGGACTGATCCTGCGGACCGAGAAGTCGGTGCTCTTCGTCATCCCGTGGGGCAGGCACTGGATCGTGGGCACCACCGACACCGACTGGGACCTCGACAAGGCGCACCCGGCGGCCTCCAGCGCGGACATCGACTATCTCCTCGAACACGTCAACTCGGTCCTCGCTGTGCCGCTGACCCGTGATGACGTGGAGGGGGTGTACGCGGGGCTGCGCCCGCTGCTGGCCGGCGAGTCCGACGCGACGAGCAAGCTGTCGCGCGAGCACACGGTGGCGCATCCGGTGCCGGGCATGGTCGTCGTCGCGGGCGGCAAGTACACGACGTACCGGGTCATGGCCAAGGACGCGGTGGACGAGGCGGTGCACGGGCTGGACCAGCGGGTGGCGGCCTGCGTGACCGAGGACACCCCGCTGCTCGGCGCCGAGGGGTACCGCGCCCTGTGGAACGCGCGGGCGGGGATCGCCGCGCGGACCGGACTCCATGTGGTGCGCGTGGAGCATCTGCTCAACCGCTACGGGGCGATGGTCGAGGAGCTGCTGGAGCTGATCGCGGCCGACCCCGGCCTCGGCGAGCCGCTGGGCGCCGCCGAGGACTATCTGCGGGCCGAGGTCGTGTACGCGGCGTCGCACGAGGGGGCGCGCCATCTGGACGACGTCATGACGAGGCGGACGCGTATCTCGATCGAGACGTTCGACCGGGGGACGCGCAGTGCGCGCGAGTGCGCGGAGCTGATGGCGCCGGTGCTCGGCTGGGACAAGGGTCAGATCGAGAAGGAGGTCGAGCACTACCGGAAGCGGGTGGAGGCGGAGCGCGAGTCGCAGCGCCAGCCGGACGACCTGACGGCGGACGCTGCACGGCTGGGCGCGCCGGACATCGTGCCGCTGTGAGGTGACCTTGGTGGGGTCCGTCGCGAGGTCGGTCGTGGGCCGGTTGTATGCCGGTCGTAGGCCGGTCATGAGGTGCGTCGCGAGGCGCGTCGTGATGTACGGGGCTGTTCTGGAGGGGCGTTTGAGGTGATGTGAGGCGGGTGGGGCGCCCGATGCGATCTTTCGGAGGATTGTTTCGGGCACCCCTGTTCGAGCCCCGAACGAGGGCGTGACCAGCGGTGCGATCCTCCGCACCACGCCCAACGGCCCCGCTCCGGGCTCCGCTTGGGCCGTCGTCCCGGCGGATGGCGGACCCGGGAGCATCGCATGCGCCGGAGTGAGGGACAATGGAGGCTCTGTCAGGGCGCGTTACTGCGCTGCGCGTGGGCAGGCGTAGGGCCTGTCCTCAAACTGGCGTCGTCCGCCCGGAGGGTGGGCCGGGCGGCGTCTGGTGCGTGCGATCGCAAGGCGGAGGGTCATCCTCGTACGGGGCGTACGGGGCCGACTCCGACGACGCGGCGAGCATGCGTGCCAGGCATCGCCCGGCAGGCGCCAGTTCGAAGACAGGCCCTAGCGCGGGCGGACACCAGGGATCGCAGAGGGGACGCATGGCGGAGGCGGAGCAGTCACGGGACACGGCGCGGGAGCCCCAGCACGAGAAGGACGGTACGGCCGGGAAGGCCAAGACCGGGGGCGGGGCCGACGGGAGCCCCGAGGGACGTCTCCTCGCCGGACGGTACCGGCTCGGCGAGGTGCTCGGCCGCGGCGGAATGGGCACGGTCTGGCGGGCCGTCGACGAGACACTGGGCCGTACGGTCGCCGTCAAGGAGCTGCGCTTCCCCACCAGCATCGACGAGGACGAGAAGCGCCGGCTGATCACGCGCACGCTGCGCGAGGCCAAGGCGATCGCCCGTATCCGTAACAACGGTGCGGTCACGGTCTACGACGTCGTGGACGAGGACGACCGGCCGTGGATCGTCATGGAGCTGATCGAGGGCAAGTCCCTCGCCGAGGCCGTCCGCGAGGACGGCCTCCTGACCCCGAGGCGCGCCGCCGAGGTCGGGCTCGCGGTCCTCGACGTGCTGCGCTCGGCACACCGCGAGGGCATCCTGCACCGGGATGTGAAGCCGTCCAACGTGCTGATCTCCGAGGACGGACGCGTCGTCCTCACCGACTTCGGCATCGCGCAGGTGGAGGGCGATCCGTCGGTCACCTCGACGGGCATGCTCGTCGGCGCCCCCTCGTACATCTCGCCGGAGCGCGCCCGTGGCAAGAAGCCCGGCCCCGCCGCCGACCTGTGGTCGCTGGGCGGGCTGATCTACGCGTCGGTGGAGGGCTGCCCGCCGTACGACAAGGGGTCGGCCATCGCGACCCTCACCGCCGTCATGACCGAACCGCTCGACCCGCCGAAGAACGCGGGCGCGCTGGAAGAGGTCATCTACGGTCTGCTGGCCAAGGACCCGGCGCTGCGGCTCGACGACGCCGGCGCGCGGGCGCTGCTCCAGGACGTCATCGACACCCCCGACTTCTCGGAGTTGCTCGAGCCTGCGGCCGACGCGACGCGGGTCGTGGCGTTGCCGCCGCTTCCCCCGGAGCCCGCGCCCCGGGCCAAGGGCAGGACGAAGGACGCCGCCGCGAGCGCAAGCGTCGCCGGTGGCAGGACGAAGCCGGGCAAGGCGGTGGGTGCCGGCGCGGGAGCCGTGGGCACGGCCGCGGCGACCACGTCGCCGTCCGCACCCGCGGCCGCACCGGGCGGGGACACCGCACGGACCACGGCCACGCGGGCGTCGCTCACCGACGTCGTCCCGCGCCGCACGCTGATGATCATCGCGGGGGTCGTCGTGCTGGCGATCCTCGCCGTCGTCCTGGCCGTCGTTCTCAACGGCGACTCGGACGCGAACGCCAAGGGCGACGCGGGCAAGGACGACACCGCCGCGTCGGCCGGGGCCACGGCGGGTGGCGACGGCGCCGGAGACACGGCGGGCAAGGACAAGCAGGATTCGGCCAAGGACACCGGTGGCGACAAGCCCTCGGACGGCCAGTCGTCGGACGACGGCTCCGGCACGGACAACTCGGGATCGGGTTCCGACGGTGCTGACTCCGGCTCCGGTCCGGACGGCAAGGGCGTGCCCGAGGACTTCAAGACGGTGACGGACAAGCAGTTCCGCTTCTCCATGGCGATGCCCGAGGACTTCAGGCGCAACGGTACGGCCGGTACGAGTTCGGGCGGCATCTACAACGAGGACGGCGGATTCCCGCGTGTCCAGGTCGACTTCAACGCCAAGCCGACCGGCGACGCGAAGCGCGCCTGGGAACAGCTCGAAGGCCAGATAAAGGGCACCATGGGCAACTACAAGCGCCTGGGGATCCAGTCCGTCCAGTTCAACGGCTATCCGACCGTCGCCGACTGGGGATTCGAACGCGACCAGGGCGGCGAGCGGATGCGGGTGCTCAACCGCGGCTTCAAGGTGGACGCCACCCACGGCTACGCGATCATGATCACCTGCAAGGCGAGCGAGTGGGACGACGACGAGTGCCGGACGCTCCGTGAGACGGCGTACAGCACTTTCAAGCCGACAGGCTGACGGAGAGTCACGGCACGAGAGCGTTGCGGATGTGTCGCGAATGTGCCGCGATGGCGAGAACTCGTCGGCGGTACAACCCGTTCCGGTGATTGATGCGACTGTCGGTGAGGCGGCCCGCGTTCTGACCGGAACGGGCAAGGGCCATGACGGGCCCGGTGTGCCGGGGCGTACGGGCCCGGGTTGCCGGGAAGGTTAAGGCCCGGGTTGCCATGACCCGGCGCCATATTGGTCCGCGGCCACGTATCGTGAGAAGTCGCGGACCGTACGCAGTCACAATGGGCCGGTAAACGACCGGAATTGGCGGTTTCGCGAGGTCTCCGAAGATCCGGGGACCCAGGGACAGCGCGCGTGTGGGAGGCGTCGTGGACGACTACGCGGGACGGGTGCTTGCCGACCGCTACCGCCTGCCCCTGCCTCCGTCCGACGAGTTCGATCTCGTCGAGACGCGTGCGTTCGACACGTACAGCGGGCAGGAAGTCCTCGTCAGGCAAGTGCCGCTGCCCGAGGTCGTGGACGCCGAGATGGTCGACCCGGACGGTGCCGCGACCACGCGGCGGGTCTCGGGCCGTACGACACGCAGGCCCACGGACCCGGCGGTGCGCCGCGCCATCGACGCCGCGCAGAGCGCCGCCCAGATCCCCGACCACCCGCGGCTCGACCAGGTCTTCGACGTCTTCGCCGAGGGCGGGTCGCTGTGGATAGTGAGTGAACTGGTCGCGGCCAGGCCGCTGGCCGCCCTGCTCGCCGAGAAGCCGCTCAACCCCTACCGCGCGGCCGAGATCGCCTCGGACGTGCTCACGGCCGTACGGGTGCTGCACGCCCACGGCTGGACCCACCGGAACATCACCATCCGCACGGTGCTCGTCTGCGACGACGGCCGTGTGGTGCTCACGGGCCTGGCGACCGGCGCGGCCGAGGAGGCGCTCTGCGGCTACATGCCGGTGCCGCCGGCGCCCGAGGAGGGCGGTTTCGAGGCCGGATACCGGCCCGTCGGTGAGATCCCCGGGCCCGTCCCGGGCGCCGGGCAGGCGCCGGATCCCGAGTTGGGCACGGGCACGGACGGCGGCGCCGGGACAGCGGGCGTACCGGACGGCGGTGCGGATGTCGTGGGTATCCCGGGCGGCCGGACAGGCACCTCCGAGGCCCTGCCGCCGGGCACCGGCGCGCTGGGCGTACCGGTGGGACCCGCGTCGCCGGGTCGCGCGGCCCTGGAGACGGCCCGCTCGGCGGACGGTCCGTACGGTGACGGTTCGTACGGCGATCAGTCGTACGGCGACGGTTCGTACGGTGACCGGTCGTACGGCGAAGTCCCTTACGGTACGGACGCGTTCGGCCGGCCCGACGTGGGCCACCGTCCGGACGGCACCGGCACCGGCACCGGCACCGGCACCGGCACCGGCACCGGCACCGGCACCGAGGACGGCTCGGACGGCGGCGACGGCCGGGACGCGCCCGGCGGTACGGGAGCGGCCCCCGTCGTCCCGTACACCGGACAGCCCGCCCTGCCGGCCACTTCCTCCCGCAGCGGCCCGGCCGACACCCGCGCCGCGCGGGCCGGGGCCATCGCCGCCTATCGCGCCGGAGCGCGCGCCGCGGCCCGTGTCACCGAGGACCAGCAGCGCGACAGCGGCACCCTGCCCGCCCAGCGCCCCGTGCGTCTGCCGGACCCCTCGGCCCCCACAGGCCGAAGCGATTCCCCGGACAGCGCACCGAGCGGCCCCTCGCAGGACGAGAACCGCGACCCCGACTGGTGGGCGATGCCGCCCCGCGAGATCGACCCGCCGGGGCGCGAGACGTACGACGACGCGGCCGACGCCGGCCGCGACACGGATGACGACGACCCCCGCCCGCCCCGCCGCGTCGAACTGGCCGGCACCTGGCACGACGGCCCCTCGGGCGCCGGTGACGGCTCCCGCCCGCTGTCCGCGGGCGGGAGCACGGGCGCCACCGGCTCCGGGAGCGGCGGAGCAAGTGGCGGCGGCAATTGGCACGCCTCGGGCACCAGCGACGCCATGCGCGCCGACGCCCAGCGGCACGCGTCGAACCTGCCCGCCGTCGCCGGACCCGCCGTTCCCGCGGGCCGCTGGGACGAGGTCGTCGCGGGCGGTACGACCCCGGCGTACCGGGGCCCCGCCACCCCGCTCGCCGCCGAACGCGCCCGCCAGGCACGGATAGCCGTCGTCGGCGCGGTCACCGAGCGATGGGCACCCGAGCAGGCGGGACCGGTGCACGAGAACTGGCAACTGGCCCCGCCCATCGGCCCGTCCACCGACCTGTGGGCGCTGGGCGCGCTCCTCTACCGCGCCGTCCAGGGCCACGCCCCGTATCCGGAGGAGAACGCGGCCGAGCTGGTCCAGCTCGTCTGCGCCGAACCGCCCGCGTTCGCCGAGGAGTGCGGCCCGCTGCGCCCCGTGGTCGAGTCGCTGCTGCGTCAGGACCCCACGGAGCGGCCCGACTTCGAGGAACTGCGCGGCTGGCTGCGCTCGTTGGTGCGTTCGGCGCCCGAGCCCGACGCCGGTCTCGACGTGGTCGCCGTGCCGTCCGTGGACGAGCGGCTGCCCATCGTGCGCCGCAGGGGCGAGCTGGTCCGCAAGCGCCGGGGCTGGGGCCGTGGCGGCGACGCCGGCCGGCACCGTCACAAGAAGGGCAAGGAGCGAAAGGAGAAGGGTAAGGAGAAGGGTGGCGGCAGGTCCGCCGAGCAGCGCGGCGCCGCACGCGCGTCGCACAGCGAGGCAGAGGCATACGTCGAGCCGCGCCACGAGCCGCGCCATGAACCCCGCCGCGACCACCCGGAACGCGCTTACGGCGAACGGGACCACCGCGACGAGGACTTCGGCGACAGGGAGTACCGGGAGCCGCGGCAGAGGTCGAACGGTGGCGGTTCGCGCGGCCCGCGCGGGCCGCGTTCGCTCGGACGCATCCTGCTCTTCCTGATCCTCGCGCTGATGATCGCGGCCATCGCGTTCGCCGTGATGTTCCTGCCGAAGGCCGACGAGCAGGGGTCGCGGAGCGGCGCCGGGTCGGATCCGAGCGCGCCCGCGACACCGGGTCCGCGGAATCCCGACACCACCCCGGACAACGACAACGGCAACGGCAACGGCAACGGCGCCGACCAGCCGGAGGACCCCAACTCCTCGACGCCGCAGAGCTCCGGGCCGCCGGCCGACCTCGCCGACGGCTACGTCCTGCGCAAGGACGGCGAGGGTTTCGAGATCGGCGTGGACAAGAGCTGGCAGCGCAGCCCGATCAACGACAGCGGGCAAGTCCGCTACGGACGGGGCGACTTCACACTCATCGTGGTGCCGGGCCGGGACAGCGTGGCCGACAACGGCGACGACCCGCTTGCCTACCAACGGGAGAAGGAGCGGGAGTTGCAGCCGTTCCGGGACTCCTCCTGGGCCACCTCCACGGGGCTGCGCCGGATCGATGTCGGCCAACAGCCCATGGCCGAGGGCCAGTTCACCTGGCAGAACAGCAGCGGCCAGGAGGTCTACGTGCGAAACCTCGCCATGATCGTCAAGGGTGACTACCACGTCATCCAGGTCATCGGTCCGGAGGACGAGCGGGACAGGGTCTCCGAGATCTACCAACAGGCCATCGGCTCCTACCGGATCACCGGCTGACGGACCGGTCCGACCACCACCCGCACGTGTCACGGTGCGGTTTCGGCGGCGGGCCCAGGTTCCCTGTCGGCGCGTTCGCTCCGTAACCTGTCCTTCCGAGGAACAGGCGGGAGCACGTGGAAGATCCTGAGAAGACGCGCGAGGGGCTGGTGCTCGCCGGCCGCTACAAGCTGGGCGAGACCATCGGCAGCGGTGGGATGGGCCAGGTGTGGCGGGCCCACGACGAACTGCTCAACAGGACCGTCGCGGTCAAGGAGTTGACGGCGGCGTTGTACGTCACGGCCGCCGACCGTGTCGTGCTGCACGCCCGCACCCAGAAGGAGGCCAGAGCCGCGGCCCGGATCAGTCACCCCGCCGTGGTGACGGTCCATGACGTGCTCGACCACGGCGGCCGGCCGTGGATCGTCATGCAGTACGTGGACGGCCCGTCGCTCGCGGACGCGCTCACCCCCGACCCCATCACGCCGCGCGAAGCGGCCCGGATCGGTCTCCAGGTCCTCGGCGCGCTGCGCGCCGCGCACGCGGCCGGGGTGCTGCACCGCGACGTCAAACCCGGCAACGTCCTGCTGGCGCGGGACGGGGGCGTACTGCTCACGGACTTCGGGATCGCCGCCATCGAGGGCGACTCGACCATCACCCGGACCGGTGAGATCGTCGGCTCCATCGACTACCTGGCGCCCGAGCGGGTGCGCGGCAACGATCCGGGACCGGCCTCCGACCTGTGGTCGCTGGGTGCGACGCTGCACACGGCGGTGGAGGGGACCTCGCCGTTCCGCCGCACGTCGGCGGTGGCCACCATGCAGGCGGTGGTCGTCGACGACCCGCCCGCTCCCGTACGCGCCGGGCCGCTCGCGCCCGTGATCGCCGCGCTGCTCCAGAAGGACCCCGAGGTCCGCCCGGACGCCACCGCGACCGAGCGGATGCTGCGGGAGGTGCTGGACGGACGGCAGGCCGAGCCACGGCCGACCCCGGCTGGGCCGCCCCCGCAGGCCCAGCACCCGCACACGCCACCCCCGCGGGGCCGGCAGCCGCACGGCGCGGCGCCGGACCCCTCGCCGTACGGGCAGACACCGCCGCGGGCGTACCCGCAGGTGACCGAGCCCCTCCAGCCGCCCGCCGGGAAGGGCCGTTGGCGTGTCGTGCTCGCCGCGGTCTTCGCCGCGACGCTGATCGGCGGCGGCGTGGGCTACTACGCGATCGAGCGCGGCAACGGCAACGGCAACGGCGGTCCGGGCACGAGCGCCGGCGCGAACCCGGACCCGGGTGCCACCTCCTCGGACGACGGCAAGGATCAGAACGGGAACGGCGGCGGCGGAGACGGGGACGGCACCGGCACCGGTGACGAGGCCGACGAGCCCTCCGGGGAAGTCCCGCCCGGCTGGAAGCGGATGGACGATCCCGCGGGCTTCAGCGTCCTCGTCCCCGAGGGCTGGGAGCGGCGGGCGAACGGCGACCAGATCGACTACACCCCCGACGACGGCGTCCACTTCCTGCGTATCGCCGTGGACACCTCACCGGATTTCACGAACCCGTTCCACCACATGAAGGACATGGAGAAGGGCGTCGACGGCCTGCCCGGATACCAGCGGATCACGCTGAAACCCAATACCTTCCGAGGCCAGACGAAGGCCGCGCTGTGGGAGTTCACCTGGACCCAGACGGACGAGAAGGAGGTGTACGTCGGGCCGCGCCGTGCGATCGACCAGATGTACTTCTCCGCCGACGGCTCGACCGAGTACGCGCTCTACATGTCCGGTCCCGTCGAAGACTGGTCCACCACCCGGTCGCAGTTCGACACCATGCTGGGCGGCTGGCAGGCGGACGGCGCGGGCGGATGAGCGACCAGCCGAGCGGAGTCGTGATGTCACGGCTCTGCACCCGCTCCCGCCCTCAGGTGGATATCGCGACGCGCCTTCCGTAAAGATGTGCTCATGACGAACGACGGGGGACGCGCGAACGAGCCCACCAGCTACGGACTCCAGCCGCCGCAGCCGCCGCAGCAGCAGCCGTATCAGCCCCACCAGGGGCCGCCGCCCCAGGTGCCGCCCCAGGCTCCTCCCCACGGCGCTCCCCACGGCAGTCCCCACAGCGCCCCCCAGGGCTCCCCGTACCAGCAGACGCAGGCTGTCCAGCACACCCCCATGGAGCCCGACCCGTCGGTCGGACGCCTGCTGGGCGGTCGCTACCGCCTCGTCTCGCGGCTCGGACACGGCGGCATGGGAACGGTCTGGCTGGCGCACGACGAGATCGTGGACCGGGACGTCGCGGTCAAGGAGCCCCGCGTTCCCGAGCATCTGAGCGCCCAGGAGCGCGACACCGTCCACCGGCGGATGCGGCGCGAGGCCAGCTCGGCGGCCAGGATCGACCACCCCTCGGTCGTCACCATGTACGACGTGGTCGTCGAGGACGACAAGCCGTGGATCGTCATGGAGCTGGTGCGCGGCCAGTCGCTCGCCGACCGTCTCCAGGAGGGCACGCTCGACCCGCGCGAGGCCGCCAGGATCGGGCTCGACGTACTGAACGCGCTCACCGCCGCCCACGAGGCCGGTGTGCTGCACCGCGACGTGAAGCCGGACAACGTCCTGCTCGGGCGCGGCGACCGCGTCGTGCTGAGCGACTTCGGCATCGCCCAGGTCGAGGGCCAGCAGGGGCTCACCGAGACCGGGGCCTTCGTCGGCTCACCGGAGTTCATCTCGCCCGAGCGGGTGCTCGGCCAGCGCCCCGGACCCGAGTCGGACCTGTGGTCGCTGGGCGTCGTGCTGTACGCGGCGGTCGAGGGCATGTCCCCGTACCGCCGCTCGCACATCCCCGCGACGCTCCAGGCGGTGCTCTCCGCCGAGCCGCAGACGCCGGCCCGCGGGTCGGGTGCCTTCGGCACGATCGTGATGCAGTTGCTGCGGAAGGACCCGGCGGCCCGCCCCGCCGCCGCCGAGGTGCGCGCGGTGCTGGAGTCCGTGGCGCGTCCGCCGCAGCTGTCGCCGGAGGCGACGAGGCTCTACCAGAACGCGGGCACCGGCAGCACCGCCGCCACCGGAGGTGGCAGCAAGTGGGTCCCGCCGGTCCTGCACCGTAACCGCCCGGCGCAGTACGGCCTCGGCGGCGGTGTACTCGCGGTGGTGCTCGCGCTGGTGCTGATCTTCTTCAACCCGTTCGCGGCCGACGAGCTGCCGGAGGGCTGGGAGGTCCGCTCGGAGGTGGAGATCCTGGACGCCAAGATCGCCGTCCCGTCGGACTACCGGCGCTTCCAGGAAAGCTTGACCGAAGAGAGCAGGGTCGGCTTCAGGGATCCGAGCGGTGTCTTCACCATCTCCATGGACCAGGTCCAGAAGACTCCGGACAACGAGGTGCTGCCGCCCGAGGAGCCGGCCTGGGCGACGTACTACAGGGACGGCGGCGAGAACGGTACGGAGATCAAGGACGCGGACTTCAGGGGCGAGCCGAAGTCCACGTTCGCGGGCTCGGACAAGGCGTTCGAGAACATCGTCGACTACACGCAGTACAGCGACTCGTCCGAGGATCCGATCCGCTACCGCTACCACGAGCTGATCGTTCCCGGCACCAAGGATGTGCACTGGCGGCTCCGGGTGGCGATGCCCGCCAAGGGAGACGCCGTGAAGGACGGCGAAGAACTCTTCACGAACATCGTCAAGCACCTGGTGATCGAGAGCAGCTACCTGCCCTGAGCGCCTGATCAGGGCTTATGCGGCCAGCGATCACTGGCACGTTTGCCGCCGGTCGCCGGGCGAGCGGCGGGCGGGCGGCGAAAAGGTGTTACCCGCGGGTACCCAAAGCTCCGGATGCGGCATACCCTCGCCCTCATGACGGACTCACAGGCCCCCACGACCAACCCCGTGGCTCCGGTGCCCGCCGGCGTGCGCACCGCCGCCGACGTGGTCACTCCCGAAGTGCTCGCACAGCTCGTCCGGGGCGTCGTGGGCTCCGGACGCACCGCGAACCACACCCCCTCCACCGGCGAGAAGCTGGCCGACCTGCCCGAGTCCACGCCCGAGGACGTCGCCGAGGCCTTCTCCCGCGCCCGTGTCGCCCAGCCCCTCTGGGAGGCGACCTCCGTACGAAGGCGGGCCGCCGTCCTGCTCCGCTTCCACGACCTCCTGCTGGAGCGCCAGGCCGAGGTGCTCGACCTCGTCCAACTGGAGACCGGCAAGGCGAGGCTGCACGCGCACGAGGAGGTCCAGGCCGTGGCCGTCGCCGCGCGCCACTACGGGCGCAAGGCCCCCTCGTATCTGCGGCCGCGGCGGCACACCGGCGTCGTACCCCTGCTCACCAAGGTCACCGAGCAGCGCCTGGCGCGCGGTGTCGTCGGGCAGATCTCGCCCTGGAACTACCCGCTGGAACTCTCCGTCGGCGACGCCCTGCCCGCCTTCGTCGCGGGCAACGCCGTCGTGCTGAAGCCCGACACCGAGACCGCGCTCACCGCGCTGTGGGCGCGCGACCTGCTGGTCGAGGCCGGACTCCCGGCCGGGGTGTTCCAGGTGGTGCTCGGCGAGGGACCCGTCATCGGGCCCGAGGTCGTCGAGCGCGGCGACTACGTCTCCTTCACCGGCTCCACGCGCACCGGCCGCGAGGTCGCGCAGCGCGCGGCGAGCCGGCTGGTCGGCGCCACCCTCGAACTCGGCGGCAAGAACGCCATGTTGGTCCTGCACGACGCCGACATCGAGAAGGCCGCGGCCGGTGCGGTACGCGCCTGCTTCGCCACCGCTGGCCAACTCTGCATCTCCATCGAGCGGTTGTACGTCCACGAGTCGGTCGCCGACACGTTCGTGGCACGATTCGTCGCCCGTACGAAGGCGATGCGCCTCGGCAGCGCGCTCGCGTACGGCGCGGACATGGGCTCGCTCGCCGGTGAGAGCCAGCTCCGGACCGTGACCAGCCATGTCGAGGAGGCTGTCGCCAAGGGCGCCACGGTCCTCGCGGGCGGCGTGGCGCGGCCCGACATCGGACCGTACTTCTACGAGCCCACCATCCTGGAGGGTGTCGAGCCGCCGATGTCGGTCTGTACGGAGGAGACCTTCGGACCGGTCGTCTCCGTCTACCGGTTCGGCGACGAGGACGAGGCCGTCGAGCTGGCCAACTCCACCGCGTACGGCCTCAATTCGAGCGTGTGGACGCGCGACGGCAGGCGCGGGCACGCGGTCGCCGCCCGGCTGCGCACCGGCACCGTCAACATCAACGAGGGATACGCCCCGGCGTACGGCAGCGCCCAGGCGCCGATGGGCGGCATGAAGGAATCCGGCCTCGGCCGCCGGCACGGCGCCGAGGGCATCCTCAAATACACCGAGGCACAGACCGTCGCGCAGCAGCGCGTGCTGCCGATGGCTCCGTCTATGGGCATGGACGACGAGAAGTACGCGGCGTTCATGACCAAGAGCCTGCGCGCGCTCAAGGTCTTCCGGCTGCGCTGATCCGAGCCGGATCGAAGAAGGGGAGTCGATGTCACGGGACACCTGTGTCTCCGGCCGGGACGACGGCCAAGGAGAGAACGACGGCTTCGACTACGACGTCATCGTCGTCGGGTCCGGCTTCGGCGGCGCGGTCTCCGCGCTGCGGCTGACCGAGAAGGGATACCGCGTCGGCGTCCTCGAAGCCGGCCGCCGCTTCACACCGGGCACCCTGCCCAAGAACTCCTGGGACATCAAGAACTACCTCTGGGCCCCCGCCCTCGGCCTCTTCGGCATCCAGCGGGTCCATCTGCTCGGCAATGTCATGGTCCTCGCGGGCGCCGGTGTCGGCGGCGGCTCGCTCAACTACGCGAACACGCTGTACGTGCCGCCGAAGGCGTTCTTCGAGGACAGACAGTGGGCCGGCATCACCGACTGGCAGGCCGAACTCGCCCCGTACTACGACCAGGCGCAGCGCATGCTCGGCGTCCGGCTCAACCCGGCCATGACCCCCTCCGACGTCCATCTCAAGGCGACCGCACAGGCGATGGGCGTGGGCGACACCTTCCATCTGGCACCGGTCGGTGTCTTCTTCGGTGACGGCCAGGACGCCGACGGTACGGCGCGGGCCGAGCCGGGCGCGTCCGTCGGTGACCCGTACTTCGGCGGCGCGGGACCCTCCCGCACGGCCTGCTCCCAGTGCGGCGAGTGCATGACCGGCTGCCGCCACGGCGCCAAGAACACCCTCAACGAGAACTATCTCCACCTCGCCGAACAGGCCGGCGCGGTCATCCGCCCCATGACGACCGTCGTCGACATCACCGAGGACCCGGACGGCGGGCACCGCGTCGCGACAGTCCCCACCCACCGGCGCAAGTCGGCGCCACGGATGCTGACGGCCTGTCATGTCGTCGTGGCCGCAGGGACGTACGGGACGCAGACGCTGCTGCACACGATGAAGGACCGGGACCGGCTGCCCCGGCTCTCCGGCCGGCTCGGTGAGCTGACCCGTACCAACTCCGAGGCCCTGGTGGGCGCCCAGACCACCGACCGGCGCTACCGCGGGAAGCACGGCGCGGGAGCCTCGCGCAAGGCGGACTTCACCCGGGGTGTCGCCATCACCTCCTCCTTCCACCCGGACGCCAACACCCATGTGGAGCCTGTCCGTTACGGCAAGGGCTCCAACGCCATGGGCTCGCTCTCGATCCTCCAGGTCCCCTACAGCGAGAGCGGGCGCCGGATCGCCGGCTGGCTCGGCTCCATGGTCAGGCACCCGGTCCGCGCGGCCCGTTCGCTCTCCAACCGGCACTGGTCGGAGCGGACCATCATCGGCCTGGTGATGCAGTCCGTCGACAACTCGCTGACCACGTACCGCAAGCAAGGCGGCGTCGGAAAAGGCCTGTTGACGGCACGTCAGGGCCATGGCGCCCCCAACCCGAAGCAGTTGGCGCAGGCCACCCGGACCGCGACCCTGCTCGCCGAGGAGATCAACGGCTTCGCCGGCTCGAACGTCGGCGAGCTGATGGGCACTCCGCTCACCGCGCACTTCCTCGGCGGCTGCCCCATCGGCGCCGACGCGGAGCACGGCGTCATCGACCCGTACCACCGGCTGTACGGGCACCCGGGCATCTCGGTGGTCGACGGCTCGGCGGTCTCGGCCAACCTCGGCGTCAATCCGTCCCTCACCATCACCGCGCAGGCCGAGCGCGCGATGTCCTTCTGGCCCAACAAGGGGGAGCGGGACCCGCGTCCGGAGCAGTCGGCCGGGACGGCGTACGTACGGCAGGAGGCAATCGCGCCGAAGTCACCGGCGGTCCCGGCGTCGGCCTTCGGGGCGCTGAAGCTGCCGTTCCTCGGGATACCGGCGGTCCCGCCGAAGAAGACCCCGTAGCCGGTAGCCGGTAGCCGGTAGCCGGTAGCCGGCAGGCGGCAGGCGGATTTAGGCGGCAGGCGTGATGGCCAACAAGGAGGCGCTGCACCCCCCTCCGAGTGCAGCGCCTCCTGTCATGCGGTCCCGCTCTGTCGACGCGTGTTACGCGACGGCGTCACCTTTGCGGCGACGGAGCGCGAACAGCACACCGCCACCCGCGACGACGGCCAGTCCGGCCGCCGCGCCGATGGCCGGCAGCATGGAGTTGGCACCGGTCGCGGCGAGGTTGCCGTTCGCGGCGGCGGGCAGCGCCTTGGCGCCACCCTGCGGCTTGACGTCCGCGGGGCTCTTGCCGTCCTCGGGCTTGGCCGGCGGGACGGGGCCGGGCTTCGAGTCCGCCGCCAGAACCTCGAAGCTGTACCACTTCTCGTCGAGCGAGCAGTTGAAGTCCTCGTCGACGGAGACCGCGAAGGCGATGGCGACGGCGGAACCGGCCGGAGCCTTCGCCGAGATCTTCAGACGGAGCTTGAGCGAGTAGGTCTCGCCGGCTTCGACATCGAGGCTCCCGACGATCGAACCGCCGTCCGCGAGATCTTCGTTGACCCATTCCGTGCCGTCGAAGTACTCGAACTGCGCGTACTTCGACGTCAGGTCGGACTCGAAGAAGTCCTGGGCGTCCTTCTTGTACAGCACGACGGCACCGAGATCGATCATCGCGGTGGTCTCGCCGTTCGTGTTGTCGAGGTTCAGGTTGAACTCCTTCCACCCCGAACCGGCGACGATCTTGCTCGGGAGGCCCGAGAGCGAGGTCGTGAAGTCGGCGTCGGCGCACTCCTCGTCGGGAGGTGTGGGCTCTTCCTCACCCTCGCCGGGCGGGGGCTCCTCTTCGCCGTCGCCCGGGGGAGGCTCTTCCTCGCCGTCGCCGGGAGGCGGTTCTTCCTCGCCGTCACCCGGCGGGGGCTCCTCTTCGCCGTCGCCCGGGGGAGGCTCTTCCTCGCCGTCGCCGGGAGGCGGTTCGACCTCTCCGTCACCGGGGGGAGGCTCGACCTCTCCGTCACCGCCGGGCGGGGGCTCTGCTTCACCGTCGCCGGGAGGCGGCGGGTTCTCGTCGTCGGAAATCGTTCCGGTGGTGCCGGTGGTGCCGGTGGTGCCGGTGGTAACCGTGTCACCCTCGGCCGCGTACGCGGCAGGCGCCGCCAGGAAGGCGGCAGGGGCTATGACGGCGGTCGCTGCTGCGACGGCCATAGCGCGGCGAAGCTTCATGAAGACCTCAGTGAAGTCCGGCGCACCGCGGACAGGCGGTGCGGAGGCTAGGGGTCCTCCGACGTGGGGTACGGGTGACCGTTGTGTCGCATAGGAGACCTGTGACCTGGGGAGATGGTTGCCCCTTTACTCACAGAATATTTATGTGGCACGCGTCACACGGTCATGCCCCGGTGGGCGGCCGGGCGCGACAAGAGCCCCACGGGCCCGGTCCGAAGCGAATCGGACGGGCGCCTGTGGGGCCCTTGTCGTCGGCACCGGCGGCGTCAGGGCGGCGCGCCGGTACCGGATCGCGGCGCTGGGGGGGGTGAGCGCCGCGAGTACGGGACGGTGGACGGGGGAACGGAGGGAGCGGGCCGGGCGGTTGTGCGAACGGTCTGGACACGGGAGGGAGCCGTATCCGTATGCGGTCGGCGCCGGGCGTCCCCGGAGCCGACCGCTCTTGGTGTGACCGGGCATGCTGTCCCCTGCCGACCGGTCACTCGGCGCTGAGGCGAGGTCCCACGACGTACCAGCGGTACGTCACACGCCCCAGCGAAGCCACGCGTGGTTTGTTCGGGCCCGCCCCTGGCTGGCACGGACATCGGGACCAACGAAGGCCCGGCGGGTCCGGTCACGCGCCGTACGGGTGAGGATGCGCCCGAACCCATGTCCGTACCGTCGGGCACCCCGCCCGGCGCGCCGCCCGTGCCCGCTCAGATCCGGCCGCGCGACAGCTCCAGCAGCGTCATCGCGAGCGAGGTGCCCGGCGTGCCCAGCGCGTCCCTGAAGCGGCTCAGGATCTCGTTCTCGCGGGAGAGGTTGACCCGGCGTCCGCCGGAGGCGATACGCGCGTCCTGGATGACGGCCGAGACGGCGATGCGTTCCTGGACGAGACCGATGATCCGGTCGTCGAGCGCGTCGATGCGCTCACGTGCGCCGTCGATCACGGTCGCGGCCTCGTCGGTGCGGGCGCCGGTGCGTTCGGTGACAGTCATGAAGGGCTCCTCTGTACGAAGGGGGAGACCCGGGGCGACGGACAACCGGCCCGGACAACGCAGGACGCCCCGGGCCTTGTCGGCCCGGGGCGCCTGGGAAGTCGCTTGTCAGCTCAAGCGGAACGACCATGGCAGCCGGACGGGCCGGTGCCATAGGTAAAGACGAAGGTCGTGTGCTCGCGCATGGGGGTCAGTATGCCGGAGGGGTCCGGGAGGCCCGTGCGGGGGTTCGGATGCTGAGACGAAAAGCTGTCTTCGCCCCCCGTTAGAATCGCCGTACCGAACCCCTTCACCGCCGGAAGGCCGCGCCCGTGCCAGCAGTACCCCCCGCCGCCCCCGACGCCGTACTCGTCGTCGACTTCGGCGCCCAGTACGCCCAGCTCATCGCCCGCCGCGTCCGTGAGGCCCGGGTCTACAGCGAGATCGTCCCCTCGACGATGCCGGTGGCCGAGATGCTGGCCAAGAACCCCAAGGCGATCATCCTCTCCGGCGGCCCGTCCTCCGTGTACGCGGAGGGTGCCCCGACCGTCGACCGCGCGCTCTTCGAGGCCGGGGTCCCGGTCCTCGGCATGTGCTACGGCTTCCAGCTGATGGCGACGACGCTCGGCGGGACGGTCGACAACACGGGCTCGCGCGAGTACGGCCGCACCGAACTGCACGTCTCCAAGACCGCCTCCACCCTCTTCGAGGGCACCCCGGCCGAGCAGCAGGTCTGGATGTCCCACGGCGACGCCTGCTCCGCCGCCCCCGAGGGCTTCACCGTCACCGGCTCCACGGATGTCGTACCGGTCGCCGCCTTCGAGAACGACGAGAAGAAGCTGTACGGCGTCCAGCACCACCCCGAGGTGCTGCACTCCACGTACGGCCAGCAGGTCCTGGAGCACTTCCTCTACCGAGGCGCCGGCATCGAGCCGACGTGGACCACCGGCAACGTCATCGAGGAGCAGGTCGCCGCGATCCGCGAGCAGGTCGGCGGCAGCCGCGCGATCTGCGCACTGTCCGGCGGCGTGGACTCGGCCGTCGCCGCCGCCCTCGTACAGAAGGCGATCGGTTCGCAGCTGACCTGCGTGTACGTCGACCACGGTCTGATGCGCAAGGGCGAGACCGAGCAGGTCGAGAAGGACTTCGTCGCCGCGACCGGCGTGCAGTTGAAGGTCGTCGACGCGGCGGACCGCTTCCTGGCCGCGCTGGCCGGGGTCGCCGACCCCGAGCAGAAGCGGAAGATCATCGGCCGCGAGTTCATCCGGGTCTTCGAGCAGGCCCAGGCGGACATCATCGCCGAGGCCGAGGCCGAGCCCGGTGCGCCGGTCGAGTTCCTCGTCCAAGGCACGCTCTACCCGGACGTGGTCGAGTCCGGCGGCGGCAGCGGCACCGCGAACATCAAGTCGCACCACAATGTGGGCGGACTCCCCGAGGACCTGGAGTTCTCCCTGGTCGAGCCGTTGCGCCAGCTCTTCAAGGACGAGGTCCGGATGGTCGGCCAGGAGCTGGGCCTGCCGGACGAGATCGTCCAGCGCCAGCCGTTCCCGGGACCGGGCCTCGGCATCCGTATCGTCGGCGAGATCACGCGCGAGCGCCTCGACCTGCTGCGCGAGGCCGACGCCATCGCCCGCGAGGAGCTGACGGCGGCCGGCCTCGACCGCGACATCTGGCAGTGCCCCGTGGTGCTGCTCGCGGACGTCCGCTCCGTGGGCGTCCAGGGCGACGGCCGCACGTACGGCCACCCGATCGTGCTGCGCCCGGTCTCGTCGGAGGACGCGATGACGGCGGACTGGACCCGGATGCCGTACGACGTACTGGCGAAGATCTCCACCCGCATCACCAACGAGGTGGCGGACGTGAACCGGGTGGTCCTGGACGTGACGAGCAAGCCGCCGGGGACGATCGAGTGGGAGTGACCCCTGCGGTGGGGTCTTCAGGTCAACGCCGGTGCCGTCGCTCATTCGTTTGAGTGGCGGCATTGGCATATGCCCTGGGTAGGCTGCTTGGAGAGGTCAGACTCCGTCGCATGGGAGTAATCATGAGCGCCGCACCTGAACACGGTCTCGAACCGCGCTACCAGTGGCCGATCCCGCCCGCCCAGGGCTGGACCGCAGACGATCTCGACCGGATTCCCGGCCTCCCGCCGCACACTGAGCTGATCGACGGGAGCCTTGTCCTGATGAGTCCGCAGCGGAAGTTCCACACGCGCACGATGTGGCTGCTGGAGAACTCGCTGCTCAGCCAGGTTCCGGACGATCTGGACGTCGATCGTGAGATGACGGTGAAGCTCGGCCGCAAGGACCGGCCCGAGCCGGACATTCTCGTCTACCGCGCCGACGCCGACACCGGCCCCGAACAGACTTGGTACCACCCGGCGGACGTGGTACTCGTCATCGAGGTGGTCTCGGACGATTCCGTCGAGCGTGACCGTGACGTGAAGCCTCGTAAGTACGCGGCCGGAGGCGTGCCGTTCTTCTGGCGGGTCGAGGAGGAACACGGTCTCCCCGTTGTCTACAGCTTTGAACTCGACCCGGCTACACAGGTCTATGCCCCGACCGGTATCCATCGCGGGCGCCTGGAGCTGAAGCTCCCGTTCCCGATCGACATCGATCTCACCTCGATCGACCGTCGCCGTCGCTCCGGCGGCAGCGACGGATAATTCGTTCGCACCGCGCCGACCGCGCGTGTGAATCTCTCGACCATGTCCGACCACGACGAACTCCACGCCATCCTCGCCGCCCCCAACAACCCCCTCCTGACCTGGAACGCCCCCCTCTCCGAAGAGCACGCCCGCTCCCTCGTCGACGCCTGTGCGGTGCCGGACGGTGGGCGGGTGGTCGATCTCGGGTGTGGCTGGGGCGAGTTGCTGCTGCGCCTGGTCGACGGGGCTCCCGGCAGTACCGGTGACGGTGTGGAGAAGGACCCCGTCGCCGTGGCGCGCGGGCGGCGGCTCGCGCGGGAGCGGGGGCTGGACCAGCGGGTGACGTTCCATGAGGGTTCCGCCGACGCGTGGACGGAGACCGGCTACGACCTCGCCGTGTGTATCGGGGCCGTGCACGCCTGGCCCGGCACGACCCGTGAGGCGCTGCGCGCACTGCGCGCGAGTGTGCAGCCCGGTGGGCGGGTGCTGTTCGGGGACGCGTACTGGATCCAGAAGCCGACCGCCGTCGCCCTGAAGGGACTTGGCGACGCCGAGGAGGACGAGTTCGTCGGCTCGCTGGACGACCTGGTCCGGGCCGCCGCCGACGCGGGCTTCGCCCCGCTCCGTACGACGGTCGCCGACCAGCGCGAAATGGACGTCTTCGAGTCCAACGGCCGGGCCGGCTGGGGCGAGCGCTGGGCGCTCGAAAACCCTGGCCACGCACTGCACGCGGCGGCCCGTGCCACCGCCGCCGGGCACCGCGAGGGCTATCTCGGCGGCTACCGGGGGTACTTCGGCTTCGCGTATCTCGTGCTCGGCGTCTGACACCCTCTCGGATACGGCACAATTCCCAGTCACAGCAAGGAAGTTCACCCACAAGATCCATGGGTGCGGGGCGGGGAAGGCGGCATGCGGCGTGGCGGTGCGAGTGGCGGGACAAGGCACCCACGGCGGGGGTTGTACCTGCGGGAACTGCCCCCATGGGGCGCATGAGGGGCACCGGCGCGCGGTCGCGGCCTTCCTCGTCAAACGGGAGGAGTTCGCGGCCGGTCACGGCCTGCCCGCCGCGCTCGCCCACTCCCCGGGCGCGTCCAGGCAGTGGGTGTCCGACGAACTGACCCAGTCGGCCCGCGCCGTCGCCGACCGCAGCCGCGAGGCGGGCGACGCCTGGCTGCACGCCGTGTGGCGGCACACGCTGATCGTGGTGTGGGGCACCGTCGCGGTGTTCGCGCTCGCGCTGGCCGGGACCGCGATCGGCGCGGGCTGGACCGTCGCCCGTACGGCGGGGCTCCTCGCCGCCCTCGCCGTGGCCGGGTTGCTGACCGGCGCGGCCAGGCTGCACCGTACGCGCGGCGGCCTCCTCGCCCCGGTCATCGGCGAGGACAACCGGCTGTCGACCTCCCGCACCGTCGCCTCCGCGTGGGTGCTGCTGCTCGTGTTCGCCGTGCTGGTGCTCGCGCTCCAGCTCGCCGGGGCGTCCGGCCACGACGCCCGCGACGAGCTGATCGCCGGCCTCGAACTCGCCCGTGGCGCGGGCATGTTGACGGTGCTGGCCGTGGTGTGCGCGATCGCCGTCGTCGTACGCCGTGTGGTGGGCGTACGCGTCGCGGACCGGCGCCTGCAGAAGGTACGGGCCGAGCGTCCGCGCCTCGCCGACCTGCTCTGCGACGACGCCGGGCGCGGCAGCTTCGCCGACGTCCAGTACGCGCTGGTGACGGCCGTCGCCGTACTCTTCTCGGCGGTACGCCTCGCCCGCCGCCCCGAGCAACTGCCCGACCTCCCATGGGCGTTGGCCCTGCTGGTGACGGTCTCGGCCGCGACGTACTTCGCCGCGAAGTGGGCGGAGGGCGGTCGCCCGGTGGTGCTGTCGGTCGTCCGGGCCAGGGAGGCCGGGGACCTGGACGCGCCGATCCGCACGGGTGACGACATCGAGATCCGGGGGACCGGCTTCGTGCCGCCGGGCGGGGGCACGCCGGACCGGCTGGGCGCGATGGTCGTACGGATCGGGCCCGTCCATGTCCACGTACCGCTGGTCCCGGTCCCCGGCGGCTTCCGGAACCCGTCGGACACGGTGCTGACGGTGCCCGTGCCGGTGGACGTCGAGCCGGGGCGCCTCGATGTGCGGGTGGTGACGGCGGCGGGCGTCGAGACCAACCGGGTGCCGATCGACGTCCTTGACTGACACCGCCGGCGCGGGCCGGGGGACCCGCTGAGCGTGATGTCCGTCCCATCCGTATCCATGCGCGAGTCACGCGGGGACAATCGAGCCCTGCGAGCGACGTGGGCGGCGGAAGGGCAGGGCACGCGATGGCGCACGGATACCGGACGGACACCTACGCAACGATCGGAGGTGAGCGGCAGGGCTGGAAGGACACGGCGACGAAGTACGCCCTGCTGCCGCTGCGGATCTTCCTCGGCGTGACCTTCGTCTACGCCGGACTCGACAAACTCACCGACAGCGCCTTCATGTCGGCGAACGGGCCCGGCTCCGTCGGCGAGCTGATGCGGAGCGTGCGCGACAGCTCCGCCGTACCCGCGCTCGTCGACCTGTCGCTCAAGAGCCCCGAGGGCTTCGGATACGCCATCGCCCTCGGCGAACTGGCCGTCGGTCTCGGCACCCTCGCCGGACTGCTGGCCCGGCTCGCGGCGCTCGGCGGCGCCCTGATCTCGCTGAGCCTGTGGCTGACGGTGAGTTGGCAGTCGGAGCCGTACTACTACGGCAACGACCTCGCCTACCTCATGGCCTGGCTGCCGCTCCTGCTTGCCGGGGCCTCCGTGTTCTCCCTGGACGCCGTCCTCGCCGACAGGCGGCGCCGAATGCGGTAGTCCACCATCGACACGGCGGACGCCAGGAAGAGACCGCCGCAGACGAACGGGACGACCACGAACCACGGGGCGTCCCACCAACCCCCCGCGTCACCGGCGAACACGGTGGCCGCGCCCATCACCGCCAGGCCGGCCACCAGCCTGCCCGGTTTGAACTCATGCAGCAGCACGGGTCACCTCCACCTGTCCGACGCCGACTTCGAGCCGGAGGTCCAGTGTGCCTGCGGGCTTCACGCCCTTGGGCGGGGCCACCGTACGGGTCCGCTCCTGTGCCGGTGCGAGGTCGATGTCGTTCTTCGGCTCGCCGGGGAGCTGGATGTCGCCGAGCCCCGCCTCCGCGCGCACCTTCAGCGTCACGTCGCGCGGTACGACGACCCTCAGCTGCCCGGCGCCGACCTCCGCCCTCGTACGGAGGGTCTTGCCCGCCGGGACGTCGACACCGGCCAGGTCGAGTGTCCCGACGCCGGTGCCGAGTTCGTACGACGGCGCCACCGAGGCGACGGCCGCCGGGCGCCATGTCGTACGCACCCACTCCGTGCCGATGTCCTTCGGGATGGCCGTCGCGCCCGCGAGCAGTCCGGCGGTGAGCACGCTGAGGAAGATCGTGCCGAAGCCCGTACGCCCCAGGAAGGCGCTCACGGCGAGACCGAGACCGAACACCCCGAGCGCGGCGGCGAAGCCGATCTGGAGGCTCGTACCGAGCGGGTTGACGTCCCACGACTGCCCCAGGGCGACGCTGCCCGCGAGCAGCGCCAACAGGAAGACCGTGCCGCCGATCCCGCGCGGGCGGTCCTGGCGCCCGCGCGACGACCCGGACGGCTCGCGCCCGCCCGCCCCCCGGCGCGACGCGCCGCCCCCGCCGGTCCGGCCGGTCCCGTCGTCCTCGTCGTCCGGACCCCACAGATAGCCGGGCGGCCCCGTCGGCCCCGTCGTGCCGTCCTTGACGATCGGGTCGCGCCACCACGACGGACTGCCCGGCGTCGGCGGCGCCTTCGTCTCCGGGGGCGCCTCGGCCACGGCCGCCGCCGTCCCCGGGTCGAGCGGGCCGCCCTCCCGCGCGGTGGCGCACCGCCGCTGGGACCAGACCGCCGCGCCGATCACCGCGATCGACAGCATCGTGGCGAAACCGAGCGTGCCGCCGTTGTTGAGCATCGACAGGAACAGGCCGCAGCCCACCAGCGCGAGCAGTACGGCGATCAGGGAAGCGCCGTCGACACGGCCCGACAGCAGCCGGCGCAGCTCGTTCTCGTCCTCGCCGTCGAGCGGGACCAGCAGCCAGGCGAAGCCGTAGAAGATCAGCCCGATGCCACCGGTCAGCGTCAGCACGACGATGACGATCCGGAAGACGACCGGGTCGAGGTCGCAGTAGCGTCCCAGCCCGCCGCAGACGCCCGCGACGACCTTCTGCCGCGGCGCGCGCACCAGCTGCGGAGGTGTCGGCTGCGTCGGCGGCGTCGAGGTGTGCGGCACGGACTGAGTCATACGTCCATGGTGACCGCCCGCCCGCCCGGTCTCCACCCGTGCCGACCCTGGCCCGTCCCTGATATTGGACGCCGCGCGTACCAGGGTCGGCCGGGGGATCTCAGGGTCGTTCTCGGGGCCGCTCTCAGGGCGCAGCCCTGATGCCACGGCCCACACTGTCGTGTGACCATCGGTGGCATGCCGGTCGCCACGCCCACCCCACCCCCGTCCCCGTCGTCGTCCTCCTCCTCCGGGGGAGCGCCGGGCGCGTCCCGGAGCCGCAGCCGGGCCTCGGGGACGGCACCCGGGGCCGACGAGCAGCCCCTGCGCAAGCTCTACCGCAGCGCGGACGGCAGATTGCTGGGCGGCGTCGCACGCGGGCTCGCGGGCCATCTCGGGCTGCCGGTCGGCTGGGTGCGGCTCGTCTTCCTCGCCCTGTTCCTGGCCCAGGGGCTCGGCGCGCTGCTGTACGCCATCTTCTGGATCGTCGTCCCGCTCGGCGTCGGCGGCACCCCCAGCCGGACCCGCCCGCTGTTCGAGACGACGGACGACGGGCGGCGGCGGCTCCGTAAACCCGACCGGGGACAGACCTTCGCGCTCATCGCGCTGTTCGTCGTCGGCACCGTCTTCGTCGCGAGCGCGGACCTCGGCCGCGGCGGCGCGGGCAACTACATCTGGCCGACACTGCTCATCGGCGCCGGTGTCGTCCTGGTCTGGCGCCAGGCCGACAACGCCCGCCGCGCGCAGTGGGCGTCGCTGTCGACGGACAGCAGGCGCCGCAGGATCTTCCAACTGGCGCGCGGGCTGGCCGGTGTGGCCCTCGTCGGCATGGGCCTGACCGTCTTCATGGTCGTCCGCGGCTCGGCCGCCCAGCTCGGCAACGTCCTGACGGCGGCCATCGCCGTCGTGGCCGGAGTCGCGCTGCTCGCCGGCCCCTGGCTCGTACGGATGACCCAGGACCTGTCCGACGAGCGCCTGATGCGCATCCGCGCCCAGGAACGCGCCGAGGTCGCCGCGCACGTCCACGACTCCGTCCTGCACACGCTCACGCTGATCCAGCGCAACGCCGACGACGGGGGCGAGGTCCGGCGCCTGGCCCGTGCGCAGGAGCGGGAGCTGCGCGCCTGGCTGTACAAGCCGGAAGGCACCGGCAAGGACGAGGAGAACGAACCCGACACCGTCGCCGAGGCGGTCAAGGCGACCGCCGCCGAGGTGGAGGACTACCACGGCGTACCGATCGAGGTCGTGGTGGTCGGCGACTGCCCGCTCGACGAGAAACTGACCGCACAGATGCAGGCAGCACGCGAGGCAATGGTCAACGCCGCCAAGTACGGTGGCGAGGGCGGCGCCGTGCAGGTCTTCGCGGAGGTCGAGGGCCGGACGGTCTTCGTCTCCGTACGGGACCGGGGGCCCGGGTTCGACCTGGACGCGGTGCCGGACGACCGGATGGGCGTACGGGAGTCGATCTTCGGCCGGATGGAACGCAACGGCGGTACGGCGAGGGTGCGTTCGGCGCCCGACGGGGGCACGGAAGTGGAGCTTGAGATGGAGAGGGCGGCGGAGGCATGACCGGGACGAGCGGGACGAGCGGGACGAGCGGACCGAGCGGGACGAGCGGGACGAGCGGGACGACGGGCGGCACGAGCGGCGAAGAAGAGGTTCCGGCCAGGCACGTGCGTGTGGTGCTGGTCGACGACCACCGGATGTTCCGCACCGGCGTACAGGCCGAGATCGGGCAGACCGCGACCACGGGCGTGGAGGTCGTCGGCGAGGCCGCCGACGTCGACCACGCCGTCACGGTCATCACGGCCACCCGCCCCGAGGTCGTCCTGCTCGACGTCCACCTCCCCGGCGGCGGCGGCGTGGAGGTCCTGCGCCGCTGCGCGCCGCTGATGGCGGCGGCCGAGGACCCGGTGCGCTTCCTGGCGCTGTCGGTGTCCGACGCGGCGGAGGACGTCATCGGTGTGATCCGCGGCGGTGCGCGCGGTTACGTCACCAAGACGATCACCGGCACCGACCTGGTGGACTCGGTCTTCCGCGTCCAGGACGGCGACGCGGTCTTCTCACCGCGGCTGGCGGGCTTCGTGCTCGACGCGTTCGCCTCCACGGACGCGCCGCCGGTGGACGAGGACATGGACCGCCTCACGCAGCGCGAGCGCGAGGTGCTGCGGCTGATCGCGCGTGGGTACGCGTACAAGGAGATCGCGAAGCAGCTCTTCATCTCGGTGAAGACGGTCGAGTCGCACGTCTCGGCGGTGCTGCGCAAGCTCCAGCTCTCCAACCGGCACGAACTGACGCGGTGGGCGACGGCGCGCAGGCTGGTGTGAGCGCGCTTCCGTAGGAGGCGCGGGCCGTTCAGCTTGAGCAGAGCCATTTCGTGACGTACTCCCGGCCGTCGTGCCGGAGCACGCCCCGGACACACTCGCCGCGTGCCGTGTCGAGCGTGCCGGTGGCCGTGGTGACGCCGTCCTTTGTACGGAGGGTGCCGAACCAGCCGGGGAACGCGGTGATCCGCGGGTCCTTGCGCTGGTAGCCGAGTTGGAAGGTGGCGGCGGCGGTGTCGTCGCCACCCGCGCCGTGCCGTACGTAACGCGTCGTGAATGTTCCCTCGCCGCCCACCGGGCCGCCCTCGACGCAGAGCCGGCCGCCGGTCAGGTCGCCGCAGCCCTCGGGGGTGACACCGACCGGGGCCAGGACGAGCAGCGCGCCCAGGGTGAGCGCGGTCGCGCGGGCCGCCCGTCTGTGTCTCATGGCGTCATCGTCGTGCGACGGGTGCGGCACGGCACCCGGGCTTGGGCCGGGTGGGGGCCTCCTGGGGAGGGTTACGCGGGGCGGGCGGCGCCCGCGAACGGCATCTCGTCGATCGGGGCCAGCCGCACCGCGGCGCCGGGCCGAGGGGCGTGGATCATCTGCCCGCCCCCGGCGTAGAGCCCGACATGCGAGATGCCGGAGTAGAAGAACACCAGGTCGCCCGGTGCGAGCTGGGAGCGCGAAACCCGTTGGCCCACGTTGATCTGGGTGTACGTGGTGCGCGGCAGAGAGACTCCGGCGGCGCGCCAGGCGGCCTGCGTCAGCCCCGAGCAGTCGAACCCGTCGGGCCCGGTCGCGCCCCACACGTACGGCTTGCCGAGTGCCCCACGCGCGTACGCGATCGCGGCGGCGGCACGGGAGTTGGGCGCGGTGGCCGAAGCCGGGCGGCTCTGTGAGCGGTCGGCGCGCGGATCGGCCGACCCGGTGCTCTCGGCGTACCGGGCGCGCTCGGCCGCGGTGAGCCGGTCGAGCAGCTTCCCGGCGTCCGCGAGCTTCTTCTCGACGGTCGACTTGTGGGTGGCCAGCTCGGACTGACGGCTCTTCAGGACGGCGAGCTTGCCGTCGGCCTTCGTACGGAGGCGGCTGATGTCGCCGAGTTGGGCGCGCATCCCGCTGACGGCTCGGGCCTGTTGGAAGCCGGCCCGTTCGGCGAGCGCCGCCCCGCGCAGATACTCGTCGGGGTCGGAGCTGAGGGCGAGCTGTACGGCGGGGTCGAGGCCGCCCGCGCGGTACTGGGCGGCGGCGATCGAACCGAGCGCGTCGCGCGAGACGTTGAGCCGCTCCGTGCGCCGGGTGGCCTCGTCGCGCAGTTTGTCCAGCGAGGCGCGCGCCCGGTCAGCCTTCTCCTTCGCGCCGTTGTACTTCTCGGTGGCGGCCTCCGCCTCGTGGTAGAGCTTGTCGACCTCCGTCTTCACCTGCGCCGGGGTGAGCCGCGGTTCGGCGTGCGCGGGGCCTTCCAGCCCGGTGGCCGTCGCGGCCCCGGCGAGCGCGAGAGTCGCCGCCGTACGGCCGTACGGGCCGCTGAACGGCCGGTGCTTGGATCGTCGGGGTCGGCGGTGCGCTGCCACGGGGGCGTCCACATCCTTCGTTCCACGTGGGCCCGGATGGCCCGTACGGGAAAGGACGGTAGGCGCGCGGGTCACGGACGTGCGCCGTCATGGCCGCTATTGCCCGCAGGTGGAAGATCACCGGCGGATTGTGGTCGCTTCTCTTACCTGCGTCGGGTCACTTCCCGGCAGGACATGACCGTTCCGACGACACCGACCGCGCACCGGCCGCGCACCGGCCGCGCACCGGCCTCGGCGGTGGTCAGGTCCGCCTACGACCGCGTCGCCGTCCCGCATCCCCCGTCCACGCTCCCCGTCCGCTCGGTCACCGGCCCGCTGCGGTCGTAGGGATCCACCGCGGCACCGCCATCGGTGGCCCGCCGCTCGGTGCCGTACTCGGGGACGAGGTATCCGGTGGGGGCGTCGCAGCCGCCGTTGGTCATGTGGGCCTTGTACGAAACGAGGGAGAAGGTCCCCCGCTCGGTGATCACCTTCGCGGGATCGTCCCAGTTCAGCACCGTCTCGCGGCGCACGATCGTGCGCGCGACCTCGTCGTCGCCGCCGCTGTCCGCCGCCGCCCGTGTGACCGGGTAGACGTACGTGACGTCGGCGGTCACCTGAAGGGCGCCGCGCTCGCCCTCCCGGTAGCTGATCCGGCCCCGCGTCTTGACAACGTCCCCGACGACACGGGTGTGCTCCTTGTCGAACCGGCTGAAGAGCAACAGCGGGTCGTTCTCCTCGCTCGGCGCGCGGAACGAGGTCGCCAGATAGTCCTGGACGTCCTTCTGATGCGGATTGATCAGCGCGATCGCCTCCGCCGGCCGCGCGCCCCGCAGCACCGCCGGATCCAGACCGGACGCGGCGAGGAAGTCACGGCTCCGGTCGAGCGCGTCCTTCACCTGCGCCTCGCTCATCCACCCCGTCGCCCTGGCGGCGGGCAGCGTGATCCCGGCCGTCCCGCTGTCCCAGCGCGCCGCGGGCGACCCCCTGAACGGTTCGTCGAGCGTGGGCAGCCCGGCCGGTTCCATGGGCGGTGCCTGGTCCGGGCGCTCCGACTCCGCGGCGAGCGGCCCTCCGGCCCCGCCGTCATCGCCGAACCACCCGGTGACCCGCCCCGGATCCAGCGCCACGGCCAGCAGCGCGACCGAGGCCAGCAGCCCGACGACGTACCAGCCCTTCAGCCGCCTCGGCCGCCGGGCCGGCCGGTGCGTGCGCCACCCCTCCGGGGGCGCGGGCTCCTCCCGCAGCCGCCGTGTCACCATCCGGGCCCGTGCCGAGGGCTCCTTGGGCGCGTCGGGCACGCCGTCCGCCGACTCCCGCAGGAATCGCTCCCACTCCTCGTCGGACGTGGACGAACCGCCCTGATCCCCACCCGCGTTCATGCCGGACTCCTTCTGTCACCACCACGGTGTCGGTACCACCGCGACGGCCCCTCCCCAGGGACATCTGTCGCATGATCGCATAGGGGGTCGAAGGGAGCCCCGAGGAGCAGCCGGCCCGGAAACAGGGGCCAACGGGCTCAGGCCGGGCGCACGCTGCCGTAGATCGGCATGTAGTAGATCGACTCCTCACGGACGTTCGCGCCCGGCTTCGGCGCGTGGATCATCTTGCCGTCGCCCTGGTAGATGCCGACATGGCTGATGTCGTCGTAGAAGAACACCAGGTCGCCGGGGAGCAGATCCGCCGTGGCGACGCGCTTGCCGACCTTGACCTGGTCCCAGGTCGTACGCGGCAGCTGGACACCCGCCTCCTTCCAGGCGGCGGCCGTCAGCCCCGAGCAGTCGTACGAACTGGGGCCGGTGGCGCCCCACACGTACGGCTTGCCGATCTGCGCGCGGGCGAACGCGAGCACTTTCTCGGCCTTGGCCGCGTACGTACCGTCCGTGTCCCCCGTGCCCGTGCCCGTGTCGGTGCCGCCGCCGGCGGCGGGCGGCTGTTCCTCCTGCCGCGCCTCCTCCTGGCGCTTGCGCTCCGCCGCCTCCTCCTTGGCCTTCGCCTCGGCCTTGCGGCGCGCCTCCTGCTCCTTCTTGCGCTCCAGCTCGGCGAGGACCGCCTTCTCCTCGGCCGTCAGCTCCGACAGCAGCGACCGCGCCGCCGCGAGCTTGTTCTGGACCCTCTGCTTGCCGACCTTGAGCGACGCCTGCGACTCAGTCAGCGTCTCCAGGCTCTTGGTCGCCTTGGCGCGCTGCTTGGCCGCGGACCGCTGCTCCTTCTGGAAGTCCTCGACGGCCCCCTGCTGGCGGTCCGTCAGCCGGTCCATCAGCTGGGTCTGCTCGAAGTACGACTGAGGGCTGTCGGCGAACATCAGGGCGGCCGTGGGACCGACCGCGCCCGCGCGGTACTGCGCCGCCGCATACGTACCGAGGGCGCGCCGCGCCCCGTTCACCTTGTCGGCGCTCTTGGCGACGTCGTCCAGCACTCGCTCGACCGACTTGCGCTGCGTGTCGGTCGCTTCCTTCGCCTTGTTGTACTGCTGCGTCGCCGTCCCGGCCTGCCGGTACAGGTCGTCGACCTTCTTCTGCACCTCTTCCACCGAGGGCTTCGGCTCGGCCGGCGCGGCGGTGGCGCTCTGCGTCGACAGCAGCGTGACCGAGGCGAGCGCGGCCGTCGTGAAGCCGACGGCCGGTGTGTTCCCGCGCAGTGCGGTGCGCGTGCGCGATTTGCGATGCGACGCCAAGGTCGACATCTCCTTCCGTGGACCGCCTACCGGGTTAGCTGTCGGGTTCGGGCGGAACGGAAGGCTGCCCTACGGGCCGGGAATTACGGCCCGATTCACCCCGGTCGAACATGGTGGGTCCCCGGTTCCGGGCTGCTGTGCGCAGGCCCGGATTCGGCGCAGGCCGCCCGCTCGGCGCTGATCGCCGACGGAGTACGGACCGCCTCGGCGAGCACGCTAGCCAACCTGTGGTGCCGCTGTGAAGGTCGATGGCCGATATGCCCGATACATTTTCGTGACCTTTCGCGTAAACGTTCCTGGGCGGCCCCGCGAGGCCATGTGGCGGCGGGCTGTCAGTGCGGCACCCTAGACTCGGGAAGCGATGAGCAGCCTCTTTGACGACAGCTTCCTGGCGGACCTCCAGCCCTCGGCCGATGAGCCTCCGCCGCCGCCCGAGGACACCGCGCCGGAGCAGGTGCCCGACGATCTCTTCGGAGGGAAGTTCGACGTGCCCCCGCCCAGGGATCCGTACCACCGCGACGGCGCCCCGCGCACCGTCGTGGACCCGGCGGCGCTGCTCGAAGGGCTGAACGACGAGCAGCGCGCCGCCGTCGTGCACACCGGATCGCCGCTGCTCATCGTGGCCGGAGCGGGCTCGGGCAAGACCCGGGTGCTGACCCACCGGATCGCGTATCTGCTGGGCACCCGCAGTGTGCATCCGGGCGAAATACTGGCGATCACGTTCACCAACAAGGCCGCGGGCGAGATGAAGGAGCGCGTCGAGCAGCTCGTCGGACCGCGCGCCAACGCCATGTGGGTGATGACGTTCCACAGCGCCTGCGTGCGGATCCTGCGCCGCGAGTCGAAGCGGCTCGGCTTCACGTCGTCGTTCTCGATCTACGACGCGGCCGACTCCAAGCGCCTCATGGCCCTGGTCTGCCGCGATCTGGACCTGGACCCCAAGCGCCACCCCCCGAAGGCGTTCAGCGCCAAGATCTCGAATCTGAAGAACGAGCTGATCGACGAGGAGACGTTCGCCGGTCAGGCCACGGACCCCTTCGAGAAGACGCTGGCCGAGGCGTATCGGATGTATCAGGCGCGGCTGCGCGAGGCCAACGCCCTGGACTTCGACGACATCATCATGACGACGGTCCATCTGCTCCAGGCGTTCGGGGACGTCGCCGAGCACTACCGCCGCCGGTTCCGCCACGTCCTGGTGGACGAGTACCAGGACACCAACCACGCGCAGTACACCCTGGTGCGCGAGCTGGTCGGCCCCTCGGGCGAGGGACACGACCCGGCCGAGCTGTGCGTCGTCGGTGACGCCGACCAGTCCATCTACGCGTTCCGGGGCGCCACGATCCGCAACATCCTTCAGTTCGAGGAGGACTATCCGGACGCCAAGACGATCCTGCTGGAGCAGAACTACCGCTCCACGCAGACGATCCTCAGCGCGGCCAACGCGGTCATCGAGCGCAACGAGAGCCGGCGGCCCAAGAATCTCTGGACGAACGCGGGCGCGGGCGCCCGGATCACCGGGTACGTGGCGGACACCGAGCACGACGAGGCGCAGTTCGTCGCCGACGAGATCGACCGCATGACGGACGCGTCGGAGGCCAAGGCGGGCGACGTCGCGGTCTTCTACCGGACGAACGCGCAGTCGCGTGTCTTCGAGGAGATCTTCATCCGCGTCGGCCTGCCCTACAAGGTCGTCGGCGGTGTGCGCTTCTACGAGCGCAAGGAGGTCCGCGATGTGCTGGCCTATCTGCGCGTGCTCGCCAATCCGGAGGACAGCGTCCCGCTGCGCCGGATCCTGAACGTGCCCAAGCGGGGTATCGGCGACCGCGCCGAGGCGATGATCGACGCGCTCTCGCTGCGGGAGAAGATCTCCTTCGCGCAGGCGCTGCGCCGGGTGGACGAGGCGTACGGCATGGCGGCCCGCTCGTCGAACGCGGTGAAGCGCTTCAACACGCTGATGGAGGAGCTGCGTACGGTCGTGGAGTCCGGCGCCGGTCCGGCGACGGTCCTGGAGGCCGTACTGGAACGGACCGGCTATCTGGCGGAGTTGCAGGCGTCGACCGACCCGCAGGACGAGACGCGGATCGAGAACTTGCAGGAACTGGCCGCCGTGGCGCTGGAGTTCGAGCAGGAGCGGGCGCAGGCGGCCGGGGCGGACGACACGACGGCAGCCGCCACGGGCGCGGGCGCGACGACGGCCGCGGACACGGCTGCCGACGCGACCACGGCCGCCGACGCGACCACGGCCGCCGACGCGGATGAGGCGGCTGCCGACGCGGACGCGCCGCCCGCCGCCCCCTCCGGCACCCTCGCCGAATTCCTGGAGCGGGTCGCGCTCGTCGCCGACTCCGACCAGATCCCCGACGAGGACGAGGACGGCTCCGGTGTCATCACGCTGATGACGCTGCACACGGCGAAGGGACTCGAATTCCCGGTCGTCTTCCTGACGGGCATGGAGGACGGCGTCTTCCCGCACATGCGCGCACTCGGCCAGGCGAAGGAGCTGGAGGAGGAGCGCAGGCTGGCGTACGTCGGCATCACCCGCGCCCGCGAACGGCTCTATCTGACCCGGTCCTCGATGCGCAGCGCGTGGGGCCAGCCCTCGTACAACCCGCCGTCGCGCTTCCTGGAGGAGATTCCGGGCGAGTATCTGGAGTGGAAGCGCACCGGCCCGATGGCCGCCCCCGCCGGACCGACGTCGGGGATCACGTCCTCGCTGTCCGCGTCCCGTGCACGGTCCGGCCCCGCCGGCTTCGCCACGCGGCGCGCGACCGAGAAGCCGGTCATCTCGCTCGCGGTGGGGGACCGGGTCACGCACGACCAGTTCGGGCTCGGGACGGTCGTCACGGTGACGGGGTCGGGCGCCGACGCGCAGGCGACGATCGACTTCGGTGACTCGAAGCCGAAGCGGCTGCTGCTGCGGTACGCGCCGGTCGACAAGCTGTAGAGGCTGTTGCTGTTCGCTGTTGAGGCGCGACGGCGCCGGGACAGCCGGATGCGGCGGGCCGAGGAGGCCCGCCGCTCCCGACTAAATTTTGAGGCCGTGGCCGCGGAACCAGGGCAGCGGGTCGATCGCCGAGCCGCCGCCCGGTCGTACCTCGAAGTGCAGGTGCGGACCGGTGGAGTTGCCCGAATCCCCGGAGTACGCGATCACATCACCGGCCTTGACGGAGCCGGAGCGGATCTTCGTGCTGCTGAGGTGGCAGTACCAGGTCTCGGTGCCGTCGGCGGCGGTCACGATCGCCATGTTGCCGTAGGCGCTGTTGAATTGCGTACGGACGGTGCCGTCCGTCGCCGCCATCACCGGAGTGCCGTACGAGACGGGGAAGTCGATCCCCGTGTGCATCGACATCCAGTTGACGCCGGCCTGGCCGTAGTACGCGCTGAGAGCGTGATTGGCCACGGGGATCGCGAACTTGGGGCGGGCGGCCTCGCGGGCCGCGGCCTCCGCTTCGCGCTTCTTCTTCTCCGCCGCCTGCCGTTCCTTGAGGTCGATGCGCTCCTGGGTGCGGCTGGCGCGGTCCCCGAAGTCACGCGCGTCGGCGTCGAGAGCGGCGAGTTGGGTGTCGAGCTTGTTGTTGACCGCGGCGGGTTTGACGGCCGGCGCGTCCGCGGCGCTGATCGCGGTCGAGTCGTCCTTGGTCTCCTCGGCGCCGAGTCCGCCGACCGACGCGGCGGCGATACCGGCGACGCCCATCACACAGGCGGAGGGCACGGCGACGGTCAGCAGAGCCGAACGCTTCGCCGGTGTACGGCGCCTGCCACGGCTGCCTCCGGCCGCCCGGCGGACCGGGCGGGGGGCGATGGTCGCGGCGGTGGCGGTGGCGCCGGCCGCGGCACCGACGAGTTGGTCCGCGTGTTCGGAGTGTTCGGAGTGGTCCGAATCGGGCTCCCGCTCCGATTCCGACACCTGTTCAGGCTCCGGACCGGGCGTGTCGTACTCGTGCTCGCTCTCGGGCCGCGGGTACTCGCTCGGTACGTACTCGCCCGGCGTGAACTCCGGCTGCTCGTAAGCGGTTTCGTGCTGGTGCTCGACCTCGGGCTCGTACGTCGCCGGGTCGTAGGACTCGTACGTCGTGGTGTCGTCGTAGTACGGAGCGGGAGCCGGGGCATCGGTCTGGAACGGTACGTCCGGCTGGACCGCCGCCGCGCCCGAGTTCCAGGCGGTGGCGTCGTACGCGCCGGTGTCGGCGACGGGCGCGGCCCACTGGTCGGCGGGGACGCTCTGGCCGGCCGGGTCGTATCCGTAACTGGCCGTCTGGTTGGCCTCGTTCCAGGCGCTGGCGTCCCACTGGCCCGTCGTGTCGTACGACTGCTGGGGCTGCTGAGCCTGCTGGGGCTGTGCCGCGTACGCGTCGTACGGCTCGTACTGGGCTTGGGGTGTGTGCGGCGGCTGCGTCGCGTAGGGGTCGTAACCCGCGTTCCACTGTGCCGAGTCGTACTGACCGCTGTTGTCCGCCTCGTAAGTGACCGTGCCCACCGGGCTCGTGTCCGGAAGCGCGCCGAAGAGGGGGTCACTGTCGAAGCTGCCTGTGGAGCAGCCGTCGTGGGCGGCGTATCCGGCGTGGGGGTGCTGGTCGTTCACCAACTTCTCTCTCGCCTCGGCAGCAGAACCAGGCTCCTGGGGCCGCCTTGACGAACGGTGGGACCCAGAAGGGAAAGCAGTGGCCGCGACTGTACCCGGCGGTATGCGACGGCGACAATCTTCGGCGGCTTCCGGCCGCTCTGGAAACGGGCATTCGGCCGTCTTTCGGCGAACCGCGGACACACCTTTGGCTCTACGTTCGAAACGCGTTCGATTCGAAGGGTGTCGGTGAGGTGTCGAACCGACATCGAAATGAATGTGAACGCAACCAATTTCGATGCCGACGTTTGGGCCGTGGCTCGATCTCCACGCGATCCTCACGCCACCGATATCGCCCCGTCTGTCCGATCTCCCGCCCGTTCCGTGCCGCTTCCTGTCCATTCGGCCGACTCTGCAAGGTCTGCCGGCTCGTTGTCGTCGTGCTCCAGGACGTACCGGATGCCCGCGGCGACGGCCGGGTGCACCGGCAGCGCGAGGTGGCCGATACCGGTCACGCCCACGTTCTGCGCGATGAGGTCGGGATGGTCGACGCGGGCCGCGTCCACCGGTGACATGACCTGGTCGAGATCGCTCCAGAAGCTGACGAACCGGGTCCGGCAGCCGGGCGCCGGCTCCCGCAGCTCCTCGATCAGGTCCGAACCGGGCCGCATCTGCCGGACGACGGGATGCGCGCTCGCCAGCGGGACGGCGGCGGTGCCCGCGTGGGGCGTGCCCATGGTGACCAGGGTCCGTACCCGGCTGTCGCCGCTCAGTCGCTGTACGTAATACCGGGCGATCAGGCCGCCGAGGCTGTGGCCGACGATGTCGACCTCCCGGTGCCCCGTACGGGCACAGACCTCCTCGATATGCCGTCCCAGCACTTCGGCCGCCAGCCGGATGTCGCTGGTCAGCGGCGAGAAATTGAGGGATTCGAGATGGCGCCAGCCGTGCCGGGCCAGTGAGCGGCGCAGCAGGACGAAGACGGAGCGGTTGTCCACGAATCCGTGCAGGAGCAGGACCGGCCGGCGGGAGCGGCCCTCGGTGGGCAGGGTGGCCGTCTCGGGCGGCAGGCCGGGGGCCGGGCGTTCCTTGGTGATGCCACCCGGATAGAGGACCAGATGCCCGGCGAGGATCGCCAGCTCAAGGGCGGAGGCCCGCAGGAGGGTGACGGGCAGCTCCCAGGCCGCCGGCCGCCGCACCACGGACGGAAAGGGTGAGAAAAGCTCGGAGAAAGGCGGGATCTTCATTGACCTACCTCCCTACGCCACACGGGAAGCGGCTCCCTTGCGGCTCCCGTGCCGGGTGGGGCCGGCACGACGCAGAGTGAACATGTCCCAATGTGTGATTTCCCCCTCCCCGGCCGCCGCGAAACAGCGGGGTGCGAGATGCTGGGGATAACGTTCGTTCACCTCTCCGTCCCTCGCCGGTACGGGGACCCGTGCCAATGACGACGTAGTCGGTATGTGGAGGCAGTGATGGGTGTGACCGGTCCGATCCGTGTGGTGGTGGCCAAGCCGGGTCTCGACGGCCACGATCGCGGGGCCAAGGTCATCGCGCGAGCGTTGCGGGATGCGGGCATGGAGGTCATCTACACCGGGCTGCACCAGACGCCCGAGCAGATCGTGGACACCGCGATCCAGGAGGACGCCGACGCGATCGGCCTGTCGATCCTGTCCGGCGCGCACAACACGCTGTTCGCGAAGGTCATCGACCTGCTGGAGCAGCACGACGCGCTGGACATCAAGGTCTTCGGCGGCGGCATCATCCCGGAGGCGGACATCGCGCCCCTGAAGGAGAAGGGCGTGGCGGCGATCTTCACGCCGGGCGCGACGACGACGTCGATCGTCGACTGGGTGCACGCGAACGTCCGGCAGCCGGCGGGCGCGTAACGCGGGGGCGCCGGGGGCGGCCGGGTCGCCCGGGGCACGCGGCCGGTGGGCCGCGCTTGCCCTCAAGCGCCGGACGGGCTGAGGGGCCGGTCCGGTATCTCGGGGCCACCCGTCAGTTCCGCCATCATCGCGGCGCGCAGCCGCAGGGTGGAGACCAGCCGCTGGAACGCCTCCGACCAGTAGCCGCCCGCTCCCGGTGACGCGCCCTCCGGTTCGTCCGGGGTGGCGGTGAGGATTTCCAGGCGGGGCGCCTCCGCCGGGTTCAGACAGCGTTCGGCCAGGCCCATCACACCGCTGAAACTCCATGGGTAACTCCCGCCGTCCCGCGCGATGTCGAGCGCGTCGACGACCGCGCGGCCCAGCGGGTCCGACCACGGCACCGCGCAGACCCCCAGGAGCTGGAACGCCTCCGACAGGCCGTGCGCCGCTATGAACTCGGCCACCCAGGAAGCCCGTTCCGTCACGGGCAGGGTGGCGAGCAGCTTCGCCCGCTCCGCGAGCGACGACGCCCCGGGGCCGATCGCCGGGGACGCGGCCGGTGGTCCCAGCAGGGCGCGGGCCCAGCGGGCGTCGCGCTGCCGGACGGCGGCGCGGCACCACGCCGCGTGCAGCTCGTCCGTCCAGCCGTCCAGGACCGGCAGCGTCACGATCTCCTCCGGCGTACGGTCCCCCAGCCGGCCCGGCCAGAGCGACAGCGGTGTCGCCTCCACCAACTGACCCAGCCACCACGACCGTTCGCCCCGCCCGCTGGGTGGCGTCGGGCTCACCCCGTCGCGTTGCATGTCCGCGTCGCACTCGTGCGGCGCTTCGACGATGACGGTCGGGTCCGCGGGGCCGCCGGTGCGGTCCAGGCTCACGCACGTGGCCGCCCGCGCCGCCATCCGCGCGGCCAGCGCGGAGTCCGGCAGCGCGGACAGCAACTCCGCCGCCGTCGCGCGGACATTGCGGCTGCGGTCGGACAGCGCCTCCTCAAGGAAGGGCTCGTCGCGGTCGGAGAGTCCGGACCGCAGCGAGTCGAGGAACATCAGCCGGTCCTCGGCGCGCTCCGTCGACCACGTCGTGGCCAGCAGCGCCCGCGCGGCGTTCGTGTCCTGCGCGCGTACGGCCGCCAGCAGCGCGACACGCTCGGCGAAGAGCCCCTGCTCCCACAACTGCCTTACGGCTTCGGTGTCCTGGGAGCCGGGCAGGACGGCGCCGCCGGACGCGCCGCGCAGGGCGAACTTCCAGTCCGGGTTGAAGCGCGCGAGCCAGAGCCCGCGCGGTCCGGCGAACGCGAGGGCGTGCGGGCGCAGGTCGTTGCGCCCGCGCGCCGCGTCGAGCAGCGCGGGCAGCGCGGCGGCGGGGGCGCGGTAGCCCTGGTCGTTCGCGGTCGCGAGCCACTGGGGGAGCAGTTCGGTCAGATCAGGGGTCGTACCGCGTCTGCCTCCCGTACCGGCGGGGGCCGAGCGGTCGGCCAGCAGTTGGGCGAGGCGCCTGCTCGCGGGCTCGGGCAGCGCACGGCGGTCGTCGTGCGGCGCGGGCTCCGGCCGGGCGCCGGCGCGCGCCGGGAGCAGCCCCGCCCGCCGCCGCAGTGTGTGGAGCGCGGCGGCGGCCAGCAGCGCGCCGGGCGCGTCCTGGCCGGGCGCGACGACCTCGGCGGGCGGGGTGCGGCGGTCGGTACCGAGGAGGGCGGACGTGACGAGGTCTTCCCAGGGGGTGGTGCCGGTCATTGGATGCCTCCGTCGTACGTATAGATACAGATATAGAGGGGGACGGGTGGAGGGCCATGGTGCGGACCCGGTGCGTTGGTCAGGTTGCGCGGCTTGTGGCCCGCGCCTGTCCTCAATCGCCGGACGGGCTCAAAGGAGCCCGTCCGGTGGGCATTTCAAGCCCGTCCGGCGCTTGAGGACGTACCCGACACCAGGGACCGGTCATGTCAGGCGGACCGTCTCCGCAGAGCCCGGTGACCAGGCGGCGAGCGGGGTGAAGCCGCGATGACCGCACTCGCCGAAGACCGTGACCGGGCCGCCGCCGGAGAGCGCCACCAGCTTCCACAGGCCCGGCCGCGCGAGCGAGGCGGGTGCGATCGGCAGGGCCGACTCCCCGGCGGCGTCGGCCAGTTGCCACCCGTTCCCGTTCCCGTACCCGGCGGCCGCCCCGTCCGGGACCGGTATGACGTCCGTCAGCGTCACCGGCCACGACTCCAGCCACGGATCCTCCCGCAGCGCGGCCCCGTACGCCTCCACCCCGGCCATGGTCGTCCCGCCCGGCGGGGGCGTCCCGCCAGGCTCGGGGATGCCGACCTCCTCGCCCAGATCGGCCCGCAGCTGCCCCGCCCCCGCGTGCGGCGTCAGCTCCGCCTCGATCACCAGGCCCACCGGCAGGGCCGGTTGCGGCGAACGGCCCGCCGCGCCGAAACCGAGCACCAGTGCCGTACGCCCCGACTCCCGCCCGTACAGCCAGATCCGGCGCGTGGTGATCTTGCCGTCCGACGTGTCGTACTGCGCGAGGACCAGCCAGTGGTCCTTGACCGGTGGGCCGTCGGCGGGGGAGGGGAGCCCGACCCGCGTACGGACCGTCGTCGCCAGCGGCGCGGGCAGCCGGTCGATCCCCAGCCAGCCCAGATCCAGCAGATGCAGCAGCGCCGACTCTTCGAGCAGCCGCACCGGCCAGCCCGCCCCCGAGCCCGGGATCGAGCCCAACTCCCGCACCCGCGCCGCCAGTCCGGGCGCCTGCGCGTCCACCATGCGCGCGGCCGTCTCCTCCCACAGCCCGTATCCCGACTGCTCGACCGCCGCCAGCCCGCCGCGCAGCAGGTCCGTCAGCCGCTGCTCAAGCTCCCGCGCGCCGCCGGTGATCCGGGCCGCCCTGCGCTCCGCCCGGCGCCTGGCCGCCTCCGGATCGGCCGGCCCGGCCGCCTCGTCCTTCGCCTTCTCCTTCCGCTCCTCGCTCCGCTTGCGGCGGCCCCCCAGCCACTCCTCCGCCCAGTCGGGCGCCTGGCCGTCCCCCACGTCCGCGACCGTCCTGACGGCCGACACCCCCTCGGCCGCCCACAGCAGCAGCAGCCCCAGCGCGTGCTTGCACGGGAACTTCCGGCTCGGGCAACTGCACTTGTACGCGGGCCCTTTCGTATCTATCACCGTCTGATACGGCTTCTTGCCGCTCCCCTTGCACAGACCCCACACGGCCCCCTCGCCGCTGCTGCCCGCGTCCGACCACGGCCCGGCCGCGCTCAGCCGGACCCCCGCCTTGCGTGACGCGTCGTCAGGCGCCAGAGCCAGCACCTGATCCGCCGTCCAGCGCACCCCCGCTTCATCCATGCCCACGACGTTAGGCCGCCCCACTGACAATCGGCTCTGACCTGCGGAAACGGTCGATTGTCAGTGGCATGGTGCACGGTGGATCCCACACCCGGTCGACGATCTTCAGGGGGATCCATGACCATGCCCGAGACGAGCGCGACGACCGCCGAGACGGTCCGCGAGGCCGTCGGCGCCGAGGTCCTGCGACCGCACGCCGAGGACGCCTTCGCCGGCGAACTCAGAGCGCTCGCCGCCGCCGACGACCGGCCCCGGCCGGTCAGATGGCGGCTGTCGCCCTGGGCCGTCGCGACGTATCTCCTCGGCGGGACGCTCCCGGACGGCACGGTCATCACGCCGAAGTACGTGGGCCCGCGCAGGATCATCGAGGTCGCCGTCACCACACTGGCCACCGACCGCGCGCTGCTGCTCCTCGGTGTCCCCGGCACCGCGAAGACCTGGGTGTCCGAGCATCTGGCCGCGGCCGTCAGCGGTGACTCGACACTGCTGGTGCAGGGGACGGCGGGCACGCCCGAGGAGGCGATCCGCTACGGGTGGAACTACGCGCAGTTGCTCGCCCACGGCCCGAGCCGCGACGCGCTCGTGTCCAGTCCCGTCATGCGGGCCATGGCGGAGGGCATGACCGCCCGGGTCGAGGAGCTGACCCGGATCCCGGCCGACGTGCAGGACTCGCTCATCACGATCCTGTCCGAGAAGACCCTGCCGGTCCCGGAGTTGGGGCAGGAGATCCAGGCCGTCCGCGGGTTCAACGTGATCGCCACCGCCAACGACCGCGACCGGGGGATCAACGACCTGTCGAGCGCGCTGCGCCGCCGCTTCAACACCGTCGTCCTGCCACTGCCGGCCACCGCCGAGGCGGAGGTCGACATCGTCTCGCGGCGCGTCGACCAGATCGGGCGCTCGCTCGACCTGCCGGGCGGCCTCGAAGGCATCGCCGAGATCCGCCGGGTCGTCACGGTCTTCCGCGAATTGCGCGACGGCGTCACGGCCGACGGGCGTACGAAGATCAAGTCCCCGTCCGGGACGCTCTCCACGGCGGAGGCGATCTCCGTCGTCACCAACGGCCTCGCGCTCGCCGCGCACTTCGGCGACGGCGTGCTGCGCCCCGGCGACGTCGCGTCCGGCATCCTCGGCGCCGTCGTCCGCGACCCGGCCGCCGACCGGCTGATCTGGCAGGAGTACGTGGAGACGGTCGTGCGCGAGCGGGACGGCTGGAAGGACTTCTACCGCGCCTGCCGAGAGGTCGGCGCATGACGACGCCGGTCCAGGACACGGCCGCGTCCGCCGGTACCGCCCCGGCGGGCCGGGCCGGCGCGACCCCGGCCCGGCCCGGCGGGAGCGGGCCGTTGCTGCTCGGCGTCCGGCACCACGGGCCCGGTTCGGCCCGCGCCGTACGGGCGGCGCTCGACGCGGCGGCGCCGTCCGCCGTCCTGATCGAAGGCCCGCCCGAGGGCGACGCGTTGGTGCCCCTCGCGGGGGACCCCCAGATGCGCCCGCCCGTCGCGCTGCTCGCCCACGCCGTGGACGATCCGGGGCGCGCGGCGTTCTGGCCGCTGGCCGAGTTCTCCCCGGAGTGGGTCGCGCTCCGCTGGGCGCTCGCCCACGACGTCCCGGTCCGCTTCATCGACCTTCCCGCGACGCACTCGCTGGCCTTCACGGACGCGGACAGGAACGCGGACGGCGGGACCGCCTCCGAAACCGGCCCCGAAACGGAACCCGGCGCGGATCCCCACGCCCCCGCCCGGGCCGCCCTGCGGATCGACCCGCTCGCCGTCCTCGCCGAAGCCGCCGGCTACGACGACGCCGAGCGGTGGTGGGAAGATGTCGTGGAGCACCGCGACGGTGCCGACGAGGACCCGTTCGCGCCGTTCGCCGCCGTCGGCGAGGCGATGACCGCCCTGCGCGAGGCGTACGGGGACGGCGGGCACCACCGCGACCTGATCCGCGAGGCGTACATGCGCATTCAACTGCGCGCGGCGCGAAGGGAGTTCGGCGACGACCGGGTCGCCGTCGTCTGCGGGGCCTGGCACGTGCCCGGACTCGGCGCGAAGACCACGGCCACCGCCGACCGCGCCCTCCTCAGAGGACTGCCCAAAGTCAGGTCCGAGATGACCTGGGTGCCGTGGACCCATCAACGGCTGGCCAGACACAGCGGATACGGCGCCGGCATCGACTCCCCGGGGTGGTACGGACACCTCTTCGGCGCACCCGACCGCCCCGTGGAGCGCTGGCTGACCAAGGTCGCCGGTCTCCTCCGCGAGGAGGACCAGCCCATCTCCTCCGCCCATGTCATCGAGGCCGTCCGGCTCGCCGAGACCCTGGCCACCATGCGCGGCAGGCCGCTCGCCGGGCTGACCGAGACGACCGACGCGATCCGTGCCGTCATGTGCGACGGATCGGACGTGCCGCTCGCACTCATCAGGGACCGGCTCATCGTCGGGGACGTCCTCGGCGAGGTCCCCGACGCCGCGCCGGCCGCGCCGTTGCAGCGCGACCTGATCCGCCTCCAGCGCTCGCTGCGGCTGAAGCCGGAAGCGCTGGAGCGCGAATTGGAGCTCGACCTCCGTAAGGAGACGGACGCCGGGCGCAGCAGGATGCTGCACCGGCTGCGGCTGCTCGGCATCGGCTGGGGCGAACCGGCCGCCGGGCGCGGCGGCACCGGCACGTTCCGCGAGAGCTGGCGGCTGCGCTGGGAGCCCGAGCTGTACGTACGGGTCGCCGAGGCCGGGGTCTGGGGCACCACCGTCCTCTCGGCGGCCACCGCCAAGGCCGAGTCGACGGCGCTGGAGGCGACCGCCCTCGCCGACGTCACGGCCCTGGCCGAACAGTGCCTCCTGGCCGAACTGACCGACGCCCTGCCCGTGGTGATGAACGCCCTCGCGGACCGCGCCGCGCTGGACGCCGACGTCGCCCACCTCGCCCAGGCCCTGCCCGCACTCGCCCGCTCGCTGCGCTACGGAGACGTACGGTCCACCGACACGGTGGCGCTCGGCGACGTCGCCGCCGGGCTCGCCGAGCGGATCTGCGTCGGACTGCCGCCCGCCTGCGCGGCGCTCGACGCGGACGGCGCGGCCGAGATGAGAGGCCACCTCGACAGCGTCCACACCGCGATCGGCCTGCTGCCCGACGCCCCCGGCCGCCCCGCCGGGGACCTGTCCGGGCGCTGGGGAGCCGTGCTGCGCAAACTGGCCGCGCGGGACACCGTGCCCGGCCTCATCCGGGGCAGGTCCGCCCGGCTGCTCCTGGACGACGGGCGCCTCCCCGAGGACGAGGCGGCGCGCCTCATGGGCCTCGCCCTGTCGCCCGGCGCCCCGCCGGCCGACGCGGCGGCCTGGATCGAGGGGTTCGTCGGGGGAGCGTCCGGCGGCGGCATGCTCCTGGTCCACGACGAACGGCTGCTCGGCCTCGTGGACGCCTGGCTGACCGGGGTGCCGGACGGCTCGTTCACGGACGTGCTGCCCCTCCTGCGCCGTACGTTCTCCGCGTACGAACCGGGAGTGCGCCGCACCCTCGGCGAGCTGGTCCGGCGCGGACCGGCGGGCGGCGGCGCGCGGACCGACCGTACCGAGGCGGCGAGCCCCGGCTTCGGCGCCGGTCTCGACGAGACCCGCGCGGACGCGGTCCTCCCGGTCCTGCGCCTCCTCCTCGGCGGACCGGCGCCCCAGGACCCGCGGTCCGGCCCTGAGCACGCCAACGCCAACGACGACACCAACGACGACACCAGCGACAACGACCTCGCGGGGGTGGCCCGATGACCATGGCCGGCACGACGGACGACGCGGCCGACGAGCGGCTGAGGCGCTGGCGGCTGGTGCTCGGCGGCGACTCCGCCGACGGCACCGGGCGCGCGCTCACCGGCCAGGACGCCGCGATGGACGGCGCGTTGACCGCTCTGTACGGAGGCGACGGTGCCACCGGCCCGTCCAGGAAGAGCGGCGGCAACCGCTCCGCCGGGCTCGGCGCCTCCGCCCCCTCGGTCGCCCGCTGGCTCGGCGACATCCGCACGTACTTCCCCAGCTCCGTCGTGCAGGTCATGCAGCGCGACGCGATCCAGCGGCTCGGGCTCGCCGCGCTCCTGCTCGAACCGGAAATGCTGGAGGCCGTCGAGGCGGACGTCCATCTCGTCGGCACGCTCCTCTCGCTCAACAAGGCCATGCCGGAGACGACCAAGGAGACGGCGCGCGCCGTCGTACGGAAGGTCGTCGCCGACATCGAGAAGCGGCTCGCCACCCGCACTCGCGCCACGCTCACCGGCGCCCTCGACCGCTCCGCGCGGATCAGCCGGCCCCGCCACCGGGACATCGACTGGGACCGCACGATCCGCGCGAACCTCAAGAACTACCTGCCGGAGTACGGCACGGTCGTCCCCGAACGCCTCATCGGATACGGCCGCGCCTCGCAGTCCGTGAAGAAGGAGGTAGTCCTGTGCATCGACCAGTCCGGGTCGATGGCGGCGTCCGTCGTCTACGCCTCCGTCTTCGGCGCCGTCCTCGCCTCGATGCGCTCCATCTCCACCCGCCTCGTCGTCTTCGACACCGCGGTCGTGGACCTCACCGACCAACTGGACGACCCCGTCGACGTCCTGTTCGGCACCCAGCTCGGCGGCGGCACGGACATCAACCGCGCGCTCGCCTACTGCCAGTCGCGGATCACCCGGCCCGCCGACACCGTCGTCGTCCTGATCAGCGACCTCTACGAGGGCGGTATCCGCGACGAGATGCTGAAGCGGGTCGCCGCGATGAAGGCGTCCGGCGTTCAGTTCGTGGCGCTGCTCGCGCTGTCCGACGAGGGCGCGCCCGCCTATGACCGTGACCACGCGGCGGCCCTCGCCGCACTCGGCGCCCCGGCCTTCGCCTGCACCCCCGACCTGTTCCCGGAGGTGATGGCGGCGGCGATCGAGAAGCGCCCCCTGCCGATACCGGACACCGCCTGAGTGCGCCTGTGACAGGTATCACCGCCCAGGGGTGATCTGTGATTTAGGGGTCCACGGCCCTCGGGGATAACCTGCGAGACGGACATGCCGCGCGGGACTGACGCCTGCGCCTTCCTTGTGACAAGTGCAGTCACGTTGCCCATCGCGGCACGCCCACGCAGATTACGAACCGCGATCACTGCGAATCTCAGAAGACAGACAAGGGACGGACGCGCGTGGACCTGTTCGAGTACCAGGCGAGGGACCTCTTCGCCAAGCACGGTGTACCGGTGCTGGCCGGTGAAGTCATCGAAACGCCTGAGGCGGCGCGCGAGGTGACCGAGCGTCTCGGCGGCAAGGCTGTCGTCAAGGCGCAGGTCAAGGTCGGTGGCCGAGGCAAGGCCGGCGGCGTGAAGCTGGCCTCCGACCCGGCCGACGCGGTCGCCAAGGCCGACGCCATTCTGGGCATGGACATCAAGGGCCACACGGTCCACAAGGTGATGCTGGCCCAGACGGCGGACATCGCGGAGGAGTATTACGTCTCCTTCCTCCTCGACCGCACCAACCGCACCTTCCTGGCCATGGCCTCCGTCGAAGGCGGCGTGGAGATCGAGGTCGTCGCCGAGGAGAACCCCGAAGCGCTCGCCAAGATCCCGGTCGACGCCAACGAGGGCTGCACCCCTCAGAAGGCCGCCGAGATCGTCGCCGCCGCGAAGTTCCCGGCCGAGATCGCCGACCAGGTCGCCGACGTCCTCCAGCAGCTGTGGACCGTCTTCATCAAGGAAGACGCCCTGCTCGTCGAGGTCAACCCGCTGATCAAGTCCGGTGACGGCAAGATCATCGCGCTGGACGGCAAGGTCTCGCTCGACGAGAACGCCGACTTCCGCCAGCCCGACCACGCGGCCCTTGAGGACAAGGCGGCGGCCAACCCCCTCGAAGCCGCCGCCAAGGCCAAGAACCTCAACTACGTCAAGCTCGACGGCGAGGTCGGCATCATCGGCAACGGCGCGGGGCTCGTCATGAGCACCCTCGACGTCGTCGCGTACGCGGGCGAGGCCCACGGCGGCGTGAAGCCCGCCAACTTCCTCGACATCGGCGGCGGCGCGTCGGCCGAGGTCATGGCGAACGGCCTGGAGATCATCCTCGGCGACCCGGACGTCAGGTCCGTCTTCGTCAACGTCTTCGGCGGCATCACCGCCTGCGACGAGGTCGCCAACGGCATCGTGCAGGCCCTGGAGCTGCTCAAGTCCAAGGGCGAGACCGTCAGCAAGCCCCTGGTCGTGCGCCTCGACGGAAACAACGCGGAGCTGGGTCGCAAGATCCTCTCGGACGCCAACCACCCGCTCGTACAGCGCGTGGACACCATGGACGGCGCGGCCGACAAGGCCGCCGAGCTCGCGGCTGCGAAGTAAAGGTAAAGGTCACCAACACCATGGCTATTTTCCTGACCAAGGAAAGCAAGGTCATCGTCCAGGGGATGACCGGTGCCACCGGCATGAAGCACACCAAGCTCATGCTCGCTGACGGCACCAACATCGTCGGCGGAGTCAACCCGCGCAAGGCCGGCACGTCCGTCGACTTCGACGGCACGGACGTCCCGGTCTTCGGCTCCGTCAAGGAAGCGATCGAGAAGACCGGCGCCGACGTGTCGGTCCTCTTCGTGCCGCCGGCCCACGCCAAGGCCGCGGTCGTCGAGGCCATCGACGCCGAGATCCCGCTCGCCGTCGTGATCACCGAGGGCATCGCGGTGCACGACTCGGCCGCCTTCTGGGCGTACGCGTCGAGCAAGGGCAACAAGACCCGGATCATCGGCCCGAACTGCCCCGGTCTCATCACGCCCGGCCAGTCCAACGCCGGCATCATCCCGGGCGACATCACCAAGCCCGGCCGCATCGGTCTGGTGTCCAAGTCCGGCACGCTGACCTACCAGATGATGTACGAGCTGCGGGACATCGGCTTCTCGTCCGCCATCGGCATCGGCGGCGACCCGGTGATCGGCACGACGCACATCGACGCCCTCAAGGCGTTCGAGGCCGACCCCGACACCGACCTCATTGTGATGATCGGCGAGATCGGCGGCGACGCCGAGGAGCGCGCGGCCGACTTCATCGCCAAGCACGTGACCAAGCCGGTCGTCGGCTACGTCGCGGGCTTCACGGCGCCCGAGGGCAAGACGATGGGCCACGCCGGCGCCATCGTCTCCGGCTCGTCGGGCACCGCGGCGGCCAAGAAGGAGGCCCTTGAGGCCGCGGGCGTCAAGGTCGGCAAGACGCCGACCGAGACGGCCGGTCTCGCCCGAGCCATTCTCGCGGGCTGACACGGACTGACTCTTGGCGGTCGGTTCCGGTACGGTCTTGCGGAGTACGGCAGTTGTACCGCTGCACAACGCGCGTGGGCCCGCACCTTTCAGGTGGTGCGGGCCCACGCGCGTGCTCGTTGCGCGTGCTCGTTCCGCGTGCGCGACAGGGTTCGCGCGTCAGGGGATCCGGGGCAGCAGCCGCTCCGGCCCGTTCATGGGCACGGCGCGGAGCTTGGCGCGCAGCTTCAGATCCTGTTCGCTGAGCTTCTGCGGCCCCATCGGCACCGGGACGCCGCCGACCCGCTGGCCGGGCGCGGGCATCGGTTCGTACCGCGTCGGCGCCGTGACGGCCGTGAAGGCCGTCGCCCCCACGATCAGCACGGTGACGGCGATCGCGACCCGCGTCCAGAACGTGGCGCGGCGCTCGCTCCCCAGCCGTACGGCGGACGCGGTCGCCACGGCCGGCGCCGACACCGTCGCCGCCAGTTCGCGCAGCCGCTCGTGCAGGACCGCCGGCTCCCCCAGCTCGGGCAGTCGCTCGGCGACCGCCTCACGCGCGTGCAGCAGCCGGTTAGCGGCGGCCGGTGTGGTGGCCTCGGTCTCGGCGGCCGTCTCGGGCAGGTCGAGCCCCAGCCCGTCGTAGAGCAGCAGCGTGCGCCGGTACATCGCCGGCAGGTCGAGCAGCGCCCCGCGCAGCGCGCGTCCCTCGCGTTCGCCGGTGGCCGGGTCCGGGTGCCGGTGGGCGCGGCGGAACCGGTGCCAGGGCGATGTCGCGTAGTCGTACGCCGCCACCCGCACCCAGCCCGCGGGGTCACGGTCGACGGCGACCTCGGGCCACCGGTGCCAGGCCAGATGGAAGGCGCGCTCGACGGACTCCTGGGCGAGCGTGCGGCGCCCCGTGAGCAGATACGTCTGGCGTACGAGGGCGGGGGCGGCGTACGCGTACAGCTCGTCGAAGGCCTGGGCGGGCGTGAGACCGGCGGCCTCGGCGGCGGCTGCCCCGGCCAGGGCCTCGGCCTTCTCCTTGCGGCGCTGGGCGTTCTGCCGGGAGCGGCCGTCGGCCTCGACCGCACGGACGGGGCGGCGGTTGAGCGGCTTCTTGCGTGAGGGCGAGGGCGAGGTCGGCGCGGGCGACGACGGGGGCGCGGTCGGCGGAGGTGACGGCGCGGGCGCGGGTGACGGCTCGTCTGTAGGAGGGGTGTCGGCGGCCGGGGTCTGCGCCTGCGCAGTGGTCTCCGGTGCCGTCGTGGAGGCCGCTGCCGGCTGGCGCGCCGGCTCCTGCGCCGGGGAGCTCCCCGAGTCCTTCGACCGCCTCTTGCGCTTCGAACGCTTCTTCTCGTCGAGCTCCGCCGCGTACGCCGCCAGCAGCCGCGCGTACGCCTCGCGCTTGCGCCCCTGGGGCGTCGTACGCCCGGTCTCCCACGATCTGACCGTCGCCCGGGTGACCCCCACTGCGGTCGCGACCTGCCGCTCGGTCAGTTCCTTGGCCTCGCGCAGCCTGCGCCGCTCCTTGGGGGAGGGAAGCGGGGGCACCGAGGAGGTACGAGTGGTGCTCTGCGTCATGAAGAACTCCCCGCAGCACTGTACTGGCCGAAAAAGTACATAAACGTATATTGAGCGACACAACGGCTATCCGCCTGTTACGCGCTTTAAGCGCGTGTCGTTGGGAGCATGACGCCGTGACCCAAGTGAGCGAGCGCAGCACCACGTTGTCCTCGGCCTCGGCCGCCGAACGGGGCCGGGCCGCCGCGCTGACCGCCGCGTTCCTCCGGGGAGGGCTCGCGGCCGGCCTCGGGCTCGGAGCCCTCGCCGTTCTGGTCATCGCGGCCTGGATCAGCTCGCCGTACCCCGACAGCGGCGCCGGCGGAGCGCTGCACATCGCGGCGGCGCTGTGGCTGCTGGCGCACGGCGCGGAGCTGGTGCGGCCCGACACGCTCTCCGGGGTGCCCGCGCCCGTCGGAGTCGTCCCCCTGCTGTTCGTGGCGCTGCCGGTGTGGCTGGTCTACCGGTCGGCGCGCGACGCGCTGGAGCCGGACGAGGGCCGGCCGCAGCTCACGGCGCTCGGCGCGATGTGCACGGTCGCGGGTGGATATGTGCTGGTCGGTATCGCCGTCGTGGTCTACGCGCGGGGCGGGCCGCTCTCCACGGACACCCTCGGTACGGCGCTCAAGCTGCCCGTCCTGCCGGTGCTGTCGGCCGCCGCCGGGGTGTGGGTGGCGAGCGGCCGGCCGCTCGGTCCGCTGCTCGACCGGCTGCCCGGCCGCAAGGCGTCGGACACGTCGGACACGTCGGGCGTGGCAGGGGCGGCAGCGGCGGCAGCGGCGGTGGGGGCTGCCGGGATGCGGCGCCGGGCCGTCGTCGTGATGCGGTCGGCGACCGCCGGGGCGGCCGTGCTGCTGGGCGGTGGCGCGCTGCTGGTCGCGTGCTCGCTCGCGTGGCACGCGGATGCCGCGCAGGCGTCGTTTCCGCAACTGGCGGCGGCCTGGTCCGGACGGATCGCCGTACTGCTGCTGACCCTCGCCCTGGTCCCGAACGCGGCGGTGTGGGGCGCCTCGTACGCCCTCGGCCCCGGCTTCGCGCTCGGTACGTCGGCGACGGTCACCCCGCTCGCCGTGACGGGCAGCCCCGCGCTGCCGCCCTTCCCGCTGCTGGCGGCCGTGCCCGCCGAGGGGCCCGGCACGGCCGTGACGTGGGCGGCGGGGATCGTGCCCGTGCTGGCCGGGGTGGTGATCGCCTGGTTCACGGTACGAGTCGCCGCGCCGCCCTACGCCGAACGGGACGAGGCGTGGAGCGCACGCGACACCGCGCTCGCGGCGGCGGTCGCCGGGGTCGGGTGCGCGGTGCTGATCGCGGCGCCGGCCGCGGTCGCGGGCGGGCCGATGGGGACGGGGCGGCTGGTGGAGTTCGGACCGGTGTGGTGGCTGACCGGGGTCGCCGCGCTGGCCTGGACGGTGGGCATCGGGGTACCGGCGGCGCTGGCGGTACGGGCCTGGCGGGTGCGGGTGCGGCGCGGGACGGACGTGGTGGACGTGGCGGATAAGCCGGAAAAGTCGAACGAGTCGGAAGTGGGAGAGGTGGGAGAGGTGGGAGAGATGGACGCGACGGGTGAGAGCGCGGGCTCGGTGGATGTTCCGCCGGACGTTTCGCCGGACGCCCCGGTGGACGCGACCGCGGCGAAGGCCGCCTGGTGGCGACGGGTGCCGTGGCGGCGGGCAGGGGTGCCGCCCGAGAAGGCCGCGGACGACGGGCCGGGGCCGGTGGAGCACGAGAACGGGGGCGGCGGGGACGGTCCGCCCACACTGGACGGCGCCCACCAGACGCACGAGCCGTACGACTTCCTGCCGATGGACGCGTGGCACGACCGGGACGCGCAGGAGGCGCGCTGGGCGGCGATCAAGCAGGCGTCCGGCGGACTGATGGCCGACTTCCCGCCGAGCCCCGGCCCGTCCGCACCTGGAACCGACCCGAAGCCCGACCCGAAGCCCGACCCGAAGCCCGAGCCGGGACCGAAAGCGGCCGACTGACCGACACCACTCGACCGACACCACTCGAACGAGCGGCGGCCCCGCCCCTCCCGAAACCGGGAAGGGCGGGGCCGCCGCCGTGTGTGCCGCGTGCCGCTCGGTTACTTCTGGACGCCGAAGATCGGGACCAGCGAGTCGGGAAGCTTGTCGTTGCAGGCCAGTTGGCCCGTCTTGGTCAGCGCGTCGTTCACGCAGGTGTAGTAGTCGCGGTAGACCAGCTGCACGGAGAACGTCGCCGCCACGACCAGCAGCGCGATGGACGCCGCCACGATCCCGCTCACCGCGACGGTCGTCTGCGGCTTGTGCGACGTCGTGCCCGGTGCCGGTGCCGGTGGTGTGCCGGTGGTGGCCGGCGCGGGAGACGCCGTACCGGAGTCCGAGCCGGAACCGGAGGTCGTCGTACCCACGTCCGAAGCGCGCGCCGCCGAGCCGCGCGCCGCCGTGCCGTCGACCGACGGACGCGGCACCGGCGCCTTGGCCCGCAGCGAACTGATGCCCCAGTAGAGCGCGAGCGCCCCGAGGAGCAGAGCGATCTCCGGGAAGTCGAACAGGGCGAAGAAGAAGGCCCACATGCCGCCGAGCAGTGCGTACCGGGCGCGGCGCTGGAAGGGGTCGGTCGGGTCCCAGCGCAGGCCGCCCTTGCCGGGCCGGCCGTCCGGACCGTCCTGGCCGCCGGGGCCGTTCTGCCCGCCACCCGGTCCGTTCTGGCCACCGGGCCTGCCACCGAAACCGCCCGACGAACGGCCCGGCTGACGGCTGCTCCACTGGCTGCCCCAGGACGAACGGTCACCGCCCGACGACTGGTCGTCCGGCGTACCGCCACCGTTCTGGGGCTGGCGCGGCTGCCACGGCTGATCGGGCCTGTCCTCCGGCGGCGGCGCGAACGGGTTGTCTTCCGAGGACCCGGAGGACCCGGAGGACCCGGACCCGGAGGACCCGTCGGCCCCCGAACTGCCGGACGATCCGGACGATCCGGACGGTCCGGTGGATCCCGAGGACCCGGAAGAGCTCCCCGCCCCCGAAGTTCCGTCCGGCCCCGAAGAACCCTCAGGCCCGGAGGATCCGGCGGACGAGGACTGGCGTTCCCGCAGCAGAAGCACCGGCCCTGTGGGCTGCGGGACATTGAGTGCCGTGCGGTGTCGTCGGTCCGGCATCTGGTGAACGTCTTCCCCTCAGACCCTTGGCGCAAGGGGTCTTGTGTCGTATGGCCCATCCGGGAGACAGGTCCGTGTCCCCAGACGCTACCTCCCGGCCGCGCCCCCGTCCCCCGGGGGCCGTTCGGTGTGCCGGTATCGTTGCTGACGGTCGGCTCCTTCGTAGAGTTCCCCGATACGGCAGGCACGATTCGTTCGTACGACCACACAAACCCGCATGACCCGCACGACCCGCGAGGCTGTGCTCGCTTCCAGAAAGGCGTTCCGCCGTGGCCTCCCCGCCGTCCCCGCCCGCCCCCGACGACCCGGTAACCCCGCCGGAACCCGGCTCCCCGGTCGAATTCGGCTCTCCGGCCCGGCTCGTGGTCCTCGTCTCCGGTTCCGGTACGAACCTCCAAGCCCTGCTCGACGCCATCGCGCACGATCCACGGGCGTACGGAGCCCGCGTTGTCGCCGTCGGCGCCGACCGGGCGGCCATCGCCGGTCTGGAACGGGCCGAGCGCGCCGGGGTGCCGACGTTCGTCTGCCGGCTCAAGGACCACGCGACGCGCGACGAGTGGGATGCCGCGCTCACCGAGGCCACCGCCGCGTACGAGCCCGATCTCGTCGTCTCGGCCGGCTTCATGAAGATCGTCGGGAAGCGGTTCCTGGCGCGCTTCGGCGGCCGGTTCATCAATACCCACCCCGCCCTGCTGCCCAGTTTTCCCGGTGCCCACGGGGTGCGTGACGCGCTCGCGTACGGGGCGAAGGTCACCGGTTGCACCGTCCACTTCGTCGACGACGGCGTCGACACCGGCCCGGTCATCGCGCAAGGCGTGGTCGAGGTGCGGGACGAGGACCACGCGGACGGTGGCGCCGCTCTCCATGAGCGCATCAAGGACGTCGAGCGACGGCTGCTCGTCGATGTCGTGGGGCGTCTCGCCCGGCACGGCTACCGCATTGAGGGACGAAAGGTAACAATCCAGTGAGCGTCGAAGAGACCGCCGGACAGACCGCCGGACAGACCGCCGAAGAGGTCGTCGAAGAGGTCGCCGGAGGTACGAAGCGGCCCATCCGCCGCGCGCTGGTCAGCGTCTACGACAAGACCGGCCTGGAGGAGCTGGCCCGTGGACTGCACGCGGCCGGCGTCACGCTCGTCTCGACCGGTTCCACCGCCGCGAGGATCGCCGCCGCCGGTGTACCCGTCACCAAGGTCGAGGAGCTGACCGGCTTCCCGGAGACCCTCGACGGCCGCGTCAAGACGCTGCACCCGCGCGTCCACGCCGGCATCCTCGCCGACCAGCGGCTGGCCGCGCACCGCGAGCAGCTCGCCGAACTGGACATCGAGCCCTTCGAGTTGGTCGTCTCGAATCTCTATCCCTTCCGCGAGACCGTCGAGTCCGGGGCCACTCCCGACGAGTGCGTCGAGCAGATCGACATCGGCGGCCCGTCCATGGTCCGCGCCGCCGCCAAGAACCACCCGTCCGTCGCCATCGTGACCAGCCCCGCGCGGTACGGGGACGTCCTCGCGGCCGTACAGGACGGCGGGTTCGACCTGACGACGCGCAAGCGGCTCGCCGCCGAGGCGTTCCAGCACACCGCCGCGTACGACGTGGCCGTGGCCTCCTGGTTCGCGGCCGACTACGCCGCCGCCGATGACTCCGGGCTCCCAGACTTCATGGGCGCGACGTACGAGCGCAAGAACGTCCTGCGCTACGGCGAGAACCCGCACCAGCCCGCCGCGCTCTACGTCGGCGGCGCCGGTGGCGGGGGTCTCGCCGAGGCGGAGCAGCTGCACGGCAAGGAGATGAGCTACAACAACTACACGGACACCGACGCCGCGCGCCGTGCCGCGTACGACCACACCGAGCCCTGCGTGGCGATCATCAAGCACGCCAACCCGTGCGGCATCGCGATCGCCGGCGACGTCGCCGAGGCGCACCGCAAGGCCCACGCGTGCGACCCGCTGTCGGCGTTCGGCGGGGTGATCGCCGTCAACCGGCCGGTCTCCGTCGCGATGGCCGAGCAGGTGGCCGAGATCTTCACCGAGGTCATCGTCGCGCCCGGCTACGAGGACGGCGCCGTCGAGGTGCTGTCCCGCAAGAAGAACATCCGGGTGCTGCGCTGCGAGGGCGGCCCCTCGGCCCCCGTCGAGGTGAAGCCCATCGACGGCGGCGCGCTGCTCCAGGTCGCCGACCGCCTCCAGGCCGCCGGCGACGACCCGTCGACCTGGACGCTCGCGACCGGCGACGCCCTGTCGGACGCCGAGCTGCGCGAACTGGCCTTCGCGTGGAAGGCGTCCCGCGCGGTCAAGTCCAACGCGATCCTGCTCGCCAAGAACGGTGCGAGCGTCGGCGTCGGCATGGGGCAGGTGAACCGAGTGGACTCGGCGAAGCTCGCCGTGGAACGCGCGGGAGAGGAGCGGGCCCGTGGGGCGTACGCGGCCTCGGACGCGTTCTTCCCGTTCCCCGACGGCCTGGAGATCCTGCTGGCCGCGGGTGTCAAGGCCGTGGTGCAGCCGGGTGGTTCGGTACGTGACGAGCTGACGATCGAGGCGGCCGAGAAGGCGGGCGCGACGATGTACTTCACCGGGACACGGCACTTCTTCCACTGAGGTCGCGTGATGTGTCGTGCGGCGTTGTCGTGCGGGCGTTTTCCGTGCTGAGGTGGCCGCCCCCCGTCGCCCCCGTCGCGCCGGGGGCGGCCACCGTACGTGCCGCCGTCCGTCAGCCGTGGACGGCGCTCGCCTTGTTGTCGAAGGTGCCGAGGGACGAGGCGTAGGACTTGCCCGACAGAGACACCTGGGTCCCCGTGCCATCGGTGTACCGGGCCAGCGAGGCGCTGTCACGGGACTGGTTGTTGCGCCAGGACGAGGTCCTGTTGTCGAAGCCGTAGTTGTCCAGGTTGTGCCAGTACTCATCGCTGAAGATCAGGCGCTTGCCCCCACCTTCCGTGAACTGGTACAGGCACACCCAGTCGTTCGCGCACGCCGGGAGTGCCCGCGCGCCGCGCTCGTCGGCACGCGCCGCCAACGGGTCGGTGGCGCGGTTGTAGCCGGTCGCCCGGTCGGCGGCTTCCGTCGTGTCGTAGCAGCGGACGTCGTCCGCAGCGAACACCGCGCACGCCTGTGCGCCCTGCCACCCGGCGGCCAGATTGATGCTGCGGCCCTCGAATGTGGCCCGGACCCCCTGGTCGGCCGCGGGTCCGGCCTGTGCCGTCCCGGCCATGCCGGTGAAGGCGAGCGCGGCGCCGATCGTGAGTCCCGCCACCGCTGTACGGATCTTGCGCATGGTTGCTCCTCCCGCACCACCGGTCCGGTGGTGCTTCCCCGTCGCGCCGCCCCTTGGCGGCACGACTTCATCGTTCCGCGGGAGGCTCGGAGGAGGTACCTCAGATGTAGCAGGGTGGGCCACCGAGGCTCAACGGCTCAGCAGCACGGCAGCACGGCAGCTCAGCTGCTCAGTGGCTCAGCAGTGCTCGACCCAGCGGTGGGAGAGCGGGGCGTAGGTGCCCTTCAGATTGCCCTGCGCGTTGACCGACGTACACCCTGTCCGCCGGGTCGGCCGGGTGCGGTCGAACCCCGTGGGGACCCAGTCGGCGCCCCGGTAGTACGCGACGGCGTCCCGCCTCTTCGACTCCTGGTCGTTGTTGAAGATCGACCTGACCGGGCTGTCACGGGTCCACGCGCAAGTCTCCCGGCCGGTCAGCCAGTTCTTGTCGTCCCCCTTCCAACTGCACAGCTCGCCCTTGCCGTTGCGCTCGTTGAAGAAGCAGACAGAGCCGGCCGGGCAGCGCTCGTACCCCTGGCTGTCGGGCGTCTCGCGCGCCGTCGCCAGATAGGCCGTCGCGGCGAGCACGGCCGCCCCGATCGTGCCCGCCGCCGCGATGTTGCGACGGCGTCCGGGGCGTCGCGGGCGCAGCCGGGGCAGCCGTGGTGCGCGGGAGGTGCCCGTGGCCCGCTCCGCCCGGCGGAGCAGGGAGGCCGCGTCGTGCGCCGCGCGCCCTTCGTGGGTGCGCGCCAGACAGTCCGTGACGATCTCCCGCCAGGGGCCGGTCAGTTCGGGCGAGAGCCGTAACTCCTCATCGCCGCGCGCATAGCGCAGCAGTGTCTCCTGACGCGCGGCACGGGTGGCACCCGGCAGCGGCATGGTGCCCGTCAGGACGAGATGGGCGAGGACGCCGAATGCCCAGATGTCCGTGCTGGGGCGGGTCTGCCTGCCGCGCTCGCTGATCTCCGACCACAGCAGCTCGGGCGGTGTGTAGTCGGAGGTGGCGAAGAGGGGGGAGTAGGCGTGCGTGCCCTCCAGCTCCGCCGCGAGATTGAAGTCGCCGAGGCGGACGGTGCCGTCGGCCATCAGCAGGACGTTGCCCGGTTTGATGTCGCCGTGGACCCATCCCGCGTGGTGGAGCTGGTGCAGTCCCTCGCAGATCTGGGTGAGGAGCGTGGGTCCGGCGGCGAGGCGCGGGCTGCGGGCGAGCAGGGTGTCGAGGGAGCCCTCGGCCCGCTCCAGGACGAGCACGGTGGCGCCGTCGAGTTCGGCTGATTCGGACGATCCGGGGGCCGAGACCGTCAGCGCCTCGTACATCCGGATCAGCCGTGGGCGCTTCAGCTTGCGGTACGTCTCCAGCTCGCGGTGGGTGAGGTCCTGGAGGTGGCGTAACTGGCGCGGTGTGCGGGTGCCGGTGGGCAGGAACTTGAGCGCCGCGTGGGCGGGGAGGGTGTCGTCCGTCGTGTTCGTGGAGTCGGTGGTGTCCGTGGTGTCCGTCGTGCGGCTGGCCGCGTACACACTGCCGAAGGCTCCCGACCCGATCGGTTCACGCACCTCCCAGGCGCCGACACGGAAGCCGTACGGGACGCGGACGGCCAACGGCTCCCGCCTCATGTCGCCACCGCCGACGGTCTCGCCCCGGCGGCGGTCCGCGCCGCCGCCCCCACCTCCAGCACGGTCAGCTCCGCCTCCCGTACGAGATCGAACCGGAGCGCGAGCGAGACCAGCGACTCCTTCTTGCCGTTCAGCCGGGGACCGCAGGCCGCCGACTCCGGGGGCTGCTTCAGCCGGAACTTGACCGCCAGGTAGTCGATGTTCCACTGAACGGCCGTGCGGCTCGCCGTCGGCCAGACAGGGCGCAGCCGGTCAACGACCTGGCCGGCCGTGGGCGGCGGGGCGTGCGGCGCGCCGCGCAGCCGCGCCTCGCAGAGCGCGGCGAGCACGAGGAAGTAGCGCTTGGTGCGGTCGAGCGGGAACGCGTGCGTGGTCGGCTCGCCGCCGTGGTGACCGGTGGGCTCGTCGGCGTAGTCGTGGCGCGGCGCCCAGATGTCGAAGCTCAACAGGGCGTCGGCGGCGGGCAGGACGATTCTGGAGAACTCGAACGGGATGGGCGCCTCTATCCGGCCCGGCGCGATCTTGATGTGCTCCCCGGCGCCTTCCGGATTCTCCACGACATACGTGGACGTACGGCTGAGATTGCTCAGCGTCCAGTAGGAGCCGGCGGCGGTGATCTCGCCCGCCGTGCGGGACACGCCGGGATGAAGGATGGTCAGGAACTCGGCCGGGCGGCCGGGGGAGTCCGCGAGGGTGCCGCGGCCGAACCCCAGTGTCTCGCCGGGAGCGAGTCTCATCTGCTCGTCCGGACCCGAGGCGTCGTCCGGCACGACGATGACGCTGTACATCGCGCCGTTGCCGTTGCCGTTGCCGTTGCCGTTGCCGTTGCGGTTGCCGTTGCGGTTGCCGTTTCCGGTAGCGCCGTGGCCGCCGCTGCCGTATGTGATGCTCATAGTGATCCTTCCCCCGATGGATTCCCTTTCAGGATAGAAAGCCCCGGGGGTCAGCGTCATGGCCTTGGCGACCATCCGCCACCGCGTGTCGCCGACAAACGCCAGAAGGCCGTAAACCCCGTCGACACGAAGGGAGTTACGGCCTTCTGGCATGAGCGCGGTCACTCGCGCGTGGCGCGAGCGCGGTGCGGGTCAGTAACGCGGGCGGTTGAACCATGCCGACGCCTGCGCGTTCACCATCGAGGCGAGGATGATTCCGCCGATGGCGAGGCTGATGATGCCGCCGACCGCGCCGGTCGCCTGACCGGACGTGAAGTTGGCGAGCGAGCCCAGAATGATCAGTGACGCGTAGACGATCGTGCAGACACGGATCGCCGTGCCGCCGCTGGAGAACTTCACCGCGAGGAAGATGGTCACACCGGCGATGACCAGCAGCAGGACGACCCCGATGAACCCGATACCGGCGAGGGCGTCACCGGAGTCGGAGTCGGCCACGTCCGAGACGGCGGCGAGGGCGATGGCGAAGATGATGCCGCCGATGATCTGGAACCCGGCCATGATGTACATGAGGACGCGGGCCGCCGTCATCAGTCCCGGCATGGACTGCGGGACACCCGTCGGACCACTGGGGTAGCCGTACCCGGGCTGGACCGGGGGAGCCTGCGGGTAGCCGTAGTTGGCCGGCGGCGGCTGCTGGGGCTGGCCCTGCTGCGGGTAGCCGTAGCCCGGCTGGCCCTGGGGCTGCTGGCCCTGCTGTCCGTAGGGGTTGTTCGGGTCGCCAAAGCTCATGGCGGGATTCCTCCGTTGGTGACGCGGGGACATCGCGGATCCGAGGGAGGTACGTCACAAAACCGAGCGGTTTGCCCCCCAACACCGACCGCTTGCTGCGCCGCTCATCGTGCGGTTCGAACGGACTTTTTGTCCAGTCGGATTTCCGAGGTGTTGTGCAAGTGCAACCTGGGAGCGCGTCGTTGATCTTGGCCCCCGACGTCGCGCAGGGCTCCGCGCCGATGTCGTACGTGACCTTGGATTGGAACAGCGGCGGGGTCATCCGCGAAGATGGACGCATGACCGCCCAAATTCTCGATGGCAAGGCCACCGCAGCCGCGATCAAGTCCGACCTGACCGGCCGCGTGGCGGCCCTCAGGACGCGAGGCATCACCCCCGGTCTCGGGACCCTGCTCGTCGGGGACGACCCGGGCAGCCGTTGGTACGTCAACGGCAAGCACCGCGACTGTGCCGAGGTCGGTATCGCCTCGATCCAGTGTGAGCTGCCCGACACCGCCTCCCAGGAGGAGATCGAGGCAGTCGTACGCGAACTCAACGCGAACCCCGACTGCACGGGCTACATCGTCCAACTCCCGCTCCCCAAGGGCATCGACACCAACCGTGTCCTGGAGCTGATGGACCCCGAGAAGGACGCCGACGGGCTGCACCCGATGAGCCTCGGCCGGCTGGTGCTGAACGAGACGGGGCCGCTGCCGTGCACCCCGTACGGCATCATCCAGCTGCTGCGCGCGCACGGTGTCGAGATCAAGGGCGCGCATGTCGTGGTCGTCGGGCGCGGTATCACCGTGGGCCGCTCGATTCCGCTGCTGCTCACCCGTAAGTCCGAGAACGCGACCGTGACGCAGTGCCACACCGGCACCCGTGATCTCTCCACGCATCTGCGGCAGGCCGACATCATCGTGTCGGCGGCCGGGGTGCGTCACATCATCAAGGCGGAGGACGTCAAGCCGGGCGCGGCCGTCCTCGACGTCGGCGTCAGCCGCGACGAGAACGGCAAGATCGCGGGCGACGTCCATCCGGGCGTCGCCGAGGTGGCAGGGTGGATCTCCCCGAACCCCGGCGGAGTGGGCCCGATGACCCGCGCGCAGTTGCTGGTCAACGTCGTCGAGGCGGCGGAGCGCGCCGGAAGCGGAAGCGGGAGCGGAACGTGAAAGGGGCACCCATGGGTGCTGGTACGAGTGCGGGTGCCGAGCCCGGCGGAGCCGAGGGCGCCCCGGCCGATCCGGCCGATCCGGCCGGCGTGTCCGTGGAGGGTGCCCAACATGGGGACGGGGCGGACGGAGAGGGCGAGGCCGCTGCGGACCCCAGCACCTCGCGGCGCTTTCCGACCGTCACGCGGGACACCGCGCGCCCCGAGGGCGGCGGCCGTGCCGCCCCCGGCGACGCCCCCGCCCCCGCTCGTCAGTGGCCGCTGCTCACCGTGCTGGGCGCGATCGGGCTCGGGCTGCTGATCGTCGGGCTCGCGCCGTTCGACCAGTCGTTCCGCATCGGCACGATCCTGGTCGGTGTGGCGTTGATCACCGGGGCGATCCTGCGGCGGATCCTGCCGTCGGTCGGCATGCTCGCCGTACGGTCGCGCTTCACCGACATGGTGACGTACGGCCTGTTCGGCATCGCGATCGTGCTGCTGTCGCTGATGACGCAGCCGAAGCCGTGGCTGGAGATCCCGTTCCTGGAGGACGTGGTCCACTCCACGGTTCCGTAGCCCGCGCGGAGACAGCGGCGGACGCCGCAGACGCGGAAGCGGACGCGGCAGACACAGAAGACGGCGCCCATCCCCTCCCCCGAGTCAGGACGGGCGCCGTCGGCATGTGGCCAGAGTCATGGACGCGCCAAACGGGATCAAGGGCCGGCAGATGCCTGTGGCATGGAAGTGACCATTCCGCCATGGTGTGATCGCCGCGCAACGGATGCGAGACTGGGAAGCGGAGTCGTGGACGGCGCGCGAGGGGGCGCGGGGGACTGTCGCGAATGCTCCGGTGCACTCCCATTTCTGGAACTGACACCCCGGATCCGCGCATCCCTTCGGGTAGTCGTCGGCCGGCGTGGGGGCGCGGGCACGGCGGAGCACATTCAGGAACGTCCGGGGGGGACAAGGGGGGAAGTAATGCCTCGTTGGAAGGCACTGCCGGAGGAGCTCGACCCGCAGGTCAGGGAGTTCGCGACGCAGCTGCGCAGGCTGGTGGACAAGAGCGGCCTGAGCATCGCGGCGGTGGCGGACCGCACCGGTTACAGCAAGACGTCGTGGGAGCGGTATCTCAACGGCCGGCTGCTCGCGCCCAAGGGCGCGATCGTGGCGCTCGCCGAGGTGACCGGTACGAATCCGCTGCATCTCACGACGATGTGGGAGCTGTCGGAACGGGCGTGGAGCCGTTCCGAGATGCGTCACGACATGACGATGGAAGCGATCCGGATCTCCCAGGCGCGGGACGCGCTCGGTGAGTTCGGCGGCGACGTCGGCCCCGGCCGGGCGGGCGCAAGCCGCCCCGGCGGACGTACGGCGACACCGCCCGGTCCAGGTGCGGGTCCGGGCGGTGTACCGGGCGCGCGTACGGGACCGCACTCCGGCGCGGGTACGGGGCCGGGTCCGGCAGCGGGCGCCGGCGCGGGACCGCACGCTCCGGGTGGACCCGACGCGCCGGCCGGCTCCGGCGGCTCCGGCGGCTCCGGCGGCTGGCTCGGCCCCGAGTACGCCGGCGCGAACCGGCCCCCGACCGGCGTCCCGTCGTCGGCCCCGTCCGGCTCCCCCGACCAGGGAAGCGGAAGCGGCGGACGCGGCGGGAGCGGCGGACGCGGCGGGAGCGGTCGACGCCGGACCGCGATATTCGTGGCGGCCCTCGTCGGCGCGCTGCTGGTGATAGCCGCGGCCGTACTGCTGACCGACCTCGGTGGTGGCGGCGACGGCAAGAAGTCGGTCGCCGAGTCCCCATCGGCGAAGCCGACCACCAGCGCACCCGAACTGCCCGCAGGAGTGAAGTGCGCCGGCGGCGACTGTACGGGCGAGGATCCCGAACTCATGGGCTGCGGCGGCGAGTTCGCCGAGACCTCGACAACCGTGACGGTCGGCACGGCGGTTGTCGAGGTCCGCTACAGCGAGACGTGCGGGGCGGCCTGGGCCCGTGTCACCGAGGCGGCACCCGGTGACACGGTCGAGATAGCGGCCGACCGGGGCGAGGGTAAACCCCAGACCGGCACGGTCAACGGTGACAAGGACGCCTACACGCCGATGGTCGCGGTGGCCACCGCCGACGAGGCGAAGGCGTGCGCGACGCTCACGACGGGCGTGGAGGGCTGCACACCGGCGGGCGAGTGAGCGCCGCCGCCGGAGCGCCGCCGCCGGAGCGCCGCGCGGGTCGCGGCGTCCGGCGGCACCGCGGGCCCGCGCGCCGCGTCGGGGCGGTGGAAGCGGCTGCCGACCGCGCGGGTGACGGTCGGGGAGGGCGGTGGCGGCACCGCCCGCGCCCCGTCGCGTCCCGCTCCCGCCCCGTCGGATAGCCTGATCGGCGGTTGTCTCTTCACGCCAGGACACGATTGACCCGTCGTCGGAGAGATGGCCCGCACCAGGGGCAGGGCCGCCCCTGCCGCCCGCCGTTCCACCGCTGTCCAACGGAGACCGCCATGACTCGCACTCCCGTGAATGTCACCGTCACCGGCGCAGCCGGCCAGATCGGCTACGCGCTGCTCTTCCGCATCGCGTCCGGTCAACTGCTCGGCGCGGATGTGCCGGTCAGCCTGCGCCTCCTGGAGATCCCGCAGGGCCTGAAGGCCGCCGAGGGCACCGCCATGGAGCTCGACGACTGCGCCTTCCCGCTGCTCCGCGGCATCGAGATCACCGACGACGCGAACGCCGCGTTCTCCGGCGCCAACGTCGCGCTGCTCGTCGGCGCCCGCCCCCGTACCAAGGGCATGGAGCGTGGCGATCTGCTCTCCGCCAACGGCGGCATCTTCAAGCCGCAGGGCAAGGCCATCAACGACAACGCCGCGGACGACATCAAGGTGCTCGTCGTCGGCAACCCGGCCAACACCAACGCCCTCATCGCGCAGGCGGCGGCCCCCGACGTACCGGCCGAGCGTTTCACCGCGATGACCCGCCTCGACCACAACCGCGCCATCTCGCAGCTCGCCGCGAAGACCGGCGCGCAGGTCACGGACATCAAGCGGCTGACGATCTGGGGCAACCACTCGGCGACCCAGTACCCGGACATCTTCCACGCGGAGATCGCGGGCAAGAACGCCGCCGAGACGGTCAACGACGAGCAGTGGCTCGCCGACACCTTCATCCCGACCGTCGCCAAGCGCGGCGCGGCGATCATCGAGGCGCGCGGCGCGTCCTCGGCGGCCTCGGCCGCCAACGCCGCCATCGACCACGTCCACACGTGGGTCACCGGCACCCCCGAGGGCGACTGGACCTCCATGGGCATCCCGTCGGACGGCTCGTACGGCGTCCCGGAGGGCATCATCTCGTCCTTCCCCGTGACCACGAAGAACGGCGTGTACGAGATCGTCCAGGGCCTGGACATCAACGACTTCTCCCGTGCGCGCATCGACGCCTCGGTGAAGGAGCTGACCGAGGAGCGCGACGCGGTCCGTGAGCTGGGCCTCCTCTGAGCGGTGACCGGTAGGCGTCCTCGGACGCGTACGTAGTACGACAGAGCTCCCGGCAGCCGCGCACCCGGCCGCCGGGAGCTCTGTCGTGCCCGGGACCGGGCGCCGACCGCCGTACCCCGCGCCGTACTCCCGCCATACACGCCGCTTTGCGCGCCGTCCAACCGCCTTACAACCGCCTTACAACCGACGGGTGTTGATTTTCCGTTCGGCGCCACCGGCGGCGGCTCCTTCGCGCACACTGAGTGCATGAACGGATACGGAGAGGGGCTGCCGGCGTACCGGACCATCCGCATGACGGTGCAGGAGGGTCCGATCGCGGCATTCGCCGACGAGGAGGCGTGGCGGGCGCGGGAGCGGTACCCCACGATCGTGGGCATGGGGCTGCCGGCCTTCGTCGCCGCGCGGGAGTCGGAGCAGGGCGGCTGGGAGATCCTGGCCGCCGCCGGGGACACCCCGCAGTCTGTCCGCGACTCCCTCGCCTCGCACTTCCGCCGGCTGGCCAAGGAGGCGGCGGACGCCGGGCGCGCGGGGGACCGCAAGAAGTACCGCGCGGCGTACGAGAAGCTCGACTGGGTCGCGGTGGACGAGCTGAAGGTGCTCGGGACGCGGTATCGCGTGGTGCGGGTGGAGCAGTTCATCCGGCTGGGTCCGGACGGGCCCGAGCCGCCGAGGCCGTCCGACCCGGACCCGGGCGAGGTAGGGGAGGCGAACCGGCTGCCCGGCCGGGTCAAGGGGTTCGTCATCGATCCGTACACCGGTACGGGGATGGCGGAGGGCCTGCTCAAGTTCGACCTGATGCAGTTCGTGCTGAAGGCCGGGGCCGCGCCGCCCGAAATGCGCGGGGATTCGCTGCGGGCCGTCGAGACGCATCCGGGCGGGGTGCTGCTGCCCGCGGAGTTCGCGATCGCCGAGTGCGGCAAGGACGGGCAGTGGAAGCCGCACTCCGGTGCGGCGTCGAGTCCGCAGGCCGCGCGGGACAGGCTGGCGGTGGACTTCCGCGTCATGGCGCCGATTCAGCAGAAGCTGAGCGAGGCGGAGCAGGAGGAGTACGCGCGGGCGGCGGACCGGCTGGACGAGAAGCGTGGCGCGGGGATCGCGGTGGGCGGGCGGCGGTACCGGGTGGCGCGGGTGGAGCAGTTGGTACGGATCGGGCCCGACGGGCCTGAGGGGCCGCGGCCTTCCGACTTCGACCCGGATCCGCCGATCGAGGCGCATACGAAGCAACTGCGCGAGCAGGGCCTGCTGGACGAGGGCGACGAGGACGTGCCCGTCGAACTGAACGAGGAGATGCGGGAGATGAAGCGGCTGATGGACAAGGAGGGGGCGCGGAAGGCTGCGAGGAGAGCGGCGCGGAAGGCGGAGAGGGCCGCGAACCCTCCGGTGCCGGGGCAGCCGGGGCAGTCGGGGCCGGACATGTCCTGACGAGGCGTCGCTAGTCCTCGATCGCCGGCACCTCAAGCCCGTCAGGCGATTGAGGACTGAACGCGCAGCCCCGTCCGGCGAATCGAGGACGAAACCGGCCACTGGGCGGGACCCGGTGAACGGTGGGCGGTGCCCGTCGAACACCAAGTTGCGTCCAATGTCGGCGAGTTGACCCCCAGTTTCCCCGTTGTTTCGTCATGGACATGGTTACATCGCGCCCTTTCCGGGGGACCATTCCCGCGTCGGTCATCGCGCGTAGACCCGTGCGGCGACCGCGCCGCTCGCTCTGAGGGAAACTCCGTGTCAACCGGACGCGGAGTGTCAACACCCGTCTCCCCACCGGAGGTTTCGAAATGCGCCGACGCCTGGCCATGCCGCTCGCCGCCCTCGCTCTCGTTCTCCCCGCCACCCTGATGTCGGCGAGCCCGGCCGCCGCCGCGCCGGCCGACAAGCCGCAGGTGCTGAGCGGTTGGACGCAGACCAGCGCCGCCAGCTACAACGCGTGGGTCTCCGCACGCGGCAACCAGGGCTCCTGGTCCGCGTACGGCTTCGACTGGTCCACGGACTACTGCTCGTCGTCGCCGGACAACCCCTTCGGGTTCCCGTTCCAGACGTCCTGTGCGCGCCACGACTTCGGCTACCGCAACTACAAGGCGGCCGGTTCCTTCGACGCCAACAAGGCGCGGCTGGACAACGCGTTCTACTCCGACCTGAAGCGGGTCTGCGCCGGGTACTCGGGCGCGACGAAGACCTCCTGCGACGGCACGGCGTGGACGTACTACCAGGCGGTCAGCATCTTCGGGCGCTCCGCCGCGGTCGACGGCACCAAATCGGTCGTCTGACCGCGGGCACCGTGGCGGCCCGAGCCGCCGTGCCGACCGAGGGCCCCTCGTTCCCCCTGGTGAGGGGTCCTCGCGCTGTCCGCCGCCGTGCGCGGCCAGGTCTGTCACGAGTGACCCTGAACACTTTCGGCCATCGAACGCGCATGCTTCCCCCGTCCCTGGGCAGGGGCCCAGATCGCCAGTTGTTGCTGGTGGTGGTGTATATCGGGAACGGAAGGCCAAAGGCGAAGTGTCGGCACAACAGACTATTTTTGTGGACGGAGAGTGGCGCAAAGCTGTCTCCGGTGCCACACGGGAGATCATCGACCCCGCCGACGCCATGCCGTTCGCGGTGGTGTCCGAAGGCGGGGCCGAGGATGTCGATGCCGCAGTCGACGCCGCGCGCAGGGCCTTCGACGGGGGCGCGGGGGTCTGGCCACGTACGCCCGTCGCCGAGCGCTCCGCGCTGCTGCGGCGGGTCGCCGCCCTGCTGCGCCGGGACCGGGAAGCGCTCGGGGCGCTGGAGAGCCGGGACGCGGGCAAGACAGTCGAGGAAGGGCGGGTCGACGTCGACTGTGTCGCCGACGCCTTCGCCTACTTCGCCGATCTCGTGACGAACGAGGGCGGCGGCCGGGTCGTGGACGCCGGGTCCCCGGACGTCCACAGCGTCGTCGTGCACGAACCCGTCGGTGTCTGCGCCCTCATCACCCCCTGGAACTACCCGCTCCTCCAGGCGAGTTGGAAGATCGCCCCGGCTCTCGCCGCGGGCAACACCTTCGTCGTCAAGCCGAGTGAGATCACCCCGCTCAGCACCGTCGCGCTCATCGACCTGCTCACCGAGGCCGGTCTGCCGCCGGGTGTCGCCAATCTCGTGACCGGCGCCGGTGACCCCGTCGGCGCCCGGATGGCCGAGCACCCCGAGGTGGACCTGGTGTCCTTCACCGGCGGACTGGCCAGCGGTACGAAGGTGATGCGGGCGGCGGCGCCCGGCGTGAAGAAGGTCGCGCTGGAGCTGGGCGGGAAGAACCCGAACGTCGTCTTCGCCGACTCCTGCGCCACCGACGAAGGTTTCGACACCGCCGTCGACCAGGCCCTGAACGCCGCGTTCATCCACAGCGGCCAGGTCTGCTCCGCCGGTTCGCGCCTCATCGTCGAGGAGCCGCTGCGCGAGCGCTTCGTCGCCGAACTCGCCCGCCGCGCCGCGAAGATCCGGCTCGGCCGGGGCACCGGCGACGGCGTCGAGTGCGGACCGCTGGTATCCGCCGGGCAGTTGGCGAAGACCGAGGAGTACGTCGCGACCGCCCTGGCCGAGGGCGCCGTGCTGCGGGCCGGCGGCAAGCGCCCCGAGCCGGGTGAACTCCGTCCTGCCGCAGGGTACTTCTACGAGCCGACCGTCCTCGACCAGTGCCACCGCGAGATGCGGGTCGTCCGCGAGGAGGTCTTCGGTCCCGTACTGACCGTCGAGACCTTCCGTACGGAGGACGAGGCCGTCGCGCTCGCCAACGACACCGAGTACGGCCTGGCCGGCGGGGTCTGGACGGCGGATCCCGGGCGCGCCCGGCGCGTCGCCGGGCGGCTGCGGCACGGCACCGTCTGGATCAACGACTTCCACCCCTATCTGCCCCAGGCCGAGTGGGGTGGCTTCGGCAAGTCCGGCATCGGGCGCGAGCTGGGTCCCGCCGGGCTCGCCGAGTACCGCGAGGCCAAGCACATCTACCAGAACCTCGCGCCACGGCCGGTGCGCTGGTTCGCCGGCTGACCGGCCGCCGGACGGGCCAACCGCCTGCTGGCCGGCCGCCGGAAGGGCCGGCCGCCTGCTGACCGATCGCCGGACGGGCCGATCGCCGGAAGGGCCGACCGACCGCCGCACGGCCGAGTGTCATTACGCCTCAGCCTCATTACGGCTCACATACGGCTCATTACGCGCAAGAACCTTGAAGCACCCTAGGAAGTGGAGTAGACGACCCCCATGGCCGAATACGACGCCGAACACGACGCCGCATACGACTACGTCGTCGTCGGAGGCGGCACCGCGGGATCGGTGATCGCCTCCCGCCTCACCGAGGACCCCGACGTCACCGTCGCCGTCATCGAGGGAGGGCCGTCCGACATCGACCGGTCCGACGTGCTGACGCTCCGCCGCTGGATGGGGCTGCTCGGCGGCGAGCTGGACTACGACTACCCGACGACCGAGCAGCCGCGCGGCAACTCCCACATCCGGCACAGCCGGGCCCGGGTGCTCGGCGGCTGCTCCTCGCACAACACCCTGATCGCCTTCCGGCCACTGCCGTCCGACTGGGACGAGTGGGCCGAGGCCGGGGCCGACGGCTGGGACGCGGCGTCCATGGAGCCGTACTTCGGGCGGCTGCGCAACAACATCGTGCCGGTGGACGAGCGGGACCGTAACCCCATCGCCCGCGACTTCGTCGACTCCGCGCAGGCGGCGCTCGGCGTCCCGCGCGTGGAGGGCTTCAACAAGAAGCCCTTCCACGAGGGCGCCGGCTTCTTCGACCTCGCCTACCACCCGGAGAACAACAAGCGGTCGTCCGCGTCGGTGGCGTATCTGCACCCGTTCCTGGACCGGTCCAACCTCCGTCTGCTGCTGGAGACCTGGGCGTACCGGCTGGAGTTCGACGGCACCCGCGCGACCGGCGTACGCGTACGGGCCGCCGACGGTACGCAGTCGTACGTACGCGCCCGGCGTGAAGTCCTCGTCTGCGCCGGCGCCGTCGACACCCCACGGCTGCTCCTGCACTCCGGCATCGGGCCGCGCGCCGACCTGGAAGCACTCGGCATCCCCGTCACGCACGATCTGCCGGGCGTCGGCGAGAACCTGCTCGACCACCCCGAGTCGGTCATCGTCTGGGAGACCGACGGGCCGATCCCCGAGAACTCGGCGATGGACTCCGACGCGGGCCTCTTCGTCCGGCGCGACCCGGACGGCGACGGCCCGGACCTGATGTTCCACTTCTACCAGATCCCGTTCACGGACAATCCCGAGCGCCTGGGGTACGAACGTCCCGCGCACGGCGTCTCGATGACGCCGAACATCCCCAAGCCGCGCAGCCGCGGCCGGCTCTTCCTCACCAGCGCCGATCCCGAGGTCAAACCGGCCCTGGACTTCCGCTACTTCACCGACGAGGACGACTACGACGGCCGCACCCTCGTGGACGGCATCCGGATCGCCCGGCAGGTCGCCGCCGCGGAACCGCTCGCCAACTGGCTGACGCGTGAGGTCTGTCCGGGTCCCGACGTCACCTCCGACGAGGAGCTGAGCGAGTACGCGCGCAAGTGCGCCCACACGGTCTACCACCCCGCCGGTACCTGCCGGATGGGCGCCACCGACGACGAACAGGCCGTCGTGGGACCGGATCTGACGATCCGTGGGCTTTCCGGGATCCGAATCGCTGACGCGTCCGTCTTTCCCACCATGCCGGCCGTGAATCCGATGATCGGGGTCCTGATGGTCGGCGAGAAGTGCGCCGAACTGCTCGCCGCATCGGCCCGGTCGGCCGTATCAGCCGTATCTGCCGAATCGCACGACGACGCAGCGGGACCAGCCGCTGACACAACCGCACCGGGAGGTGATGCGTGATGACCGCCACCGAACCGGTCTTCTCCGTACGCGATCTGTGGAAGGTCTTCGGACCCAAGGCCGATCGAATACCGGGTAACAAGGAGTACGCGGCCCTGTCCGCCGACGAGTTGAGAGCGCGCACCGGCTGCACGGCCGCCGTCCGCGACGTCTCCTTCGACGTCCACAAGGGCGAGGTCTTCGTCGTGATGGGCCTCTCCGGCTCGGGCAAGTCGACCCTCGTACGCTGTCTGACCCGGCTCATCGAGCCGACCAGTGGTCAACTGACCATGGACGGCGAGGATGTCATCGCCATGGACAAGAACCGGCTGCGCGAACTGCGCAGGCACCGCGCCGCGATGGTCTTCCAGCACTTCGGTCTGCTGCCGCACCGCTCCGTACTCGACAACGTCGCCTACGGCCTGGAGATCCAGGGCGTGAGCCGCACCGAACGGCGCGCCAAGGCCGCCGCCATCGTCGCCAAGGTCGGCCTCGCCGGCCTTGAGGACCGGCGCCCCGGCCAGCTCTCCGGCGGCCAGCAGCAGCGCGTCGGCCTCGCCCGCGCGCTCGCCGTCGACCCCCAAGTCCTGCTGTTCGACGAGCCGTTCAGCGCACTCGACCCGCTGATCCGCCGCGACATGCAGGAAGAGGTCATCCGCCTGCACCGTGAGGAGGGCCGCACCATGGTCTTCATCACCCACGACCTGAACGAGGCGCTGCGCCTCGGCGACCGCATCGCGCTGATGCGCGACGGCGGGATCGTGCAGCTCGGCACCCCGGAGGAGATCGTCGCCAACCCGGCCGACGAGTACGTACGCGACTTCGTCCGCGACGTCCCGCGTGAGCAGGTCATCTCCGTACGCCGCGCCATGCGCCCCGCGCGGGACGGCGAGGGCGCGTCGGGCGTCGCCCTGAAGCCCGACACGCTGGTCTCGGACGCGATCGAGGCCGTCGCCCGCAGCGGCGAGTACTGCCGGGTCGTGGACAACGGCCGGACGCTCGGCGTCGTCGGCTACGAGGAACTGCTGGCCGTCGTCGCCGGACTGGACGACGACGAAGCGGAACCCAAGGAGGTGGCGGCGGTATGAGCGCCGCTCCCAATCCGCTGTTCGAGAAGACCGACAGGACCGACAAGACCCGGCGGGACGCGGGTGGCGCGAGCGACGCGGACGACGTACGTACGGCAAAGGCCGCCGCGTCCGACGGCGCCGCCCCCGGCCCGTGGGCCCGCCTCGCCGGCAACCCGCGGGCGATGCTGCTCATCGCCGCCGTCCTCGTCGCGATCGTCAGCGCCGCCGTCACCGGCAGCGGAGCCTGGCCGGCCGATCTGACCGTCGACATACGCTCGCCGCTGGACGACCTCAACCGGTGGCTCGTCGACAACCGCACCACCCACCCCCTCTTCCTCTACTTCCTGCTGCACATCAGCAACGCCGCCGAAAGCTCGGTCGACGGGGTGTTCAGCCTCCTGGAGAGCCTCGGCTTCATCGGTGTGACGGTGGCAGCCGTACTCATCGCCTGGTACGCGGGCGGCGCCCGCCCGCACCGCCGCGCGCTGCGCACCGCCGCCACCGCGCTCGCCACCTTCGCGGTGATCGGGCTGCTCGGCATGTGGGAACCGGCGATGGAGACGCTGGCCCTGATGATCGTCGCCGTCACCGTCGCGGCACTCGTCGGCGCGCTGCTGGGGCTCGCCGCCGGACTCTCCGACCGCTGCCAGCGCGTGCTGCGGCCGGTCTTCGACACCATGCAGGTGCTGCCCGCCTTCTCGTACCTGCTGCCGTTCGTGCTGCTCTTCGACATCGGCATCCCGTCGGTCTTCGTCGCGACCGTCATCTACGCCGCCCCGCCGATGGCCCGGCTCACCGCGCTCGGGCTGCGCGGCGCGGACGCCGCCGCACTGGAGGCGTCCGCCTCGCTGGGCGCGAGCCCCTGGCAGCGGCTGGTGACGGCGCGGCTGCCGCTCGCCCGCAAACAGATGCTGCTCGGCCTCAACCAGACGATCATGATGTGTCTGTCGATGGTCGTCCTCGCCTCGATGATCGGCGCGGGCGGACTCGGCGACGAGATCTTCACGGCGCTGTCCACCGTCGACGTCGGCCTCGCGCTGCCCGCCGGAATCGCCGTCGTCCTGCTGGCGATCTGGCTGGACCGTACGACGGCGGCGGCCGGTGAACAGCTCGAAGACCCGGCCGCGGCGCACCGCCCGAAGTGGTGGGTGCTCTGGCCCGGCATCGTCGCGGCCGTCGGCGGCGGCGCGGTGCTCGGAGCCGCGCTCGGCCGCAAGGAGTGGCCGGAGGCCTGGACCGTCGCCATCAGCGAACCGGTCAACACCGTCGTCGACTGGATCGAGCGCGAACTCGGCTCCGGCGTACCGGTGCTGGGCGGCACCCTCACGTGGTCCGAAGGCTTCGCGAACTACGTCATCAACCCGGTGCGCGACGCGCTGCTGGCCACGCCCTGGTGGGCGCTGCTGCTGGTGGCCGGTGTGCTGGCGCTGCGGACCGGCTGGAAGGCCGTCGTCACGGTGGTGCTGTCACTGGCCGCGATCGGCGCGATGGGGCTCTGGGACCGCTCGCTCGACACGCTCTCGCAGGTGCTCGCCGCACTCGTGGTGACCCTGCTGCTCGGCTTCGCCATCGGCATCCTCGCGGCGCGCGTCGAACGGGTCGAGCGGGTGATCAGGCCGGTGCTCGACATCATGCAGACGATGCCGCAGTTCATCTATCTGATCCCGGTGATCGCGCTGTTCAGCGGTGGCCGTACGGCGGCCGTCGCCGCGGCGGTCGTCTACGCGCTGCCCGCCGTCGTACGCATCACCACCCAGGGCATCCGGCAGATCGACCCGTCGGCCCTGGAGGCGGCGCGCTCGCTCGGCGCCGGTACGGGGCAGCAACTGCGTCAGGTCCAGCTGCCGTTGGCACGTCCCGCCCTTCAACTAGCCGTCAATCAGGGCGTGGTGCTGGTCCTGGCCATCGTCGTCATCGGCGGCATGATCGGCGGCGGCGCGCTCGGCATCGACGTGGTGAAGGGCCTGGCCAAGGGCGATCTGGGCCTCGGTATGACGGCCGGTGTCGCGATCGTGTGCCTGGGGCTGCTGCTGGACCGGATCTCGCAGCCGAGCGCGGCGGCGAAGGAACGCGCCCTGGTGTGAACGCCGCGGCCGGCCGGCCGCAGGTCGTACTGCTCCGTAGCCCGTAGCCCGTAGCCCGTAGCCCGTAGCCCGTAGCCCGTAGCCCGTACGACAACTGAATCCATAACTGAAACAGCGACAGAAAGAACAACGACGTGACCCACAGCAAGCGGATAAGCACCACCCTGGTAGCCGGAGTCGGGGCGCTCGGCATGCTCGCGCTCAGCGCGTGCGCCGCCGACACCGAGAAGAAGTCGGCCTCCGACGAGATCACCCTGACCGTGCCCTCCTGGGTCGGCGCGCGTGCCAACGCCGAGGTCGCCAAGGTGATCATGGAGAAGGAGCTGGACGTCAAGGTCGAGCTCCAGCAGCTCGACGAGCCGGTCGCCTTCGACGCGCTGAACAACGGCAAGGCCGACGCGATCCTGGAGGACTGGGGCGGCTCGCCGAAGAAGGAGAAGCTGTACGTCGAGGACAAGAAGACCATCGTCAAGGGCGGCGACCTCGGTGTCGACGGCCACATCGGCTGGTTCGTCCCGAAGTACTACGCGGACGCGAACCCCGAGGTCACGGACGCGAAGAACCTCAACAAGTTCGTCAAGGACTTCAAGTCCGCGAACAGCGGCGACATGGGCGAGTTCCTGGGCGCGGCGCCCTCGTACACGACGTACGACGAGCACATCGTCAAGAACCTCAAGCTGAATCTCAAGATCAAGGAGACGGGCAACGAGGCCGCCCAGATCAAGGAGATCCAGCAGAAGTACCGCGACAAGGAGCCCTTCATCACCTACTGGTGGGACCCGCAGTGGCTCAACGCGGACATCGACCTGGTCGAGGTGGAGCTGCCCGCGTACGAGGAGGGCTGCAACGTCCCGGAGACGGCGACGGCGTGCGCGTACGACAACACCCCGCTCCAGAAGTACCTCAACGCGGACTTCGCGAAGGACGGCGGGGACGCCGCCGAGTTCATCAAGAACTTCAACTGGAAGACCGAGGAGCAGAACGAGGTCGCGAAGGCGATCGCGAAGGACAAGATGAGCGGCCCGGACGCCGCCGAGAAGTGGGTCAAGGAGAACAAGTCGGTATGGGAGGCCTGGCTCCCGAAGAAGTAACCCGTGCGGGGCGGCCCGGAGAGATCAGGCTCCGGGCCGCCCGTGCGCGCGCAGGTACCTCAAGACTGGCTCAACTCTCTTGAGCCGGCCGATCCGGGACGGACAGTATCCGAAGATGAAGCGATTCGGACAGAACAAAGAGGAGTTCACGGTACTCGTCGTGCGCGAGGCCGACGAGGTTGCCGAGGCGGTGCACAGCGCGCTGAGGACCGCCGGTCCCGAGGAACGGCCTGGGCTGGAGCGCGCGGCCGCGCTCCTCGCCGCCGCGAAGGAGACCACCGACAGTGAGCTGCGGGGGAGTTGGGCGCTCCGGAAGATCACCGAGGCCGGTGTGCGGGGGCGCGCCGACTCGGTGCGGGCGGTGAAGGCGCTGCGTGAGGCCGAACCGGGGCTGAGCCTCCTCCAGGCCGTACGGCTGTCGCAGGAGGCCGCCGCGCTGGAGGACGAGGAGGACCACGGGCGAACCGCCTGACGGGCGAGAGGCGTTGGGGCTGGACGTGGTGGGGGCTGGACATGGCGGGGGAGTGTTACGCGGACTCCCGCACCACCAGCGTCGGAGTGAAGATCATCGAGGGCGGCGGGCCGCCCGGCGCGGCGATCTGCTTCAGCAGCAGCCTGGCCATCTCCGAGGTCATCTCCTCGACCGGCTGACGCACCGTCGTCAGCGCCGGATCGCAGGTCAGCGCCGCGTTGCTGTCGTCGAAGCCCACCACGGCCACGTCGTCCGGCACCCGTCTGCCCGCCCGCAGGAGCACCGGCAGCGCGCCCAGGGCCATCAGGTCGGAGGCGATGAACACCCCGTCCAGGTCCGGGTGTTCGGCCAGCAGCCGCCGCATCGCCGCCGCGCCGCCCGAGTGCGTGAAGTCGCCCTCCGCGACCGCCACGTCCTCGATCCCGTACATGGCCATCGCCGCCCGGAACCCGGCGAGCCGCTCCCGCCCCGCCGGCATGTCCTGCGGCCCCGCGACCGTACCGATCCTGCGCCGCCCCAGCCCCGCCAGACGCCCGGCGGACAGCCGCGCGCCCGCCGACTGGTCCGCCTCGACGTAGGTGAGCGGCGACGGCTGTCCGGGCCGGCCCGCCAGCACGGCGGGCAGCCGCGTCTCGTGGACCAGTCGGGGCAGCGGATCACCGGCGTGCGAGGAGATCAGGACGATGCCGTCGACGTGGCCCTGGCGCAGATACGAGAGCAACTGGCCGCGGGAGGCGGCGTCGTCGGCCAGCATCAGCACCATCTGGACCCCGGCCGGCCGCAGCACGTCGAGCAGCCCGCCCACCACCCGGCCGAAGTACGGATCCGAGAACATCCGCCCCACGAACGGCTCGGCCACCGAACGCCGTTCCCGCTCGGAGACCACCAGCGCGACCGAGTCGGTTCGGCGGGTCACCAGGGAGCGCGCGGCACGGTTCGGCACATAGCGCGTGGTGGCGATGGCCTCCTCGACGACCGCGCGCAGCGCGGGATCCACCGTGGTCACTCCGTTGATCACGCGCGACACCGTGGCGCGTGAGACGCCTGCCACGGCGGCCACGTCCTCCAGGGTCGGGCGCGCGGGCGGGGTGGCGCCGGCAGTCATGCAGCCTTTATAGCGGTTGGTACTTCGGCGCCCGGGGTGGGTTCGCGGGCTGTCGGGAGGGGGCCACGGCGCGGCGTTGCGGGGCGGCGCGTTCGAGACCGGCGAGTTCGCCTCGCCTCGCCTCGCCTCGCCTTGCCTTGCCCCGCCTCGATGAGTGTGGCGGCCTCGGAGCGCGACACCTGGGCGGAGTGCTCCAGATGGTCGCGGATCTGCACGGCGAAGACCTTCTCGAAGGCCGCGCCCTCGGCAGCCCCGGCTCCGTCAACGGCGTTCGCACACTGCCGAGTTCGGCGCGTTGCGTTGTGGTGCCGTGTGGCTCAGGCGCGCAGGCGCGCCGCGCCCTCCCGTACCGCCGCCATCGCCTGTCGCTGGAGCCCCGGACCGAAGGTGATGCGCGTCGCGCCGAGCTTGCCCAGCTCCGACAGTTCCGCCGTGCCGCACGGCGCCGCCCCGACGTTGACCGGGCCGGTGATCCCCGCCCGGAGCGCCGGGATCGCCTCGCGCGGGGCGCCGATCGGGTACACGCAGTCCGCGCCGGCGGCCACGTACAGACGGGCGCGGGCGATCGCCTCCGCCGGGTCGCTGACGCCACGGATGAACGTGTCGACGCGGGCGTTGACGAACAGCCGGTCCCCGGCCGCCGCCCGGACCTCGGCCAGCCAATCGGCGTGCCGGCGCGGGTCGTTGAGGCCGCCGGCGGCGGAGTCCTCCAGGTTGCAGCCCACGGCGCCCGTGCCGAGCAGGCGCTCGACAAGCTCGGCCGGGGCCAGCCCGTAGCCGCCCTCGATGTCGGCGCTGACGGGCACGGCCGGGTCGGCCGCGGAGACGGCCCGGACGATACGGGCCACCGCCGCGAACATCTCGTCCGGTGGCGTTGCGCCGTCCTCGTAACCGAGCGAGGCGGCGACCCCAGCGCTCGGTGTGGCGAGTGCGGGGAAACCGGCCTCGGCGTAGACGCGGGCACTGCCCGCGTCCCACGGCCCCGGCAGGACGAGCGGGTCTTCGGCGGCACGGTCGTGATGCAGGGCGCGGAACGTGGTCAGAAGCGTCATGGCTGATGCGTATCCCGGGTGAGGAGGCGGATTCGGCAGGCGGAGGACGGCGGATGGTGCGCCGGGTCCGGCCGGTGGCCGGTCTGCGCGCGGCCGACAGATCGCGAGACCCGGTCGCCGCTCCCCGGCCACCGCGTCACCGCGCCAGGGGTCACCCCTTGCGCGCCGCCGGGGTGTAGTAACCGGGGGGCAGCCTCGTCGCCACCCCGAACCGGTTCCAGGAGTTGATGACCGTGATCGCGGCGATCAGATACGCCAGTTCGGTCTCGTCGAATTGCGCCGCCGCCCGGCCGTAGACGTCGTCCGGCACGAAGCCGTCCGTCAGCACGGTGACCGCCTCGGTGAGCTCGATCGCCGCGATCTCCTTCGGCGAGTAGAAGTGGCGCGACTCCTGCCAGGCGCTGAGCTGGATGATCCGCTCCACCGACTCCCCGGCGGCGAGCGCCGCCTTCGTGTGCATGTCCAGGCAGAGCGCGCAGTGGTTGATCTGCGAGGCGCGGATCTTCACCAGTTCGTACAGCACCGGGTCGATGCCCTGCCCGATCGCCTTCTCCAGCCCGCGCATCGCCGTGAAGACGTCCGGAGCGAGCTTCGCCCACGCCATACGGGGCTCGTGTGCGGGGACGCGGTCGTGCGGGTGGGCGTGGTTCGGGTCGCTGTCGTTCGTCTTCATGGAGACGACGCTACGCGTCCGGTGGCGCAGCGGTATGGTCCACTTCCATGACCGATTCATGGGCCAATGAGGCGAGCGGCGAGGAGCCGGCCGGGGAGCGTGCGGGCAGCGGGAACCGTCAGCCCACCGCTGTCACGGTCGGCGCCGACCTCCATCTGGAACTGCGCGGTCCGGGACTCCGTACAGGGCTGATGGACGCCCTGCGCGAAGCGGTCCGCAACGGGCGGCTGACTCCCGGCACCCGGCTGCCCTCGTCCCGTACGCTCGCCGCCGATCTGGGCATCGCGCGCAACACCGTCGCCGACGCGTACGCCGAACTCGTCGCCGAAGGCTGGCTCGCGGCGCGGCAGGGCTCGGGGACGCGGGTCGCGCGGCGCGCCGCGCCGCGCACGCGGGCGCCGAGCGGCCCGCAGGCCCTGCCGGTGAGCCGCAGGCCCGCGCACAATCTGCGGGCCGGCTCACCCGACCTCGGGTCCTTTCCGCGCGGCGAATGGCTCGCCGCGGCCCGACGGGCACTGACAGCGGCGCCGCACGAGGCGTTCGACTACGGCGACCAGCGCGGGCGCGTCGAACTGCGTACCGCCCTCGCCGACTATCTGGCCCGGACACGGGGGGTGTACGCGGACCCGGAGCGGGTCGTCCTGTGCTCCGGTTTCGTCCACGGTCTGACGCTGATGGCTCAGGTACTCGCGGCCCGGCGGGGGAGTGCGGGGGCTCGCGGCGGCGCCCGGGCGAGGGCTCGGGCGGTGGCTCGGGCGGTGGCCGTCGAGTCGTACGGGCTCGACTTCCACCGGTCCGTCCTCACCGGCGCCGGGCTGCGCACCCCCGCGCTCGCGATCGACGAATTCGGCACCCGCACCAAGGAGTTGACGGCCGGGCGGGGCGGCTTGCGGGGCATCGACGCGGTGCTGGTGACTCCCGCGCACCAGTTCCCGACCGGTGCCGCGCTCCATCCCGACCGGCGCGCGGCGGTGGTGGACTGGGCGCGCGGCGCGGGCGGGCTGATCCTGGAGGACGACTACGACGGGGAGTTCCGCTACGACCGGCAGCCCGTCGGCGCGCTCCAGGGCCTGGACCCGGAGCGGGTCGTGTACATGGGTACGGCGAGCAAGTCGCTGGCCCCAGGGCTGCGGCTGGCGTGGATGGTGCTGCCCAAGGTGCTGGTGGGGGAGGTGATCGAGGCGAAGGGCGAGGTCGCGGCGGTGCCGAGCGCCATGGACCAGCTCACGCTCGCCGAGTTCATCTCCTCCGGTGCGTACGGCCGTCATGTGCGCTCCATGCGGCTGCGCTACCGGCGGCGGCGCGACCAACTGGTGGAGGCGCTGGCCGAACACGCGCCGGAGTCACGGGTGACCGGCATCGCCGCCGGGCTGCACGCCGTGGTCGAACTCCCGCCGGGCACCGGCGAACGCCCCATGATCGATGCGGCGGCCCGGCAGGGCCTGGCGCTCCAGGGCCTGTCCGGCTTCCGGCACCCGTCGGTCCCGCCGGGGCGCGACGCGCTGGTCGTCGGCTACGGCGCCCCGACGGACAGCGCCTGGGCCGGCGCACTGGCCGCGCTGTGCCGCGTGCTGCCCTAGGGCATGTTGCGAAAGTCCCGCCTGGCCGACGACGCCTGGCACGCGCACTCGCCGCGTTGTCGGAATCATCCAAGTACGTCCAGTACGAGAACGATCCTCCGCCTTGCGATCGCACGCACCAGACGCCGTCGGCCCCGCCCTTCGGGCGGACGGCGCTACTTTCGCAACACGCCCTAGGTGGTGGAGCACGCTCAGCTGCGTGGGGTCGGCGCACTGTGACGGGACGGGTGATCGTGGCGACAACGATCAAGTCCGGCTGCCCGCGCCCGTCCCGGTCTTCGTGTCCACCCCGGCCTCGCCGAAGCGGGCCAGCGCCAGCGCGCCCGCCACCGCCACGGCGAAGCCGACGACCGCTAGCCAACCCAGCCCGGCGCGCGTGCGGTCACCGAGCCAGACGACACCCACCACGGCCGGGCCGATCGTCTCGCCGATCACCATGCCCGCCGTCGCCGTCGTCACCGAACCTCGTTGGAACGCCGACGTCAGCAGCAGGAACGCGGCCCCGCCCCCGAGCAACAGGGCATATACCGCAGGGTTGGTGACCAGCTCGCCCGGAGTGAACCCGTCGATGAGCCGCACCGACACCTCGACCACCCCGAACCCCGTCCCCGCCCCGAACCCGAGCACCAGCGCCCTGGACCGGTCGGGCAGCCGGCCGGCCACCGCGCCCGCAAGCAGGACGGCTGCGGCGACCCCCAGCATGGCCGGGCCCAGCGCTGCCGGTCCGCTCTCCGTGCCCTCGGCCCCCGACGACAGACCGAGCAGCGCGAGCCCGGCACAGACCACGCCGACCGCTGCCCACTCGGCGCCGGAGAGCCGTACGCGCAGCAGCCGGGCCGCGACCACCGCCGTGACCGCGAGACTGGCCGCCAGAGCCGCGCCGACGGCGTAGATCGGCACGGAGCGCAGCGCGACGATCTGGAGCACGAACCCCAGCCCGTCCAGGGCGAGTCCGGCCAGATATCGCCACTGCCGCAACGCGCGCAGCAGCAGCGCGGCGTCCACGCCCGAGCCGGTGCCCGGTTCCGCCGCGCGGGCGGCGACGGCTTGCAGGACGGAGGCCGTGCCGTAGCAGACCGCTGAACCGAGCGCGCAGATCATCCCAAAGAGCACAAAGGGAATGTAGTTGAGGAGAGTTCATGGACCGGCTGTCCGGCGTGGCGGCCGGGCATCTAATGTTTGCGGCGAGCACGAGATTGACGGGTCGACGGATCGACCGGCAGACGGGGGAGGACGGGGCCATGGCCGCCGTAAAACAACGCAGGCTGCGGTCGAGCACGGTCGTGCTCGGCGGTATGGGGATACTCGCACTGACGATCACCTCCTGTGGTTCGGAACCGGACCGGCGCTGCGCCGACCGGAGCACCTATGAGGAGCTTTCCAGCTCCGACTGCGACAGCACCGGCAGCGGCTCGTACTACTACGGCGGCAAGAGCAGCAACGGCTTTGTCCAGGACGGCAGTTTCGACAAGTCGACGGTCGACCGCGGCGGCTTCGGCTGCTCGGGCACCGGCGGCGGCTGAGCGGGCGTCGGCGCGCCATGATGCAGCGTCGGACCATCGAGCCACGCCCCGGCTGGCAGCAGACGGTCGAGGAGCAGGGGCTCGTCTATCCGCTCACCCGCTACCCGGACGACTCCCTGCGTCCGTACTGGGACGAGAGCGCCTACTACGTCTTCTCCCTTCCCGAGGTCGAGACCCTCGAAGTCGTCGTCGAGGAACTGCACGCCATGTGCCTCGCCGCCGCCGAACACATCGTCAAGAACGACCGATTCGCCGATCTCGGCATCACCGACCGCCGACTGGCCGCGCTGATCGCCGAATCCTGGCGCCGCCGGGACGAACTGCCCTCCATCTACGGCCGGTTCGACCTCCGCTACGACGGCACCGGCCCGGCCAAGATGCTGGAGTACAACGCCGACACCCCCACCTCCCTGGTCGAGGCCGCCAGCCCGCAGTGGTTCTGGATGGAGGAGCGCTTCCCGGGCGCCGACCAGTGGAACTCCCTGCATGAACGGCTCATCGAAGCCTGGCGCCGCCAGGCACACCTCCTTCCTCCGGGACCCCTGCACTTCGCCCACTCCGACGGTGACGAGCTGGGCGAGGACCTGATGACCGTCGCCTATCTGCGTGAGACGGCCCAGCAGGCGGGTCTCGACACCGAGGCCCTGTCCGTCGAACAGATCGGCTGGGACAAGCTGACTGGCCGCTTTGTGGACGAGCGACTGCGGTTCATCCGCAGCTGCTTCAAGCTGTATCCGTGGGAGTGGCTGACCACGGACCGCTTCGGCCCCCAGGTGCTCGACACCCTCGACAACGGTGGCGGCACCGGCAGCACCTGCTGGATAGAGCCCGCCTGGAAGATGCTGCTCTCCAACAAGGCGCTGCTGGCGATCCTCTGGGAGCTCAACCCGGACCACCCGAACCTGCTGCCCGCCTATCTCGACGGACCCCGGGAACTCGCCCTCGACGGCGGTTACGTTTCCAAGCCCCTGCTCGGCCGCGAGGGCGCCGGGGTCACCGTCCACGAACCCGGCCACCCTCCGGTCGTGCGCCAAGAGGCCTGCTGCTACCAGGAGTTGGCGCCGCTGCCCGATTTCGACGGCAACCGGGTCGTGCTCGGCGCCTGGGTGGTGGAGAACGAGGCGGCGGGCCTCGGGATCCGTGAATCGGCGGGCCCGATCACGGACGAGTACGCCCGCTTCCTCCCCCACGTCATCCTGTAGACCAGGGACCAGGGACCAGGGGCTGGTGGCCGGCGGTGTGTACGCCGGTCACCGCCCCCACCCCCGTCAGCCACCGCTACCGGGTCAGGACAGCCCGCAACTGCTCCAGGCCCCAGTCCAGATCCTCCTTGCTGATCACCAGCGGCGGGGCGATCCGGATCGTCGACCCATGGGTGTCCTTCACCAGCACCCCCCGGTCCATCAGCTTCTCGGAGATCTCCCGCCCCGTGCCGTACGACGGAGAGATGTCCACGCCCGCCCAGAGCCCCCGGCCGCGCACCGCCTCCACCGCGCCGCCGGTCGCCATCAGCCCCAGTTCGTGGTGGAGATGATCGCCCAGCTCCGCCGCCCGCTGCTGGTACTCACCGGTGCGCAGCATCGCGATCACCTCAAGGGCCACCGCACACGCCAGCGGATTCCCGCCGAACGTCGAGCCGTGCTCCCCGGGCCGGAACACCCCGAGGATCTCGGCCGACGACACGACGGCCGACACCGGCACCACCCCGCCGCCCAGCGCCTTGCCCAGCACATACATGTCGGGCACCACGCCCTCGTGCTCACAGGCGAAGGTCTTACCGGTCCGGCCCAGACCGGACTGGATCTCGTCGGCGATGAACAGCACGTTCCGCGACCGGGTCAGCTCACGCACGCCCGCGAGATAGCCCGGCGGCGGCACCAGCACCCCCGCCTCGCCCTGGATCGGCTCCAGCAGGACGGCGACGGTGTTGTCCGTCATCGCGGCGTCGAGCGCGGCGAGATCCCCGTACGGAACGATCTCGAAGCCCGGCGTGTAGGGCCCGTAGTCCGCGCGGGCCTCCTGATCGGTGGAGAAGCTGATGATCGTGGTCGTACGCCCGTGGAAATTGTCGGCCGCGACGATGATCTTCGCTGTGCCGTCCGGTACCCCCTTCGTCCGATAGCCCCACTTGCGGGCCGTCTTCACGGCGGTCTCCACCGCCTCCGCGCCCGTGTTCATCGGCAGCACCATCTCCATGCCGCACAACTCGGCGAGCTGGGTGCAGAAGTCGGCGAACCGGTCGTGGTGGAACGCCCGCGAGGTGAGTGTCACCCGCTCCAACTGGGCCTTGGCGGCGTCGATGAGGCGTCGATTGCCGTGGCCGAAGTTGAGCGCCGAGTAGCCGGCGAGCATGTCGAGGAAGCGGCGCCCCTCGACGTCGGTCATCCATGCACCGTCCGCCGAGGCGACGACGACGGGCAGCGGGTGGTAGTTGTGCGCACTGTGCGCCTCCGCAGAGGCGATGGCACTCTCCGTTGTCGCCACGGGTTCTCCGTTCGGTCGGTCGAGACAAGCCATCCGGTCAGGACGCGGGGGCGCCCCTGTTTCTATCGTCACTCGCCAGTGTGGACGAAGAAACCTTGCCTCCGGCGTGCCCCGGGAGACAACCCCGCAGGCGGGTCGGGTTGGATCACATCTCCAGCAGCTGCCTGCGCGGACCCGCCTCCGGCCTGTTCCCGCCCCGTCCGAACGGCGGCCGGGGCAGTCGCCCCGCCAGCGGACGCAGCACCAGGCCCAGCACCACGCCGGCCCCCAGCGCCGGTATCGCCCACCACCAGCCGTCCGTGCCCCCGGAAGACGCCCCCGCCGCCGCGGCCCGCTGCTGGTCCTTCGCGGGCGTATCCGCCGCGCCGGCCGCACTGCCGTCCCTCTCGCCCATGACGCCGAACTTCTTCAACAGCGCGCGCAGCGCGGCCGGGTCATACGCCTTGTGCCATACGCCGGTGTCCAATCCCGACCTGTCCGTCGACGTGTATATCCAGACCGTCGAGGCGTCCGCGCTCGGATACACGCGGTCCAGCCGCCAGGGATCCACATCGTGGGCCATCCACGTCACATTGATCTGCCGGGAGCCCATCGCCGATTCCACGGACGGCGGGGGCTTCTTCTGCCCCTTCGGCAGCCCTCCCATCCCTTCGCTGCCGAGCTCCGTCGACAGCGCCTCGTACTCCCCGTCGCTGAAGTAGAACGAGGCCGTCTCCGCGCTGTCCGGGGAGGCGATCAGCACGCTCGTGGGACCACCGGCCACCGCGCTCGGGGCGAACGCCCAGGTCAGCGCCGTGACCGCGATCAGAGTTGCCAGGGCACGCCCGAGCCGTCCGACCGTGCTCGTACATCGAAGTCGCATGATTCCCCCTGCCGACGCCCGGCCCGGACCGTCCGGACCGCCTTCGCGTCACTTCCTGTACACCGCCCGAGCCGGACCGGTTCCCACTTCACCGCACCTTCTTCGGTCAGTCTCTTCGGTCAGCGCATCGACTGGGCGACAGCCGTCGCGCGCTCCACCGACGACACGCCCTCCAGCCGCAGCGTCAGCCGCTCGTCGGTGCTCCCGCTCCGGCCGCCGACCTCCCACAGCAACGTCGGACCCGCCGTCCGCGCCGACTGCGTCCAGCCCGCACCCCGGCCGTCGATCATCCGGAATCGCAGGAGATGAGGATCGGCGAACCACAGGCCCGTCGACTCGTTCACCTCCCCGGCGTTCAGCAGCACCCACTCGGGCATGTGCCGGACCTGCTTCGAGAACCCCATGTCCAGACCGGCCGGGAACTCGTCCAGCCGTATCGTCCGCCCCCTGGAGTCCGTCCAGCACAGACTCACCACCGGACGGCCCGCCGACACCGTGTCCAGCGACACCCGGTCGGGGGCGCCGAGCTCGGCCGGGATCCGTGGTGTGAACCCCGCCCGCCGCTCCACTTCCTCGATCGGCACCGGATTGGCGCAGCCCGGCACCGGCGCGCTCGGACGGGGTGTCGCCGCCGGGTCGTACCGCACCTGGACCCCGCCGAAGTCGAACCAGTCGGCCACCGCCGCCCGCACCGGCGGCGTCAGCACCAGCGCGACCAGCAGTCCCGAGAGACCGGCGGCCAACGCGCGCCACCTGCCGCGCGGCAGACGACGGAGCCGCGCCACCCGAGCCGCCCACCCGGACACCCGCGCCCGCGCCCGCGCCGGGGTCGGGGTCGGAACGGGCGCCGCGTCGGCGAGGAGCTGTGCCAGCACACGCTCGGCCATCGTCTCGCCGTCGACATCCGGGACCCGCATACCGCGCCCCAGCTCCCGCAACTCCTCGGGAAGATCGTCACGTTCGCCGTCACTCATGCCCGCCACCTCCTCTCTCTCCCGAGCCCGAGCCCGCCCCAGACCGCGGCCCCCGCTCAGAAGCGGACGCGGGCGTGGGCGCCAGCAGCCCGCCCATCAGTTTCAGCGCGCGACTCAGCCGGGACTTCACCGTGCCCCGCGGCCAGCCCAGCGCCTCCGCCGTCTCCGCCTCGTTCATCTCCAGCAGATAGCGGCACGCCACCACATCGCGGTGGTCGTCGCTCAGCTCGTCGAGCGCCGCCCACAACTCGGCGCTCCGCTCCTCCCGCACCGCGGCCACCGCGGGATCGGCCGATTCCGGTATCAGCGGCTCACCCCGCAGCAGCGCCGCCTCGCGCCCCGCCACGGCCCGCAGCCGGACCGCCGACCGCACGGTGTTCCTTGTCTCATTGGCGACGATCCGTATCAGCCAGGGCCGGAACGGCGCACCGTCCTTGAAGCTCCCCAGGGACAGATACGCCTTGATGAACGCGGACTGCACCACGTCCTCGGCTTCCGCCCCCGCGCCGCAGGCCACCGCCACCCGGAGCGCGATCCCCGTATAGGCGCGCACCAGCTCCGCATACGCCTCCCGCTCCCCGGAACGCACACGCGCGATCACAGCCGATTCATCCGCAACCGTCAGGATGCGGCCCCCCTCCAGGGTCCCCTCCCGTGTCCTCACACCCTTGATACACCGGTCACCGCAGATCCGTTCCCGGCCTGTCCCGACCTGTCAGTGCCACCTGAGAGAATGTTCTACATGGCCACTCGTCCTCGCGCGCTCTCCGGCATCCAGCCCACCGCAGGCTCGTTCCATCTCGGGAACTACCTCGGTGCGATCCGGCAGTATGTGGCGCTGCAAGAAACCCACGACGCGTTCTACATGGTCGTGGACCTGCACGCGATCACCATGCCGCAGGAGCCCGCCGACCTGCGCGCCAACACCAGGCTCGCGGCGGCGCAGCTCCTCGCGGGCGGTCTCGACCCGCGACGCTGCACGCTGTTCATCCAGAGCCATGTGCCCGAACACGCCCAGCTGGGCTGGGTGATGAACTGTCTGACGGGCTTCGGCGAGGCGTCGCGCATGACGCAGTTCAAGGACAAGTCGGCCAGGCAGGGCGCCGACCGCGCCACCGTCGGACTCTTCACGTATCCGATCCTCCAGGTCGCCGACATCCTGCTCTACCAGGCGGACTCGGTCCCGGTCGGCGAGGACCAGCGCCAGCACGTCGAGCTGACACGTGACCTCGCCGAGCGGTTCAACACCCGCTTCGGCAGTACGTTCACGGTCCCGAAGCCGCACATCGTCAAGGAGGTCGCGAAGATCTACGACCTCCAGGACCCGTTGATCAAGATGAGCAAATCGGCGTCCACGCCGAAGGGCCTGGTCAATCTGCTGGACGACCCCAAGGTCACCGCGAAGAAGATCAAGAGCGCCGTCACCGACACCGGCACCGAGATCCGCTTCGACGCCGACGCCAAGCCGGGCATCAGCAATCTCCTCACGATCTTCTCCACGCTCACGGGCGCGAGCGTCCCGGACCTGGAGCGGAGATACGAGGGCAAGGGGTACGGCGCCCTGAAGGTGGACCTGGCCGAGGCCGTGGTCGATTTCGTCACACCTTTCCGCAGCCGCACCCAGGAGTATCTGGACGATCCGGAGACGCTGGACTCGATCCTGGCCGAGGGTGCCGAGAAGGCCCGCGCGGTCGCCGCGGAGACTCTGGCCCAGGCGTACGACCGGATCGGTCTGCTGCCCGCGAAGCACTGAGCGGGTACTGAGCGGGACCGGGCAGGGGTCCGCCGACCACGGCTCGCCCGCCCCGGCCGGCCGTCGGCGCCGTACCGCATGCGCGCCGCCCGCGTACTGCTGACCAAGGACCCTGGCCAGGCGGGCGGTGTGGGCGCCACACTGGCGCAGGGACGGAATCGGCCACACCCTCGGCGCGGCCACACGAGCCGCACCACGCACGACCTTCACGACAGTCACATCCGCACCAAGGACCAAGCACGTGGCAGCACCTTGCAGCACGTAGCAGCAAGCACCAAGCACCAAGCGACACCCGCACACACACGGACTGAGGAGAACGACGTGGGGACCGTAACGCTCGGCGTTTCGATCGCGGTCCCGGAGCCGTACGGCAGCCTGCTCCAAGAGCGCCGTGTGGGCTTCGGTGACCCTGCCGCGCACGGCATCCCCACGCACGTCACGCTCCTGCCGCCGACCGAGGTCGACGCCGCGACGCTGCCCACCGTCGAGGCGCATCTCGCCTCGGTCGCCACGGCGGGCCGCCCCTTCCCCATGCGGCTCTACGGCACGGGCACCTTCCGCCCGCTGTCGCCGGTCGTCTTCATCCAGGTCGTCGAGGGCGGCTCGGCGTGCACCTGGCTCCAGAAGCGGGTCAGGGAGGCGTCGGGGCCGCTGGTACGGGAGCTCCAGTTCCCGTACCACCCCCATGTGACCGTGGCGCACGGCATCTCCGAGGAGGCGATGGACCGGGCGTACGCGGAGCTGGCCGACTACACGGCCGGCTGGAGCTGCGCCTCCTTCGGCCTCTACGAGCAGGGCGCGGACGGCGTGTGGCGGATGCTGCACGAGTACGCCTTCGGCGGTGGTACGGAGATCACGGGAGTGCCCTCGCAGAGCACCCCCGTCGACCTGCCCGCCACCTCGTCCCTCCGCCAGTAGCCGGCGTCAGCCCCCGACCCGACCCGACCCGACCCGACCCGACCCGGCCCGACCCGGCCCCCAGCCCCGGCCGGCCCCGACCCAGCACCAGCCCCGGCGCCGGAAACACGGCTCAGACCGGCAGCCGCCGGAAGAGCGGCCTCGGCAGATGCCGCAGCACCGACATCGCCACCCGCAGCGCCCCCGGCACCCACACCGTCTCCGAGCGGCGCCGCAGCCCCAGTTCCACGGCCGCCGCCACCGCCTCCGGCGTGGTGGCCAGCGGAGTCTCCTCCAGCCCGGCCGTCATCCTCGTCCGTACGAAGCCGGGCCGCACGACCATCACATGCACACCCGTGCCGTACATCGCGTCCCCGAGCCCCTGCGCGAACGCGTCCAGGCCCGCCTTGCTCGACCCGTAGATGAAATTGGCGCGCCGCGCCCGCTCGCCGGCCACCGACGACAGCACCACCAGCGAACCGTGCCCCTGCGTCTGCATCGCCGCCGCGCACACCAGACCGGCCGAGACCGCCCCCGTGTAGTTGGTCTGCGCGACTCGGACGGCGGCCGGCGGATCGGCCTCGTCGTGCGCCTGGTCGCCGAGTACGCCGAAGGCGAGCAGCGTCATGTCGATGTCGCCCTCCGCGAAGACCTTGCCGAGCACTTCCGCGTGCGAGGCGGGGTCGAGCGCGTCGAAGTCGACGGTGCGGACGTCCGCGCCCTGGGTACGCAACTGCTCGGCCGCGGTGTCGAGCGCGGGTGACGCGCGGCCGGCCAGCCAGACCGTACGCGTACGGCGCGCGATCAGCCGGCGCGCCGTGGCCAGCGCGATCTCGGACGTCCCACCGAGGACGAGCAGGGACTGCGGGATGCCGAAGGCGTCCTTCATGGTGCTGTGCTCCTTGCAGCGAGGGGTGCGGGGTGCGGGGATGCGGGTGTGCCTCACGCAGGCTGAGACGAGGCCCGAAGCGAGGACCCGGCCGTCAGATCGAGAGACGGCGGGAGAGATCGGAGACGAAGACACCGCGCGGGTCCAACTCGGCCCGTAGCGACCGGAATTCGTCCAGTCGCGGATACATCGCGGCCAGCAGTTCGGGCCGCAGCCGCGAGTCCTTCGCGAGAGCGACCCGGCCCCCGGCGGCGGCGACGTCCTCGTCCAGTTCGTCGAGGAAGGGGCCCAGGCCGGGCAGCCCGGTGGGGATGTCCAGCGAGAGCGTCCAGCCGGCCATCGGGAAGGACAGCCAGCCGGGATCACCCGCGCCGAAACGCTTGAGCACGGCGAGGAAGGAGGGGCAGCCGCGCCGGACGACGCGTCGCACGATCCGGGTCAGGGCCTCTTCCTGGCCGTGTCCGACGGCGAACTGGTACTGGACGAAGCCGCCGCGCCCGTACACCCGGTTCCAGCGCGGCACGCCGTCCAGCGGATGGAAGAAGGCCGGGATACGACGGAGTTCACCGGTCCGCCGGTGCGGCGCGCCCCGGTACCGGAGCTCGTTGAAGAGCCCGACCGCGGTGCGTCCCAGCAGCCCCTCGGGTACGTAGGAGGGCGCGGCGGGCAGCCGGCCCGGCCGGAAGGCGAGCGGCTGTCTGCGGGCGCGACCGGACAGCGCGTCGAGTGGCGTGTGGTCACCACGGATGAGGACGGAGCGTCCCAAGGAGGAGCCACGGGCGAGCAGATCGATCCAGGCCACCGTGTAACGGTGGCGGTCTCCGGACGTGTTGCCGGTCGTGTTGCCGGACGCGGTGTCGGACGTGTTGTCGGACGCGGTGAGACGGGCCATCAGATCGTCAAGGTCCGTGGCGCGTTCGGTGTCGACGGACATCAGCGAGGTCTCGACGGGGTGCAGCCGGAAGGCCGCCGTAAGGATCACTCCCGTCAGCCCCATACCGCCCGCCGTCGCGTCGAACAGGGGCGTGCCGGGCACGACCGTACGTACGGCGCCGTCGGCGGTGAGCAGCTCCAGCGACAGCACGTGGCGGGAGAACGAGCCCGCCACCGGGTGGTTCCTGCCGTGGATGTCGGCGCCGATCGCCCCGCCGACCGTGACCTGGCGGGTCCCGGGCGTCACCGGCACGAACCAGCCACGCGGCAGCAGCACCTCCATCAGCCGGTGCAGGCTGATCCCCGCCTCGCACACGACAATCCCGGCCTCGGCGTCGAGGGAGATGACGCGGTTCAGGGCGGTCATGTCGATGACGGAGCCGCCCGCGTTCTGCGCCGCGTCGCCGTACGCGCGGCCGAGGCCGCGCGGGATGGAGCCGCGCGTACCGCAGTCGCGTACGGCGCGGGCCGTCTCCTCGTGGGAACGGGGCCGTACGAGACGGGCGGCGGCCGTGGGGGCGGTACGGCCCCAGCCGGTGACGGGGACGATGTCGTCGGTGAGAGGGTCGGCGATCTCGGCAGACATGGTCGAGACGGTATCGCCCTAAACGTCATTCTTTGCGCTGTAAGCCGTATTCGCTGCTGTACTCGTATGAATGGGTGGTTCGTTGGATGGTTCGGCGGGTGTCGTCGGACGGCGACGTGAGAATCGGCATCCGGGGTACCCGACCGTTGGCTTTCCGATCCGAGGGCAGGTCTCCGTCATGGACTGGCTGAAGAAACTCCCCGTCGTCGGCCCGCTCGTGGCCCGGCTGACGCTGACGCACGCCTGGCGTTCCTACGAGACCCTGGACCGGGCCCACTGGTCCCGGCTCGCGGCGGCGATCACCTTCATCAGCTTCCTGGCGCTCTTCCCGCTGATCACCGTGGGCGCGGCGATCGGGGCAGCGCTGCTCAGCCAGGACCGGCTCGACCGGCTCCAGCGCAAGCTCACCGACCAGGTGCCCGGCATCTCCGACCAGCTGGATCTGCACGCGCTGGTCGCCAACGCGGCGACGGTGGGGCTGGTGGCGGGCGCGCTGCTGCTGTTCACCGGCATCGGCTGGGTCGGCTCGATGCGGGAGTGCCTGCGCGCCGTATGGGAGCTGGACGACGCGGAGGACGGCAACCTCTTCGTACAGAAGGGCAAGGACGCGGTCATCCTCGTCGGGCTCGGCGTCACCGGTCTCGCCTCGATCGGCGCGTCGGCCCTCGGCTCCACGACCGTCGGCTGGACCGCCGACCGGCTCGGCATCCCGGAGGGCGGCGCGGGCGGGGTACTGCTCCAGATCGCGGCGATCGCCGTGGCGGCCGTCGCGGGCTTCCTCATCCTGCTGTACGTGCTGACGCTGCTGCCCGGCGTGCACCCGCCACGGCGCCGGCTGGTCGTCGCCGCGATCATCGGCGCGGTCGGCTTCGAACTGCTCAAGCTGCTGCTCGGCGGCTATGTGCGGGACGTCGCGGGTAAGAGCATGTACGGCGCGTTCGGGGTGCCCGTCGCGCTGCTGCTGTGGATCAACTTCACGGCGAAGCTGCTGCTGTTCTGTGCCGCCTGGACGGCGACGCCGAGCAAGGCGGAGCCGGTGGGTGGGGCTGTGGCCGGGGAGCGTTGACCGGGTCCGTCCGGTGGCCGGGTTTGTCCTCAATCGCCGGACGGGCTTGGGGTGGGTTCCGGCCGGTGGGTGGTGTCCTCAATCGCCGGACGGGCTTGAGATGCCCGCCGGACGGGCTTGGGGTGCCCGCCGGACGGGCTTGGGGTGCCCGGCGGACGGGCTTGGGCTGGCCACCGGACGGTTTGAGGTGGGCGGCCACACGGCCTAGCGGCGCGGCAGGCGCTTGACCAAGTCCGGGAGCGGCCAGCGGCGGTTCACCAGGAAGACGGCCGCCGCCAGCAGCAGCAGCGCGCCGCCCGTGATGGCCACCGCGATCTTCATCCCGCTCGACCCGGACGACGCGGAAGCCTTGTCGCCCAGCGAGGCCTGGTCCGTCCCGGCGCTGCCGCCCGCCTCGCCCTTGTCGCCCGAGTCCTTCTGCCCCACGGCCTCCTTGTCGGAGCGGCCGTCGGCGGACCGGGGTTTCACCAGCGCGCCGACCGGCTTGACCTTCCCGGCGGCGGTGAAGCCCCAGTCCAGCAGTCGGCCCGTCTCCTGATAGACCGCCAGGCTCTCCTTCTCGGACGGATTCATGACCGTGACCAGCAGGACCCGGCCGTCGCGTTCGGCGACACCGGTAAAGGTCGAGCCCGCGTTGGTGGTGTTGCCGTTCTTGACTCCGGCGATGCCCTTGTAGGGCTCCAGGCCGGAGTCACCGGTCAGCAGCCGGTTGGTGTTCTGGATCTCGAAGGTCTCGCGCTTCGGGGCCTTCTTGCCCTTCTTCGCCTTCTTCTCCTCGCCGGGGAACTGCACCCTGACGGTCGAGGAGTACTCCCGGAAGTCCTTCTTCTGGAGTCCGGAGCGGGCGATCAGGGTGAGGTCGTACGCGCTGGAGACCTGGCCCTTCTCGTCGTAACCGTCCGGCGAGACGACATGCGTGTCGTTCGCCCCGAGATCTGCGGCGTGCTTGTTCATGTCGGCGACCGTCTTGGGGACGCCACCGTTCATCTCGGACAGCACGTGCACGGCGTCGTTGCCCGAGCGCAGGAACACGCCCATCCACAGGTCATGGACGGTGTACGTGCTCTCCTCCTTGACCCCGACGAGGCTGCTGCCCTCGCCGACGCCGGCCAGGTCGGCGTTCGTCACCTTGTGGGACTCGGTCTTCGGCAGCAGCGGCAGGACCGTGTCGGCGAAGAGCATCTTCAGCGTCGACGCGGGCGGCAGCTGCCAGTGCGCGTTGTGCGAGGCCAGTACCTCGCCGTTCTCGGCGTCCGCGACGATCCAGGATCGGCCGGTCAGCTTCTTCGGCAGGACCGGCACGCCGGGGGCGAGATTCACCTGGGTCCCGGGCTTGCCGAGAAGGGAGCCGCCGACCGTCGACATGGCCGCTGGTGGCTTCGGCTGCTTGTCCTCGGACTTCGCCGCGTTCGCGTCGTCCGCCAGGACGGGCGCGGCGGTCAGGATGGGCAGCAACGCGGCGGTGAGGACCGTCAACACGGCCTTTTTCAATGCGGACACGGTCGAGAACGTACATGGCCTGGCCGGTGATCCGAACACCGACGGGTGGACCCGCCGCTTCCGCCGCTGGGACAGACCACTTTCCGGCCACCGGCCCCCGGCGGGCAGCCCCCGGCGAAGCGACGGGGAGGGCTGCGGCGATACTGGAACCATGAAGCTCAGCCGCCCCGTGTCCTGGTTCCTGCTCGCCTTCGGGGTGTGGAGCTGGTTCATCTGGATCACTTTCGTCAAGAATTTGTGGCAGGACGGCAGCGGACTCGCCTTCGACGACGCCGGTGACCCCACGGGCTACTTCTGGGTGCATCTGCTGCTCGCCATTACGTCCTTCCTTCTGGGGACGGGAGTTGGGGCGGTGGGGTTCCGTGGAGTCCGCGCCTGGCGGCGCGAGTCGAGCGACGAGTTGAGCGGCGAGTCGAGCGGCAAGTTGAGCGGCAAGTTGAGCGGCGAGTTGAGCGGCGAGTTGAGCGGCGAGTCGACGTCCGAGCCGCTGCCCGATTCGAGGAACGAACCCGGCGACGAGCACGTAGTACAGAGACAGCGACAGGGATAAAGGGGATCGGCTCGTGATCGTCGTGGTTGTTCTGGTGGCGCTCGCCGCCGTCACGCTGGTGGCGGGCGCGCATTACTACATATGGCGGCGCCTGGTCCGCGACACGACCGTGGCGGGGGGTACGGCCCGCAAGGCGGGCACCGCCGTGATCATCATGCTGCCGGTCCTCGCCGTCGCCGGTGTGGGGGTGGGCCGCGCCGAGACACCATTCGCGCTGAAGCAGATCCTCGGCTGGCCCGCGTACATGTGGCTGGCGACGCTGCTGTACCTGCTGCTGGCACTGCTGGTGGGCGAAGCCGTACGGCCGCTGCTGCGCCGGGTGCTCGACCGCCGGGCGGCGGCAGCGGCCGGTACGGCCCCGGAGACGGCCCCCGTCGAGGAGCCGGCGACCGTCGGCGCGCCGTCGGCCTCGAACGCGCCGCCCCCCTCCAGCCCCGGCCCCGGCGCCGGTACCGACCACACGGCCGCCCCGGCCACCGCCCCCTCCCGGCGGCTCTTCGTCTCCCGCGTCGTCGGCGGCGCCGCTGCCGCCGCCGCGCTCGCCACCGTCGGATACGGCACGGCGAACGTGCTGCGCGGCCCCAGCGTCAAGCGCGTCACGGTGCCCCTCGCGAAGCTGCCCCGTGCCGCGCACGGCTACCGGATCGCCGTCGTCAGCGACATCCACCTCGGCCCGCTGCTGGGCAGGGCCCACGCGCAGCGCGTCGTGGACACCATCAACTCCACGAACCCCGATCTCATCGCCGTCGTCGGCGACCTGGTGGACGGGACCGTCGCCGACCTCGGCCCGGCGGCCGAGCCGCTGGCCGGGCTGAAGGCCAGGCACGGCTCGTACTTCGTCACCGGAAACCACGAGTACTTCGGCGACGCGGGCGAATGGGTCGACCACGTAAGGGAGTTGGGCCTGCACCCGCTGGAGAACGCCCGGGTGGAGATCGCCGGGTTCGATCTGGCGGGCGTCAACGACATCGCGGGCGAGGCGGAGGGCGAAGGCCCCGACTTCGCGAAGGCGCTCGGCGGCCGTGACCCGGCGAGGGCTTCCGTACTCCTCGCGCACCAGCCGGTCGTCATCCACGACGCGGTCAAGCACGGCATCGACCTCCAGCTGTCGGGACACACCCACGGCGGCCAGATGTGGCCGGTGAACTACATCGCGCAGGCGGCCAACCCGACCCTGGCCGGTCTTGAGCAGTACGGCGACACCGCGCTCTACGTGACACGCGGGGCCGGGGCGTGGGGTCCGCCGGTGCGGGTCGGGGCGCCGGCGGACGTCACCGTCGTGCAGTTGGCTTCGCGCCAGGCGTGACGCGTCGGGCCGGGCGCCAGACCCTCAGTCATAGAAAGGCGACCCTGGTGCCCTGGCTGGCGACCCAGTCCCAGAACGACTCGTGGCAGCCGACCTCGTCCCCGTCCTTGAACGACCAGGACACGACGGTCGGGGACCCGGCATCGTCCAGGACGTCGAGGTCGAACAGGAACGCCTCGTAGTCGGTCCAGCCGGCGCGTCGAGCCGGCGGTGGGCCAGGCCGTCACGTTCTCGGTCGAGGACGCGGAGCGGGACGGCTACCGCAGGCGCGCGGTGACGGTCTGGCTCGAAGGCACCGAAGGCACCGATGGCACCGATGGCACCTCGCACACCTCGTCGCTACATGCTGCTGAGTGAACGGGCGTAGCCCACCTGCCCCATGATGATCTGGAAGGAGTCCGGACCGGTGGCCGGGACCATGGTCGAGTGGTGCTTGCCGCCGCTGGTCACCATCACCTGGATGAAGCCGGTGGTCTTGCGCTCCTTCATCAGCAGGAAGAGCAGACCGAGCAGACAGAAGAGGAAGAAGACGACCGCCAGGACGATGGCGTGCGCCGGGATCTTCTCCTCCGTACGCGACATGTCCGTCGCGTTCCACACCGCGCCGCGCAGCGGCAGCGTCCCGGCCGGCGTCACGATTCCGTGGTTCATGACGGTGATGTCGCCGATCGACACCAACGGCGCGCCGCCGCCCACCGGAACGAGCTGCCCGGCCTGCGTCGGGTCGTAGCCCGGACCGCCCGCGCCGGGATAGCCGTACCCGGGCGCCGGGGCGGGGTTCGGGTAGCCGTAGCCCGGCTGGGTGGGACCCCATCCGTAGGCGCCGTCCCCCTCCGGATTCGGGTTCGGATTCGGCTGGCTCATGTCTCCCCGCTTCCCTGCTGCTGCTTGGTCGGACTGAATCCTGGCACAGAAAGGACCCGTCCCGTACGGGCCGTTACGGCTTTGTACGGAAACGGGCCCCCACCCGACAGGAACGCGCGAAGCGCGTGCGCCGGCCGCTCAGAAGCGGCGCGTGATCAGCGCGCGCTTGACTTCCTGGATCGCCTTCGTGACCTCGATACCGCGCGGGCAGGCGTCCGTGCAGTTGAACGTCGTGCGGCAACGCCACACGCCGTCCTTGTCGTTGAGGATCTCCAGGCGCTGCTCGCCCGCCTCGTCACGCGAGTCGAAGATGAAGCGGTGCGCGTTGACGATCGCCGCCGGGCCGAAGTACTGCCCGTCGTTCCAGAACACCGGGCACGACGACGTGCACGCCGCGCACAGGATGCACTTCGTCGTGTCGTCGAACCGCTCGCGGTCCTCGGCCGACTGAAGCCGCTCGCGCGTCGGCTCGTTCCCGGTGGTGACCAGGAACGGCATCACGTCGCGGTACGCCTGGAAGAACGGGTCCATGTCCACGACCAGGTCCTTGAGGACCGTGAGCCCCTTGATGGCCTCGACCGTGATCGGCTTCGCGGCGCCCGTCTTCTTGTCGAACGACGTGATGTCCTTGATCAGCGTCTTGCAGGCGAGGCGGTTCCTGCCGTTGATCCGCATCGCGTCCGAGCCGCAGATCCCGTGCGCGCAGGAGCGCCGGAAGGTCAGCGAGCCGTCGACGTCCCACTTGATCTTGTGGAGGGCGTCGAGCACCCGCTCCTTGGGGTCGATCTCGATCGAGAAGTCCTCCCAGCGGGACTCGTCGGAGATCTCCGGGTTGAAGCGGCGGATCCGCAGCGTGACCGTGATGTACGGCGATGCCGCGGATTCGGCCTCGACCTTGTCCATGAGGGGAGTTGCCATCAGTACTTACGCTCCATCGGCTGGTAGCGGGTCTGGACGACCGGCTTGTAGTCGAGACGGATGGACTCGGTGCCGTCGTCGCCGACCTCGCGGTACGCCATGGTGTGGCGCATGAAGTTCACGTCGTCCCGGTTGGGGAAGTCCTCGCGGTAGTGACCGCCGCGCGACTCCTTGCGGGCGAGCGCGGAGACGGCCATCACCTCGGCCAGGTCGAGCAGGTTGCCCAGCTCGACGGCCTCCAGCAGATCCGTGTTGAAGCGCCGGCCCTTGTCCTGGATGGACACGCGCAGATAGCGGTCACGCAGCGCGCCGATCTTCTCGACGGCCGTGCGAATCGTTTCCTCCGTACGGAAGACCATGACGTTCGCGTCCATGGTCTCCTGGAGCTCGCGGCGGATGTCCGCCACCCGCTCGGTGCCCGTGGAGTCGCGCAGCCGCTCGATCTGCGTCTGGACCAGCTCGGCCGGGTTCTCGGGGAGTTCGACGTGCTCGTGCCTGGCCGCGTACTCGGCGGCGGCGATCCCGGAGCGCTTGCCGAAGACGTTGATGTCGAGCAGCGAGTTGGTGCCCAGCCGGTTGGCGCCGTGCACCGACACGCACGCGACCTCGCCGGCCGCGTACAGACCGGGCACGACGGTCGTGTTGTCCCGCAGCACCTCGCCCTGGACGTTGGTCGGGATGCCGCCCATCGCGTAGTGCGCGGTGGGCTGGATCGGGATCGGGTCCGTGTACGGCTCGATGCCCAGATACGTACGGGCGAACTCGGTGATGTCCGGGAGCTTGGCGTCCAGCTGCTCCGGCGGCAGGTGCGTCAGGTCGAGGTAGACGTGGTCGCCCTCGGGACCGCAGCCGCGGCCCTCGCGGATCTCGGTGTAGATCGACCGGGAGACGACGTCGCGCGAGGCGAGGTCCTTCATGACGGGCGCGTACTTCTCCATGAAGCGCTCACCGTCCTTGTTGCGGAGGATGCCGCCCTCGCCGCGGGCGCCCTCCGTAAGGAGGATGCCCATGCGCCAGATGCCCGTGGGGTGGAACTGGAAGAACTCCATGTCCTCCAGCGGCAGCCCGCGCCGGTAGCAGGCCGCCTGGCCGTCGCCGGTGAGCGTGTGGGCGTTGGACGTCACCTTGAAGAACTTGCCGGTGCCGCCGGACGCGTAGATGACCGACTTCGCCTGGAAGACATGGATCTCACCGGTGGCCAGCTCGTACGCGACCACGCCCGCCGACGTCTTGACGCCGTCGATCTCCACGATCAACTGGTCCAGGACGTAGAACTCGTTGAAGAACTCCACGCCCTCCTTGACACAGTTCTGGTAGAGCGTCTGGAGGATCATGTGGCCGGTGCGGTCCGCCGCGTAGCAGGACCGGCGGACCGGGGCCTCGCCGTGGTTACGGGAGTGGCCGCCGAAACGGCGCTGGTCGATGGTGCCGTCCGGCGTCCTGTTGAACGGCAGACCCATCTTCTCCAGGTCCAGGACCGCGTCGATGGCCTCCTTCGCCAGGATCTCGGCGGCGTCCTGGTCGACCAGGTAGTCGCCGCCCTTGATCGTGTCGAAGGTGTGCCACTCCCAGTTGTCCTCCTCCACGTTGGCGAGCGCGGCGGCCATGCCGCCCTGCGCGGCGCCCGTGTGGGACCTGGTGGGATACAGCTTCGTCAGCACGGCGGTACGGCTGCGCTTGGTCGACTCGATGGCCGCGCGCATACCGGCGCCACCGGCGCCGACGATGACGGTGTCGTACTTATGGATCTTCATTGCTCTCGTCAGCCCCGGCTTTAGCGGATGTTCGGGTCGAAGGTGAAGATCACCAGCGTGCCCAGCAGGATGGTGAACGCCGTCGCGGTGTACAGCAGGCCCTTGAGCCACAGGCGCGTGTTGGGCCGCTCCGCGTAGTCGTTGATGATCGTGCGCATGCCGTTGGCGCCGTGCAGCATCGCCAGCCACAGCATCAGCAGATCCCAGGCCTGCCAGAACGGGGACGCCCAGCGGCCGGCCACGAAGGCGAAGCCGATCTTGGTGACGCCGCCGTCCAGCACCAGCTGGATGAGCAGATGGCCGATGACCAGGACGACGAGGACGACGCCGGACAGCCGCATGAACAGCCAGGCGGCCATCTCGAAGTTGCCGCGGGTCGACTTCGGGGTCTTCGCGGTGCGCTTGCGCGGCGGCTCGATGAGCGGGGCCGGGTGGTCGACGTCGAAGACGCTCACGCCCTCGACGGGACTGATCGCGGCGGTGGAACCGGTCGCGGTGGTGTCTGCGGACATCGGTCAGCTCCCCCAGAGTTCGCGTGCGGCGTGGCCGAGCACGGGGTAGATGGCGCCCAGCATCAGGACGAGCCAGACACCCACGACGGACCAGAGCATCTGCTTCTGGTAGCGCGGGCCCTTGGACCAGAAGTCCACGGCGATCACCCGAAGGCCGTTGAGCGCGTGGAAGAGGACGGCGGCCACGAGGCCGTACTCCATGACTCCGACGAGGGGCGTCTTGTAGGTCGCCACGACGTCGTCGTAGGCCTCGGGGGAGACGCGGACGAGTGCGGTGTCCAGCACATGGACGAACAGGAAGAAGAAGATGGTGACGCCGGTGACTCGATGAGCCACCCACGACCACATTCCTTCCCGGCCGCGGTACAGCGTTCCTGCCGGCACGGAAAAGCCCTCCGGGAGCGGGGATCGGGGCCGGCCGCCATCTTCTACTCGATGAAGCACAGTGGTGTCGGTCGTGCCCGGCCGGGTACGGTCCACCGGCCGCTGGCCATCGTAGCGACGCTTTGTCGGTTCGATTGCCCGGGGGCCTGTCGGTGTGATCAAACAGGCAGTCAAACAGCCACGGACGGGCTATCCGGACGGCCGTAGTCGTTCGATTCCTGCGGAAGGCGGGGTGCGGGCGGCCCGTCGGCGACGAGGCGCGCGACCCGGGAGCGGGCGAGCAGGCGCAGTTCGTCGGCGGCGACGGCGCGCTCCTCGTCGGGGTCGTGGGCGAGCCGCTCGCGGATTCCGGTCAGCACCTGGTTCAGGCGCTCCGCCGGGCGGTAGCGGTCGAGGCTGATGACGAACGCGTGGCCGAAGCTGCTCTCGTACGCGGCGTGCGCGGCCCGCAGCGCGGTCCGGGCGGCGTGCGGCGCCGCGTGGTGCGGGTCGGCCGACGTCTCGTCCGCCGGCGTCTCGTCGGCGAGTGCCCCGGCGAGATCGGTCCGGGACAGGTCGTAGCTCGCCTCGTCGGCGGCGGCGAGGAGCGCGTCGACGGTCGGATACGGGCGGTGGTCGGCGAGCCGGCGGGCCCAGTGGCGGTTTCCGCAGCAGGCCAGCAGGGCCCGCTCGACGGTGTCGGCCGGGGCGGTGTTGAAGCGCGTCAGGCCGGCGGGGGAATCGCTGGACAGCGTGGGCTCCTCGGACGCGGCGTCACGACTCGGGTGGCCGAAGCGGTACGAGGCCGAAGCGGTGACAGGAGTAGTGGGCGAGATGGTGGGAGGTGAGGGGGCAGCGGTGGGAAGCGGGGGCAGAAGTGTTGGGAGATAAGGGCGAGACGGATGTTTCGCAACGCTATCGATGGTCGGTGACCGATGCCCGACAGATGCGCGAATTTCACTCGGACGGGACAGCTCCGGCTCGCGCGATGGACGCGGACATGGGACGTTCGCCCTACTTCCTTCCTCTATCTCCATGCAAGGGATGATCACGGATGAGGTGGAACTCCCCAGGAACGCTGGTGGGCGGCGCGGCCATAGTGGCGGCGGCCGTCACCCTCACGGTGGTGGCCTGGCCGGGCGCCACCACCCCCGACCGCGGCGCGCCGGCGGGATCGGCGACCACACCGCCGGCCGCCGCCAGATCCGAGGCGTCGTCGGCACGGTCCGACACCCGCCCGGCCGCACCCACCCCCTCCGGCGGCTACGCGCTCTCGAAGGCGCCGCGCGCCGTGCCCTCGGTACGGCAGTTCGAAGCGGCCCGCGGCCCCGGCTGGCGGCCCTCCGGCGGCAGCGCCGTCGTGATCGCGAAGAACAGCGGCAAGCTGGCCGACGAAGGGCAGCTCCTCGCCAAGGAGCTGAAGATCGACTACCGGGGCGCCGTCGCGGCCGAGGCCGGTGACATCGAGCTGGCCCTGGAGTCCGGCAAGCAGGCGGGCCCCGAGTCGTACACCCTCACCACCCGTGACGGGCGGGTGCGGATCGCCGGGCCGGACGAGGCCGGGGTCTTCTACGGCACCCGTACGCTCAAGCAGTCGGTGCGCGCGGACGGCGCGATACCCGAGGGAGTCGTCAAGGACCGGCCCGACCGCCCGCAGCGCGGATTCAACCTGGACATGGCACGCAAGTACTACACCCCGGGCTGGATCGAGAACCGGCTGCGCGAGATGGCCGACCTCAAGCTCAACCAGTTGGGCCTGCACTTCTCCGACGACCAGGGCTTCCGTATCGCGTCCGACACACACCCCCGGATCGTCTCCGAGCAGCACCTCACCACGGCGGAGGTCCGGCGGATCATCGCGCTCGCCGGGCAGTTGCACATCGACGTCGTCCCCGAGATCGACTCGCCGGGGCACCTGGGCGCCGTGCTGGCGGCCTACCCCGAGCTGCAACTCCGGGACGTGAACGGGAAGATCAGCCGGGGGTCCATCGACATCTCGAAGCCCGCCGCCGCGAAGCTCATCGACGAACTGCTGCGCGAGTACGACACGCTGTTCCCCGGGCCGTACTGGAACATCGGCGCCGACGAGTACCAGGCGCTGGTGGTCGCGAACCCCGAGGCGTCCTTCCCCCAACTGGCCGCCGCCGCACGGAAGAAGTACGGCGCCGACGCCAAGATCCAGGATCTCGCGACCGGTTGGATGAACGACCGCGCGGCCACGGTCCGGCCCAAGAAGAAGGACGTCCAGGCGTGGAACGACGGCTTCTTCGCCGGCGGCGTCGTCAAGGCCGACCAGAACCTCCAAGTCCTCTACTGGACCGGCAAGGAGATCGGCGCGCGGCCCCCGCTGGACTATCTGCGCGAGGGCCGGCCCGTGGTGAACCTCAACGACGAGTACCTCTACTACGTACTCGGCCAGCCGAACGACTTCGTGTACCCGACCGGCCGGCGGATCTTCGAGCAGTGGACCCCGCTGGTGCTGCGCGGTACGGAGCCGGTGCCCGCGCGGTACTCGAAGCAGATCCTCGGCGCGCGGTTCGCGGTGTGGGGCGACATCGCGAGCGCGCAGACGCAGGACCAGGTGGCCGCCGGGATCCGGCTGCCGCTGGCGGCGCTGTCGCAGAAGGTGTGGAACCCGGTGAAACCGGGGCTCACCTGGGCGCAGTTCGAGGCGCTGGCGAACAAGGTGGACGGGTAGGCGCGCTGGTGTCTTCACTTCGATCGCCGGATGGGTGGGGAGCCCGTCCGGCGATTGAGGACACAGCGCGTGACCCGTTCGGCGATTGAGGACATAGTGTGTCGCGCAGGGTGCTTCCGCGCGTACCGACCGACATTTCTGAGCCACCAGTGACGTATTTCAGCCGCCGGGCGCTGTAAGGAGCAGTATTCCGCCCGCGACGGGAGACGTGAATGAGCCTGGTGGAACTGATAGTTCAGGCGGATGAGCGGGGCCTCGCCGCGAGCGGGGTCGCCTGCCTCGACCGCTGCCTGCCCCTGCTCGCCGACGAAGGCGAGGCGCTGCGCCCCCTCTGGTCCGGTATCGCAGACGGCGAGCAGAACTGGGCCCCGCGCCTCGCGGCGGCCAGGGAGGCGCTGGAGGCGGCCGTCATCAGCGACGAAACGGCCGTCCTCGTACGGAAGATGCTCGCCGCCGCACCCTCCGAGTGGGCGGCGGAGCCGCTGCGCGGCTGGTCGGACAGCTGCTCCGTCGTGGCGCTGGGGATCCATCAGCAGTTCGACGTGGTGGGTGACCGGGTCGTCGGCGCCCCTGGCACCAGCACCGCCGGCGCGTACAGCGGCTGGGTGGAGCGCTGCCGTACGGGAGCGGCCGCCGGAGCCGAAGAGCAGCCCGGCGTAGGGCAGTTCGTCGCCGGGCCACTGGTCTCCGGTGAACTGCGCCGCCAGATCCAGATCCTGGAGATCCTGGCCGAGACCGCCGGCGCGGCGGGGCTGCGCCAGGCGCTGGATCTCTCGACGGAGGGTCAGCGGGTGCTGCGGGCCGTGGTCTCGCGCCGGGCGAGGGCCGGGAGTTGACGCCGGGGGCTGACGCCGCGAGCTGACGCCGCTCGGAGCCGTACGGGCACGGGGGCGTCCAGTCCGTACGCGCCCCCAGGGCCGCTCTCAGCGCTCGGTGGGAGATCCTTCCCGCGTGCAGACGGTTGTCGCCGCCGTCGAAGTACACCCGGTCGCCGGTCACGGTCGCGTCGGGGTTGCCGGACGACCGGCGTGTCCTGGCCCGGGACTCGCCGGTGCGGGCGTCGGCGGCGTGCAGTGTGCCGGCTTCGGTGCTGAAGAGCACCGAGCCGTCCAGTAGGCCGTGCGGTTCGGGTTCGCCGTCGGTGTGCTCCGTCCAGAGCGGTTTGCCGGAGCCGGGGGCGACCGCGTGCACGTCTCCGTAGCTTGTGGGGTTGTCGTTGTTCTCCCCGGTGCCCCCGAGGACCACTCCGTCGGTGACCAGCGGCGGTTCGAGTCACTGCACGCTCTGGACGTCCGGTTCGTAGGTTCACAGCCGGGTGCCCCGAGAACCGCCTGCCGTACGAGTTCGGCCGGGCCGTAAGCCTCGGAGGCCAGCTTGTAACCGATCTGCATGGTGTTCCTCGTTTCCTCAAGAGCCGACAGCGGCGTACCCGCTCAGAGGTACCCTCCGGCTCTTGCGCGTAACGCCCGCGTCCGAGTGGGGCACCACTTTCGCGGCGAGCCCCTGCGGGACAACCTCGCGGCTGAGGGCGGACTGCTCGTCGGTCTGCGGGCGTGTCCAGCCGTCAGAGAGAAACGACCACGCCGGGCCGGGCGTGCCACGCACCATAAGGGCGATTCCGACGCTGCTCGGTCCAGCGGTGGTGTGCTGGTCGACCGGGCGGAGGTCGGGCCTCCGCCTGCGGGGCGGCACGGTAGCGGTGGCGGTATCGCGTTCCTCGGTGTGGGGTTGCCACTGGAGGGCATCCGTGAGGTGTTCCAGGAGCCCGCAGGCAAGGGGTCGGTATCAGAGAGGGAGGCACCGGTGAAGAAGAAGCAGAAGCTGCCGCTCGCCTACAAGCCCGTCGGGTTCGCCCTCGGCTGGGTGGGCGGAACGGTGGCCGGGCTCGCCTTCCAGAAGACGTGGAAGGCGATCCGGCACGAGGACGACGCACCCGACGCGCTGGACCGCGACCGGGGGTGGGGCGAGGTGCTGTTCGCCGCGGCCGTGCAGGGCGCCATCTTCGCCGTGGTACGCAGTGCCGTGGACCGGTCGGGCGCCAAGGCCATCGAACGGGCCACCGGCACCTGGCCGACCACGGACAAGGCCGGCCGCGACTGACGGCGTCCGCCGTCCCGCCGGGTGCGCGCGAGGGGGGCGCTTCGACGCGCCCCGGGCACGCGGGACGAGGACTTCGGTCAAGCCAAGAACCAGAGGGCTCGGGAGCAAGGCCGAGCTCCCTTCAGGAGAGTGAGGCACCCTCGTGGCACGCGCGGCGATCTTCGACGTTGACGGCACCCTGACCGACACGAACTACCTCCACGTCACCAGTTGGTGGCAGGCGTTCCGTGGGGCGGGCCACCAGGTGGCGATGTCCGACATCCACCGGGCGGTAGGGCTCGGCTCCGGTGACCTCATCGCCCATCTGCTCGGCGACAACCGCGACCGCGACGGGGATGAGGCGATCAGCGCCGCGCACAGCACGCTGTACGGCACGTACTTCGGCCGGCTGACGGCCTTCGGATCCGCCGCCGATCTCCTGCGACTGCTGGCAGGACAGGGCTGGACGAACATCCTCGCCTCCTCGGCGACCGGACCCGAACTCGACGCCCTGCGACGGGCGATCGACGCCGACGACGTCATCGCCGGAACCGCGAGCGCGGACGACGTATCGCAGGGCAAACCGGCACCCGACCCCGTGCGTGCCGCGCTGGACCTCGCCGGGGTGCCGGCGGAGCATGCGGTCTTCGTCGGAGACGCCGTGTGGGACATGGAAGCGGCGGCGAAAGCGGGCGTACGGAGCGTCGCGGTCCTGTCGGGCGGTATTGCGCGCGACGCGCTCGAAGCCGCCGGGGCCGGCGAGGTGTACGAGAACGTCGCCGATTTGCTGGCCCGGCTCGACAGCAGCGTCTTCATGGGCCTGGATTGAACAACGACCGGGCGACAGCGCAGGGGGTCCGTTGTCAGGCGTCCGGCAGGTCCCGTTTCTCCAGCGGGTGGACGGCGGGTCCCTGGCGGACCGCGCCGTCGACGTCGAAGCGCGAGCCGTGGCAGGGGCATTCCCAGACCGTCTCGGCGTCGTTGAAGGCCACCAGGCATCCCAGGTGCGTACATCGCGCGGACACGGCCCGGGCGACACCGGCCGAGTCCCGGTAGACCGCGCAGCGCTGCCCGTTCACGCGTACCACCGCGCCCGTGCCCGGCGGGATCTCCGCGACCGAGTCGACGTGGGTGGTGTGCAGCCGGTCTCCGGCGAAGTGCCTGGCGACATGGGCCTGTTGCTTCAGCAGGGCGGGCGCCTCCCGCAGTGTGCTCTTGAGCCTGCGCGGGTCGTACAGGGCGGCCCACTGCGGCTCTTCGCCGATGATCAGGCCGGTGAGAAGCCCGCCGGCCATGACGCCGCCGCTCATGCCCCAGCCGCCGAATCCGGTGGCCACGTATGTGTGGCGGGAGCCGGCGTGAAAGGGACCGACGAGGGGGATGGTGTCGGAGGAGTCGTTGTCCTGGGCCGCCCAGCGGTAAGCCGTCTCACCCACGGGGAAGCGGGCGTGCATCCAGGCGTCCAGACGCCGGAATCCCTCGCGGGGATCGCCCGTGCCGGGTGTGAAGCTTTCCCCGGTGACGATGAGCAGCCGGTGTTCCTCGTCGAGCGGCGCGGTGCGCACCGATCGCTTGCCCTCCTCCTGTGTGATGTACATGCCGGTCGGCGCGATTCCGGCCGCGATCGGGGCGGCGACCACCAGTTCCCTGCGAGGGGAGAGCCGCGCGAAGGCCAGCGCCCTGTCGAAGACGGGGAAATGGGTGGCGAGGACCACGTCGCGGGCCGTCACGGTGTGCCCCGACTCGACGGTGACCCGGCAGGGGGAGCCTTCCGACAGGCCGGTCGCACGGGAGCGTTCGTAGATCTGGCCGCCCTTGGCCCGGAGGTCCGCGGCGAGGGCGAGCAGGTACTTACGGGGGTGGAACTGCGCCTGCGCGTCCACCCGCACGGCGCCGCTCACCTCGTACGGCAGCTCGGTGCGTTCCACGTAAGTCGCCGCGAGTCCGGCCGCTGCGGCTGCCTCGGCCTCGGCCTTGAGCGCGGGGACCGCGGCGTGCTCCGTGGCGTAGGTGTAGGCGGGCGCGCGCTCCAAGTCGCAGGCGATGCCGAGCCCGGTGACGATCCCGGCCACCCGTTCCACCGCGCCCCGCTGCGACAGCGCGTACAGCCGCGCCGCGTCTTCGCTCCGTGTCCGGCGCAGCCGGTCGTAGACCAAGGTGTGCAGCGCGGACACCTTGGCCGTGGTGTATCCGCTCACCCCGGCGGCGATCCGATCGGCCTCCAGAACGGCGACCGTCCGGCCGGCGCCGGCCAGTTCCCACGCCGTGCTCAGGCCGGCGATGCCGCCGCCCACCACGACCACATCGACGCTGATGTCCTCGTTCAACGCCGGGTGGTCGGTGGCACCGGCGGTCGCCATCCAGAAGGATTCGTCCTTCCCCGGCAGGGGCTGCGAGTCGGTCATGTCAGCCTTTCCAAAAGGTCGGTCGCGACAAGGCGCAGTCTGATCCGGCGCCATGGCAACTCTGTTCGCGAGGCGAGCGACAGGCACTTCGGCACCCGCCGGTCGGGTTACTCGCTTCGTTGGTCCCCCATGTGCCGCGCGATGTCCGCGTAGGGAGGTCCGGAAGGTGCTGGGACTCCTCGAACTGCGGTGCGCCGGTCAGGGCCCGTATTTCCCAGGTGACCTGGTTGAGATCCTGGTTGTTGAGGACCGCCACGATCAGCCGGGGGTCCGGCCACTCCTGGTAGTACGTGGCGGCGGTGAGCACATCATGCCGTTCATCTGCGTGGCGCCGTCGCCGACGAGCGCGATGGCCGGCCGGTCCGGGTGGGCGGACTTGGCGCCGATGGCGTACGGCACGGCGGGCCCCACGGTGGCCAGGGTCCCGGACGGCGAACCGCGCATGCGCCCGCGCAGCAGCCGATGCGGTGTCCAGCGGGTAACCGCGGGTAACCGGCGGAGTGCGGGCGTAAACGTCACCTGAACCACGCACCCGTGGGCCAGCGGCGGCGCCGAGGACAGCGCGCTGAGAGTCTTCCTCGCGATACCGAGCGCAGTCCCGGGCTCCCCGACTCTGTGATCATCCGGTGCGGACCACGGAGGCAGGGCGGCGCGTCGTCGAAGTCTTCCGAGCGCCGCCCTGCCTCCTGTCCGACTCAGCGGCCGACGGCCTTGCGTAGTTGCTCCTTGTTCATGGACGAGCGGCCTTCGACGTTCTTCTTCCTGGCCTCCGCGTAGAGCTGGTCCCTCGTCGGGCCCTGGGGACCGCTGTGGGATCGCTCGCCCCCGCGCTGCGAGGCGGACTTGGGGTCACGGGTGGAGGTTTTGCTCGCGGACCTGGCCTCGCCCGAGCGGGCGCGTTCCTTGTTGACCGTGCGCGAGGCGATCTCCTTCGCGCGCCCTTCCGGCGTGCCGCGCTTCTCGGCGCCTTCCTTGATGTGTTCGTACTGCCGTTCTCGCTTGGGACTGGATCCTGCGGGCACGATGTGCCTCCCTTGTGGTCCTGTTCGGTGGGACCGCTATGGGTACCCCCGTGCCCACCGGTTCTCACACAGGTGAACGGGTGCCCATGAGGTCGTCTCGCATACGTGCCGTTCCCGACGCGGTGACGGCAGACTGGGCTGGTATGACCCACGCACAACGACGAACTGCCGGACCGCACACGGACGAGCCCCGCTTCCCGCCCCAGGAGTACGAGCAGCGGGTGGCCGTCACCCGTGGCGCCATGGAGCGGCACGGGCTGGACGTCTTGCTGGTCACCGCGCCGGAGGACATCCACTATCTGTGCGGCCTTGATCATCAGGGCCACTTCGCCGTGACCGGACTGGTGGTGCCCCTGGACGGTGAGCCCGTTCTGGTCGAGCGGGCGATGGAGGCGGCGACCGCCGCCGCCCAGACGAACGGCGTACGGCATTACGGCTACGAAGACGCCACCGATCCGGCCGACGCACTGCTCGCCGCACTCACCCAGGCCATCGGCGACGCGCACCGCGCTCCGCCCGCGGCCGTCGGTTACCAGGCCGACTCGCTCAGCCTGCCGCCCGCCGTCTGGGACCGGCTGCGCACCGCAGGCGGTCTCACCTGGAAGGACTTCGGCGCGCAGGTCAGCGCGCAGCGCTTCGTGCACACCGAGCGGGAGATCGCCCTCGTCCGCGACGCGGCCCGGCTGTCCGACACCGCCATGGCCGCCGGCCTGGCCGCCGCCACCGCCGGCGCCCGCGAGAACGAGATCGCGGCGACCGTCTACGACGCCATGCTGCGCGCGGGCGGTGACCTGCCCGCCTTCGCGCCCCTCGTACGCGCTACCGACCGCCTCGACCAGGAGCACCTGACCTGGTCCAGGCGGACGCTCGGCCCCCGCGACGCCGTCTTCCTCGAACTCTCCGCCGCGCGGGGCCGCTACCACGCACCCCTGGCCCGGCTCCGCCATCTCGACCCGGCGGGTGCCGTGCGCGACACCCGGGCGGCCGAAGCCTCTCGCACGGCGATGAGTGTCCTGCGTACGGCGCTGCACCCCGGCAACACCGCGGAACAAGTCTTCCGTGCCTGGCACTCCGCGATCGAGTCGGCGCTCGGGGGACCGTACGAGCGACACCACTGCGGCTACCTCATCGGTATCGGCTTCCCGCCCGGCTGGATGGGCGGCAGCCGGACCCTGCGCCCCGGCAACACCATGGAGCTTCGGGCCGGAATGACGTTCCACATCCAGTCCTGGCTCCTCGGCGGGGAGTTCGGCTCCCACGCCTACTCCGACACCGCCCTCGTCACGGACAACGGCTGCGAAATCCTCACCCGTACTCCTCTGACCGACTGAGGCCGCGCGGTACATACGCGCCGACGCCCCCGGTCCCGGGGCCATCCGGGGGGTGTCAGGTGTCGTCCTCGATCCTTATGGCCTCCTTGAGGCTGTGCACCGCCGTACCGGGCTTGCCCTCCTGCGTCTCCAGGAGTGCCGCCGCTATGGCGTCCAGCTTCAGTTGGATGGCGTGCTCCGCGCGGCGCTCGGAGTTCTTCAGCAGGGCGAGCAGCAGCAGCGTCACCGCGGTCATCGACTCGCCGGCGAGCAGCAGCCAGGTCACCTCCAGCTTGGCGAAGTGCGCGCCGATGACGATGCCGACGAGGACCATACACACACCGAAGAACGCCGGTGAGCTGGTGAAATTGGAGGCGTACTCGGCAAGGCGGGCGAACCGTCCGGGCCTGTCGCCGCCACGGTCCGCAGGGTGTTGAAGCGTCATGCGCCCGACCGTACACACGTCCTTTCGCCGCCGGACGGGATCGGACAGCCGCTCGGCCGTCGGCCGCGCTGTGTTTCGTCTCACGCATACGTTCGGATCCGAGGGGCACCCGCACTGACATCACGAACGATGGCCGACCGAATTGAACCGGACGGCGCGGACGGGAAGTCCGGCCGGGCGACGTATGACAGGTGGGGAAATGTCTACGACGGACAGCAAGGACGGCGAAGAGAAGCAGGCGCGTATCGACGTCTCCACGGCGATGCGAAAGGCCGCCGGACAACTCGCCGAACTGCTCAAGTGCGAGCCCAGCTCCGTGTCCTCGCTGAAGGCCACGGACGACGGGTGGACCGCTGACGTGGAAGTCGTCGAGATCGAGAGGGTCCCCGACACCACCAGCGTCATGGCCTCCTATCGCGTCTCCCTCGACGGTCAGGGTCAACTCGTGGGCTATGAACGAATTCGCCGGTATTCGCGGGGCCAGGTCGACCGCTGAGTCGTAGGCCAACCGTGATCGGACCGGACCATGTGTCTCAACTCATTGGAAGGAAGGTCGACGATGAGTCTCGTGCAGCAGAGCAACTCCACCAACGCGAGTGGAAGCGGATCTGGAAATCTCTACGACGTCCTTGAGCTGATTCTCGACAGGGGGCTCGTCATCGATGCCTTCGTTCGCGTTTCGATCGTCGGTATCGAGATCCTCAAGATCGACGTTCGTGTCGTCGTCGCCAGTGTCGACACATATCTCCGATTCGCCGAGGCGTGCAACCGACTTGACCTCGAATCGGGCCGCAAGGCACCGACGCAGCTCACCGACATCGTCGGTGACTCCGTCGAGAGCGGAGCCAAGGGGAAGTCGAAGGGTGCGCTGACGGGCGCGGTCGAAGCCTTCACCGACTCGTTCCAGAGCGGTCGTTCGGACTCCGGCCCCGAGGACGACGACAAGGAGAAGGAGAAGCGGCCGGCACGCAAGGCCGCTTCGTCCAGCAGTCGCCGCACCACCCAGCGCCGGGAGGAATAGCCGATGCCCACGTACATCTACGCCATCACCGCGGCCGACCACCCGCTCAGGCTGGACGGCCTCAACGGCGTCGGTGACCCGCCGTCCGCCCTGCGGACCGTCAAGACCAAGGCACTTGGTGCCGTCGTCAGTGATACGCCTCCGGACCTGCGGGCCAAGCGCCGTGATCTCGTCGCGCACCAGAGCGTGCTGGAGCGGCTGATGACCGACGGCGCGGCCCTGCCGATGCGGTTCGGTCTCGTCGGTCCCGACGACGAACAGGTCCGCACCGCACTGGAGGAGGAGCGGGAGAGCTACACCGCCCGCCTCACCGAACTCGACGGGCGCCTGGAGTACAACCTGAAGGTCTCGCGCGAGGAGCAGAGTCTGCTGCGCGAAATACTCAACGAATCCGACGAAGTGCGCCGACTGAGTGAGTACACACGGGAGAACCCCGCCGCGCAGGACGAGAAAGTCGCGCTGGGGGAACTCGTATCCCACGAGATCCAGCGCCGCCAGAGTGCTGTGGCGAGCGAATTGCTCACCGCGCTGACTCCGTCGGCGGAGCGCAGTTCCCAGGCCGACCCCACCAAGGCTCATTTTCTTAATGTGTCCTTTCTGGTGAAGCGTGACGAGGCGGCGGTGTTCTCGCAGGCCGTGTACGAAGAGGCGCAACGCCGGGGTGACGACTACGAGTTCGCTCTGAACGGACCGCTGCCCCCGTACAGCTTCGTCTGATATCCGCAGGCTCGACCGACTCCCACTGATCGGAGGATCCGCCATGGGCCTCATCACGCAGATTCTCACCCTGCCGCTCGCACCCGTGCGAGGCAGCGTCTGGGTTCTCGATCAGGTGGTGCTCGCGGCGGAACGCGAGTACTACGACCCCGATCCCGTGCGCAAGGAATTGGCCGATCTGGAGAAGGAGCTGCTGAGCGGCGGTATCAGCGAAGAGGAATTCGACCGGCGCGAGGATGAACTGCTGGACAGGCTGGAGGAGATCGAGGCACACCAGCGACGTCTGAGGGCCAATCCCTGACACGGGGAGAATGAGGTGCAAGAGAGATGACAGGCAACGCCAAGATAGGTGTCGCCCTGGTGGGTGGATACCTGCTGGGACGCACGAAGAAAGCCAAGATGGCCATCGGCCTCGGGATGTTCCTGGCCGGGAAGAAACTGAGCTTCGATCCGAAGCAGCTCGGTAGACTGGTGGCGAACTCACCCGTTCTGGGCAGTCTCAACGACCAGGTCCGCAAGGAACTGGTGGATGCCACGAAGTCGGCCGCCACCAATGCCCTGACCCAGCGGGCCTCAGGTCTCGCCGACTCCCTTCACCAGCGGACACTGGGCCTTGAAGGCAAGGATGATGGCGGGGACGGCGGCGAGGACACGCGTGCCGACGACCGCGAGGACGACGACCTGGATGAGAACGACCGGGACGTCCGCGACGATGCCGACGAGTCGGACGACGAGCCGGCGCCGCGCCGTAAGCCGGCCGCCAAGCGGTCCGCCAAGCCCGCGGCCAAGGCCGCGTCCGGAGCCCGCGGGACCGCCTCGGGCCGTACCGGAGCCGCACGAAAGAAGACCGCCGCCGGAGCGCGGAAGCCCGCTTCGTCGGCCGGCCGCAAGGAGCGGGGTGGCGGCAATGGCTGACTCGACCCTCACCAGGTTCAAGGACGACGTGGCGAAGAATCCGGCCACCGACCGTCTCAAGGAAGAGCTTCAGAACTACCTCAAGGCACGTGCGACGCACGCCGTCACCAATCTCGGACAGCGGCTCGGTGAAGGCGTCGGCAAGCTGGCCGACCCGAAGAACGGTCCCGGCGGAGCGGTGAAGAGTCTGGCCAAGGGCGGCCAGGCACTCGGCGAGGGCAAGTCGCCCGCGCAGGCGGCCATGGCGACCGGTACCTCACATCTGAAGGACACCATCAAGGACAAGGTCAAGGGTCTGTTCGGCAAGGGGCGCAAGGGTGGCGGCGGCAAGTCGAAGAGCGTCACCATCACCGAGGACATCGACGTAGGCGTACCGGTGCGTGAGGCGTACGACCAGTGGACGCAGTTCCAGGAGTTCAGCACCTTCGCCAAGGGTGTCGTGAGTGTCGAGAAGGCCGACGACACCAGCAGCAACTGGAAGGTGAAGGTCGCCAAGTCCACGCGCAGTTGGAAGGCGAACGTCACCGAGCAGGTGCCGGACGAGCGCATCACCTGGACGACCGAGGGCGCCAAGGGCACGGTCAAGGGCGTGGTGACCTTCCACGCCATCACCGACAACCTGACGCGGGTGCTGCTGGTTCTCGAATACTTCCCCAAGGGGCTGTTCGAGAAGACCGGCAACATCTGGCGCGCCCAGGGCCGCAGGGCCCGTCTCGACCTCAAGCTCTACCGCAAGTTCATCATGATGCGCGGCGAGGCCACCGACGGCTGGCGTGGCGAGATCCGCGACGGCGAGGTCGTGCTGGAGCACGACGAGGCCGTCGAGGAGGAAGAGGCCCGCGAGCGGGAAGAGGGTGAGGGCACCGAGGAGAGCGCGGACGCCCCGGAGACCGAGGCCGACGATGAGTACGCGGACGAGGAAGACGAGGAAGAGCTTCCCGAGGAGGACCAGGAGGAGCGTGCCGAGTACGACGAGGACGCTCCCGCCGAAGAGGCTCGCGCCGACGAGGACGCCCCCGTCGAGGACGGATACGAGGACGAGGCCGTCGACGAAGCGGAGGAAGAGGAAGAGGAAGAGGAAGAGCCGGCCCGGCGTCCCCGGCGCCGTACCGCCTCGGCGGGTCGCTGACAGACTCCGCCGCCAGCACAGACAGGGCTGATTCCAGTGTCCGATTCACTGGCCGGCCGTATGGGGACGTCCTCCGGAGTGTCTCCATACGGCCAGCAAGGGTCTTCCGCCAATCTCGCCGACATCCTTGAGCGTGTCCTGGACAAGGGCATCGTCATCGCCGGTGACATCCAGATCAATCTGCTCGACATCGAACTGCTTACCATCAAGCTGAGGCTGCTGGTCGCGTCCGTGGACAAGGCCAAGGAGATGGGCATCGACTGGTGGGAGCACGATCCCTCGCTCTCCTCCCGTGCCCGGCCCGCGCAGTCGGTGAACGGCGCCCACAGCTCCGACGGCTCGTCCTCGGTCGAGGGCGCCTCCGAGCCGCTGGCGCTGGAGAACGCACAACTACGCGCCGAACTGGCCGAGTTGCGCGCGGCGGTGGAAGACAAGGAGAAGCGGTGAGCAGCACCGACGCGAACTCCACGGTCCCGCCGATGAGTTACGTCTACGCGGTCACCCGCGGCGGGGCGGCGCTGGACTCCGCCCTGTCCGGCCGCGCCGGGCTGCGCGGCGGCTCGTTGCGGACCGTATCGGCCGGAGATCTCGTGGCCCTGGTGTCGTCGGTGCCTCACGACGCCTTCGATACGGATGGTCTCCGCGCCCAGATGGAGGACATCAAGCAGCTCGAAGTGCTGGCCCGCACGCACCACGCCGTGGTCGAGGCCGCCTACGAGAGCGCGACCGTCCTGCCCATGCGGCTGGCCACGGTGTATCTGGACGACACGCGGGTGACCGAGATGCTGGCCGAACAGGCTGTGGAATTGGGTGACTTGCTCGCGCGACTCGAAGGCCACGTCGAACTGGGCGTCAAGGTCTACGCCGACCCGCGCGAGGCGGCCACGGCGAGCGCGGCTGCCACGGCGGGGAGCGAACCCACGCCGGTCAGCCCCGGGCGCGCGTACCTGCAACAGCGCCGGACGCAGCAGCGTAACCACCGCGACGCCTACCGGGCGGCCGGGACGGTCGCCGCCGAGGTGCCCGCCCGGGTGGACGGGATCGTCCGCGCCCGGCTGGCGCACCGGCCGCAGCAGGGAGACCTCGCCGCGGGCGGGGGCGAGAACATCGCCAACGACGCCTATCTGGTGGAGGCGTCCCGCGTCACCGAATTCCGGGCGGCGCTCGCCGGGCTCTTTGACGACGTTCCCGGCGTACGTGTCGAGATCACCGGCCCCTGGGCGCCGTACTCCTTCGCGACACCGCTGCCGGCGGAGGACGGTGAACGACGGTGAACGGTGAACTGAACGAGGCCCTGCCGACCGTCGGGTTCGCCGAGACGCGAGACCGAAGGCCGCCAGGCGGTTTGGACGGCCCGGACGATTCCATCGAATCCCTTGCCGGACGGCAGGTCGCGCTCATCGATCTGCTCGACCGGTTGCTGACCGGGGGGGCGGTCCTGACCGGAGATCTCGTACTGTCCGTCGCCGATGTGGACCTCGTGCACATCAATCTGCGGGCGGTCATCCGCTCGATCACGCCCGACGGACCGGCCCCGTGGTGAAGGACCGCAAGAGCCCGGCGCCGGGGACGCAGAAGGAGACTCACGATGGCTGACACCACCCGCGGCGACGACTTGCAGGAGGTCGCAAGCGCGGCGGCACGGGCGTTCGATCTCGTACCGACGGGGCCCGACGACCCGGCGCTCCGCGACGGCACCGCACAGCGTCTCGCAACCGACCCGGACACGGTGGAACGAGACCTGATCAAGCTGGTTCTCACCATCGTCGAATTGCTGCGTCAGCTCATGGAACGTACGGCGCTGCACCGGGTGGACCAGGGTGATCTCCGGGAGGACCAGGAGGAGCGCATCGGTATGACGCTGATGATTCTCCAGGACCGGATGACCGAACTCTGCGAGCGATACGACCTGACCATGGAAGATCTCAATCTGGATCTCGGTCCTCTGGGTTCCCTGCTGCCTCGCGATTCGGGCTGACTCACCCTCGGGTGTTTTGGGCCCGATCGAGCGGCAACACGAACGTCATGACTGCAGAGAGCGAAGCAAACAAGGACGCCAACGGTGCGGCAGGAAAGGTGAACGCGACCGCCAAGTCCGCCGCCACCAAGGGCCGGCAGACGGCGAAGCGCACCACCGCCCCCGCAAGAAAGACCGCCAAGGCCGCGGAGAGCCGCGCGAAGACAGGCTCGGCCGTCGCGGCCTCGAACGCCAAGGAGTCGGGGCGAGCCGCCGAGAAGTCCGTTGAGAGTGGTGTGCGTTCGGCGGGCGACGCCACCAAGCGTGCCGGCCAGGCAGCCGCCACCGGCTGGGAGAGCGGACAGCAGGCTGTCCTCGCCACAGCGGGCAAGGCGGTCGCCACGGCCACCACCGCCTGGACCGTGATCAAGCACCGCAAGGCCATAGCGGCGGGCGCCGCGGCGGGAGTTGTCGGCTTGGCGGGCGGTGCCTTCGCCCTGGGCCGCCAGACGGCCAAGCCGCACGGAGGTCCCTTCACCCGTCTGACGGGTGGCAGGCTGTGACCTTCGGACTGCGGCCGGTCTGACCGCTACTCCTCGTTCTCCCCCTCCTGGTCCTCGGGGCCGCCGTCTCCCGCCTCGTCCTCTTCTTCTTCCATGGCCTCTTCGTGGGTACGGACGACCTCGCCGTCGCGGATCTCCCCACGCCACGCCTCAGGCTCCTCGTCGGTGAGCGTCACATAGCGCTGGAAGTTCTTGAAGTCGAGCCGCAGACGGCGGCCTTGAGCTCGCCAGATGTTCCCGGTCTTCTCGAAGAAACCGGACCGGTAGTACTCGACCAGATGTTCGTCACCTTCGCATCCCCACTGCCCGGCCGACCGCCACCACCCGTCAGGTCCTTGGCCCTGTCGACCACCGAGTCCTTCACGGACTTCGCCTTCTCGGAGACCGTGGCACCGGCTGGTGATTCGCCGTGCGGGATGCGGGAGCCGATCGCGGGCAACTGTCCGCCGTTCTCCGCGACATCCGTCAACTGCCCTGTCAGGTCGGTCAGTTTGCCGCCCACCCGTTCAACGGCGCGCCCTACTTGGGCGCTGACGTAGGTCGAGCCGGGCCGTAAGGCCGTCGAGGACCCGGTCGAGCCCGTACGCGAAGTCGTCGTCGCGGATCTGCTGCGGGTGCACATCCTGCTGGGCGGAGCTTCCCTCGCGCAGCCGCGGGTGTTGCCGCGTGGCTTCGTCGAAGGCCGGGCGCAGGCCCGCCACCCATTCCTGCTCGGTCTTGCCGCTGCGTGCGATCAGCGAGAGGTACGCGGCCTCGGAGGTCGCGATCCCGATGACGTATGCCGTGAGCGTCCCCGCGGCCTGGTTCTTCTCGTCCGTGGGGAAGCCCGCCGCCTCGAACTGCGCGAGCAGCCCCGATGCCATCCGCATGGCGTTCGGGCCGATGTGGACGAGGCCGACCTGGCCGAGTTCAGGGGCGATCCAGGGGTGGCGCAGGCTCATCGCCCGCAGACCGGTGGCGGTGCGGGTGACGGCCGCGCGCCACTGGGTGCGGCCCGCGACGGCCGGTACTTCCAGCTCTCCGTAGACGTCGTCCACGACCAGCTCGATCAGCTCGTCCTTGTTGGCCACGTGCCGGTAGAGGGACGTGGCCGCAGCGTCCAGACGGGTGCCGAGCTTGCGCATGCTGAGCGCATCGATGCCCTCCGCGTCCAACAGCTCGATCGCCGCAGCCACGATCTGCTCGCGGGTCAGCTGCTCCCGCTGCGTGCGGCGCGGACGGGTCCACACCGATGCGGTCGGCTTCTCGTCGGCTGGCATACGGCCCTCATCCCTGCTCGTCCCGCTGTTCCTCCCCCACGGTAGCGCACGCTGTACGCATCTTGCGTACGATGTTCTCTTGTGCGTACAGTGTTCGCATCGAAGAACGTCGTACGCATCGGGTGGGAGCAAGCATGTCGAAGAACGTGAGCTGGGACGAGCAGGGCAACTGGGACGCCAAGGGTGATTGGGGGAGTCGGGACTCGGCGGGCCAGAAGCTGGACCTCGCCCACTGGCAGGCCCGCCTCGACGAGCTGCGCGCGAAGCACCACGTCCCGGCCGCGTCGCTGGCAGTCCTCGTCGACGGGACCGTCCACGAACTGGCCAGCGGCGTACTGCACCGCGGAACGGGCGTGGAGGCGACGACCGACTCGGTCTTCCAGATGGGCTCGATAGCGAAGGTCTACACCGCCACCCTGATCATGCGGCTCGCCGAATCAGGTCAACTGGACCTGGACGCGCCGGTCGTGGACGTACTGCCGGAGTTCTCGGTCGCCGACCCCGAGGCGACCAGGGCGATCACCGCGCGCCAACTGCTCAGCCACACAAGCGGGCTCACTTGCGACTTCAGCCACGACAGCGGACGCGGTGACGACTGCCTCGCCAAGTACGTCGAGGCCGCGAAGGACGTGGCGCTCGACTGCCCGCCCGGCACCGCGATCTCGTACAGCAGCGTCGGCTACAACGTGCTCGGCCGGATCGTCGAGGTGGTAACCGGCAAGGTCTGGGACGAGGCGCTGAAGGACCTGCTCCTGGCCCCGCTCGGCGTCACGCACACCATGACGCTGCCCGAGGAAGCGCTGCGGTTCCGAGCGGCGATGGGGCACCTGGGCGAGGCGGGCCAGGACCCGGACCCGGCACCGTCCTGGGACCTGATGCCACGCTCGGCGGGCCCGTACGGCAGGGTCATCGCCACGGCTGGAGACGTCGCGCGGCTCGCGCGGATGCACCTCAACGGTGGTGTGGCGCAGGACGGCTCACGCGTGCTCTCCGAGGAGACGGTCGCGCTGATGCAGCGCCGGGTGGTGGACTCCCCCGACAAGTGGACGGTCAGCGCGGACGGTTGGGGCCTGGGCTGGACGCTGTACGACTGGGACGGCGTCCAGGGCTACGGGCACGACGGCGCCTCCATCGGGCAGTACGGTTACCTGCGCGTGGTGCCGTCAGCGGGCGTCGCAGTCGCGCTCCTCACCAACGGCGGAGGTGCGCGCGAACTGTACGCGGCGCTCTACAGGGAACTCCTCGCCGAGCTGGCCGGGGTGACGATGCCGGAGCCTTTCGCCCCGCCGGCCCAGCCGCCCGTGGTCGACTTCGCGCCGCTCGTCGGCACGTACCGGCGCGAGGGCGTGGTCATCACCGTGACCGAGCAGGACGGCGTGGGGCACGCGGTGTACGAATTCGTCGACGGCATGAAGGACTTCTCCAAACCCCTGGAGATCGATCTGGTGCCGGTGATGGAGACGGTCTTCGCCGGTACCGGGGTGGGCGCGGCGTTCAGCGAGGGCTACATGCCCGTAGTCTTCTCCACGCTGCGGGACGGCACGTGCTGCGTCTACATCGGCATGCGCTGCAGCCCCAGGACCGCGAAGGTCCGGTCCGCCCACGCCCGCAGCTACGTCCAATGACCGTCGGTCGGGTTCAGGTCCGCCCACTTCACGCGGCACGGATCGTCGCCGTGCTTCGCGAAGTCACGGCCTGCGGCTCGCCGTCGCGGAGTTGGACCGCGGCGCGTTCCCAGTCGCCCTCGTGACTGTTGCCAGGGACCAGGCTGTTGTAGGGGTAGAAGAACCAGTACACGTACGCCGAGCGCGCCGGGTCGGTGTTGTGCTTGTGATACTCCCAGTAGGCCGGTGCGTCCGGAGGCTTCGTATCGCGTTGCGTCTTGGGCGGGTCGAGATACAAACGCGCGCCGGCCTCGGTGGTGGCACGCCCCGCTCCCAGCAGCCTGTTCCCGGGGCAGGCCCGGGGCAGCCCACCGGCGTCGACGAGGGTTTTCCCACCTCGACATCCGGGTGGCGGTAGGGCTTGCCGCCGGCACGGTTGCCCAACCGCTTCGGGGCGACGGGATCGGCCACCGGTTTCTCGTCACGGCAGAAGCCGTCGTGGTCGTAGCGCAGCACCGACTGCTGGATTTACTGCGTCGCGTCCACCGGCCTCAGCGACTCCCTCTCATGGAGCTTTACCCGCGGCGCGAACTTGGCCGCAGCCGTCGCGGACCCACCCGAGGACTCGCCCGTACGGTCCTTCGGCTCCTCGGGACCGCACGCGACCAGGGCCACAGAGGCCGATACCGCCACGCCCGCCATCACCCGCATGCGAACCCTCGTCGATCCCACCGGGCACCGCCGGTCGCCGGACACCGGTCGGCAGCTCGTCAGCATTCACGCGGAATCGGCGCAACGGTTCCACTGCGCGCAACCACCCCGCCCCGTAGGGTGATCGTCCGGGGTCGGGCCCGCCCGGAAACGCATCCAGGGATCACACGCGGTTCACCACCAGTGCCGCTCCGGGACCGGGACCGGACCCCTGACGTCTAACCGAGGAGGACTGACGGAGCAGTCACCTCCTGGGGGCAGCACGCGATGAGCAGTGATGGGGGCGCGGGCCGGCCGCCGGCGCAGAGGATGACGTTCCTGGGCCTGTTCAACGGACGCGGAGTTCGAACCACTCGACACCTCCTCGGAGTACCAGGGTTCCAAGATTGTCTGGAAGGGATTCCGGGGCGGCTGGGACCTGACGTTCCGTGACGGCACGGTGTGGGTGTTCCCGCAGTACGCGCCGCTGAGGGAGATCCGGGACCGGCACGGGAACAGCACCATGCTGTCCCGCCTGAACGGCAACAAGGGCGAGATCACCCGTATCACCAGTCCCGGCGGAAAATGGATCTCGCTGACCTACGACCCCCTGCACCGCCGTGTCACGTCCGCGCAGGACAACACGGGCCGCACCACCTCGTACCTGTATGACGGCGTGGGCCGTCTGGAGACGGTGACGGATCCGGCGGGCAAGGTCAGCCGGTACACCTACGACGGCGCGTCGAACCGGGTCAGGACGGCGGTCGACGCACGTGGCATCACCTATATGACGAACACGTTCAACTCGGACGGGAGGGTGGCGGAACAGACACTCACCGAGGGCGCGAAGTACACGTTCGCGTACACGCAGAGCGGGGCGGGGAAGGTCACCTCGGCGAGTGTGACGCAGCCGGGTGGTTCGGTGCGGCGGGTGGAGTTCGACGCGGACGGCTACGGCGTCAAGGACACCGAGGCGAACGGGAGTTCGCTGGCGCGGAGCACGCAGTACCACCGGGGTCCGAGGCACCGGATCGACGCGGTGAGCGATCCGTACGGTCGGCGTACGGAGCTGGCGTACGACGCGAACGGCTACGTCACCCGCACCACCGAACTCGCCGGCACCGCGCAGGCACGCATGTCCGGCACAGCCGTCTACAACGGCCCGTACGACCAGCCCACCTCTGTTACGGACCCGTTGGGCAACACGACGGTGTTCGGCTATGACGCGGCGGGTGATCTGCGGACGGTCACCGACCCGGAGAACCGGCGCACGGCGTTGACGTACAAGCCGGACGGCCAGATCGAGACGGTCACCGACGCGTCGGGTGCTGTCACCGAATACATCTACCGCCACGGCGAGTTGATCTCCGTGAAGGACGCGGAGGGCCGCACCGGGGGTCAGTTCCTGGACGCGGCGGGCCGGCCGACGGCCATGACGGACGAGGCGGGTTCGCGAACGGCACTGACGTACGACGCGCTGAACCAGACACGGAAGATCACCGATCCACTGGGCCGCCGGTCGACGTCCCTGGACTACGACGACAACGGCAACCTCACCACGCTGACCGACGCCCGCCAGAACAGCACCACATGGGCGTACGACGACGCGGACCGTACGAAGTCGGTGACGGATCCGCTGGGCGCGCAGGCGTTGTTCGGATACGACCCGGCGGGCCGGCTGACGAAGGTCACCAGCCGCTCGGGTCAGGTCGCGACGGCCGAGTACGACGTGCTGGGCCGGGCGAAGAACACCAGGTACGGGGTGAACGCGGCGGGAGTGGCCGAGTCCACGGCCACATACGCCTACGACGCCGTGGACCTCCCGAAGACGGTCACCGACACCCAGGCCGGTACCGAGACGTTCGGCTACGACGTGTACGACCGGCTGAAGACGGCCACCGGCCCGACGGGCACGGTGGGTTACGACTACGACGCGGTGGACCGCCGCAAGGAGATGACGGCGGCCGGGACCACCACCGTCTACGGCTACGACACCTCCAGCATCCTCACCTCCGTCACCTCGGGCCAGCAGGCGGTGAGCTTCGGCCTCGATGCGGTGGGCCGGGAGAAGACGGCGACCCTGCCGGGCGGCATCACCCGCACCACCACACTCGACAAGACCGGCGTGGTCTCGGCGATCAACTACGCCCGCGCCGCGACTGCCGTCGGCGACCTCACCTACACCCGCGACACCCGGGGCCTCCAGACGGGCCTGACGGGCAGCCTGGCCTCCGTCGCCCTCCCCGCCGCCGAGACGGGCGCGGTGTTCGGCAAGGACAACCGGGTCACGTCCCAGGGCGGACGCTCGTTCACCTACGACGCCGACGGACAGCTCAAGTCCGACGGCAGGCGCACGTACAACTGGAACGCCCGCGGCCAGCTGTCGGGCGTGCAATCGGCCACCGGCGGCCCCGCCGGCCTCTTCGGCTACGACCCGCTGGGCATCCGCAGCTCGAAGAAGCTCGGCGACGCGACAAAGAAGTACCTGACCGACGGCTCCAACCCCCTGGTGGAACAGGACGGTACGGGCGCGACGAAGGCGACCGTCGCCACCTCCGGCCTGGACGAATACCTGACCCGCACGGAGAACGGCGCGACCCAGGTCTACCTGACCGACGCGCTGGGCACCGTCGTGGGCCTGGCGAACACGGACGGCACGGTCGCCACCAGCTACACCTACGACCCCTACGGCCAGCCCACCACCACCGGTACGGCCTCGACCAACCCGTACACCTTCACGGGCCGCGAGTCCGACGGCACCGGCCTGCTCCACTACCGCAACCGCTACTACGACCCCGAGACCGGCCGCTTCATCTCCCAGGACCCGATCGGCCACGCCGGCGGCACCAACCTCTACCAGTACGCACTCAGCTCCCCGACGACCTACACCGACCCCACCGGCAACACCCCGATGCTCGCCGGCTGCGTCATCGGCGGCCTGAGCGAGGCAGGCCTCGACTGGCTGGGCCAACGCCTCTCCGGCCGCAAGGTCAACTGGGGCCAGGTCGGCACCTCAGCGGCACTCGGCTGCGCCGGCGGCATGATCGGCAAAATCAAGTGGGTAGCCCCGGCCAAGACCTGCAAGATCGGTAACAGCTTCACGGCCGACACCCCGGTTCTCCTCGCGGACGGCACCCGCAAACCGATCAAGGACATCCAGATCGGCGACCAAGTCCTCGCCACCGACCCGGAAACCGGTGAAACGGGCCCCCGCCCAGTAACGGCCCTGTTCAAGGGAACCGGCGACAAACAACTGGTCGATATCACCCTCGACACCGGCAAAACCAGCACCCTCACTGCCACAGACGGTCACCCCTTCTGGGTCCCCGCCCTCGGCCGCTGGACCGAAGCCGACGACCTCACCACCGGCCAATGGCTCCAGACAAGCACCGGCACCTGGACCCAAATCACCGCCATCACCCACCACACCAAATCAACGACGGTCTACAACCTCACCGTCAACGACATCCACACCTACTATGCGCTGGCGGGGGCCACCCCGGTACTCGTGCACAACGTCAACGAAGATGTGCTCTGCAATTTGACTCTTGGGCCATCCATAAAGGGTAAGAAAGCAGAAGGAGTGACCGCTGAACGCGGTGACAAGGTTCTTGCTCACGAGCAGCGGATGATGAACGAGTTCGGTGACCGAAATGGTTGCGCTTCATGCGGAGCGAACAAATCGGGACACAAAGATGGTCACTGGACCGGTGGCCATAATCCGCCGAATAAGATTGCGCCCAACGGTCCGTGGACTCTGTATCCGCACTGCAAGGCATGTTCTAGGCAGCAAGGTGGGATCGTGCGCACGATACTCAAGGAGTATTATGACTTCCCGGTGTGGAAACCATGACAGTGGGTGGATTCAATGATGCTTTTCGCCTCGTGTGCGACGAGATTTGCGCATGGCCTTGTTGTTGCTGCTGCACCCGGGAGCGTCGACACGCATGAAGGTTGGGACCCTGCGATCGATTTGGTTCACGGAGGTACGGACTCCCTGTTCATCTCGATCCAGCAAGCCGTCAGTGGTCCAGCATCCGTCCGATGTGTGCAAGGTCCTTACCGGCCGAGCGGAAAAGTTCTTGCGTACTCGGGAGAATTGATACTTCCTCAGGCATCTCTTGAGATCTCGGATCCGAATGAATCGGTAAAGTTGCTGATTCCCGTTCCGAATGTAGAAAATCAAGTCGGCGTCTACGGGGACGGTACCGATGAGCCTGATGAGGTAGTGATCGTTCTAACTGGAAATAAATCTTGGTAACGAGAGAGTCGCGTCGAGTTCCTTCTCGGCGCGACTCTTTTCGTCCTGCGAGGTCGCATACCTGGAGTGGTGCACGAAAGCGCTTCTAATAGTGTCCGTTTGTCTCCGATCGATTCTTGGTCTGCTGCTTTTTGTGCTTGTTGAGGGAGTGAGCGCAAGTGGTGGGCACGGTGCAGCATTCGGAGGTGCTCGGCTTGGTGGGGAGGCGGAGGATGCCGGTGCGTGTGTACCGGCGGTAGGTAGGTCATGATGGTCCGTCGCTCGTCTGAGCGATTGCTACCTGGAGTGGAGGGATGTGCCGTGCGGCGTAGGACGTTGGTGGTTTCCGGGGCGGCGGCTGGGCTCGGTGCTGTGGGCGCAGGTGCGGGTGCAGTTCGCCTGAGGGGTGGTTCATCGACGGCCGATGAGCACTCCGGCGCGGAAGTGCATACCGCTGCGTCACGTGTGCTGGGAGTGCATCAGCCGGAGACCAGCGAGGGGTTCGTCGTCCTTGATCAGGGCCGGCCTGGAGAGGGAAAGGGAAATGCGGTAAGGGCGCTGGTCAGGGAGGTGCGGTCTGTCGGTCGGGGTGACGTCGCCGTCGGGTTTGGGCTGGGGGCCTCGTTGTTCGAAGGCGACCGGGCGGGGGCGCCTCGGCAGTTGAAGGTGATGCCCTCCTTCCCAGGCGATCTGCTGGATCCGGTGCAGTCGCACGGCGACCTTCTTGTGCGCGTCTCGGGGGAGGACGCCGCAGCGGTGCGGAAGGTCGTGGAGAGCGTCAAGGCCGTTGCTACCAAGGCTGATTGGGTCGTTCGTTGGGGCATTGACGGGTTCCGTGCGGAGAATCGTGTCGAGGAGGGCCGGGGGCTTGCCCGTAATCCGTTTCATTTCACCGAGGGGTTCGGGAATCCTGAGTCCGAGCGGGTGGTCGCCGACCGGGTTCTCGTCCGGGAGGGGCAGGGGGAGCCGGAGTGGGCCGTCGGCGGGAGTTATCAGGTCGTGCGCGTCATACGCTTCGCTACCGAGTTGTGGGACAAGGACTCGGTGCACGAGCAGGAGCGGATTATGGGCCGTCGGCGCGACGGGAAGTGGCTGGACGGGACGCCTGTTGGTGAGGAGCCGAACTTCGCCGCCGATCCGAAAGGCAGGCAGACGCCGCTCGACTCGCACGTACGGCTTGCCGCCTCCGACCGCCGCAACCCGCCCCCACTCGTGCGCCGCAGCTACAGCTACGACCGCGGTGACGGTGACACTGGGATCATCTTCAGCTGCTTCCAGCGGGATCTGGCCAGAGGCTTCGAGGCGGTTCAGAAACGGCTTGAGGGTGAGGCGCTGGCGAAGTACGTTCTCACCACCGGCGGCGGCTACTTCTTCGTACCCCCGCCCGGCGACGCCTGGATCGACGCCCTGAGTTAAAAGATCAGTTGGTCGAGTATTTGTTCAAGCCTGTGAGGGCCGCCATCCCCTGGCCTGTTGGACGCACAAAGAGCCTCTGAATAGGCACTCCGTGGCCTGAGTGGAAGCCGCCCGTTTCTGGCCGCTGTTGGTCACGCGGCCAACCCGTCGGGTCGGCCGCGCGGGCCGGCGCCGCCTGGCTATATTCACGAGTCGTGGCTCTGGCTCAGGTTGTGTTTGCGCCGTGAAGCGCTGTTGGTTCGAGTGGAGATGAAAGACCTGCACCAACTGCCTGTCACAGCAGGTGGGTTGAAGCTGAGGGCAGCCTGATCCGGGTGATGCCGGGGAGAGTGAGAGCGGCCCTGACAAAGCCGGCTGGAGGAGAACAGCGCCGCCGACAGCGTCCGACTCACCCCCGACCACATCGCCCGTCTGCAGAATCTGACGCCCGCGTCCGGCGCTCGCCATGCCGAGCCCGACATGGCCGTGATCGACCTTTAGAGAAGGCGCCGGGCGAAGAACTCCCCGCACACGCTCCACCGGCTGAGTCGTTCTGGCTCGACCAGGTGTCGACGGGGAGGACCGGGCACCCGAACCCCCCAATGAAGCAGGGGCGACCCTCGCGGCACGGATCGGCCGTACCGCGATCGAAGACGAACGAATGGAATTGGACATCGTGCGGAGCAAGATGATTCGTGTCGGCATCATCGGAGCCGATACGAAAGCGAGTTGGGCGGGGGCCATCCCACATTCCCGCACTCGCGGCGCAGCCGCAGTTCTCCCTGGAGGCCGTGGCGACCCGGCACGAAGAGAGCGCACGTCGCGCCGCCGAGACCTTCGGTGCCAAGCGGTGGTTCGCGGACCCCTACGAGCTCATAGGCGACCCCTCGATCGACCTCGTCACCGTCGCGGTGAAGGTCCCGGCCCACCGAGAGTTGGTGCTCGCCGCCCTGGCGTCGAACAAAGCCGTATACGCGGAGTCCCCGCTGGGCACGACCGTGGCCGAGGCACAGGAGATGGCCGAAGCGGCCGGTTCGCTGCACACCGCGATCGGTCTGCAAGGCCGGCTCAATCCATCGGTACGCCGCGCGGCGGAAATGATCGCGCAGGGGCGGCTCGGGCGACTGCTCTCGGCGCGGGTCACCGCGACCACATTCGGGAACGGCCCGGAGTCGGCGAGCGCCTACGAGTACTTCGACAAGGCGGCGGCGGGTGCCGGCTTCCTGACGATCGCGGCGGGCCATGTCCTGGATGTGATCGAGACGGTTCTCGGCGACATCACCGAGATCGACGCACGCACGGAACTCCTCTGGCCGGAGGTCAAGTTGGTCGACACCGGCACAACGACCGTCCGGGAGGTCCCGGATCATCTCGACGCCATCGGGAAGACCGCGTCGGGCGCCCCGGTCGGGGTGCAGATCCTGGCCGGCGTGCCCGTACCGGACGCCCACTTCGGTATTGGAAGTCCGTGGATCGGACGGCTGGTTGAAACTGACCGGCAGTCACCCCGCGGGCGTTCAGGTCGGCGACCTCGTGCTGTCGTCGAACGTGGACTTCACCCCGCCCGACAGCCCCGTCGCCACCGGCACCGGGCCCACCGCCGCCGAGATATGGACGGGTGCGTCCATCAACGTGGGCGAGATGTACGCCAGCCTCGCCCGCGACATCGCGAGCGGGACCCACCACACCCCGGGGTTCAAGCACGCCGCCCACAACAGCCGCCTGATCGACCGGGTCGGCCGGGCCGCGCGGACCGGTGCCCGTCAGTGACCCAGTGGGCGGCGGCGCAGCGCACTGGCCTGGGGAGGTTCGGGTGAACATCCAGACGCGTTGGTCACGCTGCTGGTCACGGAACCCATTCGGACTCGGCTTCCTGCCTGGTCAGAGAGCCGCAACTGGAGAGGACGACCGGGGCCGCCACCCCCCACAGGAGAGGCCCCGGTCGTCGTCCGGCGGGGACGCTGTGCGGCCCCGTACTCATGTCAGCGCCGGGAGAGCGTTTTCTGTCACACCGGGGGTGGTCGGCAAGTTGTTGCGGGTTGTACAAATTATGGACTTGGGCATCAGGGAGGCCGTAGCGTGCAGGAGCGCGTGGGGGCGCGCGGCAGTGACCAGCTGCGATTCAAGACAGGTTGTGTGGAGTGCTGGGGGACGACGCGGAGCTCACCGCCGCGGTGCTCGCGGCACAGGACGGGAACGAGAACGCCTTCCGGACTGTGTACCGCGCCGTGCATCCGCGGTTGTTGGCCTACATACGAACGCTCGTCGGCGAGCCTGATGCCGAGGACGTGGCTTCTGAGGCCTGGCTCCAGATAGCCAGGGACCTTGACCGATTCAGTGGCGACGCCGACCGCTTCCGTGGCTGGACCGCGCGGATAGCCCGTAACCGCGCACTCGACCACATACGGATGCGTGGCAGGCGCCCGGCGGCCGGCAGTGACGAGACGGAGCTGGCCGGCAAGGCCTCCGATTCGGACACCGCCGACGAGGCGATGGAGGCCCTGTCCACCGGGACGACGATGGCGTTGATCGCCCAACTGCCGCAGGACCAGGCCGAGGCCGTGGTGCTGCGTGTCGTGGTCGGGCTCGACGCGAAGAGCGCGGCGCGGACGCTCGGCAAGCGGCCCGGGGCCGTACGGACGGCGGCCCACCGCGGACTCAAGCGGCTGGCCGAGCTGCTGGGCGCCGAAGATCCGGAGAACCCGGGACACCGGGAGAGCCGAGCGGACCCGGTGGGTATGGACGGCGCCGACCGCCGCGTCGGGCACGGTCCGGAGCTGGGATCCGTACCGCCGCAGCGTGGCCGACACCAGGGTGCTCCCGAGCCGGCCGGTGTGACGCATTCGCCGGCGGGGACGCAGAAGGACATGTGATGGCGCACGAGCGTGAGACGTGGCTCGACCACGGCGCCGCGGAGCTTCTGCTGCGCGGCAGGCCGGTCGAGACCACCGACATACACGCCCAGGCGCAGGCCGACCGGCTCGCCAGGGTTCTTGAGGAAGCCGCGCCCGAGGGGGCGGCTTCCGCCGAACTGCCCGGTGAGGCCGCCGCGCTCGCCGCGTTCCGGCAGGCCGTCGGGACGGCGGTCGGGGCTGCGGGACGCACCGCGTCGCCGGACGTCGACGCCGACGGCATCGGGACCGTACGGCTCGGACCCGAGCGCCGTGGGGTACGCCTCCCGAGGTTCGGGCGGCCGCTGCGGCTGGGCATGGTCGCCGCCATGGCCGGATGCGCGATCAGCGGGGTGGCCGCAGGTGCCGGTTATCTGTACGCGCCCTCCGCGGGCGAGGGTCCGCCACGGCCGGCCGACTCCGTCTCGGGCGCCGTGACACCGGAACCCCTCGCGTCCGAATCGCCGGGCGACAGCAGCCCCCCGGCCGCCCCGGACGACACGCCGGGCAGCCCGCGTACGGACTCGGTCCCGCCCGGTGCCACGGGCAGCTCCGGCGATACGGCGGACAAGGGCAAGGGCCACGAGAACGACAAGGGCGACAAGGGCGACAAGGGGCAGGCGTCCACGGACGACGGCCGGAACGGCGGGCACGACGACGAGAAGTGGTACGCCAAGCTCGTCCAGGCCTGCCACGACTACCGCAAGGGCGCGATCGCCCCCGGTAAGAAGAAGCTCCTGGAGGACGCGGCCGAGGGGCCGCAGGGCGTCACCCGCTTCTGTAACCAGTTGTTGAAGGACGGCCTGGACCGTGGCGGTCATTTCGACGACGACGGCGGCGGCGACGACGACAACGGTGTCACCAGCGGCAATACCGGCGGCAACGGCCCGCACAGCGGCGGCCCCACCGATGGCAGTACAGGTGGCGGGACAGGCGGCGGTACCGGTGGCGGGTCCGCTGGGCCGCCGAGCGGATGGCCGGGCGGCGAGTACGGCGAGACCATCGGCGTTCAGCTCCCGGAGGCGGGAACGGGCCTGGACAGCGACTCCGACGCGCCCTCCGACACCGACACCGACACCGATACCGACACCGGCGAAGGCGAATCGGGTTTTCCGGCCCTCGTCCCCGACCTCTCCGCGCCGTAACCACCCGCGATTTTCAGCCAGGATCGGCACCCCGGATCCGGGTGTGACGTTTTTTCGCACCGTGACGCAGTAAAGAGTGAGCCGACTGGTCATCGGCCGCGTCAGAGCCGGGGTTCCCCCCGTACCTTCGGCTCGACGCACAGTTGGCGCGGGCGGGATACGTTCCCCCGGTCCCGCCCGCGCCTCTCACCCTCCCTCTCACCCCTCCCGTGGGTCCTCGTTCTGGCGTGAAAGCTCAACTTCCCCACGAGTGAACTCCAGTGGCATCATTTCGTCCGCATCGAACCTCTGATCGGATGGAGCGATACGCATGAGCGACAGAAAGAGCACCTCCAACAGCGACGATCTCCTCGTGTCGGTGGAGGAGATGGGGAACGTGCACAACCGCGCCTGTGCCGGCCCGCTCGACGTCACGGCGAGCGACATCGCCTGGAACATCATCTGGCTGAACACCGATACCGAGATCGTTCCGCGCATCTGAGACCCGACTCGCAGGCCGGACGGCAACGGGGCCGCGACGCAGACGCAGCGAGGTTGCGCGGCCCTCGTGCCGAGCCGCCCGAGCCGCCCGAGCGGCCGTCGTCGCCGTTCACCGTGAGGCATCAGGAGGGGCAGTGGAACACAGTCTGGTCGCCGGTATCGAAGCGGCGTTGGGGTGGGACGGGCCGGGCCGGGTCGGCACCGGATTTGCCCGGGGCAGCCTTCCCGAACCGGGTCTGGCCACACGCCTGTTGACCCCCGCCCGGCTGCTGGACCTGCTGATGCGCAGGAGCCTGGGAAGTCCGCAGATACGTTGCTTCCGGGACGGCCAGGAGCTGCACCCCGGCCTGTATCTGAGCCAGGACGTGGGCGGCGCGGGCCAGGACGCCAACCTGGTGAACATGCGCCATCTCGGGGTTCTCCTGAGCGAGGGCGCGACGATGGTGCTGGACCGGGCGAACGTCTTCGACCCCACGCTCGAAGTGGCCTGCCGGGCCGTTCAGTGGTGGTCGGGCGAACGGATCTCGGTCAACATCTACCTCACCACGAACAGCACCGACGGCTTCGGCCTGCACTGGGACGATCACGACGTGCTCGCCATCCAGCTCTCGGGCGACAAGGACTGGGAGGTACGGGGCCGGAGCCGCGCCGTACCGCTCTACCGCGACGCCGCCCCGAACCACGAGCCCAGCGAGGAAACCCTCTGGGCCGGCACCATGAACCCCGGCGACGTCATGCACATCCCGCGCGGCCACTGGCACCAGGCCGGCCGCGGCGGTCGCGGCTCGGGCCACAGCCTGCACATGACGCTCGGGTTCACCACCCGGACCGGCGCGGACTGGCTGGCCTGGCTCGCCGACTGGTCCCGCGAGAACGAGCTGTTCCGCCGCGACATGGACGTCTCGGCCGACTCGGGGCAGCACCGGGAGCTTGTCGAGGCGGCTGTCCGGCACATCGGGTCCCGCAGCCCCGCCGACTTCCTTCTGGCACGGGAGCAGAACGTCGCGCCGCCCCGGCACGTGCCCTTCCTGCCGGCGTTCGGGGATCTCGAATCCGTCGTCTGCGTCAGCGAGTTCCGTCCCCGGGTGCGTGATCTGGGCGAGACGGTCGAGGTGCTGTCGTCCGGGAAGAAGCTGACGTTCAAGGCCAAGGCCCTGCCCGCGCTGCGGCTGCTGCTGAGCGGCCGGCCGGTCCATCTGGAGCAGGCGGCCGACACGGTGGGCGACGAGGTGTACCAACTGGCGGAGATCCTGACGAAGCACGAGTGGTGCGCGCCGCTGACACCCGAGTTGGCCGCGGGCCTCTCGGGTCTCGTCGCGGACGCGACCGCCTGACGGGGCTCATCGCACAGCGGGCCGCGTCCGTCAGGCCGCGGCCCGCTCCCCGCTCGCTATCCGTAGCCGCTCGCTACCAGTAGACGACGACCTTGTCGCCGGTCCGCACCTGCTCGAAGAGCGACGCGATCTTCTTCTCGTCCCGTACGTTGACGCACCCGTGCGACGCCCCGGTGTAGCCCTGGGCCGCGAAGTCCGCCGAGTAGTGCACCGCCTGGCCGCCGCTGAAGAACATCGCGTACGGCATCGGGGTGTCGTACAGCGTCGAGACATGGTGCCGGGACTTCCAGCCCACCTTGAACACGCCCTCGCGGGTCGGTGTGTACTGCGAGCCGAACCGGACGTCCATCGTCGACATCACCTTCCCGTCGATCATCCAGGACAGCGCCCGGCTGGTCTTGCTGATGCAGAGCACCCGGCCCGTCATGCACCGTTTGTCCGGCTTGGGGGCGGGCTTCTCGGCGGCCGGCGGGCGCAGTTGGGCGGCGGTCGGCTTCTTCGTCATCCCGAGCAGCTTCTGCCAGGTGACGGTGTCGGTCGTGCCGGTGCGCGGCAGGCCGCGCTTGGCCTGGAAGGAGGAGACGGCGTCGGCCGTGACCGAGCCGTAGTAGCCGGTGGGGGCGCGGTTGAAGTGGGCGATCTGCCGCAGCCTGGCCTGGAGTTCGCGTACCTGGTCGCCCTCGGCGCCGTTCGCCAGCACGGTCTTCGGCTTCGGCGGCGCGGGCTTCTCGGTCGCGCTCCTCGACGGCGCGGCGGACGGGGTGGCCGGCGGCTTCGACGCGGTGGCCGGCTTGTCCGACGGCGTTGTCGACGCCGGTCCCGCCGGCTCGATGCGGACGCCGGTGCCGCTGCCGCCGCCCGGCTTGTCGTCGGTCCCGCCCGCCGGATCGGTCACCACCTGGGCCGAACAGCCGACGGTGAGCGCGAGCACGGCACCGGTGGCGAGCGCGACGCGGAGCGCGGACTTACGCGGCGCGGCGGAATGTGTCCGCGTTGATGATCTGGGCAACTTGGTCCCCCTGTCTGCCACTGAGCTGCTGAAGATGGCGAGTATGGCGAGTACGGCGAGTACGGCGAGTATTCGTTGAGCCGGGCCGTTGAGCTGGTCTCTTGAGCTGGTTCCTTGAGCTGGTCTCGTGAACTGGTCCGTTGAACCGGCACGTATCTCCGTAAGACAGCTCAGGCCCCGTTCCGGTTGCCCGGACGAGCGCGTCTTCGCGTAAAAACTTCCCGGCGGTGGAATTTCACCCCGGTGGCCCGCGAAAGGAAAGCACGTCCCGACCGCAGAGCCTTCCCGACAAACACCGTCGCGCGCAACCACGCGAAACCAGCAGCCCGAACGGGACCGGAAACCGGCCCCCGACACTTCCCATGGCTCATATCGCCGTGCCGACGCCGCCCGCATGATGGACGCGACGGCAACCCTGAGCAGGAGCGACGGAGGCGGAGCGGATGGGACACGAGCCCGGCGACGAGGGATCGACGCGGCGTACGGAGAGCGGTGTGCCGGTCGAGCCGGTCTACGGCCCCGAGGCGCTGGCCGGCTGGGACCCGGCCGAGCGGCTCGGCGAGCCGGGCTCGTACCCGTACACCCGAGGGGTGTACCCGTCGATGTACACCGGCCGGCCGTGGACGATGCGCCAGTACGCGGGCTTCGGCACCGCCGTCGAGTCCAACGCCCGCTACCGGCAGTTGATCGCCCACGGCACCACCGGCCTGTCCGTCGCGTTCGACCTGCCGACTCAGATGGGCCACGACAGCGACGCGCCGATCGCGAGCGGTGAGGTCGGCAAGGTCGGGGTCGCCATCGACTCCATCGACGACATGCGGATCCTCTTCGGCGGCATCAGGCTGGACCAGGTCTCCACGTCGATGACGATCAACGCACCGGCCGCGCTCCTGCTGCTGCTCTACCAACTGGTCGCGGAGGAGCAGGGCGCACCGGCCGCCACGCTCACCGGCACGGTGCAGAACGACGTACTCAAGGAGTACATCGCGCGTGGTACGTACATCTTCCCGCCGAAACCCTCACTGCGGCTGATCGCGGACATTTTTCAGTACTGCCGGACGGAGCTTCCCCGCTGGAACACGATCTCGATCTCCGGATATCACATGGCCGAGGCGGGGGCGACGCCCGCGCAGGAGATCGCGTTCACGCTGGCGGACGGTATCGAATACGTCCGTACGGCCATCGCCGCCGGAATGGACGTGGACGACTTCGCGCCCAGGCTCTCCTTCTTCTTCGTCGCGCGTACGACCCTTCTCGAAGAAGTGGCCAAATTCCGTGCCGCCCGCCGCATTTGGGCCAGGGTGATGCGCGAGGAATTCGGCGCGAGGAATCCGAAGTCGCTGATGCTCCGCTTCCACACCCAGACGGCGGGCGTGCAACTGACCGCGCAACAGCCCGAGGTGAACCTCGTGCGGGTGGCGGTCCAGGGGCTGGCCGCTGTCCTCGGCGGTACGCAGTCGCTGCACACGAACTCCTTCGACGAGGCGATCGCGCTCCCCACGGACAAGTCGGCGCGGCTCGCGCTGCGTACGCAGCAGGTGCTCGCGTACGAGACCGATGTCACCGCGACCGTCGACCCGTTCGCCGGTTCGTACGCCGTCGAGCGGATGACGGACGACGTGGAGGAGGCGGCGCTGGCGCTGATGGCCCGCGTCGAGGATCTGGGCGGTGCGGTCGAGGCGATCGAACGCGGCTTCCAGAAGGGCGAGATCGAGCGGAGCGCGTACGCCGTCGCCCGTGAGACGGACAGCGGGGAGCGTGTCGTGGTCGGCGTCAACCGCTACCGGATGGACGCGGAGGAGCCGTACGAGCCGCTGCGTGTCGACCCGGCGATCGAGGCCCAACAGGCAGCCCGGCTGGCGGCGTTGCGCGCGGAGCGCGACCAGGGCGAGGTGGACGCGGCGCTGGCGGAGCTGCGGCGGGCGGCTCAAGGAGAGACCGAGAACGTGCTGTACCCGATGAAGCGGGCGCTCAAGGCGCGGGCGACGGTGGGGGAGGTGTGCGACGCGCTGCGGGAGGTGTGGGGCTCGTACGTCCCGGCGGAGACGTTCTGACGACCGGTCACCGCCACCACACGAGGGTGGGCGGTCACGGACGGGAATCCCGTCCGTGACCGCCCACCCTCATGTGTGCGGACGGTGTGTGCCGACGTGTGTGCCGCTATTCCTCGTCCGTCCCCTTCTCGGGCCGGGTGTCGCCCACCTCCTGCGTGGCGGCTCGCAGCACACGCATGTGGAGGATGTCGCCGATGAACAGGTCGTAGATCAGCACCCCGATCACGCCGCCGATCAGCGGCCCGACGATGGGAATCCACCAGTAGTGGCTGAAGGCCCCCGCCAGGCTGCCCGGCATCGCCAGATCCCCCCATCCCGCGGCCCAGGCGAGCAGACGCGGGCCGAGGTCACGGGCCGGGTTGATGGCGTAGCCGGCGTTCGCTCCGTAGGACATGCCGATCGCCGCGACGGCGAATCCGATGATCAACGGGCCGAGGTTGGCCTTCACGGCGGTGTTGCGCAGGTCGACGACGGCGACGATGAACATCACCAGGAACATCGTGCCGACGATCTGGTCGATCAGCGGTCCCCAGATGCCGCCGTTGAAGTACGGCGCCGGGAACGTGCCGAAGATGGAGAACGACGCGAGCGTGTGACCATCGGTCTTCGGACCCTTCATCGCGGCGTCGAAGGTGTTGATGGCGTCGTGGTAGACCCCGTAGACCAGCGCGGCGCCGACGAAGGCCCCGGCGAGCTGCGACAGCATGTACGGGATGACCTTCGCCCAGGCGAACTTGCGGCGTACCGCGAACGCCAGGGTCACCGCCGGGTTGATGTGCGCCCCGCTGACGCCGCCCGCCACGTACACACCGAAGACCACGGCCATCGCCCAGCCCCAGGTGATCAGCAGCCAGTCGCCGGCGCTGATGAAGAACGTGGTGGGTCCCTCCGTGCGCCCCGAGCCGGGGAGGGCCGCGACCGCCATCGCCACGACACCGCACCCGAAGGCGATGAGTACGAACGTGCCGAGGAACTCTGCCAGGCATTCGCCTCCGAGAGTCGCTCGACGCCTGAATCGAGCGGGCTTGATCAGGGGTGAGATCTCTACGGCCATGGGTCCTCTTAGACTGTCGTCCGGTGCGCCGAAACGCGGCTGGGTCCCCTCCCTGCGATCGCACCCTAATGTCAGGTGGTCGGGTGAGCGTGGCAACGACGCGCCCACCCGACCAGCCGTCGGTCCCGCCCGACCAGGCGTGACGCGGCGGCCCCGGAAGGACGCACGACGCACGGACGGACCAGGCGCGGACAGACCGGGCGCGGACGGACCAGGTCGAGGACCGTCTAGGAGCCCGCGCCCCTCAGGCGGCGCAGGATCGTCATCAGGTCGTCCGGCGGGACGATGGAGAAGCTCATCGTCGCGTCGTCGATCTGCGTCAGACAGGTCACGGTGCCCTTGTGCCACCAGTAGATCCGGGGCGAGAGCGGCCCCGGGTTGTCCTGGTACGCCCCCAGGCCGAACGAGGCCAGATCGTTGATCGCGCCGACCGCGTGTTCGTCCTCCAGCGGGTGGAAGACGAGGAAATGCCGGCTGGGAACGGTGAACAGGGCACCCTCGTCAGGGAGTTCGCGACCGGTCAGGGTGCGTGCCAGATCGCCCAGGACCAGCGCCTTGCTCGCGACGAACATCGACCCGCCCGTCACCAGATGCAGGGTCGCGCCGCTGTCCGCCCCCACCACGTCGTGGTCGACGGGCTCGCCGAGAAGATGGGCGCGCCCGGCGGAGCGCAGCTCCTCCAGACCGGCGCGGGCGACGTCCCCGTCGTCCAGCAGCCGCAGGGAGTCGGGCAGGTCCAGTGCGAGGGCTTCGAGCAGTCCGGCCGCCACCGGACGCAGGTAGCTGAAGGACGCCGCCGCCTCGGCCGGGATGGCGTCGTCGGGTATGAGCCGCAGACACACGCGCCCGAGTATGTCCTCGGCGCCGGCGTCCGCCGAACGTGTCGCGTTGTCCAGGGCGTCGAAGTGGTGCTCCACGAGCTGGGGCCAGGCTCCGGGCTCGGCGCGGCGGCACAGCTCGGCGAGGTTGTAGAGCGAGCGGGTGCCCCGGTCGGCGTGCACGGTGTCGCCGCTGACGGTCACCGAGTCGCCCTGGCGGGCGTGGTACTGGCGCACCAACTCGCGCAGATACTCGGCCTGTTCGGTGGTCAGCGCGGGCAGGTGGGAATCGAAGGAACTCATGGGCCAAGTCTAATTACGAAGTCTCCCCACCGAGCTTCGCCAGCCACGCGCCGAGCCCCGTCGCGTCCTCGCCCGCCCAGCCGATGTAGCCGTCCGGGCGGACGAGGAAGAGCCCCTTGCCGTACGCCTCGTACACGTCCTGGTGCCGCAGGTGCCGCACGTGCACCAAGTCGCCGTCCAGCGGGGGCAGTTCGGCGTCCGTGCCGATGACGAGCAGGGTGAGGTGCGGCCCCCGTGCGCCGTTCGCTCTCGTACGTGTCGAGCAGCGCGGGCGCCGCACCGTACCGGATCACCGCTCCCAGCTTCCAGCCCAGGTTGTACGCGTCCTGGATGCTGGTGTTGAGCCCTGGCCGCCCGCCGGTGAGTGGATGTGGGCGGCGTCGCCCGCGAGGAAGACCCGGCCGACGGCGAAGCGGTCCGCGAGCGCGGCGCGCGGCCGTAAGTCCGAGGACCAGCGGACCTCGGTGACGTCCGCCTCGGTGAGATGCGTACGCGCGGCGACGAGGGACCGTACGCCCGCCGCCGAGGTGTCCGGCGTGGAGCCGTCCTTGAACTGCGCGGTGAGCTGGAAGTCCCCGGTGCCCGGCAGCGGGCAGACCGACAGGTAGGAGCCGTCTGCGCCGACGAAGAAGTGCCAGTTCAGCCGGTCCAGCGCGGTGGGGATACGGACGTCGGCGACGAGCATCGGCGCCGGGTCGACGCTCTCGCCGGTCATCGCGACGCCGAGCAGTCCGCGTACGGTGCCGCGCCCGCCGTCCGCGGCCACGGCGTACCGGGCGCGGATCGGAGCCGGTCACTTGACAGCGTCGCCGTCACCCCGTCCGCGTCCTGCGCCAGCCCGGTCAGCGCCGTACCGAAGTCGACGCTCCCGCCCAGCTCGGTCAGGCGCGCGAGGAGGATTTCCTGGGTGCGCCACTGCGGGACGAGCCAGGGACCGGCGTACGGCGCCGACGCGGTCGGCGCGACGTCCTCGAACATCCGGTGCTCGCCCTGCCGTTGACCGTCCTGCCAGACCATGCCGACCGGCGCGGGGCCGCCCGCCGCGAGCATGGCGTGGATGACGCCGACGTCGTCAAGTACCTCCAGGGTGCGCGGCTGGACGCCTTTGCCGCGCGCTCCGGGGAAGAGGTGGTCGGCCTGCTCCACGACGCGTCCGGAGATCCCGCGTCGCCGCAGGTCGCAGGCGAGGGCGAGGCCGGTGGGCCCGGCGCCGACGACGAGTACGTCCGTTTCCATGACCGTCTCCTTGTCCCCGGACAACGACACCAGTCGTCCGCCGCGCGCTGACCTGCGGCGACTGGCTTGATTGGCAAGGGATCTACGTGATGGCGCCCTTGTCCGTCGACACCGGGACGTCGCGTCGTCGCCCGCCGGACAGGGCCTAAGTTGCCCCTCGCGGCAAGGTTTGCCCCGTCGCGCCGCCCAGCACGCACGCTCGCCGCGTTGGCCACAAGTCCTGGTAGCTCCGTTACGCGTTGCCGGCTGGCGACGGCATCAGCGGCCCGGCCGTCGCCGACCTGCGTCGGCGCCAGTACGCGTACGTCAGGATGCCGAGCATGGGGCCCCACAGGACCAGAGGGACGTAGGAGGCGTAGAAGTAGACGGTCTCCCAGCCGCCGGCCTTGCTCGGGAAGTTGGCCGGCGGTGGATCGCCGTTGGTCTTGGACTGGGTGACCGTGGTGATGATCGCGATGACCGTGAAGACCAGGGGCAGGATCGTCGCCCCGATCGTGGCCGGGACGACCGCGGCGGCCGTCGGTACCCGCCGCCCACCCAATCCCGGCATCCAGCGTGGGAACACCTCGCCCGAGGAGCAGGCCATGGGTCCCGACCCGGCCTCGGGCGAGGGCGCGGGCGCGGGGGGTGCGGAGGGCTACGACCTGGCGGCCCGCGCGGAACGCCTCGCCGGTCACCCGCTGGCGGCGGCGGCCGGCTTCGAGCTGTTCGGCGACCACGACGCGGGCTTCGAAGCGGGGCTGGCGGCGGTGGTGGCGGGGGTCGGTTCACTCGTGGAGTGACAGCTCCGCCCAGACGGACTTCCCAGGCCCGTTACGGTGCTTGACCCCCCAACTGTCCGCGAGCGCGGCGACGAGCGCGAGCCCTCTGCCATCGGGCGACTCCGGGTCCGGTTCCCGGACCTCGGGCCAGTCGGGCGAGGCGTCGTGCACCTCGATGCGCAGCGTGTCGGACATCCGCAGGTACCACGTCTCGATCTCCCGCCCCGGCGAAACGCAGGCATGGCGCCCCGCGTTGGTCAGTAGCTCGGACAGCACGAGCACGGCCGACTCTTCGAGTGGCGCAAGCCCCCACCCGGCGAGCGCCCTCCGCAACTCCCAGCGCGCGAGCCCGACACAGCGCGGGTGGCGACTCCAGCGGAGCACCACCGAATCTCCGAGGCCGGAGTTCATTCGGCCACCTCCCTAAGTTGCTCTCTGTGATGTTTCACTTACAGAGTGGGGTGGTTGCCGCTAGCCTGGAAGGGTTTCGATCTTGACAACGTGTGCTTCAAGGAAGGGAGTTGATCGCATGCTGGAGGAACGGGTACCGCGTAGTCCCCGGGAGAAGTACGGGGCGGAGCTGCGGCTGCGACGTATGGCGGCGGGCATGACACAAGAGGCGTTGGCGCAACGGGTGGTGTGCTCACCGACGCTGATCAGCCACTTCGAGGCGGGGCGACGGTTGCCGAGCCCGGCGGACGCGAAGCGGATCGATCAGGCGCTGGGGACGGACGGGTTCTTCGAGCGGTGGTTGGAGGACCTGGACGCGAAGTTCGCCCAATTCTTCTCCGCTGTGGCGGAGTTGGAGAAGCAGGCGGTCGAGATCCGTCATTGGGGTCTCACTCTGGTGCCCGGCCTGTTGCAGACCGAGGCGTATGCGCGTGCGGTGTTCCGCTCGTACGACCCGAACTACCGGACAGAAGAGGTTGACCGCAAGGTGGTCAACCGGATGGAGAGGGCTCAGATCCTTGAAGGGGTGTCAGGCCCCGTAGTGTGGGAGCTGCTGGACGAAGCCGTACTGCGACGTCATGTCGGCGGGGCGGTCACGATGGCCACTCAACTGAGCAAGGTCGTCGCGATGGCCGAGACGGGACGGCTGCGGCTGCATGTGCTGCCCTTCGGGGCAGGGGAACACGCCTTGTTGGAAAGCTCGCTTGAACTGATGAGCTTCGAGGATGCCGCGCCAATCGCTTACGTTGAGGGTCTGAACACCGGGAACCTGATGGACGATCCGGCCCTGGTGAGCAAATGCCAGGCGGCGTACGATCTGGCCCTGAGTGACGCGTTGTCGCAGAAAGATTCACTGGCCCTGGTCCGGGCCGTAGCGGAGGAATACCAACATGGTGCGCAGTGAGCGCTTCACGGGGTGGCGCAAGTCGAGCTACAGCGGTGGCAGCAACGGCAGTTGCCTCGAAGTCGCGGACGGCCACCCCGTCGTCCCCGTCCGGGACTCCAAGCTCGCGCACGGCCCCGCGCTCGTCTTCCCCGCCGCCGGCTGGTCGTCCTTCGTATCCGCCGTGAAGACTGGGACTCTCACCCACTGAGGTCTCCGTCTGTTGCCGGGGGTGAACCCTGCCCGCCGCGAGGGTCGGATCCGGTACGCGAGGCCAGCCTCTAGGCTTGTCGCCCATGGCTGAACTCACCTTGCTACAGACTGCTGAAATACCCTTCGGCGCGCTCACGGACTTTCACCTCGTCACCACCCCTGCAGGGCCACTGCTGGTGGGAACCCATCCGGACGGGGCTTGTACATGGGATCCGTTGCGGGACCGGTGGGCGGTGCACCGGCTTGACAGCCCGTGGCAGTCGGGGGAGCAGGACGGCCCCGCCGTACCAACAGCCTTGCGTGCAATGGTCGTTGATGGGCGGATCGTCGTCGGCGGAGGCGCGGACGGGCTGCGGTTCGCGCTGTGGGATCTGGAGACCGGCGCGGTCCGGGTCTTCGCCGAATACGACGACTTCGACGTGGACGCGGTCGGCACGCTGGAACTTCCCGGACGGTCACTGTTTCTCGTCTCCCCCGACGCGGAGGCCGTTGCCCTGTGGGACGCCGACGGCAGTGGCACCGGGGAACGTACCGCCGAACTCAACGCCAGATGCGATCGCACCGCGGCGACAGGGGTGCTCGGTCAACGGCCCGTACTGGTCAGTGCCGACGAAGACGGTGGTCCCATCCAGGTGTGGGATCTCAACGACCGTGCGCGCCTGGTGGGGTTCGACTGGGCACTGGAAACCGAGGAGGGCGAGGAGACGTTGTTGGCTGTCGGTCTGGCGAACGTGGGCGGTGAGCGGTGTGATTGGCATGGACACGGCGGAACTCGGGATCGTGCCGTTCGGCGCCCCGTTGCGGATTCCGCCCGCCAACGGATTCTGGATCTTCGACAGAAGGCTCGTCATCGTCGAGGACTGGCACGCCGAGCTGTGGATAGACGACTCCGCCGGTCTCGCCACCTACGAGCGCGTCTGGGAATCGCTGCGGTCGTCCGCCGTGTACGGCGCCGACGCCCAGCACGTCATCTCCCGCGTGCGGCGCGAACCGTACCCCTGAGACGTCCGCCGCCGGCCCGAACATGGTTCGGGCTCGTGGCGTTCCTCCCGCCGACGCGGTCAGTTCACCTTCCCGTCGCGCGGGTTTCCTAGCCTGTCGCCGACCCGCAACCTGATCGCGGGCAGACAGACGCTGGGAGCACCATGACGAAGGTCCGCAACCGATGGCTCAGGCCGCGCGACGGGGACGGTCCGGCCGGGCCGGCCGATGGGGGCGGGCAGGTGCCGGGTCGGGGGGACCGGATCGCGCCGACCGAGCTGGACGTGTGTCTGCGGGCCTGCGCCGTGCACAGCGGGAAGGTGGTCGGCAGCCTCGACCGCAGGCGCGCCGAACTCGCCGAGAAGCTGCGCCTCGTGCTCGCCGTCCACGCGACCGGCGCCGGCGACGGCGCCCCGGCCGGGCCCGCCGCCGCGCCGCTCATCCGGCGGGCGGCCAAGAAGGTCGTCGCCGGGGCCGCCGCCACGGGCTCGCTGAGCGGCGAGCTGCTGGACGCGCTGCTGGCCGTCGGCAACAAGGCCCTGGAGTGCGGGTACGCCGACGAGTTGAAGCTGTCGCTGCTCATCAGCGACGCCGTGCTCACCCAGCGCAAGAACTCGCGGGCCGGCTGGCGGCTGCGCGCCCGCACGCTGGAGGCCATGGGCGACGAGCCGGCGACCGTCGCCGCGTACGAGCGCTACCTCGCCCTGACCGAGGAGGACGGCTTTGGTGTCGCCCCCCGGATCGCGGGTCTGCGCACCGGCGGTGCGAAGCAGGACGAGATCCTGCGACTGCTCGAACGCGGCTGCCCCCAGGCGTCGGTGTACGCGGACGGCCCCGCCACCGACATCTGGGCGGACGGTGTAGCACTGCACGAAGCGGGTGACCGGGCGGGCGCCGAGGCGCGGTTGATCGGCGCGCTGCTCGCGATGCGAGGCGACGGCAGCCCGGTGACGGACCTTCAGGTGTCCATCGGGCAGTACCTCGACCTGCGGCTCTCGCATGGCGGTCCCGTCGAGGAGACTCGCCAACTCGCCGTGCTCTACGGCGAGATGCGCCGCAACCGGCAGCGCGGACCGGTGCCCGACCCCACCTTCGGCGACGTCCAGTGGCTCACGCTCGGCGAGTTCCGCAACCAGATCGCCGGCCGGTCCATCTGCCTGATCGCCAACTCCCAGAGCGTCGGGCGCGGTTCACTCGGCCCCGAGATCGACGCGTACGACCTGGTGGTCCGCTTCAACTCGTACAAGATCGACGCGGCGGCCACCGGCAGGCGTACCGACATCCACACCTCCATCCACAAGCATGGCTTCAACTGGGACCAGAAGGTCACCACCCGGCTGATCTTCGGCGGTCTGGGCAACGACTGGAAGAACTCGCTGCGCAACCGGCTTGTCCCCGGCGCCCAGACCCACGTCAACGACGAGTCGCTGCGCTGGCCGCTGCGCAACATCGGCCGCGTCGGCAACGACGCCTGGCCCGCCATCCCCACCAGCGGCTTCAACATGCTCTGGCTGCTGGACTTCCTGGACGTCAGCCCGAAGCTCGACCTGATCGGCTTCGACTTCTACGAGAGCGGCGCCTACCGACTCAAGGAGGCGATGCGGATGCCCATCACGTCCGTGCACGAGTACACCAGCGAAAAGGCGTGGGTCATGGAACGCGCCCAGAGCGTGACCGACACAAGGATCTCCCTGCGATGACCGCCACCCCCGCCGCGCCCCTCTCTGCCAACGCCTCCAGCTCCAACGCCCTCACCGGCAAACGACGCCTGGCCTTCGCGTCCTTCGTCGACGAGAACTATCTGCCCGGCTTCCTGGCGCTGCTGCGCAGCCTCGCGCTGTCCAACCCCGGTGTGTGCGAGGACTTCGTCGTCCTCCACGACGACCTGCGGCCCCAATCGGTGGCCTCCATAAGGGCGTTGCACCCACGGATCCGCTTCCACCGCGTCGACGCCGCCCGCTACGACAGCTACGAGAAGGGCGACCAGGACAACTACCTGGTCCGCAAGGCGTACTTCATCCTCGATGTCTTCCGGCTCCGCGACTACGACACGATCATCACCCTCGACACCGACATGGTCGTCCTCGGTGACCTCTCCGAACTGCTCCAACTGCGCGAAGGACTCGCCGCCGTACCGCAGTTCTTCTACGGGCAGCACAAGCTCAACAGCGGACTGCTCGTCATCCAGCGCGAGTATCTGAGCGACGAGTTCTGCGCCCGCGTCGACGCCACCGGACGCAGCGGCGACTACGAACTCGACAAGCACGACCAGGGCATCCTCAACTCCGTGCTCGACGGCGACTTCGTCCAGCTCGACTCGCGCTACAACTTCGTCAAGCGGCGGCTCTCCGGCGACAAGCCCGTCCCCGACGACACCGCGATCCTGCACTTCACCGGACGCCACAAGCCGTGGCAGGGCGGCGAGGCCGGATACACACAGGCAGAGGACCGCTGGCGCGAATTCGACCTGACGGACGCGGAGTTCCACGCCGCGTACATGGCCGTGGCCGGCCCCCTGCACCATGACCTGGTCGTCGCGTACGGCACCGAACACGTCGCCCGCACCGGGGACGTCGAGAGCGCCCGCAAGGTCGCGCACGCGCACATCAACGCGGGCGGCTTCCAGGAAGCCGCCGACATCCTCGGCAGCGTGCACATCCCGGTCGACGACACCTGGCCGCACGAGGTGCTGGGACACGCCCTGATGAGCGTCTCCCGGTACGAGGAGGCCAAGGTCCAACTGCACCTCGCGGCGGGCTCGCCCGGCCGCGCCGCGACGTCCTTCGGGCGCCTCGCGCAGATCGCCTGGATCCACGGCGACGACGCGGCGGCGCACGCGTACGCCATGCGGGGGCTGGCCGTCGACCCCACGCACCGGCCCAACCGGCTGATGCGGCTGCGCACCCGGGACCACGGTCTGCCCGCCCCGCACGAAGGCACTCCCGATGACCAACTAGCCCAACTCGCCCATGTCGCCTTCTACATGCCGCAGCAGGGCAACGCCGGCGACAAGCTGCTGCCCGAGTCCGTACGGCTCGCGGTCGGCACCAGCACCGGTCCGCGCGACGGCGCGGACAGCGGTGCCGACACCGAGACGGGGCCGCGCCGCTGGTACTCGATCCACGCCCACCGGCTCTTCGACAAGGCCGCGCTGGAGCGCGTCAACGAGCGGCGCGGCCTGGTCATCGGCGGCGGCGGACTCTTCATCCCGGACACCGCGCCGAACGGCAACAGCGCCTGGCAGTGGAACGTCCCCGACGAGCACCTGACCGCCATCGACGTACCGATCATCGTGTACGCGGTCGGCTTCAACGCCTTCGACGGCCAGTCCTACCGCGCCGGGCGCTTCAACTCCTCCCTGCGCCAACTCGTCGAGCGCAGCGCCTTCTTCGCGCTCCGCAACCACGGCTCCATCGAGAAGGTCCGCGCGCTGCTGCCGGCCTCGCTCCACGACAAGGTGCGCTTCCAGCCCTGCCCGACCACGGTCACCCGCCAACTGGTCGACGGCTGGAGCGACCCGGCCGCCGGGCAGCGCGAGAACACCGTCATGATCAACGCCGCGTACGACCGGGCGGGGCTGCGCTTCGGCCACGACTACGGGCACTTCCTCGCCGAGATGGCGAAGGCGGTACGCGCGCTGGGCGAGCACACCGAGGTCCAGTGCGTGGCGCACTCGCTGGACGACGAGAAGATCGCGTTCGACCTGCGGCGCGAGCACGGGATCTCGCTGCCGGTCATCCCGATGTACGACTTCGACAACGACGCGATCAGGGACACGTACGCCCGTACGAAGCTGGTCATCGGCATGCGCGGCCACGCGGGGATGATCCCCTTCGGCTGCGGCACGCCGATCATCTCGCTGATCTCGCACCCCAAGATGGCGTACTTCCTGGCCGACATCGACCGGCCGGAGTGGGGCGTCTCGGTCCACGACAAGAACCTCGGGGCGCTGCTCACGGAGCGGGCGCTGGGGCTGCTGGCCGACCACGCGGGGGCGGTGGCCGATGTGCACGGCAGGCAGCGGGAGTTGTGGAAGGTGACGCAGTCCAACGCGGCGGATCTGCGGGGGATCCTGGGAGCGTGATCCGCCGGGCCGCCCGTCCGGCGGACGGTCTGTCCTCAGTCGCCGGACGGGCTGCTGCGCTGTGTCCTCAATCGCCGGACGGGCGCAGAGGCTTCAGTAATGCACCTGCGTCGGAAACGTGGCCGTGGGGCTGAACAGCGCCGCGTACGCCTCCTCGTGGTGTCTGCGGTGGCGGCCCGACCTGTTCGCCTCGGCGGCGGTCTGGGTGGACGACGGGGTCAGCATCCCGTTGTCGGCCAGGGCCTGTACGCGCAGCAGCAACGCACGGATGTCCAGGCCCAGTTCGCCGGCCACCGTCTGGAGGTCGAGACCGGACTGCCAGCTCCAGAGCAGCACCGAGTCCATGCTCGACGACCAGACCACCGGGTTGCTCTCGGCCTCGGACGTGTGGAGCACGGGCGAGGCCGAGTCCTGGTGGTAGGCCATCTCCTGGAGCGGGCTGCTCTCGGTGCGCGGATGCGGCAGGTGGACCTCTGTCGGAGACCCCTGCGAACCCTGGTGCTGCTGATACATCTGGGGCGCCTGCGTGTGTTCGATGTACTGCTCCTCCGCCGGCTGCGCGGGCGGCGCCACCGGCTGCGCGGTGGCCGCCTGCGTCTGTGCCTGCGGAATCGGCTGCGTGTGCGCCTGCGGGTAGCGGTCCAGCAGCTCTTCGGCGACGCTGCGGGCGTCGCTCTTGCCGACCGTGCGCCGCGCCAGCCGTACCTCGCGTTCGTTCAGTCCCATCAGGTCCGCTACGGCCCCGTCGTTGCCGACGGTGACGGCGAACGCGGCGAGCGTCCGGCTCCGCTCCGCCTGCGCCCCGTCCAGTACGGCCTGGGCCTGCCGCACCTGCTCGTCGCTCGCGCAGAAGGCTTCGGCGAGGACGCTGTTCCGATCCCAGAGTTCACGTGGTTCCACGCGGGTAACAACGCGGGCGAGGCGGAAGAGAATGCGACTTTCCGTCAATTACCGCCAAATGGATCAATGGGTCGCTATCTGCCGAAAGGGTGAATCGGGCTCTCAATGCCCTCAAACGCCGGGCGGGCTGGGGTGTTGTCCTCAAGCGCCGGACGGGCTGGAGGTGCCCGCCGGGTGGGGTTGGACGGGTGCTGCCCGGTGGGTGGGTGTCCTCAAGCGCCGGACGGGCTGGGGGTGGCCGCCGGGTGGGGTGCCCGCCGGGTGGGGTTGGGCGGGTGCTGCCGGGTGGGTGGGTGTCCTCAAGCGCCGGACGGGCTGGGGGTGGCGGCCGGGCAGGGTGTCTGCCGGGCGGGGCTGGGGGTGGCCGCCGGGTGGGGTTGGGCGGGTGCTGCCCGGTGGGTGGGTGTCCTCTCAAGCGCCGGACGGGCTGGGGGTGGCCGCCGGGTGGGGTGCCCGCCGGGTGGGGTTGGGCGGGTGCTGCCGGGTGGGTGGGTGTCCTCTCAAGCGCCGGACGGGCTGGGGGTGGCGGCCGGGCAGGGTGTCTGCCGGGCGGGGCTGGGGGTGGCCGCCGGGTGGGGTTGGGCGGGTGCTGCCCGGTGGGTGGGTGTCCTCTCAAGCGCCGGACGGGCTGGGGGTGGCCGCCGGGTGGGGTGCCCGCCGGGTGGGGTTGGGCGGGTGCTGCCGGGTGGGTGGGTGTCCTCTCAAGCGCCGGACGGGCTGGGGGTGGCGGCCGGGCAGGGTGTCTGCCGGGCGGGGCTGGGGGTGGCCGCCGGGTGGGGTTGGGCGGGTGCTGCCCGGTGGGTGGGTGTCCTCTCAAGCGCCGGACGGGCTGGGGGTGGCGGCCGGGCAGGGTGTCTGCCGGGCGGGGCTGGGGGTGGCCGCCGGGTGGGGTTGGGCGGGTGCTGCCCGGTGGGTGGGTGTCCTCTCAAGCGCCGGATGGGGCTTTCAGGCGCGCAGGCGCAGCACCGCCCGGCGCAGGCGCCTCGCGCGGCGCACCACGCGCCGCGCCGTCGCGTTCTGCGGGATGCGGACGAGCTGCGGGCCGACCGCGCCCGGCAGCCCGAGCGTGGTCAGCCGGCGGCGCTTGAAGTACCGCAGCGTGTGCGGGTCCAGCCGTCCCGCCAGGAAGCTCTCCGCCGCCGGCCGCAGCTCCGGGTGCATCTGCGGTTGCATCACGAAACCGACGGCCGCGACCAGCTCGGCGGGGTTCGGCTCGGGCCGGTACGTACCGCCGTCGTCCGGCCGGCCGACGCTCGGGCCGTCGTCGTCCAGCGGCGGGACCAGCGCGTGCACCAGCGTGACCGGCACCCGGTTGCTGTTCTGGTACGGCGAGAGCCGGCCGAGCAGCATATCCGTGCCCGTGCGGGCCACCGGGATACCGAAGAACGCCGACGCCGTGAACAGCGCCGTCGAGAAACACCCCACCACCAGCGCCGGCTTCAGCCGCCGGTACAGCACCTCGGCGAGCACCGGGGCGTCCAGCACGGTCAGTTGGGCGCCCAGCTTCGACGCCTCCTCCTCCAGCCGGCGCGACCAGAGCACCGGCGCGGTGGGGTGCGGCTTGAACACCACACGCGTGTGCCCGAGTTCGACCGCGCCCCGCACCATGCGCAGGTGCAGCTCCTCCTCCTCGTGCTCGCTGATGATGCCCAGCGCGGCGAGGTACTGCCCCAGCAGCAGCGCGGGTCGTACGGCGGGAGTCCCGAAGTCCTCCGCAGTGTCGCCCAGTTGGTCCAGCACCCGCAGGAAGTCCGGCGTCGGCACCGCCTGCGACGGGACGCCGAACTCGGTGAGCAGCAGCGGCACCAGGCCCGGTACGAGATCGAGGTGCAGCAGCCTGCGCACCCGCGCGCCCACCTGGAGGTCCAGCCGGTTGCGGGTGGGGCCGTAGCTCATCAGCCCGTCCGCGTACACCTCGATCCGGGCGGCCGTGAAGATCTCCGCGAGTGTGAGCGCGGGGCTGACCTGGATCGATTCGAGGACCAGCTCCACCGTGTCGTCGCCCAGGCCCCAGGCGAGCCGCAGATGGCGCTCCCAGATAGGCAGGTCGTCCGGCCGGGGGACCCAGCCGCCGGGATGGAACGGCGCGATCGTCTCGTTCCACGACAGCACCGAGTCGAAGCGGTGGCGCAGCCGCTCGAAGCCCGGCATCTCGTGGACGGCCGGGGTGAGTTCGGGCGTACCGGCGTTGTTGCTCACGACCAGGACGCTCCGGTCGGCGGCCTGGAAGAGCCCCGCGTCGATCGCGGCGGCCAGCGTGGCGGCGCCGTACAGGGTGGAGGCGTAGAAGACGCGCGTCGTACGGCGGTGGGAAGAGGTCGTCATCAGGCCGCCGCCTTCCCGGCCGCGCCCTGGCGCCTGCGCGGTCCGCGCAGTCTGCGCAATTGGGTGGAACGGTCCAGGTCCATCGAGTTCAGCGCTTCTCCCAGTACGTCCTGCGGCAGCCGTTTCATGGCGGCTGCGCTCATCGCGCGCAATTGCCGCGCCACGGCCGGTTCGAACCTTTCCCTCGCCCCCAAGTGGTGCGAAATGATGGCCAGATAAGTCCTTACGGCCTTCAGCAGAAAACGCTCACCCTCGCGGTCCGCCGCCGTTTCCTCGACGACCTGGTCGAATGCGCGGATGAAATCCAGCTGCCGTACGTCGCCGATCTGGGTGAGCGACGAAGCGACCCCGCGCCGGTAGAAGATCCCGAGCAGCCCCACGGCGGCGAAGGAATCCGCCTCCCGGTGCAGCCGCCAGATCCACGGCCGGTCCTCGGCGGTCCGCAGCCCGTCCGTGAAGTGCAGCAGCCCCCGGTCGGCCAGGCGCCGGTGGTAGATGCCGGCCCAGGCGTACGCGTAGTCCACGGACGTGGTCCGGTCGGCGGGCAGGATCGTGTCGCGCGGCTTCAGGACCTCACCGCGCGGGCCGACCGGGACCCGGTGCGCCGTCCGCGCCCTGCCGGTGAACTGGACGTGGTCCGTACGGACGAAGTCGCAGCCCAAGTCCTCGATGGTGGCCAGCAGTTGCTCGTAGTAGCCCGGCGCCACCCAGTCGTCGCCGTCGAGATAGGTGACGTATTCACCGCGTGCGGCGTCGAGCCCGGTGTTGCGCGCGGTGGCCAGTCCGCAGTTCTTCTCGTGTCTGAGCAGGACCGCGCCGGGCAGCTCGCGCTCCGCGCGGCGCAGCAGCTCCGGCGTCCCGTCGGTCGAGCAGTCGTCGACGAGCAGGAACTCGAAATCGTCTCGCGCGTTCGCGACAAGGCTTCGGAGGGTTTCGGTGACGTATGTCCGCACGTTGTAGAACGGCACGACGACAGAGAGCTTGACCACCCCGGTGACGTTAGGCGGCGGCCCGTCATTCGTTTCGACTTCCGCGAGGATGCGAGATGAACGACGGATGGCGGAAGGGTTGACCAAGCCCGTTCCCGATCCGTCCCCGGGCCATTTCGCTCTCCGTCGACCCGCTGTTAACCATTTATTGCCGCTGCGTTGGGCCGCCAAGCTCCCTGCCTTCCTAACGTCCAACACGTGCCATCACGTACCAGCAAAGCGCTACGGGTCGCCGTGCTCGCCGACTCCGACACACGGTGGAAGTGGGGCGCGCTGACCGCGCGCCGCATCGCACCCGACGACCGCGACATCGAGCTGAGCGGCTTCCTGCTGCGCGGACGAGCCACGCCCACCGCCCGCCAGCTCGCGGAGGTGGGGGCCGAGGCCGACGCGCTGCGCGAGATGACAGGCACCGAATTCCTGGACGTGCTGCGCGCGGAGCCGTACGACGTCATCGTCCTCGCCCTCGTCGGCGGCGCCGTCCAGGCGATGCTGCACGGGATATCCGCGCTCGGGCTGCCCGACCGGCCCGCGCTCGTCACCGGCTACGTCGGCGTCGTCTACGAGAAGCTGTCCGACGGGCTCCTGCTGCGCCACGGCGCCGACCTCGTCCTCGCCAACTCCCGCCACGACGCGCAGCGTTTCCGCGCCGTGTACGACGGGGTGGGCGCCGGGTCCGACTCGGTGACCGAGGCCGCGCTGCCCTTCCTCGGCGGCGCGCGGTACGCCCCCGAAGAGGGCAGGGACACCATCGTGTTCGCGGCCCAGCCGTCCGTCCCGCTGACCCGCGCCGACCGCGCGTACCTGCTGCGACGGCTGGTCGAGCACGCCAGGCTGCACCCGCGCCGCGAAGTGCTGCTCAAGCTGCGCAGCCGCGTGGGGGAGCAGACCACGCACGTCGAGGAGTACCCGTACCAGCGCCTCGCCGAGAGGCTGCCCGGCGGCCTGCCGCCCAACTTCCGCCTGGTGTACGGGAACATGGGCGAAGTCCTGGACGGCACCGACCTGCTGGTCACCGTCTCGTCGACGGCGGCGCTGGAATCGCTGCACCGTCGCGTCCCCACCGCGATCCTCACCGACCTCGGGATCCGCGAACCGCTCGGCAACCACCACTTCATCGGCTCCGGCTGCCTCGCCTCCTGGGACCAACTCGACGGCGGGCAGCGGCCGAAGGCCGACCCCGTGTGGGCCGACCGGCAGGGCGTCGCCGCCGACGGTTCGTACGCCTCCGCGTTCGACGCGGCCCGCGAACGCGTCGCGAAACTGCTGGCCGACGGCGAACTGCCGCCGATCACCCCGTACTACACGGCGACCACCGCACCCGGCTATCTGCCGGGCCTGCTCGCCCGCTACCACCTGGCACCGGACGGCACCCCGCTGACGGAGGCCAGCCGCGCCGCGACCGCCGGGACGACCGGCGTACGGCGCGTGGTCCGCGACACGGTCCGCGCGGCGGCCCGCGGCGCCTACCGGCACGGCGTCCAGCGCGTGGCCCCGGCGATCCGCCGGATGGGCGAGCTGTGACGGGGCGCGGGGTGACGGGGCGCGGGGTGGCGGTGGGCGGGGCGCTGACCGGTGCTGTGGCCGGAGAGGTTCACCGGGTCCGTCCGGTGGGCCGGTTCGTCCTCGATCGCCGGACGGGCTGGATCGGTTCGGGCCGTTGGCCGGGTTGTCCTCAATCGCCGGACGGGCTGGATGTGCGGCCCGTTCCCGCGCGGAAGACGGCCGCCCAGGGCCTGGCCGCGCGGAACCCGGCTGCCTGGAACCCGGCCGCCCGGACCCCCGCGCCCCACAACCGGCACCACGCAGCGAACCAAGGAGACCCGTCCATGACCGTCCTCGCCGTGATCCCCGCCCGCGGTGGATCCAAGGGCGTCCCCGCCAAGAACCTCGCACAGGTCGGCGGCGTCCCCCTCGTCGTACGGGCCGTCCGCGCCTGCCGCGCCGCCCGCCAGGTGACCGACGTCGTCGTCTCCACGGACGACCCGGCCATCGCCGACGCCGCCCGCGCCGCCGGGGCCGAGGTCGTCCTGCGCCCGGCCGCCATCGCCGGCGACACCGCGACCAGCGAGGCCGCCGTCCTGCACGCCATGGACGCCTACGGCGCCCTGCGCGGCACGGCGCACCGTACCGACGTCGTCCTGCTCGTGCAGTGCACCAGCCCCTTCATCACCCCCGGCGACCTCGACGGCGTCGTGTCCGCCGTCACCGAGGCCGGCGCCGACAGCGCGCTGACCGTCGCGCCCACCCACGGCTTCATCTGGCGCGCCGAGAGCGACGGCTTCGGCGTCAACCACGACAAGTCGAACCGGCCCCGCAGACAGGACCGCCCCCAGGAGTTCCTGGAGACCGGCGCCGCCTACGCGATGCGCGCCGACGGCTTCCGCGAGGCCGGACACCGCTTCTTCGGGCGTACGGAACTCGTCTCCACCGACCCCGAGCGGGTGCTGGAGATCGACGACCCGCACGACCTTCAGCGCGCCCGCGCACTCGCGCCGCTGCTGGACACCCCCGCGCTCCCCGGCCGCGCCGACATCGACGCGGTCGTCCTCGACTTCGACGGCACCCAGACCGACGACCGGGTGCTCGTCGACTCGGAGGGCCGCGAGACCGTCGCCGTACACCGCGGTGACGGCCTCGGCATCGCCGCACTCCGCCGCGCCGGCCTGGAACTGCTCATCCTGTCCACCGAGCAGAACCCGGTCGTCGCCGCACGCGCCCGCAAACTGCGCGTGCCGGTGCTCCACGGCATCGACCGCAAGGACCTCGCACTGAAGCAGTGGTGCGACGAGCACGGGATCACCCCCGAGCGGGTGCTGTACGTCGGCAACGACGTCAACGACCTCCCGTGCTTCGCGCTCGCCGGCTGGCCGGTGGCCGTCGCGAGCGCCCACGACGCGGTACGCGCGGCGGCGCGTGCCGTCACGACAACACCCGGCGGCGCCGGGGCGATCCGCGAGATCGCCGGCTGGCTCCTCGGTCCCGGTCTCGACGTCAGCACCCCCACGAACCCCCCACGTCCCATCACCGTCATCTCGACCAGCTAAGGACCCCCCAATGAGCACCAACTCCCGCCTGCGCACCCTCGGCACCCGCTCCGCGGGTCCCGGCCGCCCCGTCTACGTGACCGGCGAGATCGGCATCAACCACAACGGCGACATCGACAACGCGCTCGCGCTGATCGACGCCGCCGCCGAGGCCGGCTGCGACGCCGTCAAGTTCCAGAAGCGCACCCCGGAGATCTGCACCCCGCGCGACCAGTGGGACATCGAGCGGGACACCCCCTGGGGCCGGATGACGTACATCGACTACCGCCACCGCGTGGAGTTCGGCGAGGCCGAGTACGCCACGATCGACGCGCACTGCGCGAAGCGCGGCATCGACTGGTTCGCATCGCCGTGGGACACCGAGGCCGTCGCCTTCCTGGAGAAGTTCGACGTGCCCGCGCACAAGGTCGCCTCCGCGTCCCTCACCGACGACGAGCTGCTGCGCTCCCTGCGCGCCACCGGCCGTACCGTCATCCTCTCCACGGGCATGTCGACGCCGAAGCAGATCCGGCACGCGGTCGAGGTGCTGGGCAGCGAGAACATCCTTCTCTGCCACGCCACTTCGACCTACCCGGCCAAGGCCGAGGAGCTGAACCTGCGGGTCATCAACACCCTCCAGGCCGAGTTCCCGAACGTGCCGATCGGCTACAGCGGCCACGAGACCGGTCTCCAGACCACCCTCGCCGCCGTCGCCCTCGGCGCCGCCTTCGTCGAGCGCCACATCACCCTCGACCGCGCCATGTGGGGCTCCGACCAGGCCGCGTCCGTCGAACCGGGCGGCCTCACCCGCCTCGTCCGCGACATCCGCACCATCGAGGCGTCCCTCGGTGACGGCGTCAAGAAGGTGTACGAGTCGGAGCTGGGCCCGATGAAGAAGCTCCGCCGCGTCACCGGCGTCGTCGCCGAGGCCGCGCACGACGCACAGCCCGTGGCGGTCTGACAGCCATGAGCCGTCCCGCCGAGGTGTGCGGCCCGTCCCCTCACGCCATCGCATTCGTGGAGAGCCCGGTCCAACTCCTGAACGTGCTGGAGTGGGCGCGGGCGAGCGCCACCGGTGCGGAACTCACCGTGGTCGTCCTGTCGCCCACCGATCCCATGTCACGCGGCCAGCTGAGGCGGATGGCCGAGCTGGCCCGTGACGCGGGCTTCACCGTGCGCTGGCAGGAGGCCCGCGGCGGCGCGGGCGCGCCGCTGCGGACGATACGGGAGCTGGCTCCCCTGCTGCGCAAGGCGGAGCGGATCGTCATCGGGGACCCGTTCTCCCGCTACGTACAGCTCCTGCTGACCCTCGTCAGCAGCAAGGAGCTGACCGTCGTGGACGACGGGACGGCGACGATGGAGTTCATCGCGCAACTCGTGCACGGCGAGCCGCTGGTGCGCTGGCACCGGCGCGGCGGCCGGCGCGGACCGCGCGAGCTGGCGCTCGCGCCGGTCTCCGCCGTCGCGCGGCGCCGGCTCACGCCGTCGCGCACCCGCGGCGTCGAGGTTTTCACCTCGATGCCGGTTCAGGCCCCGGAGGGCATCACGGTCACGGCCAACACCTTCGAATGGACCAAGGCCACCTTCGGGCCGCCCCGGATCACCAAGGGCGCCGACATGGTCGGCACCTCGCTCGTCGAGACGGGCGTGGTCGACCTGGAGCGGTACGTGACGGCGGTCGGCTCGCTCGCCCGCACCCACGGCGCGACACGGTACTTCGCGCACCGCAGGGAGAGCGTGGAGAAGCTGCACCGGCTCGCCACGGAGACGGGCCTGGAGATCGTCCGCCCCGACCTCCCACTGGAGTTGATCGCCCGGCGCGGCCCGATCGGTTCGACCGTGCTCAGCTTCCCGTCGACGGTCGTCCACACCCTGCCGCTCGCGCTCGCCGGCACGGGCGTGCGGGTGGCGGTATGGGACATCGCCCCGGAATGGCTGAAGTCCACCGCTTCCCCCCGCGCCCAGGGCTTCCTGTCGGGCGTCACGGGAACGGCGAAGGACGTCCACCGGCTGCCGAGGCTGCCCGCCTCCGCGTGAGGGGGCGGGCAGCCGCCCAGCCCGGCGGCTACGAGGCCGGGATGAGCGACGGCTTGGCTTTCAGCCCGCCGTTTTCCTCGCAGCCGAGTTCCCTGGCCATGGCCATGGCGAAGGAGTGGGCGACGGTTGCGTAGGCGTTCTTGAGGGGGCGCACATCCCCCTCGGCCTCCGTGGGCATTGCCTGTGATCGCGCCCAGACACTGACATGGTCGGGGAATTCGCGAGACTCGTCCTTCGGCGAGCAAGGGAACGTGACGAACGCGGAGTCGTGAGCCGCACCGGCTTTCTCGCCCATGGGAAGCCTGGTGAATTTCAGGGCGGTGTCTTCCTTCGGAGGTGTGCTGCTCAGTCTCCAGACGACGCGAATCTCAGCGGCCGGGCCACCGGATTCGGGACGCGGATAAATGCTGCAGACTTCTCCGGTTCCGGAGCCCACGGGTGCGGCCTCGCGGGTCAACTCCCCGGCTGCGGCGGCGACAGCGGATTCCCCGCCGGTGGGAGCGAACAAGGTCGCACCGGTGATGACTTCGAGTGCACCGACCGCGGCCTTGTTCACGGCTCCCACGGCGCACAGTTTGTCGGCCGTCACGGACTCGTCGGCCGCGTTCCTGTCCGTCTCGTCGGATCCGCCGCAGCCCACGGCCCCGAATCCCAGGGAACCGGCCACGGCCACGCAGAGGAGCCCGTACGTGCTCCGGCGGGTGGTCATCATCAGCATCTTTCTCCGTAGACGTCGTGGTGACGGTGGACGGGTGCCTTCAGCCGGTTTCCGGGTCGTGGCCCTGCTGTGCGGCGCGACTGTTGCCCTTTTCATAGCCGGCCAGTTGGGATTCGGTGAGATCAGCGCCGAACTTGCCCTCGGGGTCTATTCCATTCCGTGCCAGGAATTCGTCCATCGGTGCCATGGCCCGACCTTCACCGGAGAAATAGATCGCGCGCCTTTCGTTTTCGTTCAATTCCTTGACCTTGTCCTCGTTCTCGTCCACCGATTTCTCGGAGATCGCACCGACGATCTGGCTGACGGTCCCTTCGACCAGGGGTGGGCCGGTGTCCGACGCGAGCGGGATGAGGACCGCAGCCGCGCCCACCGCTGGAGCGGCGGGCAGGAAGGCGACAGCAGCGCCAGCCCCGACAGCCGTCCCGAATTCGATCAAACCAGCGCGTTTGGCAACCGCCTTCTCGAATTCCTCATGGCTGTCGAGGTTGTCGGCTATCACCTGGTCGGCGCGTGTCTGGTCGAGCATGCCCTGCACCTCGGAGCCGACACGGATGGCGGTCCTGGCACCTCCTTCATCGACCCCGCCCGGTCCGACCTGAGCCTCCAGCACGCTGCGGGTGTAGACCTGCTCGGCGGTGGAGAGCGTGGCGTAAGCGTCGGGGTGCTGACCCACGGCGCTGAGGAAATCGCGGACGGTGCTCTCGCCGTCGCCGCCGGGGGGATAGTCGAAGTCGATGCGGCCTTCCGTCGGCCCCCCGCTGAAGACGCTGCCCGGGCCGGTGCCGGCCAGGGCCCAGTTGATGTCGTTGATGTACCCCGCGCCCATGGTGCCGAGGCTGTCCGCCAGCGCCTCCTGCTCCTTGAGCAATTCCGGGTCAGAGCCGTACTTCTCCATGACCGTCCGCATGATCGCCGCGTTGTCCGCGTCCCGGACGACATCGCCGTCCGGGTGTCCCGCCGGGTAGCCGAGGGTCGCGGCCTCCAGCGCCCTGCCCAAAGCGTCGGGCATGTGGTTCTTCGGGGTGCCAGCTGGGTTGTGCTCGTTGGTGTCGGGGAAGCCCTCCCACTTCTCTGTGCCGAAGAAGTCGAGGTAGTTGGCGATAGGGGTGTCGTCGGCCTTTCCGAGGTCGGCCGTCGCGCCCTTGTTGACCGTGCCGTCCTCGTTGTACGCGGTCGGGGGGTCGGTGAAGAACTGCTTCGCCGCGTCCGGGCTGTTGCCGAGGGCCTCCAGCATGGCGGTCATCGGGTCGTAACCCGCGCCGTTGACGCCGGAGGGGTTGAACGGGTTCGTCAACGTGCCCATCCCAAAGGGACTGAACTGGTACGGGTTCTTCTGATGGAGCTGTGCCACGTGTTCGGCCATCGGGTTGAGGAACTTCGGGTCGTAGTTCCCGCTCCGCATGATGCCGCCGAGGAGTTGGTACCCGTAGGCCCCGTTGGAGTCGCCCTTGTACAACGGGATTCGTTCCGTGCCCATCTTGCGGAGCTCCGGGCCCCACTCCGCGGTGAACGCCCTGTCGTGGGAGGCGGTGGCCAGGTTCAGCCCCAGGTTTCGCTGGAGTTCCTGTACGTCCTTGAGCCGTTGGCCGTCGACCTTGCCGTAGGTGGACGTGTCGGTGGCGAGCGCGCCGAAGAACGCGAGGGACTTCTCCGGGCCGAGCTTCTCGTAGAAGTTCTTCGAGAACTCGACGGACTTGCTGTTGTCCGCCAGCAGTTCGTTGAGCGCCTGGAGTTCGGTGTGGGTGAGGCCACGGCCCTTGCCGGCCAGGGCGGCGGCCCGTGCGGCCTCCTCCTGGTCCAGCTTGGTGTACGTCGGGCCGCTGAAGTCCTTGCGGTCGGTGACGTTGGCCTCAAGGGCGTTCTTGAACGCCACGTCGGTGTCGTCGCAGTTGTCGACGATGCGGTCGATCTTCGCCTGCCAGGCGGCGATGTTCCGCTTCTCCCGCTGGAGGATCTCCTGGTAGCCCGGGTCATGGGCGCGCTGATACGGCGTGAGCTCCTGGATCGAGTTCCGGTGGGTGACCTTGCCCTTGGCGTCCACGTGGATGCCGGCCGCCGGCCCCTCGTCGTCCCGGATGTTCAGCAACTGGTCCCTGGCGGTCTTGATGGCCGCGTAGCCGTCGTCAAGGATCTGCGTCACGCCCTTGGCCTCGGCAGCGGCGTCCGTGAACTCCTTGGCCGTCTTGGCGATGAACTCCTTGGTGACGCCCGCGTTGACGCCCTGCCACGCGGCTCTGTTCGCCGCGGCCTTCATGCCGTCCTGGGCATCCTCGGCCAGCCCGTCCAGCATGGCCTTCATCGCCTCCCATTTGTCGGCGGCGGCCTTCAGCTTCGCCACCGGGGCGTTGATGATGTCCTCGTACGTCAGCATGCCGAACGTCCCCCGTCGTTCCCCGCGTGTGGTGCGTCACTTCATGTAATCCGTCAGTGCCGAGATCGTGGCGATGTCACCCTCGATCTTCACCTCGTCCTCGGCATGCTGACACGGTCCGGTTGGGCCGAGGTCGGTGGCGCTGCCGCTCTCGGGGCCGCTGAACAAGTCATCGGAGACGTGGTCGGCGGTACGGGGCGAGGCCGGGGCGCTGAGGTGCTGGACAGGCAACCGTGGCCCTGCGGTCGCTTTGCGACGAAGTGGCGTCGGGCCGGAGAGTGCGGCCGTCAGACCTCGCCTCACCCGTGCACACCTACTCCCGCTCACCGGTTACGTGGCCGCAGGCACTACGGAGGGAATGACGGGGGGCGTTGTGCACCCCATTTCTTCCGTCACCGACTGAGCGAACGCCCTCAGCAACTCCCACCGGAGTTCCGCTCCGAGGCTCGCACCCGACACGTCGAACTGGAGCGGCAGGTCGGACGACTGCGACGCAGTTGCTCCGTGCACCGCGCATGCCGCGAGCAACTGCATTCGGGCCGGCCCAGGCTCCGGTGCCACATACACCAATTTGTTCACCTGACGCCACGTCCGGCTGTTCTTCGGATCATTCAGCAACCCGAGTGAGAGAACGGACCACTTCACCGTTGCATCAACGGTGCCGCTGTTCTGGTCTCCCTCGAACGCATCCATTCGGCAACCAGTGTAGGAGTTGTGCAGCAGATCCGACTTCTGCCACTGCTTCGCCTCCCGTACCAGACCGTCCACGAGTACATCCGCCTGAGGTGTTCCGCTCACCTCGACATCGCTTCCGCTCATCGTCTTGACGGCCGCTTCCACGTTCCCGGCACCGAGCAACGACTTGCACCGCCCCAGTTCCGGGGATTCTGCGCGGTCCTCGCCCCCGGAACATCCCGAAAGAAGACCGCCGATGACCAGAACCGCGATGGCGGTGAGCCGGTTCGGGTTGCGCAGCATCATCACTTGACCCTCCCCTGATCGCTGGCCGCGATTTTGCCGTTCCCGTAATAGGTCTCGATATCCAAGGCAAGCTGCCGCTTATCGTGTGCCGACATGCCGACGTCGTCCGCGTAGTTGAGCAGGGGGGTAACAGCGCCTTGCTCCCCTACAGCCTTGAACTTGTCAATCCCTGTCAGGGCGTCGTCATTGTTGTCATATTCGCGCTGCTTCAGGTAGTCCATCGTCTCGCCGGCGTATCCGGTGTCAATTGCCGCAGTCGCGGTATCCATGACGAGAGGAACTGCCGTAGCGGCTACTACGCCTGCGGCGGGACCCAGGACTACCGCAGTACCGACACCCACCACAGCGCCTACGCCGGAACTGACCCCGAATTTCCTCCACTCGGCATCCTTTTCCATCTCAAGTATTTTGGCATCCTCTTCGCCCTTGAACTGTTGATGAATTCCTTCAATGCGCGATTCATCGAGGATCCCATGTACCTTTGCCCCGTTGGATCCGAAGATCAATGCGGAATCCTGGTGCTCGGATCCGAATGTCTTCAGCCCGCTCGCCTCGTAGACCTGTTGTGCTGATGACAACGACTTCCAGCCCTCTTCATCGGCTGCCACCACAACCATGAACCGGCGACTCGCGGCTTCGCCGAAGTCGGTCCGCCCGGAACCATCACTGCTGTTTGCGAACAGCGAGTCACGCCCGAGTTCGTCGCCGACCGACCCGAAGTTGTACGTGGAGTAGTTCAGGTCGTCGATATATGCGGCACCCATACGCCCCAGGTTGTCCTTCAGCGCTTCGTGCCGACCCAGCAGACCCGAATCCGAACCGTAACTGTCGATGACCTCCTTCATGATGCCCGCCGTCACCTCGTCCCGCTTGAGCGTGGGCGAGGGATCGTCCCAGGCGTGTCCGGTGGTCGCCGCCTCCAGTGCCTTCCCGAGCGCGTCGGGCATGTACTTCACGGACTTCTCCTGGTCATCGCGGTCATGACCCGTGATGTCGAAGAACGGGTCGTAGTCCTCGTTCTGGAAGTAGTCCAGGTAGTTGGTGATCGTCTCCCCGTCCTTGTTCTTGCCCAGGTCGGCGGTGCCACCTTTCGGGGTGCCGTCCTCGTTGTAGGCGGTGGGAGCGGCGGAGAAGAACTCCTTCGCGGCCTCCGGGCTGTGCCCCAGGGCCTCCATCATGCTGATCACCGGGTCGTAGCCCGAACCGTTGACACCCGAGGGGTTCAGCGGATTCTCGGGTCCGGGCAGCCCCTTCGACCCGTAGAAGAATCCGTGGTCCTTCTGCCGTAGCTGGATCACGTGTTCGGCGATGGGGTTGAGGAACTTGGGGTCGTAGTTCCCGTACCGCATGATCCCGCCGAGCAACTGGTACCCGTACGGCCCGCTGTTGTCGTACTTGGACAGCGGAATGCGTTCCGTGCCCATCTTGCGGAGCTCCGGGCCCCACTCCGCGGTGAACGCCCTGTCGTGGGAGGCGCTGGCCAGGTTGAGCCCCAGGTTCTTCTGGAGTTCCTGGATGCCCTTGAGTCGGCCCTTGTCGACCTGGCCGGACCGGTAGGTGTCTGTTGATAGCTGGCCGAAGAACGCGAGGGACTTCTCCGGGCCGAGCTTCTCGTAGAAGTTCTTCGAGAACTCGACGGACTTGCTGTTGTCCGCCAGCAGTTCGTTGAGCGCCTGGAGTTCGGTGTGGGTGAGGCCACGGCCCTTGCCGGCCAGGGCGGCGGCCCGCGCGGCCTCCTCCTGGTCCAGCTTGGTGTACGTCGGGCCGCTGAAGTCCTTGCGGTCGGTGACGTTGGCCTCAAGGGCGTTCTTGAACGCCACGTCGGTGTCGTCGCAGTTGTCGACGATGCGGTCGATCTTCGCCTGCCAGGCGGCGATGTTCCGCTTCTCCCGCTGGAGGATCTCCTGGTAGCCCGGGTCATGGGCGCGCTGATACGGCGTGAGCTCCTGGATCGAGTTCCGGTGGGTGACCTTGCCCTTGGCGTCCACGTGGATGCCGGCCGCCGGCCCTTCGTCGTCCCGGATGTTCAGCAACTGGTCCCTGGCGGTCTTGATGGCCGCGTAGCCGTCGTCAAGGATCTGCGTCACGCCCTTGGCCTCGGCAGCGGCGTCCGTGAACTCCTTGGCCGTCTTGGCGATGAACTCCTTGGTGACGCCCGCGTTGACGCCCTGCCACGCGGCTCTGTTCGCCGCGGCCTTCATGCCGTCCTGGGCATCCTCGGCCAGCCCGTCCAGCATGGCCTTCATCGCCTCCCATTTGTCGGCGGCGGCCTTCAGCTTCGCCACCGGGGCGTTGATGATGTCCTCGTACGTCAGCATGCCGAACGTCCCCCGTCGTTCCCCGCGTGTGGTGCGTCACTTCATGTAATCCGTCAGTGCCGAGATCGTGGCGATGTCACCCTCGATCTTCACCTCGTCCTCGGCATGCCGCGCCTTGGTGAAGTCCAGATGGTTCGAGATCCGCGCACACGCGTCCAGCAGCGTCTTGAGGTGGGTCTGCCACCGGTCATTCACCTTGAGCAGCGCGGAACCACTGGTGAACTGCCCGTTGGTCAGCGCGATCGCCGCGTCGTGGGTGGCGGGACGCGCGTGGTCCCCGTCCTTGGAGAGCTGGACCCGCAGTTTGTACGCGTCGTTACCGATACGGCCCAGGTCGTCGCGGTTGACCACCAGATCGCCCTGACTTCCGTTCCCGGGTGCCCCGGGAGCCTGATTGAGTCGCATCTCGGTGGACTGTCTGCCGGCCGCGTCCGACTTCAGTCGTTCCCACTCGTCCCACGCCATCTGTGGCGTCCTTCCTCCGAACTCGCCCTCAAATGAAGCCCTTTGAATCCCTCCGGCGCAACGTAGCAATCGGAGAAGGACGGTTACAACGGGTTCCGGGCCGGTGGCGGCGAGTCGCCGGCAGCCGTATGTCCACAGCGGCCCGTCGCCGCCCGGGGCCGCGTGCGCCGGCCATAGCGGGAGGAGCCGGACGGGTATACCCGCCGCGTTCCGCCGCTATGCCATCCGGGCCCGGGTTTCTTCCTCTGAGTGGCTGAATTTTTGTTGATCGTCGGGCAGCCGCCCCCTCGGGGGGCCTACCCTTCAACAGGTGAACCAGTTGATGTCCCGCGAGTCCGAAGCCGACCTCTCCGGTGAGTCCAGCGCGGCGGCGCTGCCCGGCACGTTGTCCGAAACACTGCGTACCGAGCTGATCGCCTTCCGCCGCGACATGCACATGCACCCGGAGCTGGGCAACCAGGAGTTCCGTACGACCGCCGCCCTCAAGCACCGCCTGGAGCAGGCCGGCCTCGTACCGCAGGTGCTCAACACCGGCACCGGGCTCTTCTGTGACATCGGCACGCGCGACGGTACGAGCGCCACCTCCGGCGTACGCCCCATGCTCGCCCTGCGCGCGGACATCGACGCACTGCCCATCCCGGACACCAAGGCCGGGGTGGCCTACCGCTCCACCGTGCCCGACCGGGCGCACGCCTGCGGGCACGACGTGCACACCACCGCCGTTCTCGGCGCCGGGCTGGTTCTCGCCGAGCTCGACCGGGAGGGGCGGCTGCCGCAGCCGGTGCGGCTGATCTTCCAGCCCGCCGAGGAGGTGCTGCCCGGCGGCGCGCTCGACGCGATCGAGTCCGGGGTCCTGGAGGGTGTCGGCCGGATCATCGCGGTGCACTGCGACCCGCGCGTGGACGTCGGCACCATCGGCCTGCGCACCGGCCCGATCACCTCCGCCTGCGACCGGCTGGAAGTCGCCCTCGACGGCCCCGGCGGCCACACCGCCCGCCCGCACCTGACCACCGACCTGGTCACCGCCGCCGCGAAGGTCGCCACCGAGGTGCCCGCGCTGCTGGCCCGCCGGGTCGACGCCCGGTCCGGGCTGGCGCTCACCTGGGGCCGGATCGCCGCCGGGCACGCCTGCAACGTCATCCCGCAGCACGCGGAGCTGTCCGGCACCGTCCGCTGCCTGGACCTGAAGTCCTGGCGCGAGGCGCCGGACCTGGTGCACGCCGCGATCGACGAGATCTCCGCGCTCTACCACGCCAAGTCGCAGATCAACTACGTACGCGGGGTCCCGCCGGTCGTCAACGACCTGGTGACGGCCGAGCTGCTGCGCGACGCCCAGACCGCGCGCCGCGGCGCGCAGTCGATCGAGGACACCGAGCAGAGTCTCGGCGGCGAGGACTTCTCCTGGTATCTGGAGCAGGTCCCCGGCGCGATGGCGCGGCTCGGCGTACGGACTCCGGGCGACAGTGCCCGGCGGGATCTGCACCGGGGGGATTTCGACGCGGACGAACGGGCGATTCAGGTCGGCGTGGAGCTTTTCACCGCCGCCGCGCTGATCGACGGCGACCGTTCGTAACCGGCCGTGTGCCTTCGCGTAATCGGACGTCGCGGCGCTGTTCGCGACGATCCGATAACGGCTGCCGTACAGCGCTTTATATGACATCTACGCGCGTTACGATCGCGGCGAAACCAGCGCCGGAAGAGGCGCTTAGGTCGCTTTGAAGGAGCCTCCCTTGCGCCGGATCACCAGGATCGCAACCGTGGGCGTCGCATCCGCGGCGCTCGCGCTCACCGCCACCGCGTGTGGCAACACCTCCTCCTCGGACGCTGCGTCCGACTCGAAGGAGAAGAAGGTCGCCATCGCGTACGACGTCGGCGGCCGCGGTGACCAGTCCTTCAACGACGCCGCGTACGCGGGTCTGGCGAAGGCCGAGAAGGACCTCAAGGTCAAGGGCAACGACGCCGAGCCGTCCGACGGTGAGTCGGACGCCGACAAGGTGCAGCGCCTGACCGAGCTGGCCCGTTCCGGCAACAACCCGGTGATCGGCGTCGGCTTCGCCTACGCCCCGGCCATCAAGAAGGTCGCCCCGAAGTTCCCGAAGACGACCTTCGGCATCATCGACGACTCGTCGGTGACCGGTAAGAACATCGCCAACCTCGTCTTCAACGAGGAGCAGGGCTCCTACCTCGCCGGTGTCGCGGCGGCCAAGGCCACCAAGTCCAAGACCGTCGGCTTCATCGGCGGTGTCGAGACCCCGCTGATCAAGAAGTTCGAGGCGGGTTACGCGCAGGGCGTCAAGGACACCGACCCCTCGGTGAAGGTGCTCTCGCAGTACCTGACCCAGCCGCCGAACTTCGACGGCTTCTCCAAGCCGGACCTCGGCAAGGCCGCGGCGCAGGGCCAGCTCGACAAGAAGGCCGACGTGATCTACGCGGCGGCCGGTCTGGCCGGCTCCGGCTCGATCGAGGCGGTCTCGGCCGCCGGCAAGTGGAGCATCGGTGTCGACTCCGACCAGTACAAGCAGGCCGGTCTCGCCCAGTACAAGGACAGCATCCTGACGTCGGTCACCAAGGACATCGCCGACGCGGTGTTCGACCTGATCAAGTCGGTCGAGGACGGCAAGCCGCAGAACGGTGAGATCCGCTACGGCCTGGACAAGGACGGCGTCGGCCTCACCGAGTCCAACCCGGCCTACGTCAAGATGACCGAGGTGACCGCCGCGGTGGACAAGGCCAAGCAGGACATCGTCGACGGCAAGATCACCGTCAAGTCGGCTCCGTAGCCGTCTCGTGCACGGGGCCCGGAGTGGCGGCGATCGGCCATCGCCACTCCGGGCCCGCTGCTCTCCGTGTGGTTCTCCGTAAAGTTCTCCGCAGGGTTCTGCCCAGGGCTCTCCGTAAGGCTCCCCGTAAGGTTCGCCACAGGATTCTCCGCAAGATCTACGCTCACGATTCGGCAGCGCTACGCGTGTAGACGCCTCTCTGGCGCGATAGCTTCACCCCCGCCCTGCCCTCCGTCCCGCCCCAGCTCCTTTCCGGCCAAGGAGAGTGCGTCATCAACGCGTCCAGCAGTCCCCCCGCCGTAGAACTGCACGGCATCACCAAGCGGTTCCCCGGCGTCGTCGCCAACCACGACATCGGCATCACCATCGGCAAGGGCACCGTCCACGCCCTCGTCGGCGAGAACGGTGCCGGCAAGTCGACCCTGATGAAGATCCTGTACGGCATGCAGAAGCCGGACGAGGGCACCATCACCGTCGACGGCACCCAGGTCACCTTCAACAGCCCGGCCGACGCCATCGCCCGCGGCATCGGCATGGTGCACCAGCACTTCATGCTGGCCGACAACCTCACCGTCCTGGAGAACGTCGTTCTCGGCGGCGAGAAGCTGCACGGCATCGGCCAGGGGGCGCGGAAGGCGATCAACGAGATCTCCGACGCGTACGGCCTCGGGGTCCGCCCCGACACCCTCGTCGAAGACCTCGGCGTCGCCGACCGCCAGCGCGTGGAGATCCTCAAGGTCCTCTACCGGGGCGCCCGCATCCTCATCCTCGACGAGCCCACCGCGGTCCTCGTCCCGCAGGAGGTCGACGCGCTCTTCGACAACCTGCGGGAGCTGAAGGCCGAGGGCCTGACGGTCATCTTCATCTCGCACAAGCTGGGCGAGGTGCTGTCCGTCGCCGACGACATCACCGTCATCCGGCGCGGTACGACCGTGGGCACGGCCGACCCCGCGAGCACCACCACCAAGCAGCTCGCCGAGCTGATGGTCGGCAGCGAACTCCCCTCGCCCGAGACCCGCGAGTCCACGGTCACCGACGTACCGGTGCTCACGGTCGCGGACCTGCGCCTGACCGCCACCGACTCCGACGGAGTCGTCCGCGACGTGCTCTCCGGGATCGGCTTCACCATCCACCGCGGCGAGGTGCTCGGCATCGCGGGCGTCGAGGGCAACGGCCAGACCGAGCTGATCGAGACGCTGATGGGCCTGCGCGACGCGGACGGCGGCGTGGTCACCCTCGACGCCGCCGACATCTCGCACGCGCCCACCCGCAAGCGCCGCGAGGGCGGTATCGGCTACATCCCCGAGGACCGGCACCGGCACGGGCTGCTGCTGGAAGCGCCGCTGTGGGAGAACCGTATCCTCGGTCATGTGACCGAACGCCCCAACAGCCGGGGCGGACTCCTCGACCCCAAGGCGGCGCGCGCCGACACCAAGCGCATCGTGGTCGAGTACGACGTCCGCACCCCCGGTATCGACGTCACGGCCGCCTCCCTCTCCGGCGGCAACCAGCAGAAGCTGATCGTCGGCCGCGAGATGAGCCACACCCCGAAGCTGCTGATCGCCGCCCACCCGACGCGCGGCGTCGACGTCGGCGCGCAGGCCCAGATCTGGGACCAGATCAAGGCCGCCCGCCGCGACGGGCTCGCGGTGCTGCTGATCTCCGCCGACCTGGACGAGCTGATCGGGCTCTCCGACACCCTGCGCGTGATGTACCGCGGCAGGCTCGTCGCCGACGCGGACCCCGCGACCATCACCCCGGAGGAGCTGGGTACCGCCATGACCGGCGCCGCCACCGGCCATCTTGAGGCAGCCCCGGAGGACGAGGCCCGATGAAGAAGTTCGACAAGGACCGGCTGATCCTGGGCCTGGCAGGCCCGGTGCTCGCGCTGGTCGTCGCCATCGCCCTCACCACGGGGGTGCTGCTCGTCTCGGGCACCAACCCGTGGGAGCCGTACCGGATCATGTTCGAGTCGGCGAGCTACGTCGACGTACAGGTCCTGATCATCAACCAGGCCGGTACGTACTACCTCGCCGCGCTCGCCGTCGCCGTCGGCTTCCGGATGAACCTCTTCAACATCGGGGTCGACGGCCAGTACCGCCTCGCCGCGATGATGGCGGCGCTCGTCGGTGCCAGCGTGAATCTGCCGGGACCGTTCCAGATCGCGCTCATCGTCATCACGGCGATGCTCGTCGGCGCCTTCTGGTCCGGCATCGCCGGCATCCTCAAGACCACCCGCGGGGTGAGCGAGGTCGTCTCCACGATCATGCTCAACTCGATCGCCACCAGCCTCGTCGCCTGGCTGATCCTGCCGAAGAACTTCGGTGAACAGCCCCCCGGTTCCAACAACCTGACGACGGGCGAGATCCCGGAGTCCGGCTGGTTCCCCGGAGTGTCCATGGGCGCCGAGGCCGGTGAGATCTACGGTTTCACCTTCGTCGCCGCGCTCTGCGGTGTCATCTACTGGTTCGTCCTCGGCCGCACCCGCTTCGGCTTCGACCTGCGCGCCACCGGCGCCAGCGAGAGCGCCGCGCAGGCGTCCGGCGTCGACGCCAAGAAGATGGTCCTCACCTCGATGCTGATCTCCGGCGCGGTCGCCGGCCTGGTCGGTATGTCGACGCTGCTCGGCGACACCCACACGTACAGCCTCGACTTCCCCACCGGTATCGGCTTCACCGGCATCACCATCGCGCTGCTGGGCCGCAACCACCCGCTCGGCATCGCGTTCAGCGCGCTGCTGATCGCGTTCCTCGACAAGTCGTCCGCCTCTCTCGACCAGTACGGGTACGAGAAGGAGATCGCGACGATCATGCAGGGCCTGATCGTGATCTCGGTCGTGGTCAGCTATGAGCTGGTCCGCCGGTACGGGCTCCGCCGCCAGCAGCAGAAGGTCGGCGAGGAACTGGCGGCGGGTGGCGCCATCCGTACAGAGGCCGACTCCGATTCCGACGCCGGCTCCGATTCCGTATCCAAGAACGACAAGGGGGCTGCCCTGTGAGTACCAGCACCGTCACCGCAGCGAGTGCGGCTCCCAAGAAGGGCGGCGGGCGGCGCAAGCTCACCCTCCCCGTCATCCTGCTGATCATCGCGGGCGCACTGGCCCTGATCTCCCTGGTCCGGCTGATCAGCGGCGCGGAGGACATCACCTCCGTAGGACAGGTGGCCGGCGCGCTCGAACTCGCCGTCCCCATCGGCCTCGCCGGACTCGGCGGCCTGTGGGCCGAGCGCGCGGGCGTCATCAACATCGGCCTCGAAGGGATGATGGTCCTCGGCACCTGGTTCGGCGCCTGGGCCGGATTCCAGTGGGGCCCCTGGGTCGGCGTCCTGTTCGGCATCCTCGGCGGGGCGCTCGGCGGTCTGCTGCACGCGATCGTCACCGTCACCTTCGGCGTGAACCACATCGTCTCCGGTGTGGCCATCAACATCCTCGCCGTGGGCGTGACCCGCTACCTCTCCAACTTCACCTTCGCCGACGAACCGGGCGGCTCCTCCAAGCAGTCTCCACGCATCGACTCGATCACCGAGATCACCATCCCGGGACTCGCCGACGGGCTGGCAGATCTCCAACAGAAACACTGGTTCCTGATCTCCGACATCGCCGGAGTGCTCGGCGGTCTGGTGACGGGCCTGTCCCTGCTGACGATCGTCGCCCTGCTGCTGATCCCCGCCACCTGGTGGATCCTGTGGCGTACGTCCTTCGGACTGCGGCTGCGCTCCTGCGGCGAGAACCCGATCGCCGCCGAGACGCTCGGTGTCAACGTCTACAAGTACAAGTACATCGCCGTCACCGTCTCCGGCGGCCTCGCCGGACTCGGCGGCGCCTTCCTGGCCATCGTCGCCACCGGCATCTACCAGGAGAACCAGACCGGCGGCCGCGGCTACATCGGTCTCGCCGCGATGATCTTCGGCAACTGGATGCCGGGCGGCATGGCGCTGGGCGCCGGGCTGTTCGGCTTCACCGACAGTCTCAAGCTGCGCGGCGGCGCCGAGAACGTGCACGCCATGCTCCTGCTGCTGGCGATCCTGCTGGTGCTCGTCGTGGGCTGGCAGCTCTACAAGCGCAAGTACGTCTCGGCGGTCATCTCGGCGGTCGTCTCCGCGCTGCTGTTCACCTGGTACGCCCTGACGGACCAGGTCCCGAGCCAGTTCGTGGACGCCGCCCCGTACGTGACGACGCTGCTCGTCCTCGCCCTGTCCGCGCAACGGCTACGCATGCCCAAGGCCAACGGCATGATCTACCGCAGAGGCCAAGGCACATGACCGGCACCGCCGCCGATGACGGCGGCGTGGACTGGGAGGCCCTGCGCGCGGCGGCCCGGGACGCCATGTCCCGCGCCTACGCGCCGTATTCGGGCTACGCGGTCGGCGCCGCCGCCCTGGCCGACGACGGCAGAACGGTCACCGGCTGCAACGTCGAGAACGCCTCGTACGGCCTCGGCCTGTGCGCCGAGTGCGGGCTCGTCTCCGCGCTCCACACCTCGGGCGGCGGCCGGCTCACGCACTTCACCTGCGTGGACGGCGCGGGCGCGCTCCTGGTGCCGTGCGGCCGGTGCCGGCAGTTGCTGTACGAGTTCGGCGGCCCCGGACTGCTGCTGGACACCCCGGAGGGGGTCCTCCCGCTCGCCGAGATGCTGCCCCAGGCCTTCGGCCCGCAGCACCTCACCCAGAACGTCTAGAACGTCTGAACGTAAGGAAACCCATGGACGTCATCTCCGTCATCCGTACCAAGCGGGACCGCGGCGAGCTGAGCCCCGAGCAGATCGACTGGGTCATCGACGCCTACACGCGCGGTGACGTCGCCGACGAGCAGATGTCGGCCCTCGCCATGGCGATCCTGCTCAACGGCATGAACCGCACGGAGATCGCCCGCTGGACCGCCGCCATGATCGCCTCCGGCGAGCGCATGGACTTCTCGTCGCTCTCCCGCCCCACCGCCGACAAGCACTCCACGGGCGGCGTCGGCGACAAGATCACGCTGCCGCTCGCCCCGCTGGTCGCCGCCTGCGGCGCGGCCGTTCCGCAGCTCAGTGGACGCGGCCTCGGCCACACCGGCGGCACCCTCGACAAGCTGGAGTCCATCCCCGGCTGGCGCGCCCGTATCTCCAACGCTCAGATGCTGGCCGTACTGGACTCCGCCGGCGCCGTGATCTGTGCCGCCGGTGACGGACTGGCCCCCGCCGACAAGAAGTTGTACGCGCTCCGCGACGTCACCGGCACCGTCGAGGCGATCCCGCTCATCGCCTCCTCGATCATGTCCAAGAAGATCGCCGAGGGCACCGGCTCACTCGTCCTGGACGTCAAGGTCGGCTCCGGCGCCTTCATGAAGACCGTCGAGGACGCCCGCGAACTGGCCTCGACCATGGTCGGCCTCGGCACCGACCACGGCGTGCGCACCGTCGCACTGCTCACCGACATGGCCACCCCGCTCGGCCGCACCGCGGGCAACGCCCTGGAGGTACGCGAGTCGGTCGACGTCCTCGCGGGCGGTGGCCCGGCCGACGTCATCGAGCTGACGCTCGCCCTGGCGCGCGAGATGCTCGACGCCGCCGGTCTGCCGGACGCAGACCCGGCCAAGGCGCTCGCCGACGGCTCGGCCATGGACGTCTGGCGCCGTATGATCGCGGCCCAGGGCGGCGACCCGGACGCGGCGCTCCCGGTGGCGCGCGAACGCCAGGTGATCACCGCGCCGTCCTCCGGTGTGCTGACCCGCCTCGACGCGTACGACATCGGCGTCGCCGCCTGGCGCCTGGGCGCGGGCCGGGCCCGCAAGGAGGACGTGGTGCAGGCGGGCGCCGGCGTCGAGCTGCACGCCAAGCCGGGGGACACCGTGACGGCGGGTCAGCCGCTGCTGACGCTGCACACCGACACCCCGGCGAAGTTCGACTACGCGCTGGAATCGCTGACGGCGGCGTACGACATCGCCCCGTCCGGTACGGCGTTCACGCCGGCCCCGATCGTGCTGGACCGGATCGCCTGACGGGTTGTGTGTTCCGTCCTCAAGCGCCGGACGGGCCCAACTGGGCCCGTCCGGCGGGCATTTCAGGCCCGTCCGGCGCTTGAGGACAGAACCGGCCCACCGGCCGGACCCGGTGAGCGACTGCGATGAGTTCCGGACGTCGCCCCGGTCTCATTGGACGTGGAAGCCACCAAGACGATCCTCCTCGCCCTGCGCGGACCGATCACCGCGGCCGACGTCCCGCAGCTCTGCGACCAGTTGGCCGCACGGCTGAGGGACAGCGGCGCCACCGACGCGGTCTGCGACGTCGGCGCGCTCGGCCGCCCGTCCGTCGCCACCGTGAACGCCCTGACCAGACTGCAACTCGTCGCTCGCAGAGCCGGTTGCCGGATGCGGCTGCGCGGCGCCGGGCCCGAGTTGCTTCTGCTGCTGGAGCTCGTCGGCCTGACGGACGTCGTCCGGGCCGACGGGCCGCCCCGCGGCGGCCCGGTCGAGACGGGCCCCGACCCGCCGCTCGTCAGAAGGCCGTGAGGCTCTGCTCCGCCCAGATCGTCTTGCCGGTGTACGTCTGGCGGGTGCCCCAGCTCCGCGTGAGCTGCGCGACCAGGAGCAGGCCGCGGCCGCCTTCGTCGGACGTACGGGCCCGGCGCAGATGGGGGGCGGTGCTGCTGCCGTCGGAGACCTCGATGATGAGGCTGCGGTCGCGGATCAGCCGAAGGCGGATGGGGGCTTCGCCGTACCGGATCGCGTTGGTGACCAGTTCGCTGACGACCAGTTCGGTGACGAACGCCGCGTCGTTCAGGCCCCAGACGTCCAGCTGCCGGCAGGCGTCCTTCCGGGCCTTGGCGACGGCGGTGGCGTCGTGCGGCACGTCCCAGGTGGCGACATGGGCCGCGTCCAGGGCGCGGGTACGGGCCATCAGCAGTGCCACGTCGTCGGCCGGGCGGTCCGGGTCCGGGAGGAGCGCGCGGAGCACGTCGTCACACCGGTCCTCCAGGGACGGGGCCGGCCGGGCCAGTACTTCGCGCAGCGTGTCGAGACCATGGTTGACGTCACGGTCACGGGCTTCGACCAGACCGTTGGTGTAGAGCGTGAGGACGCTGCCCACCGGCAGTTCCAGCTCGGTGGCCTCGAAGGGGAGACCGCCGAGCCCCAGCGGTGGGCCGGCGGGGATGTCGAGGAACTCCACGGCCCCGTCCGACCTCGCCAGCGCGGGTACCGGATGCCCGGCACGGGCCAGCGCGCAGCGCCGGGTGACCGGGTCGTAGACCGCGTACAGACAGGTGGCGCCGATGCCGCCGGTCGGATCCTGCGCGCTGTCGGCCTCGGCCGCCAGGTGGATGACGAGATCGTCCAGATGGGTCAGCAGCTCGTCGGGCGGCAGGTCGACATCGGCCAGGGTGCGCACGGCGGTACGCAGCCGTCCCATGGCGGCGGAAGCCTGGATGCCGTGACCGACCACGTCACCGACGACCAGGGCGACGCGGGCGCCGGAGAGCGGGATCACGTCGAACCAGTCACCGCCGACGCCCGCCCGCGCGCTGGCGGGCAGATAGCGGGAGGCGACCTCGACCGCGACCTGCTGGGGGAGCCGGCCAGGCAGGAGACTGCTCTGGAGGGTGAGCGAGGTACGGCGCTCGCTGCTGTAACGGCGGGCGTTGTCGATGCACACAGCGGCCCTGCCGGTGATGTCCTCGGCCAGCAGCAGGTCGTCCTGCTGGAACGGCTCCTGGTGCCGGTGCCGCCAGAAGGTGGCGACGCCGAGGGTGATGCCGCGGGCCCGTATCGGCACGGCCAGCACCGAATGGAAGCCGTACTTCCGCACCCGCTCGGCCTGCTCCCGGGCGTCGTGCTCCCACGCGGCCAGCGCGGCGGGGGTCAAGGCGCGGATCAGCGACCGGCCCGTGGCCAGCGACTCGGCCGCGGGCGAGGTGTCCGGGCAGGTGGTCACCGTTCCGGGCCGGACCACGGCCTCGGGGATGCCCTCCAGGACGGACTGGGCGGCGACCCGGCGCAGCCTGACGGGGCTGCTCGGCGGGCCGGTGGGAGGGTCTTCGCCGCCTTCGACGGAGGGGAGCAGGTCGACGGTGACGAAGTCGGCGAACCGCGGGACGGCCACATCGGTGAGTTCCCGCGCGCTGCGGGCGAGATCCAGACTGCTGCCGATACGGACACTGGCCTCGTTGAGCAGGGCCAGCCGCTCCCGGGCCAGGTGCTCCTCGGTCGTGTCCTGCCCGACGACGAGCACCGCCCGCGCCGTCCCTCCGTTGCCCCGGACGGGGACGAGGGACAGCGTCCAGACGCTCTCGCCCTGGTGGCCCGACAGCTGAGGCGAGACCTGCACCTGGTCCGGCCTGCCGGTCTCCAGCACTCGGCGCATGAGCCGCTCCGTCCGGATGCTCCACGGGCCGGCCACGATCTCCGACACGAGCAAGCCCCGCATCGTCTCTTCGGACAGACCGACGACACGTTCCATCTCCGTGTTCGCCAGGCGCATCCGCAGGCTGGTGTCGTAGAGCGCCAGGGCGGCCGGGGACTCGGCGAACGCCCACTTCAGCAGCGCGTCGTCCTGGGCGGGCGACGGCCGGTGGGTCAGGGCGCAGACCAGGAACCACCCACCGTCACCGTCACCTTCACCGGCACCGTTGTCGCTGTCCGGCTCCCGGTGGTGGGCCAGCAGATTCACCGTGAGGCGGTGGCCGTCCTGGTGGCGCAGCGCCACCTGCCCGTTCCACCTCGGGAGCGTCTTGAGGGACCGTACGGTCCCGGCGTCCGGTTCCTCGGCGAGCAGCCCGCCCGCCGGCCGGCCGACGATCTCCTCGGGCGGGTAGCCGAGGAGCCGCCGGGCTCCCTCGCTCCATCCCGTGACCGTGCCCCGCGGGTCCACGCTGACTCTGGCCGTGGCCGCCGCCGCGACCGGATCCTCCGGCCACGGCCCCCAGTCCTCGCTGGCGGTCCCGGATCGCGTCATCGTGCCCTTCCCGCCGTCACCTCGATCCTTCCACCATGAGCCGCGCCCGCGCCGGGAGCAAACGCAGCCGCTGGTGCGGTGGCCGGGTCGCGCGGCCCACCGGGCGGACCCACCGGGCGGACCCACCGGACGGACCCACCGGACGGACCCACCGGACGGACCCACCGGACGGACCCGGTGGGCGGACCGGTGGGTGGCCCACCGGACGGACCGGGTGACCCTTCCTAGCTCGCTTCCTTCTCCAGCCGCGCCGGGAGGTCGAACAGCGGGAACCACCGCTCGGTGTCCAGGAACGAGGTGATCCCCGTGACCTGGCCCCCCTCGATCTCGATGACCATCAGCGCCCACGGCACATACCCGTCGCCGTCCGGGCTCGGGTGGTAGTGCGCGAACGCGGGCGTGCCGTTGGCGACCGTCGCCACCAGCTTGGAACCGCGGCAGATCTCGCCGACACCGAGCATCCAGCCCGCGATGTCGTCGTGCCCGCGCAGCCACAGGTCGTACGGGGGCATGGAGAGCGTCGCGTCCTCATGGAGGAGCGCGGTGAGCGCCTTCATGTCGTAGCCCTCGAAGGCGGCCACATACCGCTCCAGGAGCGCTTTTTGCTCCTCGTCGAGCGGGTTCGCCGCGTCGGTCGCGGCCGGTTCCGACTCGGCGATCGTCGCGCGGGCCCGCTGGAGCGCGCTGTTGACCGAGGCGACCGTCGTCTCCAGCAGCTCGGCGACCTCGCTCGCCTTCCACGCCAGCACCTCGCGCAGGATCAGCACGGCACGCTGCTTCGGCGGCAGATGCTGGAGCGCGGCGACGAAGGCGAGCCGGATCGTCTCCCGCTCCACCGCCGTCTCCGCCGGGTCGACCACCGACGGCAGCACCCGGCCGTCGGGCACCGGCTCCAGCCAGGTGACCTCCGGGCGTGCGTTCAGCTTCGCCTGGGACACCGGGGTCGCCTCCGTCAGATCCATCGGCCTGGCACGGCGGTTGCCCGCGTTGAGCATGTCGAGGCAGACATTCGTCGCGATGCGGTAGAGCCAGGAGCGCAGCGACGAGCGGCCCTCGAACTTGTCGAAGCTCCGCCAGGCCCGCACCATCGTGTCCTGCACGGCGTCCTCGGCCTCGAACGCGGAGCCCAGCATCCGGTAGCAGTAGCCGGTCAGCTCGGTCCGGTGTTTCTCCAGCCGGGAATCAAGATCCTGCGTCGTGGCCGTATCACTCATCGATGGTCACCCCAGTAGCCCCCTTCGAACCCATTCCCCCGGAAGCTACCCCAGCCCACTGACAATCGGCACGGTACGGCGGAAACTGCCTGGTCCAGCCCATGCCCCCAGCCCCGTTCGAGGGTGCCCGGCCCAGGGACAGCCCTTAGGGCGTGTTGCGAAGGTCGCGCCGTCCGCCCGAGGGGCGGGGCCGACGGCGTCTGGTGCGTGCGATCGCAAGGCGGAGGATCGTTCTCGTACTGGACGTACTTGGATGATTCCGACAACGCGGCGAGTGCGCGTGCCAGGCGTCGTCGGCCAGGCGGGACTTACGAAACATGCCCTAGCGGCCGGCCGCCACCACCGGGGACCGTCGCGCCACGCGGGCCGCGTGTGTCCCGTACAGCGTCACCGAGACCACACCCAGCACCGCGAGCAGTCCGAGCGCCACCGTCGCACCCCAGCCGCCGGTGTGGAACGCCACGGCGCCCAGCGTGCCGCCCGCGCTGCTGCCCACGTAGTACGCGCTCTGGTAGAGCGCCGACGCCTGCGCGCGGCCCGTCTTCGCCGTGCGGCTCACCGCCGACGAGGCGACCGCGTGGCCCGCGAAGAAGCCCGCCGTGATCAGGACCAGGCCGAGCAGTACGGCGCCGAGCGAGTCGGTCAGCGACAGCAGCAGCCCCGACGCCGTCGTGCCGACCGCCAGATACAGCGCGCCGCGCCGTCCCAGCCGCGCCACCAGCTTCCCGGCCGCCGCCGAGGAGACCGTACCGACGAGATAGACCAGGAAGATCGAACCGATGACACCCTGCGGGAGGTTGAACGGCGCCTCCACGAGCCGGAATCCGATCGCCGTGTAGACCGCGCCGAACACGGTCATGAAGAGCGCGCCGATCGCGTACAGCCTGCGCAGCAGCGGGTCGGCCAGATGAGCGCCGACGGTCCTCGCCAGCGCCCGCGGGTTCAGCGTCCCCGGCGTGAAGTGGCGGGCCCTGGGAAGCAGCAGGCGGAAGGCCACCGCGCACACCAGGGCGATCAGTCCGACCGCCGCGAGCGCGGCCCGCCAGCCCCACAGTTGGCTGATCCAGCCGGCCACGATCCGCCCGCTCATGCCGCCGATGCTGTTGCCCGCGACGAACAGTCCGATCGCGCCGACCAGGGCCTTGGGCCGTACCTCCTCCGCGAGGTACGCCATCGCGGAGGCGGGCAGCCCGGCCAGCGCCGCGCCCTGGACGGCGCGCAGCGCGATCATCCATTCCAGGTTCGGCGCGAACGGTACGAGCAGTCCGACGGCCACCGCGACCGTCAGTGAGGCGGTCATCAGGGTGCGCCGGCCGAAGCGTTCGGACAGCGCGCTGAGCGGCAGGACGAACAGCGCGAGCGCCCCGGTGGCGGCCGACACCGTCCAACTGGCCTGCCCCGCCGTCACACCGAAGTCGGCGGAGATGGCGGGCAGCAGCGCCTGCGTGGAGTACAGCAGCGCGAAGGCGGCGACCCCGGCGGCGAAGAGCCCGAAGCTCATACGGCGGTAGCCGGGGCGGCCGGGGGTCAGGGATTCGGCGGGCGCGGGCGCCGTGGACGCGGAGGCGAGGGCACCCGTGGTGACGGGCGCCTCGGTACTGAGGTGGGGCATACGACGAACGTACGGACACCGATCTCATGCGTCCAATGCATGGAATTGTCATAATCGTTCCCATGGTGCATCAACGCAGGCCCAGGCCCCGGCTGTCATCGGGCAGTTACGCACAAGACACCGTCCCGTCGAACGCGGCACCGGCCGGACCGCCGGGCACACCGCCCACCGCCGGCCTCGACCCCGAGTCCTGGTCCGCGCTACTGGCGCCCCGCCTCGCCCAGTTCGCGGGCGTCGCGCGCCACGAACACGTCACCCGCGCCGCGCACGACATGAACGTCCCGCAGTCCACGCTGTCGCGCGCCATGGTCCGGCTCGAACAGGACCTGGGCGTCGCGCTGTTCGCCCGCAAGGGCCGTACGGTCTCGCTCACCCCCGCCGGCCGCGCCTTCCTCACCTCCGTGGAAGGCGCGCTCGCCGAGGTGGAGCGGGCGGCCGAATCCGTACGGGCCGACGCCGACCCCGCGTCGGGCAAGGTCGCCTTCGGCTTTCTGCACACGATGGGCTCCGAGACCGTCCCCGAACTGATCCGCGCCTTCCGCGCCGACCATCCGCGCGTCCGCTTCCAACTCGTCCAGAACTACGGCGAGGCGATGCTCGCGGGCCTGCGCGCGGGCGAGTTGGACCTCTGCCTCACCTCCCCGGTCCCCGAGGCGCCCGACCTGGTGGCCCGCCGCCTGGACGAACAGCGGCTGCGCCTCGTGGTCCCCGACGACCACCGGCTGGCCGGCCGCCGGCGCATCCGTCTCGCCGAGGCGTCCGACGAGACGTTCGTGACCCTCGAACCGGGTTACGGGCTGCGCCGGATCACCGACGACCTCTGTGAGGAGGCCGGGTTCCGGCCGCGTGTCGCCTTCGAGGGCGAGGAGGCCGAGACGCTGCGCGGCCTGGTCGCGGCGGGTCTCGGCGTCGCGCTGCTGCCGCCCCCGGCGGTGGCCCGCCCCGGTGTCGTGGAGCTGACGGTCACCGCGCCGCGCGCCGTCCGCGAGGTCGGTGTCGCCTGGCTCGACGGCCACCCCGACACCCCGCCGGTGGCGGCCTTCAAGCGCTTCCTGCTCTCGCGCCGGGGCCATCTGCTGCCCGACTGACCCGAGTTGACGCCTCCCACGGCCGAGCCGCCCACGGCTGAACCCCCCACGGCGGGACGCCTACGGCCGCAGCGACCGCCCGAAGCCCGCCGCCAGTGGCATCCGCAGCCCCAGCGGCGGCGGCGCGGCCAGCGCGTCGGCGACGGGCCGCGAGTACGTACGCGAGAGCAGCGCCCCCAGGACGAAGTCCGTCGCCAGCGCCAGGACTTCGCCGTGGTGCTGGCGCAGCGCGTGCCCGTCCGAGTGGACCTCGAAGCGGCAGGTGTGCCGGTTGGCCTTCCGGGCCCGCTCCGCCAGCCGGAGCGACAGATCCGGGTCGCTGCGCTCGTCGTTGGTGCCGTGCACGATCAGCACCTGCCTGCCCGCCAGTTGGGCCACCGGCTCCGGCTCACCGCCCGCCGTCCCGTCCGGCAGCCAGGGCGCCATCGCCAGCACGGAGCTGACCGCCGGATGCCCGGCGGCCCGCAGCGCGGCCCGCCCGCCCATGCCGTGCCCGGCCAGACAGACCGGCACGTCGCCGTAGCGCCGTACGACCTCGTCCACCGCCCACCCGGCGTCCGCCGAGAGCTGCGCGTCGGCGCCGTTCCAGCCGCGCGAGCGGTAACGGACCAGATGCACCAGCAGCCCCTCGCCGGCGCCCGCGCGGGCCAGCGTCCGCGCCAGCGGCAGCATCGACGCGTAGGCGAGGGCCGAGGGACCGCGTGCGGACACCGGTTCGCCCGGCGGCAGTACGAGCACCACCCCGCCCACCTCCGGTGGGGCGGTCGGCGCGGAGACCGCCCGCCCCAGCCGTGCCCGTGCCTGCGTACGGCGCCCGCGCGCCCCTGCGCCGCGCCCCGGCGTGCGCCCGCCGAGGCCGGGAACTGCCCGCTGTCCCATGGCAGAACAGTCTCAGAAGGTGAGGTGTACGCCACCCGTACACACGGTCACTGTTACGTATCGGCGAGAGGTGATCTACGCGCGTAGGCGTTAGGCTGCCCAGATGACGAGCCAGACCTACCGACCGCCTACGGCCGACCAGATCCGCCGCGCCCCCAAGGTGCTCCTCCACGACCATCTCGACGGGGGCCTGCGCCCCGGCACGATCGTCGAGCTCGCCCGCGAGACGGGCTACGAGGGCCTTCCCGAGACCGAGGCCGACAAGCTCGGCCTCTGGTTCCGCGAATCGGCCGACTCCGGCTCGCTGGAGCGGTATCTGGAGACCTTCGCGCACACCTGCGCCGTCATGCAGACCCGCGACGCGCTCTTCCGGGTCGCCGCCGAGTGCGCCGAGGATCTGGCGCGCGACGGCGTCGTGTACGCGGAGGTGCGCTACGCCCCCGAGCAGCACCTGGAGGGCGGCCTCAGCCTCGAAGAGGTCGTGGAGGCCGTCAACGAGGGCTTCAAGGAGGGCGAACGGCGCGCCCGCCAGGCAGGCCGCCGGATCCGCGTCGGCGCCCTGCTGACCGCGATGCGGCACGCGGCCCGCGCCCTGGAGATCGCCGAACTCGCCAACCGCTACCGGGACTCGGGCGTCGTCGGCTTCGACATCGCCGGCGCGGAGGCGGGCTTCCCGCCCACCCGCCACCTCGACGCGTTCGAGTTCCTGAAGCGCGAGAACAACCACTTCACCATCCACGCGGGCGAGGCGTTCGGCCTCCCGTCGATCTGGCAGGCACTCCAGTGGTGCGGCGCCGACCGGCTCGGCCACGGCGTGCGCATCATCGACGACATCGAGGTCGCCGCCGACGGCTCGGTGACACTGGGCCGGCTCGCCTCCTACGTACGCGACAAGCGCATCCCGCTGGAGCTGTGCCCGAGCTCCAACCTCCAGACCGGTGCCGCCTCGTCGATCGCCGAACACCCCATCGGCCTGCTGCGCAAACTGCACTTCCGGGCGACCGTGAACACGGACAACCGGCTCATGAGCGGGACCAGTATGAGCCGTGAATTCGAGCTGCTGACCGAGGCGTTCGACTACACGCTCGACGACATGCAGTGGTTCTCGGTCAATGCGATGAAATCAGCATTCATTCCTTTCGATGAACGACTGGCCATGATCAACGACGTGATCAAGCCCGGATACGCCGAGCTGAAATCCGAATGGCTGTTCACGCAGACCGCCACGACCAGCGAGTCTCTGGGCTGAGCAATCCGATCAACGCCCCACGGAAGCGGACGGAAGCGGGCCGGGACACACTGTCCGGCCCGCTTCCGGGTGTTTGCGGGCGGTGCGCGGCGATGACTAACTTGCAGGGCCGCTCACATTCCCCATTCCCCAAGGGACGTAATTCCTCATGAAGCAGTCCGCTGCCAAGACCCTCGGCGTCGCCGCCCTCGGTGCCGCCTTCGCCGCCACCGCCGCCGGTGGCGCGTCCGCCGCGCCCGCGGTTCCGGACGCCGGCGCCGCCCTGGACGGTGTCACGCAGAACCTGCCGACGGAGTCCCTGACCGCCGGCCTCCCCGACGGGACCTCCGAGGGCCTGACCGCCGCCCGCGGCGCGGTCGGCAGCGGCGTCGGTACGATCCAGCAGACCGCCCCCACGGCCCTCTCCGCCGTCACGGCCGCCAACCCCCTCACGGGCCTGCTGGGCGGCCTCCCGGTCGGCACGCTGCCGCTGGGTTAGGTCCTGCCGCCAATCGCTCGCGGCGGGACACTTGTTGTGCCCTCGATCGCCGGGCGGCCCGCACCCGCGGCCCGCCCGGCGATCGCGTACGAACCGCCGCTACCAGGCCGTGCTCGCCGCACGCCTCTCGTTCGGCAGGAACACCCACAGCGCGATGTACAGCAGGATCTGCGGGCCGGGCAGCAGACACGAGGCCAGGAAGATCACACGCATCGTGGTCGCGGAGGTGCCGAAGCGCCGTGCCAGCGCCGCGCACACTCCACCGATCATGCGTCCCTGACTCGGGCGGGCAATCGCGGACATGATGGGCTCCTTCGCGAGTCCGTCGAGGGAGCCTCCTGATGTGCTCCCGATGACTCCATGGTGGCCCGGAGCGACCGGACAGAGCATCGCTCTACGGGGCGATGCCGACCCTTGAAATCGTCGGGGTCGTCCCCTGACTCCCCTGACTCCCCTGAGGAGCCTCTTCCCGCAGGCTGCTTCCGGGTGCGGCCCCCGTGCCCCGCGCCGTCCTCACCGGCGACGGGCCGCCCCGCCCGCGCCCGCTCCGGCGGCGCAGCCTCGCCCGTCCCGCCGGGACGACCAGCAGATGCGCGACCCCGACCCCGACCGTGTTGAGCAGCAGCGAGTCGATGTCGACGACCTGGCCGGGGACCCCGGTCTGGAGCAGTTCGATCCCCATCGAGATCAGCGCCCCGGCCGCCAGCGTGCGGGTCAGCGAGGCCAGTGGGGAGACGGTCACCCTGCCCCCCGCCATGGGAAGGAGAACTCCGAGGGGTGCCAGCAGCAGGAGCCCTTCGCCGATCCGGCGGACCGCCTGGAACGGCCCGAGGGCGAGATCGGCCTTGATACCCGCGAGCGGCTCGAAGTTCGCGGCGGTCATCCACGGCACGTCCAGCGGGCGCAACGTCAGCCACGCGACGAGCAGCAGATGCACGAGGAGGAGGATGACCCCCGCCACGCGGAAACGGAAAGCGGCACTGCCGCCCGAACCTTGGCGCTGCACGATCCCCAAGACGCGGCCACCGCCGGGATCGGTTCCGGGGAGTTCCAAATGGACGGCCACGTGAGACGGGTGTCACCCGCGGGACGTCACCCGGCTCCGTACACCGGGCGCACCCGGTGCGGCCGACCCCGCCTCCTCAGGAAGCGGACGGCAGCGGACCCGTCGTCGGCACGGCCGACTCCGGGCTGCGCTTGGTGTCGTCGTCGCACCGGTAACCGCGAGCCTCGTAGGTCCCCGGCCCGCCCAGTACCACCGAACCGTCCGTGGCCGCACCCTCGGAGAGGGTGCACACGATCTGCGCCAGCGCGGCCGTCGGCAGATCCTCCGGCTGCCGGCTCAGCCGCAGCGTCCCCGGCGGATCGCCCGCCCGAACCTCGGATACCAGCAGGGGCCCGCGTACGTACGTCGTGAAGCCCGCCTCCCGCTCCGTGTCCGACGGCTGCTCCAGCAGCTCGTCCAGGAGCGCCTGAGCCACCCGCACGGGGTCGCTGTTCCCCTTCTCGGCCGGCAGCGACGCGGCGCGCTCCACCGGCGTCAGCTCGGACGCGCACACCAGGTAGACCCTGACCGTGACCCCCGGCTGCGCCTGGGTGGTCAGATTCCCCTCCTGCACCTCGCACGGCACCCGGGAGGGCGCGTCGCCCGCGTTCACCGGCACCGTGGTCGTCCTGATGCCGCAGCCCGTCACGGAGCCCGCCAGCGCGAGCGCCCCCGCGAGTACGGCCAGGGACCGGCCCGCCGGTGTCCTCGACCTCACCGGGCCCCGCCTCCCTCTCCCCGTACGTCCCCGTGTCCGTCGTCGAAGTCCTCGGAGAACTCCTCCGATATCTCGTGCGGCAGCCGCAGGACGAACACCGCGCCGCCGTCGGGGGCGTTGGCCGCCGTGATGTCTCCTCCGTGGATGTGCGCGTTCTCCATCGCGATGGACAGCCCCAGACCGCTGCCCTCGGACCGCGGCCGTGACGCGCTCGCCTTGTAGAAGCGGTCGAAGACGTGCGGCAGTACGGCCTCCGGAATGCCGGGGCCGTTGTCCCGTACCTCGATGACCAGCTCCTGGCCGACCGTACGCACCGACACCCGTACCGGCGAACCGCCGTGCTTGAGCGCGTTGCCGATCAGATTCGCCAGGATCACATCGAGCCGGCGCGGATCGAGGCTGGCCATCATGCCGCGCGGCGCGTCCAGCTCCACCGCGTCCAGCCAGGCCCGCGCGTCGATACAGGCGGTGACCTGGTCGGCGACGTCCACGTCGTCGAGGACGAGCCGGGCGGTGCCCGCGTCGAAGCGGGTCACCTCCATCAGGTTCTCCACCAGGTCGTTCAGCCTGCGCGTCTCGCTCACGACCAGTGTCACGGCGGGCGCGATCATCGGGTCGAGGGTGTCGGCCTCGTCCTCAAGCACCTCGGTCACCGCCGTCAGCGCGGTCAGCGGGGTGCGCAGCTCGTGCGACATGTCGGCGACGAAGCGCCGGCTGGACTCCTCCCGCGCGCTCATGTCGGCGATCTTCTTCTGGAGCGAGACGGCGGCGTTGTTGAACGTCCGCGACAGGTCGGCCAGTTCGTCCGTCCCCGTCACCCGCAGCCGGGTGTCGAGCTTGCCCTCGCCGAGCTGCCGCGCCGCGTCGCCGAGCCGCTGTACCGGCTTCAGCACGGTCGTCGCCGCCGCCTGCGCGAGCAGCGCGGACCCGACGAGCGCCAGGCCCGTCGCGATCGCCAGCGACCACGCCAGCGCGTTGAGATCCTCCCGCTCCTGCTCCAGCGAGAGGAAGACGTAACCGGTCGGCCCACCGCCGACGATCCGGGTGCCGCCGACCAGGTAGGGGGTCTGTCCGCGCTGTGTGCGCTGCCAGAACATGTGGTACGGCGCCGAGTTGCCCGTCGTGATCTTCTGCCGGTTGTTCACCGCGGTCCGCAGCGACCGGGGCACGTCGTCCAGCGTGAACGCGTCCTGGTCGGAGACCCCGGCCACCGGCTTGTCCTCGGCACGCTCGCCGACCAGCAGCACACTGAACCCCGAGCCGCTGCTCTTGGCCATCCGCTGCGCCGTGTACTCCAGCTCGGGCTGGGTCGGCCGCAGCGGCAGTTGGGCGGCCTTGTCCCGCATCTCCTGCTTGAAATCCTTGAGCGCGGCGTCCTGCGTACGTGACAGCACCGACTCGCGGTTGAGCCAGTAAGCGATGCCGGACGCCGAGACGGCGGCGGTCAGCGCGACGGCCCCGAAGACGACGATCAGGCGCAGCCGCAGACTCGTCCAGCGCAGCCCCGTGAGGAACGCCCTCTTACGCGTACGCCGCCCGGCCGTGGCGTCCACGGCCCCCTCGTCGGAGCCGTCCGGTCCGTCCGTTCCGCCCGCGGCGGCCGACCGGTCCGGTCCGTCCGCGAGCGCGCCGGCCGTGTGTTCCTCGCTGCTCACGAAGGGGCGTCCAGCCGGTATCCCACGCCTCGTACCGTACGGATCAACGTCGGCGACGACGGCACGTCCTCCACCTTCGCGCGCAGCCGCTGCACACACGCGTCGACCAGCCGCGAGTCGCCCAGATAGTCGTGCTCCCACACCAGCCGCAGCAACTGCTGCCGGGACAGGGCCTGTCCGGGCCGCCGGCTCAGCTCCAGCAGCAGCCGCAGCTCGGTCGGCGTGAGCTGGAGATCGTCACCGTTCTTCGTGACGGTCATCGCCGAACGGTCGATGACCAGGCTGCCGAAGGTCGCCGAATCGGTCGACTCCCGCTCCCCGCGCCGCAGTACGGCCCGGATACGGGCGTCGAGCACCCGGCCCTGCACCGGTTTCACCACATAGTCGTCCGCACCGGACTCCAGCCCGACGACCACATCGATGTCGTCGCTGCGCGCGGTCAGCAGAATGATCGGCAACTGGTCGGTCCGCCTGATTCGACGGCATACCTCGAAACCGTCAATACCGGGCAGCATCACATCCAGAACGATCAAGTCGGGCCGCTGTTCTCGCAGCAGATTCAGGCCGTCCTCTCCCGTCGCCGCAGTGGCCACTCGGTGGCCCTGGCGTGACAACGAGAGTTCGAGGGCCGTGCGGATGGCGTCGTCGTCCTCGATCAGCAACAGGAAAGGCACAGAGGTCATTCTGGCCCATGGGGGGACCACAGTTCGACAGTCGGAGCGCTCCCACAGTTCCACCACATCTTCCGCCAAGATCCAGAACCCCTGTGACAGGCCTGTGACAGTCGGCGGACAGGCCCATGAAACTGGCCCGGCAATCTCTTGGGCAGACGGAAAAGTCACAGACTCCAGCCGACGGGGGGCGCGAGATGAACTCACTGCACAGCACGGCCTCAAGCGCAGTAATCACGCGTCTCCACGACGTCACACGGAGCACCGAGAAGTCCGGCGCCGTGAACGGGCGGGGGTGCGTTCGCGGCGCCGGGCGTCAGCATCGGCCGCCGTACATCGCGGTGGTCGACGCGGCGCGGAAGTCCGCGGCGGACGGCGCCAAGACGCGGGGGAACGAGGGCGCGGCGCACGGGGAGACCACGGGGGAGCGCACCGGGGGTACGGAGGCCACGGACGCCGAGACGGCGTTCACCGCCTACGTCCAGGAGCGCCGGGCCTCCCTGTACGCGACCGCCTACCACCTGACCGGCGACCGCTTCGAAGCGGAGGATCTGCTCCAGAGCGCGCTCTTCTCCACGTACCGCGCCTGGGACCGGATCAGCGACAAGGCGGCCGTCGGCGGCTATCTCCGCCGCACGATGACCAACCTGCACATCAGCGCCTGGCGCCGGCGCAAGCTCAACGAGTACCCGACGGAGGAGCTGCCCGAGACGGTCGGCGACACCGACGCGATGCGCGGCACGGAGCTGCGCACGGTGCTCTGGCAGGCGCTCTCGCGCCTTCCCGAGACGCAGCGCACGATGCTGGTGCTGCGCTACTACGAGGGCCGCACCGATCCCGAGATCGCGGACATCCTCAACATCAGTGTCGGCACGGTGAAGTCGAGCATCTGGCGGTCGCTCCGCCGGCTGCGCGAGGACGAGGTCCTCAGCTTCGGACGTGACGAGGAAGAATCCTTCGGCGAGCTGGTGGCCTGAAGGCAACGGGGGACGCAACACCCGGGGGACCGGGGGGAGTAACACCGGGGGAGGGGCTGTCGTCTCGGGGGAGACGGCGGGAACGACCACGGGGGCAGGGGGCACGGGGGTGCACCGCAAGGAGGACCGGACAGGCTGGGGGGCCTGTCCGGTCCTCGCGCGTTCCAGGGGGTCTCTCAGCCGGCGCGGGGGCTCGTCCCGCTGCTCAACGGCCGCTGTTCGCCCGGCGGACGGGCACGGCCGGGTCGGTCGTCGCCGTACGGGGCCGGGTGCTGCCCGCCGCGGCGTTGGCGATCCGGCCCAGCGCCTCCGCCTTCGCGCACGGATACGCCCCCAGCGCCGTCTGCCGGCCGACGATGCCGCGCTCCGCGCGCATCAGCCGCCAGCCGCGCCGCAGCAGGAACGCCACCGGCTTCCGGCCCTCGCGCAGATCCCGCAGCAGCCGGCGGCGGAACGTCGTCGACGGGCGGCCCCGCAGGCACAGCGCGTCGGCCAGCACGCCCAGCTCCTCGCAGCGCGCCACGACGTCGGCCGCGAAGATGCCCTCGGCGACGAAGAGCTGCGTACGCCCGATGTCGAGCTCCTCGGTGTCGACGCGGGAACTGGTGGCGATCGAGTACACCGGGACGGTCGTACGGCCCGTACGGCACAGCTCCAGGATGGCGGCGACCGCCGCGTCCGCGTCCCAGGACAGCGCGGAGTCCCAGTCGATGTCCGTGCTGCCCGTGACCAGCGGCAGCGTCGGGTCGTCGCCTTCTTTGTAGAAGTCGTCGAGACGGAGCACGGGCAGACCCGCGCGGGCGGCGAGTGACGACTTGCCGGAGCCGGAGGGGCCCGCGAGCAGGACGACGCGAGCGGAGGCGGTTCGGTGGGGACTCACGGGACACCAGTCTGAGGCATACACCCGCGCAGGGGACCCCCGCCTGCGGTGTTGGTATCGAGCGTCACATCTCAACTACTGTGCGTGCCATCCCCATTACTCGTCATTGCTCGTCCCTCTCGCCCAGGCAGGAATCCCATGGCACGTCATTCAGCTCCCACCTCCCGGCGCCGCGCGCTGCTGCGCGCCGGGCTGACGCTCACCGCGGCGGGCGCGGCGATCGGACTCGGCGGCGCGGCGCAGGCGGCGCCCGCCGCGCCCGTGCCCGCGTCGGGGCCCGACAGCGCGCTCGCCGAAGCCGGTTCGGCGGCCGGTGCGGGGCTCGCCGGCGCGCTCGGGCACACGGCGGCCGGGGGCCTCGGGCCGATCAAGAACCTCCAGCTCAACCCGCTGGCCAACACGGGCGTCGACCCGCTGGACAACGCGGTGGGCACGCAGGTCGCCGACTTCAAGCCGCTGTCGACGGCGGCGGTGACGGACTCGGTCACCCAGGGCGGCGGCCTGAAGGACCTGCCGCTGGTCGGACCGGCGACGGGGCTGCTGCCCGGCTGAGCGGCGGGTCGGAGCGCTTGGGGTCGGAGCGCTTACGTAAGGAGGCCCGGCCGTCGTCGTGACGGCCGGGCCTCCTTACGTAGGCGGGTGCGGGGACGGGTCAGTAGCCGGAGCCCGACGCGCCCAGGCTGCCCGTGGGGTGCCAGACCGTCTTCGTCTCCAGGAAGGCCGTCAGGCGCCCGGTGCCCGGGTCGGCGGAGAAGTCCACCGGGTGCGGGCGCAGTACCCGCTTGAGGTTGTCCGCCGCCGCGATCTCCAGCTCCTTGGCCAGGGTCTCGTCGGCGCCGTGCAGATCGATGCCGTTGACGTCCTGGTGCGAGGCGAGTGGGGCGGCCAGCTCCGCCGTACCGCCCGAGAGGATGTTGACGACGCCGCCCGGCAGGTCGGAGGTGGCCAGCACCTCGCCCAGGGACAGCGCGGGCAGCGGGGAGCGCTCACTGGCGATCACGACCGCCGTGTTGCCGGTGGCGATCACCGGGGCGACGACCGAGACCAGACCGAGGAACGACGAGTCCTGCGGCGCGAGGACCGTCACCACGCCGGTGGGCTCGGGCGTCGACAGGTTGAAGAACGGGCCCGCCACGGGGTTGGCGCCGCCCGTGACCTGGCCGATCTTGTCCGTCCAGCCCGCGTACCAGACCCAGCGGTCGACGGTCGCGGCCACGACGGCCGCCGCCTTCGCCTTCGAGATGCCCTCGCAGGCCGCCACCTCGGCGGTGAACTGCTCGCGGCGGCCCTCCAGCATCTCGGCGACGCGGTAGAGCACCTGGCCCCTGTTGTAGGCGGTGGCGCCCGACCAGCCGCCGAACGCCTTGCGGGCGGCGGAGACCGCGTCACGGGCGTCCTTGCGGGAGGACTTCGGCGCGTTGGCCAGCCACCTGCCCTTATGGTCGGTCACCTCGTACACCCGGCCGCTCTCGGAGCGGGGGAACTTGCCCCCGACGTACAGCTTGTAGGTCTTGAAGACGGACAGCCGCTCGGACTGTCGCTCGGACTCAGACATCGAGATACGCCTCCAGGCCGTGGCGACCGCCCTCGCGGCCGTACCCCGACTCCTTGTAGCCGCCGAAGGGCGAGGTCGGGTCGAACTTGTTGAAGGTGTTGGCCCACACCACGCCCGCGCGGAGCTTGTTCGCGACGGCGAGGATGCGCGAGCCCTTCTCCGTCCAGATGCCGGCGGAGAGGCCGTACTGCGTGTTGTTGGCCTTGGCGACGGCCTCGTCCGGTGTGCGGAACGTCAGTACGGAGAGCACCGGCCCGAAGATCTCGTCACGCGCGACGGTGTGCGCCTGCGTGACATTCGTAAAGAGGGTGGGTGCGAACCAGTAGCCGGACGAGGGGAGTTCGCACTCCGGCGACCAGCGCTCGGCGCCCTCGGCCTCGCCCGCGTCGGCCAGCGTCCTGATCCGGGCCAGCTGCTCGGCCGAGTTGATGGCGCCGAGATCCGTGTTCTTGTCCAGCGGGTCGCCGATACGCAGCGTGGAGAGCCGGCGCTTGAGCGAGTCCAGCAGCTCGTCGTGGATCGACTCCTGGACCAGCAGGCGCGATCCGGCGCAGCAGACCTGACCCTGGTTGAAGAAGATGCCGGTGACGATGCCCTCGACGGCCTGGTCGATCGGGGCGTCGTCGAAGACGATGTTGGCGCCCTTGCCGCCGAGTTCGAGCGTGACCTTCTTGTCCGAGCCCGCGACCTGCCGGGCGATGGCCTTGCCCACGGCGGTCGAACCGGTGAAGGCGATCTTGTCGACGTCCTCGTGCCCGACCAGGGCGGCGCCCGCGTCGCCGTATCCGGGAAGGATGTTGACGACACCGCGCGGGAGACCGGCCTGGCGGCAGATGTCCGCGAAGAACAGAGCGCTCAGCGGGGTCGTCTCGGCGGGCTTCAGGACCACCGTGTTGCCCGTGGCGAGCGCCGGGGCGATCTTCCAGGCGAGCATCAGCAGCGGGAAGTTCCACGGGATGACCTGGCCGGCGACGCCCAGGGGACGCGGGTTCGCCCCGTAGCCGGCGTGGTCGAGTTTGTCGGCCCAGCCCGCGTAGTAGAAGAAGTGCGCGGCGACCAGGGGGAGGTCCGCGTCGCGGGTCTCGCGGATCGGCTTGCCGTTGTCGAGGGTCTCCAGGACGGCGAGTTCGCGCGAGCGCTCCTGGATGATCCGGGCGATCCGGAAGAGGTACTTGGCGCGCTCGGCGCCCGGCAGCGCCGACCACTTCACGAACGCCTTACGGGCCGCCTTCACGGCCCGGTCGACGTCCTCCGCGCCCGCGCGGGCGACCTCGGACAGCACTTCCTCGGTGGCGGGGGAGACCGTCTTGAAGACCTTGCCGTCGGCGGCGTCGGTGAACTCGCCGTCGATGAACAGGCCGTAACTCGGCGCGATGTCGACGACCGAGCGCGACTCGGGGGCCGGTGCGTATTCGAAAGCCATGGAGTATCAGTCCACCGTCACGTAGTCGGGGCCGGAGTAGCGGCCGGTGGAGAGCTTCTGGCGCTGCATCAGCAGGTCGTTGAGGAGGCTGGAGGCGCCGAAGCGGAACCAGTGGTTGTCCAGCCAGTCCTCGCCGGCGGTCTCGTTGACCAGCACGAGGAACTTGATCGCGTCCTTGCTGGTGCGGATGCCGCCGGCGGGCTTCACGCCGACCTGGACGCCGGTCTGCGCCCGGAAGTCCCGTACGGCCTCCAGCAGCAGCACCGTGTTGGCCGGGGTGGCGTTGACGGCGACCTTGCCGGTCGACGTCTTGATGAAGTCCGCGCCGGCGACCATGCCGAGCCAGCAGGCGCGGCGGATGTTGTCGTACGTGGACAGCTCGCCGGTCTCGAAGATGACCTTGAGGCGGGCGGCGCCGCACTCGGCCTTCACGGCCACGATCTCCTCGTACACCTTCAGGTAGCGACCCGCGAGGAAGGCGCCGCGGTCGATCACCATGTCGATCTCGTCGGCACCGGCGGCGACGGCGTCCCGTACGTCGGCGAGCTTCACCGCCAGGGCGGTACGGCCGGCCGGGAAGGCGGTCGCGACGGAGGCGACCTTCACATCGCTCCCGGCGAGTGCGGCGACGGCGGTGGCCACCATGTCCGGATAGACGCAGAGCGCGGCCGTCGTCGGGACGGTGCGGTCGGTCGGGTCCGGGTGCAGGGCCTTGGCGGCGAGCGACCGGACCTTGCCCGGGGTGTCGGCGCCTTCGAGGGTCGTCAGGTCGATCATCGAGATGGCCAGGTCGATGGCGTACGCCTTGGCCGTCGTCTTGATCGAGCGCGTACCGAGCGAGGCGGCGCGCGCCTCCAGGCCGACGGCGTCGACGCCGGGCAGTCCGTGCAGGAACCGGCGCAGTGAGCTGTCGGACGCGGTCACGTCGGCGAGGGGGGCACCGCCCACGGCGGAGCCTGTGGGCGAGGGTGCAGTCGTGGGCATGGTCACCACCTGAGCATATCTACGCGCGTAGCAGCATGTACAGGGGGTCCGCTGCCGAGGCTCGGCGGGCGTTGTGCCGGGAGTGTCGGTGGCGTACGGCAGAATCGAAACCATGACGAGTCCCGATCAGCCCTCCGAGCCGGCCTACGCAGAGCGCGTCTTCCGGTCGCCCGCCGCCATCGCGGGCGGTGTGCTGCTGCTCGCGCTCGGCGCCTGGATCGGGATCGACGCGCTGATCCGGGGCCACGGCAGGACGCCGTGGCTCGCGCTCGCGGGCCTGCTGCTCGCCGTGCCGCTCGTCGTGGCCTTCACGATGCGGCCCGCGGTGTTCGCCGACGACGACCGGCTGCGCGTCCGGAACCCGTTCCGGACGATCGTCGTGCCGTGGGGTTCCGTGGCCGATGTGCGGGCCGGGTATTCGAGCGAGGTGTTCACGCGGGACGGCGCGAAGTATCAGCTGTGGGCGGTGCCCGTTTCGCTGCGCAAGCGCAAGCGCGCGGCGCGGCGGCAGTCGCAGACCGCGCACGACGACCCGCACAGCAGGACGTCGGTGAACGCGGACGTGACCGACGCCCGCGCCCGGACCGCGGGCGCGGACCACACGGTCGCGGGCCTGCGCGACCAGGCGGAGCGGTGCGCGTCGCGCGAGACGGCGCAGGGTGCGCCGCAGGTGCGCTGGGCGTACGAGGTGATGGCACCGGCGCTGGCGGGCCTGGTGGTGCTGGTGGTGCTGCTGCTCACGACGGGCTGAGGTGTGGTGGGTGGGCGGTTGGTTCGACCGGGTCCGGCCGGTGGCCGGTTCGTCCTCAATCGCCGGACGGGCTTGATTCCGCCGACCGGTGGGTGGTGTCCTCAATCGCCGGACGGGCTTGAAGTAGCCGCCGGGCGGTGAAGCGTTCGCCGCAGATGAGGTAGGCGGTGCGCCCGGTGACCCATGCCTCGTGGGCGGAGTGGACGCGGTCGCGTTCCGGTCCGGGGCAGAGGGTGTCCGTCTCCCCGAGCGTCGCCCATCGGTACGCGGTCGCTCCGGTTTCGGGTTCCGCGTCGTCAGGCGCGGTGAGCGGGACGATATCGATACCGAGGGGGATCTCGCCCCCCTTGAAGACGACGTCGATGCCTTCGGCCTCCGTCACACCTCTGGGTACGTGGTCCACGACAAGGATTTCCTCGGGCGATGAAGCGATCGGGAGGCCGGTTTTCTCCGCGACTTCACGCGCGTACGCCTCGTGCAGGAACTCGTCGTCCTGGATGTCGCCGCCCGGCAGTCGCCAGAAGTCCTGACGGTGCCCGGGTCGGTCGTAAGACGCGAGCAGGACGGTCAGTTGGCCGTTGACGTGCCGGGTGAAGAATCCGGCGACGCCGGTACGGCGGCGGGGCGGCCCACTACGGTCGGGTTCGAAGTACACGTCACCACACCTGTGTTGTTGACCGGGAATGGAGCGGGCCGTCGTCGTCGAGGTTCGCTTCCAGAGCGAAGACCAGGCCCTTGCCGTTCATCGTTCTGACGACGGACCATCCGGGCGCGAGGAGATCGAGCAATTCCAGCCCCCTGCCGTGCTCTTCCCATGCGCTGTACGGGAGGCGGACGGGCCGAGTCTCGCTCCGGTCGTGCAACTCGATCTGGATCGCCCCGCCGAGCGGAGCGTGGCAGATCAGATCGAACCCGCCGTCACCGGCGTGCAGCACGGCGTTGGTGGCGGTCTCGCTGACCAGCAGTTTGACCACGTCGTGGTCGATCCAGGGGAAGGGCGCGTAGGCGCGGGTCGCTATGGCGCGGGCGAGAGATACGGCGACCGCTGTGCAGGGGTAGTGCTGGACTGCCAGGACGTAACCACGTTGATCCATGACCCATGCCTTCCGGCGCGCAGGACGAGGACTACACGCTGCGGTTGTGTGTGTTCGCGGCGTGCGTGACTGAGTGTGGTGCATACTCACGTCGGTATGCAAGCTGCTGCTTTGGATTCACCCCTGAGGGGCTGTGGGGGCGTGTGGTCGCGCTACTCTGATGGCAAGGAAAGCCAGCAGGTGACGCCCGTTTGGGCCGCGACTCCAGGGAGCGAAGTGTCGATGAGCGGCAACGTCAACGCTCTTACCGCCCTTCGGGATTTCGGTGACGAGCTACGACGCCTCCGGGTGGGGGCTGGCTTCAAGACTCAGGAGTTGGCGGCAGCGAAGCTCAAGTGCTCGCAGAGCAAGGTCAGTTACGTTGAGGCCGGCAAGCGGTGGCCGGATGACGATCTGCTCAAGAAGATGTTCCGGGTGTATGGAGTGGACGCGCACCAGCAGACCCAAATCAAGGCCACCATTCGAGCGGGGCAGTCCCTCGGTCGGCCATGGTGGGACACGGCCGCATCCCGGGACGTCTTCACCCGGGGGGCCACGCAGTTGTTCGCGCTGGAGGAAGCTGCCGAAGTCATCTGGGTTCACTCCGGTACCTATGTTCCTGGACTGCTTCAGACGCGGGGCTATATCGAAACGCTCTTTGAGTTCGGTCAGAAGGCCGAGAGCGCTGCCCACCGTCGGATCTTCACCGAGGGGCGACTCAAGAGGCAGCAGGTGCTGGCGAGGAAGTGCCCGCCCACGGTTAACGCTTTCGTTCTTGAAGCCGCTCTTCGCGCGGTCGTCGGTGGGCCTGATGTCATGCGGGAGCAGCTTGGACATCTGCGTTCCGCTGCTCAGCGGCCCAATGTCACGCTGCGGGTGGTTCCCTATTCTGCCGGTGTCGCCGCGACTCTGGGAGCACCGTTCCAGGTCTACGACTTCCCGGGAGCAGAGAAGCGAAGCGTCGCCGTTCGTGAGACTTCACGTAGTGATGAGGTCGCGGACGAGGCCAGTGAAGTCGAGCAGATGCGCAGTCGATTCGCTGATTTGGCTGCGGTGGCTTGCGGCCCGGAAGAGTCCGTGCAACTCCTACAAGAAATCGAGAGGGAACTGTGAACCGAGGCAAAGATGACCTCTACGCTGCCGCGCTCGACGGTGAGTGGGTCAAGTCCAGCCGGAGCGCTGGTAATGGCGATGCCTGTGTGCGCGTCATGAAGATCGACGGTGGCGCTGCCCTTGATGACTCCAAGAGCCCTCACCGTCCCGCGCTGCGTTATACCGATGAAGAGATGCGGGCGTTCATCCTGGCGGCCAAGGGCGGCGAGTTCGACTTCCTGCTGGACACGTAGCCCGCTTGCGTCCTCCAGCGCGCCCGCCGCGCTGCCCGGCGCCACTGGCGCCGGGCAGGAGGAGTCGCGTTGCCCCGGATCAGAGGGTGAAGGTGGTGATCACCCGTCCGAGGGAGCCACGGCAGCCGTTGCCGTATTCGTGCGCGTATTCTCCCGCCGTGACTGACGCCGTGCTGAGAGTCCCCGTCGCCGTACGTGACCGCCTCGCGGTCATTGCCGAGTCCCGGGGTACGTCGATTCGTCAACTGCTCCAGGAGTTCGCGGAGAGCACTCTCATCGACGAGGAGCGGCGGGAGCGGGCGGAGCGGACTCGGGCTTACCTGGCCGAGAACTTCGGTGTCGAGGTGACGGACGAGGAGAGCGCCGCGATGGGGCGCAGGCTCCGTGAGCAGTACACCCGACAGGAGTTTGTGCGGGCTGCCTCCGCGTGATTCGGCACCATCCCGTGCTGGACGGCCGGGTTCAGATTCCGGCCGCCGTCGCCACGTCCCGCTTCAGGGACGCCAGTAGCTCCGTTCCCCGGGTCCGGGCCGCAGGCAGGTCCGCCGCCTCCCCGACCGGGATCACGACCTCCAGGTAGCATTTCAGCTTCGGTTCCGTACCGCTCGGGCGGACGATCACCCGGGCCCGGTACGTACCGTCCAGGTGGTAGCGCAGGCCGTCCGTCGGCGGGAGGCCCGGCGTGCCCGCCGAAAGGTCCTCGGCCGAGACGACCGTCAGGCCGCCCGCGAGAGCCGTCGGCGGGTGGTCGCGCAGCCGGCCCATCGCCTCCGTGATCAGCGACAGGTCCCGCACGCGCGCCGAGAGCTGGTCCGTGGCGTGCAGGCCGTGCGCGAGCGCCAGGTCGTCCAGGAGGTCCGCGAGGCCCCGGCCCTGCTCCTTCAGTTCGGACGCCAGCTCCGCGACGAGCAGCGCCGCCGTGATGCCGTCCTTGTCGCGTACGCCGTCGGGGTCGACGCAGTAGCCGAGTGCTTCCTCGTAGCCGTACCGCAGGCCCTCGACGCGGGCGATCCACTTGAAGCCGGTGAGCGTCTCCTGGTAACCGACACCCGCCGCCTCCGCGATCCGCCCGAGCAGTGACGACGACACGATCGACTCGGCGAAAACACCTCCCGCGCCCTTGTTCACCAGGTGCGCGGCCAGCAGCGCGCCCACCTCGTCCCCGCGCAGCATCCGCCAGCCGCCCTCCGCGTCCGGGTCCGGGACGGCCACCGCGCAGCGGTCGGCGTCCGGGTCGTTGGCGATGACGATGTCGGGGGCGGCGCGGCGGGCCGTGGCGAAGGCCAGGTCCATCGCGCCCGGCTCCTCCGGGTTCGGGAAGGCGACGGTGGGGAAGTCCGGGTCGGGATCGGCCTGTTCGGCCACCGGTACGGGCGCGGGGAAGCCGGCCCGCGCGAACGCGGCGTTCAGCGTCTCCGTACCGACCCCGTGCAGCGCCGTATGGACCACGCGCGCCGTGCGGGGCGATCCGGCGCTCAGGACGGCGTCCGTGCGCTCCAGATACGCGTTCAGCACCTCGTCGCCGAGGATGTCCCAGCCGTCCTCGGGGCGCGGCACCGAATCGAGCGGGCCGACCGCGTCGATCTCGGCCGCGATCTCGCCGTCCATGGGAGGCACGATCTGGGAGCCGTCGCCCAGGTAGACCTTGTAGCCGTTGTCCTGCGGCGGGTTGTGGCTCGCGGTGACCTCGACCCCGGCGACGGCGCCGAGATGCCGTATGGCGAAGGCCAGTACCGGCGTCGGCAGCGGACGCGGCAGTACGGCGGCGCGCAGCCCCGCACCAGTCATCACGGCGGCGGTGTCGCGGGCGAAGTCGGCCGACTTGTGGCGGGCGTCGTAGCCGACGACGACGAGGCCGCCGCCCTGGCCCGTGGCCTTGAGGTACGCCGCGAGACCGGCGGCGGCGCGGATGACCACCGACCGGTTCATCCGCATCGGCCCGGCGCCCAGCTCGCCGCGCAGCCCGGCCGTGCCGAACTGGAGCGTGCCGCTGAACCGTTCCGCGAGCGCGTCCAGGTCACCGGAGTCGACGAGCTTGCGCAGCTCGTCGCGGGTGTCGCTGTCCGGGTCCTCGGCCAGCCATGCCTCGGCCCGCGCGACGAGATCCTGCTGCACTGGGGGTTTCCCTTCCTGGGTCCGCTCGGAGGTCGGTCGTACGGAGATCGTACGGAGGCCGTACGGCAGGCGCTCAGATGCGCTCAAGCACCCGCGCCAGCAGGGCGCCCATCTGCGTGGCCGAGTCGCGGCCCGCCTGGAGCACTTCCTCGTGGTTCAGCGGCTCGCCCGACAGGCCCGCCGCCAGGTTCGTCACCAGCGAGATGCCCAGCACCTCGGCGCCCGCCTCACGCGCGGCGATGGCCTCCAGCACGGTGGACATGCCGACCAGGTCGCCGCCCATCACCCGGACCATGTTGATCTCGGCGGGCGTCTCGTAGTGCGGGCCGGGGAACTGGACGTACACGCCCTCTTCGAGGGCGGGGTCCACCTCCTTGCACAGCGCGCGCAGCCGCGGCGAGTACAGGTCGGTGAGGTCCACGAAGTTCGCGCCGACGATCGGCGACGCGGCCGTCAGGTTGATGTGGTCGCTGATCAGTACCGGCTGTCCGGGGCGCATGCCCTCGCGCAGCCCGCCGCAGCCGTTCGTCAGGACGACGGTCTTGCAGCCGGCGGCGACGGCCGTACGGACACCGTGTGCGACGGCCGCGACGCCGCGACCTTCGTAGTAGTGCGTACGGCCCAGGAAGACCAGCGCGCGCTTCTCGGCGATCGCGTAGGAGCGGATCGTCCCGCCGTGGCCGGCGACGACCGGTGGAGGGAAGCCCGGCAGCTCGGTCACCGGGAATTCGGCCTCGGGTGCTCCCAGCGCGGCGACGGCGGGTGCCCAGCCGGAGCCCATCACCAGGGCGACGTCGTGGGTCTCGGCGCCGGTCAGCTCGCGCAGGCGCACCGCGGCTGCGGAGGCGGCGGCATGGGGGTCGGCAGATCCGTCGGCCGTGGCCGGGATAACAGATGCGTTCACGCGGAAGAGGGTAACCGGTTTGGCCCTACGCGCGTAGATGATCGAGCGTACGGTCTTCGGATCGTTGTGTTGTCGTTTCCGACGAATGCGCGGGTCAGCCGCCCGCGACGGGACTCTCCGTACGGAGGCGGTGCCGGTCCGTAGCGAGGCGGTGCCGCTCCGTACGGATGCCGTGCCCGTTCAGCACGCGCGCTTGCGCAGTTCCATCACGTAGTCGTGCGGCGCCCCGGCCGATTCGGCCGCCTCGGCCAGCTCGCCGAGATAGCGCGCGGAGGGCAGCCCGCCCTCGTACCCGTTCAGGACGTACAGCCAGGCCGGCTCCTTGCCGTCCAGCGTGTCCACGCGCACCCGCATCCGCCGGTATATGTCGAGGCCGACGCCCTCCCAGCGGTCCATCGAGTCCTCGTCCATCGGCGCGATGTCGTACAGCGCCACGAAGACCTGCGACCGGGGCGCCTCCACGAGGGTGACCAGCGCACCCTCCCAGCCCATCTGCTCCCCACCGAAGGTGAGCCGCCAGCCGTTGAGCCAGCCGGTGCCGCGCAGCGGGGAGTGCGGGGCGCGGCGGGACATCAGCCGCGCGTCGAGGTTGCCGGCGTACGCGGCGTAGAGCGACATGGGGACGAGGGTACGGGAGGGACGCGCGTGCCCGGCGAATCACACGGGCGCGGGGCGCTGGGCGCCCGCGGGGAGGGAGCCGGGGAGGGGCCGGGGGAGGGACCCGGGGCGAAGCACCTTGATGCGTGCGGGACAATGGCGTACGTACTGCATCCTCCGGGGGCTCCCCGGACTCCCGGCCGGGACGGCAGACGGGTCGGGTCGACAACGCGAGGCGGACTTTTTCGTGACCCGGATCGTGATCATCGGCGGCGGACCCGGCGGATACGAGGCGGCCCTGGTCGCCGCACAGCTCGGCGCCGAGGTGAGCGTCGTGGACTGCGACGGCCTCGGCGGGGCCTCGGTGCTCACCGACTGCGTACCGTCCAAGACCCTCATCGCGACGGCCGAGGTGATGACCACCTTCGACTCCTCCTACGAAGAGCTGGGCATCATCGTCGCCGACGACACCCCGCCGCTCGAACAGGCCGCCCGCGTCGTCGGTGTGGACCTCGGCAAGGTCAACCGGCGGGTGAAGCGCCTCGCGCTCGCCCAGTCGCACGACATCACGGCCTCCGTCACCCGGGCCGGCGCCCGCGTGCTGCGCGGCCGGGGCCGGCTCGACGGCCGGCAGGCCACCGACGGCTCCCGCCAGGTGATCGTGACCTCGGCCGACGGCTCCGAGGAGTCGCTGACCGCCGACGCCGTACTGATCGCGACGGGCGCGCACCCGCGCGAGATCCCCGACGCGCTCCCCGACGGCGAGCGGATCCTCAACTGGACGCAGGTGTACGACCTCGACGAGCTGCCCGAAGAGCTGATCGTGGTCGGATCCGGTGTCACCGGCGCCGAGTTCGCCGGCGCGTACCAGGCGCTCGGCTCCCGCGTCACGCTGGTCTCCTCGCGCGACCGGGTGCTGCCCGGCGAGGACCCGGACGCCGCCGCCGTACTGGAGGACGTCTTCCGGCGCCGCGGCATGAACGTGATGTCGCGCTCGCGCGCCTCGTCCGCCAAGCGCGTCGGCGACCGCGTCGAGGTGACCCTCGCCGACGGCCGGGTCATCTCCGGCACGCACTGTCTGATGGCGGTCGGCGCGATCCCCAACGCCGAGGGCATGGGCCTGGAGGAGGCCGGGGTCCGGGTCAAGGACTCGGGCCACGTCTGGACCGACCGGGTCTCGCGTACGTCCGCGCCCGGCGTCTACGCGGCGGGCGACGTGACCGGCATCTTCGCGCTCGCCTCGGTCGCCGCGATGCAGGGCCGGATCGCGATGTACCACTTCCTCGGCGACGCGGTGGCCCCGCTCAACCTCAAGACCGTCTCGTCCAACGTCTTCACCGATCCGGAGATCGCGACCGTCGGCTACAGCCAGTCGGACGTCGACAGCGGGAAGATCGACGCGCGGGTCGTCAAGCTGCCGCTGCTGCGCAATCCGCGCGCCAAGATGCAGGGCATCAGGGACGGTTTCGTCAAGATCCTCTGCCGTCCGGGCACCGGGATCGTCGTCGGCGGTGTCGTCGTCGCACCGCGCGCCAGCGAGCTGATTCACCCCATCTCGATCGCGGTCGACAACAATATGACCGTCGAACAGATCGCAAACGCTTTCACTGTCTACCCCTCTCTGTCGGGTTCGATCGCCGAGGTGGCACGGCAGTTGCACAGCCGTAAGAGCGAGGACGAGGGTTGATCCAGGTCATGGGCGTGTGCGGGGGTCGAAGCCGCGCTCCTATACCACTTGGGGTCGTCCTGTACGTACACCTTCCGCATTTCGGCGTGAACCGCTGAAAGCAGACGGCCGTTGGGGTTACTGTCAGTTCCGTGTTCGCTGCAGAACGTCGCCAGTTAATCCTCGAAATGGTGCGCGCCAACGGAGCCGTGTCGCTCCGTGAGCTCGCCCGCGTCGTCCAGACCTCCGAAGTGACCGTACGGCGGGACGTGCGTGCGTTGGAGGCCGAAGGACTCCTCGACCGCCGGCACGGCGGTGCGGTACTGCCGGGCGGATTCACGCGAGAATCCGGCTTTCCGCAAAAATCCCATCTCGCCACGGCGGAGAAGACGGCCATCGCCGATCTCGCCGCGAGCCTCGTCGAAGAAGGCGAAGCCGTGGTGGTCGGCGCCGGTACGACCACGCAGGAGCTGGCCCGCCGGCTCGCGCGGATCCCCGGACTGACCGTCGTCACCAACTCCCTGCTGGTCGCACAGGCGTTGGCCCATGCCAACCGGGTCGAGGTCGTCATGACCGGCGGCACCCTGCGCGGTTCCAACTACGCGCTGGTCGGCAGCGGTGCCGAGCAGTCGCTCCAAGGGCTGCGGGTCTCCCGCGCGTTCCTGTCCGGGAGCGGGCTCACCGCGGAGCGCGGCCTGTCCACCTCCAACATGCTCTCGGCCAGCGTGGACCGCGCGCTGGTGCAGGCGGCGGCCGAGGTCGTGGTCCTCGCCGACCACACCAAACTGGGCACCGACACGATGTTCCAGACAGTGCCGACGGACGTCATCACCCGGCTGGTCACCGACGACCCGCCCGCGCACGACGACCGCGCGGCGACCGAACTCCAGGCCCTCGCCGACCAGGGCGTGCAGATCACGGTGGCGGGCGGGGCCGCGGGATCGGGAAACGGCGGTGACGGGGTCCCGCCGGGGCGCCAGCCCCGCCGGGACACCCCGCTGCCGGGCCAGCGCCGTACGCACGGGGCGGCCGGGCCGCAGCCGCTGCGCAGCGCGTCGTCGTCGGCCGGATCGCTCGCCGAGCAGCCGGGCGAGCGGGCGCGCGTCGCGGATCTGCGTCGTCGCTGACCGATCCCAGGACGGGCCGGCCGCCGGGCGGGGGCCGGGTCCGCCCCGCTCACCCAGCGTGTTCGCCGGGGGCCGCCTCACGGGTGCCTTTCAGGCCGGTCAGCGTCAGCGTCAGTAGCCGGTCGGCCAACTCCCGGTCGTCCGGCGCCTGTTCGGCGGCGAGCGCGATGGCGTTCGTCAGCTGCATCAGGTCGTCGATGGACGTGTCCGCCCGTACGGCCCCACTCACCTGCGCCCGTACGAGCAGCACCTCGCCCGCCGTACGGAGCCCCGCGCTGCACTGCGTCAGAGCCGAACTCGCGTCGTGCGAGGCGGACATGAGCGCGCGGGACAGGCCCCGGTACTCACCCGCGTGCGTGATGAGCGCGCGCAGCCAGGCCACCAGCGCGTGGCAGGGCCGCTCGGCGTCGGCGAGTTCGCGCGAGCGGGCGAGCAGATCGGTGAGCGCTTCCTGGAAGACCGCGTTCATCAGGGCCTGCCGGGTGGGGAAGTGCCGGTACAGCGTGCCGATACCGACCCCGGCGCGGCGCGCGACATCCTCCAGCGAGGCGTCGGTGCCGTGCTCGGCGAACGCGGACCGGGCCTCACCGAGCACCCGCTCGTAGTTGCGCCGCGCGTCGGCCCGCATGGGCCGGGGCGGCGCGTCACCGCTGCTGGCCATCGCGGTCCTTCCTGTCGCTACGGGTGGAGGCCGGGCCGGGGAGCCGTGGCCCGTGTCGTGCTCCAGGATGCCACCGCGCCGGGGCCGCCCGCGTACGACGACGGCCCCGCCGGTCATGCCCGACTGTTGGTCGGTCATGCCCGGCGGGGCCGTCGGTGAGGGCGTTGGTCAGTCCTTGATCTCGCAGATCATGGCGCCCGAGGTGAGCGAGGCGCCGATCTCGGCGGTGAGGCCCTTGATCGTGCCCGAGCGGTGGGCGTTGAGGGGCTGTTCCATCTTCATGGCCTCCAGGACGACGACGAGGTCGCCCTCGGTCACCTGCTGGCCCTCCTCGACCGCGACCTTCACGATCGTGCCCTGCATCGGTGAGGCGAGGGTGTCGCCGGTCGCCGCCGAGCCGGCCTTCTTCGTGGCGCGGCGCTTGGGGCGGGCACCGGCGGCGAGGCCCGTGCGGGCCAGGCTCATACCGAGGCTGGAGGGCAGCGAGACCTCCAGGCGCTTGCCGCCGACCTCGACGACGACGGTCTCGCGGCCCGGCTCGTCCTCGGTGTCCGCGTCGGTGGGGGTGAAGGCGGGGATCGTGTTGACGAACTCGGTCTCGATCCAGCGTGTGTGGATCGTGAACGGGTCCGCGGTGAAGGCGGGGTCGACCACCACGGCGCGGTGGAACGGGATGGCCGTGGCCATGCCCTCGACCTGGAACTCACCCAGCGCACGCGCGGCGCGCTGGAGGGCCTGCTCGCGGGTGGCGCCCGTGATGATCAGCTTGGCGAGGAGGGAGTCCCAGGCGGGGCCGATGACCGAACCGCTCTCCACACCCGCGTCGAGCCGTACGCCGGGGCCGGTCGGGGGCCGGAAGACGGTGACGGTGCCGGGGGCGGGCAGGAAGCCGCGGCCGGGGTCCTCGCCGTTGATGCGGAACTCGATCGAGTGGCCGCGGACCGGCGGGTCGTCGTAGCCCAGCGCCTCGCCGTCGGCGATGCGGAACATCTCCCGTACGAGGTCGATGCCGGTGACTTCCTCGGTGACCGGGTGCTCGACCTGGAGGCGGGTGTTGACCTCCAGGAAGGAGATCGTGCCGTCCGTGCCGACCAGGAACTCGACCGTGCCGGCGCCGACATAGCCGGCTTCCTTCAGGATCGCCTTCGACGCCGCGTACAGCTCCGCGTTCTGCGCCGGGGAGAGGAACGGCGCCGGGGCCTCCTCCACCAGCTTCTGGTGGCGGCGCTGGAGGGAGCAGTCACGGGTGGAGACGACGACCACGTTGCCGTGCGTGTCGGCCAGGCACTGCGTCTCCACATGGCGGGGCTTGTCGAGGTAGCGCTCCACGAAGCACTCGCCGCGGCCGAACGCGGCCACCGCCTCGCGCACGGCGGAGTCGTACAGCTCGGGGACCTCCTCCAGGGTGCGGGCGACCTTCAGGCCGCGCCCGCCGCCACCGAAGGCGGCCTTGATCGCGATGGGCAGGCCGTGCTCGCGGGCGAACGCGACCACCTCGTCCGCGCCGGAGACCGGGTCGGGGGTGCCCGCGACCAGCGGGGCGCCGGCGCGCTGGGCGATGTGCCGGGCGGCGACCTTGTCACCCAGATCGCGGATCGCCTGCGGCGGCGGCCCGATCCAGGTCAGCCCCGCGTCCAGCACCGCCTGCGCGAACTCGGCGTTCTCCGAGAGGAATCCGTAACCGGGGTGGATCGCGTCCGCACCGGAGTCCTTGGCGGCCTGGAGGACCTTTGCCATGTCCAGATAGCTGGCCGCGGGAGTGTCACCACCCAGCGCGAACGCCTCGTCGGCCGCCCGCACATGCGACGCATCCCGGTCCGGATCGGCGTACACGGCCACCGAGCCGATCCCGGCATCCCGGCACGCACGAGCAACACGGACAGCGATTTCGCCACGATTGGCGATGAGCACCTTGCGCACGATGGCTCCCTCCTGGAAACAAGCTGAGTTTAGGGACTGCCGACACGACCGATCGACCCGTCCCCAAGGGTGAGCTTGCCCACACGCAGTGTGATCCGAGGCCCACTCAAGTCGCGAAATTCCTTGTGACGCCAGGGTACGCCGGGACTCCAAGCCGCACAGTAATCGCCGTATGTGGCCAAGGTCTCTGTCAGGGAGCCCCGGCGCGTCTCGTGAATCTTTGTTGAGTTCCCACTAACGCCTGCCGGATTCTTTGCCTCTGTCCGGGGCCTTGTCCGGGGGTTTACCGGTGAGTAGCCTTCCCGGTGCCGCACGTACTTGAGGTAACAGGGGAAGAGGGTGGGTGCCGTGGTGCGCAGACCGGTGGCATGGGTGGCCGCGATCGTGCTGCTCGCGGAGGCCGTCGGCTTCGTTTTCGTCAACGGTCTGATGGCCACCGTTGTCGACAACCAGCAGATGTCACTCGCCGGACTCGACCCGGACGCCATGTCCACCGGAACGTGGGCGGCGGGCTTCGCCCTCGGCCTCTACCTGGTCGGGTGCGCGGCCCTGCTGGTGCGCGCGGCGATCACGGACCGGGGGTTCGGCCGGGTCGCGCGGTTCGTCCTGATCGCCTGCGCGGTCCTGCACGGGGTGCTCGGCGCGCTGGCGGTCGGCCTGGTGGGCTGGACGGCGTTCCTATTCATGATGGTCGTGCTGGCACTGATCGTGCTGCCGTTGGTCGCGTACGGGGAGAACGGGGAGGCCGGGGAGGCCGGGGAGGAGACCCGGGAGAGCGGGGAGACCGCGCCTCGGACAGCTCCGGCCGAGGCCGGCCCCTCCGCCGCCTGAACGCTCACGCGTCGGGCGTGCGCGCCCACAGATCGGTGATCGCGACACCGTGCTCCGCCAGCAACTCGCGCAGCAGCGGCATCGACAGTCCCAGCACATTCCCGTGGTTGCCGTCGACCGAGTCGACGAACGGCGCCGAGAGCCCGTCCAGTGTGAACGCCCCTGCCACGTACAGCGGTTCACCCGTCGCGACGTACGCGGCGATCTCCGCGTCCGTCGGCCGGCCGAACCGGACCGTGGTCGAGCCGGTCCCGGACACGGCGCGCCCCGGCACCGTGTCGATCACGCAGTGCCCCGTCCGAAGCACCCCCGACCGGCCGCGCATCGCCTTCCAGCGCGCGGTGGCGGCCTCGGCGTCGGCGGGCTTGCCGTGGGCCTCCCCGTCCAGCTCCAGTACCGAGTCGCAGCCGACGACCAGCGCACCGGCCGCCTCCGGCAGCGCGGCCACGGCCGCGGCCTTGGCCTCGGCCAGCACCCGCGCCAGGTCGGCGGGCGTGGCGGCGGAGATCGCGTCCTCGTCGACGCCGCTGACGATCACTTCGGGCGCGAGACCGGCCTGCCGGAGCAGTCCGAGACGGGCGGGGGACGCGGAGGCGAGGACGAGGCGGCGGCGCTGATCGGTCATGACGAGCAGGGTAGCCACCCGCCCCTCGCGCCACACCGCCGGTTCCGGAGGGCGGGGAGTCAGCCGGTCGCGGTGGCGCCGGGCCTCCTCCGTGTCCGGGAGGCCCGGGTCCGCCCGCTGGAGGTCGAGGCTGTCGACGTACCAGCAGCCGTGGCCCGGCAGCAGGGCGGGCGGTTCGGCACTGCCCGCCGGACGGGATCGGTTCAGCGGACCCCGGCGAAGAGCATCGCGAGAACCATCGCCAGCGCCAGAATCACACCGGCGCGGCGCATCATCGCCTGCATGTCCCGCATGTCCTTGGGAGGTTCGTTCTCAGGATCAGACCAGAGCATGCCTTCGATCCTGCGGGTGCGGCGGCCGGGACGCCTGAGTACCCGTACTCAAGCCTCCCGGCCCACGGCGTCCTGGGGCATGTTTCGAAAGTCCCGCCTGGCCGACGACGCCTGGCACGCGCACTCGCCGCGTTGTCGGAATCATCCAAGTACGTCCAGTACGAGAACGATCCTCCGCCTTGCGATCGCACGCACCAGACGCCGTCGGCCCCGCCCTTCGGGCGGACGGCGCTACTTTCGCAACACGCCCTAACCCGGCCAGTACGTACGCGCCCACGCCCGGGGACCCGGGCGGCGGGGCTCGCGGCGGGCGATGCGGGCCGGGTCCGACCAGCTCGGCGGGGGCGGCGCGGCGCCCGGCGCGGGATCGGACCCGGCCGCCGCGCGGGCCCGGACCACCGCGAGTGCGGCGGCCAGCTCCTCGGGGGTCGGATTGCCTCGTACGACCTTGATCATGCCGTCCTCCTACAGAGGGATGTTGCCGTGCTTCTTCGGGGGCAGGCTCTCCCGCTTCGTACGCAACTGCCGCAGGCCCTTCACCAGATGCGCCCGGGTCTCGGACGGCATGATGATCGCGTCTACGTAGCCGCGTTCGGCCGCGACGTACGGGTTCAGCAGCGCGTCCTCGTACTCCGCGATCAGACCGGCGCGCGTCGCCTCCTGGTCGTCGGCGGCGGCGATCGTACGCCGGTGCAGGATGTTGACCGCGCCCTGCGCGCCCATCACCGCGATCTGCGCCGTCGGCCAGGCCAGATTGAGATCGGCGCCCAGGTGCTTGGAGCCCATCACGTCGTACGCGCCGCCGAACGCCTTCCGGGTGATCACGGTGATCAGCGGGACGGTCGCCTCCGCGTACGCGTAGATCAGCTTGGCGCCGCGCCGGATGATGCCGCCGTACTCCTGGTCGACACCCGGCAGGAAGCCCGGCACGTCCACGAACGTGACGACCGGGATGTTGAACGCGTCGCAGGTGCGCACGAACCGCGCCGCCTTCTCGGACGCGTCGATGTCCAGACAACCCGCGAACCGCATCGGCTGGTTGGCCACGACGCCGACCGGATAGCCCTCGACCCGGCCGAAGCCGGTGATGATGTTCGGCGCGAACAGCGCCTGCGTCTCCAGGAATTCGGCGTCGTCCAGCACATGCTCGATGGCGGTGTGCATGTCGTACGGCTGGTTCGCCGAGTCCGGGATGAGCGTGTTCAGCTCCAAGTCCTCTGCGGTGGGCTCCAGTTCGGCCACTTCCGGGAAGGCGGGGGGCTCGGAGAGGTTGTTCGACGGCAGATACGACAGGAGCGACTTCACGTACTCGACGGCGTCCTTCTCGTCACCCGCCATATGGTGCGCGACACCCGACGTCGTGTTGTGCGTCCGCGCCCCGCCCAGCTCCTCGAAGCCGACGTCCTCACCGGTGACCGTCTTGATCACGTCCGGTCCGGTGATGAACATGTGCGAGGTCTGGTCGACCATCACCGTGAAGTCGGTGATAGCCGGGGAGTAGACGGCGCCGCCCGCGCACGGACCCACGATGAGGCTGATCTGCGGGACGACACCCGACGCGTGCACGTTGCGGCGGAAGATCTCGGCGAACAGGCCGAGCGCGACCACGCCCTCCTGGATACGGGCGCCGCCGCCGTCGTTGATGCCGACGACCGGGCAGCCCGTCTTCAACGCGAAGTCCATGACCTTGACGATCTTCTCGCCGTACACCTCGCCGAGCGAACCGCCGAAGATCGTGAAGTCCTGCGAGTAGACGCAGACCGGGCGGCCGTCGACCGTGCCGTAGCCGGTCACGACACCGTCTCCGTACGGACGGTTCTTCTCGATGCCGAAATTGGTCGAGCGGTGCCGGGCGAACTCGTCCAGCTCGACGAACGACCCCTCGTCGAGGAGCAGGTCGACCCGCTCGCGCGCCGTCAGCTTGCCCTTCGCGTGCTGCTTCTCCACCGCCCGCGCGGAGCCCGCGTGTGTGGCCTCCTCGATACGGCGCTGAAGGTCCGCGATCTTGCCCGCGGTGGTGGGGCCGTGCTCTGTTCCGCGGGCGATTTCCGGCTCGGACATGGGGATGCGGCTCCCTGCGGGTCAGTCTGGTGCGGCTCGGCGTGTGGCTACTGATCCGTAGCGTATCGGCGAGCCAGGCGTTCGGCAGTGCGTCGTTGACCACACCTAGGGTTGCCCGCATGACGGAGCACAATGCCGCGGGCAGCCGCTGGACCGACCTCGAACGCCCGCCGCTGAACACCACCGCGCTACGGCGCGGGCTGATCGTGCCGGGGCGCCTGTGGACGTCGCTCGACGTCGTCACGGCGACCGGCTCCACCAACTCCGACCTCGCCGCACGCGCGGACACCCTCCCGGAAGGCGCGGTGCTCGTCGCCGAGGAGCAGACACAGGGCCGCGGCCGGCTGGACCGCGCCTGGTCGGCGCCCGCCCGGTCCGGGCTGTTCCTGTCCGTACTGCTGCGGCCGGGACCGGACGTACCCGTGGAGCGCTGGGGGTGGCTGCCGCTGCTCACCGGCGTCGCGGTGGCGACGGCCGTCGCGCGGGCGGCGGGCGTGGACACGGCGCTGAAGTGGCCCAACGACCTGCTGGTGACGGTGGGCGGCGCGGGCGCCTCCGGCGCGGTGGGTAAGGAGGAGCGCAAGGCGGGCGGGATCCTCGCGGAGCGCGCGGGGGACGACGCGGTGGTCGTCGGCATCGGCCTGAACGTCACCCTCACCGAGTCGGAACTGCCCGTCCCCGGCGCGGGCTCGCTCGCCCTCGCGAACGCGGTGTCCGTCGACCGCGATCCGCTGCTGCGGGCGGTGCTGCGCGGCGTGGAGCGGTGGTACGGCGCGTGGCGGGACGCGGCGGGTGACCCGGCGGCGTCGGGACTCCAGGAGGCGTACGTGGCGGGCTGCGCGACGCTGGGGCGCGCGGTGCGGGCGGAGCTGCCGGGGGAGCGGCAGCTGGTGGGTGACGCGGTGGCGATCGACGGTGACGGGCGGCTGGTGATCGCGACGGAGGGTGGTGGGCGGGAGGCGGTGGGGGCGGGGGACGTGGTGCATTTGCGTGCGGCGTAGGTGGCGGGGTTGGTTGTACCGGGTCCGCGCCTTGTGGGCTCGTGGGTGGTTGTCCTCAAGCGCCGGACGGGCTGGGTGGTTGAGGTGGGCCGGGTTGGTTGGACCGGGTCCGCGTGGTGGCGGGGTCCGTCCGCAATCGCCGGACGGGCTTGGGTGGTTGCGGTGGTTGCGGTGGTGGCCGGGGGCCGTTCCGGGGTCATGCCCGGACGGCATGATTTACGGCGTCCAGCGGTCTTGAGAGAGGTACCGGCCCGGGTTGCGCCACACATCACGCCGTCCGGACACACCCACCCGCGGGCCCCGGAACCCCGCCCACGGCCGACAACCGCAACCACCAAGCCCGTCCGGCGCTTGAGGACAACGACCACCGGGCGGAACCGGCAGACGCAACCCCAGCCACCCCGCCGGACGGCACCCCCGCGGCCCCGACCTGCCGTATCGTTGAGGCGACCCATGACAGATCGGCAGGGCAGTGCGCAGGGAACGGGCAGGAGGCGGCTGGTGACGGTCGACGACACGACCTCCGGTGGGGACGAAAAGCCGCCGTCGGACCCCTCCGGTCACCCCACCCCGCACCACGCCGTCGACCACACGGCCGAGCCGACCGACGACCCCCTCGCGATCCGGCTCGAACAGCTGATCCTCGGTGCCGAGCGCCGCTACACCCCCTTTCAGGCCGCCCGCACCGCCGGGGTCTCGATGGACCTGGCGTCCCGCTTCTGGCGGGCCATGGGCTTCGCGGACATCGGCCAGGCGCGGGCGCTCACCGAGGCCGACGTCCTCGCGCTGCGCCGTCTCGCCGGTCTTGTCGAGGCCGGGCTGCTGAGCGAGCCGATGGCGATCCAGGTCGCCCGGTCGACCGGGCAGACCACCGCCCGCCTGGCGGAGTGGCAGATCGATTCCTTCCTCGCCGGTCTCACGGAGCCGCCCGAGCCCGGGATGACGCGGACCGAGGTCACGTATCCCCTGGTCGAGCTGTTGCTCCCGGAGCTGGAGGAGTTCCTGGTGTACGTGTGGCGGCGCCAGCTCGCCGCTGCCACCGGGCGGGTCGTCCAGGCCGCCGACGACGAGGAGATGGTCGACCGCCGGCTCGCCGTCGGCTTCGCCGACCTCGTCGGTTTCACCCGGCTGACCCGCCGCCTCGAAGAGGAGGAGCTGGGAGAGCTGGTCGAGGCGTTCGAGACGACCTGCGCCGACCTCGTGGCCGCGCACGGCGGCCGGCTCATCAAGACCCTCGGCGACGAGGTGCTGTACGCCGCCGACGACGCGGGCACGGCGGCGGAGATCGCGCTGCGGCTCATCGAGACCATGACGCACGACGAGTCGATGCCGGCGCTGCGCGTCGGTATCGCGTTCGGCACGGTCACCACCCGGATGGGCGACGTGTTCGGCAACACGGTCAATCTCGCGAGCCGGCTCACCTCGATAGCTCCCAAGGACGCCGTCCTGGTCGACGGCGCGCTCGCGGAGGAGCTGATCCGGACGGGCGACACCCCCGCGTCCGAGGCGGAGGCGGCGGAGGAGGCCGCGACCGCCGAGAAGGACGGCGAGGAGCCGCCCTCGTACCGCTTCGCCATACAGCCGATGTGGCAGCGGCCGGTGCGCGGGCTCGGCGTCGTGGAGCCCTGGCTCCTGACGAGACGGCCCAAGCCGGAGCACTGACCCTTCGGCGCCCGCGCGGTCGCCGCCTATGATCCCGGTCAACGATCGTTGACCGGAAGCGGGTGGATGCGGTGGGCGCGGAGAGTGACCAGCGGTTCGGGGAGTACGTCGCGGTGCGCAGGCACGGGCATGTGGCCGAGCTGGTGCTCGACCGGCCCAAGGCGATGAACGCGGTCTCGACGGAGATGGCCCGCTCCATCGGCGCGGCCTGCGCGGTGCTCGGTGCCGACCGGGACGTCCGGGTCACGGTCCTCACCTCGACCCACGCGCGGGCCTTCTGCGTCGGCGCGGACCTCAAGGAGCGGAACTCGCTGAGCGACGCCGAGCTGGTACGCCAGCGGCCGACCGCCCGCGCCGCGTACACCGGCGTCCTGGAACTGCCGATGCCGACCGTCGCCGCCGTGCACGGCTTCGCCCTCGGCGGCGGGTTCGAGCTGGCGCTCTCCTGCGACCTGATCGTCGCCGACCCGACGGCGGTCGTCGGGCTGCCCGAGGTCTCGGTGGGCGTGATCCCCGGCGGCGGCGGTACGCAACTGCTGCCGCGCCGCGTCGGGGCCGCCCGCGCGGCCGAACTCATCTTCACCGCACGGCGGTTGGCGGCGGGCGAGGCGCATGAGCTGGGCCTTGTCGACCAGCTCGTGGAGGAGGGTGCCGACCGCACCGAGGCGCTGGCGCTGGCCTCCCGTATCGCCGCGAACTCGCCGGTCGGACTCCGGGCGGCGAAGCGCGCGCTACGGCTCGGGCACGGGCTCGATCTGCGGGCCGGCCTGGAGGTCGAGGACGCGGCGTGGCGGTCGGTGGCCTTCTCCGGGGACCGTAGGGAGGGTGTCGCCGCGTTCAACGAGAAGCGGAAGCCGCAGTGGCCCGGTGAGTAGCCCCCGACTTGCGGACGGAGAGTGACGACCTCTCGCTCCGAGTGATCAAATCACCCCAAAGCGACCTAAGGTGGGGTGATGGGAGAGGACGTACGGCTACGAGCCGTGGTGGAGCTTGCCCAGGCCATGGCCTCGGCGCACACCCCGCACGAGTCCTGGCGGGCCGCCGCGCTCGGCGCGCGTGACGCGCTGGCCGGCAGCTTCGCAGCGCTGTCCGTGTGGGAGCGGGACCTCGGGCAGCTCAAGGTCCTGGTGAACGCGGGGGGCCTGGCGGAGGGGGAGGAGGAGTTCCCGGAGGACGAGTCGTATCCCGTGCACCGGTTCCCCGAGATCGCGGAGTTCCTGCACGAGCGGTGGGCGGGCGGCGGCGAGCCCAACGCGTGGGTCGAGACGGTCGAAGGACCGGCCGCAGCCGCCGGTGCGCCCGGCTACTGCCACCAGCGGGTCGCCGCGCTGCGCAGGCGTGGCCGGGGGTGCTGCGTCGTCGCGCCGATCGTGCTGCACGGGCGGGCGTGGGGGGAGTTGTACGTGGCGAGGCCGCTCGGGGAACCGGCCTTCGAGCGCGCCGACGCGGATTTCGCGACGGTCATCGCGTCGGTCGTGGCGTCCGGGATCGCGCAGACGGAACGGCTCGAAGAGGTCCGCAGGCTGGCCTTCACGGACCCGCTGACGGGGCTCGCGAACCGCCGCGCGGTGGACATGCACCTCGACGAGGCGGTCGCGCGGCACCGTACGGACGGGTCGGTCGTCAGTCTGGTCGTCTGCGACCTCAACGGCCTCAAGCGGGTCAACGACACGCATGGCCACGCGGTCGGTGACCGGTTGCTGGAACGGTTCGGCTCGCTGCTCTCCCTGTGCGGGGCACGGCTGCCGGGAGCGCTGGCCGCGCGGCTGGGCGGTGACGAGTTCTGTCTGCTGACGGTGGGGCCGGAGGCGGACGCGGTGGTCGAGGTCGCCGACGAACTCTGCCGCCGGGCGGCGGAGTTGGAGCTGGGCGAGGGGGTGGCGTGCGGGGTCGCCTCGACGGGCGACGCGATCGGGCCGCTGCCGTCGGCCCGCCGGCTGTTCCGGCTGGCGGACGCGGCGCAGTACCGCGCGAAGGCGGCGCGGTCGGTGGGGCCGGTGGTGGCGGGGCGGGACGGCGGGGTGGTCCGGCTTGCGGACGAGCCGCCGGGGGCGCCTTCGGGGGAGCGGAGGCGGTTCCGGGGGATGACGCGTGGTGGGTCGTCCGGCTGAGCGGGGGTGCGTTTGCCGGTTCCGCCCGGTGGTCGTTGTCCTCAAGCGCCGGGCGGGCTTGCGGTGAGTTGCGGTTGTCGGTCGTGGGCGGGGTGCGGGGTCTGCGGGTGGGTGTGTCCGGACGGCGTGATTTACGCCGCGTGCAACGCTCGTTGGACCCGACGGGACCGGGTTGTCCACGCGACACAAATCAGCCTGAGTGTCCGAACACACCCACCCTCCGCCCCCGTCCCCCGGCCACCGCCGCAACCACCCCGGCCCGTCCGGCGATTGAGGACAACCACCCACCGGCCCGCAGGCGCGGACCCGGTCCAGCCAACCCGGCCCACCGCAACCACCCAGCCCGGCCGGCGCTTGAGGCCAGAACGACCACCGGCCCGCAAGGCGCGGACCCGGTACAACCAACCCGGGCACCTCCTAGTGACACGTTGAGTTTCAATCCGTACGCTCCTGAATATGGATATGCACACAGTCGTCGTGGGGCCGTCCGGCACCACCGCCGAGGACGTCGTCGCCGTCGCCCGCGGCAACGCCCGCGTCGAGCTCTCCGCCGACGCCCTCGCCGCGCTCGCCGCGGCCCGCGAGATCGTCGACGCGCTCGCCGCCAAGCCCGAGCCCGTGTACGGCGTCTCCACCGGCTTCGGCGCGCTCGCCAGCCGCGCCATCGGCCCGGATCTGCGCGGGCGGCTCCAGCGCAACATCGTGCGGTCGCACGCCGCCGGCATGGGGCCGCGCGTCGAGCGTGAGGTCGTGCGGGCGCTGATGTTCCTGCGGCTCAAGACCGTCGCGTCCGGGCACACCGGCGTACGCCCGCAGGTCGCGCAGACCATGGCGGACGTGCTGAACGCGGGGATCACGCCCGTCGTCCACGAGTACGGCTCCCTCGGCTGCTCCGGCGATCTCGCGCCGCTCTCGCACTGCGCGCTGACCCTGATGGGCGAGGGTGACGCGGAAGGACCGGACGGTGTCCTGAGGCCCGCAGGCGAGCTGCTGGCCGCGCATGGCATCACGCCCGTCGAACTGCGTGAGAAGGAGGGGCTCGCGCTCCTCAACGGCACCGACGGCATGCTCGGCATGCTGGTCATGGCCCTCGCCGATCTCCAGCGGCTCTACACCTCCGCCGACATCACCGCCGCGCTGACCCTGGAGGCCCTGCTCGGTACGGACAAGGTCCTCGCCCCCGAGCTGCACGCCATTCGCCCGCACCCCGGCCAGGGCGCCAGCGCCGACAACATGTCGCGGGTGCTCGCCGGGTCCGGGCTGACCGGGCACTTCCAGGAGGACGCGGCGCCGCGGGTGCAGGACGCGTACTCCGTGCGCTGCGCCCCGCAGGTCGCCGGCGCGGGCCGGGACACCCTCGCGTACGCCCGGATCGTGGCCGATCGCGAACTGGCCTCCTCCGTGGACAACCCGGTCGTACTGCTGGGGGGTACCTCCCAGGCCGAAGGCTCTGGGGGAGGCCGTGTGGAGTCCAACGGCAACTTCCACGGCGCACCCGTCGCCTACGTCCTGGACTTCCTCGCGATCGTCGCCGCCGACCTCGGCTCGATCGCCGAGCGCCGCACGGACCGGCTGCTCGACAAGAACCGTTCGCACGGTCTGCCCGCCTTCCTCGCGGACGACCCTGGTGTCGACTCGGGCCTGATGATCGCCCAGTACACGCAGGCCGCTCTGGTCAGCGAGATGAAGCGGCTGGCCGTCCCGGCGTCCGTGGACTCCATCCCGTCGTCGGCGATGCAGGAGGACCACGTGTCCATGGGCTGGTCGGCGGCGCGCAAGCTCCGTACGGCCGTCGCGCATCTGACGCGCATCGTCGCCGTCGAGCTGTACGCGGCGACCCGCGCGATCGAGCTGCGTACGGGCCTGATGCCCGCGCCCGCCTCCCGCGCCGCCGTCGAGGCGCTGCGCGCGGCGGGGATCGAGGGGCCTGGCCCGGACCGGTTCCTGGCGCCGGATCTCGCGGCGGCCGAGGCGTTCGTGCACGAGGGCCGGCTGGTGGCCGCTGTGGAGCCGGTGACCGGCCCGCTGGCCTGAGCCTGAGCCGGGGGGACGTACGAGGAGGGGGCCGCCCGGCAGCCGGGCGGCCCCCTCCTCGTACCGCTTCAGAGCGCGGTGCGCGCGCTCCTGCGCACCGAGTGCGCGACGAATGCCGCGCCCACGCCCAGGAACACCGTCCCGCCGATCAGGTAGGGCGTGGTGTCCACGCCCGTTCCCGTGTCGGCGAGGGTGAGCCCGGCCGGGTCCTGCTGGGCCGCTGCGGCGGACTGCTGCTGACCGGTGCTCTGCTCGTCCGTGGCGTTCGCCGAGGGGACGAACCACATGGCGCAGAGCAGGATTCCGGCGGCTATGGCCGTCAGCAGCGGTCGGCGTACGACGGACACGTACACGTAATCGATCTCCCTTGGGAAGACGCCGAATTGGCTGGGTGCGCCGATGCTAGTGAAAGCAGCGGGTCGCGGGAAAGTCACCTGGGGCAAGAGGCTTACGCTCCGGTTATGAGCACTCCTGAGACATCCCGTTTTGTCCGACTGCACGTCGAATTGGTGCTGGAAATCAGCGACTCGGAAGAGCTGGCCACCGCCGCGCTGACCCGTATCGCGGCGGACGACTCCCTGCCGGACGAGGAACGTGACCATGCCAGGTCGGCGGTGCGGGACGACGAGGCCGAGGCGCTGGCGTATCTCGTGGAGCCGTCGGATCTGGTCGGCGACGTACCCGGGGTGGAGCTGGCCCAGGCCTCGTGGAGCAGTGAGCAGATCGACTACGACCCGGAATCCGTGGAATGGGATCTGGACGAGGACGAGGACGAGCGGGGGGACGAGGGTGGCGGTGAGGACGACGGGACGGACGGCGACAAAGGTGACGCGGAGGGCGTCGGCGGCGGGGAGATCGGACGCCCCGGCGGGATTTAGCGCGCGAGCGTGACACCCTTGGCCCCGGGGCGCGGTCGAATGCGAACCGGGGCTTCACATATGCGCCACTCCTGTACATCCCGAACCGCGAGTGGCGTTGCCCACATCTTCGTCCGATGTGGAACCGGGTGGACCGGTAAGGGTGTTCTTAAAGGTCAACGGCAGGGAAGCGGCGACGATGGAGAAGCGTGTGATGACGAACGGCAAGCGGCGCAAGGGCCTCACGGCCGCGTCCGCACTGCTCGGCGGAGTGTTGGTGCTCTCGGCCTGTAGCGGTGGCGACGGTGATAAAGACTCCGGAGCCGAGCGTTCGAAGGATTCGCAGGCGCAGGTGGACGAGGCCGCGGCGAAGGACACGTCGGAGGCCCAGATAGCCATCTCGCCCAAGAACGGCGCCGACAACGCGGGTATCAACAACGACGCGAAGGTCACCGTCAGCAAGGGCACGCTCACCAAGGTCGAGATGACCACCGCCGACGGGGCCGCCGTCAAGGGCACGCTGGCCGCCGACGCGAAGAGCTGGAAGCCGGACGGCCAGCTGGAGCGCTCCACGACGTACAAGATCACCGCCACGGGCAAGGACTCCAAGGGCCGTGAGGCCCACGAGAATTCGTCCTTCACCACCGTCTCGCCGAACAACAGCTTCATCGGCAACTTCACGCCCGAGGACGGTTCGACCGTCGGTGTCGGAATGCCGGTCTCGCTCAACTTCGACAAGGGGATCACCAACAAGGCCGCCGTGCAGGGCGGGGTCACCGTCACGTCGAGCAGCGGCCAGGAAGTCGTCGGCCACTGGTTCAACTCGCAGCGCCTCGACTTCCGTCCCGAGCAGTACTGGCAGGGCGGCTCCACCGTCACCCTGAAGCTGGCGCTGGACGGTGTCGAGGGCGCGGACGGCGTCTTCGGGGTCCAGCAGAAGACGATCACCTTCAAGGTCGCCCGTAACCAGGTCTCCACGGTCGACACCAAGACCAAGACCATGACCGTCCAGCAGGATGGCAAGACGATCAGGACGATCCCGATCTCCGCAGGCTCCTCGGAGAACCCGACGTACAACGGTCAGATGGTGGTCTCCGAGATGTTCAAGGAGACCCGGATGAACGGTGCGACGGTCGGCTTCACGGACGACGACGGCAAGGGTGAGTACGACATCAAGGACGTCCCGCACGCGATGCGGCTGTCCACGTCGGGGACCTTCATCCACGGCAACTACTGGGGCGACGACTCGATCTTCGGCTCGGCCAACACGAGCCACGGCTGCGTCGGCCTGAACGACGCGAAGGGTGCGAACGACCCCAACCAGGCGGGCGCCTGGTTCTACGAGAAGTCGATGGTCGGTGACGTGGTCATCGTCAAGAACTCCCCGGACAAGACCATCGCGCCCGACAACGGCCTCAACGGCTGGAACATGAACTGGGCGGACTGGAAGGCCGGCTCCGCCGCCTGATCCAGCCCTGCCCTTCCGCTCCGTCAGGCGTCGTTAAAGGAAAGCAAAGGCAAGCAGAAGCAAGCAGAAGCGAGCACCCCCGGACGGAATTCCGTCCGGGGGTGCTCTGTTTCTCCGCGTATTTACGCAGACGTCACGACGGCCCTCCTCCTCGCGTGAAAGTGGCCCGACCGGACTCTGGTTGGGCCACTTCTCGTTCCCGAGGGCGGCCGGCTGGTGATCGCCCCCCGCCTCCATCGGCCCCCCGCCCCCCGCCCTCCCCCGTCTCCCGCAGACCAAGATCGACTGTCAGTGGTGGGTGAGACGATCGGTGCATCGAGCCGGGAAGCCGGAAAGAGGGGGAGCTGTCATGTCCGTAACTCAGAACTACATCAACCACGTTGCTCTTGTCCTGGATGCCAGTTCGTCCATGTCGCACCTGAGCGGCAAGGTCGTCGAGGTCGCCGACCAGCAGATCGCCTATCTGGCCCGCCGGTCGAAGGAGCTGGACCAGGAAACGCGCGTCACGGTGTACGTGTTCGCGAACACGGTGGAGTGCGTCGTCTACGACAAGGACGTGCTGCGGATGCCGTCCCTCAAGCAGCTCTACCGGGCCAGCGGCATGACCGCTCTGCTCGCGGCCACGCTGAAGTCGCAGAGCGAGCTGGCCCAGACCGCCCAACTCTACGGCGACCACAGCTTCCTGACGTTCGTCCTGACCGACGGACAGGAGAACGCGAGCCACCGCTGCCCCGACGCCCCCGCCACGGATCCTCGGGAACTGGTCAATGCCGTGGCCGGGCTCACCCGGACGCAGGCGGACAACTGGACGCTGGCCGTCCTGGTGCCGGACCAGATGGGCAAGCGCGAGGCCATGCAGTGCGGCTTCCCCAAGGACAACATCGCCATCTGGGACGCCACGAGCACACAGGGTCTGGAGGAGGCCGGGCAGGTCATCCAGCAGGCGACCGAGAACTTCATGGTGGGGCGTGCGAAGGGCATCCGAGGGTCGCGGGCGGTGTTCTCCACCGGTGCCGACGCCGTCAACAAGGACACCATCAAAGCAGCCGGCCTCACCCCGGTGAAAGCATCCGAGTACCAGCTGATTCCGGTCGCCCGCGAAGCGGGAATCCGGGAGTGGGTCACCGAATGCGGACACACCTACCGCACCGGCTGTGCGTTCTACCAGCTCAGCAAGTCGGAGAAGGTCCAGGCGGGCAAGCAGATAGCGGTGCTTGAGAAGAAGACGGACCGTGTCTACACGGGACCGGCGGCCCGCAGCCTGCTCGGCCTGCCCGCCACCGAGGTCCGCGTCAAGCCGGACCACAACGACGACTTCACCATCTTCGTCCAGAGCACCAGCGTCAACCGCAAGCTCGTCGCCCACACCCGGCTGCTGCTCATGATCTGACGCCGGTTCTCCAGGTGAGCCCCGCCGGTTCCCCGGGTGAGCCCCGCCGGCCCGACTGGCGGGGCTCACCTCACCGCTCAGGGCCGGGCTGAGATCCGGGACATGGTCGACGTGTAGCCGCCTCCGCCGGGGTAGACCCAGTCACCGGTCGCCGTGGTGCCGTCGGCGCTGAACGTGCCCTCGTAGTAGGCCGGGCTCCCCTTGGCGCCGGCCCAGATGGTCAGCTTGTCGCCGGTCAGTTCGTAGACGTAGTCGAAGGTGTTGCCGTTCGAGTCGTAGTACCGCGACACCACGTCCGTGCCGGCCGGTTCGCCGAACGGGCGCAGGTTCCCGATCAGCTCCATGCCGGTGACCGGCTCGCCGAACTGGGTGAGTTCGACGTGCTGGATCAGGAAGAAGCCGCCGGGCATCCACTCGTACCGCACGGTTCCTTCGGCTCCGCCGGTCACCGACCAGGTGCCGACCAGGCGGTCGAGGGCCGTCAGTTCGGTGCTCGGCGGGTTGGTCTCGGACATCTCGTTCTCCTTGCTCGGTGGGTTCTCGCGGCTACCTCGGAACCGCCTGCCTGTTCTCGACATCCGAGATCTGTGGCCTGGATCATATTCGGGAGATGTCGAGATCCGGGGGGTGGCCACGAGGTAGCCGCGAGAACCCACCGGGAAGGAAGTCATGACCACCACAGCAACCACCACCACAGTCACCGCCGGGGCCCCCGCGCCTTCGGCCGCTCGCTCCACGCGCCGGCTGCTGGTCGCCGGTGCTCTCGCCGGGCCGGTCTTCGCGGCGTCGGCGGTACTCCAGATCGTCACCCGTGACGGTTTCGACATCACCCGGCACCCGATCAGCCAGCTCGCCACCGGCAGCCTCGGCTGGATCCAGATCACGACATTCGTACTCGCGGGACTCGGCGGTCTCTCGCTGGCCATCGGCATCGGACGCACCGCCCGCGACGGATTCGGGCGCCGGGCGCTGCCCATCTGCGTCGGGGTGTTCGGTATCGGTCTGATCGCCGCGGGCGTGTTCCCCATGGATGCGGAGAAGGGCTTCCCGGTCGGCACGCCGGACCGGCCGGTCGCCGAGATGTCCTGGCACGGTGTCGCGCACTCGGTCTCGGCCGCCGTGGCCTTCACCGCCCTGGCCGTCGCCGCGGTCGTCGTGACCGTACGGTGCGTACGCCGCCGGTCCGTCGTCCCGGCCGTCCTGAGCGGTGCCGCCGCTCTCGTCCTGCTCCTGCCCATGTCACCGGAGCGCATGAGCATCCAGATCGCCGTCAACGGTCTGGTCGGCTTCACCTGGACAACCGCCTTCGCGCTGTCCCTGCGGCGCACACGCTCTGAGCTGCCTTAACATCGGCCGAACACGACCGGAGAATGATCCACCATGAAATATCTGCTGCTCGGCTACACATCGGCCGCCGCGTGGGACGCATCGACCGCCGACGCCCCGTCCCCGGAAGCACTGGCCGCGTTCGCCGTGTACCAACGGTTCGAACAGGAGCTGATCGAGAGCGGCGAGCTGGTCGGCACCGAGGGCCTCGGCCACCCCGCGGTCAGCACCACGGTCCGCCGGACGCCGCAGGGCATGGTGGCGACGGACGGGCCGTTCGCCGAGCTGAAAGAGGTCCTTGCCAGCTTTGCCGTCATCGACGTGGCCGGCCGGGAGCGGGCCGTGGAGATCGCCTCCCGGATCGTCGACGTGCTGGGCGAGCCGATCGAGATCCGGCCCATCATGGGCGAGGACTTCACGGCATGACCGGCCGTCGTCCCCGGCGTGGCCCGGTGCGGGCACCGCGCCACGCGGGCCGATGAGCGACGGGCCGATGAGCGACGGGCCGTTGAGCGAGCGGTCGGGCAGCACCGTGGATCTGGAGACACTGCTGCGCGCCGAAGCCCCGCAGGTCCTCGGCGCGTTGGTACGGCGCTTCGGCCGCTTCGACACCGCCGAGGACGCCGTCCAGGAGGCGCTGCTCGCCGCGAGCCGGACCTGGCCGGCCGAGGGTGTGCCACAGGATCCGCGCAGTTGGCTGATCCGGATCGGCTACCGGCGGATGGTCGACCTGCTCCGCTCCGACGGGGCGCGGCGTCGGCGCGAGCGGGAAGTCGGGGCGGCCGAACTGGCGATGCGGGAAACGGACCGCCGGGCGGACCCCGCGCGTGAGACCGACGACGGCCTCACGCTCCTGCTGCTCTGCTGCCACCCGGCGCTGAGCCAGACCTCCCAGGTGGCGCTCACACTGCGCGCCGTCGGCGGCCTGACGACCGCCGAGATCGCGCACGCCTACGGAACGGCCGAGGCCACCATGGGAACGCGCATCAGCCGAGCCAAGGAGCAACTCACCCGCGCCGGAGCCCGCTTCACCCCGCCGACCGCCGCCGACCGGGACAGCCGGATGGCCGCCGTCATGCGGGTGCTCTACCTGATCTTCAACGAGGGCTACACAGCCTCCACCGGCGAGGAACTCGCCCGTACCGACCTGACCGGCGAGGCGATCCGGCTGACCCGGACGCTCGCCGGCACCGTCCCGGACGACGCCGAAGTGACCGGCCTGCTGTCGCTGATGCTGCTCACCGAGTCACGGCGCGCCGCGCGCACCGGCGACGACGGCGAACTGCTGCCCCTGGACGAGCAGGACCGGTCACGGTGGAACCGCGGCCTCATCCGCGAGGGCACCGAACTGATCGACGGCGTCTGGAACCGGCGTGAGAAGGGTCCGTACCAACTTCAGGCGGCGATCGCGGCCCTGCACGCGGCCGCCGGGACCCCGCAGGAGACGGACTGGCCGCAGATCGCGATGCTGTACCTGTGGCTGGAACGGCTCACCCCGACCGCGCCGGTGCGGCTGAGCCGGGTGGTCGCGGTGGCCCAGGCGTTCGGGCCGGCCAGAGGGCTGGCGCTGCTCGACGATCTCAACCGGCGCCACGGACTGGACGAGGACCCCCTCACTCGGCAACGGGAACGCGCGGTACGTGCCCACCTGGTGCAGATGACCGGCGACACGGGCGTGGCGACATCGCTGTACCGCGAGGCCGCCGGCCTGACGGACAACAGGGTCGAACGACGCTATCTGCTCGACGAAGCCGACCGCCCGGTGGAGAGGGGCGAGGACGACCACGCCTCCCAGCGGGCCGCCCCACGCGACCCTGACGGGTGACGGCGCACCGAGGCACGGCGGGCTTCCGGTGATACGTACGTCGGCTGCTCCTGCTCCGGGCCGACCCGTCATCACGGGCCGACCCGTCATTCCGACCCGTCATCCCGGGCCGGCGGCTCCGGGATCGCCGGGGTGGTGTGCCGGTGAACTCCGGGCTCGGAGGGCCGCGACTTCGTTCCGTAGCTCGGTCAGTTCCCGGTGCAGTGCCTGGATGGCGACGATGGCCACTCCGTTGGCATCGGTGCAGCAGATCGTCCGGTCGTTCTCACCGACCTCGAACGCCTTCCACCAGTCCTGCGCCATCGGGCCCAGGTGGCGTACGTGTGGCGGGTCCCAGTGGTACCGCCATGTGCTGACCGGCAGTTGTGTCAACCGCTCCAGCACCTGGTAGCCGTTGACCGGGTCGCCGCCACGTACCGCACCCGACACGGCGTCGGACGCCAGACCGGCCGCGGAAGCCCCCTGCCGCGGGCGCGTCCTGGCCAGGACCGGCCTCCATGTCCTGGTCAAGGACCCTTTCAGCCGACGGTAGTTCATCGCTCCCAGACCACCGCGGTGACGTCGGTCTTCAGCCCGCGATCCGAGAAGAGCAGGCTGCCCCCACCGCCGCGGTTCTGCGGGCTGTCCACCGGCAGCTGGACCAGACCGCTGCCCAGCCCGCTGCCGTAGGCCGTCACACCGGCCGCCGTGACCGCACGGCCCTTGTTGATCATCGTGGTGTCGTAAGCGGCATTGCCGGCCGCCAGAATGTTCGTGCTCGCGACGGCCGGAACGCTCAACGCGCCTGTACCGGCAGCCGCCGTGGCGGTCAGCACCAGCAGACGGCGGGCAACGTGCTTCCTGGACATCGGGCATCCTTCCGGCCGGGACGCCGACTGCGTCCGCGACACCCCTAACGGCCCAATGCCCCCGAAAGGCACGTGGCTTTCCGGGCCTCTTCCGCCCCCATGCCCTAGGGCGTGTTTCGAAAGTCCCGCCTGGCCGACGACGCCTGGCACGCGCACTCGCCGCGTTGTCGGAATCATCCAAGTACGTCCAGTACGAGAACGATCCTCCGCCTTGCGATCGCACGCACCAGACGCCGTCGGCCCCGCCCTTCGGGCGGACGGCGCTACTTTCGCAACACGCCCTAGCGGCGATCCCGTCCGCGGGTCCCCGCGATCGGAGTTCCGTGGACTCCTGAGCAACCCGGGGCGGGGGAAGCCGGTCTCACTGGCCGGGAAGCCCGCACAACTCGTGGGCGCGGGACGGGTAGTGAGCGTAGGTTCGGATCATGCTGATGACTCTGGGAACCCCGCCGTCGGAGGCGGAGACAGACGCCTGGCATGACGTGATCGCGGCTGCCCATCTCCAGGACGTGCCCGCGTCCGTCCCGGAACCGGGCCGCACCGAGACCGCCGGGAAGCTGCGCGTGGAGTCGCCCAACGGGCGGATGCTCCACCTGGTGTGGGCCGCGCCCGACGGATCGTACGACGGTGTCGCGACGCTGCTGCTGTTCACCGAGGAGAGCAACCGGCACACCGCCTTCCTCGACGCCCTCGTCGTGCGTCCTGAGGCCAGACGGCGGGGCGTGGGCGGGCAGTTGTGGGGTGCGATACGGGCCGAACTGACCGCCGACGGGCGCAGTTCGGTGTCCACCATGCTCGAACTGGGCGGCGCCGGTGAGGCGTTCGTCGACGGGCTCGGCTTCAGCAAGGTGCTGCCGCTGGCCTGGTACGTGCAGCGGGTCCGGGAGGCGCACGCCGAATTGCCGCAGCCGCGACTGCCCGACGGCTACCGCTTCGCGGACTGGGAGGGTGTCGTACCGGACGCGCTGGCCGACGAGTTCGCGCGGGCACACGACGTGATGCGGGACGCCCCCAGCGGCGGCGTGGACGAGCAGACGCCGAGCTGGGACGCGGAGCGGGTACGGGGCGCGGCCCGGCTCATCGACGACCGGGGCGGCATCATCCTCACCTCGGTGGTGCTGGCGGAGGCGGACGGTACGGGTACGGGCGCGGCGGACAGTGCGGGCGGTACGGGCGGTGCGGGTACGGGCGTCGGGAGTGTCGCCGCGTACACCGAACTCGTCCTGCGCGACCCGTCGCACACCCGGGCGCTCCAGTACGACACGGTGGTCGTCCCGGAGCACCGCGGGCGCGGACTCGGCCGGGCGGTCAAACGCCGTCTGCTGAGCACCCTTACCGAACGCCATCCCGGAGTACGGGAGATCAGCACCAGCGTCGCCGACGACAACGCGCCGATGCTGGCCGTGAACGCGGCGCTCGGCTACCGGCGGGAGCGGCCCGCCGGGATCTTCCAGGCCAAGTTGTAAGTACCCGGCGGGCGTTGAGCGCTGGGCGTGGCCCGTGTCAGCTGCCGGCCACCACCCTCCCCGCCCGCAACTCCAGCCGCTCGCCCGCGAATCCGCTCCGGAACCGCCGGTCGTGCGAGACCACGACCACGGCGCCTCCGTAGGAGGCGAGCGCCCGCTCCAGGTCCGCCACCAGGCTCAGCGCCACATGGTTCGTCGGCTCGTCCAGGATCAGCAGATCGGCCGGGACCGTCAGCAGCCGGGCCAGTTCGAGCCGGCGCCGCTGGCCCACCGAGAGCCCGGCCACGGGCACGCTCAGATCCTCCTCGCGGAACAGCCCGAGAGCCAGCAGCTCGTCGGTGTGCTCCTCGGGCAGCCCCCGGCGACCCGCCGCGAACGCGCCCAGCAGGGAGAGCCGGGAGTGTGCTGTCGCGGTGGCCAACTCCTGGGCCAGATAGCCGACATGGCCTGTACGGTGGGCGGTCCCCGCGTCCGGCGGGAGATCCCCGGCCAGCACCCGCAGCAGCGTGGTCTTGCCCGCGCCGTTGGGCCCGTCGACCAGCAGCCGCGCCCCCGCCTGCACCTGGAGCGCGTCCACCCGCAGCCGGTCCCCGACCACGACGCCGGACAGCTCGGCCCGCACACCGATGGCTCCGGTGGTGGCCGGGTCGCCCGTGAACATGAGCGGTTCCGGCGGCGCGGGCACCGGATCCCGCTCCAGCCGCTCCAGCCGTACCCGCGCCGCCCTGACCTGCCCGGACAGCTTCGCCTCGTGCGAACGGCGGTGCTTGCCGAAGCCCTGACCCGGATCCTTCCCGGTGGCCGCGAGCCGCTGCCCGGCGGCGGCGACCTGCTCCTTCGTGCGGGCCAGATCCGCCACGTACTCCTGGTGGTCCTGCTCCCAGCGCTGCCGCGCGGCGGCCCTGGCCCTGCGGTAGCCGGTCCAGCCGTCGCCGTACCGCGTCACGGCGCGGGTGTCCCGGTCGACCTCCAGGATCGTCGTCGCGACGCGCTCCAGGAACGCCCGGTCGTGGGTGACGGCGACCACCGTGCCCCGGTGCGCCCTGAGTTGGTCCTCCAGATAGGTCAGGGCCCGCAGATCGAGATGGTTGGTCGGCTCGTCGAGCAGCAGCAGTTCGGGCGCCGACGCCAGGACGCAGGCCAGCGCCACGCGGGACTGCTCGCCACCGGAGAGCGACCCGAGCGGGCGCTCCCGGCCGATGTGGGCGAGCCCGAGTCCGTGCAGGGCGGCGTCGACGCGGGCGTCCGCCGCGTAGCCGTCGCGGTCCTCGTAGGCGGTCAACAGATCGCCGTACGCGGTCAGTTCGGCATCGGACGGCTCCGTGGCGCCGGCGAGTGCGGCTTCGGCGGCCCGGATCCGGCGTTCCAGCTCCCGCAGATCCGCGAGGGCCGCGTCGACGGCGGCCTGGACGGAGCGGTGCGGGTCGAGCCCGAGGGTCTGGGTGAGATACCCGACCCCGCCGGGGAACAGGACGGTGACCTCACCGCCGTCCGGCCGCTCGGCCCCGGCCAGCAGCCGCAGCAGGGTGGACTTGCCGGAGCCGTTCTCCCCGATGACACCGGCCCGCTCACCGGGCCGTACGGAGAGTGACACCTGATCGAGGACGGTCCGGTCGCCGTACGACTTGGAGACGTCTTTCATCGACAATTGGGCGCGTTCGCGCATGGTTCTTCCCTGAAAGTGACATGCCCGCGAAGATGCGTACGCTTCGGCGCGCGGCGGGGCTGATTGATGTCGGTCGGGCGAGGTGACGGGGACGCCGGCGGTCCGTGGGAGGGACCTGGGCCAGGGCGTCCGTGCCCGGAATCAGCGGAAGAAGTAGTACGAGTACAAACCCATGCGGTCGAGTGTAACGAGGGGCGCCCGAAGGCGCCCGGCAATACTTCCGGCGCCGCTACAGCTTCGCGGCCAGCTCGAAGGCGTGGGCCGACACCCACGTGTACGCGGCCCGCACGTCGTCCACCACACCGCGCTCGCGCAGCGCGGCCATGGCCGGATCGCCCTGGTCGGCGGACTCGTCGATGCCGCGCCAACAGCGGTCCTGCCACCACAGGATCGTACGGACGATGCCGTCGCGGTCGTCCAGGCCGTAGGCGTCGCAGACCAGCGTGATCCGGCGGGCCGCGTCGGCCACGTCCGGCACGCGGGGGCCGAGGTCCAGATACTGCCAGCAGACGTGGGCGACATCGTGAATACGGTCGCCGGGGGCGGCCAGGTCCCAGTCGATCAGGGCCACGGGCAGCCCGTCGGCATCGTCGGCACAGACCGTGTTCCCGGGCGACAGGTCGTTGTGGCACACGACTTCGCGCCCGTCGGCGAGCGGCGATCCGGCCGTCAGGTCGTGGAACTCCCGTACGAGCCCCGCGACCCGCGCCAGCCGCGCGTCCGACACCGGCAGGGCCACCTGCCCCTCGACGTACTCCAGTACCTCGCGCCCCTGCTCGTCCACACCCCGGTACCGGGGCGCCCCGCCCCAGCCCCGCTCCTCGAACAGCCTCAGCAACTCCCTGGTGAACGCTGCACGTTGGCCGGACACCGGACGTGAGCGCCGCACGGTGTCACCGACACGTACGACCTGATTGATGAACCCGCCGGACAACTCACCGGGCAGAGGAGTCTCTTCCATACCTCCCACGATGCCAGGGTCCCGCCGCACGGAACGAGGGGACGTGGCCCCCGAGCCGGGGCCTGAGCCTGACGTCGGGTCGTCGGCTCGTCGGAGGTAGTTCGAAAGTCGTTTGTATCCGCTTGTCGGACGCGCCTACCGTCCGGCTCATGATCCGGATGGCGAATGACGAGTTGCGCGGCTACCAGGTGGGACCGGTGAACGCCGGGCTCTGTGAGCTCACGGTGAGGGACGACCGAGAGAACATGCTCGAAGGGACGCCGTACCTGCACCGTCGCTTTCGTCTGATGGGCATCGAGAAGGCGATGGCGCAGACGCCGCATCTGTATGTGCACGACCTCGACAAGCTCCGGGCCGACGTGGAGGGGCGGGCCGAGGAGTGGCTGCCGCGAGAGGTGGTTCGTGCTCGGCTGACATCACGGTGGACGCCCGAGGGCGTGACGGAGTTCGGGCATACGGCGCTCTCGGTGATGTGGTTTCAGACGACCGCGCAGGATCCCTTCTCCCACCTGGCCACGATCGTGCGTCCCCTCGACTGGACCGCGCTTGCCAGGTTCGTGCCCTTCGAGGACTGAGGGGCTGAGGACTGAGGACTGACCGTAGGCCGTAGGGCCGCCGGTTCAGACACCCTTGCGGATGCGGGCGCGCGCCTCCGAGCCGCGGATCGCCTTCGTACGGGTCGCGATGAAGAACTCCGCCGGATCGCGGCGGGAACGCCAGGGGAGCGCGTTCACATAGCCGTCGACCAGCCGGAACTGGTCCAGGGCCTCCTCGTGCCTGCCCTGCCGCGTCAGGAAGTACGCCAGCAGGTGCCGCGCCTCCGGCAGGCGGGGGTGGCCCGGGGGCGCGGCCTCCGTGTCCGCCAGGGCCGCGTCGACCAGGGCCGTCAGACGCGGGTCCGTGTAGTCACGCGGAGCCGCGGTGGAGTCGTGGTGGTCGAACCAGGCGATCAGCGGGAACGCCGTCATCAGCGTCCCCACCGGCGCGTCCGCCGTGGCCTGCGCGGCGAACTCGCGGGCCAGCTCCGCCGAGCCGTGCCAGCGCGCGCTCCAGAACTGGATCGCGGCCTCGTGCGCCCCGTACAGCGGCGCCGACGTGGGGTGCGGGGTGCGGGCCGTGATCTCCGCCCACAGCTCGCGCATCTGCTCGGGGCCGTAGCCGACGCCCAGCGCCGTACGGATCTCGACGATGTACGGCGACGGGTCGTCCGGCCCGAGCTCCGCCGCGCGGGCGGTGTCGGCGCGGGCCTGCGGCAGCAGCTCGTGGAAACGGTCCGCCTGCTCGGGGGTGGTGTGCTTGGCGTACGGCGAACCCCGCAGCACCCACGCCCGCGCGACCGTCGCCGACGCCTGGACCAGCTCCGCGTCCGCGTCGGGAGAGTCGTCGGGGCGGCTCGCGCGCCAGCCCCGCAGCCAGGAGTCCTTCCGCGCCGCGGCCTCGCCCAGCACCCGCGCGTAGAGCGCCCGCCGCTCCCAGTCCCGCTCCCGCCCCGTCGCGCCCAGCACCCCCGCCGCCACCTCCCACCGCCCCGCCCGCACCTCGGCCAGGGCATGCTCCAGGGGCGCGTCCGGCCCGGCCAGCTCCGTGTTCTGCCGGTCCCTGGGCAGCAGCCCCAGCTCCGCTTCCGTACCGACGAGCGAGGACACGCTCCGGCGGGCCTTCAGCCAGAACCAGATGCCGAACGCGAAGAGGACGAAGGGCAGAACGCGTGCCATGGGATGGCCCCCAGGGTTACGGAGAACAGGTGAAGACGTGGTGTGGGGGATCTGCGGAGTATGCACCACCCCAGGTCAGCGGGGCAATGGCGCCTTTTGGTCAGGCGGCACCGGCACCGGCACTGGGCGGGGCCTGGCCTTGGAAGGCCTCGCCTCGCCTCGCCCCGCCCCGCCTCGGCGCGGCTACTCCGGTTTCCAGTAACGGAAACCCGAACCTCTTGCGCCGTGCTCGCACAAACAGGAAGCATGAGACACCGCAACCGATCCTGGCAGGGGGAATTGCGTGAGGGTAAGGAAGCTTGTGACAGCCTGCGAACACGGGGATTGCCCAGCGCTGTACGCGACGGACCAAGACACCTTGCTCGTGCAGGGTGGAGTACCGACGGGCCACGGGTTGAAGATTCCGGCGCACGAAGCCCTGGTCGAGATCCCGATGGAACTCATCCGGAAGGCAGTACGTGATCAGCTCATCTAGCAGCCTGACAGAGCGCTTCAAGGAATTTGAACGGGAAGCCTTCCGGCTCGAAGTTCTCGCCGAGTACAACATTCCTTCGAGCGCCAAGAACCTTGAGGCGTTTCTTGCCGGAAAGCCTCAGCCGGCCAACTACAACGCCGGTTGGGTGGAAACGGTACGGACTGCCTCGCAAGCCGGGAAGCGAATGTACCGAGTGCACATCGTTTCTCGCCCGCTTACCGACTACCTCCGCTATGAACTGGGGTGGGGGTACATGGCGAACATGGCGGGCGGGGAAGAGTTCTTCATCCTCGACACCACGGAGCAGCCGAACCCGTTGGAAGATGCGCCGGATTTCTGGATGTTCGACGAAACCGGGCCGGTCGTCATGCGGTACGACGAGACTGGAGCGTTCGTGGGCCCTGAGTTCTTGACCGAGGAGCGTGCAGAAGAGTTCATCGGCTATCGGGATACAGCTCTCGCGCATGCTGAGCCCTTCCCCGAGTGGTGGGCAAAGCACGGAGGGTGAACAAGGCAGAACTTGGCGCGGCGCTGCGGGCCTTGCGGCAGGCATCCGGGAAGGAGGCCAAAGCCGTCGCCCGCGGCGCAGCCATGTCTACACCCAAGCTGTCGAAGATCGAAAACGGACATGTGGCAGCGAGTGTTGTTGATGTGGAGCAGATCCTCATAGCCCTTGGAGTGTCGGCCGAGGTCAAAGCCGAGTACATGGCTGCCGCCCGCGCTCAAGCAACTGAGGCAACGGCATGGCGACTGTACCGACGGCTGGGTTACCACCGGAAGCAGGAACAGATTCGAACCCTGGAAGCGTCGATGACACTTCTTCGCCTCTTCCAACCGTCACTGGTTCCCGGTCTCTTGCAGACCCCCGAATACATGAGGGCCGTATTTCAAAGAAAACGGCTCAGTGAGGAACAATTGACCCGGACTGTCGGCGCACGAATCGACCGGCAACGGGTCCTCTATGACACCACGAAGACCCTTCGATTCATCATCACAGAATCTGTTCTTCGCTGGCGCTTCGTTCCTTCAGTGATGCTGGCGGGCCAGTTGGACCGGATTATTTCCGCCTCGCGCCTGCCGAACGTAGACGTCCAAATTGTATGCCTCGATGTTCCCCAGTCCGACGTACCGGGGCATTCATTTGTTATCCGCGACGACCGTATGGTCACGGTGGAAACCACGCATGCGGAACTCGTCGTCACCGACCCGCGTGATGTGGCGCTGTACGTCGACAAGTTCGAGCGATTCGCTTCCGGGGCGCTTTCCGGTGATGCCATGCGAGCCATGTTGTCGGGTATGAGGGACGACTTCTTGCGTGAACAGGAAATCGGCTAGAGATGGCCGCCTCCCGGCCCGAAGATGCGTCTATGCCGATGAACGAAAGACAGCCTGCCCCCCAAGGGTGGCGCATGGACCCCATCCCAAGCCGGCCCGCCTATAGGGACCATGAGGAGAAAATCCGGATTCCTGTCTGGCTCACGAAGAACGGCCGGCACGTCACGGACACAGAAATGATCCTGTTGCCGTCCGAGGCCGAACTGCTCCGCGAGCGCTTGACCGAGGCGATGGGCAGCACACGGTCTCACCTGCACGGACTGCTGATGGACAGCCCTTCCACGGTGCTCGCGCCCGGCGCAACGCTCGTGCACAAGACAGCTTGACCAACGGTCCATATCCAGGGAGGAAAACCATGGCTCAGTACGAATTCCGGACCGCCGCCGCGTGTGGCGGACCGTGCACCGAGGGATGCGTGGAGGTGGCGACCTGTCCGGCATCGTCGCGCTTCGGGACACCAAGACCGAGGCGGTCATGCAGTTCACGCCGCAGGAGTGGAGCGACTTCCTGAGTGGGGCCAAGCGCGGGGAGTTCGACGTCTCGCTCTGACTCGCCCCGAGAAGCCAACGGCCCCCACCCCGCCGCAGTGGCGGAGTAGGGGGCCGTCTCCAACTTCATGAACGGGAGCCCCGTTGCACCATCATGGCTACCTCTGGGTCGGTGAAAAGGCACGCTTCGACACCGAGAGCACGCGTCGCCCGGCCACCTCGCTGGTAGAGCCCACGCCGACGGGTCCCCCGGAGGTTCTGGAGCGGTACCGGCATGCTGTCGCCGAGTTCGCCGTGACCGACGTCCCCCCGATCGAAACGGCCCTGTGGCTGAAGAAGCCGTCCAAGCTGATCCGGGGAACGTGGGAGGAGCCCAAGGACGCGGCGGGCTGGCTCGGTCGTCAACTCGCCGAGTACGCACCACGGTTCGCCTCGGAGCAGGACGCCGCCCAGGTGGCCCCGCGTACCGCCTCGGCGGTCGATCGGCTGGGGCAGGGCGGGGACGTGTCCCTGGGGTACTACCTGCGGAGGCCGTACTTCCTGAGCGTGTCCGTGGTGACGTGCTCCCCCCAACCGCGCGGCACCTGATCTGGTCTGCCCGGCACATTGAGCGGCAGCGGCCCCCGGCTCAGGCCCCGAGGTCGTCGAACTCGCCCGCCTTGACACCTGCCAGCCAGGCAGCCATCTCGGTGCGGGTGAAGAACACGGTGCCGGCTTCGGGGCTCTTGCTGTTACGGACGGCGATACGTCCGTCCGGAAGCGCGGCGGCCTCGACGCAGTTGCCCCCTGTGTCGCCGCCGCCTCCCGAGAACGAGCTTTTGCGCCATTGGGCACGCTCGGTACGTTCGGTCCCCGCACGGCGGCCGGGACCTGCCAGCTCTTCCCGTTCACTCAAAGCTGCTCATCCTCTCGGCGATCAGGTTCACGGAGTCGGCCCGGGAGAGTGCCAGCTCGGTGAGGATCCCGAACCTCAGTGTGCACCTTCGTACATGCTCACGATCCTCGATGTAAAACATCCCCGCCTGGCCTTCGGCGTAGCCGAAGTCCGGAATCGGCTCCGGCAGCGTCAGGAGGGAGAAGGGACCCTCAAGCCCTGGGCTCCCGCCCGCGTTCAAGGGCAGCACTTGGAGGGTGGTGTTCGGGGATTCTGCAGTGTCGAGCAGCTTCTGCAACTGCCCGCGCATGACACTCGGTTCACCGATCACACGCTCCAACACGGTCTGGTCCATGACGAAGTGCAGGTTCAGTGGGGACTTCCCCGCGCAGCACGTGTTGCCGGATCATCCGTGCGGCCACTCGGCGTTCCCGCTCCTCCGCTGAGTGCTGCGCGGGTGCGACCGCGTTCATCTGGAAGGTCCCTCGGGAGGGCGTCATCGGCCCCGGGGGTGTGCCTCGTTCAGGCGGCCCGGGGCAGGCCGGGGATCTGGTGGCAGGTGGTGAAGCGTTTGGCCATTTCCTGCCGGTAGTCGGGTGCGATGATGGGCATCGACGGGGGATGGGACGGGTGGTGGCCATGGATGATGATTCGTACGCGGCGGGCAGCGAGCTGGTCCTTCGGATGGAGGCGTCCGACGAGACCAGGAGCACCCTGCTGCGCAGAGCCGTTGCCGCGCTGGGCCAGTTCGCCGGCGAGGGCTTTCAGCCGAAAGGTGCCCGCAGTACGCGCTTCCTCAACGGGGAGGGAGAGGCTGGGATGGTCGCCCTCAAACATCCTGCTCACTCGGCACTCAACTCCTGGGTTCATGTGAGTCTCGGAGATTTCGAGCCGGATGGCGGCGGCACGATCTTCTTGACGGCCCACCTGGACGAGCCGGGGGACGTTCTCCAGCAGGAATGGGAGATGGCTGTCGCCCTGACATCGCAGCTCGTGGTGGGCCTCGGCCCGAGCCTCGCGCATCTGACGGCGTGGCACATCGACGGGTACGGGCAGATCTACCCGTCTATCGGCCTTCGGCCCGGCTCCGGCCTGCCGGACGAGTTCGGGCCGTGGACCTATGTCTCCGGTAAGGGGCTCACCGACGAGGTCCGCGTTCGACTCGCGGCCCTGCCCGCATACGCTTCCCGGGCGTTCGGCGACGGCTGGCTGGTGAGGGCGGTCGAAAGTCCCGGTGCCGAGCCGACCGAACAGTTCTGGGACGCGCTGAAGGAACTGGACACCGAACCGATCACCTACCGAGCGGCTCGTCTCGCCGCCGCTTGATCGGTTGGAGCCGCGGCGGGAGCCTGTCGAGGCGGACCGGGAGGTCTTGAACGCGAACGCCGGTCGGCTGGCACTGCACGTCGCTTGGGCGGTCGATCGGCTGGGGCGGGGCGGGAATGTGTCCCCTGGGGTACTACCTGCGGAGGCCGCACTTCCTGAGCGTGTCCGTGGTGACGTGCTCCCCCAACCGCGCGGCACCTGATCTGGTCTGCCCGGCACATTGAGCGGCAGCGGCCCCCGGCTCAGGCCCCGAGGTCGTCGAACTCGCCCGCCTTGACACCTGCCAGCCAGGCGGCCATCTCCGCGCGGGTGAAGAACACGGTGCCGGCTTCGGGGCTCTTGCTGTTGCGGACGGCGATACGTCCGTCCGGAAGCGCGGCGGCCTCGACGCGGTTGCCGCCTCCGCCGTTGCTGCCTCCGGAGAAGCTGCTCTTAAGCCACTTCGCGTACGTCGGCGCGTCTGCCTGTGACATCCGGTCACTCCTCTCGCCCCGTCTCACTCGTACGACTTCATCGCTTCGGCGATCACTCTCATGGAATCGGCACATGAGAGGGCCAGCTCGGTGAGAATCCCGAACCGAAGTGTCCACACCCGAACATGGTCTCGATCCTCGATGTAGACCATACCCGCCGGACCTTCGGTGTAGCCGATGTCAGGGATGGGGTCCGGCAAGGTCAGGACCGCGAACGGACCTTCCAGGCCCGGGCTTCCGCCCGAGTCGCGGGGGAGGATCTGGAGAGCCACATTCGGGTTGTCCGCCGTATCGAGCAGCTTCCGCAACTGACCGCGCATGACTGCCGGGGTTCCCGATGACGCGGTCCAGCACAGCCTGGTCGATGATGAAGTGCGCACGTGGCGGCGCCCCTTGACGCAGCACGTGCTGACGAATCATCCGAGCGGAGACCCTGCGCTCCAGCTCCTCTGGCGAGTACGTTCCCGGCGACACAGCGTTCATGACCGCACGGGCGTAATCGGGAGTCTGCAACAACCCGTGCAGAAGCTGTGGTTGGAAGTCCCGAAGGGCGACCAAACCTCCCTCGATGCTGAGGGGCGGCTTCACGGCATCGGGCAGCTCGCTGCCGAAGCCTGCCCACCACCCTTGTTCCGAGGCGGTGGCGGACAGCTGAACGAGATTGGTGCGCAGTTCGGTATCGGTGACGCCCTACGCGTCCAGAAGCTGCTCGGCCTCCCGAGGCTTGACGCGGTGCACGCGGGTCTCGATGCGCGAGAGCTTCGCGGCGGACCAGCGGCCCGCACCCTTCTTGAGTTCGCCGACTGCCTGCTCCTGGGTGAGCCCGGCTCGTTCACGCAGACCTTTCAGTGAGTCGGCGAGCTGCCAACGACGCACCACAGATGACCCGTTGGCCTGGCTCTGCGTCATGTCTGATGCCTTCCTGCCGTCTTCGTCGCGCGCTGCCTCTGGTGACCCGTTCGAGGGAAAAATGGAAGACCCACTATTTCCGCATCACCCATTCCCGCGTGATGTCACGTATTGAAGCGTCACCGTCACGTTCAGTGGGAGGCCATGATGTCAGTCGACAACGCCGCACGCCCCTCGGCCGTAACCCTCGTACCACCGCTCACCAAGGCCGAACTGGACACTCTCGCCGATGAGTTGGTGTACGACACCGCACCCCGGCTGTTCGCCGTAGTCCAGTCCTACGAGCCCGCGGACGGCGCGAGCGACGAGGCCGACGCGTGGGTCGCCGCCTGGGGGCTGGCGTTCGACGGGTGCGCCGAGATCGTGAGCGCGGGCGGCGGCATCCGGATGCGGGTGTGTTCGCCGGACCGGGCCGTGCGGAGGTTCGGCCGGGGGCGGGCGGACCTCAGTGCGCGGCTCGTGTGGGTGAAGCAGCCGTCCGGCGATTGAGGACGGACAACCCCTACCTGGGCAGCGTCGCCGGGTTGCCCCCGTTCGCCTCGTAGCCCGCCACCGCCAGTGCCCGGTACAGCGCGTACATCTGCGCCGGGTCCTCGTTGTGTGTCCACGGCGTCGCGCCTACGTGGCCGTCCACCCGGACGATCTGGTGCATCGCCTCCGACCAGCGCTCGGCCCGCACCAGGAAGACGATCAGCAGGTGTCGTACGTGGGCGAGCATCGGGTCGTCGGGGCGGGCCGCGTGGACCGCGAAGAGTGCGCCCTCCATCGCCTTCGACACCACCGCGCTGCGGTAGAAGTCCCGTACCAGCGCGATCTCCGGCAGGTGCTCGTACACCGCGAACAGCGGCAGCGCGGCCAGCAGTGAGCCCTTCGGGGCGCGCGCCGCCGAGGCCGTCGCGAAACGGTCCGCCTCCGCGCGTGAGCCGTGCCACTTCTCGCACCAGTAGTGCAGCGCCGCGAGATGCGCGCCCATATGGTCCGGCGCGCGGTCGATGACCTTCGCCCACAGCTGGTCGAACCGCTCGTGCGGATAGCCGAGGCCGCGGGCCACCGCCAGCTCGACGATGTACGGCACGGGGTCGCCCGGTGCCAGCAGTGCCGCGTCGCCGCAGACCGAGCGGGCCTCCTCCAGGATGATCCGGAAATCGTCCGTGCCCACCGCCGACGAGCGCCACGCCTGCTGCACCAGGAACTCCGCGTGCACCTGCGCGCCGCCCGCGTCCTTCGGCGACTGGGCGCGCCACGCCCGCAGCCACGCGCCGCCCACGCCGGGCTTCTGCTGGAGTTCCAGCGACGCCGCGCCCGCGAAGGCCTGGACGCGCTGCCAGCGCACCTCGCCCTCCTTGGCCGTCCCGGCGAGGAGCTGTGCCGCCGCCCGCCAGTCCTGGGTGCGCTGGACGACGTCGAGTACGTCGAGCAGGTCCTGGTCCGGTCCCGGGAGCCGGATGTCCAGCTCCTCCTGGCGTACGAACGCGTACGCGTCCGGGTCGGCGGCGTCGGGCGAGCCGGGCTCGACCTGGCGGATGCCACCGCGGCGGCGCCGCGCGAACGGGCCGACGACGGCCGCGACCATGCCCATCGCGATCAGGAACCAGAGAATCTCCATGCGTTCCATTGTCCCGGACGCCGACAGCTCTCTGAGCCGGGTCCGATCCGGCTACCCTCGGGCCTCATGAGCGACCAGCACAGCTTCGAGACGATCGCCATCCACGCGGGGAACACTCCTGATTCCCTCACCGGCGCGGTCGTCCCCCCCATCTATCAGGTGTCCACGTACAAGCAGGACGGCGTGGGCGGACTGCGCGGCGGCTACGAGTACAGCCGCAGCGCCAACCCCACGCGTTCCGCGCTGGAGGTGAATCTGGCGGCCCTGGAGGGTGGCCGGCGCGGGCTCGCGTTCGCGTCCGGTCTCGCCGCCGAGGACTGCCTGCTCCGTACGCTGCTGTCGCCGGGCGATCATGTGGTGATCCCCAACGACGCGTACGGCGGCACCTTCCGGCTCTTCGCGAAGGTCGTCTCGCGCTGGGGCGTGGAGTGGTCGGTGGCCGACACCTCGGACCCGGCGGCGGTACGGGCGGCTCTGCGGCCCCGTACGAAGGCGATCTGGGTCGAGACCCCGTCGAACCCGCTGCTCGGCATCAGCGACATCGTGGCCCTCGCCGAGGTCGCCCGCACCGCGGGCGCGAAGCTCGTCGTGGACAACACCTTCGCGAGCCCCTACCTCCAGCAGCCGCTCGCCCTGGGCGCCGACGTCGTCGTGCACTCGACGACCAAGTACATGGGCGGTCACTCGGACGTCGTCGGCGGCGCGCTGGTCACCGCCGACGACACGCTCGCCGACGAACTCGCCTACCACCAGAACGCGATGGGCGCGATCGCCGGTCCGTTCGACGCGTGGCTGGTGCTGCGCGGCGTGAAGACCCTAGCCGTCCGGATGGACCGGCACAGCGAGAACGCGACGCGCGTCGCCGAGATGCTGGCCCGGCACCCGAAGGTCTCGAAGGTGTACTACCCGGGCCTGCCCGAGCACCCCGGGCACGAGATCGCCGCCAAGCAGATGAAGTCCTTCGGCGGCATGGTGTCCTTCCAGGTCACCGGCGGTGAGCAGGAGGCGATCTCGGTCTGCGGCCGGGCGAAGGTCTTCACGCTGGGGGAGTCCCTCGGCGGTGTCGAGTCGCTGATCGAGCATCCGGGACGGATGACGCACGCCTCGGCGGCGGGCTCCCCGCTGGAGGTGCCGGACGACCTGATCAGGCTGTCCGTCGGCATCGAGTCCGGTGACGACCTGCTGACGGACCTTCAGCAGGCCCTCGCCTGAAGGGAGTTGGCCCGGCGGGCCGTCACCAGCCTTCCAGCGGTGGCGTCTTGTCGGACGGCGGGACCGACCACGGCTCAACGGCCCACGCCCACACCGTGAACGCGAGCACGGCCACCACGACGAGCAGCCAGAACAGCAGGCGCCCGGCGCGCCTGCGGTTCAGGACGCGGGTGCCGAGGGCGGTCGCGCGGGCCGTCAGGTCGACGGGGACCGGCGGATGCGGCAGGTCGAGCATCCGGCGGACCTCGTCCTCCTTACGGCTGTGGCCGCTCATCGCGCGGTCTGCCGGGAGAGCAGGGCCAGCAGCGACAGCGGCCAGGGCGGCGCGGGCCGCCGGGCCGGTGCGGGCCGGCGCATCGCGGCGACCGCCCGCGCGCAGATCGCGCGCACCCGGTCGACCGGCAGTCCGACCAGCGCCGCCGTCCGCTCCTCGGCGACCCCCTCGTACAGCCGCAGCACCAGGATCAGCCGCTCCTGCGGGCCGAGCCGGCCCAGCAGGCCCTCGCCGGTGCGGGGGTGGTGCCGCCAGGCGCCGCGTGCGTAGCGGGTGACGATTTCCTGGCGGGCGCGGTCGTACGGGTCTTCGCCGCGCAGCCGGTCCCAGTCCGCGTACGTACGGGCCAGGGCGGCCGTCAGCAGTTGTTCGGCGCGTGGCTTGGCGTCGGCGGGCTCACCCGTCAACAGCGTGGCGGCATGCAGCAGTCGGCCTGCCGCGCCCGCGACGAACGCCTCGAACTCCCGGGCGCGACGGCGATCCGTACCCGACTGCCGTCGTTCTCGCACACCTCATATGAGGACAGAGCCGGGCCCGGGTCAAGAGGCCGGCGGCTCCATGCCGGACGGTTCGGCGACCGGGGCCGCCCGGTGCGCGGCCGGTTCGGCGGACGCGGGGCCCGACTGCCGTGCCGACAGGGCGGTGTTGAACCGGGTGAGGAGCGTGCAGAACGAGTCCCGTTCCTCCTCCGTCCAGCCGTCCGTGACCTGCGACATCAGCTCGCGGCGCGAGGAGCGGACCTCTTCGAGGCGGTTCAGCCCGCGCACCGAGAGTTCCAGGACGACGGCGCGGCCGTCCTCCGGGTGGGACGTGCGTTTGACCAGGCCGGTGTCGACGAGCGGCGCGACCTGGCGGGTGACGGTGGAGGAGTCGATGCCCATCCCGGCCGCCAGCGCCTTGACGCCCATCGGGCCTTCCAGATCAAGCCGGTTGAGCAGCAGGTAGGCGGCGCGGTCCATGGAGTTGCGCACCTGGCCGACGCCGCCGAGGCGGGTCTGTTCGGCCCGTCGGGCGAAGACGGCCACCTGGTGCTGAAGTGCGTCGAGGAGTGGGGCTTCGAGGAGTGGGGCTTCGGCGAGTGGGGCTTCAAGAAGTGCGGCGTCGTCAGCCGTGACGACGGATTCGGTACCGACGGAAGGTGCCGGTGCGGACTCTAAAGGTGCGGAGCCGGAGGGGTCGGAACCGGAGGGTTCGGAGCCGGAGCCCGGGGAGGCCGACACAGCGGAAGTCATGTCCTGAGTAGGGGGCATGGCTGGGGCTCTCTCGTGCGGTGGTCGGTTGGTGGGGGACAGAGTACGCGGCCCCGCCCTTGTCCGTACCAGCCCCGCGTAAACCTGTGGACGCCCCCGGGTCCTGTCTTGTGGATCTTGCTGGGCTCGCGGCACCACCGCGACATCGGCCGCCGCGCGGCGGGCGCTCCCCGATCCAGTCTGATCCACAGGACAGGACCCGGTTCCGAGCGGCCGACCCGTCGATGAGCTGCGAGACTGACGGTCATGACCTTCGGTACGTCTCGTCCCACCGGATCATCGCCTTCCGCTTCTCCGCGCGGCTCCGCGCCCGCGCTGATCCTCGACGACATCCGCGGGGCACGGAAGATGCTCGCCGGGGTGGCGCGGATGACCGCGATGGAGGGCAGCCGGCATCTGACGCACCTGGTCGGCGCCCCGGTCCACCTCAAGTGCGAGAACCTTCAGCGCACCGGGTCGTTCAAGCTGCGCGGCGCGTACGTGCGTATCGCCGGCCTCTCCCCCGAGGAGCGCGCGGCCGGTGTCGTCGCCGCCAGCGCGGGCAACCACGCGCAGGGCGTCGCGCTCGCGTCGACCCTGCTCGGTGTGCGCTCCACCGTGTTCATGCCGGTCGCGGCGCCGCTGCCCAAGGTCGCCGCGACCCGCGAGTACGGCGCCGAGGTCCGGCTGCACGGTCAGGTCGTGGACGAGTCCCTGGCCGCCGCGCGGGAGTACGCGGCGGAGACCGGCGCGGTCTTCATCCACCCCTTCGACCACCCGGACATCATCGCCGGACAGGGCACGGTGGGCCTGGAGATCCTGGAACAGTGCCCCGAGGTACGGACGATCCTCGTCGGTCTCGGCGGCGGCGGCCTCGCCGCGGGCATCGCGCTGGCGGTGAAGGCGGTGCGGCCGGACGTGACGGTGATCGGCGTACAGGCGGAGGGCGCCGCCGCGTATCCGCCCTCGCTGCGGGCCGGGCGGCCGATGTCGATCGACGAGCAGCAGACGATGGCGGACGGCATCAAGGTGGGCCGGCCGGGCGAGATCACGTTCCCGATGGTCCGGGACCTGGTCGACGAGGTGCGTACGGTGTCCGAGGACGAGCTGTCCAGCGCGCTGCTGCTCTGCCTGGAGCGGGCGAAGCTGGTGGTGGAGCCGGCCGGGGCGAGCCCGGTGGCCGCGCTGCTGAGCACCCCCCGGGCGTTCCGGGGGCCGGTGGTCGCCGTGCTGTCGGGCGGCAACGTGGACCCCTTGCTGATGCAGCGGATCCTGCGCCACGGAATGGCGGCGGCCGGGCGCTATCTGGGGCTGCGGCTGCGGATCACCGACCGGCCGGGGGCGCTCGCGACGCTGCTCGGGGTGCTGTCGGTGGCGGACGCGAACGTGCTGGACGTGAGTCACGTACGGACCGATCCGCGGCTCGGGCTGACGGAGGCGGACGTGGAACTGCGTCTGGAGACCAAGGGTCCGGAGCACTGCGCGGACGTGGAGGCGGCGCTGCGCGAGGCGGGTTACACGATCCTGGGCTGAGCCGCCGACCACCACCTGGTCACCTTTACGTAGGGCTTACGTAAGTGTCTTGCCTATCGCGATGTATCGCGTTAACGTCAGGGTCTGCTTCCGTCGCCTTAGGCTTTCCCGCAGCACGGATCGCACCATTTGTACGCATGTACACAACTCTGGGAGTACCCCTATGCCAGGCGCCATCTACGCCGAAGGCCTGGTCAAGACGTTCGGCGACGTACGAGCACTGGACGGCGTCGACCTCGACGTCCCCGAAGGCACGGTCCTGGGCCTGCTCGGCCCCAACGGCGCGGGCAAGACCACCGCGGTCCGGGTGTTGACGACCCTGCTCCAGCCCGACAGCGGCAAGGCCGTCGTCGCGGGCATCGATGTGCTCAAGCACCCCAACGAGGTGCGCGGGAACATCGGCCTCTCCGGCCAGTTCGCCGCCGTCGACGAGTATCTGACCGGCCGCGAGAACCTGCAGATGGTCGGCCAGCTCTACCAGCAGAGCGCCCGCGCCGCGAAGGCCAGGGCCGCCGAACTGCTGGAGCGCTTCAACCTCACCGACGCCGCCGACCGCACCGCCAAGACCTACTCCGGCGGCATGCGCCGTCGCCTCGACCTCGCCGCGGCGCTCGTCGTCTCCCCGCCGGTGATGTTCATGGACGAACCGACGACCGGCCTCGACCCGCGCAACCGCCAGCAACTGTGGGGAATCATCGAGGAGTTGGTCGCGGGCGGTACGACGCTGCTGCTCACCACGCAGTACCTCGAAGAGGCCGACCACCTCGCCCACGACATCTGCGTCATCGACCACGGCAAGGTCATCGCACGCGGCACCGCCGACGAACTCAAGGCCCGCACGGGCGGCGAGCGCGTCGAGGTCGTCGTCCACGAACGCGACCAGATCACCCCCACCCACGACGTACTGGCCGGCTTCGGCAAGGGCGATGTGATGGTCGCCCAGCACACCCGCAAACTCACCGTCCCGGTCACCGGTGGAGCGAAACTGCTCGCCGAGATCATCAGGGAACTCGACGCCCGGGGTGTCGAGATCGACGACATCGGGCTGCGCCGCCCCACCCTCGACGACGTCTTCATCTCGCTCACCGGCCACGCGGCCGAGGAGGTCCAGGAGAACGGCGACGGACCGGCACCGGCCAAGGAGCCGGGCGCGACAGCGAGCACGTCACGGAGCGCGCCGGCCGGCGGGGCGGCGAGCACGACCACGGACCCGAAGGAGAGCGCCAAGTGAGCGCCGTAACCGAGGCCGCGCCCAAGGCCCTCGCCCCACGCCCGCGCGGCGGCATCGTCCAGTCCGTACGCGACTCGCTCGTGGTCGCCAAGCGCAATCTGATCCGGATGACGAGGATTCCCGAGGTGGTCCTTTTCGGGATCATCCAGCCGGTGATGTTCGTGGTCCTCTTCACGTACGTCTTCGGTGGCTCGATCCGAGTCGGCAACAGCACCAGCGCTGACGTCTACAAGAACTTCCTGATGGCGGGCATCTTCGCGCAGACCGTCACCTTCGCCACCGCCGGATCGGCCGCCGGTATCGCCGACGACATGCAGAAGGGCCTCGTCGACCGGTTCCGCTCGCTCCCCATGGCCCGCGGTGCCGTTCTCACCGGCCGTACGGTGGCCGACCTCGTACAGACGGCCATCACTCTGTTCGTCCTGGCGATCGTCGGGCTGATCGTGGGCTGGCGTCCCGGCACGGCGGAGCCGACCAACGCGGGGAAGATCCTGGCCGCCTTCGGCCTGCTGCTCCTGCTGGGATACGCCTTCACCTGGATCGGGGCGCTGATCGGTCTCTCCGTACGCACCCCGGAGGCGGCGACCTCGGGCGGGATCATCTGGCTGTTCCCGGTCACATTCGTCTCGAACGCGTTCGTGGACTCCAGCCAGATGACCCCCTGGCTGCGACACGTCGCCGACTGGAACCCCTTCAGCGCGGCGGTGCAGGCGGCTCGCACGTTGTTCGGCGATCCCGGCGTGTCCCAGTCCAGCGCTTGGCCCATGCAGCACTCGGTATGGGCGACGCTCATCTACTCCGCATTGATCGTCATCATCTTCCGCACCCTGTCGGTACGTAAGTACCGTCGCGCGGCCGGTTGACCACGCCTCCGCGAGCAAGCCCCCTCTCAATGGGCGAATTCGAGGGGGCTTGCGAGTGAGGAGCATCAGCCCGGCGCGGCCCGGCCTTGATCTCTCGGGCCAGTTGGCCATCAAGGTGTTTGGAGTGATCCCACTTCGTTCGCGGGCTCGTCGAGCCAGAGGGTGTGCGCCCCGTCCGTGTCGACGCTCAGGCCGTAGCGGTCGACGCTGGGGCGGCCGGCACCCACCCAGTGGGTGAGAAGGGGTTCCAGCTCGGCCCAGAGGTCCCGCGGGCCGTCATGTTCGAGCTTTGCCGTCCGAACGTCGAGTGGAGTGACGCGCGCCCAGGACGATGTGTTCGGCTCCCAGAGACAGCGGATCTCCTGGCCCTTGTCGTTCTTGAGGATGATCGTCTTGACAGTTGGGTGCGCGAGGGACGGAAGGAACTGAGCGATCTCGGCCCCGAGGCCGATCGGGAGGGAGATCTCCCGCTCGTAGCCGGCGTATGTCGTGGTCAGGTCGGTGAGTTGCTGGGGCGTGGCGCCGAGGGTGCCCGTGTCCGGCCGGGCCGCCATGAAGGCCGCCAGTTCGGGGAGGAACCGGCCCTCTGCGCGGTGATCGCAGTCGATGGTCAGGCGTGCGATGCCGTAGCCGACGTTGGCGACGATGACACCGCCGGGGCGGACCTGTTCCCGCCATGCGTCGGGGATGCGGCCGACACCGCAGGTGGCCAGCAGGCGGTCGTACGGGGCGTGCTCGTCGCAGCCGTCCAAGCCATCTCCGACAATCACCGTGGGCATGTGGTCGGACCTGCCGAGCCTGTCCCGCGCCAGGCTCACGAGGTCGGGGTCGACATCGAGCGACACAACGCGGTCGTCACCCAGGCGGTGGGCCAGTAGCGCGGCGTTGTATCCGGTGCCCACGCCGATCTCCAAGACCTTGTTGCCGTCCACCACGTCCAGGGCTTCGAGCATTCGGGCCATGAGGGAGGGGCGCGTGGAGGAGCTGGTGGCGACACCAGTCGCGTCGAACTGCGTAAGCAGCGAGGTGTCCCGGTAAGCCGCAGTGGGCCACATCGGATCAGCCTGGTCGTACGCGTGCAGGCTCCCCTCGGTCCGCACGGTGAACTTGGGCACGAAGAGGTGCCGCGGGACGCTGGAGAAGGCGGCGATCCAGCGCTCGGAATGCAACGACCCGGCGGCGGTGAGCTGGTCCGTCATCAGGCGGCGCAGCTCGTAGGCGGACGGGGTGGCGGTGCTCATGGGGCGCCTTCCAGTAGGTCAGCAAGTGCTTGGGTGATGGGGGTACGAAGCTCCGGGACGAACGCCCACTGGCCATTCGGATTCAGGTCGATCAAGTGCCACTCCCCGCTCTGGTCAACGAGGAAGTCCATGGCGGCGTAATGGAGGCCGAATGTGTTCAGCAACTTGCGAACGCCGGACGCGATGCCACAGGGCACCTCGCAGAGCTCGTAGGTGTGGCTGGCGTAGTCCGTACGGATATCGATGCGTGCGGCCTTCGACGAGGTATGGATCTTCGCCGCGAACATCCGACCGGCTACGACGGTCAGGCGAACCTCGTACGCCTTCGGTATCCACTCCTGGAACTGGTGAGCGGTGAAGCAGACAGCGTCCGTGATCTCTGCGGCACTCACCCTGGTCGTCCACAAGGCGTACGGGTCGCCGCCGATGCCGCTGGCGCCCTGAGTGCCGAGGGCTTTGTACGCGGCCACCCGGCCAGGCAGATTCCCGACGAAGGCGCGGGCCTCGTCCGGGTGGTTGGTGATCCGCGTCTCGGGAATGCTCAAGCCGCACCGAGCGGCCGTTGCCAGGGCAACAGGCTTGACACCCGCGACGGCGTTGCGCCTCGGATGATTCAGCCAGGCGCATTCCAGTGTCGCCAGCAAGCCGCCGAGGCCGGCACGGGCCTCGGCGGCTGCCCATTGCACATCGTCGCCCGACAGGTCGGGGTGGAAGCGGTGTTCCGACGGACGCCGGTAGTAGACGGAACGAACGCGACCGAAGTCCAAGTCCCGGTGCGAGCCCCGTAACCCCCCGTCCCAGTTGGCCCGGCGGGGGCCGATGCGTGCTGCCAACTTCAGGTTCTCGGGGAAGTCTCCGGGATCAAGTCGGTGTACGGATACACCTCGACCGGTGAGTTCCGCGATGACGAGATCAGCAGTCGCGTCTTTGGGGCCAGTAAGAACCAGGACAGTCATCGGTCAAATCCTTCGCTCAGTCAGCCGGTTTGTCAGTCGGTGTCGTTGGCCTTCTCCTCGTCGAGCTGGCTGTCCTCCGTGGTCTGAGCCACCGTTTCGAGGCTGGAGGCCATCGACGGGGCGTGAATGAACGGCTCCCCACCGTCCACCGTCACGCTGATCTGCCTCTCCTGGCAGAGGCGCAGCGCGGGCCACACCCCGGCGCTCGGACGAACCGGCACCGCCTTGGTCAGCCCGAAAGGGCGAACCGCCCCCGCGGCCGGTTCGGCGAACGTGTGGTCCATGACCTGACTGGTGGTCATCTGGTACTCCTTCGTCTCGTGAGATCTGCTTCGTCTGGCCGGCGTCCGGGCGGAGCCAGCAGTCATTGCTTCGAGCCGCCGGGACTACTTGTTCCCGTTCTTTTTCTTTGCGGCCTTCTCGGCGGCTCGGCGCTCTGCGCGGTTGCCGGTCGCACTGGGCTGGACACCCTGAGTCTTGGACTTGCGAGTGGTCATGCCGTCACTCGCTCCTCCGACGCCTACGTTGCGCTTGAAACGGACCAACTGATCTCCTTCCATCGCGGGTAAACCCGGCCCGGCTGGACCTGTCCTTCTTCGGGGGATGGCATCAGCCGGGCCGGGCGCTGAACCCGCCTCCTCTGGGGCTTGACCACAGCGCGGGGCGCGCGGACGGGCCTTCTACCCAGGGAGACGGGAGTCGAGGTTGGCGTCTTTGGCCGTGACGTACTGCCAGACCATGCGGTCGAGTTCGTCAAGGCACCAGGAGCAGGCGAACAGCGGAGCGTGGGCTCCACCGGACACAACCGGGCCGATCCAGATCACCGGAAGGCCAACGCGACGGCACCACAGCCAACATGCGCCCAGAATCCACTCCCTGCCATCGTCGGGGCGGGAGGGGACGGGGCGACCATCCGCCGGGTAGACCGTCAGGCCATTCGGCATCATTCGGGTCAGCCTCCCTGCCAGATCGCAAGAACCAACGCACTGCCGAGAGCCAGCACACTCACCATGTAGGCCACCTGCTGTGCCTTCTGGTTCACGTGCCCTCCTCCTCCGCCGGGGGCTCCGGCTCGACCGGCGGAAGGCCCGACGGCACGAGATACAGCCTTCGCGACTCGGCCAGCTTCGACAGCGAACTTCGGGGGTCGCGAACGGGGAGCGGCGGAGCCTTCGGCTCACTGGCCATGGAACTCAGCCCCACCCTGCTGGTCGGCGTAGGTCTCGACGAATTGGGACGTCAGTTCCGCCACATCCCGCATGTACTGCCACGCCACGACAGTGGGGTCGTCGCTCGTCGGCCGGCGGTCGACACGAAGCAGTCGGTACGCGGTCTGGTACATGCCCCGAACGGCTGCGTCGAGATCAAAGTTGAGATCTTCGCCAAGCAGGAGTTCGAGCATCCCGACAAGTGCTGCCGTGGTGGAGGCAATTCGAGGGCGGGCATCCCGCGAGACGGGCATCTCTCGGGCGGCTGACACGGTATCGCGGATCGTCCCCACGTCGATCGCGTAAGCCTTGGGGCTGGAGGGCTCGCCGATGGCTGCACTTCCAGCGCCGCTGGTGGCCTTGGGCTCGTACGTCTCGGCCTGTGTTTTCGCCTGCGACTCGATGCTCGCGCTGAACTCCTTGCTTGGAGTTGTAGTTCAAGACGATCGCTGGGTTCACTCCGGTTACTCGCCCGATCGCCCTCTGTAACAAGTGAACTGCGCAGGACCAAGATCGGTTCACACAGAACTTGCACAACGGAAGTGCCGGAGAGCGCAGTTGGGGGAACGGACCCCTTGACGTGGGAAGGTGAGGTGCATGGAGAGCACAAGCGCTGGCGAGAACATCGCCGTACTTCGCAAGGCGCGGGAGATGTCGCAGGCTCAGCTCGGTCGAGCCTCGTTGCTGAGCGTTTCCTACCTCAGCAAGATCGAGACCGGTCTCAGGCCGGTCACGCCGCCTGTCGCAGCAGCCTGCGGGAAAGCCTTGGGTGTTACCACGGCCCGCATCTACGGTCAGCCTTTCCGCGACCGCCCCCGCACGGAGGCCGAGCGCCTTGATGCGCTGCGAACGGCGGTGCGTCGGCACACACTCCCGAAGGAAGACGTGCCAGACCCCGAGGCGCTGGCCAGCGACCTGAAGAACGCGGCACATCTTCGGGCGGAGGCTCAGTACCTCGGATTGCTCGACGTCCTGCCGAAGTTGCTTGGCCAGGCAACGGCGACAGCCTTCGCCGCTGGTGGCGACGCTGTCGCCTGGGGGCAGGTCGCCGACCTCTACGGATGTGCCTACGCCGTTGCTCACCGGCTCGGGGAGCCCGACCTTGCGGACGTGATCGTTTCGCGGCAGCAATGGGCGGCGCACCAGACGTGGAATCCGGACGCGGAGGCCGCGGCGGCGTGGAACGAGGCCGGCACCTACCAGTCGGCCGGCCACTACGATGACGGGCTCACCATCGTGGACCGCGCCATCGTCCAGTACGAACGTCTCGACAGCAGCACCTCCGCCCGCGCGGTCGTCCTTGGTTCACTCCACCTGCGGGGGGTGGTTCTCGCCTCTCGGCACAAGGACGCTGCCGCCACGGAGGCCCACCTGGTTCGGGCTCGCGATCTTGCTGCCAAGCTCCCCCAGGCCGGCGATGTGCTCTTGCACAACCTGACCTTCGGGGCAGGAAACACCGCGCTGTACGAGCTCGCTGCCCACATCGAGTTGGATCAGCCAGATCGGGCGGTGAACATGGCGACGCCCCTCCTGAGCAAGCCGCCAGTGGGATTGAAACCAAACCGCATCGGCCGACTTCACATCGACGTAGCGAGGGCACGACTGGCCGTTGGAGATGTGGCCGGCTCCGAAGAGTCTCTGAAGACAGCCTTCAAGGTGGCGCCGGAGATGACGGAGGTGCACCCCATGAGCCGAGAAGTGCTCAGGGTTCTCTTCGTGATGCATCAGAGGACGCGGCCGGACTTGATGGCGATGGCCAAGCGAGTTGGGCTGACCGACTGAGCTCGTCGCTCTCAACGGGCGCCACTGGAACGACAGAAGACCCCCCAGCCGCGAGGCCGGGGGTCTTGGTCTTGCCGAGTCGGCCAGCCAGCCTTTTGGCGAGCTTCGCTTGCTGTTTCATCAGCTTCGTCTGCTTCTTGGTCTGCTTCTTCGTGGCCTTGGTGTAGGCCGCGGTGCGCTCCTTGTCGGAACGGAAGTCGACCGCCCCGAGCGTCGACAGCGACATGACCTTACGAGTAAGACCCATTTTCTCCCCCTTGCCTTCACAGATGGAAGATCATGCAGGCCCTACGCCGACCTCACGATCGTGACAGCGGCAACCCAACGACCGACAGGCGAGCCCTGAACGCGCCCGCGAATCGAGCGAGTTGAGGCGACGCTCGTACGATCTCGCCCTCAGGGTCGGCAGTTGCACTCAAGCCGTTGGGCCGCCTACGATTCTGAGACGTGTCGTATCTACCCGCGTCATCCCGGTTGACCAGAGTCCGGTCATCGCAGGGCCAAGTTGCGGGCGACACGAGCATATGAGTCGGCACTTGAAGCTCTGGCCCCTTACAAGGGCGTCTCAGCGCCCCCTCTGTACGTGCTCCCGCCGATGCACGTGACCGGCGTGGTCGACGACCAGTACACCGCCAGCCGGGCGGCAAGCGGTGGTCGGGAGGGCTGTGACTACGTGAAACATGACGAGGTTGCGGGCTGTGATCACTCGAAGACTGGAGAACTCCCTTCCCGGAGATGATCATCGGGCTGATCCAGCCCATCATGTTCGTGGTGCTCTTCACCTACGTCTTCGGCGGCTCCATCAACATCCCCGGCGCCCCCGCCGGCAGCGCCCAGGCCTACCGTGAGTTCCTGATGGCGGGCATCTTCGCGCAGACGGTGACCTTCGCCACCGCGGGCGCGGGCGCGGGCATCGCCGACGACATGCGCAAGGGGCTGATCGACCGGTTCCGCTCACTGCCGATGGCACGCGGCGCGGTCCTCACCGGACGTACGCTCGCCGACCTCGTACAGACCGCCCTGACACTCGTCGTCCTCGCGGCCGTCGCCCCTGTTCATCGGCTGGCGCACCCACGAGAACATCGGCAGCGTGCTCGCGGGCTTCGGGCTGCCGCTCTTCCTCGGCTACGCGTTCTCCTGGATCGGCGGGCTGATCGGGCTCATCGTCCGTACGCCGGAGGCGGCCACGTCAGGCGGGCTGATCTGGCTCTTCCCGCTGACCTTCATCTCCAACGCCTTCGTACCGGTCAACGGCATGCCCTCGTTCCTTCAGCACATCGCGGAGTGGAATCCGTTCAGCGCGACCGTGCAGGCGGCGCGTGAGCTGTTCGGCAACACGATCCCGGGCCGGCCGGCCTCGGTGACCGGCGCGTGGCCGATGGAGCATCCGGTCTGGGCCTCGCTGATCTGGTCCGCCCTGATCATCGTGGTGTTCCGCACGCTGGCGGTACGGCGCTACCGCTCCGCCACCGCGTAGTCCGTACCTCTTGGCTCGTACCTCTGGCTCGTTACTCCGTCCTGATCCACCGGCCACGGGGGTGCCGGTGGATCAGGACGGACAGATACGACCGGTGAAGCGCCCTAGCTAGCCCTGGTAGGGCTTGGCGGCCAGGATCTTCACCGACGCCTTGTTGCCGTTCGGCAGCTCGTACTCCGCGTCGTCGCCGACCTTCTTGCCGTTCACGCCCACGCCGAGCGGCGACTGCGGCGAGTACGTCTCGATGTCGGTGCTCGCGTACTCACGCGACGCCATCAGGAACGTCAGGGTGTCGTCCTCGTCGCCGTCGAAGGCGATCGTCACGACCATGCCCGGCTCGACGATCCCGTCGTCGGCGGGGGCCTCGCCTACCTTCGCGTGCTCCAGGAGCTGGGTCAGCTGGCGCACCCGCAGCTCCTGCTTGCCCTGCTCCTCCTTGGCCGCGTGGTACCCGCCGTTCTCCTTCAGGTCCCCCTCCTCGCGGGCAGCCTCGATCTTCTGGGCGATCTCGACGCGGGCGGGACCAGACAGGTGATCCAGCTCGGCCCGGAGCTGGTTGTACGCCGCCTGGGTGAGCCAGGTGACGTTCTCGCTGGTCTGGGTCACAGGTGCTCCTCGTAGGTACAGGTACTGGGAATACAAAGCAACGCCCTACTCAGAAGGATGGTCCTTCTCGGGTGGGCGAAACCACGAGCCTAACAATTCCGCGGCGCGTGGGCAGGACGAAAGGCGTCAGAATCACATCGGCGCAGGTCAGCGCCGTGAACCGGGGCCGAAGCCGGGGAGGGTCAGTGCCGGATCAGGTCGGGCCGCGGGCGGCCGGGCGGGAATGGACCGCGGGCGCGCTCGTCAGCCACGGTCAGCCGCCGTCCGGTGTGCACCCGACGAGCTCCGCGCTTGTCGCGCTCCTGGTCGTACGGATGGTGATGACCTCGTCGATCCGGGTCTCGGGACCCTCGACGCGGACGTCCTTGCGGCCCACCTCGGCGCCGTCCTCCGCGCGTGAGCGCAGCAGGCACGAGCCGGCCGCGTTCCGGTCCTTGCGGACTTCGAGATGCGCCTCGACCCGGGTGTCGGAAACCCGCTTGAATTTGATCAGCTCGCCCGAGACACTCTGGCCTGCCACATAGTCGTAACCGAACCAGCCGACGAGCGCGAGCAGGCCGACGCCGAGCACCGAGCCGACGATCTTGAGCTTGCGGTCCGCCCGCTCGTCCGACGAGCGGCTGTAACGGCCTTCGGGAAGAACCGGTGGGCGTACCGCGGTCATGATCTTTCCTCCCCGGAATTTTCCGTGCCTCGATTCCGTCACTATAGAAGCCGCCCGACGCGACATATCACTGAGGACCGAGTCTTGACTGACCAGCTGCGATTGATGGCCGTGCACGCCCACCCCGACGACGAGTCGAGCAAGGGCGCGGCCACCATGGCCAAGTACGTATCCGAGGGGGTGGACGTGCTGGTCGTGACCTGCACCGGTGGCGAGCGCGGCTCCGTCCTCAACCCCAAGCTCCAGGGGGACGCCTACATCGAGGAGCACATCCACGAGGTACGCAAGAAGGAGATGGACGAGGCCCGCGAGATCCTCGGCATCAGACAGGCGTGGCTCGGTTACGTGGACTCGGGCCTGCCCGAGGGCGACCCGCTGCCGCCGCTCCCCGAGGGCTGCTTCGCGCTGGAGGACGTCGACGTGGCGGCCGGCCGGCTCGTGCGGATGATCCGCGAGCAGAAGCCGCAGGTCATCACGACGTACGACGAGAACGGCGGCTATCCGCACCCCGACCACATCATGACCCACAAGATCTCGATGGTGGCCTTCGATGCGGCGGCCGACGCCGAGAAGTACCCCGAGGCCGAGTTCGGCCCGGTGTGGCAGCCGCGGAAGCTCTACTTCAACCAGGGCTTCAACCGTCCCCGTACGGTCGCGCTGCACGAGGCGCTGCTGGCGCGCGGTCTGGAGTCCCCGTACGGGGACTGGCTGAAGCGCTGGGAGGAGTTCGGGCGCGACGAGCGGACGCTGACCACGCATGTGCCGTGCGCCGACTTCTACGAGATCCGTGACAAGGCGCTCATCGCGCACGCCACGCAGATCGACCCGGACGGGGGCTGGTTCCGGGTGCCGATGGACATTCAGCGGGAGGTCTGGCCGACCGAGGAGTACGAGCTGGTGAAGTCGCTCGTCGATACCTCCCTCCCCGAGAGCGACCTCTTCGCGGGCATCCGCGACAATGCCTGATATGTATGCGACCCAGGCAGTGACGCAGCTCGTCCCGCTCGCGAAGGAGCTGGACGAGAACAAGGTGACGCCCGGCGCCCTCGGCTTCGTCGTCTTCGCCGTGATGGCGTGCGCCGTGTGGCTCTTGATGAAGTCGATGAACCGCCACATGGGCAAGGTCGACTTCCCGGAGGAGCCGGCGGACGGGGCGGAGCCCGAGGAGGCGCGTGCGGCGTCGGTGGGCGGCCGGCGCACGACGTAGGGCGCGGGCGCACCCGTACCCCGCCTTCACACTCCCGCAGACCGCCCCTTCGGGGCGCGTGGTCAGCGGGAGTGTCCGGCTTTCCCGACGCGGGTGGGCGCGGGCCGGTGACCGGGATCAGGCGGGTGCCGCCTCCACCGGGACCCCCATCACCTCGCGTGCGTGCCGGCCCGGCACCATGCCCAGGCGCCACGCCTGCCAGCCGTCCTCCAGCGTGACCCCGCGCTCCAGCATCACCGCGAACGTCTCCGCGCACTCCTCCAGCTTGCCGTCGCGCGACGGGTGCCGGGCCGCCGTCAGCTCGGCCAGCTCCTGCTCCGCCACCACGGACCCGACATCGACGCCGCCCGCCGAGCCGTACGGCAGCAGCGTGCAGCGCAGGAAACGGGCCCAGTCGGCGCCGCGGTGGTCGCCGTACGAGGTGAACAGCGCCACCGCCTCGTCGCACAGCGTCAGCGCCTGGACCGCCTTGCTGTTGCCCGCGTCGATGATCGCCAGCTCCAGACAGGTCCACGCCTCGCCGTGCGCGACACCGATCCGGCGGAAGTCCGCGCGGGCGTCGACCAGCAGTTGCCGGGCGAAACCGGAGTTGCGGAGATTGCCGGTCTGGGCGGCCCGCTGGTCGCGGGTGACCCGGCCCGAGTGGTGCCGGGCACAGGCCAGTCCGTACACGTCGCGCATCCGGGAGAACATCGAGCGCGCCCGCTCCAGTTCGCGTACCGCCTGCGCGGTGTCGCCGCACTCCTCCAGCGCCTGGCCCAGGTAGTACAGCGTCCACGCCTCGCCACGCGCGTCCTCGTTGTCCCGGTGGCGGGCCAGGGCCTGGCGCAACTGGTCGGCGGCCGACTCCGGTTCGCCGTCCACCAGCCGGCCGCGGGCCAGCTGGGTCAGCGCCCACGCCTCGCCCCGGCCGTCGCGGGTACGCCCGTACAGCTCCAGCGCCTGGCTCAACTCCCCCTCGGCGCGCCGCACATCACCCAGCCGCAGACACACCTGGCCGAGCTGGAAGTGCGTCCACGCCTCGCCGTGCAGCGACTCGCCCGCGCGGTGCAGGGTGAGCGCCGTCGCCAGCAGCCCGACCGCCTCGGTGAGATTGGCGCGGTCGCGCTCCACGGCCGCCAGCGCGTGCAGCGTCCAGGCGCGGTCGGTGCCGAGTTCGGCCGGGGCCTGGAGGTCGAGCGCCTCGCGCAGCTTCGCCGACGCCTCGTTGAGATTGCCCTGGTGGTGCAGGGTGATGCCCAGCGAGCAGAGCGCGCGGGCCACCCCCGCGTCGTGATGCGCCTCGCGGTACAGGTCGACCACGGACGTCAGGGTCGTCCGCGCCTTGTCCAGCTCACCGAGCTGCCGGGCCGCGATTCCCGTACGCCACTGCACGGAACGGGCCAGCAGCCCCTGGTCCACCGCCTGCGTCAACTCGCTGATCTCACCGAGCCGGTAGAGGTCCCCGCGCAGCAGGCAGTAGTCGCAGAGCGCGCCCAGCAGACTCAGTACGGCCGCCTGGTCGACGCCCTCCGCGTGCCGCAGCGCGGCGGTGATGAAGCTCGACTCGTCGTCCAGCCAGCGCAGCGCGGCCTCCAGCGAGGAGAAGCCGTGCCCGCCGAACTGGTCGGCGCGCGTGGACGTCTTGCCGTCGACCAGCCGGATCACCGAGTCGGCCAGCTCCGAGTAGTTCTGGATGAGCCGCTCCTGCGCGGCCGTACGGTCGGCGGCCTCCTCCTCGTCCAGCAGCCGCGCGAGCGCGAAGTTCCTTACGACGTCGTGCAGTCGGTAGCGGCTCGCGCGTACGTGGTCGATCAGACCCGCGCGGGCCAGCACGGTCAGCAGCCGCTCGGCCTCCTGCTCGTCGGCGCCCAGCAGCGCGGCGGCGGCAGCGGCGCCGAGCGACGCGCGCCCCGCCAGCGCGAGCCGCCGCAGCAGCCTGCGCGCCTGCTCGCTCTGGTCGGTGTAGCGCAGCCACAGGGCACGCTCGGCCGGGTCGACCGGGCCGTACGCCTCAAGATCCGTGGCCAGTTGGTACGACGTACGCGAACCGAGCGACGAGCCCGCGACCCGCAGCGCCAGCGGCAGACCGCCGCACAACTCACCGATCCTGTCGATGGTCTGGGCGTCGTACGGGCCGCCCACCGGCTCCTCGCCCGCGGCGCGCAGCAACTCCTCGCAGCCCGCGCCGTCCAGGGCCACCACCGGCAGCTGGTGCACCCACGCCGGGGTGTCGGGTGCCAGCTCCACCGGCTGACGGGCCGTCACCAGCACCAGGCTGTCGGAGCGTTCGGGCACCAGGGTGCGGATCTGCTCCGCGTCCGAGGCGTCGTCCAGCACGATCGTCACCGGCAGGCCGGTCAGATGCTGGTGGTACAGCTCGCTGAGGCGCCGCACCTGCTGCTCGGCCGACGACCTTTCACGGAAGAGCAGTTGCTCACGGGGCGCGCCCAGCCGGTTCAGCAGATGCAGCAGCGCGTCCCTGGTCGACAGCGGCGCCTCGCCCGCGTCGCCGCCCCGCAGGTCCACCACGCACGCCCCGCGGAACTGGTCCCGCAACTGGTGCGTCGCCCGCACCGCGAGCGTGGTCCGGCCGGACCCGGGCGCCCCGTACAGCACGACGACCGTCGGTTTCGTCTCCGTCGACGCGCGGGCCGCGTGCACCCAGCGCGCTATCTGCCCGATCGCCTCGCGGCGGCCCGCGAACGGGCCGTCGGACTCGGGGAGATGGCCGAACGACTGCTCAAGGACGCTGCGTCTGCGGGCGGCGGCGCTGCGGTCGGCGCCGCGCAACCGCGGGACGACGGTGGGCTTCTTGGTCGTACGCCGCGTCGCCTGCGTCAGCACCCGCTGCTGGTCCAGATACGGGCGGATGCCCCGTACCTCCAGCGCCGTCAGCCATTGAAGCCTCAACTGCTCGCTGTCGCCCGGCTGTCCGGCGGCCCCGGCACGTCCGGCCGGACGCCCCGCCGATGCCACCGTGGCGACGCCCGTCGCCGCACCGACGACCGCGACGATCACGCCCGTGCCGACGGCCGTGCCGGTACCGGTTCCGAGCCCGACATCGGCGGCGACGGCGGAGGCGGCGGCAACGCCCGCCACCAGCAGGGGCGTTCGCAGCGCGCCCCCGCCCAATCGCTCGGCCAGGGTCCGCCGTTCGGCGTCGGCCTGGTCGAGCGCCGCCTCGTACAGCGCGTACTCGTCCTTGGCGGACTCCGTCATGACCTCCAACGCGCCCCGCCCGCGCGACAGGAGGACGTTGCCGTCGATCCGACCGCCGGAGCGCCGCACCTCTTCCTCCACGGCGCGTACCAACAGCCTCTCCGCCTCGGTCCGATGGCTGTCCCGCATATGCGTCCCCCTCCGAGAGCATCCGGTGCTGTGGCGAACTCCGCGTCAGTGTCCTGCGCGGAGCGCGCGAGCGCGAGGCGGCCTGCCGGGCCCGCGGCGGCCAATGTCGCCGGTCCGCGAAGGGTGCCTACGCGCGCATCTGATGCGTACGTGTGCCCGTACTTCCGCGTACGGGTGCCTGTACGTCTTGCCCGCGCGGCGCCTGTGTTACGCCCGCGGCGGAAAGAGCCCGGTCAGGAGCCTCGGTGCGTGGCCCGGGGGAGGGGCCCGGCTTACGCTCGGACGGCCGGTGTGGTGCCGGCTGCCGTACCGGAGCGGAGCCGGTCCACAGCTGACGGAGGAATCCATGGGTGAAGGCGTCCTGCGTGCCGTTCCCGGTCCGGGCCGAGGTTCCGGCCACGGCCACGGCCCCGGACACGGTTCCGGACACGGCCCCGGCCGGGACAACAAGCCCGACGAGCCGCTGATGCGGGACCTCGTGGGGGCCGCGCTGCGCCGGGCCCGGCTGCGGCAGGGCCGCACGCTGCGGGACGTCGCCGACCGGGCGCAGGTGTCGCTGCCGTATCTCTCGGAGATCGAGCGCGGGCGCAAGGAGCCGTCGTCCGAGGTGCTGGCGGCCGTCTGCCGCGCGCTCGGCCTGCACTTGGTGGACCTGGTGGGCGCGCTGCACTCCGACCTGTCGACGCCGTGGGGCGCCGCCACCCCGCGCCGCGACGCCGGCCGCCGGGACGGCCGGACGATGGCCCTGGCGGCATGACGCGTCGAGGCCAGGCGCGTCGTGGCCAGGCGCGTCGTGTCGGTCACCGCCGGCCCGCGCGGCTGTCGGCGCACGATCCGCCTCCCCCGTGCGGGGGAGGCGAATCACGGACCCGGCGCCACGTACGGTCTCAGCGCCCGCGCTCCGCCAGTTCCCGGGTTGTGATCACGCCGTCGACCAGGCCGTACTCCTTCGCCTGCGCCGCCGTGAAGTACTTGTCCCGGTCCGTGTCCTCCCGCAGCCGCTCCACGCTCTGCCCCGTGTGGTGCGACAGGATGTCCTCGATCTCGGCCCTGGTCCGCAGCACCTCGGCCGCCTGGATCTCCAGGTCCGCCGCCTCGCCCTGCCCCTGGGTGGACGGCTGGTGCAGCAGCACCCGCGAGTGCTGGAGCGCCGTCCGCTTGCCGGGCGCGCCCGCGGCGAGGAGTACGGCGGCCCCCGACCCCGCCTGGCCGAGACAGACGGTCGCGACGTCCGCCCGGACGAACCGCATCGTGTCGTAGATCGCGGTCAGCCCGGTGGCCGAGCCGCCGGGGGAGTTGATGTAGAGGTGGATGTCCAAGTCGCCGCTCTCGTGGTCGAGATGGAGCATCTGCGCCATGATCACGTTCGCGACGCCGTCGTCGATCGACGTGCCGAGGAAGATGATCCGCTCGGAGAGCAGCCGGCTGAACACGTCGTAGGAGCGTTCGCCGTTCGGTGTCCGCTCGACGACGACGGGGACGGTGTACTGCCCGCTCATGCCGTCGCCCCCTGGGTCGTGGTGCCCGCGGGTCCGAAGCCGAACCCGCTCGCCGCGTCCCCGCCCAGCTCCGCCACACCGCGTACGACACGGTCCACGAAGCCGTACTCCTTCGCCTGCTCCGCCGTGAACCACCGGTCCCGGCGCTGGTCGGCCGCGATTGTCTCCAGACTCTGGCCGCAGTGCTCCGCGATCAGCTTCTGCATGGTCAGCTTGGTGTACGCGAGATTCTCGGCCTGTACGGCGATGTCGGCCGCCGTCCCGCCGAGCCCGCCGGACGGCTGGTGCATCATGATCCGCGCGTTCGGCAGGCTGTAGCGCTTGCCGGGTGTCCCCGCGCAGAGCAGGAACTGGCCCATGCTGGCGGCGAAGCCCATCGCCAGGGTGGCGACGTCGTTCGGGATGAACCGCATGGTGTCGTAGATGGCCATCCCGGCGTGGACGGAGCCACCCGGGCTGTTCACGAACAGGATGATGTCGCGCCGGGGGTCCTCCTGCGACAGGAGCAGCAGTTGGGCGCAGATCCGGTTGGCGATCGCGTCGTCCACCTGTTCACCGAGCACCACGATCCTGCCGTGTTGCAGGCGGCCGGCGATCCGGTCGTCGAACGGCACCGCGGCGGTCTCCGCCGCCGCGAGCCGCGGAACGGTCGAGAGCATGTTTCCTCCATGACCCGGCTCCCGACGGCGGGTGCTCACCCGCCTCGGCCGGTCCTGACCACCCTGCGGACGCGGCTCCGGCGGAAGCGAGTGATTCTGCCGTGCGGAGATCTGCTGCCGGCAGACCGGGGGCGACCACCGGAGGTGCCGCGGTGGCGGTCGCGCGTACTCGCCGCTCCGTCTTACGCATCGCGCGTAGATGTGCAATCTTGGCCGCGTGACCGGCAGTGCCACCCGCGCGAGCGTCAACTGACGCTCTTTCAGGTTGAGTTGAGTTCTCGTGTGGATCGGTGCGAGTCGGCATGCTACGCGCGTAGTTGACCTCCCCGCCCCCACCGAAGAGGAAATTACAGTGAACAGGACCCTCAGAAGCGCCGCCATCGGCACCTCCGCCCTCGCCCTGGCGTTCTTCTCGTTCCCCGCGCTCGCACAGGCCGCCCCCGCCGACGCCAAGGCCCCCGTCGGCGCGCTCGCCAAGCTCAGCCACGGCACCGCCGCCGCGCAGCTGGGCAACGCCGGAATCGGCATCCGCTCCAGCGGGGGCTGTTCGGACCGCAACAACCCCACCTGTACGTCTCTCGACCAGGTGAACTCCGCGACGATCCAGGGCGCGATCACCCTCAAGGGCGCCACCGGCTGCGCCATGACCGTCACCGGCGGCACCGAGACCGGCCACGCGGCGGGCGCCTACAGCCACTGGAACGGCTACAAGCTCGACTTCGCCATGTCGAGCTGCCTGACCAACTACATCACCGGCACGTTCACGTCCATCGGCGGCGGCAAGTGGCGGTCGGGCTCCGGGAACATCTACTACAACGAGGTCAACCACTGGGACGTGACCTACCACAACTGCGGTGGCTGCTGACCGCGTCCACCCCGCCGTGTGTCATCCCGCAGGGCGCTCCCTCGCGCACGGGGGCGAGGGAGGCGCCCTGTGGGAGGTGGCCTACGGGGCCAGGTGCGCGGTGTCGTCGCGAGTAAATGAACTGGCCCTGTGCGGTGGGTAGTTGATAGCGTCACCTCGTGAAAAGCACTTCCATACGCAAGCGCGTACTCGTCGCCGCGGCACTGGCCGTGGCCTTCGTCGGCGCCTCATCGACGCTGTCCACCGCATCGACACCGTCCCCCTCCGAGACGCCGTCCACCGTCGCGGCGGCCAACACCCACTGGCGGTTCACCAACCAGGTGACCGGTGACTGCCTCGCCGGAGAGGCTTCGGGGGCCGTCACGCTCGCCGGGCCCTGTAACAGGAGCAAGCATGAGTGGGACTGGATCACCAGCGACAGCTGGGAGGGCGGGAACCTCCTCATGAACGCCGAGACCGGGCTCTGCCTGACGACCAACTACAAGCCCTCGCAGACCAGGGTCTGGTCGAGCACGTGCGACAGCAAGAACCCGGGGCAGCGCTGGCGCTGGGACACCCAGGACCGCGGCATCTGGGCCGCCAAATGGGACACCCGGCTGCGCGGCGCCCCCGGCGCGACGACCGTTCACACGGACGTCCCGCAGGGCACGCGTGACCAGTGGTCGGCGTTCATCTTCCAGGTCTGACCGACCGAGGACTACGGGGCCGCGGGCCGCGCCGACCGATGAAACGGCCGGCGCGGCCTCCACCGGGCGGAAGCCGCCGGCGCACGGGGCGAACGGTCCACGGCGGAGCCGCCGCAGTCGGCGAGCTTCGCCGCCGGATCGACCGCGATCCGGCCCGTCGCGATCCGGCCCGTCGCGCGCCGGTGCGGGACTTGGCCGTCAGATGGTTCCCAAGTCCACGGTTACGGGGAAAGGCGCGGCAGCCTTGATCACGCCGGTGAACATCTCGCCGTCTCGGTATGCCTTGGTGGCGGGGTCGAGAACGTAGGTGTAGATGATGGGGACACCGGTTGCGGCCTGCTCGATGCGCCAGTAGAAGGGAATGCCCGACTTGGCGTACTGGTCCACCTTCACGATTCGGTCGGTGGTCTCCGAGCCGGGCGATACGACCTCGACGACCAGGAGTACGTGTTCGGGGCGGGTGGGCGTGAGGTCGATGGTCTCCGCCCGGTAGACGACGACATCCGGACGCCGGTTGGTGAGCGGAACGTCCTGCAGGCGGACGTCGAAGTCCGTGTCGGCGTTCCAGTCCGGGCCCGCGGCGGCGTCCAGGGCATTGGCCAGGATCCGGGCCAGCCGGTTGTGCCGCTTGGAAGCACTCGGGCTCACTACGACCATCCCGTCCACGATCTCAATGCCGGCACACTGTTCCTCGGACCAGGAGTCGTACTGTTCCGCGCTGATCTGCGTATGCATCCACGCGGGCGCCACCATCTCGGCGGTCACGGTGTACCTCCTTCGAGGAGCCTCAAACAGTTCCAGCGCCGTTGGGGCCAGCCTACTGTCCTGTGATGCCGAGACGCCCGTTCTCAGGTGGTGCGGGCGCACAGCGCGCCGCTGGAGGGAGCCCCGGGCCCGGTGCGCCGGGGCCCGGCCCGCCGTGGGCCAGGATGGGGGCATGGCCAACCGACTCGCGCATGCCACGTCCCCCTATCTCCTCCAGCACGCGGACAACCCCGTCGACTGGTGGCCCTGGGAGCCCGACGCCTTCGAGGAGGCCCGGCGGCGGGACGTGCCCGTCTTTCTGAGCGTGGGGTACAGCGCCTGTCACTGGTGCCATGTACTCGCCCACGAGAGCTTCGAGGACGAGGCGACGGCGGCGTACATGAACGAGCACTTCGTGAACATCAAGGTGGACCGCGAGGAGCGGCCCGACGTCGACGCCGTCTACATGGAGGCGGTGCAGGCGGCGACGGGTCAGGGCGGGTGGCCGATGTCGGTCTTCCTCAACGCGGCGGGGGAGCCGTTCTACTTCGGTACGTACTTCCCGCCCGTGCCCCGGCACGGCATGCCGTCCTTCCGGCAGGTCCTCGAAGGTGTCAACTCCGCCTGGACCGACCGGCGTGAGGAGGTCGGCGAGGTCGCCGGCCGGATCGTGGGAGAGCTGGCCGGGCGCTCCCTCGCGCACGGGGGCCACGGCACACCCGGCGAGGAGGAGCTGGCCCAGGCGCTGCTCGCGCTGACGCGGGACTACGACGAGAAGCACGGCGGGTTCGGCGGGGCGCCCAAGTTCCCGGCGAGCATGGTGGTGGAGTTCCTGCTGCGCCACCACGCCCGTACGGGGGCCGAGGGCGCGCTCCAGATGGCGTCCGACACGTGTGAGGCGATGGCGCGCGGGGGGATCTACGACCAGCTCGGCGGCGGGTTCGCCCGCTACTCGGTGGACCGGGAGTGGGTCGTCCCGCACTTCGAGAAGATGCTCTACGACAACGCGTTGCTGTGCCGTACGTACGCGCGGCTGTGGCGTACCACCGGATCGGATCTGGCGCGGCGGGTGGCGCTGGAGACCGCCGACTTCATGGTGCGTGAACTGCGCACCGCCGAGGGCGGGTTCGCCTCCGCGCTGGACGCGGACAGCGACGACGGACATGGAAAGCATGTCGAGGGCGCGTACTACGCGTGGACCCCCGAGCAGCTCACGGACGCGCTGGGTGAGGCCGACGGCGAGTTCGCCGCCCGGTACTACGGCGTGAGTGACGAAGGCACCTTCGAGGAGGGTGCCTCCGTCCTCCAACTCCCGCAGGGCGAAGGCGTGGTGGACGCGGCGCGCGTCGATTCCGTACGCGGGCGGCTCCTCGCGGCCCGCGACACCCGGCCCCGCCCGGAGCGGGACGACAAGGTCGTCGCCGCCTGGAACGGGCTCGCGATCGCCGCGCTCGCCGAGACCGGCGCGTACTTCGAACGGCCGGATCTCGTCGAACGCGCGACCGAGGCCGCCGATCTGCTCGTGCGGGTGCACATGGACGAGACGGCGCGCCTGGCCCGTACGTCCAAGGACGGCCGCGTCGGCGCCAACGCCGGTGTGCTGGAGGACTACGGCGATGTCGCCGAGGGCTTCCTGACGCTGGCCGGGGTGACCGGCGAGGGTGTGTGGCTGGACTTCGCCGGGTTCCTCCTCGACACCGTCCTCGACCAGTTCACCGGCGAGGGCGGGGCGCTGTACGACACGGCGCACGACGCCGAGCCGCTGATCCGCAGGCCGCAGGACCCGACCGACAACGCCACGCCGTCCGGCTGGACCTCCGCCGCCGGAGCCCTCCTCTCGTACTCCGCCCACACCGGCTCGGAGGCCCACCGCACGGCCGCCGAGGGCGCTCTCGGCGTCGTCAAGGCGCTCGGACCGCGTGCGCCGCGCTTCATCGGCTGGGGCCTCGCCGTCGCCGAGGCGCTGCTCGACGGGCCGCGCGAGGTCGCCGTGGTGGGGCCGCGCGGCGACGCGGCGACCGCCGCGCTGCACCGTACGGCGCTGCTGGGGACGGCGCCGGGCGCCGTCGTCGCGGTCGGCGAGCCGGCGGGTGACCAGGAGGCGTCGGGTGAAGACCAACAGGCTTCCGGTGGAGGGGAGTTCCCGCTGCTGGCCGGTCGGCCGCCGGTCGGCGGGCGGGCGGCGGCCTACGTCTGCCGGGGCTTCGTCTGCTCGGCGCCCACGACCGAAGTGGACGTACTGAAGGAGCAGTTGACCGTACGGGTGTAGCAACGGCCGCCCCCATAGGCACAGTTCGGGCTCTCTGTGAAGCATGCAAAATCGGACGTATTCATGGAGTTCATCGAATTGAGCCCACTGTCGTCACACTTCCCCCTTATCTTCATCACGAAGGACGCACGCAGTAATTACGCATGGGGGGCATGCGTACAGGGTGAAACCGGGGGGACCGGCGGCCAGGGGGGCCTTGCCGCGGTTCACCCTTGGCCGAGGGGGGCCATGTGGTCACGTCCGTACTCGTCGCTGCCATTTCGCTGGCGCTGTTCTGGATGGCGGCGTTCACGTTGTGGTGGCAGATGCATGCCTGGCGTACGCCGGAGACGCTGGCGGCGACACGATTCGACCCGCCTGACGGGGGGCCGGCGCGCTCGTTCTCGCTGCTCCTGCCCGCCCGTCACGAACAGGCGGTTCTTGAGCACACGATCGAGCGGCTGCTGTGCTCCAGCCACACCCGATTCGAGATCATCGTCATCGTCGGGCACGACGACCCCGGGACCGCGGCGGTCGCCGAGCGGGCGGCGGCCCGCGATCCCGGCCAGGTCCGGGTCGTCGTCGACACCCACCTGTCGAAGAACAAGCCCAAGGCGCTGAACACGGCGCTGCCGCACTGCACCGGCGAGGTGGTCGGGGTCTTCGACGCCGAGGACCAGGTCCACCCGGAACTGCTCACCCATGTCGACCACGCCTTCCGCTCCACCGGCGCCGACGTCGTCCAGGGCGGCGTCCAGCTGATCAACTTCCACTCCAGCTGGTACAGCCTGCGCAACTGCCTGGAGTATTTCTTCTGGTTCCGCAGCCGGCTGCACCTGCACGCCCAGAAGGGCTTCATCCCGCTCGGCGGCAACACCGTCTTCGTCCGCACCGACGTCCTGCGCGCCGCCGGCGGCTGGGACCCGGACTGCCTCGCCGAGGACTGCGATCTGGGCGTACGGCTGTCCAGCGCCGGCAAGAAGGTCGTCGTCGCGTACGACTCCGACATGGTCACCCGTGAGGAGACGCCCGACTCGCTGGTGTCGCTGCTGAAACAGCGCACCCGCTGGAACCAGGGCTTCCTGCAGGTCTACCGGAAGAACGACTGGCGCCAACTGGCCACACGCGGACAGCGGTTGCTCGCCCGCTACACACTGATGACCCCCTTCTTCCAGGCGATATCTGGCGTCGTCATCCCGCTCAACGTGGCCGTCGCGCTCTTCCTCGACGTGCCCGTCGGGGTCGCCTTCATCACCTTCCTGCCGGCCGTCACCGCGCTGATCACGTTCGTGTTCGAGCTGGTCGGGCTGCACGACTTCGGCAAGCAGTACGGACTCAAGGTCCGGCTCACGCACTACCTCAAGCTCGTCGCCGGCGGCCCCTTCTACCAGGTGCTCCTCGCCGGCGCGGCCGTCCGCGCCGTGTGGCGCGAGCAACGGGGCCGCCGTGACTGGGAGTTGACCAGCCATGTGGGCGCGCATCTCACCCGACAGGCCCCAGAGGCCCGAGAGACCCGAGAGGACATCCACGCGTGACCTCGACCCTCCCCGTGGAGGCGACGGAACCGGCCACCGGCCGGACCACCGACATCGCCCCCGCGAAGATCGGTCCTGCCCCGAGACCTGTCGCACCCGTCGCCGACGACGTCCAACGGCGCTTCGACAACGGGCACTTCGACAGAAGGCCGTTGGACAAGCAGCGCTTCGACAAACGACGGGTGCTGATCCGGCCCGTCGTCCGCTTCCGCTCCTCGCGCGCCGATCTGGTCCTCTGCGCGGCCCTGCTCCTGGTGATCATGGCCGTCCAGGGCTGGAACATCCAGCACTACCCGACCCTCAGCGACGACGAGGGCACCTATCTCGCCCAGGCGTGGGCCGTCCAGCAGGGCGACGGACTCGCCCACTACACCTACTGGTACGACCACCCGCCGCTCGGCTGGATCCAGATAGCCGCGCTGACCTGGCTGCCCTCGCTCGTCGCGCCCGAATCGATGACCGTCGGCACCATGCGCTTCGCGATGCTGCTGGTCAGCGCGGCAAGCGCCGTACTGCTCTACATACTGGCCAGGCGCCTGTGGCTGCCGCGCTGGGCCGCCGCACTCGCGATGGGGCTCTTCGGGCTCTCGCCGCTCTCGGTCGTACTGCAACGGGAGATCTTCCTCGACAACATCGCCGTCATGTGGATGCTCCTCGCCTTCTGCCTGGCGGCGTCGCCCAACCGGCATCTGTGGCACCACTTCGCCGCCGGACTCGCCTCCGCCGTCGGGGTACTGACCAAAGAGACGATGCTGATCGTGCTGCCCGCCGTGCTGGTCACGATGTGGCGCCACGGGCACCCCGACACCCGTAAGTTCGCGGTCACCGGAGCCATCACCGCCTGCGCGGTCATCGGCCTCTCGTACCCCCTCTTCGCCCTGCTCAAGGGCGAGTTGCTGCCCGGCGAGGGACATGTGTCGCTGTGGGACGGCGTCACGTACCAGATGGGCAGGCCCGGCTCCGGCTTCATCCTCGACCCCGAATCCGGCTCGCACGGCGTGCTCCGGTCGTGGCTCTACTACGACCGGGTGCTGCTGTTCGGCGGGATGGCCGGCGCGCTGTGGCTGCTCCTCACCCTCCGCTGGTCCGTCACCGCGCGGGCACTCGCCGGACCCGCGCTCGCCGTCGCGATCCTGACCGCCATGGCGCTGCGCCCCTCCGGCTACCTCCCGGCGATGTACGTCATCCAGGGGCTGCCGTTCCTGGCCCTGATGCTGGCGGGCGGCGCGGCCAGTGTCGCGCACGCGCTGCTGCGCCGAGCGCGCCGGCCGGACGAACCACGGGGGCTGACCGCCGTACGGTGGACGGCCGTCGCCGCGCTGGCCGTGGCCTGCGCCGCGTATGTCGCGCCCCGCTGGTACGACGGCAACCGCACCGCCCTGACCGCCGACGCCAACGCCCCCTACCGGGCCGCCGCCTCATGGATGGCCACCGAGGTGCCCGACCCGGCCGGCACCCGGGTCCTCGTGGACGACGCGATGTGGCTGGACCTGGTGCACGCCGGATACCGGCCGGGGCTCGGCGCCATCTGGTTCTACAAGGCCGACCTCGACCCCGCCGTGACGAAGACGCTGCCCGGCGGCTGGCGCGACATCGACTACGTCGTGGCGTCCCCGACCGTCCGGCGCGACGCCGTCGACCTGCCGCGCGTGCGCGACGCACTCAACCATTCGAAGGCCGTGGCCGTCTTCGGGGACGGTGCGGACCGCATCGAGATCCGGCGGATCGTGAACGTGGTGGGCGAACGATGAGCATTCTCCCTGTCCCTCCCCGGGGGTCCGGTGAACTGGGCGATCCGGCCCTGGAGTCGGCGCTGGAGTCGACCGCGGTGGCCGAGCCCGGCGCCGTCACCGTCATCATCCCGACCTTCAACGAGGCGGCGAACGTAGGGGAGTTACTGCGGCGGCTGACCCGGTCCGTACCGTCCAGACTGCCGTGCGAGATCCTCTTCGTGGACGACTCGACGGACGGCACCCCGCAGGCGATCGCCGAGGCCGCGCGGGACTGCCCGTTCCCCGTCGCCGTCATCCACCGGGACGAACCGGTCGGCGGCCTCGGCGGCGCGGTCGTCGAGGGACTGCGCGCCGCGGGCTCCGAATGGATCGTCGTCATGGACGCCGACCTGCAGCATCCGCCGTCCCTGGTACCGGAGTTGGTCGCCGCCGGCGAGCGGTCGACCGCCGACCTCGTGGTCGCCAGCCGGTACGTCCATGGCGGCAGCCGGGCCGGACTCGCCGGCGGCTACCGCGTCGCCGTCTCCCGCGCCGCCACCTGGCTGGCCAAGGGCCTGTTCCCACGCCGGCTGCGCGGCGTCAGCGACCCGATGAGCGGCTTCTTCGCGATCCGGCGCGGCGCGGTCACGGCGGACACGGACACGCTGCGCCCGCTGGGCTACAAGATCCTGCTGGAACTGGCCGTACGGTGCCGGCCGCGGCGGGTCGCGGAGGTGCCGTTCGTCTTCGGTGACCGGTACGCGGGCGAGTCCAAGTCGACGGCCAGGGAGGGGATGCGGTTCCTGCGGCATCTGGTCGAGCTGCGTACGGCGTCGCCACTGGCCCGGATGGTGGCCTTCGGGCTGATCGGGCTCACCGGCTTCGTACCGAACCTGCTCGCGCTGTACGGGCTGACAGGCGCCGGGATGCACTATCTGCCGGCCGAGATCGTCGCCAACCAGTTCGGGGTGGCGTGGAACTTCGTCCTCATCGAGCTGCTGCTGTTCCGCGGCCGGCGGTCCCACCGGCACTGGGCGGACCGGGTGGGGCGCTTCGCGCTGCTCGCCAACGCCGATCTGCTGCTGCGGATACCACTGATCGCCCTGTTCGTCGCGGAGTTCGGGATGGCGGTCATGCCCGCGACGGTGCTGGCGCTGCTCGCGACGTTCGTGCTGCGGTTCGCGGGGACGGAGACCCTGGTGTATCTGCCGAAGCGGGGGTGGGGGCGGTCACGCCCGAAGGCCCGTCCGGCGCATCCGGATCTCCCCGCCCGCGACGGGAGAAGCGTCCGATGACCTCCTTCCGCAGGCCCCCGGCGCGGGGCAGCCGCCGTACCGCGCTGCTCGCCGTCACCGCCATGACCGCCGGGCTGCTGCTGAGCTTCAGCGTCCAGCAGCCCGCCACCGCCGGTCCCAACCTCGTCAAGAACCCCGGCTTCGAGAGCCCCGGCGGGGGCGGCGGCGCCGCGCTGCCGGACTGCTGGTCGCCGTCAGGATGGGGCGACAACGACTTCACCTTCGCCACCGTCCCCGACGCGCACAGCGGCACGAACGCGCTCAGGGTCGAGCTGACCCGGCGCGTCGACGGCGACCGCAAGGCGCTGGTCACCGAGTCGGCGGCGTGCGCGCCCGCCGTTCAGGAGGCGAAGCAGTACGACCTCTCCCTCTGGTACAAGTCGACGACACCGGACACGGCGATCACGCTCTTCCGGCACGACACGACGGCCGGCTGGCAGTACTGGACCGACCTCAAGACCCTTGATCTGAGCGCCGGTTACCAGCGCGCGGAGGTCCGCACCCCCGTCGTACCGCCCGGCACCGACCGGATCAGCTGGGGCGTCTCCGTCTTCGGCACCGGCAGCGTCACCACGGACGACTACGGCATGGAGGAGGTCACCGTCCCCGCGCCCGACCCCGACTGCACGGGCACGGCCGCCGACTGCGCGGACGGCCGCTGGGAGGTGCTTCAGACGGAGAATCCGGTGCGTTCGATGCACTCGGTGGTCCTCAACAACGGCAAGGTGCTGCTGATCGCCGGTTCCGGCAACGACCCGGAGAAGTTCGAGGCCGGGACCTTCACCTCGGCGGTGTACGACCCCGAGGCCGGGACGTACAAGACGATCCCCACCCCCGTCGACATGTTCTGCTCCGGGCACGTCCAACTGTCCGACGGCCGCGTGCTGGTGATGAGCGGCAACAAGGGCTATCCCTCGGCGGACGGCACCGTCGGCTACCAGGGCTACAAGGACTCGTACATCTTCGACCCGGCAACTGAGGCCTACAGCAGGACGAATGACATGAACGACGGGCACTGGTACCCGTCCGCCACGATCATGGGCAACGGCGACGTGCTGTCCTTCGGCGGGCTGCGCGAGGACTCGACCGGCTCGGTGACGGCCGACCGGTGGTCGGCCGCCGAGGAGAAGTGGCTGCCGCAGTGGCAGGTCAACCAGACCTGGTCGTACTGGGGTCTGTACCCCGCGATGGTGCTGATGCAGGACGGCCGGCTCTTCTACACCGGCAGCCACACCTTCGGCAACGGCACACCCGGCACCGGCTCCTCGATCTACGACTACGACGCCAACACCATCACGGACGTGCCCGGTCTGCGGAACAAGGACGAGCGCGACCAGTCGGTGAGCGTGCTGCTGCCGCCCGCCCAGGACCAGAAGGTGCTGACCATCGGCGGCGGGAACATCGACTCCAACCCGGAGGCGAACCGGCTCACCGACATCATCGACCTGAAGGAGCCGAACCCGGCGTACCACGCCGGACCGCCGCTGCCGCAGGGCACCGTCGACATGGGTGCCCCCGGCGGGCCGCAGCCGCAGACCGGCGACCAGGGCAAGATGTACGGCTCCGCGGTGCTGCTGCCGGACGGCAAGGTGCTGGAGACGGGCGGCGGACTGCACAACCGGGCCAACCCGGTCTTCTCGACGTCGGTCTTCGACCCGGTGACGGAGACGTACGACACGGTGGCCACCGACCCGGAGCCGCGCGGCTACCACTCGTCGGCGTTCCTGCTCCCGGACGGCCGGGTGATGACGACGGGCGACAACCCGGGCAACAACTCCTGGAACCACCAGGTGTCGCTCTACACACCGCCGTATCTCTTCAAGGGGCCCCGCCCGGAGATCACTTCGCTGATCGACCCGGAGTGGAACTACGGCGACACGCAGCGGATCACCGTCGACCGGCCCATCACCAAGGCCGAGTTGATCCGGCCGGCGGCCGTGACGCACTCCTCGGACCCCAACCAGCGGTTCGTGGACCTGCCGTTGACGGTCGACGGGAACGGACTCACCGTCGACCTGAATGTGACGGGCAACCCGAACATCGCGCCGCCGGGCTGGTACATGCTCTTCGCGGTCGACGCGAACGGGGTCCCGTCGGTGGCCGAGTGGGTGAGACTGGGCGGCCCCGCGGCACTGGCGGACGCACCCGCGCACGGTCAAGTGCACGACTTCGCGGGCGAGTTGGCGAAGCCGGCCAAGAAGCCCGCGAAGAAGCGGAGTTCGGCGCCGGTGAGCCCGCAGATCTCGGGCTGCGACCGGCACTACGGCTCGGGGAACGTCTGCGTCCCCACGGTCTTCCCCGAGACGGTGAAGGCGACGAAGAAGAAGACGGTGACCGCGGCCCGCTGCGACTGGCTCGCCGCGAACGGCTACGGCCCGCTGAAGGTCAACGGCCAGGACGACCCACTGCGGCTGGACCCGGACGGCGACGGGCGGGCGTGCGCCTGAGGAGCCCGTACCGCTCCACCAACTGCCGGGCGGCGGCAGGCCGGGTCACTGAGCCCTACTCGCTCAGCCCCACAACTCCCCAGCCCCGCCCGGCGGTTTCGGAAAGGACGCGGCCCCACTGGCCCAGCAGGTCGGCGAACTCGTCGAAGTCGGCGACCCAGCCCTGGGAATCGGCGGCGTGCTCGTCGAACGCCTCGCGCAACCCGCCGATGCGGGGCCGCACCCGTTCCCACGTCGTGGCCAGTTCCCGCACGCTGTCCGGCGACCTCGCGAGCAGCACGCCGTACGAGACGGCGGGGTCATCGTGGAAGAAGCCCGCGTCCACGTGCCCCGCCTCACCGTCCAGCCCTCCCCAGACCAGCCCGACCAGCAAGGTGTCCAACTCGGCCCGCGTGAGCGGGTCGGCGTGCTCGCGTACGGACTCCCACCGCTTCCCGGCCCAGAAGTGCGGCTTGTACGAACCGAGGGTGCCCCGGAATTCGTAAACGGCGAAGAAGGCCCCGCCGGGCCCCCGCGGCCACTCCCAGTCGCCCTCGACAACCGGCGCGTCGTGATCCCACAGCCCCGTCTCGTCGGCGTACCACGCACGCCTCAGCCGCGACAGCCGCTCGCCCGGGGGAACCTCACCCAGCCATGACCAGTCGGCGGCCAGCACATTGATGTCCAGCCCCATACGGGCGAGCGTACAGATCCCCCGATTCGCCGCCCCGGCCAGGCGGGACTTTCGAAATACGGCTTAGTACTGCAACGGTCACGCCGTTGCAGTACTAGAGGGCCAGGCCGCCCTTGAGCGTGTCCAGCGCGCGGTCGACGAGCGCGACCAGATCGTCCCTCTGGCCGTGCTCGGCCCAGTAGATCGTCACCTCGCGCAGCGCCGCCATCACGGACGCGGTGAAGACCCGCACCTCCAGGTCGCTCTCCGCGCGCCCCGTGCGGTCCGCGACCGCGCGGGTCAGCAGGAGGGAGGTCTCCGCCATCGTCTCGGTCATCCTGGCCCGTACGGCGGGGATCTCCAGCATCAGCCTGCTGCGCTGGGACATCTCCTCGGGCTGGTCGGCCAGGATCGCCTCGACGGCCTGCCGCAGCACCGCGCGCAGCGACTCCAGCGGCGTCTCGTCGGCGGGGCGGGCGCGGACGGCCGCCTCCATGACGGGGTCGAACTCGTCGGTGAGGACGATGTCTTCCTTCGTCGGGAAGTAGCGGAAGACGGTGGAGGGGGAGACCTCGGCCGCCGCCGCGATCTGCTCGATCGTGGTCGCCTCGTAGCCCTGTTCGGCGATGAGCCCGTACGTCGCCTCGCGGATCGCGACGCGGGTCTTGAGCTTCTTGCGTTCGCGCAGGCCCGGACGGGACTGCCGCGCGTCGTCGGGAGGGCGAGGTGTGGAGGCGGCCATGCCGTTCATTGTCGGGCATCCGCCGGTACGGTCACCACGCCGTCGCCCCCACCGGTCTGCTCGGTCCCGGGTTCCGTGCGAGCGCGCCGGTCCGGCTGCGGCACCGCGACGAGCAGCGCCGCGACGAGCAGCGCCGCCAGGAGTGCCGGTCCCGGGAGTACCGGTCTCATCAGGAGTGCTGGTACGCCACCAGCGAGATCCCGACGTAGTGCACGACGAACGCGGCGAGGGTCAGCGAGTGGAAGACCTCGTGGAAACCGAACCAGCGCGGTGACGGGTTGGGGCGCTTGAGTCCGTAGATCACGCCGCCCGCGCTGTAGAGCAGCCCGCCGACGATGATCAGGACAAGGACGACCATCCCGCCCGTGCGCATGAAGTCGGGCAGGAAGAAGACCGCGGCCCAGCCCATCGCGATGTAGCAGGGGGTGTAGAGCCAGCGCGGCGCGCCGACCCAGAAGACCCGGAACGCGATGCCCGCCGCCGCCGCGATCCAGACCGCCCAGAGCAGCGTCCGGCCGGTGGAGTCGGGGAGCAGCAGCATGGTCAGCGGGGTGTAGGTGCCCGCGATGATCAGGAAGATGTTGGCGTGGTCGAGCCGGCGCAGTACGGCTTCGCCCCGAGGTCCCCAATTGCCGCGGTGGTAGACGCCGCTGACGCCGAAGAGCAGACAGGCCGTGGCGACGTAGATCGCGCAGGCCACCCGCGCCTTGGTGGAGTCGGCCAGCGCGATCAGCACGATTCCCGAGATGACGACGGCCGGGAACATCCCCATGTGCAGCCAGCCGCGCATCATCGGCTTGGCCGGGATCGGCAGCTGGATCCCGGTCGGTCCCCCTTCGGGTGGTCGGGGGTTCGCGAGCGAGTCGGACGCGGGAGAAGTCATGCGCTCATGCTACCTACGGGACCGTAGGTTCCGGATGGGTGCCGTCGGCCCACCACTCCGCGGACCGAGAGTGGTGATGCTCACGTGGGCGGCCCTCTGGACAGATGGGCGCGGGAGTCGGATGATCAAATGAGTGCGGTCGGCACCGGATGAGCGGTATCGAAGCGTCCGGGTCGCAGCCCCCACGGGGCATTTACACCTACAAACCCTCATCAAGGAGTAACCGTGGCGCGCGACGCAGGGCTTTCCAGCGGAGACCCCCTCAATCCGGAACCCGTGGCTCCCACCGCCCCGACCGGCCACCAGGAGCTGTCCTCCTGGGTCGACGAGATCGCGGCTCTGACCCAGCCGGACCGGGTGGTCTGGTGCGACGGCTCGGAAGCCGAGTACGAGCGCCTGTGCGAAGAGCTGGTGGCGAAGGGCACGTTCATCAAGCTCGACCCGATCAAGCGCCCCAACTCGTACTACGCGGCCTCCGACCCCACCGACGTGGCGCGCGTCGAGGACCGCACCTTCATCTGCTCCGAGAAGGAGTCGGACGCCGGCCCCACGAACAAGTGGAAGGCCCCGGCCGAGATGCGTGACATCTTCACCGGCGACCAGGGCGTCTTCCGCGGCTCGATGCGCGGCCGGACCATGTACGTCGTCCCGTTCTGCATGGGCCCGGTCGGCTCGCCGCTCTCCGCGATCGGCGTCGAGATCACCGACTCCGCGTATGTCGCGGTCTCCATGCGCACGATGACGCGCATGGGGCAGCACGTCCTCGACGAACTCGGCGACGACGGCTTCTTCGTCAAGGCCGTCCACACGCTTGGCGCGCCGCTCGCGGCCGGCGAGGCCGACGTGCCGTGGCCGTGCAACTCCACCAAGTACATCTCGCACTTCCCCGAGGACCGGGAGATCTGGTCGTACGGCTCCGGCTACGGCGGCAACGCGCTGCTGGGCAAGAAGTGTTACGCGCTGCGCATCGCCTCCGTCATGGCGCGCGACGAGGGCTGGCTCGCCGAGCACATGCTGATCCTCAAGCTGACGCCGCCGCGCGGCGAGGCCGAGGCCCCGACGTATCTCGCCGCGGCCTTCCCTTCGGCCTGCGGCAAGACCAACCTCGCGATGCTGGAGCCCACCATCTCCGGCTGGACAGTCGAGACGATCGGCGACGACATCGCGTGGATGCGGTTCGGCGAGGACGGACGGCTGTACGCGATCAACCCGGAGGCGGGCTTCTTCGGCGTCGCGCCCGGCACCGGTATGCACACCAACGCCAATGCCATGAAGACGATGTGGGGCAACTCCGTCTTCACGAACGTCGCGCTCACCGACGACGGCGACGTGTGGTGGGAGGGCATGACCGAGGAGCCGCCCGCGCACCTCACGGACTGGAAGGGCAACGACTGGACCCCGCAGTCCGGCACCCCGGCCGCCCACCCCAACGCCCGCTTCACCGTGCCCGCCGGCCAGTGCCCGATCATCGCGCCCGAGTGGGAGGACCCCAAGGGCGTCCCGATCTCGGCGATTCTCTTCGGCGGGCGGCGCGCCTCCGCCGTACCGCTGGTGACGGAGTCGTTCAACTGGCAGCACGGCGTCTTCCTCGGCGCGAACGTCGCCTCCGAGAAGACCGCCGCAGCCGAGGGCAAGGTGGGCGAGCTGCGCCGCGACCCCTTCGCGATGCTGCCGTTCTGCGGCTACAACATGGGTGACTACATGGCCCATTGGGTCAAGATCGGCGCCACGGCGGTGGCTCGGGGTGAGGAGTCCAAGCTCCCGAAGATCTACTACGTCAACTGGTTCCGCAAGAACGACGCGGGCAAGTTCGTCTGGCCCGGCTTCGGCGAGAACGGCCGCGTACTGAAGTGGATCGTGGAGCGCCTGGAGGGCAAGGGCGACGGCGTCGATTCCCCGATCGGCATCCTCCCGGCCAGGGGCGCCCTGGACACGGCCGGCCTCGACCTCTCGGACGCGGACCTGGACTTCCTGCTCACGGTCGACAAGGAGGTCTGGCGCGAGGAGGCGTCCCTGATCCCCGACCACCTGAACACCTTCGGCACGCACACGCCGCCGGAACTGTGGGAGGAATACGAGGCGTTGGTGACCCGCCTGTCTTCCTGACCGCCGCCCTCCGCACCCCTGCCCACCCTCTGACCACTCTCCGAGAACGGCCCCTGGAGCCCATCCCTCACGGCTCCGGGGGCCTCGGTGCGTACCCGAAGTGCTGACGTCCGCCGGCCGCGGGGTGGCTCGTACGACGATCGGAGCGCGCTGTCACCCCGCTGCACGGCGCAACCACACGGATGGGTGACTGCGCTCCGTACAGGTACCGGGTCAAGATCGAATACATGAATTCCTCCTTGATCCGCCGCGCGTGTGCCGCGGCCGTGGTGCTGGCGACGACGATGGCTCCCGCGGTGGCGGCCCAGTCGGACGACACCGCCGTACGGTCCGACACCGCCGCGCGGTCCGCCGCCGGGGCGCAGGCGCGGCTGCTGGGCGAGAAGATCGTTCCGCGCAAACTCTCCTTTCGGAACACGACAGTTGGCGGACTGTCCGGCATCGACCGCAATCCGTGCACCGGCGAGTACGTCTTGATCAGCGACGACCGCTCGGTCCTCCAGCCCGCCCGCTTCTACACCGCCGCGATCAAGGTGGACGGCGCCGGGGTGCACTCCGTCGACTTCACCGGCACCCACCCCTTCCTCCAGCCGGACGGCTCGGTCTACCCACCGGCGAGCGCGGGTGACGGCAAGGTCGTGGACCCGGAAGAGGTACGGGTGGACCCGCGGAGCTGCCGGTACTGGTGGGCACAGGAGGGCGACCGGCCGAACTCCGCGAGCAGCCCGGTGATCCAGCCCTCGATCCAGTTCGCCAACCGCTCCGGTGCCTACCGCGGCGAACTGCCCCTGCCGGCCAACTACCGCGTGAGCATGGAGGATCGGGGCCCCCGGCGGAACAAGGCGATCGAAGCGATCACGTTCGGGGACAAGGACCGCGTGCTGACCAGCGCGGTCGAGGGCCCGCTGCTCCAGGACGGCCCGGAGCCCGACCTGGAACGCGGCGCGCTGATCCGCGTCACCCAGCAGAGCCGGAAGGGCTCCGTGCTGGGGCAGTTCGCGTACCCCCTGGAGAAGATCTTCACCGCGCCCGACCCGTCCAGCCCGTGGCCCCCGGACACCGGCGTACCCTCGATCCTCGCCTTCCCCGAGGACCCCAGCCGCTACCTCGTGCTCGAACGCACCTGGGTGGCGGGCGCCGGATACAAGATCCGCGTGTACGACGCCACCACGCGCGGCGCGACCCAGGTGCGGAACATGGACTCCCTGGCCGGCCAGAAGGTCGTCCCGATGCGCAAGAAACTGGTCGCGGACTTCCACGACCTGGGCCTGTCCACGGTGGACAACACCGAGGGCATGACCTGGGGCCCGACCCTGCCGGGCGGCGAACGAACGCTGCTCCTGGTCAGCGACGACAACTTCGCCGACGACGGGGTCACCCAGGTGGTCGCGCTCGGCATCCGCGGGTAACCGGTTACGGCACCTCCTGCGAACGGGCCGCGGATTCGCTCTGCGGCCCGTTCGGCCCGTTCGGCCCGTGCGCCGCACTGGTGAGAACGCCGCTCGGCGACCGCCCCGTAGGCCACCTGGGCGGTCGCCTTCGGCCCGCACCTGGCCGGTGGCCGGTCGATCCACGGCTTCTGCCGGGCTACGCGGGCGCTTTCCCGACTGCCAGCAAGTGGGAGCTGGCGGCGAGAAGTTCGGGGTAGGGCTCGGCCATCCGCGCCGCCGTCAGAACGGACTCGAAGAGATCTTCACTCGGGTCCGGGCCGGCGTGCTGCTCCACCGCCTTGAGGATGGACCACGCCGGTCCCTCGATCCCGAACACCGCCACGTCCACCAGGCCGGCGTCGCGCAATTCGTCGGCGAGTTCTTCGGCGCGGTGGAAGTAGGCCAGGGTGAAGCCGCGCTTGCCGTCGTGGACAGCGGTGTGGAGGATCGAGGAGATCGCCGTCTGCATCCGCTCGGTGTGCAGATGTGCGAAGGCGGTGTGCTCGAAGAGCGAGGAGTACCTGTTGATCGCCCCGGCGGCCACGAGTCCGCCGGGCCGCACCACCCGCCGCGCTTCGGAGAGGGCCTGACGCCGGTCGGCCGCGTCGGGGAGATGGTAGAGCGGCCCCAGCACCTGCACCACGTCGTAGCTGGCATCCGTAGCCTCCAGTGCGCGAGCGTCGCCGAGCGATGCGGGGCAGACTTTGGCCGCTTGTTCGACATGCCGGGCGACCGGATCAATCAGGTCGACGTGATACCCGTCATCGACCAGCCACCGAGCATGGACGCCTGTGCCACCTCCTACATCCAGCACGTGGGCGGGCGCCGGTGGGAGGAAGCGGCGTAGGAGTTCCCGAGTTCGCAGCAGTTCGAGCCGTCCGTCGGCTGACATGCTCAGCCGGGCACCCTCGTCGATGACCTGGGAGTAGAAGTGCTCGATCTCTGGTGCGAGTTCTGGCGTCGGCATGTACTTCAGTATCATCTGCACCGGTGGACCAGTCCAGCACAGTGGACGACAAGGGGAGCGATGGCGCTGCTGAAGTACGAGGAGATCGCGGAATCCCTGCGCAGCCGAATCGCGTCAGGGGAGTTCGAGTCCGGCGAGACCCTGCCGTCCGGGCGTGATCTCGCGGAGCAATGGTCGGTTTCACGAGCCACTGCCGTCAAGGCTATGGACGTCCTGCGGAGCGATGGCCTTGTGGAGGCCAGGCAGGGTACGGGATTTGTCGTTGCCGAGACCCCCGTTGCGCGAGCTGCGGGTGCCCGCCGGGCCGGATCGACGCGCGTGACCGGTGGCATGCCGTTCCTGCGCGTGGGTGAGCCCGACTGGGTCGCGCCGCCGGCACACGTGGCTACAGCGCTCGGAATGGACGCCGGGGTGAAGGCCCTGCGCCGGGTGCGCGTGTTGCAACTGCCGGACGGCAGCCCTCATAGCTATATGCAGGCGTGGTTCCCGCCCGACGTGGCTGAGCCGTCTCCGCGGCTGACTCAGACGGCCCCGATCGCGGAAGGAACGACGCGGTACGTGCGTCGGCAGACCGGCCGGTTCCCCGTGGAGGGGGTGGATGTGATCACGGTGCGCCTGGCGGTGGAGGAAGAGGTCTCACACCTTGCGCTCCCGGAACCGACCGCGGTGGCTGTAGTCCTGCACACGGCCTACGACAAGGAACGGCGCCCGCTCGTCTGCGAGGAAGGTGTCACGCCGGGTGCACTCTACGAACACGCGGAGACGTACACGATGTAGCGGCATCAAACAGGAGAACTGGGCCGGTGGACCGGCCCAGATTTTTTGTGCCCAAGGCAGCCCTCTAGCTGGGCAAATGCAATGACCCCGCTCTGAAGCGGAATCCGTGGCACTTGACTGGACCGGTCCACCGGTCCACAGTCATTCGCGTAGTGCTTGTTCTCCCTCACGCACAGTGCCGGTGGGTCGTTCACTGAGACGCGGCTGCCTGTACCTGACCCCCCACCAACCCGAGGCCCTGATGAATGTGACCGCCACCGCTCGCCCCACACCCACCGGTCATCCCGGCTACACCCAGACCCTGCCGTGCACAGCGCGAAGCGCCGGCCAGGCCCGATCGCTCGTCCGCACCGCACTGGGGGCCTGGGGCCCGGAACACCTCGCCGACACCGGGGCTCTGGTCGTGACGGAACTCGTGTCCAACTCCGTTACACACACGCGTACTTACTCGATTCGTGTGACCGTCTCGCGGCCCAGCGAGACATTCGTGCGTATCGCGGTGGCGGACAACTCGATGACGATCCCGATGCTTCGGACGACGACCGGCGACCACGAAGAGACCGGGCGAGGGCTCGCGATCATCGACGCGCTGACCTGGCGGTGGGGCACGGACTTTCTCCCTGGGGGAAACGGGTCTGGGGCGACCTGAGGTGCGAGGCCGGCGAATGACCGAGGCGAAGTCCTGGGTGGGCGACCACGTACGCGACGAAGTCTCGGGTCGGCTGGCGATCCTCACCGACGTCCGCCGAGGCGACTACGTACTGCGGCCGGTGCAGGGTCCCGGTGAGTGGATCGCCGAGGATCCCACCCGGCTCCGGTTCATCGCGCCAGCGACCCTGCCGCAGCGTACACCCGAAAAGAGGGGATCGGACAGCGCCGCCGAAATGGACGCCCTCATTGGCGCGGGTGCCTTCTGGCGCCTGGCGCCCGAGTGGGTCCCGCGCGACGGATACGCGACGCCGAGCCCCGCTGTACTACGGGAACTGGAGGCCGGGTTGAAGCGGCAGGCGCAGGTCCCCGTGAGCGAGGTACCCGCGGAATCCCGTGGGACTGCCGAACAGGCCAAGGAGGAAGAATGACGCAGACACCCGCACCGTGGGGCACGCGGCGAATGGGGCCGTACGCGGCCATCACCACGGTCCCGCTGTACACGCCCATCATTGACCCCGAAACGCAGATCGCGGTGATCGTGGACGAGTCCGGTCGGACGGTCGAACTGGGCAGTCACGGCACCAGCACCAGCGGCCTGACGCCCACCATGACCACCCCCGGTGGCGGGTCCGGTCCGGGCGGTGCGGCAGTGGCAGGCCGCCGGCGAACCCCACCAGGAGGGCTTCGGTATCACGGTCTCGGCCGCCGGTCAGCGAGTGTGGCTCGGCACCGAGGACGGGCCCGGCTGGAACCTGCCGATCTGATCGTCAGTGGGCGGTGGTCAACGGCTGCGAGGAGCGGAGCGCCGCCGTGTGGGCGTCCATCCGTTCCGCCGCGAGGATCGCCGCCACCGTGTCGGCGCGTGACGCGGCGACCACCAGCGCCCGGCCCGCCAGGGCGAGCGCGCGCCGGTGCAGGGCGGTGGGGGAGTCGGTGGTGGGTGCGGTGGTGCGGACCGGCGGGGTGCCGCGCAGGCGGGTCACCTGCTGGGCGACCAGGGTGGCCGCGCGGCCGAGTCCGAGGTCGTCGGTGACGGCCAGCAGTGCCGCGAGGTGGCCGGCGAGCTGGATGTCCAGCTCCTCCTCACGGGTGCGGTGCGGGAAGTCGGTGTCCGTGCCGGCCATCGAGTGGACCGACTTGGTGCGGATCGGCTCGTACATGGGGATGGTCTCCTGGCGTCGTCAGGAGACCATCTTACATTGGAATCAGTCTAAAGTTGAGTCGAGTCGAGCCACTGGTTCTACGGCTGCGAGTAGCCGTCCAGGAAGTTCCCGATCCGCGTCACCGCGTCCGCCAGCTCCTGCGCCGCCGGGAGCGTCACGATCCGGAAGTGGTCCGGCTCCGGCCAGTTGAAGCCCGTCCCGTGCACGACCATGATCTTCTCGCGCTGGAGCAGGTCGAGGACCATCTGCCGGTCGTCCTTGATCTTGAAGACCTTCGGATCGAGCCGGGGGAAGAGGTAGAGCGCGCCCTTCGGTTTGACGCAGGTGACGCCCGGGATCTGGGTGAGCAGGTCGTACGCCGTGTCCCGCTGCTCCAGGATGCGCCCGCCCGGCAGGACGAGATCCTGGATCGACTGCCGGCCGCCCAGCGCCGTCGCCACCGCGTGCTGCGAGGGCATGTTGGCGCACAGCCGCATGTTGGCCAGGATCGTCAGGCCCTCGATGTAGGAGGTCGCGTGCTTCTTCGGGCCGCAGACCGCCAGCCAGCCGGAGCGGAAGCCGGCGACGCGGTAGTTCTTCGACAGGCCGTTGAAGGTGAGGGTCAGCAGGTCGGGGGCGATGGCGGCGGTCGGGGTGTGGGTCGCGCCGTCGTACAGGATCCGGTCGTAGATCTCGTCCGAGCAGACGATCAGGCCGTGCCTGCGGGCGATCTCCGTGAGCCCGAGCAGCATCTCGTCGCTGTAGACCGCGCCGGTCGGGTTGTTCGGGTTGATGATCACGATCGCCTTGGTGCGGTCGGTGATCCTGCGCTCGACGTCGGCCAGGTCCGGCATCCACTCCGCCTGCTCGTCGCACCGGTAGTGCACGGCGGTGCCGCCGGCCAGCGAGACGGAGGCGGTCCACAGCGGATAGTCCGGCGCCGGTACGAGGACTTCGTCGCCGTCGTCGAGCAGCGCCTGCATCGACATCTGGATCAGCTCGGACACGCCGTTGCCGAGGTAGATGTCCTCGACGTCCAGCTCGATGTTCTTGGTCTGGTAGTGCTGCATCACCGCGCGCCGCGCGGACAGCAGACCCTTCGCGTCGCCGTAGCCGTGCGCGTCGCCGAGATTGCGCAGGACGTCCTCAAGGATCTCGGGCGGGCACTCGAAGCCGAAGGCCGCCGGGTTTCCGGTGTTGAGCTTGAGGATGCGGTGGCCTGCTGCCTCCAGCCGCATCGCCTCGTCGAGGACGGGACCCCGGATCTCGTAACAGACATTGGCGAGCTTGGTTGACTGGATGACCTGCATGACGGCGAGCTTACGGCCGGGTTTCGCGAGGTGCCTGGTGTTTTTGCCCACCTCGGTCCGCACTGTGAGACGGGGCGGGGCGTGGACGCCCGGCGGGGCCCGCGTTTTGTTGAGGCAGTCTTCACCGGAGATCCCCAGGAAGTTCACCCGGTGAGCGGAGGTTCACACAACGCTGGGCGCTCATGAAGAAGCGGAGCACACTCCTCGCCCTGGCCACCGTCACCGTGCTGGCCGCCACGACCGCACTGCTCCCGTCCGCCCTGGCCACCGGCTCGCACGGGAAGCCGGGCGGCGACCGATCGGGCCGCGGCGGCACGCTCGACCTCACCCTCCTCGGCCGCTACGAGAGCGGCAGGTACGACGAGGGCGGCGCGGAGATCACCGCGTACGACTCCCGGACCCGCCGGGTCTTCACGGTCAACGCGCAGGCCGGCACCGTCGACATCCTCGACATCCGCGACCCCGCCGAGCCCCGCGGGACCGGGCAGCTCGCCACCCCCGGCGCCAACAGCGTCAGCGTCCACGACGGTCTGGTCGCCGTCGCCCAGCAGGCCGGGACCAAGACGGACCGGGGCACGGTCGCGTTCTTCCGCGCCTCCGACGGACACAAGCTGGAAGAGGTACGGGTCGGCGCCCTGCCCGACATGGTGACGTTCACCCCCAAGGGTGACCGCGTCGTCGTCGCGAACGAGGGCGAGCCCGACTCGTACTGCCCGCCGGGCGGCACCGCGCCCGCCGGTACCGACCCGGTCGGCTCCGTCGGCGTCATCGATCTGGACCGGGGGCGCGGCGGGGAGCTTCGGCGCGCCACCGCGCGCACCGCCGGTTTCGGGAAGTGGGACGGCAAGAAGGAGGAGCTGACCCGGGAGGGTGTACTGATCTACGGCCCGAACGCCTCCGTCAGCCAGGACATCGAGCCCGAGTACGTGGCGGTGTCCCAGGACGGCCGCACCGCCTGGGTCACCCTCCAGGAGAACAACGCGCTCGCGCTCGTCGACCTGCGCCGCGCCGAGGTCCACAAGATCGTCCCGCTCGGCGAGAAGGACCACTCCGAGCCCGGCAACGGCCTGGACGCCTCCGACAAGGACGGCGGCGTCAACATCCGTACCTGGCCGGTCGAGGGCCTCTACAAGCCCGACGCCATCCAGGCCTTCACCGCACGCGGCGGCTCGGGCGGTGGCTCGGGCGGCGCCGAGTACACCGTCAGCGCCAACGAGGGCGACGCCCGCGACTGGGGCTGCTTCGCCGAGGAGGTGCGGGTCAAGGACGTCGAGCTGAACCCGAAGGCGTTCCCGGACGCCGCCGCGCTCCAGAAGGACGACGCGCTCGGCCGTCTCAACATCACCAGCACCTCACCGCGCGACAGCCGGGGCCGGGTCACCGAGCTGAACTCGCTGGGCGGTCGTTCGGTCTCCGTACGCGACGCGCGGGGCCGGCTCGTCTGGGACTCCGGCGACGGCCTGGAGCAACTGACGGCGAAGGCGTTCCCGAGGAACTTCAACACCGACCACGCCGTGAACGCCCCCGACAGCCGCAGCGACAACAAGGGCCCCGAGCCGGAGGGCATCACCACGGGAACGGTGCGCGGTACGACGTACGCCTTCGTCGGTCTGGAGCGGCCCGGTGGCATCGCGGCGTACGACCTGAGCGACCCGCGCCACCCGAAGGCCGCCGGATACGTCAACTCCCGTGATTTCGCGGGCGATCCGCAAGCCGGTACGGCGGGGGACCTGGGACCGGAGGGCGTGCTGTTCGTCGCGGCGAAGGACAGCCCGACCGGTGACGCGCTGCTGGTGGTCGGCAACGAGGTGAGCGGGACGACGGCGATCTACCGGGTCGGTAGTGCGTAGATCGGTAGCGCGTAGATCGGTACCGCGCGGGGGATCAGCCGGCGACCGCGCGCAGCGCGCCCGGCCTGCGGCCCGCGAGCGCGTCCAGCGCGGCGGCGGTGGCGTCGTCGGCCGGCAGATGGACGACGAGGTGGAAACCGTGCCCGTCGGGCAGCTCCAGCGTCTCGCCCGTCAGCCGTAGCTCGCCCGCAGCGGGATGCGTCAGCCGATGCGTCCCGGTGTGCTCGGGCGCGCGCAGGGGCAGCTCCCAGCGCTCGGTGAACTCCGTGCCCGCCAGCAGGGTCAGCTCCTCGACGAGCGCCACGAGGTGCGGGTCGTCCGGCATGCAGTCGGTCCGTACGCGGGCGATCTGCTCGTCGGCGGCGCGCTCCCACCGCGGGTACGCGGCGCGGGCCCGCGGATCGGTGAACAGGAACCGGGGCAGGCTCGGCACGGGCGGGTCCAGCAGGCCGACGGGGCCGAAGAGCCGCTCGTAACCGCCGGTGCGCGCGACCACCTCGCCCAGCCGGTTCAGCAGCACGGCCGGCGCGGGCTCCAGCCGGTCGAGCAGCGCGCGCAGCGTCGGCCGCACCTCCCAGTCGGGCGGGCGGGTGGCGCCGAGGCAGAGCTTGATCGAGCCGTTCGTCACCTTCACGGCGTGCATCAGCTCACCGCGCGCCTCGACGGACAGCCGCAGCGCGTCGGCGAGCGAGGCGAGGATCTGCGGGGACGGGTGGCGGTCCCTGCCCTGCTCCAGCCGGGCCAGGTACTCGACGCTGATCCCGGCGAGCATGGCCAGCTCCGACCTGCGCAGACCGGGCGTACGGCGCCGGCCGCCGCCCGGGAGGCCCACGTCGGCGGGTGTCACGCTCTCGCGTCGCGTCCGGAGGAACCGGCCAAGCTCACTGTCGCTCACACCAGGCAATGTACGCCCGGACGCGGAGGGGATCGTAGCCCTCGCGGTACCAGCCTGGGCCCGGCCTTCCTCCCGGCCGCGGGTGCGCGCAGGGTGGGTGACCGGACGGGGTCGCCGAGTTTCGCGGCTCCCGGGCCGCGCCCGTCCGCCACCCCGTACATCTTTCGAGAGGTCCCCGTGTTCATCGCCTATGCCGTCGTCGGCATCCTGCTCGCCGCCGCGCTCAGCGCCTCGGCGTTCGCCATGGTCACCCGCCACGAGACGATCGTCGCCTCGATGACCGGCCTCGGCCTGCCGGAATCCTGGCTGCCGCGCCTCGCCTCCCTCAAGGCGGCCGGCGCGCTGGGTCTGCTCGCCGGTCTGTGGGTGCCGTTCCTCGGCGCGGCTGCGGGGGTCGGTGTCGTCCTGTACTTCGCCGGCGCGGTGATCTTCCACCTCAGGGCGAAGGACTACGCGATCGCGGTGCCGGCTGTCTTCGTCGTGCTGGCGGCCGGCGCGGTGATCCTGCGTATCGCGACCGCCTGAGGTCAGGGAGGTCGCGGAGGCCTCACGGTGTACGGCGTACCGACCGTCCCGCCAGGACGTCCGTGCGCCGTCCGTCCTCGATGACGAAACGGCCGTCGATCAGCACATGCGGGATGCCCACCGGAAGGGTGCGCGGCGACGCGAAGGTCGAGCCCGCCGCCACCGTCCCCGGATCGAAGAGCACCAGGTCCGCGCGGTAGCCCTCGCGGACCAGACCCCGGTCCGTCAGGCGCAGGCGGGCCGCCGGGCGCGAGGTCAGATGGGCCACGCACTCCTCCAGCGACAGCACGCCCAACTCCCTGGCGTACCGGCCCAGATACCGCGGGAAGGTGCCGTACGCACGCGGGTGCGGCTTCGCGCCCTGGAGGATCCCGTCGCTGCCGCCGGTGTGCACGCGGTGGCGCATGATCTCCCGCACGTTCTCCTCGTGCCCCACGTGCTGGAGGATCGTCGAGCCCAGCCGGTCGTCGATCAGCAGCTTGCGGGCGGTCAGCCAGCCGCTCTCGCCGCGCAGCCGCGCGGTCTCGGCGATCGTCCGGCCGACATGCGCCGTGAGGGCCGGATCAAAGACTCCGGAGATCTCGATGGTGTCCCACTCGATGGGCACACCGTGGCAGCCGTCCGCGCCGATCTCCTCCATGTGGTGCCGGATCTTCTCGGCCGTCGCCGCGTCGCGCAGCCGTTGGAGGATCGCGTCCTGGCCGCCCGCGCTCGCCCAACTGGGCAGCATCGCCACGAGCGTTGTACAGCCCGGTGTATAGGGATAGGTGTCGAGCGAGATGTCGGCGCCGTCCTCCAGCGCCCGGTCCAACAGGGCGATCAGATCAGGTGCCTTGCCCTTGTTCACGCCGAAGTTCATGGTGGCGTGGGCGAGATGGAGCGCGCAGCCGGCGGTGCGCGTGAGGTCGACCATCTCCTCGTACGCGCGCAGGGCGCCCGCGCCGTAACTGCGGTGGTGCGGGCAGTAGTAGCCGCCGTATCGGGCCACCACCCGGCACAGTTCGGTGAGTTCGGCGTCGTCCGCGTACATGCCCGGTGTGTACGTCAGCCCGGACGACATGCCGACGGCGCCCTGCTCCAGGGACTCGGCGACCAGCTGCCGCATCCGGTCCAGTTCGGCCGGGGTCGCCGGGCGGTCGTCCTGGCCGACCGCGTACATACGGACGGTGCCCTGCGGCACGAGATAGGCCGCGTTGACGGCGATGCCCCGGCCGTCGAAGCCGTGGTCGAGCCGGTCCAGATACTCGCCGACCGATCTCCAGTCGAAGTCGACCGACGTGTCGCCGGGGGCGCCGCCGTTCCAGCCGGTGATCGCCCGGCGGACCTCGGCGAGCGTCGTGTCGTCGACGGGGGCGTACGACAGCCCGTCCTGGCCGATCACCTCAAGGGTGACACCCTGCGCGGCCTTCGCCGAGTGGTCGGGGTCGCGCAGCAGCGCGAGATCGCTGTGCGCGTGCATGTCGATGAAGCCGGGGGCGAGGGCGAGACCGGCGGCGTCGAGGACACGGGCGCCGGACAGCGGCGCGCCCGCACCCGGCGCGTGCCGCCGGATCTCGGCGATACGGCCGTCGGTGAGGCCGACGTCCGCCCGGTAGGAGTCCTGGCCCGTGCCGTCGATGACACGTACGTCCCGTATGACGAGATCCATGACTGGCCGCTTCCGCAAGGTCGTAGGGGGTGCCGGCGGGCCGGCCGGGTTGGGGGCCGGCCGGGTGGGTGGGACCGGATCCGTCCGGTGGCCGGTTCGTCCTCGATCGCCGGACGGGTTCGTTCTTCTGACGACGCGTCAGAAGAACGTGCGGATGAAGTCCGTGACCGTGCCGTCCGCCTCCGTCAGGGGGATCAGCTGCCACTTGTCGAACGACGTGCACGGATGCGAGAGGCCGAACCCCACCCAGTCGCCCACCTCGATCACCGCGTCGGGCGACGTGTGCAGCTTGCCGTGCTGGTCGGACAGGCCGGTGACCGTGATGCCGCGCGCCGGGCGGATCTCGCCGGTGCGCGCGTCGCGCACCACCTGCGCCTCCGGGAGGTCGAGGTCGTACGCCGCGTCCCGCTTGCCCGCGTTGACGAACGCCTGCTCGGGCGACGGGCGCGAGACCACCTGGCCCCAGAGCCGGAACGCCGGCTGGAGCGCGCCCTCGGCCGGGATCCGCTTGAAGGGGGTCAGCCGCTTGTAGTGGCCGACGTCGTGGGACACGTACGCGCCGGAGCGCAGCAGCTTCAGTACGGGGCGGGACAGCACCGGGATCTCGGCGAAGACCTCCGCGACCGCGTCGAACCACGCGCTGCCGCCCGCGCTCACCACGATCTCGTCCACGGTCCCGGAGAACCGGCCCGCCGCGTCGAACTCGGCGGCCAGCGCGGTCAGCCGGCGCAGCCACGCGCGGACGGTGTCGTTGTCGGCGTGCGGCACCTCGCCCTCGTAACCGGCGACCCCGACCAGCCGCAGCGTGTCGGTGGCGGCCACCGCGTCGGCGACCCGCGCGCACTGAGTCTCCTTGCGCGCGCCGGTCCGCGCGCCCTCGCCCGCGCCCAGCTCCACGACGACGTCGACGGGGCGTGAGCCGCCCGCCGCCCGCAGCGCCTCGTCCATCAACTCGACGCCGCGCACGGAGTCGACGTAACAGATGAAGCGGAAGCCCGGGTCGCCGTCCAGCTCTGCGGAGAGCCAGCGCAGCGCGGCCGCGTCGACGACCTCGTTGGCGAGGAAGATCCGCTGGATGCCGAACGCCCGGTAGACACGCACCTGGTGGGGCAGCGCGGCGCTGATCCCCCAGGCGCCGTACTCCAGTTGGCGCGCGAAGAGCTGCGGGGACATGGATGTCTTGCCGTGCGGGGCGAACGCGAGGCCGTGCCGCTCGGAGTACGTCTGAAGGAGCGCGAGGTTGTGGGTGAGGGACTCGGCGGAGAGGGAGAGGACCGGCGTGGTGAACCCGCCGGTGAAGAGGTTGCGGCGCTCGGCGGCCAGCTCGGCGACCGTCAGGCCCTCGGCGTCGGGCGGCAGCCCCTTGAAGCGGTGGTCGAGACGCTCGTTCCTCAGGTGCTCTTCGCTGAGTCGTCCGGCGACCGCCATCGGGCCTCCTCCATCTATCCCGTTGCAACATGTGCAACACCCATTGCGTATATCGCTTGACGCTGTCTAACATCCGAGCCGTTGCCGGGTCAATGATGAGCCCCGGCACCCCGGCCGGTGAAGGCCGTCGACCCTGACGAACGAGGAGCCCCGAGTGCCCGCACCGGTAGCAGCGGACCCGACCAGCCCCGGCGACCCCGGTGCGCCCGGTGCCCCCGTCGAGGCCGTCTGCCTCGGCGAGTCCATGGTCACCTTCCTGCCCTCGCACCCCGGCCGCCTCGCGGACGTCCCCGCCTTCACCCGCACCATCGGCGGCGCCGAGTCCAACGTCGCCTGCGCGCTCGCCGCCGCCGGACACCCGGTGAAGTGGATCAGCCGCGTCGGCTCCGACGGCTTCGGCGACCATCTCGTGGAGGCGATCGGCGCGTACGGCGTGGACACCTCCGCCGTACGCCGCGACGCGGCCGGCCGCCCGACCGGCATCTACTTCCGTACCGCCACCGACCGCTCCACCACCGCCCACGAGGTCGCCTACTACCGCGCCGGATCGGCCGCCTCCGCGATGTCCCCGCGGACGATGGACCGCGCCGCCCTGTGGTCCGGCCGCGTGCTGCACCTGTCCGGCATCACGGCCGCGCTCTCGGACGACTGCCGCGCCCTGATGCGCGAGCTGTCCGAGCGCCGCCCCGGCCGGCCGCTGCTGTCCTTCGACGTCAACCACCGTCCCGCGCTCTGGCGCGAGGCGACCGGCCCCGACTCGGGTCCGCGCGTGCTCCTCGACCTCGCACGCGGCGCCGACCTCGTCTTCGTCGGCGACGACGAGGCCGCGCAACTGTGGGACCTGCACAGCCCCGAGGCGGTCCGCGCGGCGCTGCCCGAGCCGGCCGTCCTGGTGGTGAAGGCGGGCGCGGACGGCGCGACCGCGTTCGTACGGGACACGGCGGGCGGTGTACGCGGCACCGGGACCGGCACCGGGACCGGCACCGGCTCCGGGACCGGCACCGGCACCGGCTCCGGGACCGGCACGGACACCGTCACGTCCGTACCCGCGCTGGCCGTCGACGTCGTGGCACCCGTCGGCGCGGGCGACGCGTTCGCCGCCGGCTTCCTGTCCGCGACCCTCCGGGACCTGCCGACCGCGGCCCGGCTGCGCCACGGCCACCTGATGGCCGCCGCCGTACTCACCGACGCCGGCGACGTCTGCGTCCCGCCCGCCCGCGCCCACGCCGACCGCCTCGCCGCGCTGGACGACGCGGCGTGGGGGGCGCTGCGACTCGGCCCCGGCTGGACGGGCACCGCCACCGGCACCGCCACGGACGGCGCCACGCGGCAGGAATCGGTACCCACCACATGAGCCAGACCGTCGACCGCGCGCTGAGCATCCTGCCGCTCCTCGCCAAGGGCCCCGCCGACCTCGGACAGGTCGCCGCGCGCCTCGACGTCCACAAGTCCACCGCCCTGCGGCTGCTGCGCACCCTGCACGAGCACGGCCTCGTCTACCGCCAGCAGGACCAGCGCTACCGCCTCGGCGCCCGGCTCTTCGCGCTCGCGCAGGAGGCCGTGGAGAGCCTGGACGTACGTGAGATCGCCCACCCGCACCTCACGGCGCTGGGCGAACAGTGCGGGCACACCGTCCATCTCGCCGTCATCGAGGACAGCGAAGTCCTCTACATCGACAAGGTCGAGAGCCGCTACCCGGTCAGGATGTACTCCCGGATCGGCAAACCGGTCGCCGTCACCGTCGCGGCCGTCGCCAAGCTACTCATCGCCGACCTGTCCGAAGCCGAGCGCCGCGCACTCGCCGAGCGGCTCGACTTCCCCATGTACACCCCCCGTTCGATCCCGAACGCCGCCGCTTTCCTCAAGGAGCTGGCGACCGTACGCGAACAGGGGTGGGCCACCGACCTCGGCGGCCACGAGGAGTCCATCAACTGCATCGGGGCCCCGATCCGCGGCGCGGACGGCCGGGTCGTCGCCGCCATGTCGGTGTCCGCGCCGAATGTCGTCGTCACAGCCGATGAACTCCTCGCCCTGCTCCCGCTGTTGCGCCGCACCGCCGACGCGATCAGCCGGGAGTACTCAGGAACCGCGCACCATCCGGCATCCGTATCCCCTGCTCTTCGGAAAGAGATCTCATGAGCGACCAGACCGCGAAGACCGCAGTCGTCCCCACCACCCACGCCGCGCCGCCGGCCAAGTTCTCGCACGGTGTGCGCAAGGGCAACATCCTTCAGGTGGCCGGGCAGGTCGGCTTCCTCCCGGCGGTCCCGGGCGAGGCCCCGACCGTGGCGGGACCGACCCTGCGCGAGCAGACGCTCCAGACCCTCGCCAACGTCAAGTCGGTCCTGGAGGCCGGCGGTTCGGGCTGGGACGACGTGATGATGCTGCGCGTCTATCTCACGGACGTCGCGCACTTCGCCGAGATGAACGAGATCTACAACACCTACTTCGAGGAGCAGAACCTCAAGGACGCGCCGGCCGCCCGTACGACGGTGTACGTCGGGCTGCCCGCCGGACTGCTCATCGAGATCGACGCGCTGGCCGTACTGGGCTGAACCGGCCCCCGGACCGGCCGGCCGTCACCCCGCGACACCGCACGGTGCGGCGCCCCCGTACCCCGTACCTCATGGGCGCCGCACCGTGATCCCCCCTGCCCGAAGACCCCGCCCGAAAGCCCTGCCCGAGAGTTCGCCCCACACGTTCTGATGCACGGAACACGAGGTCCCCCCACATGCTGCTCGCCGCCGAAGCACCCCCCGCGCCCGAGGCCCCGCCCCGCACCGGCGGACTGCTCCTGCTGATAGACGGGACGGCCGGTCTGCTGACCGTCGCCGTCCTCGGAATCGTTCTGCTCCTCGTCCTGATCATCAAGGTCAGGCTCCAGCCGTTCGTCGCCCTGCTCGGGGTCTCCATAGCCGTCGGCCTCGCCGCCGGACTGTCCGTGACCGAACTCTTCGGCACCGTCCAGAAGTCGGCCGCCGTCTCGATGATCGAGTCCGGCATGGGCGGCATCCTCGGCCATGTCGCGATCATCATCGGACTCGGCACGATGCTCGGCGCCATCCTCGAAGTGTCGGGCGGCGCCGAGGTGTTGAGCACCCGGCTGCTCAACCTCTTCGGCGAGAAGCGCGCCCCGCTCGCGATGGGCGTCACCGGTGTCGTCTTCGGTATCCCGGTCTTCTTCGACGTCGGCATCTTCGTCCTCGCGCCGATCGTGTACGCGGCGGCCAAGCGCTCCGGCAAGTCGATCCTGCTGTACGCGATGCCACTGCTCGCCGGCCTGTCGATGACCCACGCGTTCCTGCCCCCGCACCCCGGCCCCGTCGCCGCCGCCGGTCTGTTCAACGTCGACCTGGGCTGGGTCATCCTGATGGGCGTCGTCGTCGGCGTCCCGGCCGTGATCGCCGCCTGGGTCTACGCCGCGTGGATCGGCAAGCGCCTGTTCGTCGACGTACCGCAGGACATGGTCGAGGCCGCCGCCGAGGCCAAGAACGCCGTCGCCGCCGAGCAGGAGGCGTCGGGCGTCACCCCGCCGGAGAGGCCGGTCGCCCTCGGCACGGTGCTCGCGATCATCGGCACCCCGCTGGTCCTGATCCTGCTGGCGACGTTCTCCTCCATCGCCCTGGACCCGAGCACGCTCCGGTCGGTCGTGGAGTTCTTCGGCCACCCCTTCGTGGCGCTGACGATCGCGCTGCTGCTCGCCTACTACCTGCTCGGCATCCGGCGCGGCTGGTCCCGCAAGTCGCTGGAGACCGTCTCCACCGCGTCCCTCAAGCCGGTCGGCAACATCCTGCTGGTGGTCGGCGCGGGCGGTGTCTTCGGAGCCGTACTCAAGGGCAGCGGCATCGCGGACGCGCTCGCCGACACCTTCAACGACGTCGGTCTGCCGGTCATCGTGCTGGCGTGGCTGATCTCGGTCGTGCTGCGCGTCGCCCAGGGGTCGGCGACGGTCGCGATCGTCACCACGGCGGGCATCGTCGTACCGCTGGTCGACGGCCAGGACATGTCGCAGGCGCATCTCGCGCTGATCATCATGGCGATCTCGGCGGGCTCGATCTTCGCCTCGCACGTCAACGACGGCGGCTTCTGGATGGTGGCCAAGTACTTCGGCATCTCCGAGCGCGACACCCTGAAGTCGTGGACGGTGCTGGAGACGGTCCTGTCGGTGGCCGGATTCGTGGTCGCGGCGCTGCTCAGCCTGGTGATTTAGGTACCGTACGGCTCCATGTACCCACAATCGAACCCGCATCCGAACCCGTATGCGAACCCGCAGCCGACCCCGAACCCGAACCCGTACTTGAACCCGCCACCGCAACCACCCGCGCAACCACCCGCGCAACCGTACCCGTACCCGTACCCGTACCCGTATCCGCAACCGCACGAGAACCCCGAATTCCTCGCCGCCGACAGCCGCAGCGGCATCGTCGTCGACGAGAACGGCGTGACGTTCGACTTCGAGGGCCAGACCGCCGAGTTCCCCTGGGCGGAGATCCAGAGCGTCCACTCCAAACCGGGCGGCGGCCACCGGCTGATGGTGGCCGTCGTGCTGCCCGGCGGGAAGTTCTACGAGTGCGGGGTGAAGGCCCGTAACCGCGTGGCGCTGGACCACTGGTTCCGCGACCTCGGTTACGTACTCCACGTCTATCTCGGCCGCCGGGACAATCCGGCCCCCTGGACCCCCTGAACGAGGTGGTCCCGGCGGCCGGAAACGGAACCGAGACCGCCGCCCCCCTTGCGCGATCTTCACCGTGCCGCTTTGGTGACCCGAGTCACTTACGGGGACGAGCGCGGAGGTCGACGCATGGCAGATATCACCGACAGCGGTACGGCTGCGAGCAAGTCCGGCCCGCGTAAGTCGAGTTGGAGGTACATCGGTCCCGGCATCGTCGTCGCCGCGACCGGTGTCGGCGCCGGCGACCTGGTCGCGACCCTCATCGCGGGCAGCAAGTTCGGCTACACGCTGCTCTGGGCGGCCGTCATCGGCTGTGTCGTCAAGATCTCGCTCGCCGAGGCCGCCGGCCGCTGGCATCTCGCCACCGGCCGCACCCTGTTCGAGGGCTGGCGCAGCCTCGGGAAGTGGACCACGGTCTACTTCGCGGTCTACGTCGTGGTCTGGGGCTTCGTCTACGGCGCGACCGCCATGTCGTCCAGCGCCCTGCCGATCGTCGCGCTCTTCCCCGACGGTCCCGGTCTCAAGACGTGGGCGGTGATCACGGGCCTGATCGGCCTGGTCTTCGTCTGGTTCAACCAGTACGCCGTCTTCGAGAAGGTCATGACGGTCCTGATCGGCATCATGTTCGTCGTGGTGGTGTACGTCGCGATACGCGTCGCGCCCGACATCGGCGCGAGTTTCGCCGGTCTCCTGCCGGTGCTCCCCGACGGTTCGCTGCTCTACACACTGGGCCTCATCGGCGGTGTGGGCGGCACGATCACCATGGCCGCGTACGGGTACTGGGTCAACGCCAAGGGCTGGACCAACACCGGCTGGATGAAGGTGATGCGGCTGGACAACCGCGTCGCCTACCTCACCACCGGCATCTTCGTCATCGCGATGCTGATCGTCGGCGCCGAGCTGTTGCACGCCTCGCAGATCGCTCTCACCAAGGGGGACCAGGGGCTGGTGGATCTCGGGGTCATCCTGGAGGAGCGCCTCGGAGCCACGACGGCGAAGCTCTTCCTGGTCGGCTTCTTCGCGACGTCCTTCTCGTCGCTGATCGGAGTGTGGCACGGCGTCAGCCTGATGTTCGCGGACTTCGTGGAGCGCTGGCAGCTGGACCGCAAGGGTGCTCCGGCCGACGAGGGAACGGTGGCCGAGCTCGCGGCGGGCAGGCGCGAGCGGTCGCTGCCGTTCCGCGCGTATCTGCTCTGGCTGACGTTCCCGCCGATCACCCTGCTCTTCCTGGACCAGCCGTTCGGCCTGGTCGTGGGCTACGGCGTGCTGGGCGCCTTCTTCATGCCGTTCCTGGCGCTCACGCTGCTGTGGCTGCTCAACTCCTCGCGTACACCGGCGGAATGGCGCAACGGCAAGCTGAGCAACACCATGCTGGCGGCGGGCGGGCTGCTGTTCGTCGTGCTGTGCGTGCAGCAGTTGCGCGACCTGCCCTGGTAGGGGGAGAACACGCGGTGGCGCCGTCGGGGTCCGACGGCGCCACCGGTCTGTGAGGGGTACGGAGGATTTCGGAGGCTTACGGCAGGCCGTGCACGTGCGGGCCGACCGTGTTCGACCAGGCGTTGCCGGCCGTGGCGTCCCAGTTGGTGGACCAGGTCATCGCGCCGCGCAGGCCCGGATAGGTCTTCGACGGCTTGAAGTTGCCGCAGCTGGTGCCGCGCGTCAGGCAGTCCAGCGCGTTGTTGACGACACCGGGGTCGGTGTAGCCGCCACCCGCCGCCCTGGGCGAGGCCGGCAGGCCGAGGCCGACCTGGGAGGGGTCGAGGCCGCCTTCGAGCTGGATGCAGGCGAGGGCGGTGAGGAAGTCGACCGTGCCCTGTGAGTAGACCTGTCCGTCGCAGCCGAGCATCGAACCGCTGTTGTAGTACTGCGTGTTGACGACGGTCAGGATGTCCTTCACGGCCAGCGCCGTCTTGAAGTACTCGTTGGACGTCGACTGCATGTCGATGGTCTGCGGCGCCATCGTCAGGACGAAGCCGGGTCCCGCCTGACCGGCGATCGACTTCAACGCCTGAGTCATATAAGTGGAGTTGAGGCCGTTCTCCAGGTCGATGTCGACGCCGTCGAAGCCGTACTCGGTCATCAGCGCGGACACGGACGTGGCGAAGGCGTTCGCCGACGCGGCGTCGTTGACCGAGACGGTGCCCTTCTCGCCGCCGATGGAGATGACGACCGACTTGCCCGCGGCCTGCTTGGCGGCGACGTCGGCCTTGAACTGGGCGTCGGTGTAGCCGCCGAGACCGGCCGAGTCGAGGGTGAAGTCGACCTGTCCCGGTGTGCCGGTCGCGTCCGCGAAGGCGACGGCGATGATGTCGTAGTCGTCCTGGACCTGGGCCAGCGTCTGGACGGTGGCGCCGTTGTTGAAGTTCTGCCAGTACCCGGTCACGGCGTGGGCCGGTACGGCGGCGGGGGCGGCGGCGGCCGGCGCGGGCTCGTTCGCGGCGTTGGCCGTGGGTACGGCCAGTCCGGCGACGGCGAGAGCGCCTGCTACGGCGAGGACTTGGAGCGTGCGGGGGGTGCGGGGTCGCGCATTCCTGTGCACTGCATGGCCTCCGTGGGGGGAGATGTGGGGGGAGATGTGGGGGAGCGTACGGAACGGTGGCCACCGTTTGGATGTACAAACTGGTCCAGACCATTGGCCTTGTCAAGGGTCCGGACGTGATGGGCCGTCTCCGGCCCGGATCCCGCAGCAGCGCCGCCGGGGGAGCGGCGGCGCTGCTGGTCTCTGTGTGGGGGATCGTGGGGTTCGTTACGCCATGCCTACGGCAGGGCGTGGACGTGCGGGCCGACCGTGTTCGACCAGGCGTTGCCGGCCGTGGCGTCCCAGTTGGTGGACCAGGTCATCGCGCCGCGCAGGCCCGGGTAGGTCTTGGCCGGTTTGAAGTTGCCGCAGCTGGTGCCGCGCGTCAGGCAGTCCAGCGCGTTGTTGACGATGGTCGGGGAGACGTATCCGCTGCCCGCGCCACGGGTGGAGGCCGGGACTCCGAGGCCGACCTGGGAGGGGTCGAGGCCGCCTTCGAGCTGGATGCAGGCGAGGGCGGTGAGGAAGTCGACGGAGCCCTGTGAGTAGACCTGTCCGTTGCAGCCCAGCATCGAACCGCTGTTGTAGTACTGCGTGTTGACGACGGTCAGGATGTCCTTCACGGCCAGCGCCGTCTTGAAGTACTCCGTGCCGGTCGACTGCATGTCGATGGTCTGCGGCGCCATGGTCAGGACGAGCCCGGGGCCGGCCTTGGCCGAGAGCTGCCGCAACGCCTTGGTCATATAGGTGGAGTTGATGCCGTGTTCGAGGTCGATGTCGACGCCGTTGAAGCCGTACTCCCGCATCAGGGCGTAGGTGCTGTCGGCGAACGCCGTCGCCGTGGCGTCACTGTTGATCGTGACGTTGCCCAACTCGCCGCCCACCGAGATGATCACGGATTTGCCGGCGGCCTTCTTCGCGGCGATGTCGGACTTGAACTCGGCGACCGACGAGTAGCCGAGGGCCGGGGCGAGGTTGAAGACGATCTGGCCGGGCGTGGTCGTCGAGTCGGCGAATGCCACGGCGATGATGTCGAACTGCGCCTGTACGTCCCGGAGTTTCTGGACGGTGGCGCCGTTGTTGAAGTTCTGCCAGTACCCGGTCAGCGCGTGCTTGGGGACGCCGGGGCCGCCCGGGTCGCCGCCGCCCGGTGAGGTCCGGCCGCTGACGGCCGTGGACTTCGCGGACTCGCCGACCGCGTTGGTCGCCGAGACCTGGAACTGGTACGAGGTGGCGGCCGCCAGCCCGGTCACGGTCGCCGAAGTCCCGGTCGCCGTCTGGACCTTCGTACCGTCCCGGTAGATGTTGTAACCGGTCGCGCCGGTCACCGCGTTCCAGCTCAGCGCCACCGAGGAGGCGGTCACGGCCCCGGCCGCGAGCCCGGCGGGAGTGCCGGGCGCCTGCGGGTCGGGGTCGCCGCCCCCGCCGCCGTCCGGTCCGAAGACGGACACGTCGTCCACGACGTACGCGCTCTGCCCGTACCAGCCGTGCGTGTACACGGTCACCGCACGCGTCGACGCGCCGGTCCTGAAGGTCGTGGTGAGCTGCTTCCAGCCGGTCTCACCCGGTGTCCAGGTCGACACGTCGGTGGTCCCGGTGCCGCTGGCCCCCAGGTACGCGTACCCGCCCTGCACCCACGCGCTCAGCGTGTAGGTCGAGTTGGGCTGCACGGCCACGGACTGCGAGCACCTGGCGTTGTCCTGCCCGGCGGGCGTGCCCTTCAGCGCGCCGGTACCGCTCCGTACGGGAGACCCGACGGCGGCCCCGGTCCCGCCGGAGCAGGACCAGTTGGTGAGCCCGGACTCGAAGCCGGCGTTCTTGGCGACATTGATGTCGGCGGCCTGGGCGACGCCGCCCAGCGCGCCCACACTCAGGGCCCCGGCGGCCACGACGGCCACCACCCCACTCAGCCAGCTCCGCGCCCGTCCCCCGAGAGGGTGCCGCGCTCCGGATCGGGATCTGGGTCTGCGTCTGCCGTCGGGTACGCGTTCCACTTGATGCCTCCGCTGGGGGTGTCGGGTTGGAGGTACGGGTCAGGAACGGTGGCCACCGCGCTTGGCGGTAAAAATGGTCCAGACCATTCGAGTTGTCAATACCTCTGACAGGAGATTCCGGCAGCGGGAGGATTCGCTCAGTGACGGTCGGAAGCGGGCGGAGGGTGAGGCGCCGGGGTGAGCAGGCGGCGGTATGTGGCCAGAGGAGTGCCGGGCGGGTACCGGGTGTGGGACAACCGGGGGCGGCGGTGGTGGGGGGAGCTGTACGAGCTCTGCCCCGACCGCCTCCTCGACGAGCTGAACGGCGCGGCGGACCCCGGGCGGATCACCGCGCTCCTCAAGCACTACCGGGCGCTCAGGCGGTAGTTGAGTGTGCTGCCCTCAATCGCCGGACGGGCCGCACACGCGGCCCGTCCGGCGATCGAGGACGAACCGGCCACCCGGACGGACCCGGCCAACCACCCCGGCCAACCGGCTAGTCGTCCTGGAGCCGTTCCGCCGCGTACCCCGCCACGACCCCCACCACCAGCACCGCGTTCGACATCAAGATGCCCTCGGCCGCCAGGTCCTGCCACTGCATCACCATGTTCAGCGCCTGCGCGGCCACCCCGACCGCGCAGACCGCCAGCACGTGCTGGACCTTCGTGTCGCGGAACGGCTCGCGGTGGCACCGGCCCGCCGCCCAGGTGGCCAGGGCTATGCAGAGCGCGTTGGGGAGGTGGATCAGCATCAGTCTGCCGTTGAAGGTCTCCAGGTTCTCCGAGGTGACCAGGTGGTCGTTGACCAGCGTGGTCTGGAGGTACTCCGTCAGGAGCAGGACGACGATGCCGGCCGCCCAGGCGCGTGCGAGCGCGAACACCGCCGCCCCGCGACCCTCGTCCCGCGGGGCGGATGCCCCTGGGTAGTAGCCGTACCTCGTCATCGCCAACCGCCTCCGTGAGTGCTCGTGCTGTCGGTCCGGGGGCGGGAACCTGAATCCCGCCCTCTCAGACCACCGTGAAAAGAAGAACCGCCGTGAAGCCCGCCGCCGCCAGCCCGCAGCCCGCGACCAGCACCCCGTACTGGAGCACCGGCGACCAGTGGCCGCGGCCCGCGACCGTCGCGGTGCGTTCCGGGGCGGCCGGGTCGTACGCCACCGTGACCGGGTCGCCGACCCGTATCGACCGGCTCGCCAGATCCTCGAACTCCAGCTGCCGGCCGTCCGGCGTACGGAAGGCGAAGAAGTGCCGCTGCGCGTCGGAGCGGTTGTAGGGCTCCTGCTCGATCCGCACACAAGTGCCTTCTGCCCGAATTCCCTTTCGCAGCGCCCGATTCACGCCCGAAAGGCGACGCGCGTAGTGCGTTGCCAGCCAGCCGAAAAGCAGAATCATGCCGCCGAGGAAAAGGTAATCGCCGCCCGGAACGTCCATGGTGGACCGCCTAATTGACCGTGATCGAGTCGATGATTTTCTTCAGGTCGCCTTTGCTGAGTCTGCCTTTGACCGCGTCGACACGTACGGCGTACGTCTTGTCGCCGGCGTCCAGGCCCGCGATGATCACGCCGGCGACCCGCGTGCCGGCCTTCGGATCGAGCACCCCGCCCGGAGTCCCCGCACCGGAGTCGGCCGCCGAATCCTTCTGGGTGAATTCGAAGTCGATCCGCCGGGCCTCTTCCTCGCCGTCCGGGCCGGAGACCTTGATCTCCTCCTGCTTCCCGAGCGTCGAGCCGAGCGCGACCCCCGCCTCGGCGCCGATCGCCGCCTCCTCCACCGAGTCGGCGTCCGTGAAGTCGAGCTGCACGGTGATCATGCCGATGGTCCCGCTGTTGTCGGAAAGCGTCGCCGCCGCCGCGTTGTACTTGCTGCGCTCTGCGGCGCTCTGCGGCTCGAACGCCGGCGGACGCGCCACCGTGACGGCCGGGGTCTTGAGCGTGCCCCAGCCCTCCGGCACCGTGCCGCTCCTGGCCTGCGTGCCGCACCCCGCCGCGAGCAGGAGCGTCGCGAGCGCGGCGGACGCGGTCGCGAAGGCCGCCCGTCCGCCGGGGCCGGCCGTCCTGTCTCTCGTCTTGCCGTTGTTGCCGCTCATGGCGTGTGTGCTCCTGTCCCCGGGATCAGTTCGCACAGTAGCTGTACGGGACATAACTGCGGTTGTTCCCCTGCGGCGCACCCAGGAACTGCGCGTCGTTGAGGTTCTCCTCCTTCTTCTCGGTGGAGACCGAGAAGCCGAAACTCAGACCCAGGTTCAGCTCGAACCCGTACTCCGCGGCATCGGTCTGGCCGGTGTAGGTGTTCTTGCTGGACAGGCCCTCGTCGAAGAGGAGCCGGCCGAACGGGTCGTCCGCGCCGGGTCGCTTCGTCGGTGCGTGGTCGTCAAACATGTACGCGAACGGCGCCGTGTTGTCGCCGGTGCCGTCGAGCCACGCCTGCGCGATCGCGCGCTGCTTCGCACCCTCGGCGCCCGGCTTGAGGACGACGGAGTTGGTGACGACCTCGATACCCGTCTCGTTGTCGGTGCCGCTCACGCCGCCGCTGCCGCCGCGCTTGTCCTTGTCCGTCTTGCCGTTGTCGCCGCCGACCGTGACGCCGTCCTTCGTGGCGCCCTTCTCGACGGTGCGCGTCATGTCGATACGCAGCAGCTCACCGGTCGTCTTGTCGTGGCTGACCGTGATGGTGCCGGTCTGCGTGGTGGTCGCGCTCGAATCGCCGCTGATGGGCCCGGCCTCGTAGCCGGCCTTGCCCGAGTACTCGATGGCGGCGCTGTACGTGTACGCCTTGAGGTTCCGGTAGTTGTTGTCGGTCCAGGTCACCTCGGGCGAGAACTTGAAACTGCCGCCGAGCGTCGCGCCGAGCTTCTTCTCGTCACCCGCCGACAGCTTCATACCACCGGCGGCACTGGCCTCCAGACCGACCTTGCCGTAGCTGATGTGCCGGTCGCCGAGCTTCTTGTCGATGCGCTTGCGGAGCTGCTCCTCCTCGTACATCGGACCGCTGTCGAAGAAGTACGCGATGCTGTTGCCGAGCCCGCCGCCGCGCGAGTTGGCGTGCCGGTTGGTCAGCTCGTACGTCTTCAGATCCTCGATGTCCTCGCGGAACTTGGCCGCGTCCTCCTCGCTGTCGAAGACCCAGGTGTCCCCGTTGGTCACCTTGATCCCGGCCCCCAGCTCGACGCTGTCCGAGCCGAACTTGCCGACCTTCGCGCCCGGCTTCCAGTCCTTCTTCGCGGCGACGGACGCGGCGTCGGTGAAGGTCATCATCACCTGCTGGTCCTTGTCGTCGACCTTGCCGTCCTTGTTCACGTCGCTCTTGGACTGGAAGGTCTGCTGCTGGAAGCCGTACTCCTCGCCCCACTCGATGAACAGCAACTTGCCCTTGGCGCCTGCCTTGTCGCTGATCGAGGAGATCTGGCAGAGCGGCGGCTCGTAGTCGGCATCGGTCTTGGGGGCGGCCTGGTTCTCCTTGCCGTTGCCGGGGCTGCACGGTCCGAACGTCACCAGGCACTTCAGCTGTTCGGCGATCGTCCCGTCCACACCGGTACCCACCAGTGCTCCCGCGACGGCGGCCACGACCACCACCATGCCCACGTACTCGGTGGCCGAGGTGCCGCGGTCGCCCCGTGGACCTCCGCGTACCGGTTCCCGTCTCATCCGACCGTCCCCCTCGGTGACCGCACAGCTCTTTCGTATGCGGAATCGGATTCGGAGCGTACGGAGGGTCCGGACCCGGTGGCGTGGGTCCGTGGACCCAACCCGGACCCAAAGAGGACCAGTTGTCTGGTGGGTGCTGTTGGCGTCGGCTAGTTTCGAGTTCAAATGAAACATGGGTTAACGCCTGACTGCTTCGCCCGATTTTGGTGGTGCCTACGATGTACGGGCCGTATCACTGACATCGGTGAGGTGTTCTCTGTGCCCTAAGTCGTGGATAAAGTGCTGACCAGTAGTCGCAGTTGAAGTCGGAGGACTACACGCAGGGCGGCCCGAACCGGGGCCGCCGAACACCGAGCAGCGGTACCCAGCAGGACGAGAACCGCGGCCGCCGGAACTCCGGCGGCCGAGCCGAACGGGGATTCAGGTGTCAACCGCCATAGCTGTCACCAGTCATGACCTGGTGCTGCCGCCCACCGACCAGCAGACGCCCACCGCGGCTCTGTTGCAGGCCCCCGATGCCCAGCCCCTGGAGGCTGCGCTCGCGGACATGCAGGTGCTGGTGGAGCAGCACGGTTATGTCGTCGCGGTGTATCCCGCCTCCATCCCGGTGGCGCACGAGCGGCGGCTGCACACCGTCCGTTCCGTACTGGAGAGCGACCGCATCGCCCTGCTGAAGCTGGATCTTCCGCCGCTCGGTCTCGCCGTACTCGTGCGGCAGCTGCGGCAGTTGTCGATATGCGACTTCAGCGCGGGGGTCGTCGCTTCGGCCGCCCGGCTGCTCTCGCACTACATCCACGCGGGTGCCGTCCTCAACTCGGTCACCAAGCTCGACCGTGTCCCGGTCAGCCTCAAGTCGCACGCCAAGTCCTGGGTGCCGGGCTCCCAGTTCGGCGTCCTGGCCAACCCCGATCCCCAGCTGATCAAGATCGGTTCCGGCGAGCTGACCGGCCCCGAGTTCGGCACCCAACTCCTGGTGGGAAAGGGACAATTGCAGACGGACTGGGTGACCGCGACACTCGCGCCGGCCTGGCGCGTCCAGGGTGTCCAGGAGATGGCGCTCCTCGCGGATTCCCCCCGCTGGTGGGGTACGTCCAAGATGATTGAATTCGCGGCGTTCCTGCCGGACATCTCCGTTCTCTACCAGCTGGTCTCATCCGTACGGCGAGAGGTCTGTTCCTGGTGCGGTCTCGAACTCATCGGTGATCGTTGCGGTTTCTGCTCGGCTCCGCTCTCCCCGGCAGAGAACCAAACCAACGGTTCAGGTGTCCTGAATCAAGGAACACCAACACGCCACGGGTCCTAACCCGCCCGCCAGGCGGTCCGTACGGGCCGGAGGTGGTGGCCGGAACCGCACGGCCACCCGCCCCCACCTCCTCCTCGTCACCGTGTCCGCCCCGTCAGTCCCCGTCCCACGTCTCCGAACGAGGTTGTCCCGCTCATGAATTCACGGCAACGCCGCGGCATCATTCTTCTGCTCCTCTCCGTCCTCTGCGCCTTCGGCGCCTTCGCCGGCGTGCTCTCGGTGATCAGCGACGTGAATTCGAAGGTCGGACCGGAGGTGCCCGCGTACCGGCTGAAGGCGGATGTCGCTCCCTACACGGCGCTGGAGGAGGGGCAGTTCGAGAAGATAGAGATGCCCAAGCGCTGGCTGTCGGACAACGCGGTCACCGACCTCGCGCTCGTCAACGGAAAGATCGCGGTCACCCAGCTCAAGAAGGGGTCGCTGCTCCAGGACGACATGATCGTCAAGCGGCCCGCGCTCGCCAACGACGAGCAGGAGATCGCGATCATGATCGACGCCGCGACCGGCGTCGCGGGCAAGATCAACGCGGGTGACCTGGTCAACATCTTCGCCACCTTCGCCGCCGAGAACGAGGGCGGCAAGGCGGAGTCCCGGATCATCGTGCCCAACGCCAAGGTCATCGACGTCGGTTCACTGACGCCGCTGGAGCCCAAGGAGGACGACCGGGGCAGCAACACCGGCCCCAAGTCGGCCGTCCCGATCACCTTCGCCCTCAAGACCAAGGACGCCCAGCGCGTCGCCTACGCCGAGTCCTTCGCACAGCACGTACGCCTCGCCCTGCTTCCCGACGACAGCCCCACCACGCTGCGCCCCGGGGAGAGCACCTACACCCTCGAAGGGGACAAGTGAGGGACGAATGACGACCAGAATCCTTCCGGTCGTCGGTGATGCCGACGCCGCCCGATCAGTCACCACCCTGCTCAGCCAGCTCCCCGACGCGGAGCCGGCCGGGCCGGTCGGTGATTCCACCTCGCTGATCGACACCCTGGCCAGGCTGGCCGCGGAGTCGATCGACGAACTGCCGGAAGTGGTTCTGGTACATGAGCGGATCGGTCCCGTCCCAGCTCTTGAGCTGATCCGGGAGGTGGCTCTGCGCTTCCCGGCGGTCGGGGTCATTCTGGTCACCGCCGACGCGAGCCCCGGCCTCTACTCGGCCGCGATGGACTCGGGCGCGCGTGGACTGGTCGGACTGCCCCTGTCGTACGAGGAACTCGCCCAGCGCGTCCAGGCGGCCGCCGCCTGGTCCGTGGGCGTACGGCGCCATCTCGGCCACGGCGGGGACGTGTTCACCGGTCCCGGTGGCACCGTCGTCACGGTCAGCGGGGCGAAGGGCGGCGTCGGTACGACGGTGGCCGCCGTCCAACTCGCCCTCGCCGCCAAGGCGTCGGGCAGGACGGTGGCGCTCGCCGACATGGACCTCCAGGCCGGCGACGTCGCCTCCTACCTGGACGTGCAGTTCCGCCGCTCGATCGTGGACCTCGCCACCATCCAGGACATCTCGCCCCGCGTGCTCCAGGACGCGGTCTTCACCCACCACACCGGCATCGGGCTGCTGCTCGCGCCGGGGGAGGGGGAGCGGGGGGAGGAGATCAACGACCGTTCCGTACGCCAGATCGTCAGCGCGCTCCGTAACCGCTACGAGGTCGTGATCATCGACTGCGGCACGCAGACGACGAGCGCGAACGCGGCGGCCATCGAGATGGCCGACACCACCCTGCTGCTGACCACGCCGGACGTGGTGGCGGTCCGGGCGGCCAAACGGATGGTCAAGCTCTGGGACCGGCTCCAGATCCGCAAGGCGGAGGAGACGACGATCGTGGTGAACCGCTACATGCGGAACACCGAGATCCAGCCGCCGCTCATCGAGAAGATCACCAGCACCAAGGTGTCGCGGGTGGTCATCCCGGCGAACTTCAAGGAGCTGCACGCGGCGGTCGACGCGGGCCGGATGCAGGACCTTGAGGCCAAGTCGACGGTGAAGCAGGCGCTTTGGGGGCTCGCGGGTGAGCTGGGACTGGTGAAGACTCCCGAAGGCGCGGAGAAACAGGGGAAGTTCAAGGGAGACCGGGGCTCGGTCGGAGTGCGACGCGGACGATCCAAGTGACCGGGACGGCTGCGGGGACCAGAGGGATGACGAGGCTGAGGGGGCACGTTGAACCATGAGCAATCCACAGATACGGAGAGACAGGCGCGGGGTACTCGGTGGCCACGGGGCGCGGAACGTGGGCGGGGCTCGCGGCGCACTCGGTGACCGCGGACAGGCCGCCATCGAGTTCACCGGGATGGTGCCGATCATCCTGGCCACCGCCGTGCTGCTGTGGCAGGCCGCACTGGTCGGCTACACCTTCTCCCTCGCGGGCAACGCGGCCGACGAAGCCGTACGGGCCGGGACCGTGGCCGACTCGGTGACGCGTACCCAGGCGTGCCGGGAGGCCGGCGAGAAGGACCTGCCGGACGCCTGGGACTCCACCATCGTCTGCCGGACGGACGGCGATCTCGTGAAGGCGGAGGTCGACCTCGAAATCCCGTTCCTCTTCCCCGGTTCGCTCAATCTGGGGTTCACCACCGTCCCGGGCCGGTCGGCCGCCGTAAGGGAGAGCTGACGATGCCGAAGCGATTCCCGCGCACCGAGGCCCAGTTGACGACCAGGACCGGGACCGGGGCCACGGTCAGGACCAGGACCAGGGCCACGGTCAGGACCACGGCCGAGGACAAGGGCCAGGCGGCCATCGAGTTCGCCGGCCTCATCACCCTGCTGCTCCTCGTCGGCCTCGCCGCCATACAGCTCGGCATCGCCGCGTACGCCGTCCAGCAGGCCGGCACGGCGTCCCGCGCCGCCGCCCGCGCCGCCTCTCAGCAAGACCCCGGTTACGCCGAGGTCGGCAGATCCTCCATGAGCGACTGGCTGGGCGAGAACGCGGACATCGGGCCGGCGAAGTACTTCGGCGACGAGATCACGGTCACCGCCGAGGTCCCCGTCCCGTCGATCGTGCCGCTCTTCGACTTCCCCGAAGCCAAGAGGAGCGCCACGATGCCCCGCGACTGACCGAGGCAGCGCACCCGCACCACCCGAGCACCACACCAGCACGACCAGGGAGTTGAGGACATGAGCCTGAGGGCGCGCATCAACAGCCCCGAGCCGACGAACGGGCTGAGCGAGGAGAGCCTGCTCGTCGGCGTGTACCGGGGCAAACTCCTTGAGGAGATCGACCTCGCGGAGATGTCCGCCCTGGCCGCGGCCGAGCGCCGGGCGAGGCTCGAACGGGTCCTCGGTCACATCATCAGCCGCGAGGGCCCCGTGCTCTCCTCCGGCGAGCGCTCCCAGCTCATCCGCCGCGTCGTCGACGAAGCCCTCGGCCTCGGCATCCTGGAACCCCTGCTCGAAGACGCCTCCATCAGCGAGATCATGGTGAACGGCCACGAGCAGGTCTTCGTGGAGCGCAGCGGCCGGCTGGAGATGCTGCCGATGCGGTTCACCTCCAACGAACAGCTCATGCAGACCATCGAGCGCATCGTCTCCACCGTCAACCGCCGCGTGGACGAGGCGAATCCGATGGTGGACGCGCGACTGCCGTCCGGCGAGCGCGTCAACGTCATCATCCCGCCGCTCTCCCTGAGCGGCCCCATCCTCACGATCCGCCGCTTCCCCCGCGCCTTCACCCTCCAGGAGATGATCGCCCTCGGCTCGCTGGACGACCAGATGATGATCCTGCTGTCCGGGCTGGTGCGCGCGAAGTTCAACGTGATCGTCTCCGGGGCCACCGGTACCGGCAAGACGACCCTCCTCAACGCCCTGTCCGGCCTCATCCCGGACGGCGAGCGCATCGTCACCATCGAGGACTCCGCCGAACTCCAGCTCCAGCAGCAGCACGTGATCACGCTGGAGACCCGCCCCGCCAACGTGGAGGGCAAGGGCCAGGTCACCATCCGTGACCTCGTCCGCAACTCCCTGCGTATGCGCCCCGACCGCATCATCGTCGGTGAGGTCCGTGGCGGTGAGACGCTCGACATGCTCCAGGCGATGTCCACCGGCCACGACGGCTCGCTCGCGACCGTCCACGCCAACAGCGCCGAGGACGCGCTGATGCGACTCCAGACCCTGGCCTCCATGTCGGAGGTCGAGATCCCCTTCGTGGCGATCAAGGACCAGATCAACAGCGCCGTCGACGTCATCGTGCAGCTGACCAGGCACTCCGACGGATCCCGCCGCATCACCGAGATCGCGATCGTCGACTCGCACGGCCGTGAGGAGTACCGGATCGTCTCGGTCTGCCGCTACCTCGCCCAGCCCATGGCCGCCGACGGCCGGATCCATGGCCACTTCGAGTACTACCCGCTGCCCCGCCGCATCGCGGAGCGCCTCTACATGCGCAGCGAACCCATTCCGCCCGCCTTCGGCGTCGCCGAGTCCGAGGAGCAGCTCGCGCTCCGTAAGTCGGCCGCCTGACCGCGGGATCGCCGGCCACCGGCGCCCCGCCACCGTCCCTGCCCGCCGCTCACCCAGAAGGTCCCCGCACGACATGGATAATCTTCCGCTCCTGACGATAGGCATCACACTGCTCACGTGTGTGCTCGGCGTCATCGGCGTGCACGTCTACTCGGCGGGCAAGGCCCAACGGCAGGTGCTCGTCGACCGGATGTCCCAGACGGGCCAGATGGCGGCGATCGGCGGCCGGCGACAGCGGTTCACCGGCATCGACCGGCGGCTGCGCAGGACCGGCATCGGCAAGCGCGTCGAGCGCAAGATCGCTGTGACCGGCCTCGATCTGACGGCGGGCGAATACGCCGTCTACGTGGTCGCGGGTCTGCTCGCCCTCTACTTCGTCGTCGGTGCCGTCTTCGCGCCGTTCTTCGGTGTGCTGGCGGCGCTCGTCGGCGTATGGGGCGGCAACGCGTTCCTGAACTGGCAGCGGGTCAAACGGACCGAGGCCTTCATCAACCAGCTGCCCGAGCTGACGCGCGTGCTGGCCAACGCCACCCAGGCGGGCCTCGCGATGCGTACGGCCCTGGTCATGGCGGCCGAAGAACTCGACAACCCGGCCGGCGAGGAACTGCGCAAGGTCGCCGACCAACTGGCCGTGGGCCACTCCCTGGACGACGCGCTCGGCGAACTCGCCGAACGGCTGCCCTCCCGTGAACTCGTCGTCCTCGTCACCACGTTGATCCTCTCCAGCCGCGCCGGCGGCCAGGTCGTCAGCTCGCTGCGCAACCTCACCGAGACGCTGGAGGAGCGCAAGGAGACCCGGCGAGAGGTCAAGACGATGCTCTCCCAGATCCAGGTCACCGCGCTCGCCGTGCCGATGCTCGGCCTCGGCTTCCTGCTGATGATCAACGCCACGACCCCCGGTGCCCTCGACAAGATGACCGGTTCGGCTCTCGGGCAGTTCGGCACCGTCCTCGCCTTCGGCCTCTACGCCGTCGGCTTCTTCTTCATCCGCCGCATGTCCCGCATCCAGGTCTGAGAAAGGAGGGCACACACGTCATGGAACTACTGCTCTCGGCCCTCATGGGGCTCGCCGTCTACGGCGTCTTCCACGGCATCCGGCTCTACCGCGCCGACGCCAAGCTCCCCGGCGACCTGGCCGTGGCCCTGGAGATCGGCGCCAGCCGCACCACCGCGGTGGGCTCCGGCATCGACCGTATGGGCATGCGCTACGCCCCGTCCGTACTGCGGATGATGGGCCCCAAGCGCGTCGACGCGCTGCGCCGCCGACTCGACATGGCGGGCAACCCCGGCGGTATGACGGTGGACCGGTACGCCGCCCGCCGGGCCGTCTACGGCGCACTCGGCACGATGGCCGCGCTCTCCCTGGTCGTACGCGGCCAGACGGTCATCGCGGTCGTCGCCTTCGCCTACGGCATGGTCTGGACCGACGTCATCATCCGCAGCGCCATCCGCCGCCGCCGCGCGGACATCGAGCGCACCCTGCCGGACTTCCTCGACGTCCTGGCGGTCGTGGTCTCGGCGGGCCTCGGATTCCGCCAGGCCCTGGAGCGGGTCGCGGAGAAGTACAAGGGTCCGTGGTCGGACGAACTGCGCATCACCCTGCGCCAGATGGACATGGGCGTGGGCCGCCGCGAGGCGTTCGACCAACTGCGCAAGCGCAACGCCTCCGACCAGGTGTCGATGTTCGTCACCGCGCTCCAGCAGGGCGAGGAGCTGGGCGCGCCCATCGTCGACACCCTGATCCAGATCGCCAACGACATGCGCCGCACGGACGCCCAGAACGCCCGGCGGAGCGCGGCACAGGCCGTCCCGAAGACCACGCTCGTCGTGACCATGGTGATGCTTCCGGCCACCATGATCCTGATCGTCCTCAGCTTCTACTACGGTTCCGGCGTGGACTTCGCGGAGATCCTCTCCGGAGGCTGAGGCGGCGCGTGCGCCGGACACCGGACCCACACCGAGAGACCGAGACACCGAGACACCGACACACACCCGAGCGGGAGGTGACCTCCATGGCCCCACGGACCACGACTCTGACCGGTGGAATCCGCAGCGAGATCCCGAGTTCGGCGACCACGCCGAACCACATCCCGTCGCTGCCGATCCAGGTCAACGCCCTCCAGGCGCTGTGCCGTCAGACGTTCGGCTTCCGGATGGCGATGATCGTCCTGGCCGCGCCGTTCGCCCTCGACCGCACCGCGGCGGGACTCGCCACCTGGCTCGTCGGCTCCTCCGTGCTCGTGACCTTCATGGTGTCGTACGTCCTGCTCCGGGACTGGGAACGGTTCGGGCCGATCCTGCTGCGCCACCCCTCGCTGCTCGCCATAGACATGCTGTTCGGCGCGCTGCTGCTGGTCACCGCCTCACCGGACTCCACCCTCGCGTACGTCACCATCTGTACGCCGCTGCTCGCCGGACTGGTCTACGGCTGGCGCGGCGCCACCCTCTTCGCGGTGCTCCAGTCCCTGATCGTGGCCGGCGCCTACGCCGTCAACGCCGAGGTGGAGGTGGCCTTCAACGCGCTTCTGCTGCCCGGCCTGTGCGTCATCGCGGGGGCGATCGGCAGCACGCTGCGCAATCTGATGCTCGGCTTCGGCACCGCCAGCCAGGCGCTCACCGAGGCCCGCGCCCGGCTCGCCGTCACCGGCGCGGTCGAGGAGGAACGGGCCCGGCTCGCCCGCGAGATGCACGACTCGGTGGCCAAGACCCTGCACGGTCTGGCCATGGCCGCCGACGGGCTCGCCAGCACCGCCGACCGCATGGACCCGCTCACGGTCAAGCACCAGGCGGAACTCGTCGCCCGCTCGGCCCGCCGCGCAGCCGCCGAGTCCCGCGAACTCCTCTCCGACCTGCGCCGGGAGTCCGGCCTGGACGGCGGCGTCGACGTCGTCGCCGAACTCCGGGCGCGAGCCGAGGACTTCACCCGGCGCCACGGTGTTCCGGCGTCCTTCCGCCGGCTCGGCGCGACGGTGATGCCGCCCATCCCGCACGCCGTGGCCAGACACGCGCTGACCATCGCCACCGAGGCCATGGAGAACGCCAAGCGGCACGCGCACCCGACGTACGTCGACGTATCGGCGGGCGTGGTACGCGACGTGCTGCGCATCAGCGTGTACGACGACGGGCAGGGCCTGCCCGAGGGCACCTCGCTCGAAGACCTCAGGCGGGCGGGCCACTTCGGCCTCGTCGGCATGGTGGAACGCGCGGCGTCCATCGGGGCCCGGATCCGCATCGGCAGAGGCCGGGCGGCGAAGGGCACGGAAGTACGGCTGGAACTCCCGCTCAACGCTCTGGGCCTGCCCCGGAACGGACAGCCGCAGCAACCCGCACCACTGCTCAACTGATCCGCTCGCACCTCGCACCTCGCACCTCGCACCTCGCACCTCGCACCACCCGCACCACCCGTACCAACCCACCGTTCCCACCATGGAGAGGAGGCCGCAGCCATGCCGGACGACGTCTCACGGAGTTCCGGGCAGCACTGGACGCAGCAGTCGCACGTATCGCAGCACTCGTCCTCGCACGCCACACCGCTCAGCTCGGAGCACACCGCAGGAGTCCCCTCGTCAGCACCGCCGGCGGCATCCGGAGGGTTCCCCGCCCTTCCGGCGTCGATGCCCACGGCGCCCGCGCTGCGTGTCGTGATCGCCGACGACAATCCGGTCGTACGGGCGGGTCTGACCGTCCTGCTGTCGGGCCGCGACGACATCGAGGTCGCCGCGGAGGCGGCCGACGGCCGCCAGGCATACGAACAGACCGTTCAACACCGTCCGGACGTCGTCCTGTTGGACGTCCGGATGCCGGGTGTCGACGGGATCTCCGCCCTGCCGCACCTGGTGCGGCTCGCACCGGTGCTCATGATGACGTACAGCCGGGAGAGCGAGATCGTCCATGAGGCGCTGCGGCTGGGCGCGGGCGGCTATCTCGTCCACGGCGAGTTCACGGCCGACCAACTGGTCGCCGCCGTAAGGGACATCAAGCAGGGCCGGGCACACTTCACACACTCCGCGTCCAGCGCGCTGCTGGCGAGTGTGCGCGGCGGCGGTGGCGCGGACCCGGGCGCCGGAGCGCTTCCCGAGGGACTCGGCACGGCGTTCACCGGCCCCGGCTACCAGCCCGCGCAGCCGGGTCATTCATCTGCGAACGCACACGCCGGTCATGGGCATCCGCCGTACGTTTCTCCGACAAACCGTCAAGTAACACCCGGAGATCGAGAGTTGAACCGGCAACAATTTGCTCCAGGGCCTTCGCTTTCGCAAGCGAATGTGGCACATTCTCCTCAAGGACAGGCGATGCCGGGGATGCCCGGCGCAGCCGGGCCGACCGGGTCACCGGAGGGCCTTTACTCGGAGCTGAGCCAGCGGGAGGTGGAGATCATGGACCTGATCGCGTCAGGAATGACCAATCAGCAGATCGCCTCCGCCTGCTTCATCAGCCAGAAGACCGTCAAGAACCACATCAACCGCATCTTCGCCAAACTGAACGCGGGAAGCCGGGGCGAGGCAATCGCCTTCTGGCACGGGGCACGAGGGGGGTCGGCCGGTCGTGGCTGAGCGTGCTGAGGGCCGTGCGGGCCGTGCCGGTCGTCGCAGGGGGATTCGGGCCCAATCCGTTGATTGGGCCCGGAGTTGGGCCTTGGGACCTATGTCGTGGGGTGTTGGGGCGTCGTATGTTTCTCATGTCGCCAGCGAGTCCGGCCGGGAGGAAGCCGGAAGCGTGGGCGGCACCAAGGATTCGTACGAGTCGGCCGATATTCGGCCGGCCGGCACCGAAGGGGATTCTCATGTCGAACGTCACGCTGAAGGCCGCCACCAACGTGAAGCTCTACGTCGGTACGTGGGCGAACACAGCGGTCACGGCGATGAAGCGTCGCAGCGACAGGGGTCAGGGCGCGGTCGAGTACGTGGGCGTCATCGTCCTGGTGGCGCTGATCATCGCCGCGATCGTGGGCTCGGGTGTCGCGGAGGACATCGGCACCGGTCTGTCGGACACGGTCACCGAGATCCTCAGCGGCGAGGGGTGATCCGCACTCGTTGCGAGTCAGGGCAGGCCGCTCCCATCTATACAGCGATGGTGGCCGGCCTGCTCTTTCTCGCGCTCGCGTTCTTCGCGGTCGGTCAGGCGGGCGCCACACGTAACGGCGCCCAGTCCGCGGCGGACGCGGCAGCACTCGCGGCGGCCCAGGAATCCCGGGACCAGTTCCGAGAAAACCTCCTTGGCAACCTCTTCGAGCCCGGCTACCTGGACGACATCTTCAACGGCCGTCCCCTCGGGACCTTCAACGGCTGTGCGGCAGCCGGTCGGTTCGCCGACAAGAACGAGGCGAACCTGGACACCAGCAAGCTCTCGGGCGGCTGCACAGTGACGGGTGACGGCAGGTGGGCCTTCAGGGTCGACGTCGTCACCAAGGAGCCGATGGGGGACAGCGTCCTGCCGGGCACCGAGGACAAGAAGGCCGAGGCGCACGCCACGGCGGTCGTCGTGCCTCGATGCACCTTCGAGCCGGCGGAAGAAGACGGCGTGCCCGAAGAGGAGCCCGAAGAACCTGGTGAGCCCGGCGAGGATGAGGAGGAGCCCGTTTCCCTGGGCAAACTCTTCTGCGATGGCAAACCGGGTCTGAGTATCGACCCGGTGGATTTCGTGCTGCCTGACATGTCTGTCCTGTTCTCCGTCCGACTGGCCGAGGACTGACCGCGAGTGAACGCAAAGGAACAATCACTGATGAATATGCGGCATGGAACGAAGGCCCGGAGGGCTGCGGGAAGCGCCCTCGCGGCCGTGGCGCTGACCGTGTCCCTGACGGCGTGCGGCGGCGGAGACGACGGCGGGAGCGACGAAGCGGGCAAGTCCTCGTCCTCCGCGCCGGCCGCCGACAAGTCGCAGGACGACGGCGGGAACACGGTGCCGGACACCAGCCAGACGCTGGCGACCGTCAACGGCAGCGATGGATTCCAGGTCGTCATCCACACCGCCGCGCGTGACGAAGGTGGATTCCTCACCGTCACGGGCACGATCAAGAACACCGCGGACAAGAATCAGGGCGTTCCCATCGAGTGGAACGGCAAGGAAAGCAAGGTCCAGCGGACAGGCCGTTCGCTGGCGGGCTTCACCTTGATCGACAAGGCGGAGAAGAAGCGCTACTACGTGCTGCGGGACACCGATGGCCATCCGCTGACGAGTACCGGTATCAGCCGCGTAGAGAGCGGTGCCAGCGAGACGTTCTTCGCCCAATTCCCCGCCCCGACGGACGGGACGACACAGGTCGACCTCCAGATGCCCACGATGCCCACCGCGACGATTGAGATCTCCTGATGCGGGCCATGACGCCGCGCACGGGCAGGTCTCGCGTACGACCGGCAGCGACAGCCGTCGCCGCGGCTGTTCTGTTCACCAGTGTGCAGTTGACCATGGCTTCCAGTGCTTCGGCTGACGAGACGCCCAGTACCCCACCGGGCACCGAGTCGACTCTTCCGCCGCCCGAGGTCGATGCCAATAGCCCCGGTCTCAAGCTCCGTGACGGCGCGACTCTGGCTCCGGCGAAGGTGTTGCCCATCATTTCGGTCGTCGAGTCCGAGGGTGGCGAAGAGCGCCGCGAAGACACCAGCGAGAGTGTGAAGTTCGCGCTCCAGGCCGAGGTTCTCTTCGGCAAGGACAGCGCCAAGCTCTCCGGCGCGGCGAACTCGCGGATCGCCGCCGTCGCCGCGGAGATCGAGAAGCAGGGCGCCAAGAAGGTCCGCGTCTTCGGCTTCACGGACAACCTGGGCTCGGCCGCCCATGGCGACGTGCTCTCCAAGCAGCGCGCCGAAGCCGTGCACGGAGTCCTGGAGAAGGAGCTGGCCGCCGCCGGCATCACGTACGAGATCCGGGGCTACGGCGAGCAGTTCCCGATCGCGGACAACAGCGATGAAGAGGGCCGCAAGAAGAACCGTCGCGTGGAGGTCTCCTTCCCGCGCGGTGAGGCCGACAGCTCCCAGAACTGATCGCCTCGCACGACGCAGCGCTGCCCCGGCCGTCCACCGCTCGGACGACCGGGGCAGCGCTGTGTCGCGTCGGCACACAGGCACCGTCCCGGGGTGGGGCCCAGTCCGTTGTTTGGGCCCGGGGTTGGGTCTTGGGGCCCATGTCGTGGGGTGTTGGGGCGTCGTATGTTTCTCATGTCGCCAGCGAGTCCGGCCGGGAGGAAGCCGGAAGCGTGGGCGGCACCAAGGATTCGTACGAGTCGGCCGGTGTCCGGCCGGCCGGCACCGAAGGGGATTCTCATGTCGAACGTCACGCTGAAGGCCGCCACCAACGCCAGGCTCTACGTCGGTACGTGGGCGAACACCGCTGTCACCGCGATGAAGCGTCGCGGCGACAAGGGTCAGGGCGCGGTCGAGTACGTGGGTGTCATTGTCCTGGTGGCGCTGATCATCGCCGCGATCGTGGGCTCGGGTGTCGCGGAGGACATCGGCACCGGTCTGTCGGACACGGTCACCGAGATCCTCAGCGGCGAGGGATGATCCGACCGACTCGTTGAGTGAGTGAGTACAGGGCAGGCCGCATCCATCCCCGGCCAGGGTGGTGGCGGACCTGCCCTCTCGCGTTCCCGGGGACGCGAGGCACCCTGCTTTGAGCCCTCTGTTGGGCCCTGGGGCCCATGACCCGGCCCGATTCGGCGTCGTAGCGTCGCGGGTATGTTGCCATCGGGGGTAGTACGTCGGGTTCGTCAGATCCGTCGTCGGGTGCGGCGGGTTCTGCCGCGTACCGACGTCCGGTTGATGGGCGCTCTGCGCAGGTCACAGCGGGGCCAGGGGGCCATCGAATATGTCGGCCTGATCGTCGTGGTCGCGGCGATCGTGGGCGCTTTGGTGGGTACGGGCGTGGGGCCGGCGCTCGCTGACGGGATCAGTACGCAGGTCTGCAAGATCACCGGTGGTGGCGACTGCGGTGGTGGCAGCGACAGCGTCGCTGAAGGCGATCAGGACGATCAGGGCGGTGAGGAAGTCCCGCCCGGTGAGCCCGCGGCGGAGGATCCCGCTTCCGACACCGGCAACGACAGTGGTGAGAAGTCGCAGGCGGAGCTGGACTACGAGGCCGCGCTGAAGGAGCTTCAGGACGCCCAGGCGGCCGAGAAGAGTGACAGCGACAAGGCGAAGGAAGCGGCGAAGGAGCTCGCCAAGATCCTTGCCGATGAACTCGGCATCACGGACGCCCTGGACTGCATCACCAAGGGCGACATGGGCGCCTGCACCGAGACGCTGATCAACGTGCTGACGAGTGTCGTGGGCGGGGCCGTGGGCAAGTTGGCCGCGAAGTACGGCGCTCCATGGAAGTGGAAGAAGGCCGTCGAGCTGGTCAAGAAGCTCAAGAAGCACGGCGGTGACCTGTACGACGGTCTCAAGGGCCTGATCAAGAACCGCAAGCGCGTCGATCAAGCCCAGGACAGACTTGACGACGCGAAGCGGAAACTCGACGCCGAGAAGCCGAAGAAGCCCGACGAGAAGCCCGACGACAAACCGGACGACAAACCGGAGACCTGCGCCGTCAAACACAGCTTCCTGCCGGGTACGCCGGTGCTGCTGGCCGACGGCAGCCGGATGGCGATCGACAAGCTCAGTGCCGGGATGCGGGTCGTCGCGACCGACCCGAAGAGCGGCCGGAGTGAGGCCCGCGCGATCGAGCGGACGATCACCACCCACGACGACAAGGACTTCACGCGCCTGACGGTCCTCACGGACTCGGGTGCCGAGGTGCTGACGGCGACCGACACGCATCCGTTCTGGCTGGCGGACCGTCAGCGCTGGGCGGACGCGGGTGACATCAAGGCCGGGGACGGCCTCCGTACCCCCGCCGGCACGTCTGTGCGCGTCACCGACGTCGACCGCTACACCAAGCGGCAGACCACGCACGACCTCACCATCAACGGCATCGCCACGTACTATGTCGTCACAGGCGACACACCGGTCCTGGTGCACAACAACGACTGGTGCACCGATGAGGAGCGACTCGAAGACGCCGGCGACATCGCCAACGGGCACGCGGGCGACAAGCACGCGACGGACTTCCCCGGCGTATCGCCGAAGGAGCTGGGCGACCTCGCCACCGACGTCATGACGAATCCGTCGCGGACCAAGCCCCTGGGCAGCGGTCGGAAGGCGTATCTCGGCAAGGACGGCACGACCATCGTGATTCATGATCCGATGCACCCGGACGGCGGAACGATCTTCCGCCGGGACCCGGCATCACTGGACGACTACTGGGCGGAGCTGAACTGATGGCGGGAGACGAAGTGGCGGCGAGCGCGCTGCTCGCCGAGGACGAGACGGCGCTGCTGCGGCGGGCGCTCCTGGAGTGGGGCGGTCCCGCCCGGTGCGGCGATCAACTCGCCGTCGGCATGGGCTTCGAGAGCGCGCGTGACCTGTTCGGCCAGTGTCCCCGGCTGCGCCGCGCACTGGCGGACGACGTGCCCCTCGCCCCGGTCGACTGGGCGCGGATCCTGCTGGCCGTCGAGATCGTCTTCATCAGCGACCTGGCGGGCACGGGCTACGAATGGTCGACCACCACCGGACTCAGTGACGAGACGACGATCCAGACGCTGCGGTCGATCCAGCGGAAGCTCGGACGGACCGTCAGGCCGTACTACGGGCGCACCCCGAGCGACGCGTGACGTTCCCGCGGAACCGCGCGGCCCACTCCCGTAGTCCTGTATGAGCAGAGGCTGACGTACTGGGGGAGTGGGTCGTGCATCGTTTGCGGCACAAGTTGCGCAGGGCGGCTCTGCCGCGCACGGGGGTGCGATTGCTGGGTGCGTTACGCCGGTCGCAGCGGGGCCAGGGGGCCATCGAGTACGTGGGTCTGGTCGTCGTCGTGGCGGCGATCGTGGGCGCTTTGGTGGGTACGGGCGTGGGGCCGGCGCTCGCTGACGGGATCAGTACGCAGGTCTGCAAGATCACCGGTGGTGGCGACTGCGGTGGTGGCAGCGACACCGTCGCGGAAGGTGACCAGGACGATCAGGGCGGCGAGCAAGTCCCGCCCGGTCAGCCCGCCGTGGACGACCCCGCCGTGGACGACCCTGCGGCGGAGGATCCCGCGGCGGAGGATCCCGCTTCCGACACCGGCAACGACAGCGGTGAGAAGACCCAGGCCGAGTTGGACTACGAGGCCGCGCTGAAGGAGCTTCAGGACGCCCAGGCGGCCGAGAAGAGCAACGGCGACAAGGCGAAGGAAGCGGCGAAGGAGCTCGCCAAGATCCTTGCCGATGAACTCGGCATCACGGACGCCCTGGACTGCATCACCAAGGGCGACATGGGCGCCTGCACCGAGACGCTGATCAACGTGCTGCTCAGCGTTGTCGGCGGGGCCGTGGGCAAGCTGGCGAAGAAGTACGGCGCTCCATGGAAGTGGAAGAAGGCCGTCGAGCTGGTCAAGAAGCTCAAGAAGCACGGCGGTGACCTCTACGACGGTCTCAAGGACCTGATCAGCAACCGCAAACGCGTCGGCGAGGCCCAGGACAGACTTGACGAAGCGAAGCGGAAACTCGACGCCGAGAAACCGAAGAAACCCGACGAGAAGCCGGGCGACAAACCCGAGAACTGCCCCGTCAACCACAGCTTCCTGCCGGGTACTCCGGTGCTGCTCGCCGACGGCAGCCGCATCCCGATCGAGACCGTACGGACCGGCCAATGGGTCACCGTCACCGAGCCGTCCAGCGGCCTGACCACCGCCCGTCGCGTCGTCCGTACCATCACCACCCACGACGACAAGGACTTCACCCGGCTGACGGTCCGCTCCGGCTCGGGCACCGCGGCCCTTACGGCCACCGACACCCACCCGTTCTGGCTGAGCGACCAGCGGCTCTGGGTGGACGCCGGGGACATCCGGCCGGGCGCGACGTTCCGTACGTCTGCCGGTGGGGCGCTCCAGGTCCTGGATGTCGACCGCTACACGCGTCAGCAGACGACGTACGACCTGTCCGTCGAGGGCATCCACACGTATTACGTGGGTGTCGGCGCCCGGGAAGCCCTCGTCCACAACAATGACCCGTGCGACAACCCGGATTACGACCCGGATCCGAAGTACGGCATCACGCAGAAGAAGCACGGGGAAATCGACGACCGCTACGGCATCGAGGTCGCGGATGGCGTGGACTACAACGTCCAGCGCATCAAGTCCAAGGACCGGCCGGTGGAGGGCGAGACCCCCGAGAAGACCGCGAAGCGGCTCAAGAACGCCGATGACCACATCATTCCGGGCACGAACGGCGATCCGACGAAGATGGCCGAGTACTTCGCGCAGTTCCGGAAGAAGGAATTCACCCATCACGACTCCCGGCCGCCGGACCCCGACAACCCCAATTCTCAGGGGGACGCTCTCTACGATGAAAAGAGGGGCGTTGTGATCATCAAGAACGGCACGATGATCCACGGCTACAAAATGACCCAAGAAAAATTCGACGAGCTCTACACCGAGGGAGCGAAGCGCAACTGATGATCAACGAGGTCGAGATCCGGCGCGGCCGGGAGAACGGACAGTACGTCCTGATGGTGGACGACCGTCAGTTCCATCTGTTGCGCCGGGCGGTCATCGTCTTCTCGTACGAGGAGGAGTCCGCCGTCGTCCGGGCAATCGTCACCGGCTCCGAGGACGTCATACTCGCGGAGCCGCTCCAACTGGACGCGCGTTACGGCGATGTGGTGCCGGGACCGGTGGAGCTGACGTTCGCGCAGCTTCACGCGGTGTACGGGATCCTCACCTCGCTGCCGACCGTCGACTGGGCCGAGGAAGAGTTCGTCGAGCGGGTCGGGGACTTCCGCGAGAGCGTCCTGCGGATGGCGCTTGTCCTGCGCTCGGGGCTGCTCAGCTCGGGGCTGCCGGTATGAGGAATCGGGTGCCGGTCAGCCGTACCGGCGGCGGCCTGGAAGCTCGCCTCGCGCCTTCTCAGCTTGAACTGCTGCGCCGCGCCACTGAGGCGTTCGACGTGCTCGTTCCCGACCCGCAGGAGCGGCGGTTCGTCCTGGGCGAGGGGGGCGCGGGCCTGGTGGCGCTGTTCGCCGTCGAGCACGACCCGAATCACTCCCTGTCCCTGTCCGCGACGGAACCCCAACTGCGCGCGGCACACGCGCTGTTGACGACGCTGCTGGCCATGGTCCCGTCGGAGCGCGCCTTCATGGAGCGGGTCGGCTTCTTCCGGGAGAACGCGGCGGGCGTGGCCCTCGGCCTGCGCCGCGGCGTCGGCGCGGCGACGCCCGCGGAGCCGGACGCGTCGGACACGTCGGACACGTCGGCCCGGTCGGACGCGTCGGCCGGGTCGAGGGAGCCGGGGGAGTGACGTGCCGGCCCTGATCGCAGATCCGACGCGCGGCAGCCGAGGCCGTCTTCCGCTCGCTGCCCGGGACGACACCACGCCCGTGCGAGGGGTTGGGTCCATGGACCCATGTGACGTGGCGCGAGGCGCTGTTAGCGTGCAGTACCGGCCAGTAGAGAGCGAACGGGGATTCCAATGAGGACGCGCACCGCAGGTACGTCACGGCGGACCGGCACGGTCGCCGCGCTCGCCGCGCTCGTGCTGGGGCTCACCACTGCCTGCGGCGGCGGGGGCGGTGGTGGCGGCGACGACGCCGACAAGCCGAAGAAGCCGGACACCGCGGCCAACACCACGGCCGAACCGAAGGACCCCAAGGACCCCGGCCAGGTCTCGGAGCCGCCGGCCCTGGAGGAGCAGCCGAAGTCCGTCGACCCGAAGGTGAAGGGCGTCGGCGCCGGTGGCGGCAAGGAGTTGACCAAGGCCGAGCTGGACACGGCGGTGCTCGCCACCGGCGACGTGTCGACGTTCACGGTCGCCCCCATGGACGCGCCGCCCGCGCAGGGCGAGAGCGCCGACAAGCCCGCTTGCGCGCCGCTCACCGCGATGATCAACGGCAGGCCCGAGCCCGCGGCTTCGGCGGCCGTCTACCGTCAGCTCGTCGGCGCGAAGACCGGCCGCCCCGCCATCTCCGAATTCCTCACCACCCACGGGACGCAGGGTGCCACCACCCTGCTCAGCCGGCTGAACGACGCGGTCAAGGCCTGCGAGGGCGGCTTCAAGGGAAGTGGCGCGGGCAGCCCGTCGACGTACTCCGCCGTCGAACGGCTCGACGCCCCCAAGACGGGCGACGACACCCTCGCGTACCAGGTGACGGGTGACTTCGAGGGCGATCCGGTGCCGCTGGTGTTCCATGTCGTACGCGTGGGCGGCACCGTCGCGACCTTCTACACCGCGAACTTCGAGGGCGCGAAGACCCCGGAGATACCGTCCATCCTGCTCGCGACCCAGGCGGCCAAGCTCAAGTAGCCGCTACGTGTGCACACTCAGCCGTACGCCGGGACGCACACCCCACCGCTCCATCGCCCCCGCCTCCGACTCCAGCACGTGCCGCGCCCGGAGCCGGGGCAGCGGCATCCGGCCGGGCTTCAGCGTGTGGACATGGACGACCCTCAACTCCTTGTCCAGATAAGCCACATCGATCGTGAAGCCCATCCGGAACGTGTGAACGCTGCCGCACGGCGTGATCAGCAGCGCCCCGTCGAGCCCGGTCCGCCCGAGCAGGCCGCGCCGCCGTGTGCCGTACGAGGCCGCGATCTCCAACTCCACCGGCTCGTCCCGGCCCTCGACCGTCAGCCTGCCCTTGCCGTTCTGCCATTTCCCCATGGCGGTAGACCCTACGACCACGCCCCACGGCTTCCGGCCGCGAAGGCCGGATGTGGGCCCTGGGGCGGCCGGATATGGGTCCCAGGGCCTATGGCCCGCGCCGTGGTCCACTCTAAGGTCGACCCTGTGTACGCCACGCTGATCGTTGTCGCCGTCCTCTGGGGCTCAGCCACCGGGTTGCTCCTGCCGCGTGCCGCGTACCGGCTCTCCGTCGAGCCGGAGGACGCGTACCGCGACACCTGCGGGGCCGGACACCCGATCATCGGGCCCGCGCGGGGGTGGCTCGGCACGGCGGGCTGTGCGACCTGCGCGGCGGCGGGCATCGTGGTGCCGGCCGAGGGTGCGGCCGTACGTACGGAGGCCGGCGAGGCCGCCACCACGAGTGACGCCGGCACCCCCGTCACCCCCGTCGACGGCGGAGCCGCCCGCACCGCCGACATCGGCTCCGACGCCGGCACCCCCGACCCGTCCGCCGCACCCCGGCCCGTCCTGCGCGGCGCGCGCTACGTCCCCTCCGTCCCCGTCATCCTCGTCACCGCCCTCGTCTGCGGCGCGCTCGCCGCCGCCACCGGGCCCCGCCCCGAACTCGCCGTATGGCTGCTGCTCGCGCCCTTCGCCGTACTGCTCGCGCTCGTGGACCGCAACGTGCACCGCCTCCCCGACCAGCTGACCCTGCCGCTCGCGGCGGCGTCCGCCGTGCTGCTCGGGATCGCCGCGCCGCTCCCGCACGACGGCGGCTCCTGGCCGACCGCGCTGCTGGGCGGACTCGTGCTGGGCGCCTGCTACTTCGTCCTGTTCCTGATCAACCCGAACGGCATGGGCTTCGGCGACGTCAAGCTCGCGCTCTCGCTCGGTGTCGTGCTTGGCTGGTACGGCTGGCTGGTGCTGTTCGTCGGCGCGTTCGCCGGGTTCCTGCTCGGGTCGCTGTACGGGCTCGGACTGATGGCCCTGCGCCGCGCGAACCGTAAGTCCGCGATCCCCTTCGGCCCCTTCATGATCGCCGGGGCGCTGCTCGGCGTACTGCTCGGCGCCCTCGCCGTCTGACCCGGCCGGCCACCGCCGGACACCGCGCGTGAAATGCGTTCGCGGCCGGTACGGGGCTCCTGCGACCATCCCCTGATGCGCACTTTTGACGACCTGATCGCCGAGGCCGACGCCGTCCCCGTCGACGGCTGGGACTTCTCCTGGCTCGACGGACGGGCGACCGAGGAGCGGCCTCCGTGGGGCTACGCCCGTGCCATGGGCGAGCGGCTGGGCCGCGCCACCGCCGCCCTCGACATCCAGACCGGCGGCGGTGAAGTGCTCGCCTCCGCCCCGAAGTTGCCGCCGCTGACCGTGGCCACCGAGTCATGGCCGCCGAACGTCGCCCGCGCAACCGCGCTCCTGCACCCGCTCGGCGCGGCCGTCGTGGGCGACGGCAACGAACCGCCGCTGCCCTTCGCGGACGCGGCGTTCGACCTGGTCGTCAGCCGCCACCCGGTGAAGGTGTGGTGGACGGAGATCGCCCGCGTCCTGCGGCCCGGCGGCACCTACTTCTCCCAGGAGGTCGGCCCGGCCAGCGTCTTCGAACTGGTCGAGTACTTCCTGGGACCCCTGCCGTCCGACAGCTACACCGCTCGCGACCCCGAACTGGCCAGGGTGGCGGCCGAGGCGGTGGGGCTCGACGTGGTGGATCTGCGAACGGCCGCGCTGCGCACCGAGTTCCACGACATCGGCGCCGTCGTCTACTTCCTGCGGAAGGTCATCTGGATGGTGCCCGGCTTCACGGTCGACCGGTACCGCGACCAACTCGCCGCCCTGCACCGCCGTATCGAGACCGAAGGCCCCTTCGTGGCCACCACGACACGCTTCCTGATCGAGGCGGTCAAGCCCGGCTGACCGGGCCCGCCCGCGCGCTCGTGCACTCCCCTGCGGGGGAGTACTACCCTCCGGGGAAGTAACTGGTGTCTGGCGAGGAGTTGGCAGTGGAGCGACGGCCCGGGAATCCCTACCTCTGCGGTCTCGACGCGGCGGTCGACGTCGTCGGCGGCAAGTGGAAGCCGATGATCCTGTGGGCGTTGGACGCCGCCGGCGTGCTGCGCTTCGGCGAACTGCGCCGGCACGTCGACGGTGTCAGCGAGAAGGTGCTCATCCAGCAGGTGCGCGAGCTGGAGGCCGACGGCATCGTGCGGCGCGAGGTCTACCGGGAGGTGCCGCCGCGCGTCGAGTACTCCCTCACCGAGCTGGGGCAGGAGCTGAACACGGCGCTCGCTCCGCTCGGCCGTTGGGGCCACGACCACATGGACGTCATCGTCGCGAACAAGCAGAACAATCAGAAGAAGCAGAACAATCAGAAGAAGGAGCACCAGGGGGAAGCGGCGGCGAAGAGCGTCGCCGTCTGAACCCCGGCGTCAAGCCGGCGCCACTCCCGTCATCCCTCTCCGGAGTACTCCCAACGGGTGGCGACTTCTCGCCATTCCCTGACCCCGAACAGCGCCCACAGCCCCGCTGTCCTGGGCCTTTCAGGTGTTCTCCGCACCAATCCGGCAACTCCGGAGCGTAGCGACGGCTGCCCGTGGCGCGCAGCATCACTTACGAAGGGTTATGGTGGAAACCCCCCCTCGGGCCGGTCCGTATCCCCCCCACGGACCGGCCCGTTTTTTCTTGACCGCGCCGCCGTCAGCCCCGCCCGGCCCAGATGTTGGTGCCGTCGGTGTCCACGGCGAAGGCGTCGATCTCCGTCAGCTCGTCGGCCGAGAGCGTGGCCCCGGACAGCGCAGCGACGTTCTCCTCCAGCTGCTTCACGCTGGACGCGCCGATCAGAGCCGACGTCATCCGCTCGTCGCGCAGCACCCAGTTGATCGCCAGCTGCGCCAGCGACTGCCCGCGCCGCCGCGCGATCGCGTCGAGCCCGTTCAGCCTGCGCACGACCTCGTCCGAGAGCAGGTCCGGGTCCAGGGACTTGCCCTGGGTGGCCCGCGAACCCTCGGGAATCCCCTTGAGGTACTTGTTCGTCAACAGGCCCTGCGCCAGCGGCACGAAGGAGATGCAGCCCATCCCGGCCGCCTCCAGCGTGTCGAGCAGACCGTCGTCCTCGATCCAGCGGTTGATCATCGAGTACGAGGGCTGGTGGATGAGCGCGGGAACGCCCATCTCCTTCAACAGCCGGGCCGCCTCGGCGGTCTGCTCCGCCTTGTACGACGACACACCCACGTACAGCGCCTTCCCCTGCCGCACCGCGGACGCCAGCGCGCCCATCGTCTCCTCAAGAGGCGTGTGCGGGTCGAAGCGGTGCGAGTAGAAGATGTCGACGTGGTCGACGCCCATCCGCTTCAGGGAGGCGTCCAGCGACGACGTCAGATACTTGCGGGAACCCCATTCCCCGTACGGGCCCGGGTGCATCAGATATCCGGCCTTGGTCGAAATGACCAACTCGTCGCGGTAGGCCGAGAAGTCCTGCGCGAAGATCTTGCCGAAGTTCAGCTCGGCCGACCCCGGCGGCGGTCCGTAGTTGTTCGCCAGGTCGAAGTGTGTGACGCCGAGGTCGAAGGCGCGGCGCAGGATCGCGCGCTGCGAGTCGAGGGTCCGGTCGTCACCGAAGTTGTGCCAGAGGCCGAGGGACAGCGCGGGCAGCTTCAGACCGCTGCGCCCGCTGCGCCGGTACTCCATGGAGTCGTACCGGTCGTCGGCTGCGAGGTAAGAGGGGAATTCAGTCACGCGTCCTTCCCTATCACGGACTTGTGACAGCCCGGGTTGGGCCGTCGTACCGCCCGCGCAGTAATGTGACGGCTTCGGGTGCCAGGGGCGGTCCCCTTTTGCGCGGACGGCCCTCCCCGCGGTGGACGGGCGGCCTCGCGGGCCGCCTGGCGGGCGGTCCCCATCAGAAATCGAAGAGGTGGACTCAGTGAACTTGCGCGACCTGGTGTACAGGCTCTACGCACGCCGGGTGGAAAGGCGCCTCGATCACACCCAGGTGCTGCCCAAGCACATCGGTGTCGTTCTCGACGGGAACCGCCGCTGGGCCAAGGCCTCCGGCGGTACGACGGAACAGGGGCACAAGGCCGGCGCCAGCAAGATCCAGGAGCTGCTGGGCTGGTGCGACGAGACGGACGTCGAGGTGGTCACCCTGTGGCTGCTGTCCACGGACAACTTCGAGCGCGCCGACGACGAGCTGATCCCGCTCCTCGGCATCATCGAGAACGCCGTGCGCGATCTCGCGGCCGACGGCCGCTGGCGGGTCCACCACGTCGGCACGATGGACCTGCTGCCCGCCCGTATGCAGACCGTCCTGAAGGAGGCCGAGCAGGCCACGGACGGCAACACCGGAATACTGGTCAACGTCGCCGTCGGCTACGGCGGCCGGCAGGAGATCGCCGACGCCGTCCGCTCCCTCCTGCTGGACCACGCGCGCAAGGGCACCTCCTTCGAGGAGCTGGCGGAGATAGTCGACACGGATCTGATCGCCTCGCACCTCTACACCCGCGGCCAGCCCGATCCCGACCTGGTGATCAGGACGAGCGGCGAGACGCGTCTCTCGGGCTTCATGCTCTGGCAGAGTGCCCATTCGGAGTACTACTTCTGCGAAGTCTTCTGGCCGGCCTTCCGCAAGGTCGACTTTCTGCGTGCTCTGCGTGACTACGCGGCGCGACACCGCCGCTACGGCGCCTGAGCCCGCCCCGTAAGCCTTCGGATACCCCTCCCCGGAATCCCCGCACGCCCCCCGTACGCCCCGCCGAGCGGCGTGCGCCGCCGGTCGGCCGTCCCGTCGTCCGAGGTTCACGCGCTGTCCGCCCCGCGTCGTGGCATGGCGGCGGGCGTTCGAGGGAATACCTCTCCCAGGTCGACGTCCGAGCAGAACCGTCAGAAATGACGGCGGGCGTCGAATCTCAGCGGTCGGCCCAGCCGTCCGCCCGGGAGGCCCTTTGCACCAGGACGATCGTACGGTGACACGTACGGGAGCCGTGGAGGGCCGGTCCTCGGCCCGCGCACTTGGGCCCGAGTCCGGTCCGCCGTCCGCCGTCAGGCGGGCGACCACAGCCCGTGACGCCGTCGCATCCCGACCTCGTCCGAGGGGGTACGTCCTTCCGTGGTGACCAGCACAAAGCGCCGCATGCCCGACAGGCGCACCTATGTTCTCGACACCAGCGTCCTGCTGGCCGATCCGAACGCCATGTCCCGCTTCGACGAGCACGAAGTCGTGCTGCCGATCGTGGTGATCACGGAGTTGGAGGCCAAGAGGCACCATCCGGAGCTCGGATACTTCGCCCGGCAGGCCCTGCGCCTGCTCGACGACTTCCGTATCCGGTTCGGCCGCCTCGACGCCCCCATCCCGCTCGGCGACCTGGGCGGCACGCTGCGCGTCGAGCTCAACCACTCCGATCCCGGCGTCCTTCCAGCCGGCTTCAGATTGGGGGACAACGACTCGCGGATTCTCGCGGTGGCGCGCAACCTCCAGGCCGAGGGGTACGACGTCACCGTCGTCTCCAAGGATCTGCCGCTGCGCATCAAGGCATCGTCGGTCGGACTTCTCGCCGAGGAGTACCGCGCCGAGCTGGCCATCACCGATTCCGGCTGGACCGGTATGAGCGAGATGGCGCTCTCGGCCGAGCAGGTCGACCTCCTCTTCTCCGAGGAGACGCTGTACGTGCCCGAGCTGACCGAGCTGCCCGTGCACACCGGACTGGTCCTCCAGTCCGACCGCGGCAAGGCGCTCGGCCGCGTCACCCCCGAGGGCAATGTGAAGCTCGTCCGCGGCGACCGGGAGGCCTTCGGGATCCACGGCCGCAGCGCCGAGCAGCGCATCGCGCTCGACCTGCTCCTCGATCCGGACATCGGGATCATCTCGATGGGCGGCCGTGCGGGCACCGGCAAGTCGGCCCTGGCCCTCTGCGCGGGCCTGGAGGCGGTCCTGGAGCGCCGTCAGCACAAGAAGGTGATGGTCTTCCGGCCGCTGTACGCGGTCGGCGGGCAGGAGCTGGGCTATCTGCCGGGCACCGAGGCCGAGAAGATGAGCCCCTGGGCGCAGGCGGTGTTCGACACGCTGTCGGCCGTCGCCGGCCGTGAGGTGATCGAGGAGGTGCTGGGGCGCGGCATGCTCGAAGTGCTGCCCCTGACGCACATTCGCGGCCGGTCGCTGCACGACGCGTTCGTCATCGTCGACGAGGCCCAGTCGCTGGAGCGGAACGTACTGCTGACCGTTCTCTCCCGTATCGGGGCCAACTCCCGTGTGGTGCTGACCCATGACGTGGCGCAGCGCGACAACTTGCGGGTGGGCAGGTACGACGGAGTGGTCGCCGTGGTCGAGAAGCTCAAGGGTCATCCGCTCTTCGCGCATGTGACCCTCAACCGTTCCGAGCGTTCGCCGATCGCCGCGCTCGTGACCGAAATGCTGGAGGAAGGTTAGTTCTCCGCCTGAATGCGGCAGTTGGCGCCGCCCGGCAAGGCCGCAAGAGCCTAGCCGGGCGGCGCTGTGTCGCGCCGCCATTTCCGTGAAACTGGTGTGGCAAACGGGGTGTGAGCTATCCCACTCAACGAAGAATTGCCTTGCCGTGTCGGCGTCGGGCAGAGTCTTGCTTCCGTCAGGCCCCGCATACGACACACGTGCATCTTCAGGGATGCGGAACCACCACAACTCAACACTTGACGTCGTATGCCGCCCGCGTTTCATCCGGTGCTTCCGCCATGGGAGTTGCCGACCGGGCCCGTGTCTCCCGTGACGTGCGGTACGGAGACCAGTGCCAGGGGCACGATTGCATCCGTGAGGTCACGTACACGGACGCTGCTGGAAGGAAACCGTGTGAGCCGGATCTCGGTCCGGGGATTCGCCGTGGCATCAGCTACAGCGGTCACCACCGTCGGCGCAGTCGTGGGAGTCGCTTCGGGCGCTCCCCAGACCTCGGACGACAATTTCGAGGCGACCGCAGCTGACACGACGCTCCTCGCAGACATCCCCGCGGGTCAGCACGCCCAGGTCCAGACCGCGTCATTGACGCAGCAGGCCGACGCGCAGGCCAATGCCGCCGACGTGGCAGCGAAGAAGTCAGCCGAGGAATCGGCTCGTATCCAGGCGGCCAAGGACGCCGAGGCGAAGAAGGAAGCCGCCGAGGAGAAGGTCGCGCAGGCGGCCGAGGCGAAGAAGGAGAAGGAACGCGCCAGCCGCTCGGCGACGCGTGACTCCGCCGACTTCTCGGTGCAGAGCTCGTACTCCGTCGGCGAAGTCCAGGCGATGGCCCGCCAGATGATCCCCGGCGACCAGTTCCAGTGCTTCAGCAACATCGTGGACCACGAGTCCACCTGGAACTACAAGGCGCAGAACCCGTCGTCGGGCGCCTACGGTCTCGTCCAGGCGCTGCCCGGCACCAAGATGGCATCCGCCGGCGCCGACTGGCAGACCAACCCGGCCACGCAGATCAAGTGGGGCCTGAACTACATGAACGACCGCTACGGCAGCCCGTGCGGCGCCTGGTCGTTCTGGCAGGCCAACAACTGGTACTAGACGTACCCCGTTCTTCCCCCCGGCGGCCGGTTTTCCGGCCACCGGCGCTCAACCTTGTGAAGCCCCTCCCCGTCCTACGGTGAGGGGCTTTGCGCGTGTACGGTCAGGCAGTACGACTCCGGGGAAGAAGGATTCAGCATGTCGAAACTGCCGGGGTGGCTCGGCCGGGTCGGAGCCGAACTGACCGAGCTGGGCGAGCGGTTGGGGGAACGCAGGGCCGAAGCCGCGGGGGACGACGGGGAGCCCGGACAGGGTCCGGTACGCGAGAGCGTCCCGCCCCCGCCGGACTACGCGCCCAGCGTGGCGGCCAACCCGGAGCCGGTGGCCGCCATCCCGTGGGGCATGCGGGTCGCCGCCGAGGCCGCCTGGCGGCTGCTCGTACTGGCGGGCATGCTCTGGGTGTTGATGAAGATCATCAGCGCCGTACAGCTCGTGGTGATGGCCTTCGTCGGCGCGCTGCTCGTCACCGCGCTCCTCCAGCCCACGGTGGCCAGGCTCAAGAAGTGGGGCCTGCCGCGCGGGCTGGCCACGGCGGTGACGGCCATCTCGGGCTTCGTCGTCATGGGCCTCGTCGGCTGGTTCGTGGTGTGGCAGGTCGTGGACAACATCGACGTGCTCTCCGACCGGGTCACCGACGGTATCGAGGAACTCAAACGCTGGCTGCTCAACAGCCCGTTCCATGTGACCGAGCAGCAGATCAACGATCTCGCGAAGAGCCTGAGCGACGCGATCGGCACCAACACCGAGGAGATCACCTCCGCCGGCATCCAGGGCGTGACCGTCGTGGTCGAGCTGCTGACCGGGATCCTGCTCGCCGTGTTCGCCACCCTCTTCCTCCTCTACGACGGCCGCCGGATCTGGGAGTGGTCGCTCAAGCTGGCGCCCGCGGCGGCGCGTCCGGGCCTGGCCGGCGCCGGGCCGCGCGCCTGGCGCACGCTCACCGCGTATGTGCGCGGCACGCTGATAGTCGCGCTCATCGACGCCGTCTTCATCGGTCTCGGGCTCTACATCCTCGATGTCCCGCTGGCCGTGCCGCTGGCCGTCTTCATCTTCCTCGGCGCGTTCATCCCGCTCGTCGGCGCGGTGATCTCGGGCGCGCTCGCCGTGGTCGTCTCGCTGGTCACCCAGGACGTGTTCACGGCGCTGATGGTGCTGGTCGTCGTCCTGGCCGTGCAGCAGATCGAGGGCCACATCCTCCAGCCGTTCATCCTCGGCCGGGCGGTGCGTGTGCATCCGCTCGCCGTCGTGCTCGCCGTCGCGACGGGCGGACTCGTCGCGGGCATCGGCGGAGCGGTCGTCGCGGTGCCGCTGGTCGCCGTCACGAACACCGTCGTCGGCTACCTGCGCGCGCACAGCCAGGAGAAGGCGCTGCGGAGCACTCCAGGGCCGCACGGTGCCACGGCGCACGACATCGCGCCGACGCCCGCCCCGACCGCGCCGCCCACGACTCCGGCGGACCCGGCCGCCGGTCCGGCCGCGCCGGGCTCCGACGCGGCGCCCACCGAGCCCCGGAACGGCCAGGAATGATCTCCGAACCGGAGCTTGAGGGCGAGCCCTCGACGCCGGTGCCGGGGCCGCCGCCGACACCGGCGTCGGTCCCCGCGCCGCGAGCCCCGGACCACGGCCCTGAGACGCTGGACGCCGACGGCCCGCCCCTGATCCCGGGGCCGCCGCCGCGCCAACGCCCGTGGGTGTGGGGCCTGGCCGGTGTGCTGGTGACGTCGGCGTTGTGGTCGGGCGGCCTGTGGGCGTACGACAGGGCGGGACCGGACCTCCAGGGCTACGAGGTCAGCCGCAACCTGTGTCTCGACGCCGAGTTGTCGGCGCTGTCCGCCGGCGTGGGCAGGAAACAGGACCCCTTCGCCGCGGTGAGCGAGGACACGGCGCTCGACCAGGCCGTCTGCACGGTCAACCTCGTACCGAAGCGGTCGAAGCGGCCGGAGGGGACCGAGGGCCACCCGGCGCCGACGGTGCGGGCGTACGCCGACATCACGTACACGCTGCACAAGAAGACCGATCCGGGGCCGCAGTTCGACGCGTCCCTGATCGCCCCGACCGGCCAGGGGGCGGGGAAGCGGACCCTGAAGCTCGTCCCCGGCGTGGGGGAGCGGGCCTATCTGGTGAGCCAGGCCGAAGGCGACACCCCGACGCTGGAAGTCCTCGACGGGCAGGCCGTGCTCTCGCTCTCCGTAGGCCACATGACCGACTACAACGACGTCGACCCGCTGGACTCGGACTTCGAGATCGACGACGAGGCCGTCGTGCACCTGGGTGGGCTGGAACCGGCCATGGTCGAGGACATGCTGGCGCTGATGGACGCGCTCAAGAAGAACTGACCCGCGGCAGTCGGTCCGTCGTCACCCGTCGCGTCACCCGTCGCCCAGCGCGTCCAGGACGGTCTCGGCGTCGAGCGTCGTCCCCACGGCCTGGATCACGGCCGCGATCTTGATGCCCTCCTGGATCGTCTCGCGGTCCACCTCCAGCCTCCGCAGCGCCCGTTCGTGCGCGTCCAGGCACAGGCCGCAGGCGTTGACCGCGGAGACCGCGAACGACCAGAACTCGACGTCGGCCCTCTCGACGCCCGGATGACCGAGGGCGGTCATCCGCAGACCCGTGCGCAGCTCACCGTACGCGGGGTCGGACAGCAGATGCCGGGTCCGGTGGAACACGTTGTTGACCGCCATGAGCGCGGCGGCCGACCTGGCGGCCGTGTACGCCTCGGCGGACAGCCGGGACCTGGCCTCGGGCGCCAGTTCGCGCAGCACCCGCGCCGAGCGGGCGGCGATGGCACAGGCCAGCACCGTTCCCCACAGGCGCTGTTGGGTGAGTCCGCCGTGGTCGAGGATCGCGTCGAGATTGCGCCGCAGGTCCCGGGCGTAGTCGGGAACGGAGGCCTTCAGCGCGTCGAGTGACATCGGGTTCTCCTGGGACGAGGACAGAGGCTGCGGGTACGGCTACGGTGCGCGGTCGGCGGGGGTGCCGGGGGTGCCGGGGGTGTCCGGATCGCGTCCGTCCCCGGGCTGTCGCGGAGGTTTCGTGGCCTTCGGCGGCCTGCCCCGGCGCGGGATGGGCCGCGCGTCGCCCGGGAGCCGGCCCCCCTCCGCCAGGGCCCGGCGGAGCAGGAACTCGATCTGCGCGTTGGCGCTGCGCAGTTCGTCGGACGCCCACCGTGCCAGGGCGTCGTACACCGCCGGGTCCAGGCGCAGGAGAACCTGCTTGCGTTCGGTCACTGGTAGAGCGTGCCCGTGTTCACGACCGGCTGTGCGGCCCGGTCACCGCAGAGCACGACCAGCAGGTTGCTGACCATCGCCGCCTTCCGCTCGGAGTCCAGCTCGACGATGTCCTGCTCCTGGAGCCGGGTGAGGGCCGCCTCGACCATCCCGACGGCGCCGTCCACGATCAGCCGGCGCGCGGCGACGACCGCGCCCGCCTGCTGGCGCTGGAGCATCGCCGAGGCGATCTCGGGGGCGTACGCGAGGTGGGTGAAGCGGGACTCGATGATGTGCACACCGGCCGCCTCGACCCGGGCGTGCAGTTCGACGGCGAGCTTCTCGGTGATCTCCTCGGCGTTGCCGCGCAGGGAGAGACCGTCCTCGTCGTGGGCGTCGTACGGGTACTCGATCGCGATGTGCCGGACGGCCGCCTCGGTCTGGGTGGAGACGAACTCCAGGAAGTCGTCCACCTCGAAGAGCGCCTGCGCGGTGTCCTCGACGCGCCAGACGACGACCGCCGCCAGCTCGATCGGGTTGCCGTAGGCGTCGTTGACCTTCAGGACGGCGGTCTCGTGGTTCCGTACGCGGGTCGAGATCTTGGCGCGTGAGGTGAGCGGGTTCACCCAGCGCAGACCGTCGACGCGGATCGTGCCGCGGTAGCGGCCGAAGAGCTGGACGACGCGGGCCTCGCCGGGCGCCACCATGTTCAGTCCGGACATCGCGAAGAACGCGGCGATCGCGAGGACGACGCCCAGCACGATCAGCGCCACCTTCCCGCCGGTCGCCGTCAGCGTCGCGCCGACCAGGATGAGGGCGATACCGCCGGCCGTACCGATCAGCCCGAGCAGCAGCGCGAGGCCGCCGCCGATACTGCTCGCCTGGAATTCCCGGACCCGTGGCGCGGGCATCTCGGGTAGATCGTCCACCACTGGAGTGCTGGTCGTAGGCATGACTGGTCCCCGTTTCCGCGGTTTTCGCGCCACTCGGCGCCGCTAGCATTGTGATTACACATTAACGTGCTTCGCAACCCTTGGCGCCTGTCGTGAGTCGGTTCCTCTGAGACAGGTGCTGATTGTCACGTCGGATACGACCGGATCGGGACTCTTTGTCACAGGGGACGGTGTTAGCTTTCTGAGCTGATTCCGGCAACTGGGACAAGTGACCCGGCGGACGAGGCCCGGCGGGGCGAGACCCGAGAGCGGAGCGACTGAGCGATGGGCCGAGCGGACGCGCGACAGGCCCGGCAGCGTGGAGCGCGCCGGGCGAAGAAGGCCGGCGGTATACGTGGCTTCTTCACGTTGAAGAAACTGCTCGGTACGTTCCTCGGGCTGTGCCTGCTCGGCATGGGCGCGTTCGCCGTGATCTATTTCCTGGTCCCGGTGCCGACGGCCAACGCCCAGGCCGAGATGCAGAGCAACGTCTACAAGTACAGCGACGGCACGGTCCTGGCGCGGACCGGCGAGATCAACCGCGAGATAGTCGGCCTGGAGAAGGTCCCCAAGGACGTCCAGCGGTCCTTCGTCGCCGCCGAGAACAAGTCCTTCTACAAAGACTCCGGCGTCGACATCAAGGGCACGACCCGCGGCCTGGTCAACACCCTCTCGGGCAAGGGCAAACAGGGTGGTTCGACCATCACCCAGCAGTATGTGAAGAACTACTACCTGGACCAGGACCAGACGGTCACCCGCAAGCTCAAGGAGCTGGTGATCTCGCTGAAGGTGGACCGGCAGATGACCAAGAGCGAGATCCTCGCCGGATACATGAACACCAGCTACTACGGGCGGGGCGCGTACGGCATCCAGGCGGCGGCACAGGCGTACTACGGCGTCGACGCGGCCAAGCTGGACGTCGCGCAGGGCGCCTATCTGGCGGCGCTGCTCCAGGCCCCCAACCAGTACGACTGGACCCTGGCCTCGCAGTCCACCAAGAAGCTCGTCACCGAGCGCTGGAACTACGTCCTCGACAACATGGTCGAGGAGAACTGGCTGGACGGTGCCGAGCGCGCCGGGCTGAAGTTCCCCGTACCGCAGAAGCCCAAGCCCGCCCCCGGCGCGGAGGGGCAGGCCGGCTACCTCGTAGAGGCCGCCAACAGCGAGCTGGAGCGGCAGGGCGTCACCAAGGCGGACATCGACGCCGGCGGCTGGACCATCACGCTGAGCGTCGACAAGAAGCGGCAGAAGGAACTGGTCGGCGCGGTCGACAAGGAGTTGGAGTCCAAGCTCGACCGCGAGAAGAACAAGGTCGACGCGACCGTGCAGGCGGGCGCCACGTCGGTGGACCCGAAGACCGGCGCGGTCGTCGCGCTCTACGGCGGGGTCGGCGCCACCAAACACTGGATCAACAACGCCACACGCACCGACTACCAGCCCGCGTCGACCTTCAAGCCGGTGGTGCTCGCCTCGGCGCTGGAGAACAAGTCGAAGACGCAGGACGGCGACCCGATCGGGCTCCGCACGGTCTACGACGGCACCAGCAAGCGGCCGGTCGTCGGCAGCGACACCCCCTTCTCGCCGCAGAACGAGGACGACGTCGACTACGGCGACATCACCGTCCAGGAAGCCGCCAACGACTCCGTCAACTCCGTCTTCGCGCAGATGGTCGTCGACGTCGGCCCGGCCGAGGTGAAGAAGACCGCGCTCGATCTGGGCATGCGCGACAAGAACTTCCCCGAGCGGCCCGCGATCACGCTGGGCACGATGGAAGCGTCCACCTGGGAGATGGCGGGCGTGTACGCGACGCTCGACAACCACGGTGAGAAGGTCACGCCGTCGATCCTGAAGTCCGCCGAGCACAAGGACCGCACCGTCGAACTGCCCGAGCGGATCGGCGGCCAGGCGGTCAGCCGCGAATCCGCCGACACCGTCACCTCGGCGCTCACCGGCGTCGTCAAGAACGGCTCGGCGCACGAGGCGGACACCGGCGCGTACGAGGCGGCGGGCAAGACCGGTACGTCGGAGGACAACAAGTCGGCGTGGTTCGCCGGCTACACGCCCGAACTCGCCACCGTCGTCGCCCTGTTCGGCGAATCGACCGCCGAGGGCGGCGGCCAGGTCACCCTCACCGGCACGGCCAACTCGGGCCGCGCCAACGGTGGTGGCTTCCCCGCCAAGATCTGGGCCGACTACACCCTGGGCGCGCTCGACGGCGGCTCGGACGCGTCGTTCGACCTCGATGTAGCCAAGGACACCTACCGCCCGCCGGAGCCCCCGGCCGACCCGACGCCCTCCGACGAGCCGGCGGACGACGACCCGACGACCCCGCCGCCGTCCGACGAGCCGGACCCGGGCGACACCGAGACCACCCCGCCGCCGTCCGACCCCCCGACGACCACCGAGCCGCCCGTCCCGCCGACGGAGCCGGGCGCCGACTCCGGGGGCGGTGGAGACACCGGTGGCACCGACGGAGGCGCCGACACCGGCGGTACCGGGGGCTCCGCGGGCGGCGCCGACGGGGGCGGGGGCGGCCAGCGTCCGCCCGCGCCGTAAGCCTGTCCGGACGGGCCGCGAGCGCGGCCCGTCCGGCGCGCTCGCTCAGCCGCCGTTGACCTTCGCCGCGATGCGGTCGCCGACGTTCTTGTCGATGTTGCGCCAGTACTGGAACGCCCGGTCGAGGACCGGCCGGCTCACGCCCTGGAGCAGATGACCGGAGACGTTCGACACCAGCCGGTCGCGCTGCGCGTCGTCGAGCACCTTGCGGACCTGGGCGCCCGCCTGGCCCCAGTCGTCGTCCTCGCGGCGCTTCGTGTACGCCTCACGGACCATGTCGCCCGCCGCCGCCCAGCCCGCCGGGTCGCCGTAGCGCCGCGTCTCGGCGGCCGGGCCGCCGTACGAGTTCGGGGCGTACGGCATCGCCGCGTTCGACGCGAGGTACCGCATCGGGCCGTCCTTGGCGTACGAGTTCACCGGCGAGTGCGGCCGGTTGGGCGGCAGCTGCGCGTAGTTCGGGCCGATCCGGTACCGGTGCGTGTCCGGGTACGAGAAGAGCCGGCCGAGCAGCATCTTGTCCGGCGAGGGGCCGATGCCCGGCACCATGTTCGACGGCTCGAAGGCGGCCTGCTCGATGTGGATGAAGAAGTCGTCCGGGTTCTTGTTGAGCGTCATCCGGCCGACATCGATCAGCGGGTAGTCGCCGTGCGGCCACACCTTCGTCAGGTCGAACGGGTTGAAGCGGTAGTCCGCCGCGTCCTCGAACGGCATGACCTGGACCTTCAGGCTCCAGGTCGGCGCGTTCCCCGACTCGATCGACTCGTACAGATCCCTGCGGTGGTGGTCCCCGTCAGAGCCCGCCATCGCGTCGGCGTCCGCCTGGGCGAGGTAGCCGATGCCCTGGTCGGTCTTGAAGTGGTACTTGACCCAGAAGCGCTCGCCGCCGCCGTTCACCCACATGTAGGTGTGCGAGCCGTAGCCGTTCATGTGGCGGAAGGACTTCGGGATGCCCCGGTCGCCCATCAGCCAGGTCACCTGGTGCGCGGACTCGGGTGACAGGGTCCAGAAGTCCCACTGCATGTCGTTGCTGCGCAGCCCGGTGGCCGGGTGGCGCTTCTGCGAGCGGATGAAGTCCTGGAACTTGATCGTGTCGCGGACGAAGAAGACCGGCGTGTTGTTGCCCACCAGGTCGTAATTGCCGTGCTCCGTATAGAACTTCAGGGCGAAGCCGCGGGGGTCGCGCCAGGTGTCGGGAGAGCCCTGCTCACCGGCGACCGTCGAGAAGCGGGCCAGCATCTCGGTGCGCTTGCCCGGCTGGAAGAGGTCGGCCTTGGTGAACTGGCTGACGTCGTGGGTCACTTCGAAGACGCCGTACGCGCCCGCGCCCTTGGCGTGGACCACTCTCTCGGGGACCCGCTCCCGGTTGAACTGCGCCATCTTCTCGATGAGGTAGTGGTCCTGGAGCAGGATCGGGCCGTCGGGACCGACGGTGAGCGAGTTCTCGTCGCTCTCCACCGGGATGCCGGCGTTGTTGGTCGTGTACGGGGCCTTGGGCGTCGACTCGGTCACGAGCGGCCTCCCGTCGGTAGAGGGTTCCCGCGGCGGGAGTACGGCGCCACGGGACGACAGCGGTCGTACCGACCGCCTGCCCCAGTGAAACCCGCCGACACATCGTCGGCAACATTTGACGTCAGCCGCCGGTGGAGACCGGACCGGGCCGGTCCAGGCGTCGGAATCGACGCCCGAACCGGCCCGGACAGGCCCCGCACAACGCCCTACGGACGCGTCGAGATCTCGAACCAGACGACCTTGCCGGTGGACAGCCGCGTCGCGCCCCAGCGCCTCGCCAGCCGGTTGACCAGGAACAGGCCCCGGCCACCCTCGTCCGTGTCACGGGCCCGGCGCTGGCGCGGCAACTGCGGCGAGTCGTCGCCGACCTCGCAGCGCAGCACGTCGGTGCGCAGCAGCCGCAGCGTGACGGGCCGCTCCGCGTACCGCACCGCGTTGGTCACCACCTCGCTGATCAGCAGCTCGACCGAATCGCTCAGCTCCTCCAGGCCCCAGCGCGAGAGCGCGCGTCTGGCCAGGCGCCTGGCCCGTCCCGGCGCGGCGTCCTCCGGCTCCAGGAACCAGTACGCGACATCGCTCGGCGCGATCCCGTCGAAGCGGGCGGCCAGCAGCGCGATGTCGTCGTCGCGGTCGCCGGGCCCCAGCACGTCCAGCACGTCGTCGCACAGCGCCTCCAAAGGAGGCGAGTGGTCCGGGCCGGTGAGCTGCGCCGTCGCGGCGAGCCGCTCCCGCAGTTGCTCGATGCCCGTCCACACGTCACGCAGCCGCGACTCCACGAGGCCGTCCGTGTAGAGCAGCAGCGTGGCACCGGCCGGCGCGTCCAGTTCGACGGCCTCGAAGTCCACCCCGCCGACACCGATCGGGGCACCGGGCGGCACCCGCAGCACCTCGGCCCGGCCGCCCAGGTGCAGCAGTATGGGCGGCGGATGGCCGGCGTTGGCGATGGTGATGCGGTGCGAGACCGGGTCGTACACCGCGTACAGGCAGGTGGCCATCCGGTCGGTGCCCAGCCGCTGCGCCTGCTCGTCCAGGTGGTGCAGCACCTCCTGCGGAGGCAGGTCGAGACCGGCGAGGGTCTGCGCGGTCGTCCGGAGTTGGCCCATGATCGCGGCGGAGGTCATCGAGTGGCCCATGACGTCACCGACGACGAGGGCGACGCGGCTGCCGGGCAGCGGGATCGCGTCGTACCAGTCGCCGCCCACCCGGGCCGTCTCGGCGGCGGGCAGATAGCGGGAGGCCAGTCGTACGCCCGTGGGCTGCGGCAGCCCCTCCGGGAGCATCGTGCGCTGGAGCTCGTCCGCGATGTACGCCTCGCGGCCGTACAGCACCGCCTTGTCGATGCCGAGCGCGGTGTGCGTCGCGAGCTGCGCGGCCACCAGCAGGTCGTTGGGCTCGAAGGCCGGGCGGTCGGGCCTCCGTAGGAAGACGGCGGCGCCGATGACGCGCCGCCTGCCGCGCAGCGGGGCCAGGATCGCGCGCCGGCCACCGGGCACGGCCATCTCGTCGCCCAGCAGCTCCGGCAGCGCCACGCGGGCGGCGGCGGAGTCGCCGAAGACCGGCCGGACACCGCGCAGCACCTCGGAGAGCGCGCCGCCGGACGCCACCTCGCACAGCTGCGCGGCGGGCATCACATCCGTCTGCGGGTCCAGGACCGGCACCCGGCCGGCCTCGGACTCCGGCAGCTGGATTCCCATGGCGGCGGTACCGGCCACGCCCGTGCTCTCGCCGCCCTCCTCGGTGAGCCGCAGCCGGTCCGTACGGCGCAGCCTCAGTACGAAGGGCGAGATCGGGCGCTCGTCGCCGACGGGCAGCGGGTCGCGGAGGTAGACGAGTATCGCGTCGGAGAACGTCGGGACGGTCGCCCGGCACAGACCGAGCACGATCTCGTCCAGGTCGATGCCCCGCGCGATACGACGGGTCGCGGCCCCCACGAAGCGCAGCCGGTCGCCCTCGCGCCGCGCGGCGCCCACCGGGTCCTGCGGCGACGCCGCCGAGGGCACGGGGGCCCGCTCGGCCGCGGGCGTGGGCGGCGACGGCACCGACGGCTGCGGTACGGCGGCGGACGCCTCCTGCCGTGGCCGGGTACGTTCCTGGGACCGGGCAGCCACGGGCTGCCGGCCTTCATGGGAGGTGGGATGCTCCGTCACGCGTGGGATTCCGTCCGTCCGGGCCGGTGGTGCGAGACAACCGATTCGACTGGCGATGCCACCCTTGTGCAGGGTGTCCCGGGTCTGTGCCCGCAGGGGCCTTCGCGGCCGGACCGCCCGGAGTGCCCGGACCGCCCGGACACCGGGACCTTCCGCCGGAAACTCCCCGCGCGGGGATCGCGAGCACGGATGCCAGGGCGGCAGGCGTCCTGCACGGCTCCACCCCCTCGGTCAGGTCCAGCGGCTGATGTGCGGCTGTCCTACGGCTGTCTGCGGCTTGTCGGGCCTGTGGGCTCGTTCGTCGTGCGAGTCGTTCCCGCGTGTGTCGTACGTGGTGCGGCTCGATGGTCCAGCGATATGACTCTAAGTCAGCTCCGTTGCCCCGCACGCGCGTTGCTCGGGCGCGGCCCTGCGGAGGACGATCCTACGTTTGAACCCTGGGGGCGTATCAAGGGTCTCACGACGTCGGCGAACCCGTCCCGGTGATCACCAGGTCGGTGCGGCCACCTGCCGTTCTGCCTCATCTGGTTCGAACCTTCGCCGGTTCGGGGGCCCGGTCCCAGCCCGGCGGCAGCTCGGGCACCGACCACCGGGGGTCGGGCCGCCAGTTCTCCCAGCCGTCGGAGAACGGCGCGCCCCACGCCTTGATCATGTCGACCGCCGCACTCCCGGCCTCCCGGACGCGCAGCGCCTGGCCCGCGTCCAGCAGCCCGGCCCGCTGGGCCTCGGCGAACTCGTCCTCGTCCCGCCAGAGCCAACTGCGGTCCGGATAGACCGAGATGTCGAGGAAGTGGTCCTCGGAGTCGATGCCGCCCGCCCAACGCACGCGCGGCTCCTCCAAGTTCACGTACCAGCTGCGGAACTCCCAGCCCTGTTCCCAGAACAGCCACACCGACCACGGCTCGTCGGGCCTGGCCAGCTTCAGCACACCCGTGCCCTCCCAGTGGGCGCGGGCCGTGGTGCGCGGCGCCGTGTACCGGGTGGCGAGCGGTTCGTGGTGCACGGGCGTGCCGTCGGCGAGCACCGGCTTCACGCACTCGGTGCCCGGCGCCATCCACACGGCGAGCAGGTCCTCGGTGTCCTGGACGACGGTCACCGGGCGGCAGATGTGCACATGGTGAGAGCCGTTGTCCCGGTAGCGCCAGAGAATCCGCTCGCCCCGGTCCCAGTGTCGAATGCCGTCCGCACCTGTCATGCGCAGATCTTAGGGCGGAGCCGGCGCGGGCGCTGTGAGGTGCGTCCGGACGGCTCGATCCTGTCGGCTCCGATCATGGCCCGGCCCCAGGGAGGGGCGGACCGGACCGGCCTTACGGGCGCGTCATCCGCAGCACGTCCAGCGCCTCGTCCAACTGCTCCAGTGTGAGGTCGCCGCGTTCCACATAGCCGGACTCCAGCACCACCTCGCGGATCGTGCGCCGCTCGGCCAGCGACTTCTTGGCGACCTTCGCCGCCTCCTCGTAGCCGATGTACTTGTTCAGCGGGGTGACGACGGAGGGGGACGACTCCGCGTACCGGCGGGCCCGCTCCACGTTCGCAGTGATGCCGTCGACGGTGCGGTCCGCCAGCAGCCGGGAGACGTTGGCGAGCAGCCGTACGGACTCCAGGAGGTTCCTCGCGATCACCGGCAGCATCACGTTCAGCTCGAAGTTCCCCGCCGCCCCGGCCGTGGCGACGGTCGCGTCGTTGCCGGTGACCTGGGCGGCCACCATCAGGACGGCCTCGGGGATCACCGGATTGACCTTGCCCGGCATGATCGACGAGCCGGGCTGGAGATCGGGCAGATTGATCTCGGCCAGCCCGGTGCGCGGCCCCGACGCCATCCAGCGCAGGTCGTTGGAGATCTTCGTGAGCGAGACGGCGACGGTACGGAGCTGGCCCGAGGTCTCCACGAGCCCGTCCCGCGCGCCCTGCGCCTCGAAGTGGTCCCGGGCCTCGGTCAGCGGCAGCCCGGTCGTGCGGGCCACCTCGGCGATGACGGCGGCCGGGAAGCCGGGCGGGGTGTTGATGCCGGTGCCCACCGCCGTACCGCCCAGGGGCAGCTCGGCCAGTCGCGGGAGAGCCGATTCCAGCCGCTCGATCCCGTACCGGACGGCCGCCGCGTAACCGCCGAACTCCTGGCCCAGCGTGACGGGCGTCGCGTCCATCAGATGCGTACGGCCCGACTTCACGACGTCCGCGAACTCCCGCGCCTTGCGCTCCAGGGAGGCGGCGAGATGGCCGAGCGCCGGGATCAGATCGGCGGTGACGGCGGCCGTCGCGGCGATGTGGATGCTGGAGGGGAACACGTCGTTGGAGCTCTGCGAGGCGTTGACGTGGTCGTTGGGGTGCACGTCGCGGCCCAGCCGCTCGGTGGCGAGCGTGGCGATGACCTCGTTGGCGTTCATGTTGGACGAGGTGCCCGAGCCGGTCTGGAAGACGTCCACCGGGAAGTGCGCGTCCCAGCGGCCATCGGCGACCTCGGCCGCCGCGCTCCGTACCGCCTCGGCGATGTCCGGGTCCAGCACGCCGAGTTGGGCGTTGACGGTGGCGGCGGCGGCCTTGATACGGGCCAGGGCCTCGATATGGGCGCGTTCGATGGGCCGGCCCGAGATGGGGAAGTTCTGTACGGCCCGCTGGGTCTGGGCGCGCCATTTGGCGTCCGCCGGGACCTGGATCTCGCCCATCGAGTCGTACTCGGTGCGGTGACCCGCGCCAGTGGTCGGTGTGTCCGGGTGCGTGCCCGCGTCGCTCGTCATCGTGGTGGTACCTCCTACAGAAGTTGAGCAATTGTCTTGTTCAGAGTGTTCCCAAGTCTCTTACCGACCAGTAGAAACCCCTGGTAACACTGAGATCGGGGAGGCCATGCACCGTACGAGACCCACCTTCCGAAGTACCGTCGCCACGCTCGCCGCATTCGCGACCGTCGTCGGCGGACTCGTCGCACTTACCCCCGCGGCCCAGGCGTCGGCTCCCACCGCCGCGCCCGCGGCCGCCCGCGCGTCCACCCCGCTGCCGCCCGCCCTGGAGGAGATCCGCGCGGCCGAGGCCACCCGTCTCTACGGCGACCCCGCGGAGCGCCCGCTCGACCAGCGCAAGACGGGACTCGTCTCGCTCGGCGACAGCCAGATCTCCGGCGAGGGCGTCGGCACCTACGAGCCGGGCACGGACGGGCCCGACAACTGGTGCCACCGGTCGCCCGACTCGGCCATCCACCGCACCGGGATCGCGGCGGACGTCACGTACAACGTCTCCTGCTCCGGTGCCTCGACCGTCAACGTCCGCGTCGGTGGCACGGCGCAGTACGCCGACGAGCTGGTGCAGAGCGACAGTCTCGCCGTCAAGGCGCGCAACACCAAGATCAAGATGGTGCTGCTGGTGGCGGGCGCGAACGACGATCTCCAGTTCGGTCCGGTGATGACCGACTGCGTGGTGCGCTGGTTCACCCTCCAGGGGCCGTGCGCCGACAAGTACCGGGCCGGCTGGCAGGCGCGGGTCGACGGACTCGTCCCGAAGGTCGAGTCGACCGTGGCCGACCTGCGGGGCGTCATGCGCGACGCGGGGTACGCCGACGGTGACTACAAGCTCGTCGTGATGGGCTACCCGGGGCCGCTCGCCCCCGACTTCCGCGACAATCCCCACTTCCCGGGGAAGATCCCCGGCGGCTGCACCGTCTCCGACGAGGACACCGCCTGGGCCCGGGACGGCGCCGTCCCCGCGTTCCAGAGCGGCATGCGGAAGGCGGCGAACAACGCGGGCGCGGTGTATCTGGACAACTCGCGGCTCTTCCACGGCCATGAGGTGTGCACGGACGACGACTGGGTGCGGGGTCTGTACGTCGACATCACCAACCCCTTCCCGCCGAGCGCGAATTCGGTCCGGCAGTCCTTCCACCCGAACGCCGCCGGACACCTCGCCTTCGCGTCGTGCCTGACCCAGCTGTACGACTCGGGTCTGCGCGAGGCGAGTTGCGCCGATCCGGCGAGTACGGGGCGGCCCGCCCTCCAGCCGGGCGGCTGGGACGACGCGTTTCAGCCACTGAAGAACGCGGGGACCGGCTCCTGCGTCGACGTGAGCGCGTCGAAGACCCGCAACGGCTCCAAGGTCACCGGCTACGGCTGCGGCGACGGCCGTAACCAGGGCTGGTGGTACGACACCGGCACGGGCGCCGGCGCCCGGTCGCTGCACAGCGAGCTGAGCCACGACCGCTGCCTCGACGTCCCGTCGGGCACGTACCGCGCGGGCGCCGCGCTCTCCCTGTGGGACTGCCACGGTGGCGAGAACCAGAAGTTCGTACGCGAGGCGGGCACCATCCGCCCGGCGTCGGCGGGCACGCTCTGTCTGACCCTGGCGTCGGAGCGGGACCCGCTCCGGCTCCAGAACTGCGACGGGTCGGCGAACCAGCGCTTCGTCTGACCGCTCCACAACGCTCCACAAGCCGCTACGCGCGTGCGCCGACGCGCGTAGCGGCTTGGCAGTGGCTTCCGGCCGCCTTCGGGCGGCTCCAGCGGCTTCGGGCCGCCTACGCGAGGCCGGGACCCCGCACCGGGATGCTGGTGAACGTCGGCGCCGGCGCGGGCTCGGTGAAGAAGTCGTTGCCCTTGTCGTCCACGACGACGAACGCGGGGAAGTCCTCGACCTCGATCTTCCAGACCGCCTCCATGCCCAGCTCCTCGTACTCCAGGACCTCCACCTTCCGGATGCAGTCCTGCGCGAGCCGCGCCGCCGGGCCGCCGATCGAGCCGAGGTAGAAGCCGCCGTGTGTGCCGCACGCGTCGGTGACCTGTTTCGAGCGGTTGCCCTTGGCGAGCATGACCTTCGAGCCGCCCGCCGCCTGGAACTGCTCCACGTAGCTGTCCATCCGCCCCGCCGTCGTCGGGCCGAACGACCCGGAGGCGTAGCCCTCGGGCGTCTTGGCGGGTCCCGCGTAGTACACCGGGTGATCCTTCAGGTACTGCGGCATCTCCTCGCCCGCGTCCAGCCGCTCCTTGATCTTGGCGTGCGCGATGTCGCGCGCCACGACCAGCGTTCCGGTCAGCGAGAGCCGGGTCTTGACGGGGTGCCTGGTCAGCTCGGCCAGGATGTCGTCCATCGGCCGGCCGAGGTCGATCCGTACGACGTCGTTCTCGTCGGCCCCGTCCAGCTGCTCGTCCGTGGTGTCGGGCAGGAAGCGCGCCGGGTCGGTCTCCAACCGCTCCAGGAAGACCCCCTCGGCGGTGATCTTCGCGGTCGCCTGGCGGTCCGCCGAGCAGGAGACGGCGATCGCGACCGGCAGCGAGGCGCCGTGCCGCGGGAGCCGTACGACACGCACGTCGTGGCAGAAGTACTTACCGCCGAACTGCGCCCCGATACCGATCTTCTGCGTCAGCTCGAAGACCTTCTCCTCCAGCTCCTTGTCACGGAAGCCGTGACCGGTGGGGGAGCCCTCGGGGGGCAGCTCGTCCAGGTAGTGCGCGGAGGCGTACTTCGCCGTCTTGAGCGCGAACTCGGCGGACGTGCCGCCGACGACGATCGCCAGGTGGTACGGCGGACAGGCGGCCGTACCGAGTGAACGGATCTTCTCCTCCAGGAACTTCATCATGGAGGTCTCGTTCAGGACGGCCTTCGTCTCCTGGTAGAGGAACGACTTGTTGGCCGAGCCGCCGCCCTTGGCCATGAAGAGGAACTTGTAGGCGCCGCCGTCGGTCGCGTACAGCTCGATCTGCGCGGGCAGGTTCGAGCCGGTGTTCTTCTCGTCCCACATGGTCAGCGGGGCCATCTGCGAGTAGCGCAGATTGAGCTTCGTGTACGCGTCGTAGATGCCGTGCGACAGGGCCGCCTCGTCGCCGCCCTCCGTAAGGACGTGCTGCCCGCGCTTGCCCATGACGATGGCCGTGCCCGTGTCCTGGCACATGGGCAGCACACCGGCGGCGGCGATGTTGGCGTTCTTCAGGAGGTCGAGCGCCACGAACTTGTCGTTCGACGACGCGTCCGGGTCGTCGACGATCCTGCGCAGCTGGGCGAGGTGGGCCGGGCGCAGATAGTGCGAGATGTCGTGCATCGCCTCGGCGGCGAGCGTGCGCAGCGCCTCGGGAGCGACCTTGAGGAACGTACGGCCGTCGGCCTCGAAGGTGGAGACGCCGTCGGCGGTCACCAGGCGGTACGGCGTGGTGTCCTCTCCCAGAGGGAGCAGATCGGAGTACGCAAACTCTGGCATTTCGGCCATTCCTCACTCGACGGGCGGCGGCTGGCCTTCGTCGGACAGCGCGCCTCTCAGCGTAAGACGTGGCGCGCGGGCGGACGGGGTGAGGTGAGACTCAGTAGGAGGCGGCGACGGGCGGGCGACGGGGGTCGTGGACGGGGGCGGGAGCGCGGCTCGGGAGTATGGCTCGGGAGTGCGCGTCGGGAGTGCGGCTCGGCCAACCCCGGCGGTGTCGCCCCTAGTCGCGATCTATCGCGTTTCGCTACTCTGGTGTCGTGGACCTCGAAAAGCACCCCCAGAAGCCGGTCGCGCCGGTGGAGCCCCACGCCGGTATCCGGGCCTCCGACGCCGACCGGGACCGGATCGCCGACATCCTCAGGGAAGCCCTCGCGCTCGGTCGCCTGGATGCCGAGGAGCACTCCGAACGGATCGACGCCGTCTACCGCGCCAAAACCATGGGCGAACTGGAGCCACTGGTCAAGGACTTGCCGGCGACACCCGGCGCCACCCGGCCCGCCGCCGCGGCGCAGACGTACGGCCCCGACGACGAGACCGAGCCCGCCGAGACGATGGTGGCGATCTTCAGCAGCTCGACCCGCAAGGGCCGTTGGCGGGTGGGCCGCCGTACGAATGCCTTCGCGCTCTTCGGCAGCATCGAGATCGACCTGACCGAGGCGATCTTCACCCAGCGGACGACCGTGATCAACGCGACCGCCATCTTCGGCTCGATCGAGGTCCGGGTCCCGGAGAACATCTCCCTGCGCGGCGGCGGCACCGGCGTCTTCGGCAACTTCGAGGTGCGCACGCTGGAGGGCGCCGACGGGGATGCCCCGGTCGTGGTCGTCAACGGCTACTCGGTCCTCGGCAGCATCGAGGCCAAGCCGAAGCGCGGCAAGTTCATCGCGGACCTCAACAGGCGGCTGCGCAAGCATCTGGGCCAATGACCGCCGTTCTGCGGGCTGTTGATCCGTTCCGCTTCGGGTTCCGCTTCGGCCTGCGGTCAGGTCCGGTCGGGTGCTGTCAGGGCGGCCACCGGCCGGTCCGGGGCGGCGCTTCCGCGGTTCCGTACGGCGTTCCGCGGGTCGTATCCCAGTGCCACTCAGTGCTTAGGCGTGCGCACAGCGGGTAGGGACTGCTGCATCGTCTCTCGCTCGCGAAGCCGTCGTCAGGAGTGGACCGTGCTGCCATTGCCGCATCAGCCCCTGCAGGTCGCCGCCGTACCGCCCCAGCGGAGTCCCGCTCGGGAGGATCAGGCCGGACCCTGGCATTCGGAGGCGGTGTGCCGCCGGGACGAAGCCGGGTTGTTCTTCGCCCCCTCCAAGGAGCCGACGGCCGCGAGGCTGGCGCGTGAGGAGGCCGCCAAGCGGGTCTGCGCCCGCTGCCCGGTGATGGTCGACTGCCGGGAACACGCGCTGCTCCAGCCCGAGCCGTACGGGGTGTGGGGCGGCCTCACCGCCGCCGAGCGCCGGGTGGTCCTGGCGCGCCGCAGGCGGCGCGAGATCGAGCTGCGGAACGCGGCGTCGGCCTCGGGCCGGATCGCCGCGGCGGGCTGACCGCAGTCCCGTTCGACCGGATGTGACCGGGGCGCCCCCCGCACATGGGGAGCGCCCTGGCTTCACGCGTACCGCACGCCTGCTGGGAACCGCGTACCGCTACTTCGCGCGGTCGAAGTCGATCGTGCTGTAGGCGCGCAGCTTCGACAGCCGGTGTGTCGAGTCGATCTGCCGGATCGTGCCGGACTTGGACCGCGTCACCATGGACTGGGTCGTCGCGGTCTCCGAGCGGTACCGCACCCCGCGCAGCAACTCGCCGTCGGTGATGCCCGTCGCGACGAAGAACACGTTGTCGCCGCTGACCAGGTCGTCCGTCGACAGCACCCGGTCCAGATCGTGCCCGGCGTCGAGCGCCCGCTGCCGTTCGGCGGCGTCCTTCGGCCAGAGCCTGCCCTGGATGGTGCCGCCGAGGCACTTGATCGCGCACGCCGAGATGATGCCCTCGGGGGTGCCGCCGATGCCCATCAGCAGGTCGACGCCGGTGCCCTCGCGTACGGCCATGATCGAGCCGGCCACGTCGCCGTCCGAGATGAACTTGATCCGCGCGCCGGTCTCGCGGATCTCCTTCACGATGCCGTCGTGGCGGGGGCGGTCGAGGATGACGACCGTGACGTCCTCGGGGGACGAGTTCTTGGCCTTGGCGACGCGGCGGATGTTGACCGAGACGGGGGCGTTGATGTCGACGAAGTCGGCGGCCTCGGGCCCGGTCACCAGCTTGTCCATGTAGAAGACCGCCGACGGGTCGAACATGGTGCCGCGGTCGGCCGCCGCGAGGACGGCGATGGCGTTGGGCATGCCCTTGGCGTTGAGCGTGGTGCCGTCGATCGGGTCCACGGCGATGTCGACCTCGGCGCCGGTGCCGTCGCCGACCCGCTCACCGTTGAACAGCATCGGGGCTTCGTCCTTCTCGCCCTCGCCGATGACGACGACGCCGTTCATCGAGACGGTCGAGACGAGGGTGCGCATGGCGTTCACGGCCGCGCCGTCCGCGCCGATCTTGTCGCCGCGTCCGACCCAGCGGCCGGCGGCCATGGCGGCGGCCTCGGTGACGCGTACGAGTTCGAGGGCCAGGTTGCGGTCGGGGGCCTCCGGAGAGACCTCCAGCGGCGACGGGAGTTGATGCTCGGTCATCGGAACGCACCTTTCTGCACGGCGACGGCCGGAATGAGGGTGCTGCGACTCTAGCGGTACGTCGACAAAATGAGCAGAGGGGCCCACGTATGAGCGTGAACCCTGGATGCGACGATGGGGAGGTGGCAGGTATGCGAGGCAAACAGACGGTACGGGGCATGTTCCTGTCGATGGCGGTCATCGTCGCCGTCGCCGGGGCGTTCTATCTGATCAACCCGCACGACGAGAACGCGGATCCGCTCAAGGCGGTGGACTACCGGGTCGAGTTGGTGACGGCGCAGCGCGCGGCACCGTACCCGGTGATGGCGCCGAAGGGCCTCCCGAAGACCTGGAAGCCGACATCGGTGTCGTACGTGCGGCAGGACGGCAACGCGTGGCATCTCGGCTTCCTGGACCCCGACCGTGAGTACGTCGCGGTGGAGCAGTCGACGGACCCGGCGGGGAAGTACATCGCCGACGTCACGCACGACGCCGAGGACACCGGGAAGAGCTCGCGGGTGGGCGGCGAGACCTGGCAGCGGTGGGAGGGGCCGAAGTACGACGCCCTGGTCCGCACCGCCGAGGGCGTGACGACGGTCGTGACGGGTACGGCGCCGCACGAGCGGCTCGTCGAGATGGTGGAGGCGCTGGAGCCCGGCAAGTCCTGACCGGCGCGGGACACGAGGAGGCCGCCGCTCCTTCCGGGGGCGGCGGCCTCCTCGCGCGTGGCCCGGGCGACGTGACTCAGACGTGGCTCGTGCGTGGCTCAGACGGTGGTGACGACCTCGTCGAAGGGCAGGCGCGGGGCGCGCGGGCGCCAGGCGTCCTCGCCGGGCTTGCCGATGTTCACGACCATCAGGGGCGTGTGGTCGCCGTCCAGGAATTCCTTCTGGACGCCGGCGTGGTCGAAGCCGGTCATCGGGCCCGCGGCCAGACCGGCGGCACGGACGCCGACGATGAAGTACGCGGCCTGGAGCGCGGCGTTCATTCCGGCGTTCCGCTCACGTACCGGGCGCTCGGAGAAGAACGCGTCCTTGGCGGCGGGGAACACCGGGAAGAGATGGGGGAGTTCCTCGTGGAACTCGTTGTCCGCGGCGAAGATCGCGGCCAGCGGGGCGGTGGACGTCTTGGGCTTGTTTCCATCGCTCATGTGCTGGACGAGGCGCTCGCGGGCCTCGGCGGAGCGGACCAGGACGACGCGCAGCGGTGTCTGGTTGAAGGCGGTGGGGCCGAACTTCACCAGGTCGTAGATCGCCTGAATCTGCTCTTCGGTCACCGGCTCGTCGGTGAACGTGTTGGCGGTATGGGCCTCACGGAAGAGGAGATCCTGGGCTGCGGGGTCAAGGGCGAAAGACATGGGGGCGTACCTTCCGGGACGGGCGGACCGACCAAATGATCGATCAAACAACGCCGCCAACGTACGCCTCGATGTATTAACTTTCAACTAAAACCAGGGCTGTGGTGACTCGCCTCACACACTGTTGACAATGGGAGCGCCCGGTCGATCTTCTCGGCGGACGGCCGACGGCGGACGGCCGAGAAGATCGACCGGCGACGGCCGCTTGCCTCAGGCCGCTTGCCTCAGGCCTCGTGGTCCGGCGCCGGGTCCGGGTCCGGGTCCGCCAGCGAGGCGTCGAGGCGGGCCCGCGCGCCGTCCAGCCAGCGGCGGCAGACCTTGGCCAGCTCCTCGCCCCGCTCCCACAGGGCCAGCGACTCCTCCAGCGTCGTACCGCCGGTCTCCAGACGGCGCACGACGTCGATCAGCTCGTCCCGCGCCTGCTCGTAGCCGGGCGCGTCCGCGCCGGCGGCCGTTGCTGTCCCGCTGTCCGTCTTGGCCATGTGATCCACCCTATGTGCGGTCTACGACAACGAATACGTGAGGAAAGGCATGCGCGAGTACGGGCCGAAGCCGCCCCACGGGGCTCATTCGCGGACCCGCACCGTGAACTCGCCCTCCGCTACCCTGGCCCGCAGCTCCTGGTCCGCCGAGACCTCCGCCGAGGAGCGGACGACGGCCCCGTCCGGCCGCTGGAGCACCGCGTACCCACGCTCCAGCGTCGCCGCCGGCGACAGCGAGACCACACGTGCGCGGGTGTGCGACAGCTCCGAGTCCGCGCGGTCCAGCAGATGCCGCAGCACCCGCCGGCTGCGGTCGACCAGCGCGTCGATCTCGCTCTCGCGCTCGTCCACCATCCGGTGGGGCCGCTCCATCACCGGCCGGGCCAGCGCGTGGGCCAGCCCACGCTCCTCCCGGTCGAGCAGCCCCCGCACCGTCCGCAGCGCCCGGTCCCGCAGCGCCCGCACCCGGTCCAGCTCCTCACCGACGTCCGGCACGGCCTTCTTGGCCGCGTCCGTGGGCGTCGAGGCCCGTACGTCGGCGACCAGGTCCAGCAGGGGCGAGTCGGGCTCGTGGCCGATCGCCGACACGACGGGCGTACGGCAGGCGGCCACCGCCCGTACCAACTGCTCGTCCGAGAACGGCAGCAGATCCTCCACGCTGCCCCCGCCACGCGCCACGATGATCACGTCGACCTCGGGCAGGTCGTCCAGCTCCTTGACCGCCTGGACGACCTGACTGACCGCGTTGACCCCCTGCACGGCGGTGTTGCGGACCTCGAAGCGGACGGCGGGCCAGCGCCGCCGCGCGTTCTCCAGGACGTCCCGCTCGGCCGCCGAAGCCCGCCCGCAGACGAGCCCGATCAGCTGCGGCAGAAAGGGCAGCGGGCGTTTGCGATCGGCGGCGAACAGCCCCTCGGCGCCCAGCGACTTCTTCAACTGCTCCAGTCTGACGAGCAGTTCGCCGATGCCGACCGGCTTTATCTCGGTGGCCCGCAGCGACAGCTGCCCCCTCGGCGCGTACCACTCCGGCTTCGCGTGCACCACGACCCGCGCGCCCTCCGACACGACGTCGGCGATCGCGTCGAAGACCTGCCGGTAGCAGGTGACGCTCACCGAGATGTCGTACGACGGGTCGCGCAGCGTCAGGAACACGACCCCGGCACCGGGCCTGCGCGACAGCTGGGTGATCTGTCCCTCGACCCAGATGGCGCCGAGCCGGTCGATCCAGCCGCCGATGAGGCGCGACACCTCGCCGACGGGCAGCGGGGCGTCCGCGGACGTGTTGAGAGCCATGCGGTCGAGCGTATCGGCCGCCTCCGACAACGCGGCCCACATCGGGAACGGTTGAGGACGCACGGGACGCACGGGAGGCACGGGAGGCCGTGCGCAACCCGAGGCCCGTACGGGGACTATGAAGCCTTGGGAGTCTTCGGGGGACTCGGGGGACTCGGCGCGACCGTGCCGCGACGCCACTGGATCGCGAGCACCACCAGCCCCACCGCCAGCCAGATCGCACCCACCACCTGCGCCGACCCCGCCGCCTCCACGATCACCGCGACCAGCACACCGGCACCGACCACCGGCAGCACCACATGCGCCAGGATCCGTGGCGGGCCCTCCATCCGCCGTACGGCGTACCAGCCGACCACCGACGCGTGCAGCAGGATGAACGCCGTCAGCGCCCCGACGTCGACCACCGACACCAGATGGTCCAGCCCGTCGTCGCGCCTGGCCGCCCACACGGCGGCGATCAACGTCACCACCGCCGCGAGCAGCAGCGCCACGCGAGGCGTACCCCCGTCCGTACGGGACAGCAGTCGCGGCAGCCGCCGCTCCCGGCCCATCGCGAAGAGCAGCCGGCCGGCGGCGGCCTGTCCCGCCAGCGCGGCGAACGCGGCGCCGATCGCCTTGCTCACCGCGACCAGGTCGTGCAGCCACGTTCCCACGGAGGCGTCCACCGCGTCGTAGAAGGCCGACCCCTGCTTGGCCGGGTCGGCGGCCAACTCCGCCGAGCTGAGCGGTTCGAGGAGCGCCACGAGATAGGTCTGCGCGACGAACAGCACACCGGCGAGCGCCAGACAGAACAGCACGGCCCGCGCCACCTTCCGCGAACCGCCCGTCACCTCCTCCGCGAAGGAGGCGATCGCGTCGAAGCCCAGATACGACAGCACGGCGACCGACACCGCGCCGAGCACCGCGGTCATGGAGAAACCCATGTCGCCGGTGAACGGCGACAGCCAGCCGCGCGTCGCCCCGTCCCGTACGAGCACCACGATCGCCGACACCACGAACACCATCAGCACCACGATCTCCATCGCGAGGACGAAGAAACCGACCCGCGCGGCGGCCCGTACGCCCCAGAGATTGAGCAGCGTGGTGATCACGACGGCGAGCCCGGTCCAGATCCACCGGTCGACGGAGGGCACCAGCGCCTCCATCGCGATACCGGCGAAGAGATACGCGACGGCCGGGATCAGGAGGTAGTCGAGCATCGCCATCCAGCCGGCGATGAACCCCGGCCCCTCGCCGAGCCCCTTGCGCGCGTACGCGAAGACCGAACCGGCCTGCGGCGCGACCCGGATCATCTGCGCGTAACTGAAGGCCGTGAAGGCCATGGCGACGGTCGCGAAGACGTAGACGAGCGCCACGGCCCCGTGCGACTTGGCGTCGAGCGTGCCGTACACACCGACCGGGGCCATGGGCGCGATGAAGAGGAGCCCGTACACGACGAGATCTCGGAACCCCAGCGTCCGCCGCAGCCCGCCCACCGCGTCCGCGCCACCGCCGGAGCCCCCGCCGCCCGTCAGCGGATCCGTACCGCCCGCACCGCTCGTACCGTCCGAATCGCCCGCGCCGCTGTCGGCCATCGCGTCCCTCCGTCGATCACGTAGGCCCAGTCTCGGCCCGGCCGGTGATCTCCCGCCTCTTCTGGGCGGCCTTACGATGGTGGGCATGACTGCTACGCCCAGCCCGACGCCCGCCGCCGGCCCGAACGCGGACGCCGCGCGCCGCGCGGGCAAACGCGTCCTGCTCGCCGCGCCCCGTGGTTACTGCGCGGGCGTGGACCGTGCCGTGATCGCCGTGGAGAAGGCCCTGGAGCAGTACGGGGCTCCGATCTACGTCCGGCACGAAATCGTCCACAACAAGTATGTCGTGCAGACCCTTCAAAGGAAGGGCGCGATTTTCGTCGAGGAGACGGCGGAGGTCCCGGAGGGATCGATCGTCATGTTCTCCGCGCACGGCGTGGCCCCCGTCGTCCACGACGAGGCCGCGGACCGCAAGCTCGCGACCATCGACGCGACCTGCCCCCTGGTCACCAAGGTCCACAAGGAAGCCGTGCGCTTCGCCAGTGAGGACTACGACATCCTGCTGATCGGCCACGACGGCCACGAAGAGGTCATCGGCACCTCCGGCGAGGCCCCCGACCACATCACGCTGGTCGACGGACCCGACGATGTCGCCAACGTCGAGGTGCGCGACGAGTCCAAGGTCGTCTGGCTCTCCCAGACGACCCTCTCCGTGGACGAGACGATGGAGACGGTCGACAAGCTCAAGGAGAAGTTCCCGCTGCTCATCGCGCCGCCGAGCGACGACATCTGCTACGCCACGCAGAACCGGCAGATCGCCGTCAAGCAGATGGGCGCCGACGCGGAACTGGTCATCGTCGTCGGGTCGAAGAACTCCTCGAACTCGGTACGGCTGGTGGAGGTCGCCCTCGGCGCCGGCTCCCGCGACGCCCATTTGGTGGACTCCGCCGACGAGATCGACGCGGCCTGGCTGGAAGGCGTCACGACGGTCGGCGTCACCTCCGGCGCGTCCGTCCCCGAGATCCTGGTCGAAGGCGTCCTGGAATGGCTCACGGGGCACGGCTTCGCCGACGTCGAGATCGTCAAGGCCGCCGAGGAGTCGATCGTCTTCTCACTGCCCAAGGAACTCCGCCGTGACCTGCGCGCGGAGGCCGCCGGCCTGGCCGAGAAGTAGGGCGACGGGGTCATCTCCCCGTAACGTTGCGTCCATGAACGTCTTCGGAGTGGACATCGGCGGCTCTGGCATCAAGGGCGCGCCCGTGGACCTGGAGCGCGGTGAGCTGGCAGAGCCGCGTCACAAAGTGCTCACGCCACAGCCGGCCACGCCCGACGAGGTGGCCGGCTGCGTCGCCGAGGTGGTCGAGCACTTCAGCTGGTCCGGCCCGGTCGGCATCACCTTCCCGGGAGTGGTCACGGGCCCGGTCGTCCGCACGGCCGCGAACGTCGACAAGCGCTGGATCGACACGGACGCCGGCGAACTGCTCGGCAAGCGGCTGAATCTGCCCGTCACGATCCTCAACGACGCGGACGCGGCGGGCGTGGCCGAGATGACCTTCGGCGCGGGCAAGGGCCGACAGGGCACCGTGTTCCTGCTGACCTTCGGTACGGGGATCGGCAGCGCGCTCTTCATCGACGGCAAGCTCGTCCCGAACACCGAGCTGGGCCACCTGGAGCTGAACGGCCACGACGCGGAGAGGCACGCGTCGACGAAGGCCAAGGAAGACCACGACCTGAGCTGGCACCACTGGGCGCACCGGGTGCAGAAGTATCTGGCACACGTGGAGATGCTGTTCTCGCCGGAACTGTTCATCATCGGCGGCGGCGTCAGCCGCAAGGCGGACAAGTTCATCCCGCTCATCGAGGGCGTCAAGGCGGAGATCGTTCCGGCGCGGCTTCAGAACAACGCGGGCATCGTGGGCGCCGCGATGACGGCCGCGGCCCGCTGACCACGGACCGCCGGACGCGCCGCCCCCTGAGCGGCCCGTCCGGCGCTCTGCTGCCGGACCCTAGACGCGGCGGGCGACGGCGCTCGCGGCGCTGCCGCCCGACCTCCCCGCGCTCGCACCGCGGGTGGCCGCCGCGTCGCGTGCGCGCTGTCGGCGGCCCATCTGGCGGACCTTCCGTACGGAGGCGATGACCCCGGCGACGAGCGTGCCGCCGTACAGCCAGCCCGCCTGTACGGCCAGCGCGGTCACGACGGCCATCGTCTGCCCGCCGAATCCGCCGGTCCCGCCGGAGATCGGCAGGGTGCCGAAGGCGAAGGCGATCGGCACGCTGATCGGGGCGGTCACCAGGTCGGCGGTCCGCACCCAGAGCGCCGTCAACGCGCTGACCGGCAGGAACAGCACCCCGTAGACCAGGGGCTCACCGTCGAACAGCAATTGGTCCAGGCACCCGATCAGAAGCATCGCGGCGGCGGCGAAGAGCCCGGCGCCCAGCCCCGTCAGCCGGGGATTCGGCAGTCTGCGCAGGGTGAGCACGACAGGTGGCACCCGGCGCGTGGTCGGTGCGGGAACCCGGTGGACGGCGGCGGCCTCGGCGACGGCGCCCTGCGGGCTCAGAGGGCTCTGCGGCGGCCGTGGCCGGCGCTGGGGGGGACGTGTCCTGTGCTGCTCCACCGGAACAACCTAGGTCGCATGGCTGTCGGATTCAGGCGATGGACACGCCCTTTGGGCGACCTTGGCGTTGCGTTCGACGGACGCCGGGCGTGTCGCGCCGGCGGGTGCCGCCATCTGCCGTACCGACTGCCGTCGGCCGCCGGGACGGCCCGCCCGTAAACTGGGGGATCGGCCCCTCTCCGGGCCGTACAGGCCACCCCGGCCGTACAGGCTCCGCCAGTCCTCACTTCAGGAAGTCGCCAACGTGTCGCTCACGATCGGAATCGTCGGTCTGCCGAATGTCGGCAAGTCGACCCTTTTCAACGCCCTGACCAAGAACGACGTGCTGGCGGCCAACTACCCGTTCGCCACGATCGAGCCCAACGTCGGCGTCGTCGGCGTCCCCGACCCCCGGCTCGCCGTCCTCGCCAAGATCTTCGACTCGCAGAAGATCCTCCCGGCGACCGTCGACTTCGTCGACATCGCGGGCATCGTGCGTGGCGCGTCGGAGGGCGAGGGCCTGGGCAACAAGTTCCTCGCGAACATCCGCGAGTCCGACGCGATCTGTCAGGTCATCAGGGCCTTCAAGGACGAGAACGTCGTGCACGTCGACGGCAAGGTCTCGCCGAAGGACGACATCGAGACGATCAACACCGAGCTGATCCTGGCCGACCTCCAGTCGGTGGAGAAGGCCGTCCCGCGGCTGACGAAGGAGTCCCGTCTCCAGAAGGAGAAGGTCGCCGTCCTGGCGGCGGTCGAGGAGGCCCAGAAGATCCTCGAAGCCGGCACGACGCTCTTCGCCGCGGGCATCTCGGCGGGCACGGAGAAGGGCCGGCTCCTCCACGAGCTGCACCTGCTGACCACCAAGCCCTTCCTGTACGCCTTCAACGTCGACGAGGACGAACTGGTCGACGAGGACTTCAAGAACGAACAGCGCGCCCTCGTCGCCCCGGCCGAAGCGATCTTCCTGAACGCCAAGATCGAGTCCGAACTGATCGAACTGGACGACGACGAGGCACTGGAACTCCTCCAGTCCATGGGCCAGGACGAGCCCGGCCTCGCCACCCTGGGCCGCGTCGGCTTCGCGACCCTGGGCCTCCAGACGTACCTCACGGCAGGCCCGAAGGAGACCCGCGCCTGGACGATCAAGAAGGGCGCGACGGCTCCCGAGGCGGCCGGCGTGATCCACACCGACTTCCAGAAGGGCTTCATCAAGGCCGAGGTCATCTCCTTCGCCGACCTGGTGGAGGCGGGCTCGGTCGCCGAGTCCCGCGCCAAGGGCAAGGCCCGCATGGAAGGCAAGGACTACGTGATGCAGGACGGCGACGTGGTCGAGTTTCGCTTCAACGTCTAATACGTTCAGCGAAAGGCCGTCTGACTTGCGGTGGAGCGGGTTGGGCGGCCTTTGCGGTCCGCATAGAGTCCGCAGCGTTTGACGTGTATTCGATACAGCCCTGGCGGATCCCGTTACGCTCCGACACGTGGTCGCCGGGATGGCGAGCCGACCAGGCAGAGTATGGAAACGAGTAGTGATCGAGTGGGGTTGAGTGCGGTCGGTGTGGGGGAGCAGGAGCTTCCGATGCCATTGACACTGGGGGAACTGGAGTCGTATCTGGCGAAGGCGGCTGATCTACTGCGGGGCAGCATCGATCAAGCGGACTTCAAGGCGTACATCTTCCCGTTGATGTTCTTCAAGCGGATCAGCGACGTGTACGACGAGGAGTATGCCCACGCGCTGGACGAGTCTGGTGGCGACCATACGTATGCGGCGTTCGAGGAGAACCACCGGTTTACCATTCCCGATGGGTGTCACTGGGCAGACGTGCGCGCACGCACCGAGAACGTCGGTGAGGCGCTCAAGACCGCCTTCCGCGGGATCGAACAGGCCAATCAGGGCACGCTCTACGGCATCTTCGGCGGCGCGACTTGGACTAACAAGGACAAGCTCCCGGACAGCAAGCTGATTGACCTGATCGAGCACTTCTCGATCAAGGACCTTTCGATCTCCCAGGCCGCCCCCGACGTGCTGGGGCAGGCCTACGAGTACCTGATCAAGCGGTTCGCCGACCAGTCCAACAGGAAGGCAGGCGAGTACTACACGCCGCGCGAGGTGGTCGCTCTGCTAGTCAACATCCTCGACCCCCAAGAGAACGAGACAGTCTACGATCCGGCCTGTGGCACCGGCGGCATGCTGATCGAGGTTATCCAGCACATCAAGGTCGGCGGCGGTGACCCGAAGACTGTGCTCGGCAAGCTGTACGGCCAGGAGAAGGTGCTCACCACCTCCGCGATTGCTCGGATGAACCTGCTGCTGCACGGCATGGAGGACTTCCACGTCGAGCGTCGCGACACGCTGCGCGACCCTGCCTACTTTGACCACGGCCAGTTGGCGCGGTTCGACTGCGTGATCGCCAACCCACCGTTCTCGTTGGAGAACTGGGGCCACGAGCAGTGGGCGAGCGACCCCTGGGGGCGCAGCGAGCTGGGCGGGGTGCCGCCGAAGGGGTACGCCGACTGGGCCTGGGTCCAGCACATGCTCACCTCCGCCGCACCCGCCGGTGGCAGGGTGGCGGTCGTCCTCCCGCAAGGCGCCCTGTTCCGCCAGGGAGTTGAGGGCCGCATCCGCGAGCACCTCGTCAAGGCCGGGTTCGTTGAAGCCGTCATCGGCCTGGCGCCCAAGCTGTTCTACGGCACCACGCTGGCCGCGTGCGTACTGATCCTGCGTCGCCAGCGCCCCGCTGAACAGCAGGACAAGGTGCTCTTCGTCAACGGAGATCTGCTCTTCAAGCGCGGCCGCAACCAGAACACGCTCGAGCTTGACCACGCTGAGACCCTTCTGAGGGCCTACCGGGAGTACGCCGACCAGCTCGGCGTGGCCGCGGTCGCGACCCTGGACGACATCGAAGCCAACGGCTGGAACCTGCACATCCCGCTGTACGTCGAGCCCGCCGACACCGGCGAGCAGATCAACCTGGAGCAGGCCTTGGCGAATCTGGACACCGCGCACGCGAAGGCCCGCGAGACCCGCGTAGAGCTGGAGGCCGAGCTGGCGAAGTGGGGGCTGGGCGTATGACCACGACGAACCCGAAGCGGATTACCCAGCGGGAATTGGAGTCCTACCTGTGGGGCGCCGCAGTGCTGCTGCGGGGGCTGATCGACGCTGGCGACTACAAGCAGTACATCTTCCCGCTGGTCTTCCTCAAGCGTCTATCCGATGTCTACGACGAGGAGCACGCTGCCGCCCTGGCGACGTACGGCGAGGAGGAGCTGGCCGGCCTTCCGGAGAACCACCGCTTCGCTATCCCCGACGGCGCCCACTGGTCCGCAGAGCCTCCTTGCCGCCCTCCTGATCGAAGACACGGCGGATGTCACGCAGCAGCCGCGTCTTCAGCGTCGTCTGCTCGTCCTGGACCACCTCGTTGCGCGTCATCGCCAGACAGGCGGCACGTGCCCGCGCGGGCACGTGCCCACTGGCGAGGTCGGCGACGATGACGAGCGGCTCCCAGGTGTCGGCGGCGCGGTCCTCGACGGGCATCTTCGGCACCGCGCCCGCGACGGTGCCGCGCTGCGGGACCAGCCAGTCGGCGAGCCGGTCGCGCAGCGCGTGCAGTTCCGGTACGGAGTATCGCGATCGGAACGGGGTGATCCGCTCACCCGGCTTGCGCTTCTGCATGCGGATGACGACCGCCCGGTCCATGATCGTGTCCGGCAGGTCGCCGATACCGGCCAGCGCCGCCATGGCGAAGGTGGGGAACGCGGTCGGCTTGTGCTCCGGCCCGGAGATCCGCCAGGCGGGCCGGTTGCGCTGGTGCCCGGCGTTCAGAAGGCCGCGTAGATCCTCCTTGTCGCCCGCCTTGGGGCCGAAGATGGTGTCGGCCTCGTCCACCAGCAGCGTCGGCGGGTTCTTGCCGATGACGCGGAAGACGACGGCGGGGGAGGTGTTCACCGTCATCATCGGCTGGTGGACGGTCTCGTAGAGAACGTCCAGGAGACGGGACTTGCCGCACCCCTTGGTCGGCCCGACCACCGCCAGCCGTGGCGCGTGCTGGAGGCCCGGCTGGATGTGGGAGGCCGCGACCCAGAGCGTGACGGCGGTCAGGGCCTCGTCGCTCGGCAGCACCACGTACCGCCCGATCGCCGTGCGGAGGTCGTCCAGCAGCTCGCTGCCTTCGCCTGCCGCCCCGCCGCTATCTTGGGTTTCTGGTCCGCCTGGAGCAGGATCGCCTGCGCTGTCCGACGCGGTTGTCGGGGCACCGGCCTGAGCAGGCCGCAAACCGGGTGTACTCCGATTCGGAGCATCGGAGGTCGCGCCTCCCGTGTCGGGGCGTGGTTCCGTCCGCTCCTCGCGGTTCCGAGGCAGACCCTGGCCCGGGATCGCGATCGGTGGCCAGGCAACACCGGATGCCGTCGAGGTGGCGGGGGACGTAGGGTCCTTCATAGATGTTCCTCTCGGGTGGGGGCGAGACGGGCAAGGTCTCGCCCCCGACCAGTTCGTTCAGGGATGGGCGACGTGCAAGGGGTTCTCCGGCCCTCGGCGTAGGCGCGCCGAGGGCCTTTGCTGTGTCCGGACGGGCCGGCGGCTCATGAGGCCAGGCCCCAGTCCTCTCCGCCGTCGATCAGCGCGCGCTCGTAGCGCAGCAGTTCGGACTCGGGGTAGAGCACTCGCTTGCCGACCTTGATGCCGCGCGGTCCCTTCTGGAGATGGCGCCAGTAACGGACGGTGCTTTCGGCAGTGCGGTAGCGCTCGGCGACCTCGGCGGTGGTCAGGTATCGCATGCATCCCCATTCGGCTAGGTAGCGATTCTATCTGCATAACCTGTACCTCATGATCGGCGGTTAGCCAAACCGGGAAGTCCATGTTTCAATTCGGATAGCGATGGTCGCGATGGAGGTTCGATGGCAAGCGAGAAGGCCGAGGGCGGCGAAGTGCCGCTGCTCTACAGCGAAGGCAACGTGGCCGGCCGCGTGGCCCTGGAGCGCGAGGTCAGAGGGTGGAGCACGACCGAGCTGGCCGAGCGGGTGACCAGAGCGGGCGTGAAGATGAACCAGACCGCCGTGTGGCGCATCGAGAACGGCTCACCCCGCCGCCGGATCAACCTCGATGAGGCGCTCGCCTTCTCCCGCGTCTTCGAACTGCCCCTCGAAGAGCTCATGTCACCGCCCTTGGAAGGGCTCGACAGCGACAGCCGACGGCTCGTCCAGGAAGCAGTAGAAGCGTTCTACGAAACTTGCGACGCCCGCGACCGCCTGCACCGCGCCGTGGTCGCCGTCGCCGACCACATCAAGGCACACCCCGACAGCTCACGCGCGATCAACGAGCAGTGCCTCCGCCTCATGGGCGACGAGCGGGACGCTCGCACCCTCACCAGCGACATCGAGGACGGCGGCCACTACTGACAACCCGCACGAAGGAGAAGCCACTTGGCGAACATTCAGAAGCGACCCAACGGCAAATGGCGTGCCCGCTACCGCGACCTCGACGGCAAGGAGCACGCCCGCCACTTCGACCGCAAGATCGACGCCCAGCGCTGGCTCGACGAAGTCACGACCAGCGTGGTCACCGGGCAGTACGTCGACCCGCGCTCGGCGAAGAAGCCCTTCAAGGAGTACGCGGAGGAGTGGCGGGCCAGCCAGCCGCACCGGCCGTCGACGGCCAAGGCCGTAGCCCAGCACCTGCGTTGCTACGCCTACCCCGTCTGGGAGAAACGGGCACTCGGCGCGATCAAGCCCGGTGACGTGCAGAGCTGGATCACCAGCCTGACGACCACCCACAAGCTCGCCGCGAGCACGTCCCGCACCGTCTTCAACACGGTCAACACCGTCTTCCGGGCAGCGGTCCGCGACCGCATGATTCCGCACAACCCCTGCACCGGCGCAAAGCTGCCCTCCGTGCCCCGGAAGAAGGTGGTGCCGCTCGCGGTCGAGCAGGTACGGACGCTGGCCGAGGAGATACCCGGACGCTACAAGGGCCTCGTCCTGCTGGGCGCTTGCACAGGGCTGCGCCCCGGCGAGCTCTTCGGCCTCCAGCTCCGGCACGTGGACCTGCTGCACGCTACCGTCTCGGTCGAACAGCAGATTCAGCAGACCGCCAAGCACGGCGTGTACGTCTGCCCGCCCAAGACCGCTCGATCACACCGCACGGTCCCGCTCCCCCGCATAGCGGTGGATGCGATGAAGGCCCACCTGCGGGACTTCCCCGCCGATGGGCCCGAGAGCTGGATCTTCACGGCGCCGCAGGGCGGGCCCGTGGTCTACACGCACTTCATGGACGGGTCCTGGCGGCCCGCCTGTGCGAAGGCCGGCATAGCGAAGGGCACCGGACCCCACGCCCTCCGGCATCACTACGCCAGCCTGCTGATCAAGCACGGCGAGTCCGTGAAGACGGTATCCGAGCGCCTCGGCCACACCAACGCAGCCATGACGCTGAACATCTACACCCACTTGTGGCCCGACTCCGAGGAGCGGACCCGGGCGGCCGTCGACAAGGCGTATGCGGACCGCCCTGCGGACGGCGAGGCGCCTGGCCCCTGAAGCGTTGTAGCGGCTACCCCCGCCGCTGACTGAAGCCGCTGGTGTACATGGCAACGGGGCCGGCGGCCGGTCGATGAGACCGCCAGAGCTCCGGCGCTTCTAGTAGTACTCCCGGATGTATCCCAGTGCCTTCCCAAAGACATCCTGGTCCCGGATCTTGAACTTGATGTAGAGCGCCTTGCGAAGCGCCTGTTGAACGAGGCGATCGCCTTCGTTGGTGTCCTGCCAACCGTCAAAGCGAACGGTACGGACGACGGAGTCGACCTCGTCGACGACCGTTTCGGCGGTGATCGGGGTCTCCTCACCCTTGAGCGACTCGAAGAGGTCGGTCAAGGCGGCCTTTCCACGCTCCTCCCGGGGCACCTCAGCGGCGACCTTCTCCGCTGCGACCGTGTCACGCGCCAGCGCGAAGAGCTCCTTGAGGAACTCCAGAGATGCCTGCTGAGAGTGGGTGTACTTCTCGCGCAGAGCGTTCAACCGCTGGCCAAGCTCGACGAAGGCCGGGTTGCCGACGTGCTTGGCAATGCGGGCGGTGATCCATTTCTCGACCTCGACGGGGTCGATGTCCTTGCGGTTGCCGGCCATCAGGTCCTCGATAACCTGCGCATCGAGGACGATGGTGTCCAGGTCGGTGCGGGGGACTTCGACAGTGACGTGCTCGTTTATGAGGTCAAGGGTCTTGGCGCCCAGCGTGTGCCAAACCAGTCGGCCAGTGACGTCCGTGGGTTGCACGGACTGGTAGACGTCGGTCAGCCAGCGGTAGACCGCTTCGTATTCGGACAGGCTCGAGTCCGGGGACAGGGTCTCCCACAGCTGGGCAACGATGCTGTACGCGGCTCCGAAGGCGTCGCGGGACTCATCGGAGTCGATCGCGGTCTGCGCCTGGATCAGGCCCTCATAGCCGCCGACGGTGCGGTCGACGCCCGGAAAGAACGCCAGAGCAGCCTCGATCGCAGGGCCGAGTTGCTCGCGGAGTACAGCGATGTTGGAGATGACCTGCTGGACAGACTTGTCGTCGAACTCGAAGGCCTTGGCAACGTCGTCGAAGATGCCTAGGTAGTCCACTATCAGGCCGTGGGTCTTCGCGGGCGGGTAGACCCGATTGGTGCGGCAGATCGCCTGGAGCAGGGTGTGCTCGCGCAGTGGCTTGTCGATGTACTGGGCGTAGAGGATCGGGGCGTCAAAGCCGGTGAGCAGCTTCGCGGTCACGATGATGATCTTCAGCGGGTCGGCCGGGTCGTTGAAGCGGGCGGTGATCCGCTCCAGCTCCTCACGGCCCGGGGTCCACTGCTTCCACGTCGGCCTGTCGCTGCGGCCGGCGGACATCACGATCGTGGACACGTCCGACCCGAGCAGACCGTCGAGCTCTTCCTTATACGCCACGCAGGTGGCCTTGTCGTAGACCACGACCTGCGCCTTGAAACCCTGCGATGCGACCTTGGCGGTGTAGTGCTCGGCAATGTCAGCGGCGACCTTGCAGACCCGGGCAGGAGCCTTGATCAGCGCCTCAAGGGAGGCGGCCTTCTTCGACAGGGCGGTGCGGTCCTCCTCGCTGAGCCCGTGGCGGTTAGCGAGCTCAGCGAAGGCCGTGGTGATCGCTTCCTCGTCCAGGTGGATCTCCGAGAGGCGTGGCTCGAAGTGCAGCGGCAGGGTTGCGCCATCCCGGATGGAGTCGGAGAAGGAGTAGCGCGAGAGATACCCGTACTCGTCGGCCCCGGAGCCGAACCACATGAACGTGTTTCGGTCGCGCTTGTTGATCGGGGTCCCGGTCAGCCCGAACAGGAACGCGTTGGGCAGCGCCTCGCGCATCTTGCGGCCGTAGTCGCCCTCCTGGGAGCGGTGGGCCTCGTCGACCATCACGATGATGTTGTCGCGCGCGTCCAACACGCCCGGGGCCAACCCTGACACGCTTGCCGGTGTCTTTGGTGATGGCGAGTGGACCAACAAGGACCTGCTCCCCGACGCGACCCTCTCGGACCTGATCGAGCACTTTTCGGCAAAGACGCTGTCGGTGGCGAACTTGCCCGAGGACGAGCTCGGACAAGGTTATGAGTACCTGATCAAAAAATTCGCCGACGACTCCGGCCACACTGCCCAGGAGTTCTACACGAACCGCACTCTGGTGCACCTGATGACGCTCATGCTCGAGCCCCAGCCCGGCGAGTCCGTGTACGACCCGACATGTGGTACCGGTGGCATGCTCATCTCCACCGCAGCCGAGGTCAAGCGGCAGGGGAAGGAATGGCGGAACCTGCGTCTGTACGGCCAGGAGCTCAATTACGGCACCTCTGCCATCGCCCGCATGAACCTGTTCTTGCACGGCGTCACTGACAGCCGCATCGCTCATGGCGACACCCTCACTAAACCTGCCTTCCTCAGTGCACAGGGCTTGCAGACCTTCGACGTCGTCCTGGCCAATCCGCCCTATTCCATTAAGGCATGGAACCGCGCTGCGTTTGCCAAGGATTCCTACGGGCGCAACATGTGGGGCCTACCGTCCCAGGGGCGCGCCGACTACGCCTTCTTCCAACACATCGCCAAGAGTCTGGACCCCACCACTGGGCGTTCGGCAATCCTGTTCCCCCATGGAGTCCTGTTCCGCCGTGACGAGGCCACTATGCGCGAGCGGCTTGTTAAGTCCGACCTAGTTGAGTGTGTGCTCGGCCTCGGTGAGGGCTTGTTCTACAACTCCCCGATGCCGGCCGTCGTCATCATCCTGCGGTCGCGTAAGCCCGTTGAACGGCAAGGCAAGATTCTCTTCATCAACGCCCTCCACGAGGTCTCCCGCGAAAAGGGGCAGGCATTCCTGCGCGAGACGCACCAGCATAAAATCCTCGATGCCTACCGTGGCTTCACAGACCTCAAGCAGTTCGCGACGGTGGCCACTCTGGATGATATCGCCGCTAAGGGCTTCAGCCTGGCCATTCCGACGTACGTTGAGGGCGCCAAGGACAGCAGCGTGGGAGAGCATATCGATTTCGCCGAAGCTCTCGCTGCTTGGCGTACTGCTGCGGAAACCTCTGACGCGGCCTTCGCCGATATCCTGTCCAAGATGCGAACGGAGGCCTTGGCATGAGCCTGGCCCTCGACAGGACCACTTGGAAGCGCTTCACTCTCGGAGAGGTAGTCCGGCATGTCACTGACCGGGTCGACGCCGATACTTGTGGTCTAAAGCGGTTCCTCGCTGGCGAGCACATCCCGAGCGGCAGCCTCTCGATCACGAACTGGGGTGTTATCGGGCGCGATCCGATTGGGCCGATGTTCTACAAGCGCTTCAAGCCCGGCCACGTCCTCTATGTATCCCGACGAACATACCTTCGCAAGGTCGCCGTCCCGAAATTCGAGGGGATCACAGGTGAGAAGACCTTCGTACTTGAGACCCTTGACGAGAGCCTGCTCCTCCAGGAGTTCCTTCCGTTTGTTCTCTCGGCTGAGAATTTCCATGCATACGCCATCGCCCACTCGCGTGGCTCGGTCAACCCTTATCTGAACTGGGGCGAGCTCACTGCGTATGAATTTGACCTCCCTCCAATCGATGAACAGCGGCGCCTCGCAGGCCTAGCCTGGGCCGTCGAGCGCCATCGTCTGGCCGTCGCAAAGTCGAAGGTAAACGCTGCTGCCGCAGCAGACGTGTACTTCTCCGAGATGCTAGCCAGGCATGCCGCAGAGACGGTGCCAGCGCCGGACCTCATTGACGAAATGACGGTGGGCGTCGTTGTCCGGCCAACCCAGTACTACACCGATGATCGAGTGGCAGGAGTTCCTGCTCTTCGGGGTCTCAACGTCCGGCCCGGCGGATTCGACCTGACGGACCTCGTGTATTTCCGTCCCGAAAGCGCCGCAGATCTTCGAAAGTCCACACTGCGGGAAGGCGACGTCGTCGTGATCCGAACGGGCCGCCCTGGGGACGCGGCTGTCGTGCCGAGCGAGGTCGTAGGGTACAACTGCATCGACCTGATCATTGTCAGACCTGGGCGACACATCGACTCGAAGTTCGTCGAATTGTTCCTGAACTCCGGTTATGGGCGCGCTCAGATCCTGCGCAGGTCGGCCGGAACTGCGCAGCAGCACTTCAACGTAGGCGCTCTCAAGAAGCTTCGGATCCCGGTTCTCTCTCTGGATGAACAGAGAGTGCTTGTGAGCGCAACGGCGGAGATCCAGTCAGTCTCGAACCGCTTCGCGGATGAGCTAGCCAGCCTGCGAGCCATGCGGGATGCGATGCTCAACAACGTCTTCGGAGTGGCCGAGTGACCTTCAACGAGGCGAACACGGTGCGCGATTTCGTCCGGGATCTCATGACCTCAGTCGACGTGCGGTTCGTACCGGGAAGTCATCTGCCGCGACGCACCGATGAGGTGTTGTTGGAACAGCAGGTGCGTGAGGCGTTAATCCGTCTCAACCCGAGCATCGAGGCGGATCCGCGTCTGGCCGATGAGGTGATTTACCGACTGCGCGCGATCCTGGTCTCCGCGCGCGACACGCCAAATCCAGTGGTGGCGAACGAGGAGTTCGCGGCATGGCTCACAGGGCAGAAGTCGATGCCGTTCGGGCACGACGGCGAGCATGTGACGGTCAGGCTGATCGACTTCGACCACCTCAGCGACCACAGTGCGAACGACTGGACCGTCTCCACCGAGGTGACCTACGGGGTCGGACGACTGGAGCGGCGCTTCGACCTGGTGATTTGGTGCAACGGGTTCCCCCTCGTTGTGGGGGAGGCGAAGTCGCCGGTGCGGTCGGCGTACTCCTGGATCGACGCTGCCGCGCAGGTCAAGGAGGACTACGAGGTCAACGTGCCGGCGTTCTTCGTACCAAACGTGCTCAACTTCGCCACTGAAGGTAAGGACTTCCGCTACGGCTCGGTCGGGATGCCGGTGGAGTTGTGGGGGCCGTGGCGGGCGGATGAGTCCGGTGACGACCATACGCCGGTGAAGATAGGCCTCTCGGCGGTCAAGGAGGCGGTCGAGGGCGTTCTGGATCCGGACGCGATCTTGGACTTCCTGCGGTTCTTCACGCTGTTCGCGACCGACAAGAAGCACCGCAAGATCAAGGTGATTGCGAGGTACCAGCAGCTCCAGGCGACCAACCTGATCGTGGAGCGGGTGCTGCACGGGCAGATCAAGCAAGGGCTGATCTGGCACTTCCAGGGGTCAGGTAAGTCGCTGCTGATGGTGTTCACTGCGCAGAAGTTGCGCGCAACGGCGGGGCTGACCTCGCCGACGGTGATCATTGTGGTCGACCGGATCGACCTAGACACCCAGATCACCGCGACGTTCAACGCCTCGGACGTACCGAACCTCGTCTCGACGGAGTCCCGCAAGGAGCTGCAGGAGCTCCTGGCTGCGGGCGCGCGGAAGATCATCATCACCACGATGCCATGACCTGCTCGCGGTCCTCATCCAGGACGCCGAGGCCCCGTGGGCCGAGTACGGCACTAAGGGGTTGAACGCCTACCACCTGGCGAATCTGCTGCGCGACTTCGGTATCAGCCCGGCCAACTACCGGTTCGAGAACGGCAGGCAGGCCAAGGCATACGCCCGCAACCAGTTCGTGGACGCATGGGCCCGCTACTGCCCCGACCCTGCCCCGTCGGCACCAACCGCCGAGGTCCCGGCACATCCGACCCGGGGCAGGCCGCCCGCCCCTCCGTCCGGGGCGCTGTCCACCGGCCCGCCGGGAGGGCCCGCAGGCCCCAGGCCCACTCGCTGACACCAGGTCCGCATCAATCCGTCGCATCCGTCCCCGCGCAGGTCAGCGCGGGGACGGATCTCCTCGCCGTTACGGATCACTCCGTACCTGCGGCCCTCTCCGTACCAGTGCTGACCAGCCACGCGACGGATGCGACGGATGCGACGAAGCTCCACCCCCACGACTGACGGAGCACCACCATGCCCGAATCGAACGCCGACGACACCACCCCCCGCCGCCGCAGGAAGCTGTTCAGGCTCACCCGACGACCAGCAGCAAGCTGGAGCGAACGAGCCTCTAACGAGGCTTCGTCCGCGCTTGCCCCCGCCTCAGGGGTGGCGGAGGACAAGGCCGAGCGCCAGGGGGCGCCCGAGCCGGAGGAGAGGGTGGCTGAGAGCTCCTGCCAGCCTGCTGCCGACTCCGTTCCTCGCAGTACGCCGGCCGATGTCCCACCGCTTGTCGAGCAGCCCTCCTGGCGGGACCTCGACGCGCCCGTCCTGCCCGCGCAGATGAACCGCAAGCGCACCGTGGAGAAGCGCGACCAGGAGAAGACCATCCGCTTCACGCGCACCGCGGTCCAGGTGATCAGCGCCGCCGCTCACCAGCGCGGTCAGAGGTTCGCCGGATTCGTCGGAGACGCGGCCCTGGCTGTTGCGCAGGGCAAGGCGGGGCTGGTCGGCAGTCCGGAGGACGATCCTCTCCGCCCGCTGATCGAGGCCGTCGAGGCGCACACGGTCGCGCTGAACCGCATCGGCGGCAACCTCAACCAGATCACCGCAGCCATCAACCGAGGAACCGTGCCCGAGCGCGCCGAGGCGGTTCTGGACCGCGTCGAGCAAGCAGCACAGAACAGCTTCCACCTCATGGACCAGCTCCTGACGAACGGCACGGCTCATGGTTCCTGACGTCTCCACCGGTTCCGACAGCCGCGGACTGATCGCCTACCTCTTCGGCCCCGGCCGCCGCGACGAGCACACCAACCCCCACATCGTCGCCGCCTGGGACATGGCCGGTGCTCCCGATCCCGGCCGTGACCCGGCAGCCACCTACTCCCAGCTCGCCAGGCGACTCGACCACCACGTCGACCTCCGCACTCGCGAGCTGGGCGGCAAGAAACCACCTCAGCACGTCTGGCACTGCCCTGTCCGCACCGCGCCCGGCGACCGCTACCTCACCGACGCCGAATGGGCCGAGGTCGCCCGCCGCGTTGTGCACGCCACCGGCATCGCCCCCGAAGGCGACGAGAGGGCCTGCCGATGGATCGCGGTGCGCCACGCCGACGATCACATCCACATCATGGCCACCACCGTCCGCGCCGACGGCCGCCGCCCCCGCACCCACCAGGACGGCCGACGGGCCCAAGCCGAGTGCCGCAAGATCGAGACCGAGTACGGCCTGCGCCGCCTGAAGTCCGGAGACCTCACGGCCCCCCGCGCCCCCACCGGCGCCGAACGCGCCAAGGCCGAGCGCCAGGGCCAGACCGTGACGGCACGGCACTGGCTGCGCGAGCGGGCGTACGCGGTCGCCGCCGCCGTGCATACCGAGGCCGACTACTTCACGGTGCTGCAGTCCCTCGGCATCAAGGTCAAGACGCGCCTCGGCCCCGAGAGCGGCGACGTGATCGGCTACAGCCTCGCCGCACCCGGCGACACCAACAGTGCCGGTGAACCCGTCTGGTACGGCGGCTCGAAGCTCGCACCCGACCTCTCCATCAACCGCCTCCGCGAACGCCTCCCCGACCAGGAGATAGCTCACCGACCCAGGTTCGCGGCAGACCCTGCCGAGCCGTGGCGGCACACCATCGCCGCGATACAGACGGCGCACACCGCCCTCGACTCCGATGACGATGCCACCGCCCAGGCCCACCTCGCCGCCTTCGGCGACGCCCTCTACAACATCGCCAGCGCCACACCCGGCCCGCACCGGGCGGAACTACGCGCAGCCGCCTCGGCGTTCAACCGAGCCCGCCGATCCGCTACCCGCGCGGATCACCAGGCCGCTACCGCCCTGCGCCAGGTCGCTAAGGAACTCGTCTACGCCTCCAATGAGCCCGGCGGACTCGCCGTCGCCCTGCTCTTCGCCACCGTGTACCTGGCCCGCGCCGCCGCCAAGTGGCACGAGCAGCGCGGCCACGAACAACAGGCCGCAGCGGCCGAAAAAGCCTTCCGCCACCTCCAGGCGGGCTATCAGCAGGCAGCCGCACCCGTCTTGGCGGACTTGGCCCGCCGCGCACCACGAGCCGCGACCGCCAGCCGCTACGAGCAGGACGTTCGTGCGGCCCTCCCCGACCACGCCGACCGGATCCTCGCCGACCCCACTTGGACCGCCATGACCACAACCCTCGCCCACGCCGAGACCGCCGGCCACAACCCCCGACGCCTCCTGGCCGAGGCGGGCGCCCAGCGGGAGCTCGACAGCGCCGAGCACCCGGCCGAGGTTCTCGCCTGGCGCATCACCGCTCAGCCGAACAGGAGGACGCAAGCAGCTCACAGTCGAAGCATCATCAGCGGAACATCGCCCATGCCCCCTGTCCCACACCCTCCGGCCGCACCAGCGGCTATGAGTCTCGAAGGGCGCAGTCGACACCGTTGACCCCGCTATCGCTCGATTAGGCGGAACGTTGTACCGGTCGGCCTCGCACTCAGGTGAGGTCGACCGGCGAACCACGCTTCAAGAACAGATCCACTCCTCACTGGGCAGTGCGTGCCACAGGTCGAGCCAGTCGTAGAGCAGGAAGAGGGGGCGGGTCAGGACGACCTCGTCGGCTGGCTGGGAGCGGATTGCTAGACCGAGGTCGGCGAAGACCGGATCGCCAGCGACGCTGTACGCCAGGCTGCCAAGCCGTGTTGTGCGGTGGACCAGCCAGTTCTCCACGTCAGAAGGGACGCAACCGGTCAGCGGGGTAGCGTCCAGCCTCACCTGGGGGCCGGTGAGGGCGTCGGCGGCGACGCACCCCAGGTGGTCGTCATGGAAGAGGGCCCTGATCCCGTTCTCGGTGAAGTCTGCGTATTTGAGTTGCTGGTCCTCACCGTGGTGGGAGTAGGACACGACAGCAGGTCCTTCGCCGAGGACGTGGGTGATCTCCTCCAAAGTCATCCCAAAGTGCAGGGGGCCGACTCCTACGTATGGCGTGAACGTCCACTCGGCGCGCTCCTTCTCCCGGGCAATCCGCCACGGGCCGCGGTACCCTGCCTCGCTCCCCGGGACGGCCACGGGCGGCTCGGGCGTCGGCTCGTGCGGGGCGGCCGGTATGGGCGCGGTCCGGTCCTCTCGCCGGTGACCGAATCGTTCCGGAGCCGCGGTGTCCCCGGGTTGCTCTTCCAGCCAGCGGATCGCCTGCTCCTGGTCTCGGCCGAATGGGTCCTCCGCCAACTCGCCTGCCCGGTCCAGGGCTGCGTGGCGCTCCTCCTCCGCAGTGACGAGACCGGTGACATCCTCTCCCCAGGCGGCCAGCCGTTCCCGGGCGATCCACCGGTAGTACGAGTCCGCGCTCACGGCAAGGACCTCGCGGATGGCGGGGGCGTATCGGGGTACGGACGAGGTGAGGGCGGGGTCGGCCAGGAGCAGGGCTGAAGCCGCAAGCGCGGCCTCCCTCACCAGTGGATCGTCGTCGTCGCAGAAATCCGCGATGCGGTCGTGGAGTATTGGCCTTGCCGCACGGGCGGCAGCCAGATCTTGCGCCGTGCCAACGCCGTCTTCGACGTCCAGGCGGGCGATGTCGGCGAACGAAGCAAGCCAGTTCAGCAGTTCGGCGCGAAGCGACCGGCGGCCGACCCTGCGCTCCCACCGGTCTTCGGCGAGGGTGCGCGGATCGTCAAGAAGACGAGCGAGGACCAAGGCCGCCGGAGCGGTCGCCGGAGAAATTTGCTGCCGATTGAGGAGCAGCCGATACAGGTCCTCCACAGCCCGCACCCGGCGGGCCGGGTCGGTGGCGAGCACAGCGCCGAGGATGTCCGGTGTGTCACGCACACTGTGCTGGCCCGTACAGACGTGCGGCAGCTCCTCCCAGGCGATGTAGGGGAGTTCAGCCTGTGCTGTGGGTGGCAGGGAACCGGCGGGAGTATCAGGAAGGTCCGGGGTTGTTTCGTTGATCACGGCCGCAGTGTTCCAGCCGACTCCGACATCAGCGGTGCCGATCCCCGCCAAAGACCGCAGACGGCAGACGCTCGAGCAACACGCTGGTGCCCTCGCTGCTCGTGGCAGCAAGGGCATCAGTCGTCAGACGGCGCGGGCTGTGGGTAACTGCGAGACCCACTTCGTCACCTTGGTCAGATGCTCGGGCTGCAGCCCGAGGCGTGGGTCGGGCTGAACGATGAGGGTCGGCGTTCCCCTGGAATTGCGCTCCGCCGCCCAGCCGTGGTCGAGGCTGGTGAAGTCGTCGTCGATCCAGACGGCGGGAGCTTTGCCGAGCCAGGTGTCGACGTGGTCACGTTTCCAGAGGTAGCCGTCGGGGTGACTGGTGGTGATCTGCGGGCGAGGCAGGTCGAGGTAAGGGAAGTCGGGCAGCCCTAGAAGAGGGCCGATGATCGTGGTGGCGTCCCTGCGCCAGCTCGTGCACCACACCGGGGTGATGAGTCCGCTGGTCAGGAGGTCGGCGAGAATGCTGCCCTGGCGAGGGTCGAGCCAGATGGGGACAGGGTCGTCTGGGTGCCGGCCGGTGGGCAGGACGGTGTGGCGGACGTGGGTGGGCGGGATGCTGCCGTCGGGGGCCGGGAACGGGATGAGGACGCCGTCGATGTCCAGGAGCAGGTAGGGCAGGGACATTGATGCCTCCGTCGGTCAGCGTTTGCGGGCGGTAATCAGGAGGGTGGTGGGCCACGGGTCGCGGCGCGGGTGTCGCAGCTCCTGCGTTGATGTGATGCTCAGGCCGGTCCGGGAGAGGTGTGCGTTCCAGCGGCGGGCGTCGAACTCCCATCGGGCGAGGGGCAGTCGGGTGCGGTCGGGCATGGTGACGTAGTCCTCGCGCGGACGGTCGTCCGTGGATGGATGTCTTCCGGCCCGTGCCGGGTGAGGGACGGAGAAAGCCAGGACACCACCCGGTTCCAGGCGCCGGGAAACTGTGGCGAGGAGGAGCTCGGGGGCGACGAGGCCGACGGCGCCGAAGACGGAGTAGATCGCGTCGAAGGTCTGGCCGGTGGCCTGAAGGTGGTGCAGTGCGTGGCCGGCGGCGAAGGTTGTGCCGTCGATGTGGCTGTAGTGGGAGCGGGCGCGGCGTACCTGGAGGCCGATCAGGTCCACGCCGGTGGTGCGGGCCTGGTGGTGTTTCGCGAGGTGGGCCACGTTGTGGCCGGGGCCGCAGCCCAGCTCCAGGACGCGTTTGCCGCACAGGTCCCGGCCCAGGATCTCTGCGCCGGGACCGATGCCCGCGTGGGTACTCCATTCCATCCGGGCCGGTGCAGTGAGGGCGTGCGCGGGGGCAGCGGCTGTGCGCTGGGCTGCGTGGGCGTACCAGGGGGAGACCTGGGCGAGCACCTAGACCTCCAGGAGTTGGACCACATCGCCCAGGTGGCGGCGGACGACGGGGATGTACGCGGGGTCCTTGGCCGGATCGTCGATCCAGCGAATGGCCTGCTCCATGAACCACTCCACGGCCCACATGCGATGCCAGCCCAGGGCCCATGCCTCTGCGGCCAGGCCGCCCCGCGCGGCGAGGGCGTCCTCATGACCGCCTGCGGTGACGTACTGCTCCAGGAACACCCGCATGCGGAAGGGGCTCGGCACGTCGGTGGTGCCGTGGTACGAGGCGAGGTCGATAAGGCCGGGTCCGGTGAAGGCACGTGCGAAGTCGAGGAGGCGCCAGCCGTTCTCCCCGATGTGGACGCTCGTGGGGTGGAACTCGGAGTGAACCCAGCCGAACGGGTCGAGCGTCGCCCCCTGGACACGGGCCTCGGCCGCGGCGGAGATCTTCCCCAGCGCGGTCTCGATGTCATCGCAGTCCGTCCATCGGTCGGCTTTCCGCAGCCGCTGGAGGTGATCGAGGGCTCGGCCGGGCAGAGCTGCGAGACCCGCCCCATCGAGGAGCGGCAGACCACCCGCCGGGCGGGCGGCATGGAGCATGACGGCGGCGGCGATACCGTCGAGGTCGTCGGCTTCCCGTACAGGGGTGCCGAGGTCGTCCATGAGCATGCCGAGCCACTTGTCCTGCATGGCGGTGGCGTGGAGGGCGGGGACCGGGAGCCCGCGGTGGTATGCCGCCCGCAGGGCCTGGGCCTCGCGATCGAAGGGCTCCTTGGCGTACTTGAAAACGGCCGTGGTGCCGTCGGGGAAGGTGACACGTTCGACGCCGGACATGCCCCAGATGCGAATCTCGGCACGTTCGGGGAGGGGCTTGCCGACGAGGGTGCACAGGTCGTTTAGCAGGGTGGCGGACAGGCTCTGATCCATGGAGGTCTCCAAGGGGGTTGGAGGGCTCCGGGGCGGGCGCGCGCGAGCTGGCCCGCCCCGGAGCCGTACGGGGGGCAGGGTTACTCGGCTGCAGCCACGCGGTGGACGTAGACCTGCTCGATCCAGCCCGTCTTGAACTCGGCAAGGTCGTCACGGAAGTTGGCCATCGAGGCACCGTAGGGCGCGACGACGCCGCCGGACTGGTCCGGCACGGACTGGCAGCCGTGCACGAGCCGGCCACCGAGCGCCGCATGGGCCTTGATGGACTCGATCCGTCGGTGCTCGTTGAACCAGCCGCCGTGGTAAACCTCGTCCAGCATTCCGCCCGTCGCCTCGTCCAGGTCGAAGACGACGGAAGTGGCGGCAGGGAAGAACCAGCACGGGCCGACGTTGGAGATGTGCCCGTTCAGCTCGACCTTGTTGAGCGCCATCAGCGTGGCCGCCTCGCGCAGCATGCGCAGGTGGTCGGCGGTGATCTGCGGCATGCCGAGGCCGGCCAGGTGCTCCTCGCGGAAGAGGTACGAGTACACCCCATACGCCGTCGCCAGCACGCGGGCGGCGTCGGAGGTGGACTCGCCGTGGTTCTTGATGAAGTCGAGCGCGAGCTGTTCGACCGCGCTCTCGGTGGTCTCGTCCACGTCGAGGAGCTGGGCCTTCACCAACTCCCAGTCGGCGACGAGCCAGGTGCTGGACTCGAAGCGGAAGAAATACTCGGCCGGATCGATGGTGATACGCCGGCCGTCCACCTGGATGCCGGGCAGGCGATTCCAGCGCGGGTCGAAGGCGTCGGGCAGCTCGACCGTGATGGTCGCGGTGTCGATGGTGGTCACCGTGTCTCCGTCTCTGATCGTCCGGGCCAAGGCATAGGAATGCCCGAACCCGTTGGGGCGTACGGAACTTGGGAGCCGCCCGGCCCGCGATGCCGTGAGTTGAGCGGCTGTCGATAAGTGAACCGCCCGCTACGCAGAGTGGGTACGGTGTGACCGAGGTCAAGCGGTATACACGGTTTACAGATCCGGAGCGGAGGCGATCGTGCCGGCACCGACCAGCGCCAACTCCCGCCTGCGCGACACGATCAACGCCACCGGGTGCACGTATGACGCGCTCGCCAAGGACGTACGCCGCATCGCCGCCGAGAACGGCGAACTGCTCCAGACGAACAAGTCGGCCATCTCCCACTGGGTGGGCGGTGCCCGCACGCCGACCGGCCAGTACCTCGCCGAAGCCCTCTCACGGCGGCTGGGCCGCGTCGTCACCCGAACCGAGCTCGGCCTCCACTCACCCGACACGGAGTCGCCACCAGACACCGACCCCGTCACCGCGGTCACCGACCTCGGCCGTGCGGACGTCGAGCGCCGCCGCTTCCTCGCCATCGCCGCCTTCACCACGGCCGGCGTGGCCATGCCGCTCCTGCACGACCACGAAGCCACCTCGCGGATGCTCCGTGCCCGCACCGCACGCTCCCTCGTCGGAAGCGACGACATCGACGTCGTACGACAGATCACGGCAGCCTTCAGCGCCGCCGACGAACGGCTCGGCGGCGGGCACGGCCTGACCACAGTCACCGCGTACCTCGCCGACACGGCAGCCCCCATGCTGCGCGGCCGCTTCCCCACAGACCTTACGCCAGGCCGCCTTCGGCGCCGTCGCCGAACTCGCCTACCTCGCAGGGTGGAAGCACCACGACCTTGGACACGAAGGCGCTGCCCAGCGCTACTACCAGGTCGGCTACCAGCTCGCCTGCGAAGCCGACCCCCACGGCCATGCCGCCTGGATGATGCGCGCCCTCGCCCACCAGTCCCTCAGCCTCAAGCAACCCCACCACTGCGTGGACCTCGTCAAAGGAGCCCTCACCTGCGCCCTCGGCCACGTAGACGGCCAGACGGAAGCGCTCCTCCACATCACGCACGCCCGCGCCTACGCAGCCGTCGGCGAGAACCCATTGGCCGCCCGAGCTCTCCTCGCCGCCGAAGACGCCCTCCTACGTGAAGACGGGCCCCAGCCCAGCTTCTCCCGCGTTAGCGGCCCAGCAGCAGGCACCGTGGCCAGCCACACCGCCCGCACCCTGACCGACCTCGCCGACCACATCGGTACGGAACAGCAGCACCGCGACGCGCTCACCCGCTGGGACCCGGAGAAGTACAAGCGCGTCCACGCCCTCACCCACGCCGACCTCGGCGACAGCCTCGCCGCCCAGGCCCGAGCCGACGAAGCGGTCGCGGCCTGGACCCAGGCCCTGGTCCTCATGGAGGGCATGACCTCAGACCGCACCCGCAAGGCGATCACCTCGATCCGCTCGACGCTCGCGATCTACCAGCGCCGCCGCGTCCCCGGCGCCGCAGATCTCGCCCGCCGAGCCCGCGAGGCCCTCGCTTAACATGCCCAACAACCTGCCCGACGAAGGGAACCCCGTGGCTCAGCAGACCGACAACCGCCCCCCAGCCCTCAAGCCCGCGCTCAACTCGATGACGCTGCTGGTCGCGGCCGTCATCGTCCACGACAAGGCCACCAACCGCGTCGTGCTCCTCCAGCGCAGCGAGAACGCCAAGTTCGCCCAGGGCCTGTGGGACCTCCCCGTCGGCAAGAGCGAGCCTGGCGAGCCCATCACCGAAACGGCGGTCCGCGAGCTCTACGAGGAGACGGGCCTCACGGTGAAGCCGGAGTCCCTCAAGGTCGCCCACATCATCCACGGGCGCCTGGGGCGTCGAAGCCCCCAACGGCTTCCTCACGGTCGTCTTCGCCACCTACGAATGGACGGGCGAACCCGAAAACCGCGAACCCCGCAAGCACGCCCAGGTCCGCTGGGTCGCCGCCAACGCCATCCCGGAAGCGTTCGTCGAAACCACCGCCAGTGCTCTTCATCAGTACTTGGATGGCAGTGCTCAAGTATCACTTGACGGGTGGGACTGAGCCCACGGATCCCAAGCGGGCAAATCCCGTATCAACCGATGACGACAGGGGAGACGCAAGGTGCCGGGGCCATCCGCATCACAGCATTCGATCAGAAAGTGCGAGCAGGAGTGGCTCCAAGGGGTGTCGCACCTGAGGCTGGGCGACCGGGACGCTGCGGCTAAGTCGTTTCACGCGGCCGCCACGCACGACCCGCTTGCCGCCGATGCCTGGCTGGGACTTCACGCAACGGGGCAGCTCCAGGGACAGGCGATCGAGGCCATGCACGGCCAAGCCCAGTCCTTCGGCACCATGCGCACAAGGTTCCAGGCCCCGTTGTCCTCTCGGTTCCAGATCGGGACGTACGTCACCTTCCGTCTGGAGACGTCCCGCGACCTGTGGCTCGCGCGGGCAGCGAAGTTCTTGGACGACGGCCTACTCGATGAAGCATGGAACATGCTCTCCCACGCTGTGCTCGATTGCGACGAGACCCGTTTCGTCTGCGCACGTTACGCCGTCCTGAAGAAGGACTGGCCACTCCTTCTGACCTTTGCTGAGGGAATCAGGGACTCCTTCCTGCGGGATGAGTCGCAGCTCTGTGTTGCAGCCAGCCTCATCGCCCAAGGCGTCTATCACGAGGCGCTCAACGTGCTGAATCCACTACCGCAAGCCCTTGCCGACAATGCTGGCTTCCTCGGGGAAACTGCCTATCTGCGTGGCCGTGCGTACGAGCAGCTCGGCCGGGCGGAGGAAGCTCTGAAGCAGTTCCAGACAGCCTTCCGGTACAGCCCGACCTTGGGAGATGTGGCTCAGCGAGCGAAGGTGGTTGCCTCGCCTGCTGCGCGTGTGCCCGCCCAGGCTGTTGGGGCTGTGCGGGCAGAGAGTGACGGCTCCTCCGATGTCACCTTGAGTGAGGGCGAGCGTTCGACGTTGTTGGACGAGGCGATGACCGAGCTGGACGAGATGGTTGGCCTCGCTCCAGTGAAACGCCAGGTGCGCAGCCTTTCGGCACAGCTGAGAATGGCAGTGGTGCGCAGAAATCAGGGCCTGGCTGCGGCGCCAGCTCCACAACACTTGGTATTTGCCGGGCCGCCCGGTACAGGCAAGACCACGGTGGCCCGCGTCGTCGGCAAGGTCTTCGCCGGGCTCGGTCTGCTGGCTCGAGGCCACGTCGTCGAGGCCCAGCGCGTTGACCTCGTGGGACAGCACCTCGGAGAGACGGCGATCAAGACGTCTAAGATCATCGACGAGGCTCTGGGCGGCGTCCTCTTCATCGACGAGGCATACGCACTGTCCAACACCGGGTACTCGGGCGGTGACGCCTTTGGTAAGGAAGCCCTGCAGGTGCTCCTCAAGCGAGCCGAGGACGACAGGCACCGTCTGGTTGTGGTCCTTGCCGGGTATCCGAACGAGATCGCCGAGCTCCTATCGGTCAACCCGGGTCTCGCCTCCCGGTTCAATACGCGGGTGGACTTTCCCGCCTATTCAGCAGACGAACTTGTGCTGATCGCGGAGTCGTTCCTGCGATCCCAGGGGGACGCCCTTACTGACGAGGCTGCGGTTGCGCTGCGCACGTCATGTGAGCTCGCCGTCGCCAGCGGGTTGATCGACCGTCTCGGCAACGGCCGCTTCGCGCGGGAATTCGCTCGGAAGGCCGCCGCGGAGCGGGATCTGCGGATCTACGACTTGCATGGCAGCTCCGGAGTCCCGTCGCAGGGCGAGGTCACCACGTTGCATGTGGGTGACGTCATGGATGCGTACCACGAGCTCACTCAAGACGTTCCGCTAAACCGGTGACTGAGCAGTTCCGGCTGTCCCGCAGTCCGCAGGTAGTCCGCAGGACACCCGAAAGTGACCATCGGGGGTCAACGCAAACAAACGGCGAAAATGCAGGTCAGTGCCCTGGTCGGGGCTCCGCCGCAGGTCGGGATCGGCCTGCAGACGTTCCGCTTCAACGTCTGACGCCTCACCTGGCACCCCACCGCTTCGTCGGCCTGACGGACAGTTGGGCGTGGGCGCCTCCGGAACTGTTGGGGTGATGTCCCGCGTCTGTGGTCGGTGTGACGACACGATCGGGGACAGCGAGTACACGGATGGCGCGGGCGACGGACGGCTGGGCGGGCTGCCTGGCCGTTGTCGCCGGCTTTGTCACGGGGGTCGTCGCATGGGGCGTCGGTGCGGCGCCCGGTCTGCGCGGAGCCTTCGAGGATGAGCGGGACTGGAGCCTGCTCTACCTCGACGGCCCGGTGGTGATCTTCGGCACGCCTGCCCTCGCGCTGGGGGTCTGGGCCCTGGTGGGTGGTGTGCTGCGGGCCCGGGACCGGACGGCGGCGGTGGCCGTGGTGCTCGTGCTGGCGGCCGTCGCCTGGGGGTGCGGGGAGTGGCTGGAGTGGCGTACGGATCGGTTCACGCGTGATGAATCCTGGTGAACGAACGTGACTTCGGCGAGGTTCCAGGAGGGGGAATCTCGCGGTGGGCATGATGGCTGTCGGCGTGACCGGCCGGCCACGCGTCACCAGGCCGTGCTGAGGGGGTGCACGACATGTCGAATCCGGAACCCCGCCACCACGGGGACAAGGGCGAGGTCAACGCGGTCTTCCGGCGGCCCGCGAGCACCCCCGCCGACGTGCGGTCCCCGTCGGGCGGTGAGACGCACTTCGTGGCGTCCGAAGAGCGCATGGTCTTCTTCATCAAGCACGACACGAACTGGGTGGACTGACGGCGTCGGGCGGCGAGGTGGCGCCACGGCGAATCGACCTGCCCCCCCGAGGGACTTGAGGGGGACGGGCGGTGTGGCAAAGGCCCTGCGTAACCCCCTCGTCGTCACTCCAGGTAAAGCCATGGCTCATGCTTGCGGTCAACAACCAGCGATTGCCAGGGTGTTGCCGTCTGTCAACCTGTTGGGAGTGGCCCGTGGCATTCGGTGAGCAGCCGGCCTATCTGCGCGTCGCGAGTGATCTTCGGCGGAAGATCGTCGACGGTGCTCTGCCGCCGCACACCCGATTGCCGTCCCAGGCCCGTATCCGCGAGGAGTACGGCGTCTCGGACACGGTCGCCCTGGAAGCCCGCAAGGTGCTGATGGCGGAAGGGCTCGTCGAGGGCCGCTCCGGGTCGGGCACCTACGTCCGCGAGCGGCCCGTGCCGCGGCGCATCGCCCGTTCCGGCTACCGGCCGCCGTCCGGCGCCAACCCCTTCCGGCAGGAGCAGGCCGAGGACGGGGCGCGCGGTACGTGGGAGTCGAGCAGCGACCGGGATGCCGTGGCGCCGGAGATCGCCACGCGCCTCGGCATAGAACCCGGCGACCCGGCGATGCGCACGCGCTACGTCTTCAGGGATGCCGGGGAGCCGATGATGCTCTCCACCTCTTGGGAGCCCCTGGAGGTCACGGGGCGCACGCCGGTGATGCTTCCTGAAGAGGGGCCGCTCGGGGGCAGCGGGGTCGTGGAGCGGATGGCGGCCATCGGCATCGTGGTGGACAACGTGGTCGAGGAGGTCGGCGCGCGCCCGGGGCTGGCGGAGGAGCTCCTGTCGCTCGGCGGTGTGCCCGGCCACGTGGTGATGGTCCTGGAGCGGACGTACTACGCGTCGGGCCGCGCGGTCGAAACGGCAGACGTGGTGATTCCGGCCGACCGCTACCGCATCGCCTATCACCTTCCGGTCAGATGACGGTCCGGTGAGCACCGGCTGATCGAGACGTCGCTCTCGTTCGCCCGGCACCATGGCGTGCGCCTCAACAGGGCTTCGGGCATGGGGAGATGGCGGGCGTGTACATGTGTGCGGCTTCGGTGGCGCCGAATCTTCTTGGCCAGATGTGTACCTTTTTGTGCAAACACGCATCCGCTGAGTGAAGGTCAGGCGTAGGCTCGGGCATATGCGGATTGGGGTTTCCAGGAGATCGTCCGAGTGGTGTGGGCCGTTGGCGGGAGGGGTGCGATGACCGACGGCGGCGCTTTGCTTCCCTGGCTGGTCATACGTCAGGACGACAACGGAAACCGGTACCGCGTGGGCAGGTACGCCACGAAGGACGAGGCGCAGAAGGTCGCCGACAGCCTCGGCATCAACGGCCACAAGCAGCTCTACTGGGTCGAACGTCTGGCGTAGACCGGCCGCTGACCTCGTCGGCTCCCGACAGTGACCCCCCGTCCGACGCGCCTCGTCCGTCGCGTTACGCTCCGGCGCATGAGTGAGGGCGGAGCTGCAACGGTCTTGATCGACACAGTCGCGTGGGTCCGAGTGGAGCAGGGCAGGATCCTCTGTGCGCGTTCCCGTGGGAAGGATGTGTTCTACATCCCCGGCGGCAAGCGCGAAGGCACGGAGACCGATCTGGAGACCCTGCTGCGCGAGGTCGAGGAGGAGCTGGCCGTGGCCGTCCTGCCGGTCACGACGGCCCATCTGGGTACGTACGAGGCCCAGGCCCACGGTCAGCCCGACGGCATCCTCGTCCGGATGAGCTGCTACTCCGGCGACTACCGGGGTACGCCGGCTGCCAGCAACGAGATCGAGGAGATCCGCTGGCTCTCCTACGGCGACCGGGCCCTCGTGGCCCCCGTCGACCAGCTTCTCTTCGACGATCTGAGGGCCTCGGGCGAGCTGACATGAGCCTCCGTCAAGATAATTCCTCTCGAACTTCGGGTATGTGCTGATTAACCCCCCTATAAAGGGCATGGGTCTCCCGTCAGTCTGGGGAAGTGGTCGGCTTGATCGAGGCGGAGAGCACCTACGCCGAGTGGACCTTCCCTGCCGAGCCGGATGCCGTACGTACCGCACGCCACGCGGTACGCGACACCCTCGATGTCTGGCGTCTCGACCGACCCGTTCGCGACTCGGCCGTCCTGCTGGTCAGTGAGCTGGTCACCAATTCCCTTCAGTACGCGTCCGGCCCGATCGGTGTCAGGCTGGCTGTTGTTCCCATGGGCACCGCAGGCCTCACCGGTACCGCGCTGCTGGTGGAGGTGTCCGATCCGCTCCCCGATCCGCCGACCGCACGCTCTGCCGGCCCTGACGACGAAGGGGGTCGGGGGCTCCAACTCGTCGCTTGCTCCGCGTGCCGCTGGGGTACGCGCCGGGGGAAGGCGGGTAAGACGGTGTGGTTCGAGCTGCCACTCCTTGGTTAGGAGTGTGGAGGGACAACGATCACGTCGGTCTCGGCTCAAAGAGAACGAGACTGTGCTGTGATCGTGAACGCCGTACCTGTCAGGGCCGTAGTGCTGAATACTGCGGGGATGGCCGGTCCGGTGCGTGAGCTGGAGGGGACGGTCGCGTGAGCGAGATACCTGGAACGGCGGACGGCGTCGTGTGGCAGAGCAGTCCGCCCGGCTCGATCTATGACTACATAAGAGTCGCTTCCTTCTCGATCGGCCCCGACGGGCTGGTCGACCAGTGGAGTCTGCGAGCCGCCGAGCTGTTCGGGGTCGCCCCGGACGAGGTCAGGGGCAAGGATCCGGTCGAGGTGTTCGTACCCTCCGACCTGCGTTCGCGAGGGCGCAACAAGATCGCGGAGATCCTGGACGGCAAGGAGTGGACCGGGCTGGTCCCGTTCCAGGTGCCCGGAGAACGTGGCCTTCACGGTCTCGCCGAGGTCTATGTGATGCCCAGTGAGACCGAGAACGGTGAACGGGCCGCGCTCTGCATCGTCGTTGACGTCCGTGCGCTGCGCCAGATCGAGACGGACCTTGCCTCGTCGCAGGCCGTTTTCGGCCAATCTCCTTTCGGTTTCCTGCTGTTCGGCACAGACCTCACCGTCCAGCGGGCCAACCAGCGCTTCGCCTCGGTCTTCGGCGGCACGGCTGACGACCACCGCGGGCGCACCGTCCACGACTATCTCTCCCGTCCCGAGGCCGATCGGTTGAACGCCTCTCTCAAGCGCGTCCTGGAGACCGGCGAATCCGCCACCGACATCCAGATAGTCGGCGTCGCCCCGGGCGGCAAGGAACGCAGGCACTGGTCGATCAACCTGTACCGCGTGCTCAGCGGAGCCGGCCGTACCATCGGGGTCGCCGGACTCGGCAGCGACGTCACACGCCGTCAGATCGCGGCACGTGAGGCCGCGAGCGCCCGCCGCAACCTCGCGATCCTCAACGAGGCGAGCGCCCGGATCGGCAACTCCCTCGACCTGGAGACCACCGCCAAGGAACTCCTCGGCGTCGCCGTCCCCGGCTTCTGCGACCTCGCGTCCGTCGACCTCTACCAGGGACTGTTGACCGGGGACGAGGCCCCGCCCGGACGCGGCGGCTCCTCCGGCTCCGAGTCCGGCGGTGGCAGCGCCACCCTGCGTCGCGTCGCCTTCGCCAGCGCCGTCGCCGACGCACCCCTGCTCGGGGCCGACCTGACGGGTGAAGGCGCGGTCGAGCCTCCTTCGGTCGGCGCCGTCCACCGGTACCCCTTCAACTCGCCCTGCGCGAACGCCTTGCGCACCGCCCGGGTCCAGACAGTTCCCGGCGGGGCCGGCAGCCTCATCCAGTCCACCTTCGCGGTGCCGATGGTCGCGCACGACACCGTCGTCGGACTCGCACAGTTCTCCCGGACCAAGGGCAGCGAGCCCTTCGGGGAACGGGACCGCGCCCTCGCCGTGGAACTCGCGGCACGCGCCGCCGTCTGTATCGACAACGCCCGCCTCTACCGGAGGGAGCACGAACGCGCGCTGATACTGCAGCGCAGTCTGCTCCCGCCCGGCGACCCCGAGGCCGCCGGACTGGACATCGCCTGCCGCTATCTGCCGGGCAACACCGCCACCGAGGTCGGCGGCGACTGGTTCGACGTCATCGAACTGCCGGGCCACCGCACCGCGCTGGTCGTCGGCGATGTCATGGGACGGGGACTGCGCGCCGCCGTCGCCATGGGCGAGCTGCGCACCGCCGTACGCACCCTGGCCCTGCTCGACCTGGAGCCCGCCGAAGTCCTCTCCGCGCTGGACGAGATCGCCCGCGGCCTCGGCACGCCGAGCGGCGCTCAACAGGCCTCTCGCGTCGCCCACAAGTCGCGGGACGCCGACCTCTCCGAGGTGTATCTCGCGACCTGCGTCTACGCCGTCTACGACCCGGTCACCCGCCGCTGTACCTTTGCCAACGCCGGACATCCCCCTCCCGTGCTTGTCGAACCCGGCGAAGAGGCGCTGCTCCTCGACGTACCGCCCGGCATGCCCCTCGGCGTCGGCGGAGAGCCGTTCGAACAGATCGAGGTCGAACTTCCCGAGGACGCTCTCCTCGCGCTCTACACGGACGGCCTCGTCGAATCCCGCGACCATCCGATCGACGAAGGGCTGACAGCCTTCCGCCGGGCGCTCACCAATCCCGTACGGCCCCTGGAAGACGTCTGCGACCACGTACTCAACACGCTCGACACCCGGCACGGTGAGGACGACATCGCGCTGCTGATGGCCCGTATACAGGGCCTGCCCACCGACGCCGTCGGCGACTGGCAACTGCCGCGCGAGCCTCGCTCCGTCGGCCGCGCCCGCGAGGTCGCCCGCGCCCAACTCCACTCCTGGGGCCTCGAACCGCTGGTGGACACCGTCGAACTGCTCGTCAGCGAGCTGGTCACCAACGCGATGCGCTACGGCGAGGGCGAGATCAGGCTGCGGCTGCTCCGGGACCGCACGCTCGTCTGCGAGGTGTGGGACGCGGGCCTCGTACAGCCGCGCAGACGGCGGGCGCGCGACACCGACGAAGGCGGTCGCGGACTCCAGCTGGTCGGGCTGCTCAGCGCGGCCTGGGGATCGCGCCGGACCCCACGCGGCAAAACGGTCTGGTTCGAACTCGCCCTGCCCGACGGGGACTCGACGGCGGAGCCCACCGTCGAACAGCTCCTCAGCATGTTCTGACCCCGGACCGCGTCCTCCGGCCGGCCCACGAGAACAGGTCGGCCGGGCCGTGCCCGTCATGCGCGCCGGCGGAGGCGGAGGCGTCAGCCGCTCTTCAGCGCGGCCAGCCGTGCCTCGATCTCGGCGGTGTCCCCGAGGCCCTCCAACTGCTCGAACTGGGCGTCCAACGACGAGTCGGCCAGCTCCTGCTTGCCCATCGCCCTGGCCTCCTCCCGCCGCACCTTGTCCTCGAACCGGCCCAACTCGGTCGTCGGATCCAGCACATTGATGTTTTTGACCGCGTCCATCATCTGATTCCGGACCTGCGCCGACTTGGACCGGGCCACCAACTCGTCGCGCTTCGACCGCAACTGCGCCAGCTTGGCCTTCATCTGGTCCAGCCCGGACTTCAGCTTCGCGACCACCTCCGTCTGGGACGCGATCGTCGGTTCGGCGGTCTTCGCCTCGCTCTCCGACTGGAGCTGACGGCCGAGCGCCACCTTGGCCAGCCCGTCGAACGTGTCGCCATCCCCGCCCCGGCCAGCCGAGCGCAGCTCGTCGGCCTTCCTGCTCGCGGCGAAAGCCTTCTCGCCCCACTCCCGCGCCGCGTCCACATCCTCCTGGTGGTCCAGCTCCATCAGGCGCAGATTCCCGATCGTGACGGCCACCGCCTCCTCCGCCTCCGCGATGTTGTTCGTGTAATCGCGGATGAGTTGGTCGAGCATCTTCTGCGGATCCTCGGCCTGATCCAGCAAGTCGTTGATATTGGCCTTCGCCAGCTGGGTGACACGGCCGAGAATCGTCTGCTTGGTCATCGCGCTGCTCCTTCTTCGCCTGATGGACAAGGGGAATCGCGTCAGAAACGGCCGCCGCCGCCCATCCGGCCGCGCGTGCCACCGCCCCCGAAACTGCCAGGACCAGCACCACGGCCACCTCCATGCCCTCCGCCGAAACCGCCGCCAAAGCTGCCACCCCCACCACGTCCGCCTCCGCCGCCGAACAGGCCGCCGAGGATGATCCCGCCGAGCACAGCACCGCCGAGCCCGCGTCCTGCCCCTGATACACCGCCGGGGCCGGACCGGTTCCCGAACGACCGCACATCCTGCTCGGCGAGGCTCTGCGCCTGCCTGGCCAGACCGTCCGCGTGCTGAGCCTCGGCCAGCGCGCCCGGCGCATCGCCCAGCTCCGACAGCGTTCCGGCCTGCTCAAGCCGCCGCTGGCCCTCCGCCAGCCGGGTACGGGCCTCGATGCCCACCGCGCCGCGATGTGTCGTGATGTAGTCGGTGGCCGCGCCGACCGCCGAGCGGGCGCCGAGCAGCGCCTGATCGAGCAGCGCCCGCGCCCGGCGTCCACCCTCCTCGCGCTCGCGCGCACCCGCGAGGGCTTCGTCCAGCACCGCGTCCGCCTCCTCGACCCTGCGCAGTGCGTCGATCGGGTCGTGCGGACCGGCGGCCTGCTCGCGGCGCACGTCGGCCACCACCGCCTCGGCACGCGCGATCCGCCCCCGCAGATCGGCGGTGGACGAGCCTTCCGCCGTACCTTCGAGCAGACCGTGTGCGTCCGCCAGGTCCGTCTCCGTCTCGGTGAGTGAGCCGGGGAGTTTGCCCGCGGCCTCGGCGAGTTCGAGCGAGCGCCGCTCCACCGCGTCGACCAGGGTCGTCACCTGCCCGACGGCGCTCTCCGCCGCCCGTACATGCACCGCCGCGCGGCCGTTGTCGCCCGACTCGATCGAGCGGCGCGCGTCCCGCAGATTCCTCGTCGCGAACACCAACCGGTCGTCGGCCTCTTCGACAGCGCTCCCGACCGGAGCCGAAGCCGACGCCGCCGCGTACCGTTCGCGCATCGCGGCCAGGGTCGCGGCGGCCGTGGCGGTCCTGCCGGCCAGCTCCCGGAACGCGGCCTCGGCGGCGGCCAGCGCCTCCGGGGCATGGCGCTCCATGGCGCGCAGCCGGTCGAAGTCCGCAGACTCGGCGTCCAGCCGGCTGTTGGCCTCCGTGCACCGGGCGACGATCTCGTTAAGCATGCGGCGCCGGGTTTCGTCGTCCTCCGGGAACGCGTCGTCGATCTGCTGGCGCAGCCGGAAGGCGGCCGTCAGCTCGCCCTTCGCGTACGTCACGGCGTCCTGGAACGGTCGCGCGGCGTCCTCACCGAACTGTGCCGTGGCGAAGCCGAGTTCCTCCTGGCTGGTGCGCACGGCGTCGTCCGTGTCGACGAGGGCCAGTCCCGCCCGCTGGTCGAGCTCCGGCAGCGGAGTCTGCGGCGACTGTCCCGGCTCCCCCCATCCTTCCTGCCCGCCCTTCGGTGTCGTACGGGTTGAGGCGCGCCGCTTGCGCTTGACATAGGCGTACGCGGCGAGGGCTCCCGCGCAGCCCACCAGGACGACAGGCAGGACGAGAGCGCTGCCCGATCTGTTGGAGGCGACGTCGGCGCCGGGGTCCGCCGGTCCGGGAGTGATGGCGGGCGTGGGGACGGCCGCACCGGCGGCGACCGCCCGGTAGCCGTTCGCCGCTCCGATCGCCGCGCCCGCCCAGTCGTTCTCCCGGAGAGCCGGTTCGACGGCCGTTCTCGCCACCTCGGCGAGCCGGTCCTCTGTAAGAGGACCGTCGGCGGCGGCGGAGTACGCGTACTGCTGGTCGTGGGTGGCGACGGCGAGCAGGATGTCGTCGCGGCCGAGACCGTTCCGTTCGGCGGTCGCGTCCGCCCAGCTCTGCCCGGTCCGGCCCGAGAAGTCCGGCACATAGGTGACGAAGAGCTGGATACGGCTGTCGTCGTAGAGCCGGTCGAGGGATGCGGTGACCGCGCTCTCGCGGCCGTCGAGGGCATCGACCTTGTCGGTGATCTGACCCTGGCGCGAGAGGGTGAGCGGGTCTTCGGCGCGGGCGTGAGGCGACGCGGCGGGCATCAGCAGCCACCCCGCTGTCACCAGCAGGGCCACGAGGCTCCGACCGGCTGTTCGAGCCCGGCTACGGCTTGCAGTCCGTCTCACATTTGGGAGGCTATGTCCGGCCTCGGTCGTCCGCGACCGGACCGGTGCGCTGCCTGTGGAGGCGTGTGAAGTGCCGGGCCCGGCACCGTTGCGACCGGCGCCACGCCCAAGGCGGCGCCGGTCGGTCACGGGATCCGGTGCGCGAATCAGATGCTGAAGCGCTCCTTGGCCAGCATCGGACGGATGCGCGAGGCGAAACCGCCGGTGCGGAAGGGGCGCTGCAACAGACCGGGGCTGAGTTCCTGGGCGAGAGCGGCGGCGATCATGCCTTGATCGAGAGCGAGGGTCGAGCCGCTGACATGCCCGCTCCCCACATTGACCGAGTCCCGGAAGCCGTAGCCGTCGTCGTACGCGCCGAAGTCACCCGCGATCGCCTTGAGGTTGGCGAGGGCCTCCGACCGTGCGTAGGGGAGGGCGAGGAACGAGGCGTGCGGTGTCACGACCCCATTGGTATAGGCGGCGGCGGGCGGCAGCGGCTCACCGTGCGTGACATAGGTACGGTCGGTGTTGGAGGCGTACCCGTCGATGTTCATGCCGATCGCGTCCACGCCGTACTCCTGGTACCCGCCTTCGGGCACCTCGGAGGGTGAGAACCCCCAGTAGCCGTACTCCGCCTCCTCCAGGCCGTGCTCGATCTGGGAGCGGACGAAACGCCGGTGCGTGGTGCCCCAGGAGCGGGGGGACCACTCCGGCTCGGGCACGAACAGCGGCACCATCAGGGCCTCGAACATCGAGCCGCCCCAGGTCGGGACCAGCTTGCGGCCCCGGTAGGTGTAGTGCCCCTGCCAGAGACGTACGCCGTCGATCGTGTCGTACGCTCCGCCGGGCGGCTGCTCCTGGCCGTGTTCGGGAAGCATCGTGCGGAACATGTGCCAGTAGTGGTCCGAGGGAATACTGCCGTCCGCGATGCCGAGGTAACTGGCCATGCGCGGCTCGGTGTTGAGTGCTCCGTAGTGGTGGGCCGTCGGCTCACCGGTGTCGGTCCAGAAGCCGCCGCGCAGCTGGCCGGGGTTGGCCACCGGGTCTGCGGCGTCGTACGGCGTGTAGAAGTACGACCAGTCGGCGGTGGCGAGGAGCTTGCCGACCCGGCGCCGCAGTCGGCTGTCCGCGTCGGCGGCGATGAGCAGGCCCGTCACGAGCCACGCGTTGTCGACCGAGGAGAGGAAGGGACGGACCGGGTCGCCGGTGCCGGGCCAGTTGGTGAGCACCGAGCCGTCGTGGGCGTCGTACCAGTTCAGCCAGAAGCCGTGGTGGCGTTCGAGCTTCTCGACGGCGGTGACGGTGAGGTCGAGCCGGCGGCGCAGGGTGTCCTGGTCGATGACGCCGAGTCCGGCGGCGGCGACGGCGGACCACAGCCCGCATCCGATGTTGGTCGGCGAGGTGTTCTGCGAGGGGACGGGCCCGCCCGGCGCGTCGAGGTCGATCTTGTCGGCGGCGAGACCGATGTCCGTCGTCATTGCCTCGATCGAGTGATACGTATCGCGGAACCAGCGGCGCAGCAGCGGTGTATCAGAGGCATGAACAACACGAGCACGCGACGCGGCTGCGGTCGGCGCGGATACGGCGGGTGTGGTGACGGCTCCGAGGGACAGGGCGGTGGCCCCGGTTCCCGCGGCGGCGAGAAACGTACGACGATCCATGAGAGTCCAGCTCCCCTTGGCAGATGTGGAGTTGTGGCCGGGGCCGGTGCCTGGGCCAGGTCTTTGGCCGCCGCCATGGCCAGAGGTATTACCGGAGGTCCGGCCATGGCGGCGGTGCTGGCGCGGGGGCCGACGGCGGTCAGGTGCCGCCGACCCCCGGGACTGTGGGGGCAATCAGGTGCGGGTGAGGCGCAGGAAGCGGATGCCCGGATTGGGGAGATCCACGGTCAGCTTCGCCGTGCCCGCGTCGTCGGCGACCACGGGCACGAGGGGTACCACAGGAAGCTCGTCGGCGGACCGCAGCTTCGCCCACTGGGGATCGTCGGGCCAGTCACCGCCGCCGAGGTCGTTCCAGACGGCCTGGATGTTGGCGTGCTGTTCGTCGACCCGGCGGGAGAGCGCGGTGTAGGTGGCGCCCGGCTCAAGTCCATTGATCCGCACGGTTGCCGTACGGTCCAGCAAGGCGGCGCCGTCGATCTTGGACTGGTCGAGCGTGCCGTTCCAGAACAGGACATCGACGGTGGAGCCGTCGTCCGCGCGGGTGGCCAGGGACTCCACGAGCGCCTCGGCGCCGTCACCGCCGACCGTGGCGGGGATCCGTCCGCCGGCCAGTTGGGAGAGGAGATACAGCGCCCAGAAGCGCGGCTTGCGCAGATTGCCGATGGTGAGCAGACCGAATCCGCCGTGGAAGAGCCGGGGCGGCCAGCCCAGCTCCTCGAACTGGTCGGAGGCGACCCAGTAGGCGAGCGCGTCGGTGGACGACAGGGCGCTCTTCATGCCGCGCAGGACGAACGGAGCGGCGAAGACGGAGTCGCTGACCCGGTGGAAGTGGGTGGGGGTGACGCCCCACTCCGTCCACAGGATCTCCGGCTCGGGCCTGCCGGTCGCCTCGGCGAACGCGCGGGTCATCGGACGGAAGTCCAGCGGAGCGTTGCCGTAGGTGTGGGTGGAGATGAAGTCGACGGGTACGTCGCGTTCCTGGCAGTACTCAAGGAGCGCGCCGACCCAGCCGGCCGCGGCGGAGGACGGGCCGCCGACCTTGATCCGCTCGTCGACGCCCTTCACGGCGCGGACGGCGACTTCGTAGAGCCGGTGGTAGTCGTCCTGGGTGCCGTTCCAGAAGACCTCCAGATTGGCCTCGTTCCAGACCTCGAACTCCCAGCCCGCGACGGTGTCCCTGCCGTACCGGTCCTGGAGGTGGACGGTCAACTCGCGGCAGAGATCGCCCCAGTGCTCCCACACGGCGGGCTTGGACACCAGAGCCTGATAGTCGAAGACCGTGTAGTGCGGATCGACGGCGAGTTCCTTGGGCATGAAGGAGAGTTCGACGACGGGCTGGAGGCCAGTGGCCAGGAAGCGGTCGTAGACGGTATCCAGGCCGGAGAAGTCGAAGGAGCCGTCCTGCTGGACGGTCAGCGTCTCCGGGAGGAAGGTGCCGTGCGCCCGGACGGACCGGACGCCGATCTCGTCGCGGACGATCCCCAGGGCCTGCGCGTACTCCTTCGCGACGTCCGAGCGGCCCGCACCCGGCTTGTCCCAGGTCAGCAGCGAGAAGTGCTCGGCGCCGATCATCCTGTTCCAGACCCCGGGGAGGGGCATGGGGGGTGCCGCCGCGTCCACCGTGACGGTCACTGGGGCGGGGCTGGATCCGGCGGCTCTGGCGCAGCCGGGGGCCGCTTCGGAGAGGGCGCCTGCCCCGCTGTCGGACCAGGTGGCGACCTTGTAGAAGTAGCCGCGGCCCGGTTCGGCGAGTGTGTCGGCGTACGGGGGGTGGGGCACGGCGAGTACATCGCCGCCGAGGTGGTCGAGCGGTTCATAGGGACCCTCGACGGAGTCGGCGCGGTGCACGAGATACCCGAGCGCGCCCGCCACCGGCCGCCAGTTCAGCAGCACATGGCCGGTGCCGTCCTCGGCGGACAGGCCGCCGGGGGCGGGGAGTTCCCCGATGCCGGTGAGCCGCCTATCGCTGGGCTTCCCGATACGGGTCTCCCAGTCGGCGCGAGCGGTGGACTTCTCGGTCATGGTGGTACAAACCTTTTCGTCGATGAGTGCGCGGCGGTAGAGCGGCGGCTTCGGAGCCGCGGTACGCGTCGGGAAGTGCGGAGGCGGCGGCTACTTCATGCCGGTGGTGGCGAGGCCCTGGGTGAAGTGCCGTTGCAGGACGATGAAGACCAGCAGCACCGGCAGGATGATCAGGAGGGAGCCGACCATCAGCATGCCGTTGGAGCCGTCCGACTGGTTGGGGTCGGTGGCGAAGGTGGCGAGGGCCACCGGGAGTGTGTATTTCCCCGGGTCGTTCGTCGCGATCAGCGGCCAGACGAAGTTGTTCCAGGAACCCAGGAGGATGAGGATCGAGAGTGTCGCCAACGCCGGTTTGACCAGCGGCATCGCGATCCGCCAGAAGATGTACCACTCGCCGGCGCCGTCGATCCGGGCCGCTTCCAGCAGTTCGTCCGGCAGCGACTGCATGAACTGCCGCATCAGGAAGACGCCGAAGGCCTGGGCGGCGAACGGCAGCACCAGACCCGCGTAGGAGTCGATCAGTTGGAGCTTGCTCATCAGGACGAAGAGCGGAAGCAGCATCAGGTTGCCGGGCACCATCAGGGCGCCGAGAACCAGCGCGAAGACCTTGTTCCGCCCGCCGAACCGCAGTTTGGCCAGTGCGTAGCCCAGCATCGAGCAGAACACCAGATTGGAGACGGTCACCAGGACTGCCACAGTGAGGGAGTTGAAGAAGTAGAGCTGGATGTCGAGACGGTCGAGCAGTTCCCCGAAGTGCTCCAAGGTCCACTTGGTGGGGATCCACACCGGTGGGCTGGCGGCCAGATCACGGTCCGTCTTGAAGGCCGACAGACCCATCCACAGGAAGGGCGCCGCCATGACCAGCAGACCGATCGAGAGCAGCACATAGACGCCGGACTTCTTCAGCCGTCCGCCGTCCGACTGCGGGAGGCCGCCGTCGGTCCTGGGGCCGGACCAACTCGACCCCTTGGAGTCCTTCGGGTTCTCGGGGCCGGCGGGTGCGGAAGGCGGGGGCGGGGTGGTGCGCGCGGCGCTCATTTCGTGTTGTCCTTCAGCAGACGGAGCTGGAGCACCGTGATCGCCATGATCACGACGAAGAGCACGTACGCCATGGCGCTCGCGTAGCCCATGTGGAAGAAGTTGAAGCCCTCGCGGTACATGGACAGCGACACGGTGAGCGTGCTGTCCGAGGGCCCGCCCTGCGTCATCACGAACGGCTCCTCGAAGACGTTGAGATAGCCGATGGTCGTGATGATCGTGGTGTAGAGCATCGTGGGGCGCAGCAGCGGCACGGTGATGCGGCGGAACTCCTGCCAGGTGCTCGCGCCGTCCAGCCGCGCCGCCTCCCGTACGTCGGGCGGTATCGCCTGGAGGCCCGCGATGAAGAGCACCATGACCGTGCCGAGGTTGCGCCAGACGGCCATCACGATCAGCGAGGGCATGGCGAGTGCCTCGGAGCCGAGGAAGTCCGGTGCTGTCAGGCCGACTTCGGAGGCGAGGCCCGCGATCAGTCCGTCGGACGGGTCGAGTACGAAGCGCCAGACGACGGCGATCGCGACGATGCTGGTCACGACCGGGGCGTAGAAGCCGACCCGGAAGAAGGTGCGGGCCCGGTCGATGCCGTTGTTGAGCAGGACGGCGACGACCAGCCCGAGACCGACGGTCAGCGGTACGCCGACGACCACGAAGTACGCGGTGTTGAAAAGGGCCTTGAGGAACTTCTCGTCGTCGAACAGCTTCGTGTAGTTCTCAAGGCCGATGAACTCCGCCGAGAGAGGATCGGTGACATTGCGCAGGCCGAAGTCCGTGAAGCTCATGACGAGCGTCGCGACGATCGGCAGAGCCATGAAGATGGCGAAGAGCACCAGGAAGGGGGTGGAGAACAGCCAGCCGGCCATGTTCTGCACAGCGACGGGCTGCCGCTTGCCGCGGTTCCGGCCGCCGGGTGGGGGGTGTGCCCCCGGCCCGGTCTTCACCGGGGCCGCTTCCGCGGCCGGTTCGGTCGTGGTGCTCATGACGACTACTCCACAAGCCCTTCGATCTCGGACTGGGCCTTCTTCGCGGCGTCCTCGGCGGAGGCCTTGCCCTGGGTCACCTGTGAGATGGCGTCGTCGGCCTTCGAGGAGATCTCCGTCCACTGGGGCAGGGTCGGCCAGGACTTGGCGGTCTCCATCTGCTCACGGAAGACCTTGAAGTTGGCGTCGTCGGCGAGTTCGCCGGAGTCCCAGGCGCTGGTGTTGGCCGGCAGGTCGCCCGAGCGCTTGAACCAGTCCTTCTGGCCCTCGGTACCGGTGAGGTAGCTGAGGAATTCCTTGGCGGCTTCCTTGTGCTCGCTGTCCTTGGATACGACGAGGCTGGAGCCGCCGGCCATGGAGACCGAGCCCTGGTCGGCCGGGACCTTCGCGATGGCCCACTTGTCCTTGAGGTCCGGGTAGTTGTCGTTGATGCCCGCCATGGTCCAGGGGCCGGAGTAGAACATCGGGACGTCGCCGCTGTTGAAGTCCGTCAGGACCTCGTAGCCGGGCTGGAAGCCCTTCGTGGTGAGCCCCTTCTCGAAGTACGTGCCGTACTCCTTGAGGGCCCTGACGGTCTCGGGGCTGTCCATGGCGGCCTTGCCGTCGTCACCGACGATCGAGCCGCCGGCCGAGTACAGGAAGGGGTACCAGTTCTGCACGGTGTCCAGGCCGCTGGACTGGAAGTAGACGCCCCACTTCGTGCCGGCCTTGTCCTGGAAGTCGGTGGCCGCCTGCTGGAGTTCCGGCCAGGTGGTGGGGGCCTTGGTGATGCCGGCCTTCTTCGCCAGGTCGGTGCGGTAGTAGAGGACACGGGTCTCGACGTACCAGGGGACGCCGTAGGTCTCGCCGTCCGCGACACCCTGTTCCCAGGCGGCCGGAAAGAAGGCGTCCTTCTTGAAGGTCTTGGTGTCGACCGGTTCCAGGACGCCGAGTTCGACGAACTCGCCCATGTAGCTGCTGCCCATCTGCGTGACGTCCGGCAAGGTGCCGGCGGCAGCGGCGGAGACGAGCTTCTGGTGGGCGACGTCCCAGCCGATGGGGGTGACCTTGACGGTGATGTGGGGGTTCGCGTCCTCGTACACCTTGGCCACGTCGGCGAGCTTCTCGCCCTCGGCGCCCATGGCCCACACGGTGAGGGTCTGCTTCTTGTCGGCGGCGACCCCTGCGCCTCCCGAGCTGCCGCATGCGGTGATGCCGGCGGCCATCGTGAGAGCGATGGCGGCAGAGGCGGTTCTGGCGGTGCGATGCACGGACGGCTCCTCCTTGAGCTCACCTATGTATGCGCTGCCTGTAAGCGCATACATCACTCTGCTCCAGGCGTTCCGAGAACCGCAAGAGGGGCTTTGGTCACACTCGTGCAACATGTGGGACATCCGGAATCTTCGCCTCCGCAGGCTAGATGGGCACTTTGCGTCGCGGAAGTGGCTGTGTTGATTCCGATTGTGGTCATCGGTGGCGAGCCGGGGTTGATGTCGCGCTCATGTCTGAGTTCGAGCACGGCCATCCCTTCGACCCGGCCTACGGCCGGACGCTCGACGAGCTGCTCGACATCCCGGCGCCTGCCCCTCAGGACGGATTCGACGCGTACTGGCAGGACCGCTTGGACGGCTGCCGGATCCTCGGGGTGTCCTACACCTCGGTCGGCGGGCTGCGCCTCGGAGGCTGGCTGGTGCTGCCGTCGCAGGGGGCGGCCGAGCACGGCTTCGTGATCGGGCACGGTTACGGCGGGCGCCAGGAGCCGGGTGCCGATGTGCCGCTTCCGTTGCCCCGTAGCGCCGCCATCCTGCCGTGTGTGCGGGGGATGGGCTCTCGCAGTCGGCGTCCCGGGATTCCCGGTGAGGCCGCCGGGCATGTGCTGCACGGCATCGAGTCACGCGGGACGTATGTGATCGGCGACTGCGTGGCCGATCTGTGGTGCGCGGCGTTGGCACTGCTGGAGCTGGTGCCGGAGCTGCGGGCGGGTTCCGGCCCGGCGTCGGAGGGGATGCCGGGCGGCGGCGCGCGGCTGAGGTATGTGGGAGAGAGCTTCGGGGGCGGGCTCGGGGCGCTGGCGCTGCCGCGGGACGACCGGTTCGACACTGGGCAGTCGACGGTGCCGACGTTCGGGAATCATCCGTCGCGGGTGACGCTGCCGTGCGTCGGGAGCGGGGAAGCCGTACGGGCGTACCGCGAGGAGCATCCGGAGGTCATGGACGTTCTCACGTACTTCGACGCCGCGACGGCGGCCAGCCGGATCGGGGTGCCGATGATGGTCGCGCCCGCGCTGTTCGATCCGGCGGTGCCGCCGCCGGGGCAGTTCGCCGTGTACCACGCCCTGCCCGAGCCGTGTGAGCTGCACGTTCTGCGGGCGGGGCACTTCGAGTACGTGGGTGAGGGTGCTGACACGGCGGCGCTGGCGGAGGCCCGCCGCGGCTTCTTCGCCACCGGCTGAGCTGAGCGGAGCGGGGGCGGGGCTGGGCCGGGCTGGGCCGGGAGGCGCTGGAAAGCCCGTCCGGTGGCCGGCTCGTCCTCAGCCGCCGCAGCCGCAGCTGCCGCGGCGGGCCACCGAGACCGGAAGCATCAGGGAGACCGGGGGACGGGTGGGGTCGGAGAGGCGATGGATCAGGAGTTCCACCGCCTCCTCGCCCAAGCGGCGCATCGGCTGGCGGACCGTCGTCAGGGGCGGGCGGACGATCCGGCTCAGCGGGATCCCGTCGAAGCCGGTCACCGCGATGTCGTCGGGAACCCGCACCCCGCGCCGTTCCAGCGCGTGCAGCGCGCCGATCGCCATCTGGTCGTTGGCGAAGAGGATCCCCTGCGGCCGTTCGTGCCCGGTGGCGCGGTCCAGCAGGGCATCGGTCGCCCGTTCGCCCTCCGCCTGCGTCATCATCCCGGCGCGCAGGTCCGGCTCGTCGGCGACCGGGAGGCCCGCCTCCCGGCAGGCCTCCTGATAGCCCCGGAACCGCGCCTGCGCGTCCGGTGATTCACGGTCGCCGCCCACGAAGGCGAGCCGGCGCAGCCCGTGGTCGCGGATCAGATGACGGGCCAGCTCGCGTTCCCCGTCGGAGTTCGCCACCTCGATGTGGTCGAGGTGGTCGATCTCGCGTGGCCCGGCCAGCATCACCACCGGCAGCCGCCGCGAGATCACCTCAAGGTCCTCGGTGGGCACGGTCCTCGCCAGTACGGCGAACCCGTCCACCCGTCCCGCGACCTTGGCCACCAGGCTCTCCGGCCCGCCCACCAGCGAGGCGGCGATCAGCAGCGCGTACCCGTGCCGCCGTGCCGCCCGTTCCATGCCGCGGATGATCTGGTCGGAGTAGAGCATCACCGCGGAGTCGTCCGCCTCGGCGTCCGCCTCCGCGTCGGTCTCGGCGTCCGGGTCCGCGTAGTCGGGGAAGCAGAGCCCGAGGACGCCGGTGGTGCGGCTGGCCAGGCCCCGGGCGTTGCCGCTCGGTACGTATCCGAGGGTGCGTGCCGCCTCCAGTACGCGGTCCCGGGTCTGGGCGCGCACGGAGTCCGGGTTGCGGTAGACCCGCGAAACCGTGGCAATGGAGACGCCGGACCGCTCGGCGACGTCGTACACCGTGGGGGCACTCACCCGATCCGACCGCCGCTCTCGCCGTTCTGGCTTCTGACGGGTGGCGCTCTACGTGGCCACTCCCGCTGCTTCCGCTGCTTCCGCCACTCCCGCTGCTTCCGCTGCTGTGTAAGCGCATTCACTCTAGGGCGCCGGTCTGTGCACGAGCAAGGTCACCCCCCTCAAGGCGGTCCCCGGTCTTGCCCGTGGCGCGCCCCGCCGTGCCCCGCAGCGCCACGACCGAGAAGACGGCGGCCCCCACCATGACGACGCCCGCGCCCACCGACGCGAGTGCCATCCCCTGCGTGAAGGCGTCCCGCGCCGCCGCCAGCACGCTGTCGGCCGTCTCGGCCGGGAGCCGGGCCGCAGCCGCCGCCGCGCCGCCCAGGGTCTCCCGTACGGCGTCGGCCTCGGCGCCCGGCAGCGCCGCTGTGACACTCTCCGGCAGGGCGTCGGCCATGTCCCGGCTGTAGACCGCGGCCCCGACCGAGCCGAGGACGGCCATCCCCAGCGCCCCGCCCAGTTCCTGGCCCGATTCGAGTACGGCGGCGGCCGAGCCCGCGCGCTCCGGCGGGGCGGCGCCGATGGCGAGTTCGTTGGCGAGGGTCATGGCGGCGACGAGACCGCCCACGTAGAGGGCGCCGGCTGTGAGGCAGAACCAGAGGTCCGAGTCCGGACGGATCCGGGTCAGCCAGAAGAATCCCGACGCCGAGACGACGAAGCCACCGCTCATGACGTACGCGCGGTCGACACGCTGCGCGAGGTACGCCGCCAGCGGCGCCGCCACGACCACTCCCGAAGCCGGTACGAGGCTCCACATCGCGGCCTCGAAGGGGCTCAGCCCCAGCACGGACTGGAGGTACTGGGTGAGGAACACCGCCATGCCCACCGTGGCGAACATCGCGAGCAGATTCGCGAACACCGGCCCCCCGAAGGCCCGTCGCCCCAGCAGTTCGAGGTCGATCATCGGGTGGGCGAGACGCTTCTGGCGGCGTACGAAGACAAGGCCGAGCAGCAGTCCCGCGGCGACGGCGAGGGCGGGCACCGGCGCGAACCCGTGCCGGGCCCACTCCTTGATGCCGTAGATGACCGTGAGCAGGGCGGCGAGCGAGAGCACCGCGCTCACCAGGTCGAACGGTTCACGCGATCCCTCGGCGGCGGATTCCGTCCTGGACTCCGGTACCAGGAACGGCACCAGCATCAGCAGCAGCACCATCGCCGGCAGGTTGATCAGGAAGATCGAACCCCACCAGAAGTGCTCCAGCAGCAGCCCGCTGACCACCGGCCCGAGCGAGATGCCGGTGGTCATCACGCCCGTCCAGATCGTCACGGCCCGGCCGCGCTGCTTCGCGTCGTGGAAGAGGTTGCGGATCAGCGCGAGTGTCGAGGGCATGAGGGCGGCGCCGCCGAGCCCGAGCAGCGCGCGTACGGCGATGAGGGCGTCGGCGGAGTGCGCGTACGCGGCGGCGACCGAGGCCGCGCCGAAGACCGCCGCGCCCGCGAGCACCAGCTTGCGGCGGCCGATCCGGTCACCGAGCGCGCCCATGGTGATGAGCAGCCCGGCGAGTACGAAGCCGTACATGTCGAGGATCCACAGCTGCTGCGTGGCGCTGGGCTCCAGATCCTGGCTGACGAAGGGGATCGCGAAGTAGAGGATCGAGATGTCCATCGAGACGAGGAGCAGTGGCAGCATCAGGACGCCGAGGGCGATCCATTCCTTGCGGCCCGCGAGACCGGGTGTGTTCGAGTTGTCCATGGCCGGTACGTAATCGGCTGCGCGCGTACGCGGCAAACCGCTGCCTAGTGCACCGGCGCTGATGTCCTGTACACAGGGGGAATGAGCATCCCCAGTGCACTAGTACGGTAGGGGTCATGTCCGTCGACCCGCCCTACCTCCGTATCGCGGCCGAACTGCGCCGCCGTATCGCCTCCGGGGAGCTGGCGCCCGGTGACCGCGTGCCGTCCACCCGCCGTATCACCCAGGAGTGGGGCGTCGCGATGGCGACCGCGACCAAGGCGCTCGCCGCGCTCAACCAGGAGGGTCTGGTGCGGGCGGTGCCCGGCGTCGGCACGGTGGTCGCGGAGCCGGACCGCAGTCGCGGCCGCGGCCGTGGTACGGCCCCCGGCCAGGGCCTCAGCCGTGAGCGTGTCGTGCGCGCGGCCATCGCGCTGGCCGACGCCGAAGGGCTGGGCGCGCTGTCGATGCGGCGCGTGGCGACGGAGTTCGGTACGTCCACGATGGCGCTGTACCGCCATGTCCCCAGCAAGGGCGAACTGGTGCGGCTGATGTCCGAGGCGGTGTTCAGCGGCGGGCCCTCGGGGCCCGCGCCGGCCGGCTGGCGGCCGAGGCTGACGCGCGAGATCCGGTGGCTGTGGAGCCAGTACGTGCGCCATCCCTGGCTGGCCCGTGCCATGGCGGGGCTGACCCGGCCGACGGCCTCACCGCACGCGATGAGTTACACGGAGCGGGTGTTGACGATTGTGCGCGGGCTCGGCCTCACGCCGCACGGGATGATCCACACCCACCTGGCGCTGCTCGGCTACGCCCAAGGTGTCGCGATGGCCGTCGAGTTGGAGTCGCAGGCGCGGCAGGACACGGGGATGACGGCCGAGGAGTGGATGGCGGGGAACGACGCGCGGATGGAGTCGATCCACCTCAACGGCGAGTATCCGGTCATGTCGAACCTCTTCGGGGAGGGGGAGTTCGACCTCGAACTCGGCGCGCTCTTCGAGTTCGGGCTCGAACGGATGCTGGACGGCATCGAGTCGCTGGTCGCGCGGGCGCCCGAGGGGTAGGGCCGACCCGGAGCGTTCACCGGACGGCGCCGGACGGGCTTGCGGCCCGTCCGGCGCTTGAGGTCGTTACCGGTACGCGCGGTACCCGGTGCTCAGCTGTTCGTACGGCGGCGGATCTTGTCGCCGAGCCAGACCAACGGGTCGTACTTCTTGTCCGCCACCCGCTCCTTCAGCGGGATCAGCGCGTTGTCCGTGATCTTGATGTTCTCGGGACAGACCTCAGTGCAGCACTTGGTGATGTTGCAGTAGCCGAGCCCGTGTTCGTCCTGCGCGGTCCGCTTGCGGTCCAGGCCGGTCTCCTCGGCGGCGTCCAGCGGGTGCATGTCCAGCTCCGCGACCCGCATCAGGAAGCGCGGCCCGGCGAACGAGGTCTTGTTCTCCTCGTGGTCCCGGACGACGTGACAGGTGTCCTGGCACAGGAAGCACTCGATGCACTTACGGAACTCCTGTGAGCGTTCCACGTCCACCTGCTGCATCCGGTACTCGCCCGCCGCCACTCCCGGCGGCGGCACGAACGCCGGTACCTCCCGCGCCTTCTGGTAGTTGAAGGACACGTTCGTCACCAGGTCCCGGACGACCGGGAAGGCACGCAGTGGGGTGACGGTGATCGTCTCCTCGCGGGTGAACGTGGACATCCGCGTCATACAGAGCAGTCGCGGCCGGCCGTTGATCTCCGCGCTGCACGAACCGCACTTGCCCGCCTTGCAGTTCCAGCGCACCGCCAGGTCGGACGCCTGCGTCGCCTGGAGGCGGTGGATGATGTCGAGGACGACCTCGCCCTCGTTCACCTCGACGGCGAAGTCCTTCAGATCGCCGCCCTCGGCGTCGCCCCGCCAGACCTTGAACTTGGCCTCGTACGACGTCGACGCGGTCGCCGCGGCCGACGCGCCCGGTGACGGGGACGGGACGGACGGGGCGGACGCGGCGGACGCGGCGACCGAGCTGGATGAGTCGGACGAGCCGGACGCGGCGGATGTGCTCGGAGTCGGAGTCGTGCTGGCACTCACTCGTGGAGCTCCTCTTCGGCGAGGTACTTGACCAGCTCTTCCTTCTCGAAGAGGTCGAGCAGGTCGGGACGGATGGGCTCGGTCGTCTTCCTGGAGAGGTCGATCCGGCCACGCGCGGGGTCCGTCGACGGGTCCCGCGCCGAATCGTTCAGCCGGCAGATCAGATTCACCCGCCGCCAGTCGAGAGCCATGCCGGGCCAGTCCTCGCGGGTGTGACCGCCGCGGCTCTCCGTACGCTCCAGCGCCGACAGGGCGATGCACTCGCTGACCAGCAGCATGTTCCGCAGGTCGATCGCGAGGTGCCAGCCGGGGTTGAACTGCCGGTGGCCCTCCACCCCGGCCCTCGCCGCCCGCAGGCGCAGCTCGCCCAGCTTCGCCAGCGCCTGCTCCATCTCACCCTCGCGCCGGATGATGCCGACGAGGTCGTTCATCGTCTGCTGGAGCTCCTGATGGACGGTGTACGGGTTCTCCGGCGCCCCACCGCCTTCCGCCTCCTCCGCGCCGAAGGGTCGCAGCGCCTCGGTGGCCGCCGCGTCGATCTGGTCCTCGTCGAGGACGGGCCGTGTGTCGAGCCCCGCCGCGTACTCGGCCGCGTGCAGTCCGGCCCGCCGGCCGAAGACCAGCAGGTCGGAGAGTGAGTTGCCGCCCAGCCGGTTGGAGCCGTGCATCCCGCCCGCGACCTCGCCGGCCGCGTAGAGACCGGGGACCCCCGGCGCGGCGGCGGAGTCCGAGTCGACGGCGATACCGCCCATCACGTAGTGACAGGTGGGGCCGACCTCCATCGCCTCCGCCGTGATGTCGACGTCCGCCAGTTCCTTGAACTGGTGGTACATCGACGGCAGTCGGCGCTGGATGACCTCGGGCGACATCCGGGTGGACACGTCCAGGAACACGCCGCCGTGCGGCGAGCCCCGGCCCGCCTTGACCTCGGAGTTGATGGCACGGGCCACCTCGTCACGGGGCAGCAGTTCGGGCGGGCGCCGGTTGTTGTCCGGGTCCTCGTACCAGCGGTCGCCCTCTTCCTCGGACTCCGCGTACTTCTCCTTGAAGACGTCCGGGATGTAGTCGAACATGAACCGCTTGCCTTCGGAGTTGCGCAGCACTCCGCCGTCGCCCCGTACCGATTCGGTGACGAGGATGCCCTTCACCGAGGGCGGCCAGACCATGCCCGTCGGGTGGAACTGCACGAATTCCATGTTCAGCAGCGGGGCACCGGCGAGCAGCGCCAGCGCGTGCCCGTCGCCCGTGTACTCCCACGAATTCGACGTCACCTTGAAGGACTTGCCGATGCCGCCGGTCGACAGGACGACGGCGGGGGCCTCCAGCACGAAGAAACGGCCGGACTCGCGCTCGTAGCAGAACGTGCCCGAGACCCGTTCGCCCTCCTTCAGTACGGAGGTGACGGTGCACTCCTGGAAGACCTTCAACCGGGCTTCGTAGTCACCGAATTCGCGGAAGTCCTCCTGCTGGAGGGCGACGATCTTCTGCTGGAGCGTACGGATCAGTTCGAGGCCGGTCCGGTCGCCGACGTGCGCGAGACGTGGATACTCGTGCCCGCCGAAGTTGCGCTGCGAGATCTTTCCGTCCGCCGTGCGGTCGAAGAGCGCGCCCCAGGTCTCCAGCTCCCAGACCCGGTCCGGCGCTTCCTGTGCGTGCAGCTCCGCCATCCGCCACTGGTTGAGGAACTTCCCGCCGCGCATGGTGTCGCGGAAGTGGACCTGCCAGTTGTCCCCGGAGTTCACATTGCCCATGGAGGCGGCGATGCCGCCCTCGGCCATCACCGTATGGGCCTTGCCGAAGAGTGACTTGCAGATGACAGCGGTACGGGCGCCACGCTCACGCGCCTCGATGGCGGCCCGCAGACCCGCTCCGCCCGCGCCCACCACCACGACGTCCCACTGCTCGCGTTCGAGTTGCGTCATTGCTGAAGGCTCTCCCTAGCACTAAAAGAGGCGCGGATCGTCGAAGACCCCGCTCGCGAGCAGATACACGTAGAAGTCGGCGAGGGCGACGCTGATCAAGGAGGCCCAGGCGAGCTGCATATGACGGTGATTCAGCTTCCCGACCCAGCCCCACAGCCGGTAGCGCACCGGATGCTTGGAGAAGTGCTTCAACTTGCCGCCGATGACATGGCGGCAGGAGTGGCAGGAGAGGGTGTACGCCCAGATCAGCACGATGTTGACGACCATGAGGATCGTGCCGAGGCCCATGTGGCCCCACTCGTAGTCCGAGTTCCGGAAGGCGAGCACCGTGTCGTAGGTGAGGATGACCGCCACCGGCACGGCCGCGTAGAAGAAGTACCGGTGGATGTTCTGGAGGATCAGCGGGAAGCGGGTCTCGCCGGAGTACTTCTTGTGCGGTTCGGCCACGGCGCAGGCGGGCGGCGAGGCCCAGAAGCCCCGGTAGTACGCCTTGCGGTAGTAGTAGCAGGTCATTCGGAAGCCCAGCGGGAAGATCAGGATGATCAGCGCGGGGGACAGACCCCACCAGCTGCCGAAGATCTCCAGGTTGGGGCCGCCCTTCATCGGCTCGCAATTCTCCGCGAGACAGGGCGAGTAGAACGGCGAGACGTACGGCGCCGCGTAGTAGTGGGCGTTGCCGAACGCCCGCCACGTCGAGTAGATGACGAAGGCGAGCAGCCCGGCCGCCGTGGCGGCGGGGGCCAGCCACCAGCGGTCGGTCCGCAGATGGCGGGCGGCGATGGCGGCACGCGAGGTGTCGTGCACGCCCGTGTTCAGTTGGGGTCGTTCCGTGCCTGTTGCCAACGAAAACTCCGTATGGAGATGGAGTGGGATCGGGTGGGGGGTCGAAGGGCCGGGCGAGCGATGGCGGGTGCGGTGGTGCTGTGGTGCGGCGGTGCGGCGGTGCTGTGGTGCGGCGGAGCGGTACCGGTGGCGTGAGGTGGTCCGTCGATATGGCGACAGACCCGCTAGGGGGCGCGTCGGTCCCGTAGGCCCAGACCCTCGTCGTCCGAGTCCGTCCACAGAGCCGCGTCGTAGGGCGCGTCCGGGATGGTGACCACTTCCGGACGGTCCTTGGGCGCGGGCCTGGAGGGCGGGGGCGGTACGGCTTCGTTCAGCCGGCCGACGGTCCGCTCCAGATCCGCGACGCGTTGGACGAGCTCATCGATACGACGGTGGACTGCTGTCAGATCTTCCGGCTGGGACATGACGTGCCCTCACTTCCGCAGGGGAGCGATGCCATCGGTAACGCGCCTGCGAGTGTCGCTCCTCACATCCCCGCTTGTGAAGGGACGTGCAGGGATTCCCGGCGCATACGTGAGCCGTGCGCTCCGCGTCGTTGATGTCGCGCCCCTTATTTTCGCCCTTTCGGCGGGTCTGTGTCCTGGTTCCCGTTGAGCCGTTCGGGTGGGCTTCGCGTTCCGGGCCGCCGTGTCGCCGCGATCGCCGGGAATCGGTCCTCTTCAGTGGGCGGGCAATAGGTGTGATCATCTCTAAATTCCACAAACAGGACGAAGAGGTAGAAGCCATGTCCCAGGTCGGCGCCCCACGCGGGAGGACATGCTCCCGGACCACCCGCTCCGTCGCACTACTCACCACCGGCGTGCTCGCCCTGCCCGCGCTCGCCTCGTGCAGCTCGGGCGACGAGCGGAGCGAGGCTCCGGCCGCCGCTCAGGACGTCGGGCCGGCGGCGCGGGACCGGATCGCCGACGGGGGCACGCTGCGCTGGGCGGTGGACACGGTGCCCACGACCCTCAACACCTTTCAGGCCGACGCCGACGCCGCGACGTCGCGCATCGCCGGAGCCGTACTGCCCTCACTCTTCACGCTCGACAAGAGCGGCCGTCCGCAGCGCAACCCGGACTATCTGGAGTCCGCGAAGATTATCGAGCGCGAGCCCAAGCAGGTCGTGCTCTACAAGCTCAACCAGCAGGCGGTGTGGAGCGACGGACGGGAGCTGGGCGCCCCGGACTTCGTGGCCCAGTGGCGCGCGCTGAGCGGCAAGGAGTCCGCGTACTGGACCGCGCGCAACGCGGGATACGAGCGGATCCAGAAGATCGAGCGCGGCGCGAACGACCTTGAGGTCAGGGTCACCTTCAACAAGCCGTACGCCGACTGGAAGGCCCTCTTCAGCCCGCTGTACCCGAAGGGTGTGATGGGGGCGCCGAACTCGTTCAACGACGGTGCCCGCGCCAAACTCAAGGCCACGGCGGGACCGTTCCAGCTCAAGGAGCTGGACCGCGAGGACCGCGAGGTGACGCTCGTCCGCAATCCCCGCTGGTGGGGCGCGCGGCCGAAGCTCGACACCCTCGTCCTGAGCGCCGTGCCGCGCGACAAGCGCGCCGCCGCACTCGCCGCGGGCACCCTCGATCTGGCCGAGATCGACAGCCCGGTGGCGGAGCGGATCAATCAGGCGGCCCGCGACAACAAGAGGGGCACCGGCGCGGGGCCGCAGTCCGGAGTGGCACCGAAGTCCGGGACGGAGCCGCAGTCCGGGACCGGGCCGCAGTCCGGAGCGCAGGGTCCCGGCGCGGAGATCACCGCCGCGTCGGCGATGCGCTCCTGGGCCCTGGCGAACGGCTCGGACGAGGAGAAGGCCGAGGCCGCGCAGAAGTCCCGCGCGAAGATGAACACGGCGATCGCGAAGTACGGCCGGGAGCAGCGGGGGCTGCGGGCCTATGTCGTACGGAAGTCCCTGGAGCCGGCCTTCACCCAGTTTGCGCTCAACGGGGAGACAGGACCGCTCTCCGACGAGCGGGTACGGCGTGCCGTGGCCCGCGCGCTCGACCGCAAGGAGCTGGCCGAGGCCGTACTCAAGCCGCTCGGCCTGCCGGCGAACCCGCCCGGCAGCCACCTGGCGCTGGCCGGACAGCACGCGTACGCAGACAGCAGCGACGCGCTCGGGGACCAGGACACGCAGGAGGCGCAGGCGCTGCTCGCCGACGCGGGCTGGACGGTGGGCGGTGTGCGGAAGACGGACGCCGGTACGAAGGCCGGGAGCGAGGCCGACGCCGACGGCGACAAGGAGAAGGACAAGGACAAGGACAAGGACAGCGAGAAGGACACGACCGAGAAGAGCGGCGGGGACGTAGAGAAGAAGGACAAGGACAAGGAATCCGACGCGCAGGATTCCGGTTCCGGTTCGGACTCCGAGAGCGCCTCCGACGAGGGCGCGTACATCGTCGGTGACAACAAGCCCGGACGCGGCGCCCCCGTCTCCGAGAGCGGTACCCGCGTCATCGCCCCGGCCCCCGCCGCCGCCTTCCAGGGCGCGGTCCTGACCCGGCAGTCCGAGTCCCTGGAGGACTCGGACGTCAACGCCCAGGACAGGCGGCCGGGCGGCATGGCGGGTGCGTACGCACCGCAGGGCACGGCGGCCCCGTCCGCTTCGGCTTCCGCTTCGGCCTCCTCCTCGGCCCCAGCTTCCGACTCGGCTTCCGCTTCCCCCCTGCCCGGTCCCCTCGGCAAGGACGGCAAGCCCCTTACCCTGCGCTTCGTGCTCCCCTCCGGCCCCGGCTCCGAGCAGCTGCGTACCGTCGGCGAGAAGATCGCGCGCATGCTCGACCGCGTCGGCATCCGTACGGAGATCACCAAGGTCGCCGACGCCGACTACTTCAAGGACCACATCGCGTCGGGCGACTACGACCTCGCCCTGTACTCGTGGCCCGCGACCGCCTACCCGGCGACCGACGGCCGGCCGATCTACGCCAAGCCCGTCCCCGCCTCCGACGGCTCGCTGCTGGTGGAGCAGAACTACACCCGCGTCGGTACGGACCACATCAACCAGCTCTTCGACCAGGCGGCCTCCGAGCTGGACGAGAAGGCGGCCCGCGATCTGCTCCGGCAGGCCGACGCCCGCATCTGGGCGGCGGCCGGATCCATCCCCCTCTACCAGCGCCCGCAGCTCGTCGCGGCCAAGCCGGCCGTGGCGAACGCCGGTGCCTTCGCCTTCGCCGCCCCGCGCTACGAGGACATCGGCTTCAAGGACCCCGCCAGGAGCGGCCCGGAGAAGTCGGCCACCCCCGGGGACGGCCGGGAAGTCACCGAGGAGAACGGCCAGGAAAGCGGCCAGGAAAGCGGCCAGAAGGAGAAGGGCAGCCGTAGCACAGAAGAAGAAACGGAGTAAACCGGCAGGTCAGACCCAGAAAGCCGGACGATTCACTTGCCCGCCGGACCCCCCGGCGGGCAAGATCGTGTGCACCCCCTGACCCGGGCGGTTCCACACCCCTCGGCACACCCCGCAGCACCTCCCTGCGGACTCCCCGCCAGCACTCCCCGCCCGCACCGGCGGGCACCCCCGCCTCTCGCCGGATCGGCCCCGGAAGCCCCGGAAGCCCCGGACGCGCCAGCCCCGTACGATGGGTACGGCCGTGGCGTGTCCGCCCGGCAGGCGTACGAGGAAGACAACGCCGCATCCCACGATCGAGAGAAGCGCCAGCCAGCATGCCCACGCGCCACGACATCCGTAACGTCGCCATCGTCGCCCACGTCGACCATGGCAAGACCACTCTGGTCGACGCCATGCTGAAGCAGGCCGGCGCCTTCGCCGCGCACGCCGCCGAGCACCTCGACGACCGGATGATGGACTCGAACGACCTGGAGCGTGAGAAGGGCATCACGATCCTCGCCAAGAACACGGCGGTGAAGTACCACCCCAAGGAGGGCGGTACAGGTGACATCCCGAACCTGGTCACGATCAACATCATCGACACCCCCGGCCACGCCGACTTCGGCGGTGAGGTCGAGCGGGGCCTGTCGATGGTCGACGCGGTCGTCCTCCTGGTCGACGCCTCCGAGGGCCCGCTGCCGCAGACCCGTTTCGTGCTGCGCAAGGCCCTGTCGGCCAAGCTGCCGGTGATCCTGTGCATCAACAAGACGGACCGGCCCGACGCCCGTATCGCCGAGGTGGTCGACGAGACGTACGACCTGTTCCTCGACCTGGACGCGGACGAGGACCAGATCGAGTTCCCGATCGTCTACGCCTGCGCCCGGGATGGCGTCGCCTCGCTGACCAAGCCGCAGGACGGTACGGTCCCGGCCGACAGCACCAACCTGGAGCCGTTCTTCACCACGATCCTGGGCACCGTCCCGGCTCCGGTGTACGACGAGGCCGCGCCGCTCCAGGCCCATGTCACCAACCTGGACGCGGACAACTTCCTCGGCCGTATCGCGCTCTGCCGCGTCGAGCAGGGCGAGTTGAAGAAGGGCCAGACCGTCACGTGGATCAAGCGTGACGGCACGATGTCCAACGTCCGCATCACCGAGCTGCTGATGACCGAGGCGCTCACCCGCAAGCCGGCCGAGAAGGCGGGCCCCGGCGACATCTGCGCCATCGCCGGAATCCCGGACATCATGATCGGCGAGACCCTGGCCGACCCGGACAACCCGATCGCGCTGCCGCTGATCACGGTGGACGAGCCGGCCATCTCGATGACCATCGGTACGAACACCTCGCCGCTCGTCGGCAAGGGCGGCAAGGGCCACAAGGTCACCGCCCGGCAGGTGAAGGACCGCCTCGACCGCGAGCTGATCGGTAACGTCTCGCTGCGCGTCCTGGAGACCGAGCGCCCCGACACCTGGGAGGTGCAGGGCCGCGGCGAGCTGGCGCTGGCCATCCTGGTCGAGCAGATGCGCCGCGAGGGTTTCGAGCTGACCGTCGGCAAGCCCGAGGTGGTCACGAAGCAGGTCGACGGCAAGCTGCACGAGCCGATCGAGCGCATGACGATCGACTGCCCCGAGGAGCACCTGGGCGCGATCACGCAGCTGATGGCGACCCGCAAGGGCCGTATGGAGACCATGACCAACCACGGGTCCGGGTGGATCCGGATGGAGTGGATCGTGCCGTCCCGCGGACTCATCGGCTTCCGTACGGAGTTCCTCACCCAGACCCGCGGCACCGGCATCGCGCACTCGATCTTCGAGGGCCACGAGCCGTGGTTCGGCGAGCTGCGGACCCGTAACAACGGCTCGCTGGTCGCGGACCGTTCGGGTTCGGTGACGCCGTTCGCGATGGTCAACCTCCAGGAGCGCGGTGTCATCTTCACCGAGCCGGGCACCGAGGTGTACGAGGGCATGATCATCGGTGAGAACTCACGCGCCGACGACATGGACGTGAACATCACCAAGGAGAAGAAGCTCACCAACATGCGCGCGGCCTCCGCCGACACGACGGAGAACGTGGTGCCGCCGCGCAGGCTGTCGCTGGAGCAGTCCCTGGAGTTCTGCCGCGACGACGAGTGCATCGAGGTGACCCCGGAGACGGTCCGTATCCGCAAGGTCGTCCTGGACCAGAAGGAGCGTGGCCGCGCGGCCTCCCGCGCCAAGCGCTGACCCACCGGGCGGTCACATGGACCCCACCAGCCTCATGGCTCCCCGGCCTGGCCCCGCGAGGTGCCGGGCCGGAGGCCTGGGGGCTGTCCCGTGTACCGGACCGAGCCGGGCACCACCCTCGCGAAATGGTGGGACAGTAGGCTGTTTTGCCCGAGCAGAACGTTCCTGTCAACACGTTTTCCCTGCTGGAACGTCCGGATAGCGGGTATCGCTCACCGGAAGTTGCGTCAACAGTCCGTTTCGCGGGTGTCTGTCTGGGCTTACTTTGTCCGGATTTCGGGCGTTGGTGGTTGGTCGATGTTGTCAAAACGAGACGCTGCAAGTGTGGTTTACCGGTCGGGCGTACTTAATAGTTGGCTCCATTGAGCTCGGGTCAATGGGTCATGCGCTGATGGGGAGCGCCGACTCACGAGCACACACTCGGAGCACTGATCGACCGCCGTCAGGGGTGTCGGCGTAACGATCAGTGCCCATCTTGTTGTGACAAGTGGACTCATGAGGAGGAACCCATGCGCGGTGCCAAGAGTGCCAAGTGGGTCGCGGGCGCGATAGTTATCGCCCTGGCTGCGACCGCTTGCGGTGGCGGGGACAGCGACAGCGGCGACGACATGAAGGCGGGGAAGGCCGACCCGAATGGCATTCTGACCGCACAGCTCGGCGAGCCGCAGAACCCGCTGCAGCCGGCCAACGCCAAGGAGAGCCAGGGCAGTCGTGTCCTGAAGGTCATCTTCTCCGGCCTCGTGGACTACGAGCCCGGGACCGGTGAGCTGAAGAACGTCAACGCCGAGTCGGTCACCCCGAACGACGACTCGTCCGTGTGGACCGTCAAGCTCAAGCCCGGCTGGAAGTTCCACGACGGCACCCCGGTCACCGCCGCTTCCTACGTGGACTCGTGGAACTGGTCGGCCAACACCAAGAACAACCAGACCAACTCCAGCTGGTTCCAGGACATCAAGGGCTACGAGGACGTCCACCCCGAGAAGGGTGACCCGAAGGCCGAAAAGATGTCCGGTCTGAAGGTGGTCGACGAGAACACCTTCACGATCACGCTGACCAGCTCGGTCTCGTACTTCGCGTACAAGCTGGGTTACGACGTGTGGGCCCCGCTTCCCGAGTCGTTCTTCAAGGACCCGAAGGCGGCCGGCGAGAAGCCGATCGGCAACGGCCCCTACAAGTTCGTCTCGTGGGACCACAAGAAGCTGATCAAGGTCCGCAAGTTCGAGGACTACACCGGGCCGAACAAGGCCAAGAACGGTGGCATCGACTTCAAGAACTACACCACCGCCGACGCCGCCTACTCGGACCTGCGGTCGGACAACCTCGACTGGATCGAGCAGATCCCGACCACGTCTCTCACGAGCTACAAGGACGACCTGGGCGACCGCGCGATCGACCAGGAGTACTCGGCCGTCCAGTCGATCGTCCCGGCGTTCTACACGGACCAGTTCAAGGACATCGACCCCAAGGTCGTCCAGGGTCTGTCCCTGGCGATCGACCGTGACACGATCACCAAGACCGTGCTGCACGGCACCCGGTCCCCGGCCGACTCGTACGTCGCCCGCGGTGTGCTCGGCTACAAGGCCGGCGCCCTGTCCGACGTCACGAAGTTCGACCCGGCCGCCGCCAAGAAGCTCATCGAAGAGGGCGGCGGCGTCCCCGGCAACAAGATCTCGATCCAGTTCAACGCCGACCAGGACCACAAGCCCTGGGTCGACGCGGTCTGCAACAGCATCCGCAAGAGCGTCGGTGTCGAGTGCACCGGTGACTCGAAGCCGGACTTCCAGGCGGACCTGAACGCGCGTGACAACAAGCAGGTCAAGTCCATGTACCGCGGTGGCTGGGTGCTCGACTACCCGGTCAACTCGAACTTCATGCGCGACCTGTACGGCACCACCGCCGCGGGTAACACCTCGGGCTACTCCAACAAGGAGTTCGACGAGCTGTCCGCCGCGGCGGACAAGGCGGCGACGCTCGACGAGACGGTGAAGATGTACCAGGAGGCCGAGCAGCTCCTGAAGGCTGACATGCCTGCCATCCCGCTGTGGTTCTACAAGAACAACTCGGGTCAGTCCCGGAACGTATTCGGCAAGATCGTCTACGGCCAGGACGGTGACCCCATCTTCACCGACGTTCAGGTGAAGTCGAAGAAGTAGCAAGCGGGACCGTATGCCGGTGCCGCCGCTCCAGGGGGAGCGGCGGCACCGACCCGGCCAAGGCCAAGGCCCCGGGAGACTCCACCCCATACCCCGCGGCGGAGAAAACTACGTAGGCCATCGCCGACCCCTCACGGCATGGAGGCATGATGGGGCGTTACGTCGCCAGGCGACTGCTCCAGATGATCCCGGTATTCATCGGGACCACTCTGATTATTTTCCTTATGGTCAACATTCTGCCCGGAGACCCTATCCGGGCGATGTGGGGCGAGAAGGCGGCAGACCCCGCCCAGCTCGCCGCGCTGCGGGCCGAGTTCGGGTTCGACAAGCCGCTGTGGCAGCGGTACATCGACTACATGCTCAACCTGTTCCAGGGTGACTTCGGCGAGACCTTCGGTCGCCGCCCGGTCGCCGAGGTGATGGGCGAGGCATTCCCGGTGACCCTCCGACTGGCCGCCGTCGCGCTGGTCATCGAGATCATCATCGGCATCGGACTCGGTGCCTGGGCGGGTCTGAAGGCCGGCAAGGCCGTCGACACCGGTGTGCTGATCTTCACCCTGGTCGTCATCTCGATTCCGGTGTTCGTGCTCGGCTACCTCGCGCGGTTCATCCTCGCGGACGAACTGGGGTGGGTCGCGCCCAATGTGCAGGACTCCACCAGCTTCTCGCAATTGTTTTTGCCAGGCTTCGTCCTGGCGATGCTCTCCATGGCGTACGTGGCCCGGCTGACCCGCACCACGTTCGCCGAGAACCTGCGCGCCGACTACATGCGTACCGCGATGGCCAAGGGCCTGCCGCGACGCCGCATCGTCGGTGTCCACCTGCTGCGCAACTCGCTCATTCCGGTCGTCACCTTCCTCGGGACGGACGTCGGTGGCTTCATCGGCGGCGCCGTCATCACCGAGGGCATCTTCAACGTCCAAGGTGTCGGCAACCTTCTCTTCACCGGGCTCCAGCAGCGGGAAGGCTCGACGATCGTCGGTGTGGTGACGGTGTTCGTCCTCGTCATCCTGCTGATCAACCTTCTTGTCGACCTGCTGTACGCGGTCCTGGACCCGAGGATCCGGTATGCCTGACGTGACCAAGACCCCGAACATGACCAAGAACGACGCGACCACCGACGCCCTCGCGCCGCCGGCCGCCGGAGCGCCCGAGAGCGCGGCCGACGGCCACAAGTCGCAGGGCAAGCCCCGCAGTCTGTGGGGCGACGCCTGGTACGACCTGCGGCACCGCCCGATGTTCTGGGTCTCCTCGATCCTGCTGTTCCTGCTGCTGGTCGTCGCCGCGTTCCCGGGGATGTTCACCAGCGCGGACCCGCGTGACGGCGACCTGATCAATCACTTCCTGACCAAGCCGGACCTGGGCAAGGTGTTCCAGCCCGAATGGTTCGGCTACGACGGCCAGGGGCGTTCGATCTACGCGCGTGTCATCTACGGCACCCGCGCCTCGATCCTGGTGGGTGTCGGCGTCACGCTGGCCGTCACCTTCCTCGGTGGCCTGCTCGGCATGCTGGCCGGCTACTTCGGCGGCTGGATCGACTCGGTCATCTCCCGTATCACCGACATCTTCTTCGGCATCCCCTTCCTGCTCGGCTCGATGGTCGTCCTGAACGCCTTCACCGAGCGCAAGGTCTATGTCGTGATCTTCGCCCTCGCCTTCCTGGGCTGGACGTCGATCTGCCGTGTGATGCGCTCGTCGGTCATCACCGCCAAGCAGGCGGACTACGTGACGGCCGCCCGAGCCCTCGGCGCGGGCACCCGGCGGATCCTCTTCCGCCACGTCCTGCCGAACGCCATGGCGCCGACCATCGTCGTCGCCACGATCGCCCTCGGTGGCTACATCTCGGCCGAGGCGACGCTGTCGTTCCTCGGTCTCGGCCTCGCCGACCCGACCATCTCCTGGGGCATCGACATCGCCCAGGGCAGCAAGGACATCAGGGACAACCCGCACGCCCTGTTCTTCCCGGCCGGAATGCTGAGCCTCACGGTCTTCGCGTTCATCATGCTGGGTGACGCCGTCCGCGACGCCCTCGACCCGAAGTTGCGCTGAGGAGGGCGTACGTGACCATCATCGAAGAAACCTCAAGTGTCCCGACGCCCCGATCGGGCGGCTCCGACACCACCCCGCTGCTCGAAGTACGCGATCTCCACGTGGAGTTCCACACCCGCGACGGTGTCGCCAAGGCCGTCAACGGCGTCAACTACAGCGTCTCCTCGGGCGAGACCCTGGCCGTGCTCGGTGAGTCAGGCTCCGGCAAGTCCGTGACCGCGCAGGCGATCATGGGCATCCTCGACATGCCGCCCGGCTCCATCCCGCAGGGCCAGATCCTGTACCGCGGGCAGGACATGCTCACCATGAGCTACGAGGAGCGGCGGAAGATCCGCGGCCGGAAGATCGCGATGATCTTCCAGGACGCGCTCTCCTCGCTCAACCCCGTGCTCTCGGTGGGCTACCAGCTCGGCGAGATGTACCGGGTCCACGAAGGGCTCTCCCGCAAGGCCGCCAAGGCCAAGGCCGTCGAGCTGATGGAGCGGGTCAACATCCCGGCGGCGAAGGCGCGGGTCAACGACTACCCGCACCAGTTCTCCGGCGGTATGCGCCAGCGCATCATGATCGCCATGGCGCTCGCGCTGGAGCCCGACCTGATCATCGCGGACGAGCCCACGACCGCGCTCGACGTGACCGTGCAGGCCCAGGTGATGGACCTGCTCGCGGATCTCCAGCGCGAGTTCAACATGGGGCTGGTCCTGATCACCCACGACCTCGGCGTCGTCGCCGACGTCGCGGACAAGATCGCCGTCATGTACGCGGGCCGGATCGTGGAGACCGCGCCGGTGCACGAGCTGTACAAGCGCCCGGCGCACCCGTACACCCGTGGCCTGCTCGACTCCATCCCCCGGCTCGACCAGAAGGGGCAGGAGCTCTACGCGATCAAGGGCCTGCCGCCCAACCTGCTCAAGATCCCGGCCGGCTGCGCCTTCAACCCGCGCTGCCCGAAGGCCCAGGACATCTGCCGTACGGATGTCCCGGTCCTCGACCCGGTGACCGAGCAGGACGGCACGGAGCTGCCCGGCCGCGGCAGCGCGTGCCACTTCTGGAAGGAGACGATCCATGGCTGAGCCGAAGAAGACGACCGGCGACCCGGCCGCGGACGCCGCGCCCGCGGTCGTCACCCCCAATGTCACCGAGGTGGCGGAGATCGAGGCCGCCACCGAGTCGGCGGCGGTCGCCGCCATCGAGGCGCCGGTGGAGCGCGGGGAGCCGATCCTCCAGGTCCGTAATCTGGTCAAGCACTTCCCGCTGACCCAGGGCATCCTCTTCAAGCGCCAGGTCGGCGCGGTCAAGGCCGTGGACGGGGTCTCGTTCGACCTCTACCAGGGCGAGACGCTGGGCATCGTCGGCGAGTCGGGCTGTGGCAAGTCCACGGTCGCCCGGCTGCTGATGACGCTGGAGAAGGCGACCGCGGGCGAGGTCTTCTACAAGGGCCAGGACATCACCCGGCTGTCCGGGCGGGCGCTCAAGGCGGTCCGCCGGAACATCCAGATGGTCTTCCAGGACCCGTACACCTCGCTGAACCCGCGGATGACGGTCGGCGACATCATCGGCGAGCCCTTCGACATCCACCCCGAGGTGGCGCCGAAGGGCGACCGGCGCGGCAAGGTCCAGGACCTGCTCGACGTCGTGGGACTGAACCCGGAGTACATCAACAGGTACCCGCACCAGTTCTCCGGCGGCCAGCGCCAGCGCATCGGCATCGCCCGCGGTCTCGCGCTCAACCCCGAGATCATCATCTGCGACGAGCCGGTCTCGGCGCTCGACGTGTCCGTGCAGGCGCAGGTCATCAACCTGATGGAGAAGCTCCAGGACGAGTTCAACCTGTCCTACATCTTCATCGCGCACGACCTGTCGATCGTCCGGCACATCTCCGACCGGGTCGGTGTCATGTACCTCGGCAAGATGGCCGAGATCGGTACGGACACCCAGATCTACGACCACCCGACGCACCCCTACACCCAGGCGCTGCTGTCGGCGGTCCCGGTCCCCGACCCGGAGGCCCGTACCGGCCGTGAGCGGATCATCCTCTCCGGCGACGTGCCGTCCCCGGCGAACCCGCCGTCCGGCTGCCGCTTCCGTACCCGCTGCTGGAAGGCCGAGGACAAGTGCGCCAAGGAGGTCCCGCTGCTGGCGATCCCCGAGCGCTTCGTCACCTCGACCACCCCGGCGGCGCACGAATCGGCCTGCCACTTCGCCGAGGAGAAGGACGTCATCCACGCCGTGTGAGACGTCGATGAGTGTCGGTGAGTGAACGACGAGAGGCCCGGACCGAGCGCGGTCCGGGCCTCTCGTCGTTCCCCGCACGGGTGCCCAATACATGCGCGAAATATGAAAGGGAGTGATATTTGGGCCTAAGTGACAGTCAGGACTCAGGAGGAACTCCATGCGCGGAGCCACGCACGCCAAGTGGGCCGCAGGTGCGCTCGCCGTCGCCCTCACGGCGACAGCCTGCGGCGGCGGTGGGAGCGGCGGCGGGGGTGGCACCGACGGTGTGCTCAGCTCGTCCTGGGGCGACCCGCAGAACCCGCTGGAGCCCGCCAACACCAACGAGGTCCAGGGCGGCAAGGTCCTCGACATGGTCTTCCGGGGGCTGAAGCGGTACAACCCGAAGACCGCCAAGGCCGAGAACATGCTCGCCGAGAAGATCGAGACCACCGACTCGACGAACTTCGCCATCACCGTGAAGAGCGGCTGGACCTTCAGCAACGGCGAGAAGGTCACCGCGAAGTCCTTCGTGGACGCCTGGAACTACGGCGCGAACCTGAAGAACAACCAGCGCAACGCCTACTTCTTCGGCCAGATCGACGGCTATACGGCGGTCCACCCCGACTCGGGCCGGCCCACCGCCACCACGCTGTCCGGCCTCAAGGTCACCGGGCCGCAGACCTTCACCGTCAAGCTGTCCCAGAAGTTCTCCACCTGGCCGGACACCCTCGGGTACGCCGCGTTCGCGCCGCTGCCCTCCGCGTTCTTCAAGGACCACACGGCCTGGCTCGCCAAGCCGGTCGGCAACGGGCCGTACACCATCGACTCGTACACCAAGGGCTCGCAGATGTCCCTGCGCAAGTGGGACAAGTACCCGGGCTCGGACAAGGCGCAGAACGGGGGGGTGGACCTCAAGGTCTACACCGACAACAACACCGCCTACACCGACCTGACGGCGGGCAATCTGGACCTCGTCGACGACATCCCGGCCTCCCAGCTCAAGAACGCGCCGTCCGACCTGGGATCGCGCTACATCAACACCCCCGCGGGCATCATCCAGACCCTCGCCTTCCCGTTCTACGACAAGGCCTGGAACACCCCGGACGGGAAGAAGGTCCGCACGGGGCTGTCGATGGCGATCAACCGCAAGCAGATCACCGAGACGATCTTCCAGAAGACCCGCACCCCGGCCACCGACTGGACCTCCCCGGTGCTCGGCGCGGCGGGCGGCTACAAGGCCGGCCTCTGCGGCAAGGCCTGCGACTACGACCCCGCCGCCGCGAAGAAGATGATCGCCGACGGCGGCGGCCTCCCTGGTGGCCGGATCCAGCTCACGTACAACGCGGACACCGGCTCCCACAAGGACTGGATCGACGCCGTCTGCAACAGCATCAACAACACCCTGGGCAACGACCGGGCGTGCGTCGGCAGGCCGATCGGCACCTTCGCCGACTTCCGCGGCCAGATCACCGACCAGAAGATGCCCGGTCCGTTCCGGGCCGGCTGGCAGATGGACTACCCGCTGATCCAGAACTTCCTCCAGCCGCTGTACTACACCAACGCCTCGTCCAACGACGGCAAGTGGACCAACGCCGAGTTCGACAAGCTCGTCAACGAGGCGAACGCCGAGAGCGACACCCAGACGGCGGTCAAGAAGTTCCAGCAGGCCGAGGGCGTCGTGCGGGACAACATGGCCGCCATCCCGCTCTGGTACCAGAACGGCAGCGCCGGCTACTCGGATCGGCTGAGCAACGTCCATCTCAACCCCTTCAGCGTCCCCGTCTACGACGAGATCAAGGTCAGCTGACGCCGGAGCCGTGAGGCCCGGCGCACCCTCCCCGTGCCGGGCCGCACCCGTCTCCGGCCACCCGCGACCAGGACCCGACCAGGACCCGACCACGACCCCCGGAGCCCTTCATGGGACGTTATGTGATCCGGCGTCTGCTCCAGATGATCCCGGTCTTCATCGGTGCCACGATGCTGATCTTCCTCATGGTCAACGTGATGGGCGACCCCATCGCGGGTCTCTGCGGCGAGCGGGCCTGCGACCCGGCTACCGCCGCGCAACTGCGCAGCCAGTTCGGCCTCGACAAGCCCGTGTGGCAGCAGTACCTCACGTACATGGGCCACGTCTTCACCGGCGACTTCGGTACGGCCTTCAACGGCCAGCGGGTCACCGAGCTGATGGCCACGTCCTTCCCGATCACCATCCGGCTGACGATCGTCGCGATCGTCTTCGAGATCATCATCGGCATCACGCTCGGCGTGCTCACGGGACTGCGGCGCGGCCGGCCCGTCGACAGCGGCGTCCTGCTGCTGACCCTGGTCGTCATCTCCGTACCGACGTTCGTGACCGGCCTGCTCGTGCAGCTGTTCCTCGGGGTGAAGTGGAACATCATCTCCCCGTCGGTCTCCACCGCCGCCCCGCTCGGCGAACTGATCGTGCCGGGCCTCGTACTGGCCTCCGTGTCACTGGCGTACGTCACCCGGCTGACCCGCACCTCCATTGCCGAGAACAACCGCTCCGACTACGTCCGTACCGCCGTCGCCAAGGGCCTGCCGAGACACCGCGTGATCACCCGGCATCTGCTGCGCAACTCACTGATCCCGGTGATCACCTTCATCGGCACCGACATCGGCGCCCTGATGGGCGGCGCGATCGTCACCGAGCGGATCTTCAACATCCACGGCGTCGGCTACCAGCTCTACCAGGGCATCCTGCGCCAGAACACCCAGACCGTCGTCGGCTTCGTGACGATCCTCGTCATCGTCTTCCTGCTCGCGAACCTGCTGGTCGACCTGCTCTACGCCGTACTCGACCCGAGGATCCGCTATGCCTGAGCCACAGCCCCCGAAGGACGAAGGAGTCATCGCCCCCACCGGCACCGGCGGCGCGATGGACCTCGCCACCAGCGACGGCGCCGGCCTCGAAGGGCTCGACCAGGGCGACGGCAAGGGGCCCGACGAGAGGGCCCGCAGCCTCTGGTCCGACGCCTGGCGCGATCTGCGCCGCAACCCGGTCTTCATCGTCTCGGGCCTCGTCATCCTCTTCCTGGTGATCATCGCGATCTGGCCCCAGCTGATCGCCTCCGGCAACCCGCTCTCCTGCGACCTCGCCAAGGCCCAGCAGGGCTCGCAGCCCGGCCACCCCTTCGGCTACACCGCCCAGGGCTGCGACGTCTACACCCGTACCGTCTACGGCGCCCGCGCCTCGGTCACCGTCGGCGTCTGCGCCACCCTCGGCGTCGCGATCGTCGGGGCCGTGCTCGGCGGGCTGGCCGGCTTCTTCGGCGGCTTCTGGGACGCGATCCTCTCCCGCGTCACCGACATCTTCTTCGGCATCCCGGTGGTGCTCGGCGGTCTCGTCCTGCTCTCCGTGGTGACCAGCTCCACCGTCTGGCCCGTGATCGGATTCATGGTGCTGCTCGGCTGGCCGCAGATCTCCCGGATCGCCCGCGGCTCCGTCATCACCATCAAGCAGAACGACTTCGTCCAGGCGGCGCGCGCCCTCGGCGCCTCCAACTCACGGATGATGCTGCGGCACGTCCTGCCCAACGCCGTCGCCCCGGTCATCGTGGTGGCGACCATCGCGCTCGGCACGTACATCGCGCTGGAGGCGACCCTGTCGTACCTCGGCGTGGGCCTCAAACCGCCCGCCGTGTCCTGGGGCATCGACATCTCCGACGCGTCGAAGTTCATCCGCAACGCCCCGCACATGCTGCTCTGGCCCGCCGGTGCCCTGGCCATCACCGTGCTCGCCTTCATCATGCTCGGCGACGCGGTGCGCGACGCCCTCGACCCCAAGCTGCGCTGAGGAGCCGGTCCATGTTGCTCGAAGTGCGCGATCTGCACGTGGAGTTCCACACCCGCGACGGCGTCGCGAAGGCGGTCAACGGGGTCAGCTACTCGGTCGACGCGGGCGAAACCCTCGCCGTGCTCGGCGAGTCGGGCTCCGGCAAGTCCGTCACCGCCCAGGCGATCATGGGCATCCTGGACGTCCCGCCCGGAAAAATCGCGGGCGGCGAGGTGCTGTTCAAGGGCCAGGACCTGCTCAAGGTCAAGGAGGACCAGCGGCGCAAGATCCGCGGTGCCGACATGGCGATGATCTTCCAGGACGCGCTCTCCTCGCTCAATCCGGTGCTCAGCGTGGGCGCGCAGCTCGGCGAGATGTTCATGGTGCACCGGGGGATGTCCCGCAAGGACGCGCGGGCGAAGTCGGTCGAACTCATGGACCGGGTAAGGATCCCGGCGGCCAAGGAGCGGGTGAACGACTACCCGCACCAGTTCTCCGGCGGTATGCGCCAGCGCATCATGATCGCCATGGCGATGGCGCTCGAACCCTCGCTGATCATCGCGGACGAGCCGACGACCGCGCTCGACGTGACCGTGCAGGCCCAAGTGATGGAGCTGCTCGCGGAGCTGCGGCGCGAGCTGAACATGGGGCTGATCCTGATCACCCACGACCTCGGCGTCGTCGCCGACGTCGCGGACAAGATCGCGGTGATGTACGCGGGCCGGATCGTCGAGTCCGCCCCCGTCCACGACATCTACAAGGCCCCCGCCCACCCCTACACCCGAGGGCTGCTCGACTCCATCCCCCGGCTCGACCAGAAGGGCCGGGACCTGTACGCGATCAAGGGCCTGCCGCCCAACCTGCTGCACATCCCGCCCGGTTGCGCCTTCAACCCGCGCTGTCCGCGAGCACAGGACATCTGCCGTACGGATGTGCCGCCGCTCTTCGAGGTCGACGAGAACCGGCACAGCGCCTGCTTCTTCTGGAGGGAGACGCTCGATGACGTCTGAGTCCGCCGAGCCCATTCTGCGAGTGCGCGACCTGGTCAAGCACTTCCCGCTCACCCAGGGCATCCTCTTCAAACGGCAGATCGGCGCGGTCAAGGCCGTCGACGGTGTCTCCTTCGACCTGGCGGCCGGCGAGACGCTGGGCGTCGTGGGCGAGTCCGGCTGCGGGAAGTCGACCGTGGCCCGGATGCTGGTCAACCTGGAGCGGCCGACGGCCGGCGAGATCCGGTACAAGGGCGAGGACATCACCCGGCTGTCGGGCCGCGCGCTGAAGGCCGTACGCCGGAACATCCAGATGGTCTTCCAGGACCCGTACACCTCGCTGAACCCGCGGATGACCGTCGGCGACATCATCGGCGAGCCCTTCGACATCCACCCCGAGGTCGCGCCGAAGGGCGGCCGGCGGCGGATGGTGCAGGACCTGCTCGACGTGGTCGGCCTCAACCCGGAGTACATCAACCGCTATCCGCACCAGTTCTCCGGCGGCCAGCGCCAGCGCATCGGCATCGCCCGCGGACTGGCGCTGCGGCCGGAGATCATCGTCGCCGACGAACCGGTCTCCGCCCTCGACGTGTCCGTGCAGGCGCAGGTCATCAACCTGATGGAACGCCTCCAGAACGAGTTCGGCCTGAGTTACGTCTTCATCGCGCACGACCTGTCGATCGTCCGGCACATCTCCGACCGGGTCGGGGTGATGTACCTCGGGCGGATCATCGAGATCGGCACGGACACCCAGATCTACGACCACCCCACCCACCCGTACACGCAGGCGCTGCTCTCCGCCGTGCCGGTACCCGACCCGGCGGCCCGCGAGGGCCGCGAGCGGATCATCCTGACCGGTGAGGTGCCCTCGCCGGCGCATCCGCCGTCCGGCTGCCGCTTCCGTACCCGCTGCTGGAAGGCGCAGGAGCGGTGCGCGCTGGAGGTGCCTCTGCTGGCCGTGCCCGCGGTCTTCCGGGAGACGCGGGGGCCGGCTGAGCACGACTCGGCGTGTCACTTCGCCGAGGAACGGCAGGTGGTGCGCAGTGCGGCCGGACCTGCGGCCGGACCTGCGGCCGGGTCCGGAGAGGCGGCGCGCGGGGACGGTGGCGGGGGCGGGGAGCAGGGGCCGGATCCGGACAAGGAGAGGTGATTGAGACGTCAGGCCCGTTGACACGCAGGAAACTTCACCGACGCCCCGCCGATATACGGACGGGCCACATTGGTCGACGTACGGCCGTGCGGGTGCCGTTGGGCCGGCCGGGATCCTGAGGTCCCGGCCGGTCGCCCCCTCCGGGGGCTGCCGGGTGCCTCCGGTGCCCTTGTTCCCGGAGCGTTCAACCGGGACCATCGCAGGGTGATATTCACCCGCGGGGCCCGGATCACCGGCGCCGTGCTGTGCGCCGTGCTCGCCGCCGTCACCGCCGCGTGGATCGTGCGTGACCTCATGGCGACGGACCGGCCGGTCGACCTCTGGTGGTTCTGGGCGGGTCAGGGCGACATCCGGGCCGCCACCCCGCCGGTGACCACTCTGCTCGACCCCGTGCTGCTGGTCGTGTACGCCGTCGTGGCCGCCACCGTGCCGCGCTCGGCGGTCGCCGCGTCCGCGCTCTTTGCCACCGGCGTCCTGACGATCGCCGTCCGGCTGCCGGGTCTGTGGGTGCTCGGCTCGTCGTGGATGGACGGCCGCGCCCCGGACGACCTCCGTACCCGTGCGCTGCTCTGTGCCTTCGGCGTTCTCGGGGCGGGCGTCGCGCTGCTCGGCACGGCCGTGGCCGGGCGCAGGCCGCCGGACTCCGCGTACGCGCTGACGCCGACCCGGCCCGCGCAGGGCGTCTCCGTGGCCGCCTTCCTGCTGCTGGGTGCCGCGGCGGGCATCTGGGCGGCCTGGGAGGTCTATTGGGGGCGGCGGCTGGGCCTCGACGCCTATCTCGGCCGCGTCACCGGCGAGTCCGTGCTGATGCCGCTGCTCGGTACGCCGCCCGGCTGGCTGAACACGGTGATCGTGCTGCTGTGCCTCACGGCGGCCGTGGGGGCGCTCTTCGGCACCCCGTTCTCCCGGCCGCTCGGCATGGTGGCGGCGGCGCTGCTGGTGGGGGTCGGCGGCGCGGCTCTGGCGACGGCCCTGCGGTACGAACAGCTCGACCACTTCGACGAGTTGACCACCGTCGAACAACTCTCCCTGGCCGGACTGCTGTTCGGGCTCGGCGCGGGCTGTCTGGCGCTGTTCGCGCTCGCCCGCGGGGGCGAGGAGGACGTGCCGGGCGCCGGGCCGTACGGACCGGCGTGGGGGCAGCCGGAACGGGAGCCGGAGCCGGAGCCGGAGAGGTACGGGCAGGGGTACGGATACGGGTATCCGGCGGGCGGTGGTGGCGGGAGTGGTGGAGGTGGCGGGAGTGGTGGCGGCGGATTCGGGCCGCCACCCTCGTCGCCGCCGCCCGGCTGGTGAGGGCACCAGCCGGGCGTACGGCACTTACGTCACCTACGGCGCGTACGCCGCGTACGGCGCCTACGTCATCCCGAGCGAACGCTTGAGGAAGTCCACCTGGAGCAGCAGCAGATTCTCCGCGATCTGCTCCTGCGGCGTCATGTGCGTCACCCCGGTGAGCGGCAGCACCTCGTGCGGCCGGCCCGCAGACAGCAGCGCCGACGACAGCCGCAGCGTGTGCGTCATCACGACGTTGTCGTCGGCCAGCCCATGAATGATCATCATCGGTCGCGCCGGGCTCGCGGACCGCGCCAGCACGTCGTCCGTGACCAGCGAGTTGGCCGCGTAGACCTCGGCCGCCTCCGCCGGATCGCCCAGATAGCGTTCCGTGTAGTGGGTGTCGTACAGCCGCCAGTCGGTGACCGGGGCGCCCGCGATCGCCGCGTGGAAGACGTCGGGGCGGCGCAGCGCGGCGAGCGCGGCGAGGTAACCGCCGTACGACCAGCCGCGGATGGCCACCCGCGATTGATCCAACGGGAACCGCTCGGCGAGCGCCTGGAGCGCCTCGATCTGGTCGTCGAGGGTGAGCGGCAGATTGTCCTTCACCGCCTTCTCCCAGCCGGGGGAGCGGCCCGGACTGCCCCGGCCGTCCGCGATGACGACGGCGAAGCCCTGGTCGGCGAACCACTGTGACGTGAGGTACGGATTGTGCGCGGCCAGCACGCGCTGGCCGTGCGGTCCGGCGTAGGGATCCAGCAACACCGGAAGCGGACCATCCGCCTCCCGGTACTCCGTGGGGAGCAGAACGGCGCACGGAATTCGGTGTGCGCCCCCCGCCGTGAGCTGGACGCGCGGGGCGAGATTCGGCTGTTGCGCGTACGAGGCGACGACGGCGAGTTGCCTACCCTCCCGCACCACCCGCACCACCGTTCCGCTGACGTCCGGCCGGGCCGACGCCAGCACCATGACACCGCCCGCGCGGACCGCGGTGTGCACGCCCGCGCCCTCCGAGACGCGCTCGCAGTCCTTCAACGGGCCGTCGTCCCCGTAGGGGACCCGGTAGACGTGGATCTCGCCGGTCTCGGGCACCTGCGCGGTCTCGCCCGCCGCCGCCGACACCAGCACGTCCCGTTCGCCGATGTCGAGCACCGCGCGCAGCTGCAACTCGGGCCCGGTCAGCGCCCGGTCACCGACGACCAGCACCCGCGCGCCGCCCCCGGCCCCGGTGCCGTCCTCGGTGTCCGGGGTGTCCACTATCCGCACCAGCTCGCCGCCGGGCGTCAACGCCGGTACCCCGGAGAACAGTTCAAGCCATGCCGGGTCCGTCTCCGCCCGTACCAGCCGCGTCTCGCCGCTCGCCGTGTCGACCGACAGACAGTGCTGACGGCGCTGATCCCGCGCCTGGACGAGCAGCAGCGGGGCGCCCGCCGACGACCAGTGGACGGAGGCGAGATACGGCGACTCTGCCCGGTCCCAGACCACCTCCGTACGCGAACCGTCGAGGCCGATCAGGAAAAGCCGCACGTCAGCGTTGGGTGTACCAGCCGCGGGATAGGCGATCGTGGACGGTTCGCGGTCCGGATGCGCCGGGTCGGCGATCCACCACCGCTGGACGTCGGCCCCGTCGACCCGCGCCACCAGCAGCTGGTCCGACTCCGGCGACCACCAGAAACCGCGTGAGCGGGCCATCTCCTCGGCGGCGATGAATTCGGCCAGACCGTAGGTGGTCTCCCCGTCCTCCGGCGCCGCCAGCTCACGGTCGCCGTCCCCCTCGGCGCCCGTCACCCGCAGCGTGCCCCCGGCCACATACGCGATGTGCCGCCCGTCGGGCGACGGCCTCGGGTCGATCACCGGCCCCGGCACGGGCAGTTCGCGCGCCGTCCCGGCCCGCAGCTCGGCGGTGAACAGCCGCCCGGACAGGGCGAAGGCCGCCAACTCGGTGGCGCCGTCGACCGCGTAGGCGACGATGCCCGCCGACCCCTCACGGCTCCGCTCCCGGCGGGCGCGCTCCTCGGCCGAAAGCTCCTCCGGTGTGCCTGCCAGCAGGGCTTGAGGGTCGGCGGCGATCCGCTCGCGCGCCGTACCCGATCTGTCGTCGAGATCGAGCACCCACAGACGGTTCGTACGGTCCGTTCCCGAGGTGGAACGGAGGAAGGCCACCCGCGAACCGTCGGGGGACACCGTGAAGGCGCGCGGAGCACCGAGCGTGAACCGCTGGGTCCTTGCGTATTGGCGAGGAAAGGAGAGTTGTTGCCCTGAGGTCATACGACCGAACCTAGCGTCCGTCCCAGGCGTTCGTGCGCCCCCATGTGCTGCCGTGCACCGATCGATGCGTTCCGGCGGATAGTTATGATCCATACCGCCAGGTGGGTATGTACCCGCCGGCACATGCGTGTTGCTCGTCCCGATCGAATATCCGCCGAACATCTGTGGAGGTGAACCGCCGTGGCACTCTCGATTTCGGCGGTGGTGCTGCTGGCGATCGTCGTCGTCCTGTTGGTCCGGAAATCCGGACTGAAAGGTGGACACGCGTTGGTCTGCGTCTTACTCGGTTTCTATCTGGCCAGCTCCTCGGTGGCCCCCACGATCAGCGAACTGACCACCAACGTGGCGGGGATGATCGGCGGCATCAAGTTCTAACCTCGCCGTTTCAGTTGGGGTTGCTGGGCGGCTGAGCGAGGTTGTTTGAGGCTGGGTCGGCCGGTGGGCATGGTGAGGGCCCGACGCGGGGTCGGGTTCTCCGAGGTCCTTGGGTTGAGGTGGGCGGGGGTGGTGGGTCAGCCGGCGGGGCGGGGTAGTGCGGCCAGTCGGTGGAATGCGGCCGTGAGCTCGTGTCGCCAGGGCCAGGTCGCCGATATCCGGAGGCGGAGGCGGCGGCTGCCCCGGGTGATTCTGGCGGCGACGTGCAGGAGCCGGTATCGGAGTTTCTTGGGTTCGGCCGTGGCGAGTTCGCCGTCCAGGAGGAGGGTGCGGGTCCAGGCAAGGAGGTCGATCGCCGCGAGGCTGAGTTCGAGCCAGGCGGCGTTGACGCCGAAGCGGCGGGAGGGGAAGCGGCCGAAGCCGGTGGTCTTGCCGCACCGGATGTGGTCTTCGACGGTGGCGTGCTGGCGGTGGCGGACCTCCAGGAACTGGGCGGAGCCGGAGGTGAACGGGGTGTCGGTGAGAAAGACCTGGTGCCGCATGCCTTCGTCCTGGTCGAAGAGTGAGAGCTGGGCTCCGGGGTGGGGATGTTCGCGGCGGACGATGATGCGGGTGCCGTCCGGGTAGCCGGCAAGGTCGGTCATGCCGGTCAGTTCGGCGACCTCGGCGGACTCGCGGAGGGTGCCGTCCTGGTCCAGGGCGGGGTGCCAGACCTGCTCGGGCAGGGCCCGGATCGCGCGGCGGACTGGTTCGGTGACCGCGTATCCGACTGAGAAGAAGGTGCGGATTCCGCGTGTTCGCAGGTCTCGGATGTGGCTGAGGAACGCTTTCGCGGATCCGGCGCTGTCGGTGCGGATCAGGATGTCGGTGCCGTGCCGGTGGGCGTCGGGGATCTGCGCGAGAGCGTCGTCCAGAACCGCGATGTGATCCGCGGCCGTGTTGGCTCCGGAGTTTCCGGGCCGGAGGCGCCCGGACATGGCCTCGCCGGTGTTGGCCAGGAAACACAGCAGGGGGTGGAAGCCGAAGCCGCCTTTGTAGGTGGGTGCGGCCTGGACCTTCTCCGAGTGGCAGGTGATCAGCGTGGCGTCGATGTCCAGGACCAGTCCGGGCACTTCCCGCCCGCCGGCTTTCGCCGCCGGTATGCCGCAGCGGGTCTCGGATGCCTGGAGCCAGGCCACTTCCCGAGCCTGAGCCCGGGCTGAGCGCAGGCGGCCCAGTACGCGTTCATCGACGGCGGCCAGCACCCGCCAGGCAGTCGGTGTCGAGGCGATGGGGCCGAACACCTCGCGCTGGTCGCGCAGGACGGCCAGATCCGTGATGGTCTCGCCGCCGGCAGCCACCATCACCGCGAGGTCGGTAGCGATCCGGCCCGGGTCATGACCAGTACCGCGTGGCCGGAGCGGTCCGAGCGCGGTGGAGTACGCGCTGGTCAGTCCGGTGACATCGGCGAGATCAGCCAGCAGCCGTGCCCCGGCATGACCGATCACCCCCGCCCCGTCAGCAGAGACATGAAGCCTGGGACGCGAACCGATACCCTGCACGCAGAAAGTGCCTTCCACCTGGACCGACAGAACCCCTCGACAAGGTTCATCGTCCCAGCTCGGAAGGCACTTTCGCGTTCACGGCCAGCAACTGGTCGCACGCCAACTGAAACGGCGAGGCTAACCTCTCCCGGCAAGCTTTGCCCCGCCGCAGCACCGGCCCGGCGACATTCCGTTCCGGGCCGATCCACCCGACCGGCCCGGCCTCGTACGCTGTGCGCATGACCGATCTTCCCGACCGTCGCCTGCTCCTGGTCCACGCGCACCCCGACGACGAGTCGATCAACAACGGCGCCACGATGGCCAGGTACGCGGCCGAGGGCGCCCGGGTCACCCTGGTGACCTGCACACTGGGTGAGGAGGGCGAGGTCATCCCGCCCGCCCTCGCCCATCTGGCGCCCGGCGGCGAGTCGGCGGGCGCCTCCAGCGTGCTCGGAGCCCACCGCGAGGGTGAACTCGCGGCGGCGATGCGCGAACTCGGCGTCACCGACCACCGGCTGCTCGGCGGCCGGGGGCGCTTCCGGGACTCCGGAATGATGGGCTTCCCGCAGAACGACCGCGAGGACGCCTTCTGGGGCGCGGACGTGGACGGCGCCGCCGCGTACCTCGTGGAGGTGATTCGTTCCGTACGGCCGCAGGTGCTGGTGACGTACGACCCGCACGGCGGCTACGGCCACCCCGACCACATCCAGACCCACCGCGTCGCCACGCGCGCCGCCGAACTGGCCGCCGACGCCGGCTTCCGGCCCGGCCTCGGCGCCCCGCACCCGATCGCGAAGATCTACTGGAACCGGGTGCCGCGCTCGGCCGCCGAGGAGGGATTCGCCCGACTGCGCGCCGCCGGGGCGGACTTCGAGGGCGTCGCGGACATCGGGGACGTGCCCGGTGTGGTGGACGACGGCGAGATCACGGCGGAGATCGACGGGACGGCGTACGCGGCGCGCAAGGCCGCGGCGATGCGCGCCCATGAGACCCAGATCGTCGTGGACGGTTCCTTCTTCGCGCTCTCCAACGGCCTCGGACAGCCACTTTTCAGCACGGAGTACTACCAGTTGGTGCGGGGCGCCTCCGGCGCGGACGCCGGCGTACGTGAGACGGATCTCTTCGCCGGGGTGGGCGTGTGAGCGGGCCTGAGGACGCGCGCCCGCCGAAGGCGGCCGGCGGTGCGGGGGGTGGTGGTGCCCGTGCGACCGGGGCTACTCGTGCGGGTGATGTGACGAGCGGTGCCACGGGTGCGGGCGCCGCGCGGCGTGGCGAACCCGGGGCGTGGCTCACGTCCCCGCCGAGACCCGGCCGCATCGCCGCGTACCTCGGTCTCCTGGTCCTCGGAGCGGTGGTCGGCACGGCGGGCGCGCTCGTCCAGGGCGGCTGGTTCCCCGGCGGTCTGATCCTCGCGCTGCTCGCCGCCGCGGGCCTCTTCCACGGAGGCCGGACCGCCACCGGAACCTCGTTCGGCGTCGGCGCCCCCGCCGCGGGCTGGCTGATCGCCGTCATCGTGCTGAGCCTCGGCCGGCCGGAGGGAGACGGTGTTTTCGCGGCGGGCCTGGGGCCGGTCGTCTATCTGCTGGGCGGTGCGCTGGTGGCTGTGATGTGTGCCACCATGTCGCGGTCACCGCAACCGGCCGCGGAGTCCGGCCGACTTGGAAAGTGACGTGCCCGTCCGGTATCTGTCGGCCAACCGTCGGCCCGAATCGACCCCGTCCGTACGGTCGGTGGAATGAATGGTTCCCCCGGTCGTCGGGTGTGGTCCGGCGCAGGACAGTATGGTGGTGCGCGCTCCGGGCCGTCCCCTGGCCTCCGGCTTGGGGGACCCACAACGGTTGAGTACCAGTAAGAACGGGCGGCGGAGCCAACCCGGGAGAACTTGCTTTGAGTCGTGAAACTGACAGTTCGTCCTCCGGGCCCCAGGGGCGCGGCGGAGCCGCGTACCCCTCGGGGACACCGCCGTACGGATCCCGCCAGTATCCGTCGCCGCACCCTGAGCAGGACGCTCCGGAGGAGACAGCCGAGGCCCCGGCCCAGCCGGACGAGCCGAAGACCGAGACCACGCTGACCACGCGTATCCGGATCAACATCCCGGGTTCGCGGCCGATTCCGCCCGTCGTCATGCGTACGCCCATGAGCGATACGGACAGCGGCCCGTCCGGACGGGGCGGGCCGGCGGGTCCGGCCGCGCCGCCGGACCGGGGCGACGACACGGGTGGGGTGCCGCGTTCCGGCGCCGGACCCGACACCGGCGCGGCCGACGAGGACGCGCCGGCGGGCGACAAGCCCCCGACGAGCGACTGGTTCGCGCCGCGCAAGCCCTCGACCGGGGGCACGCTCGGCGGGGCGATGGGCGCGGGAGCCGCCGCGACGGCTCCGGGGCCGACGATCCCCGGCCCCGGGCCTGGCCCCGGCACCGGTGGGCGCTCCGACCTCCCGTACGGCTCCGACACCGGACCGGACACCCGGGGCGGCGCGGGCGTGCCGCGCCCGCCGGCCCCGGGAGGCAACGCCTTCATGCCGCCCGCCGGCGGCGCCACACCGGCGTTCGGCGGCGGCGGGCCCGACGGACCGACCACGGGCCCCGCGAGAGGTACGTCCTCGCTCGCCTTCCTGGACCTGCCGCCCGGCGCCGACCTGGGCGCATCGGCCGGCCCCGCGGGACCGGCCGGCCGCGACGACCGGGATGACCGGGACAGCCGGGATGACCGGGACAGCCGGGACGACCGCGGCGGACGGCCGCGCATGTCCGACGACACGGCCATACTGACCCCGCAGACCCCCGCCCCCGAGCCCGCGAGCGGGCCGCCCGGCGCCCATGTCTCGGGCGACACGCTCACCAGCGGTATCCCGGTGGTGCCCTCGGAGAGCCGCTCCCCGTTCCCGCCCGCCGGTTCCCAGACGGGCCCGGTGCCGCGCGCCGACCTGTCCGGGGGACGGCTCCAGGACGGCCAACCGCCCGCGCCGCCCGGCCCGTCGGCCGGTGGCCCCATGGCCGCGGGGCACTCGTCCCACGGCGGCGGCAACCCGGACTTCTCGTCGCCGGACTTCCCCGGCGCGCCGGGACCGGTGTCCGGCACACCCGCCCCCGCCTCGGGTCCCGCACCCGCGCGGACGGCGAGCCCGCCTCCCAAGAAGAAGGGCCGCTCCAAACTGATGGGCGCCGGCGTGGGCGTCGTCACGCTGGTCGTGATCGCCTACGGCGCCGGACTGCTCCTGAACCACTCCGACGTACCGAAGGGCACCACCGTCCTCGGGGTGGACATCGGCGGCGGCACCCGCGACGACGCGGTGGACAAGATCGACGTGGCGCTCGGCAAGCGCTCGACCGCGCCGCTCCAACTGTCCGTCGGCGGCAAGAAGGAGGAGCTGGCGCCCGACAAGGCGGGGCTCAGCCTCGACAGCCAGACCACCGTCCGCAACGCGGCGGGCAGCGACTACAACCCGGTCTCCGTGATCGGCTCGCTCTTCGGCGGCGAACGCGTCACCGAGCCGGTGATCCCGGTCGACGAGGAGAAGCTGCGCGTCGCGCTCACCGACCTCGCGGGCGACTCGGGCTCGGCGGCCGACGGCACGATCAAGTTCGAGCCGGGCAAGGCCGTCGCCGTACCGGGCAAGGCGGGCAAGACACTTGACGTCGAGCGCTCGATGATCTCGGTGAAGGACGCCTACCGCGCCCATGTCGAGACGGGCGAGACGAACACCGTCGAACTGCCCATCGGCAGCCGCGAACCGACGATCGATCAGGCCGAACTCGACCGCGCGATGAAGGACTTCGCCGAGCCGGCGATGTCCGGCCTGATCACGATCAAGGCGGGCGGCCGGCAGATCCAGTTCGGCCCCGACCGGTCACTGCCGCAGATCCTCTCCATGAAGGCGATCGACGGCAAGCTGGTCGAGGTCTACGACCGGGCGGCGATCGAGCAGTTGCTGGACGGCGTCTTCGACGGCCTGACGATCACCAAGGGCGACGGCAAGGAACACCCGCTGTCGGCGGCGGATGTGGCCCAGGCGATGCAGAAGCCGCTGCTGGGCAAGACCCCGGCGGAACGCACGGCGGAGATCGCCCTCGACCCGCAGGGTTAGGTCCTGTCCGGTGGATCTTCGGGGATCGGCCCGGGGCGTCTGGTGCGGTGCGTCGCAAGGCGGAGGATCGTGCTCGTACTGGACGTACTCGGATGCCTTCGAAAACGCTGTCAACGAAGCGAGGCCGTGCCGGGCGTCCCGGGCCCCGAAGATCCGCCGGACAGGGCCTAGGGCGTGCCAGGCGTCGTCGGCCAGGCGGGACTTTCGAAACACGCCCTAACACCACGCCCGGGCGCCGGACGGGCTGAAGCCCGTCCGGCGCTTGAGGACGACAGGACGGCCCGGCCCGCCGGCCGGACCCGTGGGACCACGCCCACGCCCGCCCTCAGTTCAGCATCGCGCGGGCCGCCCGCGCCTTGTGGCGGATCGCGTCCGCCGTCGACGGCTCCACCGCCGCCACCACCTCCGCGTACTCGTCCAGCTCCGCTGCCCCCGCCAGGAAATCCCCGCGCCGGACCAGCAGTTGGGCGCGTTCGTAGCGGAGCCGGGCCGGGTGGGAGGGCAGCAGGAGACTCAACTCGACCGCCCACAGGGCGACATCGCCGCGTTCCGGGCGTGTCGACGCCCACGCGCGGATGTTGTTCAGGACCCGCACCACGACGTGCAGCGGTTCGGCCGAACTCAGCATCGACGGCTCCAGAGGGGTGCCTGTCGCCCCCGTGACCAGCGTCTCGGTGTCCCGCCGCGTCAGGAGCCGGCCGCCCGCGTACGGGTCGACCAGGACCTGCTGGTCGGGTTCCCCCGGCGCGCCGAGGCCGACGACGAAGTGGCCGGGCAGGGCCACCCCGTACACCGGCGCTCCCGCGCGGCGCGCGACCTCGGTCCACAGCACGGACAGCAGGATCGGCAGCCCGCGCCTGCGCCGCAGGACCTCGTGCAGCAGGGAGGCCTCCAGCCGCTGGTACTCGCCAGGGGTTCCCTGGAAGCCGAGGCGGGTGCCCAGCAGGTCCGCCAGCGCGGTGGCCCAGGCGTGCGGGCCGGTGAGCCCGAAGGGCAGCATCCCGGCGAGCCGGTCGAGTTCGATCTGCGCCGCGTCGAGCCCGGCCTCGTCCAGCGCGGAGTCCGCCTCCGTACCGATGAGAAGGCAGAGCAGCGCGACGTCGGGCCGCTCGGCGCGGGCCTCGGCGGCGAACCGGCTCCGCCGGTCCGCCGATGACGGTTGAGGTTCCATGGCCGGTCCGTCGCTCCTCACGCGGCTCGGAAGTGGTGGTACCGGTGGTGCGTGGCGAAGCCCATGCCGTCGTACAGCGCGCCCGCCGCCCCGTTGTCCGACTCGACCTGGAGCCACGCGGCGGACGCGCCCTCGTCCAGCGCGCGCCGGGCGAGCGCCCGCATCACCGCGCTCGCCAGCCCCTGCCGCCGCCGCGCGGGATCGACCTCGACGGCCATGAACCCCGCCCAGCGCCCGTCGACGACACACCTGCCAATCGCCGCAGGCACCCCGTCGTCGGCCGCCACCGACGCGAACCACACGGACGGCCCGCCGCCCAGCACCCGCAGCACGTGTGGCCCCGGTTCCTCGAAGCGCTGGTAGCGGCGGAGCCACGCCTCGTCGCAGGCGCGGTCGAGGCGTACCCGCGCGGCTGACCCGGTCTCAGGTGGGCCGTCCGCGAGCGGCGCGAGCGCCCCGACGCGCAGCTCGGCCGTGACCTCCCGCTGCCAGCCCCGCGCCTCCAGTTCGGCGCAGAGCCGCTCCTGCGTCCCCTCGGCGCCCGTGGCGGTCTGGATGTACGCCGGCAGGCTCCGCAGGTCGTACCAGCGCCGTACGCGCGTCAGCGCCTCGTCCAGGGGCATTCCCGGATCGCCCAGCGGCAGCACCGAGTTGGCGCGCCGGGTGAACCCGGCGGACGCGCGCAGTTCCCACTCGCCGAGTGCCTCCCGTTCCACGGGCGGCCACGCCCGCGCCGCCACCCGGGCCAGCTCCCGGAACGACGCGGCGGGGCCGCCCCGCCGTCTGGCCGGTGCGGCCGGGACGACCTTGCCCGCGACGAGCGAGGATTCCGGGATCCGCACGGTCTCACCCGTACGTCGTGTGACGAGGACCACACCGTCGTCCCAGGATGTGAGAACGCCGACCGTGTCGGTGAACTTCTCCGCGCCGTCCAAGGCGCCGGTCAGACGCCGTACCGACACGCGTTTACCCACGTCAGTGCGGGTGATGCGGACCTCCAGCCGTCCGCCGGTGGTGAATTCCACTGCTCTGTGCGCCCCTCCTGTGCGGATCGTGCCCAGGAACGGAGATACTAGGTGCGGGCATCGACGACGCCGCGCTCCCGCGCGCCCGTGGACGGAGCCGCAGATGGCCCGCCGCGCCCTATCGAGGAGGAACGACAGCGTGACCTACGTCATCGCGCAGCCTTGTGTGGATCTCAAGGACAAGGCGTGCATCGAAGAGTGCCCGGTCGACTGCATCTACGAGGGCTCCCGGTCCTTGTACATCCACCCGGACGAATGCGTCGACTGTGGCGCCTGTGAGCCGGTGTGCCCGGTCGAGGCGATCTTCTACGAGGACGACACCCCGGAGGAGTGGAAGGACTACTACAAGGCGAACGTGGAGTTCTTCGACGAGCTCGGTTCCCCCGGTGGCGCGTCCAAGCTCGGTCTGATCGAGCGTGATCACCCCTTCATCGCCGCACTTCCGCCGCAGCCTCAGAACGACTGACAGGCGCGCCCCCGGTCCCGTACGGCACGCCGCCGTACGGGACCGAGGCGTTTGTCCCGTCGTACCGAAAAGTGAGCACTGTCGAGAAAGTGAGCACCGTGTCCGCAGTCTCCTCACGCCTTCCGGTCTTCCCCTGGGACAAGCTGGAGCCCTACAAGGCGACAGCGGCGGCCCATCCTGACGGCATCGTCGACCTGTCCGTCGGGACCCCGGTCGACCCGGTGCCCGAGCTGATCCAGCGGGCCCTGGTCGCGGCCGCGAACTCGCCCGGCTATCCCACCGTGTGGGGAACGGCCGAGCTGCGCGACGCGCTGACGGGCTGGGTCGAACGGCGGCTCGGGGCGCGCGACGTCGCGCACACCAACGTCCTTCCGGTCGTCGGCTCCAAGGAGTTGGTGGCCTGGCTGCCGACCCAGCTCGGCCTCGGCGCCGGTGACCGGGTCGCGTACCCACGGCTCGCCTACCCGACGTACGAGGTGGGCGCCCGGCTGTGCGGCGCGGAACCCGTCTCCTACGAAGACCCGACCGCACTCGACCCGGCGGGCCTGCGGCTGCTCTGGCTCAACTCGCCGTCGAACCCGACCGGCCGGGTCCTGGACAAGGCCGAGCTGACCCGGATCGTCGCCTGGGCGCGTGCGCACGGCGTGCTCCTCTTCAGCGACGAGTGCTATCTGGAACTCGGCTGGGAGGCCGAGCCCGTCTCGGTGCTCCACCCGGACGTCTGCGGCGGCTCGTACGAGGGTGTCGTGGCCGTCCACTCGCTCTCCAAGCGCTCCAACCTGGCCGGCTACCGCGCGGCCTTCCTCGCGGGCGACGCGGCCGTCCTGGGCGAGCTGCTCCAGATCCGCAAGCACGGCGGCATGATGACGCCGGCGCCGGTGCAGGCGGCGACCGTCGCGGCGCTGGGCGACGACACGCACGTGGCGGAGCAGCGCGTGCGGTACGCGGCCCGCCGCACCGCCCTGCGCGCGGCCCTGGAGGGCCACGGCTTCCGGATCGAGCACAGTGAGGCGAGCCTGTATCTGTGGGCGACGCGTGACGAGCCGTGCTGGCAGACGGTGGCGCACCTGGCGGCGCTGGGCATCCTGGTGGCGCCGGGGGACTTCTACGGGCCCGCCGGCGCGAGTTTTGTACGGGTGGCGCTCACGGCGACGGACGAGCGCGTGGAGGCCGCGGTCAAGCGACTGGGCTGAGTCCCGTCGCCGGCCGGGCGGGCCGACGGCATGAAGGGGTGCGGGGAGTACGTACTCCCCGGACCCCTTCACATGTGCGTACGTGCCGGCCGGCTCAGGTCAGCCGAGCGGCAGGGTGTTGACCGGGAGCTTGTCGGTCGGCAGACCCCCGAGGGATTCGGTCGGCAGGCCGTTCTCGGTGACGGACGTGGCCGCGTCGCCGAGGGTCTGTCCGGCGCCGCCGGCGGCTTCACCGGCCGCCCGCTGCGCGACGGGGGTCGCCTTCCTGGCGACGCCGCCGAGGGTCTCGCCGGCGGCCGGGACGGAGGTGCGAACCGTCTCGGCGCCGACCTCGCCCGCGATGCCGGTCGCCTGGCGGGCGCCGCTGTCCAGCGTGTCACCGAGGGCGGCGCCGTCCAGCTGGGAAACGCCGCCGAGGTCGGTGGCCTGCGGGAGGGCTGCTGCGTTGGCGGAGCCGGCCGCACCGACCACGGGGGCTGCGCCCGCCGCGATAAGCAGCGCGGCACGGGCGATCCGACGGGTCAGGGGGAGGGACATGATGCTCCTTTGACGGGAGAGGGAATTGTCGTGTCCAGTGAGCGGACGCAGTGACAACCCCTCGAAGGGCACCGGAGGTTGCGGTGTGCAAGAGTAAAGAATTGGCAATGCGTCGCATTATCGGTTACGGATAAAAACGGTCAAAGGATCCTCGGCGCGGAAATCTGGCAAACCGTCACTTCGCTTTTGGAGCAGGGGATTTGGCGCCACGCGGGGCAACTGCCCGGTGGGGCCGCGCAATGCCCCCCGAATATGCCCCGGCCGCCACGTCCGGGTTACCCCGCCGTACTACTGCGCGATACGCATTCGAACGTCGTTCGCGGCGGTTTTCTCCGGACCCGATTGGCCGCCCGTCTTCCGCCAGCCCTCGTCGGACTTCGCGACGCTCCACACCCGGTCTCCTACGGAGACCTCGGTGATCCGCAGATCGGCGGAGCGTGCCACCGCCCAGTGGGCGAGTTCCCAGCCGCGCGCCCCGTCCGACGCGCCGACCGGCACCGCGACCTCGGCCGGACCCTTCGCGCCGGTCTCGCCGCCCGGCTGCCCGCCCGCCTCGCCGTCCCCGCCGTCCGTGCCGCCCTTGCTCGCCGGATCGGCGCCTGCGGTGCTCGTGCTCGGCAGCACCTCGGGCCCGAAGGTGTGCGTCAGCGCGGCCCGTACCTTCGCCGGATCGCCCGGTCCGCCGTCGCCGCCGCCCGTGCAGGTGAGCGTCGCGGCGGCCCGGCCGGTGAGCGCGGCGGACAGCAGCGTCGCGTCCGGCTCGTGCTTCGCGTACGCCTGCGGGAACCCGCTGCGCTGGACGCGCTGGGCCGCCTCCGTAAGAGGAAGCCGCGAGTAGCCGGGAACCTCGGCCAGCCCCTCGTAGAACTTCCCCGCCGAGTACACCGGGTCGAGGATCTGCTCGACCGTGCCCCAGCCCTTCGACGGGCGCTGCTGGAACAGGCCGACGGAGTCCCGGTCGCCGTAGTCGATGTTGCGCAGCGCCGACTCCTGGAGGGCGGTCGCCAGCGCGATCGTGACGGCGCGCTCGGGCATGCCGCGGGTGGTGCCGACCGCGGAGATCGTGGCGGCGTTCGCCGCCTGCTCCGGGCTCATCTCGTACGTCGGGACGTCGCCGTCCGACGACTCGGCGGCCCGCGCCGTGCAGCGCGGCGGGCCGCTGTCGTCGGACACGTACCGCACAGCGACATAGCCGGCCACCGCGAGGAGCACGGTGAACGCGGCCGTGAGACGCAGGAGTCGGCCGCGACGGGGAGGGGAAGCGGTCTCGGACACGCAGCCCACCGTACCGGCCCCGGCGCCCGGCCAGGACCCGCCCGCCCACCCCCTGCCGCACCCGCCGGACACGGGCCACGCCGTAGGGTCTGGCCATGCCCGAAACAAAGCCTGGAACTGTGCTGGACCTCACGCTGGACGCCCCGGAGCTCACCGCCCGGCTCGTCGACATCCCGTCCGTCAGCGGCGACGAGAAGCCCCTCGCCGACGCCGTCGAGGAGGCCCTGCGCGCCCTGCCGCACCTCACCGTCGAGCGGTACGGCAACAACGTCGTGGCCCGTACGGACCTCGGGCGGGCCGAGCGGATCATCCTGGCCGGGCACATCGACACCGTCCCCATCGCGGACAACGTGCCCTCCAGGCTCGACGAGAACGGCATCCTCTGGGGGTGCGGCACCACCGACATGAAGTCGGGCGTCGCCGTCCAGCTGCGCATCGCCGCGACCGTCCCCGCGCCCAACCGCGACCTCACCTTCGTCTTCTACGACAACGAGGAGGTCGCCGCCGACCTCAACGGCCTCGGGCACGTGGCCGCAGCCCGCCCCGACCTCCTGGAGGCCGACTTCGCCGTCCTGCTCGAACCCTCCGACGCGCAGGTCGAGGGCGGCTGCCAGGGGACGCTGCGGATCCACCTCCGTACGGAGGGCGAGCGGGCGCACTCGGCGCGCAGCTGGATGGGGTCCAACGCCATCCACGCCGCCGCGCCGATCCTGGCCCGCCTCGCCGCGTACGAGCCGCGCCGCCCGGTGATCGACGGACTGGAGTACCGGGAGGGCCTGAACGCCGTGGCGATCGAGGGAGGCGTGGCGAACAACGTCATCCCCGACGCGTGCACCGTGGTGGTCAACTACCGCTACGCGCCGGACCGCGGCGAGGCGGAGGCGCTGGCGCACGTGCGCGCGGTGTTCGCCGACTGCGGGATCCGGGAGTTCGTCGTGGACGACCACTCGGGCGCGGCCCTGCCCGGCCTCTCACACCCCGCCGCGGCGGCCTTCATGGCGGCCGTGGGCGGCACCGCGCAGCCCAAGTTCGGCTGGACGGACGTCTCGCGCTTCGGTGCGCTCGGGGTGCCCGCGGTCAATTACGGCCCGGGGGACGCGCTGCTCGCCCACAAGCGCGACGAGCACGTGGCCGTCGAGCGGATCACGCACTGCGAGAACCGGCTGCGGGAGTGGCTGACCTCCTGACGAGGTGTGGGCGGGGCGGTCGGGAAGCAGTCGGCGGTCGGTCGGCAGGCGGTCGGTGTGCGGTCGGCGGTCGGTCGGTACGGCGGGGGCGTCGGACCGACCGCCGGAATTTCGCCGTTTGTCACCTCCATGGATCTACGCTGGCCGGGAACTGGCACAGCAGCGGAGGGAGCAGTCCATGGGCAGTCCTGAGGAAGCACGGAAGCCGGACACGCAGCGTCTCGGGCCGGTGCTGCGCCGCCGGGACCAGGTGCAGGCCGGCACCACCGACCAGCGGCTGCTGGACACCGAGGGTGACTCCGAGTGGGTGCACACCGACCCCTGGCGGGTCATGCGCATCCAGTCGGAGTTCGTGGAGGGCTTCGGCGCGCTCGCCGAACTGCCCAGCGCCATCAGCGTCTTCGGCTCGGCCCGTACACCTGTCGACTCGCCGGACTACGAGGCGGGCGTACGGATCGGCCAGGCCCTGGTCGAGGCCGGTTTCGCGGTGATCACCGGCGGCGGACCCGGCGCGATGGAAGCGGCGAACAAGGGCGCGCGGGAGGCGAAGGGCGTCTCCGTGGGACTCGGCATCGAGCTGCCCTTCGAGCAGGGGCTCAACCCCCACGTCGACATCGGCGTGAACTTCCGTTACTTCTTTGTCCGAAAAACGATGTTTGTCAAATACGCCCAGGGATTCGTCGTGCTGCCCGGCGGCCTCGGCACGCTGGACGAGCTGTTCGAGGCGCTCACGCTGGTCCAGACGCGCAAGGTGACCCGATTCCCGATCGTCCTGTTCGGCACGGCGTACTGGAACGGGCTCATCGACTGGCTGCGGGACACGGTCGTCGCGCAGGGCAAGGCGTCCGAGAAGGACCTGCTGCTGTTCCACGTCACGGACGACGTGGACGAGGCGGTGGCGCTGGTGACCAAGGAGACCGGCAAGTAGCGGCATCCGCAAGGTCGTTGGGATCAGGCCAGTCCCCGGCGGGCCACCGCCGGGGGCCGGTGGCCCGCGATGGACGCCACCATGTCCAGCACCTGCTTCGTCTCGGCCACCTCGTGCACGCGGTAGATCCGCGCGCCGAGCCACGCCGAGACGGCGGTCGTCGCGAGCGTGCCGATCACCCGCTCCTTCACCGGCTTGTCGAGGGTCTCGCCGACGAAGTCCTTGTTGGACAGCGACACCAGCACCGGCCAGCCGGTCTCCGCCATCTCACCCAGCCTGCGGGTCGCCTCCAGGGAATGCCGGGTGTTCTTCCCGAAGTCGTGCCCCGGATCGATCATGATCCCGTCCCGGCGGACGCCCAGTTCCGCGGCCCGCTCGGCCAGTGAGAGCGTCACCCGGAGGATGTCCGCGAGCACGTCGTCATAGGCGATCCGGTGCGGCCTGGTCCGGGGCTCGGCCCCGCCCGCGTGCGTGCAGACCAGCCCCGCGCCGTACCGGGCGGCGACCTCGGCGAGCGCCGGATCCACCCCGCCCCAGGCGTCGTTGAGCACATCGGCGCCCGCTTCGCAGACGGCCTCGCCGACCTCGTGCCGCCAGGTGTCCACGCTGATCACCACGTCCGGGTACCGCCTGCGGACCTCGGCGACGAAACCGACCGTGCGGCGCGCCTCCTCCGCCGCCGTCACCTCGTCGCCGGGCCCCGCCTTCACCCCGCCGATGTCGATGATGGCGGCGCCCTCGGACACCGCCTGCTCCACCCGGTCGAGCGCGGGCCGGTCGCGGAAGGTCGCGCCCTGGTCGTAGAACGAGTCCGGCGTCCGGTTGACGATGGCCATGATCACCGGCTCGTACGCGTCGAACTCCCGCCGCCCCAGCCGCAGAGTGCCGCCGTTCATCCCCTGGTCACCGCCCGTTCCCGCCGCCCGTTCCGTCGTCAGCGACCTTAACTGTCGGTCCCGCGTGGCACGATCGGCATCGGACGTTTCGCTGCCCCCGGGAGAAGCTCGTGTTCTTGTTCTTGCTCATCGCGATGGTCGTGGTCGTCGCGGCCGTCACCCTCGCGGTGGTCGGCGGCGGTGACCGCGAGGTGCTGCCCGAGACCGCGCCCGAACAGCTCGTGGACCCGCTGCCCACGACACGCCCGGTGGGCCGGGCCGACATAGAGGCCCTGCGGCTGCCGGTCTCCCCCCGCGGCTACCGGATGGCGGACGTGGACGAGGTGCTGGCCAGGCTCGGCGCCGAGCTGGCCGAGCGCGACTCCCGGATCGCCGAGCTGGAGTCCACCCTGGCGGGCGCCCAGGCGACGGCGGTCGGCCGGCCCGACCTCTTCGAGAACCCGGGCGAGGAGGACCAGCGGTGACCGACGGCGGAGCGGTGGCGGGACCGGACGGCGAGCTGCGCTGCCCCTGGGGCCTGTCGACCGAGGACTACGTCACGTACCACGACGAGGAGTGGGGCCGCCCCGTCCACGGCGACGACGCGCTCTTCGAGCGGCTGTGCCTGGAGGCGTTCCAGTCCGGCCTCTCCTGGATCACGATCCTGCGCCGCCGTGAGGGCTTCCGCCGGGCCTTCGCCGGATTCCGTATCCCGGCCGTCGCCGCCTTCACCGACGCGGACGCCGCCCGGCTGCTGACCGACGAGGGCATCATCCGCAATCGCGCCAAGATCGACGCCACGCTCGCCAACGCACGCGAGCTGGCCGGCTGGTCCGCCGGCGAGCTGGACGCCCTTATCTGGTCGTACGCACCGGACGCCGCGACGCGCCCGGTGCCCAGGACGATCGGCGACGTCCCGGCCGTCACCGACGAATCCACCGCGCTGGCCAAGGCGCTCAAGAAGCGCGGCATCCGGTTCGTCGGCCCGACGACGGCGTACGCCCTGATGCAGGCCTGCGGCCTGGTCGACGACCACCTGGCCGAATGCGTGGTCCGCGGACAGCTCACGCGCCCCTGAGCCGCGTCAGCGGCCCACGTAGCGCGGCTTCGCCTTGTCGAGGAAGGCCTGGACCGCGATGCCGTGGTCCTGCGACGCGCCCGCCCGGTTCTGGAGTTCGCCCTCCTTCTCCAGCGTCTCGGCCAGCGAGTGGCCGGCGCCGTAGGCCAGGGACTCCTTCAGCGCCGCGTACGCCAGCGTGGGGCCCTGCGCGAGGGTGCGCGCGACCGCCGCCGCCTCGGCGGCGAGATCGGCCGCGGGGACCAGCTTGTTGACGATTCCCAGCTCGTCCGCCCGCCGCGCCGTGATCGACCGCGGGAACATCAGCAGATCGGCCGCCCTGCTCTGCCCGATCAGCCGGGGCAACGTCCACGACACGCCGGAGTCGGCCGTCAGTGCCACGCCCGCGAACGAGGTGTTGAAGGAGGCCGTGTCGGCGACGACGCGGTAGTCGCAGGCGAGCGCGAAACCCAGGCCCGCCCCCGCCGCGACCCCGTTGACCCCGGCGACGACCGGCTTCGGCATCTCGGTCAGCGCCCGCACGATGGGGTTGTAGTGCTCCCGCACGGTGCTCATGGTCCCGCCGTTGCCGTCGGCCGCGTCGGCCGCCAGCAGGGCGACATGCTCCTTCAGATCCTGCCCCACACAGAAGGCCCGCCCGGTGGCGGTGAGAAGCACGGCCCGTACGGCCGGGTCGTCCGCGGCGGTGCGCAGCGCGTCCCGCAGGGCGACCTTGGCCGCTACGTTCAGCGCGTTCATGGCCTCGGGCCGGTTGATCGTGACGGTCGCGAGCCCGTCGCCCACCTCGTACAGCACCGTGTCGGCCATGATCGGATCTCCTCTGCGACTCTGACTGCCCGTCCGCTGTCCTGTCCGGCCCCAGCATGGCGGAGATCACCCCAGGCCGGCATGTGAGCTGCGTCAAACAATCCACGGCCGCCGAGCCGCGAACAGCGGCGAAGTATCGCAGGCGGATCACCGAATTGAGTCGTTTTGAGAGAGCGCGTTGCGCAAGCGATGCCGTCCGATGTTGGTCATCGGGTCCCGCCATGCGGGATAATGGCCTGGAAGCAATGTGTTCGATGCCGGTGACACAGCGCCTGTCATGGGGCCGCCGGCTGCGATGAGCTGGTTTCAGGAAGGGGAACGAGCATGGCGGCCATGAAGCCGCGGACGGGCGACGGCCCGCTCGAGGTGACCAAGGAGGGGCGGGGCATCGTCATGCGCGTTCCGCTCGAAGGCGGCGGTCGGCTGGTCGTCGAGCTGACCCCCGACGAGGCGGATGCGCTGGGTGACGCCCTGAAGAAGGTCGTCGGCTGACGCGTACAGAACGCGCACTCTCGTGCCGCCCCGCCACGGAGACACCTCCGTGGCGGGGCGGCTTTATGTGTTGGTGCCATGCGGGTCCTCGCCGGGCACACAGGACACGGCAGGCGGGACTTTCGCAACATGCCCTAGCGGCGCACGGCGCAGAGCAGCCCGTCGCCCACCGGCAGTAGTGACGGCAGCAGCTCGTCGTGCATCTCCCGCACCGTGCGCAGCAGCTCGCGCAGCCGCAGCACCTCGTGGGGCTGGGCCGCCGAATCGACCGTACGGCCGTCGGCGAAGACGCCCTCGAAGCAGACGAGCCCACCCGGTCGCAGCAGGCGCAACGATTCAGCGAGATAGTCCAGGCTCTCCAGCCGGTCCCCGTCGCAGAAGACGAGGTCGTAGCCGCCGTCGGCGAGCCGGGGAAGTACGTCGCGGGCCCGGCCGGGGATGAAACGCGCCCGGTTGTTGGTGAAGCCGGCCGCGCGGAACGCCTCACGGGCGAACTGCTGCCGCTCGGGCTCCGTGTCGACCGTGGTCAGTACGCCGTCGGGCCGCATCCCGTTCAGCAGATAGATCCCGGAGACCCCGGTGCCCGTACCGATCTCCGCGACCGCCTTGGCGTCCGCCGTGGCGGCAAGCAGACGAAGCGCGGCGCCCGTGCCCGGTGACACCGAGCGGAGCCCCATGTCCCGGGCCCTGTCGCGGGCCCAGCGCAGTGCCTCGTCCTCGGCGACAAAAGCGTCGGCGAACGCCCAGCTTGTCTGCCGGTTGGCGGTAATGACCCTCTCCTGTCCCCGTAGTTGGCGCACCGTGACTGTATCCGCTGGACGCGGGAACCCGCTGATGGGACCGGGCGTTATGAAGGGGTGGGGGAACACATGGATGAAGACCTGGGACCAGGCGCAAATTCAGGCAAAGATTCTTATCCGGAGCTAACGGGCGAGGTGGCTATGGTAGGTGCTCCGCTGGACACCACCAGAGTCGATAGGGGAGGTGCGGCTGCGCCTGCGGATCGGGGAGGAGCGTTCAAGCGCTTTCTCAGGTCGGCCGGTGAGCCGAAATCCGTGACCAACTTCGCTGACCGTTCTCGCTCGACCGACTCCGCAGTTACGGCGACCTTCGCATCGGATGCGGAATCGCAGGCGTGGACGCCTCCCAGCTGGGAGGAGATCGTCAGCACGCACAGCGTCCGCGTGTACCGCCTGGCCTACCGTCTCACGGGCAACCAGCACGACGCCGAGGATCTGACCCAGGAAGTCTTCGTCCGGGTCTTCAGGTCCCTGTCGACGTACACGCCCGGCACGTTCGAGGGCTGGCTGCACCGCATCACCACCAATCTCTTCCTGGACATGGTCCGCCGCAAGCAGCGGATCCGTTTCGACGCGCTCGGTGACGACGCGGCGGAGCGCCTGCCCAGCCGTGAGCCCTCACCGCAGCAGGTCTTCCACGACACCCACTTCGACGCGGATGTGCAGCAGGCGCTGGACACCCTCGCTCCCGAATTCCGGGCCGCGGTCGTCCTGTGCGACATCGAAGGGCTGTCGTACGAGGAGATCGCCGCCACGCTCGGCGTGAAGCTCGGCACGGTGCGCAGCCGGATCCACCGCGGCCGTTCGCACCTGCGCAAGGCCCTTCAGCACCGTTCTCCCGAGGCTCGGGCCGAGCAGCGGACGTTCGTGAGCGTGGCCGGGGAGGGCGGAGTCGCGTGAGTGGCACAGGTCCGACCCCCGCGGAGCAGCACCTGGGGGACCGGCTCGCCGCCCTGGTGGACGGGGAGCTCGGTCACGACGCCCGGGAGCGTGTGCTGGCACACCTCGCGACCTGCGCCAAGTGCAAGGCGGAGGCCGACGCCCAGCGACGGCTGAAGAACGCGTTCGCGCGGTCGGCGCCGCCGCCGCTGTCCGAAGGGTTCCTCGCCCGGCTCCAGGGTCTGCCCGGCGGACCGTCCGAGAAGGACGGGGACGAGTCCTCCGGCCCGTTCGACGGATCGGTGTTCGGCAACGGAGTCTTCGCCGCACGGAACGACACGTTCGGCTACCGCCCGACCGACTCCCACGCGTCGCCCCTGCGCGGCTCCGGCTCCGGTTCCGGCGCGGGCTTCAGGATCCACGAGGTGGGCCGCGCGGAGGCCGAGCGCTCGCCGTGGCGCGGCCGGCGGTTCGCCTTCGCCGCCGCGAGCGCGGTGTCGTTCGCCGCGATGGCGCTGGGCGGCGCGCTGCCCATGGGCGTCACGGCCGACACGGCCGCCCGCGGGTCCGGCGCGGGCATCACCCCGCTGACCAGGGCCACCACACCACCCGGCAGCGCCACCCGGAGCAGGCAGGGCGGCGAGCGGGGTGCCATCCTTCCGCAGTCCCTCGACAGCGCGCCGGTGCTCGCTCCTGGCACGACGCGGGCGCCGCTCAACGCCCACCCGTTCCAGTCGGCGGTGCTCAACCACTTCCCGGCGGCGCCCTTGATACGTCCTGCGGGTACGGCGTTCCAGCTGGCGGCGAACCCCGGACTGACCACCCCCACGGCCACGCCCGACCCCACCCACCTCGCCGCGCCCACACAGCCCGGCGCGCCGCTTTCGCGGAGTCGGTGACCAATGCCGGTGACAGGGTCCGTGACGGGGTCCCTGCGCGGACATTCGTAAACCTGGTTGAATCCCTGCACGGGTGCCCTTGTCGGGGCACGGACGAGGCAGGTGCGGGGAGAGCATGGACGACGGGAAGCCCACCGGACCCAAGGCGAAGTGGTGGAGCCGCCCGGCATCGGGACGCGCGATACCGCGCGAACCCGACGTACCGGAGCGCCGTAACCAGGAGGAGACGACGGAACTGTCGCCGGTCACCGATGAAGTTCCCCCGAGTCCCGACCGCACGCCGGTCACCGAACCGGCCGACAGCGCCCCGGAGCGGGTGTCCGAGCCGGCCCCGGATCCCGAGGACCATCTGCTCGCCCCACCCGAGCGCGCCCCCTCGGCCGTGAGCGCGGAGACGGGGCCGCAGAGCCGGCCACAGCCGCTGCACGAGCCCGATCCGTACAGCACACCGCCCTACGGCGGCCCCGGGCCTTGGGCGCCCGCGCCGCCCGTCCAGCGACCGGTGCCCACCCCGGCGCAGGGCACGCCCATCCCGCCGCAGCACTACACCGGTCCGGCCGTCCCTGACCCGTCGCAGCAGACCTCGGGGTACGGCGTCCCGGCGCAGGCCGCCCAGCAGCCCATGCCGCAGCCCCTGCCCCCGCCGCAGACGCAGACCCACCATCAGCCGCTCGCGCACCCGCAGCCGATGCCCCCGCCGCAGACACAGCAGCATCCCCCGCCTCAGGGCGGCCCGCACCCGCAGCCCACCCAGTGGCTCCAGTACGACCCCTGGAGCGCCCCCGGGCAGCGGGAACCCCTGTCGTACCCCGACCCCGGCGACTCCCGGAAGAAGCGCCGGGGCGTCGGGCTCGTGGGCGCCCTGGCGCTCGCGCTCTGCGCCGCCGTCATCGGCGGTGGTGTCGGCGCGTACGTGGAACGCAACGGCGGCCTCACCAGCGTCGAACTGCCCCAGGCCGGCACCGACGGCGGAGGCCGCCCGGCCGACAGCGTCGCCGGGATCGCCTCCAGCGCCCTGCCGAGCGTCGTCACCCTCCATGTCAGCGGCGGCGGCGAGCAGGGCACCGGCACGGGCTTTGTCCTGGACCGCAAGGGCCACATCCTGACGAACAACCATGTCGTCGATCCGGCCGGCGCCTCCGGCGACATCTCGATCACCTTCAGCGGTGGCGAGACGGCCAAGGCGAAGCTCGTCGGCAAGGACAGCGGCTACGACCTGGCCGTGGTGAAGGTCACCGGAGTCTCCGGGCTCAAGCCGCTGCCGCTCGGCAATTCCGAGAACGTCCAGGTCGGCGACCCGGTCGTGGCGATCGGCGCGCCCTTCGACCTCCAGAACACCGTCACGGCGGGCATCATCAGCGCCAAGGAACGCCCGATCACGGCCGGCGGCGAGAACGGTGACGGCAGCGACATCAGCTACGTCGACGCCCTCCAGACCGACGCGCCGATCAACCCCGGCAACTCGGGCGGCCCGCTGGTGAATTCGAAGGCCCAGGTCATCGGCATCAACAGCGCGATCCGCGGTGCGAACGGCGGCGGCTCACCGGACGGCGCCCAGGCCGGCTCCATCGGGCTCGGCTTCGCGATACCGATCAACCAGGGCAAGCGCGTCGCCGAGGAGCTGATCAGCACGGGCAAGGCGTCGCACCCGGTGATCGGTGTCACGCTCGACATGCAGTACACCGGCGACGGCGCCAAGGTCGGTGCGAAGAACGGCGACGGCGGACCGGCGGTGGAGGAAGACGGTCCGGCCGCGAAGGCGGGCATCAGGACCGGCGACATCATCACCGAGGTGGACGGTCAGCGGGTGCACAGCGGCGAGGAGTTGATCGTGAAGATCCGCTCGCACCGCCCCGGTGACGAGCTGGAGCTGACCCTGACCCGCGGAGGTGAGGAGCAGACCATGACTCTGGTCCTCGGCAGCGCGGAGGGTAGGTGAGTGTCGAATGAAGGTACCCTCCGGCCAGCTCCGCCGGGTACCGTGGAGCGGCCCGGGCCTTGACCCACCACAGGCCAGGCCGACGAGGTCCCGCCTGCGGGCACGGAGAACACAAGGAGCAGCTAGGTGTTCAATGACATAGGCGCGCTTGAACTGGTGACGCTCGTCGTCCTCGCCGTGCTCGTCTTCGGCCCGGACAAGCTGCCCAAGGTCATCCAGGACGTGTCCCGTTTCATCCGTAAGGTGCGGGCGTTCTCCGACAACGCGAAGGAAGACATCCGCTCCGAGCTGGGACCGGAGTTCAAGGACTTCGACTTCGAGGACCTCAACCCCAAGAAGTTCGTCCGCAAGCAGCTGTCGGAGCACGAGGACGACCTGGGGCTGAAGGACATCCGCAGCAGCTTCAACCTCAAGAAGGAAATCAACGACGTCGCGGACTCGGTCCACGGCAAGGGCGGCGACACCGCCGCGACGGACACCGCCGGGAGCGACAGCGGCGCGAGTACGGCCGCGCCGACGAGCCTGACGAAGAGCCCGTCCGGCACCTCCGACCTGCTCAAGAAGCCGGAGACGCCCCCGCAGGCCGATCGTCCGCCTTTCGACGCAGACGCCACCTGAGGGGCGCCCTGCCCGGCGAGCCGGTAACGGGTGGCTATCCTCCATCTGTCCGGTAGTGAGACGTCCGTGAGGGCGGGCCGCTCCGGACCCCGAGACAGAGGAGGCGGTCCGGACAGATGGAGACGACGAGTCGGGTAGGGGCCCACGACGCGGCCGGCACGGCGGATGGGGTGTCGGGGGCGGCCCGGCGCCCGGTCGAGGGCTATCTGCGGGCGACCTTCCCCTGGTACGGACTGGACGACGCGTTCACCGGACCCAGATGGCTGATGCAGGTGGGGACGGCGGCGGACGGCACCGTGCAGCACGGCGCCACCGGACACGGCGAAGAGCCGTCGATAAGACCGGACGCGTCAGGCGCGGAGAAGGAGCGGTTCGCGGCGGTCATCACGGTCGCCGCGAGCCCCGTACGCCGCAGTGGTGACGGCACGGGCGTGCTCGACGCCACGACGGTGTCCTCGGCGGCCTGGCTGGCCGGTTCGGGGCTCCTGGTGTCGACCTGGCCCGCGCAGCTCGACCACTCGCTGCGCGACGACTGGCTGGACCAGCAGACCGAGACGGCCTTCGAGCTGGCCGACGATCTGAACGGCTCCGCCTGGTCGGTGCTGTCGCTGCCCGTGGACGGTGTGCCGACGCCGTTCCACTATCGCGAATCCGAATTCGGCTGGGTGCTCGCGGGCTCGACGGGCCCGACCGCCACGGCCGAGGGCGGGGTGCACATCGGCGCGTACGGGCGCGGCATGAGCGCGTACGGCCTGGGCTTCTCGGTCATCGAGGACATCAACTCGTACGTGCCCGAGTAGCCGAGATCGCCGGACGGGCTGAAAGCCCGTCCGGCGCTTGAGGATCCGATATGAACCGTCCGGCGTTTGAGGACGGAACCTCGATCAGAACTTGTTACGCGGCGTCAGTCCCAGCGTCATACCCGCCAGACCGCGCTGCCGCCCGCCCAGCTTGCCCGCGATCGACCGCAGCGCCGCGCCCGCCGGGGAGTCGGGGTCGGAGAGCACGACCGGCGTGCCGTCGTCGCCGCCCTCCCGCAGCCGTACGTCGATCGGGATCGCGCCGAGCACCGGCACCGAGGCGCCGGTCGTCTTCGTCAGCCCCTCGGCGACCCGCTGGCCGCCGCCCGTCCCGAACACGTCGATGATCTCGTCGCAGTGCGGGCACGGCAGGCCCGACATGTTCTCGACCACGCCGACGATCTTCTGATGGGTCTGTACGGCGATGGAGCCGGCCCGCTCCGCGACCTCGGCGGCGGCCTGCTGCGGCGTGGTGACCACCAGGATCTCGGCGTTCGGCACGAGTTGCGCCACCGAGATGGCGATGTCGCCCGTGCCCGGCGGCAGGTCCAGCAGCAGTACGTCCAGATCGCCCCAGTACACATCGGCGAGGAACTGCTGGAGCGCGCGGTGCAGCATCGGTCCGCGCCACACCACCGCGGAGTTGCCGGGAGTGAACATGCCGATCGAGATGACCTTCACGCCGTGCGCCGACGGCGGCATGATCATGTTCTCGACCTGGGTGGGCTTGCCGTCCGCGCCCAGCATGCGCGGCACGCTGTGCCCGTAGATGTCCGCGTCGACGACGCCGACCTTCAGTCCGTCGGCCGCCATCGCCGCCGCCAGGTTGACCGTCACCGACGACTTGCCGACGCCGCCCTTGCCCGAGGCCACCGCGTACACCCGGGTCAGCGAGCCGGGCTTGGCGAAGGGCACCTCGCGCTCGGCCGTACCGCCGCGCAGCGACGTCGCCAGCTCCTTGCGCTGCTCGTCGCTCATCACGTCGAGGGTGACGGCGACATCGGTGACGCCCGCGACCGAGGCGACGGCCTGCGTCACGTTCGTGGTGATCGTCTCGCGCATGGGGCAGCCGGACACCGTGAGGTAGATCGTGACAGCCACCGCGCCGTCCGCCCCGATATCGACTGATTTGACCATGCCGAGGTCGGTGATCGGCCGGTGGATCTCGGGGTCGTTCACCGTCGCCAGTGCTGCGCGCACCGCGTCCTCCGCGGGGGCGACGGTTCCGTGCGTGTCGGTAGCCATATGGAGATGGTACGGCGCGGCGCGCACGCTCCGGAAAGCGCGTCAGTGCTCGGAACGGTCGGGTTCGTCACGTCCGTGCGGCGGTTCGCCCGGCAGTAGTACGTGCTGTTCGGCCAGGTCCCGCACCAGGTCCTGGAGCTCCGAGCGGATCCAGTCGCGGGTGGCGACCTCACCGAGGCCCATGCGCAGTGAGGCGATCTCGCGGGTCAGGTACTCGGTGTCGGCGATGGCGCGCTCGTTCTGCTTGCGCTCCTGCTCCTGGGTGACCCGGTCCCGGTCGTCCTGGCGGTTCTGCGCCAGCAGGATCAACGGGGCCGCGTAGGAGGCCTGGAGGGACAGCGCCAGCGTCAGGAAGATGAACGGGTACTCGTCGAAACGCACGCCCGCGGGCGCGAAGATGTTCCACAGCACCCACACGATGATGGTCAGCGTCATCCAGACGATGAAGCGTCCCGTCCCGAGGAAACGCGCGATCCGCTCCGAGAGCCGGGCGAACGCCTCGGGGTCGTAGTCCGGCAGGAGCCTGCGCCTCGGCGTACGCGGCTGGTCGAGCCGTCCGTGCGGCCCCCGCGCCACGGTGCTCGCTCCGGTGGCCGCCAGGCTCCGTTCCCTCGCCGCGTCCTTCTCCGCCCGCTCAGTGCCCACGCGCGGCCTCCTCCAGGCTGTGGAACCCGGTCTCCCGCCAGTCGTCGGGCAGCAGGTGGTCCAGGACATCGTCGACGGTCACGGCGCCGAGCAGCGACCCGCTCTCGTCCACGACCGGCGCGGCCACCATGTTGTACGCGGCGAGATAGCCGGTGATCTGGGGCAGCGGCGTATCGGGCCCCAGCGGCGGCAGATCGCTCTCCACGATCGAGCCGACGAGCGTGAACGGCGGGTCCCGCAGCAGCCGTTGGAAGTGCACCGTGCCCAGATACTTGCCGGTCGGCGTCTCGTCCGGCGCCCGGCACACATAGACCTGCGCGGCCAGCGCGGGCGAGAGGTCCCGCCGGCGCACTCGCGCCAGCGCGTCGGCGACCGTCGCGTCCGGCCGCAGCACGATCGGCTCGGTCGTCATCAGGCCGCCCGCCGTCCGCTCCTCGTACGCCAGCAGCCGCCGCACGTCGGCGGCGTCGTCGGGCCGCATCAGCTCCAGCAGCCGCTCCTTGTCCTCCTCGGGCAGCTCGGAGAGCAGGTCGGCCGCGTCGTCCGGGTCCATCGCCTCCAGGACATCGGCGGCCCGGTCGTCGTTGAGCTTGCCCAGGATCTCCACCTGGTCGTCCTCGGGCAGCTCCTCCAGGACGTCGGCGAGCCGGTCGTCGTCGAGGGCGGCGGCCACCTCGGCGCGCCGCTTCGGCGTCAGATGGTGCATCACATTGGCCAGGTCGGCCGGGCGCAGCCGTTCGAAGGTCGCCACGAGGGACTCCGCGCCCTGACTGTCCTCCTCCAGCGTGAAGCCGGTGACGGCCGACCAGTCGACGGTCAGCGCCTCGCCGCGCCGCCGCAGCGCGCCGCCCTTGCCGCGCCGGACGAAGACCTTCCCGATCTCCCACTCGCGGCGGGCGGGCAGTTGCTGGACGGCGACATCGAGGACGGTCACCTCCTCGCCGTTCTCCACGAGCTGGACGCGGCGGTCGAGCAGTTCGCCCAGGACCAGCCGCTCCGTGGGGCGCTGTTCGAAGCGGCGCATGTTGACCACGCCCGTCGTGATCACCTGACCCGACGCGACGCCCGTGATACGGGTCATGGGCAAGAAGATCCGCCGCCGGCTGAGGACTTCGACGACCATGCCGAGCAGCCGCGGCGGACGGCCGCCGACGCGCAGCATCGCCACGAGGTCGCGCACCCGCCCGACCTGGTCACCGCTGGGGTCGAAGACCGGCACACCGGCGAGATGCGAGACGAAGACCCGGGAGGTGCCCGACGCCATCATGCGCTCCTCCTTGCCCGTGATCTTGCCCGTGACTGTCCCCGTATCGACCGCGACAACGGGTTCAGGCTAGCCCGTACCGCTCCGTGCCGCCTTGGTGGATCCGTCCGTACGGTACGGGCGATCCGTCGCCGGGGCTCGTTGTCGAGGGGCGTCGTCGGCACGGGTACGCTGCGGTCTGCCGTCCCCCGTCACGCATGAGAGGCAGTGCGTTCGTGACCCTTCTTCGGTCCTCCGCCCGACTTTGCCGGGCCGCGATTCCCGTGGCTCTCTGCGTCGGGATGACCGTCGCGCTCACGGCGTGCGGCGGCGACGAGGATCCGGACGCGGGCACGAACGGCGTCGGCAAACTGTCGGCCGCCGGGATCGAGAAGAGGGCGAAGGCGGCGGCCGAGAGCGCGGACGCGGTACGCCTGTCGGGCACGCTCGTCACCGACGGTCAGACGTACAAGCTCAACATGTCGCTCAAGGAGGCCGGCGGCACCGGGTCGGTCAGCTCCAAGGCCGGCGGCACGTTCGAGCTGCTGCGCGTCGAGGACGAGCTGTTCCTCAAGGCGGACGCCGACTTCTGGAGCCACCCGGACGACAAGGGCGGCGACGGGGCGAGCACCCCGCCCAGCGCCGCCGACGCCGAGGCGGCGGGCAAGCTCAACGACAAGTACGTGAAGGTGCCCGAGGACGACCCGGCGTACGACCAGCTGCGGGGCTTCACCGACAAGAGCGTGCTGCTCGACGGGCTGCTGGGGCTGCACGGCAAGCGCGGCAAGGGCGACCGGGGCGAGATCGGCGGCGTACGGACCATCGAGGTCAACGGCAGCGAGGGCACGGGCGGCTCGCTGAACGTGTCGCTGGAAGGTACGCCGTACCCGCTGCAACTGGCCCGCGCGGGGGACGCGGGGACGCTCACGCTCAGCGACTGGGGCAAGGACTTCCCGCTGGAAGCGCCCACCAAGGGCGAGACGGTCGACTATGGCAGCACCCTGCCGAGCACCTGACCCGACCGGGCGCGCCGTTCCTCGGCCCTGCTCCCTCAGCCCTGCTTCCTCTTGCGCTTGAACAGCAGCCGCGGCACGGCCGCGGGCGCCGGCTGACGCGTCGTCGCCGGCGTCGGCAGCGGCGCCGCCGACTGCGAGTCCTGCGGCATGTCGGTGATCGCGTCGCGCGGCTCCAGCCGCAGCACCCGCGACTCGCGCGCCCAGCGCTCCGTCATCTCGTCGAAGTCCGGCGCGTTCAGCCGCTTGCCCTTCAGCTCGGCGACGGCCGCCTCCCACGCCGGAGTACGAGGAGCGAGCTCCGTGACGGACGCGGTCCAGGCCACCAGCCGCCCGCCCTTGTCCTTGCTCCGTACGGTCACATCGGCGGTGGAGCCGTCGACCAGCCCCGGCAGGGGCTGCTCACCGCTGCCGTCCCCGACGATCAGCGCGGCACCGTCGAGCCACACGTGCCACAGCGCGCGGGCGGGACCGCCCGCCCGCACCCAGATGAGGCCGGACTTCTTGGTGGCCTCCTCGACGAGCGCCTTGCCGAGGATCGGGGTGCCGGGGGCGGTGTCTGTCATGCCCCGCAGCCTAGGGCGTGCCCCGGAGCCCTACAGCCACCCGTTGCGCTTCAGCGTCCGGTGGATGGTGAGACACACGACCGCGATGCCGCCCAGCACCATCGGGTAGCCGTACTTCCACTCCAGTTCGGGCATGTGGTCGAAGTTCATGCCGTAGACCCCGCAGACGGCCGTCGGTACGGCGATGATCGCCGCCCAGGACGTGATCTTGCGCATGTCCTCGTTCTGCGCGACGGTCGCCTGCGCCAGATTGGCCTGGAGGATCGAGTTGAGCAGCTCGTCGAAGCCGACGACCTCCTCGTGCACCCGGGCCAGGTGGTCCGCGACGTCCCGGAAGTACTTCTGCACGTCGGGTTCGACCAGCCGCATCGGACGCTCGCTCAGCAGCTGCATCGGGCGCAGCAGCGGCGCCACGGCCCGCTTGAACTCCAGTACCTCGCGCTTGAGTTGGTAGATCCGCCCGGCGTCCGAGCCGCGCGGGCTGCCCTTCGCGGGCGCCGAGAAGACATCGATCTCGACCTCGTCGATGTCGTCCTGCACGGCAGCGGCCACCGCGATGTAGCCGTCGACGACATGGTCGGCGATGGCGTGCAGGACGGACGACGGCCCTTTGGCGAGCAGTTCGCTGTCCTCCTCCAGCCGGTGCCGCAGCGCGCGCAGCGAGCCCTTGCCGCCGTGCCGCACGGTGATGACGAAGTCCCGGCCGGTGAAGCACATGACCTCGCCGGTCTCCACGACCTCACTGGTCGCGGTGAGTTCGGCGTGCTCCACGTAGTGGATGGTCTTGAAGACGGCGAAGAGGGTGTCGTCGTACCGCTCCAGCTTGGGCCGCTGATGGGCGTGCACGGCGTCCTCGACGGCGAGCGGGTGCAGCCCGAACTCGGCCGCGATACCGGCGAATTCGGCCTCGGTCGGCTCATGGAGGCCGATCCAGGCGAAGCCGCCGCCCTTGCGCACCTCCAGCATCGCCTCGTGCGGGGTGAGGCACGGCTCGTCCTTCACCCGGCGGCCGTCGCGGTAGACGGCGCAGTCGACGACGGCGCTGGAGGCCGAGGGGTCGCGGGTGGAGTCGTACGGGCTGTGGGCGTTGTTGCTCTTGCGCAGGGACGGACGGACCGCCGCACGCAGGTCACGGATCATCGACATGGCTGGCTCCTCACGGAGAGGCCGTCGGCGGGGCGTGGCGCAGCCCGGAACGGGGACGTGACGCGCGTACGTGCGGCGGGCCATCGCATCGCGATGACATGCCATGAGGTGACATGACGCGGCGTGTGTACGTCCGCAAAGCGGGCGGCACCGCGAGGACGCGGTGACGGCGTTCGCTACAGACAGGCAAAACAGAGCTGGTGCAGTGCTCTTCCGTCGTGCGACAAGCCGCGGGCCTGTACGGGGCAGGGCCTCAGAGCGAGGCGGTACAGCGCGAGGAAGAGCGGCTGGTACTGGCCGGGTGACTTCGATCCACCGCAGCCCCACCTCCTCCGGCCGGTCCCCCGTAGGGGATGACGTGTGTCGGAACCGGAGAGCGACGCTTGCGCGCGCTGTCCCGACCGGCGGCCCAGACTAGCAGTCGATCGGGGCCAATTCGGTCTCTTGCCCGTTAAGGCGGCGTTCTATGCTCGCCGGATGGCAGAAGTTCTCTCTCTGGTCGAGGCCCGGTTGCGTACGGCGCTCGGCGAACCCGACGCCCGCGCCGCGATGACGTTCGTGGGCACGGACCGTATCGAGGTGCTGCGCTTCCTCGACGCGGGGGAGCGGGAGGAGCCGGGGGAGCCCCCGGGTTCCGCCGACTCCTCCTACGGAGGCGCCGTCGTGCGGTACGCCACGCTGGGGATGTCCGCGCGGCCGATGGCCGACCCCACGGTCGTCGTCGCCGACCCGGACCGCGGACCGCGAGCGGAACTGGTCCTGTCGGTACGCGCCGGGCTCGCCGACACCGACAAGGTGCTGCGCCCTCTCGCCGTACTGGCCGCGTCGCCCCAGGTCGAGGGCCTGGTTGCGGTGCCGGGCGCGTCCCTGGAGGTCGGTGAACCCCTGTGGCCGGGCGCGCCGTTCAGCTCCGTGCTCGTCGCCGAGTCCGGCGGACTGGTGCCCGATCTGGAACTGGCCGCGCCGCTCGACCCCGTACGGTTCCTGCCGCTGCTTCCGATGACGCCCAACGAGGCCGCGTGGAAGCGGGTCAAGGGCGCGCAGGCGCTCCAGGAGCGGTGGCTGGCGCACGGGACGGATCTGCGCGACCCGCTGCGCGGCTCGGTGCCGCTCGACTAGGGCCTCTCGTTTGGATCTTGCCGGGCTCGCGGTCCCTGGCACCGCGCCTCGCCGCGTTGACAGCGTCTTTCGAAGGCATCCGAGTACGCCCAGTACGAGAGCGATCCTCCGCCTTGCGATCGCACGCACCAGACGCCGTCGGCCCCGCCCTTCGGGCGGACGGCGCTACTTTCGCAACACGCCCCCAGGGGTACGCCCCCAGGGGGCGTACGCCGGTGCGCGGCGAGCCGCCGGACCTTGTACGCCGCCGGAAGGAGTACCCGTCTCGTACAGGCCGCCGGTATTTGCCAGGGTTATGTGCCGGACGGGTGATCGTCCTTGACGGGGCGTCGACCGGGGAGGACCGTTGGGCTCTATGAGGGGCGAACCAGGTTGCCCGAAGTGCGGTGGCCGGGTCAGGGCGCCCGGTCTCTTCGCCGACTCCTGGCAGTGCGACACGCACGGCACGGTGCATCCGATGCAGCCGGTCATACCGCCCAGCGTCGAAGCCCTCGGAGTCGTGGTGAACCGCGCCCGGGTCCCCGTCTGGATGCCCTGGCCGCTCCCCGTCGGCTGGCTCTACACCGGTGTGGCGTACGCGGGCGACGACCGCAGCGGCGGCCGGGCCACCGCCGTCGCGTGCTCCGGACCCGGCCCGCTCGGCGGCTCCGGGGAATTGCTGCTGGTCGCCGAGGAGCTCGGTGTCGGACTCGGGGCGCGGTACGCGGGGATCGACGGACCCGACCCGGGTCCGCACATCCGTGTCGATCAGCCCCCGCACGCCAAACTGCTGGCCGCCGGCCGCCCCACCCCGCTCTGGCACGTGCCCGACGTCCCGCCGGACCGCGCGGTCTTCGCGGGCGAGGCACTGGGGCTGTGGCTCTGGGCGATCGTCTGGCCGGAGCAGACGGGGCTGCTGATGTACGACGAGCTGGTGCTGACCGATCTGCGGGACGCGGGCGCCGAGGTCGAACTGCTGCCGTGCGGGGCGCTGTCCCCGCGCCTGTTGAGCTGACGGAGGGCCGCGGCGTCCCGCGCCGGCGCGGCCGGGACGGCTCTGCGCGCCCGTTATCCTGGAGCGTCCCCTGCCCGCCCGAGCTCCTGGAGTACGCGTCGTGCGCATCGACCTGCACACCCACTCCACGGCGTCGGACGGTACGGACACCCCGGCCGAGCTGGTACGTAACGCCGCGGCGGCCGGCCTGGACGTCGTCGCGCTCACCGACCACGACACGACCCGGGGCCACGCCGAGGCCGTCAAGGCCCTCGCCGATCTCGACAGCGGCCTGACTCTGGTCACCGGCGCCGAGCTGTCCTGCCGGACCGACGGTGTGAGCTTGCACATGCTGGCGTACCTCTTCGACGCCGACGAGCCCCAACTGCTGCGCGAGCGCGAGCTGGTGCGCGACGACCGGGTGCCGCGGGCGCGGGCGATGGTGGCCAAGCTCCAGGAGCTGGGCGTCCCGATCACCTGGGAGCAGGTCGCCCGGATCGCCGGGGACGGCTCGATCGGCCGCCCGCACGTCGCGTCGGCGCTCGTCGAACTGGGCATCGTGGGCTCGGTCGACGAGGCGTTCACCTCCCAGTGGCTCTCCGACCACGGCCGGGTGCACGTGCCCCGGCACGAGCTCGACCCCTTCGACGCGGTCCGGCTGGTCAAGGCCGCCGGCGGTGTCACCGTCATCGCGCATCCGCTGGCCGTGACCCGGGGCGCGGTCGTGGCCGAGGCGGCCATCGCGCGGCTGGCCGAGGCGGGGCTCGACGGCATCGAGGTCGACCACATGAACCACGACGAGCCCACGCGCGTACGGCTGCGCGGACTCGCCGCCGAGCTGGGCCTGCTCACCACCGGCTCCAGCGACTACCACGGCAGCCGGAAGACCGTCCGGCTCGGGGAGTACCGCACCGACCCGGAGATCTACGGCGAGATCGTCCGGCGGGCCTCGGGCGCGTTCCCGGTGCCCGGCACGGGCGGACACGCGTAAGCGACCCGTATCGCTCGGCCCGTACCTCGTCGTACGCACCCGTACGCACCCGTACGCACCCGTCGTACCCCGCACTCCGTACGTACTCCGCACCGCTTCCCGAGCCCCGCGCTCCCTCCGCCCACTCCTCGCAAGGCCACACCGTGTTCGACGCCGCCGTTTTCGGCTCCCTCTTCCTGACCCTCTTCGTGATCATGGACCCGCCCGGGATCACGCCGATCTTCCTCGCCCTCACCTCCGGACGACCCGCCAAGGTCCAGCGCCGGATGGCCTGGCAGGCGGTGGCCGTCGCCTTCGGCGTGATCACCGTCTTCGGCCTCCTGGGCCAGCAGATCCTCGACTATCTGCATGTGTCCGTCCCCGCGCTGATGATCGCGGGCGGACTGCTCCTGCTGCTCATCGCGCTCGATCTGCTCACCGGCAAGACCGACGAGCCCAAGCAGACGAAGGACGTCAACGTCGCCCTCGTACCGCTCGGCATGCCGCTCCTGGCCGGCCCCGGCGCGATCGTCTCCGTGATCCTCGCCGTCCAGCACGCCGACGGCGCGGCGGCCCAGGCGTCCGTGTGGGCGGCGATCGTGGCGATGCACGCCGTGCTCTGGCTGACGATGCGCTACTCGCTGGTGATCATCCGGCTGATCAAGGACGGCGGTGTGGTGCTGGTGACCCGGCTCGCCGGGATGATGCTCTCGGCCATCGCCGTGCAGCAGATCATCAACGGCGTCACCCAGGTCGTCCAGGGTGCCTGACACCAAAGCGCCCCCGCACGGTTGGTCCGTGCGGGGGCGTCTCGACATGAGCCGATCAGTGGATCCGATGGGATCCAAGAATTCACGAGGCCGTGGTGACGGCCGGTCGGATATAGAGGCGCTGCCCTGTTGAGGCGGCCTGCTGCACGATCTGGTTGACGGAGGCGGCGTCCACAACGGTGCTGTCGACGGCGGTGCCGTCCGCATCGTTCAGTCGCATGATCTCGAAGCGCATATCGCTTCTCCCTTCGTCTGATCCTCCGTAGGAGAACTGTGTGTGACGGATAGCCCGTCGTTGATTACATAAGGCCACAACGCCTTGCCCTCTGCAAACATTCCCTACACTAAGGAAAATTTTCAGCTCGCTAACTACTGGCGGGTACAGCCGCGCCCACGGACAATGGACCCCGTATGAGCGAGGCAGAGATCAACCCCGACATCGCCGAGGTCGGCGCCCGCCTGGAGCGCACCAACGAACTGCTCCAGCGGATGCTCGCCGAGGTCGCGAAGACCCCGTCCACCCACGCCATCTTCGTCGACGCGGGTTACGTCTACGCCGCGGCCGGATTACTGGTCGCCGGAACCGAGGACCGGCGGGCCTTCGATCTCGACTCCGAAGGGCTCATCGAGGCGTTCATCGACAAGGCGCGCACGATCTTCGCGGACAGCAGGCTGCTGCGCGTCTACTGGTACGACGGCGCGCGGCGGCGTATCCACACGCCCGAGCAGCAGTCCATCGCCGAACTGCCCGACGTCAAGGTCCGCCTCGGCAATCTCAACGCCAACAACCAGCAGAAGGGCGTCGATTCGCTGATCCGCACGGATCTCGAATCGCTCGCCAGGCACCGCGCCATCAGCGACGCCGCGCTCGTGGGCGGTGACGAGGACCTGGTGTCCGCCGTCGAGGCCGCGCAGGGGTACGGCGCACGCGTCCACCTCTGGGGCATCGAGGCGGGCGACGGCCGCAACCAGGCCGAGCCGCTGCTGTGGGAGGTCGACAGCCAGCGCACCTTCGACCTCGACTTCTGGAAGCCGTACGTGACCCGGCGGCCGGTCACCACGTACGAGAACGAGGGCGATCCGCCGCCCTCGCGCGAACAGGTGCGCTTCATCGGCGCGCAGATCGCCGCGACCTGGCTGGTGGGACGGGGGCGGGTGGCGATGGCGGAACTGCTGCCCGGCCATCCCTATCTGCCGGGCCCGGTGGACCAGGATCTGCTGATCGAGGCGGAGAAGCTGCTGCAACGGTCGCTGCGGGGGCACGCCGTGCTGCGGCGGTCGCTGCGCGACGGGTTCTGGCAGCACCTGGAGGCGCAGTTCTGAGCCTCGCGCTCAGCTCTGGGGGCTGTCGTCCCAGAAGGCGCTGAGCGCGGCGGCCGTACGCGACGGCTGATCGGTGTTCGGCGAGTGCTCGGCGCCCTCGATCACCGTCCTGCGCGCGCCCAGCCGTCGCGCCATGTCGTCGAGCAACGGCACCGGCCAGGTGTCGTCCCGCTCGCCGGACACCACATGAAGGGGCAGGCGCGGTACCGCCGCCAGCTCCGCCACCCGGTCCGGCTCCACCGTCAACTGCCGCCCCGTGGCGATCAGTTGGGCCGGGTTGTGGCGCAGCCAGCGACGGCGCAGCTCCGTGCCGTCGACATCCGTCTCCTCCGGCGGCTCCATCGCCCGGATGCCCTCCCAGACCTCCGCCATGTCCATGTGTGTGAGCGCCAGGGCCTCGCTCAGCAGCCGTACCCGCTCCTGCTGGGAGGGTGCGATACGGGCGGGGCCCGAGGAGATCAGCGTCAGCGAGCGGAACGGCTCCGGGTCCGTCAGGACGGCGGCGCGGGCGATCTGCCCGCCCAGCGAGTGCCCCACGAGATGGACCGGGGTGCCGGCCGCCGCCGCCTGCGCCAGCACATCGGCCGCCAACTCCTGCTGTGCGTAAGCCTCTTGGGAGTCGGGGCCGGCGGACTCGTACTGCCCGCGGCCGTCCACGGAGACGACGCGGTAGCCGGCCGCGGTGAGCGGTTCCAGCATCGCGATGAAGTCCTCCTTGCTGCCGGTGTATCCGGGCAGCAGGAGCGCGGTGCCCCGCGGCGTCCCCCCGGGGCGCGCGTCGAGCACCGCGAAGTGCCCGCGCCGCGTCGACAGCTGGAGCGCGCGGGCACAGGGCGGGGGAGTGAACGTGGGCGGCCGGCTCATGCGACGAGCGTAAGACCCCAGGCCCACCGCCGCCTCACCCGGCCGGGGCGCCGAGACGCCCCCGCCTCACCCGGCCGGGGCGCCGAGACGCCCTCCTACGGAGGCGCGCACACGCCGATGGCCCGGTCCCCGCGAAGGGGAGACCGGGCCATCGGCGTACGCGGTGTCAGCTCTCGGGCTGGGCGACCGCCGCACGCGCACGGCGGCGGCGCGGCTTGGCCTCGGAGGCGGGGGCGTCGGCCACCGCCGTGTCGGCCGTCTTCACCGTCTCGGCCTCGACCGGGGCCTTGGCGCGCGTACGGCGCCGTGGCTTGGTCTCGGTCTTCGGCTCGGCGTCGATGTCGGTGACCACGGCCGGAGCCGCCGCCTCGACGGTGTCCACGGCCGTGACCTCGACCGCGGGCTTGGCGGCGCGCGTACGACGACGGCGCGGCTTGGCGACCACCTCGGCACCGGCGGCGGCGTCCGCGTCGGCCTTCGGCTCGGCGAGCGGCTCGACGAACACGTCCGGTGCGGGCTGCGCCACGGTCGCGGCCACGGCGGCCGCCGCCTCGGCGGGCACGCTCACGCGCGTACGCCGGCGGCGACGCGGGATGCGCGGCTCGGTGCCGTCCGCGCCCTCGGCGGTGTCGACCGCTCCGGCCGCCGCGGCCGACGTCTCCGTCACCGTCTGCGCCTCGCCGGCCTCCAGGGAAGTCCCGCCGCGTGTACGGCGGCGCTGCCGCGGCGTACGCGTACGCGCCGGGCGCTCCTCCTGTACGGCGGTGGCCGTCCGGGCCGACGGACCGGTGGCCGACTTGCGGCCGCGACCGCCCGTCTCGCCCAGATCCTCGACCTGCTCCGCCGACAGACCGGCACGTGTCCGGTCCGTACGCGGCAGGATGCCCTTCGTCCCGGCGGGGATGTCGAGCTCCTCGAAGAGGTGCGGCGATGTCGAGTACGTCTCCGGCGGGTCCGGGAAGCCCAGGTCCAGCGCCTTGTTGATCAGCTGCCAGCGCGGGATGTCGTCCCAGTCGACCAGCGTCACGGCGATACCGGACGCGCCCGCGCGGCCGGTGCGGCCGATGCGGTGGAGGTAGGTCTTCTCCTCCTCCGGCGACTGGTAGTTGATGACGTGCGTCACGCCTTCGACGTCGATACCGCGAGCGGCGACGTCGGTGCAGACGAGGACGTCCACCTTGCCGTTGCGGAACGCGCGCAGCGCCTGCTCACGCGCCCCCTGGCCCAGGTCGCCGTGGACGGCGCCCGAGGCGAAGCCGCGCTGGGCGAGCTGGTCGGCGATGTCGGCGGCCGTACGCTTCGTACGGCAGAAGATCATCGCGAGCCCGCGGCCCTCGGCCTGGAGGATGCGCGCGACCAGCTCCGGCTTGTCCATGGAGTGGGCGCGGTAGACGCGCTGGGTGGTGTTGGCGACCGTCGCGCCCGCGTCGTCCGGCGACGTGGCGCTGATGTGCGTCGGCTGCGACATGTAGCGACGGGCGAGACCGATGACCGCGCCCGGCATGGTGGCCGAGAACAGCATCGTCTGGCGCTTCGGCGGCAGCAGCTGGATGATCCGCTCGACGTCGGGCAGGAAGCCCAGGTCGAGCATCTCGTCGGCCTCGTCCAGGACGAGTCCGCGCACGTGCGACAGGTCGAGCTTGCGCTGGCCCGCCAGGTCCAGGAGGCGGCCCGGAGTGCCGACGATCACGTCGACGCCCTTCTTCAGGGCTTCGACCTGCGGTTCGTAGGCACGGCCGCCGTAGATCGCCAGTACGCGCACGTTGCGCACCTTGCCGGCGGTCTGGAGGTCGTTGGTGACCTGCTGGCACAGCTCGCGGGTGGGGACGACCACGAGGGCCTGCGGAGCGTTGGTGAGCTGCTCGGGAACGGCCCGGCCCGCCTCGACGTCGGCGGGGACGGTGACGCGCTCAAGGAGCGGCAGGCCGAAGCCGAGCGTCTTGCCGGTGCCGGTCTTGGCCTGGCCGATGACGTCCTTGCCGGACAGCGCGACCGGCAGGGTCATCTCTTGGATGGGGAACGGAGACACGATGCCGACGGCTTCAAGCGCTTCGGCTGTCTCGGGAAGGATTCCGAGGTCTCGGAAAGTCGTAGTCAGGGTGCTGCCTCTTCTGTGAGACGCGACGCGAGGCGAACGCTGGGGGTCGTACCGCACCTGGGTACTCGGCCGGCCGTGGATTGGCCGGATGGCGCGGGACCACTGCCGTCGCTCGAGCGCTCGTGCCGCTGAGGGGGCCCCTCATCTGCGGTCATACGCAGCTGTGCGTACGGTCCGCGCGGAGGGCGGTCGGGGTCGGAGCCGATCGGGCCACCGACCGGGCATCCTCATGGGGCCTGTCCGGGACAGATCTCCCGGTCAAACACTGCGATGGCCCACCGAATACTCGGCAGGCGCATTACCACTGTACCCCGGAATCGCGCATGTGTGTTGGACGAATTCGTCTCAACGGTATGCGAGCAGTGTCTGACCAGGCCCTTACGCGGTGTGCGGAGCGGGCTATTGTGCGCTCCATGGAGACGTCTGACAACGCCACTGCGCCCGAGTCCACACCCGGATCCGCACCCTCGGAACACACCGGGATCGCCGCCCAGGACTGGGCGACGGCCTCCGCCGACCCGAAGTACCGGGCCGCGGTCGTGGATCTGCTGGGAGCACTCGCCTACGGCGAACTGGCGGCTTTCGAGCGGCTCGCCGAGGACGCCAAACTCGCGCCGACGCTGGACGACAAGGCGGAACTCGCGAAGATGGCCTCCGCCGAATTCCACCATTTCGAGAGATTGCGCGACCGGCTCGGGGAAATCGACGCCGATCCCACGGGCGCCATGGATCCCTTCGCCGCCGCACTGGACGCGTTCCACCGGCAGACCGCGCCGTCGGACTGGCTGGAGGGCCTGGTCAAGGCGTACGTGGGTGACTCGATCGCCAGCGACTTCTACCGCGAGGTGGCCGCGCGGCTGGACTCCGACACCCGTGGACTGGTCCTCGCTGTGCTCGATGACACAGGGCACGGCAATTTCGCGGTCGAGAAGGTCCGGGCGGCGATCGAGGCCGAACCACGGGTCGGCGGGCGGCTCGCGCTCTGGGCGCGGCGGCTGATGGGCGAGGCGCTGTCGCAGGCGCAGCGCGTGGTGGCCGACCGGGACGCGCTGTCGACGATGCTGGTGGGCGGGGTCGCCGACGGCTTCGACCTGGCCGAGGTGGGCCGGATGTTCTCGCGGATCACCGAGGCGCACACCAAGCGGATGGCGGCGCTGGGGCTGGCCGCCTGAGAGACGGGCCGGGAGTCAGGACGGCATGGGCCGGCGCAGACCATGGCCCGCGGGGCGCAGCAGCAGCGAGAGCAGGACCACCCCGACGGCCACCGCGCCGATCAGCGTCGCGACGACGTGACCGGGGCCGAGCGCCGCGTGGGTGAGCACCGCGCCGAAGAGGGAGCCCAGGGAACCCGCGGCGAGCACGGGTCGGCGGGAGGGGAGCCGGTGGGGCAGGCGCTGGAGGGCGGCCCACGAGGCGCCGAGTCCGAGCAGGACCGCACCGAGAGCTTCCAAGATCACTGCTGGTCACCTCACGAAGCACGCTGGGCAATCCGGTCGTAGCCCGGTCTACCCGCGGTGCGCGCGGAGCAACCCTCCGCGATCCGAAGAGCCAACGAACGAAGGAGTGGCCCGGCGGGATCTCTCCCACCGGGCCACTCCCGTGTGGCCGTGGTGCTGTTACGGCGGTTGAACGGTTCGCACTAGAGAGTGCCGAAGCCCACCCGTCGTGTCGTCGGCTCGCCGATCTCCACGTACGCGATCCGTTCGGCCGGTACGAGCACCTTCCGCCCCTTTTCGTCCGTGAGGCTGAGCAGCTTCGCCTTGCCGGCGAGTGCGTCGGCGACGGCGCTCTCGACCTCCTCGGCGGACTGCCCGCTCTCCAGAACGATCTCGCGGGGCGTGTGCTGCACGCCGATCTTGACCTCCACCGCTATGTCCCTCCGAACGGTCGGTGCGTTGCGCGGTCAACCGCGCGGTACCCAGCACACATTAGCCCGGCGGGACGGTGCTCAGGACGGTGGCGGGGCACGCCCGCAGCGAACACGGACCGGGTCAGGCGCCGGGGTGCTGCTCGCTGCCGTGCAGCGGGAATCCGGCGATGCCGCGCCAGGCGAGCGAGGTGAGAAGTTCCACGGCCTTCTCGCGCGGGATGACCGACTCGCTGGAGAGCCAGTAGCGGGCCACCACCTGGGAGACGCCGCCGAGTCCGACGGCCAGCATCATGGACTCCTCCTTGGAAAGGCCGGTGTCCGAGGCGATCACGTCGGAGATCGCCTCCGCGCACTGGAGCGCCACCCGGTCGACGCGTTCGCGCACGGCGGGCTCGTTCGTCAGATCGGACTCGAAGACCAGCCGGAACGCGCCGCCCTCGTCCTCGACGTAGGCGAAGTACGCGTCCATGGTGGCCGCGACCCGGAGTTTGTTGTCGGTCGTCGACGCGAGGGCCGTGCGCACCGCGTGGAGCAGGGCCTCGCAGTGCTGGTCGAGCAGCGCCAGATAGAGGTCCAGCTTTCCCGGGAAGTGCTGGTAGAGGACGGGCTTGCTGACGCCGGCCCGTTCCGCGATGTCGTCCATCGCCGCGGCGTGGTAACCCTGTGCGACGAAGACTTCCTGAGCCGCGCCCAGGAGCTGATTGCGTCGAGCGCGGCGTGGCAGGCGCGTGCCTCGCGGGCGCGCCGCCTCGGTCTGCTCTATGGCTGTCACGCCGCCTCCCAGAATCGTTCCGTGCGCGCTGTGCGCCGCCTTGCCATCGTACTTTTGGGTAACCCGGCTGTGCGTGGTCAGGTCGCAGAATTTCACGGACCGGACGGTCGGGGAGCCGGATGTCCGTCCGGCCCCGGATACGTCGGCGGTACGTCGGCGGAAAAATGTATCCAATGCTGACAAAAGGCGGACCCGGTCCTGAGCGGTCGCTCACCGGTCGCTCAGCGGTAGTCGTCCTCGTCGAGGGAGACGATACGCGCCTGCTCGGCGGCGTCCGTCTCGTCCGCCTCGGTCGTATCGATGGGGGCCGGCGGATCGTCGCCCTCGGGCCGCACGTCCGCGCGCTGCTCGGCGGCGTCGGCCTCCGGGGTCTCCTCGTCGAGGTCTTCGAGTGCGCCGGAATCCGTCCCGGCGCCCCGTGCCTTGTTCTCGGGGTTCTCGGGGTCGTTGGGGTCGTTCGGGAATGTGTCCGGGTCGCTCGGGTCCGCCGACATGGCGCCCCTTCCTCTCCGGTCGTCTTCCGACCTCCACTCACGCCTCCGTTCGCGAAATGAGGCGTACGCGTCCGCGTACTTACGAGGGTAGGAGGTCCGCACCCGCGGCGCTATGTGTCCTGTGACGGTGAACACGCGAACCGGCACGTGATCGTCTCGTAACATTGCCCGCATGTCTTCGACCGAGCTGCCGGAAACCCTCGCCGCCGCCGTCCCGCGCGTGAGTACCGTCCGGGTCGCCGACGGTGAGCGGCTGCGTTCGGTCGCCCTGCCCGGCCTGACCCTGAACGTGCGCTCACGGCCCCCGACGCGCCCCGGACTGCCGCACGCGCTGTACGTGCACGGCCTCGGCGGCTCCTCGCAGAACTGGTCCGACCTGATGCCGCTGCTGGCCGACGTGGTCGACGGCGAGGCGGTCGACCTGCCCGGCTTCGGGGATTCCCCGCCGCCGGAGGACCGCAACTACTCGATCACCGCCCACGCGCGGGCCGTGATCCGGCTGCTCGACGCGAGCGGCCACGGCGCGGTGCACCTCTTCGGTAACTCCCTGGGCGGAGCCGTCACGACCCGGGTCGCCGCCGCCCGCCCCGACCTGGTGCGCACCCTCACCCTCGTCTCGCCCGCGCTGCCCGAGATCCGCGTGCAGCGCAACGCCGTGCCGACCGCCCTGCTGGCCGTGCCCGGTGTCGCCGCCCTCTTCGGGCGGATGACGCGCGGGTGGACGGCCGAGCAGCGCACTCGTGGGGTGATGGCCCTCTGTTACGGCGACCCCGGCCGGGTCTCCGAGGAAGGGCTGCGGCACGCGGTGGAGGAGATGGAGCGACGGCAGGAACTGCCGTACTTCTGGGAGGCGATGACCCGTTCTGCGCGCGGCATCGTCGACGCGTACACCCTCGGTGGGCAGCAAGGGCTGTGGCGGCAGGCCGAGCGGGTTCTCGCCCCGACACTGCTGGTGTACGGAGGGCGGGACCAACTCGTTTCGTACCGAATGGCACGCAAGGCGTCCGCCGCTTTCCGGGATTCGCGACTCCTGACGCTTCCGGACGCCGGGCATGTTGCCATGATGGAGTATCCGAAGGCCGTCGGCGAGGCCGCGCGGAGTCTCGTCCGGGAGTCGGACGGGGCTGACGGCGGGGCGGCGGGTGAGACGAACGACCGTGCCGGCCGTAATGACGGTGGGGACGGCACCCTCGTGGGTGACAGCGGCGGCGACAATGACGACGGCAACAACGGCAACGACAGTGGCGGGAGCTGATCCTGGGCGTGGGACGACACAGCCGTAAAGGCCCCGCACCCCAGGGATCCGACAGCAAGAAGCGGGCCCCCTCCGGGGGCACCCCGCCGGCCGGTGAGCGGGCGGCGCCCCCCGCGCCGCCTCCCGGCGAGCGGGACCACGCCGCACCGGCGTACGGCACGCCCGCCCACGGCGTGCCGCAGGTGCGCGGCGGGCATCCCGAACACCCTGAGCCCGGCGGCGGTTGGGGCGGGCAGCAGCGCTACGGGGACTGGCAGGGCGGCGGGGGCGGGCCTCAGGGGTCGCAGCACCCGCAGCACCCGCAGGGTCCTCAGCAGCAGCAGCCGGGACCGGGCCGGGGGACGGGTTCGGCGCCGACCGGCGGTCGGCGCCGGGTGCCGGGACCGCGTCGCGAGTTCATCGACGCCTTCGACGCGCCGCCCTCCGCGCACACCCCCGCCACCGACCGGGACGACGAGAGCGGCCGTCCCGGCGTGGACTCCGCGGACGGCTCCGTGGTCACCGCCGCCGAGGGCGACGCGGAACGGCCCGCCAAGAGCGGTCTGGGGCGCACCTTCACCGGGATCGCCGCGGCGGCGGTGACCACGGTGCTCGCCGTCGTGGTGGCCGGTCAGGTCACCGACGGCGGCGGCTCCCGGGCCGACGCGCGGCCCTCGGGCGAGGTCACCCGCGACGGCGAGGACGCCGCCTCGCGCTCGGACGGCAGGCCGACCCCGAAGGAGCCCGCGGTCGAGGCCCCGGCGTTGCCTCTCACCTACAGCCAGTTGATGACCAAGCAGTTCCCGCTGGCCGCCGATCTGCAGGGCTCGGGCGAGTTCGAGGCGGTCCCCGGACTGGCCGAGGCGCCCGGCGAGGGCCTGAAGGTCCGCTACCGGATCGATGTCGAGAAGGGCCTCGGGCTCGACGAGAAGCTGTTCGCCGACGCCGTGCACAGAACCCTCAACGACGACCGGAGCTGGGCCCACAACGGAGCCATGACCTTCGAGCGGATCGCCAAGGGAACGCCCCGCTTCGTGATCACCCTGGCCAGCCCCGGGACCACGGCCGAGTGGTGCGCCAAGTCCGGACTGGACACCTCCGTCGACAACGTGTCGTGCGACTCCGCCGCGACCGATCGCGTCATGATCAACGCGTTCCGCTGGGCGCGGGGCGCCGAGACTTACGGCCCCAAGGCGATGCACACCTACCGGCAGATGCTGATCAACCACGAGATCGGGCACCGGCTCGGGCACGACCACGTGAGCTGCCGCACACCGGGCTCACTCGCCCCCGTGATGCAGCAGCAGACCAAGACGCTCGATCTCGACGGCGTGAAGTGCAAGCCCAACCCCTGGGCGTTTCCGGGCAGTTGAGGCACCGGCCGCAGCTTGACGCAGCGTGATCGAGTAATCCCATACCGCGACGGAACGCTGTCGTGGTGGGAAAGTTACGTGCATTCACCCCTTCTGGTGGTGCGACGGACAACCGTCCGCCGTTCCACCGTCATGTCCGCTTACGGTCGTCCCGCTGCGAGTCGCCGATTCAACGGCGGCTTCCCACAAGGGAGATCGGGGGTGTGCTCGTGCGGATCGGACTGCTTACGGACGGTGGCTACCCGTATGCCACGGGTGAGTCCAGGCTGTGGTGCGACCGGCTCGTACGCGGGCTCGCACAGCACGAGTTCGACATCTACGCGCTCAGTCGCAGCGCCCGCCAGGAGGGCACCGGCTGGATCCGGCTGCCGCCCTCCGTACAGCGGGTGCGCACGGCGCCGCTCTGGTCGGCGGAGGGGGACGGGCGGGCGTACGGCCGGCGCGAACGGCGGCGCTTCACAGGGCACTTCGGGGATCTGATCACCGCCGTCTGCACCCCGGACGGGCAAGCAGCCGGGAGCGCGGGCGACGACGACGCGCGGAGCGTGAGCGCCTTCGCCGAAGGGCTGTACGGGCTCGCCGAGCTGGCGCGCGAGCACGGCGGTCTGGCCACTGCCCTGCGGTCGGAGGCCGCCGTACGGATCCTGGAGGCCGCCTGCCACGCCCCCGGCGCACGCCGGAGCGTGCGCGGCGCCACCGTCCCCGACTACCTGGTCTTCGCCGACCAGTTGGAGCGCGCGCTGCGCCCGCTCTCCCTCGACTGGTACGACGACGACGGCCTCGGCGCCGTCGACCTCTGTCACGCGACAACGGGCGGATCCGCCGCCCTGCCGGGGCTTCTGGCCAAACGCTTCTTCGGGGCGCCGCTGCTGGTCACCGAGTACGGCGTCCAGCTCCGTGCCCACTACCTGGCCGCCGGACCCGGCGGTGACGCGCCCCTGCGCGCGCCGGTGCGCGCCCTGCTCGCGGCTTTCCAGGGCCGGCTCGCCGCCGAGGTCTACCGGCAGGCCGCCGTCATCACCTCCGGCAACACCCACGCCAGACGCTGGCAGGAGCGCTGCGGCGCAGCCCGCGCCAAACTGCGCACCGTCTACCCCGGCATGGAGACGGAGCGTTTCGCGGCGCTGGGGGAGAGCGGGGAGAGCGGGGAAGGCGGCGCGGGCGGGGAAGGCGGCGATCCGAACACCCTCGTCTGGGTCGGGCGGATCGAGCCCGCCAAGGACCTCATCTCCCTGCTGCACGCCTTCGCCGACATCCGTAAGGAGGAGCCCGCGGCGCGGCTGAGGATCATCGGCGCCGCGGCGCGGGGCGCGGAGGCGACCGCGTATCTCGCCCACTGCCGCGCGCTCGCCGCCCAGTTGTTCCCCGACGAGGCGGCCGACGCGCACGCCGTGGGCGACAACTGCGTCTCCTTCGAGGAGGTCGGCGGGCCCGGCGCGCCGGAGCTGGTGGACGCGTACGCGGCGGGCGGGGTGATCGTCCTGTCCAGCATCATCGAGGGCTTCCCGGTCAGCCTGGTCGAAGCGATGTTCTGCGGGCGCGCGACGGTCTCGACCGACGTCGGCGCGGTCGTCGAAGTCATCGGCGGCACGGGGCTCGTGGTGCCCCCGCGCAACCCGCGGGCGCTTGCCGACGCCTGTGTCGCGCTGTTGCGCGACCCGGAGCGGCGCGGACGGCTGGGCGCCGCCGCACGCGCCCGCGCGCTGGAACTCTTCACCGTCGAGCAGAATCTGGCGGCGTTCCGCGGCATCTACCTGGAGCTGATCTCGCACGCCCCGGTCCGGCGCTCTGCCGAGACCGTGAACGCGCACGGTGAGCCGCTGCCGTTCGCCAACCCCGCGGAGGCGTACGTACCCGGCCACTGGACCGCCGGACAGGCGAGGACCGTACCGATGCCGATGCCGGCGCCGCCGCCGATCCCCTTATCCGTATCTGTATCCGCCGCCCTGTCCGTCCCCGCCGCGACCTACGCGCCGCGTCCCACGGAGGCGGTCGCCGTCGGCGCCGGACAGGCCCTGGGGGAGAGCGATGTCTGACGCGGGCACCACACGCACGGGGGCCACAGGACTCACCCGGCGGCCGGGCCCGGCCGACCCCGTCAGGACGCTGATGCACAGCCACCGCGAGCTGTGCGAGCGCGCCGTCGACCCGCTGGAGATCGCGGCCGGTCTGGAGGCGCACGGTGTCACCGACCGGGCCGCCGCGCGCTTCCGGCACCGGGACGTCTTCTCCCTCGCGGAGGAGCTGTACGCACGCGTGCCACGCGCCGCGGAGAGCGACACGGACGCCGACACGGACGCCGACACCACCGTGCCCCACCCGGCGCGTTCCACCGATCCGCGCGCCCGGTGGACACTGCGCACCCTGCTCCCGGGCGCCGTGTGCGCCGTCGCCGTGGTCGCGCCGGGGCACGCCGGTGGAGCCGGTGGAGGAGTGCGGCTCGCGATAGGCGTGGCGGGGGCCGTCGCCCTCGCCATCGCGCTCACCGTCGCCGTCCGGCGCGGACCGCTGCGCGTCGAGGGCCACACCGCCCGTGTCTCGCGCCTGTGGGTGTGCTGGCTGCTGGCGTACGTGCTGTACGGCGACCGGCTGCCGCACCTGTCGGCCGGCGGCGGCCCGCACGGGACGTCGCCCCTGACGGACGCGGCGGCGCCGCTCCTGGCCCTGGCGTTCGCCGTGGCCCCCGCCGCCTGGTGCGCCCATCTGCTCGCCCTGCAAGCGAGGCGCGGGCTCACCGACAGCCGCGGACTGGCCGAGTTCGCCTCCCGGACCCGGCCGCCGCTGCTCGGCCTGCTCGTGCTGTACGTCCTCACACTGACCGCCCTGGCCCTCCTCGCCGAACTCGTCATCGGCGCCGACCGGGGCACGGGCGCCGGTCACCCCGTCGCGACCGTGGCCCTCGGCGCGCTGCTGTTCCTCGCCCGGCTGCTCACCGTCCACGGCTTCCCGAAGGCGGCGGCGACCGGCCTCGCCACCGCCTGCGCCGTCGAGGCGCTGGCCCTCGTCCTCGCGACGGCGGGCCGCGTTCCCGGCTTCGAGACCGTCTCCGCCCCCGTCCGGGTCCTCGTCGACGCGGGAGGAGCCGGCGCCGTACCAGCCGTCGCCTGCGGCGCCGCCGCGCTCGGACTGCTGATCCACGCCGCCGTCGCACTGCCCCGGGCCTCGGCCCACACCTGACCGGCGGACCACCGACCTACGGCGCACACCCCCCGTCCGGACCGGATCCGGACCCACAGACCTCCCGCGGAGCCGACGCCGCGGGCGTAACCCGAAGCACACCGCAACACCCTCTAAGGAGACGACAGAACATGACCCCTCAACCCCCAGCACCGGCACGTCGGAACCAAGGGGCAGCGCGATGAGGGTCCTGCTGCTCGGTGCCAACGGTTTCCTCGGGCGCTTCGTCGCCGACCGGCTGCTCGCCGACCCGGCCGTCCATCTGACCGCACTCGGCCGCGGCGACGACGCCGACGTACGGTTCGACCTCGCCGGCGGCAGCCCCGGAGCTCTCACCCGCTTCCTGGACGCCGTCCACCCCGGAGTCGTCATCAACTGCGCGGGCGCCACCCGGGGCGGCGCCCGTGACCTGACCCGGCACAACACCGTCGCCGTCGCCACCGTCTGCGAGGCGCTGCGCCGCAGCGGCTGCGGCGCCCGTCTCGTCCAGCTCGGCTGCTCCTCCGAGTACGGCCCCTCCCAACCGGGCTCGTCCACCGCCGAGGACGCGGTGCCCCGGCCCGGCGGCCCCTACGGGGTGAGCAAGCTGGCCGCCAGCGAACTGGTGCTCGGCGCCGGGCTCGACGCCGTCGTGCTCCGGGTCTTCTCGCCCGTGGGGCCCGGCACGCCCGCGGGCTCCCCGCTCGGCAGACTCGCCGAGGCGATGCGCCGCGCCATGCAGTCCGGCGACGGCGAGCTGAAGCTCAGCGGACTGGGCGTACAGCGCGACTTCGTGGACGTGCGCGACGTGGCCCGTGCCGTGCACGCCGCCTCGCTCTCGGCCGCGCAGGGCGTCGTCAACATCGGTACGGGGCGCGCGGTCCGGCTCAGGGACGCCGCCGCCGTCCTCGCGAGGGTCGCCGGATACGGCGGCGCCCTGCACGAACTGGACGCGCCCGGCGGCCAGCCGCGCCCCGTGCACGCCGCCCACGCCAACCACGGCACCCACGCCACCCTCGGCCCGCAGCGCGGCGAGCACCCGTCGGAGCAGCTGGGCAGCGGCCCGATCCCGTATCCCGACGGCTGCGGCGGCTGGCAGCAGGCCGACGTCCGCACGGCGCGCGACCGGCTCGGCTGGCGGCCCCGTATCAACCTGGAGGAATCGCTCGCCGACATCTGGATGGAGGCGGCATGCCGCATCTGACGACCAGCGGGGGCAGCCGGTCGGCCACCGGGGCCGCCGGGCTGGGTTTCGGCATCCCCGGATACGCGCATCCACTGCTCGCGCCGGTCGAGTGGGCCGAACTGACGCGCCCCGGAACGCCGTTGCACTGGGCCGTGCTCAATGTCGCCAACGGGCCGGGCACCATGCCGGACCCGCACTGCCTGGAAGCCGCGGGCCGGCTGAGGAACGCGGGCGTGCGGGTGCTCGGCCATCTCGACCTCGCGTACGGCGCCCGGAGTTTCGGCGAGATCATCTCCGACGCGCACGACTTCCACGACTGGTACCGCGTCGACGGCTTCTATCTGGACCGGTGTCCGTCGCAGGCGTCGTACCTCCCCGAGGTCAGACGTACGGCGGCGACGCTGGACACGGTCGCCCACCGCGGCCATCTGGTCCTCGGCCACGGCACCCATCCGTACCCCGGATACGCCGAGATCGCCGACCAGTTGGTCACCTTCCGCGGGCCGTGGACCGACTACCGCTGGTCACAGGTGGCCGAGTGGACGGCGGACCATCCGCCCGAGCGCTTCGCGCATCTCGTCCACGGGGTGCCGCGCAGCCATCTGGACGAGGCGATGCGGATCGCGCGCTGGCAGGGTGCGGGCACGATCTTCTTCACCGACCGGGGCGAACACGACGAGCGGACCGGACAGAACAGCCCATTCGCGGCGCTGCCCGGCTACTGGGACGAAATCGTCTCGCAGATCGGACCGGGTGTCTCGGAATGAGAAGGCGCGTGGCAGTGTTACTTGAGGAACAAACGTACTGACCAATCGACCAATCCCCTGTTGAGGTCCCTGTGTCGCTGCCACCCCTGGTCGAGCCCGCTGCCGAGCTCACCGTCGACGAGGTCCGCAGGTACTCCCGTCACCTGATCATCCCGGACGTCGGGATGGACGGGCAGAAGCGGCTGAAGAACGCGAAGGTGCTCATCGTGGGCGCCGGCGGGCTCGGCTCGCCCGCGCTGATGTATCTGGCCGCGGCCGGTGTCGGCACGCTCGGCATCGTGGAGTTCGACGAGGTCGACGAGTCGAATCTCCAGCGGCAGATCATCCACAGTCAGGCGGACATCGGCCGTTCGAAGGCCGCTTCCGCGCGTGACTCCGTCCTCGGCATCAACCCGCTGGTGAAGGTCGTCCTTCACGAGGAGCGGCTTGAGTCCGAGAACGTGATGGAGATCTTCGCCCAGTACGACCTGATCGTGGACGGCACGGACAACTTCGCCACCCGCTATCTGGTCAACGACGCGTGTGTGCTGCTGGGCAAGCCGTACGTATGGGGCTCGATCTACCGCTTCGACGGTCAGGCGAGCGTCTTCTGGTCCGAGCACGGTCCCTGCTACCGCTGCCTCTACCCGGAGCCGCCGCCGCCCGGCATGGTCCCGAGCTGCGCCGAGGGCGGCGTTCTCGGCGTCCTGTGCGCGTCGATCGGGTCCATCCAGGTCAACGAGGCGATCAAGCTCCTCGCGGGCATCGGTGAGCCGCTGCTCGGCCGCCTGATGATCTACGACGCACTGGAGATGCAGTACCGCCAGGTCAAGGTGCGCAAGGACCCGGACTGCGCGGTCTGCGGCGAGAACCCGACCGTCACCGAACTCATCGACTACGAGGCCTTCTGCGGCGTCGTGTCCGAGGAGGCGCAGGTGGCGGCGGCCGGTTCGACGATCACTCCGAAGCAGCTCAAGGAGTGGCTGGACGACGGCGAGAACATCGAGCTGATCGATGTGCGGGAGCCGAACGAGTTCGAGATCGTCTCGATCCCGGGCGCCAAGCTGATCCCGAAGAACGAGTTCCTGATGGGGAACGCGCTCCAGGATCTGCCGCAGGACAAGAAGATCGTCCTGAACTGCAAGACGGGTGTCCGCAGTGCGGAAGTGCTCGCGGTGCTGAAGTCGGCGGGCTTCGCCGACGCCGTGCACGTCGGCGGCGGCGTGGTCGGCTGGGTCCACCAGATCGAGCCGGAGAAGCCGATCTACTGAGTGGCACAACCTATGGAGGAGGCCGGTCCACGAGGTACGTGGACCGGCCTCCTCCATATGTCCGCGTATGCGGTGCGCAGCCGCGCCCCGCCCTACCGCGTCACTTGCAGACCGTCCCGGTCTTCGGCACCTTGCCGTTCAGCAGATAGCCGTCCACGGCGTCCTGCACACACGCGCTGCCGGCGTTGTACGCGCCGTGCCCCTGGCCCTCGTACGTCAGCTCGATGCCGACGCCCTTGCCGAGCGCCTTCGCCATCGCCCGCGCGCCCTCGTACGGCGTCGCCGGGTCACCGGTGTTGCCGATGACCAGGATCGGGGCCGCGCCCGGCGCGCTGACGTCGGGCTTGTCCCACTCGCCCGGCACCGGCCACTCGGAGCAGCCCAGCAGCCCCCAGCCGAGGAGGTCGCCGAAGACCGGCGACGCCTCGCGGAACTCGGGGAGCTTCGCCTTCGTCTGCGCGAGCGTGTAACGCTCCTTGGAGTCCACGCAGTTGACGGCCGCGTTGGCCGCCTGGATGTTGCTGTACTGGCCCTTCTCGTTGCGGCCGTTCATCGCGTCCGACAGGACGAGCAGCAGCGCGCCGCTGCCGCCGTCGGCCTCGTCCAGCCCCTGTTCGAGCAGCGGCCAGTACTCCTTCGAATAGAGCGCCTGGGCAATGCCGTTGGTGGCCTGGGTCTCGGTGAGCTGCCGGCCGCCCAGACCGGCGATCGGCTTCTTGTCGAGCCGGTCGAGCAGGCCGACGACGAAGTCCTCGATCTCCTGCGGGGTGCTGCCCGGCAGCTTGCACGCGTCGCCGCGGCTGACGCAGTCCTTCGCGAAGTTGGTGAGGGCGAGCTGGAAGCCCTTGGCCTGGCCGAGCGAGCCCTGTTCGGAGGTCTCGCTCGGGTCCACCACGGCGTCGAAGACGGCGCGGCCCACGGACTTCGGATACAGATGGGCGTAGACGCCGCCCAGTTCGGTGCCGTACGAGATACCGAAGTAGTTGAGCTTGTCGTCGCCGAGGACCTGGCGCATCAGCTCCATGTCGCGTGCGGCGTTGACGGTGCCGACGTGCGGGAGCGCCTTGCCGGCCTTCTGCTCGCAGCCACCGGCGTACCACTTGAGGTCGTCGACGTACGACTTCTCCTCGGCGCTGTCGTCCGGGGTCATGTCCTTGGCGTAGTACGCGTCGAGCTGCTTGTCGTCCTTGCACTCCACGGGGTCGCTGCGGCCGACGCCGCGCGGGTCGAAACTGACCAGGTCGTAGCGGGTGCGCAGCTTGTCGTAGTCCTTGCCGAAGGAGGGCAGCCCGGTCACACCGGAACCGCCGGGCCCGCCGAAGTTGAAGACGAGCGAGCCGATGCGCTTGTCCGGGGTGCTCGTCCTCGCCCGGATCAGGGCCAGCGGGATCGTGTCGCCCTTGGGCTTCGCGTAGTCCAGCGGGGCGGTCATGGTGGCGCACTCCCACTTGGTGCCGCCGGGCAGCGGCGACGGGGCCGTACCACCGCCCTCGGCCGCCGACGGGGTCGGGCACGCCTTCCAGTCCAGCTTCTGGGAGGTCAGGTCGCCTGGCGCGGCGGTCTCGGCCGCGTCCTGGCTGTCTTGATTGCTCCGGCTGTTCTGGCCGCCCTGGTCGCCGCTGTCGGAGTTCGAACCGGAGCCGGAGCATCCGGCGGCGGCCAGCAGCGTGGCGACGGTGACGGCGGTGACGGCGGTCAGCGCCGGGCGGCGCCGCCCGGCGGGAGCGGTGGACGGGGAGAAGGATGGCATCGGCATCCTCCTATCGTGCGTCGTGGCGGACGGCGGCGCGCGGCCCGGGGTCCAGCCGGGTGGTGGCAGCGCGCCGAGCGCCCCTCAGAGGGCTTCCCTGCGGGTGAGGTAGTGGAAGCACACCCAGCCGGGCAGCACCGGCAGCCACAGCGTCAGCATCCGGTACAGCAGCACCGCGGGGACCGCGACCGCCGGCGATACGCCCACGAAGATGAGACCGCCCGTCAGGGCGTACTCGACGGCGCCCACACCGCCCGGCGTCGGGGCCGCCGACCCCAGCGCGTTGCCCGCGAGGAAGACGACGGCGAGGCTCGCGTAGCTGAGCTGCTGGTTGCCGTCGTCGAAGGCCCGGACCGACGCGTCCAGGCACATCACGAACAGACCGGTCAGCAGCAGCATGCCGCCGATGCCGGTGACGAGCTTCATGGGCCGCTGGAGCACGTCGAGCATGCGCGGCACCACCCCGGCGAACAGCGAGCGCAGCCGCGTCACGACGAACTTCCGCAGGAACGGGATCGCGGTGACGACCAGCACCAGCACGGCGACCGTCAACAGGCCCGCGATCACCGTCCTCGACGGGGTGAGGGAGGCCGTCTTCTCCGTACCGGTGAGATAGCCGAAGGCGAGCAGCAGCAGGATGTGCGCCCCGAGCCCGAACAGCTGCGAGGCGCCGACACTGGCCACGGCGAGCCCCGGCCGTACGCCCGCGCGTTGCAGGAAGCGCGTGTTGAGCGCCACGCCGCCGACCGCCGGCGGGGCGACGATCTTGACGAAGGACCCGGCGACCTGTGCGACGACCGTACGCACGAACCCCACCCGCTCCGGCACGAAGCCGAGCAGGCTCATCGCCGCAGCGACGTAGCTGAGCGCCGAGAACAGGACGGCCGCCGCCACCCAGCCCCAGTGCGCCTGCGTGAAGACCGTGCCGAAGTCGTCCCCCGCGAGCTGCGAGAGCAGGTAGTACGCGGCGACGGCACCCGCGATGAAGCTGATCAGCGTGCGCGGTCTGATCCGTTCGAGCCGGACCGGTTCGACCGGTGCCTGCGGTCTGATGAGCAGCACCTGCGCGCGGATCTGGGAGAGCAGGTCCTCCTCGCGCGCCTCGTCCAGCGCGTCGTCCAGGGCTCTCTTCTCGGCCTGTTTCTCCGCGCGCAGCGACTTGCGGGCCGCCTTGCGTTCGGCGTCGGTGGCCGCGGTCCCCGCTTGGACCGTACGAGAGTGCTTGGCCGCCTCGGACGCCTGGAGCACCGCGTCGCGCTCGCGCTGGGACCGCTCACGGGCGAGCCGGCGCAGTGTGGTGCGCGTGGAGCGGCTGAGCGCGATCGGCTGGAGCAGCGGCAGACAGTCGGCGACGGTGTCGGGGCCGAGTACGGCCACGGCGTTCGCCACCGCGCGTTCGGCGCCGACACGCAGCCCGATCGTGGTGAGGAGCTGCGCGATGTCCATCCGCAGCACCACGTCACCCGCGGCGATCTCACCGCCGCGCAGATCGGTGACGATCACCTGGCCGTCCCGGTCGACCAGCAGCGCGTCGCCGGTGAGTCGGCGGTGGGCGATACGGCGCGACTGGAGCGCCTTGACCTGTTCCCAGGCGCCGCGCACCAGCTCGTCGGTGATCTCGTCGTCCGGCAGCGAGTCCAGGGAACGGCCGCCCATGTGCTCGTACACGAGGATGACGGCGTCGGGGCCCAGCTCCGAAGTGGCGATCAGCTTGGGGGCGTTGGCGCCGGCGGCGATGGCGGCGTAGGCGAGGAGTGCTTCCTGCTCCAGGGCCTGGCGCAGGGAGGGGATCGAGCGGCGGGTGCTGATCGAGCGCAGGGTGAGGCGCCGCCAGACCCGGTAGAAGAAGCCCTGCGCCTGCTGTTCGCGGTCGACGACCGTGACGTCCAGAGGTGGACCCTCGTCGAGGGTCACCAGATAGCGACGGCCCCGTTCGCCCTGCTCGGCCGAGTCGCCGGCCTCCTCCGGCTCGGCGCGCATCGCGCTGACGGGGCGGAAACCCACATGGCGAAGACCCGCCATCAGCGTCTGGCCGGTGGGCCGTACGTTCGGCGAACCGACTGTGTAGAGCGTGCCGTACGCGACGGTCCAGCCGATCAGCACGGTGAGGATGATCGAGAACGGTGTGGTGTAGCCCGCCACCAGCATCGCGAACGCGTCGAGCAGCAGCACCACCCACAGGACCACGCGCCAGCGCGGTCTGCGGGCCATCCCGACGGCCGTCATATAGGCGATGACGGGCGCGAGATAGCCGTGTACGGGGTCGGTGAGCCCTTCGCCGGGCGACGCACGTGTCAACGCGTCCTGGATGGAACCGGGCGCCGCGCGGGCGACCCAGAGATCGGTGGCGAGCGTCACACCGTGCGCGAGGACGGCGGCGAGCACGCCGTCGGCGATGCGCAGGCCGTCGCGTTTGATCAGCCGCTCGATCGCGAAGGCGACCGGGACGAGCAGCACGGCGATGCTGGAGATCAGACCGGCGACCTTGACGAGCAGGTCGGGGGCCTGGCCGGTGCCCTTGCTGATGTCCTGTTCGAGGCCGGACGTGGTGCCGTGGGCGAAGGCGGAGAGGCCGAGGACGACGGCGATGGCGAGGATGCCGATGAGCAGGCGCAGGAGGTCGGAGGGGCGGTGCACACGGGCGGCGAGCAGCGGCTCGTCGCCGGAGAGCGGGTCGGCGTGGCTTCCGGGAGGGGCGTCCCGGCGGATCACCTCGTCGGCCTCGGCTTCGGCTTCGGCGTTGGTGTCGGTCCCGGCTTCGGGGGCCGGTTCCGGGCGTGGCTCGGCGTCAGGGGTGCCGGCCACCGTCGGAGGCTGCACGCCCTGCTCCTTTGTCGAGTCTGTGTCTTCTTGATCTCGTATCACCAGTCACCGCCCGGATGATGGTGGCACGACAGGGTGACAGAGGGGGGTATCAGGGTGCATTGAGGAACACCGCGTCGGCACCGCCGCGCCCCGAGGCCCCGCCGCCGGGCCGGAGGGAGCGGCCGGGTGGACTGTCGGTGCCGTGCGGCAGGATGGGACGGATGACGAGCGACGAGCCCGACGAGGTGTCCGGAGACCTGCCCGCGTACGCGGAGCGGGTGCTCGACGTCGCCGACCTGATCCCGCCCGGCCGGGTCATGGCGTACGGCGACGTGGCCGAGTGGCTGGGGGAGGGCGGCCCGCGCCAGGTCGGCCGGACGATGGCGCTGTACGGCGGGGCCGTGCCCTGGTGGCGGGTGGTCCGCTCGGACGGTGTGCTGTTGGCCGGTCATGAGCTGCGGGCCCTGGCCCACTACCGTGAGGAGGGCACCCCGCTGCGGGAGGCCTCGCCCGGCGCCGAAGGCCATCTGCCACGCCTCGATATGAAACGGGCGCGATGGGACGGTCGGCCGCCGGAAACGGGCGCTGATACGGGCGATGCTGCTCACATCTGACAGTTTCTGACATTCAGCAGCGCGGCGGGAGGTCGTGCGAGTCCGCTGAGGACCGTACGGATGACGACGAGGCGCGGTGGCCGGGGCGAAAGCCGCGACCCGGGCGCCCGTGAAGGCCGTCAGATCATCGGGCGGACTCCCCGCTTCCGCGCCGTCCCACGGCGTAGCCTCGTCAGCTCGCGGCACACGCACCCCAGAGAGTCCCGTCACCACCAGCACCCCCTCCAGGACCGGCGATCCACGTGAGCTCCTTCTCTTCCACCGGGCGTACCCCGCACCGTCGGGTACGGCAGCGGGCCTCCGGTGCGTACCGACTGGTGCGTACGACGCCGGCCCCGGTGGATCCCCCTGTGCTGGACGCAGCGCAGCGCCCGGTGGTTGACCACGGCCGCGGACCGCTGCTCGTTCTCGCGGGTCCGGGCACGGGGAAAACGACCACGCTGGTCGAGAGCGTCGCCGCGCGGGTCGCGCGGGGCCTCGATCCGGAACGGATGCTCGTCCTCACCTTCAGCCGCAAGGCGGCGGTCGAGCTGCGCGACCGTACGGCGGTCAGACTGGGCGGCGCGCAGGGGCCGCAGGCGACCACGTTCCACTCATTCTGTTACGCGCTGATCCGCGCCCACCAGGAGGCGGAGCTCTTCACCGAACCGCTGCGGCTGCTGTCGGGACCGGAGCAGGACGTCGCCGTACGGGAACTGCTCGCCGGCCAGCTCGACCTGGAGCGCGAGGGGCTGGCGCACATCCGCTGGCCGGACGAGCTGCGGGCCTGTCTCACCACGCGCGGTTTCGCCGACGAGGTACGCGCGGTGCTCGCCCGCAGCCGTGAACTGGGGCTCGGCCCGGACTCCCTGGCCGTCTTCGCCCGGCGCACGGGCCGCCCCGACTGGACGGCGGCCGCCTCGTTCCTCGCCGAGTATCTCGACGTCCTGGACATGCAGGGCGTCCTCGACTACGCCGAACTGGTCCACCGGGCCGTGCTCCTCGCCGAACGGCCCGAGGTCGCCGAGCGGCTGGCCGACCGGTACGACGCGGTGTTCGTCGACGAGTACCAGGACACCGACCCGGCGCAGGTACGGCTGCTGCGGGCGCTCGCCGGGAACGGCCGCACACTGGTCGCGTTCGGCGACCCGGACCAGTCCATCTACGCGTTCCGGGGCGCCGACGTGAACGGCATCCTCGACTTCCCGGACGCCTTCCCGCGCCCCGACGGCCGGCCCGCCCCGGTGGAGGTCCTGACGACCTCCCGGCGCTCCGGGGAGGGGCTGCTCGCCGCGACGCGGCTGCTGACCCGCCGGATGCCGCTGAACCGGCTGCCGGCCGCGAAGGTGCGGGCGCACCGCGAGCTGGCGGCGGTCCGCGCGGGAGGGCGGGTCGAGACATACACCTATCCGACCGCTTCGACCGAGCTGGAGAACATCGCCGACATCCTGCGGCGCGCGCATCTTGAAGAGGGCGTGCCGTGGAGCGAGATGGCGGTGCTCGTACGGGCCGGAGGCCGGACCATCCCGGCCGTGCGGCGGGCCCTCACCTCGGCGGGCGTGCCCCTGGAGATCGACGGCGACGACGTGCCGCTGCGTCACGAACCGGCGGTGTCACCGCTGCTGACGGCGCTGCGCGCGGTCGCGACGGCGGCGGTCGCTACGGCGGCGGGGCCGGCGGCGGTCGGCGCGGACACCGACACCGACACCGACACCGACACCGATCTCGACACCGGACCCGGGGTCGAGGGCGACTGGCTCGACGTCGAGACCGCGCTCGCGCTGCTCACCTCGCCCCTCGGCGGCATGGACGCCGCCGACCTCCGCCGCCTCGGCCGCGCCCTGCGCGACGAGGAGCGAGCCGCCGGCAACCGCGTACCGCCGCCCTCCGACACGCTCCTGGCCCGCGCCCTCGCCGAACCGCAGCGGCTCGTCACGCACGACCCCGCCCACGCACGCGGCGCGCAGCGGCTCGGCGCGCTGCTGGCCAAGGCGCGTGACCTGCTGGCGGGCGGCGGCACCGCCGAGGAGGCGCTGTGGGAGCTGTGGGACGGCACCCGTTGGCCGGAGCGGCTGGAGCGGGCCGCCCTGCGCGGCGGCGCCGGGGGCCGTAACGCGGACCGGGACCTGGACGCCGTATGCGCCCTGTTCGACGCCGCGGCCCGAGCCGAGGAACGCACCGGCGGGCGCGGCGCCCTCAACTTCCTTGAGGAGATCGACGCACAGGACATCGCCGCCGACACGCTCAGTGGCAGGGCCGTACGGCCCGACGCCGTCCGTCTCATGACCGCGCACCGCTCCAAGGGCTTGGAGTGGCGGCTCGTCGTCGTCGCCGGAGTCCAGGAAGGGCTGTGGCCCGACCTCCGGCGTCGCGGCTCTCTTCTGGAGGCGGACAGGATCGGCCGTGACGGACTGGCCGAACCCCTCACTCCCGGCGCCCTCCTTACGGAGGAGCGACGGCTGTTCTACGTGGCGGCGACCCGCGCCCGCGAACGGCTCGTCGTCACGGCGGTCAAGGCCCCCGCCGACGACGGCGACCAGCCGTCCCGCTTCCTCGCCGAACTGGGCGCCGACCCCAAGGACGTCACCGGCCGGCCACGCCGCCCGCTCGCCGTCGCCGCGCTCGTGGCCGAGCTGCGCGCCACGACCGTCGACCCGCGGGCGGCGCCCGCGCTGCGCGACGCGGCTGCCCGCCGGCTCGCCCGGCTCGCCGCGCTCAGCGACGAGGACGGCCAGCCGCTCGTCCCCGCCGCCCACCCGCACCGCTGGTGGGGCCTGTACGAGCCGACACACAGCGCCGTGCCCCTGCGCGACAGGGACCAGCCCGTCGCACTCTCCGGCAGCGCCCTGGACCAGCTCGCCAACACCTGCGCGCTCCAGTGGTTCCTCGGGCGCGAGGTCAAGGCGGACGAACTGTCCACCGCCGCCCAGGGCTTCGGCAACGTCGTCCACGTCCTGGCCGACGAGGTGGCCTCCGGCCGTACGCCCGCCGACCTCGCCGTCCTCATGGAGCGCCTGGACTCCGTCTGGGACGCGCTCGCCTTCGACGCGCCCTGGAAGTCCCAGCAGGAGAAGCAGCACGCGCGGGTGGCGTTGGAACGCTTCCTGCGCTGGCACGTGATGGACCGCGCCGGGCGCACACCGGCGGCCACCGAGCACGCCTTCGACGTCACCCTTGAGGCGGGGGCCTACGAGGTACGGATCCGGGGCTCGATGGACCGCGTGGAGCAGGACGCCCAAGGGCGCGCCTACGTCGTCGACTTCAAGACCGGCAAAGCGGCTCCTACCAAGGAGGAGGTCGCGCACCACCCCCAGCTCGCCGTGTACCAGCTCGCGGTGGGGGAGGGCGCGGTGGACGAGGTCTTCGACGGGCGGCGGCCGGAGCCGGGCGGCGCCGAACTCGTACAACTGCGGCAGGCGGCGGCCAAGAAGGAGGGCGGCGACGACCTGCCCAAGATCCAGGCGCAGGAGCCGCTCGCGGGGGAGTGGGTCGGCGATCTGCTGGCGACGGCGGCCGGACGCGTACTGGACGAACGCTTCACGCCGAGCGCCGGGCAGCACTGCGCGCACTGCTCCTTCCGCGCGTCGTGCAGCGCGCGACCGGAGGGCCGGCAGATCGTGGAGTGAGTACGCTCGCCGGATGAATCCCCTCGGGTGAATCCTCTCGGGTGAATCCCCCTCATGCAGGCCCCCTTCGCGGCTCTTCGTGGGAGGGGACGGGGCGGTCGGGAATCCGGCCACCGGGCACGAGAGCCGTGTCTCCGCCTTGGACGCCGCTGTGATCGGGGGGCGGACACTCGCGGTGACCGGCAGCGACGACGGCACGGCGCGGATCTGGGATCTTGAGGGTGGCCGGCAGATCGGGCCACCCCTGGCCGGACATCGCGGTGAGATCTGGACCGTGGCGATCACGCCGTTCGACGGCCGCCACGTCGTGCTGACGGCGGGCCGGGACGGCACCGTACGTGTCTGGGACCTCGCGAACTGACGGCCGCGCGGCCGGCGTGGACTTCGCTGTTCGCCGTGACGTCCGGCACCCGATGGCCGTGACGTCCCGTTCTGTCGGATCTGTCCGTCGTTCTGCTGTCAGTGGTCCCCGATAGCCTCTCTGAAGTGTCCGCACGTATCACCGACCCCGCGCAGCTCAACGAACTCCTCGGCATCCCGTTCACCCCGGAGCAGACGGCGTGCATCACCGCACCGCCCGCCCCGCAGGTGATCGTGGCCGGGGCGGGCTCCGGCAAGACGACGGTGATGGCCGCCCGCGTGGTGTGGCTCGTGGGCACCGGCCAGGTGGCTCCCGAGCAGGTCCTCGGCCTCACCTTCACCAACAAGGCGGCGGGTGAGCTGGCCGAGCGGGTCCGCAAGGCGCTCGTCCGGGCCGGGGTGACCGATCCCGACCTGCTCGACCAGGACAACCCTCCGGGCGAGCCCCGCATCTCCACGTACCACGCGTTCGCCGGACAGCTCCTCACCGACCACGGCCTGCGGATAGGTCTGGAGCCGTCCGCCCGGCTGCTCGCCGACGCCACGCGCTACCAACTGGCCGCGCGGGTGCTGAAGGAGGCCCCCGGCCCGTATCCCTCCCTGACCAGATCGTTCCCCGCCCTGGTCAGCGATCTGCTGGCACTCGACGCCGAACTCGCCGAGCATCTCGTCCCGACCGGTGAACTCGCCGCGTACGACACCGAACTGCTGCGCACCCTCGAAGGCACCCGGCTCACCAACGCCGACCTGCGCAAGGTGCCCGAGACCGCCACCGCCCGCCGCGAACTGCTCGACCTGGTCGGCCGGTACCGCGCGGCCAAGAGCACCCGCGACCTGCTCGACTTCGGTGACCAGATCGCCCTCTCGGCGCGGCTTGCCCTCACCCGGCCCGAGGTCGGCCGAATCCTGCGCGACGAGTTCCGCGTCGTGCTGCTCGACGAGTACCAGGACACGTCCGTCGCCCAACGCCTGCTCCTGTCGGGCCTCTTCGGCGCCGGCACCGGCCACGCGGTGACGGCCGTCGGCGACCCCTGCCAGGCGATCTACGGCTGGCGCGGCGCCTCCGTCGCCAACCTGGACGACTTCCCCTCCCACTTCCCGGGCGCCGACGGCACCCCGGCGGCCCGCTTCTCGCTCAGCGAGAACCGCCGCAGCGGTGGCCGACTGCTGGACCTCGCCAACGGCCTCGCCGGCCCGCTGCGCGCGATGCACGAGGGCGTGGAGGCGCTGCGACCCGCGCCCGGCGCCGAACGCGACGGCATCGTGCGGTGCGCCCTCCTGCGTACCCATGCCGAGGAGTTGGACTGGCTCGCCGACTCCATCGCGCATCTGGTGCGCACCGGCAAGGAGCCCGCCGAGATCGCGGTGCTGTGCCGTACCGCCGGTGACTTCCCCGCGATCCAGAGCGCGCTCGTCGCCCGTGACGTGCCCGTCGAGGTCGTCGGCCTGTCCGGGCTGCTCCATCTCCCGGAGGTCGCCGATCTCGTGGCGATGTGCGAAGTCCTTCAGGACCCGGGCGCCAACGCCTCCTTGGTACGGCTGCTCACCGGCCCGCGCTGGCGTATCGGCCCCCGCGATCTGGCACTCCTCGGCCGTCGAGCCCGACTGCTGGTGCACCGCGCGAGCGGCGCCGATGCGGACAACGCCGACGAACGACTGGCGGCGGCGGTCGAGGGCACCGACCCCGCCGAGGTGATATCGCTGGCCGACGCGCTCGACACGTTCCTGGAGTCGGCCGGCGGCAAGGACGACGGCCTGCCGTTCTCCGCCGCCGCACGCGTCCGTTTCGCCCGGCTCGCGGTCGAACTGCGCGATCTGCGCCGCTCGCTGGCCGACCCGCTGATGGACGTACTGCACCGCGTCCTCGCCACCACCGGCCTGGAGGTCGAACTCTCGGCGTCCCCGCACGCCCTGGCCGCGCGGCGGCGCGAGACCCTGGGCAACTTCCTCGACACGGCGGCCTCCTTCGCCGCGCTCGACGGGGACGCCACACTCCTCGCCTTCCTCGCCTTCCTCAGGACGGCGGCGCAGTACGAGAAGGGCCTGGACAACGCGCTGCCCGGCGGCGAGAACACGGTGAAGGTCCTCACCGCGCACAAGTCCAAGGGCCTGGAGTGGGACGTCGTGGCCGTCCCCGGCCTGGTCACCGGACAGTTCCCCAACAGCAAGGCGCGCGAGGCCTGGACGTCCCAGTCGAAGGTCCTGCCGCACGCCCTGCGCGGCGACGCCCCGACGCTCCCGGACGTCCCGGAGTGGGACGCCAAGGGTCTCAAGGCGTTCAAGGACGAGATGCGCACCCACCAGCACACGGAGGAACTGCGCCTGGGTTATGTGACATTCACCCGCCCGCGCTCACTGCTGCTGGGCTCGGGCCACTGGTGGGGCCCGACCCAGAAGCGCGCCCGCGGTCCTTCGGACTTCCTGCACGCCCTGTACGACCACTGCGCGGCGGGCTTCGGCGAGATCGAGGTGTGGGCCGACGAGCCCCCGGAGTCCGACGAGAACCCCGCGCTGCTCACGGCGGACACGGTGCGGGCGTGGCCGCTGCCGTTGGACCCGGAGTCCCTGGCCCGCCGCCGCACGGCGGCGGACACGGTCCTGGCGCACCTGGACGCGCTGACGGCGTCCGCCGGGGCGGGCGGGACGCCGTACGGCGAGCCTCCTCCTGAGGAGGACGCCCCGCCGCCGGACGACGCGTACGACGACCTGGACGAGCCGTACGGCCACGCGTACGGCGATCCGCACGCCGCACACGCCGCACACGCCGCACACGACCCCACGGACGAGCCCGAGGAGTGGGAGCACGACGATCTGGCGGACTGGGACGACTGGGAGACGGGGCGCGAGCACCCGGAGCACCGGGTCGACGCGGTCGACGAGGTCGGCGCGGCGGGTCCCGCGCGCCTGCCCGGCCCCCGCCCCCCGGCCGACGGGGAACGCCTCACCCCCGAGGAGACCCGCACCCTCGCCTCCTGGGACCGCGACCTCGACGCCCTCTCCGGCGAGCTGCTGCGCGCCCGCGCCCGCGTCCGCGACGTCCCCGTACCGCCGTCGCTCTCCGCCTCCCAACTGCTGCGCCTCGCCGCCGACCCCGACGGCTTCGCGCAGGAGCTGGCCCGCCCCATGCCCCGCCCGCCGCAACGCGCCGCGCGCCGGGGTACCCGGTTCCACGCCTGGGTGGAGTCGCGGTTCGAGGAGCTGCCGCTCCCGATGCTCGGCCCCGACGAGCTGCCCGGCGGCGCCGCCGACGAGCCGGAGATCGCCGACGAACGTGACCTGGCGGCTCTCAAGGAGGCCTTCGACCGCACCCCGTACGCCCGGCGCACGCCGTACCGCGTCGAGGCGCCGTTCCAGCTCACCCTCGGCGGCCGGGTGATCCGGGGCCGTATCGACGCGGTGTACCGCGACATCGACCCGCTGACGGACACCGTCACGTACGAGATCGTCGACTGGAAGACCAGCCGCGGCCGTACCGCCGACCCGCTCCAGCTCGCCGTCTACCGCCTGGCCTGGGCCGAGCGGCACAACATCGCGCCGGAAGCGGTCACGGCCACGTTCCTCTACGTACGGAGCGGCGAGGCCGTACGCCCCCAGGGCCTGCCCGGCCGCACCGAACTGGAACACCTCCTCCTGTACGGCCACGGCACGGACCAGGGCGCCGAGCCGGGGACGGACCCCGGCACCGAGCACACCTCCGCCACCGTCTCTGGCGAACACACGCCAGAACCGCATCTCGAACGGCGAACGGCAGACGAGACCACCCCCGGAGCCGGATAGGCTCGATGTATGAGCGAGACCCCGGACAGCGCCGTCCGTACGCACACCCGTGACTACATCCAGTCCCACCGCGCGGCCTTCCTCGACGACCTCGCCGAGTGGCTGCGCATCCCGTCCGTATCGGCGCAGCCCGACCACCACGCGGACGTACGGCGCAGCGCCGACTGGCTCGCGGCGAAACTGCGCGAGACCGGCTTCCCGGTCGCGGAGATATGGCAGACCCCCGGCGCCCCCGCCGTCTTCGCCGAATGGCCGTCCGACGACCCCCGGGCTCCCGTCGTCCTGGTCTACGGCCACCACGACGTGCAGCCCGCCGCCCGCGAGGACGGCTGGCACAGCGACCCCTTCGACCCCGTCGTCCAGGACGGCCGGCTGTACGCGCGGGGCGCCGCCGACGACAAGGGGCAGGTCTTCTTCCATACCCTCGGCGTCCGCGCCCATCTCGCCGCCACCGGCCGCACCACCCCCGCCGTGCACCTCAAACTGCTGGTGGAGGGCGAGGAGGAGTCCGGCTCACCGCACTTCCGCGCGCTGGTGGAGGAGCGGGCGACCCGTCTCGCCGCCGACGCCGTGATCGTCTCCGACACCGGCATGTGGTCCGCGGACACCCCCACCGTCTGCACCGGGATGCGCGGCCTCGCGGAGTGCGAGATCGAGCTGTACGGCCCCGACCAGGACATCCACTCCGGTTCCTTCGGCGGCGCCGTACCCAACCCGGCCACCGTCGCCGCCCGCCTCGTCGCCGCGCTGCACGACGGGGACGAGCGGGTCACCGTGCCCGGCTTCTACGACGGCATCGTGCCGCTCACCGACGCCGAGCGCACGCTCATCGCCGAACTGCCCTTCGACGAGGACGCGTGGCTGCGTACGGCCAAGTCGCACGGCACGCTCGGCGAGGCGGGCCACTCCACGCTGGAGCGCGTCTGGACGCGTCCCACCGCCGAGGTCAACGGCATCGGGGGCGGCTATCAGGGACCCGGCGGCAAGACGATCATCCCGTCGTCCGCCCGGCTGAAGCTCTCGTTCCGGCTCGTCGCGGGCCAGGACCCGGACCGGATCGAGCGCGCCGTCGGCGACTGGATCGACACCCGGATCCCGGCCGGCATCCGCCACAGGACCACCTTCGCCGCCTCCACCCGCCCCTGCCTGACCCCACTGGACCACCCCGCGCTCCAGTCGGTCGTACGGGCCATGGGCCGCGCCTTCGACCAGAAGATCCGCTTCACCCGCGAGGGCGGCTCGGGACCGGCCGCCGACCTCCAGGACGTGCTCGGCGCACCCGTGCTCTTCCTGGGCATCTCCGTACCGTCCGACGGCTGGCACGCGCCCGACGAGAAGGTCGAGATCGACCTCCTTATGAAGGGCGTGGAGACGACCGCCTACCTCTGGAGCGATCTCGCCGCCGCTCTCCGCTGAACAGACACCCATCCATCCGGGGGAGTTGGAAGTACCAGTGAGCATCACCACCAGCGGCTCAGACACCGCCGCAGACCGGCCGATCGTCCTCACTTCCCACAGCGGCATCGACCGGGCCGCGCACCACCGCCTCGACGAGGCGTGGCTGGCCGCCGCCTGGAGCCACCCGACGACGCGGGTCTTCGTGGTCTCCGCCGGCCAGGTGCTGATAGACGACACCCCGGACGGGCGGACCGAACTCGTCATGACCCCGTCCTTCGAGGCCCCCCTCACCGAGACCCACCGCTACTTCCTCGGTACGGACGAGGACGGGGTCAGCTACTTCGCGCTCCAGAAGGACACCCTGCCGGGCCGTATGGACCAGTCGGCGCGCCCTGCGGGGCTGCGCGAGGCCGGGCTGCTGCTGTCCCCGCGGGACGCGGGCCTGATGGTCCACGCCGTCGCGCTGGAGAACTGGCAGCGGCTGCACCGCTTCTGCTCCCGCTGCGGCGAGCGCACGGTGATCGCGGCGGCCGGCCACATCCGCCGCTGCCAGGCGTGCGGTGCCGAGCACTACCCCCGTACCGACCCCGCCGTGATCATGCTGGTCACCGACGAGCAGGACCGCGCGCTCCTCGGCCGCCAGGTGCACTGGCCGGAGGGGCGGTTCTCGACGCTGGCGGGCTTCGTGGAGCCGGGGGAGTCGATCGAACAGTCCGTGGCCCGCGAGGTGTTCGAGGAGGCGGGCATCACGGTCGGTGACGTCGAGTACGTCGCGAGCCAGCCCTGGCCGTTCCCCTCCAGCCTGATGCTGGGCTTCATGGCCCGCGCCACCTCCTCCGAGATCACCGTGGACGGCGACGAGATCCAGGAGGCGCGCTGGTTCTCCCGCGACGACCTGCGGGCGGCGATCGAGTCGGGCGACGTCCTTCCGCCGACGGGCATCTCGATCGCGGCGCGGCTGACGGAGCTCTGGTACGGAAAGCCGCTGCCGAAGCCGCTGAACTGACCGGAACGCGTAGGAGCCCCCGCCGGTCGGCGAGGGCTCCTGCGGTGTCGCGTCCTGTCGCGTCTGTCATGTCGTGGCCCGCTCGTGTCACGCCGCGGCCGTGCCCGTGGGCTCAGGCGCCGACCTTCTGCTTGACCTGCGCGAGGGACGGGTTCGTCAACGTCGACCCGTCGTCGAAGAGCAGCGTCGGGACGGTCTGATTGCCACCGTTCGCCTTCTCCACGAATGCCGCCGAATCCGGGTCGTGCTCGATGTTGATCTCGGTGTACGCGATGCCTTCGCGGTCCATCTGGCCCTTGAGTCGACGGCAGTATCCGCACCATGTGGTGCTGTACATCGTCACGGTCCCCGGCATGTCTTCTCGGCTCCTCAGGCAGGCTCGAAATGTCTTCGCTGTGAGGAGAACGTACGTGACCTGGTCACCATTCCCGTACTTGTACGACCAACGAGACTCCCCTGTGGACAAGTGCCGCACCACCCTCACCGGACCTGGCAGCATGGCGGGGTGACAGCAGCAACGCACTCCTCACTCTTCCCGCAGGATTCCGACGGCAGCCAGATCGTGGCCCCGCCGCGCGACGCCGACGCGGTGCTCGACGGGCTCGACCCCGAGCAGCGCGAGGTCGCGACGGCGCTGCACGGTCCGGTGTGCGTGCTGGCCGGTGCCGGCACGGGCAAGACGCGCGCCATCACGCACCGGATCGCGTACGGCGTGCGGGCCGGGATCCTCCAGCCCGCCAGCGTCCTCGCCGTCACCTTCACCAACCGGGCGGCGGGGGAGATGCGCGGGCGGCTGCGCCAGCTCGGGGCCGGCGGTGTCCAGGCGCGCACGTTCCACTCGGCGGCCCTGCGCCAGCTCCAGTACTTCTGGCCGAAGGTGGTCGGCGGCGAGCTGCCCCGGCTGCTGGAGCGCAAGGTCCAGCTCGTCGCGGAGTCGGCCGCCCGCTGCCGGATCAGGCTCGACCGCAACGAGTTGAGGGATGTCACCGGCGAGATCGAGTGGGCCAAGGTCACCCAGACCGTGCCCGCCGACTATCCGGCCGCCGTTGCCAAGTCCCACCGCGACGCCCCGCGCGACCCGGCGGAGATCGGCCAGATCTACGCGATGTACGAACAGCTGAAACGGGACAGGTCGGTGATCGACTTCGAGGACGTCCTGCTGCTCACGGTCGGCATCCTCCAGGACCGGCACGACATCGCCGACCAGATCCGCAGCCAGTACCAGCACTTCGTGGTGGACGAGTACCAGGACGTCAGCCCCCTCCAGCAACGGCTCCTCGACCTCTGGATGGGCGACCGGGAGAACTTGTGCGTTGTCGGCGACGCCAGCCAGACGATCTACTCGTTCACCGGCGCCACCCCGGACCATCTGCTGAACTTCCGCACCCGTCACCCGAGCGCGACGATGGTCAAACTGGTCCGTGACTACCGCTCCACCCCCCAGGTCGTGCACCTGGCCAACGGCCTGCTGAATCAAGCCAGCGGCCGGGCCGCCGAGCACCGGCTGGAACTGATCTCACAGCGCGAAGCGGGCCCCGAGCCCGTCTACACGGAGTACGCGGACGAGCCGGCCGAGGCCGAGGGCACCGCGCGCCGCATCCGCGACCTCGTCGCGGCGGGCGTCCCGGCCGGCGAGATCGCCGTGCTGTACCGGATCAACGCCCAGTCGGAGGTCTACGAACAGGCTCTCGCCGACGCCGGAGTGCCCTACCAACTCCGGGGCGCGGAGCGGTTCTTCGAGCGCCAGGAGGTACGGGAGGCGGGCGCCGCCCTGCGCGGCGCGGCCCGCTTCGGCGGCAACGACTCCCTGCTCGACGATGTCGTCGACCTGCCGTCGCAGGTGCGGGCGGTGCTCTCCACCAAGGGCTGGACCACCGAACCGCCCACGGGCTCGGGCGCCGTGCGTGACCGCTGGGAGTCGCTGGCCGCCCTCGTACGTCTCGCCGAGGACTTCGTCCGGGCCAAGCCGGAGGCGACTCTCGGCGATCTGGTGGCCGAGCTGGACGAGCGCGCCGCCGCTCAGCACGCCCCGACCGTCCAGGGAGTCACCCTCGCCTCGCTCCACGCGGCCAAGGGCCTGGAGTGGGACGCCGTGTTCCTGGTCGGTCTGACCGAGGGCATGATGCCGATCACGTACGCCAAGACCGATGAACAGGTCGAGGAGGAGCGCAGGCTCCTGTATGTGGGGGTCACCCGCGCCCGGCTGCACATCTCCCTGTCGTGGGCGCTCTCCCGGGCCCCCGGCGGCCGGGCCTCCCGACGCCCCACCCGCTTCCTGAGCGGCCTGCGGCCGGGCTCCTCGGCCCCAGGAACACGCGGCGCGGGCGCGGCGGCGGGCGGTGCGGCCGAGCGTGGCGGCCGGCGCAAGCGGCGCGGTCCGGTGCTCTGCCGCGTCTGCGGCACGACACTGACGGACGCGGGCGAGATGAAGCTGATGCGCTGCGAGGGCTGTCCCTCGGACATGGACGAGGCGCTGTACGAGCGGCTGCGCGAGTGGCGCTCCGACCAGGCGAGGCAACTGGGCCAGCCCGCGTACTGCGTGTTCACCGACAAGACACTGATGGCGATCGCCGAGTCGGTGCCGGGTGACGACGGTGAGCTGTCCAGGATCTCGGGGGTCGGGGGTCGCAAGCTGGAGCGGTTCGGAGCCGATGTCCTTGCCATCTGTGCAGGTGAGGAGCTTGCGACGGAGGACGAGGACAGCTGATGCAAAATCGTCGAAAAAATAGTTTGCGCCCGCCCCGCGACTCACCATAGGTTCTTAACCATCGGGAACAGCGGGCTTCTCCGAAGCCCTGTCCCCGTGCTCTACTTGTCCGAAGTGGTATCCGGATTTCGATACGCCGAGAGGAGGCGATTCCAGTGATCAGCATCATCAGCAAGTTCGTCAGCACCGCCAAAATGACCGATCCCTCGGTCGTCTCCGCCTGCGCGTTCGACGTATCGCTCTCCGGCCTGCTCGCCACTGAGGGAACTCCGTTCAGCGTCGCCACCGGTCTGCCGTGCTTCAACACCGGCCGGATCAACCCCGTGGCGGTTCCCGCCAAGGGCGGCAATGAGCGACCGAGCAAGGCACTGGCGGCAGAACTAGCGGCAGCAGAGGCCACGGCCTATGCGTTCGCGGCAGCCGGTGCCGAAGCGAAGCAGCAGACGAAGCAGCACCACACGATGTGGGCCTTCCGTGGGCCTGAACCCTGGAGTGATCCAGCCTGATTCACGATCAGGCCGGCGCCTTCAGGGCCGCGGAACCCCACCCGGGATCCGCGGCCCTTCTGTTTTTCCCGAACGGGACAGGCGGAGCGAAGGGGCCTCGGGAAGAGCACCACCCGGTACCAGCCGACACCCGGCCAACAGGTCGGACCGACCAGACGAGGAAGACACCACCGTGCAACTCGAAGCGCACGCCCCGTCCGTACCGCCTTCCGAAACGATCACCCCGCAATGCCGCACGGAGGACTCCACCTTGACCCCGCTCACGGCGCTCACCGCGCTCGACGACGCCATCGAGAACCTCGGCGTACCCGTTCCCTGCCGTGCCTACGACCCGGAGGTCTTCTTCGCGGAGTCCCCGGCCGACGTCGAGTACGCCAAGTCGCTCTGTCGCACCTGCCCGCTGATGGAGGCCTGCCTCGCCGGCGCCAAGGAGCGGCGTGAGCCGTGGGGTGTCTGGGGCGGCGAGCTCTTCATCCAGGGCGTGGTCGTTGCCCGCAAGCGGCCCCGTGGCCGTCCGCGCAAGAACCCGGTCGCGGCATGAACGCCACCGGAACCATCGACCGCCCTTTCACGCACGATCCCAAGAAGCAGGCCCTCATGACCTCTTCCCTGCGAGAGCCGTCCGGCTCCGCCATTTCAGCTGTCAGTACCACCGGCGCGAGCGACTCGCGTCAGAACAGGACCCGCGAGATGCAACTCATCCCAGAAGCCATGGCACGCGCGCATATGACCGAGCGCCTGCGTGAAGCCGACGCGGAACGCCAGGCCGTGCGCCTGGTCGCCGCTCGGCGGATGCAGCGCCGCGCCGAGCGCGTGTCGATGCGGGCCCGCCGCGCGCTGGCCATGGCGGTCATGAACTGACCACCACCGGCCGGCAGCGACAACGCCACAAGCCGTAGGTGCCTCTGACGCGGGGGCCGGTCCTCAAGGACCGGCCCCCGCGGTGCGTTCTCCGGCCGCGTCTGTCCTCAATTGCCGGACGGGCTGCGTGCCTTGTCCTCATACGCCGGACGGGCTCGACAAGCCCGTCCAGCGCATGAGGCCGAACCTCGGACGCCCTAGGTCCTGTCCGGCGGGTCTTCGGGGGGTCCGGGTCGCCTGGCACGGCGCCTCGCTTCGTTGTCGGCGTTTTCGAAGGCATCCGAGTACGTCCAGTACGAGGCCGATCCTCCGCCTTGCGACGCACCGCACCGGACGCCCCGGGCCGATCCCCGAAGATCCAAACGAGAGGCCCTAGGCGCCCGCCTCGGCCTCGGTCTCCTCCTCGTACGCGTACTCCTCCGGGAGGAAGCCGGGCAGCCACTCCTCCAGCTCCTCGCGGAGCCGCACCGTGGCGTTCAGCTGGCACAGCACACCGATCGTGCTGAGCGTGACGCGATGTATCAGCAGATACGCGGGCGGCAGATTCAACTGCTTCCCCAACTGGTGGGCCGGGGAACGCGGGTCGCCGATCCGGGCCGCCTGGTTGCGCATCCAGCCACGGCTGAAGGTGAACTCGTCCGCCTCCGCCGGCTCGATGATCGGCACCAGATACTCCAGCACCGCGTCCGGGTCGAGATCGATCGACTCCTTGACGAACCCCTCCGTGCACAGCAGTTCGTACACCGCCTCGGCGTCGCCCTCCAGCGTCAGCCGCAGCGACTCACCGATCGTCTCGGGCAGTCCGCCCGGCAGCCGGTCCACGGTGCCGAAGTCCAGCACACCGAGCCGCAGTTCACCCTCGGCCGCCATACCGTCCTCCCCGGCGCCGGCGGGCGGCAGCAGCCGGAAGTTGCCCGGATGAGGGTCCGCGTGCAGCAGCCCCGTACGGGCCGGGCCCGAGAAGAGGAAGCGCGCCAGCAACTGGCCCGCGCGGTCGCGCTGCTCGTCGGTGCCGTCGGCGATCACGTCGGCCATCGGCATGCCGTCGATCCACTCCGTGACCAGCACCTGGTCACACTGGTGCACCACATCGGGCACCACCACATCGGGATCGTCCGCGAACTCCGCCGCGTGCTCCCGCTGGGCCCGCGCCTCCAACTCGTAGTCCAGCTCCTCCGACACCCGGTCGCGCAACTCGGTGATCAGGGGCTTGACGTCCATGCCCGGGATCAGCGGCCCCAGCAGCCGGGCGAACCGGCTCAGCTGGGCCAGATCGGACAGCAGCGCCTCGCCGGCGCCCGGGTACTGGACCTTGACGGCCACATCCCGCCCGTCGTGCCACACCGCCCGGTGCACCTGGCCGATCGAGGCGGCGGCCGACGGCTTCTCCTGGAACTCCAGGAACAGCTCTCGCCACTCCTCACCGAGCCGCTCAGCCAGTACCTTGTGCACCGTGCTGGTCGGCATCGGCGGGGCCGCCTCCTGGAGCTTGGTGAGCGCCGCCCGATAGGGCCCCGCCACCTCCTCGGGCAGCGCGGACTCGAAGACGGACAGCGCCTGGCCGAACTTCATGGCCCCGCCCTTGAGCTCGCCGAGGACCTTGAAGAGCTGGTCCGCCGTGCGCTGCTGGAGCTCCCGGCCCACGATCTCCGCGGACTTGCCGCCGATCCGCTTACCCAGACCCCAAGTGGCACGACCGGCGAAGCCCAGTGGCAGCGCGGCCAACTTGGCAGTTCGGGTGACCGCCTTCCGGGGAAGATCAGACATACGCCCCTCCAATTCCCAGACAGCCGAGCCGCCTACGGCGGTTATCCCACCATTGTGTCGTGCGGCGTGCCGGGCACGGTCATCCCCTCTCCCTCCGATTCTCCGGCGGCCCCGCAGCGGCAGGCGGGATGCGGCACGAACCGCTCCGAACGCCAGTCGAGCAGGGGCAGCGTGATCTCCCAGCGCGCACCGGTGCTCGCCGGCAGCTCCCCGTCCAGGAAGGACAGCGCGTGGGCGGCGGTGAGACCGGCCACGGTGGTGGCGAGCCCCAGGTCACAGGCCGGTGTGACCGACGCCCTGCGCCCCGACCGCCACTGCGCCAACATGAGGGGCCACCCCGGCTCCCGGCTGATCCGCTCCTCCGTCAGACAGCCCGCGCACGCTGTGGCGCCCGGCAGCACCAGTGGACCCACCACACCCGTGGCCTCGACAACTCCCGCGTAAAGATGGGGAGTCCCGGTGGCGATCCAGCGCTCGGCGGACGCCGGGTCCGGGGCGTAGGCCGCGAGCCCGTCCCGTGGGGCGACGATCACCAGCGACAGACCCGCCCCGCCACCGCTCGCCGTCGCCGCACGCTCGTCGGCGCGGTCGGGCCGCCCGGTCCCTCTCCCGACCGTCGGCGGCCCGTCCGCGACCCCCCTCTCCGCCCCGCCCGGACCGGACACCGTCGCGTCGGCCGCCGCCCGGGGGCCCGGCGCCGCTCTGACAGATCGGCCGGGTGCCGAGCGCCGCACCAGATGCCGGGCCGCCGCGTCCCTGCGCTCACCGACCGACTCCGCGGGCAGTCCGCCCGGCGCCACGTCCCACGCCTGGGTGAGCCCGCTGTCCAGCACATCCACCCGGCCCACCCCGGAGGCCGAGAGCACCGAGGCGACGGCCGCGCCGACACGACCCGCCCCGCGCACCTGGACGCGCATGGTGCGCCGAGCCGCCAGCCGCTCCATCGCCGCGCCCGGCTCCCGGTGAATGACGGACAGCGACGCCAGATCCGCCCGCAACCGGTCGAGCTCGACCTTTCGATTCCGTAACGCTTCGGCGGCCCGCCCGCCCGCCGTGCTGTCGTCGAGCAGCCCGGCCGCCGCGAGCCGGTCCACCAGCGCGTCCGCCTTGCCGTCCGGCAACCCCATCGTCCGCGCCTCCTCCCGCAGCAGCACAAGCCCTCGCGTGCCGTCGAGCAGGTCGAGAAAACTGCCCGTGGCCGTATCGACCGGGCCCACCACCACCGCGTGCGCGGGTGTGATTCCGAACTGCACGGTCTGCCGCTCCCGCCAAGCCCGGCGCAGCGCGGGTTTCACCATTGGATGCATTTGCGTCTCCCCCGTGATGCCTGATGTCCGATCCGATTCCAGAATGCAGGGAACCGGTGAGAGGTGCGAAGAGTTATCCACAAGCGTGGGGAATTAGTCGTTCAAATGACGGGTGTATGGAGTGGACCAAGATCGAAAGGTCCCCGTGACGGGACTTCCCCCACTGACAGCGGGTAACGTCGAAGCGTGTCCGCCGACCCTTCCCCTCGCGTTGCGGGGGAATCCCCACCGCACAGCGCCGGAAGCGAAGAGCGCGGCGTGACCGGCCGCCCGCAGCGCGGCCCGGCGACGAGCGCCGTCGAAGTCCGCAGGAGCGCCCGGCGCAACAGGACGGTCTCGGCCTACCGCGAGGGCGACCGCACCATCGTGCTCATTCCCGCCCGGATGTCGGAGGCCGAGGAGCGCCGCTGGGTCACCGTAATGCTCGACAAACTCGCGGCGCAGGAGAGCAAGCGCGTCCTGCGTGACAGCGATCTGGCCGAGCGCGCCAAACGGCTGTCCGAGCAGTATTTCGAGGGCCGGGCCCGCCCCGCGTCCGTCCGCTGGGTCACCAACCAGAACACCCGCTGGGGCTCCTGCACCCCGGCCGAGGGCAGTATCCGCCTGTCGCACCGGCTCCAGGGCATGCCCGAGTACGTCGTCGACTACGTGCTCGTACACGAACTCGCCCATCTGCTCGTGCCGGGACACGGCCCGCGTTTCTGGGAGCTGCTGGAGGCGTATCCACGCACCGAACGGGCCCGCGGCTACCTCGAAGGTGTCGTCGCCGCCGAGCGGCTGCCGCAGCTGCCCGCCGCTCCCGGAGAGTGACGGCACTCTCTCGGTGATCGTGTACCGAACGTGTACCGACTTGGCTCATTGCCGGACTTAACCGTTAGCCTGACGCGACGTGTTCAGCTCGGGATGGGGGACGGTCGTTACGCATGGCCAGGGAATTCCAACGCGGCCACAAGGCCAAGATCAGTGACCTCACGCAGGGTACGGATCTGTACGTAGGTGTGCAGATCGCGGCACCCGGCTTGACGTTCGACATCAGCTGTTTCGGCCTCGACGCCAATGAACAGCTCTCGGACGACCGGTATTTCATCTTCTTCAATCAGCCGAAGTCCCCTGAGGAATCAGTCCAGTTGCTGGGCGCGCAGTCGGGGGACACCGAGTCATTCCGCGTCACCCTCGACCGCATTCCGGCGAACATCCACCGGCTCTCCTTCACCGCCACCATCGACGGCGCCGGACAGATGTCCCAAGTCGGCCCCGGATACATCCGGATAGTGGCCGGCGGCGAAGAAGTCGTCCGATACGCGTTCAACGGCTCCGAGTTCAGCACCGAGCGCGCGGTGATGCTCGGAGACTTCTATCTGAAGGACGTCTGGCGGTTCGCCGCCGTCGGCCAGGGCTTCGACGGCGGTCTCGACGCACTGCTGAAGAACTTCGGCGGCGAAGTTGCCGAGGAGGAGCCCGCCGCGGCCCCGCCGCCCGCCGGTGGAGCCGTCCCGTCGTTCGCCCCGCCGCCCGGCGGCGCCGCGCCCGCTCCGTCCTTCGGAGCCCCGGCCGCGCCACCAGCCCCGCAGCCGCCTCCGTCGTTCGGTGCGCCGCCGCCGCCGCCGGCTCCGGCCCCGCCACCGGCCCCTGACCCGATGCACGGCGCGCCCACCGTCGCCGCGCCGATGGCACCGGCGCCCGCGCCGTCGCCGTACGCGCAGCCGCCCGGCCGGCCGCAGGCGCCGCAGCCCCCGCAGTTCGGCCAGATCCCCGGCCAGCCTCCGGGCCAGACCCCCGGCCAGTTCCCCGGTCAGGGACAGCCGCCCGGCGCGCCCTCGCCCTCGGCGTACGGGCAGTCGGTGCCGCCTCCGTACGGAAGCCAGGGAGCACCACCCCCCGGCATCCCGCAAGCGAGCCAGCAGGGCGGCGCGGGCCTTCAGGCGGCGCTCCAGCCGTACCGTGAGGCGGCCACCGGCCAGCGCTGGACCCCGCAGAACCAGCAGCTCATGCGGGTCGACCTCGCCATGGGCGGCACCCCCGTCCTGGCCCGCCAGGGCAGCATGGTCATGTATCAGGGCAAGGTCGACTTCGGCTACAAGAGCGCCGGCTTCGCGGGCCGCATCGTCGGGAACGCGACCGGGCAGGAAATGCAGCTGATGCGCTGCTCCGGCCGCGGCCAGGTGTTCCTCGCCGAGGAGGGCGCGCATCTGCACCCGATCGAACTCCAGGGTGACGGAATCTGCGTCTCCGCGGAGAACGTCCTCGCCTTCGACGAGTCCCTTCAGTACGAGGTCCGCCGCATCGAGGGCCACGGCATCCCCGGTGGAGCCCTGTTCACCATGCAGTTCCAGGGCACCGGCACCGTCGTCGTGAAGACCCACGGTGTCCCGGTCGTCCTGCCGGTCACGCCCACGACCTTCGCCGACTGCAACGCCGTCGTCGCCTGGTCGGCCGCGTCCCAGGTGATCCTCTCCAGCCAGGTCCGGCTGCGCCGCAACGCGTATCCGGGGCACAGCGGAGAGACCGTGAACCTCCAGTTCCGGGGAGCTCCCGGCAACTTCATCGTCGTCCAGCCGTACGAGGTCTGAGGGAGCCCGGCACATGAACCAGCAACTCGCGGGCTTCGCCCCGACCCCCGTCACGGCCCGGATGGAGAATCACGGCCGCACCATGCTCAAGGTCGCCATGACCAGTGGGCAGGACCTCTACGCGCGCACCGGCTCGATGGTCGCGTACGAGGGCTTCGTGCAATACGAGCCCAATCCGCCCGCCGCGCGCCAGATCGCCGGCCAGTGGGTGACGGGCGAAGGCGCACCGATCATGAAGTGCGCCGGAGACGGCCTGCTCTACCTCGCCGACTACGGCGCCGACATCGTCGTCATCAACCTCGACAACGACTCGCTCTCGGTCAACGGCACCAACCTGCTGGCCTTCGACGCGCACCTCCAGTGGGGCGTCGAGAAGGTGAAGGGGCTGGCCAAGTTCGCCGGACAGGGCCTGTGGAACGTCACGGTCGCCGGGACCGGCTGGGTCGCGCTGACCTCGCGCGGCACGCCGACCGTCGTCGACTGCGGCCGTGGCGAGGACGAGACATACGTCGACCCCGACGCCCTTGTGGCCTGGTCACCCGGGCTCAAGGTGAAGGGCAAGCGGAGCTTCAAGGCCTCGTCGCTCATCGGGCGGGGCAGCGGGGAGGCCTACCAGATGGCCTTCTCGGGCCAGGGCCTCGTCGTCGTACAACCGAGCGAGGACAGCACCGACCGCCTGCGGATCCGGGGCTGAGGGGAGGAGAACAGCATGCAGAGCCCGCTTTTCGGACACGCGGAAACGCAGTCCCAGGACCGCTATGTCGTGCAGAACCCGCAACTGCTGCGGGTCGCGCTCACCGGCCACGACGACGTCCTCGCCCGTAAGGGCGCGATGGTCGCCTACCAGGGACTCATCGACTTCGACGGTGAGTACCAGTCCCAGGGCCAGCGGCGCGCCAGGGCGAACACCGGCGAGGGCCTCGACCTGATGCGCTGCTCGGGTCAGGGCACCGTCTACTTCGCCAACCTCGCGCAGTACGTGCACGTCGTGGATGTCGACCAGGAGGGCATGACCGTCGACAGCGCCTATGTCCTGGCGCTCGACTCCACGCTGCACACCGAGGTCATCGCGGTGGACAGCCAGTACGGCATCTCAGGCTCCGGCAAGTACCAGCTCAACATCTCGGGCCGGGGCAAGGTCGCCCTGATGACATCCGGGCAGCCGCTGATGATGCACGTGACGCCGGACAAATACGTCAGCGTCGACGCCGACGCGATCGTGGCGTGGTCCTCCGCGCTGCGGGTGCAGATGCAGGCGCAGACACACTCCTCGGGCATACGGCGCCGCCGCGGCAACACGGGCGAGGGCTGGGATCTCAGCTTCCTCGGCCAGGGCTTCGCGCTTGTGCAGCCCAGCGAGGTCATGCCCCCGCAGAACGCGGAGATCGGGCAGGGCGCGCTCGCGCAGTTCGGCGTGGGCCAGCAGGGCGCCCAGGGGCAGAACCAGAACAACGCCTGGAACAGCCGCGGCTGACAACTCGGCCGGTCTCTCCGGTCCTTCGGGGGCGGTCTCCTCGGAGGCCGCCCCCGCCGGGTCGAGCCGGTTGAGAGCGCCGCGCGGCCTCAGCCGTGCACCCGCGCCGACAGCGCGGCGCGCGTACGGTCCAGGAGGCGTACGACCGATCCGTCGGCGACCGCCGCCACCTCCTCGTACGCGAACCAGCGCAGATCCAGCGACTCCTCGCTGATCTCCTCGACCGCGCCGACCGGCGCCAGAGCCGCGTACTGGACATCCAGATGCCAGTGACAGGGCGCCGGAATCGCGTGCCGGTCGAGCTGTACGGGCGGCCCCCCGCCCGCCAGCAGCGTCAGTCCCGGGATCCCGGACTCCTCCGTGGCCTCGCGCAGCGCCGCGTCCGCGAGCGAACCGTCCCCCGGCTCGCAGTGCCCGCCCATCTGAAGCCACTTGCCCAGCTTCTTGTGGAGGGTGAGCAGGACACGGCTCCGCTCTGGGTCGATCACCAGGGCGCTGGCCGTGACATGCCCGGTCTCACAGGATTTCCACATCCCGTCCGGACGGGCCGCCAAGTGCGCCAGATAGATCCGCCGCAGCTCGTGCTGCCCGTCGTCCTGCCCGTCGTACGTCTCCAGTACGCGGACGGCGTCGTCGTGCAGGCTCACTTGGCGCCGTCGTCCTTGCCCTCGTCGTCACCCTTGCCCGGGTCGCCCTCGGCGCCCTCGCTGCCTGGGTCGGTGTCCTTCTCCAGCTTCGGCTTGCCGCCCGCCGCCTCTCCGAGCATCTTGTCCAGCTCGGAGAAGTCCGCGTGCTCGTGGTGCACGAAGCCGTCCGGGTCGTCCAGGTCCGAGGCCGTCGGCAGCATGTCCGGGTGCTCCCACAGCCCGTCGCGGCCGTCCACGCCCCGCGCGTCCGTGAGCGAGGCCCAGAGCCGGGAGGCGTCCCGCAGGCGCCTGGGGCGCAGCTGAAGGCCGATGAGGGTGGCGAAGGTCTGCTCGGCCGGGCCGCCCGAAGCGCGCCGCCTGCGCAGCGTCTCGCGCAGCGCGTCCGCCGACGTCAGCCGGGTCTTGGCGGCCTCGTGCACCACCGCGTCCACCCAGCCCTCGACCAGCGCGAGCGCGGTCTCCAGGCGGGCCAGGGCGGCCTTCTGCTCGACCGTGTCCTCCGGCTGGAACATGCCCTGCTGAAGTGCTTCCTGAAGCTGCTCGGGGTTGGACGGGTCGAGCTGGCTGACGGCGTCCTCCAGCTTGGAGGCGTCGACCTTGATGCCCCGGGCGTAGCCCTCGACGGCGCCGAACAGATGCGACCGCAGCCACGGCACATGGGCGAAGAGCCGCTGGTGGGCGGCCTCGCGCAGGGCCAGATACAGCCGGACCTCGTCCTGCGGAACGCCGAGATCCTTACCGAAGGTCGCGATGTTCAGCGGGAGTAGCGCGGCCTTGCCGGCCGGTCCCAGCGGCAGCCCGATGTCGGTCGAACCGACCACCTCGCCCGCCAGCACGCCCACGGCCTGCCCGATCTGCTGGCCGAACATGGCGCCGCCCATGGAGCGCATCATGCCGATCAGCGGGCCCGCCATGGCCTGCATCTCCTCCGGCAGCACGTCACTCATCGCCGCGCCCACCCGCTCGGCCACCGGGTCGACGAGCTGCTGCCAGGCGGGGAGCGTCGCCTCGACCCACTCGGCGCGGCTCCACGCCACGGTCGATCCCGCGCCGGACGGCAGGGACGTCACGCCGTCCAGCCAGACGTCGGCCAGCCGCACGGCCTCCTCGACCGCGATCCGCTCGCCGGGGCTCACGCTGGCGTCCTTCGTGCCGTCGGGCGTGCCCTGCGCGACCGTCTGGCGGGCGATCTGCTTGGCCATGTCCCAGTTCACGGGACCGCCCTCGTAGCTCAGCATCTGGCCGAGCTGCTGGAAGGCCGCGCCCAGGTCGTTCGGGTTCATCGACCCGAACATGGCGGCGAACGGGTTGTCCCCGCCGGGACCACCGGGACCGCCCGGGCCGCCGGGCAGGCCGAACCCCGAGAAGGGGTTTCCCCCTCCGCCCCGGCCGCCGGCACCCTGACCACCTCCGGTGGGGTCGTTCTTCTTGCCGTCGCCGTCCTCTGGCTCCTCCGGCGGAAGGCCGAATCCGAATGGGGTGTCACTCACGGGTTTCCTCGGCTCGTAGGGCCGCCGGCTTATCCGCCGACGGCGACTGCCCGACAACACCACCCAGCGTAGACATCCGAGGCCGCATCCGGGCTCGGTGCTCCGCCAACGCTTGGCCTGCGGCAGGATGGACGCCACCTGGTACGTACGTGTCATACACGTCCGTACTGAAGACAACCGCTGGAGACGCCCGGTGAGTTCCCCAGATCCGCAGGTTCGCGCAGCGCGAAACCGCTCAACCTCGACATCGCCACGCGGCCCCGTCGTCGCGGTCACCGGAGCCGCCTCGGGCGTCGGAGACCTGCTCACCCGGCGCCTGGCGGCATCCGAGGAGATCAAGCAGGTCGTCGCGATCGACGAGCGCCGCGGGGAGGTGACCGAGGCGCAGTGGCACATCCTCGACGTACGGGACCCGGCCATCGCCGAGAAACTGCGCGGCGCGGACGTGGTGGTGCACCTGGCGCTCGACCTGGACCTGGAGCGGGACGCGGCGGCCCGTACGGCCTACAACGTCCGCGGCACCCAGACCGTGCTCACCGCCGCCGCGGCGGCGGGCGTGCACCGGGTCGTCCTGTGCACGTCGGCCATGGTCTACGGGGCGCTGCCCGACAACGACATCCCTCTGTCGGAGGACGCCGAACTGCGGGCCACCGCGGAGGCCACCGGCGTCGGCGACCTGCTGGAGATCGAGCGGCTCGGCCGCCGGGCGCCCCGCGCGCACCCCGGCCTGAACGTCACGGTCGTACGGCCCGCCGTCCTCGTCGGCGGCACGGACACCGCCCTGACCCGCTACTTCGAGTCGCCCCGGCTGCTGGTCGTGACGGGCTCCCGGCCCACCTGGCAGTTCTGCCACGTCGACGACCTGGTCAGCGCCCTGGAGTACGCCGCGCTGGAGAAGGTCGACGGCGAGTTCGCGGTCGGCTGCGACGGCTGGCTCGAACAGGAGGAGATCGAGGAGCTGAGCGGCATCCGCCGCATGGAGCTGCCGTCCGCCGTCGCCCTGGGCGCCGCCGCCAGGCTGCACCGGATCGGCCTCACGCCGTCCCCGGCAGGCGACCTCGCCTACACGATGCATCCCTGGGTGGTCAGCGTCAGCCGGCTGCACGACGCCGGCTGGCGGCCCCGGTGGACCAACGAGGAAGTCCTCGGCGCGCTCCTCGAAGAGGTGGAGGGCCGTCACACCGTCGCGGGCCGCCGTCTCGGCCGTAAGGACGCCACGGCCGCCGGCGCCGCCGGTGCGACGGTCGCCCTGCTCGGCGCGGCGGCGGTGGTACGGCGGGCCCGTAAGGCGCGCCGACGCCTCTAGCCAGCGGCCCCGCCCGTCCGCCCTCGCCTCCGTGGGAGGCCGCTCAGCAGGAGGCCGCTCGGTAGAACGCTCCAAGCGGGCGGCCCGAGCGCCGGTCGAACGCGCCATTACGTGATGCCGGTGCCGTACGGCACGATGGGGCGCATGGCACGCATCGAGGCGCACCCGGGCGAGCGGGCGGCACAGGACCCCGTCCGGCTGCTGGCGATACGCGACACCCCGCTGTCCGTCGACGAGATCTTCCGGGCCGTCGGGGACGACGCGGCGGGCGGCACCGCCCTGTTCGTCGGGACGGTCCGGAACCACGACGGGGGCTCCGATGTCGACACCCTCGGATACTCCTGTCACCCGTCCGCCGAGGCCGAGCTGCGCCGGGTGGCCGAGAAGGTGGTCGCCGACTTCCCCGTCCGCGCACTGGCGGCCGTCCACCGTGTGGGTGACCTCGCCGTCGGAGATCTGGCGGTCGTCGTCGCCGTCTCCTGTCCGCACCGCGCGGAGGCCTTCGAGGCCTGCCGCAGGCTGATCGACGACCTCAAGCACGAGGTGCCGATCTGGAAGCGCCAGACATTCTCCGACGGTACGGAGGAATGGGTCGGGGCCTGCTGACACCCCTCCCGGACTTCCCTGTCGCCCTCCGTTCCCATGTGGTCCGATTTGCGTAACCGCACCCCTGCCCGGAGCGTTGAAGCAGCAGATGACTAATCTGCTGATCAGTCGGTTCGCACACATACATAGGTAAGGAGGTCGGGATGGCCGCGCTTGCCTGGTTGCTGATTCCGCTCTTCGCCGCGGTCGGCGCGGCGATATGGGGAAGTTGGGTTTCGAGGAACCGAACCACCGGAGACATAGCCGAGCTCGCCGGCTACGCGCGTTTCCGGGACGCGATGTCGAAGTCCCACCCCGGCACGACGGACGCTGCCTGAGGCGCCCCCGCCCGCACCCTCCGTCGGCCCGGCCGAGCTCCTCCCGGCCCGCCCCGTCCGGCCACGCGCCGGGGCCAAGTCGCCCCGTACGGACCGGCCCCGGGGGTGCACTGACAGACCCTTCCCGTACTGTCGTTCCATGCCACGCCGCACCGCGACGATGCTCGCCTCCACCCTCGTCCTCATCGCGCTGCTCTGTGCGGGAGTCTTCATCCCCGTTCCGTACGCGGAAATGAGTCCCGGCCCGACGGTGAACACACTGGGCGACGCGAATGGCGAGCCGGTGCTCCACATTCCCGACCGGAAGACCTATCCCACGACGGGTCATCTCAATATGACGACCGTCAGGGTCACCGGCGCGGATTACAAGATGAATGTGGTCGAGGCGGTCTACGGCTGGTTGTCGCACGACAACATCGTGGTGCCCCACAACACCCTCTATCCGGACGGCAAGACGGAAGAGCAGTCCACGCAGGAGAACGCCGAGGAGTTCAGCCAGTCCCAGGAGAGCGCGAAGGTCGCGGCCCTGAAGGAGGAGAACATCCCCGTCACGTCGCGGGTCGTCGTCGCCGCGGTGTTCAAGGACGGCCCCTCCGACGGCACGCTGCACGCCGGTGACGTCATCAAGGCGGTCGACGGCACGAGCGTCAAGGCGCCGCGGGACGTCGGCGACATCGTCACCAAGCGCGAGCCGGGCGAGGACGTCGTCTTCACGATCGTTCCGGCCAAGGTCGCGCAGGCGGCCGAGAAGGCCGGCAAGGAGCCCGAGGGTTCCGAGAAGATCACGGTCAAGACGGAGAAGTCGGACGAGGACAAGGACCGGGCCGTCGTCGGGATCCAGGCAGGGCCGGACCACACGTTCCCGTTCGAGATCGACATCAAGCTGGCCGATGTGGGCGGACCGAGCGCGGGTCTGATGTTCGCGCTCGGGATCATCGACAAGATCACACCCGGCGATCTGACGGGCGGCGAGTTCATCGCCGGCACCGGCACGATCGACGACAACGGGACGGTCGGCCCGATCGGCGGTATCGGGATGAAGCTCGTCGGCGCGCGGGACGCGGGTGCGCGGTACTTCCTGACGCCGGACGACAACTGTGCGTCGGCCGCCTCGGACATTCCGGACGGTCTCACCCTGGTCCGGGTCAAGACCATCAAGGACGCGACGGCTTCCCTGAAGAAGATCAAGAGCGGGGACACGGCGGGACTGCCGAGCTGCTCGGCCGGCTGACCGAGGCCGGCCGAACCGGGTCCGCCCGATGGGCGTTCGCCGGACGGGCCGGGAGGTCGCTCACGGGCTTGACCGGGCTCGACCGCTCCGCCGGACGGACCGCCGGAGCGGTCCCGTCCGGCGGTCGGGCGTTACGCCTCGAACGTGGCGGACAGGGCCTCTGCCAGGCCCGGGACCAGCCCCGCGCCGGTCAGCACCTGGGTCGGCGAGTCCTTCTCGCGCAGCCGCAGCGCCGAGTCCCGCGTGCCGTCCCGCAGGACGGCGACCGTCATCCGTACCTCCTGACGGTCCGGGTGGGCGGCGACCCAGTCCACGAGCGCGGACTCGTCCAGGCCGTCCGGCACGGACGCCTCGGCGGACGGCGGCAGCATCAGACGCTCCACCGTGATCGCGCAGCCCGCCACCGCGCCGGGCCAGGCGATCGTGGCGAGGAATTCGTCGAGCGGGGTGCCCGCCGGGATCTCGTCCTGCTCCACGGGCGTGAGCGGGGCGGGAGTCGAGCCGTCGTCGAGACCGAGCTGGGTGGCCAGCTCCGGTTCGTCGGAGCGCAGTCGGGCCGTGTCGACGAGCGCGAACAGCCTGGCCGGCTGGTCCCAGCCCAGGCCGGAGGCGTATTCGTCGATCTCCAGCACCGCTCTGGTGATGGGGGTCGAGGCGACCGGACCCGATGCCGAGGACGGCTGATCGGACGAGGACGGGGAGGAATCGGAGGAGGAAAGGTTGGGCATGGCCAACATCCTGCCTCCTTCCGACCCCCGTGCGGGAACTAGGTAAAGCCTCAGTAAGTTGCATAGGTGGGCCCTACGATCGCTGGAGCCCGCTTACAGACGCTGATTCAGCTGCTTTCACACGACCGCGAACTTCGAGGTGCGCACGTTGGCTTTCCAGATGCCGGACCGCGGCGGAGGCCCGACCGGGCCACGGATCAGAGTGGGCCGGCCGTCCAGACGTGCCCGGACCCTGCTCATGACACTGGGCATCCTGGCCGTCCTGGCCATGCTGTTCGTCATGTTCGCGGGGTTCTGGACCGACTGGCTCTGGTATCGCTCGGTGAAATACTCGTCCGTTTTCACCACCACCCTCTGGACCAAGATCGGCCTGTTCGCGGTCTTCGGTCTGCTTATGGCGGCTGCCGTCGGCGTGAACATCTGGCTGGCGCACCGGCTGCGTCCGCCGCTGAGCGCGATGTCGCTGGAGCAGCAGAGCCTCGACCGGTACCGGATGGGTATCGCCCCGTACAAGAAGTGGGTGCTGGCCGGGATCACCGCCCTGGTGGCGCTGATCGCCGGAGCCTCCGCGGCCGGTCAGTGGCGCACCTGGCTGATGTGGGTCAACGGGGTGCCCTTCGGGCAGAAGGACCCGCAGTTCAACCTGGACGTGAGTTTCTACGCGTTCGATCTGCCCTGGTACCGCTTCATGCTCGGCTTCGGTTTCGCCGCGGTCGTGCTGGCGCTGATCGCCGCCGCGCTGACGCACTATCTGTACGGAGGGCTGCGCGTCACCAGCCCCGGCGCGCGTGCGACGGGCGCGGCCACCGGCCATCTCTCGGTGCTGCTCGGTGTGTTCGTGTCGCTCAAGGCCGTGGCGTACTGGCTCGACCGGTACGGGCTCGCGGTCAAGTCGAGTGACTTCAAGGCCACCGGCAACTGGACGGGCCTGCGGTACGTCGACGCCAACGCCTATCTGCCGGCGAAGACGATCCTGTTCTGCATCGCCGCCATCTGCGCCGTGCTGTTCTTCGCGACACTCTGGCGCCGCACTTGGCAGCTGCCGGTGATCGGCTTCGGGCTGATGGTGCTGTCCGCCATCCTCATCGGCGGTCTCTACCCGGCGATCGTGCAGAAGTTCCAGGTCCAGCCGAACGAGCAGGCCAAGGAAGCCCCGTACATCGAGAAGAACATCGATGCCACGCGCGCCGCGTACGGCATCGACGACGCCGAGGTGACGGACTACTCCGGCAAGGGCGATCCCGACAAGAAGGCGCAGCAGCGCGAGGCGGCCGACTCGGCCGCCAGCTACCGGCTGGTCGACCCCAACGTCGTCTCGCCCGCCTTCCAGCAGCTCCAGCAGGAACGCAAGTACTACCAGTTCCCGGACACGCTGGACGTCGACCGTTACGAGGGCCCGGACGGGAAGCCGCAGGACACGGTCATCGGTCTGCGCGAGCTGAACATCGCCGGTATCCCCAAGCGCAACTGGATCAACGACCACTTCACGTACACCCATGGGTACGGGGCGATCACGTCCAAGGGCACCGGGACGGTCACCGACGAGAACGGCGGCGGCACGATCGGCGCGCCCGACTTCACGGAGTCCGGCCTGCCGACCACCGGTGAGCTTCCCAAGTACGAGCAGCGGATCTACTACGGCGAGAAGACCCAGCAGTACTCGATCGTGGGCGGCCCGCAGAAGGAGCTCGACTACGAGAAGAACGGTGAGCGGACCACCAGCTACAAGGGCAACAGCGGCGTCGATCTCTCCAACCCGGTGAACCGCGCGGCCTACGCCGTGGCGTTCAGCGAGCCGCAGATGCTCTACTCGGGCGCCATCGGCGAAGGTTCGCGGATCCTGTACAACCGCACGCCGAAGGAGCGCGTCGAGGCGGTCGCACCCTGGCTGACCATCGACGGCGACGCCTACCCGGCCGTGGTCGACGGGAAGATCAAGTGGATCGTCGACGCCTACACCACGACGAACGGCTATCCGTACGCGTCGCGTACGACGCTGGGCGACACCACGACCGACTCGCTGACCAACAACCAGCGCGCGGTCGTCGCGCAGCAGAACCAGGTCAACTACATCCGCAACTCGGTGAAGGCCACCGTCGACGCGTACGACGGCTCGGTCAACCTGTACCAGTGGGACACCGAGGACCCGGTCCTCAAGACCTGGATGAAGGCCTTTCCGAACACGGTGAAGCCGAAGGCGGACATCGCGCCGGATCTGCTGGCCCACCTGCGCTACCCGCAGGACATGTTCAAGGTCCAGCGCGAGCTGCTCACCCGCTACCACGTCGAGGACGCCGCCCAGTTCTACAGCGGCTCCGACGCGTGGCAGGTGCCCGACGACCCGACGAACAAGGACAACAGTGCGGTCCCGCCGTACTACCTGAGTCTGAAGATGCCGGGGCAGTCGTCCCAGAAGTTCTCGCTGACGACGACCTTCACCCCCAACGGACGTCCGAATCTGGGGGCGTTCATGGCGGTCGACGCCGACGCCACCAGCAAGGACTACGGCACGATCAGAGTCCTGAGAGTGACCTCCACGGTTCAGGGCCCACAACAGGTGCAGAGCGAGTTGAACGGCGTGCCCGAAGTGGCCACGTTCGTCAGGGACATGAGAGGCACCGACTCGGACATCGAGTACGGCAATCTCCTGACGGTGCCGCTCGACGGGGGCTTCCTGTACATCGAGCCGGTGTACGCCCGAGGCGGCAGCGCGAACTACCCGCTGCTGAAGAAGGTCGCCGTCTCCTACGGAGGCAAGCCGGTCTTCAAGGACAGTCTGTCCGAGGCACTGAACGCGGTGTTCGGTGTCGACGGCACCGAGCCGCCGCCGGAGACGACGCCACCACCGGGTGACGACACGACGCCGCCGGCCACCGGCGACGCCGCGCTCAAGAAGGCCATCGCCGACGCCCAGAAGGCGTACACGGACGGTGAGGCCGCGCTGGCGAAGCAGGACTGGGAGGCGTACGGGAAGTCCCAGGAGGCCCTTCAGGACGCCCTGGAGCGTGCTGCCGACGCGGAGAAGTCCGCGGCGAAGCCGGCCAAGCCGCCGGCGGGCGGGAGCGACGACAAGAGCTGATCAGCAACTACCCCGCGTCGTGGTACGGTTGAGAAACAACGACGCGGGGTGGAGCAGCTCGGTAGCTCGCTGGGCTCATAACCCAGAGGTCGCAGGTTCAAATCCTGTCCCCGCTACTTATCGGCAAAGGCCCGGATCCGAACTGGATCCGGGCCTTTGCCGCGCGTTGTGATGTCTTCGTGCCTGTTCGTGGTTGGTCGGTGACCGTCCGTCGGTGAAGTGAGCGGTAGGAGTGGCGAGTTGGCCGGAGAGGCGTTTGAGTTGTCTCTCTGTGGGCATGTCGACAAAACGCTGAAGTGACCTTGGTGGCCGCGATATACCAGGTGTACGCGGGTAACAGGTGGTGCAACGATGGATTTTATGGGGGACAGGGCAACTCTGTTGGAGACAGGGCGGTTTGTACAGCGACAGGCGGAGAATGCCGCCGTCGCCGATAACTCCACGGGCGCGACCGGCGCGACGGCCGCCGGCGGCCCCACGGAGAGCGCCGACGCCGAGACGGAGGCGCGCCACCGGCGTGCCGCCGACGGCGGCGACGTCGCGTCGATGAGCGTGCTCGGCGCGCTGCTGCTGCGCCGCGGTGATCTCGACGCGGCCGAGAAGTACCTGCGCGCCGCGACCGCCGAGGGCGACCGCGCCGCGGCGAACAACCTGGGTGTCCTCCTCCACCAGCGCGGATACACCGACGAGGCGGCCGGCTGGTGGCGCGTCGCCGCCGTCGCCGGTTCGGCCGCCGCCGCCCACGCGCTCGGCCGGCACTACCGCGAGCAGGGCGACGAGCCCGCCGCTGAGTACTGGCTGCGGCAGTCCGCCGAGCAGGGGCACGCGCTGGGCGCCTACGCGCTCGCCGACCTGCTGGAGCACCGCAGTGACGTCGGTTCGGAGCGCTGGCTGCGGGCCGCCGCCGAGCAGGGGCACCGGGAGGCCTCGTACCGCCTCGCGCGTGCGCTGGAGCGGCGGGCGCGGCAGGCCGCGCGTACCGGCAACACCGTCCGCGCGGTCATCACGGGCGCGGGGAACGGGAACGGCGGCGGGGGCGGCAACCGCAACGGGCACGCCAACGGCGCGGCCGACGGCGCGGGTTCCGGGGTCCGAGAGGTCCCCCCCGGCGTCGACGGCGCCGCCGCCGACGCCGGGCAGTCGCTGCTCGCCGAGGCCGCCCAGTGGTACCGGCAGGCCGCCGCCCGGGGGCACCGCCGCGCCGCGCTGCACCTCGGCGCGATCCTGGAGAGCCGCGGTGAGCTGAAGGAGGCCGGGCGCTGGTATCTGACGTCCGCCAAGGACGGCGAGGCGCGGGCCGCCTGCGCCCTCGGTTTCCTGCTGCGCGACGCCGGTGACGAGGAGAGCGCCGCCGTCTGGTGGCTGCGGGCCGCCCAGGACGGCGACGGCAACGCCGCCAACGCGCTGGGCGCGCTGCACGCCGCACGTGGCGAGCAGCAGACCGCCGAGCGCTGGTACCGGGCCGCGATGGACGCGGGCGACGTCAACGGCGCCTACAACCTTGGGCTGCTCTGCGCGGCCCAGGACCGTACGGCCCAGGCCGAGCAGTGGTACCGGCGGGCCGCGTACGCGGGGCACCGCGAGGCGGCCAACGCCCTGGCCGTACTGCTCCTCCAGGCCGCCGACCCGACCGGCGCCGAGCCGTGGTTCTCCAAGGCGGCCGAGGCGGGCAGCGTGGACGCCGCGTTCAACCTGGGCATCCTCTACGCGGGCCGTGACGACGACCGAACGGCCCTGGTCTGGTACGAGCGGGCAGCGGCGGCCGGGCACACCGAAGCGGCGCTCCAGGTGGGCATCGCGTGCCTCAGGGACGGCGACGAGCAGGCGGCGGAGCGGCATCTGCGGTGCGCGGCCGGAGGCGGCAGCGCGGAGGCGGCCTTCCGGCTGGCGACGGCGCTGGACGCGCGGCAGCCGCCGCAGGGCGCGCCGGCGCTGGGTGAGACGCGGCCGGAGAAGACCGAGTGTGAGCAGTGGTACGAGCGCGCGGCCGAGCACGGTCACCGGCGGGCGCAGGTGCGGGTCGGGATGCTCGCCGCAGGCCGCGGCGACATGACGGACGCGGCGCGCTGGTACCGGGCGGCGGCGGAGTCGGGCAGCCGCAACGGTGCCTTCAACCTGGGGCTGTTGCTGGCCCGCGAGGGCAGCGAGCGGGAGGCGGCGCTGTGGTGGTCCCGCGCGGCGAAGGCGGGCCACGGCCGCGCGGCGCTGCGGCTCGCGCTGCTCGCGGCCCGGCGTGGGGAGTTGGCCGAGGGGCAGCGCTGGTGCGCCCGCGCGGTGGAGCTGGGGCCGTCCGAGGTGTCGGAGCGCGCCGCGCGGCTGCGCGAGGCGCTGCATCAGGAGTTGACCGCGTGAGCGGCGGTCGCCGGCGGGTGACCGCCGCCGACCTCGCCGCCGACCACCGCCCGCGCGACGGTCGAAACAGGGATTTGCGCTGGTCGGCGGGGTGACGTAATGTCGAGTTCAACGACGCGGGGTGGAGCAGCTCGGTAGCTCGCTGGGCTCATAACCCAGAGGTCGCAGGTTCAAATCCTGTCCCCGCTACTGAAGAAGGGCGAAGGCCCGGATCCGATACAGGATCCGGGCCTTCGTCGTGTTCACGTGGCGGCCGGGGCGCCCGGCCGTAAGGGCCTCGGCGGCTTCAACAGGCTCAGGCGCGGGCGCAGTTGGGGCAGGTGCCCCGGTACGTCACTTCGACGTCCGAGATCGCGAAACCGAAACGCTCCGTCGTGGGCAGGTCGGCCAGCAGGTCGCCCAGCGGGTGCACGTCGCGGATCGTGCCGCAGTGCGCGCAGACCAGGTGGTGGTGGGGCCGGTGGGCGTTCGGGTCGTACCGCTTGGCGCGGCGGTCCGTGGAGACCTCCAGGACCTCGCCGAGCGTCACCATCTCGCCCAGGGTGTTGTACACCGTCGCCCTGGAGATCTCGGGCAGCCGGGTCACGGCGCGTGCGTGCACCTCGTCCGCCGTGAGGTGTACGTGGTCCCCGTCAAGAACCTCGGCCACCACACGGCGCTGGGCGGTCATCCGCCAGCCGCGTTCGCGAAGTCGATCCAACAGGTCACTCATACCGATCAGCTTAACAGCGAACGCGCCCAGATCCCGAACAAGTGTGGAGTTGGACCTTTGCTTGACTTAGACAAAGTCCATCGTAGGATCGGAACAGGCAATCGCCGAGCGACAGGTTCAGCAGGTATGACGCAGGAGGCGCACGTGACGCAGGGACCGCTTACTACGGAGGCCGGCGCGCCGGTAGCCGACAACCAGAACAGCGAGACGGCGGGCGCGGGCGGTCCCGTGCTGGTTCAGGACCAGGCTCTTCTCGAAAAGCTCGCCCACTTCAACCGTGAGCGCATACCGGAGCGCATCGTGCACGCCCGCGGCGCCGGCGCGTACGGCACCTTCACGCTCACCCGTGACGTCTCGCGGTGGACGCGTGCCGCGTTCCTCTCCGAGGTCGGCAAGCAGACCGAGACCTTCCTGCGCTTCTCCACCGTGGCCGGCAACCTCGGCTCGGCCGACGCGGTGCGTGACCCGCGCGGCTTCGCGCTGAAGTTCTACACCGAGGAGGGCAACTACGACCTCGTCGGCAACAACACTCCGGTGTTCTTCATCAAGGACGCCATCAAGTTCCCCGACTTCATCCACACCCAGAAGCGCGACCCGTACACGGGCAGCCAGGAGGCTGACAACGTATGGGACTTCTGGGGTCTGAGCCCCGAGTCGACGCACCAGGTGACCTGGCTGTTCGGCGACCGCGGCATCCCCGCCACGCTGCGCCACATGAACGGGTACGGCTCGCACACCTACCAGTGGAACAACGAGGCCGGCGAGGTCTTCTGGGTCAAGTACCACTTCAAGACCGACCAGGGCATCAAGAACCTCACCTCCGAGGAGGCCGCCGTGCTCGCCGGCGCCGACCCGGACAGCCACCAGCGCGACCTGCGCGAGTCCATCGAGCGCGGTGACTACCCGTCCTGGACCGTGCAGATCCAGGTCATGCCGGCGTCGGACGCGGCCACCTACCGCTTCAACCCGTTCGACCTGACCAAGGTCTGGCCGCACGAGGACTACCCGCCGGTCGAGATCGGCAAGTTGGAGCTCAACCGCAACCCGGAGAACATCTTCGCCGAGGTCGAGCAGTCGATCTTCAGCCCGGCGCACTTCGTGCCCGGCATCGGCCCGTCGCCCGACAAGATGCTCCAGGGCCGGCTCTTCGCGTACGGCGACGCCCACCGCTACCGCGTCGGCATCAACGCCGACCACCTGCCGGTGAACCGTCCGCACGCCACCGAGGCGCGGACGAACAGCCGTGACGGCTTCCTGTACGACGGCCGCCACAAGGGCGCCAAGAACTACGAGCCGAACAGCTTCGGCGGCCCGTTCCAGACGGACAAGCCGCTGTGGCAGCCCGCTCCGGTCACCGGCACCACCGGCAACACCGAGGCTCCCGGCCACGCCGAGGACACCGACTTCGTGCAGGCCGGAAACCTCTACCGGCTGATGTCGGAGGACGAGAAGGCGCGGCTCGTCGACAACTTGGCCGGATTCATCGCACAGGTCTCGCGCGACGACATCGCCGAGCGAGCGGTCAACAACTTCCGTCAGGCGGACGGAGACTTCGGCAAGCGGCTCGACACCGCGGTCCAGGCCCTGCGCGGCTGACAGCCCTCGCCGATGAGGTGGTGGAAGCCGGGTTCCGGGACGGATCCGGCTTCCACCACCGTCCTTGCCTGCCCCGCGGGTCCGGCCTGTGCCGCAGGCCCGTCCCTCGGCCCCGGCTTGCCGCCGCGGCTTGTCTCTCAGCCGGTCAGGGCGGACGGGCGGCGCCCGACCGGGGCCCAGCAGCGGATGATGTCGCGTACGGACACGATGCCGACCGGTCCCCGGTCGTCGCAGACGATCAGATGACGGAAGCCGCCGTGCGTCATCGCCTCGGCCGCCTCCTCCAGGGTCCAGACCGGTGAGGCGAACACGACGTCGGTGGTGGTGTGCGTGCCGGCGAGCTCCACCTCGGGATCCTGTCCGGCGCCGATCGAGATCAGGATGTCACGCTCGGTGATGATCCCGAGCCCGCAGGTATCGGTGTCCAGGACGACGGCGGCGCCGACACGGCGTGCCGCCATCAGCTGCGCGGACTGGCGGAGTGTGTGGGTGGGCCCGATGGTGAGGACCACCGTGCTCATGGCGTCACGGACGAGCATGGATGGAGCCACCTCCTCGGTGAACCGGTCTCTCTGCTGGAGAACGAATTCACAAGTTCACAAGTGGGGAGACTCTTAGAGTGACACCGACACGGTGAGTCAACAAGGGGGCGGACGGAGCGAGGCGCCAGGCGCGCGATGATCGCAACCGCACGCCCCGGGCGCCCCAAGGATTCCCGATCCCCCGAATGGCCGATCGTCCGCTGAAAAAGAAATTGCCGGACGCCGGACGCCGTGCGGGCGGGGGCGTCTTCGCCCGCACGCGTCGGCCGCACCGCGGATTCGCCCGAAGGGCGGGAGGGGCCTGCCTTCGGGCGGGCGTCGGTCGAGGGGGAGCGGGAGCGCGACCGGGGGTCCCGGAAGCAGTCACCGGAATGAGCTTTCGGTGACTGCTCCGGAACCCCCGGTGCTCAGGTGCGAACAGCTCGTGGTTACGGCCGGGTCAGCGCCCATACGTAGCCGGCATTTTCGGACAACTTCAGCTTCTTGCAGAAGTACTCCGGCCCGGCCGCATTGGCGGCGGCGTTGCACGCCTTGGCGCCGGCGGCCGTGTACGAATACCACCGCACGACGGTCTCGGCGGAAGCCGGTCCGGCCGTCAGAGCCACAGTCGCAGCGGTGATGACGGCTGCCGCGCTCACGCGCGCCGCAGCGCGCTTCAGTGTGGATGTCTTCATGGAATCCCCCTTCGTGGTCAACTGATTGGCGATCTTGGCATATGCGGAGCTCGCGGAAATAGGCATGATTCAGCCAAACGGGCGGCTTGAATCATGTGCCGGAAGGGCGCGGGGACTGCGGGAGAAGGATGACGTCCACCCCCGGTCCGGAGCCGCTTCCCGCATACCGGGTGCCTGGTGGGCAGCGCCGTGGCCGGCAGGGCGAGGTCGACGTCGTTCGGAGCCGGCCGTGGCTTCAGTAGCGCTGGTTCAGATAGCCCAGCAGCTCCTCGTGCAGCACCCCGTTCGATGCCGCCGCGTTGCCGCTGTGCGGCCCCGCACGCCCGTCCAGGCCCGTGAACCGGCCCCCCGCCTCCTGGACGATGACCGACGGCGCCGCCATGTCCCACAGGGACAGCTCCGGCTCCGCGCAGATGTCCACCGAGCCCTCGGCGACCATCATGTACGGCCAGAAATCGCCGTACCCGCGCGTACGCCAGCAGGCCCGGGTCAGATCCAGGAACCCGTCGAGTCGGCCCTGCTCCTCCCAGCCCTTCAGCGACGCGTGTGCGAACGAGGCGTCCGCGATGCGCGAGACCTTCGAGACGCGCAGCCGGGTCGCCGACGAGAGGCTGCGGCCCGAGTACGCGCCGCCGCCCTTGGCCGCCCACCAGCGGCGCGCCAGCGCGGGCGCCGACACCACGCCGACCACCGGCTCGTAGCCGCCCTCGCCCGCCACCATCAGGGAGATCAGCGTCGCCCAGACGGGGACGCCGCGCACATAGTTCTTGGTGCCGTCGATCGGGTCGATCACCCAGCGGCGCGGGCCGGTGCCCTCGATGCCGTACTCCTCGCCCAGAACGGCGTCACGGGGCCGGGCGCGCTGGAGATTGCCGCGGATCAGCTCCTCGGCCGCCTTGTCGGCCTCACTCACCGGGGTCATGTCCGGTTTGGTCTCGACCTTCAGGTCGAGGGCCTTGAACCGGCCCATCGTCGCGGCGTCGGCGGCGTCCGCGAGGACATGGGCGAGTCGCAGATCATCGTGGTAATCGGGCATGGTCGTCACAGTATCGACCGTGTCCAAGATCGGGCTACGGCCCGGTGGGGGAGCCGTACCCGCTCCTCGTCCTCTTGACAGCGCGCGAGGGTGCGTCAACTCTGAGTGCGGAGCCGGACGGCCCGGGAGGCGACGATGCCTACAGCACGTGAAGCCCTACTCAACGCCGCTCTTTCGGCGCTCGCGGACCAGTCCTGGTCCGCCGTCAGGATGGTCGACGTCGCGTCGGCCGCCGGGGTCTCGCGGCAGACCCTCTACAACGAGTTCGGCAGCAAGGACGGCCTGGCCCGTGCCCTGGTACGGCGCGAGGCCGATCTGTACCTGTACGGCGCCGAGCGGCTGCTGGCCGAGCCGGCGGACCCGGTGGACCGGCTGGTGTCGGTGGCCGAGTGGACGGTGTCCGAGGCGCGCTCCAGGCCCCTGCTGCGGGCCCTTCTCACCGATGGCTGGACCGAACGCCACCCGGCGCCCCGTCCCGTCCTGCCCGCGTCCCCTCCGGGGGGCGCGCCCGCCCAGCGGCGCGCGGACGCCGGGCCGCCCGCGCCGGCGGATCTGGTGGCCGCGGTACGCAACCGGGCCGTGGCCGCGTTGGACCCGGGGCGGCCGGACCGCCGGGGGCGTACGGACTCCGGAGCCCCGCCTCGTACGGAGGCGCTGCGGGTGCAGGCGGGCCGGGTGCAGCGGGCGCGCGTCGAGCAGGCGCGGGCGGACCAGGCGCGTGCCGAGCAGGGCCGTACGGCGCCGTACCGCGGACCGGAGCGCGCCCGGTCCGATCAGCCGCGATCCGAACAGGCCCGGACCCCCGAGCCCGTCCTGCGTACGAAGGAGGAGTCCGCCGAGCTGGCCTTCGGTTGCGAGCTGGCCGTACGCCTCGCCCTCGCGCACATCGTCGCGCCGGACGGTGAGCCCGTCGGGCGTCTGGTGCGCGCGGCCGTCGCCGGACCGCTCGCGGTGGTCAGTGCTGGGTCGAGCCCGAGAGCTGGAGGCCGATGACCCCGATGATGACCAGTGAGATCGAGACGATCTTCAGCGTGGAGACCAGGTCGTCCAGGAAGATCATCCCGTAGATCGCCGTACCGGCCGCGCCGATGCCCGTCCACACCGCGTACGCCGGGCCGACGTCGAGCTTCTTGAGGGCGAGGGTCAGCAGCCCGAAGCTGGCCAGCGCGAAGACCGCGAAGGCGATCGTCGGCCAGAGCCGGGTGAACCCGTGGGAGAGCTTGAGGCAGACGGCGAAGCCCGTCTCCAGCAGTCCTGCGACCACGACCAGCAGCCACGCCATCGTCTGTGCCTCCCGTACCGCCGTCCGCGTCCCTGACGAGCCCTGGTCGCCCTTGGTGGGGCTTGCCAAGACTTGGTGAGTTTATGCACTTACCAAGGCTTGTGGGCGGCAAACATGGCGGGATCAGTCGCCCTCGCGCCGTTCCCGGGTGGAGAGCAGCCGGCGCAGCGAGTCGAGCCTCGACGGGTCGGCGTGCCCCTCGGCCACCCACGCGTCCAGCGCGCAGTCCGGCTCGTCGTGGCTACAGCCGCGCGGGCAGTTCTCCGTTCCCGGTACGAGATCCGGAAAGGCCAGGATGACGCGCGAGGGGTCGACGTGGTGCAGGCCGAAGGAGCGGATGCCGGGGGTGTCGATCACCCAGCCGTCCGCCTTCTCCAGCGGCAGCGCGAGCGCCGAGGTGGTGGTGTGCCTGCCGCGTCCGGTGACCGCGTTGACCAGGCCGGTCGTCCGGCGGCGGTCGTCCGGCACGAGCGCGTTGACCAGGGTGGTCTTGCCGACGCCGGAGTGGCCGACGAACGCGGTCATCCGGCCTTCGAGGTAGTCGCGTACGCGGTCGGCGGCCTCGCCGGTGGCCAGTTCGTCCCGTCGCGTGACGACGTAGCGGATCCCCAACGGCCGGTAGGTCTCCAGCAGTTCGTCCGCCGACGCCAGATCGGACTTGGTCAGGATCAGCAGCGGTTCGAGGCCGGCGTCGAACGCCGCGACCAGACAGCGGTCGATCAGCCGGGGGCGCGGTTCGGGGTCGGCGAGTGCCGTGACCACGGCGAGCTGGTCGGCGTTGGCGACGACCACGCGCTCGAACGGGTCGTCGTCGTCCGCCGTGCGCCTCAGTACGGAGCGGCGCTTCTCGATCCGTACGATGCGCGCCAGCGTGTCCTTCTTGCCGCTCAGGTCGCCGACGATCCACACCTGGTCGCCGACCACGGCGGCCTTGCGGCCCAGCTCGCGCGCCTTCATCGCCAGGACGACGGTGTCGCCCACCAGACAGGTGAGCCGGCCGCGGTCGACGGTCAGGACCATGCCCTCGGCCGCGTCCTCGTGCTTGGGGCGGATGTTCGTACGCGGTCGGTTGCCCTTGGGGTTGGGGCGGGAGCGGATGTCGTCCTCGTCCGGGTTCTTGCCGTAGCGGCGCATCGCGTCAGGCTCCCGCTCCCGCGAGCATCTCGGTCCACATCTGCGGGAAATCGGGCAGGGTCTTGGATGTCGTCGCGACGTTCTCGATCCGCACGCCGTCCACGACGAGGCCGATGATCGATCCCGCCGTGGCCATGCGGTGGTCGTCGTAGGTGTGGAAGACGCCGCCGTGCAGGGGGCGGGGGCGGATGTGGAGGCCGTCGGCGGTCTCGGTGACGTCGCCGCCCAACTCGTTGATCTCCTTGGTGAGGGCGGCCAGCCGGTCCGTCTCGTGGAGCCGCAGATGGGCGACGCCGCGCAGCGTGGAGGGGCCGTCGGCGAGTGCCGCGACGGCCGCGATGCCGGGGGTCAGTTCGCCGACCTCGCTCAGGTCGACGTCGATGCCGTGTACCCGGCCGCCGCCGGTGAACGTCAGCCCGTGCGCGGTCAGTTCGCAGGAACCGCCCATTTCGGTGAAGATCCGGCGCAGCGCGTCGCCGGGCTGTGTGGTGCGGCTGGGCCAGTCCCGTACGGTCACCCGGCCGCCGGTCACCAGGGCGGCGGCGAGGAACGGCTGGGCGTTGGAGAGGTCCGGCTCGACGGTCAGGTCGCGGCCGAGTACGGCGCTGGGGGAGACCCGCCAGACGTTCGGCTCGCCGCCGGTCTCCGGCTCGTCGACCCGGGCGCCGACGCCGCGCAGCATGTCGACGGTCATCCGGATGTGGGGCAGGGACGGGAGGGTGGCGCCCACGTGCCGTACCTCGACGCCCTGGTTGAAGCGCGGGGCCGAGAGCAGCAGCGCCGAGACGAACTGGGACGACGACGAGGCGTCGATCTCGACGGTGCCGCCGTCCAGCGCGCCGCCGCCGTGCACGGTCAGCGGGAGCGAGCCGCGCGCCTCGTCGTCGATGCGGGCGCCGAGGACGCGCAGGGCGTCGATGACGCCGTGCAGCGGGCGTACGTAGGAGCGCGGGTCGCCGTCGAAGTGGACGGGGCCGTCGGCGAGGGTGGCGACGGGCGGCAGGAAGCGCATCACCGTGCCGGCGTTGCCGACGTCGACCGTGGCCGGGCCGTGCAGTCCGTTGGGGAAGATCCGCCAGGCCTCGCCGGTGAACGACGGGCTGCCGGCGCCGTGTGCCGGGGTCATGGAGCCCGCGGCGGCCGAGCTGGAGGAGACCGTCTCCTCGATACCGACGCCCATCGCGCGCAGGGCGTCCGCCATCAGCAGGGTGTCGCGTGAGCGCAGGGGGCGGCGCAGCCAGCCGGGTTCGGCGGCGAGCGCGGCGAGGACGAGGCCGCGGTTCGTGACCGATTTCGAACCGGGCACGGTGACCGTCGCTTCGACGGCCCCGCTCGCGTGAGGGGCGGGCCAGAGGGCAGGGTGCACGGCGCTTTCGGTCATGGCCTTTACTTTAATGGCTGCACAACGACCCCGATCTCGATCAAATACGTTGAAATCGGGGCGTAATACGAAGGTGGTATGGGGGCGGCCGACCGGCTCGCGGAGGATCCGGGGCTTCTCGAACACGGCCTACAGGCCGAGCAGCCAGGTGCCTCCGCCGATCAGTGAGCACAGCGAGACGGCGTGGAAGAGGAACAGCCACATCGCCGGCGGTGCGTGCGTCAGCCGTGCGAGCTGGTCCGCGTCGGAGTCGGGGGCGCCGCCGTGCCGCCGCTTGGACTGGAGCTCGAACGCCGGCCGGACGCCGCCGAGCAGCAGGAACCACACGGCGGAGTACGCGAACGCGGCCTGCACGGTCGGCCCGGTCAGCCAGGAGATCAGCAGGAAGGCCGCACCCGTCACGACGACGGTGAGCACCCCGTACGCGTTGCGGATCATCACCAGCATCACCAGCAGCAGGGCCGTCGCCAGCCACAGCAGCAGCGTGGTGTGGTGCGCGGCGAGCAGCCAGGCGCCGCCCAGGCCCAGCAGGGGCGGGGCCGTGTAGCCGGCCGCCGCGGTGAGGATCATCCCGAAGCCGGTGGGCTTGCCTCGGCTGACGGTGAGGCCCGATGTGTCAGAGTGCAGCCGGATGCCGTCGAGCTTGCGGCCGGTGAGGAGGGCCACGAGGCCGTGTCCGCCCTCGTGGGCGATGGTGACGGCGTTGCGCGACAGCCGCCACAGGGGGTGCGGGACGACGGCGGCGAGCGCGACGACGGCGGTGGCGATCACCAGCCAGTCGTCGGGGGCGGGCTGGGTGCCGAAGACGCGATCCCACAGATCGCCTATCGAGGCGGCCGAGATGCCGCTGAAATCGGTGCTGATCATCGCTCGGGCGGCTCCTTAGGACGGTGTGCGTCGTCGCAGTGTGGCACTCGTGGTGTGGGCCGGTGCCCGGAACAACGGCTGGGCCATGTTGGGGAACTCCCGCCTGCCCCGCGGGGGGACGGCGCTACTTCTCAAACATGCCTAGAGGTTTTCAAGCCACCTTCTGTCAAGGGCAGTTCACGTCTTGACGACACCCGAAAGCGGCTGCCATGGTCTAGACCTAGTAGAACACTGGAGTGGAATCCCCTGCGGCAGCGCACCCCCGGACCGTCACCGGACCTGTCTGGCTGTCGATGCAATTGTTCGTGCACCTTCGCGAGTTCCCCACACGCAGTGAGTCCGTCACGGATCGGGGCCGGCCGCGTCTGCGGCGCCGGTCCGGGCGGGCGTCACCACGAAGGAGTTGTCATGCACAAGAAAACTCGTCTCGCGCTCATCCTGAGCGCGGCTGTCGCACCGATCATCGCCGTCACCCTCCCCGCCCCGACGGCCTCCGCGCACGGCTGGATCAACTCCCCCGCCAGCCGGCAGGACCAGTGCAAGACCGGCGTCGTCTCCTGCGGCGACATCAAGTGGGAGCCGCAGAGCGTCGAAGGCCCGAAGGGCCAGAACAACTGTCACGGCGGCGTCGGCCGATTCGCCGAGCTGAGCGACGACAGCAAGGGCTGGAAGCGGTCCAACATCAGTTCCAGCCAGACGTTCAACTGGACGCTGACGGCGCGGCACCGCACCAGCACCTGGCAGTACTTCGTCGGTGGCACCAAGGTCGCAGAGTTCAACGACGGCGGTGCGCAGCCCGGCGCGAACGTGAGCCACAACGTCAACTTCGGCAGCATCCGCGGCAACCAGAAGGTCCTGGCCGTCTGGAACGTCTACGACACCGCGAACGCCTTCTACGCCTGCATCGACGTCAACATCCGCTGACCGAAGCGGGGTCGAAGCCGACGGTTGCCCCTGTCGGGGCCGGGGCGGGCCGCCCCGGCCCCGACAGGGCTGTCGGCCGCAACGGCCGGCCCGGCCTCCGGCCCGCCTCCCGGCATACACCGGCACTCTGCGAGTGTTGGACCGGTGTCGGTAGCGTGACCTGGCGCGGGTGCGTCGGGTCGGCGAGGGGTGGTTGAACATGTGCGGTCGGTACGCGGCGAGCCGGAGGCCGGAGGATCTCGTCGGGCTCTTCGAGGTCGAGAAGTGGGAGCCGGAGGAGACGCTCGCGCCCGACTGGAACGTGGCGCCCACCAAACAGGTGTACGCGGTCCTGGAGCGCCCGGTGAAGGGCGCCGACGATCCCGCCCCCGTACGGCAGCTCCGCACGCTCAAGTGGGGGCTCGTGCCGTCCTGGTCCAAGACGCCCGAGGGCGGCGCCCGGATGATCAACGCACGTGCCGAGACGGTGCACGAGAAGCCCTCCTTCCGGCGCCCGTTCGCCTCCCGGCGCTGCCTCATACCGGCCGACGGCTACTACGAGTGGGTCACCGCCCCCGACGAGCGGCAGCTGGAGGAGCAGGGCAAGAAGAAGCGGCCCCGTAAGCAGCCGTACTTCGTCACCCCGGCCGACGGGTCGGTCATGGCCATGGCCGGTCTGTACGAGTTCTGGCGCGACAAGACCCTGCCCGACGACCATCCGAACGCCTGGTGGGTGACCTGCTCGGTCATCACCACCGAGGCGGAGACCGGCCCGCTCGGGGTGGCCCCGGCCGACGGCCCGGCATCGCTCGCCGAGATCCATCCCCGGATGCCGCTGATGCTGACGCCCGACCGGTGGGACGCCTGGCTGGATCCGGCCCGTACGGACCCGGACGAACTGCGCGAGCTGCTGGCGCCGCCCCCGGAGGGGCTGATGCGGGCCTATCCGGTGCCGACGGCCGTCAGCAACGTACGGAACAACGGCCCGGAGCTGCTGGAGGAGCTGGCCGCGCCCGAGGAGAGCACCCTCTTTTGAGGCGGGGGATTCGCGGTGATCCCGCCCCCCGATGTGATCCTGGTGACATGCGGAGCGTGCAGAGCGAGATCGTCGACACCCCCGCGGGCGACGCCCGCATCACCTGGCACCCTCCCAAGAAGGGCGTGGCCGCGCGCCTCGTCCTGGCCCTCGGCCACGGCGCGGGCGGCGGCATCGAGGCGCGCGACCTCCAGGCGCTCGCCGCGGCGCTGCCCGCGCTCGGGGTGACCGTGGCCCTGGTCGAGCAGCCGTGGCGGGTGGCCGGGAAGAAGCTGGCACCCGCGCCGAAGACCCTCGACACCGGCTGGCGGACCCTGTGGCCGACGCTGGCGAAGCGCGGGCTGCCCGTCGTCGCGGGCGGGCGCAGCGCCGGGGCGCGGGTCGCCTGCCGTACCGCGCGTGAGCTGGGCGCCCACGCCGTACTGGCACTGAGCTTCCCGCTGCACCCGCCGGGCCGGCCGGAGAAGACCCGCGCCGACGAACTGCTCGGGGCCGGAGTGCCGACGCTCGTCGTCCAGGGCGGCAACGACCCCTTCGGGAAGCCCGCCGAGTTCCCCGACGCGTCGTCCGAGTCTTCGTCCGGGTCTTCGTCCGACGCGCTGTCCGAGGCCTCGTCCGAGGGCGGTTACGAGCTGCTTGAGGTGCCGTACGGCGACCACTCCTTCGCGATCCCCAAGCGGGCCACGCTCACCCAGGACGAGGCCCTGACCGTCCTCACCGACGGCGTCGGGAAGTGGATCCGGTCACAGTCGGCCCGCTGACGGAGCGTGGCCGGGCGCCCGGGAATGCGTCGCGGGTGACGGCTGTTGTGCGAGATATCGGTACACAGATCCTGGAAAGGGAGTCCGTCGCATGGGTTCGACCATCTGCCCCGCCCGGTCGCACGCCACCGAAGTGGAGTGGACGGTGCTCTCCGCACCCAGGACCGCGCCTGTCCGGCCGCCGGCCGGGACGGCACCGAAGCCCACCCCGGCACAGGGTCGACTATTCTCCGATTCGAGTGGGTCCGCCTTCGGGCCTGCCGCAGCGTTGGAGGAGGTGGGTCCGGTCACTGGGACCGACACAGGGACCGACGACGGCCACAAGGAAGAGTCCGCCGCCGAGCGCAACGCCCGTTTCGAGCGCGACGCACTCGGCTATCTCGACCAGATGTATTCGGCCGCGCTGCGCATGACGCGCAATCCGGCCGACGCCGAGGATCTCGTGCAGGAGACCTACGCCAAGGCGTACGGCTCCTTCCACCAATTCCGTGAGGGCACCAACCTCAAGGCGTGGATGTACCGCATCCTCACCAACACCTTCATCAACTCGTACCGCAAGAAGCAGCGTGAGCCCCAGCGCAGCGCCGCCGAGGAGATCGAGGACTGGCAGCTGGCGCGCGCCGAGTCGCACATGTCGACAGGTCTGCGCTCCGCCGAGTCCCAGGCGCTCGACCACCTTCCCGACTCCGACGTGAAGGAAGCGCTCCAGGCGATTCCCGAGGAGTTCCGCATCGCCGTGTATCTCGCCGACGTAGAGGGCTTTGCGTACAAGGAGATCGCGGACATCATGGGGACACCTATCGGTACGGTGATGTCGCGACTGCACCGTGGCCGGCGTCAACTGCGCGGCATGCTTGAGGACTACGCCCGCGAGCGCGGGCTTGCCCCGGCCGGCGTCGGAAAGTCGTCGGACGATCGGAAAGGCTCGGGCTCATGAGTTGCGGAGAGCCGCACGAGACGGATTGCACCGAAGTTCTCGACCATCTCTACGAGTACCTCGACCGGGAGATGCCGGACAAGGACTGCACCAAGTTCGAGGAGCACTTCGACGAGTGCTCGCCGTGTCTGGAGAAGTACGGGCTCGAACAGGCCGTGAAGAAGCTGGTCAAGCGGTGCTGCGGACATGACGACGTACCGACCGATCTGCGGGCCAAGGTCATGGGACGGATCGACCTCATCCGGGCCGGGCACACCGTGCCCGAGCGGGACGTGACGGACATCGACACGGACCGGGCGGCCACCGCCAACGAGTAGTCGGCAGCCGCAAGCAGTCACACGCCTACGGGGCGCGCCGCACATCGCGGCGCGCCCCGCGTGCGTTTTGGCATGTATCACCCGATGGTGCTAATCGCCGCCGTCAGCCGGTGGGCCGGTGCCCAACTGGCTAGCCTGGCCCTTTGTTTCGGGCCGGTGCCAAGGGGGCGAGTGCGCGGTGAGGAGCGGGGCGAACACCATCCCGGGCGCGGCACGCGCGTATATCGGCTGCGCCGTGCTGGGCGCCCTCGTGTGCGTGCTCCCCGCGTTCGCGCTGCCCGGACTCGTGCCGCCCGGACTCACGCCGCCCGGGTCGCGCACCGGGCCGGGGGCCGTGGCGGGGCCGGACAGCCTCTGGCCCGCCGTCCTGCTGCTCGGCGCGCTGTACGCGCTCTGCGAGACGCCCGCCCGCTGCCGCTTACTCGGGAGGTCGGTGCGCGGCTCGGTGCCCGTCGCCGCCGGATCGTTCTTCCCCGTGCTGCTCACCGCCGCGTTCCTGCTGCCGCCCGCCGCGGCGGCGCTCGTGGCCGTCCCCGGCGCGCTGGCCGGCCAGGTCGCGCGGCGGCCGGCCGGGGTCCGCCGGGTGTGGCGCGCGGCCCAACTCGCCCTCGCCACCTGGGCCGCCGCGCAGGCCCACCGGCTCCTCGGCGGACCGGCCGCGCTGGGCGGCACCGCGCATCCCGGCCACGCCACCCCCGGAGTCCCCGACTTTCCGTACGCCCTGCTGCCCGCCGGGGCCGGGGCGCTCGCCTTCTGCCTGGTCCTGAGCGCGCTCGACGGCGGCATCTTCGTCACCGCCGAACGGCGGCCCGTGCGCACCGCCTGGCGCGGCCTGCTGCCGCGCTCGCTCGCGCCGTACGGCGCGCACGCGCTGGCCGGGCGGATGATGGCCGTGCTGTGGCGCAGCCCGTACGGCCCGCTCTCCGCGCTCTTCGTGCTGCTGCCCATGTACATCTCCTGCTGGGTCTTCGCGCAGTACCACCGCGAGCGGGCCGCCCACCAGGCGACCATCAGGGCGCTCGTGCACGCCGTCGACCTCAAGGACCAGTACACACGCGGCCACAGCGAACGCGTCGGGCGGGCGTCGGCGATGATCGCCGGGGAGCTGGGGATGGCCGACGAGCGGCTGGAAGTCCTCCGGTTCGCCGGAATCCTGCACGACGTGGGCAAGCTCGGCGTCCCCACGCGCGTACTGCGCAAGGACGGGCCGCTCACCCCGGAGGAGCGGCGCGTCATCGAGCTGCACCCCGAGTACGGCCACGAGATCGTCCGTGGCATCGACTTCCTCGGAGAGGCCCGGCTGGCGATCCTGCACCACCACGAACGGCTCGACGGCAGCGGCTATCCGTACGGCCTGGCGGGGGCCGAGATCCCCGAGTTCGCTCGGGTCGTCGCCGTCGCGGACGCCTTCGACGCGATGACCTCCACCCGGTCCTACCGACGGGCGCGGCCCGTGCCGACGGCGGTGGCGGAGCTGCGGCGGTGCGCGGGCACCCAGTTCGACCCCCGGATGGTGCGGGCGCTCGTACGGGCGCTGGACCGGTACGGCTGGCAGACGGCGGTCACGTCGGACGAGGCGGGGGCCGCCACGGAGGCCGGGGCGGCTCAGACGCGGGACGCAGCGGCCGGGCCGGCCGTACCGCAGCCGTCGCCGGACCCGTCACGGGATCCGTCGCCGGATCCATCACGGGACCCGTCGCGGGACCCGTCGCGGGAGACGCCCGCCGTGGCCGCCGGGGCGCCGCTCCCGGCGCCTGCGAGCGACGCCGCCGCCGCGCGAAAAAACGTCCCGCCAGCACGCCGGCCGGACGCCCCGCGCACCACCCCGCCCCCCGGCGGCCCCACCGCCCCGGACGGTGCCGGGTGACCGCCCCGCGCACCCGCCCGCCGGGCGGCGGCCCCGGCTCGTGCCCGAGCGCTCACACCCGCCCTCAGGCGCCGGACGGGCCGGGACGTGTCCGGGAAGTGGCGCCGTCCGCCCGAAGGGCGAGGCCCGCGCCCGCGACCGAGCGGCTGATCACTCGTCGGCGCGGGCGGTCGCCGGGCGGTGGACCGGCGTTGTGGACGGCCCGGCCGTGCTGGGGCGGCTCCGACCACACAGGGCGCACCTCCCGTGCTCGCAGGGCCATGGAGGCGAGGGTGTGTGCCGGGTGGCGCGGCCCGGGCGGGACGTTCCGAACAGGGCCAGGCCCCAGCCACCGGGCGGCCCCGTCGTCCCCTGCCGCTGGGGGCGGTGTCGTCCACGGCCGGTTGTACGCTCCCAGCGTCCCCGGCCCGGCCCCCGACCGCCCTCCCGCTCGCGGTGGCGCCGCACGCCCCCGCACCTCGGGCGGGCGCCCGTGAACGCCCCGTACGCCCCGCCGCCCCGCCCCTCCCGCGTCCTCCTCGCCGTCTACGGCGCCGCGCTCGTGCTCACCGGGCTCGGGCTCGTGGGGACCGTCTGGCGCGGGGTCGTCGAGCCCCGCAACGCCCTCGCCTTCGGCGTTCTCATCACCGTCGGCGAACTCGTCCGATGGGGTGCCCTCCCGGGCGAGCGCGAGCCCGCGCCCCTCGCCGCCGCCGGGGCCCTCGCCTACGCCCTGCTCGGTCAGAGCGCGGGCCGCCCGGCCGAGCACGGTGTCCTGCAGACCGTCGCCGTCGTCGTCGCGGCGGTCCTCGTCGGAGCCGTCCCGCATGTCGCCCGCGGCCACGGTCCGGCGCTCGACCACGTGGCACGCCGCGTGCTCACCGTCGGCTTCGCCGCCGTCTGCTTCCAACCGCTGGTGGCCTCCGGCGAGTTGGGCAGATGCGTCGGCGAGGGCCCGTACTACGCCCTTCTGCTCCTCCTCCTACTGATCCTGACCGCCCTGTGCGACGCGGTCCTCGCCGCGCTGATGCTGCGCGCCCGTACCCGCCATCCGTACGGCCCGCTCCTGCGTGACGAACTGCGCGCCCTGATCGGCATCGGATCGGCCGTCTGCGCGACCGGCGCGGTGATGGCGCTCGGCGTCGCCGTCGCCGGGCTGTGGGCGCTGCCCGTCCTCTGTGTGCCGCTGCTGCTGACGCAGCTGTCGTTCCGGCGGTACGCGGCGGTCCGTACGACCTACGGGCAGACCATCGCCTCGCTCGCCCGCGCCACCGAGATCGCCGGATACACCCGCCACGGCCACGCCCACCGGGTCGCCGAGCTGAGCCGCGCGGTCGGCCGCGAGCTGGGGCTCTCCGGGGCGGAGCTGACCGTCCTCGAATACGCGGCGCTGATGCACGACATCGGCCAGCTGTCGCTCGTCGACCCCGTACCTGCCGGCGCGACCGCCCTGCTGCCGGTCACCGAGCAGCGGCGGATCGCGCTGCTCGGCGGGGCCGTCGTACGCCGGACCGGGGTCCCGTCGGCGGTCGCCGTCGTCGTGGAGCGGCAGGCCGATCCGTACCGCGAACAGCCCCTGTCGGCCCGGATCGTCCGCGCCGTCAACGCGTACGACGATCTCGCCGGGGCGGGCGCGGGCGGCGGGGGAGGGGCGACGGGACCGCTCAGCGCCCTGGAGCGGCTGCGTCTGGGCACCGGCCACGACTACCAGCCCGAGGTGGTGGAATCCCTGGCGCGCGTCCTGTCACGTGGTGGTCTGACCCCTGGTCGGGCTGGGTAACCCATGGGTAAGGAGCGAGCGTCCGACCGGGCATGGTTGGATGCGAAGAGGAGTCCAAGAGGGTGTACGGGGGCACAGACCCGAGCGACCGGCAGGCGGGAATCGTGAAGATCTTCGGGAAGGTACGGCATCGGCCCTCCGCCTCGTGGCGGCAGGCCACCGACCGCGCGTTCACGCTGATCGGTGACGGACGGTACGAGGACGCGGGCGCGCTGCTCACTCGCGCGGCGGATCTGGAGCCCTGGCTCTCCGAGTCCTGGTTCAACCTGGCGCTGCTGCACAAGTTCCGGCACGACTGGGAGCAGGCGCGGGCCGCCGGGCTGCGGGCCGTCGCGCTGCTCGACAAGGAGGCCGGGGCACCCGACTGGTGGAACGTCGGGATCGCGGCCACCGCCCTCCAGGACTGGCCGCTGGCCCGGCGGGCCTGGCAGGCGTACGGCCTGAAGGTGCCCGGCAATCAGTACACGGCCGCCGCGACCGGTGAGCCGGTCGGCATGGAGCTGGGCAGCGCGGCCGTCCGGCTCTCGCCCGAGGGCGAGGCGGAGGTCGTCTGGGGCCGCCGGCTCGACCCGGCCAGGATCGAGATCCTGTCCATCCCGCTGCCGTCGTCGGGCCGCCGCTGGGGCGAGGTCGTCCTGCACGACGGCGTGCCGAACGGCGAGCGGACGACCGCCGCGGGGTCGAACGGCTCCGCGCGGGCCTTCCCGGTCTTCGACGAGATCGAGCTGTGGGCCCCGTCGCCCGTGCCGACCTGGGTGGTGCTGCTGGAAGCGGCGACCGAGTCCGACCGGGACGCCCTGGAGCGGCTGGCGGCCGACGCGGGCTTCGCCGCCGAGGACTGGTCGTCCTCCGTACGACTGCTCTGCCGGGCCTGCTCGGAGAGCCGGATGCCGAGTGCCGAGGGCGACGGCGAGCATCTGGACCCGCACGACCACAGCGAGCCGGGACATCCGGGGCCGCTCGGGCACCGCACGGAGGGCGAGCTGTGGGTGCCCGAGCGCGAGTGCGGGATAGCCGCGCCGCCCGGACTGGTCCGCGGGCTGCTCGACGGCTGGGTCGCCGACAGTCCGGACACGCGCGAGTGGCGGGACCTCGAAGAGGTCTGCTGACGGCCTCCCCCGGTAGGGGGTATCTCGGGCAGCGCGGCGGACGGCGCCCCTGCGGGCCGTAGGCTGTACGGGCACATCGCGCAGGCAGCGGTGTACAGGCAGCAGCGGGTACCGAGGAAGGCGTACTGCGGACATGGCGCAGCAGGAGACGGACCAGAAGACCGAGGGCGGGGCCTCCGGGGCGGAGCGGGGGGACGGGTTCGTCGCGGGCGGCGAGGGGACCGCGGGTGGCGAGGGGATCGTGGACGACGAGGGGTTCGTGGTCGACACGCGGGACGCGGAGGCGCGTGAGCTGGCGTACCGCGAGCGTGGCACGTCCCGGCCGGTGACCGTCGTCGGCAATCCGGTCCTGCACAAGGAGTGCGCGGATGTCACCGAGTTCGACGACACGCTCGCCTCGCTCGTGGACGACATGTTCGCGAGCCAGCGGACGGCGGAGGGCGTGGGCCTGGCCGCCAACCAGATCGGTGTGGACCTGAAGGTCTTCGTCTACGACTGCCCGGACGACGACGGCGTACGGCACGTGGGCGTCGTGTGCAACCCGGTGCTGGACGAACTGCCGCCCGAGGAGCGCAATCTGGAGGACGGCAACGAGGGCTGCCTGTCCGTCCCGACGGCGTACGCGGAGCTGGCGCGGCCCGACTACGCGGTGGTGCGGGGTCAGGACGTCCAGGGCAAGCCGATCAAGGTGCGCGGCACGGGCTACTTCGCGCGCTGCCTCCAGCACGAGACGGACCATCTGTACGGGTATCTGTACATCGACCGCCTCTCGAAGCGTGACCGCAAGGACGCGCTGCGACAGATGGAAGAGGGCACGCCGCGCTACGAGACCGTGCCGAACGCCTGAGTCCCGTCGCTTCGTGACCGTCTGTGGCCCCGTTCCGGATCTCCGGGAGCGGGGCCGCGTCCGTCGTCATTGGCTTCGGCAAGTGGCCCTGGTCGAGGACGGGTTGACGCGCGTCGACCCTTACGCCACTCTCTGGCGTACATCTTGGCCACACCCTGGCCGTACCTCTCGACTCGCCGTACCTCTCGACTCGAATCTGGAGACCCGATGCTCCGACGTACCGCACGACTCCTGCTCAGTCTTGTCATGACCCTGTCGTTTGCCTGGGCGGGTGCGGTGGTCACCGCCGGCACCGCGCAGGCCGACGGCTGCTACACCTGGTCCGGGACCCTCTCCCAGGGGTCCAGCGGCGCCGCCGTGACCCAGCTCCAGATCCGGGTGGCCGGCCACGCCGGCAACGGCGCCGTACTCGGCATCGACGGCGCCTACGGACCGGCGACCGCCGCCGCGGTCAAGCGCTTCCAGTCCGCCTACGGGCTGGCCGCCGACGGCGTCGCGGGCCCCGCCACCTTCAACAAGATCTACGAACTCCAGGACAACGACTGCACACCGATCCACTTCACCTACGCCGAACTCAACACCTGCAACTCCGACTGGTCGGGCGGCGCGGTGAGCGCGGCGACCGCCAAGTCCAACGCCCTGCGCACCATGTGGAAGCTGGAGGCGATGCGGCACGCGATGGGTGACCAGCCGCTCCGCGTCACCAGCGGATTCCGCTCGCATGCGTGCAACGCGGCGGTCGGCGGGGCCAGCGGCAGCCGCCACCTCTACGGTGACGCCGCCGACATCGGCGCCGGACCGCACACGCTGTGCGGCCTGGCCCAGAACGCCCGGAACCACGGCTTCAACGGGATCCTCGGCCCGGGTTACCCCGGACACAACGACCACGCGCACGTCGACCACCGCTCGGGCCGCTACTGGTCGGCGCCGACCTGCGGCATCTGACGCTCCGACGCTGTGTACGACCGGGGCCTCACGCGATGCGCGTGGGGCCCCTGAACGTGCGCCGGTAGACGTTCGGGGTCGTCCCGAGCGTACGCAGGAAGTGGTGCCGCAGCCCCGCCGCGTTCCCGAAGCCCGACCGGCCGGCGATCGCGTCCACCGTCTCGTCCGTCCCCTCCAGCAACTCCTGAGCCACCAGCACGCGTTGGCGCAGCAGCCAGCGGTACGGGGTGGTCCCCGTCTCCTGCTGGAAACGCCGCGCGAAGGTGCGGGGCGACATGCGGGCGCGCTCCGCGAGCTGTTCGACGGTCAGCTCCCGGTCCAGATGCCGCTCCATCCAGGCGAGCACCCCGCCCACCGTGTCGCACCGCGTGGGCAGCGGGCGCTCGATGAACTGCGCCTGCCCGCCGTCGCGGTGCGGCGGCACCACCATGCGGCGGGCGATCGTGTTGGCGACCTCGGGGCCGTGCTCCTGGCGTACGACATGGAGGCAGGCGTCGATGCCCGCGGCCGTACCGGCGGAGGTGACCACCGGGCCGTCCTCGACGTACAGCACGTCGGGTTGTACGTCGGCCAGCGGGTACGCCTCCGCGAGACTGGCCGAGTGCATCCAGTGGGTGGCGCAGCGGCGTCCGTCGAGCAGCCCGGCGGCGCCGAGGACGAACACGCCCGAGCAGACGCTGAGTACCCGCGCGCCCCGGTCCACGGCCCGGCGCAGCGCGTCCAGCAGCTCCGGCGGGTACTCCCGGACGATGTACGCGTCCCCGGCCGGCAGGCATATCAGATCGGCCTCCTCCAGCCGTTCCGGACCGTGCAGGTCGGAGATGGTGAATCCGGCGTGCGTACGCAGGACGGAGCCCTCGGCCGAGACCACGGCGAAGTCGTAGACGGGCAGGCCCTGCGCGCTGCGGTCGAGGCCGAACACCTCGCACAGCACGCCGAGTTCGAAGGGATGTGCTCCGTCGAGAAGGGCGACCGCCACGTTTTTCAGCATGGCAGCAGTGTGGCAGTAATTCGATGGTTCATGACAGTCCTGCCACTGCCCTGTGTTCTGCGGAACGACGACAGTAGAGACATGAACGCAATCAGCGAATACCTCGTCGTACTGGCTCTTTTCGTGCTTCTCGCTCTTCCCGGACTCATCGGTCACCTCAAGGACCGCGCCATCGACCGCCAGTTGCGGCACGCGGAGCGCCCGGACGCACCGCGGGAACCGCTCGCCGACCGGGCACCGACCTATGCGCGAATGCAGTTCACCATCCAACGCGGGCCGCCACGCCCCGGTCACGGACCGCGACCCGTACAAGTCGTGCCTGTACGAGTCAGCCCGCCGCCCACTCCTCGCGGCGCAGCTCCCAGGTTCGCAGCCGCACGCTCCGGCCGTCGCTCTCGCGGACGACCGGCGGTTCGTCGGTGAGTTGGAAGCCCGTCCCGCGTGCCACCGCCTCGCTCGCCGCGTTGGCCGGTTCTATCCGGAGTACCGCGCGCCGGGCCGCCGGGTCGCGGAAGGCGTGGGTGAGCATCAGGCGTACGGCTCGGGCGGCCAGGCCCTGGCGGCGGTACGGGGCGGCGATGCCGTAGGCGAGTTCGACCTCGGAGCCGTCCTCCGCCGCCGCGAACAGCAGCACTTCGCCCATGGGCGTGTGCCCGTCCGTGGTGATGGCGAGTTGGAGCGCGCGGCCCGTCGCCCGGCGTTCGTGGGCGCGGGCGACGTACTCGCGGGCCGCGGGCTCGTCGAACGGCGTCCGGAGCGGCGTCCAGCGGGCCATCTCGGGCTCGTCGAAGAGCGCGGACAGGGCGGGGACGTCCGCCTCGGTCCACTCGCGCAGTTGAAGGCCATCGCCGGCGGGCATCGGGTGGTGAGTCATGGGGCAATGCTGCCGCGGTCGCGACGCCTTCCGTCGAAAGGCCTTTGCGCGTGCTGTCGTCCGGATGGTGGGGTGGCACGGTGACCAATCACGATGAGGCGCCAATTGTCCGGCCGTTGACGCTGGCCTGGGTGAGCCGGCACCTGGAGGCCGGCGAGCGGATCGTCGGAACCGAGGCGCTGCACGGCGGTATTACCGCCGAGATGCGGCGGCTGACCATCGGCACGCGGGACGGAGGCGTCCGTGACCTGGTGCTGCGGACCTTCGTGAACCCGTTGTTCGTGGAGCAGGCCGAGGATCTGCTGAACACGGAGGCGGGCGTCCTGCCCTTGCTCGCGGGGGCGGGCGTGGCGGCTCCTGGACTGGTCGCGGTCGATCCGACCGCCGCGCACTGCGAGTATCCGTCGCTCCTCATGACACATCTGGCGGGCCGGACGGTCCTCGACGACGGGGGATTGGAGGCGCGCGTCCCTCTGCTGGCCCGTCAACTGGTGGCGATCCACGCGTTGCGACCCGCCGGGCGGCCTCGCGAGTACGTGGCGTTGACGACCGCCGACACCGTCGTCACTCCGAAGGGCGCCGACGTGGTGGCCTGGGCCGCGGCGATCGACATGATCCGCAAGCCGGCGCCGCCCTACGAGGGGCGGTTCCTGCACCGGGACTTCCACCCCGGCAACGTGCTGTTCGACGTGCCGCCCCCAGGCCCGGCAGGTCCCCGGATCACCGGGGTCGTCGACTGGGTGCAGACCTCCTGGGGACCGGCGGACCTCGATGTGGCGCACTGCTCCACCAATCTCGTGCTGCTGCACGGCCCGGCGTGGGGCCGGCGGTTCGCCGAGGCGTACGAGGAGGCCGGCGGGGTGCTGGCCGCGACCGCGAGCGAGCGGCTGTACTGGCGGGTGCGGGACGCGCTGGCGTTCTCGGAAGAAGTGCGGTTGGTGGCGCGGCCATGGCGGGAGGCGGGGAGGACGGAGCTGACGACGCGGGCCGTGGAGGAGCGGCTGGACGCCTACGTCACCGCCCTGATGGACGCGCGGGGCTGAGCCAAGGCGCCCCGGCTCGGCCGCCCGGCTGGTCCGGGGACGTCAAGTGGGTGGCCAGCTCTGCATGGCCATGTCGGCGACCAGTTGGAGGTCGTCGCGGGTGGCCCCGCCGGCGGCCTGGACGGCGATGCCGTTGGCCACGGTCATGACGTAGCGGGCGAGTAGCTGGGGGTCGGCGCCGGGGGGCAGGTCGCCTTCGTCGGCGGCTTGTCGGAACCGGTCGCGGAGTACCGCGATGTGCTCTTCACGCCAGGCGGTGAGCATGTCGCGGGCGCTGCTTCCCGGTTCGCCGGCGGCGAGGGATCCCTGGACGCCGAGGCACCCGGCGGGGGAGCCGGGGCGGGTGGTGGCGCGGACCGAGCCGTTGAGGATCGCGGCGGCCACCTGCCGGGCGGTCGGCTCCCGAAGGGCTCGGGCTCCGTAGGAGGCGGGGCCTTCCCCGTAGCGTTCCAGGGACTTGCGGAACAGTTCCTGCTTGTTGCCGAAAGCCGCGTACATGCTGGTGCGGGTGATGCCCATGGCGCTGGTCAGGTCGGTGAGGCTGGCGCCTTCGTAGCCCTGTTCCCAGAAGACCCGCATGGCCTGTTCGAGGGCCGCGTCGGCGTCGAAGCCCCGCGGCCGGCCGATCGGCGCCTTGTGTCCCGTCTCCATGCGATCGATCTCCATGCGATCGATCGTACCTCTTCTGTACCGATCGGTTCGTAAGGTGCTACGGTCTTAATTCAGTATCGATCGGTACCGAACTTGTTGGAGGTCATGATCATGGGACAGTTCGAGGGCAGGACCGCCGTCGTCACCGGCGGCGGCACCGGGATCGGCCTGGCCACCGCCGTACGGCTGGCGGCCGAGGGCGCGCACGTGTTCATTACCGGCCGGCGCGAGAGCGTGCTGGACGCGGCCGTCGAGACCATCGGCCCGGCGGCGGCCACGGCAGTGGTGGGCGACATCTCCGACCTGGCCGACCTGGACCGGCTCTACGACACGGTCCGCGCCCGGGGCCGGGGCCTGGACGTGCTGTTCGCCAACGCCGCCGCCGCGTCGTTCGCGACGCTGGAGCAGGTCACCGAGGAGCACTTCGACGAGACCTTCGGCGTCAACGTCCGGGGCACCCTGTTCACCGTGCAGAAGGCGCTGCCGCTGCTCAACGAGGGCGCGTCGGTGATCCTGAACTCCTCGGTGCGCGCCGATGACGGTGTCGCGGCGTTCGGCACGTACGCGGCCTCCAAGGCGGCGATACGCTCCTTCGCCCGGACCTGGGCCAACGAGCTGAAGGGCCGCGGAATCCGGGTCAACGCGATCTCCCCGGGCACCATCGACACGCCCGGGCTCGACGTCCTGGCCGCCGGAGGCGCACCCCACTCCAAGTCCCAGTTCGCGGCGAATGTCCCACTGGGCCGGATCGGAGACCCGGCCGACGTCGCCGACGTGGTGGCCTTCCTCGCATCCGAACAGAGCCGCTTCATCCTCGGAGCCAACCTGTACGTCGACGGCGGCGAGAACCAGATCTGACCCCCGGGCGGCATCCCGCAGCGCGACAAGGCGGGTTCTGCCACGGCGAGATGACGGACGGACATCGCACGTCATCGCCATCCGAGTGCACAACCCGATCCGGGAACGACTGAAAGGCCATCATGTCCGGCACCGACCTGCGCGAGTTCTTCCAGCGCTACATCGACGCGCTCAACACACATGAGTTTCAGCGCATACCGAGTTCATTCAGGACGAGCTCGTCATGAACGGCCGGCCGGGCGCGCGGGCAGGCGCTCGGCCAGCTCGCCGGGACGCTGCCTCGGTCGCGGGGCGGGGCCGGGTGTCAGACCCGGCGGGTAGCGTGCCGAGCACGTCAGATCGTGCTTGGAGGGCCGCCGTGTCGTACTCACCCGTTCCTGAGCTGAACCTCCTCAAGGAGTTCGAGGACGGCCTCGACGGCTACTACTCCGGTGGCTTCTTCCTGGACCGCTACGGAGAGAACGAGTTCCTGGGCGATCCGGAACTCGTCGCGCGCTTCATCCCGTTCGCCCGTCCAAGTACGGCCGGGCCATCCACAACGCCGATCCACCGCCTTGCGATCGCACGCGCCGGACGCCGTCGGCCCCGCCCTTCGGGCGGACGGCGCCACTTTCGCGACACGCCCTAGGGCATGTTGCGAAAGTCCCGCCTGGCCGACGACGCCTGGCACGCGCACTCGCCGCGTTGTCGGAATCATCCAAGTACGTCCAGTACGAGAACGATCCTCCGCCTTGCGATCGCACGCGCCGGACGCCGTCGGCCCCGCCCTTCGGGCGGACGGCGCTACTTTCGCAACACGCCCTAGAAGTCGTCGTCGAAGCCGACCGTTCCCTCCACCGCCACCTGGTACGCCGACGGGCGGCGCTCGAAGAAGTTCGTCAGTTCCTGGACGCCCTGCAGTTCCATGAACGAGAACGGGTTCTCGGAGCCGTACACCGGCGCGAAGCCCAGGCGCTGGAGGCGCTGGTCCGCGACGCACTGGAGGTATTCGCGCATCGACTCGGTGTTCATGCCCGGCAGGCCCTCGCCGCACAGGTCGCGGCCGAATTGCAGCTCCGCCTCGACCGCCTCCCTCAGCATGTCGGTGACCTGCTGCTGGAGTTCGTCGTCGAAGAGGTCCGGCTCCTCCTTACGGACGGTGTCCACGACCTCGAAGGCGAAGTTCATGTGCATCGTCTCGTCGCGGAACACCCAGTTGGTGCCGGTGGCCAGACCGTGCAGCAGGCCGCGCGAGCGGAACCAGTAGACGTACGCGAACGCTCCGTAGAAGAACAGGCCCTCGATGCAGGCCGCGAAGCAGATCAGGTTCAGCAGGAAGCGGCGGCGGTCCGAGCGTGACTCCAGGCGGTCGATCTTCTCGACAGAGTCCATCCACTTGAAGCAGAACTGCGCCTTCTCGCGGATCGACGGGATCTCCTCGACCGCGTCGAACGCCGCCGCGCGGTCCGCCGGGTCCGGGAGGTAGGTGTCGAGCAGCGTCAAGTAGAACTGGACGTGCACGGCCTCCTCGAAGAGCTGGCGGGAGAGGTAGAGGCGCGCCTCGGGGGAGTTGATGTGCTTGTAGAGCGTCAGCACCAGGTTGTTCGAGACGATCGAGTCGCCCGTCGCGAAGAACGCGACCAGCCGGCCGATCATGTGCTGTTCGCCGGGCGAGAGTTTGGCGAGGTCGGTGACGTCGGAGTGGAGGTCGACCTCCTCCACGGTCCAGGTGTTCTTGATGGCGTCGCGGTAGCGCTCGTAGAAGTCCGGGTAGCGCATGGGGCGCAGGGTCAGTTCGAAGCCCGGGTCGAGCAGGTTCTTTTCAACGGCGGCGGTGGAACTCATTACTGGCAGGCCTCGCAGGACTCGGGGTTTTCCAGGGAACAGGCGATCGCGTCGGCGTCGGTGTCGGCGCCCGGCGTCGTCTGAAGCGGTACGACCGGGGCCACCGGCTGCGACTTCGCCGCGCGGGCGATCCGCGTCGCCGGGCGCGAGCGCAGGTAGTACGTGGTCTTCAGGCCCTTCTTCCAGGCGTACGCGTACATCGAGCTGAGCTTCCCGATGGTCGGCGTCTGAAGGAACAGGTTCAGCGACTGGCTCTGGTCGAGGAACGGGGTGCGCGCCGCCGCCATGTCGATCAGGCCGCGCTGCGGGATCTCCCACGCGGTGCGGTACAGCTCGCGCACCTCGGCCGGGATCCAACCGAAGCCCGCCACCGAGCCGTTGGACTCGCGCAGCGCCTCGCGGGACTGCGCGTCCCACACGCCCAGCTTCTTCAGCTCCGCCACCAGATAGGCGTTGACCTGAAGGAACTCACCGGACAGCGTCTCGCGCTTGAAGAGGTTGGAGACCTGCGGCTCGATGCACTCGTACACCCCGGCGATCGACGCGATGGTGGCCGTCGGCGCGATGGCGAGGAGCAGCGAGTTGCGCATGCCGGTCTTCGCGACGCGGGCGCGCAACGCGTCCCACCGCTCGGGCCAGTTGAGCGTCACGTCGTAGTGGTCCGGGTGCAGCACGCCCCGCGCGGCGCGGGTCTGCGACCAGGCCGGCAGCGGGCCGTCGCGCTCGGCGAGGTCGCAGGACGCCTCGTACGCGGCGAGCATGATCCGCTCGGCGATCCGGGTGGAGAGCGCGGTGGCCTCGGCGGAGTCGAAGGGCAGCCCCTTCTTGAAGAAGACGTCCTGGAGGCCCATCATCCCCAGGCCCACCGGGCGCCACTTGGCGTTGGAGCGGCCGGCCTGCTCGGTCGGGTAGAAGTTGATGTCCACGACCCGGTCGAGGAAGGTCACGGCGGTGCGGACGCTGTCGTCCAGCCGTTCCCAGTCCAGCTCGCCCGTGTCCGTCACGAACGCGCCGATGTTGATCGAGCCGAGGTTGCAGACGGCCGTCTCGCCGTCGTCCGTGACCTCCAGGATCTCGGTGCAGAGGTTCGAGGAGTGCACGACGCTGCCGGGCTCGGCGGTCTGGTTCGCCGTACGGTTCGACGCGTCCTTGAAGGTCATCCAGCCGTTGCCGGTCTGCGCGAGGGTGCGCATCATGCGGCCGTACAGCTCGCGCGCCGGGATGGTCCTGCGGGCCTTGCCCGCCGCCTCGGCCGCGCGGTACGCAGTGTCGAAGCCGTCGCCCCACAGATCGACCAGCTCGGGCACGTCGGAGGGGGAGAACAGCGACCAGTCGCCGTCCGTGTCGACCCGGCGCATGAACTCGTCGGGGATCCAGTGCGCGAGGTTGAGATTGTGCGTACGGCGCGCCTCCTCGCCCGTGTTGTCGCGCAGCTCCAGGAACTCCTCGATGTCCGCGTGCCAGGTCTCCAGGTAGACGCAGGCCGCGCCCTTGCGCCGGCCGCCCTGGTTGACGGCGGCGACCGAGGAGTCCAGCGTCCGCAGGAACGGCACGATGCCGTTGGAGTGCCCGTTCGTGCCGCGGATCAGTGAACCGCGGGCGCGGATACGGGAGTACGAGAGGCCGATCCCGCCCGCGTGCTTTGACAGGCGGGCCACCTGGTGGTAGCGGTCGTAGATGGAGTCCAGCTCGTCCAGCGGGGAGTCCAGCAGATAGCAGGACGACATCTGGGGGTGCCGGGTGCCGGAGTTGAAGAGCGTGGGGGAGGAGGGGAGGTAGTCGAGCCGGCTCATCAGGCCGTACAGCGCGGCGACTTCGTCCACGGCGGCCGGGGAGTCGTCCTTGGCCAGCCCGGACGCGACGCGCAGCATGAAGTACTGCGGCGTCTCGATGACATCGCGGGTGATCGGGTGCCGGAGCAGATAGCGGCTGAAGAGCGTGCGCAGACCGAAGTAGCCGAAGCGGTCGTCGGCTGCGGGGTCGATCAGCGCGTCGAGGCGGGCGGCGTGGCGGGTGACGAACGCGGCCGTACGGTCGGCGATCAGGCCCTCCGCGTGGCCCACGGCGACCGACGAGGAGAACGAGACGGCGCCCTGGCCGGCGGCCTCGTCCGCGATGGTGCGGGTGAGCAGGCGGGCGGCGAGACGGGAGTACGCGGGGTCCTCCGAGATGAGCCCGGCGGCGGCCTCGGTGGCGAGTTCACGCAACTCGGCCTCGTCGGAGGCGGCGTTACGGCCACGCAGCGCGGCGGCGGCGACCCGGCCGGGGTCGGTGTCGGCCAGGTCGGCGGTGAGGTCCATGAGGACCCGCAGCAGGGCCGTACCGGGTCCGTCGGCCGCGACGGCCGTACCCCGTTCCCGCTCGGAGATCGCTGAAGCCGGATCGGCTGGCGCGATGGTCACGTGGTGCTCTCCCTCGCTCGGCTCTGGGCCACGGAGGGAGGGGCACGGCAGCGCACGCCCGCGTACGCCGCCCCGGAAACGGGCAGCGCGCGGTGCGGCGTCCACCGGCCCAACCGCGAGGCCCGGACGTCTCGGCACCCGGATCGGTCGAACCGGGTGCGCCGTCGGCAGGTGCTCGGACTCGCGGGGCGCGCAAAGCGCACCACAGCACACCGTTGCGGGACAGTTCCGGATTTCCACCGGATTCTCCTGCGGCGACAGCAGACTTGAGCATACATGTGGGGTCGGTTGGGAGAAGCACCCCCCACATGTTGTGTCGTGGGTGTTTCGCCTTGCCCTGAAACGGCCCCGAAACGCCTTAGATTTCCAGGCTGTACGTGAGCAGGGGCGAGAGAGCGGGAACCGGCGACCAGTCCCGCTCCGGGGTCCGTACGAAGTCCAGCCGCTCGTAGATCCGGTGGGCGCCCAGCATTGTCTCGTGGGTGGACAGACACACCCGCACGCACCCCTCGGTGCCCCGCGCCCGGTCCACGCACGCCCGCACCAACGCCTCGCCGACACCGCGCCCCCGGGCGGATGACGCGACCGCCAGCATGCGGAACTCGGCCTCCCCCTCCCTGGCGATGTTGGCCCACGCGGACCCGCCGGAGGCGTGGGCGACCCCACCGAGGACCACCCCGTCCGCGTCGACGGCCACGAGCACGTCGGACCCGGCGGCCCGCCCCGCGACGTCGCGCAGGGTCTCCAGATAGGGATCGTCCGCCCCGAAGTCCAGCAGCCCGTCGTCCAGATAGGCCCGCGCGGTGATCTCCCCGAGCGCCGCGTACTCGGCGGGCTCGGCCGCTCTGATCGTGAAGTCGGCCGCCGGCCGTATCGCCTGGTTCATCACAGCAGTGTGCGACACGGCGACGGCGGCGCGTTGTCCGAGGGGGTCGCTACCGTTGTGGGCGACGTGAGGGGGTCCAGCGGCGTGGCTACTACCGACCGGCTCCATGTGGAGACCCACGACTTCGACGAGTTGTACCGGATTCTGAGCCGCACGGCCGAACGTGCCCCCCTGGAACTGATCGACGGGAAAGTGCACGGCAAGGCGGGCCCGGACGGCACGCACGGATGCATCATGCAGTGGCTTGTACGCTGCTGTTTGCGGTCGAGACCGGAGCTGTGGCTCTATCCAGTCCAAGGGCTGAGAGTCCAGCGACATCTCCTGGGCCGCGCCCGGCCGGACGGTGCTCTCGCTCCGAGCGGTGCCTTCGCGGGCCAGGGCGAGTGGGTCGACCCCGGCCCCGTCCTGATGGCCGTCGAGGTCACCTCGTACGACTCCGACACCGACGCACGCGACCGGGTGGAGAAGCCCCGTTCCTACGCCGAGACCGGTGTCCCCGTCTATCCGCTGATCGACCGCGACTCCTGCGAGGTGACCGTCTACAGCGAGCCGGATGGTGTGCGCTACGAGAGCGCCCGCACCGTGCCGTTCGGCAAGAGCGTCGTCCTGCCCGACCCCGTGGGCATCACGCTGGAGACCGAGCAGCTGAAGGACTGGGTGCACTGACACCCGCTCGCGCACGGCGAAGGGCCGTCGTACCCCCATCGGGATACGACGGCCCTTCGCCGTACTGGCACGGCCGCTCAGCAGCAGCGGAACCCTTCCCTCGGGTCCGCCTCACGCGCGTCCATCCGGGCGCGTTCGAAGGCGCGGCGCGTCACGGGCTCCGCCGTCGGGTCGCAGGCACGGGTGTGGGCCACGTAGTGGTCGTACGCCGACTCACCCGTCAACTCCCGCACGTACCAACGGATCCGGCCCACGGCGTGGCGCACCTTCGCCGCCGGGGTCATGACGGACCCGCCCCGGTGGACGCCTTCGCCGCCGCCAGTTCCGCCTTCTCCTCCTTCGTCGGGATCAGGCCCGCCGGCGCGACCAGTTCCGACTTCACGTACGGCGTCTCCGACAGTTTCACGCTCTCCGGGTGGCGGATCGCCTTGTAGCAGACGCGTGCCGCGTCGGCGATGACCACGATGATCAGGAACGCGAAGAGCGCCGAAAGGACGCCGTCCACCGTCGAGTTGGTGACGACCGTGTGCATGTCGTCCATCGTCTTCGCGGGCGGGATCACCTCGCCCTTGTCGATACCCGCCTGGTAGACGTCGCGTTGGGTGAAGAAGCCGACCTTCGGGTCGTCGGAGAAGATCTTCTGCCAGCTCGCGGTGAGTGTGACCGCCGCGTCCCAGGCGAGGGGAACGCCCGTCACCCAGGCCCATTTGAGCCGCCCGGATTTCACCAGCAGCGTCGTACAGACCGCGAGGGCCACCGCCGCCAGGAGCTGGTTCGCGATGCCGAACAGCGGGAAGAGCTGGTTGATGCCGCCCAGCGGGTCGTGCACGCCGACCCAGAGGAAGTAGCCCCACGCGCCGACGACCACGGCGCTGGCGAACCAGACGCCGGGCTTCCAACTGACCTGGCGCATCGGCTTGTACACGTTGCCGAGCATGTCCTGGAGCATGAAGCGGCCGACGCGCGTTCCCGCGTCCACCGTCGTCAGGATGAACAGCGCCTCGAACATGATCGCGAAGTGGTACCAGAACGCCTTCATCCCCGTGCCGCCGATCACCGACGAGAAGATGTCCGACATCCCGAGCGCGAAGGTCGGCGCGCCGCCCGTACGGGAGAGCAGGCTCGCCTCCTCGACGTCCTTGGCCGCCTGGGCGAGCTGGTCGGGCGAGATCGTGAAGCCGAGGTTCGCGACCGCCTCGGAGGCGGACTCGACCGTGCCGCCGATCACGCCGGCGGGGGAGTTGACCGCGAAGTACAGGCCCGGGTCGATGATGCACGCCGTGATCATCGCCATGATCGCGACGAACGACTCGGTGAGCATCGCGCCGTACCCGATCATCCGGATCTGGGTTTCCTTCTGCACCATCTTGGGCGTGGTGCCCGACGCGACCAGTGAGTGGAAACCGGACAGCGCGCCGCACGCGATGGTGATGAAGACGAACGGGAACATCGAACCGGCGAAGACCGGACCGTCACCGCGGCTCGCGAACTCGGTGATCGCGTCCATCTTCATCGTCGGCATCGCGACGACCACCCCGACCGCCAGCAGCGCGATCGTGCCGACCTTCATGAAGGTCGACAGGTAGTCGCGCGGCGCCAGCAGCATCCAGACCGGCAGTACGGAGGCGAGGAAGCCGTACACGATCATCCAGATGACCAGCGTGCCGGCCTCCAGCGTGAACGTGTCGGCGAGCGAGGACTCCGCGACCCAGCCGCCGGCCACGATCGCGAGCAGCAGCAGCGCCACGCCGATGAGCGAGACCTCGCTGACCTTGCCCGGCCGCATCACCCGCAAGTACACGCCCATGAAGAGCGCGATCGGGATGGTCATCGCGATGGAGAAGACACCCCACGGCGAGTCGGCGAGGGCGTTGACGATGACCAGTGCCAGCACCGCCAGCAGGATGATCATGATGAGGAAGACCGCGATCAGCGCGGCGGCGCCGCCGAACGGGCCTATCTCGTCGCGGGCGATCTGGCCGAGCGAACGGCCGTCCCTGCGTGTGGAGAAGAAGAGCGTGACCATGTCCTGGACCGCGCCCGCGAAGATGACGCCCGCGACGATCCAGATGGTGCCCGGCAGATAGCCCATCTGCGCGGCCAGCACCGGCCCGACGAGCGGTCCCGCGCCCGCGACGGCCGCGAAGTGGTGCCCGAAGAGCACGCGCCGGTCGGTGGGGTGGAAGTCGACACCGTTGTCGAGCCGTTCGGCGGGGGTGGCCCGCGTCTTGTCGACCTTCAGTACCCGCCGGGCGATGAATCTGGAGTAGAAGCGGTAGGCGATCGCGTACGAACCGAGTGCCGCCGCCAGCATCCAGGCGGCGGAGATCTCCTCACCGCGCGACAGCGCGAGGACACCCCAGGCGACCGCGCCCACCAGGGCGACGAGCGCCCAGACGACGATCGATCTGGGGGTGAGGCGTCCGGCGGAACCCCGCGCGGTTGTCGATGGTGCCGGCTCTGGCATGGCGAGTCGTCCCCTTCACTGGTCACCTGCTGAAAGACGCAGGGATCACCTGCTCAATAGCTCAATGCGCAGGAAATCTAGGGGACTGCCAGGGGTGCGTCACCCCCTGATCCACATTTTGGTCCGGGAAAAAACTCCGCGAATGGTCCGGACCTGTTTGCGGTCACCCGGCGACGCGGGCAACACCCCCTGCCTACTATCGAATTACCGACCGCGACCAGCGTTTTCCCAGGAGGAACCACCCCATGACGGCACGACACCGCACCATCGCGCTCGGCACGCTGGGCTTCGGTACCAACGTCGACGAGGCCACCTCCTTCGCCGCGCTCGACCGGTTCGCGGAGGCCGGCGGTACGGTGCTCGACACCGCGAACAACTACGCGTTCTGGGTCGAGGGCGGCACCGGCGACGAGAGCGAAGCGGTCCTCGGCCGCTGGCTGGCGGCCCGCGGCAACCGCTCCGAGATGGTCCTCAGCACCAAGGTGGGCGGACGGCCCGCCGCGCCCGGCACGGGCCTTGAGAACGCCGAGGGGCTCTCCGAGAAGGCCATCAGGTCCGCCGTCGAGGACAGCCTGCGCAGGCTGGGCACCGACCACATCGACGTGTACTGGACCCACTTGGAGGATCGTTCGGTACCGCTGTCCGAGACCGTCGAAACCCTCGCCGACCTGGTGACCTCGGGCAAGGCCGGCGAGCTGGGCGTCAGCAACCACGCGGTGTGGCGGGCGGACCGGGCCAGGGTGCTGGCCGGTGACGGACCCGCGTACACCCACTTCCAGTACCGCTACTCCTACCTCCAGCCCCGCTTCGACCTCGCGCTGCCCTCGTCGGCGCACGTGCATGTCACGGGCGAACTGCTCGACTACGTCCGCACCGTGCCGGACCTGCGGCTGTGGGCCTACAGCCCGCTGCTGGCGGGCGGTTACACGCGCGAGGACGTGGAGATCCCGGCCGCGTACGACCACCCGGGCACGGCCCCGCGGCTGGCGGCGCTGCGCGCGGTCGCCGAGGAGACCGGGGCGACGGTCAACCAGGTCGTGCTCGCCTGGCTGCTGGACGGCAGCCCGGAGATCCTGCCGATCGTGGGCGTCAGTTCGGTCGCGCAGGTGGAGGAGGCGATGGGGGCCCTGGAGGTCACCCTCGACGAGACGCAGCGGCGCCGCCTGGACGATGCGGGCGTCTGACGGACGCGCCCGCCGATGCCGGGGCGGGTGGCCGAGAGCGCACGCCCGCCCGTCACCGGCTCGCCGCCCGTCACCGGCTCTCCGCCCGCCGTTACGGTGCCAGGGACACCAGCAGATCCTGGCCGCGGTGGTCGGAGAGCCCGGCCGGGTCGGTGAACGCGTACCGGTGCACCCGCAGCCCGTCGTCCGTGAAGGTCCAGTCCAGCCGCCAGAGACCGAGGCCCGCGGTGTTCCATGTGCCGGGCAGGAGATCGCCGGAGGCCGGCAGCGCGTCGCGGAAGGTGTCCCGCAGGCCCCCGATGTCGCGCATCGACGGGGTGGTGTTGAAGTCGCCCGAGATCAGCACGGGATGGGTGTTGGCCGCCGCGTCCTTCTCCAACGCCGCGAAGTGGGCGCGCCGTTGGGCGTCCCGCTCCCGGACCGTGCGGTAGAAGCCGCCGCTCAGCGGGGAGCGTTCGATGTCGAGCTGCACCGGGACGTGCGCGTTGTAGAACGACACCACACGGCCCCGTACGTCCACATCGGTCCGCAGCACCTTGTCGCGGGCGAAGACCTCCCGCCAGGGGCCGCCGGAGCCGGGCGCCCGGCTCGGCCCGACCGGGGGAGTGGCGACGACCGGGAAGCGGGAGAGGGTGACCAGCTCGCCCAGCACCTCGACCTCGTAACCGGGGAACTCCGCCCGGATACGGGCCAGTTCGTCGATCTCCTGGGGGCCGTCGTCCTCCCAGGCGAGATATTCCTGGAGCAGGTAGACGTCGGCGTCCTTGGCCTTGAGGTAGCGGTAGAACTCCCCGGGGTCGTCGGAGGAGTCCCAGTACAGGGTGTTCCAGGAGAACACCTTCAGCGTGTCGCCCCGTGCGGACACCGGCCCGCCGCCCGGCGTCAGCGCCGACCAGTTCACGCCCGCCCGGGGCGCGCCGAGCACCAGCAGCAGGACGAGGGCGGCCGTCAGCCACCGCCGTACCGGCACGGCCCACCAGGTGAGCGGCAGCAGCACGGCCGGTACGAGGAGGAAGAACGGCGGCGGCGCCAGGTCCGGCAGCAGCCACAGCCACCAGCGCCCGCTCAGCGCGTATCCGAGCACGGTGAACAGCGCCCACAGCGCCGTCGCCGCCACCAGCGCGCGGGTGCGCAGGGGCCACCGCCCGGCCGGCGGCGGTGCGCCGCGTGCGGCGGCGGAGGCGTCCGAGGCGTCCTGGCCGGCCGTGGGGTCGTCGGTGACCGCCGTCATCCGGGCAGGCCGGGAGCCGGGGCGCACAGCTGTCTGGTGATCACGCGCACGAACGCTAGCAGAGCGTCAACTCCCCACCCGGCGGCCTCGATCGGCGCCTGCGACCGGCCGAGCCGGCCGTCCGAACCGGCCCGCGATATCGGGGCGATACCCGAGCGATACCCGAGCGATACGCCGCGGATACGGCTTCGATAACGGGTCGATAACAGACTCGATACCGGCCCGATAGAGGGCGAATACGGCTGCGATACGAGGGGAATATGCCCCGCCAGTGAACTGTCCGCATGACAACTTCCGTCTCGGTGGTCATCCCGGCCTACAACTCGGCCCGCACCCTGGCCGCCTGCCTGGACTCCGTCTACGCCCAGACCTCCCCGGTCCACGAGGTCATCGTGGTCGACGACGCCTCCACCGACGCGACGCCCGAGATCGCCCGGCGCTACCCGTGTGCCCTGATCCGCGCGGACGGCAACAAGGGCGTCTCCGCGGCCCGTAACGCCGGCATCGCGGCGGCCACCGGCGAGGTGCTGTTCTTCCTCGACTCGGACGAGGCGCTCACTCCCGACTCGGTGGCCAACGCGCTGGACATCCTGCGCTCCGACCCGCGCTGCGGCTGCGTGCACGGCGTGATCGCACCCGACCCGCTCTTCGACGACGGGCCGGTCGAGCACTACAAGGTGCTGCACGCGCACTGGTGGCGGGTGCGCGGGGCCGGCGACGTGGAGACCGCCTTCTTCGCACAGGCCGCCGTCCCGCGCGAGGTGTTCGAGCGGCTCGGCGGATTCGACGAGCGGCTGCGGGACTCCGAGGACCTGGAGTTCAGCGACCGGCTCGCGCCGCACTACCGCATCGTGCTCACGGACCGGATCGTCGCCTACCACGACGAGGAGCACCGGCTGCGGCCCCTGCTCGCCGAAACCTTCCGGCGGGCGCTGCTGCTGGTGCCCGCGCTGGCCTCCGCGCGCCGCGGCGGCCGGAAGAACCTCACCGCCAACAGTCCCGTCTCCGTCCTGACAGCCGCGCTCTTCTACGCCGCCCTGCCCCTCGCCCCCTGGTATCCCGTACTGCCCCTGCTCGCCCTCGCCGCGTTCTGCGCCGCCAACTTCGGACTGCTGCGCTTCGTGGCGGGCCACCGGGGCGCCGGCTTCGTCCCCCGCTTCACCGGACTCCATCTCCTGCTGCACGGCGCCCTGTTGGCGGGGGCCGCGCTCGGCGCCGTACGCATGCTCGGTGCCGTACGGGTGCTGGGTGCCCTGCGCGCGCTGGGCGGCGGCTCCTTCGGACGACGGCGCTCCGCCGCCGACCGGGCGGTGTCGGGCCGATGATCGACAAGATCCGCAAGATCCTCACGCCCGTCGTCGTCATCGCCGCCCTGGTCGGACTCGTCCTGCTGCTGCGCTCCGGCGGTGTGGACGCGGCCCGCGAATTCGCCCGGCCGGAGGCGATACCGCTGCTGCTCGCCTCGGTGGCGGCCAACATCGTGGGACTCGTCCTCGCCGTGCACGCCTGGCGGGTGCTGATTCCCGGCCGGCACGAGATCCGGGGACTGCTCGCGGCCAAGATCTACTTCCTCGGACAGCTCAGCAAGTACGTACCGGGGCGGGTGTGGGGCGTCATCACCCATGTCGCGCACGGCCGTATCGCCGGCGTCCCCGGCGCGCAGATGACCTCCGCCTATCTGCTGAGCCTGGGGCTGACCATCCTCACCGGAGTCGGCGTCAGCCTCCTCGCCGCGCCCGTCGCGCTGCCCGACCACTGGCAGTGGCTCGGCCTGCCCGCCCTCTTCTTCCTCGCCTGCGTGGCCCGCCCCGCACTCGTCACCCGGCCCGTCACCTTCCTGGCCCGGCTGGCGCGTACCACCGTCGAACCGCCCCCGGACAGCGCCGTCCGCCGGGCCATGCTGCTGGCCGTCGCCTCCTGGCTGGCCTCGGGACTGCATCTGTGGTTCCTCGTGCTCGCCCTGGGCGCCCCGCCCTGGGCCGGACTGGGCGCCGCCGTCGGCGCCTTCGCGCTGGCGACCGTCGTCAGCAGCCTCGCGCTGATCGTCCCGGACGGCTGGGGCGTTCGCGAACTGACCATCACCGCCGCCCTCGCCACCGTTCTGCCCGGTGGCGCCGCCGCCACCGCCGCGCTCGCCAGCCGCCTCGTGTGCGTGGTGGCGGAGCTCGGCAGCTCGGCCGTTGTCCTCGCCTGGGCCCGGCTCAGGACGATCCCGATCGGAGAAGCCCGTGTACACCCTTGACGACGCGGAACACCTCGACATCGACCAGGTCCACGACCTGTACCGCAAGCACGTGAACAAGAGCCAGGTCTCGCTGATGACGTCCTTCGGCTTCGGCCGGGAGCTGGTCGACCACGCCGAAGGCGCGTACATCACGCTCAAGGACGGCCGGCGCGTGCTGGACCTCACCGGCGGCGTGGGCGTGCTCAACCACGGCCACAACCATCCCCGTATCCTCGCCGCCCGCGAACGCTTCGCACGGGACCGGCGGATGGAGGTCCACAAGACCTACTTCTCGCCCTACCTCGCCGCGCTGAGCCACAACCTCGCCGAAGTCCTGCCCGGCGACCTGAGCATGTCCTTCCTGCCCAACTCCGGTGCGGAGGCGGTCGAAGGAGCGGTCAAGCTCGCGTACAAGTACCACAACGGCAAGCGGCAGACCGTGCTGCGCGCCGACTGCGCCTTCCACGGCAAACTGCTCGGCTCCGGGGGCCTGACCGGCCAGAACCTCTACTCCTTCCCGACCATCCCCGGCATCGACACCTTCCGCTACGGCGACCTCGACTCGGTGCGCCGGGCCGTGGCCGCGCACCCCGACGACGTGTACGCGATCCTCATCGAGCCGTTCAGCGCCTCCACCATCCAGTGGTGCTCCGAGGAGTTCCTGCGGGGCCTGCGCGAGCTGTGCACCAAGCACAAGATCGTGCTGATCTTCGACGAGATCTACAGCGGCTGGGGCAAGACCGGCAGCCTCTTCTACTTCATGCGCTACCCCGACCTGATCCCGGACATCGTCACCACCTCCAAGTCCTTCGGCGGCGGCAAGTCCTCCATCTCCGCGTTCGTCGCCCGCGAGCCGATCCTGCGCAAGGCGTACGACAACCTCGGCGACGCGCTGCTCCAGTCGACCTCCACCACGTACTACGGATTCGGCGAGGAGTGCGCCACCGCCCTGGAGGCGGTCAACATCGTCGTCGAGGACGACTATCCGGCCCGCGCCCGCGCCATCGAGGCCGTGCTCGAACCCGGCCTCGCCCGGCTGGCCAAGGAGTATCCGGACGCCATCGGCAAGGTCGCGGGCGCCGGCGCGCTCTGGGGCGTGTTCGTCGACGGCGGCCCGAAGATCCTCGACCTGGTCGCGAAGCTGGCGCCCGGCGGCATGGCCCGCGACCCGCAGTTCAAGGCCAAGCTCGTCACCTGCGCGGTGATCAACGCCCTTTACCAGGATCACGACATCTACGCGTACTACACCCTCAACGGCCGCAATCCGCTGATCTTCGGCCCCTCCCTCATCACGGAACCCGCCGACGTCGAGCGGGCCGTCGACGCCCTCGGCACGGTCCTCGACCGGGGCCTCAACCATCTCGTCGCCAGATTCATCAAGCAGAAGGTGAGCTCACAGTGGTGATCACGATCACCGGCGCCTCCGGCATGCTCGGCTCGCGCCTCACGGAACGACTCCTGGCCGACGGCCACCAGGTCCGCGGCGTCGACCTGCGCCCCGGCCCCGGCGTCGAGGTGGTCGGCGACATCAGGGACCGCGCGGTGATGGACCGCGCCCTGGCCGGCGCGGACGTCCTCGTGCACGCCGCCGCCGCGCTGCCCAGCTACCCCGACGAGCAGATCCGCTCGATCATCGTCGGCGGCACCGAGAACGTCTTCGCCGCGGCGAGCGCCGCCAACACCCCGCGCGTGGTGCACATCTCGTCCACCGCCGTGTACGGCCTGCCCAGCGTCGTACCGACACCCGAGGAGTACCCGAGGGAGCCGGTCGACACCTACAGCCGCGCCAAGGCCGCCGCCGAGGAGATCGCGGAGCGGCACCGGGCCGCCGGGATGTGTGTGCCGATCCTGCGGCCCAAGACGTTCGTCGGGCCCGGCCGGATGGGCCTGTTCTCCATGCTGTTCGAGTGGGCGGAGGAGGGCCACAACTTCCCCGTGCTCGGCAAGGGGGACGTCCGGATCCAGATGTTCGGCATCGACGACCTGGTCGACGGCGTCGTCACCGTACTCACCGCGCCCGACGACATCGCCAATGACACCTACAACCTCGCGGCGGCCGAATTCGGCACGCTCCGCGAGGACTTCCAGGCCGTCCTCGACGCGGCGGGCCACGGGAAGCGGGTCATCGCGCTGCCCGCGAAGCCGGCCCTGCTCCTGCTGAGCGGGCTCCAGAAGGCGCGGCTGTCGCCGGTGTACGGGCGGCTGCTGCACAAGCTGATGGACGATTCGTACGTCAGTATCGACAAGGCCAAGTCGCGCCTGGGCTTCACCCCGCGCATGTCCAACCAGGACGCGATCCTGCACACGTACGACTGGTGGCGCACCGCCCGCCACGAGACCGCGCCCGGTGGTGGCGGCGGTGGCGGCGGCAAGGGTGGCAAGGGCGCCACGACGGGCCGCACCAGCCGGGACCCGTGGAGCCAGGGACTGCTGTCCGCCGCGAAGATAGTGTTCTGAGGGGCTGGGCCATGACCGCACTGGAGAAGCAGGCTCTGGACGAACAGACCATGGGGGAGCGGGCTCCGGGTGAACGCGTGCCCGGTGAACCGGCCCTGGGCGAGACGGCTTTGGGGGAAGCGGCTCGGGGCGAACCGGCGCCGGGGGAGCGGGAGCGCCCCGCCGCCGTACCGTCGCGGCTGCCCGCGCCGCTCGCCCTGGTCCGCCCCGGCCAGTGGGCCAAGAACATCCTGGTCGTGCCGCTGCCACTGCTGGGAGCGGCCTGGCAGTGGGAGGCCGCGGGCCGGGTGCTCCTCGCCGTCGGGGCGTTCATCCTGGCCTCGGCACTGGTGTACGTGATCAACGACATCTCCGACGTCGAACGCGACCGGCGCCACCCGGTCAAGCGCCACCGCCCGCTGGCCTCCGGCCGGATGAGCGTGCGGGCGGCGGTGGTCGAGGCCGTGACGCTGGCCGTGCTGCTGACGGCGGCCATGGTCGTACTCGGTTCGGCCGCCGTCTGGCCGCTGGCCCTCTACCTGGCGGTGAACGCCGCCTACTCCTGGAAGCTCAAGCACTTCCCGCTGCTGGACGTCTTCATCGTCGCCACCGGGTTCGTGCTGCGGCTGCTCGGCGGGTACGAGGCGAGCGGCCACCCGATCGCGGGCTGGCTCGTGGTCACCGTACTGACGCTGTGCCTGGTCCTGATCCTCGGCAAGCGCCGGCACGAGCTGGGCGTCTCGGGCACCGGGCACCGCCCGGCGCTGGCCGGGTACTCGGCGCAGTTCCTGGATCTGGTGCTGGTGCTCTGCGCGGGGCTGACCATGGTCGGCTATCTGCTCTTCCTGCGCTCCGAGTCGGGACTGGCCGCCGGGACGCTGCTGACCGCGCCGTGCGCGCTGTTCGCGCTGTTCCGCTATCTCCAGATCGTGATCGTGGACAACGACGGCGGCAATCCCGTGCACGCGCTGCTCAAGGACCGCGTGATGATCGCGAACTCCTCGCTCTGGGCGGGGCTGTTGCTCGCCTTCATGGTCGTCTGAGCCTTCCGGTCCCGGTCCCGCGCGGTCCCGCCCGTCCGGCGCCGCCCCGCACTCCGCACTCCGCACTCCGCACCCCGCGCTGCTCTCACTCCTCACCCTCGTCATGAACCGAAGGATTCACATGGCCGAACCCCTCGTGTCGGTGGTCATCCCCATGTACAACGACCGCCGCACCGTCGACCTCTGCCTGCGCTCCGTACTGGAGCAGACCTACCCCCGGCTGGAAGTCGTCGTCGTCGACGACGCCAGCACCGACGACTCCGCGGAACTGGCCGCCCAACACCCCGTCAAGCTCGTCCGCGCCCCGGTCAACGGCGGTCCAGGCGGCTCCCGGAACCTCGGCGTCCGGCACTCCACCGGCGAGATCGTCTTCTTCCTGGACGCGGATCTGACCATGCATCCGCAGGCGGTGGCCCAGGCGGTCGCGCTCTTCGAGGAGAATCCCACGTACGGCGCGGTGTTCGGCGTGCCCGACAAGGAGCCGCTGTTCGCCGAGACCGCCGTCGGCGACTACCGCATCCTCCAGTACCACTACTGGCGCAAGAGCGCCGAAGGGCTGGTCAGCGGCGGCTTCTACGCGCTGGGCGCGGTGCGCAGAACGGCCTTCATGGAGGCCGGCTGGTTCAACTCCGACCTGCGGCAGACCGAGGAGATCGACCACGCGGAGCGGCTGGCCGCGCGCTACCCGATGCTGCTGACCTCACGTATCCGCGGCAGGCTCTCCGACGAGAGCCGGCTCGGACCGCTGCTGCGCAAGGCGTTCGTCCGCAGCCGGCTGCGGGTGCCGTTCTATCTGGACCGGGGCCGGGCGATGCAGGGCATGGAGACCGGCGGGCGCGCGCTGGCGTCCGTGATGGGCGGACTGTGCCTGCTGAGCCTACCGCTGGTGCCCCTGTGGCCGGTGGCGGCGCTGGTGGCCCTCCTCGCCCTGGCGGTCTCGGTCCTGGCCGACTTCGGGCAGTACCGGTTCGTCGCGGGGGAGCGGGGCCCCGGCTTCCTGGTCTTCTTCACCCTGACGCATCTGCTGGTCAACGCCGTGGTGGTGGCCGGACTGGCGGCCGGGCTGGCGCAGTTCGCGGCCAGCCGCCGGTTCCGGCGCATGTACGTACGGGAAGCCACCTCATGAGCGTCGACGTCATCGATCAGGAGCCCGCCGGGGCCGGGACGGCCGGGCCGGGCGGTCCGGACGCCCCCGCCGGGCCGCCCCCGGGCCGGGCCCGCCGCGTCGCCCGTACCGCCCGGCTCTGGTACGGCAGGCTGCTGCTCGGCGTGGCCGCGCTCTGGCTGCTGTACGCGCTCATCCGCTGGGCCGTCAGCGGCCGGTGGCACTGGGCCATCCCGCTGGACGCCGCGCCGCCACTGCTGCTGATGGCGATACCGGCGGTGCTGCTGCTGGCCAGCGCCGCGTCCTGCGGACGGCGCCGCCGGTGGGGCGCGGGCATCGCGGCGGCGGGTCTGCTGCTCGGCCTCACCACCGGGTCCGGGCTCAACTGGCAGGCGCTGTGGCACGGTGAGCGCCAGGTTCCCGCCGACGCGCTGCACGTCGTGTCGCTGAACACCCAGTACTGGGGGAAGGCGGCCGGCGTGGAACGGCTGTACGGCCTGCTCCACCGGCAGGACGCGGACGTCTATCTGCTCCAGGAGCATGTGGCGTGGACGCCGGGTCTCGGTGAGGACGGGTACGCGCGGCTGAACGACGACGCGCGGCTGCGCGCCGAGTTCCCCGGCTACCACATCGCCAGGCGCGGCGAGTTGCTCACCGTCTCCCGCTTCCCGATCGTCCACAAGGAGGTGGTCGGCGCGGGCTCCGATCTGGCGCCCGGCGTCCCCTTCAAGCGGATCTTCGAGCGGAACAAGGTGCTCCGTACGGATCTGAGCGTCGGCGGACAGACGCTCAGCGTGTACAACGTGCATGTCACCGTGCAGCTCGCGCTCGACAATCTGAACCCGTTCTCCGGGTTCGACTTCGACGCGTACTTCGACCGTAAGTTCAGCTGGCGCCAGGAGGAGATCAAGGGCCTGGAGAAGGATCTGGCGCGCAACTCGAACGCCAAGGTCATCGCGGGTGACTTCAACTCCACGGCCGCGATGCGCGATCTGGACAACCTGCGCTCACAGGCCACGGACGCGTTGGAGGTCAGCGACGACTTCGTGCCGGTGAGCTGGAAGTTCCCGGCGCCGGCCGAATTCGAGTGGGAGAGCGTGTTCAACCGGCCGTTGCCGTTCTGGCGGGTGGACTGGACGTTCACCGACGGGCCGGTCAAGGCGCACCGCTACGAGCTGGCGGCCACCGACGGCATCTCGGAACACCGGATGCAGAAGCTGTGGGTCACGCTCTGACGCGGTGTGCGGTCCGGCGAGGCCCGCGGGCCGGGTCCCGAGTCCTCAACTCGGGCCCCGGCCCCCGGGATTCATCCGGCGGGCACCGCCAGGCCCAGCAGGATCGCCTGCTCCAGATCGTTCAGCTCCTGGCCGGGCTCGATGCCCAGCTCCTCCACCAGCGTCCTGCGTACCTTCCGGTAGCAGGCCAGCGCCTCGGCCGTGCGCCCCGACCGGTAGAGGGCGAGCATTAACCGGCCGTGCAGCGGCTCACGGTACGGGTGCTTGGCGGCCAGCTCGATCAGCTCACCGATCAGGTCCTCGTGCCGCCCGAGGGCGAGTTCCAGCCGTATCCGCTCCTCGATGGCCCGCAGGTGTCCCTCCTCCAGCCGGCGGGCGCCCCACTCCAGGGCAGGGCAGACCAGGCCGGCCAGGGCGGGGCCGTTCCACAGCGACAGGGCCTCGCGCAGTTCCATGACGGCTTCCGCCTCCCGTCCCTCGGAGGCGAGCGCCCTGGCGTGCCGGACCCGGCTGTCGAACACGGTGGCGTCCAGATCGGATTCGGCCAGTCGCAGGCGGTACCCGGAGTGGTACGTCTCGATCAGGCCGGGCATTCCCGCGTCCGCGAAAGTGCGGCGCAGGGCGGAGACACAGATACGGATCTGGGTGCGGGCGCTGGCCGGCGGGGACGTACCCCATACCGCGTCCACGAGCCGGTCGAGCGAAACCGCCCAATTGTTCTCCAGCGCCAGAACGGCCAGAATGATGTGGGTTCGTCTCCCTCTGAGGGGTAGTGTAAGTCCGTTTACCGATACACGTAGCGGACCCAGGACATGAATGAGCACAGGAAGACTCCCCCGTCTGTATCTTCCAAGCAGCCAAAAGGGCCTCCGGCGGTCCGGGACACCTTGATGAACGGCCGCTCCCGCCTCCATTCGTGATGAGCGCCGAACTGGTATCCCGTGGAACCGGCGTCGACTTTGCTGCCTGAATCCCAAACGCAGCTTGGTATAGGCCTTTGGGGGTGTCAAGGGAGTACCTGAGGGGCTGACGGGGTAGGTGTGACGCCAGTCTCATCTCGTTTTGTGGACTCATGTATCAATATTCGAGACACGTATAGTCGGCGACCTGCCGTCCCCCCTGCGCTCCGGGCTGTCCTGGCGCGAACCGCCGTACGGTGGCAACTTCCGCATTGTCTAGACCTCTTGACACCGTCGAGCAATTGTTCGTACCTTCGAGCGTCACTGTTTGTGCCGGGAACGCGACCGAGGGTGGACCTTGTGGATCGTGCAGACCAGATACAGAACGTGGAAGCGGCGGCCCCGCGAAACCGCGAGGGACTTCCGATCGTGAGCCTCGACCAGGCCCACTCGCCACAGAAAGTGCTCGCGCACGGAGATCTGCTGCGCCGCTTTGTGGAAGGCGCGGAGATAAAGCCCGTCCATATGCGGATCGGCATCATGGGCGCCTGCAACATGCGGTGCAATTTCTGTAATTTCCACTCGCCCAACGAAGAGAATTTCTATGATCTCTTCTCGTTCAAGGACTCCCTCGCCACCGAAAAGGCGATCATTCTTCTTCGGGAGTTCGCGGAGAACGACGGCCGGGCCGTCACCTTCTGCGGCAGTGGCGAATGCACCATTCACCCCGGCTATGCCGCGATCTCCACGGCGGGTCACGCGGCCGGTCTGCGCCTCGGTCTGATCACCAACGGCTCACGCCTCGGCCGCCCCGCCATCGCCGAATGTGTCGCCGCCACTCACACCTGGGTGCGTATCGGCCTCAACGCCGGCACCGAAGCCACCTTCGACGCCATCACCAAGGACCGCGAGCGGACCTTCTCCTCCTTCCTGGAGTCGGTCGGCCGGCTCCGCACGGCCGCCGTCGACCCGGACTTCCGCATCGGCTTCAACTACGTGATCACCAAGCAGAACTACCGGGAGATCATCGAGGCGGCCCGCATCGCCCGCGATTCGGGCGCGCACTACGTCCGTTTCGAACCGGAGTTCTACAGCGCGCTCGGACACGAGACGATCGAGTCCGTCCTCGGCGAGATCTCCGAGTCCCTCACCGAGGCCGCCGGGTACTCCACCGCCGACTTCGAGGTCTCGGTCCCCAAGCTCGACCGCGGGCCGATGGACCAGGTCGAGGAGGTCGAGGGCGACTTCGACCGCTGCCACTACAGCCGCTTCGTCACCGCGGTCGGCGCCGACGGCAACCTCTACCCGTGCCCGCAGGTGCACCTCAACAGCCGCTACCTGATCGGCAATGTGGTCGAGAAGGGGTACGCCGAGGTGCTGGAGGGCGGTCCGCGCGCCGAGTGGGAGGCCTCCAACCCCACCCGTACCGACCTCTGCAAGTCCTGCTTCTACCGGCCGCAGAACGAGCTGCTCGAACTGCTCAAGCGCGGCCAGATCCAGCTGGACGAGGCACTGGACGCCTACGCGGTGGAGATTCCCAGCACACTCCACGCCGACTTCGTCTGATGCGCGCGGAGCACACCCGCCGGCTCCTGGCCGCCGGACCGTCGATGCGCCACGTACCGGGCTCCGAGGAGCACGGGGCCTGGGCCGCGCGCCTGCGCGCACTGGTGGCGCGGCTCGCCCGCGCCGACCGGGCCGCCCCGCTCACCGTGACCGCCGGGGAGCCCGTGCTCGCCGACGGTCTGCGCCGGGTGCCGATGACGCTGGAACGGCCGGACGGCGGCGGGCGGTTCCGCGCCACCCTGCTCGTGCCCGGATCGAACGGTTCGGGCGCGGGCGGTTCGGGCGCGGGCGGTTCGGGCGCGGGCGGTTCGGGCGCGGGCCATCCCGACCGCCCCGGCCCCGCCGTCCTGGTCTGCGGCGGGCGCAACGCCCGGCTCGACCAGGTCACCGGCGAGACCCCACCCGACCACCCGGACCGCGACGTGGCACGGCGGCTCGCCCTGGCCGGCTTCACCACGCTCACCTTCGACTACGGCCTGGACGGCGGGCTCGACGCCGACCGGCTCGGCGGCCGGGACGAAGGGACGCTGCTCGCCCACGCGTACGCCCTCACGGGCCGTTCGCTGCTGGGCGCGCTCGTCGCCGACGCCCTCGGCGCGCTCGACGTCCTGGCGGCGCAACCGTCGGTCGATCCCGGACGGACCGGGCTCCTCGGCCACAGCCTGGGCGCGGCCGTCGCCCTGCACACCGCGCTGCTCTCCCCCCGGCCGTTGCCCGTCTGCGCGGCGAGCCACCTCGGCAGCTACCCGGCGCTCTACGGACGCCTGCTCGCCGGTCACGAAGGAGCGGTGCTGCCGGGCATCCTGGAGTACGCCGACCTGTCCGACCTGTACGCGGCGCTGGCCCCCGCACCGCTCCAACTCCAGTACGGCACCGCCGATCCCTGGCTCGACCCGGCCGACGCGCGGGCCGCGGGTGCGGCGGTGCGCGCCGCCCACGCCGGGGCGGTCGGCGCGGCCGGGGCGGAAGTTCACGAGATCGACATGGGGCACGGCACCCACATCGGCCACGCGACGGACTTCTTCACCCGCGCGCTCGCCGCACCGGCGACGGGCACCACGGACCCGACGGACACCACGGACCCGACGGACACCACGGCCGGGACCGCCACGACGTACGGCGCGGACGCGGCCCGCGCCCCCGTCCCCATCGCCGTCCCCGTCCCCGTCCCCGCCCAGCGCGTCCACTTCACCGTCGCCGACCGGCGCGCCGTTCGGGACCGCGTCGACGCAGCCCTCGTCTCCGGCTTCCTCACCCAGGGCCCGCTGGTGGCCCGCTTCGAGGAGCTGTCCGGGACCTGGACCGGCACCGGAGGCGTCGCCGTCGCTTCCGGCTCCGCCGCCCTGGAGATCGCGCTGCGCGCCCTCGACGTGGCGGGCCGCACCGTACTCGTCCCGGTGAACACCTTCTTCGCGACCGCCGCCGCGGCGGCCCGCGCGCAGGCCGACGTGCGCTTCGTGGACGTCGAACTCGACGGACTCGGCATGGACCCGGTCGGGCTCAAGGCCGCGCTGGATCGGTATCCGGACACGGCGGCCGTCGTGCCCGTCCATATCGGCGGCATCGTCGCGCCCTCCGTCGACGAGGTGCTGAACCTCTGCGCCGGGCGCGGCGTTCCGGTCGTGGAGGACGCCGCGCACGCCTTCGGCAGCACGCTCGGCGGCCGGGCCGCCGGCAGCCTCGGCCGGTTCGGCGCCTTCTCCTTCTTCCCCACCAAGGTCGCCATCAGCGGCGAGGGAGGGCTGGTCACCGGCGCGGACGCGGCCGACCTGGAAGACGTACGGCGCTGGCGCGACCACGGCAAGAGCGCCCCCGGCTCCACCCTGCACGACCGGCCGGGCGGCAACTGGCGGATGAGTGAACTCAACGCCGCCGTCGGCACGGTGGACCTGGAGCGGTTCGCGGACACCCTCGCCAGGCGCCGGGAACTCGCCGCCCACTACGACGAACTGCTCACGTCCGTACCGGGATTGCGCCCGCACACCGTGCCCGCCGGCGCGGCGAGCAACTACTACAAATACCTCGCCTACCCCGAGGTGCCCGTCGACCGGGGCCCGCTCAAGAAGCGGCTGCGGGAGCGCCACGGCGTCTCGCTGGCCGGTGAGGTCTACGACCACCTGCTGACCGACCACCCCTATTTCGCAACGCGCGGCGGGACCGACCCGGAGCCCGGCGCACGGGACACGGACGGCGAACCCTTCGCCAGGGGCCGCTGGTTCGCCCGCCACCACATCGCGCTGCCGCTGTATCCGACGCTCACCGAGGCCGAGCAGACACGGGTGGTCTCCGCGCTCCGCAGCGAGCTGTCCTGAATCCCCCGGCTGAGGCGGGGGGATTCCCGGCTCACGCCGCCTGTCGGACCGGCGGCCCGACAGGTCTTCCGCGATCAGCACCAGCCGGGTTGAGACCAGCCCGGTTCGGTACGGCAAAGCTTGGAGGTGCAGGTGCTGTCCTGGTTCTCGATCGGCACGGCGCACGCGCTCGGTTCTCGCGGCGTACGGCAGTCGGCTTCTCCAGCCGGGTGGGCGGACCGGCGCGGGCGTCCGGTTCCTCCCCGGCCTGACGGACGGGGCAGCCTCGGAGGAATCCGGTGACCCGCACCATCGCCGCGTTCCGCGCGGGCCAGTGGCGTACGTCCCTGGACACCGAGGAACTGCCGGGCGGCCTCGGCGGGCTCCGGCTCGCCCTCGTACCGGAGATCGTCGCCGACGCCGACCGGCAACGCTGGGCGGCGCGAGCGCCCGCGCTCCCCGCGCCGGACCCCGCCGAGCGGCGCGAACTGGTCCTGCGAGCCGTGGAGTTGTTCCGCCACGGGACCGTCACGGTGGGCGGGCTCGGAGCGCAGAGCGCCGAGAGCTTCCGTACCGCCCTGTGGGAGACGGCCGGGGTGCCGGCGCCGCTGACCGTACGGTGGGGCGCCATGCTGCGCGCGAGCGCGGCTGACCGTCCGGTACCGGACGCGGACGACGCGCTGGCGCTGGTGGCGCTGCCCGGCAACACCTTCACCTGCCTCGACTCCGTCCTCGACCAGGCGGAGCGCTCGGCCGCCGTCTGGGTACGGCCGAGCCGCCGCGAACCGCTGTCGGCCGCCCGGCTGATCGGCGCCCTGCTGGCGGTGGGCTGGCCGCCGGAGCGGCTCGGTCTCTACCCGACCGCGCGGCGCGCGCTGCCCGGCCTGATCCTGCGTACCGACCGGCAGATCGTCTACGGCGGCTCCGGACTCGCCGCCTCCGTCCGCGACAGACCCTCCCTCACGCTGCACGGGCCAGGCCGTGGCTGCGCGCTGGTGCCGGCCGGACTGCCGGTGGCCGAGGCCGTCGACTGGCTGCTGCCGCTGATCGCGGCGGACGCGGGACGCTTCTGCCGCAACGTCCGCACCGTCGTCTGCGAAGGCGATCCGGGTCCGCTGGCCGCCGCACTCGCCACGGCGCTCGACGCCGTCGGACCCGGCCGGGCCGACGCCGAGTGGCCGCTCACCGTCTTCCGCGAACCGCGCGCCGCCGAGCGGGCCGTGGCATCCGTGACGGCCGGGCTCGGTCCCGGTGACCGACTGCTGACGCGCGGGCCGGTCACCGTCGCCCACCCGGACGGCGGGGTGTACGCGCTGCCGCGGCTCGTCCTCATCGGGGCGGGCGAGGGCGAGGGCGACGGCGGCCCGGCCGCGCACCGCCCCGAGCACCACCCCCTCGTCGGGCACGAGGTGCCCTTCCCCTTCGCGGCGGTGTTACGGGCCGGGAAGAGGACCGCGGACGCCGTCGCCGACGCGTCCCTGTTCGTGTACCGGGCACCGGACCGTAAGGAGCACGAGGCCGCGCATGACCACTGACCCCGGCCGCAAGGCCACCTTCGACACCCTGCACGGCACCCTGCGCGCCCGGGTGCCGGAACTCGCCGTGGACCTCGACACCTGGACACGGCGCATGATGCGCTGGCACTTCGAGCCGGAGACCGGCTCCCCGTTCTGGCTGAAGCGCCGCACGTCACTCGGCTTCGACCCGCTGAAGGACATCGACGGCTACGCCGCGCTGGAACGCTTCGGCCTCTTCGACAAGGCCGCGCTGCGCGCCGCGAGCGCCACCGACCTGCGCCCGCGCGGCTACCGGGACCGCGCCTTCCGGGTCTTCGAGACGGGTGGTACGACCGGCGCGCCCTGCCGCGTCGTCAATGTGACCCGGCTCGGTTACGACGTGGAGATCTACCGCACCGTGCTGGAGGCGCGCGGCGTCGACGGCGGCGACATCCTCGCGATGACCCCCGGCGGCCCGCACGCGTACGGCCACTTCGTGGAGGGCCTGGCCGACAGCTGGCAGGGCGCCGTGCACGCCATCGACTTCGACCCCCGGTGGGTGAAGGCGGAGCTGCGCGCGGGCGGCGACGCGCGGGCGTACGTCGCGCACCTGGTCGACCAGACCCTCCCGCTGCTGACGGCCGAGCGGCCCGAACTGCTCTTCACCACCTCGCGGTTGCTGCTGGAGCTGGTCATGCGGCTGCCGCGCCCCCTGCACACGTACGGCGTGCGGGCCGTCTGCACCGGCGGCACCTCGTGCACCCCGGCCGAGGCGGAGTTCCTGCGGCAGGAGCACCTGGTCGGGGTGCAGTGGATCGACACGTACGGCAACACCCTGGTGGGGCACGCGTTGCAGGCCGACCCGGAGCCGGGCGTCGGCGGTGTCTCGTACCATCTGCCGCCGCCCTTCGCCGTGCTGACGGTCGTCGACCCGGCCGACCCCTGGCGGGAGGTGCCGGTCGGGCAACGCGGCCGGGTGCGGACCACCACCCTGCTCGAAGACCTCTTCCTGCCCAACCTGCTGGAACGGGACAGCGCCGTCAGGACCGGGCCGCACCGCTGGTTCCCCTGGGACGGGGTCACGGCGGTCGAGCCCTTCACCGACCTGGCCGACGCGGCCGAGGAAGGCGTCTACTGACGCGCCCGCTCCCTCCCCAGCTCGTACTCCGTTCGTCCCGCCGTCCGGCCGTCGTCCCGCCACCGCTCTGCCGCTCCACTGCTCCACTGCTCCACTGCTCCTCGATTCCCTTTCCCACCGAACCGGCACCCGAGGATTTCCCGTGAAGCTGTCGTCGAACGCCGTGCCCATCACCTTCTCCTCCGAGCTGTTCGCCCCGCTGCGCCCCAGCGCGGACCTGGTGTCCGACCCGGCGGCGCTGCGCGAGCGCCTGCACGAGGACGGATACCTCTACCTCCCCGGACTCCTCGGCCGCCAGGACGTGTTGCGGCTCAGAGGCGCCTACTTCGCGCGGTTCCCGCCCGGCTATCTGGCCGCGGGCACCGGCCCCGAGGACGGGATCTTCTCCGGCGAGGCGCCGGCCGGACTGCCCGGATACGGCGTGGCCGGACACCCCGCCCACAGCTTCGTACGCGGCACGGCCTTCGCCCGGTTCCTGGCCACCCCCAAGCTCGCCGGACTCGCGGCGACGCTGCTCGACGCCCCGGTCACGATGCTGCCCCGGCGGATTCTGCGGCACTTCCACCGCGACTCCGGTCTCGCCTCCCGCGCGCACATCGATCTCGACTACATGGACGAGGGCTCGCCCCGCGTGGTCACCCAGTGGATTCCGGTGGGCGACTGTCCGCGCGAGACCGGCGGGCTGGTGTATCTGGAGGGCTCCCACCGGCTGGGCCCCGAGGCGTACGAGCCGCTGCGCGATAGCGCCGACCGCCCCGGCGACCGGCGCCCCATCAGCCACGATCTGGAACTGACGGCCCGTATCCTGGGCCGCCGATGGCTGTGGGCCGACTTCGCGGCCGGTGATGTCATGGTGCACCTGCCCCGGATCATCCACGCGTCCCTGGACACGACGACCGACACCATGCGGCTGTCGGCCGACGTCCGATTCGTCCGCGCCGACGACACGCCGGACCCGCGCTGGCTGCGGCCCTGGGCCGCCGACGACGGTGCCTGACCCCCGCCCGATCCCGATACGGAGTACGCCTGTGCACGAGACCCCCGCCCCCGCACCGTCCGCCCCCGCACCGTCCGCCCCCGCACCGTCGGCCGCCGAGCATGTCCCGCTGGCCCAACGGCTCGCCGCGTACGCGGTGCTCGCCCACGACCCGGCGGTGCCGTTCATCGCGGCGGACTACTGGGAGAAGAGCGAGGACCACTACCGGGCCGTGGACGCGGCCCTGGGCGCCTTCGCGGCGAAGGCGCCCGGCGCGGAGCGCGACTACCGCGCCGTACTCGCCGCCCCCACGTCCACCGGGCCGCAGCACGCGCTGCGCGAGAGCCTGGCCGCGCTGCTGGCGCGACACCCGCAGGACGCACGGCGGTTGGCGGACACCGTCGGCGAGGCGGACCGGCACATCTGGATCGACTACCACCTCGGCACCGGCAGTGGCGACCGCCGCGTGGTGCCGGAGCCGAGGGTGCCGGACGGGGCGGGGGAGCGGGACACGGCGGGCGGGCCGGCGGTCCGCGTCGTCATCCCCTTCCGCGACAGCGACAGCGACGGCGACGGCGACGGCGACGGCGACGGTGACAACAACGGCGACGGCGAGGGTGGCGGCCTGCGCACCCGGAACCTGCTGGCCTGCCTGCGCGCCCTCGCCGACCAGGCGGACGGCGGCCCGGCCGTCCGCGTGACCGTGGTCGAGTCGGACGTGGAGCCGCGCTCCAGGAAACTGCTCGAACCACTGGTCGACCGCTACGTGTTCGCCCCCAAGACCGGTCTCTTCAACAAGGCGTGGGCGGTCAACGTCGGTGTCGTCGACGCCGCGCGGGACACCCCGTACGTCTGCGTGCTGGACGCCGACATCCTGGTCGACCGGCACTTCCTCACCCGTAACACCGCCCGGCTGGACGCGGGGGACCACGGCACGCACCTGCCGTTCCGCTGGTCGCTCTCGCTGGACGAGGAGTCCACCCGGTACGCGATCGAGCACCGCACCCTGGGCGGCGCGGCCGATGTACCGGACTCGACACTGCGCGGTCTGCTGCTGCGCGAGCCCCCGGGCGGCTGCCTCTGGCTGCGCGGCGAGGTCTTCCACGCCGTCGGCGGCTTCGACGAGCGGTTCGAGGGGTGGGGCGGCGAGGACGACGACGTGGTGGCCCGCCTCGCCGAGGCCGCGCCGCTGGTGCGGTACGACGATCAACTGCTCCATCTCAACCACCCCAGGCCGGAGATGACCCGCGAGGACGGGGTGCCGTTCAACGCGCACATCGAGCCGCTGAGCTGGCACCGGGGGATGGGCTACGGCAGTGCGGACCCGTTCGCTCCGGTCACGGTCTGACGGGTCGGCCGCCGGCCGCGTCCGAGAGCTGCGCGGCCACGATGACCTCGTCCACGGCGCGGGCCTCGGCCACCGGGCAGACCGGGGCCAGGCCCGCCGTGGCGGCGCGCGTGAAGTCGGCGATCAGCGGCAGATGGGGGTTGGCCGGGGGTGGCAGCGTGCGCGTCCACGTGTCCGTGGGGGAGGTCACGCGCAACCGCCCCGTGTCGAGTGGGTCCAGGGCCAGGGTCCGGCGGCCGGCGGTGACGGTGAAGCGGTCGGCCGGCGCCGCGTCGCCCCACTCGAACACGCAGTGCGCGTGCGTGCCCGACTCCCAGCGCAGGTCGAGTTCGGCGCGGCGCTCGGCGCCGAGCGGGAACCGGCCGCCGAGCCGGGCACGCACCTCGGCCGGGCGGCCGAACAGCGTCAGCAGCAGGTCGAGCCGGTGACACCCGGCGTCCGCGAGCACGCCGCCGCCCGACACCGCCGGGTCCGTACGCCAGCGCATCGGATGACCGGGTTCCGGCGCGAACGCGCACCGGAACATCACCCGCGCCCGTACGGCGCCTTGGAACCCGGACAGCTCCCGGCGCAGCAGCCGCACGGCGGGCGCGAGCCGCCGGTAGTAGGCGACCCCGGCACACAGCCCCGCGGGCACGGGCTCCGGCCCCAGCCCCGGCCCCAGCCCCAGCCCCGGCTGTGACTCCGGCCCCGGCTGTGACTCCGGCCCCGGCCCCGGTCCGTACGGAAGCGCACCCGCCAGTGGCTTCTCCACCAGGACATGGCAGCCGGCCGCCAACGCCCCCGCCAGGAAAGGCAGATGGCGGACGACCGGCGTCGCGACGTACACCGCGTCGGTCCCCTCGAACAGCACGCGCGGGTCGTCGCCCGACGACGGGACGCCGTGGCGCCCGGCGACGAGCGCCGCGCGGGCGGCGTCCCGGCCCCACAGCGCGACGGGCTCCTCGCCCAGCTCCCGCAGGGCCGGCAGCACCCGGCGCGTCACGATGTCCCCGTACCCGGCGACGGCCCACCTCATGGCCGGCTCCGCGTCAAGGGACGATCGCCACCTTCAGCGTCTCGCTCGGCGGTCCGTCGTACGGCGCCCGCTCCGCGTCCGGGTAGAGGGAACGGCTCGCGGAGAGCTGTTCCATCGCCTTCGGCAGCTCCGCCAGCGGATAGGTGTGGGTGAGCAGTTCGGGCAGCCGCAGGCGCTCCGGGCGCGCCCCGACCAGGCGTTCGGCCACGGCGCGGGCCTGCGCGCGTGCGGTGTCCACCGGTTCCGCCGAGCTGTGGACGCGCAGCCCCTTCCGCTCCCACGTGACCAGGTCGACGGTCACGTGGGTGTCCACGTGGTGGGTGCCGAGCATGACGACCAGTCCGTTCTGCCGGACCAGCCCCACGCAGCCGTTGAGCGTGGTCGGCGTGCCGACCGCGTCGACGGCCACGTCGAAGTCCCGGCCCAGAGCGACGAGTTCGGCGGCGCTCCCGTCGATCCGGCGCACCGTGTCCGCCCCCGCCGCGGTGGACCGTTCCAGCCGCCACCCGTCGAGATCGACCGCCACGATCTCCGCGGCGCCGCGCAGCGCCGCCATCCGCAGCGCCATCTGCCCGACCGGCCCCTGCCCCACGATCACCACCCGGTCGCCGAGCCGGACCCCCCGCGTGGCGTGCACGGCCAGCGGCAGGAGCTGGAGGATCGCGCCCTGCTCGAAGGGAATGTCGTCGGGCAGCGGGGCCACGGCTATCTCGCGGGCCAGGGCGAACTCCGCGTAACCCGTGGTCAGAGGCGTACGGACGAATACGCGCTGCCCCGGTACCACCCGGCTCACGCCGGGTCCCACCGCCTCGACCTCGCCCGCGATCTCGTGGCCGAAACAGCCCGTGGCGCAGTGGTCGCGCAGGCCGTAGTAGTGGAAGTACGCGAGGTCGCTGCGGTTGCAGACGGTGCACGCCCGCACCCGGATCAGCACCTCCAGCGGCCCCGGCACCGGCACGGGCGCGTCGGTGACCAGCCTGATGTCCCGCCGGCCGACCAGCTCATAGCGGCGCATGAAGCGTCTCCTTCGTTCGCGGAAGCCCGATTCTGCGGGCGAGTGGACAGGCGACGGCGGTCACGCACACCGCCGTCAGGAAGACGGCCGAGAAGGCGAAGGCGTCCTGCCCGGCCCGGGTGTGCGCGAGCGAGAACAGCGCCCCGCACAGACCGATGAGCAGCACGCTGCACAGACTGTCCGCCAGTTGCAGCGCCGCCGAGTTGACCCCCTGCCGGCCGCGCTCGGAGTGTTCGAGGGTGAGTATGCCGACGCCGGGCAGCAGTAGTCCCATCCCGAAGGCGGAGACGACCAGACCGGCGCCCGCGGTGGCGGCGGGCAGTGCGGTGAGTACGCCGGACAGGGTCACCGCGGCCCCGGCGAGATGGATCAACGCCCCGGTGAACACGAGGCGTTCACGGCTCCACCGCAGCGTCGGCCGGCCCTGGAGCCAGGACGCCAGGGCCCAGGTGAGCGCCGCGCCGGTGAGCGACAGCGCGGCGGCGGTGGGGGACCACCGGCGCTCGTTGACGAGCATCAGCGGGAGGTACGACTCGACGGTGAAGTACGCCGCGGCGGACAGCCCGCGCAGCAGGACGAGCGAGGGGATGCCGCGCCGGGCGGTCAGGGTGCCCGGCGGCAGCAGGCGCCGCAGCCCGAGGGCGATCAGACAGAGCCCGGCCAGCGCCGCGGGCACCCGCAGCAGCGAGGTGCCGGCGCCGCCCGCGTACTGGAGGAGCCCCGCACCCAGCGCCACCGACACGGCGGGCAGGACGCGGGCCGCCCCGGCGGGCTGCTCCTTCGCCTCCGCGTTCGCCTTCGCGTTCGCCTCCGCCTCCGTCCCGGAATCGGTCCCGCCGTCCGTGCCCGCGCCCGGCAGCGCCGCCAGTGGGCGGGCCAGCACCGCGAGGGAGACCAGGGTGAGCAGGGCGAGGCCGTGGAAGACCCAGCGCCAGGAGTACGTCTGAGCGATATGGCCGGCCACGGCGGGCCCCAGCATCGACGGCACGATCCAGCAGGCCGTGACCAGGGAGAACATCCGGGGCCGCAGCTCCGTGGGGTAGCCGTGGCCGACGACCACGTACAGCGCCACGGTCACGGCGCCCGCGCCGAGACCCTGGACCAGACGCCCCGCCAGGAAGGGCAGGATGGAGCCGGCGACCCCGGCCAGGACCGAACCGACGGCGAAACACGCCAGCCCCGCGTACAGGGCGGGCGCGGGCCCGCGCCGGTCGGCCCAGCCGCCCGCCAGGGCGGTGCCGACCACGCTCGTCGCCAGGAAGCCGCCGAACGCGAGGGCGTACAGGGGCAGTCCGTCCAGATCCTGGACGGCGACGGGCATCGCGGTGCTCAGGGCCAGCCCGGCGAAGGCGATCAGGACGAAGGTGGCGCCGACGGCGAGTGTGCACGCGCGGTACGGGGCCGAGAAGAGCCCCGGTATTCGTGGTGGCGCCGGTACGGCCGGCCCTCCGGTCATGGAACCCCCGTCGAAGTGGTGGTCACCCGCTCCGCGTCCGCGTTGGCCGCAACCAATCCGGCCCGTCCGGCGCTTGAGGACGAACCGGCCCACCGGCCGGAACCGGTGGACCCTTTGCGGTCACCGCACCGGTTAGTCGAGCGGCCGCTTGAGATTGGCCACGAACTTGTACCGGTCGCCCCGGTACACCGACCGCACCCACTCCACCGGCTCCCCGGCCGTGTCGATCGAGTGCCGCGAGAGCATCAGCATGGGCAGGCCCACGTCCGTACCGAGCAGCCCCGCCTCGCGCGGTGTCGCCAGCGACGTCTCGATCGTCTCCTCGGCCTGGGCCAGGTGCACGCCGTACACCTCGGCCAACGCCGTGTAGAGGGACGTGTACTTGACGAGCGACCGGCGCAGCGCGGGGAAACGTTTGGCCGAAAGGTGTGTGGTCTCGATGGCCATCGGCTCGCCGCTCGCCAGCCGCAGCCGCTCGATGCGCAGCACGCGCCCGCCGGCGGTGATGTCGAGCAGCCCGGCGAGTGTGTCGTCGGCCGTGACATAGCCGATGTCCAGCAGTTGCGAGGTCGGCTCCAGGCCCTGCGCGCGCATGTCCTCGGTGTACGAGGTGAGTTGGAGCGCCTGCGACACCTTGGGCTTGGCCACGAAGGTGCCCTTGCCCTGGATCCGCTCCAGCCGGCCCTCGACGACCAGCTCCTGGAGCGCCTGGCGCACCGTGGTGCGCGAGGTGTCGAACTCCGCCGCCAGGGTGCGCTCCGGCGGTACGGGCGTGCCCGGCGGCAGCGTCTCCGTCATGTCGAGCAAGTGCCGCTTCAGCCGGTAGTACTTGGGCACGCGGGCGGTACGGGTCGCCGCCCCGCTCTCGGTCTCGGTGCCGCCCCCGTCCGTGGCCATGGTCTGCCTTCCCGACTCCTGCGCTGCTGCCGTCACCGGCTCCTCCGTCTGTTGCGGCTCACATGGTGGCACGGTCCGGTCGCGGGTCGTCTCCCCGATCCAGGTGTCGGTCCGATAACGGACACGACAGCCCTCTTATACACCCTTGACACCCCTAAAGGTCTAGGCCAAGCTCCCCGTACTGGTCTAAACCATTAAAGACCAGTTCCCAGCCCCGGTGGTACTCGTCGTAAGTCTTCGCGGTGGGGAGGGGGTTGCAGGAATCCCTGAGGAGGGTGGCGTGAAGCGCAAGCTCATCGCGGCGATCGGCGTCGCGAGCATGATGGTCGGCCTGGCAGCGTGTGGCGATTCGGACAGTTCGGGTGGTGACGACGCGGGCGGTGCCAAGGAACTGACCGTCTGGCTCACGGTCGACGCCCAGAACAACTGGCCGGACCTGGTCAAGGCGGCTGACGACGCCATTGTGAAGAAGTACCCGGACATCAAGATCAAACACGAATATTACGGATGGCCGGACAAGAACGCCAAGCTCGACGCCGTACTCGCCACAGACAAGGCACCGGACGTCGTGGAGATGGGCAACTCCGAGATGATCGGCTACATGTCGACCGGAGCCTTCTCCGAGCTGGACCCGTCCAAGTTCGACAACTCGGACGGCTGGCTCGACGCTCTCAAGCAGTCCGTCACCTACGAGGGCAAGACGTACGGCGTCCCGTACTACGCCGGTGGCCGTGTCGGCACCTGGCGCAAGGACATCGCCGACAAGGCGGGTGTCAAGGCCGCGCCCAAGACGTACGCCGAACTCACCGCCGCCCTGGACAAGATCCAGAAGAAGGAGGGCGACAAGTTCAGTGCCTGGTACCAGCCGTCTCCCGACTGGTACGCCGCGATGTCGTTCGTCTACGACGCCGGCGGCTCGATCGCCAAGCAGGACGGCGACCAGTGGAAGGGCAACCTGTCCTCCCCCGAGTCGCTCAAGGGTCTGAACGAGTTCAAGAAGATCCTCGACAACTACATGAAGGCCGACAAGACCAAGGACGAGTCCGACCGTCCCGTCGTCTTCGGCCAGGGCAAGTCCGCCACCATCTTCGCGGCGGCATGGGAAGGCGGCACCGCCGCTGACCCGAAGAACGACAAGGTCGGCAAGCTCGGCGAGAAGCTTGAGAACTTCGTGATGCCCGGCCCGTCCGGCAAGAACCTGCCCGTCTTCCTCGGCGGCTCCGACCTGGCCGTGCCGGTCAAGTCCGACGCCAAGGACGTCGCCGGCGAGTGGATCAACGCCTTCACCGGCGCCAAGGGCCAGCAGGGCCTGATCGCCAAGGGCAACCTGCCGAACAACAAGAAGGACCTGGCACCGCTCCAGGACGACCCGAAGACGGCCGTTCCCGCGACCGCCGCCGCGTCGAGCTGGTTCGTCCCGACCGCTCCCGGCTGGGGTCAGGTCGAGAAGGGCCTGGTCCTCAAGACCATGCTCACCGAGATCGGTACCGGCAAGAAGACGGTCGAAGAAGCGGCGAAGACCGCCGACGCCGCCATCGACAAGGTCATCAACACCAAGTGACCTTGTGGCAGGGCCGGCTCCCCGCCGAGAACCGGCGGGGGCCGGTCCTGCCCCCCGTAGGCAGGAGAGGTTCCCGAGGAGCGCGCGATGAGTGCCGCAGATACAACCACCGCCAAGACGCCGCCCGTTCGGCCGTCGCCGTCATCGCAGAAGGGGGCCGGGCCTCCTGGCGCGCGCATCACCAAGCACAGCAAGGAAAGAGCGTCCGTTCCCTGGGTACTGCTCGCGCCCTGCCTGCTGATCATCGTCCTGGTCATGGGCTATCCGCTGGTGCGGCTGGTCATGCTCTCGTTCCAGTCGTTCGGCAAGTCCGAACTGTGGGGCTTCCAGGACGCCACGTGGGTGGGCTTCGAGAACTTCGCGGCGATCCTCGGCGACAGCACCTTCTGGACCGTCGTCGTCCGTACGATCGTCTTCGCGGGCGGCTCCGTCATCCTCACCATGGTGCTCGGCATGCTGATCGCCCTGCTGATGCAGCGCGTCTCCAAAGCGGTGAAGATCCTCATCAGCATCGCGCTGGTGGCCAGTTGGGGCATGCCCATCATCGTCGCCACCGCCATCTTCAAGTGGATCTTCGACACCGACTACGGCGTCCTCAACTGGATACTGAGCCGGCTGCCCGGCGTCGACATGGTCGGCCACAACTGGTTCGCCAGCGGCCCCCAGGGCCTCGCCGTGATGATGCTGCTCGTGGTCTGGGGCGCCGTCCCCTTCGTCGTGATCACCCTGAGCGCCGGACTCACCCAGGTGCCCAAGGAACTTGAGGAGGCCGCCCGGCTCGACGGCGCCAACGGGTGGAACCTCTTCCGCTCCGTCACGCTTCCGATCCTCAAGCCCATCATCGTCATGCTGACGACGCTCTCGCTGATCTGGGACATGGGTGTCTTCCCGCAGGTCTTCGTGATGCGCAACGGCAACCCGGAAGCCGAGTTCCAGATCTTGACGACGTACTCGTACCAGAAGGCGTTCGTCGTGAACGACTACTCCGGCGGCTCGGCGATCGCCCTGGTCACCGTGCTCCTGCTGTTCGGTGTGGTCGCGGTCTACATGCGCCAGATGCTCAAGATCGGAGAGGTGGAGTGACCTCGACCACCGCGGCTCCGCCCGCGAACCCCGGCCCGCTCAAGGGCGGCGGCCGTCCGCTCAAGCGCGAGCCGAAGAACCGCGGCTGGCGCAAGGGCAAGTTCGGCTGGAACATCCTCGGCCTGCTGGTCTTCGCCGTCGCCGGCTTCCCCGTCTACTGGATGCTGAACACGGCGTTCAAGCCCGCCAAGGACGCGATCGACCCCGAACCGCACTTCTTCCCCCGGGTGTTCACCCTGGAGAACTTCCGGCGCGCCTTCGACATCGCCGACTTCTGGGGACCCGTCGGGCGCAGCCTGCTGGTCTCCGGCGTCGTGGTCGTCATCGGCATCATCGTCGGCCTGCTCGCGGCGCTCGCCATCTCCCGGTTCGCCTTCCGTGGCCGCAAGATCGTCATCGTCGGCATCCTCGCCGTCCAGATGGTGCCCCTGGTCGCGATGATCATCCCGGTCTTCCTGCTGCTCAACGACCTCGGGCAGTACGACCGGCTCACCGGCCTGATCATCACCTACCTCACCTTCATCCTCCCGTTCACGGTGTGGACCCTCCGCGGCTTCATCGTCAACATCCCCAAGGAGCTGGAGGAGGCGGCGATGGTCGACGGCTGCACCCGCACCGGCGCCTTCGTCCGTGTCGTCTTCCCGCTGCTGGCCCCGGGCCTGGTCGCCACGTCGGTCTACGGCTTCATCCAGGCGTGGAACGAGTACCTCTACGCCCTGATGCTGATGAGCCAGCAGAACCAGACGGCCACCGTCTGGCTCGCCAACTTCTCCACCAAGCACGGCACGGAGTACGCCCCGATGATGGCCGGCGCCACCATGATGGCCGTCCCGATCGTGGTGCTCTTCCTGCTCGTCCAGCGCAAGATGGCGGCGGGCCTGACGGCCGGCGCCGTAAAGGGATAGCGGCTCATGACCACTTTCACGCACAGCCCCGACACGCTCACCCGTGACGCCCTCACGGTGCTCCAGCCCGGCTTCGAGGGCACCACCGTGCCCGACTGGGTGCTGCGCCGGGTCGGCGAGGGCCTTGCCTCCGTCGGCATCTTCGGCCGTAACGTCCACTCCGCGGCGCAACTCACCGCGCTCACCGCCCGGCTGCGGGCCGAACGGGACGACCTGCTCGTCGCGATCGACGAGGAGAGCGGCGACGTCACCCGCTTCGAGGTACGGACCGGCTCGTCGTTCCCCGGCAACTACGCGCTCGGCTCCGTGGACGACGTGGACCTCACCAGGGCCGTCGCACGCGAGCTGGGCAGCCGGCTCGCCGCGTGCGGCGTCAACCACAACTGGGCGCCGTCCGCCGACGTCAACTCCCACGTCGACAACCCGGTCATCGGCGTCCGGTCCTTCGGCGCCGACCCGGAGCTCGTGTCCCGGCACACGGTCGCCTACATAGAAGGTCTTCAGTCCGCCGGGGTGGCCGCCTGCGCCAAGCACTTCCCCGGACACGGTGACACCGCGGTCGACTCGCACCACGCGGTGCCCCGCATCGACGTGGACTTCGACACACTGCACGCCCGTGAGCTGGCACCCTTCCGTGCGGCGATCGCCGCGGGTGTCAAGTCGGTGATGAGCGCGCATATCCTGATTTCCGCGCTCGACCCGGACCACCCGGCCACGCTCAGCCCGCGGATCCTCACCGGTCTGCTCCGTAAGGAGCTGGGCTTCGACGGTCTGATCGTCACCGACGGCATCGAGATGCAGGCCATCGCGTCGACGTACGGCATCGAGCGCGGCTCCGTCCTCGCGATCGCCGCGGGCGTCGACGCGATCTGCGTCGGCGGCGGCCTGGCCGACGAGGCGACCGTCCTGCGGCTGCGCGACGCGCTGGTCGCGGCGGTGAAGGACGGTGAACTGCCCGAGGAGCGGCTGGCCGACGCGGCGGCGCGCGTACGCGCCCTCGCCGACTGGACGCTCAGGGTGCGGGGGGCTTCGGGGCCGGGCGCGGCAGCACAGGAGGGGACCGCGCCCGGCACCGGCAAGCAGGCGCCGGACAGCGGTTCGGTCGCGTCCGACATCGGCCTGGTCGCCGCGCGGCGCGCGCTGCGGGTGACGGGTCCGGTGCGGCCTCTTGAGGAGGCGCCGTACGTCGCGTCCTTCGCGGCGGCCGCGAACATCGCCGTCGGCGACGAGACCCCCTGGGGCGTCGCCGACGAGCTGACCGCGCTGCTGCCCGGCACCCGCAGTGGCACCTACGGCAGCGAAAACGGCGTGGACGAGGTGCTCGCCGCCGCGGGCGGGCGCAGGATCGTCGCCGTCGTACGGGACGCGCACCGGTATCCCTGGATGGCGGCCGTCCTGGACGGCATTCTGGCGGCCCGCCCGGACACGGCCGTCGTGGAGATGGGCATCAACCACGCCGAGCCGAAGGGCAGTCCACACCTCGCCACGCACGGCGCCGCCCGGGTCTGCGGGCGGGCGGCGGCGGAAGTCCTGACGGGCCGGAAGGCCTGACCACGACGCGCGGGGCCTGTCCGGCGGACCCACGAGGATCCGCCGGACAGGCCCTTTTTGCCTTTCGGCCGCCCGAGGGGCCGCCCGGGATCCTCAGATGCCCTGCCAGTCCGGCTTGGCGGCGTACGTGGCGCGGAAGTAGTCCGCGAGCTTCAGCTTGGACGCGGCGGCCTCGTCGACCACCACCGTGGCGTGCGGGTGCAGTTGCAGCGCCGACGCGGGTACGACGGCGGCCACCGGCCCCTCCACCGTCTGCGCCACGGCCTCGGCCTTGCCCTCGCCGGTGGCCAGCAGCACCAGGTGCTGGGCCTCCAGGATCGTGCCGATGCCCTGGGTGATGACGTGGTGCGGCACCTCGTCCGGGCTGTCGAAGAACCGGGCGTTGTCCGCCCTGGTCTGCCGGGTGAGCGTCTTGATACGGGTGCGCGAGGCCAGTGACGAGCACGGCTCGTTGAAGCCGATGTGCCCGTCCGTGCCGATGCCGAGCAGCTGGAGATCCACCCCGCCGGCCTCGGCGAGCGCCCGGTCGTACGCCTCGCACGCCGCCTGTACGTCCTCGGCGGCGCCGTCCGGCCCGATGAACGCGCCCTCGGTGAGCCCGAGCGGCTCGACGACCTCACGCAGGACCACCGAGCGGTACGACTCCGGGTGCCCGGCCGGCAGTCCGACGTACTCGTCCAACTGCGCGATGCGGGCGCCCGACGCGTCCACCTCGCCGGCCCGGACCTTGGCGGTCAGCGCCTGGTAGACGGGCAGCGGGGTCGACCCCGTGGCCACCCCGAGCAGGGCGTCGCGCTTGCGGCGCAGCAGATCCGCGATGGTCCGCGCTATGAGTTCGCCGCCCGCCGCGGCGTCCTGGACGATGACAACTTCCACGCTGCGCCTGCCGATCTGGTGAAGGGTTCGCTGGATCTTGTGGTATAGACCAATCTAGCAGAGCGTGCGGCGTGGATGCGGGCCGGGCCCGGCCCGTCCACTGGCGGGACACCGGTACCCGTGGTCGACTTGTGCGGGCCGGTCCTGTGGGCGCCCCCGGTCATCCTTCAGCCATGCGGAGGCACCCGGTATGTCCGCCACGAACCCTTCCGAAGAGGCCGTACGGCTCGCGCACACCGAGCCGCCGGGCCGGCTGATGGCCACCGAGACGGCGGAGCAGCCGGCGATCCTGCGCCGCATCCTTACGGAGGGCGCGCCGCGCATCCGTACGGTGGCCGCCGAGATCGCCGCGCGGGGTCCGCGCTTCGTACTGCTCACCGCCCGCGGCACCTCCGACCATGCCGCGCTCTACGCCAAGTACCTGCTGGAGATCCGCCGCGGCATGCCCTGCGGGCTGTCCTCCATGTCCACCACGACGGCCTTCGGCGCGCGCCCCGACCTGCGCGACGTGCTGGTGATCACGGTCAGCCAGTCCGGAGGCTCGCCCGACCTGCTCGCGTCCACCCGGGCCGCCCGCGCGGCGGGCGCGATCACGCTCGCCGTGACCAACAACCCGGACTCGGCGCTGGCCGCCGTGTCCGAGTTCCACATCGACATCCTCGCGGGCCGGGAGAAGGCCCTCCCGGCGACGAAGACGTACACGGCCTCCCTGCTCGCCCTCTATCTCCTCGTCGAGGGCCTGGGCGGCGGTGACGGGGCCGCGGCGAACGTCCTGCCGGACCTCGCCGCGGCCATCCTGGAGCGCGGGGACGAGCTGCGCACGCTGGCCTCCCGCTACCGCTTCGCGGAGCGGATGGTCCTCACCTCGCGCGGCTACGGCTACCCGACGGCCAAGGAGGCGGCGCTCAAGCTCATGGAGACGAGCTACATCCCCGCGCTCGCCTACTCCGGGGCGGATCTGCTGCACGGCCCGCTCGCGATGGTCGACAACATCTCGCCGGTGATCGCCGTCGTCACGGACGGCAGGGGCGGTGAAGCGCTCCAGCCGGTCCTGGAACGGCTGCGCGGCCGGGGCGCGGACCTGTGCGTGATCGGACCGGCGTCCGAGGCCGCCGCCGCGTCGGCCGGATTCGCCCTTCCTACGGAGGGCGTCGCCGAGGAGGTCCAGCCGGTCCTGGAGATCCTGCCGCTCCAGCGGCTGGCGTACGAGATCGCCCTGGCCCGCGGCCAGGACCCGGACGCGCCACGCGCGCTGGCCAAGGTCACCGAGACCCACTGAGCCGCCCGGCCCCGGCCCCCGCCGTGCCCCGCCCGCCTACCGTCGATCGCCCCCCGAGACACCCACGGGCCGCGGCGCCAGGACGGGACCCTCAGCCCGTCCGGCACCGCAGCCCGGAGCTGCTACGGCCACGAGGGCCGTGAAAGAGGTATCGACGCAGTCAGGGCAGAGAGCGCCGGTTACCTCGTTCCGCTCTCCTGTGCGGGGAGAACGGAAGCTTTACCCAAGCATTGTGGACTAGACCATTCTCATCTGTCCATGGATCGGAGAGGGCATTTTCCGGCCCCGTTCATGACCACGCGGGGCGGACCCGTCCCGGTTCACGTCGCGGGTACGCTCGCACCTGTGCCCTCCATGAACGACCTCGTACGCCAGCACACCGCCCTGACCGAGTCGGACCTCGAATGGCTCCACCTGCTGGTCTCGGAGTGGCAACTGCTCTCCGACCTGTCCTTCGCGGACCTCGTCCTGTGGGTCCCCACCCGCGACGGAGCCCGCTACGTCTCCGTGGCCCAGATGCGCCCCAACACGGGTCCCACCTCCTACCAGGACGACATGGTCGGCCATCTCGTCCCCCGCGGCCGCAGACCGCTCCTGGACGCCGCCCTGGACGAGGGCCGCATCGTGCGGGAGGGGGACCCGGAGTGGCGCGAGGAGGTCCCGGTGCGGGTCGAGTCCATCCCCGTACGCCGCGAGGGCCGCGTACTCGGCGTGATCGCGCGCAACACCAACCTGCTCACCGTCCGCACCCCCAGCCGGCTGGAGCTCACCTACCTCCAGTCCGCCTCCGACCTCGCGCAGATGATCGCCGCCGGATCGTTTCCCTTCCCCGGCCAGCAGGTCGACATGGACGCGTCGCCGCGCGTCGGCGACGGTCTGATCCGGCTCGACGTCGACGGCGTCGTCCAGTACGCGAGCCCCAACGCCCTGTCCGCGTATCACCGGCTGGGACTCGCGTCCGACCTGGTGGGACACCATCTCGGCCAGACCACCGACGAACTGGCCCCGGCCCGCGGCCCGGTGGACGAGGCCATGGTCAAACTGGCCAGCGGATACGCCCCGCGCGAGACCGAGATCGAGAGCAGCGGCGGCGTGATCCAGCTGCGCGCCATCCCGCTCAAGCCGAAGGGCATCCGGATCGGCTCGCTGATCCTGCTGAGGGACGTCACCGAACTGCGGCGGCGTGAGCGGGAGTTGATAACGAAGGACGCCACGATCCGGGAGATCCACCACCGGGTGAAGAACAACCTCCAGACGGTCGCCGCGCTGCTCCGGCTCCAGGCGCGCCGGATGGACTCGGAGCAGGGCCGCGAGGCGCTCAACGAGGCCGTGCGCAGGGTCGGTTCCATCGCCATCGTCCATGAGACGCTTTCCCAGAATCTGGACGAACGCGTCGAGTTCGACGAGATCGCGGACCGGGTCCTGGCGATGGTGTCGGAGATCTCACCCGGAAAGACGGTCCGCCGGACGGGCCGGTTCGGGATTCTGGACGCGGAGGTGGCCACCCCGCTCTCGATGGTCCTCACCGAGATCCTGCAGAACGCGCTGGAGCACGCGTTCGCGACGGGGGAGCGCGGCACGGTCGAGGTGCACGCGGTCCGCAGCGGCGGCTCCGCACCCAAGCGCCCGGCCGGCGGCGGCCGTTCGGACGCCCGGCTGCTGATCACCGTCCAGGACGACGGGCGCGGACTGCCCGAGGGCTTCGACCCGCGACGGGCCGGCAATCTGGGTCTTCAGATCGTACGGACGCTGGTGGAAGGGGAGTTGGGCGGCGGTTTCGACATGCTTCCCGGTCAGGAGAAGGGCACGCGGGTGATCCTCGACATCCCGGTCGAACCGCACAAGTGACCGACGCCTCACCCTGGTTCTGGTTGGCCCGGCGGTTCTTCACAACACCCTCACGGTGCCGACGGCCGTACGGGTGACCGCGGCCACCACAGCGACGAGCCCCGGACCGTGGTGACGGTCCGGGGCTCGGCCTCAAGCTCTGTGACGTTGCGCATCGGGGGGTACTGCGCGCTGCGGTTCGGGGGCGGGGTTATGCGTACACGCTGTACGCGCCGCCTCGCTCAAGGTCGGTGCGGGGGCTCAGGCGGTCGCGTTACGCGCCCGGTTGCGAGCGGCACGGCGCTTCATCGCGCGGCGCTCGTCCTCGCTGAGGCCACCCCAGACACCCGAGTCCTGGCCGGACTCGAGCGCCCACTGCAGGCACTGCTCCATGACGGGGCAGCGACGGCAGACGGCCTTGGCTTCCTCGATCTGCAGCAGCGCAGGACCGGTGTTGCCGATGGGGAAGAAGAGCTCGGGGTCTTCCTCGCGGCAAACGGCGTTGTGACGCCAGTCCATGGCTGCTACCTCTCTTGGTGTTACATGCGGATTGCTTGTGAATGTGAACGCTTTCACGAATCCCCCCGCAAGGGAAGGGCCGACTCCCAGACGGGCTGGGGTGGTCCTGGTTTGAGGAGGGGGTTCTGGTGCTCAGTGGAGGCCGGTGTTGCGGGCCGTCCCGAGCGCCATGTAGAGATTCGCAAACCTCGGCTGCGGATACAACCCCTTCAGGAAAGTTTTTTTTGATTCCTCGGTGTCGACTCGGTCACAGCCGTACTTCCATGGGGTGGATGCCAGCCTAAACGTTCGAGTGAAAGGACTTTCCCCGCTTCCACTCACACAATCACACGCAGTGCACGGCGTACGCCTGTGAACGTCACGCTCGTTCGCAGTCCCAGGTGGTCGCCATCCATCTGGAAGGGCAGTGGGACCTTCGAATGCAAGGTGAAGTCGGTCAGGTCATGAAGGGAAACCGCATGCCTGCCGTGCGGTCCCCGATCGGGGGTCGAATTGAGCAACTGCGTCGCATAACGAGCCACCGCGGGGGTCGACAGTCTGCTGAGTCCGAGTACGTCCAGAGCGGTGTCGAACGAGGCGCCCGGCGACGCGTAGAGCGGACGATTGCCCAGGTAGGAATAGGGGGCGGTGTTGCAGACTATGGACAGCACGAGGTCCGTGACCGGCTTCTCGCCGGGGCGGTCGAGGGTGATCATGCCGCGCCTGCGATGAGGCTCGTCGAGGAACTGCCGTACCACCTGGCGCACATAGAGCGCGTGCGTCGAACGCTTACCGCGCTGCCGCTCCTGTTCGACCCGGCCGACCACTCCAGCGTCGAATCCCAATCCCGCGCAGAAAGTGAACCAGCGCGACGGAACCGATTCGTCGTCCGTCCCCGGAGTGCCGGCCGCCAGTCCCAGACCGACCGTACGTTCGCTCTGGTTGCTCAGTGCGTCCAAAATGGCGCCGGTCGCTTCCACGGCGTCATTGGGCAGCCCCAGCGCGCGGGCGAAGACATTCGTCGAACCGCCCGGCACAACGGCCAGTCGCGGCAGGCGGTCGGGATCGGGACCGCCGTGCAGAAGGCCGTTGACGACCTCGTTGACGGTGCCGTCGCCGCCGAGGGCGACCACCAGCTCGATGTCGTCGGAGTCGGCCGCACGCCGCCCCAGATCGCGGGCGTGCCCCCGGTACTCGGTCGTCACCGCCTCCAGCTTCATCTCGCTGGCGAGCGCGTGGATGAGTACGTCGCGGGTGCGGGCACTGGTGGTGGTTGCTGCCGGATTGACCACAAGGAGTGCGCGCATACGGAGGAGATTACCGGCCACGGACACCTGCCCCGTCCCCGGGCGGGAGCCGCGCCCCTCCGGGGGCCGGGCGGTCACCGCGAGCCGGCCGCTACCCTGCTGGGGTGAGCAGCAGTGAGCGCAACACCCCCGACCCGAGCCCCCGACCCGGCCGACTGACCGCGGCCGCGGCATGCGCGGGACTCGAAGCCCTCGCCCTCGCCGCCGGCGGCGTGTACCTGCTCGTGATGGGCCTCCTCGGGCGGCCCGACAGCCCCCAGCAGGCCGAGATGGGCGGCCTCACCCTCATCGCCCTCGGCGCCATCCCGCTGCTCGCCGCCCGCGGGCTGCTGCTGCGCCGCAGCTGGAGCCGCGGCCCCGCGCTCGTCACCCAGATCATGGCGCTGCCGGTCGCCTGGACGCTGCTGAACTCCAGCGGCGCGCTGATTCCGGCCGGTATCGCGCTCGCGGTGGTCGCCGTGACGGCGCTGGTCCTGCTGATCAACCCGACGACCACCGAAGCCCTCGGCATCCGGGGACCGGACCGCGCGTAGCGCGTCTCAAGCCCGTCCGGCGATTGAGGACGGACCGGCCACCGGACGGCCGTCGAAACTCCCGGGCCACAGCGCCAGGGCGTGTGGCCTCAACCGCCGGGCGGTTCAGGCCCGTCCGGCGATTGAGGACGCACTCACTCCTCCACGAGCAGCTTCTCGCGCAACTGCGCCAGCGTCCGGGCCAGCAGCCGTGAGACATGCATCTGGGAGATGCCGACCTCCTGCGCGATCTGCGACTGCGTCATGTTCCCGAAGAAACGCAGCAGCAGAATCCGCTTCTCCCTCGGCGGCAGATCCTCCAACAGAGGCTTCAGCGACTCGCGGTACTCGACGCTCTCCAGCGCCTCGTCCTCCGAGCCGAGCGTGTCCGCCACCGCCGGGGACTCGTCGTCCGTGTCCGGGACGTCCAGCGACAGCGTGCTGTACGCGTTGGCCGACTCCAGCCCTTCGAGGACCTCCTCCTCGGAGATGCCCAGGCGCTCCGCCAGTTCGTGCACGGTTGGTGAACGGCCGTGCTGCTGCGAGAGTTCGGCCGTCGCCGTCGTCAGCGACAGCCGCAGCTCCTGAAGCCGGCGCGGCACCCGCACCGCCCAGCCCTTGTCACGGAAGTGCCGCTTGATCTCGCCGACGACCGTGGGCGTGGCGTACGTCGAGAACTCCACCCCCCGCTCCGGATCGAACCGGTCCACCGACTTGATCAGGCCGATCGTCGCGACCTGCGTCAGATCGTCCAGCGGCTCACCGCGATTGCGGAACCGGCGGGCCAGATGCTCCACGAGCGGCAGATGCATCCGCACCAGCTGATTGCGCAGCAGCGCCCGTTCGGGAGAGTCCTCGGGCAGCTTGCGCAGCTCGATGAACATCGCCCGCGCCCCGCTGCGGTCATGTGGATCGTGTTGCCTGTGCTCGCTCATCGTGGCCGCCCGCTCTGCCCGCTCCTGCTCCGCCCCGGCCGTCTGGCCGTCAGGCCCGTCCACCGGATGGGGCCGGGCCTGCTGCTCCGGAATGCCCGACGGCGCGAGCGCCGGATCCGCCGGAACCTCATGCCCGTCACGCGGATCCTGCGGGACCCGCTCCTCGTCACGCACCGGACCGTCCCCGTTCCTCACGCCGGCCCGGGTCCCGCGCCGCGCTGTTTGTACAGGCTGATGGCGACCGTACGGTCGTCGGCGACCGTCGCGTCGACCTTGCCCGCGAGCGCCGAGAGCACGGTCCACGCGAACGTGTCACGCTCCGGCGCGCGCCCGTCCGTGGTCGGCGCCGAGACGGTCACTTCGAGAGAGTCGTCGATGAGCCGGAACACACAGCTGAGGACGGAGCCCGGTACGGCCTGTTGGAGCAGGATCGCGCAGGCCTCGTCGACCGCGATGCGCAGGTCCTCGATCTCGTCGAGGGTGAAGTCCAAGCGTGCTGCCAAGCCGGCCGTAGCCGTACGCAGCACGGACAGGTAGGCACCCGCAGCGGGCAGCCGGACTTCCACGAAGTCCTGGGTCCCGGGCTCGCCTGCGATCTGGGACACCCTCACCTCCAAGGTGGCACAAGCTTCTCAGGGCTCCGGGAAGGGAAACCCCCGAAGCCTCGCGGTACGTAGTCGGCACGCAGCCGGTCTGGACTGGCGACGCTATCGCGATCCATGGTCCCGTGTCGCAGGGACCCCCGGGCCGGCACCGAGCCGTCAGTTACTCATAGTAGGCATACGGGCACGGACAGTGGCTAGAGGTGTGCGGCAACCAATTGCGAAGAACCGGCGGATGGTTGACGTACCCAGGGCTCACACGATCGAACCGTCGACAGAGCGCCGACGCCACGTCTCACCGGGCGCGCGGCGCGTTGCCCGGCGGCGGGTGTCCGGGGCGTGGGAGGTCGGCAACGTGCCGGTACTCACTCATGATGGCCAGATTACGACGCCGGTGCCGGGGCCGGGGACCTCGGCCGGGCCGCCCGGCTCGTGGGCCGCGATCGAGGACAGAACACGAAGGACGGTGGGATGGACCCGTTGCAGCTGATCGCCCTGGTGGCGGGAAGCGCGGTGATCGCGGCGGCGGCGCGAAGGACACCCGTGCCGGCCCCGCTGCTCCTGGTCACGGCGGGACTCGTCGCCGCCTACGTACCGGGCGTGCCCAGCTACGTACTCGACCCGCACATCGTCCTGCCGCTGCTGCTGCCGCCGCTCCTGCACACGGCGGCCGTGGACAGCTCATATCTGGACCTGCGGGCCAACCTGCGGGCCGTCGGGCTGCTCTCCGTGGGATACGTGCTGTTCGCGACGCTCGCCGTCGGCTACCTCGCGTATCTGTTCATCCCCGACCTGCCGCTGACCGCCGCCCTGGTGCTCGGCGCCGTCATCGCGCCGCCGGACGCGGTGGCCGCCACCGCGATCGCCCGCAAACTGGGGCTGCCGAGCCGGATCACGACCATCCTCCAGGGTGAGTCGCTGGTCAACGACGCGACCGCGATCACCGCGTTCAAGGTGGCGCTCGCGGCGGCCGTCGGCGAAGGCGCGAGCTGGGCCGGCGGGATCGGCGAGTTCGCGCTGGCCTCCTTGGGAGGCGTCGGTGTCGGCCTCGTACTGATGGTGCCGATCCACTGGCTCCGTACGCATCTGCGCGAGGCGCTGCTCCAGAACACCCTCTCGCTGCTCATCCCCTTCGTCGCCTACGCGGCGGCCGAACAGGTGGGCGCGTCGGGCGTGCTGGCCGTCGTCGTGGTCGCGCTCTACCTCGGACACCGGTCCTGGCAGGTCGACTTCGCGACCCGGCTCCAGGAGCACGCCGTGTGGAAGATGGTCTCCTTCGTCCTGGAGTCCGTCGTCTTCGCGCTGATCGGGCTCCAGTTGCCCTATGTACTGAAGGGGCTCGGCTCCTACGGGGGAATGCAGGTCGCCGGTTACGCCGTCGGGGTGTTCGTCACCGTCGTCGTGGTGCGCTACCTCTGGGTCTTTCCGGCCACCTTCCTGCCGCGCCTGCTGTCGAAACGGATCAGGGAGCGGGAACCGGACACGACCTGGAAGGCGCCGCTGATCGTCGGCTGGGCCGGCATGCGCGGCGTGGTCTCCCTGGCCATCGCCTTCTCCATCCCACTGGCCACACACGCCGGCGACGCCTTCCCGGCCCGCAACCTGGTCCTCTTCCTGACGTTCACGACCGTCATCGGCACCCTGGTCGTCCAGGGCCTCACGCTGCCCGCGCTGATCAGGGTGCTGAAGGTGCCGGGGCGCGACCGGTACGCCGAGACGCTGGCCGAGGCGCAGGCGCAGAACCAGGCGTCGGTGGCGGCGGAGCGGCGGCTGGACGAACTGCTCGCCGACGAGCACAACGCGCTGGCCGACCCGCTGGCGGACCGGCTCCGGGACGTGCTGGAGCGGCGGCGGAACTCGGTGTGGGAGCGGCTCGGCGCGGTCAACGAGCTCACCGGCGAGTCCGCCGACCGCACCTATCAGCGGCTGTCCAGGGAGATGATCGGGGCCGAACGGGACGTGTTCGTGACGCTGCGCGACGAGCGGCGGATCGACGACGAGATGCTGCGCACGCTGCTGCGCCGGCTGGACCTGGAGGAGGCCGTGGCCTACCGGGCGGAGGCCGACTGACCGCCGGTGACGACCGCGACGACGGTGCTGCCGGGCGGGAAGGCGCCCTCCTCGGCGAGGGTGGTCAGCCCGTGCAGCATCTTGGCCACGTAGTGGCGCTCGACCGGGAGCCCGTGCCGGTCCTCGAAGTCGGCGGCGAAGGCGTCCAGGGCGGGCGTCGTACGGGCGTAGCCGCCGCCGTGGAAGCGCTCGTCCAGCCGCCACTCACCCCGGGGGCCGCCGAAGGCCGCCAGTTGAAGGGCGCGGACCTCACCGGCCAGGAAGCCGCCCCTCAGTACGGGGAAGCCGACGGCGCGCTGCCCGGGGGCGAGACCGGCGGCCAGGCCCGCGAGGGTGCCGCCGGTGCCGCAGGCGACCCCCACCACGTCGGCCGCGCCGCGCAGCTCCCGCCCGAGGGCCGTACAGCCTTGCGCGGCAAGGGAGTTGCTGCCGCCCTCGGGGACGACGTAGACCCGCTCGCCGGGCACCGGGAGCGCGTCGGCGGCGGCGGTCAGGATCGCCCTCAGTACGGAGGGCTCGGCCTTACGGCGGTAGGTCGCCCGGTCCACGAAGCGCAGCCGCATGCCGTCCGCCACGCACCGGGCGAGTGACGTGTTCAGCGGGCGGGCGGCCAGCTCGTCGCCCCGTACGACGCCGACCGTCGCGAAGCCGAGCAGCCGGCCCGCGGCGGCGGTGGCGCGCAGATGGTTGGAGTAGGCGCCGCCGAAGGTCAGCAGGACGCGGTGACCGCCGTCGGCGGCGGCCCTCAGGTTGGGTTCGAGCTTCCGCCACTTGTTGCCCGGAGGGTACAGGCCCACTGGTGTAGGTCAAGTAGTCGGTTGAGGGCCGCTCTTGGGCGCGCGTTGCCATGGGCATAGTTGAGGCCCCCGACCGGTGCCGCTTTCGAGGAAAGCGAGTCAGCGAGTCGGGGGCCGTTCCGAGAAGGCGCCCGGCAGGGGAGGGTGCTACTTCCGCTTGGTCTTGGCCTTCATCTTCGCTACGAGGTCCCGTTTCTGCTGCTGCTGTTTGGCTGTGTTCGCACTATCCTTGCGGTCGACTGCGGTTTCGTTCCGTACGCCGCTCTTCGGCTTCTTCTCGGCCATGCGTCCCCACTCTCAATTGGTGCTGAACCCACCCCGACCGTTTACCTGTCCTTCTTCACGGGGTTGGCAAAACGGTCGGGGTGGGAGTCTCCTCGCGGTGTCCTACAGGCGGTCGGTGAGAGCGAGCCAGGGAATACCGGCCACCGTGCCTACGGCAACGAGCATTGCCAGCGACCAGGCGATTCGCCCAACGGTGCGTTCGATCATCGAGGACCCCATCCGATCTCATCTCGGAGTTTGCGAACGACTTCAATCAGTCGGGTGGCAATGCCGCAGTGCGCGTAGAAAGTCGCGCAGTCGGTGCACTTCCCGCTGTGGTTGAGGTATGCGTTCCACGCCTTCTCTTCTTGGGTTTCGAGATCCTCGAAAACACTCATTCGATCCCCAAGGCGCGCTTGGCATCCGCGTTGGTCGCCGCGATATTGGTGCCCGTGCCACAGATCACGCCCGGCGTCCGGCACGGGACACACTTCATCTGGTGGGTTTCGAGATCGCGGGCCGACCGCATCACGATGGACCGGAGGGCGTACTCCTCTGCCGGTCCCATCTCGGGGGAACTCATGCGTCCACCCCCGCCAGGTCGCGAGCCGTCCGCCACTCGTTGGCCAGCTCGTCACCGCGCTTGCAGGTGATCCCGACCGCACGGCACCCGCAGACCTCAAGGTGAGCCATGTACCGGCCGTGGGCCTCGGTCGCCGCGTACTCCAGAAAGCCGCCCACGCTCATCTTCACCACAACCGTGATCCGGGCATCCAAGGCGCCCTGAGCCATCACGGGTAGTCCCTGCTTCTGGAAGTCGTCCTTCCGCGTCAGCGCCTTGGCGATCTCGCTCCTGGCCCTCTTGCCCAGCACGGTTTCCGCCCGTGCTGTCCGGCTAAGGTTTCCCATGTTGATGCTCCTTCGGTGAGCGTTGACCACGCCCCCGGACCGGTCGCACGGTTGCGGGGGTACTGCGTTTGGTCATGCTTCCGAAGCGAGGAAACCCTGGGCAGCGGCCACATGTAGGCCAGGTGTAGGCCACAATTGCGGGTATGACTGTTGGTGATCGGATTCGGGCCAGGCGGATCGAGCTTGGCTGGAGTCAGGCGCGGCTTGCGACGGAGACGTGCAGAGCCGCAGGCGTAGGCCCCGAGGCTCTGGGACGGCAAGAGATCTACAGGTATGAGAAGGGCATCAGAACGCCACGTGACTGGTTGTCAGCGATTGCTCAAGCGCTCGGTGTGTCCGTGCATACGCTCAGCGGCGATGAGCCCGGCAAGAGTGAAGACTCCCTCTCCGGCGTCTGGCACAGCCAGTACACGTACATCAGTACGGGCAAGGGGGAGATCACCCGGCATCACTATGTGATCATGAGGCAGATTGGCAACCGCCTTCACGGCGAGAGCCTGCCAGGATCTAACGACTCGCCGATCTTCCTGGATCTCACCAGAGACGGCTTCGCGCTCACTGGCACGTGGACCGAGCGCACAGCGGCAGAAGGGCGGTACAAGGGCGCCGTCTATCACGGTGCGCTCCAGCTCATCGTTGAGCCCACAGGGCGCGGCATGGCTGGCAAGTGGGTAGGTTTCGACAAGTCGTTCACCGTGGACAGCGGGCCTTGGGCGCTGTCGTACGAGACCGCAGATACATCCCGACGGGCCTTGTTCCGCTTCAACCGTGCGCCCTCCGCGTAGCGGTCAGCCAACGTGAGCGCGAGCCGCGTTCAGCCTCCGGAGCACCCCATCTGCGGTGGTCTCCTCGACTTCTTCGAGGGCTGGAGCGGTGGGCCGGGTGAGTCGGTCCAATTCTTCTTTACTTACTCAAGGGCGCCTACGGCGCCGTCCGGCGGTCTGGCCCCCTGTCCGGGCATGCGGCCTTCGGCCGGTCCCGTCCGGGCGCCCACCGCCAGCTGGACCGGCTTCCATGAGCCGTGGTCGGCAGACCTGACACCGCCTGTCGCTCCCTCTCGTGACGATGCGTACCCGTCGTGGGCTTTGAGGGGCTGGGGGCGGCAGGCGCCGTGAGGCTTTAGGCAGCCACCAAGGGGCGAGCCTCGAAGAACAGGGGGCCAATCGGTCGACAACGCGGGCAGGGCAGGAGCCCGCCCGATTCGCGGAACGAGCGTAAGGCCCCCTGTTCTCTCGCCCCTTGGCAGCTCCCGCCCAAAGCCTCACGGCGTCGGCCGCGTGCCTAAGCTGCCTGTTCCATGACTTCGGGCAGATACCTGGTCACGCCGTCAAGACGGTTCCAGTCCATCTTGAGAGGCTGCGGCCTTTCCCCCACCCAATGAAAGCAGCAGCGCGCGTAGAGCTTGTACCAGGAGCACCGCTTTCCAGGACCCTCGGGAGGCAGTAGCCGCACGGAGTGCAGCACCACACGCAACAGCGAGCGGGCTTGCATCAAGTCAGCTTCCTGCCACGCCGTATTGAGGAGTTCCCAGTCGCGCAAGATCATCAGATCTGTGGAGGCTCCAATCTCTGTCAATTCGTTCCGCACAGATTGGATTTGGCCCGCGATGGCGCCACGCATTTGTTCGTACCGATGTTGTCCCTTCGGTCCCTGGAATCGACCCTGGACGTAAAAGGCGTCGTCCAACCCGTCTAGGCGAGATTGGGCATTGTCCAGTGCCAGTGTGAGTTCTGTCCGACTGGCGTCGGCTTCCGGATCTTTGTAGGAGAGCCAGCGGCGCGCGAGTTCCTGGAACAGTTCATGCGAATCCGTGAACGAGGTGACTCGGTTCATGAACGCCGCCCCGAGAATGCTGTCAATTTCCTCCACCGAAACCGTCATCCCCAGGCACGCAGACTTGCCCATATTGACGCGCCTGTAGCACCTGTACTGCGGTCCGCCTTTGGTCATTCCGCCGCCACACCGTCCACACTTCAGAAGGCCCGAGAGGAGCGACTGAGCAGCAGGCTTACCGCGCCGACCGGTCGCCAGTCCCTCGGACGTGCGTGACCGCAGTCCAGCCAGAATGCGAGCACGCTCACCCACCGTGATCACGCCCATTCCGACCCGGACAGGTGCACCATCGGGACCCATCAACGGCTCGTCCGTAGCCCGCCAACGCTCCCGCCCCTTTGCGTCCGTATATCGCTCGTGAACAGGCATCAGCCCAGCCCAGGCGGGGGAGTGTGCAAGCTGAGTGATCGTCGATGACCGCCACTGCCCGCCCCGTCGGGTGGTCAACCCGTCCGCGTTGAGTTCGTCGGCGATCGTTCCGGCCGACTTGTTCGCGAGCAGTCCATCAGCGACCCGGCGGGCGGGTTCGTACTCCTTCGGGTGGTGCTCCGTGGACGTCTTGGCCTTGCGTACGCGCAGTCCGTAGGGGGGCTGCCCGCCCGGCCAAGCGCCTGTGATCTTCTTCTCCGCCTTTGTCCGGCGCGTGCGAGTGGACGTGTTGTACGACTCCGAACGCGCCTGCTCAGCCAGCCACGCGAAGAGCCCTCGATGCTGCGGAATGCTGCTGTCAAGGCCGTCCATGTGAGCCAGCAGGCGCGCGCCCATGGACTCGAACTGATCAAGGACTTGGCCGACCTGTCCCATGCCTCGACGGCTCAGCCTGTCGAGCTTCCAGACCAGAACGTGACGCACCACCCCGGCCAACACGGCCGAGATCACGCTGTCGAACTCCTCGCGCTTGACTCCCGCCTTGAAGGCGGAAAGCTCCTCTTTCCAGATCTTGCGGACCGTCAGGCCCTCACGTGCTGCGCGCTCCCGAAGATCACTTTCATGTGCTTGCAATGTCGTCTTGTCATCCTGCAACGAGCTGCGACGAAGATACAGATCACACAACTTGGCAGGATCTGTGACCGTGCCCATACGACCACCCTCGGTCAGGGTGAGCCGGTCTGTCCATGTTTCTCAGGCCCAGGTCAGACCGACTTACACCAGTCGGCTTGTACCTGGGCAGGCTGGGATGGATCAGATCGTCCCGCTTGAGCAGCAGCCGTACACCGCGGCGGGTGAAGCGCTCGTCCTCGGCGGTCCGCAGGGGTGACGGCAGCCGTGGCCGCAGGGCGGCGAGGTCGAGCGCTTCCGGGGGCACCTGTCCATTGTCCCGCCGGATCGGGCCAGTCGGCCGGTCGGGCCGGCTACGTGAGCCGTTCCTTGACGCGGCGGCGCAGACCGCCCATGGAGACGCCGCGAGGGTCGCTCTTGCCGGGCTGCCATTCGATGTGGCCGATGACCGAGGGCGCGTTCCAGCCGTGGACACGGCAGACGGCCGCCGCCGCGGCCTCCATGGCCTCCACCTGGACGGCGGGCCACGGGTCCTTGCCGTCGCCCAGGTTCACGCACTCGAAGCCGTAGAAGTGCCTGTTCCCGTCCGTGTTGGCCTCGTTGTCCGGCGGCAGGGCCTTCTCGGCGATCACGGCGCGCAGGACGTCGTCGTCGCCGCTGCCCGCGTGGTTGGCGCGGCCGTAGCCGACCAGATGGACTCTGCCGTCCTTGGCGATGACGCCGTGGCACAGCGGCCCCGGCAGCCCCGCGTAGCCGTCACGGCAGATACGGACGCTGTCCGCGGTGCCCTTGGTGACCGTGTGGTGCATCATCACGCCGTGCACGGGTCCCCAGGGCCCCACGTGGTTGCGGTTGTGCGTGCGCCAGTCGCCGACCTCGACAACCGTCAGCCCCTCGTTCTTCAGCGCGCGGATGAAGCTGCTCGCAGACATGGGTGTGGCCATGGCTGCCTCCTTGCCGGTGGATGTGGAACCTCTCGTACCGCTGGCTCTTACCCGAACGCGGGGGAGTGGACCATCGATTCGCACGCTGTACGAGTCGATCCGGTCACTTTCGGCCGTGTGTGAGCCGTGGATGACAGAAGCGGTGAATGTGCCCCGACCACACCGATCCAGTCCCACTCATTTGTGTGATGGTGCGCCAACTGCCCGTGATGCAAAGCTCTTTCACGCAGGTCAGCCCATGATCGAGAGGGAGACTCATGTCGGTTGGTGACGAGGTCCGTACGGTGGAGCCCCCTGCTCAGCAGAGCCTGGGGACGGCCGCCGCGCGGAACCTGGCGACCACCACGAAGTCGGCGCCACAGATGCAGGAGATCACCTCGCGGTGGCTGCTGCGGATGCTGCCCTGGGTGCAGGTGCAGGGTGGTACGTACCGGGTGAACCGTCGGCTCACGTACGCGGTGGGCGACGGACGGGTGACGTTCGTACAGACGGGCGACCGGGTGTCGGTCATCCCGGCGGAGCTGGGTGAGCTGCCGGCGTTCCGTGACTTCGAGGACGAGGAGGTACTGGCCGAGCTGGCGAACCGCTGCGAGCAGCACGAGTTCACCGCGGGCCAGATCGTGGCCGCCTCCGGCGGCCCGGCGGACCGGGTGTACCTGCTGGCGCACGGCAAGGTGGAGAAGGTCGGCGAGGGGCCCTACGGGGACGAGACGGTGCTCGAAGTCCTCGCAGACGGGGCGTACTTCGGGGACCAGGCGCTGGTGGACGCCGACGCCACCTGGCAGTACACGGCACGCGCGGCGACGGCGTGCACGGTGCTGGCGCTGACCCGGCAGGACGTGCTGAACCTCGCGGAGCGCGCGGCCTCGCTGCGCGGGCATCTGGACGCGCTCGCGGCCATCCCGGAGCAGCGGACCAACAAGTACGGCGAGGCGGCGATCGAGCTGTCCGCCGGCCATGTCGGCGAGGCGGTGCTGCCCCATACGTTCGTGGACTACGAAGGGGCGCCGCGGGAGTACGAGTTGAGCGTCGCGCAGACCGTGCTGAAGGTCCACAGCAGGGTCGCCGACCTCTACAACCAGCCGATGAATCAGACCGAGCAGCAGTTGCGGCTCACGGTCGAGGCGCTGCGCGAGCGCCAGGAGCACGAGCTGGTGAACAACCGCGAGTTCGGCCTGCTGCACAACGCCGACTACGGCCAGCGGCTCCAGCCGCACGAGGGCGCGCCCACCCCGGACGACATGGACGAGCTGCTGTCGCGCCGGCGCGGCTCGAAGATGTTCCTGGCGCACCCGCGGGCCATCGCCGCCTTCGGGCGCGAGTGCAACAAGCGGGGACTCAATCCGGCCACGGTGGATGTCGCGGGCCACCATGTGCCGGCCTGGCGCGGTGTGCCGATCTTCCCCTGCAACAAGATCCCGATCTCGGACGCCCGGACGACCTCGATCATCTGTATGCGTACGGGCGAGGCGGAGCAGGGAGTCGTCGGACTCCAGCAGAGCGGTATCCCGGACGAGATCGAGCCCAGCATGTCGGTCCGGTTCATGGGCATCGACGAGCAGGCGATCATCTCGTACCTGGTCACCGCCTACTACTCGGCGGCGATCCTGGTGCCGGACGCCCTCGGTGTCCTGGAGAACGTGGAAGTGAGCCGCTGGGGGTGAGGTGACGCGGGCGGGTGGGGCCGGCATGTCCGTTCGTACGGGCGGTCTGTCCGTACGGGCGGTCTGTCCGTACGGGCGGTCTGTCCGTACGGGCGGTCTGTCCGTACGGGCGGTCCGTCCGTACGGGCGGTGCCTGCCCCACCCGCCGGTTCGCTCCCCGGTTCCCCCCGTTCGCCCAGAGGAAGTGACCGTGACCATGATCAGCACGGATGCCGCCACCGATGGCCATGAGGCCGTGGCGCTCCTGGAGCGCTCGCGTAGCGTCGTCCAGCCCGAACTGCGCACGGCCGTCGAGTCGTTGCCCCCGGCCGTACGCCGCGTCGCGAGGTACCACTTCGGCTGGCGGCGGGCCGACGGCTCGCCCTCGGCGGGTGGCGCGGGCAAGGCCATCAGACCCGCTCTCGTCCTCGCGGCGACGCGGGCGCTCGGCGGGGAGCCGCACCGCGCCGTCCCGGCCGCGGTCGCCGTGGAGCTGGCACACAACTTCACCCTGCTGCACGACGACGTCATTGACGAGGACCCGACCCGCCGGCACCGGCCCACGGCCTGGACGGTCTTCGGCACCACCGACGCGATCATCGCCGGCGACGCCCTCCAGGCGCTGGCGCTGCGGCTGCTGGCCGAGGACCGTCATCCGGCCTCGTCCCCGGCGGCCGTGCGGCTCACCAACTGCGTCATCGAGCTGTGCGCCGGACAGCAGACGGACTGCGCGCTGGAGCTGCGCGGGCCCAGCGATGTCTCGCTGGACGAGTGTCTGACGATGGCGATGGCCAAGACCGGTGCGCTGCTGGGCGCTTCGTGCGCTCTCGGGGCGCTCTACGCGGACGCGGGCGACGAGGAGGTGGCGGCGCTCGACGCGTTCGGGCGGGAGGCGGGGCTGGCCTTCCAGCTCATCGACGATCTCATCGGGATCTGGGGCGACCCCGACCGTACGGGCAAGCCGGCGGGTGCGGATCTGGTCGCCCACAAGAAGTCGCTGCCGGTCGTCGCCGCGCTGGTCTCGGGGCACCCCGCCGCCGATGAGCTGGCGGATCTCTACCGGCGGCCGATGGACGAGGCCGCCGTCGCGCGGGCGGCGTCGGCGGTCGAGCGGGCCGGCGGGCGCGACTGGGCACAGGCGCAGGCGGCGGACCGGATGTCGCGGGCGGTCCATCAACTGTCCGGTGCCGTACCGGATCTGGCGGCGGCGGGTGATTTGTTGGCGCTGTCCGAGTATGTGACGCGTCGGACGCGGTAGGTCCGTGGCGGGGGTGGGAGTGACCCGGGGCCGGCCGGTGGGCTTGTTCGGTGCCGGCCGGTGGTCGGGTTGTCCTCAATCGCCGGACGGGCTGCCGCGCTTTGTCCTCAATCGCCGGACGGGCTTGAGCCCGCCGGACGGGCCGCACATGCGGCCCGCCCGGCGATTGAGGACACGCGCGGTCCACGAGGTGCCGGGAGGAATAGAGGTTGCGCAACCACTACGGGTGAAGCTCTATGGGTGGAGTGGTCATGACCGCAGGCCCCGGACCAGCTCCGGGCGTGGGCCGTGGCGTGTTCTGTCGCCCATTGCGAAAGAGGAACCGGTCTGCGCAAGCTCAGCTACTTCATCGCCGCGTCGATCGACGGTTTCATCGGCGCCCCGGATGGTTACGCGGACTTCTTCACCCGCTACGTCGACGAGGAGTTCTTCAGCTCTTTCAAGGACGAGTATCCGGAGGCGCTGCCGGCGCCCGGCCGTCAGCCGCTGGGCATCGACCACCTGGAGAACGAGCGGTTCGACACGATCATCCAAGGCCGACGCGGTTATGACCTGGCCCTGGAAATCGGCATCACCAGCCCGTACGCGCACATGCGCCAGCTCGTGGCCTCGCGGACGCTCACGAGCGCCGACCCGGCGGTGGAGATCGTGGCCGGGGATGTCGCCGCCAGGATCAGGGAGTTGAAGCGGGAGGACGGTCTCGGGATCTACCTCTGCGGCCGTGCGAATCTCGCCGCCCAGCTGATCGACGAGGTGGACGAGCTCGTCATCAAGTCGTACCCGCTCGTCCTCGGCTCCGGAATTGCCCATGTTCGGCACGGAGTACGCCCATACCGACTTCGAGCTGGAGTCCAGCCGCGCCTTCGGCAACGGAGTCGTCGTCAGGACGTACAGCCGCAAGCGGTGACCCACGCGGCGGCGGAGCGGCCCGTACCGCTACAGTCCGCGCCATGACAGCGGAGTCGACGGAGTCATGGGCGGGCTGGTACCGGGACCGCCGCGGTGCGGAACCCATCGCGATCAGCGCGGACGGGCGGCAAGTCCGCACCCACATCAGGGGAGTTGCTTACGAGGGAGTCGATTTCTCCGTGCTCGAACCCACGGAGGCGGGCGGGGTGTTGTCCTCCTGCGTGCTGGAGTGGGACATACCCATGCCCGTCAGTGCGGGAGGCACGGTCCAACAGGCCACGCTCAGCTGCCTGCTGACGCTCGGGGAGCGCCCGTCGGGCACACCCTCGGGGCGCGCGGAGCTGAGTCTCACGCTGCGCTGCGGCGGAGCGGCCTACGAGTCGGGCATCGTCGGGGGAGGTTTCCGTGACGCCCTCGACCGGATCAAGCGGCAGCTGCCCGACGACACGGAATTCGGGGGCCGGATCCTGGTGAACGCCTGACCTCTTCAGGGAGGTACGAACCGCCCCGGCAGGTGAGTGACGCCTGCCGGGGCGGTTGCCTTATGCCTCATTTCTTGTTCTAGTAGTATGCGAACAAGGGGGGTTTATGAACCAGGCTCGTCTGCGCCTCGCGACCGTCACCGTCGCGCCGTTCCTGCTGGCGCTCGCCGTCCAGCCGGCCGTTCTTGTCGTTCTCGGGGACCGGCTGCCCGACTCGCTCGCCACCCACTTCGACCTGTCCGGCGACGCCGACCGCGCACCCACGTCCCGCACCGCGGCCCTCGTCGGCACCGTCCTGCTCTTCGCCGGAGTCGGCGCGCTGTGGGCCGGGTCGGCGCTCGGCAGCCCCCTCGGCGCACGCGGGCCGCGGTGGCTCACGGCGGGCGGCTGGGCGCTGTCCGGGCTGCTAGGATACGCGCTCACCGCGACGCTCTTCGCCAACCTCGACGCGACCGACAGCTCCGCCGCCCGCTTCCCGCCGTGGCGGCTCGGCGTCGCGGCGGCCGTCGGCCTGGTGGCCGCCGGCGTGGGGCTGCTGCTCACCCGCTTCGTACCCGAAGCGGGGGGCGAACCCGCCGGGGACGACGGCACGGCCAGGATCGACCTCGCGGACGGCGAACTGGCCGGCTGGTCCCGGCGCACCGGGTCGGGCAGACTGCTCGCGACGGGCCTGATGACGCTCGTCGCCGGGGTGTTCATCGCGGTCGTCGTCGGCTGGCGGCACGGTCCTGGGGTGTTCCTCATCGGCCTGCTGCTCCTGGTCTTCGCCTCCGCGCACGTGTCGGTCGACCGGCACGGACTCACCGTCCGCATGGGCGCGCTGTCCTGGCCGCGGGTACGGGTGCCGCTGGACGTCATCGAGGCGGCGAGCAGCCGCCGGATCAACGCGGTGGCCGACTTCGGCGGGTGGGGCTACCGGATCCGCCACAAGCGCACCGGGTTCGTGCTGTGCTCGGGGGAGGCGATCGTGGTGCGCCGGACCAACGGCCGGGAGTTCGCCGTCACGGTGGGCGACTCGGCGACGGCCGCCGCGCTGCTCAACACGCTCGTCGACCGGCGGAGGAGGAGCTGACGTGCTCTTCCGGGTGGACCCGGCGTCCTCGGTGCCTCTCGGCGACCAGATCGCGGGGTCGGTGCGCGGCGCCATCGCCGACGGCACGGTGAACCCCGGCGACCGCCTCCCGGCGGCACGGGCCCTCGCCGACTCGCTCGGCGTCAATGTCCATACGGTGCTGCGCGGTTACCAGCGGCTGCGCGGGGAGGGCCTGATCGAGCTCCGCAGGGGCCGGGGCGCCGTGGTCGTGCCGGGGCCGGTCTCGCCCGGACGGGCCAAGCTGCTGGAGCGGGTACGCGAACTGGTCGCCGAGGCGAGGGAGTTGGGGATGTCGGAGGAGGAACTGGTGTCGATGGTGCGGATGTCCCAGACGGCCTGACCAGCCCTGTCCTGAGAAGCCGTATCTCAACCGGTCATGGAACGTGCGAGTCGAACGGGCTTCCGCCGGGGTGATCTTCCCGGCGGTAGGCGCATGAAGGCAGGGCCCCTTGGTGGCTCGGAGGTGCGAACCGAACCGAGCTTCCAGGAGGCGCTGTTGTCGCAGCTCTACGCGCTCACGCCCGCATCGTTCAACTCGGCTGCCCGATCGTGTGATTGTCTCGCGCACGTGTACGGGAACGCGGCTGATCATCCTGATCGGGTGCGCCGGTACCCGTCGGATAAGACGGACGCGGAGTGGGCGGCGGTGCGCCCGCTGTTGCCGGTGCCGGCCTGGCTGGAAGGCAGGGGCGGGCAGCCCGAGGGTTACTGTCACCGCTCGATGCTGGATGCGATCCGTTACCTGGTCGCGGGCGGGATGTCCTGGCGTGCGATGCCCGGGGACTTCCCTGCCTGGGGCAGGGTCTATGCCTTCTTCCGCCCGTGGCGGGAGCACGGGCTGGTCGCGGAGTTCCACGACCGGCCGCGTGGACGGGTCCGTGAGCGCGAGGGTCGGCATGCGGAGCCTTCGGCCGGGATCATCGACGCGTAGTCGGTGCGGGCGTCCGCCTCGGTGCCGGCTCCCTCGAGCGGGTAAGACGGCGGGAAGAAGGTACCGGGCCACAAACGGTACATCGTGACCGACACGAACGGCCTGCTGCTGGCCGTCGCGGTGTCGGCCGCGAACGTGGGCGACCGGGACGCGGCCGTGCCCCTGCCGAGACGGCTGCGCACGCCGCACCGGGAAATCACCCTGGTCTGGGCTGAGGGCGGTTACGCCGGCGCCCTTGTCCGCCGGTGCGGTCAGAAACTCGGCCTCGCCCTGGAGGTCGTCAAGCGCCAAGACATCATGGAAGGCTTCGTAGTGCTGCCCCGCAGGTGGGTGGTGGAGCGCACGTTCTCATGGCTGATGCATTCGCGCTGCCTGGCCCGACCACTGGCTCACGGCCGACGCTGAACATCCCCGACGCTTCCTGGACCAGCCACTCAGATTCTCTGTGGGGCAGCGGAACCATGCGAAGGAATTACATCACGCCCAAAACACCCGGGATGGGAAAGGCAGACGCTCGCACGGACTGCTGGGCCAAAGTTCGGGACCGGCCTGTCCGCTACCGCACCGAGTCCCTGGACGAGTGAGTGCGCCGTTCATGCCGGTCGCCAGCGGCGGGTCGGTTCGACGAGGTCGCGTTGCGGTCGGGCCCGAGCCGCGCACGCCAGGTGGGCGAGCAGATCTCATGGCCCCTTGCATGCAACCGTGGGCTTGCGCCGGGAGTCGTTTCAGTCATGTCCTCCTCCCAGATCGTCCGCGGCCGCGGGGTCACCGCCACCCTGAAGAAGTCAGCCGTCATCGTCGACCGCGACCAGGTGCGCACCACCATTCCGTTTGAAGTCATTCAGGAGACACGAGTAGGCGGACGTCGCGAGCGTACGGTCGAGATCGTCCTCACCGACGGCATGACTCACGAACTCCGGGCGAACAACGCCACCTCCGCAACAGCGTTCGCGGCTGCCGTCAACGCCAGCCTTCCGGTGGAAGGCGATCCGCGCGGAAGCGGACTTGTCCGAACCAAGAGGTTGCGCGCGCCCGAAGCGCCGCCACTGTTCACCGACTGGCGCGTACCATCTGCGGTCCTCTGTGGCGCGGTCGCGTACTGCGGATACCTGGTATATCTCGGCGTCGCGCATTCACCCGTGCTCATCATCGGTGCGGTCGTCGGCCTCTTCCCCCTCACCCTGGGCTCGGTAGGCACTTTCATGTCAGTGAAGCACCTGTGCGACAAGGTCGTGCTGCGACGGAGAGGCGTGACGGTCGAGGCGGTCTCCGCGCACAAACTGCATGGGAGATCGGAGTACCGATTCATCGACGGAGAGGGCAATAAACGCACCTTCAAGAGTGCGCTCAACACGGGAAGGCTTGAGGTGACCTACGACCCCAGGAACTCGAAGCGGATGGCTGCGAGCATTTCGCTACTGCTGGCAGTGCCAGTAACGGTCCTGAAACTGGCTGTCGCCTTGGGCCTGGTGGCAGTGGGCGTGGTCGCCGCCTTCAGCCCCGTGATTCCCTGACGCCCCGTGTGCTTGTGCTCGTACCTGGCCCCTGGGCAGTCCTTGCACTCACGGCCACGGACCGCCGGCCGGCACTGAATGCCCCGGCGCCTCCAGGAGGAGCCACCCGCGCTCCGCCAGGCGCCGGGCTTTCGACCGCAACCCCTCGACCTTCGCCGGCGTTGTTCCACGGCCGAGCTCCACCGCGATTTCCTTGGCTCGAAGCGGCCCGTGACCGTGGATCGCCGCTGTTCCAGCACGCCCAGAATCCGTTGATAGTCCGGCGCCAGAACCGTCACCGGCAGCCCTTCCCGCCAGGGCGACACCGTCGAGCCCGGCACCGGCGCGAACGATAGCGCCGCCACCTCCTCCGCCTCGGTCGTCGTCGAAGCGGACACAAGACGCCGCATGCCTCCCTCAACCTGAGCGAAATCATGCCTCAACAGCAGAAATCAAGGGATCACGTTCGGTTGAGATACGGCTTCTGACCTGACCTGACCTGACCTGACCTGACCGGGCTGGATCTGATCTGACCCTGACCTGACGGAAGTTCACGGGCGCCGAACGCGCTCCGGGCGTGCCGGTACTCGTTCCAGCGAGTACCGGCACGCCCGATCGGTGCCTGATCCGGTGGGGGGTTCGCGATCCGCCGACCGGCGGCGTACCGGCGGCGTACCAGTGGCCTACCGGCGGCGGATCGCGACGGATCAGCGGTGGATCAAGAGGCCTTGGCCAGAGCGGCCGTGAAGCCGTTCGCCCAGAGGCTGTTGACCTGGTTGCGCTCGGCCTGGTCCGGCTGCGAGTTGGTGCAGGACGGGCCGGGGCCGCCACCCGACATCAACTTGCTGCACGGGGCCGAGTAGTTGTCCGGCAGACCGAGCACGTGCCCGGTCTCGTGGGCGGTCACGCGCGTGGAGTCGTACACCTGGTTCTGCGCGTAGTCCAGGAAGATGTAGCCGCGGCCGTGCCCGTCGGTGCTCGCGTACGAGCCACGCGGGTCGTTGCCCTCGTGGTAGGTGAAGTCTGCGTTGCCGCCCTGCTGGAGTTTGACGTTGGCGACGGCGCTGTTCCAGATCTGCGTGCTGCTGGCTATCTGGCCGGCGAACGACGGGGCGCCGGAGGCGTCGTAGACGACGGTGACCGCGAGGGCGCCGGGGTTGGCGGCACGCTTCTCGGCCACCGACTTCATGACGGCCTCGTAGAACGCCTTGGTCGCGGCGGCGTCTTGCGGCGAACCCTCGTACGCGGCGTACGAGGTGGTGGTGGGCGCGGCGCTGGTGGGGTCAGCGGCGGCGGCCGGGGTGGCGGTGAGGGCGGTCGCGAAGGCGAGAGAGATTCCGGCGATCGCGGAAAGTGCTGTCTTGGGGTATCTCATGTGGGGGGCTCCTACTCGTCCGAGGAACGGGTTCGGTAGGGAGAGTGTCGTACCGCACACCGCCGCGGCGGATGATGCCGAAGGGCGATAGCACGGGAGCATCCCCCGGTGCCGGCTCGTCCAATTTCCCGCGTATGCCCGCCAATTACTGTGCTTTGGGTCCCTGGCGTGACGCGGAGGGCGGCCCTACTCTGCGGTACATGGAGCTGGAGGTCAGGCATCTGCGCGCGCTGTGCGCCATTGCCGACGCGGGAAGCCTGCACAAAGCGGCCAGGCAGCTCGGCATGAGCCAGCCGTCCCTGACGACGCAGCTGCGGCGGATCGAGAACTCGCTCGGCGCCGAGCTGTTCTCCCGTGAACGCACCGGCTGCCGCCCCACGTTGCTCGGCCACTCCGTGCTCAGCCGGGCGCGTCCGCTGGTCGCCGGGATGGCCGTACTGGTCAGCGAGGCGCGCGCCGCGGCCGACCGGTCGGCCGGGCCCCGGCTGCGGATCGGTTCGACGGCGAGCCGCGCCCTGGCGGGCTGGCTGCGCAGGCTGCGCGAGCGGCTGCCGGGCACGGACATCTCACTCCAGATGGACGTCTCGGCGAACGCGCTGCTGCGACATGTCGCCGCGGGCGGGCTCGACGTGGCGTTCGTGCACGAGGTGGAGGGCTGTCCGCTGCGGGTGCCGCCGGGGCTCGACCGGCGCGTACTGGTCGAGCGGGAGCCACAGTTCATCTCGCTGGCCCGGGACCATCCGGCGGCCGGCCGGCCGGTCGTCGAACTGGCCGATCTGGCGGGCGACCGCTGGATGATCGACCCGACCGTGGACGGCGAGTGGGACGGTCTGCGGCGGGTGCTGGGCGCGGCCGGGCTCAACCCGTCGGTCCTGCACGGGGATTACCTCACCGCCGCGTCGCTGATCGCGGGGGGCGAGGCGATAGCGCCCTGCCAGCCCACCTCGGTCCCGCGCGAGGACATGGTCGTACGGCCGCTGCGGGACGACCCGTTGGGGGTGCGGCTGCTGCTGTTCTCGCGGCCGGGGGCGTACGAGGGCGCGTGCGTCGCGGGTACGAGTACGGGCGCGGGCGTGGACACGGGCGGCGACGGCCCCGGCGACGGCCCCGGTGACGGCCCCGGCGGCGCCGAGGTGTACGCGGACCTGGAGGCGGCCTACCGCGAGGCGGCGTTGCAGGCCGTCGTGTACCGCCAGTGGCTGCTGCGCAACAAGAGCCCGCTGCTGCACGCCCCCGCCGCCTGAGCGCGCTTCTTCCGCCCTCTTCTTCCGCCCTCTTCGTCCAACCTTCGTCCGCCCGTCGACTTTGGGGTTAGTAATCCGCGTAGGCACCTGCTAATTTTTCTTTGCATGCGTAGGAGGTCGCGATGAGCCCACCCGTGCCCACGGGCGACGAACTGGTGCGCGTACTGGCGACGCTGTCCAACCCCCACCGGCTGCGCGTCGTCGCGGCACTCACCGGGGGACGCAACTACGTCAGCCAACTGGCCAGGGAGCTGGACATCAGCAGGGCGCTGCTCCAGGTCCATCTCAAGAAGCTCGAAGCCGCCGGCCTGGTGACCTCGCGGCTGGAGCTGTCGGAGGACGGAAAGGCCATGAAGTTCTACGAGGTGAACGCGTTTGCGGTGGTTCTGACGCCGCAGGACATCGTCACCGCCGTACAGACGCTGAGCAACCACAAGGACGAGAGAGAAGAGAAGGGGGCCACCTGATGGAAGACGAACAGGATTGGCAGGAAGTCATCGGAGCGATAGGGCTGTTCGCGGTCCTGCTGATCGTGGTGACGCTCACCCTGTGGCACTTCACCGCGGGCCGCCGGGCCAGGGAGATCAGGGCCGGCGAGAACGAGTACCGCCAGCTCGCCGCCCAGGCGGTGGAGGGCCAGCGGCGTATGGAGGAGCAGCTCGCCGACCTCGGCCGGCGGCTCACCGACGTCCAGACCCGCACCGGATCGCTGGAACGGATCCTCAAGGACGTCGAGTAGCCGGGCCGGGCACACGCACGAGAACCCCGGGCCGCCGAGCGGCAACTCGACGACCCGGGCACAGAAGGACGCTCCACCTCGCCGTAACGGCGAGCTCCACAGGAACGACCCTCCGAGTGAAGGAGAGCAGCTAGTGCTGCGCCGAATCAAGTCAGAACGCCCACGCGCCGGACTGGTCGAGTCCGTCGCCGGCTGGTCCGCCAGACACCGTACGGCGGCCATCGCCGCCTGGTTGCTGCTGGTCGTGGTCGCCGTCATGTCCTCCTCGCTGTTCCCCGGTGCGCAGGTCAGATCCACCGACCCCGGTGAGGCGGGCCGCGGCCAGCGGATGATCGTCGCGCAGGACGCCGGGGACTCCATACGCGAGAACGTGATGATCCGGGCCGGGGTGGGCGCGGACCCCGCCACCCGGCGCGCCGCCACCAAGGACCTGGCGGCGGCCCTGCGCACGCTGCCCGACGCCGTGACGGACGTCGGGTCCCCGCTCGGCGCACACGGCGAGCGCTGGGTCTCCGAGGACGGCACGGCCGACCTCGTGACCTTCGAACTCGCCGGTCCCGACGCCGAGTTCGACGCCCACAAGCGGGCCGCCTTCGCCGCTGTCGAGAAGGTGACGCGGGAGCACCCCGAGGCGCGCGTCGACCAGGCCGGTGACTCCAGCCTCGCCTCGGCGGTCGACGAGGGCATCAAGGGCGACATGAAGCGCGCCGAGACCACCTCGCTGCCGCTCACCGTCGTCATCCTGCTCGTCGTCTTCGGCTCGCTGATCGCCGCCGGGATCCCGCTGCTGCTGTCGGCGACCGCCGTGGCCGCCACGTTCGGGCTGGTGGACACGCTCGGCCGGTGGGTGCCGTTCAACAGCGCCTCCTCCGCGATCGTTTTGCTCATCGGCATGGCGGTGGGCATCGACTACTCGCTGTTCTATCTGCGCCGTATCCGCGAGGAGCGCGCGGCCGGGCGTTCGGTCCAGGAGGCGCTGCGGATCGCCTCGCGCACCTCGGGGCACGCGGTCGTGGTGTCCGGTCTGACCGTGATGGTGTGCATGACCGGCCTGCTGTTCACGGGAGTCGACGTGTTCAAGGGGCTCACGCTCGGGACCGTCCTGGTGGTCGGGCTGGCGGTGCTCGGGTCGGTGACGGCGCTGCCCGCGCTGGTGGCCGCCCTGGGTGACCGCGTCGATCTGGGGAGGATCCCGTGGCTGGGGCGGCGGCGTACGGCGGCGGGCCGCTCGCGGGTGTGGACGGCCGTGGCGGAGAGGGTCGTTCGCCGTCCGCTGCTCACCGGCGGTACGGCGGCCCTCCTCCTCGCTGTGATGGCCCTGCCGGCACTCGGGCTGCACCTCCAGGACGCCACCCAGATCCAGAGCCTGCCGCGCGGCGTCTCGGCGGCGGCCGACGCCGGCGCCCGGATGCAGCAGGTTTTCCCCGGTGTGGCCACGCCCGCCCGCGTGGTGGTGTCGGCCAACGGCCCCGAGGCACGGGCGGCGGCCGACGCGCTGCACGAGCAGGCCGCCCGGAGCGACGGGGCGCTGCGCGAGCCGATCACGACGGTGCCGGTCGGCGACGCGCTGGTGGTACGGGTGCCGCTGGCGGGGGACGGCACGGATCCGGAATCCGGGCGGGCGCTGGAATTCCTGCGGGAGCGGGCGGTGCCCGCGACGGTGGGGGCGGTGCGGGGGGCGGAGGTCGCGGTCGCGGGCCGGACCGCCATGCCGTACGACTTCACCCGGCAGGTCAACGCGCGGACGCCGCTGGTCTTCGCCTTCGTCCTTGTCCTGGCCTTCGTCCTGCTGGTCGTCGCCTTCCGCTCGCTCGCCCTGCCGCTGGTGTCGATCGCGCTGAACCTGCTGTCGATCGGGGCGGCGTACGGGGTGCTCGTCGCGGTCTTCCAGGGCGGCCGGCTGGAGTCGCTGCTCAACTTCAACGCCTATGGGGGAGTGGTGAGTTGGCTGCCGCTGTTCATGTTCATCATTCTCTTCGGGCTGAGCATGGACTACCACATCTTCATCCTCAGCCGGATCCGCGAGCGGTGGAGCGGTCCGGCGGCCGGCCCCGACGCGTCCCCGGATGCTTCACGCGGCGTCTCCCCTGACGCCTCCCCTGACGCCTCCCGCGCGGCGATCGTCGGCGGCATCGCGGCCAGCGCGGGCGTCGTGACCAGCGCGGCCGTCATCATGGTCGGTGTCTTCTCGATCTTCACGACGCTGTCCGCGATCGAGTACAAGATGCTCGGTACGGGGATGGCGGTGGCCATCCTCATCGACGCGACGGTCGTACGGGGCGTACTGCTCCCGGCCTCGCTCGCGCTGCTGGGGGACCGGGCCTGGACGCTGCCGGGGTGGGTTCGCGGCGCGTGGCGCCGCCGGTCATGAGCGCGCCGGTCACGAGCGCGCCGGTCACGAGTACGCCGGTCACGAGTACGCCGGTCACGAGTACGCCGGTCACGAGTACGGCCCGAGCGCGGCGCGTGCCTGTTCGCGGGCGTGCCCGATGGCGTCCGGGAAGATGTCCAGGCCGTGGGCGACGAGCGCGCCTTCGTGCAGGAGCATGAGCGTGCGGGCGAGGCGGTCGGCCGTGTCGGACCCGGTGGCCTCGCCCGGCGCCGTGACCTCCCTGGCGAGGGAGGTGAACAGCTCCAGCATCCACGCCTTCTGGCCGGTGATGACCGCGTACGCCGGATGCTCCGGATCGTCGATCTCGGCATGGGCGTTGACCATGCCGCATCCCCGCGAGCCGTTGTCCGCCGCCCAGTCGCGGGAGGCCGCGAAGACCGCCAGGACCTGCTCGGCGGGTGACGGGGGAGCGGCGGCCAGCCGCTCGTCCAGGAAGGCGCGCCAGCGCTCGTCGCGGCCGGCCAGATACTCGACGACGATCTGCTCCTTCGAGCCGAACCGGTCGTAAAGCGTCTTCTTGGTGACCCCGGCCTCGGCTGCGATGCGGTCGACGCCGACGGCGTGGATGCCGTGTTCGTAGAAGAGCCGCGACGCGGCGTCCAGGGCGCGGCGCGCGCCGGGTGTCACGACGATCCGATGGGGCGGCCGGCGGGGCGCGGCCGGCCGTCTCCGGGTGCTGCCGGTACTCATGGCGAGAAGTATACCGGTCTGTATAGTGAGGTGAATGAGTAAACAGATCGGTATACCCATCTCCCCGGCCACGGGCGGTGTCCTGCCATGAACGTCCTCCTCGCCGTCGCGTTCGTCGTCTGCTGGAGCTCCGGCTTCATCGGCGCCAAACTCGGGGCGGGCAGCGCCGACGCAGTCACGATCCTGATGTGGCGCTTCCTGCCCCTGGCGGTGGTCCTGGCGGCGGTCGCCGTCACCCGCGCCCGCGCCGCCTGGCACGGGCTGACGGCGCGCGACGTGCTGCGCCAGTCCGTGATCGGCGCGCTGTCGCAGAGCGGCTACCTCCTCACCGTCTACTACGCGATCCAGCTCGGCGTCTCCAGCGGCACCACGGCCCTGATCGACGGGACGCAGCCGCTCGTCGCGGGCGCGCTGGCCGGACCGCTGCTGCGGCAGTACGTCTCCGGGCGCCAGTGGCTGGGCCTGTCCCTCGGTCTGACGGGAGTGCTCGTCGTGACGTCGGCGGACGCCGCGGCGGCGGAGGGCGTCGCGCCGTGGGCGTACGCGGTGCCGTTCCTCGGCATGCTGTCGCTCGTGGCCGCCACGTTCCTGGAAAGCCGCTCGCGCAGGGCGGTCGCGCCCTCGGTGGCGATGACGATCCACTGCGGTACGAGCGCCGTCGTCTTCACCGTCCTCGCCGCCGTGGCGGGCGCCGCCGTGCCGCCCGCCGAGGCGTCCTTCTGGGTGGCCGTCGGCTGGCTGGTGGGTCTGGCGACGTTCGGCGGATACGGCCTCTACTGGCTGGTCCTGCGCCGCTCCGGGGTGCTGCGGGTGAACACCCTGATGTTCCTCATGGCACCGGTCACGGCGGTGTGGGGCGCGCTCGTGTTCGGCGAACCCTTCGGCCCGCAGACGGCCGCCGGCCTCACGGTCGCGCTGGTCGCGGTGGTGGTGGTACGGGGCGGGGCCGCCGGGCCGGTGAGCGACCCCGTGGGTGACGTCGTGGGTGACGCCGTGGGTGACGCGGGTGACGTCGTGGGCGGCGGAAACCCGCGTGACGTACCGGATCGCCGCGCCGACAATGGCACGCGGGTGTGACCGCGCCACGCGGTCACCCCTCACCGCCACCGACGACTGGCAAGGAGCGACCTCATGGTGCGCCGCACGACCGTCCCCAGCCTCTTCCCGCCGCCCGGCTACGCGCACGCGGCGGTGGTCGAGACCGACACCCGACTGGCGTTCATGGCGGGATCCGTACCGCTCGACAAGGACGGCACACTCGTCGGACCGGGCGACTTCGCCGCGCAGACCGAACAGGTCCTGGCCAACCTGGAGACCGCGCTGCGCGCCATCGGCAGCGCTCTCGACCGGGTGGTATCCACCGACGTGTACGTCGTGTCGTCGGACCCGGCGGATCTGAGCCGGGCCTGGGACGTCGTCCACGCCTCGGGTCTCACCACGGCGCCGCACACCTCCACGCTGCTCGGCGTCGCGTGCCTCGGCTATCCGGGGCAACTGGTGGAGATCACGGCGGTGGCCGAGGCCGGCGAGGCCGACGAGGCGACGGACCAGGGGGAGTGAGGCCCGCCGCACGCGCCGCAGTGGCCGCCGTGCTCGCGGCGCTCACGGCCCTCGCCGGCTGCTCGTCCGGCCCGGCCGGCTCCGCCGATGACGCCGACGCCGCCGCGCCCGACACCTCCGCGTACACCGACGGCAGCCGCGTACCGAACGTCGTGAACGAGCGGGACATCCCCGAACTGCCCGTCGCCCGATACGAGTTCGGTGACAGCGACACCGAGCGGCACAGCCGGGCCCAGGCCCGCGCCGCACAGCGCTGCATGGTGGGCTTCGGCTTCACGGACTTCCCCCTGGACCCCGGTTCGCCGGACCTGCCCAAGACCGTCTACAGCATGGTCGCGGTGGCGATGGCGACCCCGTTCGGCGAACTCGACCTCGGCGAGGCCCGGCGCTGGGGCTACGGCTGGGACCCGAAGATGGCCGGTGCGGTCGACGCGGCCGGCGCCGGGTTCGGGAAGGGCCGCGCGATGACCGACGCCGAAGACCAGGTTTTCTACAACGCAGGCGGCTCCACCGACCGCACCGTCAACGGCCGCGAGGTCCCGGAGAACGGCTGCTCCGGGCAGGCCGCCGCCCGGCTCACCGAAGGCGTCGAGGACGCCACCCGCATGTGGACGTACACCTCGAAACGGTCCCAGGTGCTGGCCGCGAAGACGCTGAAGGACCCCGACGTGAGCGAGGCGCTGCGCACCTGGGCGCGCTGCGTCGAGGACCGGGGCCTCACACGGTACGAGGGCCGCGAGGACGCCTTCCGCGACAAGGCGTGGCACCGGGACGACAACGGCAACACCCGCCGTACGCAACGGGAACGGGACACCGCCGTCGCCGACATCGAGTGCGCCCGCGAGCACAACACGGTCGGCGTGTGGTGGGCCGGCGAGGCGCGGAGCCAGACGGCCGACATCGAGAGCCACCGCGCCACGTACGAGGCGGTGCGCCGCGACCAGGACGTCGTACGGGCCAACATCCGCGACGTGTTGGGGAATTGAGCGTCGGCGGTGGCTGAGGAGCCCGGTAGGTAGGGGAAAGCCGACCAGCAAGTCTCGACCTGACCGTGCTGACCCCGACGGTGCCCGGCGGCTGCAATGTCGAGGTGATTACTTGGCGAGTCGAACGCGAGAACAGCAGGCCGGCGGCGGGGGTGGCGCCGGCGGCGTGGGCGGCGTCGTGGTGGTGGCCCGTGGGATGGTCGCTCGCCGCCGTGTGGGCGGCGGTCTTCCCCCTCGTCTCCGATGTGGGGACGCACCGCGTGTGGGGGATCTGCGCGGCCGTGGGATACACGGGGGCCGCCGTCGCCGCGCGGGTGCTGCCGCGCCCGCGCGCCGTGCGGGTGCCGGTCGCGATCGCCCTGGCGGGCGCGGTCGTACTGCCACTGCTGCTCCTGGTCCTCACCGGGCAGGCACAGTCGGAGGTCGACGTCATCGAGCGGTCCGGGCGGCTGCTGTCCGAGCGGGGGACCCCGTATCTGGACGCGCCCCGACAGGTCGAGGAGTACACGCCGTATCTGCCGGGGATGGCGCTGCTGGGAATGCCCCGCGCGCTGTTCGGTGAACACGGCTGGGCGGCGCGGTACTTCGGCGACGCGCGGGTGTGGTGCGCGGTGGTGTTCCTGGCGTGTCTGGTGGCGAGCCGGGTCGTCGTACGGCGTGGGCGGGGCGGCGCCCAGGTGCGGCGCGGGGACGAGCGGTTCGGCGCGGCGATGGCGGTGCTGATCGCGTCGCCCGTGGTGGCGCTGCCCTTGTGCGTCAGCGGAGTTGATCTGCCGCTCGCCGGGCTGTGCGTGCTGGCGATCGCCTGCGCCGTACGGGGGCGGGCGGTGGCGGCCGGGCTGGTGCTCGCCGCCGCGTGCTCGCTCAAGTGGACGGCGTGGCCCGCGATTCCGGTCGTCGTGGCGCTGCTCGGCTGCGCGTGGGGCGCGCGGCCGGCGCTGCGGAGCGCGGCCACAGCGGTCGTCGGTACGGTCCCGCTCGTCCTGCCCAGCGCGCTGCTGTCACCCGGCCCGATGGTCCAGCAGGTGCTCGCCTTCCCCACCGGACAGGGCGAGTTGGAGACACCGGCGGCCAGCCCGCTGCCCGGCCGGCTGCTCGCCGAGCAGGGCGTCATGGGGTGGGCGGCGGCGGTGGCGCTGCTCGTGTGCGGCGCGATCGCGGTCGGCGTCTCGCTCGTCGTGAAACCGCCGTCGGACGCCGTGGCGGCGGCCGACCGGCTGGCGATCGGTCTCGCGATCGCGTTCCTGCTCGCGCCCGCCGGGCGGTTCGGATATCTGGCACTGCCGGTGCTGCTGGTGGTGTGGGCGCGGTGGGTGGGCGCGTCGGAGCCGGTGCCGGAGCTGGAGTCGGGTGCGGCCACGCGTACGGCGGCGGTCAGCATCGCCGGGGGGCGGCGCTGATGAGTTCAACTCTCGTCGTCACCAACGACTTTCCGCCCCGCCAAGGGGGCATCGAGACCTTCGTGCACGCGGTGACCACCCGTATGCCGGCCGACCGCGTCGTCGTCTACACCTCCAGCGAGCCCGGCGCCGCCGCGTACGACGCGACCCTCCCGTTCCCCGTCGTCCGCGACCGCGCCCACATGCTGCTGCCGACCTCGCGCGTCACCCGGACCGCGATCGAGATCGCGCGGAGCCACGGCTGCGACCGGGTCTGGTTCGGCGCGGCGGCACCGCTCGCGTACATGGCCCCGGCGTTGGTGCGCGGCGGCCCGATACGGCGTACGGTCGCCACCACCCACGGCCACGAGATCTGGTGGGCCCGTACGCCCGGCGCGCGGCAGGTCCTGCGGCGGGTGGGGACGTACGTGGACGTCGTCACCTATCTCGGGGAGTACACCCGCTCGCGCATCGCCCCGGCGCTGGGTCCCGGCGCGCGGATGAGCCGCCTCGTACCGGGGGTGGACGCGGCGACGTTCCGGCCGGACAGGGGCGCGAGTTGCGCGCGTGACGTGCGTGACGCCGTCCGTGAGCGGCACGGGATCAGTGGGAAGAAGATCATCCTCTGCGTCTCGCGCCTCGTCACCCGCAAGGGCCAGGACGTCCTCATACGGGCGCTCCCGCTGATCCGGCGGGCCGTACCGGATGCGGTGCTGGTGGTCGTCGGCCACGGGCCGGACGAACGGCGCCTGCGCGCACTCGCCCGCCGGCACGCCGACGGTGCCGTCGTCTTCGCGGGCGGCAAGGACCATACGGAGACGGCGAGTTACTACGCGGCGGCCGACGTCTTCGCGATGCCGTGCCGCACCCGCAAGGGCGGCCTGGAGGCGGAAGGGCTCGGCATCGTCTTCCTGGAAGCGGCGGCGAGCGGGCTGCCGGTGGTCGCGGGCGACTCCGGAGGAGCGCCGGACGCCGTACTGGACGGGCGTACGGGGCTGGTGGTCGACGGCCGCGACGTGGCGTCGGTGGCCGAGGCACTGACCACGCTGCTGCTCTCACCGGAGCGGGCGGCGGCGATGGGGGAGGCGGGGCGGCGCTGGGTGACGAAGCGGTGGTCCTGGGAGGCGTCGGCACGCCACCTGACGGAACTGCTGACACCTGAGCGGGAGTTGGGACGGCCCCGCTGAGACCGACCGGTTCGTCCTCAAGCGCCGGACGTGCTCGATGGAGCCCGCCCGGCGGACAGTTCAAGCCCATCCGGCGCTTGAGGGCACCACCCACGGGCCGGACGAATGTGAGCCCGTCCGGCGATTGAGGACAAGCGCGGCCCACGAGCAGCACACCCCGGCGAACAACCCCGGCCACGGCACCGGGACACCGTCCGCCGTAAGGGCCGCAAGGGCGCGGGGCCGTGCGGCGGAACCCCTGTCATGCCGCACAGCGCCCGGCGACTACGCCTCGCCCCGCAGATGCGCGAGCACCGCCAGCACCCGCCGGTTGCCCTCCGTGGGGTCGAGGTCCAGCTTCATGAAGATGTTCCCGGCGTGCTTCACCACCGACGCCTCCGTGACCGTCAACCGCTGTGCGATCGCCTGGTTGTTGAGACCCTCGGCCATCAGCCCCAGCACCTCCCGCTCGCGCGGCGTGAGCCGGCGCAGCGACTGGGCGCGCGCATGCTGGACGAGCAGGACCCGTACGACCTCCGGGTCGATGACCGTCTGCCCGTCGGCGACCCGCCCCATCGCGTCCAGAAACTCGGAGACCTCGCCGACCCGGTCCTTGAGCAGATAGCCCAGCCCGGCGGCCTCCGATCCGCTGCCGCCGCCGAAGAGCTGGGTCGCGTACGCGGTCGCGACGTACTGGGACAGTACGAGAACCGGCAGTCCGGCGTGCCGGGCACGCAGCTTGAGCGCGGCCCGCAGCCCCTCGTCGTGCTGGCCCGGCGGCATCCGGACATCGGTGATCACGAGGTCCGGGAGGGCGGGGAGCCGGTCGTCCACGGCGCGCGCCAGCGCCTCGGCATCGCCGACGGCGGCGATCACCTCGTGTCCGCCGCGGGTCAGCAGCTCGGTGAGCCCCGCCCGCAGCAGTACGGAGTCTTCCGCCAGCACTACGCGGAGCACGGCACCTCCATATGTACCCGGGTCGGGCCGCCCACCGGACTGGACACCACAAGCCTGCCTTTCAGGATCGCCGCACGGTCGGCGAGCCCTTGCAGGCCCGTGCCGGCGGAGGGGACCGCCCCGCCGTTGCCATTGTCGCCGATCACGAGCGTCAGCCGGCCCTTCCGTAGCTTCCCGACGACGGTGATCTCCGTGGCGTCACTGTGCTTGGCCGCGTTCGTCAGTGCCTCGGTGACCGTGAAGTACGCGATCGTCTCCACCGCGTCCGGCAGCCGGCGCGGCAGATCGATGTCCACGCCCACCGGTATCGGGCTGCGCAGCGCGATCTCCGCGACGGCGGCGTCCAGGCCGTGGTCGGTCAGCACCTGCGGGTAGATGCCGCGCACCAGGTCACGCAGTTGCGTCAGCGCGAGCCGCGCCTCGCCCCGGGCGCGCGACACCAGCTCGGTGGTGGGCGACCCGTTCTCCCTCAGCTCCATCTCGGCCAGCCCCAACGTCATGGTGAGCGCGACCAGTTGCTGCTGCGCCCCGTCGTGCAGATCACGCTCGATACGGCGCCGCTCGGCCTCGAACGCGTCCGCCAGCCGGGCGCGCGAACGGGTCAGCTCGACCACCTGGCGCTCCTCGTCGCGGGGCGACAGCAGAAACACGGTCGATTTGACCTGCGCCCCCGCGAGCAGGCCTGCGGCGTACGCGCACAGGGCGAGGCCGAGGAGCCCGGCGGCGGTGGCGGGGAGGGCGTGCAGCGGACTCTCGACCGCCTGCCCCGGAATGATCATGACGCTGCCGGGGGCCGTGCCCCAGACGATGAGGGGCGCCGCCGTCAGAACCACGGCGAACGTCAGCCCGAGCGCGACACCGATTCCGGTGATCGTCAGGACGGGCCCGAACACGACGACGTATCCCAGCTCCCGCCAGGTCGACCGCTCCCGCAGACGCGTGCGCAGCCGTCCCCGACGGGTGTCTCCGATCAGCGACCGGTGGGGATCGGGCACCGGGACCGGCTCGACCAGCCGCAGCCGGCGCCGCTCAAGGGCGGCGACGGGGATACCGAACGTGGCGGCCAGTTTGATCACGAGGTCCACGCCGACGACGGACAGGAGGAGACCGGAGACGGTGAGGACCGCCAGCAGGATCACGGCGGCGAGGCCGACGAGCGCCCCGCTGAGCAGATACGCCCAGGCGCGCCAGGGCCGGCTCGACAGCAGGAAGCGCTGCGGGGGCTGTCTCATGGCGCGCCAGACGGTGACGCCGGGGGCGCCGGTCTCCGATTCCGGCGCGTGGTCCGGCGCGTGGTCCGGCTCGTCCGACATACGGGTACTCCTCACCGGGTCCGCCCGGTGTCCGGTCCCGTCCTCGATCACCGGTCTCGTCCTCGATCACCGGTCTGTCCACGAACGACGGACGGGCTCGAAGACGCCAGCCTACGGGGGTGCCCTTCAGCCGGTCGCGGTGACCAGTCCCGCCTCGTAGGCCAGGATGACGAGCTGGACCCGGTCTCGGGCGTCGAGTTTGGCCAGCAGACGGGTCAGATACGTCTTGGCGGTGGCGACGCTGATGGACAGCTCGGCGGCGATCTCGGTGTTGGACAGACCACTGCCTACCAGCACCAGGACTTCGCGCTCCCGGTCGGTGATGCCGGCGACCGTCCGCCGTGCCGGGGCCGGCGCGGGGCGGTCCGCGAACTCCTTGATCAGGCGGCGGGTGACGCTCGGGGCGATCAGTCCGTCGCCGCTCGCGACCACCCGGATCGCGGCGAGGATGTCGTCCAGGGCCATGTCCTTGACGAGGAAACCGGCGGCTCCCGCGCGCAGCGCGCCGTACACGTGGTCGTCCTCGTCGAACGTCGTCAGCACGATGACATGCGTCGCGCCCGGACCTTCGGTGATCTGCCGGGTGGCCCGGATGCCGTCCGTGCCGGGCATGCGGATGTCCATCACCACGACGTCGGGGGCGAGTTCGGTGGCCAGCCGGACGGCCTCGGCGCCGGTGCCGGCCTCGCCGACTACATCGAGGTCGGGGGCGTCGGTGATGACCATGCGCAGGGCGGCGCGGACCAGGGGCTGGTCGTCGGCGAGTACGACGCGTACGGGCGCCGGGCCGTCGCTGACCGGCGCCGTGCCGTCGGGGGCCGCTGTGCCGTCGCCGGTCACCGGACCCCCACCGGTACGGGCAGCCGCGCCGCCACCCGGAAGCCGCCTTCGGGGCGCGGCCCGGCCGAGAAGTCGCCGTGCAGCAGTGTCGCGCGCTCGCGCATGCCGACGAGGCCCCATCCGGGACTCTTGCCGTCCGGTCGTCCGCCGCGCCCGTCGTCCGTGATCTCGATCGACAGCTCCTCGGTCCGGCGGTCGACGGTGACGCGGCAGGACGGGATGCCCGCGTGACGTACGACGTTGGTGACTGCCTCCTGGATGATGCGGTACGCCGAGATGTCGATCTCCGGTGGGAGCGGACGCGGTTCGCCGTGCCACCGCACGTCGACGCGGACCCCGGCCGCCGTCGTCGTCGCGGCCAGCCGGTCGACGTCCACGAGACCAGGCACGGGAGCGGGATCGAGTGCCTGATCGAGCGGCGCGACGTACGCGGCCCCCGCCGGGTGTTCAGGGGCCTCCGACTCCGCCTGCCGCAGCGCGCCGAGCATCCGGCGCAGCCCCGCCAGCGTCTCGCGCCCGGCGGTCTCGATACTGCCCAGCGCCTCACGTGCCGCCACGGGCTGCGTCTCGATGACGCGGGCCGCGGCCCCCGCCTGGAGGGCGATGATGCCGATGCTGTGCGCGACCGTGTCGTGCATCTCGCGGGCGATCCGCAGCCGTTCGGCGGTGACCGCCCGCGCCGCCGCCTGGACGCGTGACTTCTCGGCGTACTCCCGTGCCTGGTGCGTCGAGTTGCCGATGAGCCAGGCGATGACCACCGTCATGGCCACGGCCATCTCCGCCGACGTCCCCACGTTCCACCCGCGCAGCAGCCGGAAGCCCAGGAAGCCGGCCAGCGTGCCGAGCGCCATGGCGACGGCGACGACCCCGGTCCGGCGCGGCTGGGCCGACGCCACGAAGTACAGCGCGACATCGATTGCCAGGAACTGCGCGAGCGGGATCTCGCCCACGCTCAGCGGGGTCGTCGCGAGGACGGAACCGGCCAGCAGCAGGGCCATGGCCCCCAGCGGCCGGCCGGACAGCCGCCGCCCGCCCGCCGCCACCAGGGCCGTGGCGAGGGCCAGCATGATCAGCCCGTCCCACCGGAAGAACAGGACTCCCGCCAGCACGGCGGGTTCCTCCTCGCCGGGCAGCCTGAGCCGGACGAGGAACGTGAACACCATGCCCGCCACCCACGCGAGGGCGACCCAGACACTCGGTTCTACCCGCTTGAGCAGGGGCATGGGTGGCATGGCGTGCATGCGCCGATCGTAACGACGAGGCCCCGGCCGGTCATCCGACCGTGGTCGTACACCCGTGGCCGACACCGGGCGGCGGGAATGTCCGCGCCGGTCCGATGCCGGACGGACCGGTCCCCGGCCACTGTTGGCCGGGTGATCGAAGTCAACGAACTGACCAAGCGCTACGGCGCGACCACCGCCGTCAACGACCTCAGCTTCACCGTTCGCCCCGGTCTCGTCACCGGATTCCTCGGCCCCAACGGGGCCGGCAAGAGCACCGCGCTGCGGATGCTTCTCGGCCTGAACGAGCCCAGCGGCGGATCGGTCACCATCGACGGCCGTCCGTTCCGGGACCGCCCGCGCGGGCTGCGGCACGTCGGCGCGCTGCTCGACGCGAGCGACGTGCACGGCGGACGCACCGCCGCCGCGCATCTCGCGACGCTGGCCCGCGGCAACCGCATCCCGCGATCGCGGGTGGCGGAGGTGCTGCGCGAGGTGGGTCTCACGGGGGCCGCCCGGCGCCGTATCGGCGGATTCTCGCTCGGGATGAAGCAGCGGCTCGGCATCGCGGGCACGCTGCTCGGCGATCCGCCGGTGCTGCTGTTCGACGAACCGCTCAACGGCCTGGACCCGGAGGGGGTGAAGTGGGTGCGGGGGCTGTTCCGGCGGCTCGCCGCCGAGGGCCGGACGGTGTTCGTCTCCAGCCATCTGATGACCGAGATGGAGAGCACCGCCGACGAGTTGGTGGTCATCGGCCGGGGTGAGCTGATCGCCGCGGAGAGCCTGGCGGACTTCGCGGCCCGTGGCACCCGGTCGAGCGTGACCGTACGCACCCGGGACGGCGTCGCGCTGACGGAGCTGCTGACGGCCGAGGGCGCGGACGTACGACCGGCCGGCCCGCCGGGGCAGCGGGATCTGCTCGCCGTAACCGGCCTGAGCGCGGACCGTGTCGCCGCACTCGCCTTCCAACACCGCATCCTGCTAGGTGAGTTGACGACCGACCGGTCCACCCTGGAGGAGGCGTTCATGGAGCTGACCGCCGACAGCGTCGAGTACGGCGCGACTCAGGAACCTGGAGCCACCCGATGACCGCCGGTACCACTGCCACAGAAGCTGCCGCCGAACCTGCCGCCCGCTTCCGTGATCTCCTGGCCGCCGAGTGGCTGAAGCTGTGGTCGCTGCGCTCGACGGTGTGGGCGTATGTGCTCGGAGCGCTGGTCGTCGTCGGGTTCAACGTCGGTGCCACGTACGACCGTTACCGCTACTGGAACGCGCGCAGCGTGGCCGACCGGGCCGATTTCGTCTCCGACGGGATCGCCCTCATGTACGCCTACACCACCAACGCGGGCATGCTCATGATGCTCGCCGCCGGTGCCATCGGGGCCGTCGCGATCACCGGTGAGTACAGCACGGGCCTGATCCGTACGACGTTCGCCGCCGTCCCGGCCCGCCGTTCGGTGATGGCGGCCAAGGTGTGTGTGCTCACGACGGTCATGACCGGTTACGGGGCGGTCGTCGCCCTTCTGTCGTTCTGGCTGTCCCAGGCGATCCTTGGCCGGCACGACGCGGGCGTGTCCATCGCCGACCCGGGCTCCCTGCGGGTGGTCGTCGCCTCGACGCTGCTCGCGCCGGTGTGCGGGCTCGTCGGCATGGCGCTCGGGGTGCTCCTGCGGCACGGCGCGGCGGCCACGGTGACGGTCGTCGTGGTGCTGCTGGTCGTCCCGCTGGTCTTCGCGGACGACCGCCGCTGGGCCGCCGTCGTCGACCACGCGCTGCCCAGCAGCGCGTGGCAGCGCCTCATCGACACGCAGTACGGCTTCGGTGTGCCCTTCCCGTGGACGGTGGGCGGGGCGTGGACCGTGTTTGCGCTCTGGGCGCTCGGCGCGACGGCCGTGGCGGTGTTCGCGGTACACCGCAGGGACCAGTGACGGGCCGTCGCCGCCCCCGCCCCGGGATCAGGCGGTCTTGACCGCGCCCCCGCCGATGAGATGGTCCGCCCCGGTGGTGCTGCCCGCGAGAGGTGAGGCGAGGTACGCGACGAGGGCGGCGACCTCCTCGGGCCGTACGAGCCTGCCCGTCACCATCCCTGTCGCGGAGGGGAGTTGAGCCAGTTGCCACTCGTGCGCCACGCCCGTCGACCGGGCCGGCTCGGCACCGTACCCCACGGGGCTCTCCCACATGTCGGTGCGGACGGCGCCGGGCGACACGGTGTTGACGCGCACTCCGAGCGGGCCGAACTCCTCGGCCAGCGCCTTGCCGAACGCTGTCAGCGCGGCCTTGGCCGTGGTGTACGGGACGGGGTCCGCGTGCGGCGTACGGGCGCCGATGGACGAGATGTTGACGACGGCTCCGCGACGCTCGACGAGGTGGGGCAGGGCGGCGCGGAACCGCGCGGACCGCGACGCCGACCACTCGGCGGACGACGCGGCGGACGGTGACGCGGCCGGTGACGTCGACCTGGCCACCCTCGTCGTCGACGCCCTGCTGCGCGGCGTCGGCGGCGCGGCCGGCTCAGGCTCCTCACTCAGCTCTCGGTGAGCATGCCGTCCCGGAGCCTGGCCAGGGTCCGGGTCAGGATTCTGGAGATCTGCATCTGGGAGACGCCGAACCGCTCACCGATCTGCGACTGGGTCAGCTCCTGCCCGTAGCGCAGCTCAAGGATCCGGCGTTCCCGCTCGTCCAGCGTGCTCAGCAGCGGAACGAGACTCTGGAAGTCCTCGACCAGCTCCATGGCGGGATCGCACGCCCCCACGAAGTCGGCGACGGACGCACCGCTCCCGCCCGGATCGCCCGAGCCCGAGTCGGCGGGCAGGTCGAGCGAGTCGGAGTTGTAGCCGTTGGCGGCGATCAGCCCTTCGACGATCTCCTCCTCGCTCAGCTCCAGATGCTCGGCCAACTCCCGTACGGTCGGCTCCCGGTCGAGCCGTACGGCGAGCTGGTCCTTGGCCCGCGCGAGCCGTATCCGCAACTCCTGCAACCGGCGCGGCACATGCACGGCCCAACTGGTGTCGCGGAAGAACCGCTTGATCTCGCCGACGATGTACGGCACGGCGAACGAGGTGAACTCCACCTCGCGCGACAGCTCGAACCGGTCGATGGCCTTGATCAGACCGATCGTCCCGACCTGGACGATGTCCTCCAGCTGATCGTTCCGGCTACGGAACCGCTGGGCGGCGAACCTGACCAGCGACAGGTTCATCTCGATCAGCGTGTTGCGGGCGTACTGGTGCTCGTGGGTGCCCTCTTCGAGGACCTGGAGCCGCCCGAAGAACAGCTTCGACAGCTCCCGCGCGTCCCTCGGCGCGACCTGCCCCGCGTCCTCGATCCACGGAAGCTCCCCGACCCGCGGCCCTGTCTGCGGTTCGGCGGTTCTTCTGAACTGGGTTGAAATGGACATGTTGTTGATCCCCTCCCGGATCGGCGAACGGGGGGCTCGCCGACGCGACGTGTGCCCCGCTCTCCCCTCCCCATGCGTCCGCGGACCGTCGGATGAGGGCACCGGGCGCCCGAGTTGCCTCACGTACGACGTCATGGGTGAGGCGACCGAGACCCTGGCCGGCCGCTCCGAGGGGGCGCCGGGGCGGCTCCCGCGGCACCTTTCGGGACACCAACACGCCCTGTACGGTCATGAACCATGCAGCAGGAGTCACCTACCCCGCCCCTACCCGCCCGTCCCCCCGGCACTGCCGCCGCCCCCCGCCCCACCGGCCTCCTTGTGACAACCCTGGCGATCGGGTTGCTGCTGGGTGCCGCGGGCGTGGGCGCGGCGTGGGCGATCACCGGGGACAGCACCGGGACCACGTCCGGGACGGCGCCGGCGACCGACGCACGCGGCGCCTGCGACGCCCTCGCGGGCTTCGACGAGTCGAAGTACACGGCGAAGGGCGACGAGGGCCTGGTGGCCCTCAACCGCTGGAGCGGGGCCATCACCCTCTCCGCCGCGGCGGCCGCGGGCGACCCGGCGTACAAGTCGCTCTCGGACTCCCTCAGCCGGGCACAGCATCGTCACGCCCAGGTCTTCGACTTCGACGCCCAGGTGAAGAAGGACCTGGCAAAGGCCCGCGGGATCTGCGAGGACATCTAGGGCCTCTCGTTTGGATCTTGCCGGGCTCGCGGTCCCTGGCACGCACGCTCTCCCCCGTAGCCCCCGAGGGGGGGCACGGGGAGGTGCCCCCTGCGTCGACGGCGGAAGGGGAGGCACGGCTCCCGCCATGCCTTCCTCCTCCGCCTCGCGATCGCCCGCACCCGGCCGAGGCAATGACCGGCGCCAAGAAGTGCGGGCCACGAGCCGCTACTCACACCTGGCCAAGAGCAACCACCCGGGCCTGCCCTGAGCGGGGGTCAGTTGGAGTATCGACAACACCGCACGCAATGTGTCGTCCCACGCCGGATCCACCCTCGGCCGGCCGGGACCGCCTCCCGCCCCATCGGGGCCGTCGGCCTGCTCACGAAGGACGGGGACCACCGCAGCCGCAAGGGCGTACATCGGTTCGTCCTCCGTCCCGTGGCGGACGATCTCCACCCCCAGCCGCGAAGGTGCCTCAAGGGCGCAATCCCAGTACGCCTGAGTGTCCCAGGGCTCCGTACAGCCGGACACCGTGAGCATCCGTTCCGCCGCGGCCCACACGAAGTTGTCCTCCGCTTCGTCGTCGTAGCCGAACCAGTCAAGCGCCAGGGACCCGTCGTCGTCAGCCTCCAGCACCTTCCACCGTCCGCCGCCCCCGAGGTCGTACCCGTACGCGAAGACCGTGTCGCCCGGTGTTGTCGCCGCGCCGGTGGAGGGCCTTGGGCCGTGGTCGGTGGCCTCCACCCCGTTCGCGCCGTCGAGAGGTTCTTCCGCCTCCATGGAAATGATCATGATCACGCATCATAAGTTGTGGATATCTCCGCGCGGCCGGCAGGTGGCCGTGCCCGGGGCTCCGGGAAGCAGCCCACCAGGCCGGCGTGTTGGCCCCTGTCGGATGCACGGATGGGTGGCTCGTGTCGATCCCCCCTGGGCGGGACGTGGCTTCCGGCCGTCCGGTTCGTGGCCGGACCTTCCTCGTGCCCTGCTGCCAAGGCGATCGGGATCAAAACCATGATTTACGGACCTTTTTGGTATTGATACAAGTATTCGCCCGTTTGTCAGCTCGTCTGCCCGCCAAGGATGCAGGCAGGAATCGGAACGAGAGAAGGCGAGTTCGACATGGCGGATTGGGTGAAGGTCGCGGGCGGTCTCACGGCCATCTCGGCGGGATCCAGGACGACGGTGTGGGGGGTGAACGCGGCGAGCGCCATCTACCGGTACACCAACTACGACGCCAACCCCTGGATCAACATTCCGGGGGCGCTGAGTGACATCGGCGCGGGTGCTGATGGCACCGTGTGGGGTGTCAACGGCGGCAATCAGATCTTCCGGTACGTCGGGGACCAGGGGTCCTCCAACCCGTGGTTAAGCATCTCCGGCAGCCTGGTCCGCATCGACGCGGGCTCCAGGACGAGCGTGTGGGGGGTGGACTCCGCCGGCGCCATCTACCGGTACACCAACTACGACGCCGGCCCGTGGATCAAGGTCCCGGGGGCGCTGAGTGACATCGGCGCGGGTGCTGATGGCACCGTGTGGGGTGTCAACGGCGGCAACCAGGTCTTCCGGTACACCGGCGACCAGAGCTCGAACCCGTGGGCGAGCGTCGCCGGCAGCCTCAAGCGCATCGCGGTGGGCTCCCGGACCAATGTGTGGGGCGTCGACCCGGCCGGCAGCATCTACCGCTACACCAACAACGACGCCAGCGGGACCAACCCGTGGGTCAAGATCCCCGGCGCCGCCACCGACATCGCCGCCGGTGCCGATGGCACCGTGTGGCACGTCAACAGCGTCGGCGACATCTACCGCTACACCGGCGACCAGCCAAGCTGACCCCCGCCCGCACCGTCTGTGCGGCCCCGGCCTGTAAACAGGCCGGGGCCGCACCCGCTGTTCACGAACTTCTCGCTGCCGACCGGCACGCCGCAGGCGGGAGTTGCCTGGCCGAAGGTCTCGGACATCGACTTCAAGCGCGGCACCGTTCGCGTCGAGCAGGTTCGGCTCGTCCTCGGCCACGCGTCCGCCGTCCTCACCCTGCGGAGCTACGCGCACCCGCGGCCGGGCAAAGAAGACCGCACCCGCTCCGCCATGGACGCCTCTCTCGGCGGCCTGCGGACCGGGTGCGGACCGGTAGGCAGTGCGACCCACGAAAGTGCAGGTCAGACGGCCAAAGCACAGATCAAGCCTTCTTGGTCTCCCAGAAGATCTTGTCGATCTGGGCGATCAGGTCCAGGGCCTTCTGGCCCGTCGCCGGGTCCTTCGAAGCCTTCGCGGCCGACAGCGCCTTCAGGGCGTCGTTGACCAGCTGGTGCAGCTCCGGGTACTTCTCGAAGTGCGGCGGCTTGAAGTAGTCGCTCCACAGCACCGAGACATGGTGCTTGGCGAGTTCGGCGCGCTGTTCCTTGATGACCGTGGCGCGGGTCTGGAAGTGTGCGTCGTCGTTGCCCGCCATCTTTTCCTGGACGGCCTTGACCGACTCGGCTTCGATGCGGGCCTGGGCGGGGTCGTACACGCCGCAGGGGAGGTCGCAGTGGGCGCTGACCGTCACCCTGGGGGCAAACAGGCGGGAAAGCATGGAGCTGTCCTTCCTCGTGATCGTCTTCTCAGGTGGGACATTACTCCGTGAGAAGCCGGATTTCGCGAGTGCCCCCTAGGGCTTAGGACAAAAGTCCGGGGTCCCGACGGGACTGGCGGCGGAACGTACCGTGGGACCGGGAGGTGCCGGATGACGGAGCACGGGCGCGAGCCGAGAGCGCTGTTGGGGATCGCGGAGGTGTCGGGGCCGTCCATGTATCCCACCCTCAAGCAGGGCGATCGACTGCTGGTGCATTACCACGCACCGGTCAAGGCCGGCGACATCGCCGTGCTGAAACATCCGCTCCAGCAGGATCTGCTGATCGTGAAGCGGCTGGCCGAGCGGCGCGACGGTGGATGGTGGGTGCTCGGGGACAATCCGGGGGCCGAGGGGGACAGCCGGGTGTTCGGGGCCGTACCCGGCGAGTTGGTGCTCGGCCGGGTCCGGGCCCGTTACCGGCCGCGCGGTGCGGGTCAGCGGTCGGTGGCCGGCGCGCTCGCGTGGGCCTTCGCCTCGCTGCGGCCCGTGCTGTCCGACCGTTCCGTCTCCAGGCGCTTGCGGGCCCGGTAGGCGGCGACGTTGGCGCGGGTCGCGCAGCGGTCCGAGCAGTAGCGGCGCGAGCGGTTGGTCGAGGTGTCGAGGTAGGCGTTACGGCAGGGCGCGGCCTGGCACAGGCCGAGCCGGTCCACGCCGTACTCGGTCAGATGGAACGCCAGGCCCATCGCGGCGATCGCGGCGAAGCCCGCGGTCGCGTTCGACGGGTGCTCCGCCAGATGCATGTGCCAGCGCGGATGGCCCTCGTCGTCGAGGAAGTCGTGGCCCGAGATCTGCGGGCTGACGGGGAACTCCAGCAGCAGCGAGTTGAGCAGGTCGACGGCGTGCGTCGCCTCGTCCCCGTCGGCCGCCGCGAAGACGGCGCGCAGCCGGCCGCGGACGGAACGGAAGCGGGTGACGTCCGCGTCGGTGGCGCGGCGGGACGCCTGGGTGGAGGCGCCGAAGAGGGCGCGGACGGCTTCGACGGACGTGAGGGTGTCCGTACCGCGGGCCGGTTCCTCGGTGTTGACCAGGCGTACGGCGTAGTCCGAGTAAGAGGCCAGTTCCACTTGTAGTCCTTACGACAGCGGTCTAGGGTCGGCGTAATGGCTGGTCTTGCCCACAGGGTATTACGAAGCGGAGGGTTCCGATGGTGGACACGGGGTCGGGGACGGGAACGGCGGCCGGGGAATCCGCGCCGGGACGGGCCCACTGGCGGGCCTGGCAGGACAGCTGGGACCGCCAGCAGGAGTGGTACATGCCCGATCGCGAGGAGCGCTTCCGGGTGATGCTCGACATGGTCGAGGCCCTGGTGGGACCCGAACCACGGGTGCTGGACCTCGCGTGCGGCACGGGAAGCATCACCGACCGGCTGTTCCAGCGGTTCCCGGCGGCCACCAGCACCGGCGTCGACCTCGACCCCGCGCTGCTCGCCATCGCCGGCGGCTACTTCGCCGACGACCCGCGCCTGACCCTGGTGCGGGCCGATCTCAAGGACCCCGACTGGACGGCGAAGCTGCCGTACGAGTCGTACGACGCCGTCCTCACCGCCACCGCGCTGCACTGGCTGCACAGCGAACCGCTGGCCACGCTGTACGGGCAGCTCGGCGGCCTCGTCAGGCCCGGCGGCGTCTTCATGAACGCCGACCACATGACGGACCCGGGCACGCCCCGTATCAACGCCGCCGAACGCGCCCACCGGCACCGGGAGATGGACCGCGCCAAGGCCGCGGGCGCCGTCGACTGGCTCGACTGGTGGGAGCTCGCCGCCAAGGACCCGCTGCTCGCGGGGCCGGCCGCCGAGCGGTTCGCGATCTTCGGCGAGCACGCGGACGGCGACACGCCCTCCGTCGAGTGGCACAGGAAGACGCTCACCGACGCGGGCTTCGGCGAGGCCCGCCCCGTCTGGTCCTCGCCGTCGGACTCGCTGATGCTCGCCCTGAAGTAGCGCTTGTAACGGACGCGGAAGCGAACGCGGAACGGAACGCGGAGGGGTGCGACAGGCCGGCAGGCGGCCTGTCGCACCCCTCCGCGTCGCGGTTACAGCACCTTCGACAGGAACGACTTCGTCCGCTCGTGCCGCGGATTCGTCAGAACCTCGCGCGGATGGCCCGACTCCACGACCATCCCGTCGTCCATGAACACCAGCGCGTCACCCACCTCGCGGGCGAAGCCCATCTCGTGCGTCACGACGATCATCGTCATGCCGGACTCGGCGAGATCGCGCATCACATCCAGGACATCGCCCACCAGCTCCGGGTCGAGCGCCGACGTCGGCTCGTCGAAGAGCATCAACTTCGGCTCCATCGCCAGCGCGCGGGCGATCGCCACCCGCTGCTGCTGGCCGCCGGAGAGCTGGGACGGATAGCCGTCGGCCTTGTCCGCGAGCCCCACCCGGTCCAGCAGCCTCTCGGCCCGCGCCCTGGCGACGGCCTTCGTCTCACGGCGCACCCGTACCGGGGCCTCCATGATGTTCTCGATGGCCGTCATGTGCGGGAAGAGGTTGAAGCGCTGGAAGACCATGCCGATGTCCCGGCGCTTCAGGGCCACTTCGGAGTCGCGCAGCTCGTACAGCTTGTCGCCCTTCTGGCGGTAGCCGACCAACTCGCCGTCGACGTACAGCCGTCCGGAGCTGACCTGCTCCAGATGGTTGATGCAGCGCAGGAAGGTCGACTTGCCGGAACCGGACGGCCCGATCAGACAGAAGACCTCGCGCGGCGCGACCTCCAGGTCGATGCCCTTGAGCACGTGCGCGGCGCCGAACGACTTGTGTACGGCCTCGGCCTTCACCATCGGGGTCGCGGTCCTGGCCCCGTCGTGCGTCGTCTTCGCGGTGGCGGTCATGCGGTGCCTCCCTTCGGTCGGCCCAGCGACAGCAGATTGGCCCTGATCCGCTGCAACGGGGTCTGCGGCAGGGAGCGCAGCGAGCCACGCGCGTAATGCCGCTCCAGGTAGTACTGGCCGATGCTCAGGACCGAGGTCATCAGCAGATACCAGGCGGCGGCGAGGAACAGCATCTCGACCGGGGCGCCGGACGTCTGCCCGATGTCCTGCGCGTATCTCAGCAACTCGTAGAACTGCACGGTCGCCACCAGCGACGTCGTCTTCAGCATGTTGATGACTTCGTTGCCGGTCGGCGGCACGATCACCCGCATCGCCTGCGGGATCACGATGCGGCGCAGCGTCTTGCCGTGGCTCATGCCCAGCGCGTGCGACGCCTCCGTCTGCCCCTCGTCGACCGAGAGCAGACCGGCGCGGCAGATCTCCGCCATGTACGCGGCCTCGTTGAGGCCGAGACCGAGCAGCGCCGTCAGGAACGGCGTCATGAAGCTGGCCCAGTAGTCCTTGTAGATCGGTCCGAGGTTGATGTACTCGAAGACCAGACCCAGGTTGAACCAGACCATGAGCTGGACGAGGACCGGCGTGCCGCGGAAGAACCAGATGTACGACCAGGCGAGGGACGCCATCACCGGGTTCTTCGACAGCCGCATCACCGCGAGGACGATGCCGCCGATCACGCCGATGGCCATCGACAGGACGGTGAGGATCATCGTCTGGCCGACACCCTTGAGGATGCGGTCGTCGAAGAAGTAGTCGGGTATGGCGCCCCAGTTGATCCTGCCCTGCCAGAACGCCCGGACCATCAGCGCCAGCAGCGCGAGGGCGACGACCGCGGCCACGTACCGCCCGTAGTGCCGGACCGGGATGGCCCTGATGGCCGCCGGCCCGGCGGGTCCCGCCGGCGGCGCGTCGGACGGGCCGTCCGACTTCGATATGTCAACAGACACGGGTGCTGCCTTTCGGAGCCGGGCGCGGATCAGGTGCCGGAGTTGATCGTGGCTTCCTTGACCGCGCCCGCGTCGACGCCCCACTTCGCGATGATCTTGCCGTACTCACCGTTCTTGATGATCGCGTCGAGCGCGGCCTGGAGCGCCTTGCTCAGCTCGTCGTTGCCCTTGGCGACCGCGATGCCGTACGGGGCGGCCTCGATCTGCTCGCCGACGAGCTGGAAGTCGTTGCCGCCGCCCGAGGTCTTCACCGCGTACGCCGCGACCGGGAAGTCCGACGAACCGGCGTCGGCGCCACCGGCGCGCAGCCGCGTCTGGGCCAGCTGGTCGTTGTCGAACGCCTGGATCCCGATGGCCTTCTTCCCGCCGTCCTCGCACTTCGCCGACTCGGCCTTGGCCAGGTCGTGCGAGACGGTGCCGCGCTGGACGACCAGCTTCTTGCCGCACAGGTCCGACCAGGCGGCGATGCCCTTGTCGTCGCCCTTCTTGGTGTAGATCGAGACACCGGCCGTGAAGTAGTCGACGAAGTCGACACCCTCGCCGACCTTCTTGCCCGTCTCGGAGTCCACGCCGTCCTGGCGGGCCTTGGTGTCGGTCATGGCCGACATGGCTATGTCGTAGCGCTTGGAGCGCAGACCCGTGAGCAGCGTGTCGAAGGTGCCGTTCTCGAACTCGAAGGTGACGCCGAGCTGCTTGCCGAGCGCGGCGGCGATGTCGGGGTCGATACCGACGGTCTTGCCGGCGTCGTCCTTGAACTCGACCGGCGGATACGCGATGTCGGAGCCCACCTTGATGACGCCCTTGTCCGCGATCGCCTTCGGCAGCTGATCGGCCAGCGGGGCACTCTTGGTGGTCGCGGGGGAGTCCTTCCCGCTGTCGGTCTTCCCGCTGCCGGTCTGGTCGCCGCAGGCGGTGAGCAGCAGTGAGCCGGCGACCGCGATCGCCCCGACCGCGGCGATCCGGGACTTCCCGGCGGTGGTACGACTGGTGAAGCTGGCGGTCATGATGAGGATCCTCCGGCGGACGAGGGAATTGCCACGCGGTGTGCACGCGCCATCGAGTGTCGCGACCGTGTGTGATTGATTAGGGCATCTTGCCATTCGGACTGGTCCGTTCAGGGGGCCCGTCATGTCAAAATCGGATAACGGGTGACCCCCGCGTCCCAGCAGGCCGGCACAACAGGACCGGACCATCTGCGGGAATGCCTTCTTCCGGCCGGATGATCTCCGGCCCGTCCCGACTCTCCGGTCGGTTCGTGTCGTGCGGCGGAAGTGCCCCGAAACTCCGCTATGAGTCATGTCACCGCCTGTAGAACGAGTCGTGGACGTCCGGGCCCGTCCGGTATGAAGGACAGCTACACCCCTCATCCGGGGCTCAGGGCGCGTGTGCGGCGCGCCCGCGCGTACGTACCTCCTCCTGTTCGGCACTCCAACCGCCGATAACAGGTCACGTACGCGGTGCCCGCCCACCCCTCCGTAACCCAGGAGTGGACACCCTCAACTGATGAAGAGACTTAAGGGGTCAAAAACATGGCAGCGGAGATCGTGAATCCTCGCAGCGAGAGCGAAAGTGTCGGCGAACGCGAAAGTGTCGGTGACGGCGTCAGCACCGGCGCGACGGACGAGCCGTTCGATCCGGCCTTCGCGCTGCACCGCGGCGGGAAGATGGCCATCCAGGCCACCGTGCCCGTCCGGGACAAGGACGACTTGTCCCTCGCCTACACGCCCGGTGTCGCCAAGGTGTGCACGGCGATCGCCGAGAACCCGGAGCTGGTCCACGACTACACCTGGAAGTCGCAGGTCGTCGCCGTCGTGACGGACGGGACCGCGGTCCTCGGCCTCGGGGACATCGGCCCGGAGGCGTCGCTCCCCGTGATGGAGGGCAAGGCGATCCTGTTCAAGCAGTTCGGCGGCGTCGACGCGGTGCCGCTGGCGCTGGCCACCACCGACACCGACGAGATCATCGACACCGTCGTGCGGCTCGCGCCGTCCTTCGGCGGGGTCAACCTGGAAGACATCTCGGCGCCCCGCTGCTTCGAGATCGAGCGCAGACTCCAGGAACGGCTCGACATCCCCGTCTTCCACGACGACCAGCACGGCACGGCTGTTGTGACGCTCGCCGCGCTGCGCAACGCGGCGAAGCTCACCGGGCGCACGCTCGGCGACCTGCGCGCGGTCATCTCCGGGGCGGGCGCCGCGGGCGTGGCCATCGCGAAGTTCCTGCTGGCGGCGGGGATCGGCGACGTGGCTGTCGCCGACCGCAAGGGCATCGTCAGCCCCGACCGCGACGACCTGACCGACGTCAAGCGCGAGCTGGCCGCCCTTACGAACCGCGCGGGGCTCTCGGGCTCGCTGGAGGCCGCGCTGTCCGGCGCGGACGTGTTCATCGGCGTCTCGGGCGGTACGGTCCCGGAGCCGGCGATCGCGTCGATGGCCCCGGGGGCGTTCGTTTTCGCCATGGCCAACCCGACCCCGGAGGTCCACCCGGACATCGCGCACCAGTACGCGGCGGTGGTCGCGACCGGGCGCAGCGACTACCCCAACCAGATCAACAACGTGCTGGCGTTCCCCGGGATCTTCGCGGGCGCGCTCCAGGTGCGGGCCTCACGCATCACGGAGGGCATGAAGATCGCCGCCGCGAACGCGCTGGCGGACGTCGTCGGGGACGAGCTGGCGGCGGATTATGTGATCCCGTCGCCGTTCGACGAGCGGGTGGCCCCGGCGGTGACGTCCGCGGTCGCCGCGGCGGCGCGGGCGGAGGGGGTCGCGCGCCGCTGAGCTTCGCTGCGGGGTCGCCTTCCCTGGCGGAGGGCGGCCCTGCGGGCCGGGCTGGGTGGTGCGGGGGTCTCGTTGGCCGGGTTCGCCCGGTAGGTGGTTGTCCCCAAGCGCCGGCCGGGCTGGGGTGGTTGGGGTGCTGGCCGGGTTGGTTGGACCGGGTCCGCGTGGTGGCGGGGTTCGTCCTCAAGCGCCGGACGGGCTTGAAATGCGCCCGCCCGGCGGTGGGTTGAGGCGCCTGTGGTGCGGGCCGGTGGCCGGGGGCCGCTCCGGGGGCATGTCCGGACGGCATGATCTACGGCGCCCAGCGGTCATGGGAGAAGTACCGGTCCGGGTTGCGCCACACATCACGCTTGAGTGTCCGGACACGACCCCTGCGCGTCCCCCTTCAACCCGCACCCCGACCGGCAGCCGACAACCGCAACCACCAAGCCTGTCCGGCGCTTGAGGACAACGACCACCAACCCGCGGACGCGGACCCCGTAACCCCACCCACCCCCGCCATCCACCCCCACCTGGTGAGATCCTCGCGCCAACCACCCCTAACCAGGAGGCGCTTGTGAATCTGCTTGTCAACGGTGATGCGGAGAAGGGGCCGGGCGGGACCGCCGAGCCAGTCGGGCGGGTCGACGGCTGGGTCGTACGGCAGGGTGCGCCCGCGCTCGTCGGGTACGACGTCGGCGGCGGCTACCCCACACCGGGCTCTCCCGGACCCGGCGAGGCCGGGGCGCGGTTCTTCTCCGGTGGGAACAGCGCCGTCACCACACTCGTCCAGGAAGTGCCCGTCCCCACCACCGGCCCCACCGGACACGGCGCCGTCGACGCCGGACGCGTCCGGTACGTGCTGAGCGGCTGGCTCGGCGGGTACGCCGCGCAGGAGGACGGTGTCCGGCTGTCCGTCGAGTTCCGGGACCGCGCCGGGACCCCGCTCGCGCTCTCCGTCCTCGGCCCCGTCACCGCCGCGGAACGCGCCCACGCCACCGCCCTGTTGGAGCGCTCCGCCGAGGCCGCCGTGCCGCCGGGCGCCCGGTCCGCCCGCGTACAGCTCTCGTTCACCCGCACCGGCACGGGCGGCGGTACGTCCAACGACGGCTACGCCGACGCGATCTCACTCCGGCTGACAACGACGGGACGGCGCAAGTGACCCTCAACCGACGTGATGTGCTCAAGGCCGCCGGCGTCGCGGGCGTGCTCAACGTCGTCTGGCCGCTGAGCGCCGGGCTCTCGCCCGCCCAGGCGCGCGAGGCCGCGGAGGCGCTCGGTTCGGCGTACGACGAGGCGCCGTTCACGCTCGGCGTCGGGTCCGGCGACCCGCAGCCCACCAGCGTCGTGCTGTGGACGCGGCTCGCGCCCGAGCCCTTCGCCGAGCCGGGCGAGCAGCCGCTCGCCGAGGTCGTCGACGTCCGCTGGGTCGTCGCCGAGGACCGTGCCCTGCGCCGGGTCGTCGCACGCGGCACCGTCCCCGCGTCCGCGACCCTCGCGCACAGCGTGCATGTCCCGGTAGGCGGTCTGCGTCCGGGCCGTACGTACTGGTACGCCTTCACCGCGCTCGGCAGAACCAGCCGCCTGGGCCGGACCCGTACCGCGCCCGCCGGCCGGGTGCGCGGCGCCCGGTTCGCCACCGCCAACTGCCAGAACTACCCGCAGGGCCACTACGCCGCGCTGGCCGGGATCGCCCGTGAGGATCTGGACTTCGTCATCCATCTCGGCGACTACATATACGAGCACGGTCCCGAGGGCAGCGACATCCGTGACCACAACGGTCCGGCCATCCACACGCTGCACGACTACCGCATGCGCCACGCCCTCTACAAGGGCGACCCTTCGCTGCGCGCCGCCCACGCCGCCCACCCGTGGTTCCTGACCTGGGACGACCACGAGGTCGTGAACGACTACAGCGGTACGGGCGGCGGCGCCCCTTTCATGCGGCGCCGGGCCGCCGCGTACCAGGCGTGGTACGAGCACCTGCCGCACCGCGGCGCCGGGGACTCCGTCCTGCCCGACATCGACATCCACCGGGTGCGCCGCTGGGGCGACCTGCTGGAGCTGGCCGTGCTCGACCTGCGGCAGTACCGCTCCGCGCAGAACCTCCCCGACGGCACCATCCTCGGCGCCGACCAGAAGGCGTGGCTGAAGAAGACCGTCGACCGCGCGCCCGACAGCTGGCACGTCTGGGCCAACTCGATCATGCTCAGCCAGCTCCGTGGCCGCCCCGGCGGCGGCTACATGTTCACCGATCAGTGGGACGGCTTCCTCGGCGAGCGCAAGGAGGTGCTGGAGCATGTGCGTACCAGCGGCCTCGAAGACCTCGTGGTCCTCACCGGCGACTGGCACTCCGCGTTCGTGGACGACGTCCGGCCGGACTACGACAACACCGAATCGCCCGTCGTGGGAACGGAGTTCACCGCGCACTCGGTCAGCTCCAGCGCGTACGACGCGCAGTGGAACGCCACCAACGGTCCGCTGATGGGCGCGGCCAACCCGCACCTCCAGTACTTCGAGGGCAACCGTTACGGCTACGACGTGTACGAGGTCACGCCGGAACGATTCAGCACCCATATGCGGGTCATCGACGACCGGCGCGACCCGGCCTCGGCCGTCTCCACCCTGACCACCTTCCATGTGGACCGGGGCACGGCGGGCGCGTACGAGGACCCGGCGACGAAGTCGTCACCCGCGCAGTACCGCAGGGACTGACAGCCGGCGGGGGCGGGACCCGCCTCACACGCCCGCGTGCTTCCGCGCGTCCCGTCCCCGCCCTAGGGTCGAGGTCATGTTCGCCGCCTACGCAGCCCGCATCGACCGCGACCAGCCCCTCAACGGCCTTGAGTTGGGTGAACGCCCGGCTCCCGGTCCGCGCCCCGGCTGGTCGACCGTCACCGTCAAGGCCGCCTCACTCAACCACCACGACCTCTGGACCCTGCGCGGGGTCGGCTTCTCGGAGGACCAGCTGCCCATGATCCTGGGCTGCGACGCCGCCGGGACCGACGAGGACGGCAACGAGGTCGTCATCCACTCCGTCATCGGCCAGAGCGGCCACGGCGTCGGCCCCCGCGAGCCGCGCTCGCTCCTCACCGAGCGCTATCAGGGCACGTTCGCCGAGCAGGTCACCGTTCCCACCTGGAATCTGCTGCCCAAGCCCGCCGGGCTGAGCTTCGAGCAGGCCGCCTGCCTGCCGACCTCCTGGCTGACCGCGTACCGGATGCTGTTCACCAACGCCGGTGTACGGCCGGGGGATTCGGTCCTCGTCCAGGGCGCGGGCGGCGGTGTCGCGACCGCCGCGATCGTCCTCGGCAGGGCGGCCGGGCTGCGGGTGTACGCCACCAGCCGCGACGAGGCGAAGCGCAAGCGCGCCGTCGAACTGGGCGCCACCGACGCGTTCGAGCCCGGCGCGCGGCTGCCGCACCGCGTGGACGCCGTCATGGAGACGGTCGGCGCCGCGACCTGGTCACACTCGGTGAAGTCCCTGCGACCCGGCGGCACACTGGTGATCTCCGGCGTCACCAGCGGCGACCGGCCCTCGCACGCCGAACTGACCCGGATCTTCTTCCTGGAGCTGAAGATCGTCGGCTCGACCATGGGTACCAAGGACGAACTGGAGGACCTGCTGTCCTTCTGTACGACGACAGGGATCCGCCCGGTGATCGACGACGTCCTACCGCTGGACCGGGCCCGCGAGGGGTTCGAGCGAATGGCGGCGGGCGATCTGTTCGGCAAGATCGTGCTGACCGGCTGAGGTTGAGGGAGTCTTCATGAACGCACTGCTGCCCTGCTCGATGGTCGTCGGCGCTCTCGCGCTGGTCATGGGCTTCTTCGGCTGGCTCGCCCTGCACGTCAGGCGCCGGGGGACGGCGGGCGCGGGCGTCACCGCGGCCATGGCCGCGTACGACGAGGCGTTCCGGGTCACCGCGCACGAGGCGCACCACGAGATCCAGGCGGCGGCCGAGCGGCAGATGCCGCTTCCGGCGCCGGGTGGTGGGGGCGGGGCGCGCGGGGTTGGCGGACCCGGTCCGTACGCCGGGCGCCCCGCCCGGACCCGTAACCGCCGCTCCGTACTGGGGCGTTGGGTGCGACGGCTGCGCGGCTGACGCCGCATGTCAATGTTGGTTGACATGAGGCGACTGTCAATGTAGATTGACATCATGACCGATGCAACGGATCTCGCCGAGAGGGCGGGTGACCGCGACCCGCGGATCGGGCTGAGGGCGGTCGCCGCGCTGCGGCGGCTGCTCGAACAGCTCGAAGCCGTGCAGGTGCGCAGCGCCCGGAGTCAGGGCTGGTCGTGGCAGGAGATCGCCGCGCAGCTCGGTGTCAGCAGGCAGGCGGTACACAAGAAGTACGGGAGGCAGTGATGTTCGAACGCTTCACGAAGGGGGCGCGCGACGTGGTGACGGATGCCGTCACCCGGGCCGAACGTATGGAGTCGCCCCAGGTCACCGAAGAGCACATGCTGCTCGCGCTGCTCGACTCGCGGGGAACGCGATCGGCGTTCGCCTTCGCCTCGCTCGGCATCCTCGACCGGCGCGACTCGGTGGAGGCGGGGCTGGCCGACGCGCGCCGGCAGGGCGGCCTGTCCAAGGCCGACACGGCGGCGCTCGCCGACATCGGCATCGACGTCTCGCAGATCGTCTCGAAGGTCGAGGAGGCGCACGGCGCGGGCGCGATGGGGGCGGGCGGGAAGGCGAAGCGGGGGTGGGCCTCGAAGAAGTTCACGCCCGCCGCGAAGGAGACGCTGGAGCAGTCCCTGCGGGTCGCGCTGGGACGCGGCGACAAGGAGATCAACGACGGCCACATCCTGCTCGCCCTGACGGCCAGGCCGGGGGTGGTGGCGGACGTGCTCGCGGACCACGGGGGGACGTACGGGGCGGTGGAGCGGGTGCTGTTCGGGGAGGGGGCGTAGACAGCCGGATCGCTTGTCACGTCCGGCGGGGCGCGGGGTCTCCCCGCCCGGCGGGCCGACAACCCGCGGGACGGGAGCTCCGCCGGCTGTACAGGCCCAATGTGGGCCATACGTGCGTTACTTCGGCGTATCTACCTCATTGGGTGCCGTGGCCCGGATAGTCAGTGGATCTTCCTGACTCTCCGACCGAGGAGCTTTCGTGGTCTGTCGTCGTGTCCTGGGCGGGCGTGCTGTGGTGGCGTTCACCGCCGCGGCCTCCGCCGTGCTCACCTCCACCCTGCCGTCCGGCGAGGCGGTCGCCGCCGGCCAACCGCGCCCGCGGCAGCGGGCGGTGAGCCTGCCCGCCGGCAACGGCGACGTGCTCAGCTCGGAGCCGGGCGTCTTCCACCTGGATCCGCTCAAGGCGTTCAAGGCCAAGGCGAGCGCGCACCGGATCATGTACCGCACCACCGACCGCGCCGGGAAGGCCATCGCCGTCACCGGCACCGTGCTGAACCCCACCACCTCCCGCCAGCTGGCCGAAGGTACCGAGTGCGAGGCGCGGGTCTGTCAAACGAGCGGCTCTGGCCCGTAATCGGTGGTGCCGAAGCGTGACTACCTTCGTCGGCATGGCATGCGTGATGTCAACGAGCTTGTGGGTGCGGTGTTTTCGGGGCTGTCGGCCCTCGTCGTCGAGGGCGTGGCGGACGAGGGTGAGGTCATCCGGGTATCAGCGCGAACCCGGGATGATCCGGTGCCGTGCCCGGCGTGCGGGCAGCCGACGAGACGAGTGCACGGCTTCCACGGACGGGTGGTCGCGGACGTGCCGGTGGACGGACGGCGGGTCGTGGTGTCGGTGCGAGTCCGGCGCCTGGTCTGTCCGGTGCTCGGCTGCCCGCGGCAGACGTTCCGCGAGCAGGTTCCCGGCGTAGTGGAGCGCTACCAGCGCCGCACCAACCGACTGACCAGTCAACTGGGTTCGGTCGTAAGGGAGTTGGCGGGCCGGGCGGGCGCCCGCCTCTCGCGCGTTCCGGCCTGCGGGATCTCCCGCTCGACCGCCCTGCGCATGCTCATGTGCCAGGTGGTGACACCGCTGCGCGTCCCGCGCGTGCTCGGCATCGACGACTTCGCCCTCAAACGCCGACCTCCAGGACGTCGACGACATCCCCCGCCCCCGCAGAGTCCGCATCCGCCGCCCAGGCGACCCGCTCACAGCCGAAGAAGCCGATCTCCGCCAGCGACTCCAGACCCAGTCTCACCCGAACTCGGAGACTGCCACTCAGGAACCATGATCGTTCTCAGCGCCAACCGCTGTACCGATGTTCCCAGCGCCGCCCATTGCATCTGATGCGAATTGGCGACGGTATGCGCATAGCCGCTGTCCAGGGCGGCAATCGCCCAGCATGACAGGGGAATTGAGCTACTGCGCTGACCTCACGATAGCGGCTGGCGAGGCGTGGACGGCGCCGATCTAGGGGGCTGACCTGCGACCCTTCTGGCGACTCGCATAGGATGCGGTTTTCTCGCATCTGATGCGAGTTACGGAGGGTGGTGGATCAGTGGGGTCCAACGGGTGATACCGGGGGCGGCGAGGCTGCTTCTGATCGACGGGGTCGCGTTGCTGCGGCCGGAGGAACAGGTCTTCACGGCGATGCTGACCGGGTTCGCCAATCAGCAGCTGGCGCGGAACCTGGCCCAGACGACGGTGGAGGGCCGGGAGAACACGGTCAAGGCGTTCGCCGCCTACGTGAACACCCATCCGTGGCACTGGACGCCGGCGATGGTCGACGAATGGCTCGGTGACCTGCGCTCACCGCGTGACCTGAAGCGCTCGACCGTTCGCTCGTACTCGGAGGCCGTGCGCGCGTTCTGCCACTTCGTCACCGACCCTCTCTACGAGTGGACGGCGACCTGCGAGGAGCGGTTCGGCACTCACCCGGTCCAGGTGGTGCACGAGTGGAACACCGCGGTGCACGTCCAGGACAACGAGTCGGACCCGAAGAAGCGCGCGTTCACCAAGGCCGAACTGCACGCGTTCTTCGCGCACTGCGACGACGAGGTGGCCCGGATCCGGGCCTTCGGCCGCAAGGGCTGGCTGCCCGCGTTCCGCGACGCCACCTTGTTCAAGACCGCGTACGCCTACGGGCTGCGGCGCAACGAGACGCGGATGCTGGACGCCGCCGACTTCGGTCGCAACCCGCACGGTGCCGAGCACGGCGAGTACGGCCGGTGCCAGGTCCGCTTCGGCAAGGCCAAGAAGGGCTCGCCTCCCAAGCGCCGCAGCGTGCTGACCGTGTTCGGCTGGAGCGCGGACGTCCTGGACGAGTGGTTCACCGAGGTCCGTCCCCTGTTCGGCACCGACAGCAACCCCGCGCTCTGGCCCTCCGAACGCGGGGCCCGGATCGGCTGCCAGCGGCTGAACTCCCGCTTCATCGCCTACCGCAAGGCCCTGGGCCTGGACGACGGCTGGACTTCCACTCGTTGCGAAGGTCGTACGTCACCCACCTGATCGAGGACGGCTGGGACCCGCGTTTCGTCCAGGAACAGGTCGGCCACGAGCACGCCAGCACCACCTCGATCTACACCAACCCTCGGGAATTGCATCAGACGGGCGAGAAACCGCAGGTCGCGTGGTCACAGCGGGGCTCGGCAGGACTCCGCAGCCTCTACGAACTGGCGCTCTGAGTAGGGGTGTTGCTGAGATGATCCCTTCTGATGCATGATCTGCTCTTCAGAAGGGATGGTCTGGAGCGGTGCATCAGCAGAAGGTGGCCCTGGCGGGGTCGGCTCGTATGGAGCTTGTCTCCGGGGTCGTCCAGTTGCGCCCTGAGGACGCGATGTTCGACGCGATGCTGAGGGGTTGGCGGGCCCAGCAGAAGTCGCGAGGGCTGAAGGACGAGACGATCGACCCGAGGGAACGACTGATCCGCCGCTTCCTTGAGTTCGCGAACGAGTACCCGTGGCAGTGGACGCCGGCCCACCTGGACGAGTGGTCGGCCACCCTGACGAGCGAGAAGCATCTGGCGCCGTCCACGATCCGGAGCTATCAGGGCACGGTTCGGCTGTTCACCGACCTCCTCATCGACGCCCGATACGGTTGGGGACCGGCCTGCGAAGAGGCGTTCGGCACTTTTCCGGTGGCGATCTGTCATGAGTGGAATACCCTCCCTCACCTGCAGGATTACGAAGGCGACCCGGAAGCGAGGCCGTTCACCAGGGAAGAGCTGCAGCGGTTCCTCGACTATGCCGACGACCAGGTCGCACGCGCCGTGAAGTCCAAGCGCAAGGGCGCCCTCGCCGCCTACCGGGACGCCACACTTTTCAAGGTCATCTACGGGTGGGGGCTTCGGCGAACCGAGACGTCCAAGCTCGATGTCGTCGACTTCGGACGCAATCCGCAGGCTCGCCAGTTCGGTCGGTACGGCACGCTCAACGTCCGTTACGGCAAGGCGAAGAAGGGGCAGCCGCCACGGCGCCGGAACGTGCTGTCGGTGATGGACTGGGCCGTCGAGGCGGTCGCCGACTACGTCGAGAATGTCCGCCCGCGCTTCGGGTTCTCCGATCACCCTGCTCTGTGGATCACCGAGCGTGGGGGCCGCCTTCAGCCCGGGTCGATCAACGACCGGTTCGAGGCATACCGGGATGCCTTGGGGCTGCGCAAAGAGTTGACCCCGCACGGACTTCGCCATTCGTACGTCACGCACCTGACCGAGGACGGAGTGGACCGGCGCTTCATCCAGCAGCAGGTCGGCCACGAGTGCGACAGCTCCCTGGCCATCTACACGCACGTCAGCGACGACTTCATGAACACTTCCCTGCACAAGGCACTGGCGTCGGCGTTCGCCGGGGCCTGACAGGAGGGATCCGGCGATGGCCGCCAAGCTCGACTACCACTGGCACCTGCGCAAAGTCATGGCCGACCGCGGGATGTTCTCCACCACTGACCTCATCCCTCCGCTCGCCGAACGCGGCATCAGCCTGTCGTCGAGTCAGGTCTACCGGCTTGTCGTGGAGCGACCGGAGCGACTGAGCCTGAAGATCCTCATGTCCCTGCTCGACATCCTCGACTGCACCATGGACGACCTCATCGAGCCCATCGCCGTGGCTGGGACCGTGAAGAAGCCGAAGAAGGCGGCCGTCGGCGGCGGCCCGTCATCCGGTTCGGAGGGACTCGGCGGGCTGCGGCCAAAGCGGGCCAGGATCACGGGTGTTGACCGGTCATGACCGCCGCTGATCATCTCGATCGCGCCGTCGCAGACCCGATCGGCCTGATCACGGACCTCGTCGCCGACGCCGAGAAGGCACTCGACGCTGACACGATCCGGGTCGTGGTCACCGCCGTCGTCGGCGGCCGCGCGAAGTCGCGGCACCTGGCCAAGGCCCTGGCGATGAGGCCCGCGGTCCTGACCGACGGCCGGTCCCCGGCGCCCCGGGCCGTCGGTGATCTCCTCATCGAGCTCCGCAAGGCCGGCGCCTCGACAATCGCGGCGCCGGTCTGCGCCGAGTGCGGCAAGCAACTGCGAACCCTCCAACGCAAGGGGCAGGACTGGTTCTGCTCGGTCTGCGGACAGGAGACCGCCGAGTGCACCACCTGCGGAAACGTCCGACGCGTTGGTTTCCGGGACCGCAAGGGCCTGCCGCGTTGCAAGATGTGCCCCGACATCGACGACCGTGATCCGGTCACGGTCGTCCACGAACTGATCACCACGATAGCTTCAGGCGCCGACCGCGATGCGATCGCCGAAGCCCTCCGCCGCACGGCACCCCAGCGTCCCGCCTACCGGCAGCGACTGGTCTGGGCCCTGGAAGAGAACCCCCGACTGCTGACCGGGGAGGGCCATTTGGCGCCGCATCGCGCAATCCTGAAGTTCATCGACCTTCTGCACGAGGCCGGTGTCGCCGGGATCGTGAGGCCCGCATGCCCTCGCTGCCGCCGCGTTGTCCGCATCGACAAGCCGCTCGACGGGCAGCGGGTCTGCCGCAACTGCATCGCCAAGTCCCGCATCGAAGAATGCGTACGCTGCGGAGCCCAGCGCGAGCCGGCCATCCGCGACGCTCAGGGACGGCCACTCTGTCCGAACTGCCTGGTCACCGACCCTGCGAACGTCGAGGTCTGCGTCGGCTGCGGCAAGCGTCGCCGAGTACAGAACCGCACCTCAGACGGTCCACTCTGCCCCAACTGTTGCCCCCTGCCCATCCTGGTCTGCTCGATCTGTGGTCGCACCGCACCCGGCACCCACTCCCGTCTGACCGGACTGCCCCGCTGCGGTGGCTGCGACAGACGCCAAGCTCATTGCACCTCCTGCGGGAGGCTCCGAGGTATCCACTCCGGCACCGCCGAAGCCTCCATCTGCGGACCCTGCACCGCACCGGACGCCGAGCTCTGGCGCCCGTGTCCCACCTGCGGGGAAGCGGAACGACTGCGATCCTCCGGTCCGTGCCCTCGCTGCACGCTCAAACAGCGGCTCCACGAACTCCTCGCCAACGACTCGGGCTCCATACCCCCGAAGCTTCAAGCCCTCCATGAGGCCCTGGCCAGCACCGAACGAGCCGCCACCGGGCTGCGCTGGCTCTCTGGCGGCATCGTCTCCACCGTACTGTCCGACCTCGGCTCCGGCCGCTGCCTCCTCACTCACGAAGCCCTGGACGAACTCCCCGAAGGCAAGGTCGTCGAGCACATCCGCAGCGTCCTCGTCGCCAGCGGCGCCCTGCCCACGCGGGACGAGCAGATGGTCCGTCTCGAACGACACGTCAAAGACCTCGTCACCTCCCATGCGACGGCCGAGGGACGCAAGATCCTGCACCGGTACGCGACTTGGCACCTCCTACGACGGCTTCGCCGTCGCAATCGCGGCAAGGAGACCACGTACTACCAGCTCCAGGTCGCGCGGCAACACCTGCGGGCAGGCGTCTATCTCCTGAACTGGCTCGAAGGCCAGAACTTGACCCTTGCCACCTGCCGACAGACCGACCTCGAACGCTGGATGACCAGCGACGACGCCCGTCTTCGCCAGGAGGCAGGCCACTTCGTGCGCTGGGCCCTGGCCCAGAAGATCGCCCGCGATCTCAGCTTCCCGGCCGAGCGATGGAACGGCCCCTCGCAGCCGATGGACGACGAGGCCCGCTGGGCCACCGCCCGCCGTCTGCTGCACGACGACACCCTCAAGCCCGAAGACCGCCTCGCCGGCCTGCTATTGCTCCTCTACGCCCAGTGGCCCGCGGCGATCTCCCGGCTCACCGTCGACCACATCGAGGAGACCGACGGAGCAATCCGCCTCCGGCTCGGCGCCGTCCCGGTCGAGCTTCCCGCACCCGTCGCTGAACTGGCCCTCCAACAGGTCGAGGTTCGCCGCAGCCATGCCGTCCTCGGCCGCACGGACTCGCCCTGGCTCTTCCCCGGAGGCCAGCCCGGCCGCCCGATCAGCGCCTGGGCCATGGGCGAACGACTCCGCAAACTCGGCATCCGGCTCGCCCAGGCCCGCTCGACCGCCCTGTTCCAGCTCGCCACCGAACTGCCCGCCGCGGCCCTCGCCCGCACCCTCGGCATCGACATCACCGTCGCCGTCAAATGGCAACGAGCCGCCGCCGGAGACTGGGCGGCATATGCAGCCGAGATTAGCCGCCGGAAGAAGGATTCATGAGTGTATCGCTAACGGTCGCACAGTTCCCTATCACCTGGGACGCTAAGCGGAATGTGGAGTTGATCTCCGAGGTCTTGGCCGAAGCCAGGCCCGACGACATCGTCGTCCTGCCCGAGGGCGCACTGTCAGGCTACGGGCCAGACCTCTCCGTCCTGGGCGACCTCGACACTCTGGCCCTGGCGAACGCCACAGACCGTGTCGCCGACCTGGCGCAGCGGAAATCGGTCCATCTGTTCTGCGGCACGTTGCTCTTCGACCAGGGAGTCTGGAGCAACGCCGCCGTCTATTTTTCACCCACCGGCGCGAGGTGGATCTATCGGAAGATCAACCTTGCGATGAACGAACGAGGCCGACTGGAAGCGGGGACCGACCTCTCCACCCTTTCCATCCCGATGGCCGGCGGGCAAGTCAGCCTCGGTGTCCAGATCTGCCGGGAGATCCGCTTTCCCGAGCAATGGCAGCACCTTGCCAGCAGCGGAGCACAGGCGTTCATCTATCTCACCCACGCCGCAAATACAGCCGAGCCGGCTGGGGTTTGGAGAAGCCACCTCATCAGCCGCGCAGCGGAGAACCAGCGGTTCGTCCTTGCGGCGAACGTCGCGGACCCTCACCAGCACTGCCCCAGCATGATCATCTCGCCGCGAGGAGAGGTCCTGGCCGAGGTGACCTCCGGCGACACTGCCGTCATCAGAACCACCATCGATCTTGACCAGTCCGGCGATTGGTACCTCGGCCAGCGGCGGCAAGACCTGCTGAGGCTGTCATACGAAGGACAGAGCAGATCAACGTAAACGGCGCAAAGCGCGGCTTCCCATAGGCAGGCATTCCGAGTGTTCCAATACCCGATCCCACCGTTATGTGTGTCCTCGGACTTCCGCACCCGCACCCTGCGCCGGCACCTCGACGCCACGATCGCCGCCGCTCTTGAGACCCAGACCGGGAGGCAGGCATGAAACGCAAGGTCGGCTACACCTGGCGGCTGCGCGAGGTCATGGCCCAGCACCAGATCTTCACGGCCACCGAACTGGTGCCGCTGCTGCACGAACGCGGCATCGACCTGTCCGCCTCCCAGGTCCACCGCCTGGTCTCCGGCACCCCGGAACGCCTGTCGTTGCAGGTCATGGCCGCGTTCTGCGACATCCTCTCCTGCACTCCAGCCGACCTGGTGGCCACCACCGCCGAGAACGCCGGAGTACGCAAGACCGCCACCGGCGACCTGCCCGCTCCGCCCGCCGACAACATCGCGAAGCTGCGGCCCCGCCCCGCCCGCATCCTGCCCGACGCATGAGCCCCGCCTACAAGACACCTGAACAGCGTGATCGCTGGCACAAACGGACCTGCGCCCGCTGCGATAGGCACGGCTGGTTCGCCGCCCGCTGGCCCGACGGTCACGTCTGCCGCACCTGCCACGACAAGGCTCTGCGCGTGCAAGATCCGTGCCCAGCCTGCGGCGACGAGCGTGTCCTGCCCGGACTGCGGCCCGATGACGGGGCCCTCATCTGCCCGGACTGCGCGGGCTTCATGATGTCCTACCGATGCTCGCGCTGCGGGCAGGAGGGCAAGCTGCACGGTGGGCGGCTCTGCACCCGCTGCACCCTTACCGACAGACTCGGCGAACTCCTCGACGACGGCACAGGCCGCATCCGACCCGCACTCCTCCCACTCGCCAAGTCGCTCCTCAACGCAGACAATCCGGTGTCCATCCTGAACGGGCTCCACATGCGCAAGGGCAAGATCGGCGCCCCTGACGACCTGATGCGTCGTCTGGGCCGGGGCGAAATCGAGCTGACGCATGAAGCATTCCACACCCTCCAGCCCTGGCGGGCTGCCGCCCACCTGCGTGAACTCCTCATGGCCTGCGGTGTCCTGCCCGCCGTCGACAAACAGCTCTGCCTGTTCGAGAGCTGGCTCGTAGGCCACCTCGCCGTCATCGCCGAGCCGGAACCCGCCCAGATCATCCGCCGTTTCGCGACCTGGAGCGTCCTGCCGAAACTCCGGACTGCTGCGGACCGCAGACCTCTCACACCCGGCAGCCAGAAATACGCAACGGGCCAGGTCAAGCACGCAACAGCCTTCCTGAACTGGCTCAGCGATCACGATCTGACCCTCACCGCATGCCGCCAAACCGACATCGACCGCTGGCACGTCGAACACAAGGAGCACAATCGGAGCACCGTCCGGCCCTTCCTGCTGTGGTGCCAGACCACCAAACTCACCCGACGCTTCCGGCTGCCACCTCCGCAGGCCCGCCGGGCGGCCCCGCTCTCTCACAGCGACCGCCTGAGTTTCCTCGGCCGGCTCCTCACCGACGACAGCCTGCCGCCGCGGAGTCGTGTCGCCGCGGTCATCATCCTGCTCTACGCACAGCCTTGCAGCCGAGTCGTCCGCCTGACCATCGACGACGTCATCCACGACAACGGCCAGGTCCTGCTTCGTCTCGGCGAACCCTTCTCTCCGGTGCCCGCGCCGTTCGCCGAGCTACTCCTGACCTGGATCGACAACCGCGACAACATGAACACCGCGACCAACCCAGACTCCCGCTGGCTCTTCCCAGGCCGTCGCGCCGGCCAGCCACTACACCCCAACGGTCTCTCCAGCCAGCTCAACGACCTCGGCATCCCCACAACCGCCGCCCGGGCCGCAGCGATCCGCCAGCAAGTCCTGGAGATGCCCGCCCCCGTCGTCGCGGACGCCCTCGGCTACCACCTGGCTGGGTTCCTCGGGGAACCGGCGACAGTTGATTAGGCGATCACACCAGTACCGAGGCCGCAGTCGTGAATCTTGGCGGGCTGTCACCGACAAACAGCCGAACAAGGAAGAATGAACGGAGTGAGGACTCACTCATTGACGGAGTGAGGACTCACTCCGTAGACTGACGGTCATGACAGCGCCCAAGGAGAACCAGACCACCCGCCGCCGCGCCCCCGCGATGACACCGGAGGAGCGCCGCGCGATGATCATCCAGACCGCGATCCCGCTGATCGCCGAGTACGGGGCCGCGGTGACGACCGCGAAGATCGCCCGTGCCGCTGGCATCGGCGAGGGCACGGTCTTCCGGGTCTTCGCCGACAAGGACGAGCTGCTGCAGGCTTGCATCGCCGAGGCGCTCTCCCCCGAGCACGCGGTCCGCGAGCTCGACGCGATCGACGTGTCCCAGCCTCTGCCCGACCGGCTCGCGGAGGCGGCCGAGGCTCTACAGGCGCACCTGTCCCGGATGGGCGCGATCCTCGGCTCGCTGGGGCATCGCGGCGGCAAGCACCCCGGCACGGTGCGCGGTGCGGGCCGCGAGGAGTCGACGGCCCGTATCCGCGCGGCCCTCGCGGAGCTGCTGGAACCCGACCAGGCCACCCTGCGCCGACCGCCGGAGCAGATCGCGGCCCTCTTCTTCGGGCTGCTCTTCACCCAGCCGCGTACGGAGAATGAGCCCGACCTGACCCCGCAGGAGCTGGTGGAATTCTTCCTGCACGGCGCACTCTCAGGGGGCGCCAAATGAGCACGCGGAGAAGGCGCTCGGGGGTTACGGCCCTGGCTGTCATGGCCCCCGTCCTGGTCTGGCTGGTCGCGGACCCACTGCTGGGGCACCGACTGCAGATCGCAGACGACCAGCAGACGCTCGATATCGGCGCCGTGCCCGTGGCGGTCGTCGCACTGCTCGCATCGCTCCTCGGCTGGGGACTGCTCGCCGCCCTGGAGCGGTTCGGGGTACGGCGCGCTCGCGCCATCTGGGCCGGGGTGGCCGGCGTCGTACTGGCCGCGTCCTTCCTGCCATTCATCGGCGACGGTATGGACGGCGGCACCCGGGTCTCTCTCGCTCTGATGCACCTGGCGGTGGCGGCAGTGCTGATCCCGGGGCTGGGCGGCAGGACCCCCGGGGCGGGAGCCGGTACCGCCAGGGGGTGACCGCCGCCAGCACCGAGTACGCCGCGAACAGCAGCAGAGGAAGGCAGCCCTGCTAGGGACTGTCGTTACGCCGCTGGAAATCACACACGGTCACCAGCGGGCTGGGTTCCTCGGGGAACTGGCGACAGTTGAATACGCGAGCTCACCAGTACCAGGCCCGACGTCCTGCAGCCCGCTCCGGCTCGCGCCGCGACGGCCCTGCCCGCCGGCAGATCCATGCCGGGGAGCACCCGTCGCCCCGCGCCACCCGCCCACCCCGGCTCGTCCTCACCGGCCCGGCCGGAGCGGGCAATGCAACTCGACTGTGAGCACCGCAAAGCACTCCAGTTCGCGTAACGGCAGATCAGGCCCGATCCAGGCCGTCACTCCGCACCGTCCTGCTCCGACGCTGCCAGGCGCCGCCGGTCAGCAGACGTACTGGGGCGCCTCTCATCAGGAAGCTCGGATTTCGTGGCTCACGGCGTGGAGATAGTCGTCGATGGCTCGGTGATTCTTCGTGAGGCATTCGATCTTCTCTGCCATCCGGTCGCGTTCGTGTTCGAGTGTCGCAATCATGCCTGGGGTGACGTACGGCAGATGTATCGCCTGCGGACTGTCCAAGCAGGGAAGGATCTGCTTGATGATCCGCGTCGGCAGGCCGACATCGAGCAAGCCCCGGACCTGCCGCACCCGATCGACAACGTAGTCCTCGTAGTGCCGGTACCCGTTAGGGAGCCGTTCGGACTCGATCAACTCTTGTTCCTCGTAGTAACGGAGCATCCGCACCGGCGTGTCCGTGCGCTGAGAAAGCTCCCCGATCTGCATCCCCCACCCCTCGCGTCCGGGCTGCGATGCAACCGCACTTGACCCTCACATTAATGTCACACTTTGATGATGACGATATGACACGAACGGATACATCACCACCCCCCCCGGCCGCTGAGACGCGGTTCCCCATCGCGGGTCTGCTGGCGCTGGCTGCCACAGGGTTCATCACGCTCCTGACCGAGACGATGCCCGCCGGGATGCTGTCGCAGATGAGCCGCGACCTGGAAGTGAGTGAGGCGGCTGCGGGGCAGAGCGTCACGGTCTTCGCGATCGGGGCGATTCTCGCGGCGGTCCCTCTGACGAGAGCTACGATTGGCTGGCGACGCAAGCACCTGCTGCTGTTCGCGATCTCGGGGTTCGCGATCGCTAACACTGTCACCGCCTTCTCCGACAGTTTCGCGCTCACCCTGGCCGCGCGGTTCCTCGGCGGCATCGTCGGCGGCATGCTCTGGGCGCTCCTTGCCGGATACGCTCGGCGGATGGTTCCCGCGCACCAGCGCGGCAAGGCTATGGCCATCGCCATGGCGGGCGGGACCGTTGCACTGTCCGTCGGGGTCCCCGCAGCAGCGTTCCTCGCCAAGGTCGTCGAATGGCGATTCGCATTCGGGATCATCACGCTGGTGACTCTCGCACTGCTCGTATGGGTGATCGCCAGCGTTCCGAACTTCCCCGGCCAATCCAAGGGCGCACGACTGCCGCTGCTCCACACGTTCCGCCTACCCGGGGTCGCCCCGATCCTCGTCGTGACGTTGACGTTCGTGTTCGCGCACAACATCCTCTTCACCTACATCGCCCCATTCCTGGCCCCGCTCGGCATGGCAGGTCAGGTCGATTCGGTGCTACTCACCTTCGGTCTGGTTTCACTCGTGAGCATCTGGCTCACCGGCGTACTCATCGACCGGCACCTGCGCGCGCTCATGATTCTCGCCTGCACACTCCTGGCAACAGCCGCTCTCATCCTGAGTGTTTTCTCCGGTACCCCCGCTCTCGTGTACGCCAGTGCAGTCCTGTGGGGACTCGCGTACGGCGGTGCCTCAACCCTGCTGCAAACCGCGATCGCTGACGCCGCGGGTGCAGCAGGCGACGTCGCACAAGCACTCCTCACCACATGCTGGAACATCGGGATCGCCGCAGGCGGGATCATCGGCGGTATCACCCTCAACGTGCTGGGACCTCCCTCCCTGGGCTGGATCACACTCGCGCTCCTGCTCCCCACGCTCGCTATCGTCATCGGCACACGTCGACACGGATTCACCAGCCGCACATTCGAACACGAGACCACCTCCGCACCGGATGCGTGACCATCAGACACCCGAGAACGGCGCGCAGGCGTAATCAGTGGCGTCTCCTCTTGCATCCGCCGCCAGGTAGCGAGCAACGAGACACACAACCGTGGCATAGAGATCGATACCGATTCGCACTCGCAAGGAGCGATCCTGACCCCTTGGGAGGTACGACCGGCAGGCGCGGGAGCATCGAGTCTCCTGCGCCTGCTCGCTCGGCTGCGGCGCGGTTCAGGCTTTGAAGGTGATCTGCACTCGCTCGGGGCGGAACCTCGCCCCACCATTCGGCAGCGGGAGGATGACGAGGGTGTCCACGAGGGCACTGGGGCCTGCACCGCCGGACTCCTGCGCAACAGCGGTCCCGCCTAACAATTCCGGCACCGCGAACTCCAGCACTGGCTCACAGCCCACCCCCAAGCTTGACGTTGATCTGACGAGTTCGAAATGTGCCTCGAACTGGGTCGCTCACCTGGGCATTCCCCGGACACGCAGAGGGGTCTCGGCTTGATCATGTGCTCCGACCAAGGACGCACCGATAAAACCGGGACCTGGAGACGAGTGTGCTGCAACAGGACGGCCGGCAGGAGGCGTTGACGGGTCTGTCACGCTTCCGGGGTGCCTTCTACGACAGCCTGAGCGGACGGCAGGACGCCCTGTTCGAGCTGGCCGACGCCTTGCTGTGTACGGACGGGCCGGTGAGGACACTGGTGGATCTGGCGCTCGCCCCCGAGCATTGCCGAGGTCACGGGGCTTTGTACGGCGGCTTGAACAAGGGCCGCCTGGACGTCGACCGGCTCCAGCGGACGATCGCTGGGACGCCGCTTCCCCGGGCGGCGGGCGGCCGTCTCGTCCTGGCGGTCGATGTCTCGCCGTGGCTGCGGCCGGATGTCGGTGGCTTCGGCCATCGCGTAGGTGACAGCTGGCCGGCAGTGGCGGCGGACGAGGTTGTAGTGGGGCTGGCCGGGGAGACGCTGCGGGCCTCACTGGAGACACTGGCCTGCGCGGCACCGGACTGGCTAGCCAAGGCGGTGCACGTGCGGGAGTGGGCCGACCGTTACGGTCCACGGACCAACTCTTGGCACCCGCCCGCTTCCAAGGCCAAGCGCGAGGAGATGGCCTTGGGCTACGGCCGGGACGGATTCACGCTGCTGGAGGCCGTGCACGCCCCTCACACACCGGTTTGGCTGCGCGAACTGCCGGCGCTGCGGGTCCTGCGATCGGTGTGGCTACAGAACTATCACCGCACCGTAACCGAGACCGGGCCGGAGGTGACGCGGCGGGAGAGCGGAGACCTCCCGCCGGGCAGACTCCGGCTGGCCTCCCCTTACGACACGGACGCGCGCTACGGTCTCAAACAGCGTTCCAGGTGGACCGGCTGCAAGGTCCACATCAGCGAGACCTGCGACGAAGCCGACGACCAGAGCGCGGCCGTCGACTACGGGGCGGTCCACGGCCCCGACGGACCACCGCCGCGCATCATCACCAACATCGCGACCACCGACGCCACGGTGACCGACGCGGAGATGGCCGATCCGATCCACCACATGCTCGCCACCCGTGACCTGCTGCCCGCCGAGCACTACCTCGATTCCGGCTACCCTTCCGCCGAGCTGATCGTGGGAGTGAAGAAGCGCTTCGGCGTCGCCCTGATCACCCGGTCCTGCTGAACAGCTCGCCCCAAGCTCGCGCCGGCGCCGGATTCGACCGCACCGCCTTCACCATTGACTGGGACAAGCGGCAGGCCACCTGCCCACGCGGCAACACCAGCACCTGGTGGAGCCCCGTCAGCCAGCGCGGCACCAAGGCCATCGTGGTGAAGTTCGACAAGGAGACCTGCCGCCCCTGCCTGGTACGTGACCAGTGCACTCGCTCCAAAACAGGAGGCCGCACCCTCGTGCTGAAGCCGCGAGACCGGCAAGAGGCTCTCGACCACGCCCGCGCCCAGCAGACCGACGAGCAGTGGCGTGCCAGGTACGCGGCCCGCGCTGGAGTCGAGGGAACCATCCACCAGGCCGTCGCGGTCACCGGCATGAGACGCGCCCGCTACCGCGGTCTGCCAAAGACCCACCTTGAGCACGTCTTCGCCGCTGTCGCACTCAACCTCTTACGCCTCGACGCCTGGTGGAACGGGCATCCTCTGGACCGCACCCGCGTCAGCCACCTCGCCCGGCTCGACCTCTCCCTCGCCGTATGACCCGAATAAGCCAGCAGGATCGGTGACAGCGTTCTTACCGGCACCCCAACATCCGGGGGTCGACCCTCGAAGGACTCGACGCGGCGGCCCGCAAGGGCAAGCACGGCGGCCGCCCGCCTGTCATCACCGAGGACATGCTGCACACCGTGCTCCGGCGCCGGGCGAACGGCGAGTCGGTTGAGCAGATCCAGCCCGACCTGATCATCCCCACCGGCAAGCGCAAAGGTCAGGCCCCCAGAGTCGCCAGCGTCTGCCGGGCGCTCGCCGAGCACGAGAAGCAGGAGGCGTACCCCGAGGCCGTCGCCCAGGCGCACGCCGACTTCGCCGACCTCCAGGACGTCGACGACATCCCCCGCCCCCGCAGAGTCCGCATCCGCCGCCCAGGCGACCCGCCCACAGCCGAAGAAGCCGATCTCCGCCAGCGACTCCAGACCCAGCCTCACCCGAACTCGGAGACTGCCACTCAGGAACCATGATCGTTCTCAGCGCCAACGGCTGTACCGATGTTCCCCAAGCCCGGACAAGGGCTATGCCGTGGTGGTGACCGACTATCAGGGGCTGGGCACACCCGGAGTCCACACCTACATGGACCGCGAGGCCCAGGGCCGCGCCGTGCTGGATTCCGTCCGGGCAGCCCAGCGGCTGAATACCGTGGACCTCCCCGACGCCGGCCCGGTCGGGCTCTATGGCTACTCCCAGGGCGGCGGCGCGACGGCGTCCGCCGCCGAACTCGCCCCCAGCTACGCCCCCGACTGAAGATCAAGGGCGCCGTCGTCGGCGCCCCGCCCGCGGACATGAACAAGGTGGCCGACAGTATGGACGGCTCCGCCTACGGGGCGTTCTTCAACTACGCCCTCTCCGGCCTCGCCACCGCGTACGGCGTCGACATCGACCCGTACCTGAGCGCCCTCGGCAAACGCGTGACGAACGACCTGCGCGACAACCTGTGCACCACACAGGCCCTCGCCACGTACCCCTTCCTCAACTCCCGCTTCCTGACCACGGACGGGCGCCCGCTGACCGAGCGCCTCAAGCGCGCCCCGTGGGACACGATCGTGGCCGACCAGCGGCTCGGCAAGCGCAAGCCCGCCGTGGCCGTCCTGCTCTCCCACAGCGCCCTGGACGATGTCGTGCCCCAGCAGGTCGGCAAGAATCTGGCCGCCGACTGGTGCCGCCGGGGCGCGACGGTCAAGTTCAGCGGCAACCTCATCCCCGGCCACATCGCCGCGACCGAGGCCACCGGAGCCGAGGGCGTCCCCTGGCTCGCGGACCGTTTCGCGGGCCGGGCCGCACCGAGCACCTGCTGACCCGGCCCGCCCCCCTCAGCGCCAGTCGCCGGTCACCCAGGCCACCAGGCGGGGGCGGGGCGTCACCGAGTCGCACGGCACGATCGTGGCGGTGTCGATGATCTCGGTGGTGGCGACCTGCCCGACCGACGTCGCCGTCACGCGGAGGTCGCCGATGACGTCACCCGGCTCGTTGACCGTCTCGTCGTACTCCCTCGCGGTCAGCGGATCGGGACTGTGGCAGCCGACGCCGGCGAGCGGCTGGCCGAGGTACCAGCCCCCGACGAAGACGGCGTACAGGACAGCGGTGGCGCCCAGACGGCGCGAGGTTATCCAGGTGGGCACGGAAGGAGTGTTCCACGCCGCTTGAACGCGGCAAAGCCGGTTCGGTGAATCTCGGTTGCCGAGGACTGGGGCGGACAGCGTAGATCCACGCCATGTCCGACGCCGCGTCAGCGAGTTCCGCCCTACGGCCGTATCCCAAGATCTCCGCGAGGGGACGGCTCGGCCTGTCCGGGGTCCGGGAGTGGATCGCGGTGGAAAAGATGCACGGGGCGCACTCCCCGGCGGTGTTCGACGCCGAGGACCGTCAGCCCTGACGGGTCACAGGCGCTCCTCAAAGAAGCTGCCGCTCCTCCTCGGGTGAACCTTCCCGGACGAGGGCGGGGCGTCCCTGTGTCGCACGTCAGAGCGTGGCGGTGGGTACGGTCGCCCGGATGGCTGCTGTCGACCACTGTGCACGGTGGTTCGCTTGGCGAATCGTCGGTGTCTGTGAGGGAGTTGGGTGGGACGTGGGAGAAGGGTTCACCTCGGCCGTCGCTGTGCGGGTGGTGGCTGCGGCATGTCGGCGAGTGGGGCTCGATGGTGAGGGGGCTCGTCTGATCCGCCTGGGTGAGAATGCTCTTTTCCACTTGGACGCGAGTCCGGTGGTGGTTCGGATCGCTCGGTCGACCGAGTATCTGGATTCCGTCCGGGTTGAGGTCGCTGTGTCTCGTTGGCTTGCCCGTGAGGGGTTCCCGGCGACGCGGGTTGTGGATGATCTGGAACAGCCCGTGGTTGTCGAGGGGCATCCGGTGACGTTCTGGCACCTGATCGAGGAGGGTGACCGGAAGCCGGCATACGGCGAGTTGGGGGCGATCCTCCGTGATCTCCACTCGCTCAGCCTGCCCGCTTCCTTGAGTCTTTCCTCGTACCCGGTGCTGGATCGGACCGATCGGCGTATCAACGCGGCGACCGGGATACCGGAGGACGACCGCGCGTTCCTGCGTAAGCGGGCACGTGAACTTCGGTGCCGGGTGGCGGAGTTGCGTTTTGAGTCGGGGAAAGGGCCTGTGCACGGGGACGCTCACGTACAGAACCTCATGGTGGACCGCAATGACCAGGTGATCCTGATCGACCTGGAGGCCGCGCACGGTGCCGTTGACGGGCGGCACGAGTTTGACGCGCGGGTACTGCTCCACCTCGGCGACGGCGCGCGGACTGAAGTGCGTCGCCTGCTTCGACCGCAAGGCCGGCGGTCGTCACGGCGGCCTCAAGGTCGCCATTGAGCAGTTGGCTCTGAGCGAGAACCATGCGGCAAAAGCCCAGCGTCCGGGCGTACTTGGGGTCGGTCAGTTCAACGGCGCGCTCGGCGAACCGGACGGCATCGGGTACCTGGCCGAGATCCCGGAAGCAGTGGCAGAACTCGCCGATCAACTCCGCCTCATCCATGTACGACAACCACTCGGGGTCCACGGCGCTGCTGGCGCGTTCGAAGTGCCGCTCCGCCTCGTTCATCGCGCGTCCGGCGCCTTGGTGATCCCCCGAGGTGGAGCGCGCCCGTGCCTCATGTGCGCAGAACAGTGCCATGGGCGCGTGGCGTTGCGGTGGCTCGTGCTCCTTCTACCGAGGCGCGGGCGAGCACGACGGCGCGAGGTGCTTGGCCCTGGTAGTTGGCCTGGTGGCTCATGTTTCGTCAGGATGCGGGCGCCCATTACACGGTCGCCGGTGATCTGCGTCAGACGGAGCGTCGACATCATGTACCGGTCGGACAACGCGTGGTTGCCGCTGTCGTACGCGCTCCAGGCAAGGAGTTGGGACATCTCCGACGCGGCCTGGAAAAGGGCTTTCCCGACCTTGGCGCTGTAGCCGGCGCACAGCAGGGGCAGCACGTCTTCGCGGAAGTAGTGGCGAAACGCCTTGTGCGCGTGGCCACCGCCGAACTGGAAATCAAGCTGCATGAAGAATCCGGCGGCGGTACGGATCGCGGCGACGTCACGCATGCCGACTCGGCGCGTGGCAGGCGCATCTGTGGGTAAGCCGTCCGGCCGAGAGACGAGCCACAACAGAGCAGCCGAGTGCACGTCACTGTCGGACAACGAGGCTTCATCTACTGGCCCGTCCTCCGGACGCTGATGCGTCAGAGATTCCAGGACTCGCAGCGTCTCGGCCGGCGAATCGGGGTAGCGCATGGCATATCCAGGCGCAGGGACCGGTGATGTATCTGGGAAACCCAGATCCTTCGGCGTCATCCTCCGCCGCAGTTTGTCGCCCAGCGCCTCGGCGACGTACGCGGCGGTCTGACGCTGAATACCACCTCCGTCCAACCACCGCTGAACAGCGACGTGCGTGGTCCCCACGTAGTCGCCGTGCCGCTGCGCGACCTCGCGAACTCTCTTGGCCAGCCCTTTGTTTGAGGCCCCGGCCTCCGCCATGACAGCGGCCAACTGATGGTTCGGGTCTCTGCTCACGCCCTGCCGCCACCTGCAATGTCACGCCAAGTGTTCATCCTGTCACAGCAGATTTCGTTGCAGGGGGTTCATCGCGAACCCCCTGCAACGAACCTCCCGAACCGGGCGTGCACATGAACCCCCTTGTGAACGCTGTCACCCGTTCAAAGAAGGTCGTTGACTGTCGAGACAAGACCCCCCGGCGCTGCGTGACGGCACCCCGGGGTATGGCCTACCTGGTGAAAGCAGGTCGACATACCCTGCTCACCCATGCCGCCGCGATGCTCCTGGAGGAGATGGTCAGCATTCGGGAGCTGCGATTCCTCAGCACACGACTGTGCGAGGCCCTGCGCGACGCGCTACGTGTGGCCGAGAGCCGAGGATCACGGCTCCCATCACCGGACGAGGACGACGAACCGGACGACGCCGTGCGCGTGACAGGCGACGACCAGGACGAACCCGGCCACACGCGGACCACGGAATCGGCAGACCAGCCCGGCTCCCATCCGGTCCCGGACCTGTAGGTCCACCTCACACAACACCGGACCACCCCGCGCCTGAAACGCACCGGGGTGGTTCGGCCAAGGAGCGGTCTTCAACGAGCGTCATGCCCATGGCCATCGGTGACGACAGCTGTGCTGGAGCGGATGGGTTTGGGGATGTCGGCGAAACGGATTACAGGCGCTCCTCAAGGCGGCGCTCCAGGTCCTCGTATCGTGATAGGGGTCTGGATTCTCCATCGACACGTCCGTGAACAGGTACTGCCACCCGTGTGTCCCCTTGGTCAGGCTCAGAGCTTCCAGGTAGCCGAGATAGTCCACGTCCAGCTGCAACGCCCCAACACGGGCATCCCACAGCCAGATCTCCAGGGGATTCGTCACCTGCTGGAGTCGCACGACGGAGAACAGGCCGGTGCCACTGACGGGGTGACTGTCGATTTCTCTGAACTCCGCGAAGAGTTGCCGCTCCTCCTCGGGAGAACCTTCCCAGGTGAGCGGCAGGGCCGGCTCGAATATGGTGCGGCAGAAATTCGGGACGCCGAACTCCCCGGTCAGCTCTCCATGTGCGGCGAAGTCGCGCCAGTGGCTGGCGATCTTCCGGAAACGAGGGGCCCCTTCGGCGATTTTCAAGCCGGGGCCGACCTGGGAAAGTGCGGGTACCCGGGCGGTGTCCTCCAGCATTTCCGCCGAGATTTGTGACGACGAAAGCCCCTCGTCGCCCTCCGCGTCGCTCAGTACTGAGAACTTTCCTCGGAGTGATTCGGGGAACTTATCCGTACCTCTTCGAAGGCCTTCACTCGCTACCTCTCTCTGAGGCACCTGTTCATATGAGATCGCGGGTCCGGCGGGGCCGGTTCGTCCTTCCGACCCGTGCGAGGGGAGGGGGACGCGCAGGGGTCGTGTCCGGACACTCAAGCGTGATGTGTGGCCCGACCCGGACCAGCACCCAGAAGGACGTCACGCGCCCGTACATCGTGCCGTCCGGGCATGACCCCGGAGCGGCCCCCGGCCACCACCGCAACCACCCCAGCCCGTCCGGCGATTGAGGACGAGACCGGCCCGCAGGCGCGGAACCGGCAACCCGCGCCCCCTACGCCGGAGGCTTCCGCAGCAGCGCCCCGATGTGCGCCGCCGCCGTCGACAAGTGGCGGCGGGCCTCCGTGAGTTGGGCCTCCGTCACCCCGTGGTCCCGCGCCGCGTCGCGGATGTCGTCTCGGAAGCGGTCCAGCAGGCGGTCCAGGTCGCGGGCCGGGTCGCCCGTCGTGGGGGTGTCCGCACCCCAATCGGGGTCCGCGTCCGGTTTGACGTACGGCGGCAACGCGGAGCCCTTCGCCAGGCCGCCGAGGTGCGTGGACAGTTCGGACAGGCCCTCCCGTACCCCGGCCGGCCAGTCGCCGCGCGAGAAGTGGCCCTGCACCTGGTCCTGGACCTGCTTGGCGATGCGCAGCATCTCCTCGCGCGCCGTCTCCTGCGCCTCCTTGGCCTGGCGGCGCGCCTGCTGGGCGTCCTCACGCGCCCGGCGCGACTCGTCCTTCGCCCGGCGGGCCTGTTCCTTCCACTCCTGCTTCGCGCGGCGCAGCTCCTCCTTCGCCGCGTGCCAGGACTCGCCGTCCCCGGGCGGGTGTTCCCCGCCGGCCGGACCGCCGGGGGAGGTGGACGCGGACGCCGCCGCCGCGCGCATCTCGTTGCGCAGCTGGCCCGCCGCGCCCCGTACGTCGTCGCGGATCTCCGCGGCGAGTTCGGAGACGGACTCGCGGATCTCCAGCTCCAGGTCGGCCAGTTCACCGCTGCGGCCCGCCAACTCCTCGCGACCGGCCTCGGTGATCGAGTAGACCTTGCGGCCTCCCTCGGTGGCGTGCGTGACCAGCCCTTCGGCCTCCAGTTTGGACAGCCGCGGGTAGACGGTGCCGGCGGACGGCGCGTACAGGCCCTGGAAGCGTTCCTCCAGCAGCCGGATCACCTCGTAGCCGTGCCGCGGCGCCTCGTCGAGCAGCTTGAGCAGGTAGAGGCGGAGGCGGCCGTGGGCGAAGACGGGGGCCATGTCAGAGCTCCTTCTTGTCGGCCGGCGTCGCGTCGCCGGACGGTTCTTCCGCCGGTGGCCTGCGCAGCAGGGCGATCGAGCCGGACACCGTCATCGCCTTGAGCTGCCCCGTACCCGCCCCGAGCGTGCCGGTGATCTTCTTCGCTCCCCACTGCCCGCCGACCCGCAGGTCGTCGAAGGCGTTGGAGACCGCACCGCTCGCCGTGTTCGCCTCGACCTTCGCGTCCGCCGGGTGCGGCAGCCGGATGGCCACCTCGCCGGAGACCGTGTTGATCTTGATGTCGGTGGGTTTGCCGGCGGGTTCCAGGTCGATGACCATGTCGCCGCTGACGGTGTCCGCCCGTACGGAGGATCCCGAGCCGTCCACGACGGTCAGATCGCCCGAGACCGAGCTGAAGCGCAGGTCGCCGGTGAGGGCCTGGGCCTCCACGTTCCCGGCGACGGTCTCGGCGCGGACCCGGCCGGCCAGGCCGACGAGGGTGGTGTCACCGTGTACGCCGCGTACGTCCGTACGCCCCTTGATCCCGGAGATCACGGCGCCCGCCCCGACGACGCCGACCTCGACGTCCGCCCCCGCCGGGACCGTGAGGGAGACGACGGCGCTGCGCTGGTGGCCCTTGCTGTCGAGCCACTTGAGGAAGTTGTGCCAGGGCAGATCCTGGTAGGCGATGGTGAGGGTGCCGCCCTCGCGGGTGACGATCAGGGGCGGGCCGTGGATCTCGGAGATCTCCAGGCGGCTGCCGCCCTGTTCGGCCAGTGCCGTCTCGTCGACGCCGACGACGTTCACGGTGCCGTTCACGAGGCGCACGCTGAGGGCCGTCACCGGGTCGTCGAAGGTGAGCCTCTCCGGCCGGCTGACTTCCCACGTCGACTCTGCCATGGTGCTGACTCCCTGCGGCCGGCCATGACGCAACATATCGCGTCTCTTGTTCAACACGATATATCGCGGATGGGGGAAGTCAAGACCTATCGCGATCGCCGGTCACGGTTCATCGGCGCCCGTCGGCGCACGTCAGTCGTCCTCGTCGTCTTCGAGGCGGGCCAGCCACGTGGCCAGGCGCTCCACCGGAACTTCGAAGTCCGGGTTGAGATCGACGAACGTACGCAGCTGCTCGGCCAGCCACTCGAAGGTGACCTCCTCCTCGCCGCGCCGTTTCTGGAGCTCCTCGATCCCGCGATCCGTGAAGTACATGGAAACAGCGTAACTACCTGGTGGGGAGGGGAGGTATCGCGTACGGGGCCGTGGATCGCGGCCCGCCGCGGAGCGAGCGGGGGAGGGGTGGCGTTGGACCACGACGTACAGGAGGTGGTCCTGCCCGGTGGGCAGGTCATTCTCGCGAGGGTCAGTGTGCTGCGGCCGGACGAGTCGACGTTCGTCGACGTCGGGGCGGTCGACCGGCTGCGGGCCGGTGTGGTGCGCGTCAACGAGGTGATCGCCGCGGTCGGCGCCACCGTGATGGACGCGGCGCGGGCGGCGGGGCCCAGCGAGGTCAGCGCGACGTTCGGCATCGAGCTGGCGATGAAGCCGGGCGCGGCGGTGGCCGCCGTCCTGGCGGACGGGGAGGCCAAGGCGTCCATCTCCGTCACCCTCACCTGGCAGCCGGGCCGCGAGCCGGCCCAACCGCCCGCCCCGGACGCCCCACCCGTCCCGCCGGGACCACCCGTCCCGCCGGGACCACCCGTCCCGCCGGGACCACCGGGACCGCCGGGACCGCCGCCATCCGCCTCGCCCGGACCGGAACCACTCCCCACTTCGGGATCATCGGGCTAGCCTCGTCCCACATGCCTCAACTTCGGGGGAACGGGGTGCGGATGTACGACGCTCAGGTCTGCGGACCAGTCGGCTCGGGGACGCGCGCCGTCCCAACGCCCGCGTACTCCCCGTGTGTTGACGCATGAGCTCCCTCGAAGACCCCGTGAGCCGGGGAGTCGTCCGCATCGGTCCGCCCGGCGCCGGGTATGACGGAGGCAGTGCCGGATTCTGGGGCAGTGGCTTCTTCGTCGCCCCCGAATGGGTCGTGACCTGCGCGCATGTCGTGGACAAGAGGGTGGGTGCGATGGAACGGGAGCCAGGAGGTGGTGTCACGATCACCACCTGCGATGACGAGCGGCTGGAGGGCGAGATCGCCCATGTCGTCACTGGTCACGACCTCGCCCTCGTACGGGTGCCGGGCGCCGACTTCGCCGACTGCCTCTGGCTCAGCGACCGTTCGTCGCCCACACCCGCCGATGTCGAGCTGTACGGCTGGGCGGACACGGCGGGGGCGCACGGCGCCGAGATGTTCCTCTCCACGACGGCGATGGCCACCGGAGGGCGCCGCGGAAACCCGATGTGGCTCCAGAACGGCCTGGTGCTGCAAGGCTGTTCGGGCGGCCCCGTCATCGACACCCGGCACGGATCGGTCATCGGCGTCATCAAGGGCAAGGGCCAGGGCGACGCCACCATCGGCCGCGCCGAGCCCGTCACCGCCCTGCGCACCCTCTGCGACCAGGGCGCCGAATCCCTCTGGGCGGAGGTCATCGGCGCCCACGACCGGCACCATCTGCGGCGCTTCGAGGGCTCCGGCGACAGCTGGCCCCGGCTGCACGCCCGCCTCGCGGTGACACAGGGCCAGCCGCACAGCTTCACCCCGCGCTCACGCACCCAGCTGTACGGGCTGTTCGCCGATGTCGAACCGCCGTCCGGCCCCGGCCAGGTGCTGCATCTGGTGAACGACACCAGCCGCCGCCTGCTGCGCAGCCCGCAGCGCATCGAATCCAACGACCCGCGCAACTGGCGCGAGGGCTCGGGCCTGCTCTACGACCCCCGCGAGCACACCGAAGCGGCCCTGGCGGGACGGGACTTCGAGCAGGAAGCCGTCGTCCTGTACGCGGCGAAGGTCTACGGCGCCCTGCGCGCACCCCGCGACACCCCGGGCGCCAAGAAGCTCCGCGACTGGGTCGAGACGGCCGCCAACGCCCTGGAGACCAACTGGATCCGCGAGGAGAGCCTGGCGCTCCTGACCGACGGCGACCGGGACGCGGACCGGGACCAAGTCGGCACGGACCGCGGCTCGGAGGGCGGTACGGACGGCGGCGCGCGCCCCGGCGCCGCGGCCCACGACGACGTCCTCGTCGTCATCGAGCCCGAGGTCTACGGCACCCACCCCTGGCGCGTGCAACTGCTGGACTCCGACGGCGGCACCACCACCGTGCGCTACGACGAGGAGGGCGTCCCGCGCACCGGTCTGGAGGCCGCCGTACGCCAGGGGCTGAGCGAGGCGCTGGCCCGCGCCGACGCCGGGCAGTACCTCGCCGCCGTCGACTTCCTGCTGCCCCGCGCGCTGTTCGACGAGCCCGTCGACGAGTGGCGCTCCCGGCTGCCGCGCGGCGACGAACCGCCCAGCGTGCACACGCTCCCGATCGGACGGCGCCGAGTCGTCGCCCTGCGCGACCAGTTGCGCCGCCGCGACGGCGTGACCCCGGAGTGGAACCGCGGCAGACGCGCCACCGACCACGGTCCGCTGGAAGCCGTACCGCTGTGTCTGGACGTGCCGGACGGGGGGCACACGGCGACCGCGCCGGAAGGCGAGGAGGCGGCGTACGCGCGGCTGTCGGTCAGCACGGCGGGCGTCGCCGGTGTGTCCCTTCCGGTGTACTGCGCGAGTACGGCCACCGGGCGCGGCTCGCGCGTCCTCACCCGCGCCTTCCACGCCGGCCACGTCGCCGTACTGTGCCGCCGCACCGGCGAGGACGGGCACGACGACTGCGCCGAGTTCTACCACAGGGCCGCCGAGTTGGTACGCGAGGCACCCACCGGCAACGCGCTGCGCGAGCGCGTCCGGGTGCTGCGCAATCTCAGCGCCGACCAGCACGACCAGCGCGACCGGGACGAACGTGATCACCAGGACACAGCCTGGGCGCGGCACCTCGTCCTCATCTACGATCCACCCCACAGGCCGACGTTGCCCGACGAGCCTCTGCACGCCCCACCTCATGACAGACGCTGACAGACACATGCCCCCAAGCGACCTGCCGCGGACGGGGTACGAACGGCCAGGCGGGGTACGGACGTCCACGATGCCGGGCGCACGCCGGGCCGACACGATGAGGAGCCCACAGTGAGCGACTGGCGCATCTACCGAGGAGCGGGGCTGCCGCACGACGGTGCGCGGCAGTTACCCGATCCACCCCCCTGGCGCGCGTTCACCGCACGAAGCCCGCACCACGGTGCGGACGGCGGCGGCGACGGTACGCCCACGGACACCGAAGAGCCCGCGGACACCGAAGAGGTGGACAACGCCCGCCGGCTGGGCGTCAAACGCCGCCTCGTGGAGTCGTTCCACCCCCGCCCCGAAGAGGTCGAGGCCGTCAACGCCGCGCTCCAGCTGCGCCGTCCGCTGCTCGTCACCGGCAACCCCGGCACCGGCAAGTCGACCCTCGCGCACGCCGTCGCCCACGAGCTGCGGCTCGGCCGCGTGCTGCGCTGGCCCATCGTCAGCCGCACCACCCTCCAGGACGGCCTCTACCACTACGACGCCATCGGCAGGCTCCAGGACGTACAGCTCGACCGGGCGGTGTCCGGCGACGCGGTGCGGCAGCCGCCCATCGGGTCGTACATCCGGCTCGGCCCGCTCGGTACGGCGCTGCTGCCGTCGGCGGACGGGCTGCCCCGGGTGCTGCTCATCGACGAGTTCGACAAGAGCGACATCGACCTGCCCAACGACCTCCTGAACGTCCTGGAGGAGGGCGAGTTCACGGTCCGTGAACTGGAGCGGCGGGCCGAGCGGGAGCCGGCGACCGACGTCCTCACCGACGACGGGACACCGGTGACCCTCGTGGGCGGCCGGGTGCGGTGCACCGCGTTCCCCTTCATCATCCTCACCTCCAACGGCGAACGGGACTTCCCCGCCGCCCTGTTGCGCCGCTGCATCCAGCTCGACCTCAAACCGCCCGGCGAGAAACAACTCGCCGCGATGGTCGCGGCGCACCTGGGCGAGGAGGCCCTGGAGGAGGGCGCCGAGCTGATCGAACGGTTCCTCCAGCGCGAGCCCGGCGAGGTCGTCGCCACCGACCAGCTGCTGAACGCGCTGTACGTGACCCAGCGCGCCGCCCACGCCGAACAGGTCACCCGCAACAGGCTCGCCGAGATGCTGCTGCGCCCTCTCGACCGTCCGAGGTGATGGTGTGACCACCCCCGGCCCGCCCCCCGGCGACACGCCCCGCCCGCCCCCCGGTGACCAGGGGCACCCGGACCACCGGACGGAGCACCCGTCGGCCGGGCGGCCGGGCGACCCGTCCGGCGGGCCGCCGCCCGGCCGGTCCGACGGGTCGCACCGGCTGGCGGAGCTGGTCGGCCGGCTGCGCGCGGCGGGCCGCGAGGTATCGGCCAGAGAGCTGGCCGAGGCCCTGTGGCTGGCGCGTCTGACGGCTCCGCCGCCCCGGACAGGGGATCGTCCGGAGCACCATGCGCCTCCCACCGCCCGCCCTGCCTTCCCCGAAACGGCCCTCCAGCCGCCCGCCGAAGCGACAGTGCCCCCGCCCCGGCCCGACCCCGCGCCCCGCAGCGCCGAACACACCGCGCCCCTCTCGCTCTACGCCCCGTCCGGCTCGGACGCCGTCCCGACCCGGTCCTTCCCGATACGGGCACCGGCCACCGGAGCCCTCTCCGGCCTGCCCGGCCTGCAACGCGCGCTGCGACCGCTGCGCGGCTACCGCCCGCCCGTCCCCCCGGTCCTCGGGACGGGACTGGACGAGGAGGCGACCGCCGAACGCAGCGCCGCCGACGGCTTCCTGCGCCCCGTACGCCGCCCGGCCGCGCACCGGGAGGCCGAGATCCAGCTCCTGATGGACGCCTCGTCGACCGCGTCCGTGTGGCAACCGACCCTCGAACGGCTCCGCCAGGCCTGCGAACGGCTCGGCGCCTTCCGCGACGTCCAGGTGCACTACCTGCACCAGGGGCCGGACGGTTCGGCGATGGCCGGCACCGGGCCCGACCCGCACCACACCCGGCTGCGCCCCGCCGACCAGCACCGCGACGTCACCGGCCGCCGGCTCACACTCGTCATCAGCGACTGTGTGGGGCCGCTGTGGCAGTCGGGCGGCGCCCAGCGGATGCTGTACCGCTGGGCCGCGGTCTCCCAGATCGCCGTCGTCCAGCCGCTGCCGCCCCGCCTGTGGGACCGCACGGCGCTGCCCGCCGACCCCGGGCTGCTCGTGCACGAGCCCGGCGTGGGGCGCGGCACGCGGTTCGTCGCCGACGAGACGCACGGCCGCGCGGCGCCGCCCGCCGGGGCGCTCCCGGTGCCCGTGCTGCTGCCGACCGACCGGGTCCTCGGCGGCTGGGCGCAACTGCTCGGCGGCACCGGCACCCGTACGATGCGCGGCGCGGCGGGCTGGGTGCTGCCCCGGCATCCGGCGCGGCCCGACTCGGGACCGTACGGCGGGGCGCGCACCCCGCAGGCACGGCTGCGCGACTTCCGCTCCGGCGCGTCGCCGGGCGCCCTGGAGCTGGCCGTGCATCTGGCGGCCGTACCGCTCTACCTGCCCGTCATGCAGCTCGTCCAGGAGGCGCTGCTGCCCGACACCGGCCCCATGCAGCTGGCCGAAGTGCTCCTCGGCGGGCTGCTGGAGCGGCTGCCGGACGCCGCCGGTGTGCCCGGACCGCGCTACGACTTCGCGCCCGGCGTACGTGAACTGCTGCTGGAGATGCTCGACCAGGGCGCCGCCGAACTGGTTCTCAAGTACCTGTCGGAGTACGTCACCCGGCGGTTCGGCAAGGGCATGCGGAACTTCCCGGCGCTGGCCGTCGCCCGCCTCCAGGGGCTGGAGGCCGGCGAACCGGTGGTGCCGGAGGACCCGGACGGCGGGCCGCAGGCCGACGAGGAACTCTTCGCGCAGGTCCCCGCGCGGGTGGTGCGCTGGTACCGGCCCGTACGGCCGGTGCCCGGCAGACTGGACGAGGTGGAGCGGCTGCTCGGCCTGTGGCGCGACCGGCGCGACCGGCAGATGCTCTTCGACGCGCAGGCGCTCGCCGAGGCGTCGCTGGCCGCCGACGGCGACGGGCGCTCACGGCATCTGCTGGGGCGGGTGCTGTTCGCCCGCGCCAACACGGCTCAGGCGCGCCGCGATCCCGAGGAGGCGCACGGGCTGCTGACCCGCGCCGAGCGGCTGCTCACCGGACACGAACCGGCGACGGCGGTCGCCCGCGCGGACGTCCGGCACGAACTGTGGCGCCAGGACGGCGACCCCCAGTGGCTGCGCGCGGCGGTCGCCGGACTGGCCGAGATGCCCGAGGGGGCGGACCTCGCCACCCGGACGGCGCGCGGGCTGCGGATGGGCCGGGTCCTGCTCGACCTCGCCCGTACCGACGCCGAACCACAGGAGTCGGCCACCGCGTCGGTACGCGAACTACGCGCCGCGCTCGGCCTGCTGGACGAACTGGACGCACCGCCGCACCGCCGCGCGGGTGCGCTCCTCGACCTCGTGGCCGCCCTGCGGCTGACCCGGGAGCACGACACGGCCGAAGTCCTCGCCCTGACCGAAGCGGCCGAGGCGGCGGCCGAGGACAGCGCCCCGCTGCTGCTGCGCGCCCGCCGCGAGCGGGCGCGGATCCACCGCGCGGCGCGGGACTGGGAGGCGGCGGCGACCGCGTACCGGCAGGCCGAGCGCAGCGCGCCGCTCGACAGCGACGTCCGGTGCGAACTCCTGGCGGAGTGGGGCGAGATGCTGCTCACCGAGGCCCGGCACCCCGACCGCGCGGAGGGCATCCTGCGCGAAGCCGTCACCAACGTGTCCTCCCGGACCCCGCTGCGCTGGCGCCTGCACCTGCTGCTCGGCACGGCCCTGCTGGACCGCTACCGGGGCGACCGTACGGACGGCGGCTTCCTGCCCGACGTCTACGAGGGCTGCCATCTGCTGGAGCTGTCGGCCCGCCGCGCCGCCGACGACTCGACGCGGGCCCGCTCCTGGCTGACGCTGGCGGGCGCGCGCCTGGAACTGCCGGATCCGCAGGCGCACTTCGCCTCGGCGGAGTCCGCGTACGGCCGGGCGCTGCGCGAGATCACCGGACCGCCCTCGCTCACGGCGGCCCGCGCGCTGCACGGCCGCGGCGAACTGTACGAGCGGATGTCCCGCCCGTCGGCGGCGCTGGCGGACTACCGCGCGGCGGCCACCCACTGGGACGGCCTGGCGGAGCGGGGCACCCCGGCGCCGGAGGCCGAGACACGGGCGACCCGCGAACGGACGGCGGCGCTCCTGGGTTCGCGGTGACCGCGAGGCCCCGTGGCCGGACAGGACCTGGCCGGCCCCGGGGGACATGTGCGTGCGCGACCACCGCGTGCATCCACGCGCCCCGGCATGCGCTCCCCCGGGGGCCGCGCGGGCGCGGCCGAACACCAACTCCCTGTGTGGCGAACGGGTTTCCGAATCGTGGGCCTCGGGAAGAAGAACCCTCACGGCATCGCCTCCCAAAGCGTGCCGTGAACCCGGCGCCGTCCGCCCCGCAGAGCGGTGCTCATGGCGTCTGGTGTGCGCGATCGCAAGGCGGGACTTTCACCACACGCCCTCGGGGGCAGCTGGGAGGAGCAGAGCGTGCTGGAGCAACGTGTGGCCGGATCCGTGGAGCAGATCGGTGGGATTGCCGACAATCCCCAGCTCCCCGATCTCACCGGTGTCGACCTGTGGACCCTCCAGGGGCTGGACGACGCCGCGCTGGAGGCGGCCGTCGAGGACGTACTTCGCTGCCCCGGCTCGTTCACCGATTCATGGGGCGACGGGACGTGAACCGACCTACGGGGCGGCGAGAACCGGACAGTCTCGCAGCGGAGCGGAGGTAATGGCCGCGGCGCCGGGGGCCTTCGTGGTCCCGCCCGGCACTCTCGTACGCCTCGCCGCCACCCGCCAGCGACCACTCGACATCGACCTGCTGAACGCCGCCCTGCACAGCCGCCGGCTGGTCCTGTTCAAAGCCCTTCTCGCCCGCGTCGGCCGGGCAGACCTGGCGCCGGAGGCCCGCGCCGCGTTCGACCGGGACTGGGAGTTACTGGCCCGTGCCGAGGCGCCCGCGCCGGCCGCCGCCCGGCGGCTGCTCGACTACCCCGCGGTCGGCGGCTGGATCGTCGACGCCCTCAACGCACCGGGGCCGGACGGTCTCGCCGCCGCCCTGCACCCCCTCGGCGGGATCGCCGTCGGTACGGCGCTGCGCACCGGAGCCCGGCTCGACACCGAGCTGCCCACGGCGGACGGCCGGCTCGTCCTGCCCGGCATCGGCGTCCAGGACGCCCGCACACCCCGCGTACGGATCCGCTCGGGCCCGCGCGGCACGCTGCTCACCCCCGTCGGCCGCCCGGCCCGCTCCGTACTGCTGCGGCCCGACGGACGCGGTGCGGGGATCGGCTGGACGTCCCTGGCCGCACTGCCCGGCAGCGCCGGCCGGCTCGACGACCTCGGCACCGCACACACCCACGACACGGACGTACGGCCGCGCTTCGACCGTGCCGCCTGGCTCACCCGCTGGCGCGGCGCCGTCGCCCTCCTGGAGTCCGCCGACCCGTGGCGCGCCGCCGAAGTCGCCCGGCTCGTACGGTCCGTGGTCCCGATGACGCCGACCGACGACGGCGCCTCCAGCTGCACCCTCCGGGCCGCTCCCTGGGCCGTACACACCGCGCTGCCCGACACCGCGCGGCGGTTCGCCGAGGTGCTCGTCCACGAACTCGCCCACAGCAAGCTCGCCGTCCTCGCGGACCTCGTCGCCCTGCACGACGCGGACGGCGCCGCCGTCCACCGCGTCGCGTGGCGCAGGGATCCACGGCCCTTCGACGGCGTGCTTCAGGGGACGTACGCGCATCTCGCCCTCGCCGACCTGTGGTCGCGCGTCGCCGAGCGCCCCGGCGCCGCCCCCGCCGCCCGGCGGACGGCCCGCGCCCGCCGCGAGGAGTACCGCGCGCAGGTCGCCGACGCGCTGCCCCTCCTGCTGGACAGCGGTCAACTCACCGAGCGCGGCGTGTGGTTCACCGAATCGATGAAGCGGCATCTGGCCTCGCTCGGCCGGGGCCCGAATAGCCCGTACGCACTGTCCGATTCCCTGTCCGGTGACGGTGACGTTCGGTAACATTTCAGACGCGCCGTCAGGGAACGGCGCAGCTCGAAGAATGAGGAGACGCGCGCATGGTCGCTCAGCGGCACCTGACGGGGGACGGCGGCCCCGATCAGGAGTCCCAGCATTTCGTGGTCGCCTTCCCGGGCCACCACCGGCCGTGGGCCACCTGGATCGCACGCAGACTCGAAGCACACGGTCATCGCGTCACGACCCACCGGTGGGACCCCGACCGCGAACAGCCCCTGGAGGACGCCCTCGGTGACCTTCTGCTGGCCAGAGGCCGGGTCCTGCTGGTGCTCAGCGAGTGGTTCTTCCAGCTCGGACCGCGCCGCGAGGGCGAGTGGAACGAGGCGCTGCGCGGCTTCGTCGCCGCCAACGCCGACCGGTTCGCGGCCGTCAACCTGACCAACCGCTCGCTGCTGCCCGCCACCGCCGTCCTGGAGCCGGTGGACCTGTGGGGCATCGGCGAGCAGGAGGCCGAACGGCGCCTGCTGTCGCGGCTCTCCCTCGACCCGGCCACCCTGCGCGCCGACCCGTTGCCCGCCGCGTCCCGGTACCCCAGCGACGCGCCCGCCGTGTGGGGCGAGGTGCCGCGCCGCAACTCGCGCTTCACCGGGCGCGACGAACTGCTCAACCGGGTCCAGGAATCGTTCACGGACGTCGATCCGGGCGCGTCCGTCTGCGCGCTGGTCGGCATGTCCGGCATCGGCAAGACCCAGCTGGCCGCCGAGTACGCGCACCGCTTCAGCCCGGACTACGACGTCGTGTGGTGGGTCAACTCCGACCAGCGCGGCACCCAGCGCGACCGGTTCGGCGAGCTGGCACCGGCCCTCGGTCTGCGCAGCGGCTCCGAGCCCGGCGAGCGGATCCGCGCGGTGCGCGACGCGCTGCGCCGCGGCGATCCGCACAGCCGCTGGCTGGTGATCTTCGACGGCTGGGAGGACGTGGAGGAGGCGGCCCGCATGCTGCCCCAGGGCGGCACCGGCCATGTCCTGATCACCTCGCGCAACCACGGCTGGCGGGCGGTGGGCGACGTCGTGGAGGTGCCCGTCTTCGAGCGCGCCGAGTCGACCGGCTATCTGATGCGCAGGGCCCCGCACATCACGGCGGCCGAGGCCGACGAGGTCGCCGTCGAGTTCCAGGACCTGCCGCTCCAGATGGCCCACGCGGCGGCGCTGCTCGGCGAGTTGCGGATGCCCGTGCCGGAGTATCTGGAGAAGGTGCACAGCGGCGAGATCAACCCGCTGGACGAGGTGTCCGAGCTGGGCGACTACCCCAGCTCCTCCCTCACGTCCTGGTCGATGCTCTTCAACCGGGTCCGCGAGTCCGAGCCCCGCGCGCTCGAACTCCTCAAGCTGTGCGCCTGCTTCGCCCCCGGCCGTATCCCCATCGGTCTGGTCCGCGGTGTGTCCCCGGAGGACCTTCCGGAACAGCTCCGCTGGATCGCCGACAACTCCCCGGACTGGCCGCGCGCCCTGGACACACTCGCCAACTACTCGGTCATCACGAAGGATTCACGCAGCCCGTCCGTCTCGGAGGGACGTGACACCGGCCCCCGCCAGGAGTCCGTCCACATGCACCGCGTCGTGCACGGCATCGTCAGCCGGCTCACCGCGGGCGACGACCGCGACATCCACCGCGAGGTGGTCCGCCAAGTCCTCGTCGGCAGCGACCCCGGCGAGCCCTCCGACAGCAGGCAGTGGCCCCGGTACGCCGAGATCCTGCCCCAGCTCGAATTCTCCGGTGTGCTGGAGAGCACCCACCCGCGCACCGTCCAACTCGTCCTGAACTGCCTCCGGTACTGCTACACCAGCGGCGAGTACACCGTCGGCATGGATCTCGCCCGGCGGGTCCGGGAGAGATGGATCGGGCTGTTCGCGGCCGACGCCGAGGAGATGCTGGAGCTGAGCGCCGAGACCACGGTGATCCTGCGCGCCAGCGGCCGGTTCCACGAGGCGTACGACCGCGACAGCGGAGTACTCGACCTGCTGCTCGCACAGCAGGAGCCCGACCCGATCCGGCTGATGACGGCCAACAGCGGGCTCAGCTCCGACCTGCGGTTCCTCGGCCGCTACCCGGAGGCGTTCCGGCTCCTGCGGGACGTGGTCGACACCGGCCGGGAGCTGCTGGGCGCCGACGAATGGACCACCCTCCAGGCCCAGCACAACCTGGGCGTGACGCTGCGCCTGCTCGGCCAGTACGAGAAGGCGTACGAGACCGACCTCGACACACTGCGCAAGCGCGAGGCCGTCCTGCGCGCCAGGCACTCCAACACGCTGCACTCGGTGAACGCCTGCGCCCGCGACCTGCGGCTCCTCGGCCGCTACCACGACGCCCTGGCCCGCCAGGAGTTGGGCGTACGGACGCAGATCCAGGTGCTCGGCGAACTGCATCCGCAGACCCTGTGGGCGCAGCACAACCTCGTCCTGTGCAAGCGCAGGGCGGGTACCAAGGGCGAGGACATCGGGCCGGTGATGGCCGATCTGCTCGCCCGCCAGGAGCGCGTGTACGGCAAGGGCCACCACAACAACCTGATGCTGGTCACCGACTACGGCAACTACCTGCGGGTGCACGGCGATCTGGGCCAGGCCAGGGACCTGCTCTCCGAGGCCGAGGACACCTACCGCGCCCTGGTCGGCCAGGCCCACCCCGTACCGACCGGCATGCAGTCCAACGTCGGTCTCCTCATGCAGGCCGAGGGGGACAGGGACGGCGCGCTCAACCTCTTCGAGCAGGCGCTCACGGGTCTGCGCACCCTGCTCGGCGACGACCACCCCTGGACGCTGGGCTGCGCGCTGAACGCCTCCGGAGGGCGGAACCTCACCGGGCGGCTGGAGCAGGCCGCCGAGCTGAGCAGGGACACGCTGCGGCGCTCGCGTGCGGCGCTGGGCGACGACCATCCGCTGACGCTCTCCACCCAGACGGCACTCGCGGCCGATCTGCGGGCGCTCCAGCAGCGCGAGGAGGCGGACAAGGTCGAGGAGGACGCGCTCCAGAAGCTGACGCGCACGATGGGTGCGCAGCACCAGCACACGCTGTCGGCACGGCAACGGGTGCGGCCGTACTGGGACTTCGAGCCGTATCTCGGCTGACGGCCCGGGGTCCGTCCGGCGGGGTGTGTCCTCAAGCGCCGGACGGGCTCGTGCGGTGTCCTCAAGCGCCGGACGGGCTTTGGGCCCGTCCGGCGCTTGAGACGCCCCGTCAGGCGTCGAAGACCTCCGCGCAGAGCTGGGCCTGCTCCGCCTGGTGGCGCTTCGCGGAGCCGACCGCCGGCGACGAGGACGCGGTGCGCGAGATACGGCGCAGCCGCTCCTCGTGCGGGATGTCCGCGCCGACCGCCAGGTCCAGGTGGTCGATCAGGTTGAGCGCGATGAACGGCCACGCACCCTGGTTCGCCGGCTCCTCCTGCGCCCACAGGTACTTCTCGGCGTTCGGGTACTTCGCGATCTCCGCCTGGAGCTCCGCGCCCGGCAGCGGGTACAGCCGCTCAAGACGCACGATCACCGTGTCCGTCAGACCGCGGTTCTGCCGCTCGGCGTCCAGGTCGTAGTAGACCTTGCCCGCGCAGAAGACGACCTTGCGGACGGCCGCCGGGTCGATCGTGCCCGCCTCGGCCATCGAGTCGCCGATCACCGGGCGGAAGCCGCCGTTGGTGAACTCCTCGGCCTTCGACGCCGCCGCCTTCAGTCGCAGCAGCAGCTTCGGGGTGAAGACGATCAGCGGCTTGTGGTGCGGGTTGTGGACCTGCCAGCGCAGCAGGTGGAAGTAGTTCGACGCCAGGGTCGGCATCGCGACCGTCATGTTGTTCTGCGCGCACATCTGGAGGAAGCGCTCGGGGCGCGCGGACGAGTGGTCCGGTCCCTGGCCCTCGTAGCCGTGCGGCAGCAGCAGCGTGACGCCCGAGGTCTGGCCCCACTTCTGCTCCGCCGACGAGATGAACTCGTCGACGACGGTCTGCGCCCCGTTGACGAAGTCGCCGAACTGGGCCTCCCACATGACCAGCGACTCCGGGCGGGCCAGTGAGTAGCCGTACTCGAAGCCCATCGCCGCGTACTCGCTCAGCAGCGAGTCGTAGACGTTGTAGCGGGCCTGCTCGTCGGAGAGGTAGAGCAGCGGGGTGTAGTCCTCGCCGGTCTCCTGGTCCACCAGCACCGCGTGGCGCTGGCCGAACGTGCCGCGGCGGGTGTCCTGGCCCGACAGCCGGACCGGGGTGCCCTCCATCAGCAGTGAGCCGATGGCGAGGGTCTCGGCGGTGCCCCAGTCGATCGTGCCGTCGTCGACCGACGCCGCGCGGCGCTGCATCTGCGGCATCAGCCGCGGGTGCACCGTGATGTTGTCGGGGATGTTGACCTGGGACTCGGCGATCCGCTTGACGATCTCCTGCGAGATGGCCGTCGTGACCGCGACCGGGAACTCGGCCTGGGCGTCCGGGACATGGGCCGGAGCCGGGTGCGACGTGGCCTCGCGGACCTCGGCGAACACCTTCTCCAGCTGGCCCTGGAAGTCCTGGAGCGCCTGCTCCGCCTCTTCCAGCGTGATGTCGCCGCGACCGATCAGCGACTCGGTGTACAGCTTGCGCACCGAGCGCTTCTTGTCGATCAGGGTGACCATCTGCGGGTTGGTGAACTGCGGGTTGTCGCCCTCGTTGTGACCGCGCCTGCGGTAGCAGATCATGTCGATCACGACGTCCTTGTTGAACGTCTGCCGGAACTCGAACGCGAGCCGCGCCACCCGGACACACGCCTCCGGGTCGTCACCGTTGACGTGGATGATCGGCGCCTCGATCATGCGCGCGACGTCGGTGGCGTACATCGAGGAGCGCGAGGCCTCCGGTGCGGCGGTGAAGCCGACCTGGTTGTTGATCACCACGTGCACCGTGCCGCCGGTGCGGTAGCCGCGCAGCTGCGACATGTTGAGCGTCTCGGCGACGACGCCCTGGCCCGCGAAGGCCGCGTCGCCGTGCAGCGCGACGGGCAGCACGGTGAAGTCCGTGCCCGCCTTGTTGATGATGTCCTGCTTGGCGCGTGCGATGCCTTCGAGGACCGGGTCGACCGCCTCCAGGTGCGAGGGGTTCGCGGCCAGCGACACCTTGATCTGCTCGCCGTCGAGACCGGTGAAGGTGCCCTCGGCGCCCAGGTGGTACTTCACGTCGCCGGAGCCGTGCATCGACTTCGGGTCGAGGTTGCCCTCGAACTCGCGGAAGATCTGCGCGTACGACTTGCCGACGATGTTCGCCAGGACGTTGAGCCGGCCGCGGTGGGCCATGCCGATGACGACCTCGTCGAGCCGCGACTCGGCCGCCGAGTCGATGACCGCGTCGAGCAGCGGGATGACGGACTCGCCGCCCTCCAGCGAGAACCGCTTCTGGCCCACGTACTTGGTCTGGAGGAACGTCTCGAACGCCTCGGCCGCGTTGAGCCTGCGCAGGATCCGCAGCTGCTCCTCGCGCTCCGGCTTGGAGTTGGAGCGCTCGATGCGGTCCTGGAGCCACTTGCGCTGCTTCGGGTCCTGGATGTGCATGAACTCGACACCGGTGGTGCGGCAGTACGAGTTGCGCAGCACGCCCAGGATGTCGCGCAGCTTCATCATCGACTGGCCGGCGAAGCCGCCGACCGCGAACTCCCGCTCCAGGTCCCACAGGGTGAGGCCGTGTTCGGTGATGTCCAGGTCGGGGTGCTTGCGCTGGCGGTACTCCAACGGGTCGGTGTCGGCCATGACATGGCCGCGCACCCGGTAGGAGTGGATCAGCTCGAAGACCCGCGCGGGCTTCGTGACGTCCTCGTCGTGCGAGGCGTCGATGTCCTTGAGCCAGCGGACCGGCTCGTAGGGGATCCGCAGCGCCTGGAAGATCTCGTCGTAGAACTCGTTCTCGCCGAGCAGCAGTTGACTGACGATCCGCAGGAACTCGCCCGACGCGGCGCCCTGGATGACGCGGTGGTCGTACGTGGAGGTCAGCGTCATGACCTTGGAGATGCCCAGCTTGTTCAGGGTGTCCTGTGACGTGCCCTGGAACTCCGCCGGGTAGTCCATCGAACCGACGCCCATGATGACCGACTGACCGGGCATCAGCCGCGGTACGGAGTGCACCGTGCCGAGGCCGCCCGGGTTGGTCAGCGAGACGGTGACGCCGGTGAAGTCGTCCATCGTCAGCTTGTTGCCGCGGGCGCGGCGGACGATGTCCTCGTACGCCTGCCAGAACTCGAAGAAGTTGAGCGTCTCGGCCTTCTTGATGCCGGCGACGACGAGCTGGCGGTCGCCGTTCGGCTTCACCAGGTCGATGGCGAGACCGAAGTTGATGTGCTCCGGCTTGACCAGGGTGGGCTTGCCGTCCTTCTGCGTGAAGGAGTAGTTCATCGACGGCATGGCCTTGAGGGCCTGCACCATCGCGTACCCGATGAGGTGCGTGAAGGAGATCTTGCCGCCGCGCGCCCGCTTCAGGTGGTTGTTGATGACGATGCGGTTGTCGAAGAGCAGCTTCACCGGGACGGCGCGCACGGACGTGGCCGTGGGCAGCTCCAGCGACGCGTTCATGTTCTTCGCGACGGCGGCCGACGGGCCGCGCAGCGTCACGTACTCGGGGCCCGTGGGCTCCTCGCCGGCCGGCTCGTCCTTCGGCGCGGCGGTGGCAGCGGCGGCGGCCGGCTTGGCGGCGGCCGGCTTGGCGGCGGCCGCGGCGGGCTTCGCCGGAGCGGCGGGGGCGGCGGCCGGAGCCTGGGACTCGGCCTTGGGGGCCTGAGCCTGCGCGGGGGCGGCCGCCACGGGCTTCGCCGGGGCGACGGGAGCCGCCGCGGTGGTGGTGGCGGGCGCGGGAGACGCGGCGGCCGGCGCTGCGGACGCGGCCGGTGCGGCACTCACCGCAGCCCCCGCGGCTGCGCTGGACGCCGTCGTGGACTCCTGGGCCTTGTCCGCCGCACCGGTGTTGCCCGGCTTGTAGTCGGCGAAGAAGTCCCACCAGGCACGGTCGACCGAATTCGGGTCCTGGAGGTACTGCTGGTAGATCTCGTCGACGAGCCATTCATTGGCCCCGAAGGCGGCGGCAGGATTCTTGTCCTGCCCCGTTCGGTCGGTCGAGACGCTTGAGTTACTGGGGGACTGAGACGACACGGCGGCAACCGCCCTCTTCCGCTTCACAAGGTGATGGACAGCGGGAATCAAGGCTACGCCTACCGGACCGAGAGGAGCAGACCGGGCGGGGGCAACGTCGTGCAAGTCACACCGGAAGGCGGGTTTCGGCGCAGGAATTGGCGGGAAACGAGCCAGGTTTCCTTTGAGCTGTCCTCGGAGCTGTGGACGCACCGCAACGCTGACACGGCCTTTTCGGCCCCTGAACGGGACCCGGGCCGGCAGCACCCGACCGAATACACGGAGAACGGGCTCTTCCGGTGCCTCCGGTTCGAACCCTACGTCAACCCCGCGCCCGGGGGATTCCCGGAAGTGTCACCTGGATGAGGCAGCCGCGTGCGGATTCGGCCACTCCGATGCGCCCACCGTGCAGATCCACCGCCCAACTCGCGATCGCCAGCCCCAGCCCCGTACCGCCGTCACCGCCCGGACCGTGCGGCGACGGGGCGCTGCCCCGGTTGAACCGCTCGAAGACCCGGTGCCGCTCCGGCTCCGGAATACCCGGCCCCTCGTCCTGGATCTCCAGATCCAGCGACTCGGGACCGCGCCCGCGCCGCGCCCGCACCGTCACCCGGCCGTGCGGCGGGCTGTGCTTGACCGCGTTGTCGATCAGATTCGCCACCACCTGGTGCAGCCGCTCCGCGTCCGCGTGCGCCGTCAGCTCCGGCGGCGACACATCCAGATGCAGATGGACGTCTGTACGGGTGTGATTGCCCGAACCCGAGCTGAGACCACGCTGCGAGGCCGCGAGATTGGCCTCCTTCAGCACCCCGGACAGATACGGCCACACCTCGAAGCGCCGCGCCTTCAGCGGCAGCACACCGTTGTCGAGCCGGGACAGGTCCAGCAGCGTCTCGACCAGCCGGCCCAGGCGCTCGGTCTGCTTCAGCGCCGTACGCATCGTCTCCGGGTCGGCGGCGGACACCCCGTCCACCACGTTCTCCAGCACGGCGCGCAGCGCGGCGATCGGCGTGCGCAACTCGTGCGAGACGTTGGCGACCAACTCCTTGCGGTGCCGGTCCACGGCCTCCAGGTCGTCCGCCATGCGGTTGATGGTGGAGGCCAGGTCGCCCAGCTCGTCACGGCGGTCGGCGCCGCTCACGCGCCGCGTGTAGTCGCCGTGCGAGATGCCCTTCGCGACGGTGTTCATCTCGTCCAGCGGGGCGGTCAGACCGTGCGCCACGAACTGCGTTATCAGCAGCGTCGCGATCATCGAGAAGACCGTGATGAAGCGCAGCTCGGTCTCGGTGCGCAGCGCCACCACCAGCAGGCCCGTGGTGATGAGCACGGAGACCACGACAAGCATGCCGAGCTTCGTCTTGATCGAGAACGGCCGCAGACCGCCGCCGTCGGCCCCGCCGTAACCGCCTTGTCCGCCGTGTCCGCCGAGCGACCCGTGCCCGGCCCTGATCCGGGCCGGGCCCTTGCGCGCCGGAACGTGGCCGGACTGGTCGTGGCGCGGCGGGCCGCCTCTGGCGGGGCACGGAACACGCGGCGTACGGCCCGCGCGCCCCGTACGGCCGGGGCTGTCGTCCTGCTCGCCCCGCCCGCCTCTTCCGGTTCTCCCGCCCGGCGGCCGGCTCATGGCGCCGGTGTCTCCAGGGCGTACCCCACACCGTGCACCGTACGGATCCGCTCGGCGCCGATCTTCCGGCGCAGCGCCTTGATGTGGCTGTCGACCGTACGGGTGCCCGAGGCGTCCGCCCAGTCCCACACCTCGGCCAGCAACTGCTCCCGCGAGAGCACGGCGCGCGGCGTGTTCGCCAGGCACACCAGCAGGTCGAACTCGGTGGGCGTCAGATGCACGTCCTCGCCGCGCACCCGCACCCGGCGCTGCGCGTGGTCGATCTCCAGCTCACCCAGGCGCAGGATGCCGCTGCGCGGCGTCACGGCGGCCAGCGCCGCGCGCTCGACCCGGCGCAGCAGCACATGCACACGCGCCGCCAACTCCCGCATCGAGAACGGCTTGGTCATGTAGTCGTCGGCCCCGACACCGAGCCCGACGAGCATGTCGGTCTCGTCGTCGCGCGCCGTCAGCATCAGCACCGGCACCGGACGCTGCGCCTGGACGCGGCGGCAGACCTCCAGACCGTCGAAGCCCGGCAGCATCACGTCGAGAACCATCAGGTCGGGCTGCCACGCCTCGGCGGCGTCCACGGCCGCGGGGCCGTCGACCGCCGTCTGGACGACGAAGCCCTCGGCGCGCAGCCGGGCCGCGATGGCGTCCACGATCGTCGCGTCGTCCTCGACGACGAGCACCCGGCGCTGCGCGCCCGGAGTGGCCGCGACCCCGTTCTGGCTGGTGTGTGTCTGCTCCATCGCCCCGCCCCTGGTACGTTCCGCGATCCGTGTTCCTCGATCCACAACCCTCGTGTCAATCCTCTTGGGGATGTGGATCCTGTATGTGGGGAGCAGCGTAGAGGCACCGGAGGGGTCCCGGCTACGCAGGGCGAACGGCAAGATGGACCACGTCAGGCACTCCTCGGGCAACTTGGATCTCTTCGGTCCTAACCCCGGTGAAACCGGCATTCCGCAGCGCCTGTTCGAAGCCGGGGGAGGGCCGCGCGGACCAGACGGCGAGGACTCCGCCCGGGTTGAGCCGCGCCAGGCAGGCGGCCAGCCCGCCGGGCGTGTACAGGCTCGCGTTGTCGTCGGTGACGGTCCAGTCGGGGCCGTTGTCGATGTCGAGGCACAGGGCGTCGTAGCGGTCGGTGTGTTCGGCGGGCCGGTCGATGACCTCCGTCGCCGTACGGATGTACCCGACCAGGTCGGTGTGGAGGATCACAGTGCGCGGGTCGCCGAGCGCGGCGCCGGAGATCCGGGCGAGCGGTCCCGCGTGGTGCCACTCGATGACGGCCTGTTCGCGTTCGACCACCACGATCCGGCCCCAGCGGTCGTCGGCGGCGGCGTGCGCGAGCGAGAAACCGACACCGAGCCCGCCGATGAGGAGGGACGGCAGGCCGTCGCGGCGGCGGGGCGCGAGGGCGGCCTGCGCGGCGTCGATCAGCAGCCGCTCGGAGCGGCCGTCGGAAGTGTCCATCAGGAACGTGCCGTTGGCGATGATCTCGTGGATGTCACCACCGTCGTGGGTGCTCGGGCGCTTCCGCAGGACCACCTCGCCGTACGGGCCGTCGCGCCGGTCGAGGGTGACGGGGCGGTCGGGGGCGAAGGAGTGGTCGTCGGCCGGTGCGGTCACTTCCGGCGTCGTGGGGTCGGGCACGGGGGCGTCTCCTCGGATCTGCGGCTGACGGGTCCTCGGTCATCCTCGCGGGGTGCGTGGGGCGACGACAATCCGGTTCTGGGGGCGTGTGCCCGGATTCGAGCCCGTCAGCGTCGGACGATCGAGGACCGGCCCGGGGCGCGGGAGCTACCCGCGCCCGCGACCCCCGCCCGGCCCCGCGCCCCGCCACGCGTGGAGCGCCGCGCCGCAGCCGTACACCGCGAGTGCGGTCAGCCACGCCCGTACGTCGTCCTCCGGCCGCGTCGCCCACGCCCAGGCCGCCGCCGCGCCGCCTGCCGCGCCCGACGCCCACAGGTAGGTGACGGCCGTGTAGACCATCATCGGCAGCCAGCTCAGCCGGGCGCCGAGCACCACGGCGGACGCCGCCGCGACGCCGGTCGAGCCGACGACGTTGCGCGCCATCGCGGAGGCGCCGTACGCGTCGAAGTGGCCCGGCACGGCGAGCGCGAGGAGTACGGCGGCAAGAGCCGTGGCGAGCAGCAGGTGGGCGAGGCGGCGCGGCCACCAGGGCCGTACGGCGCCCCGTTCCAGCTCCGCGCTGTGCGTGAACAGGCCCGTGCCGATTACCCCGGCGGCGAACAGCGGCGCGAGGACCACGACCGGCAACCGCGCGGTCGGCCCGGCGCCGGGCTGCTCCACCAGCCACTGCGCGGCCCAGGCCGCGCCGAGGGCGGTCGCGACGAGCACGGCGAGGGTGGCGGGCACGGCGCGGGAGCGGGCGTACAGCCGCAGGGCGGGGAGGATTCCGGGTGCGGGAGTGGTCGTGGTCGTGGTCGTGGTCGTGGGAGTGGTCATGGGACGGGCACCTCGGCGGGGTCGCAGCCGGGGGCGGCTTCTCCGGCGATGTAGCGGGTCAGGTAGGCGCGGCCCTGCGCGGGGTCCATGGCTCGCAGCCGTTCGAGATGCCTCTCCACGCCGGCGATGTCTTCGTAGGAGGCGAAGTCGGACGCCGGGGCCAGCCACTGCTGGACGGCCATGTGGATGTCACTGGCCTGGTCGGAGCCCGGCAGCTCGAAGTCGCTGTCCGGGCAGGTCTCCGAGAACAGCCAGCCGACAGTCGAATTCGCGTACTCGGCGGGCTCCGGGATCCGGCCCCGTACCGCCGCGTCGTACGGACTCGGCAACTCCACCTCGCCGGGTGCCGGGCCGGCCGGAGCGGCACCCTGGCGTACGACCCGTGCGCTCCCGGACCAGTACATTCCCGTCCCTGGCGCGCCGGGGCCGCTGATCCAGCGGGTCGGCGCACCGGGGATGCCGCGCAGTTTGCCGTTGAGATCGGCGAGCGCGGCCGACACGTCGGGCAGCAGGTCCTTGTCGACGGCGCTCACGCACACCTGTGGTGTGCCGTCGTCGCAGACGAGCCGGGACGCCGCCGGGTCGCCGCGCCACAGCCCGTCGCCGGTCTGCACGAGGACCACGGCGGCGGTGCACGCGGCGGCCAGCGGCAGTACGGCGACGGCGCGTCGCCGCGCGGCGAGCGCGAGGAGCGCGGCGGTGGCGAGACCCGCGGTCCACACCATGGCGGCCGGCCCGAACCACCACATGGGGCGGTCCCAGAAGTAGTGGTGCACAGCGGCGGGATTGAGCCACCGGCGCGGGTCGTCGCCGTAGGTACTGAAGAGGATGAGGGTGATGTACACGAGCAGGGCGAGCAACGGGGCCGTCAGCCGCCAGCGGACCAGCCGACCGGCGACGAAGCCGAGGACACCGGCGGAGCCGAGAGCGACGGCGTCGGCGAGGACGAGGGACGCGTAGGGGCGTCCGCCGCTCACATACGGCCAGGCGGCGAGCAACGAGCCGCCGGCGGCGACCAGATAGCCGATGGCGGGCCACAGCGCGGCGGGCAGCGCGGCGAGCATCGTCCGCCGCAGGGGAGTGCGGGGGAGCGTGGACACCAGCTCCCCCGTGCCGCGGCGCCGCTCCCGGCCACCGTGCCAGCAGCCCGCCGCGAGGGCGAGCGGCACGCCGAACAGGATGCCGTACTCGCGCAGCTCGTCGATGACCGCGACCCACCGCCCCTGCCAGGCGGGCGCGGCGGTGTACATCCCGACCCCGACGACAAGGGCGAGCGTCAGCCCGGTCCAGGGCCCGATGCCACGGACCAGCTCGGTCCGGGCGGGGTGGCGGGGGCGGGCGGTGTGGGCGGTACGGGCGGTACGGAGGGGGCTCACCGCTGTGCCTCCGTGCTGTCGGGGCGGGCGGGACCGGCGTCGGTCGGGGCGTTCGCCCCGGTCGTACCGGTCGTACCCCTCGCTCCCGGCCGTGTCAGCGGCTCACCCGCGCGGTGCGCCCTCAGTACGGACGTGTAGCCCCGTTCGATCGGGTTGCCGTCGTGGCCGGGGTCCGGCTCCCCGACCCCCGCCGCCACCGTCGAGTTCGAGCCAATAAGCGTCAGCTCCGCGGTCGTCCCCCGGAAGGCCACCCGGCCCGACTCCAGCAGCGTCACCTCCGAGCAGGCCGCGGCGACGTCCTCCACCAGGTGCGTCGAGACGATCACCGTGGAGTCCCGGCCCAAGTCCCGCAGCAGTCTGCGGAATTCGACCCGCTGTTCCGGGTCGAGCCCGGCCGTCGGCTCGTCCAGGAGCAGCAGCTCCGGCTCGTTGACGACGGCCTGGGCGATGCCGACACGGCGGACCATCCCGCCGGACAGGGTCTTGATCTTCGCGTCGACACGGTCCAGGAGGCCCACCCGGTCGACCGCCCGCACCACCGCCTCCGGCACCCCGGCCGCGGGCATCTCCTTCAGCCAGGCGATGTACGAGACGAACTCCCGCACCGTGAAGCCCGGGTAATAGCCGAACTCCTGCGGCAGATACCCCAGCCGCCGCCGTACCGCCGACCGCGCCCGGTGCTCCGAGATGTCGCGGCCCAGCAGTTGGACCCGGCCGCCGGTCGGCGCCGCGACCGTGGCCAGTACCCGGATGAGTGAGGTCTTGCCCGCCCCGTTCGGGCCGAGCAGCCCGTGTACGCCGGTGCCGAAGGTGAGGTCGACCGCGTCGAGCGCGACCGTCCTGCGGTGTCTGACGGTGAGCCCGTGTGCCGAAACGCCGTTCATCGCGGTGTCTCCCGTGTCGTTCACATGCGCCCCAGTCGGTCGAAGGCCGAGAAATTCGAGAAGTTCGAGAAGGCCGAGAAATGCGAGAGATTCAGCAGATTGGAGAAAGCCGGGAAGGCCGGATATTCGACGGACCGTCGCCGCAGTGCGAGCAGCCCCGCGCACAGCACGGCCCCCGCCGCCCAACCGCCCTGCGCGGCCGGCCCCGCGAGATACCGCGTCAGGTGCTCGGACAGCGCCGCCGTCGGCGCGAGCGCGCCCGACGCGGTCCACGCCGCGCCCGGCCCGAGCACCGGCACGGTCACCGCCAGCACCCAGACCACCGAGATCCCGGCGGCGGCGACGCGGCAGCCCACGTACGTGCCGAGCGCCAGTACGGCCAGCGACAGCGCGAGCCCCGGCAGCAGCCAGACGGCCGCCCCCGGCGCCCCCGGCGACGCGGGCAGCACGGCTCCCGCCACCGTGAGCAGCGGCAGGCTCACCGCCAGGACGGCGGCGGTCCGCGTCAGCAGCAGCCGCAGGCCGCCGCCGGGAGTGGACGCGGCGATCTCGTACAGCGGGTCGGCGGACCCCCTGTACGACACGGCGACCCCCACCAACGGCAGCACCGGCGCGAGGGCCAGCAGCACCGGGCGGGCGCCGGTGAAGTCCGCGCCGTACGCGAGGGCGACCGCCCCCGCCGCGACGAGCACCACCGCGAGCAGCCACGCGCCGCGCAGCGCCGGTCCCGCCGCCCACAGCAGCCGGGCGGTCCGCCCGACCTGTGGCGCGGCGGACGCGGCGGTTGACGCGGCGGTTGACGCGGCGGATGTGGCGGACGGTGCGGCGGAGGCGGACGCGGGGGATGGGGCCGGCGGGCGTACGGACGCGAGCACCGCCGCCCGTACGTCATCCAGTACGGGGCCCGCGGCCCCCCTCCGCACCGCCGCGGACACCCGTACCGCACACGCCCCGCACGTCTCGATGTGCTTCTCCAGCGACCAGGCGTCCGGCTCGGACGCCGATCCCGCCGCGTACGACGCCGCCAGTGCCGCGTCCGCGTGCCAGCCGCCGCCCGTACGACTCACTCCGCTCATGCCGTGCCTCCCAGCGGTGCGATCCGGCCCAGTTCCAGGCGCAGTTCCTTGCGGGCCCGCATCGCGCGGGTCTTGACCGTGCCCTCGGGTATCCCGAGCAGCTGAGCCGTCTCGCGGGTGGTCAGTCCGTCGACGACCGTGGCGCGCAGCACCTCGCGCAGCTCGGGTGAGATGCGGTCGAGCGCCGCGCCGACGTCGCCGAACTCCAGCCCCGTGAGGACCCGTTCCTCGGCGGAGGGCGCGACGGTGACCGGCTCGTGCTCCAACCGGCCGCGCTCGTCGGCCCGTTCGGCGCGCGCCTGTACGCGCCGGGCGTCGACCAGCCGCCGCCCGGCGATCACCCACAGCCAGCCGCCCGCCTCCCCGCCGCGGTGCGTCGCGGCGGAGCGCCAGACGGTGACGAAGGTGTCCTGGAGGACTTCCCGTACGGTTTCGGGGTCCGCGCACCGCCGGGTCAGCCGGGTGTGCAGCCACCCGGCGTGCCGGTCGTACAGCACGCCGAGCGCTTCCGCGTCCCCCTTGGCGACGGCGCGCAGCAGCGCGGCGTCGTCTCGGTCTGCCCCCGTGGGGCGGAACAGTCTCACGCTCTCTCTATCGCTCGGGCGCAGCCCGCCGGTTCACGCCGCCTGTCCGCTCGCCTGTCCGCTCGCCTGTTCGCCCGTCTGTCCGGCCGTCTGTCCGGCCGAAGCGCACCAGCACGTGCCAGAGCTGCTTCACGTACTGGAGCACTTCGTCGCGCGTGCCCCACCGCGCCCAGGCTGCCGGATCCCGTACGACGGAGGCCGCCGCGCGGCCCAGCACCTCCGCGTCGAGGATGCCGGTGCGCGCGTACGAGCGACAGACCCACGCGGCGAACGGCACCATCATCGCGCCCCGGAACTCCGCGCCCACCTCGTCCGGCGCCAGGACGAATCCGGCGTGCCACTCCAGCGCGATCCCGCACCGCCGCGCGGTCGCCGCCAGCAGCCGGCCGGTGTCCGTCCCGCGGAACGACGGGTCGACGACCAGCGCCTCCGCGTCGGTCACCAGGTCGATGTCACCGTGGACCTGCGCCTCCACATACGCGTCGAGCTTGCGTCCGGGTTCGGCGGCGGTGACGGCGGCGGTGACGGCGACCGCCGGGTAAGGCAGCCGCGCGATGTCCGCGTCCTCCGCGAGCACCCCCGCCAGCACGCGGCCGAATGTGTCGATCGTGCCGACGTCCACCGGCCCGAGATGGCTGTCGCCGTGGCAGTACGTCACCCGCGCGTTGACCTCGGGGCGCAGCCGCACATGACAGGACCCGAAGCGCGGGGACGCCCCGTCGGGGTGGCCGTACAGATTGAGCGCCCCGTACTTGGGCCGCTCCCCGGGCCTCGCCCCGCCGTCCGCGTGGTATGCGCCCCCGAACAGCCGCTCCTCCCAGCCGTCGCGCGCCCCGCCGGGGTGGGCGGTGCGGCTGCCGTTGGACAGCCCGGTCTCGTACTGGCTGCGGTAACGCCCGTCCAGGGCAAGGGACTCGGCGACGGTCGGCCCGCCCGCGACGAACCGGTCGGGGTGGAAGTTGAGGGTGACGCGCACGTGATCGCGGATCCGCGCGACGAGGTCCGCGGTCTCCACCGCGCCGCCCACGGCCGCCTCGATCCGGGCGAGCGCGGCTCCGTGGCCGGCCGTCGCCCGCGTACGTACGTGGCGCAGCGCCGCGCGCTGGGCGGCCGTCAGCGGGGTCGGTGGGGCCGGTGGGGTGGCGGTCATCGGTCCGTCCCGGGTACGGCGCCCGTTTCGGGCGTACGCATCACCAGCAGACGGAGGCCGCGCCCGGTGTGATCCACTCGGCGATCCGCGACCCACACGGACGTAATGGTTGAACTATCCATTGAGTTATTACAGCGCACGCGCCCCGCCGTGCGCGAGCACTTTCCGCCGGGCGGGATCCGGAGCGGCACCGGAGCCGTATTCTGGCCGTATGGCAGAGGCTGAGGCTGGGCGCATGGGGATCGTCACCGCGCTGGTGCGCTCCTCGTTCCTGGTGAACGCCGTGTACGCGCGGGTGAGCCGCGAGTTCGGACTGCCCCCGCAGCAAGGCCAGTTGCTCTGTGTGCTGAATGCCCCAGCCGTACGGGATGAGTGAGCTGGGCGCGATCCTCGGGCTCGCGAAGTCGAGCCTGACCGGGCTGGTCGACCGGACCGCCCAGCGCGGTCTGGTGTGGCGCGAGCCGGATCCGCGGGACGCCCGCGCGGTGCGGGTCGCGCTCACCGAGGAGGGCCGACTGCTCGTGGACGACTTCTACGAGGCGACCTGCCGCGCCATCGAGCGGCTGCCCGCGGGTCTCGACGAACCCGACCGCGCCCAACTCGCCGAACTGCTCGGACGGGTGGTGCGCGACAACGAGGTGCCCGCGGTGTTCATGGAGGCCGACGACGCGGCCCCCACCGCGCGGCGGTGACCTCTCCGCCGTCCACGGGCGCCACCCGCGGTCACGCGGTGTTGAACAGCTCCGCGAACCGGCCGGTGAACAGGTCGGCCCCCACACACTCAACATGATCGGTACGCCAACGGCTTCTAAAGCCAGGCCGTGGCGCTCGGGCTCCAGGTGCCGCTGGCGGTGCCGCTCAGCAGAGGGTCGACGAAGGCGGCTGCGAGAGCAGCCGCTTCGGAGAGGGTTGCGCAGCCGTTTAGCCCTACGATCAGTTTGGCCTGTTTTGGGTAGCCCACGTGCCAGTCGGATCCGGGTATCTGGAAGACGTCGGGGAGGGGCAGGTGCGTGCCGCGGTCGCGGCGTCTGTCGGCTTCGCGTTGCAGAGCTCGGAGCGCGGCTTGGCTGGGGACCGTCTCCTGTTGACCGATGAGGAGAAGGTCCGCGAGGTCGCGGTAGCGGTTGGATCCGTGCTGGCCGCTTGCGCCATGCCGTTCGTACATGGCGCAGATCTTGTCGGCGACGTGGTCGACGACCGGGTACAAGCGGACTTCGGGCCAGTCGACGGGCCATTCGAGGTCGACGGCAGACTTGAGCGTGCGTACTTCGACGGTCCCTGTGAGCGGTCGGCCGACGACGAGGTCGACCTTGATGGTCATCACTTCGGCGGATCCGAGGTAGACCTTGAAGTACTGGGCTCCGCCGCGTCCGTCCTCTGCGGCGTCGTGGTATTTGGTGGGTGCGTAGCGAAGAAAGTCGCCGAGGTCGAAGGCGGCTGCGTCGATGACCAGTTGCCGGACTTCATCAGCCGTGAGGTCGAGGTTGGTGCTCTGAAGGTCGATGTCCTGGCTGAGACGGGCGGCGCCTCGGTAGCGGACGAGGAGGGCTTGTCCGCCTTTGATGAGCCAGCCGTCTGGGTCCTTGGTGAACACGCGGGCGGCTAGCCGGTTGAAGTAGAAGATCTTCATGAGGTCGGTAACGCTCACGCCTGTCTTCCGCGACATCTTGCGTGCCGCCTGGCCCAGAGCCGTTTGGAAGGCTCTAGGGGTGGCGTACGTTTTCTCCAAGTGGACATCCCCCGGCGGTCAGTTGGACTACTGATCGTACTCGGAGTCCGGTTTGCCGCCCGTGTCCTTTTGAACATCGTCCGTGACATGGTGCTGGGCTGGTTGCTCGGTAGAGGTCTCGTGAGCTGCCCGGCCGCTTGATGAGTCTTGTTGTTCGATCGCAGGACGGCTCTCGACAGTTGCGGCGCCGCTTCCTTCTTCGAGAGTCCGGGGATTCACGGTGTGCTCGTGCAGCCGCCGCATGGCCTCCTGGAGAGGAGCGTTCGTCGTCGCAGCCATCTCACCAATCCGCCGCACGGCTTCCTGCAGAGCGCTGTTCGGCAACGCCATCTGCTCATTCATCCGCCGCATGGCCTGGAGTGACTGGCGGATGGCGGGGCTAGGATCGTAGGTCTCTCGGGTCATTAGTTCGAGGGCGGTGGCGAAGCCTTCTGTGCTGGCTCTGGCAACCTCCTGGGATCTCAGGTGCTTGCCGGCTTGGTCGACCAGGTGCTCGATGAGTTCCTGCCCTGTGGCCTGGGCGGGTAGGCCATAGGTGCGGGTATAGGGCTGGGCGGATTCCTGGAGGTCTTGGATCTCGATGAGTTCGAGACGTTCCGCGTCGGCGATGACTCCCCCGAGGTGGCCGCCGTCGGTTTTGCTGCGGAGCAGGTCGAGAATGGTGCGGCGGGCTGTGGTGACGGGCAGCCCCTGGATGAGAGTGATGTCGTCCGGCTCCAGGTGCACGGTGCGCAGGTGGACGAATGGCTCGGTGGTCGTGCGTCGTCGGGGCACGCTGATCTCGGCCTTCGGGGCGGGAATGTCTCCCAGGCCGTGGAGCTGGCAGGCGGAGGCGTGGGAGACGACACCGGAGTCCTTGCCCCCCAGTGGGCGCTCCGAGGCGAAGGTCGCGGGTTGCAGGCGCAGCCAGGCAACCTTGACCTCCAGGTGCAGGGGGAAGCCTGCCGCTTGAAGGAGGTAGACACCTCTGCCGACGTTCTCGAGCAGTCCTGCCTCGGTCAGGCGCAGGATCTGCACGGCGTTCAGGCCGATCCGCTTCGCTTGGGCGGCGGTGACAAGACCCCATTGGTCGGCGGCGTGCTCGGCGATGCGCCTCAGCTGCTCTCCACGGTTCATGCAGCCATAGTTACACATGATTCTAAAATCCCGCAGAGTTAGTTACACCTGGATGTAACTAACTCTGCAAATTCGACTCAGCTAACTGTAACTAACTCTGCAAAAATCACTAGAGAGTCGGTTCGGTTCGATCCGCCAGCCCGGTCAGGCGGCCCAGTCGATGGAGGAGACGTTCTCATTGGTGTCGTCCAGCCCGACCTCGGCGGCCAGTCGGCGAGCGTGCTGCCAGGTGAAGTCCGCGAACGGTGCTTTCACCAGAGGAAGGTGCACCCGGGGGACGGTGACCCAGCCCCGCTGGGTGCGTACGAACACCTGGGACAGGTCGTAGGGGTCGTAGTGGACCTCCCAGAGACCGCGCTTGGCTGCATGCCCGGAGTGCGGGCGCCCCAGAGGTCCCAACTCGGCGCTGTCGTATGTGCGGTAGTTGATCCGGATGCCGGAGCCGTTGATGGCCCGCCAGGTCACCGGCAGCAGTTTCCAGGTAGTCCTCACCGCGTAGGACCAGCGGCAGGAAGCCGCAGGCCGCGACCAGGGAGGTGTACTTGTCGTTCGGCGACATCGCCTTCTTCATGCGGAATGGGTCGCGCGGAGCATCGTGCGCTCTGGCTTGCCACCCGGCCAGCAGCCACTCGTCCAGCAGGTCCGGGTCCTGGAGTTCGGGGATCGTCCAGACGGCCCGGTCCTCGATCCGTTCGCCGCAGCGGGAAACCTCCCGCCCGGTGTAGGCGGGAAGGTGCTGGACGAACAGTGTGTTGATCGCGGAGAACGTCGCCTCTGCGATGGCCTTGTCGGTGGGCGTGCGCGGACGTGCTCTCTGCACCGCGATGCCGAGCCGGTCGCAGGCCCGTACGAAGGTGTCGGAGATGAACACCTTGCCGCCGTCGATGACGACGCTGTCCGGCACGATCACCGGTTTCGCCGCAGCCTGTTCTATCCGTTCGAGGTCGCGTACGCCGACCGGGGCGGGTCTGAGTTCCGTCGCTCGCTGGCGGATGCCTGGGCAGTGCGGTTCGGGGGCGTCGCGCCGGTGCGCGCGTTTAAGTCGTACAAGGGTCAGCGGCATCTGCCGGGTCTGCCGGTGGCCAGAGGCATCACCCGGCACCACCCCTGACGAACCTGCCACGACTCACTAATCCGAGCCTGCGACGAAAGGTCACTCTGCAAGACGAAAGGCCACACGAAGGATGAAGTTGCAAAACGAAGAGATCCACGTCAAAGGAGAGCGATCGCTCAGAGCGAACACCCTCCCCAGGTATCCGGGGAACAACGGCAGGCTCACAAGCATTGAGTCGACATAGCTCAACTTTTGACTCTGCCGAAGGGGAGACCATGGCTGCCACGTCCACACCGCTCACCCTGCCCGTGCTGCCGCTCGACGACGAGGTCGTGCTGCCTGGGATGGTGGTGCCGCTGGACCTGTCCGACGCCGAAGTACGGGCCGCCGTGGAGGCCGCCCAGGCGGCTGCGGGCGACGACTCCGGGGGTAGCGGGGGAAAGCCGAGGGTGCTGCTCGTGCCGCGCCTCGACGGGGCCTACGCGGGGACCGGTGTCCTCGGGACCGTCGAGCAGGTCGGCAGGCTCTCCGACGGCGACCCCGGCGCCCTGATCCGCGGCAGGGGGCGCGTCAGGATCGGCGCCGGTACGACAGGGCCCGGCCGGGCCCTGTGGGTCGAGGGGCTGCACGTCGACGAGACCGTGCCCGACCCGCTGCCCGGTTCCGTCACCGAACTGATCAAGGAGTACAAGGCTCTCGCCACCGACTGGCTGAAGAAGCGCGGCGCCTGGCAGGTCGTGGACCGTGTCCAGCAGATCGACGACGTCTCGCAGCTCGCCGACAACGCCGGCTACTCGCCGTTCCTCAGCACGGCCCAGAAGGTCGAGCTGCTGGAGACCGCCGACCCGGTGGCCCGGCTGAAGACGGCGACCGACCAGCTCCGCGAGCACTTCGCCGAGCAGGACGTCGCCGAGTCCATCGCCAAGGACGTCCAGGAGGGCGTCGACAAGCAGCAGCGCGAGTTCCTGCTGCGGCGCCAGCTCGACGCCGTACGCAGGGAACTGTCCGAGCTGAACGGCGACCCCGGGGACGAGTCCGACGACTACCGGTCCCGCGTGGAGGCCGCCGACCTGCCCGAGCACGTCCGTGAGGCCGCGCTCAAGGAGGTCGACAAGCTGGAGCGGTCGTCGGACCAGAGCCCGGAGGGCTCGTGGATCCGCACCTGGCTGGACACCGTCCTCGAACTGCCGTGGAACGAGCGGTCGCAGGACGCGTACGACATCCGGGGCGCCCAGCGCGTCCTCGACGCCGAACACGCGGGCCTTCAGGACGTGAAGGAACGGATCACGGAGTACCTGGCCGTCCGCAAGCGCCGCAACGACCGCGGGCTCGGTGTGGTCGGAGGCCGACGCGGCGGCGCCGTCCTCGCCCTCGTCGGTCCGCCCGGTGTCGGAAAGACCTCCTTGGGAGAATCCGTCGCGCACGCCATGGGACGCTCCTTCGTCCGCGTCGCGCTCGGCGGTGTCCGGGACGAGGCGGAGATCCGCGGCCACCGGCGTACGTACGTGGGCGCGCTCCCCGGCCGTATCGTGCGGGCGATCAAGGAGGCCGGTTCGATGAACCCGGTCGTCCTGCTGGACGAGATCGACAAGGTCGGCTCCGACTACCGGGGCGACCCGGCCGCAGCTCTCCTCGAAGTCCTCGACCCGGCGCAGAACCACACGTTCCGCGACCACTACCTGGAAGTCGAACTCGACCTCTCCGACGTGGTCTTCCTCGCCACCGCGAATGTCCTGGAGGCCATCCCCGAGGCCCTGCTCGACCGGATGGAGCTGGTCCGTCTCGACGGCTACACCGAGGACGAGAAGGTCGTCATCGCACGCGACCACCTGCTGCCGAGGCAGCTGGAGCGGGCCGGTCTGGAGAGCGGCGAGGTCACGCTGGAGGACGGGGCGCTGCGCAAGCTGGCGGGCGAGTACACCCGCGAAGCGGGCGTACGCAACCTCGAACGGTCCATCGCCAGACTGCTCCGCAAGGTCGCCGCACAGCACGAGCTGGGCGAGCGCGAACTGCCCTTCTCCGTAGGAGACGGCGATCTGCGCGGCCTGATCGGCCGGCCGCACCATGTGCCCGAGTCCGCCCAGGACCCGGCCGAGCGCCGTACCGCGGTGCCGGGCGTGTCCACGGGCCTCGCGGTCACCGGCGCCGGCGGAGACGTCCTCTTTGTGGAGGCGTCGCTGGCCGACCCGGAGACGGGCGGTTCGGGGCTCACCCTGACCGGACAGCTCGGCGACGTCATGAAGGAGTCGGCGCAGATCGCCCTGTCCTTCCTGCGTTCGCACGGCGCCGAACTGGAGCTGCCGGTGGCCGACCTGAAGGACCGGGGCGTGCACATCCACTTCCCGGCGGGCGCGGTGCCCAAGGACGGCCCGAGCGCGGGCATCACGATGACGACGGCGCTCGCCTCGCTGCTGAGCGGACGCCAGGTCCGTACGGATGTCGCCATGACCGGCGAGGTCTCGCTGACCGGGCGCGTGCTGCCCATCGGCGGCCTGAAGCAGAAGCTGCTGGCCGCGCACCGCGCGGGCATCACGACGGTCGTGATCCCGAAGCGCAACGAGGCGGACCTGGACGACGTCCCCGCCGAGATCCTGGACAAGCTGGAGGTGCACCCGGTGACGGACGTACGCCAGGTCCTGGAGATCGCGCTCTCGTCGGCGACGGCGGACGCGACCGAGAACGGGACCGCGACGGCGGAGATTGCGGTCGCCGCGTAGCGCGCGAGCGGCGTTGTGCGAGCTGTACGAGGTGGACCCCCGGCACCCGGTGCCGGGGGTCCACCTCGTCCGCGTGAGCCCCGCGCCGGCCGCCACGGGGGACGGAACGGGGGACGGAACGAGGCGAATCGGAACGGCGGAAGGGCCTCGGGCGGCTGCCGTTGGTACAAACCTGCGAAATACTGACCGGGCTGCGGCAATGGGCCCCGGCGACGGAGAACTCTCAGGAGCGGGAAAGCGCGCGATGGGTGTGATGGGTGCTGACGTGCACGGAGACGGTACGGCGAAAGAACCCGAATCGGCCGGGAAACATGATGTGGGCAGTGATGTGGACCACGAATTCCTGGCGCTGGAGCGCGAGTTGGCCGTCTTTCTGCGGCGTGCGAGAGCCAATTCCGGTGAAATGGCGCGCGAAGTCCACCCCGAACTGGAGCCGGCCGCCTACGGACTTCTCGTACGGCTGGAGGAGACCGGCCAGCAGCGGGCCACCGATCTCGCAGGCTATTTCGGGGTCGGCAAGGCGACGATGAGCCGTCAGCTGCACGCGCTGGAAGGGCTCGGACTCGTCACGCGCGAGCCCGATCCGGCCGACGGGCGTGCCTCGCTGGTCCGGCTCACCGGCGAGGGGGTCGCGCGCTTCCGCCGGGTGCGGGACGCGCGGCGCGAGCGCTACGTACGCAAACTCGCCGACTGGGACCGGGCGGAGGTCGCCGAACTGGCGCGGTTGCTGCACCACTTGAACGCCCGCGCGGAAGGCTGAACCGGCCGCCCGCGGAGCGGGGTGGGGCGGGAGCGGGTCTGGGGCGGGGCTGGGGCGCGGGAGCCGGGCCTACGGCTCCACGTACACGACCGTCGCGTCGTCGCACACCTTGCCCCGCCGGAAGGCCACCCTGTCCGGGTCGGCGGACTCCGCCGCCCGCACCCGGTCGATCAGCTCCTGCGGTCCGCTCTTCCTGAGGAGCGCCACACAGTCCGCCCAGTCGCCCTCCCGGAACACCTCGACCCAGCGCGCCGCACCGTCGGTGAGCGCCACGGCGGTACGTACCTCCGAGGCGGGCGTCCGCCCCGTCACGGCCTTCGACGCCACGCCCGGGTCGACGGCCGCGGTGAAGAAGCCGCCCTCCGCGTTGCGCAGCGCGTCCGTCGCGGCGGTCCGGCGGCGGACCGCCGCCGGGACGCGGTCCAGCCGGTCGTCCACGACGGCCCGCACCCGGCCGTCCGGCGACTCCAGGAGGAGCGTGGAGTCGGAGAGGACGAGATGCTCGACCGTCTCCGCGTCCCAACGCACCATGACGACGGTCGCCTGAGGTGTACGGGGGTGAGAAAGGTCACACGTGTCGCGGTGGGCGTCGGCCGTGCGCCGGATCGACTCCGCGAGGGCGTCGGCGAGGGGCATCTCCCGCCGCGAAGCGGACAGTTCGGTCAGCGCCCCGCCCAGCCGGGCGGTGAACCACGGGACGCCGTGCACGCAACCGTCATCGTCCGGCGGAGGCGTCACGCCGTCCAGCACGATCAGTGTGCCGCCGCTGCCCGCCGATGGCGCGGCGACGGCCGACCAGTCCTCGTTCGGGCGGGGGTGGTTGCCGGGGGCGGTGGCGATGTCGATGCGCATACGCCCCAGTCTGCCGGACGGCCGGTGCGGCTCCGCACGACGCCTTCGCCGTGTCCGCACGGTGTCGGTGGGTGTCCGCGGGGTGTCCGCGGGGTGTCCGCGCGAGGGCGGTATGCCTCGGCGGTCGACGTACCGCGACGTACCCCGACCCGCCCCGACATCGGTTCGGCGCCGTCCCGGCGCCGGACCGCGTACGCCACGCCTCCGTATGTGCGGAATGATCATTTCCGCGACGATGCGGCCGGGCATCTTGCCAAAGCTCACGCGTAAGTTCCAACCGCCCCACCGTGCGCATCCGTGCCGCGTGCCCGTGCGAGTTGTTCGTCAACTCCTCCTTGATGTTCACTCGTTCAAGTGGCGGTGCGGCCGAAACGGGCCCCCTCCGAAAAACGCTGGAATGGTCGGAAGCCGTGCCAGGGGTGGGGGGGTTATCCGGGTGTGACCGGACGTCACCTCTGCTTCATGGGCGGACGAGTCAAGAATGCGAGCACCGGTGCAGAAGAAGCGGCCTCGGGGCAAGGGCGGCACGCGCGGCGGGTCCCAGGGTTCGGCAGAGCCCGGTAAGCCGGCAGAGCCCGGTAAGGCGGTCACGGCCGGTGCGACTGGTTCGGCCGGCACGGCTGGTTCGGCGGACGCGGCCGAGGCTCCGGCCGGGCGGCCCGTACGGGTGCGCAGTCGGCTCGTCGCAGCGGTCGCCGTCGTCGGTGTCACCGTCGTGGCGGCGGGCATGCCCGCCGTCCTGGGCGCCTCGTCCGAACTGACCGACGCACAGCGCCTGGTCACCCTCGCCGAGCTGAACCGGCAGACGGCCGTCCTCGCCCACTCCCTCGCCGACGAGCGCGACGAAGTCGTCGTCCACATCGCGGCGGGCCGCGAGGAGGCCGAAAGCGACAAGGCCGGTGGCGGCGGAGACGGAGCGGACGAAGGAGCGGGCGGCCCCCCGGGCGGCGCCCCCGCCACCCGCGTCGACCGGCAGATCGACGAGATCGACGAGGCCGCGTCGCCCGGACTGCGCAGGGACCTCTCCACCGTCCCGTCCATCCGCCGCACCGCCCTCACCGGCAAGGGCAGCGCCCTTGAGGCGTACCAGGCGTACACGGACGTCATCGCCAAACTCCACGCCACCGGCGACGAGGTCGCCGAGAAGACGCCCCCCGAGGCCGCCGACGGCACCCGCGCCCCCGCCGCCCTCGGCCGCGCCGTCGAGCAGGCGTCGGCCACCCGCGGCCTGCTGCTGGCGGCGCTCGCCGTCCCGGAGCCGAAGGCCGCCGCACCGCAGTACGACCCGGTCACCGGCCTCCCCGCGCAGCCCGACACCGGCGCGGACGGCGGCGCGGACGGCGAGAGCGACCGCACGCGCGACGCGCTCAGCGCCGCCGCCCAGCAGGCCCGCGTCCACGAACTCGCCTCACTCGCCGACTTCGACCAGTCGGCGGGCACCGAGGCGCGCGACTCCCTCGCCACGACCGTCACCGGGCCCGAGGTCACCGCGGCGGAGAAGTACCTGACCCGCCTCACCAACAGCCCCGAACTCTCCGACAGCGACCGCGACGCCAACCAGGAGAAGGTCGAATCGTCGCTGTCCAGCCGCGTCGAGCAGATGCGCGGCGTCGAGTCGGGCATCGGTTCCGGCCAGCTCAAGCAGCTGGAGCGGCTGCGCGACGACTCGGTCACCTCGCTGGAGGTGAGCATCGCGCTCCTGGGCGGTCTGCTGATCGCCGCCGTCGGCGTGTCCACCGCCATCGCCCGTACGCTCACCAGGCCGCTCGCCGTCCTGCGTATCGGCGCGGCCCGGCTGGCCTCCGAGCCCGCGACCGAGGAACCGGTCCGCTTCACCGGCCGCAACGACGAGTTCGGCCAGGTCGTACGGTCGCTCAACGGCCTGCACGCCAAGCTCCTCGACGTGTCCGCCCGCGCCGAGAAGCTCAACAGCGACCGCACCGGACTGATCGGCGCCCGGCAGGCGATGGCCGACCAGCGCGCCGAACTCCAGAAGCAGACCGCCGACATCACCGCACAGCTCGAAGCGCTGCGGCACACCGTCCACCACACGTTCGTCAATCTCTCGCTGCGCACACTCGGCCTCGTGGACCGCCAACTCGGCGTCATCGAGAGCCTGGAGGAGCGCGAGCAGGACCCGGACCGGCTCGGCGTCCTCTTCAAGCTCGACCACCTGGCCACGGTCATGCGCCGGCACGGCGAGAACCTGCTGGTGCTCGCCGGGCACGAGTACGGCGGGGGCTACGCGGGCCCCGTACCGCTCGTCGACGTCCTGCGAGCGGCCGTCAGCGAGATCGAGGAGTACGAGCGGGTCACCATCCTGTCGCTGCCGCCGCACGCCCAACTGGCCGGCTTCGCCGCGGACGACATCAGCCACCTCGTCGCCGAACTCCTGGAGAACGCCACGTCGTTCTCGCCCCCCGGCGCCCAGGTCGAGCTGTCCGGCTGGCTGTTGGAGAGCGGCGACGCGGTGCTCTCCGTGCAGGACAGGGGTATCGGGATGCCGGCGGCGCGGATCGCCGAACTCAACGAACGGCTCGCCGACCCGGAGGGGCACCAGCCCCGGCTCCAGAAGCGCTTGGCAGCCAAGCCCGCCAAGCCCGCCAAGTCCGGTAAGCCCGCTACCGCTACCGCCACCGCCGACGGCGAAGTCGACGGGCTCGGCCTGCGCGTAGCCGCGCTGCTGGCCACGCGCCACGGCGTCGAGATCACGCTGCGTGAGCACCAGCAGGGCGGGATCGCCGCCGTCGTCGTACTGCCGCAGGCCCTGCTCCCGAAGATTCCGCCGCTCGCGGCCCCGCACCGGGCGCCCGCGGCGGGCGCGGCGCCGATGCTGCATCTGCCGGGGTCGGCGGCGGAGGCCAACTCCAATGCCCTGCCGGGCCGTTCGGGCCGGGACCCGCTGGTAGCGGAGGACGAGGCCCCGGCGGACGACCCGTACGCCATCGGCCCCGACACGCACGACAGGGTCGCTGACGCCGCTGACGCCGCAGACGCGGCGGACACCGCAGCAGACGCCTCGGACGTCGCGGAAGAAGCGAAGGCCGCCACCGAGCCGGTCACGGAGGCCGTCACCGAGCCGGCCAGTGACCCGGCCACCGACGACCCTCTCTCCGAGCCCGTCTCCGACCCCGTCAGCGAGGCCGTCACCGACAAGGGACTGCCCAAGCGCACCCCGAAAGCCGTCAAGCCTGCCTCCACGACGGCCGATCGGACCGGTAGCGTCGACGCCGACGCGCTGCGCCGCAGGCTCGGTGGCTTTCACCGAGGAGCCAGGGACGGCAAGCGCGCCGCCGACGCCGAGCTCTTGGAGCAGACCGAAGTGCAGAAGCAGAACAGTGCGGTACCGCGCCAGATGGAAGCCGCGGAGGGGACCGGCGCACGTACGGACGAGACGGGGGAAACTGTAGAGGAGGCACGCAGTTGACGGCGACCGGCACATTCGGACTGAGTAGCGAAGCCCGCAATCTCCACTGGCTGTTGACGAATCTGGTGGAGGAGGTGCGAGGAGCACACTCCGTCGCGGTCGTGTCGTCCGACGGGCTCCTGCTGCTCTCCTCGGACCCGGCGCGGCACGACGCGGCGGCCACCGCGGGCGGGAGCGAGAGCCCGCGCGGCTCCAGCGCGGATCTCGCCACCATCATCTCCGGCATCGGCAGTCTCACCCTCGGCGCGGCCGAGTTGATGGACGGCGGCGGCGTCAAGCACACCATGGTCGCCATGGCGGAGGGCAGCGTCTTCGTCATGTCGATCAGCGACGGTTCGCTGCTCGGCCTGCACGCCGGCGCCGACTGCGACATGCACGTCGTCGCTTACCACATGGCGATGTTCGTCGGGCGCGCCGGACACGTACTCACCCCCGAACTCCGCAGCGAGCTGCGCAAGTCGATGGAGAGCGCCCGATGACGTCGGCGGTCCACGGGCTTCCCACGCGCGGTACGGACCACCGGGCCGCTCGGGTGCGTCCGTACTCCCTGACGGGCGGCAGGACGCGCTTCGGCCATGTGCTGTTGGTCGAGACGTTCGTCGCCGCGCTGGAAGCTCCGCGGGAGCGCAAGGAGTTGCCGGCCGGCGGCGCCGCGTCGCGCGTCATGCCGGAGATGCGCGCCATCGTCGAACTGTGCAGACGGATGCGGACCGTCGCCGAGATCTCGGCGCTGCTCAGGATGCCGCTGGGAGTCGTCCGGGTGCTGCTCAGCGATCTGGCCGACCAGGGAAAGATCCGGGTGTACGGGACGGGTCACGGCAGCGGCCATCCGGACCGGGCGTTGCTGGAAAGGGTGTTGGGTGGACTCCGACGTCTCTGACACACCGAGCACATTCGACAGGCGAGACACGCGTGACACACCCGACGTGTCTCATGTCTCCGATATCTCCGATGCCTCCGAAGAAGTACCGCGCGACTGGCAGTTGGACCGCACCAGAGCGCCCATCGCGACCAAGATCGTGGTCGCCGGCGGCTTCGGCGTCGGCAAGACGACCTTCGTCGGTTCGGTCTCCGAGGTCAGGCCGCTGCGCACCGAGGCGGTGATGACGCGGGCCAGTGAGGGCACCGACGATCTCGCGGCCACCCCCGAGAAGAACACCACGACCGTCGCGATGGACTTCGGCCGCCTCACGCTGGACGACGATCTCGTGCTGTACGTCTTCGGCACCCCCGGCCAGCAGCGTTTCTGGTTCATGTGGGACGACCTGGTGCGCGGTGCGATCGGCGCCGTCGTCCTGGCCGACACCCGCCGGCTCGCCGACTGCTTCCCGGCGCTGGACTACTTCGAGAGCCGCGGGCTGCCGTACGTCGTCGCCGTCAACCACTTCGAGGGCACGGAGCCGTTCGAGGCGCGGGACGTACGGGAGGCGCTGACGGTGCCGGCCCACGTACCCGTGATGATCATGGACGCGCGGAAGCGGATCACCGTCGTCGAATCGCTGCTGGCCCTGGTGGGCCACGCACTCGAAGCGGTGGACGAATAGCTCGACCGGCAGCCAAGCAGGCAGCAACAAACGGAGAACCCGCCATGCGGAAGATACTCGTCGTCGGGGCCGGCCAGTCCGGCCTCCAGCTCGCCCTCGGACTCCAGTCGCACGGGTACGAGATCACCCTGATGTCCAACCGCACGGCGGACGAGATCCGGTCCGGCCGAGTCATGTCCACCCAGTGCATGTTCCACACGGCCCTCCAGCACGAGCGCGATCTCCAGCTCGGCTTCTGGGAGTCGCAGGCCCCGCGTGTCGAGGGCCTCGGCATCTCGGTCGCCGCGCCCGACTCCTCCCGCGCGATCGACTGGGTGGGCAGGCTGGACGGGATCGCCCAGTCCGTCGACCAACGGGTCAAGATGGCCGGCTGGATGGAGACGTTCGCCCAGCGCGGCGGCCAACTCGTCATCCACGGTGCGGCGGTGTCCGACCTCGACTACTTCTCGCGCGCCTACGACCTCGTCCTCGTCTCGGCCGGCAAGGGTGAACTCGTCGAGATGTTCGGCAGGGACGCCGCCCGCTCCCCGTACGACGCGCCGCAGCGGGCGCTCTCCGTCGCGTATGTCCACGGCATGGGCCCGCGCCCCGAACACCCGGAGTTCGACGCCGTACGCTGCAACCTCGTGCCCGGCGTCGGCGAACTCTTCGTGATGCCGACGCTGACCGGCACCGGCCGCGCGGACATACTGTTCTGGGAAGGCATACCGGGCGGCCCGCTCGACGTCTTCCAGGGCATCAGGGACCCGGCGGACCGTCTCTCGCTGACGCTGGAGCTGATGGAGCGCTACACGCCCTGGGAGTACGCCCGCGCCACCAAGGTCGAACTGACCGACGCGAACGCCACGTTGGTCGGCCGATACGCGCCCACCGTGCGGCATCCGGTCGGACGGCTGCCGGGCGGCGGGCTCGTCCTCGGTGTCGCCGACGTCGTCGTCGCGAACGACCCCGTCACCGGCCAGGGCTCCAACTCGGCCGCCAAGTGCGCCGCTTCGTACCTGGACTCGATCGTGTCGCACGGCGAGAGGGAGTTCGACGGGGCATGGATGCGGGCGACGTTCGACCGTCACTGGGAGAGCGCGCGGCACACCACCAAGTGGACGAACACGATGCTCGGCCCGCAGCCGGAGCACGTCATGGAGTTGTTCGGGGCGGCGGCCCAACTCCAGCCGGTCGCCGACCGGTTCGCGAACGGCTTCAACGACCCCGCGGACTTCGAGAACTTCTTCTACGACCCCGAGAAGACGAGCGCGTATCTGGCGGAGGTCGGCGGGGCCGCGACCCCCTGACGCCGCGGCGGTCTCTCCGACCCGGGAATTCGTAGCGCGCCTCCCGCACCTCCCGCGCCCCCGCCCCTACGGCGCGGTCTGCGAGCTGTTGCCGGTGTCGTCACCCTCCGTGGCGCCGGGCGGCAGCACCGGCGGCACGTACGACTCGGCGTCGAGCGGCCCGGCGTCCGGATCCGGCCGTACGGCGCCAAGCAGCGGATTCGACGCGATGGGGGACACCTTCACATAAGCCCCGGGGCGCGGCGCGTGCACCACCTTCCCGTCGCCGATGTACATCGCCACATGGGTGGCCTTCGGGAAGTACACCACCAGATCGCCGGGGCGCAGCTCGCTCAGCTCCACCCTCGGCAGCTCGGCCCACTGCTCCTGGCTCGTACGGGGCACGCTCACCCCGGCGCGCGCCCAGGCCCGCGAGGTCAGCCCCGAGCAGTCGTACGAATCCGGTCCCTCCGCGCCCCACAGGTACGGCTTGCCGATCTGCTCGACGGCGTACGCCAGCGCCTCGCCGCCCTCGGCGGACGGCGCCCGGACGCTCCCGCCGAGGCCCGCCGTCCCGTCGGCGGCCCGGCCGAGCGCGCCGGAAGTGATCAGCTTGTCCTGCGCCTTGTCCGTATCGGCGTCCTCGCGCTCCGCGACAGCGGCGATCTGCTCGGTGCTGAGCGAGGCGAGCATCTTCTCCACGTCCGTCAGCTTCGTCCGGACCGTGTCGCGCTGCTTCCGCTGCTTCGCGGCGAGCGCCTTCTGCTCGGCGAGTGCCTTGCGGGACTGCGCGGCGAGGGCGTCGGCGCGCCTCTCGCTGTTCGTCAGCCGCGCGACGGTCGACAGCCGGTCACTCTGCGCACGATCCATCAGATGCTTCTGGTCGAGCGCGTGTTGAGGATCGTCGGACAGCAACAACTGTACGTAGGAGGAGAGTTCCGAGGTGCCCTGGTACTGCTGACGGGCCAGGCGCCCCGCCTCGGCGCGGCTGCGGACCAGCGCCTCGCGGGCGCCGGTGAGACCCGCGCCGACCTTCTTCGCCGCGGCCTGCTGGGCGGTGAGCTTCACCTCGGTGGCGTTGTAGGCCTCGGTGGCCTCCTCGGCCTGCTGGTACAGCTTCCGCAGGTCGGTGAGCAGTTCGGCGACGCCGCGTGGCGCGCCGTCGCCGCCGGGAGCGGGTTCCGCGCCGGCCGGCGCGGCGCACGGGACCGCCGCGAGGACGGCGAGCGCCGCCGTACAGACGGACCGCAGGACTCTGCCTGGCACACCATCACCTCCGTTTGCGGGACGGCCTGTCCGACCCCAAGGCGATGATGCGGCGTCAATTGCCCGGCTCTCGTGTGCTTACCGCACAATTGGGCGATACGGCGGCACGCCGTCACCCCCGGCGGGCCGATGCGCCGGCCCCCGGCGTGGCGGCTTGCGCCGCGTGGGTGGGTGGGAGGTCAGTCGACCGGCAGCGAGTAGAAGGTGCCTCCGCGCCGGATCACCGCGGTCTTCCCGGCGATCAGCGGCTGGTACGCGGGCGTCGCCACGGCCGCGCCGTCGGCGGCGGGGGAGGGGGCGGGGCCGGCGTTCTGGAACTTCCAGAGCCGCTTGCCGTCCTTCGCCCCGAACGCCGTCACCTGGAGCCCGTCGGCCGACAGCACCGTCCGGCCGCTCTCGCTGAGCGTGATCCGGGGGACGCCGCTCCAGGCCGGGCCCTCGGTCGTGCCCTTCCAGCGCTCCGCGCCGGATTCGGGGTCGACCGCGTACACCTCCTGGTAGCGGTTGGCGATGTAGAGCGTTGAGCCCAGGAGCGTTCCGGTGCCGAAGGCGAAGGAGTTCTCTCCCGGCACCCTGGGCGCGCCCGGCCTGCTCCACAACTGCTTGGCGTCGGCGGTGTCGTACGCGTACAACTGGTCGGCCGCCGCCGTGAACAGCCGGCCCTTCGCGTCGCCGACCGAACCGCCCGTGGGCGGCACCGCGCCGAACGACTTCGACCAGGTCAGCTTGCCGTCGGCGCGGCCGAAGCAGTGGTAGACCGCCTTGCCCTTGCCCGCCTTGACCTGGGCGGGCAGCAGCGACTTGGCGTCCTGGCGCACCACAATGTCCGTCTCCCGTACGGCGATCAGCTGGTACACGGGGGTCAACGGGGCGCGGCCGTTGGAGATCGCGGAGCGCCACAACTCCTTACGGGTCGTCAGATCGAAGGCGAAGAGGAAGGTGCGGACCGTGGCCTTCTTCCCCGTACCGACCTGGTGCGATCCGGTGAACCAGACCTGGCCGTCACTGGTCCCGGTGACGCCGGCGACCGTCAGACCGGGCACGTCCTCGACGCCGTCCGCGTAGTCGACACGGTGCTTGACCGCGCCGGTGGCGGCCGAGATCCAGAGCAGGCCGGTCACTGCGGCGACGAAGCAGAGTCCGCCCGGGACGGGCAGTGCCTGGTGGAGGGCGGCCGCCTCGGCGTTGCGCCAGAGCCGCTTGCCGGTGCGCGTATCCACCCCGGTGGCGCCCGACTTCGTCGTCACGACGAGGGTCCGGCCGCCGATGACGGCGGCGTTCAGGACGTCGTCGGCGGCCACCTTGTGCTCGTACGCCCACAGGGCTTCGGGCGGCAGCCCGGTCAGACCCTTGCCGGTGTCGTTGCCGGGCTTTCCGTCGGTGTCGTCGGACGGCTCGTCGTCGGCCAGCGCGAGCACGCCACCGCCACCGATCAGCAGCCCGGCTGCGCCGGCCACGATGCCGGTGATGAGCGCGCGCCGACCGAGGGGCTGCCCGAGCGGCCCCCGCCGCAGTGCGGCCAGCCGACCCGAGCCGGAGGCGGAGCCGGTGGGGGCGGTCAGGGCGGCGGAGGGCGCCGGGGCCTGGGCCGGTGCCACCGCCGGTGCCACCGCCGGTGGCAGCGCGGGCGGTCCCGGTGGGAGCGGCTGGGACTGCTGCGGCACCGGGGCGGCGGCCGGGGGCAGCGGGAGGGCGGTCGGCTCGGGCCGGGCGCGGGGCAGCGAGAACGCGGCGGTCGGCCGGTCGACGACCCCGCCCGTACTGCCGGACGCGGTCCGGGGCCGGCCGATACGGGTGGTGCGGGCGTCGGTGTCGGGCATCGCGTCGGCCGGGGCACCCGGCACGGCGTCCTGCGGTCCTTCGACCGGTCCTTCGACCGGTCCTTCGACCGGTCCCTCATCCGGCCCGTCAACAGGTGCGTCCATAGGAGCGTGCAGAGCATCAACTCGGGCGGCCTGTTCGGCGATTGAGGCCGACAGGGCGTTGGGCAGCCAGCCGCCGGGCACGGCGCCCGCCGCCGCTGCCGCACCCTCCAGCGCCAGCTCCGCCGCGACAGCCCCGGCCGTCGGCCGCTCGCCCGGCTCCTTCGCCAGACAGCGCGCGACGATCGGCCGCAACTCCTCCGGCACGCCGTCGAGTTCGGCCGCCCCGTGCGCGATACGCTCGGCCGCCGCGTCGGGCGGCCCGTCCGCGAGGGGCGTCGTACCGGTCGCCGCGTACGCCAGCAGCAGCCCCAGCACGAAGATGTCGGACGGCGGCCCCGGCACCTCGCCGTCCAACTGCTCCGGCGTGAGATACCCGAGCCGTACGGACAGCCGCCCGCCCTCCGCCGCCTCGGCCGACGCCGCCGCGCCCAGCGCCCCGAAGGCGGTGAGGCGCGGCCCGTCGACGGCGAGGGTCACGGTGTCGGGAGCGAGCCCGTGCAGCACGGCTCCGGTCGCGTGGACCCGCGACAGCGTCTCGGCGAGCGCGGCACCCAGTATCCGTACGGCCCGCTCGGGCAGCGGACCGGCGACGGCGATGGCCTCGCCGAGAGTGAGCGCGGGGACGTAGTCGCTCGCCGTCCAGAGCGTGTCCGTCTCCGCCGCGTCCGTACGGAAGTCGAGCAGCGGCTGCACCCAGCCACCGGCCAGCCGTTCGGCGGTCCGCGCCTCGGCCTGGAAGCGCCGCTGGAAGGCGGGCAGCGCGGCGAGAGCCGGCCGGGCGACGGCGACGACGGCGGTGGCGCCGTTCGCCCCGTACGCCAGATACTGCACGGCACTCGCCGACTCCCGGTACCGCGCCAGCACGGTGTAAGGCCCGACGAGACGTGGGTCGTCCGGCTGTAGCGGTTCCATCACGCGAATGCCCCCTGGTGGCTCTGCCGGGAAGTCGTCTCCGGCCTGGTCGATCCTAGACGGTGCCCGACAAATCGAGCCTGCCGCACCATATGTGACCGTGTCCGGTCGGCGAGTCCGCGACCCGGCCCACGAATTCCGACGCGTCAGCCGCGATCGGGCTTGGACCAGGGCCACTTGAGCACGCGCCGCTCGCGCCCCTCGGGGACGTACTCGTACTTCCAGCCGCGTTGCAGCCCGAGCCGCTTGGTGTACCCGGCGGGCACACGCCGGTACGCGAACACGGTGGGCGCCCCGCCGCCGGCATCCGGCACGGGCACCTCGTACCACTTCGGCGGCTGCCCGGTCGGCCCGGTCAGCACGGGCAGTACGCGACCGTCGAGCGGCCCACCGACAAAGACGGTCTCTTCGCTTCTCACCTCGCCAGTGTCGCGCAGCGCCCGGCCGGGCCGGACGGCCGGTCACTCCCGCGGCGTACGCCCCCACCCCCGCCGCCCGCTCCCCGGCCCACCGCCGCGACCAGGGGCTCGGCGGTCCGCGCTGGGCCGTTCGACGGAACGTGGGGCCTCGCGTCGGCGTGCCGCTTGACGGCGTGTCTGCCTTTCATGAAGGCCACGGCCCGGTTCCCCGAGCGGGTGACACACACCCGCACCGCGCCAAGGAAGCGGAGACCTCCACCATGCGCGTTGCTCGCATCCTCGCCACCGTCGCCCTGTCCTCGCTGGCCCTGGGCGCGGGTGCGACGACGGCCCACGCGGACGCCCAGCCGACCCTCACGGTCAGCCCGAGCCCGGCGACCCCCGGCTCCTCGGTCGCGATCTCCCTCAACGGCGGCTGCGAAGCCCGCACGGTGACGGCCTCGTCCGCGGCCTTCGCGGGCTCGGTCACGCTGTCCTCGGGCTCGACGGAGGGCGCCTACCGAGGCACGGCCACCGTCCGCCGCGAAGCCCGCGCGGGCACCCACACGATCACCATCACCTGCCCGGACGGCGGCCCCTCCACGTTCACCTTCACGGTCGGCACGACGACGACCCCGACCCCGACGCCGAACCCGACCCGGGGTGCCCGCGTCGGCCTGGGCGGCAGCATCTCGGAACTGGACACCCCGAAGATCGCGACGGGCGCGGCGCTGGTGACCCTGGCGGCGGCGGGAACGACGCTGGTGGTGCGCCGCCGGGCGAAGGACTGAGGGAGAAAGAAGCCCCCGCTCACCCGAAAATCACTTCCCACCTGCGGTTTCCCAAGCGCTCCACAGCCCTTGGGACGCCCGACAGTTCCGTACACAGCGCGGCTTGTCAGACCCCTCTGCTCCAATGTGATGGTCACGGCCAACACGTCACGGAGAGGGACAAATGATCGACTGTCGCTTATGGGGAAAATCCCAGGGCCTCACCGATGCCTACCCCCTGATCGGGCATCTCCTCGACACCGGCGTCGTCGCCGGCGCCCTCTGGGACGGCTTCCTCGCGGCCTCGCAGCAGCGAGCCGTCATTGACGCCCTCCAGGTCTCCGCGGACGACGCGCGGTCGTTGGTCGTGTTCTGGGCCGCCCTCCACGACGTCGGCAAGATCCACCCCCGTTTCCAGGCGCACGCCTCCGACCGGCCTTTGTGCGCGGCGCTGCTCGCCGAGGACCGATACGCGCACCGACGGCACCGGGACAGCAGGGCCAAGCCGGTCGGGCACCAGGTGGTGACAGCCCGTGTCCTGCCCGAGTTGCTCGTGGAATCGGGGTACGGCGGTGATGATGGGCGACGGCCGGCCGAACTCGTCGTGGCGCAGGTGGCGCAGCTGCTCGGCGGGCATCACGGGCGCTATCCCGAGCATCCGAGCGGCGACCCCTTCCGGCCGGTCCGCGACCTTCCGGAGATCGGTGTCGGCGGCTGGCACGACCAACGACGCGCGCACGTGAGCGCGTTGCGCGAGGTGCTGGGACATCCGGCTGCGGCGCCCTGCGGCGACCGGCTCCCCACCGAGGTCGCGGTGGTTGTCAGCGGGCTCGTCGTGGTGGCCGACTGGCTCGCCAGCCAGGACGACTTCGTCGGTCGGCAGCAGCGCCACGATGCCGACGCGGGCGGCCTCGGGACCGTCGACTCGCTGCGGTCGCACGCCGCACGGTCGGCCGCCGAGGCGCCGGGCCTCTTGAGCGGTGCCGGCCTTGGCCGTGCCCAGTTCGCCGCACGAGACTTCCGCGGATACTTCCCGACGATCACCACCCCGCACCCCCTCCAGACCAGTGTCGACAGCGAACTCGCCGCTTCCGGCACCTTCGACGGTGGACCCGGCATTCTCCTGGTCACCGCCCCGCCAGGCGAAGGGAAGACGGAAGTCGCGCTCAGTGCCGCCGCCGCGATGGGGCGTGCCTCCGGGTGTCCGGGCGTCGCCTTCCTCCTGCCGACACGCGCGACGGCCGATCAGCTCTACGGCCGGGTCGTCGCGTTCGGCCGCGAAAACCTGTTGGGCGAAGCCCAGTTGACGCTTCTGCACGGGGCCGCAGACCTCAACGAGCAGTACGTCCCCGAGCCGCGCACGTTGATCACCGACCCCGCCCCGGCCCGGTGCGGGGCTTCCGTCTCGGCGGGCCGGTGGCTGCGTACGCGCGGGCGTGGCCTGCTCGCCCCGCTCTCCGTCGGCACCATCGACCAAGCCCTCATGGCGGTCCTCCCGCTCCGGCACAACGCGCTGCGCCAACTGGGCCTGTCAGGCAAGACGGTGATCATCGACGAGGCCCACGCGTACGACGCGTTCACCCACGCGCTGCTGCTGCGACTGCTCGTCTGGCTGGGCGCGCTGCGCACCCCGGTCATCCTGCTGTCCGCGACGCTGACCGGCCGCACGGCCACCGGAATGGTGGAGGCGTATCTGACCGGGACGGGTCGCCGGCCCGGTTCGTACGAGCTGCCCTCGCCCTCGTACCCCGGCTGGCTGTACGCGGATGCCGCCACCGGCGCGGTGACGGTGCCGCGCGAGCCGATCGATACCAACCGGCCGACCACCCTGGACATCGACCTGCGGCCGGTGACCCACACCTACGACCCGGCGGCCGAGGACGGTCGACTGGCCACCCTGATAGCCGAGTTGGCGCCTGTCGCGGCGTCCGGCGGCTGCGCCGCGGTGATCTGCACGACCGTCGGGGAGGCCCAGCAGACGTACGCCGCACTGCGTGAGCACTTCCGGGAGCCGCACGGCCCGGCCGCCGGCCCCCGCCTGCGCCTCCTGCACGCCCGCTTCCCCGGATGGCGGCGCGGCGCCATCACGGCCGAGGCGGAGTCATGGTTCGGGCGCGTCGGCAAGGAGGGTGTGCGGCGCCCGACGCCGCCACAAGGCACGATCCTGGTGTCCACCCAGGTGATCGAACAGTCGCTGGACATGGACTTCGATCTGATGGTCACCGACCTGGCTCCGATGGCCCTGCTGTTGCAGCGGGCCGGCCGGGTGTGGCGGCACGCGGCGACCGCGCCGTACCGCCCGCAGTGGTGCCACGGCCCCCGGCTGGTCGTACTGGCGCCGGTCGTGGACAACGAGTTCCGGACGCCGCGAACGTGGGGCGACGTGTACGCGCCCTCGCTGCTGCGCCGCACCCAGGAGCTTCTGGAGCGCCGGAGGGGACAGCCGGTGCGGGTGCCCGGCGACGTACAGGAACTCGTGGACGGCGTGTACGACGAGGAGTTCGCCTCCAAGGACCCGGACAAGCTGCTGGCCGAGGACATCGACAGGCTGTCCGACGAGATGGCGCACCGGGCGCTGGCAGGGCTGGTGATGGTGCCGAAGCCCGCAGACGTCGACTCGCTGTCTGTGCTGACCAGCAGCGATGCCGACGAAGACATCATCGCCACCCGGCTGGGCGCGGACACTGTCCTTACCCTGCCGGTGTTCGACGACGCCGAGGGTGGGCGCTGGCTGGACGAGGAGTGCGCTGTTCCGTTCCCGATGAAAGGTGATCGCTTCGGCCGGGACGGCAGGCGGGCCTTTTCCCGGGCTCTGGTGCGCGAACTCCTCGGCTACGTCGTCCCGTTGGCGTACGGCCCCTGGCGTAAGGCGTGTACGTCGGCGAACGAGCCGCCGACCGGCTGGCAGCACGAACCCAAACTCGCCGGGATCATCCTTCTTCCCCATGTGAGCGGCCCCGAGGGGTCTGTGGGTCCGGTGCTGGGGGACCGGCGGCTGACCTTGGACCACGAACTGGGGCTGGTTGCTGAGCGGTTGATGTAGAAGCTCCGCTTACAAGGTTCTTATGGAATCTCCGCAGTCACCGGACGAGGCGCTTGTTGCGCGACTACGGTGAGCATCACTCCGATCACCCGGGGGCGGAGGCGAGGCCGCGGCATCCAGTCGCGGTCGCGTGCGCAGAAGCCCCCGCCTGCGCGGGAATCGCGGGTCGTGCCCAGAAGCGCGCCACCGCTTACCAGTGTCGGACCACCTCCGCATCGCGGAGAAGTCCCCACCCTACGTGGCACGTACATGATCCGTACCGCCACGTCCCTCGATCCGCCTCCAACACAGAGGTGTCGCTGCCCCATGCCCGACAAACCCACCACACCTGGTTCAGAACACTTTGATCTCCGCACCGAAGAATGGGTGCCGGTGTCCGGCGAGGGCTCGCGCACCGTCGGTCTCCGTGAACTCTTCCTCGACGCCCACCACATCGGCGGCCTCGCCATCGCCCTGCCGCCCGCCGCCTCCGGCCTGCTGCGGGTGCTCTACGCCATCACCGCGCGGATCACCGGACTGTGGGAGGTCGAGGGGCGCGAGTGGTACAACCGGCGTTACGGCCTGCTGGCCCGGAGCGGCGACGGATTCGAACCGGCTGCGGTCGAGGCGTACTTCACCCGGTACGCCACCCGCTTCCGGCTCCACGACCCGGACCGGCCATGGCTCCAGGACCCACGGCTGCGGGCCGAGTGCCCCGGCGGATCGGGCGTCAACAAGCTGGTCATGGCCCGGCCTGCGGGCAACAACCAGGTCTGGTTCGGGCACTTCACCGACGACGAGCAGATCCCGCTCGCTTCCGGCGACGCGGCCCTTCATCTCCTCGCGCAGCTCTACTACGGACCCTCCGGCCAGTGCACACCGCGCACGGTCGCGGGGCAGCGATTCGGCAACGCGTACGCGGGGCCGCTGCGGAAGGTGCTGTCGTACCACCCGGTGGGACGCTCCCTCTACGAAACGCTCCTGCTCGGTCTGCCGGGACCGGGCACGTTCGAGGACGGGCGTGCGGAACGGGGCCGAGCGGCGGACCAATGCCCCTGGGAGCGCGACGAGTTGCCCAACCCCTTGGCGCCGCCGCCCGCTCCGGCGGGGCCGCTGTCGGCGCTCACCGAGCAGTACCGGCACGCGGTGCTGCTCACCCCGGGCGCCGACGGCCGGACCGTCGTGGACGCGACGATCACCTGGGCCATTCGCGCCAACCGGCCGCCGTACGAGGATCCGTACGTCCTCTGGGACGAGGGCAAGGACGGCACCAGACGCCCGCGCGAAGCCGACGCGAACCGCGCACTGTGGCGGGACCTGGACGCGCTCGTCAACGAGAACCGGGGCGGTGAGGGCGGCCACCGGCCACGGATTCTGACGGATCTCAACAGCCAGTTGCCCCGGCCGGTCGCCGATTCCCTACGGGTGCACGCGCTCGGCTTCGATCAGGACGGCCAGACCCGCGACAGGACGTACTTCACCGCGGCCACGCCCCCGTTGTTCAACCTGCTCAACCCCGCCTACGCCGCGGACAACGACATCAGGCTCGACATCCGGGAGGGCCGGGAGTCGGCGGAAAAGGCCGCGTACCGACTGGAGTCCGCGCTCCAGAACGCGTGGCGCGCCTACACCACACCCTTCGAGGGCGAGAAACCCGGCGGGACGGCCAAGGACCGGCGGAAGCGTGGCGGCCCCTGGCCGGCGCTCGCGCTCGGTGGGTACTGGCCGAAGGCGGAGCAGTTGTTCTGGTCGGCCCTGGAGGCGCGGGACTTCACCGACAGCCTTCGCTCGTTCGGCCGCCTCGCACTCGTCGAGTACGACGCGGTGACCGCACAGGTCGCCGCCACCCCCCGTGGGGCCAAGGCGTGCGAAGGCGCGCGTGGCCTCGTACGAAGCCTTCTCCGTACGGATCGTGCGGCGACACCCGGACTGAAGAGCGAGGTAGGACGATGAACGTCCCCGCGACGACTTCTGGCTCAACTCCTTCCAGGTACCGGCGGATTGCCACGTATGACGCGTACGTGGCCTGGGTCGTCAAGCTGTGCGGGAAGTCGCCGGGCGACCAGGCCGCGCTGCGGAGCGGATTGGGAAAGCCGGTCGAGGAAGTCCCCGCCCGTATGCACGCGACGCTGCTGCGGCGGGCATTCGTGCCGGAGGCGGACGGGACGCCGAGCAGGCAGCACGAGATCAGGGCGTACTACGCGGTGGCCGCGCTCGTCGCGGCCCGTCCGAGGGCACTGCGAGATGAGCCCGAGGCGGATCCGCAGGACGTGACGGAAGCCGAGGCCGGCGCACCCGTCGCCGGGACGGCCAAGCCCGCCGTCTCCGGCTTCCACGCCTCCGGCACCAGCCTGGGCGAGAGCCTCGCGCTCACCGTCGACCGCCGCAAGGCGGGAGACACCCGGGTGTCGACCGCGGAGGCGCGGCTGCATCTGGTGGTCCGTCAGGACCTCGACGGGGTGCACCGGATGCTGCCCGGACTCTGCCGTCAACTGGGTTCGGCCGGAGTCGCGCCGGACTACGCCTGCCTGCTCGGGGACCTGATCGGCTGGCACCACCGGCAGAGCGAGGTCACGACCCGGTGGCTCCAGGCCTTCTACCGGACCCAGCGTCGACGGGAGGCCGACGCGTAGTCCGGGCCAGAGTCGGAGCCGGAGTCCGAATCCGCTGCTGCCTCCGACGAATAGCCGCCCCGGATCCAGTACGCCCACAGATCGACCGACAGCCGAATACGCACGCACACCCCGCTCGCAAAGGATCTTCGCCATGCCTGCCGCCGTACCCCGATTCCTGGACGTCCACGTCCTTCAGACACTGCCCTACAGCAACGTCAACCGCGATGATCTGGGCTCGCCCAAGACCCTCACCTTCGGTGGCACCACCCGTACCCGCGTCTCCAGCCAGGCGTGGAAGCGTCCCGTCCGCCTCGCCGTGGAAGAGTCGATCGGCGAGAAGGCGTTGCGTACCCGACGCCTCCCCGAGCAGGTCGTCCGCGAACTCCTGCGCCGCGAATGGCCGGAGGAGCTGGCAGCACTCGCCGGCGCGCAGGTCATCCGGTCCACGGAGACCAAACTCGCCCTGGAGAAGGGCGACCGCAGCACGGCATCGCTGCTCTTCCTGCCGGAGAGCGCCGCGTCCACGCTCGCCGACATCGCCGAGACCCACCGGGAAGAGCTGACCGCGGCGCTCGGCAAGGCCGTCGCGAAGAAGGCGCTCCTGCCGAAGGAGAAGATCCACGAGGTTCTCCGCTCGCGCAATGGATCCATCGCCCTCTTCGGCCGCATGCTGGCGGAGATCCCGGGCGCGGGCGTCGACGGCGCGGTGCAGGTGGCCCATGCCTTCACCACTCACGCGACGTCCGTCCAGGCCGACTTCTTCACGGCCGTCGACGACGTGAACCAGTGGGCCGAGGACGCGGGCAGCGCGCATATGAACACGGGTGAGTTCAGCAGTGGTGTGTTCTACCGCTATGCCACGCTCGATCTGCGCGATCTCGCTCGGAACGTGGCATCCCTGACCGACCCTGCCGATGCCACCGATGCCACCGATGTCGCCGACGCCACCGACGTCGATACGATGCGCGACCTCGCTACGGCCTTCGTCGGCGCGTTCCTCGACACCGTGCCGTCCGCGAAGAAGACCTCCACGGCGCCGCACAGCCGCCCCGACCTGGTCCACATCTCGGTCCGTGGCGACCGACCACTCTCCCTCGCGGCAGCCTTCGAGCAGCCGGTACGGGCCGACGGCAACGGCTGGTCCATGGGGTCCAGGGAGGCGCTCAGCTCGTACGCCTCCCGTATCAACAGGCTGCTCGGGGGTGACAAGCCTCCGTACGCGGCCCATGCCGGCCTGGACGAGAAGCCGTTGGCCGGGCTGGGCGCACAGGCCGATTCGTACCCGCAACTCGTCGCCGAGGCCGTACAGATCGCCTTCCCGCTCAGCGGGCTCGGGCACGGGCACGCAGAGTCGAAGGTGGACGCGTCGTGAGCGGCTGCGGCTTCGTCCTGCACCTCGCCGCTCCCCTGCAGGCGTGGGGCGAGCACAGCGCGTTCACCCTGCGCGACACCGCCGCGCAACCCACCCGCTCCGGACTGATCGGGCTGCTCGCCTCGGCCCTGGGCATTCCACGCGCCCAGGCCGTTACGGATGGTTCGGATGGTTCGGACAAGGAGGCACTGTTCCGCCGTCTCACCGCGATCCGCTTCACCGTACGGGTCGACCGGCCCGGCACGGTCATGAGCGACTTCCACACCGTCGGCGGCGGATATCCACAGCACCGCACCGTCCCGACGGCCAAGGGAGGCCGCCGCAGTCAGGAGACGGCGACGATCGTCTCGTACCGGCACTACCTCTCCGACGCCGCCTTCACCGTCGCCGCCGAAGTGCCGGACGACGACGACCTCGCGCGGCGCTGCGCCACCGCCCTCGCCGCGCCGCACTGGCCGCCGCACCTCGGCCGCCGCTCCTGCCCGCCGGGGGCGTTGCTGCTGCTGGGTACGGGACTCGCCGACCCGGTCGCCGCGCTTACGGGCCTTCCGCTGGCCCGCCCCCGGCCGGACGGCGAAACCGTGCCGGTGCGCTTCGTCGGCGAGCGCCCTTTCCCGGACGGCACCGACAAAGTGCCGTCGGCCTCGGGCGCGGTCACGGTGATGAACGACGAACCCGTCCGTCTCACCCCCCGCGACCGCGTCTACCGCGCACGGCCCGTCTTCAGCACCACACGGAATCTCCCGGCGTCCTTGTGTGCCGGTTACGGCCTGCGGTATCTCGAAGCCATCGAGCCCCACCTAGGAGTCTCCCGGTGATCCCAACGCGCACCCCTTCGAAGTCGGTTACGGGGGAGAGCGGTTGGCTGACCCAACTCCTGCTGAACCCGCGCGACCGCACGGTCCAGCGCGACCTGCGCAGCCTCTCCGACCTGCATCGCACCGTCATGAGGCTCGTCCCCGACGGACTCGGCGACAGCCCACGATCACGTGCCGGGGTCCTCTTCCGCCTGGAGGCCGACGGTACGGGTTCGCCGGTCGTCCTCGTCCAGACCGCCCTGCGCCCCGCGACCGACCGGCTGCCGGACAACTACGCCCGCGCCCAAGTGCGCTCCATGGAAGCGCTGTTGGCGGCGCTCCGCGCCGGCCTGCCCGTCCGCTACCGGCTCGCCGGCAACGCCGTACGACGCTGCGGACCCAACAGCAAGGCCGGCCGTTGGAAGCAGGCCCTGCCGCTCCACGGCCCCGAGGCCGACCAGTGGTGGCAAGACCGCGCGCAGGCCGCGGGCCTCGACCTCCGCACGTTGACCTCACGCTCCGCCGACGCCGCCACCACCTGGCACGAACCACCCACGAACACCGCCGCGACGCGGCTCCGCGTGGACCGGGCCGTCACCCTCTTCGAGGGCACCGCGACGGTGAACGACCCGGTGGCGCTCCGCTCGGCCCTGCTCAACGGCATTGGACGCAGCAAGTCCTACGGCTGCGGCCTGCTCAGCATCGCCCCCGCCGGACGAGGAGACTGACACCGACGATGCCCACGCCCCCTCGTACGACCGACGCACGGCGGCGTATCGCCAAGCCGACGCTCGCCATGCTGCCCCGTATCGGTGACTCGTTGTCCTTCCTCTACGTCGATGTCGTACGCGTGGTCCAGGACGACACCGGCGTCTGCGCCGAGACCACGAGCGCGGAAGGTGACATCACGCGCGTCTATCTGCCGACATCCTCGCTGAGTTGCGTACTCCTCGGCCCCGGAACGTCCATCACACAGCCCGCGTTGGCGACATTCGCCCGGCATGGCACAACGGTGATCTGTACCGGCTCGGGAGGCGTGCGGTGCTACTCGGGCACGGTGCCGCAGTCGCTCACCACGCGCTGGCTGGAACACCAGGTCCGCCAGTGGAGCGATCCGGAGCGCCGGCTCTCCGTCGCGCGGCGGATGTACACGTCCCGGTTCGAGGTCACCGTCCCGGCGAGAACCACCCTTGAGCAGCTACGCGGCCTCGAAGGCCAGCGTATGAAGGCGCTGTACAAACTCCTCGCCCAGCAACACCGGATCGGTCGCTTCCGCCGCGCGTACGACCCCGACTCCTGGGACACCCAGGACCCCGTCAACCTCGCCCTGTCCTCAGCCAACACCTGCCTGTACGGAATCGTCCACTCGGCCTTGGTGGCCCTCGGCTGCTCGCCCGCGCTCGGCTTCGTACACCAAGGCACGCAGCACGCGTTCGTGTACGACATCGCCGATCTCTACAAGGCCGAGATCACGGTGCCGCTGGCGTTCTCACTGAACGACTCCCCACGGCCCGAGGCCGACGCGCGCCGCCGATTCCGCGAACGGCTACGGCTGTTCAAACTCCTCCCGAGGATCGTCGCCGACGTCCAGTCCCTCCTCGCCCCGGAGGAGGCCGAGCCCCTGCCGGAGGGCCACAGCGTGGAGATCGTCAACCTCTGGGATCCCGTGGCCGGTTCGGTCCCCGCAGGTGTCAACTACGCCCAGGAGGCGCCTGGTGACGACTGACACGCGGAACACCCCTGACGTACCGGAGACCCCATGCCCTCGATGACGGTCCTCACCACAACGGCCCTACCGGCCCACGTCCGCGGAGCCCTCACCCGCTGGATGATCGAACCGACACCGGGCGTGTACGTGGGTACGTTGTCGGCACGGGTCCGCGAAGAACTCTGGTCGGTGGTCGCGGCATCCATCGGCCCGGGAGCGGCGGTCCTGATCCACCCGTCCCCCACCGAACAGGGCTTCACCCTCCAAACAGCGGGCGCCCGCCGCCGCACCCCTGTGGACTTCGACGGCCTGACACTGATGGCTTTCCGCCCCCAGGCGGAACTGGCGGGCGCTGACGGGACGGGAGACGGGGTGGTGGGGGAGGCTGGCTGAGGGGGCTGCGGACGACCCCGCCTGCGCGGGGAAAGCCGCTTCTTCCTGCCGTGGAAGGACGATCCGGACGGAACACCCCCGCCTGCGCGGGGAAAACGCGCCCCCTGCCCGAAGGCCAGACAGGGGCGCCTTCGTCATGCCCGATTGCTACGCTCGGGTTTGAGAAGCCTCAACATTACGGCGAATACGGGGGAATCTTCGTAGGGTTTGGACTCGTCAACTTTCTCGTATCCCCATGATTCATAGAGTGCCACCACTTTGGGATGCGAAAGGTCGACAAACAACGTCACCGCCTCTTCGGTCCTGCTTGCCAACAGGGCCTCGTGGAGCCTCAAAGAGGCGCCCGTCTTTCGCCACCGAGGTAGCACCATCAGTTCAGACAGTGCGAAGGCTCGATCCTCTGCGCCCAGAAACTCAGGTCGGTCCGAGCCCCTCCACCAGCCACCGGGGCTGAAAGGGGCTCCGTATAGGTAGCCCACTGGTTCACCCTTGTCAAAGCCGATGAGGCAGACCCAGCCGTCCCGGCTGCTCCAGCCATCCACGAATTCAGCGAAACGCTCTCTGGAATCAAAGGAACCTGTCGACCCCTCGTAGGCCGCATCGTGGATGTCCAGAAGCATCGTCCGGATACCCTTTGCATCCTGCTGTCCGTAGAATTTCACTTCCATTGCCGCGACCTTTCGAGCCATGAAGTAACTTCAGGCGCCCTGGACCCCGCCGAGGCAACCACAGTCCACACCCTGCCGAGGGTGTCGATGGTGCGCTTCGAGCCCGACCCGGCAAGTAGGCCGAGCGCGTCCTGGCTTGTGGCACACGCCAACTCCAGCTCCCCCTGACGTGCTTGGGCCAGCGCGAGGTGTGCCGTGTACAGGGACACGTTGCGAACGAGTTCGGGACGAATCCCTGAGAGCGTTCGATGAAAGAAGTACTCGGCCTTCCCGAAATCACCCACACAGAACCAGATGCTGGCCGAGAGTCCGTCCAGCTCGCTGTGATCGTAGAAATCGATCCAGGCCGACCGCTTTTCATCGCCAGCTCTGCAAAAGGATCTCTCGGCCGCGGCGAGGGCTCGGAGGGCTTCACTACGCCGAAAACTCCGGGCCAACTCCTTTGCAATGCGCATATGGGCAAGAGAAGCGTACAAAGGATCACGACGGGCGACCCAAAGCCCTTTCATGGTCTCGGCAGCAGCCACACCTTCAACATGGTCTTCTCGTTGTCCGGCCGCCATCGCCAAGTGGTTCCAGACGTGGTATTGCGTCTCGGAGTCTCCGGACAAACCCGCCAATGTGATCGCTCTGTCCAGGTGTCTCCGGGCACGGGTGCGAACCTTGGCGTCAATAGCGGCGAAAGCAGCAGCGCTGATTACGTCGGAAGCAAGGGAGTACAGCGCCTGTCGCACTCGGGTCGAGGCCGTTCCCGAGGAAAGGGTGGACTGGATGCGCATGGAAAGCTCGACAGCATCGTTCTCCACCTGCCTCGCGCCCCCGACTTTCCAGTCATCCTGGAGGATCCGCACATACTCATGGTGGAAACGGTATACGTCACTCATACCGAGTCGAGTGAGTGGCGGAGCGCTGGCTGGTGAAGGACCGCTGGCGGCAGTGTTGGACCGGGGGCGCGCTTGACCGGTCTCGCCCCGGCTGAATCCCAACTCGGTGGCCGATCGCCCAAGTACTTTCTCAAGGCAGAGACGTTGCCTCGCATGAGGCCACTGGGTGCCGCCGTCGAGGTACCGCCGCACATCCCGGTCCGTCAGGCGCCCTTCGCGCCCTGTCAGCGCTTCGTTCTCGGCATTGAGTCTGCGGGCTAACTCCGTTTGAGAGAGTGCCAGATCAGCCATGGCTGCGGCCAGTGCTTCGTTCTTCGCCACATCCGCAAGGTACCCCCGGCGCCTCAACTACGGCAGTCCGAAGGTAAAAATCACCGGGGTCACGTTCTCTCTAGCAGGGCATCTTCGCCTGGTCTACAGGCTGGTTCAGGGATGGACTTCCTCCTGAGCCCCCACCGTATGGGTGGAATGCCCGCTCGGGCTTGGCCGGGCTCACACCCCGCAGACCCCTGGAGAAGCCCGTGAGTGACCGCAGTCAGGGCCAGGTGCAACCCCGGTGACCGGCACCCTTCACGACATCACGGGCGAGGCCGTCGCACTGCACGCGCTCCCCCCGCTGGACACCCTGACCGACGACCAGGCGCGCGGTGCCGTGTGCGTCTGGGACGCCGCCGAACCCCCGCTCACCGCTGAGACCGCGGTCGACCTGGGAGAGCGGCCGAGCGCCGAGGGCGGCCACTGGTTCCCTCACGGCTGCCGACCCCACGCCGCACAGCACACGCACGCGGGCGATCCGCTGGACATCGCCACGATGCGCGAGGCCGTGCAGCGGCTCCTCGGCCCGGCGGCCGACCCGCCCGGCGCGGAACTCGATCTGCTCATCCTCCAGTTGCGCGGTCATCTGAACCTGCTGATCTCCGAGCTGGACGGGTGCGACGACCCCCGCGCCGAGGCAGGTCTCGGCGAGGCCCGGCGCAGGCTGTCGGCCGGCCCCGGCTCGCTCGGCCCTCTGCGGCATGCCACGCTCCTTGCCCGCTCCGTCGTGGCGCTGTGCACCCACGCGGAGCGCCTGGCGGTGACCGGATGAAGACCGTGACTCCCTGGACACCGCCCACCACGACGATCGAACTCGTGGCGGCCGGGAACGTCTGGGACGCCGTACGCGTCCCGGCCCGATACGGGCCAGGCGTGATCAGCCGCCTCGGTACTACGACCGGCGCCGTCATCGAGGACACTCACGCCGCCACGCTGTACTGGCTCGTACACCCCGGCACGGCGGACACGTGGGACCTCTCGCCGCAGCACGTGAGCGTCCTCGGCGCAGCGTCGTACGTCGCCGTCCCGCCACCGGGAGAAGGCAAACCCGCCTACCGCCTGCGGTGGGCCGTGCCGCTCACACCGACGTGCTACCTGACCAACGCCCAGGCGCTCCTCACCGCACTCACCGCCGAAATCGAGACAGTGAGCGGAAGCTGGGGCGGCGACATGGCGTATTGCGCGCTTCTCGATCACACGGCCGCCTGTGCCGCGTGCAACGCGCATGAGCGGTGCGGGAGGGGCGACGAGCTGCGCGCGGCGGAGCGGGCCGCACGTACTCAGCGCCGCGTGGTCCCGCTGTTCCGGGGCGACCCGATCACTCCCGAAGACCTCGGTGGCGAGGAACCGATCCGCTGGCAATTCCGTCAGGACACCTGCACCTGGTGCCAATCCGGCGCCGAGGAGCTGGTCGCGGTCGGGCTGTTCCACTCGGCCTCCGGACCGGGCTGGATCATCTACGCGTGCCCGCCCTGTCTCCGGCGCCAGAACCTGCTGCCCTTGGACCAGCACCCCGCGGGCGCCTGGGGCGGACTGCTCCACAGCGACGGATCCCCGGCGGGGCCACCGCCGCCCGTCTCATGAACTCCCGTGCGCTCGGCGGCCCGACGCGGTGACCGACCCAGCAGTCGTGTACGAGCTGGGCGATTGCTTCCGCTGCGACCGCGCAGGACTCCAGGTCACCCGTATCGGAGAGATCACCGGACCGGAGGGCGAGACGCCACTCGATGCCTGCCGGTCGTGTATCGAGCGCCTGCTCGCGATGCACCTCGGCGCCCACGAGTATCGAGCGCCTGCTCGCGATGCACCTCGGCGCCCACGAGAACCCCGTACGCCAGTACGTACGGCAGTGACACCCTCGCCCGTGGCGCGGCGGCGCGCACGGGCGAGGGCCATACGCCCCAACCGGCAGGTGCTCCGGCGCTGCTGGCCGGGGCCTTCAGCCATATGCGTGATACACGCATAGAACGCGGAACACCCACGCCTGCGCGGGGAAGGCTGCCCCATGGCCACACCCATGTCTGCGGCTCGCGGAACACCCCCGCTTGCGCGGGAACAACTCCACCCAGCCGAGCATCGCCCGGCCCAGGTGCGGAACACCCCCGCTTGCGCGGGAACAACGTGCGCGCTGCTGTGCTGATCGCCCCCGGGGCCGGAACACCCCCGCTTGCGCGGGAACAACGAAGAGGTGCATGCGCTCTTCGTAGCGGGCCACGGAACACCCCCGCCTGCGCAGGGAAGACGACGCGCCGGGCACGCGCCGGATCGCGTTGACCGGAACACCTCCGCCTGCGCGGGGAAGACGTGTTCGCACGTTCGCTGTTGTGCCACATGCGAGGAACACCTCCGCCTGCGCGGGGAAGACTGCCGGGCGGGGTTCTGGCTCATGGGGTGATCCGGAACACCCCCGCCTGCGCGGGGAAGACACAGAGTGCACCTGGAAGTCCGGCACGACTACCGGAACACCCCCGCCTGCGCGGGGAAGACACCGGACAGCACACACGCGGTCGAGCCGCAGGCGGAACACCCCCGCCTGCGCGGGGAAGACCACGCCCCACTCAGCCATCAGTTGGACCACGCCGGAACACCCCCGCCTGCGCGGGGAAGACGCGGCGTACGGCGCGAGCGTCGACCACCGCAACGGAACACCCCCGCCTGCGCGGGGAAGACCTGCCGCTCCTCCACCCAGAAGATCCCGGCCGCGGAACACCCCCGCCTGCGCGGGGAAGACCCCCCGTCGCACGCCGCCGCACTGATCGACGCCGGAACACCCCCGCCTGCGCGGGGAAGACACTCGGTCTCAAAGAGAGGACGGACCATGGCACGGAACACCCCCGCCTGCGCGGGGAAGACACCGAGTACCTGGCCCTGGAGCCTGCCGAGCTCGGAACACCCCCGCCTGCGCGGGGAAGACAGACTCGCATACGCAGCAGCGCTGACAGCCGCGGGAACACCCCCGCCTGCGCGGGGAAGACGCTCAGCATGCTCTTGTCGACCTCGCCAATGCCGGAACACCCCCGCCTGCGCGGGGAAGACTCCTTCATGCCGCTGGGGGCCTTGCGCCACAGCGGAACACCCCCGCCTGCGCGGGGAAGACTCGGCGGACTCATCCTCGTACGGGTCCGGCTGCGGAACACCCCCGCCTGCGCGGGGAAGACCATACGAGTTGAGATGTCCAAGACCCCGAGCCCGGAACACCCCCGCCTGCGCGGGGAAGACACCGGAGCGACGACATCGGTGCACTTGACGACCGGAACACCCCCGCCTGCGCGGGGAAGACGGCGTGCCAGCACTGTGCCGAGCTGTTCGACCTGGAACACCCCCGCCTGCGCGGGGAAGACTCGGCGGACGGGTGGCCGGGCCACGGTGTCGACGGAACACCCCCGCCTGCGCGGGGAAGACATGCGGTCGCGCATGCCGCCGTCGCACCGGAACGGAACACCCCCGCCTGCGCGGGGAAGACTCGACCCACTGCTGCGTGCGGTCGTCCAACGGCGGAACACCCCCGCCTGCGCGGGGAAGACATTCAGGTCTGGAGTCCAATTCCATCTACACGCGGAACACCCCCGCCTGCGCGGGGAAGACCCACACGGTTACCAACCTTGAGAATGCTCACGCGGAACACCCCCGCCTGCGCGGGGAAGACTCACATGAGACTCGGTCTGCCTGGCCATGTCACGGAACACCCCCGCCTGCGCGGGGAAGACGGTTCCTGGGGCTACACCAATCCGCCGGCTGTCGGAACACCCCCGCCTGCGCGGGGAAGACGCCCGCGCCACCGTTCTCCGTGAGCGGGCGGACGGAACACCCCCGCCTGCGCGGGGAAGACAGGCTGGCCGTATGCCAGTCGCCCCGGAGTACCGGAACACCCCCGCCTGCGCGGGGAAGACGTCGCGCAGATCGTCCGCGCCGACGACCCCGGCGGAACACCCCCGCCTGCGCGGGGAAGACGACGGCACGGACGACCCGAACGAGTTCTGGATCGGAACACCCCCGCCTGCGCGGGGAAGACGACCAAACGAAACCCCTCCACTGGGTGGACCACGGAACACCCCCGCCTGCGCGGGGAAGACACGGCTTGACTGGTCAATGCGTTGACCGGTAGCGGAACACCCCCGCCTGCGCGGGGAAGACAGCAGCAGGTCGCCGAACAGGAGCTTTGCCAGCGGAACACCCCCGCCTGCGCGGGGAAGACCGGACACCGCCGATGCCGTGCGCCTCCGCGACCGGAACACCCCCGCCTGCGCGGGGAAGACGCAGTCGCGTTTACCGGGCTGTATGACCGTTATGGAACACCCCCGCCTGCGCGGGGAAGACGAGAGGTCCACGGTCCTGGAGAGCTTCCCTGTCGGAACACCCCCGCCTGCGCGGGGAAGACCCCCCGTCGCACGCCGCCGCACTGATCGACGCCGGAACACCCCCGCCTGCGCGGGGAAGACGCTGCTGCCCCCTCAGCCTGACCGTGGCCGGCCGGAACACCCCCGCCTGCGCGGGGAAGACTTCGGTCTGAGCGGCGTGAAGATGTACGCCAGCGGAACACCCCCGCCTGCGCGGGGAAGACGACATGGATGGACGTTGCAGTGCTCACGTGGCCGGAACACCCCCGCCTGCGCGGGGAAGACCAGCAGCAGCAGACCCAGTACCACTGCTGTCTCGGAACACCCCCGCCTGCGCGGGGAAGACCGGGTACTGGGAGGCACGGACTGGAATCCGGCCGGAACACCCCCGCCTGCGCGGGGAAGACGCGCTGTTGTGCTCCCGCTGAGCGGCCATCAGCGGAACACCCCCGCCTGCGCGGGGAAGACGCGCTGTTGTGCTCCCGCTGAGCGGCCATCAGCGGAACACCCCCGCCTGCGCGGGGAAGACACCGCCCGCCGACGCAGCGTCGCCGGGTACGACGGAACACCCCCGCCTGCGCGGGGAAGACAGCGACCCCCGATTGCGCAGGCAGAATGGTCCCGGAACACCCCCGCCTGCGCGGGGAAGACAGGTGCAGGCCATCCGGGACACGGGGATACCGCGGAACACCCCCGCCTGCGCGGGGAAGACCGGGGAGCCACCGAGTCCGTGGGCTCCGGCCACGGAACACCCCCGCCTGCGCGGGGAAGACTACGCGGCGGACAGCTCCAGTTCGGTCTGGCCCGGAACACCCCCGCCTGCGCGGGGAAGACGACTCCGCTACGGAGCGAATGAGAGTAGATGGCGGAACACCCCCGCCTGCGCGGGGAAGACGCAGGAGAACCGAGGCTGGAACTGGCAGGGGGCGGAACACCCCCGCCTGCGCGGGGAAGACTCTTCGCGACCTGCGGTTTTCGGAGGGCTTTGCCGTCTCTTTAGGAGAGCGACTGCCCGACACAGCATCAGTCTGGCAGGTCCCAGGCCAGTTCAGGGCACCGTCGCGTCATTGCCTGGTCAGCGACCCCGTGCACCACCATGCGCCGCCGCCAATTGCGCTGTGCGTGCTGGGTGTTCGGCCTCGGGGTTCAACCGCCAACGAGAGGTCGCCCCCGAACCCGGCACCCGCGTGGCGGCTCCTCGCCTGAAGGCGGCGGGCAGTGTGGCAGTCTCCGCACAACCACCCCACCCCTCACGCCAACAGCCCGGACGCCTTCCACAGCCGTCGCCCCGTCCCCCGCAGCACCCCGATGTCGTCCAGGAAGTCCGTCAGGCGCTTCGCGCCCGACTGCATCACCTCTCGGCGATGGGGGCTCGTGCGGACCTGGGTGAGGGCTTCGTGGCGGTTGAGGCCGACGTTGTCGTAGACCTGGGGGTTGACGAAGCAGACCGAGAAGACGCGTGCCGCCTGGCCGGCGGTGAGGCGGGTCAGTTCCTGTTCCCAGCGGGGGGACGTGACCATCTGGCGGCGCAACTCCTCGCGGGCGTAACGGACATGGCGGGCCTCCTCCACCACGTGGATGCGGGTCACGCCGCGTACCAGCGTCTGGACGCGCTCGTCCGGGAACGTCAGGCGCTGCATCCAGTCCAGGATCTCCTCGCCCAGGAGCGTCGCGGCGAAGGAGCCCGGGGTCGTGGAGACCGTCTTCAGCAGGCGCGCGACGTTGTGGTGGACGCGGGGGACGGGGTACGCCGGGGCGCCGCCCTTCTGGATCATCTTCGCGAACATCATCGAGTGGCGGCACTCGTCCGCGATCTCGGTGAGCGCGTAGCGGACGTGATCGCTGGTCACCGACTTGTCGTAGATGTGCCTGACCAGCAGTTGCATCAGGATGATCTCGAACCAGATGCCGAGCGAGGCGAGCGAAGCGGCCTCGTGGCGTGCCAGGTCCATCCGCTGTTCCTCGGACATCTTCCGCCACAGCGGGGTGTCGTAGAGGGAGACGAGCTCCGGCGGCCAGTACCACTTGCCGTCCTCCGCCGGGGCGTCCCAGTCGAGGTCCTTGTCCGGGTCGAAGGAGTGCTTCGCCGAGGCTTCGAGGAGGCGTCGCGCGACCTGTTCGCGGTCGCGGAGCGGGCCCAGCGCGTCGCGGAGGAGCTGGATCTCGCGCTCTTCGTCGTCCTCACGCGTGCGCGTGGCTGTCACTTCGCGTTCGTGCGCTGCTGTCATGGCTGAGAGCACCTCGTGGCTGGGGTTACCGGGGGTACGGTTCTCGATTCCCTTATAAGACTTCCTGTCAGCAGGTCTCGTCAATCCCCCGGCGCCACTTGTTGGCTCGATGTCCAGCGGCGTGTGGCAGCCGGGGTCGCCGACGGAGACCCCGGCCCCCGGCCCCGGCGCTACGGCGTCCCCGCGCCCCTCCGCGTGAACTCCAGTACGCGCTCCGCCACCGCCTCCGGCTCCTCCAGCAGCATCGCGTGCGTCGCGTCCAGGTCCGCCGTCGCTGCCGTCGGGCGTTCCTTCACCAGCGACGCCAACTCCCGGTCCATCCGCCCCGTATGAGTCTCGATCAGCTTCTCGAACCACTCCATCCCCGGCATCGGCGGCTGCTCCCGGCGCGCCCTGACCACGAGCAGCGGGCAGGCCAGCCGGCGCATCGCCGGAAGCAGCTCCAGCGCGTCCAGCGCGTCGAGCAGCTCCAGCCACCGCCCGCGTTCCGGGAGCGTCTGCCAGCTGCCGTCCGCCAGTTGGCGTGCCGCGCCCCGTGCCGCCGCCTCCGCCCGTGCGGGCGGGATGCCGAACTGGCCCGCGTACGCGACCTGTTGTTCGATGTACTCGGGCGGCGCCACCTGGCCGGCCGTCGCCCGCATCGTCTCGCCCAGGCGCAGCCGGCTCTCGCGGTCCTCGCCCGCGTAGTCGTCCGGCGCGCCCCACCACAGGCCGTCGAGGTTCACCACGCCCGGCGTCACACCGGGGTGCTCGTCGGCGTACCGCACGGCGACCATCCCGCCCAGTGAGTGGCCGACCAGGATCGCGTGCGGGGCGTCGTGGGCGCGCAGCGCGTTCTCGATCGCGGTGACCGTCGATTCGAACGACCAGGGGGCTTCGGCATCGGAGCGGCCGTGCGCCGGGAGATCGGCCGCGAGTACCCGGTGGTGCGGAGTGAGGAGCGGTGCGGCGGCGTCCCAGTCGGCGAGCGAGCGCCCCGCGCCGTGCAGCAGGAGCAGTGGCGGACCTTCGCCGCCGTGGTCATGAATGTGAAGAGGCATGGCTCAACCGTAGGGGCGGCGCGGAGCCTCAAGATCATCCACCAGGAGGAAGGAATCCCGCCCCCTGGTGGTCCATAATGGATGAGGGGCAAGGGAAACAGCCGACGCGCCGTTTGCATCTCACTCACGCACTCACGCACTCGGCGCGAAGCTCTGTCGCAGCGTGAACGCGTGTGCCGTCGGGCCGTGTTGGCGCAGATACAGCAGCCGCGACTCCGCGTCCCGCGTCGTCGGCCGGACACCCGCCTCCACCCACCACAGCGCGGTCATCGCCTCTTATACGCGCTCGAACCACTCGAAGCGCCGGGCGAGCAGTTTGCGATGCCGGCCCTGGTACATGAAGGCCGTCAGCGCGTCCGTGTTCCGCCACACCGACAGGTTCACGATCAGCCACGCGTCGCCGAAGACCGGTACGCCGGTCGCGTTGCCCGTGTCGCTCTGGAGTCTCCAGACGAAACCGTCGGACCCTTCTGCGACCGCGTTCACCGGGTCGAGCGCGTTCACGAAGTCCTTCAACTCGGCTGAGTCCAAAGGGTGCTTGAGGCGGGCGATGTTCACCTGGGCGAGTTCGTACGCGGGGCGCCCGGCAGCGGCGGGAGAGGGAGTCGTCATGGGCGCACGACAGGCAGAGCCCGCTCGGCGGCACGGGCGATTTCGAGGAGCCAGACGTCCTTCCCGCGCGCCGCCACCAGTTGGAGTCCCACCGGGCAGCCGTCCGGCGTGAAACCGGCGGGCAGGCTCGCCGCCGGATGGCCGCTCAGGTTGAACGCCCAGGTCAGCTCCGTCGAGTAGACGTCGACGCCCGGTCCCTCGTGGCCGTGCGGGCGGTTCGGCGTCACCGGGGTGAGCAGCAGCGGCGTACGCGCGAAGTACGCGTCGAGCCGCCGGTCGTTCTCCTCCCGCGTCTCCCGCGTCTCCCGCGTCTCCCGCGTCTCCCGCGTCTCCCGGGCGTTCCGGGCGCCCCGAGCGTCAAAGCCCGCGCCCGCGCCCGCGCCGCCGCGTACGGCCAGCCACGCCTCGCGCGGGTCGAGCAGTTCGACACGTGCCGCGGTGGCTTGGTCGAGCCTTACGACCCCGCCGGCCACCAGCCGGCCCACCGCCGCCCGTACCACCGCCTCCACCCCCGGATCCGTCCGCGCGAAACCGAGATCCGGCGAGTACGTGGCGGGCACCGGCACCCCGGCGCCGCCCACCTCCTCGTACTCGTCCAGCACGCACCGCAGGTACCCCCGCGCGTCCGCCGCCCGCCGCGTCAGCACCCCCGCCGTCGCCAGCCCCGTCCGGTCCGGCGACGGCAGCAGCCCCCTCGTCGTCTTCAGGCCGAACACCCCGCACCACGCCGCCGGGATCCGCACCGACCCCGCCCCGTCGCTGCCCGTCGCCAGCGGCACCAGACCGGCGGCGACCGCCACCGCCGAGCCCGCCGACGAACCACCGGGCGTGCGGTCGGCGCGGTAGGGGTTGACCGTACGGCCGTGGGCGCCCCGGCCCCAGGTCTGCCAGTACGTCCCCGGCCCCGGCACCGCCGTCGAGCCGACCGGCACCGCCCCGGCCGCGATCAGCCGCCGCGCCGCGTACGAGCGGATGCCCGTCGGACCCTTCACCGCGAACGGCAGCCCTGCCAAAGGCAGTTGGCCCTCCACCGTGCGAACCCGCGCCGGCGCCCGCGCGTGCCACACCTCGATGAACGCGCACAGCCGCGGGTCGAGGCGGTCGATCCGGTCCAGGGCCTCGGCCACCGTCCACCTGGGAGTCACTCCGACGCCTTTCCCCGGTTGCGGGCTCGCCGAACCGCGCCCACGCTTGACTGGCGGCACGGATGTGCCGGCGCGCCGGCCCATGGGAGTCGGCCCATGAGAGGCGGGACAGCCATGAGGGTGCTGCTGACGGTCCGGATGGACACCGAGAAGGCGAACAAGGCGATCGCGGATCGCACGCTGCCCAACACCCTGAAGTCGGTGTTCGACCGGATCAAGCCGGAGGCCGCGTACTTCGGGAGCCAGGACGGTATGCGCACCGCTTACGTCGTCTTCGACCTCAAGGACGCCTCCGACATTCCGAGCGTCGCCGAGCCGTTCTTCCAGGATCTCGGCGCCGAAGTGGCCTTCCAGCCGGTGATGGACCTCGACGACATCCAGACCGGCCTGGGCAAGCTCTGACCCAGCCTGACCCAGCCTGATCCGAACGACATGCCTAGGCCCTGTCCGGCAGCGCCGCCTCCATCACCGCCCGGGCGATCGGCGCCGCGTCGCCGCCCCCGCTGATCTCGCCGCGCACCGCCTCCGCGTCCTCCACCACCACGGCCACCGCCACCGACGGGCGGCCCGCACCCTCCGCCTGTGCCCAGGAGATGAACCAGGCATACGGCGTACCGGAGTTGCCCACCCCGTGCTGCGCCGTCCCCGTCTTGCCGCCGACCGTCGCGCCGTCGATCCCGGCGCTCTTCCCCGTACCGGTGTCCACGACCTCCACCATCAACTGCCGCAGCCGGTAGGCCGTCGACGGGCTCATCGCCTGCCGGTACGAGTGCTCGCCCGTACGGGAGACGACGTCGCCGTCCGCCGCGAGCGTCCGGTCCACCAGATACGGGTACTTGAGGTCCCCGCCGTTCGCGACGGCCGCCGCCACCATCGCCATCTGGAGCGGTGTCGCCGTCGTGTCGAACTGGCCGATGGAGGAGAGCGCGAGCTGGTCGTCGCTCATCTCCCGGTCGAAGTTGGACACGGCGACCCCCGACGGAATCCTCAACCGCTCCTCGTTGAAACCGAATTTGCCGGCCGCCTCCACCATCGATTCGAGCCCGACCTCCACCCCCAGCCCGGCCATCACCGAATTGCAGGACCACTTGATGGCGTACGCCAGGGACTCCTTGTCGCAGCCCCGCGCGTCGTTCGGGAGCGTGGTGCGCGTGCCCGGCAGGACGTACGGCTCCGGGACGCCCGTCGGCGCGTCCACGTCGCCGACCACTCCGGTGTCCAGCGCGGCGGCGGCCGTCACGATCTTGAAGGCCGAACCGGGCGGATACGTCTGCCGGATGGCCCGGTTGAGCATCGGCTGGGTGCTCGCGCCGTTGAACCGCCGCCACGCGTCGGCCACGCCGCCGCCCGTGCCCGACAGCTTTCCCGGGTCGTACGACGGGCTGCTGACCAGCGCGAGGATCTTGCCGGACGTCGGCTCGATCGCGGCGACCGCGCCGCGCCGGCCGGCGAGTCCGGCGTAAGCGGCCCGCTGCAAGGCCGACTTGACGGTCGTGACGACCTTCCCGCCGGGCTGCTGGGCGAGGGTGATGTCGTTCCAGAACGGCAGCGGGGCGAGCGTCGGGTCGGTGCCGGACAGGATGCCGTCCTGGGCGTTCTCCAGGAGGGTGTTGCCGTACGTCTGGGAGGCGTAGCCGGTCACCGGCGCGTACAACGGCCCCTGGATGTAGGTGCGTTCGTAGCGCAGTTGCTGACCCGTGTCCTTGGACCCGGTGACGGGCCGGCCGTCGACGAGGATCTGACCGCGCGGCTGCTCGTAACGGTCCATGGTCTTACGGCGGTTGGCGGGGTTGTTGTCGAGGGAGTCGGCCTGGATCACCTGGATCCGGGCCGCGTTGACGAGCAGGGCGACGAGGAGCAGCAGACAGAACCCGGCGGCGAGGCGGATATGGCTGATCATCGCTCGCCTCCCCCCGCCGCCGGACCGGCCGGCCCCACCGATCCCGGCGGCCCGGCTGGTCCCGGCGAACGAACCGTGACCACCGCCGGCGCGATCACGCCCGTCTCCACCGTCTCCGGATGCGGCCTGCGCGCCGAGTCGCTGAGCCGGATGAGCAGCGCCACGATGACCCAGTTCGTGACGACCGACGAACCTCCCTGCGCCAGGAACGGCATCGCCATGCCGGTCAGCGGGATCAGCCCCGTCACCCCGCCCGCGATCACGAACACCTGGAGCGCCACGATCGACGCCAGACCGACCGCGAGCAGCCGCCCGAACGGATCACGCAGAGCGAGCCCGGTGCGGTAGCCGCGGGCGACGAGCAGCGCGTACAGCAGGATGATCGCGGTCAGCCCGATCAGTCCCAGTTCCTCGCCCGCCGTGGCGAGGATGAAGTCGGACTTGGCGGCGAAGCCGATGAGGACGGATCGGCCGAGCCCCAGCCCCGTACCGAACATCCCGCCCGCCGCGAACGCGAAGAGGGACTGGGCCAGTTGGTCCGGCCCGTGGCCGGCGTCGATGGAGGCGAACGGGTGGAGCCAGTCCCGCACCCGGCTGTGGACGTGCGGTTCGAGCCAGCCGACGGCGAACGCGCCGACCCCGGCCAGCAGCAGCCCGACGGCGATCCAGCCGGTGCGGCCCGTCGCCACGTACAGCAGGATCACGAAGAGCCCGAAGAAGAGCAGCGAGGTGCCGAGGTCGCGTTCCAGGACCAGGACGAGCACGCTGAGCAGCCAGATCGCGACGATGGGGCCCAGCACCCGGCCGGTGGGCAGTTGGAGCCTCCAGATCCTGCGGCCGGTGTACGCGAGGGCGCCGTGGTTGGCCGCGAGATAGGCGGCGAAGAAGACGGCGAGCAGGATCTTCGCGAACTCGCCCGGCTGGAAGGAGAGTTCGCCGAGCCGGATCCAGATCCTGGCGCCGTTCACGGCGGGGAAGAAGATCGGCACGGTCATCAGCAGCAGCGCGGCGACCACCGACAGATACGCGTACCGCTGGAGCACCCGGTGGTCGCGCAGGAGCACGACGACGGCGATGAACAGCGCGACACCGAGGGTGGACCAGATCAGCTGCGCGGGCGCGTCCCGCTCGCCGGGCGTCGCCAGGTCCAGCCGGTGGAGGAGCACCAGCCCGACACCGTTGAGCAGGACCGCGATCGGGAGCAGGAGCGGGTCCGCGTACGGGGCGCGGAACCGGACCGCGAGATGGGCGACGAGCGCGAGCAGGCCCAGCCCCGCGCTGTGCGCGAGGGCGTCGGGCGGGGCGGCGTCGTCGCGGGCGAGGCCGACGGCGACGTAACCGAAGACGGAGATCAGGACGGCGCACACGAGGAGCGAGAGCTCGACCCCGCGCCGCTTGCGGAGGCGTAGTTCGGGCGGTTCGGGCGGGGGAGAGTCCGCCGTCGTTGCGGTCATGGAGCGCAACGTAGCAACCCGACATGCCTTATGTCCGCTTATGTAAAGACATGAGGCATGTCGGGTCAGGTCAGGCTTCGCGCGGCGTCAGCACCGGCGCGGCGTCAGCACCAGCAGGGCGTCAGCACCAGCGGGGCGCCTGGCCGATGTTGTCGATGTACGCGGCCGAGCCCCACGCCCAGGTGCCGTCCGTGAGGAGGTACCAGCGGTCGTTGCCGTTCACGTTGTCGCCCCGCGTCTTGCAGAAGATGTGCACGATCGAGCCGTACGCGGCGGTGCCGATGACCTTGCTGCCGCGGGTGGGCTTGTCGCGCAGCAGCAGCCCGGTCTTGGCGGTGACCCGGCCCTTGTACTCGCGCGGCGCCGTCGCGGCCTGGGCCTCGGCCTCGACCGCCTCGGGGTCGATGTCGGCGGGGCGGCCGGCGTTGGCGTTGGCGTTGGTGCCCGTGCCCGTGCCCGTGCTCGTGCCCGTGTCCGCGCCCGCGTCCGCGTGGCCGTTGGAGCTGACGGGCGGCGGGGCGGGTACCGCCGCCATCGCGGGTGTCGCGGTCAGGGCCGCGACGGCGACGGCGAGGGCCGCGGCGTACGGGCCGAAGGAACCCCGGAGACGCGGGGCAGAGGAACGCAGGGAACGCAGGGAACGCTGGGACATGCGTGACTCCTGATGTTCGGGAAGGGGCGGGAGGACGACGGGGAACTGCTCGACCCTCGCCCGATTTACCCTAGTTTCGTCACATTCTGTCCGCAACCGTAACGCTGCGTACCCCGCGCACCCGGCTCAGCCCCGCGTGACCCGCCTCGCGATCCCGCGCCCCTGGGACCCCGCGGCCCCGCAGTCCCGCCGTCGTCAGCGCTGGTACGGGTTGCCGCCCTGGCCCGGCTGCTGCCCCTGGCCACCCTGTCCGCCCTGGCTGAACGGGTTCCCGCCGCCCGGCTGCCCACCCTGCGCGCCCTGGCCGCCCTGCGCGAACGGGTTGGCGCCGTGCTGCTGGCCCACGCCCTGCTGGGCCTGCGACGCGCTCTGCGCGAGCAGCTGCTCCGCCTGCTCGTTCGGCACCTGGTGCTCCACGCCGCAGAATGTGCACTGCGTGTAGTGCTTCGTCGAGTACGGGAACAGCGGCACGAAGAACAGCGTGAACTTGGATACCCGCTTGCGCAGCGTGTGCGCCGACGGATTGCCGCAGCTGCCGCACACGAGCGTCAGTATCGCCAGTTGGTAGATGTAACCCTTGGTCCCAAAGATGATCATGCGTGGTTCCTTCTCTGCTCATGACGCTTCATGACGCTCATGACTGGCGTACCCCTATGGTGCACGCCCACCACGGCAACGGTCACGGCAGGCGACCCGCCCGATTGAGATTGATCAGCGGGCCGAGGAGGTCCCCGTACCGCTCCAGCCGCCCCGCGATGTCACCGACGCGGAAGACCAGCTCCTGCGGCGCCGCGCAGTTTCCGACCTCCTCCCAGGACACCGGGGTGGAGACGGTCGGTTCCGTCCTGGCGCGCAGCGTGTACGGCGCCGCCGTCGTCTTCGCCGCCGAATTCTGGCTGTGGTCGACGAAGACCTTGCCGGGGCGCAGCGCGCGGGCCATCCGGTGGACCACCAGATGCGGCAGCTCGGCCTCGGCCTCGACGGCGAGCGACTTGGCGTACGCGGAGACCTCGGGCGACGGTGTCGGCTCCAGCGGTACGAGCAGATGCAGGCCCTTCGAGCCGGACGTCTTGGCGTACGCGCGCAGACCGTCCGCCGCGAGCCGTTCGCGCAGCCAGAGCGCCGCCGCGCAGCACTCCACCACGGTGGCGGGCTCGCCGGGGTCCAGATCGAAGACGATGCGGTCGGCGCGGGCCGGGCTGTCGACCTGCCACTGCGGGGTGTGGAACTCCACCACCAGGTTCGCGGCCCACATCAGCGTCGCCAGATCCTCCACCAGCACCTGCTTGGCGAGCTGGCCCGCCGAACGCGGCACCGCCGCCGTACGCACCCAGGACGGTGTGCCCGGCGGCGGATTCTTGGTGAAGAAGCGCTGGCCGGCGGGGCCGTCCGGGTAGCGGAGGAAGGAGACGGGGCGGTTGGCCAGATGGGCGAGCAGGGCACCGGCCGAGGTCGCGCAGTAGTGCAGGATCTCGCCCTTGGTGGTGCCGGTGGCCGGGTAGAGGACCTTCTCCAGATTGCTGAGGGCGATCCGCCGCCCCTCCACCTCGGCGATAGGCGTCATACGATGAGAATCCCACGAATTCGGATGTAAGGGATTAATCGTGCGATCCATATGGAACGGCGCAATCTCCTTCGGTCTGGTCAGCATCCCGATCAAGCTGGTGAACGCCACCGAGAGCCACTCGATCTCCTTCCGGCAGATCCATTTGGCGGACGGCGGCCGGATTCGTTACCGCAAGGTCTGCGAGCTGGACGAGGAAGAGGTCACGTCGGCCGAGATCGGCAAGGCGTACGAGGACGCGGACGGGTCCATGATCCCGATCTCGGACGACGACCTCGCCCAGCTCCCGCTGCCGACGGCGAAGACGATCGAGATCGTGGGGTTCGTGCCCGAGTCGTCCATCGATCCGCTCCAGCTGGGCTCCGCGTACTACATCTCGGCGAACGGCGCGCCCGCCGCCAAGCCGTACACGCTGCTGCGTGAGGCCCTGAAACGGAGCGAGAAGGTCGCGGTCGCGAAATTCGCGCTGCGCGGGCGCGAGCGGCTGGGCATGGTGCGGGTCCTCGGCGACGTCATCGCCCTGCACGGGCTGCTCTGGCCGGACGAGATCCGGCAGCCGGAGGGGGTGGCGCCGGAGACGGAGGTCAGCATCCGCGACGCCGAACTCGACCTGGCCGATGCCCTGATGGACACGCTGGGCGAGGTCGAGCTGGCATCGCTGCACGACGACTACCGGGAGGCGGTCGAGGAACTGATCGCCTCCAAGGCGGCGGGCGGCGGTGAGTTGCGGGCTCCGGAGGGGGCGGGAGAGCGGCGCGGGGGCAAGGTGCTGGACCTGATGGCGGCGCTGGAGAGCAGTGTGCGGGCGGCGAAGGAGTCGCGGGGGGAGGGGAGCGGTACGAATGCGGGTGCGGGTGCGGGTGCGGGGGACGGGGACGGGGATCACGCGGAGGTGACGCATCTGCCGGCCCGGAAGAAGTCGGCCGGTGCGCGGAAGACCGCTTCGAAGGCGGCTTCGAAGACGGCTTCGAAGAAGGCGCCGGCCAAGAAGGCGTCGGCAGCGGCGAAGAAGACGGCGACGGGCAGGACCGCCGCGAAGAAGACGGCGTCGGCGACGGCCAAGAAGACCACGGCGAAGAAGGCCCCGGCGCGGAAGCGTTCCGCCTGAGGGCCGTTCGGCCGGGCCGGTTCGCCCTCAATCGCCGGACGGGCTTGAGGTGCCCGGAGGGCGGAGCCGACGGCGTCGGGTGCGTGCGATCGCAAGGCGGAGGATCGGCGTTGTGGATGGCCCGCCGTACTTGGGCGCCTTCGAGAACGCTGTCAACGCGGCGAGGTGCCGTGCCAGGCGTCCCGGACCCCCGAAGATCCGCCGGACAGGACCTAGGGCGTGTTTCGAAAGTCCCGCCTGGCCGACGACGCCTGGCACGCGCACTCGCCGCGTTGTCGGAATCATCCAAGTACGTCCAGTACGAGAACGATCCTCCGCCTTGCGATCGCACGCACCAGACGCCGTCGGCCCCGCCCTTCGGGCGGACGGCGCTACTTTCGCAACACGCCCTAGCGGTGGCGGGTGTCGCGCAAGGTGAAGTCGTCGGGTGGTGGAGGCGTCAGCGCGTTGAGCGCGGTGGCGATCTTCTTCTCCTCGTACGTGAAGTGCGACTCCACCAGTGCGACGAGGCCGTCAAGTTCACCCCGCACCCGGCGCGCCTCGGCGGCGTCCGGCGTGGGGCTGATGCCGTCGAGCAGACCCTGGAGCCAGGCCGAGGATCGCCGTCATCACTGGATCCGCCCCGGCGCGGTCACCTGGTCCTGGCTCGCCGGATTCGGCGCGGCCCAGCGCAGTTTGGCGACCAAGCAGCGGTTCGTGGACTACGCGGCGGCGCACGGCTGGGAGTACTCCCTGGTGGACGACGGCTGGAACACCACCGACTGGATGCCGAAGTTGATGGAGGACGCCGAACGGCGGTGCGTGGGCGTCCTGTTGTGGATGCACTGGAACGACCTCGACACGCCCGCCGAGCGCACACGGCGGCTCGACAAGGTCAAGGAGTGGGGCGCCGCCGGGCTGAAGATCGACTTCATGGACTCCGACTCGCGCGAACGCATGGGGTGGTACGACGACATCCTCCGGGAGACCGCCGATCGCGAGCTGATGGTCAACTTCCACGGCTCGACGCTCCCGCACGGCGTCCAGCGCACCTGGCCGCACGTCATGTCGATGGAAGGCGTGCACGGCGACGAGCAGGGCAACGTCCAGGCCGACGACATGGCCACGCTGCCCTACACCCGTAACGTGGTCGGCTCCATGGACTTCGCACCCATGGGCTTCCAGTTCGGGCAGCGCCACAACACCGAGGCCACGGTTCGACGTCGACGTCAGCGGGGTGCGGCAGTTGACGCTGCGCGTCACGGATGGCGGCGACGGGATCGACTCGGACCACGGGGACTGGGCGGACGCGCGGCTGCGGGAGAAGGGGGTGTAGGGCGGCGACCGGAGCCGTCCGGCGGTTGGGGGTGCCCTACGTGCTGTGCCCTACGTGCTGTGCGCTACGTGCTGTGCGCCCTGCGTACTGTGCCCTCAACCGCCGGACGGGCTCGACCGGTCCGGCCACGCGTCGGGCGCGGCATAGTGGTTCTTGTGCCCGGCTTCCAGGACGGCGCCCAGCTCCGCGAGACTCTCGGTGCCGGGCGGCAGGTCCAGCCGTCGCAGCAGTACGAGCGCGGCCCCGGGATCCAGCTCGCCGTACACGGCGTGGTAGCCGCCGAGCAGGGCGCGGAACAGCGCGCCGTGCAGCGCGGGGACGGCAGCCGCGGCCTCGTACACGCGGTGCTTCACCGGCCACGGCACCGGCCCCGACGCGCGCAGCACCCACTCGGCCCGCAGCAGCAGGGGCCGCTCGGCACGGGGCAGCGCGTCCACGTCGTCGCCCAGCACCCGGGCGAAGGCCGTTTCCGCCGTCGCCCGGTCCTCGAACCAGTCGACCCAGAGGGCGTACGTGAGCGCCTTCGGCTCCTCGGCGGACTCCAGCCGTCGGCGGCAGCCCGTCCAGAACGCGTCGGCGGGCAGCGGATCGTCCTCGTCTGCGAGGGCGAAGCCGATCTCCGCCAGCACCCAGTACTCGTCAAGGAGATCCAGCAACCCGAAGCCGAGCCGCAGTCGTCCGGCCGCGTCGAGGCAGTGATCCCTGAGCGCCGCGCGGGTCCAGGCGTGCGCGACGTCGTTCGCGGTCAGTGCTGCGCCGGGCGCCCGGTCGTCCGTCCCCGCCTCGATCCAGCCGCCGCCGTCCGCCTCCGTCAGGCCCTTCTCGGCCAGCCAGCGCCGGGCACGGGTGCTGTCGTTCACATACTCCCAAGGACTCACCGCCCAATCGTATGGCTATGCCACTCGAATAGGATTCGACCGCAACGTCACCACCGGCAACACCAATACCAACACCAATACCAATACCAACAACACCGACTGAGTGGAGAGCCAGGTATGCGTGGAGGCAGCGTCGCCGTCGTCGGCGGCAGCATTGCGGGGTGCGCCACCGCTCTGGCCGTGTCCCGCGGCGGAGCCGGGAAGGTCACCGTCTTCGAACGGGCCGACGCCCAACTCCGGGACAGGGGAGTCGGGATAGCCCTCCACAACGACCGCTACAACGAACTCCAGAGCGCCGGATACGTCGCCGCCGAGATGCCGTGGGCGCCGCTCACCCGGCGCGTGTGGAGCGTGCGGGACGGCGAGGCGGAGCACGGACGGGCCGTCGGCGAGCAGCCGTTCCCGTTCCGCGCCTACAACTGGGGTTCCCTCTGGAGCGAGTTGCGGCGCCGGGTGCCCGAAGAGGTCGACTACCGGTCCGGCGCGCTCGTCGACGCGGTGGAGCCCGACTCCGACGGCGTGACCCTCCAACTCGCCGACGGACGGCGGGAACGCTTCGACGCCGTGATCGGGGCCGACGGGTACCGCTCCGTCGTCCGCGAGGCCATGTTCCCCGGGCTCAGCGCGACATACGCCGGCTACATCGGCTGGCGCGGTACGTCGGCCGACGTCGCCGACCTCCCGTCCGACGGCAACGACGCGCACAACGTCGTCTTCCCCGGCGGCCACTGCATGATCTACCGCATCCCGGACGGCGTCGGCGGACACCGGCTCAACTGGGTGCTCTACACCGCCCCGCCCGAGTCCGAGGACCTCCACCCGGACCTGAAGACGCCGACCTCCCTGCCGCCCGGCCGGCTCAACTCGGCGCTCACCGCGCACCTGAGGGCCCTCGTGGCGGACAACTTCCCGCCCGACTGGGCCGCCCGGGTGCTGCGTACGCCCGCCGAGACCACCTTCATCCAGCCCATCTACGACCTGGAGGTGCCGCACTACACCTCCGGTCGGATGCTGCTCGTCGGCGACGCCGCCAGCGTCGCCCGGCCGCACATCGGCGGCGGCAGCGTGAAGGCGCTCCAGGACGCCACGGCGCTGGAGGCCGCCGCGGTGGCCGGGGGGAGCTGGAAGGAGATCGCGGAGACGTACGACACGACGCGGGGCCCTGTTGGCGCCTCGCTGGTCGCGCTGGCCCGCAGGATGGGCAGTGCGCAGGTCGAGAACACGCCGGACTGGAGCGCGATGGGGCAGCCGGAGTTCGAGGCGTGGTGGCAGGCGCAGAACAGTGGGTCCGACCGGAACAGCGGGTTCGGCGGGCACCGCCTGAAGTGACCCGGACGGTCCACCGGGTCCGCCCGGTGGGCCGGTTCGTCCTCAATCGCCGGACAGGCTGGGGTGGTTGCCGCCGGTGGGTGGTGTCCTCAATCGCCGGACGGGCTTGAAACGCCCGCCGGACGGGCTTGAAGTGCCCGGCCGGCGGGTGAGGGCGTTGTGGTTCAACGTGTCGCGGACCGTACCGGGGTCAGTTCCAGGGCCTCGTGCAGTGGTGTCGGGTCCGTGCGGGCGTCCGCGCCGTCCATGCGGAGCGTCACCCGGCCCGACGTGAGGACCGTGAGCGTGCGGGCGCACTCGGCCGCCTGCGCGGGGCTCGGGGAGACCAGCAGCACGGCGATCCCCTCCTGCGCCAGCGTGCCGACCAGTTCGTAGACCTGCTTGACCAGGCCGGGCGCCAGCCCTTCCGTGGGCTCGTCCATCAGCAGCACGCTCGGCGAGCCCAGCAGCGCGCGGGCCAGCGCGAGCATCTGCTGTTCGCCGCCGGACAGGTCCGTGCCCCGGTTGCCCCGGCGCTCGCCCAGCCGGGGCAGCAGCTCCAGGACCCGCGCCGGGGTCCACTCGCTGGGCCGGGTCGCGTCGCCGCGGCGCGGTGGGCGGTAGGAGAGCCGCAGGTGTTCGGCGACGGTGAGTCCGGCGAAGACCCGGCGGCCCTGCGGTACGAGGCCGATCCCGGCGCGCGCCACGCGGTGCGCGGGCTGCCCGGTCATTTCCTGGCCGTTCAGCCGTACCGAGCCCGCGGACGGGCGGATGAACCCCGCCACGGTGTGGACGAGGGTGGTCTTGCCCGCCCCGTTGTGGCCCACGATCGCGTGGACGGAGCCGGCGGGGACGGTCAGATCGAGGTCGTGCAGGACGGTGCCGCCGTGGTAGCCCGCCGTCAGGCCGGTGAGTTCCAGCATCGGTGGTCGGTCACCCTCTCGCTTCTGCTGTGTCGCGGGCGGCCGTCGCGTGGTACGCGTCGCGCACCTCCGGATGGGCGAGCGCTTCCGCCGTCGGACCGGTGATCAGGACTCGCCCCGCCGCCAACACGGTCACCGTGTCGGCGAGTTCGGCGACGACCTCGACATGGTGCTCCACCAGGATGATGGCGACGTCGGCCGGCAGGCCGCCCAGGATCGTGAGCAGCCGGCCGATGTCGCCGTCGGTCAGCCCGGCCGCGGGCTCGTCCAGCAGCAGCAGGCGCGGATCGCCCGCCAGGGCCGCCGCGAGGTCGAGCATCCGGCGCTGGCCGTGCGACAGGTCGGCGGCCGGCCGGTGGGCGGAGTCGGCGAGGCCGACCGCCTCCAGGTGGCGCGCCGCGGACTCGGCGTGCTGTCGGTAGCGGGACGGCCGCCGCCACGCGCCCCGGCGCAGCGGGTGGTGCCGCCAGCCGGCCAGCACGATATTGTCCAGCACCGTCAACTCGCCTATGACGGACGGCTGTTGGAAGCTGCGCGCGATACCGAGGCGGCTGCGTTTGGCGGTGGCCGTACGGGTGATGTCGGCGCCGCTGAGGGCGATGCCGCCGTGGTCGGGGCGGTCGGTGCCGGCGATGAGGTTGAGCAGGGTGGTCTTGCCCGCGCCGTTGGGGCCGATGACGGCGTGCCGTGCCCCGGTGGGGAGTTGGAGGCTGACGTCGTCGACGGCGGTGAGACTCCCGTACCGCCGGGTGAGGTTCTTGAGATCCAGTACAGCTGTCATGGGGCGACCTTCCCGGCCGGAACACTGTCGTCGTCGTGGTCGGGCGGGAGTCGGTCGGCCTTGGCCGGTACCGGTCCCTGCCCCCCGGCGCCGGGCCTGGCGCGCAGCCCGGCCAGACCGCGCGGCAGCAGATAGACGGCGCCGACGAACAGCGCGCCGAGCAGCAGGTGTCCGTGGCCGGGCCATGAACTGGCCACCCAGTCACGGGTGATGACGATGAGTCCGGCGCCGATCAGGGCGCCGATCACGGACGTGCCGCCGCCGATGACGGCCGCCAGCAGTGCGAACGCGGCGATCTCGAAACCGACGTCGGCGGGGGAGAGGTACTGCTGCACGGTGACCATGACCGAGCCGCCGACCCCGGCCAGCGCGCCGGCGCCGATGTGTGCCATCAGCAGATAGCGCCCCACCGGGTGGCCGGACGCGAGCATCCGCGCCTCGGCGTTACGGGTGCCGGTCAGCAGCTTTCCGGCCGGGGAGCGCAGCACGAGCAGGGTGATGACGACCGCGACGACGGCGACGGCGAGCGCGTAGTTGTAGACCTCGCTCTCGTCGACCATCCCCTCCCCGCCCCACAGCGCCTGCGTGGGCGGGAAGCCGACGAGGCCGTCGGCGCCGCCGGTGACGGACTTGAGCTGGTTGATGGCCGCGCTGGCCAGCTCGCCGATGGCGAGCGTGATCATCAGGACCGTGGTCCCCCGGGCCCGGATCACCGCGGGCCCCGTCACCAGGGAGAACAGCGCGGCGGCGAGCGCCGCGACGACGATCTGGACCGGGCCCACCGTCCAGCCGGCGTCGGCGAGATTCGCGGTGGCGTACGCGCCGACGGCGAACGGCGCCGTCTGGCCCAGGGTCGGCAGCCCGGCGTAGCCGGTCAGGATGGTGACGCTGACCGCGAGCAGCCCGAGGGCGAGCGCGGAGCCGGCCAGCGAGATGGTGTACGCGTCGAGCAGCGTCGGCAGGGCGATGAGCACGACGAGCAGGACGAGGAGCGGCGCCGCCCGGCGTACCCGCGCGGGGAGGTCGTCATCGACGGGGCCGCCCCGCAGCAGCCGCGCCAACGGCCCGCCACTGCCGGACCGGGCCGGTGCCGCCTTGCTCAAGTCGGCTGATCCGGCGGCCGAGTTGGCGGCCGAGCCGGCCTCGCCCGCACCCCGCCCCTTGAACGAGGCGCAGAGCCGTTGCCGCAGCCACTCCACCGGATCCGCTCCGCCGCCCCCGCCGTGCGCCCCCGACGTCGCCGGCTCGGTGAACCGGGACCGCAGGATCAGTACGGCGGCCATGGCCGCGAACAGCAGGTACGGCGCCAACTCCGGCGCCACCGAGACACCCAGCGTCTGCACCTCGCCGACGGCGATCGCCGCGAACAGCGTCGTCCACAGCGACCGCAGCCCACCGAGCACGACCACCACGAGGGACAGCATCAGCACGGTGTCGGCCGTGCCGGCTCCCGGCCCGATGATCGGCGCGCCGAGCACACCGGCGGCCCCCGCCAGCGTCCCGGCGGCGGCCAGCACCCCGGTGTGCACCGCACGGGGACTGTGCCCGGTGGTGGCCAGCATCTGCGGATCGTCGGCGGAGGCGCGGACCGCCGCGCCCACACGGGTGCGGGTGAGCACCCACGTACCGACCGCCGCGAGCAGCACGGCCATGAGGATGAAGCAGAGCCGGTACGCGGGGTACCGGTGGCCCAGCAGCGTCACCGAGGAGTCGAGCGCCTCGGGGACGCGTACCGGTAGCTCGTCGGCCCCGAAGAACTCGATGAGCAGATTGCCGCCGATCAGGGCCAGCCCGAACGTCAGCAGTGCTTGCGCGAGATGCCCACGACGGGCCAGGGGGATCGTCGCGGCGGACAGACCGGCCCCGGCGGCTGCCGCCGCCGCGGTTCCGGCCGCCAGACCGACGGCGAGTCCGCCCCAGGTCCCGTCGCTCAACTCGGCACCGGTATAGGCGCCGATCGCGTACAGCGTGCCGTGTGACAGGTTCAGCACGCCCGCGGTGCCGAAGGCGAGACTCAGGCCGGCGGCGACCACGAACAGCAGCAGCCCGTAGGCCACGCCGTCCACCGCCGGCACGAAGTGGGCATCAAGGAGATTCATCTCAGTCAGCTGCCGAGGGTCGCCAGGTCCTGGACCATGACGTTGGACAACTGGTCCCCGTCCTTGCGCACCTGACGCAGGTACCAGCCCTGCACCGGCGAGTGCGCCTTGTCGCCGAACTCCCAGTTCCCGCGCGGGCTGTCGATCTGGCCGAGACCGCCGATGGCCTTGTTGATGGTCTCCCGCGTGACGTCGCCCTTCTTGGCGGCGTCGCCGATCGCCTGGTCCAGCACGGCGGCGGCGTCGTACGAGGCCATCGCGTAGGTCGTCGGCTGGGTGTCGTGCTTGGCCGTCCAGTCGGCGGCGAACTTACGGTTGGCCTCGTTGTCGAGGTCGGCCGCGTAGTTCAGGACCGAGTAGACGTCCTTCGCCGCGTCGCCCTGCGCCTGGAGCACACTGCCCTCGGTGACGAAGGCCGTGTACAGCGGCAGGTCGGCGACGTCCGACTGCGCGTACTGCTTGGCGAAGTCGATGGCGGCCTTGCCGGCGTAGAAGCAGTACACCGCCTTCGCGTCCGTCTTGGCGATGTCGGCGAAGTACGGCATGAAGTTCGTGGTCTTCGGGAACGGAGTCCATGTCGTCTTGCCGTCGGGGTTGGCGAGCTTGCCCCCGACCTTCTTGAACTCGTCGGTGAAACCGCGCAGTTCGTCGTGGCCACCCTGGTAGTCGGGGCCGATCGCGTAGACCGGGCCGTCCACCTTCTCCTTGACGTACGGGGCGATGGCCGCACCCGGCTCGTCCGAGAGGAAGCTCGTCGTCCAGAGGTACTTCATGTCCTTGACGGGCGGCCGGCCGTTGGACCCGAGCAGCGGGATCTTGGCCTGGTTGACCAGCGGCATCACCGCGTTGACCGAACCACCGCTGACGAGGCCGGTCAGCGCGTCGACCTTGTCCTTCTTGACCAGCTTGGTGGCGGCGGGAACCGCGGTCGGCGGACCGTCGCCCTCGTCCGCCACGATCAGCTCGACCTCACGGCCGCCCAGCTTGTTGTCGTGGGTGGCGAGGTACAGCTCGAAGCCCTTCCGCAGCTCCGTGCCGACCGGCTCGTACGTACCTGACAGCGAGGCCACCAGGCCGACCTTCACGGTGTCGTCGCCGGCGCCGCTGTCACCGCTGCACCCGGTGACGGCTGCCAGACCGAGGGCGAGGGCGGCTGCGCCGACCGGCCGGACTCTGCGGCGGCCACGCGGTATGGATATGTCGAAGAACATGAGGGCTCTCATCGGGAGGAAGTGAAGAAACGGACGGAACGGGTGGAACGAACACAACAAGCGAAACTGCGCGAACGGCGAACGTGCCGAACGGTGGGGGCGTGGAACGACCCGAACGTCAGCGGGAGGGCTGCGCGTTCGCGTCGCGGACCTGGGGACTCAGGGAGTCGCCGACCTGGTTGATCAGCTCGGACATCATGTAGCTGACCTCGCCGATGTCCGCGTCCCTGGTGGTCGTCACCAGCAGGGACGCGCCGCTGGAGACGGCCATCGAGAACATGTAACCGCCCTCCATGGCGGTCAGGCTGTGCTCGACGGGGTCGGTGTTCGTCAACTGGGCGGCGGCGGAGAGCAGGTTGACGACACCCGAGGCGATGGCGGCCAGGCGGTCGGCGTCGTCACGCTCCACCCCGGTGTAGGCGAGGGCGAGTCCGTCCACGGACACGGCTATGGCCTGGGTGACCTCCGGGATACGCCCGGCGAAACCGCTGAGGATCCAGCTGAGGTCGGTGGGTGAGGTCGTCATTTCTTGCTCCGTTGGGTGTCGTCGTCGGTGGCGGAGCGCCCGCGGTGGCTCGTGCTCCTGTTGATCCCCTGGGCGTAGGCCGCCAGGACGTCAGAGACTTGCCGGGAGTCCCGGCGGCGGGGCGACGGCTTGGGCGCGGCGCCGGATCGCTGATCGGCGCCGTCGCGTTTGCCCAAGGTGGGCCACTGCTTGGGCGTGTTGCGCTGTCGCAGTGGCAGTCCGGAAGAGCTGACTCCGGCGATACGGGAGACCGGATCGGCGTGCGCGGGGTGCTGGGAAGGCGCGTTGGCGCGTTCGCGGTCGTCGGCGGGGGAGCCCTTCGAACCGTTGCTGCCGTTGCTGCCGTTGCTGCCGCTGGATCCGTCGGCCCCGTTCGTACCCTTGGCGCCGTCGCCGGAGCCGCCGGCCCCTCCCGGGTGGTAGTCGCCCGCGTTCCCGCCGACGCCGTTCCCGCCGACGCCGTTCCGGCCGGCCGGGGCGCCCGCCCCGGCGGTCTGCCGGCGGCCGAGCGGTCCGGGCGCGGTGATCGGGCGCGGCGACTCGTACCGCCCGCCGGGCCGGTCCCCGAGCGAGCCCCGCGGACGCGGTGTGGCCTCCTGCGGGGCCGCCGCCAGCACGGTCGCCGGCAGGGTGACCTCGGCGATGGTGCCTGGTCCCGAGGAGTCGCGCAGCTCGACAACGATGCCGTGCCGGGCGGCGAGCCGCGCCACCACGTGCAGACCCATGGACCGCACGTCGCCGATGCCGGACTTCGGCTCCAGCAGACCCTTGTTGAGGGTGGCGCGCCGTTCGGCGGTGATGCCCACGCCCTCGTCGACGATCTGGACGACCGCCCGGTCCCACAGCCGCCAGACCGCGACCCCGACCTGCTTGTCCGGGGGCGAGAAGCGCGTCGCGTTGTCCAGGAGTTCGGCCAGGATGTGCGCCACGTCGTGGACCACACGGGCGGCGATGCCGATGCCCGACTCGATGACACCGAGGGAGACCCGGTCGAAGCGCTCGATCTGCTGCGCGGCGGCCACGATCACCGTCGAGCAGGAGATGTCGGCGGACCGTACCCGGCCGTGCCCGTAACCACCCAGCACCAGAAGGTTGTTGGTGTTGCGCTCCATGCGGATGGCGAGGTGGTCGAGCGCGAACAGGGTCTTCATGCGCTCGGGGTCGGCCTCGTCGCGCTGCACGGTGTCCAGCTCGGACACCATGACGGTGGTCAACTGCGCGCCCCTGCGGGCGACACCGACCAGCGTCTCGGCGAACTGTTCGTGAATGTGGGCCTGTTGCGCGGCCAGCCGGACGGCCTCGTGGTGGACGGCGTTGAACGCCTCACCGACCTCGCCGATCTCGTCCAGGCCCGTGGTCTTCACCGGGTTGCCCGAACGCTCGGCGACCTGCTCGGGTGTGGCACCACTGAGCGCACCGGGCTGGGACAGCTCCGTCATCACCCGCGGCAGACCCGTGTGCGCCACCTCGTGGGCGGCGTTGCGCAGATCCCGCAGCCGGCGGATCATCACGCGGCCGAGCCTGATGGCGACGACGACCGCGCCGATGAGCGTGAGCAGCACCAGCGCCACCTCGGCGCCGGCGACCCAGACGAGTGAGCTGCGCGTGTCGGTGACGGTCTTGAGTACGGAGTCGTCGATACGGCTCTCGACCGAGCGCAGCATCTCCTGCCGGTCGGCCGTCGCCTCGTGCCACTTCTTCGGAGTGACGGTCAGCTTCTGGTCCGGCGCGGTGCGGCTGACCTGGTCCTCCAGCCGGCGTGCCTCAAGGGCCTTGGTGCCGGAGAGCGTGCGCTCCAGCCAGGTCCGCCACTGCTGCGGCCCCAGGTCGAAGAGGGCACCGGTCGCTTCGGTGTAGCCGATCCTGGTGGCTTCGAAGGTCCGCTTGGACGCCTCGGTGAAACCACCCGTGGCCTGCGCCTTCATCACCGCGACCTGCTGCTGGCCCATGTGCTCGGAGGCCCGCGACAGTGCGGCGGCGGCGCGGATCCGGTCGGCGACGTCGGCGTCGACACCGTCGGCCTGGGCGATGCCGTCGCGGTAGTCGATCAGGTCGGCGATCACGATCCGGTACCCGAACGTCAGCGCCGTGACGGTGCTCCCTCCGGAGCGCACCTGGGCGCGCAGGGAGGGCATTTCGTCGATGAAGCGGTCGATACGGTCCAGAGCGGCCTGCGCGGTGCCCGGCACGGACGACAACTGACCCAGCTGTGAACGGAATCGCGCGACACTCTTGTCCGTCGCGTTGGAACTTTCGCGGAACGCGTCCGTATCTCCCTGGTTGGAGACCAGTGCGGTGGCTGCCGCCCGCTCATGCTGCAAGTGATGGGTCAACTCGCTGACGGACGAGGCGACATCGACCATGGCCGTGAGGCGGTTGGCCTGAAGGGCCTGGTTGGTCGCGGGAGCGAGGGCCAGCACCGCGAAGGTGACGGCCACTACGAGCGGCACGGTGACCAGCAGGACGAGGCGACGATTGATTTTCACTGCGCGGCTCCATCGCCGGAACCGGTGCTGAGTATCGGTGACACGCAGATACCTATTAACGGGTTGGGGGGTGTCGGTGGGGATCGCGAGTAGATCGTGCAACGTTACGGAAGGGACGTGCGAGACCCTCGTGGCGGCTTGATCCTATGCGGTAGCACCTCGCTACGGATGCGTGCATCCTCGAAAAATGCAGGTGCCTAACAGGCCACGAACGATCCAACTCGGCCAAAATCGGTGCCAGTAGCTCTGCTCCGCAGCGTAAGCGGAATCACCGAATCGTTTCAACTCCCACCCACTTGACCAGCGCACACGCACTTCGCCCACCCCTCGCACCGCCAACCACCGGAATGTCCCGCGACCGCTTCGGCGTGGCGACTTGACGGGAGGCGCGACTTTCGGAATGTCGTTGTCGAAGGGTTAGCTCACGGAGGCTCAAAAGGGCTGCCCGGAACGGCATTTCGGTCACAAACGCACACAACACCGGTGTCCGCGTGGTGGGACGGGGTTGCGCGTACGCGGTGGCGGTGTCAGCGCATCCGCGACGGCCCTGACGCCGCGTCGGGACGGCGGCGGGGATTCCTGATGGTGCGTCCACGGGCAGACACCGCCAGGCATCGGCAGACACCGGCACGAGTCGGCCGACACCGGCCGGCCTGTGGCCGACATGGAAATAGGCCCCCCGACCAGACGCGTCGTCTGATCGGAAGACCTATTCGGCACCTCAACCACGGTGCCCCCGGCAGGATTCGAACCTGCGCACCCGGCTCCGGAGGCCGATGCTCTATCCCCTGAGCTACGGGGGCGTATCGCCGTGAAGCTTGGCGACGGGTGAAACCTTACCAGCCCTCGCGGGGTCGTCGTGAACAGGTATTTGGCGTGTGCCGTGGTGCCCGCCGTGCCGGTCGTACCCGGCTGTGAGGAGGCCGGCTTCCCTCGCGTGGGGGAGAAGTGGGGAAAACGCGGACGCGGCCCCGGAGGCCCCCCTACTCTCAAGTTGTGTCAGGCGCGTCAGGCCGTGTGCTCGTTGTCGACGACAACAGGGTCATCCGGCAGTTGATCAGGGTCAACCTTGAGCTGGAGGGCTTCGAGGTCGTGACCGCGGCCGATGGTGTCGAGTGTCTGGACGTCGTGCACCAGGTCAGGCCCGATGTGATCACCCTGGACGTCGTCATGCCGCGCCTCGACGGGATTCGCACCGCCGCCCGGCTGCGGGCCGATCCGCGGACCTCGCACCTGCCCGTCGCGATCATCAGCGCCTGCACGCGGTACGAGGTGGAGACCGGCATCGTCGCCGGGGTGGACGCCTTTCTCGCCAAGCCCTTCGAGCCGTCCGAGCTGATCAGGGTCGTACGACAGCTGATATGCCGGGAGGGCCCGCCGTCCCTGGACGGCAGGCATGGGGCGGGGCGTGCGGGCAGCACGCCCGGAAGCGCACGCGGCTGACGGTCGGCCCACACCCCGGTGGCACCCCTGGAGCCGCCCACATCGCGAAACCGGTTCGCGAAGACGCCCCCCTCCTCCCATACGCTGGTCCCGTGAACCCCGCCGACCTCTCCCGAACCGTGCTGCGTGCCGTACGCCGCGCGGTCGACGAGGGTGTGCTGGCCGGTCCCGTACCGGACAGCGTCCAGGTGGGACGCCCCGGACCGGGCGGCAGCGGCGACTACGCGACCTCCGTGGCGCTGCGGCTCGCGGGCCGCCCCACCCGCCGCAGCCCCCGCGACATCGCGGAGATCCTCCGCGCCGAGATCCTGCGTTCCACCCCGGACCTCTCCCGCGTCGACGTCACCGGACCCGGCTTCCTGAACTTCACGCTCGCCCCCGGCAGCCGCGCCGCACTCGTCCGCACGGTCCTCGACGCCGGGATCCGTTACGGGCACGGGGACGCCCTCGCCGGCACCACCGTGATCCTCGCCCCGGAAGGCGAGCTGCGCGCCGCCGTGCGGACCGAGACCGTCCTGCGGCTGCTGCGCGCGCAGGGCGCCGACGCCCGCACCGGCGCCGACGCCACGGAGCGGCTGACGGTACTGCCGGTGTCCGCCGCCCTCGCCGGGGATCTGTTCGCCCGCCTCGGGTCCGACGCCGCCCGCTGGGGCCTGCTGCGGCCCGCCGCCCACGACCGGCCCACGACCGGCGACGAACTTCTCGTACAGCACGAGAGCAACCCCCTGTTCACGGTGCGCTACGCCCACGCCCGTACCCGCGCCCTCCTGCGTAACGCCGCCGATCTCTCCATCCCGACCAGCAGGGGTCACACCGACGAACCCGAGGGCCGCGCGCTTCTCGACACCATCGGCGACCACCCCGGCGTACTCGCCGCCGCCGCCCGCCACCGCGCCCCCGACCGGGTCGCCCGCCATCTCGAACGCACCGCGGAGGCGTTCCTGCACTTCCAGGAGAGCTGCCGCCCGCTGCCCGTCGGCGACGAGAAACCCTCGGCCGCCCACCGGTCCCGGCTCGCACTCGCCGAAGCCGCCGGGACGGTGCTGGCCGGTGGCCTCGCACTCCTCGGCATCGACGCGCCCGCACACCTCTGAGAGAGCAACCAGACGATGAGCCGTTCCGCCCACCCCGCCGGGCCCCGCTACGCCGACGTGCACACCGAGGGCCACTACTCCGCGCCGCCCGCCGACCTCAACACGCTGGACGACAAGATCTGGTCGCGCACGGTCAGCCGCGACGAGGACGGTGTCGCCACCGTCGCCGGACTGCCGGTGACCCGGCTCGCCGAGGAGTTCGGCACCCCCGCGTACTTCCTCGACGAGGCCGACTTCCGGGCCCGCTGCCGCGCCTGGACCGACGCCTTCGGCAAGGACGCCGACGTCTTCTACGCGGGCAAGGCGTTCCTGTCCCGCGCCGTCGTCCACTGGCTCAAGGAGGAGGGGCTCAACCTCGACGTCTGCTCCGGCGGCGAACTGGCCACCGCCCTGGACGCCGGGATGCCCCCCGAGCGCATCGCGCTGCACGGCAACAACAAGTCGGTACACGAGATCGAGCGCGCCGTCGTCGCCGGCGTCGGGCGCATCGTCCTCGACTCGTTCCAGGAGATGGTGCGCGTCGCGCACATCGCGCAGCGCCTCGGCCGGGTCCAGCCCGTGCAGATCCGGGTGACCGTCGGCGTCGAGGCGCACACCCACGAGTTCATCGCCACCGCGCACGAGGACCAGAAGTTCGGCATCGCGCTCGCCGACGGACAGGCCGCGGAGGCCGTCCGCCGGGCGCTGAGGCTCGACGGCATCGAACTCATCGGCATCCACTCGCACATCGGCTCGCAGATCTTCGACATGGCGGGCTTCGAGGTCTCGGCGCGCCGCGTCGTGGAGCTGCTGGCCGCGGTCCGCGACGAGCACGGCGTCGAGCTGCCCGAGATCGACCTCGGCGGCGGCCTCGGCATCGCGTACACGCCTGAGGACGATCCGAGCGAGCCGCACGAGATCGCCAAGTCCCTGACCGCGATCGTGACCCGCGAGTGCGAGTCCGCGGGCCTGCGCACCCCCCGGATCTCCGTCGAGCCCGGCCGCGCGATCGTCGGCCCGACCGCCTTCACGCTCTACGAAGTCGGCACCATCAAGCCCCTGGAGGGGCTGCGGACGTACGTGAGCGTGGACGGCGGCATGTCGGACAACATCCGTACCGCGTTGTACGACGCCGAGTACAGCGTCGCGCTCGTCTCCCGCCGCTCCGACGCCGAGCCGATGCTGTCGCGCGTCGTCGGCAAGCACTGCGAGAGCGGTGACATCGTCGTACGCGACGCCTTCCTGCCCGCCGACCTGGCGCCGGGAGACCTGATCGCGGTCCCCGCCACCGGCGCGTACTGCCGCTCCATGGCGAGCAACTACAACCACGTGCCGCGCCCGCCCGTCGTCGCCGTCAAGGACGGCGGGGCGCGGGTGATCGTCCGGCGTGAGACGGAGGAAGATCTCCTGCGTCTGGACGTCGGGTAGCTGAGATAGACGTCTCGTATGACGGACGGAGGGGAGAAACTTCCGTCCGGTGCGTGAGACTGGTCCACATTGCTGAGAGAGGGAATCGAGGTCGCATGATGCGTACGCGTCCGCTGAAGGTGGCGCTGCTGGGCTGTGGAGTCGTCGGCTCAGAGGTGGCGCGCATCATGACGACGCACGCCGACGATCTGGCCGCGCGGATCGGCGCCCCCCTGGAACTCGCCGGGGTCGCCGTCCGCCGTCCCGCCAAGGTGCGCGAGGGCATCGACCCCGCCCTGATCACCACGGACGCGACGGCGCTGGTCAAACGGGGCGACATCGACGTCGTCGTCGAGGTCATCGGCGGCATCGAGCCCGCCCGCACGCTGATCACCACCGCCTTCGAGCACGGCGCGTCCGTCGTCTCGGCCAACAAGGCGCTGCTCGCCGAGGACGGCGCGACACTCTTCGCGGCGGCCGAGAAGCACGGCAAGGACCTCTACTACGAGGCCGCCGTCGCCGGCGCCATCCCGCTGCTGCGCCCGCTGCGGGAATCCCTCGCGGGCGACAAGGTCAACCGGGTGCTCGGCATCGTCAACGGCACCACGAACTTCATCCTCGACCGGATGGATTCCTCCGGCGCCGGCTACTCGGAGGCGCTGGACGAGGCGACGGCGCTCGGCTACGCGGAGGCCGACCCGACCGCCGACGTCGAGGGTTTCGACGCCGCCGCCAAGGCCGCGATCCTCGCCGGGATCGCCTTCCACACCCGCGTACGCCTCGACGACGTGCACCGCGAGGGGCTGACCGAGGTCACCGCCGCCGACATCGCCTCCGCACGGCGCATGGGCTGCACCGTCAAGCTCCTCGCCATCTGCGAGCGGGCCGCCGACGGGAAGTCGGTCACCGCCCGCGTCCACCCGGCGATGATCCCGCTCAGCCACCCGCTCGCCTCCGTGCGCGAGGCGTACAACGCGGTCTTCGTGGAGGCCGAGGCGGCCGGACAGTTGATGTTCTACGGCCCCGGGGCCGGGGGCGCGCCCACCGCGTCCGCCGTACTCGGCGACCTCGTCGCGGTGTGCCGCAACCGGCTCGGCGAGGCCACGGGGCCCGGCGAGTCCGCGTACACGCGCCTCCCGGTCAGCTCCATGGCCGAGGTCGTGACGCGGTACCACATCAGCCTCGACGTGGCCGACAAACCGGGCGTACTGGCCCAGGTCGCGACGGTCTTCGCCGAGCACGACGTGTCGATCGACACCGTGCGCCAGCAGGGCCGGCTCGACAGTGAAGGACTGGGCGGCGAGGCATCCCTCGTCGTCGTCACCCACCGCGCGCCCGACGCCGCCCTCTCGGGGACCGTCGAAGCGCTGCGCAAGCTCGACACCGTGCGCGGTGTCGCCAGCATCATGCGTGTTGAAGGGGAGTAAGGGACCCATGACGAGCATCGGCACCCACCAGTGGCGCGGCATCATCGAGGAGTACCGGGACCGCCTCCCGGTCGCGGACACGACGGCGGTGGTCACGCTCCGTGAGGGCGGTACGCCGCTCGTCCCCGCCCGGGTCCTCTCCGAGGTCACGGGCTGCGAGGTGCACCTCAAGGTCGAGGGCGCCAACCCGACCGGGTCCTTCAAGGACCGCGGCATGACGCTGGCCATCACGCACGCCAAGGAGGCGGGCGCGCGGGCCGTCATCTGCGCCTCCACCGGCAACACGTCGGCGTCGGCCGCCGCGTACGCGGTACGGGCCGGCATGGTCTGCGCCGTCCTCGTACCCCAGGGCAAGATCGCGCTGGGCAAGATGGGCCAGGCGCTGGTGCACGGCGCGAAGATCCTCCAGGTCGAGGGAAACTTCGACGACTGTCTGACGCTGGCGCGCGGACTGTCCGACAACTACCCGGTGGCGCTGGTCAATTCGGTGAACCCGTCCCGTATCGAGGGCCAGAAGACCGCGGCCTTCGAGATCGTGGACGCGCTCGGCGACGCCCCCGACATCCATGTGCTGCCCGTCGGCAACGCCGGCAACATCACGGCGTACTGGAAGGGCTACACCGAGTACGCGGCGGACGGCCCCGCGACCCGTACGCCGCGCATGTGGGGCTTCCAGGCGTCCGGTTCGGCGCCGATCGTGCGCGGCGAGGTCGTCAAGGACCCGCACACGGTGGCCACCGCGATCCGCATCGGCAACCCGGCGTCCTGGCAGCAGGCGCTGGCCGCCAGGGACGAGTCCGGCGGCTTCATCGACGAGGTGACGGACCGCCAGATCCTGCGAGCCTACCGGCTGTTGGCCGCGCAGGAGGGTGTTTTCGTGGAGCCGGCCTCGGCCGCGTCGGTCGCCGGTCTGCTCAAGGCGGTCGAGGAGGGCAAGGTCGATCCCGGCCAGCGCATCGTCTGCACCGTCACCGGGAACGGACTCAAGGACCCGGACTGGGCGGTCGCGGGCGCGCCCCAGCCGGTCACCGTGCCGGTCGACGCGGTGACCGCCGCGGAGCGTCTGGGACTCGCGTAATCAACCGCCCGGCCCGGGGAAAGTGTCCGCCTCCCCGGGCGGGCACTCGCACAAAGCACACCAAGACGCTTCATAGGCGCACAGGAAGGCACGCGACACGCATCGTGCGCCTCCTGTGCGCCCTATGTCGCGACAGAACCTTCCTTCGATAAGCTGTGCCTGACCCGCCCCGCCGCATATGCCGCGGTGTTGTTGCCCTCGTGGCCGTCGGGTGTTCGACGTACCTCACCGAAATCCCGCAGTCACGCAGCCTCGTCTCCGTTCAGCCTTCCTCGCAGTCACACAAGGAGAGTCGTCTAAGCGATGGCCGGTCCCGCTTTCCGCGCCGCCGCCGTACGGGTGCGCGTCCCCGCCACCAGCGCCAACCTCGGGCCGGGATTCGACGCCCTCGGCCTGTCGCTCGGGCTCTACGACGACGTGGTGGTGCGCGTCGCCGATTCCGGCCTGCACGTCGACATCGCCGGTGAGGGCGCCCGGACGCTGCCCCGCGACGAGAACCACCTCCTCGTACGGTCCCTGCGCACCGCGTTCGACCTGCTCGGGGGCCAGCCGCGCGGCCTTGAGGTCGTCTGCGCCAACCGCATTCCGCACGGCCGCGGCCTCGGCTCGTCGTCCGCCGCCATCTGCGCCGGGATCGTCGCGGCTCGCGCCGTGACGACAGGCGGCGACGCCCGGCTCGACGACACGGCGCTGCTGGAGCTGGCCACCGAGATCGAGGGCCACCCGGACAACGTGGCGGCCTGCCTGCTCGGCGGATTTACCCTCGCCTGGACCGACGGGGGAGCGGCGCGGGCCGTCCGCATGGAGGTCGCCGATTCCGTGGTCCCCGTGGTGTTCGTGCCCGACCGGCCCGTCCTCACCGAGACCGCACGAGGGCTGCTGCCGCGCTCCGTCCCCCATGTGGACGCGAGCTTCAACGCGGGCCGGGCGGCCCTGCTCGTAGAGGCTCTGACCAGGCGGCCCGAGCTGCTGCACGCGGCCACCGAGGACCGCCTCCACCAGGAGTACCGCTCCCCGGCGATGCCGCAGAGCGTGGAACTGGTCAACCGACTGCGGGCCGACGGCGTCCCTGCGGTCATCTCCGGCGCGGGCCCCACGGTCCTGGCGCTGACCGAGGACAGTGCGGCCGACAAGGTCGCACGGCTGGCCGGCGAGGGCTGGGCGGCGAACAGGCTCGGCCTCGACGGCACGGGCGCGAGCGTTCTGCCGCTGGGTTCTCAGTGACGGTGGATTGCCGGTGAGTGAGAGGGGGAATGTTTGTTGGAGCCGGTAGTGTTAACCTCAAGTCTGCACCCGACGTCTTTGTGGCTCGGTGCTGAGCGTCCCCATTCGGGACCACCATTCTTCCGGGAGCCTCCCCAACTGCCTGAGCAGCCTGCCTGAGCAGTTTTGAGCACGCCCCGGAACCGGCACGACACCCCTCGCTATGTTCAGGAGTGGGCCGAGCAGGGGGACCTCGGGCCGGACCCATTGCACGTACGCAAGTCTTCCGTCGTACCCGGCGGGACCATCGCCCCGACTTCGGCCCATGATCGACACGATCACCACCCGCAGTCGGACAGCACAACCGGTCGCCGAGCCAGAAGGCCGACGTCCGCTCCAGGGAAGGACCCTTCGTGAGCGACACCACCGATCTGATGGGCGTGAGCGCCGACAACAGCGTCGACACCACCGCGCCCGCCGAAGGTGCTGCCACTGGCACCACCGCACGGCGCCGCCGCTCCGGCACCGGCCTCGACGGCATGGTCCTGGCCGAGCTGCAGCAGGTCGCGTCCGGCCTCGGCATCAGGGGCACCGCGCGGATGCGCAAGAGCCAGCTGATCGAGGTCATCAAGGAGGCGCAGGGCGGCGGTTCGTCCGCGCCGAAGAGCGCCGACGCCTCCGGCGGCGACGTCGAGGCGAAGCCCAAGCGGCGCGCCACCTCCAAGGCCCGTACGGGCGACACCGCCCCGGCCGCGGACGCCCCCGCCGCCGACAAGGCCGCGGACACGTCCGCCGACCAGGCGCCCGCCAAGGCGGCGAAGGCCGACAAGGCCGACGCCCCGATCGACATCCCGGGCCAGCCGGCCAGTGACGACCAGCCCACGGGCGAGCGTCGTCGGCGCAGGGCCACCGCACAGGCGGGCAGCCCGGACAGCAAGACCGACAGCCGCGGCGAGTCGGGCACGGACACCGCGGTGGACGACCGGCCCGACACCAAGGCCGAGGCCGCCGTCTCCGCGTCCGCCCAGGGCGACACGGACGGACGCCGCGACCGCCAGGAGCGTGGCCAGCGGGGCGAGCGCGGAGACCGCTCGGACCGCGGCGACCGGCAGAGCCGCCAGCGTGACCGCCGCGGCAAGGGCGACGACCAGCAGGGCGGTGGCGGCCAGCAGACCGGCGGCCAGCGCCAGCGCCAGGGCCAGGGCGGCGGTCAGAACCAGGGCAGCCAGGGCAACCAGGGCAACGGGCCGCAGGACGACTTCGACGACGAGGCGGGCGGCCGGCGCGGCCGTCGCGGCCGGTACCGCGACCGTCGTGGCCGTCGTGGCCGCGAGGAGTTCGGTGGCGGCGGCGAGCCGCAGGTCGCCGACGACGACGTGCTGATCCCCGTCGCGGGCATCCTCGACATCCTCGACAACTACGCGTTCATCCGGACCTCCGGCTACCTGCCGGGCCCGAACGACGTGTACGTGTCGCTCGCCCAGGTCCGCAAGAACGGCCTGCGCAAGGGTGACCACGTCACCGGCGCGGTGCGCCAGCCCAAGGACGGCGAGCGCCGCGAGAAGTTCAACGCGCTCGTGCGCCTGGACTCGGCGAACGGCATGGCGGCCGAATCGGGCCGCGGGCGGCCGGAGTTCCAGAAGCTGACCCCGCTCTACCCGCAGGACCGGCTCCGTCTGGAGACCGACCCGGGTGTGCTGACGACGCGGATCATCGACCTCGTCGCACCGATCGGCAAGGGCCAGCGCGGTCTGATCGTGGCCCCGCCGAAGACCGGCAAGACCATGATCCTCCAGGCGATCGCCAACGCGATCACGGTCAACAGCCCCGAGTGCCACCTGATGGTCGTCCTCGTGGACGAGCGTCCGGAAGAGGTCACCGACATGCAGCGGTCGGTGAAGGGCGAGGTCATCTCCTCGACCTTCGACCGCCCCGCCGAGGACCACACCACCGTCGCCGAGCTGGCCATCGAGCGCGCCAAGCGCCTCGTGGAGCTGGGTCACGACGTGGTCGTCCTGCTGGACTCCATCACCCGTCTCGGCCGCGCGTACAACCTCGCGGCTCCGGCCTCCGGACGCATCCTGTCCGGTGGTGTCGACTCGACCGCGCTCTACCCGCCGAAGCGCTTCTTCGGCGCGGCGCGCAACATCGAGGACGGTGGCTCGCTGACCATCCTGGCCACCGCGCTCGTCGAGACCGGCTCGCGCATGGACGAGGTGATCTTCGAGGAGTTCAAGGGCACCGGCAACATGGAGCTCAAGCTCGACCGCAAGCTCTCGGACAAGCGCATCTTCCCGGCGGTGGACGTGGACGCGTCCTCCACCCGTAAGGAAGAGATCCTGCTCGGCAGCGACGAGCTGGCCGTCGTCTGGAAGCTGCGCCGGGTGCTGCACGCGCTCGACCAGCAGCAGGCGATCGAGCTGCTGCTGGACAAAATGAAGAAGACGAAGTCGAACGCGGAGTTCCTGCTCCAGATTCAGAAGACGACTCCGTCGCCCGGCAACGGCAACGACTGAGGACTGACGCGTCGTCCGGCGCGCCGTTCGGGGAATCCCGCCCCGATTGCTCAACTTGCCTATGAATCCGCCCCGTTACTCCGGTGACGGGGCGGATTTCTGCATGTGATGTTCGTTCAGCCGTTCCATCCCCCCACACGGCGCCAAACCATCTCCCTTGATTAGTGGGAGATTTGCGTGTGTGTGTCGCGTCATGGCCGACCTGTCTCGAAAATGCGAAGACTGATAGCCGTCGGTACGGCGGCACTTGCCGTCCTGGCCGGCGCACTGGTGGCCACCGCCCAGGCCGACGACGGCGGCGGTGAGCAGTTCCTGCCGCCCAAGGACACGAAGGTCGTCAGTTCCAAGGAAATCTCGCCACGAATCATCGGCGGAACGAACACGTCCATCAGCAGCGCCCCATGGATGGTGCAGCTGCTTTTCGAGTTCGACAACGACGGATACTTCTACTTCACCTGCGGCGGAACGCTCGTCGCGCCCAACAAGGTTCTTACGGCGGCGCACTGCGTCACCGACAAGAACGGCTCGGACCCGGACTTCGACACGCTGTCCGACACCCTCCAGCAGGTCACACAGCCGCTGCGCTCGGACGCCGAGTGCTCGCAGAACCTCGACACCTCGCTCGGCCAGCCGGGCGCGTACAAACCCGGCCACATGATCTGCGCGGGCAACGGCGGCACGGGGAACGACTCCACGGGCAAGGCGACCTGCCCCGGTGACTCCGGCAGCCCGATGATGGTGAGTGGCCGGATCATCGGCGTCACCTCCTGCGGTGTCGCCACCCAGTCCGAGCTGTGCAACTTCGGTGACACGTACGACGTGTACACCAAGGTCTCGACCTACACACCGGCCATCCAGCCGCGTATCGACGGCACCAGCTTCAGCCGCGATCACCGGGCGGACCCTTTCGCTCGCACCACGGGCAGCACCGGCCGCACCTTCACGTCAAGCGGTGAGAAGCTCACTCGCAAGGCGTTCACCGGGTCGTACAGCGGCTACAACTACATCGTGCGGACCGACCTCAACAGGGACGGCTACGAGGACCTCGTCGCCCGCCAGGCGAGCACGGGCGACGTCTACTGGCTGCACCGCTCCGTGAGCAGTGCGACGTACGTGAAGACCAAGATCTTCTCCAACTGGAAGACGGTCCGCGCGATCGTCGCCCCCGGCGACGTGAACGGTGACGGCAAGTCCGACGTCCTGGTTCGTACGACGGGTGGCACCCTGTCCCTCCTCAAGGGCACCGGCAAGGCCACGTCCGAGATCTTCGCCACACCGGTAGGTCTTGGCAGCGGCTGGCAGAGCTACTACACCATCGCCTGAATCCGCAGGTGAGGACCGGCCGACCGGTCACTCGCCAACACATTCCTGTGGCCCCCGCTCCGGCGGGGGCCACAGCTTGTTGTGCAACCCTGCCAGCTTGCCGACGAGAGCTGAGGAGCACATGACCGATCAGAGCAGGGGCGGCCGAATACGCGCGACCGGCACGCGCCGCAAGAAGCCCGGCACGCGCCGTCGCGCCACCACCGCGGCCGCGTGGTCGGCCGCGGCCCTGGTCCTCGTCGGCGGGTCCGGTCTCGGATACGCGTACATCAAGCTCAACGGCAACATCCAGGGCGTGGACATCAACGCCAGGCTCGGCACCGACCGCCCCGTCGACGTCGACAACGGTTCGATGGACATCCTCGTCCTCGGCTCCGACTCGCGCTCCGGCGACAACGCCGAATACGGCACCGACCAGGGCGGAGCCCGTTCGGACACCGCGATGATCATGCATGTCAACGAGGGTCACCGGACGGCCAGTGTCGTCTCCGTACCGCGTGACACGATCGTCGAGCGCCCCGACTGCCAGGACGACAAGGGCGCCACCGCGGCCGGCGAGCAGCGGGCCATGTTCAACACCGCGTACGAGGTCGGCGGCCCGGCCTGCGCGGTGAAGACCGTCGAGACGATGTCCGGCATCCGCATGGACCACTACATCGAGGTCGACTTCACCGGGTTCAAGCAGCTCATCGACGATCTCGGCGGCGTGAAGATCACCACCAACGAGGCCATCGACGACTCCAAGAGCCAGTTGAAACTCGCACCCGGCACGCACACCCTGGACGGTGAGCAGGCGCTCGCCCTCGTCAGGACCCGCACGAGCGTCGGCGACGGCAGCGACCTCGGCCGGATCCAGCTCCAGCAGGCGTTCATCAAGGCGCTGATCACCCAGGTCAAGGACATCGGTCTGCTCAGCAGCCCCAAGAAGCTGTACGACGTCGCCGACAGCGCGACGCGGGCGATCACCCCCGATTCCGAGCTGGACTCGGTCAGGGAACTCGTCGGCTTCGCCGGCGGTCTGAAGAGCCTCGGGGCCAAGGACGTCAACATGATCACGCTGCCCGTCGAGTACGACCCGGCGGACCCGAACCGTGTCGTACCGCTGGAGAAGGAGTCCGAGCAGGTGTGGACCGCGCTCCGGGCGGACAAGCCGGTCCCGGCGTCGGCGACGGAGGAGTCCGCGGGCGACAAGGGCGACGCGTCCGGCGTGGTCGCGGGCGGCTGACGGCCGACGGCTGACGGCTGACGACCGACGGCGCGAGCGCACGGCGTGGCGGCGGAATAGATCCGGGGCCACCCCGGTTTTGGAGATACGGCCGGTCCTGGCAGACTGGTACGTCGGCCCCGGTTCACGTACGAGCATCCGCGCGTGCGACCCGGCGCCTTCCTCGCCCGGCGAGGATGTTCCCGAGGAGACACCGTGAAGCGCGACATCCACCCCACGTACGTCGAGACCCAGGTCAGCTGTACCTGCGGTGCGTCGTTCACCACTCGCAGCACGATCGAATCGGGCTCCGTCCGTGCCGAGATCTGCTCCGAGTGCCACCCGTTCTACACGGGCAAGCAGAAGATCCTCGACACCGGTGGCCGCGTGGCCCGCTTCGAGGCCCGCTTCGGCAAGGCTGCCGCCGGCTCCGCCAACAAGTAGCGAGCCAACTGCGCCGGTTCTCGGCGCCCCTGCCCTGGGGCGTCGGGACCGGCGCTTTGCCGTCCCGCAGCGCATTGCGCGGCACGGATTCCGCAGCACCTTCGCGCAGCACCTACGTACGCAACCCAGGAGCCCCCGAATGTTCGAGGCGGTCGAGGAACTGGTCGGCGAGCACGCCGACCTGGAGAAGAAGCTCGCCGACCCGTCGGTCCACGCGGACCAGGCGCACGCCCGCAAGCTCAACAAGCGGTACGCCGAACTGACCCCGATCATCGGGACATACCGCTCCTGGAAGCAGACCGGGGACGACATCGAGACGGCCCGCGAGTTCGCGGCGGACCCCACCGACCCTTCGGCGGGCGACTTCGCCGCCGAGGCCAAGGTGCTGGAGAAGCAGCGCGACGAACTCACCGAGAAGCTGCGCCTGCTGCTCGTCCCGCGCGACCCCAGCGACGACAAGGACGTCATCCTGGAGATCAAGGCGGGCGCGGGCGGCGACGAGTCGGCGCTGTTCGCCGGTGACCTCCTGCGGATGTATCTGCGGTACGCCGAGCGCGTGGGCTGGAAGACCGAGATCATCGACGCCACCGAGTCCGAGCTGGGCGGCTACAAGGACGTCCAGGTCGCCGTGAAGACCAAGGGCGGCAACGGGGCCACCGAGCCCGGCCAGGGCGTCTGGGCGCGGCTCAAGTACGAGGGCGGGGTGCACCGCGTGCAGCGGGTGCCGTCCACCGAGTCGCAGGGCCGGATCCACACCTCGGCGGCCGGTGTCCTCGTGACGCCGGAGGCGGAGGAGGTCGACGTGGAGATCCTCGCCAACGACCTGCGGATCGACGTCTACCGCTCCTCGGGCCCCGGCGGCCAGTCCGTCAACACGACCGACTCCGCCGTCCGGATCACGCATCTGCCCACCGGAGTCGTCGCTTCCTGCCAGAACGAGAAGAGCCAGCTCCAGAACAAGGAGCAGGCCATGCGTATCCTGCGCTCGCGGCTGCTTGCCGCGGCACAGGAGGAGGCGGAGAAGAACGCGGCGGACGTCCGGCGCAGCCAGGTGCGTACCGTCGACCGGTCCGAGAAGATCCGTACGTACAACTTTCCGGAAAACCGGATCTCGGACCACCGTGTCGGCTTCAAGGCGTACAACTTGGACCAGGTGCTCGACGGCGAGCTGGCGGCAGTGATCCAGGCCTGCGTCGACGCCGACTCGGCGGCGAAGCTCGCGGCCGCCTGAGCGCACTTCCGCCACTTCCCGTACCGATCACGTCCCCTCCCCTTCTACGTCTCAGGAGGAACCAGCGTGCAGCCACCTTCTGGGGGGCCCAGCGACCCTCAGCGGCTCCGCCGCGGGCCCGCCCCCCGCAGTCTGCTGCTTGCCGAGGTGGCCCAGGCCACCCAGCGGCTGGCCGACGCGGGCGTGCCGTCGCCGCGGTTCGACGCGGAGGAGCTGGCCGCCTTCGTGCACGGCGTCAAGCGCGGAGAGCTGCACAGCGTCGTGGACGAGGAGTTCGACGCCCGCTACTGGGAGACCGTCGCGCGCCGCGAGGCCCGCGAACCGCTCCAGCACATCACCGGGCGGGTGTTCTTCCGGTATCTGGAACTCCAGGTCGGGCCAGGGGTGTTCGTGCCCCGGCCGGAGACCGAGTCCGTCGTCGGCTGGGCCATAGACGCGGTCCGCGCGATGGACGTCGTCGAGCCGCTGATCGTCGATCTCTGCTCCGGATCCGGCGCGATCGCGCTCGCCATGGCACAGGAGGTGCCGCGCTCGCGCGTGCACGCCGTGGAGCTGTCCGAGGACGCCCTCACCTGGACGCGGCGGAACGCCGAGGGGTCCAGGGTCACCGTGCACCGCGGAGACGCCCTGACGGCCCTCCCGGACTTCGACGGCCAGGTCGACCTGGTCATCTCCAACCCGCCGTACATCCCGCTCACCGAGTGGGAGTACGTGGCGCCCGAGGCCCGCGACCACGACCCGCAGATGGCGCTCTTCTCCGGCGAGGACGGCCTCGACACGATCCGGGGCATCGAACGCACCGCGCACCGGCTGCTGCGCCCCGGCGGCCTCGTCGTCGTGGAGCACGCGGACACGCAGGGCGGGCAGGTCCCGTGGATCTTCAGCGAGGAGGCCGGCTGGGCGGACGCGGCCGACCACCCGGACCTGAACAAGCGCCCGCGTTTCGCGACGGCGCGCAAGGCCATGCCGTGATGACCGCCGGACCAGGTGCGACGACGGGGACCACTGAGGCTGTGAGCTTCACCCCGACGACCCCGACGACCCCGATGCCTCCGACGACCTCGGCGCGTGAGCCGAAGGGGCGCGCCGCTGTCGAAAGGGAGAGCGCGCGGAGGTCCGTGAGGAACGAGCGGACCGAGCACGGTCGACTGTCGACAGGGGCACAGAGCGCCCCGGAGGCGAACCGAGCCTCAGAAACCAAGAAGAGAGAGGGCCGTTGATATGGCACGGCGATACGACTGCAACGACGCGACCGACCGCACGACCGGTCTGCGTGAAGCCGCGTCCGCCGTCCGCCGCGGCGAGTTGGTCGTCCTGCCCACCGACACCGTCTACGGTCTCGGCGCCGACGCCTTCAGTTCGGAAGCCGTCGCCGACCTCCTCGACGCCAAGGGCCGGGGCCGTAACATGCCCACGCCCGTCCTCATCGGCTCCCCGAACACCCTGCACGGCCTGGTCACGGACTTCTCGGAGCAGGCCTGGGAACTCGTCGACGCCTTCTGGCCGGGCGCGCTCACGCTGGTCGCCAAGCACCAGCCCTCGCTCCAGTGGGACCTCGGCGACACCCGTGGCACCGTCGCGATCCGGATGCCGCTGCACCCCGTCGCGATCGAGCTGCTGACCGAGGTCGGCCCGATGGCCGTCTCCAGCGCCAACCTGACCGGACACCCCGCGCCGGAGGACTGTGACTCGGCGCAGGAGATGCTGGCGGACGCGGTGTCGGTGTATCTCGACGGCGGGCGGACGCCGGGCATCGTGCCGTCGTCGATCGTGGACGTGACCGGCAAGGTCCCGCTGCTGCTGCGCGCGGGCGCCGTCGACGCCGACGAGCTCCGCAAGGTCGTACCCGACCTTGAGGTGGCCAATTGACCGCCCCTGAGGGGCGTGGCATAGCGGGACTTCCCGACACCTTCCGCATCCTCCACGTCAGTACCGGCAACGTGTGCCGCTCGCCCATCACCGAGCGGCTGAACCGGCATGCCCTGAGCGACCGCCTCGGCGAGCGCCTGACGGGCGGGCTCATCGTGGAGAGCGCGGGCACCTGGGGACACGAGGGGGCCTCGATGGAGGCCAACGCGGAGGCCGTCCTGGCGGATTTCGGCGCGGACCCGTCCGGCTTCGTCGGGCGGGAGCTGCTGGACGAGCATGTGATCCGCGCCGATCTGGTCCTGACCGCGACGCGTGACCACCGGGCGCAGGTCATCTCGATGGGTCACTCGGCGGGGCTGCGGACCTTCACGCTGAAGGAGTTCACGCGTCTCGTACGGGCCATAGACCCGGCGACGCTGCCCGACCCCCTCGACGAGGGTGTGGTCGAGCGGGCCCGTGCGCTGGTGCGTGCCGCCGCCGCGCTGCGCGGCTGGCTGCTGGCCCCCAACGCGGAGGCGGACGAGGTCTACGACCCGTACGGCGCGCCCATCACGTTCTTCCGTTCCATCGGCGACGAGATCCACCAGGCGCTGGATCCGGTGGTGACGGCGCTCACGGGCGTACCGACCCCGCACTGATCCCGGGATCCCGCGCCCGCGCCTCGTCGCACCCGGTCGCACCCCGTCCCACGCCGTCGCACACCGTTCAGCACCGGCGACGTACGGTGAGTGCGGCGTCGGGGCGTACGGTGGGACGAATTTGTGCAACCGCCGCGGCGCCGTGTATGTCCTTGACCATGTGGCTACGCGCATTCCAACAGTCGTCCTGTCGCGAGCTAGTGTGTGTGGCTCGGATGGTCGGCGATTCCTGTGGGGCAGCCTGTGCGTGATTACCTGCTGACGCTCTGCGTGACGGCCGCGGTGACATATCTGCTGACCGGTCCGGTGCGGAAGTTCGCCATCGCGATCGGCGCGATGCCCGCGATCCGCGCCCGCGACGTCCACCGCGAACCGACACCGCGTCTCGGCGGTATCGCCATGTTCTTCGGCCTGTGCGCCGGACTGCTCGTGGCCAGCAACCTGCAGAATCTCGGCGGGGTCTTCGAGCGGTCGAACGAGCCGCGCGCCCTGCTGTCCGGGGCCGCGCTGATCTGGCTGATCGGTGTCCTGGACGACAAGTTCGAGATCGACGCCCTGATCAAGCTCGGCGGCCAGATGATCGCCGCCGGTGTGATGGTGATGCAGGGTCTGACGATCCTGTGGATCCCGGTGCCCGGTGTCGGCACCGTCGCGCTGACCTCCTGGCAGGGCACGCTCCTCACGGTCGCCCTCGTCGTCATCACCATCAACGCGGTCAACTTCGTCGACGGGCTCGACGGTCTGGCCTCCGGCATGGTGTGCATCGCGGCGGCGGCGTTCTTCCTGTACGCGTACCGGATCTGGTACGGGTACGGCATCGAGGCCGCCGCCCCCGCCACGCTCTTCGCCGCGATCCTGATGGGTATGTGCATCGGCTTCCTGCCGCACAACATGCATCCGGCCCGGATCTTCATGGGCGACTCGGGATCGATGCTGATCGGTCTGGTGCTCGCGACGGGCGCCATCTCCATCACGGGCCAGGTGGATCCGGACGCCCTGAAGATCTACGCGGACGGTTCGACCCGGGAGGCGACCCACGCCGCGCTGCCGGTCTTCATCCCGCTGTTGCTGCCGCTGACGATCATCGCGATCCCGGTCGCCGACCTCGTCCTGGCGATCGTGCGGCGCACCTGGAACGGGCAGTCGCCGTTCGCCGCCGACCGCGGCCATCTCCACCACCGGCTGCTGGAGATCGGTCACTCGCACAGCAGGTCCGTACTGATCATGTACTTCTGGTCGGCGCTGATCGCCTTCGGCGTGGTGCTGTACTCGGTCCACTCCTCGTCCACCATGTCCACGATGTGGATCGTGCTCGCCGTCGTCGCGCTGAGTGCCCTGGGGCTGCTGCTCCTGCTGCTGCCCCGCTTCACGCCGCGCGCTCCGAGCTGGGCCGAGGCCGTCGTGCCGCCCCGCTACCGGCGCGGACGGCGGGGCGCCCAGGGGGAGTTGGCGCAGGCCGGCCACGAGTCGCGGGAGCCGGGGGAGAGCCGGCCGGACGCCGGCTCACCGGAACCCCACGAGCCCCTCGCGAGCGACGGCGTACCGGCCGGTGAGCGGACGCCGGTGCCGGCGGGCGTCAACGGGGCGACCGCGATCGGACCGCGATCTCGCTTCCCCGATCGACGCAAGGCGGATTCGTCGTTCTGAGAATTGTCTCAACTGCCCCCATTACCAGACAAGACGGCTCTGTGTCCGGCTTACGCGTACCAATTGGTCCTCATGTGTGACGGTAAGCACACCTTCATGGTAAAGACCTCATCAAATAGTTTGTGATACCGTTCACGAGACCCGGCGCCAGAGCCGAAGGACCGTAGTGCGACGGTCCGTTGGCCCGAGAATCCAACTCTCGGACCGGGCCTACGCTCGTCCATGACGACACCATCTGCCCCACCCAGCAAGCGGAGCTGCCGCCATGCCGACCAACGACGTCCGGATCCTCCTCAACACCGCCGTACCCACCGTGATCGCCGGTGTCATCGCCGTTGCCATCAGCGGTGCGGTCAGCGGTGGCAAGGGTGCTCTGGGAGCCGCTGTCGGTGTCCTGGTGGTCGTCCTCTTCATGGGTGTCGGTCTCACGGTTCTCCAGCGCACCGCGAAGTCGCTGCCGCACCTCTTCCAGGCGATGGGGCTGATGCTCTACACCGCCCAGTTGCTGCTGCTGCTCGTCTTCCTGGCCGTCTTCAAGGACACCACGCTGTTCAACCCGAAGGCCTTCGGGTTCACGCTCCTCGCGGCGACCCTCGTCTGGATCGCCGCGCAGGCCCGCGCGTACATGAAGGCCAAGATCCTCTATGTCGAACCCGAGTCGTCGACGGCCGGAAAGTCGGAGAAGACGGGGTCCTCGGCGTGAAGGGTAGGGCCGGGATAAGTGCCCGTTCGGGCTCCTGCTATCGTCCGGTTCCAACTGCGGCATTGCGGGCGCGGGCATCCGAGCTGACGCCTGTTCCATCGCGAGGCTCCATGCCTGAGAGCCGCCCCCACATCTGTCACACCAGTCCAGTGCCGAACCGCGGCTTCGTCCCGCGCCGACACAACGAGGTTGCCGTACCTATGCGCCACGCTGAAGGAGCCCGCGGTGAGTGCTGATACCCAGACCCTCGCCTTCGATGCGAGCTGCCATATCTTTTCCGGCTGCGGGTTCCCGGCTCCGGGCCTCCATACGTTCATGTACAAGCCCATGTTCGAGGTGGCCGGCTTCGAATTCAACAAGCCGATGCTGCTTGCCCTGTTGAGCACGATCGTGGTTGTCGGATTCTTCTGGGCGGCGTTCAACAAGCCGAAGCTGGTGCCGGGCAAGGTCCAGATGATCGGCGAGGCCGGTTACGACTTCGTCCGCCGCGGCATCGTCTACGAGATCATTGGCAAGAAGGACGGTGAGAAGTACGTCCCCTTGATGGTGTCGCTCTTCTTCTTCGTCTGGCTGATGAACCTCTGGTCGATCATCCCGATCGCACAGTTCCCGGTCACCTCGCTGATCGCGTACCCCGCGGCCCTGGCGATCATCGTCTACATCCTGTGGGTCGGCCTGACCTTCAAGACGCACGGATGGGGCGGTGGCTGGAAGAACATCACCGGCTACGACAAGTCGCTCGGCTGGGTCCTGCCGCTCGTCGTGGTGATCGAGTTCTTCTCGAACCTGCTGATCCGGCCCTTCACCCACGCGGTCCGACTGTTCGCCAACATGTTCGCGGGTCACCTGCTCATCGTGATGTTCACGCTGGCCACGTACTACCTGCTGAACGGACTGGGCTTCGTCTACGCCGGTGCCTCGTTCGCGATGGTGCTCATCATGACCGTCTTCGAACTCTTCATCCAGGCCGTCCAGGCGTACGTCTTCGTGCTCCTGGCCTGTAGCTACATCCAGGGCGCGCTCGCCAAGAGCCACTGAGCCCGGCCCGTAATCCAGAGCCAACACAAGAACCAACAGACGTCCGGTGGCCAACCCCCACCCGGTCCGTGAAAGAGAAGGAAGTAACGGCATGTCCGCTGCTCTCGAATTGGTCAACCTCGCCTCCGCCAAGACCACCGTCGTCGGCAACGTGGCCTCGATCGGCTACGGCCTCGCCGCGATCGGCCCCGGCGTCGGCGTCGGCATCATCTTCGGTAACGGCACCCAGGCGCTCGCCCGTCAGCCTGAGGCGGCCGGCCTGATCCGCACCAACCAGATCATGGGTTTCGCCTTCTGTGAGGCGCTCGCCCTCATCGGCATCGTCATGGGCTTCGTCTACCAGTAAGCCGGACCGACAGGTAGCCCGACCCCTTTCACGGAAGGCATTGATGTGAACGCTCTCTACGTTGCGGCAGCGGCGGAGGCTCAGAATCCGCTCGTCCCGCATCTTGACGAGCTCATCATCGGCCTGATCGCCTTCGCCATCGTCTTCGGCTTCCTCGCCAAGAAGCTCCTCCCGAACATCAACAAGGTTCTGGACGAGCGCCGTGAGGCCATCGAAGGTGGCATCGAGAAGGCGGAAGAGGCCAAGACCGAGGCGCAGAGCGTCCTGGAGCAGTACAAGGCCCAGCTCGACGAGGCGCGTCACGAGGCCGCCCGTCTCCGCCAGGAGGCGACCGAACAGGGCGCCACCATCATCCAGGAGATGAAGGCGGAGGGGCAGCGGCAGCGCGAGGAGATCGTCGCCGCCGGCCACGCCCAGATCGAGGCGGACCGCAAGGCCGCGGCCTCGGAGCTCCGTCAGGACGTGGGCAAGCTCGCCACCGACCTCGCCGGCAAGCTCGTCGGGGAGTCCCTTGAGGACAGCGCCCGGCAGAGCCGCACCATCGACCGCTTCCTCGACGGACTTGAGGACGGCGCGTCGAAGGCTGAGGCAACTCGATGACTGCGACAGCGCACGGAGCGAGCCGCGCGGCGCTGGCCGCCGCACGTGAGCGTCTCGACGCGCTGACCGACAACACGTCGGTCGACGCGGCGAAGCTCGCCGACGAGCTGACCGCCGTCACCGCGCTGCTCCACCGCGAGGTGTCGCTGCGCCGGGTCCTGACCGACCCGGCGCGGTCCGGCGAGTCCAGGGCCGAACTGGCCGGCGGACTGCTGGCCGGGCAGGTGGGCGGCGAGGCCGTCGACCTGATCAGCGGCATGGTCCGGTCCCGCTGGTCGCAGCCGCGTGACCTGGTCGACGCGGTGGAGGAGCTGGCGGCACTCGCCGAGCTCACCGCCGCGCAGCGGGCGGGTGTCCTCGACGACGTGGAGGACGAGCTGTTCCGGTTCGGCCGGATCGTCGAGTCCAGCACCGAGCTGCGGGCGGCGCTCACCGACCGGGCGGCGACGGCTTCGGCCAAGACCGCCCTGCTGAACAGCCTGCTGGGCGGCCGGGCCACCCCGAGCACCGAGCGACTGGTCGTGCGGCTGGTGTCCCAGCCCCGGGGACGTAGCCTGGAAGCGGGTCTTCAGACTCTCTCCCGGCTCGCCGCGGCCCGCCGGGACCGGATGGTGGCGGTCGTCACCACGGCGGTACCGCTCACCGAAGGCCAGAAGCAGCGCCTCGGCGCCGCCCTGGCCAGGCTGTACGGCCACCCGATGCATCTGAACCTCGACGTGGACCCCGAGGTCCTCGGCGGGGTCACGGTCCGCGTCGGCGACGAGGTCGTCAACGGCACGATCGCGGAACGTCTCGACGAGGCGGCCCGGCGGCTGGCCGGCTGACGGCCGACAGCTCGCACGTGATACCCGGATTACAGACACACATACCGAGATCAAGAACAGCGGCCCGGTTGGGCCGTGCAGAAATTGCAGAAGATTCCTGGGGGTCGCCCCCAGACCCCCAAAGAACTTCGGGCCCAACAAGGAGAGCAGGGAATCCAGATGGCGGAGCTCACGATCCGGCCGGAGGAGATCCGGGATGCGCTGGAGAACTTTGTCCAGTCGTACAAGCCGGACGCGGCCTCGCGCGAGGAGGTCGGTACGGTCAGCGTTGCCGGTGACGGCATCGCGAAGGTCGAGGGTCTGCCCTCGGCCATGGCGAACGAACTGCTGAAGTTCGAGGACGGGACCCTGGGTCTCGCCCTGAACCTGGAGGAGCGCGAGATCGGCGCTGTCGTCCTCGGTGAGTTCAGCGGTATCGAGGAGGGTCAGTCGGTCACCCGTACCGGCGAAGTGCTCTCCGTCGGCGTCGGCGAGGGTTACCTCGGCCGCGTCGTCGACCCGCTCGGCGCCCCGATCGACGGCCTCGGCGAGATCGCGACCGACAGCCGCCGCGCCCTGGAGCTGCAGGCTCCGGGCGTCATGGTCCGTAAGTCGGTGCACGAGCCGATGCAGACCGGTTACAAGGCCGTCGACTCGATGGTGCCGATCGGCCGTGGCCAGCGTCAGCTGATCATCGGCGACCGCCAGACCGGCAAGACCGCCCTGGCCGTCGACACCATCATCAACCAGCGCGACAACTGGCGCTCGGGCGACGTGAACAAGCAGGTGCGCTGCATCTACGTCGCCATCGGCCAGAAGGGCTCCACCATCGCGTCCGTACGCGGTGCGCTGGAAGAGGCCGGCGCTCTTGAGTACACGACGATCGTCGCCGCCCCGGCGTCCGACCCGGCGGGCTTCAAGTACCTGGCCCCGTACACCGGTTCGGCCATCGGCCAGCACTGGATGTACCAGGGCAAGCACGTCCTGATCATCTTCGACGACCTGTCGAAGCAGGCCGACGCCTACCGCGCCGTCTCGCTGCTGCTGCGCCGTCCGCCGGGCCGCGAGGCCTACCCGGGCGACGTCTTCTACCTGCACTCGCGTCTGCTGGAGCGCTGCGCCAAGCTCTCCGACGAGATGGGCGCCGGTTCGATGACGGGCCTGCCCATCGTCGAGACCAAGGCGAACGACGTCTCGGCGTTCATTCCGACCAACGTCATCTCCATCACCGACGGTCAGTGCTTCCTGGAGTCCGACCTGTTCAACGCCGGCCAGCGGCCCGCGCTGAACGTCGGTATCTCGGTCTCCCGAGTCGGCGGTTCCGCCCAGCACAAGGCCATGCGCCAGGTGTCGGGACGTCTGCGCGTGGACCTCGCCCAGTACCGCGAGCTGGAGGCGTTCGCCGCCTTCGGTTCCGACCTGGACGCCGCGTCGAAGGCGTCGCTCCAGCGTGGTCAGCGCCTGGTCGAGCTGCTGAAGCAGCCGCAGTACGCGCCGTACCCGATCGAGGAGCAGGTCGTCTCCATCTTCGCCGGCACCACCGGAAGGATGGACGACGTCCCGGTCGAGGACATCAGCCGGTTCGAGAGCAAGCTGCTGGAGCACCTGCGCCGCGAGCGCAAGGAGCTGCTGACGTCCATCGTCGAGGGCGGCAAGATGTCGGACGACACGGTCGAGTCCATCAGTGACGCCATCGCCGCCTTCAAGAAGCAGTTCGAGACCTCGGACGGCAAGCTTCTGGGCGACGACGCCCCGGCCGTCAACGTCTCCAAGTGACGACGGAAGGGACCTGACTCATGGGAGCCCAGCTCCGGGTCTACAAGCGTCGCATCAAATCCGTCACCGCGACCAAGAAGATCACCAAGGCGATGGAGATGATCGCCGCCTCGCGCATCGTCAAGGCGCAGCGCCAGGTGACGGCCTCCACGCCGTACGCGACCGAGCTGACCCGCGCGGTCACGGCGGTGGCGACCGGATCCAACACCAAGCACGCCCTGACCACGGAGGTCGAGGCGCCGGTCCGGGCCGCGGTCCTGCTCATCACGAGCGACCGCGGACTGGCGGGCGGCTACTCCTCCAACGCCATCAAGGCGGCGGAGCGGCTCACCGAGCGGCTCAAGGGTGAGGGCAAGGAGGTCGACTCGTACATCGTCGGCCGCAAGGGTGTCGCCTACTACGGCTTCCGTGAGCGCAAGGTCACGGAGTCGTGGACCGGCTTCACCGACAGTCCGACCTACGCGGACGCCAAGCAGGTCGCCGGACCGCTGATCGAAGCGGTCCAGCGGGACACGGCGGACGGCGGCGTGGACGAACTCCACATCGTCTTCACCGAGTTCGTCTCGATGCTGACGCAGACGCCGGTACAGAACCGGCTGCTGCCTCTCTCCCTCGCCGACACGTCGAAGGACGGGGACGACGAGGGCGACGCGGCGAAGAAGCACGAGATCCTTCCGCTGTTCGACTTCGAGCCGTCGGCGGAGGACGTCCTCGACGCCCTGCTGCCGCGCTACGTCGAGAGCCGTATCTACAACGCGCTGCTCCAGGCCGCCGCTTCCAAGCACGCGGCCACCCGACGCGCGATGAAGTCGGCGACCGACAACGCCGGGGATCTCATCAAGAGCCTCTCCCGGCTTGCCAACGCGGCCCGCCAGGCCGAAATCACCCAGGAAATCAGCGAGATCGTCGGTGGCGCCAGCGCCCTGGCCGACGCGACCGCGGGGAGTGAAAAGTAATGACGACCACAGTTGAGGCCGCCACCCCGGGAAGCACGGCCACGGGCCGCGTGTCCCGGGTCATCGGCCCGGTCGTCGACGTGGAGTTCCCCGTCGACGCGATGCCGGAGATCTACAACGCGCTGCACGTCGAGGTGGCCGACCCGGCCGAGGACGGCAAGAAGAAGACGCTGACGCTCGAAGTCGCCCAGCACCTGGGTGACGGAGTCGTACGCGCCGTCTCGATGCAGCCGACCGACGGTCTGGTCCGCCAGGCCGTGGTGACGGACACCGGCGCGGGCATCTCGGTGCCCGTGGGTGACGTGACCAAGGGCAAGGTGTTCAACACCCTCGGCGAGATCCTGAACGACCCCGAAGGCAAGGCGCAGATCACCGAGCGCTGGCCGATCCACCGCAAGGCCCCGGCCTTCGACCAGCTTGAGTCGAAGACCGAGATGTTCGAGACCGGCCTGAAGGTCGTCGACCTGCTGACCCCGTACGTCAAGGGCGGCAAGATCGGTCTCTTCGGTGGAGCGGGCGTCGGCAAGACGGTCCTCATCCAGGAAATGATCATGCGTGTGGCGAAGCTGCACGACGGTGTTTCCGTGTTCGCCGGTGTCGGTGAGCGCACCCGTGAGGGCAACGACCTCATCGACGAGATGACCGAGTCGGGCGTCCTGGACAAGACCGCGCTGGTCTTCGGCCAGATGGACGAGCCGCCGGGCACCCGTCTGCGGGTCGCCCTGTCCGCCCTGACCATGGCGGAGTACTTCCGCGATGTGCAGAAGCAGGACGTGCTGCTCTTCATCGACAACATCTTCCGCTTCACCCAGGCCGGTTCCGAGGTCTCCACGCTGCTCGGCCGTATGCCGTCCGCGGTGGGTTACCAGCCGACCCTGGCGGACGAGATGGGTGTGCTCCAGGAGCGCATCACCTCGACCCGCGGTCACTCGATCACCTCGATGCAGGCGATCTACGTGCCGGCGGACGACCTGACCGACCCGGCCCCGGCCACGACCTTCGCGCACCTCGACGCGACGACCGTGCTGTCGCGTCCGATCTCGGAGAAGGGCATCTACCCGGCGGTCGACCCGCTGGACTCGACGTCCCGCATCCTGGACCCGCGCTACATCTCGCAGGCGCACTACGACGCGGCCAGCCGCGTCAAGGGAATCCTGCAGAAGTACAAGGACCTCCAGGACATCATCGCGATCCTCGGTATCGACGAACTGGGCGAGGAGGACAAGCTCGTTGTCCACCGGGCCCGCCGCGTCGAGCGCTTCCTGTCGCAGAACACCCACGCCGCCAAGCAGTTCACCGGCCTGGACGGCTCCGACGTGCCGCTCGACGAGTCGATCGCCGCGTTCAACGCGATCTGTGACGGGGAGTACGACCACTTCCCCGAGCAGGCGTTCTTCATGTGCGGTGGTATCGAGGACCTGAAGGCGAACGCCAAGGAGCTCGGCATCTCCTGAGTCCTCGACTCAACGGCGGGGGGGCGGTCTCGTGCCGCCCCCCGCCGAACCGCCGATCGTGACCCCATAGAATCTAGACCGACACCCGGCGACACAGCCGGGTGGTGACCCGAGGAGCACCCTTGGCTGCTGAGCTGCACGTCGAGCTGGTCGCCGCGGACCGCAGTGTCTGGTCCGGCGAGGCCACCCTGGTCGTCGCGCGCACCACCTCCGGCGACATCGGCGTCATGCCCGGTCACCAGCCGCTGCTCGGTGTGCTGGAGTCGGGCCCCGTGACCATCCGTACGACCGACGGCGGCACGGTTGTCGCCGCCGTGCACGGCGGTTTCCTCTCGTTCGCCGACAACAAGCTGTCGCTGCTCGCGGAGATCGCCGAGCTCGCGGACGAGATCGACGCCCAGCGTGCCGAGCGCGCGCTGGAGCGTGCCAAGTCGGGTGAGGACGACGCAGCCGAGCGTCGCGCCGATGTCCGACTGCGCGCTGTGGCGGTGCGTTGACGCACCGCTCCTGGAATTACCCTCAGCCGCGGCCCGTTCTGGAGTCATCCAGACCGTGTCGCGGCTGAGGCGATGCGGCAGCTGTTTCTGTTCGTTCACGCGGGTTACTCGATGAGGCGAGGAGGTCGGTACCGATGGTCCTCGCACTGCTTGTCTGCGGACTGGTCGTCGTGCTGGTTGCGGTGGGGCTCTTCGTCTTCGGGCTGCGCCGACGGCTGATCCAGCGGTCCGGAGGGACCTTCGACTGTTCGCTGCGCTGGAACGTGGCGGAGGAGCCCGACACGTCCGGCAAGGGCTGGGTGTACGGCGTGGCCCGCTACAGCGGCGACCGGATCAACTGGTTCCGGGTCTTCTCGTACGCCCCCAGGCCCCGCCGCAGCCTCGAACGCTCGGCCATCGAGGTGCTCGCCCGCCGCGCCCCCGAGGGCGAGGAGGAACTGGCGCTGCTCTCCGACTCCGTCGTGCTCGGCTGTGTCCACCAGGGCACGCGCCTGGAGCTGGCGATGAGCGAGGACGCGCTGACCGGCTTTCTCGCCTGGCTGGAGGCGGCGCCGCCCGGCCAGCGGGTGAACGTCGCCTGAGTCCGCGCGGCGACGACGAACGACGAGGGGGACGGTGCCGGTGGGCACCGTCCCCCTCGCTCCGTGCGTGGTGTGTTACTTCAGACCGTTGTTGATCGCGGTCACGAGTTCGCCGTTCGCGGTGTCACCGGTGAAGTCCCAGAAGAACGCTCCGCCGAGACCCTGGCTCTTCGCCCAGGTCATCTTCGTGCCGATCGTCGCCGGGGTGTCGTAACTCCACCAGTTGCTGCCGCACTTGGCGTACGCGGTGCCGCCGACGGTGCCGGTGGCGGGGCAGGTGTTCTTCAGGACCTTGTAGTCCTCGTTGCCCGCCTCGTACGTGCCGGGAGCCGGGCCGGTCGCCGTACCTCCTGGTCCGGCCTGGGTGACTCCGGTCCAGCCGCGTCCGTAGAAGCCGATGCCGAGCAGCAGTTTCTTGGCCGGGACGCCCTTCGCCTTGTACTTGGCTATCGCGTCGGCCGAGTTGAAGCCGGCCGTCGGGATGCCCGGGTAGGAGGTGAGCGGGGAGTGCGGGGCCGTGGGACCCTGCGCGGCCCAGGCGCCGAAGAAGTCGTACGTCATCACGTTGTACCAGTCGATGTACTGCGAGGCGCCGCCGTAGTCGGCCGCGTCGATCTTGCCGCCGCTGGCCGCGTCGGCGGTGACGGCCGCGGTGACCAGGTAGTTCTGGCCGAACTTGGCGCGCATGGCCTGCATCATGTTCTTCATCGACGCGGGACCGCTGGTGTCACAGGTCAGACCACAGGCGTTCGGGTACTCCCAGTCCAGGTCGATGCCGTCGAAGACATCGGCCCAGCGCGGGTCCTCGACCAGGTCGTAGCAGGACTGCGCGAACGCGGCCGGGTTCTGCACCGCTTGGCCGAAGCCGCCGGACCAGGTCCAGCCGCCGAACGACCAGAGGACCTTGATGTTGGGATTGGCGGCCTTGAGCTTGCGCAGCTGGTTGAAGTTGCCGCGCAGCGGCTGGTCCCAGGTGTCGGCCACGCCGTCGACCGACTGGTCGGCGGTGTACGCCTTGTCGTACGCGGCGAAGCTGTCACCGATGGTGCACTTGCCGCCCTGTACGTTGCCGAACGCGTAGTTGATGTGCGTGATCTTGGACGCGCTGCCCGACGTCACCAGGTTCTTGACGTGGTAGTTGCGGCCGTAGATGCCCCACTCGGTGAAGTAGCCCATCTTGATCTGGTCACCGGGCGGGGTGCCCGGGTCCGTGCCGCCGCCGGTGGTCTTGACGGCGACCGCCGCGCTGGCCGGGCCCGTCTGGTCGGCGGTGTCACGGGCCTGGACGCTGTACGAGTAGCTGGTGCCCGCGGTCAGCCCGGTGTTCGTGTACGTCGTGCCGGTGACCGTGGCGATCTTCGCGCCGTCCCGCAGGACGTCGTAGTTCTTGATGCCCTTGTCGTCGGTGGCGGCGCTCCAGCTGAGCTTCGCCGACGTGTTGGTGATCTCGCTCGCGGTGGGGGTGCCGGGGGCGGTGGGAGGCGTGTCACCGGGGACACCCCCGCCGTCGCAGGACGCGCCGTTGAGCTTGCAGCCGGACGGGGCGCCGGAGCCCGCGCCGGTGCCGTTGAAGCCGAAGGTGACGGAGGCGCCCGGGGTGAGGGTGCCGTTCCAGCCGAGGTTCTTGGCGGTCCAGTGGTTGGTGCCGCTCTTGGTGACCGTGGCGTCCCAGGCGGAGCCGACGCCGGTGCCGGCGGGGAAGTCCCACTCGACGGTCCAGGAGCTGAGGGTCGTGGTGCCGGTGTTCTTCACCGTCCACGAGCCTTCGAAGCCGGAGCCCCAGTCGGATTTCTTGGTGTACGTGGCGGTGGCCGACGCGGCTGCCTCGGCGGGGGAGGCCAGGCCGACCATGGCGGCGAGGGGGAGGAGCAGTGCGGTCAGCGCCGCGACGGTTCTGGATCGGAATCTGGGTCTGCGGACGGACGTCTTCGTGCTCAAGGGGTACTCCTCGAGTGAGTCAAGACAGTTCGGGGATGGTCCGTGGATGGTCCGTGACACCCGACTCTTGCGACAGCTCGCGCACTAGTCAGTGGGCGTGAGAGTAAGGAGGTCTGGACCAATCGTCAATAGGTCCAGACCAAAGGTGTGGCCAGTCGTCCGCCGGTCGTCCGTCGCCCGTCCCTCGGTCGGTCGTCCGTCGTCCGTCCGTGGTCCGTCCGGCGGTCGTCCTCCGCCGTTCGCCCGTCGGTCAGATTCCCAACTCCTGTGCCAGCACGGCCGCTTGCACCCGGCTGCGCAGTGCGAGCTTCCCCAGCAGCCTGCTCACATGCGTCTTGACGGTCGCCTCGGCCATGTCGAGCCGCACCGCGATCTCGGCGTTCGACAGCCCGTCACCCAGGCTGGCCAGCACCTCCCGCTCACGCCGGGTCAGCGGGTCGAGCACCGTGAGGTCCGGCGCGTCCGGCGACCGTACGGCCTTCGGTGCGGCGAACTCCGCGATCAGCCGGCGTGTCACGGCGGGCGCGATCAGGCCCTCGCCGCGCGCCACCGTCCGTACCGCCTCGACGAGATCGCGCGCCTCGGTGTTCTTCAGCAGAAACCCGGACGCCCCGGCGCGCAGCGCGCCGAAGACGTACTCGTCCAGGTCGAACGTCGTCAGTACGAGCACGTCGGCCAGCTTCTCGGCGACCACCTGCCGGGTCGCCGACACCCCGTCGAGCCGGGGCATCTGAACATCCATCAGCACCAGATCCGGGCGCAGTTCACGGGCCAGGCGCACCGCCTCCTCGCCGTCCCGCGCCTCGCCGACGACCTCGATCCCGGGTGAACTGCGCAGGATCAGCACCAGCCCCGCGCGTACCGCAGACTGGTCCTCGGCCACCAGAACCCTGATCGTCATGCCGCGCCGTCCTCCTCGTCCACGGGCAGCTCCGCCCGTACCCGCCAGATCTTGGTGCCGGCCGTGCCAGCCGCGTCGTCCGCCGCGACCGGTCCCGCCTCGAACTCGCCGTCCAGCAGGGCGACTCGCTCCCGCATCCCGACCAGCCCGGCACCCGAGCCCGGCGCACGCGGCCCCGGCCGGTCACCGTACGGGCTGACGACCTCGACGCGCAGAGCACGTCGCGAACGGTCCAGGGACACCGTCACGGGGCCGCGCGGCGCGTGCTTGAGCGCGTTGGTCAGCGACTCCTGGACGATGCGGTACGCCGCCATCTCGACCGGGGCGGGCAGCGCCGGCCCCTCGCCCCGGCGGTCCGCCAGCGTGAACGTGAGCCCGCTGGACGCGCCGTTGGTACGCGCCTGCTCCACGAGCGAGTCGAGCGCCCGCAGGGTCGGCGCCGGGGCCGGCCGCCGGTCGTCGGTGTCGTCGGATTCCCGCAGCAGCCCGATCAGCCGTCGCATCTCGGCCAGCCCCGCGACGCTGTTCTCGCGGATCACCGTCAGCGCGTCCTTCGTGGTCCGCGCGTCGTCCAGGGAGAGCGCGGCGGTGGAGTGGATCGCGATGGCCGACAGATGGTTGGCGACCATGTCGTGCAGTTCGCGGGCCATCCGGGCGCGCTCGGCCGTGACGGCCTGCGTCCGGTCCATCTCGGCGAGCAGCGCGGTCTGTTCGGCCCGCAGCCGGGCGGCCTCGGCGGCGTCGCGGTGATTGCGCACCAGCACACCGGTGGTGGCCGGGGCGACGCTGATCGCGCCGGCGACGACGCCGAGGAACAGCCCCTCCGGCGACCGGAGCCAGCTCAGGGCCGCGACGGTGACGACGACCGTGGCCAGCGCCGTGCCCCAGGGGATACGGCGGGCGGCGGACGGACTCCCGTACAGCACCGCCGCGTACACGATGTCCGTGAACATGGCGATCGTCGCCACGCTGCCCACGGTGAACTGGTCGGCGAGGAGCGCGAGGGTGGCGACGAACAGTGCCGTACGGGGCGCGCTCCTGCGCAGCAGCTCCATCAGGGACATGGCGACCAGCGGCAGCAGCACCCAGAGGCCGGTCAGTCCCCGGCTGCCCTGGGTGTGCAGCCCGAGCGCCCAGAGCAGCACGCCGCCGAGCAGGCCGGCCGCGGCGATCAGGACGTCCTCTCGGTGCGGGCGGTGCAGGCGCGGCGGGCGCGGGAAGGCGGTCACCCCACCATCAAACACGGCGCCGCGGGCGGGCACCTCCACGTACCGGCCGAGGCGGCGGTACATCAAAGGATGCAGTCACGGTTCGTCACTGGTGACGACGATCGGGGCCGGGTCCGGCGGGAAGCTGGGAGTGAGTCGGAGGGAGACTGCCGTGATCGTCGTTCTGATCATCATCTGCGAGGTCGGATTCTGGGTGCTGCTGGGCATCGGACTGGCCCTGCGCTACCTCGCCAGGATGCCGCGCGCCTCGGTCGCGGTGCTGCTGTGCGAGCCGCTGCTGGAGGTCCTGCTGCTGGTCGTGACGGCGATCGACCTCAAGAACGGGGCCGAACCGGACTGGAAGCACGGCCTCGCGGCGGTGTACATCGGCTTCTCGGTGGCCCTGGGGCCGCAGCTGGTCAAGTGGGCCGACGCGCGCTTCGCCCACCGCTTCGCGGACGGCCCGCCGCCGGTGAGGCCGCCGAAGTACGGCAAGGCCCGCGTGATCCACGAGTGGCGGACCGCGGCGCGCTGGATCGTGGCCGCGTCCATCGCCCTCGGTCTGCTCCAGGCCGCGATCTGGTACGTCGGCGCCGACGGGGACACCGGGTCGCTCCGGAAGTGGCAGGAGACGATGACCTTCGTCATCGGCATCAACGTGCTGATCGCGCTCGGTTACACGATCTTCCCGAAGAAGGGGCCGGGCGACAGCGCCCCGGCGGAGCGGACCACGTCCTACAGCGACTACTGAGGGGCCTGGTTCAGCGCTCGCCGCCCGGCACCCACAGCACGTCTCCGACCTCCTTGTTGGCCACCCTGGCCAGGATGAACAGGAGGTCGGAGAGCCGGTTGAGATACGTCGCCGTCAGCGGGTTCATGACCTCCCCGTGCACCTCGAACGCCGCCCACGTCGAGCGCTCCGCGCGCCGTACGACGGTGCACGCCTGGTGCAGCAGCGCCGCCCCCGCCGTACCGCCCGGCAGGATGAAGCTGCGCAGCTTGTCGACCTCCGCCAGGAACAGGTCGCAGTCCGACTCCAGCTTGTCGATGTACGACTGCTCGACCCGCAGCGGCGGATACTCGGGCGCCTCGACCACCGGTGTGGAGAGGTCGGCGCCGACGTCGAAGAGGTCGTTCTGGACCCGGACGAGCACCTTCACGATGTCGTCCCTGAGCTGCCCCAGCGCGATCGCCGTACCGATGGCGGCGTTCGCCTCGTTGGCGTCGGCGTAGGCGGCGATCCGCAGGTCGGTCTTGGCGGTACGGCTCATGTCGCCGAGCGCCGTGGTGCCCTTGTCGCCGGTACGGGTGTAGATACGCGTCAGATTGACCATGGGTCCAGCGTAGGTCCTGACGCGTGCGCGCTCAGGCGTCTGCCCCGCGGAAGACCCGGGTGCCGATCGTGACCGACACCCCCACCAGGGCCAGGGCCACCAGCGCGCCGTACAGCACCGTGGCGCTCGCGTAGTCGACCACGTACCCCGCCCGTACCGCGTCCACCAGGTGGCGCAGCGGTCGAGAAACCCGCGAACGAGGCCCCGAGCAGGGCGAGTTGGAGGAGGAGTCCGGGCACCAGGATCTGCCAGGAGTCGGCCTTCGCACCGAGCGGCAGATCGGTCGGCAGCGGCCCGAAGAAGAGCAGGAACAGCAGCGGCATCAGGACGCCGAAGAGGATCTGGTACTTGGAGCTCAGGGTCTGCCGGGCGTACCGCTCGAAGATCAGCACGGTGTCCGAGACCCCGGGTGCGAGGGCAGTGGGGACATGGCGGGAGCCGTCCTAGACGGCTACGGGAAGGCGTCGGCCGGACCCCGGAGAGCACTTCGCGCGAAGCTCTCACGCTGCTGGACGACATCGAGGAAGTGCTGGGCGAAAAGGTGCTCAAGTACGCTGTACGGCAAGGCTGATGGGCCGCCCGGGCGCGCGTACGGATGTGATGTCCGTCATGTGAGACGTGACGCGCATCTCTTCACCACCACAGGGCAGCTCACGACCGATAACCTCCGGCAGAGAACAAATGTAAAGCGCGTGTTAAGGCGCGTGCCGGGTCCGGAGCGGAAATCAAGGGGTACGTCGTGGCCAGGAAGCTCGCCGTCATCGGTGCCGGACTCATGGGGTCCGGAATCGCGCAGGTCTCGGCCCGGGCGGGCTGGGACGTGACTCTGCGAGATGTGACCGACGAGGCCCTGGCCCGCGGCAAGGACGCGATCCGCGCCTCGTACGCCAAATTCGTCACCAAGGGCAAGCTCGAAGAGGCGGACGCGGACGCGGCGCTCGCCCGTATCACCACGACCACCGATCTGGACGCGGTGGCCGACGCCGACATCGTCGTCGAGGCCGTCTTCGAGAAGCTCGACATCAAGCACGAGATCTTCCGGACGCTCGACAAGCTCGTACGCGACGACACCGTCCTCGCCTCCAACACCTCGGCCATCCCGATCACCAAGATCGCCGCCGTGACGGAGCGTCCCGAACGGGTCGTGGGCGCGCACTTCTTCTCGCCCGTACCGATGATGAACCTCTGCGAGCTGGTACGCGGCTACAAGACCAGCGACGAAACCCTCGCCACCACACGGGAGTTCGCCGAATCGGTCGGCAAGACCTGCATCGTCGTCAACCGCGACGTCGCCGGCTTCGTCACCACCCGGCTCATCACCGCCCTGGTGGTCGAGGCGGCCAAGCTCCAGGAGTCGGGCGTCGCCACCGCCGAGGACATCGACATCGCGTGCAAGCTCGGCTTCGGCCACGCCATGGGGCCGCTCGCCACCGCGGACCTCACGGGCGTCGACATCCTGCTGCACGCCGCCGACAACATCTACACCGAGTCCCAGGACGAGAAGTTCGCGGCGCCCGAGTTGATGCGCCGGATGGTGGACGCGGGTGACATCGGGCGCAAGAGCGGGCAGGGCTTCTACAAGCACTGACTGACGACCGGCCCTCGCTCGGCGGGCGCTGGGCCACATCGACGGTTCCGTCCTCACCCCACCGGGTGAATTCGGTATCAGTTCGCTTACGGACGGCAACTTCCTCGGCCGCACGGCTGTCAGGTATTGCACAACGACTTACGCAACGACCTTGCACAACGACCGACCTCGCACGACGACCTCGCACGACGACCTCGTACAACGACAGAGAACACAGACGCGGAGCACAAAAGCATTCGGGGAGCGCATATGTACATCAGGGGCGACCACGCCGAGCTGGTCGTCGAGGGCCGCCTCGACGTCCGCAGCGCGGCGGACGCCCGTACGGTCCTGCACTCGGCCGTCGACGACGGAACCGGCGACCTGGTGCTCGATCTGACCGGACTGGATTCCTGGGACGCCACGGGCCTCGGCGTCATCATGGGCGCGCACCGCAGGGCCGGACGGTGCGGACGCAGACTCGTCCTGCGCGGTGTGCCGGCCCAGATGCAGCGCCTGCTGGTGGCCACCCGGCTGCACCGCATCCTCGCCATCGAGGGCGGCATCGCAGCAGAATCGCTTCCGCGCGTCTGAACGTGCCAACGACCGGCCACGGCCGGGCGCGGCCCTGCCCCGCCCGGCCGGCGCCGCGCGGGCCACGCACAATCCTCACGAGACCGTGACGTCTCGGACGGGGTGGCACCCCGGCTGTTCCTGGATACTGTGCGGAGGTTTAGGGTTTCGGCCGTCGGCCGACCAACAACCCATGCGGCGGGCACCGGACCAGAAGTGACAGCGGGGCGTGTGAGGCCGGGAGGGCAGCCGCACGCCACGATCTGGGGGGCTTTGACGATGAACCCGACCGACCCGACCCACCCGACGGACCCTGGTTCCGCGGGTGGCGGGGCACGTCCCACGGGTGCCGGGCGCGCCGACGAGAGACCCGCGGAGGCCGCCGACCGGCCGAACCCGTGGCAGTCCCACCCGGCGCCCGCGCGCACCGTCGAGCTGATCTCCGGCGACTTCCTGATCACCGTCAACCCCGTCGACGGCAGCGAGATCGAGCCCTGCCCGCCGGGATCCCAACCGCCCGCCCCCGTCAGGCTCGACGCCGACGAGCGCGCCGAGCAGCGCCGGGCCGGCCGGCCGCCCATACCGCCGGGCCCCGGCGCACCCCCGTTCCCGCTGCTGGAGCGTCAGGACGAGCGCGAACGGCTCGTCGGGCTGCTGGGACGCGGACACTCCGTACGGCTCACCGGCTCGGCCGGTTCCGGCCGCACCGCGCTCCTCGAAGCCGTCGCCGCCGACTGCGAAGACCTCGCGCCGGACGGCGTCGTACGCCTCTCCGGTTACCACCGCACCGTCACCGAGCTGCTGTACGAGCTGTACGCGGCCGTCCACCGGTCCGTACTGCACCGCCCCGACCGCGCCGGACTGCTGGAACTGGTCCACGGCATCGGCGCCGTCGTCGTCCTGGACGACCTCGAATTCGGCGGCGGGCCGCTGGACGAACTCCTCGAAGCCGCGCCCGAATGCGCCTTCCTGCTCGCGGTCACCCCCGAAGTGGACGCCCCCATCGCCCGCTCGCGACTCGAAGAGGTGCTGCTCGGCGGTCTCGGCCGCGGCGCCTCGCTCGACCTGCTGGAGCGCGCCACGGGCCGCCCGCTCACCGACGAGGAGGCGAACTGGGCCGGCGACCTCTGGTTCGAGTCCGAGGGGCTGCCGCAGCGCTTCGTCCAGGCCGGTGCGCTGCTGCGCGGGCGCGACGGCCCGCACGCCGGCTCCGGTCCGTACGAGGCCGACGGGGTCTTCGTCCACGAGCTGGACGACGCGTCGTACGGCCAGGGTCCCGGCCGCGTTTCGCGCGAGGACGCCGGGCCGTCCGCCGACGGGTACGACGTACCGCTGCCGACCCTCGGCGAGGGCGCCGCGCCCGCCGCGCTGCTCGCCTCCCGGCTCGGCGAGGCCGCGCGGGAGACATTGCGGTTCGCCGTCGCGCTCGGCGGCGAGGTGCCGCACCAGGCCCATCTGCCGGCCCTGGTGGGCGACACCCACGCCGACGCCGCCGTCGGCGAACTGATGAGCGCCGGCCTCCTGTCACCGGTCGGCCCGCGCTACCGGCTCGCCGCCGGAGCCCTCGCCCAGCTTCAGGCGCGGGGTTACGGCGAGGGGGCCACGGTCCGCGCGCTCACCGCCGTCCAGCACTTCACCTGGTGGGCCGGCCATCCGTCGGTCACCCCCCGGCGGGCCGCCTCCGAGGCGGACGCGCTGCTCGCCGCGATGACGCCGCTGGTGTCCAGCGGCGAGGCGGGGCACGCGAGCGCCGCCGTACTGCTGGCCAGGGGCGCGGCGCCCGCCTTCATGGCGGGGCTGCACTGGGGCGCCTGGGAGCGCGCGCTGCGGACCGGCCAGGAGGCGGCCAGGATCGCCGGCGAGGTCGCCGAAGAAGCCTATTTCCACCATGAGTTGGGGATTCTCGCGCTCTGCGTCGGGCGGCTGGACCGGGCCCGCGCCGAACTGGAGACCTCGATCGGCATGCGCGGGGCGGTGGCGGACAAGCGGGGCACGGTCTCCGGACGCAGGGCGCTGGCCCTGGTCGCCGACCGCGAGAACGGGCACACACCGGTCGCGTTCCGCGCGGCCGACGACGAACGGCCCCTGTCGCCGCCGCGCGGCGTGTCGATGGTCGTCCCCGTCCTGAAGCCGCCGTCGTCGGACGACCGGATGACACTGGTCACCCGGCGCGACGACACCCCGGCGGCGGGAAGCGCCGGCGGGGGCTCCGCCGCGAACCGGCGCCGTCCGGTGCTGGGCGGGGCGCGCCGTAACCTGGTCGCCGCCGGCGCGGGCGCGGTGCTCGCCGCCGTACTGGGCACGGTCGTGACACTCGGGGCGACGGGCAACGACAGCCCGCCGACGGACCGGGTCCAGACCGACAGCTCGGCGGACGACGACGGCGGCGGATTCGACACCGAGACGCCGGCGGACGCGGGCACGAAGAAGCCGGCCGATCCGGGCGGCGGCCCCGTCACCGCCAACTCGGGCGCGCCGACGCCCAGTACGAGCGGTGGCTCCGAGTCCGCGGACCCGGGCGACAGCCCGTCCGACGATCCGTCGGAAACGGACGACGACGACCCGGACTCCCCGGACCCGGACCCGACGGACTCCGACCCGGACCCCGAGCCGACGAGGACCACCCCCTCCCCGTCGGCCCCCACGTCGCCTCCGCCGTCGACCCCCACGTCCCCTCCGCCGTCGTCCACGACCCCGGCACCGCCGGAGTCGGCGACGGTGAGCGTTCCGGTCGAATCGGCGTCGGCGTCCCCCTCGGACTCCCCGACGACGGACGCCACGGGTACCACGGAGACGACGGACGCCACGGGTACCACGGAGACGACGGACACCACGGACGCCCCGGACACCACGTCCCCGGTCGTCTGACCGGTCGGCCGGGCAACAGGAACGCGGCCCCGGACGGCAACTGCCGTCCGGGGCCGCGCTCATGTTCGCGCCGGCGCGGATGACGCGGCGACGGCGCGGGAGTACCAGGCGGCGAAGGCCGCCGCCACGGTGGCCAACTGGTCCCGCCTGTTCGCGCCGTACGCCCGGGGGCCTTCTGACCACCTCGACCCGAAACCGCGTCAGAACAGCCGCAGCTTGTCGTCCTCGATGCCCCGCAGCGCGTTGTAGTCCAGCACCACGCAGCCGATGCCCCGGTCCGTCGCGAGGACGCGGGCCTGGGGTTTGATCTCCTGGGCCGCGAACAGGCCCCGGACCGGGGAGAGATGGGGGTCGCGGTTCAACAGGTCGAGGTAGCGGGTCAGTTGTTCCACGCCGTCGATGTCGCCGCGGCGTTTGATCTCGATGGCGACCGTCGCGCCGTCCGCGTCGCGGCACAGGATGTCCACCGGGCCGATCGCGGTGGGGTACTCGCGCCGGATCAGGCTGTAACCGGCGCCCAGTGTCTCGATGCGGTCGGCCAGGAGCTCCTGGAGGTGTGCTTCCACGCCATCCTTGATCAGGCCTGGATCGACTCCGAGCTCGTGCGACGAGTCGTGGAGGACTTCCTCCATCGTGATGATCAGTTTCTCGCCCGCTTTGTTCACGACCGTCCATACCCCGACATCGTCACCGGTGCCCTCTTTGAGCTTGCAGGGCGGGGACATCCAGTTCAGGGGTTTGTACGCCCGGTCGTCCGCGTGGATCGACACGCTCCCGTCAGCTTTGACCAGGATCAGACGGGGGGCGGTGGGCAGGTGGGCGGTGAGCCGGCCCGCGTAGTCGACGGAGCAGCGGGCGATGACGAGGCGCATGGTCCGCAACGCTACTCGACTGTCGACGGTCGCCGTGATTCGCCCCTCAAGCCCCTTTCGTTTGTGGCCGGTTGTGTTCCCATTCGCCTGGTGCGGTCCGGACAGCCCGCATAACGTGGATGCAGGAGGTCGCCGGTCGTGCACGCTGCGTCGTCGTCTCCCCCTTCCCTGCCCGTAAGGCCCCAATTTCGTGGGGTCGCGAGAGGAGAACCCATGTCGCTCGACGTCTCACCGGCACTGTTGGAGCAGGCCGAGCGAGGCGAGGTCGACGAAGCGGAATTCGTCGACTGCGTCCGGACCTCCCTGCCCTTCGCGTGGGAGATGATCAGCTCCCTGGTGGCTCAGCTGAGGGTGGACGGCGGAGAGTTCGCCGACAACCAGACGCCGCCGCCGGACGAGCAGGCACGCGGTCAACTGCTGCGTGCCCTCGCGAGTGACGCGATCCGCGGTGCGCTTCAGCGCCACTTCGGGGTGCGTCTGGCATTCCAGAACTGTCACCGGGTCGCGGTGTTCCCGGTGGACCCCTCGGTCGACGAGAGGCTCGCCCGCTTCACGTCCATCAGGGGACAGTTGCTCAACCAGTCGCCGGAGTTCCGGGACTGCTGACGGCGTCGGGCTGTTGGCGGATTCCTGGGCCGACACAGGGATCCGCCCGATCCGCCCGAACCGCCCGACGGCCGTGGTACGGCCGAGACCGGGACCGCCCCCGGTCCTGACCCCGACCTCGGCCTTGTCCTTGTCCCCGACCTCGACCTCGCCCTCGGCCTTGTCGGACGCGCCGCCTCAGCACAGTTGCGGCAGCACCTCGGCCCCCATCCTCCGGACGTTCTCCTCCGTGGCCGCCAGGTCCCCGGAGCCCTCGACGAGCAGCGCGAAGCGTGTGATGCCGGTCCGTTCCGCCGTGGCGGCGAGGCGGTCGGCGGCGAGCCGGGGCGACCCCACCGGATGCAGCCCGCAGAGCAGCTCCGTGTACGCGACGGGATCGCGCATGGACCTGGGCCTGCCGTCGACCGTCACATGCGCGTCGAGCCCCTGCCTGAGCCAGCCGGGCATGGCCTTCACCAGCGTCTCGGTCGCCTCCGCGGGGCCGTCGGCGATCTGCGCCACTCCCGCGGAGACGTGCGCGGCGCCGTCGGCCTCCTCGGGGGTGCGGCCGGCGGCGATGGCGTGGGTACGCCACAGGGCCACCATCTCGGCCTTCTCCTCGTCCCCGCAGTGCATGCCCAGCAGCATCGGCAGGCCCCGCTCGGCCGCGAGCCGTACGCTCTTCGCGGACGTGCACGCCACGATTACCTCGGGGCCTCCCGCACCCCCGATCAGTTCGTCCGGCCTTGGTACGACCGGGACTTCACGGAAGCGGTGGCGCTCGCCGTCCGCCGATACCCGCGACTCGCGCAGCCAGCGCAGCAGCAGATCGAGCGACTCGGGGAAGTCCCGTTCGTACGCCCTGAGGCCCGATCCGAAGACCTCCAGGTCGACCCACGGCCCGCCCCGGCCCACGCCGAGCGAGAACCGCCCGCCGGAGAGCAGGTGCAGCAGCGCCGCCTGCTCGCCGAGCGCCACCGGATGTACGTTCGGCAACACGCTGACCGCCGTACCCACCCGTATGCGCTGCGTGCGCCCCAGCAGCAGGCCGGCCAGTGTCACCGCCGACGGGCAGGTGCCGTACGGCACGAAGTGGTGCTCGGCCAGCCAGACCGAGTCCAGTCCGGACTCCTCGGCGACCTCCGCCGTACGCACCGCTCTGTGCAGTGCTTCCCCCTGGCCCTGGCCCGGGAACTGGGCCGCCAGTACAAATGCTCCAACTCGCATCGCCTTCTGCCTCCTTGCGGCTGACGCGGCTCCCCCTGTAGGCATTAACGTCTGACACGTGCCATGGGCACGGGCGCCACGGAAGTTGTTGCGATTGTCCGCTAACTGCACCGTCCGGGTGCCCACCGTCTCACGCAGTGCGGGCATGGCACCGGGAGAGCGGCCCGTACGCTGGAGGGGAACCGTGCTGTCTGCCCCGTGAGGTGTCATGTGTCCCCGCGCCGCAACCGCCCCCGAGGCGGCGAGACCCCGACCGACCACGCCGGTGAGGCGACGGACCGGTACGGCGGGTTCCAGCGGACCGAGTCCTGGCAGGGTGAGCAGTGGTCGGTGCGTCAGGTCGCCGGCGCGAGCGCGGCGGGCAAGCGGTACCGCTGCCCCGGTTGCGACCAGGAGATCCCCTCGGGCGTGCCGCACGTGGTGGCGTGGCCGGAGTACGGCGGCGTGGACGACCGGCGGCACTGGCACAAGGCGTGCTGGAGCGCGAAGGACCGCCGCACCTCGCGGGTGCGGCGGTCCCGTAACGCGCCGAAGTTCTGAGCTGCGGGGTCCAGGGCCTGTCCGGCCCCGGCCCCGGTCCGCCCCTACACGTCGCGTCCGTCGAGTGCGAAGAAGGCGAGGGTCATCACCACGGTCGTGACCCCCGCCACGATGAACAGCGGCTCCCAGCCGCTCGGTCCCGACCCGGTCATCGAGGTGTCGTAGAGCACCGCCATCTGGCTCGGGATCGAGTACTCGAAGAGGGCCTGCTGCACCTTGGCCAGCGACGACGAGAACATGAACATCGCCAGCACCAGCGGCAGCAGCACCACCCCGATCATGATCGTGATCGCGCCCGCCGAGTGCCGGATGAGCGCGCCGACGGCCAGCGACAGCAGGCCCAGCAGGGCCAGGAAGAGACCGACACCGATCGTCGCCCGCAGCCACTCCCCACCGCCGGGCGCGCGGCCGCCCACCACCGCGATCTGGATGCCGCCCACCAGGGCCGCCGTCGCGGTCGTGATCGTGAGGACGAGCAGGAAGAAGACGAGCGACTTCGCCGCCAGCACCCGGCCCCGGCTGGGGCAGGCGGTCAGGGTGGTGCGGATCATGCCCGTGCCGTACTCGGACGCGATCGTCAGCACGCCGAGGGTTATCACACAGATCGAGCCGAGCAGCACGCCGAAGAAGCCCAGCGGCAGCGCCGACTCGCCGCCGAGAGGGGCATCCGCGAGGCTCACGGCCCAGGCCGCGAGTGTCCCGATGCCCACCATCAGGACGATCATGACGCCGAGTGTCCACATGGTCGAGCGGACGGAACGGATCTTGGTCCACTCCGACGCCACCGCGTCACCGAGGGTGGCCCGGCGGACCGGGATCGGCGAGGTGTACGTCCCGAGGGGCTGCCCGTCCTGCCAGATCGGGGCCTGCTGCTGTGACGGGGCTGTCATCGGTCGTCCTCGGTCGTGTCGGTCTCGGTCCTGGTCCCGGCCTTGATCTCTGTCCCGGCCGGCTTCGCGTCGCTCCCGCTCCCGCTCTCGCGCTTGACGAGATCGGGGGCGGCTGCGGCAGGCGCAGGCGCCGTCGGAGCCACCGGCGCGGGTGCGGGGGCCTGTGCGGATTCCGGGGCATCGGCCGGGCCGCCCTGCGCCGCGTGCGAGTTCTGGCCGGGCGGCGGCGGCGCGTACCAGCCCTGCGCCGGCACCTCCGGCACCTCCGGCACCTCCGGCGGCTGGTACAACTGACCGCCGTAGCCCGGCGGTTGCGGCGGCGCGAAGCCCGCGAGCTGATCGGTCGTCGACCGGTAGTCCACGGCGCTCTGCGTCAGCCGCATGTATGCCTCCTCCAGCGACGCCTGGTGCGGGGACAGCTCCCAGAGCCGTACGTCCGACTCGTGCGCCAGATCGCTGATGCGGGGCAACGGCAGCCCGGTGACCCGCAGCGCCCCGTCCGGCTCGGACAGCACCTGGCCGCCCGCCTCGCCGAGCGCGGCGGCCAGCTTCTCGCGGGCCTCGGGTTGGCTTTCCGCGGGGCGGACCCGTGCGAAGTCCGCCGAGTTGTGCGAGATGAAGTCCTTCACGCTCATGTCGGAGAGCAGTTGCCCGCGCCCGATCACGATCAGATGTTCGGCGGTGACGGCCATCTCGCTCATCAGGTGCGAGGAGACGAAGACCGTACGGCCCTCGGACGCCAGCTGCTTCATCAGATTGCGGACCCACAGGATGCCCTCGGGGTCGAGGCCGTTCACCGGCTCGTCGAAGAGCAGCACCTGCGGGTCGCCGAGCAGCGCGGCGGCGATGCCGAGCCGCTGGCCCATACCGAGGGAGTAGCCGTTGGAACGGCGGCGTGCCACGTCCTGGAGGCCGACGACGCCCAGCACCTCGTCGACCCGGGCCGCCGGGATGCCGGACAGCTGCGCGAGCGAGAGCAGGTGGTTGCGCGCGCTGCGCCCGCCGTGCACCGCCTTGGCGTCCAGGAGCGCGCCGACCTGGCGGGGTGCGTTGGGAAGCTGCCGGAAGGGGTGCCCTCCGACGGTGACATGGCCTGCGGTCGGCTGGTCGAGGCCGAGGATCATCCGCATCGTCGTTGATTTACCGGAACCATTGGGGCCCAGAAACCCGGTGACGGTACCGGGCTTTACCTGGAAGGAAAGGTTGTACACGGCCGTCTTGGCGCCGTAGCGCTTCGTCAGGCCGACTGCCTCGATCATTCTCCAGCCCCATCGACAGTTCAGTCAGGTGGTCGGGGCGGTGGCCGCGTTCGGGCCGAAAGCCCCCGTAGGAGTTAGGAGGATATCCGGGCCTTGACGGTTCCGGCCAAGTCGTCGCGGCGGAGCGGCGGCGGGGAGCCGCTACGCGTCGCGCTTCTTGAGTACGAGGTAGCCGCCGATGAGCGCCGCGACGACCCACAGCACCATGATCCCCAAGCCCTCCCACGGGGTGTACGGGCTCTTCGCCGAGTTCAGCGCGCCGGGGACCACCTGCATGATCTTGGAGCCCGCCTGGTCGGGGAAGTACCGGGCGACCTCTTTCGCCTTCGGTACGGAGGCGAGGATCTGCGAGACCAGGAAGAAGAACGGCATCAGGATGCCGAGCGACAGCATCGAACTGCGCAGCATCGTCGCCACACCCATCGAGAACAGCGCGATCAGCCCCATGTAGAGACCGCTGCCGATGACCGCGCGCAGCACGTTCGGCTCGCCGAGCGTGGTCCCGTGGTCGCCGAGCGCCGCCTGGCCGAGGAAGAACGTGACGAAGCCGGTGAGGAGCCCGACCCCCAGGGCCAGCCCCCCGGCGACCAGGAGCTTGCTGAACAGGAACGTGCCCCGCTGCGGTACGGCGGCGAGCGAGGTGCGGATCATGCCCGAGCTGTACTCCGAGCCGACGACCAGCACACCGAAGACCACCATCGCCAGCTGACCGAGAATCATCCCCGAGAAGCTGATGAAGGTCGGGTCGAAGGTGGCGCGATCGGCCGCCGACAGATCGCCGAACGTGGAGTTGAACAGCGCGGACAGGCCGACACCCATGGCCACGGTGACGAGGAACGCGACGGCGAGGGTCCAGATCGTGGAGGAGACCGTACGGATCTTGGTCCACTCGGACTGGAGGACCGCTGGTACCGATGCCATGGATCAGGCTCCCTTGCCCTGGTTGTCGTGCTGTCCCCACTGGGGACCCGGCGCCGCGGGGGCCACCGGGGCCGCGCCGCCGCTGCCGCCGGAATGGGCGTGGTACTCGACCGACTCGGCCGTCATCTGCATGAACGCCTCTTCCAGCGAGGCGCGTTGGGAGCTCAGCTCGTGCAGTACGAGACCGTGCCGGGCGGCCAGCTCACCGATCTCCTCGGAGGTGGCGCCGTCGATCTCCAGCGCCCCGTCGCCCGCCTGGGCGACGGTGTGGCCGCCCTCGTGGAGGGCGTCGCGGATCTGCTCCTGCTGCGGGGAGCGGAGCCGTACGAAACTGCGCGAGTTCTCATGGATGAAATCGGCCATTGAGGTGTCCGCCAGGAGCTTGCCCTGGCCGATCACGATCAAGTGGTCGGCGGTCAGGGCCATTTCACTCATCAGATGGCTGGAGACGAAGATCGTCCGGCCCTGGTTCGCGAGGGCTTTCATCAGGTTGCGAATCCAGTGGATGCCCTCGGGGTCCAGACCGTTCACCGGCTCGTCGAACATCAGGATCTCGGGATCGCCGAGCAGCGCCGCCGCGATTCCCAGCCGCTGCCCCATACCGAGCGAGAAGCCTTTCGACTTCTGCTTGGCCACGGCCGTCAGACCGACGGTGTCGAGCACCTCGGTCACCCGGCTCACCGGGATGCGGTTGCTCTGCGCCAGACACAGCAGGTTGTTGTACGCGCTGCGCCCGCCGTGCATGGCCTTCGCGTCGAGCAGGGCGCCGATGTACTTCACCGGCTCTTCCAGCTCACGGTAGTGCTTGCCGTCGATCCGGACCGATCCGCCGGTCGGGATGTCCAGGTCGAGCATCATCCGCATCGTGGTCGACTTACCGGCTCCGTTGGGCCCCAGAAAACCCGTCACCACCCCTGGCCGGACCTGGAAGGAGAGATGGTCGACCGCGATTTTCTTCCCGAAACGTTTGGTGAGCCCTTCGACCTCGATCATGCGGACAACCTAAGGGCGCGCAAAGCCCCCCGCCACTTGGGTGGCGGGGGGCTTTGCGCGATCGTTACTCGCGGAACGGAGCCCTCTGAGCGGTGCCGGTCGAACGGCACCCTTCACATGGTGCCTTTCGAACCGTTCCCCTCGAACCGTTCCCTTCGACGGACTAGCGCGACTGCTGCGCCGGCACCCCGCGGGAGATCGGCTCGTCCTCGGCCGGCGTACCCGCCGCGGCGACGGCCGCACCGGTCAGCGTGGCCAGCATCTCGCGGACGTTGGTCAGCTGCGCGTTGATCGAGTCGCGGCGGTTGGTGAGCGCCGCCAGCTCGCGCTCCGATTCGCTGCGGATCCGGTCGGCCTTGGCGTTCGCGTCGGCCACGATGTCCTCGGCCTGGCGCTGCGCGGTCTCCACCGTCTGACGGGCGCGGCGCTCCGCGTCCGTACGAAGCTTCTCCGCCTCCAGGCGCAGCTGCTCGGCGCGGTGCTCGATCTCCGCCAGGCGCTTCTCCGCCTTGGCCTGACGCGACGCCAGGTCACGCTCGGACTGCTCACGCCGCTTGGCGAGGTTCGTCTCGAAGTCCGCGGCGGCCTGGGCGGCCTTGGCGCGGGTCTCCTCGAAGAGAGCGTCCGCCTCCTCGCGCTTCTGCTGCGCGTCCTTCTGCGCCTCGGAGCGCAGGGTCGAGGCCTCACCCTTCGCCTTCTCGACGATGCGGACGCCGTCGTCCTCGGCCTTCGCCTTGCGCTCGGCGGAGAACGCCTCGGCGTCGTTACGCACCTGCTGGGCCGCCGACTCGGCCAGCTCACGGTGCTGTTCGGCCGCGCGACGGGCCTCTTCGCGCAGGTCCTTCGCCTCCTCCTCGGCGAGGCGGAGGATCTTCTCAACGCGCGCTCCCAGACCGGCGTACGACGGCTCGGCGTCGCTGACCTGGGCCTGGGCGTTCTGCGTTTCGAGGTGGAGCTCCTCGATGCGCTTCTCCAGTGCGGTGATCCGTGCGAGAGCGCTGTCACGGTCGGCGACGAGTTTGGTAATGCGGTCATCCACCTGACCGCGGTCGTAACCACGCCGCACGAGCTCGAAGCCGAATGGGGAGGAAGTGTCGCTCATGGGGTTCCTGTCGAATGAGACCGGTGAGGTGATAGGGGGAATCCTAGGGGCCGAAGCGGCGTGTCATCGAGCGGATGCCGGTTTGATCTGGAGAATGTCCAGCCTTTTGAGTGGCTAACTGTCGGACGGCTTGCCACCCGAACGGGTAACACCTGCTGCCGCGCCCGCCTTGACGCTACCCCCGCCGGAGCCGCCAGTTGAACCCGTCTTGCCACTCGCGGCCGGAGTCTCAAAGGATTCCAACGCTTCCAACACGTCCTGGACACGGGAGATCTCGGCCTGGATGTCCTCGCGCCTGCGTACCAGGACGTCGAGTTCACGCCGGCCATCCTCGACGGTCCGGGTCGCCTCGGCCTCGGCGTCGGCGCGCAACCTCTCGCCCTCGCGCGTCAGTTCGGCCTTCTTCTGCTCCGCTTCCTTCAGCAGCGCCTCGGCCTTGCGTACCGCCGCGATCCGGACCTTGCTCGCTTCCGAACTGGCCTCCGACACCAGGGACTTGGCCTTCTCCGCGGCCTCCGCCTGCTGTTCGGTGGCCGCCTTGACCAGTCTGTCGACGCGTTCGCCCGCGTTCTTCATCTGCTCGGCCGTCTCGCGGCGGGCCCGGTCGTGCAGTTGCTCGATCTCGCCCTCGACCCGCGCCCGCAGCTCCTCGGTGCGCTCGCGGATGGCCGTCGAGTCGTTGCGCGCCCCGACCAGCAGCTCGTCCGCGTCCGTACGGGCCTTCTCCACCAGGGAGTTGCCCTCGACCGTCGCGTCCGCGTTGATCCGCGCCGCCTCGGAGCGCGCGGCACCCACCATCGCGTCGGCCTGGGCCTCGGCCTCGGTGGCGGCGCGCAACGCCTCCTCCTGGGCCTTGTTGATGAGCTGGTCGGCCTGCTCGGCCGCGTCGCCGCGGCGCTTGGACGCGTTCGCCCGCGCGTCGTCCAGCAGCCGATCCGACTCCGTGATGGCCTCGCTGACGGTCTGTTCGGCCGAGGACTCGGCGTCCGACCTGATCCGCGCGGCCTCCGCGCGCAGCCGTTCGGCCGCCCGCTGGGCCGAGTTGACGGTCTCGGTGGCCTCGGCACGCATGTGCTCCGACTCGCTCGTCGCCTCGCCGATGAGCCGGTCCGCCTGCTCCGCGGCGTCGCCCCGGATGCGGTTGGCGTCGTCGCGCGCCTCCTGGCGGGCGCGGGCCGCGTCCTGCTCGGCGGCGGCCAGCGAGTCCGCCGCCTCGGTCCGTACCCGCTGCGCGTACTCGGAACTCTCCGCGCGCAGCCGCTCCGCCTCGCCCACCGCCTCGCCGACGGTGCGCTCCGCGAGCCGCTGGGCGGCGTCCGTCTCCTCCTGCGCGCGGGCCCGCAGCCGTGCCACGTCCTCCGCCGCGCGCTCGCGCTCCGCGTACGCGTCGGAGCGGACCCGGTCCGCCTCCTCCTGCGCCTCGGACCGCGTCCGCTCGGCGGCGTGCTCGGCGGCTGAGCGCAGCCCGGCGATCTCCTGCTCGGCCTGGTCGTGCAGCCCGGCGACCGCGTCCCGGACCTGCTGCGCCGTCTGCTCGGCGGCCGACACCATCTCCGTGGCGCGGAAATCGGCCTCCTCGACCAGCCGCGCCGCCTCGGCCTGCGCCTCGTCGACCCTTTTACGGGCCGACGCCAGCAGTTCCTCGCTCTGTTCGCGGGCCCGCTCGCGCTCCTGGTCCGCCTCCGTACGGGCGGCCGTCAGCAGCTCCTCGGCCTCGCGGCGGCGGCGGGTCGCCTCCTCCCGCGCGGCGTCCAGCTCCCCGGCCGCCTCGGTGCCCACCCGCTCGGCCGCGGCGGCGGCCTCGGCGCGCAGCCGGTCGGCGCTCTCCTGGGCCTCGGACTTGATCCGCTCGGCCTCCTGGGCGGCCTCGTCCCGCAGCCGTACGGCCGCCGACTCGCCCTCCGTACGGGACTGGACGGCGTCCGCGGACGCCTCGGCGCGCAGCCGCTCGGCCTCCTGCTCGGCCTGGGCCTGGAGCGTACGCAGCCGCTCGGCGGCCTCCGCGCGCAGCCGATCCGTCTCCTCGGTGGCCTCGCGGCGGATCCGCTCGCTGTCGGCGCGCGCCTCGGTCAGCGCCGACTCGGCGCCGGTCAGGCGCTGTTCGGCCTCGGCGTGCAGCCGGGTCAGCTCGTCGGAGGCCTCGTCCTTACGGGCCTCGACACCACGCTCGGTCTCCTCGCGCAGCTCGACCGCCGCCTGCTCGGCGGCGGCCTTCACCGCCTCGGCCTGCTCCTCGCCCTCGGCGCGCAGCCGGTCCGCCTCGGCGCGGGTGCGCTCCAGGGTCTCCTCGGCCTGCTTGCGCAGTGTCGTGGCGCGCTCGATGGCCTCCGTACGGACGCGCTCGCTGTCCGCGGACGCGGTGGCGCGCAGCTCGTCGGCGTCGGCGCGGGCCTTGGTCAGCAGCTCCTCGGCGGTGCTGGCCGCCTCCTCGATCTGCTGGACGGCCTCCCGGCGGGCCTCGCCGCGGATGCGCTCGCCCTCGGCGACGGCCTCGGACCGCAGCGTCTCGGCCTCGCCGCGCAGCCGGCGCGCCTCCTCCTGGAGCTCGACCGTCTTGGCGCGGTACTCCTTGGTGTCGTCCTTGGCCGCGCCCTTCAGCTGGTCGGCCTGCTCGGCCGCCTCGCCGCGCAGCCGGTCCGCCTCGGCGTCGGCCTCGCGCCGGATGCGCTCGGCCTCCTCGCTCGCGGCGCGGGTGGTGGCCCTGGCGTCGTCGGACGCCTTCGTGAGGACTTCCTCGGCGGTACGGGCGGCCTTGGCGAGCTGGGCGGCGGAATCCTCGGAGGCGGCCGTACGGGCCTTCTCGGCCGCCTCGGTGACCATCTTCTCGGACTCGGCGCGGGCGTCGGCGAGCGCCTGCTCGGCCTCCGCCTTCAGCGCCTCCGACTCCTTCGTGGCCTCGCCGACGAGCCGGGCGATCTCGGACTTGGCGGTACGGGTGCGCTGCTCGTACTGGGTCTCGGCGCCGGCCAGCCGCTTGACCGCGGACTCCTTGGCCTCGGCGAGCAGCTTCTCGGACTCGGCGCGGGCCTCACGCAGCCGCTCGTCCGCCTCTTGTATGCGCGCTTCGGCCGACCGGGTCAGCTCACCCGCCTGCTGGCGCGCCTGGTCGGACTCGGCCGTCGTCGTCGTACGCAGCTGCTCGGCGTGGCTGGTGGCCTCCCGCGCCTGCGTGGACGCGGCGTTGAGCAGCCGCTCGGCGTCCTTGCGGGCGCGCTGGAGAATCGCCTCGGCCTCGGCGCGGGCGGTCTCCGACTCGGTGCCGAGCCGCCGGCGGGCCTCCTCGGCGACGCGGGTGGCCTCGGCGCGGGCGGCGGCCAGGGACTTCTCGGCCTCGGCACGTGACTCGTCCAGCAGCCGGCGGGCCTGCGTCTCCGTACGGCCGCGCAACTGCTCGGCCCAGGCGACGTTCTCGTTGACGTGCGACTCGACGGTCTGCCGGCGCTCGGCCAGCTCCTGGTCCAGGCGCTGGCGGCGCTGTACGGCCTCGGCGTGCAGCTCGGCCTGGAGTCTGGCCTGGTGCTCGGCGTGCTCCTGGAGGATGCGCTGCGTCTGGGCGCGGGCGTCGCGCAGCTCGCGCTCGGCGTCGGTGCGCAGCTGGTCGGCCTGGATCTGCGCGTTGCGGAGCATCTGCTCGGCCTGGTAGCCGAGGTCGGCGTTGTCGTAGGAGGGCCGGGACGCGAGGTTGCGGCGCGCCTCGTGCAGTTTCGCGCGCAGTACTTCGACCTGGTAACCGAGGTCTTCGGCGTGCTGGACGGCCTTCTCCCGCGCGGTCTTCAGCCGATCCATCTCGGCTTCGAACCGCGAAAGGTGGTCGTCGTCAGCTCGGTGGCTCTCCTGGCGTTCGTAGCCCCGCACTGCGCGGTCCCATCCGTCCCCTGGTCGCAACTCTGGCAACTCCGCATTCGACACCGCCCGACGGGCGAACGGCCCCCGGGAAATGGTGACAGATCATCGGCCGAGGCGCCGCCCCGACCCGGCTCCGGCCCGGAGCGGCCCACTCTACCGGGCCGGGAATCGTTCGGGTCAGTGCTCTTGGGGCTTCGCGGCCGAGGTGACCAGTTCCGTCAGGACACCGTGACAGTCCTTGGGATGGAGAAACGTGATGCGCGAACCCATCGAGCCGGAGCGCGGCTCGTCGTACAGCACCCGCACCCCCTTCTCGCGGATCGCCGCCGCGTCGGCGTCGACGTCGGCGGTGCCGAAGGCGATGTGGTGGACACCCTCGCCGTTCTTGGCCAGCCACTTGCCCACGGCCGAGTCCTCGCGGACCGGTTCGAGCAGTTGGAGGTACGAGGCCCCGCCGTCCGACGTCTCGTTGATCTTGAGCATGGCCTCCCGTACCCCCTGCTCCTCGTTGACCTCGGTGTGGAACACCTCGAAGCCGTAGGTGGCCCGGTAGAACTCGACGGTGGCGTCGAGGTCGTGGCAGGCGATTCCGATGTGGTCGATTCGCGTCAGCATGGGCACAGTGCAGCGCCAACCGCCCGGTTACGCAACGTGCGCGCTGTCACACTCACCGGCGGGTGACCCGGGGCCTGTGCGCTCAGTACATTTGGTGAACCCTCGTTAACCCTCAATCGCCAGGCAAAGGGGTCGCATCTCATGCCGGATTCGAACACCACCACCTCCGTCATCGTCGCCGGTGCCCGTACGCCCATGGGCAGGCTGCTCGGATCGCTGAAGTCCCTCTCCGGCGCCGACCTCGGCGGCTTCGCCATCAAGGCCGCGCTGGAGCGGGCCGGCGTGACCGGCGAGCAGGTGCAGTACGTGATCATGGGGCAGGTGCTCCAGGCCGGCGCGGGCCAGATCCCGGCGCGCCAGGCCGCGGTCAAGGCCGGTATCCCGATGAACGTCCCCGCGCTCACGGTCAACAAGGTCTGTCTCTCCGGCCTCGACGCGATCGCACTGGCCGACCAGCTGATCCGCGCGGGCGAGTTCGACATCGTGGTCGCCGGCGGCCAGGAGTCCATGACCAACGCGCCGCATCTGCTGCCCAAGTCCCGCGAGGGCTACAAGTACGGCGCGATCGAGATGCTGGACGCCATGGCGCACGACGGTCTGACCGACCCGTTCGAGTCCATCGCCATGGGCGCCTCCACGGAGAAGCACAACACCCGCCTCGCCATCGCCAGGCCCGAGCAGGACGAGGTCGCGGCGCTCTCCCACCAGCGGGCCGCCGCCGCGCGGAAGAACGGCGTCTTCGCGGCCGAGATCACCCCCGTCGAGATCCCGCAGCGCAAGGGCGACCCGGTGATCGTCGACCAGGACGAGGGCATCCGCGCGGACACCACGGTCGAGTCACTGGCCCGGCTGCGGCCCGCCTTCGCCAAGGACGGCACGATCACGGCGGGCTCCTCGTCGCAGATCTCCGACGGCGCCGCGGCCGTCGTGGTCATGAGCAAGGCCAAGGCGCGGGAGCTGGGCCTGGAGTGGATCGCGGAGATCGGCGCGCACGGCAATGTGGCCGGGCCGGACAACTCGCTCCAGTCGCAGCCCGCGAACGCGATCAGGCACGCGCTGAAGAAGGAGGGCATCGCCGTCGAGGATCTGGACCTGATCGAGATGAACGAGGCGTTCGCCGCGGTCGCCGTCCAGTCGACGAAGGAGCTGGGCGTGTCCCCTGAAAGGGTGAACGTGAACGGCGGCGCGATCGCGCTCGGCCACCCCATCGGTATGTCGGGCGCCCGGCTGGTGCTGCACCTGGCGCTCGAACTGAAGCGGCGCGGCGGCGGCGTGGGCGCGGCGGCGCTGTGCGGCGGCGGCGGGCAGGGCGACGCGCTGATCGTGCGGGTCCCGAAGGCGTAGAACCGGTCTGCACCCTCAAGGAACCAGGAACGGAGCGCGGTACGGATGACGGTGGACGTCCCCCAGTTGGTGGCCCAGGCGCGGGAGGGCCGGCCCAGGGCGGTGGCCCGGCTGATCTCCCTGGTCGAAGGGGCGTCGCCGCAGTTGCGCGAGGTGATGGCGGCGCTGGCACCGCTGGCGGGCGGCGCGTACGTCATCGGGCTCACCGGGTCACCCGGTGTCGGCAAGTCGACATCGACGTCCGCGCTGGTGTCCGCGTACCGCAAGGCGGGCAGGCGCGTCGGCGTCCTGGCCGTCGACCCGTCGTCCCCGTTCTCCGGCGGAGCGCTGCTGGGGGACCGGGTGCGGATGTCCGACCACGCGTCGGACCCCGGCGTCTACATCCGCTCCATGGCGACCCGCGGCCATCTCGGCGGGCTCGCCTGGTCGGCGCCGCAGGCGATCCGGGTACTGGACGCGGCCGGCTGCGACGTGATCCTGGTGGAGACCGTCGGCGTCGGGCAGTCGGAGGTGGAGATCGCCTCGCAGGCCGACACCTCGGTGGTGCTGCTCGCGCCCGGCATGGGGGACGGCATCCAGGCGGCCAAGGCCGGGATCCTGGAGATCGGTGACATCTACGTCGTCAACAAGGCGGACCGGGACGGCGCCGACGCGACCGCCCGCGAGCTGAACAACATGCTCGGCCTCGGCGAGGCCCGCGGCCCCGGCGACTGGCGCCCGACCGTCGTCAAGACCGTGGCGGCGCGCGGCGAGGGTATCGACGAGCTGATCGAGGCGCTGGACAAGCACCGCGCGTGGCTGGAGAAGCACGGTGTCCTCACCGAGCGGCGGGCCCGGCGCGCGGCCCGCGAGGTGGAGACCATCGCCGTCACCGCGCTCCGCGAACGCATCGCCGACCTGCGCGGCGACCGGCGCCTGGGGGCGCTGGCGCGGCGGATCGTGGCGGGCGAGCTGGACCCGTACGCGGCGGCGGACGAACTGGTGGCGGGGCTGACGGGCGGCTGACGCGAAATGCCGGTGGCAGAGGAGGGGGATGTCCTCTGCCACCGGCTGTTTCGGGGCGGCCGCCGGTCCGTGGGCGGCCCAGCCGTCAACTGCCGTACGCGAGACGTCAGTTGTCGTCGCCGTCGTCGTCACCGCGGTCGTCGTGACCGTCGTCGTCCCGGCCGTCGTCGCCGTGGTCGTCCCGGTCGTCACGGTCCGCGGCCACCTTGCCGGAGGACATGTCGACCGTCACCTCGTGCGCCCGGCCGTCGTCGCCCCGCACGGTCACCTCCCAGTGGTCGGCCTTGCCGTCGGTGTCCGCGTCGACCGAGGTCACGGCGCCGGAGTGCTTCTTCAGCGCGGCGGCGGCCGCCTCCCGGGCGTCCACCGCGGCGCCGCGCACCGCCGTGCGCTCGTCGCGGTCGTCCCGGTCGTCGTCACCGTCGTCGTCGCTGTCGTTGTCCGCGCGGACCGAGCCGGTCGAGGAGTCGACCCGCAGGTCGTACCACTTGCCGTCCTGGCCGATGATGTCGACCTCCCAGTGCCGCGCGGCGGACGAGCCGCCGTCGTCGTCACCGTCGTCGTCCAGCTCGACGGACTCCACCGTGCCCGGGTGCTGCTTCAGCGCCGCCGCGGCGACCTGGTCCGCGGTGAGCTTCGAGCCGGCCGCCGAGCCCGCCCCCGAGGTGTCGTCCTTGCCGTTGTCGTCCTTGTCGTCGTCCCGGTCGTCCCGGTCGTCCCGGTCGTCCCGGTCGTCCCGGTCGTCGTTCGAGGCGTTCACCAGCGACGCCGAGGAGACCGTCTTCGGCGCGGTGTCCGAGCCGCTGTCCGTGGCGCCCATGGCGACCGCGGTGTACGTACCGCCGCCGATCAGAGCCGCGGCGGTGATACTGGCGATGACAAGATTGCGCTTCATGAGGGTTCCTCCCCGTCGGGCCGTTTCGCTGACTGACCTCAATGTGGCTGACGGAAGCTGAAGGCAGCCTGAAGCCACCTGAAGCTTTCTTCAGGTTCGTTTTGGGAGGCTGTACGCATGCGCCTGTTGATTGTTGAGGACGAGAAGCGGCTCGCGGTGTCGCTCGCCAAGGGCCTGCGGGCCGAGGGCTTCGCCGTGGACGTCGTGCACGACGGCCTCGAAGGGCTGCATCTGGCCGGGGAGGGCGCGTACGACCTGGTCGTGCTCGACATCATGCTGCCCGGCATGAACGGCTACCGCGTCTGCGCCACCCTGCGCGCCGCCGGCAACGACGTACCGATCCTGATGCTGACCGCCAAGGACGGCGAGTACGACGAGGCCGAGGGGCTGGACACCGGCGCCGACGACTATCTGACCAAGCCGTTCTCGTATGTCGTGCTCGTCGCCCGGGTCAAGGCGCTGCTGCGCCGCCGGGGCTCCGCCGGCGCCTCGCCCGTCCTGCGCGTCGGCACCCTCACCGTGGACACCGCGACCCGCCGCGTGCACCGGGGGGACACCGAAGTCACCCTCACCGCAAAGGAGTTCGCGGTCCTCGAACAGCTCGCGGTCCGGGCCGGGCAGGTCGTCGGCAAGCCCGAGATCCTGGAGCACGTCTGGGACTTCGCGTACGACGGCGACCCCAACATCATCGAGGTCTACATCAGCGCGCTGCGCCGCAAGCTCGGTGCCACGACGATCCAGACGGTGCGCGGCGCCGGGTACCGGCTGGTGGCCGTATGAGACGCCCCTTCTCCTCCGTACGGTCCCGGGCCGCGCTCGCCGCGACCGCCGTCGTGGCCGTGGCGCTGGTGGCCGCCGGGTTCGCCCTGCTGTTCGCGCTGCGCGCCAACCTCACCCACCAGGCCGAGGGAAAGGCCGACCAGTGGTCGAACGAGGTCGCCCAGCGGATCGCGAACAAGGTGCCGCTCGGCGACCTGGATCTGCCGGACGGCGAGGACCGCCCGGTCCAGGTGACCGACGCGAAGGGGAAGCTGCTCACCGCGAGCGAGGACATGCAGCGGATCACCGGCACCGGGGTGTCCGCCGTACGGCCCGCGTCACCCCCGCCCACGACGGCGCCGACCCCCACCCCCACCCCGTCGCCCGCGCCGACCGGCGACGACGATGACGACAGCGGCGGGGACGACGACGGCGGCGACGACCAGGACGACGACAGTCCGGCCCCCGGTGCCCCGGCGGACGGCGTGGTCTCCTCGCCCCAGGGGCACACCGAGGGAAGCGTGACCGTCGACGGCAGGACCGTGGACCACGTCTTCTCCGAGCGCCGGGTCACCGGCCTCAGCGGCGGCCCCTACGTGGTCCACGCGGGTGCCTCGCTCGGCCCGCAGCAGAGCGCCGTCCGCGCGACGAAGATCGCGCTGCTCATCGGCCTGCCCGCCCTGCTGGTCGTCGTCGGCGGGGTGACCTGGCTGGTGACGCGGCGCGCGCTGCGGCCCGTGGAGGGCATCCGGCGCGAGATGGCCGCGATCACCGCCTCCGAGGATCTGACCAGGCGGGTGCCCGAGCCGGGCACCCATGACGAGGTCGCCAAGCTGGCCCGTACGACCAACGAGACGCTCACCGCGCTGGAAGCCTCCGTCGAGCGCCAGCGGCGGTTCGTCGCCGACGCCTCGCACGAGCTGCGCAGTCCGATCGCCTCGCTCCGTACCCAGCTCGAAGTGGGCGCGGCGCACCCGGAGTTGCTGGACGTGCCGGGCGCGGTGGCCGACACCGTACGGCTCCAGCAGCTGGCCGCCGACCTGCTGCTGCTGGCCCGTCTCGACGCGGGGGAGCAGGCCGGGCGTACCCGGCTGGATCTGGCCGCGCTGGTGCGTGAGGAGGTCTCGCAGCGGTCCGCCGACCGGATCCCGGTGACCCCGGACGTCCGGGGCAGCGTCGAAGTGTCGGGCTCACGCGGCCAGTTGGCGCGGGTGCTGGGCAATCTGCTGGACAACGCGCAGCGGCACGCGGCGGGAGAGGTCCGGGCGGCGGTGCGCCGGGAGGGCTCCCTGGTGGTGCTCGCGGTGTCCGACGACGGGGCGGGGGTGCCGGAGGCGGAGCGGGAGCGGATCTTCGAGCGGTTCGTACGGCTCGACGACGCCCGCAGCAGGGACGACGGCGGCGCCGGGCTGGGCCTCGCGATCGCCCGCGACGTGGCACACCGGCACGGCGGCACGCTGGACGTGGGCCGCGCCGAGGCGGGCGGCGCCCTGTTCGAGCTGCGCCTGCCCGCCGCCGGCCGGGACCCGCACCGGCCGGTCCCGACGGGTGCGTCAGCCCTTGGCGCGGCGTCCGCGCAGGTGCTCGGCGACCGGCGTGAGTGACTGGCTCAGCGCGGCGAGCGCCTCGGGCGGCAGGAGGTCGAAGAAGTGCTTCCGTACGGAGGCGACGTGGTGCGGGGCGACCTTCTGCATCGTCTCCATGCCCTCGTCGGTGAGGACGGCGAACAGGCCCCGGCGGTCCGACTCGCAGTTCTCGCGGCGGACCATCCCCGAGGTCTCCAGCCGGGTGATCTGGTGCGAGAGACGGCTCTTGGACTGGAGGGTGGCGGCGGCGAGATCACTCATCCGCAGGCGCCGCTCCTCGGCCTCGGAGAGGTTGACCAGGATCTCGTAGTCGTTGTTCGTCAGCCCGAACGGCTGGAGGTCCTTCTCCAACTGGTGCATCAGCAGTCTGCTGACATCCAGATGGGTGCGCCAGGTGCACTGCTCCGCGTCACTGAGCCACCGGGTGGCCGTCTCGGTCTCCATGTATGAATTCTACCTAAGATGTTGAAAATTGGACGAAGTCGGCGAGTGTGACGCACGGCACAGAAAAGGCGCACATGTTCGAGGTCACACTCCGCAGACTACCGCTCACAGGCCGAAGCGTCGTTGGAGGTCTCCCAGCTGCCCCGGCATGCGGGGCGTGCCGCCCGGCCGGCCCCCCGTCTGGCCGCCGCCCGGGACGCCCGGTTCGCCCGGTACCGCGCCACGTGCCGTCTCGGCCAGCAGTGCCTCGCTCGACTGGAGAAGCACCGTCCCCGCCCCGACGAACTCGAATTGATGCTCCTCGCCCGACGACCCGCCGAGCCCGCTCATCGCCCGCAGCCCGCCCATGATCCCCGTCATATACGCGTGGTCGTAGTGGTGGCACGGCGACGGGCAGTCGGCCCAGCCCACCAACGCCTGCGGGTCCACCCGGATCGGCGGTTCCACGAAGACCACCGGACCGTTCGACGCGGCCACGAACTTCCCCGTACCGATCAGCGTCAGGAAGCCCGGCGCGATCGACTGCTTGAGCGCCAGCGACGGCTCGTACGCCAGCAGATTCCCGGAGCGGACGGTCAGATTGCCGTTCTCCAGGTCGAAGGAGTTGACATCGAACGCGCGGTCGGCGAGCAGCATCTTGCCGCTGCCCTCCGCCACCACCCAGTCGCTCGCGTGCAGCGGCGAGTGGAAGCTGCTCCGCACCAGCCGGTCGAGCCGCCCGTGACCGATCCCGTTGAAGTCGATGCGCCCGTAGTAGGCGATCATCTTGCCCTTCTGGAGGAACCACTGGCTCCCCTTCAACTCCACACAGAAGGTGTACGCGTTGACGTTGTCGTCGCTCGGCAGAGTCGTCGGGTCGTGGATCCCCCCGGGCACGGGGGCCCTGGGGATACCCCACTCGGGCGCGCTCACAGCTTGTCCTCCGATGCCTGGACGTACACCGCACCGTTGCCGCTCAGCTCCAGCTGGAACGCCTCGCCCGAGCCCCGGCCCACCATGTCGCGCCAGCCGACGGCGGTGGAGAGTCTGTTGCGGACGTCGCCGTGGTGGGCGACGTACGCCTGCGGGTCGACATGGACCGTACGGCCCTGGCCGATCGGCAGCTCGATGATCCCGCCGTGCGCCATCACGGCGACCGCGCCGTGGCCCTTGAGCGTCGTGGTGAACAGCCCCTGCCCCGTCACCTGACCGCGCACCATCCCCATCACACCGCCCTGCGCGCCCATGAACATCGTGCCCTGCTCCAGCGTCCCGTCGAAGGCGAGCAGCCGGTCCGCCTCCACGTACAGGGTGTCGCCGGACAGTCCGATCACCTGGATGTGGTGACCGCCGTGACCGAACATCACCGTGCCACTGCCCTCGACCGTCATCAGCGGGGTCGCCTCGCCCGCCACGCGCCGGCCGATCATCGACGTCAGACCGCCCTGGCCGCCCGCCCTGTTCGGGGTGAACGTGACATCGCCCCGGTACGCGAGCATCGCGCCGCGCTGGCTGAACATCTTCTGGCCGGGCGCCACCGTGGCCTCGACCACTTTCGAGTTGATCTCCCGGAACGGCATCAGACATCGCCCCCGACGGTGTTGCGCTCGCTCGGCTGTACGTACACGAGCCCGTCGCCCTCGAAGCGCATCTGGAAGGCCTCGCCGCCGCCCTCGCCCATGATCGTCCGGAAGTTCACGCCGGACTGGAGGTGCTGCTGGAGGTTGCCCTGGTGCGCGACGTACGCGCCGGGGTCGACGGAGAGCGGGTACTGGGATGTCACCCGCAGCACCACGGCCGCGCCGTCCGACATGATCGCCGCCATGCCCGTGCCCTCGACGGTCGTGGTGAACAGGCCGTTGCCGCTCGCGCCGCCGCGCAGACCGGTGAAGCTGGTGCCGGTGCGCAGGGCGCCGTCCGTACAGAGCAGGTTGCTCGACTCGACGTACAGCTTCTCGCCGTGCAGCGACACGAGAGAGATCTCGCTCGCGCGGTCCGCGAAGAAGCAGGTGCCCTCGCCCTTCACCTCCATCATGACCATCTGTTCGCCGGTCAGGCGCCGGGTCACCATCCCCCGCACGCCCTCACCGCCGCCGGACAACTTCTTGAACGCCATCCGGCCGTCGTAGGCGACCATCGCGCCGTTCTTCGCCCGGACGGAGTCGCCCGCCATGTCGACGGCGAGCACCTTGCTGCCTTGGAGTCGGAACTGAGCCACACGTCGAAGGTAGCCGGACCCGGATAAAAAGCGGGCAAAGGCTGGTGCCACAATGAGACGTCGCTTGTGCACGCGTTCACAAGATGATCAAGCGGGCGCACGGCCACGCACATGACGATCACGACGCCCCCGACGACGAAGGTGCCTGCCTCGTGGACATCAAGACCGCCTCATCCCTCCACCGTCTCCGCCTGGTATCGGCGCCGGAGGCCGTGTCCTTCCTGCTGCTGCTCGTCTGCTCCGTGCTCAAGCGCACGACGGACTTCAACGCCGTCCCGGTGATGGGTGCGATCCACGGGCTGCTCTTCGTCGTGTATGTGCTCTTCTGGCTGGACGCCTGGAAGCGCACCAAGTGGTCGCTGGGCACCGCCGCCCTCTACTTCGTGCTGTCGGTCCTGCCGGCCGGCGGCTTCTTCGCCGAGCGCAAGCTCAAGCGCGAGGCCGAGGACGAGGTCATCGCCTCGCGCGCCCGCCGCGAGGGCACGGTCAGCGCGTGATCGTCGCCTTCTCCATCACGCCGCTCGGCGTGGGCGAGGACGTGGGGGAGTACGTCGCCGACGCCGTCCGGGTGGTACGCGAGTCCGGGTTGCCGAACCACACCGACGCCATGTTCACCTCCGTGGAAGGCGAGTGGGACGAGGTGATGGACGTGGTCAAGCGGGCGGTCGCCGCCGTCGAGGCGCGCGCCCCGCGCGTCTCGCTCGTGCTGAAGGCCGACGTACGGCCCGGCGTCACCGACGGCCTCCACACGAAGGTCGAGACGCTGGAACGGCACCTCGCCGGCTGACCGCGGTGTGACGTGTCCTCAGATCGCCGGGCGGGCCGCCTGAGTGCCCCGCCCGGCGATCGAGCGCCGACCGGCCGAAATGCGCCGCCCCTTACCGCCACTCGCACGGACGACTCCAGTCGACACGCCGAGGTATATCCCCTTTTCTGAGGATATCGACCTTGGTCAATTGCTGGAGGCACCGTGCGGCCGGAGGGCTACGACTACGACACCCACAGCTGTCTCGCCGGCCCGCTCACCGAGCCGGACCGGACCACCGCCTACCGGGTGCGGTACCGGAGTCTCCTCGCGCGGGAGCCCCACCGGGTCAGAGCCGTCGCGCTGATGGTCATGGCCCCGCTCCTGTCCGGAGTGCTGCTGGTCTATCTGATCTGGCCGACCCACTGGACCGAACGCGAGGGCGGCGCCCGCTGGCTCGTCGCCTTCGACACCGTGATGCTCGTGTCGATCGGGCTCATCGCCTTCTTCATGCTGGTCAACGTCGCCTCCATCGCGCACGCGACGCTCGTCGCCACGGACCCCGTCCCGGTGGTCGCCGAACTCGGCACCCGGGTCGCCTTCCTCACCACGTACGTCCCCGGCAAGGAACCGCTGACCATGCTGCGGGGCACCCTCGAAGGAGCGTCAAGGCTGCGCCACCGCGGCCCCCTCGACATCTGGCTCCTCGACGAGGGTGACGACCCGGCCGCCCGGCTGCTCTGCCGGGAGCTGGGGGTGCGTCACTTCAGCCGCCTCGGGGTACCGGAGTGGAACCGTGAGAAGGGCGTCCACAAGGCGCGGACCAAACACGGCAACTACAACGCCTGGCTCGCGATGTACGGCGACGACTACGACTTCTTCGCCTCCGTCGACACCGACCACGTGCCGCTGCCCAACTTCCTGGAGAGGATGCTGGGCTTCTTCCGCGACCCCGACGTCGCCTTCGTCGTCGGACCGCAGGTGTACGGCAACTACGACTCGGCGGTCACCAAGGCGGCCGAGTCCCAGCAGTTCCTCTTCCACGCGCTGATCCAGCGGGCCGGCAACCGCTACCACGCGCCCATGTTCGTCGGGACCAACAACGTCGTACGCATCAGCGCCCTCAAGCAGGTCGGCGGCCTCTACGACTCCATCACCGAGGACATGGCCACCGGCTTCGAGCTGCACCGCAGGAAGAACCCGCTGACCGGCCGGTTCTGGCGGTCCGTCTACACACCCGACGTCCTCGCCGTCGGTGAGGGACCCGCCTCCTGGACCGACTTCTTCACCCAGCAGCTGCGCTGGTCGCGGGGCACCTACGAGACGATCCTGCGGCAGTACGGCAAGGCGCTGTTCCGGGTGCCGCCCGGCCGGCTCCTCAGCTACACGTTGATGCTCGTCTACTACCCGATGACCGCGATCAACTGGCTCCTGGGCATCCTCAGCTGCGTCCTGTTCCTGTGGCTCGGCGCCTCCGGCACCCAGGTGTCGTCCTCGCTCTGGCTGATGCTCTACAGCGATGCCGCCGCCTGCCAGATCGGCCTCTACCTCTGGAACCGGCGCCACAACGTCTCGCCGCACGAGCCCCGCGGCTCCGGCGGACTCGCCGGCATGGCCATGTCGGCGCTCTGCGCGCCGATCTACCTCAAATCGCTGGGCTCGGCGGTGCTGCGCACCAGAGGCCGGTTCGTGGTCACCCCCAAGGGGGGTGAGACCAGCGCCGACCGCCTCATGACCTTCCGGCTGCATCTGTTCTGGGCCGCCGTGCTGGCGACGTCACTCGCGGCGTCCGTGTACTTCGGCCATACGCACGCCGCGATGCGCACCTGGGCCGCACTGGCCCTGGTCATCTCGCTGGCCCCGGTCGCCGTCTGGGGCTGGACCACGCTGCGCGGACGCCGCGCGGGGGCGCGGATCCCGGTCCAGGCCGTCGAGGAGGGACCGGAGCAGACCGAGCCGGCATTCGCCACGACGACGACAGGAGGGAACTGAGTCATGGCCTACCGGCCCTCGCACAAGTTCAAGAAGACGCTGTTCGGCGGTGGAGCCGTACTGGTGCTGATGTCGCTCAACGCGCCGGCCGCCATCTCCTTCGCGCAGGACAAGTACCACGCGTACAAGATCGCGCAGCCCGGCTACAAGGCGGAGTACGGCTCCTGGGAAGTGCTCGACGTCCCCAAGGAGTACCGCACGAACGCGATCCACGCCGCGCTGCTGCACACCGGCAAGGTGCTGCTCATCGCCGGATCCGGCAACAGCCAGAAGAAGTTCGACGCGGGCACCTTCGACACCGTCCTGTGGGACCCGGCGGACAACTCGTACCGCAAGATCCCCACCCCCGAGGACTTCTTCTGCTCGGGCCACTCCCAGCTGCCCGACGGGCGGCTGCTGGTGGCCGGCGGCACCGCCCGCTACGAAGTGCTCGACGGGGAGGTCAACCGCGCGGGCGGCGGCATGCGGGTCAAGAACGAGAACCCGGACCAGCCGCGCACCTTCAAGAAGGGCACCCGTTTCCGGTCGCCGTCGGGTGTCGAGTACGTGACCAAGTTCGACGTCACCGTGCCCAAGGCGAAGCGGGACTTCAAGATCTCGTACGCCGACAGCGGCCGGATGATGCCCTGGAAGACCAAGGTCACGGCGGGCGAGGCACGGGTCTTCGTGGAGGCCGCCAAGAAGGGGCCGCAGGGGCTGACGACCGAGGCCGCGCAGTACGAGATCGTCGGCCTCAAGGGCAAGGACGCGGACAACTACTACGGCCTGGCGCAGAAGTTGACCACCGAGAAGCAGGACTTCCAGGGGATCAAGGCGGCGTACGAGTTCGATCCGGTGGCGGAGAAGTACATCCGGGTCGACCCCATGAAGGAGGCCCGCTGGTACCCGACGCTGGTCACCCTCCAGGACGGCCGGGTGCTCGCCGTCTCGGGCCTGGACGACGTCGGCGCCGTACTGACCGGGGACAACGAGATCTACGACCCCAAGACCAAGAAGTGGTCCAAGGGTCCGACGCGCTACTTCCCGACGTACCCCGCGCTCTTCCTCACCAAGGGTGGCAAGGTCTTCTACTCCGGCTCCAACGCGGGGTACGGGCCCGCCACGGCCGGCCGCCAGCCGGGCCTGTGGGACCTGAAGAAGAACATCTTCACGAAGGTCGGCGGGCTGACCCAGCTCGACGAGACGGAGACCTCGGCCTCGCTGGTGCTGCCTCCCGCGCAGGACCAGAAGGTGATGGTCATGGGCGGCGGCGGGGTCGGCGAATCGTCGAAGTCCACGTCCCGGACGGCGATCGTGGACCTGAAGGAGGACAGCCCGGCGTTCCGGGCCGGGCCGAGTCTGCCGCAGGGGACGCGCTATCTGAGCAGCGTGATCATGCCGGACGACACGGTCTTCACGAGCGGCGGCTCCTCCGACTACCGGGGGCGCGGCGCCAGCGACATCCTCAAGGCGCAGTTCTACGACCCCAGGACGAACACCTTCACCAAGGCGGCCGACCCGACCGTGGGCCGCAACTACCACTCCGAGGCGCTGCTGCTGCCCGACGGGCGGGTGGCGACGTTCGGCTCCGACCCGCTGTTCGACGACGCCGACAACACGAAACTCGGCACGTTCGAGCAGCGCGTGGAGATCTTCACGCCGCCCTCCTTGGAAGGCGACCGCGCGAAGGGGCGGCCGGTGCTGGGGGAGGGACCGGCGGAACTCGACCAGAACGGGCGCGCCACCTTCCGTACGGACGCGTCCCAGCGGATCAAGACGGCGCGGCTGATGCGGCCGAGCGCGGTCACGCACAGCACGGACGTGGAGCAGCGCTCGATCGACCTCGGTCTGACGAAGCGGGGCGGCTCGGTGACGGTGGACGTCCCGTCGGACCCGACGCTGGTGCCGCCGGGCTGGTACATGCTGTTCGTGACGGACGCGGCGGGGGTGTCGTCGGAGGCGAAGTGGATCCAGGTGAAGGGTGAGTAGCCGCCGGGCCGCGTTCAGCCCGCGCGGCGGGCGAGCCCCAGCGCGTAGTCCGGCCACCAGGTACCGGCGGCCGGGCCGCCCCGGCAGGGGCCGTCCGAGTCGCCGGGGCGCTTGACCCACAGATACGCGTCGACCAGCGCGTCACCGGTCTCAGTGGTCGGCGGCGTACCGAGCGATCTGCCCGGCGGGTTGCACCAGGCCTCCTCCTGCTCGTCCGGGAGGGGGCCCTCGCCGTTGCGGCTGGTGTCGACGGTGAAGTGGGCGCCGTCGAGGAGCCCGGAGAGCCGCGTGCCGAAGGCTTTGACGGCTTCGTCCGTCTGGAAGTTGGAGACGTTGAGCGAGAAGCCGTCCGCCTTGGTGACACCGGCCGTCCGCAGCGGCTCGGCGATCTTCGACGGCTCCTTGATCCAGGCCGGGTTGCCCGCGTCCAGATAGACCTTGGTGTTCGGCTGCTGCTTCAGCCGGCCGATCGCGTCCGAGAGCAGCCGGCTGCGCTCCGCGTGGTGCTCGGCGGGGGTGCAGCCGTCCACCAGGTGGGAGACGGCGTCCGGCTCCAGGATCACCAGGGCACGCGCGTCGCCGATCGCGTCGGCGAAGGTGTTGATCCAGTCGAGGTAGGCGCGGCCGTCGCGGGCGCCGCCGGCCGAGTAGAGGCCGCAGTCGCGGTGCGGGATGTTGTACGCGACGAGCACCACCGTGCGCTGCCCGGCGGCGCCCTTGACGGCCCCGCGGATCCCTGGGGCGGGGTTGTCGCCGGCGGGCCAGTCGGCCACGGGGCGCTCGGAGATCCGCTTGAGGACCTTGGCGTCGTCGGTACGGCCCTGGGCCTGCCACTGCTCGACCTGGCGCGCCGCGTCGCTCCGGGGGTCCACCCAGAACGGCGAACCGGCGGTGGGGGCGGCCTCGCCCTGTACGGCCGGGGTGGCCCCGGTCCCGTCCCGCGCGGGGGCGCCGGAGCCGGACGAGCAGCCGGCGAGGGCGAATACGGCGGCGGCGACGGAGACGAGGCGCGTGGTGCGGCTGGACATCCAGCCCCCTTGGGCGGCTGACGACTGGAGAAGCACAGGACCGGGCAATCGTTACATAACGGTCACGATGTGTGGCGTTACGACACCGCCAGCGCGATCCCGAGCGGTGTCCGTTCGTACAGCACCTGGTGCGCGTGGCGCCGCGACGTCAGCAGTCCCGCGTCGCGCAGCACCGACAGATGCGCGGACACGGAGGACGGTGCGAGGCCCAGCCGGTGCGCGAGCGCGGTGGTCCCGGCGGGTTCGTCGAGCGCGCACAGGACGTCGGCACGGGCCCGGCCGAGCAGCCGGGCGAGCGCGTCCGGCGTCCGGTCGGCGGCAGGGGTCCACAGCCCGCCGATGCCGCGCGCCGGATAGATCACGGAGGGCTGCCACGGCGGCTCGTGCCCGCCGAGGATCTCGGGCCAGACGAAGACGCTCGGTACGAGGACGAGGCCGCGCCCGCCGAGCACCCGGTCGTGGTCGCCGCGCGTGCCCACGACGGTGAGGGTGGAGTCCGCCCAGACGAGCCGGGGGCTCAACTCGCCCAGCAGTTGCCCGAATCCGACCTCGGCGAGGCGCCGCGAGTGATAGGCGATGTCCGCTTCGAGCAGCGCGCGCAGCCGGGGCCAGTCGGGCTCGATCAACCGATGCCAGACCAGCTCCAGCAGATCGGCGATCTCCCGCACCGCCCGCGCCGGATCGGCCAGCAACTCGCGCCCGGCCTCGCTCTCGGCCGCGCCGGGTGTCTCGGCGAGCGCGAGGGCCAGATCCCGGTGGGCGGCATCGAGGGGCGTGGAGCGCACCAGCGCGATCTCCTCGGCGAAGGTGACGACGGGGCTCTCGGGCGGTGGGCAGAAGAAGTCGGGGCTGTACCCGGCCTGCGGCATCAACAGCCGCAACCCCCGTAGATCGAGCCCTGCGGCGGCGTCCTTGACCCGCCGCAGCCAGGGCAGGTGATAGCCGTGCCGCTCAGGCCGCGCGAGGGTGCGTACGGCCTCCCGCGTCTCCCAGAGCGGCGACAGCGCGAACCGGACGCGCAGCAGATCGCGCTCCCCGAAGTGCAACTGGAACGCCACGGGGGTCCCTCGCTCCGGTACGGAAGATTCGGCTGGACCCGAAAGTCTAGGCCCCGGGCTCCTCCCGGACGAGGCTGCGTCCCATGCCAACGCCGAACCCCACCGCCCCCGACGGCCCTCGTTCGCCGGACGGTCCGGGCGCCGCGCCCTCGACCGCCGGGCGGGCCGAACCGGCCCACCCGACACAGACCCACCCGACACCGGCCCCGGAGACCCGGCCGCCCGAGCCCCCCGACGGTGCCTGGTGCCCGCCGTTACTTCCCGGTGCCGACGGGCCGGCCGGGCCGTCACGCCCCGGCGCGGCGGCCCGATCGGCGGTGCCCGCCGTGTCGGCCGAGGCCGCCGAAGGACGCACGGGCGGGCACGGCGGGGGCGGGGCGGCGTCGGTGCCCCCGGCGCGCGGCTACTCCGCCGTCTTCGCCGTACGCGAGTTCCGTGCCGTCTTCGCCGCGCACCTGTTGTCCCTCCTCGGTGTCGTCGTCACCGAGATCTCCCTCACCGTCCTCGTCTACGACCTCACCGGGTCGCCCTTCCTCAGCGCCCTCACCTTCGCGCTCGGCTTCCTGCCCTACCTCTTCGGCGGGACGCTCCTCGCCGGGGTCGCCGACCGGTTTCCGGCCCGGCGGGTGCTCGTCGTGTGTGATCTCGTCTGCGCGGGGTGCGTCGCCGTGATGGTGGCGCCCGGAACGCCCGTCGCGGGGCTGCTCGCGCTGCGGTGCGCCGTCGCCGCCATCGCCCCCGTGTTCACCGGGACCCGGATGGCGGCGCTCACCGACATCCTCGGGGACGGCGACCTCTACGTCCTCGGCCGCTCCCTCCTGCGGATCGTGTCGCAGAGCGCGGTCCTCGCCGGGTTCGCCGTGGGCGGCGTCCTGCTCACCGTCGTCACCCCGCGCGGTGCGATCTCCCTCACCGTCCTCACCTTCCTCTGCTCGGCCGCGCTCCTGCGCTTCGGTACGAAGGACAGGCCGGCCCGCCATCTCAAGAAGGAGGGCGCCGCGAATCTGCTGAGGCAGTCGCTCGACGGTGCCCGGCTGGTCTTCACCGACCGGCGGATCCGCGCGCTGACGCTGCTGTTCTGGGTGCCCGCGATGTTCGTCGTCGCGCCGGAGGCGCTGATGGCGCCGTACGCCGACCAGATCGGCGTCGGCCCCGCCACACTCGGCCTGATGATGACCGCGATGCCCGTCGGGCACATCGCGGCCGAACTCTTCGCGGGCTCCGCGCTCAGCCCCCGTACCCGCTCGCGGATCGTGCTCCCGTCGGCCGCCGTGGGGCTGCTGCCCCTCCTCGTCTACGCCGTCACGCCCGGCGTGGCCCTGGCCCTGGTCGTCCTCACGCTGGCGGGGGCCGGCGCCGTGTACATCATCGGTCTCGACCAGTGGTTCGTTGACGCGGTCCCGGAAGAACTGCGGGGCCGGGCCATGACCCTGATGACCGCGGGGCTGATGACGGTGCAGGGCGTCGGTATGGCGCTGGCCGGTCTCGCCGCCGAGTTCCTGCCCGTGCACCAGGTCGTCGCCTGGGCCGGTGTGATCGGAACCGTGTGTTCCGTCCTTCTCGTGTACGAGATCCGCCGGATCGGCCCCGGCAATCCGGGAGTAGGGGCAGACCGGCATATGACCAGTCGGTAAGGTCGCTGACGTGTCCAAGCCGCTCAGCCTTGCCTTCGATCCCATCGCCCGAGCCGACGAGCTCTGGCAGCAGCGCTGGGGCCCCGTGCCGTCGATGGGCGCCATCACCTCGATCATGCGGGCCCACCAGATCCTGCTCGCCGAGGTCGACGCGGTGGTCAAGCCGTACGGACTGACCTTCGCGCGGTACGAGGCGCTGGTGCTGCTCACCTTCTCCAAGGCCGGTGAGCTGACCATGTCCAAGATCGGCGAGCGGCTGATGGTCCATCCGACGTCCGTCACGAACACGGTGGACCGGCTGGTCAGGTCCGGTCTGGTCGACAAGCGCCCCAACCCCAACGACGGCCGGGGCACGCTCGCCTCCATCACCGACCGGGGCCGCGAGGTCGTGGAGGCCGCGACCCGCGACCTGATGGCGATGGAGTTCGGCCTCGGGGCGTACGACGCGGAGGAGTGTGCCGAGATCTTCGCGATGCTGCGCCCGCTGCGCGTCTCGGCCAAGGATTTCGAGGAGAGCTGAGCCGAGACGGGGGCGTCGGCGGAGCCCCGCCGTCCGGGGGGATCTTTCGGGGCGTTACGCTCCTAGCCATGAAACAGAGCATCCTGACCCGCTACCGGGTCATGGCGTACATCACCGCCGTCTGGCTGCTGGTCTTCACCGTCGCCATCGTGCTGAAGTACGGCTTCGACACCGGCGACACGATGGTGATCTCCCAGATCCACGGTCTGCTCTTCATCGTCTACGTCGTGTTCGCCTTCGACCTGGGCTCCAAGGCGAAGTGGCCCTTCGGCAAGCTTCTGTGGGTGCTGGCCGCCGGCTGTATTCCGGTCGCCTCGTTCTTCGTCGAACCGAAGATCACCCGAGAGGTCCAGTCGCTGATCGTCCGGGACGAGACCGCCCCCGTCGAGGTCTGAGCCCCGCCCGAGCCCCTCCCCCCCACCCGCCCCCCACACACCGCCGCGCGGAAACTCGTGGCGGTCTACGTTCGACTTTTACTAGGACGTCCTAGTAAATTCGTGGGTATGGACGCTCACGAGCATGCCGAGACCGCAGCCATCGAGGAGGGCCGCCAGCGCTGGCAGGCCCGTTACGACAAGGCCCGCAAGCGGGACGCGGACTTCAGCACGCTCTCCGGCGACCCCGTCGACCCGGTCTACGGGCCGCGCCCCGGTGACACGTACGAGGGATTCGAGCGGATCGGCTGGCCGGGGGAGTACCCCTTCACGCGCGGTCTGCACGCGACCGGCTACCGGGGCCGTACGTGGACGATCCGCCAGTTCGCCGGCTTCGGCAACGCGCGCCAGACCAACGAGCGCTACAAGACGATCCTCGCCAACGGCGGCGGCGGCCTCTCCGTGGCCTTCGACATGCCGACCCTCATGGGCCGCGACTCCGACGACCCGCGCTCGCTGGGCGAGGTCGGCCACTGCGGCGTCGCGATCGACTCCGCCGCCGACATGGAGATCCTGTTCGGCGACCTCCCGCTCGGGGACGTCACGACGTCCATGACCATCAGCGGCCCCGCCGTCCCGGTCTTCTGCATGTATCTGGTCGCCGCCGAGCGTCAGGGCATCGATCCCGCCGTACTGAACGGCACGCTCCAGACCGACATCTTCAAGGAGTACATCGCGCAGAAGGAGTGGCTCTTCCAGCCCGAGCCCCATCTGCGGCTGATCGGCGACCTGATGGAGCACTGCGCGGCGTCCATCCCCGCGTACAAGCCCCTCTCCGTCTCCGGCTACCACATCCGCGAGGCCGGGGCCACGGCCGCGCAGGAGCTGGCGTACACCCTCGCCGACGGCTTCGGCTACGTGGAGCTGGGCCTCTCGCGCGGCATGGACGTCGACGTCTTCGCGCCCGGCCTGTCCTTCTTCTTCGACGCGCACCTCGACTTCTTCGAGGAGATCGCCAAGTTCCGCGCCGCGCGCCGGATCTGGGCGCGCTGGATGAAGGAGATGTACGGCGCCGAGAGCGACAAGGCGCAGTGGCTGCGCTTCCACACCCAGACGGCGGGCGTCTCGCTCACCGCGCAGCAGCCCTACAACAACGTCGTACGGACCGCGGTCGAGGCCCTGTCGGCGATCCTCGGCGGCACCAACTCGCTGCACACCAACGCCCTGGACGAGACCCTGGCGCTGCCCAGCGAGCAGGCCGCCGAGATCGCGCTCCGTACGCAGCAGGTGCTGATGGAGGAGACCGGCGTCGCCAACGTCGCGGACCCGCTGGGCGGTTCCTGGTACGTCGAGCAGCTCACCGACCGCATCGAGGCCGACGCGGAGAAGATCTTCGAGCAGATCAAGGAGCGCGGCCTGCGGGCGCACCCCGACGGGCTCCACCCCATCGGCCCCATCACGTCCGGCATTCTGCGCGGCATCGAGGACGGCTGGTTCACCGGCGAGATCGCCGAGTCCGCCTTCCAGTACCAGCGCGCGCTGGAGAAGGGCGAGAAGCGGGTCGTCGGCGTCAACGTCCACCACGGCTCGGTCACCGGCGACCTGGAGATCCTGCGGGTCAGCCACGAGGTCGAGCGCGACCAGGTGCGGGAGTTGGCGGACCGTAAGGCCGCCCGCGACGACGCCCGCGTCCGTACGGCGCTGGACGCGATGCTGGCCTCCGCTCGCGACGGGTCGAACATGATCGGCCCGATGCTTGAGGCCGTGCGCGCGGAGGCGACGCTGGGCGAGATCTGCGGCGTACTGCGCGACGAGTGGGGGACGTACACGGAGCCGCCCGGCTTCTGAGGGCTCCTCGGTACGGAGTCGGCCGGCCTCTCCCGCCCCCGCGAGCACGAACGTGCCCGGATTTCCCCGGCCGGCCGGCCGCGGGCGATCAGATCGCCGTACACGGTCTCGGAGCCGCTGTCCTGGTGGGCGCGGGGACCGGGTGGGGGCCTCACACCCCCCGGATCGCGCCCAGCCCGGTCACCAGCATCAGCGTGAAGTCGCGCGCCCAGTCCTCGTCCACCGGTTCCGCGCTCACCAGCGTCCGGTGCACCACCGCGCCCGCGATCACGTCGAAGATCAGGTCGGCGTTGCGGGCCGCCGCCGCGGGGTCGCTCTCGTACGGCAACTCGCCCCGCGCCTGGGCCCGTTCGCGGCCCTTGAGCACCAGGCCCTTCTGCCGGTCGACGATCGCCGTACGGATCCGGTCGCGCAGCGCGTCGTCGCGCGTCGACTCGGCGACCACCGCCATCAGCGCCGTCTTGGTCTCCGGCCGTTCCAGCAGCGCGGCGAACTGGAGCACGACCCCCTCGATGTCGGCCGTGAGGCTGCCCCGGTCGTGGATCTCGATCTCGTCGAAGAGGACGGCGACCGCGTCGACCACCAGCTCGTTCTTGCTCGCCCAGCGCCGGTACAGCGTGGTCTTGGCGACGCCCGCGCGGGCGGCTACGTCCCCCATCGACAGCTTGGACCAGCCCAGTTCGACCAGCGCGGCCCGGGTCGCCAGCAGGATCGCCGCGTCCGCCGCGGCGCTGCGGGGACGGCCGGAACGAGGGGGAGTGCGGTGGCTGCGGCTCAGCATGCCCGCGACCATACCCGCCGGTAGGGAATCCGCTGTGAGTCAGTTCACCGGATGAATCTCACACGGACGGGGGAGCTTGTCGGTTACGCTACGGCCCGTAGCGAAAGACCGTTTCTACCTTGCGGTTCTTGAGCGACGACCACTGACGCGGGGTGGGGACCCCGTGTCGAACCCAGGTCCCCCACGGGGGACTTGCCCCGTCCGTGTTCAGGTCATGCGCGGGGCTTGTGCAGGCGTGACGACCGTGTCCGTCCGTGCGCCCCGCAGCCGTCGGGGAACGCGGGGACGGGCGCGGTGGTGTGTGGGCGGTACAAACTGTCCGGTTGCTTTTCACATGCGCGGGCGGAGAGGGGAGGATGTACTCATGCAGCCTAGGAACATGTCCATGAGCGGCGTTGTCGATCTCGCCGCGGTGAAGGCGGCCGGTGAGGCCAAGGCCAAGGCCGAGCAGGCCCGCGCCGAGGCGGCCCGTCGGGGCGACACCGGTGCCGAATCCCCCTCCAGTCTGGTGATCGACGTGGACGAGGCGGGCTTCGAACGCGACGTCCTCCAGCGCTCCGCCGAGGTCCCGGTCGTCATCGACTTCTGGGCCGAGTGGTGCGAGCCGTGCAAGCAGCTCAGCCCGGTGCTGGAGCGGCTGGCCCGGGAGTACAACGGCCGGTTCGTTCTCGCCAAGGTCGATGTCGACGCCAACCAGATGCTGATGCAGCAGTTTCAGATCCAGGGCATCCCCGCGGTCTTCGCCGTGGTGGCCGGCCAGGCGCTGCCCCTCTTCCAGGGCGCGGCGCCCGAGGCCCAGATCCGCGAGACCCTCGACCAGTTGATCCAGGTCGGTGAGCAGCGCTTCGGACTCACCGGCATCACGGTCGACGCCGAGGGTGAGGCGCAGGCCGACCCGGACGCGGAGCCGGTGGAGCAGGCGGGGCCGCACGACGCGTTGCTCGAAGCCGCCGTACGCGCGCTGGACGCCGACGACTTCGGCGGCGCCGCGCAGGCGTACCGGAACGTGCTCGCCGACGACCCCGGCAACACGGAGGCGAAGCTGGGGCTCGCGCAGGCCGAACTCCTCGCCCGGGTGAAGGGGATGGACCCGCAGCAGGTGCGCAAGGAGGCGGCGGAGCGGGCGGACGACGTCCCCGCGCAGATCGCCGCCGCCGACCTCGATCTGGTCGGCGGCCATGTGGAGGACGCCTTCGGCCGGTTGGTCGAGGCCGTACGGCGTACGACGGGTGAGGACCGGGACGCGGCGCGGCTGCGGCTGCTCGAACTCTTCGAAGTGATCGGCTCGGACGACCCCCGGGTGACGGCGGCCCGGTCGGCACTTGCCAGGGTCCTTTTCTGAGTCGTATCCGCCTCTGTTCCGCGCCCCGGGCCGGCGCGTACGGATTTGCCGATTCGGCGACCGGGACAACCCCGCTTTACCAAAACTTGGTAAAGCGGGGTTGCTGTTACTCCGAGTAAATCAACTCACTTGGTCTGTCCGGTTATTGGTGGTATTCGCGAGTTCTGTCGGGGCGATTTGAGGCACCGTGTGTGCCCGCTCGATGCCGCCTCGCCGCCGCCTCGCCGCGCACCCGTTACCAGCGAGTAACGAACCCCCTTGTGTCCCGAGCGCGAATACACCACGATCGTCCACGCTCGGTCCAACAACGCACCGGCACGGCGATCCAGCCGTGCCCACCGCATGTCGGGTCCCCACCGGGCGGGTCGGTGGAGCGGTGGCGCCGACCCTGGGACAGGGGGGTTCCCGCCGACCGGCGGGGCCTGTCCCGCGGCCACGCGACACGCGTGGCTCAGTGGTTGTCGCTCGGGGGTGATCGTCGGTGATTCTGAGGCGGCTCGTTCCGCTGATACCCACAGGCGCTCTCCTTCCCGAGGACGTAGCACTTCTCCCATCCCAGGACGGGCCGACGCCCGATCCCGAGATGTACGTCCGAGAAGGAGGAAAGTGATGGAGTCCCAAGCACGTGGCGGGACCAGATGGAAGCGGTTCGCCGTCGTCATGGTGCCGAGCGTGGCCGCGACGGCCGCGATAGGTGTCGCTCTCGCACAGGGCGCGCTCGCCGCGTCGTTCAGTGTGTCGGGGCAGAGTTTCAAGGTCTCGGCCGACCGGTTGGTGGGCGAGGACTTCGTTCAGTACGGAAGCCTCGCCGAAGGCGCAGATCTCAAGGGCAACAAGACCCTCCACCCGGTGGCCGTCTCCGGTTTCAGCTCGGCGAAGATCAGCAACATGTGCCAGTCGGTGGTCACTCCGGACGTCCCGGTCTTCGGCAGCATCAGCCTTGAGCTGCGCGCGGGTACGGACAAGGCGAAGCCGGTCAGGGCGACCAACCTGTATCTGGACGTCGCCAAGCTCGAAGCCGACGCCAAGTTCAAGAACATCGACATCGGTGTGGCCGCCGGCGACACGAGGATCCAGCCGGGGACCGAGGAGAAGGTCAACCGCTTCGGCTTCGCACAGCGCGCCGACGTGGCGACGCTGACCAACGTGAAGCAGACGGCGTGGGCGACCACGGCCGGCACTTTCGAGCTCAGCGATCTGAGCCTGAAGCTGCACAAGGGCGTCAAGGAGTGCTACTAGGGCGTGTTGCGAAAGTAGCGCCGTCCGCCCGAAGGGCGGGGCCGACGGCGTCTGGTGCGTGCGATCGCAAGGCGGAGGGTCGTTCTCGTACTGGGCGTACTCGGATGCCTTCGAAAGACGCTGTCAACGCGGCGAGTGTGCGTGCCAGGCGTCGTCGGCCAGGCGGGACTTTCGAAATACGCCCTAGACCCTCACCGGGTCCTGAGCACTTCGCCCCATCGGGGCGGGCGCGCCGTATGACGCGGTCGCGTCCGCCCACTCCCCAATTTCTCACAGCAACACCGGTTCCAGGGAGCTGTTTTCCATGAGCGCCGAGCCTTCGGATCCCCGCGGCCGATTCACGTACTGGCGGCTGCGCTTCCGCGCCTGGCGGGGTACTCGGCCGTTCTGGGCGGGGCTGTTCACACTCCTCAGCGGAGTGCCGATCGCCTACTTCCCTTATGCCGACATCAAGATCGGCCATCTCACGATGACCATGGCCACCACCGCGGGCGCCGGCTCGCTGATCATCGGTGTCCTGCTCGCCACGCTGGGTCTGACGATGTGGTTCCACAGCATCGTGCGGGTGTTCGCCGGTGTCGCCACGATTCTGCTGGCACTCGTCTCGATACCCGTGTCGAACCTCGGAGGATTCGTGTTCGGCGCGCTGCTCGCCCTCGTCGGCGGCGGACTGTCCCTTGCCTGGGCACCCGGCCGACCGGCGGACGAGGAGCACGCGGACGATCCGGGTGACGGCCGGTCGGCCAAGCACGCGGCCGTACGGCGGCAGACATTCCAGCCCGACGGCGGCGCCGTCGACCCGGGCACCCCGGACGGGGTCGGGGACGGCCCTCTTTCCCCCGGCCCGTCCGACGGGGACCCGAACCTGACGGAGACGACTGCCCATGCCAACGGCGGGAGGAACAGTGCGGGGTGACGACACGCGGCCGGAGACGGCCGGAGGCGGGCAGGCCCGCGAGAGAAGCGGCCCGCGCCACGCCGCCCCCAGGAAGTCGCTGCTGACCAAACTCCAGATCCCGGCCGGCAAGGCGTTCGCGCTGGCCGCGATGCCGACGGCGGTGTTCGTCGGGATGGGGCTCACGCCCCGGCTCGCGCTCGCCGACGACGCCAAGGACATCCCGTTCGCGCCGGGGCCGTGTGTCACCCGCTCCGACGAGCCGCCTGAGGAGTCGGCTTCGCCGTCGCCGTCCGAGAAGCCGTCGGAGAAGCCGTCGGAGAAGCCGTCGGAGAAGCCGTCGGAGAAGCCGTCGGACGATCCGTCAGGGGATGCCACGGAGCAGCCGAAGCCGCCCACCGGCGGTGACGGTCCCGAGCCCACGCCCGGCGAGACACCACCCGCGTCCGACGCGGACAAGCCGGCCGCGCCGAAGGAGCCCGCACCGGAGCCGAGCGCGTCGGAGCCGAGGAACCCGCTGGACCCGCTGGGTGTGGGTGACGCGCTGGGCGACCTCCTCGGCGTACCGGACAAGGAGACCGACAAGCCGGCCGACCCGGCACCGGACAAACCGGCAGACCCGGAGCCCGAGAAGCCGGAGAAGCCGGAGCCCGGCAAGCCCGGCGATGCCGACAGCACCGAGGATGCCATCAGGGACGCCGCGGACAAGGTCGGGGCGGAGGTCGAGGAACTGGACGACGCCGCGAAGGGACTTGAGGCCCGCAAGGACGACGACATCCCCGAGGGCGCCGACGGCAAGCCGCGATTCCCCTGCCCGGAGGCCGACCCGGAGGCGCTGGCCGCCGCCGAACTGGAGCCCGGCATCCCGCTGTTGCCGGACGACCCGTGGAAGCTGGAGAGCACCAAGCTCACACTGCGGGGTCTGAACTACCACGGCATCGTCGAGGTGAAGACGGGCAGCGGGAAGATCAAGAAGGCGCTGAAGTTCACGGCGTCGGAGGTGGACATCAAGGACCTGCACCAGAAGGTCGTCTACCCCCAGGGCCGTACGGCGCACGTGGCGAGCAGGCAGGACTCGACGTCGACCATCCGGGACGGTCAAGTCACCATGTATACGGAGGAGTTGAAGGGCAACCTGTTCGGTCTGATCCCGATCACGTTCAGCCCGGAGACTCCGCCGCCGCTCGATGTCCCGTTCGCGTTCTTCACGGACGTGGAGGTGGTTCAGGCGGGGCAGTTCGGCGGGACGCTCACTGTTCCCGGCCTGAACAACTACATCACCGACTAGGTCGCGGGTTGGTTTCACCGGGTCCGGCCGGCCGGTGGCCGGGTCTGTCCTCAATCGCCGGACGGGCTTGAGATGCCCGGCGGACGGGCTGAAGTGCTTGCCGGGCGGGCCGCTCAAGCGGCCCGCCCGGCGGGCGTTCGGTCAGCTCTGGGCGGTGACCGTGTCGCCCAGATGGTGGACGCGGACCATGTTCGTCGTGCCCGGGACGCCCGGCGGGGAGCCGGCCGTGATGATCATCGTGTCCGCCTCGCTGTAGCGCTGGAGCTTCAGCAGCTCCGCGTCCACGAGGTCGACCATCGCGTCCGTGGTGTTCACGTGCGGTACGACGAACGACTCGACGCCCCAGCTCAGCGAGAGCTGGTTGCGCGTCGCCTCGTCCGTCGTGAAGGCGAGGATCGGCTGGCAGGTGCGGTAGCGCGAGAGGCGGCGGGCCGTGTCGCCGGACTGGGTGAAGGCGATCAGCGCCTTGCCGCCCAGGAAGTCCGCGATCTCACAGGCGGCCCTGGCGACCGCGCCACCCTGCGTACGGGGCTTCTTGCCCGGCACGAGCGGCTGGAGGCCCTTGGAAAGCAGCTCGGTCTCGGCCGCGACGACGATCTTCGACATCGTCTTGACCGTCTCGGTCGGATACGCGCCGACGGACGACTCCGCCGACAGCATGACCGCGTCGGCCCCGTCCAGGATCGCGTTCGCCACGTCGGACGCCTCGGCGCGCGTCGGGCGGGAGTTGGTGATCATCGACTCCATCATCTGGGTCGCCACGATCACCGGCTTGGCGTTGCGGCGGCACAGCTCGATGAGGCGCTTCTGCACCATCGGGACCTTTTCGAGCGGGTACTCGACCGCCAGGTCGCCACGGGCCACCATGATGCTGTCGAACGCCGCGACGACGGCCTCCATGTTGGCGACGGCCTGCGGCTTCTCGACCTTCGCGATGACGGGGACCCGGCGGCCCTCCTCGTCCATGATCTTGTGCACGTCGTTGATGTCGTCCGCGTCGCGCACGAACGACAGCGCGATCATGTCGCAGCCCATCCGCAGGGCGAAGCGCAGGTCTTCGACGTCCTTCTCGGAGAGCGCCGGGACATTGACCGCCGTACCCGGAAGGTTGATGCCCTTGTGGTCGGAGATGACCCCGCCCTCGATGACCAGGGTCCGGACGCGGGGACCCTCGACCTCGGTCACGCGCAGCTCGACGTTGCCGTCGTTGATCAGGACCTGGTCGCCCTTGGTGACATCGCCCGGCAGGCCCTTGTAGGTGGTGCCGCAGATGCCCTTGTCGCCGGCGACGTCCTCGGTGGTGATGATGAACTCGTCACCCCGCACCAGCTCGACGGGACCCTCGGCGAAGGTCTCCAGCCGGATCTTCGGGCCCTGGAGGTCGACCAGCACGCCCACGGCCCGGCCGGTGGCCTCGGCCGCCTTGCGGACGCGGTGGTACCGCTCCTCGTGCTCGGGGTGGGACCCGTGGCTCATATTCAGTCGGGCCACGTTCATGCCGGCCTCGATGAGCGATTTCAACTGCTCGTACGAGTCGACGGCGGGGCCTAGGGTGCAGACGATTTTGGAACGGCGCATAAGGCGGATCCTATCGGTTTGTTTCGGCTCGGAATATTCCGTCTGGCGGAATGTACAAATGGGCGGGGCGGCGCTCAGGCGTCGACCAATGCGAAGGTCTGGCGGGCGATCTCCATTTCCTCATCGGTCGGCACCACGGCGACGGCGACACGTGCGCCTTCCGGCGATACGAGGCGCGGCTCGCCGGACCGTACGGCGTTCAGCTCCGCGTCGACGGCCAGCCCCAGCTCCCCGAGCCCGGCGATCGCGGCCTCCCGCACCGGTGCCGCGTTCTCGCCGACGCCCGCGGTGAACACCACCGCGTCCACCCGGCCGAGCACCGCGTAATAGGCGCCGATGTACTTCTTCAGACGGTGGATGTAAATATCGAAGGCCAGCGTCGCCGCGGCGTCACCCGCGTCGACCCGGCGGCGGATCTCCCGCATGTCGTTGTCACCGCACAGCCCCGTCAACCCGCTCTTCTTGTTGAGCAGTTGATCGATCTCGTCGGTGTTCATCCCGGCGACCCGCTCCAGATGGAAGACCACCGCCGGATCGATGTCCCCGGAGCGCGTACCCATCACCAGCCCCTCCAGCGGGGTCAGCCCCATCGAGGTGTCCACGCAGCGCCCGCCCGCGACGGCCGACGCCGACGCCCCGTTGCCCAGGTGCAGCACGATCAGATTCAGTTCCCCGGGCGGGCGCCCCAGCAGCTCGGCGGCCCGCCGGGAGACGTACGCGTGCGACGTGCCGTGGAAGCCGTAGCGCCGGATGCGGTGCGCGTCGGCGGTCGCGACGTCGATCGCGTACCGCGCGGCGTGCTCCGGCATCGTCGTGTGGAACGCGGTGTCGAAGACGGCGACCTGCGGCAGGTCGGGACGGAGCGCCCGCGCGGTCCTGATGCCGATGATGTTCGCCGGGTTGTGCAGTGGCGCCACCGGCACCAGCCGTTCGATCTCGGCGAGCACGGCGTCGTCGATCACCGTCGGGGCGCTGAACTGAAGCCCGCCGTGCACCACGCGGTGGCCGATCGCCGCCAGCTCGGGGGAGTCGATCCCCGCACCGTCCAGGGCCAGTTCGTCGGCGACGGCCCGCAGCGCCTCGTCGTGGTCGGTGATGCGCTCCGTACGCTCGCGCGCCTGGCCGTCCGACGGCGTGTGCACCAGCCGGGACGCGCTCTCGCCGATGCGCTCGACCAGGCCGGCGGCGAGCCGGGTGCCGTCGCGCATGTCCAGCAACTGGTACTTCACCGACGAGGAGCCGGAGTTGAGTACGAGGACTCGGGTGGCGTGCGAGGTCACGGGCGGGACGCCTTTCGTTCAGGAAACGGTGTGCGGGAGCGGTGCGCGGTCACGCGCCGTCGCCCTGCGCCTGGACCGCGGTGATCGCGACGGTATTGACGATGTCCTGGACCAGGGCGCCGCGCGACAGGTCGTTCACCGGCTTGCGCAGCCCCTGCATCACCGGACCCACCGCCACCGCGCCCGCCGAGCGCTGCACCGCCTTGTAGGTGTTGTTGCCGGTGTTCAGGTCGGGGAAGATCAGCACCGTCGCGCGCCCCGCCACCTCCGACTCCGGCAGCTTCGTCGCGGCGACGCTCGGCTCCACCGCCGCGTCGTACTGGATCGGCCCCTCGATCCGCAGCTCGGGCCGCGCCGCGCGCACCAGCTTCGTCGCCTCGCGCACCTTCTCGACGTCCGCGCCGGAGCCCGAGGTGCCCGTCGAGTACGAGAGCATCGCGATCCGCGGCTCGACCCCGAACCGGGCGGCGGTCGCCGCGGCCTGCACCGCGATGTCCGCGAGCTGCCCGGCGTCCGGGTCCGGGATCACCGCGCAGTCGCCGTACACCAGCACCCGGTCCGCCAGGCACATGAAGAAGACCGAGGAGACACTGGACGACGCCGTCGGTGTTTCGATGGCTTTGATGATCTCGAACGCCGGGCGGATCGTGGCCGCCGTGGAGTGGACGGAGCCCGAGACCATGCCGTCGGCCAGCCCCGCGTCGACCATCAGCGTGCCGAAGTAGTTCACGTCGGCCACCACGTCGTACGCCAGCTCCACCGACACACCCCGGTGCGCCCGCAACTGCGCGTACCGCTCGGCGAACCGCTGCCGCAGCGCGTCCGTCGCCGGGTCGACGAGCTGGGTGTCCGCCAGGTCGATACCGAGATCGGCGGCCTTCTTGACGATGGTGTCGACGTCCCCGAGGAGCGTCAGGTCGCACACGTCGCGGCGCAGCAGCACGTCCGCCGCGCGCAGCACCCGCTCCTCCGTGCCCTCCGGCAGGACGATCCGGCGCCGTACGGCGCGGGCCTGCTCCAGCAGGTCGTGCTCGAACATCATCGGCGTCACCCGGCCACTGCGGGCCACCGACATCCGGGCCAGCAGGTCGCCGGTGTCCACGTACCGCTCGAAGAGCCCCAGCGCAGTCTCCGCCTTGCGCGGCGTGTCGGCGTTCAACTTCCCTTCCAGCGCGAAGAGTTCACCCGCCGTGGGGAAGGATCCCGCGACCACCGAGACGACCGGGGTGCCGGGCGCGAGCTTGGAGGCGAGGGTGAGGACCGAATCGGCCGGCCGTTCGTCCAGCGTCAGCAGCACGCCCGCGATGGGCGGCGTCCCCGCCGAGTGCGCGGCGAGCGCGCCCACCACCAGATCCGCCCGGTCGCCCGGCGTGACCAGCAGACAGCCCGGAGTCAGCGCGCCCAGCAGGTTCGGCAGCATCGCGCCGCCGAAGACGAAGTCGAGCGCGTCGCGCGCCAGCCCCGCCTCGTCGCCGAGCAGCACCGTGCCGCCGAGGGCGCGGGTGATCTGCGCGACGGTCGGGGCGGCCAGCGCCGCCTCGTCGGGCAGTGTGTAGCAGGGCACCGGCAGCTGCTCTTTGAGGTGCGCGTCGATCGAGTCGCGGTCCTCGGGGGCCACGCGGTTCACGACCATCGCGAGGATGTCGCAGCCCAGTACGGCGTACGCCCGGTGGGCGTTGCGCGCCTCGGCCTGTATCGACTCGGCGTGCTGGCCCTTGCCGCCGACCACCGGTATGACCGAGGCGCCGAACTCGTTGGCCAGGCGCGCGTTGAGCGCCAGCTCGTCGGGCAGCGTGGTGTCGGCGAAGTCGGTACCGAGGACGAGCACCACCTCGTACTCCCGCGCGACCTCGTGGAAGCGCCGCACGAGCTGCTGGACCAGCTCGTCCGTACCGCCCTCGGCCTGGATCCCGGCGGCCTCCGCGTAGCCGAGGCCGTAACCGGACGCCGGGTCCTGTGTGAGCCGGTAACGGGCGCGCAGCAGATCGAACAGCCGGTCGGGGCCGTTGGCGTGGACGAGGGGGCGGAAGACGCCCACCCGGTCCACCTGGCGGGTCAGGAGCTCCATGACTCCCAGCTCGACGACCTGCCGGCCGTCTCCGCGTTCGATCCCGGTCACGTACACGCTGCGTGTCACGCGTGCTCTCCTGTTCGACGAAGATGGAGTGGGGGCGGACCGGCGGCGGTGGGGCTGGAAGGGGGAATTCCTGTTTCCGCCGTTAGGCCCGTTAGGGTGGCAACGCCCTCTTGACAATACCCGTGGGGGTGGGTAGTGGCGCCTTCAGGCCCTGGGCGGCACAGCCCCGCACCGGACCACCCCCCCGAGCGAGCAGGAGACACAGCACGATGCGTATCGGAGTCCTCACCGCAGGCGGCGACTGTCCCGGCCTGAACGCCGTGATCCGTTCGGTCGTCCACCGCGCCATGACCGGACACGGCGACGAGGTCATCGGCTTCGAGGACGGCTTCAAGGGCCTGCTCGACGGCCACTACCGCCCCCTCGACCTCGACTCCGTCAGCGGCATCCTGGCGCGCGGCGGCACGATCCTCGGCTCGGCCCGGCTGGAGCGCGGCCGGCTGCGGGAAGCGGCCGAGAGCGCCGACGAGCTGGGCCGTAAGTACGGCATCGACGCGCTGATCCCGATCGGCGGCGAGGGCACCCTCACGGCCGCCCGGATGCTCTCCGACGCGGGCATGCCCGTGGTGGGCGTACCGAAGACCATCGACAACGACATCTCGTCCACCGACCGCACCTTCGGCTTCGACACGGCCGTGATGGTCGCCACCGAGGCCATCGACCGGCTCAAGACCACCGCCGAGTCGCACCAGCGCGTCATGGTCGTCGAGGTCATGGGCCGGCACGCCGGATGGATCGCGCTGGAGTCGGGCATGGCGGGCGGCGCGCACGGCATCTGTCTGCCGGAGCGGCCCTTCGAGGTCGACAGCATCGTGAAGATGGTCGAGGAGCGCTTCTCCCGCGGCAAGAAGTTCGCGGTCATCTGCGTCGCCGAGGGCGCGCACCCGGCGGAGGGCTCGATGCACTACGTGAAGGGCGAGATCGACCAGTTCGGCCACGAACGCTTCGAGGGCATCGGCAACCGCCTCGCGGGCGAGCTGGAGCGGCGCCTGGGCAAGGAGGCCAGGCCGGTCATCCTCGGCCATGTGCAGCGTGGGGGCACACCGACGGCGTACGACCGGGTGCTGGCGACCCGCTTCGGCTGGCACGCGGTGGAGGCGGTGCACAACGGTGACTTCGGCCGGATGACGGCGCTGCACGGCACGCGGGTGGCGATGGTGCCGCTCGCGGAGGCGGTCACCCGCCTCAAGACGGTGCCGGAGAACCGGATGTTCGAGGCGGAGTCGGTCTTCTAGGGCGCGTGGGTCGCGTCCGGAAAGTAGCGAACCCCGCCCGCGGGCGGGGTTCGCTGCGGCTGGTGCGGTGCATCGCAGGGGGGAGACTGACCGGCCGTGGAGGGCCTACCAGGTGAGGTGCCGCCCGTCCGGTCCGACGTGTAGTTGTAGACGGTCAGCGGGCGGCTTGTTGGCTTCCTGCCAACGGGTGATCTGGTCGGTGACGGCGTCCCACAAGCGGATGGGGCCGGACTGTCGGGCGTGCCATTGGTCTCCGTCTTTAAAGACGGCCGCCCATGCTCCGGCTTCTACGTCGATCAGTACGAGTTCAATTCGTCTGCGTTTGCGGGTCGATTCCCGCGTATCGCCACGGGGAGGACTCCCCGTTTCGCAGCGGAGCCAAGGGCGTCGTAGCAGATGAACAGGCGCCCGGTGCTGGTCACCACCGAATATGAGGACCCAACCGCAGATTTGGTGATCGCGGAATTGAACTGTGTTCAACGGTTCTTCCCTTTCTTACCTGGCACGAGAGCGGACGCCTCGCGTTTCCTGTCGTCCAGGCGTGCATCCGTCCCCGGCCGACACGCGGCCCTTCCTGGTGCCGGCCCGCAGGGGGCGGCGTCCGCCTGCTGCCAGGCGCCCAGTCCGTCCGGCTTCCCAGGCAGCCGAACTCACCGGACGACCCGACGTTCGATCACGGCATCGGTTTCGACGGTCAACTCCTCGTCCTCATCCTCCGACAGGGGAAGCCGGTCACCCCGGCTGTGGGCAACACGAAGACTGTTCCGCAGCGCCAGGCTCAGGTGAGTGATGATCGAGCGGAGTTCGGTGACGGAGGGCTTTTCCTTCGCCACGGTCTTCTGTACGTCGTCGAGAAGGTCTTCGGCCATTCCGAGTTGCACGACTTCGATGTCGTCAGCCAGCCGGGACAGGTACGAACCCTTGTCGTCCGTGCTGAGGTAGGCGGGCTTTCCGCCCTCCCCGGTCCAGGGCAGCAACCGCATCACGGTGCCACCTCCACCGCTTGCGGTCGGCTGCACGCGTACGTGGTCGAGTCGGCCACGTACGCGTGCACTGGCACGCCAAGCGCGGGCGGCCCTGACGCGATTACTCCGATGAGTTCGGCTCGTTGCCGGATACTGCTCATGGCTGCTCGCTCCGTTCGGGCGGTCCATGCCCCCGGGCCGGTCGCTCGGCCGCGGGGGTCCTGTCTCGCTCTAGGCAACCGGTCGGCTACGCACAGCGGTACCGTTGAAGCGCAGGGCGTTATTAAGAGCGTTAAATGCGGAGGGCGGGGCACACACATGGGTGACCGGCAACCGAACGAGGGTCTGAAGAGGCTGTACGCCGCTACGGGTTGGACGCTGCGACGGTTCGCCCAAGAGGTGAACAAGGTCGCAACCGAGCGCGGTACACCTACGCGGTACCAGCCGCCATCCGCCCACCAGTGGCTAGACGGACACCTGCCCAAAGAGGAGGTGCGCCCCCTGATCTTGGAGGCGTTTGCCCGGCAACTGCAACGCCCGGTAACGCACGCTGAGGCTGGCTTCCCCGTGCCTGTCTACGACAGGCGCGACGTCAGCACGGTCGAAGGGCTACTGGACCTGGGCAGGCAAGACGTAGATCCTTCACGCCGCAGTGTCATAGGAGCGGGGACGAGACTCTTCTCTGTGGCTCTAGCCGTTCCCGGATGGCAGGACGTCGTAGGCCGTATGGAAGCGATCCAGACTGGACGAACGCAGCATATCGGCATGCCCGAAGTTGAATCCGTAATTGCCATGACAGATCGACTGTCCGACCTTGATGATCAATTCGGCGGGCGATATGCACGCCCCATGGCCGCCGCCTTCTTGGTCAACATTGTTGCCCCTTATATGAAAGCAGACGCGCCAAGCGTAGTGCGTAAGGCAATGATGTCCGCCGCATCTTTCTTGTGCTATCTCACAGGCTGGATGGCGGTAGATGAAGGATCGCACGGAACCGCTCAAAAATATTACGTAAAGGGTCTGGAACTTGCGGGTGCCAGTGATGACCACTTGACCTACTGTCACATTCTCCGTGGGATGTCGGTTCAATCCGTAGACTTGGGTCATGGCCCGACAGCGGCGAACTGGGCTAATGCGGCAAGTGAGGCATCCCCTACGGCCGGCCCTAGAATGACGGCTTTCATGGCGGGTCAACAAGCCCACTCCTATGCCGTTGCAGGGGAACGCTCTAATGCCCTTTACAGCATCCGGCAAACCGAAGCCGCCCTGAACAAGGCAGACAGTCAGCGGGGGACCTTCGGCGGCTATAACGCCGCCACGTTTGCCTATCACACCGCGCAAGTCAGGTATGCGCTAGGCGATGTTGCCGGGAGCGTGGAGTCTCTACAGTTGTGTTTCCGTTTGCGCAATTCAAAAAATGATTCCCACCGAGGGGATTTGCGATTCGGTGCAATGTTGGCGGAGCGTCAACTAGCTATCGGTCATTTGGATGCGGCGTGCGCCACGTGGGGCACGGTAGTGGACGGCTGTCCTGCAATTCGATCTGGACAAGTCGATAATCACGTCACGGAAATGTTCCGGCTCATCCGCCCGCACCTCAAGAACTCAGCCGCGCGTGATCTCTACGAGCGGGCCCGGCTTGCCGCGCCATTGCTGGCAGCCTGAGCTAGTAGGTGCCCGTGAGGTGCGGGCGCTCCCACAGGTCCGTGCGTCTGCCCGGTACTGTCACTTCCCGGCGCGGTTCCGTCTTCGGCGTCGTCTCCAGTTCCGCCGCGCGGGCCTCCCGCTTAGCTATCTCCCCGGCCCCCAGCGCACGCGCGGCTGCCGACTTCGCGTCACGCTTGCGCGGGGTCAAACCCAGGGCGGGTGAGCGGAGTTCCGTCCGGCTCCCGGCGGGCGCGTCCCTCAGCGTTGGGTCGGTGAGGGCACCCCCGGTACGAAGGGCGTGTCTCGCGCCGTGCGTCTCGCCCTGTGGGCGGACGGGGCTCCGTCCGAAACGCGCGCCGGGTCCGGCGTGGGCAGCAGCCCGCCCGGACCCGGAGCTTCGGCGCGGGTGCGCCAGGTGACGTTAGGCTCCGAGCGACGCGTTCAGGCGGGTACGGAGCGCAGCCGGGTCCGCGCCGCACTCGCGGAGCAGGCGGGTGGGCGCGCCCTCGGGGTCGGCCAGCAGGGCCGCCAGCAGATGCGTCGTGCCGACCGTCTCGGCCTTCCGTTCGGCCGCCAGCAGCCGGGCCGCGGCCACCACCTTGTCCGCCTCGGCGCTCAGCTTCACGGCGCCCGGGCCGGGAGTCGTCGCCGACGGGCCCGCCGCCGAGGCCGCCGCGCGTACGAGATCGACCTGCCGTACCCCCTCCGAACGCAGCATGTCCGCAACGGAGTTGGCCGCCCACAGCTTCTCGGGCAGCGACTCCCCGGCCACGACGAGCCCCCGGTCCAGGGCCGGGACGGCGAGCAGCAGGTCCACCGGCTCCGCCGCCGTACGGCCGTACCGGACCGCCTGACGCCGGGCCTCGTGGTTGACCACCAGCAGGACCGGTGCCCCGTCGCCCGCCGTGCGCGCCATCCACGACAGCATGCCGCGCGCCCACCACACGCCGCGCTCGCCCAGAAGCCCGGCCCGGCCCAGCAACTGGACGCTGCCGGGCGCGGCTTCCTTCTCGGCGGTCCAGGGGGTGGCGCCTCCCCGTACGGCCTCGGCCTGGGCGTCCAACGCGGAGGCCGCCGCGTCCAGATCCACCCGGCACAGCGTCAGGGCCTCCAGCGCCCTGCTCCCGGGCGTCGCCAGCATGGCCCGTGCCAGATGGCGCCCGTGCGCGTCGGGTGAGCCCTCCTCACGGGCCAGCCGCAGGGCACCCAGCAGGGTTTGCCGCAGCGCCCCGGACGGCTCGGGCGGCTGGGGCGCGGATGCCGCCTCCTCGGGCTCACTCGGGCGCCGTCCGGAGTCGCGGATCTCCGCCAGCGCCTCCCGCCAGGCGGCGTCCATCTCGATGACGTCGTCAGGGTCGTCGGCGCCCTCGGCCCCGGCGCCGTCCGCCCCGGCGGACGCGCTGTCGTCGCGCGCCCAGTGCCGCTCGTCGCGAGCGCTGATCTGCGCGGATACGGAGGTGGACTCCCGCATGCCGGAGACCAGGGCGGACTCAAGCTCATCGGTGTCGTCCAGGAAGGTGAAAAGGAGGTGCTCGGTGCCCACGACGCCGCTCGTGCTGCCGGCCTCCTGACTCCCCGCCCGGCGCGTCGCCCGACGCACAGCCCGGGACAGCACCCCGATGGCGTCCGAGGCGAATTCGGTCGTCGTGACGGTGGTCGGCGCGGCGGTCTGCCCTTGCTCCATGGTGCGTCTCCTGGTTTCGGATACAGCGAACTACGCTGATGAGGACGCCCCTGCGCGAGCGGCCGGTTCATTCCTGACGAAGATCCGCCGTGAAGTCCACTACCCCTTCACCGCACCACCCAGCGCGAAGCCCCCGCCCAGCTTGCGCGAGATCAGGATGTAGAGCAGCAGCACCGGTGTCGAGTAGAGGATCGAGAACGCCGCCAACTGGCCGTAGACCACCGAGCCGTAGTTGCCGAAGAACGTGAAGATCGATACGGACGCCGGCAGTTGGTCGGGGGACAGCAGCAGCATGAAGGGGACGAAGAAGTTCCCCCAGAGCTGGATGAACGTGTAGATCATCACGACCGTCATGCCCGGCCCCATCAGGGGCAGCACGATCCGCGTCAGGGTCTGGATCATCGAGGCACCGTCCGTCCACGCCGCCTCTTCGAGGACCGTCGGCACCCCGTCCATGAAGTTCTTCATCAGCCAGATGGAGAAGGGCAGTTGGGACGCCGCGAGGAAGAGCGCCGTGCCGTACATCGTGTCGATCAGGTTGACCTGGACGAACAGCCCGTACACCGGGACCATGATCGCGGTGATCGGCAGACATGTCGTGAACAGGATGGTCAGCAGATACGGGCGGCTGAACCGCGAGCGGTAGCGGGACAGCGGGTACGCCGCCAGCGCCGCGCACACCACCGTCAGCAGCGTCGCACTGCCGCACAGCAGCAGGCTGTTGAGCATCGGCGTGAACGTGATCTCGTCGGTGAGGACCGCGCCGAAGTTCTCCGTGGTCGGCGCCGACGGCAGCCGTACCCGCAGATCCGCCTCGGCGTCGACCGAGGACAGCAGCAGCCACAGCAGCGGCAGCAGGAAGGCCGCGGCCACGGTCAGCAGCGCGGCGTCCGAGGCGAGCCGGACGCGAGTGGCGCGCTTCATCACACCTCCACCTTGAGTAGACGCACATAGACGATCGAGAACAGCGCGCCCACGAGAAGCAGCAGCAGCGCGACCGCCGTGCCGTAACCGATCAGGCTCTTGAGGAACGCCTGGTCGTACATGAACACCGGCAGCGTCTGGCTCCGGTTGCCGGGGCCGCCGCGCGTCATCGCCCAGATCAGTCCGAAGACGGACAGCGTCGAGAGCGTGTTGAGCATCAGATTGGTGGCGATGGAACGCCGGATCATCGGCAGCGTGACGTACCACAGCCGCCGTACCCCGTTCGCCCCGTCGACCTCCGCCGCCTCCGTGATCTCCTTCGGGATCTCGGACAGCGCGGCGGAGTAGATCAGCATCGAGAACGCCGTGCCGCGCCACACGTTGGCGAACGACACCGCCAGGATCGGCAGGGTGAACAGCCAGTTCTGGGACGGCAGATGGAGCCAGTCCAAGATGGCGTTCAGCGTCCCCTCGCGGCGGAAGAACGCGTACAGCAGGAACGCCGCGACGATCTCCGGCAGCACCCACGCCGCGACCACCACGGCGCCCGTGACGGTCCGCACCGGCCGGGACGCGGCCCGCATCAGACCGGCCAGCGCCAGCCCGATCGTGTTCTGGCCGACGATCGACGACACGAAGGTGAAGACGAGCGTCAGCCAGACCGCGTTACGGAAGTTGTCGTCCGCGAAGGCCCGCCGGAAGTTGTCCAGACCGACGAAGTCCGACGTGGACGAACCCGTCAACTGCGTGTTGGTGAAGGCGATCCAGACGCAGTAGCCGATCGGCCCGGCGAGGAACAGCAGCAGCAGGATCGTCGCCGGGGCGAGGGGCAGCCAGCGCGCGGGGCGCGCCTTGCGCCCGTTGCGGCCGTCATCGCCCTTGCCCCCGCGGCCCGCGCGGCCCCCGGCAGGCACCGCGGGCCCGCTCTTGCTCACCGGGCCGCCCGCGGTGCTCACCGCGCTCACGGCGCGCCCGCCGTCACCGCCGCCGCGGCTGTCGTGCTCACTTGTCGACCACCGAGCCGTCGGCGATGGTCTTCAACTGCTCGTCGTACGCCTTCGCCGCCTCCGCCGCCGACGCGTCACCCGTCGTCACCGACTCCATGGCCTCGCCGATGGCGGACGACACCTGGGGGTAGACAGGCAGCGCGGGACGGTAGTTGGTCACCTCGACGAGCTTGGTGAAGAAGTCGATACCGGGCATCGACTTCAGATACCTCGGATCGGCCGCCACGTCCTCACGCACGGCGATCTGCGCGCCGACGACGTTCCACTCGACGGCGTTCTCCGGCGTCTGCTGCGTCTTGATGAACTCGAAGGCCAGCTCCGGGTTCTGGGCCTTCGCCGGGATCGACCACGCCCACCCGCCGGACATCGACACACTGCCGGGCGCCTGCCCGTTCTGCGTCGGCATCGGCGTCTGGGCCAGCTCGGTGGACCACTCGGGCCACTCCTTGGGACCCTTGTTGATCCAGTTCTGCCCCATCCAGGAACCGTCGAGGGAGATCGCCAGCTTGCCCTCGGGGAAGAACTCGGTCGCGACGCGCGTCCCGATGTTGGGGTCGAGCGCGTCGGAGACGTCGGGCCCCAACTTCTCGGAGTACACGGTCCGTACGAAGTCCAGCGCGTCCGTGAAGCCCTTGTTGCCGGCCACCCACTTCTTCGCCGACGGGTCGTAGAGCGGGTCCGCGCCCGTGCCGTACAGCAGCATCTCGAAGCCCTGCATCACCGCGGCCTCGCCGGGACCCTTGCCGGTGTAGACGTTGAGCGGGATCGCGTCCGGGACCTCACGCTTGATCGTGCGCGCCGCGTCCAGGACCTCCGCCCAGTTCTTGGGCTGCCAGTCGGCGGGCAGCCCCGCTTCGGCGAAGATCTTCTTGTTGAACCACAGGCCGCGGGTGTCGGTGCCGTCCGGGACGCCGTACGTCTTCCCGTCCTCCGCCTTGGCGGCCGACTTCGCCGTGTCGACGAACTGGTCCCACTGGTCCCACTTGTTCAGATACTCGTCCAGCGGGCGCAGATAGCCGGCCTTGATGTCGGAGTTGATACGGAAGGTGTCCTCGTAGACCAGATCGGGCGCGGTCTTCGGGGAGCGCATCATCTGCTGCGCCTTGGTGGCGTAGTCGTTGTCCGGGGCCTGGATCGGGATCAGTTCGACCTTCTTGCCCGGGTTGTCCTTCTCGAACTGCTTCTTCACGGACTCCAGATAGGCGTCCTTGAAACGGATCTTGTTGTCCGTCGATCTGTTGTAGGCCACCTTCACGGTGTCCGGATCGCTGCCGGACCCGCCGCCGCACGCCGTGAGCGTACCGGCGGCCAGGACCGTGACGAGGATCAGTGGGGCGGTGGGGCGCACGGGCACGACCTCCTCTTTTAGCCACGAAGGGCTGCCCGGCGACCGTAGGTCTGCCTCAATCTCAAGGTCAATCCCCGTGCACCGCTCACTCCTTGCGGGGCACCAGCGGGCGGACCTCGGCGGCCGTGAAACGTACGAATCCCTCCGGGTCCGGTTCGTCGGGCGTCGGCTGGAGGACCACGGTGTCGGCCCCGGCCTCCGCCAGCGCCAGCACGGCCTCGGCGACGGCCTCCGCCGGGCCGGCGACCCCGTGCGGGAGGCCGGTGGCGTCCAACTCGGCGCGCAGCCGCGCGGCGGCGTCCGGGCCGGTCGCCGTGTGCAGATAGACGACCACCGGGTGGTGGCCGGTCCGCCCGGCCGACTCCCGCCCCTGCGCGATGAGTTGGCGGGAGCGGCGTACCTCGTCGGGTGTGGTGCCGCCCGTCAGGATGGTGCCGTCGGCGGCCTCGCCCGTCAGCCGCATCGTGCGCGGCCCGGTGGCCCCGGCGAAGACGGCGGGCGGCGCGGGGACGGTGGACGGCGGCCAGTCGAGGGCGACGCCGTCCAGCTTCACGTACCGCCCGTCCGTGGTCACCCGCTCACCCGCCAGCAGCGCGCGCAGCGCCACCAGGTGCTCGCGCAGCAGCGTCACGGGCGACTCGACGCGCGTACCGGTCTGCGCCATCCAGTCCTGCACCCCGTGGCCGACCCCGAGGAGGGGCCGCCCCGGAAACAGCCGGTGCAGGGTGGCGGCCTCCATCGCCGTCAGCGCGACATTGCGCAGCGGTACGGGGAGCAGCCCGACCCCGACACGCAGCCGCTGGGTCCAGGCCAGGGCCGCGGCGGCACTGGCGATGCCGCTCTCCAGGAAGCAGTCCTCCCAGAGCCACAGCTCCTCCAGGCCGGCGTCGTCCGCGGTGCGGGCGATGTCGCGGAGTCGTTCGGGGGGCAGTTGGGGGCGGAACACGGCGCCGAGAACAGTCATGGAGCCATTGTTCACCGGGCGGCGCGGGCGGAGCGACCGGGTTGACCGGCTGCCGCAAGTGACTTCGCGCCGCCGGAAGTCCGTGCTGAGTCCGCGCATCAGCCCGTGCCAAGTCCGTGCCGGGTCCATGCTCAGCCCGTGCCAGGTCCAGGTCCGTGCTCAGCCCGTGCTACCGGGTGGAGATGATCCACCGGTACTGCAACTCCGGGCGCCCGACCTGGCCGTACTGCGGGCTGCGGGCCGCCTGCCCGGCGCCCACCAGATGCTCCAGATAGCGGCGCGCGGTGATCCGCGAGATACCGAGCCTGGCCGCCGCCTCCGTGGCCGTCAGCCCCGCCCGCTCGTCCCGCAGCGCACGCGTCACCGACTCCAGCGTCGGCCCGCTGAGCCCCTTCGGCAGCGACGCGGGCTGCGGCGCCCGCAGCGCGCCCAGCGCCCGGTCCACCTCGTCCTGCCCACTGGCCTCACCGGCGGCGGCGCGGAACTCGGCGTACCGGCCGAGCCGGTCGCGGAGCGTGGCGAAGGCGAAGGGCTTGAGCACGTACTGCACGACGCCCAGCGACACCCCTTCGCGTACGACGGCGAGATCGCGCGCCGACGTGACGGCGATGACGTCCGCGTGGTGGCCGGCGGCCCGCAGGCTGCGCAGCAGCTGGAGCCCGTGCCCGTCCGGCAGATACAGGTCGAGGAGGATCAGGTCGACGTCCGTGCGCTCCAGGGCGCGGCCCGCCTCGACCCGGGAGTGGGCGACCCCGGCCACCTCGAAGCCGGGCACCCGGCCGACGTACAGCTGATGGGCGTCGGCGGCGACGGGGTCGTCCTCGACGACGAGTACGCGAATGGGGCGGGGGCCGCCGGCCGTGTTCCTGGTCATGATCCGCCGCGCTCCCCACCGTCGGTCGTGGCACCGGCCATCGACTCCGCCGCGTCGGCGCCCGTGCCCGTGCCCGCACCGTCCGTATCCGCGACCACGCCACCCGTACGCGTAGCCGTGCCGGTACGCGTTCCCGAACCAGCCGTATCCGCCTCGCCGCCCCTGCCCAGCGGCAGCCGTACGGTGAACTCCGCCCCGCCGTCCCGCCCCGGTGTCAGCTCCACCGTGCCGTGCGCCCGGTGCACCGCCTGGCGTACGAGTGCCAGCCCCAGCCCGCGTTCCGCGCCCCGGGTCGACCAGCCGCGCCGGAACACCTCCTCCATGTTCCCGGGGGCGACGCCCGGCCCGGTGTCCCGCACCCGCAGCAGCAGCTCACCGCCCTCGGCCGGCTCACCGCCCTCGACCAGCGCGGTGACCGTGACCCGCGCGCCGTCCGTGCCCTGGGCGGCGTCCACCGCGTTGTCGATCAGATTGCCCAGCATCGTGACCAGATCGCGCGGGGCGAGCGACGGCGGCAGCACCCCGTCGTCTATGCGGCTGTCCTCCGCGAGCACCAGCTCCACGCCGCGCTCGTTGGCCTGCGCCGCCTTCCCCAGCAGCAGCGCCGCCAGCACCGGTTCGGCCACCGCGCCGACGACCCGGTCCGTGAGCACCTGCGCCAGCTCCAGCTCCGCCGTGGCGAACTCCACCGCGTCGTCCACCCGTCCCATCTCGATCAGCGACACGACCGTGTGGAGCCGGTTCGCCGCCTCGTGCGCCTGTGAGCGCAGGGCGTGCGTGAAGCCGCGCTCCGAGTCCAACTCGCCCGACAGTGCTTGCAGTTCGGTGTGGTCCCGGAGCGTGGCGACCGTACCGCGCCGCTCGCCGCCGATCACCGGGCGGGTGCTGACGACCACGATCCGGTCGGCCGTCATATGGACCTCGTCCACCCGCGGCTCCGACGCGAGGAGCGCGCCGACGAGCGGGGCGGGCAGGCCGAGTTCGTCGACGTTGCGGCCCACCGCGCTGTCGTCGAGACCGAGGAGTTCCTGCGCGCCGTCGTTGATCAGCGCGATACTGCGCCGTCCGTCCAGCATGAGCAGCCCTTCGCGTACGGCGTGCAGCGCCGCCTCGTGGTAGTCGTGCATCCGGCTCAGCTCGCCCGCGTTCATCCCGTGGGTGTGCCGGCGCAGCCGCGCGTTGATGACGTACGTGCCCACACCGCCCAGCGCCAGCGCGCCCCCGGCCGCCAGCGCCAGCACCCGCACCTGCTTCTCCAACTGGCTGGAGATCCGGTCCACGGTGATGCCGACGCTGATCAGCCCGGTGATCCGGCCCCCGTCCCTGACCGGGGTCACCACCCGGGTCGAGGGGCCGAGCGTGCCCGTGTAGGTCTCCGTGAAGGTCTCGCCGAGCAGCGCGGGCCTCGTCGTGCCGATGAAGGGCAGCCCGATCAGCTGGGGATCCGGGTGCGTCCAGCGCGTCCCGTCCGGCTTCATGATCGTGACGAAGTCCACGCCTGTGTCGACCCGGACGCGCTCCGCGTACGGCTGGAGCGTGGCGGACGGATCGTCGGACCTGATGGCCTCGCGTACGGAGGGGGAGTCGGCCATCGCCCGCGCCGTGGCCGTGACCTGGCGCTCCGCGGTCTCCTCGGCCTGTGCCCGGTCCGTGAAGTACGCGAACAGCGCACATCCGGCCACCACGGCCGCGACCAGCACGACCTGCATGGCGAAGAGCTGGCCGGCGAGGCTGCGCGGACGGGGTAGCTGCATGACACAAGTCTGCCTGGCCGAAATTCGCGTGAACGAAATGCACGTAAGGGTGACCGGCGTCACACGCTGATAGATAGTCGCCGGGACCCCCTCGGGACGGGAGGGTCGCGTAGGGACAAACGAGTCAAGGAGGACCCGTGGCCGCTACTCGGGACCGTACCCATTATCTGTATCTGGCCGTGATCGGCGCGGTGATTCTCGGAATCACGGTCGGATTCGCTGCCCCGGGGGTGGCCGTCGAGCTGAAGCCCATCGGGACGGGCTTCGTCAACCTCATCAAGATGATGATTTCCCCGATCATCTTCTGCACCATCGTGCTGGGCGTCGGATCCGTCCGCAAGGCCGCCAAGGTCGGCGCGGTCGGCGGTCTGGCCCTGGGCTACTTCATGGTCATGTCGACCGTCGCGCTGGCCATCGGCCTCGTCGTCGGCAACATCCTGGAGCCCGGCGCCGGCCTGCACATCACCGACGCGACGGCCGACGCCGGCGCGGCACAGGTGGCCGGCGACGCCGAGAGCACCGCCGAATTCCTGGTCGGCATCATCCCGACCACGCTCGTCTCCGCCTTCACCGAGGGTGAGGTGCTCCAGACGCTGCTCGTGGCGCTCCTGGCGGGCTTCGCGCTCCAGGCCATGGGCCGCACCGGCGAGCCGATCCTGCGCGGTATCGGACACATCCAGCGCCTGGTCTTCCGCATCCTCGCGATGATCATGTGGGCGGCCCCCGTCGGCGCCTTCGGCGCCATCGCGGCGGTGGTCGGCGAGACCGGCATGGACGCGCTGAAGTCGCTGGCCGTCATCATGATCGGCTTCTACGTCACCTGTGCGCTCTTCGTCTTCATCGTTCTGGGCCTGCTGCTGAAGGTCGTCACCGGCATCAACATCTTCTCGCTGCTGAAGTACCTGGCGCGCGAGTTCCTGCTGATCGTCTCCACCTCGTCGTCGGAGTCGGCGCTGCCGCGGCTGATCGCGAAGATGGAGCACCTGGGTGTCAGCAAGCCCGTCGTCGGCATCACCGTGCCGACCGGCTACTCCTTCAACCTCGACGGCACGGCCATCTACCTCACGATGGCGTCGCTGTTCATCGCCGAGGCGATGGGCAACCCGCTCGCCATCGGTGAGCAGATCGGGCTCCTGCTCTTCATGATCATCGCGTCGAAGGGCGCGGCGGGTGTCACCGGCGCCGGCCTGGCGACCCTGGCGGGTGGCCTCCAGTCGCACCGGCCCGAACTGGTCGACGGCGTCGGCCTGATCGTCGGCATCGACCGCTTCATGAGCGAGGCGCGCGCCCTGACGAACTTCGCGGGCAACGCGGTCGCCACGGTCCTCGTCGGTACGTGGACGAAGGAGATCGACCGGGCCAGGGTGGACGAGGTGCTGGCCGGCCGGATCCCGTTCGACGAGAAGACGCTGGTGGACGACCACGGCGGGGGAGGCCCCAGTCTCACGAAGGACGCCGACGGCGCCTCGGACGGCTCCGCCGACGGCCCCACGGAGGTGCCGGAGCAGCGCGACGTGGACGGGGCGCCGGCGAAGGTCTGACCCGGGGTCGTCCGACTCCGCTCAGCCGCACCATCGCTCAGCCGCACCATCGCTCAGCCGCACCACCGCTCAACCGCCCTACCCCGGCCGGGGGTTGATCCCCCAGCTCCCCGGCCCTGCGAATGACCGGCCCGTACGGAGACGTCCGTACGGGCCGGTCACTTCTCTGTCGGGTGAGCTGCGAGGGCGGCCGTCACGCGGTCCAGCCGCCGCAGGGTGCGCCGCAGGACGAGAGGCTGACAGAACTGCGACAGGCTCATCAGAAGGAGCACCGCGCCGAACAGGGGCGCGCCGTTCAGGAACTGCGCGACGGCGAGCAGCACGAACAGCGCGCCGCCCACCATGTACGCCCAGCGGTAGCGCTCCGCCCGGACCGTCGTCCGGCGGTGTTTCGCCAGCAGCAGCCCCATCGCCGCCCGCTCGGCCGCGCCCTGCGGGATGTTCTCCTTCTGTACGCACCGTGAGAGAGCCGAGACGCGGTCGCGCGGCACGCCTATCTCGCGTGCGGTCGCGCGGTTGATCGACCGCACCAGGAGCACACAGCCGCCCACGAGCAGGATCAGCAGCAGTCCGGCGATCACCGCGCTGAGTGGCCGCCGGCCGAGTGCGCCCACGGCGACACCGCCCAGCATGAGCAGGACCACGAACAGCGCCGCCAGGGGGGCGGGCCGCCGCCGGAGCGGGGTGGTGTCGCCGGCGCCCTTGCCGCTCACGCCGGGCGCCGTACGGTGCCGAGGCCGGTGTGTGCGGCCGGGCCGGCCTCCAGCCGTCGCGTCAGCCGTGCGTACCGCGCGAAGAGCCTGCGCCGGTTCCACAGCGCCGCCGGGACGGACAGCGCGCCGACGGCCACCGTGACGACCGCCGGGACCATCGCGCCGAGTACGAGGAAGAGGCCGGCCATCAGCACGACGCACACCCCCAGCAGGGGAAGGGCCAACCGGCCGGCCGAGCGCAACTGCTCCTCGCGGCGCCGCACCAGGACCGCCATGGCACGCCGCTCCTCCGGGTCCTCGGGTATGTCCTCCTTGCCGATGCGCCGGTCGAGGCGTGGCACCTGGTCGGCATCCGTGCCGACCGCGCGGCCGTCCTTGCGGCGGCGCCAGGCGACGACGGCCGTGATCACCACCGCGTAGATCGCGCCGTTGATCACCGCGTTGAGCAGACCACTGTCCCGGTCGATCAGCAGCCGCACCCCCACCAGGATCAGGAACGCCAGCGGACCCGCCACCCACCAGCGGTTCAGCCACCAAGGCCACCCGCGCCGTCCCTCATGTGATTCCGTCATCTCGCCCCACCCACCTCAGGTTCGGAGCACTTCCGACTCACGTGCTCCCGGACCTCGCGTGTACCCCCGTTCGACCGCTTCGCACGACTGTGGGCTCCACAGGGCTTGTGTGGAGCCCACGTTGGGGCGTGCCCGGCGTGCCCGGCGTGCCCGGCGAGCCGGCGCTCAGCCGTACGGGATCCAGCAGGTGGGCGTTGACCAGGGAGTCGAGCAGTTGCCGGGTCCTGCTGACGGGAGCCCCGACGAGGGCGGCGGCGGCCTGTAGACCGAACTCGGGACCCGGATGCGGGCCGAGAAGACGGAACAGCCGGGCCGCCTGCCCGGACAGGGCTCGGTAGGACCAGGCGAAGACGGTACGGACGGCCTCCGCCTCCTCGTCGTCCCCCGTGCTCAGCGCGTCCCACAGAGCCGACTCGTCCCGCAGACCGGCGATCAGGTCGTCGAGCCGCAGATGCGGCCGGCTTGCCGCGCGCTCGGCCGCGATACGCAGCGCCAGCGGTAACCGCGCGCAGAGAATCGCCAGTTCGGTGAGCTTCTCCAGGTCGTCCTCAGGGCGGTATCCGGCGGTGACGGTGCGCAGCAGTGCCACCGCCTCAGCCTGCGGCAGTGTGCCGAGCGTGAGTCTGCGGGCGCCGTCGCGGACGGCCAGCGAGGAGAGGCGGCTCCTGCTGGTGACGAGGACGAGGCAGCCCGGTCCGCCGGGCAGCAGCGGACGGACCTGGCCGGCGGTTGAGGCGTTGTCCAGCGGCACGAGCATCCGGCGGTCCGCGAGCAGCGAGCGGTAGAGGGCGGCCGCGGTGTCAATGTCTTGCGGCACCGACCGCGCCGGTACGCCGAGGGCGGGCAGGAACCGGTGCAGGGCCTCCTGGGCGGTGACCGGCTCCCCGGGGTCGTACCCGCGCAGGTTCACGTAGAGCCGGCCGTCGGGAATCTGTCGCGGGCGTGGTGCGCCCAGCGCAGCGCGAGCGAGGTCTTGCCCGCACCTGCGGTACCCGCGATGACACAGACAGAGATGATCAGCGGGTCCCCGTTCTCCCCGGCCACGACGGCGTTCAGCTGGTCCAGTTCATGTACCCGGTTGACGAAACCGGCTACATCGGCGGGGAGTTGGCGGGGCGGCGGGCTCGCCGGTGGCCTGTCCCGCGCGTTGCCCGGCCCGTGGAAGTGGATGCCGCCGCTGACCCTTCCGGTCTGCACGACATCGCGGGACGACCCCGACAGGTCGTTCGTCGACGCGCCGGGGTGCTCCTCGTCGTTTCCGTGTCGGCTGATTGTCTACTCCGGCCTGCTCGTCGGTGCGGGGAGGTGGGCGACGACCCGTTCGAAGTACGACCCGATCTCGTCGCCCGACTCGTAGAGCGCCTTGATGTATTGCCCCCGTTCGGCCACCACTTCGGGGTCCGTGTAGCGGATCGCCCCCTGCGGATGACCGCCGTCGGAGTGGAGGATGTTGAAGAGGGTCCGGCCGCCGAGTACCACGAGTTCCGGCAGCGGTCCCGGGCGCTCTGCGGCGGCGACGGACTCGGCACTCACGACGCGCACCCGCGCGCCGAGTCGGGTCTGCTGCCGCAGCGAGTGCAATTCCCACTGGAGATAGGGCGTCAGAGGCTCTTCGACCACGCGCACGCGGTGAAAGGTGTGTCCCTGGCGTTCGTCCTCACGGGCGGCGGCGGCGAGTGCGTCGCGGCGTTCCCGCATGAGCCGCAGCGACTCCTCCCACTCACCCCGCCGAAGCGCGTCGCGGCTCGGGCTGCCCTGCTCCTCGAAATGCTGTCGCCGCTCCAGCTTCCAGGAGGCCGCGTCGCGGAGTAGGGCGCTGCGCTCGCGGAAGTCCTTTCGGTACGCCTCGCGGACAAGTCGCTCGCCATGCTCCGGTAGGAGGGCGGGCGCGTACGTCTCAGGCATCGGCGATGTCCGCCTTCGCGGCACTCAAGGTGCTTCCGGGAATGATGACCAGACGCTCGTCCGAGGCGAGTGCGACGCCTCGCGGAAGACGCGGAGCGTAATGGCTGGTCAGATCCCGGCCGATCACGGCGATGTCGCCGTTGTCGAGCCGCCAGATGTCGGGGCACTCGTCATTTGGCGTCCGAATTGCCGAGCTCGGCGGGCGACTTGCCGAGCCGCCGCTCGAACATGGCGGACGGATCCGCTTCCCAGGCACGGGCCATGCCTACCTCCACGTGGTGCGGTCCGGAGTGCTGGCGCGACACATTTTACGTTCAGTTGATTACGGAGAGCAACCGATGTGGGCGGTTTCGCGTCACGCTCCAGGCGTATCAACCACTTGACGCGGTTGTGTGGGGTCGGCGGATTGTCTCAGAGTGCTGATACACGTCATGATGCCTCGGTAAGGGCGGCCCGTATGTCCAATTCACTTGTCCCGGTCCGGAGTTGGCGGACCTGGGCCGACGCCCCCGTCCGCTGGGCCGGGCCACTCGTCGGCCTGGCGATCAATCGGGGCGTCACCTTCAGCCCCGAGCCCGACGTCGATCTCCTCTACGCCGTTCCCGTCTTCGGGCTCTGCTCCGTCGCCGGTGTGCTCCTCTTGTCAGGGGTTCACGTACGTCATCGGTCCCTGGCCGGGGCCGTACTACGCGTGGCCGGTCCTCGGTGGGCTCGTCGTCGGGAGCGTCGTCTGTGCGGCGACCCTGCGGCGCGTCACCGCGCGGGCGGGTGGCGACGAGCGGCGGCGGGTCGGGGCCGGGTGACCGTGGGTGCGTGGGGCGTGTTGGTGGCCACGCCGCTCTTCGCCGTATCGTCGACCATGGCCGTGGCCGTCTACACCCTCCCGTGCGGCGGGCGGGCCAGTGACCTGGGCGCGGTGGGCCTGGGGATCGTCGCGTTCCTCTCGGTCCTGACGGCCGGGTGGTGCCTGGTCGCGCTGCTCGTGCCGCGCGTTCACATCGAGGAGAGGCCATGACCGCCGGCGGGCTCACCATCCGGGTGGACTCCGGCGCGCCCGTGCCGCCGTTCGAGCAGATCAGGACGCAGCTCGCGGATCTGATCTCGGTGGGGCGGCTGCGCGAGGGCGACCGGCTGCCCCCCGTACGGCAACTCGCCTCCGACCTCGGGCTCGCCAACAACACCGTCGTGCGGGCCTACCGCGAGCTGGAGTCGGCGGGCCTCGTGCACAGCAGACGCGGGTCCGGTACGCGCGTGGCCGCGGGCGTGGCGGGTGCGGCGGACGACGACGCCAGGGCCGCGCTCGCCGAGCGCGCCCGCGACTTCGCGAGCGCCGCGCGGCTGCTCGGCGCCACCGACGAGGACGCGCTGGCCGCGATCCGGCACGCGCTGGCGACGGCGCAGGCGCCCTGACGCGGACTTACCCGCCCGCCGGGCGCCGCGCCCCCCCACAGCCGCCGCCTCGCTCGTTGCCTTGACGTCGGCGTCAAGGATTACCGTCGTGGACATGCGCATCGGCGAGCTGGCGGAGCGGGCGGGGACGAGTACCCGCACCCTGCGTTACTACGAGTCCCGCGGGCTGCTGCCCGCCCGGCGGGCGGGGAACGGCTACCGCACGTACGACGAGGACGATCTGCGGCTGATCCAGCAGATCCGGACCCTTCAGGACTTCGGGTTCGATCTGGAGGAGACGCGGCCGTTCGTCGAGTGTCTGCGTGCCGGGCATCCGGCCGGGGACTCCTGCCCCGCCTCGCTCGACGTGTACCGCGGCAAGCTCGCCGAGCTGGACGAGCTGATCGGCAGGCTCGGTTCGATACGCGCCCAGGTCGGCGAACAGCTCGCGCGGGCCGAAGCGATCCAGGCACGAGCCGTCGGGCGGCCCGAGCCGCTGTGCGAGCTGACCATGTACGAGCCGCGAGAGGGAGAAGACACATGATCCAGGCAGAGGGCGTCGCCGCGGTGACGGACGAGAGCTTCGACGACGAGGTGCTGAAGGCCGACCTGCCCGTGCTGGTGGAGTTCACCGCGGACTGGTGCCCGCCGTGCCGCCAGCTCGCGCCGGTGCTGAGCGCCGTGGCCCGGGAGGAGGCGGCGCGGCTGAAGGTCGTCCAGCTCGACGTGGACACGAACCCGCGGACGATGAACCGGTACGGCGTCCTCGCCATGCCGACCCTGCTGGTGTTCCGCGCCGGCGAACCGGTCAAGTCGATGGTCGGCGCCCGCCCCAAGCGCCGGCTGCTCCAGGAACTCGAAGACGCCATCTAGAGCGGCCCCCCCCCCGCCCCGCCCCGGCCCCGCGCCCCAGGTCGCCCCGGCGCACAAAAATACCCCGGTACCGAATTGACGGCCGGGGTATCGCTCTGCGTATATTTGGTGTTTCGGCTTTCGCCCGCACTTCAATGCCGACGGAAGTTCGAAATCAACTGACTGAGCAAAGCGTATCGGACAGGGGCTGAATTGTCAACCGAGGAATTGCGGAGCGAACAGCAATTCGTCTCGCTCGTCCACGAGCGTCTCGACACGCTCAGGGAGCAGGCCGAAGCCGCCATGCGGGCGTCGATCAGGCAGGTCAGCACGGGTCGGCAGGCCATGGTGGAGCGGGACATCCGGGTCGCCGAGCACTCCGGCACCTTCACCACGCTGAATGCCGTGGAGACCGGACTCTGTTTCGGCCGTATCGATCTCAATGACGGCGTCACCCATCACATCGGGCGAATCGGAATGCGGCTGGACGACGCGGAACGCACCCCGCTGCTCATCGACTGGCGCGCTCCCGTCGCCCGGCCTTTCTATCTCGCCACCGGCTATTCCACGATGGGCCTGCGCCGCCGCCGGCACATCACCACCGAGGGGCGGCGGGTCACCGCGCTCCACGACGAGATCATGGATCTCACCGACACCACCCGCACCGGGTACGAGGACCCGGACGGCGACGCCGTGCTGCTCGCCGCGCTCGACTCGGCCCGCACCGGGCGGATGAGCGACATCGTGCGGACCATCCAGGCCGAGCAGGACCGCATCATCCGCGCGCCCCACCGCGGGGTGCTCGTGGTGGAAGGCGGGCCCGGGACCGGGAAGACCGCCGTCGCGCTGCACCGGGCCGCGTATCTGCTCTACGCGCACCGCGAGCAACTGGCGCGACGTGCCGTGCTGATCGTCGGTCCCAACCCGGCCTTCCTCGGGTACATCGGCGAGGTGCTGCCCTCCCTCGGGGAGACCGGTGTGCTGCTGGCGACGACCGGTGAACTGTTCCCCGGTGTACGGGCGACCGCGACCGACACCCCGGCCGCCGCGGCCGTCAAGGGGCGCGCGGAGATGGCGGACGTGCTGGCCGCCGCGCTGCGCGACCGGCAGCGGGTGCCCGATCCGCACATCGAGATCGAGCACGACGACGGGACGCTCTATCTGGACCGCGCGATGGCCGAGGACGCGCGTGCCCGCGCCCGTGACGCGGACCTCCCGCACAACCTGGCCCGGCCGCACTTCGCCTTCTCCGTCATCGACTCCCTCACCGGGCAGCTCACCGAGCGGCTCGGGGCCGACCCGTACGGCGGCCCGAACCTCCTGGACGCCACCGACATCGCGCAGCTCGGCAAGGCGATCGCCACCAGCCCGGCGGTGCAGTCCGCCATCGACGAGCTGTGGCCCACCCTCACTGCGCAGGGCCTCGTCGCCGACTATCTGGCCGAGCCGACCCATCTCCCCGACACGGACGGTGAGTTGATAAGGCGTCAGATCAGCGGCGCCGATCACTGGACCGATGCCGACGTGCCCCTCCTGGACGAGGCCGCCGAACTTCTGGGCGAGGACGACACCGCCGCCCGGGTCGCCGCCGAGAGCGAACGGCGCGAGCGGATCGAGTACGCGCAGGGCGTGCTGGAGCTGAGTTACGGCTCCCGCACCTACGAGTTCGAGGACAAGGACGAGGAGGAGGCGGAGGTCCTGCTGGCGCACGACCTCATCGACGCCGAACGCCTCGCCGAGCGCCAGGAGGAGGCCGACACCCGCAGCGCCGCCGAGCGCGCCGCCGCCGACCGCACCTGGGCCTTCGGCCATATCGTGGTCGACGAGGCACAGGAACTGTCCGCGATGGCCTGGCGGTTGCTGATGCGCCGCTGCCCGGCCCGCTCCATGACGCTGGTCGGCGACCCGGCGCAGACCGGGGACGTCGCGGGCTGCGGCTCCTGGCGGCAGATCCTGCGGCCGTACGTCGGCGAGCGCTGGGAGCATGTCCGGCTCGGCGTCAACTACCGTACGCCCGCCGAGATCATGGCCGTCGCCGCCGGGGTGCGGCGGCTGGCGGACCCGGACTTCGAGCCGCCGAGTTCGGTGCGCTCGACGGGAGTCGGCCCCTGGGTACGGGAGGTGGCGCCGGACGACGTCGTCCGTACGGCCGCCGCGAGCGCCGTCGAACACGCGGCCTCGCACGCGGCGGAACACGGCGCCGACGGACGGCTCGCGGTGATCGCCCCCGCCGCGCTGCTGCCCGCGCTCGCCGCCGAACTCCCGGACGCCTCCTGGGGAGCCGACGCGGCCGGCCCCGACCTCACCCGGCCGGTCGTCCTGCTCGACCCCCGGCAGGCGAAGGGCCTGGAGTTCGACACGGTGATCGTCGTCGACCCGGAGGCCGTGCTGGACGGCTCACCGCGCGGCACCAACGATCTGTACGTGGCGCTGACCCGGGCGACCCAGCGACTCGGCATCGTACGCAACGCCGCCGTCCCGCCCCGGCTCGCCTACGAGGGCGCCACCGCGGGGCCGTCCGCGGGGCCGTCCGTGGGGCCGTGAACCCCGCCCGCCCCCGGACGGGCCGCACATGCGGCCCGTCCGGGGCCGGGGCGACGCTCAGACCGGCTTCAGCCACAGCGTCGCCAACGGGGGCAGCGTCAGCTGGATGCTCACCGGGCGGCCGTGCGTGGGGACCGCCTCCGGCTTGAGGGTGTCCGTGTTGAACACATCCCCGCCGCCGTAACGCCCCGCGTCCGTGTTGATGACCTCCGTCCAGCCCGAGACGCCCTCCGGGACGCCGACGCGGTACTGATGGCGCACCACCGGTGAGAAGTGCGAGACGGCGAGCAGCGGCGCGCCCTGCGCGTCGAAGCGCAGGAACGCGAACACGTTGTCCTCCCCGGCGTCCCCCTCCACCCAGGAGAAGCCCTCGGGGACGGTGTCGCGCTGCCAGAGCGCCGGGGTCCGGCCGTAGACCACGTTCAGGTCCCGCACCAGGTCCCGTACGCCCCGGTGGTCGGCCTCCGCCGCGTACGACGGGTCCAGCAGCCACCAGTCCGGGCCGTGGCCCTCCGACCACTCCGCGCCCTGGGCGAACTCCTGCCCCATGAAGAGGAGTTGCTTGCCGGGATGCGCCCACATGTAGCCGAGGTACGCCCGGTGGTTGGCCCGCTGCTGCCACCAGTCGCCGGGCATCTTGGAGACCAACGACCGCTTGCCGTGCACGACTTCGTCGTGCGAGATGGGCAGGACGTAGTTCTCGCTGTACGCGTACACCATCGAGAAGGTCATCTCGCTGTGGTGGTACTTGCGGTGCACCGGCTCCTTGGAGACGTAGTCCAGGGAGTCGTGCATCCAGCCCATGTTCCACTTCAGGCCGAAGCCGAGACCGCCGAAGCCGCCGGGGCCGATGTCGTGCGTGGCGCGGGTGACACCGTCCCAGGCGGTGGACTCCTCGGCGATCGTGACGACACCGGGGCAGCGGCGGTAGACGGTCGCGTTCATCTCCTGGAGGAAGGCGACCGCGTCCAGATTCTCCCGGCCGCCGTGCTCGTTCGGCTCCCACTCGCCGGCCTCGCGGGAGTAGTCGAGGTAGAGCATCGACGCGACGGCGTCGACCCGCAGGCCGTCGATGTGGAACTCCTCGCACCAGTAAACGGCGTTGGCGACAAGGAAGTTGCGCACCTCGGTGCGGCCGAAGTCGAACTCCAGCGTGCCCCAGTCGGGATGCTCGGCGCGCGACGGGTCCGGGTGCTCGTACAGCGGCCTGCCGTCGAACTGGGCCAGCGCCCACTCGTCCTTCGGGAAGTGCGCGGGCACCCAGTCCACGATGACGCCGATGCCCGCGCGGTGCAGCGTGTCCACCAGGAAGCGGAAGTCGTCGGGGGTGCCCATGCGGGAGGTCGGGGCGTAGAAGCCGGTGACCTGGTAACCCCAGGAACCGCCGAAGGGATGCTCGGCGACCGGCATCAGCTCGACGTGGGTGAAGCCCAGATCCTTGACGTACGAGGGGAGTTGGAGCGCGAGTTGACGGTACGTCAGGCCTGGTCGCCAGGAGGCGAGATGGACCTCGTACACGGAGACCGGCGCCTCGTGCACCGGCAGGTCCGCGCGGTGCGCCAGCCACTGTTCGTCGTGCCACACGTGGTGCGACTCGGTGACGATCGACGCCGTCGACGGCGGCACCTCGGTGCGCCGCGCCATCGGGTCGGCGCGCAGCGTGTGCGTCCCGTCGGGCCGGGTGATGTCGAACTTGTAGAGCGCGCCCTCGCCGACGCCGGGCACGAACAGCTCCCACACACCGGTCGAGCCGAGCGAGCGCATCGGATAGACCGTGCCGTCCCAGTAGTTGAAGTCACCGGAGATCCGCACGCCCCGCGCGTTCGGCGCCCAGACGGTGAAGCGGGTGCCCGTGACGCCCTGGTGGACCATGGGGTGCGCCCCGAGCACCTTCCACAGCTCCTCGTGCCGGCCCTCGCCGATGAGATGCAGATCGAGATCGCCGAGGGTGGGCAGGAAGCGGTACGGATCCCGTACCTCCAGTTCGTCGACCTCGTCGGCGGTGCCGCCCTCCTCGGCCGTGAGCCCGTAGCGCACCAGGAGGGTGTACTCGGGGACCTTGCGCCACGGCAGCACACCGGAGAAGAAACCGTCGCCGTCGTCGTGCAGTTGGGCCCGCAGTCCCTTGGCGACGACGGTCACGGCCTTCGCGTACGGCCGCAGCACCCGGAAGACGACGCCGCCCTTGCCGGTGCGGGCGCCGAGCACGGCGTGCGGGTCGTGGTGCGCGCCGTCGAGTAGCCGGTGCCGGTCGGACTCGGCGAGCGGCGGCGCGGGCCGTACGACATGGCCGCCGCTCTCCTGACGCGGCCTCGGGGGCGTACCGGCGGCCTTCGGCGGCTTCGCGGCCTTGGCGGACCTGCCGGCCGCCTTGCCCACCTTGCCCGCTTTCCCTTCCTTCCCTTCCTTACCTTCCTTCGTCTCCTTCGCCGGGGGCTCGTCGCGCTTGCGGCGCGCACCGGCGGGCCTGGCCTCACCGGCGGGGGCCGGGACGCCGTTGGCGGGGAGCGGGGGCTGCGGCTCTGACGGGTTCTCGGACGGCGGGCGGGCGGTCACGGGGGCTGCCTCCTCGGCGGGTACGACGGGGGTCTGGGGCCGGTGGGCCGACGGGTCGGCCCACCGGGCTTCGGTGTCAGGGGCGGTGGCCGGCCAGCCGGTGGATCGCCGCCATCGGGACGGGCAGCCAGTCGGGGCGGTTCCGGGCCTCGTACAGCACCTCGTAAACCGCCTTGTCCGTCTCGTAGGCCCGCAGCAGCTCGGAGTGCTCGCGCGGGTCGGTGCCCGTCGCCTCCGCGTAGCCGTCGCAGTACGCGGACCGGCAGCGCTCCGCCCAGTCGGGGTTCCAGGGCAGGTGGGAGCGGGCGGCGTAGTCGAAGGAGCGGAGCATGCCCGCCACGTCGCGCACCGCGGGCTGCGGGCGGCGGCGTTCGGTCAGCGGGCGGGCCGGTTCGCCCTCGAAGTCGATCAGGGACCACTCGCCGTCCGGGGTCCGCAGCGTCTGGCCCAGATGCAGATCGCCGTGCACCCGCTGCGCCCGCGTGACGAGGCCACCCCCGGCTCCCGCAGCACCGCCCCCGGCTCCCGCACCGTCCCCGGACCGGGCGAGCGCGTCGAAGGCGGTGCGCAGCCCGGCGACGTACGGCAGCAGCGCGGGCACCGCCTGCGCGGTGGCGTCCAGCCTCCTGGACATGGCCTCGGCCTGATGCGCGGTCTGCCGAGGCCCCAGGGACACGGTCGGCAGCGCGGCGGCGAGCGCGAGGTGCACCTCGGCGGTGGCCCGCCCCAGCGCACGTGACTCGTCGGTGAAGGCGGCGCCGCCGGCCAGCGCGCGCAGGGCCAGCCGCCAGCCGTCCTCGGAGTCCTGGAGGAACGGCTGGAGCACCCCGAGCGTCAGCGGCTCCGTCCCGGCCCCGCCGCCCATGTCCGCGCCCATGTCCGCGCCCACGGCCTCGAACCAGGCGACCGGCGACGGCACTCGGCGGCAGCCCTGGCCCGCGAGGGCGAGCGGCAGTTCCAGATCGGGGTTGGCGCCGGGGAAGACCCGGCGCAGGATCTTGAGGATGTACTCGTCGCCGTAGACGAGCGAGGAGTTCGACTGCTCGGCGCCGAGCAGCCGAGGCACCAGCCCGGCCGGGATCTCGACGGCGCGGTCGAAGCGCAGTGGCCCCAGGGCGCCGGGGGAGCGCAGCCGCTCCAGCAGCAGATCGGCCAGGCGCGGGTCGTGCAGCGCCTCGTAGACGACCCGGCCGGCCAGCGGCCCGGTGCCCGCGACGCCGATACGGGCGGCGGCGAGCCGCGGCGGCAGGGCGGACCGTACGCCCAGCAGGAGCTGGTAGCAGTCGTCGGTGGGGGCGACGGGGACCGGCGGCGCGTCCCGGTCGGGCGTGGAGCGCTGCTCGACGCGTACCAGCAGATGGAGGAGGCCGGGGGCGGGGCCGGAGGCGGCCGGCGGCATCAGTTCGGTGGCGGCCACCGCCGAGAAGCCCGTGATCGGCCGGCCCTTGCCCGCGAACCAGCGCTGGCGCGGCAGCCACTCGTGAAGCAGTGGCGCGAGCGATTCGACCAGTCTCCCGGCTCCGGCGGGCGAGAGCGCCGCACCGGGGCGTGGTGAGCTCCGGGTGGATGCAGCCTTCGACATGGCATCGCGTCCTTTCCCCGGGCACACCACAGGATGCGCAGAGTGTCCCGGATTGCGGCAACGGAGTCCGGCTGTGCGGGACGTGTCGGGTGAGGATGGCCCGTACGGACCGAAAGTCCGTACGGACGGACCCGATGTCGGGGATGGTGCCCCGTGCGGGGCGGCGGTAACCGACCGCCCCGCACCTGGGTCCTGTCCGGCCGGCCGTCGGGCCGGTGCCGGCGCTCAGGCCGGCGCGGGGTCCTGCCTGAGCCGGAACCAGTAGAAGCCGTGGCCCGCCAGGGTCAGCAGATAGGGCCAGTCGCCGATCGCGGGGAAGCGCACCCCGCCGATCAGCTCCACCGGGTGCCGCCCGCTGAACGCGCGCAGATCCAGCTCCGTGGGCTGCGCGAAGCGGGAGAAGTTGTGCACGCAGAGCACCAGGTCGTCGCCGTTGCCGTCCTGCGACGGCGCCTCGCGCAGGAACGCGAGCACCGCCGGGTTCGTCGACGGCAGTTCCGTGTACGAGCCGAGCCCGAAGGCCGGGTTCTGCTTACGGATCTCGATCATGCGCCGCGTCCAGTGCAGCAGCGACGACGGCGACGCCATCGCGGCCTCGACGTTCGTCACCTGGTACCCGTAGACCGGGTCCATGATCGTCGGGAGGTAGAGCCGGCCGGGGTCGCAGGACGAGAAGCCCGCGTTGCGGTCCGGGGTCCACTGCATCGGGGTCCGTACCGCGTCGCGGTCGCCGAGCCAGATGTTGTCTCCCATCCCGATCTCGTCCCCGTAGTAGAGGATCGGGGAGCCGGGCAGCGACAGCAGCAGAGCGGTGAACAGCTCGATCTGGTTGCGGTCGTTGTCCAGCAGCGAGGCGAGGCGGCGCCGGATGCCGATGTTGGCGCGCATCCGCGGGTCCTTGGCGTACTCCGCGTACATGTAGTCGCGCTCTTCGTCCGTGACCATTTCGAGCGTCAGCTCGTCGTGGTTGCGCAGGAAGATGCCCCACTGGCAACCGGTCGGGATCGCCGGGGTCTTGGACAGGATCTCCGAGACCGGATAGCGGGACTCGCGCCGTACGGCCATGAAGATGCGCGGCATCACCGGGAAGTGGAACGCCATGTGGCACTCGTCGCCGCCCTTGGCGTAGTCGCCGAAGTAGTCGACGACGTCCTCCGGCCACTGGTTGGCCTCGGCGAGCAGCACGGTGTCCGGGTAGTGCGTGTCGCAGATCTCGCGGACCTCGCGCAGCAGCGCGTGGGTGGCGGGCAGGTTCTCGCAGTCGGTGCCCTCCTCCTGGTAGAGGTACGGCACGGCGTCGAGGCGGAAGCCGTCGATGCCCAGGTCCAGCCAGAAGCGCAGCGCCGAGATGATCTCCTCGCGCACGGCCGGGTTCTCGTAGTTGAGGTCCGGCTGGTGGGAGAAGAAGCGGTGCCAGTAGTACTGCTTGCGGACCGGGTCGAAGGTCCAGTTGGACGTCTCGGTGTCGACGAAGATGATCCGCGCTTCCGGGAACTGCTTGTCGTCGTCGGCCCAGACGTAGTAGTCGCCGTACGGGCCGTCGGGGTCCTTGCGCGATTCCTGGAACCAGTTGTGCTGGTCGCTGGTGTGATTCATGACGAAGTCGATGATCACGCGCATGCCGCGCTGGTGGGCGGCGTCGACGAACTCCACGAAGTCGGCGAGGTCGCCGAACTCGGGCAGGACGGCGGTGTAGTCGGAGACGTCGTAACCGCCGTCTCTCAGTGGGGACTTGAAGAACGGCGGCAGCCAGAGACAGTCGACACCGAGCCACTGGAGATAGTCCAGTTTGGCGGTGATGCCCTTGAGGTCTCCGACGCCGTCGCCGTTGCTGTCCTGGAACGAGCGCACCAGGACTTCGTAGAAGACGGCTCGTTTGAACCAGTCGGGGTCACGGTCCTTCGTGGGGGTGTCCTCGAACGTGTCGTGGACGGGCTCATTGATGATCATGATGTGGGTGACCCTCCGATCGGCGGGGACGGTCGCAGAACGACGATGTGCGCGGGTGTCACACCCGGCTCCAGGCGCACGTAGTTGGCCCTGCCCCAGTGGTAGATCTCTCCGGTGAGCTCGTCGCGCACCGGGGCGGTCTCGTGCCAGTCGAGGCCGAGCCGCGGCATGTCCAACGAGACCGTTGCCTCCTGGGTGTGGTGCGGATCGAGGTTCACGACGATCAGTACGGTGTCGGAGCCCGAGCCCGAGCCCGAGCCCGAGCCCGACCGCTTGCTGTACGCGATGACCGCGTCGTTGTCGGTGTGGTGGAAGTGGATGTCGCGCAGCTGCCGCAGCGCGGGGTGCCGGCGTCTGATCCGGTTGAGCGCGGTGATGAGCGGGGCGATGGTGCGTCCCTCTCGCTCCGCCGATTCCCAGTTCCGGGGGCGCAGCTCGTACTTCTCCGAATGCAGGTACTCCTCGCTCCCGGGCCTGACCGGGGCGTTCTCCATGAGTTCATACCCTGCGTAGACGCCCCAGGACGGCACCATCGTCGCGGCGAGCACCGCGCGTACCTCGAATGCCGGACGGCCGCCCTCCTGAAGGTAGGCGTGCAGGATGTCGGGCGTATTGACGAAGAAATTCGGGCGCATGTACGACGCGGACTCGCCCGACAGCTCGGTGAGGTAGTCGGTCAGCTCCTGCTTGGTGGTGCGCCAGGTGAAGTACGTGTACGACTGCTGGAACCCGATCGCGCCCAGGGTGTGCATCATCGCGGGCCGGGTGAACGCCTCGGCCAGGAAGATCACATCGGGGTCGGTCGCGTTGATGCCAGCGATCACCCGCTCCCAGAAGACCACCGGCTTGGTGTGCGGGTTGTCGACGCGGAAGATCCGCACGCCGTGGCCCATCCAGTACCGCAGCACCCGCTCGGTCTCCGCGACCAGGCCGTCCATGTCGCGGTCGAAGGCGATCGGGTAGATGTCCTGGTACTTCTTGGGCGGGTTCTCGGCGTACGCGATCGTGCCGTCCGCGCGGTGGTGGAACCACTCCGGGTGCTCCTTCACCCAGGGGTGGTCGGGCGAGCACTGGAGGGCGAAGTCCAGCGCGATCTCCATGCGCAGCGACGCGGCCTTCGCCACGAAGGCGTCGAAGTCCTCGATCGTGCCCAGGTCGGGGTGGATCGCGTCGTGGCCGCCGTCCGCCGAGCCGATGGCCCACGGGACGCCGACATCGTCCGGGCCGGGGGAGAGCGTGTTGTCCGGGCCCTTGCGGTGCGCGGTCCCGATGGGGTGGATCGGTGGCAGATAGACGACGTCGAAGCCCATCGCGGCGACGGCCGGCAGCCGTTCGGCGGCGGTCCTGAACGTGCCGCTGACCGGCGGCTCGCCGGGGGTGACGACCGCACCCTCGGAGCGCGGGAACAGCTCGTACCAGGAGCCGTACAGCGCCCGTTCGCGCTCCACCAGCAGCTTGACCGGCTTCGACGCCGTGACCAGCTCGCGCAGCGGGTGGCGCGACAGGGCCTCGTCGGCCTCCGGGGTGAGGGCGGCGGCGAGCCGGGCGGGGGCGGGGCGGCGCTCGTCGCGCAGGGCGTCCACGGCGGCCAGGACCGCCTCGCGGCCTTCGCGCTTGGGGACGCCGGCCGCCGCTCTCTCGTAGAGCGCGGCGCCCTCGGCCAGCACGAGCGCGGTGTCGATTCCGGCCGGGATCTTGATCTGGGCGGCGTGGCGCCAGGTGGCGAGCGGATCGCTCCACGCCTCCACCTTGTAGGTCCAGTTGCCTTCGGACGTCGGTGTGACGTCGGCGCCCCAGCGGTCGGTGCCGGGGGCCAGTTCGCGCATGGGGGTCCAGGGGCCCGGCCGGCCGTTCGGGCCCCGCAGGACGACATTGGCGCCGATGGCGTCGTGGCCCTCACGGAAGACGGTCGCGGTGACCTGGAACGTCTCTCCGCTCACCGCCTTGGCGGGGCGTTTGCCGCAGTTGAGATGAGGGCGTACGTCCAGGACGGGAATGCGACCGATCATGAGATCACCTGAGGGCTGAGCGGGCGTGGCAGGCATGGCAGGTCGAACAGATGGAAGCTTCTGGGTGCTCTGTCAGCGTGTGACACGTTTCGTGTTATTTGTAGCTGATCTGTCGGTGACTGGCGGGCTGCGTGCATGGCCGCTCCTGTCCGCGTTCACTCCAACAGCGGTGGAATCGGGTGAAACGGGCGTGCTTGCCGTACGTACCGGATGAGCCTTCCCACGATGTTCGGGTCCACAATCCGCCGCTCCGTTAAGACCTGGGCAACTCTGGGAGCGTGGCCGTGATCGGCCGTGATCGGCCGGACCCGGGGCACGTGAACGCCCCGTCCCCGCGGGCCGCACGGGCGGCTTCCGCGAGAACGGGGCGGGATCAGGGGGCTTCCGTGGGGCGGGGGACGAGGGTGGTGAGGGGTGCGGCGGGCGGGGTGCGGCGAGGGGCTGCCCGGGGGAGTGGCCGGAGGTGTCAGCTCGCCTCTGTCGACCAGACCTGCCACGGCTGGCGCGTCACCCACTCGTCCACCGGCGCCGGCTTCACCGCGAGCGCGTCCGCCGCCCGTCCGCCGTCGCCCGCCATCAGCAGCGGATCGGTGCCCGTCGCCATGTAGTGGTAGATGCCCGCGACCCCGGCCGCCGCGTCGGCTCCGGCGACCTGCGACAGCGCCTGCTCGAACACCGCCGGGGGCAGCGGCACATACCGCACCTCGCGGCCCAGCCCGGTGCCGAACGCCGAAGCCAGCTCGTCGCCGGTCAGCGACTCGCTCCCGCCGATGTCGAAGGTCTCACCCACCACACCGTCCGCGGTGAGCGCCGCGAGGACCGCCTCCGCGAGGTCCCGGTGCGAGATCCAGGCGGCGGAGGTGGCGCCGGGCAGCGGGTAGGCCAGCGCGCCCTCGGCGACCAGCGCCGGGCCGTTCCACGGGCTGAACAGGTTGTCCAGATAGACCGGTGGCCTCAGCACCACCAACGGCACGCCGCTCGACCGCAGTTCCTCCTCGGCGATCCGGCGCGTCTCGAAGGCGGCGACATCCGTCGGCCGCGCCGGGATGCGTGTGTTGGCGTTGTAGACGATGCGCCGGATGCCGGCTTCGCGTGCCGCGTCGGCGACGTTACGGGCGTACCGCCGTACCTGCTCCGTCCCGTACACCAGCGGCATCACCACACAGGCGTGCGTCGCGCCCTCCATCAGGCGCCGCACGGCGGCGGGATCGGCCAGGTCGCCGCCCACGAACGAGGTGCCGGGCAGCGGCGGCCGGTCCGCCTCGGCGGCGCGGGTGAGCGTACGGACCCGCTGTCCGCGCTCGGCCAGCAGACGGGCCACGGCACCGCCCTGGAAGCCGGTCGCCCCCACGACGGCGACGCGCATCGGAATCTGATCGGACATGTGTCTGAAGGCCCTTCGGTAGGCTGTGTCTGCTGTCGATGACGGCTCTTTCACAAGGCTGGCGGCGTCGGCTTCGGCCGATCAATTAACAAACCGGGGCGGGGGTTGAAGGATCGTCCATGGAACCGATGGAGCCCATCAAGACCGAAGGTGACGATCTCCTGAGCGAGTTGCTCAAGCCGCTCAGGCTCACGGGGGTCTTCGACAGTCGTTGGCACGTCAGCGCGCCGTGGGCCATCGAGGGCGACGCCGAGCAGAGCTGCGCGATCCTGCACTACATCGTCGAGGGCGGCTGCTGGATCAGTGGCGAGGGCCAGACACCGGTGGAGCTCCGCGAGGGCGATCTCGCGGTCTTCCCCACCGGCACGGCGCACCGCATAGCCGACCGGCCGGACCGGAACAGCGGCCTGCGGCTCGGCGCCGTACTGCCCGAGCGGCTGCCGGGCACGTCGGGCGAGCTGAAGATCGAGGGCGGCGGGCCGGAGAGCCGGCTGCTCTGCGCCGGACTGCACTACGACGCGAGCGCCGCCACCGGCCTGTACACGGCGCTGCCGTGGGCGCTGGTCCTCGACCGCACCCAGGTGGACAACGAACCGCTGCTCCGCGACACGCTGCGGCTGCTCGCGTCGCCGACCCGCCCCGTCGGCCCCGGCGACCGCCTCATCACGCTGCGCGCCTTCGAGATGGCGCTGGTCCTGGCGCTGCGGCCGCTGCTGCGCGAGATCGCGGACAATCCGGCCTCGCTGCCGGTCCTGAGCCATCCGGGGATCAGCAGGGCGATGGTGATCATCGCGACGCGGTTCGCCGAGCCGTGGACGATCGAGTCGCTGGCGCGTGAGGTCGGCATGTCCCGGTCGGCCTTCACCGCGGCCTTCCGCGAACTGGTCGGGGAGGCCCCGGCCCGGCATCTGACGGGTCGTCGGATGCAGGAGGCGGCAAGGCTGTTGGGGGAGACGTCGCTGCCGCAGTCGGCGGTGCCGCAGCGGGTGGGCTACCGCAGCGCGGTCGGTTTCCATCTTGCGTTTCGCAAGTGGTTCGAGAAGACGCCGGGCGAGTACCGCAGTGGTGCGGTGCGCGCCGCCTGAGGCGCGCCGAGGTCGCGGTCTGGCCGGTTATTAAGGACCGCTGGACGGTCGTTCATTGCTGACGGCGCTTGCGCCAGGAAAGGCTCTCAAGGAGTGGGGGCAGCGTTCCTTCCGTGCTCGGTGTGCTCGGTGTGCCGGGTGCGTCATGTGTGCCGCACGATTCGTTTTGATCCGTTTGAGGAGAAGTTGTGACCAGATCGGGTCAGGAGTATCTGGAGTCGTTGCGCGACGGCCGGTCGATATGGCTGGACGGCGAGCGGGTCGAGGACATCACACTCCATCCGGCGTTCCGCAACACCGCGGGATCCATCGCCCGCCTCTACGACCTCGCGCACGACTCCGCGCACACGCCGGTGCTCACCCGGGACGGCGCGCACCGCGCGTTCGCGGTGCCGCGCTCCTACGAGGACCTGGTCGCGCGCCGGCGCGCGTACAAGGTGTGGGCCGAGGCGAGCTTCGGCTTCCTGGGGCGTACGCCGGACTACATGGCGGGCGGCGCGGCCGGCTTCGCCGCGGCGCCGGGCGTCTTCACCTCCGACGGCTTCGACGGCGCGCCGAACGCGCTCGCGTACCACCGGCGGCTCGCCGACGGCGACCTGTATCCGACCTTCACCATCACCAACCCGCAGGGCGCGCGCACCCCGTTCGACGCGGCGGGCGGCACGGCGCAGGACGATCCGGTGGTGCGGGTGGTAGCCGAGAAGGACGGCGGGATCGTCGTACGCGGCGCGAAGATGATCGGCACGGCGGCGGTCTTCGGCAACGAGGTCATCGTCGGGACGATCGAACCGCTCGCGCCCCGCGACGTGGAGCGCGCGGTCTGCTTCTCGATTCCCGTGGACACACCGGGCCTCAGCTTCATCTCGCGCGTCTCGTACGAGGGCCGGGCGCGCAGCGTCTTCGACAACCCGCTGTCGTCCCGGTTCGACGAGAACGACGCGCTGCTCGTCTGCGACGACGTCTTCGTCCCGTGGGAGTCCGTGCTCACCTACCGCAACGTCGACGCGAGCTTCGGGATGTGGTGGCGGACCCCGGCGTACGCCAACTTCGTGCACCAGGCCGCGACCCGCTTCTGGACCAAGCTCGAATTCCTGGCCGGGATAGCGATCCTGCTGACGAAGTCGAACGGGACGTACCAACTGCCGCCCGTCACCCAGGCCATCGGCCGGCTGCTGGGCAAGGTCGCCCAGGCCAAGGCGTTCGTGCTGGCCGCCGAGGCGAGTTACGAAGAGGTCGACGGCGGGCACGGCGCGGTGATGCCGGGCAAGGACATCTCCCTCGCGCAGCGCATCATGGCGGGCGAGCTGTATCCGCAGGCCGTACAGGAGATCAGACTCCTCGCGGGCGGCGGGGTCATCCAACTGCCCGCGTCGGGCGAGGACTTGCTCCACCCAGAGCTGGGACCGGCGGTGCGGCGGTACATGGCCGCGCCGGGGCACTCGGCCGAGGAGCGGATCAAACTGCTGAAACTGGCCTGGGACGCGCTGGGTTCGGAGTTCGCCTCCCGCCACGAGCAGTACGAACGCTTCTACCACGGCGCGCCGCACGTCTATCTGACGCAGCAGGTATGGGAGGGCGACACGGCGTCCTGCGAGCGGCTGGCCCAGGCATGTCTCGACGGCTACGCGCTCGGCGGTGAGCCCGAGGGGACGGATTCCCCGTGAGCGGCACCGGTAACGGCGACGGCACGCGCGGGAACGGGCGGGAGGACGCCGCCGAGCCGGCGCCCGGCCGCGCCGTGGGTCCGCACGGCAGCCGCGTGGGTCCGCACGGCCCGGCCGGCCCACCATCTCCCGGCGCCCTGGGGTCTCCCGCCCCCGGCCCCGCGGCGCCGGGACCCGACACGCGGAGGCCGCAGGCGCCGCAGGGGCCGCAGGCGCCGCGAGGGAAGGGCGGGGGGCGAGCGGCGCGTTCGGCGCGCAGCGCCAAGGCCGCACTCGCGTTACTCGCGTCCACTCAGTTGCTGCTCATCATGGACACCGCGATTATCAACGTCGCCCTGCCGTCCGTCGGGGCCGACCTCGGATCCGGGTCCGCCGGACTGTCCTGGGTCGCCAACGCGTTCCTGATCACCTTCGGCGGGCTGCTGCTCCTCGGCGGGCGCGCCGCCGATCTGCTCGGGCACCGCCGGGTGTTCCTCGGCGGGCTCGGGGTCCTCGGCGTCGCCTCCGCCGCCGGCGGGGCCGCCGGGTCCGTGGAAGTGCTCATCGCGGCGCGTGCCGCACAAGGCGTCGGTGCCGCGTTCGCCGCGGCCGCCGCGTTCGCCCTGCTGCTCAACCTGTTCCCCGACGGACCCGACCGCCACAAGGCCCTCGGCGCCTTCGCCGCGATGGGCGGACTCGGCGGCGTACTGGGCACCGTGCTCGGCGGCGTACTCACCGACCTCCTCGGCTGGCGCTCCACCTTCTGGCTGAACGTCCTCGGCGCGCTCGTCCTCGCCGTCCTCGCGCTGCGCCTCCTCGACGGCAACACCCGCAGCGCCGAACGTGGCTTCGACCTCGGCGGCGCCCTCACCGCGACCGCCGGCCTCGGGCTGATCGCGTACGGCCTCGTCGGCGCCGGTGAGGCCGGCTGGACCAGCGCGCGGACGCTGGGCGCGTTCGCCGCCGGGCTCGTACTCCTGGCGGCGTTCGCCGTCCTGGAGAAACGAATCGCCCATCCGCTCGTGCCGCCCGCCGTGCTCCGCCGTCCCACCCTGCGGCTCGCCAACTGCCTCAGCGCACTGGCCCAGATGGCGCTCTTCCCGATGTTCTTCCTCGTCAGTCTCTACCTCCAGAGCGTCCTCGGCCAGAGTCCCCTCTACGGCGGGCTCGGCCTGCTGCCGCTCTCCCTCGCCGTCGTCGTCACCGCCCCGCAGACCGGCCGCCTCATCCACCGTGTCGGGCTGCGCGCCACGATGACGCTCGGCTTCACGCTGCTCTTCGTCGGCATGCTCACCCTGGCCCTCGCGCTCGCCGCCGAGGGCACCTTCTTCTCCACCGTCCTCGCGCCCAGCCTCCTGCTGGGTGTCGCACTGCCGCTGGTCATGGTCACCACCAACGTCGCCGCGACCGCCGACGCGGCGCCGGGCGAGACCGGGCTGGCGTCCGGACTCATCAACACCAGCCAGCAGTTCGGCTCCGTACTCGGCCTCGCCGTACTCGTCGCCGTCGCCACCGCCCGTACCGACGCGCTCGGCGCGACCGGCGCCGCCGACGAGACCGCCGGTTTCAAGGCCGCCCTCCTCGTCGGCGCCGTCTTCGCCGCCTGCGCCGCGCTGCTCTCCATCCGGCTGCGGCTCCCCGCGCCGGCGTCCGCGCCCCCGCCCCAGGACCGGGTCGGTGGCGCCCTGGAGTAGACGCAGGAGGAGCGAGTGCGCAGGCGGGGCGGGGCCCGGTCGACGGTCCTGGTCGTGTCTTCGAAGTAGCGCCGTCCGCCCGTGGGGCGGGACTTCGACGACATGGCCAAGGGGGGATCGCCGCGACGGGGCACAGGGGCCGCCGGCCGGTCGGGGCGCGTGATCGAGCGCGACCGCGGCCGCGACGGCGGGACACCGCCCGTCCCGTGTCCCACCACCCACCCGACCCACGCCCGAGGGGGGCACTTCCATGACGTTGTACGACCTTGTCGCGCCCGCGATCGAGGCGCGCCGCGAACCGCGCTACCGCATAGCCGGCATACGCGCAGCCGATCCGCTGGGCGCCGACGCGACAATCGCCGCCGTCCCCGCGATGAACCGGGACGCCGCCGTCCCCGCACTCACCGCCGCCCTGCGCACGCTCGTACCCGATCCCGACCGCACAGCCACGCTGGGCGTGGTCGACGCGCTCGCCGCCGTACGCGACATCGGGCTGCTCCTCGGCTCGCTCAAACGGCACGGCGTGGAACCGGTCGCCGCCGTCCCCGAGGCCCTGCCCGTCCTCCAGGAACTGGGCCGCCGCACCGACATGGTGCCGCGCGACACCGTGCACCACTACACGACGTGGAACCCGCTCGGCGACCGCCAGCGCATGTACACCGGCGAGAAGATGGAGGGGCACCTCCAGGACGCGGTACGGATGGTCTTCCCCGCGCTCGTCGCCTCGCTCGGCAGCTGCTCGGAGCTGGCCGGGCTGGAACCGTACGACCCCCGGTTCGCCGACGCGCTCGACCGTACGGGGCGGCACGTCCAGGCCATGGTGGACTCCATCGACTTCACCGTCGCGCAGGTCACGCCGGACTTCTTCGCCCGCGGGCTGCGCCCGTACTTCGAGGAGGTCGACATCGCCGGCCACGACTATCTCGGCCCGGCGGCGGCGCAGGTGCCGCTGTGGCTGGTCGATCTGACGCTGTGGCAGTGCGACCGGAGCAGTCCGGAGTACGACGCGTTCCTCGACGAGTCGGTGCGCTACAGCCTGCCGTCGTGGCGGGCCTTCCACGCGGCGCACCGGGGCTCGACGTCCGCCGTGAGCAAGCTGTCCGCGGCGATCAGCTGGGAGTCGACGCCGCGGCTGCCGCCGGCGCTGGCCGCGTCGGCGCTTTCGCTGGCGCGGGTGCTGCGGATACTGAAGACGTTCCGGGCCAGACACATCGGCATCGCGCGCAAGGCGTACAGCGACGAACTGCGGCTGTACGACGCGGGCAGCGGGGGTGCGCCGATCGCGCTGCTGCGGTCGGTGCTCGATCTGACGCGGGACAACGAGACGTTGGTGCGGCACGCGAACGTACGCATGCACGCGCCGGCGACGGCGTCCACGGTCACATCGGCACCCGAGCCGGCGACGGCGACGGCGTCCGGGTCCGCGTCCGGGGCCGTGTCCGCCACATCACCGCTTCGTGAAAAGAGATTCACGGCATGACTCACATCATGATCGCGGGCGGCGGCATCGCCGGCCTCACCGCGGCTCTCTCCCTGCACGCCGCCGGTTTCGACCGGATCACCGTCGTCGAGGCCGCACGGGAGATCCAGCCGCTGGGCGCCGGACTGAACATCATGCCCAACGCGGTACGCGAACTCGACGCGCTCGGCCTGCTCAGCCGGCTCGACGAGTGCTCCGTACGCACCGGTGAACTGCGCTACTACCACCGCGGCGGCGGCCTGATCTCCCGCGAGCCGCGCGGCCTGGCGGCGGGCTACCGGTGGCCCCAACTGTCCATCCACCGAGGCGATCTGCAACGGGTGCTCGCCGACGCGGTACGGGACAGGCTCGGTGGCGACGCGATCGTCGCCGGGGTCCGGGTCAGCGGCCTTCAGACGTCGCGGGACGGCCGGGCGCGCGTCCTGCTCGCGCACCGCGACGGGCGCCGGGGCGGCGGGGGTGGTGCCTCCCTGGAGCCCGACGTACTGATCGGCGCCGACGGCGTCCGCTCGGCGGTCCGCGCCGCGCTGAACCCCGGCGAGGGCGAGCCGCCGTGGAACGGCATGCTCGTCTGGCGCGGTGTCTCGCGCGTCCCCGCGCACCGTGCGGGCACGTTCATGTTCATCGCGGGCGACGACCGGCACAAGGCCGTGGTCTACCCGATGACGCACCCGACCGGCCCCGAGCGGCACGTCCTGGTCAACTGGGCGCTGGCGATGCCCGCGACGGAGATCGCCGACGCCGGGCGCGGCGACTGGAACCGGCCGGTCCCGGTCGCGAAGTTCGCGCACCACTACGCGGGCTGGGAGTTCGACGGCGTCAGCGTCCCCGAGGTGCTGGCCGCCGCCGAGCGCGCCTTCGAGTACCCGATGGTCGACCGCGAACCGCTGGCGCGCTGGACCCACGGCCGTACGACCCTGATCGGCGACGCCGCCCACGCGATGTACCCGATCGGTTCGAACGGCGCGACACAGTCGATCGTCGACGCCCGTGCGCTGGCGCACGCGCTGGCGACGCACCCCGACCGGTCCGAGGCCCTGACGGCGTACGAGACGCGGCGCCGCCCGGCCATGACACAGCTGCAACGGGCCAACCGGGAACAGGGCCCCGAGGTCGTCATCAACCTGGCCCACGCGCGTGCCCCCGGCGGCTTCACCGACATCGGCGACGTGATCCCGCCGTCCGAACTGGCGGAGATAGCGGCGCGGTACGCGGCGACGGGTGCGTTCGACCCGGAATCGGTGAACACGGGCTCCCCGTACGAGACCACGCTGGGCGCGCGGTCTTGAGAGCGCGGGGCGGTGGTCCCACCGGGTCCCACCGCCCCCGCCGTCGAGCGGCCTCATCCGGCTGGCCCCGGCGTGACGCGGGGGTCACCGGGTGAGGGTCGGTCTTTCGCTGTCCGAGCGGCCGTGGGTGGGCAGCAGGGCGTGGGCAGCAGTGCGCGGGCCTTGGCCATCAGTTCGGGGTCGGTGAGGGTGAGGCGACCGGCGTGCAGGCGGTCGTGCCCGTAGACCGTCTTGAAGAGGTCGGTGGTGCTGTCGCGCTCCAACGACCATTGCGCGTGGTCCAGTTCGAGGGTGCCCGGCTTGCGGATCACGCGCCCGCTCCAGCCCACGCACATCAGCCAGCACGCCTCGGCGAATCCCGGTCCGCCGGCGGATCCGTAGACCCGCGTCGGCCGGTGCCGTGCGGCGATGTCCATGAGGGGCATGTCCGGGATGTCGGCGATGGGGATGTAGCCGATGACGGCGGTTTCTCCGAAGGCGCCCAGGGTGGTGTAGGTGAGGATGCCGTACCGATCCGGCCAGGTGTGGAGCAGTGGGAGCACGGTGACTCTTCCGGTGCCGGTCACGGGTGGTGCCATGTCCTTCCCTTCGCGACGGATGGGCCCGCCCTGGTGGGTCAGCGACTTGTGAAGCTGTCGTTGTCGCCGCAGCCGGCGGCGGGGTTGGAGCCGCTGCCGTCGCCGTCCTCGATGTCGGTGTTGTCCTCGTCGCCCTGGGCGATCGCCCAGCGCTGTACGGTCGTGGTCATGTGCCGTTCCCTTCCGGGGGTGGTGCGTGGACCCGTCCCGGCCGGGGTTTCTTGGTCGGAGTCACGGCCGGGGCGGGGGTCATTGGGGTTGCGTGTAGCGGCGGACCGGGTTCTCGTGGGCACTGCGGTGCAGCGCGAGCAGACGTTCGACACACGAGCGACAGGCATGAAGTGGCGTCTCGCCCTCCGGTCCGGTGATCTCGCCGATACGGGTGACCTGGAGCCCCGCGCGGTCGCAGCGGAAGCAATCGCCCAGCTCGTACACGACTGCTGGCGGGGTCACCGCCGCTCGTCCGCGTGGCGGGGCCAGGCGGCGCCGTTGACGCCGACGTAGGCGTTGGCGTGGTCGCCCGAGTGGTGCGGGTCCAGGCGGGTGCAGCGGATTGCCGTCTTCGGCTTGAGTGCCCAGCACAGGGGCTTGAGGCCGAGCGGCGTGGCCCCGGATCCCAGCGTCGTCATCGTCGACTTTCCCTCTCGGCGCGCACCAGCGCGGCGGCGGTCGGGCAGTACCCGCCGTCGGTACGCACGCGGCACGGGGTGCGGTGGTCCGCGTGGTCCATGACCGCTTGAAGCGCCGCCGCGTCCGGTGCCGGCGAGTGGGGCAGGTCTTCGGGGCGGATGGGGTCGCCCCGGAACAGCAGCGTCACGCCGTGCGCGACGCAGTACGCGCCCACGTCATCCTCTTCGGGGAACTCGTGCTCGCCCTTGACGCACATCATCTGGCCCCCTCCGCTCGCGCTACGACGGGCGCGGCCACGATGGCCTGGAAGGTTGTGGGGGCAAATCTGTTTGTCCAGATCGAGACTGGCACCGGCCGCACGGTGACGCACGGCCGCGATGCGATGCATGGCCGTGCCGCCGACCAGCGCGAGGCGGCTCACCTCGGCATCGCCACCGGCGATCCGATTCTCGCCGGAGCGCACGAGTGGAGCGACGCCGACGGCGTGATCGTCTACGGCGAATGGTGCCTGCCGCAGCGCCTGACCATCGGGTACGAGTACAAGATCTGACACGCCTGGCCCGTATCGGGCCGGGACGTGTACGGCGTCCCAGACGTTCCCGGCCGCCACGAGTTCGGTCGTCGCGATGGGCGGTGTCCAGGGCGTCACGGTCTTCACCTGGTCAGCGCCAGGCGCTCCACATGGGTGCACAGCGCCACGACGGAGCGTGCCAGGCACTCGGCGTACCGCACAGGGCCGAGCGAGCCGGGGCCGGCCGACAGCCTGCGCCGGGCCTCGCCGAGACCTGCCTTGGCGCGGGGATCGTCAGGGTCGCCCAGCTCGGAGATCAGCAGGTTCAGGTGACCGCGGAGTTGAAGCGTGAGCCGGTCCAGGGCGGCCAGGTCCGGGGGCACCACGCTGCCGTCAAGTAAGCCGCCCGCGTTGCAGAGCATGGTCTCGATGTCGATCGGCAGATCACTGGACAGGTCGGTGGTGGTCTGCGATGTGTTCAACATGCCGTCCCCGGTCGTAGGAATCCGTTGCTCAATCAGCGTCGACTCGCGCACGCAACTCCGGTATGACCAGCGGGGGTTACCGAGGCGGTAATACAGTCGTTGATGCTCCAGCAAGGCACACTCGCGTGCGTGGGATCGCCCTGGAAGTCGGCCCGCATGGACGCCACCACACCCGGCCCGCTCGCCCCCGAAGCCCTCGACAGAGCAGACGTACGGGCAGCACTCATCGAGCACGACTTCGCAGCCGTCTTCACCCTGATCAAAAAATGGGGCGGCATCTCCCAAAACCGGATCGCCTTGGCCTGCCAGCTCACCCCTGGCAAGGTGTCCACGATCATCAGCGGCGGCCAGCGCGTCACCAGCTTCGACGTCGTTCGCCGGATCGCCGACGAACACCCCCGCCTGCGCGGGGAGAACCGATCGAGCCCTACCGCTCACTCCCTCAGGACCGGAACACCCCCGCCTGCGCGGGGAGAACTCTGCGGCGCTGAACCACGCCATCGGTGATGTCGGAACACCCCCGCCTGCGCGGGGAGAACAGATGACGTACGGCGGGCGGCGGTCACGCTGGCGGAACACCCCCGCCTGCGCGGGGAGAACCCTCTCCTTCCTGGTCGACATCAAGACTGCAACGGAACACCCCCGCCTGCGCGGGGAGAACATCGTCGGCAACTGCGGCGTGAACAACCGATACGGAACACCCCCGCCTGCGCGGGGAGAACCCGTCCTGGCGCATCAGCCTCCCCATCGGAACCGGAACACCCCCGCCTGCGCGGGGAGAACAACAGCGCCCCTTCGCCGTGCTGGTCGCAGTACGGAACACCCCCGCCTGCGCGGGGAGAACGGGTGCCCATCAGGCGGCGCCCCTCTCTCCGTCGGAACACCCCCGCCTGCGCGGGGAGAACTCGGTACGAACCGGGCGCGGCAGTCGGAGTTCCGGAACACCCCCGCCTGCGCGGGGAGAACTCTGCCCTCAGGGGCATCTGAAGGCAGAGAATCGGAACACCCCCGCCTGCGCGGGGAGAACGTGATCGTGGCGCGGTCGCCGTGCGACCCGGCCGGAACACCCCCGCCTGCGCGGGGAGAACGCTGCGTCATGAACGCAGACTGACGCATGCAGCGGAACACCCCCGCCTGCGCGGGGAGAACTCCGCATCGAGGGTTTCGAGCTGAGCAAGGAGCGGAACACCCCCGCCTGCGCGGGGAGAACCTGACGGTGTGAGCGAGCGCGCCATCGAGGTTCGGAACACCCCCGCCTGCGCGGGGAGAACGACGTCGAGAAGGCCCTGGCCGACCTGATCAGCGGAACACCCCCGCCTGCGCGGGGAGAACGTCGTCCGCCCGTTCGGAGGGTGGGGCCAGAACGGAACACCCCCGCCTGCGCGGGGAGAACATGCCCATGCTGCAAAGATGTTGAAGATCTACCGGAACACCCCCGCCTGCGCGGGGAGAACCCAGCAGCGGACCCGACGGTTTTCATTCCCACCGGAACACCCCCGCCTGCGCGGGGAGAACCTGAGTTCACTGCATGGCCGAAGACGTCTCGCCGGAACACCCCCGCCTGCGCGGGGAGAACGAGTCATGGGGCCTGCGCTGGGGCATCGACGTCGGAACACCCCCGCCTGCGCGGGGAGAACGTGATCGTGGCGCGGTCGCCGTGCGACCCGGCCGGAACACCCCCGCCTGCGCGGGGAGAACGCTGCGTCATGAACGCAGACTGACGCATGCAGCGGAACACCCCCGCCTGCGCGGGGAGAACCCAGCAGCGGACCCGACGGTTTTCATTCCCACCGGAACACCCCCGCCTGCGCGGGGAGAACCTGAGTTCACTGCATGGCCGAAGACGTCTCGCCGGAACACCCCCGCCTGCGCGGGGAGAACGAGTCATGGGGCCTGCGCTGGGGCATCGACGTCGGAACACCCCCGCCTGCGCGGGGAGAACGGAACTCGGCATCCAGCAGGACGTCCGGACCGAGGAACACCCCCGCCTGCGCGGGGAGAACGGAATCACATACCTGAGAATCGGATCCCGATGCGGAACACCCCCGCCTGCGCGGGGAGAACACCGTCACTCTCGGAATGTTCACCATCGGATTCGGAACACCCCCGCCTGCGCGGGGAGAACCACCCGGTGTCGGCGCACAGCCTGGATGCCCTCGGAACACCCCCGCCTGCGCGGGGAGAACGTGATCGTGGCGCGGTCGCCGTGCGACCCGGCCGGAACACCCCCGCCTGCGCGGGGAGAACTCTTCGCGACCTGCGGATTTCAGGGGGCTTTGCCATCTCTTTGGAAAAGCTACCAGCAGGGGCCACAACATCAGTGTTGCAGCTCCCCGGCAGCTCAGGGCGCAGTCGCGTCATTCCCGGATGAGTCCGGTCAACGGCCGCCCCTGCCCGCACCAGCGAGGTTGGGGACATCGCCTGCGGTAGCACTCGCTGAGACGCGGGGGGACGGGGAGACGGGGAGACGGCCAGCGTTCATCCCTGCTGCACACACCCGCGTCGCTCGCGGACACGCGGTACCGGGTCAGGGCGGCCGGTGTGGCCGGTGTGGGCGGTCGATGGTCCGGGCTGAGCAGGAGTTCGAGCGGCAGCCCGACGGACCCCGGCAGGGCTGAGGTTCTTCAAGACCGGTGAGATCTCAGGCACGGCCGCGCTCTGCTTCATCGATCTTGGTCGGCCCGCCAAGGCCGTGGCTGTGGTGCGGTCCACGACCTTGAGGCGCAATGGACTTGCGGCGCGCGTGTGGCTTGAGCGGAGCCTGGCAGCGGCCGGCGAACTCGATGCGGCCCTCGCCTTCGGCGAGACTGCGCTCACCCTTCTCCACAAGGTGAGCAGCCCCGGATCAATCAGGGCTTAAGACGGCTACGGGACGACGTTTCCTGTACGAGGCGGGAACGCTCAAGCACACGCGTAGAGGAGATCGATCCGCAGGCGGTTCCCGCCAACCAGACGCAGGCATGCCCGATGAGGTCCGGCCGGGACAGTCACCGAGTGCGGGCAACGCCTCGCCGACGAGGTGCAGGGGGCAGGGCTCGCTCGACCGGCTGTGCGCGGCTCTCGGCGAGAAGCCGGCCTGACTTCCGACTTCCGACCCGACGGAGGCCGCCCCGCCCATCAGGACGGCGCACCCGGTGAGTCGACGCCAGGCGCTGCCGCCGGCCACCCGTACGGGCGACCCCGGCGCTCCCTACGCGCCGGGGTCGCGCGCCGGGCAGGCCCGGTGCGCTCGTGCGCCGTGGCTGGTGCCGGGGGTGCGGGGATACCGTCAGGGTGATGGCGGGGCGCACAGCGTGGTGCGGTCCGTCGGTCCGGATGTCCCCTGCGAAGGTGGAACGCGTGAAGGCAATCCGTCGATTCACCGTGCGTCCTGTCCTCCCCGAACCTCTGCGACCACTCAGCGGCCTCGCGCGCAATCTGCGCTGGTCCTGGCATCCCGAGACCTGTGAACTCTTCGAGGCCGTCGACCCCGACGGCTGGCGCGCCGCCGGGCGTGATCCGGTGCGGCTGCTCGGGGCCGTATCCGCCACGCGGCTGGTGGAGCTGGCCGGCGACCGGCCGTTCCTCGACCGGCTGGCCGGTGTCGCCGCCGGGCTTGACGACTATCTGCGCGGCGACCGCTGGTACCAGCAACACAGCGGCCAGGGTGCCGAGCTGCCCGCGGCCGTCGCGTACTTCTCGCCCGAGTTCGGCGTCACCGCCGCCCTGCCCCAGTACTCCGGCGGCCTCGGCATCCTCGCCGGTGACCATCTCAAGGCCGCCAGCGACCTCGGCGTACCGCTCATCGGCGTCGGGCTGCTCTACCGGCACGGCTACTTCCGCCAGTCCCTGTCGCGCGACGGCTGGCAGCAGGAGCACTATCCCGTCCTCGATCCGAACGAGCTGCCGCTCAGCCTCCTCAAGGAGGAGGACGGCAGACCCAGCCGCGTCGCGCTCACCCTGCCCGGTGGCCGGTCGCTGCGCGCGTGCGTCTGGCAGGCGCGCGTCGGGCGGGTGCCGCTGCTGCTGCTCGACTCGGACATAGAGGACAACGGGCCGTCCGAGCGCGAGGTGACCGACCGTCTCTACGGCGGCGGCAGCGAGCACCGGCTGCTCCAGGAGATGCTGCTCGGTATCGGTGGCGTCCGCGCCGTCCGCGCGTACTGCCGCCTCTCCGGCCACCCCGAGCCCGAGGTCTTCCACACGAACGAGGGCCACGCCGGCTTCCAGGGCCTGGAACGTATCCGTGAACTCAGCGACACGGGGCTCGGGTTCGACACCGCGCTGGAGGCCGTCCGGGGCGGCACCGTGTTCACCACCCACACCCCCGTGCCCGCCGGGATCGACCGGTTCGACCGCGAACTCGTCGCGCGCCACTTCGCCGAAGACGGCGAACTGCCCGGCGTCTCCACCGATCAGGTGCTGCGCCTGGGCAGGGAGACCTTCCCCGGCGGCGACCCGAACCTCTTCAACATGGCCGCCATGGGCCTGCGGCTCGCCCAGCGCGCCAACGGCGTCTCCACCCTGCACGGCGCCGTCAGCCGGCAGATGTTCGCCGGCCTCTGGCCGGGCTTCGACCCGCAGGACGTACCGATCACCTCGGTGACCAACGGCGTGCACGCCCCGACCTGGGTCGCGCCCGAGATCGCGCGGCTGGGCGACGGCGACGGTGGGGTGAGCGAGGTGCCGGACGCCGACCTCTGGGGCGTCCGGCGCACCCTGCGTGAGCGGTTGGTGTACGAGGTGCGGACGCGGCTGCGCGCCTCGTGGCACCAGCGGGGCGCGGCGGACGCCGAACTGGGCTGGATCGACGGAGTGCTCGACCCCGACGTCCTGACGATCGGCTTCGCCCGGCGCGTCCCCTCGTACAAGCGGCTCACGCTGATGCTGCGCGACCGCGACCGGCTGACGGAACTGCTGCTCCATCCCGAGCGGCCGATCCAGATCGTCGTCGCGGGCAAGGCGCACCCGGCGGACGACGGCGGCAAGCGGCTCGTGCAGGAGCTGGTGAGGTTCGCCGACGACCCGCGCGTGCGCCACCGCATCGTCTTTCTGCCCGACTACGGGATGGCGATGGCGCGGAATCTCTATCCGGGCTGCGACGTCTGGTTGAACAACCCCCTGCGCCCGCTGGAGGCGTGCGGCACGAGCGGGATGAAGGCCGCGCTCAACGGGTGTCTCAACCTGTCGGTGCTGGACGGCTGGTGGGACGAATGGTTCGAGCCGGACTTCGGCTGGGCCATCCCGACGGCCGACGGTTCGGCCGACGAGGACCGGCGCGACACGCTGGAGGCGAACGCCCTCTACGCGCTGATCGAGGACCGGGTCGCGCCCCGCTTCTACGACCGTACGGAGGCGGGAGAGGGGACGGGGACGGTCGACTCCCCGGCGCTTCCGGGGCGTTGGATCGAGATGGTCCGCCGCACCATGACCACCCTCGGCCCGAAGGTGCTCGCCGACCGCATGGTGCGTGAGTACGTGGAGCGGCTGTACACGCCCGCCGCCGACGCCCACCGCGCGCTGGACACCGCGACGGCAAGGGAGTTGGCCGACTGGAAGAACCAGGTCAGGGCCGCCTGGCCGGGCGTGGCCGTCGACCATGTGGAGGCCGTGTCGGCGACCACGGCGGGCGGCAGCGCGGAGCTGGGCTCGACCCTCGCGCTGAAGGTGCGTGTCACTCTCGGTCAACTCCGCCCGGACGATGTGGAGGTGCAGGCGGTCGCGGGCCGGGTGGGGGCCGACGACACGATCGCCGACGCGCAGATCTTCCCGCTGAAGCCGGCGGGCGGGCCCGATCAGGCGGGCCGTTGGGTGTACGAGGGTCCACTGGCCCTGGACCGTACGGGGCCGTTCGGCTACACCGTGCGGGTCATGCCCACGCATCCGATGCTGGCCGCCGCCGATCTCGGTCTGGTCGCGCTGCCGACCGAGGCGACGGGGGAGGGCGCGGGCGTGCTGATGCGCTGAGGTTGATATCCGTGGGGCCTGGCGGACATCGTCGACGCAGTTGGTTAATTCGGGCTCGTGCGTTTCGCCCCGTCGGATTTATCCGGCGGGGCGGAGTGCTGCGAAACCTGTTCGTCGCCTGGGAGTCGCTGACGCACGCGAACAACCCGGCGTGAACTGGTAGCTGGTCGTGAAGCTCTGACGATCCGTCAGGACTTCATCCAGGTGCCGGTCTCGTAGTTGTGTCGGTACAGGCCGTCGGAGCCCGACGCGCTTGTACGGAACGGCCGGCCGCCGCCGTCGATACGTGTGACGCCCGTACGGTCCCCGGCCGCCCAGCGCAGCTCCACGTACCAGTCGCAGTCACAGCCGTCGGTGCTCGCCTCGATCTTCAGCACGAGCGGTTCGCTCGACGTCACCTGATACGGAAGCCTGGGCGCCGGCAGCGGCCCCTCCTCGCTCGCACCGTCCACCGGCCGCGCGACCGGCCGCGACGCGTCCAGGTCGACGGTGAAGACGGCCGGAGTGATCGAGCCGCCGCAGCCGTTGCTCATGTCGTACGCGTTCCAGTCGAGCGGCGCCCGCCGCCCCACCACCCGGACGAACACCTCCTGGACGACGACCGGTCCCGCACCCGCCGCCGCGCGCACCGTGGCCTGCGTGATCGAGGAGTCGCCGTGCACCGCGTCGAGCGCTGTCGCCCACGGCCGCGCGTCCTGGGCGGTGGGCGGCGGCGGTACGGCGGAGGGGGCGCGGTTGATCAGATACGTATGGCCGCAGTCCAGCTGCCACTTGTGGCTGTCCGCGCTCCACACCAGCGGCTGCGTCCGGCCCGCTCCCGCCCCCGCTCCGGGCTTCGCGCCGGCCGCACCGGCGCCACCGTCACCGCCGCCCCCGGCCTCGCCGGAACCGGCGGACCCGGACGGCAACGCCTTCTTGCCGCCGGGGGCTGTTGTCGGGCTCGCCTTCGGGGACGGAGCGCCCGACCGGGCGGACGGCGCCAGGGGATCCGCCGGTCCGTCCGGGCCGGGGTCGGGGAGGCGCGGACCGCTGTTGTCGGTGCGCGCGTCGGGGCGCCCGAGGTCGGCCGCGACGACGACGGTGCCGCCGAGGACGGCGACGACGGCGATCGCGGCGCCGACGACCCGCCGACGGCGCAGCCGCGAGGCGCGGGGACGGGACAGGGGCGGGGGTGGGGTGGTGGGTGAGGTCGTGACGGCGGGCGGCGGATCCGGATCCGGATCCGGGTCCGGATCCGGATCCGGGTCCGGGTCGGGGTCCGGGTCGGGGTCCGGGTCGGGGTCGGGCTCCGGTTCGCGTACGGGATCCGGCTCACGTAACGGCTCACGTACCGGCGGCTGTTCGGCGACCGCGACCGCGACGGCAACCGCGTCCCCGTCCCCGTCTCCGTCCTCCGTACGCGCCGCGTGCGCCCGCAACCACAGGCGGTGCAGCTCCACGCGCTCGGCCGACGTCGCGCCGACCACCCGGGCCAGCCGCTCCACCGGGGCGTAATCGACGGGCAGCGCGTGCCCGTGGCAGTAGCGGTGCAGTGTCGAGGTGCCGAGGTGCAGTTGGGTGGCGAGCGATCCGTAACTGCGGTCGGTTCTCTCCTTCAGAGCGCGCAGCCGTTCCGCGAATTCGGCGGTCTCCGCCGGGATCTTCTCCGACCGGCCCATTGCACGTCCCCCTCCGGCCCGCCACGCCGTTCCGCGCTCGTTCCAGGCACTTGTCGTTCCCCCAGGCCAGCGTACGCGCCGGCGTTCCAGGCGTTCCGCACTTCAGCCGGGTTGTTGCCCGGGGACCGATCACCGCCCAACCTGAGATCACCGGCCGGGCAACCGGTGCACAGAGGACGACCAGGGGGATTCACTCATGACCACAGGTAGGAACAAGCGAAGAAGCACGCCCCGCCGGGCACTCACCTCGGTGACGACCGCCGCACTCGCCGGGGTACTCACCTCGGTGGCGACCGCCGCACTCGCCGGCGCACTCGCGCTCTCGGTGTCCGGCAGCGTCCAGGCCGTACCGAAGGCGGCCACGCCCGGCTTCCTCGTGGCGAAGGACATGCCGCAGGCCGCGGGCAACGTCTGGACCGCGGGCAAGGTGACCGCAGGCGCTCCGGAGTGGGACCCGTTCTGCCTGGAGAAAGTGCTGCCGGCCCAAGGAACCACCTGGCACCGGCAGTTCGGCACCGACCTCGACACCGGCGGCGTGCAGGTGAGCGTCCAAGCGGCGAGCGCCGCAGCGGCGAAGAAGCTCGCCGCGTCGGCCGAGGCGTCGGCGGCGGCCTGCGCCGCCGACTGGCTGCGCGCCACTCCCGGCGGCACGGCCTCGTGGGACGACTACGGCAGGATCGCCGTGGAGGAGGGCGCCCGGGTCATCGGTGTCGCCACCTCGATCCCGGACTCCGGCCCCGGCGTGCATCTGCTGGGCATCGGCCGGGACGGTGACACCGTCACGATTGTCACGTGGGGCCAGATCGGGAATCTGAGCCACGCTCCGGTCGCGGCGTTCAAGAAGACCACCACCACGGCGGTGAACAAGCTCCGTTAGGAGCTGACGCCGAGGTGGAGGGCGCGGGCGACGGGGGAAGCGGCGCATCGGGCCGGAGGATCGGTGGCAGTGAGGGAGCGGGGGAGCCGTCGCGACGTGGTCGGCGACGGTCGGTCTCGGCGCTGTCCACATTGACCACGATCCTCCGGTCCGCGAGCCGGTCGTCTGTGACACACCGCCGGTGGACGGACATCGTGACGCACCCCTTGACCGGGAGTGCACGGGGGAGAGTCCGCACCGGCCGGTTCCCGGTCCACCCCTTCGGGCGCGCCTTCGAGGGGGTGGCCGGGAATTCGCCCGACGAGACGACGCGGAACCGCCCGGGTCCTGGGGACCCGGGCGGTTCTCGTCAGTTCAACGCGTCGTCAGTTCGACGCGTCGTCACTTCACACGCGTTGGCGTGCCGCTCAAGGGAACGTGAGCTTCACGCTGTTGATGCGGCCGGTGTCCTGCGCCGCGACGTCCTGCACCCGCAGCTTCCAGGCGCCGTTCGCCGCCTCCGACGAGGCGTTGACGGTGTACGTCTCCACGACGTTGTCCGCCGAGTCGCCGCTGCTGGAGCTCTTCAGCGGGTAGACCGTCCCGTCCGGGGCGATCAGGTCGACGACCAGGTCACCGCGCCAGGTGTGCGTGATGTCCACGCCGACCGGGAGGGCGGCGGGCGCGTTGCCCGTACGGCCGGTGACGTTGACGGTCGAGGTGACCGCCGCGCCGTTGTCCGGGATCGCGACCGCCGCGGTGTTCTCGAAGACCGTGCCGCCGCTGCCGCCGGGGCGGGTGCCGACGGCGATGCCGGCCCACGCGTCGGCGACCGACTTGTACTCAGCGCTCGTCGTGCCGTACAGCTCACCGGCGACCGCGAGTGTGCCGGTGCGGGCCGCCGCGTAGTTGGTCGTGGAGGTGAACTTCGTGGCGAGGGCCTTGAACCAGATCTGCTCGGCCTTGGCCCGGCCGATGCCGGTCACCGGCAGCCCGTCGGACGTCGCCGAGTTGTAGCTGACGCCGTTGATGGTCTTGGCGCCGCTGCCCTCGGAGAGCAGGTAGAAGAAGTGGTTCGCCGGACCCGACGAGTAGTGGACGTCGACGCTGCCGATGCCCGAGTACCAGTAGTCCTTGGACGCCCCGTCCTTGCTCGGCTTGTCCATGTAACGCAGCGGGGTGCCGTTGCCGTTGATGTCGATCTTCTCGCCGACCATGTAGTCGCCCACGTCCTGGGCGTTGTTGGCGCTGAACTCGACGGCGGCGGCGAAGATGTCCGAGGTCGCCTCGTTGAGGCCGCCGGACTCGCCGCTGTAGACGAGGCCCGCGGTGTTGGCGGTGACGCCGTGCGACATCTCGTGCGCGGCCACGTCGATGGACGTCAGGGGCTTCGCGTTGCCCGCGCCGTCGCCGTACGTCATGCAGAAGCAGCTGTCCTGCCAGAAGGCGTTGACGTAGTTGTTGCCGTAGTGCACGCGTGAGTACGCGCCGACGCCGTCGCCCCTGATGCCGCTGCGGCCGTGCACGTTCTTGAAGTAGTCCCAGGTGAGCGCGGCACCGAAGTGCGCGTCGGCGCCGGCGGTCTCCGCGTTGGAGGCGGCGCCGTTGCCCCAGACGTCGTCCGGACCCGAGAAGAGGGTGCCGGTGCCCGAGGTGCCGCGGTTCAGGTTGTACGTCTTGTGGTTCCCGCGCGTGGTGTCCGTCAGGGTGAACGAAGGGGCCGTGCCGAGGGTGACCTGGCCGCTGTACTGGGTGTTGCCCGTGCCCTCGTGGACGGCCTGCCACTCGTACAGCTTCTCGCCGGTGGCGGCGTCGGTGACGACGTGCAGCTCGTTCGGGGTGCCGCCCTTCTGGATGCCGCCGACGACCGTCTCGTACGCGAGGGTCGGCTTGTCGTTCGCCATCCAGACGACCTCGCGCGGCGCGCGTTCGGTCGCGGCCTTCGTCGAGCCCTCGGCCTTCGCGGCGGACAGTGCCTGCTTTGTGGCGGCGGCGGCCGGGACGTCGGCGTTGGTGTCGACGGACCTGAGGTCCGCCTTGGACGCCTTGCTGACGCCCTCGGTGACGCCCGCCTTCGTGGTGGCGACGACAAGGTCACCGCCGAGGACGGGGAGGCCGGCGTAGGTGCGCTCGTAGCGGGTGTGCGTGGTGCCGTCGCGGTCCTGGACGACATCGCGTACGACGAGCTTCTCCTGCGCGCCGAGGCCGAGTTCGCCGGCCGTCGCCGCCTTGGTGGCGTTGGCCTCGCGTATCAGCTCGGCGCGCTGGGCGGGGGAGAGCGCCTTGGGGAGCGCGCCGGGGTCGGCCTTGCCGGCGACCGGTGCCGAGGGTGTCGCGGGTGCCGCGTCGGGCGCGGCGGCGGCGCTGCCGGCCTGGACTCCGACGGCGAGAAGGGCGGTGACAGCGATCAGAGCGCCGGTCGCGGTGGTGCGACGGCTGGGCTTGGGTCTCACGCGAACTCCTTCTGCGAGGGGGGTACCGGACCGCGCTCGGGTGGGCGGCCCGGACAGTGCGGGAGCAAGGTGGAGCACGAGCTGCGGTGTGGGTGGTGCGGTGGAGCGGGTGGTGCGGTGGAGCGGGTGGTGCTCAGAACGGAGGAAGAGTCGCAGGAATGCGGCCTTCCTGTCAGGAGCGCGTCAACAAGTTGGCCGGAAATCGTCCGCTGCGCGAACTGCCGTGTTCGTTAAGCGAAATCCACGCCCCTGTTGCGGCCGTGTTACTCGGGCGCGCGCCGGGCCATGACGATGATCTCCGGGCTCGCGTCGGTCGGCGGGCCGCCGTCCCAGTCGCCGTACCACTCGTCCACGGCCAGCCCCGCTTCGGTCAGGAACGCGGTGAGTCGGTCGGCGCCGAGGAACCGCAGAGTGCTGTCGCCGTGCTGCGGGGCGCGCTCGCCGGGGAGGTCGAGGGTGGTCCGGAAGGAGACCGTCTCGCCGTCCACAGAACGGACTTGACGGGTCATCCGCACCGTGGCCGCGCTGCCGTGTGCGTCCGCCGGCGCGGGCACGTCGACGGGTACGTCCGTCGTCCACGACTCCCACGCCCGCGCGAGCGGATTGCGCGTCTCGAAGCCGAACCGTCCGTCGTCGGTCAGCGCCGCGCGTACGGCGGCCAGCGCGGCGCGCAGTTCGGCGTCCCCGAGCAGCTCCTGGAACGCATGCCCGGTCATCACCACGAAGTCGAACTCACGCTCCCAGGAGGTGGATTCGAGATCCCCGAGAATCCACTCGATGTCCAATTCCGGCCACCGGCGGGCTTGTTCCAGCATCCCGGCACCGGGATCAAGACCACAGAGCCGCCCCTGATGCCCGGCCTCCCGCGCGAGGCGCAGCAGAGTCCCCGTACCGCAGCCGACGTCGAGCACGGACCGCGCGGACATGAGGTGGGGCAGATAGAAACCGAAGTCGCTCCGCTCGTCGGTGGGGCACAGCACGTCGTACCAGGAGGCGAGCGCCGGATCGGCGAAGAGACGGTCGACCATCGCCCGACTGTAGGACGGCCGTCGCTGGGGGCGCATCCCCATTTCGACCGGTCCCCCGAGGTGGTGATTGTTCAAGCCCGGAGGCCATGTCGGGGAAGACCCTGGGCCAACCCCGAAGTCGGGCTCGCGGCCTGTCGCCGACGCTGTCGCGGTGCCAGCCTCAGGTTCGTGCCCTGAAGGGGGTGGCCCCGCGCATCGGATAGCCGCCCGGTAAGGACTCGCGCCCGGGCTGTCGTGCGGGCTGTCACCCGGGCTCTCGCGTGGACGTCGATGGCCCCGTCGCCGATGCCCGGTACTGCCCCGGGGTCGTACCGAATTCCCGGCTGAAGGCATGGGAGAGGGCGTACGGGGTGCCGTAGCCGGCGCGGCGAGCGATGGTGGCCAGCGGGTCCAGGGTGTCGCGGAGCAGCTTGGCGGCGAAGGTCAGGCGCCACCAGGTGAGGTATGTCATCGGCGGGCGGCCGACCAGGGTGGTGAAGCGGCGGGCCAGGGTGGCGCGGGACACGCCCGCCTCGGCGGCCAGCCGGTCGTTGGTCCACGGGGCGGCCAGGTCCGAGTGCAGCGCCCGCAGGGCGGCGGCCACCACCGGGTCGCCCAGTACGGCCGGCCAGGTGCCGCTGCCACGGGCCGCCCAGGCGCGGATCATGTAGACGAGGAGGAGGTCGAGCAGGCTGGGCACCGCGATGCAGGCGCCGGGCCTCTGTGCGCCCAGCTCGTGGCCCAACAGGTCGACGGCGGCGCGCAGTTCGGCATGCGCGCCCACGCGGTTCGGCAGGTGGACGACCTTCGGCAGTTCCGCCATGAGCGGGTGTACGCGGCTGCGGTCGAGCCGGTACTTGCCGCACAGCATGTCCACGTTGCCGGAGCCGGCTCGGGTCCGCAGTGGCTCATGCCCGGCGAACCACCGCTCGAACGACACCGCCTGCGCCACGGTCGCCGCGTCGGCGGGGGTGTCGGCGATCACATGTCCCGTGCCGTGCGGCAGCAGCACCACATCACCCGTGCCGAGCGAGACCGGGGCGCCACCGTCGGGCAGCAGCCAGCAGCTGCCCTCCAGCACCACATGGAAGCCCGCACCGTCGTACGGGGCGAGCCGCGTGCACCAACTCCCGCTCACCTGCATCCGGTTCGAGAAAGGCCGCCCGATGCGTACGGCCGAGACCGCGTCGCTCACCACATCCATCCAGCCAGGGTATCCGTGGCATCAGCGTTGAGACGCAGACGTATTCGAACGAGCTGAACAGGCATTGAGAGGCTCATCTGCCCTTCCTAGAGTCGAGCGCATGAAGAACGAGAGCAGGCAGAGCACCAGCACCAGCACCAGCACCAGCACCAGCACCAGCTTCGTGCTCGGCGATGTCGAGGTCACCCGAGTCGTCGAGTGGCAAGGGGCGTTCGCGCCCGCTCGCGGGCTGGTTCCGGAGTCCGGTGCCGAGGTGTGGAAGGGCAACGAGGACTGGCTGGCGCCGGATCACTGGGAACCGGACGGCGACAGCGCGGTGGGGGTGGTGCAGACCTGGGTGCTGCGCAGCCGTGGGCGGACGGTCCTGGTCGACACCGGGGTGGGGAACGGGCGCGAGCGGCCCGGCATGGCGCACTTCCACCACTGGCGTGGTGACTTTCCGGTTGCGCTGGCGAGGGCCGGCGTCCGGCCGGAAGATGTCGACGTCGTCGTCAACACCCACGTCCACGCCGATCACGTCGGCGGGAACACCGTGGGTGTGGACGGAGGGTGGCAGCCGGCGTTCCCCAACGCCCAGTACCTCGTCCCGGCCGCGGACGACTTCCACTTCGGCCCGGACAACGCGTACGGGAACGGTCACCAGGAGGATGACCGGCTGATCTACCAGGACAGCGTCGCGCCCGTCCACCGGGCCGGGCAGAGTGTCCTGTGGGACGGCACGCACCGCATCGACGAACACCTCACTCTGGAGTCTGCGCCGGGCCACACGCCCGGCTCATCCGTACTGCGGCTCGTGTCCGGGAGCGACCGGGCGGTCTTCGTCGGCGATCTTGTGCACAGCCCGGTGCAGATCCTCGCCCCCGCCGCCAACAGCTGCTTCTGTCTGGATCCGGAACAGGCGGTGGCCAGCCGCCGCCGGATTCTCGAACGTGCCTCCGAAGAAAGGGAGTTGGTCGTCCCAGGGCACTTCGGCGGGGCAGGTGCCGTGGAAGTGCGGCAAGAGCGCGACGGCGGGTTCACCCTCGGACCGTGGGCGGCCTACGGTACGGAGCGGGTCGCGTCGGCCGTAGCGGCACCCGTCCCGCCCTTGGCGCCATGAGCCGCAGCCCGCAGCCCGGTGGCCGTCAGGCCAGGCTGTCCCGCCACGCGCGGTGCAGGCCCGCGAACCGGCCGACGCCGGCTATCAGTTCGGCCGGGGTGCCGTCCTCGACCACGCGGCCGTGCTCCATCACCAGCACCCGGTCGGCTATCTCCACCGTCGACAGGCGGTGCGCGATCACCACCGCCGTACGGCCGTTGAGCACCGTGTCCATCGCCCGCTGCACAGCACGCTCGCCGGGGATGTCGAGGGAGCTGGTCGCCTCGTCCAGGATCAGTACGGACGGGTCGGCGAGCAGCGCGCGGGCGAAGGCCACCAACTGGCGCTGGCCGGCCGATATCCGGCCGCCCCGTTTCCGTACGTCCGTGTCGTACCCCTCCGGCAGACCACTGATGAACTCGTGCGCGCCGATCGCCTTCGCGGCCCGCTCGATGTCGTCGCGCGACGCGTCGGGACGGCCGATCGCGATGTTCTCGGCGACCGTGCCGGAGAACAGGAACGCCTCCTGGGTCACCATCACGACACCACGCCGCAGTTCGGGGGTGTCCAGGTCGCGCAGGTCGGTGCCGTCGAGCAGGACGCGGCCCTCGGTGGGGTCGTAGAACCGGGCCAGCAGCTTGGCCAGGGTGGACTTGCCCGCGCCCGTCGAACCGACGACGGCGACGGTCTGGCCGGCCGGGATCGTCAGGTCGAAGCGGGGCAGGATCTCGCCGCCCGTGCGGTACGAGAAGCTGACCGTCTCGAACACGACCTCCCGGCCCGGGTGCCCGCCCGTCAGCTCCGGCAGCGGGCGCGGGGCCGTCGCCTCCGGCACGGACGGGGTCTGGGCCAGCAGACCCGCGATCTTCTCCAGCGAGGCCGCCGCCGACTGGTAGGAGTTGAGGAACATCCCGAGCCGGTCGATCGGGTCGTACAGCCTGCGCAGGAACAGCACCGACGCGGCGAGCACCCCGAGGGCGAGTGTCCCGTCGGCGACCCGGAAGGCGGCCCACACCACGATGGCGACCAGGGCCACGTTCGCGGTCAGCCGTGAACCGACCACGTAGCGCGCCATTTCGAGTATGGCGTCGCCGTTGGTGCGCTCGTGGTGGTGGTTGAGCGCGTGGAAGTCCGCGTCGTTGGCGGCCTCGCGGCGGAACGCCCGTACGGGCCTGATGCCGTTCATCGTCTCCGCGAACTTCACGATGACCGACGCGATGGCGGTGGAGCGCCTGCCGAATATGGCGCCCGCGCGGCGCTGGTAGAGCCGCACCAGCGCGTACAGCGGTACGAAGGAGAGCACCGCGAGCCCGCCGATGCCCAGGTCCAGGTAGAGCAGCATCGCCGAGATGTAGACGAAGGCGAGGATGACCGCGATCAGCTCTTGGAGCCCCTCGGCGAGCAGTTCGCGCAGAGACTCGACATCCGTGGTGGAGCGGGAGATCAGCCGGCCCGAGGTGTAGCGCTCGTGGAAGTCCACGCTCAGCGCCTGGGCGTGGCGGAAGATCCGGCCGCGCAGATCGAGGAGTACGTCCTGGTTCACCCGGGCCGACGAGCGGATGAAGGCGTACTGGAAGATCCCGGCTCCGGCGGCGCAGAGCAGATAGCCGACGGCGACCGCGATCAGCGGGCCGTTGTCGTCGGCGCGGAAGGCGGGCACGCCCCGGTCGATGGCGTACGCGACGAGCAGCGGGCCCGCCTGCACGGCGGCCTGCTGGAACAGCAGGAACAGCGCGGCGAGCGCTACCCGGCCGCGCCGGGCGCGCAAAAGCGACCGCAGCAGCGCGCCGGTGGCCCCGCGCGGGGCGGGCAGCGCGTCCTGCGCGAAGGGGTCGTCGTCCGGGGACGCGGGCCGGTGCTCGACGGGGGAGCGGGGGGCGGGGGGCGCCGCGGCCGGCGCACCGGTGGGCGCCTCGCCGACCGCACCGACCGCGCTGTTCGCACCGACGGCCCGGCCTGTCTTCAGCCCGGCGCCCGTGCCCGCGGCAGGTCCCGTATCCGTGCCCGCGGCAGCAGTTGGTCCCCGTACGGCGCCGCGGTTCGTGTCGTCGTCCGCGGCCGTACGTGTGCTCGCGTCCGATCCCGGTCCGGCGTCCGCTCTCGTGCCGGACCCGGTACCGCGTCCCACGACAGACCCGGCCTCCGGCCGGCGGTCCTCGGCGGCCGCCGCGCCCCGTTCCGTCGGGTCGTTCCTTCTCGTCGGTGGATACGACGTCACCGCATGCTCCCCTCGACGGTGTCGGCCGCCATGTCGCTTCCCGCTTCACCGTCGGCCCCCGACATCAGCCACGCGTACCGCGCGTTGCCCCGCAGCAGTTCGTGGTGCGTCCCCACGGCTGTGATCCGCCCGTCCGAGATCAGCGCCACCCGGTCCGCCAGCAGCACCGTCGACGGCCGGTGTGCCACGACGAGCGCCGTCGTCTCCTCAAGAACCCGGCGCAGGGCCGCCTCGACCAGCGCCTCCGTGTGTACGTCGAGTGCGGACAGCGGATCGTCGAGCACCAGGAAGCGCGGTCTGCCGACCACCGCCCTGGCGAGCGCGAGCCGCTGCCGCTGGCCACCGGAGAGGCTGAGCCCCTGCTCGCCGACCTGCGTGTGGACACCGTGCGGCAGGTCTTGGACGAAGTCGGCCTGCGCCACGTCCAGCGCCCGCAGCAGCGCCACGTCGTCGGCGCTCTCCGCGCCCATGCGGATGTTGTCGCCGACGGTCGCGGAGAAGAGCGTCGGTTCCTCGAAGGCCACCGACACCAGTTCACGCAGCCGCTGCCGGGTCATCAGCGTGATGTCCTCGCCGTCGAGCGTGATCCGCCCGCCCGTCACCTCGTGCAGCCGGGGCACCAGCGCGGTGAGCGTCGTCTTCCCGGAGCCCGTCGCCCCGACGAGGGCCATGGTCTCGCCGGACCTTATGTGCAGGTCCACCTCCGCCAGTACGGGCACGGACCCGGCCTCGGCGTCGGGATACCGGAAGGACACGCCCTCGAAGCGCAGCCCGTCGGGCTCCCTCCGTACGGCGGTGCCGTCCGCCGCCACGGCCGGGTCCGCCGTCTCCTCCTCGGCGTCCATCACCTCGAAGTACCGGTCCGTCGCGGTCGCCGACTCCTGGCTCATCGCCAGCAGGAAGCCGATCGACTCCACCGGCCAGCGCAGCGCCAGCGCCGTCGACAGGAAGGCGACCAGCGTGCCCGTGGACAGGTGCCCGTCGGCGACCTGGATCGTGCCGAGCACCAGCGCCGCGCCGATCGCCACCTCGGGGATGATCATGATCAGCGCCCAGATGCCCGCGAGCAGCCGGGCCTTGCCCAGCTCCGTGGCGCGCAGCCGCCGGGCCAGCGCCCGGAAGGCGAGAGCCTGGCTGCGGTGCCTGCCGAAGCCCTTCACGATCCGTACGCCGAGAACGCTCTCCTCGACCACCGTCGTCAGATCGCCCACCTGGTCCTGCGCCTTGCGCGCGACCAGTGAGTACTTCGCCTCGAAGACCGAGCAGAGGATGACCAGCGGCACCACCGGCACCAGCAGCACCAGCCCCAGCGTCCACTCCTGCATCAGCAGAATCAGGAATCCGACCAGGATCGTCGTCCCGTTCACCAGCAGGAAGGTCAGCGGAAAGGCCAGAAACATACGGAGCAGCATCAGGTCAGTCGTGCCGCGCGACAGCAACTGGCCGGAGGGCCACCGGTCGTGGAAGGCGATCGGCAGCCGCTGGAGATGCCGGTAGAGATCGGCCCGCATCGCCGCCTCGACCCCCGCCAGCGGCCTGGCCACCAGCCACCGCCGGAAGCCGAAGAGCACGGCCTCGACGATCCCGAGCAGCAGCAGGAACAGCGCGCCGAGCCAGATGCCGCCCCTGTCGCCGTCCGCGATCGGGCCGTCGACCATCCACTTCAGGACGAGGGGGATGACCAGGCCCAGACACGAGGCCAGCACCGCGACGAACGCGGCGCTGAACAGGCGCACCCGCACCGGCCGCACGTACGGCCACAGCCTGAGCAGCGAACGCACGGCGGAGCGGTCCTGGACGGTGGCGGGCTCCTTGGCGGAAGGGTCCTTGGTAGTTACATCTTCGGAGGTCGACATCAGGGCGAGCCTACGTATCAGCACTGACAGCGCCCACCGATTTCCGGCTGACGTCCACATCGGCCGAGGTCGGCGTCGGCGTCGGCATCGGCATCGGCCGGAGTTGACGTCGGCATCGGCCGAGGACGACGTCCGCATCGGCCGGGGTTGACGTCGGAATCAACCGATCGGCTGATACGAGGTCGAGCGCGATGGCCGATGCCGCTCCCGACCACGGGCAGCCATGCTGCTGCCATGGCGATCATCGAAGTACACGGCCTGCGCAAGGCCTACGGGGGCAAGCCCGCCGTCGACGGTGTGAGTTTCGCCGTCGAGGAGGGCGAGATCTTCGGGATCCTCGGTCCCAACGGAGCGGGCAAGACCACAACCGTCGAGTGTGTCGAGGGGCTCAGGATCCCCGACGCCGGCACGGTCCGCGTCGCCGGACTCGATCCGGTCGGTGACCACCACCAGGTCACCCAACTCCTCGGCGCACAGCTCCAGGAGAGCGAACTCCAGCCGAAGCTGACGGTGCGCGAGGCGCTGGAGCTGTACTCCGCCTTCTACCCGAAGCCCGTCGACTGGCGTCCGCTCGCCGCCCGCCTCGGACTTGAGGCCAAGCTCTCGACGCCGTTCGCGAAGCTGTCCGGCGGGCAGAAACAGCGGCTGTTCATCGCGCTGTCCCTGATCGGCGGCCCGCGTGTGGTCGTGCTCGACGAGCTGACCACCGGTCTGGACCCGCGCGCCCGCCGTGACACCTGGGGTCTGATCGAGGAGGTCAGGGACTCCGGGGTGACCGTGCTGCTGGTCACCCATTTCATGGAGGAGGCGCAGCGGCTCTGCGACCGGATCGCCGTGATCGACCGGGGGAAGGTCGCCGCGCTCGACACCCCGTCCGGGCTGATCGCACGCTCGGCCGCGTCCACCGTCATCTCCTTCACCCCGTCGCCGCCCCTGCGCGACGAGGATCTGGCCGCGCTGCCCAAGGCGGTGTCCGTCGAGACGAAGGGCGACCGGATCGTCATCAACGGCACCGACGAGACCGTCAACGCGGTCATCACGCTGCTCGCCCGCCACCGCGTCACCGCGCACCAGCTCCGGGTCACCGAGGCGACGCTGGACGACGCCTTCCTCGACCTCACGGAGACCGCCATCGGTACGGACACCGGTACCGGTACGGACGCCAGGACCGATGCCGACGTCACCGCCACCGCCACCGCTCCCGCCTCCGCCTTCCAGCCCGAAGAAAGGGTCTGACATGGCCTCCGCGTCCACCGCCGTCCTCAAGGCCGAGGCACGCCTGCTGACCCGCGAGCCGGGGACGCTCTTCTGGATCACCGTCTTCCCGACCCTCCTCATGGTGATCCTCGGCCTGATCCCGAGCTTCGGCGAAGCCGACCCCAAGCTCGGCGGCCGGCGGGTCATCGATCTGTATGTCCCCGTCGCCGTCCTGCTCGCCGTGATCATGGCCGGACTCCAGGCCATGCCGCCGGTCCTGATCGGCTACCGCGAGCGCGGCATTCTGCGCCGTATGTCCACGACGCCCGTGCGGCCCACCACACTGCTCGTCTCGCAACTCGTCCTGCTGGGCGGTGTCGCGCTCGTCTCGGCCGCGCTGGTGATCGCGGTCGGCAAGATCGCCTTCGACGTGGCGCTGCCCGAACAGATCGCCGGATACCTGCTGGCGCTGATCCTCGCGACGGCCGGCGCCCTGGCGCTCGGTGGCCTGATCTGCGCGGTGGCCGGTACGCAGAAGTCGGGCCAGGCCATCGGTTCGGCGCTGTTCTTCCCGTCGATGTTCACGGCGGGCGTGTGGCTGCCGGTCCAGTCGATGCCCGGCCTGCTGCGGGACATCGTCGGCTACACGCCCCTGGGCGCCGCGTCCGAAGCCCTCGACGCCGCCATGCGCGGCGGCTGGCCGCACTGGGCGGACCTGGGCGTGATGGCCCTGTGGTCGGTCGTGCTGACCGCCTGCGCGGCCCGCTGGTTCCGCTGGGAATGACCACCGCCGGGCGGACGCCGGGGCGGGACGAGGAGTCCGGGGCGGGTGTGGACCACGAGGGAGTCCGCACCCGCCCCGGGCGCCTTCGGGCGCCTTCGGGCGTCTCCGGAGACGGGGCACACTGTGGGGATGACGACAGCCAGGGCGCCGCGCGGGCCGGTCTCCGTGGAGGAGCGGTGGGACCAGTTCTTCCGGTGGGGCCCGTACGCACTGTTGGCGCTCGCCACCGCGATCTCGGCCGTCACCGTGCACGCCTTCGCCATGAGCCGCACCGAGCAGACCGCCGCCGGGGCGCTGGTCGTCGTCGCCGTCGCCGTCCAGCTGTGCTGGGGCCGGATGGTGCGGGCCCAGCCGCGGCGCGCGAGCGAGCCGTCGGCCGGCGGACTGGTCTACTACGTCCTGCGGACCGTCCTCACCTTCGTCCTCACCTGGCTCAACCCGCTGTTCTCCATCTACGCCGTCATCGGCTACTTCGACACCAACGTCATCCTGCCGAGACGGGCCGTGCGGGCCGGGCTTCTCGTCACCTCCGTGACCATGGCGGGCGCGCAGTCGGGCGGTCTGCCGCCCGACGGCACCCTCCAGTGGACCCTGTTCAGCGGGGTTCTGCTGCTCAACGGATCCCTCACCCTCGGCTTCGCCCATATCGGCCGCAGAGAGGTAGAGATAGCCGCCGAGCGGGCCGCGACCATCATCGAGCTGGAACAGACCAACGCCCGCCTGGAACAGGCCCTGGAGGAGAACGCCGGGCTGCACGCCCAACTCCTCGTCCAGGCGCGGGAGGCGGGCGTCGCCGACGAACGCCGCAGACTCGCCGCCGAGATCCACGACACCATCGCCCAGGGGCTGACCGGCATCATCGCCCAGCTCCAGGCGGTCGCCGCCACCCCCGACCCCGAGCTGGCCGGCGAGCATCTGACGCGCGCCGCCGGCCTCGCCCGCCACAGCCTCGGCGAGGCGCGCCGCTCGGTACGCAACCTCGGCCCGTCGGCGCTGGACCACGACACCCTGGCCGAGGCCCTGAAGAAGACCGTCGCCGAGTGGTCCGAACGCAGCGGTGTGGTGGCCGCGTTCACCGTCACCGGCACCGAGGAGCCCCTGCACGACGAGGTCGCCGCCACGCTGCTGCGCATCGCCCAGGAAGCCCTCGCCAACACCGCCAGGCACGCCGCCGCCCGCCGGGCCGGCGTCACCCTCTCGTACATGGGCCACGAGATCACCCTCGACGTACGGGACGACGGCCGCGGCTTCGACCCCCTCGTGCTGCCCCCGCGCTCCGGCTCGAACGGCTTCGGACTCGACGGCATGCGGGCCCGCGCGGAGCGCATCGCGGGCACCGTCACCGTGGAGTCGGAGGCCGGCGGCGGCACGGCCGTCTCGGCTCGCGTACCTTTGGTGCGTCATGCCACAGCGGACCATCACCCTGATCGTCGTCGATGACCATCCCGTCGTACGGGACGGTCTGCGCGGCATGTTCGAATCGGCCACCGGCTTCGAGGTGCTGGGCGAGGCGTCCGGCGGCGTCGAGGGCGTCGAGCTGGCGCTCCGCCTGGACCCGGACGTGGTCCTGATGGACCTGCGGATGCCGGACGGCGGGGGAGTCGACGCCATCGCGGCGCTCACCCGGCACGGCGCCCGCTCCAAGGTGCTCGTCCTCACCACGTACGACACGGACTCCGACACGATCCCCGCGATCGAGGCGGGCGCCACCGGCTACCTCCTCAAGGACGCGCCGCGCGAGGAGTTGTTCACGGCGGTACGGGCGGCGGCCGAGGGACACACGGTCCTCTCGCCGGCGGTCGCGTCCCGGCTGGTCTCCCGTGTCCGTACGCCCGTCGCCGGCAACGAACCGCTCTCGGCGCGCGAGCGCGAAGTCCTCGAACTCGTCGCGCGGGGCACGTCGAACCGCGGGATCGCCGCGGAGCTGTTCATCAGCGAGGCGACGGTGAAGACCCATCTCACCCATATCTACGCCAAGTTGGGTGTCAAGGACCGGGCGGCGGCGGTCGCCGTGGGATACGACCGCAAGATCCTGGGCTGAGCCCTCCACCTCCTTCAGGAGGGCGCGCGGCTCACCCCCGTACCCGCAGCAGCAGCACCGACCGCGCGGGCACCGCCGCGACCGTGTCCCCGTCGAACACCGTCCCCGGCTTCTCCTGCTGGTCCTCCGACGAGGTGTCGACCACCAGCTCGTACGACCGCGCCCACGGCTCGCCGGGCAGCGCGAAGTCCACCGGCTCCGCGCCCGAGTGCAGCACCGCGAGGAAGCTGTCGTCGGTGATCCTCCGCCCGCGTGCGTCGCGCCCCGGGATGTCGCGCCCCGACAGGAACAGTCCGAGCGTCGAGGCGGGCGCGTACCAGTCCCCCTCGGTCATCTCCTTCCCGTCGGGCCTGAACCACGCCAGGTCGCGCAGCCCGTCGGGGGCCTGTGCGCGGCCGGAGAAGAACGCGCGGCGGCGCAGCACCGGATGGGCCTGCCGCAGTGCCAGCAGGCGCCTGGTGAGCCGGTGGAGGCCCTGGGAGCCGGGCCGGCCGAGCAGGGACCAGTCGAGCCAGCTGGTCTCGTTGTCCTGGCAGTACGCGTTGTTGCTGCCGCCCTGCGTACGGCCCAGCTCGTCGCCCGCCACCAGCATCGGCACACCGGTCGACAGCAGCAGGGTGGTGAGCAGATTGCGCTGCTGGCGCCGCCGCAACGCGTTGACCTGGGGGTCGTCACTCTCGCCCTCCACGCCGCAGTTCCACGCGCGGTTGTCGTCCGTGCCGTCCCTGTTGCCCTCGCCGTTGGCCTCGTTGTGCTTGCGCTCGTAACTGACGAGGTCGCGCAGGGTGAAGCCGTCGTGCGCGGTGACGAAGTTGACGGACGCGTACGGCCGCCGGCCGCCCCACGCGTACAGATCGCTCGACCCGGACAGCCGGTAGCCCAGATCCCGTACGTCGGGCGTGGCGCCGCGCCAGAAGTCGCGTACGGCGTCCCGGTACCGGTCGTTCCACTCGGTCCACAACGGCGGGAACGCCCCCACCTGGTAGCCGCCGTCGCCGACGTCCCACGGCTCGGCGATGAGCTTCACCCGCCGCAGCACCGGGTCCTGCGCGATCACCGCCAGGAAGGGCGACAGCATGTCGACGTCGTGCATGGAGCGGGCGAGCGCCGCCGCCAGGTCGAAGCGGAAGCCGTCGACGCCCATCTCGTTGACCCAGTACCGCAGCGAGTCCGTGATCAGCCGCAGCACCTGTGGCTGGACGACGTGGAGGGTGTTGCCGCAGCCCGTGTAGTCGGCGTACTTGCGGGCGTCGGGCTGGAGGCGGTAGTAGCCGCGGTTGTCGATGCCCCGCAGGGACAGCGTCGGGCCGAGTTCGCCCGCCTCCGCCGTGTGGTTGTAGACGACGTCGAGGATGACCTCGATCCCGGCGTCGTGCAGGGCGCGCACCATCTGCTTGAACTCGCCGACCTGCTGTCCCCGGGTGCCGCCCGCGGCGTAGTCGGCGTGCGGGGCGAAGTAGCCGATGGAGTTGTAGCCCCAGTAGTTGCGCAGCCCGCGCCGCAGCAGATGGTCCTCGTGCGCGAACTGGTGCACCGGCAGCAGCTCGACCGCGGTCACCCCGAGCCGTACGAGATGCTCGATCGCCGCCGGGTGGGCGAGGCCCGCGTAGGTGCCGCGCAGCTCGTCGGGGATGCCCGGGTGGCGCATGGTGAAGCCGCGTACGTGCAGCTCGTAGATGACCGTGTCCGCCCACGGTGTCTTGGGGCGCCGGTCGTCGGCCCACGCGTCGTCGGGGGAGTCGTCGTGGACGACGACTCCCTTGGGGACGTACGGCGCGGAGTCGCGCTCGTCGCGCACCGTGTCGGCGACCTGCTGCTGAGGCCAGTCGCGCACATGGCCGTACACCTCGGGCGGCAGCCGGAAGTCGCCGTCGACGGCGCGTGCGTACGGGTCGAGCAGCAGCTTCGCCGGATTCCAGCGGGCGCCCGTCCAGGGGTCCCAGCGGCCGTGCACACGGTAGCCGTACCGCTGTCCGGGGCGTATGCCGGGAACGAAGCCGTGCCAGATCTCGTGCGTCAGCTCGGTCAGCGGGAGGCGGGTCTCCACTACACCGCCTCCTACAGAGGCGGTGTCGGAGGCGTCGTCGAAGAGGCACAGCTCGACGGCCTCGGCGCCGCCCGCCCAGAGGGCGAAGTTCGTCCCCGCGACTCCGTCGGGACCGACCCGGAACCGGGCACCCAGCGGTGTCGGGGCTCCCGGCCACACCTCGTGCGGGGGAGCGGCGGAGGCCGCCTCCCCGACGGCCTCCGCCGCACTCCCGACCTCATGCCCGACCTCATGCGCGGCGTCCGTCCGGACGTCCGTCCCGGCGTCCGTCCCGACCCCTGACTCGACCTCTTCGACCGGATCTCTCACGTGATCCATCATCGGATCCGGGACCCGTTCCCGCACTGTCTCCCGCTCGGCTGCGCTCGCCACCTGTCAGGCCTCCCGGCTCTTCGGCCTCGCGCGTCCGGCAGCCGCGGCGTCCCGGCCGTGGCTGTCCCCCCGCGTGGTCCTCCCACGGGTTCTGCCCGCCGGACGGCCCGCACTCACGTTTCCCCCGTAGGGGGGTCGTCGTTGGGCGGTCGTGACGCATGTACTGAAGCGGGCAGGGACCGGCATCGCCGCCGCCCTGACATGGGCAGGACTGATGGCGGGGCTGGCCGGACTGACGGGATGCACCGTCGGCGAGACCTTCACCGAAAGCAAGTCCCGGGCGCCTGGGGACACGATCCGGATCAGCCCCGACGACGGGGCCAGGAACATCAAGCGCGGCGACCGGATCGAGGTGAGGATCCCGGACGGCCGGCTGGAGCGGGTCGAGGTCGCGCAGGTCGACAACGCGCAGCGCACCGAGCTGCCGGGCCGGATCTCCGACGACGGGCTCGTCTGGACGCCGGGGGCGGACACGCGTGTCGTGCTGGCCGCCAAGTACAGCGTCGACGTCGTCGCCGTGGACGGCGAGGGCCGCCGCTCGGCCCGGCACTCCACCTTCACCACCGCCGTACCGAAGCACCGTTTCATCGGCTACTTCAAACCCGAGAACCGCTCGACCGTCGGCACCGGCATGATCGTCTCCTTCGACTTCAACCGGAAGATCGAGAACCGCGCCGCCGTCCAGCGCGCCGTCCGTGTCACCTCGGTCCCGCCGGTCGAGGTCGTCGGCCACTGGTTCGGCGACCAGCGACTGGACTTCCGGCCCCGGGAGTACTGGAAGCCGGGCACCAAGGTCACGGTCGACCTGCGGTTGCGCGACGTCCAGGCGGCGCCGGGGGTCTTCGGCATCCAGGAGAAGACCGTGGGCTTCACGGTCGGCCGCTCCCAGGTGTCCCTCGTGGACGCGGAGAAGCACACCATGGAGGTACGGCGGGACGGTGCGCTGGTCTCGACGGTGCCGATCACGGCGGGGGCGCCCAAGACCACCACGTACAACGGGAAGATGGTCGTCACCGAGCTGTACGACGTGACGCGGATGAACGGCGCGACGGTCGGTTTCGGCGGTGAGTACGACATCAAGGACGTGCCGCACGCGCTGCGGCTGACGACGTCGGGGACGTTCCTGCACGGCAACTACTGGGCCACGCCGGACACCTTCGGTTCGACCAACGTCAGCCACGGGTGCGTCGGTCTGCGCGACGTCAAGGGTGGCAGCGCGGACACCCCGGCGGGCTGGTTCTTCGACAGGACGCTCGTCGGCGATGTCGTGGAAGTGGTCAACTCCCGCGACAAGACAGTCGATCCGGACAACGGACTGAGCGGCTGGAACCTCGACTGGCGCAAGTGGACGGCGGGTTCCGCGATCACCGGCTGACCCGCGGGACCCGCGCGGCCGACGCCCAGGAGCCGCGCGGTCTCCCCGCACCCACCCCCACCTGCGTGGCCGTCCCTGATTCCGGGAGACGTTGGAACGGAACAGTGACAATCCCGGGGAGTCCGGGACGGCTCGCGGTGTGATTATCTAGCGCCGTGCGCGCGAGCAAAGCGCGCGGGGGTGTGGAGCCCGGTCGTGCGTCGTTCGCACCCGGCTCCGAGGCCGAGGCGGGGCCCGGCCGTGTGAGGGGAGACGACCATGAACGGGCAGCCGGTATCGGGGACTTCTGCGGGAGCCGGCCGTCGACGGGGCAGCGGGCTGACGGCGTTCGCGCTGGGGGGCCTGCTCCTGTTCGTGACGGCGTGCGGCGGTGGCGGCGAAAGCGGCGGCGGGGGCGGTGACGGGAAGGGCGACAAGGGCAGCGGGAAGGTCGAGAACGCCGCCTCGCGGGCCGTCGTGACGGTCGCTCCCAAGGACGGCGCGAAGTCGGTCGCCACGAGCGGCGCGCTCAAGGTGACCGCGAGCAAAGGCAAGTTGACGACCGTCACCGTCGAGGACGGCAAGGGCAACACGGTCGACGGCAAGATAGCCGCCGGCGGCACGGCCTGGGAGCCGGCCCGGCATCTGGCCGGTGCCACCAAGTACACGGTGCACGCGATCGCCAAGGACTCCGAGGGCCGGGTGTCGGCGAGGGACACCACCTTCACCACCCTCGTACCGAAGAACACCTTCATCGGCCACTACACGCCCGAGGACGGCTCGACGGTCGGCGTCGGCATGCCGGTCTCGCTCAACTTCACGCGCGGGATCACCGATCCGGAGGCCGTGGAGAAGGCCATCAAGGTGACTGCCGAGCCGTCGGTCCCCGTCGAGGGGCACTGGTTCGGCAACGACCGGCTCGACTTCCGGCCGGAGAAGTACTGGGCCGCCGGTACGAAGGTGACCGTGGAGCTGAACCTCGACGGTGTCGAGGGACGGCCCGGGGTGTACGGCGAGCAGACCAAGAAGGTGGAGTTCACCATCGGCCGCTCCATGGTCTCCACGGTGGACGCCAGGGCCAAGACGATGAAGGTCGTCAAGGACGGCAAGGAGATCAAGAAGGTCGCGATCACGGCGGGCGCGCCGTCGACCACGACGTACAACGGCGAGATGGTCATCAGCGAGAAGCACAAGGTGACGCGGATGAACGGCGCCACGGTCGGCTTCGGCGGTGAGTACGACATCAAGGACGTGCCGCACGCGATGCGGCTGTCCACGTCGGGCACCTTCCTGCACGGCAACTACTGGGCGTCCGCCGGGACGTTCGGCTCGGCCAACGTCAGCCACGGGTGCGTCGGACTGCGCGACGTGCGGGGCGGCTACGACAAGAACCTGCCGGCCGCGTGGTTCTACGACCAGTCGATCATCGGTGACGTGGTGATCGTGAAGAACTCCGACGACAAGAAGATCGCCCCGGACAACGGCCTCAACGGCTGGAACATGTCCTGGGCCGAGTGGACGAAGTAGTCCGCCGCGAGAAGCGCTGGCCGGCCCGGCACACCCCGACCAGGTGTGCCGGCCCGGCCTTCCGCGTACGGCGCCCTCGCGGGAGCAGGATCTAACCTGCCTGGTATGTCATCTGTGAATCTCGAAGTCTCCGGCGGCGTCGGCACCATCCGGCTGGACCGCCCGCCCATGAACGCGCTGAACATCGCGATCCAGGACCGGCTCCTCGAACTGGCCGCGGAGGCCGGCCGCCGCGACGACGTCAGGGCCGTGATCCTGTACGGCGGCGAGAAGGTGTTCGCCGCGGGCGCGGACATCAAGGAGATGCGCGACATGGACCACGCGGCGATGGTCGTACGCTCCCGGGCACTCCAGGAGTCGTTCACCGCCGTGGCCCGGATCCCGAAGCCCGTGGTCGCCGCCGTCACCGGCTACGCGCTGGGCGGCGGCTGCGAGTTGGCGCTGTGCGCCGACTTCCGGATCGCCGCCGACAACGCGAAGCTCGGCCAGCCCGAGATCCTGCTCGGCCTGATCCCGGGCGCGGGCGGCACCCAGCGCCTCGCCCGGCTGATCGGCCCCTCCAAGGCCAAGGACCTCATCTTCACCGGCCGTCAGGTGAAGGCGCCCGAGGCGCTGGCGCTGGGGCTCGTCGACCGCGTCGTACCCGCGGAGGAGGTCTACGAGCAGGCGCACGCGTGGGCCGCGAGGCTCGCCCGGGGGCCGGCCCTCGCGCTGCGGGCGGCCAAGGAGACCGTGGACGCGGGTCTGGAGACGGATCTGGAGACCGGGCTCGCGCTCGAACGCAACTGGTTCGCGGGCCTGTTCGCCACCGAGGACCGCGAGCGCGGCATGCGCAGCTTCGTGGAGGAGGGGCCGGGCAAGGCCAAGTTCCTCTGATCGCGCGGCGGTTGGACGACCGGGCCGGGTGCGTCAACCTGCTGCCCGGCTCGGCTCCGCCTTGGGGCGACCCTGAGGCGGAGCTGTCGATCACGGCTGGTGATCACCCGTGTGTGACGTGTTATCGCAGATCAGGGTGGGTAACAGAGGCGGCGCCCTGCCTCTGTCATATGCCAAACCCGCCCGTGCGGGTGCGCCGTTCGGGGGTGCCGATTCCCCGGGAACGCCCCCGAGAGCCCGTCTGGGCAGCCATGATGTACGCATGGCGGGCCTTGAGGGTGTGGAACAACCGCGGCACGGCGGCGACGTGGCCGCTACGCGATTGACGCCGACCGTCGAGGACGAACAGGCGCGCGGAGTGCTCGAACTGTTCGGCAATCCGGCGGACGGGGAAGTCCGCCTGGCGTCCCGCCCCGAGTCCGCCCTGGCGGCGCGCAGACTCACCCATATCGTGGTGCTGCGCCAGTGGGCGCTGTCTCCGCAGATGGCCGAGCACGCGGTGCTGCTCGTGTCCGAGCTCGTCGGCAACGCCGTACGGCACACCGGCGCACGCGTCTTCGGCCTGCGGATGCTGCGCCGCCGCGGCTGGATCCGCGTCGAGGTGCGGGACCCCTCCCGCGGCCTGCCCTGTCTGCTGCCGGTGCGCGAGCTGGACACCAGTGGGCGCGGGCTGTTCCTGGTGGACAAGCTCTCCGACCGGTGGGGCGTGGACCTGCTGCCGCGCGGCAAGACGACCTGGTTCGAGATGCGGGTCGCCGACCGCCGTCCCTGAGTGCTTCGCCGGGCCGCCGAGCGGGCCGCCGACCTGACCGCTGGGCGAGCTGCCGAGCGGGCTGCCTCCGAGGTGGCGGAGCCGTGCCGATAATCTGACCTCTGTCAGTAAGGCACGAGAAGGGGCGGAAGCAGTGGCGGACAACGAAGAGGCGCGCAAGGCGTTCGACCGTTTCGACGCGAACAGCGACGGGCTGATCACGGCGGCGGAGTACAAGAGCGCGATGGCGCAGCTCGGCGACTTCCATGTGACGGAGACCGTGGCCCAGGCCGTGATCAACGCCCACGACTCCAACAACGACGGCCAGCTCACGTTCGAGGAGTTCCTGGCCTCCCGCTCGCGCGGCTAGGCCCTGTCCGGCGGGTCTTCGGGGGTCCGGGGCGCCTGGCACGGCGCCTCGCTTCGTTGTCGGCGTTTTCGAAGGCATCCGAGTACGTCCAGTACGAGCACGATCCTCCGCCTTGCGACGCACCGCACCGGACGCCCCGAGCCGATCCCCGAAGATCCGCCGGACAGGACCTGGCTCTGAGCGGAAGCCTGTCCGGCGATTGAGGACGAATCGGCCACCGGGTGGACCCGGTCGAGCGAACCGGCCACACCGAATGGACCCGCCGGGAGGGGGAAAGGTGCCGACACGGGCCATGGCTCTGCGCACCGGCGGCGCCGTACTCGCGCTGCTCGTCGTGCTGTACGGCGCCGGCGTCGCCTCGCGCGGTACCGGCGAGCTGCGCATACCCGCCGCCGGCACCACCTCCCTCCTGCGCGCCGCGGTATTCGCCGCGCTCGCGCTGCACCTCGGCGAACTGGCCGGCGCCGCGCTCGCCCGCGCCGGCCCGCTGCCCCGCGCTCTGGCGCTCCCCGCCGCGCTGGCCGGAGCCGCGGCGTCGGCCGGGCAGATCGTGGTTCTCGCGGCGGTGAGTGACCTCGACATCCCGGCGACGTACGGCACCCGCGAGGGCGGTCTGCTGCTCGTCATGGCCAACGGCTTCCTGCTCGCCGCCGGATGCGTCGGCGTCGGCCGCCCCCGCTGGGCGCTCGTCCCGCTCGCCGGGGTGGTCCTCGCGGAGGCGCTGCGCGCCCACCCGGAGCCGTACTCCCCGGAGTGGGGCACGGCCCTCACCGTCGTCCATCTGACCGCCGCGTCCCTGTGGGCCGGCGGCCTCTGCCACGTCCTGCGCACGATGTGGCTGCGCCGCGCCGACCCGGCGGACGCCCGCGCCGTGCTGGCCCGCTACGCCCGCGGCGCCGTCTGGCTGCTGGTCGTGCTGGCCGCCACCGGCACGCTGTCCACGCTGCGCCGGCTGCCCGCCGACGTGGTGCTGACGTCGGCGTACGGCCGCGTCCTGATCGCCAAGCTCGGCCTCGTCGCGGTGGCGAGCACGCTGGCCCTGCTGGCGCGCCGGCGCCTCCTGCGCAGCCGCGACGCGCACGCGGCGGCCCGCGTCGAACTGGCCGTCCTGGCGGCCGTGGTGCTGCTCTCGGCCGTCCTCACGGTGGTCCCCGACCCGCACTGGCTCAGCACGCGCTGACCGCGGTGCCGTCGCGGCCATGTTCCCGATCCGGCCGGGCAGGCTGAAGCGGGAGGCGTCGGCCGCTACCTCGGTGCGGCATCCTCTGTTGGACGACGTGGACGAGTACGAGATGAGCGGCACGGCGAGGGAACACGGAACGTGAAAGCAGACAACACAGACATGCTGGCTTTTGTCCGGGCGCGCCTGGACGAGGAGGAACAGGTCGCGCTGGCGGCCGGCGGGGAGCGCTGGCGGTGCCCGCCCGAGGCGCCGGGCGAGGTCCACGACCGGTCCGGCGGGATCTCGTTCAGCGTGCGGACGCAGGGGTACGACCGCCATATCGCGCTCCAGGACCCGGCCCGTACGCTGCGCCGTATCGAGACGAGCAGGGTCCTGCTCAGCGAGTACGCGGAGGTCGCGCATCTGGACGTCGACCGCCCCGAGCACGACTTCCCCTCCGGCCGCGCAGTGGGGCTGGGCTTCGTCGTGCGGCAGTTGGCGGCCGAGCACGCCGGGCACCGCGACTACCAGGCGAGATGGCTGCCGCGTTTCGCACGGTAGGAAGCGTGCGGCAGGAAGCGCATGGCAGGAAGCGTGCGGTGAACGGCCCCCGGACCGGCCGCCCCGGCCCGGCTCGGGTCAACGGCCCCGGTCAACGGCCCCGGTACGAAACGGGCAGGTCACCGCCCGTGCGCGAGAAGCGACCACCCCCTTATGGTGATCGGATATACGATCAATCAACAATGTCTGGCACGGGGGTAGTTGACGAGCCATCCGCATAAAGGGCACCCGCCCACGAACCGCCGCGGACAACGCACCGCCGGACATTCGACTTCAGCCAACTCGAAGGTTTCCCATGGTCCGATCCCCCACCACCCCCGCATCCCCGCCGCGCGACCGCGCGGCACGGCTCCAGTGGCCGGCCGCGCAACTGCTGGCCCTGCTCGCCTTTGCCGCAGGCGTGGTGCCCATGGCCGACGTACACACCGGGGCGGCGGTGGCGTACGGCGCGGTCGCCCTGCTGGTCCTCGCCACGATGGAATCCCTGCGCAGAAAGCACCGTGACGCCGTGTCGGGCGCCGCGTCGGACGCCGCCGGGCGGCGTACCGAGGTCGAGCGTGTCCGCGCCGAGTCGGGCAGCCGCGAGGCCCAGTGGCACAACTACGTCCGGAGCCGGACCGAACTGGTGCGCTCGGAAGTCGAGTTCATCGTGACGAAGCGACTGCCCGCCGCCCTCGCCCGGACCGAGATCCCGCAACCGCAACACAGCGCGGACGAGTTGGGCGCGGGCATCGGCGAGTGGTTCGAACGGCTGCTGACCACCGTCACGGAGGCGGCCGACAACCGCGAGGAGTCGCAGCGGCTCGCACTGGTCGAGCTGGCGAGCCGGGTACAGACGTCGGCGCACCGGATCCAGGCGACCGTGACCGGTCTGGCCGACCGCTACCCCGGCGACGCGGACCTGCTGGAGACCACCATGCTGGTGGACCACGCCGCCACCCAGCAGGCCCGGCACGCGCAGAGCCTCAAGGTGCTGTGCGGCGAGTGGCCCGGCCAGCAGTGGCAGCGACCGCTCGCCCTGGTGGACATCGTCCGCGCCGCGTCCGGGCGTGTGGTGGCCTTCAAGCGCGTCGAGGTCAGCGGTGACCCCGACGTGGGCGTCACCCCGTCCGTCGTCGAACCGCTGATCCACCTCGTCGCCGAACTGCTCGCCAACGCCACGGAGTACTCGCCGCCGAAGACGGGCGTGCCCGTGACCGTCCGTACGGTGCAGCGCGGCGCGGTCATCGAGGTGGACGACGGCGGACTCGGCCTGGACGAGTACCGGCTCGCGGAGGCGCGCGAGATCGTCTCGGGCCGCCGGCTCCTCGGCGTCGGCGACGTCGGCGAGATCCCGCAGACGGGCCTCGCGGTGGTGGGCCGCTTCGCCGAACGGCACGGCTTCCAGGTCGACCTCGGGCCCTCGCCGTACGGCGGTGTGCGGGCCGTGGTCCTGGTGCCGGTGGACGTACTGGAAACGCTCGCGCCCGCCGGTACGCCGGCCGGGCGGGTGCTGCCCGCGACACAGCCGGTCCCGGAGGTGCCCGCGCCCGCCCCCGCGCCGCCGGCCACAGCACCCGAGGCCCCCCTCGCCCCCACCGAAGCGGCCCCCACCGCCCAGGTCACCCCGACCGCCCCGACCGCGCCGACCGCCCCCGCACAGGACGCGACTCCCGCCCCCGCGCCGGTGATCCCCCCTCCGGCCACCGCCCCCGTCCCGCCGCGCACCGGCCGGCGGCTCCCGCAGCGCCAGTCGCGGCGCGACGAGTACGCCTCCGGCTCCGCGGCGGTGCCCCCCGCCCCGTCCGCCGTCACCCCGCCGGGCTCACCGGAGCAGGCCGGCGACTGGATGGAGCAGTTCTTCGAGGGTGGTCGCTCGTGGCCGTCCCCCGACGAGTCCACGGCCGCGGACACAGCCGCGGACTCCGCCAATCCCCTCCCCTCAGAAGGACAGACGTGAGTATGAGCTACGTGGAGAACCCGGAGCAGCGCGGCTGGATGATCGCCGAGGTCGCCGTCGTACCAGGGGTCCGGTGCGTGATCGTCTTCAGCGCCGACGGACTGCTGCTGGCCAGTTCGGACGGCATGGACCGCGACTCCGCCGAGCGCCTGGCGGCCAGTTGCTCCGGGCTCCAGTCACTCGGCCGCAGTCTCGGCCGGGAGTTCGGCGAGGACGGCGGAGCCGTACACCAGCAGATGGTGGAGTTCAACGGCGGGTTCCTCTTCATGCGCAGCGCCAACGGTGCCCATCTCGCCGTCGTGACGGGACCCGTGGTGGACCCGAAGCTCGTCGCCAGACAGATGCAGGCGCAGGTGATGAAGATCGGTGCGGCCAACCTGAGCAGTCCGCCGCGGCAGGGCTCCGTATGACTGGGCGGGGAGAGGAGTACGACTCCGGCGCCGACACCGGCGCACTACGTCCGTACGTGATCACCAAAGGGCGCTCCCGGCCGACCCGCAACACCATAAGCATCGAGACGCTCCTCGTGGCGATCAGTCCGCCACGCGCCCTGCCGGTCTCGGCGACCAGAGAAGAACGCGCTCTGGTGCGGATGTGCGAGCGGCTGCTGTCGGTCGTGGAGGCCGCCGCCCATCTCGACCTGCCGGTGAGCCTGGTGAAGGTACTGGCGTCCGATCTCGTCGACAGCGGCCATCTGTCCGCCCGTTCGGGTGTGCCCAAGGCCGCACTGCCCGACCCGCAACTCCTCCAGGAGGTACTGGATGGTCTCCGTCGGCTCCGCTGACCGCTACCTGCCCGACACGGTCCAGCAGGCCGTCAAGATTCTCGTCGTGGGCGCGTTCGGCGTCGGCAAGACCACGCTGGTCGGTTCGGTCAGCGAGATCGAACCGCTGCGCACCGAGGAGGTCATGACGCAGGCGAGCGTCGGCGTGGACGACCTGGCCGGAATGAATACGAAGACCACGACGACCGTCGCCATGGACTTCGGCCGTATCACCCTCAACTCCCGCCTCGTCCTCTACCTGTTCGGGACTCCGGGACAGCGCCGCTTCTGGGATCTGTGGGAGGGGCTGGCGGAGGGCGCGCTCGGCGTCCTCGTCATCGTCGACACCCGCAGGCTGGAGGACAGCTTCGACGTCCTCGAACAACTGGAGCTGCGCGGGCTGCCGTTCGCGGTCGCGGTCAACCAGTTCCCCGACAGCGAGCAGTACGGCGCGGACGAACTGCGTGGCGCGCTCGACCTGTTGCCCGATACGCCGGTGGTGGTGTGCGACGCACGCAACCATGTGTCGTCCGTCGACACCCTGATCAGCCTCGTCGAGTATGTGTCGGCCGGCTCGGCACGCACCCCGGAGACCACCTCATGAGTTCCGCCCCGCAGCCCGCCTCCGCGTCCGACTTCCCGTCCGACTTCCCGTCCGACTTCACGTCGGATCCCATGTCGGGTTCCGTACCCCCGCCGCAGTGCCCGGCGCACCAATCCCACGGCGGCGGTACGGGGCTGCTTCCGCTCTCCGCCGCCGTGAGCGCGCCCGATCCGCGTGCCGTCTACCGCCAACTCCGCGCGGAGTGGGGCAACGTGGCCAAGGTGGAGCTCGAACCGGGCGTCCCCGCCTGGCTCGTGATGGGCTACCGCGAGCTGCTGACCATCACCCGGCAGGAGCAGATCTACTCCCGCGACGGCCGTAACTGGCGCCATATGTACGACGGCGTCGTCTCGGCCGACTCCGGCCTGCTGCCCATGATGGGCTGGCGCGCCAGCGTCATCGGCTCGGACGGCCCGGAGCACCGGCGGCTGCGTAAACCGCTGGACGACGGCATCGCCCAGATCGACCAGCGCAGGGTGCGCCGCCACGTCGAGGAGATCTGCACCGACCTGATCGCGAAGTTCTCCGAGCGCGGCAGCGCGGATCTGGTGAACGAGTACGCCACGATCGTCCCGATGCTCTCGCTGGCCTCGCTCTTCGGCCTCGACGCCATCGAGGGGCGGGAGTTGCTGGACGCGCTGATCGCGCTGTTCGGCAGCGCCGACGACTCGCAGGCGGGCAACAGGCACTTCGAGCAGATCCTGCTCGACACGGTGCGCGAGCGGCGGCGCAATCCGACCGACGACATGACGACGGTCTTCATCAACCACCCGAACCTGCTCAACGAGGCCGAGCGCCTTCAGTCGATCGTGGTGATGATCTCCGCCGGCAACGAGACCGTCACCGCCTGGATCGCGCACACGCTGCGCCTGATGCTCACCGACCCGCGGTTCGCCGCCCGGCTGCACGGCGGCCGGCTCGGGGTGGACGACGCGCTCGACCAGGCCCTGTGGCGGGACCCGCCGATGAACAACATGCCGGCCCGATACGCCCTGCACGACACGGAGTTGGGCGGCCGGTTCATCCAGCGCGGCGACTGCCTCATCCTCGGGCACGCCGCCGCCAACGACGACCCCGCGATCCGCGCCGACGACGGCGACGAGGAGTCGGGCAACCGCGCCCACCTCGCGTTCTCGGCCGGACCGCACGTCTGCCCGGCGCAGGTACCGGCACGGCTCATCACGCGTACGGCCGTGAACACCGCGTTGAACCTGCTGCCGGACATGAAGCTCGCCATCCCCGCCGAGGAGGTGGCCTGGCGCCCCTCACCCTGGACGCGGGTCCCCGTCGCGCTCCCCGCGGTGTTCTCCGCCGCACGGATTCTGAACCGCACCGGGCGGGGACGGTCCACAGTGTCCTGAACACACACGGAATACAGCGCGAAGACGGCGCGAAGACAGCGCGAGGGCAACACAGAAGACAGCGCGACGGCAGCGCGAGGACAGCACGAAGACAGACGGAACTTCCCAGAGATCCGCACACACCAGCCCGAGTTCTGGAGAAGCAACATGACCTTGCACGTGTCAGCCTCGTCCGAGGCGGAGATACCGGTCGTCACCCTCGACCCGCACGGCAGCGACCACCACGGCGAAGCGGCCCGGCTCCGTGAACTCGGCCCCGTGGTCCGTATCAAACTGCCCGGAGACGTCATGGCGTGGTCGGTGACCGACCACGCCCTGCTGAACGACATGATCGCCGACCCGCGCTTCAGCAAGGACTGGCGCAACTGGAACGCCATCCTGCGCGGCGAGATATCCGACGGCTGGCCGCTCATCGGCATGGTGAAGGTCACCAACATGGTCACCTCGGACGGCCAGGAACACCGCAGGCTGCGGAAGTTGGTCACCCAGACCTTCACGCCCCGCCGGGTCCAGGAGCTGCGCCCGCGTATCGAGCAGATCGTCAACGAGCTGCTGGACGCGCTCCCTTCGCACGCGGACGCCGACGGCAGCGTCGACCTCCGGCGCCACTTCGCCCACCCGGTGCCCATGCGGGTGATCTGCGAACTGTTCGGCGTGCCCGAGCACGAGCGGCCCCGGCTCAAGGAGTTGATGGACAACATCTTCCGCTCCGACCTGGCTCCGGAGGAGGTGACGGCCAGTCAGATCGAGCAGTACCAGCTGCTCGCCCGGGTGGTCGACACCTGCCGCAAGAATCCCGGCGGCGACCTGACCAGCGCGCTCATCGCGGCCCGCGACGAGGACCCCGACTCGCTCAGCGAGGAGGAACTGGTCGGCACGCTGCTGCTGATGCTCTCCGCCGGTCAGGAGACCACCCTCGGCCTGATCACCAACGCGGTACGCGCCCTGCTCACCCACCCCGACCAGCGGGCCCTCGCCGAGCGCGGCGACGAGGCGGTCTGGGCGGCCGTGGTCGAGGAGACCCTGCGCTGGGACGCGCCGATCGGCAACTTCCCCTTCCGCTACCCCCTTGAGGACGTCGAGATCGCGGGCGTACGTATCCCCAAGGGCGAGGCGATCATGGCCCCGTACAGCGCCGTCGGCCGCGACAGGGCCCAACACGGCGAGGCCGCCGACGCGTTCGACATCACCCGGGAGCAGCGCAAGCACCTGGCGTTCAGCCACGGCCCGCACTTCTGTCTCGGCGCCCCGCTGGCCAGGCTCGAAGCGGCGCTGGCCATCCCGGCGGTGTTCAAGAGGTATCCGGAGCTGGCGCTGGCCGTCGACCCGGCCGGCCTGATCCCCGTACCCTCGCTCTTCTCCAACAGCTCGGCCACGCTGCCGGTGCGGCTGGAAGCCTGACCGACCGGACACCGGCGCGCGCCGGTACGGCTGCCACGTAGCGCGTGACGCGTGTGGCCGCTGTACAGCCGTACCGGCGTGCCGACCGGCCGCGCGGCGCCGTTGGCGCGTGCGCGCCGAGCCGCGCACGCGAAGGCGCCGGCATCGCCGCCCCGACACGGATCATCAGCCCCAGGCCTCGCGGTCCTGGGGCTCCGTGCGTCCCGCGATCCGGTCAGAAGCCGTAAAAGAAGATCATTCTGCGTGCGTGGTCGAGGTGAGCGCCCCCATGCCCCACGAACGTGTGAACCCGTGCCCGCTGCCCGCTTCTGTGTGAGTCTCCGCAACCGGCATGCCATACATTGCGGGCGTAATCATCTTTTTCTGTCTGGGTTTGCCCTGCCGGCATGCGTGGGTTCGCGTCGGCGGTCGGTGACTGAACTGGAGTTGGTGTGGCAGCACAGCCCGGGTTTGAGGTCGGCGCCTCGCAGGAGAGCGACGACGACTCGTACGCGAACGAGCTGCCGGTACGGCGCAAGCGGCCCGGCTCCGTCGTCATCAAGTGGCTGACCACCACGGACCACAAGACCATCGGCACGCTCTACCTGATCACGTCATTCGCGTTCTTCGTGATCGGCGGAGTGATGGCACTGGTCATGCGCGCCGAGCTGGCGCGTCCCGGCACGCAGATCGTGTCGAACGAGCAGTTCAACCAGGCGTTCACGATGCACGGCACGATCATGCTGCTGATGTTCGCGACGCCGCTGTTCGCCGGATTCACCAACTGGATCATGCCGCTCCAGATCGGCGCGCCGGATGTGGCGTTCCCGCGGCTGAACATGTTCGCCTACTGGCTCTACCTGTTCGGCTCGCTCATCGCCGTGGCCGGCTTCATCACGCCGCAGGGCGCCGCGGACTTCGGCTGGACCGCGTACTCCCCGCTGTCGGACCCGGTCCGTTCGCCGAGCGTCGGCGCCGACCTGTGGATCATGGGTCTGGCCTTCTCCGGCTTCGGGACCATTCTGGGTTCGGTCAACTTCATCACCACCATCGTCTGCATGCGCGCGCCCGGCATGACGATGTTCCGGATGCCGATCTTCTGCTGGAACGTGCTGCTGACCGCCGTACTGGTCCTGCTCGCCTTCCCCGTCCTGGCCGGTGCGTTGCTCGCGCTGGAGGCCGACCGGAAATTCGGTGCGCACATCTTCGACGCCGCCAACGGCGGCGCGTTGCTGTGGCAACACCTGTTCTGGTTCTTCGGGCATCCGGAGGTGTACATCATCGCCCTGCCGTTCTTCGGCATCGTCTCCGAGATCATCCCGGTCTTCAGCCGCAAACCGATCTTCGGCTACATCGGTCTGGTCGGCGCGACGATCGCCATCGCCGGTCTGTCGGTGACGGTGTGGGCGCACCACATGTTCGTCACCGGCGCGGTGCTGCTGCCGTTCTTCTCGTTCATGACGTTCCTCATCGCGGTGCCGACCGGGGTGAAGTTCTTCAACTGGATCGGCACGATGTGGAAGGGCTCGCTGTCCTTCGAGACACCGATGCTGTGGTCGGTTGGCTTCCTGGTCACGTTCCTTTTCGGTGGTCTGACGGGTGTGATCCTGGCGTCGCCGCCGATGGACTTCCATGTCTCCGACTCGTACTTCGTCGTCGCGCACTTCCATTACGTCGTCTTCGGCACGGTGGTGTTCGCGATGTTCGCCGGCTTCCACTTCTGGTGGCCGAAGATGACCGGCAAGATGCTCGACGAACGGCTCGGGAAGATCACCTTCTGGACCCTGTTCGTCGGCTTCCACGGCACGTTCCTGGTCCAGCACTGGCTCGGTGCGGAAGGCATGCCGCGTCGCTACGCGGACTACCTGGCCGCCGACGGATTCACCGCGCTGAACACCATCTCCACGATCAGCTCGTTCCTGCTCGGCATGTCGATGCTGCCGTTCTTCTACAACGTCTGGAAGACCGCCAAGTACGGGAAGAAGATCGAGGTGGACGACCCCTGGGGCTACGGCCGGTCACTCGAATGGGCGACATCGTGCCCGCCGCCCCGGCACAACTTCCTCACCCTGCCGCGGATCCGCTCCGAATCCCCGGCCTTCGACCTGCACCACCCGGAGGTCATGGCTCTTGAGGACGCGCACAGCGCGGGCCGGCGGGACGCCGCGGACCCCGAGGCGGGCGCCGTCGCTCCACTGGGGGACGACAAGGGCCGGTCGTGACCGGCGAGTCCGCACCGTCGTCGGGCGAAGCCGCCTCCGGTATCCAGCAGTTGGAGGGCTATCTGTTGGCCCAGAGCCGGGTACGGGAGGCCCGTACGCACGCCGCTGTCTTCGCCGACCGCATGCCGTGGCTGACCAGCGCGCAGCACGAGGAAGTCGTCAGCCTCTACACGCAGGACCACATCGCCATGTCCCGCCGGGCGCTGGAGGCGGTGGTGGCGCGGGCGGGTGAGCTGAGGGCGGAGTACACGGCGCGGTACGAGCTGCTGAGGCGGCGGCTGTTGTGCGCGAGCCTCACCGCTCTGCTCGCCTTCGGCTGTGTGTTCCTGTGGCACGTCCCCCGCTGACGGGGACCGGGCAGGCGGGGGATCAGTGGAGGGAGTGGACGACGGCGTGGCCCTTGCCGCGGCCGATCATCCACTTGTTGACCGGCGTGGTGATCAGGAACGCGACGGCGAATCCGCCGAGGAGCGCGTACCAGAACAGCCCGTCGGACAGATGCGCGTCCAGCGCTCCGGGGGTGAGGGCGATGATGCTGTTGTCGACGATCTCCATGACGGCGATGGACAGGGTGTCGGCGGCCAGCGCGATCTTGATGGCGGACTTCCAGTCGACGCCGGCCCTGCGGACCGCGAACAGGGTGAACGAGTAGCCGAAGACGAAGGCCAGGAAGATCGCCAGGGCCATGGTGGGCACATTGCCCCACAGCAGGGCGGTGCCGATGACCATGCCGAGGATCTCGCCGATGGCACACCCGGTCAGGCAGTGCAGCGTCGCCTTGACCGCCATGCTCCAGGACGCGCCGCCCGCGTGGCCCGCGTCGGCCTCGCCGCCCGCGTCGGCCTCGTCGGCCGACATGTGCCCCGCGTGGTCCGTGTGGTCCGTGTGGTCCATGGATCTCGACCTCTCTCCGCTTCCGTAGGGAGGCCACAGCGCGGCCCGACACCGCGCACGATATGCCCCTCCGGGGTATCTGGGTGATATCCCGGAGGGGAGTGGCGTCCGTACGGACGGATCAGAGCCGGTCGAGGATCGTGTTCAGCTGCTCGATCTCGGCCGTCTGCGCCTTGATCACGTCGGCCGCGAGCTTCTTGGCCGTGGCGTTCTCGCCGTTCTTCCGCTCGTCCTGGGCCATGGCGACCGCCCCGTCGTGGTGGGCGATCATCAGCCGCGCGAACTTCTTGTCGAAGTCGGCGCCCTTGGCGGTGGTCAGGTCCCGCATGTCCTGGTCGGACATCATCCCGGCCGCGCCGCTCCCGCCGTCCTCGCCGCTCCCGCCGCCCGAGCCGTGGTCCATGCCGGGCATGCTCCCGTCGGCCGACTCCGGCTCGCCCCACGCCGTGAGCCAGGAACGCATGGTCGTGATCTCCGGGTCCTGCGCCTTCTCGATCTCCGCGGCCAGGGCCGTGATCTCCGCGTCGGAGGCGCGGCCGTCGGCCAGTTCGGACATCTCAACGGCCTGCTGGTGGTGCGGGATCATCCCCTGGGCGAAGGCGACGTCCGCGTCGTTGAACGCGCCCGGTGCCGGGTCGGCGCCGTCGCCGGCCTTCTTGGAGGCGGTGGGGGAGGGTTCGCTCCGGTGGTTCATGCCGTCCATGTCGTCGCTGCCGCACGCGGCGAGCAGCAGGGCCGTGGCGGTGATCGCGCCCGCGACCGCGAGGCGGCGCTTCAGGGAGCGGCGGGCGGCGTGCTTGATGGAGCTCATGTCGGTACACCTTGTGTGGTCGGTCTTACGGATGTGTCGTACGCGGCTTCGGGTCCGTGAGGACGGTTCGGCCTATATCCGCAGGACTGACAGCAGCGTCAACTCCGGGGTACGGGGCGGGGAGTTGGACCTCGGCGTGACGGAACCGCCCGCGAGCCGGTCGGTGAGCCGTCCCGGCCGCCGGGCGAGCGCCGACAGCAGGAGCGTCACGAAGGCCCAGGTGGTGAGCACCGCCACGCACAGCGAGGCCATGTCCATGCCCATGCCGTCCAGGCCCACGAACGGCCCGTCCGCCGGGGCCGGGTGGGGGAGGGCCTTGTCCGGTGGCGGAGCCGGTTCGGCGGAGGCGTGGGCCATCGAGCCCGCTCCCGCTCCCGGACCCGCCGTCGCGCCGTACGCCTCGTCGGGATGTCCGACCGTATGCATGGCGAACACGCCGAGCGCGACCACGACGACCAGCAGGAGGCGCGCCACGGCGCTCCCCACCCGTCCGTACCCGCTGGCGTCCATCACGGCTCTCCCCTCCCGCTCGGCTCTAGGGCGTGTTTCGAAAGTCCCGCCTGGCCGACGACGCCTGGCACGCGCACTCGCCGCGTTGTCGGAATCATCCAAGTACGTCCAGTACGAGAACGATCCTCCGCCTTGCGATCGCACGCACCAGACGCCGTCGGCCCCGCCCTTCGGGCGGACGGCGCTACTTTCGCAACACGCCCTAGAGCCGTACGCCCCACATGAACGGCATGCCGCTGCGCGCGATGGACTCGTAGCGCACATTGGCTCCCGGCTTCGGGGCGTGCAGGATCTGGCCGTTGCCGGCGTAGAAGCCGACATGGCTCAAGTCGGTGCGCATGATGATGAGATCGCCCGGCCGCAGGTCGCCGAGGGAGTTGATCCGTGTGCCGACCTCGGCCTGCTGCTGCGACGTCCGGGGTATGGAGATCCCCGCCTGCTTGAAGGCCCACGAGGTCAGCCCCGAGCAGTCGAACGAGTTCGGGCCGGACGCGCTCCACACGTACGGCATGCCCACCCGGCTCTTCGCGGCGCTGAACGCGGCGGCGCCGCGCGACGAGGCGCTGGCCTCGTTGCCCAGGTCGACCCGCTCACTGCTCCGGTCCGCGCGCTGCTCCTCCTCGGCCATCTTCGCCCGCTCCTCGGCCGACAGGGTGTTGAGGAGCCGCTGTGCCTCGGCGAGTTTGCCCTGGATCAGACGCTTCTTGGCGGCCAACTCCGCCCGGCTGTCGGCCAGTTCCCCGAGTTTCGCGGTGGCCTGGCGGCGCTGCTGGTCGAGGGAGCGCTGCTTGGCCTGGGCCTGGCGCATGACGCCGGCCTGCCGACTGCTCACCCGCTCCAGGTTCGACGCCTTGCCCAGGTAGTCGTCCGGTTCGGAGGACAGGAGCAGTTGGAGGGAGGGATCGAGGCCGCCGCCCCGGTACTGCGCGCTCGCCACCGACCCCAGGCTGCTCCGGAGCGAGTTCAGCTCCTCCTGGCCGCGAGCCACGCTGTCCTGGAGTGTGTCGGCCTGCTTCCGCAGAGTCTTCTGCTTCTCCTTCGCCCCGTTGTACGTCTCCGTCGCCTGCGTAGCTTGTTCGTAGAGCCGGTCGACCTGTGCCTTGACGCCCTTCTTCGTGGGGTCGGGCAGGGGGTCGGCCTGCGCGGACTGCGCGGAGATCGCCAGAGCCGCCGCCGTGGCGGCGAACACGGTCGGATACGCACGTTTCTGCTGCTGAGGACGGCGGTGGGACGCCACGGGATGAACTCCTTCTGCTTCCTCCGCCCGCCACCGCGATTCGGCGGCCGACCGCCGCGAAGGGCGAAGCCAGAGCCTAACTGCTAAGCAGTTTAGTGACAACGTGAGGAGGTAAGGGAGACATAGGATGGGCGGTCGCGGTCACTGACGACACAGGGCCGTACGGCCTCAAGGCCGGGGTGAGAGGAGCGGGGTTTGCGTCAACTGGGAGAGCTGGAGGCGGAGATCATGCACCGCCTGTGGTCCTGGGGACGCCCCACGACCGCTCGCGACGTGCTCACGGACATCAACACACAGCGGCCCATCGCCTACAGCACCGTCAAGACCGTGGCCGACATCCTGTACCGCAAGGGCATGCTCCGACGCGAGAAGGAGGGGCGGGCCTGGCTGTACGAGCCGACCTGCACGCGCCAGCAGTACACCGCGGCCCTCATGCAGGAGGCGCTCGGCGGCAACCCGGACCCGGCGGGCGCCCTCCTCAGCTTCGTGGAGCAGATCTCACCGGGCGAGGCCGACGCGCTGCGCGAAGCCCTTCGGGTGGCGAAGCGCCGGAAAGGCACGCCGTGACCACGGCCGCCGTACTGGCCGGCTACACCCTCCTGATCGGGACCGCGGCCCCGTACCTCCTCGTACGGGCGAGCTGGCTCCACCGCGCCCCGACCGCCGCGATCACCGCCTGGCTCGCCCTGGCCGCGACGTTCGTCGTCTCCGGCGCCCTGGCCTGCTACCACCTGCTGCTCTCCGAACCGCACGTGCACGACGGCCTCGTCGGGCTGCTCACCGCCTGCGGCCTGATGACGGGCGGCCCGGCGCGGGACACGCCGCCGACCCCCGGCGACCTCGCGGCGGTCCTGCTCCCGGCGGCTCTCGTGCTGCTCCCTGCGCTCTGCCTGGTGCGGATCTCCTGGCGTACGCACCGAGCCCGGCGCCGTCAGCGCGACATGCTCACCCTGGTCGGCAGCCCCGCGCCCCGGTACGGCGCCACGGTCGTGGACCACGCGGTGCCGGCCGTCTACTGCCTGCCCGGCCGTGCCCCGCGCATCGTCATCACCAGCGCCGCGCTGCGGGCCCTGTCCGACGGCCAACTGCGCGCCGTACTGGCACACGAGCACGCCCATATCGCGGGGCACCACCACCTGGTGCACGCCGCCGCGGAGGCCTTCGCCCGCGCCTTTCCCGGCCTTCCGCTCGCCCGGCTGGCCAAGGAGCAGACGGCGCTCCTGCTGGAGATGGCGGCGGACGACCGGGCGCTGCGCGGCCACCCGCGCGAGGTGCTCGCCGCGGCCATGTACGAGGTCGCGGCCGGACAGACCCCGCGTCTCGCGATGGGAGCGGGCGGCTCGGGCTCGCTCATCCGGATCCGCCGTGTCCTCGACCCGCCCCCGAAGCCCCGCCGCGCGACGGCACCGGCCGTCGTCCTAGCCTCGGCCGCCGCACCGCTGCTGCCCCTGCTGATCGCCTGCGGGCCGCTGGCCTGACCCGGCGCGCAGCCCGCGTCCGCGTCCGGGGCCGGGTCCGCCTCCGGCGTCCGGACCTGGCCCCGTCAGCACTCGATGATGTTCACCGCGAGCCCGCCCCGCGCGGTCTCCTTGTACTTGACCGACATGTCCGCGCCGGTCTCCTTCATCGTCTTGATGACCTTGTCCAGGGACACCTTGTGGCTGCCGTCGCCCCGCAGCGCCATCTTCGCCGCCGTCACCGCCTTGACCGCCGCCATGCCGTTGCGCTCGATGCACGGGATCTGTACGAGGCCACCGACCGGGTCGCAGGTCAGGCCGAGGTTGTGTTCCATGCCGATCTCGGCGGCGTTCTCGACCTGTTCGGGGCTGCCGCCCAGTACCTCCGCGAGGGCGCCCGCCGCCATCGAGCAGGCCGAGCCGACCTCGCCCTGGCAGCCGACCTCGGCGCCCGAGATGGAGGCGTTCTCCTTGAAGAGCATGCCGATCGCGCCCGCCGCGAGCAGGAAGCGGACGATGTCGTCGTCCTTCTCGGCGTCCGTGTGGCCGGCCGCGGCGAAGTTCAGGTAGTAGTGCAGAACGGCCGGGATGATGCCCGCCGCGCCGTTGGTGGGGGCGGTGACGACCCGCCCGCCCGCCGCGTTCTCCTCGTTGACCGCCATCGCGTAGAGGGTGATCCACTCCATCGCGCGGGCCGCCGGGTCGCCCTCGGCGCGCAGTTGCCGGGCCGAATTCGCCGCGCGGCGGCGGACCTTGAGGCCGCCGGGCAGGATGCCCTCGCGCGCCATGCCGCGCGCCACGCACGCCCGCATGGCGTGCCAGATCTCCAGCAGGCCCTCGCGGATCTCGGTCTCCGTGCGCCACGCCTTCTCGTTCTCCATCATCAGCGCGGAGATCGAGAGCCCGGTCTCGCGGGCCAGTCGCAGCAGTTCGTCACCGCTGCGGAAACGGTACGTCAGCACCGTGTCGTCCAGCTTGATGCGGTCCTCGCCCACGGCGTCCTCGTCCACGACGAAGCCGCCGCCGACCGAGTAGTACGTCTTCTCCAGGAGGGTGGAGCCGTCGGCGTCGTACGCGAAGACCGTCATGCCGTTCGCGTGGTACGGCAGCGCCTTGCGCCGGTGCAGGATCAGGTCCGCGTCGAAGTCGAAGTCGATCTCGTGCATCCCGAGCAGACTGATCCGGCCGCCGGTGCGGATCGCGTCCACCCGGGCGTCGGCGGACTCGATGTCGACCGTACGGGGCGACTCGCCCGCGAGGCCCAGCAGCACCGCCTTGGGCGTGCCGTGGCCGTGTCCGGTGGCGCCGAGCGAGCCGAACAGCTCGGCGCGTACGGAGGCGGTGTGGGCCATCAGGCCCTCGTTCTTCAGCCGCCGGGCGAAGAGGCCGGCCGCGCGCATGGGGCCGACCGTGTGGGAGCTGGACGGGCCGATGCCGATCGAGAACAGGTCGAAGACCGAGATGGCCACGAGGGACTCCTAACTGGTGGTAGACGCCGTTGTCTGCCGGGGTGGTGCGGGTCTGCCGGGGTGGTGCGGAAACCGCAGGTGTCAGGTGTGGCGGTACGGGGCACCGCACGCGCCGGTCGGGTGCGCGCGGTGCCCCCTGGCACGGCCTACAGGCCGGGGTACAGCGGGTGCTTCGCCGCCAGCGCCGTCACGCGCGCCGCCAGGGCGTCACGGTCGAACTCGGGCTTCAGCGCCGCCGCGATGACGTCCGCGACCTCGGTGAAGTCCTCGGTGGTGAAACCGCGGGTGGCCAGCGCCGGGGTGCCGATCCGCAGACCGGACGTGACCATCGGGGGGCGCGGGTCGTTCGGGACGGCGTTGCGGTTGACCGTGATGCCGATCTCGTGGAGCCGGTCCTCGGCCTGCTGGCCGTCCAGCTCCGAGTTCCGCAGGTCGACCAGGACCAGGTGCACGTCCGTACCGCCGGACAGGACCGAGACGCCGACCTTCGTGACGTCGTCCTGGACCAGGCGCTCGGCGAGGATGCGGGCGCCGTCCAGCGTGAGCTGCTGGCGCTGCTTGAACTCCTCGGTCGCCGCGACCTTGAAGGACACCGCCTTCGCCGCGATGACATGCTCCAGCGGACCGCCCTGCTGCCCGGGGAAGACCGCCGAGTTGATCTTCTTGGCCAGCTCCCGCGTGGACAGGATCACGCCACCGCGCGGACCGCCCAGGGTCTTGTGCGTGGTCGTGGTGACGACATGCGCGTGCGGCACCGGGCTGGGGTGCAGCCCCGCCGCCACCAGACCGGCGAAGTGCGCCATGTCGACCATCAGATAGGCGTCGACCTCGTCGGCGATCCGTCGGAACGCGGCGAAGTCGAGCTGACGCGGGTACGCGGACCAGCCGGCCACGATGAGCTTCGGGCGCGACTCCTTGGCCAGGCGCTCGACCTCGGCCATGTCGACCTGACCGGTCTCCTCGTCGACGTGGTAGGCGACCACGTTGTAGAGCTTGCCGGAGAAGTTGATCTTCATGCCGTGCGTCAGATGACCGCCGTGGGCGAGGTTCAGGCCCATGATCGTGTCGCCGGGCTTCAGCAGCGCGAACATCGCCGCGGCGTTGGCCTGCGCGCCGGAGTGCGGCTGCACGTTGGCGTGCTCGGCGCCGAACAGCGCCTTCACACGGTCGATCGCGATGTTCTCGATCACGTCGACGTGCTCACAGCCGCCGTAGTAGCGGCGGCCCGGATAGCCCTCGGCGTACTTGTTGGTGAGGACGGAGCCCTGCGCCTCCATGACGGCGACCGGGGCGAAGTTCTCCGACGCGATCATTTCGAGCGTCGACTGCTGGCGGTGGAGTTCGGCGTCGACGGCGGCGGCGACGTCGGGGTCGAGCTCGTGGAGAGAGGAGTTGAGGAGCGACTTCGAAGACATCACAGTCCCTGGGGTGTCAGTTGCCGGAGAATTCGGTGTACTCGTCGGCGGAGAGCAGGTCCTTCGGCTCCTCCGCGACGCGTACCTTGAACAGCCAGCCGCCCTCGAAGGGTGCGGAGTTCACCAGCGAGGGGTCGTCCACGACGTCCTGATTCGCCTCGATGACCTCACCCGTCACGGGGGAGTACAGGTCGCTGACCGACTTGGTCGACTCCAGCTCGCCGCAGGTCTCGCCCGCGGTCACCGTGTCACCGACCGCGGGGAGCTGGGCGTACACGACGTCGCCGAGGGCGTTCGCCGCGTACTCCGTGATGCCGACCGTCGACACACCGTCATCGGTGGTCGACAGCCACTCGTGCTCCTTGCTGTAGCGCAGCTGCTGGGGGTTGCTCATGTCGTGAATTCTCCTGTACGCGGGGGAGTGGTGGTGAACACGTGTCTTGCCCAGTGAGATACGGACGCGGTACCTGCGCGGTACCGGGGAGTTACTTCCGCCGCTTGTAGAAGGGCAGCGCGACGACGTCGTACGGCTCGATCGAGCCCCGGATGTCGACCCCGACGCCCGCCGTGCCCGCCGCGGCGTGCGACGCGTCCACATAGGCCATGGCGATCGGCCGGCCCAGCGTCGGCGACGGCGCGCCCGAGGTGACCTGACCCACCACCTGACCGCCGGCCACCACCGGGTACCCGGCGCGCGGCACCCGGCGGCCCTCGGCGATCAGCCCGACCAGCTTGCGCGGCGGCGCGCTCTCGGCGCGCCCGGCCGCCGCCTCCAGCGCCGTACGGCCCACGAAGTAGCCCTCCTTCTCGAACTTGACGACCCTGCCGAGACCCGCGTCGAAGGGCGTGAGACCGGTGGTCAGCTCCTGCCCGTACAGCGGCATCCCCGCCTCCATACGGAGAGTGTCGCGGCACGAGAGCCCGGCCGGTACGAGTCCGGCGGACGCGCCCGCGGTCATCAGGGCCCGCCACAGCCCTTCCGCGTACCGGGGCGCCACGAACAGCTCGAAGCCGTCCTCACCCGTGTAGCCGGTACGGGCGATCAGCGCGGGCACCCCGGCGACGGTGCCGGGCAGCCCGGCGTAGTACTTGAGCCCGGCCAGATCGGCGTCGGTCAGCGAGCCGAGGATGCCGGGCGACTCCGGGCCCTGGACGGCGAGCAGCGCGTACGCGTCGCGGTCGTCGCGCACCTCGACGTCGAAGTCCGCGGCGCGGCCGGTCAGCTCGTCCAGCACCACCTGGGCGTTGGACGCGTTCGCCACGACCATGAACTCGGGGGCGCCGTGGGTGTCGAGGCGGTACACGATCAGGTCGTCCAGGATCCCGCCGTCCTCCTGGCAGATCATGGTGTAGCGGGCGCGGCCCACGGCGAGGGAGCCGATGTTGCCGACCAGCGCGTAGTCCAGCGCCTCGGCCGCCTGCGTGCCGGTGACGGTGATCTCACCCATGTGGGAGAGGTCGAAGAGCCCGGCCTTCGTACGGACGGCGAGGTGTTCCGCGCGCTCGCCGGCGTAGCGCAGCGGCATGTCCCAGCCGGCGAAGTCGGTCATCGTGGCGCCCAGCGAGCGGTGCGTGGCGTCGAGCGCGGTACGGCGCGGGGCGTCGGGACCGGCCGCTTCGGGGGCGGGGGTGTGAGACGTATTGCTCATAGGTGTGGCTCCCAGGGCATGACAGAGAGGACAATCCTCCCCATCTGTCATCGGAACCTGAGAGGTTCATCACGACCGTACGTACACACACGCATACGGAGGTCGTGACTTGCACCTTGGGTGGAACCGCCTGACGGCGATTCGCTTTTCAGATCTGCCTCGTCCGCGCGGTACTGGGCCTGAGAGATTCAAGGGAGGAACTTGCTCCTTCGGCGCCCGGCACCCATGGTGACCAGGACTCTCCCGCGCGGACTCGAACGGCCGGTATGGAGTTGGCGCGCACATCATCGCACGCGTCGGCCTCCGTGGGGAGGGAGGGCGGTGGAGAGGTCCCCCCGGCCTCCCGGACGGGCCGACAGGGCCGTGATCAGCAAAACGCTTGTGCCGTATTACCGGTTCTTTACACTTCATGGGTGAGGGTCATCGGCTACGGCGATGGACCCGACAGGGGGAGGGCGATGACGTTGCAGCGGTCCCGCGCAGGTGCGTACGCGACCACCGCGGGGGTGCCCGCCCGGCCGGCAGCGGTCCCCCGCCAGGCCCTGGCGGCGGTCCCGCCGGTCATCCGCGACCTGCGGGAACGGGCGAGCCGGGGGCCCCGGCGCCTGGCGTTCGGCGACGGCGACCTGGTCGTCGTCTCCGGCCTGCCGGGCAGCGGGAAGTCCACACTGATCGGCCGGGCCGCCGCCGGCCGGGGGATCGACTCGCAGGACACCCGCGACCGCTGGGCGCGCCGGCTGCCCGCGCGGCTGCCGTACGCCGTCTACCGGCCCCTCGTACGCCTCGCGCACTACGCCGGGCTGCGGCGTGCGCTGCGCTCCGGCGAGAGCGTCGTCGTGCACGACTGCGGCACCCAGGCGTGGGTACGGCGCTGGCTGGCGCGCGAGGCGCGCAGGCGCGGCAGACGGCTCCATCTCGTGCTGCTCGACGTGACCCCGAAGACCGCCCGCGCGGGCCAGCGTGAGCGCGGGCGCGGGGTGTCCGGCTACGCCTTCGCGCGCCACCGGCGCGCGGTGGGCCGGCTTGTCGCGGACGCGGAGGAGGGGCGGCTCCCGGCGGGCTGCGCGTCGGCGGTCCTGCTGGACCGCGACGCGGCGGGCGCGCTGCTCGCGATCGACTTCCCGTGACCGAATCCGGCGCCGGCCGGGCCGGGCCGACGCCTGCCCTCAATCGCCGGACGGGCCGCATGAGCGGCCCCGTCCGGCGATTGAGGACACACCACCCACCGGCGCTAGGGTTTCCGCGGCGGACAGCACGCACGGGCGGACAAGCGGGAGAGAGTTCAGTGAACACAGCATGGCCGGGCAACGAGTTGGAAGAGGTGCTCGCCGCCTCGCTCGGGAACGCGTCGGCCGGTGGGCGGCTCGTCGAGGTGCTCGGCCGCAGCCAGGTCTGGGTGCCGCTGCCCAACGGCGGCGGACCCGACAGCCCCGGACTCGATCTGCCGACCATGGAGATCGAGGGCGCGCCGTACGTCCCCGTCTTCAGCTCCGAGCAGCAGTTCCTCCAGTGCGTCGGGGCCCACATGCCCTTCACCGTCGCCCCGGCCCGCGAGTTCGCCCGCGGTCTGCCGCCGCGCCTCGGTATCGCCGTGAACCCCGGCGGCATGGTCGGCGCGCCGCTGCCGCCGCTCGCCGTCGCGGAGCTGTGCCGGGTGGGCCGTACGCCGCTGGACGGCCCCGCGAGCGGCGGGCGGGTGCGGCTCTTCGAGCCCGACTGGCAGGAGGACCCCGTCGACTTCCTCAACGCGGCGGCCGAGGAGTTCGAGGCGTCCGGCGTCGTCCTCACCGCGCGCCGCGGTCTGGCGAGCATCGAGGGCGAGTCCCCGGTGCTCTTCGTCGGCGTGCGGCTCTCCTCCTGGGAGGCCGCCGAACGCAACGCGCCGATGGACGCGCTCGGCAGGGCGCTCGGCCGGGTCCAGGTCGGCTGGCCGGTCAATCTCGTTCTGCTGGACGCCACCCAGGACCCGGTCGGCACCTGGATGCTGGAGCGGGTGCGGCCCTTCTACCAGCGGCCGGCCGGGCCGCCGGCGTAACACGCCGTCGTGGACCGACCCAGGATCCGGCCATGACCCGCCGGTCTAAGCTGGTTTGATGGCCTGGCCGGTACCGGCCCGAAGCGGGGGAGGCCGGTGGCGAAGAGTGGATCGACGAGGGGCGGGACCAAGAGTGAGCGCGTCAGGCACCGCGGCGACGGGGCAGGTCGAGCACATGCTGCGCCAGGTGACGCCAGGACGCTACGACGCCTACGAGGCGCTGCTCCAGGCACTCGCCGACGGCACGGCGGGCCAGGTGTGGATGCTGCTCTGGCACGGCCGCGCGGGCTCGCCCGACGCGCAGTACGGGAACATGGAGGTCGACGGCCTCGGTTACGCGCCCTGCGTCACCTCCGCCCAGGAACTGTCCGTCAGTGGCTGGAACCGCGCGCACGAGGTGGTGGCCGGCCGCGACATCGCCCGCGCCCTCTACCCCGAACGCTGGGGAATCTGGCTGAACCCGCACGCCCCGGGCGGCGGCGTCGGCATCCCGTGGCTCGATCTGCGCCGGATCGCCACCGGTCTCGACCGGATGCCGGCCGGACCGCTGCGGCTGTCCGAACCGGCCGTGGAGATCCCGCAGTTCTACGCGCTGCTCACACAGAACGCCCACCGCACCCCCGCCGTACGGTCGTTGCGCCGCGCGTGGGTCCACCCCGCGCTGGGCGCGCCGTATCTCACCATCGGCCTGGATCTGTACGACACGAGCCCGGCGTCCGTCGACGCGGTGCACGCGATGATGCGGCAGTCGATCGGCGCGGTCCCCGAAGGGCTGCCGGTGTCGACCGTCGCGATGTCCGACGAGTACGACCCGGTCACGATGTGGCTGCGGGCCAACTCGCGGCCGTTCTACGACCGGGAGGCCCACGGGGCGCCGCAGGCCGCGTCCGGTTACGGCTACCCGCCGGCCGCGCCGCGCGCCTACTGACCCGCCTCCCCGGGCGCATCGAGCGGTACTGACCAGTACGGGGCGCCCGTGGCGGTACGATCCCCGGACATCGCGAGCCGTACCGAAACGTAGCGAAAACGGCCCTCCGTTCCGCTCAGGCGATCACAACGTCCGGATAACGGCGGGTGTCTGACTCCATCACGTTTGAGCAAACATTCCCCTTGCCCTCTGGCGGGTGATCACTACGGACATGAAGACTCCCCGCAGCGGGGACCGTCGGTCCTCCGTGCGAGCAGTCCGGCATCGCTCGCCGGGAAGCCCTTGACGGGACGCTTCCGCGACAACGGCACCGATGTGTGCGCCAACTGATGCGAGACAGGCCGTTACAACGGCGGGTACGGGGCCGGCGACCGCCGGCCAGGAGGGGTCGAAGACGTTGTGACCGCACCGATCGAGACCACCAAGTCGGCTGCCGAAGTGCGGCCGGAGGCAGTGCTCACGGGCGCCAAGCAGAGCCAGATCGAAGGACGTTCGCTCGGCCGAATAGCCTGGACGCGCTTCAAGCGCGACAAGGCCGCCGTGGCGGGCGGCATCGTTGTCATCCTCCTGGTGCTCCTCGCGATCCTGGCCAAGCCGATCCAGGCCGTCTTCGGTCTCGACCCCAACGCGCTGAACCAGGACCTGGTGGACCCGCAGCTCCTCGCACCCAAGGGCGCCTGGGGCGGCACGAGTTGGGACCACCCGCTCGGTGTGGAGCCCGGTCTCGGCCGCGACCTCCTCGCCCGCATCATCGAGGGCTCCTGGGTCTCGCTCCTCGTCGCCGCCGGAGCCACCCTGCTCTCCGTGGCGATCGGCACCCTCCTCGGCGTCATCGCCGGTTACTACGGAGGCTGGGTCGACGCCGTCGTCAGCCGGCTGATGGACACCTTCCTCGCCTTCCCGCTGCTGCTCTTCGCGATCTCGATCTCCGCCGCCCTCCAGGACGGCGCCTTCGGGCTCAGCGGACTTCCCCTGCGGATCGGTGTGCTGATCTTCGTGATCGGCTTCTTCAACTGGCCCTACATGGGGCGGATCGTGCGCGCTCAGACGATGAGCCTGCGCCGCCGCGAGTTCGTCGACGCGTCCCGGAGTCTGGGCGCCAGAGGGCCGTTCATCCTCTTCCGGGAACTGCTGCCGAACCTCGTGGCGCCGATCCTCGTCTACTCGACGCTGCTGATCCCCACCAACATCCTCTTCGAGGCCGGTCTGAGCTTCCTCGGAGTGGGCATCGCCCCGCCGCAGGCCTCGTGGGGCGGCATGCTCACCACCGCGGTGGACCTGTACGAGGTCGATCTGCACTACATGTTCGTGCCCGGCATGGCGATCTTCATCACCGTGCTGGCATTCAACCTGCTGGGTGACGGGCTGCGTGACGCACTCGACCCCCGCAGCAAGTAACCACCACGCAGCACCCAGCACCATCCACAGCGGCCGACCTTGAGCTCCGTGCCGTATCCATTGATAGAGGGGCTTTCCTCAGGATGAAGACCAAGAAAGCGACAGCTGTCCTGGCGACAGCCATCGTGCTGGCGCTCAGCGCGTCGGCGTGCGGCGGCTCGGACAGCAAGGACGACAAGAAGAGCAACGGCGCCGGCATCGACGCCGGACTGACGTCGATCGTCAACAAGTCCGACAAGAAGGGGGGCACCGTCACCCTTGAGCACTCGGACGTGCCGGACTCCCTGGACCCGGGCAACACCTACTACGGCTGGGTGAACAACTTCTCGCGCCTGTACGGCCGTACGCTCACGACCTTCAAGCCGGCCGCCGGCAAGGAAGGTCTGGAGGTCGTTCCCGACCTCGCGGAGTCGCTGGGTGAGGCGAGCGCGGACGCCAAGACGTGGACGTACAAGCTGCGCAAGGGCGTCAAGTTCGACGACGGCAGCCCCGTCACGTCCAAGGACGTCAAGTACGCGATCGAGCGCAGCAACTTCGCGCCCGAGGCCCTGTCGAGCGGCCCGAAGTACTTCTACGAGTACCTCGAAGGCGGCAAGGAGTACAAGGGTCCCTACAAGGACAAGTCGCCCGAGGGCCTGAAGTCCATCGAGACCCCGGACGACCAGACCATCATCTTCAAGCTCAACAAGCCGTTCGCCGACTTCGACTACCTGGCGACCTTCTCGCAGACGGCCCCCGTGCCGCAGGCGAAGGACAAGGGCGCCGAGTACGTCAAGCAGATCTCGTCGTCGGGCCCGTACAAGTTCGAGTCGTACAACGAGGGCCGCAGCGCGACCCTCGTGCGCAACCCGCACTGGGACAAGGCCACCGACCCGATCCGCCCGGCGCTCGCCGACAAGATCACCATCAAGTTCAAGGTCAACCCGACCACGGTCGACCAGCACCTGATGAGTGACAACATCACGGTGGACGCCGCGGGCACCGGCCTTCAGACGAAGACCCAGCCCAAGGTCCTCACCAAGCCGAGCGAGAAGGCCAAGACGGACAACTCGTACGCCGGCGCCACCTCGTACCTCGCGCTGTCGACGAAGGTGAAGCCCTTCGACAACGCGGACTGCCGCAAGGCCGTCCACTACGCGATCGACAAGGCGTCCGTCCAGGCCGCGCTCGGTGGCGACACCAAGGGCGACGTGGCGAGCACGCTGCTGCCGCCGACGGTCAACGGGTACCAGAAGTTCGACCTGTACCAGACCGAGGGCAACAAGGGCGACGTCGCCAAGGCCAAGGCCGCGCTGACCGACTGCGGTCAGCCGGACGGCTTCAAGACCAACCTGACGGCCCGCTCCGACCGCCCCGACGAGGTGCAGATGGCGACCGCCATCCAGGCCTCGCTGAAGAAGGTCGGCATCCAGGCCGAGATCAAGCAGTACCCGTCGGGCAAGTACTTCGGTAACTTCGCCGGTGTTCCGAGCTACGTCAAGGAGCACGACCTCGGCATGATGATGATGGCGTGGGGCGCCGACTGGCCGACCGGCTTCGGCTTCCTCGACCAGATCGTCAACGGCTCCGCCATCAAGCCCTCGGGCGGCAACAACCTGATGGAGCTGGACGACCCGAAGATCAACAAGGCGCTGTCGGACGGTATCGCGCAGACCGACGACGCCGCCCGCACCAAGGCGTGGGGCGAGGTCGACAAGATGGTCCTCGAAAACGCCTCGGCCGTGCCGCTGATCTACCGCAAGAACCTGCTGTACCGCCCGGACTCGGCGACCAACGTCACCGTGACCCAGGCGTACCTCGGTATGTACGACTACCTGCTGATCGGCTCCACCACCTAATCCAGCGGTAGAGCTTTCCCAACCCCCGAAATGCCTGAAAGGCAGGTGAAGGCATCGGGTCCGCCGGCCGGGTCACCCCCGGCCGGCGGACCCGGCGCCGATCGGCTGTGACTGCGTACATCATCCGACGCGTGATCGCCGCGGTAATGCTGTTGCTGGTGGTCAGCGCAGTCACCTTCGCGATCTTCTTCCTTGTCCCACGGCTCGGTGGGCAGACGATCGACCAGCTGGCGGTCCAGTACGTCGGTAAGGACGCCAACCCCGACTCGATCGCCGCCGTCAAGGCGAACCTGGGGCTCGACCAGCCCCTCTACACGCAGTACTTCGACTTCATCAAGGGCATCTTCGTCGGCGCCGAGTACAACTTCGGCCCGGACCCGTCCATGTGCAACGCGCCCTGCTTCGGCTACTCGTTCAAGACGCACGTCGAGGTGTGGCCCGAGCTGATGGAGCGGGTGCCGGTCACGTTCTCCCTGGCCATCGGTGCCGCGGTGATCTGGCTGGTCTCCGGTGTCGCCATCGGCGTCCTCTCGGCACTCAAGCGCGGCTCGATCTTCGACCGCCTCGCCATGACGCTGGCCCTCGCGGGCGTCTCGCTGCCGATCTTCTTCACCGGCATGCTCGGCCTCGCCCTGCTCACCGTCCAGTGGCCCCTGTGGTCGGACGGTGTCAACTACGTCCCGTTCGCGGACAATCCGGCGGACTGGGCATGGAACCTGATCATCCCCTGGTGCAGCCTCGCCTTCCTCTACTCCGCCCTGTACGCCAGGCTCACCCGGGCCGGCATGCTGGAAGTGATGGGGGAGGACTACATCCGTACGGCACGGGCCAAGGGCCTGCGGGAGAGCACGGTCGTCGCCAAGCACGGACTGCGGTCCGCGCTGACGCCCATCGTCACGATCTTCGGTATGGACTTCGGCCTGCTGCTCGGCGGCGCCGTCATCACCGAACAGGTCTTCTCCCTCCAGGGCATGGGCGCGTACGCGATCCAGTCGGTGAAGGACGCCGACCTGCCGATCGTGATGGGCGTGACCCTGTTCGCCGCCTTCTTCATCGTCTTCTGCAATCTGCTGGTGGACCTGGTGTACGCCGCCATCGACCCCAGGGTGAGGTACTCGTGAGCGAGGTTTCCAAGGAGCAGTCCGCGCGGCGGTCAGCCGCACGGGTTCCCTCTCCCGCCGCCGCGCCGGGCGAGCCGGTGGCCGCCAAGGCCGCGGGGGCGCCCGGGTCCGCCGGTCCGGGGGAGCCCTTCCTCTCCGTACGTGACCTGCGCATCCACTTCGACACCGACGACGGTCTGGTGAAGTCGGTCGACGGCGTCAGCTTCGACGTCCACGCCGGCCAGACCCTCGGCATCGTCGGTGAGTCCGGCTCCGGCAAGTCGGTCACCTCGCTCGGCGTGATGGGCCTGCACCGCTCCGCCAACGCCGCGATATCAGGCGAAGTCTGGCTGGACGGCGAGGAGTTGGTCGGGGCCGACCCCGACCACGTACGGCGGCTGCGCGGCCGGAAGATGGCCATGATCTTCCAGGACCCGCTCTCCGCGATGCACCCGTACTACCGCATCGGCGCGCAGATCGTGGAGGCGTACCGGGTCCACCACAAGGTCAGCAAGAAGATCGCCCGCGCACGGGCGGTCGAGATGCTCGACCGGGTCGGCATCCCCGAGCCGCACAAGCGCGTCGACAGCTACCCGCACGAGTTCTCCGGCGGTATGCGCCAGCGCGCGATGATCGCGATGGCCCTGGTCAACAACCCCGAACTGCTCATCGCCGACGAGCCGACGACCGCCCTGGACGTGACCGTCCAGGCGCAGATCCTCGACCTCATCAGGGACTTGCAGAAGGAGTTCGGCTCCGCCGTCATCATGATCACGCATGACCTCGGGGTCGTCGCCGAGATGGCCGACGACCTGCTCGTCATGTACGGCGGCCGGTGCATCGAGCGCGGACCGGCCGAGAAGGTGTTCTACGAGCCGCAGCACCCCTACACCTGGGGACTGCTCGGCTCGATGCCCCGGATCGACCGTGAGCAGACCGAACGGCTCATCCCCGTCAAGGGACAGCCGCCGTCGCTCATCAACGTGCCGGAGGGCTGCGCCTTCAACCCGCGCTGCCCGTACGCGGATGTGCCCAAGGGCGGCATCACGCGCACGGAGCGCCCCGAGCTGAAGCAGGTCGGCACCGGGCACCACTCCGCCTGCCACATGTCGCAGGAGGAGCGGACCAAGATCTGGACCGAAGAGATTGCGCCGAAGCTGTGAGCGCCGAAGCCGCGCGCCCCGACGCCGCGCGCCCCGACGCCGTGAGCCCCGACGCCGCGCGCCCCGAAGCCGTGAGCAACGCAAAGGATCCCGCTGTGGCGGACAGGCCGGAGAAGGCGAACAGGGCGGCGAAGGACAGGGCCGGTGAGCCGCTGCTGAGGGTGGAGGGGCTGGTCAAGCACTTCCCCGTCAAGAAGGGGCTGTTGCAGCGCCAGGTCGGCGCCGTCAAGGCGGTCGACGGGCTGTCGTTCGACGTCCATCCCGGCGAGACGCTCGGCATCGTGGGCGAGTCCGGCTGCGGCAAGTCGACCATGGGCCGGCTGATCACGCGGCTGGACGAACCGACCGGCGGGCGCATCGAGTTCCAGGGCCACGACATCACGCACATGTCGGCGGGCAGGATCCGGCCGCTCCGCCGCGACGTGCAGATGATCTTCCAGGACCCGTACTCGTCGCTGAACCCGCGCCACACGATCGGCACGATCGTCGGCGCGCCGTTCAAGCTCCAGAACGTGCAGCCCGAGGGCGGCGTCAAGAAGGAGGTCCAGCGTCTCCTCGGCCTGGTGGGTCTGAGCCCCGAGCACTACAACCGCTACCCGCACGAGTTCTCCGGCGGCCAGCGCCAGCGCGTCGGTATCGCGCGGGCCCTGGCGCTCAGCCCGAAGCTGGTCGTCGCCGACGAGCCGGTCTCCGCGCTGGACGTGTCGATCCAGGCGCAGGTGGTGAACCTGCTGGACGACCTCCAGGACGAGCTGGGGCTCACGTACGTGATCATCGCGCACGACCTCTCGGTCATCCGCCATGTCTCGGACCGGATCGCCGTGATGTACCTCGGCAAGATCGTCGAGCTGTCGGACCGCAAGTCGCTTTACGAGCGGCCGATGCACCCGTACACGAAGGCGCTGCTGTCCGCGGTGCCGGTGCCGGACCCGAGGCGGCGCGGGGTCAAGAGCGAGCGGATCCTGCTCAAGGGCGATGTGCCGTCGCCGATCTCGCCGCCGAGCGGCTGCCGGTTCCACACCCGTTGCTGGAAGGCGACGGAGGTGTGCCGGACGGTGGAGCCGCCGCTGGTCCAGCTGGAGCCGGGGCACGAGGCGGCCTGCCACCACCCGGAGAACGCGCCGGACCAGATTCCGGACGACACGAAGGTGCTCGCCTCGGCGCGCGAGGCGATCGCGCTCGTGGGTGAGGCGGTCGCACCAGCGGTCGCACCGGCGGCCCCCGAGGCGCCGAAGGGGCTCGCCAAGGAGTAGCCCCGCGGCAGCGGCCCGCCGTCCGAACGGCACGCACGCCCCCCGCTTCGCATGGTCCACCATGCGGACGGGGGGCTTCTGCGTCGTACGAGAGGTTCACCCGGTTCGCCCACCCTGCCGCGGTCCACCTGGCATGACGTGACCGGCTGGGGCGCGATGTCCAGAAGTCTGGGCATTTGTTCGAGTGTCCGGATCTCAGGTCTGCAACTCCGCATTGCGGCCTGTTCATTTGGCACTTTCCTGACGGTAATGTTCGGCCGTCAAGACCGAGTTCAGGACTCGTCGGATCCCTGGGGTGGACCATGCGAATAATCAAGTCCCGAGCCGCTGGAGCGATCGTCACGGCATTGGCCGTCGCGCTGATCGCCACCGGCTGCTCCAGCGACCGCGACGAGGCAGGTGACTCGGGCGGTGCGAAGGACACCTTCGTCTTCGGCGGCCCCGGTGACCCGGGCTCGCTCGACCCCGCGCTCGCGAGCGACGGCGAGACCTTCCGGGTCACCCGTCAGGGCTTCGAGGCCCTGCTGAAGCACGAGTCGGGCGGCAGCACGCTGGCCCCCGCCCTCGCCGAGAAGTGGTCGAGCGACGCGGCCGGCAAGGTCTGGACGTTCAACCTCCGTAAGGACGTGACCTTCCACGACGGCGAGAAGTTCAACGCCGCCGCCGTGTGCGCGAATTACGACCACTGGTTCAACTGGAAGGGCACGTACCAGTCCAGCGCGGTCTCCTACTACTGGCAGACCATCATGGGCGGCTTCGCGGCCAACGAGGACCCGGAGACGCCGAAGGCGAACTACAAGTCCTGCACCGCGAAGGACGACAGCACCGCCGTCATCGAGGTCAACGAGCCCTCCGCGAACCTTCCGGGCGGCTTCTCCCTCCAGGCGCTGGCGATCCACTCGCCGAAGGCCCTGAAGGAGTACGCGAAGCAGGACGCCACCGCCAAGGGTGACGCCATCACGTACCCCAAGTACAGCCAGGTGGCGGGCACGGTCGCGGGCACGGGACCGTACAAGATCACCGAGTGGAACAAGGGCAACAAGGAAGTCTCCCTGGAGCGTTACGACGACTACTGGGGCACCAAGGCGAAGATCAAGAAGCTGGTCTTCCGCACCATCGACACCGAGGACGGCCGCCGCCAGGCCCTCCAGGCCGGTGACATCGACGGCTACGACCTGGTCGCGCCCGCCGATGTGAAGACCCTGGAGAACGACGGGTTCCAGGTCCCCACGCGTGACGTCTTCAACATCTTCTACGTCGGCATGAGCCAGGAGAAGAACAAGGCGCTGAAGAAGCCAGAGGTCCGCCAGGCCGTCGCGCACGCCATCGACCGCGAGAACCTGGTCAAGACCCAGCTGCCCGAAGGCGGCGTCGCGGCAACGCAGTTCATGCCCGACACGGTCGCCGGCTACTCGGACGCCGTACAGAAGTACCCCTTCGACACCGCCAAGGCCAAGTCGCTGCTCAAGGGCGCGGGCGAGAGCGCCCTGAAGGTCGACTTCTGCTACCCGACCGAGGTCACCCGGCCGTACATGCCCGCTCCGCAGGACATGTTCGAGCTGATGAAGGCCGACCTGGAGAAGGCCGGGATCGCCGTCACCCCCAAGCCCATGAAGTGGGCGCCGGACTATCTCGACGCCACCGAGGCGGGCGGCTGCGAACTGCACATGCTGGGCTGGACCGGTGACTTCAACGACGGCTACAACTTCATCGGCACCTGGTTCGCCGAGTACGACAAGCAGTGGGGCTTCAAGGACAAGGGCATCTTCGACGCGATGAAGGCCGCGTCGACCGAGACCGACCCGGCCAAGCGGACGGACCTGTACAAGAAGGCCAACGAGACGATCATGGCGTACCTGCCGGGTGTGCCGATCTCCTCGTCGCCGCCGGCGATCGCGTTCGCCGACGACATCAACCCGCCGAAGGTCTCCCCGCTGACGCAGGAGAACTTCGCCGAGACGTCCTTCAAGTAACAGCACCCAGTGCGGGTCCGCCCGGCCGGCGGCGTACGAAACGCGGCCGGGCGGACCCGTCCTACTTTTCGAAAGGGGCAAGCGGGGTGCTGCGACTCGTCGCACGACGACTGCTACAGCTGATACCCACCCTGCTCGGTCTGTCGGTTCTGCTCTTCCTGTGGCTGAACCGGCTGCCCGGCGGACCCGCTTCGGCGATCCTGGGCGAACGGGCGACCGAGGCCGAAGTGGCCCGTATCAACCGGGCGCTGGGACTCGACGAACCGGTCTGGGTCCAGTACGGACGGTTCATCAAGCGAATCTTCCAACTCGACCTCGGCACCTCCACACAGACCGGCCAACCGGTGTGGGAGGAATTCACCCTGCGCTTCCCGGCCACCGTCGAACTCGGCGTCGCCGCCATGGCCATCGCGATCGTGGTCGGCATCCCGCTCGGCTACTTCGCGGCCCGGCGCCGCGGCAGCTGGCTCGATGTGACCGCCGTGTCGGGCTCGCTGATCGGCATCTGTATCCCCGTCTTCTTCCTGGCGCTGCTCCTCAAGGGCCTGTTCGCCGTCGAACTCGGCATCTTCCCGAGCTACGGCCGCCTCTCGACCGGCATCGACGCGACGTCAGTCACCGGATTCGCCGTTCTGGACGGCCTGTTGACCGGTGAGCTGGACGCCTCGTGGGACGCGATCATGCATCTGGTGCTGCCCGCGATCGCGCTCGCGTCCATCCCGCTCGCCGTCATCGTGCGGATGACCAGGGCCAGCGTGCTCGAAGTGCTGGACGAGGACTACGTACGTACGGCGGAGTCCAAGGGCCTGGACAAGCGCGTCGTACGCTCCCGGCACGTCCTGCGCAACGCGCTGCTGCCGGTGATCACCGCCGTCGGTCTGCTGACCGGCAGCCTGCTGTCCGGCGCCGTCCTCACCGAGTCCGTCTTCTCCTTCGGCGGGATCGGGTCCTTCATCCGCACCTCGATCGACGCCCGCGACTATCCCGTGCTCGTCGGCTTCATCCTCTTCATCGCGCTGGTGTACGTGCTGATCAATCTGCTGGTCGACGTGGCGTACAGCCTCATCGACCCGAGAGTGCGGGTGCACTGACATGAATGCCATCCCGAACATGACGAAGAAGGCCGACAAGATCGACCGCCTCGCGCAGCTCATGGAGCGCACCGAGTCCACCTCGGGCGCCGGGCTGTGGCGCGAGGCGTTCCGACGGTTGTGCGCCAGCAAGACGGCGATCATCGGCGCGGTCGTGATCGGCCTGTTCGTGCTGATCGCGATCGTCGGCCCGTGGCTCGCCCCGTACAGCCCCACCGCGCAGGACTGGCGCGGCGAGGTCTTCCCCAACCAGGGGCGGTTCGTCGGACCGCGCGGCGACAACTGGTTCGGCCTGGACCACCTGGGCCGCGACGAGTTCTCCCGGATGCTCGTCGGCGCCCGGCAGACCCTGCTCGTGGGCGTCGTGTCGATGCTCATCGGCCTGGTGGCCGGCGCGGTCATCGGCGCCGTGTCGGGCGCGGCGGCGACGCTCGGCGGGGAGCCGGGCCGGCGCGTGGACAGCGTCATCATGCGTGTCACGGACATGATGCTGGCGCTTCCCTCGCTGCTGCTGGCGGTGTCCGTCGCGGCCGTGATGGGCCAGTCGCTGACCACCGTGATGATCGCGGTGGGTGTGGTCCAAGTACCGGTGTTCGCAAGGCTGTTGCGCGGGTCGATGCTCGCGCAGGGCAGCTCGGACTACGTACTGGCGGCCAAGGCGGTGGGCATTCGCAAGCGCCGTATCGTCCTCACCCAGATCATGCCCAACTCGCTCAGCCCGGTGATCGTCCAGGCGACGCTCAGCCTCGCCACCGCGATCATCGAGGCCGCCGCCCTGTCCTACCTGGGCCTCGGCAATCCGGACCCGGCGGTCCCGGAGTGGGGTGTGATGCTGTCGCAGGCACAGCGCTTCTTCGACAACGCGCCGATGATGTCGGTCTATCCGGCGGTCGGGATCATCATCACCGCACTCGGCTTCACGCTGCTCGGTGAGGCGATGCGGGAAGCTCTCGATCCGAAGCTGCGAGGCTGAAATCCCATGCCACTTCTGTCAGTTGACGCCCTGTCGGTCTCCTTCGCCGGACACGGTACGGGGCGGGGTAAGGGGCGCGACACGAAGGCCGTCGACGGCGTCTCCTTCGACGTCGCCGAGGGCCAGGTCGTCGGCCTGGTTGGCGAGTCGGGCTGCGGCAAGTCCGTGACCGCGCTCGCCCTGATGGGCCTGCTCCCGAGCAAGGGGGTGAGCGTCGGCGGGCGCGCCGAGTTCGACGGCGCGGACCTGCTGTCCATGGGCGAGAAGAGGATCCGCGACCTGCGCGGCAGCCAGCTCGCGATGATCTTCCAGGACCCGCTCTCCTCGCTCAACCCGGTCGTCCCCATCGGTGTCCAGGTCACCGAGATCCTCAGCCGCCACCGCGGACTGAAGGGCGAGCCGGCCCGCAAGGAGGCCGCCACGCTGCTCGACCGCGTCGGCATCCCCGACCCGGACCGGCGGCTCAAGGAGTACCCGCACCAGCTCTCCGGCGGAATGCGGCAGCGCGCGCTCATCGCCATGGCGGTCGCGTGCGCGCCGCGTCTGCTGATCGCGGACGAGCCGACGACGGCGCTCGACGTCACCATCCAGGCGCAGATCCTCGAACTCCTCAAGGAGTTGGTCGACCAGGAGGGCACCGCGCTCCTGATGATCACCCATGACCTGGGCGTCGTGGCCGGGCTGTGCGACCAGGTCAATGTGCTCTACGCGGGGCGCGCGGTCGAGACCGCGGGCCGCCGCGAACTGTTCGCACACCCCACCCATCCGTACGCGCACGGCCTGCTCGGCTCCATCCCGCGCCTCGACGCACCGCGCGGCGAACCGCTGCGGCCGATCCGCGGCTCGATCAACGACAAGATCGCGTGGGCCGACGGCTGCGCGTTCGCGCCCCGGTGCGACTTCTACACGATGGAGTGCCTGACGGGCACACCGGAACTCACCGAACCGCGCGCCCCCGGCCACCAGGTGCGCTGCGTCAACCCGGTCCTGCCGGCGGAGTCTGCCGCCGACACGGCGGAGGTCTCCTCATGAGCCTGCTCGAACTGGACGGCGTCAAGGTCCACTTCCCGGTCAGGAAGGGTGTCGTCTTCGACCGTACCGTCGGCCATGTGTACGCCGTCGACGGTGTTTCGCTGAAGGTCGAGGCGGGCCAGACGTACGGCCTGGTGGGGGAGTCGGGCTGCGGCAAGACCACCCTCGGCCGCGCCGTCCTGCGCCTCGTCGACATCACCGAGGGCGAGGTCGTCTTCGACGGCACGGACCTGGCGAAGCTCCCGGACGAGGAGATGCGGAAGATCCGGCACCGCCTCCAGATGGTCTTCCAGGACCCGCTGGGCAGCCTCAACCCCCGGCAGAACATCGAATCCATCCTCTCCGAGGGCATGGCGGCGCACGGCATCGGCGCCGACCAGCGGGAGCGCCGCGAGCGGATCAAGAAGATCCTCGCCGAGGTCGGCCTGCCGGCCAACGCGCTCTCCCGCTACCCGCACGAGTTCTCCGGCGGCCAGCGCCAGCGCATCGGCATCGCGCGGGCGCTCGTCCTCGAACCGGACGTGATCATCTGCGACGAGCCGGTCTCCGCGCTGGACGTCTCCATCCAGGCGCAGGTGATCAACCTCCTTGAGGAACTTCAGGAGTCCAAGGGCCTGACCTATCTCGTCATCGCCCACGACCTGGCCGTGGTCCGCCACATCTCGGACGTCATCGGAGTCATGTACCTGGGCTCGCTGGTGGAGGAGGCCCCGAGCGACGCGCTGTACGCCGAGCCGAGGCACCCGTACACCAAGGCACTGATGTCGGCGGTCCCGGTGCCCGACCCGGAGGTGGAGGACCACCGCGAACGGATCCTGCTCCACGGCGACCTGCCGTCACCGGCGGCACCACCGGCCGGCTGCCGCTTCCACACCCGCTGCCCGTGGAAGCAGGAGACACGGTGCGCGACGGAGCGGCCGGAGCTGACGGCGGTGGGCGACGGACACCGGGTGGCGTGCCACTTCACGGCGGAGATCGAGGCGGGCACGGTGGAACGGACGAGGGCGACGGGGATCGCGGCGGTGACGGAGACCGTATGAGACGGGACTTCCGGAAGGGCTTTCGGAAGGACTTCGGGAAGTCCTTCCGAAAGCCCTTCTAGAACACGGCCTTGAGGGCCGCCCGGCGGAGCGCCTTCGACGGGTACGGGGTTTCCCTGCTCTCGTCCTGGATCTTGAGATAGAAGTCCGTCAGCACCGCGGCGAGCGGGGCGTGGCGGGCGAGGATCGCCCTGGCCTCTCGCGGTCCGTCCGGCGGGACCTGCCCTCGCGCACACGCGTGGATACGCGCCACGCGTTCCTTCCGCTCGTATCCGTACAGATCCGTGATCAGCCAGTTCACCAGCCGACTGAGCGTGTAGCAGCGATCGTAGGTCCGGTGCGATGCGAAGAATCCGGTCTCGCTCCGTGACAGATCGAACCGGGAGGAGAGCGCGAGGCCGTAGTCGGCGAAGTAGAGGCGTCGGCCGTCGGTGAGGATGTTCTGGAAATGGGCGTCGAAGTGCAGGAGCCCGCGAGCGTGCATGAAGGACGTGCCGGCCTCCAGCTCGCTCTCCACCAGGCGCAGCGCCCGGTCGGCGGACTCCTCACCAGCCCGTACCTGCTCGGTGAGCCACGCGTGGAGCGTCCGAGGGACGTACTCCAGGAACAGCGCGAGGCAGGCGGAGGACCGCTGAAGGGCCTCGATACGGCGTCGTACCTCCGGCCCGCCTCCCCAATAGGCCACGGCCCGCTCCACGTCCGCCAGTTCGTCGGGAAGCGCGGTCGTGTCCGGCAGCACGCGCCAGTGGTACATCATCGGAAAACCCGCGTACCGCCCTTCGAGTACCCAGTTCGTCGTCATGGTGTGAACGGCGAGCTCCCGCCACGCCCCGAAACCCGGCCCGCCGACGCCGTACTGGCAGAAGGTGGGGAGCCCGAACAGATTGGCCGTGGACCGTACATGCTCCGGCAGCCGCTCCAGGTCCGTGAGCGGCACCCGCTTCACGAAGACCGGCCTTCCGTCCACCTCCAGCAGCGCGGACTTCCCGCCGATACCGGAGCCGAGTGGCACGGCGGCGTCCACAAGCTCGCCCAGCCGCCGATCACTTCGCAGGGCGAGTGAGGTGGCGACAGCGCTGTAGGCGGCCAGGCGCGCGCCCGGTGACATATCGGGATGCTCGACCGCTGTCCGTGTCGCAACGCCCACTTCGTTTCCTTCCGCTCTCTCCACCGCGCCCGCGAGTGCCCACGGACTCCCGCCCCCGCTCCGTAGAGGTGGGACGCGCGAGCGCCTGATCCGGTGCCCGGCGCCAGGTGTAGAACTGTCGGGTGTTCCAGGAACTGTTCAGCCCCTCCGTCCAGCACTCGCTCGACCTCGCCGGAATCTTCGTCTTCGCGATCTCCGGTGCCCTGCTCGCCGTCCGCAAGAACTTCGACGTCTTCGGTATGGCGGTGCTCGCCGAGGTCACCGGGCTGGGCGGTGGTCTGCTCCGGGACCTGATCATCGGAGCCGTACCGCCGGCCGCCTTCACCGACCTCGGCTACTTCGTCACGCCGCTGGTGGCCACCGTCCTGGTCTTCTTCCTGCATCCGCACGTCGAGCGCATCCAGGGCGCGGTGAACGTCTTCGACGCGGCGGGGCTCGGGCTGTTCTGCGTGACGGGCACGGTGAAGGCGTACGAGTACGGGCTCGGCCTCACCGCGTCCGCCGCGCTCGGTCTCGCCACGGCGGCGGGCGGCGGTGTCCTGCGTGACGTGCTCGCCAACGAGGTGCCGTCGCTGCTGCGCTGGGACCGTGACCTGTACGCGGTGCCCGCGATCGTCGGGGCGACGACGGTGGTGATCTGTATACGGTTCGACGCGCTGAACGGGCTGACGAGCGGGCTCGCGGCCATCACCGCGTTCGTGCTGCGGCTGCTCGCGACGCGCTTCCACTGGCGGGCGCCCCGCGCGTACAACCGCCGCTCGACGGCGGCGGAGGAGCCACCGGCGCCGTCCGGACCGAACATATAAGCTACCGCTCAGTAATGCATTGTTGTACGGTGCTGCTCATGGCACAGGCAGCGCGGGAACCCACCGCGGACAACGAGTTCGACCGCGACACCGCCGTCACCCTCCGCGAACCGGGCGTCTACGACGCCGACCTCCGCGAGGGCTGGGCGATCCTCTCCGCCGTCAACGGCGGCTATCTGCTGGCGATCGTGGCCCGCGCCCTGCGCGACGCGCTGCCGCACCCCGATCCGTTCACGGTCACCGCCCACTATCTGAGCCCGTCGCGGCCCGGCCCGGCGGTCGTGCGCACCGAGACGGTACGGGCCGGCCGTACGCTCGCCACCGGCCAGGCGTCGCTGTTCCAGTACGAGCCGGACGGCACGGAGGTCGAACGCGTCCGGGTCCTCGCCGCGTACGGCGCGCTCGACTCCCTCAGCGACGACGTCCGCACCTCGGTGAAGCCGCCCGCCCTGCCGCCGCCCGAGGAGTGCCTGGGCACGGACGACGGGCCGGCCGCCTTTCCCGGCGACTCCGGCTTCACCCGGCGCGTGGTGGTCAAACTGGCCCCCGAGACCACGGGTTGGGCGGTCGGCTCCCCTTCGGGGAAGGGAGAGGTACGCGGCTGGTTCTCGCTGGCCGACCCCCGCGAGCCCGACCCGCTCTCCCTGCTGCTGACGGTGGACGCCCTTCCGCCGACCTCCTTCGACCTCGGGCTCACCGGCTGGACCCCGACGGTCGAACTGACCACGCACATCCGGTGCCGCCCGGCGCCCGGACCGCTGCGGGTCTTCGTCACCACGCGGAACCTGGCGGGCGGCTATCTGGAGGAGGACGCGGACGTCTGGGACAGCGCGGACCGGCTGGTCGCCCAGTCCCGGCAACTGGCGCGCGCTCCTCGGGAGGCCCGCGGGCCGAGCGGGAGGGAGTAGGGGGCGGCAGGGGCCTCTGCCGCACCCGTTGCCGCACCCGACGGTCGGACCGTGCGCCGTACGCGATGCCGCACCGATGCCGCACCGTACGCCGCACCCGGCCCGCGCGGTGCGCGCGGTGCGCGCGCCCGTACGCGATCCTGGCCCCGTGAAGTCCGACCGTCTCCTGTCGATCCTGCTGCTGCTCCAGACCCGCGGGCTCGTCCCCGCCACCGAACTGGCCACGCGCCTCGAGGTGTCCGTACGGACCGTCTACCGCGACGTCGAGGCGCTGTCGTCGGCGGGCATCCCCGTCTACGCCGAACGCGGCAGGCACGGCGGCATCGCGCTGCTGCCCGGCTTCCGTACGGACGTCACCGGCCTCACCGCCGACGAGTCCCGCGCCCTGTTCGTCCTCGCCGCCCGGGGCGCGCACTCCGCGCTCGGTCTCGACCAGGCGCTCGGCTCGGCGCTCCGCAAGTGATGGCCGCGCTGCCCGCCCCGCACCGCCCCGCACCGCCCCGCCGCCGAACAGACCAGCCGCCGCATCATCGTCGACCCGGAGCGGTGGATGCGCGCCGGGCGGCCCGCCGTCGACCTGGACGTCCTGAACACGGCGGTCTTCGCCGACCGCCGGCTGCGGCTGGGCTACCGGCACAGCGGCACCACGGAGCCGAGGACGTACACCGTCGACCCGTACGGCCTCGTCCTCAAGGCCGGCGTCTGGTACCTCGTCGCCGACCACCGCGCCGTGCCCGGTCTCTACCGCGCCGACCGCGTGCGCGACGCCACCTTGACCGACGCCCCCGTACGCCGCCGCGACGGCGTGGAACTGGGCGACGTCTGGAAGTCGCTGCGCCGGAAGGTGGAGCTGCGCCCGACCGCCGTCGACGTGACGGCCCGGGTCCGCGTCACCCGGCTGGACATGTTCCTGCGTATCCAGGCGGCCCAACTGACCGACGAGGAACCGGTCGTGGAGACGCCGGGAGAGTGGGCCCGGGTGCCCCTCGCCTTCACGGAGCTACTGGCGGTCCGCGCCCTGCTCGCCTTCGGCGACAACGTGGAGGTGCTGGCACCGCCCGAGGCCCGCGCCGTACTGGCCGAGGCCGCCGCCGCGGTTACGGAGCTGTACGGAGGAAGTCGCCCAGCGCCAGGGTGAGTTCGGCGGGGGCGTCCTCCTGTACGAGGTGGCCGGCGCCCGCGACGAGGCGCAGCTCGGCACCGGGGATCAGCCCGGCGAGCCGCCGCCCCTTCTCCTGCGGGATCCAGGTGTCCTCCGCGCCCCAGCAGATCAGCACCGGCAGGTCCAACTCGCCGTAACGGCCCTCGATCTCGTCGGTGAAACGCTGGTCGTTCCGCGCGATCTGCCGGTAGAAGGCGGCCTGCCCCTCCCGCGTGCACCACGGCTCCACCACGGCGTCCAGGACGTCGGCGCGCAGCCCGAGGTGGCTGGCCGACCCGACGTACTCCCGCACGAGCGCCCGGTGCAGCGCGGGCGGCAACTGCGCGAAGACGTCGCCGTGTTCGCCGAGCAGCCGGTACGTGGGCGAGCCCCACGGAGCGAGCGCCACAGGGTCCACGAGCGCCAGCCGTTCGTACCGCGCGCCGTGCAGCAGCGTCGCGCGCAGGGCGACGCACCCCCCGAAGTCGTGCGCGACGACGGCGGGCCGCTCCAGCCCCCAGTGCCCGAGCAGTTCGCCGAAGACCCGCGCCTGCGCGGCCAGCGACACGTCCTGCCCCTGCCGCATCTCCGACGCCCCGTACCCGGGCATGTCCCACACGTACACCCGGTGCCGACCCGCGAGGGCCCGCGCGGGGCCCCGCCACACGTACGACGAGAACGGCGTTCCGTGCAGCAGCACGACGGGCGGCCCGTCGACGGGTCCCAGTACGTCCCACCGGACGTCACCGGACGAGCTGTTGAAAGTGCGGTCGAGAGTCCATCCGTCCATGCCCACCAGGCTAGGTCCTGTTGCGAAAGTCCCGCCTGGCCGACGACGCCCGGCACGCACTCCCCCGTAGCCCCGAGGGGGGCACGGGAGGTGCCCCTCGCCGCGTTGACAGCGTTTTCGAAGACGTCCAAGTACGGCCGGGCCATCCACAACGCCGACCCTCGGCCTTGCGATCGCACGCACCAACGTGACATCAGCCGCTGCGCGGCGGGCGCCCCCTGACCCAGCCTGATCCAAACGACAGCCCCTGGACGAGCCGCTCCGAAGCCCCGTCTGCCCGCCCCCTCGCCCCGCGCGCCCGGGAGGAAGCGGGCGATCCCGCCCGGCGGGTGAGGAACATCTCGGTCCTCCTGCCGCGACCTCCCCGTACAGCGCCGGGACACCCCTCGCCGGGGCGTCCGGCACTGTCCGGGACGGTCCGCGCCGCCCCCCACCCCCGCCCACGGCGGCCCGCGCCCACCGCGGCTCGTAGAATCGTCAGCACCATGGCATATCTCGACCACGCCGCGACCACCCCGATGCTTCCCGAGGCCATCGAGGCGATGACCGCCCGGTTCACCGACGTCGGCAACGCCTCCTCGCTGCACGCCGCCGGGCGGCGGGCACGGCGTACCGTCGAGGAGGCGCGCGAAGAGCTGGCCGAATCCCTCGGCGCGCGGCCCAGCGAGGTCGTCTTCACCTCCGGCGGCACGGAGGCCGACAATCTCGCGGTGAAGGGCCTCTACTGGTCGCGCCGCGACGCCGACCCGGCCAGGACACGCGTACTCGCCAGCCCCGTGGAGCACCACGCCGTCCTCGACGCCGTCGACTGGCTCGGCGAGCACGAGGGCGCGAACGTCGAGTACCTGCCCGTCGACGGCTACGGCAGGGTCTCGCCGCAGTCCCTGCGGGAAGCCATCGAGCGCGACCCCGACGACGTCGCGCTGGCCACCGTCATGTGGGCGAACAACGAGATCGGCACGATCCTCCCCGTACGCGAACTCGCCGAGGTCGCCGCCGAGTTCGGCATTCCGCTGCACTCGGACGCCGTCCAGGCGTTCGGCCAGACCGAGGTCGACTTCGCCGCGTCCGGGCTCGCCGCGATGACCGTCACCGGGCACAAGGTCGGCGGCCCCTACGGGGTGGGCGCGCTGCTCCTCGGCCGTGAGTACACGCCCGTCCCCGTCCTGCACGGCGGCGGCCAGGAGCGCCACGTGCGCTCCGGGACCCTCGACGTCCCCGCGATCGCCGCCTTCGCCGTCGCGGGGCGGCTCGCCGCCGAACGCCGGGGCGAGTTCACGCGCGACATCGGCGCCCTGCGGGACGAGTTGATCGCCTCCGTACGGAAGGCGGTGCCGGACGCGATCCTCGGCGGCGACCCCGTCGACCGCCTCCCCGCCAACGCGCACTTCAGCTTCCCCGGCTGCGAAGGCGACTCGCTGCTCCTGCTGCTGGACGCGCAGGGCATCGAGTGCTCGACCGGGTCGGCCTGTACGGCGGGGGTGGCGCAGCCCAGCCACGTACTGCTGGCCACCGGCACCGACCCGGAGCTGGCGCGCGGCACGCTCAGGTTCTCGCTCGGTCACACTTCTACGGAGGCCGACGTCAAGGCGGTCGCCGCGGCGATCGGCCCGGCGGTGGAGCGTGCCCGGACGGCGGGCCTGAGCTAGGGCCTCTCGTTTGGATCTTGCCGGGCTCGCGGTCCCTGGCACCGCGCCTCGCCGCGTTGATGGCGGAAGGGGGGGCACGGCTCCCGCCATGCCTCCCTCCTCCGCCTCGCGATCCACGGCACCAGACCCCGCTCCCTCATCCGGCCCGATCCAAACGAAAGACCCTAGCCCGGTGGTCGTTGTCCTCAAGCGCCGGGCGGGCTTGCGGTGAGTTGCGGTTGTCGGTCGTGGGCGGGGTGCGGGGTCTGCGGGTGGGTGTGTCCGGACGGCGTGATTTACGCCGCGTGCAACGCTCGTTGGACCCGACGGGACCGGGTTGTCCACGCGACACAAATCAGCCTGAGTGTCCGAACACACCCACCCTCCGACCCCGCCCCCCGGCCACCACCGCAACCACCCCAGTCCGTCCGGCGTTCGAGGACGGACCCCGCCACCACGCGGACACGGTCCGGCCAACCCGGCCACACCGCGACCAGCCAGCCCGTCCGGCGCTTGAGGACAACCACCCACCGGGCCGGCGGAATTGAAGCCCGGCCGGCGGTTGAGGCCACAACGACCACCGGGCGGACCCGGTCAAACGAAACCCCGGCCCGCTACACCCGCACCGCCCGCACCAGCTTCATGTACCGGTCCCAATCCCAGTGCGGCCCCGGATCCGTGTGGTCCGTCCCCGGCACCTCCACGTGCCCGATGATGTGCTTCCGGTCGACCGGTATCGCGTACCGCTGACAGATCCCCGCCGTCAGCCGCGCCGACGAGGCGTACATCTCGTCCGTGAAGTCCTCCGGCCGGTCCACGAACCCCTCGTGCTCGATGCCGACGCCGCGTTCGTTGTAGGAGCGATTCCCCGCCTGGTACGCCACGTCCAGCTCACGGATCATCTGTGCCACATGCCCGTCCTTGCGCACCACGTAGTGGGTGGCCGCCTGGTGCGCCGGGTCCTTGAAGACCTTGAGGGCCGTGCGGTAGCTGCCCTGCACGACATGGATGATCACCCGGTCCACGGGGTAGTCGTCGGGCCGGTCCGCCCGGCGCCAGTTCGCCGACGACGCCGCCACCCACTCGGCGCCCGCGTGATCCAGCTCACCCGGTTCGCGCGGCTTCTCCACGCCCGGCACCCGGTACCAGAGCCGCGTCGCCTCGTCCTGGCCCGCCATGATCGCGACCGCCCCACCGCCCACCACCACGGCGGCGCCCCCGATCAGCAGGGTGCGCCGTCCGATCCTCGGTCCCCCGCCGACCGGGGGCGCGCCCGCACCGGTGCCGCCCGCACCTGGGGTGTCACCGTTCGCGCCACCGCTCGTGGCGTCCCGCTCTCTCTTGCCCATGCACCGTCAACGGATACTCGCGCGACTCTGGTTCCCCGGCACCCTTACGCTTGAGTGGCTATGACTCAGACACCTCAGCGCCCCCTCCGTGTGCTCGCCGCCATGTCCGGCGGCGTGGACTCCGCCGTCGCCGCCGCCCGCGCCGCCGAAGCCGGTCACGACGTCACCGGCGTCCACCTCGCGCTCTCCGCGAACCCGCAGTCGTTCCGTACGGGCGCGCGGGGCTGCTGCACCATCGAGGACTCACGAGACGCGCGGCGGGCCGCCGACGTCATCGGCATCCCCTTCTACGTATGGGACCTCGCCGAGCGCTTCCGTGAGGATGTCGTCGAGGACTTCATCGCCGAGTACGAGGCCGGGCGCACCCCGAACCCGTGTCTGCGCTGCAACGAGAAGATCAAGTTCGCCGCGCTGCTCGACAAGGCGATCGCGCTGGGCTTCGACGCCGTCTGCACCGGCCATTACGCGACGGTCGTCACCGGCCCCGACGGGGCCCGTGAGCTGCACCGCGCGAGCGACATGGCCAAGGACCAGTCGTACGTCCTGGGCGTGCTCGACGAGCGGCAGCTCGCGCACGCCATGTTCCCGCTCGGGGACACCCTCACCACGAAGGACGAGATCCGCGCGGAGGCCGAGCGCCGTGACCTGGCCGTCGCGAAGAAGCCCGACAGCCACGACATCTGCTTCATCGCCGACGGCGACACCCAGGGCTTCCTCGCCGCCCGGCTCGGCAAGGCCGAGGGGGACATCGTGGACGAGTCGGGGGCCAAGGTCGGCACCCACGACGGCGCGCACGGCTTCACCATCGGCCAGCGCAAGGGCCTGCGGATCGGCCACCCGGCACCGGACGGCAAGCCCCGCTACGTGCTGGACATCTCACCCGTCGACAACACCGTGACGGTCGGCCCCGTGGCCGCCCTCGACGTCGGCGCCCTGACGGCCATCAGGCCCCGTTGGTGCGGCGGCACGGCCCCGTCCGGCCCCGGTGAGTACACGGCGCAGCTGCGCGCCCACGGCGACGAGACGCCGGTCACCGCCGAGCTGGTCGACGGCACCCTGCACGTCGCCTTCGCCGAGCCGGTACGGGGCGTGGCGCCGGGCCAGGCGATCGTGCTGTACGACGGCACGCGCGTGGTCGGCTCGGCCACGATCGCGACGACGGAGCGGCACCGCACGGAAGCCCTGACCGGCTGACCTGTGTGGCGGTGGGCCGCTCGGCCCGTGGTGCGGGGGAGCTGGTCGCCGCACCCGTGGGGAAGACCCGTTACGCAAGCGTGATCGGGCACGCTCTTGTGGCTTGTGAGGGGTCTGCCCCAGGATGTGCGTGTATGCGCATACAGGCGGCGCATGCATGCGGCCGTCCGCTCCGTTGAGCCGTCCCCCACCGTTCTGCTCTCCTCCCAAGGAAGTGCGACGCCATGACGCCTGCCCCAACCCCCCGCCGCCGCACCGTCCTGGGCGGAGCCGCCCTCGGTACGCTCGCCGCCGCGGGCCTGCCCGCCGGGGAGGCCCAGGCCGCCCCCGTCGCCCCGGCCCCGCCCGGCGACACCGGCCTGGCCGGCTCGGTGTCGTACCGGAACAAGCAGATCCTCATCGGCGGCAAGCCCGCCCTCGTACTCGCCGGAGAGATCCACAACTTCCGGCTGAAGAAGGCCGACTGGCAGTCCAGGCTCGACAAGCCGGCCGGCGACGGGAACGACCGGATCGGCATCACGGGGGAGCGCCACGGCTTCGCCGCACCGGTCGATCCGGAGGGCAGGCCAGGGGTCAGCTACGCGCCGACGCGGCGGACGGTGCGCGATGGGCGGCCTCGCCGGTGTCCTCGCGCCGATGCGCACGACCTACGACGACGTGGCGCTCGGCTTCGTACCGGATCACTATCTGACCGAGTACCACCCGCCGAAGCTCGCCTCCGTACAACGTGTGCTGGACGAAGCGGTGAACACGCGCGGTGCGGGTCCACGCGGCTCCCTGGCCCGCGCGATGCCGCTCGGCGGCTTCCGCTACCGGGGCGTGAACCTCCAGGCGGGCGACCTGGACCCGAAGACCGTACCGGTGCTCGCACTGGCCACTGGCGAGCACCTGGGCGCCGAACTCCAGCGGCGCCTGGTCCGCTACACCGAGGCGGGCGGAAAGCTGCTGCTGTCCGGGAGGCTGCCCGTCAAGGACATGGCAGACGAGCCCTGCACCGTGCTCGCGGACGCGCTGGGCCTCAGGGCCGGTGACACGCTCACCGACGCGAACCGCTTCTGGCTGTCGGTCACCGCCCACGGCTGGGCGGCGCCGCTGCCCGAAGTACGGCTCTCACGTACCCAGTTGTGCGAGCCCTCCCGAGGAACGACCGTGCTGCGCGAGCTGTCCACGGGCAAGGCTGCGGATTCGACATCCCGCTCGGGCGGGGGCGGGCCGTCGTGATCACCACGGACTACCAGTGCGACCTGACCTTCTGGGGCCGTGCCTTCCGCGTCCTGGACGCCGCCCCCGCCCTCCGGCACAGCGCGACCGACCCGGGAGTCTTCCTGCTGACGACGGCGGACGGCGAGCGCGGACGGCTGCCGCACGCCTTCAACGTCTCCTCCGGTTACGACCAGGACTTCACGGTCACGGAGAACGGCAAGCCCCTCTTCGGCGGCGAGAAGCTGCACCTGCCCGGTCGTACGGCGGCGATCCCGCCGCTCGGGCTGACCGTGGGCGGCCTGCGCGTCGCGTACGCGACGGCGGAACTCACCGGCGCCGCCGACGGCCGGGCGACGTTCCGCGCGCTCGGCGATCCGGGCGCTCCCGGCGCTCCGGGCGGGGAATCGGTGGTCGCGGTGGACGGCGCGGCGCGGTGTGAGGGCGCCCGGACCTCGACCGAGGGCGGCCGGTCCGTCCTGCGCGTACGCCGAACCGAGTTCACCGTGCACCGCGGCTGACCGCCGACCGCCGGCTCTGTCCCGCGGGGGCTGTCGGTGGCCCTGCCGCGGGGCGGGCTACGGTGACGGGACCCCGCCCCGCCCAGACCGAGAGAAGCCCACCGTGGCCGAGCACTTCCTGGACTCCGTGCCCGGCACGGTCAGCAACGTCTTCTCGCGCGAACTGACCCCGGTGCTCACCGTCGACCCCGGCGACACCCTCACCGTCCACACGCTCGACTGCTTGGGCCATCTGGAGCGCCGCCACACGGCCGACGAGAACGTGCCGCGCATGTTCGGCGAGCGGCGCGGCCACCGCCTGGTCGGTCCGATCGCCGTACGCGGCGCCGAGCCCGGCATGGCCCTCGCCGTACGGCTGGAGTCCCTGCGACCCGACGCGTGGGGCTTCACCGCGGCGGCGACGTACGACACCCCGCTCACCCGCCGGCTGGGCATGGCCGCCGAGGACTCCGAGTGGCTGCTGTGGGACCTGGACGCGGACCAGGGCACCGGGACCGACCAGTACGGTCACACGGTCTCCCTGGCGCCCTTCCTCGGCGTCATCGGCACACCCCCCGACGAGCCGGGCGAGCACTCCACGACGCCGCCCCGCACCCTCGGCGGCGGCAACATCGACTGCCGCGAACTGGTCGCGGGATCCACCCTGTTCCTCCCCGTCACCGTGCCCGGCGCGCTGCTCAGCGTCGGTGACGGCCACGCCGCGCAGGGCGACGGCGAGGTCTCCGGCACGGCCGTCGAATGCGGCATGACGACCCGGCTCACCGTCGACCTCCAGCCGGTCCCGGCCCTCCCGGCACCCCACGCGCTCACCCCGGCGGGCCGGATCACCTTCGGCTTCGACGCGGACCTCAACGAGGCGTCGGCCCAGGCTCTCGACGCGATGCTGACGTGGATGACGTCGCTGTACGGGGTGAGGCGGGCGACGGCGCTGGCTCTGGCGAGCACGACGGTCGACCTTCGGGTGACCCAGGTGGCCAATCAGACGTGGGGAGTGCACGCACTGCTGCCGGACGACGCGATCCGCTGAACCCCACGCGCCCGTGCCGGCACCGGGCCTGGGAGGCGAGCAGCCCTCCGTTCGCCGCTCTTCCCGTCGCCGCGCTCCCGGCCATCGCGCTCACCGCTCGCCCCGTCCTCACGCCGCCGCGGCGAAATACTCTTCGAGGACCGGCGCCAGCACATGGGGCGCCACCTCGTGCACCTGACCCGTCAGGGTGCGGTGCCGCCCGCGCGGCAGCGCGTCGGCCACCGCCCGCGCCGCCGCCCGCATCGGCCGCGGACTCGCGCCCCCGTCCACGACCATCACGCGCGCCGTGATCCGCGCGAGCCGTTCCGTCGGGACCGGGCCCGGACCCATCACGGCGTTGTCGTACGCGAGGGTGTGCGCCAGCGCCGTCATGCCCCGCCAGATCGTCGCCCGGCGCATCACCGCCACCACGTCGGGCGGCACTCCGAGCACCGACAGGAACAGCTCCACGGCCTCGTCCCGCAGCCCCCGCGACAGCAGGTCGTCGAGCCGCGCCGTGCAGGCCGCGTTGTCCGTGGCATCGCCAGGACCGGTGTCGTACGGAGGCTCGTACACGGCGAGTTGGGTGAACGGCAGCCCCGTCGCGGCCGCCTCCAGCGCCAGTGCGGCGCCCGAGGACATCCCGTACACCGAGGCGCTGCCGCCCACCTCCGTAAGGAGGGCGGCGATGTCCTCGACCTCGCGCTCCACCGCGTACGGCGCGGTGTCGCCGCTGCCGCCGCGCCCCCGCCTGTCGTAGGTGATCACGCTGAAGCGAGGTGCGAGGAGCGCCGCCAGCGGTGCCTGTGCCTCCGCCGTGCTGAACGCCCCTCCCACCATGATCACCGGCGGCCCGTCGCCGCCCGTCCGCCGGTACGCGATGAGGGTGCCGTCCCCCGACTTCGCCTTGCCCACTAGGTCCATACGCATATGGACCGGCGGCCTCACCGGAACTCATCGCCGGCGAGCGGAATTCGGCGGAGTTATTTTCCGGGGCCGCCGCTCAGCTCCCCACGACCTCTGTCTCGTAGAAGCAGAAGTGGTCCTTGATCTCGGCCACTTCGTCCTTCGGCTCGGGATATGCCCAGACCAGGTCGGGCGCGTCCGGCAGCGACCAGTAGGACGCGTCGCCCTTGAACGGGCAGTGGGTCGTGGTGTCCGACGGGCTCAGCAGCTCCGTACGTACGTCCTCGGGCGGCAGGTAGTAACGGACGGGCAGCCCGGTCTCGCGCAGCAGCAGCGGGCGGTGGCTGTCCGCGACAACCTGTCCGTCACGGACGACCCGTACGTGCTCGGTGCCCTGCTCGACGGTGATGGTGTGGCCCTTGGCCATGACGATCGGCTCCTTCGGTGAACTCGGTCCCTCGTCTTCCGCGGTCCCTTCTACCGTCAGCAACGGCCGAACACGCCCTCTTCCCAAAGAGGTCACCCGGATACCGTGGCGCCATGAATATCTGCGTCTTCCTCTCCGCCGCCGACCTCGACGAGCGCTACACCCGACCCGCCCGCGAGTTCGCCGAACTGCTCGGCAAGGGCGGTCACACGCTCGTCTGGGGCGGTTCGGACGTCGGGCTGATGAAGGTCGTCGCCGACGGGGTGGAGGAGGCGGGCGGGCGGCTCGTCGGGGTCTCCGTCGGCTTCCTGGGTGCCACGGCGCGGGCGCGGGCCGACGAGATGGTGATCGCCAAGGACCTCGCCGAGCGCAAGGCGCTGCTCCTCGCCAAGTCCGACGCCGTCGTGATCATGGTCGGCGGTACGGGCACCCTGGACGAGGCGACCGAGATCCTTGAACTGAAGAAGCACGGCATGCACGACAAGCCCGTGGTGCTGCTCAACACGGCGGGCTTCTACGACGGCCTCAAGGAGCAGTTCGGCCGGATGGACCGGGAGGGCTTCCTGCCCGCTCCCCTGACCGACCTGGTCTTCTTCGCGGAGGACGCGGTGGGCGCCCTCGCCTACCTGGAGGAGTCCGCCGGGATCCGCTGACCCGGCGAACGGGACGCTGGCGGGGCCGGACAGGGCCTACGGCGGGACCGTACGGCCGTGCCATGGGGTGATGCGAACATGACCCCATGGCTACCCATCTGATCACCGGCGCGGGCTCCGGCATCGGCGCCGCTGTCGCGCGCCGGCTGCACGAGCGCGGCGACGACCTGCTGCTCTTCGCCCGCGACGCCGGCCGCGGCAAGGAACTCGCCGCGGCCTACCCCGGAGCCCGCGCGCTCGTCGGCGACCTCGCGACCCCCGACCGGCTCTCCTGGGCGCTGTCGCACCAGACGCTCCCCGACCACCTGGACTCGCTCCTGCACATCGCGGGCATCGTCGACCTCGGCCCCGTCGGCGAGTTGACCCCCAAGGCGTGGACGAGCCAGCTCAACGTGAACCTCGTCGCGCCCGCCGAGCTGACCAGGCACTTCCTGCCCCAACTGCGCGCCTCGCGGGGCCAGGTGGTCTTCGTCAACTCGGGCGCCGGTCTCACCGCCCACGCCCAGTGGGGCGCGTACGCCGCCTCCAAGCACGGCCTGAAGGCGCTCGCCGACGCCCTCCGTGAGGAGGAGCGGCCGAACGGCCTGCGTGTCTCCTCGGTCTATCCGGGCCGTACGGCCACCCCCATGCAGGTCAAGGTGCACGGGCAGGAGGGCAAGGAGTACGACGCCGCCCGCTGGATCGACCCGGAGTCGGTCGCGACGACGATCCTCACCGCCCTGGACCTGCCGCGCGACGCGGAGATCAACGACCTGACGGTGCGGCCGGGACGATGACCGAGCCCACGAGTGACAGCGGGACCGAGACGCCGGCGAAGCCCTGGTGGGGTGCCGCCACCGGCGTCGGATCGATGCCCGGCGACGACGCACGCGAGACGGCCAAGGGCGTCACCGGCACCTTCGAGGACTTCCCGCACCTCGCCGAACTGCCCGCGCGTGGCCCCGGCGCCGACATGATCGGGCGCACCGCCGGGCTCCTCGTCGAGGTCTTCGCCCGCGTGGAGCCCAGCGGCTGGCGGATCGGCGACCGCCCCGGCCGCGACACCCGGCGGTCCTGGTCGTGGCTGGGCGAGGACCTGGACGCGCTCGAAGAGTTCACCCAGGGGTACGAGGGTCCGCTCAAGATCCAGGTGGTCGGCCCGTGGACGCTCGCCGCCGCCCTGGAACTGCGCAACGGCGAGTCGGCGCTCAGCGACCCCGGAGCCTGCCGCGACCTCACCGGATCCCTGGTGGAAGGAGTGACGGCGCATCTCGCGGACGTAAGGCGCCGGGTGCCCGGCGCCCGGCCGGTGCTCCAGCTGGACGAGCCGTCCCTCACCGCCGTACTGCGCGGCCAGGTCAAAACGGCCAGCGGGTACCGGACCCACCGGGCGGTGGACCGGCAGGTCGTCGAGGACGCGCTGCGCCGCGTGATGCGGGCGAACGACGGCCCCGCCGTCGTGCACTCCTGCGCCCCGGACGTCCCGTTCGCGCTGCTGCGCCGTGCGGAGGCGGCGGCCGTGTCGTTCGACTTCTCCCTGCTCACCGAACGTGACGAGGAGACGATCGGCGAGGCGGTGGAGGGCGGTGTGAAGCTCTTCGCCGGCACCGTGCCGGGCACCGACACCCCATTGTCAGACCCTGCCGGTAGCGTCATGGGTGTCAGAACGCTGTGGCGCAGGCTGGGGCTGGATCCGGGGATTCTCGCGGAGTCCGTGGTGATCACCCCGTCCTGCGGGCTCGCGGGTGCTTCGCCCGGTTATGCCCGTGCCGCCATGGCGCACTGTGTCAGGGCGGCGCGATCCCTCGCGGACAACCCTGAGTGACATTCGCAGACATGGGCCGCGCTGATCGCGGCGCTCGCGGCGACGCGGTGAATCGGGAGGACGAAACGGTGGCTGGCGAACAGCAGACGGCAGTGCCCGCGGAAGCGCGGGAGCGGCACGCGCACCTCGCCGAACAGGTCGAGGAGCACCGGTTCCGCTACAACGTGAAGGACCAGCCGGTCGTCAGCGACGGCGAGTTCGACAAGCTGCTGCGCGCCCTTGAGGCGCTGGAGGAGCAGTACTCCGAACTGCGTACGCCCGACTCGCCGACCCAGAAGGTCGCGGGGACGTACAAGACGGAGTTCACCGCGGTCGAGCACCGCGAGCGCATGCTGTCGCTGGACAACGCGTTCGACGACGAGGAGCTGGCCGCCTGGGCGGAGCGCGTCGCCCGGGACGTGGGCGCGCCGGGCTACCACTTCCTGTGCGAGCTGAAGGTGGACGGACTCGCCGTCAATCTGACGTACGAGCAGGGCAGGCTGACGCGCGCCGCGACCCGCGGGGACGGCCGCACCGGCGAGGACATCACGCCCAACGTCCGTACGATCGCGGAGATCCCGCACCGGCTGACGGGCGACCGCGTCCCGGAGCTGGTCGAGATCCGCGGCGAGGTCTTCTTCCCCATGGAGGGCTTCAAGGAGCTGAACGCCCGGCTGGTCGAGGCGGGTGACAAGCCGTTCGCCAATCCGCGCAACGCGGCGGCGGGTTCGCTGCGCCAGAAGGACCCCAAGGTCACGGCGTCGCGCCCGCTGCACATGGTGGTGCACGGCATCGGCGCGCGGCAGGGCTTCGACATCGACTGCCTGTCGCACGCCTACGTACTGCTGGAGGAGTGGGGCCTGCCGACGGCCCAGCACAACAAGGTCGTCGAAGACCTCGCCGGCGTACGGGAGTTCATCTCCTACTTCGGTGAGAACCGCCACTCGGTGCGGCACGAGATCGACGGCGTCGTGGTCAAGCTGGACGAGATCGCCCTCCAGGGAAGGCTCGGTTCCACCTCCCGCGCCCCGCGCTGGGCGATCGCCTGGAAGTACGCGCCCGAAGAGGTCAACACCAAACTGGTCGACATCCGGGTCGGCGTCGGACGCACCGGGCGGGTCACTCCGTACGCGGTGGTCGAGCCGGTCACCGTCGCCGGTTCCGAGGTCGAGTTCGCCACGCTGCACAACCAGGAGGTGGTGAAGGCCAAGGGCGTCCTCATCGGTGACACGGTCGTGCTGCGCAAGGCGGGTGACGTCATCCCGGAGATCCTCGGCCCGGTCGCCGACCTGCGGGACGGCAGCGAGCGCGAGTTCGAGATGCCGGCCGTCTGCCCCGAGTGCGGCACGGAACTACGGGCCATGAAGGAGGGTGACATCGACCTCCGCTGCCCCAACGGCCGTTCCTGCCCGGCCCAGTTGCGTGAGCGGCTGTTCTATCTCGGCGGCCGTAAGTGTCTGGACATCGAGAACTTCGGCTATGTGGCCGCCGCCGCGCTGACGAAGCCGCTGGAGCCGTCGACGCCCCCCCTGCTCGACGAGGGCGACCTCTTCTCCCTCACCGTGGACCAGTTGCTGCCCATCAAGGCGTACGTGCTGGACCAGGACACCGGTCTGCCCAAGCGCGACCCGGAGACCGGCGAGGAGAAGACCGCCACCGTCTTCGCCAACCAGGAGGGCGAGCCGAAGAAGAACGCGCTGGCGATGCTGGAGCACATCGCGGCGGCCAGGCAGCGCCCGCTGGCGCGCATCATCGCGGGGCTGTCCATCCGGCACGTGGGGCCGGTCGCCTCGGTCGCGCTGGCCCGGGAGTTCCGGTCCATGGACCGTATCCAGCAGGCCACGGAGGAGGAGTTGGCGGCCGTCGAGGGCGTCGGCCCGACCATCGCCGCCTCCCTCAAGCAGTGGTTCGAGGTGGACTGGCACCGCGAGATCCTGCGCAAGTGGCGCGAGGCCGGGGTCCGGATGGAGGACGAGGGCGCCGGCGAGGACGAGGGGCCGCGTCCGCTCGCGGGCCTCACCGTCGTCGTCACGGGCACGCTGACCGATCACACCAGGGATGGCGCGAAAGAGGCCCTCCAGACGCTCGGAGCGAAGGTGGCCGGGGCGGTGTCGAAGAAGACCGCCTTCGTGGTGGTCGGCGACAACCCCGGCTCCAAGTTCGACAAGGCGATGCAGTTGAAGGTGCCGGTGCTCGACGAGGCGGGGTTCGCCGTCCTGCTCGCCGAAGGCCCCGACGCGGCGCGGGAGGCCGCCGTACAGCCGCCGGAGGCCCCTGAGGAGAGTGCGCCGGAACCGGCCAAGGATGTCCCGAAAGCGGCTGACGACGCGTCCGCCGAGAGCGGCGCCGAGTGACCGAACGGGCACAACGAGCCCTCGTACGTCACCCGTTCGGCGCATACCAGATGGATAAGGAAGGGCGGGTTGCATTCGGGCAACAGCGGTAGAGCGCTGCCCGTTGAAGCCATTCGCGGCCTACTGTTGAGGGGTACGCCTGTCGTGCACGGCTGCGTGTGGGAAATCAGTCGTCGTGGCATGACAACGCGCCATCGCGTGGTAACGGCACTGCCGGCTGTGAGAGGGACGGGAATGAAACCGACCGAGAGCGCCGCCCCGGTCTCACGTCCGCGTGGATTCGCGGGACTTGGAGGCACGTCGGCCTCAGTGCCCCTCGTCGTGGTGGGACTCGCCGCCGTCGTGCTGGCGTTCGGCATCGTCCAGGAGGTACGGGACGGCCGGGCGCTCTTCCCGGGCGGCACCACCGGCTGGTCGCTCGCGGTGCTCACCGGCATCGTCGTCGGCCATCTCGTCGCGCTCGGCCGCGACCGCTGGTGGGGCGGCACGGGCTCCGGCGCCGCTCTCACCCTCGGCGTGCTGCTCCTGTACGGCTGGGTGGCCGCCGGGCTGGTCAGTCTCGCCGTCGTGGTGCTGGTCGGCATCGCCCGCCGACACCGCTGGCGGCAGGGCGCGTTGCACGGCGCCGTGGACATCCTCGGCATCGGGGCTGCGGCGCTGGTCCTGCTCGCCTTCGGCGACGTACCGACGGTCGCCGACCCCGGGCGGCCCCTCCACTGGGGGATCGGCGCCGTCCCCGAGATCGTGCTGGCGGCCGGGGCGTATCTGGTGGTGACCCGGCTGCTCCTGTGGTATTCGCAGACCCCGCAGGGCGGCGGCCTGCCGACCGTCGACCGCACGGCCCTCCTGCGGCAGTGCCTCCTCGCCGTCGCGCTGCTCGGCATCACCCCGCTGATCTGCGTGGTCGCCGTGTCCCGGCCGGTGGTGCTGCCGCTGTTCGCCGTCCCGCTGATCGCTCTCGACTCCACACTCTGGATAGCCAGGGCGCGCGCCGAGGAGCAGTTGCGCGACCCCCTGACCGGGCTGCCCAACCGGCAGTGGCTCCTTGAGCGGACCTGGACGGCGCTGGAGGAGGCCAAGGCCCTCGGCGCGCGCTCCGCGCTGGTCCTGATCGACCTCGACCGGTTCCGCTCGGTCAACGACACTCTCGGCCATCTCGCGGGCGACCGGCTGCTGTTGCAGATAGCTGACCGGCTCAAGCTGGCCCTGCCGCGCGGGGCGGAGGCCGCGCGGCTCGGCGGCGACGAGTTCGCCGTACTGCTGCCGCTGGTCGACTCCACGACCAGCGCGCAGCGTGTGGCCCGCCATCTCGCGGCCGAACTGTCCTCGCCGCTCGACCTGGACGGACTGACACTCGTCCTGGAGGCGAGCGCCGGTGTCGCCGTCTACCCCGAGCACGCGGTGGACGCCGAAGGGCTGCTCCAGCGGGCCGACGTCGCGATGTACCAGGCCAAGCGGGACCGTACGGGCGTGGAGGTGTACGAGTCCAAGCGGGACTCCAACACCCCCGACCGGCTCGGCCTGTTGGGCGATCTGCGGCGCGCACTCGACGCGGGCGACGTGGAGCTGCACTACCAGCCGAAGGTCCGCTTCGACGGCCAGGTCGTCGGCCTGGAGGCGCTCGTGCGGTGGGTGCACCCCGAGCGGGGGAGAGTGCCCCCGGACGAGTTCATCGCCATCGCCGAGTCCTCGGGCCTGATGCCGCATCTCACCGAGTACGTACTGGAATCGGCCCTCGGCCAGGTCGCCCGCTGGCGCGCCCAGGGCCTGTTCGTGCCGGTGGCCGTCAACGTCTCACCGCGCGATGTCCACACCCCGGGCTTCGCCGGCGCGGTCGCCGCGCGCCTCGCCCGGCACGGTGTCCCGGCCGGCGCGCTCCAACTGGAGATAACCGAGCACGTCCTGCTGGAGGACCCGCAGCGGGCCGCCGACACCCTGGCGGGCCTGACGGGCCACGGCGTGAAGATGTCCCTCGACGACTTCGGCACGGGCTACTCGTCGCTGGTCCATCTGCGCCGGCTCCCGGTGAGCGAGCTGAAGATCGACCGCTCGTTCGTGGCCCGCCTCGCCATCGACAACGAGGACGCGGAGATCGTCCGTTGCACGATCGACCTCGCCCATTCACTGGGTCTGGTGGTCGTCGCCGAGGGCGTCGAGGACGACGAGACCTGGGAGCGCCTGCGCGACCTGGGCTGCGACGCCGTCCAGGGCTGGCTCGTGGCCGCCGCGATGCCCCCGCACGAGGCGACGTCCTGGCTGCTGGCCCGCGGCGAGACCGGCTGGCGCCGCCCGCCGCGCACACCGGCCCTGGAGCCGCCGCGCACCGACGCGTCGGGCACCTCCAGCCGCGTGGTCCAGTAAGCCGACACCGACACCGACACCGACACCGACAGCTCGCCGACGCCGGCACCTCGCCGGGGCCGGAGCGTGCGACGGGAACCGTTTCGTCGGCACGGTGCCGCGCCCCATAGGATTGGGCCAAAATCCCGACACCCACCCAGAGGATCGCCGCATGCCTGGCATCACGCGCGAGGAGGTCGCCCACCTCGCACGACTGGCGCGTCTGGAGCTGAAGGGCGAAGAGCTCGATCACTTCGCCGGTCAGCTCGACGACATCATCGGCGCGGTCGCCCGCGTATCCGAGGTCGCCGACCAAGACGTTCCGCCGACCTCCCACCCGCTGCCGCTGACCAACGTCATGCGCGCGGACGAGGTACGCCCGTCGCTCACCCCCGAGCAGGCGCTCTCCGGCGCCCCGGCCCAGGAACAGCAGCGTTTCAAGGTGCCGCAGATCCTGGGGGAGGACTAACAGCCATGACGGACACCAAGACCGACATCATCCGGCTCACCGCCGCCGAGATCGCCGAGAAGATCGCCTCCGGCGAGCTGACGGCCGTCGAGGTCACCGAGGCCCATCTCGCCCGCATCGAGGCCGTCGACGAGAAGGTTCACGCCTTCCTGCACGTCGACCGCGAAGGCGCCCTCGCGCAGGCCCGCGCCGTGGACGAGAAGAAGGCCAGGGGCGAGAAGCTCGGCCCGCTGGCCGGCGTCCCGCTCGCGCTCAAGGACATCTTCACCACCGAGGGCATCCCGACCACCGTCGGCTCCAAGATCCTCGAAGGCTGGATCCCGCCGTACGACGCGACGGTCACCCGGCGTCTCAAGGAGGCCGGGGTCGTCATCCTCGGCAAGACCAACATGGACGAGTTCGCCATGGGGTCCTCCACGGAGAACAGCGCGTACGGCCCCACGGGCAACCCCTGGGACCTGACCCGCATCCCCGGTGGCTCCGGCGGCGGCTCGTCGGCCTCCCTCGCGGCGTACGAGGCGCCGCTGGCCATCGGTACGGACACCGGCGGCTCCATCCGCCAGCCCGCGTCCGTCACCGGCACGGTCGGCGTCAAGCCCACCTACGGCGGTGTCTCCCGCTACGGCATGGTCGCCTTCTCGTCCTCGCTCGACCAGGGCGGACCGTGCGCCCGTACGGTCCTGGACGCGGCCCTCCTGCACGAGGTCATCGGCGGCCACGACCCGCTCGACTCGACCTCCATCGACGCCCCCGTCCCGCCGGTGGTCGAGGCCGCCCGCAACGGCACCGTCGCCGGTATGCGCGTCGGCGTCGTGCGGCAGTTCTCCGGCGAGCACTACCAGGCCGGCGTCATGCGGCGCTTCGCCGAGTCCGTCGACCTCCTCAAGGAGCTGGGCGCGGAAGTGGTCGAGCTGGACTGCCCGTCCTTCGACCTCGGCCTCTCGGCGTACTACCTGATCGCCCCCTCCGAGTGCTCCTCCAACCTCGCGCGCTTCGACGCCATGCGCTACGGCCTGCGGGTCGGCGACGACGGCACCCGTTCCGCCGAGGACGTCACCGCCCTCACCCGTGAGGCGGGCTTCGGCGACGAGGTCAAGCGGCGCATCATGCTCGGTACGTACGCGCTCAGCTCCGGCTACTACGACGCGTACTACGGCTCCGCGCAGAAGGTCCGCACCCTCATCGTCAGGGACTTCGAGAAGGCCTTCGAGCAGGTCGACGTGATCGTCTCGCCGACCACGCCCACCACCGCCTTCCCGATCGGTGAACGCGCCGACGACCCCATGGCGATGTACCTTTTCGATCTGTGCACCATCCCGACCAACCTGGCCGGAAACGCCGCCATGTCGCTGCCCTGCGGACTGGCGCCGGAGGACGGTCTGCCGGTCGGGCTGCAGATCATCGCCCCCGCGATGAAGGACGACCGGCTCTACCGGGTAGGCGCCGCGGTCGAGGCGGCGTTCGTGGAACGCTGGGGACACCCGCTGTTGGAGGAGGCACCGTCGCTATGAGCTCAATGACCAAGAAGGCCAAGGGCTTCAAGAAGTCGAAGTCCGGCATGTACCTGTCGATCGGCACGACCGCTTTCGGAGCGGTCAGCGTCATCAAGCAGGCCAGGACGGCCCGCGAGGACCACGACACGCTGCGGCTGATCGACGCCGCCGTCTCCGCCGCCGCCATCATCACCGGCATCGCTCTGCTCTACCGCGAGCTGAAGCGGCTGGGCGACGACGACGTCCTGCTGGGCTGAGCCCGCAGAGAGGGAAAGTTTCACCGTGACCGTCACTGAACACGTGTCGCTCGTCCCCTACGAGGACGCTCTCGCGACGTACGACCCCGTCATGGGCCTGGAGGTCCATGTCGAGCTCGGCACCAGAACGAAGATGTTCTGCGGCTGCTCCACCGAGCTGGGCGCCGACCCCAACTCGCAGACCTGTCCCACCTGTCTCGGCATGCCGGGGGCGCTCCCGGTCGTCAACGCGATCGGCGTCGAGTCCGCCGTCAAGATCGGTCTCGCGCTGAACTGCGAGATCGCTCAGTGGTGCCGGTTCGCCCGGAAGAACTACTTCTACCCGGACATGCCGAAGAACTTCCAGACCTCGCAGTACGACGAGCCGATCGCCTTCAACGGCTATCTGGACGTCCAGCTGGAGGACGGCGAGATCTTCCGGGTGCAGATCGAGCGCGCCCACATGGAGGAGGACACCGGCAAGTCGCTGCACGTCGGCGGCGCCACCGGCCGTATCCACGGCGCGTCCCACTCCCTGCTGGACTACAACCGCGCCGGCATCCCCCTCATCGAGATCGTCACCAAGCCGATCGAGGGCGCCGGGGCGCGTGCGCCGGAGGTCGCGAAGGCGTACGTCGCGGAGCTGCGCGAGCTGATCAAGGCGCTGAACGTCTCCGAGGCCCGGATGGAACAGGGCCAGTTGCGCTGCGACGTCAACCTGTCGCTGCGCCCGCACGGCCGGGAGAAGTTCGGCACCCGCTCCGAGACGAAGAACGTCAACTCGCTGCGCAGCGTGGAGCGGGCGGCGCGCTACGAGATCCAGCGGCACGCCGCGGTGCTCAACGGCGGCGGCACGATCATCCAGGAGACCCGCCACTTCCACGAGGAGGACGGTTCCACGACGTCCGGCCGTGTGAAGGAGGAGGCGGAGGACTACCGGTACTTCCCCGAGCCCGACCTCGTCCCGATCGCGCCCCCGCGCGACTGGGTGGAGGAACTGCGGGGCGGACTGCCGGAGTTGCCCCGGCTGCGCCGTAAGCGGCTGCGCGAGGAGTGGGGCGTCTCGGAGCACGACATGCAGTCGATGCTCAACGCCGGCGCGGTCGACCTGATCACCGCCACGATCGAGGCCGGTGCCCCGGCCGACCAGGCACGCAAGTGGTGGATGGGCGAGCTGGCGCGCAGCGCCAACGAGACGTCCACGGACCTCGCGGCGCTCCCGATCACCCCGGCGCAGGTCGCCAGGGTGGCGGCACTGGTGGCCGCGGGCGACCTGAACGACAAGCTGGCCCGGCAGGTGCTGGAAGGCGTCCTCGCGGGCGAGGGCGACCCGGACACCGTCGTCGAGAAGCGCGGCCTGAAGGTCGTCTCCGACGAGGGCGCGCTGGGCACGGCGGTGGACGAGGCGATCGCCGCGAACCCGGCGATCGCGGACAAGATCCGCGCGGGCAAGGTCGCGGCGGCGGGCGCGCTGGTGGGCGCGGTCATGAAGGCCACCCGCGGCCAGGCGGACGCGGCACGGGTCCGCGAACTGATCCTGGAACGCCTGGGCGCGGAGGGCTGATACGGGGGCGGGTGGCGCCGGGGCAGAGCTTCGACCGGCCCCGCCCCGGCCCCGGTGCCACCGCACAGGCCCCCGGCGCCACTGCCCCGGCCCCGGTCGCGTGTTCCACGACAGGCCCTGGCCCTCAATCGCCCGGACGGGCGGCGAGTTCAGCCCGTCCGGCGATTGAGGACAGGCGCGGCCACGAGCCGCGCGACCCTGCCGACGACCCCGGGCCACAGCATCGGGCGAGAGTGTCGCGGGGCGGATCCCCACGCGGGCCGTAGGTTTGGCGGGCGTCGCGTGTGGTGCGCGGCCCGCGTGAACTCCTCGTCCGCCCACCAGCACCCAGGCGCCGCCCGTGAACAGCCTCGTCGCCGAGATCGTGTCCGCCGGGTTGCTCCTCGGCGTGCTCGCCTTCGCCGTCGCGCGGCCGAGAGGCCTGCCCGAAGCTGTCGCCGCCCTCCCGGCCGCCGGGCTCGTCGTCGCCATCGGCGCCGTCTCACCCGCCGACGCCTGGGAGCAGACACACACGCTGCTGCCCGTGGTCGGATTCCTCGCGGCGATTCTCGTACTCGCTCAACTCTGCGACGACGACGGTCTGTTCGACGCGGCCGGCGATCTTGTCGCCCGTCTCTGCGGCGGGCGCCCGCGCCGTCTGCTCGGTGGCGTGTTCGGCGTCGCCGCCGTCACCACCGCCGTGCTCAGTCTCGACGCCACCGTCGTCCTGCTGACGCCCGTCGTGTTCGTGACCGCGAGCCGCGTCGGCGCCCACCCCCGCCCGCACGTCTACGCCTGCACCCACCTCGCGAACTCCGCGTCGCTCCTGCTGCCCGTCTCCAACCTCACCAACCTCCTCGCGTTCACCGCCAGCGGGCTGAGCTTCACCCGGTTCGCCCTGCTCATGGCGCTCCCGTGGCTGGCGGCGATCGCCGTCGAGTACGTCGTCCTGAGCCGTTTCTTCGCGACCGACCTGGCCGTCGCGGCGCACCCTCCCAAGGAGGCCGCGCCGCGCGCCGTACCACCGACCTTCACGCTCGTCGTCCTCGGCCTGACCCTCGTCGCGTTCGCCGTCACCTCCCTGATCGGTGTCGAACCGCTCTGGGCGGCCTTCGCCGGTACGGCCGTGCTCGCCGCCCGCGCGCTGCGGCGCCGGCGCACCACGGTCCCCGCCCTCTTCCGTGCCGCGTCCCCGCTCTTCTGCCTCTTCGTGCTGGCCCTGGGCATCGTCGTGAAGGCGGTCGTCGACAACGGCCTGGACACCGGAATCGAGCGGATCCTGCCGAACGGCGAATCCCTCACCACCCTGCTCGCGATCGCCGCCGTCGCCGCCCTCCTGGCCAACCTGATCAACAACCTGCCCGCGATCCTCGCCCTGCTGCCGGTCGTCGCGCCCGCGGGCCCCGGCCCCGTACTCGCCGCGCTCATCGGGGTGAATCTGGGCCCCAACCTCACGTACGTCGGTTCCCTCGCCACCCTTCTGTGGCGCCGTGTCCTGCACGAACACGACTCGGCGCCCTCGCTGGGGCAGTTCACCCGGCTCGGGTTGCTCACCGTGCCCGCGACTCTGATCGCTTCGACCGTTGCCCTGTGGGGCACGCTCCAGTTGTGAGTGACGTGAAGACAACCGCCCTCGTCTGGATCAGCCCGTCCACCTGGCCCGCCTGTGTCGACGCCGCACGGGAGAGAGCGCCCGACGACCACGTCGTACTGCTGCACGTCGGCGACGACCGGATCGCCGCCGAGGCCCACCGCGCCTACGCGGGGCTCCTCGGCCGTGGCCACGGGCCCGAGCGGGACCCCGGCAGCCGTCTGGAGGCGCTGTCCGGCGCGGCCGGCGCCGACCTCCTTGAGGAGGCCGCGCACCGGCTCGGCCGGCCCTGCGAACTGCTCGACCGGCACGGCCGTCCACAGGAGGAGGTCATCCGCGCGGCGGCCGACGTGGATCTGCTGATCTGCGCGCGGGACGGAGACCGTGACCGACCGGGCCCGCACAGCCTCGGCCCCGAGTCCCGCTTCGTGGTCGATCACGCGCCGTGCCCCGTCCTGCTGGTGTGGCCGCACCAGAGCTGAGCACCGGAACCGAGTGGTGGCGCCGCGCCCCGGTGCGACAATTTCCGCATGAACATAACGAGCAAGGACGAACTTCTGGCCGAAGCCGTCGAACTGCGCACACGTGGGGAAGCGGAACAGGCCCGGGAGCGGCTGGTGGCTCTCGCCGACCGGTATCCGGACGACGCCGTGATCGCTTGTCAGACCGCCTGGACCCACGACGCCCTCGGCCTGGAGGCGGAGGCCGTCGCCTACTACGAAACGGCGCTGGCCGGCCCGGACCTCCCGCCACAGGACCGACTCGGCGCGCTGGTGGGTCTCGGCAGCACGTTCCGGATCCTCGGCCGCTACGAGAAGGCCGTCGAGACGCTGCGGGGCGGGCTGGTGGAGTTCCCCGACGACGGTGCCCTGCGGACCTTCCTCGCGATGGCGCTGTTCAACACCGGGCGGCACGACGAGGCGATGCGGCTCCTGCTGGAACTGCTGGCATCGACCAGCGAGGACCCCGAGGTGCGGGCGTACCGGGACGCCATCAGCCACTACGCCAAGGACCTGCGCGAGGTGGTGGGACAGCAGCCATGAGCGTACGCGGCGCACCGCTGTGGGGTGTGCTGCTCGGTGCCCTGCTGCTGACGGGTTGTCAGCAGCACGCCACCCCCGGTCCGGACGGTGCGGCGCCCCCGGCCCCGCTGCTGTCGTCCCCTTCGGTCAGTGCCTCCGTACAGACGCCGTACGTGGAACCGGGCGTGGTCGACGGCGCACCCCGTGACAACACCGCCTATCGCCGCCCCGGCGAGATGTCCCCGGCAGGCGAGAAGGCGGCCCTGGCGCAGGCCGAGCGGATGACGCCCGTCGTGGAGCGTCTGACGCGCGCCGGGGACATCGAGCCGGCGACCGTCCGCGAGGAACTGCTCAAGCTCGGTTACCGGCCGGACGACCTTGAGGTGCAGCCGATGTACGCGCGTTGGAAGGACGACGGGAACGTCACTCCGCCCGGCGCGCTCATCGGCCTCACGGTCGGCGCGGACGCGTGCGTCACCGGCTACGCGCACGACAACGGCGGCGCGGTGCGGGCGAGCGGCCGGTTCATGGAGACCGGCTGCGTCACCCCGCCGATCGGCCACTGAAAGGCCACCGAGCGCCCGCTGAGCGCCCGTTGAACGGGCTGGCCGAGCGGTTACGGGTACAGGTCCCGGCCGTACGTCGTGGGGTCGTCCAGCGCCCCGAGGACGAGGTCGGCGAGGTCCGCGTAGGTCGTGCGGGGCGCGAGGCCCCGGTGCGGCGTGAAGGAGCGGGGGCGGGTGCCGCGTGCGGGGCCGTGGCGCAGCACCCCGGACCGTACGACGGTCCAGTCGAGGCCACTGGTGAGGATCACCGCGTCCTGCGCCTCCCGTTCGCGCAGGAGGGGGCGGGCCGTCGCGCGGTAGAGGGCGGCGACGGTACGGCCCGAGAGGCCGCGTACGTGCGGGCCGTACCCGGCCTCCGAGATGACGATCAGCCGCCGTACGGCCGGCTCCCGCATCGCGTCCACGATCAGTTCGGTGCCGCGTGAGTACAGCGGCGTCGTCCGGTTGCCCTTCAGGCCGAAGGCGATCACCGCGGCGTCGGCGCCGGTGAGGGCGTCGGCCACGGAGCTCTCGTCGAACGGGCTGCCGGTCACCACCCGGTCGACGGGGGCGGCGCCGAGGCGCGCCGGCTCCCGCACCTGCGCGGTGGTGCGGTGCCCGGCGCGTGCGGCGGCGGTGAGGAAGGCTTGTCCGGTACGCCCGGTGGCGCCGAACACGGTGACATTCATGGGCTTGCTGTCCCTGTCGTCTTCGTGATCGTCTGCATGGGTCTCATCATCGGGCGCGCCCGAGGCCGGAGCCCGCGAGAGGTTCCGTGGGAGGCGCGGTCCCCGGACCCGCTCAGCTTGCGCCACGCGGCGTCCGACCGCTACGGATCCGCCCGGACCGGGGCCGGCCCGTCCGACGGGGCCGACTCCCGGACGTTCATCGCCGGGCCGCCCCGGGGTCTTCCCGTCGCCATCTGCGGTGGCTAGCTTCCGGGCGTACCACCTGACTCGGGAGGATCTTTTGGCCACGGACATGTCACGGGACATTTCACGGCGACGGCTCTTCGCGCTCGGCGGTGGCGCCGTCGGCGCCGCCGCGGCGGGCTCCGTACTGCCGCCGTCCCTGCGGGCCGCCATCGCCGCCGAGCCACCGGCCGGGGGACTGGACGCCGTCCGGCACGTCGTGGTGCTGATGCAGGAGAACCGGTCGTTCGACCACTACTTCGGCACGCTGCGCGGCGTACGCGGCTTCGGCGACCGCAACGCCGTCGAACTGCCCACCGGCCGCCCCGTGTTCGAGCAGCCCGGCACCCTCGGCGGCGGCCCGGTCCTGCCCTTCCCCGTCCGCGAGGCCGCCGAGGCGCAGCTGAAGGACCTTCAGTACATAGGCGACCTCGACCACTCCTGGAACGGCGGCGCCAAGGCGTGGAACAACGGCTGGATGGACGGCTGGGTCTCCGCCAAGACCGCCGCCACCATGGCGTACTACGACCGCGCCGACATCCCGCTGCACTACGAGCTGGCCGACACCTTCACCGTCTGCGACGCCTACCACTCGTCCGTCCACACCTCCACCAGCCCCAACCGCAACCACCTGTGGAGCGGCTGGACCGGCCACGAGGCCGACGGGCGGCGTGCCGTGGGGAACGACGCGTACGCCGAGGGCACCCATCCCGGCTACGCGTGGCCGACATACGCCGAGCGGCTGGAGAAGGCCGGGCGGAGCTGGAAGACGTACACGGAGTGGGAGAACTTCACCGACAACAACATCGAGTTCTTCACCTCCTTCAAGAAGATCGCGCACAAGGCGCTCGCCACGGCGCGCTCTCTCGAAGGCGGCGGCGACTTCACCTACATGGAGGCCTTCTACGCCGCGGTGCGCGAGACGGACGACCCCGCCGCACGGGCGCGGCTCCTCGACGCGCTCGACGAGGGCGTCGCCACCCTCTCCGGGCCCGAACGGTCGCTCTTCGAGCGCGGGTTGCGGCGCGTCGAGTCCGGCACCCTCGCCGCGGCGTTCCGCGCCGACGTGGCCGCCGGGCGGCTGCCCGAGGTGTCGTACCTGGTGCCGTCGGCGGTCGACTCCGAGCACCCCGGCGCGTCCTCGCCGGTCGCCAGCGCCGGCCTCGTCCACCAGGTGCTCGACGCGCTCGGCGCGCACCCGGAGGTCTGGCGGCACACGGTCGTACTGATCAACTACGACGAGAACGACGGTTTCTTCGACCACGTCCCGCCGCCCGTGTCGCCCGTGGACGACCCCGACGAGCGGTGGGAGGGCCGCCCCACGGGGCTCGGCATCCGCGTGCCGCTGCTCGTCGTCTCGCCCTGGACCGTCGGCGGCTACGTCTGCTCCCAGGTCTTCGACCACACGTCGGTCGTCCGCTTCCTGGAGACGTGGACCGGCGTGCGGGAGCCCAACATCACACCGTGGCGGCGCACCGTCACCGGCGATCTGACGTCCGCCTTCGACTTCGGACGGGGCCGGCCACGCCCGGACGTCGAGCGGCCGGGGCCCGTCCCGCCGTTCACGGGGCGCTGGCGGCCGGTGCCGCCGACCGTGCAGCGGATGCCGGAGCAGGAGCCCGGTACGCGGCCGGCCCGCCCGCTGCCATACCAGCCGGACGCCTACGGCCGCCTCGTGGCGGGCCGCGCCGGGGGGCGCGCCCTTCGGCTCGAACTGCGCAACACGGGGCGGGCGAGCGCGCACTTCGCGCTCTATCCGTACGCCGGCGAGTTCGACGTCCCGCAGCACCGGGACGTAAGGGGCGCGGCGCAGTGGAGCGTGCCCCTTACCGGCGACGCCTACCGCTTCACGGTCACCGGCCCCAACGGCTTCCGCCGCGAGTTCGCCGGCCCCGTCGCGGGCGGCGGCGCCGAGGTCACCTCGTCCGTCGACCATCACGACCGCGATCTGCATCTCACTCTCCGTAATGAGGGTGATCTGCCCGTCACCTTCACGGTGCGCTCGCTCGGCTACGCCGACGAGGCCGATCTCGGCGACTGGAAGCGCGAGTTCACCGTCAAGCCGGGGCGCCGCCGCGGCGTCGTGCACTCGGCCGCCGACGCGCACGGGTGGTACGACATCGAGGTGACGGCGGGCCGGGGCTTCCGGCGACGGCTGATGGGCCACATCGAGAACGGGAAGCCGAGCGTCTCCGGCTGAACCGGAATTCGCACCTCCCTTTGATCGAACGCCAGGTCAACACTGTGTGAGGAACCCCACCAAACGGGCAAACGATCACGATTCGATGTCAGAGTTGGGCTCTCCGAACCACACAGGGGGAGCAGACCGTTGGCAGCAGTCGCGCGGTGGTGCGTCAGGCACCGGCTCCTGGTCGTACTCCTGTGGCTGCTCGCCCTCGGCTCCACCGGAGCCGGCGCCGTCGTCGCCGGGACCTCGTACTCCAACGACTACGAGGCACCCGGCACCGAGTCCGGCCACGCCGTCGAACTCCTGGAGAGCGGCTTCCCCGGCCGCGGCGGCGACAGCGACACCGTCGTCTGGCACACCGAACGCGGATCCGTCCGCGCGCAGGACGTCGAACTGCGCATGGGCGTCACGCTCGGTGAGATCGCCAAGCTGCCCGGCGTGGCCGGCGTGATGAGCCCCTACGCCCTCACCGGCGGCGGGACGGCCCCGGACCCACCCGGCCCCGACGACGGCGAGGGCGCCCGCCAGATCAGCGAGGACGGCCGCACCGCGTACGCCGTCGTCACCTTCGAGCAGCAGGTCGACAACATCCCCGCCGCCCAGGCCCAGGCCGTCGTGGACACGGCGAAGAAGGCGGCCACCGACGATCTCCAGGTGGAGCTCGGCGGCAGCGCCGTCGCCCTCACCGAAGGCACCACGGCGCACTTGGCGGAGGTCGTGGGCGTCGCCATCGCCGCCGTGGTCCTCTTCCTCGCCTTCGGGTCGCTCGCCGCGAGCCTGTTGCCCATCGCCAGCGCGCTGGTGTCCGTCGGGACGGCGTACGCGGGCATCGCGCTCCTCGGTCACGTCATGACCGTGGCCGACTTCGCGCCCATGCTCGGTCTGCTCGTCGGGCTCGGCGTCGGCATCGACTACGCGCTGTTCATCGTGACCAGACACCGCAAGGGCCTCAAACAGGGCCTCACGGTCACCGAGGCCGCCACCGAGGCCGTCGTCACCACGGGGCGCGCCGTCGTCTTCGCCGGGGCCACCGTCTGCATCGCGCTGCTCGGCATGCTGGTGCTGCGGCTGAGCTTCCTCAACGGTGTCGCCATCGCCGCCTCGCTCACCGTCGCGCTGACGGTCGCCGCTTCCGTGACCCTGCTGCCGGCCCTGCTGTCGTACACCGGCGCACACGCGCTGAGCCGCCGCGAGCGGGCCCGGCTCGCCGAACACGGTCCGCGGCCCGAACTGCCCACCGGCTTCGCCGCCCGCTGGTCCGCCTTCGTCGAACGCCACCCCCGGCTGCTCGGCGTCGCCGCCGTGGTCGTGATGCTGGTGCTCGCCCTGCCCACGTTCTCGCTCCATCTGGGCACCGCCGACCAGGGCAACAACGCGGCCTCCAGCACCACCCGGCAGGCGTACGACCGGCTGGCCGAGGGCTTCGGCCCCGGCGTCAACGGCCCGCTGACCCTCGTCGCCGAACTGGACGGCGCCGACGACCGGCTCGCGATGGACCAACTGCCGGACACGTTGCGCGAGTCGCAGGGCGTCGCCTCCGTCGGGCCGATCGTCTTCAGCGGCAGCGGCGACACGGCCCTGCTCACCGTCGTCCCCACATCGGCGCCGCAGTCGCAGCAGACCAGCGACCTTGTCGACCGCCTCCGTACCGATGTGCTGCCCCGCGCCCAGGACGGCACCTCCCTGGACGTGTCGGTCGGCGGTGTCACCGCGAGCTATGACGACTTCGCCGACGTCGTCATCGGCAAACTGCCGCTCTTCGTCGGCGTCGTCATCGCCCTCGGCTGTCTGCTGCTCCTGCTCGCCTTCCGCTCCGTCGGCATCCCGCTGAAGGCGGCGGTGATGAACGTGGCCGCCGTCGCCTCGTCCTTCGGGATCGTCGTCGCGATCTTCCAGTGGGGGTGGGGGAGCGAACTCCTCGGCCTCGGCAGCGCGGGCCCGATCGAGCCGTTCCTGCCCGTGATCATGGTCTCGGTCCTCTTCGGGCTCTCCATGGACTACCAGGTCTTCCTGGTGAGCCGGATGTACGAGGAGTGGCTGGAGACCGGCGACAACCGACGGGCCGTGCGGGTCGGCCTCGCCGAGACCGGCCGTGTCATCAACTCGGCCGCCGTGATCATGATTTCGGTCTTTCTCGCGTTCGTCCTCAGCGGGGACCGTGTCATCGCGATGTTCGGCATCGGGCTGGCCGCCGCGGTCGCACTGGACGCCTTCGTGCTCCGTACGCTCCTCGTGCCCGCCCTGATGCACCTGCTGGGTGGCGCCAACTGGTGGCTGCCGCGGTCGCTGGACCGCTGGCTGCCGCGGATCAGCATCGAGGCGCCCGCCGCTCGCCACGGGGCGTCTGGGAAGATCCCTGCACGGCGTGACGAGCGCGACGCGTGTGACAAGCGCGACGAGCATGTGGAGCACGCGGAACGTGCGGAGCACGTACCGCGGCGTGCGGGCCGTAGCTGAGCCGACCGGACCGAAGGAGTGCGATGTTCGCGATATCACTGGGTGACCAGGCGGAACTGAGACCGCTGGAGCCGTGGCAGGCCGAGGAGTTCCTCGCGCACATGGACCGCGCGAGGGAGCTGGTCACCGAACACGTCGGGCTCGCCGACGCCGTCAGCGACCTCGCGTCGGCGCGGTCGTTCCTCACCACGTACGCCCAGAAGCAGGCCGCCGACGCCGGACGGATCTACGGGATCTGGCTCGACGACACCCTCGTCGGCGGAGTGCTCTACCGGATCTTCGACGCGCCCGGTGGTAAGTGCGAGGTCGGCTGCTGGCTCGAACCGGCGGTGACGGGGCGCGGTCTGGTGAGCCGCGCGATACGGGTGCTCATCGACTGGGCGGTGGACCGGCGCGGCATCCACCGGGTGGAGTGGGTGGCGTCGTCGGCCAACCTCGCGAGTGTCAAGGTCGCCGAACGGCTCGGCCTGCGCCGCGACGGGGTGCTGCGCGAGAGCAACCTCCACCACGGGGTCCGGCAGGACCTGGAGGTCTGGGCCGTACTGGCTCCCGAGTGGCGTGAGCTGCGGCGGCACACGCCTTGAGGAAACTCTCATGGATCTCTCATACGGGCCGCCTACCGTGCGGCGCATGAACCCCACGACCAAGCCAGAACAGCCCGCTGACGAAAGCGGCGACAACGAGGCGGAGCGCGCCGTTCCGGCTGCTGCCGAGAAGCACGACGCGCCGGGCCCGATCCTGGCCAAGGAATCGGGGGAGAGCCCTGAGACGGGCGACGCCCATGGCGCCCACCGCGCCCACCGCGCCGACGGCGCCGACAACGCAGCGGACGACGGGGACGACGGCGACCTGCTGGACGACGACCTGGACGGCTACACCCCGCCGCCCTCCAGCGGGCTCGCCGCGGCGTCCACGGCGCTCATCTCCGTGCTGCTCTCGCTCGTCGCGCTCATCGGCACCTGGTCCGGCAAGGTGCTCTCCGAGCGCGAGACGCTCCAGGGCCAGATCAACCTCGGTCAGACCGGCACGACGGAACAGCAGATCTCCGAGGGCTTCGGCGACGCCTGGCACGCCATCGCGCTGACCAACGGCGTCTTCGCCGTGCTGGCGCTCATCGCCGGCCTGGCGGCGCTCGGTCTGCCGCAGCGCAACAGCTGGGTGCGTCCGTTCGCCGTGGCCGGTGTCGCCCTCGGCGCGCTCGCCCTGCTGATCTCCGTCGGCATGTACTTCGACCTCTTCGTGTCCCTGCCGGAGCCGCCGCCCCCGGCCCCCACCCCGCCGGCCGTCGGCTGACGCGGCTCGGCCGGGTCCGCCCGGTGATCGGTCTCTCCCCGATCGCCGGCCGGGCCACCGCACTGTCCTCAAGCGCCGGACGGGCTGATGCCCGTCCGGCGCTCGGCGTATCGGGCGGGGACTTCGACGACAGGGCCTGGGGCCTTAGGCCGCCGCGCCGCCCCCACAGGGGCGCCTAAGGCGTCCGCGCCGCGAAGATGCGGCACTCGCCCGATGCGGGCGTACCCCCTGGGAGACGAGTGTTGAGGCATCGGCAGGACGCCGAACCACTTCGTGACAGGGGAGTCGAGATGTTCGATTACGAGATGCACCAGCTGCGGGCGGCCGAGCTGATGCGCGAGGCCGACAACCGGCGGCTGGTCCGCCAGGTCCGCAAGGCCCGCAAGGAGGCCGCGCGCAACGCCGGGAACGACGCCGCTGGGCAGGTGGGATCGCACCGCGACCGGTACGTCAGCGCGGCCTGACGGGCGTACGGCGATGGCCGCCCGCCCCGACCTCCGTACGACGCCGGATCCGCGGTCGCCGTATGTGCCGATGGCACATACGGCGACCGCGATATCGAGTGCCGCGCTGTCATACCCCTGTGCGATGCTCGTCACTGTGGAGACCAAGTCAGTCAGTCCCGTGTTCGTCGGTCGCGACGGCGAGCTGGCCGTGCTCACCGACGCCCTCGCCCGTGCCGCCGCGGGCGAGCCGCAGGCGCTGCTCGTCGGCGGTGAGGCGGGGGTCGGCAAGACCAGGCTCATCGAAGAGCTGACCTCGGTGGCCTGCGGCGACAACGCCTTCGTCGCGGTCGGCGGCTGCGTCGAGATCGGCGGCGACGGACTGCCCTTCGCGCCCTTCTCCGCGGCCCTGCGCGGTCTGCGGCGGCTGCTGCCCGAGGAGATCGCCGCGGCAGCCGAGGGCCAGGAAGGGGAACTGGCGAGGATCCTGCCCGAGTTGGGTCCCTCGGTGAGCGACGCCCTGGGCGAGCACGGCACGGCCAGCCTCTTCGAACTCACCGTCCGGCTGCTGGAGCGTGTCGCCGCCGACCGTACGGTCGTCCTCATCCTGGAGGACCTGCACTGGGCGGACGCCTCCACCCGCCATCTGCTCGCCTACCTGTTCCGTACGCTGCGCCGCGGCCGGCTCCTGGTCATCGCCACCTACCGCGCCGACGACATCCACCGCCGGCACCCGCTGCGCCCGCTCCTCGTGGAGCTGGACCGGCTGCGTACGGTCAGCAGGATCGAACTCTCCCGCTTCTCCCGCGCCGAGGTCCGGCGGCAACTGCACGGCATCTTCGGGGACGAACCGGAGCCGCAGCTCGTCGACGAGATCTTCGGCCGCTCCGACGGCAACGCGTTCTTCGTGGAAGAACTGGCCGTCGCCGTCGAGTCCGGCTGCCGTTCCGGACTCACCGACTCGCTGCGCGATCTGCTGCTCGTCCGTGTCGAGACGCTGCCCGAGAACACCCAGCGGGTGGCCCGGATCGTCGCCGAGGGCGGCGCCACCGTCCAGTTCCCCCTGCTGCTGGCCGTCGCGCAGCTCTCCGAGGACGATCTGATCGAGGCGCTGCGGGCCGCCGTCGGCGCGAACATCCTCCTCACCACGGCGGACGGCGACGGCTACCGCTTCAGACACTCGCTCGTGCGCGAGGCCATCGGCGACGACCTGCTTCCCGGCGAACGCTCCCGGCTCAACCGCCGCCTCGCCGAAGCCCTGGAGGCCGACCCCACCCTCGTACGGGGCGACGAGCGCACCACCCGTCTCGCCGGCTACTGGTACCACGCGCACGACGCGGCGAAAGCCCTGCCCGTCGTCCTGCTCGCCTCCGTCGAGGCCCGCCGGCGCTACGCCCACGCCGAGCAACTGCGGCTGCTGGAGCGCGCCATGGAGCTGTGGGACGCCGCGCCCGACGACGTACGGGCGTGCCTCAGACCCCCGGACGACATCGAGGCGTACCCGCCCCTCGCCGAAGGCGAGAGCGCCCCGCTGCGCTATCTCGACCTGCTGGCCGAGGCGACCGTCGCGGCCCGCTTCGGCGGCGAACGCGAGCGGGCCCTGGCGCTGTCCAAGAAGGCCATGCGGGTGCTGGAGACCGTCGAAGATCCGCTGCGCGCCGCCTGGTTCTGGACCCAGCGCTCACGGCTGGTGCAGCAACTGACACGCGGCGACGGCTGGGAGGAACTGGCCACCGCCCAGGACCTGGTGCGCGGTCTGCCACCCTCCGCCGTGCACGCCTCGGTGCTCTCCGACGTCGCGAGCTGGGGCGCCCTGCACCGTCCTGGACCCAACAGCCTGGCCGCCGCCGACCGCGCCGTGGAGTACGCGCGCCTCGTCGGCGCGGAGAACATCGAGCTGAACGCCAGACTCACCCGCGGCTGGCTCACCACCGAGTCGGGATCCATCGAGGAGGGACTCTCCGAGATGTACGCGGTACGGGACCGCGTCTTCGAACTCGGCAATCTGGTCACGCTCGGCATCCTGAGCCGCATCAGCATCAACCTGCCGTCCACACTGGAGAGCATGGGCCGCGCCGAGGACGCGGTCGCCGCCGCCGAATTCGGCATCACCCTCTGCCATCAGCACGGTCTGTCCGACACGGAAGCCTGGATCCGGGTCAACCTGAGCGAATCGCTCTTCTCGCTCGGAAGGTGGAACGAGTCCCGGACGGCCGTCGACGAAGCGGCCCAGATCGCGCTCGCCCCCAAGGCGCGCGCCCTGGTGGCCGTACGACGCGCGACGCTCGCCCTCGGGCGCGGCGACGCGGCGGAGGCCGAGAGCCAAGTGACGCTGGCCCGCGCGGCCTTCGGCCCGCACGACCCACAGCCGCAGGACGTGATCGCGCCCGCCAGGCTGGCGATGGTCAGCGCCGCCCGGCAGGGCCGGCTCGCCGAGGCCCGCGCCGAGTTCGAACAGGTCGCGGCGCAGGGCTTCCCGCCGGGCATGCAGCGGTACGCGCTGCCGCTGCTCTGCTCGGCCGCCGCGATGGAGGCGGACGCCCGCGGCCTGCCGGAGGCCGATGCGGGCCGGGAGTCGATCCTGGCGACCGTCCGCGACCACGCCAAGCGACTGCCCGCCGTCGTCCCGATCTGGCACGCGTACTCCCTGCTGCTCGAAGCCGAACTCGCCCGCGCCGACGGCGTCGTCGCCCCCAAGCTGTGGGCCCGCGCGGTGGCCGCCTTCGACGCGCTGGCACGGCCGTACGAACTCGCCGGCGCCCGCCACCGCTGGGCGGCGGACCTCCTCGCCGCGCCCGCCGACCGGGAACAGGCCGCCGCACTCCTGGTCGAGGCCCACACCGCGGCGAAGCGGCTCGGCGCGCGGCTCCTGATGGAGGAGACGGAACTCCTCGCCGGCCGGGCGCGGATCAGCCTCTCCACCACCCCACGGCTCGCCCCTGCCCCCGCCCCGCAGGCCGACGCTGTCAGCTCACTGGGCCTGACCCCGCGTGAACAGGACGTCCTGCGCCGCGTCGCCGAGGGTTTCAGCAATCGCCAGATCGCCGAGGAGCTGTACATCTCACCCAAGACGGCGAGCGTGCACGTCTCCAACATCCTGGCCAAGCTCGGCGTCTCGGGCCGCACGGAGGCGGCGGCGATGACCCACCGCCTGCGCCTCTTCAACGACCTGGAACCAACACGTCCGTAAGGCTCCGCTCGCCGGACGGGCACGCTCCGTCCTCCAGCGCCGGACGGGCTGTGTGCGTTGTCCTCCAGCGCGGGGCGGGCCGACAACGCACCCCGGCGTTCTCGCTATGTCACCTCCAGTCGAAGGATCTTGTCGTCTCCCGGCTTCGGGGTGCCCCGGCCGTCCGTATTGCTCGTCATCAGCCAGAGCCCTCCGTCACTCGTCGCGACGACCGTGCGCAGGCGGCCGTACTCGCCCCGCAGGAACGCCTCGGGCGCCGCCGACGGCTTCACACCCGCCAAGGGGATCCGCCAGAGACGTTCGCCGCGCAGCGCGGCCATCCAGATGGACCCCTTGGCGAAGGCGATACCGCTCGGTGAGGCATCGCTCGTCGGCCACTCCTCCACCGGGTCGACGAAGCCCGGCTTTCCGCCCTTGCCCTCGACCTCCGGCCAGCCGTAGTTCTTCCCCGGCTCGATCAGATTCAGCTCGTCCCAGGTGTTCTGCCCGAACTCCGAGGCCCACAGCCGCTTATCGGAATCCCAGGCGAGACCCTGCACATTGCGGTGCCCGTACGTGTAGACGACCGAATCCGCTTCCGGATTGCCGTGCACCGGCTGCCCGTCCGGGGTCATCCGCAGAATCTTCCCGCCCAGGGACTTCTTGTCCTGCGCGAGACCCGTCTCACCCGTCTCGCCCGTGCCCGCGTAGAGCATCTTGTCCGGGCCGAAGGCGATCCGGCCGCCGTTGTGGATGTTGCCCTTCGGGATGCCCCGCAGAACCGTGTCGGGCGCGCCCAACTGCTGGCCCACCGGCCTCTTCGGGTCGTACAGCATGCGGGCGATGCGATTGTCCGATTCCGTCGTGAAGTACGCGTACACATAGGTGTCCGAGGCGAACGACGGGGAGATCGCGAGGCCCAGCAGACCGCCCTCGCCACCGGGCGCGACCCCGGGCACCTGGCCCACCTCCGTCTTCTTTCCGGTCTTCGAGTCGACCCGCGTGATCGTCCCCCCGTCGCGCGAGGAGACCAGCAGATCTCCCTCGGGCAGCGCCGCCAGGCCCCACGGCGACTTGAGATCCTCGGTCAGCGTGGACACCACCTTCGCCGAGCCCTTCGCGGGCGGCGCCGACGGCTTCGCCTCGCCGTCCGCCGGCGTCGCCCCGCCGGACACCGACGCGGACGGGGAACCCGCCGAACCCGCCGGCTTCGCCGTGCCGCCGGAGGACGAGCACGCGGTCACCACGAATAGCGCCGCTGCGGCCAACACGGCCGTCACTGGAGCACGTTGCACGGTCTTGATCCCTTCGACGGCTGCGTCTCTACGTTTCATACACCGCAGCCCGCGTTCAGGTTCCCATTCACCCGGTATCAGTTCCACGACTCCCACGCCGCGGGCAGCGCGGCGATCTCGGCCAGATCCGCCGCCGACAGCTCCAGGTCGGCCGCCCGCGCGTTCTCCACCGCCCACCGCTCGCGCTTCGCCCCCGGAACGGGCACCACCTGGGGGCCGCGCCCCAGCACCCACGCCAGCGCCACCTGCGCCGGTGTCGCCCCGTGCCGCTCGGCGACCCGCCGCAGCCCCGCCACCACCGGCTGGTTCGACGCCATCATCTCTGCCGTGAAGCGCGGATGCCTGGCCCGTACGTCGTCCGGCTCGAAGCCCTGTCCGGGAGTGAGCGTGCCGGTCAGATAGCCGCTTCCCAGCGGCATCGCGGCCAGGAACCCGACGCCCCGCGCCGCGCACCACGGCAGCAGCCGCTCCGTCGCCCGCGCGGACCACACCGACAGCTCCGCCTCCACCGCGCTCACCGGAAACACCTGCTGCATCCGCTCCAGCAGCCGGATCGTCGCCCCGAACCGGTCCGTGCCGTCACGGCGCGACGCGCGGGCGTCCACCGCGCACATCCCCAGCGCCCGTACCTTGCCCGCCGCCACCAGCTCCGCCATCGCGCCCCAGGTCTCCTCGACCGGCACCTCGGGATCGGCCCGGTGCAGCTGGTAGAGGTCGATCACGTCCGTCCGCAACCGCCGCAGCGACGCGTCGCACGCCCGGCGCACATAACCGGGACGGCCGTTGGCGACGATGTGCTGATCGCCCACCAGCAGACCGCACTTGGTGGACACGAACGCGTCGTCGCGCCGCTGACCGAGCACCCGCCCCAGCAGCAGCTCATTGGTGAAGGGGCCGTACATGTCAGCCGTGTCGAGCAGCGTCGTACCGGCGTCGAGCGCCGCGTGCACCGTGCGCGACGAACGGTCGCCCCGCTGCTCGGAGGCGCTGTAGGCCCAACTCATGGGCATACAGCCGAGCCCGACGGCGCCCACCGTGAGTGCTGTCGCACCGATCGCCCTGCGCTCCAACTGCCCCGCCCCTCCCGCTTCCTTCCGTGCCCGCTCCCGACGGCCACGCTCCAGCTAACCTCATCGCTTCGCCGGCGCCGCTCCACCCCGGCCCCCGGCCCCGACGCGGCCCCGGCCCGTACCGGCCCGCGGGACGCCCTTCAGCGACCCCATGGGCTTCGCATAGCCTCCTGGCCATGACTTCAGACGTATGGCTGCCGATTCCGGCCGACGAGATCGAAGGGCTCCCCGAGGGCCTGAACTACCTCCACTGGGACGGTGCCCCCGCCTATCCCGCCGACCCGGCCGACTGCGCCTTCTACGTGGTCCCCTACATGAAGGGCATGGACGTCGCGCTCCAGCCGCTCGCCGCGATGACGTCCGTACGCGTCGTCCAGACCCTCTCGGCGGGCATCGACCACGTGTCACCCGGACTCGACTCGCTGTCCCCAGGCGTACGCCTGTGCAACGCCAAGGGCGTCCACGAGGCCAGCACCGCCGAACTCACCATCGCCCTCGTCCTCGCCTCGCTGCGCGGCATCCCCGGCTTCGTCCGGGGCCAGGACGCCGAGGAGTGGAGGTCCGGGTTCTACCCGGCGCTGGCCGACAAGTCCGTACTGATCGTGGGGTACGGCTCGATCGGCGCCGCCATCGAGGACCGGCTCGCGCCCTTCGAGTGTGCGCGGGTGGCGCGCGTGGCGCGCTCCGCCCGCGCCTCCGAGCGCGGCCCCGTGCACGCATTCACCGATCTGCCGGACCTGCTCCCCGAAGCCGACGTCGTGATCGTGTCGACGCCGCTCACCGAGGAGACGAGGGGCCTGGCGGGCGCCGAGTTCCTGGCCCGGATGAAGGACGGCGCGCTTTTCGTGAACGTCGCGCGGGGACAGGTCGCCGACACCAAGGCGCTCCTCGCCGAGCTGGAAAGCGGCAGGATAACGGCCGCTCTCGACGTCACCGATCCCGAACCCCTCCCGGCGGGCCATCCCCTCTGGCATGCTCCAGGTGTGGTCATCAGCCCTCATGTGGGCGGATCCACCTCGGCATTCATGCCCCGCGCCAAGCGCCTGCTCGCCGACCAGCTCACCCGCTACGCGGCGGGGGGCGCCCTGCGCAACGTGGTGCTCACCACCGGCTGAGCCGCCGTCGATCCGCACTCGGGTACGACAACTCCCCTGCTCGTCACGGAGAGTAGAAGAACTATGTCCCTGAGTGACGGGTCTGGTGTATCGTCCCGATCTGGGGGCCACGTCGCGCGAGGGGCGCTGTGGCGGAGCGATCAGAATCCGAGGGGGGCGACGGGCGATGTACTGCCGATGGACGAACGATCCGACGCGGAAGGGCCGCCCACGACGGCCTTCGAACCTGCCGACGCACGGCCCGGTGCCGCCGGCCCACGCCTCGGCGAGGCGCGTCCCACCGACAGGTGCGTCACCGAGGCACACCGCTCGGACGTACACAGCACAGGCGCACGCCGCGCAGACGTGCACCGACCAGACGCGCACCGCGCCGACGCACACCTCGGACACGCGCACCTCACCGGCGCCCGGACCGGGCGCGTCGGCGGTGACGGCGACACCTCCCGAGGTGACTCCGTGAGCGCCCCCGGGGCGCTCCTGGGCCGCCGCGCCGCACCGGACGGCGGCAGCGGCGCCGGCCGTGGCACCGACAGCGGCGGAGGCGGCACCGGCCTCCTCGCGCAGCTCCTCCTCGCCCTGATCTGCGGCGGTTACGCCACCGGCGCGGCCCTCGGCTGGGGTTCACCCGAAGTGGCCCTGTTCATGGGCGACTTCGGCCTCGCCATCGCCGCCCTCATCGCCGCGGTCTCCTGCTTCCTCTACGCCCGCGGCAACGACAGCCGCTTCCGGCCCGCCTGGCTGCTCTTCTCGCTCTCCTCCGCCATGGCCGCCGGCGGGAACGCGGTCTGGGGCTGGTACGAGGTCGTGCTCGACCGCCCCGTGCCGAGTCCGTCCCTCGCCGACCTGTTCTTCCTCTGCTTCGCGCCGCCCGCCATCGTGGGTCTGCTCGTTCTCGCCAAACGCCCGGTCAGCAAGGCCGGCTGGGTCTGTCTGGGCCTCGACGCCTGGCTGATCGGCGGCTCGCTCCTCACACTCTCCTGGAGCCTGGCCCTCGCGCACACCACGCACTTCGACGGCGAGACCGTCGCCCACGCCGCGCTCTCCCTGGCCTATCCGCTGCTGGACATCGTGCTCGTCAGCATGGTCCTCGCCCTGCACTTCCGGCGCTCGACCGGCAGCCGTACGGCGATCAACTCCGCCATCGCCGCCCTGGCGCTGACGGTCCTGTGCGACGCCCTGTTCACCTCGCCGCTCCTGCGGGAGAACTACCGCTCGGGCCAACTGCTCGACGCGGGCTGGTTCGCCGGTTCGCTGCTGCTCGCGTACGCGCCCTGGGGCGTCCGCAGGGCCGCCGAGAGCGTGCCCGCGCAGCTGCGGCCCCCGCGCCCGCCCCGGAACGCCAGCAGGCCGATCGCGGGCTCCCTGGCCGCCCTCACGCCGTATCTCGCCGCCGCCGTGTGCACGCTGGGCATCCTGTACAACGTCATCGAGAACCGCCGCATCGACCGCGTCGTGGTCCTCACCGGCTGCACGGTCGTCCTCGCCCTGGTCGTCCGGCAGGGCATCATGCTCGTCGACAACATCGCGCTCACCCATGAACTGGCCCAGAAGGAGAACCACTTCCGCTCCCTGGTCCAGGGATCGAGCGACGTCATCATGATCGCCGGACCCGAGGGCACCCTCGACTACGTCAGCCCCGCGGCGGCCGGCGTCTACGGACGCGAGGCGGACGGCCTCGTCGGTGCCGAACTGGAGTCGATCATCCACCCGGACGACCGCGGCCGGGTCAAACGCGAAGTGCGCCGCTTCCTGGCCGCTCCTCCTTCGGACGAGCCCACCACCCGCATCGAGTGCCGCTTCAAGTCCGGCTCCGGCGCCTGGCTGAACGTGGAATCCACGGTCAACCGGCACCAGGGCGGCCTGATCCTCAACAGCCGCGACGTCACCGAACGCGTACGGCTCCAGGCCCAGTTGCAGCACAACGCCGAGCACGACCCGCTCACCGACCTGCCCAACCGCGCCCTGTTCACCGAGCGGGTCCGCCAGGCCCTCTCCGGGCGCCGGGCCAACGACCCCGGCACAGCCGTGCTCTTCATCGACCTCGACGGCTTCAAAGGAGTCAACGACCGCCTCGGCCACCAGGTGGGCGACGAGCTGCTGATCCACGCCGCCCGCCGCCTCCAGGACTCGGTACGGGCCGGGGACACCGCCGCCCGCCTGGGCGGGGACGAGTTCGCCGCCCTCGTCCTCGGCGACGGCACCGACGACCGGACCGCCCGTGAGTACCAGGTCCACGAGATCGCCGACCGGCTGCGCCTCAAGCTGTCGCAGCCGTACCGCATCGAAGGCAACGACGTCCGCGTCGCGGCCTCCATCGGAGTCGCCTTCGCCGAGCCCGGCACCACCCCCATCCACCTCATGCGCAACGCCGACCTCGCCATGTACCGGGCCAAGGCCGGGGGTAAGGACCGCGTCGAGCTGTACGCCCCCCAGATGCAGGCCGACGTGGTCCGCAGGACCGAGCTGGCCGCCAGGCTCCGCACCGCCCTGCGGGACGGCGAGTTCGCCCTGCTGCACCAGCCCGTGGTCGATCTGGCCACCGGCCAGATCTCCGCCGTCGCCGCCCAGGCCCGCTGGCGCTCCGCCCAGGGCATCCTCTTCACCCCCGCCGAGTTCCTGCGGGTCGCCGACGACAGCGACCGCACCGCCGAGTTAGGGCGCTGGCTGCTCGAAGAAGCCGTCGAACAGGCCGCCGAGCGCGGCAGGACGGGCCATCTCGTACCGGTCACCGTCCGCCTCTCCGCCCGCAGACTCCTCGACCGGTCCATGCCGCTGGGCTCCATCGAAGCCCTCCTGACCCGCCACGGGCTCCCCTCCGGCGCCCTGCTGATCGAGCTGGCCGACAGCGACCCCCGTACGTCCCTGGACGAGCTGGAGCACCGCCTGGTCGCGCTGCGCCGGCTCGGCGTACGGATCGCTCTCGACGGCTTCGGCAGCGGCTACGCGGCGATCAACGCGCTGCGCCGGCTCCCCGTCGACGTACTGAAACTGGACCGCGGGCTGGTCGAGGGCGTCGTGGAGTCCGCCAGGCTGCACAAGATCACGGCGGGGCTGCTCCGGATCGCCGGCGACCTGGGCATGGTCTCGGTGGCCGACGGCGTCGACGTACCGGAACAGGTTCTCGCGCTCCGCGCCATGGGCTGCACCCACGGCCAGGGCATGGCCTTCTCCGGTCACCTGGACGAGCACCGGCTGCGCCGCGCGCTGGTCCGCGGCGACTTCCCGCTCCCCGGCACCACCCCACTGCCGGTGCTGAGCGGCGGCTCGCTGCCCGTCCGCCGGACGCGGGCGGCCACCCCCGACATGATCCCCCGACCGGCCACCCGACCGTCCAGCCGCTCAAATGTTGAGACGCCAGTCCCACCCACTTGACAGTGATGGCGCGTCGGAGGGAGGGTCAATGCCATGCGCACCCGAATTCTCGTACTTGGAAAGCGCGTCGGCTGAAGCAGCGCCCATCACCGGCTCTGCAGACCGCACCGACGCGCTCCCCTCGCCTGCCTCCCGGCACGAGGGGTTTTTTGTTGTATCGGTACCGCCCAAAACCCCGCAAAAACCCTCAGCTTCGAGAAGAGAATGACGATGACCGAGCAGGCCACCGGGGCTCACCCGACGCCGCGCGCCCGTAACGGCGGACCCGCGTCCGCCACCGTTGAGCACGTCACGGGCGCGCAGTCCCTCATCCGCTCTCTTGAGGAAGTGGGGGCCGAGACGGTATTCGGCATCCCCGGCGGCTGCATCCTCCCCGCCTACGACCCGATGATGGACTCCACCCGGGTCCGGCACATCCTGGTCCGCCACGAGCAGGGCGCCGGCCACGCGGCCACCGGCTACGCACAGGCCACCGGCAAGGTCGGGGTCTGCATGGCCACCTCGGGCCCCGGTGCCACCAACCTGGTCACCCCGATCGCCGACGCGCACATGGACTCCGTGCCGCTCGTCGCGATCACCGGCCAGGTCGCCAGCAAGGCGATCGGCACGGACGCCTTCCAGGAGGCGGACATCTGCGGCATCACGATGCCGATCACCAAGCACAACTTCCTGGTCACCAAGGCCGAGGACATCTCGCGCACCATCGCCGAGGCGTTCCACATCGCCTCCACGGGCCGCCCGGGACCCGTCCTGGTCGACATCGCCAAGGACGCCCTCCAGGCGAAGACCACCTTCAGCTGGCCGCCCACCCAGGAGCTGCCCGGCTACCGCCCGGTCACCAAGCCGCACGCCAAGCAGATCCGCGAGGCCGCCAAGCTGATCACCCAGGCCAAGCGGCCGGTGCTGTATGTCGGCGGCGGCGTCATCAAGGCCGGTGCCACCGCCGAGCTGCGCGTTCTCGCCGAACTGACCAACGCCCCCGTCACCACCACTCTGATGGCGCTGGGCGCGTTCCCCGACAGCCACCCGCTGCACGTGGGAATGCCGGGCATGCACGGTGCGGTCACCGCCGTCACCGCGCTGCAGAAGGCCGACCTGATCGTCGCCCTCGGAGCCCGATTCGACGACCGCGTCACCGGCAAGCTGGACAGCTTCGCCCCGTACGCCAAGATCGTCCACGCCGACGTCGACCCGGCGGAGATCGGCAAGAACCGCGCCGCCGACGTGCCGATCGTCGGCGACGCCCGCGAGGTTCTCGCCGACCTCGTCCAGGCGGTCCAGGCCGAGCACACCGAGGGCAACGTCGGTGACTACAGCGCCTGGTGGCGCGACCTCAGCCGCTGGCGCGAGACGTACCCGCTCGGCTTCGACCAGCCGGCCGACGGCAGTCTCTCCCCGCAGCAAGTCATCCAGCGCATCGGCCAACTCGCCCCGGACGACACGATCTACACGGCGGGCGTCGGCCAGCACCAGATGTGGGCCGCCCACTTCATCGACTACGAGCAGCCCGCCACCTGGCTCAACTCCGGCGGCGCGGGCACGATGGGCTACGCGGTCCCGGCCGCGATGGGCGCCAAGGCCGGACGGCCGGACCGCACCGTCTGGGCGATCGACGGCGACGGCTGCTTCCAGATGACCAATCAGGAACTGGTCACCTGCGCCCTCAACAACATCCCCATCAAGGTCGCGATCATCAACAACGGCGCGCTGGGCATGGTCCGCCAGTGGCAGGCCCTCTTCTACAACCAGCGCTACTCCAACACCGTCCTGCACAGCGGCCCCGACGTCGCCGACGGCGGCTCCTTCGAGGGATCGGCCGCGGAGGGCGCGAAGCCCAACGGCGGCACCCGTATCCCGGACTTCGTGAAGCTGTCCGAGGCCATGGGCTGCGTCGCGATGCGCTGCGAGTCCCCGGACGAGCTGGACGCGGTGATCGCCAAGGCCAACTCCATCAACGACCGCCCCGTGGTGGTCGACTTCATCGTCCACGAGGACGCCCAGGTCTGGCCGATGGTCGCCGCGGGCACCTCCAACGACGAAGTCCTGGCCGCCCGGGGTGTGCGCCCCGACTTCGGCGACAGCCTGGACGACTGAGCCGGATGCCGAGAGCGAGAGAAAGAACGACGAAAATGTCTTCCAAGCACACCCTCTCCGTCCTGGTGGAGAACACCCCCGGCATCCTGGCCAGGATCGCCGCGCTGTTCTCCCGGCGCGGCTTCAACATCGACTCACTCGCGGTGGGTGTCACCGAGCACCCCGACATCTCCCGCATCACCATCGTGGTCAATGTCGAGGATCTGCCGCTCGAACAGGTCACCAAGCAGCTCAACAAGCTGATCAACGTCCTGAAGATCGTCGAACTCGAGCCCGGCGCCGCGATCCAGCGCGAGCTCGTCCTGGTGAAGGTCCGCGCCGACAACGAGACCCGCTCCCAGATCGTCGAGATCGTGCAGCTCTTCCGCGCCAAGACCGTGGACGTCTCACCCGAGGCCGTCACCATCGAGGCCACCGGATCGACCGACAAGCTCGACGCGATGCTGAAGATGCTGGAGCAGTTCGGCATCAAGGAGCTGGTCCAGTCCGGCACGATCGCCATAGGACGTGGCGCGCGGTCCATCACGGACCGCAGCCTGCGGGCGCTCGACCGCAGCGCGTAGACCCCCTGAGACGGCGCGCGTGGTCCGCGCCGCCGGAGCCGGCCGTACGGGAGCGGGACCGGTTCGCATGCCGAGACCGTGAGACGGCCTTTACCCGCCCCGCCGTACGGTGGGGCGCACACAGCGACACCCCAGTTTGCACACCAAGGAGAAGACCCAGTGGCCGAGCTGTTCTACGACGACGATGCCGACCTGTCCATCATCCAGAGCCGCAAGGTCGCGGTCATCGGCTACGGCAGCCAGGGCCACGCCCACGCGCTGTCGCTGCGTGACTCGGGTGTCGACGTCCGGGTCGGTCTGCACGAGGGGTCCAAGTCCAAGGCGAAGGCCGAGGAGCAGGGCCTGCGCGTGGTGACGCCCGCCGAGGCGGCCACCTGGGCCGACGTCATCATGATCCTGGTTCCGGACCCGATCCAGGCGCAGGTCTACGAGGAGTCCATCAAGGACAACCTGAAGGACGGCGACGCGCTCTTCTTCGGCCACGGCCTCAACATCCGCTTCGGCTTCATCAAGCCGCCCGCCGGTGTCGACGTCGCCATGGTCGCCCCGAAGGGCCCCGGCCACCTGGTCCGCCGTCAGTACGAGGAGGGCCGCGGCGTGCCGTGTATCGCGGCCGTCGAGCAGGACGCCACCGGCAAGGGCTTCGAGCTGGCGCTGAGCTACGCGAAGGGCATCGGCGGCACGCGCGCCGGCGTCATCAAGACGACCTTCAGCGAGGAGGCCGAGACCGACCTCTTCGGTGAGCAGGTCGTCCTGTGCGGCGGTACGTCCGCGCTGGTCAAGGCGGGCTTCGAGACGCTGGTCGAGGCCGGTTACCAGCCGGAGATCGCGTACTTCGAGTGCCTCCACGAGCTGAAGCTGATCGTGGACCTGATGTACGAGGGCGGCCTGGACAAGATGCGCTGGTCGGTCTCCGAGACCGCCGAGTGGGGCGACTACGTCACCGGCCCGCGGATCATCACGGACCAGACCAAGGCCGAGATGAAGAAGGTTCTCGCGGAGATCCAGGACGGCACGTTCGCCCAGAACTGGATGGACGAGTACCACGGCGGTCTGAAGAAGTACAACGAGTACAAGAAGGCCGACAGCGACTCGCTGCTGGAGAGCACGGGCCGTGAGCTGCGCAAGCTCATGAGCTGGGTCGACAACGACGACGCCTGAGACGTCCGAGGTGCCGGGTCCGCGGTGCGGGCCCGGCACCGGGCGGGTCGGCGCGCCGTTCGTCGTATCGGCTGTCGTGCCGGCTGTCGTGCCGGTCGCGTCAAGGAACGCGTCGAGGAACGCGTCGAGGAAAACGCGTCAAGGGCGCGTTCCGCCGTCGTCGGTAAGCGCTTGTGGCGGGTCCGACCACGTACGGGTGATCTGCCCGCCGAGGCGGGAACCCCCCGCCATCGGCACCACTACACTGCTGCATACATCCGCGTCAGGCCCACAATGTCGTGCGTCTTCCACGCGATCAGGCCCGGACCAGGGCCTGGCACCCTCCGCCGCCTGCGGCCGTCGGGACGGCCGTCCGCAATGGACTTGTGAGGACCCACGTGAGCTCGCGTTCCAATCAAAAGCCGGTTGTACTCATCGCCGAAGAGCTGTCGCCCGCCACTGTCGACGCGCTCGGCCCGGACTTCGAGATCAGGCACTGCAACGGCGCCGACCGCGCCGAACTGCTGCCCGCCATCGCCGACGTGGACGCGATCCTCGTCCGCTCCGCGACCAAGGTCGACGCCGAGGCCGTGGCCGCGGCGAAGAAGCTGAGGGTCGTCGCCCGCGCCGGCGTCGGTCTCGACAACGTCGACGTCTCAGCCGCCACCAAGGCCGGCGTGATGGTCGTCAACGCGCCCACCTCGAACATCGTCACCGCCGCCGAGCTGGCCTGCGGTCTGCTGGTCGCCACGGCGCGCAACATCCCGCAGGCCAACACCGCCCTGAAGAACGGCGAGTGGAAGCGCGGCAAGTACACGGGGGTCGAGCTGAGCGAGAAGACGCTCGGTGTCGTCGGCCTCGGCCGTATCGGTGTGCTGGTCGCGCAGCGCATGTCGGCGTTCGGCATGAAGATCGTGGCGTACGACCCGTACGTACAGCCCGCGCGAGCCGCGCAGATGGGCGTCAAGCTGCTCTCGCTGGACGAGTTGCTGGCGGTGTCGGACTTCATCACCGTGCACCTGCCGAAGACCCCCGAGACCCTGGGGCTGATCGGCGACGAGGCGCTGCACAAGGTCAAGCCGACGGTGCGGATCGTCAACGCCGCGCGTGGCGGGATCGTGGACGAGGAGGCGCTGGCCTCCGCGCTCAAGGAGGGCCGCGTCGCGGGCGCCGGTCTGGACGTGTACGCGAAGGAGCCCTGCACGGACTCCCCGCTCTTCCAGTTCGACCAGGTCGTCTGCACCCCGCACCTCGGCGCCTCGACGGACGAGGCGCAGGAGAAGGCGGGCGTGTCGGTCGCCAAGTCGGTGCGCCTCGCGCTCGCCGGTGAGCTGGTGCCCGACGCGGTCAACGTCCAGGGCGGGGTCATCGCCGAGGACGTACGGCCGGGTCTGCCGCTCGCCGAGAAGCTGGGCCGGATCTTCACGGCGCTGGCGGGCGAGGTCGCCGTTCGTCTCGATGTCGAGGTCTACGGCGAGATCACGCAGCACGACGTGAAGGTGCTCGAACTGTCCGCGCTGAAGGGCGTGTTCGAGGACGTGGTCGACGAGACGGTGTCGTACGTGAACGCGCCGCTGTTCGCGCAGGAGCGCGGCGTCGAGGTGCGCCTGACGACGTCGAGCGAGTCGCCCGACCACCGCAACGTGGTCACGGTGCGGGGCACGCTCTCGGGCGGCGAGGAGGTGTCGGTCTCCGGCACGCTCGCCGGTCCGAAGCACCTTCAGAAGATTGTCGCGATCGGTGAGTACGACGTCGACGTGTCCCTGGCCGACCACATGGTGGTCCTGCGGTACGAGGACCGTCCGGGTGTCGTCGGCACCGTCGGCCGGATTCTCGGCGAGGCGGGACTGAACATCGCCGGGATGCAGGTATCGCGCGCCGAGGTGGGCGGCGAGGCGCTGGTCGTCCTGTCCGTCGACGACAACGTGCCGCCGGCGGTGCTGGCGGAGATCTCCGACGAGATCGGCGCGAATTCGGCGCGCTCGGTGGATCTGACCGACTGAGCGACTGACCGGCTGACCCGCTGACCGATCCGGCAGCGCTGATCCGTCGCACTGGACCGCGAGACACGGCGAGGGACCCGGGATTCACTCCCGGGTCCCTCGCCGTTTCCCGTCCCCGCCGACGGACCCTGGCCCGACGGGCCGCCCTCCGTTGTCGTAGGTGCCCTCTAGGTCCTGTCCGGCGGATCTTCGGGGATCGGCCCGGGGCGTCTGGTGCGGTGCGTCGCAAGGCGGAGGATCGGCCTCGTACTGGACGTACTCGGATGCCTTCGAAAACGCCGACAACGAAGCGAGGTGCCGTGCCGGGCGTCCCGGACCCCCGAAGATCCGCCGGACAGGACCTAGGGTTCTCAGGGACCGAACAACTTCTGCCGGAGGCTCCATGAGTGACGTGTACTCACCCATACCCGAACTGAACTCGCTGAGGGAGCTGGAGGACCGGCTGGCGGGTCAGTTCTTCGCGCCGGGCTTCGAGTTGTTCGATTACGACGACGGCCTCGACTGGTTCTGCGGCCGGGCGGAGCCGGAGTATCTGGAGAGGCTGATCTACTTCGGCCGTGCCACCAGCTCCGGTTCGTACTACGCGCTGTGGCGCTGCGACGACCGCGACGACCTCGCGACCCTGCCGGTCATCTTCCTCGGTGACGAGGGTGACCTCTACGTGGCCGCACGCGACCTGCGGGAGTTGTTCCGGTTGCTCGCCTGCGAGCCGGACGACCCGGACGACCTCTGCCCCGGGCGCGGCGAGTATCTGGCCTGGCTGAGCCGGGAGTTCGGGCTCACAGCCCCCGACTCCACCGAGGCCGTCACCGGTCCGGCCGAGGAGGAGTACGAACAGCGGTTCGCCGACTGGGTACGACTCGCGACGAACGGCACCGTCGAGTTGCGGGTTTCGTAGGAGCGGACGCGTCCCCGAGCGCGTGATACGCCCGGCGGAAGGGGGCCGGACCCGGGTTCCGCCCGGGAAGTGGCCTCGCGCAGGCCGACTGTCACCAGGTGTGTCCACTCCCGTACAGTCCGTGGCGCGAGTGCTGCGGCACGGACAGGCGCAACGGTTGACCAGGAGAGGAATCATGGACCCCGAAGTCAGTCCCGGCCCCCTTCCGCCCGCTCCCGGAACGGGACGGCCGGTCCCCGAAGCCGATCCCGGACTCGTGCGGCGGTGGCGGTCGGGGGGAGGCGAGCTGGTCGAGCTGCTGTCCGAGGTGCGCGAGCGGTTGGGCGGCGTCGCCGCGTTCCGCCTTGGGCCGGCCCCCACCGTTCTCGTCACCGACCCGCAGGCGGTCCAGCATGTGCTCGCCCGGCACCCGGACCGTTACGTCAAGCGCTCCCACCGTGCCCGTCTGCTGATCGGCGACGGTGTCCTCGCCGCCACCGGTGCGGCGTGGAAGTCCCAACGCCGTTTGTTGCAGTCCCAGTTCACCGGTCCTGGCATGCGCCGCTACGAACAGCGGATCACCGGGGCCGCCCGGACCACCGCCGCGCGCTGGGAGGGGTACGCCCGTACCGGGCAGACCTTCGACGTCGGGCGCGAGGCGCGGCGCTTCGCCCTGGACGCCATCTGGCGCTCGCTCACCGGGCACCCCCTCGATGACGGGACGGAGCGCGAGCTGGACGCCGTGGCCGCCGTGGCGACGGCACTTCCGACCCTGCCGGCCGATGGCACCGACGCCCAGGTCGCCGTCGCCGCCGATCTCGCCCGGATCGACGCCGTCGCCCACGGCGCCATCGAGGCCGCCCGCGGCGGGGCGGCCGGCCCCGACGGACCTGGCCTGCTGCATGTGCTGATCGACGCCGCCACCGAGCGCCCCGAGTACACCGACCGGCTGATCCGCGACGAGCTGGTCACGCTGCTCGCGGCCGGGCACGAGACCACCGCGACCACCCTGACCTGGCTCTACCTGCTCCTCGACCAGCACCCCGCCGCCCGCGAACAAGCCCTCGCGGCCGGCGCCGAAGGCTCGGCGGAGCGCCGCCAGGGCGTCCAGGCGCTGGTCCACGAGACGCTGCGGCTCTACCCGTCCGCCTGGATCCTGCCCCGCCACGCCACCGAGGACGACACCGTCGCCGGCTACACCGTGGAGGCGGGCACCGACATCCTGGTCTGCCCCTACCTCACGCACCGCGACCCCGAACTGTGGCCGGACCCCGAGCACTTCGACCCCCGGCGCTTCACCGCTCCGGACGGCCGACCGGGCAACCAGGGCTCCTACCTCCCCTTCGGCATCGGCCCCCGCGCCTGCCTCGGTCTGCAATTCGCGCTCCGCGAATCGACCGTCCTCCTCGAACACCTGCTGCCGGTCCACGCCCCGGTCTTCCGCTCCACCCCCACGAAGGCGGCGTTCGGCATCACCGTCCGCCCGGACGGCCCCACCCCCGCGACCCTGTGACGCCTCGCACCTCAGCTTTCGGTCAGGGCGACCCGCCCCGCGTGCAGACTTCCGTCGCCGCCGTCGAAGTAGGCACGGCCACCGGAGACGGTGAGGAGCGGGTCCGCGCCGGTGGTCAGGGGGGCGTCGCCCAGGGATGTGCCGGTGCGGCGGTCGAGGGCCCGCAGAGTACCGCCGTCGCTGAAGTGGACCGCGCCGCCGGTGAGTACGGGTGAGGAGGCCGGGCCGGTCGTCCCGTACTCCCACAGCGGTCTGCCGGATCCGGCGGTGAACGCGTACACGCGGCCGGGGCTGTCGTCGGTGTCGAACCGGCCTCTGACGCTCGCGTAGACGACGCCGTCGGCGACGAGGGGCGGGTCGGTCCATTCCGCGTCCTCGACGGTCGACCGGTACGTCCAGCGCACTTCGCCGTTGGTGGTGTCCGCGGCGCGGAGCGTGCCGTCGTCACTGCCGGCGTAGACGGTGCTCCTGGCGACCGAGACCGCGGTCACCTCGCCTTCGTTGCTGCCGCCGGTCTTGATCCGCCACAGATGGTCGCCGGTGTCCGCGTCCAGGGCGTAGAGGTAGTTCTCGTAGTCCTTCCCTCCGAGGCCGCAGTAGATCACTCCGTCCGCCACGGTGAGCGCGGTCGACAGGCCGCGGTCGACGGGGCGGCTCCACAGCTCCTCCCCGGTCTCGGCGTCCAGCGCGTACAGGGCGGGCCGGCCTTCCGGCCAGGGGTTGGTGAGCAGGTAGACGGTTCCCTTGGCGGCGGCGACAGCGGTGAACCCGTACTCGGTGCCCTCGGGAGCGGCGCCGTTCGAGGCGTCATCGATCTTGAAGCTCCACCGTTTGCCACCGGTCCGCGCGTCCACGGAGTGCAGCGTGCCCGAGTCCGCGCCGAAGGCATGGACAGCCCCGTCGGCGATGGCGACGGGTTGTAGCCCCTTCGCCCCGGCGTACGTCCAGACCTGGGTGCCGCTGTCGGTGTCGAGGGCGCGCAGGGTGCCGTCGTCCCGGTCGCCGAAGTAGACCTTCCCGTCGGAGATCACTGGTGGGTGGGTGGGATCCTTCTCGTAGGACCACAGCTCTTCGAAGGCCAGCTCCGTCACCGGGGGAGTGGGCCCCTTGTTGCCCTGGGCGTTGTCCCGGTCCTCGTCGAGGAGGCGGTCGGGCAGGAGCAGTGTGGCCGCGAGGACCGCCAGGACCGCCGTGACGGCGAGGCCGATCAGGGCGTGGCGCCGGGGCAGGCCCAGCAGTCGGCCGGCGGAAGCCGGCCGAGGCGGCGGCGCGGGATGCCCGGCCGGCCGGGCGTCCCCGGTCGCCGCGGTGGCGACGTCGGTTCGGGACACGTCACCGGCCGGGGACTGTTCGGCGCCGGCGGCCGGGGCGCCGGCGGGGGGCGCTGTGAGGACTACGGTGCCGGTGGCTGTCTCCGGCGGTGGCATCGCCTGAATGCGGGTGACCTCGGTGGCCACCGGCGCGGGAAGCCAGCCCGCACCGCCGAACACCCCTTCCGCCGGGCGGACCGCCGACAACTGGCCCAGTCTGTCGACCAGTTCCGGCACCGGCGGGCGTCGCTGCGGATCCTTGGCGAGGCACCGGGCGACGATGTCCGCGAGCCGGGCCGGTACGTGGCTGAGGTCGGGTTCCTCGTGGACGACCCGATAGGCCACGCCGTGCGGGCCGCCGCCCGCGAAGGGGCCGCTCCCGGTCACCGCGTACACCAGGACCGCGCCGAGGGCGAACACGTCGCCGGCGGGTCCGACGTCTCTGCCGACGAGTTGCTCGGGCGGCATGTAGCCGGGGGTGCCGACGGCGGACCCGGTCAGGGTGAGTTTGGTGTCGTCGGCGGCCACCGAGATCCCGAAGTCGATGACGCGTGGGCCGTCGGCGGCGAGCAGCACGTTCGAGGGTTTCAGGTCGCGGTGCACCACCCCGGCGCGGTGGATGGCCTCCACTGCCTCGGCCAGCGCGGTGCCCAGCGTCAGCGCCGGTTGCTCCGGCCAGGTGCCATGTGCGGCGACCGCTTCGGTCAGGGACAGGCCGGGCACGTAGGCGGTGGCGAGCCACGGCGGGTCGGCCTCGGGCGCGGCGTCGACCACGGCGGCGGTGAAGAAGCCCGTGACGCGCCGTGCGGCTTCGACCTCGCGGGCGAACCGTCGCCGGAACCCGGGGTCGTCGGCGAGCTCCTCCCGGATGACCTTCACCGCGACGGTCCGGCCGCCCGGCGACCGGGCGGCGTACACCCGGCCCATGCCACCCGAGCCGAGTCGGCCGACGATCCCGTACGGGCCGGCCTGACGCGGGTCTCCTGCCTCCAGCGGTGCGAACGCCGCCACCTGTCCTCCCTCACTGTCCTCACCGCTCCGTGCACGGCACGGATCGACGATTCCGATTTCGCCGGTACGCCGACGACTTGGCGACCGCCTCGCGGGTGCGCGCACCGGACCCCGCTCCCTGATGCGGCCTGATCCGGCCTGATCCGAACGACAGGCCCTAGTTCAGCAGCGAGACGGCGCGCAGTCGCTCGCCGTCCTCGAAGTAGAGGGTGCCGTTGACGATGCGCGGGCGCCAATGAGTGAGGGACGTCGGCAGGTTCTCCTCCCACTTCGGTCGACCGCTGCGGGCGTCCAGGGCGTACACCATCGCGGTCGCGTCGGTGAAGTAGACGGTGCCGGCGGTCACGGACAGGGTGCCGATGTCATCCTCCGTGTCCGGGCGGTGGCGCCACAGTGCCTTGCCGGTGTCGGCGTCGAAGGCCGACACGTAGCCGTCGTTCTCGAAGTAGACGACCCCGTCGGCCACGACCGGGGTGTCCGCCCCGTCCGCGATCCGGGAGTTCCACAGCTTCCCGCCGAAGTCGCCCCGCCACACCTCCTTGCCGGTCCGGGTGTCGACGGCGTACAGGGTGCCGTTCCGGCCACCGCAGTAGACCGTGCTGCCCGCCACGGTGGGAGCCGTCATCAGGGTGCTGTCGGCCTCGAACGCCCACTGCTTCTTGCCGGTTCTGGTGTCCACGGCGTACAGCTCCTGGTCGCCGTGGGCGTAGGCCCTGCTGCCGGAGACGGCGAATTCCCCCTGTGCCGCCCCTTCACCGAGGTCGTATGTCCACAGGATCCTGCCGGTGCCGACGTCCTGGGCCAGCAGCAAGCTGAGGATGACGGAGTACGCCGAGTCGTCGAGGGTGGTGGGGGAGGTCAGGATGCTTCTCGCCTTCCAGCGTGTCTTGCCGCTGTCCGCTTCCGCGGCGTACAGGTACTGGTCGCGGATGTAGTAGAGCGTCCTGCCGGAGGCGGAGGTGACTCTCGTGTCTTCCCCCTTTCCCTCCGCCTGCCGTTGCCACAGCCGGCTGCCGTCTCTGGCGTCCAGGGCCCGCAGGGTGCCTGATTCATCGCTGCTGAGGTAGACGGTGCCGTCCGCCACAGCACCCAGCGTCAACCCGCCGTCCAACGAGCGGGACCACAGCTGCTTCACGTTCGACGGTTTCACCTTCGGTGTGTCGTGTGACTTCTCTTCGCCGCCGGACCCGAAGCCGTTCAGGGGCGTTGTCGCGGTGACGGCGGCGAGGGCCGCGGCGACTGCGAGGCTCATCAGAACGCGGCGCCGGGTCAGGCGCTTGTGGCCGTCGGGGGCAGATGGTGCGGCGGCAGGCTCGGCAGAGGGCTCCGCCGCGGGCGGGGCGGCCGAAGGAGCGGGCTCGGGGGCGGGCTCGGGGGCGGTTCCCTCCTCCTGGGCGGGTGCCGCCGCGTCCGGCGACGGGGTGGTCGCGTTCGGCAGCGGTGCGGTCGCGTTCGGCGACGGGGCGGCCTGGATGCGGGCGATTCGCTCGGCCACCGGTCCGGGCAGCCAGTCGGTCGCTGTGAACCGGCCGTCCGGCCGCTCGCGCGGGACCCGCGCCAGCTCGTTCAGCAACTCCGGTACGGCGGGCCGATTGTCCGGGTTCTTCGCCAGGCACCGGGCCACCACCCCGGCGAGTCCGGACGGCAGGCCGCCCAGGTCGGGCTCCTCGTGCATGACCCGGTAGTTCACCGCGTGCCCCGCGCCGTTTCCGAACGGGCCGGTGCCTGTCGCCGTGTACGCCAGCACCGCGCCCAGAGCGAATACGTCGGCGGCCGGGCCGGTCTTCTCGCCACGCAGCTGTTCGGGCGCGATGAACCCGGGGGTGCCGATCACCACGCCCGGATCGGTGAGCAAGGTGTCCTCGGCCGCTACCGAGATCCCGAAGTCGATCACCCGCGGTCCGTCCGCCGCCAGCAGCACGTTCGACGGTTTGAGGTCCCGGTGCACCACACCCGCGCGGTGGATGGCGCCCAGCGCCTCGGTCAGCGCGGCCCCCAACTGCCGCACCGCTTGCTCCGGCCAGGCCCCGTGCTCGGCCAGGGCGTCCGCCAGGGACAGTCCGGGGACGTACTCGGTGGCCAGCCACGCCGGGCGGCCCTCCGGGGCGGCGTCGACCACCGCGGCGGTGAAGAAGCCCGACACCCGGCGGGCCGCCGCCACCTCCCGAACGAACCGCCGCCGGAACCCCGGGTCGTCCGCCAAGGCGGCCCGTACCACCTTCACCGCGACCATGCGTCCGCTCGGCGACCGGGCCAGATACACCCGGCCCATGCCTCCCTGACCCAGCCGTCCCGCCAGCCGGTATCGGCCGACCTGTTCGGGATTCCCCGAAGCCAACGGTGCGAACGCCACCACCACACACCCCTCCTGCCATCTCGCCCCTGCGAGGATCCATCTCCCGTGCACAACAGAGGACTTGAGCGACACGACCATGGTTGCGGGTCCGAGGCCCCAGTATTCACGCCTCGGGACGGCACATGTCAGAAACCGCACTCCTCAAGAGAGCGACCGAACGACACGCGACCCGCGAGGCGGCGGGATGCCGACGGTGATGGCGGCGACGGTGGTGGACGCGGTGGCGGTGGTGGCGGCGGGTCGAGTCGGGCCGGGCCGCTTCCGGCCCGGGAGTTGTCCTGTGCTGTCCAACCCGGTGCCGTCCAACCTGGGCTTGTGACAACGAATCCGCTTCGACCTCCGCGTTCATTTCGCCGAACGCGACCGAGTCAGGCCCGCGTAGCGGTGTGCCACTCCGCCGGGAAGCAGGTATTCGGCCAGCGGGTTGCCGGCGCGGCGGGACGGCAACCCCATGTCGTGCAGGAGTTCGTCCGCGCAGTGGATGTCGTACGAGCCGAAGTCGTAGCCGCCGGAGCCCGGCAGTACCCGCTCCTGCCAGGCCAGGCGGGCGTCGATGGCTTCCCGCATCCCCCGCTCGCCCGGGGTGGTGCGCGGCGTCGCCCGGAAATGGCCGGTCAACCAGTGCGCGGTGAGTTCCACGCCCATGATGTTGTTGAAGACCTGCCGGAGACCGACGAACGCCAGCCGGTCGGCACCGGGCGGCACGATGCCTCGGTAGAGCCGCAGCCGCCCGTCGTCACCGTGCACGCGCACGCTCGGGTCCAGGAACGGGAAGACTCTGCGGTGCCCCGTGGCGAACACGACGACATCCGCCGCCACTTCCTCGCCGGTCGTCAGTCGCAGCCCGTTGTCGGTGTACGCCTCGACAGCACTGACCTTGGCGGCGACCAGGCCGTGGCGGACGGCCCGTACGTAGCCGCGTGGCATCACACCCGCGTGGGCCAGGTGGAAGGGGAGCGGGTGAGCGGGCCGCAACTGCCTCGGCAGCCGGTACAGCCCGCTGGAAAGCGGCATGTCGCGGGTGATGAGCCACCACAGCGCTCGCTTGACCCGCTCGTCGACGCGGTCGATCGGACGGACGCAGGCCGGGTCGTGGTAGCGGGGCAGGAGCGCCTCACCGGGCCGGGTGAACAGGATCCACTTGTAGCCGACCAGACCGAGCGGCAACCGCTCGGGGATCATCCAGTTCACCTTGCGCTGCACCAGCGTGGCCGAGGCCGCCTCGCGGGCGGCGCGGGTGATCAGGTCCAACGCGGACTTGCCGCCACCCACGACGACCACACGCCGCCCGGTGAACGTCCCGGCCCGCACCTCGTTGGAGTGCAACACGGTCCCGCGGAACAACTCGCGCCCCGACAACTCGGGCAGTTGGGCGTGATGATGAGCCCCACTGGCGACAACGACGTAGTCGAATGTCTCGCGACGAACGTCCGCCGCCTCGTCCCCGGTGGGCCGGGAGCCGACCGACCAGCCGGCGGCGCCCACCCGCCCGGGACCCTCCACCGGCCGGAGGGAGACCACCTCGGTACCGGGCCGGACGCGGTCCAGTACACCGAAGGTCTCGGCGTACTCCTCCAGGTAGCGCTGCGTGTCCACCGCGCAGGCGAAGTGCAGGCGGTTGGGCAGGTCCGCGAACTCGAAGATGCGGAGCGCGGACTGGTTGGCCAGCCCGTCGTAGCAGCCCTCCGACGACCAGATCCCGCCGACCTGCCGGTACTTGTCGAAGACCGTGACGTCGAAGCCGTTCTCCAGCAGCACCTTGGCGGTGACGATTCCCCCGGGGCCGGCCCCGACCACGCACGCTCGCATCAGCAGTCACTCCCCAAGGGCGATCGCGGTGTCCGGCGCGCCCATCATTCCGGCTGCGGGCCTCCGTGCCCAGGGCGCCCGCCGGTACGTGAGGCACCAGAAGCCCGAACGAGCCGGGACGGTGCTGTCATCGCCGGCGAAGCCGCGGATCCTGCGACGACCTCAGCCGTGCCGACTTCAGCGCCATGTGCAGCAGCAGCCGGTCCTCGCCGTCCGCCAGGTCCAGGCCCGTCAGCTGTTCGATGCGGGACAGCCGGTAGTAGAGCGTCTGGCGGTGGATGCCCAGCTCGGACGCCGTACGGCCCGCCTGGCCCGCGTGGTCCAGGTAGACCTCCGCCGTGTGCGTGAGGTCCGTGTGCGCGGGCGTCAGCAGCGGGCGCACCGCGGGGTCGGTGACCGGCGGCAGCGCCGTCAGCAGCCGGTACGGGCCGATCCGCGACCACTGGGCGACGGGGCCGAACCGGGGCTGCGCCGCCGAGGCGCGGGCCGCCGCGACCGCTTCGTGCCAGGCGTCCGGGAGTTCCGCCAGGGCGCTGCGCGGCGTCGCCGCCCCGGCGGTGGCTCCCGGGTCCGCGGCGTCGCGCAGCCGCGCCGTGGCCGCCAGCGCGGGCGCCAGGGCGTCGCCGGACCGGAGCCGTACGAGCACGGCCAGCGACAGATCCGGCAGCGTGCACAGCGCCGCCGTGCCGGCCACCGCGCGCACCGTCGGGTCGGCGCCCCGCCACGGCGCGACGCACACCACCATGTGCGGCCCGTCCGCGCCCGGCCCCAGCGCGGTACGCAGCGCCTCCATCGCCATGTCGCGGTGCCAGCCGCGCTCCGCCGTCAGTACGGCGCGGAACTCACGCGCCAGGTCGGCGCCCGCCCGCACCTCCTCGGCGAGCAGCGCCCCGATCCGCCCCGTCACCTCCATGGCCGCCGCCAATCGGTCGTCGGCGGGACCCTGGCCGGTGTCGTCGAGCAGCCATACGTAACCGAGCACCGTGCCCCGGTGCCGTACCGGCAGACAGATCCGCCCCCGGAAGACCCCGGCGTCCGGTGCGGCCGGGATACGGACGGGGCCGGTCGCGCGGGTGATGCCGAAGCCCTCGAACCAGGCGCGCACCGCGGGGGTGGACTTGCGCGTCAGGATCGACCGCGTCCTGACGGGGTCCATCACGCCCTCGTCGTCGCTGTCGTGCACCCCGAAGGCGATCAGTCCGAAGTCGCGGTTCTCCAGCGTCAGCGGCATGCCGAGCAGCGCCGAGATCTCGTCGACCAGCTCCTGGTAATCGTCCTTCATCCGGACATTCTCGCACCGCCTTCAGACATATGTCTGAGATCCCGGCCACGGATGCGTGACAGGTGTCGATGGCAGAGGATCGGACCGATCCCTAGATTTCACAGTGGTTCTCCGTGGCGTCGCCGGGCGTTCGCGCCCCGTACGGCCTGCTCGTTCTCTCCTGTGGAGGTGCCCTGTGCTGGGTCCCGTGATTCTCGCCGCGTCGCGCAGCGACACGATGCGGCGCGTCGTCTCGGCCGCGCCGGTCACCAGGCCCGTCGTGGACCGCTTCATCGCCGGCGAGACCGTCGACGGTACGACGCCCGTCATCCAGGACATGGCCGAAAGCGGCCTCGAAGTCACCATGGATGTCCTCGGAGAGGACATCACCGACCCGGCCGAGGCGCTGCACGCCCGCGACGCCTACCTGAAGCTGATCGAGTCCCTGGCGCCGCTGGGGCTCGGTACCCGCGCCGAGATGTCGGTCAAGCTCTCCTCCTTCGGACAGGCCCTGCGCGGCGGCCACGACCTGGCGCTGCGCAACATCACCACCGTCGTCGAGGCCGCCACCGAGATCGGCACCACCGTGACCCTCGACATGGAGGACCACACCACCGTCGACTCGACGCTCGCCATCCACAGCACACTGCGCGAGCGCTTCCCCGAGACCGGCGCCGTCGTCCAGTCGTACCTCTTCCGTACGGAGGACGACTGCCGCGCACTCGCGGCGGCCGGCTCGCGCGTACGGCTCGTCAAGGGCGCCTACAAGGAGCCCGCGAGCGTCGCGTACCAGGACAAGGGCGACGTCGACAAGGCGTACGTGCGCTGCCTCAGGACCCTGATGGCGGGTGACGGCCACCCGATGATCGGGACGCACGACCCGCGCCTGATCGCGATCGCCCAGGAACTCGCGATACGGGCCGCACGCGCGCCCGACGCGTACGAGTTCCAGATGCTCTACGGCATCCGCGAGGCCGAGCAGCGCCGCCTCGCCGCCGAGGGCCACCGGGTGCGCGTCTACATCGCCTACGGCACCGACTGGTACGGCTACTTCATGCGCCGGCTGGCGGAACGCCCCGCCAACCTCGCCTTCTTCCTGCGCTCGCTCGCCACCCGAGGCTGAGCGGCCGTTCACGACCGCAGGCCACGACCCGCCGCACCCGCCGCCCACCAACCGTCGACCGTAAACCGTCTACTGAACAAGGAGATTCGGCACCCATGGACGCTGTGACCCAGGTCCCCACGCCGGTCAACGAGCCGGTGCACGGCTACGCCCCCGGCTCCCCGGAGCGCACCCGCCTCGAAGCCAAGCTCAAGGAGCTGGCCGACCACCCCGTCGACCTGCCGATGACCATCGGCGGAGAGAAGCGGATGGGCGGCGGCGAGCGCTTCGACGTCGTACAGCCGCACAACCACCGGGCCGTCCTCGGTACGTACGGCAACGCCACCGAGCGGGACGCCCAGGACGCCGTGGACGCCGCGCTCGCCGCCGCCCCCGGCTGGCGCGCGATGGCCTTCGACGACCGCGCCGCGATCATCCTGCGCGCCGCCGAGCTGCTCTCCGGGCCGTGGCGCGAGACGCTCGCCGCCTCGACGATGCTCGGCCAGTCGAAGACCGTCCAGCAGGCCGAGATCGACACCCCCTGCGAGCTGATCGACTTCTGGCGCTTCAACGTCTCGTACGCGCGAGGCATCCTCGCCGAGCAGCCGCCGGCCAACTCCACCGGCGTGTGGAACCGGCTCGACCACCGCCCGCTCGAAGGCTTCGTATACGCGATCACGCCCTTCAACTTCACCGCGATCGCCGGCAACTTGCCGACCGCGCCCGCGCTCATGGGCAACGTCGTCGTCTGGAAGCCGTCGCCGACCCAGACGCACGCCGCCGTGCTGCTGATGCGTCTCCTCGAAGAGGCGGGGCTGCCCAAGGGCGTCATCAACCTGGTGACCGGTGACGGACTCGCCGTGTCCGAGGTGGCCCTCAACCACCCCGAACTGGCGGGCATCCACTTCACCGGCTCCACCAAGACCTTCCAGCACCTGTGGAAGACCGTCGGCGGCAACATCGAGAAGTACCGCTCCTACCCGCGCATCGTCGGCGAGACCGGCGGCAAGGACTTCGTCGTCGCCCACCCGAGCGCCGACCGCGGCGTCCTCAAGACGGCGCTGACGCGTGGGTCGTTCGAGTTCCAGGGCCAGAAGTGCTCGGCGTCCTCGCGGGCGTACGTCCCGGCCTCGATCTGGAACGACGGTTTCAAGGAGGAGTTCGCGGCGGAGGTCGACGCCATCGCCATGGGCGACGTCACCGACCTGTCGAACTTCATCGGCGCCGTCATCGACGAGCGGGCCTTCGCGAAGAACAAGGCCGCGATCGACCGCGCCGCCGCCGACCCGACGTGCGCGATCGTCGCCGGAGGCACGTACGACGACTCCGTCGGCTACTTTGTCCGCCCCACGGTCATCGCCTGTACCGACCCGGCCAACGAGGTCTTCACGACGGAGTACTTCGGCCCCATCCTCGCCGTCCACGTCTACGACGACGCGGACTACGAGGCGATGCTGGCGCAGATGGAGTCCGTCTCCGCGTACGCGCTGACCGGCGCCGTCATCGCCGGTGACCGGGCGGCGGCGGCCGAGGCGATGGCCAAGCTCCGCTACGCCGCCGGCAACTTCTACATCAACGACAAGTCGACCGGCGCCGTGGTCGGCCAGCAGCCCTTCGGCGGCGGCCGTGCCTCCGGCACCAACGACAAGGCGGGCGCCCCGCAGAACCTGATGCGGTGGACCCTGACCCGTGCGATCAAGGAATCGCTCGTGTCCCCGACGGACTACCGCTACCCGCACATGGGCTAGCCGTACGTCCCCCGCAGCCCCCGCCCCCGTGCCGGCACCCCAACCCGGTTCGGGGGCGGTGTCTTCCTTGTGAAGAGGTCGCTCCGCCGCCCTCGCCTTCTTACGGAGGCGAGGGCGGCGGCAGTGCTGTCGGCGGCGGTGTCAGACCTTCCGGTGGCGTGCCATGCCGAACGAGAACATCCCGAAGAGCACCAGCCCCAGCGCGACCAGTACCAGCAGCCAGGGACCGGCGGGGGTGTCCGTGAACGCGCGCAGCGTGTCGTCGAAACCCTTCGCCTTGTCCGGCTCGTAGTCGACGGCCGCCTTGACCACGAACCAGCCCAGCGCCGCGAACAGCAGTCCGCGCGCCAGTCCGCCGCCCACCCCGGTCACATCGGTGTACCGCTTCGCCCCGGCGGACATCTGCCCGAGCTTGAGATGCTTGCGGTACGACCGCTTCGCGGCGCGTACCCCGATCCACAGGCCGGCGGCCAGGATGCCGATACCGCCGGCGCCGACGAGCCACTGGCCCGCGGGCAGTTCCAGCGCCTTGGCCGTGATGTCCTGCGACTGCTGGTCGCCCGACGAGCCGCCCTTGTCGCCGGCCGCGAAGCTGAGCACGGAGTAGGCCACGAAGCCGTAGAACAGGCAACGCCCGGCCGACAACAGCCGCTTGCCCGCCTTGTGGCCGTCGGGTCCCGAGGCGCCGAACAGCGCCTCGGACAGCCGCCACAGGCACATGCCGACGAGCCCGATCCCCAGCGCCCACAGGACGAACGACCCCATCGGCTTCTCGCCGATCTCGGCCAGCGCGCCACCGCGGTCGGCCTGCTTGCCGCCGCCCTTGAAGGCGATCTGGAGTGCCAGCAGCCCGATCAGCAGATAGATCACGCCACGTGCGAGGAAACCCCAGCGCGCCGCGGCGTCCATCGCCGAACTGTTCGCCGCCTGGCGGCCCTTGGAACGACCTCTGAGTGACATCGTGCGTGCGTTCATGTGACACCCTCCCCATCGCCCGTCGGGTGCCCCCGGCGCGGACGGGGAAACGGAGGGCGACGACGGCGCTCAGCTCCAGCCCGCCACGATCAGTGACAGTCCGGCGGCGAAACCGGCGGCGAGCAGGGCCACGTACGCGCCGTAGTGGCGGCGGAAGCGGCGCAGCAGCAGACCGAGCACGGCGAAGCCCGCACTGACCGTCAGGGTCCGCGAGCCCCGCGCCCGGGCGGACTCCGCGAGCCAGTCGGCCGCCGGCACGTCGGCGCGGCCCGCCTCGGCGGCGTACACCTTGAACGGGATGCCGTTCCACGGCTGGTGGCGTACGGCGGACGCCGATTCGACCGCCAGTTCGTGCCGCACCTCCGCCCGCATCCGGTCCGTCGTCAGCGGCGCGGGCAACTGGAGCCCCGTGTTCGCGAGTTGGAGCGCCAGCAGCCCGCCGGCCAGGCTTCCGGCGAGCGCGGCGAGGGAGAGCCGCAGCGCCGCACGGGGGACGGCCACACAGGCGACACCCAGCAGGAGTTCGGGCATCAGCGGCCAGCTCAGCGCCTCCGCACCGGCCCAGGCGAAGGCCAGCGGCAGGCCCCATCTGGAGGTGGCCACCGCCGCCACCCGGCGCCGGACGGGGGAGTCGCGCAGCGGCTCCGTACCCGTACGGGCGTGCAGCGCCGCGACCGCCGCCCGCGCGTCCTGCGGCGTCGCCGACCGCGGCAGCGGCTCGCCGATGCTCACCCGCACCAGCGACGCGCGCAGCCGCCCGTGCTTGGGCAGCAGCCGGTCCGTGCCCGCGATGGCCACCGGTACGACCGGGACGCCCGCGCGCTCCGCGAGCACCAGGGCGCCGCGGTGGAAGGCGCCGACCGCGCCGTCCGCCCCGCGGGTGCCCTCGGGGAAGAGGACGACGGCTCGCCCGGCCCGCAGCCCGTCCGCCATGGACATCAGGTCGTCCATGCCGCCACCGGTGCGGCGTACGGGGAACCCCGCCGCCAGCACCCGGCACACGCGCCGTCGCCACGGCGAGGCGAACCAGTAGTCGGCCGCCGCCCCGATCGCGGGCCGGTGCCGTGCGTCGAGCGCCGCCAACAGCGCGGCGGTGTCGGCGTGCGAGGAATGGTTGGCCACAACTACGCACCCACGGGGCGGCAGTTGACCGTTTCGCCGGACACCGCCGGTGACGGTGAGGACGACCCACCACAGGGCGCGCCGCAGTACCGCCCCGAGGCGCGAGACCGCGACGGCGGGGTCCGGCGCCGGTCCGGGGCCGCCGGAGACGGCGCGCCGCCCCCACCCACGCCCCCGTGTCCCGCGCTCGCAGAGCCCGCCGGGCCGACCGCCCGCGACAGCAGCCGCGCCCGCGCGCCTTCGCCGGTGCCCGACGACCGTCGCGCGGCGCAGGCGGCGCCGCAGTCGTCGCGGCCCCGCGCCCGCCGCCGTACGGGCAGTGGTCCGTGCGGTCATGCCGTCACCACCATCGCGAGCAGAAGAGCCAGCAGCAGGGAGTCGATCCGGTCGAGCAGCCCGCCGAAGCCCGGCAGCCAACCGCCCGCGTCCTTCACGCCCGCCTCCCGCTTGACCATGGATTCGAGCAGGTCGCCGAGGACGCAGCCGGCCAGCACCGCCGCCCACAGCAGCGGTGTGAACTCCCCCACGGCGGCCAGGGCGAGGGCGGTCGCCACCGCGGCGCCGAGGACCCCCGCCCAGGTCTTGCTTGGGGACAGGGGCGACAGCGGCCGGGCGAGCGGGCCACGCCGCCCCAGCGCCGTACCGCCGCACCACGCCCCCACGTCGCCGAGCGCCACCGCCAGCCCGACCGCGACCGCCGTGTCCTGAAGGACGACAAGTCCGGTGAGCGGGAGGGGAATCCACAACAGGGCGAAGACGGTGCGCGCGGAGCGGGTGAAGCCCCGCTCGTGGTCCCCGGCGAGCAGCGCCGGCAGCGCCGCCGCCACGAGCAGGAGCGCCACCACCCTGAGGTCGACCGCCCGCGGGTCCACCGCGTCCGGCACCAGCCACGCCAGGCCCGGCAGTACGACGGCGGCCACGGCCAGTACGGCGTGCTCCGCGGCCGGCAGCCCCGCCATCCGTACGTACTCACTCACCGCGGTCACCCCGAGCGCCGCGGCGAGCGCGAACGCGCCCCCGGCGCCCAGGAGCAGCGTCCCGAGGAACACCGGCGCGGCGATCGCCCACGTCCGCCACCGCTTGCGCAGCTCCGCCCGCACCGCGACCCGCGACGGCAGCGCCGCCACCGCGATCCCGCTCGCCCCGAGGGCGCCGGCGACGAAGGGGACGGCGCGCCCCACGGCCTCGCCCGCGACGATGACGGCGCTCATGCGAGTTTCCTCCAGATCCAGCCGAACCGGACGGCCGCGGTGAGCGCGGAGCCCGCCGCGATCACGACGAGCACCGGCACCGCCCAGCCGGTCGCGGCGGCGATGACGACGAGCAGGCAGCGTTCGGTCTTGCCGACGGGGCCGCCGTTACGGCGCGGCGCGCCCGCCGCCGTACCCGCGAGGGACACCCAGGACGGGAGCGTCGCCGCCAGGCCCGCCACCGCGACCAGCCACAGCGGTGCCAGCGCGACGAATCCGGCCAGGACCACCAAGTCCGCCGCCCGGTCGCCGAGTTCGTTGAGTACGGCGCCGCGCCGGGTCGTCCGGCCGGTGTCCCGGGCCAGCGCCCCGTCGAGATTGGCGAAGGCCAGCCGGGCGGCGAGGAGGGCGGCGACGGGGAGCGCGGCGAGCGGTCCGGCGGGCAGCCAGGCCACGGCGGCCGCCGCACCGGCCGCGCTGACGACACCCGCCGCGGTGAGCGTGTCGGGCGACACCTCGCGACGGACGAGGGCGGCCCGGACTCCGGAGAGCCGGGACGCGTACCAGGGCTTCAGTGCGTAGAGGCCGTTCATGCAGCCAACTGTCGCGGCAGGTACGTCTTTTCGACATCGAGCACCTACTCAACCGGGCACTGAGTACGTGCGCGGGCGCCCGGCCTGAAAGAGTGAGACGCATGTCAGACCCGCTGCGCACCGCCCACACCTTCGAACTCGACCCGGCGACCCTCGGCGAGATCCGCGCCCTCCTCGACGACGCCTTCGACGGGGACTTCAGTGAGGAGGACTGGACGCACGGGCTCGGCGGCGTCCACGTCCTCGTACGGGACGGCACAGGCGCGCTCGTCGCCCACGGCAGCGTGATCCAGCGCCGGTTGACGCACGCGGGGCGGTCGTACCGCGTGGGGTACGTCGAGTCCGTCGCCGTACGCGCGGACCGGCGCGGGGAAGGGCTCGGCGGCCGGGTCCTGGAAGTGCTGGAACGGGTGATCGGCCGGGCGTACGACGTCGGCGCGCTGGGCGCCTCCGACGACGGCGCCCGGCTCTACCTGTCGCGCGGCTGGCACCTGTGGCGGGGCCGGGTCGAGACGCTGAGCCCGGAGGGGGTGGTGCGGCTGCCGGAGGAGGAGGGCACGACCTACCTCTGGCCGGTGCCGGACCGTGAACTCCCGTCCGCCGAAGACGCGTTGGTCTTCGACTGGCGTGACGGCGACGTGCTGTAGACAACGGCCCGCCGCCCCGCCCGTCGCACCCCGCCCGGCCCCCGCCCCCGTCCTGCCCCGCCTCCGTCCTGCCCCCGCCCCTACGCCGGTGGCCGCGCCGCGCCGTTCCTCAGCCCTCGGCGCTCCGGTCCTCGGCCCTTCCCTCGGCCCTGTTCTCGGCTCCGTTCCCGGCCCCGTTCTCCGTCTCGTCCCGCGTCCTGTCCTCCGCGCCGTCGATCACGTCCTTGCGGACACCGGACTGGGCGGCGATCCCGACGGCGACGGCGATCGGGATCAGGACGGCCAGGTTGAACTCCACGGCCCCGGAGCCGTACAGGAACGCCAGGATCAGCGTGCTCACCGCCAACGCGCCCAGCAGCGCGAGCGTCTTCCGGCCGAAGTGGAAGCTCCACCGCGGCGTTCCGGGCCGGGTGGCGACCGTCGCCGCCGGTCCCGCGCTCGCCGCCTTGGGCCGCTTGAGATACAGGTAGTACGTCCACTGCCCGCACGGCTCCCAGCCGTCCGGGGCGAGTTCCGACTCCACGGTGTCGCGCTCGCGGTCGATCAGCACCTCGCGCCGGTACTCCCAGCGCAGCGCCGCGCCGACGGTGCGGCGGCAGACGAAGCGGCCGAAGACGTCCAGCCGTTCGACCTCCCAGCCCTGGTCGCCGTAGGCGTTGAGCAGCCTGCGGTCGTTGTAGATGTCGGTGGTCCACTTCCACGTCTCGGCGGTGGCCTCCGGCTCCTCGGGATCGCCGTCGTCGCCACCGCCCGTGAGCCGGGCGGCGAAGTCCTCGACCGGGCCGAACTCCTCCTCGGCGCGGGAGCCCGTCTCCGCCAGATACGCCGTCAGATCGGTGACGGTGACGGTCACTTCGCGCTGTGCCATGCCACCGGCGCGCAGAGCGGTGGCCAGTTGCTCGAAGTAGCCGGTCTCGTCGGCGGATCGCTTCGGGTCACTCATGACGCCCCCTCGGTGCGCAGCATGTTCCGCACGGTGGTGTGGAACTCCAGCCAGTTCCCGCTCTCGGTGGCGAGTCGGCGCCGGCCCTCGTCCGTCAGGCGGTAGTAGCGCCGCCCGGGGCCGCGTTCGGCGGCGCGGAACTCCCCGACGACCAGTCCGGCCTCTTCGAGCCGGTTGAGCACGGGGTAGAGCGTCCCGCCCTTGATGTCGCCGAGACCGGCGCCCGCGAGGGCCTTGGAGATCTCGTACCCGTAGCTCTCCCCGTCGGTGAGACAGGACAGGACAAGGAGGTCGAGTACCCCCTTGAGCCAGCTGGATCTGCGGTCTGCTGTCATGGCTGTATTCCATCACCACCTAGATAGGAATGCAACCTAGGTCGCTATGCCGTATTGAGGTCGCCGTCTCAGATAGTAGGACGTCCGACTAACTGTGGAGACAGAACGGCCCGGCTCCCTTAGCTTTGTAGGAGCCGAACGACTCGCTCGACCCAGCGAACGGCGGACGCGAGCAATCGCCCCACGCAGGCAACCCCTGCGGCGCGTGCTCCCCGCCCATCCGGCGCCTCGCAGATGCCTCATACGGCTTCTCCCCGCCGTATGCCTCAGCTGTCTCAAGGAGTCGATCATCATGGCCGAGACGACAGTCCGCCGCGTCCGTCATCACGCCCGTGGCAGTGAGTCCGACCGCAAGAACGCCGCGGCGGCCCTCCAGCGCGCCCTCGACCGCAGGGACAACGGCGGCTCCACCGGCCATTGAGCCGGGGCGTCCCACCACGTCAGCCGGTGCCGTAACGCGCGCCGTAATCCGCGCCGTACCGACGCGTCGTACCCGATGCCGAACCCCACGCGAAACACGCGACTGTCCGAATCGTGGACCACGCGTGTCAGGCACTGGGACGCGCAGTAAGGTGCCCGTCATGTCTCGCAGCATCAACCTCGCAGTGATCCCCGGTGACGGCATCGGCCAGGAGGTCGTGGCCCAGGGCCTGAAGGTCCTCGGCTCCGTGCTTCCGCAAGATGTGAAGCTGGAGACCAAGGAGTACGACCTCGGCGCCCGGCGCTGGCACCGTACCGGGGAGACCCTCCCGGACGCGGAGCTGACCGCGCTCAAGGCGCACGACGCGATCCTCCTCGGCGCCATCGGCGACCCGTCCGTGCCGTCCGGGGTCCTGGAGCGAGGGCTGCTGCTGAAGCTGCGGTTCGCCTTCGACCACTACGTGAACCTGCGCCCGTCCAGGCTCTTCCCGAACCAGGCGACCCCGCTGGCCGGCCGCCCGGAGATCGACTTCGTCGTCGTCCGCGAAGGCACCGAGGGCCCGTACACGGGCAACGGTGGTTCCCTGCGCACCGGTACGCCCGCCGAGGTGGCCACGGAGGTCAGCCTCAATACGGCGTACGGCGTGGAGCGTGTCGTGCGCGACGCGTACGAGCGTGCCGACTCCCGTCCCCGCAAGAAGCTGACGCTGGTCCACAAGAACAACGTCCTCGTCTACGCGGGCCACCTCTGGAAGAGGATCTTCGACCTGGTCGGCCAGGAGTACCCCGACGTCTCCACCGACTATCTGCACGTCGACGCCGCGACGATCTTCTTCGTCACCCAGCCCGAGCGTTTCGACGTGATCGTCACCGACAACCTCTTCGGCGACATCCTCACCGACCTCGCCGCAGCCGTGACCGGCGGCATCGGCCTGGCCGCGTCCGCGAACATCAACCCCGACCGGGCGTTCCCGTCGATGTTCGAGCCCGTCCACGGCTCGGCCCCGGACATCGCGGGCCAGGGCAAGGCCGACCCCACGGCCACGATCCTCTCGGTCGCACTGCTGCTGCGGCACCTCGGCTTCGACGCCGAGGCCGCCCGCGTCGAGGGGGCCGTCGCGGCCGACCTCGCGGAGCGCGGCGGTGTGCCCCGTACGACCGACGAGATCGGTGACGCGCTCGTCGTACGAGTAGCGAGCTGACCCGCCGACGACTCTCACAGCCGCCGGGTCACAGCACCCGGCGGCTGTGCTTTGCGGCCACCGGGTGTCACCATCATCCGTAGGGCCGCATTCACCCCGTTTCATGCACCGCCCCGCCACGCGCGACAATTGTGGTGGGCCGTGGCATCAGGGAAAGCTCGGACGTCCTAGTACCTGTAGCGGCGTGAGCGCGGTCCGTCACACACAACCGGTGAAGGACAAGAACTCATGACCACGCCCACGACGCAGTTGCCCACGCTCGCGCTCAAGCCTTCGTCGAATCCGCTGTCCGACGCGCAGCGCGAGGCGATGCTGGCCGCCCCCGGCTTCGGCCGCCACTTCACCGACAACATGGTGACGATCAGGTGGACGGAGGGCCGGGGCTGGCACGACGCGCAGCTCGTTCCGTACGGGCCGCTCTCGCTCGACCCGGCCAACATGACCCTGCACTACGCACAGGAGATCTTCGAAGGACTCAAGGCCTACCGCCGCCCCGACGGCACCGTCGCGACCTTCCGGCCCGAGGCCAACGCCCTGCGCTTCCAGCGCTCCGCGCGCCGGCTCGCGATGCCCGAGCTGCCCGTCGAGACGTTCATCGAGGCGTGCGACGCGCTGGTCCAGCAGGACGAGGCGTGGGTCCCGCCGCACGGCGGCGAGGCGTCGCTGTATCTGCGGCCGTTCATGATCGCGGCCGAGGTCGGCCTCGGGGTGCGCCCCGCGAACGAGTACCTGTTCCTGGTCATCGCCTCCCCGGCCGGCGCCTACTTCCCCGGCGGCCTGAAGCCCGTCTCGATCTGGCTCTCCGAGAACCGCGTCCGGGCCGTTCCGGGCGGCATGGGCGACGCCAAGACCGGCGGCAACTACGCGGCGTCCCTGCTGGCGCAGGCCGAGGCGGCGGCACAGGGCTGCGACCAGGTCGCCTACCTGGACGCCGTGGAGCACAAGTGGGTCGAGGAACTGGGCGGGATGAACCTGTACTTCGTGTACGGGGACACGATCGTCACTCCCGAGCTGTCCGGCTCGCTGCTCGCCGGAATCACCCGTGACTCGCTGCTCAGACTGGCCGGCGATCTCGGCTACACGTCGCAGGAGCGCCGGGTCTCCATCGACGAGTGGCGGCGCGACACGCAGAACGGCACCCTCACCGAGGTCTTCGCCTGCGGTACGGCCGCCGTCATCACCCCGGTCGGGCTCGTCAGGTCGGCGGGCGGCGAGTGGACGCAGTCGGGCGGCGAGCCCGGCGCGGTCACGTCGCGGCTGCGCGCGGCGCTGCTGGACATCCAGACGGGGCGGGCCGAGGACGTTCACGGGTGGATGCACCAGGTGGGCTGAGGGACGCGGTCCGGCACCGTCGTACTTTGAAGGGCCGGCTGTGAAGGGCTAGATGCAGAACATCTCTTCGCGAAGGGATGTTCTGCATCTATGCTCTCTTCATGACGACCGACTCAGGCGATCCGCTGGGCCCCGATCCGGAGCACGACATCACGCTCGACGCCGCGGCGCTGCGCGTGCTGGCCCACCCCATGCGGCTGGTCATGCTGAACGCGCTGCGCGAGCGCGGGCCGTCCACGGCGCGGAGGATGGCCAAGGAACTCGAACTGGACTCCGGGGCGGCCAGTTACCACCTGCGCCGACTGGCGGCCGGTGGACTCATCGAGGAGGACCAGGAACGGGGCACCCGGCGCGACCGATGGTGGCGGGCGCGTCACCATCGGTCGTACCACGATCCGGCCACCGCGGCGCCGGACGAGCGGCAGGGCAGCCGCGCGTACACGAACGCGGTGGTCCTCGGCTACGGCGACCAACTGCGCAGGCTCGCCGCGGTCGTTCCGCTCTTCCCGGACGACTGGTTCGAGGCCTCGATCTTCAGTGACTACACCATCAGCCTGACGCCGGACGAACTCAACGAGATGAAGCGTGAGTTGGTGGGCGTGATCGACAAGTACCGAACACGGGGCGCGGGTTCGGACGCGGAGCCGACGAGCGGGACGGAGTCCGCGACAGTGTCCGTACAGCTCCAGATGTTTCCGCGGCTGTGATACCCGAGCCCGCCCGGCCCGTACGGCCGCCGGCCGCCTACCGCGATCCGAACGTCCTGCGCTGGCTCGGTGCCCACACCACCTCCGTGACCGGCGACATCGTCTACTTCCTCGCCCTGACGTGGGCCGTCACCCAGGAGTCCGGTCCCGCCCAGGCCGGTGTCGTGCTGGCCGCCGGTGCCGTGCCGCGCGCCGTCCTCATGCTGGCGGGCGGCGTCGCCGCCGACCGGTTCGGGCCGCGCCGCGTCGTCATCGCCAGCGATCTCGTCCGCTGCGTGGTGGTCCTCGCCGCCGCCACCGCCGCCTGGCTCATCGGCACGGAGCTGTGGATGCTGGTCACGCTGGCCGTCGTCTTCGGCTCCGTGGACGCGCTGTTCATGCCGGCGGTCGGGGCGATGCCTCCACGGATCGCCGCGACGGATCAACTCGCCCAGGTGCAGGGCCTGCGCCTGCTGTCCGTCCGACTGAGCAACACCGTCGGCCCGCCGATCGCCGCCGTGGCGCTGTCCGTCAGCGGCTCCCCGGGAGCCTTCGGCCTCGCCGGGGCGCTCTTCACCGTGTCCCTGATCCTGCTCCTGGCCGTGCGCGTCCGCCCGTTGCCGCCCCGGAGCACGCGGGACGGGCGGGACGCGCGGGACGTCCCCTCGCCCCGGCGGGAATTCCGCGACGGCCTGCGCTATCTGCGCGTCAACCGCCGCGTCTCGTCCCTCGTCGTCGTGATCGGGCTCGGCGAGATGTGCTTCAGCGGACCGGTCAGCACCGGCGTCGTCCTCCTCGCCGACGAACGCGGCTGGGGCACGGCCACGGCGGGCTGGATCCTCGGCGCCTTCAGCATCGGCGGGGCGCTCGCCAGTCTGCTGCTGGGCGTTGTGCGCCGTGTCCCGCGCGCCGGACTCACCATGTCCTGCGCCCTGTTGCTGACGGCGGCCCTGGTCGTCGCGACGGGCAACGCCCCCACCGCTGGGCTGTCGATCGCGCTGGGGGCGCTGCTCGGTACGGCGAGTGGCGTGGCCATGGTGGTCAGCAACGCCCTGCTCCAGAAAGAGACCGATCCCCGCTACCTCGGCCGCGTCACCTCCGTGATGACGCTGTGCACCCTGGGCCTCAGCCCGCTGCTCTATCCACTCGTCGGACTCGTCGCCGCCGGCTGGGGAATCGGTGTCTTCTTCGCGGGCTGCGGCGTCATCTGCGTACTGGCGGCCGGCACCGGCCTGCTGGTGCGCTCCGTGCGTACCGCCGTGCTCCAGGACCGTTGAGCGATGCGATGTGTGACCCGACGGCAACCCCGTGTGCCCGCATCAGGTACAACGGACGAGTGACACCCACCGCGCGCCGCCGCAACTCCGCCCCGCCCCGCGAGGCCGTGCTCGCCGCCGCCATGGACACCATCGCCGGGGGCGGGCTCGACGGGCTCACCATGGCGGGGCTCGGACGTGACGTCGGAATGAGCAGCGGGCACCTCCTCTACTACTTCCGCACGAAGGACGAGCTGCTGCTCCAGACCCTGGAGTGGAAGGAATCCCAACTCGGCGTCGAACGCCGGGGCTTACTGTCCCGGCAGGTGACGGTGCGGGAACGACTCGACGCGTACGTCGACCTGTACGTCCCCACCGGCCACCGCGATCCGTACTGGACGCTGTCCCTGGAGGTCTGGAACCGCTCGCAGGAAGCCGCCGACGGCGACCGCGCGAGGCGGGCCGCGATCGGGCGGGCCTGGCACCGGGACCTGGTGGCGCTGCTCGCCGAGGGGATCTCGCACGGCGAGCTGCGGGCGGTCGACCCCGACAGATTCGCCGCGCGGCTGCGCGCGATGCTCGACGGCTTCAGTGTCCATGTGGTGGTCGGCATACCGGGGACCGGAAGAGACCAAGTCCTGGCACATGTTCGCGAGTTCATCGAAGATTCGCTGCTCTGAGCCGCCCCGCCCAGCGAGTCGGCCCCGCCCGCCCCACCGGACCCGATGATTCCGGAATTCTCGTCTCGCGACACCCGCACCGCCCGCATCGTGAGACGGGGCTTCCACCGCAGGACAAACGTGCCAGACTGCTTGCGTGTTCTCGTTCTCCATGATTATGGGCAGCAGGCGCGCCGGTCCGCAGTGACCGCTACGTACATCACCACGTACGGAGCGGCCAACGTGCCCCAGACCCGCGCGCAGACCTCTCGCACCCGCGAGGGGTTTTTTCGTTTTCCGGCCCCACCCCGGCCGAAACGGGACGCACGCGCAGACGGTGGCAAGTGGAGCCAGACCCTCCATCACTCGACAGGAGTCACAGAGTCATGACCACAGAGTCAACGGTCACCGACGACAGTTTCCATGTCTTCGACACCACGCTGCGCGACGGAGCCCAGCGCGAAGGCATCAATCTGACGGTCGCCGACAAGCTCACCATCGCGCGGCACCTGGACGACTTCGGGGTGGGGTTCGTCGAGGGCGGCTGGCCGGGCGCCAATCCGCGGGACACCGAATTCTTCGCCCGCGCCCGCGACGAGATCGACTTCAAGCACGCCAAACTCGTCGCCTTCGGCGCCACGCGCCGCCCCGGCGGCGCAGCCGCCGACGACCCGCAGGTCAGGGCGCTGCTCGACTCCGGCGCCCCGGTGATCACACTGGTCGCCAAATCACACGACCGGCACGTCGAGCTGGCGCTGCGTACGACGCTCGAAGAGAACCTGGCGATGGTCGCCGACACCGTGTCCCACCTGTGTGAACAGGGCAGACGCGTCTTCGTGGACTGCGAGCACTTCTTCGACGGCTACCGTGCCAATCCGGAGTACGCCAAGGCCGTCGTCAGGGCCGCAGCCGACGCCGGCGCGGATGTCATCATCCTCTGCGACACCAACGGCGGCATGCTGCCCGCCCAGATCCAGGCCGTGGTCGCCACCGTGCTCGCCGACACCGGCGCCCGGCTCGGCATCCACGCCCAGGACGACACCGGCTGCGCCGTCGCCAACACCCTCGCCGCCGTCGACGCGGGCGCCACGCACGTGCAGTGCACCGCGAACGGCTACGGCGAGCGCGTCGGCAACGCGAACCTCTTCCCCGTCGTCGCTGCGCTGGAGCTCAAGTACGGCAAGACGGTGCTGCCCCCGGGCGCGCTGGCCGAGATGACCCGGATCTCGCACGCCATCGCCGAGGTCGTCAATCTGACGCCCTCCACCCACCAGCCGTACGTCGGCGTCTCCGCCTTCGCGCACAAGGCCGGGCTGCACGCCTCCGCGATCAAGGTCGACCCCGACCTCTACCAGCACATCGACCCCACCCAGGTCGGCAACACCATGCGGATGCTCGTCTCCGACATGGCGGGGCGCGCCTCGATCGAGCTGAAGGGCAAGGAACTGGGCGTCGACCTCGGCGACGACCGCGATCTGGTCGGCCGTGTCGTCTGCCGGGTCAAGGAGCGCGAACTCAAGGGCTACACGTACGAGGCGGCCGACGCCTCCTTCGAGTTGCTGCTGCGCGAGGAGGCCGAGGGCAGGGCGCGGAGCTACTTCCGTACGGAGTCGTGGCGCGCGATCGTCGAGGACCGCCCGGACGGCTCGCACGCCAACGAGGCGACCGTGAAGCTCTGGGCCAAGGGCGAGCGCATCGTCGCCACCGCCGAGGGCAACGGGCCGGTCAACGCGCTGGACCGGGCCATGCGGGTCGGCCTGGAGCGTATCTACCCCCAGCTGGCCAAGCTGGAGCTGGTGGACTACAAGGTCCGCATCCTGGAGGGCAAGCACGGCACGGAGTCCACGACGCGCGTGCTGATCACCACGGGGGACGGGGCGGCGGAGTGGTCGACGGTGGGTGTCGGCGAGAACGTGATCGCCGCGTCGTGGCAGGCCCTGGAGGACGCGTACACCTACGGACTGCTGCGGGCCGGGGTCGAGCCGGCCGAGTAGCGAGCGGCGGAGCGACAGACGTACGTACTACGTACGGGGTGTCGGCGACCGCCCGGCCACCGGCACCCCCTCCGTAGGAGGAGAACCCGCGGAGAAGCACGGACTACGTCTGAAGCCGCCACTTCTGGTTGGCCGCCCCGGTGCAGCTCCACAGCTGCGTCTTCGCCCCGTTCGCCGACGAATTGCCGGTGACGTCGAGGCACTTGCCGCCGAGACCGGTCAGGGCGCCGGCGGTGCCACCGCCACCGCCGGACTGGCCGCCGGCCCAGGTGAAGGTGGCCGACGTCTTGGCGGGCAGCGAGTAACCGAAGTTCTGGCCGCCCCAGTTGACCCGGATCTCGCGCGCCTGTGATGCCTCGTTGTACGCGATCAGCGCCTTGGAGCCGTTCGGGTTCTGCCAGGCCACGTTGGGTACCGTGGTGCCGGCGGTGGACTCGATACGGTGCGCGCCCGGCGTCACGAACTTGGTGAGGTGGCCCATCGTGTCGTACTCGATCTTCAGCCGGCCGCCGTTGAGCCGGCCGTTGTCCTTCGTCCATGCCGGGGCGGGCCAGGGCGACGCCTTCGTCGTCAGCGCCGGGTTGAGCTGCTTCGCCTGCTTCGTCAGCGGCAGCACGTCCTGGGGATAATGTGCGATCGAGAATTCCGACAGGTCGGGGTCGGTCCGGCCGGCGGGCATGTCGACGAAGGTGTAGCCGAACCGCGCGAGGTCGGAGCCGCCCAGCGGGTTGCGGATGAATGAGAGCCCGATGCCGTCGGTCGGTGAGAAGAGCTTGCGCATCGTGTCGTCGCGGGTGGCCTGGGAGAGCGCCCCACTGCCCTTCATCGGCCAGGCGGCGGTGTTCGTGAACGAGGCGCCGCCGCCGGTGAAGGTCTGGTACTTGGTGTTCTCGTTGACGGTGAGGTTCGTACCGCCGCCGTTGCCCGGCTGGAACGTGACGGGCGTCTGCGGCTGGAGGCCGCGGGTCACGGTGCGGCCATCGCTGTCGCTGGTGGTCGTCAGCCAGATGTTCACCTGCTCGCCGGCGGCCTGCGCCGTACCCGCAAAGACGCCGGTGAGTCCGGCGGTCGTGAGCACGTCGGCGAGGAGCATTTCGTCAGCCGCCGTCGAGCGCCGCCGGGCCCTTTCTTTCTGCTCGGTCTGATCATGGGGCGCTGCCCTTCTTGGCAGAGGGGTGGGGGTCTTCCATGGATCGTGAGGCGAGCGTGAACTCCGATATGAACTCCAGTCCATGATTGAACCTTCAGAACCTGAACGCATAACTCCCTCTCGGCCCCCAGGAGTTACCCCCCGATCAATTCCGGTGTGAAGTCTTGACGGTGTTGGTCTGGACCGGTTAACTCACCGCTCACATTGGAACCGGTTCCGGTACCGGTACCGGAACTGATCCCACGCAACGATTCGAGGCCCGCCGATGCGCGTCACCATTGCCGACGTCGCCCGCGCGGCAGGTGTCAGCAAGACGACCGTGTCCCGGGTCATCAACACCAAGGGTGAGGTCGACGCGGGAACGGCCGCGCGGGTCCGTGACGTGATCGCATCTCTTGGATACGTGCCCAGCTCGGGCGCCGTCGGACTGGCCCGCGGCAACAGCCGTACGGTCGGGATGCTGGTGCCCTCGCTGACCTGGGCGTGGATGGGCGAGGTCCTTCAGGGCGTCGTGGACACGGTGGAGGCCGCCGGCTACGGCCTGCTGCTCTTCACCTTCAACCGGGGCGCGGACTCGGTCGAGCGTTTCACCACCCAGGTCTCCGCACGGGCCTTCGACGGACTGCTCGTCGTCGAACCCGAGAACACGCTCGACAAGATCATCGCCATGAGCCACAGGGGGCTGCCGGTCGTCCTCATCGACGATCGGGGCAGTCACCCCGACGAGTTCCCCTCCGTCGTGACCACCAATTTCGAAGGAGGAGCGTCCGCCGCCCGCCATCTGCTGGCCGACGGACGCACCAGACCCCTGGTCATCACGGGGCCGGAGCAGTTCGGCTGCGTACGTGACCGGCTCGGCGGCTTCCGCGAGATCCTCCCGACCGACCTGGTCGTCGTGGGGGACTTCACGGAGCTGTCCGGGCGCCTCGCCGTCGAGCGACTCCTGGCCGCAGGTACGCCGTTCGACTCCGTCTTCGCGCACAACGACATCAGCGCCGCGGGGGCGCTGAGAGCGCTGCGCGCGGCGGGACGGTCGGTGCCGGACGACATCGCCGTGGTCGGGTTCGACGACATCCCGATGGCGCAGCACACCGAACCGCCCCTGACGACCGTCCGCCAGCCCACCCGGCGGATGGGGGAGACGGCGGCACGGATGCTGCTCGGGCACCTGGGAGGGACGACCGCGCCGGACGAACCGGTCGTTCTGCCAACGGAGTTGGTCGTACGGCAGTCGGCACCGCTGGCGGGGGCGAACTCCGCCGCGCCTGCGGGGAGTTCGCCGGTCGTCGGGGCGGTCGCCGATTCCGTGCCCGCGTACCACCCGTAACTCGCAAGTCGTCACTCGCTAAACGCAGACGTCCGTACGCACCACCTGCTACACCGTCAGCACTGCACTGCACTGCACAGCCGCAACGCCGCACAGCCGCAACGCCGTATTGGTGCACAGTCCTCACCGTGCACACGCGCAACGCCGCACAGCCGCAACGCCGCAACGCCGCAACGCCGCGTCAACCCAACCCAACCCGGTCCTCAGGCCGCCGGCCCCACGGGCGGCCCGCCGCCGTCCCGCAGAGCTGCAATTCCCTTTCTGGAGTCGCCATGTCCGCACCCCGCAAGCTCCGGGCGCTGGCCGCCGCCACCGTCGTGGCCGCGCTCGCCGCCGGATGTTCCTCGGCCAACTCGGACGCCAACCGGTCCTCGGGCGGCGCCTCCGGCGTCCTCACCGTCGGTATGCCGAACGGCCCGCAGACCAACAACAGCAACCCGTTCCTCGGCACCTCCGCCGGCGCGTCGCTCGGCTACCGCTACATGATCTACGAGCCGCTGGTGATGCCGAACGACGTCCGCCCCGAGAAGAAGGGGACGCCCTGGCTGGCGACCGACTGGGCGTGGGAGTCGAACTTCACCGAGGTCACCTTCACCCTGGACGACCGGGCCAAGTGGTCGGACGGCAAGAAGCTGACTGCCGACGACGTGGCGTTCACCTTCGAGATGATCAAGAAGTACCCGGCGCTCAACTTCTACGGCGTCGCCTACGACGGCATAACCGTGGAGGGCGGCAAGGTCGTCCTGACGTTCAAGGACTCGCAGTTCGTCAACCAGAGCAAGATCGAGCGCACGTTCATCGTGCCGAAGCACATCTGGGAGAAGGTCGGGGACCCGGCGACCTGGCCCAACCGTGAGCCGCTCGGCTCGGGGCCGTACAAGCTCAAGACGTTCACGCCGCAGACCACCACGCTCGACACCACGTCCTCCTACTGGAAGGGCAAGACGCAGGTGAAGGAGCTCCGCTTCACCTCGTACAACGACAACAGCGCGCAGACCACCGCACTCGCCAATGGCAAGGCGGAGTGGTCGTTCGTGTTCATGCCGAACTACAAGCAGTTGTACGTCGCCAAGGACCCGAAGAACAACAAGCTCTGGTTCCCCTCCGGACTCGGCATCCACGGCCTCTGGTTCAACACCACCAAGGGCGCGCTCAGTGATCCGGCGCTCCGCAAGGCGATGGCCATGGTGGTCGACCGCGGGGCGATCCACATCCAGGCGCAGGCCACGCTCTACCCGGAGATCACCAACCCGACCGGCATCCCGCTGCCCGCCGGTGAGTCCTTCCTGGCTCCCGAGTACAAGGGCGTCACGATCAAGCCCGACGTCGCCGGGGCCAAGAAGCTCCTGGACGAGGCCGGCTACACGCTCGACGGCGGCGTCCTGAAGGACCCGGACGGCAAGGCCGTGAAACTGACCTTCACCGACCCCGCCGGCTGGAACGACTACATCACGGGTTTGTCCATCATCAAGGACAACATCAAACCCCTGGGCATCGACGCCAAGGTCAAGACGCAGACCGCCGAGGCATGGACCGCCGATGTCTCCAACGGCAACTTCGACGCCACGCTGCACTGGACCAACTCCGGTGCCACGCCGTACGACATGTACGCGAATATCATGGACGGCGCGCTGCTCCAGCCCATCGGCAAGACCGCACCGCTCGGCAACTTCGGCCGGTTCGACAGCGACAAGGCGACCACGGCGCTCAAGGAGTACGCGAACGCCACGGAGGACTCCGCGCGTACCACGGCCCTCAACACCCTCCAGAAGATCATGGTCGACGAGGCCCCGATGATCCCGACGGCGGCGGCACCCATCGGAGCGGAGTACTCCACGAAGAACTGGGTGGGCTGGCCGACCGAAGCCGACCCGTACGCCCCGCCGCAGCCGACCCAGCCCAACGCGCTGGACGTCGTGCTGCATCTCAAGCCCGCGAAGTAGACGGGGCCGGCCGATGACCAGCGAAGACCGAGAGCCCGCCGAGAACGTCGCCACTCACGACAACGACAACGACAACGACAACGGCGTCGTGCTCGAAGCGCGCGGCGTCACGAAGCACTTCCCCGTCAGACGGACCGTCGGCGACATCGTCAGCCGCAGGCGCCGCACCGTCCACGCCGTCGACGACGTCTCGCTGCGCCTGCGGCGCGGCAGTGTGACGGCGCTGGTCGGGGAGTCGGGGTCGGGCAAGTCGACAGTGGCCCGGCTGCTGTCACAGCTGTATCCGCTCACCGAGGGTGAGATACGACTCGGCGGCACCCCGGTCAAGGCTGGTCGCGGCCGGTCCTTCCGGGCGTACGTGGAACAGGTCCAGTTGATCTTCCAGGACCCGTTCGCCTCGCTCAACCCCGTACATACGGTGCGCTACCACCTCACCCGCTCGCTGAAGATCCACGGCAAGCAGGCCACCGAGGCGCAGGCGTGCGAACTCCTGGAACGCGTCCAACTGCTGCCACCTGTTCAGTACTTGGACAAATTCCCGCACGAGCTGTCCGGTGGCCAGCGTCAGCGCGTCGCCATCGCGCGGGCGCTGGGCGCCGACCCCAAGGTGCTCCTCGCCGACGAACCCGTCTCGATGCTCGACGTCTCCATCCGGCTCGGCGTGCTCAACCTGCTGCGTGATCTCAAGGAGCGTCTGCACCTCGCGATCCTCTACATCACGCACGACATCGCGTCCGCGCGGTACTTCGCGGACACGACCCTGGTGATGTACGCCGGCCGGATCGTGGAGGGCGGCGACAGCGAGCGAGTCACCCAGCAACCCGCGCACCCTTATACCCAGTTGCTCATCGCCTCGGCCCCCGACCCCGACCGGATCGCGGGCGAGGAGGACCAGGAGGAGACCGGAAGCGGCGAGCCCCCTTCGCTCATCTCCCCGCCCAGGGGCTGCCGCTTCCACCCCCGCTGCCCCAAGGCGATGGAACGCTGCCGCACCGAACTGCCGCCGCGCTTCGAGCTGGACGACGGCCAGTGGGCGGCGTGCTGGCTGTACGAGGACCGCCCCGTCACCACGGCCGTCCCCGGCGCCCCGGCGCCCGCCGCGACCGCCCCCGACGCCGGCACCCGCACCGGCACCCGCACCGGCACCCGCACCCGCACCGGCACCGGCACCGGCACCGTGAGCACGACGGAGGTGACGGCGAAGTGAAGTTCGTCCTCCAGCGGATCCTCTTCTACCTCGTCACGGCGTGGGCGGCGATCACCATCAACTTCCTGATCCCGAGGCTGATGCCCGGCGATCCGGTTCAGGCCCTGATCGCCCGGTTCCAGGGCCAGCTCGACACCCGCGCGATCGCCTCGCTCAAGGCCCTCTTCGGCCTCGACAAGGAACGCTCGCTCTGGCAGCAGTACACCGACTACTGGGGCCAGCTCTTCCAGGGCGACCTCGGCCTCTCCTTCACCTTCTTCCCCACGCCCGTCAGCGAGGTCATCTCGCAGTCGCTGCCCTGGACACTGGTACTGGTCGGACTCACCACCCTGATCAGCTTCCTGCTCGGCACCGGCATCGGCGTCTACAGCGGCTGGCGGCGTGGCTCCTGGATGGACAGCCTGCTGCCCGTCACGACGTTCATCTCCTCGATCCCGTACTTCTGGCTGGGGCTGATCGCCATCGCCCTGTTCGCCGTGAAGTGGCCGGTCTTCCCGGCCGCCGGCGGCTACGACAGCTCGCTGGTGCCCGCGTTCGACGTGCCGTTCATCTCCAGCGCGCTCTACCACGGCTTCCTGCCCGGCGTCACGATCATCCTCAGCGCCATCGCCGGCTGGATCCTCGGCATGCGCAACATGATGGTGACCGTCTCGTCCGAGGACTACGTGACGGTGGCGCAGGCCAAGGGACTCTCCGAGCGCCGCGTGATGTTCTCGTACGCCGCCCGCAATGCGATCCTCCCCAACATCTCCGGCTTCGCCCTCTCCCTGGGCTTCATCGTCGGCGGCACGCTGCTGGTGGAGATGGTCTTCTCCTATCCCGGCATCGGCTATCAGCTCTTCCAGGCGGTCGGCGCCAAGGACTATCCGCTGATGCAGGGCGTCTTCCTGATCATCACGCTGTCCGTGCTCGCGGCGAATCTGCTCGCGGACATGGTCTATCTCTTCCTCGACCCGCGCACCCGGAAGGAGGCCTGAGCCATGTCCATTCCCGCAACAGAGGTCGCCGTACTCGACGCGGCTCCGGCGCCCACCCCCTCCAAACGAGCCAGACTGCGCTTCCTGCGCGGAGGCAAGACCCTCACCGGGATCTCGATCCTTGGGTTCTTCACCCTGCTCGCGGTCATCGGTCCGTGGATCGCCCCGTACGACCCCGACATGATGAGCGATCAGCTGCTCCAACCGCCGTCGGGCGACCACTGGTTCGGCACCACGCAGACCGGCCAGGACGTGCTGTCGCAGATTCTCGTCGGCACCCGGGGCGTGCTCCTGGTGGGCTTCGTCGCCGGTTTCTTCGCGACGGTCCTGTCCGTGCTGATCGGCGTCACCTCCGGGTTCCTCGGCGGCGTCATGGACGAAATCCTCTCCGCGCTGTCCAACATCTTCCTGGTCATTCCGGCGCTGCCGCTGATCATCATCATCGCCAGCTTCGTCTCCGACGCGGGCGACCTGCTGATCGCCGCCGTGATCGCCTTCACCTCGTGGGCGTGGGGAGCGCGCGTACTGCGCGCCCAGACCCTCTCGCTGCGCCGGCGCGACTACGTCGAGGCGGCGCGGGCGACCGGCGAACCGACGTGGCGGATCATCGGCTTCGAGATCATGCCGAACCTCACCGCCGTGATCGCGTCCGGCTTCGTCGGCACCGTCATCTTCGCCGTCCTGCTGGAGATCACCCTCGCCTTCATCGGCGTCGCCGACATCTCCAACTGGAACTGGGGCACCGTCCTGTTCTGGGCGCAGTCCAACCAGGCCCTCGCACAGGGCGCGTGGTGGTGGTTCGTCCCCGCCGGGCTGTGCATTGCCCTCCTCGGCACCTCGCTCGCGCTGATCAACTTCGGCATCGACGAGTTCGTGAACCCGCGGCTGCGCACCGAGACCGGCTCCTCGCGGAAGATCCGGATGCGGGTCGGCTTCACGCCGGTGGCGCGCACGGACCGTACGAACGGGGCCGCCAAGGCCGCCCCGCCCGAAGGGACACCTGCTGGGCCATCCGAACGGACTCCCGAACGGACCTCCCAACCGAACCCCGCACGGACGCCCGACCGCACGCCCGACAAGGAGACCCGCGCATGACGACCGGTCGCCCCGTCCTCACCATCAGCGGCCTCAATGTCGATTACGGCACCGGCCCCGGCGCGGTCCACGCGCTGCGCGACATCGACCTGACCCTGCACCGCGGCGAAGTCCTCGGCCTCGCGGGTGAGTCGGGCTCGGGCAAGTCCACGCTCGCCTACGCCGTGACCCGGCTGCTCTCCCCGCCCGGGGTGATCACCGGCGGCGACGTCCACTACCAACCGCCGCGCGACGACGCGGCACCGGTGGACCTGCTGACGCTCACGCCGCGGGAGTTGCGCGCCTTCCGCTGGCAGGAGCTGTCGATCGTCTTCCAGGGCGCGATGAACTCCCTCAACCCCGTGCACACGGTGCACAGTCAGCTCACCGATGTGCTCAAGGCGCACCGTCCGGAGATGAGGCCGGCCGAGCGCACCGTACGCGCCGAGGAACTGCTGACGCTGGTCGGCATCTCCCGCGACCGGCTCGGCGCGTTCCCGCACCAGCTCTCGGGCGGCATGCGCCAGCGCGTGATGATCGCGATGGCGCTCGCCCTGGAGCCCGAGATCGTCATCATGGACGAACCGACCACCGCCCTGGACGTGGTGATGCAGCGTCAGATCCTGCGCAAGCTCGTCGCACTCCGCGAGGAGCTGGGTTTCTCGGTCGTCTTCATCACCCACGACATCTCGCTGTTGATCGAGTTCTCGGACCGGATCGCGATCATGTACGGCGGCCGGATCGTCGAGGAGGCGGGCGCCGCCGAGATCTACCGCGACCCGCGCCACCCCTACAGCGACGGGCTGCTGCACTCCTTCCCCGCGCTGCACGGACCCCGCAGGGAGCTGACCGGCATCCCCGGCTCTCCGCCGCATCTGACGGCGATGCCGACAGGCTGCGCCTTCCATCCGCGCTGCGGCAAGGCGTTCGACCCGTGTGCCGAGCGGGTACCGGTGCTGGCCGCCCCGGACCCCGCCCCGGACGCCGCGACCGAACGCACCGTGGCGTGCTGGCTCCACCAGGCCGCCCCGGAACCGGCGTTCGCGCCGGCATCCGATCCCGCGACCGCGGCCGGGGCCGGGGCCGGGGCCGGGGCCTCCGAATCGGCCGATGACGCCTCGGCGGCCCGCTCCGGCTGATCCGCTTCCAGACCACCGCGCCCCCGCCCTCGCCCCCGCCGTGCGCTCATCCATGAACCAGGAGACCCATGAACGCCACCCCCACCCAGAACCTCACCCGCCCCGCCGCGGCGCTCAAGGGTCTGCCGGCCGACTTCCGCTGGGGCGTCGCCACCTCCGCGTACCAGATCGAGGGAGCGGCTGCCGAGGACGGCAGGACCCCCTCGATCTGGGACACCTTCTGCCGGGTCCCGGGCGCGGTGGAGGGCGGTGAGCACGGCGACGTGGCGTGCGACCACTACCACCGGATGCCGCAGGACGTGGAGCTGATCTCGGGCCTCGGCGTCGACACGTACCGCTTCTCGCTCGCCTGGCCGCGCATCCAGCCCGGCGGGCGCGGTCCGGCCAACGCGAAGGGCCTGGACTTCTACAAGCGCCTCGTCGACGAGCTGCACCGCCGGCACATCACCCCGTGGATCACGCTCTACCACTGGGACCTGCCGCAGGAGTTGGAGGACGCGGGTGGCTGGCCCGCCCGCGACACCGCGTACCGCTTCGCCGACTACGCGGCAATCGCCTACGACGCGCTCGGTGCCGACGTCGAGAACTGGACCACGCTCAACGAGCCCTGGTGCTCGGCGGTCCTCGGCTACGACGTGGGCGTCCACGCCCCCGGCCGCAAGGACTTCGGCGACTCCATCCGCGCCGTGCACCACCTCCTGCTCGGCCACGGACTCGCCTCGCGGCGCATCCGCGCCGCCGCCGGCGACAACCCGCTCGAACTCGGCATCACCCTCAACCTCGGTACGGCCACGCCCGAGACCGACAGCGAGGCGGACCGCGAGGCCTGCCGCCGCGCCGACGGACAGGGCCGGCGCCTCTATCTGGACCCGCTCGTCCACGGCCGCTACCCCGAGGACGTCGTCGCCGACCTCGCGCTGCGCGGCGCCGAACTGCCCGTCCAGGACGGCGACCTGGAGATCATCGCCGATCCGCTGGACGTCCTCGGCGTCAACTTCTACCGGGGAGCCCTGTTCTCCGGCGTCACCGAGAGCGGTGCCCCGGTGGACGACAACGGGCTGCCCGTCACCCGCGGCGTACCCCGTGACCTGCCCCGTACCGCCATGGACTGGGAGATCACGCCCACCGAACTCACCGACCTGCTCCTGCGCCTTCAGCAGGACTACGCCGTCCCCACCGTCATCACCGAGAACGGGGCGGCCTTCGCCGACACCGTCGCCGCCGACGGCTCCGTCCCGGACGCGGACCGGACCGCGTATCTCGCGGACCATCTCGCGGCGGTCGCCGAGGCGCGTGCGCGGGGCGCCGACGTACGCGGCTATTTCGCCTGGTCGCTGATGGACAACTTCGAGTGGGCGTACGGCTACGACAAGCGCTTCGGCATTGTCCGCGTCGACTACGACACCCAGGTCAGGACCCTCAAGGACAGCGCCAAGTGGTACCGCGACACGATCGGCCTCACCCGCGAGGCGCGATAGCACCCGCCCCGCCCCGGACCGCGAATCCCGAACCCCCATGAGTGACGCGCCCGGGCCTCCCCGTCCGGGCGCGCCGCTCGTTCCGCGACAGGGTCGCGAGCGTTCCGTGCCCACCCGGCCCCGTTCCGTAACAGCGCCGTACCCGCCCCGCCCCGTTCCGTCCTCGTTCCGTCACATTCGGGCCGCTCCGGATCGAGGCGCCCTCCGGTACCGTCGTGATATGAGGACGAGGCTGTTCACCACTCTGTCCGGGTTGCTGCTCGCCTTCGCAGGCGCCGCCGTCGTCGCGGCGCCGGGCGCGCAGGCAGCCACCGGCCCCGATGCCGTGGCCGCGGCCTTCAAGAAGGGCCCGGTCTATGTCGACCCGCGCGCCTCCGACCAGCTCTCCCGGTCGGACGCCGACGCGCTGACGAAGAAGATCAAGGACGCGGACAAGCCGGTCTTCGTCGCCGTCCTGCCGCGGGCCGCCGAGTTCGATCCGGACACCACACTGCTGAACAGACTCAGGGACGCGACCGGGGTGTCCGGCGTCTACGCCGTACGCCTCGGCGACACGTTCGACGCCGCCGCCGACGCCCGGGTCCTGCCGCCCGGCGCCGTCCGTACGATCACCGACGGCGCCAAGGGCACGGGCGGCCCCGTCGCGGCGTCGGTGGAACTCGACAACTTCGTGGACCAGGCCCTCGCCGAATCGCGCGGCCGGGCCCCGGCGGGCTGGGACACGTCCTCCGGTGACGGCACCGGCACCGGCGGCGCGACCGGGCTGATCACGCTCGGCGGTGTCGTCGTGCTGGGCGGCGCCGGGGTGTACGCGGTGCTGCGCCGCAACCGCCTCCGTAAGGAGGAGCGCGACAGGCAGGCCCTGGGCAGGCTCCGGGTCGTCGTGGACGAGGACATCACCGCCTTCGGCGAGGAGCTCGACCGCCTCGACTTCCATCCGGGTGAGAAGGGCGCCGACGACGCGATGCGCACGGACTACGAGCACGCGCTGGACGCGTACGAGCAGGCGAAATCGCTCATGGCCTCCGCCGGGCATCCGGAGGATGTGCGCGGGGTGACCGAGGCGCTGGAGGACGGCCGCTTCTCGCTTGCCGCACTCGCCGCGCGGCGCACGGGCACGCCGCTCCCGGAGCGCCGTTCGCCGTGCTTCTTCGATCCCCGGCACGGCCCGTCCGTCAAGGACGTGGACTGGTCACCACCGCCCGGCGGCGCCGTGCGCCCCATCCCGGTCTGCGCGGCCGACGCGGCGCGCCTGGCGGACGGCGACGACCCGATGACGCGGATGGTGCAGACCGAGCACGGCCCGCGCCCGTACTACGACGCCGGGCCCGCGTACGGCCCCTGGGCCGGCGGTTACTTCGGCGGCGGCGTGCTTCCCGCCCTGCTGGTGGGCACCATGCTCGGTACGGCCCTGACCACCCCCGCCTACGCCGCGGACTACGGAGGCGGCGACTACACCGGCTACGACGGCGGCTCGGGTGGCGGCTTCGACGGAGGCGGCTTCGGCGGGGGAGGGGACTTCGGAGGCGGTGGCGGCTTCGACGGGGGCGGATTCTGACTGTCGCCCCGCGCCGTACCGCCACCCGCGCTCCGCACACCGCGTGCGCGGCGGAACGACCCCGGTGCGGGCCGTTCCGGCCGGTCAGGCGGTCTCGGGCTGGGTCTTGATCGCCGAGATGTCGAAGGCGAGCTTCACCTTGTCGCTGACCAGCATGCCGCCGGTCTCCAGCGCCGCGTTCCAGCTCAGGCCCCAGTCGGAGCGCGAGATCGTGGCGGTGCCCTCGAAGCCGACGCGCTCGTTGCCGAACGGGTCCGTCGCCTTGCCGTTGAACTCCAGGTCGATGCTGAGCGGCTTGGTGACGTCCTTGATGGTGAGGTCACCGGTGATGCGGTAGTCGTCGCCGCCGAGCTGTTCGGCGCTCGTCGAGCGGAAGGTCATCTTGGGGTACGTCTCGGCGTCGAAGAAGTCCGCGCTGCGCAGGTGGGCGTCACGGTCGGGGGCGCCGGTGTCGATGCTCTCGATGTCCACGTCGATGGACGCGGTGGAGTTCTCCGGCTTCGAGCCGTCCAGGCTCAGCGTTCCCTCGTGCTTGCTGAACGCGCCGCGGACGTTGGTGACCATGGCGTGACGCACGGTGAAGCCGATGCTGCTGTGCGACGGGTCGATGGTGTAGTCACCGGTCAGCGTGGCCAGCTCGGGGTTGACCGGCGCGGCGTCGGCGGAGTCGGAGTCGGACTTGCGGTTGAAGAGTGACATGTGTTTCTCCCGGGACGTTTTTGTTTAGCCTTCAAGTACGTTCACCGTAGACCCATCTCGTTCAAAGTTCAACATCTTCCGTCGATCAGGCGGGTCTGTCCGAAACCTTGCCCGAAACTCCACCCGTGCGCGCGCACGACGGTGCCCCGTCACCCCTCGGAAGGCGGGGGCGACGGGGCACCGTCGGTCCGGTTGCCGGAGTTCAGGAACCGACCGGCACGGTGAACCGCACCGGGTTCCCGTCGTGCGCCGCGCCCGAGACGTCCGGCTCGCCGTCCGGCTTGCCAGGTGTCCGGGACGCGTCAAGAGTTGCGGGTGAGTGCGCTCTCAAAGTTTGCGAGTCTTCACAACCTGACGTCACAACCTGACGTCACAACCTGACGTCACAACCTGACGTCACAACCTGACGTCACGGCCTGACATCACGACCCGACGCCGACCGCTCACCCACCACGCACCGGTCGCTCACCCACCGCCGTCCACATCGGCCCCGTCCGCCGCCCCGCCCCGCACGGTGACCGAGGCATGACCCCCGGTCGGCCACCGGGCCGACAGCGGGCCGACACGGCCGACACGGGTCGGCGTCTGGAGGAACCTCACAACCGCGAGGGCCGCCGGGCTGTCGAATCGGCCCGTGCCGACCCCGGTTCTGTCCAGCCCCACCAGGAATCCGGGCAGGAGACTGTGTGGAGTCGACGGCGGCTTTCGGCTCGGATGTTCGTAGGGTCGGTACATGACCGTTGTGGACCAGACGCCGAGTGAGCCCGTCGACGCCCGTGGGCGCGTGGCCGAGCTGCACTCGCTGCGGGGGCAGGCGCTGAGCGGGCCGAGCGAACGCGCGACCGAGGCGCAGCACGCCAAGGGCAAGCTGACGGCGCGCGAGCGCATCGCGCTGTTGCTCGACGAGGGCTCGTTCCGGGAGGTCGAACAGCTGCGCAGGCATCGGGCCACCGGCTTCGGCCTGGAGGCCAAGAAGCCGTACACGGACGGGGTGATCACCGGCTGGGGGACGGTCGAGGGCCGTACGGTCTTCGTCTACGCGCACGACTTCCGGATCTTCGGCGGCGCCCTGGGCGAGGCCCACGCCACCAAGATCCACAAGATCATGGACATGGCCATCTCGGCCGGTGCCCCGCTCGTCTCGCTGAACGACGGCGCGGGCGCGCGTATCCAGGAGGGTGTCTCGGCGCTCGCCGGTTACGGCGGCATCTTCCAGCGCAACACCAAGGCGTCGGGTGTCATCCCGCAGATCAGCGTGATGCTCGGCCCGTGCGCCGGCGGCGCCGCCTACAGCCCCGCCCTCACCGACTTCGTGTTCATGGTCCGTGAGACGTCGCAGATGTTCATCACCGGACCCGATGTCGTCAAGGCGGTCACGGGCGAAGAGATCACCCAGAACGGCCTCGGCGGCGCGGACGTGCACGCCGAGACCTCGGGCGTCGCGCACTTCGCGTACGACGACGAGGAGACGTGCATCGCCGAGGTCCGCTACCTGCTGGCGATGCTCCCCTCCAACAACCGCGAGAACCCGCCCACCGCCGAGTCCGACGACCCGGCCGACCGCCGCTCCGACGTGCTGCTCGACCTCGTCCCGGCCGACGGCAACCGCCCCTACGACATGCGCAAGGTCATCGAGGAGCTCGTCGACGACGGCGACTTCCTGGAGATCCACGAGCGCTGGGCCACCAACATCATCTGCGCGCTGTCCCGGCTCGACGGCCAGGTCGTCGGCATCGTCGCCAACCAGCCGCAGTCCCTCGCCGGCGTCCTGGACATCGAGGCATCGGAGAAGGCCGCGCGCTTCGTGCAGATGTGCGACGCCTTCAACATCCCGATCGTGACCCTGCTGGACGTACCCGGCTTCCTGCCCGGCGTCGACCAGGAGCACGGCGGCATCATCCGCCACGGGGCGAAGCTGCTGTACGCGTACTGCAACGCCACCGTCCCCCGGATCTCGCTCATCCTGCGCAAGGCGTACGGGGGTGCTTACATCGTCATGGACTCCCAGTCCATCGGCGCCGACCTCACCTACGCCTGGCCCACCAACGAGATCGCGGTGATGGGCGCGGAGGGCGCCGCCAACGTCATCTTCCGCAAGCAGATCGCCGAGGCCGAGGACCCCGAGGCCATGCGCGTACGCATGGTCAAGGAGTACAAGGCCGAGCTGATGCACCCGTACTACGCCGCGGAGCGCGGTCTGGTCGACGACGTCATCGACCCGGCCGAGACCCGCGAGGTCCTCGCCTCGGCCCTCGCGATGCTCCGTACGAAGCACGCCGACCTGCCGTCCCGCAAGCACGGCAACCCGCCGCAGTGAGACCGCGCCCGCCGGACGCGGTCCCCGCAGCCCACGCCGCAGCCCACCCGCCGAGAAGACGGAGACACGAGCCCGATGAACGATCCCGCCGGTTCCGCCGACAACTCCCTGCTCCGCGTCGAGAAGGGCCACGCGGGCCCCGAGGAGCTGGCCGCCATCACCGCCGTCCTCATGGCGCGCGCCGCGGCCCGCACCGACGCGGACGCAGCCCCGGCCCACCGGGGCCGCTCCACGGCCGGCTGGCGCCGCCTGGAGCGCACGCCGGGCTTCCGGGCCCCGCACAGCTGGCAAGGCTGAGCCCAGGCGCCCCAGCGGCCGTACAGCACCGCGAGAGCCCCGCACGGACCACCGTGCGGGGCTCTCGCGCTGACCGGCGGGGCCGGCCCGGCGCGCGTGCCGATGACGGCGGCCCCGCACTCCGAGGAGTGCGGGGCCGCCGCCGTTGTCGGTCAACTCCGGGCGCGTGGCCCGAAAACGCTTAACGAAGTCGTGCCATGAGTGCGTGTTCGACGAGGGTGATGAGTCCGCTCTTGGCGTCCGCGCGGTGTCGGGCGTCGGTGGTGATGATGGGGGTGTCGGGGCCGATCTGGAGTGCTTCGCGTACTTCGTCGGGGGTGTAGGGCTGGTGTCCGTCGAAGCCGTTGAGGGCGATGACGAAGGGGAGCCCGGAGTTCTCGAAGTAGTCGACGGCGGGGAAGCAGTCGGCGAGGCGGCGGGTGTCGACGAGTACGACGGCGCCGATGGCGCCGCGTACGAGGTCGTCCCACATGAACCAGAAGCGGTCCTGTCCGGGGGTGCCGAACAGGTACAGGATCAGGTCCTGGTCGAGGGTGATGCGGCCGAAGTCCATGGCCACCGTGGTGGTGGTCTTGTCTCCGGTGTGGGTGAGGTCGTCGATGCCGGCGGAGGCGCTGGTCATGACGGCTTCGGTACGCAGCGGGTTGATCTCCGAGACGGCGCCGACGAACGTGGTCTTGCCCACGCCGAATCCGCCCGCCACCACGATCTTCGCGCTGGTGGTTGAGCGGGCTGCACCGCCGCTAGAGCTTGCGAAGTCCACTGAGCACCCTTTCGAGCAGTGTCACATCTGGTTGACCCCCGGCGGTCTCGTCGCCGCCGGGTTGATGAATGGCGACAAGTCCGGCCTCCGCCAGGTCGGCTACGAGGATCCGGGCGACGCCCAGGGGGATGGAGAGCAGTGCCGAAATCTCGGCGACCGATTTGATCTCGAAACAGAGCCGGCAGATCCGCTGGTGCTCGGGCAACTGCCCTTGCAGCCTTGACGGATCGGCCGTTGTGCTGACCAGTGCCTCGATGGCGAGCTGGTACCGCGGCCGGGTCCGGCCGCCGGTCATGGCGTACGGACGTACCAACGGGTTGTGCGCGGCGTACTCCGGCTCCTGATGGCGCCTCGGCTGCACCGGCTGGATGTGGGGCGGCTGCTGACCGTACTGCGGCTGCTGCTGCCCCTGTCCGTACGACGGCTGTTGACCGTACGGCTGTTGCGGCCCCTGTCCGTACGACTGCTGCTGTCCGTACGGCTGTTGGGGCTGCTGATACGGCTGTCGCTGCGGATGGTACGGCTGTCCGCCGCCGTCCCGCCGCCCGCCCTGGCCGCCGTTCCCGCCCGGCGTGGAAGGGGAGTTGAAGTGGTTTCGGGCATGCTCACCCGGGACCTGTCGGCCACCGTCGTAAGGGTGTCCGCCTGGGGGTGTTGCCACCGTTTCCTCCTCCGACTCCCGATCGCCGGTAACTGTCCTGTGGAGTCGCGCCACCGAACCCTATGGTGCGGTGACGCGAAACGCACTGTCTGTCTGTTAGTTGAGAAGACTTCCCTGGAGTTCGGCGCGCAGGTCCGGTGTCAGCACCGTTCCCGCCCGGTCGACGAGCAGAGCCATTTCGTAACCCACCAGGCCGATGTCGGCCTCGGGGTGCGCGAGGACGGCCAGCGATGAGCCGTCGGAGATGGACATCAGGAAGAGGAACCCGCGGTCCATCTCCACCACGGTCTGGGTGACGGCACCGCCCTCGAAGATCCTGGAGGCCCCGGCGGTCAGCGAGGTCAGACCGGAGGCGACGGCCGCCAGCTGGTCGGCGCGGTCCCGCGGGAAACCCTCCGACATGGCAAGCAGGAGTCCGTCGGCGGAGACCACCACGGTGTGGGACACCCCGGGGGTGTGGTCCACGAAGTTGGTGATCAACCAGTTGAGATTCTGCGCCGCCTGGCTCATCGGGCTCACACTAACGCTCCTGGTTGTAGGTACTGCCCGGGCCTCGACCCGGTCCGTTCGTATCCGTCCCCGTGGTTCCCGCGTCGCCGCCGCTGCCCGTCCCCGCGTTGCGGCCCCGCTGGACGCCGCGCCGCAGGTTGCTCAGCCTGCCGCGGACATCCTCCGGCGCACGCGAGACCTGGGGGCCGTTCTGCGGCGTCGACTCCGCCGTTCCCTCGATCAGGTTGGCCTTGGGAACGCGCCGGGGGAGCCCCGACGGGGTGATCCCGCCGGCCTTGGGCTCGCGGAGCTTCTCGGCCCGCTGCCAGCGGTCGTCGTTCGTCGAACGCCAGTTGTCGGGGCCGTTCGCCTCACTCTGTCCGTTCTGCGGCTGCGGTTGCGGCTGCTGGTTGGCTGTCGGTGCGTACGTCTCGTGCGTCTGGTGTGCCTGGTGTGTGTCGGGGGCCGGGGCCTGCTGCTCGGCAGCCTGCGCCGTCCCCTCCGCCGTACCGGCCGAAGGGGAGGTCCGGCCGAAGAAATCGGCCCGGCCACCGCTGTCCTGACCGCTGTCCGGTCCGTTGCGCTGCCCGGCGTCCTCACCGGTGGGCTGCCACGACTCCGGCTTCGGAGGCTGTGCGCTGCCGCCACGGCGTGGCAGTCCCGCTCCCGTCAGTGTGTGACTGTTGCTCGGGGAGGGACCCGGACGTTCGAATTCTACGCGCTCCCCGGTGCCCGCCGCAGCGCCGTCGGAGGATTCCGATTCGGGCTGCCGCTCCGGCTCGTACCCACCCTGGTAGCCGACTTGGCCACTCCAGCCACCCTGGTCGGCCTGGGGGGCGAAGAGGCTGTCGTAGCCCGCCCCGTTCGCCTGCGGGGCCCCGTAGGCCCCTTCCGTATATCCGCCGCCCAGGGGGTCCTGCTGCTCCGGGTACCCGTCGGGCGTCTGATAGCCGTCGGGGGTCGTCCGGTATCCGTCGGGGGCGGCGTACGCGTCGTACCCCGCGCCCTCGTACGTCTGCTGGCCGCCCTCGGCCCCGCTCTGCGGGGAGGCGTAGCCGTTCTGCTCGTACGACGCCTCCTGCGGCGCGTACCGGCCGTCCGTCTCCTCGCGGTACCGCCCGTCCACCTGGTCGCCGTAGAGCGGCCTCTCGCCACCGGGCGGGGGCGCGGCGGCGCCGTTGCCCGAGCCGTTGTCACCGCCCAGCGCCGCGCGCCGCTCGTCGCGCCTGAGGGAACGGTTCACCGGGTCGAGACTGCGCGGATTCGCCGCCCCGTTCCCCGCCCCGTCCCCGGCCCCGTTGTCGTATCGGGAGTCGTCGAAGCCGAGTTCGGCCGCCGTCAGGATCGGCGTCGAGAACGCCCGCGCCTCCGGTTCGAAGGCCGGGGCCTGCTGCTCCGGAATGATCTGGGAGACCGTGAAGTCGTCCGGCGGTGGCGGCTGTTCGCCGCCGCCACCGTGGGTGATCGCGTCCGGGAGCATGACCAGCGACGTGGTGCCCGCCTGCTCGCCCGAGGGCCGCAGCTGCACCCGTACGCCGTGCCGGTCGGCCAGCCGGCCGACCACGAACAGGCCCATGCGCTGGGACACCGCGGCGTCCACCGTCGGCGGGTTGGCCAGCTTGTGGTTGATGTCGGCGAAGTCCTCGGCGGTGAGGCCGATGCCCTTGTCGTGGATCTCGATCATCACGCGGCCGTCAGGCAGCCGGGTCGCGGTCACCCGCACCTTGGTCTGCGGCGACGAGAACGTGGTGGCGTTCTCCAGCAGCTCGGCGAGCAGGTGCACGAGGTCGGTCACGGACTGGCCGTGGATGTCGGTCTCCGGCACGCCGGTCAGCTCGATGCGCTCGTAACTCTCCACCTCGGAGGCCGCGGCGCGCAGTACGTCGACCAGCGGCACCGGCTGGTTCCAGCGGCGGCCCGGCTCCTCGCCGGCGAGGACCAGCAGGTTCTCGCCGTTACGGCGCATACGCGTCGCGAGGTGGTCCAGCTTGAAGAGGTTCTCCAGCTGCTCGGGCTCGGCCTCGTGGTTCTCCAGCTCGGTGATCAGGGTCAACTGGCCCTCGATCAGCGACTGGTTGCGCCGCGAGAGGTTGGTGAAGATCGCGTTGACGTTGCCCCGGAGCATGGCCTGCTCGGCGGCGAGCCGGACGGCCTCGCGGTGCACCTGGTCGAAGGCGCGCGCCACCTCGCCGATCTCGTCCCTGGAGTCGATCGGGATGGGCTGGACGCGGGTGTCGACCCGGCCGGGCTCGGTACGCGACAGCTGGTCGACCAGCATCGGCAGCCGCTGCTCGGCGATACCGAAGGCGGCCGTACGGAGCCGGCGCATGGACCGGCTCATCTGCCGCGCCATCATCCCGGCCAGTACGAAGGCGGCCAGCAGGGCGATCAGCACGATCGCGCCGTTGATGACCGCGTCGTTCCTGGCGCTGTCGGAGATCTGCGCGGCGTCGCTGACGGCGTTGTCGACCAGGTCCTTCTCGATGATCGTGTAGCCGTCGAACTTGGCGGTCGTCGCGGCCATCCACGCAGTGGGGGTGACGCCGCGCTCCTCCAGCTGCGAGGGGCTGTCACCGGTGGCGATCGCGGCGACCATGCCGTCGACCACCGAGCCGTCCTGGGCCGGCGGGGCGATGAACTTCTGGCCCGCCGCCGCGGCCTGCTGCCGCGCCGTCGCGAGCTTCTTGGCGCCTTCGGTGGCCTGTTCGGCCATGATCTTCTGGAGCTTGGCCGTGTCCGCGTCCGTGCCGCCGGAGACGTACTCGGCGACCGCGATGTCCTCCAGGTAGGCGTACGAGGAGAACGCGATCGACTGGCCCGACCTGATCGCGGGCTTCTCGCTCGGCCGTACCAGCAGGTGCAGACCGATGGAGCGCTGGAGCGAGGAGGCGGCCTTGGAGAGCTGGACGGCGTAGACGGTGCGGCCGTAGCTGGTGATGTTGCCGGTGCCGAGGCCCAGTTCGTTGGAGAACTCCATGAGGGAGTGCTGGACCAGCACGTATCCCTCTTCGGTCGCCACCGGACCGCCGTTGCGGCCGGCCTTGTCGGGCGTCTCGACGCCCGCCGTGTAGGCGGTCTTGCGGATCGTCTCCAGCTTGGGCTCTTCGGCGCGGAAGAGCCGCAGCCGCCGCTCCAGGCCCTCGTCCTGCGGCATGGACTCGACGGCGCGGTCGAACGTGGCCTTCGCGGCGTCCGTGGTGGCCCTGGCGTCCACGACGACCTTGTCGTCGCGCTTGTTCGTCAGCAGGGGCCGGGCGGTGAGGTCGCGCTCGTTGAGCAGGGCCTGGCCGTACTCGGACGCGGCCCGTACGACGAGCGCGGTGCGCTCCGCGTCCTGCGCCTCCTGCCAGGTGTCGATGGAGCCCTTGACCTGGAAGCCGCCCATGACGAGGCCGACGAGCACGGGTATCAGGAGGATCGCGTTGAGCCGCGTCGGCACGCGCCAGTTGCGCGGGGACAGCCGACTCGTGCTGCCGGGCACCGGAGGCTTCCCTGGCGCGTCCGCAGGCGGCGCCGCTGTACGCCGCGGCGGGGTGAAGTTACCCCGCGCCGCCTGCTCCGCGGAGCTCGTCTTGCTGCGCGTCACTCGACCAACAACCTCTCGGCGTCGGCACCTACGTTGTGCCGTTTTTCGTTCAGGGCTGTACTACTCGGGAGTTCATCGAATTCCAGCACGTGAGGCGGTCCCGTTCCAAACAGTGGGAATCGGCCATTCCGAGTGGTCCATACCGCAGATAAAACGGGCATAAAGAACGAGCCCCGTCAAAAGACGAGGTTGATGTGAGCACAGCGATACCAGTCGAACGCGTCGGGTGTCCGAGCGGCGTGAATTCTCTCTCGAAACGTTATGAACACCGAGGTGGGCTATGTCCAAAGACACAGCCCACACCCGGTCCGGGCTACGGCAACTGCCGTACGCGGTCGTCTACTTGAGCCGCGCCATGAGTGCGTGTTCGACGAGGGTGATGAGTCCGCTCTTGGCGTCCGCGCGGTGTCGGGCGTCGGTGGTGATGATGGGGGTGTCGGGGCCGATCTGGAGTGCTTCGCGTACTTCGTCGGGGGTGTAGGGCTGGTGTCCGTCGAAGCCGTTGAGGGCGATGACGAAGGGGAGCCCGGAGTTCTCGAAGTAGTCGACGGCGGGGAAGCAGTCGGCGAGGCGGCGGGTGTCGACGAGTACGACGGCGCCGATGGCGCCGCGTACGAGGTCGTCCCACATGAACCAGAAGCGGTCCTGTCCGGGGGTGCCGAACAGGTACAGGATCAGGTCCTGGTCGAGGGTGATGCGGCCGAAGTCCATGGCCACCGTGGTGGTGGTCTTGTCTCCGGTGTGGGTGAGGTCGTCGATGCCGGCGGAGGCGCTGGTCATGACGGCTTCGGTACGCAGCGGGTTGATCTCCGAGACGGCGCCGACGAACGTGGTCTTGCCCACGCCGAATCCGCCCGCCACCACGATCTTCGCGGAGGTGGTCGATCGTGCCGCTCCGCCGCTAGAGCTTGCGAAGTCCACTGAGCACCCTTTCGAGCAGTGTCACATCCGGCGTGCCGCCGGCCTCTCCGTTACCCGGCTGGTGGATGGCCACCATGCCTGCCTCGGCCAGGTCGGCCACGAGGATGCGCGCCACACCGAGCGGCATGGACAGCAGTGCCGACACCTCCGCGACGGACTTCACCTCGCGGCAGAGATGGCAGATCCGCTGGTGCTCGGGGAGCAGCCCGGCGAGATGTGCCGGATCGGCCGTCGTGCTGACCAGTGCCTCGATGGCGAGCTGGTATCGCGGCCGGGTCCGGCCGCCGGTCATGGCGTACGGACGTACCAACGGCTGATCGCCTTCAAGTCCGTAGGACGCGTCGACTGAGGCGCCGTACGGATCGTGAGAGGCGGGTGGCGGGGTCATGAATCCTCCGGGCGTGACAGCAAGATGTCTTCGTGCCGTCTGACTGGGCCGGGGTGGGGCCGGTTGGCGGCCTGACGGTGTGTGGCGCTGTGGGCGGTACCTGGAAGCCTCAGTGGAGCAGACTCCCCTGGAGTTCGGCGCGCAGGTCCGGCGTCAGCACCGTTCCCGCCCGGTCGACCAGAAGGGCCATCTCGTAGCCCACCAGACCGATGTCGCAGTCGGGGTGTGCGAGCACCGCCAGTGAGGAACCGTCGGATACGGACATGAGGAAGAGGAACCCGCGGTCCATCTCCACGACGGTCTGGGTGACAGGCCCGCCCTCGAAGATCCGGGACGCCCCCGCGGTCAGCGAGGTCAGACCGGAGGCGACGGCCGCGAGTTGATCGGCACGGTCGCGCGGGAAACCCTCGGACATGGCCAGCAGCAGGCCGTCGGCGGATACGACCACTGTGTGGGACACCCCGGGGGTGTTGTCCACAAAGTTGGTGATCAACCAGTTCAGATTCTGCGCCGCCTGGCTCATCGGACTCAACTAACGCTCCTGCTGGTGAGAGGGGCCGAGGTTGAAACTGCCGGTCGTCGAGTTGTCGGCCGGACGGCCGCCAGCCTGACGACCCTGCTGAATGCCCCGGCGAAGGTTGGTCAGCCGGCCGCGTACGTCGTCTGGCGCACGCGAGACCTGCGGACCGGTCTGGTTGCTCTGCTCCTGCGCGGTTCCCGGTACCAGGTTGGCACGCGGGACCCGACGGGGCAGCCCTGAGGTGGTGATTCCGCCCGCGGCGGGCTTCTTGACCCGCTCGGCCTGGCGTACCAGCTCGTCATTGGGTGACGTGCGCCAGGAGGACGTTACGGCGCCGTTGCCGTTGGTGTTGCCGTTCGCCGGCTGTCGTTGCGGCATCGGGGGAGGAGAGGCCGCCGGCCGGTCCGGCAGCTCCTGTGGGGAGTGCTCCGCGGTCGGTGGCTGCTGCGCGGGTCCCTCGGGCTGCTCCGGCCGGCCCGAGCCGCCGCTCTGCTGCCCGTGGAACCAGTTCGTCTCCAGCGTGTCGAACAGCGGCGTACGGCCGTCGCCCGGCCCGGCCGGGGGCAGTGCCTCCGGCTGCGACTGCTGGGGAAGCTCGCCGATCGGCTGGCGCGGCGCGCCGAAGTCCGCGCCGTCCGGGCCGTTCTGGCCGAAGTCGGCTCCGTTCGGGCCGTTCTGGCCGAAGTCGGCTCCGTCCGGGCCGTTCTGGCCGAAGTCGGGACGACCCTGGCGCTGGTCGGCGCCCGGCCGACCCTGGCCGGGCGGCGGGGTCCGGCCGAAGAGATCGGGGTCCGGCGAGCCGGGCGCGGGGGCCGGCACCGGGGGACGGGGCGCGTTGAAGTCCGGGCGGGGGAACTGGGCCGTGGAGCCCTGTTCCTGCCAACCGCCATTGACGTCGCCCGAGTTGGGGACGGGATGGGAGCCGGTGTCGCCGTATCCGCTGCCGCCGTCGGTGGCACCGGGGCCGCTGTCCAGGTCCGGTCGTGGACCGTCGAAGTCAGGACGCGCGAACTCGGCCGTGGAGCCGGGCCCCTGCCCGGCCGACGCCGCCGGGAACTGACCGGTGGTCTCGGGCTCCTCGTGGCCGCGCGGGGCGTCCGGAGCGAAGCGCCGCGGCCCGGACGGCTGCTCGCCGCTGCCCCAGCTGGTGGTGCCGGGACGCTGCGGGCGCCGCTGCGGCTGCGGGTTGCCCCCCGGCAGCTCGGCGCGCGGTCCGCCGGGCGGCGGCAGCTGACGGCCGCGGTCGACCGGCGGCGGTCCGCCGGCCGGTCCGTTCGCACCCTGCGGGAACGCTCCGCGGTCGCGGTTGCCGGGGCCGCGTCCGTTCGGGCCGCTGGACAGGCTCTGACCGGGCCGGGCGAGCCGGCCACCGGCCTGCGGCACCGGACCCTGACCCGGCTGCGGACCGGCGCCGGGATCCGCCGGGGCGCCCGGACGGCCCGGCGCCGCCTGGTCGCGGGGGCTCGTGCCGAACAGGCTCGGACCAGAACTCTGGCCCCCTGGCTGGGGGTTCTGCGGCGGACCGGACTGCGGCCGGGTGGGCAGGCCGCTCTGCATCCCGCTCCTGGCCGGCAGCGCGGCGCGGGGCCCCGTACCGGCGCCGACCTGACCGCGTGACGGCGGAGTGGCGAGACGCCCGGCCCCGGCCGCGCCGCCCGCGAGCCCGGCGGCGATGCCGGACTGCTGGCCGCCGCCGAGGGCGCCCGGGCCGGCGGGCGACTGACCGCCCGCACCGTTGTGCCCGCCGACGCCGGGGCGCGGCGGCATTTTCTTGCCGCCGTTGGCGACATCGACCGGCAGCATGACCAGCGCGGTCGTGCCGCCCGAGTCGGAGGGCCGCAGCTGGATCCTGATGCCGTGGCGCAGCGACAGCCGGCCGACCACGAACAGACCCATACGGCGCGACACCGAGACGTCCACGGTGGGCGGCGAGGCGAGCCGTTCGTTGATCGCCGCCAGGTCCTCGGGGGAGAGGCCGATACCGGTGTCGTGGATCTCGACGAGCACACGCCCGTCGGGCAGCGCGTGACCGGTGACACGGACCTTGGTCTGCGGCGAGGAGAACGACGTCGCGTTCTCCAGCAGCTCGGCGAGCAGGTGCACGAGGTCGTTGACGACGCGGCCGGCGACCTCGGTCGTGGGCACCGAGGCCAGTTCGATCCGCTCGTACTGCTCCACCTCGGAGGCCGCGGCACGGAGCACGTCGACCAGCGGGACGGGGCGCGTCCACCGCCGGCCCGGCTCCTCACCGGCGAGGACCAGCAGGTTCTCGCCGTTACGGCGCATACGGGTCGCGAGGTGGTCCAGCTTGAACAGCGAGGACAGCTGGTCCGGGTCGGCCTCACGGGATTCGAGTTCGGAGATCAGCGACAGCTGACGCTGGATCAGACCCTGGCTGCGGCGCGAGAGGTTGGTGAACATCGCGTTGACGTTGCCTCGCAGCAGCGCCTGCTCGGCGGCCAGTCGGACGGCCTCGCGGTGCACGTCGTCGAACGCCGCGGCGACCTTGCCGATCTCGTCCCTGGAGTGCACACCGACGGATTCGACGGAGGTGTCCACGTCCTGCGGGTCGGCCTCGGACAGCTGCTTGACCAGCTCGGGCAGCCGGTCCTGGGCGACCTTGGTGGCCGTCTCCTGGAGGCGCCGCAGCGAGCGGATCATGGAGCGCGCGACGACGAAGGCGCCGACCAGTGAGACACCGAGGACGACGAGGATCAGCGCACCGTTGATGTACGCGTCCTGCTGCGACTTCTCGCGCAGCTGACGCGCCTTGTTCTCCATCTCACCCAGCAGCGTCTGCTCGATGATGTTCATCGCGTTGATCTTGGCGGACGCCTGGTCGGTCCAGTCCAGATACGAGCGGTTCGGCCGCCCCTGAAGACCACCGGAGATACCGAGCACCCGGTCCGCGTACTCGTCGGCGGCGTTGATCTCGGGGTTGCCCTTGCCGCTGAGCGGCGCCGTCAGCTCCTCGGCGTTGCCGCCCATCGACTCGTACAGCGCGTCGAAGGAGGCGAGGGCGTTGTCGCCCTTGGTGGACGCGGCCAGACCGTAGAGCCGGTCGTTCTCGTTGAGATCGCCCTTCTCCTTGGGGTCGGCGGGGAGCGCGGAGGCGATGATCGCGCGCTGGATCGACGCGTACTCCTTGGCGGAGGAGAAGGCCGCCAGGGCGCGGGTCCGCTTGATCATGTCCGGGTTGCTGGTGGCCTGCGCCATGTCCTGCGAGAGGCTGAGCAGCGAGTCGATGAGACCGCTGTACGCGTCGACCGTCAGGGAGTGCGTGGCCTCCGTGTCGTACGCGTCCTTGCGAATTTCCTGGATCTTGTTGACCTGGGTCGCGATCTGGCTGACGTTGGCGCGGATCGACTCCAGCGCCTGGTCGCCGTCGGTGTCCCCGATCTTCACGGTGGCGCCGAGGAACGCCTTCTTGGCCCGGTCCGTCTTGGTGCGACGGTCCTGGACCTTGAAGTCCTTGGGGTTCGCGCCGTTGGTGAGCGGACCCGCCGACTCGTCGCGCTCGGCCTGGAGCGCGGCGGCGAGGCTGGTCGCTTCCTTGGTCATCTCGGTCAGCAACTGCATGTGCTCCAGCTGCTGCATGTCCTTCATGGACTCGTTGATACGCAGTCCGCCCAGCGTGGTGGCCGCGACCACCGGCAGGGTGAGCAGTGCCACCAGACGGGTGCTGATGCGCCAGTTGCGCAGCGCTATTCGCGAACCCGCGTCGGTCGACGCCGACTTGGGCGCGGGGTTCGGGGTGTCGCCACCGGGCGCCGTACCGGACTGGGCGCCCCGGTCACCACCCTCGCCGGCCGGACCCTGACCCGGGTTCTGGGTGTGCTGGGGCGAGGAGCCGCGGTCGGTTCCGCCGCGGGGCTCCTGCTCCGCCGCAGCGCTGCTGTCCCTCTTGAAACGTCCCTGCACTAGCGTCGCAACCTCTGGACCAGGCGTCCCCCCGCGGAACGGCGGGACGGTGTCGGCGTCGTGGAGCGCGGAGTGCGCCCCAAGGTGGTCGTTGAGTGGCCGGCGATGCTCCCCTTCCCCGCATGCCACTCGGCGCCGCGTCGCGCCTTTACGCGCCGGTCTTGAAGAACCCGCGGCGGTGCGTGGAATTTCAGCACAGAGCAGGATCTCCAACAAGGGCCGCGTACCGGGCTGTGACCTACGTAACGCGTCGTGAGTGAGGGGTGACGATCAGTGGAAGCCGTTCAGGGAGGAAACGGACTTCCCGTCACGAGTCCCTTGCGGGCGAGGGTTGTCCCAGTCCTGATGATCAGGAGCGGAATGCAGGGTTCGGTAGTGCAATGTCCGTTTCCAGAGGACTCGACCACTGTCCGTGATGGGCGAATTGCCCGGCACGTCGTGAGCAAACTCACATGGAGATCACCGCAGCTTCCAGTCTTTCCCAGGCAATCACGTGTTTAGCCTGACGCTTTACAGAGATGGCATATTCGACAACCGGTGCGCCCTGGCACCCACAACCCCGACAAGGTCTGAAACAGCCGATGAAGACGACGAAGATGTTCCGCAACACCGCCAACCCCCGCCGCACCACGCTGGCGAACCTGGACGACGCCGGGGAACTCCTCCCGCCCGCGCAGCCGGAACACGCCGTCGATCTGCCCCTGCGCACGGCCAACCCGCGCCGTACGACGCTGATCGACGCCCCCCTCGCACAGTAGGGCACGCGCCCCGGCGCCCCCGCACCGCGTCGGCCGCCGCCCCCACCGCGCTAGCCTGGGACGCCAGTCTCCAGTCAGCCAGCCAGCAGCAAAGTGAGGGGCGACAGCATCCCGTGCGCATCGCCAGATTCTCCATCGACGGCAATGTCGCCTTCGGCGCGGTCGAGGAGGACGGCACCGGCGGTACGGCCGCCGGCCTCGTCCTCGACATCATCAAGGGCATTCCGTACGCCGACTTCGAGCTCTCCGGCACCAAGGTCCCGCTGAGCAAGGTCCGCCTCCTTCCGCCCGTGCTCCCCAACAAGGTCGTGGGCGTCGGCCGCAACTACGCGGCGCACGCGGCGGAACTCGGCAACGAGGTGCCCGAGACGCCGGTCGTCTTCTTCAAGCCGACCACCTCGGTGATCGGCTCCGGCGACGCCGTCGAGTACCCCTCGTTCTCCGAAGACCTGCACTACGAGGCCGAACTGGCCGTCGTGATCGGCCGGATGTGCCGCGAGGTCCCCCGCGAGCGCGTCAAGGACGTCATCCTCGGCTTCACCTGCGCCAACGACGTCACCGCTCGCGACACCCAGAAGCGCGAGAACCAGTGGGCCCGCGCCAAGGGCTTCGACACCTCCTGCCCGCTCGGCCCCTGGGTGGAGACCTCCCTCACCCTGCCGGCCGTCAGCGCCGGCCTCGCCGTCCAGTGCACCGTCAACGGCGAGCAGCGCCAGCTCGGCAGTACGAGTGACATGGTCCGCTCCGTGGAGGATCTCGTCGTCCACATCACCGAGGCCATGACGCTGCTGCCCGGCGACGTCATCCTCACGGGCACCCCCGCCGGGGTCGGCCCCCTCAGCGTCGGCGACGAGGTCGCCGTCACCATCGAAGGCATCGGCACTCTCACCAACAAGGTGATCAAGCGTGGCTAACGCGACCGTCCGCGTACGTTTCTGTCCCTCGCCGACCGGCAACCCCCACGTGGGCCTGGTCCGCACCGCCCTCTTCAACTGGGCGTTCGCCCGCCACCACGGCGGCACCCTGGTCCTGCGCATCGAGGACACCGACGCCGCACGCGACTCCGAGGAGTCGTACGAGCAGCTGCTCGACTCGCTGCGCTGGCTCGGCCTCGACTGGGACGAGGGCCCCGAGGTGGGCGGCCCGCACGCGCCGTACCGCCAGTCGCAGCGGATGGACATCTACCGGGACGTCGCCGACAAGCTGCTCGCCGCCGGCCACGCGTACCACTGCTACTGCACCGCCGAGGAGCTGGAGACCCGCCGCGACGCCGCCCGCGCCGCCGGCCGCCCCTCCGGGTACGACGGCCACTGCCGCGACCTGAGCGCCGAGCGGAAGGCCGAGTACGAGGCGCGGGGCCGCACCTCCATCGTCCGCTTCCGGATGCCCGACGAGCCGATCACCTTCACCGACCTGGTCCGCGGCGAGCTGACCTTCACCCCGGAGAACGTGCCCGACTACGGCATCGTCCGCGCCAACGGGGCGCCCCTCTACACCCTCGTGAACCCGGTCGACGACGCGCTGATGGAGATCACCCACGTCCTGCGCGGCGAGGACCTGCTCTCCTCGACCCCCCGCCAGATCGCCCTCTACCAGGCGCTGATGGGGCTGGGCGTGGCCCACTTCGTGCCGCAGTTCGGGCACTTGCCGTACGTGATGGGCGAGGGCAACAAGAAGCTCTCCAAGCGCGACCCGCAGGCCTCGCTGAACCTCTACCGCGAGCGCGGCTTCCTGCCCGACGGACTGCTCAACTACCTGTCCCTGCTGGGCTGGTCGTTCGCCGCCGACCAGGACGTCTTCTCCCGCGCGGAGATGGTCGGTGCCTTCGAGATCACCGACGTCAACGCCAACCCGGCGCGCTTCGACCTGAAGAAGGCCGAGGCGATCAACGCCGACCACATCCGGCAGCTGGACGTGAAGACCTTCATGGAGGCCTGCGCGCCCTGGCTGCGCGCCCCGTACGCCAACTGGGCGCCGGAGGACTTCGACCAGGCGGCCTTCGAGGCGATCGCCCCGTACGCGCAGACCCGCGTGACGGTGCTCTCGGACATCACGGCCAACGTGGACTTCCTCTTCCTGCCCGAGCCGGTCGAGGACGAGGCGTCCTGGGCGAAGGCGATGAAGGGCGACCCGGTGGCCCTGCTCACCACGGCCCGCGCGAAGCTGGCGGACGCGGACTGGTCGAGCGCCGAGTCCCTGAAGAACGCGGTCCTCGCGGCCGGCGAGGAGCACGGCCTCAAGCTCGGCAAGGCCCAGGCCCCGGTCCGCGTCGCGGTCACCGGCCGCACCGTGGGGCTGCCGCTCTTCGAGTCCCTGGAGATCCTGGGCAAGGACCGCACACTCACCCGCATCGACGCGACGCTGGCCAAGCTCGCGGCGTAGTCCTGGGTACGTACGGGAAGGTGCGGCGACCGACCGGGCCGTCGCCCCTTCCCGTACGACCGGAGTCCTCGCAGGGGTCAGAGCGCCACGAGGTCAACGACGTTGATCACGACGTGCCGGTTCGACACGACGTAGGTCACGAAGCCACCGGTGAACGTCGCAGACCAGCTGTTGTCCCGATTGCTCGTCGCCGGCGCTCCGAACGGATTGACGGCGAGCCGTTTCTCCAGCGCGGAGAGCGCGCTGCGTTGGGGGGCGGTCAGTTCGCCCTTACGCCGGGCCGCCCGATCCGCGTACCGGATCGCGTACACGCTCACCCGCGCCCCCGCACGTCCACCGGGTTGTTGTCGGCGTCGTACGCGTTGCCTTCGTCGTCATGGAAGACCATGCCCTCGGTGTCGCCTTCCGACATGCGCTTGATCGTGTGCTCCACGTTGTCCAGATAGCCCGGGGTCGCGCACGCACAGGCGAAGGGGAACCACTTGTCCATGACGTCCGCCAGAGCCACCTGATCGAAGTCGGCCGCCGCGCTCAGCCAGTCCCGCTCGAACGCCTGCAACCAGTCGGGACGGCGCCGCAATGCCGTACGAACGGCCTCCGGAGTTCTCTCGCAGGCCTCCGGGTCCACTTCAGGGACCATGGTCAACTCCCTCGGCGGGTGGGCGAACGGGACCGTCATGCTAGGCCCTGCCCGGCACGTGGCACGCTGCCCACCGCGACATCGAACCCGTACGAGGGATGGGGCCGGCGGCGCGCCCCCCCCGGTACCGTCGTCGTATGCCGATCCGCGCCGTCGTCTGGGACATCGACGACACTCTCTTCGACTACACCACGGCCGACCGCGCCGGTATGCGGCTGCATCTCGCGGCCGAAGGGCTCGCCGACCGCTTCGGCACCGTCGAGCGGGCCCTGGCGCACTGGCGTGAGATCACCGACATCCACTGGCTGCGGTTCGCCGACGGGGCGACCACCTTCCAAGGACAGCGACGCGACCGCGTGCGGCAGTTCCTCCGTACGGAGACGCTGAGTGACAGCGCCGCCGACGCCTGGTTCGACCGCTACGTCGCGCACTACGAGTCCGCCTGGAAGCTCTTTCCCGACGCCCTCGCCGCACTGGACGCGCTGGCCCCCGACTACCGCCAGGCCGTGCTGTCCAATGCGAGCATTCGCAACCAGGACCCCAAGCTCCGCACCCTCGGCGTACGTGACTACTTCGAGGCGGTCCTGTGCGCCGCCGAGCTGGGTGTCTCCAAGCCCGACCCCGCCGCCTTCCACGCGGCGTGCGACGCGCTGGAGCTCGACCCCGCCGAGGTCGCCTACGTCGGGAACGAACCGGACATCGACGCCGGCGGTGCGACCGCCGCCGGACTGGCCGGAGTCTGGCTCGACCGGGGGCGGCTCGGCGGGCGCCCCGAGCTGGTGACGATCACCGATCTGGACCGCCTCCCCGCTCTGCTGCGCGGTGATACTCGTTTTGGAGCGCCGTCCCCCATCGGGTAATGTTCTTCCTGCGCCGCCCGAGAGACCGCAAGGTCTGGCCGGAAGGCGCAAACCCAAACAAAACCCCCACTCCGGGGGTTGAGTTTTGGTGGGCTATGGTGTAATTGGCAGCACGACGGTTTCTGGTTCCGTTAGTCTAGGTTCGAGTCCTGGTAGCCCAGCGCAGAGTTCTTCTGCAACGCCCCCGTTGTGTAGCGGCCTAGCACGCCGCCCTCTCAAGGCGGTAGCGCCGGTTCGAATCCGGTCGGGGGTACAGATCCTTCTCTCCGATTTCTTCGGGTCGCACCCGGACATGTCGATGCAGGATCGCTAGGGCCCCCGTTGTGTAGCGGCCTAGCACGCCGCCCTCTCAAGGCGGTAGCGCCGGTTCGAATCCGGTCGGGGGTACGCAGGACGCAGATCTGAACCACCTTGGGCTATGGTGTAATTGGCAACACGACGGTTTCTGGTTCCGTTGTTCTAGGTTCGAGTCCTGGTAGCCCAGCTCAACGCTCCACCAGCTAGCCCCCGTTGTGTAGCGGCCTAGCACGCCGCCCTCTCAAGGCGGTAGCGCCGGTTCGAATCCGGTCGGGGGTACGTGACGACGAGGCCCTCCGCGAACGCGGAGGGCCTTTTCCGTTGCCCCGTACCGTCGGCTCCGTAGCGCTCGATGCGCTCGATGTGCTCGACGCGCTCAATTCCGGCGACTGTAGCGCCGGTTGGACTCCTCGGCCTCCGCCAGCCGGCGCAGGCTGAGCAGCACCGGCTCGTACAGCACGGTGAGCGCGACCGCCGCCTCCACCTGCTCGTACGGGTCGCCGTACCGCTCCACCATGTCGATGTCGGTGACGCCGAGTTGGCCGGCGAGCCGCCCGTACGGCAGCAGGTCCGCCAGCTCGCACGGATAGCCGGTCCTGGACAGCCCGGCGATCGCGCCCACCAGGACGCGGTACGCGCCCTCCGAGGCGCCCCGTTCGGCCGCGTGCGTCCAGCCCAGCTCCTCGAACAGCTCCTCCGCCCGGCGCCGCGCGGACCGCGTCGCGTCGTCCGGTTCTCCGGCGTCGAACGAGGAGTCCACCGCCCCGGCGTTGGGGAGCGCCCCGATCGCCGCGCCCAGGCGCATGTGGTGGTCGATGGACTCGTCCTCGATGGCCGTGAGGACCTCTCGCGCGGTGGCCACCGGCATCCGGCCCACCTGGATCAGCGCGCGGACAAGGCGCAGCCGGCGCAGGTGCTCGTCGTCGTACGCGGACTGCGTCGCGGTGACCCGGCGGCCCGGCCTGAGCAGCCCCTCCCGCAGGTAGTACTTGATCGTGGCGGTGGGGATCCCACTGCGTTCACTCAGCTCCGCCATGCGCATACCGCTTGCACCTTCCATTGGAGAGTGCCACTATCCAATCATGGATAGTGGCACTCTCCAATGGGAGTCGCCGCCCGTACCGTCGCCGCCGTGCGGCCGGAAGCAGGGGGACCGTCATGGGTACGAAGCCGATCGAGGGCCGGATGACCGCGGACGCCGAGGGTGATGTCGTCGTCTTCGTCATCGGGATGCGCATCAACAACTTCCGCGCCCTGCGCAGCTGGTGGCCGGTGTTCATGGCCATGCCGAGGATGCTCAGGGAGCTGTCGCGGGACAAGGACAGCGGGCTCATCGGCGTGCAGACGCTGCTGGGCTTCCCGCGGGTGCTGTACAACGTCCAGTACTGGGACTCGAAGGAGAAGCTGCTCGCCTACGCTTCCGCGCCGGACCGTGAACACCGCCCCGCGTGGGCGGAGTTCAACCGCCGGCTGCGCGCGGGCCGGGGCAAGGTGGGCTTCTGGCACGAGACGTACGTCGTCCCGGCCGGTTCCTACGAGAGCCTCTACATCAACATGCCGGCGTTCGGCCTCGGCGCGGCCACGGACGTCGTCCCCGTGGGCCGCCGCGGCGAGCGCGCGGCCGACCGGCTCCGCTCGTGAGTGCGCGAACGTCCCGTGCGTCGCGAGAGCGTGAACCGCGCGGCGTACGGGGCGGAGTTGGGCAGGTGCGCGGCGTACGGAGGCGGTCACCGGCGACGCGCGACGGCGCGAGGTCACACGACACGGCACGGCCACGGCGCCGCTCGGAACGGCGCGCACTCAGCTCGTGCGGCGCAGCGCCTCCGACAGCCGTCCGGCCGCGTCGATGATCGCCTGGGCGTGCATCCGGCCCGGATGCCGGCTCAGGCGCTCGATCGGACCGGACACCGAGACCGCCGCGACGACGCGGTTGGACGGCCCGCGCACCGGCGCCGAGACCGAGGCGACGCCCGGCTCGCGCTCGCCGATCGACTGGGCCCAGCCCCGCCGCCGCACGCCGGAGAGCGCCGTGGCCGTGAACCGCGCGCCCTGGAGGCCGCGGTGCAGCCGCTCCGGCTCCTCCCAGGCCATCAGGATCTGCGCGGACGAGCCCGCCTTCATGGTGAGCGTGGAGCCGACGGGCACCGTGTCCCGCAGACCGGACAGGCGCTCGGCGGCGGCCACGCAGATCCGCATGTCGCCCTGGCGCCGGTAGAGCTGGGCGCTCTCCCCGGTCACGTCGCGCAGATGTGTGAGCACCGGCCCCGCCGTCGCCAGCAGCCGGTCCTCACCGGCCGCCGCCGCCAGCTCGGCCAGCCGCGGGCCGAGAATGAAACGGCCCTGCATGTCCCTCGCCACCATCCGGTGGTGTTCCAGGGCCACGGCCAGCCGGTGGGCCGTGGGCCGTGCGAGCCCGGTCGCAGCGACCAGCCCGGCGAGGGTGGCCGGACCGGACTCCAGGGCGCTCAGTACCAGAGCTGCCTTGTCGAGAACGCCGACGCCGCTAGAGTTGTCCATGCAACGATACTCGCGTCTCACTCTGTGAAACGCAAGTTCAATTTTCCGAGGAACTTGCCAACCTGTGTGGACGGGCCCGTACACGGACCGGGCTCGCAGCCGACGCGGGCACGTGGGACACCGGCGTGGGCCCCACATATCTCCAGGACTGCCGGCGGCGCTGCCGGCCGAAGGGAAAGCGATGGGTAGGACACTCGCGGAGAAGGTCTGGGACGACCATGTCGTCCGGCGCGCCGAGGGCGAGCCCGACCTTCTCTTCATCGATCTGCACCTGCTGCACGAGGTGACGAGCCCGCAGGCCTTCGACGGCCTCCGCCAGAACGGCCGACCGGTGCGGCGGCTCGACCTCACCATCGCGACCGAGGACCACAACACCCCGACGATCGACATCGACAAGCCGATCGCCGACCCCGTCTCGCGTATCCAGCTGGAGACGCTGCGCAAGAACTGCGCGGACTTCGGCGTCCGGCTGCACCCGCTGGGCGACGTCGAGCAGGGCGTCGTCCACGTCGTGGGCCCGCAGCTGGGGCTGACCCAGCCCGGCACCACCGTCGTGTGCGGCGACAGCCACACCTCCACCCACGGCGCCTTCGGCGCGCTGGCCTTCGGTATCGGCACCAGCCAGGTCGAGCACGTCCTGGCCACCCAGACGCTGCCGCTGGCCCGCCCCCGCACCATGGCCATCACCGTCGAGGGCGAACTGCCCGCCGACGTCACGGCCAAGGACCTGATCCTCGCCGTCATCGCCCGGATCGGCACCGGCGGCGGCCAGGGCTACATTCTCGAATACCGCGGTTCCGCCATCGAGAAGCTCTCGATGGAAGCCCGCATGACCATCTGCAACATGTCGATCGAGGCCGGCGCCAGGGCGGGCATGATCGCCCCGGACCAGACCACCTTCGACTACCTTCAGGGCCGCGACCACGCCCCCGAAGGGGCGGACTGGGACGCGGCGGTCGAGTACTGGCGGACGCTGCGCACCGACGACGACGCCGTCTTCGACGCCGAGGTCTTCATCGACGCCACCGAACTGGCCCCGTTCGTCACCTGGGGCACCAACCCCGGCCAGGGCGCGCCGCTGTCGACGCACGTCCCCGACCCTGCTTCGTACGAGGACGCTTCGGAGCGCCTCGCCGCCGAAAAGGCCCTGGAATACATGGGGTTGACCGCCGGGCAGGCGCTGCGGGACATCAAGGTGGACACCGTCTTCGTAGGTTCGTGCACCAACGGGCGTATCGAGGACCTGCGCTCGGCCGCCTCGATCCTGGACGGCCGCAAAGTCGCCGACGGTGTACGGATGCTGGTGGTCCCGGGCTCCGTACGCGTCGCGCTCCAGGCCGTCGCCGAGGGCCTGGACAAGGTCTTCACGGGCGCGGGCGCCGAATGGAGGCACGCGGGCTGCTCGATGTGTCTGGGTATGAACCCCGACCAACTGGCGCCCGGCGAGCGCTCCGCGTCGACCTCGAACCGCAACTTCGAGGGCAGGCAGGGCAAGGGCGGCCGGACCCACCTCGTCTCGCCGCAGGTGGCCGCGGCCACCGCCGTGCTGGGCCATCTGGCCTCGCCCGCCGACCTGTCCGACACCCGTACCCCCGTGGAGGCCTGAGCGCCATGGACGCTTTCACCACACACACCGGCCGGGCCGTCCCGCTGCGCCGCAGCAACGTCGACACCGACCAGATCATCCCGGCCCACTGGCTGAAGAAGGTCACCCGAGACGGCTTCGAGGACGGGCTGTTCGAGGCCTGGCGCAAGGACCCGGACTTCGTCCTCAACCGGCCCGAGCGCCAGGGCGCGTCGGTCCTCATCGCCGGATCCGACTTCGGCACCGGCTCGTCACGCGAACACGCCGTGTGGGCGCTGCAGAACTTCGGTTTCCGCGCCGTCATCTCCTCCCGGTTCGCCGACATCTTCCGCGGCAACTCCCTCAAGAACGGCCTGCTGACGGTCGTTCTGGAGCAGCGCGTCGTCGACCACCTCTGGGAACTGACCGAGGCCCACCCGACCGCGGCCGTGACGGTGGACCTCGAAGCGCGCCAGGTGCGCGCCGAGGGCCCCGACGGAGCAACGGTGACCACCGATTTCGAGCTGGACGAGAACGCCCGCTGGAGGCTGCTCAACGGCCTCGACGACATCGGTCTCACCCTGAAGAACGAAGCGGACATCGTGACGTACGAAACCTCCCGACCGTCCTTCAAACCCCGCACGATTGCCGTCTGATCAGCGCTTTTCCCTACTCGCGCCCCCTGCCTCCAGGTAGGGGGCGCAGTGCCTTGTTGAGACCCCGCCGGGCGACAACTCGCCCCAGATGGCACAATCGGTGCATGGAACGCGACAGCCAACTCGAGCTTTACGGAGTGGTCGCGGACCGGCTCAAGGAAGCGCACACAAGGGTGCGCGCACTGCAAGTCCCGGAGGGCGTACGGATGGCGCTGACCCGGAAGCTGCTGGTCATCACGGCCGCGGCCAAACACGACCTCTTAGGCGCGGCCCGTCGTCTGGACCGCTTCATGAAGGACCTCGACGAGGGCCGATTCCCGGAAGACGGCTGAAGCCGCGGAACTCCGCGGGGTCGACTTCGTTGCGGCACTAGGGTGATTAGCCCGTTTCGTGTTTGATTTGCGGTATATATCTGCCTAACGTGCGGAAAAGCTTGAACACTTTCGTTCTGGCAATGTCTCGAAGGGGAAGACGTGAACAAGGCGCAGCTCGTAGAAGCAATTGCGGACAAGGTCGGAGGTCGCCAGCAGGCGGCCGACGCGGTCGACGCGGTACTGGACGCTGTTGTCCGCGCCGTCGTCGCGGGTGAGCGGGTCTCCGTCACCGGCTTCGGTTCGTTCGAGAAGGTCGACCGTCCGGCCCGTTACGCCCGTAACCCGCAGACGGGTGAGCGGGTCCGGGTCAAGAAGACGTCGGTACCGCGCTTCCGCGCGGGACAGGGCTTCAAGGACCTGGTGAGCGGCTCGAAGAAGCTTCCCAAGAACGACGTGGCCGTCAAGAAGGCCCCCAAGGGCAGCCTGTCGGGCGGTTCTTCCACCCGTACGACCGCCAAGGCCGCGGCCAAGAAGGCCACCGCCAAGAAGGCCACGGCGAAGAAGACCGCCGCCAGGAAGACCGCGGTCGCGGGCACCGCCAAGAGGGCGACGGCCAAGAAGACCTCGGCCACCGCCAAGAAGACGGCCACGAAGAAGACCACGGCCGCCAAGAAGTCCACGGCCAAGAAGGCGAGCACGGCCAAGAAGGCCACGGCGAAGAAGACCGCCCCGGCCAAGAAGGCGACCGCCAAGAAGGCGCCCGCCCGCAAGGTGGCGTCGCGCAAGACCACCGCCAAGAAGACCACCGCGAGGAACAAGTAAGCGGCACAAGGCCGTAGGGCCACTCACGCGCCGGGCCGGGCTCCCCTCGGGGAGCCCGGCCCGCGGCGTTGGGACGGCTGTGACGGCCCTCAGAACGTCTGGAGCGTCACCAGTGTGATGTTCCCGCTGTTCCCGCCCGCGCGTTCGATACGGACCCGCTGGCCGGGCCGGAGCAGCCGCAGACCGCCCGCGTCGAACGCGGCGGCGTCGAAGTCCACCGGGGTCCCGTCGTCGAGCAGCACACTGCCGCTGCGGGTCTCGGACACGAAGGTGTACGCGGTCGCCTGCATGCCCGCCAGCGTATCGGTCAGCATCCCGGCCGCGCCCCGCAGACCGGGCCGGACACCGGGCGGGGGGCCGCGTGACGTCGCGCCGTGTGCGGGCCGAGCCCCAGGACCGCGGCGGCCAGCAGATCCTCGCCCGTATCGACATCCCGCCGTACGGAATCCACGCCGGTCAGGACAATTTCCCTGGCACCCGTGGACAAATGCCGGTCCCGCGAAGCGCCGCCGAATGCCGGATTCAATTCCGACCCGGCCCGCGCGGCCAGCAAAGTCGTACCGATTTCGGCGGCGTCCGCGAGAAATGCGCGCGGGAAAGCCCCGGCGGCCGTGAGCACCCGCGCCAGCTCGGCCGGCCGCAGCGCCGGCAGATCGGCGTTGAGCGCCGCGATGTCGGCCCGCGGCCTGCCGGCCCTGACCGCCCGCGCGCCGTGCGCCAGCGCGGCGTTGAGCCCGGCCGCCGGACTGTCGGGGACGGTGCGCGCGCCCAGCGCCGCCAGTTCGGCCGCGGCCAGCGGATCGTCGGTGACGACCACCACGTCGCGTACGACGGGGCAGGCCAGCGCCGCGGCCACGGTGTCCTGGGCGAACGCCAGCGCCAACTGGGGCCGCAGCAGATCGCCCGTCGACCTGGCGAGCCTGCTCTTGGCCACCACGAGCGGCTTGAGCGGGACGACCAGGGACCAGGCGGCGGTCGGGTCGGTGTTCGTGGCGGGCTCTCCGTCCTTACGCGTTCGGCCCTCTATTGTGGCCCGATCGCGCCGCGCGGTGCGGTACAGGGGCCACCAGGGCCCCGGGAATGGCGAACTGAGCCCGCAGGCCCGGTCCGCGGGCCGGGGCGTACGGTGTTCTCGACAGAGCAGAGGCCTGGGGCGACACTTGACCCCCAGCAGCCAGGGCCGGCCCAAGCCAGGCCACAGAGAAAGGTGTCCGAGTGTCCCGCCCCAGAATCGGCTTCTGGTACCGCCTGGCAGCGGTCATCGCGAAACCGCCGTTGATCGTTCTGTTCAAGCGGGACTGGCGGGGAATGGAACACATTCCGGCCGACGGCGGATTCCTTACCGCCGTGAACCACAACTCGGCTCTGGACCCTCTCTCCTACGGACACTTCCAGTACAACAGCGGCCGGGTGCCGCGACTGCTCGCGAAGGCCGCGCTCTTCGACGTGCCTTTCGTCGGCATGATGCTGCGCGGCACCGGACAGATTCCCGTCTATCGCGAGAGTTCCAACGCCCTGGACGCATTCCGGGCCGCCGTGGACGCCATCCACCGCGGGGAATGCGTCGCGTTCTATCCCGAGGGCACCCTCACCCGCGACCCCGACATGTGGCCGATGACCGGCAAGACCGGTGCGGCACGCGTCGCCCTCCTTACGGAGGCGCCGGTCATTCCCGTCGCACAGTGGGGCGCCAATCTGGCGATACCGCCGTACGCCAAGGAGAACAAGGTCCGCCTCTTTCCGCGCAAGACCCTGCGGGTGCAGGCAGGCCCGGCGATCGACCTCTCCCGTTTCTACGGGAAGGAACCGACGCCCGAACTCCTGCGCGAGGTCACCGAGGTCATCATGGCCGCCATCACCGAACTGCTCGCCGAGGTACGCGGCGAACCGGTACCCGCCGCACCGTACGACCACCGCAAGGTTCTGGAAGCGAAGCGGCGCAAGGCCGCGGAAGAGGGGTTGAAGTGACGCGCGTCGCGGTCTTCGGGACGGGATCGTGGGGAACGGCGTTCGCCATGATTCTCGCCGACGCGGGATGTGAGGTGACTCTCTGGGCCCGCCGCCCCGAGGTCGTCGACGCGGTCAACAACACCCGCACCAACCCGGACTATCTGCCGGGCGTCGAACTGCCCTCCTCGGTACGGGCGACCACCGACCCGGCGGAGGCCGCCAGGGACGCCGAGTTCACCGTCATCACCATCCCCTCGCAGACTCTGCGCGCCAATCTCGCCGAATGGGCCTCGCTGCTGCCCCCGGACACCGTTCTCGTCTCCCTGATGAAGGGCGTCGAACTCGGCACCACGAAGCGCATGAGCGAGGTGATCGGCGAGGTGGCCAAGGCGTCCGCCGACCGGGTCGCCGTTCTCACCGGCCCCAACCTGGCCGGCGAGATCGCCGCCAGGCAGCCCGCCGCCGCCGTCGTGGCGTGCACCGACGAGGCGGTGGCCAACCGGCTCCAGGCGGCCTGCCACACGCCGTACTTCCGCCCGTACACGAACACCGACGTGGTCGGCTGCGAACTCGGCGGCGCCGTCAAGAACGTCATCGGGCTCGCCGTCGGCATCGCCGACGGCATGGGACTCGGCGACAACACCAAGGCGTCGCTGATGACCCGGGGCCTCGCCGAAACCACCCGCCTGGGGCTGGCGATGGGCGCCGACCCGCACACCTTCTCCGGCCTCGCCGGAATGGGCGATCTGATCGCGACCTGTTCCTCGCCGCTGTCGCGCAACCACACCTTCGGTACGAACCTCGGACGCGGCATGACGCTGGAGCAGACGATCGCGGCGAGCACGCAGACCGCGGAGGGCGTCAAGTCCTGCCAGTCCGTGCTGGATCTGGCCCAGCGGCACGGCGTCGACATGCCCATCACCGAAACGGTCGTGAGCATCGTCCACGAGGGGAAGCCCCCGCTCGTCGCCGTGAAGGAGCTGATGGCGCGCAGCGCCAAGCCCGAACGCCGCTGACTCCGCGGCGGTCAGCGGGTAACCTCATCGCGATATGAGCAGCGAGAACCTCCCCCAGAGCCCTGAGCAGCAGCTCCGCAAGCCGCGTGTGGCGGTCGTATTCGGCGGCCGAAGTTCCGAGCACGCCATCTCGGTGGTCACGGCCGGCGCCGTACTGCGGGCCATCGACCGTACGAAGTACGACGTGCTGCCCATCGGCATCACCACGGACGGACGCTGGGCGCTCACCGCCGACGAACCGGACCGCATGGGCATCGCCGACCGCCGGTTGCCGAGCGTCGAGGATCTGGCCGAGTCCACGGACGGCGCCGTCGTCCTCTCCGTCGACCCCGGCAACCGCGAAGTCGTCTACAGCGAGCAGGGCTCCGTGCCCAAGGCGCTGGGCGACGTCGACGTCGTCTTCCCGGTGCTGCACGGCCCGTACGGCGAGGACGGCACCCTCCAGGGCCTGTTGGAGCTCTCCGGCGTCCCGTACGTCGGCGCGGGCGTCCTGGCGTCGGCCGTCGGCCAGGACAAGGAGTACATGAAGCGGGTGTTCCTCTCGTACGGGCTGCCCGTCGGGCCGTACGAGGTGATCCGCCCGCGCGAGTGGCAGCTGGACCCCTCCGGCGCCCGCAGGAAGATCGTGGACTTCGCCGCCGAGCACGGCTGGCCGGTCTTCGTGAAGCCCGCACGCGCCGGATCCTCCATGGGCATCACCAAGGTGGACGCCCTGGAAGGGCTGGAGGACGCGATCGAGGAGGCGCAGCGCCACGACCCGAAGATCCTGGTCGAGTCGCTGCTGCGCGGCCGGGAGATCGAGTGCGGGGTGCTGGAGTTCGAGGACGGGCCGCGTGCGAGCGTGCCCGCCGAGATCCCGCCCGTCACGTCGCACGAGTTCTACGACTTCGAGGCGAAGTACATCGACGCCGCCACGGGCCTGGTGCCCGCGCCTCTTACCGAGGAGCAGACGGCCGAGGTCCAGCGGCTCGCCGTCGAGGCGTTCGACGCCGTGTCCTGCGAGGGACTGGTCCGCGCGGACTTCTTCCTTACGGAGGACGGTGGTTTCGTCATCAACGAGATCAACACCATGCCGGGCTTCACGCCGATCTCGATGTACCCGCGGATGTGGCAGGAGAGCGGCGTCAGCTACCCGGAGCTGATCGACCGGCTGATCAAGGCGGCACTGCGCCGACCGACCGGACTGCGCTGAGGGGCGACGCGCACGGTCCGTACGGCGTCCTTGGGACCTCAGAGGCTGGACGGCACCGTGTCGGCGACCGGTGCCGCGAGGTCCGACAGCGGACTGATGTCGTGCAGGTACCGCTCGTCCAGCGTGACCTCGACGTACGTCTTGCGGTACGTGGTGGTGAACCGCGGCCCCGAATCCCGTTCCTCCAGCATCCAGTTGACGCCGTCGACGTCCACGCCCTCGGCCTGGGGGTCACTCATCCGCTCGGGCCGGGGGATGCCGCAGCGCAGTACGATCGCGGCGTCCCCCCACCCGGCGGTCAGTTCGGAACCCGGCTCCGGATCACTCCGGTCGTGCCCCGCGACGGTCTTCGGCAGCTCCTTGTCCAGCGCGTGGCAGAACGCCGCCTCGTCCGCCGGCGGGCCGGGAACCGGGACTGTGGCCGGGGCGTCCGTGGAGGAGCAGCCGACTGTCACGGCGAGCGCGAGCACCAGGACGGCGGGCAGGCGGGCGAATCGGGGGCCGGATAGCCTGCGCATCGGAAAGGTCACCGGCCAAGCGTAGACGGGGGCTACAGGTGCACGACCGGGCAGGTCAGGGTGCGGGTGATGCCGTCCACTTGCTGGACTTTGGCGACCACCATGCGGCCGAGGTCGTCCACGGTGTCGGACTGGGCACGCACGATCACGTCGTAGGGGCCGGTGACATCCTCGGCCTGTATCACTCCAGGGATCTTCGCGATGGTCTCGGCGACGGTCGTCGCCTTGCCCACCTCGGTCTGAATAAGGATGTACGCCTGTACCACGGAACCTCCAGGGCGGCCACGAGGATCTTGTGGGGAGAAGGGACGCCACGGTATCGCGTCACCCAGTGCCGCGGGGAGACCCGCGCGGACGGCGGCACCGGCGGCGTGACGTACCGGGCGGTGAGGTTGACGTACGCGTCGACGCCGCCGCGGGCGGTGAACGGTTCGCGACCGCGGGCGCGCAGCCGACGCAGGGGGCCGGAACCCCGGCCGGACAAGCAGGTTGGCCGGATCTGCCGGCCGCACGACGAGAGGTGGGACTCGGTGAAGGGCACCGTGGGCGAGTTGGGGGAGTTCGGACTCATCAGGGAGCTCACTTCCCGGCTCACCACCACCCCGGCGGTCCGGCTCGGGCCGGGCGACGACGCCGCGGTGGTGGCCGCACCCGACCGCAGGGTCGTGGCGAGTACGGACATCCTCCTTGAGGGGCGGCACTTCCGCCGCGACTGGTCGACCGCGTACGACGTGGGAAGGAAGGCCGCCGCACAGAACCTCGCCGACATCGCGGCGATGGGGGCGGTTCCGACCGCGCTGCTGCTCGGCCTGGTCGTCCCGGCCGAACTCCCGGTCACCTGGCCCACCGAACTGATGGACGGCATCCGTGACGAGTGCCAGGTCGCGGGCGCGGCGGTGGTCGGCGGCGACGTCGTACGGGGCGAGACGATCACCCTCGCGATCACCGCGCTCGGCGATCTGCGCAACCACGAGCCGGTGACGAGATCGGGCGCGAAGCCGGGCGATCTCGTCGCGTACACCGGCTGGTTGGGCTGGTCGGCGGCCGGACACGCGGTGCTGTCGCGGGGATTCCGGTCACCGCGTGCCTTCGTCGAGGCGCACCGGCGGCCCGAACCGCCGTACCACGCCGGGCCGGCGGCGGCGGGGCTCGGTGCCACGGCGATGACGGACGTGAGCGACGGTCTCGTCGCCGATCTCGGGCACATCGCCGACGCCAGCAAGGTCCGTATCGATCTGCGCTCGGGGCTCATCGACATTCCGTCGCAGATGAACGACATCGGGCAGGCGGTGGGCGTGGATCCGCTCCAGTGGGTGCTGACCGGGGGAGAGGACCACGCGATCGTCGCGACGTTCCCGCCGGACGCCAAGCTGCCCGCCCGATGGAAGGTGATCGGCGAGGTCCTCAACCCGTCGGCGCTGCCGCAGGTGACGGTCGACGGGGCGCCGTGGACGAGCAAGGGCGGCTGGGACCACTTCGGGGACACGACGTAGGCGCCTGCCCGGCGGGCCAGTAGATTCGAGGCATGGCCATACCCCCCGCGTCCGCCGAGTCCGCCGCGTCATCAGGGCCTGCCGGCGTGCCGGCCCGTGTTCTCACCGTCGCCGGGTCCGACTCCGGCGGCGGTGCGGGCATCCAGGCGGACCTCAAGACCATGCTGGCGTTCGGCGTGCACGGCATGAGCGTGCTCACGGCCGTCACCGCGCAGAACTCGCGCGGCGTGCAGGGCGCTTGGGAGCTGCCCGTGGCTGCGGTACGGGCCCAGTACCGCAGCGTCGTGGACGACATCGGCGTCCAGGCGGTGAAGACCGGCATGCTCTCGTCGGCGCCGCTGGTGGAGGCCGTCGCCGAACTCCTCGCAGGGACCGACGCCCCCGTGGTGGTCGATCCGGTCGGGGTCTCCAAGCACGGGGACCCGCTGCTCGCGGCCTCGGCGCTGGATTCCGTACGGAAGCGGCTGCTGCCGACGGCGACCGTCGCCACCCCCAACCTCGACGAGGTGACCCAGCTGACCGGCGTGGAGGTGGGGGACGAGGCGGGGATGCGGCGTGCCGCGACTGCCGTACTCGCCTTCGGGCCGCGCTGGGTGCTGATCAAGGGCGGGCATCTGCCGGGGGACGCCGTGGATCTGCTGACGGACGGCGATGAGGAGCACTGGCTGCGCGCACCGCGCCACGACAACCGGCACACGCACGGGACCGGCTGCACGCTCGCCTCGGCGATCGCGGCGGGGCTGGGGACGGGGCAGGGGGTCCTGGAGGCCGTCGTCGCCGCGAAGGAGTACGTGACGGGCGCGATCGCCACCGGCTTCCCGCTGGGCAGCGGGATCGGCCCCGTGGACCACGGCTGGCGCTTCCGTTGAGGCCTGACGCCTGACGTTGTTGCTTGGCGTTGTTGCTTGTTGCCGGTGCCTGACGCGGTCGGCCGGTGGTCAACTGCGGGAACACGGTGCGGCAGTTGGGCACGGGGGAGACCCGGCGCGGGGCACGACAAAAAGCCGGTCCACCGAGGTGGACCGGCTTTCAAGGCAACCGCAGGGGCTGCGCTACGACGAGAACGTCAGCGCGAGACCTTGCCGGCCTTGATGCACGATGTGCAGACGTTGAGCCGCTTCGGCGTCCGACCGACCACGGCACGCACGCGCTGGATGTTCGGGTTCCAGCGACGGGACGTACGGCGGTGCGAGTGCGAAATGTTGTTGCCGAAGCCCGGCCCCTTGCCGCAGACGTCGCAGTTGGCAGCCACGGGTCACTCCAAAGACTTCAGATGCACTTACGGTGAATTCCGGCGCGACAGAATCATTGACTGATGTCGGCTGCGCCGGGGGAGAAGGCCCGACTTTCGCCGGGCAACCGGAGGAGCATACAACGCCCGATCCGGTTGAACGAAACTACCATGGCTGGACCCGCCCCCGTCCCGCCCCCTCTCCCACCTGCCACTACGGTGCGGGCGGACTACCCTGCGGTGCAGTTCGCAGCCCCAGGCCGCCAAGGAGGATCCTCAGGTGCCGCAGACCCTCGACGCCGCAGCGGTGCGTACCTGGTGCTCGCTGGCGCTGGACGCCCTGGGCCGGGACCGTGAGGAGATCGACGCGATCAACGTCTATCCGGTCGCCGACGGGGACACCGGCACCAACCTCTATCTGACGGTGGAGTCCGCCGTGCAAGCGGTCGAGGCCGTCTTCGACGCGCACGCGACGGGGACGTCCGTACCGGACCTGCCCGACGCCGTACGGGCCATGGCGCACGGGGCGTTGATCGGCGCCCGCGGGAACTCCGGGACGATCCTGGCGCAGTTGCTGCGAGGCATGGCCGAGGTGCTCGGCGAGGACGCGGCCTCAGGCGGGGACGCGGGCGGGGCGGGGACCGGGACCGGGATCGGCGCCGACGGGGCGGCGGAAGGCGGCGGGGACCACCTGGCCAGGGCGCTGCGCCGGGCCGCCCAGCTGGCGCGCGAGGCCGTCGCGCATCCGGTCGAGGGCACGATCCTCACGGTGGCCTCCGCGGCGGCGGACGCCGCGACGCGCACGACGTCCGGCGGCGCGGGTGGCGAGGGCGCTCCGGGCGGTGCGGGCGGTCCGGGCGGCGACGGTGCGGCGTACGGCAGCGGGGCGGCCGTCCACGCCGCCTACGCCGGGGCCCGCGTCGCGCTCGACGCGACACCCGGTCAGCTCGCCGTCCTCGGCCGCGCCGGGGTCGTCGACGCCGGTGGACGGGGCCTGCTCGCCGTCCTGGCCGCACTCGTGGAGGCCGTCACGGGCGACGCCCCGTCCCCCGTCGCACCGGGCGCCCGCCCGCACGACCTGCCCGCCGCCGTGGAGTCCTGCGACGCCGACGACAGCCCCGCCGGCCCCGCCTTCGAGGTGATCTACCTCCTGGAGACGGACGAGCCGGGCATTGCCCGGCTCCGTCGCCGGCTCGACGCGCTGGGCGACTCGCTCGTCGTGGTCGGCGGCGACGGCCTGTGGAACGTGCACGTGCACGTCGACGACGCGGGCGCCGCCGTGGAGGCCGGTGTCGAGGCGGGACGCCCGTACCGGATCCGTATCACGCACTTCGGCGCCGCCGCCGGGCACCGGCGGGAGCGGGCGCAGCGCGCCGTGGTCGCCGTGGTCCCGGGCGAAGGCCTGGCGGGACTGTGCGCCGAGGCCGGAGCCACGACGGTGCTCGCGCGCCCCGGGGAGCCCCCGGCGAGCGGCGAACTGGTCGAGGCCATCCGGCGCGCCCACGCGCACGAGGTGGTGCTGCTGCCGAACGACGCGGAATTGCGCCACACCGCCGCTGTCGCCGCCGAACAGGCCCGCGCCGAAGGCATCCGGGTCGCCCTCATCCCCACCAGGGCGGCCGTGCAGGGCATCGCCGCCCTCGCGGTGCACGAGCCGACCCGCCGCTTCGACGAGGACGTGGTGGCCATGACCTCGGCCGCCGGCGCCACTCGTTACGCCGAACTGGCCGTCGCGGAGCGGCAGTCCTGGACCATGGCCGGCATCTGCCAGGCGGGCGATCTGCTGGGGCTGATCGACGGCGACGTCGCGGTGATCGGCACGGAGCTCGCGGCCACCGCCGAGAGCGTGCTGGACCGGATGCTGTCGGCGGGTGGCGAACTGGTCACCCTTGTGCTCGGCCAGGACGTGCCCGACAGCCTCGCCGAACGCCTGGAGCGCTACGTACGGGACGGACACCTGGCCGTCGACACGGTGGTCTACCGCGGGGGCCGTCAGTCGGTGCCGCTGCTGATCGGTGTGGAGTAGTCGCGTGGCCACGTAGTGGCCACGGCTTGCACGGGGCGCCGTACCTGTGACGATGGTGGGTAAGCGCACCAGGACAGACGCGCGCACCGCCCGAGGTGAGAGGCCCACCGATGGACGACCTGACCGCACTCGCCCGCCATCAGCTCGACGACGCACGCGCCAGCGCCCACGGCCGGAGCGCGCATCTCTTCCTGCACGACGGACCACTGCGGCAGACGGTCATCGCGCTGACCTCCGGCTCGTCCCTCGACGAGCACAACGCGCCCCCGGCGGCCAGCCTTCAGGTGCTGCACGGCCGGGTACGGCTGACGAAGAAGTCCGGGGACCAGGACATGATCGCCGGACAGGTGGGCCCGATTCCGCACGAACGGCACGGCCTGGAGGCCCTGGAGGACTCCGCCGTCCTGCTCACCGCCGTCACCGAGGTCCGGGCGACCAGCCGCTGAACCGGCCCCGGACACGTCCGTCGGCCCGGCTCTGACCCGCCTTCGACCTGGAGTTGTCCACAGGTGCGCGACGGATGTCAGTGATGTGGTGTGCAATGGATCGTGTGTCCGCGCTGGATGAATCACTCAAGAAGACGCTCGGCCCCGCCACCGCGAAGGTGATGGCCGAGCAGCTGGATCTGCACACGGTCGGTGATCTGCTGCACCACTACCCGAGGCGGTACGAGGAGCGGGGCCAGCTCACCCGCCTCGCCGACCTCCCGCTCGACGAGGACGTCACGGTCGTCGCCCAGGTCGCCGACTCCCGCATCCTGAAGTTCAACGGAGGCCGGGGCCAGCGGCTGGAGATCACCCTCACCGACGGCAGCGGCCGGCTCCAACTGGTCTTCTTCGGCCGGGGGATCCACAAGCCGCACAAGGATCTGCTGCCCGGCAGCCGGGGCATGTTCGCCGGCAAGGTCTCGATGTTCAACCGGAAGCTCCAGCTCGCCCATCCCACGTATGTGCCGCTCGGTACGGACAGCGGCGACGAGGCCGTGGACGCCTTCGCGGGCAGGCTGATCCCGATCTACCCGGCCTGCAAGGGACTGGAGTCCTGGAAGATCACCAAGGCGGTCGACGCCGTGCTGCCCAGGGCCACCGAGGCCGTCGACCCGCTGCCGCCCTCGCTGCGCGAGGGGCGCGGCTTCGTACCGCTCCCCGAAGCGCTGTTGAAGATCCACCGGCCCGACACCAAGGCCGATGTCGCCGAGGCCAGGGACCGGCTCAAGTGGGACGAGGCGTTCGTGCTCCAGGTCGCCCTCGCCCGGCGCAGGCACGCGGACTCCCAACTCCCCGCGGTGGCGCGCGAACCGGTGGCCGGGGCCCTGCTCGACGCCTTCGACGCCAAGCTGCCCTTCACCCTCACCGACGGCCAGTTGAAGGTCACGGGTGAGATCTTCGACGATCTGGCGACCGAGCATCCGATGCACCGCCTCCTTCAGGGCGAGGTCGGCTCCGGCAAGACGATGGTGGCGCTGCGCGCGATGCTCACCGTCGTGGACGCGGGCGGCCAGGCCGCGATGCTCGCGCCGACCGAGGTGCTCGCCCAGCAGCACCACCGTTCGATGACCGAGATGATGGGCCGGCTCGCCGAGGGGGGCATGCTGGGCGGCGCCGAGACCGCCACCAAGGTGGTGCTGCTCACCGGCTCCATGGGCGCGGCGGCGCGGCGGCACGCGCTGCTCGACCTGGTCACCGGCGAGGCCGGGATCGTGATCGGCACGCACGCGCTGATCGAGGACAAGGTGCGGTTCCACGATCTGGGTCTGGTCGTGGTGGACGAGCAGCACCGCTTCGGCGTCGAGCAGCGCGACGCCCTGCGCTCCAAGGGCAAGCAGCCGCCTCACCTGCTGGTCATGACGGCGACGCCCATTCCCCGTACGGTCGCGATGACGGTCTTCGGTGACCTGGAGACGTCCGTTCTGGACCAACTGCCCGCAGGGCGCTCCCCGATCGCCACCCATGTCGTGCCGGCCCAGGACAAGCCGCACTTCCTGGCGCGCGCCTGGGAGCGGGTGCGCGAGGAGGTCGGCAAGGGGCACCAGGCGTACGTCGTCTGTCCCCGGATCGGTGACGGTGAGGACGAGCCGAAGAAGAAGGCCGCGGCGAAGGCGGCCGAGGCCGACGGGGACAGGCGTCCGCCGCTGGCCGTGCTGGACATCGCGAAGCAGCTCACCGCCGGGCCGCTGGCCAGCCTCCGTATCGAGGTGCTGCACGGCCGTATGCAGCCCGACGACAAGGACGACGTGATGCGCCGCTTCGCCGCGGGCGAGGTGGACGTCCTGGTCGCGACGACCGTCATCGAGGTCGGTGTCAACGTCCCCAACGCCACCGCGATGGTGATCATGGACGCGGACCGGTTCGGCGTCTCGCAGCTCCACCAGCTGCGCGGCCGGGTGGGCCGGGGCTCCGCCCCGGGACTGTGCCTGCTGGTCTCGGAGATGCCGGAGGCGAGCCCCGCCCGTGCCCGTCTCGGCGCGGTCGCCTCCACCCTCGACGGCTTCGAGCTCTCCCGTATCGACCTCGAACAGCGCCGCGAGGGCGATGTCCTCGGCCAGGCCCAGTCCGGGGTCCGTTCCTCGCTGCGGGTGCTCGCCGTCATCGAGGACGAGGACGTCATCGCCGCGGCCAGGGAGGAGGCCGTGGCCGTCGTCGCCGCGGACCCGGAGCTGGACGCCTTCCCGGAGCTGCGTACGGCGCTGGACGCCCTGCTGGACACGGAGCGGGAGCAGTATCTCGACAAGGGCTGAACGGGCCGCACAGCCCCGCTCAGCGGCCCCGGCGCCACCGGGCGGGAGGCTCCCGGACCCCTCCCGGCGGGCCGCGTCGGGAGGGACGCCATATCGTGGATGACGGCGCACGTGCCGCCTGCCGCCGCTCGGCACTCCACGTCAGCCACGTCCACGGACGCCCGCACACGTCCACGCACGCCCCAGGCACGCACCCCGCGCACTCCACGAACCGAGGACCCGACACCCATGACCCGCGTGATCGCCGGTACCGCCGGCGGACGCCGTCTCGCCGTCCCTCCCGGCAACGGCACCCGCCCCACCTCCGACCGGGCGCGCGAAGGTCTCTTCTCCACTTGGGAGGCGCTGCTCGGCACCCTCGACGGCCTGCGCGTCGCGGATCTGTACGCCGGCTCCGGCGCCGTAGGCCTCGAAGCCCTTTCGCGCGGCGCCGCGCACACCCTCCTTGTGGAGGCGGACGGCCGCGCGGCCCGTACCGTCCGGGACAACGTCCGCGTCCTCGGACTACCGGGCGCCGAAGTCCGTACGGGCAAAGCCGAGCAGATCGTGACAGGACCGGCCCCCGAGGTCCCGTACGACGTCGTGTTCCTGGACCCGCCGTACGCCGTCACCGATGACGATCTTCGCGAGATCCTGCTCACACTCCGTTCGCGGGGCTGGCTCAATGGCGATGCCGTCGCCACCGTGGAGCGCAGCACCAGAGGTGGGGAGTTCACCTGGCCGAAGGGCTTCGAACCGTTGCGGGCACGTCGCTACGGCGAGGGGACCTTTTGGTACGGTCGCGCCGCCGCACCCGAAGACGCCCGATGACCGGACCGGAGAGCGAGGGAGTTCAGTTGCGCCGCGCCGTCTGTCCGGGGTCCTTCGACCCCATCACCAATGGTCACCTCGACATCATTGGCCGTGCCTCCAAGCTGTACGACGTCGTCCACGTCGCTGTGATGATCAACCAGTCCAAGAAGGGGCTGTTCACGATCGAGGAGCGGATCGATCTGATCCGCCGGGTCACCGCCGAATTCGGCAACGTCGAGGTGGAGTCCTTCCACGGCCTCCTCGTCGACTTCTGCAAACAGCGCGACATTCCGGCCATCGTCAAGGGCCTTCGGGCGGTCAGCGACTTCGACTACGAGTTGCAGATGGCCCAGATGAACATAGGCCTCTCCGGTGTCGAGACCCTCTTCGTGCCGACCAACCCCATCTACAGTTTCCTCTCCTCCTCGCTGGTCAAAGAGGTGGCGACCTGGGGTGGGGACGTGTCTCATCTGCTGCCCCCGCTCGTGCACGAGGCACTGGCCGAGCGCCTTGAGAAGCGGTGACGGACGGGGCGGGGCACGGGGCGGCGCACCGGGTCCGGAACTGACGGTCCGTCACCCGGTGTCGGGCGCGCACCGACTGGCCGTACAGTCGTTGCGTCCGTCTCCAACCCGGCTGTAGAGAGTGGCGAGCACACGGTGGACGTGCAGAAGAAGCTCGACGAGATCGTCGACGCGGTGGGGAACGCCCGTTCCATGCCCATGTCGGCCTCCTGCGTGGTCAACCGCGGCGAACTGCTCTCGCTGCTCGAAGAGGTACGGGAGGCCCTGCCCGGCTCCCTCGCCCAGGCGCGGGAGCTCCTCGGCGGCCACGAGCAGCTCTCCGAGCAGGCCCGCCAGGAGGCGGAGCGCATCGTCGAGGCGGCCCACGCGGAGCGGTCCACACTGATCTCCGACACCGTGATCGCCCGCACCGCCCAGGAAGAGGCGGACCGCATCCTCGCCGACGCCCGCAGGGACGCCGAGGAGATCCGCGCCGAGGCCGACGACTACGTCGACTCCAAGCTCGCGAACTTCGAGGTCGTGCTCAACAAGACCATCGGTTCCGTGGACCGTGGCCGCGAGAAGCTGCTCGGCCGCGGCCCGGGGCTCGACGAAGCGGGGTTCGCCGACGAGGACGCCCCGGAGCACAGCGCCGACCCCGCCACCCTGATCCGCCGCGCGGACGACTACGTCGACGCCAAGCTCGGCGCCTTCGAGGCCGTCCTCTCCAAGACCCTCGACGCGGTCGGCCGCGGCCGGCAGAAGCTGCACGGCCGGGTCGCCAGCGACGACCTGGGCCTGCACATGGCGGAGCAGGACGCGGCGGGACGGCAGGGGCACACCAGCGACGCGGACTACCTGTCCGGTCTCGCCGAGCTGCCGGGGCAGCAGTCGCTCCAGGGCGCCGGGGCGCCCGCCCGCCAGCAGTTGGAGCCGCAGTCCCCGCCCCAGGTCCCGGAGCGGCCCGCCCAGATCCCGATCCCGGCGCAGGCCCCGCAGCAGTACGCCGACCCCGCCTACGGCGGTTACCAGCAGCAGGACCCGTACGCCTACCAGCAGCAGGATCCGTACGCGTACCAGCAGGCCCAGCAGGCCCAGCAGCCGGTCTACGACCCGGCCGCCTACGACCCGAACTACAGCCAGGGCTACGGGCAGAACTACGACCAGGCGGCGCAGGGCTGGCAGCAGCACCCCGACGCCCAGGGGCAGCAGCAGCCCCAGCAGCACCCGCAGCAGCACCCGCACCCGCAGCAGGCCCAGTCCCAGGACCCGCAGGCCGCTCTCGACGAGACCAGTCTGTTCGACACCAGCATGATCGACCTGGAGCAGCTGCGCCGGTACGAGCAGGGACGCTGACGCCGAGCCCCGCGCGGTGTGCCGTACCGCCGCCGGACGGCCCGCTTACGACCGGATTGGGCCAACGGCGGCCGGTCAAGTATCCTGGCTCTTCGGTCGCGTGATGTCCGCGATCCGGCCGCCCGCCTCGTACGCGACATGGCGGCCCACTCCACGATTCGAAAGCAGGAACAGCCCTGAACGCCCGCCTCGACCACCGCAACCCCCTCGTGTTCGACACACACGAGCTGGGTCGGCGTCCCGGCGCGCTCAAGCGGCTGACCCGCTCCGCGGCGGCGCCCAAGGACTTCGGCATCGACGGAGTCATCGGAGTGCCGGAAGGCGCGCCGGTGGAGCTCAGGATCCGCCTCGAATCGGTCATGGAGGGTGCGCTCGTGACGGGCACCGCCCGTGCGACCGCCGAGGGGGAGTGCGTAAGGTGTCTGGAGCCGGTGCGCCAGGACGTGGCAGCGGACTTCCAGGAGATGTTCTCGTACCCTGACGCCGACGACCGGGGCCGCAGCAAGCAGGCGGAACCGGCCGACGACGCCGAGGACGACGAGGACAGGCTCTTCATCGAGGACGGACTGTTCGACCTCGAACCTGTGCTGCGCGATGCGGTGGTGCTCGCACTGCCGATGCAGCCGGTGTGCCGGGAGACCTGCGCCGGCCTGTGTTCCGAATGCGGAATCAGGCTGGACGAGAACCCGGACCATCACCACGACGCCGTCGACATCCGGTGGGCGTCACTGCAAGGACTCGCCGAAACCATCAAGGACGGCGAGAAGGACAACATGGGCGGCGCCGACGCCGGCGCCGACGAGAAGCAGGAGAAGTAGCCGTGGCTGTTCCGAAGCGGAAGATGTCGCGCAGCAACACGCGCCACCGCCGGTCGCAGTGGAAGGCTGCGGTCCCCACCCTGGTTTCGTGTGAGCGTTGCCAGGAGCCGAAGCTCCAGCACATCGCGTGCCCGAGCTGCGGCACCTACAACAAGCGCCAGGTCCTCGAGGTCTGAGCGGCTGGTGAGAGGCTCGATGTCTGAACTGTCCAGTGCCAAGAAGGCAGACAACGTCAGCACAGCCTCGTCCCACACGCTTCTGGAAGGGCGGCTCGGCTATCAGCTGGAGTCCGCCCTTCTGGTACGTGCGCTGACCCATCGCTCGTTCGCGTATGAGAACGGCGGTCTGCCCACCAACGAACGGCTCGAATTCCTCGGGGATTCGGTGCTCGGACTGGTGGTCACCGACACGCTGTACCGCATCCACCCCGACCTGCCCGAAGGCCAACTGGCCAAGTTGCGGGCCGCGGTGGTCAATTCGCGTGCGCTGGCGCAAGTGGGGCGCGGCCTCGAACTCGGCTCCTTCATCCGGCTCGGCCGTGGTGAAGAGGGCACGGGAGGCCGGGACAAGGCGTCCATCCTCGCCGACACCCTGGAAGCGGTGATCGGCGCGGTCTATCTCGATCAGGGCCTCGACGCGGCGTCCGAGCTGGTACACCGGCTCTTCGACCCGCTCATCGAGAAGTCCTCCAACCTCGGTGCCGGTCTGGACTGGAAGACCAGTCTGCAGGAACTGACCGCGGCGGAGAGTCTCGGCGTACCCGAGTATCTCGTCACGGAGACCGGCCCGGATCACGAGAAGACCTTCACCGCTGCCGCCCGCGTCGGTGGTGTCTCGTACGGCACCGGCACCGGCCGCAGCAAGAAGGAAGCGGAACAGCAGGCGGCGGAGACCGCGTGGCGGTCCATCCGTGCCGACGCGGACGAACGGGCGGCGGCGGCGAAGGCTGCCGTCGAAGTCGGGACCGAGGCCGAGACGCAGGTCGAGGCCGGGGCCGACGTCGAAGAGGTCACCGACACCTCGTCGGTGGCGGCGTCGGAATCCCCCGACGTGGCCAAGTCCTGACCTGCCTTTTGTTCCGTTCCCTTCCCGGTGCGCCCCTTGTGTCGATACGGCACGAGGGGCGCAGCTCGTGCCCGCCCCGGGCGCCCACCCCCTGTCGGTCCAACTCTTGTCCCCAACTCCCGCCCCGTGTTCGCCCAGTTGGCCTCCGAGGCCGCTGGTCGGCCCGCCCCCTGAAGGAGCACCGTGCCCGAGCTGCCCGAGGTCGAAGTCGTACGGCGCGGACTCGAACGCTGGGTCGCGGGCCGGACGGTGGCCGAGACACAGGTGCTGCACCCCCGCGCCGTACGGCGCCACCTCGCCGGCGGCGCGGACTTCGCCGCCCGCCTCACGGGGCACCGTATCGGCGTCGCCCGCCGCCGCGGCAAGTACCTGTGGCTGCCGCTCGCCGACACGGACGCCTCGATCCTCGGTCACCTCGGCATGAGCGGCCAGCTCCTCGTACAGCCGGAATCCGCCCCGGACGAGAAGCACCTGCGGATCCGGGTCCGTTTCGACGACGACCTCGGAACCGAGCTCCGCTTCGTCGACCAGCGCACCTTCGGCGGACTCTCGCTGCACGAGAACACCCCCGACGGGCTGCCCGACGTCATCGCCCACATCGCACGCGACCCGCTCGACCCGGCGTTCGACGACGCCGCCTACCACACCGCGCTGCGGCTGCGCCGTACCACGATCAAGCGCGCGCTGCTCGACCAGTCCCTGATCAGCGGCGTCGGCAACATCTACGCGGACGAGGCGCTGTGGCGCGCCAAGCTCCACTACGACCGGCCGACGGCCTCGCTGCCCCGCCCCCGCTCGGTCGAACTGCTGGGCCACGTACGGGACGTGATGAACGCCGCGCTCGCGGCCGGCGGCACCAGCTTCGACAGCCTCTACGTCAACGTGAACGGCGAATCGGGCTACTTCGACCGGTCTCTGGACGCGTACGGCCGCGAGGGCGAACCGTGCCGCCGCTGCGGCACCCCCATGCGCCGCCGCCCCTGGATGAACCGGTCGAGCTACTTCTGCCCACGCTGCCAACGCCCGCCCCGTGTCACACCGTAACGCCGCCCCGTCCCCGCACCCGTACCCGTGACACGGACAAGGCCCGCGACGTGGCGCCGTCGCGGGCCTTGCTCAGTCGTGCGGGTGCGGGGGGTGCGGGGGATGACACGGAGGTACGGATGGGGCGGTGGCTCAGAAGCCGAAGTCCTGCGTCCACCACGGGCCGCCCTCGGCGAAGTGCGCGCCGATGCCGATGGTCTTGTAGTCGCAGTTCAGTATGTTCTCGCGGTGGCCGTCGCTGGCCATCCAGGAGGCCATCACCGCTTGGGCGTCGGCCTGGCCCCGGGCGATGTTCTCGCCGCCCAGGTTCGTGACGCCCGCCTGCTCGGCGCGGTCCCAGGGGGTGTCGCCGTCCGGGTCGGTGTGGTCGAAGAAGCCGCGGTCCGCCATGTCCTTGCTGAACGCCTCGGCGAGACCGTTAAGGGCCTTGTCGGCGCGCAGCGGCTGACAGCCGGCCTTCGCCCGCTCCTCGTTGACCAGCGCGAGGACTTCCGCCTCCGCCGTGGCCGGGGCCGAGACGGAGGGACGCGGAGTCTGCGGCGGCTTGACACGGTCGGTGGTCTTCTCGGGCGCGGGCGCGCGACTGGACGGGCTGCTGCCCGGCTCCTCGCTCCGGCTCCCCGTGGGGTCACTCCCGGGCGTCTTCGCCGGCTTCGACGGGCTCGTGGACGCGGACGGCTTGTCCGGCGCCGACGAGGCGGACTTCGACGGCGCGCTCGACCGGTCGCTGCCGCCGCTCGGCGGCGTAGAGGCCCCGTCGGTCGGCTCGGCGGTCGAGCCGCCCTGCTGCTGGAGCTCGGGCGCGCCCGCGGTGCGGACCTGCTCGCCCGGGAGTTTGCCGCCGCCGACGGTGTACTGCCCGCCGCCGGGCAGCAGCCCGGATGCCACGGCTACGGCGCCCATGGCCATCGCGGCGGACGCGCCGAGCAGTCCGGTGCGTATGGGAACACCGATGCCCCTCTTGCGGCCGCCGCCCCGGCCGCGGTGCCGACCTGCCGCACCGGCCGCGTGGTCCTCAGCGGCGGGTGCGCCGGCCGAGCGACTATGGCGTCCCATCTGCTGCGCCTTCCTCGATGTGCTCAGGTGCTCGTGATTGCTCTCGCACCGATCATGACGTCAATGCGCTTCACCCATTCGAGTGAGGCTCATTTCGACGGGACTGTACGCCAAGCTGGGTGGGGGCGAAGTACTCACTGCGGTATTGGCCCATTAGCTTGCACCCATGAACGAAGATGTACGGATCACCGCTTGGGTACGCGGTCGCGTCCAGGGAGTTGGCTTCCGCTGGTTCACCAGGGCAAATGCCTTGGAGATCGGGGACCTGGTGGGCTTCGCCCTCAATCTGGACGACGGCAGGGTGCAGATCGTCGCCGAAGGGTCACGTGACAATTGCCACCGTTTGCTGGAGTGGCTCCGTTCCGACGACACGCCCGGCCATGTTGACGGAGTCACTGAGATTTGGGGCACACCGCGCGGTGGATACGAGACCTTCGCCATCCGGTGACCGGGACCGACGGCGCCCTGTCCCGAAGTCGTCCGGACGATCCCGATCATTCCTGGTCGATCTTGAACGGGGCGCGGTATGCCGGGACGCCTCCGACCGAGATACGGTCCGGCCTGCCCGTATGCCTCGGGCACGTGCGTCCGGCAGGAATCCGCTGATGGTTGCCAAGAATCGGCTCTCATGCCAGGCTGCCGCGTTAACGATGATCTCCACGCCCTCCAGGGCCGCAGGAGAGGCGGCGCCGCACCGTACGCGGACGCTCGCCCCTGGGCCGCTCGGCGATGACGGGCTGTGATCGTGTTGACCGTCAAACTTTTTGGTGAGACTCTGGAAGCCCCGCGCACCTTGGCTGTTTGGCAGTAAGAATCACAGTGCGGAACCGCTGCCAGGCAGCGCGGGTGCGGAAATCCCTCACGACCCACACCGCTTCGGTCGGTCACTCAGTGTGGAGGCCCATCCATCATGGCAAAGGCGCTTCTCGGTTACGTCGGCGGTTCTGACCCGCGACTCCTCGCCGAGATGCGACGGCTTCAGCAGCGCGTCCAGGACCTCGAATCCGAGCTTGTACGGATCCAGTCCGAGAATGACGCGTTGAGCGCTGCCGCCGCACAGCACCATGGCGATTCGCCGTTCGACGGCATCGACCTCGATGTACCCCAGGCGGAGCCGGCGCTCACCTGACAGCAGCCCCCGTCGGGGCCAGGTGAGAAACACTCTCGCGAGAACATGCAAGGGACGCTTCGGCGTCCCTTCTTTCTTTCCCCCCACCGCGAAACGGTTCTTCTCACGTCTGATGTGCCCCCCTCATTCAGCGGTGAAACCGCCGTCGGGTGATGTGAGGAAGGTAGAGTCCGGCGGCGTGCACCTCAAGGCCATGACCCTGCGCGGGTTCAAATCCTTCGCCTCCGCCACGACGCTGCGGTTCGAACCCGGCATCACCTGCGTCGTGGGTCCGAACGGCTCGGGCAAGTCCAATGTCGTGGACGCGCTTTCCTGGGTCATGGGGGAGCAGGGGGCAAAGTCGCTGCGCGGCGGCAAGATGGAAGACGTGATCTTCGCCGGGACGACCGGACGGCCGCCACTCGGGCGCGCCGAAGTCTCCCTCACCATCGACAATTCCGACGGCGCGCTGCCCATCGACTACGCCGAAGTCACCATTACGCGGATCATGTTCCGCAACGGCGGCAGCGAATACCAGCTCAATGGAGACACCTGTCGGCTGCTCGACATCCAGGAACTGCTTTCCGACTCCGGTATCGGCCGCGAGATGCATGTCATCGTCGGCCAGGGACAACTCGATTCCGTCCTGCACGCCGATCCGATGGGGCGCAGGGCATTCATCGAAGAGGCCGCGGGCGTCCTGAAGCACCGTAAGCGCAAGGAGAAAGCGCTGCGGAAGCTGGACGCGATGCAGGCCAACCTCGCGCGAGTGCAGGATCTGACCGACGAACTGCGGCGACAGCTCAAGCCGTTGGGGCGACAGGCCGCGGTGGCGCGGCGGGCCGCCGTCATTCAGGCAGACCTGCGCGACGCGCGGCTGCGACTGCTCGCCGACGATCTCGTGAAGCTGCGCGACGCCCTCCGTACGGAGGTTGCCGACGATGCGGCGCTCAAGCAGCGCAGGGAGGAGGCGGAACTCCGGCTGAGGAACGCGCTGGCGCGCGAGGCGGAGCTGGAGGACGAGGTACGGCGGCTGGCGCCGAGACTTCAGCGCGCGCAGCAGACCTGGTACGAACTCTCCCAGCTGGCCGAGCGGGTCCGGGGCACCATCTCGCTGGCCGACGCCCGGGTGAAGAGCGCCACCGCCACGCCCGAGGACGAACGGCACGGGCGGGAGCCGGAGGACATGGAGCGTGAGGCCGCCCGCATCCGTGAGCAGGAGGCGGAACTGGAGGCCGCGCTCGAAGCGGCGGAGCGCGCGCTGGAGGACACCGTCGCGCACCGTTCCGACCTTGAGCGTGACCTCGCCGCGGAGGAGCGCCGTCTCAAGGACGTGGCGCGCGCCATCGCCGACCGGCGGGAGGGACTTGCCCGGCTGAACGGGCAGGTGAACGCCGCCCGTAGCCGCGCCGCGTCGGCGCAGGCCGAGATCGGTCGACTCGCCGAGGCCCGCGACGGGGCGCGGGAGCGCGCCGTCGCCGCCCAGGAGGAGTACGAACAACTCAAGGCCGAGGTCGACGGCCTGGACGCCGACGACCACGAACTGGGCGAGCGGCACGACGAGGCCAAGCGGGCGCTGGGCGACGCGGAGGGCGCGCTGACGGCGGCGCGAGAGGCGGCCACGGCCGCCGAACGTGAACGTGCCGCCCTCTCCGCCCGCCACGACGCGCTCGCCCTCGGGCTGCGCCGCAAGGACGGCACCGGTGCGCTCCTGGGCGCGCGGGACCGGCTCGCCGGCCTGTTGGGCCCCGCCGCCGAACTGCTCGCCGTCACACCGGGCTTCGAGGTCCCGGTGGCGGCGGCGCTCGGCGCGGCGGCCGACGCGATCGCGGTGACCGACGCGGTGGCGGCGGCGGAGGCGATCCGCCTCCTGCGTAACGAGGACGCGGGCCGGGCCTCCCTGCTGCTCGGCGGTGAACCGCCCGCGCGGGCCGCCTGCGTACCGGGGCAGGCGGCGCGGCCGGGCGGAACCGGCGACGGCGCCCCGGCCGAGGGGGCCGGCTCCGTTACGGCGCCGGGCGTGCCCGGACAGGGCGGCGGGGCGCCCGGCGGCGACGGCGCGCGGGGCGTCGAAAGCCCTGCGGGAGCGGGGCCGCGCCAGGATGGTGACGCCCGCGCCCCGTCCGGGGCCGTGCCCGGTCACCGGGACGGGGCACGCGACGCTCCCGCGGTCGTGGAGGGCGCCGGTGCCGACGGGGCCGCCCACACCCGCCCCGTACACGCCGCGGCCGTCACCGACCTGGCGGTCCCCCGCGTCGTCGACCTCGTACAGGGTCCTGACGCGCTCATGGGCGCCGTACGACGCCTCGTCCGGGACATGGTCGTCGTCGGCACCCTGGAGGACGCGGAGGAGCTTGTCGCCGCGCATCGCGGCCTGACCGCCGTGACGGCGGAGGGCGACCTTCTCGGCGCGCACTTCGCGCACGGCGGCTCCGCCGGGGCGCCCAGCCTGCTCGAAGTACGGGCATCCGTCGACGAGGCGGCGGCCGAGCTGGCCGAACTCGCCGTACGGTGCGACGAACTGGCCGAGACGCAGCGCGGGGCGACCGGCCGCCGTACCGAATGCGCCGCGCTCGTCGAGGAGTTGGGGGAGCGGCGGCGGGCCGCCGACCGCGAGAAGTCCGCCGTGTCCGGCCAGTTGGGGCGGCTCGCCGGCCAGGCCAGGGGCGCCGCAGGCGAGGCCGAGCGGACCTCGACAGCCGCCGCGAAGGCCCAGGACGCGCTGGACCGGGCCACCGAGGAGTCGGAGGAACTGGCGGAGCGCCTGCTCGTCGCCGAGGAGGCACCCGCCGAGGAGGAGCCGGACACGTCCGTACGGGACAGGCTCGCCGCCGACGGGGCCAACGCCCGGCAGACCGAGATGGAGGCCCGCCTCCAGGTCCGTACCCACGAGGAGCGCGTCAAGGGACTGGCGGGCCGTGCGGACTCGCTCGACCGGGGCGCCCGCGCCGAGCGCGAGGCACGGGCACGCGCCGAGCAGCGGCGGGCCGGACTGCGCCACGAGGCCGCCGTCGCCGGGGCCGTCGCCTCCGGCGCCCGGCAGCTGCTGGCGCACGTGGAGGTGTCGGTCGTACGCGCCGACGAGGAGCGCACGGCGGCCGAGGCGGCCAAGGCGGGTCGCGAACAGGAACTCGTCGCGGAGCGGAACCAGGGGCGCGATCTCAAGAACGAACTCGACAAGCTCACCGACTCGGTGCACCGGGGCGAGGTCCTGGGCGCCGAGAAGCGGATGAGGATCGAGCAGTTGGAGGCGAAGGCCCTGGAGGAGCTGGGCGTCGAGCCGGCCGGCCTCATCACCGAGTACGGCCCGGACCAGCTCGTACCGCCGTCCCTGCCCGCCGAGGGCGAGGAGTTGCCGGAGGACCCCGAGGACCCGCGCAATCAGCCCCGGCCGTACGTACGGGGCGAGCAGGAGAAGCGGCTCCGGTCGGCCGAACGGGCGTATCAGCAACTCGGGAAGGTGAATCCGCTCGCCCTGGAGGAGTTCGCGGCGCTGGAGGAGCGGCACAAGTTCCTCTCCGAGCAGCTCGAAGATCTCAAGAAGACCCGTATCGATCTCCTCCAGGTGGTCAAGGAGGTCGACGAGCGGGTCGAGCAGGTCTTCACGGAGGCGTACCGGGACACGGCCCTTCAGTTCGAGGGCGTCTTCTCACGGCTCTTCCCCGGGGGCGAGGGACGCCTCATCCTTACGGATCCCGACAACATGCTCACCAGCGGTGTGGACGTCGAGGCCCGGCCGCCCGGCAAGAAGGTCAAGCGGCTGTCGCTGCTGTCGGGCGGTGAGCGGTCGCTGACCGCCGTGGCGCTGCTGGTGTCGATCTTCAAGGCGAGGCCGAGCCCGTTCTACGTGATGGACGAGGTCGAGGCCGCGCTGGACGACACCAACCTCCAGCGGCTGATCCGGATCATGCAGGAACTCCAGGAGAGTTCGCAGCTGATCGTGATCACGCATCAGAAGCGCACGATGGAGGTCGCCGACGCGCTGTACGGCGTCTCGATGCAGGGCGACGGAGTCTCCAAGGTGATCAGCCAGCGCCTCCACTGAGGGGCCGTCGAAACGCGCGCCGTCACCTGCGGCTGAACGGCGACCGTCAGGTGGTGGGCCGGACGGAGCTGTGCCCCACTGGAAGGGCTTTCCACCCATGCCCGGCGCATCCTCCGGGCAGCCACAGGAGCCCATGTGACGAGCACAGCGCAGTCGCCGCAGTCCGGTGGCCGACAGGCCCACCCGGAGCACCTCGGCCACGTCATCTTCATCACGGCGGCAGCCGCCATGGGCGGCTTCCTCTTCGGCTACGACAGCTCCGTCATCAACGGCGCCGTCCAGGCCATCAGGGAGCGCTTCGACATCGGCTCCGCGGCACTGGCCCAGGTGATCGCCGCCGCGCTGATCGGCTGCGCCATCGGCGCCGCTACGGCGGGCCGGATCGCCGACCGGATCGGCCGTATCCGCTGCATGCAGATCTCCTCCGTGCTGTTCACCATCAGCGCCGTCGGCTCGGCGCTGCCGTTCGCGCTCTGGGACCTCGCCATGTGGCGGGTCATCGGCGGGTTCGCCATCGGTATGGCCTCCGTCATCGGCCCCGCGTACATCGCGGAGGTGTCGCCGCCCGCGTACCGGGGCCGGCTCGCCTCGTTCCAGCAGGCGGCGATCGTCCTCGGCATCGCCCTCTCGCAGCTGGTGAACTTCGGCATCCTGAACATCGCCGACGGCGACCAGCGAGGCAAGATCGCCGGCCTGGAGGCCTGGCAGTGGATGCTCGGCGTCATGGTCGTCCCGGCGGTCCTCTACGGCCTGCTCTCCCTCGCGATCCCCGAGTCGCCCCGTTTCCTGATCTCCGTCGGCAGGAACGACGCGGCCAAGGGCGTGCTCGCCGAGGTCGAGGACAAGAACGTCGACCTGGACGCGCGAGTGCGGGAGATCGAGGTCAACCTCCGTAAGGAGCACAAGCCGACGTTCAAGGACCTCCTCGGCAGGGTCGGCTTCCTGCCGGTCGTCTGGATCGGCATCGGCCTCTCCGCGCTCCAGCAACTCGTCGGCATCAACGTGATCTTCTACTACAGCGCGTCGCTGTGGCAGTCCGTCGGCATCGATCCCACCAGCTCGTTCTTCTACTCGTTCACCACGTCGATCATCAACATCATCGGCACCGTCATCGCGATGATCTTCGTCGACCGGATCGGCCGCCGGCCGCTGCTGCTGATCGGCTCCGCCGGCATGACGGTGTCGCTGGCCCTGGCCGCCTGGGCGTTCTCGTACAAGAGCGGCAGCGGCAGCAACATCTCGATCCCCAACACCCAGGGCACCGTGGCGCTCGTCGCCGCCCATTCCTTCGTGCTCTTCTTCGCGCTGTCGTGGGGCGTCGTCGTCTGGGTGCTGCTCGGTGAGATGTTCCCCGGCCGGATCCGGGCCGCCGCGCTCGGCGTCGCCGCGTCGGCACAGTGGATCGCCAACTGGGCCATCACGGTCTCGTTTCCGACCCTGTCGGACTGGGATCTCTCGGGGGCGTACGTGATCTACTCCGCCTTCGCCCTGGTCTCGATCTTCTTCATCCTGAAGTGGGTTCCCGAGACCAAGGGCAAGGCGCTGGAGGAGATGGGCTGACCGGCCCCGGGCCCCGGATCGCCGCCCCGTCGGGGCCCGAAATCTCCCCATCGGCCGAAGCCGCCCACCGCCTGCGAAGATGACGTGGTGGACATCGTCATTCTTGCCGTAGTCATCGCCCTGGTCGCTGTCGGTGTGATCAGCGGGCTCGTGGTCAGCAGCCGTAGGAAGAAGCAGCTGCCGCCCTCGGCACCGTCGAGCACGCCGACCATCACGACCCCGCCCGCCGAGCCGCACGTCGGCGACGAGGCGGGGCCGCCACGGGAGGAATCCCGCCGCACCATCGAGGAGGTGGGCCTCCCCGGCGCGGCCGACGCGACCGCGACGCCGCCCGCCGTCGAGGACCCGGTCGTGGGCGCCCCGTCCGTGGTCGAGATCGAGATCCCGGAACCGTCGGCGGGCCGTCTGGTCAGGCTGCGGGCCCGGCTCGCCCGCTCGCAGAACACCCTCGGCAAGGGGCTGCTCACGCTGCTGTCGCGCGAGCACCTCGACGAGGAGACGTGGGAGGAGATCGAGGACACCCTGCTCACCGCCGACGTCGGTGTCGCGCCCACGCAGGAGCTGGTGGAGCGGCTGCGTGAGCGGGTCAGGGTACTCGGTACGCGTACTCCCGACGAGCTGCGGGCGCTGCTGCGCGAGGAACTGCTCGTCCTGCTGCGTACGGACTTCGACCGCGCCGTGAAGACCGAGAGTGGTCTGGACACGCCGGGCGTCGTGATGGTCGTCGGTGTCAACGGCACCGGCAAGACCACGACGACGGGCAAGCTGGCCCGGGTGCTGGTGGCCGACGGCAGGTCGGTCGTGCTCGGCGCCGCCGACACGTTCCGCGCCGCCGCCGCCGATCAGCTCCAGACGTGGGGCGAGCGGGTGGGCGCGCGTACGGTGCGGGGTCCCGAGGGTGGCGACCCGGCGTCCGTCGCGTTCGACGCCGTCAAGGAGGGCATCGCCGAGGGGGCCGATGTCGTCCTCATCGACACGGCGGGGCGGCTGCACACCAAGACCGGGCTGATGGACGAGCTCGGCAAGGTCAAGCGTGTGGTGGAGAAGCACGGTCCGCTGGACGAGGTACTGCTGGTCCTGGACGCGACGACGGGGCAGAACGGCCTCGTGCAGGCGCGGGTGTTCGCCGAGGTCGTGGATGTCACCGGCATCGTGCTGACCAAGCTGGACGGTACGGCCAAGGGCGGCATCGTGATCGCGGTCCAGCGCGAGCTGGGCGTGCCGGTCAAGCTGATCGGGCTGGGTGAGGGTCCTGACGACCTGGCGCCGTTCGAGCCGGAGGCGTTCGTGGACGCGCTGATCGACGGCTGACAGGCGCGTCGTACGGGGCGCCGTACGTACGAAGAAAGGGCCCTTCCGCGTGGTGCGCACGCGGTGGGGCCCTTCGTACGGAGGCGACGCGGCGCGGTCGGGCCGGTGCGGTCGGGCCGGTGCGGCCAGGGGCGCTGCGGCCAGGGGCGCTGCGGCGGGCGGAGGCCGTTGGCCGGGGCTCAGTCGCAGACGGACGAGCGGTGGCAGACGTACGCCAGGGTGCCGAGCAGCAGCCGCGCCTGCGGCGGGTCCGCCGCCGTGTCCAGGGCCGGCGGCCGGAGCCAGCGGACGGGCCCGAGGCCGCCGAGGTCGGACGGTGGGGCGGTGACATGGTCGCCCGCGCCGAGACAGCGCAGATCGAGACCGGCGTCGTCCCAGCCCATCCGGTAGAGCAGGTTGGGCAGTTCGGCGGCGGCGCCCGGCGCGACGAAGAAGTGCGCCCGCCCCGTCGGTGTGGCGGCGACGGGGCCCAGCGGCAGCCCCATCCGCTCCAGCCTGACCAGGGCGCGACAACCCGCCGGTTCGGCGACGTCGATGATGTCGAAGGTGCGCCCCACGGGCAGCAGTACGGCCGCTCCGGGGGTCTTGGACCAGGCCTTGGCCGCATCGTCCAACGTGGCGCCGGCGGGGACTTCCAGCGCGGGGTCCAGCGGATGCGCGCCCGGTGCGCGGCATCCGGCGGCGCCGCAGGAGCAGCGGCCCGCCGCGGCCCGTGCGCCGGGGACTACGTCCCAGCCCCAGAGTCCTGTGTACTCGGCCACCGTCGTGCACTCGATGGTGCGGCCGCGGCGCCGTGAACCGGACCGCATCTCCCGGATTCCGCCGATCGTGAAGCCCATGCCCTCTCCAACAGGTCGAACTTGTCGGTAGTTACGATGCGGAGCCCCGTTGTGACCCTCCGTCGGCGTCCCGCCTCCTTCGTGCACGTTCCGGTGGCGCGAGGCGGCACCCGGGGGGTGGTGAGTCCGCCTCCGTGCGCCCCCGCGTGCACCTCTCCGCCTGTTCCTGATCGTCGTCCGCCAAGTGAATCGCGCCTGGCCGCAGGCGAGTTCATTCGAAGGGGTGGCGAATGGTGGCGTTTACGGAATCCCCCTCGCGGGAGGGGTGATCGTAGGATTACTTTGAGTATGCGAACGATGGGAAGTCACACGTTCGTGGTTATGCCGCGGGCAACTCGGTTTCCTGTTCGAAGGAGCGCGACCTCCGGACAGACGACCGTAACTGACGGCATTCTGGTAGAAGTTCGCGCGACAGGGCTTCAGCGGATGGGGGCGTTCCAGTGGTCGGCAGCGGCGCAGACGGTACGGCTACCGGCAAGCGCTCGAACGAGCAGTTGAGTTCGTGGTTCAGGCGCAGCGGCTGGTCCAAGGGCGAACTCGCGCGCCAAGTCAACCGCAGAGCGCGCCAGATGGGCGCTCACCACATCAGCACGGACACCTCGCGGGTACGCCGCTGGCTTGACGGCGAACAGCCGCGGGAGCCCATCCCGCGCATCCTCTCGGAGCTGTTCTCGGAGCGCTTCGGCACCGTTGTCGCGGTCGAGGACCTCGGACTGCGCTCCGCGCACCAGTCGCCCTCGGTGTCCGGCGTCGATCTGCCCTGGGCGGGACCCCAGACCGTCTCCCTGATCAGCGAGTTCTCGCGCAGTGACCTGATGCTGGCCCGACGCGGCTTCCTTGGGACGTCGCTCGCGCTCGCCGCCGGACCGGCCCTCATCGAACCGATGCAGCGCTGGCTGGTGCCCACCTCACCGGCCGACCAGGACGGCGCGGGCGCGGCCACGGTGCGCCGCCCCTCCAAGCTCTCCACGCCCGAGCTGGACCTCCTGGAGTCCACCACGGTGATGTTCCGCCAGTGGGACGCGCAGTGCGGCGGCGGGCTGCGCCGCAAGGCGGTCGTGGGGCAGCTCCACGAGGTGACGGACCTGCTCCAGGAGCCCCAGTGCGACGTCACCGCGCGGCGGTTGTTCCGGTGCGCGGCCGAACTGTCCGAGCTGGCAGGCTGGATGAGCTACGACGTGGGCCTCCAGCCCAACGCCCAGAAGTACTTCGTCCTGGCCCTGCACGCAGCCAAGGAGGCGGGGGACAAGGCCCTCGGGTCGTACGTCCTGTCCTCCATGAGTCGTCAGATGATCCATGTCGGCCGCCCCGACGACGCCTTGGAGCTGATCCACCTCGCGCAGTACGGCAGCAGGGACTGCGCCACGGCCCGTACGCAGTCCATGCTGTACGCGATGGAGGCACGGGCCTACGCCAACATGGGCCAGCCCGGCAAGTGCAAGCGGGCGGTGCGGATGGCGGAGAACACCTTCGCCGACGCGGGGGACGACGGCGAACCGGAGCCCGACTGGATCCGGTTCTTCTCCGAGGCGGAGCTCAACGGGGAGAACGCGCACTCCTACCGAGACCTGGCCTACGTGGCCGGGCGCAGCCCGACGTACGCCTCGCTCGCCGAACCCGTCATGGAGCGCGCCGTCCAGCTTTTCGAGAAGGACGACGAGCACCAGCGGTCGTACGCGCTGAACCTCGTCGGGATGGCCACCGTCCACCTCCTTAAGAGGGAGCCCGAGCGGTCCACGCCACTGATCAAGGAAGCGCTGGGCATCGCCAAGAAGGTGCGCTCCGAGCGCGTCAACACGCGACTGCGCAAGACGGTGTCCACAGCCACCAGGGACTTCGGGGACGTCTCCGAGATCAGCCAGCTCACCGAGCAACTCACCGAGGAGCTTCCGGAGGCCGCAGAAGCCGTCTGAGGGGCCCGTGGAACGCCTCGTAGGGTTCCCCCGCGCCGTTCCCGCGCCGGCGGGATTCTCGCGCGTCCCCCGGGCGCCTCTCGGTGTCCGGCAGTGGCGCTCACCCTCCCCCGTACGACCCGACACGCTTCCCCACGCCGGGTCACCTGGGTGGGTGCCGCGGCCGGATTCTGCCATCACCGCACCGTGCGACACGGCAGTTCATCCAGGCGTAACACCTTGGACCACTTCGTCACTGGCGTGAAACATCGGGCGGCATCGACCGAAATCACCCCACGTCAATCTCCTCACCACTAGTCGGCCCACAGAAGTAAGAGCATCCGCACGGGCCGTATTTCCCACCCACGAGGAGACGCCGGCCTTGAATGGCGCAGATACCGCATTCGTATTGATCAGTGCCGCGCTCGTCATGCTGATGACGCCCGGCCTGGCCTTCTTCTACGGCGGCATGGTCCGGGTGAAGAGCGCCCTGAACATGCTCATGATGTCCTTCATCTCGCTCGGCATCGTCAGCGTGCTGTGGGTGCTCTACGGGTACTCGCTCACCTTCGGTGACGACATCGGTGGAGGACTGCTCGGCAACTTCGACCACATCGGTCTGAAGGGCATCACCGCCGAGACGCTCACGGGCGGCGACGAGGGAATCCCCGTCTACGCCTTCGCCCTGTTCCAGCTCATGTTCGCCGTACTGACCCCGGCGCTGATGAGCGGCGCACTCGCCGACCGCGTCAAGTTCAGTGCCTGGGCGCTGTTCATCGGCCTGTGGGTCACCGTCGTCTACTTCCCGGTCGCGCACTGGGTGTGGCAGGCCGACGGCTGGCTCTTCAAGCTGGAAGTGATCGACTTCGCCGGTGGCACGGCGGTCCACATCAACGCCGGTGTCGGAGCACTCGCCGCGGTCCTTGTCGTCGGCAAGCGCATCGGGTTCAAGAAGGACCCGATGCGGCCGCACAGCCTGCCGCTGGTGGTTCTCGGCGCCGCGCTGCTGTGGTTCGGCTGGTTCGGCTTCAACGCCGGCTCCGCCCTCGCCGCCAACGGCACGGCCGCGACCATGGCCTTCAACACGCAGATCGCCACCGCCGCGGCCATGCTCGGCTGGCTCATCTACGAACGCATCAGGCACGGCGCGTTCACCACACTCGGCGCGGCCTCAGGAGCCATCGCCGGTCTGGTGGCGATCACCCCGTCCGGCGCGGCCGTCAACCCGTTCGGCGCGCTGCTCATCGGCGTCGTCGCCGGCGCGGCCTGCTCGTGGGCCGTCAGCCTCAAGTACAAGCTGGGCTACGACGACTCGCTCGACGTGGTCGGCGTCCACCTCGTCGGCGGCGTCATCGGCACCCTGCTCGTCGGCGTCCTCGCCATCGACGGCGTCGGCGGCTTCTCGCAGCTCGGCAAGCAGGCGGTCGGCGCCTTCTCGGTGATGGCGTACTCCTTCGTGGTCTCCTGGATCCTGGCCAAGATCGTCGATGCCACCATCGGCTTCCGGGCCTCCGAGGACGACGAGACCAGCGGTGTGGACATGGCCTTCCACGCCGAATCCGCCTACGACTTCAGCGCGGTGGGAGGCTCGCCCTCGGGCCGAAGCAGTGTGACCGCTCCGGACAAGGACCTCGCCGCCGCGACGCAGAACAAGAAGGTGGACGTATGAAGCTCATCACCGCAGTCGTCAAGCCACACCGACTGGACGAGATCAAGGAGGCCCTTCAGGCCTTCGGCGTCCAGGGTCTGACGGTCACGGAAGCAAGCGGCTACGGCCGGCAGCGCGGCCACACCGAGGTCTACCGGGGCGCCGAGTACACCGTTGACCTCGTACCGAAGATCCGCATCGAGGTGCTGGTCGAGGACGGCGACGCCGCGCAGCTCATCGAGGTCGTCGTGAAGGCCGCCAGGACGGGCAAGATCGGCGATGGCAAGGTGTGGAGCGTGCCGGTGGACACGGCGGTCCGGGTCCGTACGGGGGAACGCGGCCCCGACGCTCTCTGACACCGGACCCGGTCCGATGCCGGCGCGTGCTCGGTGAGCGGGCACGCTCCGGCGCCGGGCGCACTCCGCCAAGAGGTGCGCCCGGCGCCGCTCGCGTCTCCGGGCACGGGGCGCGAGTCGGCGCCCAACTCGCGACAACGTCGCGCGAGTTGAGACACCGAGCGCGCTCGGAGAGCCGGACGCGCAGCGAAACCGGGCGTCCCGCACGCGGGACGCCCGCCGAAAGACGGGACCTGCCGGGTGACCACTCCTGAACAGACCACCGGACAACCGGACTCGGAACCCAGCGGCTACGCGGCGGCCCGGCTGCGCCTGCTTCACGAGAAGACACGGTCCGGGCCACCGCGCAGGGCCGCCCTGGCCCGGCTCACGGACGACTGGCTGCACGCGCTGTTCACCGCCGCGGCCCGCGCGGCCGGCGTCCAGGGCGCCGCCCTCGTCGCCGTCGGCGGCTACGGACGTGGCGAACTGTCGCCCCGCAGCGATCTCGACCTGCTCCTCCTGCACGACGGCAGCTCCGACGCCGCGGCCATCGCCGCGCTCGCGGACCGCGTCTGGTACCCGGTGTGGGACCTCGGTCTCGCCCTCGACCACTCCGTACGTACGACCGCCGAGGCCCGCAAGACCGCCGGCCAGGACCTGAAGGTGCAACTCGGACTCCTCGACGCCCGGCACATCGTCGGTGACCCGGCGCCCACCGCCGCCCTGCGCACCGCCGTACTCGCCGACTGGCGCAACCAGGCCCCCAGGCGCCTTCCCGAACTCGACGAACTCTGCCGCGAACGCGCGGAGCGCGGGGGCGAGCTCCAGTTCCTCCTCGAACCCGACATCAAGGAGGCGCGGGGCGGGCTCAGGGACGCCACCGCGCTGCGCGCCGTCGCCGCGTCCTGGCTGGCCGACGCCCCCCGAGAGGGGCTGGCCGACGCCCGTCGCGCGCTCCTCGACGTACGTGACGCCCTGCACCTGACGACCGGCCGGGCCACCGACCGGCTCGCCCTCCAGGAGCAGGACGGCGTCGCTGCGGACCTCGGCGTCGGCGACGCCGACGAACTCCTGCGACAGGTCTACGAAGCGGCGCGCACCGTGTCGTACGCCTGCGACGTCACCTGGCGCGAGGTCAACCGCGTCCTGCGCTCCCGCGCCGCCCGCCCCCGCCTCCGCGCCCTCCTCGGCGGCAGCAGGCCCGCCCCGGAGCGGACACCGCTCGCCGAAGGCGTCGTGGAGCAGGACGGCGAGGCCGTACTCGCCAGGACGGCGCGCGTGGAACGCGACGCCGTCCTGCCCCTGCGCGCCGCTGCCGCCGCCGCCCAGTCCGGGCTGCCGATCTCGCCGTACGTCGTCCGACGGCTCGCCGCCGCGCGCCCGCTGCCCGTGCCGTGGCCAGCGGCGGCACGTGAGGAGTTCGTCACGCTGCTCGGCGCGGGGGAGCCGACCGTCGCCGTCTGGGAGGCGTTGGAGGCCGAAGGCCTCATCACGCGCCTCATCCCCGAGTGGGAGCACGTACGTTGCCGGCCCCAGCGCAACGCCGTGCACACCTGGACCGTGGACCGCCACCTCGTCGAGACGGCGGTCGAGGCGTCCGCGCTGGCCCGGCGCGTGAGCCGCCCCGACCTGCTCCTGGTCGCCGCCCTGCTCCACGACATCGGCAAGGGCATGCCGGGCGACCACTCCGTGGCCGGCGAGCCCGTCGCGCGCTCCGTCGCCCTGCGGATCGGCTTCGACCGCGCCGACGCGGACGTCGTCGCCGCACTCGTACGCCACCATCTGCTGCTCGTCGAGACGGCCACCCGGCGCGACCTGGACGACCCGGCGACCGTCAGCGCCGTCGCCGAGAAGGTCGACTCGCTGTCCACCCTCGAACTGCTCCACGCGCTCACCGAGGCGGACGCCCTCGCCACCGGGCCCGCCGCCTGGTCCACCTGGCGCGGATCGCTCGTCACGGACCTCGTCGGCCGGGTCGCCGCCGCCCTCGAGGGCAGGGCGCCCGCCGTCCCCCGCCCCGTGGTGACCAGCGCGGAACAAGAACGCCTCGCCGTCGAGGCGCTGCGCACCGGCGGCCCCGTCCTGTCCCTGCACGCCCAGCCGGAGCCTCCCCAGGAGGACGACGAACCCGAGCCGGTCGGCGTCGAACTGCTCATCGCCCTTCCCGACCGCCCCGGCGTCCTGCCGGCCGCCGCCGGGGTCCTCGCGCTGCACCGGCTCACCGTGCGGGCAGCCGATCTGCGCACCGTCGAACTGCCCACGGCGCTCGGCGAGGTCTCCGACGTCCTGCTGCTGAGCTGGCGGGTCGCGGCGGCGTACGGCTCCCTGCCTCAGGCGACGCGGCTGCGCGCCGACCTCGTACGCGCCCTGGACGGCTCGCTCGACATCCGGTCCCGGCTCGCGGAGCGCGAGGCCGCCTACCCCCGACGGCGCGGTACACAGGCACCGCCGCCCCGGGTGACGGTGGTGCCGGGCAGTTCGGACCTCGCCACCGTCATAGAAGTACGCGCGCAGGACGCCCCCGGTCTGCTGCACCGCATCGGGCGGGCGCTGGAGGACGCGGCGGTACGGGTCCGCAGCGCGCACGTCTCGACGCTGGGCGCGAACGCCGTGGACACCGTGTACGTCACCCGCGCCGACGGCGCCCTCCTGACGGAAGGCGAGGCGACGACGGTCGCGAAGATGGTGGAGGAGGCCCTGCGCAGGTGACCGGGGGGTGGCGGGAACGGCGCCGTACGGGGCGGAACGACGCCGCGTGCGAGGGCCCCGTAGGGGCATTCCCACCGGGCAGCGCCCTCCGTGTTCGCCCGGCCGGATACCCTGGAGAGCAATCCACTCTGCCCCCGACCCCTGAGGACCTACGAGCGCCGTGTTCGATACCCTCTCCGATCGCCTCTCAGCGACTTTCAAAACCCTCCGCGGCAAGGGGCGACTGTCCGAGGCGGACATCGACGCCACCGCACGCGAGATCCGCATCGCGCTCCTCGAGGCGGACGTCGCGCTCCCCGTGGTCCGCGACTTCACCGCGAAGGTCAAGGAGCGGTCGCGCGGTGAGGAGGTCTCGCGGGCGCTCAACCCCAGCCAGCAGATCATCAAGATCGTCAATGAGGAGCTCGTAGGCATTCTCGGCGGCGAGACGCGACGCCTGCGCTTCGCCAAGCAGCCCCCGACCGTGATCATGCTCGCGGGTCTCCAGGGCGCGGGCAAGACGACCCTCGCGGGCAAGCTGGGCCTCTGGCTCAAGGGCCAGGGTCACTCCCCGCTGCTGGTCGCCTGTGACCTCCAGCGCCCCAACGCCGTCAACCAGCTCTCCGTCGTCGCCGAACGCGCGGGCGTCTCGGTGTACGCCCCCGAGCCCGGCAACGGCGTCGGCGACCCGGTCAAGGTCGCCGAGGACTCGATCAAGTACGCGAAGGACAGGGTCCACGACGTCGTCATCGTCGACACCGCCGGTCGCCTCGGCATCGACGAGGAACTGATGCGGCAGGCCGCGGACATCCGCGACGCCGTCAGCCCCGACGAGGTCCTGTTCGTCGTCGACGCGATGATCGGCCAGGACGCGGTCAACACCGCGGAGGCCTTCCGTGACGGCGTCGGCTTCGACGGCGTCGTGCTGTCCAAGCTCGACGGCGACGCCCGCGGCGGCGCCGCGCTCTCCATCGCGCACGTCACCGGCAAGCAGATCATGTTCGCCTCCAACGGCGAGAAGCTGGACGAGTTCGACGCGTTCCACCCGGACCGCATGGCGTCGCGCATCCTCGACATGGGCGACATGCTCAGCCTCATCGAGAAGGCCGAGCAGACCTTCAGCCAGGCCGAGGCCGAGAAGATGGCCCAGAAGCTGGCGAAGGGGCCCAAGGAGTTCACGCTCGACGACTTCCTGGCGCAGATGGAACAGGTCCGGAAGATGGGCTCCATCTCGAAGCTGCTCGGGATGCTGCCCGGCATGGCGCAGATGAAGGACCAGATCAGCAACATCGACGAGCGGGACGTCGACCGTACCGCCGCGATCATCAAGTCCATGACGCCGGGCGAGCGGCACGAACCGACCATCATCAACGGCTCACGCCGGGCACGCATCGCCAAGGGTTCGGGCGTCGAGGTCAGCGCCGTGAAGAGCCTGGTGGAGAGGTTCTTCGAGGCCCGCAAGATGATGTCGAAGATGGCGCAGGGCGGCGGGATGCCGGGAATGCCGGGCGCCCCGGGCTCGGGCGGCGGGCCCGGCAGGCAGAAGAAGCAGCAGAAGCAGGCCAAGGGGAAGCGGCGCTCCGGCAACCCGATGAAGCGCAAGGCCGAGGAGCAGGCCGCCGCGGTACGGCGCGAGGAGGCGGCGCAGGCGGGCGGGGCGTTCGGCCTGCCGGCGGCCGAGGCGGACAAGAACTTCGAACTGCCCGACGAATTCAAGAAGTTCATGGGCTGAGGCTGGGGCTGAGGCCCCGCTTCGGCCGGAGGCACGGTGACGTGGTGGCGGGGTCGGCCTGCGCGGTGGCTCCGGCCGCCACGTGACGCGGCGCCCGGCCACGGCGCGGCACTTGCCGCGGTCACCGCGTGCGGCCGGACTACCGACCGAGCAGCGTCGTTCCCGTTGTGAGGGCGTCCACGTCCAGTCCCAGGGCCGCCGCGGCCGTCGCCCCCACGTCCGCCAAGGTGGCGGCGTCCGGGAGGAGTTCGATCCCCGTGGCGTCCGGGCGATGGATCAGGACGGGGACGTACTCGCGTGTGTGGTACGCGTGGCCGATCGTCGGATCGTTGCCGTGGTCCGCCGTGACGATCAGACGGTCACCCGGCGTCGTGAGCAGCCCCGTCAGCTCGGCGAGCCCCACGTCGACCTGCTCCAGGACGCTTCCGTAGCGCCCCGTGTCCTGCTGGTGGCCCGCGAGATCGGTCTCCTGGACGTTCGCGACGACGAGTCCGCCCCGCCCGCCCCGTACCGCCGCCAGCGTGTGCTCCAGCACTTCCCCCGTCGCGACGGCGGGGCGCCGTACCGCTGCCTCGCACGCCAGGATGTCGGCCGCCTTGCCGACGAGGGTGACCGGGACGCCCGCACGGGCGGCGACGTCGGGCAGTTGCCCGGTGTGGTCGAGGTCCACGCCCAGATGCCGCACCTGGAGGCCGCCGTTGCGGTAGAAGCCGGTGGCCGGGGTGTCCAGGCCCACGGTGCCGCCGTCACCGGCTCGTACGTACGTGGCGAGCGCCCCGTCCGCGTGGCCGCCGACGGCGATCACGCGGGCGACCGGCGCGACCGCCCGTACCGTGCGGGCGATGGCCAGGATCCCGTCGAAGGACATGTCGTCCAGGCGCCCGGAGGCGTTCCAGTTGATGCCGGGGTCGGCCTCCAGATTGTCGTGGACCAGTACGGCGCCGTCGACGAGCAGAAGCGGCTGCCCCCGCAGCGGCTCGACAAGGTGCCCTGCGGACTTCAGCGCGCCGCTCACCTCGTCCAGATGCCCGGCGAACGGGGCCACCGTCACCCGGCTGAAGTCCGCGCCCATCATGGTCTGATGACCGGCGAAGGTGTCGGCGCCGGGGTAGCCGAGGGCTGCCCGGCCCGCGGCGACGGGGCGGGCGGTCCGCCGCGCGAGATCAGGGTGCGGATGGACGAGGCCGAGGCCCAGCGCCCCGAGCGCGGGCAGCCGGAGCGGCCGGCCCAGCGACGCGCGGCAGTGGTCGAGGACATGCCCGCAGGTGTCGGCGGTGAGATCGCCGGGCCGTAGCGACCCCGCGTCCGGCATCGGGCCGACACCGAACCCGTCGATGACGACGATCACGGTCGTGCTCATGGCTCTGACTCCTTACCGGGCCCGCCCCTGGGCGTCGTACAGGCCGGTCAGCCGGGGTTCTCCGGTGGAGAGCCCGGCGACGACCGCGACGGTCGAGCGGGTGACGAAGATCTGGGTGCGGAAGGCGAGTACGGCGGTGTCCCCGACCTCAACGTCCGCGGCGTGGGTGGGGCGTTGGAGCAGCCGGTAGTAGTCGATGTTCTCCGGCGGAGCGTCCTGCACGGGCAGGCGCAGCCCGGTGCGCGGCAGCAGGGCGTCGCGGATGTGTGCGCGCGGGTAGAAGCCCCCGCCGTGGATCGCGGGCCGTCCGTCGGCGAGCGTGTGGGCGACCTCGCTGACGTACACGTAGGCGGGGCGTTCGGGCTGCTGGTGGTCGACCGCGTGCAGCGGGGTCGTCCCGGTGAGGGCGTGGCCCGGCTCGCCGTGCGTGGCGCCCATCTCGGCGAGGAGGGGGAGGGAGGCCATGGATGTGGCACTGGGCGCGCTGAGCCTCAGCCCTTCGTGTCCGCGCGCCGCCAGCAACTCGCGCGCCGTGATCGCGAGTTGAAAGTTCTGCGTGGGTGTCGGCGCGCCGGTCAACGGATCGCACAGGACGCAGGGGAACGCGGTGACGCCCGAGAGCCTGATGCCCGGCAAGGCCTCCGCCGCCGCCGCGAAGCCGTCGAGGCCGGCGAGCGGTACGCCGCCCTCCTGCCCCGGGTAGACCTTGTCGGTGCCCTCAAGACGCACGAGAACGTCCTGGACGAGGCCGAGCCGCCGGGCGGCGTCCGAGACGGCGCGGGCGTTGGCGAGGTCGAAGACGGTGACCGTCTCCGGCCGCCAGCCGAGCATCTCGGGCAGCTGACGGGGCGGGATCTGTACGAGATGGCCGAGGTTGCCGGCGCGTGCCCCCGCGTCGTGCAGCAGCCGCGCCTCGTACGGCTCGATCGCCGCGAACCGGGGGATGTGCCGGGCGATCGCCCGGATCAGCGCCGGATTGCGGCCGATCTGCTTGACCACGAACCAGAGCGAGAGGCCGAGCCGTTCGGCCTCACCGGCCAGCAGAGCGGCGTTGGCCTCCACGGTGTCGGCGTCGACCACGTACGTGTCGGGTGGGATGGCGCCGGAGCGGTGCAGCGAGACCGCCACATCGACGAGCGCGGGGTTGCGGGCCAGGACAGCGTCCAGGAACACGGTCAGTCCTTCAGGTCGTGCAGCGAACGGCGGAGGATCTCGATCACCAGATCGGCCCCGGCCCGCATGGGGTTGATCCGCACCGTCCGGTCGGCGAGTTCCGGAGCGTCGTCGAGGGACGAGCTGGACATGCGGTAGAAGAGCGGGGCGATCTCGTAGCGGGAGTTGGAGCCTACGGGGTACGGCGCGGCGCCGTACCGCGCCGCCGCGGTGGGCAGTTGACGCGCGACGGGGCGGTCCAGGCGTACGAGCAGACAGCGGTCCTGGGTGTTGGCGATCCGTACCTCCGCCACTCCGGGCACCTCGCCGGCGGCGAGGCGGTCGGCGATCTCCGCGCCGACCTGTGACTGGACGGCCCACATCACGGGGACGTGGGCGAGGGCGCGCAACGCGTCGAGTGCCTGGTGCCCCTGTACCTGGCCGCCGCCCGAGTAGTTGTCGGCACGCACGCGCTCCACGAGGTCGGCCGCCCCGACGACGGCGCCGACCCCTTCGGGTCCGTGCAGTTTGAAGAGCGAGAAGCACGAGGCGTCGGCGCCCAGCTCAACTCCCGACAACGGGGCGCGCATTACCGCGTAGTTGTCGTCCACGATCGTGCGCACCCCCGTGCTGCGGCAGGCCGCGAGAACGTCTCCCGCGTCGTACGAGTCCGTGAGCCGTTGCCGGCTGTGCTGGACGTACGCCCACCCGGATTCCCCCGAGTCCAGGGCCCGGCGGAGCGCCGCGTCATCGTTGAAGTCCGTCTCGACGGTGCGGACTCCGAGCCCGCGCAGTGTCACCGCGGTCGTGCGGTAGACCGGCGCCCGGTGGATCAGCAGCGGATCGCCGGGCCCGACGGCGCCCTGGAGCGCCGCCCGGATGGCGCCCGTGCCCGCGCCCTGCACCAGCGCGGCGTCCTCGGCGCCGAAGAAGTCGGCCAGCACCGATTCGACCCGCGCGGTGGTACGGGGCCGGCCCAGGCCCGGCACCACACCCGCGTCCGCCTCGAAGAGCTGCTGACCCTCGAAACGCGCGGCGGTGCACTCCAGCAGCCGGAACTGCATCCGGACCGCGTCGTCCAGCGGGATCGTCGCCAGGGGAAAGGTGCGCGGCAGTTGTGCGGACATCTCAGTTCTCCTTCGGGTCCGCGCCGGTCAGGAACCGCAGCGGATTGCGCCGTGTCATCAGGTCGATCAGGTTCTCGTCCACACCGGCCGCGCGCACCCGGGGCAGGAACGACCGGAAGAGATGCCCGTACCCCTGGCCGCCCTCCGACCGAAGATAGGCGTGTCGGGAGATGTCGCAGCTGAGCAGTACCCGGTCGGCATGGCCGGCCTCCACCAGCGCGAGCAGGAGGCGCAGCCGCGTGGTGTCGCTCTGGTAGCTCTCCTTGCCGACGGTGTCGAAGGCGACGTACGCGCCGCTCGCCGCCAGCTCACGGTGCACCGCCGGGGCGTCAAGAAGGTCCTGGTGGCCCACCGAGACGCGGTGCGGTGACAGACCTGCCCCGGTGAGCAGTTCCAGCTGGGCGAGGCCGCCGCGGCCGAGCTGGGCGTGGGTGGCGACCGACAGGCCGGTGGCGACGGCGGCGCGCGCCGAGGCCAGCAGCGCGCGGCTCTCGGGCTCGGTCGGCATGTCGCCGTGGCTGCCGATCTCACCGAGTACGCCCGGCCGGATTCCGGTGTCGCCGAATCCGTCGTCGCTCTCACGTACGAGCGTCGCGGTCAGCTCCTCGACGCTCGCCCCGTCGAGCTCCGCCGGGTGGAACGGTTCGTAGTACCAGCCCGTGGCGGCCACCACCGGCACCCCGGACTCCGCGGAGATCCGCGCCAGGGCCTGCGGTGAGCGGCCCATGCCGCGGCAGGTCAGCTCGACGACCAGGCCGAGACCGTACTCCTCGCGCAAGGCCGCCAGTTCCGTGGTGACGGCTGCCCCGTGCCGGTCCACGTGGAGAACCGCCGCGCCCTCCCCGGCACGGTCGAGGTCGAGGACCAGGTGCTCGTGGGCGAGCGCCGGCCCGCGTACGGCGGAGGTGGGCAACGGGCCGGTGACGGTGCGCAGATCGCCTGGTCGGAGCGCCTGGTCGGAGTACTGCTGCATGGTGCGGGGGCCTTCCTGTGGGGTGCGTGTTCGCCGCGGTGGGTCCCGGAGCGCCCCTTATCCCTTGATCGGAGTGAACAGGTCCAGCCAGTAGAGGACGTTCAGCAGTACGCCGCCGACGATGACCGCGGCGGGCGCCGCCGCCATCCGCACCACGGGGCGCCCCATCGACTCGTTGAGCAGGTAGAGCCCGCCCACGATGAGAATGCCGAGGCCCCCTCCCATGACGTTGGCGGCCATCAGCGAACCGAAGAGGATCGCGAGCCCCAACGCGTCGCCGATCGCGCTGCGCAGGTGCTCGGAGGAGTCACGCACACTCGGCAGCTTCCCGAGGACCTTGCCGATGGCGGAGAGCGCCAGCACCTCGATGGCGAAGACCGCCGCGCCGACGACGGCGGCGAGGAACGGGTTCGGCATGAGGTAGCCGATGGGGTAGACGAAGGTGAAGCCCGCGATGCCGTACGCGCCGGAGGCGAGCGCGGTGGTAGCGATCAGCGGTAGGAAGCCGAACGCCCGGTAGAAGTCCACCTGGGCGGCCTCCGCGTAGTCGCCCTTGGCGATCAGGAAGCTCGTCGCCTCCCCGCCGCCGAACACATGCGACTGGGCGAGCACGCAGACGCCCGCCCCGAGCAGCATGAAGAGCGGCAGGTGGCGGCGCAGTCGCAGCGCGCTCGCGCTGAAGAGCGAGGCCATCGGATTGTCCGCGTCGTCCGCCGCCCCGTCCTTCCCCTCCGGGGGCACCTCGCCCGCCGCGACAGCCTTCGCCGCCTCGGCCCGGTCCAGCCTCCGCTGCGCCAGGTCCTTGTTGACGGCGAAGCCGATGAGCGTCAGGACGCCGACCGCCATGGCGATGGAGCCGGGGAAGACATCGGGCCAGACCTTCATCGTGATCACGACAAGGGCCAGCTCGACGACCGCGGCTATCCCACCCCGTAGCCGCCCGAACTGCTTGGTGATGGCGAGCACCGGAAACAGCGTGAACAGGAACAGGATCGGCGTCGACATCTGCTGGAGCGCGGTCAGGAAGTCCACGGGCAGGTCGTGCGCGACGTTGTTGGCCCCGTTGAGGCCGAACACGACGACGGCGCCCCACGCGCCGCCCAGCAGCGGAGCGATCCACTTCTTGGGCGACAGGATGCCCAGGATGTCGGTGGGCAGGAAGACCAGCCACGGGTTGAGCACGCCGGTGGACAGCGCCATCGGGGCGCCCAGACCGAAGATGAAGCCGGCCGAAAGGCCGAAGGACACGGCGGTGGTGGCGTTGCGCGTCGACCGCCCCTGGATGAAGTCGAGCATGAACGGGCGTACGCCGTCGTTGAAGACGGCCAGTGCCATATGGGAGATGAACGCGGTCAGCGCACACAGCGCTATCACGGTCAGTTGCTGTGCCAGCGAGAAGTCGAGGTTCGTCGAGCTCGCTGCGAGGACGCTGTTCACGGGATTCACTCCTCAGTGCCCGGCGGGGTCTTGGGCCCGGCGCGGGGTCTTACGCGGTCTGTCAAGCCCTTCCGGGCTCATACGGGGCCGTCAGCCGCGGGCGGCGATGGCGCGGGCCATGAGCGGGGCGATCACGTCGATCTGGTCGATGGCGAAGCCGAAGACCTTCTTGCCTTCCGCCAGCAGGGCGTTCACCTGGTCCTCCGTGGGGACGGAGCGGCCGAAGGTGTGGCAGGCGGGCTTGCCGAGCAGTCCGACGAGGACGCCGAGGGAGGCGCCGGCGCCGGTGTGGCAGGTGCCGAGGAAGTAGTCGGCCTGGCCGCCGCGGATTTTCATCGCGGCGTCCATGTCGTTGGAGACAGTGATCTCGATGCCGTCGAGGCCGAGCTTCTTCACGGTCTCCGTGACCTCGGCCTTGCCGACGCCACCGGTGAGGATCTTCGTCATGGCTGGTTCCTTCTCATGTCTCGCGCCGTGGAGGCGAGTTCTGGTCGAGCAGGGCGAGGTGCAGTCCGAGGAAGTTGATCTCGGAGTCGGGGAGGGGCGCGCCGAGTTCGGCGGCCGCGCGTACGGAGACGGCGCGGGCCCGGGCCACCGCGTCCGGGTGCCCCGCGAGTTCGGCGGTGATCTCCGAGTCGGTGGGGAATTCCGCGATCGGCTCGCCGTTGAGCAACCTGGTGAGCGCCATCATGAGGTGACTGGTGAGTGTGCCCGCGGTCTCCTCGGTGACGGTGCGGCCCTCGGTGCCCAGGGCGTCCAGTTCGGCCGTCACGAACGCGGCGATCTCGGGCCGGACCTGGCCGCTCTCGCGGAACAGCTGGATGCGGAGGGCGAGTTGGTCGTCCATGGTGTTCCCTTCGTCCCTTCAATACGACAGTAACCAGGATTCTGGATTTTGAGCAGAGGCTCGGCCGCTTCTTTTTCGCGGTGCGGGGGGAGGGTGGCCCCGCACCGGACGGTGCGGGGCGTGGCGGGGTCAGTACGACGGTGCCCGCTCACCTCGCAGCACCTCGGCCTGGCAGGCCGTGATGACCGACAGGTCGAGCGAGTCGCGTACGGCGTCGAGCGCCTTCGCCCCCTCGGTCCTGCCGATGATCGCGGCGCGCGAGTTGCGCAGCGACAGGTCGCGGGTGACCTCGTCGCCCAGCGGCAGCACGTCCACGCCGGCGCCGAGCCGGTCCTGCACCTCGTCGAGGTTCCACAGGGTGGCGTCGACACGGTCGTGCGCGAACAGATCGCGCAGCTGCATGTACGACGCCTCGACCCATCTGATGTCCGTGCGTCCGGCGAAGACCCGTTCCGCGAGTATGCGTTGGTCCTCGGAGGCGTGGTCGACGGCGACGCGCAGCCCCTTCGTCTCCAGAGCCGCGCCGTGGCGCAGCAGCAGCCCGTGCGCCCCCACGTACGTCGCGGGTCCGAGGTCCGCGACGAGTTCCACGGGGCGCTCCTCGATCAGCCGGTCGGCGGCGAAGCGCGAGAGAACCACCAGGTCGACCTTGCCCTCGATCAGCGCGGTGGTGCGGGCCCCGGCGCCGCGCATGAACGTGATCGCGAAAGGCGCCCCGGCCTGCTCGAACGCGGCGCGCAGTCCGGTGGCCAGGCCTTCGTATCGGTGGGAGTAGGGCAGCGGCATGGCCGCCAGGAGGGTGCCGAGCCCCGAGAGTCGCCAGAGGACCGAGCGGTCGGAGTGGACGAGGAACGTGCCGAGATGGCCGCGTGCGGTCGTGCGGATCGCGCCCGCGGTCTCCAGGAGTTGGAGCGCGGCCTGGACCGTGCCGTTGCCGACGCCCAGTTCTTCGGCGAAGTCGCGGACACGGGGCAGGCGGGTGTCCGGCTCGTGGTTGAGCAGCAGAACGGCGAGCTGCCGGGCGGCGAGGCCGTTGCGGGTCAGAAAGCGTTCGTCGAAGCCGGTCACAGAAGGGACAGTAACCAGGATTCTGGATACTGACAAGGGACTCCCGGCTTCCCCATCCGCGTCAGGTCTGTTTCGGTCCGTCCGCTCTGTACTGTCCCGCTGCCCTCGGTGCGAAGGGCGGTCGGCGGCGCACCGTACGGGCCGTCGTCAGGGCGTGCGTGCGATCAGGTAGCGGAAGACGTTGGGCATCCATACGGTGCCGTCGCGCCGGACATGCGGGTGCAGCGCCTCCGCTATCTCCTTCTCCACCTGGGACTGGTCCGTCGCCCGCACCGCCGCGTCGAACACTCCGGTCGACAGCAGCCCGCGCAGCGCGCTCTCCATCCCCGCGTAGCCGAACGGGCAGGACACCCGCCCCGACCCGTCCGGCTTCAGCCCCGCACGCGCCGCCACGTCCTCCAGGTCGTCCCTGCGCGGCGCACGGTAGCCACCGCCCTTGCGCAGCCGGTCGGTCAGTCGCCCCGCGACCCGCATGACGGCGGACGTCGCGCAGCGCTCCGGCGGTCCCCAGCCGGCGAGCACCACCGGGGTGCCGCGGTCCGCCATGGGCACCGCCTCCGCCAGCGCCGGTCCGAGCCCGTCCGAATCGCCGGTGGCGACACCTATGGGCTGGAAAGCCGTGATCACGTCGTAGGAAGGGCGCTCCGTCTCGACGGCAGCGGTCGCGGTGGCGCCGCCGGTCAGCACGCGCGCCCGCGCCCGGCCGCCGAACATCCCCCAGGAGCCGTCCGCGGACCTCCCGGGCGCCGAAGACGGTGCCGCGTGGGCCATGGGGCGCGCGTCGTCGACGAGCCGCTCGCGAGCCAGCGCGACGCGTTCCTTGTCGGCGTCCACGCCGGTGACATGGGCGCCCCTGGCGGTCGCGATCAGCAGCGCGAGGCCCGAGCCGCAGCCGAGGCCCAGCAGCCGGGTGCCGGGGCCGACCTCCAGGCGCTCGTACACCGCCTCGTAGAGCGGCACCAGCATCCGTTCCTGGATCTCGGCCCAGTCACGGGCGCGCCCGCCCGCCTCCGTAGAAGGATCCGTCGACGCGGCGTTCACCTGCTGCTGGTGGTGCTGGACGAGCGTACGAGTCATTGATAGCGCCCCAATCCGGCGAGAGTCCTTGTGCCCTGATTGACAGCCCCCGTGTACGTGCGCGCCTTCGTTCCCCGTATGCCAGGGAACTCCGCATCCGTGCCCGCGTCCAGTGGTGCGCGGGCAATCCTTGCGTGCTCCGGTCGTACGCCCCGGCGCACGGAGAATCGCCCTCACCGGACGTTGTCCGCCTACGGTGCGAGCCTCCGCCGAATCGCCCCTGGCCGCGCCCCGAAGGCCGCCCGTGCGGCCCCGCGCACAGCCCGCGCGGGCAAGGCGGAACGGTGCACGGGGGTTACCGAGGGGCATCGGCGGAGACTGGGCCGAAAGGGTGAGGCCGCCGGGGTGGGATCTCTCAACTCCCCACCGCCGGAACCGGTATCGGGTGATTGCGCGCGCCCCGCCCCGACCGGGGCCGATGCCGGGGATCGGCGGCGCGCCCGATAATGTCGTTCTTGTGGTCCCGCCCGTCCGGAGAGGCCTGGGCGGCGACGGCATCGGCGCGATCGCCCGAGTAGTCGTCGGCATGTGTGGCTTCGGTCTGGTGTACGTATTTCTCCTACGCGTCCAGACGTAGCCGACACTACGTACCGCCTTGTGGCGAGAAGCGAGGCTTCTCCGCAGATCTACGCACCCGCCCTCGTCAGGACGCATCAATGGCAACTGACGGGTACGTGCAAAATATTTGGGATGCCCCGGAATGGAACCCGGGAGGGTCCAGGCTCGTTGTTCACGACGTGAGCACGACACCACCTGTTCTCGCCGCAGAGCTGGCGCAGGCGTGGGCCGAGATTCAGCGGCACCACACCGAGCTGCCCGATCTTGCCGCGCCAGAGTCCCTGATCGGAGAATCGTCGTCCGCCTGCGGCGCCGAGCTCTCCTTCGAACGACTGCTTCACGAGGCAGTCCATGGCATCGCCGCCGCCCGGGGGGTCCGAGACACCTCCCGAGCCGGCCGCTACCACAACCGCCGATTCCTTGCGATCGCCGAGGAGTTGGGCCTGGACCATTCCGAGGAGCCGCATCCCAGCAGCGGCTTCTCCCTGGTATCACTCAACCCCGAGGCGAGACGGCGCTACCGCCCCACCATCGAGCGGCTCCAGCGCGCCCTCGCGGCGCACACGGTCGCGACGACGTCCGACACCGAGCGCAGCTTCCGCGGCCCCGCCGCGCGGCACGGCTCGTCGGGCGGCGGGGTGCGCGTGAAGGCGGTCTGCGACTGCGGCCGCAACGTGCGCGTCGTTCCGTCGGTCCTCGCCCAGGCCCCGATCGTCTGCGGCGGCTGTGGCAAGCCGTTCCGCATTCCGGAAGTGGTCGCCGCTGCGAGCTGAGCACCACCGTTTGTCCGCCCGGCCCCGGAGCCGCCCCTCGTCAGGAGCTGCCCCGGTCGGGCGGGGCGCGGCGCGCCTCAGGCGTGTGGCACAATGGCCAGCTGTACTCGACAGTCGCACAGGACCCCTCTCTCCTCCGGCTGACGCGTCCATCGGGCACACGAGTACCGCAACCCCACGCGGCATGTCGATGTGCCCAACCACGTCAAGATCCAGGAGAGACCACTTCCGTGGCAGTCAAGATCAAGTTGAAGCGTCTGGGCAAGATCCGTTCGCCTCACTACCGCATCATCGTCGCCGACTCCCGCACCCGCCGTGATGGCCGGGCGATCGAGGAGATCGGCCTGTACCACCCGGTGCAGAACCCGTCGCGTATCGAGGTCGACTCGGACCGTGCGCGTTACTGGCTGTCCGTCGGCGCCCAGCCGACCGAGCCGGTTCTCGCGATCCTCAAGCTCACGGGCGACTGGCAGGCGCACAAGGGCCTGCCCGCGCCGGCGCCGCTGCTCCAGCCGGAGCCGAAGGCCGACAAGCGTGCCCTCTTCGAGGCGCTCACCAAGGACGGCGACGAGCCCAAGGGTGACGCCATCACCCCGAAGGCGAAGAAGGCGGACAAGAAGGCGGACGACGCCGACGCCGCTGCTTCGGCGCCCGCCGCTGAGCCGACCGAGGCCTGAGCATGCTCGAGGAGGCTCTCGAGCACCTCGTGAAGGGCATCGTCGACAACCCGGACGATGTGCAGGTCGCCTCGCGCACCCTGCGCCGCGGCCGTGTGCTCGAGGTACGGGTCCATCCCGACGACCTCGGTAAGGTGATCGGCCGCAACGGCCGCACCGCACGCGCCCTGCGCACCGTCGTGGGCGCGATCGGCGGCCGTGGCATCCGCGTCGACCTCGTCGACGTGGACCAGGTCCGCTGACAGAGTTGTGAACCGGCAAAGACCGGGGAGGGCCATGGCCCTCCCCGGTCTTTGCCGTCTTCGAGGCACGGACGCGGAACGCCGCGGGGTCGCTCCGCCGACGCGCCGATGCCGGAGAAGCCGCAGAAGTTGAAGACGTTGAAGATGTTGAAGAACAGGGGCGTGTGCAAGTGCAGTTGGTAGTCGCGCGGATCGGCCGTGCCCACGGCATCAAGGGCGAGGTGACCGTCGAGGTGCGTACGGACGAGCCCGAGCTGCGGCTCGGCCCCGGAGCCGTACTTGCCACCGAACCGGCCTCCACGGGCCCCCTGACGATCGAGACCGGCCGGGTGCACAGCGGCAGGCTGCTGCTGCGCTTCGCGGGGGTGAGCGACCGTACGGGCGCCGAGGCCCTGCGCAACACCCTGCTCATCGCCGAGGTGGACCCGCAGGACATGCCGGAGGACCCGGATGAGTACTACGACCACCAACTCATGGATCTGGACGTCGTCCTGGGCGACGGCACGGAGGTCGGCCGGATCACCGAGATCACCCACCTCCCGTCGCAGGATCTGTTCATCGTGGAGCGGCCCGACGGCACCGAGGTCATGATCCCCTTCGTCGAGGAGATCGTGACCGAGATCGACCTGGTGGAGCAGCGGGCCGTGATCGACCCGCCCCCCGGCCTCATCGACGACGGCGCGGTCGTCGCCGCCGCCACCGACGGTGCCGACAGCCCCGACGGCGCGGATGGCGGTGGCCCCGACGGTGCGGGGAAGGGTGATTCGTCATGACGCAATCCACCACCACACTCCGGGCGGACGTGATCACGATCTTCCCCGAGTACCTCGAACCGCTGAACGTGTCCCTCGTCGGCAAGGCACGTGCGCGTGGCCGCCTCGACGTCCACGCGCACGACCTCCGGGAGTGGACGTACGACCGGCGCAACACGGTCGACGACACCCCCTACGGCGGCGGCCCCAGCGTGGTCATGAAGACCGGCCCCTGGGGCGACGCCCTGGACGAGACGATCGCGAACGGCTACGAGACGGGCGCACACGCGCCTGTCCTGGTCGTTCCCACCCCCAGCGGGCGCCCTTTCACCCAGGAGCTCGCCGTCGAGCTCTCCGAGCGGCCCTGGCTGGTCTTCGCGCCGGCCCGGTACGAGGGCATCGACCGCCGCGTCGTTGACGAGTACGCGACTCGGATGCCCGTGTACGAGGTGTCCATCGGCGACTACGTCCTGGCCGGCGGCGAGGCGGCCGTACTGGTCATCATGGAGGCCGTCGCACGGCTGCTGCCCGGCGTCCTGGGCAACGCCGAGTCCCATCGGGACGACTCGTTCGCCCCCGGAGCTATGGCCGACCTGCTGGAAGGCCCGGTCTATACGAAACCCCCGGAATGGCGCGGGCGCACCATTCCGGACACTCTGCTCAGCGGTCATCACGGCAGGATCGCGCGCTGGCGGCGGGACGAGGCTTTCCGGCGTACAGCTCTCAACAGGCCCGACATGATCGAGCGTTGTGACGCCGCGGCCTTCGACAAGAAGGACCGCGAGCTGCTTTCCATCATGGGCTGGGCCCCGGAGCCCGGTGGCCGATTTTGGCGCAGGCCCGAGGCCGTGGAAGAATGAGCCGCTGCCGTACGTCCGGTGCGCGCCCCTGCCACAGGGGGAACGACGCCCACCCGACGCGAACGGCGCTCCGAATTTTCCTTTCGACATTCCGTTGATGACCTGTGGCATCAGCGAGGAAGCAGATCATCATGGCTCACCTGCTCGACACCGTCGACTCGGCGTCGCTGCGCAGCGACCTCCCCGCGTTCCGTCCCGGCGACACCGTGAACGTCCACGTACGGGTCATCGAGGGCAACCGCTCCCGTATCCAGCAGTTCAAGGGTGTTGTCATCCGCCGGCAGGGTTCGGGCGTCCGTGAGACCTTCACGGTCCGCAAGGTCTCCTTCTCCGTCGGCGTCGAGCGTACCTTCCCGGTGCACAGCCCGATCTTCGAGAAGATCGAGCTCGTGAGCCGTGGTGACGTACGTCGCGCCAAGCTCTACTACCTCCGTGAGCTGCGCGGCAAGGCCGCGAAGATCAAGGAGAAGCGCGACAACTGAGCTCAGGCTCGAACTCGCGCACGGTGCCACCGCACGGCCGGATAGGCTCTGAGCCCGATGGACACCGAACCACAGCACTTGGAGCGCGACCCCTCTTCCACACCCGCCACAGGGAAGGAAGAGGGGTCGCGCTCCGTGCGTATGGCGCGATTCCCCGAATTTCTGCGAACCCTGTCGTGGCGCCGGGCCGCGACGCTGGGCGTACTCGGCACGGCCGCTCTCCTGCTGTTCAGCGCCTTTGTCGTGCAGCCCTTCCTGATCCCCAGCGGCTCCATGGAGCCGGGCCTCCAGGTCGGGGACCGGGTGCTGGTCAACAAGTTGGCGTACCGTTTCGGTACCGAACCGCAACGCGGTGATGTGGTCGTCTTCGACGGCACCGGGTCCTTCGTCCAGGAGCCCGCGCGGGAGAACCCCCTCGCCGGGCTCGCACACGGGGCGGCGGCGGCCCTCGGTCTCGCCGAGCCTGCCGAGACCGACTTCGTGAAGCGTGTCGTCGGCGTGGGGGGCGACCGGGTGGTCTGCTGCGACAAGGGGGGCAAGGTCGAGGTGAACGGCCGGGCGATCGACGAGCGGTACGTGCACTTCGGCGACGTGCCGTCCAGCGCGCCCTTCGACATCGTCGTACCCTCCGGAACCCTCTGGGTGATGGGCGACCACCGCAGCAACTCCCGCGACTCACGTGACCACTTGGGGCAGCCCGGCGGTGGCACGGTGCCCGTCGGCAAGGTCATCGGGCGGGTGGACTGGATCGGCTGGCCGCTGGGTCGCTGGGCTTCGCTGGAGCCCACCGACGCCTTCTGGGACGTACGAGATCCGGACGGCGCCCATGGGTAACCGAGGACGGCCCGGGGGCCACCGGGCCGACACCCGGCTGCCGACAGGCACCAGACCCACCGCGGAACGCGCCCTGCCGGGGCGCGCGGAGCGGCGCAGGCTCGCACGCAGGGTGAAACGGCGCCGTCGCCGCTCCGCGGTGACGGAGATCCCGCTCCTGATCACCGTGGCGCTGCTGATCGCCCTCGTGCTCAAGACCTTCCTCGTCCAGGCTTTCGTGATCCCCTCCGGCTCCATGGAGCAGACGATCCGGATCGACGACCGGGTGCTCGTGGACAAGCTGACGCCCTGGTTCGGTTCCCGCCCCGAGCGTGGCGACGTCGTGGTCTTCAAGGACCCCGGTGGCTGGCTCCAGGACGAGACCGAGGCCCCCCCGGACGATCCGGTCGTCGTCAAGCAGGTCAAGCAGGCCCTCACCTTCATCGGACTGCTGCCGTCCGCCGACGAGCAGGACCTGATCAAGCGCGTCGTGGCTGTGGGCGGCGACACCGTGAAGTGCTGCGACAAGGACGGGCGCATCGTCGTCAACGGCGTACCGCTGACGGAGCCGTATCTGAATCCCGGCAACCCGCCGTCGAAGCTCGACTTCGAGGTGAAGGTGCCGACGGGGCGGATCTTCGTGATGGGCGACCATCGGTCCAACTCGGCCGACTCGCGCTTCCATCTCGACGAGGAGTTCCGCGGCACCGTCTCGGAGGACGAGGTCGTCGGACGGGCCGTCGTCATCGCCTGGCCGCTGGGCCACTGGCGGCGCCTGGAGGAGCCGGAGACGTACGCCTCCGTACCGGATGCGCGCGCCGCACCGACCACGGCGCTCGGCCCGTCGAATAGTGTGTCCTCTCAGGATCCGAACGGAATGATCCTGCTCCCGACCCCTGCGGAACTCCCGCTCGTTATGGGAGTAGTGGGCCTGCTCCGTCTCCGGAGCGGGCAGTTGCACGGAGTGAGGAGTGGATGTGGGGGATTTGGCCGTCGGCGCACGATCCGGACACGGTGAGCCCGAGGACAGGCCCGAGCAACTCGCCGAGCCTTCCGTCGGTTCTGCCGGTTCCGCCGCGGAGACCCCATCCGCCGGCGCGTCCGCAGACATGAAGGACCAGATGGTGGAGCGGCCGGACGGCGAGCCGGACGACGACGGGGCCTCGGACGTGAGGAAGCAGCGTTCCTTCTGGAAGGAACTGCCTCTGCTGATCGGTATCGCGCTGCTGCTCGCGCTGCTGATCAAGACCTTCCTGGTGCAGGCGTTCTCGATCCCCTCGGACTCGATGCAGGACACCCTGCAACGGGGCGACCGGGTGCTCGTCGACAAGCTCACGCCGTGGTTCGGCGCGGAGCCCGAGCGCGGCGAGGTCGTGGTCTTCCACGACCCGGGCGGCTGGCTCGACAGCACGCAGGCCCCCGAGCCCAATGTGGCGCAGAAGTTCCTCAGCTTCATCGGCCTCATGCCGTCGTCCGAGGAGAAGGACCTCATCAAAAGGGTCATCGCGGTCGGCGGCGACACGGTGGAGTGCAAGAAGGGCGGCAGTGTCCAGGTCAACGGGAAGGCGCTGAACGAGAAGTCGTACATCTACCCCGGAAACAGCGCCTGTGACGACGAGCCGTTCGGACCGATCACGGTGCCCGACGGCCGGATCTGGGTGATGGGCGACCACCGGCAGAATTCGCTCGACTCCCGCTACCACCAGGAGCTGCCGGGGCACGGCACCGTCTCCACCGACGAGGTCGTCGGCCGTGCCGTCGTCATCGCCTGGCCCCTCGACCGACTGTCGACGCTTCCCGTGCCTGACACGTTCGACCAGCGGGGCCTCAACGCGGCGGCCGTCGCGGCGGCGGGGGCTCCTGCCGTGCTGGGCGTCGCCGGCGCCCTGCCGCTGGTGTTCTGGCGCAGGCGAAGGCTGACCGGCGGCCGTACCGACGGGTAGGGTGCCGTCCCAGATCGCCGATCCGGCGATGATCATTCTCCGGAACGGGGGACGGCTGGGATGAGCGGGACAGGACGTACGAACGGCGGCCACGGCCGCCTCGGCAGTGTGCTGTCGGGGCTGGCCGTGGCCGTCGGCAGTGTGCTCTTCCTCGGCGGATTCGTCTGGGGAGCGGTGGAGTACCAGCCCTACACGGTGCCGACGGATTCCATGGATCCGACCGTGAAGGCCGGCGACCGGGTCCTGGCGCAGCGGATATCCGGTGACCAGGTGCGGCGTGGCGATGTCGTGGTCTTCAACGACGCGCAGTGGGGCGACATGCCGATGGTGAAGCGGGTCGTCGGCGTCGGGGGCGACAAGGTCGCCTGCTGCGACGACAAGGGGCGCCTGACGATCAACGGGAAGTCGATCGAGGAACCGTACGTGCGGCGGATGCCGGGCGGGCTCGCTTCGACCACCGGCTTCGGGGCGACGGTCCCGAAGGGACAACTGTTCCTCCTCGGCGACGAACGCGGCGGGTCGCTGGACTCCCGGGTCCACCTCCAGGAGCAGGGGCAGGGCTCGGTGCCGCGCTCGACGGTGACGGCGCGGATCGACGCCGTCGCGTGGCCGCTGGGCGGCCTGGTCGAACGCCCGGGCGCGTTCGCGGCGCTGCCGGGCGGGGTGTCGGAGCCGGGACCGGTGACACCGCTGGTGGGCTCCGTGATCCTCGGGGCAGTGCTGATCCTGGGCGGCGCGGCGTACGGGCCGTTCGTGCGGCGGTTCGGCGGGGCGCGGCGTACGGGGCCCACGGGGCGGACCGACGGGGAGGTGTCGACCGGTGTCCGGTGACGCGTTGCGGAAGGTCTCGCGGGTCGTACTGCTCGACCCGGACGACCGAATTCTGCTGATGCGTGGGTACGAGCCGGGCGACCCTGCGAACGACTGGTGGTTCACGCCCGGCGGCGGCCTGGAGGGCGACGAGACGCGGCAGGAGGCCGCCCTGCGCGAACTGGCCGAGGAGACCGGTATCAGGGAGGTCGAGCTCGGGCCGGTGCTCTGGCACCGTACCTGCTCCTTTCCGTTCGACGGGCGGCGCTGGGACCAGGACGAGTGGTACTTCCTGGCACGTACGGCGCAGACCGAGACCACCGTCGAAGGGCTGACGGAGCTGGAGCGGCGCAGTGTCGCGGAGCTGAGGTGGTGGACCTCCGCCGAACTGTCGACGGCGCGTGAGACGGTGTATCCGACCAGGCTCGCCGGGCTGCTGCGCACGCTGCTCGACGAGGGTCCTCCGGGTGCACCGGTGGTTCTCGCCTCTGAAATCGTCTAGGGGCGTATGGGGCCGGAGCACAATAGGGGGACGTACGGCTGAAGGGGAACATGCCATGAGCGCCGAGGACCTCGAGAAGTACGAGACCGAGATGGAGCTGAAGCTCTACCGGGAGTACCGCGATGTCGTCGGTCTGTTCAAATACGTGATCGAGACCGAACGCCGCTTCTATCTCACCAATGACTACGAGATGCAGGTGCACTCGGTGCAGGGTGAGGTCTTCTTCGAGGTCTCGATGGCGGACGCGTGGGTCTGGGACATGTACCGGCCGGCCAGGTTCGTCAAGCAGGTGCGGGTACTGACGTTCAAGGACGTGAACATCGAAGAGCTGAACAAGAGTGATTTGGAGCTGCCGGGCGGCTGAGGTGGCCGACGCGGGCGGTGCGGGTGGAGGGCGGTGTGGGTCGGCGGGGGACGAGTGGCAGGGGCGGGTGGGAGCGGCGCGACCGGGGACGACCGGGGTCTGCGTGGCACCTGCGGCCCGTGTGATTGGTGGTGCGCTGGTGGGTGACGGAGTTATCCACAATCGATGAGTTGTCCACCAAGATCCGCCCGCTTCTGGATTTCGCCCCAGAGTCGGTGCCGGAGGTGGTGCCGACATGAACGCGACGGGGGCACTGGGGCGGTACGGCGAAGGACTGGCCGCACGGCGGCTGGCAGCGGCCGGGATGACCGTGCTGGACCGCAACTGGCGGTGCGGCAGGACGGGCGAGATCGACATCGTGGCCCGCGACGGGGACGTGCTGGTCGTCTGTGAGGTGAAGACGCGCCGGGAAGGCTCCTTCGAGCACCCGATGGCGGCGGTGACGCCGGTGAAGGTGGATCGCCTGAGGCGCCTCGCGGCCTGCTGGCTGGAGATGTGCGGCGGGCCGCCCCCGGGCGGCGTCCGTATCGACCTGATCGGGGTGGTGCTGCCCAGACGCGGCGCTCCTGTGGTCGAGCACGCCCGAGGGGTGGCCTGATGGGATTCGCGCGTGCGTGTTCGGTGGCGCTGGTGGGTGTCGAGGGTGTGGTGGTGGAGGTCCAGGCGGATCTCGAACCGGGCGTGGCGGCCTTTACCCTGGTCGGGCTGCCCGACAAGAGTCTGGTGGAGAGCCGGGACAGAGTCAGGGCAGCTGTGGTGAACTCCGGCGCGGAGTGGCCGCAGAAGAAGCTCACGGTGGGCCTCAGCCCGGCCTCCGTACCGAAGAGCGGCTCCGGTTTCGATCTCGCAGTGGCCGTCGCCGTGCTGGGAGCGGCCGAGCGTATCGAACCGCGGGCCATCGCCGACCTGGTGCTGATCGGAGAACTGGGTCTCGACGGCAGAGTCCGTCCGGTACGAGGCATCCTGCCCGCCGTTCTCGCGGCGGCCGAGGCCGGCTACCACCAGGTGGTCGTGCCGGAGCAGACAGCGGGCGAGGCGTCACTGGTACCGGGAGTGTCCGTGCTCGGCGTACGGAGCCTGCGCCAGCTCATCGCCGTACTGACCGGTGAACCGGTGCCCGAGGAGCCCACGGTCACCGAGGAGGGGCGGCCCGATCCCATGCTCGCGGGCCTGATGGTGCCCGGCGCCGGGGTGGGAACGGGGCTGGCCCCCGGCTTCGGGCAGCAGGGTACGCACCGACCCGACCTCGCCGACGTGGCGGGACAGAAGGGAGCCCGCACCGCCCTGGAGGTCGCCGCGGCGGGCGGACATCACCTGCTCCTGCAAGGGCCACCCGGCGCGGGCAAGACGATGCTGGCCGAGCGGCTGCCCGCACTGCTGCCGGCGCTGACGAGGCAGGACTCCGTCGAAGTCACGGCGGTGCACTCGGTCGCCGGGATCCTCCCGCCCGGCGAACCGCTCGTACGTACGGCGCCGTACTGCGCCCCGCATCACTCGGCGACCATGCAGTCCCTCGTAGGAGGCGGCAACGGGCTGGCGAGACCGGGAGCGGTGTCCCTGGCACACAAGGGTGTGCTCTTTCTGGACGAGGCGCCGGAATTCTCGGGCAAGGCCCTCGACGCGCTGCGCCAGCCCCTCGAATCGGGGCAGGTGGTCATCGCGCGCAGCGCCGGAGTCGTACGGCTGCCCGCCCGCTTCCTGATGGTCCTCGCCGCCAACCCGTGCCCCTGCGGGCGCCACACCTTGCACGGCGCCGGGTGCGAGTGCCCGCCCTCGGCGATCCGCCGCTACCAGTCGCGACTGTCCGGCCCGCTGCTCGACCGGGTCGATCTGCGGGTGGAGGTCCAGCCGGTGCACCGCGCCGATCTGATGGGCCGGGGCGGCCGGGGTGAGACGACGGCGGTCGTCGCCGAGCGCGTCGGGGCGGCCCGGCTGCGGTCGGCCGGACGGCTGGCGGGGACGCCGTGGACGGTCAACAGCGAAGTGCCCGGTCATGAACTGCGTACCCGCTGGCTCACCGCGCCCGGGGCACTCGACGCCGCCGAGCGGGACCTCGAACGGGGACTGCTCACGGCCCGCGGCCTGGACCGGGTCCTGCGAGTCGCGTGGACGGTCGCGGACCTCGCCGGACGCGACCGGCCCGACGGTCGGGACGTGGGCCTGGCGCTGGAACTGCGCACCGGCATCGCCCGGGGCGCCGGCGCCGCGATCGGGGGCGTGTCATGACGACGGAAATCGGCGCCGACGAACGACTGGCACGGGCCGCTCTGACCCGAGTGATCGAGCCCGGCGACGAGAACGGCGGGCGGTGGCTGCGCAAGTACGGCGCCCGAGGGCTGATGGACCTGCTCACTTCCGCCGACAGGACCGACGACGAGGCCCTGGGGGAGATCGGCCCACGCCGCGTCAGCGGCCTCAGGACCCGCGCGGCGGCAGCCGCCCCCGAGCACGACCTGTCGGTCGTCGCGGGGATCGGCGGCCGGTTCGTCTGCCCCGGCGACCAGGAGTGGCCGACCCAACTCGACGACCTGGGTACCGCACGCCCCATCGGGCTGTGGGTCCGCGGCAGGCCCGATCTGAGGCTCTGGGCCCTGCGCTCCGTCGCCGTCGTCGGTGCCAGGGCCTGCACACCGTACGGGGCACACATGGCGGCGAGCATCGCATCAGGCCTGGCCGAGCGGGGCTGGGTGGTGACGTCGGGAGCGGCGTACGGGGTCGACGGAGCCGCCCACCGGGGCGCACTCGCCTCCGGCGGCGCGACCGTCGCCGTCCTCGCCTGCGGCGTCGACGTGGTCTATCCGCCCGGACACGCGGAACTGGTGCGCCGCATCGCAGAACAGGGCCTGGTCGTAGGAGAGTTGGCGCCCGGCGATCATCCGACCCGTAGCAGGTTCGTCCTCCGTAACCGTGTGATCGCCGCACTCACCCGGGGGACGGTCGTGGTGGAGGCCGAGTACCGCAGCGGCTCGCTGGTCACCGCCCGCAGCGCACTGCGGCTCGGGCGGTTCACCATGGGAGTGCCGGGCCCGGCGACGAGCGGCCTCTCCGCCGGGGTGCACGAACTGCTGCGCGGCGAAGGCGTGCTGGTCACGGACGCCGCCGAAGTGGCCGAGCTGGTGGGGGACATGGGCGATCTCGCACCCACCAGACGCGGCCCCGTCGTGGCCAGGGACCTGCTCGATCCTCTCGGCAGACGGATCCTCGACGCGCTGCCCGCGCGTGGCGCCCTCGGTGCGCGGGACATCGCGCGGCAGACCGCGACGACGGCCGATGAGGCTCTCGCCAAGCTGTACGAACTTCACTCGCTCGGGTTCGTCGAACGGCGCGGTGACGGCTGGCGGTTGACGCCGCGGACGACAAGCGGCGGTGGTATGCGGCGAGCCGGTACTTGACCTGGGGCATTCGGGTGAAAAGGTGAGGCAGATGACCATCGCAGTTCTCCCGACGGCGCGACAGCGGCCGATACGCGCGGTGTCGGCGCCGGGTCGCGACATCTCGGCGGCGGCCGACCGCGCCTGTCCTGACAGGCACTCCCTCTGCCTCCTCGCCCACCGCGACCGACCTGTCACGCTACGCTCACCAGGAATCCGGCCCAGACGTACCTCCCCTCATTCCTCCCCTCACTTCACGGCAGAACGGCTCAAGGCAACGCATGCCCCAGCACACCTCCGGGTCCGACCGCGTGGCGGCGCCACCCCCGGCGCCCCCCGCCGCCCGCGGCGAAGTGCGACCCTCCGCGCCCTCGGCGCTCGACACCCTGTGGCGGTCGTACAAGTCCACGGGTAACGAGCGGCTGCGTGAGCAGTTGATCCTGCACTACTCACCGCTGGTGAAGTACGTCGCCGGCCGGGTGAGTGTGGGACTGCCGTCCAACGTCGAGCAGGCGGATTTCGTCTCCTCCGGGGTCTTCGGGCTCATCGACGCGATCGAGAAGTTCGACATCGAGCGGTCGATCAAGTTCGAGACCTACGCGATCACTCGCATCCGCGGCGCGATGATCGACGAACTGCGCGCGCTGGACTGGATTCCGCGCTCCGTACGCCAGAAGGCGAGGGCTGTCGAGCGTGCCTACGCCACGCTGGAGGCGCAGTTGCGGCGCACTCCGTCGGAGACCGAGGTGGCCGCCGAGATGGGCATCGCCGTCGAGGAACTGCACGCGGTCTTCAGCCAGTTGTCGCTGGCCAACGTTGTGGCGCTGGAGGAACTGCTGCATGTCGGCGGGGAGGGCGGCGACCGGCTCAGCCTGATGGACACGTTGGAGGACACGGCGGCCGACAATCCCGTCGAGGTCGCCGAGGACCGCGAGCTGCGCCGACTGCTCGCCCGTGCCATCAACACCCTTCCCGAGCGCGAGAAGACCGTGGTCACGCTCTACTACTACGAAGGACTCACGCTGGCGGAGATCGGCAACGTTCTCGGGGTCACCGAGAGCCGCGTCAGCCAGATCCACACGAAGTCCGTGCTCCAGCTTCGCGCGAAACTCGCCGACGCGGGACGCTGAATCGTCACTGCCCCGCCTGCGCGGGCGGTCCCCGCCGTAGAGTGGGTCCGTGCCCAGGATTCGAGCGGCCTCCGTGGCCGAGCACCGGACCATGCAGCGCGGCGCCCTGCTCGACGCCGCACGCTCCCTCCTGTCCGAAGGCGGCACGGATGCGCTGACCTTTCCCGCCCTCGCCGAACGTACGGGCCTCGCCAGGTCGTCGGTCTACGAGTACTTCCGGTCTCGCGCGGCCGTCGTCGAAGAGCTCTGCGCTGTCGACTTCCCCGTCTGGGCCGCCGAGATCGAATTCGCGATGGCGGAGGCGGCGACCCCCGAGAGCAAGATCGAAGCGTATGTCCGCAGGCAGTTGAGCCTGGTGGGCGATCGCCGCCACCGCGCCGTGGTCGCCATCTCCGCCAGTGAGCTGGACGCGGGTGCTCGGGAGAAGATCCGAGCGGCGCACGGTGGACTCATCGCGATGATCGTCGAAGCCCTCGGTGAATTGGGCCACGAGCAGCCGAGGCTGGCCGCGATGCTGCTCCAGGGCGTTGTGGACGCCGCCGTGCGGCGGATCGAGTTGGGCGCGGCCGAGGACCCCGTGGTGATCGCCGAGGCGGCGGTGTCCATGGTGCTCCACGGTGTACGCGGTACCTGACCCCCGTACGGCTCCGCTGCCGCACCCACGCGGCTGCCGCGAGCAGGGCTGCGGCGTGCAGCGCGTCTCCGGCGGCTGCGGCGGTCTCCTCGGCCATGAGCGCCACGTCGTCCGGCAGGACGGCCGACCGGGATCCGGCCGGCGTGTGTGTGGGCGCCGGTTCAGGGACCCCGAACACCGGCAGCAGTCGTGCCGGGCCGCGGTCGAGCAGGTGGTCGGGAAGCAGGGACAGCGGGTCGAGATAGGTCTCGCCCCGCAGCAGGCCCCAGTGCAGACAGCCGCCCTCGCAGTGGAACGGGCCCGGCCCCAGGACGGCCACGATCTGGCCCGCCGTCACCTCGTCGCCCTCGGCGACAACCGCCGTCACCGGCTCGTAGGTGGTACGCAGAGGCGGCTGCCCGGTGCCGGTCAGCGTGATCGAGAGCACGCCGCGTCCCGCCACCATGCCGGTGAAGGACACCCGGCCGGGAGCCGCGGCCCGGATGACGGTGCCCGGAGCGGCGGCGAGGTCCACGCCCCGGTGGCCGGGACCGTACGGCGAGGCGGGCGGCTCCCACCCCCGTAGAACGGTCGGCCGCGGTCCGACCGGCCAGGCCCGGTCGCCGCTGACGCCCTCGATACCAGTGCCCGTATCCGCGCCCGGAGCCGTATCGGCGGCGGCAGCGGTGTCGCCGCCGGGAGCGGCCGGGATCGGCTCGGAGCCGGCATCGGCGTCCTTGCCGACCTCTTCGCTGTCAGCGGCCAGGGCGTCGGACGAGGTGGCGAACAGGACGGCCGCCACCACTCCCGCGAGCGCGGCGACGCCAGCGCGGACGCAGAGCGAGATGAGCCGCCGCCGGCCACGGCGGCGGGGCCGGGCGGAGCTGTGAATGTGCAGTTCCTCGACAGTGATCATGTCGTTCACGCTGCCGTAGTCGGCCGATTCAAGTGGATCATGCTCGGATTCTGTGGATAACCGGGCCATTGTGCATATCTCCGTCACCCCCGCACTCCGTCGTCGGGCACTGTGCGGGTCCCGTACACTTCCTGTGGCGATCCGGGTCACCGGATCGACTTCGCACGCCCCGCCGCCGGCCTCTTCGCCGGTGTCCGCGCTTCTCGGTCCCTAGTGGCAAAGCGTTCCGGGGCGTCAGGCGTGACCGCCGTCCGGTGGTCGCGACAACCGAGTACCTCAAGGAGTACGGCCATGGCCGTCGTCACGATGCGGGAGCTGCTGGAAAGCGGCGTCCACTTCGGTCACCAGACCCGTCGTTGGAACCCGAAGATGAAGCGCTTCATCTTCACGGAGCGCAACGGCATCTACATCATCGACCTGCTCCAGTCGCTGTCGTACATCGACCGCGCCTACGAGTTCGTCAAGGAGACCGTCGCCCACGGCGGTTCCATCATGTTCGTCGGTACGAAGAAGCAGGCCCAGGAGGCCATCGCCGAGCAGGCGACGCGCGTTGGCATGCCGTATGTCAACCAGCGCTGGCTGGGCGGCATGCTCACCAACTTCTCCACCGTGTACAAGCGCCTTCAGCGTCTGAAGGAGCTTGAGCAGATCGACTTCGAGGACGTGGCCGCCTCCGGCCTCACCAAGAAGGAGCTCTTGGTCCTCTCCCGTGAGAAGGCCAAGCTGGAGAAGACCCTCGGTGGTATCCGCGAAATGCAGAAGGTGCCCAGCGCCGTCTGGATCGTCGACACCAAGAAGGAGCACATCGCCGTCGGTGAGGCGCGCAAGCTCCACATCCCGGTCGTCGCGATTCTCGACACCAACTGCGACCCCGACGAGGTCGACTACAAGATCCCCGGCAACGACGACGCGATCCGCTCCGTCACCCTGCTCACCCGCGTGATCGCCGACGCCGTCGCCGAGGGTCTCATCGCCCGCTCCGGCGCCGCCACCGGCGACTCCAAGCCGGGCGAGAAGGCCGCCGGCGAGCCCCTCGCCGAGTGGGAGCGTGACCTCCTCGAAGGCGACAAGAAGGCCGACGCGGAGAAGTCCGCCGACGCCGCCGAGGCCCCGGCCGACGTCCAGACCTCCGCCGAGACGGAGAAGGTCGCCGACGCCGAGCAGGCCGACGAGGTCGCCGCTCCGGCCGAGGCCCCCGCCGCCGAGGTCACCGAGGCTCCGGCCGCGGACGCCGACAAGGCCTGACCTCAAAGGTTCGGTTGCTGACGGCGGGGGCCCACGGCCCCCGCCGTCCACCCGTAGATCTTCGACTTCCGAGAGAGATTCACAGACATGGCGAACTACACCGCCGCTGACGTCAAGAAGCTCCGCGAGCTCACCGGCGCCGGCATGATGGACTGCAAGAAGGCCTTGGTCGAGGCCGACGGCGATGTCGACAAGGCCGTCGAGGTGCTTCGCGTCAAGGGACAGAAGGGCGTCGCCAAGCGCGAGAGCCGCAGTGCCGAGAACGGCGCTGTCGTCTCCCTCGTCTCCGACGACAACACCTCCGGTGTTCTGCTGGAGCTGAAGTGCGAGACGGACTTCGTCGCCAAGGGTGACAAGTTCCAGACCGCCGCCAACGCGCTGGCCGCCCACGTGGCCGCGACCGGCCCCGCCGACATCGAGGCGCTGCGCGCCTCCGAGATCGAGCCCGGCAAGACCGTCCAGGCCTTCGTAGACGAGGCCAACGCGAACCTCGGCGAGAAGATCGTCCTGGACCGCTTCGCCCAGTTCCAGGGCGACGGCAGCTTCGTCGGCACATACATGCACCGCACCATGCCCGACCTCCCGCCGCAGGTCGGTGTTTTGGTCGAACTGGACAAGGGCAACGTCGACGCCGCGACGGCCGCCACCGTCGCCAAGGACGTCGCCCAGCACATCGCCGCGTTCGCGCCGAAGTACCTCACCCGTGAGGAAGTTCCGGCCGACGTCGTCGAGAACGAGCGCCGTGTGGCCGAGGCCACCTCCCGCGAGGAGGGCAAGCCCGAGGCCGCGCTGCCCAAGATCGTCGAGGGGCGCGTCAACGGCTTCTTCAAGGAGGTCACCCTCCTCGACCAGCCGTTCGCGAAGGACAACAAGAAGTCTGTCAGGAAGGTCCTGGACGAGGCCGGTGTCACGCTGAAGCGCTTCGCGCGCATCCGCGTCGGCGCCTGACGTTCCGGTCACCGTCCCGGGGCCGAGCACCCGGGACAGCGCAGTCGTACGCGATCGACGGTGGACCCCGCTAGGGTCTACTGCAGCCGCCGGCCGAACACGCGCCGGACGGTCGCAGATCTGACGAGGAGGCCATTGCCGCAAGGGACACAGACCCACCGGCAATGGCCTTCTTCGTATGTGCACGAGGAGATCCCGATGAACAAGGGCGCGGACGCCATCCAGTCCACCGACGACAACAGCGACCCCGGCAAGAAGGCCGGGCGCTTCATGCTGAAACTGTCCGGTGAGGCGTTCGCCGGCGGGGGAGCGCTCGGCGTCGACCCCGATGTCGTACACGCCATCGCCCGCGAGATCGCCGCCGTCGTGCGGGACGGGGCGCAGATCGCCATTGTCATCGGCGGAGGAAACTTCTTCCGCGGCGCCGAACTCCAGCAGCGCGGCATGGACCGGGCCCGCTCCGACTACATGGGCATGCTCGGTACGGTCATGAACTGCCTGGCCCTCCAGGACTTCCTGGAGAAGGAGGGCATCGACTCGCGCGTCCAGACCGCCATCACCATGGGGCAGGTCGCCGAGCCGTACATCCCGCTGCGCGCCGTACGGCACCTGGAGAAGGGCCGTGTCGTCATCTTCGGCGCCGGCATGGGGATGCCGTATTTCTCCACCGACACCACCGCCGCCCAGCGCGCCCTGGAGATCGACGCCGAAGCGCTGCTGATGGGCAAGAACGGCGTGGACGGGGTCTACGACTCCGACCCCAAGACCAACCCCGACGCGGTGAAGTTCGACGCGCTGGAGTACGGCGAGGTGATCACCCGCGACCTCAAGGTCGCCGATGCCACCGCCGTCACTCTCTGCCGCGACAATGCGCTGCCGATCCTTGTCTTCGAACTCCTCACGGAGGGCAATATCGCGCGTGCCGTCAAGGGTGAGAAGATCGGCACGCTCGTGAGCGACCAGGGCACCCGGGCCTGAACTCGGGCTGCCCCGCACGGGGATGGACAAAGCCCTGCCGGTCGGACACCGTGCAGGAGCAAGACGCGACGCAGGTTCCGCCGGCCCTGTAAGCACACCGGGCCCACTCAAGACACGCAGGAGCAAGTGGTGATCGAAGAGACCCTCCTCGAAGCAGAGGAGAAGATGGAGAAGGCCGTCCTGGTCGCCAAGGAGGACTTCGCCGCGATCCGCACCGGTCGTGCGCACCCGGCGATGTTCAACAAGATCGTGGCGGACTACTACGGTGCCCTGACCCCGATCAACCAGCTGGCCTCGTTCTCGGTGCCCGAGCCGCGTATGGCCGTGGTGACCCCGTTCGACAAGAGCGCGCTGCGTAACATCGAGCAGGCCATTCGCGACTCCGACCTCGGGGTGAACCCGAGCAACGACGGAAATATCATCCGGGTGGTGTTCCCCGAGCTCACGCAGGACCGCCGCAAGGAGTACATCAAGGTCGCCAAGACCAAGGCGGAGGACTCGAAGATCTCGATCCGCTCCGTGCGCCGCAAGGCCAAGGAAACGATCGACAAGCTGGTCAAGGACGGCCAGGTCGGCGAGGACGAGGGCCGCCGCGCCGAGAAGGAGCTCGACGACACCACGGCGAAGTACGTCGCCCAGGTTGACGAGCTGCTCAAGCACAAGGAAGCCGAGCTGCTCGAGGTCTGATGAACGACTCTTCCTGGGGGGCCCCGCCGGCTGCCGGCTACTGGGGACCGCCTGACCAGGGGGCTGCCCCGGCGGGTCCCGCATACGATGAGCTTGACGCACAGCAGACTCGGCCCATGCCCATCGTGCCCGACGTACCCGCGAGCGGCGGGGCCCAGGATGACGACCGGGGGGCTGCTCGGCCGGGCGGCCCTCTGTTCCGTGACGAAACGCCGCAGGAGCCCATGTCCGCCCCTCCGCCACCCCCGCCGAAGAAGCGGGCGGGCCGCGACCTCCGCGCGGCCATAGGGGTCGGTGTGGGGCTCTGCGCGGTGATCGTGGCGTCCCTCTTCATCGTGAAGGCCGTCTTCATCGGCGTCATAGTGGTCGCCGTCGTCGTCGGGCTCTGGGAGCTGACCTCCCGGCTCGACGAGAAGAAGGGCATCAAGGCGCCCCTCGTCCCGCTCGCGGTCGGTGGCGCCGCGATGGTCGTCGCCGGCTACGTACGGGGCGCGGAAGGCGCCTGGGTCGCCACCGCGCTCACGGCGCTCGCCGTGCTCGCGTGGCGCATGACGGAGCCGCCCGAGGGTTATCTCAAGGACGTGACGGCGGGCGTCTTCGCTGCGTTCTACGTGCCCTTCCTGGCGACGTTCGTCGCGATGATGCTCACGGCGGACGACGGCGCGCAGCGTGTGCTCACCTTCCTCGTGCTGACCATCGTCAGCGACACCGGTGCGTACGCGATCGGCTGGCGCTTCGGCAGCCACAAGCTGGCACCGCGCATCAGCCCCGGCAAGACCCGTGAGGGTCTGTTCGGCGCCGTGGGATTCGCCATGGTGGCAGGGGCGCTGTGCATGCAGTTCCTCATCGACGACGGCACCTGGTGGCAGGGACTGCTGCTCGGTCTCGCCGTGGCCACCAGTGCCACGCTCGGCGACCTGGGTGAGTCGATGATCAAGCGGGACCTCGGGATCAAGGACATGGGGACTCTGCTGCCCGGTCACGGCGGCATCATGGACCGCCTCGACTCGCTCCTGCCGACGGCCCCGGTGGTGTGGCTGCTGCTGGTGGTGTTCGTCGGGTCGGGCTGACCCGTATCCGTACCGGTTACTCTGGTAAGGCCCGCCGTCCCGGACGGCGGGCCTTACTGCGCTCCGCGGTCGCGGAGCCCTTCACATGAGGTCTCCTGGCACCGGCAGTGTGCCCATGTCCCTCCCGCAGCCGGCGGGGAACACCGGCCTCGTCGTACCGAGGAGAAAACAGCTCATGGCACCGCCCAATCCCGGAGAACTCACCTTCGTCGCACCCCGCGGCGCCAAGAAGCCGCCGAGGCACCTCGCTGACCTCACACCGGAGGAGCGTCGCGAGGCCGTGGCGGCGCTCGGCGAGAAGGAGTTCCGCGCCAAGCAGTTGTCGCAGCACTACTTCGCGCGGTTCGCCCACGACCCCGCCGAGTGGACGGACATCCCCGCCGCCGCGCGGGACAAGCTCGCCACGGAACTGCTGCCCGACCTGATGTCCGTGGTACGGCACATCTCCTGCGACGACGACACCACCCGTAAGACGCTGTGGCGGCTGCACGACGGCACGCTCGTCGAGTCCGTTCTGATGCGCTACCCGGACCGCGTCACCATGTGCATCTCCTCGCAGGCGGGCTGCGGGATGAACTGCCCGTTCTGTGCCACGGGGCAGGCGGGCCTCGACCGCAACCTGTCCACGGCGGAGATCGTGCACCAGATCGTGGACGGCATGCGCGCGCTGCGCGACGGTGAGGTCCCCGGCGGCCCCGCCCGGCTGTCCAACATCGTCTTCATGGGCATGGGCGAACCGCTCGCCAACTACCGCCGTGTCGTCGGCTCGATCCGTCGGCTGACCGACCCCGAACCGGACGGTCTCGGACTCTCGCAGCGCGGCATCACCGTCTCGACGGTGGGCCTGGTGCCCGCGATGCTGCGATTCGCCGACGAGGGCTTCAAGTGCCGCCTCGCGGTCTCACTGCACGCGCCCGACGACGAACTGCGCGACACCCTCGTTCCGGTCAACACCCGTTGGAAGGTGCGGGAGGTGCTGGACGCCGCCTGGGAGTACGCCGAGAAGTCGGGCCGCCGGATCTCCATCGAGTACGCCATGATCCGCGACATCAACGACCAGGCGTGGCGGGGCGATCTGCTGGGCCGGCTGCTCAAGGGGAAGCGGGTGCACGTCAATTTGATCCCGCTCAACCCGACCCCCGGGTCCAAGTGGACAGCCTCCCGCCCCGAGGACGAGAAGGCGTTCGTCGAGGCGATCGCGTCCCACGGGGTGCCGGTGACGGTGCGCGACACCCGCGGTCAGGAGATCGACGGGGCGTGCGGTCAGCTGGCGGCGACGGAGCGCTGAGCGCCGGGAAGGGCCCCGTCGGGGCCCATGTACGCTGGGTTCGAAAGAATTTCATATTCCGACAGGGGAGCGCCACAGCGCTGAGAGTGCGACAGAGACTCGAAAGAGCCTCACGGTCGCAGACCCTCTGAACCTTGCCCAGGTCATTCTGGGTAGGAAGTTCGGTCATCACTCAAGCTGTTGCGCCCTGCCCTGCTCCGGTCCGCCGGCGCGGGGCAGGGCCGCGTCTTCTCCTGGACATCCCAGGAGGAATTCAGTGCGTACCACGAAGAACTTGGCGGCCGGCGCCGTCGCCGCCGCGATAGGTGTCTCCACCCTCGCCGCGTGCGGTGGCGGGTCCGAGGACGCCACGTCGTCGGACGGCGCGAAGTCCAAGAGCGTGACGCTCGTCGCCCACGACTCGTTCGCCGTCTCGGGCTCCGTGCTGAAGGCGTTCACGGAGCAGACCGGCTACACCGTCAAGGTGCTGAAGAGCGGCGAGGCCGGTGCGGCGCTCAACAAGGAGATCCTCACCAAGGGTTCGCCGCAGGGCGACGTCTTCTTCGGTGTCGACAACACCTTGCTCTCCCGCGCACTCGATAACAGTCTGTTCACGCCGTACGAGGCGAAGGGACTCGACCAGGTCCGCGCCGATGTACGGCTCGACGACGCCAAGCACCGCGTCACCCCCGTCGACACCGGCGACATCTGCGTCAACTACGACAAGAAGTACTTCACCGACAAGAAGCTGGCGCCGCCGGAGTCCTTCGCCGACCTGACGAAGCCCGCCTACAAGGACCTGCTGGTCGTCGAGAACGCCGAGCAGTCCTCACCTGGCCTCGGCTTCCTCCTCGGCACCGTCGCCGCGTACGGGGACGACGGATGGCAGGGCTACTGGAAGAAGCTCAAGGCCAACGGCGTCCAGGTCGTGGACAGTTGGGAGCAGGCATACAACGAGGAGTTCTCCGGCTCTGCTGGCGGCAAGAAGGCCAAGGCGGAGCGCCCGCTCGTCGTCTCCTACGCGTCGAGCCCGCCCGTCGGGGTCCTGTACGCCGACCCGCAGCCCGAGGAGGCCCCGACCGGCGTCGCCGCGGGCACGTGCTTCCGGCAGATCGAGTTCGCCGGCCTGCTTCAGGGGGCGAAGAACGAGGCGGGCGGCAAGGCCCTGCTGGACTTCCTGGTGAGCAAGACCTTCCAGGAGGACATGCCGCTCAACATGTTCGTGAATCCGGTCGTCGACGGCGCGAAGCTGCCCGCGCTCTTCACGGACCACGGCGCCGTGGTCGACAACCCGGAGACCGTGGCGCCGGAGAAGATCGCCAAGAACCGTGACGCGTGGATCCAGTCGTGGTCCTCACTCGTCGTCAAGTAGGCGCGAAAGCCGCCCGGGAAGGCGACAGGGCCACACGTACGGAGGTGAGTGGTCCGGTCGGCGGGCCGGGCCGGGGCCGGGGTGTGGGACGGGCGGTGCGGGCCGTACGGCGCCGTAGGAGCGCCGTACGGCTCCGCCTCATGGCCGTGCCTGTCGCGTTCTTCGCGGTCTTCTTCGCCTACCCCGTCGCCGCGATCGTCGGCCGCGGGCTGAAGGCGGACGGCTCCTGGCACTGGGGCCGTTTCGGGGACGTACTGAGCCGGCCCGACATCGGGCAGGTGCTCTGGTTCACGACGTGGCAGGCCGCGGTCTCCACCGCTCTCACCCTGCTGATCGCGCTCCCCGGTGCCTACGTCTTCGCACGCTTCGAGTTCCCCGGCAAACAACTCCTGCGCGCCGTCGTGACCGTGCCGTTCGTCCTGCCGACCGTCGTCGTCGGCACGGCGTTCCTCGCGCTGCTGGGGCGCGGTGGGTTGCTCGACGAACTGTGGGGGGTGCGGGCGGACACATCTGTGTGGGCGATTCTCCTCGCCCATGTCTTCTTCAACTACGCGGTGGTCGTCCGCACCGTGGGCGGCCTCTGGGCGCAGCTCGACCCGCGTCAGGAGGAGGCCGCGCGGGTGCTCGGCGCCGGGCGGCTGGCGGCGTGGTGGCGAGTGACGCTGCCCGCGCTGGGCCCCGCCGTCGCCGCCGCGGCGCTGATGGTCTTCCTCTTCACCTTCACCTCCTTCGGCATCGTCCAGATCCTGGGTGGTCCGGCCTACTCCACGCTGGAGGTGGAGATCTACCGGCAGACAGCGCAGCTGCTCGACCTGCCCACCGCCGCTGTGCTGACGATGGTGCAGTTCGCCGCCGTCGGCGCGATCCTGGCGCTGCACGCCTGGACCGTACGCAGGCGGGAGACCGTCCTGAAACTGGTCGACCCCGCGCAGACGGCGCGCAGACCGCGCGGGGCCGGGCAGTGGGCGCTGCTCGCCGGCGTGCTCGGCAGCGTCCTGCTCCTGATTCTGCTGCCCCTCGGCGTGCTGGTCGAGCGGTCGCTCGACGGCCCCGCCGGGTACGGATTCGACTACTACCGGGCGCTCCGTTCGGTGGAGGCGAGCGGCGGCACCTTCCTCGTACCGCCGCTGGAAGCGGTCTGGAACTCTCTGCGCTACGCACTGATGGCGACGTTCATCGCCCTGGTCGTCGGCGGCCTGGCGGCTGCCGCGCTCACCCGACGGGCAGGGCGCTTCGTACGGGGCTTCGACGCGCTGCTGATGCTCCCGCTGGGCGTCTCCGCCGTGACCGTCGGCTTCGGGTTCCTGATCACGCTCGACAAGCCGCCGTTGGACCTGCGGGCGTCGTGGATCCTGGTGCCGCTCGCACAGGCGTTGGTGGGGGTCCCCTTCGTCGTACGGATCATGCTCCCGGTACTGCGGGCCGTGGACGGGCGGCTGCGCGAGGCCGCGGCCGTTCTCGGGGCTTCGCCATTGCGTGCGTGGCGGGAGGTCGATCTGCCGATGGTGCGGCGGGCGGTGCTGGTGGCCGCCGGATTCGCCTTCGCCGTCTCGCTCGGTGAGTTCGGCGCCACGGTCTTCATCGCGCGGCCGGACCGGCCGACGCTGCCGGTGGCCGTCGCGCGGCTGCTGGGGCGGCCCGGTGATCTCAACTACGGGCAGGCGATGGCGCTGAGCACCGTGCTGATGGTGGTGTGCGCCGTGTCGCTGCTGGCGCTCGAACGTATCCGTACCGACCGTTCCGGGGAGTTCTGATGACCCTGCTCACTCTTGAGGACGTGACCGTGCGGTTCGGGCGGCGTACGGCGCTCGACGCGGTGGATCTGGAGATCGCCGCGCACGACGTCGTCTGCGTGCTGGGGCCGAGCGGCAGCGGCAAGTCCACCCTGCTGCGCGTCGTCGCCGGCCTTCAGCCGCCGGACGCCGGACGGGTGTTGCTGGAGGGCGGCGACCAGGCGGGGGTGCCCGTGCACCGGCGCGGCGTCGGACTCATGTTCCAGGACCATCAGCTCTTTCCGCAGCGTGACGTCGGCGGCAATGTCGCCTTCGGACTGCGCATGCGGGGCGAGTCGCGCGCTGAACAGCGGCGACGTGTCGCCGAGTTGCTCGACCTCGTCGGCCTGCCGGGCGCCCAGCGCCGCGCCGTCGCCGCGCTGTCCGGCGGTGAGCAACAGCGGGTGGCGCTGGCACGGGCGCTCGCCCCTCGGCCCCGGCTGCTCATGCTCGACGAACCGCTCGGCCAGCTCGACCGGAGCCTGCGCGAGCGTCTGGTCGTGGAACTGCGCGGCGTGTTCGACCAGTTGGGTACGACGGTGCTCGCCGTCACGCACGACCAGGGCGAGGCCTTCGCGCTGGCCGACCGGGTCGTGGTGATGCGCGACGGACGCGTCGCCCAGACCGGCACACCGGTGGAGGTCTGGCAGCGTCCGGCCTCCGCGTTCGTGGCCCGCTTCTTGGGCTTCGACAACGTCGTGGCGGCCACGGTGGAAGGTGACGTCGCCCACACGCCTTGGGGCAAGGTCCCGGTGCCCGCCGGCTCACCCCAGGGCTCGCGCACGCTACTGGTGCGTCCCGCCGGGGTACGCCTCGGTGCGCCCGAAGACGGACTGCGCTGCACCGTCGGGGCGCGCACCTTCCGCGGCAGCCACGTCGCCGTCCGGCTGCGCCCCGCGCACGGGCCGGAGGTCGAGGCGGCGTGCGGCCTTCGAGATGTACCCGACGACGGTGCGACGGTCGGGGTCTCCTTCAGCGCCGAGGACGTGGTGATCCTGGACGACCAGGAGCCGGATTCGGCCGACGTCGCGAAAGACGCGTCCCCGGCAGCCGGCAACGGGGCGCGATGACGAGACGTCACTCGGGGTGTGCGGGGCGGTCAGCGGGCGAGCCGGGCCAGGGCTCCGGGGGCCTCGGCCACCGTGTCGACGAGCGCGATGCGGGACTCCATCGAGCGCTCCCGCGCGAGCGACGTGAGCAGCGGCCAGGCCGGCAGCCGCTCCGTCCAGTGCGCGCGGTCGACGAGGACCATGGGCGTCGGCTCGCCGCGTGACTCGTAGTAGTTCGGCGTCGCGTTGTCGAAGACCTCCTGGACCGTGCCCGCGGCGCCGGGCAGGAAGATGACGCCGGCGTTGCAGCGGGCGAGCAGACCGTCCTCGCGGGTCGCGTTGGCGAAGTACTTCGCGATGTGGCCGGCGAAGGCGTTCGGCGGTTCGTGGCCGTAGAACCACGTGGGGATGCCCACGGAGCCGTCACCGCCGGGCCAGCGGCCCCGTACCTCGAAGGCGGCGCGCGCCCAGTCGGATATCGACGGGCTGAACGACGGCGTCTTGGCGAGGATTTCGAGGGCCTCGTCCAGCATCTCGTCGGGATGAGGGGCGGCGTAGGCGCCGAGGTTGGCGGCCTCCATGGCGCCGGGGCCACCGCCGGTCGCGACGGTCAGCCCCGTACGGGCCAGGTCGCGGCCGAGGCGGGCCGCCCCCGCGTACGCGTCCGTGCCCCGTGCCATGGCGTGGCCGCCCATCACGCCGACGACCCGAGCGCCGACGAGGAGTTCGTCCAGGGCGTCCGAGATCGCGTCGTCGTGGACCGACCGCAGCATCGAGGAGAGTACGTCGCCGTCGGCCTTGGTCCGCTGGAACCACTCGTAGGCGACGGCGTCCGGCGTCGCCTCGTAGCCACCCTCGTCCAGCCCTTCGAAGAGCTGCTCGGGCGAGTAGAGCAGGCCCCGGTACGGGTCGAACGGGAGGTGCGGTACGGGAGGGAAGACCAGGGCACCGTCCGCCCGTATCTTCGCCGCGGCGTCCGGTGCCATCGGGCAGCCGAGGAAGACGGTTTCGGCGGTGTCGGTGGACAGCAGGGCGAGCGTACGGTCCGTCAGGTCGACCGACTGGACCCGGAACCCGCTGAGCGTTCCGCCCAGGACCACCTGGTCGAACTCGTCGAGGGATTCGATCTCGCGGTCCAGGCCGTCCGCCCGGTGTTCCCAAGGCCCCTGGAGGCTTTGTGCCGCTGCCTGTTGTGCTTCATGTCCGTCGTGTCCCTCGCCGTACGCCATGCGGACACGATAGGCCCCTCGTACGGGCCGGAAGCCGGGGCCGGAAGGCAGCCGGTTCAGCCGGTGAGCGGTACGGCGGCGAGTGCGGCGATCATCCACGTCAGCGGTCCGAAGACGGCGAGCAGCGCGCCGGCCCGCAGCGCCGCCGCGGTACGCAGGAGCCCCGTGGGGGCGCCCACCCGCACCAGCGCCGCCGTCGTGTCGGTACGGGCGTGCTTGGCCTCCAGGACCGCCGTCAGCAGCGTCGCCACGGTGCAGCCCACAATGAGCGCGGCTCCGAGGCCGGTGAGCGGTCCGAAGGGACGAGGGTCGCCGGGGCCGTACAGCGCCGCGGCGGCGAATCCACCGGAGATCACCGCGCAGACCACGCCCAGCGGGCGGCCGATCCGCACCGCCTCGTCCATCAGGACCCGCCCCGCCAGCAGCCGGACCGCGCCGGGGCGCAGCGTCTGGAGGAGTCGGCCGCAGAGGTACGCGATGCCGGGGCCCGCCAGGGCCAGGCCGAGTGCCGTCAACGACCAGCCGGCCAGGACACCGGCCGGGCTGCCCTCGAAACGTCCCGGCATCGGCAGTGGCGATCCGGAGCCGCCCCGGCTCGCGTAGGTCTCGACGGCGAGCCCCGCCGCGGTCAGAGCCACGCCCCAAGGCAGCCCCGACGGGGCGGGCTTGGGCGTCGCGGGTCGCTCGGGATCGGTGCGGTCGGCCGGCCCCGTCCGGCGCGGACGCAGGGCGAGTCCGGTGGCCACGGTGGCGAGGACCGGCACAACGGCGAGCAGTGTGAGGGCGGCGGCCAGCGGCAACGGCCTTCCGGCGCCCAGGAGATCGGCCGCGGCGCCGTCGAAGGGCAGCCCCGTGAGGTCGCCCCGCAGGTGGAGGAAGAACAGCAGCGCCACCATGCTGCCCAGGGTGCACGACAAGGTGGTCGACGCGGCCGCCAGGGCGGTGAGTTGCGCCGGGCCGAGGCCGACCGCCGAGAGACCGGAACGTGGCCGGGTGCTCGGGTCCGTACGGGCCACAGCAACCGCGAACTGCACCGTGGCGGCGAGCGGCAGCACGCACCACAGCAGGCGCAGCAGCGATCCGGCGGGGTGGTTCATGGCCCAGCCCAGCGTGCACAGCAGGAGGAAGCCGACGCCCGCCGACGCCGCGGCGACGAGCAGCCTGCGCAGCAGGACGAGGGGGTGACTGCCGCGGGCTAGACGGAGAGCGAGCACGCTGCCTGGCCTTCCGCCTCGGTCGGCCGCAGGGCGCCCACGCGGCGCCCGTCGACCAGTGTGACGGTGCGGTCGGCGAGCGTCGTGACCTCGTCGTCAAGGGTGGCGAGGATGACAGTGATGCGGTGCGAGCGCGCCGCGGTCGTCAACGTGCGCAGAAGGTGCGCGCGGTCGGCGGCGTACAGCGGTGCCGTCGGCTCGTCGGCGAAGAGTACGGCGGGAGTGCTGACCAGGGCGCGGGCGACGGCGACGCGCTGGCGCTGCGACTGGAGCAGCGCCTGCGGACGCTTGCGGGCGCACATACCGATGTCGAGCCGCTCCAGCCACTCCATGGCCGCCGCCTTCGCCGCGCGGCGGGAGGAGCCGCGCAGTAGCAGCGGCAGGGCCGCGTTCTCCCACGCGGTGAGTTCCGGGACCAGGACCGGATCGGAGTCGATCCAGCCGAAACGGTCGCGCCGGAGCCTCTCACGCAGCGACGGGGGCATCGTGTGGACGGCGGTGCTGTTGAACCAGACCTCGCCCTCCTCCGGGACGAGCTGACCCGACAGGCAGCGCAGCAGGGTCGTCTTGCCACTGCCGCGCGGGCCGCTGACGGCCAGGATCTCTCCCTCGCGCACACCGAGCGAGACGCCGCTGAGCGCGGGCGAGCCGTTGTGCGAGTGCTGCAGGGAACGCGCCCAGAGCACGTCGTTGTCCGGCGGGGCAACCATGGCGTACACCTCGGTTCGGATCAGGCTCGGTTCAGAGATGACGTACCGCGCCCCGTCCGGGGGAACGAAGGCGAAGCCGATAGGTCTCTGCACCGTAAAGATCGGGAACGAGGCGCGCGGACAGCACGCGGCCCGGGTGCCCCCTTTGCACTCGAACGGGGGCACCCGGGCCGTCATGCGGATGGCGCGTGGCGGGGCCTACGGGGCGGCGTACGCGCCCCGTAGACGCCGTGCACCGCCCCGTAGGCCGCGGAGATCAGAGCTTCGTCCAGGCCTCGGTCAGGACCGTGCGCAGGATCTGCTCGATCTCGTCGAACGTGGACTGGTCGGAGATCAGCGGCGGCGCCAGCTGCACGACCGGGTCACCGCGGTCGTCGGCGCGGCAGTACAGCCCGCTGTCGTACAGGGCCTTGGAGAGGAAGCCGTACAGGACGCGCTCCGTCTCCTCGTCCGTGAACGACTCCTTGGTGACCTTGTCCTTGACCAGCTCGATGCCGTAGAAGAACCCGTTGCCCCGTACGTCGCCGACTATCGGCAGGTCGTGGAGCTTGCGCAGCGTTGAGAAGAAGGCGTCCTCGTTGTCCAGCACATGCTGGTTGAGGCCCTCACGTTCGAAGATGTCGAGGTTGGCGAGACCGACGGCCGCGGAGACCGGGTGGCCGCCGAAGGTGTAGCCGTGCAGGAAGGTGTTGTCACCTGTGTAGAAGGGCTCGGCAAGACGGTCGGAGATGATGCAGGCGCCGATCGGTGAATAGCCCGACGTCATGCCCTTGGCGCAGGTGATCATGTCCGGTACGTAGCCGAACTTGTCGCAGCCGAACATCGTGCCGAGCCGGCCGAAGGCGCAGATGACCTCGTCCGAGACGAGCAGTACGTCGTACTGGTCGCAGATCTCGCGGACCCGCTGGAAGTAGCCCGGCGGGGGCGGGAAACAGCCGCCCGCGTTCTGCACCGGCTCCAGGAAGACGGCGGCGACCGTCTCCGCGCCTTCGAAGAGGATCTCCTGCTCGATCTGGTCGGCGGCCCAGCGACCGAAGGCCTCCGGGTCGTCGCCGTAGAGCGGGGCGCGGTAGATGTTGGTGTTCGGCACCTTGTGGGCGCCGGGGACCAGCGGCTCGAACGGGGCCTTCAGCGCGGGCAGTCCGGTGATGGACAGCGCCCCCTGGGGCGTGCCGTGGTATGCGACGGCGCGTGAGATGACCTTGTACTTGGTGGGCTTGCCCGTCAGCTTGAAGTACTGCTTGGCGAGCTTCCAGGCGGTCTCTACCGCCTCGCCGCCACCGGTGGTGAAGAAGACCTTGTTGAGGTCCCCGGGCGCGTAGTGGGCCAGCCGCTCGGCCAGTTCGATCGCCTTCGGGTGGGCGTAGGACCACACGGGGAAGAAGGCGAGTTCCTGAGCCTGCTTGTAGGCGGTCTCGGCCAACTCGTGGCGCCCGTGGCCCGCGTTGACCACGAACAGGCCGGAGAGGCCGTCCAGGTAACGCTTGCCCTTGTCGTCGTAGATGTAGGTGCCCTCACCACGCACGATGGTGGGCACGGGTGCGTTCTCGTACGACGACATGCGGGTGAAATGCATCCACAGGTGGTCGTAAGCGGTTTTGGAGAGGTCCTTGCTCACGGCTATCGGGTTCCCCACATGTAGGTCTGCTTCTTCAACTTGAGGTAGACGAAGCTCTCGGTGGAGCGCACGCCGGGGAGCGCGCGGATCCGTTTGTTGATGACGTCCAGCAGGTGGTCGTCGTCCTCGCAGACGACCTCCACCATCAGGTCGAACGAGCCCGCGGTCATCACCACGTACTCGCACTCGTCCATGTCCGTGAGCGCGTCGGCCACGGAGTCGAGGTCGCCCTCGACGTTGATGCCGACCATCGCCTGGCGCCGGAAGCCGACGGTCAGCGGGTCGGTCACGGCCACGATCTGCATGACCCCCTGGTCGAGCAGCTTCTGGACGCGCTGGCGTACGGCTGCCTCGGAGAGGCCTACGGCCTTGCCGATCGCGGCGTAGGGGCGCCGTCCGTCCTCCTGGAGCTGTTCGATGATCGCGAGGGACACGGTGTCGATCGCCGGCGACGATCCGTTCCCGTGTCCGTTCCTCGGGTCTGCGCTACGACTGGCCACGGGCTCACTGTGCACCGCGACTCGTCTGTCTTGCAACCCCGAAGCGATGAAATTCGTTGTGTGAGGGTCAGAATATGACTGAATCCGAAGTTGGGAGGGGTCGGGTCTGTCGAAAGCGTCGGCGGACCGCTTAAGGTGGGTGTCTCACCCATCGGACATCGGGCATGACTTCTGTAAGGAGGGGTGGCAGTGACCACCGAGCTGCGCCGTCTGCGTAACTACATCAACGGGGAGTTCCGGGACGCGGCCGACGGGCGGACCATCGAGGTGGTCAACCCGGCCACGGGCGACGCCTACGCCACGTCCCCGCTCTCCGGCCAGGCCGACGTCGACGCCGCGATGGAGGCCGCCGCGGCGGCGTTCCCGGCCTGGCGCGACACCACCCCGGCCGAGCGTCAGAAGGTGATGCTCAAGATCGCGGACGCGATCGAGGAGCGCGCCGAGGATCTGATCGCCGCCGAGTCGGAGAACACCGGTAAGCCGCTCGAACTGACCCGCACCGAAGAGATCCCGCCGATGGTGGACCAGATCCGCTTCTTCGCGGGTGCGGCGCGGATGCTCGAAGGCCGTTCGGCCGGCGAGTACATGGACGGTTTCACCTCCATCGTGCGGCGTGAGCCGGTGGGCGTCTGCGCGCAGGTCGCGCCGTGGAACTACCCGATGATGATGGCCGTGTGGAAGTTCGCCCCGGCGCTCGCGGCGGGCAACACCGTCGTACTGAAGCCGTCCGACACCACCCCCGCCTCCACGCTGCTGATGGCGGAGATCATCGGCGCGATCACACCCAAGGGCGTCTTCAACGTCATCTGCGGCGACCGCGACAGCGGGCGCGCGATGGTCGAGCACGCGACTCCGGCGATGGTCTCGATCACCGGCTCCGTACGGGCCGGGACGCAGGTCGCCGAGTCCGCCTCCAAGGACGTCAAGCGTGTGCATCTGGAGTTGGGCGGCAAGGCGCCCGTCGTGGTCTTCGAAGACCTCGACAGCGAGGCGATCGCCAAGGCGGTCGAGGACATCTCGGTCGCCGGCTTCTTCAACGCCGGGCAGGACTGTACGGCGGCGTGCCGCGTCCTGGTGCACGAGTCGATCCACGACGAGTTCGTGACGGAGCTGGCCAAGGCCGCCGCCGACACCAAGACCGGTGGTCCGGACGACGAGGACGTGCTGTACGGGCCGCTCAACAACGCCAACCAGCTGAAGCAGGTCTCGGGCTTCATCGAGCGGCTGCCGGCCCACGCCAAGGTCGAGGCGGGCGGTCACCGGGTCGGCGACAAGGGGTACTTCTACGCGCCCACCGTCGTGTCGGGTCTCAAGCAGGACGACGAGATCATCCAGAACGAGGTGTTCGGGCCTGTCATCACGGTTCAGTCGTTCACGGACGAGGCGCAGGCGCTGGAGTACGCGAACGGGGTCGAGTTCGCCCTCGCCTCCTCGGTGTGGACGAAGGATCACGGGCGCGCGATGCGTATGTCCAAGAACCTGGACTTCGGCTGCGTGTGGATCAACACGCACATCCCGCTGATCGCCGAGATGCCGCATGGCGGTTTCAAGAAGTCGGGCTACGGCAAGGACCTGTCGGCGTACGGCTTCGACGACTACACGCGTATCAAGCATGTGATGACGTCGCTCGACGCGTGAGGTGCGAGAGCTGAGGCGTCGCGGGCGTCGGTGATCGGCGGTCGTCGGCTGTCGGCTGTCGGATCGATCGCGGGGGCGTCGTTTCGGCGCGCCCGGCCGTCAGCTCGTCGGCTCGTCAACTGGCGAATACGTCGCCCGAGTTGCTGTCCCCGGGGCGGGGCACGGACACGACACCGGTCCGTACCCCGCCTCGTCCGTCGCGGGCCGCGTTTGAGAGAGTCTGAGACATGACCGACATACGCGTACACGGCGAACGGGTGGGTCCCGCCGTGACTCTGGGACTGCTGGCGGCCTGGGTTCTGCACGACGCCGAGGAGCTGGCCACCGGACCCCGCTGGATCAGCGAGAATCTGCCCGCGCTGCGCGAGCGCTTCACCGGCGTACCGGAGCCGGTGTGGGGCGCCATGGCCGCCGTCGAACCGCGTGAATTCGCCGTGGCTGTCGGGGTGATGGGCACGTTCGTCGCCTCCGCCGCCGTCGCGGGGCACCGTACGGGGGGCCGGTCCGGCTTCTACCAGGGAGCGCTCGACGGATTCGGCCTGCACGGTCTGGTGCATCTCGCCCAGGCCGCCGCCGTACGCGGGTACACGCCCGGCTCCGTCACGACGCCGCTGGTTGTGGTGCCGTTCACGCTGTGGGCGCGGGGGCGGCTGCGGCGGGCCGGCGTGCTGAAGCCGGCCCGGGCACGTGACGTCGCGCTGGGACTGGCCGTGGCCGCAGGCGCCACCGCCGTCTCGCATGCCGTGGCGCGCAGGCTCGTCGGGAGCCGCTGAACTCCGGCCCCGTTCGAAGCAGTTGGGGTAAGCGCAGTTGGGGTGAGCCCCACCGGGTCCTCGGGCGCTGGAGGACGGGCGCCGGAGGACCTGCCTGCCTCCTGCCCTCCCGCGCGTCCCCTCTCAAGCCTTCGGCGGCACCGGCCGGCCGGTGCGGAGCAGATTCGCGAGCGTGTCGATGCGGTTGGTGGTGATCGAGTCGACTCCCGCCCCGACCAGGCGTCGCATGCTCCGCCCGGTGTCGGCCGTCCAGGCGGAGACCAGCAGCCCGTCGCCGTGAACCCGCTCCGTCAGCTCTCGACTCACCAGACCGAAGCGGTAGTTGAGCCAGCGGGGCCGTACCGCTTCGAGCAGCACGGGGCGCGGCGGGGCCAGCGACTGCCACGTCATCGCGATCTCGGCGCCCGGGTCGGCGGCGCGTACGGCGAGCATCGCTTCGGCTCCCGCGCAGTAGTACACCCGCTCCGCCGCGCCGCATTCGCGCACCGTCCCGACCACCGCCCGCACCGTCGCCGTCGTGGCGCCGGGCAGATCGATCATGAGGCGCGCGTCCCCCACCGGCCGTGGCGCCAGCAGTACCTCGTGGAGCGTCGGCACGCCGCCCCGTGTCAGGGTGCGCAGCTCGGCGTCGGTGACATCCGTGACCCGGCGGTCGTGTCCCCAGAGCCGTTCCAGCGAGGAGTCGTGAAGCAGGACGGGCACCCCGTCGCACGTGACCCGTACGTCGACCTCCACGGCGTCGGCGCCCCGTTCCAGGGCGGAGCGGACCGAGGGAAGGGTGTTCTCACGGACGCGGTAGGGGTCGCCTCGGTGCCCGACGGCCACGACGGCGCCCCGTGCGGCCGTCACTTCGCGAGCCACTGTGCGGTGTACGTGTCGATCTCGGCGGTCAGCCGGTCCTTGCCGGCCTGGTCGAGGAACGACGCCTCGACGGCGCCCCTCGCGAGCCCCGCCACCCCCTGTTCGTCCAGCTCCAGCAGCCGCGCCGCGACCGCGTACTCGTTGTTGAGGTCGGTGCCGAACATGGGCGGGTCGTCGCTGTTGACCGTCACGAGCACGCCCGCCGACACGAGCGTCCTGATCGGGTGCAGCTCGATGTCGGTGACCGCTCGGGTGGCGACGTTGGAGGTGGGGCAGACCTCCAGGGGGATGCGGTTCTCGGCGAGGTGCGCCATCAACTCCACGTCCTGGGCGGAGCTGATGCCGTGACCGATGCGTTCGGCGCGCAGATCCTTCAGGGCGTCCCACACCGTTCCGGGCCCCGTCGTCTCGCCCGCGTGCGGCACGGAGTGCAGCCCCTCGGCGATCGCCCGGTCGAAGTGGGGCTTGAACCGGGGCCGTGCTACGCCGACTTCCGGACCACCGAGACCGAAGGACACCAGCCCCTCGGGACGGAGGTCGACGGCGAGCCGCAGGGTCTCGTCCGCGGCCTCCGGGCCGGCCTCGCCCGGAATGTCGAAGCACCACCGCAGTACGACTCCGAACTCGGCCTCCGCCGACTTGCGCGCGTCCTCGATCGCCTCCATGAAGGCCACTTCGGGGATGCCACGCCGGGTCGAGCTGAAGGGGGTGATCGTCAGCTCGGCGTAGCGGATGTTCTGCCGCGCCATGTCGCGGGCGGTCTCGAACGTCAGCAGCCGGACGTCCTCCGGGGTGCGGAGCAGATCCACGACGGAGAGATAGACGTCGATGAAGTGCGCGAAATCAGTGAAGACGAAGTAGTCGGCCAGCGCCTCCGGGTCGGTCGGCACCTTGGAGCCAGGGTGCCTGGCGGCCAGTTCGGACACGATCCGGGGGGAGGCCGAGCCGACGTGATGGACATGCAGTTCGGCCTTGGGCAGCCCTGCGATGAAGGGATGAAGGTCGGTCATCGGGTCCTCCGCGTACTGAGCGGCGGCGGAAACGGTGTCGCCGTCCGCCGGGCAGGACATCCCCCTGCCCAGGGCTTTACCGGACAGGGATCATCGTAGGCGGGGCGGACGGCGTGCTCGGCAGAGGCCTTAGCATGACGGAATCACGATGGGGGAGGACCATGTCAGACAGCAGCCCGCAGTCGCCGGGCGCCGGCGAGCCGAGCGATCCCTGGGCGCCGCCGGAGCGCGGGGTGCCCCTGGACAAGCCGGCGCAGACGCCGCGGCCCGTCCAGGACCAGCCGCCGGCCCCGCCCGTTCACGACCAGTTGACCGTCACCTCGATGCCCGGTGCGGGGCCGGCGCCGGGCGCCGGCGTCGGGCCCGTCTCCGGAGCCGTACCACCACCGCCGATAGCCCCCGGGGGACCGGCCCCGACGACTCCCGGTCCGTACGGCTACCCGGGCGCACCCGCCGGTTCCCCGTACCCGGGGGCGTCCTATCCGGGATACCCGGGATACCCCGGCTATCCGGGATACGGCCAAGGCGGTTGGCAGCCCGGCCCGGCGAACGGCATGGGTGTCGCGGCGATGACGCTCGGCATCCTCTCGATCTGCCTGTTCTGCCTGTACGGCGTCGTCGGCATCGTGCTCGGCATCCTCGCCGTGATCTTCGGCGTCGTCGGCAGGAAGCGCGCCGAGCGGGGCGAGGCCACCAACGGCGGTCAGGCTCTGTCCGGGATCATCACGGGCGCCATCGGCATCGTCATCGGCGCGGTCGTCACCGGGCTCATCATCTGGGGCATCACCGGCGCGTTCGACGACGACACCAGTGAGTACGACTACGACAGTGGGACCGACGGCTACTCCGCCATGCTTCTCGTGGACGCCCGCCACTGATCCCGCCCGCCACTGGTCACGTCGGCCGGCCGGTTGCCCGTCGGGCGGCGTGCCTCAGGCGACGACGGTCAGGCCGTCGCCGCGTCCGTACGGAGCCGTTCACGCGCCTCCATCAGGGCGAAGCCCAGCAGATTGAGCCCCCGCCAGCGCGCGGGATCCTGCGCCCGCTCGTCGTCCGCGGCCAGTCCGATGCCCCATATCCGGTCCATCGGACTGGCCTCGACGAGCACCCGGTCACCGGTGCGCAGCAGGTAGTCGCGCAACTGGTCGTTCTGCCGGAACTTGTGGACGCCGCCTTCCACGACGATGCCGGACCGCTCGCGCTCCCACACTGCTTCGTCGAACCCCCGCACCAGCCGCCCGGCCTTCTTCGCCAACGCCGGACCGGACGCGGCCAGCGCCTTCCGCTCGGCCTCCGCGTCGTCGAATAGCCGGGCCTTGGCCGCCATCATCCAGTGCTCCGCCGTCGCGTACTCCACCCTGTCGACCGCGAACGGTGACTGCCACCACTGGCTGAGACAACTCGCGCCGACGACGCCGTCCCGCCGCGGGGCGTGCCCCCAGAAATACAGGTACTTGACCTTCTCGCCGCGGCCCGTACGGTCGATCAGCTCGGCAACTGTGATCATTCCCATGTACGTGATTCTGCCCGTCACCACTGACAGTCCGTATGCCGATCAAGGTGATGGAGCGACAGATGGTCAACCGATTCCGTCGCGTAATCAAAAGGCAACAACGGAATCACTTGTTGGACGCCCTGTGCTCTGTCAGTATCGGCACTCAATTCAAGCCAGAACAACATCCACGGCGTCGGGACATCCCACGGGACGTCCAGGGCGACAGCCGGAACACGGAGGGCGCCATGGGAAACCGCTTCGCCGCACAGGACCGCTTCGCGGAAGGTGCGCAGTTCATCGACGGACGGCTGTGTCCCGGTACCTCGGGGCGTATGTACGCCGTGGTCAACCCGGCGACGGGCGAGGAACTGCTCACGTACGAACTGGCGGGGGCGGCCGACGTCGACGCGGCCGTCGCCGCCGCGCTCGCCGCGTATCCGGGCTGGGCCGGTACCACGCCGGGGGGGCGTTCCGAGGCGCTGCACCGGTTCGCCGCCGTACTCGCCGACCGGGCAACGGAATTCGCGGAGGCCGAGTCCCTCCAGTGCGGAAAGCCGATCAAGCTCTCCACGGAGTTCGACGTTCCGGGGACCGTCGACAACGCCGCCTTCTTCGCCGGCGCGGCCCGGCACCTCGACGGCGCGTCGGCGGGTGAGTACAGCGGCGACCACACCTCCTACGTACGCCGCGAGCCGATCGGTGTCGTCGGCTCCATCGCGCCCTGGAACTATCCGCTCCAGATGGCCGCCTGGAAGATCCTTCCGGCCGTCGCCGCGGGCAACACGATCGTGCTGAAGCCCTCCGAGCTGACGCCGTTCACCTCACTGATGTTCGCCCAGGCGGCACAGGAGGCGGGCATCCCCGACGGCGTGATCAACATCGTCAACGGTGCGGGTGCCGACGCGGGCGAGCGCCTCGTCGGCCATCCCGATGTCGTGATGACGTCCTTCACCGGTTCCACCGCCGTCGGCAGGCGCGTCGCCGAGATCGCCACGGCCACCGTCAAGCGGCTGCATCTGGAACTCGGCGGCAAGGCCCCGTTCCTGGTCTTCGACGACGCCGACCTGGAGGCCGCCGTCCAGGGCGCCGTCGCCGGCTCGCTCATCAACACGGGGCAGGACTGCACGGCCGCCACCCGTGCCTACGTCCAGCGTCCGCTCTACGACGCCTTCGTGAGCGCCGTGGCGGCGCTGATGGAGACGGTGCGCCTCGGTGACCCGTTCGCCCCGTCGACCGACATGGGACCGCTGATCTCGCACGCGCACCGTGACCGGGTCGCGGGCATCGTCGACCGGGCACGCGGATACGCCCGCGTCGTCACCGGCGGCACCGCGCCGGGCGACGGCTGGAACGGCGACGACGGGGGCGCCGGCGACAGCGGCGCCGACGCGGCGCGGGCCGCCGGCCCCGCCGACGGCGCGTACTACCGCCCCACCCTCGTCGTGGACGCCGCCCAGGACAGCGAGATCGTCCAGTCGGAGGTCTTCGGCCCCGTCCTGGTCGTCCTGCCCTTCGACTCCGACGACGAGGGCATCCGCCTCGCCAACGACACCCCGTACGGCCTCGCCGCCTCCGTCTGGAGCCGCGACGTGTATCGCACGGGGCGCGCCACCCGCGAGATCAAGGCCGGCTGTGTCTGGGTGAACGACCACATCCCGATCATCAGCGAGATGCCGCACGGCGGGTACAAGGCCAGTGGTTACGGAAAAGACATGTCGGCGTACTCGTTCGAGGAGTACACACAGGTCAAGCATGTGATGTACGACAACACCGCGGTCGTCAGGAAGGACTGGCACCGCACTGTTTTCGGGGACCGTCTCTAACTCTCCTCTCCCTCTCCTCACCCGAAAGGGCACCGCCCATGGAGCAGTACGAGCCCGACCGTCTCTCCGCGGCCCAGATAGCCGCGACGCGTCGCAGCCTCAGCAACGGCAGGGGCGCGCTCAGCCGCCGTTCGCTGCTGCGCGCCACCGGCGCCGGGGCGCTCACGATCGGCGGCGTGGCAGGCCTCGCCGCCTGCGGGATTCCGCCCGCGAAGGGGGAGAGCGGCGGCCCGGCGTCCACCGATCACTCGGCGAAGGAGAAGCGTGTCGTCTTCTCCAACTGGACCGAGTACATGGATGTCAGCGAGAACGAGAAGAGCTATCCCACCCTGGAGGCGTTCACGAAACGCACCGGCATCCAGGTGAAGTACACGGCGGACATCAACGACAACGTCGAATTCTTCGGCAAGATCCAGCCGCAGCTCGCGGCCGGCCAGGACACGGGGCGCGATCTCATCTGCGTCACCGACTGGCTCGCCGCCCGCATCATCCGGCTCGGCTGGGCGCAGAAGCTCGATCCCGCCAACTTGCCCCACGCGTTCGCGAATCTGTCCCAGCAGTTCCGCTCGCCCGACTGGGATCCGGGACGCGCGTACTCGTATCCGTGGACCGGTATCCCGTCCGTCATCGCCTACAACACGAAGGCGACGGGGGGCCGCAAGGTCGAGTCGATCTCGCAGCTGCTCGACGATCCGGACCTCAAGGGGCGGGTGTCGTTCCTCTCCGAGATGCGCGACTCCATCGGGCTGACCCTGCTCGACATGGGCAAGGACCCGGCGTCGTTCTCCGACGACGACTTCGACGGTGCCGTCGCCCGTATCCAGAAGGCCGTCGACAAGAAGCAGATCCGCCGCTTCACCGGCAACGACTACACGGCGGACCTCAGCAAGGGCGACATCGCGGCATGCGTTGCCTGGGCCGGTGACATCGTGCAGCTCCAGGCGGACAACCCGGACATCCAGTTCGCCGTCCCGGAGTCCGGCTACATGATCTCCAGTGACAATCTGCTGGTCCCGGCGAAGGCACGGCACAAGACCAACGCCGAGAAGCTCATCGACCACTACTACGAGCTTCCGATCGCCGCGCAGCTCGCGGCGTACATCAACTACGTCTGCCCCGTCGAGGGCGTTCGTGCGGAGCTCGCGAAGATCGACGAGTCGATGGCGTCCAACCCGCTGATCCTCCCGGACGCGGCGATGGCGTCGCAGTCCCACGCCTTCCGCTCGCTGAGCGGTGAGGAAGAGACGGCGTACGAAGAGAAGTTCGCCAAGCTCATCGGTGCCTAGCCGGCCTGCCTGCCCGCCGGTCGGTAGTCAGCCGGTCGGCAGCCAGTCAGCAGCCTGACAGGCCACGCGGCCACGCGGCTACGCGGCCGCCAGGACGTACGGCCGCCGGCCGCAGGGGCCCACGCCCCGTCCACTCCGCTCCGCTCCTCCCAAGCCCCCGGGATCGTTACCCATGACTGAGACCGCATCCACCGACCGGGGCGGCGACGACGTCCGCCTCACCGGGATAAGCAAGTCGTACGGCTCCTTCCACGCCGTGAAGCCCCTCGACCTCACCGTGCCCGAGGGCTCCTTCTTCGCCCTTCTCGGCGCCTCGGGCTGCGGCAAGACCACCACGCTGCGGATGATCGCCGGCCTGGAGGACCCCACCTCCGGATCGGTCTTCCTCGGCGACAAGGACGTCACCGGCCTGCCGCCGCACAAGCGCCCCGTCAACACCGTTTTCCAGAGTTACGCGCTCTTCCCGCACCTCGACATCTACGAGAACGTCGCCTTCGGCCTGCGCCGTCGGGGCATCAAGTCGGTGAAGAAGCAGGTCGGCGACATGCTCGACCTCGTCCAGCTCGGCGACTTCGCGAAGCGCAAGCCGCACCAGCTCTCCGGCGGCCAGCAGCAGCGTGTCGCCGTGGCCCGCGCGCTCATCAACCATCCGAAGGTGCTGCTGCTCGACGAGCCACTCGGCGCGCTCGACCTCAAGCTGCGCCGCCAGATGCAGCTGGAACTCAAGCGCATCCAGACGGAGGTCGGCATCACCTTCGTGCATGTCACGCACGACCAGGAGGAGGCCATGACGATGGCCGACACGGTCGCCGTGATGAACGCGGGGCGGGTCGAGCAGCTGGGCGCGCCGGCGGAGCTGTACGAGAATCCGCAGACCACTTTCGTCGCCAACTTCCTCGGTACCTCCAACCTCATCGAGGCCGACGTCGCGGAGAAGACCGGCGACGTGGTGGTGGTGACGTCGGCCGGCGTGAAGCTCAGGCTGCCCGCCGACCGCTGCACGGCGCAGGTCCCGGACGGGGGCAGGCTGCTCGTCGGCGTACGCCCCGAGAAGATCTCCCTCGCGCACGCGGAGGACGAGGGCGCCGTCCCCGCGGGCCGCAACCGGATCACCGGGCGCATCGTCGACTCCAGCTTCATCGGGGTCTCGACCCAGTACGTCATCGACAGCCCCGTCTGTGCGGAGTTGGAGGTGTACGCGCAGAACATCGAGCGCGACAGCCGGCTCGCTCCCGGGGCCGAGGTGGTCCTGCACTGGAACCCCGCGCACACCTTCGGACTCGACGCGGCCCAGGACATCGACGCGGGCGTCAAGACGGTGGACGAGGAGGGAGCGTGACCGCCACGGCAGCACCACCGGCGCCGGCCACACCACCGGGACCACCCACACCACCGGTCACCGCGGCGGCGGTACGCAAGGTTCCGCGCCGTAAACGCCTCGTCCCGTACTGGCTGTTGCTGCCCGGCATCCTGTGGCTGCTGATCTTCTTCGCGCTGCCGATGGTCTACCAGGCGTCGACCTCCGTACAGACTGGCTCCCTGGAGAAGGGTTTCGAGGTCACCTGGCACTTCCAGACCTACTGGGACGCGCTCCAGGAGTACTACCCGCAGTTCCTGCGCTCCCTGCTGTACGCGGGCACCGCCACCGCCCTGTGTCTGCTGCTCGGCTACCCGCTGGCGTACCTCATCGCCTTCAAGGCCGGCCGGTGGCGCAACCTCCTGCTGGTCCTGGTCATCGCCCCGTTCTTCACGAGCTTCCTGATCCGTACGCTCGCCTGGAAGACGATCCTCGCGGACGACGGCGCCGTGGTCGGGGCGCTGGACACCCTTCGGGTGCTGGACGTGACCAGCTGGCTCGGCTGGACGGCCGACGACCGCGTCCTGGCAACGCCCATGGCGGTCGTCTGCGGCCTCACGTACAACTTCCTGCCGTTCATGATCCTGCCGCTCTACACCTCACTGGAGCGCATCGACGGCCGGTTGCACGAGGCGGCCGGAGACCTCTACGCGAGGCCGTCGACGACCTTCCGCAAAGTCACCGTCCCGCTGTCCATGCCGGGCATCGTCTCCGGCACGCTGCTGACCTTCATCCCGGCGAGTGGCGACTACGTCAACGCGGAACTGCTCGGCTCAACCGACACCAAGATGGTCGGCAGCGTGATCCAGAGCCAGTTCCTGCGCGTACTCGACTATCCGACGGCGGCGGCCCTCTCGTTCATCCTCATGGCGGTCGTGCTGGTCGTGGTCACCGTCTACATCCGCCGTTCAGGGACGGAGGACCTGGTCTGATGCGCTGGATCCGACGCAATGTGATCGTCGTCGCGGGCCTGCTCACGCTCGCGTACATGATCCTGCCGAACCTCGTCGTGATGGTGTTCTCCTTCAACACGCCGAAGGGGCGCTTCAACTACACCTGGCAGACGTTCTCGCTGGACGCCTGGAAGGATCCGTGCGGCGTCGCGGACCTCTGCGGATCGCTGACGCTCTCGTTCCAGATCGCCGTCTGGGCGACGATCGGGGCGACCGTCCTGGGCACCATGATCGCCTTCGCGCTGGTCCGCTTCCGCTTCCGGGCGCGCGGTGCGATCAACTCGCTGATCTTCCTGCCGATGGCGATGCCCGAGGTCGTCATGGCCGCCTCGCTGCTGACTCTATTCCTGAACATGGGGGCGGAGTTGGGCTTCTGGACCGTCCTCATCGCCCACATCATGTTCTGCCTCAGCTTCGTCGTGACGGCCGTCAAGGCGCGGGTCATGTCCATGGATCCGAAGCTGGAGGAGGCGGCGCGCGACCTGTACGCGGGGCCGGTGCAGACCTTCGTACGGGTCACCCTGCCGATCGCCGCACCGGGCATCGCGGCGGGCGCGCTGCTCGCCTTCGCTCTCTCGTTCGACGACTTCATCATCACCAACTTCAACGCCGGCTCGTCCGTCACCTTCCCCATGTTCGTCTGGGGATCGGCGCAGCGTGGCACGCCGGTGCAAATCAACGTCATCGGGACTGCGATGTTCGCCATCGCGGTACTGATGGTGATCGGCGGCCAGCTGGTCAGCAACCGGCGCAAGAAGGCCGCGACACCCTGAGCGGGACCTGAAGGAGTTGGAAGACATGGCCCCTGGAGCCATGCGTACAGCAGCCGCCTCACTCACCGACGCGCAGCCCGTCGCCTACTGGCTCGACGACCCCGGCAGGCCGGGCGCGGTGCCCGCCCTCGCGGGCGACGAAATCTGCGACCTGCTCGTCGTCGGCGGCGGCTACAGCGGCCTGTGGACCGCGCTCCTCGCCAAGGAGCGCGACCCGCACCGCGACGTGGTCCTGATCGAGGGCCGCGAGGTGGGCTGGGCGGCCTCCGGCCGTAACGGCGGCTTCTGCTCCGCCTCGCTCACCCACGGCCTCGCCAACGGGCTCAGCCGCTGGCCCGGCGAGCTGCGGGCGCTGGAGGATCTCGGCGAGAGCAATCTCGACGGCATCGAGTCGGCCGTCGAACGCTACGCCATCAACTGCGACTTCGAGCGCACCGGCGACATCGCCGTGGCCACCGAGCCCCACCAGCTCGAAGATCTCCGCGATCTGTACGCGGAGGCGACCGCGTCCGGCTTCACCGGTCTGGACCTTCTCGACGCCGAGGCGGTCCGCGCGGAGGTCGACTCGCCGACATTCCTGGGCGGCCTGTGGGACCGGCGCGGCGTCGCCATGCTGAACCCGGCCAGGCTCGCGTGGGGACTGAAGCGGGCCTGCCTCGACCTCGGCGTACGGATCTACGAGAACACGCCGGGTCTCGAACTGGCCCGCTCCGGCCCCGGTATGGCCGTCCGCACGCCGTACGGCCGCGTCCTGGCCCGCCACGTCGCGCTCGGCACGAACGTCTTCCCGTCCCTGGTGCGGCGCGTACGCCCGTACACGGTGCCCGTCTACGACTACGCCCTGACGACCGAACCTCTTACCGCGGATCAGCTCGGCGCGATCGGCTGGAAGAAGCGGCAGGGGCTCAGCGACGGCGCCAACCAGTTCCACTACTTCCGGATCACCGCGGACAACCGCATCCTGTGGGGCGGCTACGACGCGATCTATCCGTACGGAGGACGCCTCGACGCCGCCCTCGACCACCGCCCCGCGACCTATCTCAAGCTCGCCTCCCACTTCTTCGAGTGCTTCCCTCAGTTGGAGGGGCTGCGGTTCAGTCACGCGTGGGGCGGGGCCATCGACACCTGCTCGCGGTTCTCCGCCTTCTTCGGTACGGCGCACGGCGGGCAGGTCGCGTACGCCGCCGGGTACACCGGTCTCGGTGTCGGCGCGACCCGCTTCGGCGCCGACGTGATGCTCGACCTGCTCGCGGGGGACCGGACGGAGCGCACGGAGCTGGAGATGGTCAGGACGAAGCCGGTGCCGTTCCCGCCGGAGCCGGCCGCCTGGGCCGGTATCGGGCTCACCAAGTGGTCGCTGGCCCGCGCGGACGCCAGGGGCGGGCGGCGCAACCTGTGGCTGCGGGCCATGGACCGGGTGGGGCTCGGCTTCGACAGCTGATCCCGGTGGGCCTCCTCCTTACGGACGGCGACTTCCCGGAGCGTTGTCGCGTTGTGACTCCCTCCGTGGTGATGTGATCCACATCACCAACGACTGCCGGCCTGAACTCGCGTAATGATCCGGCGCCACATCCCTCTCCCTCTGTGGACGCACTGTCCAACAACGTGGAGCGGAGGCCGCATGATGACTGACTCGGGGGCCCACTCGGGGGCGAGGATCGCGCTGGAGTGGCTGGCGTCGGTGGCGCCCGATCCCGACGCCTGCCGGTGGGAATGGGAGCGGAACCCGCACGGGGTCGCTCTCCTTCCTGCGGGGAAGCGCTGGGACGTCCTGATCCTCCCCGGCGAGCTGGGGTATCCGACGCTCGACGTGCTGACCCGCCTCGTGGACCGGCCAGGCCCCGTCCTGGCCGATTTCGGGGACGCGCGGCTCGGATTCTTCGTGCCGCCGGGCACCGTCGCCCGCTGGATCGGTACGGGGGTACGGGGCGCGGGCGGTGGCACCTGGATCGTCGTCCCGTATCCCGGGCGCACCGGTGGGGGCGTCCGCTGGCTGGTCCCGCCCGACGGCTCGGGCACGCTCACCGACCCGCCGTTGCTGGAGCTGGCGATGCACGAGGCGGCGGCCGGGATCGCGGGGGGTGCCGGCGGCGGCGCGGTCGGTGGGGACGGGGGTGACGGCCGCGAAAGCTGAGGGTCGGGTGTGGCGGGCGCGCCCCGTCGCGGCGCCGGGGCGGCTGGGGCGGTCGGAGCCGTGGAGCGTCAGAGGTCTTGACAACTTGATTGGTCTGGACCATCTTGTGCCCGGCTCGGTCACTCAATTCCGCCATGCCCGGAGGCAGTTGTGGAACGCAACAGACGACCTTCTCGGTACGCCAGACTGGTGGCCGCTCTCGCGGCGGCCGTACTCACCGCCTGCGGTCTCGTCGTGTCCGCCGAGACGGCACGCGCGGCCGACGCGGACGTCGCCACCAACGGCGGCTTCGAATCCGGCCTCACCGGCTGGAGCTGTACCGGCGGCAGCGGCGTGACCGTCAGCACCCCCGTCCACGGCGGCACGGCCGCGCTGAAGGCCACCCCGGCGGGCAGCCACAACGCGAAATGCGCCCAGACCGTCACGGTCCGGCCCAACTCCGCGTACACGCTGAGCGCCTGGGTCCAGGGAAGCTACGTCTACCTCGGCGCCGCCGGCACCGGCACCACCGACGTCTCAACATGGACCCCGTCCGCGGCGAGTTGGCAGAATCTGACCACATCCTTCCGCACCGGTCCCGCCACCACGTCCGTGACCCTCTACACCAACGGCTGGTACGGAACCCCCGCGTACCACGTCGACGACCTCAGCCTCGTCGGGCCCGGCGGCGAGACCGGGCAGCCGCCCGCCGTCCCCGCGGGGCTCAGCGCCTCGACGGTCACCGCGTCATCGGTCGGCCTCACCTGGTCTCCCGTGGCGGGCGCGACCGGCTACACGGTGCACCGTGACGGCGCCCCGGACGTGAACGTCACCGCCACGTCGGCCACCGTCACCGGACTCAGCCCGGCGACCGCCTACCGCTTCCAGGTCTCGGCGACCAACGCCGCGGGGCGCTCCGCGCTCTCCACGGCCGTCACCGCCACCACCCAGACCGGGGGAGGGGGCGGCAACGGGGCGGAGCTCCCCGCCCACGCCCTGGTCGGCTACCTCCACTCCAGCTTCGCCAACGGCTCCGGCTACACCCGCATGTCCGACGTGCCCGCCTCGTGGGACGTGATCAACCTCGCCTTCGGCGAACCGACATCGGTCACATCGGGCGACATCCGCTTCAGCCTCTGCCCCGTCGCCGAATGCCCGAACGTCGAATCCCCCGCCGAGTTCAAGGCCGCGATCAAGGCCAAGCAGGCGGCGGGCAAGAAGGTGCTCATCTCCATCGGCGGTCAGAACGGTCAGGTCCAGCTCGCCTCGACCGCCGCACGCGACGCCTTCGTGAGCTCCGTGTCAAAGATCATCGACGAGTACGGCCTCAACGGCCTGGACATCGACTTCGAGGGCCACTCGCTCTCGCTCAACACCGGCGACACCGACTTCCGTAACCCCACGAGCCCCGTCATCGTCAACCTGATCTCCGCCGTGAAGACCCTGAAGGCCAAGTACGGGGCGGACTTCGTCCTCACGATGGCGCCGGAGACGTTCTTCGTACAGCTCGGCTACCAGTTCTACGGATCCGGTCCCTGGGGCGGCCAGGACCCGCGCGCCGGGGCGTACCTCCCCGTCATCCACGCCCTGCGCGACGACCTCACACTGCTGCACGTCCAGGACTACAACTCCGGGCCGATCATGGGGCTCGACAATCAGTACCACTCGATGGGCGGCGCCGATTTCCACATCGCGATGACCGACATGCTGCTCACCGGCTTCCCGGTGGCCGGCGACACCACCAAGGTCTTCCCCGCGCTGAACCCTGCCCAGGTCGCGATCGGGCTCCCGGCGTCGTCGCAGGCGGGCAACGGCCACACCGCCCCGTCGGAGGTGAACAAGGCCCTGGACTGTCTGACGAAGAAGACCAACTGCGGGTCGTACCAGACACACGGCACATGGCCCACGCTGCGCGGCCTGATGACGTGGTCGATCAACTGGGACCGCTTCAACCAGTGGGAGTTCTCGCGGAACTTCGACGCCTACTTCGGAAGCTGAGCCGACATGGCCTGAGCCAACCCGAGTCGGGTCAAGCCGAGTCACGTCGAGCCGGCCCAACCCGAGTCGAGTCAAGCCGAGTCACGTCGAGCCGGCCCAAGCCGAGGCGGGTCAATCGGCGCCGATTCGGCCCGCCCCGCGCTACTCCCCGTCCGCCCCCGTGTCGGCGGCCCTGCGGTTGTCGACCCACCGCAGGGCCGCCACCAACAGGGCCAGCAGCATGCCGCAGAGCAGCCAGCTGCCGAGGACGTCCAGCGGCCAGTGGTAGCCCCGTAGCACCAGTCCGATGCCCGTCGCCGCAGTGAGCACCACGGCGACGGGCATCGCCCACGTGCGCCCCGTACGGGGGCTCAGCAGCAGCGCGGCGCCGCAGTAGGCGACCGTCGCCGTCGCCGTGTGGCCGGACGGGTAGTAGCCAGGATCCGCCGTGAGCGGCCCCGGCCGGTCGATCCACAGCTTGAGTGGCAGCACGAGCACCGGAACGGCGGCCATGGTCAGCGCGACCGCCACCGCTCGCGCACGGTGCCCCCGCCAGGCCGCGTACCCGACCGCGACGGCCAGGACGGGCACGGCCACCGCCATGCCGCCGAGATCGGCCAGGAACTCCGTCAGCCCGGTGGGGCCGCGTCCGAAGGCCGTGCGCCCCAGGCGCTCGTCGGCGGCACGGAGCGGGCCACCGGCGACGACCTGCCAGGTGACGAGGGCGAAGAGAACGGCGCACAGAGTGAACGCCCCGAGAGGGGCGGAGGGTCCGAAGGGGCCGGCGGAGCCGAAACGCCCGGAACGGAATGTCGGCCGCCCCGGAACAGGGGGGGTAGTTCCGAGACGGCCGCCGGGACCGGGTCGCCGCGCGCCCCGGGGGGTTTGGGGCGGGCGGCCGTCCGATCGGTGAGGCATTCCGGAGCTGGATGCTCCAGTGCGTCCGAAGACGCGACCAGGACGGTGCTGGGGACGCGCCGTCGTGGGGTCGCCCGCAGTCTCCTGCGAGCGGGGTGCTTCTTTCATCTGCCGAAACCGTACGTCAGGGCTGTGGGGTCCGACAGCGGGAGAGTGAACCCGCCATCGGCCCCGCACAGCTTCTTCACAGGCCCCGCCCCGGGGACCGGCCCCGTGCGGGGCCGGTGGAGCCCCCTCCTACGGAGGCGATGACGCCGACCAGTCCGTACGCCGCCCACGGACCGTGGCGGGAGCGGCCGGCGCCGAGAGCGGCGCCCATCGGGCTCGGGCTCCGACCGGGCCTTCAGACCCCGGCGAGCGCCTGCTCCAGGATGTCCAGGCCCTCCGTAAGGAGGTCCTCACCGATCACCAGCGGCGGCAGGAAGCGGAGCACGTTGCTGTACGTGCCGGTGGTGAGCACCAACAGCCCTTCCATGTGGCACGCCTTGGCGAGGGCGGCGGTCGCCTCCGGGTTCGGCTCCTTGGTGTCCCGGTCCTTGACCAGTTCGATCGCCAGCATCGCGCCACGGCCCCGTACGTCGCCGATGACGTCGAACTTCTCGGCCATCTCCTTGAGACGAGGCTTCATGATCTCCTCGATGCGCCTGGCCTTCGAGACGAGGTCCAACTCGCGCATCGTCTCGATGGCACCGAGCGCGGCGGCGCAGGCCACCGGGTTTCCGCCGTACGTTCCGCCGAGGCCGCCCGAATGCGGGGCGTCCATGATCTCGGCGCGGCCCGTGACGGCGGCGAGCGGCAGACCGCCCGCGATGCCCTTCGCCGTGGTGATCAGGTCGGGTACGACGCCCTCGTCCTCGCACGCGAACCACTGCCCCGTCCGGCAGAAGCCGGACTGGATCTCGTCCGCCACGAAGACGATGCCGTTGTCCTTGGCGAACTTCGCGATCGCGGGCAGGAAGCCCTTCGCCGGCTCGATGAAGCCACCCTCGCCGAGCAGCGGCTCGATGACGATCGCCGCGACGTTGTCCGCGCCGATCTGCTTGCTGATCTCGTCGATGGCCTGGGCGGACGCCTCGGCGCCCGCGTTCCGCGGGCCGGTCGGCCAGCGGTAGCCGTACGCCACGGGGACCCGGTAGATCTCCGGGGCGAACGGACCGAAGCCGTTCTTGTACGGCATGTTCTTCGATGTCAGCGCCATCGTGAGGTTCGTACGGCCGTGATAGCCGTGGTCGAAGACCACGACCGCCTGCCGCTTGGTGTAGGAGCGCGCGATCTTCACAGCGTTTTCGACGGCTTCGGCGCCCGAGTTGAACAGTGCGGACTTCTTGGCGTGGTCGCCCGGGGTCAGCTCGGCGAGCTGCTCACAGACCTCCACGTAGCCCTCGTAGGGCGTAACCATGAAACAGGTGTGGGTGAAGTCGGCGAGCTGGGCCGTGGCGCGGCGTACGACGGCCTCGGCCGAGGAGCCGACGGACGTCACGGCGATGCCGGATCCGAAGTCGATGAAGCTGTTGCCGTCCACGTCCTCGACGACGCCGCCACTCGCGCGGGCGGCGAAGACGGGCATCACGGACCCCACGCCGGCGGCGACCGTGGCGGTACGGCGGTTCTGCAGCTCCAGCGACTTGGGACCGGGGATGGCGGTGACGACGCGCCGCTCCTGCGGGATTGCGGTCATGAGGGGCTCCTGGGGGTGGTTCCGGACGCTACGTGTCTCGCGTTCTCGCATCTGCCTTCACTTCGCAGGCTAGGGGCGGAGGAGGGCGGCGGGCATGCGCCGTTCGGGAGTGTCGGGGGCGTGTCGTTGTCCGCCGCGGACATAGGACGTGGCGCACCGCTTCACACAGGCCGACAGGCGCGCGACCAACACTCCGTACGGCCGGAACGGTGAACTCCCCGTGCGCGGGCACTAGATTGAGGCTGTACAGAGCGGACCTGGCTGGTCAGGGGACAGGGGTTCATGAACACCGACGGCACGCACGACTCACGCGGCACACGCGCCAATCCCGTGCCCCGTCCGGCAGGGCCACCACCCCAGCCGCCCACGCCGCCGCCGTCGGCCCCACCGCCCTCCGCCCCGTCGGCCCCACCGCCCTCCGCACCGTCGGATTCGCCGCTCGTCCCCCCGGGGACCGCCGCCCCGTCGGGGCACTCCGCCCCAGCTGTATTCCCGCCCCTGCCACCCTCGCCGACCCACGCGCCTGCCCCGGGCATCGGCGCGTCCGTGGCCGACTGGCTGCGGATCCCCCGGCCCCAGGCCGAACCGGGCATCTGGCGCCTCGGCCACCGCCCGCGCCCACCGGAGGCGCCCGAGCAGGTGCCGGCCCGCCAGCTGTTCAGCGGTGCCCTCGTCGCCTACCTCTGCGGCTGGCTCGTCTGGTCACTGCTCTGGAACGGCTATCTGGGCGGGTGGTGGATCTTCGGCGACAAGTGGTGGCTCCTGCCGACCCAGTGGCTGACCCCCGAGAGCTGGCGGTCGAGGTACAGCCCCCACGTCGAGCTGTACGTCGCGGTGAGCTACCTGTACTACGCCCTCGTCATCAGCCTGCTCGCCGTCGGCTTCGGCCGGATCGGCAACTGGAACGAGGTCTGGGGGCGTTACGGGATGCCCCTGTGGCCGCTCTTCGTACTACTGCCGGGATTCTGGCGCGCGATGCCGCGCACCGTCGACTGGCTCACCGCGGTGTCGAACGTCTACTACGTGCTGCTCGTCGCCTCCGTGATCGCGGTCGTCGGGCGCGTCGGCACCTGGCCTCCCGTACGGCGCCGCCTCGGGATGGCCACCTCGGACGAGGTGCCCCCGCCCCCCGCCGAGGCCGACCCCGCCGACTGGCCCGAACTCCACGCCGCCGGACTCACCGAAGCCGCCGCCAAGCTCGCCGACGCCATACGACGCGGCACTCTCAGCGATGTCGACTACGCGCGGATCCGCCGCGCCTGGCAGGGCGTCCGTACCCGGCCGGAACGGTTGCCCGCCTTCACCGACACCGTCCGCGCCCACGGGGCGGGCGCCTGCGCCCACCCTTCGGGTGTACGTGACCTGCCGCTGCGAACGGCCAGCCACGATCTCGCCACCGGGCAGGTCAGGATCGGCACCGCCGCCGACCACCCGCGCAATCCCTACGCGCGGCGCACCACCGGCGTCGCCCTGGAGCCGGGGCTGCTCGGCACGTCGCTGCTCGCCGTCGGCCCCGCGGGCTCCGGCAAGACCGTCAGACTGGTCCGCCCCGTCGTCGAGTCGCTCTGTCTCCAGGCGCTCGCCAACCGCGCCGCCGTCGTCGCCGTCACCGCCTACGGGGCGGCACTGGCCCCCGACGACTCCTTCGACCTCGTGATCGCTGTCGGCCGCCCCGGTGCCACGCACGACCTCGACCTCTACGGAAGCGCCGACGACCCCGACGAGGCCGCCAGGACGCTGTCGGAGGCCCTCGTAGGGGATCTGGCGGCGGGTCTCCCCGGCGGCGACAGCCGCAGGGCAGCCACCGCGCTCGCCCAGCTCATCGGCCCGTACCGCAGCGTCCACGGGCGCTTCCCCGCCGTCCCGGAACTGCGAGAACTGATCGGCGGTGCACCCACGGCCGTCCAGACGCTGCGGACCGCGCTGGAGACGTCCGACGCCCCCGGCGCCGCCGCCCAACTGCGCGAACTCGACGCGCGGGAGCGGCAGTCGACGCGCGGCGACGACATCGGCGTGCTCCTGGCCGAACGGCTCGCCTTCCTCGACCGACCCGCCTTCGCGGACTTCTTCCGTACGGACGGCGGCGGCCGGGCCTTCTCGCTGCGGGCCGTCGAGCATCCACTGAGGGTCCGGATCGACCTGCCCGAACGGGGCCACGCCGAGGCGTCACGGATCATCGCCCGGCTCCTCCTCGCCCAGTTCACGGACGCCGCGCTCGCCCGCGCGGACCGCTCGCTCTTCGCCTGCCTCGTCCTGGACGACGCGACGTACACCGTGACGGGCGACTCCGTGCGCTCCATCCAGCGGCTGCGCTCGGCGAACGCCGGAGTGGTCCTCGCGCTGCGTACCCTGGAAGACGTCCCCGACCCGCTGCGCGGACCGCTCCTCGGGGCCGTGGGCTGCCGCATGGCGTTCTCCGGGCTCGGCCCGTGGGACGGCGGGCGCTTCGCGGAGAGCTGGGGCACCGAGTGGGTCCAGACCCGTGACGTCACCAACCGGCAGATCATCTCCGACGAGCCGCTCACGAAGGCGCTGCACTTCATGCGACGGCTGGTGACCGGCAAGGCGGCCACCGCCGAGGCGGTCACGGTGCGGGAGGTCGAGCGGGAACGCTGGTCGGCCTCCGAACTGGCCCACTCCGTTCCGGCGGGCCACGCCGTGCTGTCGCTGACCACGGTGGGCGGGGAGCACGCGCCGCCCATGCTGGTGGACCTCCGTACCTGAGCGCACACGACGCCCCATGTCCTGAGGCCTTTGTACAGAGGCGACGTCGGCGGCGGGCGACGGCCCCAGTGGGCGAGGTGCCGCGTACCGCCGCCCTCACCCGAGTCCGTACCCCTGTTCTCGTACACCCTGGCAGAATTGGGGTAAGCCGTTTCTACGGGACGGCGAAAAACGTCCGCTCGCCCTCTTCATGAAGGTCCTACGGTCCGCCATGCCCCCCACCCTCGCCTCGCTCATCCAGCATTCGGCGCTCAAACTCACCGTGCGCGCGGGGGAGGACCGGCTCGATACGCCGGTGCGCTGGGCCCATGTCAGCGAACTCGAAGACCCGGTGCCGTACATGGACGGGGGCGAACTGCTGCTCGTCACCGCCGTCACGCTGCACGCCGAGGACCCCGAGGCCATGCGCCGCTACGTGCGGCGGCTCGTCGGCGCGGGCGTCGTCGGGCTCGGTTTCGCCGTCGGCGTCAACTACGAGGACATCCCGGACGCCCTCGTCGACGCCGCACGCGCCGAGGGGCTGCCGCTGCTCGCCGTGCCGCGCCGTACCCCCTTCCTGGCCATCAGCAAGGCCGTCTCGGCGGCCATTGCGGCGGATCAGTACCGGGCGGTCACGGCGGGCTTCGAGGCCCAGCGGGAACTCACCCGCGCGGCGCTCTCCGAAGGCCCCGCCGTGCTGCTGGCCCGGCTCGCCGCGCACGTCGACGGCTGGGCCGCGCTCTACGACGCCACCGGCGCCGTGATCGCCGCCGCGCCCGACTGGGCCGCACGCCGCGCCGCCCGTCTCACGCCCGAGGTGGAGCGGCTGCGGGAACGTCCCGCGCCCGCCAGCGTCGTGGTCGGCGATCCGGACGACCGGGTCGAACTCCAGTCGCTGGGCAGCGGTCGGCGGGTACGGGGCGCCCTCGCCGTCGGTACGGGGGCGTCGTTGGGCACGGCGGAGCGGTACGCCGTGCATTCGGCCGTAGCCTTGCTGACGCTGACCACGGAGCGGTCACGCGCGCTCCAGGAGGCCGAGCAACGGCTCGGCTCCGCGGTGCTGCGGATGCTGCTCTCAGGACAGCCCGACCACGCGCGGGCGGTCGCGGGAGACCTGTACGGAGGGCTGCTGGACGCCCCGTTCCGGCTGCTCGTCGCGGAGCCGGCCGACGCGACGCCGGACTCCCGCGATCCCGCCGCCGACCATCCGCTCCAGTCGCTGACCGACTCGCTGGAGGCGTCGGCGGCGCACGCAGGCGAGGCGGTGCTCGCCGTGCCCGACGGTGGGGAACGGCTCGTCGTGCTCGCGGCGGACGCGGGCGCGGTCGTGGCCGCCTGTGAGACGTACAAGGAGCAGGAGGCGGACGACGCCGGCGTCGTCATCGGTCTCTCCGCCCCGACGGGGCCAATCGCGACCGCAGGCGCGTACAAACAGGCCGAGCAGTCCCTGTCCGTCGCGCGCCGACGGGACCGCGCACTGGTGGAGCACGAGGAACTGGCGGCCGGCTCGCTCCTGCCCCTCCTCGCCGACGACGCCGTGCGGGCCTTCGCCGACGGCATGTTGCGCGCGCTGTACGAACATGACGCCAAGGGGCGCGGGGACCTGGTGGAGTCCCTCCGGGCCTGGCTCTCGCGCCACGGTCAGTGGGACGCCGCGGCGTCCGATCTGGGCGTCCACCGGCATACACTGCGCTACCGCATGCGCCGCGTAGAGGAGATCCTGGGCCGCACGCTGGACGACCCGGACGTCCGGATGGAGCTCTGGCTGGCACTGAAGACCACCTCGGCCACGCCGCTCCCAAGACCGGACAGGACCTAGCGGCCTACTCGGACAGGGCTCTCCGGACCCGCCCGGCGATCGAGGACGAGGCGCCGTCCCCGAGCCGCACACCCCGGCCGGCGCTGGCGGTCACAGCACCGGCCGGGCCTCAACTGCCGCGACGTGTTCGGCACTTGAGGCGAACGGCTCTGGGAGCCGAGGCGTGGGCGGCCGAAGCCGTTCGGTGGGTCGGTGAAGAGGTGCGCCGACGGCGTATACGACAAAGCGTCACGACCTGCCCCACCCACCACTCCACCTCGGACAAATCCGGTTCCCGGCCCGCGCCCCTACGGTGGGGGAGACAACTCCACCACTTCGGAAGGGCCGGGACTCGCAATGCCGAACGAAACTGTGGCAGCCACCCATGCCTTCTGGCTCGCCGGACGCCAGGCCACCGGTGAGGAGACCTTCGACGTCACGTCCCCGTGGGACGGCCGGCTCGTCGGCAGGGTCGCCGTCCCGACAGACGCCCAGGTCGAGGAGGCCGTCGCCGCCGCGTACGCCGTGCGCGACGAGTTCGCCGCGACGCCCGCGCACGTCAGGGCCGCCGCGCTGGACCACGTCTCACGGCGTCTCGTCGAGCGCACCGAGGAGATCGCCCGCCTGATCTCGGCGGAGAACGGCAAGCCCATGAAGTGGGCACGCGGCGAGGTGGGCCGCGCCGTCTCGGTCTTCCGGTTCGCGGCCGAGGAGTCCCGCCGGTTCAATGGCGGCGAGGCGCAGCGACTCGACACCGACGCCGGCGGCACTGGCCGCCTCGCGCTGACCCGCCGCTTCCCGCGCGGCGTCGTGCTCGGCATCGCGCCGTTCAACTTCCCGCTCAATCTCTGTGCCCACAAGATCGCCCCGGCCATCGCAGTCGGCGCCCCGATCATCCTCAAGCCCGCCCCGGCGACGCCGCTGTCCGGCCTGATCATCGGCGAACTGCTCGCCGAGACCGAGCTGCCGGCAGGTGCCTGGTCGGTGCTGCCCGTCGCCAACGACCGGATGCCCGCTCTCGTACAGGACGAGCGGCTGCCGGTGATCTCCTTCACCGGCTCCGACAAGGTCGGCTTCGCCATCATGGACTCGGTGCCGCGCAAGCACTGCACGCTCGAACTCGGCGGCAACGGTGCGGCAGTTGTCCTCGCCGACTACGCGAGTGAGAAGGACCTCGACTGGGCGGCGACCCGGATCGGCACCTTCTCCAACTACCAGGGCGGTCAGTCCTGCATCTCGGTCCAGCGCGTCGTCGCGGACGCGTCCCTGTACGAGCGCCTGGTACCCAGGATCGTCGCCGCCGTCGAGGCGCAGGTCACCGGAGACCCGTCCGACGATGCGACGGACGTGGGCCCCCTCGTCAGCGAGGACGCCGCCAAGCGCGTCGAGGCCTGGGTGGACGAGGCCGTACGGGCGGGCGCCCGGCTCCTGGCCGGCGGGAAGCGCGACGGTGCGTCGTACGCGCCCACCGTCCTCGCCGACGTCCCGCCGGACGTCACCATCTCCTGCGAGGAGGTCTTCGGCCCCGTCCTCACCCTCAGCCGGGTCGACGGCGAGGCTGCGGCGTTCGAGGCCGTGAACGACTCCAAGTATGGCCTCCAGGCGGGGGTGTTCACCCATGACGTGCAGGCCGCGTTCCGCGCCCACCGGGCGCTTGAGGTCGGCGGCGTGATTGTGGGTGACGTGCCGTCCTACCGCGCCGACCAGATGCCGTACGGCGGCGTCAAGCAGTCCGGCGTCGGCCGTGAGGGCGTGAGGTACGCGATGGACGACTACACGTACGAGCGCGTGATGGTCTTCACCGGCCTCGCCCTCTGACGCAGCGGACGAATCACGAGGAAGGCCGGGACCGCCGCGCGGCGGTCCCGGCCTTCCTCGTGTACGCGTACGGCCCCGTCCCCCGGCCCCGACGGTGCGCGTCAGGACTGGCTACGCCCCCCGTATTCGGGTAGATACGGACGAGTAGTACCGGCCGGTACCTTTCCCACCAGGGCGACAGGACGACGCCTTGGCCGGTCGGGCCCATCGACCCGACGTTCGCGGCGAGGTGAGTTCCCGATGTCCGCTCCATCCGATTCATTCGACACGGCCCAGGTCCCGGAGCCCAAGGTCTCCGAGCGGGAAGCGCGACGGGTGGCCGAGGCCGCCCGTGAGCAGGGCTGGCGCAAGCCGAGCTTCGCCAAGGAACTGTTCCTCGGCCGTTTCAGGCTCGATCTCATCCACCCCCACCCCGCACCCCCGGCGGAGGACGTACGGCGCGGAGAGGCCTTCCTGGCCACGCTGCGCGAGTTCTGCGAGACGCAGATCGACGGTGCCCGGATCGAGCGCGAGGCGCGGATCCCCGACGAGGTCGTCAACGGCCTCAAGGAACTCGGCGCCTTCGGCATGAAGATCGACAGGAAGTACGGCGGCCTCGGTCTCACCCAGGTGTACTACAACAAGGCGCTCGCCCTGGTCGGCATGGCGAACGCGTCGATCGGCGCGCTGCTCTCCGCGCATCAGTCGATCGGCGTACCGCAGCCGCTCAAAATGTTCGGTACGCAGGAGCAGAAGGACACGTTCCTGCCGCGCCTCGCCCGTACCGACATCTCCGCCTTCCTGCTGACCGAGCCCGATGTCGGCTCCGACCCCGCGCGGCTCGCCACCACGGCGGTGCGCGACGGTGACGACTACGTCCTGGACGGCGTCAAGCTGTGGACGACCAACGGCGTCGTCGCCGACCTCCTCGTGGTGATGGCCCGGGTACCGAAGTCGGAAGGGCACAAGGGCGGCATCACCGCCTTCGTCGTCGAGGCGGACTCGCCGGGCATCACGGTGGAGAACCGCAACGCTTTCATGGGTCTGCGCGGCCTGGAGAACGGGGTCACCCGCTTTCACCAGGTCCGGGTTCCGGCGGCGAACCGTATCGGCCCCGAGGGCGCCGGCCTCAAGATCGCCCTCACCACGCTCAACACCGGCCGTCTGTCGCTGCCCGCGATGTGCGTCGGCGCCGGAAAGTGGTGTCTCAAGATCGCCCGCGAGTGGACGGCGGCGCGCGAGCAATGGGGTAAGCCCGTCGCCCACCACGAGGCGGTGGGGGAGAAGATCTCGTTCATCGCGGCGACGACGTTCGCGCTGGAGGCCGTGGTCGACCTGTCGTCCCAGATGGCCGACGAGGACCGCAACGACATCCGTATCGAGGCGGCGTTGGCCAAGCTGTACGGCTCCGAGATGGGCTGGCTCATGGCGGACGAACTGGTCCAGATCCGCGGCGGACGGGGCTTTGAGACGGCGGATTCGCTGGCGGCCCGCGGCGAGCGCGCCGTCCCCGCCGAGCAGGTCCTGCGCGACATGCGGATCAACCGGATCTTCGAGGGCTCCACGGAGATCATGCATCTGCTGATCGCCCGCGAGGCGGTCGACGCGCACCTGGCGGTGGCCGGCGACATCATCGACCCCGACAAGACGCTTTCCGACAAGGCCAAGGCCGGGGCGCAGGCGGGCGTCTTCTACGCCCGCTGGCTGCCGAAGCTGGTCGCGGGCGCCGGCCAACTGCCCGGTTCCTACGCGGAATTCCACCCCAAGGGGCATCTGGATCTCTCCGCGCACCTGCGCTACGTGGAGCGGACGTCGCGCAAGCTCGCCCGCTCGACCTTCTACGCCATGTCGCGCTGGCAGGGCGGGATGGAGACCAAGCAGGGCTTCCTCGGCCGCATCGTGGACATCGGCGCCGAACTGTTCGCGATGAGCGCGGCGTGCGTACGGGCCGAGATGCTGCGCGCCGGGGGAGAGCACGGCCGCGAGGCGTACCAGCTCGCCGACGTCTTTTGCCGGCAGTCCCGGATCCGTGTCGAGGAACTGTTCACGCGGCTGTGGTCCAACACGGACGACGTCGACCGCAAGGTCGTGAACGGGGTGCTGTCCGGCACCTACACCTGGCTGGAGGAGGGCATCATCGACCCGAGCGGCGACGGCCCCTGGATCGCCGACGCCACGCCGGGCCCCTCCGAACGGGACAACGTCCACCGGCCGATCCGCTGATCGGCCGCGAGCCGAGTGCTTCCTTCGGCCCCGACGGGGCGGAAGAACCACCGGACCGCGTCCTCTGTACGAAGGGACCACCGGGCCGCGTCCTCCTCACGGAAGACGCGGCCCGAGGTTCGACGGCGCGCGGGGCGCGGGGTCAGCTGAACGGGTCGAGCGTGAGGAACGCCTGCCGCGGGTCGCCGTCGTGCACCAGCGACTCGTGGGCCCCGACGTCGTCGAAGGCGAACGCGTACGCCTTGCCGTCGGCCATCTGCGCGTGGATCTTCCGGGCGTAGTGGTTGGTCACGGCGTCCTTGTAGAAGTCCGCCGAGCCGGCGTCGGGCTGGTTGGGGTTGGTCAGGAGCGTGGAGCGGTTGAACCCCGCGCACAGGGTGCGTGAAATCGGGCCCCGTACTTGGTCGTTGGGGGCGTCGAGCAGCTTGTAGCAGCCGAAGATGCTGTCGGCGTCGGGCTTCTGGAACGAAGTGACCACCGCGCCCGAGGTGTTGGTGAAGTTCATGACGTTGCCGGAGACCCTGCCGACGTACTTGACCGCCGGCTGGTTCGCGAACGGGGTCACCGTAAGTGGGGAGTTGGCGTACTTCGCCCACACCCGGTCGATGTAGTCGTTCATGACACCTGCCGGCAGGGCGCCGGACGCGATGCCGTGACCGGGCGCCAGAGCCCGCAGGACGGTGCCGTCCGGCCTGGTCTGGATCAGACCGGCCCAGCCGCCCGGCTGGCCCCTGAGCGAGTCGAAGAAGCCGTTGTAACCCCCCGGCTTGAGATGGCCCGTGGTCCTGGTGGAGCCGTCGGGGACCTTGACGCCCACCGCGTACGGCGCCGAGAACATGTCGACCTGGGTGCTGTTGATCCACAGACCGGAGTCGTTGAGCGTGTACTCCGACCAGTTGAAGAGGATGTTCGTGTTCGGGTCGCTCGGATTCTGCACGGCGGGCTGCACGAGGCCGCCGGTGGTCAACCTGAAGACGAGCTTCTGGCCGTACGAGAAGTAGACCCGCCCGGAGAACTTCGGCAGCTGGATCGTCAGACTTTGGCCCGGGGCCGGTCCCGCGATCGACGCGTCGGGCGCCGGGGTCGGCGGATTGCCGCCGGCGGGCCAGGCGTGGAAGGTGCCGTTGGAGTCGGCCCAGCCCTGGCGGCCGGACGACAGCTCCGTACCGAGGTTGTAGATGTAGACCGGTTCGCCTCGGCCGGAGTTGTTCGTGATGGTGAACGGAATGGTGTTGGGGACCGCGGCCTCGGCCGGGGCCATGGTGCCGAAGGCCGTGAATCCGGTGGCGAACACCACCGCGGCGGCCAGGGAAGCCAGCAGCTTGCGTATCGCAGGCACTCGCTCTTCCTCCTCGTCAGGTAGATCCCAGTGGGGACAGTGGGGGGCGGAATCTGACGTACGGACGCCGCCGGTGAGGCGGGCGTGCCCGAAGGACCGCGGAGCCGGAGCCGGAGCCGGGACCGGAAGCCGGGAGCGGGGGAACCGGAGGGAAGGAACCGGAGGGGAGCGGGCCTTCAGGTACGGACCTTACTGAGAGCGCTCTCAGAATTGCGCCGCTCGTGAGGTGTGTCAATGCGGATGCCTCAACTCGCCGAAGATGTCTTGACCCGGCCGCGCCGCCCCGCTCGGCCCGCGTGTGACCCGGGCCGCCCGCATGCAGCACAATCGAGCCTCGACGTGACCAGACGGGCCGCGAGCCGCGCGATCGACCGAGGACGCGATCGCGGGTGCGGTCAACCGACGACAGGGGCAGGCATGTTCGGGGCGGGGAACGAGGGACGGTCCGGCGGCCGAGGCGCACGGCTGCGCCGCGCGGCGGCGCTCGCGCTCGTCGGTGCGGTACTGACCGGTGTGGCCGCCTGCGGCGGCGACGAGAAGGGCGACGGCGACAAGGGCGGCCAGGAGGCGGGGACGGACGGCAAGGCCCCGGCGTCCACCCCCGCCGGAGAGGCGGGCGACTCAGGCGACTCGACCGGCTCCGGCGAGTCCGGTGGTTCCGGCGGCGCCGGGGCACTCGGCCAACGCGATCTCACGGCCCTCGCCTTCGCCGACGGCGAGAAGATCGGCAAGTACACGGCGGGCGAGTTCACCCTCGGAGCGCCGCTCGGCGAGGACTACACCGCCGACCCCGCCACCTGCCAGCCGCTCGTCAGCCTCGCCAAGGGCGCCACCGCCTTCGGCCCGGCGTCCGAGGTCCACCGCAACGTCGACGTCGCGGAGGAGATGGTGGGCACGACCGTCGCCGTACAGCTCCGCTCCTACAACGGTGACGGCGCGGCCGGTGTCATGAAGGCCCTCGGCGCGGCCGGCAAGGCATGCGCGGGTGGCTTCGTCGAGAACAGAGCCGTCGCCAAGGGGCAGTACCTGAAGGTCGAGCCGGTCAAGGCCCCCGACCACGGCGACGAGGCCCAGGCGTACCGCTTCACGATCCTCGACGTGAAGGGCACGCTGAAGCTGTACGAGTACCTCACCGTCGTACGCTCCGGCACCACCACCCTCTCGTTCCGGGCCGACATCACGGACACCAAGGACATCGGCAAGGTGCCGGGCGAGGTCATCACGGCGCAGTGGAAGAAGTTCGAGGCGGGCTCGACGGACTGAGAGCGACGGACTGAGAGAGGGTCCGGGGCGATCCCCTGCCACCGCCCCGGCGTATGCCCCGGTGCCCGTCCCGAAGGGCGACCGAAGGACCGTCCCACACACCGTTTTCCCGCCGCGCTGTCCGCGCGGCGGCCGGATGCGGCAAGAATGGGGCCATGAGCGACAGTCCAGCCCCCCTCGCCGACCCCCATATCGCCTTCGACGTGTCCGAAGGCCGCCGGGACCTCGTCGTCCTCGGCTCCACCGGGTCCATCGGCACCCAGGCGATCGACCTGGTCCTGCGCAACCCCGACCGCTTCCGTGTCACCGCGCTGTCCGCCGCAGGCGGGCGGGTCGGACTCCTCGCCGAACAGGCGCGACAGCTCCGGGTCCGCACCGTCGCGGTCGCCCGCGAGGACGCCGTGCCCGCACTGCGCGAGGCGCTCGGCGGGGAGTACGGCTCCGAGCCGCTCCCCGAGATCCTCGCGGGGCCGGACGCCGCCACCGACATCGCGACGTCCGAGTGCCACACGGTGCTCAACGGCATCACCGGATCCATCGGTCTCGCGCCGACCCTCGCCGCCCTCGAAGCCGGCCGTACGCTCGCCCTCGCCAACAAGGAGTCGCTGATCGTCGGCGGCCCGCTGGTCAAGGCGCTCGCCAAGCCGGGTCAGATCATCCCGGTCGACTCCGAGCACGCGGCGCTCTTCCAGGCCCTCGCGGCGGGCACCCGCGCCGATGTGCGCAAGCTGGTCGTCACGGCCTCCGGTGGCCCCTTCCGCGGCCGTACGCGGGCCGATCTGGCCCACGTCACCCCGGACGCCGCCCTCGCCCATCCCACGTGGGCGATGGGCCCCGTGATCACGATCAACTCCGCGACCCTCGTCAACAAGGGTCTGGAGGTCATCGAGGCGCATCTGCTGTACGACATCCCCTTCGAGCGCATCGAGGTCGTCGTCCACCCCCAGTCGTACGTCCACTCCATGGTGGAGTTCACCGACGGATCGACGCTCGCGCAGGCCACGCCGCCCGACATGGGCGGTCCGATCGCCGTCGGCATCGGCTGGCCGGTGCGGGTGCCGGACGCCGCGCCCGCCTTCGACTGGTCCACGGCGTCGACGTGGGAGTTCTTCCCGCTCGACAACGAGGCCTTCCCGTCGGTGGGACTCGCTCGGCACGTCGGGTCGCTGGGCGGCACGGCGCCGGCGGTGTTCAATGCCGCCAACGAGGAGTGCGTCGACGCGTTCCTGGCGGGGCGGCTGCCGTTCAACGGCATCATGGATACCGTCACCGAAGTCGTCGCCGAGCACGGACAGCCCGCCAAGGGAACCTCGCTCACCGTGGCCGACGTCCTCGAAGCGGAGACCTGGGCGCGCGCCCGGGCCCGCGAAACGGCAGAGAAATTCGGCGAAGAACAGCCAGCGGAGGCTCGCGCATGACGATCCTGTTGACAGTCCTCGGCATTGTGATCTTCGCTGTGGGGCTGCTCTTCTCCATCGCGTTGCACGAGCTGGGCCACCTGTCGACGGCCAAGCTCTTCGGTATCCGTGTGCCGCAGTACATGGTCGGTTTCGGCCCCACCATCTGGTCGCGCAAGAAGGGCGAAACCGAGTACGGGCTCAAGGCGATCCCACTCGGCGGCTACATCCGCATGATCGGGATGTTCCCGCCGGGCCCCGACGGGCGGATCGAGGCGCGGTCCACCTCGCCCTGGCGCAGCATGATCGAGGACGCCCGTTCGGCGGCCTTCGAGGAGCTGAAGGAGGGCGACGAGACCCGGCTCTTCTACACGCGTAAGCCGTGGAAGCGCTTGATCGTGATGTTCGCGGGACCGTTCATGAACCTGGTCCTCGCCGTCGTGATCTTCATGGGTGTCGCGATGAGCTTCGGCTTCCAGACCCAGACCACCGCGGTGGCCGGCGTCCAGAAGTGCGTCATCTCCCAGGACGTGGCGCGGGAGAAGTGCGCCGCGGGCGATCCGGTGTCGCCGGCCCGCGCCGCCGGTCTCAAGGAGGGCGACAAGATCGTCGCCTTCAACGGACAGCGGGTCGAGGAATGGTCCGTACTGTCCAACCTCATCCGCGAGACGATCGGCCCCGCCACCATCACGGTGGAGCGTGACGGCAAGGAGCAGGTCCTCCAGGCGACACTCGCGAAGAACATGGTGGCGCAGAAGAACTCCGACGGGGAGGTCGTCCCCGACAAGTTCGTGCCCGCCGGGTATCTGGGCTTCGCCGCGGCGACCGAGATCGTCCCGCTCTCCTTCGGTGATTCCGTGGACCGCATGGGCGACATGATCGTCACGGGTGTCGAGTCGATCATCGCGCTGCCCTCCAAGATCCCCGATCTGTGGAACGCCGCGTTCTCCGACGGCGACCGCAAGGACGACTCGCCGGTGGGTGTCGTCGGCGCCGCGCGGATCGGTGGCGAGGTGATGACGCTGGACATCCCGGCGCAGAACCAGATGGCGATGATGCTGTTCCTGCTGGCCGGATTCAATCTCTCGCTGTTCCTCTTCAACATGCTGCCGCTGCTGCCGCTCGACGGCGGGCACATGGCCGGGGCGCTGTGGGAGTCGGTACGAAGGCGACTCGCCAGCCTCTTCAAGAGGCCGGACCCGGGGCCGTTCGACGTGGCGAGGCTCATGCCGGTCGCCTACGTCGTGGCCGGGGTCTTCATCTGCTTCACGTTGTTGGTGCTGATCGCCGACGTGGTGAATCCGGTCAAGATCTCGTAGCTGTCCGGGGCGAGGCGCCCGCCACGTTCCACAGGATGTGGAACAGGTCGTGCCGCCGAAGCGTCCGCAGGTTTACGGCCGGGTGTCTCCATACGCCCGGCCGTAAGCCTTTGGGGGGTCTGCGGGCAGCGATGTGCTCGTTCGGCGGGCCGGTGGCGTAATCTCGAAGGCCGGAGCCCGCCGAACTCGGGACCACGATCCACACCTTGGGGTTGCACAGCAGATGACCGCCATCGCACTGGGAATGCCGGATGTTCCGACGAAGCTGGCCGATCGGAGGGTGAGTCGACGGATTCAGGTCGGTTCGGTGGCGGTTGGTGGGGATGCGCCGGTGTCGGTGCAGTCGATGACGACGACGCGGACGTCGGACATCGGGGCGACGTTGCAGCAGATCGCGGAGCTGACGGCGTCGGGGTGTCAGATTGTGCGGGTGGCGTGTCCGACGCAGGATGACGCGGACGCGCTGGCGACGATCGCGCGGAAGTCGCAGATCCCGGTGATCGCGGATATTCATTTCCAGCCGAAGTATGTGTTCGCGGCGATCGACGCGGGGTGTGCGGCGGTGCGGGTGAATCCGGGGAACATCAAGCAGTTCGACGACAAGGTGAGGGAGATCGCGAAGGCGGCGTCGGCGGCGGGGACGCCGATTCGTATCGGTGTGAACGCGGGGTCTCTGGACGCGCGGTTGTTGCGCAGGTACGGCAGGGCGACTCCGGAGGCGCTGGTGGAGTCGGCGTTGTGGGAGGCGTCGTTGTTCGAGGAGCACGGGTTTGGGGACATCAAGATCTCGGTGAAGCACAACGATCCGGTGGTGATGGTCAATGCCTACCGGCAGTTGGCCGCGCGGAGTGATTATCCGCTGCATCTGGGGGTGACGGAGGCGGGTCCGGCGTTCCAGGGGACGATCAAGTCGGCGGTGGCGTTCGGTGCGCTGCTGAGTGAGGGGATCGGGGACACGATCCGGGTGTCACTGTCGGCGCCGCCGGCGGAGGAGGTCAAGGTCGGGATTCAGATTCTGGAGTCGCTGAATCTCAGGCAGCGGCGGCTGGAGATTGTGTCGTGTCCGTCGTGTGGGCGGGCGCAGGTGGATGTGTACAAGCTGGCGGATGAGGTGACCGCGGGGCTGGAGGGGATGGAGGTGCCGTTGCGGGTGGCGGTGATGGGGTGTGTCGTCAACGGTCCGGGTGAGGCGCGTGAGGCGGATCTGGGTGTGGCGTCGGGCAACGGCAAGGGTCAGATCTTCGTGAAGGGCGAGGTCATCAAGACCGTTCCCGAGTCCAAGATCGTCGAGACCCTCATCGAAGAGGCGATGAAGATCGCCGAACAGATGGAACGCGACGGCATCCCCTCCGGCGAGCCCGAGGTCTCCATCAGCTGAGGATCGGCCCGAGGCTCCTCGGAGCCGTTCGCCGGCCCCGTCCTCCGTTCCGTCGGCGCTCTGTCGCCGTACGGCCCCGCACCCCACGCCTCAGCGCGTCCGGGGAGCGGGGCCTTTCGCTGCGCGCGGCACCCCACGGAAGTGGCGGGTACAGTGCGGAGAATCAGCAGTCGTACGGTGAGGCCCTCTCGTGTTGACGCAGACCACCACTCGGGTCCTCGACCCAGGCGAACTCGGCGCCGCGCTCGCCATCCTTGAGAGTGAGCCCGTCGCCAACGCGTTCGTGGCTTCCCGCGTCCAGGCCGCGGGACTCGACCCCTGGCGTCTCGGCGGCGAGATGTGGGGCTGGTACGCGGACGGGCGGCTGCGCTCCCTCTGCTACTCCGGCGCCAACCTGGTGCCGATCTGCGCTTCTCCCGAGGCCGTACGGGCCTTCGCGGACCGCGCCCGCCGGACGGGGCGCCGCTGCTCGTCCATCGTCGGCCCCGCCGAGCCCACGGCCCACCTCTGGCGGCTGCTGGAGCCCAACTGGGGCCCCGCCCGAGAGGTCCGCTCGAACCAGCCGCTCATGGTCACCGAGCAGGTGCCCGACACGGTGCGGCCCGACCCCCTTGTGCGCCGCATCCGTAAGGAGGAGCTGGAGACGATCATGCCGGCGTGCGTGGCGATGTTCACCGAGGAGGTCGGTGTCTCGCCGCTGGCCGGCGACGGTGGGCTGCTCTACCAGGCGCGGGTGGCCGAACTTGTCGGCGCCGGCCGGTCGTTCGCCCGTATCGACGACGGCAAGGTGATCTTCAAGGCGGAGATCGGCGCGGCCACGACCCACGCCTGCCAGATCCAGGGCGTCTGGGTCACTCCCGAATTCCGCGGCCGGGGCCTCTCCGAGAGCGGCATGGCGGCCGTCGTACGGTACGCGCTCGCCGACGTCGCCCCCGTCGCCAGCCTGTACGTGAACGACTACAACACCGCGGCCAGGGCCTCCTACCGGCGGGTCGGCTTCCGCGAGGTGGGCGCGTTCATGAGCGTCCTCTTCTGAAAGTAGGGTTCGGCCATGCCGAGCGTGCCGAACTCCCCAGGGAGCGACTCCCAGATCCCCGACGTGCGCGTGCGGCCGATCGATCTCGCCGCGCGTGTGGACGAGGCGCTGGCCGTACAGGCGCTCGCCTTCGGGCTGGGTGAGGCCGAGATCGGCGTACGCCGCCAGATCGTGCTGCGGCATCTCCTCGCGCCCGGTGCCCGCGCGTACGGGGCGCTCACGCCGGAGGGCCGACTGGCCGGGTTCGTCTACGGCATGCCGAACGACCGCTCCCACTGGTGGTCCACGGTCGTCGAGCCCTACCTGCGCGCCGACGGCCACGACGACTGGCTCGACGACTCCTTCGTCATCACCGAACTGCACGTCCACCCGGCGTTCCAGGGCCGCGGCATCGGGCGCACCCTGATCACCACCATCACGGACATCGCCCGGCAGCCCCGCTCGATCCTCTCCGCGATCGACACCGAGAGCCCCGCCCGTGGCCTCTACCGCACCCTCGGCTACCAGGACCTGGCGCGCCAGGTGCTCTTCCCCAGCGCCGCCAAGCCGTACGCCGTGATGGGCGCCCCGCTCCCGCTGCGGCGGCGCTGAGGGCCGTACGGCGCGCGACTACTGATTTCCGCCTGCCCGTGTGCCCCGGATAACCTCCTGGCACCACCCGAGAAGAAAACGCAGGAGTGCTTCCCATGTCCCAGGTCCAGCGCATGTCCCGTTTGATGGCCAAGACACTGCGCGACGACCCGGCGGACGCGGAGACCCTCAGCCACAAGCTTCTCGTCCGCGCCGGATACGTGCGCCGCACCTCCGCCGGCCTCTGGAGCTGGCTGCCGCTCGGCAAGAAGGTCCTCGACAACATCGCCCGCGTCGTGCGCGAGGAGATGGACGCCATCGGGGCGCAGGAAGTACTGCTGCCGGCGCTGCTTCCCAAGGAGCCCTACGAGGCGAGCGGTCGCTGGGACGAGTACGGCGACCTGCTCTTCCGGCTCAAGGACCGCAAGGGCGGCGACTATCTCCTCGGCCCGACCCACGAGGAGATCTTCACCCTGGTCGTCAAGGACCAGTGCACGTCCTACAAGGACCTGCCGGTGATGCTCTACCAGATCCAGACGAAGTACCGGGACGAGGCGCGGCCCCGCTCCGGCGTGCTGCGTGGCCGCGAGTTCCAGATGAAGGACTCGTACTCCTTCGACACCACGGACGAGGGCCTCGCCGAGTCGTACGCGCTCCACCGCGCGGCGTACCAGAAGATCTTCGCGCGCCTCGGGCTCGACTACCGCATCGTCTCCGCCGTCTCCGGCGCTATGGGCGGCTCCGCGTCCGAGGAGTTCCTGGCCCCGGCCGCCGCGGGCGAGGACACCTTCGTCGACTGCCCCAACGGCGACTACGCCGCCAACACCGAGGCCGTCACCTTTTCCACGCCCCCCGTGGACGGGTCGGCGCACGGGGCGCTTGAGGAGCTGGACACCCCCGACACCCCGACCATCGAGACGCTGGCCACCTTCCTCGGCGTGCCGGCCTCGGCGACGCTGAAGAACCTGCTGGTGAAGATCGACGGCGAGATCGCCGCCGTCGGCGTCCCCGGCGACCGCGAGGTGGACCTCGGCAAGCTCGGCGAGCACCTGGCGCCCGCCGTCGTGGAGCTGGTGACGGCCGAGGACTTCGAGGACCGGCCCGAGCTGGTACGCGGCTACGTCGGCCCCCAGGGGCTGAAGATCCGCTACATCGCCGACCCGCGCGTGGCGCCCGGCACCGCCTGGGTCACCGGCGCGAACAAGGCCGACACCCATGCGCGCAACGTCGTCTGCGGACGCGACTTCGAGGTCGACGACTACCTCGACGTCGTGGTGGTCGAGGAGGGCGACCCCTGCCCCGTGTGCGGCGCCGGGCTGAAGCTGGGACGCGCGATCGAGATCGGTCACATCTTCCAGCTCGGCCGCAAGTACGCCGACACCTTCCAGCTCGACGTCCTCGGACAGCAGGGCAAGCCGGTGCGGGTGACCATGGGCTCGTACGGCATCGGTGTCTCCCGCGCCGTCGCCGCGCTCGCGGAGCAGACCGCCGACGAGCAGGGCCTGTGCTGGCCCCGTGAGATCGCCCCGGCGGACGTGCACGTCGTCGCCGCGGGCAAGGCCCTCCAGACGGAACTCGCGGTCGACGTGGCCGAGCAGTTGGCCGCGGCGGGGCTGCGCGTGCTGGTCGACGAGCGCCCCGGTGTCTCGCCGGGGGTGAAGTTCACGGACGCGGAGCTGATCGGCGTTCCGAAGATCCTGGTCGCCGGGCGGCGCTCGGGCGACGGAGTGGTGGAGCTGAAGGACCGCCGCACCGGGGAGCGCGAGGAGCTGACGGTCGCCGAGGCGGTCGCGCGTCTGACGGCCACCGTCTGACGCCGGCGCCGCCCATCGGGGACGAGCACGACGGAGTACGGGGCGCGCGGGCCGGTCCAGGTGATGGGCCGCCCGGCCCGCGCCCCGTAACCCGTCCTCCTGAGGCGGCGGCGCCCGGGAGCGGCGCTGCGCCCCGCCGCAACACCTCCTGGGATGCCTTACCGCCGCAGGGACGGCGGCTCGCCCCGCTACAGCCAGTCGGCGAACTCCAGCAACAGTTCCGCGTCTTGGCGGCGTCCGGCCTCCAGCGCGCGGACGCCCGACTCCACCGCGCGGAAGAGCGTCCAGCCACGCAGCCGGTCGCGGTCGATGTCCAGCGAGTCTGCCAGCTTGTTCACCCTGCGCCGCGTCGCGGAGGCGCCGGACGCCGCCGCCACCAGGTCCTCCACCCGGTCACGTACCAGCCGCGCCAGGTCGTACGCGCGCTCGCCCACCACCGGCACGGGGCCGACCGCGAGCCACGGCGCCCGGTCGCCCGACAGCACCTTGCCCTGGCGGAAGGCGCCGTGGAGCAGCACCAGCTCCGCAGGGCCGGCGGCGAGCAGTTCCGCACGGGCGTCGAGTGCCGCCTCGACGAGCGGGACGACGTACGGGTCCGCCGCCGCACGCATCGCCGCCGCCTGCCGCTCCGTCCGGTCGGCGACCGTTTCGAAACCGTGGTCGGCGACCGGCTCGACCCACAACTTCCGCACCGTACCCGCCGCTTCGAGCAGCGCCTTGGCCTCGGGCAGGGAGCGCAGCGACGTCTCCGAATGGAGCCGTTCCAGGAGCAGTTCACCGTCGGAGCCCGATACGAGCTCCACCGAGCCCCAGCCCTTCCAGTGCGTCAGCGCCGCCCGCTCCGCCTCCGGGGCGGCGAACGGCGGGACGACCTTGAGCGTGGCGGGGGCGCCGTCGGGGCGCCGTACGAGCACCACGAGAGAGCTCCCGCCGCCCGGCGCCACCGCCCGCTCGACCGTCAACTCCCGCCGCTCCACCGCCTCCTGGGCGATCCCGGGCAGCCGCCCGAGCCACCCTCCGGCGACGGACTCCCCGTACGTCTCGCTCAGGGTGCGCACCAGCCGCGGGGGCGGTTCGAAAGCCATACGTGCCTAGATCCCTTTCGGAGCGAGCGGGCTCACAGACGCTCGGCGAGCCCAGGAAAGGCTACGCCGCTGCCCCGCCAGCGCACCGCCCGCACCGCGCTCTCGCGCAGTGCCGCCGCGGCGTCCTGGCGCAGCGGCCCCTCGGCGGCCCGTACGAGGTCGGAGTAGACCCCCGCGATCCGGTCCTCCAGATCGGCGGCGAGCCGTACGGCGGCAGCCGCGTCGGGCACCTTGAAGGGCAGGGCGTACGCGGCGGCGGCGGCGACCGGCTTCCCGCCGAGATCGCGCACCGTCCGCGCGAGAATGTCGCGCCAGCCGCGGTGCGCGTCGTACGCGGCCGCCGCCTGCGCGCGGCGGTCGTCGCCGACCCGACCGCCGACGACCCCGTATCCGTACACCGCCGCGTGCTCCGCGGCGAGGGCGGCCTGGGCGGCGTCCAGCGCGCCGTCACTGCTCACGAGGGGGATCCTTCCGTCAGCAGGTACGCGTGGGCGGCGTCCGCCGCCGCGAGGGAGGCCAGCAGCCGGGCGAGTTCGGGCGGGGCGTGGACGAGCGCGCCGGTGTGCGCGTCGGAGGCACGGCGCTCGGCCGCGGCCAGCGCCCGGACCGCGGCGTCGGGGTCGGCGGCGACGGACGGCGCCGGCCCGGCGTCCCCCTCCCTCTCCCCGTCCCCGGCGTCCCCGGCGGCCGTCCCGAGCGACGGAGCCGACGACGGGGCGGAGGAGGCCGACGTGGACGTCGGGGACGGCTTCGCCGACTCGCCCTCCTTAGGAGGCAGCGGAGGCGACAGGGCGGTCACATGCCGCGCGACGGCGTCCCGCAGCGGCGTCAGCCGCGTGGCCTGATGTGGATGGCGCTGAAGCACCGCGTCGTACTGCCGTAGCAGTTCGCCGCTGGTGCGGGCGGACTTCACCCGTAGTGCCTTCGCGGCCCGGACGGCCGCCGCACTCGTCGGGCCCCCCGATCCGCCGTCGTCGTCCGCGCCGGAACAGGCGGTCAGCAGACCCCCCGCCGCGGCCCCCGCCACCAAGAGCGCACCCCTGCGTGTCGTCCCCGTGTGCCCCACGCGTGTCTCCCTCGGGCCTCGCAGTGATCACCGCAGGCGAGCGTACCCGCGGGTCAGCCGCAGGTGGACGGCAACACCCCCCGCGACCGGATACCCTTTGCCTGACACGCGACGATCCCACAACAGCACACACGCGGCCGAGGAGTCACCCGGATGAGCACCACCCACAGCGAGAGGCTGCGCGGACTGCTGGAACCGCTCGTCAGCGCGAAGGGCCTGGATCTCGAAGAGATCGAGCTGTCCCGGGCGGGCCGGCGTCGTGTGCTGAGGATCGTGGTCGACTCCGACGACGGAGTGGACCTCGACGCGTGCGCCGAGCTGAGCCGCACCATCTCGACGACTCTCGACGAGAGCGACGCGATGGGCGAGGACGAGTACCAACTCGAAGTGACCTCCCCAGGAGCCGACCGCCCGCTGACCGAGCGCCGTCACTACGTACGCGCCGTCGGCCGTCTGGCGAAGATCCAACTGCACGAGGGCGACGAATTCGTGGCCCGCGTCCTCGCGGTGGACGAGGAAGGGCTCGACCTCGAAGTGCCGGGCGTGAAGGGGCGCAAGCCGACCGCCCGCAGGATCGAGTTCGCGTCGATCGCCAAGGCGCGCGTGGAGCTTGAGTTCAATCGCAAGGACAAGAAGGAAGAGGAGGCGTAGCCATGGACATCGACGTGAAGCTCCTGAAGGGCTTGGCACAAGAGAAAGAGATCCCCTTCGACCTGTTGGTCGAGGCGATCGAATCCGCCCTCCTCATCGCCTACCACCGCACCGAGGGAAGCCGCCGTCTGGCCCGCGTCGTGCTCAGCCGCGACAACGGTCACGTAACGGTGTGGGCCAAGGAGGACCCCTCGGAGCTGGAGGAGGGTCAGGAGCCGAAGGAGTTCGACGACACCCCGTCGGACTTCGGCCGTATCGCGGCCACCACGGCGCGGCAGGTCATCCAGCAGCGGCTGCGGGACGCCGAGAACGACGTCACCTTCGGTGAGTACGCGCGCCGAGAGGGTGACGTCGTCGCCGGCCAGGTCCAGCAGGGCAAGGATCCCAGGAACGTCCTCGTACGGCTGGACGACAAGCTGGAGGCCATCCTCCCGGTGCAGGAGCAGGTGCCGGGCGAGGAGTACACGCACGGTCTGCGGCTGCGTACGTTCGTCGTCCGCGTCGCCAAGGGCGTACGGGGCCCGTCGGTGACGCTTTCGCGCACCCACCCCAACCTCGTGAAGAAGCTCTTCGAGCTGGAGGTCCCGGAGATCGCGGACGGCTCCGTGGAGATCTGCGCGATCGCCCGTGAGGCGGGCCACCGCACCAAGATCGCCGTACGGTCCACCCGCTCCGGTCTCAACCCCAAGGGCGCCTGCATCGGCCCCATGGGGTCACGGGTGCGCAACGTGATGGCGGAGCTGCACGGCGAGAAGATCGACATCGTCGACTGGTCGGACGACCCGGCCGAGATGGTCGCCAACGCACTGTCGCCGGCCCGGGTCAGCAAGGTCGAGGTCGTCGACCTCGGCGCCCGCTCCGCGCGGGTGACGGTGCCGGACTACCAACTGTCGCTGGCGATCGGCAAGGAAGGGCAGAACGCCCGTCTCGCCGCCCGCCTCACTGGCTGGCGCATCGACATCCGGCCCGACACGGAGCAGACCGACGGGGCGGAGGACGACGGGGCCGCCGCGGGACGGTCGCCGCGCGGCGACCGGGGCTGACCGAGGCCGACCTGGCGCCACGGGCGGCCCCAGGCGGCCACCCGGCCCCCAGGGGGGCGGCGGAGGGCGACGGGGCCGCGTACAGCGCCGTGCAGGGGGCTGGAATCCGCGACGTACGGGGCGAGTCCCCGCGACGTACACGGTGGTGGCGATCAGCGCCCTCCCGCACTGCGGCCGGTCGGTCACACCGCGTCCGGCCATCGGCGGCCACGGTCGACCGCCGTCGATCGGTTCCGCCCGAAGCGGCCGAGGCGCACGACGTGTCGCGACGTGTGGCGACGTGTGGCGACGGACCAAGCCGAGATCGACCGATTCTTTTTGGCCAGCGAGTGTTCGACCATTGCCCCGAAGAGGTGAGGTCGGCGCGGGGAGGTAGACTTGATGATGTCTGGCCGGACGCAGGCCCGCGCCTGCCCTGAGCGAACCTGCGTGGGATGCCGGGAGCGAGCGGCCAAGAGCGATCTGCTGCGCATCGTGGTGGTCGAGGGTGCTTGCCTCCCTGATCCACGCGGTACGCTGCCCGGCCGGGGCGCGTATCTACACCCCGCCTCGTTCTGTCTCGATCAGGCGGTCCGCCGCCGGGCGTTTCCCCGGGCCTTCAGGGCCAAGGGGCCGCTCGACAGCGCGGAACTGCTCCGATATGTCGAGCAGGCAGCACCGCACGAAGACGTACGGCACGGAACCCCGTGCGATTCAGGTACCTCGCGAGTTGGAAGTAGGTCGAGATTGCGATGAGCACTCGATGAGTACGCGATGAGTACGCCCATGAAGTAGCGACGGTCCGGCGGTAACCCGGACCTAAAAGGAGCGAAGTGGCTAAGGTCCGGGTATACGAACTCGCCAAGGAGTTCGGCGTGGAGAGCAAGGTCGTCATGGCCAAGCTCCAAGAACTCGGTGAATTCGTCCGTTCGGCGTCGTCGACGATCGAGGCGCCGGTTGTACGCAAATTGACTGATGCTTTGCAGGGCCCCGGCGGCAACGCCGCGAAGCCCGCCGCGAAGCCCGGGGCGCCGCGTAAGGCGAGCCCCGCCAAGCCCGCCGCGCCCGCACCGGCGCAGGCGGCACGTCCCGCTGCTCCCAAGCCCGGCGTCCCGGCCCCCAAGCCGGCCGCCGCCGAGGCCCCGCAGAGCAGCACCCCTTCCTCTCCGGCTCCGGCCGCGACGCCCGCCTCCGGCCCGCGTCCCGGTCCGAAGCCCGCAGTGTCGAAGCCCGCGCCGGCTCCGGTGCCCGCGGCCGAGTTCTCGGCCCCGGCTCCGGCCCAGCCGGCGCCGCCGCAGGCGCCCCAGGCCCCGCAGTCTCCGGCGGCCCCGCGCTCCGGTTCGGCCACCCCGGGGCCCCGCCCCACCGGTGGTCCGGCCGCCCGTCCGGCTCCGGCCGGCGGTCAGCGCGACGGCGGTCGTGACGGCGGCCGCGGCGGCGAGCGTCCCGCGCGTCCCGCGGGACAGGGCGCCCGTCCGGGTGCCCGTCCGGCGGGTCCCCGTCCGGGCAACAACCCCTTCACCTCGGGTGGTTCCACCGGAATGGCGCGCCCGCAGGCGCCCCGTCCGGGTGGTGCCCCGCGTCCCGGCGGTGCCGGTGCGCCTGGTGGTCCGCGTCCGCAGGGCGCCGGTCAGGGCGGTCCCCGTCCGCAGGCCGGTGCCGGTGGCCAGGGCGGTCGCCCCAGCCCCGGTGGTATGCCCCGTCCGGGTGGTGCCCCGCGTCCCGGTGGCGCTCCCGCCGGTAACCGTCCGAACCCGGGCATGATGCCGCAGCGTCCCGCCGCGGGTCCGCGTCCCGGCGGTGGCCCCGGCGGAGGCCGTGGTCCCGGTGGCGCCGGTCGGCCCGCCGGTGGCGGTGGCGGCGGTCGTCCCGGTGGCGGCGGTGGTTTCGCCGGTCGTCCCGGTGGCGGTGGCGGCGGTGGCTTCGCCGGTCGTCCCGGTGGCGGCGGCGGTGCGCCGGGTCGTCCCGGTGGCGGCGGTTTCGGTGGCGGCGGTGGCCGTCCCGGTTTCGGCGGACGTCCGGGTGGCCCCGGTGGCCGTGGTGGAACACAGGGCGCGTTCGGCCGTCCCGGTGGACCGGCCCGTCGTGGCCGTAAGTCGAAGCGGCAGAGGCGCCAGGAGTACGAGGCCATGCAGGCCCCGTCGGTCGGCGGCGTGATGCTGCCGCGTGGCCAGGGACAGGTTGTCCGGCTGTCGCGCGGTGCGTCGCTCACCGACTTCGCGGAGAAGATCAACGCCAACCCGGCGTCGCTCGTCGCCGTGATGATGAACCTCGGCGAGATGGTCACTGCCACGCAGTCCGTCTCCGACGAGACCCTGCACGTGCTCGCCGGCGAGATGAACTACGTCGTCGAGATCGTCAGCCCGGAGGAGGAGGACCGCGAGCTTCTCGAGTCCTTCGACATCGAGTTCGGCGAGGACGAGGGCGGCGAGGAGTTCCTCGTCGCGCGTCCGCCGGTCGTGACCGTCATGGGTCACGTCGACCACGGTAAGACCCGGCTGCTCGACGCCATCCGTAAGACGAACGTCGTCGCGGGCGAGGCCGGCGGTATCACGCAGCACATCGGCGCGTACCAGGTCGCCACCGAGGTCAACGACGAAGAGCGCAGGATCACCTTCATCGACACCCCGGGCCACGAGGCGTTCACCGCCATGCGTGCCCGTGGTGCCAAGTCCACCGACATCGCGATCCTCGTGGTGGCGGCGAACGACGGTGTGATGCCCCAGACGATCGAGGCGCTGAACCACGCCAAGGCGGCCGACGTGCCGATCGTGGTCGCGGTCAACAAGATCGACGTCGAGGGCGCGGACCCGACCAAGGTGCGCGGTCAGCTGACGGAGTACGGCCTCGTGGCCGAGGAGTACGGCGGCGACACCATGTTCGTCGACATCTCCGCCAAGCAGGGTCTGAACATCGACAGCCTGCTTGAGGCCGTGGTCCTCACGGCGGACGCCTCGCTCGACCTCCGGGCCAACCCGGAACAGGACGCGCAGGGTATCGCCATCGAGGCGCACCTCGACCGCGGTCGCGGCGCCGTCGCCACCGTGCTCGTCCAGCGCGGCACGCTGCGCGTCGGCGACACGATGGTCGCCGGTGACGCGTACGGCCGTGTCCGGGCGATGCTCGACGACAACGGGAACAACGTCGAGGAAGCGGGTCCCGCGACCCCCGTCCTGGTCCTGGGACTCACCAACGTCCCCGGCGCCGGCGACAACTTCCTGGTCGTCGACGAGGACCGCACCGCGCGGCAGATCGCCGAGAAGCGTGCCGCTCGTGAGCGGAACGCGGCCTTCGCCCGTAAGGGCGTCCGGTTCTCCCTGGAGAACCTGGACGAGGCCCTCAAGGCCGGCCTGGTGCAGGAACTCAACCTCATCATCAAGGGCGACGCGTCCGGTTCGGTGGAGGCTCTTGAGTCCTCGCTGCTCCAGCTCGACGTCGGTGAAGAGGTCGACATCCGGGTTCTGCACCGCGGCGTCGGTGCGGTCACGGAGTCCGACATCGACCTGGCGATGGGCTCCGACGCCATCGTCATCGGCTTCAACGTGCGCGCCGCGGGGCGTGCCTCGCAGATGGCCGACCGCGAGGGTGTCGACGTCCGCTACTACTCGGTGATCTACCAGGCCATCGAGGAGATCGAAGCGGCCCTCAAGGGCATGCTCAAGCCGGAGTACGAGGAGATCGAGCTCGGTACGGCGGAGATCCGCGAGGTCTTCCGCTCGTCCAAGCTCGGCAACATCGCGGGTGTTCTCATCCGGTCCGGCGAGGTCAAGCGCAACACGAAGGCCCGGCTCATCCGCGACGGCAAGGTCATCGCGGAGGACCTCAACATCCAGGGTCTGCGCCGCTTCAAGGACGATGTCACCGAGATCCGCGAAGGCTTCGAGGGCGGTATCAACCTCGGAAACTTCAACGACATCAAGATCGACGATGTCATCGCGACGTACGAGATGCGCGAGAAGCCGCGCGGCTGACGTACGCCGGTGGTGCCCACCACCGCGTGACTGACGTGACGTGGTGCCGATGCCGCCCGGGTCCTGCTCGGGCGGCATCGGCGGTCCGGGGCCGGTCGACGGTGCTTAATCCGTCGATCGGCCCCGGACCTTCCGTGTACGGTTTGTGTGCCCCTGCCAAGCGCTGGCGGGCCCGACCCCGTACCGGCGGGACATCCGGATACACATGTATGTGGGGACACTGTCCTTCGACCTGCTTCTCGGCGACGTACGGTCGCTGAAGGAGAAACGCTCCATCGTCCGGCCGATCGTCGCCGAGCTCCAGCGGAAGTTCGCGGTGAGTGTGGCGGAGACCGGCGACCAGGATCTTCATCGCAGGGCCGAGATCGGTCTCGCGGTGGTGTCCGGGGACACGGCGCATCTGAGGGACGTTCTGGACCGGTGCGAGCGCATGGTCGCCGGCCGTCCGGAGGTGGAGCTGCTGTCGGTACGACGGCGGCTGCACGGAGACGACGACTGATCCGCCCGGCTTCGAGCAGGCGACGGTCGTGGCAGCAAGAGCAGCAGACAAGAAACCCAGAAGGAAGAGTGACGGACCGGTGACCGACAACGCGCGGGCCCGCAAGCTGGCCGACCGCATCCAGGTCGTGGTCGCGGAGACCCTGGACCGGCGAATCAAGGATCCGAGGCTTGGCTTCGTGACGATCACGGATGCCCGGGTCACCGGCGACCTGCGGGAGGCCACGGTCTTCTACACGGTCTACGGCGACGACGAGGAGCGCGCGGCGTCCGCCGCCGCCCTGGAGAGCGCCAAGGGCGTGCTGCGCTCCGAGGTGGGCCGCCAGACCGGCGTCCGCTTCACGCCGACGCTGGCGTTCGTCCCGGACGCGCTGCCGGACAACGCGCGCACCATAGAGGATCTTCTCGACAAGGCGCGCGCCAAGGACGCCGAGGTGCGTGAGGTGTCGACCGGTAAGACCTACGCGGGCGAGGCCGACCCTTACCGCAAGCCCGGTGACGAGGGCTACGAGGAGGACGCCGAGGCCGAGATCGGGTCCGGGACCGGGGCTGAGGCCGGGTCGGAGGACGACGGCGCGGCCAAAGCCGGCGAGGACCGCGATGACGGCACCGACGGGGACGACACGGACGGGGACGACACGGACGGCGCCGCCGCTAAATGACACAGCAACTCCCCACGCCCGACGGCCTTGTCATCGTGGACAAGCCGTCGGGCTTCACTTCGCACGACGTCGTGGCCAAGATGCGCGGCATCGCCAAGACCCGCCGCGTCGGCCACGCCGGCACGCTCGATCCCATGGCGACGGGCGTCCTCGTCCTCGGCGTGGAACGGGCCACCAAGCTGCTGGGGCATCTCGCCCTGACGGAGAAGGAATACCTCGGCACCATCAGGCTGGGGCAGAGCACCGTCACCGACGACGCCGAGGGCGAGATCACCTCGTCCACCGACGCGTCCGGCGTCACCCGCGAGGGCGTCGACGCCGGGGTGGCCGCCCTCAGCGGCGCGATCATGCAGGTGCCGTCCAAGGTCAGCGCCATCAAGATCGACGGGAAGCGGTCGTACGCACGCGTACGGGGCGGCGAGGAGTTCGAGATCCCGGCCCGACCGGTGACCGTCTCCTCGTTCCAGGTGTACGACGTCCGCGCGGACGTCGCCGAGGACGGTACGCCCGTGGTCGACCTGGTCGTCTCGGTCGTCTGCTCCTCCGGTACGTACATCCGCGCTCTCGCACGCGACCTCGGCGCGGGACTCGGCGTCGGGGGGCATCTCACGGCGCTGCGCAGGACCAGGGTCGGTCCGTACGGTCTCGACGAGGCCAAGACGCTTGACCAGCATCAGGAACGGTTGACCGTCATGCCGGTGGCCGACGCCGCCGCGACCGCCTTTCCGCGCTGGGACGTCGACGAGAGGCGCGCGAAGCTGCTGCTCAACGGCGTACGGCTGGACATGCCCGGGCGTCGGGACGGGGGCGCGGGCGGAGGCGCGGTCGGCTCCGGGCCTGTGGCCGCGTTCGGGCCCGACGGGCGGTTTCTGGCGCTGGTGGAGGAGCAGGGCGGCAAGGCGAAGAGTCTGGCCGTTTTCGGCTGATCGGACACCTGCCCCGTCGCTGTCGGGGCTGGGGCGTCGGTCCGGCGCGGGTCCCGGCGCGGGTCCGGCGAGGTGGAATTGAGGGTCCGAGGCGCGGGCCGGCGTGGGTACGGCTTCGCGGCCTCGCCGCCCGGCGTGTGCGGGCCGCACCGTGGAGCGGGCACGACGGCCCCGCCCGCTCCACGATCCCCCTCCCAGGAGGTCTGTCCACACGGTCTTCGGGATTCACTCCATCGGGCGGGCGCTCGGAGTGGAAAGAGGGTGCACGGGGGGCGCCTTCGGCTCACGTCCTTCTCCGGCTGATCAACATCCACCTACCGTCGAGGCCATGAGTAGCGGGGACCGGGCGACGCTGGTGCGGATCTGTGATCTGGCGGGCAGGCCCCGCGGGACCGGCTTCGTCGCCGACGCCATGGGGACGGTCGTGACCAGTCACGAGGCCGTCGACGGCCTCGTGCGACTGGTTCTGCACGCCGCGGGGGAGCGGACCTGTCTGGCCGGCGCCGACGCGATCGTTCCGCTGCCGGAGGTCGGACTGGCGCTCGTACGCACCGAAGGGCTCGACGTGCGACCCCTGCCGATCTCCCGCCGGAGCGGTGTCGAGGCGGGGACATACGTACGGATCGCCGCGCACGGGTGGCGTCAGGCGCGCGTGCTGGGCGCGGTCCCGGCCACCTACACGGCGACCGATCGGTTCCATCTGCTGAACACGGTGCTGGAGTTGGCGATCGGCACAGGCGGCAGCGACGCTCTGCGGCTGGGCGGCGAGGCCGCGGGCGGGCCGGTGCTGGACGCCGGGACGGGCGCCGTACTGGGCGTCATCGGTACGGCACTGCACACGGAGCACCGTGCCGCCGGACTGGCGCTCCCGCTGCGGGCAGCCGCCGAGGCGGACCCGGCGGGAGCGCTGGCGGCGCTGCTGCGCCTCAACGAGGCCACCGTCCCCGGCTACGGACACGACCTCAACCTCGCCGGTGTGCTGCAACTCACGGCTGCTGCTGCGGTTGTTGCGGAGGCGGCGGCGGTCGGGAGCGGGGCCGCGCGTGGTGGGGCAGGGGGCGGGGCCGGTGGCCCGGCCGGCGCGCCGGGTTTCGTCGAACGGGCGAACACGTCGCGCGAGTTGAGTGCTTTCACCGGCGGGCCGTCCGACGGCGCCGCAGCCTCCGACGCGCTCGTCCTGGGACTGGTGGGCGATCCGGGCACCGGCCGTACGACCGAACTCGCCGCATTCGACGCCCGCCGTGCTCACGGGGCGGCACCCGCTCCCACCGTCCGGCTGCGCGGCGCCGATCTGCGCGCTGGTGACACGTCCCTCGCCGACGCGCTGAGCCGTGCGCTGTGCGCGGCGGGCCGCACCGTCATCGCCTCCGGGGCGCCCGACTGCGCCGCGTACGTGAGCCTCGCGCAAGTGGCGAGTCTCGCGCGGGGCGCGGGGCGCCCGCTGCTCGTCCTGCTCGACGGGCCGGAGGAGATGCCGCCGCAGTTGGCCCAGACGTTGCCGGACTGGACGGCGCGCACCGTCGACTGGCTCCGTACGCGGGGCGCCAAGCTGGTTGTGGCCTGCCGCCCCGAGTTCTGGGAGCGGGCAGGAGCGCTCTGTCCGCCGGACGTACTGCACCGCCCCGCCCGCGCCGCCCGGCGGCTGCCTCCCGCCGTACGTCTCGGCGACCTGCGGCCGGCGGAGGCCGAACGTGCCCGCGAGCTGTACGGGATCCCCGCCGGGGCGCTCGCCGACGCCGAGGCCGCCCACCCCCTGTCGCTGCGCCTGATGGCCGAGCTGCGAGAGGCACTGTCCGGCGACGTACCGGGGCGGCCCGACCGGGCGGACATCTTCACCGCGCATCTGGACCTGACGTCTCTGCGGATCGCGCGACGGCTCGCCGCGGCGTCCGCGCCGGAATTGGGCGGTGCCGCTCTCCGCAGGCTGGCCGCGAGGGTGACGGGGCAGGCGCATGAGGCGGCGCGGCGCTGTCTCGGCCCCGGACGGGGCGAGTTGGACCGCGACTCGTTCGACACGATCTTCCCCCGGCGCACGGGCTGGGCCGCCGCCGTCCTCACGGAGGGCCTGCTGGTCCCCGCCGGCGACGGATACCGCTTCGCCCACGAGGAGTTGGGCGACTGGCTCCAGGGCATCCACCTCGACGTCGACGCCGCCCTGCACGTCCTGGTCCACCACGCCTGTCCGGCCGACGGCACAACTGTCCCCGCGCAGCGCACTCCGGCGTCGGTGCCACGCCACCACAACGCGCGGCCGTACGGATCACGCGGCCCCGTACGGCGCGCCCTGACCGTCCCGACGCACCGTATCGGCCCGGTGGTGCACGCACTCCTGCTCCTCGGCCGCGATTCCGGCCCCGCCGAGCTGGGGCTCCGACTGGACGGCCTGATCGACGCCTTGGACCGCCTCGGCGACGGACCGGGCGACGCAGCCGGCGATGGTCCCGGCGGCGGAGTACCGCACACAGCCGTCGGCACCGTGCGGTCCGAAGGGGCACAGCTCGTCGACGCCCGCTGGTGGGGCGCTCACCTTCTCGGGGAGGTGTTGCTGCGGGTTCCCGACACGGGGTCCTACCTCCCGGTGCTGAGACGTCTGGCCGCACGGATCACTGAGCGCTCCGTGCGCGAGGGAGGGCCGCACCGTCTCGGTGGGCTCACCGAGTTCGGCCCCTGGTTCTGGACACAGCTACGGGTGGACGAGGCCGTGCGCACGGACCTCCTGAGGGTCCTGCTGCCTGCCGACGGGGCGCCCGAGGCGCCGGGTGTCCGCTCGCGGTATCTGGACGCCGCGGCCGACCTGCTGGACGCCGACCCCAGAGCCGTACAGCCACGGCTGTGCCGCTGGTTCACCGACGAGCGCGCACTGCCCACAGCGCCCCACGCGGCGGTACGCCCCACCGTCGCCACCGCGGCGCAGGCCCTGCTGCATTCGCGGCGGTACCTCGCCGTCGACGACCTCACCGAGGCGCTTGTCGTCGCCGCCCACCCCCGCGCCGACGAACTGCTCACCGCCCTGGCCGAGGACGAGCCGTCGGCGCTCTGCCGCGCCGTCGACCGCTGGGCGCACGACGGGCGGCCGGAACGCCGCTCGGCCGCCGCCGTCCACGCGCAACTGACCGCCCGCCACGTCACCGGCACCGCCGACCGCGAACTGCTGCGCCACGCCGCCCTCGCCCTGCTCGCCGACCCTCGCACCCACGGTGCGGCGCTCGGCCTCCTCGTACGGGACCCGGTGACCCGCCCGCGCCATCTGGACCGGGCCGTCGCCGCCTTCGGGCGGGGCGACGCCGGGCTGCCGGCGAGCGCGCTGGCCGACGCGCTCGGCACACACCCCGAGCTCGTTCTCGCCGCCTTCCGCACGCGACTGCACAATCCGGCGGCCGACCCCACCGAGCCACTGACCGCTCTCGCCGAACTCCGCGCGCCCCAACTCACCCACCACGCCGCCGCACTTGTCGGCGAATACGTCGCCCGAAGGCCGGATGCGGCCGGACACGCCGCGCGGTTCGTCGCTCGCCGGCTGGAGCAGGGGCCGGCCGCCAGGACGGCGCTCCTGCCCCTCGTGACGGGGATGATCCTGCACCGCCCCGTCGAGGTGCGTGCGGCCCTGGCGCCGGTGCTCGCGGCACCCGGCGGCCGTGTCTCACGCCCGTTGCGGGCCGAGCTGCTCGACGTACTCCTGGCGTACGAGCGCCGCCACGGCGCCGACCCGCACACCAACGGGGCACGGCAGGAGACGCCGGTGCTGGACGCCCTGCTGCGGGCCGCCGCCGGCGGGTCCGCAGAACGAGCCGAGGCCCGTACCCACGACCTCGTGCTCCGCACCGGGCTGCTACTGGTCCGCACCCCCGACGGGGCCACGCGATTCGACCGGTGCCTGGTCGGTCTCGCCCGTGAGATGCCCGGATTCGCCGCACTTGTCGCCGCTTGGCTCGCCGAAGATCCGAAGCAGTGGGCGACGGTGGTCGGGCCGAGTGCGCGCAAGTCCGTCATGTCGCTCGGTACCCCGATGCCGATGCGGGTCAAAAGCCACGGGCATGGCAGTCTTAGACCAGCGTAAGAGGGATTCACGTACACGGGTTCGGGCGAGGAGAGCGGTCACAGTGCAGCGCTGGCGCGGCTTGGAGGACATCCCCCAGGACTGGGGACGCAGCGTCGTCACCATCGGCTCCTACGACGGGGTGCACCGCGGACACCAGCTGATCATCGGCCGCACCGTCGAGCGGGCGCGGGAGCTGGGAGTGCCCTCGGTGGTCGTGACGTTCGACCCGCACCCCAGCGAGGTTGTCAGGCCGGGCACCCATCCGCCGCTGCTCGCGCCGCACCACCGGCGGGGCGAGCTGATGGCGGAGCTGGGTGTGGACGCGGTGCTCGTCCTGCCGTTCACGGCCGAATTCTCCAAGCTGTCGCCCGCCGACTTCATCGTGAAGGTGCTCGTCGACAAGTTGCACGCGAGCGCCGTCATCGAGGGGCCGAACTTCCGCTTCGGTCATCGTGCGGCCGGCAACGTCGCCTTCCTGGCCGAGCTGGGCGCGACGTACGACTACGAGGTCGACGTCGTCGACCTGTACGTGAGCGGTGCGGCGGGCGGCGGCGAGCCCTTCTCGTCGACCCTGACCCGGCGGCTGATCGCCGAGGGCGACGTCGCGGGCGCGGCCGAGATCCTGGGCAGACCGCACCGCGTCGAGGGCGTGGTGGTTCGCGGCGCGCAACGCGGGCGCGAACTCGGCTACCCGACGGCCAATGTGGAGACCCTGCCGCACACCGCGATTCCGGCGGACGGCGTGTACGCGGGCTGGCTGACCGCCGACGGCGAGCGGATGCCGGCGGCGATCTCGGTCGGTATGAACCCGCAGTTCGACGGCACGGAGCGGTCCGTGGAGGCGTACGCCATCGACCGGGTGGGGCTTGAGCTGTACGGGCTGCACGTCGCCGTGGACTTCCTGTCCTACGTGCGGGCGCAGGAGACGTTCGACTCCATCGAGTCGCTGCTGGAAGCCATGGCCGACGACGTGAAGCGTTCGCGCGCCCTCATCGCCGCGTACGACGCACGCTGACGAGACCACGCGAGGCCCCAACTCGGGCACCGTATGTCCGAGTTGGGGGCGTACGCTGGGTGTGACTCAGGGCGCTTTCTCGCTCTCCGCGGTACCTGCGGTACCCGCAGCAGCCCTGGCAGCCGTGGCCCAGTGGCAGGCTACCTGGGTGGTGTCGCCGCCCGTGAGTATCGGCAGGGCCTGCGTGCGGCACTCGGCGGCGACACCGGAGCGTTCCGCCTCGCCGGAGGCGAGGATCTGGCACCGGGCGTGAAAACGGCAGCCACTCGGGATACGCGACGGGTCCGGCGGCTCGCCGGCCAGGACCACCGGTTCGGCTCCGGACTCCGGCAGCACCGACAACAGCGCCTGGGTGTACGGATGCTGTGGGGACGTCAGCACCTGTTCGACCGGCCCCGTCTCGACGATCCGGCCCAGATACATCACGGCCACCCGGTCGGCGATGTTCCAGGCGAGCCCGAGGTCGTGCGTCACGACCAGGGCGGACAGGCCGAGTTCGTCGCGGAGCGACAGCAGCAGCGCCAGGATCTCGCCGCGTACAGAGGCGTCCAGTGACGCCACGGGCTCGTCGGCGACGATCAGTTCGGGCTTCAGGACCAGCGCACCGGCGATGACGACGCGCTGCCGCTGGCCACCCGACAACTCGTGGGGATAGCGCAGGAAGAACCGCTCCGGCGGCCGGAGCCCGGCGAGGGACAGCGCCTCGGCGACGGCCTCGCGTTCGTTGCCCCGGTAGCGGTGGATGCGCAGGCCCTCGGCCACCGCGTCGTACACCGTGTGCCGGGGATTCAGCGAACCGCTCGGGTCCTGGAGCACCAGTTGGACGCGTTTGCGGTACGCCTTGAGGGCGGCGGACTGGTAGCCGAGAGGCGCGCCGCCGAAGGTGATGGCGCCCGTCGTCGGCGGCACCAGGCCGAGCAGCGTCCGGGCGAGCGTGGTCTTGCCGCAGCCCGATTCACCGACGAGGGCGACGATCTCGCCACCGCCGATGTCGAGATCGACGCCGTCGACGGCCCGCGCCGTCGGGGCGCCGCGCCGCCCGGGGAACGTGACGTGCAGCTCCGTGGCCGAGAGCAGAGGCGTGGGCGTGGTGGTCATGACTGGCTCCTGAGGAGTGGCCGTCCGGCGGCCGTACGAGCGGGACACAGACGGCACGGTGCCGACTGCGCCGCCGGCCCTGCCGTCCGCGGGCGGCGGGCCTCGCCGCCCCGTACGGGGCGGCCGGCGGCGGCCCACGCCTCGTGGGCGCGCACGGCGTCGGGCCCCCGCGCCGTGCGGGGGAGCGGGGCAGCCGCCCCGTCGGGGCGTGCCGACGTCATGGGCGTGGCTCCGTGGGCGTCGTCGACAGTTGCACGGGTACGGCCGCGCCCACGTGCAGGCACGCCGCGTGCCGGCCCGGCCCCGCGTCCCGCAGCGGCTGGTCCTCCCGCGCGCACTCCTCCAGCGCGATGGGGCAGCGCGGATGGAACGTACAGCCCGGCGGCAGCGACGAAGGGTCGGGCGGATCGCCCGGCAGACCGCGCGGGGCGCGCCGCGAGGCTGGGTCGCCGATCCGGGGGAACGCCGCGGAGAGCGCGCGGCTGTACGGGTGCTCGGCGGCGTCGTACACCGCTTTCGCGGGCCCCTCCTCGACGATCCGGCCCGCGTACATCACGGCGAGCCGGTCGCAGGTGTCGGAGAGCACCGCCAGGTCGTGGCTGATCATCAGCAGGCTGATGTCCTGCTCGGCGACCAACTGCTCGATAAGTCGCAGGATTTGGGCCTGGATCATCACGTCGAGTGCCGTCGTCGGCTCGTCGGCGACGATGAGCCGGGGATCGCAGGCCAGCGCCATCGCGATCATCACGCGCTGCCGCTGCCCGCCGGAGAGTTCGTGCGGATAGGCGTCGGCGCGGGAGGCCGGCAGTCCGACCTGTTCCAGCAGTTCCACGGTGCGCCTGCGGGCGGCGGCGGGCGTCGCGCCGCGGTGCAGCAGCACCGGTTCGGCGATCTGGTCGCCGATCCGGTGCACGGCGTTGAGGGAGTGCATGGCGCCCTGGAAGACGATCGAGGCCCCGGCCCAGCGCACGGCGCGCAGTCGGCCCCACTTCATGGTGAGCACGTCCTCACCGTCGAGCAGGACCTGGCCGGTCAGCTTCGCGGAGGCGGGCAGCAGTCGGAGCAGGGCCAGCGCCAGGGTGGACTTGCCGCAGCCGGACTCGCCCGCGATACCGAGCTTGCGGCCCGATTCGAGGACGAGGTCGACGCCCCGTACGGCGGGGACGGCGGACGGCCCCGTACCGTACGTGACCCGCAGATCCTTGATCTCCAGCAGGCTCGACACCGACCCCTTCTGCGTCTGCGTCTCCGTCTCCGCCTTCGGTTCGGGCTTCGCTGCCTTCGGTATATCGGTCAACGGGACACCTCAAGCTTTGGGTTGAGCACGGCCTCGATGGCACGGCCGCAGAGTGTGAAGGCGAGTGCGACAAGCGCGATCGCGATACCGGGCGGCGCCAGATACCACCAGTGTCCCGAGGAGACGGCGCCCGCCTCGCGGGCGTCCTGGAGCATGCCGCCCCAGGAGACGACCGACGGATCGCCGAGCCCGAGGAACGCGAGCGTGGCCTCCGTCAGGATCGCTGTGGAGATTCCGAGCGTCGTCTGGGCGAGCACCAGCGGCATCACGTTGGGCAGTACGTGGCGCGTCATGACGTGACTGTGCCCGCCGCCGAGCGCCCGCGCCCGCTCGATGTACGGGCGCGACTCGACGGCGATGGTCTGCGCGCGCACCAGGCGTGCCGTCGTCGGCCACGCGGTCACCCCGATCGCCAGGATGACCGTCCAGATGCTCCGCGACATCACTGTCGCCAGCACGATCGCCAGCACCAGCGCCGGCATCACCAGGAACCAGTCGGTGATCCGCATGACCACCGTCGCGAGCCAGCCGCCGAAGTGCCCGGCGATGATGCCGACGACGGTGCCGATGGCCACCGAGAGCGTGGCGGCGAGCAGCCCGACCACCAGGGAGATCCGGGCGCCCCAGATCAGCAGACCGAGCAGCGACCGCCCGAACTGGTCCGTACCGAGCGGGAATTCACCGCTCGGGCTCTCCAGAGCGGTTCCCGGCGCGTCGGTGACGCTCTGCACGTCGCCGCCGATGAACAGCGGCGACGTCAGGGCGATCAGGGCGATGACCGCGAGCCCGGCGAGACCGAGGAGGCCGGCGCGGTGCGTACGGTACTGGCGCCAGAAGCGGGACACGGAGGCTCGGCGCCGCGCCCACGCGAGCGACGAGGCGGACCGCGCCGCCTTCTCTTCCGTCGTCTCCGCCTGGGGCTCCGTCGGCTCCGGCGGGTTCGGAGACTCCGGCTGGCTCGGCGGGTTCGGCGGCGTCTTGTCGATGGTCATCGGCCCACCCGGGGATCGAGCAGCGGATACAGCAGGTCGGCCAGGAGGTTCATCAGGATCATCGCTCCCGCGAAGACCACGAAAAGCCCCTGCACGACGGGCAGATCAGGCACGCTCAGCGCCTGATAGAAGAGCCCGCCGAGGCCCGGCCACGAGAAGACAGTCTCGACGAGGATCGAACCGGCGGCAACGTGGCCCAAGTTGATGAAAATCATCGTGACCGTCGGCAGCATCGCGTTCGGCACGGCATGCCTGCGCCGTACGAGATCGTCCCGCAGCCCCTTGGCCCGCGCCGTCGTCAGATAGTCGCTGCCCATCTCGTCCAGCAGCGAGGACCGCATGACCAGCAGCGTCTGCGCGTAGCCGACCGCCACCAGCGTCACCACCGGCAGCACCATGTGGTGCGCCACGTCGAGCACATGCGCGAAGCCGGTCTCGTTGCCCGACTCCATCCCGCCGCTGGGGAACATCCCGGGAATCGGCCCGATACCCACCGAGAACACGATGATCATCAGCAGGCCGAGCCAGAACGACGGCACGGACCAGAGGGTCAGTGCCACACCGGTGTTGATCCGGTCGCCGAGGCCGCCGTGGTGCCACGCGGAGCGCGTACCGAGCCACAGGCCGAGCGTCGAGTAGATCAGCACGGCGACGCCCGTCAGCAGCAGCGTCGCGGGCAGCTTCTCGGCGATCAGCTCGCCGACCGGGGCGTGGAACTGGTACGAGGTCCCGAGATCGCCCGTCAGCGCCTTCGCGCAGTACTCCGTGAACTGCTGCCACACCGGCAGATCGAGCCCGAACTGCCTGCGCAGCGTGGCCATCTGCTCCAGCGAGGTCGGTTTGCCATGGGTCATGGCCTTGACCGGGTCGCCGGGGATGATCCGGAACAGGAAGAAGCTGGTGACGAGGACGGCGAACAGCGAGACGGCAGCGCCGCCCAACTTGCCCGCCACGTAAAGGAGATAGCTGGTTCCGTGGCCCGTGGCGCTGGTGCGGGAGCCGCCGGACGGCCCGGTCTTCACCGGGTCGTCGTCGGCGGCGTCCCGCACCACACCGGGGGTGCTTGCGGTGCTCATACGGTGTCTTTCCGGGGAAGCCTCCCGGACCCCCTGTTCGCGCTGTTCGCGGTCGTCTTCGCGGTCGTCTTCGCCGTCCTGATCGCGGACGCGTTCGCGGCCGTACCCACCGCCCTACTCACGGTCCTCGGCGGTGGAGCGGCGCCGCAGTACGAAGAAGAGCCCCAGTGCCACCACGACCACCACGGCCGCGCCGATCCCGATCATCGTGCCGGTGGACGAGCCGCTGTCGGAGCTCGCCTCGCCGGTCCCGTCGGCCGGTACGGCGGACCACCAGCTCCAATAGCCGTCCTGGCCCCAGATGTTGCCGGCGGCCTGGGGCATGGTCGTGATGGACTTGATCTGGTCCGTACGGTAGGCCTCGACGGCGTTCGGATAGGCCATGACGTTCATGTATCCGGTGTCGTACAGACGCGACTGGAGCTGCTTGACCAGGTCGGCGCGCTTGGCGGCGTCGTACTCGACCGACTGCTTCGCGTACAGGTCGTCGTACTTCTTGTCGCAGATGAAGTTGTCCGTCGCGCCGCTGGCCTCCGCCGTGGCGGGCAGGGCGTCGCAGGTGTGGATCGACAGGACGTAGTCCGGGTCGGGATTGACCGACCAGCCGTCGAAGGCGAGGTCGTAGTTGCCCGCGAGCCACGGGTCGGACACGTTGTCCAGGCACTCGACCTTCAGGCCGATGCCGAGGTCGCCCCACCACTCCTGGAGGTACTTCCCGATGGCCTTGTCGTTCGGGTCGGTGGCGTGGCAGAGGATGCGGAAGTCGAGCGGCTTGCCGTCCTCGCCGACGCGCTTGCCGGCGCCGTTCTTCTTGTAGCCCGCCTTGTCGAGGAGCGCCGCGGCCTTCGCCGGGTCGTAGTCGATCGTCTGGCCGTCCGACGGCTGCCAGAAGTACGTGTCGAAGCGCGGCGGTATGTAGCCCTGCCCCTCCACCGCGTGGCCCTGGAAGACCTTGTCGACGATCGTCTTGCGGTCGACGGCGTGGAACAGCGCCTTGCGGACGTCCGCGTCGAGCAGCGCCTTGTGGCCGTTGCCAAAGGCCTTGCCGTCCTTCGCCTTCGCACCCGGGTTGGTGGCGAGGGCGAAGAAGCGGCGTCCGGGCGCGTCGTTGACCTTGATGTTGTCGGCGCTGCCCAGCGCGGCGGCCTGGGCCGGCGTCAGGCCCGAGACGAACGAGACCTCGCCCTTCTGGAGAGCGGCGACCGCGGCGTCCTTGTCCTTGTAGTACCTGAAGACCAGCTCGTCGAACTTCGGGGCGCCGCGCCAGAAGTCCTTGTTCGGCTTCAGTCGGATGTACTGGTCGACCTTGAAGTCCTCAATGACGTAGGGGCCGTTGCCCACGATCGGGAACGTCTTGTCGTTGTTGAACTTGGAGAAGTCGCCGACCTTCTCCCAGACGTGCTTGGGCACGATCGGCACGTCCAGCGCCGTCATCGTGGCCTGCGGCTTCTTGAGCTCGATGACGAGCTGTGTGGGGTCGGGTGCGGTGACCTTCTTGAAGTTCGACGTGAAGCTGCCGTTCGCCGTGGCGGCGTTCGGGTCCGTCATCATCTTGTTGAAGGTCCACGCCGCGTCCTCGGCGGTGGCCTGCTTGCCGTCGGACCACTTGGAGTCACCGCGGATGGTGAAGGTCCACGTCAGCTTGTCCGCCGACGGTACCCACTTGGTGGCGAAGCCCGGGACGGTGCGGGCGTCCTTGGCGTCGTAGTTGGTCAGGTACTCGTACGTCAGCCGGTGGACGCTGGTGGCGACAAGGGTCTGCGCCAGGAACGGGCTCAGTGAGTCGATGCTCTGGTCGACGGCGACCGTGAGGACCTTCTTGCCGTCGGCCGCCGCCGGGGCGTTCAGGGCGTTCGGCGCGGCCTGGGCCTGCGGCGCCGCGGGCAGCAGCGGACTCAGCGGGACCACAGAACCGGCCACCATCGCAGTGGCAGCGGCACCGGAGGCCAGGAAGAGACGGAAGCAGAAGCGTTGCCGGGTGGGCTGCCGCGTCGTACGCGGTGGAATCCTTGTGACCATGGGTCGTGACCTCGCGTCATCACTCGCACGGAGAAACAGAGAACACAGAGAAGTAGAGAACACAGAGAAGCGGTGGAGAAGCAGAGAAACGGGGCGGAAGTTGGCGGGTTGAGCGGATGGTCGGGACCGCCTCCGGTCCGAGCGGTCACTTGAAACGGTCATTCGAAGCAGTGGCTTGAATCGTGCTCGCGTCGTCTGCCGACGATCGCTGGGTTGACTCCAGCTCACCATCTGGTGAAGCGAAGGTTTATCAGCGCTGGTCGGGCCGCGTCAACGGGCGTCGAAACCCCGTGTGGGCTGCGGGAATGCGATGAGGGTCCGTACCGTGAAGACGGTGCGGACCCTCATTGGTCTCAACCTCTGTCGCCTTACTGCTGAGGCGCTGGCGGAGCCTGCGGAGGCTCCTGTTGCGGCCATCCGGCGGGCGGAACCGGACCCTGCAACTCCGGCTGTCCCGATTGGCCGGGCTGCCCAGTTTGTGCGGGCAACTGGTGCTGCGGTTGCGGCTGCGACTGTCCGCCGGGGTACTGGCCCGGCGGGTGTCCGGCCGGGCTGCCGGACGACTGCGCCTGGGAGGGCAACGACTGCTGCCAGCCCTGCTGCTGCGGGTAGGGCTGCTGCGGGTAGTACTGCTGACCGGGGCCGGGGGGCTGCTGACCCGGGGCCGCCGGCTGTCCCGGCGCGTGCCCCGGGGCCATCCCGGGGGCCTGGTGTCCGGGAGCCTGCCCGTGCCCGTACTGTCCAGGCGCCTGAGGCTGTCCGTAAGGCGGCTGTCCCGGCGGCTGCTGGCCGGGCTGCCCGTACGGCGGCTGACCCTGTGGTTGCCCCTGCTGCTGGCCCTGGTGTCCCGGCATCGGCGGGACGAGGTGCGGCGGCGGGTTGCCGTCCGCCGTCCATAGCCCTTGCTGCTGCTGGGCGCGTACGAAGTCCTCGGCGATCATCGCGGACAGGTTGAAGTACGCCTCACGGGTCTTCGGCCGCATCATGTCGAGGTCGACCTCGGCGCCCGCCGACAGGTGCTCGTCGAACGGCACCACGACGACGCCGCGGCAGCGTGTCTGGAAATGCTGCACGATGTCGTCGACCTTGATCATCTTGCCGGTCTCGCGTACGCCCGAGATGACAGTGATCGACCGCTGCACCAGGTCCGCGTACCCGTGGGCCGACAGCCAGTCCAGCGTCGTGGACGCGCTGCTCGCCCCGTCGACCGACGGGGTCGAGATGATGATCAACTGGTCCGCCAGATCCAGCACTCCGCGCATCGCGCTGTACAGGAGGCCGGTGCCCGAGTCGGTGAGGATGATCGGGTACTGCTTGCCGAGCACCTCGATCGCGCGCCGGTAGTCCTCGTCGTTGAACGTCGTGGAGACCGCGGGGTCCACGTCGTTGGCGATGATCTCCAGCCCGGACGGCGCCTGCGAGGTGAACCGGCGGATGTCCATGTACGAGTTGAGATGCGGGATCGCCTGCACCAGGTCCCGGATGGTCGCCCCGGTCTCACGGCGCACCCGGCGACCGAGCGTGCCGGCGTCGGGGTTGGCGTCGATCGCCAGGATCTTGTCCTGCCGCTCCGTGGCCAGGGTGGAGCCGAGGGCGGTGGTGGTGGTCGTCTTGCCGACGCCGCCCTTGAGGCTGATGACCGCGATGCGGTAGCAGGACAGCACCGGCGTACGGATCAGTTCGAGCTTGCGCTGCCGCTCCGCCTCCTCCTTCTTCGCCCCGAGCTTGAAGCGGGAGGCGCCGGAGGGGTTGCGGCTGCTCTTGGCCTTCGGCTTGTTGTTGCGCAGGAGGCGGTCCGAGGACAGCTCGACGGCGGCGGTGTAGCCGAGCGGTGCGCCCGGCACCGAACGCTCGCGCTGATCGTGCGCCATCGCCGTCGGCCAACCCGCGCCGGAGCGCGGGTCCATGGGAGGCGCGCCGGGTGCGTTGCCCTGCGCGGGCTGCTGGTACGGCTGTTGCTGCTGGGCGGGCAGACTGGGCGTCGGCGAGGCCGGAGCCGGCAGGTTCGGCGGCTGAGGCCGAGGCTGCGGCTGTTGCTGCTGGGCGGGCAGCGGCTGGGGCAACGGCGGTGACTGCGGAGACTGCTGTGCGGGCGCGTACGGGGCGGACTGGCCCGGCTGCCCCGGCTGCCCCGGCTGTCCCGGCTGTCCCGGTTGGGGGAAACCGTAACCCTGCTGCGGGACTTGGTGACCCGGCTGGCCCTGTTGTCCCGGGTGAGGGAAGCCGTAACCGCTCGGTGCGTACGGGGCATGGGGGCCGGAATTGGCAGGCGCCGGCCCGCCCGGTTGTCCCGGCTGCGGGAATCCGTAGCCACTCTGCTGCGCCGTCGCGGCGGGAGTCGCCGGGGCGGCGGGAGTGGCCCAGGGGGCCGCGGCCGGATGCTGCTGCGCGGAGGCGGGCGCGGGGGCCGGTGCGATCGCGGGCGGCTGCGACTGCGGCTGGGCCTGCGACACCGACTGCGACTGAGGCGTCGCGGAACGCTCGGCGGGCCACTGCGGCGCGGGCGCCGGTGCGGCCGGCTGGAACGCGGGCGGCAGCGGGGGCAGCCCGGAGTCCGGACCGGCGGGAGACGGCGACCACGGCAGCGCCGCGGCGGGCGGGGCCGCCGGAGTGCCCAGCGGGGGAGCGGCGTCGGAGGGCTCGTCCGCAGGCATGGAGTCGGCCGGCTCGTCCACCGCGTCGCTCGGCCCGCCGGGGCGGTCCTGGATGTCGTCCGAGAGGTCCGCGCCGCCTACGGCGTCGGTGACGTCCGCCGGTTCCACGGAGCGGGCGTCGAAGTCGGCGTCCGGCCCGGCGTCGGCCGCCACGTCCGGGCTCTCGGGCTCATCGCCGCCGGACTCGCCGGACGGGGCCGGGTAGCCCGCGTTCTCGCCCCTGTCTCCGTCCGTGTCGTCGTCGTTGCCGTACGCACCCGCGCCCGCGTTCCCGGCCTCGACCTTGTCGCGGTCGTCTCCGCGGTCCTCGTCCGCACCGAGACCAAGGCCGGTTCCCAGACCGGCACCGGTACTGGAATCCGTACCGGCGTCAGCCCCGTCGCCCCGCTCGTCGTCCGCCGCTGACGCGACAGGAACGCCGTCCACAGCCCCGTGGGCGGCCTCATCGGCGCCGGTGCCGATGTCAGCGCCGGCGTCGCTCTCGGCGGCCTTCGCCGCCGCCTTGGCGGCGTCGATCTCCGCCATCTCACGCCTCAGCGCGGCGGGGGAGAAGCGCATGGTCGATCCGCTCTCCAGATCCCCGCCACCGAAAGGCTGCGCGAACGGCTCCTGCGCGGCGGGCTCGGCGGGCGCGGAGGGGGAGGGCGCCATGGGAGGCGGCGCCGAAGGCAGTACCGGATCGACGGACGGCGACAGCGGCGCGCTCTGCGCGGGGATCGGCGGCGGAGGCTGCCGGTGCGGCCAGTTCGGCTCGTACCCACTGCCCGCGGGCAGCCCCGGCACGGCCACCGGAGCCCCGCTCGGCGGTGGAGGGACGGAACTTCGCCGGCCCGCGCCGTCGCCCGACGTGTCCTCGGAGGAGTTCTGCGTGTACCAGGCCGGCGGGGTGTAGTCGATGGTGAACTCACCCGTCAACTCGGCGGGCTCCGCGTCGGACTGATCATCGACGGGATTGTTCCAGTCCCTACGGATCTCGTCCCGATCGCCGTTCACTTTGCCTCCTGGTGTGGTCGAGCACCCTTGTGCCGTGTTGGGTGGGGGCGACCGCTGTCACTCGATCAGCCCGGCTCTACCCCTTGGGACGCTCCCCGCATGCCTGCGGGTTCTCCTGCGCCCCGACCCACCCTAATCGTCCACAAGCCCGCTCCGGCAGGCCCGCCCACCCGTCGTCCGTCGCCCCGGGCGCCACCTCTTGTCCCCCGGTGGTTCGGGTGCGCCGGACGGCCGGGAAGACTGTGGGGTGAACCATGACAACAGCGGATGAATGACTGCCCGTTCGGGTCACCTTCGGGCGAGAGCCAACGATCCGGTATCGGCCTCCGGACGTGGTCCGGTCCGGGTGGTTGTGTCCCGGAGCGCCCGGGCCGGAGAGCCGCCGCCGTCGCCTCCGCCGTCGCCTCCGCCGGGTTTCGTCCCGCGCCTCTTCCTACGGAGGTCGCGTCGGTCTGCGGCGGACGTGTACGGCGGAGACCTATCGCAGGTCGAATTCCCCGTCGCGCGCACCCAGTACGAACGCCCGCCACTCCGCTTCGGTGTACCGCAGCACGGTGTCGGGATCCACGGACGAGCGCATCGCGACCGCGCCACCGGGCAGATGCGCGATCTCGACCCGCTCCTCGTCCTCGCTCGTGCCCGGGGCGCTGAGCCACTCGACACCAGAGATGTCGAGGGCGTACAACTCGTCCTTCTCCTGTGCGGTCCCCATCGGTCAGGCCTTCCCTTCGACAACGGCTGAGTTGAACGATCCGCACGCGCGGGCGGGGACAAACAGGCCCACCGACGCGTCCTCCTAAGGATCCTAGATCCGCCCGGCACGTCCGGTCCGGCGATTCCCGTCCGGTCACCCCTGTCGGTGACCCCGCCCGTCGGTCGCCACCGGCGACGCCCCGCCCCGTCGGCCAACCGCCGCCGAGGCCCGCCCCGTACGGCCGCTCAGTCCATCCTGCGAGCTGTGCCCAGCAGTCCCGACTCGGCGTCCGTGGGGCTGGTCATCACCCAGTGCCGCTCACGCCCGGCACACCACAGGGTGACGCCGTCGGCCAGCGTCGGCAGCGCGCCACTCTCCGCTTGCGACAGTCCGAGAATCCGGCCGATCTGCTCGGCCTCGCGCGGCGACACCCGCTGTATACCCACCAGGGTCGAGTTCCGCATCAACCGGGGCGCCACGGGGCTCAGATACGGCAGCAACGTCAGCACCGACTGCCACGGCGCCGACACCACACGGCCACGGGGCGGTCGCATGCCCGCGTCCCGTACGACAACCACGGGGCTGCCCACCGTCGGACCCTGGGGCGGCACCCGCCCCACATCGTGCAGGGTGATGCACTCCAGGCCCGCGCCGGCGGCCTGCGCCAGCAGCGTCCACGCCTGCGCGCGCCCCGTCTCGACGACCACACGCGCCCCGGTGCCCGCCGCGCGTAGCGCGATCACCTGCGCCGTCCACAGGCCGCCGATCAGCAGGACGTCGTACGGCGCGGAGCGGTGGAACCCCACCATCTGGGGGTGCCCCTCCGCGTCGTCACCGATCACCACACCGTCGTCGCCGACGGGCAGGGAGAGTGCCCCGAGTTCGTCCGCGGGCATGGTGTGACCCGCGTGCCGCGGGCCGAGCAGTGTACGCAGCCCGCTCATCGGGCGCCTCCCAGCGGAAGTGTGGCCAGAGCCCCGGGCAGTTGCTCACGGTCCAGGCGGACGAGGCCGACCTTCGCCGACCGCGCGGCCTGCTCCAACAGCCGCCGCACGCCGACGAGTTCGGTGTCGCTGCCGCCGGTGATCCGGACATGGCCGTTCACCGTCATGGCCCCCAGGCGGGTACCACGCCGCAGGGTGAGGCTGAAGGTCGTCGCGTACGCCGGGGTCGCGGTGAGCAGCGACACCAGCTTGGGCAGCGGAGCGGCTCCGCGCCCCAACTCGGGCCAGCGGCCCACCGCGTACGTCGTGTGCCACCGGTCGTCGCACCGCCAGACGCGCGCCGTCTCCGCCGTGCGCCGGTTCGGGGCGGCGTCGGGGCGGCCGGCGAGGGCGGCCTGTGCGGGGCTGGCGCAGGCCGACGTCGCGATGGTGGAGTTCAACTCCTCCTGGTCCAGTACGACGGCCCGGAAACCCGCTCCGGTGATCCTGCTCGCCACGTGGTCCGCCACTCGTACGAGGCAACGCTGGGCGCCTTCGACGCCGCCCCCGCGAGCGTCCACCGCCTCACGGCACAGCTCGGGATCGAGTTTCACCGCGACCCAGGTCAGCCGCAGGGCCGGGGCGCCGGTCTTCTCCTGAAGAGGCACGTACGAGAGCCGGGCCACCGACTGCGGGGGCAGGTGCGGCGCGGGCGCCGAACGCACCTGCTGCACCAACTGCACCGATTCCAGCTTGATGTCGTCGACCTCCAGGGCGCCGCCCAGGAGGGACATCGGCAGCGCCCGCGCGCCGAAGGCGGGCCGCAGCGCGGACCCGCTCGCCTCGACCCGTACGACCGCCGTGAGGAAGCTCCCGTCGCCGAGCATCCCGACCGTGCGGCGGTCGCGGTCGACGTACGTGTACGGGCGCAACGCCGGGACGCTCTCCGCGATCGGGGCCAGCGACGGGTCGACGTCCACCGCCGCGGGCCCGGCGGCCCGCTCGCGCGCCCGCAGGGAGAGGACGGTCGAGAGCCAGTCCTGGACGGCGTGGCCGCGGCGCCGTACGACGGCCAGCAGGACCAGCAGACAGGCGACGGTGATCGTGGGCACCAGCCACAACCCGCCGAGCGCGACACCGACGGCGGCGAGCGCGAGCGCCACCTCGACCAGCACCAACTGCCTCAGTTGGAAGGGGCCGACATGGCTGGTGCGCGAGAGACTCCGCAGGGTGGTTGTCGCCGGGACACGTGGCGCCGTGGCGGCGGCCGGGGGCACGGCGCCCGAGCCGGGGCCGGTGCCTGGGGCGTTGCGACGTTGCCGGCGGGAAGACCGGGATGAGCCGGGAGGCTGTCCGGAAGTCCGCCTGTTGCGCTCGCGCGTCGCCGTACCCATCCCCGCGTTGCCCCCTCTGTCCGAAATGGCCATTTCCCTATGGGGCGTTGACCGGGCGATCACCCTACCTGAGCAGTGAGGCGCGACCGCCAGCATGCATAGTAGGGGGCCGGAACGACGGCAGCCCTCTCCGTAAGGAGAGGGGCCTGGCCGCGCAGTGGGGGAGAGGGACAGCGGACAGATGGCATCACGACGGGACGAACTCAACGCCTACACCTTCGCGAAGCGAAGGTTGATCGCGCAGTTCGTGCAGCCGAACTCGACCGGCTCGGAGGAAGGTGCGCCCCGCCCGCTGCGCGGGGTGGTGCCCGGGATGATCATCGCCGTGGTCATCCTCGCGATCTTCGGCGCGTGGGGGATGTTCAAACCGGTGGCGCCCAAGAAGTGGGACACACCCGGCGAGAACGTCATCATCGCCAGCAAGTCCACCACCCGTTACGTGGTGTTGAAGACCGGCAAGAAGATTCAGCTCCACCCGGTGTTGAACATGTCGTCCGCCAAGCTTCTGCTCAACCCCGACAAGGGCAAGGTCATCAACGTTGACGAGTCGGTGCTCGACAACGGCAAGATTCCGCACGGCGCCACTCTGGGCATCCCGTACGCCCCGGACCGGCTGCCCGACGCCAAGCAGGCGGGCGCACCCAAGCGCTGGGCGGTCTGCGAACGCCCCGGAGGGGGCGGCAGGGCCATCGAGAAGGCGGCGTTCGTCTTCGCGGAGCGTGAGCACAAGAAGACCGAGGGCACGAACCGGATTCGCGGCGGCGAGCTGATGTACGTGGAGGGGCCCGACGAGGCCCGACACATCGTCGACGCGACGGGCAAGGCGTACGCCGTCGACGCGGACGACGAACTGCTGCTGCAACTGGTGGTCGGAGGCGACCGCAAGCCGCAGCGGGTGTCCGCGGCGTGGCTGGCCACGCTGCACCGGGGCGACGCCGTCGACTTCCCGGAGATCCCCGGGCCGATCGGCGCCGACGCGGGCGTCGGTGGCGACCTGGACCCCGCGCTCGACAAGGTCGGCACCATCCTGACCGCGACGGACGGGACGAAGAACCAGCAGTACATCGTCCTGGAGGGCCGGGTCGCCCCGATCTCCGACTTCACCGCCAAGCTGCTGCTCGACAGCCCCGACCTGATCGAGGTCGACCAGGCGGGCAATGCGAAGTCCGTCAGCGCCGCGACCTTCCGGCCGGGCGACCCGTTCGGGCAGGACAAGGACTGGCCGAAGAGCGAGCCCGAGGCCGTCAACTCCGCGAGTGAGTCGGAGGGAAGCCGCAACACCGTGTGCAACGTGCTGCGCGAGGTGGACGCGGACAGCGGCGACACCACGCTCAGCACGTGGTCGGGCACAGGCTTCCCGGCGCCGCTGGCGACCGGGGCGACGAGCGCGTACGTCACCCCCGGATCCGGCCAACTCTTCCGTCAGTTCACGGGTGACTCGACCAAGTCCGGCTTCCTCTTCCTGGTCACGGACACCGGCTTGCGGTACGCGATGCAGTCCAACGGTGACAGCGCGACGGACGACTCGGGGATCGGCGAATCCGGCTCGGCGAAGGAGAAGCGGGACAGGCAGGCCGAGGTGCGGAAGGCGCAGAACAGGCTCGGTTACCAGAACGTGGACGCCGCACCGGTGCCCGCGGCCTGGTCCTCGTTCCTGCCGACGGGGCCGAGGTTGTCGACCGGAGCCGCGGGCCAGCCGCAGGGTTCGTGAGGGGCGGGGCAGCCATGAGGGACACGCACAGGCACATCCGTACGCGCACGCCCAACTCCCCACCCACGTCGCGTCGGTTGGCGACGACAGCGACTGCGACCGCGGCCGCGACGGCGGCAGCCGTGGTCACCGCGGCCCTCGCGCTCGTGACGGTGTCGGCACCCACCGCGAGCGCGGACACGGGGCAGTGCTCCTACCCCAGCGAGCCGTACGAGGGCCGGCCGTGGGCCCTGCAACGTGTCCTGCTGGACGAGCTGTGGAAGCAGTCCACCGGCAAGAAGGTGCGGGTCGCCGTCATCGACACAGGCGTCGACATCGAGCACCCGCAGCTCGCCGATGCGGTGGACGCCGGGAGCGGTCGTAACCTGATCCCCCCGAACGCCAAGGACGACAACGGGAACAAGCTCGAACGCGGCAAGGCGAACGGCACCACCGACAAGGTCGGCCACGGCACCAAGGTCGCGGGTATCATCGCCGCCCGCCCCGTCGAGGGGACCGGTTTCGTCGGGCTCGCGCCCGATGCCACTGTCATCCCGATCCAGCAGAACGACGAGTTCGGCAACGGCACAGCCGAGACGCTCGCCGGCGCCATCGACTACGCGGTCCAGCAGAAGGCCGACGTCATCAACATCTCCCAGGACACGGCGGACGCCGTGGAGCCGGATCCGGTGCTGAAGCAGGCGGTGGACGACGCACTCGACGCGGATGTCGTGGTCGTCGCCTCGGCCGGCAACGACGGCCTGGACGGCAAGGTCAAGGAGACGTACCCCGCCTCGTACGACGGCGTGCTGGCCGTCGCCGCGTCCGATCGGAACAACGAACGCGCGTCGTTCTCCCAGTCGGGCGATTTCGTCGGCATCGCGGCGCCGGGGGTCGACATGGTCACGACCGTCCCCGGACGCGGCCACTGTGCGGACAACGGCACCAGCTTCTCCGCCCCGTACGTCGCCGGAATCGCCGCTCTGATCAAGAGCAAGCACGAGGACTGGTCGCAGGAAACGATCGTCGCCCAGATCCAGCAGACGGCGGAGCGCTCGATTCCGGGCCGCGACCGCCGCGTCGGCTGGGGAGTGGTGGACCCGGTCCGCGCGCTGACCGAGGACGACAAGCCCGTCGACAAACCGGTGGCACACGAAGGAGTGACGCGGGCCGAAGCACCGACCCCGGCCGAAGTCCATCTCGGCGAATCGGCCGAGGAACGGAACTCCCGGCTCGCCACGTACGTCGTTGTCGGAGGTGCCGTTCTCGTGGCGGCGATCGCGGGCGGTTCGGTGGCTCTGCGCGATTCACGTCGCCGGGCGCGACGGGTCGGGGAGAACCGGTGAGCGCGGTGAGCGCGGTGATTGCCGTGATCGCGGTCAGAGGTGGGCGAGACGGGCGAGACGGGGAAAACCGATGGTGTTGGTGTCACGGCGATCAAGTCACATGATGGATAACGCACTTAGAGGTCTACGGCAGGGTAGCTAGAGTGGTCACGAGCGATCATCGAGCGAACGTAGAAGGAACTGGTTCGCCGTGATCGCGGCGTAGGACAGTTGAAGCAAACGGGGAGGAACGGGCATCGTGCCTGAGTCGGTGGGTGGCGTGAGCGGGGGCTCCGATGGCAAGTAATCTTGAGCGCGGCGTCGGGGCGTTGAAGAAGTTCCAGAGCCAGATCAACACTCTGCTCGCGGATTTCGAGGGTGGCGCGGGCGGCAAGGGTGAGATCGCGGCGCAGAGCGTGCCACGGACGTCTTTCAGCGGCCCCGGCAAGTTCGACGAGGCCGAGGGCTTCTCGATGCAGTACAACCGGGTGCACACGTCGCTCATTTCGCTGTCCAAGTCCCTCGGAGACCAGATAGAGCTGCTGAGCATCGGAGTTCACGCGGCCGATGTCGGCTACGACAACGTCGAGGAAGACCTGCGGCACCGCTTCCACACGATCCAGACGCGACTGGACGAGCAGCGCCAGGCGCACGAGAAGCAGCAGCGGCAGGACAAGGGCGAGGCACCCGATGCGCCGCGCCAGGACGCCACCGGCGGCACGAAGGACTTGGGGTGACGCGACATGAGTGACGACAAGAAACCACCGCTGTCCCCCCAGGAGCAGCAGCAGAGCGAAGAAACTGCCCAGATCGAGTCGGAGTTCGGCGCGACCGACGCCGCGGAGCGCATGGCCATGGCCATGGACCACTTCGGCTTCGGCAACATGGGGGGGTTCTTCTCCAGGACGAGCTTCGAAGACCGCGGGCTCAACGACATGCTCGACCTGCTGGACGGCGCGAACCCCTCGGACCTGGAACACGCCGGCAAGAACCTCGAAAGGGCCAAGAAGAGCCTCAACGCAGCCGCGGAGGACCTCAGCGAATTCGTCAAGGCCACGGACTGGCGCGGTGAGGCGGCCACCGAGTTCGAGCGCTACGGCACCGAACTGGTGCGGTACGCCTGGGACCTCGGTTCGTTCGCGAACGTCGTCGGCACCCAGATGTCGGTCGCGGCCACCGGCCTGACATCGGTCCGCAGCTCCAAACCGCCGCGGGACAACCGGGCCGACCGCAGGGCTCCCAAGGACTTTCCGGTCACGGAACAGCGGGAGGACAACCCTGAGTACAAGCAGGCCGTGAAGGCGGAGGAGCACCGCCAGGAGGCCATCAACCAGATGAACCGCCTGGCGTCGTTCTACGCGGTGTCGGAGCAGTCGCTGGCGGGGGCGAAGGAGCCGGCGCTGCCGAAGATGCTGGCGGCGGATGTGCCGCGGCCAGCGCAGGGCGCGTGGGGCAACGAATCCGGCTCGGGTGAATCTGGCGGTACGGGCGGGCTTGGCTCATCGCCTCAGCAAGCGAGCGCTGTACGCGCCGACGCCGGTGGCACGGGAGGTATCCCCCGTACTGCTACCGATGGCTTGGTCACGCAGAGTCCGACCTCGACTCCGACCCCGCCTCCGAGTACGTCCATGCAGATCGACACCGTCAATACGCTGCCGCCCACGACAACAGGTCCGGGTCCCGCACAGCCCTCCACGGTGCCTCCCGGACCAACATCGAACAGTCATGTCCCCCCGCCGTTGGGGCCCAATTTCGGTCCTCCTGTACGCGGCGGCCCTCGTTCCGGCCCCCCGCTCGGCCCGAGGGGAGGAGGCCCGGTGCCGGGCCCCAACGTGAGAACGGGTACGGGAGACGGCGGCCGTCAGGGCCCAGTAGGGCGCCCGAGCGTGATGGGTGGCGGCGGCCCCAACACAGGTGGTTCGCAGTCAGGCAGGGGCCCGGTCGGCAGGCCGACAACAACCATGGGTCCCGGCGGGGGACGCGGTGGTGACTCGAATGCCAACCGGAGTCCCATGGTCGGTCGACCGAGCGCCGGGGGGCCGCCCATGGGCGGGCGTTCCGGGCAGGGTTCCTCCACCGCACCCCGTACGGGCCGCGCCAACGGCATCGTGGGTGGTACGCCGCAGCGCACCTCCGGCGGCGGCACCGGCGTCTCCGGGTCGCGCATTCCCCGGGGGAATGTCATTGGTGGCGCGGGCAGTACGACACCGGGCCGCCCTGTGTCGGCCGCGCGTCCCAGCCAGTCCGGTGTCGTGGGAGCGGGGCCCGCCCAGGGCGCCGCGCGCCCCACAGGGCGGGGCATGCCCAGCTCCAACGGCGTCGTGGGCACTCCACGCAGCGGTGGCACGCCTCCCAGGGCGGGCGCCGGCGGATTCACGACCGGCGGCTCGGGTCTGTCCGGTGACCGACAGGGTCAGCAGACCCGCGACGAGCAACCGGAGCGTCCCGGACAGCAACGTCCGGAACCCCGGGCGGACGACACAGAGACACGGGCGGGTCGGCGGCGTGGTGCCGTACCGCCAGTCATCGACTAGGCACAGCGGAAGGTTCGGAAGTCGGGATGACGGCAGGAATGAGCCAGGTCCGGAAGCGATCCGGGGCGTACGGCCTTCGAAGCGGCCCGCTGTTCGCGGTGGCCATGATCGGGGCCTCGGCGATCGTCATGGTCGGTGCCGCTCCTGCGGCGGTTGCTGCAGACTCGCAGTCGAAGCAGTGGTACTTGGATGCCATGCGGGCCGATGAGATCTGGAAGTCAGCTACGGGCGAGGGGATCAAGATCGCCCTGATTGACACCGGCGTCAATGCTTCAGTCCCGTCACTCAAGGGACAGGTGCTGAAGGGCCTCGATGCCACAGAGACCGATGGGACGACGGACGACTACGACGGGCACGGGACCACTATGGCCGAGCTCATCGCTGGAACAGGCGAGGGCGGTGGCCTCAGAGGTCTGGCGCCCGGAGCCAAGATCATCCCAATGCGAATGGCCAACAAGGAGTTCGAGGAGAGGCACAAGTCGAACACTTTCGACAACTCCAACGCCATCCGTGCGGCTGCTGACGGCGATGCCAAGATCATCAATATGTCGATCGGTAGTGTGTTCGTCGACTCTGCGGAGAAGGAGGCGGTGGAGTACGCCCAGAGCAAGGGCAAGTTGGTCTTCGCCGCGGTCGGCAACACGGGCCACAAGGACAACAAGCCCGGATACCCCGCCAACTACCCCGAGGTAGTCGGCGTCGCCGCCTCCGACCGCGACGGCCAGGTGGCCAAGTACTCGCAGCACGGCGACTTCGTGGACATCGCCGCCCCCGCCAACGACATCCCCCGCTGGTGCGACGAGACCTTCACCAAATACTGCGAGGGCAATGGTGGTACCAGTGCCGCCACCGCCCTCGCCTCCGCCTCCGCCGCCCTCATCTGGTCCGCCAACCCCGACTGGACCGCGAACCAGGTCCTGCGGGTCATGTTCGAGTCCGCGGGCCGTGGTGACGACTGGAAGCCCGGCACCGTCAGCAACTACCTCGGCCACGGGATCGTCCGGCCCAACGCCGCCATCAACCGCGGCATCGGCAAGCCCGGCGACGCGGACGTCAGCCCCTTGACCAACGAGAGGACGACGGCCGGCGGCTCCTCCGACGCCGGCGCCCCCTCGGAGAAGCCTTCGTCGGACGACGACGCCTCCTCCCCGCCCAAGCCCGGCGCGGACGGCGCGAAGGAGACGGACAAGGACACGGCCAACGCCGCGGAAGACGCCGGTGACGACAGCCAGTTGGGCCTGATCCTCGGCGGAGTGGCGGTCTTCGCCGTACTCGCCGGGGGCACGTTCGCCGTCGTACGCAAACGCCGCAGCGCGTGATCGCGCAGCTCAGACCACTCACCGAAGCACACACCCGCAGTATCGAGCACATACGAAAGGGAGACTGACATATGGCAGTCCAGAAGGTCGGCGATCAGAGTCTCAAGGACTTCCAGGACGAGATCACGGTCAAGTTCGAGGACGTCAAGGGACAGCTGAAGAACCTCCAGGGCGTCATCGACAGCCTGGAAGGCGCCTGGAAGGGCATCGGAGCCAGCGCCTTCGACACGAAGCAGGCCGAGATCAACTCGGGCATGGTCCGCATCGCGAAGATGCTGCTCAACTTCCAGGAAGCGATCCAGGTCACCCGTACGACCGCGGGCAACACCGAGGACGAGGTCTACGCGGCCCTCAACGGTGTCGACGTGACGGCCGGCTTCTCCGGTGACAGCGCCGCGACGGCCAAGGCGACGTCGAACATCAACGGCTACTGACAGCCCGTCAGCCAGCCGCCTCGTACGTACCGCACCCCATATACCGCGCACACCGCGCACACCGCACTGACAGGAAACAGGAGGACCCGTGGCCCAGAACGACGGCACCATGGTCGTGACCTACGGCTCGCTGGAGCAGGCCGCCTCGGTCATCGAGAAGCAGGCCGGCCGGCTCGACGAGAGCCTTGAGGCCATTCAGACGAAGATCCGCGGCGTGTCCTCGACCTTCGAGGGTGAGGCCAAGACCGCGGCGGACGCGGCCCACAAGAAGTGGGACAACGAGACGCGTCAGATCCACAACGCGCTCAAGGACATCGCCCGCAAGGTCCGCGAGGCCGGCCCGGCTTACCAGGCGGGCGACAAGAAGTCCGCCGGCTACTTCTAAGAACCTCTTAGCCTCGCCGTTTCAGTTGGCGTGCGACCAGTTGCTGGCCGTGAACGCGAAAGTGCCTTCCGAGCTGGGACGATGAACCTTGTCGAGGGGTTCTGTCGGTCCAGGTGGAAGGCACTTTCTGCGTGCAGGGTATCGGTTCGCGTCCCAGGCTTCATGTCTCTGCTGACGGGGCGGGGGTGATCGGTCATGCCGGGGCACGGCTGCTGGCTGATCTCGCCGATGTCACCGGACTGACCAGCGCGTACTCCACCGCGCTCGGACCGCTCCGGCCACGCGGTACTGGTCATGACCCGGGCCGGATCGCTACCGACCTCGCGGTGATGGTGGCTGCCGGCGGCGAGACCATCACGGATCTGGCCGTCCTGCGCGACCAGCGCGAGGTGTTCGGCCCCATCGCCTCGACACCGACTGCCTGGCGGGTGCTGGCCGCCGTCGATGAACGCGTACTGGGCCGCCTGCGCTCAGCCCGGGCTCAGGCTCGGGAAGTGGCCTGGCTCCAGGCATCCGAGACCCGCTGCGGCATACCGGCGGCGAAAGCCGGCGGGCGGGAAGTGCCCGGACTGGTCCTGGACATCGACGCCACGCTGATCACCTGCCACTCGGAGAAGGTCCAGGCCGCACCCACCTACAAAGGCGGCTTCGGCTTCCACCCCCTGCTGTGTTTCCTGGCCAACACCGGCGAGGCCATGTCCGGGCGCCTCCGGCCCGGAAACTCCGGAGCCAACACGGCCGCGGATCACATCGCGGTTCTGGACGACGCTCTCGCGCAGATCCCCGACGCCCACCGGCACGGCACCGACATCCTGATCCGCACCGACAGCGCCGGATCCGCGAAAGCGTTCCTCAGCCACATCCGAGACCTGCGAACACGCGGAATCCGCACCTTCTTCTCAGTCGGATACGCGGTCACCGAACCAGTCCGCCGCGCGATCCGGGCCCTGCCCGAGCAGGTCTGGCACCCCGCCCTGGACCAGGACGGCACCCTCCGCGAGTCCGCCGAGGTCGCCGAACTGACCGGCATGACCGACCTTGCCGGCTACCCGGACGGCACCCGCATCATCGTCCGCCGCGAACATCCCCACCCCGGAGCCCAGCTCTCACTCTTCGACCAGGACGAAGGCATGCGGCACCAGGTCTTTCTCACCGACACCCCGTTCACCTCCGGCTCCGCCCAGTTCCTGGAGGTCCGCCACCGCCAGCACGCCACCGTCGAAGACCACATCCGGTGCGGCAAGACCACCGGCTTCGGCCGCTTCCCCTCCCGCCGCTTCGGCGTCAACGCCGCCTGGCTCGAACTCAGCCTCGCGGCGATCGACCTCCTTGCCTGGACCCGCACCCTCCTCCTGGACGGCGAACTCGCCACGGCCGAACCCAAGAAACTCCGATACCGGCTCCTGCACGTCGCCGCCAGAATCACCCGGGGCAGCCGCCGCCTCCGCCTCCGGATATCGGCGACCTGGCCCTGGCGACACGAGCTCACGGCCGCATTCCACCGACTGGCCGCACTACCCCGCCCCGCCGGCTGACCCACCACCCCCGCCCACCTCAACCCAAGGACCTCGGAGAACCCGACCCCGCGTCGGGCCCTCACCATGCCCACCGGCCGACCCAGCCTCAAACAACCTCGCTCAGCCGCCCAGCAACCCCAACTGAAACGGCGAGGCTAGACGCGACCGGCAGTTACGGCGACAGGGGGGCACGCGCGGGAGGTGCCCCCCTTTGCCGTGCCTGAGGGCGTTGATTCGGCTGTGGTGACGAGCCCCACGCCGATCGGCCCGGGCAGCTCTTCGGCCGTTCCTCCGATGAATTCACGCGAGACCGTAGCGTTGTAGCGGGCCAGTTGGGCCTTGTTGGTCTTTCCTCGGGATTCGTCCTGAGTGGCTTCGTCCATGAGGACGGGCTCTGACTCAGGTTTTGCGGTGTGTGCACGTTGAGTGACGACCGAGGCCGTCCGGGTAGCTTCGGAAGTTGCCCAGTTCGGGGCTGTGGAAGAACTTGCCTACCGGCTGAAGAAGTTGTTGCCGCCGTCTGTCCAGGACGTCGTGGTACTCGTGGTGCTGTCGGTGGACGTGAATATCGCGATAGTTCGATTCGACGGTTACTGCACCACCACTGGCGCGATGTGCCTGGGGTGTGGCACCTGGTCGAACCGTGTTCACGGTTCTTACGTGCGGTTTTCCTGCTGGTGTACCGGCTACCGGGCGGAGTGTCGTGCTGGCTTGCGTGCCCTGGTCCCGGAGGCGCCCGCAGACGAGGCCGAACCCGCTCCGGACGAGCAGCCGTCAGAATCGCCTGGCCGACCGACCACCGGGTCGCCGACCGCACCCCGGCCAGGCACGCCGCCATCCACGCACTACTGGAGGCAGGGCACACTCGACGCTCGATCCAGTGACAGCTCGGCACGATCTCCCGCACCGTCCAACGCTTCGCCGACGCCGACGCCGACGCCGACGCTCCGGAAGAGCTCTTCACCGGTCAATGGCAGACCCGGACCTCGGTCCTCGACGGGTACAAGACCTACCTCGACCACCGCTGGACCGAGGGTCGCACCAACGTCCGGAACCATGGGAAGAGATCGCCCCTCGCGGCTACCAGAGCAGCTGGCAGCGCGTTCGCGCCTACCTCCGCCGGAGACGCACCTCGTCACGGGCCGTGACAGCCCGGCCGCCCTCGCCCTGGACAGTAGCTCACCCACCGCCAGGGCGAGCGCCTGCCCGACTGGCTCGACGCCGTCCGGCAGGACGACCTGCCATGTTCGGCCGTGCCGGCTTCCAACTTCTACGCAGACGGGTCCTGCTCGCCCCGTAGCCATGTTGTCAGTGTCTGATGCGAGGGTCCGGACAACCGTACGCAAGGAGATCAGCATGGGCACCTGGGACACCGTCCAGGCCCCTTCGACAACGACACGGCTGCGGACTTCGCCAACGTTCTCGACGATGCTCAGCCCGAGGCACGCGAAGTCTTGATCCGAGGTGTCCTTGTCCGGACGGTCGACGCCGCGGGCTATCTCTCGGAAGCGGAGGAGGCGGTGGCCGCCGCCGCACTCATCGCGGCGCAACGCCCGGGAGGCGAACCCGTCGACACGCCCTACGGTCCGAAAACACCTGTGCCCATGTTCACTTCCGACCTTCGGGCACTCGCTGGCGAAGCCCTCGCCCGCATCGTCGGCGACGAAAGCTGGGCCGGCCTCGAACCGGGTCAACCCGGAGGACTGGAAGCAGCGGCGGGCCGTACTCGCCCGCCTTCGCGCAGTGCTTGACCCGCCGCCACCTTCCATCGCTCTCTTCGACCTTCAGCCGTAACGGAGCGTTACTCGGCACAGAAGTTGAGCCAGAACCCGTTCTCACAGGCAAGGCCACGCGGCGACGCCCACGACTCGTCGAAGCCGGCATCCGGCAGCCGGTACCCGGGGTCGAGATGCTGCCCACATGACGCGATGGAGATCTCGTCGCTGTCACGGGCCTTCTTGGTGACGTCCATGTGGTTCGAAATGAGCGCGCAGGCGTCCCTTGACCGACCCGAGCCGCTGATGCGCGCCGATCACGGGAGTGTGCCGTTCGAGGTGAACGAGTTGGGGCGGCGGCCGCTTCCCGGGAAGTTCCTTCGGACTCTTTCCCGACCGCCCGACCGCCCGACCGCCCGACCGCCCGACCGCCCGACCGACCGCCCGACCGCCCGACCCCTGCCCGTCTCACCCCATCCCCGCCAGTCGGAACAGGTCCACCGCCTGCCACCCCAGGAACAGCACCGCGAAGAACGCCGCGAAGACTCCCGCTCCCGTCATCGCCACGTCATCGGCTCACCACCGCTTCCGTTATGCGGCTCAAGCGGCTCACGCCGCTTATACGGCCCGTCAAGCGGCCCACGCGACCCCGTTCACGCGCCCCCCGCCACGCGCCCCCTCACCGCTCGTCCAACGGCGGCATGAGGCCGGTCTGCACCAGCGGGTTGCCGCGCTGGCGCGACACGAAGATGCCGCGGCCCGGCGGCATCGGACGCGCCCGTACGCCGCCGAGGATGTCGCCCTCCTGCGGGTCTCCGGAGAGCAGCACCCCCTGCGCGCCCAGTTCCATCATCCGCTGCATGAAGGGCTCGTACGAGGACCTGCTCGCGCCCGCCGCGCTGCGGGCGATGATGAAGCGGACACCCACGTCACGCGCGAACGGCAGTTGCTCCGTGAGCTTGTTGAGCGGGTTGCCGCTGGAGGTGGACACCAGGTCGTAGTCGTCGACGACCACGAACACCGTCGGCCCGCGCCACCAACTGCGGTCGCGCAACTGCTGCGCCGTGACGTCCGCCGCCGGGGTACGGCGCTGCATCAGGTCCGACAGCGCGTCCACGTGGTGGTCCATGTTGTTGGACATCGGCACGTACTCCGCCAGGTGCGTCGGCGGCGTCACGTCCAGCAGCCCGCGCCGGTTGTCGATGATGAAGAACTTGGCCGAATTCCCGTCGTACCGCTCCGACAACTGCTTGATCAGCAGCCGCAGCAGGTTCGACTTGCCGGACTCGCTCTCGCCGAACACCAGGAAGAACGGGTCGCGCTCGAAGTTGACGAAGATCGGCTCCAGCAGGTTCTCGTCGATCGCGAAGGCCACGCCGCGCTTCGGCTGCTCGGCGCCCATCGGCAGCGTCGCCGCCGCCAGCTCGCGCGGCAGCAGCCGTACGGCGGGGGCGCCCGGCCCCGTCCAGTGGCGGCCGACCTCCTGCGTCATCGCGGCCGTCGCCTCCGACAGGTCACTGTCGGAGTTGATGGAGTCGATACGCGGCACCGCCGCCATGAAGTGCAGCTTCTCCGGCGTCAGACCCCGGCCCGGCACCCCCGTGGGTACGTTGACCGCCGCCTTGCGGTCCAGGTCGGAGTCCATCGTGTCGCCCAGGCGCAGCTCAAGCCGGTTCATCAGGTGGTCCTTGAGGTTGGCGCGCACCTCCATCGAACGCGACGCCGTGAGCACCACATGGATGCCGTAACCGAGCCCGCGCGCCGCGATGTCCAGCACGGCCGGCTCCAACGCCTCATAGTCGGTGCGGAAGTTGCCCCAGCCGTCGATGATCAGGAAGACGTCGCCCCACGGCTGGTCCGTGAGCGAGATTTCGCCCCGCTCCCGCATCCTGCGGAAGGTGTTGATGGAGTCGATCCCCGCCGTACGGAAGTACTCCTCACGGCGCGCCAGGATGCCGTACACCTCGGCCGTCGTCCGCCGCACCTTCTCCGGGTCGAGTCGCGACGCGACCCCGCCGACGTGCGGCAGACCGGCGACCGACGACATACCGCCGCCTCCGAAGTCCAGCCCGTAGAACTGCACCTCCTGCGGCGTGTGCGTCAGCGCGAACCCGGCGATGAGCGTGCGCAGCAGCGTCGACTTGCCGGACTGCGGACCACCGATGATCTGCATGTGGCCCGCCGCACCGGAGAAGTCCCGGTACAGGGTGTCGCGGCGCTGCTCGTACGGCTTGTCGACCACGCCCAGCGGTACGACGAGGCGCCCCGCGCCCTCGAAGCCGGGTTGCGTGAGCCCGCGCCCCTCCACGTTCGACAGCCCCGGCAGCAGTTCGTCCAGCGACGGCGGGTTGTCCAGCGGCGGCAGCCACACCCGGTGCGCCTCGGCGCCGCGCCCCTCCAGTCGGCGCACGATCACGTCGAGCACCGTGTCGGCGAGCGCGTCGTCCTCCCCACCGGTGCGCGCGTCCGGTACGGCGGGGCGCGCGGCCGGCTGGATGTAGTGCACCGGCACCGGCGCCGCGGTGAACGGCACGGGCCTGCGGTCGACCGGCAGCGGCCCCCCGGTGCGCGCGACCGCCGACGCGTTCGCCCGGTACACCCCGGAGACGTACGCGGCCTTGAACCGCACCATCTCGTCGGTGCCGTACTTCAGGAACCCGGAACCGGGCACGTTGGGCAGCTGGTACGCGTCCGGCACACCCAGCGCGGCGCGTGACTCCGCGGCCGAGAAGGTACGCAGACCCACGCGGTACGAGAGGTACGTCTCCAGACCGCGCAGCCGCCCCTCCTCCAACCGCTGCGACGCCAGCAGGAGATGGACGCCCAGCGAACGGCCAATGCGCCCGATCTGGACGAACATCTCGATGAAGTCCGGCATGGCGGTGAGGAGTTCGCTGAACTCGTCGATGACCAGGACCAGCGACGGGATGGGCTGCAACGGGGAACCCGCCGCACGCGCCTTCTCGTAGTCGTGGATGTTGGCGTAGTTGCCCGCGTCGCGCAGCATCTCCTGGCGGCGGTTGAGTTCGCCGCGGATCGAGTCGCCCATGCGGTCGACCAGCGTGAGGTCGTCCGCGAGGTTGGTGATCACCGCGGCGACGTGCGGCATCTGCGACATGCCGGCGAAGGTGGCGCCGCCCTTGAAGTCCGCGAGGACGAAGTTCAGCGTCTCCGACGAATGTGTGACGGCGAGGCCCAGCACGAGCGTGCGCAGCAGCTCGGACTTGCCGGAGCCGGTGGCGCCGACGCACAGGCCGTGCGGCCCCATGCCCTCCTGCGCCGCCTCCTTCAGGTCCAGCATGACGGGCGCGCCGTCCTCACCGACACCGATGGGCACGCGCAGCCGCTCCGCCTGCGAGCGGGGCCGCCACGTACGGGTGACGTCGACGGACGCCGCGTCCCCGAGGTTCAGCAGATCGGTGAAGTCGAGATTGGCGAGCAGCGGTTCGTCGTCGTCGCCGCCCGTCGCGACCCGCAGCGGCGCGAGCTGACGGGCCAGCGCCTCGGCGGCCTCCAGGCTCAGCCGGTCGGGCTCCCCGTCGTACACCATGCCGTGCCCCGACTCCAGCCGCAGCGAGTCGGGGTGGACCACCACGGCCAGGCTCCCGCGCGCCCCGGTGACCTCGCCCGGTACGACCTCGATGACCGTGACGCCCTGGAGCCCCTCGGGCGTCGCGAGCACCGATACGGGGGGCAGCGACATCCCGTCCAGGACGACGACGACGTGCGGCTGGTCCATCAGCGGTTGGCCGCCGGGCTGGAAGCGCGGACGGCCCTCCAGCCGCCCCGCCAGCAGCTCCTCCAGCTCCCGCACGTCGGAGGTGATGAGCCGGCGGCTGCCCGCCCCGTCACCGGGGCCCTGCGCCTGCACGTGCGGCAGCCACTTCGCCCACTCCCACCCCGGCGCCGCGCCCCGTCCGGCGACGACGGCGATGACCAGGTCCTCGGGGGAGTGCAGCGAGGCGAGCGAACCGACCATCGCACGCGCCGTGGAGCGCACCGACTCCGCCTCGCCGGTGACCGTCAGGTGGTAGAAGGCACGCAGCGAGACGGCCATCGGCAGACCGTCCACCACGCTGTGCGCGTTGAGGAACTGCCGCATCGCCCCGGCGGTGAGCGGCTCCAGCTCGTCCACCGGCGCGGTTTCGGGCTCGACGAGAGGGGTGGCGAGCTGCTGACTGCCCAGCCCGATCCGCACCTGCCCGAAGTCGTCGTCGGCGACCCGGCGTTCCCACACCCGGCTGCCCTCGGCGACCAGCGCCCACAGCTGCTCCGGGGACGGGTGGAGGTAGTACTGCGCGTCCCGTTGCAGGTGCGCGGTGCGCAGCACCGTACGCCGCGTCTGCGTCAGGTACTTGAGGTAGTCCCGCCGCATGTCGGCGAGTTCGCCCTGGGTTCCGCGCCGGTGCCGCACCAGCATCGCGATGGCCATGGCGATCGTCGACGCGATCATCACCATGCCCATGATCCGCATGATCGGATTCGGCGTCATGAAGAAGAAGACGACCGAACCGCCCATGCCCAGCATGGGCAGCAGTTGCATGAGCGCGCCCTCCTGCTGCCCTCTGGGCAGCGGGGGAGGGGGTTGCACCTGCATCTGCTCGGCCGGCACGTCGGCGGGCAGGGCCCGCGGCGGGCGCTTCACGACGATCTGACTCACTGCTCACCAATTCCCTTGCCGGACAGAAAAGTTCCCACCGGCGCCCCCGTGGCGACGGGCCTCCATCCGCGGGCAAGGATCCTACTTGCGTGGGGGCCCACCACCCGGCGGTAGGGTGACCGGACGCGTTTGCGCACGCATGAACTTCCGCAAAAAAAGGGGTCATTCGGAGCGCAATGCGGGCAACGGGCGCATGGGAACCACGAGGGGATGCAGCACGTGAGTATGACGGCCCAAGCGGCGGCCAACACAACCGGTCAGCCTGGTGCACCGGCACCGTCCAGCGGCGGGACCGGCTTCTGCCGGATCACCGTTGTCGCCCCGGACGGACGTATCGACGTCGCGCTCCCCGAGGACATTCCCGTCGCCGACCTCCACCCGGAGATCCTGCGGCTGTCCGGCCAGGGCCCCGCGGCGGGCGCCCCCGTCGGGTACCACCTGGTGCGCCGCGACGGCACCGTCCTCGACAGTGCCCGCTCGCTGGCCTCCCAGCGCATCCTCGACGGCGAACTGCTGTCCCTGCGGCCCTTCGCCGAGTCCCTGCCCCCGGCGGTCTTCGACGACGTCTCCGACGCCGTCGCGTCCGCCGTCGCCCGCGACCGCACCCTGTGGACCGACAGCGCGATGCGCGGCGCCGGACTCCTCGGCGGCTCCGTCCTGCTGGTGCTGCTCGCCTTCGTGCTGTGGACCGCCGACCCCCGGCACGACACGAACGGCCTGCCGGGCATCCTGGCCGGCGTCACCGCCGTCCTGCTGCTCGCCCTCGCCGGCGTACGCGCCCGGGTCTACGACGACCGCGGCTCATCCGTCGCCCTCGGTATCGGCTCGATGGCCAACGCCGCCGTCGCCGGCTCCGGACTGCTGCCCTTCGCGGACGGCCAGGGCATCGGCAGGCTTCAGTTCCTGCTCGGCTGCGCCGCCGTACTGGTCGCCTCGGTGATCCTGGTGATCGTCACCCCCGCCGGCGACAGCCCCTTCGTCGCGTTCGTCTTCGCCTCCGCCGTCGGCCTCCTGGTGACGTTCATCGCCATCACCACCGACATGAAGCCGGCCGAGACCGCCGCCGTGTGCGCCGCGCTCTCCGTAGGAACACTGGCCTTCCTGCCCGGTCTCTCCACCCGATTCGCCCGCCTCCCCATCGGCTTCGAGCCGCCCCGTACGGCCGCCGGCGACTACGGGAGCGAGCCCCCGCCCCCCGCCCCCGTCGAGCCCGAGCGCATCGCCGCCCAGGCCCGGCGCGGCCACGAACTGCTGGTCGGGCTGGTCGGCGGCTGCGCGCTGGTGGCCGTCGGCGCCGCCGCCGTGCTCGGATTCTCCGACGGTCTGTGGGGTCAGCTGCTCGCCCTCGCCACCGGCGTCGCCATGCTGATGCGCGCCCACCTCTTCAGCTACACGGCGCAGGTCGGCTGCGCCCTCGCCGCCGGCCTCGGCGCCCTCGTCCTGCTGGGACTCGGGCTCTGCCTCAACCCCCCGGAGGGGCTGATCCGCGAGGCACTGCGGGGCGACGGCGCGGGCCTCGACATCCGTACGGTCTGGCTGACCGCCGCCATCGCCGGGATCGCCACACTGATCATCGCCGTGGGGCTGATCGTGCCGCGCAAGGGCGTCACCCCCTTCTGGGGGCGCTTCCTGGAGATCGCCGAGGCCTTCGTACTCCTGACGATCGTCCCGCTGTGCCTCGCGGTGTTCGACGTCTACCACTCCATCCGTGCGCTGACGTCCTGACTGGCTGGTACGCTGTGTGACGGCCGTTTGTGTACGCGTTCCGGTGTGTCCGGAAACAGCGACCCCGATCGACACCTGATCAACAACGGCAGATCATCCCCGCCACCCGAGTAACCGAAGATCCCCAGCGAATTCGACCTGGGGCACTCGATGGCCACGAAGACCTACGAGGAGTACGCGTGCCGCTTGCCGCCGCTACGAAGAAGCAGATCATGTCGGAGTTCGCCACCAAGGAAGGCGACACCGGCTCCCCCGAGGTCCAGGTCGCGATGCTCTCGCGCCGTATCTCGGACCTGACCGAGCACCTCAAGACGCACAAGCACGACCACCACTCGCGTCGCGGTCTGCTCATTCTGGTCGGCCAGCGCCGCCGCCTGCTGCAGTACCTGGCGAAGAAGGACATCCAGCGCTTCCGTGCGCTGGTCGACCGCCTGGGCATCCGCCGCGGCGCGGCCGGCGGCGCCAAGTAGTACGCCGTGAAGGGAGCGGTTCCCACACACCGGGAACCGCTCCCTTCGCCGTATGCGCACGAAGCTCAGTAACCTGTTCGCAGGAGCACAGCTCCCGGACGCCGCTGAGAAGCACCACACAGCACCCGCACAAACGAACAACAGCAACATCACGAGCACGATCAGCACCACCCCGTACGACAGAAGGCACGACCCACTGACGAGGGGGAGCGCCCCTCCGCCGCCGCCGGTCCTCGGTAGTGGCCCCCGGAACGGCGCGGCGAACGCCGCTCGCGGCCCACGCCGCCGCCCCGGGAGCTTCGATCGAAGACCGGCCCGCAGGAGCGCTTCTCCGCCTGTCCCCCGCCACACGGGCGCGGGACGAAAGACGACAAACGACGAGTATGGAGAACCACTGGTGGAGAACGAGACCCACTACGCCGAGGCCGTTATCGACAACGGCACGTTCGGCACCCGCACCATCCGCTTCGAGACGGGCCGCCTGGCCAGGCAGGCCGCCGGCTCCGCCGTCGCGTACCTGGACGACGACACCATGGTGCTGTCGGCCACCACCGCTTCCAAGAAGCCCAAGGACAACCTCGACTTCTTCCCCCTCACGGTGGACGTCGAGGAGCGGCAGTACGCGGCCGGCAAGATCCCCGGCTCGTTCTTCCGCCGCGAGGGCCGGCCCTCCGAGGACGCGATCCTCACCTGCCGCCTCATCGACCGCCCGCTGCGCCCCTCCTTCAAGAAGGGCCTGCGCAACGAGATCCAGATCGTCGAGACGATCATGGCGCTCAACCCCGACCACCTGTACGACGTGGTCGCGATCAACGCAGCCTCCTGCTCCACGCAGCTGGCCGGTCTGCCCTTCTCCGGCCCGATCGGCGGCACCCGTGTCGCCCTGATCAAGGGCCAGTGGGTCGCGTTCCCGACGCACACCGAGCTTGAGGACGCCGTCTTCGACATGGTGGTCGCCGGCCGCGTCCTGGAGGACGGTGACGTCGCGATCATGATGGTCGAGGCCGAGGCCACCCCGAAGACCATCCAGCTCGTCGCCGACGGCGCCGAGGCTCCCACCGAGGAGATCGTCGCCGCCGGTCTGGAGGCCGCGAAGCCCTTCATCAAGGCGCTCTGCAAGGCCCAGGCCGACCTCGCCGCCAAGGCCGCCAAGCCCACCGGCGAGTTCCCGGTCTTCCTCGACTACCAGGACGACGTCCTTCAGGCCCTGACGGCCGCCGTGAAGAGCGAGCTGTCGCAGGCGCTCACCATCGCCGGCAAGCAGGACCGCGAGGCCGAGCTGGACCGCGTCAAGGAGCTCGCCGCCGAGAAGCTGCTCCCGCAGTTCGAGGGCCGCGAGAAGGAGATCTCCGGTGCGTACCGCGCGCTGACGAAGTCCCTGGTCCGCGAGCGTGTCATCAAGGACAAGGTCCGCATCGACGGCCGCGGCGTCACGGACATCCGTACGCTCGCCGCCGAGGTCGAGGCCATCCCGCGCGTGCACGGTTCCGCGCTGTTCGAGCGTGGCGAGACCCAGATCCTGGGCGTCACCACCCTCAACATGCTCCGCATGGAGCAGCAGTTGGACACCCTCTCGCCGGTGACCCGCAAGCGCTACATGCACAACTACAACTTCCCGCCGTACTCCGTCGGTGAGACCGGCCGCGTCGGTTCGCCGAAGCGCCGCGAGATCGGCCACGGAGCGCTCGCCGAGCGCGCCATCGTGCCGGTGCTGCCGACGCGCGAGGAGTTCCCGTACGCGATCCGCCAGGTCTCCGAGGCGCTGGGCTCCAACGGCTCGACGTCCATGGGCTCGGTCTGCGCCTCCACCATGTCGCTGCTGAACGCCGGTGTGCCCCTCAAGGCCCCCGTCGCCGGTATCGCCATGGGCCTGATCTCCCAGGAGATCGACGGCAAGACGCACTACGTCGCCCTCACCGACATCCTCGGTGCGGAGGACGCCTTCGGCGACATGGACTTCAAGGTCGCCGGTACGAAGACGTTCGTCACCGCGCTCCAGCTCGACACCAAGCTCGACGGCATCCCCGCCTCGGTCCTGGCCGCCGCGCTGAAGCAGGCCCGCGACGCCCGCCTCCACATCCTCGATGTGATGAACGAGGCCATCGACGTCCCGGACGAGATGTCCCCGAACGCCCCGCGGATCATCACGGTCAAGATCCCGGTGGACAAGATCGGTGAGGTCATCGGCCCCAAGGGCAAGATGATCAACCAGATCCAGGAGGACACCGGCGCCGATATCACGATCGAGGACGACGGCACCATCTACATCGGTGCCGCCGACGGACCGGCCGCCGAGGCCGCCCGTGCCACGATCAACGGCATCGCCAACCCGACCATGCCGGAGGTCGGCGAGCGCTACCTGGGTACGGTCGTCAAGACCACCACCTTCGGCGCGTTCGTGTCGCTGCTCCCCGGCAAGGACGGTCTGCTGCACATCTCGCAGATCCGCAAGCTCGCCGGCGGCAAGCGCGTCGAGAACGTCGAGGACATCCTCGGTGTCGGCCAGAAGGTCCAGGTCGAGATCGCCGAGATCGACCAGCGCGGCAAGCTCTCCCTGATCCCCGTGATCGAGGGCGAGGACGAAGAGAAGAACGACAAGCAGGACGACCAGAAGGACGAAGCCTCCCAGTGACGTTTCGTAGTTCCACGACGACGGCCCGCACCTCCTCGGAGGTACGGGCCGTCGCCCGTACCCAAACTCTCCTGGAGGGTCAGAACGGCATCGGCACCGTCCGCCGCACGACCCTCCCCGGCGGCCTGCGCGTCGTCACCGAGACCCTGCCGTCCGTACGGTCGGCGACCTTCGGCATCTGGGTACAGGTCGGCTCACGCGACGAGACGCCCACACTCAACGGCGCCACCCACTACCTGGAACACCTCCTCTTCAAGGGCACCAACAAGCGCAGCGCCCTCGACATCTCCTCCGCCATAGACGCGGTCGGCGGCGAGATGAACGCCTTCACGGCGAAGGAATACACCTGCTACTACGCACGCGTGCTCGACACCGACCTCCCCCTCGCCATCGACATCGTGTGCGACATGCTCACGGGCTCGCTCATCGAGGCCGAGGACGTCGACGCCGAGCGCGGCGTCATCCTCGAAGAGATCGCCATGACCGAGGACGACCCGGGCGACTGCGTGCACGATCTCTTCTCGCACACGATGCTCGGCGACACCCCCCTCGGCCGCCCCGTCCTGGGCACCGTCGACACCGTCAACGCGCTCGACCGCGCCCGGATCGCCCGCTTCTACAAGAAGCACTACGATCCGACGCACCTGGTCGTCGCCGCCGCGGGCAACGTCGACCACGCCACCGTCGTACGGCAGGTACGCCGCGCCTTCGAGAAGGCCGGCGCCCTCTCCCGTACGGACGCCGTCCCCGTCGCCCCCCGCGAGGGCCGCCGCGACCTGCGCACCGCCGGCCGCGTCGAGCTGCTGAACCGCAAGACGGAGCAGGCGCACATCGTCCTCGGCATGCCGGGCCTCTCCCGCACCGACGAGCGCCGCTGGGCCCTCGGGGTCCTCAGCACCGCCCTGGGCGGCGGCATGAGCTCCCGGCTCTTCCAGGAGGTACGGGAGAAGCGCGGCCTCGCCTACAGCGTGTACTCGTACACCTCCGGCTTCGCCGACTGCGGACTCTTCGGCGTCTACGCGGGCTGCCGCCCCAGCCAGGTCCACGACGTGCTGAAGCTCTGCCGCGACGGCCTCGACCAGGTCGCGTCCGAAGGACTCAGCGACGAGGAGATCGGCCGCGCCGTCGGGCAGCTCTCCGGCTCCACCGTCCTCGGCCTGGAGGACACCGGCGCGCTGATGAACCGCATCGGCAAGAGCGAGCTGTGCTGGGGCACCCAGATGTCCGTGGACGACATGCTGGCGCGGATAGCGGCCGTCACCCCCGACGACGTCCGCGCGGTGGCACGCGACGTGCTGGGACAGCGCCCCTCGCTGTCGGTCATCGGGCCCCTCAAGGACAAGCAGGCCGACCGTCTCGACGAAGCGGTCGCCTGACCCACCGTCCTCCCCAGCCTCCTAAGGAAGCAGAGCGATGAGCACCAAACTGCGGGTGGCCGTTCTCGGCGCCAAGGGCCGGATCGGCTCCGAGGCCGTACGGGCCGTCGAGGCCGCCGACGACCTGGAACTGGTCGCGGCCCTCGGCCGGGGCGACAAACTGGAGACCCTCGCCGACACGGGGGTCCAGGTCGCCGTCGAACTGACCACCCCCACCGCGGTGATGGGCAACCTCGACTTCCTCGTACGCCACGGCATCCACGCCGTCGTCGGCACCACCGGCTGGACCGACGACCGCCTGACGCAGCTTCGGACGGTGCTCGCGGGCTCCCCGGAGACGGGCGTGCTCATCGCGCCCAACTTCTCCATCGGAGCCGTCCTCACCATGCGGTTCGCCCAGGCGGCGGCCCGCTACTTCGAGTCAGCCGAAGTCGTCGAGCTGCACCACCCGAACAAGGCCGACGCCCCGTCGGGCACCGCCACCCGCACCGCCCAGCTGATCGCCGCCGCCCGCGCCGAGGCCGGCTCCGCGCCACAGCCCGACGCCACGGTCACGGCGCTGGACGGGGCGCGCGGCGCGGACGTCGACGGGGTCCCGGTGCACTCCGTACGGCTCCGAGGACTGCTGGCGCACCAGGAGGTCCTGCTCGGCGCCGAAGGGGAGACCCTCACCATCCGGCACGACTCCCTGCACCACAGCAGCTTCATGCCGGGGATCCTGCTCGGCGTCCGCCAGGTGGTCCGCACGCCCGGCCTCACCTTCGGCCTGGAGCACTTCCTCGATCTGAACCTGCCGGACTGACAGCCGTGCGCGCCAAGATCATGTACTTCGTCATGGCGGCCGTCCTCGTCGGCTACTTCGTCCTGGCCGGCGGGCGCGGCGTCGCGCTCATCGGGATCGGCACGCCGCTGACGGTCACGTTCGGGATCGCCGTCCTGGTGCTGCCGGTCATCGGCGCCTGGTTCCTCTGGCAGAACACCCGGTTCGTCCAGCGGGCCAACCGGCTCGCCGCCGAGTTGGACGCCGAAGGCGGCCTGCCGGTCGACGAACTGGTGCGCACCGCGGGCGGACGCGTCGACCGGGCGTCGGCGGACGCCGTCTTCGCCGCCCGCCGCGCCGAGACCGAGGACACGCCGGGGGACTGGCGCTGCTGGTTCCGTCTCGCTGTCGCCTACCGCGACGCCGGCGACACCCCCCGGGCCCGCGAGGCCATGCGGCACGCGATCACGCTGTACGGGGCGAACCCGGCGACAGCCGCGCGATGACGCCCCGCTGAGCCGCCGCTCCGACAACAACGCGACCAGGGCGAGCAGTTCGTAACGGTCGAACTGCTCGCCCTGGTCGGATCGCTCAACTCGGGACTACGGGGCGCCTGTTCAGGCGCGCCGGTACTCGTCGCCCCACGCCTCGACGGAGTCCGCCGCCCGGTCGAAGGCCTCGGAGCGCGACAGGAAGTCCGCGTTGCGATCGGTGAGCAACAGCCGCTTCTCGCCGTCACGGAGCACAAGCAGGAGCGCCTGCCCCTGCACCGTCCGAGGCAGCCCCAGCCAGCGCACCGGCTGTTGCACCGTACGGACCTCCACGGCCTCGTCCCACGACACGGTCCTCGTCATGAGCGGTCCCACGCGTCGTACGCCGTGCCGGCTGACCCACGCGCCCACGCGCAGCAGCCGCAGCGCCGCGGCGATCATCACCAGCGCGATACCGAGGCACAGGGCGGCGCCGGACACCGCCCCGGCGAACGCGATGATCATCGTCGCGAGCAGCACGAAGGAGGCGAGCAGCAGAAGCAGCGCCGACGCGCCCACGCGCCACGGTCCCGGGCGGTAGGGGCGGCGCCAGCGGTCATGGTCGTCGAACGGCAGCGCGACATCATCGGTGGTCGCGTCAAACGCACGGTCGGCCGTCAGGAAGGGCAGGGGCACGACTGATCCTCACTCACAAGCACGCTCGATCGGGCGGTGCTGGCTGAGGTTATCGAGGAGCACCCGGGCACGACCACTCAGGGGGGCCGGACGGGTCAGCGGTCCTGGGACGCCTCGGACCGCTGGTCCTGTCCGGAGGACTGGCCCGATTCGAGGGACGGCAGCCCGAACAGCAGCGAGCCCGCGAGCCCGGCCGCGACGACGAGCCCGACAAGTGTGCGACTCATCAACTCGGACCGGCTGATCCGTTGTCTGGGAGGTGGAGTGACGTTACTGCGGAAGCTGTCGGCCTCGGCGACGAATGCGAACGGGACGGCCTCACGCCGACGGAACATGGGGGGAGAACTCCTTGCGGTGTCGCGACTCGATGTCTGGGCGGCGGCGCCCGGAGTGACTCGGTGCCGCTACTGAGTCAGACGCGTGGGACGGTCGTTTGGTGCCCGATTTCACCGAAATGACGAACAACAGCACGAGGTACGCACGCGCGTCGGCGACAGCCACCCGTACGGTCCCACGCGGCCGGAGTTGTCAGTGCCGGGTCGTAGAGTGGGCGCCGCCCGTGAGACGTGACAGGAAGGACCCCCGCCGGTGAGTGAGACCCCCGCCGAGACCAAGCCCAGCTTCCGCAGTGAGGTGACCGTCGACCTGGTGAAGCACACCGCGGGCGACTCGGACGTCCTGTGGGCCGCACGCGTCTCCACCGCGGGCGAGCAGTCCCTGGAAGAGCTGTCGAAGGACCCCGAGCGCTCGAAGGGCCTCATCAACTTCCTGATGCGCGACCGCCACGGCAGCCCGTTCGAGCACAACTCGATGACCTTCTTCATCAGCGCCCCGATCTTCGTCTTCCGCGAATTCATGCGGCATCGGGTCGGCTGGTCCTACAACGAGGAATCGGGGCGCTACCGCGAGCTCCAGCCCGTCTTCTACGTCCCCGACGCCTCGCGCAAGCTCGTCCAGGAGGGCCGCCCCGGGAAGTACGTCTTCGTCGACGGCACCCAGGAGCAGCAGGACCTCACCGAGCGCGCGATGACGGAGTCGTACCGCCAGGCGTACGAGGCGTACCAGGAGATGCTGGCGGCCGGCGTCGCCCGCGAGGTGGCCCGCGCGGTGCTGCCCGTTGGCCTGTACTCGTCGATGTACGCGACGTGCAACGCACGCTCGCTGATGCACTTCCTCGGGCTGCGCACCCAGCACGAGGCGGCGAAGGTGCCGTCCTTCCCGCAGCGGGAGATCGAGATGGTCGGGGAGAAGATGGAGGAGCAGTGGGCGCGGCTCATGCCGCTCACGCACGCCGCCTTCAACGGCAACGGCAGGGTGGCTCCGTAGGGCGCCGGTGGGCTTCGGTGGGTGTCCGCAGGGCTGTCATTGCGCACAGATGTACGGACTCTGGCGGGAAGTGTCCGGATTGCGGCGTTTCGAGAAGTTCATCTAGGCTGATCAAACGGACCCGGCACTGCCTGAACCCCCGAGCAGTCAGTGCCGGGCTCCGTACACTGGGCCTCAGGGGAGAGCTTTTCCCCCCGTACCACGGGCAGCTCCTCAGCCCCCCACCACCCAGAGCCCGCATCGGTACCGCGGGTCCACGACCTGCCCGTGTGCCCCCGAGGGGACACGCCGAGCCGAGCAACGAGTAGCGTGTTACCCATGGCTCCGATCTCCACTCCGCAGACCCCCTTCGGGCGGGTCCTCACCGCCATGGTCACGCCCTTCACGGCGGATGGCGCACTCGATCTCGACGGCGCCCAGCGACTCGCCTCCCATCTGGTGGACGCAGGCAACGACGGCCTGATCATCAACGGCACCACCGGCGAGTCCCCGACCACCAGCGACGCGGAGAAAGATCAGCTCGTACGGACCGTCCTGGAAGCGGTCGGAGACCGGGCACACGTCGTCGCAGGTATCGGCACGAACGACACCCGGCACAGCATCGAACTCGCCCGCACCGCCGAACGCACCGGCGCACACGGCCTGCTCGCCGTGACCCCGTACTACAACAAGCCTCCGCAGGAAGGCCTCTTCCAGCACTTCACAGCCATCGCCGACGCCACCGAGCTGCCGGTGATGCTGTACGACATCCCGGGCCGCAGCGGCGTTCCCATCGACACCGAGACACTCATCCGTCTCGCCCAGCACCCGCGTATCGTCGCCAACAAGGACGCCAAGGGCGACCTCGGCCGAGCCAGCTGGGTCATCGCACAGACCGGCCTCCCCTGGTACTCGGGCGACGACATGCTCAACCTCCCGCTCCTCGCGGTCGGCGCCATCGGCTTCGTCTCCGTCGTCGGCCACGTGGTCACACCGGAACTACGCGCCATGCTCGACGCGCACGTCTCGGGCGACGTCCAGAAGGCCACGGAGATCCACCAGAAGCTGCTCCCCGTCTTCACCGGCATGTTCCGTACGCAGGGAGTCATCACCACGAAGGCGGCGCTCACCCTGCAACAGCTGCCGGCCGGCCCGCTGCGCCTCCCGCTCGTCGAGCTCACGGAGCACGAGACGGCGCAGCTCAAGATCGATCTCGCCGCCGGCGGGGTAGAGCTGTGACTGAGGCTTCGCCTTCGCCTTCACGAGCACGGTTCATGAACCGGGTTTCATGAATATCGAAAATATCGAACTTCACAACTGAATAACCGAACACACGAAAAGTGCTGGGCATTCGCCCACTCGGACAACAAGCAAGTGCAACAGCAAGTGCACGAATGTCATGCGCGCCACGTGCCCCAGCGGTACGTGGCGTGTGTGGTGAGGAGAGTCTTTTGAGTCATCCGCATCCCGAACTCGGCGCCCCGCCGAAGCTGCCCAAGGGCGGCCTACGCGTCACCCCGCTCGGTGGCCTGGGCGAAATCGGCCGTAACATGACGGTCTTCGAATACAACGGCCGTCTGCTGATCGTCGACTGCGGCGTCCTCTTCCCCGAAGAGGAACAGCCGGGCATCGACCTGATCCTGCCGGACTTCACCACCATCCGTGATCGCCTCGACGACATCGAGGGGATCGTCCTCACACACGGCCACGAGGACCACATCGGTGGTGTCCCCTTCCTGCTCCGGCTGAAGGCGGACATCCCCCTGATCGGCTCCAAGCTGACCCTCGCCCTGATCGAGGCCAAGCTCCAGGAGCACCGCATCCGCCCGTACACCCTCGAAGTGACCGAGGGCCATCGCGAGCGCATCGGCCCCTTCGACTGCGAATTCGTCGCGGTGAACCACTCGATCCCGGACGCGCTGGCCGTCGCCATCCGTACCCCTGCGGGAATGGTGGTCCACACCGGCGACTTCAAGATGGACCAGCTTCCGCTGGACCGCCGGCTGACCGACCTGCCGACCTTCGCCAGACTCGGCGAGGAGGGCATCGATCTGCTGCTGTCCGACTCGACCAACGCCGAGGTGCCGGGCTTCGTCCCGCCCGAGCGGGACATCTCGAACGTACTGCGGCAGGTCTTCGGCAGTGCCCAGAAGCGGATCATCGTGGCGAGCTTCGCCAGCCACGTCCACCGCATCCAGCAGATCCTCGACGCGGCACACGAGTACGGCCGCAGGGTCGCGTTCGTCGGCCGCTCGATGGTCAGGAACATGGGCATCGCCCGAGACCTGGGTTACCTCAAGGTCCCGGCCGGCCTCGTGGTCGACGTCAAGACGCTCGACGACCTCCCGGACAGCGAGGTCGTCCTCGTCTGCACCGGCTCCCAGGGCGAACCGATGGCCGCGCTCTCGCGCATGGCGAACCGCGACCACCAGATCCGGATCGTCCCCGGCGACACGGTGATCCTGGCGTCGTCCCTCATCCCTGGTAACGAGAACGCGGTCTACCGCGTGATCAACGGCCTGACCCGATGGGGCGCCAACGTCATCCACAAGGGCAACGCCAAGGTCCACGTCTCGGGCCACGCCTCGGCCGGCGAGCTCCTGTACTTCTACAACATCTGCAAGCCGAAGAACCTGATGCCCGTGCACGGCGAATGGCGCCATCTGCGCGCCAACGCCGAACTCGGCGCGCTGACCGGGGTCCCCAAGGACCACATCGTCATCGCCGAGGACGGAGTGGTCGTCGACCTGGTCGACGGCAAGGCCAGAATCGTCGGCAAGGTCCAGGCGGGTTACGTGTACGTCGACGGGCTCTCGGTCGGCGACGTGACCGAGACATCCCTCAAGGACCGCCGCATCCTGGGCGACGAGGGCATCATCTCCGTGTTCCTGGTGGTGGATTCGACGACCGGCAAGGTCGTGGGCGGCCCCCACATCCAGGCGCGAGGCTCCGGCATCGAGGACTCCGCCTTCGCCGCCGTCATCCCCAAGATCGAGGAGATCATCGGGAAGTCGGCATCGGACGGCGTCGCCGAGCCACACCAACTCCAGCAACTGGTGCGGCGATCGGTGGGCAAGTGGGTCTCCGACACCTACCGCCGACGCCCGATGATCCTGCCTGTGGTCGTCGAGGTCTGACCTCGGGCTCGACCTCAACACCGGAGCGGGGCCCCCGATTTGCTTCGGGGGCCCCGCTCCAGTAGGTTTACGGCTCCACCTGAACGGGAACGCCGGGGCAGGCATGTGCCTGGAGCGGCGTACCGGACTGGGTGGAAATTCCGACTCAGAATCTCTGATAAAGTCGGATTCGCCGAAAGAGAAACGCGAAAGCGGATATTCGAAAGCGTTCCCGTCGACTGGGAATCAGGCGCCGAAAGGTTCTGATAGAGTCGGAGACGAAGGAAAGCAAGACCGAAGGGAAGCCCGGAGGAAAGCCCGAGAGGGTGAGTACAAAGGAAGCGTCCGTTCCTTGAGAACTCAACAGCGTGCCAAAAGTCAACGCCAGATATGTTGATACCCCGACCTCGTCCACTTCTGTGGATTGGGTTGAGGTTCCTTTGATAGAAACACAGCGAGGACGCTGTGAACGGTTGGCCTTATTCCGGTCGACTGTTCCGCTCTCGTGGTGTCACCCGATTACGGGTAAACATTCACGGAGAGTTTGATCCTGGCTCAGGACGAACGCTGGCGGCGTGCTTAACACATGCAAGTCGAACGATGAAGCCTTCGGGTGGATTAGTGGCGAACGGGTGAGTAACACGTGGGCAATCTGCCCTGCACTCTGGGACAAGCCCTGGAAACGGGGTCTAATACCGGATAATACTGTGCCCCTCATGGGGGACGGTTGAAAGCTCCGGCGGTGCAGGATGAGCCCGCGGCCTATCAGCTTGTTGGTGGGGTAATGGCCTACCAAGGCGACGACGGGTAGCCGGCCTGAGAGGGCGACCGGCCACACTGGGACTGAGACACGGCCCAGACTCCTACGGGAGGCAGCAGTGGGGAATATTGCACAATGGGCGAAAGCCTGATGCAGCGACGCCGCGTGAGGGATGACGGCCTTCGGGTTGTAAACCTCTTTCAGCAGGGAAGAAGCGAAAGTGACGGTACCTGCAGAAGAAGCGCCGGCTAACTACGTGCCAGCAGCCGCGGTAATACGTAGGGCGCAAGCGTTGTCCGGAATTATTGGGCGTAAAGAGCTCGTAGGCGGTCTGTCACGTCGGGTGTGAAAGCCCGGGGCTTAACCCCGGGTCTGCATTCGATACGGGCAGACTAGAGTGTGGTAGGGGAGATCGGAATTCCTGGTGTAGCGGTGAAATGCGCAGATATCAGGAGGAACACCGGTGGCGAAGGCGGATCTCTGGGCCATTACTGACGCTGAGGAGCGAAAGCGTGGGGAGCGAACAGGATTAGATACCCTGGTAGTCCACGCCGTAAACGTTGGGAACTAGGTGTTGGCGACATTCCACGTCGTCGGTGCCGCAGCTAACGCATTAAGTTCCCCGCCTGGGGAGTACGGCCGCAAGGCTAAAACTCAAAGGAATTGACGGGGGCCCGCACAAGCAGCGGAGCATGTGGCTTAATTCGACGCAACGCGAAGAACCTTACCAAGGCTTGACATACACCGGAAAGCATCAGAGATGGTGCCCCCCTTGTGGTCGGTGTACAGGTGGTGCATGGCTGTCGTCAGCTCGTGTCGTGAGATGTTGGGTTAAGTCCCGCAACGAGCGCAACCCTTGTTCTGTGTTGCCAGCATGCCCTTCGGGGTGATGGGGACTCACAGGAGACCGCCGGGGTCAACTCGGAGGAAGGTGGGGACGACGTCAAGTCATCATGCCCCTTATGTCTTGGGCTGCACACGTGCTACAATGGCCGGTACAATGAGTTGCGATACCGCAAGGTGGAGCGAATCTCAAAAAGCCGGTCTCAGTTCGGATTGGGGTCTGCAACTCGACCCCATGAAGTCGGAGTTGCTAGTAATCGCAGATCAGCATTGCTGCGGTGAATACGTTCCCGGGCCTTGTACACACCGCCCGTCACGTCACGAAAGTCGGTAACACCCGAAGCCGGTGGCCCAACCCCTTGTGGGAGGGAGCTGTCGAAGGTGGGACTGGCGATTGGGACGAAGTCGTAACAAGGTAGCCGTACCGGAAGGTGCGGCTGGATCACCTCCTTTCTAAGGAGCATCTAGACCATCGGACCCTTGGGTTGGGTGGTCCAAGAACCATTTCGTCGGCACCTGTCCGACGGTGGTCGCTCATGGGTGGAACGTTGACTATTCGGCACAGTGAGTCTGTGGTGTTTGCGAGTACTGCCCTTTCGGGGGCGTGGAAAGTGGATGCGGTGGGTTTGCTGGGCCGGGCGCGCTGTTGGGTGTCTGAGGGTACGGGCTGCGTGAGCTGCTTGTGTCTTCGGTTGCCGGCCCCGGTGAACTCACTGTGTATGCGGTGGGGTGGCGGGTGGTTGGTCGTTGTTTGAGAACTGCACAGTGGACGCGAGCATCTGTGGCCAAGTTTTTAAGGGCGCACGGTGGATGCCTTGGCACCAGGAACCGATGAAGGACGTGGGAGGCCGCGATAGGCCCCGGGGAGCTGTCAACCGAGCTTTGATCCGGGGGTGTCCGAATGGGGAAACCCGGCAGTCGTCATGGGCTGTCACCCGCTGCTGAACACATAGGCAGTGTGGAGGGAACGAGGGGAAGTGAAACATCTCAGTACCCTCAGGAAGAGAAAACAACCGTGATTCCGGGAGTAGTGGCGAGCGAAACCGGATGAGGCCAAACCGTATGTGTGTGATACCCGGCAGGGGTTGCGCATGCGGGGTTGTGGGAGTGCACTTGATCAGTCTGCCGGCTGGTCGGAGAGTCAGAAACCGTACAGGTAGGCGAAGGACATGCGAAAGGTCCGGCGTAGAGGGTAAGACCCCCGTAGCTGAAATCTGTGCGGCTCTCTTGCGTATTTCCCAAGTAGCACGGGGCCCGAGAAATCCCGTGTGAATCTGGCGGGACCACCCGCTAAGCCTAAATATTCCCTGGTGACCGATAGCGGATAGTACCGTGAGGGAATGGTGAAAAGTACCGCGGGAGCGGAGTGAAATAGTACCTGAAACCGTGTGCCTACAAGCCGTGGGAGCGTCGCGCGAGGAACTTGTTCCTCGCGTCGTGACTGCGTGCCTTTTGAAGAATGAGCCTGCGAGTTTGCGGTGTGTTGCGAGGTTAACCCGTGTGGGGAAGCCGTAGCGAAAGCGAGTCCGAACAGGGCGACATAGTAGCGCGCTCAAGACCCGAAGCGGAGTGATCTAGCCATGGGCAGGTTGAAGCGGCTGTAAGAGGTCGTGGAGGACCGAACCCACCAGGGTTGAAAACCTGGGGGATGACCTGTGGTTAGGGGTGAAAGGCCAATCAAACTCCGTGATAGCTGGTTCTCCCCGAAATGCATTTAGGTGCAGCGTCGTGTGTTTCTTGCCGGAGGTAGAGCACTGGATAGGCGATGGGCCCTACCGGGTTACTGACCTTAGCCAAACTCCGAATGCCGGTAAGTGAGAGCACGGCAGTGAGACTGTGGGGGATAAGCTCCATGGTCGAGAGGGAAACAGCCCAGAGCATCGACTAAGGCCCCTAAGCGTACGCTAAGTGGGAAAGGATGTGGAGTCGCAGAGACAACCAGGAGGTTGGCTTAGAAGCAGCCACCCTTGAAAGAGTGCGTAATAGCTCACTGGTCAAGTGATTCCGCGCCGACAATGTAGCGGGGCTCAAGCGTACCGCCGAAGTCGTGTCATTCGTACATGTAGCCTCAACGGGCGTGCGGATGGGTAGGGGAGCGTCGTGTGCCGGGTGAAGCCTCCGCGGAAGCGAGGGGTGGACGGTTCACGAGTGAGAATGCAGGCATGAGTAGCGATACACACGTGGGAAACGTGTGCGCCGATTGACTAAGGGTTCCTGGGTCAAGCTGATCTGCCCAGGGTAAGTCGGGACCTAAGGCGAGGCCGACAGGCGTAGTCGATGGACAACCGGTTGATATTCCGGTACCCGCTTTGAAACGCCCAGTATCGAATCAGGCGATGCTAAGACCGTGAAGCCGTCCTGGAGCCTTCGGGCAAAGGGGAGTGGTGGAGCCGTCGGACCAGACTTGTAGTAGGTAAGCGATGGGGTGACGCAGGAAGGTAGTCCAGCCCGGGCGGTGGTAGTCCCGGGGTAAGGGTGTAGCCCGAGAGATAGGCAAATCCGTCTCTTGTTGAGGGTGAGACCTGATGCCGAGCCGATTGTGGTGAAGTGGATGATCCTATGCTGTCGAGAAAAGCCTCTAGCGAGTTTCATGGCGGCCCGTACCCTAAACCGACTCAGGTGGTCAGGTAGAGAATACCGAGGCGTTCGGGTGAACTATGGTTAAGGAACTCGGCAAAATGCCCCCGTAACTTCGGGAGAAGGGGGGCCATTTCTGGTGATCATCTTTACGGTGTGAGCTGGGGGTGGCCGCAGAGACCAGCGAGAAGCGACTGTTTACTAAAAACACAGGTCCGTGCGAAGCCGTAAGGCGATGTATACGGACTGACGCCTGCCCGGTGCTGGAACGTTAAGGGGACCGGTTAGTCACATTTCGGTGTGGCGAGGCTGAGAACTTAAGCGCCAGTAAACGGCGGTGGTAACTATAACCATCCTAAGGTAGCGAAATTCCTTGTCGGGTAAGTTCCGACCTGCACGAATGGCGTAACGACTTCTCGACTGTCTCAACCATAGGCCCGGTGAAATTGCACTACGAGTAAAGATGCTCGTTTCGCGCAGCAGGACGGAAAGACCCCGGGACCTTTACTACAGTTTGATATTGGTGTTCGGTTCGGCTTGTGTAGGATAGGTGGGAGACTGTGAAGCTTGGACGCCAGTTCAGGTGGAGTCAACGTTGAAATACCACTCTGGTCGTGCTGGATGTCTAACCTGGGTCCGTGATCCGGATCAGGGACAGTGTCTGATGGGTAGTTTAACTGGGGCGGTTGCCTCCTAAAGAGTAACGGAGGCGCCCAAAGGTTCCCTCAGCCTGGTTGGTAATCAGGTGTTGAGTGTAAGTGCACAAGGGAGCTTGACTGTGAGACCGACGGGTCGAGCAGGGACGAAAGTCGGGACTAGTGATCCGGCGGTGGCTTGTGGAAGCGCCGTCGCTCAACGGATAAAAGGTACCCCGGGGATAACAGGCTGATCTTCCCCAAGAGTCCATATCGACGGGATGGTTTGGCACCTCGATGTCGGCTCGTCGCATCCTGGGGCTGGAGTCGGTCCCAAGGGTTGGGCTGTTCGCCCATTAAAGCGGTACGCGAGCTGGGTTTAGAACGTCGTGAGACAGTTCGGTCCCTATCCGCTGCGCGCGCAGGAGTCTTGAGAAGGGCTGTCCCTAGTACGAGAGGACCGGGACGGACGAACCTCTGGTGTGCCAGTTGTCCTGCCAAGGGCATGGCTGGTTGGCTACGTTCGGGAGGGATAACCGCTGAAAGCATCTAAGCGGGAAGCCTGCTTCGAGATGAGGACTCCCACCCACTTGATGGGGTAAGGCTCCCAGTAGACGACTGGGTTGATAGGCCGGATATGGAAGCACCGTGAGGTGTGGAGTTGACCGGTACTAATAGGCCGAGGGCTTGTCCTCAGTTGCTCGCGTCCACTGTGTTAGTTCTGAGACAACGAACAGTCCGTGACATCATCCGGTTGTTCAGCAGTTTCATAGTGTTTCGGTGGTCATTGCGTTAGGGAAACGCCCGGTTACATTCCGAACCCGGAAGCTAAGCCTTTCAGCGCCGATGGTACTGCAGGGGGGACCCTGTGGGAGAGTAGGACGCCGCCGAACAATCTTTAGCCTCAGTCCCCGGACCATGTCCGGGGGCTGAGGCATTTCTGCGTTCAAAAGCCTTTTCGTGTCGTCAGTTTTCAGCACGTCGCGCTTCGGGTATGATCTATCTCGTTGCCGCGCCCCAATAGCTCAGTCGGTAGAGCGTCTCCATGGTAAGGAGAAGGTCTACGGTTCGATTCCGTATTGGGGCTCCAGCAAGAAGAAGGGCCCCGCCGGGTGGCGGGGCCCTTCTTCGTTGTCGGCTTCGTCGCCGGACCATGCGGCCCCGTCAGTTCTTCTGCGGCTCCGGTACACGCATCGCCAGAATCGCCATGTCGTCCGACGCCGGCTCCGCCGCGAACCTCTCCACCGCGCGCAGGACCCGTGAGGCGACGGCGCCGGCCGTGAGGCCCGTACAGCCCGTCAGTACGTCGATGAGGCCGTCGTCGCCCAGCATGCGGGTGCCCTCGCGGCGTTCGGTGACGCCGTCGGTGACGCAGAGGAGGACGTCGCCCGGTTCGAGGGTGACCATCTGCTCGTACAGCTCCAGGTCGTCCATGACTCCGAGCAGCGGTTGCGGGTCCGCCGCCGCCTCCACGGTGCCGTCCTGACGCAGACGCAGCGGCAGCGGGTGTCCGGCGCAGACGACCTTGAGGACGGCGCTGCCGTCGTCCTGCGGCCACAACTCCCCGTAGAGCAGCGTCAGGAAGCGGCTGCGGGCGCCCTCGTCGAGGATCGCCGCGTTCAGCCGCTCCAGGACCGCCGGGCCGCTGAAGCCCTCGCGGGCGAGGAGGCGCAGCGCGTGCCGGGCGAGACCGGTCACCGCCGCGGCTTCCGGGCCCGTGCCGCAGACGTCGCCGATGGCGAAGCCGTACGCGCCGTCGCGGATCGGGAAGAGGTCGTAGAAGTCGCCGCCCACCTCGTTGCCTTCGCCCGCCGCGCGGTAGATGACCTCGACCTCGACGTTGGGCACCTGCGGCAGTTCCGGCGGCAGCAGGCTGCGTTGGAGGGACTGGCTGATGGCCATGCGCTCCGAGTAGAGGCGGGCGTTGTCGAGGGCGAGCGCCGCCCGGCGCGACAAGTCCTCGGCCAGTTCCAGGATTTCCTGGCGGAAGTGGTCGTCGGACGGCTTGCCGAGAGTCAGCATCCCGATCACGCGGTTTCGGGCGACGAGAGGCAGTACAACGGTCTCTCCGCCCACCGCGGCGGCCGTGGCCAGCGTCGTACCGATTCCGGAGGAGACGGGCGTGGAGGCCCCTCCCAGCTCCCTCATGGACGTACGGAGCGCGGCCTGGTGCGCGGCGTCGGCCGGGCCAGTCCAGACGCGGGCGCCGGGAGTCGGGACCGGTTCGGGCGGATCGATCTTGGAGAGCAGGGCCTTGAGGCCGTCGATGCGCTCCTCGTCCTCGTGCAACACGTAGGACAGGTACGGGTCCGACGCCTGGTCCGCGATGGTGTAGACCGCGCACCAGGTGGCGAGGGTGGGCACCGTCATCTGGGCCATCAGCGCGAGCGTCTGGTCCCGGTCGAGGGTGCCGGCCAGCAGGTCGGAGGCTTCGACGAGGAAGGAGAGCGAGCCGCGCCGGAGGCGTTCGAGCTCGCCGAGACGGGCCGACTCGACGGCCAGCGCGATGCGGTCGGCCGCGAACTGCAGGCGCAGGGCCTCTTCGTTGGAGTACCGGCCCGCGGCTTCGGCGGCGACGCCGAGGGAGCCGGTGAGCCGGCCCTCGACCTTGAGCGGGACGGTGACGACGGAGCGCATGCCGGTGCCGTTGAGCAGCGGCACGGCTCCGGGGACGATGGCCAGATCCTCGTGGACGGCGGGCATCCGGGCGGAGCCGTACCGCCCCGTGCCGGCCTCCACCGGGACGCGGGCGAAGCGCTGTCGGGCCGAGGGGAGGCCGGTGGTGGCCCGTACCTCCAGCTCCGTCTCGTCGTCGGTGGCGAGCAGGAGGAAGGCGGAGTCGCCTTCGAGCATGTCGCGGGCGCGTTCCACGGTGCGCTGGAGCAGGCTGTCGAGGTCTTCCGGGGCCGGTGAGCCGATGAAGATCTCGAAGGGGTCGACGGTGCGGCTCTCGGCGCCCGCCTCCGTCGCGGGGGCGCGCTGCGGGGTCTGGATGACGGCGCGTTCGTCGTCGCGTACGAGGAGGCAGACGGTGGACGGCTCGCCGTTGGTGTCGCGCACCCGCAGGTGGGAGGCGTAGACGGGGATGACTCTGCCGTCGCTGCCGCGGATGCCGTAACTGCCCTCCCAACGGGAGAGGAGCAGCGCCTCGACGATGCCGGTGCCGATGCCAGGGGTGTGCGGCCAGGCGGCGAACTCGGTGAGGGGTTTGCCGACGACCTGGTCGGCCGGGTAGCCGAAGAGGTGTTCCGCGTCCTCGTTCCAGGTGGATACGGCGCCGGTTCCGTCGATCTGGACGACGGCGACCCGGACCCGTTCGTCGGTGACCGGGAGGAGCGCGTTCGGGATGACGGGGCCGGCGGACCGGGCGCCCACGGGGCGGTCGGGCAGGTCGAGCTGGAACCAGACCTGTTTGTGCGTCGGGGTGTAGTCGACGCCCCAGCGTGAGGCCAGTGCCGCGCAGAGCAGCAGTCCGCGGCCGTTCTCCCGGTCGGGGCTGCCGAGCGACAGCCCCGTTCCCTGCATCGGGATCTCGCGTTCGGGATAGCGGTCGGAGACTTCGACGCGGACGCCGTCCTCCGTACGGAGGCAGAGCACGTCCGCCGACGTGCCTGCGTGGATGACGGCATTGGTGACGAGTTCGCTGGTGAGGACCACGGCGTCGTCCACGACGTCGGAATGGCCCCAGCCCTGGAGCGTGTCACGGACAAAGGCGCGGGCGGTCGCGACGGACCGCCCGACAGGGTCGAAGCTGGCAGCCGCCCGCGCGGTGATCACAGAACTCCTCGTACGCGTCTCGACGCCCGGCTCTGCCATGATTCGGCCCCGCCCTCCCGGTGCCCGGTGGTAGTACGTTCGCCACGCCGCCCCCGCCGGGCAGACCGGGACGGTTGGACAGCCGGATGCCAGGTTACTTACCTTCGCTGCGAGGTTGGATGCCGGTCACCACTGTTTCCACCCACCGGGGGTGGGGACGCTATGCGAAGCTGCCGAACTGTTATCGCCAGGTTCGGCCGTGGTGAAACACTGGGCAGGATTCGAGAGACAGCCTGAGCAACACTCTGAGCAGTACGGTCAACCCCCGCGGGAGGGACACGGTGGAGTCTGGCGTGGCGGCGCGTGGCAACAGCACGCGCGCAAAAGGCGGACGGTCCCGGAACAACGGGGCCACCGAGGTCGATGCGGCGGCTCTGAACAGACTGCTGACGGCCCTGGTGGCGATGCGGGACGGCAACTTCCGTAAACGCCTGACCGTCTCCGGTGACGATGTGATGGCGGAGATCGCCGCCGTCTTCAACGAGGTGGCGGACCGGAATCTGCATCTCACGGGTGAGCTGGCCCGCGTACGGCGCATGGTCGGGCGGGAGGGAAAGCTCACGGAGCGGCTGGAGACGGGCGCCTGTGAGGGCTCCTGGGCCAGCGCCATCGACGCGTCGAACGCGCTGGTGGACGACCTGGCGCGCCCCGTGTCCGAGGTCGGGCGGGTGCTGTCGGCGGTCGCCGAGGGCGACCTGGAGCAGCGGATGGAGCTGCGTTCGCACTTCGCCGAGGGCTCGGTGGGGACGGAGCGCCCGCTGCGCGGCGAGTTCCTGAAGGTGGCTCGTACCGTCAACAACCTGGTCGACCAGCTGTCCGCGTTCACCGACGAGGTGACGCGTGTGGCGCTGGAGGTCGGTACGGAGGGCAAGCTCGGCGGCCAGGCCAAGGTGCGCGGAATGTCGGGTTCGTGGAAGGATCTGACGGATTCCGTCAACACGATGGCGTACCGGCTCACGGCCCAGGTGCGTGACATCGCTCTCGTCACGACCGCCGTCGCCAAGGGTGATCTGTCGCGCAAGGTCACCGTGCATGTGGCCGGCGAGATGCTTCAGCTGAAGAACACCGTGAACACGATGGTGGACCAGCTGTCCTCGTTCTCCTCCGAGGTGACACGGGTGGCCCGCGAGGTGGGCACCGAAGGTGAGCTGGGCGGCCAGGCGACCGTGCCCGGCGTGGCGGGCGTGTGGAAGGACCTCACCGATTCGGTGAACACGATGGCCGGCAACCTGACCAGTCAGGTGCGCGGCATCGCGGAGGTCACCACCGCCGTCGCGAACGGTGACCTTTCCCAGAAGGTGACCGTGAGCGCACGCGGCGAGGTCGCGCAACTCGCCGAGACGATCAATCAGATGACCGAGACGCTGCGTACGTTCGCCGACGAGGTGACGCGGGTGGCGAGCGAGGTCGGTGGCTCGGGTGTGCTGGGCGGCCAGGCGCAGGTGCCGGGCGCGGCGGGTACGTGGAAGGACCTGACGGACTCCGTCAACACCGTCTTCCGGAATCTGACCACCCAGGTGCGGGACATCGCCCAGGTGACGACCGCCGTGGCGAACGGCGACCTTTCCCAGAAGGTCACCGTCGACGTGGCGGGCGAGATGCTCGAACTGAAGAACACCGTCAACACGATGGTGAGGCAGCTCAATTCGTTCGGCTCCGAGGTGACGCGCGTCGCCCGTGAGGTCGGCGTCGAGGGCCAACTGGGCGGCCAGGCCGAGGTGCCGGGCGCGGCGGGTACGTGGAAGGACCTCACCGACTCGGTCAACACCGCGTTCCGTAACCTCACCGGCCAGGTGCGCGACATCGCCCAGGTGACGACGGCGGTCGCGAACGGCGACCTTTCCCAGAAGGTCACCGTCGACGTCGCGGGCGAGATGCTCGAACTGAAGAACACCGTGAACACGATGGTGGCGCAACTGTCGTCGTTCGCCGACCAGGTGACGCGGATGGCGCGTGACGTGGGTACGGAGGGCCGGCTCGGCGGCCAGGCGCGGGTGGACGGCGTCTCCGGTACGTGGAAGGAGCTGACCGACTCCGTCAACTTCATGGCCGGCAACCTGACCGACCAGGTGCGCCAGATCGCCCAGGTGACCACGGCGGTGGCGCGTGGTGACCTGTCGCAGAAGATCGACGTGGACGCGCGGGGCGAGATCCTGGAGCTGAAGAACACCATCAACACGATGGTCGACCAGCTCTCGGCCTTCGCCGAACAGGTCACACGCGTGGCCCGCGAGGTGGGTACGGACGGCCGGCTCGGCGGCCAGGCCCAGGTGCCGGGCGTCGCCGGTGTCTGGCGCGATCTGACGGACTCCGTGAACGGCATGGCGGGGAACCTGACCTCCCAGGTCCGCAACATCGCGCAGGTCGCCACGGCGGTGGCGCGTGGTGACCTGTCGCAGAAGATCGACGTGGACGCGCGGGGCGAGATCCTGGAGCTGAAGAACACCCTCAACACGATGGTCGACCAGCTGTCGAACTTCGCCGAGCAGGTGACCAGGGTCGCCCGCGAGGTCGGTACGGAGGGCATGCTCGGCGGCCAGGCCGAGGTGCAGGGTGTCTCCGGCACCTGGAAGGACCTCACCCAGTCCGTCAACTTCATGGCGAACAACCTGACTTCCCAGGTCCGCAACATCGCCGAGGTGACCACGGCCGTCGCCAAGGGCGATCTGTCGAAGAAGATCACCGTCGACGCCAAGGGCGAGATCCTCGACCTCGTCACGACCGTCAACACGATGGTGGACCAGCTGTCGAACTTCGCCGACGAGGTGACGCGGGTGGCCCGTGAGGTGGGCACCGAGGGCATCCTCGGCGGTCAGGCGCGGGTGCGTGGCGTCACCGGCATCTGGAAGGACCTCAGCGACAACGTCAACACGATGGCCAACAACCTCACCAGTCAGGTGCGGAACATCTCGCGGGTCTCCTCGGCGGTCGCCAACGGCGACCTGACGAAGAAGGTCACCGTCGAGGCGCGCGGCGAGGTCGCCGAACTCGCCGACACCGTCAACATCATGGTGACGACGCTGTCCTCGTTCGCCGACGAGGTGACGCGGGTGGCCCGCGAGGTGGGCACCGAGGGCGAGTTGGGCGGCCAGGCGCGCGTCCCGGGTGTCTCCGGCACGTGGAAGGACCTCACCGAGTCGGTGAACTCGATGGCGTCCAACCTGACCGGTCAGGTGCGCCAGATCGCCACGGTCACCACCGCCATCGCCAAGGGCGATCTCACCAAGAAGATCGACATCGACGCCCGGGGTGAGATCCAGGAGCTGAAGAACACCATCAACACGATGGTCGACCAGCTGTCGTCGTTCGCCGAACAGGTCACGCGGGTGGCCCGCGAGGTGGGTACGGACGGGCAGCTGGGCGGCCAGGCGCGGGTCAGGGACGTCGACGGCACCTGGCGCGACCTCACCGAGTCGGTGAACGAGATGGCCGGCAACCTGACGCGTCAGGTGCGGGCGATCGCCGCCGTCGCCACCGCGGTGACCCGCGGCGATCTGAATCTGAAGATCGACGTCGACGCCGCGGGCGAGATCCAGGTCCTTCAGGACAACATCAACACGATGATCGCCAACCTGCGTGACACCACCCTCGCCAACGAGGAGCAGGACTGGCTCAAGGGCAACCTGGCCCGGATCTCCGGCCTGATGCAGGGTCGCCGCGACCTGGACGACGTGGCCTCGCTGATCATGAGCGAGCTCACGCCCGTGGTCTCGGCGCAGCACGGCGCGTTCTTCCTCGCCATGCCGACGGGTACCGGCACCGAGCTGGGCACGGGCGGGCGCGACGGCTCGTACGAGCTGTGCATGCGCGGCAGTTACGGCTACTCGGCCGGGTCGATGCCGACCTCCTTCCGGCCGGGCGAGACCCTCATCGGTACGGCCGCCGAGGAGAAGCGCACGATCCAGGTCAACGTGCCGCCGGGGTATCTCAAGATCTCCTCGGGGCTCGGCGAGGCGTCACCGGCGTACGTGATCGTGCTGCCGGTGCTGTTCGAGGGCAAGGTTCTCGGTGTGATCGAGCTGGCGTCGTTCCAACCCTTCACCCAGATCCAGCGGGACTTCCTCAACCAGATCGCCGAGATGATCGCGACGAGCGTCAACACCATCAGCGTCAACACCAAGACCGAGGTGCTGCTCAAGCAGTCGCAGGAGCTGACGGAGCAACTGCGGGAGCGCTCGGCGGAGCTGGAGAACCGGCAGAAGGCCCTGCAGTCCTCCAACGCGGAGCTGGAGGAGAAGGCGGAGCTGCTGGCCCGTCAGAACCGCGACATCGAGGTGAAGAACACCGAGATCGAAGAGGCGCGGCAGGTGCTGGAGGAGCGGGCCGAGCAGCTCGCCGTGTCGATGCGCTACAAGTCCGAGTTCCTGGCGAACATGTCGCACGAGTTGCGTACGCCGCTGAACTCGCTGCTCATCCTGGCGAAGCTGCTCGCGGACAACGCGGAGATGAATCTCTCACCGAAACAGGTGGAGTTCGCCGAGACGATCCACGGCGCGGGCTCCGACCTGCTCCAGCTCATCAACGACATCCTCGACCTGTCGAAGGTCGAGGCGGGCAAGATGGACGTCAGTCCGACGCGGATCGCGCTCGTGCAACTCGTCGACTACGTCGAGGCCACGTTCCGGCCGCTGACCGCTGAGAAGGGGCTCGACTTCTCCGTACGGGTCTCCCCGGAGCTGCCGGCGACGCTGCACACCGACGAGCAGCGGCTGCTCCAGGTGCTGCGCAACCTGCTGTCCAACGCGGTGAAGTTCACCGACACGGGCGCCGTGGAGCTGGTGATCCGGCCCGCCGGTGCGGATGTGCCCAACGCCATCAGGGAACAGCTGCTGGAGGCCGGTTCGCTGCGGGACGCGGACGCCGATCTGATCGCCTTCTCGGTCACCGACACCGGTATCGGGATCGCGGCGAGCAAGATGCGGGTGATCTTCGAGGCGTTCAAGCAGGCGGACGGTACGACGAGCCGTAAGTACGGAGGTACGGGTCTGGGGCTGTCCATCAGCCGGGAGATTGCCCGGCTGCTCGGCGGCGAGATCCACGCGGCGAGCGAGCCGGGCCGCGGCTCGACCTTCACGCTGTATCTGCCGCTGCACGCCAGTGAACTGCCCCCACAGGGCTACCCGCAGCTGACCCCGGGCATCGAGCCGCAGCGCGGCGGCAGCGACTCCGCGGCCCTGTCGCCGGAGCAGGCGCGGCTGGACCGCCCTGCGGCGCCTTCGCAGACCCGCACGGGGCCCGCCGCGCTGTTCCGGCGCCGCCGCAAGGCCCTGGGCGGTCCGGAGCAGCTGAACTCGCTGTCGGGGCGCCCTGGGGGCTCGGGCGGTCCGTCCGCCGGGACACCGGGCGGCGGGAACGGTTCCGCCGGCGGGGCCAACGGCTCGGGGCCGTTGGCCGGTTCGCGGGCGGACGAGGCGTGGGGGGCCGACGCCCAGGACGCTCCGGAGGAGCGTCGTACGTTCTCGTTCGGCGGCGAGAAGGTGCTGATCGTGGACGACGACATCCGCAACGTCTTCGCGCTGACCAGCGTTCTCGAACAGCACGGGCTGTCGGTGCTGTACGCCGAGAACGGCCGTGAGGGGATTGAGGTGTTGGAGCAGCACGACGATGTGACGCTGGTGCTGATGGACATCATGATGCCGGAGATGGACGGGTACGCGACGACGACGGCGATCCGCCGGATGCCGCAGTTCGCCGGGCTGCCGATCATCGCGCTCACCGCGAAGGCGATGAAGGGGGACCGGGAGAAGGCGATCGACTCCGGTGCTTCTGACTACGTGACAAAGCCGGTCGATCCCGATCATCTTTTGTCAGTTATGGAGCAGTGGATGCATCAGAAGTGACATGAAAGTGACGCCGGGAGTGGCTTCAGAAGTGACCGGCGGCTGTGCGAACCTGTGCAGGAAGGTGAGTTCTTGTGGTCGATCGCGTGTGGGCCACAAGTATTGGGGGAACTTTCCGAGCTCCTGTGACGTTTTTGCTACGTGCACAGTGACATCACGGTGACAGGGTGTGGCGACAGGCGGGGTGCGGCTACCATGACCGGCACAAGGACGGACGGCGTAAGGGAGTCGTCCCCTGGGGCGGCGCCCGGTGCACAGCCGGGGCGAGGAGGGCGGGCCATGGTGCAGAAGGCCAAGATCCTCCTGGTCGATGACCGGCCGGAGAATCTGCTGGCGCTGGAGGCCATCCTCTCCGCGCTCGATCAGACGCTGGTGCGGGCATCGTCAGGGGAGGAAGCGCTCAAGGCGCTGCTGACGGACGACTTCGCGGTCATTCTGCTGGACGTCCAGATGCCGGGGATGGACGGGTTCGAGACCGCCGCCCACATCAAGAGGCGCGAGCGGACGCGGGACATTCCGATCATCTTCCTCACCGCCATCAACCACGGTCCGCACCACACCTTCCGGGGCTACGCCGCCGGCGCGGTGGACTACATCTCCAAGCCCTTCGACCCGTGGGTGCTGCGCGCGAAGGTCTCGGTCTTCGTCGAGCTGTACATGAAGAACTGCCAGTTGAAGGAGCAGGCCGAACTGCTCAGGCTGCAACTGGCGGGAGCGGGCGAGGTGAAGGAGCCCACGGGTCTCCTGGCCGAACTGTCCGCGCGGCTCGCCGCGGTCGAGGAGCAGGCCGAAGCGCTCTCCAAGCAGCTGGACGACGACTCCGCGGACGCGGCCGCCGTCGCCACGGCCGCCCATCTGGAGCGCAAACTGACCGGACTGCGCCGGGCGCTGGACGCGCTGGAGCCGGGCAGCGGCGGCGGCTCCCCGCTCCCCTCACCGAACTGACCGGGCACGCCCCGGGCCCCAACGGGCCTGCGGGCGGCCCGTTTTCCACTGCTCGGTTCCCCGCCAGGCGCTCTGTCCGCGCTCCGGCGACACCGGCTGAGCCCGCGTCAGTTTCCGGCCGACGACGCACGACACGTACGGGTGAAGCCGTGGGCACACGTGTCCGCCGCCGTTCACACCGGTAACCTCACCCCCATGGCCTCACGTACGTCCGGCAAGGGTTCCCAGGGCACGGCGGGCACCGCGAAACCGCGTGCCGGCCGTGCGAGCGGTGCCGCGAAGAAGGCGGCCCCCGCCGCCAAGGCCGCGGCGAAGAAGACAGCGCCCACGAAGAAGGCACCGGCCAAGAAGGCCCCCGCGAAGAAGGCCGCGGCCAAACCGGCACCCAAGCCCGCACCGTCCCCGACGAACGGCGTCTACCGCCTCGTACGCGCCCTGTGGCTCGGTATCGCGCACGCGGTCGGCGCGGTGTTCCGTGGCATAGGGCGGGGCGCGAAGGGGCTCGACCCGGCGCACCGCAAGGACGGCGTCGCGCTCCTGCTGCTCGCCCTGGGCCTGGTCGTCGCCGCCGGTACGTGGTCGAACCTGCGGGGCCCGGTCGGCGATCTCGTCGAGATGCTGATCACCGGCGCCTTCGGCCGGCTCGACCTGCTCGTCCCGATACTGCTGGGCGCCGTCGCCGTACGGCTCATCCTCTATCCGCAGCGGCCCGAGGCCAACGGACGCATCGTCATCGGACTCTCCGCGCTGGTGATCGGCGTTCTCGGGCTGGTGCACATCGCCTGCGGCGCTCCGGGCCGGGACGCGAGCACCGAGGCGATGCAGGACGCCGGCGGACTCATCGGCTGGGGCGCCTCCATGCCGCTGATCTTCGCCATGGGCGAAGTCCTCGCCGTACCGATGCTGGTCCTGCTCACCGTCTTCGGGCTGCTCGTCGTCACGGCGACGCCCGTCAACGCCATCCCGCAGCGGCTGCGCCGGCTCGCCGTCCGGCTCGGTGTCCTGGACCCCGCCCCGGCCGACCTCGACGGCGAGGAGCGGGAGCGGGAGTACGACAGCGACGACGAGCGGTACGACGACCAGTGGCGCGAGGCCCTGCCCGCGCGGGGGCGCCGCTCGGCGGCGCGTCGCGGCGAGGCGCCCGACGACTACGACCCCGACCACGCCGAGGTCGAGGCGCTGGCCCGCCGTCGGCGCCCCCGCAGGCAGTCGGTGCAGCCCGCCCACGACCGGCCCATGGACGCCGTCGACGTGGCGGCCGCCGCCGCTGCCGCGCTGGACGGAGCCGTACTCAACGGGATGCCGCCCTCGCCGATCGTCGCCGACCTCACCCAGGGCGTCTCGGCCGACCGCACACGGGACGCGGCGAGGGCTCGGCCGGGGGAGCGCACGCGCGGGGCGGGCGGCTCGGGCTCGGGCTCGCGGGAGCACTCCGTACCCACGGCACGTGAGCCGGAGCCGCGCGGTGCCGCGGCGCAGTCGCCGTCCGGCGCCGTGGCCGACCTCACCAAGGCCCCGCCCGCGCAGGACCGGCCACTGCCCCCGCGCGCCGAGCAGCTTCAGCTCGCCGGCGACATCACCTACTCTCTGCCGTCCCTGGACCTGCTGGAGCGGGGCGGCCCGGGCAAGACCCGCAGCGCCGCCAACGACATGGTCGTCGACTCGCTGACCAACGTCTTCATGGAGTTCAAGGTCGACGCGACCGTCACCGGCTTCACCCGGGGACCGACCGTCACCCGCTACGAGGTCCAGCTCGGCCCCGCCGTGAAGGTCGAACGCATCACCGCGCTCACGAAGAACATCGCCTATGCCGTGGCCAGCCCCGACGTCCGGATCATCAGCCCCATCCCCGGCAAGTCCGCCGTCGGCATCGAGATCCCGAACTCCGACCGCGAGATGGTCAACCTCGGCGACGTCCTGCGGCTCGCCGACGCCGCCGAGGACGACCACCCGATGCTGGTCGCGCTCGGCAAGAACGTCGAGGGCGGCTACGAAATGGCCAACCTCTCCAAGATGCCGCACCTTCTGGTCGCCGGCGCCACCGGATCCGGCAAGTCCTCCTGCATCAACTGTCTGATCACGTCGGTGATGGCCAGGGCCACCCCGGAGGACGTCCGGATGGTCCTGGTCGACCCCAAGCGGGTCGAGCTCACGGCGTACGAGGGCATCCCGCACCTGATCACGCCCATCATCACCAACCCCAAGCGGGCCGCCGAGGCGCTCCAGTGGGTCGTACGGGAGATGGACCTGCGTTACGACGACCTCGCGGCGTACGGCTACCGGCACATCGACGACTTCAACCAGGCCGTACGCAAGGGCAAGGTCAAGGCCCCGGAGGGCAGTGAGCGCGAGCTGACGCCCTATCCGTACCTGCTGGTGATCGTGGACGAGCTGGCCGACCTGATGATGGTCGCGCCGCGCGACGTCGAGGACGCGATCGTGCGCATCACCCAGTTGGCCCGCGCCGCCGGTATCCATCTGGTGCTCGCCACCCAGCGCCCCTCGGTCGACGTCGTCACCGGTCTGATCAAGGCGAACGTGCCCTCCCGGCTCGCCTTCGCGACCTCCTCGCTCGCCGACAGCCGCGTCATCCTCGACCAGCCCGGCGCCGAGAAGCTGATCGGCAAGGGCGACGGGCTCTTCCTCCCCATGGGAGCCAGTAAGCCGACGCGTATGCAGGGCGCCTTCGTCACGGAGGACGAGGTCGCGGCCGTCGTCCAGCACTGCAAGGACCAGATGGCGCCGGTCTTCCGGGAGGACGTCGTCGTCGGCACGGCCAAGAAGAAGCAGATCGACGAGGACATCGGCGACGATCTCGATCTGCTGTGCCAGGCAGCCGAGTTGGTCGTCTCCACGCAATTCGGATCGACATCGATGCTCCAGCGGAAGTTGCGCGTGGGTTTCGCCAAAGCGGGCAGGCTCATGGACCTGATGGAATCGCGGAACATCGTCGGTCCGAGCGAGGGTTCCAAGGCGCGTGATGTGCTGGTGAAGGCAGACGAGCTGGACGGAGTGCTCGCGGTGATCCGCGGCGAGCCCGCTCCCGAAGGAGCTGACGGAAATTGACGGAACCCGAGGCGATCCGAGAGATATCCGAAGCAACCCTTTCCCCCGGCCGGACGTCAACGTGGAGAGACAGACACCCCGGTGTCCCGCCGACACGCCGTCCGGCCATGCAGATGGCGTACAAAGTGCGTCCGCCCGGTTGCCCCACCCTTTCGTACCACCCATAGACTGAACATCCAGCAGGTGGCTACACGCTCGAAAGGCACTCCCGTGTCCATCGGCAACTCCCCCGAAGACGACCAGCCTTCCGCCGTCGACCCCGCTGAGGACGAGCGGCCCGCGCCCGAAGAGGACAGGCCCTCGGTCGGCCATGTCCTCCAGCACGCACGCACCGCCGCAGGTCTCACCATCGAAGAGGTCAGTGCCTCCACCCGTGTGCGCGTTCCGATCGTGCAGGCGATCGAGCAGGACGACTTCTCGCGCTGCGGCGGCGACGTCTACGCACGCGGCCACATCCGCACACTCGCGCGCTCGGTCGGGATCGACCCCGAACCGCTGGTCGGGCAGTACGACTCCGAGCACGGCGGGCGCCCGTCGCCGACGCCCGCGGCCCCGCTGTTCGAGGCCGAGCGGATCCGCCCGGAGCGGCGCCGTCCGAACTGGACGGCGGCCATGGTCGCCGCGATCGTCGCGGTGATCGGCTTCGTCGGCTTCACCATGTTCAGCGGTGCCGACGAGGAAGGCCAGGGCAAGCAGGTCGCCGAGGGTCCGGCGCCGGAGAAGACGACCTCCGAGCCCAGCACCACCAAGCCCGCCGACCCGAAGCCCGACCCGTCGGACAGCGCCATCGCCGCAGCCCCGGCCGACAAGGTGACGGTCAAGCTGTCCGCCGTCGAGGACAAGAGCTGGATCTCCGCCAAGTCCCCCAACGGTGAACTGATCTTCGACGGACTGCTCCTCAAGGGCGAGTCCAAGACCTTCCAGGACGACGAGCAGATCGACCTCATCCTCGGCAACGCCGGGGTGATCGACATCTTCGTCAACGGCAAGCAGGTCGACGAGGACTTCAAGCCGGGCCAGGTCGAGCGGCCGTCGTACACGAAGGGCGACCCCGAGGCGGGCTGACGCCGCGGCCGACGCCGGGAGGCGTCGGCCGCCCCGGGGTGAGCCCGGTGCGAACACGGGGCGGTGCGGCGAAGCAGGCCCGCGCGGTGCGCGGCGGGAGCGCTCCGAGGGTGCTCCGGAGGTGCGATCCACCGCCCCCTCCGGCCGGTCAACCCTGCACGGCAGGAGGGCGGCCAGGACAAAGTAGTCTTGAGCCCATGCCCGAACGCCGTACCGTCGCCCTTGTCACGCTTGGCTGCGCCCGTAACGAGGTGGACTCGGAGGAGCTTGCAGGCCGCTTGGCAGCGGACGGCTGGGAGCTCGTCGAGGAAGCCGCCGACGCGGATGTCGCCGTCGTCAACACCTGCGGCTTCGTCGAAGCCGCCAAGAAGGACTCCGTCGACGCCCTGCTGGAAGCCAACGATCTGAAGGATCACGGCAGAACCCAGGCCGTCGTCGCCGTCGGCTGCATGGCCGAGCGTTACGGCAAGGAACTCGCGGAATCGCTCCCCGAAGCGGACGGCGTACTCGGATTCGACGACTACGCCGACATCTCCGACCGCCTCCAGACCATCCTCAACGGCGGTATCCACGCCTCGCACACGCCCCGCGACCGGCGCAAACTGCTGCCGCTGAGCCCCGCCGACCGCCAGGGCGCCACCGGTGTGGCCCTGCCCGGACACGGCGCCGAGGCGACGCCTCCTTCTACGGAGGCGGTCATCCCCGCCCCCGTAGATCTGCCCCAGGGCCTCGCGCCGGCCTCCGGTCCGCGCGCCCCGCTGCGCCGGCGCCTCGACAACAGCCCCGTCGCCTCCGTGAAGCTGGCCTCCGGCTGCGACCGGCGCTGCTCCTTCTGCGCCATCCCCTCCTTCCGGGGCTCCTTCATCTCGCGCCGCCCCTCCGACGTGCTGGGCGAGACGCGCTGGCTCGCCGAGCAGGGTGTCAAGGAGGTCATGCTCGTCTCCGAGAACAACACCTCCTACGGCAAGGACCTCGGCGACATCCGCCTCCTGGAGACGCTGCTGCCCGAACTCGCGGCGGTCGACGGGATCGAGCGCGTACGGGTCAGCTACCTCCAGCCCGCCGAGATGCGCCCCGGGCTCATCGACGTCCTGACGTCGACGCCGGGCGTCGCCCCGTACTTCGACCTGTCCTTCCAGCACTCGGCGCCCTCCGTACTACGGGCGATGCGCCGCTTCGGGGACACCGACCGCTTCCTGGAACTGCTGGAGACGATCCGGGGCAAGGCCCCGCTGGCCGGTGTGCGCTCCAACTTCATCGTGGGCTTCCCGGGCGAGACGGAGGCCGATTTCGCCGAGCTGGAACGCTTCCTCACCGGCGCGCGGCTCGACGCGATCGGGGTGTTCGGCTACTCGGACGAGGACGGCACCGAGGCCGCGACGTACGAGCACAAACTGGACGAGGACGTCGTGGCCGAGCGGCTGGCGCATCTGTCGCGGCTGAGCGACGAGCTGACGTCGCAGCGTGCCGAGGAGCGCCTGGGGGAGACCCTGACGGTGCTGGTGGAGTCCGTCTCCGTCGAGTCCCCGGACGGCGTCGAGGAAGGCGCGGAGGAGGCCGCCGTGGGCCGGGCGGCCCACCAGGCGCCCGAGACCGACGGCCAGGTGATCTTCACATCGAGCGAGGGCCTGCGTCCCGGTCGTATGGTCGAGGCGAAGGTGGTCGGCACCGAGGGCGTGGACCTGGTGGCGGAGTTCTGCGGCTTCACCGGGGACGAGCCCCGGAGCCCCGGCGAGGAGGCAGCCAGATGACCGGAGTCCCGGCATCGGCCGAGGGCGGCCAGGGTAGGCCGGCGCCCGGCGGCAAGCTGGGGGCTGCGGCCGTCAATCAGGCCAGCATCTGGAACATCGCCAACATCCTGACCATGATGCGGCTGGTGCTCGTACCGGCCTTCGTGATGCTGCTGCTCCAGGACGGCGGGTACGACCCGGCCTGGCGCGCCTGGGCGTGGGCCGCGTTCGCCGTGGCCATGATCACCGATATCTTCGACGGGCATCTGGCCCGTACGTACAACCTGGTCACCGACTTCGGGAAGATCGCCGACCCGATCGCCGACAAGGCGATCATGGCGGCGGGGCTGATCAGTCTCTCCGCCCTCGGGGATCTGCCGTGGTGGGTGACCGGGGTCATTCTCTTCCGTGAGCTCGGGATCACTCTGATGCGGTTCTGGGTGATCCGGCACGGGATCATTCCGGCCAGCCGCGGCGGCAAGATGAAGACGCTCGCGCAGGGCACGGCGGTCGGTATGTACGTGCTGGCGCTGACGGGGCCGCTCGCGACGCTGCGGTTCTGGATGATGGCGCTCGCGGTTGTGCTGACCGTGCTGACCGGCCTCGACTACGTGCGGCAGGCGATCGTCCTGCGGCGTCGGGGGCTGGCGGCCGAGCGGGGCCGGGCGGAGAGCGCTTCGTGATGTTCGGGGCGGGGGACGGAGCGGGCACCGTGCCGATTCCTTCCACACCTGTCGGGAAGGATGTGGCGGCCGACGACGTTCCACTGAGGGATGTGGCTGCCCGGGTGCTCGACCTGCTGGCGTCGCGAGGCACGACGCTCGCCGTCGCCGAGTCACTCACCGGCGGTCTGGTGGCCGCCCAACTGACGTCCGTCCCCGGCGCCTCCCGATCGCTCCGCGGGTCGGTCACGGCCTACGCGACGGACATCAAGCGCGATGTCCTGGGCGTCGACGGAACACTTCTGGCCGAGCGGGGCGCGGTGGATCCCGAGGTGGCACGGCAGATGGCCATCGGCGTACGGGGCGTACTGGCGGCCGGCTGGGGCATCTCGACCACGGGGGTCGCGGGTCCCGAGCCGCAGGACGGACAGCCCGTGGGCACGGTCTACGTGGCGGTCAGCGGTCCGCGCGGTCGAGAGAAAGTGGCCGCACTGCGGTTGAACGGTGACCGGGCGGAAATCCGTAGAGAGAGCGTACGGAGCGTGCTGGAACTGCTCTCCGGCGAACTGACCGGGAACGGGCGGACACAGGATACGGAACGGAACGGGGGGACTTGATGTTTGCAGCCCTGAGTGAACACGACATCGCTCCCCGCACGGCCGCAGCGCGAGGCGGTACGGTGGGGCGAGAAGGATGCGGCTACGCGGTCCGAGGAGGGAGCCACCGATGATTCTGCTCCGTCGCCTGCTTGGTGACGTGCTGCGTCGGCAGCGCCAGCGTCAGGGCCGTACTCTGCGCGAAGTCTCCTCGTCCGCCCGAGTCTCGCTCGGCTATCTCTCCGAGGTGGAGCGGGGGCAGAAGGAGGCGTCATCCGAGCTGCTCTCCGCTATCTGCGACGCGCTTGACGTACGGATGTCCGAGCTCATGCGCGAAGTGAGCGACGAACTGTCGTTGGCCGAGCTGGCTGCGTCCGCGGCGGCGAGCGAGCCGGTGCCCGCAGCAGTACGTCCGATGCTCAATTCCGTCTCCGTGACGTCGGTGGCAGGTGTGCCGACGGAGCGGGTGACCATCAAGGCGCCAACAGAAGCGGTGGATGTCGTCGCCGCTTGATGTGTACGGCGTGACCGAGGCCTGAGCCCCGGACGGTCCCAGTGACCGGCCGGGGCTTCTGCTTTGTCCGCTGTTTCGGACTGCAGGGCATTTCTCAATCTCCGAATTTTCCCGAAATGAGCCTTTTGGCGTCTTGTGCCATGGTGGGCATACGTGTGAACGGAACTGGAGGACGCCCCATGTCTGTGGTCAAGAGCTCACTCTCCGAGGCGGATCTGAAAGTGGTCGGCGAGGCCCTGCAAGGCGCGCTCGTCGATCTGATCGATCTGTCGCTGGTGGCCAAGCAGGTGCACTGGAACATCGTCGGGCCGCGCTTCCGGTCCGTACACCTCCAGCTCGACGAGGTCGTCACCACGGCCCGGCAGCACTCGGACACGGTGGCGGAACGTGCCTCGGCGATCGGCGTGACGCCGGACGGCCGCGCGGCGACGGTGGCGGCGTCGAGCGCGATCGGCACCGTACCCAGCGGCTGGATCAAGGACACGGACGCCGTACGGACGCTGGTGGACGGTCTCAGCGCGGTGATCGTCCGCATGCGCGAGCGGATCAGCGTGACCGACGAGCCCGACCCCATCACCCAGGACATCCTGATCGGGCTCACGGCCGATCTTGAAAAGCACCACTGGATGTTCCAGGCGGAGAGCGCATGACCCGGTCAGAGGGTTGTGTGGGGTTTGACCTGCGTAGATAGCGATCCCTACGTATCCCATGAAGTCCCATGAGGTCCCGTGGTCATACGGAAATCTGCCGGAATTCGGGCCTCGACCGGAATGTTTCCGGAACGCAAAACTGCCTCTGACCACTGGAACAACACCCCACGACGTTCTAGAACCAAGGAAGCCCCCGGCCCGCAGCCCGCCGAAACGGGAGCGAGCCGGGGGATACGTGTACGCGCCTGTGGAAAAGCGACCGCTTGGGTACTGACTCGTGATCATGGTCGACCGAACGTGGCCGTGTGCCCGTCCGAAGAACAGCCCTCCCCGAATGGGCAATCGTCCGCCGCCGCGAACTGGGGCAACGCATCGCCGCCGCCCGCCGAGCGGCTGGACTCAGCCAGGAGACGCTCGGCCACCGCATCGGCGTCGAGCGCCGCACCATCCAGCGGTACGAGGCCGGGGCGCGCGACCCCCGATACAGCGATCTGCTGCTCATCGCCCGCGCGCTCGACACCCCGCTCGCCGAGTTGGTCCGCGAGTAGCCCCGGCCGGCGATGGGGGATGCACCGGCCGGGGCGGTCTACAGCGCTTCGTACCCCTCGGCCGAGTCGAGTGCCTGGTTCATGCGGGACCAGTCGCCCTCTGCGGCCTCGTGCCCGCTGTCGAGGGTGAAGTCCTCCGGGTCCAGAAACGGGAGCCGTGCGCGGACGTCAGGGTCGATTGCGTCCCACGCCGTACGGTCGGTGTCATCCGGCTGTGACGGCGCCGCAGTCGTCGCACTGCCAGTTTCCGTTGTTGAGTCGTCGTCCGTTGCCTGATCCGCATCCACCGCACATATGGTGCCTCCTGTGGTGATGGTGCGCACCCCTTGCGGCGCGCGATGTTGGTCCCGCCCCGGCCGGAGTCCTGGCAGGGAAGCGTCCGCAGGCGGCCGGGGTCGCTCACTGTGTCTCGCCCGCCTGGCGCGGCCACTCGTCACGCGTGTAGCAGTCGAAGTGCTGCCCGTTGTGGCCAGCGCCCTCGGTGCAGCGCTGCACCGAATCCGTGCCCGGTCTGGGGATCCAGCACAACCCCGGGATGTGGACCCGCTCGGCCGGCATCCCCGGCAGTCGTTGCTCCGTCATCGCCTGGACTCCCTCTCCTCGCGCACCAGGCGCGCCGCCGCCTGGCAGTAACTGCCGTCCGCACGAAGGGCGCACGTCGTGCACGAGTCCGCATGGGCCAAGAGCGCCTGCCACGGATCCGTACGCGGAATCACTCCGTCGATGTCGTCGACCAGGGCGGCGCCGGTGACGGTGACACGCTGCCGAATGAGCCGGCCGCCCGATCCCTGCTCGCGGTACTGCCACCCCAGGCGGCTCACGACGCGCATCTCGGCTTGCAAGCCCGCGGGAACCAGCGGGCCTTGGTCCCGTGCGCGACCAGCGGGCGCGGGCCCCGATCGACCACATGCCCGGTGACCAGCTCGTGCCCGCAGAACACGCAGTCCGCCCCGCGCTGCTGCCGATCGGTCAGGGACTCCACGGGCGGCAGCTCGACGAGCGCTTCCTCGGTCCCCGCGCTCACTGCCGGGCCTCGCGCGTCCGCCGGGCCAGCACCGCCAGGCCGGAGGCTAAGCGGCTTTCCTCGGGCGGCGTCAGCGCCAGGGGCCGCAGCCGGGAGGCGGGCCAGCCCTCGCCCCGGTGGTACACCTCGGGGGCAGGCTCAGCAGCAGGGGCAGATGTGCTGGTCGCGGTAGCCATGTCGGTGACCGTACGACTGACTGTTTCTCAGATTCAGGCGTGTTTCTCGATGTTTCTCACACGGATGCCCGTGTTACCGGGTGTTGCTCAGGCAGGGGCCACGGCTGTCCTGGCGCGGGCGATTATCCGGTGCGCATCCCGCCCACTGACCGCGCTCGCCTCCAGCGCGTCCCAGACCTTCCGGTACAGGGCCACGTCCTCCGGCGAGTCCAGCCACATCTCCGCGTGCCACGACTCGGCGATCACCAGGCGGTCGTCGTGAATCCAAAAGTCGTCACCAGCCGCGATCTGCACGGGGGCGGTCAGAGGGACTACGCCGAGTTCCACAGTGCTGAGGCCGTTGACGGACATCAGCCGGTCCAACTGGTCGGCGAGGACCATAGGCGGGCAGATACGCACGTGCAGCGCCGACTCCCACAGCAGCACCTTGTACTGCTTGCCGCGTACGTACAGCCCCTCCTGGCGGCGCATGCGCGATGCCACGCCGCCCTCCACGTCCCTTACGGCTCCGTGCAGTTCGGCGTAGCTGGCCAGCACAGCCCGCGCGTACTCCGGAGTCTGGAAGATCCCGGGGATGACGGATGCGGAGATCCCTCGGAGCACCGTGGTCCTCTCGTGCTGGGCGCCGAGCGCGTCCTGGACCGCGCGGTGGCCGCCGGCGAGCTGCCGACGCCAAGAACGGTACGTGGACTCCAGCCCGGCGAGGCGGCCCTTCAGCTCGGCCGCAGCCTCGGGCCGGCCGACACCGGTGGCCCACGCTTCGAGATCGGCGGGCGACGCAGTCTGCTTGCCGTTCTCCAGCTTGCTGACCTTCGAGGGGACCCAGTCGCACACCGTGGCGAGCCCGCGAACAGTGAGCCCCGCCTCGGTGCGCAGCTCGCGTAGCCGCGCACCGAGGGCGACTCTGGCCTGCTGGTAGTCAGTGCTCACATACGGGAACGTACCCGCGCAGTGAACTCCTCGTACCTGCTGGCGTGGTGCCATGCTGCGTCGCGCCCCTGGCACGCCCGTACGACGTCCTCGGGGTCGGTGCTCAACTCCATGCGGCGTGACGCGTCGTCCCAGTTGAAGCGCGCCAGGATCCGGGAGTCGAAAAGCCAGAAGTCGAAGTCCGGCAGACCAAGGTGTACGGCCTCCTGGCGCAGCATGAAGCGAATGTCCTCACCGGCCGCGAGATTGTCCGGCGTCGTGGCCAGCAGGTACCGCTGCCCGTCCGATGGCGGCTTGTCGACCAGGCGCACGCGCTCAATCCGCTTCCCCACCTGTGTCTGCGCGCGGGCGTTGACGAACCACGGACCGTCCTCGTCAGGCGGCGGGCCGACCCCGGCAAGGAACTGGCGGTACTCCTCCGTGCCCTCGTCGGCCGCGTACGCCCGACGGGTCTCCAACCGCCAGGCAGTGTGCTCGAACCCGTCGCGGAAGAAGTCGAGAATCTGGTGTGCGGGTACGGCCTCCAACGTCACTCCTTGGGGGCGAAGTTGATGAGCAGTGCGCGGTCGATGACGACCATGGTCTCCCCGGAGAGCGGGTTGACCATCTGTGCGATGTCGTCGGGGTCGGCGAGCTTCCCCTGGACCAGGACTTCCCCGGTGTCGAGGTCTTCGTACAGCGTCGGGCACTCGCCCGTCTTGGAGTTGGTGCCGAGCATCCGCAGATTGCGGGCCATGGGATTCCCCTTTCGCTCGTGAAGCCGACCTGGTGGCCGGTGGGGTGTGACGGTAGCCGGGCGATCGAGAAACACGCAGGGGTTTCAGGCATGACGAAAGCGCCCTGCGTCTCCGGGGAGAAGCAGGGCGCGCGACGCGGGGGTGGTCTACGTATTCGCGGGGTACGTCTTGGCATGGCCCGTCCCCTCGCACGCCGTGCAGGGCCTCGGCTCGGGCAGCAGGTCCATCGATCGACCGTTGCGCCAGTGCGTGACCTGCCCGGTGAAGTGGCAGTTGCGGCAGAAGCGGTGAAGGTCCTCGGCATGAGCGGTCGCGCGGTGCAGGCGGTCAACCCGCACGGTGGGCTCGAAGCCCGGGAGGAACCGAACGCCAAACTCCCCGCTCAGTTGGTACATGGCGCCTTCGGCTACTGGTGTCCACCCGACGAACTTGGCTTCCGCCTGCGCGCCAACCGGGATGGTGACCTGACGCCCATTGGCGGTCGTGATCTTCAGGGGGCGGGTGAAGGTGACGTTCATCAGGGCTCCAGGTCAGGCGGCGGTGAGGATGGCGACGGCCGCGCGGTGATAGCAGGCACGGGACTTGAGTCCGGCCGGGCAGGTGCAGCCCTGGCGGGCGGTGCGGTAGACGGCGGTGCCGTCGCTGCTGGCGATCTGGAAGATGTGCGGGCGGGCGGTGGGGACGACGGCCTTCTGCTCGATGACCTCGCGGGCCTTGACGATCTGGAAGGGCTTGAAGTCGGCGAGGGCGGCGGTCTCGGCGGCCTTGCGGACTTTGGTCTTGCAGGTGCGGCCGTATCCGGCGGCGATGCTGGTGGTGGCGCGGAGGGCGCGGCCACAGCGGAGGCAGTGGGTGGTGGTGGTCTGCTTCGCCGTGGTCTTCATGGTGTTCCCCTCGCTACCCGCTTGCGCTTCTCTGTTGCGATACAAGGTAGCGCTTCGATACTGAGGAGCGCAAGCCATATGCGCTACTCTGTATCGCATGGAATCGATGGAGCGCCTTGACCAGGCCACACGCCGTTACCAACAGACCGAGGCCGCCCACGACAAGGCCCGCGACGAGGCAGTAGCAGCGGTCGTGGAAGCGCTACGCGCGGGCGAACGCCCCACCGACGTAACCGAAAGATCCCCGTTCACTGCCGCCTACGTCCGCCGCATCGCGAGGGAGAACGGCATCGAACCGGCATCGCGCGGATCGAAGAACCTCAGCCAGAAGGAGTCCCGATGACAGACCGCACAGCCCTGTATCGGCTGTACGACGCCGCCGACGAACTCCTGTACATCGGAATCGCGTACCACCCGTCCAAGCGCTGGGCCGAACACGCGACCAGCAAGGCGTGGTGGCCGCAGGTGGCGCGCCGCGAGGTGGAATGGGTTGATAGCCGCGCCAACGCGGAGATCGCAGAACGGTGCGCCATCGCTGCGGAACGGCCCAGGCACAACGGCGTGCACAACGTGGGGAGGCCCGTCGCCGCAGAGATGAGCAGGGAGTCCAAGGCAGTCCTCGCCGAGTACAAGGCGCACGTTGACGGAGAGCGCGAACTCAAGCCGGAGATGCGGAAGCGCGCAGCCCAGGAACTCCGGAAGGGCACCACCGTCGGGCAGCTCGCGAAGGCCACCGGGCTCACCCCGGAGGTGTTCCGCCGCATGGCCCGCGATCTCGGCGTCGAGCACAAGCGCCGTCCGACCGTGGGCAAGCTCGCCGACCAGCCGAAGAAGGTCTCGTAATGGGCTACACCGTGCACAACGCGATCATCGTCACCGCCGACAGCGACCGACTCGGCGGCCTGCCCGACATGGACGCGACGCAGCCCCCACCCGAGATGACCCCGGGCGGGGGCTGAATCGTGAGCGGCCAGCCGGTCAGTACGCCCCCGACGCCCGCAACTCCTCCACCACCTGCTCACGCATCTTTGGGCAGTACGACTCCGCCCCCAGCACAATCAGCTCCTGCGCATCCGGCTTCGCCGTACCCCAGTCCCGCCCGATCGGGTAGTACGTCGGATCGTCCAGGAGGTACGCCACGCTGTGGCCCGCTTCCAGCTCGCCGCACCACAGCGGAGGGAACGTCACCAGCTCCTCATCCGTCGGCCCGGTGTCGTCCCAGCTCGCGAACCCGGCAGCTTCCACGGCGGCCAGGAACGTCTCGTCCGGGTCCGGCGCCGGCGCGGACGACTCGGCAGCCGGTTTCGCGTCGTCGCCCCCGTCGTCGGAGCAGGCGGTGAGCGTGGTGAGCAGCAGAACGGCGCCTATCGCAGCGATGGTTGTACGCATGGTCCCCCCAAGGGCACGGATCGTGAGGAGCATCATCCGGCCCGTGCAGCTCCCGTGAAGGCGGTGTAACGGAACGGTGACCTACAGGTATTGGCGGCGCGTCGGATCCACCGCCCCCGCCGACGGCCCCGGACCGGGCTCACGGTCCCGTTCCGGCCGCCGTGGTGCGGCGGCAGGCGAGCGCGTCCGGATCCGCCGGCCCGGAAGAAGGGTTGAGGACACTTTGGTTTTCCATATTGACAACCCCTGGGCACTCCCGTAGGTTATCCATATCGACAACCGATATGGGGGATCCGATGAACACCACCACCGCCGCCACCGAAGCCAACGTCACCGTCGCTACCATCCGCGACTGGGCCCGCCGCGGAATCATCGCCGCGACCAAGGCCGCCGGCCGGTGGGTCATCGACACCGCCTCCCTCGCCCACCGCATCGCCATCGGCGCCATGAAGCGCCCCGCCAAGCCGGCGGCCTTCTCCATCGACAACATGGTCGCCATCGGCGGCAGCCGCTGGCAGAAGAACGGCATGGACCGCGTCTACATCAACAACTGGGCCAACTTCCTGCCCCTCGAAATCGACCAGTACAAGACCGGCAACATCTCCTGGGCCGCCTGGGAAGGCCAGGAGATCGCCAACCGCCAGGCGCTCCTCCTCCTCGGCAGCATCGACAAGGTGTGGTTCGACTCCGCCGACGGCGAGCTCCACGGCCGGTTCGGCTCCGGCGAGTCCCGCGTCGCCACCCGCCAGGAAGTCTGGGAGACCGTCGTAGCCGGCATCCGCACCGCAATTGCCGCCCTCTGACCAACCTCCGCCCCGCTCACCTGAAAGGCACATTCATGCACCGCATCACCATCACCGAAACCGACGAGTACAACGACAAGACCCGCCTCGGATGGTTCGACCTCGACGCGACCACCCTCGACATCGAGGAGGGCACCCGCTGGGACGGCGACAACTACCGCGGCGTCATCTCCGGCCTCCAGTACGGCCGGTCCACGCTGTACCGCACCAAGGGTGGCCGGTGGGTCGAAAACGTTGACGCCCGCCGGGACTTCAACGGCCCGAACATGTGGCGGTTCCTCACCGACGACGAGGCCCAGAAATGGCTCCTGCGCAGCGAAGCCGAGGATGCCGAAGAGCTGCTTGAGAAGCACTTCCCCGACACTGCGGAGGAGTCCGGGCCCGGCCCGCAGGGTGGTCGCCCGGCGGTCGGACCGGCCATCAGCACCGCCTACCCCACCGCGCTCCTTGCCCAGATCGACCAGGCTGCGAAGGTCGCTGGGCTGAGCCGGGCCGCATGGCTGCGCAAGGTCGCCGCAGCTGCGGTGGCCGCCGCCGGCGTCTGATCCCGTACGAGACGACAGATCGAGACCGGACGCGCAAAAGTGTCCCCCTGACCGGCCCGTAGGCCGTTCAGGGGGACACCCTCCGCCTGCGCGGAGAAAACACAAAGACCGTTCGCCTCCACTTGCCAGCGCCGGAACACCCCCGCTCGCGCGGGGAAGGTAGCGAAGACGATTCGCCACCACTCGCCAGCATCGTGCCACCCCCGCCTGCGCGGGGAGAGTGTGACAGACCGTTCGTCTCCACTTACCAGCGTCGGTCCACCCCCGCAGAGGCGGGGAGCCGTTTCTTACGCCCCTGAAACTCGGGCCATCCCCGCTTGCGCGGGAGCATGGGTAGGACGATAGCGCAGTGCGGGTGCGGGTGTCAGGGAATCCGGCTCAAACGGCACGCCCCCAAACGGACACGAACGCCCCAGCGAAACAGTGACCTACGGATACTGGCGCCGTGTCGGATCCAGCCCCAGCGCCTGCGGGACATCCGGCCCCGGTGCGCTGTCCCGGCGGCACACCAGCGCATCCGGATCACCCGGCGGTGGCTGGAGGCTGTACCCGGACGGGCACGTCTGACCGTCCGCCCCATCGCGGCCATCAGCACCGTCGGCGCCCGCCGCCCCGGTTGGCCCGGCCGGGCCGGGCACACCCTGCGGACCAGCAGGACCCGGCTCACCCACACCCGCTGCCCCATCCTGCCCGGGAGCACCCGGCTCGCCAGGCTGAGGAGTGATCGTGGGCGCGGGCTTCCCCGGTGCACCAGGTTCACCCGCATCACCGGGAGGACCAGGCGGCCCCGGGATCGGCACCGGAACCTCTGCCCGCGCAGGCAAATCATCGATGGCCTGCGCCGGATCCGGTGCCGCAGGAGTCTGCCCGTCAGCCTGTAGCTGGGAACGCAACTGCCGTACGTCAGTGGCCAGGGTGGACACCGCGTCGCCCCGTAGGCCCGCCTCGGTGGCGACCTGGGCAGTGCGGTGCTCCGCCTTGTTGATCTGGAGAAACGCCACGGCCAGACCACCACCGAGGAACAGCAGCGCGGCTGCAATCCACAGCAGGGTGCGGCGCCGGTAGAACATCCGCTGTGCCCGGGTCACGGGGTCCCCCCGAGCTGTGTCACGAGCAGCCGAAGCCGTGCAACTTCCAACTCCAGGGTGCCCGCGCGCAACTCCGCGGCTTCCTGGTCCTTCTCCGCCTTGTCTCGCTCAGCAGTCAGCCGAACCGTCAGGCTGTCGTATCCGGTGATGACTCCGCCCTCCCGGGCTGTCCGAGCTGCGCCCCGAGTGCCGTACACGGCTGCCGCCGCGGCCAATGGCGAGGCCAGAATTGCGCCGATGGCCGTGAGCATGGCGGCATCCATGCGTCCTCCTGGTGCGCTTGCTGGGCAGGTCAGGCGCCGGTCGGCTTGGCGGGCGCAGTCGGGCTGGACGGGGTGACCTGGACGCGGGTCAGGAGCGTCAGCGTGGCCAGGACAACGGTGTTGATCGCGCCGATGGTGGACTGGTCGACGCTGTACCCGAACGTCCCGACGAGCACAGCCCCGGACGCGACAAGCGCGGTGAATGCCTGCGGAGCGATCGGGCGCGTCATCGCGGCGGCGATCGCGCCGAGGATGGCTGTTCCGACGCCGACGATCGCGCCGGCGGTCTCGGCGGTGAGGCTGGTGACGCCGAGGCTGACGATGAGTCCGAGGACTGCGGCGAGGGTGTTGAATACGACGACGGGCTCTCTGCCGAAGATCTTCATAGTGGTGTCCGTTCAGATGGTGGTGGGCTGGGGGTCGTCCCAGACGATGCGGGTGTTGATGCCGCCGCCGTGGGTGTGGACCCATTCGGCGTCGGTCATGCCATCGCCGATGCGGTACCAGAAGACGACGCTGGGGCGTTCGTTGAGCCAGATGACGGATGCGGTGCCGTCGCGCCAGCGGATGCCGTCGGCTACGTGGCCGGTGCCGGACGTTCCGGTCGTGTCGATGTCGCGTTCGAGGTGGAAGCGGCGGGGCTCGGGGTGCTGGTAGCGGCTGAGGTCGGTCACGCCGCACCACCCCCATTGATATCGACGTCGACCTTGATGACCGCGTCCGCGATGGCCTTCTGCACGGCCGCGACGATCTCGGCCGTGTCGTCGTCGGAGCCGACCTTGCTCGCGAGCGCGGTGATGACGGCGGTCTGGGCAGCCTCCTTCGTCTCCAGTCGGCGGACCACGATCTCGATGTTGCGTGCGCTCGTCATCAGCGCGATGTGGCTGTTGTCGGTGCCGGAGACGGGGTTAGCGATGACCCCGTCGATGGTCAGCACCTTCCGGGCGATCTTCTCGGCGTCGGCGTCGGTGATGGGCATGTCTTCCTCCTGGTTGGTGTCTCCGGGGTTCCAGGACACGTCGTGCGCGAGGCGCTCGGCCACGTCGTCCCGGAACTGGTCCATCGGGATGCGCGGGTCGACGGGCTTCCGCCGGGTGGCTTCCTTGTGCGCCCACACGCTGTCCGCGCTCCACCCGTGGTGGCGGCAGCGCGCGGCCTCCACGCGCACGGCGACGTCGTACTGCTTTGCGGGCCAGTCCCGGCCGAGGGCGCCGGAGTTCTCGACCTCCAGCCCGTAGGAGACCGTGTTGCCGTCGAGGGCATCCGGCCCCGGCTTCGGGTGCGTCGCGCGCTCGTTGAGAACCGCGTCATAGGCGTTCGACGCGACCCTGCCCGCATGGTTCGTGCGCCCGTTCCCGACGAGGTAGAGACGGCCGGAGCGGGCCAGAAAGTCGTGGCACAGCGGACCGGGGAGGTCGCTCGTGCCGTTGAAGCAGAAGTTCGGCAGCCCGGAGCCCTCTCCGGCTGTGTGGTGGACCATCGTCGCGTGCACGGGTCCCCAGGCGGCGACGTGGTTCCGGTTGTTCGTTCGCCAGCCCGGCATCTCCACGATGTCCGTGACGCCCTCCTCCCGCAGCGCCTTCAGCCACTGATCGGGAGTCATCGGTGCGGCCATTGGTACCTCCTGTTGGGGATGGCCGGGGAGCCCTGGCCAGGCAGTCTCAGATCCACGCGCAGCAGATCCGCGCGTTCGTGCCGGTCACGATCCCGGAGGCGCCCGAGATGGATCTCAGGGTCACCACCCCGGCCGTGTTGATCGAATACTCGCCATCGACGGTGCCGTTGCCGTAGTTCCCGTTCGCCGTTGAGGGAGGTCGCCACCCAGCAGGCAGCGTGCACGCCGTCGGGTCGCCCGCGATGTTCCCGGAGTCGGCCGCGGACTGCGCAACGTCCGCGCCCGTCCGGGTCACCAGAACGTTGACCGTGGTGACGCCGGACACCCGGCGCCCCTCGAACGAGCTGATGGTCCAGCCGGTGGCCGCGACCGCCCCGGTGTCGGCCGTCTCCTCCACCGAGTGGTCATTCAGCCGGGCTGCGGTGACCCTCATGCCTGCGAGCCAGGTAGTCATCGAGGCGTTCCCTTTCTCACAGAGAGACGATGGTGGGCTGGGCGAGACGCAGATCGGTCCCGGCCGTCTGCGGTTTGACGATCCCGTTGACGGACCGGGTGACGGTGAACCGCTGCGGGGTGACGATCTCGAAGGCGTCGTACCGCAACTGGGCATTGACCAGCGTCATGCCGGTGAACGCCGACCCGGTGACACCGATCGTCCCCAAGGGGATCGGGTTGGTGATCACGGTCTCGGTGTGGTTCCACACGGCAGGCTCAGACGTGCCGACGGGCCAGACGCGCATCTGGATCGTGTGGCCGACCAGGCGCACCCGCAGCTCGAACTCATCCCCGGCCGCGTAGGTGTACGGGAGCGTCGGCGAGGCGCCGATCTGGGTCGTGTCGCGAGTGATGCTGACGAACATGCCTCCGGACACCCCGAAATGGATCCTCGCCCGGTAGTAGTCCGAGGTGCTGAAACAGCGCAGCAGCACACCGGGCACGAGCGACGCGCCGGTGGCGACCGCCGAGACGGACAGCCGGACGCGCACCTCGCAGTCGCCGATCGGCTCCGCCAGCAACTCCTGGAAACGGAGGCTGCTGACGGAAGACGCAAGGGTGATCACCCCTCGGGTGCCGTTGACTGTGCGGTCGGCGGCCAGCCCGCCGGCCTCGTTCCACACCACGCCGGACGACGAGGTGCCCCAGGTGCCGGCCGTGGTGCGGGTGAACGTGTCGGCGACGTTGAGGATCCCGGTGACGGTGGCGACCTCCCCGCCGAACGTGACGTCGAAGGGGAAATCCGCCAGGAACCCGGCCGAGTCGACCCAGCGGGGGCTCGTCTCGCTGTCCGTGTGCACCGCCAGCACCGTGGCCGTACTGGTCTCCGCTGTCGCCAGCACCGACCCGGCAGTATCAGCACGGGACAGGTCCGGGTCCTCCAGCACCCCCACCGTGTACGGGCTAGCCGGAGTGCAGTTGAACGCGAGCGACCAGACGTACTGGGACAGGGTCTCCGTGTAGCCCTGCACCACCTGCCCGATGTCCCCCGGCGCCAGTTTGGCCGCAGGGTTGGTGATGTCCAGGCGGCACCCAGTGTCGAGCGCGGTGACCTGCTCGATCAACGTCGTGTTCCGCTGCAGCGCCACGTTGACCAGCGGGTACCGGGGTTCATCCACCGTGCCCAGGTGGACCAGCCACCCGGCGTGCTGTGCGGTCTGCGTGTCCAGCCCCAGGGACAGCGACGCACTGTCCGGGTACGGGCCCACCCCCAGCGGCGGCGCCTGTACCGACAGGCGCCCCTCCTCCTGCTCAGCAATCCCGGAGGAGCCGCCGATGCGCGTGACCGTCCACCGGTTGCTGCGCGACTGGTCGTCATCCACCGGCCGCAGACCCGGCATCAGGTCCGTGCCGTACACCAACGTGGCCACCGGAGGCTGGTTGTAGAGCCCCGAACGGGTCTGATAGACGAGCCCGAGCTGCTCGCGGTCCTCGTAGAGGATGCCGTGATCCGCATCCGCAGCCTCCTTGACCAGCCCCAGAAACGTTCCCGGGCGCTGCGGACCCAGCCGTTCGGCGTCGGTGGGGCGCCCGCGCACCGCGACGGGGATCTGCTCCTCCGTCGCGAGACGCTGCATGCGGATGCCGGCCTCTTCCCGGGCGAAACCATCGTCCGCAGCCTCGTAGGCCGCGTTCGACGCGGTGTTGAACACCCCGAGATGGCTCAGGCGCATGCCCTCGGCGAGCGCCCCGAACGCGGTGCCGACCCGGGTGACGGTTCCGGCGGTCGCCGTGATCGTGGTGGTGCCGGTGAAACCAGAGCTTTCGACGTTGGCCCATTGGATGCGGAACTCGGTGTTGCTGCCGGTCTGGACGGCCGAGATCTCCAGGCGGTTCCATATTCCGTAGAAGGCGAACCCGACGGTGTTGAACCCGAAATCGAGAACCTGGTCGCCGTCAGAGTTGTACCCGGTGAGGTCGACGGAGTTCGAGTCGACGCGGACGACGATCCGCTTACACGTTCCGGTGGAGGTGAACTCCAGGATCGTCGTAGCGCTCGCCGGGGCTGCGTCCATCTTGTACACGTAGGCGACGAGCCACTGCCCGGTGCTTGCGTGCCCTGGTACCGACCCGGTCATGGACGCTGCCGGCCCCAGCGTGGGCACGGACGCGGCGCCCGGCAGGGTGTCATCGGACGCGAAGTCGAACCCCGTCGTCCGCATGGGGCGGACGCCCTCGATCGGGGAGTACGCCTGGGTGGAGGTCTCCCCATCCTCCAGCGGCCAGTAAGCCACCGGCCCGTAGGTGGGGATGCGGCGGGCGAGGGTGGACTTCAGGGGGTCGACTCCGGTGCCGAGGCGCCGCAGGACCCCGGCGGCCTCGATGTCGCACCAGACATCCTCGCCGGACGTGTCCCAGTCCAGGGGCCAGTCGGGTACCTCGCCGACGAACCTCGTCTTGCGGTTGCTGATGGCGGCGTTCCCGGACATGGACCACGTCCGCCCGGCCGCGTCCACGAAACTGGTCGCGCCCACGGTCTGGGTGGTGAAAACGGGGTTGGCGACCACCGTGCCGCCGATGCCGTTGCGGACCTCGGCCCGGTAGAAAGCACCGGTGGGCGTGGCGAACGCGTTGGGGAAGTTCCCGACAGACACCGGGCTGGTGGAGTTGAAGACGCTCGTGGTGCCGCTGCCGATGATCGGGTTGCCGAGCTGCTCCCACGGGCCGTCCAGTGTCGGCGCCGTGTAGAAGGTGACGGTGTGCCCGGACGCCCCGTTGTTGACGTCCAGGGTGGCGCGTACGGCAAGGCGCCCGGTCGGGGTGGGGGCGACGTACTCGGTGCTGGCCTTGATGGACTGGGCTGTGCCGTCCGTCGAGTGGTAGAACCAGACGCTCCGGCGGTAGACGAACAGGCACCAGGACCTCTGACCGGCGCTGGCCCATTTCCCCATCAGTTCTTGGGCGTTGACGGCGCCTTCCCAGTCCAGAATCCGCGCCTCGACGCGCACGTCCAAATCGCCGGTGATGTCCAGGGCTGCCGTGTCGGGGGTGGACGCGCGGTCGTTGACGCCGCCGGGGATCTCCAGGTAGGGGGTGCCCGCGCGAACGGATACCCGCATGGGGGTGCCGGGGCCGATTTTCCCGTACAGCGGGGACAGCGGGTTGCGCGGCGAGTATTTGCCGTCGCGGTTGTTGAGCTGGAACGCGCACCGCCCAGGTGACACGGACTGCGCCTCGTCCGAGCGGCCTCGGGTGATGACAATGTCGCCGCGCGAGTACACCGCGTCGGTGTGGTCCTCCCACGCCCCGTCGATCTGGAAATCGACCTGGATCGGGAGCGCCGTTTCGGGAAACATCAGGCCGACCCCCGCTGTCCGAGGACGGCCTGGACGTTGCCGCCCTGCGTGCGGATCTCCTTGCGCAGCGGGTCGATCAACACCTGCGCGATCTCCTTGCCGCCGACGTGCAGGTGCACGACCATCGGCTGAGAGCCGCCGCCCGCGTAGCCCCCGGTCAACATGCGCTTCGTGTCCGGGTTGGACCGCACCCTGCTGCCGGGCGCGAGGTCCACCATCTCCGGACCCTGCTCCCCGACGATCGCGAACCGAGACCGCGGGCCGCCGCCGGCCGCGCCGACGACACCACCGTGCGCGAAGCCGCCGATCGACTTGGCGAAGTCCGACGCGCCGGAGGCGTTGAACCGGTAGTTGACCTGCACGGACACGCTCTTGCCCTTGATGCTGGCAATCGCCTTCTTGGCCGCGTTCACCCCGGCCGCCGTCTGGTTGAACGCCTTGATCGCGACGGCTTTCTTCTGCTTCAACTGGTCCAAGCGCTTCTGTGCGGCGGCCTTCTCTTTCGCAAGCTGCCCGCCGTTGGCGCGCAACTGGGCGGGCGACTTCTGCTTCAGCGCGTTGACCTTCTCCTGGGCCGTCTTGATCTTCGCGTTGAGGTCGGAGATCGTGCCCTTGAAGAAGACCTCCTTGTCGGGCATCGCCAGCATCTTGTCCGCGAGGAGCCCCGCTTCCTCACGCGTCAGGCCCATCGTCTCCGCCATTTTGATGAAGTTGGCCCGGCCCCGCTCGTACGTCGCCTGCACGGACTCCCAGGACGCCCCGTTGTCCCGCGCGGCGGCCGTGGCCGCGTCCGTTGTCGCGCCGAGGTCCCGCAGGGCAGCCTCACCGCTTCGGGCCGCTTCGGTGTTGAGGTCCAACGTCCCCGTCACCCGGTCGAACGCGCCCTTCAGGCCGCCCGCGTTCTCCGTGGCGGCCTTCATCCCGTTGTCGATCGCGGCTTCGAACGCGTTCATCGCGCCGCTGGCAGCCCTGTTGACGTCGTTCAACGCCTGGATCGACTGGCGCAGCCCATCGGCCGACGCCTTCTGCGCTTCGAGCTTCTGCTGCGTCTTCAGCGCCGCAGTACCGAACAAACCCTGAGCCTCAGCAGCCAACTGCTGCTCGAACTTCGCGTCCTCCAACGAGGCTTTGTAGTCGTCGAGGTGCTTCGTGAACTCGCCGACATCCTTCCCGCCGGAGGCGTACTCCTTCTTCAGCTTCTCCAGCGCCGCTGCCGCCACGTCGGCCTTGCCGCCACGAACGAGGTTGGTGAGGGAGTCGTCGATCGCGTCGAAATTCTTCTTCGCGTCCTTGACGGGGGTACTGTCGAATCCGGTCCAGCCGACGAGGAACTGCTGGATGTTGTCCAGGGTCGAGGGGTCGGACACAGAGCGGACCGACTTGTACAGTCCGTCCAGATCCTTCCCAAACAGCCGCGCGGCCTCACCGCTGATCTTCCCCGACTGCCCCAGCTTCCCGAGGGAGGTAGTCAGCTTGTCCACGTTCGGCGGTGCAGAACTTCCAATGTCCGACAACTTGATCAGCGCCACCGCGAGCAACCCGATACCCGTCGCCGCGACAGCGACTTGCGCCCCGCGCGACAGCGCCAGGAACGCCGCCGTCAGCGTCGCGACACCACCCGACGCGCCAACCGCAGCCGTGCCCGCGAGGACCGCCTGCGCCCGAACCGCAGCCAGCGCCACACCGACCGCAGCCATTCCCGCCGCCGCCAGTTGCACCGCCTTGAACGCGATCGCCATCTGCATCAGCGTCGTAATCACTCCGACAGGCAGGGACGCGACAAGACCGGCAAACGCGTTGATCAACTGGAGCATGCCGACGCCCGTCTCGGATGCGGCCACCAACAGGCTGGTCAGGGCCTGCCCCAGGTTCTGCAACGTCTCGCCCACCAGTGGCCCGTTCTCGCGGGCGAACTGCATGAACTCGCTCACGTTGCTGCCGACAGCACCCGTGTCCAGAGTCCGGATGAAATGGACCATGCCGTCGATCGCCTTGCTCATCGACTTGGTAGCGAAATCGCTGAACTTGGTCATGAAACTGTCGAAGCCCCGCGACTGGATCCCGCCCGCCACCAGAGTCACGAACCGGTCGAGCTGGCCCGACGCGCCCTTCACCATCGGCGTCAGCTTCGGGAACAGCGCACCGAACACCGCGAAACTCTTGGTAGCGACGGGCATCGTGTCGTCGGCCAACGAGTTCGACCAGCCCTCGTACTCGTCCTTCAGCACCGACAGCGAGGCTGCCGCCTGACGGGTAGACGGCGGGAGTTCCTTCACCGCAGCCAAGTAGGAGGCTTCCGCTTTCGTGGCCTCAGCACTCGACTTGCCGTGCTCCTTGACCGCCTTGGAGTACTTCTCCTCAGCCTCCGACGCCTCTTTCATCGCCATCACCTGGGGGCCGATCGCCGCTCCGAACGCGCCGACGGCGACCGCTGCGGCCCCGAGCCCGGCGGCGAGCGGCGCGACGGACGCGGCCATGGGGATGAGGGCGGGGGCGAGGCTGATTGCCGCACTGCGCGCGCTGCCGAAGGACTTGTCCATGTCCTGCGTGCTGTTGATCAGCCGGTTGATGGAGCGGTTGACGGCGGTGATGCCGTCGCGAGTGGCGTCACGTACCCGCACGGTGATCGTTACTGGATCGGCCACCGCACGTCACCACCCTTCGGAATCAATCGGTGTCTCTTGGGCGCCGAGCTTCTCGATTCGCAGCAGGCGCCACAGGGAGGCGTCTTCAGCGAGAAGTTGGCTGGGCAGGCAGTGGAAGCGCTCACACAGGCCGAGGACGGTCTCGGCGTGGGCTAGCTCGCGAGGCTTGCCGACAGGGGTTCCATCGGCAGCGACGCCTCCAGGGACGGCCCGCCATCGCTGGAGTTCTCGGCCAAAGGGGCGGACACACCGGCGAGGCCGTCCAGCCATGCCGACCCGAGCGCCAGCATCAGGTCTTGGTCCTGCTCGTAGACCGCGTCCGGGGTTGCGGAGACGGGCTCGCCAGTGTCCTCGTCCTTCAGATTCCAGGAGATGAGCGAGCGGGCCATCTCCTTGAGCTGCTCGCTGAGCGCGCTCTGGTCGACCTCGCCGACGCCGAGGAGGCTGAGGTACTCGCCGAGGGTCTTGCCGCGCAGCACCGCTTCGAACCCGGCGTACTCGTGGGGCTCCTCGAAGGCGACGCGGACACGCTTCTTCTTGTGGCGGTAGCCGGGCGTGGTCACGCCGCCTCCCACGTCGGGACGTTGCCGTCGGACAGGACACCCGGGACGGCCCACGTCAGCTCGCCCGAGTCGGAGCGGGACAGCGGGTAGTCGGTGTAGACGCACGTGTTCGTGAGGGACTGCCCGTTGACGACGAGGATCGTCTCGCGCGGCACCGACGTGCTGGGGATCGTGCTGAACACCGCGTGCGACTTGCCGGCCGCTGGGTTGTGCACTCCGTTGAACGTCACGGAGAAGTCCGCGAGGAGCAGCAACCTTTCCATCGCGGACTTGTCGATGCCCGTGACGTCCTGGACGGCGCGGGGGGTGGCGAACTGCAAGTTGGTGCAGTCGTTGCGGATGTCCTGCGCGACGCCTGCCGCGTCCTCCACGGTGGCGATGGTCCACCCGAGTCCTGAGCTCTTGGCCATGGTGTTATCCCTTCTGGTGCTGAGCTACGCCTGTGCGAGCTGCGGTTCGGTGACCCACTTTTTGGCGTCGCGGTCCGGGTCCCATGCGAGGGCCCCGAAGACCTTGCGCGTGCCGTCGGTCGTGGTCCACTCCTTGAGGAAGCGAGCGGGGTGTGTGATCTGGTGACCGGCGCAGGTGATGGTTACGGTGCGCGTGGTCGCCCCGTCGTCTACCAGCGCACGAGCCCGGTCGGTCGGGTTGATGAGCGTGAGCTGGAAGCCAGCAGGCCCCATGAAGGCCATGCGGTCCCCGCCGTCGCCCACCTCGTAGACCAGGCGTGGGGTGCCGAACGCGAGCTCTTCGCACTCGGCAGTGAAGTCCTCACCGCCGATCTCCAGTCGGACGTCGTTGCTCATTGCTCAGCCCTGCCTCTGCCGGTCGACGAGGGCGAGCTGGTTCTCGCCGAAGTCCTCCACCCAGTCCTGCGGACGGGCGTGCTGGCGGTGGCGGCCGGTCGGGTTGCCCCGGTAGTCGCCGTCCCTCACGGCGAAGAGCTGCGGCTGGGTCTTGTGGTCGGCGAAGCACCGCTGGTGCGGCTCGAAGCGGAACACCGTCAGCCCGGCGGCAGTGCGCATCTCGCGGAACGTCCGCCCGGACCTGTGCCGGACGTATCCGGCCTGCTGCTTGCCCAGTTCGGTGGACTCGTCGAAGGCCGACTGCCACCCGTTCCGCCACCCCTCGCACCCGACCTGCTCGCACGCGGCCGAGATGAGGACGTCGGGCTTCTGCGAGATGCCGAACGTCCGGTACGCCCCGGGCGGCAGCAGGTTTCTCTCAAGCCTGGCCATGATCAGAACTCCGTCTCGACTGGGTTACGGTTCACGGCCACCGCGAACACGGCGTTGGTGAAGGTGCCGGTGGACACGGCCCTGAGATACCGCTCGACGGTCTGCCCACGGGCGGTCTGAATGCGCTGCGCCGCGCCCCCGGCAGTGGCTGCGGTGAAGCCGCCGCCAGTGATGTCCGTCCACGCGTCGCCCACGCCGTTGTCCGAGGACTGCTGAAGCTTGACGGTGACGCTGGTCCCGGTGAACGCGAACACGTGGAGGTACGCCTGCAACCCGAACGCGGTGGGCCCGGTGCCGAAGTCGACGCCGTCACCGTTCGCGCCGGCGGTGTCGGTGCGCTGCCCAGCCGTGAGACCCAGGCACCACTCCAGCCCGTACCCGTTGCCCTGGGTGGCGCCGGCGAAGTTCATCGCCCCGTCGTCGCCGCGGGTGCCGTCGTAGTTGAGCTGCTTGGCGTTGAGGCAGGCGACGGGCCCGCCGAGCGTCGCGCCCCGTACGTACGTCATGATCACGTCTGTGGTGGGGAGCGGCGACAGGACCGCGTGGGCCGACTTGGGTTGCCCCACTCCGTTGGTGGGGTTCCAGAACGCCGAGTAGTCGATGCCCCCGTCGCGGAGCCCGCCGATGCGGGCCATGGCGTAGGCGTTGATCGGGGTGACGTCGATGACCGCCGGGCCGCCTGCGATCTTGTTGACGGCGCCGATGTCGCCGGACACGTCTTGCCCGGAGATCCACAACTGGTCGCCGAGGCCGGACTGCTTGGCCATCAGGTGCCCTCCGTCCAGAGGTCGTTCACGATGAGTGGGAGGGTGATCGTGATGACGCGGTACTCGCCGCCTTCGACGATCAGGTATCCGGCCTGCGCGTCCAGGCCGATCCCGTCGGAGCCGAAGATGTCGACGTTGCGGACGAGGCCGTCGAGGGTGAAGTCGCCGCAGTACGCGGTGAACAGCGCATCCACGGCGTTGATCATGGCGGGGTCAATCTCGTCTTCCGGCCGGGACAGCAGCGGCGAGTAGATCCGCACCGTGTACACCAGCCGCCCGGACACCGAGTCCAGGCCGGACGTCCGCACCGGGGTGATCTTGTCTGGCCACACGGCGGCCGACAGCCCATGACCCGGCGCGTTTTTCGGCTCAGCCTGGTTGACCTGCTCGAACAATCCGGTCTGCATGGCGTGGCTGACGACGCGGTCGGTGATGTTCGCGACGGTCGCGGTATCGAGGCTCATCGCAGCAGCCCCCGTCCCTGGTAGCGGCGCAGCAGGTCCATCGCGATCCGGTTCGCGTCCCGGTCGACGAGCGGTTTCGTACGCCGGAACGTGCTGTACCCGTGGAAGCGGGTCTCGGGGTAGTTGCGGGACCCGGTGCCCTCCAGCCACGGGCCGTAGATCACACCGCCGTCCGTGACCGCGTACTGCCCGCCCCGGCCGCGCGAGACGCCGACTCGCGACTGGTAGTAGCCGGTCGGGTTGCGCAACACCTGGCGGAGGCGCTGCTGCACCAGGCGCTCCGCGTGGAGGGCGACGGCGTATCCGATGTCGTTGGAGTACTGGTGCGCCGCCCGCTGAAACGACCCGTTGGCCAGTGGGCCGCTGCGGGTGGCGTTGATGCGGATCTGTACGTCAGGCACGTCACACCCCCCTCAAGCGGGCCTTGCGGCCGTGAGCGTCGTACGTCTGGGAGCGGAGCGACTTCAGTGCGTCGAGGGTCGCCTCGCGTGAGCTGGACCCGCCGGACGCGGTGCGGAACCAGCCGGCGTTCTCCTGAAGGACGATGTTGATCGCCTCGGCGGTGGCGAGTTGATGCACCAGCGCGGGCGGGTCCCACTGCTCCACCAGGGCGCTGTCGGTGTGGGTGGAGGCGATCGAGCCGCACACCCCGCGGGCGACGGTCAGGGTTCGCGGGGCGTAGACCGCGGCCCCCGCACTGTGCGCTGCTGCAACGCTGCCGTCCCATGCGCGCTTCACGATCAGGCTGTTGCCTGCGATGTCGACCACGAGCATCCGCTCGCCGCCGATGAGGACGACCTCGTCCGTGGCGTACCCGGCGCCGGACGCCACGGTGACGGTCACGGACTTGGCCTGCGCGTCCATGCCCGCAGCGAGGGTCTGCCCGGTGTCGGTCTGCCTGCGGCCGGTGACGAGCATCCGCTCCCCGTCAAGGCGCAGGAGGCTGCCGACGCCGAGCTGCGCCGACGCTTCCCCGGTGACGGTGAGCGTGGTCTGTACCGCATCCAGGGCGGTGGTGGTGGTGCCGACGGTGGTGTGGGCGTCCCGGTACCCGTAGAGCCCGGTGATGCTGATGTCGCGCTGGTGAGTGCCGCCGCCGCCGAACGCGGACGGGCTGTCGAGGTCGATCTCCAGCCGGTTGTACGGGGGCCCGTCCTGGTTGGGCTCCAGGAAGTAGTCCGTGGCCGGGATGACGGTGTTCCCGGTCGTGAGCGCGGTGACGGAGATGAGTTCGTTCTGGTCCAGCCAGAGGCGCCACGGCCGGGCGTACTGCCCGTTGGGCCAGTCCCACAGGCGGGTGTCCAGCGCGGGGTAGAAGGTGCGGTGACAGAGCGAGTCAACGCTGCGAGACCCGGAAGCGACGGCGCGGTCGATGGCCTTCGCTGCGCGGGCAGTCTGCTTGAAGTCGAGCGCCCCGGCGATGTCTTCGCGGGTGCAGTACGGGATCTCGGTCATCTCTGTCACCTCCCTCAGTGGCTTCTCGTGCGGATGGTCAGCGGGCTCGGGGCGGCCAGAACGCGGCTTCACCGTCGTTCGCCCGAGCGGCTTCTTCGTCGGGGAACAGCCGGACCGTCTTGACCCACCGCGAGCTGGTGGACGAATCGAGGTGGACCTTCAGCCCCACAACCCAGGTGCCGTCGGGCCGCTGGTTATGGACGCGGACGACGGTGGCCGGAGCGACGTCGGACCCGCCGTTCGTGACCGGGGCGACGAGCACGAGCACGACGCGGCCGAGGCTGGGCTTCTGCATCAGGCGCTACCGTCCGACGTGTCCGATGAACCCGCCGTCTGGCCGCCACCCGTCAGCGGGGCAGTAGAGGAGTCCGTCGGGTCCTGGCCGGAGGGGCTGCCCGTCGTTCGGGCAGGCTTCCGGCGGCCGGGCGCGCTCTTCTTCGAGGATGTCGACGGCTTCGCGGGCGATGCTGATGAGCTGCTCCCAGGCGATGACTCCTCACCTCCTTCCTCGGACGTGTCCGGCTGGAACGCGACAGTCTCGGGACCGTGCTCGCCGACCCACTCAATGTCGTCCGAGTCGCCCCAGGCGCCGCCCACAACCCGCGCCCCGGCGACCGTCGGCCCACCGTGACGGGTGATCTTCGGTGACATGCTCTGGTCCTCTCCCTGCAAGATGTGGTCCGTGCTCCCGCACTGCGGGCACTTCTTGGCGCCTACCGCGTAGGAGGCCGTACAGCCGGTGCAGATCAGTAGCGCCATCAGGACCCCGTGATGATTCCGCGCGCTCGCAGCGCGGCGAGCAGCGTGTTGTACGCGGTCGTCGCGGCGGCCAGGTCAGCGAACGTGGCCGCGTTGTTCACCGCGGATGCTGACCCGGTGAGGAGCCGCGCATCGTTCCCGGCCGCCGCCGTCGTGGCGCCCGTGCCCAGTGCGCGGACCGTGGCGGTACCGGCGGCGCCGGCAGTGAGCCGGGTGTCGTTGCCCGCGACCGCGGTGACTGCGGTGGCGCCGATCGTCGGGGCGAACGTCGTGGGTTTGCCGGTGATGTCATCCCACGCCGCACCGCCACCGTCGGTGTCCTTGTCGACGGTGAACTCCACATCGCCGGTGACATCGTCGTAGAGTTCGACGCTGCCACCGGCTCCCGTACGTCCGCGAATCATGTCGTCGCCCCCGCTCAGACCAGAGCCGTCAGGTTCTGCGGGGTGCGCTGCGTGACCAGATCGTGCAGCATCGCGACCACGGTGCCCGTCGAGGTCGACGTGCACTTCACGTGCGTGAAACCGTCCGACAGCTGCGTGGCGTCCACGGTGAACACCGCAGCGTCCAGGCCCGCAGTGCCCGCGATGACGACCGCAGCGTCCGCGGCCTGCTTCTGCTCGGCCCACGCGCCGCCGACACCGTCGCTGGTGTAGTAGTGATCGATGACGTCGAGGTCGCGCGCCCCGGTGCCGCCGGCGTTCTGCGCCTCCTGCACGGTGAAGGTGTCACCGGCCGCGAGGTAGCCGACGAAACTGACTGCTCCGGCGCCGGTGAGCGGGACGTACACCCCGTCGGCGACGGGGATGACGTTGAAGACCCTTCCGAGTCCGTCCATGATGTGTGCCCTCCTGGTGGGGGTTGATTGCCACTTCGGATTGGGGAGCAGCGGGGGTGTGAATGCCCGCTGCTCCCGGCATCCCTGGGTTGGTCAGGCGCGGACGGCGACCTTCACGAACGGGGACAGCGTGTTGCTGCCCTTGCGAGGGGTGATCGCGGACTTGATCCACGGCTGGCCGTCGACGCGCTCGATGACGCGCATCGCGGTCTTGTCGTTGCCGAACTTGTACTCGGTCGACGTCGAGGCCTGCATGGCCTGCCGGTCGCCGATGAGGTAGTAGCCGAAGTCGACGAAGTTGATGTCGCCCGCGGCGCCGAGGCTGTTGACCTTCTCCGTGAAGATCACGGGGCGGCCGAGGATTGTCATCGGCGGGGCGCCAGTTGCGTCGTGGGAGGGGGTGCCCATCCACACGGCGGAGCCGCCGGTGCCGACGTTCAGCGCCATCGTGGCGAGCGCCGGGAAGGTGTCGATGTGCGCGACCCACACGGCACGTGCGATCGACGAGGGCAGCATGCGGGAGTACGCCTTCGCGATGTTCTCCCACATGATCGAGTTCGCGGCCTGCGAGGTTTCCTTCGCGACGGACACGGCGGCCGGGGCGTTGAGGTAGCCGAGCGGCTGGCCGGTGCCGTTGCCGTCGGTGAACGCGACGTCCTCGAACCACGCGAGCGCTTCCGGGTAGCTCTCGTTCATGAACTGTTCGAGGCTGATGATCGAGTCGGTGAACAGCTCGTTGGGGATCTCGCTGTACAGCGTGAGCTTTTTCGCCATCAGGTTGATGCGCCCGAACTTCGGGGCGGAGTCGACGAGGTCGCCGCCCTCTTCGGTCCAGTAGCCGACGATGCCGCCGTACACGCTGGTGGCGTTGCTGGTGGCGTCGATCATCGGGTACGGCACCGTCAGCGTCTCCATGGGGACGACGCGGGCGCGGGACCGGACGACGGACATCTCCAGGGAGACGCGCAGGAGTTCGGAGCGGAGCTGCTCGGGAATGAGGAAACCGCCGTCGGACGGCACGGACGACCCGAACGAGTTCTGGATCTTCGCGATGTCGCCGCGGGCCGCGAGGGACTCCTGGGAGTTCGACCCGGTCCACGTCGCGCCGAAGTAGTCCGACCAGTTCTGGAACTGCTTGTCGAGCGCGGCGCCGGGGGCCTTGCTGTTGTAGTGCTTCGACCTCGCGGCGGCCGGCGCCTCGGGGCTGAGGTTCAGCCGGTTGATGTTCTGGATCTGGTCGTCGCGCAGGAGGTTCGCGAACTCGGCCTGGGCCAACTCCTTGACCTGCTGGCCGATGGTCGGGTCCGTGGTGGCCTGCTGCTTGGCGTACGCGGACACCCAGTTGGTGAGGGACTCCCCGTCGGCGAGGACGTCCTTCATGCGGGCCGGGTCGCCGACCATCTCGGCGAGTTCGTCGGCGTTCTTCGGGATGACCGGTGTGGCCATGTTGAAGGTGCGGCCGATGCGGTCCGGCGAGATTCCCATGGCGGACAGACGTGCTCGCTGCCCTCGGGTGATGGTCTTCACTTGGATGCCTCCCTAAGGCTGGCGGTCATGTCGTCCCACGTCGGGACTGTCGTGAGTTGAGCGGTCAGTGCGGCCCAGGCGCCTTCGGTGACGGCGCCTTCCACGGGCGGCGGCCCTTCGGTTGGGGGCCCTTCCGGGTCGTCACCGGGGTTGCCGACACCGGGCTCCACCCCGGGGGGCAGTTCCGGCTCGACGGGCGGCTCGGGCTCCGGCTCGGGCACGACCGGCGGCGGCTCGGGCGTGGAGTTGAGGAGCGGTACGGGCGCGGCGGCTCGGCCGGCGTGCTTGTACGCGGACAGGTCCCACAGCGCGGCCGGGGCGGGTGCTGCGGGCTCGTCCTTGTCGGGCTTCGGCTCAGCCGGAGCGTCGACCTCGTCAGCGAGTCCGGCGGTCACTGCCTCTTCGGCGGTGAACCACGACTCGGCGCGCATGAGGTCGCGCCACGATTCAGGTGTCCCGCCGCCGCGTTCGGCGTAGACGGCGGCGATGTTGTCGGACTGCCGGTCAAGGAGTTCCGCCATCTCCAGCATGTCCGCGGCGTCGCCCCAGCACAGGCCCGACCCTTCGTGGATCATGACCTGTGAGAACGGCTGCATGATCCGCTTGTCGCCGGCCTGGAGGATGACGGAAGCGATCGACGCGGCGAGGGAGTCGACGCGGACTGTGACCGACGAGGGGTGGGAGCGCAGCGCGTTGTAGACGGCGATGCCTTCGAAGATCTCCCCGCCGGGGCTGGACAGGTGGACGGTGAGCTGGGGGCTCGTGACGTACTTGAGTTCCTCGATCAGGTCGGAGGCGGTGATGCCCCAGGCGCCGATCTCCCCGTACAGGTGGAGCGTCGGTTCGGCTCCGGCCTGGTTCTCCAGCCGGTACCAGGTGTCCTTCGGGGCGGCCGGCGGACGGGCGCCTGCGGTGACCTTCCCGGTCTGGCGGTCGAGGACACCGGCCGCAAGGAACGCCCGCTGTGCGCCTGCGGTGAGGGTGGTGCGGTTGAAGGTGCGGGGGCGCCGTGGCAGCGGCCCGAGGTGGATGCTCACTCGTCGTCCTCCTTGCTGGCCCGGCGTTTGACGACGGTGCACCGGCATTCGTTGCCGTGCTTGGCGCCGACGCAGTGGATGTAGCCGTTGCCGCCCGGGTAGTCCTTGTAGGCGGCGGCCCGGTTGCGGTACGTCTGGCCGTCGTTGTTGCGGCACGGATCGCAGGAGTTGTCGTCGTCCTTACACATGGCGACCCACCGCATGGCGGCCTCGATCCCAGCGGGGTCGTGCTCGCCGAGGAGGCGGGCAGCGAGCGCACCGAACACCGACGGCTCCCCGGAGGGCCTGGTGGCAGCGCGCATCGCGGGCAGGCCGACGGTGGACAGGATGTCGTCGCGGTCCCAGCCGGCCGCCGCGAGCGTCGCGGCGGCGCCCGAGCGCGCGGTGAGTTGCGCGGCTTCGGTCTCCGGGTCCGGGGGGACGGGGCTCTCGTAGTCGAACTCCAGCCCCTGCGACGTCGCGCCGAACAGCGGCAGGAGGTCGTGGTTCAACGCCGCCTTGATGCGTTCCAGGCGCGGCACGGTGAGCTGCTCCGCGAACCACGCCATGGCCGCGTTGGCGGTGGCCCGGTTGATGTCGGTGACCTCACCCAACGCGAACGCGCTGATCCCGAACGCCTCGCGGAGGACCGCCCTGCTCACGTCGCGGAGTTCAACGAACTGCATGTCCCGCTGGGAGAGCTTCCGGTCCTTCCACGCCCCGTGCTCCAGGATCGCCACACGGTGGGCGTTCGCGACGCCGCGGTGCTGCTCGTTCCACCGCTCGCGGAGCTGGTTGAAGTCGGTGTCGGACAGCCCGTTCGGGACCTCAATGATCCCTCCCGGTTCCGCCGAGTTGAGGAAGAAGTTCCTGTTCCACTCCGCGCTGTACCGGGTCGCGTCGAGGTCCGCGAGGACGGACTGGACCGGGCCCATGCCGCGGTACGGGTCCAAGGGGTTCGGCATCCGCAGGAAGATGACCTCGTTCAGACCGAGCGGGACCTGCTCCCCGTCGGGCGAGGTGTACACGTACCCGTCGAGGAACCGCTCACGCGACGGCACCGGGGTCATGCGGTCCGGGCGTACGGGCCACATCTCCAGCGGGATCGTGGACCGCAGGTCGTAGGCGATGACCCACCAGCCCTCGCCGGTGATGTCGACGTGCTGCTGGAACGTCTCGACGAACTCCTGCCGCGGCATGAACGGGTTGGGCTTGGTCCACAGGTCCAGGGCCGCGTGTCGGGTGACCTCGACGCGGTCTTCCTTCATGCCGCTGGGGGCTTTGCGCCACAGCTTCCAGTCGACCATCGCCGTGGCGTTGCTGGTGCGGTTGACGATGCTGAAGAGGGTGCCCACGCTGCCCATGGCCCGCATCTGCGCGACGGCGTCACGGCGGTTGCCGAACATACCGAAGGCGTGCTGAGCGGCACGGGAGACGAACGGGACTGGCGTGGCCGTGGCGGTGCGGTTGAGCAGGGCACCGAGGACGGTTCTGGCCACGGCACCCCCTTGTCTCTGCTACTCGCCGAAGAGCCGCCAGTTGATGACCATCAGGGCGAGTCCGGCGGTGATCCATCCGGCAGGCTCGTAGATCAAACTAGCACCTTGTGACAAAAGAATACCCGCACCCGCGTCCAAAACTGTAGGGACCCCACCACGCAACTTGCGCCCCCACCTGGCCAATCGCACGTTTCCCATGGTCAGAGCCACCTCACCCGGAAAACCCCGGAGTTGTAGAGATCCCACAAAGTGCATGATCAGAGCCAACGTACCCGCGTCCGCGCGGTCAGATCCCGCTGCGCCACCATGTACCGCATGCAGTCCATGCCGTGGTCGTGCTCCTTCACCGGGGCTTCCTTCGCCTCGCCGCCCGGCTTCACCGCCCACACATAGCCGGTGATCTCCTCCTCCGTGCACGTCGGCTTCTTCGCCTCCACCAGCAGCGGGTCCACCTCAGCCAGCGCGCCGTCCACCAGGAAGATCCGGGGCTTCCCGTCGCCCTGGACCTTGAAGCGGGACTGCGCCGCCTGGATCCCGTCCGACACGCCCTTTTTCGCCGGCCACGTGCCCAGCCCGAGGTGCTTCTCCAGCGTGGCCCGGTCCTCCGCGTCGTGGTCGCAGATCACCGCCCGCGGCTTGGGCTCGGTCCATTCGCCGTTGTCGTCGGTGACGAGGCGCAGGATGTCCTTCGCGTGGTCTTCGACGAGGCGCTTCGTGCGGTAGATCTCGCGGTAGAGGTAGAGGCGCCCGTCGGGGTCTTCGGCCCACCACTGGCAGACGAACGGGTTGGTGAACCCGAAGTCGACGCACAGGTACCGGGTCCACGAGTCGGGGATCTTGAACGGCTTGATGAGGTGGGCGGCTTCGTCCCAGCCTTCGTAGATCAGCCCCTCGGCGGCAGCCCAGATGCCGTCCCGGTAGCGGAGTTTCCGGACCCCGGTGAGGGCGTCGAGCTTGGCCATGTAGTCCGCGCCCTGCGCCGTGAGCGTCCCGTCCGACCGCACGTACGCCGGATTGTCACGGTGCCGGGAGGTGAGCATCGTCATCGTGCCGCGGTCGGACCGCTGCTTGATCCAGTGCTTCGGCTGGGAGGGGTTGCACGCGGCGAGCTGCTGCTGCCACGACAGGACTCCGTTACGCAGGCGGGTGCCGAGGGTTTCCCAGTCGGTCTCGGTCAGCTCGGTCGCCTCGTCGGCGAACACCAGGTCGTACTCGGAGGACAGGACTTTCTCCGGCTTGTCCATGCCGCCCACCACGATGCGGGACTTGTTGTCGTACCGGTACGCGGCGGCCTCGCGCGGGGACCCGCCGAACCAGGTGACGATGCCCGCGTCCAGGGCGTGGGCGGCGACCTTCTTCTCGTAGCTGACGAGCGTGGTGGCGCTGAGGCTGACGGCGGTCTTGCGGACGATGAGGCAGCGGATGCCGGGGTTGGTCAGCGCGGCCAGGTGGATACGGAACAGGCAGGCCAACGATTTGCCGGTGCCTGCGGGGCCGGCCATCGCCACTTCGGAGGCCCGGGTGCGGAACAGCTCTCGTGCTGCGCCGCGCGGTTCGTACCGGACGACGGTGTCGGTGGGGGTGGTCACGGCTTTGGCGTTCTTGACCCATCGAGCAGCCCGCGACCGAGGATGTCGTGCTCGATGGCGTCGAGGCAGCCTTCCTCGGTCGCGTACCAGAGCGGCAGGGGAAAGCACCCGCCAGCGGTCTGGATGAACGGCTGCCAGGGTGCGATGGGGTTGCGGTCCGCTTCGTCGCTGAGACCGGCGAACCAGCCGGTGTAGTCGCTCACGTCAGGTCCTCCGGGTTCACGCCGACGATCTCGTACCGGACCCCACCGGACACGCTGATCTTCTTCTCGGCGTCGAGGCCGTGGAGCTTGCGTCTCGACTCGCCGTTCCGCCGCCGGGAGTCCTCGATCTTCATGAGCCGGTCGACGGCCAGGAGGACGGGGGCGTCGTCTTCGAGCGGCTCGCTACCCAGGTAGATGACCTTGCCGTTCGAGACGGTCACATGCTTCTTCTTCAGGACTTCCCAGACGACGGCTTCGAGTTCGTTGAGGCGGACCAGTTCGGCGTCGAGGCGGGCGTCTTCAAGGTCGCGCAGCGCTTCACCGGCTTCGCGGACGGTGGCGGTGAGGACGCGGCGCACTGCGTGGTGGGCTTCGCCCTTGTCGCAGAAGCCCAGTTGGTCAGCGATGGCTTGGTAGGTGAGTCCCTGCTCGCGCAGCTTCGCGGCGTCACGGTCGCGCTCGGCGCCGGTGAGCGTGTACTCGAACCGGCCTTTGCCGCTGCGGGGCTGGTCCGGGTTGAAAGCCGCCATGGATGCCTCCCTTCAGGTGTCAGGGTAGGCGATTGGCCCATCCATCAGTGAGTGTCTGCCCGCCTGTGCGTGGGCCAATTGTGGGCGCGGGCACGAAAAGGCCCCGACCGCGCGGTGCGATCGGGGCCTGGCCGGGAGGGGCTGATCCGTCAGGGACGGGGCCGGAACCCGTCGGCGAAGCTTTGGATGCTGGCGCCTGCCTCACGGAGTGCGGGGCCTTCGAGGACGGCGCGGGCGCCGGTCCGCAGCTGATCCAGGGTCTTCCGCAGCGGGGCGTACGGGTCGGACGCCGGGCTCTTGGTCAGGTTCACGGGCTGGCTCATATCGTCCATCATCCTCGCTTCGGCGCGGGCGCGGTGGCTTTCTTCGCGGCCCGCTGGCTCTGCTCGTTCTTCCGGCGCAGCTCGTCGATGGACATGGTCTTGGGGAGTGCCATGATCGGGGTTCCTGTCTCTCGGGATGGGTGACCCGCGGCGGCCGATGTCTTGGCGGGTGGCGGCCGCCGCGGGGGTTCAGGAGGCGCGCGGCACCTCGTGCCGGCGGTGTGTGTCCTTGGGGTCGGTGATCGTGACGCCCCACTCGGAACGGTCCACTCTCGGACCGTTGTTGTTGTTGTCGTTGGTGGGCTGACCTGCGGCAACAACACCGTCAGAAGGGGTCTCCTGGGCGCGGGGAGGGGCCGGGAAGTGGTCGCCGCGGACGCCGGTTGAGGAGCCCCGGCCGCGCATGCGTACCGGCTCGACGGGGATGTCGTGCAGGGCGAGGGCTTCCCGGACGCGCTCCCCGGTGGTGCCCAGGACCGCGGCGAGGACCGTGATGTGGGCGTGCGGCGTACCGAACCGCGCGACCGCATCGCTGAGCGCTGTGTACGACGGGCGGTGCGCTTCCGGCGCGGGCCCGCGGGTCTCCTCCGGCGCCGGGGCAGGCTGCTCGGGGCCGTCCGTACGAGGGGCAGCGTCCTCTTCGGACTCGGGCTCGGCGGCCTTCTCCTGCGGTTCCTTCGGCTCCCAGTCCTTGCGGCCGATGCGGTACGCGGCGACGATCCACACGATCGCCAGCGGCCACAGCAGCCAGCGCCCGGAGTCGGCCCGGTGTGCGAGCCCGGCCGCGATGCTGATCACGAGCTTCCGCAGGATCAGGGCGCCCACGATCAGGACGACGACGCGCATCAGCCAGCCGAGTCCGGACGACTCCCCCAGCCAGCCCCTGATGCCCGCCCACCAGGTCCGTCCGGTGCTGCGCCCCTTGCTGACGGTCCGGCGGGCGAGGAGCGTGCACAGGCGCCCGGACCCGCGTCCGACGCGGCGTACGGCTTCGCGGCACCACTCGGCGGTGCTCGGTGCGGTGCTCATACCAGCGCGTCCAGACTGCCGGTGACGACCGCATCCATCGCCCAGGCACCGATCGAGTTGGCCCCGGGGACGACGAGGTCGCCGACGATCGCGAACAGACCCGTGCCGATGGTGATCAGAACCCCGGTGAAGACGCCCTTCTTGAACCGGCCCTTGACGACCTTGGCGAACTTCTTCCGGAGCAGGAACAGGACGATGACCAGCACCGTCACCACCAGCGCACCGTTCCCGTCCAGCGCCGGGGCGGACGCGGACGCGATCGTCGCCGCGTCCTGCCCCGTCATCCAGCCCATGGCCAGGCCACCGACGCCGTTGCCGCCCCAGCGCAGGAACCCGGAGGCGTAGCCGAGGAGCCCGGCCGGGCAGGCAACCATCAGGGTGCCGAAGCTGACGCCGAACCAGAACGGGACCAGAGCCATGGGGTCTTTGGCCTTACCGCCCGCCTGGACAGGGCCGCCTTTGCCCTTTCCGCCGGCCGCTGCGCCTCCTCCGCCGCGCCACCAGGTGACGTGCTCGACGATTAGGAGGGCGACGCCGAGGGCGAGTCCGGCTGAGGTGAGGGTGGCGCTGGTCATGCCGTCGAGCCCGGCGGCCAGCGTGGTGGTGGTCACGGCTTCACTCCGGTGAGGGTGTAGATGAGGGTGGAGAGCGGCAGGGCGAGGAGGGTGGCGAGGAGTACGGACCACAGGAGGAGGCGCGCCACGGCCGCGCGGATCTTCGGCGCCCACAGGTCGGGGTCCGCTCCGGCTGCGGCGATGCGGTACACGTTGTCGGCGAACGCGCAGATGGTGAGGGGGATGAGGGCGATGACCCAGGCCCCGGCGAGGCTGATGTCTTCGCGTGCGGCGGCCAGTACGTCGGCCCACCACATGGTGAGCGGGAACCCCAGCACGATCAGGGCGGCGTTGTATCCGGGGCGGCAACGGGTCCACCACGGGGGTCCGGGCTCGGGCTCTGCGGGGACGGGCAGCCAGTCGTCGAGGTGGACATCGACCTGCACGTGAATCGTCGGCGGCGGCGCGGGAGGTGTAACCGGCGGCCGGGGTGCGGGCGGTGCGGGGAGCCGGGTCCACCAGTCCGGCGGTGGGGGTGGTGCGGGCGGGGGCCCGTAGCTGGGTGGGGTGGGCAGGGGCTGGCCGGCGGGGATGATGCGGGACGGGGTGATGGGCTCGGTGGCCATGGCGTCTCCGGGGTGGTGTGCGTGCGGGCCGACTCCGTAGCGGCGCAGGAGGTGGCGGATGCGGTGCTCGTCGGCGCCCTGCCCGGTGCTCACGAGGCGTCCGGTTCGACGCGACGGCGTGTCCGGGCGACGGTGTCCGCAGTGACGTCCTGTCCGTGGATCTTCCGGACGTAGGAGAGGACAGCGGACTTGTCCGTGATGCCGGACGCGAGGGCTGTCCGGACGGTGTCCGCGATTGACTGTCCGGCCGGGGCGATCGTCCGGACACGGGGCTGTGACCTGCTGTCCGTCGTGTCCGGGCGGATGTCCGTGTCCGCGTCGAGGATGTCCTGGACGGTGTCCGTGTCCGTGATGATCCGGGCGGCGGCGAGCTGCGCCACGATGTCCGCTGGTGTGGCGTCCGGCATGGTCGCGGACGCGGCTAGGACAGCGGACAGCACTGTCCGGGCGTCGTGTCCGGGCGTGTCCGCCGTGGTGTCCCGGTGGCCTGCGGGGATCGCGGGCGGGGCGTACACGGCGGCCTGTCCTTCGACTCGGGCCAGGGTGCGGAGCTGTGCGCCGAGGGCAAGCCGGGCGGTGATGTTGGCCTCGCGCTTGGTAAGCCAGCGGCGGGTCAGTTCCGGGAGCGGGCGCGCCTGCGCCTTCATGACGGTGGACCACATGTACTTCGCGACGGCGGACACAGCGGCGCCCGCGAGTCCGACGTACAGGGAGTCCTCCAGGTGCCCGTGCGTGGCGACGGCCGCCATGTCGAGGACCAGGGCAACATTCCCGGCGTTGCGCGAGCCGGCCGCGCGGTCGGCGTTATACCGGGCCAGCCACTCCAGCGCCATGCAGGACACCCAGACGAGGGCGAACGCCGAGGCTGCGAGGTAGGCGATCGGTGCGACAACGGCGCGGGCGAGGAGATCGCCGATGCTGGCGACGGACCAGACGATCGCGATGGCGAGTAGGCCCGCGGCGACGGCGGTGACGGCGGTCATGACGATGCGGTCCCAGTCCCGGGGCGGGACGGGAATGAGGACCTGGTAGTCCTGTTCGATCTCCTCCGGATCTCCGTTCACGGCGTGGATGACGGAGCGCTGTCGTGTCTCGGTGCGGTAGCGGACACCGGGCAGGCGGTGACCGGGCGCGCTGTCCGGCTGTCCGGGGGTGTTCATCGTCGTGGTGCCTTCCAGGCGGTGTAGGCGAGTGCTGCGCAGAGCAGCGCGGGAACGGGCTGGCCGGTGGCGACGGCCAGGCCCGCCAGGACGGTGAAGCCCCAGCGGGCGAGCGGCGTGGTGAGCATCAGCGGGCGAGGAGGTAGGCGCCGAGGATCAGCGGCCAGACGATCGCGAGGAGGTACAGGGCACGCATCAGCGGTTGCCTCCGGCGTTGTTGCCCTCGGTGCGGGCTTCGGCCAACTGGTTGTTCGCGGCACCCTGGCCCTGCGCGGCGTCCCTGTCGGCCTGGCACGCGGCGACGGTCGCGGGGGCGTCCACGATCGGGTGCGGGTCGGCAGCCATCAGCGCACCCGCCCGGCGTCGAGGGCCTCGGTGGTTTGGGTCCAGCCCGGCATGTCGGCGGCGATCTGCTCGTCGCCGGTGATGCACGCGCGCTTGCCGGTGACGGCGTCCTCGACGTACGGGAAGGGGAAGCCGGTGCCGCTGGTGTGGACGCTGAGGACAAGGCCAGTCTTGACGAACTGAACATGCCCGTCGGGCCGTGTGCGGGTGACGCGGATACGCATGCCGGCGGTGACCGGGGTCGACTCGGCGGCCATCAGACGGCCCTCACGGCGGTGGCCAGCCACAGGACGGCCACCAGGTCGGGCTGCCCGCTCGCGGTGGCCGCGACGGTGAGCCGCTGGACCGGGGCGTCGAGCTCGGCCAGCACGGCACGGGCGGTACCGGGCAGGGTGGCGTCGGTCGGGCGGCAGCCGATCCCGAGCATCCGGGTAAGCGTGTCGCCGCCTCGCATGTGGTAGGCGTCGGCCCGGTTCGCCCGGTCGTCGGCGATCGGGATGCCGTACCCGACCGGCATGGCCCGGCGGTTGACCTGGGACAGGTACGCCTCGGCGGCGTCCGCGATGGTGCGGCGGCGGCTGGGGGTGGCGGCGGCCAGGGCGGTGAGTGCGTGGCGGGTCTGCCGGCTCATCAGACGGTCCTCGCAGTCGCGTCGAGGCGCAGCGCGTATTCGCCGTGCGTCACGGTGTCGCTGACGTCGGGCAGTGCGGCGCGGGCCCGGTCCAGGGAGTTGAGCTGGACGGCCACCGGCAGTTCCCCGACGATCGCGTCGGCGGCGAAACCCAACGCGATGTCGAGCACGCGGGGGTGGAGGGTGCGTTCGGACTGGATGCGGAGGACTGCGGCGGTGGTGAGGAGGATCTGCGACGCGTACGACGGCTGCGCCTGGATCTGCCGCAGGGCTTCGCCAGCCTGGGTGGGGTAGCTAGGGTGGCTCATGGCCTGCCCTTTCGTGAGAGTTGGGGTGGGTCGCCCCCGGCCCGTATGGCGTTCGCAGCGCCGGGCCGGGGGCTTTTCACATCAGCAGCGCGGTGCCACTTCCAGCACTGTAGGGGAATCCCCTACACTTTGGCCAGTGGCCCGCCCGAGAGAAGGGGCCGGGTGTGACCGAGGAGGCGCAGCGGGTGTTCGATGCCATTGACGCGCTCAAGAAGATCGCCGACCCGACCGAGCGGGCGCGCGCCCTGGGCGAGGTGCTGAAGGCCCTGCCGGGTCAGAACAAGGCGTTGAAGGAGGCGCGGCAGGAGGCCGTGCGGGAGCTGCTTGCGCGGCCGGGTGCTTCGCTGCGCACGGTTGGCGCGGATCTAGAGATCAACTTCAGTACGGTGCAGGACATTGCGAAGGGCTACTCGGGCTCGGGGAAGAGCCGGCCGAAGAAGGAGACCGGCGGTGGATGAGCTGGTGCAGTTCCTCCGGGCCCGGTACGACGAGGAGGCGGCGCTCGCATCCGAAGCGACACAAGAGACGACGGGCCGCTGGACGACTCGCGAAACCGGGAACGGTGACACGTTCGTTGAGGACGACGACGGCGCACAGATCCTGCCGACCGTGCGCACGCTCGGAGTTCCGCAGTACCAGCACATCGCCCGCCACGACCCGGCGCGGGTGCTGCGCGGCATCGAAGCCAAGCGGGCCATCGTGGTTGAACACGACACCGAGAGCTGGGCCATCGGCGACCGCCTTCACGACTGCCAGTGGACGAAGTGGCCATGTCGAACGCTGCGCCTGCTCGCCGCCGAGTACGCCGATCACCCTGACTACCAGGAGGCGTGGCGCCCGTAGCCCACGCACGACTGAGACCCCCACCGACGGTTGGGGTCTCAGTGTTTCGCCACGCCTATGTGCCGGTGACGGCGCGTACGAGCATGCCGAGGAGCACCAGCACCCCGACGCCGACCGCGAGGAGCAGCACGGCCTGCCGCCAGTGCTCCGGCGGCTCCTCCCGCGAGCGCGCCTTCCGGGCGGCTCTCCGTGCGTACTCCGCGATCCCGCCGGCCGCAATGCGCAGCGCGGTGGACACCCAGCCCGGCGTCTCCAGAATCCCGTCCCCATCCGGGGCCAGTCCGTAGTGGGCGGCGGCTCGGTGCTGCCGGCGGTCGGCCTCGGCCTCGTACGTGTCGGACCGACGCGGGGCGGTGACGGCGCAGGTCTCGCAGCGGTAGGTGTACGGCACGTCCTGGACGGTAGCGGGGAGACAGCCGGACGCGGGGCGGAATAGGGCATCCCGTACACGTCCGGGCGGGGCAGGATAGCGGCCATGGATGAGCTGGCGGCTGCGGAGTTGAGTCAACTGGTACGGGAACGCCGGGAGCAGCTGGGGCTCAGTCTGCGGCGGCTCGCCGAGCGTTGTGTCGACCCCGAGGGTGACGACGACCCGTTGTGGAAGCATGCGCTGCTCCACCGGTTGGAGCGGTGTCTCGACGTGATACCACCGAATGTGGCCCAGTTGCGGGCTCTGGCCATCGGCCTCGACACGCACCTGACGGTGGTGCAGGGTGCGGCCGGCCGCCAGTTCATGGGGATTGGAGCACCGTGGGATGGAAGTCGCGAGTGCCGAGAGCTGGTTGAGAGCTACCTGGCGTTGAGCGTCGGCGACCGGGAGAGGGTGCTCTCGATCGCTCGACTGTGGGTTGGTGAAGCGCCGGGGTGGGGGTAGCGCTGCTCGGGTGCGTGCCACCTACAATCGAACGCGTGTCCGAATCCACTCCGGAGGAGCGCCTACGCGCACTCCGCTTCCTGCGCCGCGTCCAAGCCACCGACCTCGCGCGTACGGACCGGTGGATCGCCGACGCCGAACGGCTCGCCGCCGAGCACGCCCGCCGCCGGCCGCCCCCACCTGACCCAGACTGGGCAGTCCAGGCCGGGGAACGCGGGAAGCCAAAAATGGTCCACACCTCGGCGTGCTGGAACCCGTTCTTCATGCTGGCCATCACCCGGGAGCAGGCGATCGAGGCGCTCACCCGCGGTGGGGTGCCCCCCTGCGATCGGTGTGAGCCAGACAAGGAACTCGGCGTACTGGACTGAGACGCACGAACGCCCGCCCCGGATATTGGACGGGGCGGGCGTACGGCGAACACCAGGTCGCGACCCCAGCGCAGTTGACGGCTCGATCGGACAACGCCCCCTGGGCGCTGCGCCGTCACCCTCAGCATGACAGAAACGGCACCGGTTCACTCACCTGCGCGGCTTCCAATTTGGCCCGCGCAGCCCGGCCGGCACCGTGGCCAGCCCGATACGGATCATCTGCTGCGCGAGTACGTCCGGCATACCGGGTCCGGGACTGGGCTTGGCGCGCTCAGCTTCCGGCCGGGCCAACGTGGCGCGCTGCTCCTGCGTCAGCCCGTAGCCCTCGGCGAGGGCGAGCAGGGTGGGGCAGTCGTTGACGTGCTGGGTGTTGGGTTCGGAGCAGTAGGCGCCGTCGTAGCCGCAGCCTTCGCAGGCGTAGTGGTCGTACCAGCTGTCCTGTCTGGGCTTGTGCTCTTCAAGGATTTTCCGGTCGGCTTCACAGCGGCGCAGCACGGCGGCCGGGTCATGCAGCGCGATGTGCTCGCCGGTGCCGCCGCGGTAGACGTTGGCCACGGTGCCGCTGTTGGTGAGGTCTCGGATCTCGCGGACGCAGGGGTCGTACTCCCAGTTGGGTGAGGGCTGTTGGTGGTTGTTGGCTGCTCGTTCGACGCGGGCGACCTGTTCGGTGATCCAGGTGTGGAGGTCAGGCATCGGGCTGCTCCTTGATCCAGGTGGCGGGTTGGAGGGTGAGCCGCCCCTCGGTGCGCGCCCACCAGTAGGGCTTGCCGAACAGCCAGACGATGCGCAGGGCATCTGGGTCCCGGATCACGTCTGCTCCTCTCGCACCTCAACCACCGGGTGCGCGACCCCCGGACGACCGCCGTACATGGCCAACCACCGCGCCTTGATGTCCTCCATCTCGGCCTCGCTGAGTCTGGCCGTCGGCGCGGGCCGGCAGTGGACGATGCCGGGCGGGAGTGCCGGGTCGGGCACGAGGGGCCAGCCGAACCCGTGGACGGCGTGGTGGGCGATCAAGTCGGGCGCGGCCTGCGGGGGTTGGGTGTGCGGGGACAGGGCAGCGGTCAGCGCGTCGAGGGCGGCGGGCTCGGCGGCGATCTCCTGCACGGGGTCGGTACGCATCAGGTAGAGGTCCACGGTCAGTTCTCCTTCGGTCCGTTGATCGCGGTGCGGAGGTCGCGGGCCATGGCTTGGGCGAGGGGGTCGGGCGCGTCGTCCCACACAGCGGCGAGCTTCATGACGCGGTCGAGAGCGGTGACGCGCGGGTCGTCGGGGACCGGGGTGTCGTGGCTGATGGTCTGGAGCGCGGCCCGGATGCGGGTGGCCGCTACTCGGCGGCCCATGAGGGCGACTGATGTCGAGCTGGCTGACTCGGCGAAGACGGCGTCGCACTCGGTACGGACGGCGTCGGTGCGGGCTCGGTACCGGTTGGCCCGGTCGCGGTGCTGCTCGCCCCACGCCTGCGCTCGCTCGGCCAGCGCCTTGAAGTAGCGGGCGACCTCGTGCGCGTCGTTGAGGTGTTCGTCTGTCTTGGCGTCGACCTCGGCGCGGATCGCGGCGTCGTTCTCCAGCTCGGCGATCCGCTCGTACAGGGCGTCGAGTTGGTCGCTGGTGATGTCGTTGACGGACAGGCGGGTCATGCGGCGTGGCCTTTCTGTGCGGCGAGCGCGGCCTGGAGCCGGCGGATCTGCGCCCGTGCGTCGGCGAGTTGCAGGGCGAGCTGGTCTTCGCGTGCGGTGCCGGGTCGGGCGAGCCGTTCGGCTCGGCGTGCTGCGGTCCGACGCTCGCGCCGGTCGGCCGTGAGGAGGGCGATCAGGACGGCGCACGCGGCGAGGAGCAGCAGCGGGATGACGAGGTACGCGATGGGCGCGGTCACGGCGTGCCGTTGATCTGCCGGGCCACCGTGAGGGCGGGCTCGTCGGTCGGGAACTCGCAGCGCTTTTCGGGGTAGGACCAGAGCGCCCCGGGCATGGTGCAGTCCGCTACGACGGGGTGCCGGTCGTCGTACACCCAGCGCTGTTGGATCAGGGTCATGTGCTCGTCGCAGGTGAGGCTGTTGTCCAGCTCGCCGTCCCACATGACGTGCCACGTCGCGGGTTTCCCGCAGTCCTCGGGCGCTCCGGACGGCTTGTAGCCGCAGGACTGGCCGCTGTCGAACCGGGGCTCTCCCTTGGGCACGAACGGGCTGTCGGCGGGCGTGGTCATCGGGTCTCCTGCGGGGTGAGTGCGATCGAGACGACGAGGCGCATGCCGCAGAGGGCAAGGAGCCGGCCGGCCCAGTCGAGGGTGAGGGTGGCGCGGCCGGTGAGCATGTGGCTCATGTGTTTGGTGCTGAGGTTGAGGTCGCGGGCGGCTTGGGCCTGGCTTATGCCTGCCGTGTGCAGGGCGGCTTTCACCTGCTGCCGTAGGTCTTCTGCTGGTCCGTCCATCGTGGTCCTCCGTGGCGTTGTGCGGGTCTGTGGCGGTCTCGGTGCGGCTGGGTGCGGCTGGGGGTGGTCGGGCGGGTGTTCGGGTGGGAGACGGGCGTGTGGCGCGCCCCGTGGGGTCAGGGCGCGCCACACCCGGTCAGGCGGTCTCTCCGAAGTCGAGGACGCCCTGCGCGAACCGAGGCACGGCAAGGTCGTGGTAGGCGGGGTTGAGGTCGATGCCGATGTACTTCCGGCCGAGCTGACGGGCCGCCGCGCCCGTGGTGCCCGAGCCGGAGAACGGATCAAGGACGGTTCCGCCGGGACGGCACCCGGCTTTGATGCAGCGCAGCGGCAGGTCGATGGGGAACGTCGCGAAGTGCGCAGCGGGGAACGGGCGGGTGTTGATCGACCACACGTCGCCGGGGTTTCGGCCCACGTCGCCCACCGGCCGCGATTTCACGTTGAGGGTCTGGCCAGGGACCGCGTAACCGACACGAGCCGTGGTCGGCCGCAACGTACTGGGAGCGTGCGGCTCACGGATCGGGTCCAGGTCGAACGCGTACCGGGCCGACTTGGTGAACAAGAACAGGTGCTCGTGCCGGGACGACAGCCGGTCTCTGACGGACTCGGGCATGGCGTTCGGCTTGTGCCAGATAATTTCGTTCCGGAGCAGCCACCCGTCGTCCTGCAACGCGAACGCCACGCGCCACGGGATGCCGAGCAGGTTCTTCCGGGGCAGACCCCACGACGGCCCATCTAGGGTGCGTTTGCCCATGCGGCGGGCTGCGTTCTTCTCGTCCGGCTGCGTCGGTTCGCCCTTGCCGCTGTAGTACGAGTCGCCGAGGTTGAGCCACAGCGTCCCGTCGTCGGCGAGGACGCGGCGGGCTTCGGCGAACAGGCCGCGCATCGTCTCCACGTACTCGGCCGGGGTGGCCTCCAGCCCGTACTGGCCGGGGGTGCCGTAGTCGCGGAGCCCAAAGTAGGGCGGGCTGGTGACGATGCAGTCGGCCGATCCGTCCGGCAGGGTCGTGAGCTGTTCCAAGGCGTCGCCGAGGAGGAGGGTCACCTGCTCGTCGGCGTAGTACGGGGCGGCGGTCACTTCTGCTGCGCCCCGTCCACGTCGGCCGCGGTCTCGGTCACGGTGGTGGTGATGGTGACGAGGCGGTGCTCGTGGTCCGGCCACCGGTCGCGCGCCTCGGCCAGCCGCTGGTCGGCCTTCTCCCGGCTCTGCCAGGACCAGTTGGCCCCGATGCCGGGGGTGTTCCGCTGCCAGACGGGATCGCTGGGGCGTCGGTGCTCCAGCCGGTACGAGAGCTGGGTCGTCGCGGGCTGCGCCTCGGCCTGCCCACCGGACCCGGCGGCGGCCATGCGGCGGAACTTGCCCAGCGCGGCCCGGTCCTCGTCGGTGAACTCGTCGCCACGTGAGGCCATCTCGTCGCCAGCGAGGTCCAGGGCGAAGGTGAGAAACTGGCGCTCGGCTTCGGTCAGCGTGGTGGCGCGGGCCTTCCCCAGCTCGGCACGCAGGCGGGCGATCTCGGCCGCGAGGTCGGCTGCTGCGGCCTGGTGCCCACCCATGTCGATGATCCGCTGCTCCAGACTGGCCGCGTAGGCGCGCTGGTCCCGCTGCTCCTCGTCCGCCACGGCCATGCCGTTGGTGACGGCGTCCTGGACGCGGATGTCGCCGACCGCGTAGCCGAGCTGGGTCTCCCGCATCGCCGCGTCCCACCGGGCGTACCGGGCGCGCCGCTCGGTGTCGGGCACAGGCCGGGCGGCGGGCTGCACCCCGGACGCGGCGGTGAACGGCGGCTCACCGCCCGGCTGCGGCTCGGCCACACGCTGCGGCATCCAGGTGCAGCCGCACCCGTCGGCGCAGCCGGACACGTCGTGCTCGTCGATCTGGTGGCCGCACGGGGTGTTCGCGCGGCACTCGTACTCGGTGCTCATGTTGATCTCCTCAGGGTCGGGATGGTGGACTGCCAAGGCGCCCGGCCGGATAGCCCCCGGCCGGGCGTACAGCGGAGGTCACGGGGCGAGGCGCTCACGGCCGAGGGCCGTCACGGTCACGCGCTGGCCACCGATGCTCGACACCCGCTCAGTGCGGATGTAGCCGGCCTTCTCCAGCGCCAGCCAGGTACCAATGGACGCCCGGTGCCCGTCGCGAGAGGCGACCCGCCAGGCCCGACGCAGACCGTCGTCGTAGACCAGCGACCCGTCATGCTTGGCGATCTCCCGCAGCAGGAGCCGTGCGGCAGCCCCGTCCACGGACTGCTTCGGCCGGGCCTTCTTCCGGACCTGCTCCGCCGTGTGCTTCGCCTCCAGCTCGGCCGCCAGCTTCCGGCCGGCCTCGGTAATGCGGACCGGCGACTCGCCGCCGTCGTCGTCCACCAGGCCGTGCCCGGTCAGCGGGTAGAACGTGCGGGCGTTGTACACGGCGAGCGTGTTCGGGTGGGAGAACCGGGCGCGAGGGGCATGCCTGAAGCGAACGCCGGCGCCGGTGTCGTACTTGGCGATCTCCCGCAGCAGCTTCTGCGAGGCGGGGCTGAGGTCGGTCATGTGCTGCTCCTTCTTGGGCGCGGGCCGGCGAGAACCGGATCGCGGCGGGGGTCAACTGCGGGCAGTGGGCTGCATGTCGAGCAGCGCCCGGACGACGGCGCGCACGGCGGACGCCGACTGGCGGGACGGGAACTTCGCGACGTGAGCGGCGAGCACCTTCCAGGCGTCGCGTTCGTCGCGGCGGGCGAGCCAGCCGGTGAGGCAGCGCTCGTGGACCAGGCCGTCGGTGGTCTTGACCATGCGCCCGTCGTACTCGGCACGGCAGTGCGGGCAGTCCGGCAGGCCGTGCGGGGCGCCGTCGGTGTCGCGGCCTCCGTCGTCGGACGGGTCGATGGTGATCTCGGGGAGGTCGATGGTGATACGCACGGGTTTCTCCTGTTGGGTCGGGGTGTGGTTGGTCAGTACTCGCGGCGGTCGACGGTGACGGTCCCTTTCCACGGGGCGACGGCTTCCTCGATGCGGGCCTGGATCTCGTCCAGGTCGGTCTCGGTGAGGTCGTGGAGGTCGATGTGGATGTCGGCAGCAATCACGGCGTGCTCCTGTGTAGGCGGGGTGTGGTTGGTCAGGCGGCGTCGCAGCGGTGCTCGGCGGGCAGGTCGGCGTCGCAGTAGAAGCCGATCGTCAAGTGCATGCCGTGGTCTTCGACGACCTTCCAGACGGCGGTGTCGGTGCAGAGGGGCCGGCCGTCCTGGGCCCGGTGGTGGTTGGTGGTGCAGTCGGCGAGGTCGGTGTAGTCGGGGAGGACCCAGCCGCTGTCGCGGTGGAAGGTGCGGACGATCGGGGCGGGGCGGATGGGCATGAGGTCTCCCGGGGTTCAGGCGGCGGGGTTGGGGTGGCTGCCGGTGGTGGGGTCGCATTTGAGGCAGGTGTCGTATCCGCGGTCGAGTCGGTAGCCGTGGAGGGGTTCGTGGCAGACGGTGCAGAGGGGGGTGGGCTGTCCCACCTGTCCCTCCCCTAGGAGGAGGGGGGAGGGGACAGGTGGTTCTACGGCCTGTCCCGTGCTGTCCCCGACCTGTCCGGGACAGGTTTGACCTGGGGTTTCTTTTGTACCTGTCCTGATCTTGGGGACAGGTTGGGTTGTTTTGGTCGGGGACAGGTCCGGGGACAGGTTTGACGGGGTGTCCTGCCCGGTGTTGTCCGGGTTTGTGGGGTGCGTGGGGCGGTCGGGATGAGGGTCAACAAGATGCGTCTGGGAAAAGCCCAGGTCAGACCTGTCCCCGACCTGTCCCCGGGCCTTACGGATGCGGGCAACGTCAGCAAGGAGGTCGTTGCGTACGGCGATGCCGCGCTGCACGCATTCGGACCGCAGGCGCTCGCGTCCGTACGCCGCAGGGACGCCGGCCTGGTCGAGTTGCTGGGCGATCCACTCGGCGGTGCCAGGCAGCGGGCCGCGGTCGGAGAGGTCGAGGGATTTGAGGACCACTGAAGTGACGGGGCTTCCGTCAGCCTTGGCCTCGCCGTCGAGGTCGACGACCTTGAGCCCGAACTGGAGGTCGGCGCCCTGCTCGTCGTCTTTCTGCTTGCCGACCTTCATCGTGACGATGACGTTGCGGGCGTTGTCGCCCTTCTTGCTGACGTGGAGTTCGGACTGGAGGGCGCCCTTGGCGGCGGAGGCACCGCGGCCGTGTTCGCCGATGTGGCCGGTGTGGTGGACGACGAGGACGCAGGCGGCGGTGGCGCGGCGGAGGTCTTCGATGCGCTCGACGACGATCCCCAACTCGGTGTTGGAGTTCTCTTCGACCCCGACGGACACGCGGGCCTGGGTGTCGATGACGATGAGCGCGGGCTCCAGGCGGCGCATGGCCTCGATGAGGGTGTCCCATTCGTCACCGCGTGTCTGGACGGGGCGCGGGAGGAAGAGGACGTTGTCCATCTTCAGCCCGTAGTGCTTCTCCCAGGCGCGGACTCTCTTGCGGATGCCGCGGGCGCCTTCGGCGACGAGGTAGACGACGGTGCCCTGCTTGACGTGCTGGCCGTGCCACTTCATGCCGGTGCCGACGTGTCCGGCGATGTCGATGGTGACGAACGACTTCATGTGCCCGGAAGGGCCAATGATGCGGGCCAGGCTGTCGAGGTGGAGGAGGTCGCCCACCAGCGGTTCGAGGGCGGGCATGTTGTCGAGGCTGCTGGCGTCGAGGAGTTCGGCGAGCATGCGGTCGACGGGGTCTCCGGAGCGGCCGGCGGCGCGCTCGGCCTGGAGCTGGAGGTAGTCGTCGATGAAGGTGACAGCGCCGCCGGGTTCGGCATCCGGAGCGGTGGCGCGCTGGACGATGCGGCGGCCGAGGTCGGCCTCACGACGGAGGTCGGCCTGTGCGCGGACCTGCTCGGCAAAGTACTCGGGCTCACCGCCGCCGGCGTGGTCGGCAAGGCGGGTGATGTAGCTGGTGCCGCCCGCGCGGGTGAGGTGTTTGCGCTTCTCCAGCTCGATGCGGATGGCGAGGGGGGTGGTGGGCTGGCCGTTGTCGTAGAGGTGCAGGAGCGCGTCCCACACCAACTCGTGGGCGGGCTGGGAGAAGTCGCCGCCTGTGAGGGTGGCTCGGACGCCGGGGATGTGGCGGGGGTGGTGCATGCACCCGCCGAGGACGTCGCGTTCGGCGTCGATGTACTCGGGTTCGGGGCCGCGCGGATCCGCCTGGTCGTTCGTCAGGCGGCGGACGTTCTCCACGTGGGCTCCAGGTTCAGAAGAGGGTGGCGGGCTGCGGCGGGGCGGCCGGTGGTGGGCCGTTGCAGGCGTGGTCTGCGACGTGCTGGTGCGGGCAGTCCGAGGGGTGCCAGCGGCCGGTCCAGATGAGGCGCGGGGTGCCCCACTTCGGTTGGCGGTAGCACCAGATGAGGCGGTTCGGGCCGCGGATGGTGGCCTGCTCCTCGGGGGTGAGCGGGGTCAGGTCCGCGGTGACCATGAGGGCGGCGGTGTGGCCGACCAGCTCGCGGTGGAGCGGGGCCCCGCACGACGGGCACTTCGTGGCGACCGTGCTCGGCGTGCGGGGCCGGCCCATCAGGTACTGCTGCCGGTGAGGAGTCCGGAGCCGTGGCGCAGGACGTCGCGGGCCTGCTGCACGTCGGGGTCGAGTTCGCCGTCGAGGGTTCCGCCGCTGGTGCGGAGTCGGTAGAGGCCGCGCTGGACTTCGCGGAGGCGTTCGTCGCTGAAGCCGTCGGCGGCGACTTCGACGGCGACGATGCGCATCTTCACCGAGGGGCTTTTCTCCTCGTCGGGGCCGGGTTCGGTGCGCTCGACGTGGGCGAGTTCGACGACGGCCATCCAGCGGCCTTTGCGCTGGGTGAACATGTTGTCGGCGTGGTCTTCGAGGGACTCTGCGACGCCTTCGAGGACTTTGGAGTCGAACTTGATGTCGGTCATGCGGCGTGTGCTCCTTGCTGGTTGGCGGTGCAGTTGTTGGCGGGGTGGTCTGTGCGGATGCGGGCCACGAACTCGGCTACGCGGTCGGCGCCTTTGACGGGGCCTTCGGTGGTCTGGCAGCGAACGCACTCGTACTTCGCGCGGGGCTCACGGACCCACCGGTCGGACGCGAACACGCCCATGTCGACGAAGAGGGCGGCCATGACCTCCTGCCGCTGGCCGGTCACGCGGCGGCCTTGCGCATTGCCCCGTCGACCAGGTGCTCGGGAGCGACGCACCCGCGGACACCGCACGCTGCGCGCACGAGCCCGTCGGGGCGCGCCCGTGGCCGACGGTGAACGCCAGGGCCATGGCGCTGTAGAACTTCCCCTGGAACGTGACGCTCGTGGTGCGGCGGTTCCACTTCACGTGGCCGCCCTCGCCGGGGACGACGCGGCGTTCGTACGCGTCCCGGAGGGTCCTGGGCAGCGCGGTCACGCGGGCCGCCGAGGTGGTGACGGCTTCGGCGATGAGGTCGGCGGCCGGCCGGTCGGAGTTGGTGATGCGGTCGTAGAGCTTCTGCCGGGTGTGGCGGGTGGTGCCGCCGCGGATGCCTTCGCGGCCGGCGACGCAGGCGCCTTCGGTGGCCAGCGCGTCGGTGAGGCACGCGACGGCGGTGGCCAGGGGGCAGGTGGCGCAGATTTCGAGGGCGCGTTGGGCGGTGTTGTGCTTGCCGTCGGGGAAGAACACGTCTTCGGTGCCGGGGCGGGCGCAGGCGGCTGCTTCGTGCCAGTTGTGGGTGGGCCTGGTGAGGTTGGGGTTCATGACGCCACCTCGTTTCCGAAGATCGCCGCGAAGGTCTCGTTCAGTTGGTCGCGCTGCTGCTGGTCCTGCACGTGATCCGGTGCCACGCAGCGCGGCATGTCGCAGCCCGGGAGGACGTGTCCGACGGGTTCGCGATCCCAGCGCAGGGCGAACGCCATGCGGAGACCGGACCAGTGCTGTTTGCCGTAGCGGACGGTGGGTGTGCCGCGGCTGGTGGTGGATCCGGTCCACCGCATGTGGCCGCCGGGCAGGGGCTCGGTGCGCGCCTGGAAGCGGGACTTGAGGGTGCTGTTGGTGGGTCGGCCGGGCGGCGTGGGTGGGATGCCGAGCGCGCGGCGGTAGGCGGCGACGGTCTTGGGCGTGGCGCCGGTTGCGCGGGCCACGGCGAGGTTGGTGTGGCCTTGGCGCAGGAGCTGTGTGACGTCGGCTCGGACCTTCATGCGCTCACCCCGAACAGGTCGAGTTGCACCGGCAGTTCGGCGGGCGCCGGGGCAGAGGGCGGGTTGCCGTGGCACGTGCAGCCGCAGCGCTGCACGCAGATCCGGTCGCCGAGCCACAGGGACACCGGCGCTCCGGTCGGCTGGGTTGTCCGGTCGTAGACCCACCCGGCGGTGCCGATGAGGACGGTTTCCGCAGCGAACGCCACGACTTCGGAGCAGTCGTGGTTGCCGCCGTGGCAGCTGGCGGTGATGAACTGCTGGAGGCACAGGCAGAGGCCGAGGATGCTGCCGGGGTGTTTGGCCTCGGCATGTACGGCAGGCGACCAGGCGTTGCTGCGCACCCAGGCGGCGGCGGTCTCGTTCACCGAGCCACCGCCACGGGTGTGGTCGGCCAGCGCACGCCGTCGATCGCCCTCGCGTGCAGCGCCGGGACGACCACGGTTGGGTAGCCGAGCCAGTGGAGCCCGAGATGCGCCATGCTCGCGGCGTCGGCCTGGTCGTACCGGCCGGGCCCCTCACACGAGATGCCGAACAACGTCGCCACACCGTCGCGGACTTCGCCCTTGCCCGCGTTGCCCTTCCCTGTGGCGTACATGGCGCGCTGCGCCGGAGGGCACACCGCGTACGGGATACGCCGGGTCCACAGGGCTTGGGTGATGGCCCACCACAGGCCGGCCATCTCGTGGTGTCCGGCCATCGCGCCGTGTCCGTACGAGGGGCCTTCGATGACGACGAGGTCGGCGTTCTTGACGTGGTCCTTGACCTCGTTGAGGAGCCAGGCGATGCGGGCGTGGCCACGGAGTTTCTTCGGGCGGAGGGCGTCGGCCCAGTCGGCGCCGGCGATTCCGAGGGAGGTGAGGCTGGGGTCGATCCCCAGCACAAGGGGGGTCACCGCGGCCGGGCGGGTGGTGGGCAGCCCGGCCGCGGGGGTCTGGTCGAACAAGGTGGTCACTGGGGTGCTCCGATCGGGCCGGGCTTCGGCTTGTCGGTACGGCGCTGCTGCCACAGGGCGCCTGAGTCGACGTCGGGGGTGTTGATGCCGACGGCGTCGTCGAGCCGGGCCTGGAGCTGGTCCGCGCGGCGGGTCTGCGCGGTGAGCTGCGCGCGGACGGTGTCGAGCTGGTTGGAAAGGTGGACGTTGCGCTGGCAGGTGCGCTTCGAGGCGCCCATGCCGGCCGCAGCGTCTTCGCGCGCTTCGGCCAGTTGCTCCACGAACCGCTCGACTCGGGCTTCGAGTTCGGCGATCCGACGCCGCTTGCGGGTGCCGAACATCAGCCCTCACCGCCCGTGCGCTGGCGGGGGATCAGCGGCCACGCGCCCTCGACGACCGCCGACGGGTCCTTCTTCCGGAAGTACTCCTGAAGAGACGCGGCCTGCTCGGCGGCCCACTCGACCTGCGCGCGGTGCAACTGCTCCAGACCCATCGCAGCGAGCGGGGCGTACCGGGTGCCCTGCCGCCAGGCGACGCGGCACGCGGCGATCGCGTCGGCGTCGGCCTGGTGGGCGTCACCGATCGGCACGGCGTAGTGCTCGCACAGGGCAGTCAGCTTCCGGGAGCCGCGCCGGTACTTGTCGGCGTGCTTGTCGATGACGAACGGATCGATCACCGGCCCGGCCGGGAGCGGGTCGAGCCCGTACCGTTCGGCCTCCCGGTCTAGCAGGGTGAGGTCGTAGCGGGCGTTCATCGCAACAACCGGCACCCCAGAGACGATGACCTGGGTGAGCCCGGCGAGGAGTTCGCCGACGACCTCGCGGAGCGGGGCGCCTTCCTTCTGCGCGCGCTCGGTCGTGATGCCGTGGATGGCGGCGGCTTCGTCGGGGATCGGCTGGCCGTCCACGTCGGAGAGCCAGGTTGCGGAGACGACGGGCTGGTCGCCGCCGCACTGGACGATGCAGGCGGTGACGATCCGCGCGGTGAGCGGGTCGGGCCCGGTGCTCTCGATGTCGAAGCCGCACATGCGGCCGAGGTGCCAGGTCACTGGTTACCCCCGGCAGCGCGCTCCTTGCCGATGCGGACGACCATGTCGCCTGCGCGTTCCTCGTCGCCGACCTCGTTCGTCATCAGCACACCGAGCTGATTCGACTGCCTCAACTCGTAGTGGATCTGCCGGAGGCGCCCGGCGCTGGTCTGCGGGTGGGTGATTTCGTCGAGGTACTGGACGGCAGACCGGACCGGAGCCTCGCCCCGCTCGATGCGATCGGCGTCCGGGTCCCTGTCATGAGTCGGCGTCAGGCCGCCGGTCAGCAGGAGCACGCGCAGCGCCACGGACTGCGCCTTCGCGGTGCCCTTGTCCGCCGAGTCGAGCGCCTCGCCCTGCGTCTGGAGCGCCAGGGTGTCGCCCTTCGGGCCGACGATGAGCCACGAGACGCGCACGGTGCACTCGCGCATCTTGTTGCCCTTGCTGGTGGTGGTGTCGCGGTATTCGGCGTCGACCCGGATCGGCAGGACGCTGACGCCGTGCCGCAGCGTGACCGGGCCGAAGGTGTTGACGACGGTGTCCACGCCGCGGAAGTTGAAGCGGGTGCCGCCGCCGTTGTACTGCTCGCGCTTGGCGATGCCGCGGACGTCCTTGCGGACCCTCAGCCACGCGATGTGGACGGGCACCATGTCGGGGTCGTTGTCCCCGGGCTCGTAGTCGGCCATCGGGTCCGGCGCCGGGGCTGTGTGCTCGGCTTCCCGTTCGGCGGCCAGCTCGTCGAGGAGCTCGTCAGTTTTCAGGGTGCGGCCAGCCGCAGATGCGGCCCGCTCTGCGATCTTGCTCATGCGTTGTGCTCCTCACGGATGGCGCGGGGAATGGTCAAGCGGCGCGACGTGCGGTCCTCCACGCAGTCCGCGTACGCCTCGGGCCAGCGCTCAGCCAGCCGGGCGGTGTCCGTCCACTCGCGGGACTGCTCGTCGAGCGACACGAACGTGCGGTCCAGGACGACCGCGGATTCGGCGCCGCCGAGGCCGGAGAGGATGCGGGCCTTCGCCGCCTTCTTCCGCTTCTCGGCCGCGGTGAGGTCGTTGTGGGCGTCGAGGTAGTCGGCGACGGCTTCCTGCGTGTCGACGTCGCGGGTGATGTCGAGGGCCCCCGTGCGGTCGCGGTAGAGCTGCTCGTACAGGTCGAGGAGGACGTCCGGGTCGGCGTCCGCCGCGACGGCGGGCGGGCGGCGGTCGATGATCTGCTGCCACGCCAGCGCCCCGGCCGTACGCAGGTCAGCGACCAACTGCTCATGGTCTGCCGGGCGTACGACGAATTGCCGGTAGTCGTTTCCGCCGATCAGGACCGCGGCGTGGATGTGGTCGTAGCCGCACACGTCGGCCTGCCACAGGGTCTGGACGAGGACGTCGTCCGCGACCCCTTTGCGGAACTGCCCGGCCTTGAACGCGGTCCGGCACTTGATCTCGACGGCGCACTTCTCGCGGCCGTCGGCCAGGGGGCATTCGAGGACGCGGCGGTCGAGGGTGCACATCTGCCACGGGCGGTCGACGTTCGCGACGAGGCCGACGCGGCGGACGACGGACCGGTTTCGGCGGGCCCACTCGCGGGCGACGGTGTCTTCGATGGCCCGGCCCCAGAGGGCGGGTTCGGAGTCGTCGCTTTCGAGGGGGAGGCCGCCGGTTTTGTCGTGCCAGACGGAGAGGGCGTTGCCGTATCGGCTGATGCCGAGGACGGCGGCCATGTCGGAGGAGCCGATGCCTTGACGGCGGGCGGTGAGCCAGTGGGCGCGGTCGGCGTCGGCGGGGAGGATGAGGCGGCCGGTGGGTGTGACCCGTCGGCCGGCGGCCGGGGCGGTGGTGGCCCCGGCCAGCACGGTGTCGGTCATCAGGCGCCCGCTTCCTGGGCGTTGAGCGTGTACGTGCGGCGCCCGTTGATGTCGGTGGCGACGAGGACCTCGGCTTTGGCGAGGGAGCGCAGGCCCTTGCGGACGGTGTTCCGCCCGGTGGCCCAGGGGGATCCGTTGAGGAGCTGGACGGCGTGCTCGGTGGTGACGGGGCGGCCGTCTGCTCTTATGGCGGCGGCGAGGTAGCTGCGCCGGGTGTCGGTGGTCATCGGTCGCCGTCCTTCTGGGTGTTGAGGCGGTAGCGGCGTCCGGTGTCGTCGCCGTGGCGGGTGAGGTGGCCGGCGTCGGCGAGGCATGCGAGGTCGCGGCGGGCCTCGTGGCGCGGGGTGCGGATGTGCCAGGTGCGGTACAGGTCTTCGACGGGGCCGGTGGACCACACCTCGGGGCTGTCCGGCCTGCGGATCTCAGCGAGGAGCCGGGTCTGCCGGTGGGTGAGGGCGGTCATCAGGCACCGTCCTTGCGCCACTGGATCGTCAGGAAGCGGCGCGGTTCGCCGAAGCCCTTCGACTCCACCTGCACGTTGATGTCGCGCGGTACCGCGCGCCCGTGGAGGTGGGCGTACGCCATCTGGTGCGTGCCGACCGGGGTGTCCTCGGACGGCCAGCCCTTGGGGAGCCACCCGCCGATCTGCATGTAGGCCTGCCCGTAGAAGTCCGGGGCCAGTTCGGTGAGCCGCCAGCCGGAGAGGGTGATCGGCGGGTAGCCGGTGATGCTGATCTCCCCGTCGAGCACGTCGTACGGCGGGGCGCTTGCGTCGTCGGGAGTGGCGGCCGGTTCGACGCCCGCCTGGGGCTGCTCGGGCCCGGCGAGCGCGTCGCGCAGCGCGGTGGTCCGCTCGGGGTCCAGTTCCAGCTCGTACGGCTCACCGCCGGGTCCGGACAGCAGGAGTGTGGTGGTGTCGTCGTCGCCGTACATCACGTCGTCCAGGCCCCAGCGCAGGGGGATGGGTTCGGTCTCGGGCTGGGGAGTGGCCGTCGGCACCTCGGTGCTGGCCTTCTCCGTGGCGGCGGCCTGCTCGGCTTCGGCCGCCTGCCGCTGGTGCTCGATCAGCACTGCCTGCACACGGTCCAGCACCAGGGTGTCGGGGTCGTTGTGCCAGTAGCCCAGCAGCGCGGCCGACAGTTCGGAGACCAGCGAGTGCAGGTCGCCGGGGTCGAGTTGCCGCGTCCAGCCCAGCGGCAGGGGCGAGGTGCTGCGCGTTGCCGTCCGCTCGGCGCGGACCCGGTCCAGCTCGGCCAGGGTCTCGGCCCGGTGGGCCGTGTCGTGCTCGGCGAGGTAGGCGCGGGCGTCGCCCTCGTACATGGCTGCCGCCTCGCGCAGGCTGGCGACGATGTGCTCGCGGCGGCGCTCGGCAGCGGAGTCCTCGCGGGCGCTCATGACGCCCGCCTCTCCTGCTGCGCCGGGACCGCCGCGAGCCGCTGCGGGTTGAACCGCGACAACCGCTCGATCACCGTGTCGAGTTCGTCCCGCAGCCGCAGCGCGTCGGCGAGCCCGATCTCCACTTCGGCGGTGTCCATTGCCGCCGCGTCCTCCACGGCCTCCGTGAGCGCGTCCAACTCGCCCTCACGGGGGAAGCGGACGGCTTCGGCGAGCGCGTCGAGCTGGTCCACAACCTCGTCGCGGGCCTGCGGCTCGGCCCAGTGCTGGACGAGGCCGATCAGGGTGTGCTGGCGGATCAGGTCGACGCGGAAGATCGCGCGCAGCCAGTCGGAGCGGAGCCGTACGGACAACGGTGGCCTGGTGCTCGGGGTGGGACCAGCCACGGTGATGGGCTCAGACATTGGACGTGCTCCTCGAAAGCTCAATCAGCGACGGGGCCCAGCCCTCGGGCAGGTGCGCGGCGATCAAGTCGGTCAGCCAGGCCGGGCGGTGAGCACATGTGCCGCCGGGGCGGTTCGGCCGCGCTGCGTCCCAGCCGAGGGACGAGATTTCCTGTCCGGGGGCACGGGACTTGAGGCGGCGTGGCCCGTGGACGCTGACGTGCACCCACTCCCGCTCCCCGTCCGGGGTGACGATGCGGCCGGCGTGCAGCTCGACGCGCTCCGGGATGACGGTGCGGCCGGTGACCGGGTCTGTCAGGTCCCTCGCGCCCGGCGCGGGCAGGACGACCGTGACCTCGGTGTGGATCTCGTAGAACTCGGCAGGCAGGTCAGCGGGCATGGCGGCCTCCGTGGCGGCGCAGCAGCAGGATGGTGGCGTGGATGGTGGCCGGGGCGCGGAACGCGGCAGCGCACAGGCCGAGCCACAACGCGGTCGCGGACAGGGCGATCAGGAACGTCGTCACGAGGCACCGCCCGCGATCAGGTCCGCCGTGCGGCGCAGCTCGTCGGCGTACTCGCACGGGCAGTCCATCCACGCCTCGTCCGAATCGCCGTGCTCGGGGCACGCGCTGAGGAGATCGTCAGCGGCCTCGGTCAGCGCCTCGGCGCGGATCGCGGCGAGCGCCTGGTGCAGGTCCGCCATCGTCCCGAGTGGAGCCGTCCCGGCCCGCCCGTAGGCGTCCAACAGGTCTTCACGGGCAGTCACTTGGCACCGCCGGGGTATCGCCGAGCGGGTCACCGGACATGCGCTGCATCTCCGACAGGGGCACCGACCGCCGTACGGGCAGCACCTCGAAGTCGTGGTCCAACGAGTCCATGAGGTGGCGCTGCTCGGCCAACTCGCCCCGGGCCACCCGCTCGGCGACCATGCGCTCGTTGAACGCGCAGGCAGCACACGCCTGCCCGTACTCGTAGCCCGCGCCGCAGACCCGGCAGTCCTGGAACCGTGCGGGCTTCAACGCCTCCAGCTCGGCGACACGTCCGATCAGCCAGTCGACAGCCGGGGTGAGTGTGTTGCCCAGCGGGAACGGCACTTTTCGTGCCTCACCGTTCGGGGAGAGCAACCCCCGCATGTTCAGCGCGTCGTTCTGAAGCGCGACGAGACGGCCACGACGGCGGTCCCGCTGCGCCTCCAGCTCGGCGACCCGGGCCTTCAACTGCTGCAACTCGTCGGCGGACTCAGGTGACTGAAGCAGGCCCGCCGACTCCAACGCCGCCGCCCACGACAGCGGCAGCGCCTTCCCGTTCTTCATCGCGGCGCAGATCACGTCCGCCGCTGCGCTCACACGCTTGACGTTCATACCGTCACCTCGGCCACATCCGCAGCCGCGTACAGCGCGCAGCAGGCCGACTCCGCCGTACGACCCTCAAGGTCGCCCCACGCGTCGACATGCAACTCCAGCGAGTCGATGTCCCCGTCCTCCGGACCCAACTCCCCGTCAACCATCAGCCGCAGCGCCAGATACCCGATCGCGGCGTCCGCCAGCAGCGTCGTCCGGTGCGGGTCCCCGGTCGCCGCGCACTTCAGCGCGGCCACGATGCTCATGGGCCGCATGTAGTGCGGGACCTCCGTCGCCGACATCTCACGGTCGAACGGGTCCGGCACGAAGTCGCCCTGGTACAACCCGACGAAAGCGAGCACCCGGCCGCCGGCACGGAGCAGCTCCGCAGTGGTCGACGGGCGGCGGGCCGGGAGCGCGACACGCGCCGTACGCCGGTCCCCGCTCGGGAAGTTGGTCGGCGCGTTGGCCGGTGGAAGAATGGTCTTCACGGTGTCCTCGATTTCTTGAGTGGTTGAGGTACTGCCGGAGGGGCTGTCGGGACCGGGCATGGTCCGGGCGGCCCCGCTTTCGTCAGGCCGCGCGCTGAGCCAGCGCGTCACCAGCGGTCCGCTTGGTCAGCCAGGCGGCCACCGCGTCGCGGTGGTAGAGCACGTCCCGGCCGACGCGCATCCCCTTCGGGGCGAGACCTCGGTGGCGCATCTGGCGTACGGCGTGCGGCGTCTTACGAATGAGCGCCGCGACTTCCTTCGTCGTCATCCACGGCGACTGGTCGTCGGTGGGCATCGTCGTCTCCGTTCGTTTCCGGTCGCAGATCCTCGATGCTGCATGCGAGTGCGGCAGCGATACGGGCGAGAGCTTCAGGCTGGGGCTCCGTCAGGTCCCGCTCGATGCGGGATACATGCGACGCGGACAGGCCGGCGATGGCTGCGAACTTTCGTAGCCCGCGCCCGCTCGTTTCGCGTCGTTTCCGGATTCCCTGCCCATCGGCTTTCATGACGGCAACGATAGGCAACGAACGGCAGGGATGCAAGGGGATGCGTGGAGACGATTCGTTTCGTATCCGCTCGGTGACCGCGCGTACACCATTCAGGCCATGTATCCGGCCTGCTCTCGCGCGGAAGGGAGGGTGCCCTTACGCTGTCTCTGTTGCTGATCGTTGCGCGCCGTTGCGTGCATAGGGCACAGAGGGAGAGAGGTCGCCCCCCATGACCAGGGACCCCAAAGCGTGGGCACGGCTCGGCCAAGCGCTCCGCTCCGCACGCACCCACGGCGGCCTCACCCTCGCCGACCTCGGTAACCTCGCCGACGTATCCGCCCGAGCCGTCCAGGATGCCGAGGCTGGCACCGTCCCCAAGGCGCGCATGCCCCCCAGCATCGGGAAGGTCGCGGCGGCGCTCGGCTGGCCAGAGGGCGCAGTCGACGCCGTACTCGACGGCGCGGCCCCGCCGGGCGCCGGATGGCAGGACGTGCCCGTGCGGCGGCAACTCCGGGAGGAAGCCGTCGCGGGGATCATTACCACCGCGATGGTCCGCGCCATGAGTGGCACTCCCGCCGCGGAGATTCGCGCCGCCACGAAGATCGCGTTGGACGAACTGCGGAAACAAGGGTTCATTGCCGAGACGGATGGCGTACAACCGGAACCGAATCGTGCGGACTCATAGTCACCAAGCGGTCACACGCCTATCCTCATCCTCCGGGCCGCTGATGCCCCGGAGGATGAACGGGGTCCGCATGGCAACGACGACGATCATCACTGCCGCACTCGGCCCGAGAGTGGCCGCTTTCACCTGCCAGATCGACGGCCGCACCGTCGCCGTCGTCAACGACCGCGTCAGCACCGACAACCGGCTCCGCACCCAGGCCACCTGGGCGCTGCTGGCCACGGGCATGGACGCAGGGCACGCCATAGGGGCACTTCATGGGGTACGTAGCTGACCGCTGGCACAAGACCCGACCTGGCCCGGACGAAGCCGAGTGCGGCCAGCACAAAGGCCAAGTCGCCTCAGCCGCCCACGGGAAAGGCAAACGCTGGCAGGCCCGCTACGACGGGCCAGACGGCAAGGAACGCACCAGCCTGTGGCGCACCATCCCCGAAGCCGAGCGGGAGATCGTCAAGAAGGAAGCGGCCAAGCTCGCCGGCTCGTGGATCGACCCGAAGGCCGGCGAAGTCATCGTCGAACGCTTCGCCCGCGACACGTGGCTGCCCGCGCAGTCCATCATCGGCCGCTCCGAGATCGAGTATCTGGGAGCGCTACGCCGATACCTGTTCCCAGAGTGGGGACAGCGAGAGATGCGGTCCATCAAACCGTCCGAGGCCGGGGCGTGGCAGAAGCTCCTCACCACCAAGTACAACCTCAGCGGCAGCTACCCGAACCGCGTAGCCAGGTACGTCAGGGGCGTGTTCCACCTCGCGGTCATCGACCGCGTCATCCCCGTGTCGCCGTTCGAGCGCATACCGGCGCCCACCCTCGTCGTGTCAGCAGTGCAGCCGCCGGACGTGACCGAAGTGCGGCAGCTCATCGCTGCCGCCTACCACCCGCGGTGGGCCGCGATGGTCGAGCTGACTGCGCTCACCGGCCTCCGGTCGGGGGAGTTGCGCGGACTGCGCTTGTCGCAGATCGACTTCCTGCGGCGCACCATGCTGGTAGATCAGCAGCTCGTGTACGAGAAAGGGAAGGGGATGTACTTCGACGCGCTGAAGACCGGCGCAGGGCGCAGGGCCCTGCCCCTGTCGCAGCGCGCCGTCGACCTCCTCGCGGCGTACGCAGCGGAGTATCCGCCGGCCGGGTCCGGGCCCGGCGCGGGGCTCGTCTTTACCATGCCGGCCGCCGGGCTGATCGGTGAGGCCACCATCGACTACGCGATCAAGGCGACGTGCAGGCACGCCGGAGTGAAGCCGCGGCACTGGCACGAGCTGCGGCACCACTACGCCTCGGTCCTCATCGCGGGTGGCGAGAACCCCAAGGTCGTCCAGATGCGCCTCGGGCACAAGGACGTGATGACGACCATGCGGACGTACAGCCACCTCTTCGCCGCCGCCGAGGAGAAGACGCGGGATGTTCTGGATGCGGCATGGGCTCTGCCGGGTGAGACTGCCGAAGAAGGTCGAACGGATTCTTCTGCGAAGGGCGGAAGGTTTCCGGAATCCAGGAGGTCCGATGCGGTTGTTTCCCAGCTCAAAGGCTAGTCCGGGACAGCACCACTGGATGTTCCAGGCGGAGAGTGCGTAGGGCGGCGTGACTCCGGTGCGGATGGTTCGGGCGGTGTGCCTCGGCGGCGGCCGGATATGCGCCGTGCACGCCTCCGATGCGCCCTTCCGCCGGATACGCGGGCCGGTCTAGCGTCGGTCTGAGGAGGCGGCCATGGCACGGCGACGGATCCTTCTGCCGGTTCTCGCTCTCGGCGGGCTCTGGTGGTGGGCCGTACTGCGGCTCGCTCTGGCGCCCGAGCACGCCGGGGTCATCGAGGGGGCGGTGGCGGCGGGCGGCTGGGGGCTGAGCCTGCTGCCGGTGCACGCGGCGGCCCGTAGGTCGGTGAGGCCCGGGAAGGGCGCCGTCGTGGCAGTGGAGGGGGACAGGGGCGTCGACGGGGCGGTGGCGGGGTATCCGGACCACCCGGACGGACCGGGGGATCCGGACGGTTCTCAGGGGACGGGGCCCAACTGGCAGCGTGGACACCAGTAGACGGGGCGGTCGGCCTCGTCCGCCTTGCTGACGGGGGTGCCGCAGCGGCGACAGGGCAGGCCGCCGCGGCCGTATACGTACAGATGACGGCGGGACCGGTCCCGGTTGGCCTCCAGGAGCCTCTTCGCGGCCGTCACCAGGCGCTCGGGAGACGGCAGGTCCCCGATGGGCAGCCAGGGAGTGGTGCGGATGAGGAAACACGTCTCGCACCGGAAGACGTTGCCGATGCCCGCGAGATTGCGCTGGTCCAGCAGCGCGTCCCCGATGGTGACCGCCGGGTCGGCGAGCAGATTGCGCAGGGCGGTCCGCGGATCCCAGTCGGGCCCGAGGAGGTCCGGCCCCAGATGGCCCACCACGCGTTCCTCGTCCGCCGTGCGGAGGAGTTCGAGCACGGGGAGGCGGTAGCCGACGGCGGTGCGTTCGGCGTTGCCGAGGATCGCCCGGATCTGGTGGCCGGGGCCGCCGCGCCAGCGCTCGTCGGCGCCGTACACCCGCCAGGCTCCGTCCATCCGCAGATGTGAGTGGAGGGTGAGGCCGCCCTCGACGCGGGTCAGGAGATGCTTGCCGCGCGGGGTGACGTCGAGGACCGTCCGGCCGGTGAGGTCGGAGGTCGCGAACCGGGGGACGCGGAGGTCGGACCGGGTCAGCAGCCGCCCGGCGAGGGCGGTGTGCAGGCGCCGGGCGGTGTGCAGGACGGTGTCGCCTTCGGGCATGTTTCCATCATGCGCGAGACGGTCCCCGGGACGGACGGCGTACGGGGTGTGGCGTGCGCGGATGTACGAAAACGGGTCCCGCGGGCGGAAGGATTCCGGAACGGTGTCAGGCCCGCAGACGCAGGCCCCTCGGGGTGGCGTGGAAGCCCGCCGACTCCAGGACGCGGCCCACCGGGGAGCTCAGCGCCTGCTCTCCGTTCGCCCGCTCCACCGTGACCGTGCCGAGCGCGCCGGCACGGGCGGCGGCTGCCAGGGCCTCGGCGGCCGTTCGCAGCGCCACGTCGTCGGCGACGCCGGCGGCCGTACGCGCCGGGTCGGACAGGGCGGCCGGATCGCCCGGCCAGGCCAGGAGGGTCTTGCCACCACGTTCCATGTAGAGCGTCAGGGCGCCGTCGACGAGGACGACCAGGGAGCCCGCCTTGCGGCCCGGCTTGTGGCCGGCGCCGGCGGGCGGATCCGGCCAGGGCAGCGCCGCCCCGTACGCGTTGGCGGGGTCGGCGGCGGCCAGGACCACGGCGCGGGGCGAGGGGTCGGACGCCTCGCGGTCACGGGCCGTGGAGGCCGCGCGGAGTCGGTCCACCGCGCCGTCCATCGCGAACTGGGCCGCGCCGAGGCCCTCGACGACATAGCCGCGGCGGGCCTGCCCGCTGTCCTCGAAGACGGACAGCACCCGGTACACGGCCGAGAAACCGCCCTCGATGCCTTCGGAGGCGACAGCGCCACGCGTCACCACCCCATGCCGGTCGAGGAGCGTGCGGGCCAGGGCATGGGCGCGGCGCGTGCGGTCGGGGTCGGGGGAAGGGAGCAGCGACCAGCGTCCGCTCACGGTCGGCGGTCCCGTACGGGAGGCGGGCCGGGCCGCGGCGGTGAGGGTGCCGTAACGCCCGCGCGGGACGGTCCGTTTGGCGCGGTGGGCCGTCGAGCCCGCCGTACGCCCGGAGCCGAGCAGAGAGCGCAGTGGCGCCAGGGTGTCGTTGGTCAGCCGCCCCGACCAGGCCAGGTCCCAGACGGCGTCGGCCAGTTGGGGATCGGTGACGTCCGGGTGGGTGGTGGCCCGCACCTGGTCGGTGATCTGACGGAAGAACAGGCCGTAGCCGCCTGACAGGGTGGTGAGGACCGACTCGTGCAGCGCCGTCAGCTCAAGGGGATGCGGCGGCGGGAGCAGCAGCGGCGCGGAGTCCGCCGGATGGAGGGAGATCCAGCCGTCCTTGCCGGGGAGGGCGCCGGCGCCGGCCCAGAGAACCTCGCCCGTGGTGGTCAGCTCGTCCAGCAGCGTCGGCACGTAGCCCGTGACGCGGGAGGGGAGCACCAGCTTCTCCAGCGCGGACGCCGGGATGGGCGCGCCCTGCAACTGCTCGATCGCGCGGGCCAGTCCGTCGATGCCGCGCAGGCTGTGGCTGCCCAGATGCTGCCACTGCGGCAGGAACGTGGCGAGCGCGGCGGGCGGCACCGGCTCCAGCTCGTGCCGCAGCGCGGCGAGCGACCTGCGGCGCAGCCGGCGCAGCACCGTCGCGTCGCACCACTCCTGGCCGATCCCGGACGGATGGAACTCGCCCTGGACGACCCGGCCGCCGGCGGCGAGGCGTTGGAGCGCGCCCTCGGTGACGGCCGGGCCGAGTCCGAAGCGGTCGGCGGCGGCGGAGGAGGTGAACGGGCCGTGCGTGCGGGCGTGGCGCGCCAGGAGGTCGCCCAGCGGGTCCTTGACCGGCTCGGTGAACGCCTCGGGGACGCCGACGGGCAGGGCGGTGCCCAGCGCGTCACGCAGCCTCCCCGCGTCCTCGATCGCCGCCCAGAACTCGGCGCCGCCGATCCGGACCCGGATGGCGCGGCGGGCCGCGGCGAGATCCGCCGGCCACCGCGGCTCGGACCCGCGCTCCGCCAACTCTGCGTCGGTGAGCGGGCCGAGGACTCGCAGCAGGTCGGCGACGCCCTCCACGTCCTTGATACGGCGGTCGTCGGTGAGCCACTGGAGCTCGCGCTCCAACTCCTCCAGGACGTCCGCGTCCAGCAGCTCGCGCAGCTCCGCCTGACCGAGGAGTTCGGCCAGCAGCCGCGAGTCCAGGGACAGGGCCGCGGCGCGCCGCTCCGCGAGGGGGGAGTCGCCCTCGTACAGAAACTGCGCGACATACCCGAAGAGGAGCGAACGGGCGAACGGGGACGGCTCGGTGGTGGTGACCTCGACCAGCCGGACCCGGCGGGATTCGATGTCGCCCATCAGCTCGGTGAGACCGGGCACGTCGAAGACGTCCTGGAGACATTCCCGGACGGCTTCCAGGACGATGGGGAACGAACCGAACTCGCTCGCCACCTGGAGCAGTTGGGACGCCCGCTGGCGCTGCTGCCAGAGCGGGGTGCGCTTGCCGGGACTGCGGCGCGGCAGCAGCAGGGCGCGCGCCGCGCACTCACGGAAACGGGCCGCGAACAGCGCGGAACCGCCCACCTGATCGGTGACGATCTGGCCGATCTCGCCCCGGTCGAAGGCGACATCACCGGCGCCGATCGGTGCCTGCTCGTTGTCGTACGCCGGATCGGGCGACATCGGGTCCTGGTCGAGGAGGTCCAGACCCATCAGATCGGCGTCGGGCAGCCGGAGCACGATGCCGTCGTCGGCGTGCATGACCTGGGCGTCCATCCCGTACCGCTCGGAGAGCCGGGCGCCGAGGGCCAGCGCCCACGGCGCGTGCACCTGGGCACCGAACGGAGAGTGGATGACGACCCGCCAGTCGCCCAGATCGTCCCGGAACCGCTCGACGAGGATCGTCCGGTCGTCCGGGACATGGCCGCAGGCGCGGCGCTGCTCGTCCAGATACGCCAGGACGTTGTCCGCCGCCCAAGCGTCGAGGCCGGCCGCCGTCAGCCGCAGCCGGCCGTCCTGAGGGGACAGCGCGCCCACCTCGCGCAGGAACGCCCCCACCGCGCGCCCCAGTTCGAGCGGACGGCCCAGTTGGTCGCCCTTCCAGAAAGGCAGCCGGCCCGGCGCCCCGGGGGCGGGGGAGACCAGCACCTGGTCGCGGGTGATGTCCTCGATACGCCACGAGGTCGTGCCCAGTGTGAAGACGTCGCCGACCCGCGACTCGTACACCATCTCCTCGTCCAGCTCGCCCACCCGGCCGCCGCCCTTGCGGCCCTTGCCGTTGTCGGCACCGGATGCCCCGGCACCGGATGACCCGGCGAGGAACACACCGAAGAGGCCGCGGTCGGGGATGGTGCCGCCCGAAGTGACGGCGAGACGCTGCGCACCGGGGCGGCCCGTGACCGTACCCGTCACGCGGTCCCACACCACACGAGGGCGCAGCTCCGCGAACGCGTCCGACGGATAGCGGCCCGCGAGCATGTCGAGGACGGCGGTGAACGCCGACTCGGGGAGCGAGGCGAAGGGCGCCGCGCGGCGGGCCAGCGCGAGCAGGTCGTCCGCCTGCCAGGTGTCGAGCGCGACCGTCGCCACGAGCTGCTGCGCCAGCACGTCCAGCGGATTGGCGGGAATCCGCAGCGCCTCGATGGAGCCGGTGCGCATCCGCTCGGTGACGACGGCGGCCTGCACCAGATCACCGCGGTACTTGGGGAAGACGACGCCCGTGGAGACCGCGCCCACCTGATGGCCGGCGCGCCCCACGCGCTGGAGGCCGGACGCCACCGACGGGGGCGACTCGACCTGGATGACGAGATCCACCGCGCCCATGTCGATCCCCAGCTCCAGGCTGGACGTGGCCACGACGGCCGGCAGCCGGCCCGCCTTGAGATCCTCCTCGACCCGGGCGCGCTGCTCCTTGGAGACCGAGCCGTGGTGGGCGCGGGCCAGCAGGGGCGGGGCGCCCTTGGCGGCGCCCGACTCGGCCATGATCTCGGCGGGGGAGTGGGCCTCGGGCATGGCCTCGCCCGTGGCCCGTTCGTAGGCGATCTCGTTGAGCCTGTTGCACAGGCGCTCGGCAAGGCGGCGGGAGTTGGCGAAGACGATCGTCGAACGGTGCGCCTGGACGAGATCGGCGATCCGCTCCTCGACGTGCGGCCAGATCGACGGCTTGTCGCCGCCGTCCGAGCCGCCGCCCCCGCTGTCGGCGGCCGGGGAGCCTCCCAGCTCGCCCAGATCGGCGACGGGGACGACCACCGACAGATCGAACCGCTTCCCGGAAGGAGGCTGCACGATCTCGACCCTGCGCTGGGGGGAGAGATACCGGGCGACCTCGTCCACCGGACGCACCGTGGCCGACAGACCGATACGGCGGGCGGGGCGCGGCAGCAGCTCGTCCAGCCGCTCCAGGGAGACCGCGAGATGGGCGCCGCGCTTCGTCCCCGCGACGGCGTGGACCTCGTCCAGGATCACCGTCTCGACACCGGCCAGCGCGTCGCGCGCCGACGAGGTCAGCATCAGGAACAGGGACTCGGGGGTGGTGATCAGGATGTCCGGCGGCTTGGTGGCCATCGAGCGGCGCTCGGCGGCCGGGGTGTCGCCGGAACGGATGCCGACCCGGATCTCCGGCTCGGGCTGTCCGAGGCGGACGGACTCCTGCCGGATGCCCGTGAGCGGGCTGCGCAGATTGCGCTCCACGTCCACCGCGAGGGCCTTGAGCGGGGACACGTACAGCACCCGGCAGCGCTTGCGCGCCTCGGCCGGCGGGGGCACCGAGGCCAGCTTGTCCAGAGCGGCGAGGAAGGCGGCCAGGGTCTTGCCGGAGCCGGTCGGGGCGACGACCAGCACGTCCGAGCCCTCGGCGATGGCACGCCAGGCGCCCTCCTGCGCGTCAGTGGGCGCGGAGAAGGCCCCCGAGAACCAGCTGCGGGTCGCGGGGGAGAACGAGTCGAGTGCGGTGCCGGCCATCCCTCCATCCTGCACCCGGCCACTGACAATCGCCCGGACCTGCGGAAACGGGTGGGACGAAGCGGCACGGGGCGCGGAATGGGGGGAAGGGCGCGGCCGGTGCAGACTGGGGGCATGGCGGCTCGGGAGCAGGCACGGCACTGGCGCTACTCGGAGCTGCCCGGTGTCGACCTCCTGCGGGCCAGGTACATCGACAAGACCTTCGTCAGGCACACCCACGAGACGTTCGTAATCGCCGCGATCACCAACGGTGTGGAGGTGTTCCACGTCGGCGGCAGCGACCAGTACGCGGGCCCCGGCTCCCTGGCGCTGGTCAACCCCGACACCCCGCACACCGGTCACGCGCAGGGTCCCGAGGGCTGGCAGTACGGGGCCGTCTACCCGTCGCCCGACCTTGTCGCGGAGATCGCGGCCGAGACGACGCGGATCCGCGGCACCCCCGGCTTCGTCGAGCCCGTCGTCGACGACCCGTACACCGTGCGCCTCGTCCACCAGGTTCTGCGCGCCGCCGACGAGGGGAACGCACTCGCCGCCGACACGTTGCTGCGGGCCGCCGTCACCCGCCTCCTGCGGCTGAACGGGGGCACGCTGCCGCAGCGTACGGCGCGGGGCGCGGGCGCCAGGACGGCGGCACGGGCGCGTGCCGTGCTGGAGCGGCGGATGGCCGACCCGCCGTCGCTGGAGAAGCTCGCCGCCGAGCTGGGCACCAGCCCGTTCGCCCTGCTGCGGGCCTTCCGGGACGCGTACGGCATGCCGCCGCACACCTGGCTCACCGACGCGAGGGTGCGCCGGGCCCGGCACCTGCTGGACGCCGGGACGTCCCCGGCCGAGGTGGCGGGCCTCGTCGGGTTCACCGACCAGCCGCACCTCAACCGGCATTTCACCCGGATCGTGGGGGTGCCGCCGGGCGCGTACCGCAGGGAGCGGACGCCGGGCGGCACGTGAGCGGGCGGTGCGACGGCTTGTTCGAGCGGTGCGGTGCGGTGCGGTGCGCAAGAACGTACAAGACGGAGCCCGATCCCGCCCCGTAGCGTCTGCGACGTGGCAGAACAGACAGCATCAGCAGACAGACCCGACACGGCGGCGATACCCGCCCGGTCGGCCCCGGAGACCGCGAACGAGGCGGCGACAGCCGCACACGGGGCGCCCCGCCCCGCCCCGGAGACGGGCCGGGCCGGCCCACGGCCCGGGAACGACGGCGGGGGCGACGGGGAGGCCACTGGCGTGGGCGGCGACGGTACGGCTGCCCGTACGGCTCCGGGAGCCGGGCAGAGCGGTGAGCCGGTCGGTGAGCAGATCGGTGAGCCCGGCGGCGAGCCGAAGTCGGATTCGGCCGTCGTCCGCGACGCGCTGGGCGTCGGCGTCGCCGTCGGCCTCTCCGGCTTCGCCTTCGGCGTGACGTCCGCCGGGGCGGGCCTCACCGTCCTGCAGAGCTGCGCGCTCAGCCTGCTGGTCTTCACCGGGGCCTCGCAGTTCGCACTCGTCGGCGCGCTGGCGGCGGGCGGCAACCCCCTGACCGCCGCGGCCGGTGCCTTCTTCCTCGGCGTACGGAACACGTTCTACGGCCTGCGCCTGTCCCAACTGCTGGCACTGCCACGCTTCGTACGCCCCTTCGCCGCCCAATGGGTCATCGACGAGACGACGGCCGTCGCGCTCGCTCAGCCCACACGGCGCAGCGTGCGCCTCGGCTTCACCGTCACCGGGCTCACCCTCTACGTGCTGTGGAACCTCACCACGCTTCTCGGCGCGCTCGGGGCCGAGGCCATCGGCGACACCGACGCCTGGGGGCTCGACGCGGCCGGCCCCGCCGTCTTCCTGGCCCTGCTCGCCCCCATGCTGCGGACCACGACGGAGCGCGCCGTCGCCGCCGGTGCGGTCGTTCTCGGGCTCGGCTTCCTGCCGGTGCTGCCCGCCGGTGTGCCGGTGCTCGTCGCCGCGCTCGCCGCCCCCGCCGTCCTCTGGTTCGAGGGCCGCGGGACCACCCGCCGGAAGGGATCAGGCCGATGAGTATCTGGATCGCCATCGCGCTGACCGCTGTCGGCTGCTATCTCGTCAAGCTGCTCGGGCTGCTCGTACCGGCGGGCGCCCTGGAACGCCCCCTCGTTCAACGAATGTCCGCACTTCTGCCCGTCGCGCTGCTGGCCGCTCTCACGGCGCAGCAGGCCTTCGGCGGCGCCGACGGTGCGCTGGTCGTCGACGCCAGGGTGGCCGGGCTCGCCGCGGCGGGGCTCGCGCTGGTGCTGCGGGCACCGTTCCTGGTCGTCATCGCCGCGGCCGTCGCGGTCACCGCCGGGGTACGTGCCCTGGGCGGTTGACGCCGGTTGACTCCGGCTGACTCGGTCAGCCGATGTCCCGGCCGTACGCCCGCAGCGTCCGCAGGGCTTCGATCGTCGCGAAGGGACGCCGCTCCACCGTTCCGGCGGGCGCACACCCCGGCCGGCCGGGTGGCCAGCCGCCGTCCTCGCGCTGCGCCCGCGCCAGGGAGCGGAGCGAGCCGTCCATCTCCGCGTCGGTGAACCAGCGGCGGGCGACCGACTCGGGCAGACACGCGTAGTCGTGCGGGAGGAAGGCCTCGCCGCCCGGCGGGTCTCCGGCGGCGTACGCGGTCGCGCCCGGGTACGCCTCGGGGCGCGCCGGATCCAGGACCGCCATCCGCCGCTCCCGTACGAGCCGTCCGAGCCGGTCGGCGGCGCCGGCCGCGCGTGCCCGGTCCGGCACACCGTCCAGGAAGGCGACCGCCGCCGCGACCTCATGAGGAGGTGGCGTCCGAAGCGCGTCGACGGCGGCCCAGCAGAAGTCGGTGGCCCGGAACAGCCAGGCGTGCCACACCTGGTTGCGGTGCAGCAGCCCCACCACCGGGCCGGTCGCCAGCAGCTCGCCCTGCGCCGGTGGCACAGGCGCACCGGACGGACCACGCAAGGCGCCCACCGCGGGCAGCGCCCCGTCCGCCGCCGACACCAGCGTGAGATACCGGCACACCCGCTCCACCCGGGGCCCGCCGCAGCGCCCGACGCCGTCCAGTACGGACAGCGCGTGCGCCGTGTGCGACGGATGGCTCACCGGGCCGCGCAGATCGGGATCCAGGCCGTGGCCGTACCCGCCGTCCTCGTTGCGGTACGCGGTGAGCGCGGTCTCGACGGGCTCCGCCCCGCCGCCCGTGAAGTGGTGGGCGAACCGGCGCTGTTCGAGGACCCGCGCCGTCAGCCACATGAAGCGCTCCGAGCGGGCGAGGGGAGTCGACTGGGATGCTGCGGTCGCGGCCATCCACCGACCGTAGGACGCGAAGCGTCCCGCGCGGGGCGGACGGCTCCGGCTGCACTCTCAGGAGCGGGATACTGAGGTCATGCGGTTGACGATTTTCTGGGAACGGATGGCGGACCACTTCGGGTCCGCGTACGCGGACTCCTTCGCACGCGACCATGTGATGGCGGAGCTCGGCGGCCGTACGGTGCACGAGGCCCTCGCCGCCGGCTGGGAGGCCAAGGACGTCTGGAGGGCGGTCTGCGCCGCCGTGGGTGTGCCCGCCGACAAGCGGTGACGTACGCGTACGCGACACTGGCTCCGTGGCACTGACCGACGAAACAGCCCAGGAACCTCAGCCGTCCGCCCCGCCGCCGCCTCCCCCGGAGGGGAACGGCGGTGAGACGGCCCGCATGCCCCGCTGGCTGCCGCGCGCCATGGTGCTCGCGCTGACACTCATCGCCTGCTTCCAACTGGGCAGCTGGGCGTTCCACCAGCTCATCGGGCTGTTGATCAACGTCCTGATCGCCTTCTTCCTGGCGCTGGCCGTCGAGCCCGCCGTCAGCCGGATGGCATCGCACGGCATACGGCGCGGACTCGCCACCTTCCTGGTCTTCTTCGCCGTACTGATCGCGAGCGTCGGCTTCGTGGTGCTGCTCGGCTCGATGCTCGCGGGACAGATCATCGAGATCGTCGACGACTTCCCCAAGTACCTCGACTCCCTCATCAACTGGATCAACCAGAACTTCCGCACCGAGCTCTCACGGGTGGCCGTCCAGGACAGCCTGCTCCACTCCGACTGGCTGCAGAGATACGTCCAGAACAGCGCGAGCGGCGTGCTCGACGTCTCCACCACCGTGCTCGGCGGCCTCTTCCGGCTGCTGACGATCTTCCTGTTCTCGTTCTACTTCGCCGCCGACGGGCCGCGCCTGCGGCGCACCGTGTGCTCCGTCCTGCCCCCGGCCAAGCAGGCCGAGGTGTTGCGCGCCTGGGAGATCGCGGTCGACAAGACCGGCGGCTACATCTACTCGCGCGGACTGATGGCGCTCATCTCCGGCGTCGCGCACTACATCCTGCTGGAAATCCTCGGGGTGCCGTACGCGCCCGTGCTCGCCGTGTGGGTGGGCCTCGTCTCGCAGTTCCTGCCGACCATCGGCACCTATCTGGCCGGCGCCCTGCCGATGCTGATCGCCTTCACCGTGGACCCCTGGTACGCGCTGTGGGTGCTCGGATTCGTGGTGATCTACCAGCAGTTCGAGAACTACGTCCTCCAGCCCAAACTCACCGCCAGGACCGTCGACATCCACCCCGCCGTGGCCTTCGGCTCGGTCGTCGCCGGTACGGCCCTGCTCGGTGCCGTCGGCGCGCTGATCGCCATCCCCGCGGTCGCGACGCTCCAGGCGTTCCTCGGGGCGTACGTGAAGCGTTACGACGTGACGGACGACCCGCGTGTGCACGGCCACCGGCGGCGCGGCAGCGGGCGCACGCTGGCGCGGATGCGCCGGGCGCTGCGGCGCGCCAACCGGCGGGTACGGCCGGTCCGCCCGGAGAGCGGCGCCTGACGGCCCCGAAGCGCTCACCCCCTTCGCGGGGAGCTCAGTCGCGCAGGTAGGCGAGCACCGCCAGGACACGGCGGTTCGTCGCGTCCGTCAGGGAGAGGTCGAGTTTGGTGAGGATGCTGCCGAAGTGCTTGCTCACCGTCCCCTCACTGACGTGCAACGCCTCGGCGACGGCCGCGTTGGACCGGCCCTCCGCCATCAGCGCCAGAACTTCCTGTTCGCGCGGCGTCAGCCGCGACAGCGGGTCGCGGCGGTGCCTGAGCAACTGCCGTACGACCTCGGGGTCCACCACCGTGGCCCCCTCGGCGACGCGGCGGACGGCGTCGACGAACTCCTCGACGTGCCCGATCCGTTCCTTGAGCAGGTAGCCGACGCTGGTGCCGTCCGAGGAGTCGAGCAGCTCCTCGGCGTACGCGCGCTGCACGTACTGGCTCAGCACCAGGATGGGCAGCTCCGGCCGTCGCTCGCGCAACTCCAGCGCGGCCCGCAGCCCCTCGTCGGAGAATCCCGGAGGCATGCGCACATCCGTCACCACGATGTCGGGGTGGTGCTCGGCCACCGCGGCGGTCAGCTCGTCGGCGGTCCCGGCCTCGGCGACGACCTGGTGCCCGAAACGTTCGAGCAGGGCGGTGAGTCCGTCCCGCAGGAGCACGCTGTCCTCGGCCAGCACGATGCGCAACATCAGGTCCTCGTTCGGGTGGGAGTACGGGAAGAGAGGGCGGTGGCCGTGGCGGCCGTGTCGGTGCCGGTGTCGCCGGGCGGGCAGGGGATCCGCAGGCGGAACACGGTGGGTCCGCCGGCGGGGCTGGAGACCACCAGGTGGCCGTCGAGCACCGAGATACGGTCCGCCACGCCCTGCAGACCGGTGCCGCCGGAGAAGTCCGCCCCGCCCGCCCCGTCGTCCCTGACCTCCACGACCAGTTCGCCGTCGGCGATCTTGCCACACACCTCCGCGCGCTCGGCCCCGCTGTGCTTGGCGACGTTCGCCAGCGCCTCGGAGACCGCGAAGTACGCCGCCGTCTCGACCGGTTCGGGCAGCCGCCCCGGCAGCTCGAAGCGCACGTCGACCGGCACCGTCGACCGGTCGGCGACATCCTCGACCGCGTCCTTGAGCCCCCGGTCGGTGAGCACCTGGGGGTGAATGCCCCGGATCAGCTCCCTGATCTCCACCAGCACGGTGCCCGCCTCGTCGTGTGCCTTCGCCAGGAGGCCGCCCAGCGGCTCGCCGGGGTTCTCCAGCCTCGCCAGGCCGAGCGTCATCGACAGGGCCACCAGCCGCTGCTGCGCGCCGTCGTGGAGATCACGCTCGATCCGGCGGCGTTCCGCCTCGAAGGCGTCCACCAGCCGCACCCGGGACCGGCCGAGCTCCTGGATCCGGGAATCGACGGAGGCGTCGCGCGAGGACAGCAGTTGTCTTGTCAGCGCCGCGCGCCCGGCGGCCACCACGCCCAGCGGATAGGCCAGTACGGGAAGCAGCAGCGCACCGATCAGCGCCGCCGCGAACGCCTGCGGATACGACTCGGCCAGCCAGACCTTCAGTACGCGGGCCTCCTCGCCCCCGCCGGCCGTGGCCATGACGACAGGTGTGGCCAGCAGGCCGCCGCAGACGACGAGCACCGTTCCCAGGGCCAGCGCCTCCAGGGGCCACAACACGAACGCGAACAGCAGCGCGTAGCCCAACTCCCGCCACGTGGCAGGCTCCTTGAGACGGACCCGGACCCAGGCGGCCAGGCCCGTACCGTCCGGCTCGCGGTGCGGATCAGCCAGTACGACGGGGTCCACCAGCCGCAGCCGGCGGCGCTCCAGTGCGGCCAGCGGGATGCCCGCGAGCACGAATATCAGCAGCAGCGGAACGCCGATGACGACCACCGCCAGCACGCTTCCCGAGACCACCAGCAGGAGCAGCGAGACCAGGGTCACCAAGCCGACGGACACGCCGCTCAGCAGATACGCCGCGGAGCGCCACGGCCAGCTGCTGCGGAGATAACGGGGCGCTCGGAGCGCCTGCCAGAGGCTGGGGGAGTGCATGGACGCACGGTAGGCGGGTGCCGTACGGGGCGGCCACCCAGCCAGCTCCACCATTCGCCCCGTACACAGCCCCACCTGCCCCGTTCCACCCCGCCGGGGGTGGAGTCAGCTCCACCCCCGACCTGCCTTCCTGCTGTGATGTGCGCGGTGTCCGGTGCGGCTTGAGTGATCACCATGAACAACACCGCCTGGAACAACACCCCCGTGAACAGCGTCACCGTGAACAACGTCGCCATGAACAACACAGCGGTCCGGCTCAGTTCGGTCACCCGGTCCTACGGGAAGGGCCCGGCGGCGGTGACCGCGCTCGACCGGGTGACCCTCGACATACCCAAGGGCAGCTTCACCGCCGTCATGGGACCCTCCGGCTCGGGCAAGTCCACCCTGCTCCAGTGCACGGCCGGACTGGACCGGCCCACCAGCGGGACCGTGATGCTCGGAGAGCACGACCTGACCGCGCTCAGCGAGAACAGGCTGACCCTGCTGCGACGTGAACGCATCGGCTTCGTCTTCCAGGCGTTCAACCTGCTGCCCTCACTCACCGCCGAACAGAATGTCGGGCTCCCGCTGCGCCTGGCCGGCCGCAGACCGAAACGGGCGGCTGTTCTCGACGTGCTGGAACGGGTGGGGCTGCGTGAGCGCGCGGGTCACCGGCCCAGCGAGCTCTCCGGCGGCCAGCAGCAGCGCGTGGCGCTCGCCAGGGCGCTGGTCACCCGACCCGATGTGCTCTTCGCCGACGAGCCGACCGGGGCGCTGGACTCCCGGACGGGCCGGGAGGTCCTGACCTTGCTGCGCGGCATGGTCGACGGGGGGCAGACGGTGATCATGGTGACGCACGACCCCATGGCGGCGTCGTACGCGGACCGCGTGCTGTTCCTGGCGGACGGCAAGGTGCGGGACTCCCTCGACTCGCCGACCGCCGACCGGGTCGCCGAGCGGATGACCGCACTGGCGGTGGCATCGTGCTGAGGCTGACACTCCAAGGCATGCGGGCCCGTTGGGTCAGCTTCACCGGATCGTTCGTCGCCCTCGCACTCGGCGTGGGGCTCATCGCCGCCACCGGGCTCGCGCTCGCGGCCACGTTCGAGGCCCCGCACCGGGGACCGGAGCGCTTCGCGGCGGCCCCCGTGGTCGTCAAGGCCTCCGACACCCTGCGGGTGTCCACACCGATCGGCGAGCGTACGCGGCGGCTCGCCGATCCGCGGGCGGTGCCGGACGGCCTGGCCGCCGAACTCGCCCGGCTCGGCCGTACGGTCGAGGACCGGACCTTCCCGGTGTCGTTCGCCGACGCCTCCTTCGGAGATGGCGCCGACGGCGCCGGGGCGGTCGGGCATCCGTGGTCGGTCGCGGCGGCCACACCGTACCGGCTCATGGAGGGCCGGGCCCCCGAGGCGCCCGGGGAGATCGTCGTCGCCGCGGCGCCCGGTGGCGGCGTCGAGATCGGCGACCGGGTCGGGGTCGTCACCCCGGCCGGGGCCGGCAGCCGCACCGTCGTCGGCACCGTGGGCACGACGGACTTCGAGACCGCCGTGTTCTTCACCGACGCCGAGGCCGCCCAACTCTCGCCCCGTATTGACGCGTTGGTGGTGCACGCGGACGCGGCGGCCGTCCGAAAGGCCGTACGTGCGACGGCCGGCGACGGGCCGGCCGGCACCGGCGGGATCGAGGTTCTGACCGGTGACGACCGGCGGCGGGCCGATCCGGACCCCGACCGGGACAGCGAGGCCCTGGTCTCGGTCAACGCGCTGCTGGGCACGGCGGCGGCCATCACCTGCTTCGTCTCCGTCTTCGTGGTGGCGTCGACCTTCGCCTTCGCCGTGGCCCAGCGCCGCCGCGAGTTCGGCCTCCTGCGTACGGCGGGCGCCACTCCGCGACAGATACGGCGGACGGTGTTCGCCGAGGCGGTCCTCGTCGCCGTACCGGCCTCGGCGTTCGGCTGTCTGCTCGGCGCCTTCGGCGCGCCGCCGCTCGCCGCGTGGATGGTCGACAGTGAGATCGCACCGTCCTGGTTCGCGATCGGCGACCAGACCTGGCCGCTGCATGTGGCCTTCTGGACGGGCCTGTGCGTGGCGACGGCCGGCGTCCTGACGTCCTCCTGGCGGGCCGGACGGATCAAGCCCACAGAGGCGCTGCGCGAGGCCGCGATCGACAACCGGGCGATGCCCCCGAGCCGTTGGCTGCTCGGAGGCCTCGTCCTGTTGGCCGGTCTCGGACTGCTCGTGTGGTCGCTGGCCACCGATCCCGGCGAGGCCCTCAAGAGGAAGACCTACATCACCCGGCCGATGCTGCTGATCGTCGGCGTCGCCCTGTACGCGCCGGTGCTCGTACCACCGCTGGTGAGGCTCGTCACCTGGCTGCCCGCCCGGCTGCCGGGCGCCACCGGCCTGCTGGCGCGGGAGAACGCGGCCGGCGGGGTGCGCCGTACGGCGGCCGTCGCCGCTCCCGTACTGATCACCGTCGCGCTCGCCGCCTCCCTCCTCGGTACGACGGCGACGATCAGCGAGGCCAAGGCCGGCGAGGCCGCCGAACAGACGACCGCCGACTACGTGGTGGCGGCGCCGGGCGAGGAGGGCGCACTGCCCGACCCGTTCGTGGCACGGGCGCGAAGCATCCCCGGCACGGATGTGAGCGCCTCGCGCTCCACCGCCGTGACCGTGCTCGAAGAGGGTGTCGCCCTCGTCAGTTCCGAGGCCAGAGCCGTGGACCCGGCCGATCTCGCGGCGGTGTCCCGGCTGCCGGTGACCTCCGGCCGGCTGGCCGATCTCGACGACGGCGGCATCGTCGTCAACGAGGAGTGGGAGACACGGACGGTCGGGCAGCGGGTCAGGGTCTGGCTGGGCGACGGGCGGGAGGTGACGCTGCGGATCGTGGCGGTACTCCGGACCGGGACCGGCGGCAACGGTGCGTATGTGACCCCGCGTAACGCCCCCGGCGCCACGGTCGACCGCGTCGACGTCAAGCTGCGTGACGGTGCGGACGCCGGCGCTGTCGACGCCGCACTGCGCGAGGCGGGGCGGGCGACGGAAACGAACGTCCTCACGAAGGACGAGTGGATGGCGCGGAGCCATCCCCGTTCCAGCGAGAACACCCGCCTGGGGCTGCTGCTGATTCTGGGGATCGCCCTGCTGTACACGGGGATCGCGCTGGCGAACACCCTGGTCATGGCGACGTCCGACCGGGTCGGCGACCTCGCGGTGCTCCGGCTGACCGGGGCGACCAAGCCGCAGGTGCTCCGCCTGGTCGCGGCCGAGGCCCTGGTGGTCGTGGCCGTGGGCTCCCTCCTCGGGGCCGCCGTGGCCGGTCTGAACCTCCTCGGCCTGCGGGGCGCACTGGCGCTGCTCTCCGTCCGGTCGCCCCTGGTCGTGCCCTGGGGGAGCCTGGGGGCGATGGTGGCGGCGAGCGCCGTGCTGGCGGTGGTGGCCGCCGTCGTACCCGCGCTGACGGCCCTGCGCACGAGGCCGGTCGAGCTGGCGGGGACACGCGAGTAGCCGCGCCCCGTCGCGATGTGGCCGGGGCCGCGGCCGTACTCCCGCACCCCGCCCACTGCGCGACACGCCCGCGGGATGCCCTTGACATCAAAATCGAACAAGCATTCTCATGGGTTCCGGGCCGGCCGTTCGGGGTCTGCCGGAGCCGGAGTTTTCCACAGGCGGGGAGGACGTCGAGGCCCATTGTCAGTGGCAGGGGATAGCGTCTTCGATGTGAAGCGATCGACACAAGCAAATCGGGTGGAACCCATGGCAGGATCCGACCGCGAGAAGGCGCTGGACGCCGCTCTCGCCCAAATTGAACGGCAATTCGGCAAGGGCGCGGTGATGCGCCTCGGCGAGCGGCCGAACGAGCCCATCGAGGTCATCCACACCGGGTCGACCGCGCTCGACGTGGCGCTCGGCGTGGGTGGCCTCCCGCGCGGCCGTGTGGTGGAGGTGTACGGGCCGGAGTCCTCCGGCAAGACGACACTGACGCTGCACGCGGTGGCGAACGCCCAGAAGGCGGGCGGCACGGTGGCCTTCGTGGACGCCGAGCACGCGCTCGACCCGGAGTACGCGCAGAAGCTCGGCGTCGACATCGACAATCTCCTGCTGTCCCAGCCGGACAACGGCGAGCAGGCACTGGAGATCGTGGACATGCTGGTCCGCTCCGGGGCGCTCGACCTCATCGTCATCGACTCCGTCGCGGCCCTGGTGCCGCGTGCGGAGATCGAGGGTGAGATGGGCGACTCGCACGTGGGTCTTCAGGCGCGGCTGATGAGCCAGGCGCTCCGCAAGATCACTAGTGCGCTCAACCAGTCCAAGACCACGGCCATCTTCATCAACCAGCTCCGCGAGAAGATCGGCGTGATGTTCGGCTCGCCGGAGACCACGACCGGTGGCCGGGCGCTCAAGTTCTACGCCTCGGTGCGGCTCGACATCCGTCGTATCGAGACGTTGAAGGACGGCACCGACGCCGTCGGCAACCGCACCCGCGTCAAGGTCGTCAAGAACAAGGTCGCGCCGCCCTTCAAGCAGGCCGAGTTCGACATCCTCTACGGCCAAGGGATCAGCCGCGAGGGCGGTCTGATCGACATGGGCGTGGAGGAGGGCTTCGTCCGCAAGGCCGGCGCCTGGTACACGTACGAGGGCGACCAGCTCGGCCAGGGCAAGGAGAACGCCCGCAACTTCCTCAAGGACAATCCCGATCTCGCCGACGAGATCGAGAAGAAGATCCTGGAGAAGCTGGGTGTCGGCGTCAAGCCGGAGGCACTCACCGCCGAGCCCGGAGCGGACGCGGCCAGTGGGGCCGGTGCCCCGGCCGACGACGTGGCGAAGACGGTGCCCGCTCCTGCCACCAAGGCCAAGTCGGCCAAGGCGGCGGCGGCAAAGAGCTAGTTCGCCGCCGTGCCTTACGCGAAGAGGCGGCGAACTGAGCGGCAGGGCGGCAGCCCCGACTCGTCGAGGGCCGAGAAGGAGCTGCCGCCCCAGGACCCGGTGGAGCGGGCGCGGGCAATCTGTCTGCGCCTGCTCACCGGGACCGCCCACACCCGGAAACAACTGGCGGACGCGTTGGAGAAGCGCGACATCCCCGAGGATGTCGCGGCGGAAGTCCTCTCCCGCTTCGAAGACGTGGGACTGATCAACGACGCGGCGTTCGCCGACGCGTGGGTGGAGTCCCGGCACCACGGGCGGGGCCTGGCCCGGCGCGCCCTGGCGCGTGAACTGCGCACCAAGGGTGTGGACTCCGACCTGATCGACGAGGCGGTCGGGCAGCTCGACTCCGAACAGGAGGAGGCGACCGCACGGGAGCTGGTCGCCCGCAAGCTCCGCTCCACCCATGGCATGGAGCGCGACAGACGGGTGCGCAGGCTCGCGGGCATGCTGGCCCGCAAGGGATATCCGCAGGGCGTGGCCCTGCGGGTGGTCAAGCAGGCACTGGAAGCGGAGGGTGAGGACACGGAGGGACTGGACGAGGGCATCTACTGAGGCCAGGTCAGGTCCGGGGAGCAGGCGGCACAGGACAGCCGAAGGGCCGATGAACGAAACCCGGCCCGCGCGTGGGCGGCCGGGCATCGGATCGAGGTGACGGACCGGCGGCGGGCGGTGGCCGGGACGGACAGTACGGACGCGTGGTGACGTGGGTGACGGACACTCGCGCCAGCGCCCTGCCGGATCGGGAGCGGCGCGGGTCAGGCCCGGCCGGGTCGACCGGCTCCGCGCGAGACCGGCAGCCCCTCGGCCTTCCACGCCTGGAAGCCGCCGACGAGGTCCGTCGCGCGGTGCAGCCCCAACTGGCGCAGTGAGACCGCCGCGAGACTCGACGCGTACCCCTCGTTGCAGATCACCACGACGAGCAGATCGTGGCTCGTGGCCTCCGCCGCCCGATGGCTGCCCTGCGGGTCGAGACGCCACTCCAACTCGTTGCGCTCGACGACCAGCGCACCGGGGATCACTCCGTCGCGATCCCGCAGTTCCGCGTACCGGATGTCGACCAGCAGCGCGCCGGCCGCCGCCGCGGTGAAGGCGTCCCGCGCCTCGATCCGGTCGAGTCCTTCGCGGACCCGGTCGAGCAGTTCATCGATCCCCACGGGTGTCACCGGCGCCGCAGGTGTCACGGGTGTTCCACGCTCAGTCGGCCGGGGCCGCCCCGCCGGTCCGCCGCTCACTGCCACTCCTGCGGACGCTCGACCTGCTCAAGCCGGAGCACCGCGCCCGTGCGGCTGTAGCGCCGCATCAGCGGCAGCGGCGGATAGTAGGCGTGCACCGACACGGCATGCTCCGAGTCCGACTCGTTGCGCACCTCGTGCACATGGTGGCTGCCGAACGCCCTGGCGTCGCCCGACGCCAACTTCCGCTCCCGGTCGACCCCTTCGGCCAGCTCCAGCGTCTTCCAGCCCTCGGTGGGCAGCCGGGCGGCCAGCGAGTCCTCCTGGAGCGCGCCGCCCGCCGTGGCGAAGGCGCCGTACGAGCCACCGTGGTCGTGCCAGCCGGTCCCGGTGCCGGGCGGCCAGCTGATGATCCACGCCTCGCTGCCGGCGGGGCCGTCGAGACGGATCCAGGTGCGGCCCTCGGGATCGAGGGGGAGCGTGGAGACAAGCTCGGTGTCGGCCGCCGTACGCCGGACGAAGGCGAGCAACTCGGCCTGCGAGGGTACGCCGGAGGGCACCGGCACCGGCGATGGCGCCGCGGCATCGACGTCATCGACGGGCACAACGCCCTGGGTGGCAACGGCGGTTGACGCCGGAGCAGCGGGCGCGGGGGTGTCGAGAGAGGGAGACATGAGGACCGTCCTGGAAGTTCGCGGGGGCGCGCCGTCATGTGCCGACACGACGAGCGCTACGAGAAAGGGGGCGAATTCAGCAGGACGGACGACACACACAGCCCGCGTAGCGGACCAGGTCCATATGGACCCTCCGCCACAGGCGTACATCGGTGTCAGTCACGCTCCGGAGTAGACCATGTGATCCCGACGACGGTCAATTGATGTTCGCGGTCCGGTCCGAGAGGTCGGGGCGGTCGGGGTGGTCGGGTGCCGCAGAGGCCTCGGGCGCACCCCCACGTGCGGCGTCGGCCGCCGCGTACAGCTCGTCGGGCCGCACTCCGCCGAAGGCGGCGACAAGGTGCCCGTCGGGCCGTACGAGCAGCACCGAGTGCGCCGACGCTCCCGGATAGCTCTCGGTGACCAACAGCTCCGCCGGTGACGGCAGGGCCGCGACTGCTTCGGCGAGCCGCGGCATCACGCCCGCGGTCAGCCAGTGCCGCCGGTCCCACACGCCCGTCCCCGGCGCGACCAGCACCACCAGGGCGTTGCCACTGCCGAGCCGGTCCCGCAGCCGTACGGTCGTGCCGTCGGGCGCCGTCACGAGCACGTTGTCGACGGGCGCCCCCGTCCGGGTGTCGACCGCCGTGTGCGCCTCGGCGTACGGAGGCGCGAGAGGGGAGTGCGGGTACGCGGGGGGCGCGCCCAGCGGCCCGTGCCCCAGATGCCCGTCGGCGAGCAGGGTGTCGTGGCCGCGCGCCGTACCCGGAAGGTACGTACGCAGCCCTCCGCCGCCCCGAAGTATCGTCAGCGACTGGTCGGCCGCGCGCAGCCGTGCGGCGACGGCGGTACGGCGTTCCGCCTGATAGCTGTCGAGCAGCGTCTCGGACGCCCCGCGGTGCCAGGCGTGCGCCAGCTTCCAGCCCAGGTTGTCGGCGTCCCGCAGCCCTTCGTCGAGGCCCTGCGTGCCCAGCGCGCCCAGCAGGTGCGCGGCGTCCCCGGCGAGGAAGGCCCGCCCGACGCGCCAGCGCCGCGCGAGCCGGTGGTGCAGCGTGTACACGCCGGTGTCGAGCAGGTCGTACGGCGGCGTCTCGCCGCACCAGCCGGCCAGGGTGTCCCGTACCCGCGCCACCAGCGCCTCCGGCGTGACCAACTCGCCCCGGGCGGGCAGCAGCCAGTCCAGCCGCCACACGCCGTCGTTGAGCGGCCTGGCGGACACCTCCTGGCCGCCGCCCCGCCACGGCGGCTGACGGTGCAGCACGGCCTCACCGGGCCAGGGCAGTTCGACGCTAAGCGCGGCGACCGCGTGCCGCTCCACCGCCGTACGGCCCGGGAAACGGACGCCCAGGAGCTTGCGGACGGTGGACCTGGCGCCGTCGCAGCCCACCACATGGCTGCCGCGCCACCAGGTCGCCCCGGGGCCGCGGGTGTGCACCGTGACGCCGCGGGCGTCCTGCTCCAGCGAGTCGAGTCGGCTGTTCGTGACCAGCCGCACCAGGTCGTGGCGGATGACGGCGTCCCTGAGGCCGCGCGTGAGGGCGTGCTGGGGAAGGTGTAAAGGCGACGGGAACACCGCGTCGTCCCGTTCCGCGTCACCGACGGCGACTCCCGCACCGCCGGTCCCACCCGCTCCACCGACCCCGTCAGTATCACCGAGCGGCAGCTGCCGCATCTGCTGCTTGCGCCGCAGTTGTCGCCAACCGACCCACCGGGCCCCTTCGTCACGGAGCGTGGAGCAGCCGAGGCGCGTCATCAGCGCGGCGGTGTCGGGCCGCAGGACCGCCGTACGGGCCGGGCGCGGATCGTCGTTGCCCGCCCCTTCGTCCAGCACGACGACGGGAACGCCCTGGGTGGCGAGGCAGAGGGAGAGCGCGAGCCCCACGGGGCCCGCGCCGACGACGATCACCGGGTCCACGGCGCGACCTCTCCGGCCCGTACGGTCAGGTGGCGATTGGCGGTTGGAAGCCGCAGAGCGATCACAGAACGTATGCAACCTACTGCGGGTGCTTGCGTCAAGTGACGGGGGCAGCGGCGCCGCGCGCCGCTGCCCCCGTCGGGTCGGTCGGCCCCGTCTCCGGGACCGTCGGGGCTAACCCCCTCCGCCACCTCCACCGCTATGGCCGCTGGCGCGATCCGTCTTGCTCATCGGCTTACCCGTAGCACTCAGATCGTCCATGTTCGCCCCCGTCAGGACTGCCCCGGTGCTCCTCTTGGCACGGCGCAGCCGCTTCTCCAACCAGGACGCGAACGTCGTGAGCAGGAGATTCAGCAGGATGAAGATCACCGCGACGACGATGAAGCTAGGGATGACGTTGCCGTAGTTCGCGGCGAGCGTCTTGCGGGCGCTGAGCAGCTCGGTGAAGCTGAGCAGCGCGCCGCCGAGCGCGGTGTCCTTCACGATGACGACGAGCTGGCTCACCAGCGCGGGCAGCATCGCCGTCACCGACTGCGGCAGCAGGATGGTGCGCATCGTCTGGCCCTTGCGCAGACCGATCGCCTTGGCGGCCTCGGTCTGCCCCTTGGGCAGTGACTGGATGCCCGCGCGGACGACCTCCGCCAGCACGGACGCGTTGTACAGGACGAGGCCGGTGACGACCGCGTACAGCGGGCGCGTCTCCGAGTCGATGTCGGTGTACTCGGAGTAGAACTGGTTCGCGAACACCATCAGGATCAGTACGGGGATCGCGCGGAAGAACTCGACGACCACGCTGGACGGCACCCTGACCCACCGGTGGTCGGAAAGCCGCGCGATGCCGAAGAGGGCTCCGAGCGGCAGCGCGATGAGGAGCGCGAGCCCCGCGGCCTTGAGGGTGTTGACAAGGCCCGGCAGCAGATACGTCGTCCACGCCTGGGACTCGGTGAAGGGGCTCCACTTCACCCACTCCAGCTGCCCCTTGTCCTCCATGGCGGAGTAGACCCACCACAGGCCCAGGGCCAGGACGACCACGAAGAGCACCGAGTAGATGATGTTGCGCCGCTTGGCGCCGGGACCCGGCGCGTCGTACAGAACGGAAGTCATCGCTTCACCGCCACTCGCTTGCCGACCCAGCCGAGGATGAGGCCGGTCGGCAGTGTCAGGACCACGAACCCGAAGGCGAAGATCGCCGAGATAAGGATGAGTTGCGACTCGTTCTCGATCATCTCCTTCATCAGGAGGGCCGCTTCGGCCACGCCGATGGCCGCGGCCACCGTCGTGTTCTTCGTCAGGGCGATCAGCACGTTGGTGAGCGGCCCGATGACTGAGCGGAACGCCTGCGGAAGGACGATGAGCGACAGGACCTGGGTGAAGTTCAGTCCGATGGCCCGCGCCGCCTCCGCCTGCCCGACAGGCACCGTATTGATGCCGGACCGGATGGCCTCACAGACGAACGCGGCCGTGTAGGCGGTCAGTCCGAGAATGGCCAGCCGGAAATCCCGCACCTCGAAGTCGTCGGCCGCGCCCAGAGTGATACCGAAGACATCGGCGAGACCGAGGGAGGCGAAGACGATGACGATGGTGAGGGGAATGTTCCGGACCACGTTCACGTAGACCGTGCCGAATCCACGCATCAGCGGAACCGGGCTCACCCGCATCGCGGCAAGTACGGTGCCCAGGATGAGGGAGCCGATACCGGAGAAGACGGCGAGCTTCACCGTCACCCAGAACGCCCCGAGCAGGTCGTAACCTTCAAGAAAGTCGAACACGATCTCCCGCGCTCTCGCGTTTGTTGATGGCGTGGCGCGCCACCCTCACGGGGCGGCACGCCACATCTGCGCCGAATGAGCCGAACGAACCGACGGCCCGCTGATTCAGCTGACGATGTTGCCGATCTTCGGGGCGGGCTCGTTCTTGTAGTCGGCCGGACCGAAGTTGTCCGTCACGGCCTTCTCCCAGGCGCCGTCCGAGACCATCTTCTCCAGGGCGGCGTTGATGTCGTCGACCAGCTTGGTGTCGCCCTTCTTGACACCGACGCCGTAGTTCTCGTTGCTCAGGCTGAGGCCGGCGAGCTTGAACTTGCCCTTGTTCTGGTCCTGCGAGGCGTAGCCGGCGAGGATCGAGTCGTCGGTGGTCAGCGCGTCGACGGCGCCGCTGGCGAGTCCGTCGATGCACTCCGAGTACGTGGAGAGCTGCTTCAGCTGGGCCTTCGGTGCGAAGTCGTCCTTCACGTTCTGCGCGGACGTCGAGCCCGTCACGGAGCACAGCTTCTTGCCGTTGAGGTCCGCACCCTTGCTGATGTTGTCGTCGGCACGGATCAGCAGGTCCTGGTGGGCGAGCAGATACGGGCCGGCGAAGTCGACCTTCTCCTTGCGCTCGTCGTTGATCGAGTAGGAGGCCGCGATGAACTTCACGTCGCCGCGCTCAAGGGCGGTTTCGCGGTCGGCGCTCGGGGTTTCCTTCCACTCGATGTCCTTCGCCTCGTAGCCGAGCTCCTTGGCGACGTACGTCGCGATGTCGACATCGAAACCGGTGAAGGAACCGTCCGGGGTCTTCAGCCCGATACCGGGCTGGTCGAACTTGATACCGACGGTGATCTTCTTGCCACCACCGTCGCCCTCGCTCTCCGAATCGCTGTCGCCGGAACCACAGGCGGTCGCGGTCAGGGAGAGGGCCAGTACGGCGGCGGTAGCGGCGCCTGCTTTACGGAGATTCATGGTCAACATCCTTCGTTGTCTCGAAAGTTATGGGCAGCTCAGTGGTGCAGGATCTTCGAGAGGAAGTCCTTGGCCCGGTCGCTGCGAGGATTGGTGAAGAACTGCTCCGGCGTCGCCTCTTCGACGATCTGGCCGTCCGCCATGAAGACGACCCGATTCGCGGCGGACCGCGCGAAGCCCATCTCGTGGGTGACTACGACCATGGTCATACCGTCACGTGCGAGCTGCTGCATGACTTCGAGCACCTCGTTGATCATCTCCGGGTCGAGCGCCGAGGTCGGCTCGTCGAAGAGCATGACCTTGGGCTCCATGGCCAGCGCGCGGGCGATCGCGACGCGCTGCTGCTGGCCACCTGAGAGCTGTGCGGGGTACTTGTCAGCCTGGTTGGCCACACCGACCCGGTCGAGCAGCGTTCGCGCGAACTCGTCCGCGGCCCGCTTGTCCTTTTTGCGGACCTTGATCTGCCCCAGGGTGACGTTCTCCAGGACGGTCTTGTGCGCGAAGAGGTTGAAGGACTGGAAGACCATGCCGACGTCGGCGCGCAGTCGGGCCAGCTCCTTGCCTTCGGCGGGCAGCGGCTTCCCGTCGAGCGAAATGCTGCCGGAGTCGATCGGCTCCAGACGGTTGATGGCGCGGCACAGTGTGGACTTACCGGACCCGGAGGGTCCGATCACGACGACGACCTCGCCACGGGCGATGGTCAGATCGATGTCCTGGAGCACATGCAGCGCGCCGAAGTGCTTGTTGACGTTGCTCAGCACGACCAGGTCGCCCGACGCCGGCCCGGCGTCCTCGCTGTCCTTGGTCACTGAAACTCCGCTCATCGGCTTCTTGCTCCGTCCTCCTCGGTTGGGGAGGACCCTAGTCACGCACTGCGACCAGCGTCATTAGATCTGAGGGGAAATTGAGCATAACGATCCGGCCGCAACCGGACACTCCGTGTGAAGAGGGCGGGTTCGGCGTACCGGGTGGGTAACGGAAACTGTCCCTGAACGGGAAGTGACTTGACTGCTGCGGCAGCCATGGGCGTGGATGCCCTGGTACGTACTGTGACCGCCACACCACGGAGGAGGGGCCATGAGGCTGTTGCTCGTCGAGGACGACGACCATGTCGCCGCCGCCCTCGCCGCGGTACTGACGAGGCACGGATTCGCGGTCACGCACGCGCGCAGCGGCGAAGAGGCCCTTCAGGCCCTGCTCCCGGTGACCGACGGGACGAAGTCTCCTTACGGAGTCGTACTCCTCGACCTCGGGCTGCCCGACCAGGACGGCTACGCGGTCTGCGGCAAGATCCGCAAGCTCTGCGCGACACCGGTGATCATGGTGACGGCGCGCGCCGACGTCCGCTCCCGAATCCACGGGCTCAACCTCGGCGCCGACGACTACGTGACCAAGCCGTACGACACCGGGGAGTTGCTCGCCCGTATCCACGCCGTCAGCCGGCGCAGCGTGGGCGGCGAGGAGGCCGGACAGGGCGGCGGGGACTCCCTGCGGCTCGGACCGGTCACCATCGAACTGTCCACCCGCCGCGTCACCGTGGACGACGCCCCGGTCCAGCTGACCCGTAAGGAGTTCGACCTGCTCGCTCTGCTCGCACAGCGTCCGGGCGTCGTCTTCCGGCGGGAACAGATCATCAGCGAGGTGTGGCGCACCAGTTGGGAGGGGACCGGCCGCACGCTCGAAGTGCACGTGGCATCCCTGCGATCCAAACTCCGGATGCCGGCGCTGATCGAGACCGTGCGCGGCGTCGGCTACCGCCTTGTCGCCCCCGCCTCCCATCAAGGTCCGTAGGACCCGGTGAGTACCCGACTTCTGCCGCTGCTCATCGTCCTCATGGCGGGCGTGCTCCTCGCGCTCGGCTTCCCGCTCGCCGTGAGTCTCGCGGCGGCGCAGCAGCAGGACGTGGTCGTCGACCGGATCGACGACACGGCGCGCGTGGCCGCGCTCGCGCAGTTCGTCAGCGAGGGCGACGTGTGGGCCGCCGGCTCCGGCGTCGGCGCCGGGTCCGACGAGCGGGGATCCATGCTGGAGGAGGAGCTGCGGCGCTACTTCGAGGTGTACGGCATCCGGGCGGGGGTCTTCTACCGCGACGGAGAGGCCATGGCACGGGCCCCGGAGGGCTGGACGGTGCCCCGGACGGGGGAGGGGCGCCTGGCCTTCCAGGAGGCCCTCCTGGGGCGACGCAGCGATGATCCCCAGCAGGTCTGGCCCTGGCAGGGGCACGGCCGCCTGATCGTCGCGTCGCCGGTCGTACGCGACGGGGACGTCGTCGCCGTCGTCGTGACCGATTCGCCCACCGGGCAGATGCGTTCGCGGATCCTCGAAGGCTGGCTGTACATAGCCGCCGGCGAGGCCGCCGCCATGCTGCTCGCCGTGGGCGCGGCGATCCGGCTCACGGGCTGGGTGCTGCGTCCGGTACGCGTCCTGGACGCCGCCACGCACGACATCGCCACCGGCCGGATGAAATCCCGCGTCGCGGCCGCCGGGGGCCCGCCGGAACTCAGACGGCTCGCCCACTCCTTCAACGAGATGGCCGACAACGTCGAAGACGTACTCGAACAGCAACGCGCGTTCGTCGCCGACGCCTCGCACCAACTGCGCAATCCGCTTGCTGCTTTGCTGCTGCGGATCGAACTGCTCGCCCTCGAACTGCCCGCCGGGAACGAGGAGATCGCCTCCGTCCGTACGGAGGGCAAGCGGCTCGGGCAGGTGCTCGACGACCTGCTGGACCTGGCGCTCGCCGAACACGCCCCCGCCGATCTGCGGCTCACCGACGTCGGGGCGCTGGTGTCCGAGCGCGTCGCGGCGTGGCGGGCTTATGCCGAGGAGAAGGGCGTACGACTGATCGAGAGCACCGGCGCGGTCACCGGCTGGGCGGACCCGGTCGCCCTCTCCAGCGCGCTCGACGCCGTCGTGGACAACGCCCTGAAGTTCACACCGGAGGGCGGCGAGGTGGATGTGCGAGTCGCGCGTGGGGGAAGCGACCGCACCACCATCACCGTCACCGACGGGGGCCCCGGACTGTCCGACGACGAGATCGACCGGATCGGCGACCGTTTCTGGCGCAGCAACCGCCACCAGAACGTCAAGGGATCGGGCCTCGGCCTGTCCATCTCACGGGCGCTGCTCACGGCGGGCGGCGGGACGATCGCGTACGAACACGGTGAACCGCGCGGGTTGCGGGTGACGCTCACGGTCCCGAGGTCGTCGCCCGCCTCCTCCTGAGGAGGGCTCCCAAGCGCTCGCTGGGCCTGTCCGGTGGATCTTCGGGGATCAGCCCGGCGTTCCGGGCCCTGAAGATCCACCGGACAGGCCTAGGGCCTCTCGTTTGGATCTTGCCGGGCTCGCGGTCCCTGGTGCCGCGCCTCGCCGCGTTGACGGCGGAAGGGGAGGCACGGCTCCCGCCATGCCTCCCTCCTCCGCCTCGCGATCCACGGCACCAGACCCCGCTCCCTCATCCGGCCTGATCCAAACGAAAGACCCTAGGGCTTGACCGACCGGTAGTAGCGCAGCGCGCCCTCGTGCAGCCGCAGCGGATCGGTGTAGATCGCCGTCCGCAGATCCACGAGCTGGGCCGGGTGGACCTTCTTGCCGATCCGGTCACGGCTGTCGATCACGGTGCGGGTGAACCCCTCGGCCAGGTCGGCGTCGATCCGGTCCGTGGTGACCAGCAGATTCGCCACGGCCACCGTCGGCACCGCCGTACCGTCCTGCGCCTTCTTGTACGCGTCCGCCGGCATCACCGCGGAGCGGTAGTAACGGGTGGCCACCGGGGCCGTCTTGTGCAGTTTTTCGACGAGGGCGTCGTCGAGGGGCACCAGCCGTATGTCGAAGCGCTCCGACAACTGCTGTACGGAGGCGGTGGGCAGACCGCCGGACCAGAAGAAGGCGTCGAGGTCGCCCGACTCCAGACGGCCGGGCATGGTGTCGATGCCCGCCGGGACCGCGGTGACGTCCTTCGTGGGATGCAGCCCGGCGGCCTCCAGCAGGCGGTCGGCGATCAGCCGCACGCCCGAACCCTCCTGGCCCACCCCCACACGTTGGCCGCGCAGGTCCGGCGCGGACCTGATGTCCGAGTCCTTCCTGGCGATCAGCTGTACGTAGTCGTCGTAGAGCCGCGCACCGCCCCGCAACCGGTCGGCGCCCGGCCCGTCGTCCCGCTGGTACTTGGCGACCGCGTCGGCCGTGGCGATGGTGAAGTCGGCCTTCCCGGTGGCCACACGTGAGATGTTCTCCTGCGAACCCTCGCTGGTCAGCAGCCCTATGGACACATGCGGCAGATCCTTGGCGAGATCCTCCTTGAGGAGGTCCCCGTAGCGCTGGTAGACACCGCTCGTCACGCCCGTACTGAACTTGAGGGACCCGCTCGGTGTCTTCTCCCCGAGCGGCACCAGCCACCACGCCAGCAGCCCGGCCACCACGAGAGCGGCCACGCCTCCTACGAAGGCGGAGCGGCGGCTCGTACGGGGCGGAAGGGGGAACATGCGGCGATCCTGCCAGCACACTCGCCGTCATGGCCAGGGCTGGGTGGGGAGGGGCGGACGAGCCGTACGGGGGAGATGGCCGGGAACGACGGTTCTGAGCCATCCTCTCGGCCATCAGCGGGTCCCGCGGCGCGGAGACTGCGCCCCGGTCCCACGTCCTTCGCAGGTCCGGGGACCGGGTTGACCAGCGCCTCAGACCTCCCCAGGCCCGGCGCTGGGCGCAGCCCACAGCCTGTACCCGCGACTTCGGTGGTCAAACCAACCACGGCCCGACTGACTTGATCCGACCGGGAGCGGTGCGAAGCGGCGGGCGTCAGGCGCGCTCTTCCCACGCCAGGCTGCGCGCGTAGTGGTTGTCGTATGTCTCCGAGGAGTCCTTGATGTCCTGCACGGTCGCCCCGCCGTCGTGGACGCGCCCGAGCAGCCGGTAGTAGTCGAACCGGTCCATCCCCGGCGTGAAGCCCACCAGAACCTCCGCCGTTGCGCCCGGGGCGGGCGCGAAGGCGTGCGGTGTGCGCGGCGGTACGGCGAGGAAGTCGCCCTTTTCCAGGGTCAGCACCTCCTCGCCGACCAGCACCTGGAGGGTGCCGTCGACGACGAAGAAGAACTCGGTGGCACGGGTGTGAAAGTGCACGGGCGCCCCGGCGGCGCCCTCCTCGAAGCGCGCGGTGTTGAGGGTGAGCGCGCCACCCGTGGTGTCCGAGTCGGCGAACAGCGTGATCACGCTGCCGGGGGCGTCGGTAAGGGCCTCCGCCGTGCCGCCACGGGTGAGGAGGGGCTGGTGGGTGCGGTTCACCGGATTCGTCGTGTTGTTCATGAGGACGAATCTACGGCCGCGAGTGACTGCCTGGCGGGGGCATTCGGCGAGCGAATCGATGGGGCAATCGGGCAAACCGGTACCGGAGCGGATTCCGTACGGAACGCGGCGGGCTCGGAGCACGGAACACATCCGCCCGTGGGACACCGGGGAAGCCCGCGGCCCGGGGCTGTCCGAAACGCCGAGGCCGATACGCCTGGGGCAGACGGGATTCGCCGGCCGCACGGCTCCACTGGCGGGGCCACCTCGGGCACCCCCTTACCCTTGACGGGTGACCAGTAGCAGCGACCGTGCCGGAGCGGTGGACGAAGTGGGCGTTGACCGGACCTACGAGGTACGCACCTACGGGTGTCAGATGAACGTCCACGACTCCGAGCGATTGTCCGGTCTGCTGGAGGACGCGGGCTATGTCCGGGCCCCCGAAGGGGCCGACGGCGACGCCGACGTCGTCGTCTTCAACACCTGCGCCGTACGCGAGAACGCCGACAACAAGCTGTACGGCAACCTCGGCAGGCTCGCCCCGATGAAGACCCGGCGCCCCGGCATGCAGATCGCCGTCGGCGGCTGCCTCGCCCAGAAGGATCGCGACACCATCGTCAAGAGGGCACCCTGGGTCGACGTCGTCTTCGGTACGCACAACATCGGCAAGCTCCCCGTACTGCTGGAGCGCGCCCGCGTACAGGAAGAGGCGCAGGTCGAGATCGCCGAGTCGCTGGAGGCGTTCCCCTCCACGCTGCCGACCCGCCGGGAGTCCGCCTACGCCGCGTGGGTCTCCATCTCCGTGGGCTGCAACAACACCTGCACCTTCTGCATCGTCCCGGCCCTGCGCGGCAAGGAGAAGGACCGCCGCCCCGGCGACGTACTCGCCGAGGTCCAGGCGCTCGTCGCCGAAGGCGTCTCGGAGATCACGCTGCTCGGCCAGAACGTCAACGCGTACGGCTCCGACATCGGCGACCGCGAAGCCTTCTCCAAGCTCCTGCGCGCCTGCGGGAAGATCGAGGGCCTGGAGCGCGTCCGCTTCACCTCGCCGCACCCGCGCGACTTCACCGACGACGTCATCGCCGCGATGGCCGAGACCCCCAACGTCATGCCGCAGCTGCACATGCCGCTCCAGTCCGGCTCGGACGCCGTCCTGAAGGCGATGCGCCGCTCGTACCGGCAGGAGCGTTTCCTCGGCATCATCGACAAGGTGCGCGCGGCCATCCCGCACGCCGCCATCTCCACCGACATCATCGTCGGCTTCCCCGGCGAGACCGAGGAGGACTTCCAGCAGACGATGCACACGGTGCGCGCGGCGCGCTTCGCGAACGCCTTCACCTTCCAGTACTCCAAGCGCCCCGGAACGCCCGCCGCCGACATGGACGGACAGATCCCCAAGGAGATCGTGCAGGAGCGCTACATGCGCCTCGTCGCGCTCCAGGAGGAGATCTCCTGGGACGAGAACAAGACCCAGGTCGGCCGCACCCTTGAGGTCATGGTCGCCGAAGGCGAGGGCCGCAAGGACGGTGCCACCCACCGGCTCTCCGGCCGCGCGCCGGACAACCGGCTCGTGCACTTCACCGCCCCCGACCAGCAGGTACGCCCGGGCGACGTGGTGACCGTCGGCATCACCTACGCGGCTCCGCACCATCTGCTCGCCGAGGGGCCGACGAACCGGATACGCCGCACCCGCGCCGGCGACGCGTGGGAGAGGCGCAACGCGGCTCCGCCCGAGCCCGCCGGCGTACTGCTCGGCCTGCCGTCGATCGGCGTCCCGCCGCCGCTGCCCGCGGCGACCGGCGGCTGCTCGGTGGTGTGACGCGCCGGTCCGCGCCGGTCCGCGCCGGGCGGGGCCGGCCCGCCGCTCGCCGACGGCCGACGGCCCGTGACCTAGTCTGCGCAGCATGCTCGTATCCGCAGCCGTGTGCCCCTGTCCACCCCTGCTCGTCCCCGCCGTCGCCGCCGGTGCCGCCGCGGAACTCGACGCCGCACGCGACGCCTGCGCCGACGCCCTCGGTGTGCTCGCCGCCTCCAGGCCCGACCGGCTGGTCGTCGTCGGACCGACGGCGGGCCCGGCCGACCTGGCGACGTATCCGCAGGGCGCGTACGGCTCCTTCCGGGGTTACGGGGTCGATGTCGACGTCACGCTCGACGGAAAGCCGGTGGGGCCCGGGGACCGCGACGGGCGATCCGGGGACGAACTGCCGACCTCGCTGGCCGTCGCCGGCTGGCTGCTCGCGAACGTCGCCTGGTCCACCGCGCCGATCCAGGGGTTCGGCGTGCGGGAACCTCTCGACGCCGAGCGGTGTATCAAAACCGGTAAGGACATCGCGACGGCCGACGACCGCGTGGCACTGCTGGTGATGGGCGACGCCAGCGCGTGCCGCACGCTCAAGGCGCCCGGCTATCTCGACGAGCGCGCGACCGCCTTCGACGCCGAGGTGGCGCGTGCGCTTGGCTCGGCGGACGTGGCGGCGCTCGCCGCGCTGGACGAGTCGCTGGCGAGCGACCTGAAGGCGGCGGGCCGCCCCTGCTGGCAGGTGCTCGCGGGCGCGGCCGAGGGGGCGTCCCTGGACGGCGCCCTGCTCTACGAGGACGCGCCGTACGGCGTGGGCTACCTCGTGGCGACCTGGTCCTGACCGGACGGCGGGGGAGGTGGGGGAGGGGAGGGGGAGGGGCCCAGACATAACGATGACGGCGACGACCGCGAAGCGCAGTTCAGCGCCCCACGGCCGTCGCCGTCGCCGTCGTCATCGACTCGTCCGCCGCTAGTCGTGCCTCGGCCTCAGGAGGCCGGCGGTGGAGAGGAGGAAGGCGGGGTGCCGGTGCCGGTTCCGCCGTCCTTGCCGTCCTTGTGCGACATCCGCTCCAGAGCGTCCTTGGCCTTTCCGGTCCCGGACTCGATCTTGTCGCTGTATTTGCCCTTGGTCTTCTGGTCGACCGTCTTCGCGGCCTTGTCCAGTCCCTCCCCGATCTTCCCCCCGTGCTGCTGCGCGAGGTCGGAGACTCTGTCCTTGGCGGGGGACAGCTTGGCCTTCAGTGAGTCAAGGAAGCTCATGGGTCACCTTCCCTCGGGCCCCCGGTGGGGGGCGATCGGCTCTGTGCCGGTCATGCACGGGCGCCTTCGCCGGCTTCGTTGTCGGCCGCCTCGTCTGCGGTCTGCTGCTTCGGGATGTCAACACCCTCGGCAGCGTTCGTACCGCCGTCGCCGCCGTCGCCGCCGTCGCCGCCGTCCTCAACCGTATCCGGTGCGCCCTGGGAAGCCTCAGAACCCTCCGGGGCCGCGGACGTGCCGTCTGCGCCGCTTTCGGCCGGGGTGGCTCCGGCCGCCGGGGAGGCCGACCGGGCCTCCTCGGCCGTCCGCTTGGACTTCCGACGAAGCCGTGCAAAAACGCCCATATCAACTCCATATCGTACTCGTGTGAGCGAAATTCCGCGTCGCCCGGAGCGTCCCTGCGCCCCGCCCACGGAAACCGGCCAGAGGACCGGAGGCCGGAATCTCGCAACGGCCAACGACCCCGGACGGGCGCCCGTCACGTAACTCGTTCGGGAACCGGCCACCGGGTTTGCGAGACTGGGGCCGTGAGTACCGCAGCGCCCGCACCGCGGGTCATCGCCGTCGTCGGCCCCACCGCGGCCGGCAAGTCCGACCTGGGCGTCCATCTCGCCCGGCAACTCGACGGTGAGGTCGTCAACGCCGACTCCATGCAGCTCTACCGCGGGATGGACATCGGAACCGCCAAACTGACGACCGAGGAGCGCCGCGGCGTCCCGCACCGCCTCCTCGACATCTGGGACGTCACCGAGGCGGCCAACGTCGCCGAGTACCAGCGGCTGGCCAGGATCGAGATCGACCGGCTCCTCGCCGAAGGCCGTACCCCCGTCCTCGTCGGTGGCTCCGGCCTCTACGTTCGGGGCGCCATTGACGCCCTCGACTTTCCCGGCACCGACCCCGAGGTGCGCGCCCGGCTGGAGGATGAGCTGAAACTGCGTGGTTCCGGCGCCCTGCACGCCCGGCTGGCCGCCGCCGATCCGCCGGCGGGCAGGGCGATCCTCCCCAGCAACGGGCGCCGCATCGTCCGGGCCCTTGAGGTGTTCGAGATCACCGGGAAGCCGTTCACCGCGAATCTGCCCGGCCATGACGCGGTGTACGAGACCGTGCAGATCGGTGTCGACGTGGAGCGCCCCGAACTCGACGAGCGCATCGCGCTGCGCGTGGACCGCATGTGGGAGGCCGGTCTCGTCGACGAGGTGCGCGAGTTGGAGGCGCGCGGCCTGCGCGAGGGCCGTACGGCCTCGCGTGCGCTCGGCTACCAGCAGGTGCTGTCGGCCCTCGCGGGGGACTGCACCGAGGACCAGGCGCGCGCCGAGACCGTACGCGCCACCAAACGCTTCGCGCGCCGCCAGGACTCGTGGTTCCGCCGCGACCCCCGCGTGCACTGGCTGAGCGGCGCGGCGGACGACCGGGAGGAACTCCCGCACCTCGCGCTGACGTTGGTCGAACGAGCGGTCACAGCCTGATCACGTGATGGCATCGGGACGCTCAGGCCGTCAATCCGGTGCCCGGGACCGTGCCATCATCGAGCATCGATCGACCAGTGGAGTCCGAGTTGGGAGGGCGCGTGGCGATGGAGGCCGGCTCTCGCAACACAGATCAGGGAACGCAGGATCAGGGAACGCAGGATCCGCGGGAAGAAGCCCCGCGGCTGAGTCCTGACGGACCCGACGAAGACGACGTGACCCCCGAGGTGGAGGTCGAGCTGCGTCCGCAGCGACGCCTGCGGATCTGGCAGCTCGCACCCATCGTGATGCTCGCCGCCGTCGGCTCCCTGATGTTCGCCTTCCCCCTGGCCTTCGGGACGGGCGACGGTGGCGCCGTCGTCGCCATGCTCGGCCTGCTGATCAGCTGCTGCGCCGCGGGCTGGGGCATGATGGCGGCCCGCCGCGTCGGCCACGCCTGGCCCGGTCTGCCGGCCCGTGGGTCCGGCGAGCGCCCGGACTGGCGCGTTCTCGCGCTGTACGTGACCGCCGGCGCCGCCCTCGTCGCCCTCGCCGTCTGGCGGGTCGCCCGCCTGCGCTGACCGGCCGCGCGCCGCGTACGCGACGTACGGCCCCAACGGCCCCACGCGCGGCCTTTCCCGCGTCCGCACGGTCGGTCCCTCTCGTCCGCTCGCGACTGTCCGTTCGCCCCGTCGGTCCCACCTCGTACGATTGACGCGTGAGTACCTACCGCCGCGCCGCGCAGTCGTCACCGATCCCGTTCCTCAAGGGCCACGGGACCGAGAACGACTTCGTGATCATTCCCGACCCGGACAACGCCGTCGCCCTGTCCGCCTCCGCCGTCGCGAGGCTCTGCGACCGCCGGGCCGGCGTCGGCGGTGACGGGCTGCTGCATGTCGTACGGTCCGCCGCGCACCCCGAGGCGCGGTCCATGGCCGACCGGGCGGAGTGGTTCATGGACTACCGCAACGCCGACGGATCCGTCGCCGAGATGTGCGGCAACGGGGTCCGGGTCTTCGCCCGGTATCTGCGGCGCGCAGGTCTCGTCGACGCGGGCGGCCTGGCCGTCGCCACCCGTGGCGGCGTGAAGGAGATCCACATCGCCAAGCCCACTGCCAAGCCCATCGCCAAGTCCCTTGAAACGGGCGGCGGGACGTCCGACGCGGGAGCCGTCACGGTCCGGATGGGACGCGCCGCTCTCCCCGAAGGGGACGTCAGCGTCGTTGTGGGGGAGCGGGGTTGGCCCGCCCGTCATGTCAACATGGGCAATCCGCACGCCGTCGTCTTCGTCGACGACCTCGACCACGCCGGGAATCTGCTCACCGCTCCGCCCGTCAGCCCCGCCTCGGTCTACCCGGACGGTGTGAACGTCGAATTCGTCGTCGGGCGCGGCCCGCGCCACGTCGCCATGCGCGTCCACGAACGCGGCTCCGGCGAGACACGGTCCTGCGGTACGGGCGCGTGCGCCGTCGCCGTCGCCGCGGCCCGCAGGGACGGCATCGACCCCGCGGTGACCGGTGAGCCCGTCACGTACACCGTGGACCTGCCCGGCGGACGGCTCGTCATCACCGAACATCCCGACGGCGAGATCGAGATGACCGGCCCGGCCGTGATCGTCGCCGAGGGGCTGCTCGACGCGGAGTGGGCAGAGCGGCTCGACACGCCCTGAAGTCCCCGGGAACCGGTCACGGGTTCGCTCGAATGGGTGATCCGTTTCACGCTGGGGGAGAGGTGGACCGAGGCACGTGGTGGGGTCGGTAGCATCAAGCACCGGCCGGGAGGGCGCTCCTGTCCCTCCCACCGCCGGTCGAAGCTGCCGGAGGTGCCCCATGAGCGCAGAGGCCACCAGCCCTGGTGCCCGCAGCCGCAGGCGCGGCCGTACCAGTATCGACCTCCGCCGGCTGGGCAGGGCCGCGCTGCTGGGTCCCGCCTCCAGGGACCGGCTGCCGGACGCGATCGGCCATGTCGCCGACGCCCACCGCGCGCACCACCCCGACGCCGACCTGCTCGTCCTGGGCAAGGCGTACGTGCTCGCCGAGATGTCGCACCGCGGACAGTTCCGCAAGAGCGGCGAGCCGTACATCACGCATCCGCTCGCCGTGACGCTGATCCTCGCCGAACTCGGCGCCGAGACCACGACGTTGACCGCCTCGCTCCTCCACGACACCGTCGAGGACACGGAGGTGACGCTCGATCAGGTCCGGGCGGAGTTCGGCGACGAGGTCTGCTATCTGGTCGACGGTGTGACGAAGCTGGAGAAGGTGGACTACGGCGCCGCCGCCGAGCCCGAGACCTTCCGCAAGATGCTGGTCGCCACCGGCAACGACGTCCGGGTGATGTCGATCAAACTCGCCGACCGGCTGCACAACATGCGCACCCTCGGTGTGATGCGGCCGGAGAAGCAGGAACGCATCGCCAAGGTCACCCACGACGTCCTCATCCCGCTCGCCGAACGGCTCGGCGTGCAGGCGCTCAAGACCGAACTGGAGGATCTGGTCTTCGCCATCCTCCAGCCGGCGGAGTACGAGCGCACCCGCACCGTCATCGCCGACAGGGCCACCACCGGGCCGAGCCTGGACACCATCGCCGTGGACGTGCGGCGGACGCTCCGCGAGGCCGACATCAGCGCCGAAGTCGTGATCAGGCCGCGGCACTTCGTCTCCGTGCACCGCGCCCGCCTGAAACGCGGTGAGATGCGCGGCACGGACTTCGGCCGCCTGCTCGTCCTGGTCGGGGAGGACGCCGACTGCTATGCCGTGCTGGGGGAGTTGCACACCTGCTTCACGCCGGTGATCTCCGAGTTCAAGGACTTCATCGCCGCACCCAAGTACAACCTGTACCAGTCGCTGCACACGGCGGTCGCGGGCCCCGACGGGGCGGTCGTCGAAGTCCTCATCCGTACGCACCAGATGCACAAGGTCGCCGAGGCCGGTGTGGTCGCGCTGGGCAATCCGTACGCGCCCGTCGACGGGGCCGAACCGGGGGCCGAACCGGCGGACGGCGAGCGTGCCGACCCGACCAGGCCCGGCTGGCTGTCGCGCCTCCTTCAGTGGCAGGAGGCGGCCACCGACCCGGACACGTTCTGGACGACGCTGCGCGCCGATCTCGCGCAGGACCGGGAGATCAGCGTCTTCCTCGCCGACGGGGGCATGCTGGGCCTGCCCGCCGGCGCGACGTGTGTGGACGCGGCGTACGCGCAGCACGGCGACGGGGCGCACGGCTGCATCGGGGCGCGCGTCAACGGCCGTCTGGCCACGCTGAGTACGGTCCTGGTGGACGGCGACACGGTGCACCTGCTGCTGGCGCACAGCCCCGTCGAGGAGATCCGGGGCGACCGTGGCGGCGACGGCACCGGGAACACTCGGGACGCCGCTCCCGGACCCTCCCCCGAGTGGCTGGAACACGCCCGTACCCCCGCCGCGCGGATCGCGATCACCGGCTGGCTCGCCGCGAATCCGGAGAGCCTGAAGGTGCCGGCGGCGGCGCCTCGCACACCCAGCACCGTCACGGCGGGACGGCGTGGCATGGCCAATGTGGTGGTGGACGTGCCCGACGCGACCGTACGGCTCGCGGGCTGCTGCACGCCCGTACCGCCCGACACCGTCACGGGGTTCACGGTCCGGGGCGGCGTCGTCACCGTGCACCGTGAGGAGTGTCCCGCCGTCGGCAGGATGACCGCGACCGGCCGCGCGCCGGTCACGGTGAGCTGGGGCGACGAGGCGGAGTGCCGGGTCACGCTGTACGCCGAGTCGTTCGGCCGGCCGCGGCTGCTCGCCGACCTCACCGAGGCCATCGCCACGGCGGGGGCGGCGATCGTGTCGGCCAACGTGGAGCCGCCGAGCAAGCAGCGGGTGCGGCATACGTACACGCTCCAACTGCCCGACGCGGCAGGGCTTCCCGGGCTGATGCGCGCCATGCGGGACGTGCCGGGAGTGTTCGACGTACGCCGCGCCCAGCATGAGCCGGCCTCCTGAACGGACGCGTCGCCTCCGTCGGCCCTTGACGCGTCGCCCCCGTCGCCCCCTGCCTCGGACGGGGCCGCTCCCGCCTCGCGAACATCGTCACCCCCACCTCCACCCGCTCCCGGTTGCCCGCCCGCCTCTTTCGGGTGGGCGTGAAGCGCGCCGCCGCCGTACGTCCGCCGCGCGCTGGTAGCGGTGGTCCATGCTGCTCACCTCCCACCGGCTGCGCGCCGCCCTGCTGGCCACCGCGTCGGCCACCCTCGTCGCCGCGACGCTCCCCGGCCCCGCCCCGGAAGCGCTCGGTATCGGCGATCCACTCTTCCCGCACCTCGGCAACCCCGGATATGACGTCCTCGCCTACGACATCGGCTTCACCTACCGGGGTGACAACACCAAGCCGCTCGACGCGGTCACCGCGATCGACGCCCGCACGACCCGGCGTCTGGAACGCGTCAATCTCGACTTCACCCACGGCGTGGTCCGCTCCGTCGAGGTCGACGGAGCGCGCGCCGACTTCGCGACCGCGGGCGAAGACCTCGTGATCACGCCGCGCCGAGCCGTCGAGGCGGGCTCGCCGGTACGCGTCACCGTCACCCACACCAGCGATCCGACGGGCGGCAAGGGCGGCTGGGTGCCGACGACGGACGGCCTCGTGATGGCCAACCAGGCCGACGCCGCGCACCGCGTCTTCCCGGGCAACGACCACCCCGCCGACAAGGCGGCGTTCACCTTCCGTGTCACCGCGCCCAGCGTACTGACCGTCGTGGCCAACGGACTGCCGGTGGCGAAGACCCGCCACGGCGCCACCACCACCTGGACGTACCGCACCAGTCACCCCATGGCCACCGAGCTGGCGCAGGTGTCCATCGGCGACTCCGCCGTGGTGCACCGCGAAGGTCCGCACGGACTACCGGTACGCGACGTGGTCCCGGCGGCCGACCGCGCGAGGCTGGAGCCGTGGCTGGCGAAGACGCCGGGGCAGCTGGAGTGGATGGAGCGGCAGGTGGGGCGGTATCCCTTCGAGACGTACGGCGTCCTGATCGCCGGCGCCGAGACCGGTTTCGAGTTGGAGACGCAGACGCTGTCGCTCTTCGAGCGATCGCTGTTCACCCGGCCCGAGTTCCCCGAGTGGTACGTCGACTCGGTCATGGTCCACGAGCTGGCGCACCAGTGGTTCGGCGACAGCGTCTCGCCGCGCGCCTGGTCCGACCTGTGGCTCAACGAGGGCCACGCGACCTGGTACGAGGCGATGTACGCGCAGGAGCACGCGGACAAGCCGCTGGAGAAGCGGATGCGCGAGGCCTACCGGCTGTCCGACGGCTGGCGCGCGGCGGGCGGCCCGCCGGCCGCGCCGGAGCCGCCGTCGCCCGGCCAGCAGATCAGCCTCTTCCGGCCGGTGGTGTACGACGGCAGCGCCCTGGTGCTCTACGCGCTGCGCCAGGAGATCGGCGCGGGGGAGTTCCGGCGGCTGGAGCGGGACTGGGTGCGCGACCACCGGGACGGGACGGCGACCACGGCGGACTTCGCCCGGCTGGCGTCGGACATCGCGGGGCGTGACCTGTCGGACTTCTTCGAGGCGTGGCTGTACGGGCGTAGGACACCGCCCATGCCGGGGCACCCGGACTGGAAGAGCGCGGCGGCGAAGTAAGGTCCGGCTCGGGGCACCCTGGGGGAAATCCATATGACGGTCCCGGCGGTGACGTGCCACCATCAAGGGGTCGGCGGCGCTGCCGGGACCGGGAATCCGGGACCGGAACGCCGGGACGGTGGCCCCGGGGAATCAATCCGGTCCGTCACGCGTTGTAACCGATGTCAGTGGGCAGTCTGTCCACGGCCGAACATTCTCTTCGACGTAAGGATCCAATGACCTCCTCTTCTTCCCCTTCCCAGGACGAGCAGATCTTCGCGGACACCCGCACGGAAAGCCTTCGGGCCGATGCCCTGATGGAAGAGGACGTCGCCTGGAGCCAAGAGATCGACGGAAATCGGGACGGCGACCAGTTCGACCGCTCCGACCGCGCGGCGCTACGGCGCGTGGCGGGCCTCTCCACCGAGCTCGAAGACGTTACCGAGGTCGAGTACCGACAGCTGCGCCTGGAGCGCGTGGTACTGGTCGGCGTCTGGGTCTCGGGCACCGTGCGGGAAGCCGAGAATTCGCTCGCCGAGCTGGCGGCGCTGGCCGAGACGGCCGGCGCGCTGGTGCTTGACGGCGTCATCCAGCGCCGTGACAAGCCCGACCCGGCGACCTACATCGGCTCGGGCAAGGCCCGTGAGCTGTACGACATGGTGCTGGAGACCGGCGCGGACACGGTCGTCTGTGACGGTGAACTCAGCCCCGGTCAGCTGATCCACCTTGAGGACGTCGTCAAGGTCAAGGTCGTGGACCGTACGGCTCTGATCCTGGACATCTTCGCCCAGCACGCCAAGTCCCGGGAGGGCAAGGCGCAGGTCGCACTGGCTCAGATGCAGTACATGCTGCCGAGGCTGCGCGGCTGGGGCCAGTCGCTGTCCCGGCAGATGGGTGGCGGCGGCGGTGGCGGCATGGCCACACGTGGTCCCGGTGAGACGAAGATCGAGACGGACCGGCGGCGGATCCGCGAGAAGATGGCGAAGATGCGCCGGGAGATCGCGGAGATGAAGACCGGCCGCGAGATCAAGCGGCAGGAGCGCAGGCGCCACAAGGTGCCGTCGGTCGCGATCGCCGGGTACACGAACGCGGGGAAGTCCTCGCTGCTCAACCGCCTGACCGGCGCCGGCGTCCTGGTGGAGAACTCCCTGTTCGCCACGCTGGACCCGACCGTGCGCCGGGCCGAGACACCGAGCGGCAGGATCTACACGCTGGCCGACACCGTCGGGTTCGTCCGGCATCTGCCGCACCACCTCGTGGAGGCGTTCCGGTCGACCATGGAGGAGGTCGGGGACTCCGATCTGATCCTGCATGTGGTCGACGGCTCGCATCCCGCCCCGGAGGAGCAGCTGGCCGCCGTGCGTGAGGTGATCCGTGACGTGGGCGCGGTGGACGTCCGCGAGATCGTGGTGATCAACAAGGCCGACGCGGCGGACCCGGAGGTTCTTCAGCGGCTGCTGCGGATGGAGCGGCACGCGATCGCCGTGTCGGCGCGTACCGGCGCCGGTATGACGGAGCTGCTCGATCTGATCGACACCGAGCTGCCCAGGCCGGCGATCACGGTCGAGGTGCTGGTGCCGTACACCGACGGCGGTCTGGTCTCACGGGTGCACGCCGAGGGTGAGGTGCTGTCCGAGGAGCACACCCCGGAGGGCACTCTGCTGAAGGCGCAGGTGCACGAGGAACTGGCCGCGGCGCTCGCCGTGTACGTGCCTGTTCCCGCGGTCGGCTGACCGCGCCGACACCGCACCGCACCGCGTCCGACGGCATCGCACCGCGCGCCGTGACGCGTTCACGGCGGAAGCCCGCCCCCTCGACACGAGGGGGCGGGCTTCCGCCGTACCGGCCGTACCGACCGCCGGAACGGGGGCGGTTACCGGTCCGCGAACTTGTCGCTCATCATCGTGTAGAGCTGCTCGGCGCCCTCGCCGAGCCGGGGACCGGCCAGCCAGCCCGAAGTGACCGGCCCGATGGACGTGTTGGAGACGAGCACCGACTTGCCGTCCGCTCCGGTCGCGAACCAGCCGCCGCCGGAGGAACCACCGGGCATGGAGCAGCCGGTGCGCCACATCGTGGGCGTACCGGGGGCGATCGACAGCCGGCCGGCGTCGTCGGCGCACTTGTGCATGATCGGCCCGTCGTACGGCGGGGCCGCCGGGTAACCCCACGCGCCCAGGCTGCCGATGGCACTCGCCTCGGGGGCGTCGAAGTCGACGTCGAGGGCCGCGCCGACCGTCTCCTCCAGTGACTTGCCGCCGTTCTCCGGGGTGACGTGCATGACCGAGTAGTCGTACGCCGCTCCGTCGCCGCCGGTCGGGCCGCCGTCGCCGATCCACTCGTTGGAGGTCGCGACCCAGTCGGCCCAGTACTGCCCGTACGGGGCGATCTCCTGTGGCTGCGCGTTCGACAGCGCGTCGGAGGACTTGCCCGTGTTGTTGTAGGCGGGGACGAACATGATGTTCCGGTACCAGCCGCCGCTCTTGCCCGCGTGCACGCAGTGGCCCGCGGTCCACACCAGGTTGGACCTGCCGGGGTTCTTCGGGTCCTTGACCACGGTGGCCGAGCAGACCATCGAGCCCTGGGGGAGTCGAAGAAGACCTTGCCGACCGGCGCCGCGTGGTCGGTGTACGGCGTCTTCTCCGGCTCGGCCCGCACCGGACGGGGCTCGGGGTCGGTGACGTCCCTGGTCGCCGGAGATGTCACCCGCGGCGAGGGTCTTCGTCGGCGACTTCGCCGTCTTCATCCGCTCGGGCTTTCACAGGTCCTTGATGACCGGGTTGACGAAGTCCTTCGCGCTGCGCAGTCACTTGTCCTTCTCCCAGTTCTTCCACCCACCGTCCTTCCACTTCTCCGGGTCGACACCGTGCTTCTTGAGCCGGTCGGCCAGATCCGCGGATATCTCCCCGCCGGCTTTGTCGGCGGCGGGAGTTGAGGCGGCGGCCTTGTCGGCCGCCTTGTCTGCCGCTCCGTCCTCGCTCGCACCGCCGCAGGCCGTCAGCGTCAGCGCGAGGGCCCTGGCGAGGCCGGTGGCAGCCAGCAACGGACGTATCGATCGCATGAAAACCGTTCCCCTGAAAGTAGGTGTGCTACTTGTCATGAACGTGTCATGTAGAAGGTGGGTCTTCAGGTGGGCCGTCTTGCGGTACCCGTACCCTGTGCCGCGCTTTTCTGGGATCGCCGAGTCGGTGTACCGGTGGGCGCGGTGGGTGGTCGGCCGTGCCCACCGGGACGGCCGACCACCCACCGGGTCGGTCCTACTGGCCGGCGTACTTCTCGCTGACCGCGTCGTAGATGCCCTTGGCCTCGTCACCGAGACGCGGGCCCGCGAGCCAGCCCGCGGTCACCGGGCCGATCGAGGTGTTCGACACCAGGGCGGGCTTACCGTCCTGGCCGTTCGCGATCCAGCCGCCCCCGGACGAACCGCCGGTCATCGTGCAGCCGATGCGGTGCATCGTCGGGTCCTGGGCGTTGATGGACAGCCGACCCGGCTTGTCGCCGCACTGGAAGAGCTTCTGGCCGTCGAACGGCGGCGCCGCCGGATAGCCGGTCGCCGTCATCGAATCGATCTCCGGCGTGGCCGGCGCGTTGAAGTCGACGGGCAGCGCGGCGCCGACGGTCTCCTCCAGCGACTTGCCGTCACTACCCTTCTCGGGTGTCACATGGATCACCGCGAAGTCGAACGGGGCACCCAGGCCGCCGGTCGCCGCTCCCTCGGAGATCCACTCCTGAGAGGTCTGCGCCCACTCGCCCCACCAGATGCCGTGCGGGGCGATCTGCTCCTTGGAGGCGCTCTCCAGTTCGGAGATCGACATGTCGCTGTTGTTGTACGACGGGACGAAGGCGATGTTCCGGTACCAGCCGCCGCTCTTGCCCGCGTGCACGCAATGGCCCGCCGTCCAGACCATGTTGGACTTGCCGGGGTTGGCCGGGTCCTTCACCACGGTCGCCGAGCAGACCATCGAGCCTTCGGGCCCGTCGAAGAACAGCTTGCCCGCCTCGGGCACGTCACCGTTGTACGGCGCGTTCACCGCCGTCGCCTCCACCGGCTGCGGAGTCGGGTCGGTGACACCCGAGTCGCCGGAGATGTCCTCCTCCTCCACCGGCTTGGCGGGCTCTTCGGCGTCCCGCATCCGGTCCGGGTCCCAGAGATCCTCGATGATCGGGTTGACGTAGTCCCGTGCTTCACGGAGCCACTTGTCCTTGTCCCAGTTCTTCCATTCGCCGTCCTTCCACTTGTCCAGGTCGATGCCGCGGTCCTTGAGGCGGTCCTGGAGATCGGCCGGGATGGTGATCTTGTCGCGGGACGACTCGCTCGACGAACCGCTCGGCTTGTCGCCCGCGTTCGTCTCCTCGGTGGGTCCGCAGGCGGTGGCTGTCAGTGCCAGCGCAGCCGTCAGGGAGGCGACCGCGACAGCGGGAGAACGCCGCCGCGCGCTCCTCGCACGGCGAGTGGTGAACGGTGGGCGAATGGCTCGCATGTCGGGATCCCCCTGGGACTTCGGAACTGTTCTGAACTGCTGGATCAACGTGATTGAACCGGACGAATCGACCCGGTCGTGGTGGCCGGAGACGGAAGTCGGCCTCCACTATGCCGGTGCCGTTGGGGACGGCGGACGGCAGGGCCGTGGTTCCGCCGTCGAAGGATCTTCCGCACGGCCGTGATCCCGGGCGCTTGCCGTCGTTGGTACCTACGGGGGACTCGACGCCGAGGTTCACCACGTGCGCGCCGCAGCGTCGACCCGCCGCGTCGACGTGTGACGTATCCGTTCCCGCGGGAGGACCGACAGCCGTGGCCGTGACCGAACTTCCTCCCGGGCCGGGGACGAGCGCCGCCGTGACGACCACCGGAAAGACCACCGGACAGCGACCGCACCGGCGCACCGACCCGGTCCCCTCACCAGGAAGTCCTCCCGTGAACGCCACCCCCACCCCCGACGCACCCGAGATCATCGGCCGTCCCGCGACGCAGGCCCCCGGACCGACCGACCCGCACGACCCGGCGACGGCCGGGGCCGTGTCGACCGGCGCGCCCACGGTGCCCCGCCAACTGCCCTCGGGCGCGGCGGACGCGGACTCCCGTACACCGGGCACCCCCGCCGCGGGTCCCGCCGCCGCCTCGACGGCGGCCGATCAACTCGACCATCTCGACGACCCGGACCCGCGGCGGGCTGCGGACGCCGCGTCCGTGGAGAACCTGCTGCGCTGCTGGATCAGGGAGGGCAACGTCCCCCGGCCGGACCGGAACACCCTCAGGATCCCGCTCGACGCGAGCGGTACCGCCCTGCTCGTCCCCGTGCGCTACTGGTCGGCCACCGGCTGGCACCGCTTCGGCCTGCCCCTCCTGGAGAGCGCGGGACCTCACTCCCCGGCCGCCGACGCCGTCACCGTCGCCGCGCTCCTCGGCCGCGAGTCGGGCCAGAGCCAGGGCGCCGAACTGGTCGCCAGAGTCGCCGACTCCGCCCGCCGCACGGCCGACTTCCTCGCCGACCGACGAAGAGCCCCCGGCCCCACCGGCACCGACCTTTTCCTCACCGCCGAACAGTCCCTCCTCCTCGGCCACCCCCTCCACCCCACACCCAAGAGCCGCGAAGGGCTCTCCGACACCGAACACCGTCACTTCGCACCCGAACTGCGCGGCTCCTTCCCCCTCCACTGGATGGCCGTCGACCGGTCCGTGCTCGCCACCGACTCGGCCTGGACCGAGCAGGGCCGCGCCGTCCACGCGGAGCAGCTCACCACCCGTCTCGCCGGAGACCTGGCCCTCCCCGATCACGCCGTGCCACTGCCTCTCCACCCCTGGCAGGCACGCGAGTTGACGCACCGCCCCGCCGTACGCGCGCTCCTCGACGCCGGCCTGCTCCACGATCTCGGGCCGCACGGCGACCCCTGGCACCCCACCTCCTCGGTCCGGACGGTGCACCGGACCGGCGCACCCGCCATGCTCAAGCTGTCCCTCGGCGTACGCATCACCAACTCCCGTCGCGAGAACCTTCGCAAGGAACTTCACCGAGGCGTCGAGGTCCACCGGCTGCTGCGCGGCGGCCTAGCCCAGCAGTGGCGCGCCGTACATCCCGGCTTCGACATCGTGCGCGACCCCGCCTGGCTCGCGGTCGACGGTCCGGACGGCGAACCGGTCGCCGGGCTCGACGTGATGCTGCGCCACAACCCGTTCCGCCCCGACAACGACGCCGTCTGCGTCGCCGGACTCGTCACCCCGCGCCCATGGCCCGGCCGTCCCGGCATGCACTCCCGCCTCGCCGACATCGTGGCCCACCTCGTCGCCCGCACGGGCCGGTCCACCGGCGCGGTCGCCGCGGAGTGGTTCCTGCGCTATCTGGACCACGTCGTACGCCCGGTGCTCTGGCTCGACGCCACGGCCGGCGTCGCCCTGGAAGCCCACCAGCAGAACACTCTGGTGGTCCTGGACCCCGACGGCTGGCCCGTCGGCGGTCGCTACCGCGACAACCAGGGCTACTACTTCCGCGAATCCCACCGGGACGCGCTCGACCGCCGTCTCCCCGGTATCGGCCGGATCAGCGACACCTTCGTGCCCGACGACATCACCGACGAGCGCTTCGCGTACTACCTGGGCATCAACAACGTCTTCGGTCTGATCGGGGCGTTCGGCTCCCAGCGCCTCGCCGACGAACGCGTACTCCTCGCCGCCTGCCGCCAGTTCCTTGCCCGTGCCGCGGTGCTCGGCTCACCCCTGCCCCGCCAGCTGCTGGAGGCGAGCACCTTGCGCTGCAAGGCCAATCTGCTCACCCGACTGCACGGCCTGGACGAACTCGTCGGCCCGGTCGACACCCAGTCCGTCTACGTCTCCATCGCCAACCCCCTTCGCCATTGATCGCACCCGCCCGCCCGAACTGCCCAGAGGAGACCATCGGCGTGCCTCCCAGCGACGCGAGCACCGACACCGGAGCGGGCCCCGGGCCGCAGCTCGTCGCGGGCGCCGAGGACACCCTCGACCTGCGGCTGACCGATGATCTCGTCGCGCTGTTGGCGGACGTGGAGCCGGTGGCGGCCGACGCCCCGCCGCCGGCCGACACCCGCGAGTCCGCCCTGCTCGATTCCCCCGCCGGGTGGGGCGCGGCCGGCACAGCCGCCGGTGTCTTCCAGCTCGTCCCCGTAAAGCCGGAGCGCGATCTGGCCCTCATCAGCCGCTGGATGAACGACCCCGCCGTAGCCGCCTTCTGGGAGCTCGCGGGTCCCGAAGCCGTCACCGCCGACCATCTGCGCGCGCAATTGCGCGGCGACGGACGCAGCGTCCCCTGCCTGGGAGTGCTCGGCGGTTTCCCCATGAGTTATTGGGAGATCTACCGCGCCGATCTCGATCCTCTTGCCCGTCATTACCCCGCCCGTCCCCATGACACCGGACTCCATCTCCTCATCGGCGGTGTGGCCGACCGCAGCCGCGGTCTCGGCACCACCCTCCTCAGAGCCGTCTCCAACCTCGTCCTCGACCACCGGCCGCGGTGCGGCCGGGTCATCGCCGAACCGGACCTGCGCAACACCCCCTCCGTCTCCGCCTTCCTCGGCGCCGGCTTCCGCTTCTCCGCGGAGGTCGACCTTCCCCGTAAACGAGCCGCCCTCATGATCCGCGAACGAGCCCTGCGAGACCGGCTGTGAACGACCCGCTGCTTTCCATACACCGCACGATCCACATCGGTTCCGTCCCGAGGAGTCCCCGTGCCGACATCCCCGACCACCCGCGCCTCCGCCACCACCAACAGTCCTCCCACCACCAACAACGCCACCACCACTCGCCCTGACACCCCCGACACCCCCGGCGACCCCACCGCCCCCGCGCCGCTCTTCACCCCGCCCGAGCTGACCCCGCAGCTCTGGACCGGAGCCGCCACCCGCCTCCTCGCGAAACTCCTCGGTGAATTCGCGTACGAGGAGATCATCGAGCCCGTCGCACGGACCACCGGCCGCGGCGAGGCACCCGGCCGCTACACCCTCGCGCTCGACGACGGCGCCCCCCTCACCTTCGCCGCCCGACGCGGCGCCTACGGCAGCTGGCACGTCGACCCTCACTCCGTCGAGCGCGCCGGACAGCCCTTCCGGGACCCCCTCCGCTTCCTCGTACTCGCGCGCCGACTCCTCGCGATCGACGGCGCCACCCTCGGCCATCTCGTCCACGAACTGAACGCCACCCTCGTCGCCGACGTGAGGATCGACGGCACCGCGCTCACCTCGGCCCAACTCGCCGACCTCGACTACGCCGACCTCGAAGGCCACCAGACCGGCCACCCCTGGCTCATACTCAACAAGGGCCGCATAGGTTTCTCCGCCACCGACGCCACCCGCTGGGCACCCGAGTCCCGTACCCCGTCCCGACTCCCCTGGATAGCGGTCAGCACATCCCTCGCCGCCTACCGTGGCGTCCCCTCCCTCGCCTCTCCCGGGCGCCTCTACGGCTGCGAGCTCGACCCCGCGACCCGCGACGGCTTCGCCTCCGCGCTCCGCTCCCGGGGCCTAGACCCCGACGCGTACCTCTATCTCCCCGTACATCCCTGGCAGTGGGACGAAGTGCTCCTGCCGCTCTACGCCGCCGAGATCGCCGGCGGCGCGATCGTCCCGCTTCCCACCGACGGCGACGCCAGACTGCCGCAGCAGTCCATCCGTACGTTCCTCAACACCACCCGGCCGGACCGGCACACGGTGAAACTGTCGCTGTCCATCCTCAACACCCTCGTCTGGCGCGGTCTGCCCACCGAACGCACGCTGGCCGCCCCGGCCGTCACCGCCTGGATGCGCGGGCTGTACGAGTCGGACCCCTTCCTCCGCGACGAGTGCGGAGTGATCCTGCTCGGGGAAGTGGCGTCGGTGACGGTGACCCACCCGCTCTACGACCACCTTCCCGAGGTCCCGTACCAGTACAGGGAACTCCTCGGCGCGATCTGGCGCGAACCCCTCCCGGCCAGACTCGCCCCCGGCGAACGCGCCCGGACCCTCGCCTCCCTCCTGCACACCGATCAGCAGGGCCGGGCGTTCACCGCCGAACTCGTCGAACGGTCCGGGCTCCCGGCAGAGGTCTGGCTCCGAAGGCTCTTCGCCGCGCTGCTGCCGCCTCTGCTGCGCTTCCTCTACCGCTACGGCACCGTCTTCTCCCCGCACGGGGAGAACGCCGTCGTCGTCTTCGACGAGAACGACGTGCCCGTCCGCCTCGCGATCAAGGACTTCGTGGACGACGTGAACATCAGTGCCCAGCCGCTGCCGGAACACCAGGCGATGCCACAGGAGGTCAGGGACATCCTCCTCACCGAAGAGCCGGTCTTCCTGATCCAGTTCATCCACTCCGGGCTCTTCGTCGGCGTCTTCCGCTTCCTCGCACCGCTGTGCCAGGAACAGCTCGACGTACCGGAGCGGACGTTCTGGTCACTCGTACGGGCCGAAATCCAGCGCCACCAGGCCCGGTTCCCCGAACTCCAGGACCGCTTCGAGACATTCGACCTGCTCACGCCCCGTATCGCGCGGCTCTGTCTCAACCGCAACCGGCTGCATCTCGACGGATACCGCGACCGCGCGGACCGCCCGCACGCCGCCGTGCACGGGACGGTGCCCAATCCACTCGCCCTGCCGGCGGACGGTACGAGCGGGACGTGACGATCGTTGTCAGTGGTGAGCCGTAGGGTGGTCGGGCTATGACGAAGCCATCTCTCTCCGAACTCCTCCATGCCGCCGTCACCGCTGTCGGCGGTGTGGAACGACCAGGCCAAGGCACCATGGCCGAGGCCGTCGCGGAGGTCATCGACGACAACTCCCATCTGCTCGTGCAGGCCGGCACCGGCACCGGAAAGTCACTCGGCTATCTGGTACCGGCGCTGGCGCACGGCGAGCGTGTCGTGGTGGCCACCGCGACCCTGGCCCTCCAGCGGCAGCTTGTGGAGCGTGACCTTCCGCGTACGGTCGACGCGCTGAGCCCCCTGCTGGGGCGGCGGCCCGAGTACGCCATGCTCAAGGGCCGCTCCAACTACCTCTGTCTGCACCGCCTCAACGAGGGCGTGCCGCAGGAAGAGGAGGACGGGCTCTTCGACCAGTTCGAGGCGGCGGCGCCCACGAGCAAGCTCGGCAAGGACCTGCTGCGGATGCGGGACTGGGCGGACGAGACCGAGACCGGCGACCGCGACAACCTCACGCCGGGTGTCTCCGACCGGGCCTGGGCGCAGATCTCCGTGTCGTCCCGTGAGTGCCTGGGCGCGACGAAGTGTGCCTACGGCGCCGAGTGCTTCGCGGAGATGGCGCGCGAGCGGGCCAAGCTCGCCGATGTCGTGATCACCAACCACGCGCTGCTGGCCATCGACGCCATCGAGGGCGCGCCCGTCGTCCCGCAGCACGAGGTGCTGATCGTCGACGAGGCCCACGAGCTGGTGTCGCGGGTGACCGGGGTCGCCACCGGCGAACTCACTCCCGGCCAGGTCAACCGCGCGGTGCGCCGTGCGGCCAAGCTGGTCAACGAGAAGGCGGCCGACTCCCTCCAGACGGCCGCCGAGACCTTCGAACGGCTGATGGAGCTGGCGCTCCCCGGCCGGCTCGAAGAGATTCCCGAAGACCTCGGCTACGCGCTGATGGCGCTGCGTGACGCCGCGCGCACGGTGATCTCGGCGATGGGTGCCACCCGCGACAAGTCCGTCCAGGACGAGGACGCCGTACGCAAACAGGCTCTCGCGGCCGTCGAATCCATCCACAGCGTCGCCGAGCGGATCGCCAACGGCAGCGAGTGGGACGTGGTCTGGTACGAACGCCACGACCGGTTCGGCGCGTCTCTGCGCGTCGCTCCGCTCTCCGTGTCCGGCCTGCTGCGGGAGAAGCTCTTCAACGAGCGCTCGGTGGTCCTGACCTCTGCCACGCTCAAGCTCGGCGGCGACTTCAACGGCGTCGGCGCGTCGCTGGGCCTGGCCCCGGAGGGGACGGAGGGGGAAGACGTCCCGCAGTGGAAGGGCATCGACGTCGGCTCGCCCTTCGACTATCCCAAGCAGGGAATTCTCTATGTCGCGCGCCATCTCTCGCCGCCCGGCCGGGAGGGTTCGCGCGGCGACATGATGGACGAGCTGACGGAGCTGGTCGAGGCCGCGGGCGGCCGTACGCTCGGACTGTTCTCCTCCATGCGAGCCGCCCAGGCAGCCGCCGAGGAGCTGCGCGGCAGGCTCGACACGCCGATCCTCCTCCAAGGAGAGGAAACACTCGGTGAGTTGATCAAGGCCTTCGCGGCCGACCCCGCGACATGCCTGTTCGGCACGCTCTCGCTCTGGCAGGGAGTGGATGTCCCCGGACCGAGTTCCCAGCTGGTGGTGATGGACCGGATCCCGTTCCCGCGTCCCGACGATCCACTGATGAGCGCGCGTCAGAAAGCGGTGGAGGAGGCCGGCGGCAATGGCTTCATGGCCGTGGCGGCCACGCATGCCGCCCTGCTGATGGCTCAGGGCGCAGGCCGGCTGGTGCGGGCCTCCGGGGACCGCGGTGTCGTGGCCGTACTTGACCCCCGGCTGGCGAACGCGCGGTACGGCAGCTATCTGCGGGCCTCGATGCCCGATTTCTGGTACACGACGGACCGCAACCAGGCTCGCCGTTCGCTGGCCGCGATCGACGCGCGGGCCAAGTCGGAGGGCCGGTAGCGGAGTCTGACGGCCTGTCGCACGGCGAGGGGCCAAGCCGGACGGCACCGGCCGAAACAGTCGCGGCGGATCCGACGCCGCGGGTGGGTACAGCGAGGCCCCGGGACCGGCGCAGTAGGTCCCGGGGCCGGCCTGAGCCGGCGAGCCCTCACACCCGCCGCAGGACCGCCACAACCTTGCCGAGGATCGTCGCGTCGTCGCCGGGAATCGGCTGGTACGCCGCGTTGTGCGGGAGCAGCCACACATGGCCGTCCTCGCGCCGGAAGCGCTTGACGGTGGCTTCGCCGTCCAGCATCGCGGCCACGATGTCCCCGTTCTCGGCCACCGGCTGACGGCGGACCGTCACCCAGTCGCCGTCGCAGATCGCGGCTTCGATCATCGAGTCGCCGACGACCTTCAGGACGAACAGCTCGCCGTCACCCACCAGTTGGCGGGGCAGCGGGAACACGTCCTCGACGGACTCCTCGGCGAGGATCGGCCCGCCTGCCGCGATCCGGCCGATCAACGGCACGTACGACGCGGCGGGTTTGCCGGTCGTGTCCGTCTGCTGGGTGCTCGGCTGGTCGGAGCCCCGGACCTCGTACGCCCTCGGCCGGTGCGGGTCCCTGCGGAGGAATCCCTTGCGCTCCAGAGCCATCAACTGATGGGCGACGGAGGATGTGCTGGACAGGCCGACGGCCTGGCCGATCTCGCGCATCGACGGCGGATATCCCCGCCGCTGCACGGAGTCGCGGATGACTTCGATGACCCGTCGCTGCCGGTCCGTGAGACCGGAGCTGTCCGCCCGGATTCCAGGAGGTCGGCCGGGCAGCGAGCGAGTGGGCTTTACGCCCTCCGGATTCGTGGCTGCTTCATTCATGGCATGCACCGGCTCGAGTCGGCTCTGGGAGCGGTCCTGGGCGGTAATGATGGCGCTGTCTGCGGTGGTGGTCACGTCGGCCCCTCTCGAAATGTTCTCCCTAGCTGGACAACGGTAGTTGCTTTCGAAAGGTTGCGCCAAACACACGTTCGAGTGAAAATCCCCGGAAGCGCTGACGTGGCAATATCAGGGGTGTATGTGGCGCGTATTCGGCGCCCTCCGCACGGGTTGTCCATGGCTCATCTACCGGCCGTCCACGGCTCTTTGCGGTAATCCTCACCGCTGTCCCGGCGCGCGCCGGCGGCGCCAGTGTCTCACCGGGCAGCCCGGAATCGCGGCACCTTCCGGGCTCCCGTACTCTCGTGCCGGGCCTTGTCGCACCGGGTGCCGTACGGCCGTCGATCCGTCGGCCACCGCGACACGCGCAACCGCTCCGAAGCGTGCGCGATCCCCACATGTAGTGGTTGGATTGTCTCAGTCGCCCAGAAGTAGTGGTCCCGGGTCTTTCCTGGGAGAGGCCATCGCCTATGCTGGAGACCGCTTCGTACGGCCCGTCCAGGGCTCGTCGAGGCTTGTCAGTCGTGCTGTGAAGGAGGGTCGGAAGCCATGCACTGTCCCTTCTGCAGGCACCCCGACAGCCGTGTCGTCGACAGTCGCACCACCGACGACGGGACGTCCATCCGACGCCGCCGTCAGTGCCCCGACTGCTCACGCCGTTTCACGACGGTGGAGACCGCCTCGCTGATGGTGATCAAGCGCAGCGGAGTCACGGAACCTTTCAGCCGTACGAAGGTCATCTCCGGCGTCCGCAAGGCATGCCAGGGACGGCCGGTCACCGAGGACGCTCTCGCCCAACTCGGCCAGCGGGTCGAGGAGGCGCTGCGCGCCACCGGCAGCGCCGAACTGACCACCCATGACGTAGGGCTGGCCATACTCGGCCCCTTGCAGGAGCTCGACCTCGTCGCGTACCTGCGCTTCGCATCCGTATACAGGGCGTTCGACTCGCCCGAAGACTTCGAGGCCGCCGTGGCGGAGCTCCGCACGCGGCCTCCTACCGAGGAAGGCGTGCCCGGCGCGACCTCCGAGGTTCCCGAGCCCGTCACCGCTGCCGACTGACCGGACACCGGTAGCGGCACCGGCCACCGTCACCGACCGACTTCTCGGTCGGTGTCGGCCGATCGGTCATCGATCGATCACCGACCTATCGCGACAGCTCTGCGACCGATCACTGTCGATCGGGCGCCCAGCGGCGATGAGACCAGCCACGAGCGCCCCGAGCGGCGCCCGAGGCATCGGACACATCACTGTGCCATGGGAAGAACGTGGCACTTCAGGGCGTTTTCGCCTGTATATGGGAGGCGGCATGACAGAGACGGCGAGCGGTCCGACGGCACGAGGTTCCCGGAGCAAGGGAGCCAAGACCGGCAAGGGCCTGCGTATCGAGCGAATCCACACGACCCCCGGCGTGCATCCGTACGACGAGGTGGTCTGGGAACGCCGGGACGTCGTCATGACCAATTGGCGCGACGGCTCGGTCAACTTCGACCAGCGTGGCGTCGAGTTCCCCGGCTTCTGGTCGGTGAACGCGGTCAACATCGTCACCAGCAAGTACTTCCGCGGGGCTGTCGGCACGCCCCAGCGCGAGACGAGCCTCAAGCAGCTCATCGACCGGATCGTGAAGACGTACCGCAAGGCGGGCGAGGAGAACGCCTACTTCGCCTCACCCGCGGACGCGGAGATCTTCGAGCACGAGCTGGCGTACGCCCTCCTGCACCAGATTTTCAGCTTCAACTCGCCGGTGTGGTTCAACGTGGGCACGCCCCAGCCCCAGCAGGTCTCGGCCTGCTTCATCCTGGCGGTCGACGACTCCATGGAGTCGATCCTCGACTGGTACAAGGAAGAGGGCATGATCTTCAAGGGCGGCTCCGGCGCCGGCCTGAACCTCTCGCGGATCCGTTCTTCCAAGGAGCTTCTCTCCTCGGGCGGCAACGCCTCGGGTCCCGTCTCCTTCATGCGCGGTGCCGACGCCTCCGCCGGGACGATCAAGTCCGGCGGCGCCACCCGCCGTGCGGCCAAGATGGTCATCCTCGACGTCGACCACCCCGACATCGAGAACTTCATCGAGACCAAGGTGAAGGAAGAGGAGAAGATCCGCGCCCTGCGTGACGCGGGCTTCGACATGGACCTGGGCGGCGACGACATCACGTCCGTCCAGTACCAGAACGCCAACAACTCGGTCCGCGTGAACGACGAGTTCATGAAAGCCGTCGAGGCGGGCGGCAAGTTCGGGCTGCGCGCCCGTATGACCGGCGACGTCATCGAAGAGGTCGAGGCGAAGTCCCTCTTCCGCAAGATGGCCGAGGCGGCGTGGGCCTGTGCCGACCCCGGAATTCAGTACGACGACACGATCAACCAGTGGCACACCTGCCCGGAATCCGGCCGGATCAACGGCTCGAACCCGTGCAGCGAGTACATGCACCTGGACAACACGTCGTGCAATCTCGCCTCGTTGAACCTCATGAAGTTCCTCAAGGACGACAGCAAGGGAAACCAGTCCTTCGAGATCGAGCGTTTCTCCAAGGTCGTCGAACTCGTCATCACGGCGATGGACATCTCCATCTGCTTCGCCGACTTCCCCACCCAGAAGATCGGCGAGAACACCCGCGCCTTCCGTCAGCTGGGCATCGGCTACGCCAACCTGGGCGCCCTGCTGATGGCGACGGGCCACGCGTACGACAGTGACGGCGGACGCGCGCTCGCCGGCGCCATCACCTCGCTGATGACGAGTACGTCCTACAAGCGTTCCGCCGAACTGGCGGCGGTCGTCGGCCCGTACGACGGATACGCCCGCAACGCCGAGCCGCACCAGCGCGTCATGAAGCAGCACGCGGACGCCAACGGCGCGGCCGTGCACGTCGACGACCTGGACGGCCCCATCTGGGCCGCGGCCACGGAGGCATGGCAGGACGTCATCCGTCTCGGCGCCAAGAACGGCTTCCGCAACGCGCAGGCCTCGGTCATCGCGCCCACCGGCACCATCGGTCTCGCGATGTCCTGCGACACCACCGGCCTCGAACCCGACCTCGCGCTGGTCAAGTTCAAGAAGCTGGTCGGCGGCGGCTCGATGCAGATCGTCAACGGCACGGTGCCGCAGGCCCTGCGCCGCCTGGGCTACCAGGAGGAGCAGATCGAGGCGGTCGTCGCCCATATCGCCGAGAACGGCAATGTGATCGACGCGCCCGGTCTGAAGCCCGAGCACTACTCGGTCTTCGACTGCGCCATGGGTGAGCGGTCCATCTCCGCGATGGGCCACGTCCGGATGATGGCGGCGATCCAGCCGTGGATCTCCGGCGCGCTCTCCAAGACGGTGAACCTGCCGGAGACGGCCACCGTCGAGGACGTCGAAGAGGTCTACTTCAAGGCGTGGCAGCTCGGCGTCAAGGCGCTGGCCATCTACCGCGACAACTGCAAGGTCGGCCAGCCGCTCTCCGCGAAGAAGAAGGAGCAGGTCGCCGAGAAGGCCGAGGACACCATCCGCCAGGCGGTGGAGAAGGTCGTCGAGTACCGTCCGGTCCGGATGCGCCTGCCCAAGGGCCGTCCCGGTATCACCACCTCCTTCACGGTGGGCGGCGCCGAGGGCTACATGACGGCGAACTCCTACCCGGACGACGGGCTCGGCGAGGTCTTCCTGAAGATGTCCAAGCAGGGGTCGACCCTCGCGGGCATGATGGACGCCTTCTCGATCGCGGTGTCGGTGGGACTTCAGTACGGCGTCCCGCTGGAGACGTACGTCTCGAAGTTCACCAACATGCGCTTCGAGCCGGCCGGCATGACGGACGACCCGGACGTGCGGCTCGCGCAGTCGATCGTGGACTACATCTTCCGGCGCCTCGCGCTGGACTTCCTCCCGTTCGAGACGCGTTCGGCCCTCGGTATCCACTCGGCCGACGAGCGTCAGCGTCATCTGGAGACCGGCTCGTACGAGCCGTCCCTGGACGACGAGGACGCAATGGATGTCGAGAGCCTGGCGCAGTCGGCTCCGCGCCATGTGGAGCCGCTGAAGTCGGTGGGCCCGACCGCGACGTCGGCGGCGGAGACGCCGGCTCCCAAGCAGGCGCACACCTCGGCGGAGCTCGTCGAGATGCAACTCGGCATCAGCGCCGACGCGCCGCTGTGCTTCTCGTGCGGCACGAAGATGCAGCGGGCCGGGTCCTGCTACATCTGCGAGGGCTGCGGGTCCACGAGCGGTTGCAGCTGACCTCGGGTGACCTCGGGCGGGAGTGAGTCCTGGTCCGGGGCGCAGGTCCTGAGGGGAGGGGCGTCGGCATCATGCCGGCGCCCCTCCCCGTGTTCCCAGGGTCGGGGCCAGACCGCTTCCTGGCGCTGGTGCGCGGTATCAGGCCGGCGGGCGGTATCAGGTCGGACGACCCGGCGGCCCCGGCGGGGTTGTCGCCGTCACACCCCGCCCATCTGCTCCGTGAACTCCTGCGGGTCGGCGTCGAATCCCCGGACGGCCGGGCGGAAGTACCATGTCCCCGACTCGTCCCGCGTGAACTCGGCGATCGTCGCCGCCGTGGCCCCCGAGACATCGGTGAAGTCGCTCGTCATCAGCTCGGCGAGGCCCTCAAGGACGCGGACGCCCGCACCCGATATGTCGGCGAAGGCCCGTCGGCCCTCGCGCTGCTGGATGACGACCCCCACGACCACGCGCGTGTAGTCCGCGCCCAGTCGGTCGAGCTCCAGTGTCATCACCTCGTCGGACCCGAATCCCTGGCCCGTCCGGCTCTCCCTCTCCAGGATGATCGTCCCGTCCGGCGAGCGGCTGTCGAAGTGCACCAGATAGGTCGGCCTGTCGCTCGGCGCGTCCGACGTGTACGTCGCGGCCACGATGTCCAGGTCGTGCGGCGGCCGGCCCAGCGGGCTCGGATCCCACTTGAGGGTGACCTCGACCTTTTCGACGCCCCTGTTGAGACTGCTGCTCACCGGTCATCCCTCCGTACGTCCAATACCTCTGCGTGCAAGGCTAGTCCGCCGGACCGACAACACACCCCCCGTACCGACCAGTTGAGTCGACTTGGCCACGACTCGCCACGAGCGTCGTCCGGCGGGCCACCGGCCCGCACCCCGGTCAGACCGGGCTGCCCGGAGCGTGACCTGGGCCACGTTCGGCCCCGTACGATGGCGCGGTGCTGGTCAAGTGGATTCGCTGCACGGTGACGGACCGACGTGGTTTCGAACGGGGGCAGCGGAAATGGGCGGGGCTGCTCGGTGAGCCGGGATTCCGGGGACAGGGCGGGGGGTGGAGCAGGGGGCGGCCGGGTGTGGCGCACGTCTTCGCGTTCTGGGAGAGCCGGGCCTTCTACGACTCCTTCATGGCGCGCTCGCACGACCGATTGGCCGCCGCGCAGTCGGGGACGTTCAGGGACGCCCAGGCCAAGCTGTTCGACTACCGCTTCGATGTGAAGACGGGTTTCGAGCCGCGGTTCACGGACGCGGACGTGGTCCGGATCGCGCACTGCAAGGTGCACGAGGACCGTGTCGAGCACTTCGCGCTGATGCAGGAGAAGGTGTGGAATCCGGCGATGGCCGGTTCACCGGGGATGGTGCGCGGGGTGTTCGGGGAAGCGCCGGGCAACGAGTTCCTGGTGCTGTCGATGTGGCAGTCGGCCGCCGAGCACGGCAAGTACCGCATCGAGCGGGTGGAACGGCTGACGCTGCGCGCCCAGACCGCCGCGGACGTGGCGGCGCTGGCGGGCGACGTCGTCCAGCTCGAAGCGGGCTGGACCGTATGACGGCGGGGCGGTGCGGGCGGTGTCGGCGGTGCGGGCGGTGCGACGGCGGGCGGCGGGGCGGTCGCGAGATGTCCGGGGCTGCCCGCGGGGTCTGTGGGGCATGCGTGGCACGTGGGGCGTACGCGACGCGTGCGGTGGGGGTCGCCACCAGGCTCTAGGGTCGACCCATGGTGAGACCGCGGCGCATCGTCCTCGTCCGGCACGGCGAGTCCGAGGGCAATGCCGATGACACGGTGTACGAACGTGAGCCCGACCATGCCCTGGCGCTCACCGAGGGCGGCTGGCGCCAGGCCGAGGAGACGGGCGCGCGGCTGCGCGAGGTGTTCGGCCGCGAGCGGGTCAGCGTGTACGTGTCGCCGTACCGCCGCACCCATGAGACGTTCCGCGCCTTCGGCCTCGACCCGGAGCTGGTCCGGGTGCGCGAGGAGCCCCGGCTGCGCGAACAGGACTGGGGCAACTGGCAGGACCACGAGGACGTGCGGCTCCAGAAGGCGTACCGCGACGCATACGGGCACTTCTTCTACCGCTTCGCCCAGGGCGAGTCCGGCGCCGACGTGTACGACCGGGTCGGCGCCTTCCTGGAGAGTCTGCACCGGAGCTTCGAGGCGGCCGACCATCCCGCGAACGTGCTGCTCATCACCCACGGCCTGACCATGCGGCTCTTCTGCATGCGCTGGTTCCACTGGTCCGTCGCCGAGTTCGAGTCGCTGTCCAATCCTCGCAACGGGGAGTCGCGGACGCTGCTGCTCGGTGCCGACGGGCGGTACACGCTGGACCGGCCGTTCGAGCGCTGGCGAACCCCGGAGCCGTACGGCCGCACCGGTTAGAGTGAAGGGGCGATGACCGTTGACACCACACCTCCTCCGCTCGACCCGCCTCCGTCCGACCCGCCCTTCAGGCGCGCCCTGGCCAGCCTGCGCGGGCTGTCCGTGGGGGACGCGCTCGGCTCACAGTTCTTCGTCCCCGTGAACTATCCGCTGCTGAAGCGGCGCGAAACGCCGCCCGGCCCGTGGCAGTGGACGGACGACGCCGAGATGGCCACCTCGGTCCTGGCCGTCCTCGCCGTGCACGGACGCGTCGACCAGGACGCGCTCGCCCACTCCTTCGCCACCCATCACGACTTCGACCGCGGCTACGGCCCCGCCGTGAACCGCATGCTCCGGCTGGTCCGGGAGGGCGGCGACTGGCGGGAACTGGCCGCCGGACTCTTCAACGGACAGGGCTCCTGGGGCAACGGCGCCGCCATGCGTATCGCCCCGCTCGGCGCCTGGTACGCCGACGACCCGGAGCAGGCCACGCACCAGGCCGAGATCTCCGCGTACACGACGCATCAGCACCGCGAGGCCGTGGCGGGTGCGATGGCGGTGGCCGCCGCGACCGCCATCGCCGCCGGACCCGCGGGACCCCCCGCCCCGAAGGACCTGCTCGACGGCGTCATCGCGCTCGTGCCTCGCAGCGCCGTGGGAGCCGGGCTGCGCCGGGCGCGGGACATGCTCGACTACGACGACGCCGGTACGGTCGCCGCGGTACTCGGCAGCGGACGGCGTACGACGGCGCACGACACCGTCCCGTTCGCGCTCTGGTCGGCGGCGCGCTCGCTCGGCGACTTCGAGCGGGCCTTCTGGACCACGGCACAGGTGGGCGGGGACGTCGACACGAACTGCGCCATCGTCGGGGGAGTGGTGGCCGCGGTGAGCGCCGGCGCACCACCGGTGCGGTGGGTGGAGCAGACGGAGGCGCTGCCCGACTGGCTGCCGGCCGGACCGCGGTGAGGACAGCGCCCCCTTGGTGAGGACGTCGCCTCCTTAGGAGGCCGCGCACCCCAGGAATCTTCCAGGGACCTTCCGGGGAGGCGCGCCCGCCGTGACTGTCACGGTCCCGCCACAGACTCGCTCCGGAAGTGGCGGCTCCGCCACGTGACGCTAGCCTCGGCCCATGCCGCCTCGTTGATCATCGACGGGCGTGCGCCTACGTGAGCCCGGGATCCCACGCGCCGACCTGTTGCCGTGCGCATGGCACCGGGCGGTGAGGGGGGTCCGTGTCAGACACACCGTCGCATTCGAGTGAGGCACCGGAGCCGGCGACGGCTGGCGAGCCGAATCCGGATTCGTCGCGTAAGAGGGAGCCGCAGCGGTCGCAGCCGCCGTCGCGCGCAGCCGCTCCTGAGGAAGAGGAAGACGTACAGGACGCGGTGCCGCGCCCGCGCGCCGTACCGGCGCACACGGGTGCTCCAGCGGGCGCCGGAGCACCGACGCACACCCGGGCCGCGCCCCGTGGACCCGCGCCGACGCACACCGGGCGGCCGCCGCGCCCGCCGGGCCAGCCGCGTCCGTCGCACGCGACCACCTGGCAGCAGTGGCAGCCGACCCAGCACGAACCCCCCGTCTGGATCGGCGAGATCAGCTCTGACGAGCCCGCCCGCATCCGCGTCGCCACCCTGTGGTGCGTCGCTCTCACGGGTCTGCTCAGCGCGCTGCTGCTCGGCGACGGGCTCGGGCTCAACCTGCTGATCGTGAGCGTGCCCGCCGCGCTCGCCGCGTACTTCGCCGCGCGTGAGGCCGGCCGCCGGCTGCGCCCGTGGACCCTGGTCTGGGCCGTCGGCGGCCTCGCGCTGCTCTCCGTCCCCGCACTGCGCGACGCCGGCTGGCCGACGTTCCTCGCCGTGGCGTCAGCGCTGGCACTCGGTTCGCTCGCCCTGCACGGCTGCCGCACCTGGCTCGGCGTCGTCCTGGGCCCGCTGGGGCTGTTCGGCTCGCTCGGCACGGGCCTGTTCTGGGGCGTGCGGGGCGTGCGCGAGCGCGCCGAGGGCTCGCGCGGCCGGTGGGCACCCGTCCTGCGGACGGTGGCGGTCGCCGTCGTGCTGCTGATCGTGTTCGGCGCGCTCTTCGCGAGCGCCGACGCCGCCTTCGCCGATCTGCTCGGAGGGCTGACACCCGATGTATCGGTCGCGGACGGTCCGTGGCGCACACTGCTGTTCGTGCTCGGTGTCGTCGGGGCGCTGGCCGCCGCGCACACGGCGGCGGCGCCGCTGCGCTGGGACCGGATCACGGTCCGGCCCGGGGCCGTACGCGGCCGGGCCGAGTGGGCGCTGCCGCTGATCGTGCTCAACCTGCTCTTCGCCGTGTTCATCGGCGTGCAGCTCACAGTGCTGTTCGGCGGCTACGACAAGGTCCTGAGCGAAACGGGCCTCACCTACTCCGAATACGCCACACAGGGTTTCTGGCAGCTGCTCGGCGCCACCCTCCTCACCCTGCTCGTGATCGGTCTCGCGCGCCGCTGGGCGCCGCGCGACGGTGCCCGTGACCGCCTTCTCGTGAACGCCGTGCTCGGCGTTCTGTGCGCCCTCACGCTGGTCGTCGTCGCGTCCGCGCTGCGCCGCATGGACCTGTACGTCGACGCGTACGGGCTGACACGGCTGCGCGTCTCGGTGGCGGCGATGGAGCTGTGGCTGGGGCTCGTGATCGTCCTGATCATGGCCGCCGGCGCCTTCGGCGGGCGCTGGCTGCCGCGTGCCGTCGCGGTCAGCGGTGCGGCGGGCGTGCTGATCTTCGGGCTGATCTCGCCGGACGCGCTCGTCGCCGAGCGCAACATCGAGCGCTACGAGGCCTCCGAGAAGATCGACATCAACTACTTCCAGCAGCTCTCCGCCGACGCCGTACCGGCGCTCGACACGCTTCCCGAGCCGTTGCGCTCCTGCGCCCTGGAGGGCATCGAGCGCGACCTGGATGGCTCGGACGAGCCGTGGTACGCGACCAGTTGGGGCGAGTCGCGGGCGAGGGAGATCCTCGACAAGCGGCCGATCGATCCTCAGTGGGAGGCGTGCTCGACGATGAGCGGGCCGAACGATTCGAGCGGCGAACGCGACTCGTACGACGACGGGCGTACCGGCGACGGCCTCTGACGGACGCGGCGCCCGGCGCCGCCCCCGGCCCTTCCACCGCACCGGACCGGAGCGTCCGCCGACTCCGCCTCCGTACGTACGGGACGTCCTCCCCCGTGGGACGTCCCGTACGCCTCCTACGCCACCGGCCCGGCGGCGCCCGCCCTGCCGCTGAGGGCTTCCATGTCGCTCTTGCGTACCCGTACCACCAGCGTCGCCGTCAACAGCGCGAGGACCACCATGCCCACGGCGGCCGTGAACGCGGTCGAGATGCCCTGTGTCAGCACCTCGTGGCCCCAGCGTCCCGGCATCTCGTGGGTCGCGGCGAACTGCGCCTTCTCGGCCGGTGTCGCCTCGGCCATGAACGACGGCAGCTGCTTCTCCGCCTCGTCGCGGCCGGCCGTACCGAAGACCGTGACCAGGATGGACAGCCCCAGCGAACCGCCCACCTGCTGGCTCGCGTTGAGCAGCCCCGACGCGGCGCCCGCCTCGTGCTGCGCGACCCCGGAGACCGCCGTCAGCGTGAGGGTCACGAAGTTGAGCCCCATGCCGAAGCCGAAGAGCACCATCGGACCGAGGACGCCGCTCAGATACGAGCTCTCCGGAGTGATCAGCGTCTGCCAGAAGAGGCCCAGGCCGGTGATGGTCGAGCCGATGACCATGAACGGCTTCGGGCCGAGTACCGGCAGCAACCGCTGCGACAGCGCCGCCCCCAGGCCGATCGCGAGGGTCACGGGCAGGAACGCGAGGCCCGACTGGATCGGGCTGTAGTCGAGCACGTTCTGTACGAACAGGACGATGAAGAAGAACATCCCGAACATGGCCGCGGCCAGGCTCAGCATGATGACGTAGGTGCCCGAACGGTTCCGGTCGGCGAACATCCTGAGCGGGATGATCGGTTCCTTCGCCCGCGACTCGACGACGCCGAACGCGGCGAGCAGGATGACGGCCGTCGCGAACGATCCGATCGTGAGCGAGTCGCGCCAGCCCTCTTCCGAGGCCCGGATGAATCCGTAGACGAGCGAGGTCATGCCCAGGGTGGACGTCGCGGCGCCCGAGATGTCGAATCGGCCGGGGTGGCGCTTGGACTCGGTGATGTACATCGGTGTCAGGACGGCGATCAGCACACCGATCGGTACGTTGACGAAGAACACCCAGCGCCAGTCGAGCCACTCGGTGAGCATCCCGCCGGCCAGCAGGCCGAGCGCGCCACCGCCCGCCGAGACGGCGGCGAAGACTCCGAAGGCCCTGTTCCGGGCCGGTCCTTCGGGGAAGGTCGTGGTGATGAGGGCGAGCGCGGTGGGCGAGGCGATCGCGCCGCCGATCCCCTGGAGCGCGCGGGCGGCGAGGAGTTGCCAGGGCTCCTGGGCGAAACCGCCCAGGAGTGAGGCGAGGGTGAAGACCAGGATGCCGGTCATGAAGACGCGGCGCCGGCCGAGGATGTCGCCCGCGCGGCCGCCGAGGAGCAGCAGGCCGCCGAAGGTGAGCGTGTAGGCGCTCAGCACCCAGGAGAGGTCGGTGGTCGAGAAACTGAGCGCGTCCTGGATGTGTGGGAGCGCGATGTTCACAATCGTCGCGTCGAGTACCACCATGAGTTGGCAGGCCGCGATGACGGCCAGCGCGATTCCGGGTCGTCCTTCCCGGCGGGCCGCACCCGGCTCGCGTTCGGCTTCGAGTTGAGAGGTTGTCACTACGAGTCCCCCAAGTGAATTAGTGAACGTATGCGTTCACTGTGTTGTTCACGGTAGTGAGTCCCCGTCAGTGAACGCAACCGTTCACTGAAGCTGCCGTTTGAATTCTTCGCCTCATGGAGATCTGCTGATGGTTACTTCACGCTCGGCGGCCACCGCTCGGCCGCGGACGGTGGTGTCGCGGCGTCGCGGGCCGGTACTGGAACGTGCGATCCTCGACGCCGCGTTGGAGCAGTTGAGCACGGTCGGCTGGAACGGCCTGACGATGGAGGGCGTCGCCGCCGGGGCACAGACCGGCAAGGCCGCGGTCTACCGGCGCTGGCCATCCAAGGAGGATCTCGTCGCCGACGCCCTGGCGGCGGGGCTTTCCTCCCTCGAAGACACCCCCGATCTCGGCGGAATCCGCGACGACCTCTACGCGTTGACCCGGCTGGTCCGGGACGCGATGTACTCCCGGCCGGGGTTCGCGCTCCGCGCGGTCCTGCACGAGTGCGATCCGTCGTCCTCCGCTCGTTTCCACGCACTGATCATGAATCGGGTGGTCGAGCCGTCGGCCGACCTGTTCGAGGCGGTCGTGCGTCGGGGTGTCCGGCGGGGCGATGTGCGGCCCGACGCCACCGGCGCGCTGGTCTTCGACCTCATCCCGGCCGTGCTGATGTACCGGTCGAAGGTGCGCGGCAGTGAATGGCCCGACGAGGAGATCGCACGGCTCATCGACGAGGTCATGCTGCCGTTGCTCCGGTTGCCCGCGCGCTGAACCGGGGTGCCTGTCCAGAGCCGCCGGGTGCGGGGCGCAGGGTTCGGCCCCGGGTCCGGCCCTGGGTTCCGGGCGTCGTACGGCCGTGCGTCGAGGGCGTGTTGGGGGTGGGCGGCGTGTCGGGCCGACGGGCCGCGCCGGCGGTGACGTACGGGCGGGGGGCCCGGGGTGTCGCGCGGGGGAGCGGCGGCGTAACCTGGCTGGTGCCATGCCGTACGAACCACCCACCCACGCCGTAGAGCGATCGCTCCGCGCCACCACCGGTGCCAAGATCATCGCTGGTGTCGACGAGGTCGGACGCGGGGCGTGGGCGGGGCCGGTGACCGTCTGCGCGGCCGTCACGGGTCTGCGCCGGCCCCCCCTCGGACTCACCGACTCCAAGCTGATCACTCCCAAGCGCCGTGCCGACATGGCGCTGGAGCTTCAGTCGTGGGTGACCTCGCACGCCATCGGGCACGCCTCTCCGGAGGAGATCGACGACCACGGGATGACCGCTGCGCTCCGGCTCGCCGCCGAACGCGCCCTGGACGCGCTCCCGGTGCGGCCCGACGCGGTGATCCTCGACGGCAAGCACGACTACCTCGGCAAACCCTGGCGGGTCCGGACGGTCATCAAGGGCGACATCTCGTGTGTCTCGGTGGCCGCCGCGTCGGTGCTTGCCAAGGTGCGCAGGGACTCGATGATGGCCGAACTGGGCGCCACGTCCGGGGAATGCGAAGGCTTCGCCTTCCACGCCAACGCCGGATATCCCTCGCCGGTGCACAAGGCGGCGCTGGCAGAACGGGGGCCGACCTCGCACCACCGGCTCTCGTGGTCCTATCTCGACGCGCTGCCCCGGTGGCGCCATCTCAAGAAGGTCCGTATCTCCGCCGAGGCGGAGCTGCGGGAGAGCGAGGGCCAGCTCGGCTTCGACTTCTGACCCGAACGACCTGACGTGACCGGCCTGTCCGGTTTCTGACGGATACGGCCTGTGCATCGCCCCGGCCGTACTCGGCAAGCGAAACGTATGGGCACAGATGTGCCCACCCGCCGGTGACTTGCGCGCCGGCGTTTGATAGACATCCACTCATGCCTCTCACCCCCGAGGAGCCTCAGATTCACGAGAGCGCCCAGGGTCCCCGCGCCACTCCGGCCACCGGCCGCACCGCGTCGACCCCTCGTCCCGTACCTGGTCCGCGTCCCGTTCCCGGGCCGCGGTCCGCGGCCACACCGCGTCCCGGACAGCCGGGTCACGGTCCCGCGAGGCCCGCGCCGCCGGAGCGCTCGCAGGTCCCCGCCGGACGGCCCGCCGCCGTCACGCCGGAGACCCGTCCCGAACCTCAGATCCAGCTGATCCCCGCCTCGGCGGACGGCGCGCTGGACGCCGCCGAGGAAGCCGTTGACCTGCTGCTCGACTCCGGTCGCGCGCCGGGCGACATCCTCGTTCTCACCACGGGCGAACAGCACCCGTGGGCCACGCACGAACTGTCCTTCGGTGAGAACTCCTACTGGGACCAGCACGACACGGGCGAGGACGTCTTCTTCGCCGACGCCTCGGCCGTGGACCGCGCGAAGGCGCGGCCCGTGGTCGTCGTCGCGCTCAACGGCGGTGACGACGACGCCGTCGCGCGTGCACTGCCGACGGCACGGGAGCGGGCCGTCGCGCTGCTCGTCGTGTGCGGTGACCCGCAGCGCGTCAACTCCGTGCTCGGCGCGGGCGTCTGACACGGACTCCACCAGGTCGAGCGGCACGGCTTCCGTGCCGCTCGACCGCGCGGTCCGCCTGGGTCGGGCGGTCGGTGCGCCCGGCACGTACGGCATCCTTTGTGTCGTACGCGCCTGAGGGCGTGCGCCGCACCCGCGGACGCGACGGGTCAGCGGGCCGCCGCGCGCCGCGACGCCTCCACCGCGCCACTGCCGGAACGCAACGGCGAGGGAGCGGATTCGGACACCGTCTCGGCGAGATCCTCGGGCGCCGACTCGGAGTTGGGCCGACGCCCGCCGCGAACCTCGCCCAGCACCTGCCAGCCGCCACGCGTCAACGTGATGTACGCGCCGCAGCGCAGGCCGTGCAGTGTGCAGGCGTCCCGCAGCCCCCACATCCAGGCCCCGTCCTCCTCCGTCCAGCGCTCGTCGCCGTCGCGGCAGTAGAGGAGCACGGCGGTGCGCACCGGCGTACGGCGGCGCAGATCGTGCGGGATGACCCGGCGCAGGTGCGCCAGCAGCGCGTTTCGGAACTCCCAGCCGTCCACCGGGGCCGCTCGCGGGGCGAACGAGGCGCTGGCGGCGAGACGTTCCTCGTGGTCGAGGACGGCGACGACGGCGGTCGCAGGCTTCGGCCGGTGCCGGGAGTGCAGACCGCTGACGACCTCGCGGGGGTTACGGAGCAGAGGTATCCCGGCCGCCGCCCATTCGGCCGGCTCCAGCATCCTGGCGAGGCGGGTGACGGAATCGGCTGTCGTGATCGATGAGGCTGCGGACGGAGCGAATCCGAAGGTCACGTTCCTCCCTTCGCATACGCGCCCACAGTGCGGGCAGGGTCGGGTGAGGCGCGCCGCGGCACAGTCCATCCGGACCGCGAACGGTCCGACCGTGCGGGGGGCATCTCCAATTCTTGCGGGCACTTGGGCAGGCGGCAACGAGCATTTGGCGCCACTGCCTGAAATGAGCGGTAATGACGCTCATATCCCTGCCTTGATCCTGCCCATCCAGGGTCGCTCTGATACGTGGTCACGTCTGAACGGCGAGGACCAGCGGGAACACCCCTTCGGCCCCGGCCCTGCGCAGCAGCCGGGTGGCCACGGCCAACGTCCAGCCGGTGTCCGAGAGATCGTCGACGAGCAGGACGGGACCCGCCGCCGAGGTCAGGGCCTCGGCCAACTCCGGTGAGACGGCGAACGCTTCGTGCAGTGCCCGGACCCGCTGGGCGCTGTTGGTGCGGGAGATACGCGCCTCCTGCGCACCCGGCGCGTACTCGACCGTGCCCAGCAGCGGCATCCGGCCGACCTCGGAGATCCGGCTGCCCAGCGACCCCACGAGCTGCGGCTTGCTCCGCGAGGCGACGGTCACGACGCCCACCGGGCGCGGTGGTGCGTCGTCGAGCCCGGACGCCCAACCACCGGGCCCCTTGGCCCAGTCGGCGAGAACGCTCACCACGGCGTCCACCACGTCGCCGGGAACGGGGCCGTCCGGCGACTGGGGCGCCAGCATCGGACGCAGCCTGTTGCCCCACCCGATGTCCGAGAGCCGGCCGAGCGCCCGCCCCGGGAAGCTCCGCTCACCGGCGGGAACACGGCCCCTCAGGTCGATACCCACGGCGGTCAGCCCGGTCGGCCACATCTTGCGCGGCTCCACGTCCACGCCCGGCCTGCCCAACTCGCCCCGGGCGGAGTCCAGGGCACCCCCGGACACCTTGTCCGTGAACCGCGCTCCCGCGCAGTTGTCACATCGTCCGCACGGCGCGGCCTCCTCGTCGTCCAGTTGGAGCCGCAGGAACTCCATGCGGCAAGCCGTCGTCGTCGCGTAGTCCCGCATGGCCTGCTGCTCGGTCTCCCGCTGGCGTGCCACCCACGCGTACCGCTCCGCGTCGTACACCCAGGGCTGTCCGGTGCTGGTCCAGCCGCCCTTGACCCGGTGCACCGCGCCGTCCACGTCGAGCACCTTGAGCATCGTTTCCAGCCGGGTGCGCCGCAGCTCGACCAGCGGTTCGAGAGCGGGCAGCGAGAGGGGCCGGTCCGCCTGCGCCAGGACGTCGAGCGTGCGCCGGACGAGCTCCTCGGGCGGGAAGGCGACCGAGGCGAAGTACTTCCAGATGGCCTCGTCCTCCTTGCCGGGGAGCAGCAGCACCTCGGCGTGCTCGACTCCACGTCCCGCACGGCCCACCTGCTGGTAATAGGCGATGGGGGAGGAGGGGGAGCCGAGGTGGACGACGAATCCGAGGTCCGGCTTGTCGAATCCCATGCCCAGCGCGGACGTGGCGACCAGTGCCTTGACGCGGTTGGCGAGGAGATCCTCCTCGGCCTGCTGCCGGTCCGCGTTCTCCGTACGGCCCGTGTACGACGTGACGGTGTGACCGCACTGGCGCAGATAGGCCGTGACTTCCTCGGCCGCCGCGACCGTCAGGGTGTAGATGATCCCGGAGCCCGGAAGTTCGACCAGATGATCGGCCAGCCAGGCCAGCCGGTGCGCGGCGTCCGGGAGCCTGAGCACGTTGAGACTCAGACTCTCCCGGTCCAGCGCTCCGCGCAGCACGAGCGCGTCCGTCCCGGCGCCTGTGCCCAACTGCTCGGCGACATCGGCCGTCACCCGCGCGTTCGCCGTGGCGGTGGTGGCCAGCACCGGAACGCCGGACGGCAGCTCGGCGAGCATCGTGCGCAGCCTGCGGTAGTCGGGGCGGAAGTCGTGGCCCCAGTCGGAGATGCAGTGGGCCTCGTCCACCACCAACAGGCCGGTGGCCGCCGACAGGGCGGGCAGGACCTGGTCGCGGAAGTCGGGGTTGTTGAGCCGCTCGGGGCTGACCAGCAGCACATCGACCTCGCCGCCCGCCACCTCGGCCTGAATCGTTTCCCACTCCTCCGAGTTGGACGAATTGATCGTGCGCGCGCTGATGCCGGCGCGGGCGGCGGCCTCCACCTGGTTGCGCATCAGCGCCAGCAGCGGGGAGACGATCACCGTCGGACCGCTGCCCTGGGCGCGGAGCAGGGACGTCGCGACGAAATACACCGCGGACTTGCCCCAGCCCGTCCGCTGCACGACCAGCGCTCTGCGTTTGTCGGCGACGAGCGCCTCGATGGCCCGCCACTGGTCCTCGCGCAGGCGGGCAGCGCCGGTGGCGTCACCGACAAGACGGGCGAGGACGGAGTCGGCCGAGGCCCGGAGAGCTGCGCGGTCTGGGTTGGTCATGCCCCCATGCAACCTGATGGCCCGGACAAAGCGCGAATGCCGCAGTCAGCCTGTGGATAACGTTATCCACAGGGGTCGCGGGAATTTGGCATCCGCGGGACGGTCTAGCCATGAACAAGCACAGCGAACCCACCCGTCCCGCCGACGAGCAGCAGGTCACCCTGCGCAGCCCCGCGGAACTCGCCGATGCCCTGCCCTTTCTGATGGGCTTCCATCCATCCGACTCGGTCGTGCTCGTGGCGCTGCACGGCGATGAGGGCCGCTTCGGGGGCCGGCTGAGGCTCGGCATCCCCCGCGCGCCTCGCGAATGGGCGCCCGTCGCCGGACAACTCGCCGCGTGTCTGGTGGAGGGGAGCGCGCGGCGCGGGTCCCCTCCGGACGGGATCGTCGCCTTTCTCTGCCAGGACCCGCAGGACGGCGACACGGGCCGCGGCGTGCGCGACCGCCTGTATCCGCTCGCGCAATTGATCCGCACGAGCTTCGGTCGCCTCGACATCCCCGTGCGCGAGGTGCTCTGCATCTCCGACGGCCGTTTCTGGTCCTACTGCTGCCCGGACACGCGCTGCTGCCCGCCCGAGGGCAATCCGCTGGCGCTGCCCGGCACATCCGTGATGGCCGCGGCGTCCGCCTACGCGGGGATCCAAGTACGCGGATCCCTGCGGGAGATGGAGGCACGGCTGGAGCCCTGGCGCGGCTCGGCCGGGAGGGCGGCCGAGCAGGAACAGGCGCTGGACGAGGCCGCGGGCGCGCTGGTGCCGATGATCCTGGGCGGTGGCAATCGCGAGGAGGTGGGTGAGACCACTCTCCGAGCCGCCCGGGACCTGATGAACCGTCTGGGCCGGACACGGCCCGCCGCGCCGCGCAGGGAGGAGACGGGTCGGGTCGGCGCGGGCGCCGGCGGTGACACGGACGTCACGGACGACCGGCTCATCGCCGATGACGAGGCGGCGGCGGTCATCATCGGCCTCCAGGACCGGGAGACCCGCGATCGGGCGGCGCAGTGGATGGAGGGTCCCGACGCCGAGCCGGCGCTACGGCTCTGGCGGGCCCTGGCCCGCCGCTGCGTCGGCGCCTACTCCGAACACGCGGTCGCCCCGCTCACCCTGGCCGGCTGGGTCGCCTGGTCCTCGGGCGACGAGCCGGCGGCCCGGGTCGCGCTCGGACTCGCGCTGCGTCTCGACCCCTCGTACACCTTCGCCCAACTCCTTCACCAGGCGTTCAACGAAGGGCTGGACCCGGAGACACTGCGGCGCTGTATGCGCGCCCAGAACATCGCCGCGGTGGGGCAGCCCGCGACGAAGCGGCCCAAGAAGGCGGTGCGGCGGGCGGCGAGGAAGACGGCGGTCAAGAAGGCGACGCCCCGTACGGTGCCCTCTCAGAGGACCCGTCCCGCCACACCGGCGGCGCGGGGCCGGGCCGCCGGCCGCGGTGGGCAGCGTGGCACGAAGACCGGCAAATGAGAGCGGGGCGCGCGGCGCCTGCCCGGGTGCGACGAGATCCTGTCCGACGGTTCGTATCGCGGCTCCGCGACGCCGGATGCGGTACCTCGCGGCGTTGGCAGCGTTCTCGAAGGCATCCGAGTAAGGCCGGTTCATCCACCACCCCCGCGCCGATACTCCGCCTTGCCACGCACCGCACCGGACGCACCGGACGCGCTGCGGCCTGATCCGCGAAGATCCCCTCCGGACAGCCCTGGCGAGGAGGCGGAGGGGGAGCCACCTCGTCCGTGAGCCTTGCGGACGGTGCGTCCGCCCGGAAATCCGGCGCTGCTGCGGTCGCTCCTCGGTCATCTCCTTGCGACCGACGGCTGCCGCGGCGGTGGTCCGGCCCCGAGAAACACCGGGACCGGGGCGGCGCCCGCCTCCTGGTGTCTCCCACCCGGAGCCGGGCCGGGTCGCCTGGGTGCCCGGGGGTTCCCTCGCGGCATATACGCCGGGACGGGTGGTTGTTGGACTGGTCCCGGCCGAGGGGGTGGTGGCCCGACCTGAGGCCGGCGGTGCTCGTCGCGGAATCCACCGGGGGTCTGTCAGCGGCGTCCGCCCGCCGGGAGAGCGGCTGTTGGCTCGTCGGCGTGTGCGATCGCAGGGCGGCGGATCACTGTCGTACCAGGCGTACTTGGGCGCCTTCGGCAACGAGGCGGGCGTGTGTGTGGGGGGGGCGTCTCCCCGCCGGGCGGGGAGTGCCGGGAAACGGCCTCGGGTCGGTTGGCCTCGCGGCGCGGCGGAGCCGTCGTGCGGCGCCCGCGCGCTCATGGCGTCCGACGTACCTGGACCGGTGACCGCCCGGTGGCCTTCGTCGAACGGGTCGGCGTCCGAACCGGCGGAGCCGTCGGCAGGCGCCCGAGCGGTCATCGGCGCAGGTGGGCATCTGTCCCGGGCGCTATTCCCGGCGGCGGTGGCCGGCCGGACACCGCCGGTCCCGGGTGCACGGCCGGCGGGCTCCCTTCCGAGAGGCGAACGGTCGAGCGGGCGGTCGCCGATTTCGGGTGGGAAGAAGTCGGCGGACCTGACGGGAACGGGTGTTTATCGTCAGGCAGACGACTAAGATCACCGGCATGTCGCCCTACGACCCGTCGGCTTACCCCGCGTTCGCAGTCACCGTCGACCTGGTCGTGCTCACCGTGCGCCGCCACGCCCTGTGCGCGCTGGTCGTACGGCGGGGCGAGGTGCCCTTCCAGGGGCGCTGGGCGCTGCCCGGCGGCTTCGTCAAGATCGATGAGGATCTTGGTGCGGCGGCGGCGCGCGAGCTGGCCGAGGAGACGGGGCTGTGCGCGCACGACCCGGCGTCGCCCGCCCCCGCGAACGGCGCCCATCTCGAACAGCTCGCGACGTACGGCGACCCGGCGCGCGACCCCCGGATGAGGGTCGTCAGCGTGGCCCATCTCGCGCTCGCGCCCGACCTTCCCGCACCCCGCGCGGGCGGTGACGCCAACGGCGCGCGCTGGGCACCCGTGGACGCGCTGCTCGACCACGACGGCGGCTTCGGCCGGGACGGCGAACAGCCCGCGCCGCTCGCCTTCGACCACGCGCGCATTCTCGGCGACGGGGTGGAGCGGGCCCGTTCCAAGATCGAGTACTCCTCCCTGGCCACCGCCTTCTGCCCGGCGGAGTTCACGGTCGGCGAGTTGCGCCGGGTGTACGAAGCGGTGTGGGGCGTCGTGCTCGACCCCCGAAACTTCCATCGCAAGGTGACGGGCACCCCCGGCTTTCTGGTGCCGTCCGGCGGCACCACCACGCGGCAGGGCGGCCGGCCCGCCCAGTTGTTCCGGGCGGGCGGTGCCACCGTGCTCAACCCGCCGATGCTGCGCCCCGAGGTCTGAGCCCACCGCCGGACATCCACCGCCGGACATCCACCGCCGGACATCCACCGCCGGACATCACGCCTGACATCCACCGCCGGACATCACGCCTGACACCCGTCGTCACAGTCCTGCGCCTCAAGTCGGACATGTCGCGTTATCTTGCTGCGGTACCCATACTGCCGCCGAGCGGTCTCACCTCCCCGCGAGAGAAGCGATGCTCCAGGCCATCGGACTCACCAGCAGCCCCCACCGCGACCTCCCGCCCGCCGTGGACGATCTGACCTTCGAGGCCCGTGCCGGCGGCGTCACGGCGCTCCTCGGCGCTCAGGGAGCCGGCAAGACCACCGCCCTGCGGCTGATGCTCGAACTCGAATCCGGCCGCGGAATCACCTACTTCCGGGGCCGGCCGCTCCACCGCATCGCACACCCGGCCCGTGAGGTCGGCGTCCTGCTCGGTGATGTGCCGGGACACCCCGCGCGCACCACCCGGGGCCAGCTCCGCATGCTCTGCGCCGCCGCCGGAGTGCCCGCCGCACGCGCCGACGACCTGCTCGACCTGGTCGGCATCGGTGCCCTGCGTGACGAACCGCTGGGCACCCTCTCCCTCGGCATGGACCGCAGACTCGGCCTCGCCGCCGCCCTGTTGGGCGATCCGCACACACTCGTCCTCGATGATCCCGCCGCCGGACTCTCGCCCCGCGAGAACGGCTGGCTGCACGGACTGCTCCGGGCGCACGCGGCCCACGGCGGCACCGTTCTCTACACCACCAGTGATCCCAAAGAGGCGGCCCGCACCGCCGATCGCGTTGTCACCGTCCACGAAGGCCGCCTCGTCGCCGACCAGGACGCCGCCGACTTCGCCCGGACCCGGCTGCGCCCGCGCGTCGTCATCCGGACTCCGCACGCGGCCCGCCTCGCCGACGCCGTGAACCGCGAGGCGCGGGCGGACCGCCGCTCCGTCGAGGTCGTCACCGAGGCGGGCGGGCGGCTCACCGTCTTCGGCAGCGACTGCGCCGAGTTGGGCGAGACGGCCTTCCGGCACGGCATCCTCGTCCACCAACTCGCCGACGAGACCGGAGACACCGGCCCGACGCCCTCCGTGGCCCCGCCGTCCCCCTCAGAGGCGCGACGAGCGCCCTCGGGGCCTGGCACTGACCCCTTGCCACCCCCGCTGCCCGCGCGGCCCGTACGCAGCCCCCTGCGTCCGTTCCGGTACGAACTCCGCCGTTTCCTCGGAGTACGTACCCCTTGGCTGGTCACCGCCGCCGTCCTGGTCGCCTCCGTCGCTCTGGCCCTGCCGCTCGCCCGCACCGGCAACACCCCGCTGCCCGGCCTCCTCGCGGCCTGGCCCGGATTCCTCCCGCTGCCGCCCGCCGCCCTGGGCGCCGGCCTGCTCGGCGCGTTCGCCTTCGGCGACGAGTACCGCTATCCCGCGCTCGCCGCGGGACGCGGCACGGTGCCGCGCCGCCTCGGCCTGCTGCTGGCCAAACTCACCGTCACCGCCACGGCGGCCCTGCTGCTCGCGGCCCTTACCGTCGCCGTCGACGCGCAGGCGATGAGACTGGTGTACGGCGGTGGAACGGACGTGGTGCCCCCGGACTGGCCCGCGCTGGTGGCCAGTTGGGCCGGGCTGACCGTCGGCTGCGCCTGGTCGGGTCTCCTCGGGGCCGGCATCTTCCGGGTCACCGGCGCCGGTGTCGCCGCCGTACTGGCCGTACCGGTCGTCGTCGTCCCCCTCGTACAGAAGGGGCTCGCCGTTCCGTCGGCGCGTTCGATCGTCGGACTCCCGGGCAGACTGCGCGAACTGGCCTGGCCGCAATGGCCGGAGGCGGTCGACCGCTGGCTGGTGGCGACCGGTCGGGTCCTCGCGCAGCCCGTCGGCGCGGCGCTGACGCTGTCGTTGTCCGCCCTGCTCTGCGCGTATCTGTTCACGAGCCTTCGCCGCAGGGCCCGTTGGTGATCGCCGAGCGACCGGAGCTGTCGTACTGCCCATAACTCCCCGATTGCGCCTGCTTCTTTACGATAAGTCGTCAATCGAAGGGCGGGCGCCGATCACCCTTTCGTGTGCTTTTCACCAAAGACCTCAAGGGGCCGACGAGCGGCGCCGACAAAGGATGCGTGAGTACCCTTGCGCACACCATGATGACCGCCGCCCGCTCCGTCGAGTCCGGCCTCGCGGCCCCGGGCGGAATCGACCGCTACCCCTACGCGGAGGCGCCCGGCGCCGACCGCATTCCCGCCCCCGCGTGGGAGGGCGGGGACAACGAGCTGGGCCGGGTGGGCCGGCGCTCGGCGGGCAGCCGGGGCCGTGGACTGCACGGCCAACTCGTCCAGCAGCTCGGCCAGATGATCGTCTCGGGCGACCTGGGCGCCGACCGGCCGCTCGTGCCGGAGGAGATCGGACAGCGCTTCGAGGTCTCCCGCACGGTGGTCCGCGAGTCGCTGCGCGTCCTTGAGGCCAAGGGCCTCGTCAGTGCCCGTCCCAATGTCGGCACCCGGGTCCGGCCGGTCAGCGACTGGAATCTGCTGGACGCCGACATCATCGAATGGCGGGCGTTCGGCCCGCAGCGCGACGACCAGCGCCGCGAGCTGAGCGAGCTGCGCTGGACGATCGAGCCCCTCGCCGCGCGGCTCGCCGCCGGCCATGGCCGTGAGGACGTCCAGCAGAGGCTGGCCGACATGGTCGAGATCATGGGGCACGCCATCGCCCAGGGCGACTCGATCACGTTCTCGCGCGCCGACGCCGAATTCCACTCCCTGCTGATCCAGCTCGCGGGCAACCGGATGCTGGAGCACCTTTCGGGGATCGTCTCGGCGGCCCTCCAGGTCTCCGGCGGCCCCGTCACGGGCTGTGACCGCCCCACCGACGCGTCGCTGGCGCACCACGCGCGGATCGTCGAGGCCCTGGCCGCCGGCGACGCGCAGGCGGCGGAATCCGCCATGCGGCAGCTTCTGATGGTGCACCCGGAAGTGGAGCGCGTCGTTCCCGCGCCCCGCGAGCACTGAGGGTGCCATCGGGGTGCTGAGGGCGAGTCCCGCGGTGCCGAGCAGGAAAGTGAAGGTCAGGGCGGACGGGGCGGACGTCTCGCGTGCCGCCGGACCTGTGGGTCCGGCGGCACGCGACGGGGGATAAAACCCTTCCGGCCGTTTTGTCGCAAATGGGGTGTGACTCGGGCCACGTGGATTGGGCGTAACACTCCACGAGGCAGGGCGATGACCTAAGAGGTGATGGCCGCGGAGGGAATAGCGCCACGAGGAGTGGCGCTGTATCCAGCTCCGAGGTCCAGCCCGCGCCGTCGGCACATCCCCAGTCGACGGTCGTCGGTTCCGCCCCGATCCTGGGGGGAGCCGGAAGCCGTTTCCATCGTTCCGAGAGGTTGTTCGTGTCGGCCAGCACATCCCGTACGCTCCCGCCGGAGATCGCCGAGTCCGAGTCTGTGATGGCGCTCATCGAGCGGGGAAAGGCTGATGGGCAGATCGCCGGCGACGACGTGCGTCGGGCCTTCGAGGCTGACCAGATTCCGCCAACCCAGTGGAAGAATGTTCTGCGCAGCCTCAACCAGATCCTCGAGGAAGAGGGTGTGACGCTGATGGTCAGTGCCGCGGAGTCGCCGAAGCGCGCCCGCAAGAGCGTCGCTGCGAAGAGCCCGGCGAAGCGCACCGCCACCAAGACAGTCGCCGCCAAGACCGTCCATACGAAGACCGTCGCGGCCGCCGCCGCCCCGGCCGCCGAGACCGTCGAGTCCGCCTCCGACGAGACAGCCGCGCCCGCCAAGAAGGCGGCGGCCAAGAAGACCGTGGCCAAGAAGGCGGCGGCCAAGAAGACCGCTGTCAAGAAGGTCGCGGCGAAGAAGACCGCCGGCAAGAAGGACTCCGACGAGGCCGCCGACGGCGAGGAGACGGCCGAGGAGGTCCAGGCCGGCAAGGGCGAGGAGGAGGAGACCGAGGGCGAGAACAAGGGCTTCGTACTCTCCGACGACGACGAGGACGACGCGCCGGCCCAGCAGGTCGCCGTCGCGGGTGCCACCGCCGACCCGGTCAAGGACTACCTCAAGCAGATCGGCAAGGTCCCGCTCCTCAACGCCGAGCAGGAGGTCGAGCTCGCCAAGCGCATCGAGGCGGGCCTGTTCGCCGAGGACAAGCTGGCGAACGCCGACAAGCTCGCCCCCAAGCTCAAGCGCGAGCTGGAGATCATCGCCGAGGACGGGCGACGCGCCAAGAACCACCTGCTGGAGGCCAACCTCCGACTGGTGGTCTCGCTGGCCAAGCGTTACACCGGCCGCGGCATGCTCTTCCTGGACCTGATCCAGGAGGGCAACCTGGGTCTGATCCGCGCGGTCGAGAAGTTCGACTACACCAAGGGCTACAAGTTCTCCACGTACGCCACGTGGTGGATCCGCCAGGCGATCACCCGCGCCATGGCCGACCAGGCCCGCACCATCCGTATCCCGGTGCACATGGTCGAGGTCATCAACAAGCTCGCGCGTGTGCAGCGCCAGATGCTCCAGGACCTGGGCCGTGAGCCCACCCCGGAGGAGCTGGCCAAGGAGCTCGACATGACCCCCGAGAAGGTCATCGAGGTCCAGAAGTACGGTCGCGAGCCGATTTCGCTGCACACCCCGCTGGGCGAGGACGGGGACAGCGAGTTCGGTGACCTCATCGAGGACTCCGAGGCCGTCGTTCCGGCCGACGCGGTCAGCTTCACGCTTCTCCAGGAGCAGCTGCACTCGGTGCTCGACACGCTCTCCGAGCGTGAGGCCGGAGTGGTCTCCATGCGCTTCGGTCTCACCGACGGCCAGCCCAAGACGCTGGACGAGATCGGCAAGGTCTACGGCGTGACGCGTGAGCGCATTCGTCAGATCGAGTCCAAGACGATGTCGAAGCTCCGTCACCCGTCGCGTTCGCAGGTTCTGCGCGACTACCTGGACTAGGCCGGTTTCTCGCACGCGGCACAGCCCCTCCTGAGGGCCCGTATCCCGACCGGGACAGCGGGCCCTCAGGCGTTGCGGGGATGCGTTTGTCGGCTCAATGGGTGACTCTGTGTCAGTAGGAGTCACCGGATAGTCAGGAGCCTGTATGCGACGCCCTATTGCCCGAGTGCTCACGGGAGGACTGGCCACGATCGCCGCGGGGGCGGTGCTGCCGCTCGTGACCCCCGTACCGGCCGCCGCGGACCGGGTGGTCGTGGGCGGGGAGCCGGCGCCGGCGGCGGAGAGCCCCTGGGTCGTGGCACTGTCCAGCCGGGAGCGGTTCGGGGACACCCGGGCCGGCCAGTTCTGCGGGGGCGTGGTCGTGGCGCCGACGAAGGTGCTCACGGCCGCGCACTGCATGGGCCGGGACGTGCTCGGGGTGAAGCCCGAGGACGTGACGGACCTGCGGGTCATCGCGGGCCGGGAGGAGCTGCGCGGGAAGGGTGGCAAGGAGGTCCGGGTGGGTTCGGTGCGGATCGACCCGGCGTACGACCCGGCGACCCATGCCTCGGACCTCGCGGTGCTCACGCTGGCGCGGGCGCTGCCCGCGCGGTACGCGATCAGGCCCGCCGATCCGGGCGGGGAGGCGTCGGCTCCGGGCGCCGCGGCGAAGGTGTACGGCTGGGGCGACACCACCGGCGAGGGCAAATACGCCTCCGCGCTGCGCTCCGCCCCTGTGACGGTCCTGGCGGACTCGGAATGCGAGCGGGCCTATCCCGGGGGCTCGGGGGGTCGCTACGAGGCTTCCACGATGCTCTGCGCGGGTGATCCCCAGGGCGGGCACGACGCTTGCCAGGGTGACAGCGGCGGGCCGCTGGTGGCCCGTGGGCGGCTCATCGGGCTGGTCTCGTGGGGGAGCGGCTGCGGCAAGGCCGGCAGCCCCGGGGTCTATACGCGGATCAACTCGGCGGTCGACCAGGTGGCCGGGGCCACCGGGGCGCGCCGCACGCGCTGAGGCGCCGGGGACCCGTGCCGTACGCGGGAACGAGAACGGGCCGCCGTCCCGGTTGTACCGGGGTGGCGGCCCGTCGGCCGGTCCTGGATCGGCCCTTGGCTCGTCGTGGATGCGAGGTTTCAGTGTTCCTCTTCACCGGCGGCGGCCTGCACGGCCGTCAGTCGGTCGGTCTCATCCTGTATTTCCGCGGCGATCTTCTTGAGTTCCGGCTCGAACTTGCGTCCGTGGTGGGCGCAGAAGAGCAGTTCACCACCGCTGGTCAGGACGACGCGCAGATATGCCTGGGCGCCGCAGCGGTCGCAGCGGTCAGCGGCCGTCAGCGGGCTCGCGGGGGTCAGAACAGTAGTCACGTCGCCTCTTCTCTAGCTCGACGAGCTGTCGTACCAGGGTCAACATCCAACCAGGCCGAAAACGTTCCCGCTCGCGGCCTTTCCTCGAAACTTCTTCCCGAGGTGGCTGTCTGCTGCCGGTTGGCGGCGAATGAGCCGTATTGCTTCGCTTTACGGTTTCGCGTTGCTTGTCAGGGTCGATCCTCCCGGCTGGCTTGCCGGTCGTTCATGAGGACGTGCCCGGAGCCTAAATGGTTCATGCCTGGAAGGGAACGTGATGTGTGCTTCACTCCATCGAGGGATCGAACACCCATGCGAGCCTCGGCTAGCATGAGAATTCAATAGGGTGGCGTTACAACGGCTCTACCAGGCCTCTGTACCCTCTGAGCGGCGACCGATGCCGGGCCCTTACCCACTGGGCCAGATTTCAAATTCAGCGAGGAGCGAACCGCGTGACCGCCGAGACGTCCGTGCCGTCCAGTGCGCTGCTGACCGCAGATCGTGACGGTTCCAACTACACCGCGCGGCACCTGCTCGTCCTTGAGGGGCTGGAAGCGGTCCGGAAGCGGCCCGGTATGTACATCGGGTCGACCGACAGCCGCGGTCTGATGCACTGCCTGTGGGAAATCATCGACAACTCCGTCGACGAGGCCCTCGGCGGCTACTGCGACCGGATCGACGTCACGCTGCACGAGGACGGCTCGGTCGAGGTCAAGGACAACGGCCGGGGTATCCCCGTCGACATCGAGCCCAAGACCGGCCTCTCCGGCGTCGAGGTCGTCCTGACGAAGCTGCACGCGGGCGGAAAGTTCGGCGGCGGCGCGTACGCGGCCTCGGGCGGTCTGCACGGCGTGGGCGCCTCCGTCGTCAACGCGCTCTCCGCCCGGCTGGACGTCGAGGTCGACCTCAACAGCGCCACGCACACGATCAGCTTCCGCCGCGGCGTCCCCGGCATGTTCACGGAATCGGGCCCCGACTCCCCCTTCGACCCGGCGAACGGCCTGCTCAAGGGCAAGCGGGTGCCCAAGGCGCGCACCGGCACCCGGATCCGTTACTGGGCCGACCGGCAGATCTTCCTCAAGGACGCCAGGCTGTCGCTGGAGACGCTGCACCAGCGGGCCCGCCAGACCGCCTTCCTCGTCCCCGGCCTGACCATCGTCGTGCGCGACGAGCGGGCGGCCGGCGAGAGCGAGGGCGACGGCACGATCGAGGAGACGTTCCGCTACGACGGCGGGATCAGCGAGTTCTGCGAGTACCTGGCACAGGACAAGGCCGTCTGCGACGTGCTGCGGCTGACCGGACAGGGCGCCTTCAAGGAGACCGTGCCCGTCCTGGACGACCGCGGTCACATGACGCCCACCGAGGTCACCCGCGAGCTGGGCGTCGACATCGCCCTGCGCTGGGGCACCGGCTACGACACCACGCTGCGCTCGTACGTCAACATCATCGCCACCCCCAAGGGCGGCACGCACATGACGGGCTTCGAGCGCGCGGTGACCAAGACGGTCAACGAGGCGCTGCGCTCGGCGAAGCTGCTGCGCGTCGCCGAGGACGACGTCGTCAAGGACGACGCCCTGGAAGGGCTCACGGCCGTGGTGACGGTGCGTCTCGCCGAGCCGCAGTTCGAGGGGCAGACCAAGGAGATCCTGGGGACGTCGGCGGCCAACCGGATCGTCGCCAACGTCGTCGCCAAGGAGCTCAAGGAGTTCCTGACGTCGACCAAGCGCGACGCCAAGGCGCAGGCGCGCGCCGTGCTGGAGAAGGCCGTCGCCGCCGCCCGTACGCGCATCGCCGCCCGTCAGCACAAGGATGCCCAGCGCAGGAAGACGGCGCTGGAGACCTCCTCGCTGCCGGCCAAGCTCGCCGACTGCCGCAGCGACGACGTGGAGCGCAGCGAGCTGTTCATCGTGGAGGGCGACTCGGCGCTCGGTACGGCCAAGCTCGCCCGGAACAGCGAGTTCCAGGCGCTGCTGCCGATCCGCGGCAAGATCCTCAACGTCCAGAAGTCGTCCGTGTCCGACATGCTGAAGAACGCCGAGTGCGGCGCGATCATCCAGGTCATAGGGGCGGGCTCGGGCCGGACGTTCGACATCGACGCCGCCCGCTACGGCAAGATCGTGCTGCTCGTCGACGCCGATGTCGACGGGGCCCACATCCGCTGTCTGCTGCTGACGCTTTTCCAGCGCTACATGCGTCCGATGGTGGAGGCGGGCCGGGTCTTCGCGGCGGTTCCGCCCCTGCACCGGGTGGAGCTGGTGCAGCCCAAGAAGGGCCAGGACAAGTACGTCTACACGTACTCGGACAACGAGCTGCGGCAGACGCTCCTGGAGTTCCAGCGCAAGAACGTGCGCTTCAAGGACTCCATCCAGCGCTACAAGGGCCTTGGCGAGATGGACGCCGACCAGCTGGCCGAGACCACCATGGACCCGCGCCACCGCACGCTGCGGCGGATCAACATCGGGGACCTCGAATCGTCCGAGCAGGTCTTCGATCTGCTCATGGGCAACGAGGTCGCGCCGCGCAAGGAGTTCATCACCAGCTCGGCCGCGACCCTGGACCGTGCCAGAATCGACGTCTGAGCCGCAGGACCACACGGCGCCGGGCTCCACCCACGGGTGGAGCCCGGCGCCGTTCGCGGCTCCCCCCACAAGGGGATTCGGCGGGCCGTCGCGCTCCGTAACATCGAAGCCGAGAGAGAGGGCTTCGGGATGGTGATCGGCACAGGGGCGGCCGCGTGGCCGAGCAGAGAGGCACTGACCCGGGTGGGGGTGCCACCCGTCAGGACGGCCCTCGACGTGGCGCTGTGGGGCGCGATGGCCCTCTGGCTGCTCACGAGCGCGTACGGCACGAAGCTCTTCCACGGTTGGTCGGCGGTGCTGCCCGTGCTCGGCCTGCTCGTCTTCGTGGCTGCCCTGCTGGGCTTCCGGCGGTGGACCGTCGCGCGGCGGCTGCTTCCCTCGCTGGGGTTGCTTCTCGTGCTCACGCTGCTGGGCGGCGGCGCGTATGCGGCGGGGGCCGAGGGGACGGCCGTGCTGCTCTGGGTCCTGTCCGCCGTCCTCGCGCTGGACCGGCTGCCGCTCGCGACGGGGGCCGGTGTCTGGGCGGTGCTGTCCGCCGTCGTTCTGCTGGCGGACACCGGGAAGCCCCTGCACGTGGTGATCGTCATGTCGGCCGTCCTGCTCGGCGGCTACACGCTGCGGCTCGACGCCCAGGCACGCGGCGCCGGGTTCCGGATGCTGGCGCAGGAGCGCGCCGCGCGGGTCGCCGAGGCGGAGTCGGCCGCGCTGGCCGAGCGGGCGAGGATCGCCCGCGAGATCCACGACGTGCTGGCCCACAGCCTCTCGGCGCAGCTCGTGCATCTGGAGGCGGCGCGGCTCCAGATCGAGGGCGGATACGACCGCGAGCAGGTGCTGCGCCGCGTGGTGGAGGCGCGGAGCATGGCCCGGCAGGGTCTGGCGGAGACACGCCAGGCGCTCTCCGCCCTGCGCGGTCAACTCGTGCCCGTCGAGGACTATCTGCGGGAGCTGGCGGTAGACGGGGTGCGGACCGAGGTCGTGGGGGAGCCGCGGCTGCTGCCCGCCGAGGCCTCGCAGGCGGTACGGCGCGTCGCGCAGGAGGCGCTGACGAACGCGCGCAAACACGCGCCGGGGGCGGACGTGTCGATGCGACTGGAGTACGCGGCGGACGCGGTGACCCTGGAGGTGCGCGACGACGGCACCCACGGGCCGGGCACCGAACTCGGGGCCTCCGGCTCCGGGTACGGTCTCCTGGGGATGCGGGAGCGTGCCGAACTGCTCGGCGGCAGTCTGGAGGCCGGGCCCGCGGCCTCGGTGGAAGGCGGCGCGGGCGCGGCGCCGTACGGCTCCCGACCACCGGACCGATCCGAGGGGAAGGGCTTCACCGTGCTTCTGCGAGTGCCCGCGTGACGGCCCGGGTGGTCGTGGCCGACGACCAGGCCGTGGTGCGTGAGGGCATCGTCATGCTGCTCGGGCTGCTGCCCGGTATCGAGGTCGTCGGCGCCGCGAGGGACGGCGAGGAGGCGGTGGCCCTCGTCGGCGAACTCGCCCCCGACGTCGTGCTGATGGACCTGCGCATGCCGCGCTGCGACGGCGTCGAGGCGACCCGCCGTATCCGCGAGCGGTATCCGGCGACCCAGGTCGTGGTGCTCACCACCTACGCCGACGACGACTCGCTGTTCCCCGCCCTGCGGGCCGGGGCGCGCGGCTATCTGACCAAGGACGCGGGCGGCGACGAGATCGTCCGAGCCGTCCAGGACGTCATGGCCGGGGACGCCGGGCTCGCCCCCGCCGTGCAGCGGCGGCTGCTGGAGCGGGTCGGCGCGGTCCCCGCCGTACCGGCGCGGGGGACGCCGCCCGACGGGCTCACCGCCCGCGAGGCCGAGGTGCTGTCGCTCGTCGCCGACGGACTCTCCAACCAGGAGATCGCGGGGCGGCTGCACATCGGGGCGGCGACCGTGAAGACCCACATCAACAACATCTTCGCCAAGGCCGGAGTACGCGACCGGGCGCAGGCGGTGCGCTACGCCTATCAGCACGGGCTCATCCCGCCACCCGGGACAAACATCACCTGATGGGGTGAAGCCGAGGGGGAGAGGAGTCCGGGATCCTCCTGTTCCGCCCATCCTTGGGACGCGGCCGAAATGGCTCGCTGACAAGGAGAGTTGACCGGTGGAGAAGCAGGACGGGCGCGAGGCCGCGGCAGTGCGGACCGACGACCCCTGGTACGACGCGCCGGCCTCCGGCTGGGGCGAGCTGGACGGTACGGGCACACCGACGACACCTGTCGCGCCCGCCCCGGACCCGCCCGCGGCTCCCGGCGCGGCCGACATCTATCTGGAGGTCCGGCGGAGCGCCGCCTTCCAGGAAGTACGCGCCCGCTACCGCCGGTTCGTCGTCCCGGCCACCCTCGGCTTCCTGGCCTGGTATCTGGCGTATGTCGTCGCCGCGACCACGGCGCCCGGTCTGATGGCGCGCCCGGTGGCGGGGGCCGTGAACGTGGCGATGGTCGCCGGGCTCGGGCAGTTCCTCAGCACCTTCCTGTTGACCTGGGCGTACGCGCGCCATGCCCGGCTGCACCGGGACCGGGACGCGCTCGACCTGCGCTGGAGCGTCTTCGACCGGACGACGACGCGAGAACGCGAGACGGCCCGGTCGGCGCGGGCGGGGGAGCGGCGGGCATGAGCGTCGACCACCGGAGTCTGGCGCTGCTGTTGTTCGGCGCGTTCGTCGCCGTGACCCTGGGCATCACCACCTGGGTGAGCCGCGACCGGCGCGGCTCGGCGGAGGAGTTCTACACGGGCGGACGGCTCTTCTCGCCGATGGAGAATGGTTTCGCCATCGCCGGTGACTACATGTCGGCCGCCTCCTTCCTCGGTATCTCCGGCCTCATCGCCCTCTTCGGCTACGACGGCATGCTCTACTCCGTCGGCTTCCTCGTCGCCTGGCTCGTCGTCCTGCTGCTGGTGGCCGAACTCGTCCGCAACTGCGGCCGGTTCACGCTGGCCGACGTCGTCGCCACACGGATGCGCGAGCGCCCTGTCAGGATCGCGGCGGGAACGTCGTCGATCGTCGTCTCGGTTCTCTATCTGGTGGCGCAGATGGTCGGGGCGGGCAGTCTGGTCGCGCTGCTGCTGGGGGGTGCGAGCGAGGCGGCGCGGGCATGGACGGTGATCGGTGTGGGCGCGCTGATGGTCGTCTACGTGACGCTCGGCGGGATGCGGGCCACCACCTGGATCCAGATCGTCAAGGCCGTTCTGCTGATGGCCGGCACGGTCGCGCTGACCGTGCTCGTACTGATCCGCTTCCACGGCGACGTCAACGCGCTGCTCACCACCGCGGCCGAACGCAGCGGCCACGGCAAGGAGTTCCTTGCCCCCGGTCTGGCCTACGGCGGCGGCTGGACCGCGCGATTCGACTTCATCAGCCTGGGGCTCGCGCTGGTGCTCGGCACGGCCGGACTGCCGCACATCCTTTCCCGCTTCTACACCGTGCCGACCGCCCGCGCCGCCCGCCGGTCGGTCGTCTGGTCGATCGGACTCATCGGCGGCTTCTATCTGATGACGATCGTGCTCGGCTTCGGCGCCGCCGCCGTGGTCGGCACCGACGAGGTGCGCGCGTCGAGCGCGGCGGGGAACACGGCGGTGCCGCTGCTCGCCCTCGACCTGGGCGGCGGCGCGGGTTCCACCGGCGGAACGGTTCTCTTCGCCGTGGTCGCCGCCGTCGCCTTCGCGACGATCCTCGCCGTCGTCGCCGGCATCACCCTCGCCTCGTCGGCCTCTGTGGCGCACGACCTCCACGCCTCACTCAAGCGGCCTCACCGCCGGGGAGAACCGCACGTCAAGTCGCACGCCAAGTCGCACGCCAAGTCGCACGCCAAGTCGCACGCCAAGTCGCACGCGAAGTCCCATGCCAAGCCGCCCAGCGAGGTCGCCGTCGCCAGGCTCGCGGCGGCCGGTATCGGCGCCGTGGCCATCGCGCTCGGGCTGCTCGCCCGGGATCTCAACGTGGCCTTCCTGGTCGGTCTCGCGTTCGCCGTCGCCGCCTCCGCCAATCTGCCGGTGCTGCTCTACTCGCTGTTCTGGCGGAACTTCACCACGCGGGGAGCGGTCTGGTCGGTGTACGGCGGGCTGGTGCCGGCCGTGCTGCTGGTCGTGTTCTCACCCGTCGTGTCGGGGAGCCCCGAGGCGATCTTCCAGGGCGTCGACTTCCACGTCTTCCCGCTCCAGAATCCCGGCCTGGTCTCGATCCCGCTCGGCTTCCTGGCGGGCTGGATCGGCACGGTCCTCTCCCGCGAAGGCGCGGACGAGGCCAAGCACGCGGAGTCGGAGGTGCGTTCACTCACGGGAGCGGGCGCGGTCTGACCTGACCGGGGCACAGGAGCCCGGCTCTCAGCCGCTCGTCGCCCACGCGTACCGGTGCTCGGGGCGGCCCGTCTCGCCGTACCGGAGGCTGAGCCGTACCCGCCCCGCCCGCTCCAGCAGTTTCAGATACCGCTGCGCCGTCTGCCGGCTCATCCCGGCACTCTCGGCGATCTCGTGCGCGGAGAGCGGCCCTTCGGCGCCGAGCAGCACCTGGCGCACCACCTCGGCGGTGCTCGGCGAGTGCCCCTTGGGCAGCTCGGGCGGCGCGGCCGACGCCGACAGCGCGCCGAACATCCGGTCCACATCGGCCTGTTCGGCCTCGCCGCCGCCGTCCAGTGTGCGGCGCAGCGTCGCGTACGCCTCCAGCTTGGTGCGCAGCCCGGCGAAGTTGAACGGCTTGACCAGATACTGGAGCGCCCCGTGGCGCATCGCCGACTGGACGGTGGCGACGTCACGCGCGGCGGTCACCATGATCACGTCGGTCCGGTGGCCGAGCCCGCGCAGTTCCCGTACCACCGAGAGCCCGTCGCGGTCGGGCAGATAGTGGTCGAGCAGGATCAGGTCGACGGGCCGCTCGGCGAGCCGGGCGAGCGCCTCCGTTCCCGAGTGCGCCTTGGCGACGACCCGGAATCCGGCCACCTTCGCCACATAGGCGGTGTTGATGTCGGCGACCCGGATGTCGTCGTCCACGACCAGTACGTCGATCATCGTGTCTCTCCTGTGGTGACGGGCTTCGCCGGATCGGGTACGAGATCGCCCGGTGGCGCGGCGCCCCGCGCCCCGTCCCGACCTCCGCCCCGCGCGCCGTCCCGCGCGGTGCCCGCCGCCTCGGCGAGTGCGAGTGCCTCGGGCAGGACGACGGTGAACTCCGCGCCCCCGTCGGCGGATTCGGTGACCCGCGCGCTGCCGCCCTGCCGCTCGGCGAGTCTGCGCACCATGGCGAGGCCGAGACCGCGTCGGCCGTGGGCGGGCAGTTCCTTCGTCGTCCAGCCTTCCGTGAAGACCAGTTCGCGCTGCTCGGGCGGGACTCCGGGGCCGCTGTCGGAGATCCGCAGGACGACCGTACGGCCCTCGGCCCGTACCTCCACCTCGATGCGCGGGTCCTCGGAGCCGGCCGCGGCGTCCAGCGCGTTGTCCACGAGGTTGCCCAGGACCGTGACCAGCCCCTGCGGGTCGATCAGCCGGTCGGGGAGCAGCGTGGCCGGCGAGATGCGCAGCGAGACGCCCCGCTCGGCGGCGACGGTGGCCTTGCCGACCAGCAGGGCGGCGGGCAGCGGGTCGTGGATCCGCTCGGTGACCTGCTCGGCGGTGGCCCGGTGCACGCCGACGACCTCGGTCACGAACTCCACCGCCTCCTCGTGCATCTCCAGCTCCAGCAGCCCCATCAGTGTGTGCATCCGGTTGGCGTGCTCGTGGTCCTGCGCGCGCAGGGCGTCGATCAGGCCGCGGGTGGCGTCCAGTTCCCGGCCCAGCTGTTCCAGCTCGGTGCGGTCACGGAGGGTGGCGACGGCGCCGCCGTCGTCGGTCGGCATCCGGTTGGCGATGAGCACCCGGCCGCCGCTCACGGCCAGCAGGTCGTCCCCGGCCACCCGGCCCGCGAGCACGTCGGTGGTACGGCCCGGCCCCAGCACCGCGTCGAGCGGTTGTCCGGCGGCCTCCGGACCCAGCCCGAGCAGCCGCTGCGCCTCGTCGTTCATCAGCCGGATCCGCCCCGTCCCGTCGAGGGCGATCACTCCCTCGCGCAGGCTGTGCAGCATGGCCTCGCGCTCCGCGAGCAGCGCCGAGATATCGGAGAAGGCCAGGTCGTGGGTCTGGCGCTGGAGCCGTCGGGAGATCAGATAGGCGGCCAGCGCGCCGACGGCCAGGGCGCCGCCCGCGTACGCGAGCAGTCCGGGGATCGTCGCGAGCAGGCGCTCGCGGACGCTGTCGTACGCGATGCCGACCGACACGGCGCCGATGATCTGCCCCGATCCGTCGCGCAGGGGGACCTTGCCGCGCGCCGAGCGGCCGAGGGTGCCGCTGTCGATCTCCATGACGTCCTGGCCGGCGATCGCGTCGCTGGGGTCGGTGGAGACGACCCTGCCGATCTCGCCGGTGTCGGTGTGTGACCAGCGGACCCCGCGTCTGTCCATGATCACGACGTACTCGGCGCCGGTGGCCCGCCTGATGCGTTCGGCCTCGGCCTGCACCGGCCCGTCCACCGAGGGCCGCGAGGCCAGCAGCGCGTCCGCCACCGGCCCGGACGCGGTCGTCTCGGCGATGGCGAGCGCCCGGCGCATGGCCTGGTCGTCGAGTTGGTCGCTCAGCGGTCTGAGGAACAGGCCGGTGGCGAGCACGGCGGTGCCCGCGGCGATGGCCAACTGCATCAGCAGCACCTGGGAGAACATGCGCCGTGGCCAGCCGAATCGCCGTCGTCGTGGTGGGGTCGTCGGTCCGGCGTTCATGTGTACGAACGGTAGACGGCGCAGGTGCCCTTTCTGAAATTTCCAGATTGACGCAAGTTACTTACGCAGTCTTACGTGATTTGCGCCCGGCTTACGTTGTGCCGAAAGTTCGCAGGAATCCTGACTGATAGGGGCTGGTGGGTCCCTCTTGGGGTGCTTTCGAGTCACAGAACGGCCGGCTTGGTTCTGCCGCACTGGTGGACGCTCTCGCATTTGTCTGCAACTCTCTGACGGCGCAACGCAAAAGATCCCGCTCCGCAATGCAGAAACGCTAGTCGCACCAGCCAGGTGGCACCAGCCATGCAGACAGAGCCGCGCCTCGCCGCGCCCCCGGCGCCGGGGCCGAACGATCGGGGATACATGAGATCTCACCGATGGAGATGGCGGGCGATCTCCGCAGCCGTCACCACCAGTCTCCTGATGGTCGGCGTGCCGTCGCTCACCGCTTCGGCGGCCGGCGGCCCCGACATCGCCGCGGACGCCGCCGCGGCGGCGAGCAGCGCGAAAGGCGACCACTCCGCCCGGATGGTCGCGGACGGCGATCAGTCGACGTACTGGCAGGGTTCCGGCAAGAGCCTGCCCCAGTGGGTCCAGACCGATCTGGGCTCCGCCGCCCGGATCGACCAGGTCACGCTGAAGCTCCCCGCGGACTGGGAGACCAGACGCCAGACCCTCGCCGTCCAGGGCAGCGCCGACGGCACCACTTTCGCCACCCTCAAGACGTCCGCCTCGTACACCTTCAGTCCGGGCGAGGCCAACGAGGTCAGCGTCTCGTTCCCCGCCACCCGGACACGTTACGTCCGGGTGAACATCACCAAGAACTCCGTCGCGTCCGCGGGCCAGCTCGCCGAACTCCAGGTCCACAAGGCCGCCGCGGCGTCGGTGAACCTCGCCGCCGGCCGGACGCTCACCGAGAGCAGCCACACCGAGGTGTACGCGGCGGCCAACGCCAACGACGGCAACAAGGCGAGCTACTGGGAGAGCCGTAACGGCGCCCTCCCGCAGTGGCTCCAGGCCGACCTCGGCTCGTCCGTCGGCGTCAACGGCGTCGTACTGAAACTGCCCGACGGCTGGGAGGCCAGGAGCCAGACCCTCAAGCTCCAGGGCAGCACCAACGGGACGGCCTTCACCGACCTGACCACGTCCAAGGCGTACCAGTTCGCGCCCGGGTCCGGCAACACGGTGACGATCCCCTTCGACGCCACCACCACGCGCCACGTACGGGTGCTGGTCACGGCCAACACCGGGCAGCCCGCCGCCCAGGTCTCCGAGCTGGAGATCTACGGCCCCGAGACGGGCGACACCCAGGCGCCGACCGCGCCCACCGAACTGGCGTACACCGAGCCCGCATCCGGTCAGATCAAGCTGACCTGGAAGGCGTCGACCGACAACACGGCGGTCACCGGCTACGACGTCTACGCCAACAACGTGCTGCGCACCAGCGTCGCGGGCAACGTCACCACCTTCACCGACACCCAGCCCGGCAACGCCGACGTCTCGTACCACGTACGGGCCAAGGACGCCGCGGGCAACGTGTCGGGCAACAGCAACACCGTCACCCGCAAGCCGGCGGGCGGCGACACCCAGGCGCCGACCGCGCCCACCGGCCTCGCCCACACCTCGCCCTCGCCGGCCCAGGTCAAGCTCACCTGGCAGGCGTCCAGCGACAACACGGCGGTCACCGGCTACGAGATCTACGCCAACAACGTGCTGCGCGAGACCGTCGCGGGCAACGTCCTGACCTTCACCGACACCCAGCCGGCCGGCACCACCGTCTCGTACTACGTACGAGCCAAGGACGCGGCGGGCAACCGGTCGGGCAACAGCAACACGGTGATACGCACCGGCAGCACCGGCTCGGTCTCCAACCTCGCCGTCGGCAAGCCGATCTCCGCCTCCTCCGTGGTCCACACGTTCGTCGCGGCCAACGCCAACGACAACTCGACGTCGACCTACTGGGAAGGCGCCGGGGGCAGTTACCCCAACACGCTGACCGTGAAGCTGGGTGCCAACGCCTCCACCGAGAGCGTCGTCGTCAAGCTCAATCCGGACAGCGGCTGGGGCGCGCGTACCCAGAACATCCAGGTGCTGGGGCGCGAGCAGAACGCCACGGGCTTCACCAGCCTGGCCGCCGCGAAGGACTACGCGTTCAGCCCGGCCTCCGGGAACCAGGTGACCATCCCGGTCTCCGGGAACGTCGCGGACGTCCAGCTCAAGTTCACCTCCAACACCGGTGCCGGTGCGGGCCAGGTGGCCGAGTTCCAGGTGCTGGGCGAGCCGGCACCCAACCCGGACCTCCAGGTCACGGCCGTGACCGCGGCCCCCGCCGAGCCGGTCGAGTCGAACCCGATCACCCTGACGGCGACGGTCCGCAACAACGGCACGGTCGCCGCGGCGGCCAGCTCGCTCGAATTCCGACTCGGTGACTCCAAGGTCGGCACGGCGGCGGTGGGCGCCCTCGCCGCCGGCGCTTCGGCCAATGTCAGCGCCGCGATCGGTCCGCGCGACGCCGGCTCCTACGAACTCAGCGCGGTCGCCGACGTGGCGGACGCGGTGATCGAGCAGAACGAGACCAACAACACCTACACCGCCTCGGCCCCGCTGGTCGTCAAGCCGGTCGCCAGCTCCGACCTGGTGGCGACACTCGGCACCTCCCCGTCCGCCCCGGCGGCCGGAGACACGGTCAACTTCTCCGTCTCGGTCAAGAACCAGGGCACCGTCGCCTCCGCGGGCGGCAGCCACGGCATCACCCTGACCGTCGTCAACTCCGAGGGCGCCACGGTGCAGACCCTCACCGGCACGCACAGCGGAGTCATCGCGGCGGGCGCCACCGCGCCGCCGGTCGCGCTCGGAACCTGGGCCGCCGCCAACGGCTCGTACACCGTGAAGGTCGTCATCGCCGACGACGCGAACGAGGTGCCGGTCAAGCGCGAGAACAACACCAGCAGCCAGTCGCTGTTCGTCGGCCGCGGCGCGAGCATGCCGTTCGACATGTACGAGGCCGAGGACGGCACCGCCGGCGGCGGCGCGACGAAGGTCGGCCCCAACCGGACGATCGGCGACATCGCGGGTGAGGCGTCGGGCCGCCGGGCCGTCAACCTCGACGCGACCGGCGAGTTCGTCGAGTTCACCACCCGGGCCAGCACGAACACCCTGGTGACCCGCTTCTCCATCCCCGACTCCGCGGGCGGCGGGGGCATCGACTCCACGCTCAACGTCTATGTGGACGGCGTCTTCCTCAAGGCGATCGACCTCACGTCGAAGTACGCCTGGCTGTACGGCGCCGAGGCGGGACCGGGCAACTCCCCGGGCCAGGGCGCGCCCCGTCACATCTACGACGAGGCGAACGTGATGCTGGGCAAGACCGTCCCGGCGGGCAGCAGGATCAAGCTCCAGAAGGACGCGGCCAACACCACGAACTACGCGATCGACTTCATCGACCTGGAGCAGGTCGCACCGGTCGCGAACCCCGACCCCGCCACGTACACGGTGCCGGCCGGGTTCACCCACCAGGACGTGCAGAACGCCTTGGACCGGGTGCGGATGGACACCACGGGCGCCCTGAAGGGCTTGTACCTGCCCGCCGGTGACTACCAGACGGCCAGCAAGTTCCAGGTGTACGGCAAGCCGGTGCAGGTGGTCGGCGCCGGGCCCTGGTACACCAGGTTCCACGCCCCGTCGGCGCAGGACAACACCGACATCGGCTTCCGGGCCGAGGCCGCCGCCGCGGGTTCGTCGTTCAGGAACTTCGCGTACTTCGGCAACTACACCTCGCGTATCGACGGCCCTGGCAAGGTGTTCGACTTCTCGAACGTGCGCGACATCGAGATCGACAACATCTGGAACGAGCACATGGTGTGCCTCTACTGGGGCGCGAACACCGATGACATGACCATCAAGAACTCCCGTATCCGCAACATGTTCGCCGACGGCGTCAACATGACCAACGGCAGCACCGGCAACCTCGTGACCAACAACGAGGCGCGGGCCACCGGAGACGACAGCTTCGCGCTCTTCTCGGCGATCGACGCCGGCGGCGCGGACATGAAGGACAACGTCTACGAGAACCTGACGTCGATCCTGACCTGGCGCGCGGCGGGTGTGGCCGTCTATGGCGGCTTCAACAACACCTTCCGCAACATCCATATCGCGGACACGCTCGTGTACGCGGGCATCACGGTCAGCTCGCTGGACTTCGGCTACCCGATGAACGGCTTCGGGACCGAGCCCACGACGATCGAGAACGTGTCGATCGTCAGAGCCGGCGGTCACTTCTGGGGCGCGCAGACGTTCCCCGGCATCTGGCTGTTCTCCGCGTCCAAGGTGTTCCAGGGCATCCGGATCAACAACGTGGACATCGTCGACCCGACGTACAGCGGGGTCATGTTCCAGACCAACTACGTAGGAGGACAACCACAGTTCCCGATCAAGGACACGATCCTCAGCGACATCTCGGTCACCGGCGCGAAGAAGAGCGGCGACGCCTACGACGCCAAGTCGGGCTTCGGGCTGTGGGCGAACGAGCTGCCGGAGGCGGGGCAGGGTCCCGCGGTCGGTGAGGTCACGTTCAACGGTCTGACGATGAGCGGCAACGCTCTGGACGTGAAGAACACGACGCCCAACTTCAAGATCAATATCAATCCGTAGGAGCGGGCGTCAGGTCAGGGTGCCGCTCGGGGCCTCCCCGGGCGGCACCCCCGCTGTGCAGGGTCTTTACGCTCAGAAGTAAGTAGCTTGCATGGTTTGCGCTAGTCTTGCGTGTATGACGCGACGACTTGCTCAGGTGGCGAAGAAGGTTGGGGTCAGCGAGGCCACGGTCAGCCGGGTGCTCAACGGTAAGCCGGGAGTTTCCCAGGCCACGCGGCAGTCCGTGCTGACCGCGCTGGACGTGCTGGGGTACGAGCGGCCGACACAGCTGCGCGGCGAGCGCGCCAGACTGGTCGGCCTCGTCCTGCCCGAACTCCAGAACCCGATCTTCCCGGCCTTCGCCGAGGTGATCGGCGGCGCGCTGGCGCAGCAGGGGCTCACCCCCGTCCTGTGCACGCAGACCAAGGGCGGCGTCTCCGAGGCCGACTACGTCGAACTGCTGCTCCAGCAGCAGGTGTCCGGAGTCGTCTTCGCCGGCGGCCTCTTCGCCCAGGCCGACGCGCCCCACGAGCACTACCGACAGCTCCACGAGCGCCGGATTCCTGTCGTGCTCATCAACGCGCCCATAGAGAACCTCGACTTCCCGACCATCTCCTGCGACGACGCCGTCGCCGTCGAGCAGGCGTGGCGGCATCTGTCGTCCCTCGGCCACGAGCGCATCGGCCTCGTCCTGGGCCCGGCCGACCACGTACCGTCGCGGCGCAAGCTCGCCGCCGCCCTCGCGACCGTGAAGGCGGCGGGGGAGTCGCTGCCCGACGAGTGCGTCGAGCGGTCGATGTTCTCCCTGGAGGGCGGGCAGGCCGCCGCCACGCGGCTGCTGGACCGCGGCGTCACGGGCGTCATCTGCGCGAGCGACCCGCTGGCGCTGGGTGCCGTACGGGCCGCCCGCCGGCGTGGTCTGGACGTCCCCGGCGAGGTCTCCGTCGTCGGGTACGACGACTCCGCCTTCATGAACTGCACCGAGCCGCCGCTGACCACCGTCCGCCAGCCGATCGAGGCCATGGGCCGGGCCGCGGTGGAGCTGCTGTGCGCCCAGATCCAGGGCGGCGCCGTGCCACCCGGCGAGCTGCTGTTCGAGCCGGAGCTGGTCGTACGCGGCTCCACGGCGCAGTCGCCGCGCTGAGAAAGCGGCCCCCGTCCGGCGATTGAGGACGAACCGACCCTGGCCCGCGAACGATGCGAAGGACTGTCAAGCTTTTACGAACACGGCGCGAGATCTTGCGGTCTCCTGTCGACGGTGGTTGAGTGTGCCGCGCCCCGGCAGAGTTTCAGCCGTGGGCCTTCCACGCTCATGCCCGAAGGGGACCACCGATGAGAAGTGCTGGGTTCCGCCGTATTCGCCGTACCGACCGCCCCGCCGCGGTTGCCATTGTCACCGTGCTCGCCCTGACTCTCGCCGCCTGCGGCACGAGCAGCAGCAGCGACGACGACGGCGACTCCGGCGGCGGGTCGTCCGACCCGTCAGCGCCGTTGGACCCGAAGGCCAAGGTGACACTCTCGATCGACTGTATGCCGCCGGCCGCGAAGGCCGCGGAGTTGAAGGAGTGGAACGAGGACGTCAAGGAGTTCAACAAGACGTACCCGAACGTCAGGATCAACGGGAAGTCCACGCCGGGCCAGTGCCTGGAGCCGCCGCGCTTCACCGCGATGCTCAAGGCGAAGTCCCAGCCCGACGTGTACTACACGTACTTCACCGACCTTCAGCAGGTGCTGGACAACGACAGCGCCGAGGACATCTCCGCGTACGTCAACGACAAGTCCGTGCCCGCGCTGAAGGACATCGACCCGGGCGTCCTGGACGTGCTGAAGCAGGACGGCAAGCTCTACGGCCTGCCGACCAGCAACTACACGATGGGCCTGCTGATCAACCGCAAGCTCTTCGAAGAGGCCGGACTGGACCCCAACTCGCCTCCCACCACCTGGGAAGAGGTCCGTACGGCCTCCGACAAGATCGCCGGCGTCGGCGGCGGCGTCTCCGGCTTCGGCGAGTACAGCGCGGGCAACAACGGCGGCTGGCACTTCACCGCCTCGATCTACGGTCTCGGCGGCGAGGTCGTCGACTCCACCGGCAAGAAGGCCGCGTTCAACACCGACCTGGGCAAGCAGGTCCTTGAGAACCTCCGCACCATGCGGTGGGACGACGACAGCATGGGCAAGACCCAGCTGCTCAAGTGGGGCGACCTCCAGAAGCAGATAGCCACCGACAAGCTGGGCATGTTCCTCGCCGCGCCCGACGACATCACGTACATGGTCCAGCAACTCGGCGCCACGTACGAGAACTTCGGCATGGGGCCGATCCCCGGCGCCGAGGCGACCCTCTTCGGCGGCAACAACTACATGATCAAGAAGGGCAGTTCGCCCGACAAGATCAAGGCCGCGATCGCCTGGCAGAACTTCAAGTTCCTCACCCCGGGCAAGGGCCAGTTCGAGTGGGAGCGCAGCAAGGCCGACAAGCTCCCCGTCGGACTGCCGCAGCCGAACTTCTGGCTCGGTGACTCCAAGGCGAAGGACGACGCGCAGCGCGCCGAGCACGCCACCATGCCCGTCGAGAACTTCAAGCCCTTCATGGACAACCCGGTCAAGGGCAAGGCCGAGCCGCCGAAGGCGCAGGAGATCTACAAGATCCTCGACGTCGCGATGTCCGGTGTGCTGACCAACGAGGACGCGGACGTCGACAAGCTCCTGTCGACCGCCGAGAAGCAGGTCAACCACGTCCTGGCGACGCGGTAACGGACGGGCGGGACCGGGTCACGCGGACCCGGTCCCGCCCCGGCTGTGAGTCAACGCGTCTGCGCACCGGCACCGAGGAGAGATCATGTCGGCCCCCACCCTGTCCAAGAGCGAGGCGAGAGAGCCGAGCCCCGGACGACGCCCCGGCTCCCACCGGACGGACTCTGCCCGCGAGGAGTTCGTACGGTCCGTGCGCCGCAACCTCTCGGCGCACGGGTTCCTGATCGGAGCCGTACTCTGCTTCTCGTTCTTCTCCTGGTATCCGATGGTCAGGGAATTCATCCTGGCCTTCCAGAAGAACGAGAACGGAGAGACCACCTGGGCCGGCTGGTCCAATCTCACGTACATCTTCAACGACCCGGCCTTCTGGCAGGCGTGGCGCAACACACTGCTCTTCACCGGCCTCGCGCTGCTGCTGGGATTCATCGTCCCGTTCCTCGTCGCCGTCGTACTCAACGAGTTCCGGCACGGCCAGGGATATCTGCGGCTGCTCGTCTATCTGCCGGTGATGCTTCCGCCGGTCGCCTCCGTACTGCTCTTCAAGTATTTCTACGACCCCGGATACGGCCTGTTCAACCGAATTCTGGAAGTCTTCGGACTCCCCGCCCAGCAGTGGCTCCAGGACACCGACACGGCGATGCTCTCCGTGGTCATCGCGGCGACCTGGATGAGCATGGGCGGCGCCACCCTGATCTATCTCGCGGCCCTTCAGGGAATTCCGGGCGAGCTGTACGAGGCGGCCGAACTCGACGGCGCGGGAATCCTCCGCAAGATCTGGCACGTCACCATCCCGCAGACCAAGCTCATTCTCTCGCTGATGCTGCTCATGCAGATCATCGCGACGATGCAGGTATTCACCGAACCGTTCCTGCTCACCAACGGGGCCGGTCCTGAAGGGGCGACGACGACGGTCGTCTATCTCATCTACCAGTACGCGTTCAACTTCAACAACTACGGCAGTGCGGCGGCACTCGGACTCGTCCTGCTCGTACTCCTCGCGGGCTTCTCCGCGGTGTACGTACGGCTCAGCCGCGGCAGCGAAGACGAGTGACGGGAGAGAAGGCATGACAGCGAACACGCTCATACCCCGGCGCAAGCGGGCCGCCACCGTCGAGGTAGCCCGCCCGCGGACCCTGATCTCACCGGCCCAACTGGGCAGATCCCGCGGCCGGACGGTCTACTGGATCGTCTTCGCCCTGGTGGTCCTCGTCTTCACCCTCGTCTTCCTCGGACCGCTCTACTGGATGGTCACCGGCGGTCTCAAGACCACCCAGGAAGTCGTGCAGAGCCCGCCGACGGCCTTCCCCACCTCGGTGCACCCGGAGAACTACGAGCAGGCGTGGAAGGTGATGGACCTCGCCAAGCTGCTCTTCAACACCCTGTACTACGCGTTCGGCGCGCTCGCCTTCCAGCTGATCTTCGACGTGGCCGCCGCCTACTCGCTCTCCAAACTCCGGCCGATCTTCGGCAAGGCCATCCTCGGCCTGATGCTGATGACGCTGATGATCCCGGCGACCGTCCTCGTCGTACCCCAGTACCTGACGGTGCTCGACGTACCGATCTTCGAACGCAACCTCCTCAACTCGCCCTGGGCGATCTGGCTGCCGTCCGTCACCAACGCCTTCAACATCTTCCTGCTCAAGAGATTCTTCGACTCGATACCGCGCGAACTGCTGGACGCGGCGGCCATCGACGGGGCGTCGGCGACGCGCACCCTGAGATCCGTGGTGCTGCCGATCTCCCGGCCGATCCTCGGAGTCGTGTCGATCTTCGCGGTCGTGGGCGTCTGGAAGGACTTCCTGTGGCCGATGCTCACCCTGCCCGACCCGGGCAAACAGACCCTCAACGTGGGCATCTACTCGCTCGCGAGCGGTGTACCGGAGAACGTCCTGATCGCGGCGCTCACCATCGCGTCCGTCCCGACGCTGCTCATCTTCCTGCTCTTCCAGCGCAACATCATGAGCGGTCTGACCGCGGGCGGCCTCAAGGGCTGATCGTCCTCCGCCGCTCCGCCGACCTACTCCCCACCAGCGCTCCGCCGCCCGCCCCTCATCCAGCGCCCCGTTGTCCGGGGGCCGGCGGCGGAGTCCCACCTGCCCGAAAGGACCGTCACGTGGCAGCCATCCAGCCGGCCGAGGCCACCGTCGAATGGTGGCGCGACGCCGCCATCTACCAGGTCTATGTACGCAGCTTCGCCGACGGCGACGGCGACGGCACCGGAGATCTCGCCGGCGTGCGGTCCAGGCTGCCGTATCTCGTGGAACTGGGCGTGGACGCACTCTGGTTCACCCCCTGGTACCTCTCGCCCCTCGCGGACGGCGGCTACGACGTGGCCGACTACCGCACCATCGACCCGGCCTTCGGCACCCTCGCCGAGGCGGAGAAGCTGATCGCCGAGGCCCGCGAGCTGGGCATCCGCACGATCATCGACGTCGTACCCAACCATGTCTCCGACCAGCACGTCTGGTTCAAGGCGGCCCTGGCGGCCGGACCGGGCAGCCCCGAGCGCGAGCTGTTCCACTTCCGCGCGGGGCGCGGGGCGGACGGCGAACTCCCCCCGAACAACTGGGTGTCCGAGTTCGGCGGCGTCCCCTGGACCCGGCTGGACGACGGCGACTGGTACCTGCACCTGTTCGCCACCGGGCAGCCCGACCTCAACTGGGCCCACCCGGCGGTCCGCCGGGAACACGAGGACGTGCTGCGCTTCTGGTTCGACCGGGGCGTGGCGGGCGTACGGATCGACTCGGCCGTCCTGCCCGCCAAGGACCCGGACCTGCCCGACTTCACACCGGGCACCGACCCCCACCCCTTCGTGGACCGCGACGAACTCCACGAGATCTACCGCTCCTGGCGCGCCATCGCCGACGAGTACGGCGGCATCTTCGTCGGCGAGGTCTGGCTCCCCGACGCCGAGCGCTTCGCCCGCTATCTGCGCCCCGACGAGCTGCACACCGCCTTCAACCTCAGCTTCATGTCGTGCCCGTGGGACGCCGGTCTGCTGCGGACCGCCATCGACGACACCCTCGCCGAGCACGCCCCGGTCGGCGCCCCCGCCACCTGGGTGCTCTCCAACCACGACGTCACCCGCACCGTGACCCGCTACGGGCGCGAGGACACCGGCTTCGACTTCGCGGCCAAGGCCTTCGGCACCCCGACCGACCTGGAGCTGGGCACCAGACGGGCCCGCGCCGCCGCGCTGCTCTCGCTGGCGCTCCCGGGCGCCGTCTACGTCTACCAGGGCGAGGAGTTGGGCCTGCCCGAGGCGGACATCCCGCGTGAGCGCATCGAGGACCCGATGCACTTCCGCTCCGGCGGTACGGATCCGGGCCGGGACGGCTGCCGCGTACCGCTGCCCTGGCGGGCACACGCGCCGCACGCCGGCTTCGGCGGAGAGCGCGAACTGTGGCTTCCGCAGCCGGAGTCCTGGGCGAAGTACGCGGCCGACCTCCAGACGGACGACCCGCACTCGATGCTCAGCCTGTACCGGCGGGCCCTGCGGCTGCGCCGTACGGAGCCAGGATTCGCCGTCCGGGCGTCCGGCGACGGCACCGGGGCCGCGCTGACCTGGCTGCCCGCCGGCCCCGGAGTCCTGTCCTTCACCCGTACCGACGGCCTGATCTGCGTCGTCAACCTCGCCGGGCCTCCCACGCGGCTGCCCGGCCACAGAAGCGTTCTGCTCACCAGCGGCCCCCTGGACGACGAGGGGAGGCTGCCGCAGGACACCGCGGCCTGGCTGCGGAGCTGACCTCCGCGGCCGAACCGCCCGCCCCGTGACGGGCCACGCCCGACGGCCCCGTCGCTCAGGTGCCCCTGCCCGCTCCTATCCTGGAGCGGGCAGGCGCGGCGCTCTGCCTCACCTCCTACGGAAGACGGAGCGCGGTCTTGAATCCGAGCACGGCCAAGCAGATCCCGGTGGTCGTCCTCGCGGGCTTCCTCGGCTCGGGCAAGACGACCCTCCTCAACCACCTCCTGCGCCGCCGCGCCGGCAACCGCGTCGCCGTCGTCGTCAACGACTTCGGGGCCGTCGAGATCGACGCCATGACCGTCGCCGGCCAGGTCGGCTCCACCGTCTCCCTCGGCAACGGGTGCATCTGCTGCGCCGTGGACGCCAGCGAGCTGGACGGCTATCTGGAGCGGCTGACCCGCCCCGCCGCGCGGATCGACATCATCGTCATCGAGGCGAGCGGCCTCGCCGAACCGCAGGAACTCGTGCGGATGATCCTCGCCGCCGACAACCCGCGCGTGGTCTACGGAGGGCTCGTCGAGGTCGTGGACGCGGCCGAGTTCGACGCCACCCGCGAGCGGCACCCCGAGACCGACCGGCACCTCGCCATCGCCGACCTGGTCGTCCTGAACAAGACCGACCGCGTGACACCGGCCGCGCACGAACGCGTCCTGCGGGTGATCGGGGAGCTGGGGCCGGCGGCGGCGGTGGTCTCCGCGTCGTACGGGCGAATCGACCCGGGCCTGCTCTTCGACCCCGCCACGCGCCCCGCCGAGGACGAGAAGGCCCGCCAGCTCTCCTTCGAGGACCTTTACGCCGACGAGGAGAGGCAGGAGCACCCGCACACCGGCTACGAGAGCCTGTCCTTCGACGAACCGGCCGCCATGGACCCGCGCCGGCTCATGGCCTTCCTCGACTCGCGGCCGGAAGGGCTCTACCGCGTCAAGGGCTTCGTGGACTTCGGCGCTGCCGACCCGGACAACCGCTACGCCGTCCACGCCGTCGGGCGCTTCCTGCGGTTCTACCCGGAGCCCTGGCCGCGGGGCGGCGAGCGCCGTACGCAACTCGTGCTCATCGGCTCCGGCATCGACCGCGACGCCCTGGAGAAGGAGTTGCGCGTCGCCGCCGTCACGGGCACCGAGGCCGGCGACGGCGGCGACGAGTCCGCCATGTGGGGCGTCCTGCGTTACGTACGGTCCGAGCCGGACGTACGGTCCGAGCCGGCGGCCGAAGAGGCAGCAGACCCGGTCTGAGCACCGAACCCGCGCGTCAGGTCGCCGGACCCGCCAGGACGGCAACGACCGACGGCGGCGGCGTCCCCGAACCGTCCCTGCGCGGATCCGGCTCCGGCAGCCGCGCCGGTGTGCCGTTCTTCTGCGCGGCCCGCGCCGGGGCCGCCCCCGCCCAGCCGAAGACCAGCAGATCCTCGCCCTTGAGGAACCGCTGGCAGCGCACCCCGCCGGTGGCCCGGCCCTTGCGCGGATACTGGTCGAACGGCGTGAGCTTCGCCGTCGTCTCCGAGTCGTCCAGCGTGCCGTGCGAGCCCGCGACCGTGTAGACGACCCCGTCGCCCGCCGGGTCGACCGCCGTGAAGGAGATCACCGAGGCGCCGTCGGCCAGCTTGACACCGGCCATGCCCCCGGCGGGCCGCCCCTGCGGCCGGACCTGCGAGGCCTGGTAGCGCAGCAGTTGGGCGTCGGAGGTGATGAAGACCAGATCCTCCTCGCCCGTACGCAGCTCCGCCGCGCCCACCACCCGGTCACCCTCCTTCAGGCCGATGACCTCCAACTCGTCCTTGTTGGACGGATAGTCGGGGACGACCCGCTTGACGACACCCTGGAGCGTGCCCAGCGCGAGGCCGGGCGAGGACTCGTCCAGCGTCGTCAGACAGACCAGATCCTCGTCCGGCTCCAGCGTCAGGAACTCCGCGAGCACCGCCCCGCCCGCCAGGTTCGGCGCCGAGGCGGTGTCCGGCAGCTGCGGCAGATCGATGACGGAGATCCGCAGCAGCCGCCCCGCGGAGGTGACCGCGCCGACCTCGCCGCGCGCCGTCGCCGGCACGGCCGAGACGATCACGTCGTGCTTCACCCGCTTGCCGTCGCCGCTGCCCAGCGGCCCGCCGTTGGCCGTACGCGCCAGCAGCCCGGTGGACGACAGCAGGACCCGGCACGGGTCGTCGGCCACCTCCAGCGGCACGGCGGCGACCGGCGAACTGCCCGACTCCAGCAGCACGGTGCGCCGGTCGGTGCCGAACTTCTTCGCCACCGTGGCCAGTTCGGCCGAGACGAGCTTGCGCAGCTCGCTGTCGGACTCCAGGATCCCGGTCAGCTCGTCGATCTCGCCGTTGAGCCGGTCGCGCTCGCCCTCCAGCTCGATCCGGTCGAACCGGGTGAGCCGGCGCAGCGGCGTGTCCAGGATGTACTGCGTCTGGATGTCGCTCAGCGAGAACCGCTCGATCAGCCGCTCCTTGGCCTGCGCCGAGTTGTCGCTCGACCGGATGAGGCGGATGACCTCGTCGATGTCGATCAGTGCGACGAGCAGCCCCTCGACCAGATGCAGCCGGTCACGCCGCTTGGTCCTGCGGAACTCGCTGCGCCTGCGCACGACAGTGAAGCGGTGGTCGAGATAGACCTCCAGCAGCTCCTTGAGCCCCAGCGTCAGCGGCTGGCCGTCCACCAGCGCCACGTTGTTGATGCCGAAGGTCTCCTCCATCGGCGTCAGCTTGTAGAGCTGCTCCAGCACGGCCTCGGGGATGAAACCGTTCTTGATCTCGATGACCAGGCGCAGCCCGTGCATCCGGTCCGTGAGGTCCTTGACGTCGGCGATGCCCATCAGCTTCTTCGCCGAGACCAGGTCCTTGATCTTGGCGATCACCTTCTCCGGGCCGACGGTGAAGGGCAGTTCGGTGACGACGAGGCCCTTGCGGCGCGGGGTGACGTCCTCCACGGTGACCGTGGCGCGGATCTTGAACGTCCCGCGCCCGTTCTCGTACGCGTCCTTGATGCCCTGGAGGCCGACGATCCGGCCACCGGTGGGCAGGTCGGGCCCCGGCACGTACCGCATCAGCGTGTCCAGGTCGGCGCCCGGGTGCTTGATCAGATGCCGGGCGGCGGCGATGACCTCGCCCAGATTGTGCGGCGCCATGTTCGTCGCCATGCCGACGGCGATCCCGGAGGCGCCGTTGACCAGCAGATTCGGGTACGCGGCGGGCAGCGTGACCGGTTCCTGCTCCTGGCCGTCGTAATTCGACTGGAAATCGACGGTGTCCTCGTCGATCGACTCCGTCATCAGTGACGTGGCGTCAGCCATCCGGCACTCCGTGTACCGCATGGCGGCCGGCGGGTCGTCGTTGCCGAGGGAACCGAAGTTCCCGTGGCCGTCGACCAGCGGCAGCCGCATCGAGAACGGCTGTGCCATCCGGACGAGGGCGTCGTAGATCGACGCGTCCCCGTGCGGGTGCAATTTACCCATCACCTCGCCGACGACGCGGGCGCACTTCACATAGCCGCGGTCGGGGCGCAGGCCCATCTCGTTCATCTGGTACACGATCCGGCGGTGCACCGGCTTCATGCCGTCGCGGGCGTCCGGCAGGGCGCGGGAGTAGATCACCGAATACGCGTACTCAAGGAAGGAGCCCTGCATTTCATCGACCACGTCGATGTCGAGGATCTTCTCCTCGAAGTCCTCCGGCGGCGGGGTCTTCGTGCTGCGGCGGGCCATCGCTGCTGCGGCTCCTTCACAGGTCTGTGCGGGTCTGGGCGGACAACTTGTGGAACTGACGCGGACCATTGTGGCCCGCCGGACTGACAACGCCGACCTCGACCCGTCGTTGAACCACCCGGCGAGCCGTTTCCGGCGGCGCGCGCAAGGGGCCGCGGCGCCGATGGCGAGTCCACGCCGCTTCTGCCGGGAGGGGAACTTCGCCAGGCGTCGGCACGCTTGCATACAGTGGCAGGACTTCTCCATATCGCGATCGAAGGGACGTACATGCCCATGGGTCACACGGCCACAGCGCAGGCCGGTTCCGGCGGCCTGACAGCGACCGAGCACCGGCTCGCCAACGGACTGCGCGTGGTGCTCTCCGAGGACCACCTGACCCCGGTCGCCGCCGTCTGCCTCTGGTACGACGTCGGCTCACGCCACGAGGTCAAGGGCCGTACGGGCCTCGCCCACCTTTTCGAGCACCTGATGTTCCAGGGGTCGGAACAGGTCAAGGGCAACGGCCACTTCGAGCTGGTGCAGGGCGCCGGCGGCTCGCTCAACGGCACCACCAGCTTCGAGCGCACGAACTACTTCGAGACCATGCCCACCCACCAGCTGGAGCTGGCCCTCTGGCTGGAGGCCGACCGCATGGGCTCGCTGCTCTCCTCCCTGGACGACGAGGGGATGGAGAACCAGCGCGACGTCGTGAAGAACGAACGCCGCCAGCGTTATGACAACGTGCCCTACGGCACGGCCTTCGAGCGCCTGACCGCGCTCTCGTACCCCGAGGGCCACCCGTACCACCACACCCCGATCGGCTCGATGGCCGACCTGGACGCGGCGACCCTCGACGACGCGCGGCAGTTCTTCCGTACGTACTACGCGCCGAACAACGCGGTGCTCTCGGTCGTCGGCGACATCGACCCCGAGCAGACGCTCGCCTGGGTCGAGAAGTACTTCGGCTCGATCCCCGGACACGACGGCAAGCAGCCGCCGCGCGACGGCTCCCTGCCCGACATCATCGGCGAGCAACTGCGCGAGGAGATCCACGAGGAGGTCCCGGCCCGCGCGCTGATGGCCGCCTACCGGCTGCCGCAGGACGGCACCCGCGAGGCCGACGCCGCCGACCTGGCGCTCACCGTCCTCGGCGGCGGCGAGTCCTCCCGGCTGCACAACCGCCTGGTGCGCCGCGACCGTACGGCCGTCGCCGCCGGATTCGGGCTGCTGCGACTGGCCGGCGCGCCCTCGCTCGGCTGGCTGGACGTCAAGACGTCCGGCGGCGTCGAGGTCCCGCAGATCGAGGCCGCGGTCGACGAGGAGCTGGCCCGGTTCGCGGCCGAGGGCCCCACGGCCGAGGAAATGGAGCGCGCCCAGGCCCAGTTGGAGCGCGAATGGCTCGACCGGCTCGGCACGGTCGCGGGCCGCGCGGACGAACTGTGCCGTTTCGCGGTGCTGTTCGGCGACCCGCAGCTGGCACTGACCGCCGTCCAGCGGGTGCTGGACGTCACGGCCGACGAGGTGCGCGCGGTGGCCGAGGCGCGGCTGCGCCCCGACAACAGGGCGGTGCTGGTCTACGAGCCCACCTCCCCTGACGACGACGCCGACGACGCGGCTGCCGACACCGACGAGCACGAGGGGGCGGACCAGTGACCGACGCTGCTGCCGTGACCATGGAGTTCCACCCGCAGCCGACCGCCGGGGAGGCCAGGCCCTGGGCGTTTCCCGCGCCCGAGCGCGGCGCGCTGCCCAACGGCCTGACGGTGCTGCGCTGCCACCGCCCCGGCCAGCAGGTGGTGGCCGTCGAGGTCTCCCTCGCCGCCCCGCTGGAGGCCGAGCCCGAGGGCCTGGACGGGGTCGCCACGATCATGGCCAGGGCGCTGTCCGAGGGCACCGACAAGCACACGGCCGAGGAGTTCGCCGCCGAGCTGGAGCGCTGCGGCGCCACGCTCGACGCGCACGCCGACCACCCCGGCGTCCGGGTCTCCCTGGAGGTCCCGGTCTCCCGGCTGCCCAAGGCGCTCGGTCTGCTCTCCGACGCCCTGCGCGCGCCGCTGTTCTCGGAGAGCGAGGTCGGCCGGCTCGTCACGAACCGGCTGGACGAGATCCCGCACGAGCAGGCCAACCCGGCCCGCCGCGCGGCCAAGCAGCTCTCCAGGGAGCTGTTCCCGGCGACCTCGCGCATGTCCCGCCCGCGCCAGGGCACCGAGGAGACCGTCGGCCGCATCGACGCGAAGGGCGTCCGCGCCTTCTACGACGCGCATGTCCGCCCCGCCACCGCAACGGCGGTGATCGTCGGCGACCTCACCGGCGTCGACGTCGACGCGCTGCTCGCCGAGACCCTCGGCGACTGGACGGGTGACACCTCCGAGCCGCGCCCCGTGCCGCCGGTGACCGCCGACGACACCGGCCGTGTGGTGATCGTGGACCGGCCCGGAGCCGTCCAGACCCAGCTGCTGATCGGCCGCGTCGGCCCCGACCGGCACGACCGCGTCTGGCCGGCGCAGGTGCTCGGCACATACTGCCTGGGCGGCACGCTCACTTCCCGGCTCGACCGGGTGCTGCGCGAGGAGAAGGGCTACACGTACGGCGTGCGGGCCTTCGCGCAGGTGCTGCGCTCGGACCCGCACGGCACGGGCGCCTCCATGCTCGCCATCAGCGGCTCCGTGGACACCGAGTCGACCGGCCCCGCGCTGGACGACCTGTGGAAGGTGCTGCGTACGCTCGCGGCCGAGGGTCTGACGGACGCCGAGCGCGAGACGGCCGTGCAGAATCTGGTCGGTGTGGCGCCGCTGAAGTACGAGACGGCCGCGTCCGTCGCCGACACGCTCGCCGACCAGGTCGAGCAGCACCTCCCGGACGACTTCCAGGCCCAGCTGTACGCCCGCCTGGCCGAGACCGGCACGGTCGAGGCGACGGCCGCCGTCGTCAGCGCCTTCCCGGGCGACCGGCTGGTCACGGTGCTCGTCGGGGACGCCTCGGTGATCCGGGAGCCGGTCGAGGCCCTGGGCATCGGCGAGGTGAAGGTCGTCACCGGCTGAAACGGCGCGGCCCCGCGATGCGGATAAGGGGAACCCCGGTGACGAACCAGTCGCCGGGGTTCCCGCTATGTCCGCATTCTTCAGGAGGTTGCCTGAATGCCCTGTGGCATGCGCGACAAAAGGGCCTGTCCGTTTGGTGATTGAAAGATGACCCCCTTAGCGTCGGTCCGGCTGTCCGCCAGATCCCGCCGCGCCCGCGGCACCGGACAGCCATCGCCGAGTCCCCGTCAGGCGCGAGCCTGGGGAGCCGGGGACCCAATGCACGCGTCCCTGGGGTGAATCGGGGGCCTTCGCGCTGTGCGCGAAGGAGCCCGTAGGAGACCTTCCTGCTCCGAACCCGTCAGCTAACCCGGTAGGCGAGAAGGAAGGAAAGGACCAGCCACTTCATGGCGTTCACCCGTGCCACCGGGAAGCACCGTGCCCCGGGCCGAATGACGCGCCGAGGCGCGAACATCGCCGGAGTCGCGACCCTCACCGCGGCCGGTGTCATCGGCACCCTCGGCTCCCCGGCGCTCGCCGCCGACCTGGAGGCGGCCGTCGCCGAGGACACCACCCCGGCCGCTCCGGACAGCCCGGCCACCCCGGTCCGCGCCATCGTCATCGACGACTCGCTCGCCGCAGAGATCGACGCCCAGGCCGACGCGCAGCGCCTGGCCGCCCAGCAGGCCGCCGCGGCGAAGGCGGCGGCCGAGACCGCCGCCCGCGCCGAGGCCGAGGCGAAGCGAAAGGCGGAGGCCCGCGCCAAGGAGATCCGCGAGGACAAGGAACGCGCGGCACGCGCCGCCGAGCGCGAACGTCTCAACGCCTACCGGCTCCCGGTCGCCGGCTCGCCCGTCACCACCGGATACCGGACCGGCGGCGGACTCTGGTCCTCCGGCAGCCACTCCGGCGTCGACTTCCGCGCCGCGTCCGGCACTTCGGTCGTGGCCGTCGGCGCGGGCACCGTCGTCGAGGCGGGCTGGGGCGGCGCGTACGGCAACAACGTCGTCATCCGTATGAACGACGGCACGTACACCCAGTACGGACACCTTTCCTCGGTCGGCGTCTCAGTCGGCCAGGGCGTCGCCCCGGGCACGCCGGTCGGCGTCGCGGGCTCGACCGGCAACTCCACAGGTCCGCACCTGCACTTCGAGGCGCGCACGAGCGAGGATTACGGCTCCGACATCGACCCGGTCGCGTATCTGCGCGCGCACGGCGTGGGCGTCTGACGGCTACGCACGTCGAAGGCCCCGGCGCGGGATGCCGGGGCCTTCGACGTAGGCGTACGTACCGCGTACCGGATACCCGGTCAGACGGTCTCGGGCAGCTCGTCCAGGCCCTCGGCGACCAGCTTCGCCAGCCGGTCGAGCGCGACGTCCGCGCCGTCCGCGTCGGAGGTCAGGACGATCTCGTCGCCGCCCTGCGCGCCCAGGCCCAGCACGGCGAGCATCGACGCCGCGTTGACCGGGCTGCCGTCGGACTTGGCGATCGTCACCGGAACGCCGGAGGCCGTGGCCGCCCGGACGAAGATGGAGGCGGGACGGGCGTGCAGGCCCTCGGCCCAGCCGACGTTGACGCGGCGCTCAGCCATGGTGTTGCCCTTCAAGTCACAGTTTGTTGTCTAGACCAGTGTGCCACGGGGCCCGGAGCGGGCCGATGAGGCACCCCCAGCCTGCCCCGCCGCAGGAGCCGACGCTACCGGTGTGCGCGCCGTAGGCTCTGAACCATGACGCCGCCGTCGCAGTACGCGTACCCCGCTCACTGGGAAGCAGACGTGGTCCTGCGCGACGGGGGCACCGCACGCGTCCGGCCCATCACCACCGACGACGCCGAACGGCTGGTCAGCTTCTACGAGCAGGTCTCCGACGAGTCGAAGTACTACCGTTTCTTCGCGCCCTACCCCCGGCTCTCCGACAAGGACGTGTACCGCTTCACCCACCACGACTACGTGGACCGGGTGGGCCTCGCCGTGACCGTCGGCGGCGAGTTCGTCGCCACCGTCCGCTACGACCGCATCGACAGCCGGGGCATGCCCGCGTCGGCCCCCGCCGACGAGGCCGAGGTCGCCTTCCTCGTGCAGGACGCGCACCAGGGGCGCGGGATCGCCTCCGCGCTCCTCGAACACATCGCCGCCGTGGCGCGCGAGCGCGGCATCCGGCGCTTCGCGGCGGAGGTACTGCCCGCCAACAACAAGATGATCAAGGTGTTCCGGGACGCCGGGTTCACCCAGAAACGCAACTTCGAGGACGGCTCCGTCCGCCTCGTCCTCGACCTCGAACCGACCGCCGAGTCCCTCGCCGTCCAGCGGGGCCGCGAGCAGCGCGCCGAGGCGCGCTCCGTGCGGCGGCTCCTCGGCCCGTCGTCGGTGGCCGTCATCGGCGCCGGACGCACGGCGGGCGGCGTCGGACGGACCGTACTGCGCAACCTCCTCGACGGCGGTTACACAGGGCGTACGTACGCGGTGAACGTGGCCCTGCCCCCGGAGCTGACCGAGATCGACGGCGTCCCGGCCGTGCGCTCCCTCGCCGGGATCGAGGAGCCCGTCGACCTCGCGATCGTCGCCGTCCCCGCCGAGCGGGTGCCCGGCGTCGTCGCGGACTGCGGCGAACACGGCGTCCAGGGCCTGGTCGTGCTCTCCGCCGGATACGCGGAGAGCGGCCCCGCCGGGCGGGAGCGGCAGCGCGAACTGGTGCGGCAGGCCCGCTCGTACGGCATGCGGGTCATCGGTCCCAACGCCTTCGGCGTCATCAACACATCGCCGCCCGTCCGGCTGAACGCCTCACTCGCGCCCGAGCCGCCCGGCCGGGGGCGGATCGGTCTCTTCACCCAGTCGGGCGCGATCGGCATCGCGCTGCTCGCCGGGCTGGTCCGGCGCGGCGCGGGGGTGTCCACCTTCATCTCGGCGGGCAACCGCGCGGACGTCTCGGGCAACGACTTCCTCCAGTACTGGCACGACGACCCGGACACCGACGTCGTGCTGCTCTACCTCGAATCGATCGGCAACCCGCGGAAGTTCACCCGGCTCGCCCGACGTACGGGGGCGCAGAAGCCGGTCGTCGTCGTGAAGGGGGCGCGCCACAGCGGCAGCGCGCCGCCGGGACACGCGGTGCCGGTCACCCGCGTCCCGGACGCGACGGTCTCGGCGCTGCTCAGCCAGGCGGGCGTGATCCGCGTGGACACCGTCACGGAACTGGTGGACGCGGGCCTCCTGCTCGCGAACCAGCCCCTGCCCGCCGGACCCCGGGTGGCGATCCTCGGCAACTCCGAGTCGCTGGGGCTCCTCACGTACGACGCGTGCCTGACGGAGGGCCTGCGCCCGCTGCCCCCGCTCGACCTCACGACATCGGCCCGCCCCGAGGACTTCCGTACCGCGCTGGCCGCGGCGCTGGCCGACCCGGGCTGCGACGCGGTCGTCGTCACGGCGATTCCCTCCGTGGGCGAGAACGGCGCGATGGAGTCGGGCGACGGCGAGGTTCTGGCGACGGCGCTGCGCGAAGCGGCGTCGACGGCGCCGGCGAAGCCGGTGGCGGTGGTCCACCTGGAGATCGGCGGCCTCGCGAAGGCCCTCTCGGCGGCCACGACGACGGCGCCCCGCCCGGGACCGGTGCCGGGACCGGTGCCGACCCCGCCACCGGACGCCGGCACCGTCCCCGGGCGGATGATCCCCGCCTACCCCGCCGCCGAGCGCGCCGTGCGCGCGCTCGGTCAGGCCGTCACCTACGCGCAGTGGCGGCGGCAGGCCGCCGAGCCCGGCAGAGTGCCCGAGTACGACGACATCGACGAGAGCGGGGCCGCCGCCCTCGTCGACCGGGTGCTCGGCGAGGCACCCGCCGACCCGCACGGCACGAGCCTCGGGGACGACGACACCCGGGAACTGCTGGGGCGGTACGGGATCGCCGTACGGCCCACGCTGCCCGCGCCCGGACCCGACGACGCCGTCGAGGCCGCCGCGCGCCTCGGCTATCCCGTCGCGCTCAAGACCACCGCGCCGCATCTGCGGCACCGGGCCGACCTCGGAGGCGTACGGCTCGATCTCACCGACGAGGAGCGGCTGCGGAGCGCGTACCGCGAACTCACCGAACTGCTCGGTGAGCCCGCCGAGCTGCGGCCCGTCGTCCAGGCGATGGCACCACGCGGGGTGGACACCGTCGTGCGCGCCGTCATCGACCCGGCCGCCGGCGCGGTGCTCTCGTTCGGGCTGGCCGGGGTGGCCTCCGAACTGCTGGGAGACGTGGCGCACCGCCTCGTCCCCGTCACCGGCCGCGAAGCGGCCGAACTGCCGCAGTCCATCCGCACCGCACCGCTGCTCTTCGGCTGGCGAGGCTCCGCGCCCGTCGACACCGCCGCCCTCGAAGAGCTGCTGCTCCGGGTGTCCCGGCTCGTCGACGACCACCCGGAGATTGTCTCCGTCGCGCTCGAACCGGTGGTCGTCGCCGCGCACGGCCTCTCGGTGCTCGGCGCGAGCGTCCGGCTCGCCCCGCCCCCGTCCCACGACGACCTCGGCCCCCGCCGCCTGCCGAGTTACTGACGGGGGTCCGCGCGGTCCGGGCCATACATTCCGCCACCGTAGGATGGGGCCATGGCGAAGACCGGTACGACGACCCAGGGGCTGCGCACGGCGATCGAGCGCAGTGGTTACTACCCGGCTCTCGTGGCCGAAGCGGTGGAGGCCGCTGTCGGAGGCGAGCCGATCGCGTCGTATCTGGTGCACCAGGAGACGACGTTCGACTCCAACGAGGTCCGCCGGCATGTCACCGTCCTCGTCCTCACGGCCCACCGCTTCATCGTCAGCCACACCGACGAGCAGGCCGCCGACACCAGTTCGCCGACGCCGTACGCCACCACCTCGACCGAGTCGGTCAAGCTGGACCGGATCTCGTCCGTCGTGGTCAGCCGCGTCGTCGCGAACCCCGAGTCGTACACCCCCGGCACCCTGCCCCGCGAGGTCGTCCTCACCATCGGCTGGGGCGCCGTCGCCCGGATCGATCTGGAGCCCGCCGCCTGCGGCGACCCCAACTGCGAGGCGGACCACGGCTACACCGGCAACTCCACCGCCGACGACCTGAGCCTGCGCGTCAGCGAGGCCGGTGACGGACCCGACACCGTACGGCAGACGCTCGTCTTCGCCCAGTCGCTCTCCGAAGCCACCGCTGCCGCCCCGTCGTCGACCGGCCGTTGATGGCCGCCGTGTCCACCGCCTGGCAGGACCCGGTCCCGCTCGCACTGAACACCGCGCCCGTCCCCGAGTACGGCGGTGGCTCGCTCGCCGACCTGCTGCCCACGCTCGTCGCGGGCCAGGGCGTCCGCGTACCGGGCACCGACCCGGCCGCCGTCATCCCCGAACTCACCCCGGCCGACCGCAACTGCGTCTTCCTGATCGACGGCCTCGGCTGGCAGCAGATCAAGGACCACCCCGACGAGGCGCCGTATCTGACATCCCTGCTGGGCACCTCACGCGGCGGCACCGGCCGGCCGATCACCGTCGGGTTCCCCGCCACCACCGCGACGTCCCTCGCCTCCGTCGGTACGGGCCTGCCGCCGGGTGTGCACGGCCTGCCCGGCTACACCGTGCGCGACCCCGCGACCGGCGCGCTGATGAACCAGCTCCGCTGGCGCCCGTGGACCGACCCGCACGTCTGGCAGCCGTATCCCACGATCTTCCAGCTCGCCGACGCCGCCGGGATCCACACCGCGCAGGTGTCGTCCCCGATCTTCGAACGCACCCCGCTCACCGAGGTCGCCCTGAGCGGCGGCACCTTCCACGGCCGGCTCTCCGGCGAGGAGCGGATGGACCTCGCCGCCGCCCAACTGGCCGCGGGGGACCGGTCGCTGGTCTACACGTACTACAGCGAGGTCGACGGCAAGGGTCACAAGTTCGGCATGGACTCCGACGCCTGGCGCGGCCAGTTGATGTACGTGGACCGGCTCGCCCAGCGCCTCGCCGAGCAACTGCCGCCCCGCGCCGCCCTGTACATCACCGCCGACCACGGCATGATCGACATCCCCTTCGACGAGCGGTCGCGCATCGACTTCGACGAGGACTGGGAGCTGCGCGCCGGCGTCGCCCTCCTCGGCGGCGAGGGCCGGGCCCGCCACGTCTACGCGGTGCCGGGCGCCGAGGCGGACGTGCACGCCGTCTGGCGCGAGGTGCTGGGCGAGCAGTTCTGGGTCGCGAGCCGCGACGAGGCCATCGCCGCGGGCTGGTTCGGCCCGCCGGACACGGTGCTGGAGCGCGTGTACGGCCGGCTCGGCGATGTCGTGGCCGCCGCCTACGACGACGTCGTGATCACCGCGTCCGTCCGTGAGCCGCGTGAGTCCGAGATGGTCGGGATGCACGGCTCGATGACCCCCGTCGAGCAGTTGGTACCGCTCCTCGAAGTACGCTCGTAGCCGCCATCCCCGGGTTGTACCCGTATCTGAAAGGCCGTCACTTCCTCATGCCCGAGCTGGTGTTCTTCTCCGGAACGATGGACTGCGGAAAGAGCACCCTGGCTCTTCAGATCGAGCACAACCGCTCGGCCCGCGGCCTGCTGGGCATGATCTTCACGCGTGACGACCGCGCGGGCGAGGGCAAGCTCTCCTCCCGGCTCGGCCTGGTGACCGACGCCGTCGAGGCCGCCGAGGACTTCGACTTCTACGCGTACATCGTCGACCGCCTCTCCCAGGGCGGCCGTTGCGACTACGTCATCGCCGACGAGGCCCAGTTCCTCGCCCCCGGACAGGTCGACCAGCTCGCCCGGATCGTGGACGACCTCGACCTGGACGTCTTCGCCTTCGGTATCACCACCGACTTCCGCACCGAACTGTTCCCCGGCTCGCGACGGCTGGTGGAACTCGCCGACCGCGTCGAGGTGCTCCAGGTCGAGGCGCTGTGCTGGTGCGGGGCGCGGGCCACGCACAACGCCCGTACGGTCGGCGGGCAGATGGTGGTCGAGGGCGCGCAGGTCGTCGTCGGCGACGTGTACCAGTCCGAGGACGAGGTCGGTTACGAGGTGCTGTGCCGGCGCCACCACCACCGCCGTATGACATCGGCCTCGGCCCGTGCGGGCGTCCTCTCCCCGGACGTCCTTCCGGTCAACGGCGCCTGATCTCGGGACTGTTGGTCCCGACACGCCTCCCCGGGCACAGGACTGGACATGTCTCAGAACCAAGTTTTGCATTGAGCTAGAACAACTCGGTTGCCTGGTCGTTGGCCGGTTGTTGTCCAGGGTGGGGACATCGCCGGGGACACGTCGGAAGGCGGGGGCACCGCGGACATGGGCGTGCCGCCCACCAGGATTTCGCCCTGACTCGGCTGGTAGAAGCGGCAGATGAGGGAGAAGACCGTGGACTTGCCCGCCCCGGACCGGCCGACGAGCGCCAGGTGGGAACGGTCGGGGACAGTGAACGAGATCTGCTTCAGCACGGGGTGGTCGCCGTAGGAGAAGTGGACACCACGAAACTCCAGGGCCGGGGGCGCCGAGCCGTTGCCCGCCGGCCTCGCCGACAGCTCGTTCCCCGCCACGTACTCCGGCGGCGCCGGTTCCCCCGCCGCCCCCTGGACGCGCGGGGTTTCCCGTGGTGTACGGACGTCCAGGTTCTCCTCCACCGAAAGGTTCAGGGTCTCCTGGATCCTGTTCATCGACCCCATGGCCTTCCGCAGGTCCGCGCCCGCGTCGAAGAGGTCCCCCACCGGGATCACCAGGTACATGACGTACAAGAGCATGGTGACGAGTTCACTCAGCGACGAGGAGCCGGAGGCGACCCGGATACCGCCGAACAGCAGGGCGAACATGAAGGAACCGGTGACCGCGAGATGGATCGCCGGGTTCACCAGAGCGGTGAGCTTGGATGTCCGCACACCCGCCGTGTAGGCCTGGTGCGCACTCGCCGTCAGCCGCTCGATCTCCGCGGCCTCGGCGTGGTTGACCTTGACCGTACGGATCGCGCTGAGCGCCCGCTCAAGATCCGCCGACAGCTGGCCCACGTTCCGCTGTACCTGCTCCGCCGCGCTCTCGATCCGCGAAAGCACGGCGAGCAGGGTGAGTCCGGCGACCGCGAACGACGCGACGACCAACGCGAACAGCAGCGGATCGAGCCTGTCCTCGCCCGCGCGATCGTCACACGTGAAGATCATGCCCAACGGCCGCGGGCCGAGCGATGGCCCGGCCTGTTCACCGACGCCGTACGGCGGCCGTCCGACTCAACGGCGCGCCCACACCCCGTCCCTGACTCAGCGCGCCGCCGACCGCACGACGCTGAAGACCGCGCCCTCCGGGTCGGCCACGGTCGCGACCCGGCCCGCCGCCGTCTCCCACGGCGGGTCGATCAGATGCCCGCCCAGCTCGGCGACGCGCAGCGCCGCGGCGTCGGTGTCGTCCACCTCGAAGTACGTCATCCAGTGCGAGCCGCGGCTGCGGCCCGGACCCTCGCCCACCCCGCGCAGCGTCGCCACCGCACGCCCGTCGAGGCGCAGTGTCAGCTTGTCGGCCCCGGCCGGGTCGGTCGGCGCCACGTCGTAGCCGAAGACGGACCGGTAGAACGTGCCCGCCCACGCGGCCTCGTGGGTCAACAGCTCGTTCCAGACCGGCGTTCCGTGCGGCACCGCCCCCGCCACCGCCCCTGCCCCTGCCCCTGCTGACACGGTGCCGGTGCCTGTGCCCGTGCCGGACTGCGCCTGGCGGATCCCGAAGACCGCGCCGGCCGGGTCCGACGCCAGGGCGACGCGCCCGTCCACGCCCGCGTCCAGCGGCCCCACCCCGACGGTGCCGCCGCAGCATCTGATCGACTCCGCCGTCGCGTCGGCGTCGTCCGTCGCCAGATACGTCGTCCACGCGAGCGGCAGCCGCCGCTCCGGCGCCAGTTGGCCGATGTCGGCGACCTCCGCGCCGTCGAGGACGCCGCGCAGGTGCGCGCCCATGCCCTCGGGCCCCGGGACGCGGACGAACTTCCAGCCGAACAGGGCTCCGTAGAAGTCCCGCGTCGCGCCAAGGCCGTGCACCATCAGACTCACCCAGCAAGGCGTGCCGGGGGTGTGCCGGATCGCTGCCTCGGTCATCGTCACTCTCTCCTCGGACCGTTCGGGGACGGTCGTGATCGCGATGGGCGTACGGAGGACGGGGCGCACGCCTCCAGCGGCGCGGCCGGGTGCCAGAGCAGATGGTTCCACTTCTGGCCGTGTGCGGCGCCCCGGCCGCGCCGCTTTTGGCGCGATCCCGCAAGAGGATGACCGTTTTGACAGCGACGTAACGTCGCCGTGCTGTCACGCACCGCGTCAAAGCCGAACGCCCCTGCCGGTGCGCGAGGATGGGACGTATGACAGTCACCATCTCCGCGTCCGAACTCGCCGCCCTGACGGCCGGCCCCCGGCCGCCCGTCCTGCTCGACGTCCGCTACGCGCCCGGCGCCCCGCCCGGCCGCCCGGAGTACGAGGCCGGCCATCTGCCCGGCGCCGTCTTCGTCGACCTCGAAGCGGAGCTGTCCGACCCGCCCGGCGCCGGTGGCCGCCATCCGCTGCCCGGCGTCGCGGCGTTCGGCGCCGTGATGCGCCGCGCGGGCGTCTCGGCCGGCACACCGGTCGTCGTCTACGACGGAGGGCTCGGCTGGGCCGCGGCCCGCGCCTGGTGGATGCTGCGCTGGACCGGCCACCAGGACGTAACGGTGCTGGACGGCGGACTCGCGGGCTGGGACGGCCCGTTGACCACCGAGATCCCCGCGCCGGACGAGGGCGACTTCAGCCCCGTACCGGATTCGCTCCCGCTGCTCGACGCGGACGGCGCCGCCGCGCTGGCCCGCGACGGGCTGCTGTTCGACGCGCGGGCGGCGGAGCGCTACCGGGGCGACGTCGAACCGCTGGACCGCGTCGGCGGGCACATTCCGGGCGCGGTGTCGGCGCCCACCTCCGAGAACGTCGGCGCGGACGGCCGTTTCCTCCCCGCCGAGACGCTCGCCGCCCGGTTCAAGGCGCTGGGCGCGACGGGCGACTCCGGCGGCCCCCAGGTCGGCGTCTACTGCGGCTCCGGGGTCTCCGCGGCGCACCAGTTGGTGGCGCTGGAGATCGCGGGCATTCCCGCGGCGCTGTACGCCGGTTCCTGGTCCCAGTGGACGGCGGACCCCGCACGCCCGGTGGCGACGGGCCCCGACCCCCGGTAACTCGTGGCGCGGCAGGGGCCGTACGCGACGCACGCGTACGGCCCCGGCCACTCGGCGGTGAATTCCGCTCAGTCCTGCTTCTTGCGGCGCGTGCCGAAGACGATCTCGTCCCAGCTCGGCACGGCGGCACGGCGGTTGGGCCGTACCCCGTCGGCCTCCGCCTGACGGTCCGTCGTGCCGGTCAGCCGGTCGCGGTGCCCTGCCACCGAACGCGGCATCAGCACATCCGCGTACGCGGACCCCGCGCCCGCCGAGGCGGCCGGTGCCACCGGCTCCTCCTCGTCGTCCATCTGACCGGGGTCGATCGTCGGCGGCTCGGGCTGCGACGGCCGCTCCGGGACCACCATGTCGCCCCGGAAGCTCGGCACCGCCTCCAGCAGGCTGGTCAGGGTGTCGCGCTCGCTGGTGTCCTCGTCCGGGTCCGGCGCCGACGGCCGCTCCATCTGCCGTTCGAGCGCGCGGTCGAGAGGCCGTTCACGATCCCTCGGCAGCCGCGCGATACGCGGGACGAACGGAAAGCTCGGCTCCTTCGTACCGACGGCGAGCGAGTCGTCCGTCTCCCCGATCAGGGAGCGCGCCTCGTCGTCGACGGCCTGGACGAGCCGCCGGGGCGGGTCGTACGTCCAGCTCGCCGAGTGCGGTTCGCCCGCGACCCGGTAGACGAGCAGGACTTCCCAGGTGCCGTCGTCGCGGCGCCACGAGTCCCACTGCGCGGTCTCCTTCTCGGCGCCGCGCATGAGCAGCCGCTCGTGCACCGCCTCGCCCAGCTGGGGACCGGTGTTCTCGCCGGGGCGGCGCACCGCGGTCTTCCTGGCGCGCTCGGCCATGAAGGCGCGCTCGGCCAGCACGGGACCCTCGAAGCGCCGGACCCGGTCGACCGGGATCCCGGCCATCTGGGCGACCTCCTCGGCGGAGGCTCCGGAACGTATCCGCGCCTGGATGTCACGGGGCCTGAGGTGGCTCTCCACCTCGATCTCGATCTGGCCGAGGCGTGCGCGGTCGTTGCGTACGGCGGCGCGCAGCCGCTCGTCGATGGGGAGCGTGTACTCCGTGCTGTCGGCAGCCTTGAGCACCAGTCGTGTGCCGTCGTTGGAGACGGCCACGACACGCAGTTCGGGCATGGGGACCTCCCGGGTGGTGCCTGCCGACGTCACGTGCGTCGCTGCTTCCGCTAGTCGAGTGTGACCTGCCCGGGTGCAGCCTGCCACAACCTTGCCGAGTTGCCCGGCGTGTCGGGCACGGGCCCTGGAACGCCGTCATGACACGGTTGCCTGTTTGCGACTCAGAGTGACAGACCTGGTCACGCTGTGTAGCAGGCGCCCGTGCGGTGCCATCGCGCCGCCGGATCGAGTGCCACTTCGGCCCCCTCCCGTAGACCCGGACGCCTGTGAGGGAGTCCGGCCCCAGGGCTCGCCACAGTACTCCATTCGGACCATCGGGGTGGACTGCCGCGCTGCCGAAGTTCTCCGGGGGCGCGGCAGTTGAGGGGGTGTCCGTATCCCGCACGCGTGTCCCAATTCACACATTCTCCAGAAGCGGAACTATCCGATTCGCTCAAATGTCTCTCCCTGGTGCACGGTGGCACAGATGGGCAAGCAGAGGTTGGAGATGAATCAGAGGCAGAATTCGGGCATTTCACGCATCCGGACCGGCGAAGAGGCGGCGACGCAACGGCTCGAACTGAGCGTCCCGCAGGTCGCCGGCAGCGCGCTCGCGGCGATCGCGGCGGCGGTGTTCGCCTCCAAGCTCGGGGTGTACGGCACGATCATCGGCGCCGGAGTGGTGAGCGTGATCGCCACCTGCGGTGGCACGGTCTTCCAGCACCTGTTCCGGCGCACCGGTGACCAGATACGCGAGGTCTCGGTCCAGGTGAAGCCGAAGGCGCGCCAGGTGTACGACTCCGAGCCGGCCCCCGCCCCGCGTCCGGCGCGCGCCGGACAGCCTCCCCAGGAGGCCGCAGCGCAGGACGAGTTCGGGGGAGCCACCACGTACGGCACACGCGTACGCGGCTGGAAGCGGCCCGTCGTCGCGGCCGTGGTCGTCTTCGCCGTGGCGATGCTGGCCATCACCGGCTACGAGTTGGCCGCCGGCCAGGACCTGAGCGGCGGCAAGGGAACGACCTTCAGCTCCGTCGTACGGGGCGGCGACTCCGGCGGGGACTCCGAGCCCGACGCACCGGCCGGACCGCGGGACGACGGCACGGGCGTGGGCACCGGCCCGGGCACCGCCGACACCCCGACGCCCACCCCGTCCGCGCCGTCCGCGCCTGACACCGGGCAGGGCCCGAACCCGGACCGGGACCCGAACTCCCCGCAGACCGGCGGCCCTTCGGGCGAGCCGGCACCGGAGACGTCGCGACCGGGCGCCGGATCGGGCGACTCCCAGGGCCAGGAGGTCTCGCCACCGCCGCAGTCCACGGCACCGACGCCTCCACAGCCCGCCACGCCGTCGCCGTAGCGCCGTCCGGGCTTCAGGGCCTGTCGCCGCCATCACGAGAGCCGGGCGCGGCCGGTGGCAGGCGTCCCCAGCCACGCTCGACCGACCGGCGGCAGCGGTCGGGTTCGTCTCCCGCGCTGGTGAACAGTGCGGTCAGCAGGGGCACGCCGTGAGCGAGTGTCTGGTACGGCAGGGGGCCTGTGGCGACGAGTGAGGCGAGTCCGTGGCCGATGGTCCAGCTCTGTACCGCCAGTTCCAGCGGGTCGACCTCGTCGCGGAAGCGGCCGTTCGCCTTGGCCCGGTCGATGGCGCGGACGAGGCGGTGCAGGGTCGCGTCCGCGGGGACGGTGGCTTCGAGGTCGAAGCCCGCGTCGAACATGACGCGGTAGAGATCGGGGTTCTCCAGGGCGTTGGCCAGGTAGGCGGTTCCCAGTGCGGCGAGGTCCCGTACCGGGTCCGCGGACATGTCGACGGCCGAGAGCCGGGCGGCCAGGCGCGTGAAGCCTTCTTGCCGCAGCGCCTTCCACAGGCCGTCCATGCCGCCGAAGTAGGTGTAGACGGCCATCGTTGAGACACCGGTTCCGGCGACCAGGGTGCGGAGTGTGACCGGTTGTCTCGTCCGCAGCATCTGTCCGGCCCGGTCGAGCAGCAGGGAGCGGACCGCTGGATCTTTCGTCCTCGCCATGGCCCCACAATACATAGCACCGCTATGCTTTGATCTGGTGCTGATCCTGCTCCTTCCGACACCAATGAGAAAGAGGCCGTTCATGTCCGTGACGATGGTCAATCCCGAGGGGTTGCCGAAGCCCGATGTCTACCGGCAGATGTCGGTCGCAACCGGATCGAAGCTGGTGTTCCTCGCGGGGCAGGTCGCCCGCGATGCCGACGGCCGACCCGTGGGCGAGGGAGACTTCGCGGCTCAGGTCGAGCAGTGCTATCTCAATATCGGCACCGCTCTGGCCGCGATCGGCGGATCCTTCGACGACGTGGCGAAACTCACCGTCTACGTCGTCGACTGGAGTCCCGAGAAGATGCCCCTGCTGGGTGAGGGCGTGGGCCGGGCGGCCGCGAAAATGGGCATCGATCCGGTCAAGCCGATCACCCTGCTGGGCGTCGCGGCGCTGGGGGAACCGGATCTCCTGGTCGAGGTCGAAGCGACCGCAGTCATCGAATAGCCGTACCGCGGCGCGTGAGGACGGACCACCGGACCACCCAGGGCCACCCCAGGCGCCGCGCGGCCCTACGCCCCGATGACCCGCCGCAGATACGGATTGGCGAACAGCCGCTCCGGGTCCAGCCGGTCGCGTACCGCCGTGAACTCCTCGAAGCGCGGATAGACCCCGGCCAGATACGCCGCGTCCCGCGTGTGCACCTTGCCCCAGTGCGGCCGGCCGCCGTGCGCGGTCATGATCCGTTCCACCGCCGTGAAGTACGAGCGGTAGGGCGTGCCCCGGTACAGATGCACCGCGACGTACGCCGTCTCCCGGCCCGACGCCGTCGACAGCGGGATGTCGTCGGCGGGCGCGGTCCGTACCTCCACCGGGAAACTCACCCGCAGGGGGGACCGCTCGATCATGGCCTTGACCTCGCGCAGCGCGCCCACCGCCGCCTCGCGGGGCAGGGCGTACTCCATCTCCACGAAGCGCACGCGGCGCGGATTCGTGAAGACCTTGTAAGGGATGTCCGTGTACAGGCGGGCGGAGAGGGCGCGGCTGGCGACCCGGGCGATCGCGGGGATGGTCCTGGGCACCGCGCGACCGATCGAACAGGCCACCTGGAACAGCCCGTTGGAGAGGAGTTCGTCCTCGATCCAGCCGCTGACCGCGCCGGGCGGGGCCGCCGGGCCGGCGCTGCGGTTGTTGCGCTTGGTGTTGCAGTTGCCGGTGTGCGGGAACCAGTAGAACTCGAAGTGCTCGTTCTCCGCGACGAGCCCGTCGAAGTCGGCCGTGACCCGGTCGAAGGACATCGGCTCCTCCCGCGCGGTCAGCAGGAAGACCGGCTCCACGGCGAAGGTGATCGCGGAGACGACACCCAGCGCGCCCAGTCCGATCCGGGCGCTCGCGAAGATCTCCGGATTCTCGGCCGGCGAACACGTCAGCACCGAACCGTCCGCCGTGACCAGTTCGAGCGCCCGGATCTGCGCGGCGATCGAGGCCGATTCACGGCCGGTGCCGTGCGTGCCCGTGGACGTCGCGCCCGCGACGGTCTGATCCATGATGTCGCCCATGTTCGTGAGCGACAGGCCCTCCCTGGCCAGGGCCTCGTTCAGGCGCCTCATCGGGGTGCCCGCCTCCACCGTGACGGTGTGGGCCGTCCGGTCGATCTCGCGGATCCCGGTGAGCAGATCGGGCCGTATCAGCAGGCCGTCGGTGGCCGCCGCCGACGTGAACGAGTGCCCCGTACCGACCGCCTTGACCCGCAGCCCGTCCCCGGCGGCCGTCCGGACCGCGTCGGCCAGCTCCGCCACGGAGGCGGGGGAGACCGTGCGGGCGGGCCGCGCGCTCACGTTCCCCGCCCAGTTACGCCAGGTGCTTGTCGCGTTCCTCGTCGTCGCCGTGCCCGGACCGGTGTCGGTCATCAGCCCCACGCCCCTCCCCATCCGTTGACCGTTCCCGCAGCCGGCGGTGGCCCAGCAGCGCCACCACGGCCGCGGCCACGCCCGCCACGACCGGTACAGCGAACCCCGCCCGCGCCCCGGAGGCGTCGACCACCCATCCCGCGGCGGACGAACCGAGCGCCACTCCGACGGCGAGTCCGGTACTGGTCCAGGTCATGCCCTCGGTGAGCTTGGTGCGAGGTACGTGCGCCTCGACGAGGGCCATCGTCGTCACCATCGTCGGTGCGATCGAGAGGCCGGCGACGAAGAGCGCCACGGCCAGGATCGGCAGACTCCCGGCCAGTTGGAGGGGGATCATACTCACGGCCATCGCGCAGACTCCCACCAGCCACCTCCTGGACGCGCTGCCCCGCGGGCGCAGCAGCCCGAAGACGGCGCCGGCGAGGCAGGAGCCGAACGCGTACACGGCGAGCACGAGGCTCGCCACCGCCTTGTTCCCCCGCTCCTCCGCGAACGCCACCGTCACCACGTCGATGGAGCCGAAGATCGCGCCGGTCGCCACGAACGTGACCACCAGCACCTTCAGCCCGGGGGAGCGCAGCGCCGTGCCCCGGGTGTGGTGCTCGCGCGACTGCGGCACCGGTTCGGTGGCGCGCTGCGCCGTCAGCCAGAAGACCCCCACCAGCAGGAACAGCGCGGCCAGCAGCGGCCCGGCCGCGGGGAACCAGGCCGTGGACAGCCCGATCGCGATGATCGGGCCGAAGATGAAGCACACCTCGTCGACGATCGACTCCCACGCGTACGCGGCGTGCAGCTCGCGCGGCGCCCCCCGGTAGATCTCCGCCCAGCGCGCCCGGACCATCGACCCCACGCTCGGCACGGCGCCCGCGCCGGCGGCGAAGACGAAGAGCGTCCACTCGGGCGCCGACCGCTGGGCGCACAGCAGCAGCCCGGCGACGGCCGTCACGGCGGTCAGCGCGGCCGGCCGCAGCACCCGCCGCTGGCCGTGCCGGTCCACCAGCCGGGAGATCAGCGGACCCACCCCGGCGGCGGACAGCGCCAGCGTCGCCGCCAGGGCGCCGGCCAGCCCGTACCGCCCGGTGAGCTGGGAGACCATCGTCACGATGCCGATGCCCATCATGGACAGCGGCATCCGGCCGACGAGGCCGGCCGCGCTGAATCCCCGGGTGCCGGGCGCGGCGAAGATCGCACGGTAGGGACTGACCACGTGTCGCTCCGGTGGGCGCTGTCGCGAGTGACGGCGCGTACGGCCGCTGAGCACTGGCGGTAAGGAATGAACAGGCCCACACAGCTTACGGCCCGGCCTCCCCGAGCGTGGGAGCGGTTCACCGCACTCCAGCGGCGGATGGCAGGATCGAGTCATGGCCGAACAGCTTGCGACTTCTCCGTACGACGCCCTTCTCCTGCTGTCCTTCGGCGGCCCGGAAGGCCCGGACGACGTGGTGCCGTTCCTGCGGAACGTGACGCGTGGCCGGGGCATCCCCGAGGAGCGGCTGAAGGAGGTTGGGCAGCACTACTTCCTGTTCGGCGGGGTCAGCCCGATCAACGAACACAACCGCGCGCTGCTGGCGGCGCTGCGCGAGGACTTCGCCGAACACGGCCTGAACCTGCCCGTCTACTGGGGCAACCGCAACTGGGCGCCCTGTCTGACCGACACCCTGCGGGAGATGACCAAGGACGGCAGACGCCGCGTCGCCGTCCTGGCCACCAGCGCGTACGCCTCCTACTCGGGCTGCCGCCAGTACCGCGAGAACCTCGCGGACGCGCTCGCCACACTCGTGGACGAGGGTCTTCAGCCGCCCCGTATCGACAAGTTGCGGCACTACTTCAACCACCCCGGCTTCGTACGGCCCATGACCGAGAGCGTGCTCGCGTCCCTCGCCGACCTGCCCGAGGAGCTGCGCGCGGGGGCGCACCTCGCCTTCACCACCCACTCCGTGCCGGTGGCCGCCGCCGACACCTCGGGCCCCGTCGAGGACCACGGGGACGGCGGCGCGTACGTCGCCCAGCACCTCGACGTGGCGCGGCAGATCGCCGACACGGTGCGCGAGGAGACCGGCGTCGAGCACCCCTGGCGGCTCGTCTACCAGTCGCGCAGCGGCGCCCCGCACACCCCGTGGCTGGAGCCCGACATCTGCGACCACCTCCAGGACCTGCACGGCGCGGGCGCCCCGGCGGTCGTCATGGTCCCCATCGGGTTCGTCTCGGACCACATGGAGGTGCTGTACGACCTCGACACCGAGGCCACGGCGAAGGCAGCCGAACTGGGCCTGCCCGTAAGGCGCTCGGCGACGGTGGGCGCCGACGGGCGGTTCGTCGCGGCCGTACGCGACCTGCTCCTGGAGCGCGCGGCGACCGAGCGGGGGCGCGCGGTGGAACGGTGCGCGCTCGGGGCGCTCGGTCCGAGCCACGACGTCTGCCCGGTCGGCTGCTGCCCCGCCCGCACGCCCCGGCCGGCCGCCGCGGGTGCCGACAGCCCGTACGCCTGAATTCCCGTACGCCCCACGGCCCCGACGCCCCACGGCCCGACGCCCCGCACGCCCGACGCCCCACGGCCCCGACGCCCCGCACGCCCGACTCCCGTCCCACCGCCCGGTGCCCTCCCGAGGAGTGACCCGCCCGTGACCGTGCCCCGCCCGGACGTCGACACCGACGCCCTCACCTCCGAACTGCTCGCCCTCGCCCTTCAGGCCGCGCGCCGGGCCGGGGCGCTGCTGCGCGACGGCCGTCCGGCCGACCTGGGCGTGGCCGCGACGAAGTCCAGTCCCATCGACGTCGTCACGGAGATGGACATCGCCGCAGAGAAGCTGATCACCGGCTTTCTGGCCGAGAACCGCCCTGACGACGGCTTCCTCGGTGAGGAGGGCGCGAGTTCGGCGGGCAGCAGCGGCGTCCGCTGGGTGATCGACCCGCTGGACGGCACCGTCAACTACCTGTACGGGCTGCCGACCTGGGCCGTGTCCATCGCCGCCGAACGCGACGGCGTCACGCTCGTCGGCGTCGTCGAGGCCCCGATGCGGCGCGAGACCTTCCGGGCCGTGCTCGGCGGCGGCGCGTACCTCAACGACCGGCCGGTGAGCTGCCGCCCGGCACCGCCGCTGGAGCAGGCGCTGGTCTCGACCGGCTTCAACTACGTCACCACCGTCCGCACCCACCAGGCGTCCCTGGCGGCGCGGCTCATCCCGCGGCTGCGGGACATCCGGCGCGGTGGCTCCGCGGCCGTCGACCTGTGCGACGTCGCCGCGGGCCGGCTCGACGGCTACTACGAGCGCGGTCTGCACCCGTGGGACCTCGCGGCCGGTGAACTCGTCGCACGTGAGGCGGGCGCCCTCACCGGCGGCCGTCCCGGCGCCCCGGCCGACGGCGACCTCACGGTGGCGGCCACCCCGGGCGTCTTCGAACCGCTCCAGGCGCTGCTGGAGGAGTACGGCGCCTGGCACGACTGAGCGCGCGGGCCCGGCCAGGCCGGACCCTCACCCGGCCCGTCCGGACCCGGCCCGGACAGGGAAGGACCCCGGCACCGTCCCATGGTGCCGGGGTCCGTCCCGCGCGGGTCACACGTTCGCGGCGCCGAACTGAACGCCGTGCTCGGCGGCGAGGCGGTGCAGATCCTCCAGCTCCTCCTGCTCGACCTCCGCGAGGAAGTCGTCGCCCGTCTCACGAGCCCGGGTGAGATCGGACTCCGTGGCCCTTATGCGCTGTAGCAGACCTGCGGTGAATGCGTCCATTGCGCCCCCTCGGCGTGGGTCGATGGCACGGGGGTGTGCCGACGTCGTGGATCAAGTGGCACCTGGAAGTGCCGACGGCGGTCGATCACGCACCACTCCCTCTGGGGGACAGAGCGGGTAGTGGCATGCCACGTGAAGGCCGTGATCTCGGGTGTGCACTCGTCATCCCCAGGGCGTGTCCACGAGAAACCTCTCCTCAATCAGGAATCTTCCGTATTCCTTCCGTATGCCGGACGGACGGCATTGTCTTACCGCCGGTTTATGCGCGTAGCGGGCAGGATGGGCCCGCACAACCAGTGCCAGGGCGTGTTGCGAAAGCAGCGCCGTCCGCCCGAAGGGCGGGGCCGACGGCGTCTGGTGCGTGCGCTCGCAAGGCGGAGAATCGTGCTCGTACTGGACGTATTTGGACGATTCCGGCAACGCGGCGAGCGTGCGTGCCAGTCGTCGTCGGCCAGGCGGGACTTTCGAAACACGCCCTACGACCTGCCCGGTTCCCCGGATCTCCGGCGATGGGCTCCACAGGAAGGACAGCGACGTGCGCGTACTCGTCGTCGAGGACGAGCAGCTGCTCGCCGATGCGGTGGCCACCGGGCTGCGCCGGGAGGCCATGGCCGTCGACGTCGTGTACGACGGCGCCGCGGCCCTGGAGCGGATCGGGGTCAACGACTACGACGTCGTGGTGCTCGACCGTGACCTCCCACTGATCCACGGCGACGACGTCTGCCGCAAGATCGTCGAGCTGGGCATGCCCACCCGGGTGCTGATGCTCACGGCGTCCGGCGACGTCAGCGACCGGGTCGAGGGCCTGGAGCTGGGCGCCGACGACTACCTCCCCAAGCCCTTCGCCTTCACCGAGCTGACCGCCCGCGTGCGGGCGCTCGGCCGCCGTACGACCGTCCCGCTGCCGCCGGTCCTCGAACGGTCGGGCATCAAGCTCGACCCGAACCGCCGCGAGGTCTTCCGGGACGGCAAGGAGATCCAGCTCGCGCCCAAGGAGTTCGCCGTCCTCGAAGTGCTCATGCGCAGCGAGGGTGCCGTGGTCTCCGCCGAGCAGCTGCTGGAGAAGGCCTGGGACGAGAACACCGACCCCTTCACCAACGTCGTGCGCGTCACGGTCATGACGCTGCGCCGCAAGCTCGGCGAGCCGCCCGTGATCGTCACCGTGCCCGGCTCCGGTTACCGGATCTGATGCCCGTGGCGACCACCCCGGCGCCGCCCGCGGCACCCCCGAAACCGACCTGGGACCCCAGACGGCAGGACCAGGGACTGCCCTGGGTCCGGCCGACGATCCGGATACGTCTGACGCTGCTCTACGGCGGGATGTTCCTGATCGCCGGCATCCTGCTGCTGTCGATCATCTATCTGCTGGCGGCGCAGGCCATCAACGAGGGCAGCGAGCTGACCCTGAAGGTGACCGGGGTCAACGTGCAGCTGACGAGCCCCACCTGTCCCGGTCTCAACGAGGCCGTCAACAACGACCAGCTGAACGACTCACTCAAGGCGTGCATGTCCGCCCAGCGCCAGCAGGCGCTCGACGACCTGCTCACCCGCTCGCTGTTCGCCCTCACCGGGCTCTCCATCATCGCTTTCGCGTTCGGTTACGCGATGGCCGGACGGGTCCTGTCGCCGCTGGGCCGCATCACCCGCACCGCGCGCCGCGTGGTCGGTTCCGACCTGGCGCGCAGGATCGAACTGGACGGTCCGGACGACGAACTGAAGGAGCTGGCCGACACCTTCGACGAGATGCTGGAGCGCCTGGAGCGGGCCTTCACGGCGCAGCAGCGCTTCGTCGCCAACGCCTCCCACGAGTTGCGTACGCCCCTCGCGATCAACCGGACACTGCTGGAGGTCCAGCTCTCCGATCCGGCGGCGCCCGTGGAGCTTCAGCAGCTCGGCAGGACGCTCCTGGCCACCAACGAACGCAGTGAACAGCTGGTGGAGGGCCTGCTGCTGCTCGCCCGCAGCGACAACCAGCTCGTCGAGCGCAAGCCCGTCGACCTCGCCGAGGTCGCCACCCGCGCCGTCGACCAGACGCGCGGCGAGGCCGAGGCGAAGGGCGTCGAGCTCCGCGGTGAGCGCCGGCCGGCGGTCGTCCAGGGCAACGGCGTCCTGCTGGAGCGGATCGCGCTCAACCTCGTACAGAACGCCGTCCGCTACAACGTGAAGGAGGTGGGCTGGGTCGAGGTCACGACCGCGGTCGAGCACGGTCAGGCGGTGCTGCTGGTGTCGAACACGGGGCCGGTCGTTCCCGCGTACGAGATCGACAACATCTTCGAACCGTTCCGCCGCCTCCGTACGGAGCGGACCGGCAGCGACAAGGGCGTGGGCCTCGGCCTGTCGATCGCCCGCTCGGTCGCGCGGGCCCACGGGGGCCGTATCATCGCGGAGCCCCGCGAGGGAGGCGGGCTCGTGATGCGTGTCACTCTGCCGGTCTGAGCTTTCGCTCCGGATCGGAGCGAAGTTCGCTATGCGCGGAATTTTCGGGACCCGTTCCCGGTTGGTCCGTGTGTGATCGATCACAGGGGCGAATACCGGCCTCGCACTCTGCGTGATCAAGCCCCTGACGGAAAGCCGGGAAAATCCGGGTTTCCGGGGGTCGGGATCACGGGAAGTACACGGGGTGGCGCCCGTGAAGTACGACATTCGGACCGTGTACGGTCCGGTTCGCCACCCAAAGCCGATCACTCGGAAAGAGTCCGGTTGGGTGTCGATTGAGTAACAGACCTTGATGTGAGGCAAAATCTCCGCCTCAGGTCGGGCACAAGTCCGGCCTCTCACGCGTTACGCGCTGAGACACCGATGACACCCAGAGGGGGAGAAGCGACATGGCAACGGATTACGACACCCCACGCAAGACCGATGACGACGTCGATTCCGACAGCCTTGAGGAATTGAAGGCCCGTCGGAACGACAAGTCGACATCCGCGGTCGACGTGGACGAGTTCGAGCAGGCCGAGGGACTTGAGCTGCCCGGGGCCGACCTCTCCAACGAGGAGCTGTCGGTTCGCGTACTGCCCAGGCAGGCCGACGAGTTCACCTGCATGAGCTGCTTCCTCGTGCACCACCGCAGTCAGCTGTCCCGGGAGAAGAACGGTCAGCCGATCTGCCGCGACTGCGACTAGGGGAGCGGTCGGCCGTGGCAGGTGACACACCGTCCAGGAAACGGCGCTTCCGGCGCGCGAAGGCGCCGGAGGCGTACCGGAGCGGCCCGGGCCCGGCGGAAGGCACCACGCCCGCTGCCGAGCACTCCGCTCTCCTGCCCCATTCCGGCGTATCCGACGACGACGGGCGAGGCCTCCCGGCCTCGCTCGAAGCAGCCCAGGGCGACCACGACGGGCCGCCCGTGACCGGGGTCCGGCGCCTGGACAAGGTCAGGCGGGGCATCCAGAAGGGCGGCGCGAGCGCCAGGGCAGGCCTCTCGCACCTCGCCGACCGGATCATCGACAACGCGCCGCGCGTTCCCGTCCGTGATCTGGCCACGCTCCGCAGGCAGTTCCCGGGTCTGGGTCCCGAAGAGCTCGCCGACAAACTCATCGCGGGCGCGGCGAACAGCAGCTCCACGGTGGGCGCCGGTATCGGCGCCGTCGCGATGATGCCCGTACCGCCCGCGATGCCGGCCGAACTGGCCGCGGAGATCACGGCGGTCGCCGCGATCGAACTGAAGCTCATCGCCGAGCTGCACGAGGTCTACGGCCGGCGTCCGCCCGGCAACCTCAAACAGCGCAGCACCGCGTATCTGACCTCGTGGACCGAGGAGCGCGGCGTCGACATCATGAAACCGGCGACGCTCAACACGGCGCTCTCCGGCCGTATGAAGCGCGAGCTGCGCCAGCAGATCATGAAGCGCACGGTCCGCAGCCTGCCGAACCTGGTGCCGTTCATGATCGGAGCCGCCGTCGGCGCGATGATGAACCGGCGCGACACCCAGAAGGTCGCCGAGCGCATCCGTAAGGACCTGCGCACCCACCAGATCCCCTGGGACGCCCTGCCCGCGCTGCCGCCGCTGGAGCAGCCGGAGGTGCTGCCTCCCGAGCTGCCGAAGGAACTGGGCCGCTAGGGCGTGTTGCGAAAGTCCCGCCTGGCCGACGACGCCTGGCACGCGCACTCGCCGCGTTGTCGGAATCATCCAAGTACGCCCAGTACGAGAACGATCCTCCGCCTTGCGATCGCACGCACCAGACGCCGTCGGCCCCGCCCTTCGGGCGGACGGCGCTACTTTCGCAACATGCCCTAGTACTGCAACCGCGTTTGCAGTGACGACGTGACGTCGTGGTCGTTGTGCTTGTCATGGGTGGGGACCTCGAAATCGGTGACGTGCGGCGGTGGGCGGTGGGGCTGGAAGAGGTGCACGAGCGGTTTGTGCACCGTTTTCAGCGTTCGGAGCCCCGCGAGTCGGCGCTGGCTTACATGCGCGGGTTGGTGTCGTCGCTGGAGCGGAAGAACGCGTGGACGGTCGCTGAGCGCGCGGGGCATGACCGGCCGGACCGTTTGCAGAGGCTGCTCAATACGTGTGACTGGGATGCCGACGAAGTCCGCGACGATGTGCGGGAGTTCGTGATGGAACATCTCGGTGACCGGCAGGCGATCCTGGTCGTGGACGACACCGGGTTCTTGAAGAAGGGGGTCCGCTCGGCCGGTGTCCAGCGCCAGTACACGGGCACGGCGGGCCGGATCGAGAACAGCCAGGTCGGCACGTTCCTGGCCTACGCCACCGAGGTCGGCCACACGCTGATCGACCGGGAGCTGTACCTGCCCGCGTCCTGGACCGAGGACCGGGACCGCTGCCGCACCGCGGCGATCCCCGACGAGGTCACCTTCGCCACGAAGATCGAGCACGCCAAGGCCATGATCGAACGGACCCTCGCAGCCCGGGTGCCGTTCGCGTGGCTGACGGCCGACGAGGCATATGGGCAGGTCAAGGGGTTGCGCTACTGGCTGGAACAGCGTGGGGTGTTCCACGTGCTGGCCACCCGTCGGACCGACACTGTCGTAACCGCCTCCCGCATGGACCATGTCGTGGAGGAACTGGTGGCGGGCCTGCCCCGACAGGCATGGAAACGCCGCTCGTGCGGGTCGGGCGCCCACGGCGAGCGGGTCTACGACTGGGCCCGGGCACCGATCCGGCCCTGGCGTGAGGAGGGCGTCGAGCACTGGGTTCTGGCCCGTCGCAGCGTCACCGATCCCACCGGGATCGCCTACTACGTGTGCTTCGCACCCGAGGGCACCACCTTGAACACACTGCTGGTGGTGGCCGGCCGCCGGTGGACGATCGAGGAATGCTTCCAGACCGCGAAGAACGAGTGCGGCCTGGACCACTACCAGGTCCGCAAGTACCACGCCTGGTATCGGCACATCACGCTGGCCATGGCGGCCCACGCCTACCTGGCAACGGTCCGTGCGCAGGAGCTGAAAAAGGGGGCTCACGATCCGCTGACCAGTACCTTGTCCCACTGAGCCTGCCCGAAATCCGCCGCCTGACCGCCCACCTCACCGCACGCCTCCTGCCCTCACTCGCCCAGGTCCTGCACTGGTCCCACTGGCGGCGACGAGCACAGCACCGAGCACGCGTCAGCCACTACAAACGACGAGGCCACAGCCCGTGACTAAACCATCGTCACAGCAAACACGGTTGCAGTACTAGGGCCTCTCGTTTGGATCTTGCCGGGCTCGCGGTCCCTGGCACCGCGCCTCGCCGCGTTGATGGCGGAAGGGCAGGCACGATTCTCGCCATGCCTCCCTCCTCCGCCTCGCGATCCACGGCACCAGACCCCGCTCCCTCATCCGGCCTGATCCAAACGAAAGACCCTAGGCCCTGTCCGCCGTGCCGTTCTCGCTCTTCCGTACCGCGTCCAGCGCCGCCGCGAGCGCCCTCGGGTTCCGGGTCGACACATAGACGTACGGCGTCGGGTCGGCCGCGTCCGTGACCTCCACCCGCAGCGCCGTCGGGATGTAGCTGCGCAGCAGCATGAAGGCGCGGGGATCGGCCTTGTGCATGCGCCAGGCGCGCGCCTCCTCACCGGCCAGCACCTCCGCGCCGCCGAGCGCCGCCACCGGGATCCGGGCACTGCCCGCGACCAGCGATCCGGCCACCACCCGGATCCGCGCGGAGCCGTAGGAACTGACGGCCGACGCGGCCAGCAGCCCCGTCACGACCACCGCCCCGAGCATCGGCACGGTGCCCAGCGGCAGCAGGATGAGACCGCCCGAGAGCGCGACGAGAGCGGTGATCACCCACCAGGAACCGGGGGCGGTGAGACGTTCGTCGTAAGGCGCGGCTGAGTGCTCCATGGGGCCAAGCTTGGCACGGTGCGACCGGCGGGTAGCCGCGCGGGTAAGGTCTGCGCCTGTGAGTACTGTGCCCTCCGGGGGGAAGACCCCCCGTTCCGCCGCCCGGTCCCCGGCTCTGACGCCGCCGGCCGACGCCATAGCGCCGGTACGGCACCCTCAGGCCCCGGCCCCCGGGGAACTGCTCGGTTCCCACTACGCGCACTGTTTCGGCTGCGGCGACGAGCAGCCCCACGGCCTCCACCTCCAGGCCAGGGCCGGCGAGGGTGTCACCATCACCGCCGAGTTCACCGTGCGGCCCGCCCACCAGGGCGCCCCCGGCCTCGCGCACGGCGGCGTACTCGCCACCGCGCTCGACGAGTCGCTCGGCGCGCTCAGCTGGCTGCTGCGCGTGGTCGCCGTGACCGGCAAGCTGGAGACGGACTTCGTCCGCCCCGTACCCGTCGACACCGTGCTCTTCCTCAGCGCCGAGGCCACCGCCGTGAGCGGCCGGAAGATCTTCTGCTCCGCGACCGGCCGGCTCAACGGCCCCGAGGGGCCCGTCGCGCTGCGCGCCGACGCCCTCTTCGTCGAAGTGAAGGTCGACCACTTCATCGACAACGGCCGCCAGGAGGAGATCCGGGCGGTCATGGCCGATCCCGACCAGGTCAGGCGCGCCCGCGCCTTCGAGGTGAACCCATGAGTCCTGCCCCCGGCACTCCTGTCGACGTGTTGATCCGCCGCACCGACCCGCAGGTGCCGCTCCCCTCGTACGCGCACCCGGGCGACGCCGGCGTCGATCTGGTCACCACCGAGGCCACCGATCTCGCTCCGGGCGAACGCGCCGTTCTGCCCACCGGGGTTTCCCTCGCGCTGCCCGACGGGTACGCCGCCTTCGTGCACCCGCGATCCGGGCTGGCCGCCCGGTGCGGGGTGGCTCTGGTGAATGCCCCGGGGACGGTGGATGCCGGGTACCGTGGGGAGATCAAGGTGATCGTGGTCAATCTCGACCCGCGCGAGTCGGTGCGGTTCGAGCGGTTCGACCGGATTGCCCAACTGGTCGTCCAGCAGGTCGAGAAGGTGCGCTTCCACGAGGTGGCGGAGCTTCCCGGCTCGGCACGGGCCGAGGGGGGCTTCGGGTCCACCGGAGGTCATGCCGCGGTGGGCGGTTCACAGGGCGGGAATCGATACGCATCGGTCGTATCCGACCGGGAAGGACAGTGACGTGTTCGGACGTCGCAAGAAGAGCGGTGCCGCCGATGACACGGCGGGCGAGGCCGAGCAGGTCGTCGACGACGTTGCCGACGAGGCCGCTGACGACGCGGAGGACGGGGCAGAGCAGCCCCGCCGGGTGAATCTTCCCCCGGCCCCCCGGCCCGACGGGCCGTGGGACGCCTCCGAGGTCTCCAAGCCCGACGAGGGCCGCGTCGACCTGGGCGGCATCTTCGTCCCCGGGGTCGACGGGATGGAGCTTCGGGTGGAGGTCGCGGGCGACGCGATCGTCGCGGCGACCGTCGTCGTACGCGACAGCGCCGTACAGCTCCAGGCCTTCGCCGCTCCCAAGAAGGAGGGCATCTGGAGCGAGGTGCGCGAGGAGATCGCCTCGGGCATCACGCAGCAGGGCGGCATCATCGACGAGGTCGAGGGCCCGCTCGGCTGGGAGCTCAGGGCCCAGGTGCCGGTGCAGCTCCCGGACGGCACCGGTGGCGTACAGCTTGTGCGCTTCATCGGCGTCGACGGGCCGCGCTGGTTCCTGCGCGGAGTGATCTCCGGACAGGGCGCGGTGCAGCCCGAGGCCGCCGGACTGCTGGAGCAGATCTTCCGGGACACGGTCGTCGTGCGCGGTGACGGCCCGATGGCGCCCCGCGACCCGATCGTCCTGAAGCTCCCCGACGACGCGCAGATGGTTGCCGAGGGCGTCCAGCAGGCCGAGGAGCAGGAAGGTTCCCGCTTCGCCGGGGGCATGGGCCAGCTTCAGCGCGGCCCCGAGATCACCGAGGTGCGCTGACCCCGGCCGTGTTGGGGAAGTCCCGCCCGGCCGACGACGCCCGGCACGCACTCCCCCGTAGCCCCGAGGGGGGCACGGGAGGTGCCCGCTCGTCGCGTTGACAGCGTTTTCGAAGGCATCCGAGTACGCCCAGTACGAGAGCGATCCTCCGCCTTGCGATCGCACGCGCCGACGGAGTCGTCAGCCGCTCCGCGGGCGGGCGCGAGGCCCGCCCTGTGGGCGGACGGCGCTACTTCCCCAGCACGGCCTGGCACGTACGCTCAGACAAGCCGGTGGGCCGCGCTCCCGTCACGGGAGCGCGGCCCACCGGCTTGTGTGGTTGCCACCATTGCCCGGCCGCACGGATCGCGCACATACTGGCGCCCGGCAGTCGGCACCGTGCGGGGGATGAGTCATGACCGAGACCAGCAGCGGCACCGGCACGGCCCTGGCCGGCGAGGCGACCGCACCCATGGTGCGGGTGAGTGGCCTGCACCGCTCGTACGGCACCGGCGCCACCGCCGTCCACGCGCTGCGCGGGGTGTCCTTCACCGCGTCGCGCGGCGAGCTGATCGCGCTCAAGGGCCGCTCGGGATCGGGCAAGACGACCCTGCTCAACCTCGTCGGCGGCCTCGACACCCCGGACGACGGACAGATCACCGTCGACGGCACGGACCTCGCCACGCTCGGCGAGAGCGGCCTGCTCGAAATGCGCCGCGACCGGATCGGCTTCATCTTCCAGTCCTTCGGACTGATCCCCATCCTCACCGCCGCCGAGAACGTCGGCGTCCCCCTGCGGCTGCGCAGGGCCGACCCGCGCGAGCGCGAGGAGCGGGTGGCGCTGCTGCTCGCCCTTGTCGGCCTCGGCGACCACACGGCGCAGCGCCCCGGTGAGCTGTCCGGCGGCCAGCAGCAGCGCGTCGCGATCGCCCGCGCCCTGGCGAACCGGCCCGCCCTGCTGATCGCCGACGAGCCCACCGGACAGCTCGACGCGGAGACCGGGCTCGCCGTGATGGAGCTGCTGCGCGCGGTTGTCCGCAGCGAGGGCGTCACCGCGCTCGTGGCCACCCACGACGCCCAGCTCCTCGGCCTCGCCGACCGGGTGATCGAACTCGCCGACGGCCGCCTCGTGGAACACGAGCGCTCCCCGCGGCCGTAGCACCAGGTCCATCAGAATCGTGTCAAGACGGACCCCGCGCCCCACCGGATGTCCGTTTTGCCGTCTTCCATGGCTGTAGCTTCGGGCGGGAAGCCGCCGGGAGACGCAGCGGCCCGGTGGGAAGACAATGGGGCCATGGGACGCGGCAAGCTGAGGATCTACCTGGGCGCGGCACCGGGCGTCGGCAAGACGTACGCGATGCTCTCCGAGGCGCACCGGCGCGTCGAGCGCGGCACCGACTGTGTGGTGGCGTTCGTCGAGCACCACAACCGGCCACGCACCGAGGTCATGCTCCAGGGCCTCGAACAGATCCATCGCCGGGAGCTGCCGCACCGGGGCACCGTCTTCACCGAGATGGACGTCGACGCGGTCATCGAGCGCCGCCCCGCCGTCGCGCTGGTGGACGAACTGGCCCACACCAATGTCCCGGGCTCCCGCAACTCCAAACGCTGGCAGGACGTCGAGGAACTGCTCCAGGTGGGCATCGACGTCGTGTCGACCGTCAACATCCAGCACCTGGAATCACTCGGCGATGTCGTCGAATCGATAACGGGCGTACGGCAGCGTGAGACCGTCCCCGACGAGATGGTCAGACGGGCCGACCAGATCGAACTTGTCGACATGTCACCCCAGGCGCTGCGCCGCCGCATGGCGCACGGCAACATCTACCAGCCGGACAAGGTCAACGCCGCCCTCTCGCACTACTTCCGCCCCGGCAACCTCACCGCGCTGCGCGAACTCGCCCTGCTCTGGACCGCCGACCGGGTCGACGAATACCTCCAGCAGTACCGCGGCGAGCACAACATCCGCACCACCTGGCAGGCCCGCGAGCGCATCGCCGTCGGCCTCACCGGCGGGCCCGAGGGCCGTACGCTCATCCGCCGCGCCGCCCGCATGGCCGCCAAGGGCTCCGGCAGCGAGATCCTCGCCGTCTACATCGCCCGCAGCGACGGCCTCACCTCCGCGTCACCCAAGGAACTCGCCGTCCAGCGCACCCTGGTCGAAGACCTCGGCGGCACCTTCCACCACGTCATCGGCGACGACGTGCCCTCGGCGCTGCTGGAGTTCGCACGCGGCGTCAACGCCTCCCAGATCGTGCTCGGCTCCAGCCGCCGCAAGGCCTGGCAGTACGTCTTCGGGCCGGGCGTCGGCGCCACCGTCGCCCGCGAGTCGGGACCCGACCTGGACGTCCACATCGTCACCCACGAGGAGGTCGCCAAGGGCCGCGGCCTGCCCGTGGCGCACGGCGCCCGCCTCGGCCGCTCCCGGATCATCTCCGGCTGGCTGGCCGGCGTCGTCGCCCCCGTCCTGCTGACGCTGCTGCTCACCGCGCTGGACGACACCCTCGGCCTGGCCAACGACGTCCTGCTCTTCCTCTTCCTGACCGTCCTCGCCGCACTGCTCGGCGGACTGCGCCCGGCCCTCGCGTCGGCCGCCGTGGGCTCACTCCTGCTGAACTTCTACTTCACCCCGCCCACCCACAACCTCACCATCCAGGACCCCAGGAACCTCGTCGCCATCGTGATCTTCTTCGCGGTGGCCGTCGCCGTGGCCTCGGTGGTCGACCTCGCGGCCCGCCGCACCCACCAGGCCGCCAGACTGCGCGCCGAGTCCGAGATCCTGTCCTTCCTGGCCGGCAGCGTGCTGCGCGGCGAGACCACCCTGGACGCCCTGCTGGAACGCGTACGCGAGACGTTCTCCATGGAGTCCGTGGCGCTGCTGGAACGCACCAGCGACGTCGACCCGTGGACCCGCGCGGGCAGCGTCGGACCCAGGCCCGTCGACCGCCCCGACGCCGCCGACGTCGACCTGCCCGTCGGCGACCACCTGGCGCTCGCGCTCTCCGGCCGGGTGCTGCCCGCCGAGGACCGCCGGGTGCTCTCCGCCTTCGCCGCCCAGGCCGCCGTCGTACTCGACCGCCAGCGCCTGGTGGGCGAGGCCGAGGGCGCCCGCAGGCTCGCGGAGGGCAACCGGATACGTACGGCCCTGCTCGCCGCCGTCAGCCACGACCTGCGCACCCCCCTCGCGGCCATCAAGGCCGCCGTCACCTCGCTCCGCTCCGACGACGTCGAATGGTCCGAGGAGGACCACGCCGAACTCCTCGAAGGCATCGAGAACGGCGCCGACCGCCTCGACCACCTGGTGGGCAACCTGCTCGACATGTCGCGGCTCCAGACCGGCACCGTCACCCCGCTGATCCGCGAGATCGACCTGGACGAGGTCGTCCCCATGGCGCTCGGCGGCGTCCCCGAGGACAGCGTGGACCTGGACATCCCGGAATCACTGCCGATGGTCGCCGTCGACCCCGGCCTGCTGGAGCGCGCCGTGGCCAACATCGTCGAGAACGCCGTCAAATACAGCCCCGATGGCACCCGCGTCACCGTCGCGGCCAGCTCGCTCGGCGCCCGCGTCCAGGTACGCGTCGTGGACCGCGGTCCCGGCGTCCCCGACGAAGCCAAGGAACGCATATTCGAGCCCTTCCAGCGCCACGGGGACGCCCCGCGCGGGGCCGGTGTCGGCCTCGGCCTCGCCGTCGCCCGCGGCTTCGTGGACGCCATGGAAGGCACCCTCACCGCCGAGGACACCCCCGGCGGCGGACTGACCATGGTCCTGGATCTCACGGCCGTACCGGGCCTCACGCCGTACGGCCCCGAACTACCCGCACAGGTCGCGTCATGACCGGCGGCACAGCAGAAAGGCAGGCCACCATGGCGCCTCCCGCCGGGGGAGACCCCCGAGGCCCCGTGCGGGTGCTCGTGGTCGACGACGAGCCGCAGATCGTGCGCGCGCTCGTGATCAACCTCAAGGCCCGCAAGTACGAGGTCGACGCCGCCGCCGACGGCGCGAGCGCCCTGGAACTCGCCGCCGCCCGCCATCCGGACGTCGTCGTGCTCGACCTCGGCCTGCCCGACATGGACGGCGTGGAGGTCATCAAGGGCCTGCGCGGCTGGACCCGGGTACCGATCCTGGTGCTCTCCGCGCGCCAGACCTCCGACGAGAAGGTCGAGGCGCTGGACGCGGGCGCCGACGACTACGTCACCAAGCCCTTCGGCATGGACGAACTCCTCGCCCGGCTGCGCGCCGCCGTCCGCCGCGCCGAGCCCGTCGGCTCCGGCGACGACGGCGGCGTCGCGATGGTCGAGACCGCGGGCTTCACCGTCGACCTGGTGGCCAAGAAGGTGCACCGGGAGGGCCGCGACGTACGGCTCACCCCGACCGAGTGGCACCTGCTGGAGGTCCTGGTACGCAACACCGGCCGGCTCGTCAGCCAGAAACAGCTCCTCCAGGAGGTCTGGGGGCCCTCCTACGGCACGGAGACCAACTATCTGCGGGTCTACATGGCCCAGCTCCGCCGCAAGCTGGAGGCGGACCCCTCGCACCCCAGGCACTTCGTCACCGAGCCCGGCATGGGCTACCGGTTCGACCGATGATCCGGGGCCCGCGGACCCCGGTACGCTTCTGTCATGAGTGCTGAGAAGCCGACCGGCCGCTTCCGCCGGATGCTCGACCGGCTGTCCAGCTCCCAGGAGGATCTGGAATCCGAGGAGCTGCGTGAGGACACGCAGGCCTCGGGCTGCACCCGCATCTGCGACTGCGGCGACCGCCAGATAGTGAAGGTGACTGGTACGTTGCGGACGGTCACTCTGCGTCCGCGGGCCGGCGTGCCCGCGCTGGAGGCGGAGCTGTTCGACGGCACCGCGCCGCTGGACGTGGTGTGGCTGGGACGGCGCTCCATCGCGGGCATAGAGCCGGGCCGCAAGCTCATCGCATCCGGCCGGATCTCCATGAGCCACGGCCGCAGGGTGCTGTTCAACCCCACATACGAACTCCGACCGCTCGGACAGGAGTAGCCGGTGACGTCAATCGACAAGCCCGCCGCGACGACAGACCTCAACGCGCCCGAGGGCGCCGACCCGCAGGCCGACGCCAAGGCCGTGACCGAGGCCGCGCTCTTCGAGGCGTTCGGCGGCGTGCGCGGAATGGTGGAGACGGTCGTCCCCGGACTGCTCTTCGTCACGATCTTCACGATCAACAAGGACCTGCACGTCTCCGCGATCGCCGCGCTCGCGGTGTCGCTGCTGCTGGTCGCCGTCCGGCTGATCCGCCGCGACACCGTGAAGCACGCCTTCAGCGGCGTCTTCGGAGTCGCCTTCGGCGTGGTCTTCGCGATGATGACCGGCGACGCGAAGGACTTCTACCTGCCGGGCATGGTGTACACGCTGGGGCTGGCCGTCGCGTACATCGCGACCAGCGTCGCGGGGGTGCCGCTGATCGGGCTGATCCTGGGGCCGGTCTTCAAGGAGAACCTGTCCTGGCGTACGCGGAACCCGGGGCGCAAGTCGGCTTACACGAAGGCGAGTTACGCGTGGGGGTTCATCCTCCTCGCGAAGTGCGCGATCCTCTTCCCGCTGTACTGGTGGGCGGACACGACGCAGCTGGGCTGGGTGCTGGTGTCGCTGAAGATCCCGCCGTTCCTGCTCGCGGTGTATCTGACGTGGCTGTTCCTGGCGAAGGCGCCGGCGCCGATTGACGTCTTCGCTGAGATGGAGGCGGAAGAAGAGGCTGCGCGCGCTTCGGGGCCGTCGCGGGAGTAGCCGGGTTGTCCGCGTCTGCCTGCGGGCCGGTGGTCGTTGTCCTCAAGCGCCGGACGGGCTTGGTGGTTGCGGTTGTCGGCCGTGGGCGGGGTGCGGGGCCTGCGGGTGGGTACGTCCGGACTGCGTGATGTGTGGCGCAACCCGGACCGGTACTTCTCCCATGACCGCTGGGCGCCGTAAATCATGCCGTCCGGGCATGACCCCGGAGCGGCCCCCGGCCACCACCGCAACCACCCCAGCCCGTCCGGCGCTTGAGGACGGACCCCGCCACCACGCGGACCCGGGCAAACCAACCCGGCCACACCGCAACCACCCCAGCCCGGCCGGCGCTTGAGGACAACCACCCACCGGCCCGCAGGCGCGCGGACCGGCCTGTACGGGGACCGGCAACCCCGCAACCCGCACAGCGCTCAAGCGTCCTCGCGGCGGACGGACAGCAGGTCCTCCAGTTGTTCCTCCCGCGCCTGCGCCGCCACGAACAGCAGTTCGTCCCCCGCCTCCAGCGTCTCCTCCGCGTGCGGCGTCAGCACCCGTGAGCCCCGGATGATCGTCACCAGCGACGTGTCCTCGGGCCAGGTCACGTCCCCCACCTGGGTCCCCGTCACCGCCGACTCCGGCGGCAGCGTCAGCTCCACGAGATTCGCGTCGCCGTGGCTGAAGCGCAGCAGCCGGACGAGGTCGCCGACGCTCACCGCCTCTTCCACCAGCGCCGACATCAGACGTGGCGTCGACACCGCGACGTCCACGCCCCACGACTCGTTGAACAGCCACTCGTTCTTCGGGTTGTTGACGCGGGCGACCACCCTCGGTACGCCGTACTCCGTCTTGGCCAGCAGCGAGACGACCAGGTTGACCTTGTCGTCGCCGGTCGCCGCGATCACGACGTTGCAGCGTTGCAGCGCCGCCTCGTCGAGCGAGGTGATCTCGCAGGCGTCGGCCAGCAGCCATTCCGCCATCGGGACCCGCTCGACCGAGATGGCGGTGGGCGCCTTGTCGATCAGCAGGACCTCGTGGCCGTTCTCCAGCAGTTCGCCCGCGATGGATCGACCCACCGCGCCTGCTCCGGCAATCGCGACGCGCATCAGTGACCGCCCTCCTCAGGGCCCTCGGCGAAAGCCGCCTCGACCTTCTGGATGTCGTCCGTACGCATCATCACGTGGACGAGGTCGCCCTCCTGGAGCACCGTCTGCGACGTGGGCAGTATGGCCTCGCCGAGCCGGGTGAGGAACGCGACGCGTACGCCGGTCTCCTCCTGGAGGGTGCTGATCTTGTGGCCGATCCAGCTCGCCGACGTGTGGACCTCGGCGAGCTGGACGCCGCCGCTCGGGTCGCGCCACAGCGGCTCCGCGCCGGACGGCAGCAGCCGTCGGAGCATCTGGTCGGCGGTCCAGCGGACGGTCGCCACGGTCGGGATGCCGAGCCGCTGGTAGACCTCCGCGCGCCGGGGGTCGTAGATGCGCGCGGCGACGTTCTCGATGCCGAACATCTCGCGGGCCACCCGGGCGGCGATGATGTTCGAGTTGTCCCCGCTGCTGACCGCCGCGAACGCGCCCGCGTCCTCGATGCCCGCGTCGCGCAAGGTGTCCTGGTCGAAGCCGACGCCGTTGATACGCCGCCCGCCGAAGCCGGAGCCGAGCCGGCGGAACGCCGTGGGGTCCTGGTCGATGACCGCGACCGTGTGCCCCTGCCGCTCCAGGCTGGTGGCGAGTGCGGCCCCCACTCGGCCGCAGCCCATGATGACGATGTGCACGTCCTCTTTACCCCGCAGTCCTGTTTGCCGAGCTGACCTGCGTAAACACCTGGTTCACTCTTCCTTCTCCGTGCGCCGGGCCACGGACGGCACAACCGTACGGGGCGCCGCCCGGGATTGAGCTTATGCGTCCGCGTCCGCCGTGCCGTCACCCGTGTCGGGGATACGCCGGGGAGGCGTCGGGGGACCCTGAGAGGACCCCGAGTTACCCTCAGTCCACCCTGATATGTGTCAGGTTTCTTTGACAGGTGTGGACGGCTGCTGTCAGTCTTCCCTGACAGGTGCTGAGGAAAGGGGCTGCGATGCACGAGGTCCCGACCGGCGACGAACTGCTGAAGGTGCTCGGCGCGCTCGGCAATCCACACCGGATGCGGATCGTCGGCGCGCTGCTGGAGGGCCGCAACTACGTCAGCGCTCTCGCCCGCGAACTCGGCATCGGCCGCCCGCTGCTGCACATGCATCTCCAGCGGCTGGAGGCGGCCGGGCTGGTCGTCGGGACGCTGGAGCTGTCCGAGAGCGGCAAGGCGATGAAGTACTTCGAGCTGACCCCGTTCTGTTTCGCCCTGACCCCGCAGTCCGTCGCCACGGCGGCGTCGACGCTCACCGAGGAAGAGAGAACGACGATGAAGGAGTCCGCGAAATGAATGATTCGGGCTGGACGGACCTGGCCGGGGTCGTCGGCGCCGGCGGTGTCTTCCTGTTCCTCATCGTGGTCGTCTGGCAGATAGCGGCGACCTGGCGCGCACGCATGCTGGCGGCGCGGGAGGAGCGGTACAAGCAGCCCGCCATGAAGTACGCGCAACTGCTGGAGGACAACGTCGAGCTGCACCGCCGCACGCTCGACGAGCTGACGCAGGCCCGCGGCTCGATCGCGTCGATGGAGAAGATGATGCGCGAGATCGAGTAGCCGCGCCGCGTCGTAGCGCCAAGTGAAGTCGTACGGCCGGGAGTTCCCGCTCCCGGCCGTACGCATGGAGATCCGTCACTCAGGGCACCACCCCGCGCGCCACGGCAGGTCGCCAAACCATCACGCCGCGGTGCGGGAGAGGTGTGCCCCTCACTCCATACGGAGGAGATTACTCATGACCACCTTGCCGAAGCGGCTCGCCGGTGCCCCCGGCGGCAGCCGCGGGAAGCGGTTCGTCCTGGTCGCCTGGCTGTTCCCGCCGTCGTGCTCGGCCCGCTCGCCGGGAAGCTGGGCGAGGCCGAGGAGACGGGGCAGAACGCGTTCCTGCCCCGTGGCGCGGAATCCGCCCGCGTCAACACCGAGTTGGAGAAGTTCCGCACCGACACGCTGATGCCCGCGGTCGTCGTCTACACCCGTGCGGGGGCCGCCGCGAAGGCCGCGGCGGACCGCGCCCGCTTCGCGCCGTACGTCGCCGAGGGCGAGCAACTGCCGCCCGCCGTCCGGTCCGACGACGGCAAGGCCCTGATGGCCGTCGTACCCCTGTCGTACGAGGACGAGATCACCGACGCGGTCGACAGGCTCCACGACATCGCCGGGCGCCAACGCCCCGCCGGGCGTCGACGCCGAGGTCGGCGGCCCCGCCGCCTCACTGACCGACTCCATCGCCGTCTTCGGCACCCTCGACTCGACCGTGATGACCGCGACCGGGCTCGTCGTCGCCGTCCTGCTGCTGATCACCTACCGCAGCCCCCTGCTCTGGCTGTTCCCACTGCTGTCCGTCGGCTTCGCCGCCGTACTCACCCAGGTCGGCACGTATCTCCTCGCCAAGTACGGCCACCTGCCCGTCGATCCGCAGAGCGCGGGCATCCTGATGGTGCTCGTCTTCGGCGTCGGTACGGACTACGCGCTGCTGCTCATCGCCCGCTACCGCGAGGAGTTGCACCGGCAGGAGGACCGGCACGAGGCCATGCGGACCGCGCTGCGCCGCTCGGGCCCGGCGATCCTCGCCTCGGCGGGTACCGTCGCGATCGGTCTCGCCTGTCTGGCGTTCGCCGACATCAACTCCTCGCGCTCCCTGGGGCTGGTCGGCGCCGTCGGCGTGGTCTGCGCGTTCCTCGCGATGGTCACGGTCCTGCCCGCGCTGCTGGTGATCGCCGGCCGCCGGGTCTTCTGGCCGTTCGTCCCGCGCCTCGGCGCCGCCTCCCGTAGGGAGGCCACCGTGTGGTCGCGGATCGGCGCCCTGGTCGCCCGGCGCCCGCGCTGGTCGTGGCTGATGTCGGTCGGTGTCACCGGCGTGCTGGCGTTCAGCGCGGTCGGTATCGACATGGGGCTGCGGCAGTCGGAGATGTTCCAGGAGAAGCCCGAATCGGTCGTGGCGCAGGAGCTGATCTCCGCCCACTACCCCTCGGGCGCCTCCGACCCGGCGAAGGTCGTCACCCGTGCCGACCGTGCCGCCGACGTCGAGGCGGCCGTAAGGGAGGTGAGGGGCGTCGCGCGTGTCGAGGACGGCGAGCGTACGCCCGACGGCCGGCTCGCCACGCTGTCGGTGGTGCTCACCGACACCCCGGACAGCGCGGCGGCCAAGGACACCGTCGACCGGCTGCGGGACGCCGTACGGACGGTCGACGGCGCCGGCGCGCTGGTCGGCGGCGTCACCGCACAGACCCTGGACACCCAGCGGGCAGCCGACCGCGATCTGCGGACCGTGATCCCCGTGGTGCTGGTGGTGGTGCTGGCCGTACTGATCCTGCTCCTTCGCGCCCTGGTCGCGCCGCTGCTGCTGCTCGGGACGGTCGTCCTTCGTACTTCGCCGCGCTCGGCACCTCGAACCTCCTGTTCGAGAGCGTCTTCGGCTTCGCCGGCGTCGACTGGTCGATCCCGCTGACGGGCTTCGTGTTCCTGGTCGCCCTGGGCATCGACTACAACATCTTCCTGATGCACCGGGTCCGCGAGGAGGCGTTGCGGATCGGCCACACACGCGGCGTACTGGAGGGTCTGACCAGCACCGGAGGCGTCATCACCTCGGCGGGTGTGGTGCTCGCCGCGACCTTCGCCGTCTTCGCCGCGCTGCCGCTGGTGACGATGGCGCAGATGGGCGTGATCGTCGGCATCGGCGTCCTGCTGGACACCTTCCTGGTCCGTACGGTGCTGGTGCCCGCGCTGGCGCTGGACCTGGGGCGCCGGTTCTGGTGGCCGGGGCGGCTCTCCGGCGGGGGCGGCCACGACGGCGCCGCGGGACGGCCGGCGCGGGAGCGCGCGCCGGAGCGCGTCTGACGCCGTTCCCCGGAGCCCGCCGCCTTCCGCCGCTCGGTGCCTTGGAGCCCGGCGCCGGGAGGCCCCGGCGGGGTGGTGCCTGGGGCGGTCCAGGCCGGACGGCTTACGATCCTCATCGTGCCGAAACTGACCGACGTGCCCAAACGGATCCTGATCGGCAGGGCGCTGCGTAGCGACAGGTTGGGAGAAACGCTTCTCCCTAAACGCATCGCACTGCCCGTCTTCGCCTCCGACCCGCTCTCCTCGGTGGCCTACGCGCCGGGGGAAGTCCTCCTGGTGCTCTCCATCGCGGGCGCGTCCGCCTACCACTTCAGCCCGTGGATCGCCCTGGCCGTCGTGGTCCTGATGTTCACCGTCGTCGCCTCCTACCGGCAGAACGTGCACGCCTACCCGAGCGGCGGCGGCGACTACGAGGTCGCCACCACCAACCTCGGCCCCAAGGCCGGTCTGACCGTCGCGAGCGCGCTGCTCGTCGACTACGTCCTGACCGTGGCCGTGTCGATCGCCTCCGGCGTGGAGAATCTCGGCTCGGCGATCCCCTTCGTCATCGAGAACAAAGTCCTGTGCGCGATCGGCATAATCGTCATCCTGACGCTGATGAATCTGCGCGGCGTACGGGAGTCGGGCAAGCTCTTCGCCATTCCGACGTACATCTTCGTCACCGGCGTCTTCCTCATGATCGCGTGGGGCGCCTTCCGCGGATTCGTACTCGACGACACCATGGACGCGCCCACGGCCCACTTCGAGATCAAGGCGGAGGAGGGCGGACTGGCCGGTTTCGCGCTGGTCTTCCTGCTGCTGCGCGCGTTCTCCTCCGGCTGCGCGGCCCTCACCGGTGTCGAGGCCATCAGCAACGGCGTCCCCGCCTTCCGTAAGCCCAAGAGCAAGAACGCGGCCACGACCCTCGCGCTGATGGGCACCCTCGCCGTCACCATGTTCTGCGGCATCATCGGCCTGGCCATGGCCACCGATGTGAAGATGGCCGAGTTCCCGGGCAAGGACCTGCTCCGCGACGGTGTGCCGGTCGGCGACGGCTACGTGCAGGACCCCGTCATCACCCAGGTCGCCGCCGCCGTCTTCGGCCCGGACACCTTCTTCTTCGTCCTGCTCGCCGCGGCCACCGCGCTCGTGCTCTTCCTGGCCGCCAACACCGCGTACAACGGCTTCCCGCTGCTCGGCTCGATCCTCGCGCAGGACCGCTACCTGCCGCGCCAGCTCCACACCCGCGGCGACCGCCTCGCCTTCTCCAACGGCATCGTGCTGCTGGCCGGCGCCGCCATCCTGCTGATCTGGGTGTACGGGGCGGACTCGACCAAGCTGATCCAGCTCTACATCGTCGGTGTCTTCGTCTCCTTCACCCTCAGCCAGACGGGCATGGTCCGGCACTGGAACCGCCATCTGCGGACCGAGCGCGACAAGGCCAAGCGCCGCCACATGATCCGCTCCCGCGCGATCAACACCTTCGGTGCCTTCTTCACCGGGCTCGTCCTGATCGTGGTGCTGGCCACCAAGTTCACGCACGGGGCGTGGGTCGCCCTGCTCGGCATGGTGATCTTCTACGGGACGATGACCGCGATCCGCCGGCACTACGACCGCGTGGCCGGGGAGATCGCCGCCGCCGAGGGCGGCCCCGGCGCCGACGGCGTACGGCCCTCCCGCGTCCACACCATCGTGCTCGTCTCCAAGGTCCACAAGCCGACGCTGCGCGCCCTCGCGTTCGCGAAGCTCACCCGCTCGGACCGGCTGGAGGCGCTCAGCATCAACGTCGACGCCGACGAGACGAAGCAGCTGAAGGACGAGTGGGAGCGGCGCGGCATCAACGTGCCGCTGAAGATCCTCGACTCCCCGTACCGCGAGATCACCCGGCCCGTCATCGAGTACGTACGGGGTCTGCGCACCGAGAATCCGCGGGACGTGGTCAGTATTTTCATCCCCGAGTACGTGGTCGGCCGCTGGTACGAGCAGGTGCTGCACAACCAGAGCGCGCTACGGCTCAAGGGGCGGCTGCTCTTCACCCCGGGCGTGATGGTGACCTCGGTGCCGTACCAGCTTCAGTCCTCGGAGGTCGCGAAGAAGCGGGCCAGGCGGCGAGCGGAGTGGAGCGCGCCGGGTTCGGTGCGCCGGGGGCCGGTGGACACCCGGCCGAAGAGGGAGCCCTGAGGGGTTTGTGGGTGGCGGTGGGCGGTGCCGCCCGCACGTAGACTGATTGGCTGCCCGTCCGGCCGTACCTTGTGACCTTGACCTTTTGGAGCACCGCCCCTCATGCAGACAGAACCGCAGCCTTCAGAGCAGGCTCAGGCTCCAGCGGAAGCTCCGGAGCACGCTTCGCTGGTCGGGGACGAGTACGAGGTCGAGGTCGGTCCCGTCGCGCACGGCGGCCACTGCGTCGCCCGCACCGACGAGGGCCGGGTGCTGTTCGTACGGCACGCGCTGCCCGGCGAGAAGGTCATCGCCCGCGTGACGGACGGCGACGAGGGTTCGCGCTACCTGCGCGCCGACGCGGTGACGATCCTGGACGCCTCCAAGGAACGCGTCGAGGCCCCCTGCCCGTACGCCGGCCCCGGCATGTGCGGCGGCTGCGACTGGCAGCACGCCAAGCCGGGCGCGCAACGCCGCCTCAAGGGCGACGTCATCACCGAGCAGCTCCAGCGACTGGCCGGCCTCACCCCGGAAGAGGCGGGCTGGGACGGCACGGTCATGCCCGCGCCCGGTGACAAACTGCCCGCGGGCGAGGTGCCGCAGTGGCGTACCCGCGTGCAGTACGCCGTCGACGCCGACGGCCGGGCCGGACTGCGCAAGCACCGCTCGCACGACGTACAGCCGGTCGACCACTGCATGATCGCCTCCGAGGGCGTCAGCGAACTGGGCGTCGAGAAGCGCGAATGGCCGCAGATGGCCTCGGTCGAGGCGATCGCCGCCTCCGGCTCCGGCGACCGCCAGGTGATCCTGGCCCCCCTCAAGGGCGGCCGGCTCCCACTGGTCGAGCTGGACAAGCCGGTGTCCGTCCTGCGGGTCGAGGAGCACGACGGGGGAGTGCACCGGGTCCACGGCCGCGCCTTCGTCCGCGAACGCGCGGACGACCGCACCTGGCGCATCGGCATGGGCGGCTTCTGGCAGGTCCACCCGAAGGCCCCCGAGGTACTGGTGGAGGCCGTGATGCAGGGCCTGATGCCGCGCAAGGGCGAGACGGCCCTCGATCTCTACTGCGGGGTGGGCCTGTTCGCGGGCGCGATCGCACAACGCGTCGGCGAGACGGGCGCGGTGCTCGGCATCGAATCCGGCAGGCGCGCGGCGGAGGACGCCCAGTACAACCTCCAGGACCTGCCCCGGGTCCGCATCGAACACGGCAAGGTCGACACGGTGCTGCCCCGCACCCAGATCACCGAGACGGACCTGATCGTCCTCGACCCCCCACGCGCGGGCGCCGGCAAACAGGTCGTCACCCACCTCGCGGGCCTGGGCGCCCGCCGCATCGCCTACGTGGCCTGCGACCCGGCGGCACTGGCCCGCGACCTGGCGTACTTCCGAGAGGCGGGCTACAAGCCGCGCACGCTGCGGGCGTTCGACTTGTTCCCGATGACGCACCACGTGGAGTGCGTGGCGATCCTTGAGCCCATCGCAAAGGGTGCTTGACCTGCGGGTTCGGGTGATGTGCGTTATGGGCGCTGTGGGCGTTACGGGCGATATCTTGACGCTGAAATGACGCTCTGTGAGGCATCTTGACGCTCATTTGACGCTCGTTCTGATGGATCGTCAGCCACGTCGACTTGCTGGTCAGACGCTCTGTTTCTTGTGAAGGGGCTGGCGCCAGCGTCGGCGATGCCACCAGGTGTGCAAGCACTGCGCGTTGCCATCGCCGTGGTCGTCCGCGACAGCGACGTCCTGCTGGTCTGCCGGCGGACCACGAGGCCGCTGGCATCAGCTGGCAGTCCTCGGCCGGAGCGGTCGAGCCGGGCGAGACCCGCGAAGACGTCGCGTTGCGCGAGACCCAGGAGGAGACCGGGACCGGAGGTCTCTGCCGTGAAGCTGCTCGGCGAGCGCGTCCATCCGCGAGAAATGGCGCTAGTGTGATCGACTTCGCGACATCTCTTCAGGCTCGGCATTTCATGAGATCTCGCGATTGGGAAAAAGATGTCCTCTATGCGATTGAACGAGCTCGTCGCGGTGAGGGGCGAATTTCCTTCCTCTTGGATGACTTGCCGGGGGGGGTAGGCAGGGGGCGGCCAAGGCCCTCAAGTTGGCGAAGGGCTTGTCGAAGATTTCTTCACGCCTGATTGGCGAGGCATCTCGTGGGTGAAAGCGTCTCGTGCCACTCCGGCGCTCACTTCCCGGTTCGGCGAAGTGAATCTGACCGCTGAGGCGGAACTGTCCCGGAGCCCTGGGGCGTCCCGCTGTCGCCCGACTGCGTGATGCACCGGACTGGTAACCCGTGGACATGACGCTGTCTGACACCACATCAGAGGGCCTTGAGGCTGTGGACGAATTCACCTATCGCGTGGCAGAGAGCGAGAGGGACAAGTCCGCCGTCATCAAGGGCGAGTTCGTCTCGGACACCGTCTTCGAAGTGGTCGGCTCCGGGGGCGGGTTCACCTTTCGGCCCGTCAAGCTGGACCCGCCGGTTCACAAGGTCTTCCCCGACGACGAGCCCGAGCGCGATGAGGTGTCGGAGGGCAATCGCCGGTTTGTCGCGCTGGATCGTGATCGCGTGTGCGGCTATGTCGACACGGAGTACGAGCCCTGGAGCCGTTGTGCCGGATTCGGCGTGAGTGCTGACGTGCTGCCGGCCGGTGGCGGGCGACCGAGGGGACCGGTGGGATCAAGGAGAATTCACATGCGGGCAATGGGGACCGTGGTGGTGTCGGATTCTGTGGTCCTGGTCGCGTGCGGTCCGGAGAAACCGAAGGAGCACACGGATACGGACTCCTCGGGTGAGTCCGCGACGGCTGCTGCCCGGTTCGCGCCGCTGGTATGGCCCCATGAAAAGTCGTCGCTGATATTTCGATGAGGACGGCACTGATGCCCGCCACCGTGCTTCCCGAATCGCTGAGAGTCGGTCGGTAGCCTGAAGGGCCAGGGTCTCGGCGGCCTCGGCAAGGGCGTACACGTCCTCGAAGCGGGGCGCGATGCTGGTACGCGTGCGCGATGTCGGCGCCGCGTCCGGCGGCCGGGGTGTGCCGGCCGTCGACGGGCCGACATCGTTGGGATGACGGATCGTGACCGATCGGGTGGATGCCTGGTTGACCGGGCATGAGTCTCATCCGTAAGCCGCGCTGTGCGGCAGTCGCCGCTCTGCTGTTGACGGCGCTGGCGGTCCCGGCCGCCTCGTCCGCGACGGCGGGAACACCCGTCCAGAACCCGACCGTCCGGGCCGCCGAGATCATTGATCCGCCGCTGCCCGTCGAGGCGTTCCCGGGGCAGGTGAAGGAAGCCTGCGGGATCTGGAAGGAACTCGACTGGCCGCAAGCCAAGCGGCCCAGGGACTACCCCGTGGTGAACACCCCGTTCGTCATCCGGGGCAGCAACGTCTACGGCAACCGCTCCGGCGACCTTCCCCTGGAAGGCCACTACCGCGAGTACGACGTCAACCCCCGCACCCCCGGCACCCACCGCGACGCGGAACGCCTCGTCCGCGACCCCGGCACCCGTACCGTCTGGTACACCGGCGACCACTACGACAACTTCCAGGAGATCACCTCCGGCTGCTCCTGACCGCTGGCCGAGCGCGGAGGGGGCCGGGGGATCAGTCACATCCTCCGGCTCTGCGGAATGGAGGCGCCACCGGGGCAGGCAGGAGGGGCCTGTGGGATGAACGGGCCGTCAGGGTGTCGGGTGAGCGATGACCCAGCGATCGGTTTCTTGAAGCCGGACGTGGCGCTGGGGCGGTAGCGGGCAGGAGATCCGGGACGACCGGCATCATGTCCGCGTGGGTTCGCTCCGTCCCGGCTGGCTGCCGGGACGGAGCGAGGGTCGTTCGGGGTTGGTTCAGCGGGTACTCGGGCGCCGGCGGCGGTGCAGCAGGGCGGCTCCGCCCGCGAGGGCGAGTGCGGTGCCGGAACCGCCGGCGAGAAGCAGGGTGGAGGGCGAGGTGTCGCGCTCCGTGGGCTGGAGGCTGTAGCCGCTGGAGTAGCCGGTGGTATCGTATTCCGAGCCGGGCAGCTTGTCGGCGTAGCGGGCCTTGAGCAGTTTCTGGTAGTCGCTGAGTGACACCGATGCCTGGCCGCCGAGTCCTTGTCTGGCCTGGTCGTTGAGTGGCTCGACGGTGGTGAGTTTGAGCTGGTACCAGCCGCGGATCTGTGGCTCGGTGAAGACCAGCGTGCCCAGGGTGGCTTTGCCGGCGTATGTGGCGTCGTGGTCGCCGTCGCGCACGGCTGCCAGGTGCCAGCCCCCGCCCTGGGTGGGGGCGAGCATGACGGTGGCGTTGCGGCCGTTGACGGTGGCGCTGAGCGAGGAGACCAGCTGTGTCAGCTTGATCGCATCGGTGGGCAGTGGCTTTGCGGTGCCCGCGACGAACTCGGGGGTGATCTCGTTCAGTGCCACCGGGTCTTTGATCGTGAAGGCCGGGAGGCCCTGGCAGGGCTCGGCCGTTTCGGGGATCGTCTGCACCGGCCCGTCGGCGCCGTCGGTGGGTACCGGAGTGCGCAGGAAGCTGCAGACGGTGTTGCGGACCTCGGTTGACTTCACCAGGTCGAGGGCGGCCTGGTAGTCGGGGATGTCGGCCGGGAGAGGGTCCTTGGCCGGGGCTGCGTGCGCCGGACCGATGACGGAAAGCAGCGCGGACGCACTCACGGCGATGACGAGGGACAGACGGGAGGAGCGAGAGGCTGCCCGCCTGCTGGACGTTCTGGTTCCGCTGGTGTCGCTCATGTCGCCTGCCTTAGCGGGAGATACCGATGCGGGAGTGGGTCCACTTGGACGAGCCGTTGCTCACGTAGTCGTTGTAGTTCCACCACGTGTACGTGGTGGTGTCCGGCCACGGGTCGGCCACGGCGATCCTGTTGTTCGACGTGTCGAAGCCGTAGACCACGTTCATGTGGCCGCCCCCGGACGTCCACCCGATGCGGGCACCGATCGGCCGGGCCGCCTTGACGTCGGTGTACACCTGGTTGAACGTGGCCGCGCTGCTCAGGCCGGAGCCGGTGTGGGTCATGCCGAGGCTGCTCCAGCCCTTGGCCATGTCGTCGAGCGTGGCTGGCTGGTTGTTGCAACCGTAGTAGGGCTGGGCCCGGTCACAGAAGTCCGTCTGTGTGGAGCCGAAGCCCTGGAACTTGGCGATGGTCAGCCCGGAGGCGACCCAGCACCACTGGGTCTTCTCCTGCTTCAGCATGCTGATGTTGTCCTGGCCCGCTTCCGCGTGAGCCGTGCCTCCTGCGGCCACGAGCGATCCCATGGCGGCCAGCGCGATGGCCGACGCCGTGGCTCTGTACCTGAACCTGCCCATTTTCCTGCCTTCCCCTGACGGGACAACCTGGCAGCCATATGACAGCGCATCATGCTGGAGGCAAGCGGCGGGCTCGCAGGGAATAGCACCCCTACTGGCTATTTGTCACGTAATCATGAGACTCGGTCGTGGCAGCGTCAGGGCAGGACCTGCCGACCGAGGAGTACACCACCTGGCCGATGCGCGTCCCACGTGGGCTGCGGGAGCGGAGCGGCGACATCCGCAAGGCCAACGAGGAGCTGCCACGCCGACTCGGGCCAAGCCCCGCCAACCGGCACTCTCATTCGCCAGTTGAAACGCCCAGTCACCGGTCGCGATGCGGATACTCGATCACAGCTTCACGTTGAGGTCGGGTTGTCATCCTGCCCCTGTCGCCGGACCGCGGATTGGGGGGGGTGCCCCTATGGGTTTGGTCAAGCTGATCGGGCGGGCTGGGGTTCGTAGAAGGTGCCGTCGCGGAGCATGGCGAAGAGGACGTCGGCCCGGCGTCGGGCGAGGCAGAGCAGTGCCTGGGTGTGGTGCTTGCCCTGGGCGATCTTCTTGTCGTAGTAGGCCCGGGAGGCCGGGTCGCCGAGGGCGGCGAACGCGGAGAGGAAGAAGGCTCGTTTGAGCTGTTTGTTCCCTCTCCGGGAGGGCTGTTCGCCTCGGATCGACGAGCCGGAGTTGCGGGTCGCCGGGGCGAGCCCGGCGTAGGCGGCGAGGTGGGCGGCGGAGGGGAAACTGCTGCCGTCGCCGACTTCGATGAGGATCCTTGCTCCGGTCCTGATCCCGACTCCCGGCATCGAGATCAGGACCTTGGAAAGAGGGTGGGCCTCCAGCAGTTCCTCGATCCGCCCGGCCAGGAGCTTGCGCTGGTCGAGGACGGCGGTGAGGGAGGCGGCCAGGCTCGGGACGATCAGTGCGGCTGCCTCGGTGCCGGGCACCACCACGGTCTGCTCGTCCAGCGCGGTGAATATGTCCTCGGCCAGTCGCTCGGCCATGCGCGGTGCCTTCGGCCTCAGCAGCGTGACCAGCCGGCGTCGGCCTGCCTTGCGGATCTGGGCCGGTGACCCGAACCGTTCCAGCAGGGCCAGGACGGCCGGGTGCTGCAACCGCGGGCCCAGGACCCGTTCCAGGGACGGGTGGATCTGGGTCAGCAGTCCGTGGAGTCGGTTCGCGACCCGGGTAGCCTCGCCCGTCAGGTCGTCGTCGAAGCCGACGATCATCTCCAGCTCGGCGATCGTCTCGTCTTCGAGGTCGACCGAGCGCAGGGTGTGAGGCATCGCGCGGGCGGCGTCGGCGATGATGAACGCGTCCTTGGCGTCGGTCTTGGCCTCGCCGGGGTAGAGGTCGGCGATCCGCCGCATCGTCAGGCCCGGCAGATAGGCGACCGGGCAGCCCATGTCCCGGGCCACGGCCAGCGGCAGGGCGCCGATCGAGGCGGGCTGGTCGACTACGACCAGCACCGTTCCGTGCTTGGCCTGGAGTTTCGCGAACAACTCCCGGAGCTTGGGCTCGGTGTTGGGCAGGCGTTTGTCGAACGCCTTCTTCCCGGCCGGTGTGACGGCGGTGGCGTGATGTTCGCCCTTGCCGACGTCCAGGCCGAGAAAGACGTCGATGTCGCCGGTGTCGATCACGTGCGTCCTTTGGTCGTGCCCTGCCCGGCCTCACCCACGGCACCGATCCGCCACATCCACATTACGAAGAGCCTCCCTGGCTCCCGGAGGAGTCGGTGGTCATGCCCCTAATCAGCGGTCAGTCAGTGCCTCCGGGCCCGGTGACACCACCCCCCGGATCATGGTTAACAAGGGGGGGAAGTCATGCCGGGCCCGGAGGCCGGGAGCCCCGTTGCGGGGCCACGAAAAAGGTAATGGGGGGGGGAAGCTGAGGAGAGGCCGGCCGAGGACCCCTTCTGGAAGGAGCGCTTAGAACGCGCTTGTTGTGTTCGTCGTCAAGTGCCTCTGAACTGCGCTTCTATGCCTGCCCGACGAAACGTCAGGCGTTTTGTGGGACGTATGTGGGATCGGGTGCCCCTGGGGAGCATTGGAAGCCGGTGCCTCCCAGTAGCCGGACGTGGGCTTTCGCATCGCCTTCACAGTGTGGAAGTCCTTTGCGGAAATATCCCGGCTCCGCTCGGCGTTGACCCCTCTCCTAGCCGAGGAGGGGAAGGTGTCGGGCCTGAAGCTGTTTCATACGACGAAGAGCGGCGTGACCGAGGTGGCGCCGCGTCTTGCTGAGGTCGAGGCGGATGTGCAGGGCCTCATCGAGGCGCACATGGAGAGTCTGCCGGGGGTTCGTTTCCTGGCGGGCGAGTACGGTACGGGGCCGGTTCACGGGGGCAGGATCGACTCGCTCGGGTTGGACGAGAACGGGTCGCCGGTCATCGTGGAATACAAGCGGGGCATCGACGCCGGTGTCTTCTCTGAACTTGGTCCATGGTGCCGACCTTGCTGGGGGCCGGTGTTGGGCCTCAGTCCGAAGGCAGTTCGTCTGCTGGCTCAAAGCGGAACCCGGCATCGGGGAGCAGTCATCTCTGCCGAGCCCCGGCAATGAGGTTGGGGCGGCGCGCGTGGCAGGCTCTGGGGTATGGAGTGGAGTTTCAAGTTGCACGGGGGGATCGCGGCAGGGTTGAGTACCGTGCTGCTGGTGCTCGCCATGCTCACGTGGCTGCCGGGGACCTTGCCGCTGGCGGGCTCGAAGTGGCCGATGGTGGCGATCGTGGTGCTTCTCTTCCCAATCTTTATAGCTGCCTTGGTGCGCATATTCCTGAGTGGGGCAGACCGGCACTCGATGTGGCTCGCCTTTCGATGCCTGCCTGGCAGGTTGCAGGCAATTCATGGAGCTCTGGCCATCTCGGGCATTCTGCTGATATTTTTCAGCACGGCTGGCGCGGGGAACTTGCAGGCGCCAGAGGCCAAGGATGGCCGATACTTCGTTTTCGACACGACTCCCCACGCACGCGGCACGATTGAGGTCTCGCACAGCGAGTACGAGGCCGTCCTCGAGAGAGATCAGCGCAGCATGTTCGCGATCCCAGGCATGCTCTTTACTGGAGCCGCATATGTCGTCTTTGCGGCAGGGGAGTTGCGCCGGGCGGATGTTGGGTTCAGATCTTCGTAGCTGGTGCGGGTCTGAAGATTCCAGGTTGTAGCTGATCGCTTGTCACTGGTGCCGACATCGACTGTCACGCTTGGAGGCCCTCCACCGTAGCAACGGGGAATCGGCGCGTTTGGTCACAGCGATTGTGGAGGGTGGCGATAATGCGGTGCTGCCGGTCCTCGGCCGCCGTAGGCGGCCTTGACCCCCGCCTTCACCAGCGGAAAGGATCGGCTGTCGGAGGGCGGTTGCGGATGCAGACCAGAGTGCTTCGGCGGCCGGTGTACGTGTGGTTTCCTGTAGCCGCGGCGATTACGTCCTACGTTTGTGCGGTTTTGATCGCAGGTCCGTGGGACGAGGAGCCGGCGGCGGCGTTCGCGGTCGCCGGAGCTTCGATTTTCTTCTGGCGCTTGGATGGGACTCGGCCATCCGAAGTACTGACAATCACGTGTCCTTCACGAACTTTCTCGTGACCGCAACCGTTGCCTGGACCGATGTCGACGAGGTGGATGTGCATGATGGCCTGACCATTGTCTTGAGAGACGGGCGCGAGATGGGCTCGGTCGCCTTCGGCAGTTCACCGCTGGGTTCCTTCACCGGCTACAGGACGCATCAACGGGCCTTTCATCTGCTTCGAGAAGCCCAACTCAAAGCGTCCGGAACGCAGGGTGGCAACAGTAAGGGGCAGGTCCGGCGGCGCTGGTCCTTTGAATGGAGACGGCTCCTCTGCGCCCTCGCGGTTGCCTACGGCCCACTCACGGTGATCCTCGTCCTGTCGCGGTAATCGGAAGTGCCGGGCCTGAACTTGCTGACGCGGCCATGTATTGATGGAGCCCAAGGGTTACGTTCCCTCCTCCGGCCGGTGCTGGCGGGGAACGCTGGAAGCGGTGATCACGGGAACGCCGAGGTCGACGACGACGCGGGATGGGCGCCGGTCGAGTTGGGTGAGCTTCTCCTCTGCTCCGGCAAGGCTCACCCGCAGCCCTTCCATCTCGCCGAGCCATCCTTCGCGTTCGGCCTCGGCGATGCGGGCGAGGAGGTTGTCGCGGATCTCGACTAGTACTCCAGCCGTAGATCGTGATCTTGTGAGTGGGGGCGCCGCTGATATGGCGCGGCCACCATTGACCATCTCGACGAGACCGGCCGCGCCATCGGCGGCGTCCATCCCTCTGTGCCTACTTGAGTCCACCGAGACGAAGGGCATCCTCGATCTCGCTGAGCTTCGCGGACGGCAGGACGCCCGCCTGCCCGATCAGGTCTTCCCTGGCCAGGGTGACCAGCCAAGTGCAAGGGATGAAGTCGGGACGTGGAAGTGCGACTCTCAGGACGCCTTCGAGAGGCAGCCCTTCGGGGGCACCTACTGCCACCTCAACGGCCACGCCGCTGAGATCGGTGCCCGCGGGAACGACGACCTGCATCGCCAAGAAACCGGACGTCTCTTCTCCCGACAGCAGTACGACTGCCCGCTGCTCGTTGAAATCTGCCCACCAGACTTCGCCACGTCGCATATGTCCTCCTGATACGGGACGGCGCGCCTGCGTCGCCCCTTCGACCGCCGCCTACTCCAGGCACAGATCGTAATGTTGGCTGGTCAGGGCCGACGATAAGACGGCTGCGGCCACCGTTGATCATCGTGAGTTGTGTGGACTGACGAAGAGACGGTGGCCGCAGGTCACAGCATAGAACCCGCCCGTTGGCGGGACGCGTTCGAGGGTCTGATGGGCCGGATCGCGGGGCGCTTCGCGCGGGTCGAACCCCGGCGCAGGGCGGCGCGGTTGGTGCTCGGTCTATTGGCCGACCTGCCACGCAAGAACTGCTGGACAATCGCGGAGTGGGCCGGCGAGACCACTCCGGACGGTATGCAGCACCTGTTGGGCCGGGCCAAGTGGGATGCCGATGCGGTACGCGATGACGTACGGGAGTACGTGGTGGAGCATCTGCACGACGACCGGGCGGTACTGGTGGTCGACGAGACCGGGGACGTGAAGAAGGGCACCAGCACGGTCGGGGTGCAGCGCCAGTACACCGGCACCGCCGGCAGGATTGAGAACTCCCAAGTCGCTGTCTATCTGGTCTACGCAGGTCAGCGCGGCCACGCCGCCGTGGACCGGGAACTCTACGTTCCGCGCTCCTGGACCTTGGACCCCGACCGCTGCCGGGCTGCGGGCCTGGACGAGGACACCGTCTTCGCGACCAAGCCGGAGCTGGCCACTCGTATGGTCGCCCGGTTCCTGGACGCCGGCCATCAGGCTGCCTGGGTGGCGGGGGACGAGGTCTACGGCGGCAACCCGAAGCTGCGAACCGCACTGGAGGAACGCGGCACCGGCTACGTCCTCGCGGTGGCCTGCTCGCACGAAGTCACCACCGGTGCGGGGAAGTTCCGTGCGGACATCTTGTCCAAGAAGGTGCCCAAGCGGGCCTGGCAGAAGCTATCGGCAGGGGCCGGGGCCAAGGGGCACCGCTTCTACAACTGGGCAGTCATCGACCTCGCCGACCCCCGCCCCGGGAGTCGTCAGCTGCTGATCCGCCGTAACCGCAGCACCGGTGAACTCGCCTACTAACGCTGCTACTCGCCCGCGTCCGTGCCGTTGGCCGTGCTGGTCAGAGTCGCTGGATCAAGATGGCGGGTGGAGGAGTTCCTCCAATCCGGAAAGGGCCTGGCCGCACTCGACGAGCACCAGGTTCGCCGCTATACCTCCTGGTCTCGCTGGGTCACCCTCGCCATGCTCGCTCACGCCTTCCTCGCCGTCGTCCGCGCCGACGAACACGCACGCCATCCCGCCCCGGACGAGCTGATCCCGCTCACCTGCAACGAGATCCAGCGACTGTTCACGACGCTGATCGTCCGGCCCGTGCACGATGCAGCCCACCGGCTCCGCTGTTCCGCCTGGCGCCGCCGCCACCAGGCCCGAGCCCAGGCCAGCCATTACCGCCGACAAGCCGCGAATCAGACATGAAGATCACGATCTACGGCTGGAGTACTAGCCGGTCACGCTGCGCGGGGTCGGGCCAGAGCATCGGGCAGCGAACACAGGCTTAACCGAACTGATCTTGGTCGGTCTGCTGGGGCGCAATGCTCACCGGAAGTTACTGGAAAGAATCTTGCTGTGGCCGTGTTTTCGGGTGTGTCGTCGCTGCCGAGGTGTCGGAAGGCGAAGACTTGATGGGGGGCGTCAGCGGAACGGTTGGAAGAAGGCGCGGATGTCGTGGGTGAACAGGTCGGGTTCTTCCATTGCGGCGAAGTGGCCGCCGCGGTCGAACTCCGACCAGTGGACGATGTTGTGGTCCCGTTCGGCGAGTTGTCGGACGGGGCGGGCCAGGTCGGCCGCGAAGACTGCCACGCCGGTCGGTGTTTCCAGCGGCTCAGTGCGTGGTGGACGGGAGGGGTGGAAGGCTTCCCAGTAGTGGCGGGCGGATGATCCTGCGGTGGCGGTGAGCCAGTAGAGCATGACGTTGGTCAGGAGCCGGTCCCGGGTGACGGCGTCCTCGGGAATGTCGATGCAGTCGGTCCACTCCTTGAACTTCTCGACGATCCAGGCGAGCTGCCCGACCGGGGAGTCGGTGAGTGCGTAGGCCAGGGTCTGTGGCCGGGTGCCCTGGATTCTCGCGTAGCCCGACATCTCGGGCTCCGCCCTGGTCAGCAGGTCAAGCCGCGCTTTGTCGTCGTCGGTGAGTTCGGCTGCTTCAGGCGGACGAAGCAGAAGGCGATCCTCCTGCGCGTGCTCTCCCCCGGCGTCGTCGACCTGGAGAGCCGCTACGTGACCTTGACCGCCCGGTGACCCCACCTGCGGACCGGACAGCACCGTCACCGGCCGATGCTGGGCGGCCTTGCTCTGCGAGTCCCTCCCGCCGCGGACACTTGTGGAGGTGGAGCGGGCCCGGGGACGTATTCCATGTGCTGGAAAACGTCAGGCTGGGTCATCTCGGAAGAGGTTGGCAGCAACAAACCGGAACCGGAACCGGAGATCTTCAGGAGGCAGCTGGACCCGCCAGTATCCCCCTGGCCGACGCGTGGGTCATCGAGGATTCGCCGCACGCCGACATCGCAGGCGCGACCACTTGTACGCCGATAGTCGTCGCGGATCACCGCTCAGTCATCCGGCCGCAGCGTCAGGCCGTCCCCCCGTACTCGCCTCCTGCCAATGCGCTCGGTCTTCTTCAGCGCGCACGGTCGCTGCTCGGCGGTTGTCCTCACCGGGGTCATCCTGCGGCTGGTGATGCCAACTGGAGAGTGCGCGTGACTTCGGTTGACTGCCGCAGGGTGTGGATCCGGGCGGTGGGGCGTCCCCTTGTCGCTGGTGGCGGGAGGAGTGCTATGCCTATCGCGTATCCGTGCGGGGCGGTCAAAGAGGTGAGCGCCCATCCGTTTCGGGCTGTGAGGTCGTCCAGACCGCCGGAGGTGAAGCCGAGCCCGACGTACACGTGGCTCATGGGCATCGCGAGCCCCGTGCCCAGCCCTTTGACGTACGCCTGCTTCCGGGTCCAGCACCGGAGCATGGCGTCTTTGCGCTGCCGGTACGGGAGGGCCATAAGGGCGGTTACTTCGGCCGGGTGGAGTCGTTGCAGAAGGGCTTGGGGCTGTAGCCGGTCGGCCGACTCGATGTCGATGCCCACTGGGCTGCGGCACAGAGCTATGAGTGAGACGTTTTGTACGTAGGCCAAGGAAAAGTGAAGTCGCTCCGAGCGGCGTACGACGGGTCGGCCGTGGGGGCCTTGGCACAGTGGGCAGGGCGCACGGTCCAGGCCCACGGCGCTCGGGGCTATGCCGAGGCTACTTCCGAGGATCATCCGCAGAGCTACGTGGGCAACAAGGCTGGTGTCGTGGGCCTGTTGGGTGTCCAGCGCCTGGGCCCGCTCGCGCTCCGTGTCGTCGAGGATGCCGACGGCGCGGTAGGCGGCCCTGACCAGGGAGGAGGTCGCCCGGAACTGCCAGATGTCTGCGGAGGCAGGCTTGGGGCAGTATCCGCGCGGTGGTAGGGACAGACGCCCGTCGAGCGCGTGATCTCTCCATGCTGGGGGCATTGGGGCCCTGCGCTTTCACGGCTGCGATGGTGCTGGGGATGTGGAGGAGCCGGGCGAGGCGGAGAGAGAGGCGGCCTCGCCCGGCCGTTTGTGGGTGCGGTGACCGGCAGGGGTGGATCACGTGTCGGCAGTGCGTAGAGGCACGCTATCGATGAGCGGATGGTCGGTTTTCTGGGGGCCCATGTGGGCTGCGCCGCCCGGGGAGCCCAGGACGTGGAAGAACTCGGTGTTGGCACTCGTGTAGCCAGCCCACTCCTGGGGGACGTCCTCTTCGTAGAAGATCGCTTCTACGGGGCAGACGGGCTCGCAGGCTCCGCAGTCGACGCATTCGTCGGGGTGGATGTACAGCATGCGGGGGCCTTCGTAGATGCAGTCGACGGGGCATTCTTCGATGCATGCCTTGTCTTTGATGTCGACGCAGGGTTCGGCGATCACGTAGGTCACCGCACTTGTCCTTTCCTGTGATGCCGGCAGGGCCGAGGTCTTGGGTCAGGCGTGTTCGGTGGCCGGCCGCGAGTTGGTGGCTTTCCCCGCGGCCTGGTCGTCCTTGCTGGGTGTGAGCAGGGCCCAGACGACGGGGATGCACAGGGTGCACAGGACGGCGAGGATCCATAGGGCGATGTGCAGGGCGTCGGTGTAGCTGCCGGATGCCAGGTCGGTGAAGGCGTCACGGGCGGCGCCCGGGGGCGCCTCGGCCGCTGCCTTGGTGACGTCGCCTTGGGTGATGGTGTTCGCCAGGTCCTGGTTGTGGCCTTGGTAGCTGTCCGGGATGGCGGAGGTGTTACTGCTCAGCCGGTTGGCGATGACGGAGACCAGGACGGTTCCCATGCCGGCGACGGCGATGGCTTCGCCGGTCAGGCGCATGGTGTTGAACATGCCGGCGGCCATGCCCGCGCGTTCGGCGGGGACGATGGAGACCGCGGCGCCGTCCAGGAGGCCGAAGGAGACACCGACGCCTGCGCCCATGACCAGCAGGGGGCCGAGGATGTCGGTGAAGGTGCTGGACGGTTCGATGACGGTCAGCCAGACGGTGCCGATGGTGACCAGGCCCAGGGAGAGCGCGAGCAGGGTGCGCATCGACAGGCGCTGGGTGAGGAATCCGGCGGCCACGGGCACGGCGATGATCGGCAGGGTCAGCGGGAGCATGAACGCGCCGGCGCTGTCGGCGTTGGAGCCGCCGACCCCGATGAGGTAGGTGGGCAGGAAGGCGAGGAGTCCGACGAAGACGAAGGACAGGACGAACGGCATCAGGCACACCCCGAGGAAGCGGGGGTTGGTGAGCAGGCCGAGGTCGAACATGGGGTGCGAGGCACGTCGTTCGACGGTGACGAAGAGGCCGAGGAAGACGACGGATCCGATCAGCAGTGCAAGGACGACGGGGTGGGCCCAGCCGAGCTGTGGGCCTTCGATGATGCCGAGGATGAGGGCGAACAGGGCGGCGGTGAAGGTGAGAGTGCCGGGCACGTCCACGCCCATGGCCTGCGGGTTACGGGATTCGCGCAGTTTGCTGACAGTGAGCAGCACGAGGGCGGCGATCAGGGCGTGGCTGGCGAAGACGGAGCGCCAGCCGAGGGCGTCGACCAGGAAGCCGGCGGTGAACGGGCCCAGTGCGAGGCCGGCGCCGAAGGAGGTGCCGAGCGCGCCGAAGGCTTTGGCGCGGGCCGGGCCGTCGAAGGTCTGCGCGAGCAGGGCGCTTCCGGCGGTCATGACGGCTGCGCCGCCGATTCCGGCGAGTCCTCGGGACAGGTCGAGGATGACGATGTTGGGGGCGATGGTGCTGATGATGCCGGCGACGATGAGCAGGACGAGGCCGGTGGCGAACATGCGGCGTCGGCCCAGCAGGTCGGCCAGGCCCCCGCAGGCGAGCATGCACGCGGCGAAGGTGACGTTGTAGGCGTTGACGACCCATTGCAGGGAGACCAGGCCGACGTCAAGGTCGCCGTTGATGTCGGGCAGGGCCACTGAGGCGCCGGTCAGGGCCATGGGCAGCACGATCGCGGCGACGCATACGGCGACCAGAGTCAGGCGCGTATTGGGGGGTGCGTCGGCGCCGTGGCCTGCGCGCTGGGCTTTCATCGCTGGAGACTCCTTCGATTGCGATTTGGGGGTGCTCCTGGCCCCCGCCGACGGGGGCGGTGGGGGCCAGGAGCTTTATCCGGCGCCGTCCTTCGAGACGGCCTTTGCCTGTGGTTGAGGCAGGTCGTCGAGGTCGTGGTGCAGGCGCCGGGCCGCGGAGCGGCGGGTGAAGTAGGAGAGGGGGAGGATCAGGAGGCTCACGCCGCATCCGATCGCCATGACCCTTACGCCCCACTGGGAGCCGCCGATCACCAGGATTGCGGCGTTGAGAATGGCCAGGGCGATGGCGACGGCCGCGAATGGGCGGGGAAGGCGCAGCCCCTCGGGGTCGCCGTCGTTTCGGTGACGCAGGACCAGGTATGCCATGGGCATGAGGATGAAGACGATGAGGTAGCCGACATTGGCGGCGGCGACGACCTCGATGACGCCGGTTCCGAAGACGGCCAGCATCAGGGCGATCACGGTGGCGTCCCAGGCCAGGGAGCCGGTCGGCACGCCGCGCTTGTTGACGCGGGTGAGGAAGCGGGGCAGGTGCCCATCCAGGGCGATCTGGTAGATGGTGCGGGACGAGCCGAAGATGAACGCTTGAGCGCCCAGTACGAGGGCTGCTGCCAGGACCAGGCCGATGACGGTCTTTCCGGCGGAGCCGAAGAGGACCTCGGCGGCGGGTACGAAGCCGGTGACCGGGTCGGCGGCCAGCCCGTCAGCACCGACCAGTCCGAGCAGGACGATGGGAAGCACGCCGAAGGCGACCATGCACGCTCCGCTGGCCAGGGCCAGGGCGCGGGGCATGCGGCAGGCGCAGTCGCGCATTTCCGCGCACACGGTGGAGGCCATCTCGGCGCCGTAGGCGACCCAGGCGGCCACGAAGAACCATTTCGCGATCAGCGCTACCAGATCCCAGCCACCGCTAGGGGCACTGTCGGGCAGGTGCAGCGGTAGCAGGTGTTCGGCCGAGAAGGCAGACGGTTTGAACAGCGGGCCGATCATGATGGCCAGCAGGGGGATGACGGTGAGCACGGCCAGGACGGCGTTGATGCGCATGCTCAGTTTGAGGCCGTAGGAGTTGACGAGGTACAGCACTACGCCCAGGCCGATGGCGAGCGGAATGGTGGGGGCGCCGGGCCACAGGACTTCGCGCAGATACGTCGCGGCGAGAATCAGGTTGACCGCGATGCCGGGGGTCCAGGCGAACCAGTACGACCAGGAGGACAGGGCGCCCAGCGACGGTGAGCCGCGGCGCAGGGCGCGGTAGGCGAACTGGGCGGTGCCGCCGGCCCGGTTGGAGAAGCGGGAGGCGAGTTCGGCCAGCAGGACGCACTGGACGGCGCCGATGGTTGCGGCGGCTATCCATACGAGTACGGAGGCGTTGCCGAGTTCGGCGGCCATGGGGCCGAGCGAGACGGTGACCAGGACGGCTCCGCCGAGGGCGACCAGCACCGCGGAGCGCCAGGAGACGCTCCGCGGCAGCGTGCTCACCGAGGGGAAGGGCTGGTCACCGCTGGGACATCGTTCGCCGGGGGCATCGCTAGGCATGGCGGTGCCCTCCGACGCGGAGTGACGCGTCGACATGTTGTTCCCTCCGATGAATTTCAGTCAGAGAAGGCGGCGCGATACGTCCTGGACGGCGGCGACGAACCGCTCGACTTCTTCGACCGTGTTGTAGAGGTAGAAGGAGGCGCGGACGCTGCCGGGCTGTTCGATCTCGGGGGCGTCCTTGAAGTACGACAGGGCGCAGTGCTGGCCGGAGCGCACTCCGATGTGGTGGTGGGAGTCCAGGAGCTGGCCCACGTCGTGCGGCGAGTGCTCGCCCACGTTGAAGGACAGGATCGAGGACATCTGCTCGGCCTTGCCCGGCCCGTAGACGCGCACGGACGGGATCTGGCCGAGGCCGTCCAGGGCGAGCGCCATCAGTTTCTGGTCGTGGGCGGCGATGCTTTCAAGGCCCAGGTTGTCCAGGTACTCGGCGGCAGCGGCCAGTCCCAGTGCCTCAGCGATCGGCGGGGTGCCGGCCTGCCACTTGTTGGGCAGTTCGCTGAAGACCGCGTAGTCGATGTTGCACTCCTCCAGCGAGGGGCAGCCGCACCGGCCGGTGGTGTCGATGCTGCCGCCGCCCAGGATCGCGGGCGTGAGTTTCTCGGCCCACTCGCGGCGGATGTACAGGCCGCCAATGCCGGTGGGGCCGAGCATTTTGTGCCCGGAGAAGGCCAGGAAGTCGCAGTCGACGGCCTTGACGTCGACCGGCATGTGAGGGACCGCCTGGGCGGCGTCGACCAGGAACGGGACGCCGGCGACCCGGCAGACTTTGGCGACGTCGGCGACGGGCACCACGGTGCCCAGCACGTTGGAGACGTGCGTGAGGGTGACCAGCTTGGTGCGTTCGTTGAGCAGCGGCGCGAACTCCTCGACGTCGAAGACGCCTTGGACACCGGGGTGATACCAGCGCAGTGTCAGACCATGGCGCTTGGCCAGCCGCGACCAGGGGATCATGTTGGAGGTGTGCTCCAGGGTGGAGAGCACGATCTCATCACCCTGCTGGAAGTCCAGGGACAGCGCGATCAGGTTGATCGCCCCAGTGGTGTTCGCGGTGAACACCAGCTCCTGGGGGGTGGCGCCGACGAACGCGGCGACCCTCGCCTGGGCTCTCTCGTAATGCTCGGAGGCTTCCAGCGAGGCGTCGTACACGCCGCGGTGCACATTCGCGCGGAAGCGGAAGTAGAACTCGTTCATCGCCTCGATCACCGGGACCGGCGTCAAGGAGGAGGCAACGGAGTCGAGATAGATCTCGCGCTCGTTGAGGGTGGGAAAGTCGGCACGTATCGCAGCGAGATCGAAAGGGGCGTGCGTGGTTACCGTCATGTGGTTTCCTGCCTGCGAATTCCTCGGCCCGGCCGGCCGCTCAAAGGGCCTTGACGGACTTGTCGGTGTGGGCGGTCGCACCGTTGGAGCTGCTGGAATGGCCCGTCTTGACGGCCTTGGCGACACCGGTGACCATCGCTTCGATCCAGGCGGCAGCGCCGGGTATCTTGTCGTGCTTGAGTTCCTCGATCTTGAGCCCGGACGCCTGGAGAGTCTCCACGGTGGGCCGGTTGCAGTGGCACTCGTTGCCGAACAGGAACCAGCCCGGCTGGATGAAGTCCTGCTTGCGGGCGATCTTCGGATCCGGGTTGCGGACATGCTCAAGGAACAGGTACTGCCCGCCGGGCTTGAGGACCCGCTCGATCTCCGCGAGGACCGGCTCGGGATCCTTGACCGTACACAGGATCATCGCCGCGACGACGGTGTCGAAGGAGTTGTCCGGGAAGGGGATCTTCTCCGCCGGCGAGACCGTCAGCTGCACCGTCTGGGTCAGGTCGAGCTCCTCGACCTTCTCCGCCAGCTTGACCACCATGTGCGGGTACGGCTCGCTTATGACCATCTCGGTCACGGCGTCCGGGTAGTGCGGCAGGTTCAGTCCGGTACCGGCACCGAGTTCGAGGGTTCGGCCGTAGGCGGGGGCGATGAACTCGGCCCGCTTCTGCGAGAGCCCGGCCGCCTCGAACTTCTTCAGGAACCGGTCATACATGCCGGCGAAGACGTACTTGCCCCATGTCGCGCTGTAGACGGTCTTGACGACTTGCAGTGCCTTGCTCGTCATGTCTGCTCTCCCCGTTGTGGGCGGCGGATTCGGCGACCGGCGCACGCCTCCTGACCGGAGTTCGTCCGGCTCTGGTGGCATCGCGTCGGTATGACTGGACGGCCGCACGAGTGCGACCACCCCAGGACCGGCCTCCTTGGCCTGCCCTGCACACCCCGGCAGCATCGGCGGGGCGCTGGCACTTTTCCTCTTCGTTGCGGCTATCTCCGGCTGTCGGCTCCAGGCGGCCCGGAGTGGGGCTCGGGGCGCCAGTTGATACCGGGGGCGGGGCCCCGGCATTCGGCACTGGGCAACGCGGTGACCATGCCGCCGAGTTGAGCCCGCAGGCTCACCAGACGCGAGATCTCGGTATCGATGTCGTGCATGCGCTGGCGCAGCAGGTCGCCGGCCGACCCGCAGGGGCAGGATCCGGAGTCTCGCATCGCCAGCAGGTCCCGGATCTGCCGCAGTCTCAGCCCCAGCTGCTGAGCGCCTTGGATGAAGCGCAGCCGCTCCACCGCATCGTTGCCGTAGTGCCGGTAGCCTGCCGGCGAACGCTCCGGCGGCAGCAGCAATCCCTCGCGCTCGTAGTACCTGACCGTGTGTGCGGTGACCCCGGTCTCGCGGGCCAGCGCACCAACGGTCAGGCCCCGATCCGAACGCATAGCCGGTTCCATGGCCATGACGCTAAACCTTGCACCCCACTCAAAGGTCAAGCTCTCAGGTTGAGTATTTTCGGCAACCCACTCGGCGGCGCATTCAGGGCCACCGAGTGGAATTCCGGCCATGGAAAACCCCCCTGATAAGACTGCAGCGCACTTCGGAAATCAGGCCTTGAACCCGACTGGCCAGTACGTGTAAACGATTCGCTCACACCTTTCGGTGAAGGCTGATCTGCGACGATGCTGGCCGAAAGCCAACGGATCCACTGCCAGGAACCGGTGCTAATGTCCGTCACCTAGTGGCCCAGCCATCAACGCTCCAACCTGCGAAGCGTGGCATCCGGCGAGATTTGACCGAGGCGGTGCGCCGCCCGCCAACCCGCCGTGCACCAGCCGAAATGACCGACGCACAACCTGCACCGGCCTCTCAGTACCTACAGAAAGGCCGCCCAGAAGAAATTAGCCCTTCCCATTTCAACCAAGTCCCGGAGCCGTTCCTACGCGCGCCAGGATCAAAACCGGGGGAGTTCTTCATGCGCGCGTCTCCGAGTCGCCGGGCCGCCACCAGCCCAACTCCAGCCCCGGCCACGGACGTCGGGCCCTTCCCTTCCAGCAGCCAACTGCCGCGTACCGTCTCCTGGAAAGCCGCCGTCCCCATCGCCTTCGGCGGCGCCCTGTCCGTCACCGTCTCCTTCGGCGCCATGGCCGGCGAACTCGGCAACGTCTCAATGTGGGTGTGGATCGTCACCGCCGCCGTGGGCGCCCTGCAGTGCCTCCTGGTCAGCGACCTGGCCACCCGCTTCCCCGGCCGAGCTGGCGGCACGGCCCAGTTCGCCTTCAGGGCCTGGCCCCGAGGATCGGCCACCCTGGGCGCCCTGTCCTCGTGGTCCTACTGGTTCGCCTGGATCCCCGCCGTCCCCGTCATGCTGATCCTCGCCGCCAGCTACCTCAAAGCCACCTTCTGGCCCGGCATCAACACCCTGGCTCTCGCCATCGCGATGGCGCTGCTTCTCTACGCCCTCAACCTCGCCGGCCTGCGCCGCAGCACCCAGGCCAACATCGTCCTCGCCATCGTCGCCACGGTCCCGCTCATCATGGTCCTGGCCGGCCCCGTTGCCCGGCCCAGCCACTTCCACGCCAGCAACATCTTTCCCCTCGACCTGCCCCAGGGCGCCCCGAACGACGCGCTGGGCGTGGCGGCCCTGATGGTGAAGTGGGCGTTCATCGCCGCCTGTTCGTCCTACGGCGCCGAACTGGCCTCCACGCTGTGCGCCGAAATCCGCGACAGCAAACGCCACCTGCCGAAAATCATGGCGATCTCCGCACTGACCTGCCTGGCCGCCTACACACTCATCCCGCTTGCCCTGCTCGGCATCGTCGGCGCCGAAGGACTCACCAAGGAACCCACCACCGTCTTCCTTCCCGCGGCCGAAATCCTCCTCGGCTCAGCGGGCAAGAACATCGTCGCCGTCCTGCTCACCGCCTGCCTCATCCTCATCGCCCAGTCCGCGATCATCAGCTCATCGAGGACCGTGTACCAGATCGCCCAGGACGGCTACCTGCCCCGGCCCTTCGCTCACATCAGCCGCCGCGGCGTGCCCACCGGCTCACTGGCCTGCGACGCGGTCGTCATCGCCGTTCTGCTCAGCATCTTCGGCACCAGCGTGCTGGACGAGGTCGCCTCCTCCGTCGTCGGCTACCTCATCGTCTTCATCCTGCTCCCCCTGGCCTACCTAGGACTGCGCGACCACAAGGCAGCCCCACCGCGCGCCCATCACCCCAAGGCCATGACCGCACTCGCCGTCGCGCTCGCCCTGTTCAACACCGTGCTGCTCATCTGGGGCGGCATCCAGTGGGGGCCCAAGGTCATGGCCGTCGGCCTGGCCTTCAGCCTGGCGATCATCCCCATCGCCGCACTCACCCGGCGCTTCGCACCAGCAGCACCCGCAATCGGCAAAGCCGACGCCGACAGCTGAGCCACCGGCCTGCGACCGTTCACATCAGCACACGGGGGTACCAATGTTCAACGCACGATGTTGGCCCTACCTCGGCGTCGCCGCGCTCGGGGCCGCCACAGCTACCAGCGCTGTCCTCGCCGCCTTCGCGCCCACGCCAGAGGACAGCGCCGCCCGGCTCATGGGCGCCCTCGCCTGCGCCCTGATGACCGGCATCGTCGCCGTCACCATCCGCCGCGACCGACACTCCTCACGACCGGCCGGAACGAACCCGCCGTACGAAACGGGCTCCGGGCCCACCGCCGAGTAAATCCGCTGGTCAGCAAGACACCGTGGCGACCGGAGGGGAGGCGAACTGCTAACTGCGCGGCGCGTACATGATCACCCCGACACCGAGGAGGCAGATCAGCACGCCGAGGATGTCCGCCCGGTCCGGACGGTATCCGTCCAGGGCCATGCCCCAGGCCAGCGACCCGGCAACGAAGATGCCGCCATAGGCAGCGAGAATCCGGCCGAAGTTGGCATCTTCTTGCAGCGTCGCGACGAACCCGTAGATGCCCAGGGCGATCGCTCCCGCCCCGATCCATGCCCACCCGCGGTGTTCACGGACCCCCTGCCACACCAGCCATGCGCCACCGATCTCGAACAGGGCAGCCACAACGAACAGCGAAATCGAGCGAACGACGAGCACGTCAACCACTTTCAGGACAAGGGGAAAGGCAAGGAGGGGGAGAGCCGATCAGGGGGCCGGCCCGAACAGTTCGGCGAGCAGACCCGCTCCGTCGGCCGGGGCGCGCACCTCCATGCGCACAACCGGACCGTCCACGTGCAGACGGAAATCGAAGAACGGGCAACACTGCTGCTCGCGGCCCGCGAGCTCCGCCACCACCGCGGTGCGATCCACGGGCAGCACCAGCCGCATCCCATCCGGAATCGGCTCCCGCACCGCACCCGCCAGCGCCTCTTGCCAGCGGTCGGTCCGCGCCTGCTGGTCGTCGCCTGTCAGTGAGCAGGACACCGGCACAGTGCGCCACCGCTCGGCCTCCGTCTCCTCACGCCGCCGCGGGGCCAGATCCACCATCACTGGCGTCCGGCGCCCACTGGCACCGAGGAAGCCGCATTTCGGATCGCACCGCCCGGCCCGGTCCGGCAGAGCGTCCAGGTGCTCCAGTGCAGAGCGCAGAGACGAGGCGAACACCTCCAGCTCCACGATCCGGCTCTCTGCCTCGACAACCCGGGCCGCGACTCGGGGCCTCAGCTCAGCCCGTACGTCCGTACATGCCCCTGTCTCCCACACCCCCAGCAGCTGAGCGATCTCCTCCAGCGGCAGACCCAGAAGCTTGGCCGCACCAATGAACCCCAGCCGCTCCACCGCCTCCTCATCAAAGATCCGGTAGCCGCCGGACGTGCGATCAGCAGTCAGCAGCCCTGCCTTCTCATAGAAACGGAGCGTGCTGGTCGGTACCCCGGTGCGGGCAGCGAGCTGGGAGATCTGGAACGTGGTCACTCCAGAAACGGTAGACCTTCAACCCGAGTCGAAGGTCAAAAACAGCCCCAAGGCCCGTTCGGGCACTGCGCGCGCTGCGGTCCCCACGAGCGGATGTCACGATCGACTCCATCTCGTCAACCAGTACCAACGTCCCGACCTCGGCTATTACACGTGGGACGTGGTCGAAGAAGTACAACTCGGCTAGGTCTCGGGAGCGTTGATGACGCCCCTGGCCGGGGGGAAGCTCCTGGGCGAGCGCGAACAACGCCGTACTACGGCCTTGGCGCGACTTGACGCCCACCCTGTGAAGTCGTCGCAGCAGCTGCGATTCGTGAATCGGCCGACCTACTGAGCGGCCGGGGAAAAGCCAGTCGCCCTCGTGACGGATCAGGGTGTCGGTACACCGTGATGCGACCAGGTCGAGCATGAAGCGGTCCAGTGGCGCCGGTAGCCGGATGGGCTGGGCGCCCAGGTGGAGCAGAACGTGGTCGTCGTCCTGAGTGAGGCGGTCCGTGGTCAGGCGGTGGATACTGCTGACCGTCTGCGCGTACAGCAACACGAGAAGTCCAGCGACGCGGTCCGCCGTGGCGACGGACTCGTCGTTCAGCAGCCGCCGGGCGCTGGCCCACCGCTCGTCCTGGTCGTGCGGGCCGGCCGGCCCGTCCAGCGGATCGCCGGGGACTTGATGCCAGCTGGCGCGTACCTGCGGCGCACCGCCCACCGGACGAAAGCAGAGCACTTCTTCGGGTGCGCGGGCTTGGTGCTGAGGTAGCTGTCGACGTCCGCCTGCGTGCATCCGCTCAGCGACTTGCCCCGGCCTTCCAGCCAGCGCAGGAAGCCGTCAGCGCCGGCCAGGTGGGCTCGGACATTCTGGATCTGCTGAACGCTGGCCGACTTGTCCTTCAGGCGTCCACGCAGACGCCGCATCAGGTGCCAGAGGATGAAGCCCCGCAGGGCTCGCGGGTGCTCGCCCGGGGTGTACCGGTCGAGCGTCTCTTTCACTTCTCGCTCGAGCCGCACCAAGCCTTCGTCGCGAAACTCCAGAGCGCCGACAGAGACCAGCATGGAGCGGAAGTGGTCGAGCGTCCTACTCCGCGGCATGGCGTCAAGCGCAGCGTGGTTGACCTGGGAGTGCTCGCGCACCAACGCGGTGATGGTGGACTGGACGTTCGTCTTCCGCAGCCAGGTGAGCGCGTAGACCGGACGGTCGACCTGGACCAGGCGCTCACGAAGCCGGTCGAGCTCGGGTGCGACGGTGCCGTCGTCGGCCGCGAAGACCTTGCGCAGACGGGCGTCGAGACTGCACCGGGTACAGGGAGCGGTCGTCAGCTGCCACGTCGTGCTGCAGATGCGGCACCGTTTCCAGAAGTCCGGATCGGGGTTGACACAGCGGGCGCACAGCGGCTCCTTGAGCGTCCCGCCTCGGACGAGGCTGCCGTCACCGCACCTGGAGCAGACGATCCAGTGCCCCTTGCACAGGTCACACAGAGGCTTTCCGGTGGCTCGGGAGATGGTGCCCCGGCCAGTGCGTCCGCAGATGCCGCACACACGCTCGGTCCGCGGGCGGCACTGCAAACAGATCGGGCCGGCAGCGGTCCGTCCGTACACGCGGCGCCGAGTTCCACATCCGGCGCAGGTCTCCAGGTTCCTCGGGTCACGTGCCCAGCAGGAGCTGCAGAAGGGGTCGCCGTTCTCGTCGCAATGGCCGATCGGCTTCTGCTTGTTGCAGCGGGAGCACAGCGAGGCCCCCGCTTTCGCCGCGCAGTTGCCGCACACGCGTACCGCTCCGAGCGGACGCTTCAGCGGGTTGGCGCGACCGCAGCTGGGGCACGGCGGGACGACCACCGACGCGGCCCCGGCCGCGCGCAACTCTTCGAGGAACCGCAGAACCCCCTGAATCGGTGCCGACGCGCCCTCGCCGGTGAGGAGTTCGGGACGCTCGATGGCAGCGGCAGCGATCTGGCGGCGCCCGATCGGGCGCTGGTGGGCACGCTCCAGAGCCCCGAGAATCAACTCAGCGTTCACCTCCGGAGCAACCCGGGGTGTGACCGAGATACGCGCCAAAGGGGCAACGGGATGATCTTGAAGTTCTGATGCCCTCGGACTCACCTGCGGCGGCGGGCGGCAGGGTCGCGTTCGGCGACGTGTCGGGCGACCGAGTCGACGCCGGGGCGGGCGTATCGCTCCAGGGAGCGGACGGAGGCGTGGCGGGAGCGGGCCAGCAGCATCGGGGTAGAGGTGCCGTCCTCCGCGTCGTGCGTCAGTGCACTGTGACGTAGCCGGTGAAGCGTCCAGCCGTCCAGATCCTCGATGTCGTCGGGTGAGGCGAGGGGGTTGGCCAGCAGCCGGGTGTTCTCCTCGAAGATCTCCTCAGCGCGGCGGTAGGAGAGCCGGGCCCGGCCGGTCTCTGGGCACACGTCGAGCGTCGGCGTTCCGGCCGGGGCCTTGCGGTCGGTGAGGAACAGCGGGCCGCGCGTACGGCGGGCGATGAGGCGGGGCAGCAGTTGGGCGGTGCCGGACTGCGGTGAATCCACTCGGTCGCCCCGCCCTTGGCGGTGATCCTGCCGCGCTTGTCCTGCGGGTACAGGTCCTCCACGTTCAGGCACAGCACCTCGTCGGCCCGTGCGGCGGACTCGTAGAGCATCTTCCACTGCGTCTTCTCCCGCAGCGCGACGTCGAGGCGCCACAGGGCGGCGATCTGGTTCTCCGCCAGGGCCTTGGTGCGGTCCGGCGGCGCCGGCCGACGCTCGATGCCGATCGTCGGATCGCAGGCGATCCAGCCCTGGCGCTGCCACCAGCCGATCGCCTTGCGCGCGATGGACAGCTCCCGGTTGACGGTGTCGGCGTCCATCTCGTCCGCCCGCGCTGCCGCCAGCTCGGCCAGCACCTCCGGCAGCGCCGGGTCGTCGATCGCGGCGACGGGGAAGACGGGCGGCTTCGCGCCCCGGCGGGCGGGTCCAGTCGGCGCCGGTTCGCCGGCGAGCATCCACCCCCACGTCGTGAGCGAGATCCGGTAGATCCGCGCGGAGGACTTCGCGATGCCCGCGCCGGTGAGGTACCGCTCGACCGCCGCGGTGTACGTGGCCAGAGGGGCCGGACATGGGCGCGACGCGGGCCCGCGGCAGCCGAAGCGCGCCACCTGTCCCGAGTTCGGTCACTGGTTCGATTGTCACGCCCGCCCTGCCCTTCCGGCACTGCCGCAGTAAATGCGTACACCTCGCTCCGGCGGCCGGATTGGTCCGCCACAGGTCGCGGTGATCACGGCAGGGGCTCCGCCGCAGTAGATCCGGTGTTTACTGCGGCAAGCAGCTGGCGGGGGCGGGGCCGTCACCCGCACGTGTCCGGTGAGGCCGGGGCAAGTACACGTGTCGCCCCACCAAGCGCGCCGTCGGTCGAAAGGTCGCACCTCTGCGGCTGAACCTGCGAACGGTCAGCTATGAGGGATCGCGTGTTGCGGTGAGGGTGGTGCGGCGGTTCAGCATGAGTGCGGCGAGTGCGGCGGCCAGGTAGATGGCGGCGGCGGTGGAGAAGGCCCAGGCGTAGCCGGTGACCGTGTCGGTTTGTGTTGCGGCGACGGACATGAGTGCCGCGAGGCCGACGGTGGGGCCGAGTTCCATGGCGGTGTTCATGGTGCCGCCTGCCAGGCCGGTCTGGTGCGGGGGTACGTCCGCCGTGGACAGGACGGCCGCTCCGGAGAAGATGAGGGAGGTGCCGGCGGGCAGGAGAACGAGGCCGGGCAGGAGGCCGAGGGCGAAGGTGGTGTCGTGGTCGATGCCGGCGAGAAGCGCGAGTCCGGATGCGCCTACGAGGAGACCAGCGGTAGTGACGCGGACCGCTCCGAATCGTCCGACCAGCATTCCCGCCGCGCGGCTGGTCGCGATCAGGGCGACGGTGAAGGGTATGAACGCGCCGGCTGTCGCCAGCGGTGTCCAGTGGTGTTGTTGCTGGAGGTAGAGGGAGAGCAGAAAGGTCACCACTCCGGTGCCGGCCGACGCCAGGAGGATGCCGGTGAGCCCGAGGACGCGGCTCGGCTTCCTGATGAACCCGGGCGGCAGCAGCGGCTGACGGACCCGGCGCTCGACCGCGAGGAATGCCGAGAGCAGTACGGCGCCTGCGGTGAACGGGACGAGCACAGTGGCCGAGGTCCAGGGGTGATCGCCGCTGACGATCAGGCCGTAACTGCCGACGGAGATGCCCAGGGTGGCGAGCACGGCCCCTGCGGGGTCGAGACCGGGTCGGGGCCGGGACGTCCCGGCGGGCCCGGACGGCAGCAGCCGCCGCGCGACAGCCAGGGCGAGGATGGCGACGATGACGGGTACGGCGAACATCCACCGCCACGACACCCAGGTCGTGATCGCGCCGGAGGCGACGGCGCCGACAGCCGCACCGAGCACGGACACGCCGCCCCAGGTGGCCATCGCCCTGCCGAACGCGGCCGGCGCGGGGTACAGCGCGCGCAGCACGGCGAGGGCCGCCGGGGCGGCCATCGCCGCGCCGATGCCCTGAGTGAAGCGCACCGCCACCAGAGCCTCGAAGGCGGGAGCGAACGCGGCCGTCGCGGAGGCGAGACCGAATACCACCAGCCCCGTCATGAACATCCGGCGCCCGTTGTAGCGGTCCGCGAGCCGCCCGCCGAACAGGAGCAGTCCGCTGAAGGGCAGCCCATACGCGGCGTTGACCAGCACCAGGTCCGCCGGGCCGAGGCCGAACTCGCGTCCGATGTCCGGCAGCGGGACAGCGATCAGGGTGATGGTGAAGATCAGTGTCGCCTGAACGACAGCGAGCACGGCGAACGCGAGAGACGTCCGAGGCGGCTCGCCGGGGTCCTCCTTCGCTCTCATGTCTTCACTGCCAGCGGGGGACACGATGTGAGGGAGGGCGTCCACGGGCTCTGCGGGCATGGTTCGGAGTCCTTCGGGGGTGATGGATTCGGCAGTTCTAGCGCGAGGGCGGGGACAGGAGGGCGGCGGCCGGGGCGGTTGCCGTGCGACGGTCCGCGACGGCCCGTTCGGTTTCTTCGTCCACCAGGTGGTGGTTGATGGCGAAGCCGGCCGCCGCGCCCATGCCGGCCGCGGTGACGACCAGTGCCCGCGGATCGGCGACATTGCCCACCGCCCAGACCCCGGGCGCGCTGGTGCGGCCCGAGCGGTCCGTGATCACCCAGCCGCTCTTGTCCCGCTCACAGCCCAGGCCCGTCAGGAGGCCATCGCGGGGCACCATGCGCGGTGCGACGAACACCGCGTTACGGGGCACCACCCGGCCCTCGGCCAGCTCGACCCCGCGCAGCCGGTCCTCGTCCACCACCAGCCTTTTGACCATGCCGTCTGCGACGCGCACACTGCGGGCCGCGAGCCGCTCGCGCTCGTCGCCGGTCAGATCAAGGGTGTGGGAGAAGAGGACGACGTCGTCCGACCACTGCCGCAGCAGGAGCGCGTGGTGCACCGAGCCCGGCCCCGTGCCGAGCACCCCGATCGGCTGGTCGCGGACCTCGTACCCGTGGCAGTACGGGCAGTGCAGCAGGTCCTTGCCCCACCGCTCGCGGACGCCGGGGATCGCGGGCAGCTCGTCGCGCAGCCCGGTGGCCACCAGCACCCGGCGGGCCTTGAGCACCGGGCCGCCGGCCAGGCGCACGAGAAAGCCGGAATCGATGTGATCCACCTGGCCTTCGATCAGGTCCACTCCGTACCCGGCCACCTCCGCCCGGCCCACCTCCAACAGCGCCGCCGGAGACATTCCGTCCCGGGACAGAAAGCCCTGCATATGGGCGGCTGGGGCGTTGCGCGGTTCCCCGGCGTCCACCACCGCCACCTGCCGACGGGCCCGGGCCAGTACCAGGGCCGCGTTCAGCCCACCGGCCCCCGCACCGACCACCACCACGTCGTACACGGAATCGTTCCGTGCGTCGTTGTTCTTCGTATTGCTTCCGTCGATCACATCGTTCACGGTGACCACCTCCGCCCACAGGCTGCGATCACCGCCCGCCCAGAGCAACATTTGTTGCCATTTCCGGGACGAGGATGTGCAATAGGAAGCGTGGACCACTCACCCGCCATCACCCGAGCCCTCGCCGAAGTCGGCCCCCGCCTCCAGCGCCTGCGCACCCAGCGCGGCGTCACCCTGGCAGCGCTCGCCGAGTCCACCGGCATCTCCAAGAGCACCCTGTCCCGCCTGGAGTCCGGCCAGCGCCGCCCCAGCCTGGAACTCCTGCTCCCCATCGCCCAGGCCCACCAGGTCCCCCTGGACGAAATGATCGGCGCCCCCGAAGTCGGCGACCCCCGCATCCGCCTCACGCCCCAGCGCGTGAACGGCAACATCGTCCTGCCGCTCACTCGGCAGCCAGGCCCGCTGCAGACCTTCAAAATGGTGCTCCCGGCCACCCGGAGCACACCGGAACCGTGCACCCACGAGGGCTACGAGTGGCTCTACGTCCTCTCCGGGCGTCTGCGCCTGACCCTGCCCGGTCATGACCTGGTACTGAACGCGGGCGAGGCAGCCGAGTTCGATACGCGGCTGCCGCACTGGTTCGGCAGCACCGGTGACGGCCCCGTCGAGATCCTCAGCCTCTTCGGCCGCCAAGGCGAACGCGTACACGTACGCGCCAGATCCCGCCCCCTGGACAAACCCGACCACTGACCGCCGCCCGCCACCCCCTGGGGCCTGCCGACGAACCGGTGCCTGCCTCGCGGCGCTTGGCTGGCGATCACAGTCGTTAACACCTATGACGGACGCAGATGACCAAGTATCCAGGACACCGACTACATGATCAACGGCCCTTACCAGTCTCAACCCCCTGCATCGCACCTACCCGTGCCTGACATAGCACGGCCGGACAAGCGGCACCCGAAGCCATAAGAGGTGGCTTCGGGTGCCGCTTCGGCTGTACGGCCAGTGCACACGAGGGAGAAGACTCTGGGGCGGGCGGTCAAGCGGCCTGGCCGAGGCCGGCGGCGGTCAGGTCCTGCTCGCGCAGCGGGGTGAAGTCGACGTCGAGTTTCGGGTCGTACGCGTCGGGCTGGATGCCGAGTTCGTGCGTGCTGTACTCGCCGAACCGGTTGATGTGCTCGGTCAGGTACGGCGAGATGTGGGCCAGGTCCTCCGGGTCGATCTTCCAGCCCTCCTCCAGCAGCTGACGGACGATCTCCGCGATGTCCAGGGCGTTGTGGAAGATCACCGCGTTCGTGAGCAGGGCGTTGAACTTCATCGCCTTCTTCTGCTCGATCGGGTCGTTGTCGGCGATGACCCCGCGGTTGCCGAAGCCGATCCACTGGGAGAACCGGTTGAACGACTCGACCTTGTTCGTCGCCGCGGTCACCCGCCGGCGCAGCGGCGCGTCGGTGAGGTAGCGCGGCAGCTGCACGGTGCGGATCACACGGCCGACCTCGCGGAACGCGGCGTAGGTGGCGTTCTTCTTGGAGCCCGACCGCAGCCGCTTGAGCAGCGTGGACGAGGAGATCGCCCCCTCGCGCACCGAGACGGCCACCCGCATGAGGTGCCGGAACTGGGACTCGATCAGGTCCCAGTCGATGACGTTCTTGCCGGGCTCGCCGAACAGGGCGTCGACGTGCACGTACTCGCTCTGCTTGCTGGGCCGGTAGAAGGTGGAGTCCTTCCAGTTCCGGATGCGGGGCATCAGGTCGAAGCCCAGCAGGTGGGCCAGTGCGAACACCGGGAAGCTCTGGCCCTGCGTGTCCGCGTGCACGGTGGTCGGCTGCACCTCGGAGGTGTTCTTCAGCAGGCCCTCGATGATGTAGACGGCCTCCCATACCCCGCACGGGATGAAGTGCGTGAACAGCGCGATGTAGGTGTCCGAGATGTGGTGGTAGGCGATCCCGCCCGGCTTGCCGTACCGGACGGACGTCTCGGCGAGCAGGTTGTCGAGGTAGGTGTCCATGTGGGTACCGTCGGCGGCCACCGCGGTGCCGTCACCCCACGCCTGGGAGATGTCCAGTTGGGCGTGCGCGTTGACCAGGTCGGCGATCGCCTCGTTCAGCGGCACGATCGAGAAGTGCCGGTTCGCCGTGTACGACAGCTCGTGGCCGCTCACGCCGGGGATGTGCCGGGCGGCCTCGTACGGGCCCATGTTCGCGCCCTTCACGAACGTCGTGATCACGTAGCGGCCGAAGGGGTCGGGGAGCTTCGGCTCGTTTCCGGAAGTTCCTCGCGCGTGAACGGGCGGGCCTCGGGGTCGCCCTCGTAGCCCTGAAGGTGCGAGATGGTGTTCCACTCGTGGCAGACCGCCACGGGATACGTCCCGAACTGCTCCTCGCAGACCAGCGCCCAGTCGTAGCGGGGGTCGATGAGGTACTCGGAAAACAGTCGCACCGTGCCCTGGTAGCCACGCACCGTCGAAGGCGCGAGGCTCTTCTCCGAGGTCAGGTTGGCCGACCACTCGTCCATGTGGGCCGGCGTCCAGAGCCACGGGTATTCGTTCGTGTACGTCTGGAAGGCGCGTACCAACTTCTCGCGCGGCTCGTACGTGCCCTTCTTGAGGTTGCGGGCCTGTTGCTGCGACCTCCAACCGTTCAGGGTCGCTTCCCACGCCGTGTCCTCGGGCCGAAAGCGCAGCCGCCCGGAGATGAGCTCCAGATTGGCCGATCCGGCCAACTCCGTACCCGGTCCTCGCATCACGAGTCGATCCTTCTGATGCTCAAATCATGCATCAGAAGGGATCGTTCTGCCAAACTTCCAGGCCGGAAAGGGTAGTTGGGACCATGCACGAGTAGGATCGAGGTGCTCGTCCATCAGGCGACCAGCGCGAACGCTCCCATCTGATGCAATTCCCGAGCCTTGAGGTAAAGCTGCGTCGTGGTCAACTGAGCGTGACCAAGGACGAATTGGACATCTGTGAGAGGGAGACTGGGGTCCTCGGCCATCCGATATCCGGCAGTGTGCCGCAGCGCATCAGCGACGCGGAAGTTCCTGCCTTGGCGTTCGCCCGTTCGAACATGTGGTGAACCGCGTGGTAGGTCAACGGCCTCGACGGCGAGCGCGGGGTCCACCACAGCGGGAGACGCCGCCCGCGCGGGATCGCATCGTCCATCTCCAACTGGTAGAGCCGCAGCCAGACGAACGCATCGGTCGAGGCAGGAAGTTCCTGGACCTCGCCGGTACCCTTGCGGACCACCGAGATCAGCTGGCGCCCCGGATCAACGCCGGCCTGCCAGGTGCTGAGCAGTTCGCTGGCACGTGCACCGGTGGAGACGTAGAAGGCAACCAGGGCCCGGTCCCGGTGCGAAGGAAGCCGGGTGAAGATCTCGTTGAACTGCTCGTCAGGGACGCTGCGAGGCACCCTGGTGGGCACTCTCGGCCGGTAGAGCCCGGCGCGTTCGTTACGGGCCGGGTCCATCGGGTTGCGATGGGCATGAGCCCGCCGGCCGCGTCGTGCTCGGTCCAGCGGGAACGGGTTGAGGACCGGCCCGGTGCCGATGTCGCGGTGGTAGTCGTAGAAACTCCGCAGCACTGTCTCGCTGTGTGCCCGCACCGACGGTGCGTACGCCTTGCCCCCTGCGGCCCACCGGCCCGCTTCGCTCGGGCGTCGCCAGTGCGTACGCCTCGGCTGCCCGGCGACCTGAAGCCGGCGGGAGAAGTCCCTCGCCTCGATCCGGCTCGCTCGGTCCCACGGCACCTCGATAGCCCAGAGGAAGCGGAACCAGCGCAGCAAGTCCATCCCGTAGGAATGGGCCGTCGCCGCCGAACGGCCGGCTCCCCGCAGGTCGCTTAGGAAGGCGCGAGCCCCCTCGACCGGTTCTCTGGCAGGATCGATTAGCCGGTAGGGCTCCGCCGGATCATCCATGGCCACCAGTTCCCCGACCAGGGGGACGGACAGGCTCGCCAGGTCTCGAGATGCCTCCATGGCCGACACAACGATGTCTCCGCCACAAGGTCACTGACCTGCGAAAACTGCGCCAGTAGTCAGAAAACAGGTCATCAATCAGGGCTTGTTCTATCTCTCGTGGCTGGTGGACCACCGCCGCGAGTTCGAGCACCTGGTCCGCGACCGGCTCGGGAGCACGGCCGCGTCCCAGGTGCTGTGGAGCGGGCCGCGCCTGATCTGTATCGCCGGCGACTTCACGCGCTACGACGTACACGCCGTACGCGAGCACCGCCGGTCGATCGACCTGGTCCGCTACCGACTCTTCGGCAGCGACCTGCTCGGCCTGGAGACCGTGGCGTCCGTGAGCGGTGGGACACAGGCACCGCGGCGTGCGCGCCGGCAGGCGGTCGCATGGGCGGCAGCCGACGTGCAGGGTGCGTCGTTGGTCGAGCTGGCGGATGCGGTTGACGAGGCGCTGCTGGACCTGGGGAACGGTGTGAAACGCATCCAGCGCAAGCAGTACCGGGCGTATCAGCGCCTGCGGAACTTCGCGTGCGTCTGCTTGCCTCAGCGGAGCAAGCTCCTCGTCTACCTCAAGGCCGACCCGAAGAGGGTCGACCTCGTTCCCGGGTTCACCCGGGATGTGACGGGGCTCGGCCACCACGGGACGGGCGACCTGGAGGTGCGGCTCCGCACGCCGAGGGACGTGGAGCGGGCGCGGGATCTGTTCCGGGCGAGCTACGCAGCCGCGTGATCGCTCGACGGCACCCTGGCCGTGAGCGTTTCGCGGTTTGATTGGTGGTCGTCGGATGGTGCCTTTCGACGTACGGGCAGATCGTGGCGGTGGACTATCAATGATCCGCGGGTTCGCCGGTTTGGTGAACCGGCGACCCCGCGCTATGGTCCGTCGCCCTCACCCTGCTACTCGGGTGATCAGCGTGTGCGGTCAGCCCGCGGGGGCGAACACTACCGCTGGGTTGCCCGGGGGCCTGGTACCGAAGCTCGTATGCCGATCCGCGCTCAAGATGCGAGTCTTCGGGCACTGCCGTGCAACCCGTTGCACGGTCACGGCGGAGCGCTAGGGCGTGTTTCGAAAGTCCCGCCTGGCCGACGACGCCTGGCACGCGCACTCGCCGCGTTGTCGGAATCATCCAAGTACGTCCAGTACGAGAACGATCCTCCGCCTTGCGATCGCACGCACCAGACGCCGTCGGCCCCGCCCTTCGGGCGGACGGCGCTACTTTCGCAACACGCCCTAGTCCTCTGACCGCGTAGGTTCGCCGGGTTGGTGGTCGTGGCGGTTGGATGTGCGGTGACGTCCGATCCGACCGCTGGAGGCGCGGTGGCCGAGCCCGTCCGTGTGCGCAGACTGACCGACCAGGAGGGGCAGAAGCTGCAGCAGATCGTGCGCCGGGGCAGCACCAGTTCGGTGCGCTACCGGCGGGCGATGATGCTGCTGCCCTCGGCCGGCGGGAACCGCGTCCCGGTGATCGCTCGGCTGGTCCAGGCCGACGAGGACACCGTGCGCGATGTGATCCACCGCTTCAAGGAGATCGGCCTGGCCTCCCTGGACCCTCAGTGGGCGGGAGGCCGTCCCCGCCAACTCAGCCCTGACGACGAGGACTTCGTCATCGCGACGGCCACCACCCGCCCGGTCAAGCTCGGCCAGCCGTTCACCCGCTGGTCGCTGCGCAAGCTGGTCGCCTACCTGCGCAAAGTGCACGGAATTGCTCGGCGATGCCCTCGGTGCGCATCGCGGTCTGATCGTGCATTCTTCCGGGCCGGTCGGCCCCGGACCACAGGGTTCGGCCTTGGCCGTCGCTGATCGTGGTGGTCTTCACGGTGTTCTGCTTCTTCTTGCCGGAGACGAACGCGCAGCGGCCGGGCCGGTGGGCCCGGGGGCGGCGGACCTGGGTCTCGGTACCGTCGATCCGCAGCTTGACCCCCTCAGCAGCGGCGTAGGCGAACACATCGGCGAGAGTTCGCAGCCGCAGACCGGGCCGGTCGGGGACGGCGAAACCTCGGTCGCCGAGCAGCGGCCGGAGTTCCCCAATGGCCTCGGTGATGGTGGAGCGGCCCACCCCGTACAGTTCGGCGAGCGCGGCGTGCGGAAGCTGGGTGCGCAGGTGGACCAGCATGACCAGCACCCGGTCGGTGAACACCAGCTCGTGCTTGCGCCCGGCCCCGGCCTGCCGACGGCGCTCCCCACCACGGCGGTCACGCAGCGCGGACTCGCGTCGCGCCTGCCACGGTTTGGCCAACTCCTCGATCAAAGCGCCGAGATGTGCACGGGAGAGGCCGGTGAAGGCAGGATGGGACAAGGACGCACGGGCCCACTTCTTGGTCACACTCGAAGAACCCGTGCGGCCTCCTTCACGTCACGGCCGGGGACGTCGGGCTCATGGCTGACGGGCGGGACGGGAGTCCTCCCCCGAAAAGAGGAACGCCGAAACCGCCTCGGCGAACGCCTTGGGCGCTGCGTGGTGGATCAGGTGTCCGACCGGGATGGTGACCATGTGTCCGCGGGGGATGCGGCGGGCCAGCTCGGCGATGCCGTCCTGGGGCACATGGCTGCGTGGACCGCCCGCCAGCACGAGAGTCTCGGCGGTGATCTGGCTGAGCCGCTCCAGCCACCTCGGGTCAGGCAGGTCGATCTGCCTCCGGACGGCCAGCACCATCTCCCAGTCGAAGGCCAGGTCGCCGTCCGGCCTGGTCGGGGTGGTCGGCTCCCGGGGACGCGGAACCGGAACGTCCTCCAGGACGAGCCGGCTCACCCGCTGCGGATGCTCCTGAGTGAGCAGGTAGGCCACGACCCCGCCCATGGAGTGCCCGATCAGGTCCACCCGGCCAAGCCCCAGTGCCTCCAGGAACCGGAGCACATCGGTCTGCATGAGTTCAAGGGAGTAGTTCCCTGGCCAATCGCTTTGGCCGTGACCGCGAAGATCGAGAGCGTATACCCGTCGGCTGCGGGCGAGGGCAGGTGCCACCGCGTCCCAGTCGGTGACGTCCTCGCCCAACGCGTGCAACAGGACGAGCGGGGCAGCGTCCAGCGGACCCGACACCTGATAGGCCAGCCGGATCCCTCCCACATCGACCGAGCGGTGATCAACCATGTCCGGAGGATACGTGCAGGTCCTGCCGAAGGATCGGCGTTCACCAGCGGCCGAACCCCGCTACCTGTCAGCACCTCGGATCCTCCAGCCACACAACCCTGGCCCCGATCTTCAATAGCCGACCACGTCGTAAGAAGCAGCAGCGTGTCGGATTCATTCAATCCTGCCACCTGCCACAAGGGCAGCACACGGGGTTCGTTCCCTTGCGGGCTGCGACGCTGCGCAGGTATGGCTCGGCGGCCCCGACGTTGTCTTTCGTGCGTGCCGCGGTGCTCGATGGCAGAGCCGTTTATACGGTAACTTAGCTCACTAAAGCGACTATGTGCCTAAATGCCCTTTTTCCGTTTGCGGTCAAGGAGTGGCGTCGGTGCCCGGGGAGTTCTGGGCCTTCTCCTCCGGCGTGGGGGCATGCGTGCGGGCTGTCTGCGGCCTTGGTCAGGTTTGGTCACCAGCGGTTCCGCAGTGTCACAGAGCGCGGCCCAGGTGCCGGCTCCACGATTTTCTGGAGGAGCACGTGAAGAAGAAGGTCGCCGGCCGCTCCGCCAGGGCCGTCGTCGAGCCCTCGTTCTCACCGGTCTCGTATCTCTGGCGGCTGTCCCGTCTGCTGCCCGTGGTCCTGCTGCTCGTCGGGATCGTCTTCCAGTTCCTCACGCCCGTGCGTCTCAACGGTTCGCCGTTCTTCGTGGCCGCGCCGCTGATCGCCGCACCGGTCTTCAGCCTGGGGAGAACGGTCGCCTTCGGAGTTGCGGCCTTCGTCTCCGCCGCCACGCTCCGGTTCGTGGCGGACATCAGGGGAGAGGACTCCGTCGTGCAGAGCATGGCGCCGCAGCTCACCACGATCGCCTTCGCCACGGCCATCGCCGCGCTGGTGAACGTCCTGGTGCGCCTGAGCAGCGAGCGGCTCACCTCGGCACACGAGGTGGCCGAGGCCGCCCAGCGCGCCGTACTGCCCACTCCGTCGAAGCACGTGGCAGGGCTGCGTGTGGCCGCCCGGTACCAGGCAGCCCAGCGCGAGGCGCTGATCGGCGGCGACCTCTACGGCGCCCGCTCCACCCCCCATGGCATTCGCCTGGTGATGGGCGACGTCCGGGGAAAAGGCATGGCCGCCATCGAAACCGTCTCCGTCGTCCTCGGGGCCTTCCGGGAAGCCTCCGAGCAGGAGGAGACACTGTCCAGGGTGGCAGGGCGGCTCGAGGAAGCCCTCGTGCGGGACCGCACGGACCGGGACAACACCGATGAGGAAACGTTCGTCACCTGCGTCCTCGTGGAAATCCCCATCGGCCACCAGGTCGTACGCATCCTCAACTGCGGCCACCCCGCGCCACTGCTCCTCGGCGGAGGCGGAAGCGTCACCTCCCTCATGCCCAGCACGTTCCGGCTGCCACTGGGCCTGCTCGAACTCGCCCCGTCGTCCGGCGGGCACGACACCTGGGAGTTTCCCCCGGACAGCACACTGCTCCTGTACACCGACGGCCTCTCCGAGACCCGGGACGCGACCGGAACCTTCTACGACCCGGCAGCCAGGCTGACCGGCCGGACATTCCCGACCCCCGCCCGACTGCTCAGCACCCTCGTCGACGACGTACAGGACTTCAGCGGCGGACTCACCGAAGACGACATGGCCCTGCTCGCCATTTACCGCCCCCCGATCCCGGCCACGCGATAAGGCAGCGGACAGGGCCTCACCGACCACGCCCGCTGACCTCACACCGGCCGGGGTCGCCGGCAGGACTCTTCTGCGCTGTATCACCCGGTGGCCGGGGCAGGCCAGGAGCGCGGCGGCCCGGGCGGCCGCCCGGGCCCTGACTGCGCGCACTGAGCTTGTCCTGCCCTTCAAACGGGTCGGATCTGATCAGGTCGAGCCAGCAGGTGCGGCGGGTCAGCCGGGGTGGATCCGGTCCCGGTTTGGGCGGTGGTGGTGCCGTAGCGGGCCGTCTCGGTGGTCGTGGTGCGTTCCGGTACGGGCCAGGCGGCTCGGCGTGCGGAGACAGGCCAATGTGGCCAGTATGGGTGCTATGCCCATGACGCCCAAGCCTGTCTCGCCGACCGTCGTCAGCCGGAATCAGGCTCTGTTGAACAGCTTGCCGTTCTCCGACACGCAGGACTTCGAGGACGCGCAACGCGGCTTCCTCGGGAAGCGGTCCCCGAACGCCATCACCAACGCCGAGGGCGCGGTGGTCTGGGACAACGACACCTACGACTTCCTGCGGGGTGACGCGCCGGACACCGCGAACCCGAGCCTGTGGCGCCAGTCGACCCTCAACGCGATCCAAGGGCTGTTCGAGGTCGTACCCGGTATCTACCAGGTGCGGGGGTTCGACCTGTCGAACGTCACGTTCATCGAGGGCAGCACCGGGGTCCTGGTGCTGGACCCCCTGGTCACGCAGGAGACAGCGGCGGCCGCGCTCGCGTTGTACCGCGAGCACTGCGGCGACCGGCCCGTCACCGGCGTGCTGTACACGCATCCGCACGTGGACCACTTCGGGGGTGTCCGCGGAGTCACGACGCAGGAGGACGTAGACGCCGGCCGTGTACCGGTCATCGCCCCGGCGGAGTTCACGGAGCACGCCGTGTCGGAGAACGTCTACGCCGGAACCGCGATGGCCCGGCGCTCGGCGTACATGTTCGGTGCGGCTCTGGCCCGCAGCCCCCGAGGCGCGCTCGGCACCGGTCTCGCGCAGACCGTCGCGACCGGCGACATCACGCTCATCGCCCCGACGCTGGACGTCACCGAGACCGGTCAGACCGAGACCGTCGACGGCGTCCGGATGATCTTCCAGATGGCCCCCGGGACCGAGGCCCCGGCGGAGATCCTCGTGTACTTCCCCGACCACAAGGCGCTGTGCGCAGCGGAGGACGCCACCCACACGCTGCACAACCTCCTGACCCTGCGCGGTGCGCTCGTCCGCGACCCGCACGCATGGTCGAACTACCTCACCGAGACCATCGACCTCTTCGGCGACGAGACGGAGGTGGTCTTCGCGTCCCATCACTGGCCCACCTGGGGCAACGAGCGCGTCGTGACGTTCCTCTCCGAGCAGCGCGACCTGTACGCCTATCTGCACGACCAGTGCCTGCGCCTGATCAACAAGGGCTGGACCGGCACCGAGATCGCGGAGGACCTCAAACTTCCGCCCGCGCTCGAACGGGCGTGGCACGCCCGCGGCTACTACGGTTCGGTGAGCCATAATCTCAAGGCGATCTACCAGCGCTACATGGGCTGGTACGACGGCAACCCGGCGCACCTGTGGCAGCACCCGCCCGTCGAGCAGGGCAAGCGGTACGTCGCACTCGGCGGAGGCGCGGACGCGGTCGTCGACAAGGCCCGTGCCGCGTTCGAGGAGGGCGACTTCCGCTGGAGCGCGGAGATCCTCAGCCACGTCGTGTTCGCCCAGCCCGACCACACGGCGGCACGCGAGCTCCTGGCGGACACCTTCGAGCAGCTCGGCTACGGCGCGGAGAACGGCGTGTGGCGCAACATCTACCTCTCGGGCGCCACCGAACTGCGCGAGGGGAAGTTCGGCACACCGACCGTCACGGCGTCCGCAGACGTCATGTCCGCCCTCACCCCGGAGATGCTCTTCGACGCCATCGCCATCCAGATCGACGGCCCCAAGGCATGGGACGAGAAACTGACCATCGACATCGTCCTGACCGACACCGACCGGCGCTACCGCCTGCGGCTGGCCAACGGCGCACTCACCTACAACTCGGCGGCCCAGCGCGGTGACGCGGACGCCACACTCACGACGACGGCACGAGCCCTCCCGGCGCTCGCGACGGGAGGACTCAGGGCCGACGCTCTCGCGAAGGCGGGCATCGAGGTCACCGGCCAGGCATCGGTCCTCGCCCGCCTGGCGGGCCTCCTCGACCCCGGCGACCCGGACTTCTCCATCATCACCCCCTGACCTGAGCTCGAGCTTTTTCCCGGGCGGTCCCAGGTCGGGGCAGGTCGGTAGTGCAAGCTCAGACCGGCCAGAACCGCGCAGGTGGCTGTCGCCTCGTCGTTGACGGTGCTGCGCCCGCCGACCTGTTACAGGTTCGCGTCGAGGAAGTTCGTCAGCGCGGTCTTCGACACGGCGCCGGCCTTGGTTGCCGTCACGGTGCCGTTCTTGAAGAGGAGGAGCGTCGGGACAGCCCGGACGTCGTGCGCGGGCGCTGTGGCGGGATTCTGGTCGATGTTCAGCGCTGTGAAGGTAAGCCTGCCCGTGTACTGGGGCGCGACTTCCTTGAGGATAGGCGCGAGCATCTTGCACGGTCCGGCCCATTCGGCCCAGAAGTGGACGAGCACAGGCCCCTCGACTTCGAGCACTTGGCCCGCGAAGGAACTGTCGGTCAGCTCCCTGACGTTGCCGCTCATCGATTCTCCGTCCGTCGGAAATGGCTGCGCGGCCATCCTCCCCACGCAGGGATCCGTCACACATCTGGCCGATCCGGGACGGCCGCCGTGCCGGATCGGCCCACCGGGCGGTCCGGCAGCGGTGGGCTGGAACTGTGGCGACTCATCGTCGGCAAGACCTCTGGTGTACCCACCCACGTCCGGGTCAACGAGACCACGTCCTGGGCGGTTCCGGCGAAGCATGGGATTGAGGCTGCCGGGCCGGAAGGGGGGCCCAACACGACCGGCCGGTCCGGCAGCCTCGTTGGCCGGGCAGGTCGTCGAGGCTGCCGGCCGGTTCAGCGTGATGCGGAAGACGGGGGTGATGGCCGCCGCACCACGCTGGTCTCTATCGGATGGGCCACGGGCAGCTGCCTGCCAGCATGGCCCACTCCCGCTCCACCGGACCGGGCACGACACGCCCCTCCGCCACCCAGTGCGTGGCCAGCGCCTGGTAGATCGGCTCACACGGGGTGGGCGGGTCTGTTTCGCCGGGGCCGGTGACCGGGAGTGGCCGCGGCGTCATCGTGGTCATGCAGGTCTAACGCGCGAGTCCGGCTGGGTCACCGGTGGCGGGTGCGGCGTTCCCGCCGCGCGGTGCGGGCCTGGGCGTCGCCGATCAGGAGACCGAATTCGTGGAGCGCGATGTGCTGAACGTCCTCGGCCGTGGCGGGCTGGCCCTCGCTGCTGCGGGCGGGTGCGAGTTCGGCGGCGCCCAGAGTGAGCAGCAACTCGCGGTCGCGCTCGTCGTGCTGGTCGGTGGTGTACGCGGCCAGGACCTGCCGCCAGATCCCGCTCACCGCTCGCGCCCGTCGCGCGGGGCGGGGACAGCGGTGACGTATGCGTCAGCCTGCGATGGCCCGTCTGTCTTTTCGCCGGGACGGTACACACCAAAGGGGGCCGGCCCCCCCCCGAGCACTTCCGGGGCGTGGCAGCCCTTCATACCGTGCGGGAAGTCGTAGATCACGGGCTGTACCAGGAGCCTCGTCGAACGGTCACCGTCGCGGGTCGACACTACCGGGCGTCGGCCGGGCGCGGTCTGGAACCGGCCCGTCACATCCTGTCCCCGGCCCGGGGCACGGGCGGCGGCATCGGCGATCTGAGGTGAGGACCCGCCGCGGCCGGTCGCCGAAGAACTCGGCGAACTCGGTCGCGGGCAGGCTCGCGGTACGGGCCTGCCCGGTGTGTCCGGACAGGATGGGGAAGTGCACCGTGTCGACCTGGCGGCCGGTGACGAGCACGAGGTGCCGGCCCTTTCCGGGATCTCCTCGTGCACGGAGGCCATCACCATCCGGCCGCCGCCGAAAGACCGGGCACTGTCAAGGTCGGGTGCAACGACGCACGAGCGGACCTGTCCGTGGGGAGTGACGGGCTCGGAGCCGCCCTCTCACCCGTCCGGGCCCTCCCGGGTGGCGGGCGCGGCAGGTCGCGCCGATCTTGGTGAGCGGTATGTCCGGTGGTGGCGGCCGAGGAAAGGGGGCGGGGTGCGTGGGTGATGCGATCGGGCAGATGCTGGTGTCCGCGGCGGGTATTGCGATCAGTCCGCTGCCGCTCATCGCGGTGATCTTGATGCTGGGCACGCCGCGGGGGCGGGCGAACGGCACGGCCTTCACGGCCGGGTGGATGGTGGCGCTGGCTGTGCTCGTCACCGTCGTGCTGCTGGTCGGCGCGGGAGGGGACGCCTCGCAGGGCACCGGCGGGCCGGCGCGGTGGACGTACTGGCTCAAGCTGGCGCTGGGCGCGGCGTTCCTGGTGCTGGCCACGGTGCAGTGGCGCGGGCGTCCGCGCGAGGGCCGGCCGGCGCGGCTCCCGGGGTGGATGCGGGCCGTCGACCGCTTCACTCCCGGGAAGGCCGCCGGTCTCGGCGCGGCACTGGCGGTCGCCAACCCCAAGAACCTGGTACTGGGAATCGGCGGCGCGGTGTCCATTGCCGCCTCCGGCGCGGGTACCGGGGGCAGGGCCGTCGCGGGGGTTCTCATGGTGCTGATCGGGTCGCTGTGCACGCTGCTGCCGCTCGGCACCTACCTGGCCGGCGGTGAACGCGCCGAGGCCGTCCTCGCCGGCTGGCGGGAATGGCTCGGGCAGCACAACACGGCGATCATGACAACCGTGCTGGCCGTCCTCGGGACCAAGTACATCGGCGACGCGATCAGTGGACTGTCCTGATGACCGGCCGCACCCGCGAGGCGCCGGTCCGGCGGGCCGGAGGTGATCGCTGATTTCCCACGACCAGGAGGGGGAGGAGAAGGGTGAGGACGGACGCGCCCGCCCGGGCCGGTGGTGGCAGCGCGGCGAGGAACCGGACTACCGGGCCACCATGGCCAACGAGCGCACGCTGCTGGCCTGGTCCCGTACCGCGCTGGCCCTGCTGGCCGCCGCGTTCGCGGTCGTCAAGCTCACCGACGTCACACCGCGAGGGCTTCGGCTGGCCCTGGCCGGCTACCTCGTGGCCCTGGCCGGTTGCGTCACAGTGGCCGGTTACGCGCAGTGGCGCTCCCGCCAGGCGCGGATGCGTCAGGGGCGCCCGCTGGGCCGTGTCGTGGGGCCTGCCCTGGTGATGGGCGGGCTGCTGGTGCTCGCCGGTTTCGTCGTCGCGGTCATCGTCAGGGCGTCATGAGCACCGCGGACCGCGTGCGGTCGGCGCTCGGGGCGAGCGGCGGGAGCCTGCGCGGCGACATGCTGGGAGCCGCGACGGCGTGGGCGCTGATCGTGCCGGAGTGCGTGGCGTACGCGCAGATCGCCGGTGTGCCGCCGCAGAACGCCTTCTACGCCGCCCCCGTCGCGCTGGCCGTCTACGTCCTGGTGGGCCGCTCCCGGTTCCTGATCATCGGCGCGACCTCGGCGGCCGCGGTGCTGTCCGGCGCGACCGTCGCGGACATCAGCCCGGACCCGAGGCAGGCGGTGGGGCTGTCCGCGGCCCTCGCGGTGATCGCCGGCGGCGTGCTGCTCGCCGCCGGCCTGGCCCGGCTGGGGTTCGTGACGAACTTCCTGGCCACACCGGCACTGGGCGGGTTCCTGTTCGGCATGGCGCTGACCATCGTCGTCCGGCAGCTCGCGAAGATCGTCGGAACGTCCAGCGGCGACGGGCAGTTCTTCCCCCGGCTGTTCACGGTGCTGCGGCACCTGCCCCACTGGTCGCTCGCCTCCCTGGCCGTCGGCGGCGCGGCGCTCGCGGCGCTTTTCGCGCTTGAGTACTTCGCTCCCCGGCTTCCGGCGTCCCTGCTGGTCCTGGTCGTGGCGATCGTGGTGTCGGCCGGGGCCGGGCTGAAGGACCACGGCGTGGACGTGGTGGGGCAAATCCCGTCCGCCGTGCCCGTACCCCACCTCCCGGGCATTCCCGCTGCCGACTGGTGGCACCTGGCCGGCGGCGCCTGCGGCGTGGCCCTGGTGGTCTTCGCCGAGGCGTTCAGCATCGCCTCACGCTTCGGCCGCGAGTACGGCGACGAGGTCGACGCCAACCGCGAGATGGCCGCCGTCGGCGCGGCGAACATCTGTGCCGGCCTCTTCCGCGGCTTCACCGTCTCCGGCAGCGCCTCGCGCAGCGCCGCCGCCGAGGCGGCCGGCGCCCGCTCCCGGCTCGCCTCCCTGATCGCCGCCGTGCTCATCCTCCTCACCGGGGCGTTCCTCACCCCGCTGTTCACCGACCTGCCCGAACCGGTGCTCGGCGCGATCGTCATCTTCGCCGTCCGCGGCTTCCTGTCCACCGGCCAGCTGCGCCGCTACGCCCGGGCCGACCGGTCCAGCTTGTGGGTGGCGCTCACCGCGTTGTTCGGTGTGCTGCTCTTCGATCTGCTGCCCGGTCTGCTGCTCGCCGTCGCCCTGTCCCTGGTCTTGTTCATCGCCGCGGCGAGCACCATCCGGGTGGCGGTCCTGGGCCGGCTTCCCGGCAGCCGGACCTACGGCGACATCAGAGGGCACGCGAAGGCCGCCACCGAGCCCGGCGTGCTCGTCGCCCGCCCCGACGGCGCGCTCTTCTTCGGCAACGGCGACCGCGTCCGCAAGGACATCCTCGCCCGCGCCGCGGCAGCCGAACCCGCGCCGCACACCGTCGTGCTGGATCTGGGCTCCACCTACCACCTCGGTGTCCCCGTCCTGGACGTCCTCGACGAACTGCGCTACGCGCTCGACCGCCGCCAGTGTTCCCTGCACCTCGCCGAACTGCGCGCAACGGCCCGCCACGACTTCGACCGCCACCCCCTCGCCGGCCGGCTCGGCGCAGGGGCCGTCCACGCCACCGTCGCAGACGCCGTCTCCAACGCCGTGCCCCCCGGGGCGCGGCAACGGCAGGAGTGAGCCGCATGCCCGACACGCCAATGCGTCGCAGGCGGCAGCGCGCCTACATCTCTCCCCGCGCCACCTGGCCCAACCGCGGCCTGGCCGCAGCGCTCATCGCCGGCGCCGTTCTCCTCGGCTACTGGCTGCCGCACCTCGAACGCCACCACCCCATCGGCGGACTCTCCTACGACGCGGCCGCCGCCCAGGCCACCCTGGGCGCGATCGCGTCGGGCATCATCGCCCTCACCGGCTTCGTCCTGACCGCGGTCACCCTGGTCATCCAGTCAGTGCAGAACACCTCGCCGCGCCTCGCCGGCATCCTCGGCTTCTTCGAACACTCCCTGATCCTGTTCGGCGCGCTCACCGGAACCGCCGTCTACGCCCTGGTGGTCCTCGCACAGGTCCGCCAGAGCCACGTCCCGCGCCTGTCCGTCACCCTGGCCATCGTCTTCGTCGTCCTGTCCACCGGCGCCACTTTGAGCACCCTGGCCGCGCTGCGCGAGGTGATCACCGGCGGCGGCCTCGCCCGCGCCGTCGGCCTGCGCCTCCACCAGGTACTCGACAGCACCTGGCAGCCCCCGGACCCGACACCGCCCGGCCCCGCCTCCAGCGACCCCACCACGCTCACCGCCCGCCGCAGCGGCGTCGTCAAGGACATCGACGGCCCCGCCATCGCCGAGATTGCCGCCCGGCACGATGTGCACATCACCTGCTTGAGCGCCGTCGGCAGCTTCGTCGAACCCGGCACCCCCCTCCTGCACATCACCCCGCGGCCGGTCCCCGCCGACGCCGCCCGCCACCTCACCCGCGCCGTACACCTCGCCCCCTCCCGGCACATCGACCACGACCCCGCCTACGGCCTGCGCCTCCTCGTGGACGTCGCGATCCGCGCCCTGTCACCCGCCGTCAACGACCCCACGACCGCCGTCCAGTCCCTCGACCAGATCGAAGCCGTCCTCCTGCGCCTCTCCCACCGCCCCCTGGGCACCACCACCGTCCACGACCACCAGGGCGCCCCCCGCCTCACCCTGCCGCGCCCCGGCTGGGAGGAAATCCTCGACCTCGCCCTGTCCGAGATCCTCCACTACGGCTCGGACTCCCTCCAGGTCCACCGGCGCCTGCGCGCCCTGCTCAACGTGCTGGCCCCCTCCGTCCCACCCGCACGGACCGCCGCGCTCACCCGCTACCGCACCATGCTGGACCGCTCCGCGCGTACGCTGCCCGACCCTCCCACGGCCACAACCGCCGACCCCCAGGGCCTCGGCGGCCCGGCCCCGAACGCCGGAGGCGAAGAGACCTGACCCCCTGCCGCGCCAGGCGGGCCGCCTGCTTTCGACCGGAAGGACTACAAGGCCCGTCATGCGGTCGAGTGCGGGATCAGCCGCCTCAAGGTGCGACACGAAGTCGCACACGTTAGCCGGACACTCCCAGGTGGATGGCCATCTCGCGCATGTCCTGGGTGAGCGTTCGCGTGCGGCCGCGGAGGATGTCTTCCATGATGTAGCGGGCCATGGACTGATGTTTGAGCCACTCCGGGGACGAGCGCCGGATGGTGTTGAGTTCTTCCACGCCGTCCTGGTGCGACCCGAGCAGGACGTATGCCCTCGCGATGTCCAGGCGGTGCCGGTCCCAGTTGTTCGCGCTCGGCCGGCCGAGCCTCTTCAGCGCCTTGCGGCCGACAGCCCCCTCGTCGGCACGCCGAAGCACACCTCGCGCATCCCCGACGAGCGACAGGTCCTCGATCGCTTTCGCCTCCGCTGTCACCGGCCCGAACGTGGTCCAGTGCTCGCGGAGTTGACATGCTCGACACCCAGTGCGCTTGCTGCCGTTGCCGTCATGCGCCGGGCTTTCCTGGCGATGTCCGGGCGGTTGTTCCGCACGGCTGCGCTCGCGACGCGCTGAAGGAGCTCCCCCCACAAGGCGAGCTCCCCCGGTGCGGCTCTGGAGATACGCGGTTCGATCTCCTCCGCCGTGGTTGTCGCGAGCTGCTCGGCCTCGTCAAATCGGTCCTGCCGCAACAGGAGTCAGCCCATGCCGACGACGCCGGTGGCTGCGATCTGCCTCTGCCCGGTATCCCGGGCGTCCCGGATCCCCAGCGACAGCGCGTGGTAGGCCATGTCGTAGCGCCGGATCTGGGTCAGGTACTTGCCGGCCAGAAGCAAAGCGCTCGCACGGACCACGGTGGCCTTGCGACGGGCGGTGTCCGTCTCGGCGAGAGTGACCGCTGCCTCCGCGTCGCGCAGGATGCCCGGCACCCGCTTGGCCACGCTGTCGTAGCGATCGGCGTGGTACAGACTGTGACTGTCATCGATGTCGCGCTCGATGGCGGCCAGAGCGGGCGCTCGGCCGAACTCGGAGAGCGCTTACCGCAATCCCACGGGAGGCATGAGGGCCTGTCGGAGTTCGGACAGTTTCGGACCGTCACCAGCGGTAGTGCGCAGAGGCTCGGGGGACTAGGTGGCGAACAGACTTGATGTCGTGGTACTGAGGGCACGCGCCAGCAGGTAGATGGTCTCGACCTTCGGGTTTCCGCCCTGCTCGATACTCCGTACGGCCCCGAGTGACACACCTGCCGATGTGGCGAGTTGGTGTTGACTCCACCCCAACCGGCGGCGGTGGTGACGGACGTTATCCCGGAGCGACGACATCAAAGCACCTCCCGCTCCAGTACGTGAGTACGCCGTTCAGCCGGGTTCGCGCCGATACCGGACGAAGCGACGGCCGCCGGCCCAACTCGGCTCCATGGACAGCGGACACCGCCGAGACACGGGCCTGGACGAAGCGACCTCGACCGCACCGGGCGGGCAGGGCTCCGGCCGCAGCCTCCACCCGACGCCACAACCGGAGCAGGCAGCCGCGCAACCGCAACTCGTGACCCGGCAAAGTCTGCGGGGGCAGATCCTGCGTACCGTCACCAAAGACCGCCCTGACCTGATCGCCGGCCACGCCGACCGCCCGTACGGCGTGTTCGTGCGCCACGACGGTCAGCGTGGTGTGCCCGGCATTCGTCGTCCAGCAGTGTCCGCAGCCGCCCGGCCGCTTCAGCGGTGTGCTCGATGAGTTTCTCGGCGGCGCGACGCTCGGGGTGCGCCGCCGGCCGCTGCGCGCAGGCGGCTTCGACCCGGGGGAGGAGTACCCTGACCTGCTCCAGGATCACCCCGGCATAGAGCAGTGTGTCGGCCCGGGATGCCTGGGGGAGCCTTTTTCATCTTGATCAGGTGGCGAGTTCGAGGGCGACGACGGCTTGGATGGCGACGGCGATCCGGGTGGTGCCGCAGCGGGGTGATGCGGCTTCGTGAATTTCCCCAAGGCAGCTCTTCGTTCCCCACTTGGTTGGTGTGGGCGACGGGGGGCCGGCCCCTCCCTTGTGGCGTCCGACCGCAGGTCAGCGCGCCGAGGGTGGGGAATCTCGGTGAGCAGGTCTGTCCCATCCCTGAGTACAGGGTGGGGAATTTCAACGAGCCCCATCACAGGAGCCTCCAGGACTTGAGAATCGCCATGGCGCGTTCACCGAGGCTGCGGATCTTCGCGTGGTCCCGGTTGTGACGTCGGCGCCAGCCGCGCAGGTGCTTGCCACGGACCGGCACGCGGATCGCAGGGCCGGCGCCCTGATACGCCTTGTCGGCCCAGCACTTGATGTCCTCCCCGGCGAGGGCGGCGGGAATGCCGTGGGCCCGTGCCGCGGTCAGGTCGTGTGTGGCTCCCGGCAGTGCGTCCGAGACCCAGATCAGGCGTCCGGCGGGATCGGCGAGGACCTGCACATTCATCCCGTGATGCTTCTTCTTCCCGGAGTAGTACGGGCGGTCGGCGGCGATGCGGTCGGTCGGCAGCGCGGTGCCGTCGAGGATCACGTATGCCTTCTTCCGGACGGTCGTCATGGCCTGTTCGAGCGTGGGCGCGAGGGCGGCCAGGAGGTCGACGGCCTCGCGTATGTAGCGGTAGGCCGTGGTGATCCCGATGCGGAAACCTGCGGCGAGGCGGGCGTAGGTGTCGCCGCAGCGCAGGTGGGCCAGGACGAGCAGAGCCTGTCGGTGTCGGCCGCAGGCCAGGCGGCGCCACCGGGAACCGATCCGACGGCGGTGACCTGCGAGAAGACCGGAGAGGTGTTGCAGGGTGCGCCTGGACAGATCGATGCCGGACGGGTAGACAAGCACGCGAAAGCTCCTGGTGGACTGGTGATCTTGGTCGTGAACCCGTCTACCAGGAGCTGTCTTCATGCCCGCCGCCGGGGGTGCCGTCCAACCATCCGTCAGGTTGGAAACGGCTCACTGGTGAGGGTCGCGGAACCGGGGACGGTGCTCACCGGCGTCATCGATCACATGGGGAGCGAGAGTAGGCGAACCTCTCCGGCAGGCCAATTCGCACCGTCGCACAGTGGCGTCCACATGGTTCGTAGCGGCATTATCACTGGCCCTGCGGGTTGTTCGACGTGGACATCCTGCTCAACAGTTCGCCAGCCGAGTCGCTGGTAGAGCGGAACGAGGGGCGGCCGGCAGAAGAGAAGCCCGTGCTGTGGCCCATCGTCCGGGCGTGGTCCACGGCCGCCGATACGACCAATCGTGCCAGTCCGTGCCCGCGCAGATCAGGCGCAACAGCCACCCCGCCGACGCCCACCACCTGTGCGCCGGCCCCGCCGATCGATATGGGTAGGCGCAGCAGACCGGCGTGTGCGACGAGGCGGCCCTTCTGCCTGATGCCGAAATGATCGTCCTTGGGCAGTCACGTCAATCCGGCGTCTGCGACACCGAAGGGATCGACACTGTCGCCGGTGATTTCTATCTGCTCGGTCTTCGTGTACTCCGTGAGTCGCACTACGGTTGGCGGTGCACAAGAGAGGCGGTCTGTCATCTCGCCATGATCCTGTTCGTGCCGGTCCCGGGCAACTGAAGCACTCAGGGTGGCCAACAGAGGTGCTCGGTCACACTGACAGGGGCCGCTGCGGGGACGGGTGCGGCCACCGTTGATCATCGGTGTGTGAAGACTGAAGATCATGCGGCGGCCGCAGGTCACAGCGTAGACGCTGCCCGTTGGCAGGGTCATTCGAGGGCCTGGCTTTATCGATGCCTCAAGACAGCAGTTGTTCACGACCACGGGAAACACCTGCTGCGGCCGAACCTCGATATCGAGGAGAACGGGTTCTGGTTCAACTTCTGTGGTGCGCCTACTCCCTGTGACACTTGGTCTCGCTGTTAGGTCTCGCGAGATCGTCTGGAAACTGCCGTTCGCTCGAACAGGTTGCGGGCCTGACCCGGCGGCACAGCCAACGGGCCGAGCGAATGCGGTCGATGCTGGCCGAGGTCGGCCTCGCCCTGGCCGGCCGCGCCGGTGCCCGGCCGAGCGCCACGAGATCAGCGATCAGGATGTCGCCCGCCTGTCGCCGCTGAAGTTCAAGAACCTCAACGTCCTGGGCCGCTACAGCTTCACCCCCTCCGCCCCTCGCCAGGACCTGCGCCCGCTTCGCGACCCGGACGCCCCCGAGGTCGACGATGACGACGACGGCGCAGAGGGCTGAGCCGGGTGCCGGGCGGGAGCCCCCCCGCCCGGCACCCGGAGTACGAGTCGGCCCCGGCCACTGCCCCACCCGAGGTGCGAGGAAGGGGCGGACAGCACGGCGTCCCCGGCCGCCTCGGTGAAGTGCACCCCGGCGCCGGGGTCTTCTCCGCGACCGTGTCGAGGACGGCCCGCCACCCACGAGCTCGGCGACGAGCGCGACGTGTACGACCCGCGCCTGGACGTCGACTTCCCCCCTCTGCGTGGCGACGAGCCAGCGACCGAGGGTTTCTCGCAGGCCGCGTGAGCCCGTGTCCCGAATCGGCGGCCGTCACATCACTGCTCCACCTGGTCGGGCGTGACCTTCACGTCTCCGTGGACTCCTGATCGTTGTGTTCTTGCTCCTGCGCCCAGGCGATCGCCCATTCGTCGAGCGGACGAAGGGCATCACGGAGTGCTGTCCCCAGCCGAGTCAGCTCGTAGCCATCGGCCGAGGGCGCGATGATCCCGCTCGATGCGAGTTCGCGGAGCCGCTGGTAGAGGACGCTGGATGACAGCCCTTCGCACCGTGCCAGCAGCGCGCGGGCACCGAGCGGACCCGCACGCAGCTCCCAGAGAATTCGCAGCGCCCACCGACGGCCGAACAGGTCCATCGCGGCCATTACGGGGCGGCCGGTCGTCGATCCACGAACTGGTTTTCCTGGGCGCGGCGTCGGCATGACCCTCCTTGCGTTTCTTTATTCGAAACGCTAGCATCCATCCGGTGTTTCTGATTTCGAAACGAACTCGACGGGAGAGCCGATGTCGCTGATGGCCCTGCTGGAACCGCCGTGCACCGACCGGGCCGGCGCACGGCCCGCGCGCATGATGCCCGGGGAGGCCCCGCCGATCGGGCTGTTCCGCATGTTCGCCAGAAACTTCCCGATGGCCGGTGCCATGCACGGGTGGGGTCGCTACGAGTTGGGCAGCCAGGTGACGTCCCTGGGCGGAGGTCGTCATGCATAGGTCGTTGGTCCTGTATTCCGAGCCCGCCGACCCTGACCACTTCCGCGACTACTACGTGAACAACCACCTTCCGCTGGTCAAGAATTGGCCCGGCCCGCTTGCGTGGCGCTACAGCTTCGACGTGGCGGCGACCGAAGGAGAAGCCCCGTATTTCGCGGTCTTCGAAGCTGACTTCGCTGACGCCGCCGCCATGGACGCGGCGCTGGCGTCGCCGCATGGCCAGCGGGTGGCCGCCGATGTCGTCAACTACGCCACCGGCGGTTTGGTCGTCATCAACTATCCGGTGCAGGACGGCACCGGCTGAGGCAGGCCGGTACGCTCCGGGACGCGTTCGGCCGGCTGCTCAAGGCCAGGTCCGGCTAGGGCGTGTTGCGATAGTAGCGCCGTCCGCCCGAAGGGCGGGGCCGACGGCGTCTGGTGCGTGCGATCGCAAGGCGGAGGATCGTTCTCGTACTGGACGTACTTGGATGATTCCGACAACGCGGCGAGTGCGCGTGCCAGGCGTCGTCGGCCAGGCGGGACTTTCGCAACACGCCCTAGCGGCGGACGCTGTTGGCGGTTGCCGGTTCGTTGAGCGTCAAAGGTGGGCCGATGTGGTGGCCGGATGTCACGGTGGTTGATGCGTGCGTGCGGCACGACGGCGGGGGCGGCAGCCCCACAACCGTCACCGACGACGACCCGGCGGCGACGGAGGCGGACCGGCGTGCGGTCGCTGCTGCGGCCGGCACCTCGCACGCGGCGTTCCTCGGACCGGCGTGGACACCGGACGGTGTCCGCGCCGGTCCGGTTCTTCACCGCCACCGCCGAACTGTCCGACTGCGGCCATGGCATCGTTGCCAGGCCGTCCGGTTGACCCGCACCGCGCTGGGCGACGCCGTGGCCCTCCGGGTGGGCGACGCCACGCTGTCGGCGACAGGATGGGGCGAGTTCCTCGTCCACGAAGCCCAGCCCGAAGTCGGCAGCCAGTGGACCGACACCGGCGAGGTCCACGAGAAACGGGATCTCAAGGGCCGTGGCGAAGGTGACACGCGCCTCGTTCCCATCCACCCCTCTCTCGTCGCGATCCTCCGCGAGATGATCAAGGAATACGGCCTCAAGCCTTCGGGCCTCCTCTTTCCGGGAGAGAAGGGCGGCATGCTGGCGGGATCGGTCTTCCGGCGTGTCTGGGCGAAGGCGCGCGAAGAGATCCTGTCGGATCACGAGTTCAAGTCGCCGGCCGGGAAGCGCGTGTACGACCTGCGGCATACATGCCTCACGGCATGGCTGAACGGCGGCGTCCCGCGAGCCGAGGTTGCCGAGTGGGCGGGAAACAGCGTGACGGTCCTGCTGGCCATCGGCGGGCGGGACGACTCCCTGAGGCGTGTTGAAAGCCTGCGGGATCTCCCGCTGTTGGCAGCGTGAAGATCGGCCTCGGAACCCCAGGGAGGCGGATTCCGAGGCCGATCCGCTGTGCGCTGCACGGAGACGAAGGGTGGTCCTACGCACCCGATTCTGTGGGACGTATAGGGGAGGGACACCCGCAGAAGCCCGGTTTTGGCCGGTGCCAGCCGGACTCCACCCCCGCCGGAGGGACGCGAAGCACGTCGACCTCACTTCCAAGTTCACCCGGGACGTGTCCAGGCTCGGCCGCCACGGGACGGGCGACCTGGAGGTGCAGCTCCGCACCCCGAGAGATGTGGAGCGTGCCCAGGATCTGTTCCGCCTCAGCTACGCCGCTGCGTAAGCGGGGAGTAGTGATCGCGGCCGGGGGGAGCTGTGGAGCTGGCGTCGTGGTCTGCTGCCTCTTGTTGTGACGGTCAGGGGAGGCCCGGGGGTCTTGCCTGCGTTGATGCGTTCCGTACCCCGCCCGACGCACACCGTTCTCCAGCGGTTCGCCGGTGACGCCCGGCCCACCCGCACGAGCGGCACCCCGACCCGTGCTCATGCCTCTGCCTGTCGATCGTGCTGGAGCGTGATTCGGCCGTCTTCGCCGTGCTGGTCAGGGCTGTTGGCGTGATCTCGTCATTCCTCTGTCCAGCCGTGACGGATTGTGTGTATGTTGTGACCGCTCGCATGGGCAGTGTGGGCGTCGTGGGCGTCAAGGACACCGAGGCGAACGGGAGTTCGCTGGCGCGGAGCACGCAGTACCACCGGGGTCCGAGGCACCGGATCGACGCGGTGAGCGATCCGTACGGTCGGCGCACGGAGCTGACGTACGACGCGAACGGCTACGTCACCCGCACCACCGAACTCGCCGGCACCGCGCAGGCACGCATGTCCGGCACAGCCGTATACAACGGCCCGTACGACCAGCCCACCTCTGTTACGGACCCGTTGGGCAACGAGACGGTGTTCGGCTATGACGCGGCGGGTGATCTGCGGACGGTCACCGACCCGGAGAACCGGCGCACGGCGTTGACGTACAAGCCGGACGGCCAGATCGAGACGGTCACCGACGCGTCGGGGGCGGTCACCGAATACATCTACCGCCACGGCGAGTTGATCTCCGTGAAGGACGCGGAGGGCCGCACCGGCGCCCAGTTCCTGGACGCGGCGGGCCGGCCGACGGCCATGACGGACGAGGCGGGTTCGCGAACGGCACTGACGTACGACGCGCTGAACCAGACCCGTCAACTCACGGACCCACTGGGCCGGTCGACGTCCCTGGACTACGACGACAACGGCAACCTCACCACGCTGACCGACGCCCGCCAGAACAGCACCACATGGGCGTACGACGACGCGGACCGTACGAAGTCGGTGACGGACCCGCTGGGCGCGCAGGCACTGTTCGGATACGACCCGGCGGGCCGGCTGACGAAGGTCACCAGCCGCTCGGGTCAGGTCGCGACCACCGAGTACGACGTGCTGGGCCGGGCGAAGAACACCAAGTACGGGGTGAACGCGGCGGGAGTGGCCGAGTCCACGGCCACATACGCCTACGACGCCGTGGACCTCCCGAAGACGGTCACCGACACCCAGGCCGGTACCGAGACGTTCGGCTACGACGTCTACGACCGGCTGAAGACGGTCACCGGCCCGACGGGCACGGTGGGTTACGACTACGACGCGGCGGACCGCCGCAAGGAGATGACGGCCGCCGGGACCACCACCGTCTACGGCTACGACACCTCCAGCATCCTCACCTCCGTCACCTCGGGCGGGCAGGCCGTGGCGTTCGGCCTGGACGCGGTGGGCCGGGAGAAGACGGCGACCCTGCCGGGCGGCATCACCCGCACCACCACACTCGACAAGACCGGCGTGGTCTCGGCGATCAACTACGCCCGCGCCGCGACTGCCGTCGGCGACCTCACCTACACCCGCGACACCCGGGGCCTTTTAGGCGGAAGCGGAGGCCACGAAAAACGGAATGGCGATGAGGAAGCGGCCGGCCTCGGCGCGTCGGCGCTGCTCGGCGAGCCACTCATCCGCCTGGTCACGCCCGACGGCGCCGCTGGCGCAGGCCGGCTCGGCGAGCCTCGCGAGCAGCGACAGCATCGCGGGGTCGGTGAACACGCTGGTGTGCACCTCGACCACGACATCGTCGAAGCCTCCGGCCAGGAGCAGGCTGCGGTACTGGCGGCCGGCGCGGGGCGTGCCCAGGAGGTCGGCGCGGGCGTGCACGATCGTGCGGGTGAGCGCCGAGTCATCCGAGTCGATCATGATGGCGTCCCAGTCCTGACCGACCAGGACGATCCTGCCGCCCGGGCAGAGCACCCGTCGTGCCTCCGCCACCGCGCGCCCTGGCTCCTGAAGTACGTGGAAGACCTTGTCGGCACGGTAGCCGCGCACGCTTCCGTCGGCGAACGGCAGATCCTCCGCCCCCGCCTCCCGGAACTCAGCCTCCGACCACCGCTCACGGGCCGCCGCCACCATCCACTGGCTGGGATCCACGCCCACCGCGTGGACGCCGCGTTCGGCCAGCTCGGCGACGGCTCGCCCGGCGCCGCAGCCGACGTCCACGACGGTCGAGCCCGGGACGAGAGAAAGCAGTTCGTAGGAACGGGCCCGCAGCCGAGTGGCGCTCGGCATCTGGTCCGCAGAGTCGAGGACGGCCAGCAGGGCTTCGGTGTCGCGGTGGTCTTCCACCGCTTCCTGATGCTTGGACATGGACGTCATGCTGCGACTTAATGTCGGCATGAAGTCAAGCGAAGACGGAGGCGCCGGCACCTTGAGCATCGGCGCCCTCGCGGCACAGTTCGGCCTGGCCACGCACGTGCTGCGACATTGGGAGGCGATGGGCCTGCTGCACCCCGGACGGGATGTCGGCGGGCGCCGCCGTTACGGTGCGGACGACCTCACCCGCGTGGCGACGATCCTCATTTTGAAGGAGGCCGGCCTTGGCCTGAACACCATCAGGGGCCTGTCCGCAACCGTCGACCGCGCCACCCGGTACGAGATCCTGCGTCCCACGGCCGAAGAGCTCCGGTCGAGAATCGCGGCTGCCCAGGCCTCATTGGAGCTCATCGAGGGCGGCCTGAACTGCGAGTATGAGGACGTCACCCAGTGCCCGAACTACCGGCGGCTCATCGCCGAGCGGGTCGGTCCCGAAGTCCGACCGGAGAGCCAGTGATCGACGCCGTGGCACCAACCTCACGGGTCAATACACCTAGTGTCCTGCGCCGGAAATCCTGGCATTAAGTTGCTACGGTTTCAGGATGTCGTTTCCGGGACGTTCTTCCGTCGAGTTCGTGTTGACCGCTGACGAGCGTGGCCAGCTGGTGCGCTGGTCACAGGGGGCGTCAAGGCTGGCTGTCCGGGCACGCATTGTGTTGCGGTGTGCCGAACCGGACGTCGTGTACGCGCGGCTTGCCGAGGACTTGGGTGTGTCGGCCATGACGGTCGGCAAGTGGCGCAAGCGGTTCGCGGAGTCACGGCTTGAGGGCCTGGCGGACACCGGCCGGCCGGGGCGGCCGAAGGCCGGCCTGTCTCTGAGTGATCTTGAACGGGAACAGCTGATGCGTTGGGCCCGTCGGGCGAAGTCCTCGCAGGCTTTGGCGTTGCGGTCGAGGATCGTGCTGGCGTGCGCCGAGGACACGTCGAACAAGCGGGTCGCCGGTCGGCTGGGGACCTCGGTGTCCACGGTGGCGCGGTGGCGACGTCGGTTCGTTGAGCTGCGGCTGGAAGGTCTGGCCGACGAACTGCGCCCGGGGCGGCCGCCGTCGATCCTCCTCGACCGGGTCGAGGAGGTCGTCGTTGCCACGCTGGAGACGTCGCCGCGTGATGCCACGCACTGGTCGCGGGCGTCGATGGCCGAGCGGACGGGCCTGTCGAAGTCGACGATCGGACGGATCTGGCGGCAGTTCGACCTGAAGCCGCACGTCCAGGACACGTTCAAGCTGTCCACGGATCCGCAGTTCGTGGAGAAGGTGGTCGATGTCGTCGGCCTCTACCACCATCTGCCGGAGAAGGCGGTGGTGCTGTGTGTGGACGAGAAATCCCAGGTGCAGGCCCTGGACCGCACGCAGCCGGTCCTGCCGATGATGCCCGGCATGCCGGAGCGGCGCACCCACGACTACCAACGGCATGGCGTAACCAGCCTGTTCGCCGCGTTCGACATCGAGGACGGAAGCGTCATCAGCTCCCTTCATCGCCGCCATCGGGCCGTGGAGTTCAAGAAATTCCTGGTCAAGATAGACAAGGCGGTGCCGGCTGAACTCGACGTCCACTTGGTCTGTGACAACTACGCCACCCACAAGACGCCCGCGATCAAAGCCTGGCTCGGACGGCACCCTCGATTCCACGTCCACTTCACACCGACTGGTTCCAGCTGGATCAACCAGGTCGAGCGGTGGTTCGGGCACCTCACCGACAAGCTCATCCGCCGCGGGACCCACCGATCGGTCCAAGCCCTTGAGGCCGACATCCGCACCTGGATCCAGACCTGGAACGAGGACCCCAAACCGTTCACATGGACCAAGAGCGCCGATGAAATCCTGAACTCGTTAGCGAAATATATTGCCAGGATTTCCGGCGCAGGACACTAGGCGGCGCCCGTTGCGCGGCCGGCTCCTCCATGACCGTCCACGGGACGGCGACGCCTCGCACCCCCGTCGCCCGGACGGTCTTGAGCAGGTCGACGCTCGCGTTGTCAGGGGAGACACCCCGCAGCATGTTCGAGTCCAGGATGATCAAAGTAGGTGGCTCCGTACCCGGGCGGCATGCAACAGGCGGGACGAGCCTCTCAGGCCCGGAGCGGCCTCGTCAGCGATTTTCGATCACACTGCCCCTGTGATGCGGGACTTTCGTACGCACTGGGCGCACCGACGTGACTCCACCGGCGTGAGGCTCCGTACCGGTGGAGTCGCTGCGTACTACGGGAAGCCATGATGTGCCAGAGTTCCGGTGCCGAACCGACGTAGGGCCGTGACGCTCATTTGACGCTCTGGGCGCCCGTCGGCTCTCATCCGGGACCCAGAAGCATCTCTGACCTGCTGATTTCCTGCCTGCGTTCAGGCCGACATCTTTCCGATGACGCACCACGTGGAGTGCGTGGCGATCCTGGAACCGGTGAACAAGGACATCTGACCCGGGGTTGGGCGACGAGGGCGGAGGCGTGGCGGCAGCGCCACCACATCGCTCCCCATGTTGACGCTCGCATGATTCCCCGGCCGTCCGGGTGCTCCCACCACGGCTCCCCGTGCGGCCGGATCTGAACCTTCGCCGATACCTACCCCGGGCACGGGGCACGGGGCACGGGCCTGAGTGATGGCCGGATCTCGCGGGCTGTCCCCGAGCCCGGGGAAGCGCTTGGCGTGGCCCGGCATGTCGGGTGGCGGTGTGCCGGACTCCTGGGGCTGAGGTGAGCCTCCCGCCGGGGCGCGCGGTGTGAGGTGGGCAACACGACCCGGTGGGGCTTCCGGTGATGGGTGTGCTCCCGGCTTGCGAAATTGGTTACCGCTGGGGGTTTTGGCGCCACGCAGCGTCAGTAGACCTATTTGACATACGAGTTGGTCTAGTCCAACTTTGTGGGCACGTGCCTCAAGGGATCCAGAGAGACACCGCGCACTGCGTCTGGAAGCGCTCCGCGCCGAACCCCCGTGCGCACCGGCGCGCCTCGCGGGTAGCCCCCCATGACCGCCCGTGACGTGCCCCGTGCCGTCCGCTCGTTCCCTGTGTCACGACTCCACCACCGAGTCTCGGAGCAACGCGTGCCCACTGCTGATCCGTATCTCCACCGTGCCGCCTCTGAACGCCCCTACTTCAGTGCCGACGGCGAGACCTATCTGGCGCGGACTCCTCTGCGCGACCTCAACAAGACACGTCCGCTTCGGGTGTTATCCGAGGAGGACTTCACGTTCTGGCAGACCTACGGCTACGTCGTGGTGAAGCAGGCCATTCCGGCGGAGTCCGCCCGGCGGCTGCTGGACTTCGCCTGGGACTTCCAGGGCCTGGATCCGCGGCGCCCGGAGACCTGGTACGACGAGCGGGAGTACCGCTCGGAGCTGGACCAGGAGCTGCACATCTACGGATTCGTGGAGGCCTACCACCACCAGCTGATGTGGGAGAGCCGCCAGAGCCGCCGGGTCTACGACGCGTTCGTCGACGTGTGGGACTGCGAGGAGCTGTGGGTCACCCTCGACCGGCTCAATCTCAATCCGCCCAACATCAAGAACCGCGACCGGTCCCTGATCGAGGTCCGTGACACGGGCTTCGACATCAATCTCCACTGGGACGTGGACTCCACACTGGGCGTCCCGCCGCAGCGGGTCCAGGGCATCATCGCCCTGAACGACACCAACCCGGAGCAGGGCGGCTTCCAGTGCTGCCCCGAGCTGTTCCGTGGATTCGACCGGTGGAAGGCTCTTCAGCCGGCGGACCGGGACCCCATCCGCCCCGCGATCGACCGGGCGGAACTTCCGGTGATACGGCCCGAGTTGGCGGCCGGGGACCTGCTCATATTCAACGGCTTCCTGGCTCACGGCGTGGCCGCCAACCACTCGCCGGACCGGGCGCGTGCGGTGCAGTACCTCTCGATGATGCCCGCGCTGGACACCCACCGGAGCCTGCGCCGCGAGCGCGTCGACTCCTGGCGCGACGTCACCACGCCCACCTGGAACGGAACGCTGCTCGGCGACGCGACCCTCCCCGAGTCCGAGCGGTACGGCCGGGCCACGCTGGACGAACTGGGCAGCCGGCTCCTCGGCCTCAAGGGCTGGCACGGACAGGATCTCGACGGGCACGGTGAGGAGCGGGCATGCGCAGAATCTGCCTGACGCTTCCCACCAACCGGGCCTGCCCGGCGACCATCGCGGCCATCGGCGCGGAGGCGCTCCACGCCGTCGGGCATTTCGACGTCGAGGTGCACCTGCTGATCCTGGACTCCTGCGACACCGCGACGTACGAGGAGCACACCGCCGCCGTGCGGCGTCTGCCCGAGCACCCCCGCGTCGTCGTCCACCACCTCACCGAGGACGACCAGCGCGAATTCCTGGCGCGGGCGATCGGCCGGGCCGAGGCCACGAAGCCCGAGCTGCTGCTCGGCCTGATGCTGCCGGAAGCACTCTCGTACGGCGCCTGCACCAACCGCGCCTTCCTGATCAGCTTCGCCCTCGGCTGCGAGTCGGTTCACCGCAGGGACTCCGACAGCCGCTACCAAGTGGTCGACGGCACCATGGTCTTCCCCATCCACCACGAACTGGCGTCGCTCGGCCGGCCGGCCGCGCGGGCCACCGCCTCGGAGACGAGGCTGGCCCCCGAGCACGCGACCCGGCCGGTGTCCATGGTCGGCGGCTCCTTCATCGGCCCGCCGTCGGTGGACATCGACGAGATCGCGGCGATCGACGCCGGCGTCCACCACGACGTGGTCAGCCTGTGGGCACCACTGGACGCGTCGCCCGAGCAGAAGCGGGAGCTGGTCGAGCAGTCCTTCCGGGGCGCCGGCCACGACGCGTTCGAGCGGGACCATACGACGCTGTCCCTGGTCGACCCCATGCGCGTCGACATGTGCAACATCGCCTTCCACGGCGTGCACGGGCGCGTCCCCCTGCCCCCCGCCACCGACACCATCGGCAGCGACTACTTCCTGATCCACCTGGTGCACGACGCCGGGCTCCCGGGCGTCCTGCACAACCGCCACATCGTGAACTTCCACACCGCGGAACGCCGGACGGACGCGGGCTTCGTCGCGTACCAGACGCGCTTCGTCAAGTTCCTGCTGTCGATGCTCTATTACCACGTGGTGTACGACGCACTGGCACGCGCCGGGGACACCCTGCTCGACGAGCGGGGGCATGTGCGCGCCTGCGCCGTCGCCGGACTCGTCCGGGAGAGCGCCGGAATCGACCCGGCCGACAACCACGAGCGCCTGCGCCGGCTCGACACGGCCTACCGCCAACTGGGCGGCCGGTACGCCGACTTCGCCGACCAGCTGGGCCGGCGCGGTGACCGTCTGCTGGACGAGGCGCGCGGCGACATGGAGGACTTCGCCCTCCTCACCGAGGAGTGGGAGCGGCTGGTACGCGCGGCCCGCCGGACACCCGTGTACCGCCCGACGGGGGAGGACCCGCGATGAAGGGACTCTCGACGCGGCTGGCGACCGCCCTGGCCGCCGCCGACCACGACCGGATCGTGCTCGACCTCGACGGGATCGGGCAGCAGTACGCGACGCTGCTCGACGAACTCCCCGGTACCGAAGTCCGCTTCGCCATGAAGGCATGCCCGGTGGACGAGGTCATCGCCCACCTGGCGGGCCAGGGCTGCGGTGTGGACGCGGCGAGCCTCCCGGAGCTCACCCAGGCACTGCGCAACGGGGTGCCGGTCGCCCGGGTGCACTACGGCAACACCATCAAGTCCGACCAGGACATAGCGGCGGCCCACCGGCTGGGCGTCACCGACTTCGCCACCGACAGCGTCGAGGACGTGAAGGCCGTCGCGGCCCACGCGCCGGGGGCCCGGGTCTTCTGCCGGGTGGCGACGGCCGGCGGCGGGGCCCTGTGGGGGCTCAAGGACAAGTTCGGCTGCTCGCCCGAAGACGCCGTACGCCTGCTGGAGACCGCCCGGGACCTCGGTCTCACCCCGGCCGGCCTCTCGGTCCACGTCGGCTCGCAGCAGATGGACCCGGACGCCTGGCACGCCGCCGTCGAGCGGATAGCCGATGTCATGGACGCCCTCGACCAGCGCGGAATCGTGCTCGACCACGTCAATCTCGGCGGCGGTCTGCCCGCGTCGGGCTACACCGACCGGCGCGGAGTACCGCTGGACCCCCCGATCGACAAGATCTTCACCGTGCTGCGCGAAGGCATGGCCCACCTGCGGCGGACCCACGGCGAGCACCTGCGCTTCGTGATGGAGCCGGGGCGCTTCCTGGTGGCCGACCAGGGGGCGGTCAGCGGCCGGGTGGTCCGCCTGTCGGAGCGGGAGATGCCGGACGGCAACCGCCGGCACTGGCTCTATCTGAGCTGCGGCAAGTTCAACGGGCTGTACGAGATGGACGCGCTCCAGTACCGCCTCGTCTTCCCCTCGCATCGCGACGACGCCCCCACGGTGCCCGTCGTGGTCGCCGGCCCCACCTGCGACAGCGACGACGCGTACGCCGCCGAGCACCGCCCGGTGCGGGTGCCCGGCGAACTGGCCTCCGGTGACCGGGTCTGGATCCTGTCCACCGGGGCGTACGGGATCAGCTACATGACCGAGGGGTTCAACGGCGTCGCCCCGCTGCCCTGCGCGACGACGGGCGGTGGGCGGTGAGCGAGGCCATCCGGATCCGCCCCGTCGCCGAGGACGACTGGGAGGCCGTCGTCGCCCTGGAGTCCGACGCCTACACCCCGCTCGGGCTCTGCGAGGGGTACGCCGCGCTGCGGTCCCGGGCGGACGCCTCACCCGGGACCTGTTTCCTCCTGGAGGTCGCGGGCGGGCCGGCCGGCTACCTGCTCGCGCTGCCCTACCCCGCCGGGCGGTACCCGGACCTCGCGCGGCCGGAGGAGAGCGGTTTCCGTTCGCGCAACCTCCATCTGCACGACATCGTGATCGCTCCCGCGTACCGCCGCCGGGGCCTGGCCCGCCGCCTCGTGGCCCACCTGGAACACACGGCCCGGTCCCAGGGCTACGAGCGGATGTCCCTCGTCGCGGTCGGCGGGAGCGAACCGTACTGGTCCACGCGCGGATTCAGCGCGGACCCCGGCACGGTGGCTCCCGACTCCTACCAGGCGGGCGCCGTCTACATGGTCCGGACCCTTCTGGGCGACGACTCTCCGCCCTCCCGGCAGGCCGTCGCCCCGGCACCGGCCGTTCCGTCCCCACCACCCCGAGCGAGCTGACCCTTGTTCCGTATCCAGGATCCCTTCCTCCGCGGCCAATTGGCGACAGCCGCCCTCTTCTCCGCACTGGGCTTCCAGTACGCCACCTGGGCCTCGCGCATTCCGACCTTCAAGGCCGATCTCGACCTGACGTCGGCCGAGGTCGGCTTCTTCCTGATGGCGGCCGGTATCGGCGCCGCCGTGTCCTTCCCGCTGGTGGCGCATCTGATGCGCCGTCTGGGCTCCCAACGGCTCGCGCTGCTGTCCACCCTCGGCCTCACCCTGATGCTGCTGGGCCTCGCGCTGGCGCCGAACTACCCGACCGCACTGCTCGTGATGGGCGTGGACGGTGTGCTCGTGGGGTGCCTGAACACCGCCATGAACGCGCAGGGGGCGGCGCTGGAGACGACCTTCGAGCGCAACACCATGGCCAAGCTGCACGCCACCTTCAGCGGCGGGTCGCTCGCGGCGGCGCTGCTCGCCTCCGGGATGAACGCGGTCACCTCGTCCGTCGTCGCCCACTTCGGCGTGGCGGCGCTCCTCCTCGTGCTCCTCGCCGTCTGCGCACGCGGCGGACTGCTCGCCGACGAAGGGTCCGCCGCGGCGGAGGAGAAGACGACCCGCCCGCGCACCCGGTGGACGCTGCCCACCGGCGTCACGCTGTGGATGTGCTGCGCGATGGCCTTCGGCACCGTCGCCGAAGGCGCCATGAACGACTGGTCCACGCTCTACATGGAGGATGTCGCACTGGCGTCGGAGCAGGTCGCGCCGCTGGGCATCGCCGTCGTCTCCGGAATGATGGTGGTGGCCCGCCTGTTCGCCGACGGCTGGCGCAGCCGCTGGGGTGACGGCAGGGTCGTCGTGCTGGGGAGCGTACTCGCGGGGGTGGGGCTGGGCGCGGCCCTGCTGGCCGGCGGTGTGGTGCCGGCCCTGCTCGGGTTCGGCGCCGTCGGCCTGGGCGTCGCCGCGGTCACCCCGTGCGTGTACGTCGCGGCGGCGAAGCGCGGTTCGGACACCCTGACGCTGGTCGCCGCCATGGGCACCACGGGGCTGCTGGCCGGACCCCCGATCATCGGATTCGTGGCGAACGCCAGCAGCCTGGCGTGGGGCCTCGGCCTGGTCTGCGTCTGCGCCTTCGTCGTCACGCTGTGCGGCAGCCGGATCCCGTGGGAGGCGGTGGCGCACCGGACCGAGCCACAACCGGACAGGGCATAGGTCGTGCTCCGAACGGCAGGCCCGTCCGGCCCGGACGCCCACGTGGGCGTCCGGGCCGGACGGGCCTGCCGTTCGGAGCTTCGCGGAGCCGCCGTCAGCAGACGGTGAACAGGTCTTCCGGCGTGGGCTCGGCGAGGGAGATGTCGCTCTCGTCCTCGCCGCATTCGGCGATCCAGTAGTCGCCCTCGTGGGTGACCTGTTTCAGGAGGGGACGGGTGTCGAGCCGTCCCCGCAGGACCGTCGGACGCCGGTTCGGCGGGGACACGCTGAAGGAGTTCAGCGGCACGCCCAGGCCCCGCCCGAGGTATTTCGTATAGCTCTCCTTGAGCGTCCAGATCTGTATCAGCCGGCGTGCCCGTTCACCGGTCGGCGCCGCGGCGATGTACGCGTACTCCTCCGGCGCGAACCGGTGCGCGATGTCGACGGCCCCCGCGCCGGTGTGCTCGATGTCCACGCCTATCTCCGTGGCACTCGTGGCACACGCCACCCAGCGCCCGGAGTGCGACAGGCTGAAGCGCGGCTGGGGGCGGTTCACCAGGAACGGTTTGCCGAACTCGGTACGGGCCAGGGTCAGTTCGCGGTCGGACAGGCCATGGCGTTCGAGTAGCGCGTAGCGCAGCAGCACCCCGGCCGCCAGGCACCGCTTCCGGTCCGCCGGGAAGTGGAACCTGTCCGCCCGTGCACGCCGCTCGGCCGGCACGGCCTGCCGGAACCTGTCCGTGCCGGCGTCCGAGAGCCGGTCGATGTCGAAGAGAAGGATCGTCGACACCGCGTCACCGCCGCTCGGCCGACGCCCTCTCCAACTGCCAGAGAGTCTGGATCCTGGACTCCATGAGGAGGGCCAACTCGGCCCGGTGGGCGTCGTGGAAGAAGTGTCCGCCGTCGAACGTGAACACCTCCAGCGGAACATCGGTGTAGTCCGCCCAGGGCCCGGTGGTGACCGTGTCGTCGCGGCCCTCCATGAGGACGATCGGACACCGCAGCTTCTCCCTCAGGGTGTCCTCGTACCCTCCCATCAGCCGCAGGTCCGCCTCGATGACGGGGGCGATGTACTTCACGAAGCCGGCGTCCCGCAGGACTTCCTCGCCCACTCCTCCGTAGCGGCGCAGCACGTCGTTGAAGCCCGCGGTGGAATCGAGCGCCCGCACGCGAGTGAAGCGGGAGTCGCACGGCGCCGACGAGCCCGAACCGAAGTACACCAGCGGGGGGTTGTCCAGGCGCTCCTGGCACAGCTTGGCGACCTCGTAACCGATGACACTGCCCATGCTGTGCCCCCAGATGGCATAGGTGCCACGGAAGACGTCGGCGAACTCCGCGAAGATCTCGCCCGCCAGCAGTTCGACCGAGGCCGGCATCGGAGTGCCGAGCCGGCGTTCCCGGAGCGGGTACTCGACTATCCGCAGATCGACTCCGCCCTGGAACGAGTGGCGCCACTTGCCGTAGTACAGGGCGCCCGCGCCCGCGTGCGGGAAGCACACGACCGGGATCTGTCGCACGTCGTTCACGAAGAACTCCTCACATTGTTCTTGTCCCGTGCCAGGTAACGGACTTCCTCGTCCAGGATCCTGACGATGTCTTCGGGCTCATCGGCCCACCCGCACATGAGGACCAGGTCCAGCCTGCCGTCGCCGGTCCTGGCCGCGCAGAAGCAGTCGGCGTAGCCGGTCGCCCCGTGGTCCCCGTGGTCCCCGTGGTCCCCGTCGTCCCCGTCGTCCCCGGCCGGCTGCTCCGGGGGCGTGTCCCACACCGCGTCGTACGCGTCCTCCACCTGGCCGGCGAAGTTGAACACGCACGAGGACCGGCCCCCCAGCGCCTTCACCGCGGCGGACACCTTCCGGTATCCGACGGCCGAGCGCGGATCGCCGCCGAGGTCCAGGAGGCTGATGTTGTGCCTGTTCAGCATGCGGATCTTCGCCGCGACGGCCGCCGCCAGACCGCCGAACTCCCGCCGGTCGCCGGGCACCACCAGGGGCAGACTGTCCAGGGCCATCCCCATGACCTCGGAGAAGTCCTCGTCCTGGAAGGTCCGGGACCGGACCACGATCTCGGCCGCGACCTCGTCCACCGAGAGCAGGCGGGCCACGACGCGTGCGTACAGGTGCAGGGCCAGCGAGAACGGCTCGGCCTCGGCACCGTCCTCGCCCCGCAGCGCGCCGAGGTCGACGGAGTAACCGACCCGGTGGACGGGGCCGTTCGCGTGCGGCGCCGATCTGTCGCGGATCGCGCTGCCCGCCCGCGCGTACCTCGTGAGTTCGAACCTCTCGACGATCTCGTCCGCCGTGATGCCCACGGGCCCCTGGCGGATCCGGTGCCGCAGGTGCCGGAAGCTCTTCGCCGCGGGCATCGCCCGGCCCGTCCCGGCCGCCAGCTCCTGATACCGCGTCAGCAGGTCCGCCCGGAGCGTCTGGCCGGAGGTCGCGTCGAAGATCGAGTGATCGAACCGGAACAGCAGGTCGTGGGCCCGCTCGTGGTACTTGACGAGCACCACCTCGTACATCGGCTTGTCCAGGAAGTCCGAGGCCAGGCTCCACTCCCGGTCGGTCAGCCGTACCCGCGCCTTTGCCTGCCGGCGCGGAGTCAGCCCGGACAGGTCGATCCTCGGCAGTACGACGCCGCGCGGCGCCTCGAACTCCTTCCACCGCAGTCGGCCGAACGACCGGGTCAGGAAGCTCCGCAGGAGGCCGTGCCGACCGATCACGTCGCACAGCGCCCGCTCCAGGATGTCCGCGTCGAGCGGTTCGCGGAACTCCACCACGTAGGGCTGGAGGCGGCTGTCGCTCGCGAAGTGGTGCCGTTGCATGGCGCTCGGCGGATACGTCCACCGCACCGGCCGCGAGCCGATCAGCCGTCCCAGCTCCCGGCCGCGCCCGTCGATCTCACGTAAGGCGGATTCGAGCGCGCCGTCCCCGGACGTCGCACCGCTCCCGATCCCGAGGGAGGCGAAGTCGCCCTTCGCCTCGAACTCCCGCTGCCGCGTGCCCGGCAGGATGTGGTGCGGATAGAGCGTGGCGGGCATGTTCAGATCGCGGATCTCGTGGACGACCCGGCCGTGGAGCGCGTCGTCCAGGCCGTCGACGAACAGGAGCAGCCGGGGGGCGTCCTCGCCCTCGACGGCGAACTCCCGCAAGGCGCAGGCCGTTTCCAGACGGCTGCTCAGCAGCGCCGCGAAGCTCTCGGGCGAGCCGGCCTCCGCGGCGGCCTCCGCGGCGGACCTGTCGCCTGACCTGTCGTCGGCCCGCTCCGTCGAACGCGTGAGGAACCGGGCCAGCGCGTCGACGCTCGGGTGGTTGTAGACGTCACCCGCGAGAACCTTGTGGCCCTGCTCCGCCAGCACGCTGATGAAGCGGACCAGCCTGACCGAGTCGAGTCCGATGTCGAAGATGTCGTCGCGCGGGCCGATGTGGTCGAAACCGAGCAGGTTCGTCAACTCCCGCCGCATGAGCGCCGTGACGTCGTCCCGCTCGTCACCGGGTGGGACCGCGTCCTGCTCCGCGGCCGTGGCCGCGGAAGACACCGGCCACAGGGCGGTGACGGCCATGCCGTGGTGGGCGGTGGTGATGCCGGAATCCCGCAGCTGCGACAGCAGCCGCAGCGCGGAGGAATCCCCGTCGACGACATGCGCGAACGAGTAGAGCCGCGTCACGTCCCCCGCTTCGTCGATCAGCCCGTTCTCGGCGAACCAACGGGTGACGCCGGCGTCCCAGCCGCGCCGGTCGAGTTCCGGTCGGGACAGGATCTGCCACGGGACGCCCCGCTCCCGGCCCACGTCGCGCAGCGCGCCGACCAGCGCGCGCCGTTCGGCCAGACCGAGACCGCGACCGAGACCGAGACCGCGACCGCGACCGAAGCCGGAGTTGTCGGCGCCGGTATCCGGGGTGGCGGCGTCCGGCGTGTCCCACAGGACGATCTCGTCGATCTCCGCGAGTTCACGGATCCGCTCGGCCGCCCCACGCGTCACCGCGCCCCAGGTCGCCCCCGTGACGGCCGGCGCGATCGTGACCCGCCCCCCGTCCCGTCGTCCCCCGTCCCCGTCCGCCACCACGGGCGGGCCGCCCGCCTCCGGGCCGAAGGGCACCAGGTGGACCGGACGGTCCAGCGGCCCGGCGGCCAAGGCGTCCAGCACCCGGCCGATGTCGCCGGAGCGGCAGAGGACCGCCGTACGGCCGGTACGGACGCCCGCCGTGTCCCGGTGGCCGTGCAGCGGCAGCATCATGGGGACGAACCGTTCGCCCTCGGTGTAGCGGGCGGCGGCCTCCTGGGGGCCGTCCTCCCGCAGCTCCCGCCGAAGGCACTCGCTCCACATGGCCCGGCCCTTCCTGCCCGTGAGCGGCGCGTCGCAGCGCAGCGCCCGCACCCGCAGGCCGGGGAACTCGTGGTTCAGGCCGATGACCTGGGGCAGGAAGTCGGGCCGGCCGCGCAGTTGGTCCGCGGTGTCCAGCACCAGCAGGTCCGTCACGCCCGGCTCCCGCATCCCCGGTACGGCGGCACAGAGGTCGCGCACGAGCCGGGTCGACGCCGCGTGGTCCTCGCGGTGGACGAGGAACGAGTCCCCGGCGAGGGCGGCCTCGTCCAGGTCCCGGACGAGCCGCTTCAGATCCTCCGGGTGGTCCGTACGGACGACGGCCCCGGACGGCCCGTCGAACCGGTACGCCGGGCCGAACGTGACGTAAAGCGCCCGCCAGTTGGGGATCTCCGCGAGTACTCGTCCGAGCTTTGCGGCGTCGTCGGTGAGGACCACCGGCATGCGCGGCTTCTCCTTCTCGCGCAGCCGCGGCAGCATGGTCCGGGACCAGACCAGGCCGAGAGCCGGCAGGGGGCCGTCGGCCCCGGCGGGCCCCGCGTACGCCGCGACCGCGCGATGCGGCGCGACGGCCGCCCCCGCCCCCGCGTTCACCTTGTCGTCGGAGTCCGCGAGCATCCGGTGGAACTCGCTCACATCGACCGGGTACTCGGTCCTGTCGAACGGATAGAGCGGCAGGTGCAGTTTGCGGGGGGCGCGGCCGTCGTGGAACGCCTTCCAGTCGAGAGCGACCCCCGCCTCCCACAACTTCCCCACGGCGCGGGCCAGATGTTCGTCGTCGCCCAGCGTCTCCATCCGGTGCCGCAGCATGTTGACGGCGGTGACGTCCGACCCGCGCCCGGTGGTCCGTACGAAGGACGACAGCGTCTTGCCGGGACCGACCTCGGCGAAGAGGGTGTCCCCCCGCGCCAGGACGGTCTCGACACCGGCCTTGAACAGCACCGTCCGGCGGATGTGGGTGCAGTAGTACTCCGGGTCCACGGCCTCGTCCGGCGTGATCCAGGTGCCGGTCACGTTCGACACGTACGGAATCGCCGGCGGTGCGAACGTCACCCGCCGCGCCACCTCGCGGAACTCCTCCAGCATGCTCTCCATGTACGGGGAGTGCGCGGCGTGGGCGAGATCCTTGACCCGGTTGAAGTCGATGCCCCGCTCCGCGCAGCGGCGTTCGAACTCCCGCACGTCCGCCACCGATCCGGAGACCGTGCAGTCCTGGGGGCTGTTCACCGCGGCGATCACCAACGCGTCGGGCAGCATCGACCGGACGGCGTCCTCGGACGACTTCACCGAGGTCATCGCGCCCTCGGGGGTGGCCGCCATGAGGCTGCCCCTGGCCTGGACGAGACGTATCCCGTCCTCCAGCGAGAACACCCCGGCCACGCAGGCGGCGGCCAGTTCACCCGTGCTGTGCCCGATCATCCCCTTGGGCTCGACGCCCCACCCGATGAGGGTCTTCGCCAGGGAGTACTCCAGCATGAACAGGATGAGCTGCGCCGTCTCCATCGAGTTCAGCCGCTTCTCCGTCGCGGCGTGATCACCGAAGAAGACCTCGCGGGGGACCGCGTTGCCCAGCGCCTCGCCGATCGAGAAGCACTCCTCCAGCCGCGTACGGAAGGGCTCCTCCCGCTCGTACAGATCGCGCGCCATTCCGAGGTGCTGGGAGCCCGTCCCGGTGAAGAGGAAGTGGACACTCCGGCGGGAGTTCTTCCCGAGGTGCGCCGGCTGCTCGTCCGCCTCCAGGGACTCCTGAAGACGCTCGCGCAACTGACCGGCGTCCGCGAAGTCGACGGCGTAGCGGTACGGGAGCTGCCGCTGGCGGTTCTGGAGCGTCCAGGCGAGGTCGCCGCCGTCCATGTCCGGACGCGCCACCAGGTGCTCGGCGACGTTCCGCTTGATCCGTCCGAGCGCGTCGGCGGACGAGGCCGCCACGACGAACGTGTGGTGCCGCCGCCCGGCCGACGCCGCTGCCGCGGCACGGGGCGGTGCCTCCTGAAGGACCACATGCGCGTTGGTGCCACCGATTCCGAACGCGCTCACGCCCACCCGCATCGGCAGCGCGTCGTGCGCCGGTGAGTGCTTGCGCCGCAACTCCTCCTGCCGCCCCACCACGTAGAAGGGGCTGCCGTCGAGGCTGATGGCGGGATTCAGCTCCTCGAAGTGCAGGCTCCGGGGGACCGTACGGGTGGCGACGATCTTGCACGCCTTGATGAGCGAGGCCACGCCCGCCGCGGTGTCCAGGTGCCCGATGTTCGACTTCAGCGAGCCGAGGCCGACCGTTCCCTCGGCACCGGGGCCGAACGCCTTGCGCAGCGCCTGGATCTCGATGGGGTCCCCGAGCGCGGTTCCGGTTCCGTGCGTCTCGACGTACGACACGTCGGCGGGCGCCACCTTGGCGACACGGTGCGCCTTGCGGATGACCTCGGCCTGTCCCTCGATGCTCGGCGCGGCGTAACCGACCTTGCGATTGCCGTCGTTGTTGGTCGCCGAGCCCTTGATCAACGCGTAGACACGGTCGCCGTCCCGCAGGGCGGTCTCCAGGCGCTTGAGCACCACGGCCCCCGCTCCGTTGCCCTCCACGGTGCCGGCGGCGTCCTTGTCGAACGCCCGGCAGCGGCCGTCCGGGGAGTGGATCATGTTCGGCTGGTAGCGGTAGCCGCGCCGGTGCGGGAGGGTCAGGCCGCTCCCGCCGGCCACCGCGATCTGGCAGGCACCGGTCCACAGATACCGGCAGGCCATGTCGATGGCGACGAGCGAGGTCGAGCACCCGGTGTGCAGGGCGAGCGCGGGCCCCTTGAGACCGAGGGCGTACGCGATCCTGGTGGCCGCGAAGTCCTTGTCGTTGAGCTGCATGCCGGCGAACAGCATGCCGGACCGGGAGAGGGACGTGCGCAGCGTGTGCGCCTCCCAGGGCAGGTTGTTGGTCGCCCCCAGGAAGAGGCCGATGGATTCGCTCCGCCCCTCCGCCGAGTATCCGGCGTCCTCCAGGGCGTGGTAGACCTCCTCGTGCAACGCCCTGACCTGCGGGTCCAGCATCGCCGCATCCGCCGGCGTGTAGTTGAAGAAGGTGGCGTCGAAGGTCTCCAGGTTCGGGAAGACGCCGCGGGCCCGGACGTAGTTCTCGTCACCCAGCTCCTCGGGGGCGACCCCCGCCGCTGTCAGCTCCTCGTCGGTGAAGTGGGACACCGCGTCGACCTCCTCGACGAGGTTGGTCCAGAAGTCGTCGAGGTTCTCGGCGCCGGGGAACCGCCCCGCCATGCCGATGACCGCCAACTCCAGCCCGGTGTGGCCGCGTTCGGATTCCTTGTACTCGGACACTGCCGAGACCCCCTTCTCACTCATCCCGTTCACTCATCGCCGAACTGCGTCAGCAGCAGGCCGGCCCTGAGGGCCGCCTCTTCCTCTTCGCGCTCTTCGGCGGAGGCGGCGGAGGAGCCGTCGGAGGCGGCCTCCGCGCCCGTGTCCGGTGCGTCGAGATACGCCGCCAGCGCGGCGAACGACGTGTGCTCGAAGAACAGGGGTACGGGGACCTCGCGGCCCAGCCTCTTGCGCAGGCGGTTGCTGAGGGTCACCAGGTTCAGGGAGTTCAGCCCGAGGTCGAAGAAGTTGCGGTCGACATCGATCTCGACACCGGGCAGCAGGTCCCGTGTGATGTCGAGCAGCGTCCGCTCCGTCTCGGACGACGCAGTGCGCACCGTCGCACCGGCGGCGCCGGCGGTGGACGGCGCCCGGTAGGTCTCCAGCAGCCGGCGGTCGACCTTCCCGCTCTTGTTGAGCGGGAACTTCCCGACCGGTACCAGCAGCGCGGGCACCAGGTATCCGGCCACCTTGTCGGTGAGCGCCCGCCGTACGGTGTCGGGCGACAGCCCGCCGTCCGAGAGGTAGTAGCCGCGCAGGCTCTTCACCCCGTTCTCCTCGACCGCGAGCACGGCGGCGCCGTTCACCCGCTCGACCGACGCCAACGCGGCCTCGACCTCGCCCAGTTCGACCCGGAAGCCGTTGACCTTCACCTGGTCGTCGGTGCGCCCCAGGTAGTCCAGGACGCCGTCGGGCGTCCGGCGGACCAGGTCGCCGGAGCGGTAGAGCCGCTCGCCGGGCAGGGCGGGGACCCGCACGAACTTCTCGCGGTTCAGCTCGGGCCGGTCGCGGTAGCCCGGCGACAGACCCTCCCCGCCGAGGCACAGCTCGCCGACCGCCCCCGGCGGCAGGGGGTTGAGGCCGTTGTCGAGGACATGGGCGGTGGTGTGGTTCAGGACCCGCCCGATGGGGATCCGCTCCCTGGCCAGATCCTCGGCTTCGATGTGGTGGACCACGGAGAACACGGTGTTCTCGGTGGGGCCGTAGCCGTTGGTGATCCGGATGCCGGGGCAGGCTTCCAGCACCTTGGCCGTGTGCCGCTTCGACACGGCGCTGCCGCCGACGAGGAGTTGGTCCAGCGAGCGGAAGATCCCCGGGTCGTGTTCGCACAACTGCTGGAACAGGGGCGCGGTCAGCCAGAGTCCGCGCACCCGGTGACGTTCGATCAGGGTGCGCAGCCGGCCGCCGTCGAGGACGTCCACCTCGTCGGGCAGGACCAGCTTCCCGCCGAACAGCAGGGTGCCCCAGATCTCGAAGGTGCAGGCGTCGAAGGCGGGGGAACTGGTCATGAGGACGACCTGGTCGGCGCCGAACGCGAAGTACGTCTGGTCGGCGAAGAGCCGCTGGATGTTCCGGTGCGTGATGTGGCAGCCCTTGGGCCGGCCGGTCGATCCGGAGGTGTACATCAGGTAGGCGATGTCGTCGCTCGTACCCGTCGTCCGGGGGAACGGCGGCTCGCCGTCCGCCGGCTGCGGCCCGTCGAGAAGGACCGCCCGCACCCCGTCCGGCACCAGACCGGCGAAGTCCCCCACCGTGCACAGGTGGTGGACGTCCGCGTCGTCGAGGATCCGGGCGATCCTCGGGGCCGCGTCCTTGGCGTCGACCGGGACGTAGTGGCCTCCGCTCTTCAGTACGCCGAGCATCGCCGCGATCAGCTCCGGGCGGCGGTCCGCCAGCACGCCGACCCCCGCGCCCGGTCCGGCGCCGAGGTCGCGCAGCCGCCGGGCCACGGCGTCCGACCAGCGGTCGATCTCCCCGTACGTGTACTCCTTGTCCCGCCACACGACGGCGGTCCGGTCGCCGTGGGTCCGCACGATCGCGTCGAAGCGGTCGATGACGGACGGTTCGGCGGCGAGCGGCGACGCCGGGGGACCGTTCTCGGCGGGGCCGCCGTGCTCGCCGGGAGGCGCGATCGCGATCCGCCGGACCTCGATCGCCGGGTCGTCGACGGCCGCCGTGAGGACGCGGACCAGGGCGGCCTCCACCGTCTCCATCAGGGCCGGGGTGAACAGGTTCGCGTTGTACGTGAAGGTCACGCCGAAGTCCGCGAGGGGGTTGACCACGATGTGGAAGTCGTAGTCGGTCCGCTCGAAGACGTCGACGCCTTCGAGCCGCAGGCCCTCGTCGTCGGCGGCGAACTCCTGGAGCTGCTGGGACAGCGGATAGTTCTCGAAGGCGACCACGTGGTTCAGCAGGCCGCTCTTGAGCGGTGTACCGCCCTGGACCTCGTGGAGCGGGTAGTACTGGTACGGGACGGCCGTGCGGTACGCGTCCCGCACGATCCGGCACAGCTCGGCGAAGCCGGTGTCCTCCTGGGTCCTGACCCGGACCGGCTGGGTGTTCACGAAGAGGCCGACCATGTCGCCGACGCCGTCCAGGTCGATGTCGCGGCCCGACACCACGCTGCCGAACACCACGTCGTCGGTGTAGTTGAACTTCTGTAGGACGACGCCCCAGGCCGCCTGGAACGCCGCGCTCTGCGTCACCCGGTTCTCCCGCGCGAACCGCTTCAGCCCGGTGTACAGCTCGCCCGGCAGGGTGAACCGGTGGGTGGCCGCCAGATATCCGGCGGCGACGCGGGTGCCGGGCAGCCCGGCCGGCCGTTCGTAGCCGTCCAACTCCTGCGCCCAGTAACGGCGGGCGTCCTCGCCGGGCTGCCGCTCGGACCACGCGGCGTAGTCGCCGTACGCGCGTGCCTCGTGCCGCTGCTGGACCGTGCCCGTCGTGACGAGCGCGTCGTAGTAGCCGAACAGGGTCCCGAACAGGGGTCCCAGGGACCACCCGTCCAGGATGATGTGGTGGAACGTCAGCACGAGGTGCCACCGCTCGGCACCCGTACGGATCAGCGTCGCTCTCAGGAGCACGTCCTTGCCCAGGTCGAAGCCCCTGGCGCGGTCGGCCGCCTTGAACGCGGCGACCGCCCGCGCGGCGTCGGGGGCGCCCGTACGGTCGAGGACTTCGAGCGGGGGCGCCCACTCCTTGAGCACGATCTGATACGGGTCGTCGGTGTTCCGGAAGGAGAAGACGGAGCGCAGGACGCCGTAGTGGCGCGACAGGGCGGCCAGCGCCTCGCGCAGGTGGGCGACGTCGACCTCGCCGGTGCCGGTGAAGTCGAACTGCTCGACGTAGGCGTCCGATTCGCCGTCGGCCGCGTAGGTGAACAGCATCCCCTTCTGCATCGCGGTGAGGCTCGATATGGACTCGATGTTGTCTCTGTCAACCATGAGGAAGGTGTCCGTTCGGGGTTTTGTTTACCTAGAGGTCGCCGACGAGGTCGGCCAGGATGTCGTCGACGACGGCCCGTTCGATCGACGGGGCGTGGACGACGCCCCGCCCCTCGCCGGCCGTCAGTGCCTCGCGGACCTCGTGGAACGCCGTCCCGATCGCCCCGGTGAGGGCCGGGCCGGTCCCGTTCTCGCGCCAACTCCGCGGATAGCGGACCTCGAAGACCACGTCGTCGCCGGTGCGGTGCACCGTGATGTCGAGGACACCCGGCGACCGGTACGCCGCGTCGGTCGTGATGTCCCTGGCGAGATGGGCGATGCCGACGTCGCCGCCGTTCTGGCTGCCCAGGTAGTTGAAGCTGATCTGCGGGCGTACGCTGGCGAGGAGGGCGTCCCGGTCCGGGCCGTACCGCAGCAGGGCGCCGAACCCGACGCCTCTGCCGGGCAGTTGCCCGAAGGAGCGCCGCACGGACGCGACGGTCCGCGCCGCGTCGTCCGCCACCCTCACCAGGTGCGGGAAGGTGCTGGTGAACCAGCCCACCGTGCGGCTCAGATCGTGATCCCGCGCGAGGGGCTCGCGGCCGTGCCCCTCCATCGTCACCAGGACGCTGTCGCGGCCGGTCACCGAAGCCACCGCACGGCCCACCACGGCGACCAGGACATCGGCCGGTCCCGCCCCGTGGCCACGGCGCGCGGCGTCGAAGAGGCGGACGCCGTCCGCCGCCGCGTCCGTGAGCCGCAGCGAATCGGCGACGCCCTCGCCGCGTGCGAGGTCCGCCTCGTCGAACAGCCGGCCGGTGGCCGCCGCCTCCCGCGCCAGCTCCGTCCAGTAGGGGAGCTGCGGGCCGAAGCCGCCCTCCCGTGTGTACCGCTCCAGCTCGGCCGTCCACGCGGGGAACGACATGGTCTTCGGCGGGAGTTCGGCGCCGGGGTAGGCCAGGCAGCTGATCAGGTCCTCGACCAGGATTCCCCACGACACCACGTCGACGGCCAGGTGGTGCACAGCCAGGGCGATCTGGCGCCCCTCGTCGCCCAGTCCGGCGGCGAGGGCGACGACCGGACCGCCCAGGACGTCCACGCGGGCCTGAAGCGCCGAGAGATATGCGGGGACGTCCGCCTCGGACAGGCCCTTCGGCGCCTCCTGCGTGTGGATCAACCGCCGCGCGTCGGTGTCCCGGATGCGGAGCCCACCGTGGTCGTCGATCTCCACCCGGAGCATGTCGTGGTACTCCACCAGCCGGCGCACGGCGTGCGTCAGCCGGTCGAGCGGGTGCGGTGCGTCGAGCGTGATCAGCAGGCTCTGGTTGAACAGCCGCGTCCGGTTGTCGGGGACGGCGAGGAAGTCCCGCTGTACGGGGCCGGGTGCGACCGGTCCCGTCAGCGGCTCCTGCGGGTGGTCCTGCCCGTGGTCCTGGCCCTGCTCTTGGCCCTGGCCGTGGTCCTGGCCGTCGGAGGGGGCCGGTGACGCGGCGTCCGCCGCCCGCTGCGCCAGCAGCCGGACCGTCTGGTGCTCCAGCAGGTCCATGGCCCGTACGGCGATGCCGTGTTCCTTCAGTTTGGCGACGATCTGCATCGCCTTGATCGAGTCGCCCCCCAGCTCGAAGAAGTTCGCGTCGATGTCCTCCACCGGGACGCCGAGCACGTGTGACCACGCCGCCGCCGTCCGGCGCTGGAGCTCGCCGGCCGGGCGGGTCGCCGAGGCACGGGGAGCGACGCCGGGTTCGGGGAGTGCCGCGGCGTCGACCTTGCCGTTCTTGTTCAGCGGCACCTCGTCCGTCGCGACGACGAACGGCGGGACCATGTAGTCGGGCAGCCGGCGCCGCAGCGCCGAGCGCAGTCGCGAGCCGTCCCGCTCGGCGCCGTCCGCGTACCGCACCCACAGGCACAGCGTCCTGCCGCCGGTGCCCGACTCGCGGACCGCGGCGTGCGCCCACTCCACGTACGGCTCCGCCAGCGCGGCGGCGACGATCTCCTCCAACTCGACGCGGTGGCCCCGCAGTTTGACCTGCTGGTCGACGCGCCCGTGGTAGTAGAGCAGGCCGTTGCTCTTGAACGCGGCGAGGTCGCCGGTCCGGTAGAGCCGCTCGCCGGGGAAGGCCGGTGCGGTGACGAACCGTTCCCCGGTCAGGTCCGGCCGGTTCAGATAGCCGTCCGCCAGGCCGGAGCCGCCGATGTACAGCTCGCCGACCGCGCCGATCGGCACGGGACGCATCCGCTCGTCGAGCACCCGCAGCGAGGTGTCCGTGACGGCCCGGCCGATCGGGATCGCGTCGTCGTCGTCCAGTTCGTCGAAGACGTGCACGGCGGCGAAGACCGTGGTCTCCGTGGGGCCGTAGCCGTTGGCGACACGGCCGGGGCCCAGCAGGTCGAACGCCTTGCGGATGTGCGCGGGGGAGGCGGCCTCGCCTCCGCAGAGCACCCGGCGGACACCGGCGAGGGTGTGCGGGGCGTAGTCGATCAGCGTGTTGAACATCGACATGGTGATGAAGAACCGGGTCACCCCGTGGCGCTCGATCGTGGCCCCGAGCCGCTCCACGTCCAGGACGGACTCCTGGTCCGTGACCACGAGCGAGGCGCCGTTGGTCAGCGCCCCGTACATGTCGTAGACGGAGCCGTCGAACGAGTAGTCCGACAGCAGCAGGAAGGTGTCGTCGGCGCCGGCGTCGGCGAAGGCGGCCCGGTGGGCCACCCGGAGCACGCCCCGCTGCCGGATCAGCGCCCCCTTCGGGACACCGGTGGTGCCGGACGTGTACATGATGTAGATCGGGTCGTCCGCACCCCCCGGAAGGCCCGGATCGGCCGCCGCCCGCGCCGTGTCCGTCTTCCCCGCGCCGTCCGTCTCCCGCCCGCCATCTGTCTCCCGCCCGCCGTCCGCGTACGCCTGGAGCTCGTGGAGTTCCAGGACCCGCAGCCGGTCCGAGGCGAGCCGATGGGCGTCCGGCAGCCGGGCGGCGGACGTGAGCAGGACGTCGGCCCCGGAGTCCGCCACGATCAGCCGCAGGCGATCGACGGGGAACCCGGTGTTGAGCGGGACGTAGTGGCACCGCGCCTTCAGGACACCGAGGATCGCGGCGACCATGTCGAAGGACCGGTCCATCAGCAGCGCGACGGGGGAACCCGGCGCGATCCCCTGCCGGATCAGACCATGCGCGACACGGTTCGCGCGGATGTTGAGTTCGCCGTACGACAGCCGCGTCTCGCCGGTGATCAGCGCCGTCTTGTCCGGGTCGGCCGCGGCGTGCTGTTCGAAGAGCCGGACGATGTCCCTGCTCTCCAACGGCCCGGCCGGACCCGTGGTGACCTGCCGCAGCAGCTTGGCCTCCCGTGCGGGGACCAGCCCGAGCGCACCGGCCGGGTCACCGTCCCGCGAGGCGAGTACGGAACGGAGCAACTGCTCGTAGCGCCCGGCCCAGAGCCCGATCGTCTCCTCCCGGAACAGCCCGGTGGAGTACTCCCACATCAGCAGGAGCCCGTCGTCCGTCTCGCGGGTGGTCAGCGTGAGGTCGTACTTGGCGCTGCCGTCGTCGTACTGGACGAGCTTCTCGCCGCCCATGCCCATGTCGGCGTTCTGGTGGACGAAGCAGACGTCGAACAGCGGTCGGCGCCCGGGTTCGCGCGGCGGGGCGATGTCCTCGATCAAGAATTCCAGCGGACAGTCCTGGTGCTCGAACGCGCCGAGCACGGTCGACTTCAGTCCGTCGAAGAACGCGTCGACACCGGCCTCGGGATCCGTGGAGACACGCAGCGGCAGCGTGTTGACGAACATGCCGACGAGGTTCTGGTACGTCAGGTCGGGCCGGCCCATGACCGGGGCGCCGATCACCACGTCGCGCTGTCCGCTCAGCCGGGACAGCAGTTGCTGGAACACGCCCAGGAACAGCGTGTACGGGGTGATGTCGTGTGCGCCGGCCCAGCGCTTCGCGGCTTCGAGCAGCGGCCCGTCCACCGTGGTGAACAGCTTCGCGCCCTTGCCGGCGAGGGTGTCGGTCCTGCGCCGGTCCGTGGGGAGCCGGAGCACGGGCACCCCGTCGCGGAACACGGCGGCCCAGTGCTCCCGTTGCGGCAGCAGGGCGTCGCGGTCCTCGCGGGCGAGCAGTTCGCGCTGTGCCGCGCGGTAGCTCTTCGGCAGCGGTGGCAGCTCCACGCCCCGCGCGACGGCGTCGAGTTCGCGCAACAGGACACCCATGGAGACGCCGTCGGTGACGATGTGGTGCATGTCGATCGCCAGGCACGTCACACCGTCGTCGAACGCGAAGCACGCGGCGCGCAGCAGGGGCGCCGAGTCGAGGCGGAACGGGCGGACGAAGTCCCGCATCTCCGCGCGGGCCAGGCTCTCGTGGCTCTCCTCCCGGACGGGAGCGTCGAGCCGCCTGCGCTCGACCGACACCGGGGCACCGGCGTGGACACGCTGGAACGGCTCCCCGTCCACCGTGTGGAACGTCGAACGCAGACTGTCGTGCCGCGCGACGAGGGTGCGCAGCCCGGCCTCCAGGGCGGCCACGTCGAGCGTGTCCCGCCGGACGACCAGGCCGCCCTCGTTGTAGGCCACCGAATCCTCGTCCCGCCGGCTCGCGAAGAACACGCTGCGCTGGGCGGCGGTGAGCGGCAGCTCGTACTCCTCGGCGCCCCGTTCCCCGGTGCCCCGTCCCTCCACGCCCTGTTCCTCGGAGTCCCGGCGGGGCGGCGGCTCTTGGCCGGACCCGCCCAGGAGCGACCGGACGTGCTCGTCGGTGAGCCCGTGCTCCCGGACGACCACCTCCGCGAAGTCGTCGAAGACCCGGTCCGCCAGCAGCGTGGCGGCGGGGATGTCGACGCCGAACTCGGCGTTGAGGGTCTGGGTGATCCGCAGCGACGAGATGGAGTCCCCGCCCAGGGCGAAGAAGTCGTCCGTGCCCCGGATCACGGGGTAGCCCAGGACGTCCGACCAGACCCACGCGATCACCTTGCGGGCCGGGGTGGCGTCCTGCTCACCGTGCAGGCGCGACGGCTCCGCGAGCGGACCCGGGACCGGTTCGGCCGCGGCCGACGCGCCCCTCGTCGCGGGGCGCGCGTCCTCGTCCCACAGCCGTACGTGGTGGAAGAGCTGCGGCGGCAGTGACACCCGGCGCACGTCCGCGTCGCGGTACAGGCCGGCGAACGGCCGTGGCCGGGCGGCGAAGTAGCCGGTGACCGCGTCCTGAAGGTGCCGCGACGACTCCGGGAGGGTGGCTGCGGGCGGCGCGGGCGCCGGGCCGTTCGCCCGCAGGACGAGCGGCGACCCGCCGGTGAGCGGCGCCCCGTCCCCGGCGACCCGCTCGCCCTCCTCCCGCGTACGCAGCAACCGCGTCAAGCCCTCACGGAGAGCGGCACGGCTGTCGCACACGACGACCGCCCGCACGGGCTGGTGCTCACGGCCCGACTGCATGGTGAAGCAGATGTCGTCGACGCGGTACTTCGGACGCCGGTCCAGATGCGCCAGTTGGCGCGCCGCGGTCTCGGCCAGCAGTTCCTCGTTCCGGGCGGAGATCGGGTACAGGAACACGCCCTCCGCCTCCGGCCGTGCCGGCGCGGCGGGCGCCTCCTCCAGCACGACGTGGCAGTTCGTCCCGCTCAGGCTGAAGCCGCTCACACCCGCCCTGCGCGGTGTCTGCGACTCCCACGCGGTCGTCCGGTCCTGCACATAGACCGGCGACCGGGGGAGGTCCATGAGGTCGTTCGGGACGTCGAAGTGGAGCGAGCCGGGGATGACCCCTCGGTCGAGGCAGAGGAAGACCTTGATCAGCGACGCCAGACCGGCGGCGCCGACCGTGTGCCCGATGTTGGTCTTCACCGAACCCAGCCCGCAGAACTGCTTCTTCGTCGTGAACTCGGCGAACGCGCTGGTGAGTCCCTTGATCTCGATGGGGTCGCCCAGCGCCGTCCCGGTGCCGTGCGCCTCGATGTACGAAAGCGACTCCGGTGGGATGCCGGCCCTTCTCCACGCGCTGACGAGCAGTTCCTTCTGGGCTCGGGCGCTCGGTGCGGTCAGGCCGTTGCTGCGGCCGTCGTTGTTGACGGCACTGCCGAGGACCACGCCGTAGACGTGATCCCCGTCCGCGACGGCGCGCGACAGGGGCTTGATGTACAGCCCGGCCACGCCTTCGCTCCACACCGTGCCGTTCGCGGCACCGTCGAAGGCCCGTACCCGGCAGTCGCCGGACTCGGCCCCGTCCCCGATGCTCGTCGGTGCGAGCAGGAGGTTGACCGCCGCCACGAAGGCCGTGTCGCAGTCGCCCTGCCGCAGCGCCTTCATGGCGGTGTCCAGGGCGACCAGACCGGACGAGCAACCCGTGTCGACGACGGTGGCGGGACCGCGGAGGTTGAGGTGGTACGCGAGACGGCTGGCGAGGATGCCGGACCACGATCCGGTGAAGGCCGAGAAGTCGAGCTTCGAGAGGAACTGGAGGTACGACGTACTCATCCGGTGCGTGTGGTCGTTGCCGACGAAGATGCCGACGTTCGCCCCGTACAGCTCGCTCTTGGCGTACCCGGCGTCCTCCGACGTCTCGACCAGAACCTCCATCAGATTCCGGTGGTACGGGTCGATCTCCTTCGCTACCTGCGGCGGTATGCCGAAGTACTCCGGGTCGAAGAGGTCGATCCGCTCCAGATAGCCGCCCTTGCGGAGCCGGGACGTGGTGTCCACCCGCCGCAGGTCCTCCTCCCGCGCCTTCGGGAAGTCCCCGATGTGCTCCCGGCCTTCGAGCAGATTGGCCCAGAAGCGCTCCTTGTCGGGCGCTCCGGGGAAGCGGCAGGCCAGCCCCACGACGGCGACCGGCTCGTCCCCGGTGCGCCGCGGCTCTCCGATCGCCTTGATGAACTCCTTGGCCCGCCCCACGTCGAGCCGGTCGTCCTTGACCTGCATGAGCAGGTACTTCAACAGCTCTTTCTTGGTGTCCGGTGGTGTCGGCATCCTCTAATTCCCCCCGCTGCCTTCGGCCTCGGCGAAGAGGCTGGTCAGCTCCGCGTCGCCGATCTCGTCCAGCGCCCGCATGAGCGACGCGTCCTTCTCCGGGCCGGCCGCCGGCTCCCCGTCGCCGTCGCTGTCGCCCGCCGTGGCGGGCAGTTGTTCGTCGATGTAGCCGGCGAGGTCGGCGACCGTGGCGTAGGAGAACAGGTCGGCGATGTCGACCGCTCCCGGGAACGCCTCGTCGACCAGCGCCAGCAGTTGCGCGGTCACCAGCGAGTTCCCGCCCAGGTCCTGGAAGCTGGTGTGCGCGTCGACCTCGGCCAGGCCGAGGACCGCCCCGTAGATCCCGCCCACGCGCAGTTCGGTCGGCGTCGGGTCGGACTGCCCCGTGAGGCGGACGTCGGCACCGTCGCGGCCCCGTGCCTCCGCCGCCACGACGGCGTTCTCCAGCGCCGCCGCCAGTTCCGGCCGCAGCCGGAAGGGCAACTCCCCGAGGTGGTCCCTGAGTACCGGGGGGTTGACCTCGGACGGGACGACACGCGTGGCCGGCGCAGAGGTGATGAAGTGGGCCAGCCACGCCAGCCCGTCCTCGACCGACACGGCCACGAACGGCGCGTCGTGCGTGCCCAGTCCGTAGGCGGCGGCCATGCCGACCTCGGTCCACGAGGGCCAGTTGACGCTGAGCGCGTGGATCCCCTCGGCACGCGCCCGGGCCGCGAGGGCGTCCATGAAGGCGTTGGCGGCGCAGTAGTCCCCCTGGCCCCGTCCCCCGGTGAGCGCGGTGATCGAGGAGAAGAACACCAGGAACGCGCCGGGGTGGTGCCGTGTCAGCTCCAGGAGCGCGACGCTGCCGTCCACCTTGGGGGCGAGTACGTCACGGAAGACGGACTCCTCCTTGGTGGCCAGGAAGCCGTCGCCGGCGACGCCCGCGGCGTGCACGACCCCGTCGAGGGTGACGCCCTCGGCGCGCAGCCGCTCGCCCAACTCCCGTACCTCGGTGGCCCGGGTGACGTCACAGCGCACGTGCTGCGCCACGGCCAGCTCCCGGACGCGACCCTCGGTGGCCCCGTCCAGCGGCCGGCGGCCCAGGAGCAGGATCCGGGCGGCGCCCTGCCGCGCCATCTCCCCGGCGAGGGCGAGGCCGAGGCCGCCGGTCCCGCCGGTGATCAGGAAGGTCCCGCCCCGGTACAGGTCGTCGCGCGGCACCTCGTCCGTCTCGGCCCGGCGCAGTTCTTGTACGTACGTCCCCGATCCGCGCAGGGCCCTCGGCAGCGGGCCGGCGGCGCCGAGGCTTTCGCGGACCGTACGGGCGAGGTCCGTGTCCGAACCCGCGTCGAGCACGTCCACCGCGAGGTGTTCCTGTCCGATCACCAGCGCGAGCGCCGCGGTGGCGGCGGCGTACGGGTCGGCCCCGGGAGCGCCGACGCCGACGTCCCAGGTGTCCCTGCCGAGCACCCTCAGGCCGAGTGCCGGTTTGACGCGGTGGGTCAGCATGCCGCGGTAGAGCGCGAACAGGGCGTCCACGCCCCGGCCCCGGCGCTCCTCGTGCGACGTGTTCTTGTCCGCCGTGTGATCGGTGGCGAACAGGACGCCCTGGATGCCCTCCTCCCGCAGGCGTTCGCACAGCAGCCGCACGCCGTCCTCGTCGGGCGCGAACGCGTCACGAGCCGCGTCGGTGGTCTCGGCGAGGTAGCACGGTACGGCGCGGTGGCCCTGCGCCGTCACCTCGTCGACCAGGTTCCGTCCCGCCTCCGTGTCCGCGGCGATCACGGCCCACACCGCGCCGCCGTCCGCCGGCCGCTGAGCCGGGGGAGCGGTGTCGGGGGCGGGGACCCAGGCCAGTTCGAGGAAGCGCCGCGGGCCGTCCAGGCTGAAGCGCTCCCAGTCGACCTTCTTGACGGTGTAGTCGGTGATCTGGGCGAACGTCCGCCCGTCCGGGCCGACGAGGTCCACGTCGTAGGTGACCGTCTCGCCGTCGTGGCTGTCGTCGCGCACGGTGCGGATCAGCGAGTGGAACGTCTCGGGCATGGGGCCGTGCAGGACGAACCGCTTGTACATGTAGGGCAGGAACGTCTGCTCGCCGTTCTGCGAGATGAGGTTCACCGCGTTGTCGAGCTTGGCCGGGTGCAGTCCGTAGACCCCGCTCTCGGCGTCCGTCCCCTCCGGGAGACCCAGCAGCGCCATCGCCCGCCCGGCGGGCACGTCGCGCCACAGACCGCGCACCGAGTCCCAGCGCGGGCCGAACTGGAAGACACCGGTCTCGGTCTCGGCCGGGTACGGGTCGATGACCTCGGTCGCCGCGCGCTTCTGGGCCCGGATGTCGGGCGGGGTCCGCGGAGCCGGCCCGTCGAAGGGGCCGACCCGGCCCTCGACGTGCCTGATCCACTCGTCACCGCGCCGGCTCTCCACCCGGAACGTGTAACCGTCCCCGGTGCGGTCGAGCAGGGTGCGCACGGTGGCGCCCGTGCCGTCCTCCACCGCGAGCGGGGTGAGGAAGAAGACGTTCTCGAAGCGCGTGCCCCTGGTGTTCGCCACCGCGGCGAAGGCCGCCCGCGCCATCTCCAGGTAGGTCGTTCCCGGGACCACCGGACGGTGGTCGATCCGGTGGTCCGCGAGCACCCAGTGGGTCTGCGCGGACAGGGTGTTCTCGAAGACCACCGAGTCGGCGGTGCGGGTGATCTCCGTGCCGAGCAGCGGGTGTTCCGGGCCGCCGCCGCCGAAGCCGCGGACCCGTGTCTTCATCGGCTTGGCCCAGTGGCGGGTGCGTTCGAACGGGTACGTCGGCAGCGGCACCCGGCGCCGCGCCTCGTCCGCGTAGTACCGGCCGAAGTCGACGCCGGCGCCCCGTACATAGGCCGTGGCGATCGAGGTGAGGGCCGCCGGGTCGTCGTGCGCCCGGTGCTCGGCGAGCTGCGCGTTCGCCTCGTCCGACAGCCGCCGGACCTCCCGGGCCGTGAGATCGCCGGGCTCCCGCGAACTCTTCTTGTCGCTGACGACGGCGTGCACACCGTGGAAGATGCCCCGCCGCTCGTCGCTGCCCGGACCGTGGCGGCGCAGCCGGTCGACGGACTCGGCGAGCTCCGCCTTGCCCGAGGCGGCGATCAGCACCCGGTGCTCGTAGTGGCCGCGTCCGACGGAGGAGGTGTAGCAGATGTCGGCGAGCGACCACGGGCAGTCGCCCGCCAGCATCGCCGCGTACCCGTCGAGGAGTTCGCCCAGGGCGCCCTCGGACTTGGCGCTGAGGGTGAAGGGGTAGCGGCCGCGGCCGGCGGGCTCGCTCGTGTACTTCGGCGCCTCTTCGAGGACCATGTGGCAGTTGGTCCGGATGAAGCCGAACGAGCTGATCCCGGCGCGCCTGGGCTCGCCCCCGGTCTCCCACGGCGTCAGCCGGTCGTTGACGTAGAGCGGGCCGCCGGTGAAGTCGATGTACGGGTTGGGCACGTTGAAGTTGGCCGTCGGGGCCAGCGTCGCGGTCTCCAGGGACTTCACCACCTTCGCCACGGACGCCGCGCCGGACGCCGCCACCAGGTGTCCCGTCGTCGTCTTGAGCGAGCCGATCCCGCAGAACTGCTTGCGGTCGGTGTGCTTGCGGAACGCGTTGGTCAGGCCCTTGATCTCGATCGGGTCGCCGAGCACCGTGCCGGTGCCGTGCGCCTCCACGTACGAGAGCGTCCGCGGATCGATGTCCGCCTTGGCCCACGCGTCCAGGATCACCTTCTCCTGCATCAGCGCGTCGGGCGCGGTGATGCTGGTGGAGGCGCCGTCGTTGTTGACGGCCGATGCCTTGATGACGGCCCGGATGTGGTCGCGGTCGGCCAGCGCGCGCCGCAGCGGCTTCAGCACGACGATGCCCGCGCCCTCGCCCCACAGCGTGCCGTTGGCGCCGGCGTCGAACGTACGCACGGTGTCGTCGCGGGACTCGACGCTGCCCATCGACATGCTCGCCAGGAACTCGGGCTTCACCTCGCCGCCCTGCGAGATGTTGATGCCGCCGGCCAGTGCCATGTCGCACTCGCCCATCAGGAGCGACTGGATCGCCTGGTGGACGCAGACCGCGCCCGCCGAGCAGGCGGTGTCCGTCATCAGCGAGGGACCCTTGAGGTCGAGCTGGTAGGAGATCCGGCTGGCCACCAGGCCCTCCCAGGAACCCGACAGCTGCATCGGGTGGTTCTCCGAGAGCATGCGGTAGTACGAGTGGTTCGTCTGGTCCCTGCCCAGGAATACGCCGGTCCTGGTGCCCTTGACGCTGTCGCCTCCGTATCCGGCGTTCTCCAGCGCCTCCTGGGCCACCTCCAGCGCGATCCGCTGGTGGGGATCCATGTAGTCGGCTTCGAGCGGAGGAATGCCGAAGAAGCGGGCGTCGAAATGGTCGATCCGGTCCAGATATCCGCTGGGTGCGTGCATCCGGTCGATGTCGGACTCGGATATCGGGGCCCCGAGGATGAGTTCCGTGTAATAGGGGTTCCGCAGCATGTCGAGCATCTCGGCCTTACGCGCCTGCGGAAAGTCCCGGATGCACTGGTGCCCCACACTGAGGAATTCCCAGAACCGGTCGACACTCGGGGCCGCGGCGAACCGCCCGGCGAGCCCGACGACGGCTATGTCCTGGTGCGTATGGGTGGCCGAGAGCTCCAGCAGCAGCTTCTTGGCCTCCTCCCTGCCCAGTTGCCTGTTGGCGACCTGCGAGAGGATGAATGCCTTCACATTATCCATGAGACTTCCGATTCCTAAATGAGGCCGGGGGAACTGTCGACGGTGACCACGCCCTGCTCCGCGAGGTCCAGCAGCCGGTCGATCTCACCGCCGTCCGAGTCCGGGGCGGGCGCTTCGGCCGTGACCTCGGCCGGTGCAATTCCGAGTTTCTCCTTGAGGTACGCCGCCTGGGCCGCGACGGATGTGTACCTGAACAGGTCCACGACATCCATCAGACCCGGATAGCGCTCGTCGTAGAGCTTTGACATCTGCGATACCAGCAGGGAATTCCCGCCGAGATCCGCGAATTCCTCGTGTGCGTCGACCTCGGGAATGTCCAGCGTCGCCGCCCAGATCTCCGCGACGGTCCGCTCGACCACGCCGACGTCCTCCAGGCCGTGCAGTACGACCTCGCGGCCGTTCCCCGGACCCGACGGTCCTTCGCGGTCCACCCGCACCTGTGCGCCGGGCTTCCTCATCCGGCCGGGCATGACCACGGTCGGGTGGTCCTCCCAGGCCATCAGGGCCGTGAGTAGGCCGACCGCCTCGTCGGTGTCCAGCGGCCGGAAGGCCTCGTCCTCGTCCACGGCGTCCAGGCGCATCGCCATCCCGGTCTCGCGCCAGGCCGGCCACTGGACGCTGAGCGCCGGCAGACCGGCGTGGCCGCGGTACTGGGCCAGGCTGTCCAGGGCCAGGTTCGCGGCCGTGTAGTCGGCCTGCCCCGCGGCCGGTTCGAGAGCGGCGATGCTGGAGAACACGACGAAGTGGTCCAGGTCGTCGGCGAGCGTGGCCTCGTGCAGATGGACGCCGCCCAGGGCCTTCGGCCGGTAGACGCTCATGAACGAGTCGACGCTCTTGGTGTGCAGGAAGCCGACACCGGGCCGGCCGGCGAGATGGAGGACCGCCGAGATCCGGCCGTGCCGCGCACGGATGTCGCGTACCGCCCGCTCGACCGCCTCCCGGTCCTCCAGCGCGAGCCGCACGACCTCGAAGTGGTCGACCTCGGCCTCGATCTCGGACCGGATGTCGCTCAGCCGCGGTTCCCGCGCGGTGTCCGCGACCGGCGAGCCCAGCAGGACCAGCCTGCGCGCGCCCTGCCGGGCCAACTGCCGTGCCACCGCGGTGCCGAGCCCTCCGGTCCCGCCCGAGATGACGACCACTCCGTCGGTGGAGACCGGCACCGCGCCCCCGGTCCGCTGCGGGATCGGGGACTTCGCGAGATGCGGTTCGTACGACTGCCCGTCGCGCTGGAGGAGGAACGGCGGCCGGCCGGCGGCGCGTGCCTCCGCCACCACCCGCGCGGGGCCGGTGTGTTCGTCGCCGTCGAGACAGCGGATCCGCAGGCCCTGGTACTCCAGTGCCGCGACGCGCGCCAGCCCGGCCACCCCGGCCTGCCCGGGGTCGACCGCGCTCTCCTCACCCGTGACGGCGAAGGCGTTACGGGTCACGACCAGCAGACCGTCCGTGAAGGCGCACCGCCGCCGCGAGACGAGCCCCAGCAGGGCCAGCGTCGCGTCGACCGGCCCGACCACCCGGTCGGCGAGCGGGCCGGCCGGGTCCGCGGGCCCGCAGGAGAGCAGACCGAAGGCGAAGCGCCGGCCGTCGCCCAGCCGGTCGGCGGCGACCGGGTCCCCCGCGTCGGGAATGTGCACCCAGTCGTGTCCGGCGGCCTCCAGCTCCTTCCTCAGGCCGCCCAGCGCGCCGCCGAAGTCCCCGCCGAGCAGGACGGTGCCCCGCCCCTCGGCCGGGGCCGGTGGCGGCGTCGTCCTGCGGTACGTCCGCACCCAGCCGTACTCCGTGGCCGGCGTCAGGTCGAGGTTGGCCGCCGACTTGATGCAGTAGTTGTCCACGGTCAGCACGGTCCGCCCGGCGGGATCGACCACGCACACGTCGAAGACGTAGAGCTGCCCGGCGACCGACTCCGGCCGCTTCTTGAAGTGGGTGAACACCCGGGCCGGCAGGGGCCCGTGGACCGTGAGCCGGCCGTAGGAGAACGGCAGATAGAGACGGTCCTGCTCGTAGACGGTGTTGGGCGCGTTGATCAGTGCGTCCAACAGCGCCGGATGCAGGACGTAGTCGTTGATCTCCTCCCGGTGGGCAGCCGGCAACTCGTGCTCGTAGAGGAGTTCGCCCGCGTCGTCGTCCGCCAGGCCGTACAGCACACTGCCCGTCCAGCGCTCGCCGATGACAAGGCCGTTGGCGGGGTCGAGGTCGTCGTCCAGGAGGAGTTCGCGGGTCATCCGGCCCCGTACCTCCTCGATGTCGAGCGCCGCGGGAGGCTCAGGCACGGCTTCGTTCAGCAGCTCCGCGGAGGCGTTGCGCACCCACTCGCCGTCCGGCTGCCGCGTCGCGAGGGTGACGCGGTCCGTGTCGCCCCTGGCCTCGATGACGACGTGCACCTCGGCCTCCGTACCGTCGGGGACCGCGAGGGGCAGTTCGAACCGGATGTTGCGCAGCGTCAGGGGCGTGGCGCGGCCGAGCCGCCGCGCGGTCGACACGATCATCTCGACCAGGCCGGTACCGGGCAGGACGCTGACCCCCTGGATACGGTGGTCGGCCAGCTCCCACATCCGGTCGGGACCGATCCGGGACACGGAGATGTCCCGGTCCCAGGAGCGCAGGACGTCCGCGTCGCCGGTCAGTCCGGCCGACCGGCCACGCCGGCGGTCGGACTCGATCCAGCACCGGGTCCGGTCGAACGGGTGGGTGGGCAGCGAGATCCGGCGCGCGCCGTCGGCGGCGGCCGATCGCCAGTCGATCTCGGCGCCCCGGACGTACAGGTCGGCGAGCCGGTGCCGGGCGTCCCGGCCCGTCCCGCCTTCCGCGAGCAGCGACACCGCCCGGCCGCTCAGGAGGTCGCGATCGGCTTCGGTGAGGGCATCGGGGCCGGTCGTCGCGGTCCGTTCCAGGACCGGACGGAACTCCCCGTACGCCACGTCCGCGTCCGCGCCGCCGTCCACGGAGCCGTTCACGGAGCCGTTCACGTTCAACTCCGCGTCCGCGAGGAAGCGTTCGAGCAGTGCCACCAGCTCGGCGCGCGAGCCGAAGGTGAACGCGGCGCGCACCTGGTGGTGCAGACGTCCGGCCGACGCGGTGAAGGCCAGATCGGCGAGGTTCACCTCGTCGTCGCGGGTCAGGAAGGCGCGATAGCGCTCCGCGAGCCGCCTCAGCCCCCGCGCGTCCCGGGCGCTCAGCGGCAGCAGGAAGCACTCCGGGGCTCGGGCACCCGCGAGTTCCCGCGCCGGAACGGGGTCCGGACTGCGCAGCACCAGATGGCAGTTGGTACCGCTCAGCCCGAAGCTGTTGATTCCCGCGTAGAGAGTCTCCTGGGGGTCGTCCGACCACGCGACCGTGGTGTCGTTCACGTAGAGCGGGGTCAGCGGGAAGGTGATGTTCGGGTTCGGCTCCTCGAAGTGGAGGCTCGCCGGCAGCGTTCGGTGCTTCATCGAGAGCACGAGCTTGGCGAGGCCCGCCAGGCCGGACGCGTTGTCCATGTGCCCGATGTTCGTCTTGACCGTGCCGATGCCGCAGAACTGCTTGCGCGCCGTCTGCCGGGAGAAGGCCCGCTCGATCCCGCTGATCTCGACCGGATCGCCGAGCCTGGTCGCCGTACCGTGTGCCTCGATGAAGCCGATCCGGTCGGCCCCGACCCCGGCGTCGTTGAGGGCCGCCTCGATCAGGTCCGCCTGCGCCTGCGCGTTGGGGGCGGTGATGCCGTTGGAGGCGCCGTCCTGGTTGACCGCGCCGCCCATGACGACGGCGTGGATGTTGTCGCCGTCCCGCTCCGCGAGGTCCAGGGCCTTGAGGACGAAGACGAAGCATCCCTCGGCCGGACGGGTGCCCTCGCTCCTGCGGTCGAAGGTCCGTGTGCGGCCGTCCGACGACGACGTGTCCTGGATGTCCTTGAGACCGATGCCGGAGGCGTCGGCGGTGATCGGCAGCAGGTCCGTGTTGGCCGCTCCGACGACCGCCATCGCGCACTCGCCGCTCTGCACGGCCCGGAAGGCCGTGTAGGCGGCCACCAGACCGGACGAGCAGGCCGTGTCGACCAGCAGCGAAGGGCCCTTGAGGTCCAGGAGGTAGGCGAGCCTGCTCCCGGTGATCGACTTGACGTTGCCGGCGACGGAGATCTCCGGTGCGTCGGGCGCGATCGCCTGGATCAGCGCCCGGTAGTCCTCGCCGAAGTCCGCGGACATCCCGGCGTAGACACCGACCCGCTCCCCGCGGATCTCCTTGTTCAGATAGCCGGCGTCCTCAAGGGCGGCCCACGCGGTCTCCAGGAAGATCCGCTGGTTCGGATCGATGGTCTTGGCCTCCCGCGGGGCCAGGGAGAAGAAACGGTGGTCGAACTCCGCCACGGAGCGCAGCCGCGTCCCGCGCATGTAGCGCTCCTCCGCCACCGGCGTCGGCGCGCCCCGGGCGGCGAGGTACGCGGCGACGTCGGCGCGCCGCTCGGCCGAGAGACCGCCGGGTGCCTCCTCGCCGCGCAGGATCATCGTCCAGAACTCGTCGAGGCTCGTGGCCTCGCCCGCCCGTCCGCTCATTCCGATGATGGCGACGGGACCGTGGTCGCGCCGGGGCACCGAGTGGGTGATCAGGGCCTCGGAGTCGTCCGGGAGTTGGGCCAGGTCCAGATCGTCAAGGCCGAGCAGGGGTTTCATCCGGCGGGCACCCCCGCATCCGTACGAAGGTGTGTGTCGCCGGTCCGTACGAGGACCGACGCGATCCGCTCCCGCCGCTCCGCCTCCGGGACCTGCTTGGTCGTCATGATCACGCCCAGCAGCTCCAGGACGGTCGCCTTCTGCTCGTCGGACAGCTCGTCCTTGTCCACCTGGTTCAGCTCCTGGAGCCGCCGGTAGGGCAGCACCACGCCGTTGGTGTACTGCTCCTCGTCGAAGTTGCGGTTGCGCGTCGCGGCGGCGGCGCCCAGGCACAGGCCGACCAGTCCGGGCTCGCGCCGCTTGCGCTCGGCGAGTCGGTCGAGCGCGGCGTACGCCTCGTCGGGCTCCGCGTCGAGGCTGTGCACGGCGCCACCGTCCACGGCGTCCTGGAGCAGCTTCTTGAGCACCTGCTTCGGCCCCACCTCCAGCCACAGCGCGACGTCACGTTCCGCCAGCGCGGAGACGGCGGTGCTCCAGCGGACCGGGCTGGTCAGCTGAACCGCCAGGGCGTCCTTGATCTCCCGCACGCTCCCGTAAGCCCGGCCGGTGACGGTGCTGTACACCGGAACGGCCGGCTGCGAGAACTCGATCTCCTCGACGGCCCGGACGTACGACGGGACGGCGTTCGCCATGAACGTGCTGTGGAACGCCCCGCCCACGTTGAGCCTGACGACCTTGCAGCCGCGTTCCTCCAGATACGCGGTCAGGTCCTTCAGGTCGTCGAGCGCACCCGACAGCACCGTCTGCCGCTCGGCGTTGTAGTTGGCGACCTGCACGGTGCGCGTGCCGGCGTTGAACCCCGCCACGCACGTCTCGACCTCCGCCGCCGGCATCTTCAGGGCGGCGATCATCCCGGCGCTGTTCTCCGCCGCGCAGAGCTGCATGGCCTCGCCGCGGACCTTGACCAGGCGCACCGCGTCGTCGAAGGCCAGCGCACCGGCGGCGAGCAGGGCGGTGATCTCGCCCAGACTGTGCCCCGCCATGGCGGCGGCGGGCGGCCTGCGGTCCGCGTGGAGCACTTCGTACATCGAGTGGCTGAGGACCAGCAGCGCGACCTGCGCGTGCGCGGTCTTCGTCAGTTCGCCGGGCGGCGCGTTGAAGCAGAGGTCCTCCAGCGAGTAGCCGACGATGTCGGACGCCTGCCGGAAGCGCTCCCGCACGCTGTCGTGCGCGTCGAACCAGTTCTTGCCCATGCCGGGGAACTGGGACCCCTGGCCGGGGAACACGATGACAAGGTCGTTCACGAGTTGCCCTTCTCCTTGGATGTACGCGACGGGGCCGGCCCCGTGTCGGACGGCTCACTCAGCACACCGAGGAGCCTGCGGAAGCCGCTCAGCAGTCGTTCCACCGCCGCGGAGTCGATCTTCCGGGCGTAGCCGATGCCGACGGCCGGGGGTTCGGCCAGGAAGTCGAGCCCCAGGACGAGGTCGAAGTGGCGCAGCAGCCGCGTCTCGTCCACCTGGCGGCTGTCACAGAACGCGATGGACACCTTTCCCCCGGCGTTGCGGCCGGCGGTGAACCCGCCGAGGGGGACCTGGTTCGCCCCGTCGGGCCGGTGCCCCTCCTCGTCCAGGATGTCCCGGAGGTCGCTCCTGCCCGCGAAGTCGAACCGGACCGGTACGGCGACGTCCGAGCCCCGCACGACGCACAGGGTGATGTCGTCCTGGCCGAGCAACTTGCCGAGGGTCAGGGCGAACGTCGCGAGGACCAGCTCCTCCGTCTCCCGGCCGACGTCCTTGCGCAGCCGGGCCAGTCCGTCCCTGATCCGCGGGGACAGGGTGGTCTCGACCCGGCCGCCGCCCGTGCCGGCCCGCGCGAACCAGGCGTCGGGGAGCCGGACACCGGTCTCGGCCGGCGACGCGCCCGCCTCGCGGCGGGCCAGCTTCTCCTCGATGTGTGCGCGGAGCCTGCCGATCGTGGGGTTGGCGAACAGGTCGCTGACGTCCAGCAGTCCGGGGAACGCCGCGTCCAGTTCGTTCAACAGCAGGATCAGGCTGAAGGAGTTGCCCCCGAGGTCGAAGAAGCTGTCGTCCTGCCCGATGGGTACGTCCCCGAGCGTCCGCCTCCACGCGGCGGCCAACTCCCGGTCCACGCCCGGCCGGGCGGCGGCGGCGCGGTCCGGCGCCGCCCACTCGACGCTCTGCCGTCCCAGTGCCGTGCGGTCGACCTTTCCGCTGGTCGTCACGGGTATGCCGGGGACCTCCGTCAGGGTGGCGGGGACCATGTGGTCCGGCAGCCGCTCCGCGAGGAAGGCCTTCAGGACGTCCTGTCCGACGGTCCCGCCCCGCTTCGCCTGGTAGAACCCGCGGATGACCCGGTTGCCCGGCGACAGTTCGTGGACGACCGTGGCGGCGGCGGTGACCAGCTCGTGTCCGGCGATCGCCCGCTCGATCTCCTCCAGTTCGATCCGGTGACCGCGGACCTTCACCTGGTTGTCGGTCCGTCCCAGGCAGTGGACCTCGCCGTCCTTCCAGACGGCCCGGTCACCGCTGCGGTAGATCCGTCCGGCACCGAACGGGCTGTCCCGGAACACCTCATGGTTCAGCTCGGGCCGGTTGAGGTAGCCGGGTGACACCCCGAGGCCGCCGATCCACAGATCGCCCTCCATGCCCTCCGGGACCATCCGCAGCTCGTCGTCCAGCACATGGAGGGTGGTGTTGGCGATCGGTGTGCCGATGCTGACGGCGGTGTCACCCGTCAGCTCCTTGACGCTGGACCAGATGCAGGTCTCCGTCGGGCCGTAGACGTTGAAGATCTCCAGCGACGCGTGCTCCCGCAGCCCGTCGAGCAGGTCTTCCGGGAACGCCTCGCCACCCACGACGAGCTTCTTCAGCGCGTCCAGCGCCTCGAAGGCGGCGTCCGGGTCGGCGTGCAGCAGCCGGAGCCGGGTCGGCGTCAGCTGTACGTGGTCGACACCGTTGCGGACGACGAACTCGGCGATGCCCGCCGGGGTCCGGACCTCGTCCTCGTCGGCCACGACCACCGTGCCGCCGGTGACCAGTGTCAGCAGCGTCTCCAGGAGGTGGATGTCGAACGACGGCGTCGTCAGGCACGCCACGGTCTTCCGCTCGCCCCAGCGCAGCGCGTCGGGCATCCCCGTGAGGAAGTTGGCGAGGGACCCGTTGGTGACCGTGACGCCCTTCGGCCTGCCGGTGGAGCCGGACGTGAAGATGACGTACGCCGGATCGTCCGGCGCCGCACCGGTCCGCGGAGCGTCGTCGACCACCTCGTCGGGTACGCCACCCTCCGCCAGGACGAGAACGGGAGCCCCGGGGTCCGGTGGCACGGCGCCCTCGAAGCAGACGATCGCCGCGGGACGGGCGGTCTCGACGAAGTCGGCGAGCCGCTTCGGCGGTGTGCCGACGTCCATCGGCAGCCAGGAGCAGCCGATCCGGTTGACGGCCAGCATCAGGGTGATCAGCTCGGGCGACGGCGGCAGGAGGAGCCCGATCACGTCCCCCTCACGGGCACCGTGGGCCCGCAGGAAGGCGGCGTGACGGTCCACCCGCCCGGCCAGCTCCGCGTAGGAGACGTCCACGCCGCAGAACCGCACCGCCGGCTCCCGCGCGTACGTCTCGCTCGCCACCTCGAACAGCTCCGACAGCGGCGGCGGATCCGCGACGACCGGTCCGGTGCCCAGGGCGGCCAGGCGCTCGCCCGCCGCGTCGTCGAGCAGCGACAGCTCGCCGACCGTACGGTCCGGGTCCCGCACCACCTGGGCCAGCAGGGCCTGGAACCAGTCCATCAGCCGGGCGACCCGCTCAGCGCCGTAGACGTTCGAATGGTTCACATCGACGAACAGCCCGCCGTCGCGCTCGGTCAGCTCGAAGGTGAAAGCGAACATCGAGCCCCGCGCGCCGAGTTCCTCGGTCGTCGCGGTGAGTTCGCCGAAGCGGCGCGCACGCGTCCGGGCGTCGGTGTAGATGAACATCGTGTCGAACAGCGCGTTGCGGCCGTGGTCCCGCGCCAGGTCGAGTTCCTGGACCAGGACGCTGTACGGGTGGTACGCGTGGCTCATCGCGCCGAGGCTGGTCTCCCGGACCTGGCGCAGGAGTTCGGAGACCGGGGTGTCGGCCGTCGGCCGGATCCGCAGCGGAAGCGACTCGGCGAACATGCCGACCGTCTTCTCGAACGAGCCCAGCATGCGCTGGTCCATCGGGACGCCGACGCACAGGTCGTCGTCGCCGGTGGCCTTGGCCAGCAGCAGCGCCCACAACGACAGGTAGAAGACGGACGGCGTCGTCCGCTCCCGGCGGATCACCGCCGTGGCGGCCCGGTGCAGCTCGGGGTCGACCTGGAAGTAGTGGCGCCGCCCGGCGAAGTCGTTGACCGGGGGAGGCGGCGAGTCCGCCGGAAGGCTCAGGGGCTTCGGTACGGTGGCGAACTGCTCCCGCCACCACCGCCGGTGGTCCGCGTACTCGGGGCGGGCCGGCGCACCGGACAGGGTGCGTGCGAACGCGGCGTACTCGTCGGAGTGCTCCGACTCCTCGTGTGCGTCGAGCCGGCCGTGTGTCAGGTGCTCGGCCAGGTCGTTGAAGATGATCTCGATCGACCGGCCGTCGACGGCGATGTGGTGGAAGGAGACGACCAGCAGGTGCGTACCGTCCGGGTCGACGACGATGCCGTAGCGCCACAGCGGCGGCTTCGCCAGGTCGAGCGGCCTGTTCAGCACCGCCAGGACGTCATCGACGGTCAGCGACGGGTCCTGGGCGCGGTCGAAGAGGTGGAACTCCGGGCTGACGTCCGGCGCGGTCATGGCCCGCACACCGCTCCGGCCGACCTCGTAGTAGCGCCGCAGGTTCGTGTGCTTGCGGCCGATCGCCCGGAAGGCGGCGGCGACCCTGTCCCGGTCGAGCGGGCCGTCGAAGCGGAGGCCGAAGACGATCTGGTACGCCTCGTTTCCGCCGCGCATCCGGGACAGGAGGTAGACCCGCTGCTCCAGCGAGGTGATGTCCGCCGGCCCGTCCGGTCGTGGTGCGACCGCCGTACCGGCCCCGGAGGTCCGGGAGCTCCCGGAGGTCTCGGACGCCCCCGGCGCCCCGGGCAGGGCCGCGTTCGCCGGCCGGCGCCGGAAGTCGAACCCGCCCGCGCGCAGCGCTTCCACACTGACGCGGACCGCCTCCAGGATCCGGTCCTGGTGCTCACGGGTGTGGGCGGCGGAGAAGTTGGCCGTCCTGCGCTCCCACACGTAGACGCCGTGGTGGTTCAGGAGCTTGAAGAACAGGTTCTGGGTCAGCGTGGCGTGTGCCACGTCCCGTGGCGCCAGCGGTTCCCACTTGTACATCGACGCGAAGTGGGCGACCGTCAGCGGCACTTCCTCGGCCTCGAAGTACGTGTTGGCTCGGCGGGCGAACTCGGCCGTGTAGTCGTTGAGTTCGGCCAGCATCGCGGCGCCGGACTCCTTCAGGCGCGTGAGTACGGCCTTGCACGCGGCCATGGCCAGCGGGTGCTTGCAGAACGTCCCGGCGAAGAAGGTGGTCGGGGCGGCGGGCTTGGAGTCGTCGGTGTCGACCCAGGCGCCGCCGTCCACGGCGTCGAGGTACTTGCTCCGGCCGGCCACGATGCCGATCGGCAGGCCGCCCGCCACGAGCTTCCCGTACAGCGTGATGTCGGCCCGCACGCCGAAGTACGCCTGGGCGCCGCCCAGTTCCACCCGGAAGCCGGTGATCATCTCGTCGAAGACGAGCGCGATCCCGTGCTCCGTGCAGATCTCGCGCAGTTCGCGCAGGAACTCTCCCGGCTGTAGTCCGGGGTTCCGGGACTGCACGGGCTCGACCAGCACGGCGGCCAGCCCGGCGCCGTGCTCCCGGAGCCACTCCAGGGCTCCGGGGCTGCCGTACGGGCGCACCAGGGTGTTGTCGACCATGCCCTGCGGGACCCCGATGGTCAGCGGGACGGTGGCGGTGCCGTCCGTCTCGGCCAGGACTCCGTCGGAGCTTCCGTGGTACGAGTTGGTGAACCGGAGGATCTTGTCCCGGCCGCTCACCGCCCTCGCCAGCCGCAGTGACACCATCACCGCTTCGGTGCCCGTGTTGCAGAAGGCGACCCGCTCGGCGCCGACCATCTCGTGGATGAGCTCCGCGACCTCGCCGGCGAGCCTGTTCTGCGGGCCGAGCTCGTATCCGTGGTCGAGCTGGGCGCGGACCGCGTCGGCGATGAAGGGCGGGTTGTGCCCGAAGACATGGACCCCGTAGCCGATGGCGGTGTCGATGTACTCGTTGCCGTCCAGGTCCCAGAACATGGCACCGCTGGACCGGGCGGAGACGACCGGGTAGACCGTCTCCTTCACGCTCGGGTTGAAGTTGAGCGACGCGATCCAGTCCGCCAGTGTGCCGCGGTACTTGTCGGCGTACTCCTTCGACGCGCGGGTCCTGGCGACGTACCGCGCCACGAAGTCCGCGACGAATCGGCTCTGTTCGTCGTTGAGCCGGTCGTCACTCAGCGCGATGTTGTTGTTGTACGAACCGGCCTTGGCCGGGGTCGTCCCCGCCGCGTCGGCGCGGACGAGGGCGGTGGCGGGTGCGGTGGCGGGTGCGGCGACGCCCGCCGGTGCGGGGGTGGCTCCGAGCAGGCTGAGCTGCTGCCGCATGATCGCCAACTGCGCCTGGACGACAGCCTCAAGACCGCCCGCGGGCGGCTGCCCGGCGACGGCGGCGGGGGGCGGCGCGGCGACGGCGGCGGGGGGCGGCGCGGCCAGTTCGACCGGTCCGGCCGGCTCGACCGGTTCGGGGACGTTCCGCGGCTCGGATTCGGCGGGCCGGTTCGCCAGTACGAAGCCGGTCAACTGCCCCACCGTGTGCAGCGACTCGAAGAACATCCTGACCGGGAAGTCGACGGAGAACCGCCGGTCGATCCTCTTGACCAGCTGGACGAGCATGAGGGAGTCGACGCCGAGCGAGAACAGCTCAAGCGACTCGTCCATCGTGTCCACGGCGACGCCGGTGATCTCGGCCAGCGCCTCCGTCAGGAACGCCCGGACCGTTTCGCGTTCGGCTGTTCTACGCGTGTCATCCGTCGGCGTGTCCTGCGTGGCGCTCGCGATACCTCTGTCGATACCGCTGTCGCCGCTCTCGATGCCGGGGGACATCGGAGCACCCCCCTTCACGGTGTGGTCGTCGTACCAGATCCGCTGCTTGTCGAACGGTGTGTGGGGAAGGTCCCGCAGGAGTTCGCCGGGACCGCCCGGCAGCCGGCCGTGGTCCAGCGTCCGGCCGAGCCTCCACAGCAGGCCGGCGCTCTGAAGGAACTGCCGTATGTCGGAACGGCCCTTGCGCAGACTCGGGACGGTCACCACGTCCGGCGGGCCGTCCTGGGCGATCAGGCCGCCGAGCGTCGCCATGGGCGCGACCTCGACGAACACCCGGAAGCCCTGGCCGACCGCCGTGTCGACCGCCGACGTGAACAGGACGGGGTCGACCAGGTGGCGGCTCCAGTACTCCGCGCCGATCACCGAGTCCGGCGGCACCGTGCGGCCGGTCTGCGAGGAGATCCACGGGATGCGCGGAGCGGCGAACCGCTGATCGCGGATCTGCTCGTACAGCTCCTCTCCACCGCGGGCCATCCCCGGCGAGTGGAAGGGGTGCGAGATGTCCAGGCGCTCCACGAAGATCCGCTGCTTACGGGCCTTCCGCAGCACCTTGTCGAGGCTCCGTGCCGGTCCCGAGACGGTGACGTTCTCCGCCGCGTTCACGGCGGCCACCGTGACGTCGGGGAAGTCGCCCAGCAGTTCCCCGGCCCGCTCGCGGGAGCAGAGCAGCGTCGCCATGCCACCGTCGCGCGGCGTGTCCTCCATGACCCTGGCCCGGCGCAGCACCAGGTCGACGGCCTGCTCACGGCTCATGACACCGGCGAAACAGGCCGCCGCGTACTCACCGATGCTGTGACCGAGGACCGCGGCCGGGGTGACACCGAGCGCCTGCCAGTACCGCGCCAGCGCCAGCTCGACGGTGAAGATCATCGGCTGGGTGTGCAGCGGTGACGCGAACGGCGCCTCGTCGTCCCCGAACATGACCTCCAGCGGGGAGGCACCGCCGGCTCGTACGAACGCGTGGTCCAGTTCGTCCATCTCGCGGCGGAAGAGCTCGGCGTGGTCGTACAGCTCACGGGCCATACCGGGGTACTGCGTTCCCTGACCGGAGAAGACGAAGACCTCGCCGGCGGTGTGGCCGTCGGGGAGCACGGTGTCGTCCGAGGCCGCCGCTTCGGCCGCGGCCGGGAGGTCGGCGAGGGTGTCGCAGACCAGCGCCCGGCGGTGCCTTAACTCGCCTCGCCCGCCCAGTGTGTGGGCGACGTCGGCCAGGGGCGCGGAGGAGTTCCGGCTCCACCCGGCCAGATTGCGCAGGGCGGTCCGCAACGCCGCTTCCGACTGGGCCGAGACGGTGAGCAGCCGCGGCGTGGCGGGCGCCGGCCGGGGCGGCTCGACGGGCTCGCGCGGCTGGTACTCCTCGACGATGACGTGGGCGTTGGTGCCGCTGATCCCCAGTGAGGTGATCCCGGCCCGTCGCCTGCCGCCCGCCGGATCCCACGGGGTCTCCTCGGAGACCACCTCGATCGGGATCCGGTCCCAGTCGATCCGGCGGTTGCCGGTGCGGAAGTGCAGGGTGCCGGGGAGGCGGCCGTGTTCGATCGCGAGGACGACCTTGCACAGGGCCGCCATGCCGGACGCGGACTCCAGGTGTCCGAGGTGCGACTTGATACTGCTGATACGGAGCTTGGTCCGGCGGTCCGCGAACACCCGGGCGAGGGCGTTGACTTCCTGCGGGTCGCCGATGGGGGTGCCCGAGCCGTGGGTCTCCACGTAGGACACGTCGTCGATGCCGAGGCCCGCGTCGGTCAGGGCGCTTCGGACCACCTCGGCCTGGGCCTTGCCGTTCGGCACGGTGAAGCCGCTGCTGCGACCGTTGTGGTTGATCGCGGAGCCGCTGAGGACCGCCAGGATCCGGTCACCGTCGCGCTCGGCGTCGGAGAGCCGCTTGAGGACGACGACCGCCCCGCCCTCGCTGCGGATGTACCCGTCGGCTCCGTCGTCGAAGCTGCGGCAACGGCCGGTCGGCGAGAGGGCGTTCAGCCGTGACCACGACACGTGCCCCTCGGGGCTGAGGATCAGATTCACCCCGGCGGCCACGACCATGTCGCAGCCGCCCTGCCGCAGTTCCCGCATCCCCAGGTGCACCGCGTACAGGGACGAGGAGCAAGCCGTGTCGATGGCCATGCTGGGGCCCCGGAAGCCGTAGGCGTAGGAGATCCGCCCGGCCGCCGCGTTGGCCATGTTGCCGGTGTAGGTGTACGCGTCGGGGGAGTGCCCGAGGTCCGCCCCGACCTGCTGGTAGTCGTTGTTGTAGATCCCGACGTAGGTGCCGACCCGCTGGTTGTCGCCGGCGGTGAGGGGGTCGATCCCGGCGTCCTCGAACGCTTCCCATGTCAGTTCGAGGAGGAGTCGTTGCTGCGGATCGAGGAGCCGCGCCTCCTTCGGCGAGATGTTGAAGAAGAGCGGGTCGAACCGGTCGACCTCGTCGAGGTAGCCGCCTTCCGTGGTCGTGATCCCGGCGGTGTCCAGCGGGCTGTGCCGCCATCGGTCGGCGGGTATCTCCCCCACGACGTCGATGCCTTCGCTCAGCACCTCCCAGAAGCGGCCCCGGTCGCCGATACCGCCCGGCAGCCGGAAGGACATCCCGACCAGCGCGACGGGTTCCGACGGGTCGACGGGGCGGGCGGGGCCGGCGGGGGCCGCTGCCCGGGTCCCGGCGTCCGGCCGTCGCGCCTTCGGCACCAACTCGCGTACCAGAGCGGCGACGGTGGGGTTGTCGATGGTGAAGGTGCTCTCCAGCCGGACGTCCAGCCGCCGCTCCAGACGCTCCCGGAGCGAGACGAGTCCCAGCGAGTCGAACCCGAGGTCGAAGAGACCCCTCTCGTGGTCGCGACGGCCCAGGGTGATGTCGCCGACGGTCACCTCCGGCACCGTCTCGCCGCGCACCGCCGCGACGACCACCGCGCACACGGCCTCCGCCAACTCGTCGTCGGCGGCGGGCTGATCCCGCGGTCCGTCCGCGCGACAGGTCATCCCGACCGCGCGGGCGTCCGCGGCCGAGGGGGCGACGGACCGCTCGTACGACTCGTACGGCTCGGACGGTACCGACGACCCGGACGGCGCGGCCAGCTCGGCGAGCGAGACCAGGAACCGGCTCATGTCCCGCTGACCCCGGTACAGCGTGCCGATCACCGGAACACCGCTCCCGGTCGCCTCCACCGTGGAGCGCATCGCGGTCGCCAGCACCGGGTGCGGGGTGGGCTCGATGAGCGCGGTGTGGCCGTCGGCCAGCACGGCCCGCGTGGTCTGTTCGAACAGCATGTTCTGCCGCAGGTTGCGGTACCAGTAACCGGCGTCCAGGTCACGGGTGTCCAGCGGACCGCCGGTCACGCTGGAGTAGAACGGGATGTGGGCGGCACGCCGGACGACCTCTCCCAGGGAGCCCAGCAGCCAGTCGCGCTCCTCCTCCATCAGGGACGAGTGGCCCGCGATGCGGACCGAGAGCCGCTGGGCGTACGTCCCCCCGGCCCGCGCCTCGTCGACCAGCCGCACGATCTCGTCGCGGTCGCCCGCGACCACCACCGCTCGCGGAGCCATGACACCCGCGATGCCCACGGCGTCGCCGAACGGCGCCAGCCGGGCCTGTGCCTCCTCCGGGGGGAGTGCCAGCAGCGCCATGGCGCCGGGGGCCTTCACCCGCGCCTGTGCCTCGCTCCAGATCGCGATGACCCGGGCCGCCTCGTCCAGGGAGAGCGCGCCGGCGACGGTCGCCGCGGCGACCTCACCGAGGCTGGCGCCCGCGACGGCGTGCGGCTCGACGCCGTGGGACCGCCACAGCGCGGCCAGGGAAATCTGGACGGCGAACACCACGGGCACCGAGACGTTCACGGGCTCGTACGCCGAGGGATGCTCCGCCCGGAGCACGTCGATCAGGGACCAGTCCACGTGCGGCGCCAGGGCGTCCGCGCACTCGCCCATCCGCCGGGCGAAGACCGGTGAGCCGTCGAGCAGTTCGACCACCATGCCGGGCCAGACGGCACCCTGCCCGGGAAAGACGAACGCGGGACGCGTATTCCCGCCGGTGTCGCGAAGCTTCATTTCCCCCACCCTGATCCTGAGCCGGCAAATTTCTTGTATCCGTGGTCGGCGATCATCAATTGCTGCAATTGAGAGGTGCCTTCGATGATCTCCAGGACCTTCGCCTCCCGGAACAGTCGTTCCGCCGGATACCGGTCCCAGCATCCGTTTCCACCGAGAACCTGCACCGCGTCCGAGGTCACCTGCTGGGCGATCGTCGAGGAGAAGTACTTCGCGATGTTGGTCTCCATCACCGCGTCGGCGCTGCGTTCCATACGCAGCCGGCCTGCTCGACGGCAGAGTTCTCGCGCGGCCCCGACCTGGGTGACGGCGTCCGCGATCATCTTCTGCACCAGTTGATGGGTGCCGATCTTCACCCCGAACTGCTCGCGTTCGCCGGCATAGGTACACATGGTCTCCAGCGCCGCCTGGGCTATCGCGACGCCGGCCCAGGCAATGCTGTAACGGCCGTGGAAAAGGGCCGTGTTCGCGACGAGGCCGAATCCAAGACCGATGCCCGACACGAGGTTCTCGGCGGGAACCTCGACATCGGTGAGGGAGACCTCGGCCATGTGCGTCGCCCGGTTGCCCAGCATCCCGGACATCGGGTGGATCTCCACGCCCGGCGCCTCACGTTCGACGAGGAAGGCACTCGTGGCATCGTTGTCGACCGCGAAGACCATGAACAGATCGGCGACGCCGGCGAAGGACGTCCACTTCTTGCGTCCGTTGAGGACGAAGACGTCGTCCTTCTTGATGTACGTCGTGGCGACGGACGCGGCATCCGAACCGGCATCGGCCTCGGAGAGGGCGAAGCACGCGATCTTCCTGCCGAGGGCGAGATCGGTGAGGTACTTCTCCTTGAGCCGGTTCGACGCCCGTTCGGCGAGGGTTTCGGCGACCAGGGAGGTGTGCACCGTCAGCAGGGCCCTCGTCGACGCGCAGGCTTTTCCTATCGACTCGGTCAGTTCGCCGTATTCGAGGGGGTCGAGACCGTGGCCGCCCCACTTCGTCGGTACCACCGCGCCGAGGAACCCGGCGTCGGCCATTTTTGTGATGACGTCCGCCGGCAGGCATTCGGCCCGGTCGAACTCCGCGGCCCGGTCGGCGAGTTCGGTCTCGGCGAAGGAACGGGCACGGGACTGGATGTCTGAGGGGTGCTCCTCATTCGCCTGACGCATTTTTCAGCTCACCCACCATGGTGGATATTCTGTGGACCGAGCTGAAATTCTGCAGAGTGATGCGGTCGTCCGGCACCTCTACGTCGAAAGTGGTCTCGATGAAGTCCAGGAGCTGCATGGCGAAGATCGACGTGACGAAACCCTTCTCGAAGATGTTGTCGTCGTCGTGAAGGTCCTCGTCCCGCAGTGCGTTCATGTTCGACCGCACGTAGTCCCGGACGGTGTCCGCAGTTTTCACCGCCGCACTGTTCCCCGTGTTCGTGTCCGTCTCGGTGTCCATGAACGCTTTGCTAACCATTGACTTCCACCTTGATGTAGTCCGGATAGTCCTGACCGACCGTGAGATCGTTCTCGTACGTGTAGTCGTTGCCGTCCTGCGACGCGACTTGGAAGTTGGCCAGCTGATACGTGAGCAGCATCTGGCGATTGCGGCTGGTGCGGCGGAAATCCGCGAACAGCCGCTTGTCCGCGTCGGCGGCGCGTTTGACGAGAAAGGCCAGGAGGACGGTGCCCACTCCCTTGGAGACCGTTCGGCACGACATGAGAAGCAGCTTGATCGTCCAACGGTCGTCCTGCTTCTCCACCAGGGCCATTCCGATCTTTCCGTACGAGCCGTACTGATCGGTCAGTTCACAGACCCACAGATCGTGCCGAGGGTCGTGCGTCAGCGCCTCGATCTGCTCGTAGGAGTAGTGGATGCCGGTCGAGTTCAGCTGACTGGTCCGCTTCGTCAACTCCTCCAGCCTCAGCAAGTCGTCGCCGGCGGCCCGGGAGACGCGGAAGACCATGCCGAGGCTGCGGAGGAAGTCCTCGCGGGGCCCCTGGTAGGTCAGTTCGGACTCGCTGCGCCGCTCGTCCTCCAGGTACATGTGCCGGCGTCGCCGGGCGTCCTCGGTCACCACCTGCGGGGACAGCCGCGGCAGCGAGCCCAGGGTGAGGTAGTCCCGCGCGTCGACGGTCGCCACCTCGGGCAGCGCGAACGCGACCTCGTCGCGCTCGAACGCCTGGTCGTCGATGAACATGAACGTGTCGATTCCGATGTTCAGCCGCTTCTGGATCTCGGCGACCGAACTCGACTTGCTGTTCCAATTGATCTGCGGATAAAGGAAGTACTCGGCGACTTTGAGTTCCACCAGCTTCCGCATGGCGTCGTCGTGATTGTTCTTGCTTGCTATCGACAGGAGGATTCCCCGGGAGTCCAGCGTCTTGAGCAGGTCGAGAACTCCGTCCTTCAGGACGACATCGTCGCCGGCCGACAGGGTCCCGTGCCACAACGTGTCATCGAGATCCCAGACGACGCATTTGGCGCTCTTCGCGGCTGTGTTTCCTTCGGGAAGGGTCGTGTTCGGCATCAGATCGCACCCGCTCCGGTCCGGACCGCGTCTCCGGCGGAAACCGGGGTGGCCCGCGTCGCATAGCTGTAGAACCCCTGGCCGCTCTTTCGCCCGAGCAGTCCGGCGTCCACCATCTTCTTCAGCAGCGGACAGCAGCGGAATTTGGTGTCCTGGAACTCGTCGTACAGCACTGCCAACGAGTTGACCACCGTGTCCAGGCCGATGAGGTCCGCTGTTTCCAGCGGCCCCATCTTGTGCCCGTAGCCGAGTTTGAAGACGGCGTCGACCTTTTCCGCTTCCGCGACGCCGTCCTGCACCAGGAAGGCCGCTTCGTTCATAAAGAGATGGGACAGCCGGTTGGATACGAAACCAGGCATGTCGTTCACGACGATGGATTGCTTGTTCAGGGAGGCCGCGAAGGATTCTGCCGCCTGTACCGTCTCGTCCGACGTGTGGTGTCCGCGAATCACTTCGACGCCGCTGATCAGCGGGACCGGATTCATGAAATGCATGCCGATCACCTGATGCGGATACGCCACGAGTGAGGCGATTCGGGTAATGGGCAGGCAGCTTGTGTTGACCGCGATCCGCACCTCTTCCCCGCACAGGTCGCGGAGTTGGAGGTAGAGCTCCCGCTTGGCCTGTGGGTCCTCCACGATGTTCTCGACGATCCAGTCCACGTCGGCCGTTCGCGCGAGGTCGGCGCTGTAGGTGACTCTGCCGAGAATGTCCTCGGTCTGCCACCCGGCCAGGTCCGTCGACATCATGCGGTACTTCCTGATGAGTCGACGCAGTTGGCCGGGCGCGGACCCCAGGACAGATTCATCGCTATCGCAAAGAATTACATCGTAACCACGAGCCGCACAGGCGAGGGCGATGTCCTTGCCCATCACGCCGGCGCCGATGACTCCAACCGTTGCCATGATCACTACCTCTTGAGTCGTTGCCTCATGGGCGGGCACGCGCAATGGACACGCCGAATCAGCGACCGCCGTGGTGATGGGGCGCCGCGAAACGTGGAGTGCGAATGCCGGACAATACCGGTGCAGAGTTGGTGAACCATCGGCGTCGAACGGCGTCGGATGGTGCCGTAGGCACGCCGAAGTCACCCGTGTGACCGTGTCTGAGATGACCGTGTCTAAGAATGGCGGCTGATCAGCCGCATACCCCTGGGACCCTTTGGGTACCCTAAGGACGGGTCAATGTGTCGGAAATTCGCCGAACGGCGGAGATTTCCCCTTGAGCCCGATGTGGTGCGCCTCTGAGTTGAAGGCGCACGCCCCCGATGTGTTGCGCTTCCGAACCGAAGGAACACGTCCTCCACTGCACATTTCTCCCCCAAGAAAAGATGCTCAGCAGAAGCCTGGCGGTACCTCGGAAAGGTATCGCACATGCCCCCGCTCGTGCTCGAAATCAAGCGATCGTGACCGGGCGCCCCCCGATCTTGCTCTTCGGCGCCCTGTCAGGCAATCGCTACCTCCGGAAGCATAGGGGGCGATTACTTCGAAGTAAAGCAAAATTCAATTGCCGCTATAGGCTGGGCAAAGGGACTCTCCTGGTGACGATGGGTTCGTCCGATGTGTAACACCTCGTGGGCAGCCACTCGGCCGCCCTCGGCAAGCGGGTCGGCGGCCGGCGAAGGGGTTCACCCTTCGCCGGCCGCCCGGGGGGAGGGGGTATCTCAGGCCCGGCGGACCAGTGCGCGCACGCTGATCACGATCCCGAGCAGGCACCAGGCCACCAGCACCGCCAGATCGGTCCAGTTCACACCGCCGTCGCCCGACACCAGTCCGGCACGCAGCAGATCACCGGCGGGCCGGAACGGCAGCACGTCGTGGACCGTCCTGAGCCAGTCGGGCAGTTGGCTCTCCGGGAAGGTGACCGGCGAGAACAGCATGACGAAGAACACCAGAACCTGGCTGGCGAGTTGGGCCAGCAGCGGCGGCAGCAGAACGGCGAGCGCGTAGCCGACCGACGTGGCCATCACCGCGGTCAGGACGGAGGCGGCGATCAGCAGGGGCCAGTCGAAGCTGTACGTCAGGTCGTAGCGCAGCCAGGCGACGAACACCGAGACGGGGATGCCCGGCAGCGCCACCACCAGCCACACCGTCAGGTCGGACATCAGGTGCAGCGGGCGGGGTACCGGCAGGGCGCGCAGGTAGGTGAAGGTGCCGCTGGTGCGTGCTTGCGCCACGCCCTGCGGGACCATCACGAGGCCGACGACCATCAGCAGCACGGTGGGGGTGCCGGTGGACAGGAACAGGGCGGCGCCCGTGTCGATGTCACTGATGAGGAACCCGAAGCCGATGATGATGCCGGCGGCGAGCACCGCCTGGACGATGATGATCAGCGGCAGCATCGCGCCGATCTGGGCCATGTTCCAGCGCAGCAGGGTTACATACGTCGTCCACAGGCCGGTGCGCGGTGGCACGGGGCGGGACACGCGCGTGCGGGACGCGGAGATGGTCGCCTCAGACATGGGTGGCTTCCTCGGTGGTGACGGCCGCGCCCTGGGTGGCTGCGGAGGTGGCGGCGAGGTAGACGTCTTCGAGGGAGGCGGGGGCCAGCGAGTACTCCTCGATGCGCCGGCTCGAACGGAGCCTGGTGGCCCACGCGACGGCGGCCTCGGCATCGGTCTGGCCGAGGGTCAGCAGCACCCGTCGGCCGACGCGGACGCGGCGGGTGACCGGGATCGGTACGTCGGCCAGGGAGGCGGACGGGTCCATGCCGTCGAAGTTCAGCGAGAGTTCGAGTCGCAGGTCGTGGTCGCCGGTCCCGCGCAGGCCGCTCGGCGACCCGGCGGCGACGACCTTGCCGTGGTCGAGCACGACCAGCTCGTCCACCACCCGCTCGGCCTCCACGACGTTGTGGGTGACGAGCAGGACCCCCGCGCCGTCGTCGCCGAGACGGCGGACGGTGTCCCACAGCCGCCGGCGGCGGCCCGCGTCGACGTCGTTGGTGGGCTCGTCGAGGATGACCAGCGGTACGGGCGCGACCGCCGCCATGGCGAACGCGGTCAGCCGGCGCACACCGCCGGACACGCCGCGGCCGTCGGGCAGGGCGCGCCGGTCGAGCCACTCGTCGATGTCCAACTCGGCGGCGAGCGTGCGCGTGGCGGCGGCGGCGTCCGTGCGGGACATGCCGCGCAGCCGTCCGGCGATCTCGATCGCCCCCCTGGGCGTCAGGCCGTCCAGCGGTGCCTGCGACTGGGCCTGGAGTGCCACACAGCGGCGGGCCGTCGCCGGATCCGCGATCGCGTCCGCGCCGGCCACCCTGATCGACCCGCTGTCGGGTTTGAGCAGGCCCACGATCTGCGAGACCAGCGTGGTCTTGCCGGCGCCGTTGTGCCCCAGCAGCCCGACGACCTCGCCCGCCCTGACCCGCAGGTCGACCCCGTCGTTCGCCAGGACCGACCCGAACCTCCGTGTGAGGCCCCCGACCTCCAACACCGCGTCACTCATACGTGATCCTCCGTCATCCCGGCCCACCCCGGTTCACTTCGATACCAGTGGTATATGGATTCGCGCGGTATCTGAATCCCATTGATATCGCGATGCCGCCGGTACGTCAACTAGGATGCGGACATGGATCTACGCCCCTCGATGACCACGCCCCGGGTGCGGCGCACCCGCGCCGAGCAGAAGCAGGAGACCCGCGACGCGCTGACCATGGCGGCGCTGGGCACGTTCGCCCGCGACGGATACCACGCGGCGAGCCTGGAGGGGATCGCCAACGAGGCGGGATTCTCCAAGGGGGCGGTCTACTCGAACTTCGGGGGCAAGGCCGAGCTGTTCCTGGCGGCCATGGACCACAACCTGGAAGCCCTCCGCGGTGAGGACTGGGATCCGTTCGCGATGCCCGAGGCAGCCGGCTCCGCAGCCCCCTCGCCGGACCCGGACGCCGACCCCGGCGAGGACCCGGCGGAGATGGTGCGCGGCTTCGGCCTGGCCATGCTGGAGTTCATCGCGACCGCCGCCCGCGACGACAAGCTCAGCGGGCTGCTGCGCGCCCGGGTCGAGGTCCAGCTCAACGCCTACGGACGGGTCGCCACCGCGGCTCGGCCGGACGGCGAGCACCTCCCGTCCGGCGATGTCGCACAGCTCATGACCGCGCTCGACCAGGGAGTGTCGGTGCTCGCGCTCAGCGGCATCGCCCCCGTCGACGGCGCGCTGCTGCGCACCGGCCTGCGCCGGCTCGTGGACCCGGCCGGCGCCGCCGACGATCCGTCGCCGGCCCGGGACGGCCTCGGCTCGCACCTGCCGGATGTCGAGTGGGTGCGCCGGCTCACCCGGGACACGCCCGCCACCTGAGAGCGCGCCCGCGACCGTTCGCCCCCCCCGGGAGGCCCGCGCCCCTCGCCCGTGCCCTTCGGCGGCGTCGAGGGGCGGCTCGGTCTCAGGCCCAGCGCAGCCGGTTCCCGGTCGAATTGCGGGCCAGGAACAGCGTGAGATACGTCTGCCCCGCCATCGCGCCGATGCGGTGCTCCCGCCCGTAGTACGTGTTCTCACCGTCGGCGCCGTAGGTGCGCCCGTCGGTGAAGCGGGCCATGAGGGAGAGCTGCGCTTCGTTGTGCAGCCGCTCCCACTGGGCGGCGGACGGCGAGATGCCGTGGTCCTGCCGGGTGAGGGAGACCAGCAGGTCGAAGTTGCCGAAGTAGAAGGGGAAGTGGGTACCCCAGTCGTTGCCCTCGGGGTAGTGGATCTCCGCCGAGTTCTCGCGGTAGATCGGGCTGGTGCCGCCGCCGGGCAGCGGAAAGGGCTTGTCCACCAGCGCGGCGTACGTGCGATTGATGTTGTGCAGCGCCGCCCGCGGCGCGGCCCGGTTCGCCAGGCCGAAGACGAAGCCCTGGTACAGGCTCTGGTCGAAGGCCACCATGTACAGCGGGTGCAGCCGGGCGTGGTTCTCCAGTGTTCCGTCGTCGGCGATGTTCGTCCCCCGCAACCAGGAGGACAGCCGGACACCGTTGATGGTCGTCCTGCCGGTGAGGTCCGCCGGCCTGGCCGCCGCGGCCAGCAGGAGCTCGATGTTGCGGCGCCGCCAGCGGGCGGCGCCGGGGTGGCCCGGCATCATCGCGACGGCCAGGGAGAGCGCGGCGGCGCTCCAGTTGTCCTCTTCCGCCTTGCTGTCCCCGGGGGTGACGACGGTGCCGTCGCGGCGGGTCATGTACAGCTGGTCACCGCTGGTGCCGATGAGGTGGAGGCCGTCGCCGGTGGTGAGCCGGTCGGCCTCCCACACCAGCATCGCTGCCAGGTGATTCCGCTCGGCGGTGTCCAGCCGCTCCCAGAAGAGCCAGCCCGCCAGTGCTGTGTAGTACGCCCACAGGGCGCTCTGCCATCCGCCGCCCCACCGGGTCCCGGTGTCCGTGTTGTTGGCCCGGTGCCGCGCGGCGAGGGTGCGGATCAGATTGCGGGTCCGGACGGTGGCGTTCGCGGCCGAGAGCGTCCGGGGGTCGTACGTCTCCGTGACCAGGGCCGTGGTGGCGGCGACCGCGGCCATGGCGGGCAGCCGGACGGCCCGCTCGTCGGTTCCCCTGAGGTCGATGTAGCCGTCGGGAAGGTAGTGCGTGTAAGTGGCGGCGTACCAGGGGCCGATCAGATAGCGGGCACTCCCGGCGAGGACGGCTGTCACTCGGGTGCCGGCGGCGTCCGCCCCCGAGTAGGAGCCCAGCTTTTGCCAGTTGACGGGTACGACGCCGGTACCGCCCGCCGCCAGGGCGGCGCCCGCCGTCCCGGCTCCGAACGCACCGGTGAGGCCGATCGCGCCGGTCGCTCCGAGGAACCCGCGTCGGGAGAGTGCAGGCAGGTCGAACATGGGCGGACTCCTACTCGCGAGGGACGTCGGACGGCCATGGCCACGCTAGAGAGCGCTTTCCACTAATCACCATGAGGGGAGCGGCCGTCAAGAGGGCGAGCGGTCCGGCCTCCACCGCCGGCCTTGGGCCGCCGTCGGTCGAGCGGACCCCGCGCCTCACCAGGGGCCGTGGTCGGCCAGGCCCAGGGTGAGAGCGGCCACCGCGGTGGCCAGGAACACGATCCCGCCCACGATGTCGCGGGAGCCCACCCGCAGATGGGCGATGATCGCGCCGACGAAGTACAGCACGAGACCGGCGGCGGCGAGAGTCCCCAGCAGCGGCACGACCGGCCCGCTCACCAGCCCCACGGCACCCGCGGCCAGCAACACGCCGAGTACCGGTACGTACTTCCGGGGTATGCCCTTCATGTCGGCCTGGGCCTTGGGGTATTCGTGGCCGATCAGATACGTGACGGCGGCGGCGCCGTTGAACACCGCGCCGAGGATGGTGACCGTGACGAAGGCGATGTGCACGTTCCCTCCGATCCGTTGGGGACGAATGGTGCCGGCGAGCCCGGTGCGGGATGCCGCTCTCCGGATGACGGGCCGGCGCCTCGATACGTAACACCCCGCCGCGACGGCGCTGTTGGGGCTGCGGCGCCGCCCGTGCGCCGACGATCGTACGTGTCGACCCGGCGCGTCCGGCGATTGAGGACGAACCGGCCACCGGAGACGTACACCTGCCCCGTGACGGGGGCGGCGGTGGGTCGTTGACCAGGTGCGGCCGGGCGAATATGCGTCCGGCACGCCCTGTGGCAGGCATCGGGATCAGGTCCCGGGGACGAAGGAGAAGCGATGGGCACGCGGTTGCGGACGACGAGCGACGGTAGCGGCAGCGGTGGTGGCGGCATGGGCAAGGCGGGTGTGCGGGCCGTCGTGGTGGGTGCGGTGGCCGGGGCGGCGCTTCTGCCGGCGGGCGCCGCGCAGGCGAGCGTCGTCGGGATCGGGAACGCGGTGTTCGGCAACGGTTGTGTCATCCAGGACCAGCCCGGCGCGCGGTCCGAGGGTGCCACGGTGGCCGGCGGTGGCCTCGGGGGCGGCAATCAGGCCGGTCTGCCGTTGAGCCTGCCGCGCAACCACTGCGGCAGCAGCGGCATCGTCTGCACCGCCCTGTTCGGGTCCAGCGTGTGAGCTGAAGTACGGCGCGAGCGGCGGGAGATGGGCCGGATGGTGGCGAACGGGGTGGTGGCGAACGGGCCGGCCTCGCAGGCCGGTGCGCGGACGCGGGCGATGACGGAGCTGCTGGCCCTGAGCGGGCGGGCGTTGCCGCTGCTGGAACAGTGGGCTGCCGGGGAACCGGACTGCGGTGTGGCACGGGCCCTGCTGATGCTGGCGACCGGTGACCGTCTCGGCGACGCCGAGCTGAAGGAGCGGCTGGTGCGCGCGCACCGGGACGCCCAGGCAGCGGGGGAGCGGCAGACGAGCCTCGTCCACGGGGTGTTCCTGCACACCCACCGGCACTATCAACTGACCGCCGACCACTTGGTGGCGCACTTCGCCCGATGGCCCGCCGACGAGCAGGCCGGGCTCATGCTGAGCGCGTTCCAGGCCTGCGAGGACCCCGCCTACCGCGCGTACGGCGACGCCCTCGTCGAGGAACAGGCGGCGTCGGCGGGCCCGGACAGCTGGCCGTGGACGAGCTGGCTCGCCGCGACCAGGGCGGAGCAGGGCCGGGCGCGGGACGCGCACCGGCTGGCCGAGCGGGCGCTGGCCCTGCACCCCCGCTCGGGTGTCGCCGCGCACGCCCTCGCCCACGCGGAGCACGAACTGGGCGCGGGACCCGCGTGTGTCGCGTTCCTGGACGAGTGGCTCGCGGCAGACCCGGCGGCGGTGCAGTCGCGGCATCTGAACTGGCACGCCGCACTGCAATCGATCGCGTGCGGCGACTTCCCCGAGGCGCGACGGCGGGCCGACGCGGCACTGACGCGGGGCGACGTGGGGATGCGGGCCGCGACGAACTGGCGGCTGCTGCTGGCCGGGCAGACCCCGGCCGGCCGCGACGACCCGGACCACGTACGGCAGTTGCTGGCCGAGCCCGGCGGGACGGCGGAGATCTTCCACGCCTTCAACCTGGCCCTCGCCCTGGCCGTGGAGGCGGCGACCGAGGATCTGTACGCCCTGGCGCACCGTGCCGCCGCCGACCGGCGCCCCACGTTCCGCGACGTCCTGGCCCCGGTGGTCCGGGCGCTGGCGGAAATCACCGCGGGCCGCCCCCGGGTGGCGGCGGGCCTGCTGACCACCCTGGGCGACAGGGCGCGGCAGGTCGGCGGCGTACGGGTGGAACGCGAGATCATCCAGGACACCCTCGCCCGTGCCCTGGCCGACGCGGGCGAGGGCGTCCGCGCGGCCCGGCTGCTGCACCACCGCACCACCACCCGCCGCCACCACACCTACGAGGACCTGCTCCTCACCCGTACCCCGTCCGTCGTGGCGGCCGGACTCCGCTGAACCCGCCCCGCCCCGCCTTCCTCCGGGAGTCGTTCCATGGCCGTGCCCCAGATGATCGCCGTCTCCCTGCCGGGCAGCGGCACCTCGCTGCTGGCGGACGTCACCACCGCCCTCGGTTACACCTCGTACGGCACGATGAGCGGCGACCCGGCCGCCGGTCCCGGTCAGCCGGGCCCGGGCGAGGTGTACTCCCTGCTCACGGCCGCCTACGGCCCCGACCGGACCGCACTTCTGCTGAACCCGCCGCACCACCGTGGATCCCTGGAGGACGCCTTCCAGCAGGCGGTCAGCGCGCTGTGGCGGGTGTGGTGGACACGCCTGGGCCAGCCCACCACCCACGCCTCACCCGTCGACCCGGACGTCGAGTCCCGCCTCGCCCGCCTGCCGGACACCACACTGCTCAAACTGCTTCCGGGCCACGGCTGTTGGTACGTCACCGGCCTGGACCTGCAGCGCGCCGACGCGGACTTCCTGCGCACCTGGCACACCCGGTCCCAGCCGCCCATCGTCCACCACCACCGCGACATCCGGGACCGGATCATCAGCCAGATCCGCGCCCTCTCCCAGCCGGTGGACCGTGTCGGCTCCCTGCCCGAACACCTCATCTACCGCGACATCCTCGCCACCCGTCCCACCCTGGACGACAAGATCACGCTCGCCCTGACCGACCCCGGCTTCCCCGGCATGCGAGAAGCCCACCGCTCCCAATGGCTGCTCCACCACCCGGCGATCTGTGTGATCACCCACGAAGAACTCGCCGGCCCCCTCCTCGGAGGCACCACCCGCGCCCGCGAACGCGCCCTGACCCGGCTCCTGCACACCACGGGCCACCCCTCCCCGCCCGCGTCGGCCGGCACTCCGCCACCGGCCGACGGGGCCGGCGACGACCTCGCGGTGGGCATCGGACGACGGCTCTTCACCGCCGCCCACGAACGTCTGCTCCGCCACCACCACAGCGCCCTCCTCAGAGAGCCGGCCGACCCGTCCCACCCTCCGGCGGACGATCTGCCGGACGATCTGCCGGACGACCTGCCGGACGACCTGCCGGCCGGGCTCCGGCAGCCGGAGGCGTCGTGGCGGGGATGACCCGCGTCGGGGGACTCGAACGCATAGAGTTGCCAGCCATGTGAGGGCGTGTCAGCCGGGGGCTCCCTGCCGCCTCCGGAGTGCCCCTGACACGGCCTATCGGGAGTCGGGATGGTTGGTATGACGTATGAACTCCCGCCGGGGGTCGTGCATTTCGTCAACCGGGAGAGTGAGCAGAGCCGTGCGCGTGCCGCGGCCCGTGAATGGTCCGGTGGTTCGCGGCCGTTGTGCCTCGCGCTGAGCGGACCCGGCGGGTCGGGGAAGACGGAGCTGGCCTTCCGTATCGCCCGCGAGTTGAGGGGTGACTACCCGGACGGTGTCCTGTACGTGGACCTCGACGACCTGCGCCGGGACGGCGCCGTACAAGTGGCCGACGTCCTCGGCCAGTTGCTCGGGTCCCTGGGGGTCGGGCCGGACATGCTCGGGCATTCGTTCAAGGCCCGGTGCAAGCAGTACTGGACACAGACGGACGGCAGACGGCTCATCGTCGTCATCGACAACGCCCGCTACGGCGCGGAGGTCGTGCCGCTGCTGCCGTCGTCCGGTACGAGTGCGGTGATCGTCGCGAGCCACGGGCCGTTGTACGACATCGCGGACGGCGCCTCGGTCGATCTGGTCCTGCCTCCGCTGGACGCGGCGGACTCCGCCGAACTGCTCCAGCGCGTCGCCGCCGACCGGCGGCTCGCCGACGAGCCCGAGGCCGCGGGCCGGATCGTCGCCCTGTGTTCCGGACTGCCGGCCGCCCTGCGGGTCGCCGGCCACTGGATGCGCAGGTACCACCGCAGGCCGCTGGCCCGACTCGCCGCCGAACTGACCGTCGAGTTCCACGAGAAGGGCCTGCCCGTGGTCGAGCAGGTGTGGGACGCGGCCTACCGCGCGCTCGGCCCGAACGCCGCCCTGCTCTACCGGCTGCTCCCGGAACACCCCGGTCCGTCCTTCACCCCGGAGTCCGCCGCGGCCCTCCTGGGTCTGGGCTCCGACCGGGCCGAAGAGGCGCTGGAAGAACTGGAGACGGCCGGTCTGCTCGACGCGCGTGATGTCCTCGGTACCGAGGACGGCAGGATGCGGCTGCCCGAACTCCTGCGCGCGCACGCCCGCCGTCGCGCCCGGCAGGACGGCGACGAGACGGAACCCGCCGAGGCGAGGCGGCGCGTCGTGACCTGGTTCCTGCGCCAGGCGCAGCGGGCCGACACCTTCGCCGCCGGAGGCCGACTGGTCCTCGCGGAGCCGGTCCGGCCGATCCCCGGCGCTCCCGACGCCCCCGACACGGCGCTCGCCGACCCCGCGCACGCCGGGGACCGCCAGGAGGCGAAGGCCAGAGCGGTGCGGGCGGCACGCTGGCTGCACACGGAGCGGCACGCGCTGTTCGCGTCCGTACGGATCGCGTACTCGACGGGCCTCGACACCCAGGCGTGGGCGCTGTGCGAACCGCTGTGGACGCACTGCCTCGACCACCCGCGCCAGGCCGACACCGTCGAGGCGTTCCGCACGGGAGTCGCCGCGGCGGCACGCGCCGGGCAACTGCCCGCGCTGGTGCGCATGTGCTGCCAACTGGCCCGCCCGCTCTGGGAACAGGGCGAGACCCGCGCCGCTGCCGACCAACTCGACCGCGCCTTCACGGTGTTGAACACCCTCGACGCCTCGGAACAGGTGGCGAGGCTGACCGCGTCGGCCATGGAGTTCCGCGGCATGCTGCACGCGGCGGAAGGCGACTGGGCCGCCGCGGCGGCGGAGTTCGAGCGCTCCCGGGAGGCGAACCGGGCGATCCCCAACCCGTACGGTGTTCTGCTCCAGACGTACCGGCTCGGCCAGGCGTCCGCCGAACTAGGCGAACTGGCGGACGCGGCACTGCTGTTGGCCGAGGCGCGCGAGGCGGCCGTCGCGTCGGGGCGCGAGCGGCTGACGGGGCGGATCGGCTTCGCGTACGGGCGGGTGCTGCGCGAACTCGGCCGCACGGACGAGGCGCGCCCCCTGTACGCGGCGGCGCTGGCGGCTGCCCGGGACCGGGGTTCCGACGCGGACGAGGTACGCGTCCTGGACGCCTTCGCCACGCTGGCCGAGGAGGACGGTCACCCGCACGAAGCCGAGGAACACCGCGCGGCGGCCCACGCCGTCCGCGTCCGCAACGGCCTCGCCTAGAGCCTGTCCTCAATCGCCCGACGGGCTGCGTGCGCGTCCCGCCCGGTCACTGAGCTAGACGGTGCGGGCGGCATCTTCCGGGGTCGCGGGAGACAGCCGCACCCGGTACGGCAGGCCGCCGATCACACAGGTCGACATGGCGAGTCCGGCGCCCGGCGCGCCCCGTCCCGGCCGCGTGCGGAGCTGTGCGTGAACCGCTGACAGGACCGCCGCCGGGTCGGTACGGACGACCCGGCCGTCCTGCCGGGCGGCATCGATCCGTACGGATGTCAGCGTGCCGTGCCGGGCCTGGACCAGGCAGTTTTCCGGAGACAGGATGACCGCTGCCGTACCGCAGCCCGGATACGCGTCGAGGACGTGCGCGACCCACCCGGCCACCGTCCACACCGCGCTGTACGGGGAGGCCGGTGGCCCGCCGCCCGTACGCCGGTAGAGCAACCCGGCGCTCTGGAGGTGCCGTTCGCCCGCCGCGCCGTGCTCCGCGGCGAGGTGATGCGCCGCCAGGTCCGTACGCGCGGAAAACCGTTCCACCATCGTCTGGGCACCGCCCACCTGGACACGCACCGCGAAGGCGACGGGCACCCGGGCCGCAGGCGCGGGCGGAGGCAGCGGCCTCGGGGCGACGGGTGCCACGGGAGGGGCGAGGTCCAGCAGACGGTAGAACTCCCGCCGGAGCCTTTCCAGGACCTGTCCCTGCCCGGTGAACGCGGACGTCGCGGCGGTGCGCCCGGTCCCCGGCCGGTAGCGGGCCAACTGCTCCTCGACGGCGGCGCCGTGGTCCAAGCGTGGTACGCGGGACAGGAGTTGGGCCATGGGGCTGTCAGGTATGAGTTCACCGCCGCTGCCGCTGCCGCTGCCGACGTTGCCGTTGCTTTTGCCGCCGTCGTACGCGGAGAGGATCGGACGGTCCTTCGCGGCGGCGAAGTACAGGGCGGTCGAACCGTGGTCGGTGATCAGCGCGTCGCCGGCCACCAGCACCGCCGCCCAGTGCTCGTACGGTCCGGCCAGGACCATCCCCGCGTCGAGCGCGGGCGCGAGCTGTTCGGCGAGGTCGAAGTCGCCGGTACGGCTGCGCTGGTTGGGGTGCACGAGGAGCGCGAGTTGGTAGGCGTCCTGCGGAAGACCGGCGGCGAGTTCGGCGGGCAGGGAAGGGCGCCGCTCCAGCAGCGACTCCGGACCCCAGGTGGACGACAGGACGATCAGCTTCCGCGCACCTGATCCCAGCGCACCGCGATACGCGTCACGCCGGGGCAGGGACGTGAGGATACGGTCCAGCGTCGGGTCCCCGACCACGGCGGCGCGCGCCGCCGCCCGTGGGCTGAGCGCCGCCAGGCGGGCGACCTGGCTGGGATGCGCCAACGCGTGCAGCGCCGTCGTCGCGGTGCCGCCACGGAGCAGGAAGTCCGGGTCCAGCCCGGAGGCCGTCCCCCGGGAACCTTCCCCCTGGACGCTCTTGCTGAAGCCGGCGCCGTGCGGGAGCAGCACCCGGGGTCCGCGCAGGAGGTGCAGCGGGCCTTTGGGACTCGCGGTGACGATCAGGTCGTACGTGGTGCGGCACGCCTCGTCCCAGGGGACGGTGCGCGCGTGTGCCCGCTCGATGTCGGCGAGCGCGTCGAGTCCGAAATCGGAACCGGGCACAAGGGTGAAGACTCTGCTGACCCGCTCGTCGCCGGCGAACACCGGCAGCACATCAAGAAGCCTGTGCAGCGCCATCGCGGACCGCGCGGCGAACAGAACGGTCAGCATCGTCGCCCGTCGCCCGTCGCCCGTCGCCCGTCGCCCGTCGCCCGTCGCCCGTCGCCCGTCGCCCGTCGCCCGTCGCCCGTCGCCCGTCGCCCGTCGCCCGTCGCCCGTCGCCCGTCGCCCGTCGCCCGAGTTTGGTCGATTCTAGTCGCGTACTGCCCTTCGGACATGCCTTTTCCGCAGATCAGACCAGGCGCGGTGGGCTCTGTCGGCGGCATCCGCCGATCGTACCGCCGGACTTCGCTGTGGCGGACGTCCCCGGAATCCCGCTTGATTTCCCGCTCGGCCAGGAAGAATGGCCACCATGAGTGAGTGGGGAATCGCGTTGATCGCGGCAGGCGCGGCGCTGACGGGCAGCCTGGTAACCGGGTGGTACACGCGAAGTACCGGCATACGGCAGGCCGAGGCGGCACGCCATGCGGGAGACCGGCAGGCAGACGCGCTGCTGCACACGGTCCGGCTGACACTCGGCGAGCAGCGGTCGGTGCGCGTGCTCGATCTGAGGCGTCAGACCTACGTCGACTTCATCGCGGCGGCGGAAGTCGTCATGCTGACCGGCCGCACCGGAATCGGCGCGGCGGACGACGGCCCCGCACTCCAACGTGCCTTTGGCGCGGTGGCGTTGGAGGGACCGGACACGGTCACTCGCGCGGCCGGTGAGCTGGTCGACGGCCTCCGGCTCAACAGAACGATGGATGAACTCGAAGGCGCGAAGCGGGACTTCGTCGCCTCCGCGCGGTCGGCCCTCGGGTCCTCCCCTGGCTAGGGCGTGTTGCGAAAGTCCCCCTGGCCGACGACGCCTGGCACGCACACTCTCCCCCGTAGCCCGAGGGGGCACGGGAGGTGCCCCCTCACCGCGTTGACAGAGTTTTCGAAGGCGTCCAAGTACGGCCGGGCCATCGGCAACGCCGATCCTCCGCCTTGCGATCGCACGCACCGGACGCCGTCGGCCCCGCCCTCCGGGCGGACGGCGCCACTTTCGCCACACGCCCACTGCAAACGCGGTTGCAGTACTAGTACTGCAACCGCGTTTGCAGTGACGACGTGACGTCGTGGTCGTTGTGCTTGTCATGGGTGGGGACCTCGAAATCGGTGACGTGCGGCGGTGGGCGGTGGGGCTGGAAGAGGTGCACGAGCGGTTTGTGCACCGTTTTCAGCGTTCGGAGCCCCGCGAGTCGGCGCTGGCTTACATGCGCGGGTTGGTGTCGTCGCTGGAGCGGAAGAACGCGTGGACGGTCGCTGAGCGCGCGGGGCATGACCGGCCGGACCGTTTGCAGAGGCTGCTCAATACGTGTGACTGGGATGCCGACGAAGTCCGCGACGATGTGCGGGAGTTCGTGATGGAACATCTCGGTGACCGGCAGGCGATCCTGGTCGTGGACGACACCGGGTTCTTGAAGAAGGGGGTCCGCTCGGCCGGTGTCCAGCGCCAGTACACGGGCACGGCGGGCCGGATCGAGAACAGCCAGGTCGGCACGTTCCTGGCCTACGCCACCGAGGTCGGCCACACGCTGATCGACCGGGAGCTGTACCTGCCCGCGTCCTGGACCGAGGACCGGGACCGCTGCCGCACCGCGGCGATCCCCGACGAGGTCACCTTCGCCACGAAGATCGAGCACGCCAAGGCCATGATCGAACGGACCCTCGCAGCCCGGGTGCCGTTCGCGTGGCTGACGGCCGACGAGGCATATGGGCAGGTCAAGGGGTTGCGCTACTGGCTGGAACAGCGTGGGGTGTTCCACGTGCTGGCCACCCGTCGGACCGACACTGTCGTAACCGCCTCCCGCATGGACCATGTCGTGGAGGAACTGGTGGCGGGCCTGCCCCGACAGGCATGGAAACGCCGCTCGTGCGGGTCGGGCGCCCACGGCGAGCGGGTCTACGACTGGGCCCGGGCACCGATCCGGCCCTGGCGTGAGGAGGGCGTCGAGCACTGGGTTCTGGCCCGTCGCAGCGTCACCGATCCCACCGGGATCGCCTACTACGTGTGCTTCGCACCCGAGGGCACCACCTTGAACACACTGCTGGTGGTGGCCGGCCGCCGGTGGACGATCGAGGAATGCTTCCAGACCGCGAAGAACGAGTGCGGCCTGGACCACTACCAGGTCCGCAAGTACCACGCCTGGTATCGGCACATCACGCTGGCCATGGCGGCCCACGCCTACCTGGCAACGGTCCGTGCGCAGGAGCTGAAAAAGGGGGCTCACGATCCGCTGACCAGTACCTTGTCCCACTGAGCCTGCCCGAAATCCGCCGCCTGACCGCCCACCTCACCGCACGCCTCCTGCCCTCACTCGCCCAGGTCCTGCACTGGTCCCACTGGCGGCGACGAGCACAGCACCGAGCACGCGTCAGCCACTACAAACGACGAGGCCACAGCCCGTGACTAAACCATCGTCACAGCAAACACGGTTGCAGTACTAGGCGTGGAAGCCGCTGCACACGATGGATGTGTACTTCGTGGGTCTGTCCTCGACGTGGTAGATCACCACGGTCCAGTCGCCCCGGTCGTCGTCGACCGGGATCGCGTCGACCGTACGGGCACCGAAGTGGGCCCGGAAGTCGTCGGGATAGCTGAGTTTGATGGTTCCGCCCGAGGACCACTGGGAGTAGAGGTCGACGGGCTTGCTGGTGAAGCCGATGCCCTTGCCGACCGACTTGAGGGGGCGGCCGGTGGTGCGGTCGGTCTCGTGCGGAGGGCGTATCCCGACGGACACGTAGTACGGCGCGGGGCGTTTTCCGCTCCCGGCGGTCTTGGGGCGCAGGGCCACCGACGCGGTGCCCGAGCCGGTGGTGTGCGAGACGGAGGACTGTAGGTCCATCGGCGGCGAGGAGTTGGCGAAACTGGCCAGATCGCAGAAGCCGATGCCCTGGGCGGCCTGCTTCGGATCGTCCGAGAGGGCCCAGCGGTCCTGCGAGACACGGTCGTTCACGATGTGGTCCGGCGGGCGTCCCGCCGGGGCCTTGGTGGCCGGCCGGGACGTGGTGGTCGGCCGGGACGTGGTGGTCGGCCGGGACGTGGTGGTCGTGCTGGCCCCGGTGCTGGGCGCCGCTTCGGGGTCCTGCTCGTTGCCTCCCTGCTCGGGGAGCAGCCAGAACGCCAACGGCACGACGAGCGCCACCGCGCATACCGTGAGCCAGCCCTTGCGCCGTCCGGGCCGGGAAGGCGGAGGAGGAGGCGGCTGACGGTCCGGTACGGCGTACGGGGTGGTCTCGTCGTATCCCCAGCGTGCGGGCTTGGCGTGCTGCGTGGCGGGATCGGGATCGGGATCGGGATCGGGGTCGGATTCGGGATCGGCCACGGACACGCGCTCCGCCACCGCTTCCGCCTCCACCTCCGGTACGACTTCGGCGTCGCGGGCCACCGAGCGGTAGTGGACATCGTCGGCCAGCGCCGAGTCCACCGCGCATCCGGCGATCACGGCGGCCAACTCGGGCCGTTCCGCCGGGTCCTTGGCGACGCATCGCCGGATCAGCGCGGCCAGATCGTCTCGTACGCCCGCCAGGTCGATGTCTTCGTGCACGGTGCGGTAGCTCACCGCCGAGGCGTCGCCACCTCCGTACGGAGGCCGACCCGTCACGGTGTGGGCGATCGTCGCTCCCAGCGCGAAGATGTCCGCCGCCGGGCCGACCTCATTACGGAGGAGAACCTCGGGCGCCGCGTAGCCGGGTGTCCCCGGCGCCATTCCGGTCCGGGTGAGGATCGTCCGCTCAACTCCCCGGGCGATGCCGAAGTCGATCAGCTGGGGTCCTTGCGGCGCGAGGATGACGTTCTGCGGTTTCAGGTCCCGGTGCGTGACCCCGTGGACATGGACCGTGGCCAGCCCCTCGGCGAGCGCGGCGAACAGCCCCAGAGCACTCTCGGGCGGGAACGGGCCACCCGTGCGCACGGCGGCGCGCAGCGTGGGTCCCGGTACGTACTCGGTGGCCAGCCAGTACGGGGCGGCGTCGAAGGACGCCTCGATCAACTGGGCGGCGTAGGGGCTGCGTACGGCTTCCATGGTCGCGGCTTCCCGCCGGAACCGGGCCAGCGACTCCGGATGGTCACTGATCTCGTCACGGATCACCTTCACGGCCACCAGCCGGCCGCCCGGCGAACGGCCGAGATACACCTGCCCCATGCCACCGGCGCCGAGCCGGGCGAGAATCCGCCACACGCCTATTCGTTCAGGATCCTGAGGTCGCAGCTCATCCACGGCACGACTTTGCCACATTCCGGCCTGTGGTGGACTACGAGGGACGTACAAAGTCCCCTTGTGTTCGGCGGAGTTGGGGCCCGAACCAGAACGCGGTCACGAGCAGCAGGGACAGGGCGGCGAAGCCGGCCGCCCAGCCGAACATGCCGGAGACGGTCCGGCTCGGGTCCGCGCCGTTCGCGGTGAACGGGATGAGCAGGACGGCCAGGCCGACGGTGCCGCCGATGGTCAGCGCGGCTTGCAGAATGCCCGCGGTGATGCCCGTGTCCTCGGGGCGGGTTGTCGACAGGATCGTCAGGTTGACCGGGACGATCGCCATTCCGACGCCGGCACCGAGCAGCACGATCTGCGGCAGTACGTCGGTGGCGTAGCCGCTCTGCCCGTCCAGGCGGGTGAGCCAGAGTGTGGCCGCCAGCACCACCGCCAGGCCGGTGACCGCGCGGAGCCTTCGGCTGATGCCCACCAGGAACGTGTTGAGCAGTTGGACGGTGAGCAGCATGCCGAGTCCGAAGGGGAGGATCGCGAGTCCGGTCTCCAGTGGGCCGAAGCCGAGCGCGGTGTCCAGGTACTGGATCAGGTAGAAGAGGAATCCGGTCAGTACCGCGGCGAGCGTCATCAGGCCGAGGAAGCCTCCGACGCGCTCCGCGCTGGTGAACACCCGCAGCGGGAGCAGGGGTTCGGGGGACCTCGGGTCGACGTACAGCAGCGCGCCCGTGAGGGCGGTCGCGGCGGCGAGCGAGATCAGCGTTCCGGTATCGCCCCACCCTTCCTCGGCGGCCCGGACCAGCCCGTACACGAGTGCCACCAGTGCGCCGGTGACCAGCGTCGAACTGGGCAGGCCCAGCGAGCGGCGGGCGGCGGCGGGGGGCCCGCCCCGGGTCAGGACCCTGTTCCCGACGACGACGATGGCCAGCGCCACGGGTACGTTCACGAGCAGGGTCCAGCGCCAGTCGCCGATCCAGGTCAGCACAGCGCCGAGGATCATCCCGGCCACCGCTCCCAGGCCGGTGATCACGGCGTACAGACCGAACGCCCGCTGCCGCCGCGCGCCGTCGAACTCGATGGTCAGCAGGGCGAGTCCGGTGGGTCCCGCGATGGCGGCTCCGGCGCCTTGCAGCACCCGGCCGGCCAGGAGAACGGGGAAGTTCGGTGCCAGCCCCGCCAGCAGCGACGCGGCGCCGACCAGGCCGACGCCGAAGAGGAAGAGCCGGCGGTGGCCGAGCACGTCGCCGAGTCGCCCCGCGAGCAGGAGCAGTCCGCCGAAGGCCAGGAAGAAGCCGTTGAGGACCCACGAACCGCCGGTGACCCCGAGCCCCAGGTCCGACTGGGCACCCGGAAGCGCGACATTCACGATCGTGCCGTCCAACTGGAGCATGAACTCCGCTCCGACGACGGCGAGGAGCACAAGCCTCCCGGGCGCGGGACGCCCTACGGGCCGGGCCGCGCGTTCGGGATCCGGGGGGCTGGTATCGGTGGACATGGAAGTGCCTCCTTCGTCGCGGCATGACTGGCATGACGGCATGACGGCATGACGGCATGACGGGATGTCCGGGGACGTCGGCCCCGGATCCGTAACCTGAGGAGACCTCAGGTTGTGCCGCTCAGTTAAGCTGAGGCGTCCTCATGTAGTCAACGGCGGGAGAAGCGGACATGGACGCGCCCCCCTTCATCGCCCAGCGCCCCAAGCGGGCCGACGGCCGGCGCAACTACGACGCGATTCTCGCCACGGCCCGGGCGGCCTTCGCGGCCCACGGCTCCGGCGCCTCACTGGAGGACATCGCCGGCCGGGCGGGCGTCGCCATCGGCACCCTCTACCGGCACTTTCCCAGCCGCGCCACGCTCATCGAGGCCGCCACCCGGGACGGCCTCGACGCGCTCGTCGCCGACGCCGTCAGGCGGGCGGCCGACAGCCAACCGCTCGACGCGCTCACCGGCTGGATGGCCGGCGCGGTGACGCACATCAGCACGTTCCGCGGCCTGGTCGGCATCCTCACCGAGGCGATGTACGACGAGGGCACCCCCTCGCACACGGCCTGCACCGCCATGCACCGCTGCGCCGCGGACCTGCTGCGGGCCGCCCAGGACGCGGGCGAGGTCCGCCCGGACCTCACCCCCGACGAGCTGTTCGACCTGCTGACGGCGGCCGGCTGGGTGCGGGAGCACTCCGCCCCCGGCCGGGACCCGAGCGCCCGAGTCCTGCAACTGATGCTGGAGGGAGTGCTGTTGCCGCCGCAGGAGGGACCTCGCCGGGCTGAGTAGCTGAGGAACTGCGGAGCAGCGGGTACGGCGGCAGCGGGTACGGCGGAGGCCGGTCAGCGCATCCGTAGAACGATCTTTCCCCGGCTGTGCGGCCCGGCGAGCGCCGTGTACGCCTCGCGGACCCGCTCGATGGGGTACGTGGCGCTGACGGCGGCGGTGATCTCGCCTTCGGCGAGCAGGGCGGCGAGTTCGGCCAGGACATCCGCACTGGCCGCGGCAGCGCTCCCGTCGCTCTTGGTGCCGAACTTCCGCGCGGCGGGGAAGTCGGCGATCGTGTTGATCCGTACGGGGGCGACACCCAGCCTCATGGCGAGTTCGACGTAGCCGTCCCCGTGCGCGTCGATGAACGCGTCGACGCCTTCGGGCGCAGCGGCACGGAGCCGTTCCTCGACACGTTCGGCACCCTCGCCGTACGCCACCGGCACCGCGCCGAGGGAGGCGAGCCAGTCGTGGTTGGCCTCGCCCGCGACGGCGAGGACCCGCACGCCCCGGCGGCGGAGCAACTGGACGGCCAGGGAGCCCACGCCGCCGGCGGCGGCGCTGACCGCGACGGTCTCGCCGGGCTCGGCCCCGACGGCCCGGACGGCCGCGTAGGCGGTGGTGCCGGCCACGAACAGGGACCCCGCCACGTCCCAGTCGACGGCCGCCGGCTTGGGCGTCACCTGGTTCGCCGGGACGGCGACGTAGTCCGCCTGCGCGGCGCGCCGGTCGGTGAACCCGATCACCTCCGCGCCGATCGGAGGCGTGGACACGGCGCTTCCCGCGGCGCTTCCCACGGCGACGACGCGGCCCGCGAAGTCGCTGCCCTGGCCGGAGGGGAAGGAGGCCGGCCAGACGTCGTGCATGAGCCCCTCACGTACCGGGATCTCGCCGGGATTGAGCCCGGCGACGACCACTTCGACGACCACCTCGTCGGCGGCCGGGGCGGGTGTGGCGACGTCGGCGATGTACAGGACGTCGACGGTTCCGTAGCGGTCGTAGCGGACGGCTCGGGGCATGCCGGTGCTCCTTCGTGGTGGTCGAGTTGGTGGTGGCCGAGGCGGTTATCGGCCGATGGAGTCGAGTTCGGCGACGGCGTCGGCCGGCAGGCGCAGCTCGGCAGCGGCGACGTTCTCCCGCAGGTGGGCGACGGACGAGGTGCCGGGGATCAGGACGGTGGTGGCCGAGCGCTGGAGCAGCCAGGCCAGGGCGACCTGTTGCGGCGCGGCGTCCAGGCGGGCGGCGACCGACGTCAGGGTCTCGGACTGCAACGGGCTGAAGCCGCCGAGGGGGAAGAACGAGGCGAAGGCGATGTTCTCGGCCGCGCAGCGGTCCACGAGCGCGTCGTCCGCCCGGTTGGCGAGGTTGTAGAGGTTCTGCACGGTGCCGACGGGCGCGATGGACTGCGCCTCGGTGAGCCGGACGGCCGAGACATTGCTGAGGCCGAGGTGGCGGATCAGACCCTGCTCGCGCAGCTCGGCCAGGGCGCCGAACTGTTCGGCGAGGGGCTGGTCGGAGATGCCTTCGGCCGTGCCCAGGCGCAGATTGACCACGTCGAGGGCGGCCAGGCCGAGGTGCCGCAGATTCTCCTGGACCTGGGTCTTGAGGTCGGTGGGCTTCAGCGCGGGGATCCAGATGCCGTCGTCGGTGCGACGGGCGCCGACCTTGGTGACGATGCGCAGGTCGGCGGGGTAGGGGTGCAGGGCTTCCTTGATGAGTTCGTTGACGACGGTGGGGCCGTAGAAGTCGCTGGTGTCGATGTGCGTGATCCCGAGCCGCACCGCCTCGCGCAGCACGGCGAGCGCCTGGTCGCGGTCCTTGGGCGGGCCGAAGACGCCGGGTCCCGCCAGTTGCATGGCTCCGTAGCCCATGCGACTGATCGTCAGGCCCTTCGCCGGGGTGAGGGTTCCGCCGGGAATGGTGGTGGTCATGTCGCGCCTTCCTACGCTCTCTGCCTCGGCCGTTTCCGCTGCTTCGGCCGTTTCCGCCGCTCTATCTCCCCGCGCGGCGATCCCGTCTCGGCCTGGATCTCCTTCACCGCGCCGGTCGGCCCTCGCGGGCCAGGCTCTGGGCGACGGGGACCGAGGACTCGACCTTCGACATCGCCTCGTCGGGGACGCCCCGACAAGTTGGACGAGCGCGTGGCTCAAGGAAATCTCGCGGAACCCGCAGACCGCCTGACGGAATTACGCCGCCTCGGTGACGAGCTGAGAGACATCAGCCGGGACGCAGGAATTCTTGCCCTACTGGAAAAGGAGCCGGATTTCAGCAGGCTGGAGATAACGGTCAGCGAGCCGCAGATCATTGGCCCGGGAGAGTATAGAAGTCTTGAACTCCCGGTCGACGTCAAGATTCTGTATGTGGTCAGGGACGGGGACACCCGCGAGATCCTCAAAGTGGGCGAAACGACGTCCGGCCGACCTCTTGTCGCGCGCTTCGACCGGTACCAACGGGCAGCGGATAGATTGGGAAAGAGGGTCGAGTCCGAAGTCCGGATACCCCGTTCGAATCCCTTCCCGGAGGAAGCCGACTGAGAACGGAAGGGTGGTATCGGAATGAGCGGGGTGAACTCGTGCCCCCGTACGGCGCCGCCCCTCCATCCTTCCGTCGCGCCAACGCACCTCCCGAAGAAGGCGCCGTCCGCGAAGTTCTGACGAGATCTACCGGTAACGTGCGGGCTGCGGCGACAGAAATGAATGTCACCACGGGCGCGATGTACAAGTGGATGACCCGCTACAATACCAACGCTGTTGACTACAGATAGGTCGCCCTGTGCTGCAATGGCTGGAATTTTGGGAACTGATCGGCCTGGGGAAAGAGGATCCGGATGCCCTGAACTCTAGGATCGCAAGATTTTCCGAGGCTGATCTGGTGGAGTTCTATTGGATCTACGAAGAGGCTGCTGCCGACCTCAAGGATGAAGAATTCACGGAACATCTGACTTGTCCTCGCACTGAAGATTATGTCGATGATATTGCCCAATGGGTGGTCGCCCAAGGGCTGGACTACTACGAGAGCATCATGACGGATCCGTCAAAAATTCCTGCGGAACTACCGCCGGGCGCTGTCCCGCCACCCTGGACAGGCGCGGCGTCCGAGTTCTACCGAGAGCGATACGGGACGCCTGTGCGCTTCCGTGAAGATCCCCCACCCAGAAATTCTTGATGAGCTCGCCGGGATCATACGCGAGTCAGGTTGTCAGGAAGGCGGACCGCCTGGTTCTGCCCGCAGCACCGCGGCGGCGTACGGGATCAGAGAAGCGCTACGCCGAATCGCTGGAGTATGTACAGCGGGACATTGATTGGCTCGCAGGTCAGCTGGTGGCCGACGATTTGCCTGATTCGGCGTCCTACGCTTACGAATTAAGCCTGGAGCTGACTTCTCTCTTCTGTGCCGCTGGGGCCGACCGCGATGTTTGGCAGGCATGGTCATCCTTGGCCTCCGTGGGTTCAGCGATCCGAGGAAACGTTCTCGAAGCCGCCGCGTACACTGCACTGAGTGGCCGATTTCGGAAAGGGCGAATTTTCGAGAATGCCTCCACCCGGACCGGATGCCCAGGCCGCGACCCTGTGGCGACTTACTGTTGATCCGGAACTCCCCTTGCAGGGTGTCGAATGCCGAGACGAATTGGATGAAGCCTGGCTGAAGCTGGCCGAGAGTATTCCCCAAGGAAAGCACGTGGACACGGAGGAATCACTTCAAGTTGTTGCGGACTTCTGGATTCAGGAGGATGAGGACTGGGGCTTGTTCCATCCCAGAAGCTATCCGTGCTTCGATCCCTATGTCTGTGCGGTAGCGGCACTCGCCTGCCGAGGCGGATATTCTCCTCGCAAGCTCTCCGCCGATGCGCTCAAATTCCTTGATCCGGGCCTGGTGCCACCGAATGCGGACTCGCCCCGCTCGGCTTGACTCTCAGGGCAAGTACCATACCCGCCGTCGCGAAAAGCGAGCGCAGCTCTTCGTCTTGAACCTTGGGGCTTGCCGTATGGAAGGTCAGATTCAAGTAGATCGCCGGCAGGCGGCCCAGCGTCACGGCTTCCACCAGATCGCGGTCTATGTCCTCTTCTTCGAAATCACCTGGTACGACAAGGGCTACGACTTGATAGCCGGCGAGGGCTCCTTCTCTCTGTAGCACCGAGAGCCGAGAGCCGAGATTCCCCATGAGGGCTACTGCTTCGCCGTGAGTGTTGAATTCTCGCTCGGAGACGAAGGTTTCGCAAGAAAGGTCCATTTGTTCCTACAGTGTCACTATCGCGGACAAAGGGGTCGCGCAGGCTGGCGCGGTGACGGCACCAAGCCCTCCCTCCCCCTCCGGGAAGGTGATCGCGGCGATGTCAGTGCCGGCCGACAGCGTCGCACCCATGAACCTGAAAGGCAGCACTGTCGCGCTCTCCGGTAGTTTCGACGCTTCTCGGGCCGGCGAGGCCGAGAGACGTCTGGAAGCCGCAGGCGCACACGTGACGGACGAGCTTACGCCTTCGACCGCCGCGATCTTCATAGGAGAGGAGACGTCGAGGGACAAGGGCAACAAGGCGTACGTCCAGGGCATACCGAAGTATGACGAGGCCGCGCTCCTCGCGGCGCTCGCGGTGCTTGTGGGCCCGGCGGGCGGGGACGGTTCCCGGCCCGCTCCTTTGCCGGACCTATTCGCGGACCCCGCCGCCCTCGCCGCGGCCGGCCCGGACGAGCTGGAGAGCCTGCTGACGGAAGCGGACTGCACATCCTTCGTTCCCGCCCGCGACCTGCCCCCTTGCGGGCCCGGCTGACCGCGCTGGAACGCGAGCACGGCCTCACCCCCGCGCACCGGCTCGCCACGGACAGGATCCGTGTGCGGGGCACGATGCTCAGCCGCCCCTACGGGCACCACTCGAAGATCAACGCACTGGCGCTCAGCCCTTCGGCCACCGGAGACTGGGGGCATGGCGAGAGCGGCACCGCGCGGGTCTGGGAGGTGGCGACCGGGCGGTGCGTCAACGTCCTGGAGTGGATCGACGGCGGCGTCGGCTGGGACGGCTACGCGCGCACCATGCGGTGGTCAGCCGACGGCCTGCACCTGGGCATGGCTTTTCGCACCAACACGGTTGGCGTGTGGGACCCGTTCGGCGAGTCCTCCGAGCCACGTGTGGAGGCCCAGGTGACCAATGGCGCTTCCCGTCCGCCGGCCTGGGCGCTGCATCCCGAGGGGCGCGGCGCCTACGTCGTGGCGGGGAACAAGGACCGGGTCAGTGTGGGCGGGAGCCTCCCCCCCGTTGGAGCACGGCGCCCTGTTCTGGCTGGCCGAGCATGCCGAGATGCCGCACGAGCACATCCTGGCCAAGGGGCCCGTACCGGCGAGCGTCCAGGACTGCGGGGAGGAGTTGGGGGTCGACCGGTCGCCCGTGTGGTCTCCCGACGGAAGCCGGCTGTACGTCGCCAATCGCTCCGAGGCGTTTGTCGTCGATGTCGCCACGGGTGTTCCGCTCTGGTGCACAGGGAACAGGGTCGACTGGCTCGCCGAGTGGAGCCCGGACGGACGCTACCTCGCTCATCTCCATCAACGGCTGCTGCACTTCCGTGACGCGGCCACCGGCCGCCCGGCCGCCCGGCCGCCGTACCGAACGCCGGGCCGCGCTGGGATCTGTCGCTGCACTGGGGCATGCGCGGTGACACGGCCCGACTCGCCGCCGTGCTGAGTGAGGTGGCGGCGGAGCCTGGCGTGGAGGTCTACGACGACGGGCGGCTCAGCCACCGACTGGCTGTCACCCCGGCGAGGACAGCCCTGGCCCGTGAGAACAAGGGCTTCGCGGTATGGGCCTGGGCACCGTCCGGAGACCGGGGAGCCGTCCTCACGGCAGCGGGGGCCATCGAGGTCTGGTGGCTGGGCGACGGCGAGCTGCGGCGACTGCGCACGCTCGCCGCCCCGGCCGGTACGCAGGGCGTGCTGTGGGGCATTGACGAGGTGATCGTCGCGGTGGGCGAGCGGGTGCTGCGGTTCCTGCGGGCCGACAGCGACGAAATCGTGGGCGCCTATACGTTTCTTCGTGAAGCGGACGCTGAGCTGCCGCTTCACGAAGGATGTGTCTACGACCACTTCGACGGCAGAATCCTCGCGCTCGACGAGCACACCTGGTGTCTGCCCGTCGAACCGGACATGGCGATCGCGCCACCCGAGCGCCGCGCCGGCGTCGAGGCGCAACTGGCCTGGATCGTCGACCGGCGCTACGCATGGCCGCTCCACTGGGGCCGGTTCGGCGTCTGGCCGGACGCGGCCACCGCGGTCGCCGCGGTCGCCAACCTCCGGTCGACGTCACCGGGCACCTGGAAACTGCGCCAGGCCGTCAGACAGGCAGCCGGGTAGGCGACTGCCGCCCGGTCGAACCCCGCTGTCGCGCGCCACGTCGGCAGTCGTACGGGAGATGAACTGGTGGCAGACTCGGGGCCATGGTGCGTCTGCGGGTTCTCACGGCGAGCGACTGGCCGTTGTGGCGGGAGGTTCGCCTGGCGGCGCTTGGCGAGGCACCGCACGCGTTCAAGTCCCGGCTCGAAGACTGGGACAACGGCGGCCAGGAGCTCTGGCGTGCACGCCTGTTGATGCCTGCCGCCCACAACCTCGTCGCGCTGCTGGACGGCCGACCCGTGGGGATGGCCGCCGGCCTTCCCGAGGGCAGTGGCGTATGTGAGCTGAGGTCGGTGTGGGTCGGTCCCCGAGCGCGGGGCCGCGGCGTCGGAGATCGTCTCGTGGCGGCGGTCGATGCGTGGGCCCGGGAGTCGGGAGCCGTAACGCTGAGGCTCGCGGTGCTTCCGGACAACGAGTCCGCCGTCGCGCTGTACCGGCGCAACGGGTTCGTCTTCACGGGAGAACAGGGCGACCTGTTGTCCGACAGGGTGACCAGGGAACGGGTGATGGCGAAACAGCTTCGCTGACACTTCTTCGCCGACGGGTCCCTTGGCCGTCCGTTCCCTCGGCCGTCCGGTCCCTCGGCGGTCGGGTCCGGCGGCCGTCCGGTGCGAAGGGCCTGCGCGGTGAATGCGGGAAAATGAGGAAAGGAACTGGGCGGTGTCGGACAGGGACCTTCACGCGAGTGAAGCGGGTCGTATCATTGTTCGTCTAAAGGCGGCCGGCTGGGACATGGCCGATGGAGCGGAGACGCTGGGTCTGGCCTCCATGACTTACCACAACGGCCGAATGCTGATCGAACTCGAACAGGACTATGAGCAGCGGGAGTTGCTTTTCACCCTGGAGTCTCCGGATGGCAGGGGGACTACCGTGTACCCGGTCTACGGGGACTCCCTCGAAGCCACCCTGGACGCGGTGATCGGCTTCCAGGACCGGGTCGGTCCGGAGAACTTCCAGGAAATCCTGAAGGAGCTGGTCGTGGCATGTTCCGAGGTCTACGTGCAAGAGGGTGATGACAGCGAGGCCCGGCTGCTGACGGCTGAGTAGTTGATACGTGGCGCGACAGGGCACGGCAACGCACGGCACACGACAACGCACGGCAAGCGCCGCGCGCCCGGAACGCCATGGGCGATCCGGGCGCGCTCAGCCCTGCACCAGCCCCAGGGTCCGGGAGGGGGAAGTCGACGACCAGGTCGAGGCGGCGGGTGAACGCGTCGTCCAGGTTGGCGCGGAGATTCGTCGCCAGGATGGTCAACCCGTCGAAGGACTCCATGCGTTGCGGGAGGAACGCGCTCTCCACGTTGGCGTAGCGGTCGTGTGCGTCCTTCACGTCCGAGCGTTTGCCGAAGATCGCGTCCGCCTCGTCGAGGAGCAGGACGCCGTTCACGCCCGCCGCCTCCGTGAAGATGCGCTCCAGGTTCTTCTCGGTCTCGCCCACGTATTTGTCGATCACCGTCGCCAGATCGACCGTGTACAGGTCCAGGCCCAGATCCGCCGCGATGACCTCCGCCGACATCGTCTTGCCCGTGCCCGAGTCGCCGGCGAACAGGGCCGATACGCCCCGGCCCCGGCCGCCGCCCGGCCGCATTCCCACTCGCACTGAGGTAGGCCAGTTGGACGCCGTCGGCCAGCACCCCGGCGAGGGGCGCCGGATCGCCGACGCCCGGTACCGCGTGCCACGGGGCCAGCAGGTCGGCCAGCCGCGGGTCCGGGGTGTCGTCGCCCAGGAGGTGGGCCGTGACCCGGTCCGGTACCCGCAGCGCGCGGCTCAGGAAGGGCCGGTCCAGGTCTTCGACCAGGAGCAGTCCACCGGCCCGCAGTGGGGAGCGGCCGGCCAGCCGGGCGCGGCCCACCTGGTCCGCCGGGGTCGAGCCGCACAGTCCCAGCGCCAGGCCGATGGACGGGCGGCGGCGGGTCACGTCGTCGTTCAAGTAGCCGTAGAACGCCTCGAACCGGTCGTCCAGGTCCGGTACGAGCGCGATGAGCAGGATCTCGATGTCGAGCGCGGTGAGGCCGAACTCCGCGGCCAGCGTGGTGAGTCGGGAGTCCGGTACCTCTTCGATCAGCTGCTCGTCGCGGGGCGGGAACGACCGTACGCCGTCCTCGTCCAGCAGCCTCGCGACGTTCTCCTCCGTCAGATACGGGCCCCTGAAGGCGTCGTCCGGATCCGGGTCGACGCGTTGCCTCGCCTCCACGGCGCGGCGGACGCGCTGCTCCACCGCCACGGCCCGCGCCAGCAGGTGCCGCAAGCTCGTCATGCGCCGGTGTCCTCCGGTGTCGTGCCGCGCGTCCCCGTGCCGGGCGTTTCGGTTCCGCGCGTCCCCGTACCGCGCGTCTCCGTGACGCGGACGGCGCCGGACGATCGCGGCGGCGCCGGATCCCGGTGCGGACGGCCGGGCCGTGACCCGTACACCGGCAGCCCCTTACGGCCCGGCTGGTCCTCCGTCCCGCCGGCCCCACCCCGTACCGGTACGTCCCCGAACGTCGCCCGCAGCCCTTCGCCACCAACGCCGCCGGCCCCGGGAGCCTTGCGGCTGCTCCGGTTCCGGCGGCGCGTGGTTCAGCTCAGCTCAGCCCTGCTCAGACACCGACGCCGAAGTCGGTGGCGATGCCGGAGAGCCCGGAGGCGTAACCTTGGCCCACCGCGCGGAACTTCCACTCCGCGCCGTTGCGGTACAGCTCGCCGAAGACCATCGCGGTCTCCGTCGAGGCGTCCTCGGTGAGGTCGTAGCGCGCGAGTTCGGCTCCGCCGTCCTGGTTCACCACGCGGATGTACGCGTTACGGACCTGGCCGAAGCTCTGGCTGCGGGACTCGGCCTCGTGGATGGAGACCGGGAACACGATCTTGTCGACGTCGGCGGGCACCCCGGCGAGGTTCACCTTGACGACCTCGTCGTCACCCTCGCCCTCACCGGTGAGGTTGTCACCGGTGTGCTCGACCGAACCGTCCGGGCTCTTCAGGTTGTTGTAGAAGATGAAGTGCTGGTCGGAGGGGACCTTGCCGGTCGCGTTGATCAGCAGCGCGCTCGCGTCGAGGTCGAAGTCCGCGCCGGTCGTGCTGCGCGCGTCCCAGCCCAGGCCGACGAGCACCGCCGTCAGCCCCGGCGCCTCCTTGCTGAGCGAAACGTTGCCGCCTTTGGAGAGGGAAACTCCCACGATCTTCTCCTGGTGCTCGATGGTATGGACTGATCAAAATCTACAACACTGTAGAAGTTGTCAGACAGCCGACTCGGCCCCCCACACACACGGTGTGCCACCGCCCGGCTCCGTTCACCTGGCGGAGCCGAGCTGGAACAGCACAGGCTCCTGGAGAGCTTGGTGCGCTCCTTCGAAGTCGGCGAGTCGTGCGGCGACCGTGGCCACCGCGAGTCTCTCGGGCAGGGCCGCGGAGAATTTGAGCCCCTGAACGGCGCGGCGGTCGACATCCGGAAGCACGAGAACCCTGCCACCGTCCGTGGCCTCGCGGCTCGCACGCCACATGTCGAGCGTCAGGTCTTCCCGCAGGCGCACATAGCAGTCAGTCGGCCGCTGCACCGGATCGGTGATCGGCGACAGCGTCGCCGCGAGTGTCGCGTTCGCGCGGTAACCGGCCCACGTCCACCACCGGACGTCGCCGCCCTGACACGCCACGAGTGTTCCGCCAGGATCCACGATCTCGGGGGCCTCTTCCTCGCGCCACGTGGCCAGACACAACTCGGCCCGCCGCGTGAGTGAGACCGGGGGATCGGCCCCCAGCAGGACTTCGCGCATCGCGCGTGTGAGGGCGAACGACAGCCCGACGAGTGAGCCACCGGTCCACTTGGCGACGCCGCCGCCGTCGGCCGGCTCGACGAAGACCCGCTTGCGCCCCCAGTCGATGAATGTCACCTGCCAGCTACGCCCGCCGAGCAGGAGCCGACGTGGGCCCGGACGTTCCTCGGTCAGTACCGAAGGATCCATCTGCCCGATCTCGGTGCGCCCGGACAGGACCGTGAACTGCGGGGGAGCGGTGAAGGAGGCGGTCAGTTCGATGAAGTGCCGTCGCCCGAAGCGCCGTTCGGCTTCAGGCCCGACGAACAGCAGACCGTCGTCCTCGTCCAGGAAACCCTCGGCCACCAGGTGACGCAGGACAGGCCGCGCCGAGCGGTCGAAGGGCGCCAGGCCGTTCCACTGCTCGGGCCACAACTGGTCGCCGATCCGCTGCTGCTGGAGGGTGACGGCGAGCAACTGCTGAGCCACCAGGTGACGAGGCTCGGGTGGCGGGGTCACCGACTCCACCCAGCCCCTTCCCCAGAGCAGGAGCAGCGCCGCTGCCTGAAGGAAACTGTCCTTCCGGGTGGCGAGGAACAGGCAGTTGCGGGTGTTTCCCGGACGGCGCCCCGTGCGCCCGATGCGTTGCAGGAACGAGGCGACGCCGCTGGGCGAGTCGATCTGGATGACGCGGTCCAAGTCCCCCACGTCAATGCCCAGTTCCAGCGTGGAGGTGGAGACGATGACGCAGTCACGGGCCTCGGCGAAAGCCTGCTCGGACCTGGCCCTCTCCTGCGCCGAAAGCGACGCGTGCGACAGGAACACCGTCACCTCGCGTTCGCGCAGCGCGGCCCCCAACTGCTCGACCTGCCGCCGGGAGTCACAGAACACCAGGCGTTTCTCGCCCCGGTGCAGTGCGGCGACGAGCTTGGCCGCGTTGTCCAGAGAGCCGACGTAGTCGAGCTCCACCTCACCGGCCGGCGGCGCGCCGCTCGACGGCGCGTCCGGTTCCATGAACGAGCCGGGGACGACGACACGCGCCGGCCGCCTTCCGGCGCCCGAACCTTGCAGCCAGGTGAGCAACTGCTCCGGATTGCCGACGGTCGCCGACAGCCCGATGCGCTGGATGGGACGTCCGGCCACTCTCTCCAGGCGCTCCAGCACCGCCAGCAGGTGCCAGCCGCGGTCGTCCCCCGCGAAGGCGTGGACCTCGTCCACGACGACCGCCCGTACACCTGCGAGAAGGTGCGCGTGATCGGTCTTCACGCCGATGAGCATGGCTTCCAGCGACTCCGGCGTGGTGAGCAGGATGTCCGGCCGGTCCGTACGGATGCGTCGCCGCTGAGACTCCTTCGTGTCGCCGTGCCACAGCGCGGCACGGCGACCGAGCCATTGGGCGTACCCGTCGACGCGGGTCACGAGGTTGTTGAGCAGTGCTTTGAGCGGACAGAGATACAGCACGGAGGTGCCGGTCCAGCGCTGCTCGGACATGGCTGAAAGGATCGGCAGGCACGCGGCTTCGGTCTTTCCGCCCGCCGTGGGAGCGAGCAGAACCGCGTCTTCGCCGTCCATCAACGGGTGGATCGCGGCCCGTTGCAGCGGTCGTAGATCCGGCCAGCCGAGTGTGTTCACCACGTGATGCAGGATGACCGGGTCGAGCCGGTCCACCGGATCCTCCTGGGCGGCCGCGGTACGAGCGGAGTGCGGGGGAACGGCGCCCGCGTCGTCGGCGCCCGCCCTCACACGTCCACGTCCAGTGCGATGTCGTCGGCCGAGCCCGCGGCGGCGGAGTTCCGCTCCACGTCGGTGAGTTCACCGCTGTTCACGGTCAGTCTGTAGTGCCGCCGCGGGTCGAAGTCGTCGAACTGGTCGATACGGTCGAGGACATCGCCCACCAGTTTCTTCAGGTAGAGCCGCGGTGCCACCCCCACCTTGCCACCGAGCGCTCCGCCGACCGCGCGGGCCAGGTCGGCGACGTACGCGTCGTCCGCGAGCCTCCTGATCCGGTCGGGGGCAGCGGCTCCGGCGGCATAGAGGTCGCGGATGGCGACACCCAGGCGCACCAGCGATTCCTGGGTGAAGCCGGGCAGCCTCAGTTGCACCGCGCGGGGATTGTCGAAGCGCGGGTCGGTGGTGAAATCGGTGGCGAGGCGCTGAGCGAGCGGGGCGAGGCGCTGCACGCCCTGCTGTCCGTCGTAGAAGGCAGGGGTTCCGGTGATCACCAGATAGAGGCCGGGGAAGCGACCCGAGTGCGCCTCGTCGATGAGCTGGCGCAGGGCGTTGAGCGCCTTGTCCCGGGCGTCGGAACGCACCCGCTGAAGCGTCTCCACCTCGTCGAGCACGACGAACAGTCCGCGGTGCCCTGAATCCCGCAGCACGGTCAGCAGCCCCTGCAGAAAGCCGAGAGCGCCGAAGTGGTCGAGGTCCCCGCGGACCCCGGCAGACCGCCGCGCCGCCGCGGCCACGTGCGGTTGCCCGCCCAGCCAGGCCAGAACGGCTGCCGCCGTCGCTTCGTCCCCCTCCGCCAGCGAGGCCCGGTAGCCGCGCAGCGCGGTCGCGAAGGACGGGGCGTGGCGCGAGACGTCGGCCAGCCTCGCCGTCAGCAGCCCCTCGACCTCGCCGGCCAGCTCGTCCTCGCTCACATCCGCCGCGAGGGCGTCCTCCTCCAGGGCGTAGAACCAGGCGTCCACGATCGGCCTGAGCGCGCTCGGAGGGAAGCTCGATGTGGTCAACCGCTCGGTGAGGCGCCGGTAGACGGTCTCCAGCCGGTGCAGCGGCGTCTCGGTCTCCGAGATCTGGATCTCGGCCACGGCGAAGCCGAGGCGCTTGGCCCGCTCGCCCAGCCACCGGGTGAAGAAGGTCTTGCCCGATCCGTACTCGCCCCGTACGGCCTTGAACACCGCTCCGCCCGACGCGACCGACTCCAACTCGGCGTCGAGCGCGCCCTCGAACCGGTCCAGCCCGGTGGCCAGCAGATCGAGCCCACTCTCGGGCACGGCCCCACGGCGCAGCGCGTCGATGACCGTCCGCCTCCGGGCAGCGGAGGCGGGGGAGGCGACAGGGGCGGGTGCGACAGGATTCGGCTCGGCTGGGCTCACCGGCTCAGTCTCTCACCCGGTCTGATCGACGGTCTGGGTCACGGCTGCCAGGGTGTCGGCGGCCAACTCGCCTCCCTCGGAAGAGTGGTGTGTGAAACACTCACCCGGTGTTACTGACCTACGTCGATGAGTCATACGACAACGATCGCTACTGGATGGTCGCTCTTGTGGTGGCCGAGGGAGACCTGCGGTCGCTGCACCGCGCGCTCGACGCGATCGTGGCCAAGGCGGCGGACCACTACCCGGTCGACCGCCATGCCGAACTGCACGGACACGCCCTCGTGCAGGCCAAGGACGACTGGCAGCGGATGGACAACAAGGGCCGCAACATGGTCCGCGCCCGTATCGGTGTCTACGGCGACGCGATGAAGGCGATCGGCGCGCACGACGTGCGGGTGATCGTCCGCGGGCTCGATCGACGGGCCTACCGGGCCCACCGCCCGCGGGAACCCGACGCCGGGTCGGGGTACTGGCCCCCTCCGCACGAGCTTGTGCTGCGGCACCTGCTGGAACAGGTCTGTGACCATGCGCGGGGGCGGGATCAGCTGGCCCTGGTGATCGCGGACGAGATCGAGGGAGCGGACGAGCACCGTCGGCACTTCCGCGACTACCAGCTGGACGGCACAGGGGGCAGCATCAGCACGACGCTGCCGAGTCTTGTCGACACCATTCACTTCGCGCCGTCGAAGGCCAGCCGGCTTCTGCAAGCCGCCGATCTGATCGCGTACCTGCACCGCCGGCTGGTCAGCGGACAGGACGGCGACTCCCGGGCACGTAAGGCCAACGAGACGCTGTGGTCCTTCGTGGCGCCCCGCGTCGCCCATCAGTACTGCTGGGTCCCGGGGCAGTCCCCGGACTGAGCGAGGCCGATCAGCACAAAGGCCCCGCTTCCGCGGGGCCTGAGGCGAACCGGGCGTCATTTTCTGAGGACGTCCCTGCGGCCGAGGCTAGCACGGTACGCCGCTCGGTGACTGCCCCGTGACTGCCCGCTCGCGGCCCGCGCATGCCCCGCGCCCGGCCTCACCCCAGTGCGAACTGCTCCCGCAGAAGCCCTTCGTGCAGGCGCAGTGTCCGCCCGTCCGGCAGGGTCTCCAGGACCTGGACCCCGTCGTAGTTGAGGAGCTGACGCAGGACCGCCGCGAAGCCGTCCGCGCGACCGACGGGGAAGTCGACGCGCTGCGCCAGCGCCGTCACCGGCAGCGTGCCTCCCGCGTCGAGAAGAGCCTCGACCGCCCGCCCGAACTTGACCAGTTCACGCTCACGCGGCCTGCGTGCCAGGAGTTCGACCTGGTCCTGGAACGACGCCGAGGCGAAGAGCGCGGTGGCCACGGCTCCCACCGCGCTGACCGGGTCGGTGCCGGCCGGCGGGGCGACGCCCCGCTCCGTGGCGAACGGGGTCTTCCCGCTCTCGTCCGCGGGAACGGTCACCGCCGGAGCGGTGACGGGGAGCACGTCGAACAGCGAGTCGTGCGTCTGCGCCAGTTCTGCCTGGACCTTGGAGGGCTTGTGACGGGGCGGCTTGTTCGGCGTCGCAGTCGGCGCCGTCGGCGTGGTGCTGGTCCGACTGGGAGTGAGAGGCGGTACCTGTCCGGCCGCTTGAGCGTCGAGGAACCACCAGGGCGGCCGCTGATCGCCCAGCTCCCGCCACTGTCGCGGCGGCATCGCCCCGAACGGCAGGAAGGCGAGGATCGGAATGGTGAGTTCGGCGAGCGAGGCCCCACCGTGGTAGCCCGCCTTGAGCGCGGTGTAGTGCGAGTCGGCGTCCCACAGGGCGACGATCGACGCGCCGGGCTCGGGCCAGACCACGCGCGGTCCGGTGAGGACGACCTCGCTCGGTGCCAGGGCACCGCCGGGCGTGCGGTGGCGCGCGGATTCCGGGGTCTCGGCCGCGACCTTGGCACCGCGCCGGTCCACCACATGCCCGTGGTCGCTGGTGATGAGCACGGCCATGCCCTGTGCCGCGGCCACCCGCAGCAGGTCGGCCAGCCCCGGGATGTGCGCGACCCGCCAGCTTCCGTCGCCGAGCTTCTGCTCCTTGGCCAGTCGGTCGTCGATGGCGTTCAGGACCACCGCCACATGGGTGCGTCCATCGGTGAGGGCCTCACCGAGCGCGCGGCCGAACGTCTCACCGGCACTCTCGGCACGCAGATCGTCCTTGTGGAACACGGCGGCCGGCGCCCCGCCCCACAGCTTCCGCGTGGGGAAGAGCCGCTTCTCGTCGGCCTGCGTCCCCTTCGTCAGCCTCCCCGCGAACAGCGATGTACGGGAGATGGTGGTCAGGGTCGGCAGCGCGGCGGCCATACCGCGCCGACGTGGCTTCCCCTCCTCCACCGGATCAAACTCGGCCCAGGAGGAACGCAGTTCCTCACCCAGCTCGGCGGCGATCGCCGCGCTCATCCCGTCCAGGACGAGGAGCAGGACGCGCCGGCCGTCCGTGTCGCGCACGACCGGTCTCACCACCCGGTCCAGGAAGGACTCCACCGTCAGCATCGAGCCCGGCGGCGTGCCCGCGGCGGTCCAGGTCGCCAGCGCCCGCGCGAAATGACCGTCCATCGCGTGGCGGCGTTCCCGTACGCGGGCGGCGAGCTTGTCGAACGCGGCGGTGAGAACCGGGTCGGGGTCCCCGCCGGCCTCGATGTGTTCGAGCGCCTGATCCACCCAGCCGGTCTCACTGATCTGGCGCTTGATCCAGTCGCCCGTGGAGTCGCAGGTGACGGCCGCGCCGCCGGCGAGCCATCGCGTCAGCCGTCCGCCCATGCGGGCCCGCTCGATCCGTGCCCCGGCCTCGGGGATCTCGGCGCGCCGATGCGTGCTCAGGGCGCGCACTGTCTCGGCGACAGCCCCGAGCGCGCCCGCGTCCAGCGCCCGTCCCACGGCCGCGAACCGGGCCTCCAGCCCGGTCGGCAGCAGCGGGCTCGACCTGGCGGCCGACTCCGCCCCGAACTGGCGGGCGATGGCGGAGGCCCGGTCCAGGATCGTGTCACTCGTACGACGCGCCTCGCGCGCCTCGTCGGCCGCGTCGCCGGACCCCCCGTGGGAGGCGTTGCCCGCCGCCCGGTCCGTTTCGCGTGCCGCCGTCGTGAGCAGCACCCCGGTGTACTCCTCGCAGGCCCGCCCGAACGCGGCGGTGAGCGCGTCGAGTTGTTCGCCTTCGGCCGGCGGCTGTTCGCCGAACCAGCGCTCCGCGCGGCCCCGTGCGCGGTAGGTGTCCGCGTCCGGTACGGCGTGCAGCCACAGCGCCCCGCACACCAGCCCGAACGCGACCGCGTCCTCGCCGTGCTCGGCTTCGACCAGGGCCAGCAGCGCCCGTCCGGCCGGACCCGCCTGGTCCTGCTCGCTGAGGAAGTCCCGCAGACCAGCACGCTCGGGACCGCGCAGCTCCCGGAACCGTTCGGGGGCGCCGGGCCGCAGGGACCACGCCAGGAGCATGTGGGTGTCGAGGCTGTCGCCCGGCTGGGCGCCACGCCGGGCGTCGGAATCGCTCTCGTACCGTCCGAGCCGCAGCCGCCGCAGGGTCAGTGCGGACAGGGCCGTACGCCAGGAGAGAATGCCTCCGGCGAGCGAGGGCCAGCCGGTGGGCGGCCGGGCGTCCAGGAACGCTTCCGAGGCCCAGCTCGCCTCGCGCAGCCGGGGGTCGATCTGCTGGGCGCCGAAGGCGTCGCGCACCATGTCCCAGTTGTCGACGGTGTCGATGCGCTTCTTGTGGGCGCGCGCCAGGATCGCCGGATCGAGTTCGCCCGGTTCACGGTCGGTCAGTACGACGAGCACGGCCGGACCGTCCCCCGCCGCCCCCTTGATCCCCGCGAGGTGCCCCAGCACGAGTTCATGGACCGCCAGAGCGGACGGCGCGGCGGCGATCCGGGCCGTCCGTCCGTCCCCCCACACCGGCTCGGCCGGTCCGTCCCAGTGCGGCGTCGAGCGCAGCAGGACGGCCCGTCGCCTGTCGCCGCCGGTCAGGGACGCGGCCAGCGAGGTCTGGGCGGAGAGGTACTGGGTGATGGTCGCGACATTCAGCGGTGCCACCACCGAGCTGATCGTGGCACTCACCGGTCGATGACCTGCCAGTGGAACTCAACCGTCGCGCCGGGCTCCCTGGCCGCCAACTCGGTCAGCTCCCGCTGGAGTTGGGCCGCCGCGTGCGCCGCCGTCGCACGGCCGCTCCCGGACCGCCCGACCCGTCCCGCGCCGGCGGCGCCGCCCGAGCCGTCGGTCGGCGACGGGACGCTCGGCACCGGCGGGTGGCTGGTGTCCGTGTCCAGGGGCACGTCGCCCGCTCCTGGCGGCACCTGTACGGGTGCGGGATGCGCGGCCGGGGCCCGGTTCCGCTTCAGCAGCGCGAGAACCTGGCTCTGCGTACGGGCCAGGGCCTCCCGCAGGTCGCTCGTCCGCTGGTCGCTCCCGGCCACGTTCCGCAGCGAGTCCAGCAGCGCCGCTCCCTCGGGGCCCTCTCCCGTCGCCAGTTTCACCGTCTCCCAGGACGTCGTCTCCAGTGCCTGGGCGACGGACTTCGCCTGCTTGACCGACGCGCCGAACCGGTCGGCACCGACCTGCCCGAGGTCGAACGAGGCCAGGGCTTCGACCGTCCTCTTCGCCCCGGCCGCCCCCTGCCCCGCCGACTGAGTGAGAGCCTTCAGCAGTTCGACGCAGCGCCGGGCCAGTGGGAGCCGGCCCGTCTCGTCCGTCCCGTCGAGACGCAGGAACCCCGCGTGGGCCTCCAACTGCCTGACGAGATCGGCCGCGTGGTCCTGGTGGGAGCGGGCCTCCTCGGTGATCTTGCGGGCGAACTGGTTGACCATGCGTCCGCGCCGCAGCGTCGGAGCGGGCTTCCCGAAGATCGCCTCGAAGCGCTTCCGGGCGCTGTCCCAGTCCTCCGCCGAGGGCAGCGGCTGGCTGCGCAGCGCGTCGTGGTCCTTGATCTGCGACAACTCGGGGGCGGGATCGAGCGGCATCCCGGCGCGCACCCACACCCGGTCGTCCATCTCGGCGAACGCGGCGACGACCAGCCGGGCCAGGAAGTCGGGCAGCCCGCGCGGTTGCGGCAGGTCGGTCCAGTCGGTGAGCGTGATCAGTGAGAGGTCTCCGGTGACACCGCGGTCCCGCGCCAGCCCCCGGAAGTGATCGGCCCAGTACTCGGACAGCTCGAAGTACGCCTCCTTCTGCTTTCCCAGCCGCAGCGGGCCCGCGATGCGCTGCACCAACGCCCTTTCACCGCCGGGCACTTCGGCGTGGCGGTCGCGTGCCTCGGCGGCGTTGCGGATATGGGTGAAGACCTTGCGCGCGTCGGCCGCCTTCACCACCGTGCCGGTGGAGTCGGGGTCGAAGTCCGGGTGGCCGGGAAACTGCTGGGCCAGCAGCGTGCCCGCGATGTGCCGCAGGCCGTCGTGCGGCGACTGGCCGATGGACAGCGTCAGCCCCTCGACGTCGCGCAGCGAATGGAGATGGTCGCCGAATCCGGGTCCCACATCGGTGGCCTTCTTGTCGGCCAGACCGTACGCCTGCTTGAAGGCGCCCTTGATGGTGGTCCGCAGGGACTCGCGCTGGGTCTCCAGCAGCCCCTTGGCGCGGGCTCGGTTGTCGGCGTTGAGGTGACCGGCGTACTGACTGTCGAAGCGCTGCTCATCGGCGAGCGCCTTGTCGATGACGACGAGCCGGCAGAAGTCCCCGTACCGCTGCGCGGACAGGTGGGCGGGCAGCCAGGCGACCGTACGGGACCGCTCGCCCCCGACCTGCCGCTCACGCAGCTTCTCGACGCGGCGGACATGATCGACGGGGCCGAACTCGCCCTCGTCGTACGGCAGATCGATGACGATCCGCCACAGGCCCTCCTCCTGCGGACTCAGGTCGTGGTCGGCCAGTTCGTCCTCGTCGGTCACGTTCCCGAAGACCACTTCCGCGGCCCGGCTCGTGCCTCGCCAGGTGAATTCCACCCGGCTTGTCAACTGCCCCTGCTCCACGCCCAGTTCCTCGGAGAGGAGCCGCTTCGCGAGCGCCTGTCGGTTGCCCGGGTTGTCGTTGACCTTGGCGTTGGCGATGACGGAGTCCACGTCCACGCCGGTCAGTTCGAGACGGACGCCCGGATTGGTCTTGGTGCCGGTCTCCTTGATCTCCGGGAAGCGGCCCGCCCATTCGGCGACCTTGTCCTTCAGGACGCCGTACTCGCGCCCCGGGATCGGGGCGACGACGGAGCCGTAGTTGAGCGCGGAGAGCCGGCGGATGGTGAGATCGGCGAGCGCGGGCACGCTGGGCGCGAGCGCGGACAGCAGCAGCGTGCCGACGATCCGGTTGTCACCGACGAACGTCTTCACCCGGGCCCGCTGCTCCGGATCGGCGATACCGGCGGGACCACGGCGCGTGTACTGCTCGACGTCCTCCTCCGACACCCCGCACGTTTCGAGCAGATACGGGCGCAGCTTGGTGCGGTAGAGCTTGTCGGCCGCCTCGAAGACGACCTTCAGGCTGTCGGTGAACGGCTTGTCGCCCCCGGCCGTGATCAGCGGATACAGATCACCGACGGGGATCAGATCACCGAGCCGCAGCTCGTCGCGGTGGTCGGCGAGCAGCTGACCCATCAGCTTCATACCCGTCCTGTTCCGCTGGAGCGCGGAGGAGACGTGCACGAGCGTGTCCATGAAGGCGGGTGAGAAGGGATACGTCAGCCGGAAGCTCTCCTCGTCGGCGCCCACCCCGCCGGCACCGCGGTCCGACCCCAGCAGCGTGTCCCAGACCTCTTGACGGATCCTGCGCGTCTTCTCGAACTCGGCGGTGACGAGCGCCTGCGACTCCGCGTCCTTGGGCCGCAGCAGCCGGGCGTGCGCGACCTGCGGCAGGTTCCGGTCCTCCAGCGTGATCTTGTCGAAGCGGCCGGACGCCAGGTTCAGGGTGTCCTGGATGGACGACTCGGCCGCGCCGGACACCTCCTCGCCCACGAGTTCCCGCAGGTCCCGCTGGCGGGCGATGAAGGACACCACGGGAACGGCGCGGCGCGCGTCGCCGCCCTCCACGAAGTTCGTGATCTTGCCGGCTTCACGGGCCACGAACTTCTGGTCGTGGATGAGGGTGGCGAGCCACAGGATCAGCTCGTCCATGAACAGGATCAGTCCGTCGTAGCCGAGCGACTTGGCGTGCGCGGCGATCACCGACAGGCCGGCGTCCAGCGAGACGAAGCCGTGCTCGTCCTCGGCGGCGTCCTTCGCGAAGCCGGGCAGCAGATGCGTACTCGCGTCCTGGACGAGGCGCGCCCGCAGCTCGGCCGGGGCGGACGGACTGACCAGGTTGAGCGCCTGCCCCGACTCGTGCACCTCCTCGGCGGCCAGTGCGATGTCCAGCAGATCCGGCGCCCAGGAGAACGCCTCGCCCCACTCGTCCTCGTCGCCCTCGACGGCGTCCTTGGCGGCGAGACCGTCGATGATGAACCGGTCCCCGTGCCGCTCCCGCAGCGACCGGATGCTCTCGAAAAGCGCGTCCGTCCGGTACACCTGCGGCGTCGGGGCCTGCGGATGCAGCTTCTTCACATGGCTCACATAGCCGCCGAGCACCCGCTGCTCCAGGGCCTTGGCACCGAGCATGTGGTACGGCACCAGCAGGAACCGCTTCCCCCGCGTACCGAGCCACTCGTGCTTGGTCAGCACCGGATCCAGGTCGGTCCGCGCACGGGCCGCCGGGCTCGCACTCAGCAGCGCGTGCAGCACCGCCATGAAGTGCGACTTACCGGAACCGAACGACCCGTGCAGATAGGCCGCCTTGGAGGCGTGCCCGTCGACGGCCGCCTTGATGAGGCCCAGCGCCTCGTCGAAGTTCTCCAGCAGCCGCTCCGTGACCACATAGTCGCGCAGCGCGTGCTCGGCGCCCGCCGAGGTCGTCGCCTCGGACAGCTGAAGCACGAAGTCCGAGGTGGAGATCGACTCCTTGATGTCGATGACATCGCGGAGCAGGGGCGGCTGCGGCTGTTGGGCCATGGACGGTCTCACTCTCCGACGGGCGGTGGCGCGGTGTCGTCCGAATCGTATGGCGTAGGTCGGACAACGACCCAATGGTTCCGAGATCAGACCGTCAGACGAGCGCGGTCGCCCTGACCCCGGTCCCCGGGTGGATGAGCGAGCGCAGCTTCTCGCGGGTCTCGGGATCGGTGGAGTAGATCATCGTTCCGACCATCCCCCGGGTCAGCAGCACCTTGTACGTGTTGCGGACGAGGCGCTCGACCTCGTCGTCCGGGGTCGCCCTGGTGAAGATCGGATCCTTCGACGCGGTGCGGTCCACCACCCACTGGTCCGTCCGCCACACCAGGTCGGGCCCGATGATGACACCGGACCAGTCGTACTCGAAGCCCTGCGCCGTGTACACGCAGCCCACCTGCCCGAAACCGGCCGGATCGGTGGCCCACAGGGACGACGACGGCGCACCGAGCACCGACCGGTCGCCGTACAGGTTCCACGGCCGCGCCCAGTCGCCGATCACGACATCGGCGGGGAGCGCGGACATCCCCGGTGTGATCTTCGTGGTCCACTTCCAGCAGTACCCGGCCGCCATGCGCGCGCCGTAGTCCTCCTCCCGGCGCGAGACGAGGAAGTCCTCCAACTCCCGCGGGCTGTCGGCGGTCAGCAACTCCACCTTGCCGTCCGGCTCCCAGGCGAGGGGTCCGTCGCCCTCCAGGCCCAGCAGATTCGCGACCCACGTCACGTACGCGTCGCTGCCGCCGCAACGGAACTGGTCGTCCAGTTCGATCACGGCGCATTCGAGCCCCTGCGCGGCAGCCGCCTCCTTGATCTGCTCCTTGGTTCCCATCTCGCCGGGGCGCACCACCTGGTGCTGATCCAGCAGGAACACCGGCACCCGGGCGGCGTCGATCAGCTCCGCCACCTGCGGGCGGCCGGTACGCAGAGCGGCCGTGGTGTACCGGTTCGCCGAGGTCTTGCGGAGCCGGTGCGCCTCGTCGCAGATCAGCACATCGAGATCGTTCGGCTCGGCCGCCATGAAGCTGTTGAAGTACTTGAACAGACTCCGCACCTCGGGCTTCCGGGCGCCCGCGACCTTACGCATCGTCTTGGTGAACGACTGCGAGCCGGTCGCGTGCAGAGCGGTGACCCCGGTGCGGTACAGCTCGCCGAGGAGCGACAGGGCGACCACGCTCTTGCCGGACCCGGGGCCACCGGTCACCACGATCACCTGCTTGTGGTTCGACCGCCGCGACTTGCGCACCGCGGACAGCACCGACTCGTAGGCGACCCGCTGCTCGGCGAGCAGGACGAACTGCTCACGGTCGCGAATCTCGGCCGCCGCGACCGCCATCAGCTGCTTCGACGGGCGCACCTTGCCCTGGAGCAGCAGATCGGCCGAGTGGGCGCCGGACTTCGGAGCGAGCCGTGAGCGCAGGAAGTCGAGGAACGCGCCGCGCTGTTCGGCGGTGTACATACGTCCCCGCAGGTCTTCCGGGACCTCGCGCAGTGAACTGATGCCGAACTCGGTCGCGTTGTGCAGGAAGGCCACTCCGGCGACGGACTCCGGGATCCGTTCCAGCGCGCCGTTGAAGTCCGTCAGGTAGGAGCAGTAGCCCCGCACCTGTTCGATCGGGTTGAGCACGGGACGGGCATACGCCTCGACCCGGCAGAGCAGCGGCGCGTCCTCCTCGGCGAAGGCCGCACTCCACTGCTTCAACTCGACCACCACGTAGGACGGCTCGCCGGTGGCCGGGTGCACCCCGGCGAGTACGACGTCCGCGCGCTTGCTGGTCAGCGGGAGTGCGTACTCGATCAGCATCTCGACCTCGCCGAGCCCGGCGTCGAGCAGCGCGCCGGTGAGGGCGGGGATGCTGCGCTCCCAGGACCGCACTTCGGACGTCCCGGGCCGGCGGCGGTGCGCGTGAACGAAGTTCTCGACCAGACGCAGCGACAGTGACCCTTCGAGATTTCGGGCGGCGACGGACGTGGCGGAGTCGCGGAACAGCAAGGAATGCCCCCAGGCAGCACGAAGTTGCTCGTGCGGGTGGGGGCATGTCCTCTTAAGTCCGCTGACGCGGAACGGAAGCCCGTCGGGCCGCTGAGATGATCTGTCTCATCGTAGGGCGGCGGGCGGATCGGGCGGAGGAGATTTCGGCCGGACTTGGCCTGACTCGGTCGGGACCGGTCAGGACCGGTCAGGACCGGTCAGGACATGGTGCGGGCCTGGATCGTCGGACTGTGAGTACAGAAGTGACGGGGCGTCAGATCTGTTGCCTGCTGCGAGCGTTCACCTCGGCGAGTTGGGCGCTCAGCAACTCGGCCGGGCTCGGCGGGCGGACGTGGGCCGGGTCCGCGTCCCACTCCCGGCCACCGCCGAGCGGACGGAGCTGAAGACACGGCCCCTGGTGGGCCATGACGATGCCGACGCGGTCGCGGGCCGTGTCGTGGACGGTGTCCCCGATGGTCGGCTCGGCTGGGGGAGTTGTCGGGGTCGGCGAGGTCGGGACGGACGGCGAGGCGTCCCGTACCGGCCCCGTACTGCCTGTCACCGGCCGGCGCCCTTCACGATCACGGCGGCGAGCGCGAGCGCGACGGGCGCCGAGCAGACGCCGAGATGCACGAGCGCGTAGCGGGTGGCCCGGCCGGCGTCGCCGGCGTCGGTGATCGGCCACGGGGTGCGGACGTCCATGGAAGGCAGTTGGATACCGGCGCTCGTCAGTGCTGCTGCCAGCGCGTCGCGTGCGTCGACGCTCTCCTGGATCTTGTCCGGAGCGACCAGCCCGGCCGGGGGGACGAGGGTGCCGGGAGTCCGGTCCGGGGCGGTGGCTTGCGGGGTCCGCCGGGGGAGGGGCGGCTTGGGTGTCGTGGAGGTCATGGGGGGTTTCCTTCGGCTGATTGTTTCGCGGTTTCTCCACCTGGGCCGCGCGGCGTGAATTACCGTGCGTGAGGGGTTCGTTACGAGAATGCGCCCGCCGGCGCTCGATTTCGCCGTTGGTCTGTGCTGCTTCCGGCGCGAGCGTCGCAACTTCCACACCTTCCACGGAGGGCAGCACCATGCCGACGAGACGAGTGGTCACCGGCCGCAGCAGGGACCCCCGAGCACGGTTCGCGGAGGAACTGCGTTCACTGCGCGTCGCGCGGGGCGAGAGCCTTCGCCAGCTCGGCGAACGGCTGGGCTGGGACTGGTCGTTGTTCGGCAAGATGGAGAAGGGCGAGACGCTGGGCGGCCCGGAGGTCGTCCAGGCGCTGGATACCCACTACGGGACGCCGGGGTTGTTGCTGGCGCTGTGGGAGCTGGCGGTGAGTGACAAGTCGCAGTTCAAGGAGCGCTATCAGCGGTACATGGCGCTGGAGGCGGACGCGACGAGCCTGTGGCACTTCGCGGTGAGTGTGCTGCCGGGGCTGTTGCAGACGGAGGGGTACGCGCGGGAGCTGCTGGCGGCGGGTGGCCTCAAGGGGCAGGCGCTGGATCAGCAGGTTGAGGCGCGCATGGGGCGGCGGGAGTTGCTGGAGGGGGACAACGCGCCGCCGTTCCGGACGATCCTCTCGGAGGCGGTGCTGCGGACGCCGTCGAGTGACGCCGGTGAGTGGCGTGAGCAGTTGGAGCACCTGGGGGAGATGGCGGAACGGTCGGAGGTGACTGTTCAGGTGTTGCCGTTCCACGCCGGGCTGCACGGGTTGATGAGCGCCGACATGTGGTATCTGCGACTTCCGGACGGTCGTACGGTCGTGTACACGGAGAACGGTTACCGGGGCGAACTCATCGAAGAAACCGCACCTGTTGAGCGGTTGCAGCTCACGTACGATGCGGTACGAGACTTGGCGCTGTCCCCGGCCGAGTCACGGAAGTTCATCCTGCGCATGTTGGAGGAAGTACGGTGCGAACCGTCGACCTGAGCGTCGCGACTTGGCGCAAGAGCAGTTATAGCAACCAGGACGGTGGCGCGTGTGTCGAGGTCTCCGACGACTTCGCCGCCGTCGTCCCCCTGCGTGACAGCAAGAACCCGCAAGGCCCGGTGCTCGCGTTCGGTGCGTCCGGCTGGGCGTCGTTCGTCTCGGCCGTGAAGGACGGCGCGTTGGACATCTGACGCGCCTGTTGTACGAGACGGCCCCGCAGACCGGTTTCATTGGTCTGCGGGGCCGTCTTCGCTACTTCTTGACCGCTTTGCGTCCGCGCGTCGCGGCGATCGGGCGCCAAGCGCGCAGGTCGTCATCCGAGAGGCCGTGCTCGCCCTGGACCATCTGCCTGTCGCCTCGGAAGAACGCGGCGGGCGAGGAGCCGAATGCCGCGTCGAACTCGTCGTGCCACTGCTCCAGCCAGGGCTGGAGTTCCAGCAGGCCCGCGAGGAACGGGGTCAACTCCTCGGAGGTCAGCGCCTCGTGCGAGGCGATGTACGCGTCCAGCGCGTACGCCTGCTCCTGGTGGTCCCAGCCGGCCCAGCCGTACAGCTCGGGGGTGGCGACGTTGCTCTGCCCGTACGAGATGAACCGCTCCTTGGGAACGTCGAGCTTGCCGCGCGCCCGCCAGAAGGAGGTGCGCAGGAAGTCGGCGGAGGTGTACTTCGGCGGTACGGGGATGGTGTCCCGGATCTTCCGCTTGGCGGGCTCGTCCGCTGCGGCGTCCTCCGCACGCTGAAGGTCCCAGACGTGCTCCCAGTCGGCGCGCTTCTTGAGCCCGGAGGGCTTGTAGCGGAGGGCGGAGAGGAAGGGGACGTGCTCGTCGGTCATCAACTCGCTGACGACGGAGTGCAGTTCCTTGTGCGGTGCGTAGATCTTGGCAACGGAGACGAAGTCGTCGTCGCGCGAGAGTACGTCTGCGAGACGGGAGAGAGTGACGAGGGCGGGCATGCCGTTCTCGTCGAACCAGTGATCCCGGTCCTCGATCCGGTCGAGCAACCAGGACTTGAGGGCCTTCTCCTGGAGAGCGTCCCATCCCTCTCCGTCCCAACGCCTTTTGAACTCGGGACGCTCGACCATGCCGATTGCGCGGCTAGTTTCGATAACGTCGATGCGACGCTGTACCACGTCCCTATACGAATCAGGCCAGTTGATAGGAATGTCAGTTACTGCCGTGAATCCATGACGCCTAAACCAATCTGTTGAAGCAGTTCCATCTGCGACCCGCCGAGCCAGGACAATTTCGAAGGCACGCTGCCCCGGCAGTAGTTCGGGAATTTCAACGAAGTCTGAGTCGTTAGGCATGCGAAGGTCTTCTGAGTGCAGGGTGTAAAGAGTATAGACTTGCCAATCCAACTCCTCTTGGAGAGCGATCATGCGAGCGTGGGTGGAAAGCCAAACGGTGCGAGCATCACGAAGGGAGGAGGCGGTGGGTGTGCTTTTCGAAGTGATGGCTGAAGGGCTGGCGGATGAGAGCTGCTGGGCGAGGGTATCTAGAGCTGCGGCAAGTTCGGTTGGGTAGGAGGGCGGGAGTGGGAATTCTTGGAGTTTGGTGCCGGTGAACTCGTAAAACTCTTCCCACTTCTCACCTCGAAGTCCTTCATTGACTCCGCCGTTCCCCTTGCCGTGGCTGACCATTTTGAGCCAGAATCCAGCCGTAGAGCTGTTGAATAGCCCGAGTAGCTTTAGGTGCAATTCTTCGTTAGTCGCGTCCCGCAACTTGATTACTGGGGCGTGGCGGTTGAACACGCGGCCCCCGCGGCCGAGGGCGAAGTGATTGTGTGTTGCCACGAATGGAAATGTGATCAAGAAGTCTGCGCTGAGGCGGCCCTCATGGTGATATGCATAGTTGGACCAAGGGAGCCCTCGTTGTTCTTTGGTTGTGGAGAACATGAGCCCATTGCGCAAGATCTGACGTCCTTGCCACAAGACGTGTTCTTCGAGGTTTTCTCGCTCTGGCAAAGTTGCGGCAGATGGGAAGATAGTGTCTGCCGCTTGGTGGCAGTTCCAATCGCGTACCTGCTCGCCGGTGACGAAGGACCTGCGAGGCACATCGTGCTTGCTGAGCCAGCTGGCGAGCGGATGTGGCAGTACGAAGTACTCGTCGTCTCCTGTAATGGCAGCGAAGCCGATGGAATCCGCCAGTTCTGACAACTTTCCGGTGGCGCTGTGCTGAAGTTTCTCGACCATTTCAAGCCCACCATCTGCGAGGGCCCATGGTTGCTTTTCGAAGTAGCGCTTGCGCTCCAGGTCATCGACCGAAACCCATTGGCTTGCAGAACGAGGTTCGTCTATCTGCTTGAGAATCGCCCGCCAGACCTTTCCGTCTTCTCCGTGCTCCGGCGCGCCGGGCTCACCCTGAATGCTACGTACCGTGCGAATTGTTTCTGAACGCCCAAGGCCGCTACGGCGTTTTCCTACTAGGATGACCGTAGGAGTTCCATGCCCTGGAATGTAAGCGCCTGACGTGTCAATGACTTCCGTCAATTCGACTTCGTGGCCGAAATATGTTTCGATGAGTCGGGCCCCGAACTCCCGCTTCATGAAGGAATTCGATGTGATCTGCCCGACCAGACCGTACCCCCGCCCACTCTCAGCTTCCCCGGACTTCGCCAGCTCGAAGAACCGCTGAGCGAACGGCACTGAGAGAGCGTACTTCCCCGAGCAGGCGTCGTATAGGCCTCGATAAAGCTCGTTGAGCTTCCTGTCTTTCACCGTGATGTAGGGCGGATTCCCCACCACCACGTGATACCGCCCCTGCCGCAGAATCTCCGGATGCTCGTGCACGTCCTCCGTCACGTACTTGAACTCCGCGAGTTCGTCCGCGCCCTCTTCCTCCAGGCCGTCGAACAAGTTCCCCTGCTTGTGTCGAGTCTTGATCAGCGAGTCCCCGACAGCCAAATGAATCGGCCACTCGTACTTACTGGCCTCCGCCATCGTCCGCACCCCACTCGCGGCCATCGCCGCCACCAACAACCGGAACCGCGCCACCGCCACAGCAAACGGATTCAGGTCCACCCCGTGCACCGAATCCAGCGCCGCCCGCACCCGCTCGTGCAGATCCCGCCCCGGCTGGCCCTCCGCCCACAACCGCACCAGCCGCCGGAAAGCGCCCAGCACAAAGTGCCCCGACCCGCACGTCGGGTCGATCATCTTCAACTCTTCGTACCCGAACTCCCGCACCGCCGGGTTCATCGTCCGGTCGAGGATGAACTCCTCCACGAACTCCGGGGTCTGGAGCAGCGCGTACGTCTTACGCGCGGCCTCGCTCAGGTCCTGGTACAGATCCCCAAGGAACCGCGTGTCCCACCCCCGCGTACCGTCGCCCTCCTCCTCCAGCGGGTCGGTGAAGTCGTGCACCAGCACGCCCTCCTCGTCCCGCCCGCGCCAGAAGTCGACCAGGTCCCGCGCCCCGTCGTGCGACAGCGGGATCTGATAGAGCGGGTTGTGCTTGCGGTCGAAGAGCAGCCGGCCCGCCTGGCCCGCCCCCAGCTCCTCGAACGATGTCTCCAGCCAGCCCCGGTACGTCGGGTCGTCCGACGTCGCCACGTAGTCCTCGTACCGCGCCAGTGCCACGTCCCGGCGGTCGTCCTCCGGGGCCGTCAGGTACGGCTCGGGGATCAGCCGGTTGTCCTCGCAGAAGCGGACGAAGACCGTGCCCAGTACCCACGCGACGCCGACCTGGGTGACGCGTTCGTCCAGCCAGGAGTTCCATGTCGCCGCCGTACGGCCCAGCTTCCGCGCCATGTCGTACTCGGCGTGCAGCCGCGTGCCCACCTCGGCGACGGCCTTCACCTGCCGGGCGAGATCCGTTTCGACCGCCTTGACCTGCTGCTTCAGGTCATCCAACAGAGCTTTGCGGTCGATCACTTGACGTCTCCCTCGTGTGCTTCGGCACCGTTGGCGCCTACTTCGCCGGCCCGGTGGGCGTTGCGCACCCACGCGTCCGGCAGTTCGATCCATTCGCCGAGGCCCGCCTGGTAGGCGACCGCGACCTGTCCGAGTTTGGGTTCGCGCGCCGGGTCGCTCTGCGGGACCAGGAGCCACAGGCCCCGCCCGCCCTGCCGGGATGTCTCGGCGAGGCGGTCCAGCACGCCCATGGCGTCGTAGCGCGCGAAGGCCGTGGCCTCCGTCAGCAGCAACGGGGCCGTGCCGGGGCCGCCGTCTTCGAGCAGTTGCCGTATGCGCGGCTCCACCGTGCCCCACGCCGTACGGGCGTACTCCGCGAACTTCCGCGCGTTCGGGGAGCCGGGCGTCGCCGCGTCCGCCTTGAGCAGGGTCTCCCACGTGGGCTTCTTTCCCGGCGGGGCCAGCGCGTGCAGGGCGGCCAGGAACAGCTCCGTCACGGACACCACGTGCGCACCGATCCGCCCGTTCACGGGTCCCACGCCCACGCCCACGCCCTCGCCCGCGTCCACCGCACCCGCTTCGGGCGCTCCGCCCAGCTCCACCACGGCTTCCCGCGACAGTTCTTGCCACACCGTCAGGACCCGGTACCCGTCCTGCCGCGCCGACGCGGTCAGCCGCTCCTCCGTGCGCACGGCGCCCGCCAGCAGCGGATCGTCCGCGTACCGTGTCACCGCGCCGATGTCCGTGGAGCGGCGCCAGGCGCCCGTCGTGAGGTAGCTGGACGCGGTGTCCATCCGGGTGGGCAGGTAGCGCAGCGTCCCGGTGTCCTCGCGCGTCGAGAGCGTGAGGTCGAAGCCCGCGTTCCGCAGTGCCTTCGTCAGGGGACCGGCAGTCGGGAGGTCGCGTGTGGTGCCGCCGCGCCCGTCCGGCACGACGAGTTCGGGGAACCGGGCGCGGACCCGCTCGTGCACGTCCGCGCCGGTCAGCCCCGGCTGCCGGGCCTCCGGTACGCCCGGGATCAGCCGTACCAGCCCGGCCTGGGTCAGCCGCAGGGCCCGTACGAGGTCCAGGTCGCGCGGGTAGATCTCCAGGCGAGGGGTCGCCGCCGCGTTCACGGACGCGGCTGCCGCCAGTTCGACCAGTCGGCGTTCGTCCCACTCCACCGCTCCCGGCGCCGGGGGCAGCGCGGCCAGTTCACCCAGGACGGTGGTCGCCGTGGGCAGGGTGTCCAGCCGCGCGAGGTCGTCGGCCGTGTTGCCGAGCCGCATCGCGTAGTCGAGCAGGCCGGGTGCCGTGGGGGTGTCCGGCGGGTCGCCCGCCGTCCCCGATGCCTCGTCGGCCTCCCGCACGTCCAGGGCGAGCAGGCCGGCCCCGAGGGCGTCCTCCGTGGCCTGGCGGTTCGGCTGGTGCTGGAACTCGGCCGATTCGGGGGCGAGTTGCTCCACCTCGACCACGGCACGGACCGCCGCGAGCGCCAGCGCGCGTCGCTGCTCGCGCTCGGAGAGCAGTGTGCCGCGCCGTACGGCGAGGGCGTCGGCGATCTCGGCGGCGGAGGCGACGCGTACCAATCCTCCGAGGAGGTCGGTGATCTCCGCGCGAAGGGCCAGCACCGCCGGGTCCTTCTTCCAGCGCTTGCGTTCCTCCTTCAGCATCTGCGAGATACGGCCGGGGGAGAGGCCCATGGCGTCGGCGACGTCCTTGAGCCGGGGCCAGGCGTCGATGTCCGGGAGGACGCCGTGCTCGTCGGGGAGCCGCAGCAGCAGCCGTACCATCTCGACCTTGCTCCGGTTGGAGCCGTTGTTGTTCAGCTCGGGAACCAGGATCGTGGCGAGCGTGTCGAGGCTGACCGAGCGCAGCGCGGGCGCGGAGAGCCCGGCGGCGCCGCCGTCCGTGGCGAGGGCGTCGACCACGGCCGATTCGGTCGCGGTGAGCTGCGCCAGCTCTTCCCTGGCCTCCGCCCGGCCGCGCGGTGTGAGCGGCGACAGGGGTGCCTCGCGCAGCAGTTCACCCCACTCGCGCTGGCGGCGCTGCACCTCGCCGCGGGTCTTGGCGCCCAGGCCCGGCGCGTTGAGGAGCTTGCGACGGCTGTGGTCGAGGAGACCGCCGACGGTGGTGAGGCCGAGGCCGTAGAGGAAGGACTCGGCGGCCGGGGTGAGGCCCGCCGACGACAGGTGTGTCTCGCGGGTGACGTCCTTGGCCACCTGGTCGCGCTGCTGCTCCGCGGTGAGTGGTTCGGCGTCCGCGATGGCGGGCGTGTCACCTTCCGCGCGCTCCGCCGCGGCCGTCCCGGCGGGACGCGAACGGCTGGACGGTACGGCCAGGGTGGCGTCCAGGAAGATCTTCCGCCAGGCGTCGCGCATCGGCTTCAGCTCGGGGAAGCGGTGGGCGACGTCCCGGTGCAGGGCCTTGTGGAAGAACGCGACCAGGTCGTCCCGTACGGCGGGTTCGAAGGCGTCGTACGCGACGATGGGGGACGGGTACTCCTCCGGGTCCGTCTGGCGGGGCAGGACGGAGCCGTCGCCCCACTTGGGCAGCTCGCCCGAGGCCATCTGGTGCAGGGTGACCGCGACCGCGTACCGCTCGGCGTGCGAGTCGTAGGCGGTGCGGGTCAGTTGACCGATGAACGGGTCGAGATAGCCCTCCGTACCCGCCTCGAACTCCCCGGCGGGATAGCCGGCCAGGGAGAAGTCGATGAGGACCAGTTCGCGGGTGCGGTTCGGGCGGACGCGGATCGCGATGTTGTCGGGCTTGATGTCCCGGTGCCAGACGCTCTCACCCTCCAGGAAGTCCACGGCACCGAACAAGTAGTCGCCGTACGCCTCCAGTTGGTCCATCTGGAGGCGGCCCCGGTCGCGGAGCTGACGGGCGACGGTCTCCTCACGGCGGCGCGCTCGTTTGCCGGTGGACTCGGCGCCCTCGCCCGGCTCGTCGCGCTCGTCGCCCACGTACTCCAGGGCCAGTACGGTGCGCTCGGCGATGGTCAGCGGCTCCGGCTCGACGAGCCGGATGACGCGGGAGTCGGGGCGCAGCCGCCCCATGATCTCCGCCTCGCGCCGCAGGATGTCCCCGCGGCTGTCGGACAGGGCCACCTTCAGGACGGCCAGGGGCCGCGTCCTGCGGGCCTCGGCCTCCCGGTCCCTGACGAGGAACGCCCGGCTGGTCGAACCCGTCCCGAGGCGGCGGCGGACCTCCCAGCGGTCCCCGAGCACATCGCCCGCGACGGCTTCCAGGGGGTCCTTCGCGCTCTCGCGCTCGGTCGTGGAGGCGCTCGGCGGGGCGGTCAGTACGTCCTCGACCAGTTCCAGCGTCTCCAGGAACTCCAGGACGGTGGTCATCCGGGCGCGGGGGTCGTAGGCGGTGGCGGCCTGCACCAGAAAGTCGATGTCCTCCGACAGGTCGTCCACCAGGGAGCTGGGCCGCAGACCCTCCCCGGCCTCCAGCCGGGTGTGCAGCTCCGACTGGCTCGCCGCCGGGGCCTGGCCCGTGACCAGCAGATAGGTCAGCACACCGAGGCCGTAGACGTCCAGGGACACCGGGTCGGCGCTCAGGGCCCGCAGCTCCGGCGCGAGATAGGCGTCGGAGCCGTCGGCCAGGTGTGTCGTGGACAGCGTCGTCGGCGCGAGCCGGGGGGCGCCCGGCGCGGCACCGCCCGTGCCGCCGCGCTGCGTGGCGATCTGCCAGTCGGAGATCTCCAGGTGCGGGGTGAGCCAGGTGGCCTCCTCGCCCACCGCCTGCCCGCGCCGGCCCCGGTCACGGGGTACGACGTGCACGGAACGCGCGGTCAGGGCGCGGTGGAAGATCCGGGCGGAGTGGGCCGACTTCATGGTCTCGGCGAGCTGTCGCACGAGCGCCATACGGCCGAGGATGTCGAGCTTTTCCCCGTACTGGAGCAGGTATTCGTCCAGGCGCAGGGTCTCCGGGTGGTAGCCGAAGATCAGGGCGGGACCCGCCGTGTGCCCCGACGGGTGGTACTGCTTGAGATCCACCACGCCGGGGTGCTTGAAGCGCTGGAGGACGGCGGCCTCCCGCCGGGCGGCGTTCTCCACGGACCGGCGGATCGTGGCGTCCGAGCCGCGCTCGCGCAGATAGACGCGGACGCGGGCTGTCTCGGGCAGCTCGATGTGTTTGGCCTGGTAGTCGGACCAGGTCTGTCCGGAGTCGAACGACTTCCGCTCCAGCTCGTACGGACCGACGATGCGCGCGGCCTCGCTGGGCCGGATACCCACACGCTCCAGCGCGTTCTTGATCTCACGGGAATCGGGCGCGGTGATGCGGTGACGCGCGTCGCGCGGCGGCTGCTTCAGCATCGTGACCAGCTCGTCGACGCGGTACACGCCGTTCTGGTCGTGCGCCGGGAGCTGGATGCGCAGCGAACCCTCGGTGAAGCAGACGGCCTCGCCGACCCATACGCGCCTGCCGTTACGGCCGAGCAGCCCGGCCAGCTCTTTCGCCTTCTTGTTGACGAGGTGCAGCGGATTGCCGTGCGGGCGGCGCCTGTTGCCGGGGATGGTCTGGACCCAGGTGCCGTTCTCGCTGGTGAGGGAGCCGTACCAGTTCTTCAGCTCGATCATGCAGACGCCACCGGGGGCGATGACCAGAAGATCGACCTCCCGGACGTGTCCGGTCGTGGCGGTGAAGGTGAAATTCGACCAGGCGCGCCACGGGTCCGAATCCGGCAGCCTCTCCCGGATGGCCTCCAGCCCTTGGCGTTCATGATCGAACTCGGACTCGGTGACCGTGGTCCACCGGCCTTCGCGCATGCGCTGTCCCCGCCCCTTGTACCCCGTGCCCCGCTGGTCGCCGACCGCCCGTCCGGCTGTCGGCCCGCGGACGGTGGAGGCGTGGGGAAATCCTAACGGCGGGCCGGGAACATGAGGCGGCACATGATGAAGAAGGCACGGAGTGCGCCGCTCGCCCGGCGAGGAGTTCACCACCGCGGTGGGACGGTCAAGCGGTCGCGACGGAGAAGGGAAGGGGAATGACCGAAGAGGCGGTCCTGCCGTATCCGGTAACGGAGTTGCTCACGGCGGTGCGGCTGGAAACGGGGAGTGCCAGGCCAACTGGATCTTGTCGGCGGCCGGCTGTTCAGCGCGAGCCGCTCCAGGCGGCGGGAGCGAAGGTCCAGAGCACTTCCGCGACCGACGTGCCGTCGTTGCGCCAGTTGTGCGGTTCGCGGCCGGAGAAGGTCAGCGTGTCCCCGGCCGCCATCGGCACGGTGCGTCCGGTGAACAGGACGGTCAGTTCGCCGCTGATCACATGAAGCACCTCGACCTCGCAGTTGATCGTGTAGAGGTCGTCGCCGCCGTCCGCGCCGGGTTCGAGACGGGAACGCAGCACCTGGACCCGTGACTGGCCGCGAGGCGTGATCATGCGGTCGACGACGCCGCGGCCTCCCATGTTGATGTGCGGAGCGCTCTCCAGGTGGACCAGCTCGGTCTCGGCGTCCTCGAAGAGCGAGCCGACCGGCAGTGAGAGGACCTGGCAGAGCGTGACGAGGGTCGCGACGCTGGGTGAGGTCTCGTCGCGTTCCACCCGGCTGACGAATCCCTTCGTCAGGCTGGTCGCGGCGGCGACCTGGTCGATCGTGAGTCCCTGTGCTTTGCGGCATGCCCGCAGGCGGGCGCCTATGCGGACCGGAAGCGTGGACGGCTTCGGATGCAACGCCTTCATGAAGTCCTCACGTCGATCAGCCGATCGGCCGGTCACCGGCGACCCTTGACAGGGGTGGTGACCCAGAGCAACACTACCGGAACGTGAGTTGTCTAATAGGCATTATTTATTGTCTATCAGTGGCTCCCTGTACACAGAGATCCGAGGCTCCGATGAACGCTCCCAACTCCCCCATCGGCCCCGCCGACGCCAGTGTCGTCCCCAGGTACGCGGGGATCGCCACGTTCGCCAGGCTCCCCCGAATTGAGGACGTCCCGAGCGCCGACATCGCCGTCGTCGGGGTCCCCTTCGACAGTGGCGTGAGCTACCGGCCCGGAGCGCGGTTCGGCCCGGCGCACATCCGCGAGGCGTCCCGGCTGCTGCGCCCGTACAACCCCGAGCAGGACGTCGAACCCTTCGCCCGGCAGCAGATCGTCGACGCGGGCGACATCTCCGCCAACCCGTTCGACCTCGACGAAGCCGTCCGGCAGATCGAGTCCGCGGCCGAGGCGCTGTCGGCGGACGGCAAGCGGCTGCTGACCCTCGGCGGCGACCACACCATCGCGCTTCCCCTCCTGCGCGTCGCCGCCCGGCGCCACGGACCGGTCGCGGTCCTGCACTTCGACGCGCACCTCGACACCTGGGACACGTACTTCGGCGCGCCCGTCACCCACGGCACACCCTTCCGCCGCGCGTCCGAAGAAGGCCTCATCGACCTCGCCGCCAGTACCCATGTCGGCATCCGTGGCCCGCTCTACTCACGCGACGACCTGCGGGACGACGAACGACTCGGCTTCGCGGTCATCTCCAGCGTCGACATCGAGTCCGAAGGGCTGCCACGGGCCATCGAGCGGATGCTCGCCCGCCTCGGCTCCCGCCCCGTGTACCTCTCCATCGACATCGACGTACTCGACCCGGCGCACGCCCCCGGCACCGGCACCCCCGAAGCCGGCGGCATGACCAGCCGTGAACTCCTCGCCATGATCCGCGCGCTGCGCGCGGTGAACCTGGTCGGCGCCGATGTCGTCGAGGTCGCGCCCGCCTACGACCACGCCCAGTTGACAGCCTTCGCGGCATCCCACGCCGCGTACGAGATCCTCTCGGCCATGACCCCGGCCGGCCCCGCCCACGCCGGCTGACCGGCCAGTTCTCCGAGAGGACGACGATGTCTTCACCGACGACGTCTTCACCACAGACCACACCCGAACGTGACAGCGTGATCGAGCAGCACTCGATCGACTACGTGCCCCACGCCGAGCGCCACGGCAAGGTGTGGCACCAGGGACCGTTCTGGTTCACCGGCAACTTCGTCCTGCCCACCATGGTCACCGGCTTCGTCGGCGCCGCCATGGGACTGAGCGTGGGATTCAGTGTGCTCGCCATCGCACTCGGCGTCGGGTTCGGCACCTTCTTCATGGCGTTCCACGCCAACCAGGGGCCACGCATGGGCCTGCCGCAGATGATCCAGTCCCGTGCGCAGTTCGGCAGCCGGGGTGCCTCCGTACCGTTCGCCGCGACCGTGTTCGTCTACGTCGGCTTCCTCGTCTTCGACACCATCCTCGCCGCCCAGGGGATCGGGCTGCTGCTCCCCGACAACAAACTGTTCTGGTATCCGCTGCTGATCGCCGTCTCCATCGTCATCGCGGTGGTCGGGCACGATCTGCTCCACTTCGTCCAGCGCTGGCTCACCTACGCGCTGATCGTGGTGTTCGCGATCCTCACCGTGGCCGCGATCGCGCACTTCTCCTCGACCCCGCTCGCCGCCGGCGCACCCGCCGCCGACGCCGGATGGGACACCACGGCGTTCCTGGTGCAGTTCTCACTCGCCGCCGGATACAACATCAGCTACTCGGTGTACGTCTCCGACTACACCCGCTACCTGCCGGCGAACGCACCCGCCGGGAAGCTGATCACCGCCGTCTACGCGGGCGCCGCGTTCTCCGCCATCTGGCTGATGTCGCTCGGCTCGATCCTCGCCAGCTACATGCCCGACCCCGACCCGATCGTGGCCCTGCGCGAGGTCGGTGACCTCGTCTTCCCCGGCTTCGGACTGATCGCCGTACTGGTCTCGGTGGCCGCCCTGATCTCGATCATGGGCGTCAACGCCTACGGCGCCATGCTGACCGGGACCAGCGCCGTCGACGGCTACAAGAAGGTCAGGCCGACCGTACGGCTGAGAGTCATCGGCCTGAGCGTCGTGGGCGTCGGCACGCTCATCGTGGCCCTGCTGATCCCCGACGACTACATCGGCAGCTTCAACAACTTCGTCCTGATGATGCTGTACTTCCTCGTCCCGTGGACCGCCGTCAACCTCGTCGACTTCTACTTCGTGCGCCGATCCAAGTACGCCATCGCCGAGATCCTGAAGCCCGACGGCCTCTACGGCCGCTGGGCGTGGCGGGGGATCGCCGCCTACGTCGTGGGATTCCTGGCGATGGTGCCCTTCTTCTCGACCAGCTTCTACGTGGGGCCGGCCGCCGAAGCGCTCGGCGGAGCGGACTTCTCCTTCGTCATCGGGCTGATCGTCGCCGGAGGGCTGTACCTGTACCTCTCCCGCACCATCGACCGCGACGCGGAAGCGGCTGCGGGCGTGGCCAGCGAGGCGGAACTGGAGGGAACCCCCTGATGAGTTCAGCACACCCCCCGCCGTCCGCCGCGCCGACCGCCGCGCCGTCCGCGGTCACCGTCGCCTGCTGCCAACTCGCCCCGCGAGTCGGCCGTACGCGGGAGAACCGCGCACGCGTCAGCGCCGCCATCCGCACCGCCGCCGACCAGGGCGCCCACATCGTGGTCCTTCCCGAACTGGCCAACTCCGGCTACGTCTTCGAGGACGCCGAAGAACTCCACGCGGTCGCCGAGCCGATCGACGGCGCGACCATCCAGGAGTGGCAGGCGCTGGCCGAGGAGCTGCGCCTGGTGATCGTCAGCGGCTTCGCCGAACTCGGGCCGGACGGGCACGCGTACAACAGCGGTGTGCTCATCGACGAGACGGGACTGCGCGCCGCGTACCGCAAGGTCCATCTGTGGAACGGCGAGAAGAAGTGGGGCTTCACGCCCGGCGCCCAACCGCCACCCGTGGTCGACACTCCGTACGGCCGAATCGGCCTCATGGTCTGCTACGACCTCGAATTCCCCGAGTGGGTCCGACTGGCGGCGCTGGCGGGAGCCGAACTGCTCTGCGGACCGGTCAACTGGCCGCTCTACCCCCGGCCGGAAGGTGAACGGCCCGGCGAGATCGTCCGCATCCAGGCGGACGCCGCGGTCAACCGGATGTTCGTCGCGGTCGCCGACCGGACCGGCACCGAACGCGGCCAGGACTGGCTCGGCGGCAGTGTGATCGTCGATGCCGACGGATACCCGGTCACGGCGCTCCACCTCGGCGAAGAGGCCCTGATCACCGCGTCGGTCACGCTCGCCGACGCGCGGAACAAGGCCATCAGCGAACTCAACGACGTACACGCGGACCGCCGTCCGCAGCTGTACGGGCGCGTCGGAACGGAGCCGGCATGACCACCACCACCACGATCGCCATCGTCCAACAGCCGCCCGCACTGCTCGACCTGGAGGAGTCGCTGCGCCGCGGCGCCGCGCACGTGCTCGCCGCGGCGGAGTCCGGCGCCACGCTCGTGGTGTTCCCCGAGACCTGGCTGACCTGCTACCCGGCGTGGGTGTTCGGCCTGGCGGGCTGGCGTGACACCACCGCCCAGCGGTGGCACGCGCGGCTGCTGGAACAGAGCCCCGTGCTCGATCACAGCGGTGGCGTCGACGACGATCTGGCCCCCGTCCGCGCCGCGGCGCGCGAGGCCGGAGTGACCGTGGTGCTGGGACTCAACGAGCGCCCGGCACGGGCGAGCGGATCGCTCTACAACTCGCTCATCACCATCGGCCCGGACGGCCGTACGCTCAATCTGCACCGCAAGCTGACACCGACCCACACCGAACGCATCGTCTGGGCGGCGGGCGACGGCGCCGGACTCCAGGTCGTCGACACCCCGGCCGGCCGGGTCGGCGGGCTCATCTGCTGGGAACACTTCAGCCCACTGGCCCGCCAGGCGCTGCACGCGCAGAACGAAGAACTGCACGTCGCCGCCTGGCCCGACATGCCTCAGAGCCATACGATCGCGGCCCGCTCCTATGCCCTCGAAGGCCGCTGCTTCGTCATCTCCGCGGGCCAGATCCTGTCCACGGACGACCTTCCGGCCGATCTCCTGGACGCCTACCGTACGGGCGTCGGTCCTGACGCCCCGGAGAGCGGGCTGATCTTCACCGGCGGTTCCAGTGTGGCGGGTCCGGACGGCTCCTGGGTGGTGGAACCTCATTTCGGCGAGGCACGCGTCATCACCGCGACACTGACGACCGATCGCCGGTACGAGGAGTCGCTCGACCTCGATGTCGCGGGCCACTACGCCCGGCCGGATGTCTTCCAGCTCTCCGTCGACCGCCGGCGGCGGACGACCGGGGTCGACTTCACCGACTGAGCCGCGGCGGTGGGTTCCTCGACGAGTTCACGACTCTTGCGTGATCCCCGTGATCCCCGTGATCCCTGTGGTTCCGGCGATCTCTTCGGTTGCGGTGATCTCTGCGGTTGCGGTGAACGCCGCCCGAGCGGCGTGCTGTTGTGCGAGTGATTCCTGCTCGACGGTCCATCCGGCGCTGCTCCGCAGCGAGTTGAACTCGCGCGTCAGCGAAGTCGCCGAGGTGGTCCGGGCGTCGGTGCTGATCGTCACCGCGAGGCCGTCCGCCAGCAGGCGGGTCGCGGGGTGCTCGGAGCAGTGCCACGGCGTCGTCGGATCCGGTCGGTGTCGGTGTCGACCACCAGGGGGAGTGCGGGGACGTGGCTCACCGGGCGGGAGCCTCCACGGCGGTGGTCAGCTGTGTGAAGAACAACGGACTCCGCCCGGTCGCGGCGGCGACCCACCGACCCGGCGGCCCGCCCGGTCGGTGGGCGGCCCGTCAGCGCAGGATCCCCGCCTGCCGGGCCTCCCGCAGCCACGACGGGAAGTCCGACAGGAGCCGGTCGTACAGCTCCGGATCGGAGACCTGCTCGATGTCGTCCACGGCGAAGAAGCCGACGTTGTCGACGCGGCGGCCCGCCATCGTGTCGAAGCGTTGCAGTACGCCGTAGTTGGCCCGGCCCAGCCCCACGAACTGCCAGAACACCGGCTCCTCGACGGCCGCGCGCAGCTCGCGCTCGATCTCGCTGTCGCGGTACACACCGCCGTCGGAGAAGAACAGGACCAGCGTCGGCACGGGCACGGGATTGTCGCGGACGTACGCGCGTACCTCCGCGATCACCTTCTGCTCCTCGTTCTGGAAACCGACCGCCCGCATGTCCACCTGCCCCGGAACCTGGCCCTTCGGCGGCTTCTTACGGCCGAAGAGGCTCATCTGCCCCACCCGCACATGCAGCCTCAGCCACTCGGGCAGCTCGCCGATCACCAGATCGGGCAGCCGGGCCGGGTTGGAGGCGAACGTCCACGCCTGCATCTCGCCGTCGTCGTCGAGCTGCGCCGCGACGGCCGCCATCCGCTCGGCGACGTTCTTCACCACGCCGCGCGAGTACAGCGCGCTCATCGAGCCCGAGGCGTCGAGGACGAGGATGACCCGCGCGACGACGCCGGTGACACCGTGCTTGTCCAGGCTGACCGCGACCTGCTCCTTGCGCAGCGACAGGCGCTTGCGCATGTCGACGGGAAGCCGCTCCTCGCCCTTGGTGAGCCGGGTGGCGGGCCGCCCGCCGGCGGGAGCCGGGGGGGAGGGGGCGACGGGAGCGGGCGGCGCCGGGGCGGGAGGCGGTACCGGCGGCGGCTCCTCGTCCACCGTGATGCCGAAGTCCGACGCCAGACCGGCCAGCCCGCTCGCGTACCCCTGCCCGACCGCCCGGAACTTCCACCCGCCGCCCCGCCGGTACAGCTCGCCGCTGACGTACGCCGTCTCCGCGCCGGCCTCCATGTCGAAACGGGCCAGCTCCGTACCGGCCGCCGCGTCCAGCAGCCGCAGCCGCAGACCGGGCACCTGCCCGAACGTCCCGCCGTCGGCGGACGCGCACAGCGCCACGCGCTCGATGCCCGGCTCCAGCGCGGCCAGGTCCACCTCCACCGAGTCGGCGCCGGGCTGCTTGCCGAGGTGGCGTACGGCGCCCGAGGCGTGGCGCGGCTGGTTGTAGAAGACGAAGTCGCCGTCGGAGCGCACCTGTCCGGCGCCGGTCAGCAGCAGCGCCGAACCGTCCACGTCCGGTACGCCGGACCCCGCCGACCAGCTCAGGACGGCCCGCACGGCGGGGACCGTCACCGGGAGATTGGCGCCTTTGCCCAGTGTCGTCATGGCAGCCAGTCTGCCCGCCGGCGCGGCCGAATTCCCAGGCGTGACGGACTTCACGGAATCGTGGGCCTCCACGGCACTCCGCGGTCGGCACCGGGGCTCTCCGACGCGCCCCCGGCGCCCCGCCGCAGTACGATCGCGCCATGGCTACATGTACAGATCTCGCCAACGCGACTGCTGACGTGACGCCCCTCTCACCCACCGACGCCTGCGCCGACTGCGTCGCCCTCGGCCGCCGGGACTGGGTGCATCTGCGCCTCTGTCTCGCCTGCGGACACGTCGGGTGCTGCGACAGCTCGCCGCTGCGCCACGCCTCCGAGCACTTCACGCAGACCGGTGATCCCGTCATGCGGTCCCTGGAGCCCGGCGAGGACTGGCGCTGGTGCTTCACACACCAGCTGCTGGGCTGACCTCGTCAGCCGCCCCACCGGCCTTAGTCGTCCTCACTGGCCTCAGCCGTCCTCACTGGCCTCAGCCGCCCCACCGGCCTCAGTCGTCTCACCTGACTCGGCCGTCTCGGTCGCCTCGGCCGTCTGCTCGATCGGCAGGCACACCTGAAAGCGGGTGTCCCCCGGCCGCGAGGTGACCCTGAGGTCCCCGTGGTGCTTGTTGACCACGATGCGGTACGAGATGTCCAGCCCCAGCCCCGTGCCCTCACCGACCTGCTTGGTCGTGAAGAACGGCTCGAAGATCCGTGGCCGCACGTCCTTCGCGATGCCCACCCCCGTGTCCGCGATCTCGACCATCAGCCGGTCGTCCTCGCGCCAGGTGCGCAGCGTGAGCGTGCCGCCGTCGGGCATCGCGTCCAGGGCGTTGACGATCAGGTTCGTCCACACCTGGTTCAGCTCCGCGCCGTACGCCGGGATCGACGGCAGGTCCCGGTCGTACTCCCTGACCACCCGCACCCCGTCCGGGATTCTGGCCTGGAGCATGGTCAGCGTCGCGTCGAGCAGGTCGTGCACATCGACGATCTGCAACGGTGTGCGGTCGAGCTGCGAGTACTGCCGCGCCGCCCCGACCAGCTCCGAGATCCGCTCCACGGAGTCGTCGATCTCGCCCATCATCAGCTCGGTGTCGATGGTGTACGTGATCCACCGCACCGCCGCCTCGAAGTGCTCCGCGCCCACTGTCCGCGCCGCGTCGGCCAGCCACGACACCCCGATACCCGCGGCCACCAGCGACGGCGCCAGGTCCCACGCCCCGGCCAGCCCCCGCTCGTCCAGCCAGTCGCTGACGGTGTCCTCCGCGTCGGCGGTCTCCATCGCGGTCATGCTGACGCCCGTCGCGGCCCGCTGGACGGCGTCGTCCTGGAGCGCCACCAGCCGGTGCAGACCGGCCCCGTCCAGCCGCCCGTCCGCGATCATCGCCAGCTTGTGCCGCATGCCGGTGACCCGCCCGCGCAGCCCGGCCGTCGCCCGCAGGGCCGCCGCGGCGGGATTGTTCAGCTCATGGGTGAGACCGGCGGACAGCGACGCCAGGGCCAGCAGCCGCTCCCGCTCGTTGACGATCGCGTTGGCCGCCCGCGTACCGAAGAACAGCCCCTCCAGCAGATGCAGCGCCATCGGGAACCAGGTGCGCACCGCGTACGCGAACTCGTCGGCCGGGAGCACGAAGAACTCGGCGTCGCTGACCGCGCGCAGCGTGTGCGGATACAACTGCTCGACACGGTCGCCCAGATACGCGCGGGTGGCGCCGCTGTACACACCCCGCTGGTCGGTCCTGGTGACCTCGACATCGTCGCCGTGCAGCACCCGGTTGAGCGAGAGCGCCCCGCTGAGCAGGATGAAGAAGCAGGTGGCCGGCTCACCCTCCCGGTAGACGACCTCACCGGCCTCCCGTCGCTCGACCCGGCCGCGCTCCGCCAGCCAGTCGAGCTGTTCGGGGCTGAGCGCCTCGAAGAGAAAGAGGGTGCGCAACTCGTCCGGTGTCAGCCGGTCCTGCGGTGTCGGCCGGTCCTGCGGTGTCGGCCGGTCCTGCGAGGGGGTGGTCACTGTGCCTCCAGATATCGGTGCACCAGGGATACGGCCATGGCGCCCTCGCCGACGGCCGACGCGACGCGCTTGACCGAGGTGGCGCGCACGTCCCCGGCGGCGAAGACACCCGGGACGCTCGTCTCCAGGTGGTACGGATCGCGTGGCAGCGGCCAGCCCGCCGGGCGCCGCCCGCTCGTCATGAGGTCCGTCCCGGTCATCACGAAACCGCGCTCGTCGCGGGTGACGGCCCCGTCCAGCCAGTCGGTGTGCGGCTCGGCGCCGATGAAGACGAACAGCCACGACGTCGGGACGATTCTGCTCTCCCCGGACCGGCTGTCGCGCAGGGTCAGGCTCTGCAGATGCCCGTCGCCCTCCGCGCAGGTCACCTCGGTCCACGGATGGATCTCGATGACGGGGATGCCGTCGAGCTGGTCGATCAGATAGCTCGACATCGAACGCGTCAGATCGCCCTGGCGGATCAGCACGTGGACGCGGCGGGCGTAGCGGGAGAAGTACACGGCCGCCTGCCCGGCGGAGTTGGCGCCACCGACGATGTAGACGTCCTGGTCGGAGCAGTTGACCGCTTCGGTGACGGTGGATCCGTAGAAGACACCGGTGCCGGTCAGCTCCGCCACGCCGGCCGCGCCCAGGCGCCGGTAGGAGACCCCGGTGGCCAGCACCACGGTGTGCGCCGTGACGGCGTTCGTCTCGCCCAGGCGCAGCACCCGGCCGGAACCCGCCGCGTCCAGTGCGACGGCCCGCTGGGTGCTGAGGATCTCCGCCCCGAACTTGAGCGCCTGGCGGCGGGCCCGCTCCGTCAGCTGCCGGCCCGACACGCCGTCGGGGAAGCCCAGGTAGTTCTCGATCCGGCTGCTCTGGCCGGCCTGCCCGCCGGTCGCCTGCTGCTCCACCAGCAGCGTGCGGAGCCCTTCGGAGGCGCCGTAGACGGCAGCGCCGAGACCGGCGGGGCCGCCGCCGACGACCACCAGGTCGTAGAAGTCGGCCGCCGGTACGGTGCTCAGCCCGACGTGCGCGGCGAGTTCCCGCTCGGAGGGTTTCACCAGCGTCTCGCCGTCCGAGGTGACGATCGTCGGCACGTCCGCCCGGGTGAGTCCGGCGGCGTCCAGCAGCCGGCTGCCCTCCGGTTCGTCCGAGAGCAGCCACCGGAACGGCACGAGGTTACGGGCCAGGAAGTCACGTACGGCGAAGGACGGCGCGGACCACCGGTGGCCGACCACACGGGTCTCGGTCGCGACCGGATCCGGGGTGGCCAGCCACAGCTCCAGGAGCGAGTCGATCACCGGGTAGAGGTTCTGCTCCGGCGGGCTCCACGGCTTGAGCAGGTAGTGGTCGAGGTCCACGACGTTGATGGCGTCGATCGCGGCCTCGGTGTCCGCGTACGCGGTCAGCAGCACCCGGCGGGCCAGCGGGAAGAGATCCATCGCGGCCTCAAGGAATTCGAGACCGTTCATGCGGGGCATCCGGTAGTCCGCCAGCATGATCGCGAGCTGGTCCCCGCGCAGCTTGATCTCCCGCAGGGCCTCCAGTGCCTCCTCGCCCGACACGGCGCGCACGACGCGGTAGCCCTCGCCGTACTGCCGCCGGATGTCACGGGCGACGGCCCGGGAGACGGCGGGATCGTCATCGACGGTCAGGATTGTCGGATTTGCCATACCTCCATCATGGCTCGTGACGGCGTGGCACGGCGTGCGGTGCGGGGGCGGCCGGGACAACAGCCATCCGGTCATCGCAGTGGTGACGAGCGCCATGATCACCATCATGGTGAACATGCGTCCGCTGAGAACGCCCAGGCTGACGGCGGCATTCAGGATGATGAGCTCGACTCCCACTCCCCCAACCGCCAGTGGCTCGTACCGTCCCCCTCACCCCCCCGTGAGCACGAGCTCATGCATTACGTCACCCAAGCGCTGAGCAACCGCCAGATCGCGATCCAGCTCGGCAGCGTCGAAGGCACTGCCAAACGGCACCTCCGCAATATCTTCGCCAAGTGGGGTGCCACCTCCCGCATCGACGCCGCCAACCGTCTTCGCGAACTCCAGCAGGGCTACGAAGCGCCCCGCTCCGGACAGGAAGCGACGAGGCAACCGTCACCCACTCTCCCCTCCCCGCGGCCGATGCCGTGACGGGCGGCGGTGAGCCGGGAGTGGGCGGGCTGTTCTGTCAGTTGCCGGCCCGACACGCCGTCGTGAGCCCAGGTAGTACTCGATCCGGCCGCTCCGGCGGACCACGGGTGGCCGATTACGCGGGTTCGGTCCGGTGCGGTGGACGGCGGTTGGGGGGCCGCCGTCCACCGCGGTCGAGGGGGTCGTGCCCCGCGACGGTCAGTGCGCGGTGTTGGTCTGCCAGACCACCGTGCCGTCGGCGGCGCGGATCACCACGTTCCCGTCCATGAGGGCGATGAGCTTGGCGCGCGGATTCCCGGTCGTACGGGACTTCCACACCGGCCTGTCGCCGGCCCCGAAGATGACGAGGTCACCGTCCTCCTGGAAGGTGGCCCGCGCCCCGCCGCTCCCGGTGGTGCCCGACTCCCAGCGGACCTCGTCGCGCTCGTCCAGGACGACGAGATTGCCGTCCTGCCACATCACCAGCCGGGCCTTGGCCGGGCCGATGGGACCGTCCCCGGGGAGCAGGGTGAACGGAGCCTCAAGGATCCGGTCGCCGTCGGCGCCGCCGCCACCGTCGAGCTTGCCGTCGGCGAGCTTCTCGATGGTGGTGAGCGACGGGGAGAACGCGTACACCGCGCCCTCGGTCCTGACGAACTGCTCGAAGTGCACCTTGGTGCCCTTGAAGCTGACATCGGTGGCGGTGGCGACCAGCGGGTCCTTGCCGGGCGGTGTCTTGCGCTCCGGGAAGTTCGGCGCCTCGATCCAGTCCTTCTGGATGAACTCGAACTGCCGCACCAGGTCCGCCTGATAGCAGACGAAGACCAGACCGCGCGGCGCGTCCGGGCCGTTGCCCGCACTGCCGGCGGGGTCGAACGGCTGACCGTAGGGGATGCCGCGCCGCATGATGCGCCGCCCGTCGAGGACGTTCTTCTCCGATACGGGCTCCTTGTCGCCCGACTTGAGCAGCAGACCGTCGCGCGGTGTGGTCTTGCGCAGGTGCGAGAACAGTGGGGTGATCTCCCCCTCCAGGTCGTCGCGGTAGCTGATGTCGTTGTCCGACCACGCCTCCGCGTCGCTGGGGCTGTCCGCGTGCGGGCACTTCGCCACCGGCGTGCCCGAGCGCCACCGGCCGACCAGCCGGGCGGCCAGCCACTCGGTCGTCGCCTCGGGCGGCACCTTTCCCTGCGCCTTGAGCTCCTTCAGACGCGCCGCGATCTGGGCCCACCAGCCCGGAACGTCCTGTGCGAGACGCCGCAGAACCTGGAAGGAGCCGTTCTTCGCCCAGTCCGGGAGGTCGTTCGGCCGGCCGGCGGTCCGCTCGTAGCCGACGACGATCTCGCCGGTCGGGATGATCCGGGTGCCGGGGCTGCCCTTCTTGTGCTCGGGCCTGTTCGGGTCGGGCTCGTCGAAGCCCTGGACGGCTGGCTCACTGATGCCGTCCTTGAAACCGAAGTGCTCCTTGCCCCGGCGGCTCCCTTCGAGAGTCGCGCCGTCCTGCTCGAAGACGATCACGACCTTGTGCCGGACGGCCTCCTCGCGCTCCTCGGTCAGCGCGACGCGCAGGTCCTGCGGACGGTCGGCGGCGACGGTGAGCACCGCGTGCACGGGCTGCCCCGTGCCGTTGCCGAACAGCCAGTGCTCCGGGGCGCACTCCCCGATGTCGCCGAGCATCGCGGCGCGCGCCGCGGGGCCCTGCTTGAAGGCTTCCTGGGTGCTGCCCGGCGGGATGGACGGGAAGGGATCGCACCCGGCCAGCAGCCGCAGTCCGGGATACGTGAAGCTGACGACCCGCCATACGGCGTTGAGCGCCTTGGGATCGTCACCGCCGGACTGCTTGCGGGCCTTGCTGAACTCCGCGTTGAACGCGGCGACCTGCCGGGTCGTCGCGATCCGGGGCCGCAGCCTGCGCAGCCACGTCCTGGCCAGGTCCTTGTCCTCGAACTTCAGCAGGAGCAGCTGGACATGGTCCTTCTTGGCCCCGGCGATGATGTCGCCCTGGATCTCCCGGCTCCTGCGCAGCGGCAGATCCGCCCCACCGCCACCGGGCGGGGTGTCGGTCCTGGAAGGCTGTGCCGCGTAGGTCATGACCGGGCCTCGTTCGGCTCCAGGGAGATCCACTTGGCGATGCTGGGCACACCCTCCTCGTTGAGGAGGAAGAGCATGTACCAGCCGGGCGGGGCGGCATCGGCACTGGGCGGAGCCTGCAGGTCCAGCTCGCCGTTGCCCTGCCGCTTGATCCGCAACTCCAGATGGCGCTGGCTGGTGTTGACCGAGTGGGTGGCGGTCGTGGGCGCCAGCAGGACGGCCCGCTTCACCTCGTCGGCGGTGGAGCTGGAGACGGTGAACCGCTGGTCGTAGGCGAGCGGAGCGGACGGCGCGGAGCCGAGGGTGGGACGGGCGCCGTTGTGGAGGTACGACGGCTCGTAGATCTCGATGGTGCCGTCGATGTCGTCCTTGATGTTCCGGTCGTTGGCGATCTGCTGTGCCTCGTCGCCGGTGACCATGACGCGCCCGTCGGGCAGCACCACGGCGTTCGAGTGGTACCCGCGCGGGAGGCGCTGGACGGGGCCCAGACGCCAGTCACCGTTCTCGTCACGCAGCTCCGTGTGCCGGTACTTCAGGTCCGCGTTCGGGTTGTACTGCCCGTTGCCGTAGTCGCGGATGTCGTAGGAGCCGTTGACGGTGAGCAGATTCCCGGTGGGCAGCAGCAGCGTGTTGTCCTGCGTACGGCCGAAGGCCCGCGCCTCCTTGGCCTTCCACTTGCCCGCGGCGAGCTGGTAGGTGTTCGGGTCCGTACGGTCGCCGCCGAGGACCAGGACGGAGTCCGGGCCGCGGAAGCCGCCGGGGAGCGGGACCGCGGAGCCGTAACTGCGGTCGACGGCGCCCGGCCGCGGCGCCAGGTCGCTCCGGGTCTCCTTGACCGGGTCGAAGAGCCACTGCTGGTCGTGGCTGCGGCCGAGCCCGTAGATCTTCCCGTCCCGCAGGCTGAACAGGTGGGGGTAGTCGAGCTTGTACGGCGCGTCCGCGCGGAAGCGGTCGACGCTCTGGAACCGGGGGAGGTCGGTCTTGCGGTACGGCACCGGGTCGCTCAGCGCGGGGAAGCGCTCCACGATCGGGGTGGGCGTGCCCCAACCCAGCTCGGACTGGCCGGACATGATCAGCATCCGGCCGTTGGCGCCGGTGACGACGCTGGGATACCAGCGGCCGACGGACATGTCCTCGTTCATCGCCCAGGTCTCGCTCCACGGGTCGAAGACGAAGGACAGCTTGGCCCCCGAGCCGCCGTTGCCGCCGAGATTGCCGCCGAAGACGCCGAGCATCCCGTTCGGCAGGAAGGCGTGTCCGGCGCAGAAGATCGGCGCGGGGCGGGAGACGCCCGTGCTGTCGGGCATCGTGACGGCGGGCGGAGTGACCTTCTTGAATGCGCTTTCGCCGGTGCCCTTCGCGGGGTCCCAGAGGTAGGCGCGGCCCCGGTTGGCGGCGCCGACGACCTGGGTGGGGGCCGTCTCCTTCGTGGGATCGGTCTCGATCCGCTCGAAGGAGAACAGGAGCACCTTGCCGGTGGGCAGTTGGGCGACGTGGACGCCGAAGTCGGGTGAGTCGAAGTACTCCTTGAAGGCGCCGAAGTCCGACGCCTTGTACTCCCCGTTGATCTTCCGCTGGGTGTCGGTGAGCATCTTCAGCCGGGCGGTGCGGGTCGCCTGCGGATACGTCCCGAGGTCTTCGGCGCCCTGGCGGGTGGTGGCGTGCTCCTCGGCGTGCTCCCGGCCGAGCACCGCCACCTCGGCGGGATCGACCTCGGGCTTGCTCTCCGTCTTGTCCTTCTTGTCCTTCTTGTCTTTGGACTTGTCCTTCGATGTGTCCTTCGCGCCGGGGTCGGCGGCCGGCTTCCCGGCGGGGTCGACGCCCGCTCTGGTGGAGTGCTCGTGGTGGTCCTCTCCGCTGTGAGCGACAACGGGAGCGGCACCGACGAGAGTTGAGGCGGCGAGGGCGCTGACGACAGCGCACGCCGCGAGGGTGTTGGACAGTCTGGTGCGAGAGCGGGAAATTCTCATGGGGCCCGGACAGGTCCTTTTCGGGATGGATGGAGCACGTGGCACGGCGGCGCCGCACCCGGAGCGAATGACTACTCGCAGTAATCATGCTGAGGGTGTTCGCGAGCAAAGGTCCAGGAGAACGGGCGATTTTGGCTCTATGGAGGTAACAGCCAGTTGATAGGGTTCGCGCCCCGCGTGAGCGCCCGGCGCGTGAAGCGCCCGCCGCCCGGCCCGATCCTGTCCGCGCCGCCCCGCGCCGCGGCCGAGCGTGGAGCGACCCCCCCCGTACATCGGGTACGAGGCCGAGGCCGGCCGCTACCAGGGCACCCTGGTCAAGGCCGACGCCGTACGCGCCTTCGGGCACACCAACTTCGCCAGCGAGTCCTCCGGCCGTAAATCGGTGCGGCTGGACAGCACCGGGGAGTGCGTGGAGTTCACCTCGACCAACGCATCGAACTCGATCGTCGTACGCAACTCGATCCCGGACGCGCCGGGCGTGACGCAGGTGGCACCCCCGGCGGCCAGGCCCGCCGAGTGCACCTCGATCACCGAGTGCGGGGCGGTCCCCGACGACGGCAACGACGACACCAAAGCCGTCCAGGCGGCGGTCACCGCCGACCAGAACGGCGACATCGCGTGCGTCTGGATCCCGCAGGGCATGCGTATCCGCAACACATACGCCGACGGCATCAACTTCACCAACGGCACCCGCAATTCAAAGGTCGACAACTCGTCCTTCCGTACCACGGGTGACGATTCGCCCGCCGTCTGGGCCAATCGATACGTCAAGGATCCGGCGGTGGACATCGCGCATGACAACTCGTTCACCAACAATACGATCCGGCTGCCCTGGCGGCCAACGGCGTCGCGATATACGGCGGTTGGCGGTTGCGGAAACAAGGTCCACAACAATTGGATCGCCGATACCGCCAACTACCCGGGAATCATGCTGGCGACCGACCACGAACCGCTGCCTTTCTCGGGCGAGACCCTGCTCCCCGGAAACGCCCTGCACCGTACGGGCGGCGCTTTCTGGGACGAGGGCCAGGAGTTCGGCGCGATCACCATTTTCCCGGCGAGCCGGGACATCATCGGGGTGAGGATCAGGGACACCGAGATCTCCGACTCGACGTACGACGGCATCCAGTTCAAGAACGGTGGCGGCAACGTACCGGACGTCGAGATCAACAACGTGTCGATCGACAGGTCCAACAACGGCTCCGGCATCCTCGCGATGAGGGGAGCCGTACGGAAGGCGCGCCGTCATAAATTCGTTATCGGTCATCCGTGATTCGCGACGGCTGGAAAATACTTATTTGTCCGCTTTTCGGGTGTGGGTGATATGCGTATCCAGCAACCAAGTTGTCCCTTTCTGGGTGGTGTTGTCGTTGAACGGTTGCGCCGCTCTCCCGTGATGTGTGTCACAAGCGCGGTGGGTCGCGGCTTCCCCGCCTCCGCCCACCTCCCGTGCGGGAAGGGAAAGTTGAGGCGTGTACCGCCGGGCGGGAATTCGAATTGATCTCCGCCCGGTCTGTCGAATGGCAGGGTGCGGTGAATTCAGGACTTGTTTCGCCCGGACGTTCTCGCTTACGTTCACCTCATTCCGGGCGGAACGCCGAATCCTGCCGCCGTCCGGAAACCGCACTCACCCATTCACGTACGGCAGGAGCGGGGGACCCAGGTAAGCCGCCGATCCGGCATTTGCCGGACCGGCTTGGGGTGAAGCCGCGCCCACAGCGCGGCCGGGCATCTCCCGCCCGAACCCGACAGCTCACCTCGTAGGCGACGGAGAGGATCTCGTCATGCCCGCAGAGGGTAAGCACCGCCGTTCCCGTACCAGCCCGCTCGCCCGCCGCCTCATCGCGGCCGGCACGGGCGGTGCCGCACTCGCCCTGCCTCTGGTGACCGCCACCACGGCGGGCGCCGCGCCCGCCCCGCGGCAGGCCGTCACCGCACCGTCGGCCGTGAACGCCGTCAAGGCGGTCACCCACACCGTCGCGGAGGGCGAATCACTCGCCAAGATCGCGGACGCCCGTTCCGTGAGCGGCGGCTGGAAGGCGCTGTACCAGACCAACCGCGACGCCATCGGCGACGACCCGTCGCTGATCCGCCCCGGCCTCACGCTGAAGCTCTCGGGGAAGCCCAAGGCGGCCCCGACCGCCTCGACCGCGGACGCGTCGGCAGCCAAGACCACCGAAGCCGTCCAGACGGCCGCCAAGTCGTACACCAACGACCTCGACGGCTGGATCCGGGAGGCGCTGGACGTCATGGCGCAGAACGGCATCCCCGGTTCGTACGACGGCATCCACCGCAACATCATGCGCGAGTCCGCGGGCAACCCGCAGGCCATCAACAACTGGGACTCCAACGCCGCGGCCGGCATACCGTCGAAGGGCCTGCTCCAGGTCATCGACCCGACCTTCGAGGCATACCACGTGCCCGGCACGTCGACCGACAGCTACGACCCGGTCGCCAACATCACGGCGGCCTGCAACTACGCGGCCGACCGCTACGGCTCCATCGACAACGTCAACGGTCCCTACTGATCGGCGACATCCCCACATCGCGCGGCTCTCGGGCCGCACCTCCTCGGACAGCCGGCGAGGCCACACACGTGGCCTCGCCGGCTGTCTGTGTGAGAACTGCCGGAAGGCGGTCGTCGTGGGGCAGTTGTCGTGGGGCGGCTGTCCGAAGGCGGTTGGCGGAGGCGTTTTGTGACGGCCTCATTGAGGATGGGTGAGGATTCGGGGGTGGTTCCGGTATCGAAGGGAGTCGGCCTGGCGCCTCGTCGGCCGGGTGGTACGTCGGCGAACGGCCGCCGGTCGGCACCGGCGGGTCCACGGGCCGGTCCCCGCGACGAGAACACCACCCGCTGTCACTCTCCGGCCTGGTGGTAGCGTGCGCGGGATCAGCGCCGATGCGCGTGTGAGCAGGCAGAGTTGGACGTAGGGGGAGCTGCCGTGACGGCTGATCTTGGAGTAGGCCCAGGAGTCCTCAAGCAGGGCGCCAAGGACATTCTTGAAGTCCTCAAACCGGTCAAGAAGGTGGACCTGAGCGACCCGGCCGGGCAGGCGACGTCGCTCGGGGACGATGGCGCGGCGGCGGCACTGGTGACTTTCTGTGCGACGTGGGAGTCGGGATCCGGGTTCCTCGCCGACTGTGCGGCGACCCTGGCCGATGGACTGAACAAGGCCAACGGCAACTACGAGGAAACGGACAAGGCCATCCGTGACGCGGTCAAGTCCGTCAAGACGGTACTGACCTAGCCGCAGTCCTGGCCGCAGCCACCGCCGCAGCCACAGTCCCGGCCACAAGCCACAGTCACAGGCACGGACACACGAACGGGGAATCCGCACACATGGCAGGCACGCTCGGGTCGACGACGGACCCGAAGGCTCTCATACCGGGAGACGTCGGCAAGCTCGGCGATCTTGAGATCGCCCTCAACAAGTGGTCGAACAAATTCGAAGGAATCGGCGACGGCCTGCGTGACGTGCGCGTCAAGGGCTGGGTCGGTGAGGCCAGCGAAGCCTTCTGGCCCACCCTCGGCAAGGAGAAGACCAACTGGTACTTCGCGGGCGACGCGATGTCCGGGGCCTCCAAGGCCATCCGCTCGTACTCCACCACGCTGACTTGGGCGCAGGGCCAGGCCGGTACCGCGATCGACACGTGGAAGACCGGGGACCACGCAGGCGCCGAACAACTGCTGAGCACCGCGCGCAAGCAGCTCAAAGAGGCGGCCACGACGCTGACCACGAAGCTCAACGACCTCGCGGGGAGTGCCAAAGGCAGCCCTGACTGGCTCGTGACGGTCAGGAGCGGGGTGGACGCCAAGGCGTGGGCCGAGGCGCACGGCGTCGCCAAGACCGCCATTTCTCCTACGGCTTGGGCCAGGGAGGACAAGCGATGGGTGACGGACGAGGCGAGCCACTGGCGTCGCAGGGAGAAGGAGTTCGGCAAGGACGCGGACAACAACTGGTATCTCCGTAACCAGGCCGCTCAGGACGGTGACCCACCCCCGGCCGACAGGAAGGCCGACGTCAATATCAAGATCGCCGAGTGGACGGGCAAAGCCAGTGCCTGGGAGGCCGGCACCACCGGTGAGACGACAGCGGGTGGTGTCAAGCTCAAGGGCGCGGCCAGCGTCCAGACGCTTGGGGTGGACGGCTCGGTCGGTGCGAGTGTCACCAACGGCCAGTTGCAGGCCGGCGCTTCGGGGACCGCGTACCTGGCGCAGGCATCGGCGAGCGGCAGCGCGCAGTACGGCATCGTCGGCGCGCAGGGCGAGGCGAAGGGCTTTGTGGGTGCCGACGCCGCGGTGAAGGTCTCCGGCGGCAAGGACGGAGTGCACGTCGGAGCGGAGGCGTTCGCCGGAGCCAAGGCCACCGGGTCCCTCTCCGCCGATGTCGCCGGGGTGGGCGCCGGTGTCACCGGCGAGGCATGGGCGGGCATCGGCGCCGAAGCCAATGTCGACGTGGGCATGACGGACGGCAAGTTCACCATCGGCGGAGATCTCGGGGTCGGTCTCGGCGTCGGCGGTAAGGTCGGTGCCAACATCACCGTCGATCCGGGCAAGGTGGTCGACGCGGTCGGCGACGCGGGTAAAGCTATCGGCGACGGCTGGGACAAAACAGTGGGCAGTTGGTTCTGAGACACGCCCTGGCCCGAGCCGAAGTTCATTGAAGGGTTGGATCCACCATGACGGCCACGTTGCCGGTCAAGATTTCCTTTTCGCTGCCGGACGGCTGGCAGGCCGCGCCGCCGGACGAGGTGGGAGCGCCGAACGCCGCTTTCGTCGCGCTGCACCGCGCCTCCGTCGACGGCGGGTTCACGGCGAACATCACCATCTCCGGGGAGATGCGCAACGACGGCGCGACCATGTCGCAGATCGCCGACGAGTCGGTGCCCCGGCTGGAGCAGGCCGGGCCCGTACGGGTCGTCAAGAAGTCGGACATCGGTACGCCGGACATTCCGGGCCTGACGGATTCCCCCGGAATCGTGCAGAACCTCGTCCTCTCCACGACCCTGCGGGGAGAGCCCATCGAGCTGTGCCAGAGCCAGGTGTACCTCGGTTTTGAGGACGTCAGGAATCCGGCCCAGCGCGCGGTGATCGAGCTTGTCCTCACGGCGACGCAGAATCAGCTCGGTGAAGTCATCGACGACTACAAGGAATTCGTCGGGACGGTCCGCGCGGCCGACGGGGACACGCCGGCCTAGGCCCTGTCCGACAACGCGGCGAGGTGCCGTGCCAGGCGTCCCGGACCCCCCGAAGATCCGCCGGACAGGACCTAGGCGAAGCGAGTCGGACCGGCCGATTTGGACCTGGACCGCACCGGGCCGATACGCGCCGAAATACGAAGGCAGAGTGCCCCTTGTCCCGGCGGGCGGAATCGCCGCTCCGGGACAAGGGGCACTCGGCTCCGCTCAGGCGGCAGTCCACGCCTGCGTGGGAATCCGGTCGAGCGCGTCGCACAGGTAGTTGAGGTTGTCCTCAAGGCTCTGCGGGGAGATCGCTCCCGTGTACCAGGTGAACAGTTCGTCGCCGCGTACCTGAAGCGGAGACTTCTTGGCTCGCTCGTCCGTGAGAAGAAAAGACACCATGGTGTCACTCAGGACGTTCCTGGCGAAGGCCTCGTCCGCGGTGACGACGCGATACGTGTCGTCGAACTCGGCTGCGCCGAGCGGCATACTGGACCGCCGGTCGAGCATCACGTTGAACATGCTCGGCCGCAGGATCTCCAGGGACGGCCCCGGGCCGGGCGCCGTGACCATGAAAATGGCCTCGATGGTGGGCCGTTTGCGCCCGCCCTGCGTATCGCCCGAAATGGGGCTGTTGTAGCGGTGCTCGAAGCACTTGAAGGAGCGACCGCGGAACTCGCCTGTGATGTAGTGCCAGGCGCTCAGATTCGATCCGCTGCCGGGCATGGGACCCACGCCGCAGTACTCGGTGGCCCGTCCCCGTGCGCGCTGCTCGTACGTCCAGCCGCGGTCCGCCGCGACCCTGGGGAGCGCCGCCCAGCCCGCTCTGAGCTGCGTGTCCTCCCTGCTGCTGCGCACGAACGTTCTGATGACGAAGGTGAACATCCCCACGACGAAAGCGAAAAGGATGACCTTCACCAGAATCCCAACCAGCGTGTCCATGGCTCCGATTATCGCGGACGCGGTGTGCGCCTGGGAACCGAGGCTTCCTCGCCTTCGAGATTGCCGGGCGGGCGCGACGTCGCGGCAGCCGTGGGTACGGAGCCGCGATCACGACCCGGCGAGCGTGGGTCGCCAGTGGTGAATATCGTTCGCCGGTGAGGTGAAGAGTCCATGGAGTGCGCGGTGGTTTGGCCGGTTCGGGGTGGAACCGCGGAGTCCGAGTCCCGATACCCGCCATACGCTGGGCATGTTGAAGGGGGCCACCCATGCTTCCGGCTTCCGCTTCCCCTCACCACCCGGAATGGAATCACCAATGATCAAGTCCCCTCTTTCCGCAGTGACGTGGGGCCTTTCGGCCGTAGCGGCAGGGGTGCTGCTCGTCGGATGCTCGGGCTCGGTCAGTGTCGGAGACTCCGCCCCGAAGGTGTCCAAGGACAAGCTCTCCGACACGGTCGCCGAGCAACTGGCCGAGACGACGGGCCAGGCGAAGCCGGACATCACCTGCCCCAAGGATCTCGTCGGGAAGGTCGACAACACCGCCCGCTGCACGCTCACCGCGGCCGACGGCAGCACGCTGGGCGTGACGGTCACCGTTTCGGCCGTCGACGGTGACGACATCGATTTCGACATCAAGGCCGACGACACGCCGACCCCCGCGAGCTGACGACCGCGAGCTGACGACCGCGCCGTTCCGGCACGGCACGGCACGGCATGCCGGACAGACGGCCGGGTGAACGGGCGGGCGGACGACGCTACTTCCCCGACACGCCCTGTTCGGTGTCCAGCAGCCCCGTCGCCACGTCCTGCACCCGCGCCCGCCACGCGACCATCGGTCGGCAGGGTCGTTGCCGGGGTGCGCGGTCATGAGGAATCGTCCTCCATCGCGTCGAGATGCCGTTCGAGCGCGTCGAGACCGCCGGTCCACAGATGCCGGTAGTGCGCGAGCCAGGCGTCGAGCTCGGCGAGTGGTTCCGGGGCCAGTTCGTACCAGCGGCGCTGGGCGTCCTGCCGGACCCGTACGAGTCCGGCGTCCCTCAGTACCCGCAGGTGCTTGGAGGTGCCGGGCTGGCTCAGGCCGAGCCGGTCGGTCAGCTCACCGACCAGATGCGGGCGCTCCAGGAGCAGGTCGAGGATCTTGCGCCTGCTCGGCTCCGCGAGCACGTCGAACGGTATGGGCATACCCCGATCATACCCACGCGATTATATAACCGCAAAGGAATGAAAGCGTCGCGCCCCGAGCCGAACCCCGAGCCGAACCCCGAGCCAAACCTTGAAACCCCCGCCCCTACGCCCCGCCCCTACGCCCCGCGCCGCGCCCTACGCCCCGCCCCCGCCACCAGCCAGTCCATCGCCACCGGACACGCGTCGAGCACCGACACATGCCCGTCCTCGGGCCGTACCCACAGCTCGCCCCGTGCCAGACCGGCGAGCATCGCCCTGGCGTGCGCGGGTGGTACGACCCGGTCGCGGCTGCCCTGCACGAGCAGTACGGGCGCGGTCACCTCCGCCAGGTCGAAACCCCACGCGGTCGCGAAGGCAATGTCGTCGTCGATCAGCCCGTCGGGCCCGGCCCGCCCCGCCTTCACCGCGTCGGCCCCCAGCGACGCCCACGCGCCCTCCAGCGCCGCGAAATCGGCGGAGATGAAGCTCGCGGGGTCGAACTCGTCCGTCGCCGCGTACAGTTCGCGCGCCTCGCGCCCGTCGGCGGCGGCCCGCAGACCGCCGGGCGACACCATCCCCTCGTACCAGTCGAAGTCCTCCGTGTACGGCGCGATGCCCGCCAGGCAGACGGCGCCCGTCACCCGGTCCGGCAGCAGCGCGGCGCACGCCAGCGCGTGCGGTCCACCACCGGACGCCCCCATCACCGCGAACGACCCGACGCCGAGCGCGTCGGCGATCCGTTCCACGTCGGCGGCGGCCGATGCCACGTTCCGGCCCGGCAGCGGGCTCGAACCTCCGTAGCTGGGGCGGCCGTACGTCACCAGCCGGATGCCGCGCGCCGCCGCCGCGGCGAGCAGGGGCTCCAGCGGGGCGCCGGTCTGCGGCGAGCCGTGATGCCAGAAGACGGTCAGCCCGTCCCCGCGCGGGGCACCGCCACCGCTGTCGTACGTCCGCAGCGTGCGCCCGTCGCTCAGCTTCACGTCCTGTTCGATGACCACCCGGCTCAGCCTACGGCGGCCCGCCCGGCCCGGCTCAGCAGATCCCGTCCCCCGGCTTGGGGTTGCCCAGCGCGAACAGCGGGCGCAGCCGTATCCCCGCCCATGTTCCGAGCAGGGCGGTGGCGCCCCAGATCCAGCCGTGCAGACTGCCGGACGCGATACCCGCGAGGTACGCGCCGATGTTGCAGCCGCCCGCCAGCCGTGCGCCGATCCCCATGAGTACGCCGCCGAGTACCGCGGCCACGGCGGTGCGGCCGGGGACGCCCCGGTGCAGCGCCCAGGTCCCGCCGAGCGAGGCGGCGACCGCCGCGCCGATCATGATGCCGATGTCGGTCAGGCTGTTCTTGTCCTTCAGTACGGGCCCCGCGAACATCTCGGCGTTGCCCGGCTGCTGCCAGAACGACCAGCCGGCGGGGTTGCCGCCGAGCGCGTCGACGACCCGCGAACCCCACAGGCTGAACGCGCTGGTGACACCCCACGGCCCGCCGGACACCAGCAGCACACCCGCGCCCAGTACGGCCAGCGCCAGCGCGCCGGCTACCAGCGGCCACGAGCCGCGCAGCACGCGCGCCGCGCCCTTCGCGCTGGGCGGGGTGCCGATCGGCGGCGGGTTGCGGCGCGCCTGTACGCGGCGGCTCACCAGCACGATGACGCCCAGTACGGCGATGGTCACCGCCCAGGAACCGAACCACCCGACGTGGTCGGAGAGCAGCACCGGTTCGAGCGCGGGCAGATCCTTCCACAGGTCGAACTGCCAGGCGGCGACGGTCGAACCGACGATGAAGCCGCCGAGCGTCAGCACGATGGACGACTGCCCGGAGCCCACGGCGAACAGCGTGCCCGACGCGCACGCGCCGCCGAGCTGCATACCGACGGCGAAGACGAACGCCCCGACGAGCAGCCCGACGCCGAGCGGCCCCGCCGACGGCGCGGGCACGGACCCGAACAGCCCCGTGCCGCTGCCGATGATCAGCGCGAAGAGAGTGGCGGTGGTGCCGAGGAGCAGGGCGTGGGCGCGTAGCCCCTGCCCGTTGCCGACGGCGACCAACTGCCGCCAGGCGGAGGTGAATCCGAACCGTGAGTGGAAGAGCGCGAGGCCCAGACCGAGCCCGAGCAGCAGGAGCGAGCCCGGCTTGGCGCCGTGCGTCGACCACACGTACGCGGTCAGCGTGACGGCCAGCAGCCCGGACACTGCGAGCGGCACCCGCCGTACCGGAGGCGCGGGTTGGGCCTCGGGGGCGGGGGAGGAGGTCGGGGAGGGGACGAGCAGCGCGGCGGGGTTGGCGCGGCGCGGGGGAGCGGTGGTGGTCACGGCTGTTCTCCGGAGTCGGTGGTCGGCGGCTGGGCGCGGGGGCTCGACTCAGGAACAACAGAGGTTGTCGTCGACGCACCACACCGAGTTCGCGAAGCACGCGAGACAGAGGAAGTGGGCAGGTGCGGACATGGCGGCGAGAATAGCGCTCACTTTCGATTCGCCGCACACGTATCTCACGGACCGGACCGGAGCGACCCGGACCGGCCTGGACTCGACCGACCCGGACCGGACCGGACCGGCCTGGACCTTCGTGGTGCCGGACGCGGCGTGCTTACGTACGTACGGGGATGCGGCGGTTGATGTCCGTGGTCATGTTCCGCATCGCCATGCGGAAGATCTCGGCCTGGTGGTCACCGAGATACGCGGTGTGCCCGAACACCTCCAGGACGACGAGACCGTGCATGTGCCCCCACGCGCCCAGGAAGAGGGCGGCGGCGGGTGCCGGCAGTCTTCCCAGGCCGCCCGGTGGCAGGTTCTCCAGGTAGGTCCGGAGCTCGGGCGAGAGCGCGGGGATGTCGGCCGCGGCGAGTTGAGCCTCGGTGAAGCCGTCGAACATCTCGTGCTCGAACAGCGCCCCCATCCGCCGCACCGCCTGGGTGGTCGGGCCCTCGACCGGTGCCGTGTAGTACCGCAGCGGTGTTCCGTAGAGCAGTTGGAAGCGCTCGGGATGGGCGATGCCCCAACGGCGGTACCCCTCGGTCGCGATCACCAGGCGGGGCAGCTCCGCGTCGCCTTCCACCGCGGCCACGTCGCCGTCCACCGCGGCTCGCACCGCGTCCGCGAGGTCGTCGTACGCCTTCGCGACGAGCGCGGTGACGAGGGCGTCCCGGCTCGGAAAGTAGTGGTAGAGCGCCTGCACGGTCATGTCGAGGCTGCGCGCGACCGCCCGCAGGGACAGGGCCGCGGGTCCGTGTTCGCCGAGCTGGAACTCGGCGGCGTCCAGGATCTCTTGGGCCGCGGCGGCCCGGCGCCGCTGGCGCAGCGAGGGTCGGGCCGATACGCGTTCGTCAGCGGGCATGCGCCCACCGTATGAGCGGCATCAGGAATTTGAACAGTGTTAGAAAAATCTCGCACTGCCAAACCCCGCGCCACCCCACTTACCTTCATCGCGGCGACGAAGAGTGCGACACCGACACCGCACCTGGTCCGACGGGATGAAGAGCCTCCGTCGAGCACTGCGCCGGCCCCCTCATGCGCCTGGCCGCATCACGTCGTTTTCATGCAAGGAAGCAAAGGAGATCATGCGTGTTCGAACGCATAGCCGAACTGGCGATTCGCCGGTCCCGGCTGGTACTCGTCGTCGCCGTCGTGGCGGTGGCCCTCATGGGTGTCGCGGGCGCCGGCGCATTCAGCAAGCTGCTGGGCGGCGGTTTCGCCGACCCCGACTCCCAGTCCACCCGGGCCGGCCAGGTCATTGACGAGAAGTTCGGCGGTGAGACGAACCTGGTTCTGCTCGTCCGCGCCGCCGACGGCCGTATCGACACCCCGGCCGCCGAGAAGAGCGGCCAAGCGCTGGTGGCCGACCTCAAGAACGAGAAGACCCTCGCGAACGTCGTCTCGTACTGGGAGACGGACAGCGCGGACCTCCGCTCCCGGGACGGCCGCGAGGCCATGGTGCTCGCCCACGTCAAGGGCGATGAGACCCAGCAGCAGAAGAACGCCGCGGAACTCCTCGACGAGTACACCGGCACCTACGGGGACGCCCTCACGGTCAAAGCCGGAGGCGGCGCCGCCGTGGGCGCCGACATGTCGACACAGGTGGTCGACGATCTGATCCTGGCCGAGGCCATCGCCATCCCGCTGACGCTGATCCTGCTCCTGTTCGTCTTCGGCAGCGTGGTCGCCGCCCTGCTGCCGCTGGCCATCGCCGTCATCGCCATCCTCGGCTCGTTCGCCCAGCTCTCCCTGCTCGGCAGCATCACCGACGTATCCAACTCCGCGACCAACCTCACCACGGCCCTCGGCCTGGGCCTCGGCATCGACTACGCCCTGCTGATGATCAGCCGCTTCAGGGAACAACTCGCCACCGGGGCAAGCGTGGACGACGCCGTCCGAAGGACGGTCAACACCGCCGGCCGCACCGTCGCGTTCTCCGCCGCGACCGTGGCCGCCGCGCTCGCGGCGCTCCTGGTGTTCCCGCAGTACTTCCTCAGCTCCTTCGGTTACGCGGGGGTCGGCGTCGTCGCCGTCGCCGCCATCGGTACCCTGTTCGTGATGCCGGCCCTGTTCGTCGTCCTCGGCCACCGCGTCAACAGCGGAAAGCTGCCGTGGGCGAAGACCGTACGCCCCGAGGGCCGCACCTCCGTGTGGGGACGCCTGGCACGCACCGTCATGCGGCGGCCCGCCCTCACCGCGCTGCCCGTGCTCGCGGTCATGCTGCTGGCGGCGAGCCCCCTGCTGGGCATCACCTTCGGCACGCCGGACGAACGCGTACTGCCCGAGGACGCCGCGAGCCGCCAGGTGGCCACGGCGCTGGAGAAGAACTTCAACGGCAGCGACGCCGCCGCCCTGCACATCGTCATCGAACAGCGCGTGAGCGAGGCCCCCTTGGGGGCGTACGCGGCAGAACTGTCCCAGCTCCAGGGCGTGGAGCGCGTCGAGACCAGCGCGGGCACCTTCGCCGACGGACAGCCCACACAGGCCGGCCCCGGCAACGCCGCCCTCGGCCGCCCCGACGCGCAGCGGATCAGCGTCGTCAGCTCCTTGACGCCGAGGTCGGACGAGGCGCAGGACCTGGTCGGGGACGTCAGGGCGCTGAGCCCGCCCGCTGGATCGCACCCCCTGGTGGGCGGTGTCGACGCCGAACTGGTCGACTCCAAGGCATCCATCAGCGGCAAACTCCCGCTCGCCGTGGCCCTGATCGTCATCACCACCTTCATCCTGCTCTTCCTGTTCACAGGAAGTGTGGTGCAGCCGCTGCGTGCCCTGGTCCTCAACGTGATCAGCCTGGGAGCGACCCTCGGCGTCATGACCTGGATCTTCCAGGACGGCAACTTCTCCTCCCTGCTCGGCTTCACGGCGCAGCCGATGGAAGTGTCGATGACGGTGCTGATGTTCTGCATCGCCTTCGGCCTCTCCATGGATTACGAGGTGTTCGTCACCAGCCGGATCAAGGAGCTCCACGACCTGGGCGAGGACAACGAGTCCGCCGTGACCAACGGCCTCGGGCACACCGGAGGCATCGTCACGGCGGCGGCCTGTCTGCTCGCCGTGAGCTTCTTCGCGTTCGGTACGGCCCAACTCAGCTTCATGCAGATGTTCGGCCTGGGCAGCGGGCTGGCCATCCTCATCGACGCCGTCGCCGTACGCGGTGTGCTCGTCCCGGCCGCGATGCGCCTGCTCGGCCGCTCGGCCTGGTACGCGCCCGGCTTCCTGCGCACGTTCCACGGCCGGTTCGGCCTCAGCGAGGGCGGCCCGACGCCCCCGCCCGAGCCCGCGGCGGAGCCGTCGTACGAGAAGGCGTCGACGGGAGCCTGACCGCTGGGTAACGCGCTCTGCGGCCGTGCCGGGGTCCGAACGCAGCCCGTCCGGCGTCTGCGGACGGACCTTTGACCGGATGGGCCAGATCCTGGCCTGTCCGGTCAGCGGCCGTACCGCGGCCGATTCCAGCCCGTGCGGCGTTTGAGGACGAACCGGCCGCCGGACGGCCCCGGCCAACTCACCCCCGCCGCGACGACAGCCACCGCAACGCCCCGCGCCCCAGCCCCGTCATCATCGCCTCCAACCGAGGATCCGTACCCGTACCCGTACCCGTACCCGTACCTGCACCCGCGTCCGCGTCCGCCGAGTCCATCGAGCACGCCGCCGCCAGCAGAAACCCCGCCTGCGCCGAGATGAGCACGTCCACCGCCTCCGGATCGACGCCCCTCAGTAGAGGATGACGCGCGGCGTACGGCTCCGGGTCGAGCCCACTGAGCGCCACACTCCCGAGCAGCATCACCAGATCCGCGTACGCCGGTCCGGTCCACGCGTGCGGCCAGTCCACGACCACCACCCGCGCGTCGGTGATCAGCACGTTGAACGGATACAGGTCCCCGTGCGCCGGCGTCTCCCCGGCGATCGCCTCGGGCAGCCGCGCCTCAAGGGCGAGATGCCCGTCCAACGCACGGGCGGCGTCCGGAGCGACCACGGCCGGCTTGGCGAGCGACCGGGGACTGTCCGCCAGCCGCGCCCAACCTCCCAACCGGGGTGACACGCCGCCCGAGTTGAGGCGCGGCGCCGGCGTCAGCCGCTCCGCCACACCGCGAGCGGCCCCCGCGTCGACGGCCTTGGCGAACGCCCTCCGCCCATCGGCCAGTCGCAGCCGTGCCGCGAGCCTGTCGGAGAACCCGCCCCTCTGACTCGTGGCCGCCGTCACCGTCCCCCGAGCACGTCCTCGGTGCCCGTCCGCACGGCACGGGGGAGTTCGTGCCACGGCATTCGCCGGCTGCCGGTGAACGCGTCGTCGTCGGTCGTCATGTCTCTCCAGAGATCGAAAAGGAGCCGAGGCGGGAATTCCGTTTACCCGCTCGAAATAAAACTCGGGAAGCCGTGCAACCCTCGGGGAAGATCCCGTGTCTGCCTATGTGTTCGGAAGTAATTCCAGCAGACAGCATCGGGCCCAATAGCCGAGCGGTAGCCGCCAATGGCGGGCCCGTGGGTCTACTGCGCCCTTGTGCTCAGAGAAAGGTGTTCCTATGCGCTACACGAAGCGCGCGGTCGTGGCCGCGGCCTGCGCATTCGCCATGATCCCGGCGGGCGCGGCGGTCGCGGGCGACGGCCCGGCACCGGCCCCGTCGAAGTCGTCCAAGACGGCGCAGTCGACCACACCGACCGAGGCGGGAAACCCGGCGAGCGCGAAAGCGCGAGTGGCGGGAGTCTGTGCCGACGCCTACCAGGTCGGAAAGACAGCGTACATCGACAGGGCCGGGGCGCACATCGCGTCGGTCAAGCAGTTCTACTCGAAGACCTGCAACGAGAATTACGGGTATCTCTGGGTCTGGGATTCATTCCGTAAGACCAACAAGGATTACGACGTCAGCCTCGCTGTCTACAGCTACAGCCAGGACGACTTCTTCGGCGGGCAGGCGTGGACCGACCACAACGGCCAGGAATTCTGGTCGGGGGGTACGGCCACGGTGAAGGACTGCACGGCGGCGGTCGGCTCCCTCCGCAGGGCGGGCGACCCGCTCGCGGGCCAGGCGGCCAGCCAGAAGATGTGCTGACGAGAGTGGGGTGGCCCGAGGAGACTCGGGCCACCCTGTCAACGTGTCAACGCGCGGCGAGCTGGGTGGTGAAGGCGGCCCAGGCGGCGGGGGCGAGGGTGAGCCGGCCGATGTGGGGGTCTTTGGAGTCCCGTAGGAGTACGGCGTGAGGCTGGGCGGCGACCTCGACGCAGTTGTCCCCGTCACCGCTGCTGTAGGTGCTCTTCGACCAGGCGACTTCGAGGCAGTTGTCGCCTCCATCACCGCTGTAGCCGCTCTTGAACCAGGTCAGTTCAGTGGTGCTCATTGCGCTCCTCGCATCTGCTCCAGCAGGCTCACGGTGGCCTGACGGCTCAGGGCCTGTGAGCGCGTCTACCCATAGCGCTGAAGCATGGAACTCGCCAGTTTCGGATCCCTCAGCAGAATGCCGCTGTCATGACCTTCGACGTAGCCGATCCACTGGTGGTCCGATGTCTCCGCAAGGTGCAACTGACCGACGGAGCCCCCGTGGTCCTCTTGGCGCAGCGGCATGAGCTGGATCTCGACGTTGCGGTGCGCGCCCGCTTCCAGTAGCCGGTCAACGGCCGCTCCGGTGACTTTCCGCCCTCCCAAGTCCCGCTCCAAGAGGGCTTGTTCGATGATGAGGCTGAAAGCGGTATTCGGTCGTTCGACGAGGAGTCGCTGGCGTTCCAGACGAGCGGCCACCTGTTGTTCGAGTTTCCCCTCGCTCAGTGGCGGCAACCTACGCTCGGAGATTGCCCGGATGTACGACTCCGGCTGCAACATCCCAGGAATCACCCGGCACTCGTACGCGTACAACGAGATCGCCGTCTCCTCGATGATCGCCCACTTCTTGAACCACGACGCCAGCCCCGCTCCCTTCATGAGACTGCTCTCTCCGGCTTCAAGCACCCGCCTCGCGACCGGTCCCAGCACAGGCTCCGCCCGTTCCGCCAGGCTCTTCGGAGGGAACCGCTTCCCCTGCTCGATCTTGGCGATGTAGTGCACCGAGTACCGCACCCGCGGCGCGAACTCCTCCTGCGTCAGGCTCGTTTCCTCCCGCAGCGCCTTCAGGACCGCCCCGTAGGTCTTGAGACTGTCCGACGTCTCAGGTTCACTACTCGCGCTGCCATCGCTGTCCGCCGCCATACCCGTTCGCCTCTCCGCCACCCGGCGCGGTGCCCGGCTCGCGCGGCGGCCGGCCACCCAGCAGCTCGACGCGTGGGGCATTCCCTACGGCTCCGAGCCGTCCGACGCGGCGGTCCTCGTGGTCGCCGAACTGGCCGCGAGCGCCGTGCTGCACGGCCAGGTCCCCGGGCGGGACTTCGCGCTGCGGCTCGCGTACAACACGGCCAAGAACCTCGTACGGATCGAGGTGACCGACACCCACAACGCGATGCCGGCACGGGCGCCGCGCGGCGCCGCCGGCGAGGAGCGGGGGCCTACGTACCGGCTTCCCGGGAGGAGCCTGAGGCACTACCGTACAAAGCAAGTACTTACTTGCCGCTTCTTGGAGTGCTCATGTCGGACACCCGAGCGCGGATATTGGGCGAGGCCATGCGCCTCTTCGGGGAGCTTGGCTACACCGCCACCACGATCGCCAAGATCGAGGAGGCGGCAGGGCTCTCCCCGGGATCCGGGGCGCTGTACAAGCACTTCCGCAGTAAGAAGGACATCCTGAGCGTCGGCTTGCGTGAGCGCATTCGTAAGAAGGACGCGCTCACCACCCTCCTCGGTACAGAGGCCCCCGCTCCGGCCGCGCCGCCGGCCACGCTCACCACCCCCCGCGCGCTGCTGCGCGCCGTCGCGAAGTCCGGGCTGGAGCGGCTGGCGTACGAGCGGGATGTGAACCGCATCCTGGTCCAGGACCTCGCAGCCTTCCCCGAACTGCTGGAGGAGTTCCGTACGGCCGAGGTCGCACGGAACCACGCCGCGCTCACCCAGCTCCTCCAGACCCACTCGACCCCCAACTCTCCGCAGCCGGACTGGTCGGCCGTCGCCGCGATCCTTCAGGACGCGCTCTCGCACTACTGGCTGATGGCCGACATCTACGGCGGCACCCATCCGACCGGGGTCACCGAGGACGCGTATCTGGACACCCTCACCGACCTGGCACTGGGACTCGCCGGTGTTCCCGCATCGGCTGCCTCCTAAGGAGGAGTCATGAAAGTTCTCCTCGGCGGAGCCTCCGGCACGCTCGGCCGCTTCCTCGTACCCCAGCTCATCGCGGCGGGCCATGACGTCATCGGCGTCACACGCGGCGCGCGGGCCGCCGACCGCCTCACACGTGCCGGCGCGACCGCCGTCGTGGCCGACGTGCTCGACCGGGGCGCGCTGCTCACGGCCGTGGACGGACTGACCGCCGACGCCGTCGTCCACGAACTCACCGCGCTGACCAAGGCGCCCGCGCGGTACGGCGACATGGAGCCGACCAACCGGCTGCGCGTCGAAGGGACCCGTAACCTGCTCGACGCGGCACGGCGGTTGGGGGCCACCCGCTTCCTCACGCAGTCGATGTTCCTCGGGTACGGCTTCCGGGACCTGGGACGTGAACCGTTGACGGAGGACGCGCCGTTCGCCGTGCCCACGGGTGCCAGGACGGCCCCGGTGCTCGCGGCGCTGAAGTCCACCGAGGATCAGGTCCGGGGCGCCGCCCCCGGCATCGAGGGCATCGTCCTGCGGTACGGCCTCTTCTACGGAGGCGACACCGACGTCTTCGCCGCGCTGCTGCGCAAGCGCCGACTGCCGGTGCCGTCCGGGCGCTCCGGGACGCTGGCCCTGATCCACCACCGGGACGCGGCGTCCGCGACCGTCGCCGCGCTGGAGCGCGGGGTCGCGGGGCGCGCCTACAACGTCGTGGACGACACCCCGGCCACGTGGCGCGAGTTGATGGACGAGATCGCCCGTACGAGCCGTACGCCCAAACCGCTCGTGCTCCCCGCCGGACTGATCCGGCTCGCCGCTCCGTACATCGGCGAGGTGATGACCCGCGTCGATGTACGGATCTCCAACGAGCGGGCGCGGACGGAGCTGGGCTGGACGCCGCGCCATCCGGGCTACCGGGACGGCCTGGCGGGGGGCGTGGCCACCGGGGGCCGGGCCGACGGTCAGCGGTAGGGCAGGGCCGGGCAGGAACGGAGAAGCGCTGGTCACCGAGCCGCATTAGCGTGACTGGTATGACGGCCGTGACTGCGGCCCCGTCTCGCAGATGGAGTCACGATGCGTAAGGCCACGAGCACGAGGACGAAGACGAGCACGAGGACGAGCGCGAGGACGAGCACGAGGACGGACACCCGCTCGCCCGCGCCGCGCGCCGCCGGCAGCCATGATCTGATCCGCGTGCACGGGGCGCGTGTGAACAACCTCAAGGATGTCAGCGTCGAGATCCCCAAGCGCCAGCTGACGGTGTTCACCGGCGTCTCGGGCTCAGGCAAGAGCTCCCTGGTGTTCGGCACGATCGCCGCCGAGTCGCAGCGGCTGATCAACGAGACGTACAGCGCCTTCGTCCAGGGCTTCATGCCGACGCTCGCGCGGCCCGAGGTCGACGTACTCGAAGGGCTGACGACGGCGATCATCGTGGACCAGCAGCGGCTGGGCGCCGACCCCCGCTCCACGGTCGGCACCGCCACCGACGCCAACGCGATGCTCCGCATCCTCTTCAGCCGGCTCGGCAAGCCGCACATCGGCTCGCCCGCCGCGTTCGCCTTCAACGTCGCCTCCGTGCGGGCGAGCGGCGCGATCACCGTCGAACGCGGCAACCGCAGGGCCGTGAAGGCGACCTTCAGCCGTACCGGCGGCATGTGCACGCGCTGCGAGGGCCGGGGCACGGTCTCCGACATCGACCTCACCCAGCTCTACGACGACTCCAAGTCGCTCGCCGAGGGCGCGTTCACCATCCCCGGCTGGAAGTCCGACAGCTTCTTCACCGTGCGCGTCTACGCGGAGTCGGGCCTCCTCGACCCGCACAAGCCGATCCGTAGGTTCACGAAGAGAGAGATGCAGGACTTCCTCCACCGGGAGCCGACCAAGGTGAAGGTCGAGGGAGTGAACCTCACCTTCGAGGGACTCATCCCCAAGATCCAGAAGTCCTTCCTGTCCAAGGACAGGGAGGCGATGCAGCCGCACATCCGGGAGTTCGTGGACCGGGCGGTCACCTTCACCACCTGCCCCGAGTGCGACGGCACCCGGCTCAGCGCGGAGGCCAGATCCTCGAAGATCAAGAAGATCGGCATCGCCGACGCCTGCGCGATGCAGATCAGCGACCTCGCCGACTGGGTGCGCGCGCTGGACGAACCGTCCGTCGCGCCGCTGCTCGAAGCGCTGGGCGGGACCCTCGACTCGTTCGTGGAGATCGGGCTGGGCTACCTCTCGCTCGACCGCGCGTCGGGCACGCTGTCGGGCGGCGAGGCGCAGCGCGTCAAGATGATCCGCCACCTCGGCTCCTCGCTCACCGACGTCACCTACGTCTTCGACGAACCCACCGTCGGCCTGCACCCGCACGACATCCAGCGGATGAACAACCTGCTGCTACGCCTGCGGGACAAGGGCAACACGGTGCTCGTCGTGGAGCACAAGCCGGAGACGATCGCGATCGCCGACCATGTCGTGGACCTCGGGCCCGGCGCCGGTACGTCGGGCGGCACCGTCTGTTTCGAGGGCACCGTCGAGGGGCTGCGGGCCGGCGGCACCCTCACCGGCCGCCATTTCGACGACCGGGCCGTCGTCAAGGAGACGGTGCGCGAGCCGACCGGGGCGCTGGAGATCCGCGGCGCGACGACGCACAACCTGCGCGGCGTCGACGTCGACATCCCGCTCGGGGTGCTCACCGTCGTCACGGGCGTCGCCGGCTCCGGCAAGAGCTCGCTCGTGCACGGATCGCTGGGCAAGGGCGCGGGCGCCGCCGGGGTCGCCGGTGCTGAGGTGGTGGTGATCGGGCAGGGCGCGATCCGCGGCTCGCGACGGAGCAACCCGGCGACGTACACCGGACTGCTCGACCCGATCCGCAAGGCGTTCGCCAAGGCCAACGGCGTGAAGCCGGCGCTGTTCAGCGCCAACTCCGAGGGCGCCTGCCCCAACTGCAACGGTGCCGGAGTCATCTACACCGACCTGGCGATGATGGCCGGGGTCGCCACCGTCTGCGAGGAGTGCGAGGGCAGGCGGTTCCAGGCATCGGTGCTGGAACACCACCTCGGCGGCCGCGACATCAGCGAAGTGCTCGCGATGTCGGTGGCCGAGGCCGAGGAGTTCTTCGGCGGCGGCGAGGCGCACACACCGGCCGCGCACCGCGTCCTCGACCGGCTTGCCGACGTCGGGCTCGGCTACCTCACCATCGGCCAGCCCCTCACCACCCTGTCCGGCGGCGAGCGGCAGCGGCTCAAGCTGGCCACCCACATGGGCGAGAAGGGCGGCGTCTACGTCCTGGACGAGCCGACCAGCGGCCTCCACCTCGCCGACGTCGAGCAACTGCTCGGCCTGCTCGACCGGTTGGTCGATTCCGGCAAGTCGGTCATCGTGATCGAGCACCACCAGGCGGTCATGGCCCACGCCGACTGGATCATCGACCTCGGCCCCGGCGCGGGCCACGACGGCGGCCGGATCGTCTTCGAGGGCACCCCCGCCGATCTCGTCGCGGACCGCTCCACGCTCACCGGCGAACACCTCGCGGCCTACGTCGGTGCCTGACCGAGGCACCGACGCACCGACGCACCGAGGCACCGACGCTCCAAGAATGCCCCGTGCCTGATCCGTGTCGCTGTTGGGCCGAACGGGTGAGGGGCGGGAGGATGGCCGTATGCAGACACAGTGTGCGGGTGAGGTGATCCGGTGAGCAGATACGGCGGTTACGACAGGTACGACAGATACGACAGATACGACAGGTACGACGCCACCGACGAGCAGTGGGAGGGCCTGGCCCAGGTCGTCCCGCTGCGGGGCCGAAACGAGTGGCCCTCGCGCGTCGACCACCGGACGGTGCCCGAGGACTACGCGGCCGAGCAGCGGCGATTCGTCGTCCTGAGGGTGCGGGTCTTCGCCGACGCGCGGGACGTCGCGGAGCATCTGATCGCGCAGATCCCGGTACTCCTGGACCTGACCGGCGCGGAGACGGATGTGGCCAAGCGCATTCTGGACTTCAGCAGCGGGGTCGTCTTCGGGCTGGGCAGCGGCATGCACCGGGTCGACCGCAACGTTTTCCTGCTCGCGCCGATCGGCACCGAGGTCGAGGGGATCGCGGCGGCGGCCATTCGGCACCCGTGACGAGACGGCCGTGACGGGCCGTGCCGCCGGTCACGGGACAGCCGTGACAGGAACCCTGATACACCTGGATCCGTGACGGAACTGGATCTGGATGTAGCGGGATTGCGGCGCAGGCTGGTGGAGTTCGCGGCGGCACGGGAGTGGGAGCCGTACCACACGCCGAAGAACCTGGCGGCGGCGCTGAGCGTCGAGGCGTCCGAACTGCTGGAAATCTTCCAGTGGTTGACGCCCGAGCAGTCGGCACGGGTGATGGACGACCCCGGGTCGGCGCACCGCGTGCGGGACGAGGTCGCGGACGTGCTGGCGTATCTGCTCCAGTTCTGCGACGTGTTGGGGATCGACGCGCTCACCGCGCTCGCCGAGAAGATCGACCGGAACGAGCTGCGCTTCCCGCCGAGCGGCGACCGACCCGTCTCCGCGCCCCAGTCCGCGTCCCAGTCCGTGCCGCCGCCCGTTCCGCCGTCCACGTCGCCGCTTCCGTCCACGTCGGACTGATTCGTCACTCTGTGGAGTGAGTGAGTTATCCACAACTGGCTTCCTGTCCACAGATTTCCGAATTCCTCTGGTCTTTCTGTTGCCAACACCTCACTCTGGGTAATGAAGTAAGTGAGCGGAGTGTTCGACAGACGGGGACGGACGGACGGACAGACAGGCAGACGGATAGACGGACAGACGGAGACGGGGATGGCACATGGACGCGGAGAGGCTGATCGGGGCCGGCCGGGTTGCCTTGGCCCGGAGCGGTGCGGAGCTGGACGTGGTGGCGGAGGCCTGGCAGGCGCAGGCTCTCGCCCAGGCGATCGGGGACCAACTGGCCCTGCACGGACCGCAGGAGCTACGGACGGAGGCAAGAGGCCTCGCTGAAACGGGCGCGCGGGGCGGCGCGTCACCCGATCACCCCTCGATGCGCGCCGGGGGGATACGGGCGGCACGGCTCTCGACGGTGACGGACGCGCGGAGTGCGCTGACCGGACTCGGTGTGCTGCTGGGCGAGGTGGGGATCGCGCTGGTCTCGGTGGCCTGCGGGACGGACGAGGAGGGGTTGTACTGGCAGTGCATCGAGGCCATCGACGCGGCTGACGAGTCGAACGACCGGGTGCTCGGCATGCTGCGCAAGCTCACCGAGCAGGACGAGGTGCGTGAGCGGGTGCGGGAGAGGTGACGACCCGCCCTGGAGAAGAACGCGAAAAGAGACGCGGCAGGAGACGCGGCAAGAGACGTGGAAAGGGACCCGGAGGAGAACGTGGCGGGGAACGGGGTGGACCTGGCGAGGAGGCGCGGGCGACGAGCGCGCCAGGGTGCAGGATGGATGCATGGATCTTCGAATCTTCACCGAGCCCCAGCAAGGGGCGAGCTACGAGACACTGCTGACCGTCGCCAAGGCGACGGAAGACCTTGGCTTCGACGCCTTCTTCCGCTCCGACCACTATCTGCGGATGGGCTCGGGCGACGGTCTTCCCGGACCCACCGACGCCTGGATCACGCTGGCCGGCCTCGCCCGCGAGACCAAGCGGATCCGGCTCGGCACCCTCATGACGGCGGGCACCTTCCGACTGCCGGGCGTGTTGGCCATCCAGGTCGCACAGGTCGACCAGATGTCGGGCGGCCGGGTCGAACTGGGCCTGGGCGCGGGCTGGTTCGAGGAGGAGCACCAGGCATACGGAATCCCCTTCCCCAAGGAGAAGTTCGCCCGCCTTGAGGAGCAACTGGCCATCGTCACGGGACTGTGGAGTACGCCGCCGGGCGAGACGTTCTCGTACGACGGGGCGCACTACCAACTGGCCGGCTCGCCCGCGCTGCCCAAGCCGGCCCAGCCCAAGGTCCCGGTCCTGATCGGCGGACACGGCGCGACGCGCACCCCGCGCCTCGCCGCGCAGTACGCGGACGAGTTCAACATCCCGTTCGCCTCGATCGAGGACAGCGAGAGGCAGTTCGGCCGCGTGCGGGACGCGGCGGTCAAGGCCGGCCGGAAGGCCGACGACCTGGTGTATTCGACCGCACTGGTCGCCTGCGTGGGCAGGACGGACGCGGAAGTGGCCCGCCGGGCCGCGTCCATCGGACGGGAGGTGGAAGAGCTCAAGGCGAACGGACTTGCGGGCTCGCCCGCCGAGGTCGTCGACAAGATCGGGCAGTACGGCGCCATCGGCGCCTCCCGTATCTACTGCCAGATGCTGGACCTGGACGACCTCGACCACCTGGAACTGCTCTCCTCCCAGGTCCAGTCGCAGCTCTGAACGTCGGGTACCGCTCGTCCGGCGCTTGAGGGCAGGGCGGCGTCACCACGGGGGTGCTCAGGCGCGGTTGGCGGTGTCGGTGTCAGCCGGTCTGGGTGACGAGGGTGAGGAGGGCGTCGGCGGCGGGGGCGGAGGAGGCCGGGTTCTGGCCGGTGACGAGCAGGCCGTCGGTGAGGACGTACGGTTCCCAGTCGCCCGCCTTGGAGTAGTCGCCGCCGAGCCTGGTGAGTTCGTCCTCGACGAGGTAGGGGACCACGTCGGTCAGGCCGACGGCGGCTTCCTCCCCGTTGGTGAAGCCGGTGACCCTCCGGCCCTGGACCAGGGGGGCGCCGTCGGGGGCGGTGGTGTGGCGCAGGACGCCGGGAGCGTGGCAGACCAGGGCCAGGGGCTTGCCCGCGCGCAGGGTGGCTTCGATGAGCCGGATGGAGTGCTCGTCCTCGGCGAGGTCCCACAGGGGGCCGTGGCCGCCGGGGTAGAAGACGGCGTCGAAGCCGTCGGCGGAGACGGTGTCGAGGCGGACGGTGCCGTCGAGGGCGGCTGTGGCGCCGGGGTCGGACTCGAAGCGGCGGGTGTCGTCGGTCTGGAAGTCGGGTTCGTTGCTCTTCGGGTCCAGCGGGGGCCGCCCGCCCTTGGGTGAGGCGAGGACGATATCGGCGCCGGCGTCCTTGAAGCGGTAATAGGGGGCGGCCAGTTCCTCCAGCCAGAAGCCGGTCTTGCGGCCGGTGGTGCCGAGTTGGTCGTGCGAGGTGAGGACGATGAGGACCTTCACGATCTCTCCTTGGGTGGGGGTGACAGTGGACCGGTCGTCTCCCGCGAGGTGCGGCGAGGCGACCGGGGACAGGGCTGCCGTGGTGCGTGGGTGGGCTGTTGCCGCCTGTTACAGGTGCAGAAGCCGGCGGGTGGCCGCCGTCGTGGTGTCGAGGTGGCTGATGTCGCGGTGGATCTTGGCCACGATGCTGGCTCCGAGCCACATGTCGTACAGGATCTGCGCGGTGGCGCGAGGGTCGCCGTCTGTGGTGTCGACGGTCAGCGAGCCGTCCTTGCGGCCGGCGGCTATGGTCCGTTCCAGACGGTCCACGGCGGCGGTGGTGCCCTCCTTCAGCGCGAGCCGCATGGTCTCCGACAGGTCGGAGACCTCCGCGCCGAGCTTGACGACCAGACACTTGCCCTGGCATTCGTCGACGCCCTGCGTCTCGCGCCAGTTCTGCCAGTAGTTCATCAGCCGCTGCGCCGAGGTCAGGCCCGGCTCGGCGAGGGTGCGGTCCATGTCAGCGAGGTAGTCGGCGAAGTAGGACCGCATCATCGCCTCACCGAAGGCGTCCTTGGAACCGAAGTAGTGGTAAAAGGACCCCTTGGGCACGCCGGCCTCGCTGAGGACTTCGTTGATGCCCACGGCGGCGAACCCCTTGTGGGCCATGATCCGCTGAGCGGCGTCGAGAATGCTGCGGCGGGTGTCGCCGTGGATGGCTGGCATGATTCTCACCCTACCCCCGAATAGACCAGTCGTCTATCGGGGTTCGCGCGGGGCCGCCCGCCGCCCCTGCGGCACTGCGCCATGGGAGTTCACTGGCCGAGGAAGTCCAGGAGGACTTCGTTGACCTCGGCGGTGTGGGTGGTGAGCAGCCCGTGCGGGGCGCCCTCGATCTCGACGTACCGGGCGGCGGGCAGGGCCTTGGCGAAGCGGCGTCCGGTGGCGTCGATCGGCAGGGTGCGGTCCGCGGTGCCGTGCACGATCAGCGCGGGGACGTCGATACGGGGGATGTCGGAGCGGAAGTCGGTGGGCCAGGTCAGGGGCGCGGCGGCCGAGGCGATCGGGCCGGCGCCGGCCGCGACGTTCCAGGCGTTGCGGACGGCTTCCTCGCTCAGCCGGGTGCCGAGGTTCTCGTCGAGGTTGAAGAAGTCGCTGTAGAAGCCGGTGAAGAAGGCGTACCGGTCCTTCTTCGCCTTCTCGGAGATCTCCTGGAAGAAGGAGAGCGGGGCGGCGCCGTCGGGGTTGTCGTCGGTGATGGCCAGGTACGGCTCCAGGGAGGCCAGGAAGGCGGCCTTGCTGACGCGGCCGGAGCCGTAGGCCGACAGATAGCGCGCGACCTCGCCGGTGCCCATCGAGAAGCCGACGAGGACCGCGTCGTGCAGGTCCAGGGACTCCATGACAGTGTTCAGGTCGGCCGCGAAGGTGTCGTAGTCGTAACCGGTGGCCGGCTGGCTGGACTTGCCGAAGCCGCGCCGGTCGTAGGTGATGACCCGGTAACCGGCGTCGAGCAGGGCCGGCGCCTGTCCCTCCCAGGAGTTGCCGTCCAGCGGGTAGCCGTGGATCAGTACGACCGGCTGTCCGGCGCCCTTGTCCTCGTAGTGCAGTTCGATGTCCGTGCTGTTCTCGGTGCCGACCTTGATGCGTCCCATGATGCTTGCCCTTTCCGGGAGTTCGGTGTGCCGTGTTCCGACGCTGACGACTATACGACCGGTCTACTCTGCCGTCAACTGGTCCACACGGAGACCCCACCGCGACGGAAACAGTCCCGTGCCACGGCACCGGCCGCGTCCACGAAACACTGTCGCGGTCCGTAGCGGACTCGGCGATACTCGGGCAGGTGTTCCTTACGATCAGTACCACCGGCACCCCTGAACGCCCCGCCACCGACCTCGGGTTTCTGCTGCACAAGCATCCCGACAACGCGCAGACGTTCTCCACCTCCCACGGCACCGCGCACGTCCTCTACCCCGAGGCGTCCGTCGAGCGGTGCACGGCGGCGCTCCTTCTGGAGGTCGATCCGGTGGCCCTCGTCCGGCGCGGCAAGGGCAAGGGGCGCGGTGGGGCGCCCGACGCGGCGCTCGCGCAGTACGTCAACGACCGTCCGTACGCGGCGTCCTCGCTGCTCGCCGTCGCCCTGAGCACCGTCTTCAAGAGCGCGCTGCGCGGCGTGTGCAAGGCGCTGCCCGAGCGCGCGGCCGAGCCCCTGCCCCTGCGGATCGAGGTGCCCGCCGTGCCCGCACGCGGCGGCGCCGAGCTGGTCGGCAACCTCTTCGGGCCGCTGGGCTGGACGACGGTCGACGCGCGCCCGGTGGCGCTGGACGAGACGTTCCCCGCGTGGGGTGACTCGCGCTACGTACAGCTCGTACTGGAGGGGGAGCTGCGACTGTCCGACGCGCTGCGGCACTTGTACGTGCTCCTGCCGGTGCTCGACGACGCCAAGCACTACTGGGTCGCGCCCGACGAGGTGGAGAAGCTGCTGCGGGCCGGCGAGGGCTGGCTGGCCGACCACCCGGAGCGGCAGCTCATCACCAGCCGCTATCTGGCCCGCCGTTGGGGCCTGACCAGGGAGGCCACCGAACGGCTCGAACTGGTCCGGCTCGCCGAGGCCGACGACATCGGCGTCGAGGCGATCGACAACGCGGTCGAGGACCCGGCACCGGAAGCCGACGACGCCGCCCCTCAGGAGACGCAGGAGAGGCAGGAGAAGCAGGAGACTGAAGAGAAGCAGGAGAAGACCGTCTCGCTCGGCGAGCAGCGGCGCGACGCGATCCTCACCGCCCTGCGCGACGCCGGCGCGAGCAGCGTGCTCGACCTCGGCTGCGGCCAGGGCCAGCTCGTCCAGGCGCTGTTGAAGGACGTGCGCTTCACCAAGGTGGTGGGCGTCGACGTGTCCGTACGCGCGCTCACCGTCGCCGCCCGCCGGCTCAAGGTGGAGCGGATGAGCGAGCGCCAGGCCGAGCGCGTCACGCTGCTGCAGAGCTCCCTCACGTACACGGACAAACGGCTCAAGGGCCACGACGCCGCCGTGCTCAGCGAGGTGATCGAGCACCTGGATCTGCCGAGGCTGCCCGCCCTGGAGTACGCGGTGTTCGGGACGGCCCGGCCGGGGACCGTCGTCGTGACGACGCCGAACGTCGAGTACAACGTCCGCTGGGAGACGCTGCCCGCAGGGCACGTACGCCACCGGGACCACCGTTTCGAGTGGACGCGTGCGGAGTTCCGCGCCTGGGCGGACACGGTGGCGCCGCGCTACGGGTACGCCGTGCGGTACGTACCGGTGGGGCCGGACGACCCCGAGGTGGGGCCGCCCACACAGATGGCGGTGTTCACCGTCGCCGCGACGGACATGAAGAAGGAGGAGAAGGCCGCATGAGCAGCAACGAGACAGCCGACGAGACCACCACCGAGCCCCGCCGCCTCCCTGTCACCGACCTCGCCCTCGTCGTCCTGATCGGCGCCACCGGCTCCGGCAAGTCGACCTTCGCGCGTACCCACTTCAAGCCCACCGAGGTCATCTCCTCGGACTTCTGCCGCGGCCTCGTCGCCGACGACGAGAACGACCAGAGCGCCAGCGGCGACGCCTTCGACGTGCTCCACTACATCGCGGGCAAGCGCCTCGCCGCCGGGCGGCGCACGGTCGTCGACGCCACCAACGTCCAGCAGGAGAGCCGCAAGCAGCTCGTGCGGCTCGCCAGGGAGTACGACGTGCTCCCCATCGCGATCGTCCTCGACCTGCCCGAGGCGGTCTGCGCCGAACGCAACGCCGTCCGCCCCGACCGGGCCGGCCTGCCCCGCCAGGTCATCAAGCGGCACCAGCGGGAACTGCGCCGTTCGCTGCGCGGACTCGAACGCGAGGGCTTCCGCAAGGTCCACGTCCTGCGCGGTGTCGAGGAGGTCGAGCGCGCCGAGGTCGTCACCGAACGCCGTTACAACGACCTCACCCACCTCACCGGCCCCTTCGACATCATCGGCGACATCCACGGCTGCCGCTCCGAGCTGGACACACTGCTGGCGAAGCTCGGTTACGCGGACGGCGACGGCGCCCACCCCGAAGGCCGTACGGCGGTCTTCGTCGGCGACCTCGTCGACCGCGGCCCCGACAGCCCCGGCGTGCTGCGCCGCGTGATGCGCATGGTCGGCGCGGGCAACGCGCTGTGCGTGCCGGGCAACCACGAGAACAAGCTCGGCCGCTGGCTCAAGGGCAGAAAGGTCCAGGTCACCCATGGACTCGCCGAGACCGTGGAGCAGTTGGAGAAGGAGGACGACGCCTTCCGCGAGCAGGTGGGCACCTTCATCGACGGTCTCGTCAGCCACTACGTCCTGGACGGCGGCAAGTTGGTCGTCTGCCACGCGGGTCTGCCGGAGAAGTACCACGGCCGCACCTCGGGCCGGGTCCGCGCGCACGCGCTGTACGGCGACACGACCGGCGAGACCGACGAGTTCGGCCTGCCCGTCCGCTATCCGTGGGCCGAGGACTACCGGGGCAGAGCGGCCGTCGTGTACGGCCACACCCCCGTACCGAACACCTCCTGGATCAACAACACCATCTGCCTCGACACCGGCGCCGTATTCGGCGGGAAGATGACCGCGCTGCGCTGGCCCGAGCGCGAACTGGTCGACGTACCGGCGGAGCGTGTCTGGTACGAGCCCGCCAAGCCGCTCGCCACGGAGGCGTCCGGCAGCCTTGAGGGCCGCCCGCTCGACCTCGCCGACGTGCACGGCCGGCGTGTCGTGGAGACGCGCCACATGGCCCGGCTCGCGGTGCGCGAGGAGAACGCGGCGGCGGCCCTTGAGGTCATGAGCCGCTTCGCCGTCGACCCGCGGCTCCTCGCCTACCTGCCGCCGACCATGGCACCCACCGCGACATCGCGCGAGGAAGGCTATCTGGAACACCCGGCCGAGGCGTTCGCGCAGTACCGCGACGACGGAGTGGCGCAGGTCGTGTGCGAGGAGAAGCACATGGGCTCGCGGGCGGTGGCGCTGGTCTGCCGCGACGCGTCCGTGGCGCGCGAGCGCTTCGGTATCGGCGACGCCGACGACCCCGGCGCGCCGACCGGCGCGCTGCACACCCGCACCGGCCGCCCCTTCTTCGACGACCCGGCGGTCACCGAGGAGATCCTGGGCCGCCTGCGTACGGCCATCGGCGCCGCCGGCCTGTGGGACGAGCTGGAAACGGATTGGCTGCTGCTCGACGCCGAGCTGATGCCCTGGTCGCTGAAGGCCACCGGCCTGCTGCGCACCCAGTACGCGGCGGTCGGCGCGGCGGCGGGCGCCGCCTTCCCGGCCGTGACGAGCGCGCTCGAAGCGGCCGCCGGCCGGGGTGTCGACGTGGGCGCGCTGCTGGCCGACCAGCGTGCGCGGGCCGCCGACGCGGCGGCGTTCACGCAGGCGTACCGCCGCTACTGCTGGGAGACGGACGGACTTCAGGGCGTACGCCTCGCGCCGTTCCAGCTCCTCGCCGCGCGGGGCCGCAGCCTGGCCGCCGTACCGCACGACCAGCAGCTGGCCTGGATCGACCGGCTGACCGAGCACGACCCGACCGGTCTGCTCCAGGTCACCCGGCGCCTCGTCGTGGAGACGGGCGACGAGGAGTCGGTACGGGCCGGGACCGACTGGTGGCTGGAGATGACGGGGCGCGGCGGCGAGGGCATGGTCGTCAAACCGCTCCAGGCACTGGTACGCAACGGCAAGGGGCGGCTGGTCCAGCCGGGCGTCAAGGTGCGCGGACGTGAGTACCTGCGGATCATCTACGGCCCCGAGTACACCCGGCCGGAGAATCTGGAGCGGCTGCGCGGCCGGTTCCTCGGGCACAAGCGGTCGCTGGCGCTGCGCGAGTACGCGCTCGGGCTCGAAGCGCTGGACCGGCTGGGCGACGACGAGCCGCTGTGGCGCGTCCACGAGGCGGTGTTCGCGGTGCTCGCGCTGGAGTCGGAGCCGGTCGACCCCCGGCTCTAGGTCGTGTCTGACAAATGGCACCGTCCGCCCGCAGGGCGGGGCGTGCGGCGTCCGGTGCGTGCGATCGCGAGGCGGAGGATCGCCCGCGTACTGGACGTGCTCGGGCGGGTCCGACAACGCGGCGAGCGTGCGTGCCGGGCGTCGCACGCCAGGCGGGATTTGTCAGACACGACCTAGGCCCTGTCCGGCTGATCCCCGAAGATCCGCCGGACGGGACCCAGGTGGGTGTCCGGTGGCCGGGCGGGCCGGTCTCGGCCCGCCCGGCCACCGGGGCGGGCGCGCCGCGCGCCACCTGGGGGCCGCCGCGCCACGGCCCGCGCGGCGGCGGCCCGGTCTCTGGCGCATTCGCCGCGTGAATCGCGCCCCATCCGGGAGGATGGAGTCATGGGATTCCATGTCGACTCCGAGACCGGGCGGCTGCGCCGCGTCATACTGCACCGCCCCGACCTGGAGCTGAAGCGGCTCACCCCCAGGAACAAGGACACGCTGCTCTTCGACGACGTGCTGTGGGTGCGCCGTGCGCGCGAGGAGCACGACGGGTTCGCCGACGTCCTGCGCGACCGCGGGGTGAAGGTCCATCTCTTCGGCGACCTGCTGCGTGAGTCCCTGGACATCCCGGCGGCCCGCGCGCTGGTCCTGGACCGCGTCTTCGACGAGAAGGAGTATGGTCCGCTCGCCACCGATCACCTCAGATCGGTCTTCGACGCGCTGGAGACGGACGATCTCGTGGAGGCGCTGGTCGGCGGGATGACCAAGCGGGAGTTCCTGGACAGCCACGCCGAACCGACCTCCGTCCGTTTCCATGTCATGGACCTGGACGACTTCCTGCTCGACCCGCTGCCCAACCACCTCTTCACCCGCGACACCTCCGCCTGGATCTACGACGGTGTGTCCATCAACGCGATGCGCTGGCCGGCCCGGCGGCGCGAGACCGTCCACTTCGAGGCGATCTACAAGCACCACCCGCTCTTCACCGGACCGGGCGCCGGGCCCTTCCATCACTGGTCGCAGGGGCAGGACGACTATCCCTCCACCATCGAGGGCGGCGATGTCCTGGTCATCGGCGAGGGCGCCGTGCTGATCGGGATGAGCGAGCGAACCACACCGCAGGCCGTAGAGATGCTGGCGCGCGGGATGTTCGCGGCCGGTTCGGCCCGCACGATCGTGGCGCTCGACATGCCGAAGCGGCGCGCCTTCATGCACCTCGACACGGTGATGACGATGGTCGACCGCGACACCTTCACCCAGTACGCGGGCCTCGGCATGCTCCGCTCGTACACCATCGAGCCGGGCGCGGGCGGGAACGAACTCAAGGTGACCGACCATCCGCCGGAGCACATGCACCGCGCGATCGCCGCGGCGCTGAGCCTGGACGGGATCCGCGTCCTGACGGCGACGCAGGACGTGCACGCGGCCGAGCGCGAGCAGTGGGACGACGGCTGCAACGTGCTGGCCGTCGAGCCGGGGGTGGTCGTGGCGTACGAGCGCAACGTGACCACCAACACGTATCTGCGCAAGCAGGGGATCGAGGTGATCGAGATCCGGGGCAGCGAGCTGGGCCGGGGGCGGGGCGGGCCGCGCTGTATGAGCTGTCCGATCGAGCGGGACGCCGTGTGACCGAGCGGGACGCCGTCCGACCGACGGGGACCGACGATCCGCCCGCCCAATGCTCTGTATATCAATACGGAAGGTCGTATATAGTTCCAAGGTCTCTGTATCGGTCCCCGTACAGGTCTCCGTATTCGCGACGCAGGAGCAGCCACCATGGCGATACAACTCGCAGGCCGCCACTTCCTCAAGGAACTCGACTTCACCGCCGAGGAGTTCCGCGGGCTGGTCGAGCTGGCCGCCGGGCTCAAGGCCGCGAAGAAGGCGGGCAACGAGGTCCAGCTCCTGCGGGGCAAGAACGTCGCCCTGATCTTCGAGAAGGCGTCGACGCGTACGCGCTGCGCCTTCGAGGTGGCCGCCGCCGACCAGGGCGCCTCGACCACGTACATCGACCCGGCCGGCTCGCACATCGGGAAGAAGGAGTCCGCCAAGGACACCGCGCGGGTCCTCGGCCGGATGTTCGACGGTATCGAGTTCCGCGGTGACGCGCAGTCGACCGTCGAGGAGCTGGCCGCCCACGCCGGGGTGCCCGTCTTCAACGGGCTCACCGCCGACTGGCACCCCACGCAGATGCTCGCCGACGTGCTCACGATGACCGAGCACACCGACAAGCAGCTCAATCGCATCACGTTCGCCTACCTCGGCGACGCCCGCTACAACATGGGCAACTCCTACCTCGTCACCGGCGCGCTGCTGGGCATGGACGTACGGATCGTCGCGCCCCGCGCCTACTGGCCGGCGGACGACGTGGTCGCCCTGGCCCGTAAGTCCGCCGAGGTCAGCGGCGCCCGTATCACGCTGACCGAGTCCATCGCGGAGGGTGTGAGCGGCGCGGACTTCGTGGCCACCGACGTCTGGGTGTCGATGGGGGAGCCGCAGGAGATCTGGGACGAGCGCATCGCGGCCCTCGGGCCGTACAGCGTGACGATGGACGTGCTGAGCGCGACCGGGAATCCGGACGTGCGGTTCCTGCACTGCCTGCCGGCCTTCCACGACCTGGGGACCGTCGTCGGATGGGAGATCCACGAGCGGCACGGGCTCACGGAACTCGAAGTGACCGACGAGGTGTTCGAGTCCGCGCACTCCGTGGTCTTCGACGAGGCGGAGAACCGGCTGCACACGATCAAGGCGGTACTCGTCGCGACCCTGGCCCCCGACGCGGCGCCGGCCCCCGGCGACCCGGTCGCGCGGCGTGGTTCGGTGCCGCGCGGTTCGGCACCACGTGGGTCGGCGCCGCGTGGGTCAGCGCGCTGACAGCGTGAACCAGACCGCCTTGCCCTGCTCGGTCGTACGGTGGCCGCAGTCGGCGCTCAGGGTGCGGATCAGCAGCAGCCCACGGCCGTGCTCCTGCCAGGGGTCGGGCGGGTGGCCGGCCGTCGGCGCCGACAGATCGCCCGGCGGGTCCGGGTCGCCGTCGTGGACCTCGACCTGACACCCGGAGGGCAGCAGCCCGACCACCAGCTCGATCGGGACGTCGGGACGGGTGTGCTCGACGGCGTTGGCGACCAGCTCCGCCGTCAGCAGTTCCGCCGTGTCGCTGTCCGCGGTCGGCCCGATGTCGGACAGGGCTGTGCGGATCAGGGCACGCGCCATCGGCACCGCCGCCGCGCTGTGCGGCAGGGTGATGCGCCAGGAGGCGGTGTCCGGTGCTTCGGGCAAGGCGGGGAGTCCGTTCGGGGGCCGTGCGGGGCCGTTCGGGGTGCCGGGCTTCGACAGGGGTGGCCCTGTCGCCCAGCCTTACGGAGCGTAAGCGGCTTAACAAGGGGCAGCGGACTGCCGGAAAGGGGACCTCCGCCACATGTCTCCCGGGACCTTCGGCGCCTCCGGCGAGGACCCGCTTACGGTACCGCGCGCCGTATCGCGCACTCGTGACGGCGGTCACGGACGAGTGATACCTTGCTTACGAGGGTGTCCGCCCCCGGCGCCCCACGGCACTCCGGGCGCCCGGCACGCGGCGTGAAAGGCGCACAGCGTGAGAGACGAGCAGCGTGAGAGGCACACAGCGTCGAGCTGAAGGAGGCCGCACCCCATGAGCCCGTTCTCCGGCTCCGCCCCCCGCACCGAGGAGTGGCGCCATCTGCGGCTGACACGCGAGGACGGTGTCGCGACCGTCACCCTCGCCCGCCCCGACAAGCTCAACGCCCTCACCTTCGGCGCCTACGCCGACCTGCGCGACCTGCTCGCCGAGCTGTCCAGGGAGCGGTCCGTCCGCGCCCTCGTGCTGGCGGGCGAGGGGCGCGGCTTCTGCTCGGGCGGTGACGTGGACGAGATCATCGGTGCCACGCTCGCCATGGACACCGCCCAACTCCTCGACTTCAACCGGATGACCGGGCAGGTCGTCAGGGCCGTCCGCGAATGCCCGTTCCCGGTGATCGCCGCCGTGCACGGGGTCGCCGCCGGCGCCGGCGCGGTCCTCGCGCTGGCCGCCGACTTCCGGGTCGCCGACCCCACCGCGCGCTTCGCGTTCCTCTTCACCCGGGTCGGCCTCTCCGGCGGCGACATGGGCGCCGCCTATCTGCTGCCGCGCGTCGTCGGCCTCGGCCACGCCACCCGGCTGCTGATGCTCGGCGAACCCGTCCACGCGCCCGAGGCCGAACGCATCGGCCTCATCAGCGAGTTGACCGACGAGGGAGCCGCCGGCAGCCGCGCCGCCGTACTCGCCCGCCGGCTCGCCGACGGCCCGGCCCTCGCGTACGCGCAGACCAAGGCGCTGCTCACCGCCGAACTGGACATGCCGCTCGCCGCGTCCGTCGAACTGGACGCCGCCACCCAGGCGTTGCTCATGAACGGTGAGGATTACGCGGAGTTCCACGCCGCCTTCACCGAGAAGCGGCCCCCCAAGTGGCAGGGCCGCTGACCGTGGCAGGCGCGGGGAATCCCGTCGAACCCCTGAAGGTCGCCGTCATCGGCGGCGGACCCGGCGGGCTGTACGCCGCCGTCCTGCTCAAACGGCTCGACCCCCGGCGTGAGATCACCGTCTGGGAGCGCAACGCCGCCGACGACACCTTCGGCTTCGGAGTCGTCCTCTCCGACGAGACCCTGGGCGGCATCGAGCACGCCGACCCCACCGTCCACCGTGCCCTCCAGGGGGAGTTCGTGCGCTGGGACGACATCGACATCGTCCACCGGGGCCGCACCCTGACCTCCGGCGGTCACGGCTTCGCGGCCCTCGGGCGCCACCGGCTCCTGGAGATCCTGCACGAGCGCTGTACGTCCCTGGGTGTACGGCTCCGCTTCCGCACCCCGGCGCCGCCCGCCGCCGAACTCGCCGCCACCCACGACCTGGTGATCGCCGCCGACGGGGTGAACAGCCGCACCCGCGAGACTCACGCCGACGTCTTCCGCCCCACCGTGGGCACCGAGCGCTGCCGGTACATCTGGCTCGCCGCCGACTTCGCCTTCGACGCGTTCCGATTCGAGATCGCCGAGACCGAGCACGGGGTGATGCAGCTCCACGGGTACCCGTTCTCGGCCGACGCCAGCACCGTCATCGTCGAGATGCGCGAAGAGGTCTGGCGCGCCGCCGGCTTCGACACGCTCGACGAGCGGCAGTCCACCGAACAGTGCGCCAAGATCTTCGCCGACGCGCTCGGCGGCCGGACGCCGCGCGCCAACAAGTCGTCCTGGACCGCGTTCCGTACGGTCGTCAACGCACGCTGGAGCCACGGCAACACGGTCCTCATCGGCGACGCCGCCCACACCGCGCACTTCTCGATCGGCTCCGGTACGAAGCTCGCCGTCGAGGACGCCCTGGCGCTCGCCGCGTGCGTGGATGAGCAGCCCGATCTGCCGGCCGCGCTCGCCGCGTACGAGAGCGAGCGGCGCCCCGTCGTCGAGTCCACGCAGCGCGCGGCGGCGGCGAGCCTGCGCTGGTTCGAGGAACTGGCCACCTACACCGACCAGCCGGCCCGGCAGTTCGCGTTCGGCCTGCTCACCCGCAGCCGCCGCGTCACCCACGACAACCTGCGGCTGCGCGACGCCACGTTCACCGGCGCGGTGGAGGAGGACTTCGGCTGCCCGCCCGGCACACCCCCGATGTTCACGCCCTTCCGGCTGCGCGGACTGACGCTGCGCAACCGGGTCGTCGTCTCGGCGATGGACATGTACGTCGCCGAGGACGGTGTGCCCGGCGACTTCCACCTCGTGCACCTCGGGGCGCGCGCCCTCGGCGGGGCGGGGCTCGTCATGACGGAGATGGTGTGCGTCGGCCCGGAGGGCAGGATCACGCCCGGCTGCACCGGGCTCTGGACGGACGAACAGGCCGCCGCCTGGCGGCGCGTGACGGATTTCGTGCACACCGCCGTACACACCACCGCGCCCACCGCCGAGCCCACCGCCGCCATCGGCGTGCAACTCGGCCACTCCGGCCGCAAGGGCTCCACCCGCCTCATGTGGGAGGGCATGGACCAGCCACTGCCGGACGGGGACGCCAACTGGCCGCTGTCCGCCGCCTCGGCACTGCCGTACCTCCCCGGCATCAGCCAGGTCCCGCACGCACTCGACCGGGCCGGACTCACCGAGATACGCGAGCAGTTCGCGTCGGCGACCCGACGGGCCGCCGACGCCGGCTTCGACCTGCTCGAACTCCACTGCGCACATGGATACTTGCTCTCCGGTTTCCTCTCCCCGCTGACCAACACCCGGACCGACGCGTACGGCGGCGACCTCGCCGGACGGCTCCGCTACCCGCTCGAAGTCTTCGACGCCGTAAGGGAGTTGTGGCCCGACGACCGGCCGATGACGGTCCGGATCTCCGCCACCGACTGGGCGCCGGGCGGCAACACGGCCGAGGAGTCGGTCGAGATCGCCCGCGCGTTCGCCGCGCACGGCGCCGACGCCATCGACGTGTCGACCGGCCAGGTCGTCCCCGAGGAACGCCCCGAGTTCGGCCGCTCCTACCAGACCCCGTTCGCCGACCGGATCCGTAACACCCTCTCGGTGCCGGTCGTCGCGGTCGGCGCCATCTCGTCCTGGGACGACGTCAACTCCCTGCTCCTGGCCGGCCGCGCGGACCTCTGCGCCCTGGCCCGCCCGCACCTCCACGACCCCCACTGGACCCTGCACGCGGCGGCCGACCAGGGCTACAGCGGCCCGGGAGCGCCCTGGCCGCTCCCGTACCGCGCGGGCAGCCGCCCACCCCCGACGGGCCGCACGGACGGACCGAAGCCGAGGCTCACCCTGACCTGACGCTTCCTCGGGTCTCACTCGCCCGCGCCGGTCAGGCACGCGTGGCAGAGGCAGCCCCGGGGGTGCGGGACGCCCGCGTGGGCCTCCCGGCGGTAGCGGGTCGCGAGGCGTTCCAGGCCCGCCGCCCACTCCCGTGCGCGCTCCTCGGTGTGGTTCTCGGTCCACCGCTCCTCGGCCCGGCGCAGCACGGCGGGGGAGTGCACCAGCTTGGCCCGGAAGGTGTGCAGATGCCGGGTGGCCGTGTCGATGGTGATCCAGTGGCCCGTGTCGCGGGCCTGGCCGACCGTGGTCAGGTCCATGCTCCCCATACCGGGGTACGTGTCGATGACGAACACGCGCGCTCCGCCCCGGTACACCTTCGTGCCGGGGCGCAACTCCTGTCCGCCGTCGCCGTACCGCCGCCACCGCGCGATGGTGGCGACGACCAGCCAGCGCGGTTCGGGTGCCTCGTCCATGCTCCGCATGATGACCGGGTACGGCCCGGCCGGTCACCTGATTTCAGGCCGGGCGTACGAACTGCTCACCGGCCCGCCACAGTTGGGCGTGCAGCGCGGTGAAGACCCGCGCCGAACGCCCGCCCGGCCAGTCCGCCGGCAGCAGCTCCCTCGGCAACCCCGGATCGGCGTAGGGCAGTTGGCGCCAGGAGTCGAGGGCCAGCAGATAGTCCCGGTAGGCGTCCTCGGCCGACGCGGCGGCCGGGCGACGGGATTCCCACCACCGCAGCACCGGTTCGTGCGCCTGCAGGAACTCCTCGTGCCGCGCGGCGACCTCCCCGAGGTCCCACCACCGCCCCACCGCCTCCGCCGTCGCCGCGAAACCCAGGTGCTCGCCCCGGAACAGGTCGACGTACGGGTCGAGTCGCAGCCGCTCCAGCGCGTGCCGCGTCTCCTCGTACAGATGGCCGGGCGCGATCCACACCCCCGGCGCTGCGGTCCCGAACCCCAGCCGGGCCAGCCGCGACCGCAGCAGATGACGCTTGTGCCGCTCGGCCTCGGGGACGGAGAACACCGCGAGCACCCAGCCGTCCGACAGCCGGGGCACGGGACGGTCGTAGATGCGCCGGTCGCCGTCGTCCAGCAGTTGCCGCGCGTCGGCGGAGAGCGCGTAGCCCGCGGCGCCCTGCGGTGTGCGCTCGGCGATCAGCAGACCCCGGCGCTTGAGCCGCGACACCGACGACCGCACGGACGGCGCGTCGACCCCGAGCGCGCCGAGCAGCCGGACCAACTCGGCCACGGCGAGCGGCGCGCCGTCCGGCGTCCTGCCGTACGCGCCGTAGAGGGTCACGATCAGGGATCGCGGGGTGTGCTGCTCGGCCACGTGATCACTCTAGAGCCTGTCCTCGAAGTCCCGCCTGGCCCGCGGCGTCCGGTACGGCACCTCGCGGCGTTGTCTTCAGTCATGCGAGTACGCCCGGTACGAGCATGATCCTCCGCCTTGCGATCGCACGCACCGGACGCCGTCGGTCCCGCCCTGCGGGCGGACGGCGCTGGTACGACTTCGCCCGGGCGTCGCCAGTCCCCCGCCGTACAGAGTGGCCGGACGCGAGATCGGAGTTTTCGGGTATCACTCGTTGGGCGACGTCAAGGAATTCGAGGCCGATCCGGTTCTGCTGCGCGGAGCCGTGCTGCGATTCGCCCCGGACCGCTACCGGACCAACAGCGAACTCCTCGGCCTCGGCCCGCGCCTGCGCCTCCCCCTCAAGCCGTGACGTGCTCGCCGAGCGGGCCGGGTGGACCGGGTGGGCCGAGCGGGCCGGCCACGCTCAGGCGACCGGCCGCAGCCGGAAGCGCTGGAGCTTTCCGGTCGGGGTGCGGGGGAGCGCGTCCAGGAACTCGAAGACGCGCGGGCATTTGTACGGCACCAGCCGCGACGTGACGAACGCGCGCAGCGCCTCCTTCGTCTCCTCGCCGGGCCTTACCCCCGCGCGCAGGACCACGTACGCCGCCACGATCTGCCCCCGCAACTCGTCGGGGTGCCCCACGACCGCCGCCTCCGTCACATCGGGGTGGGCCAGCAGCGCCTCCTCGACCTGCGGTCCCGCGATGTTGTACCCCGCCGAGATGATCATGTCGTCCGCGCGTGCGACATAGCGGAAGTAGCCGTCCGGCTCCCGTACGTAGGTGTCGCCGGTGAGGTTCCAGCCGTCGCGTACGTAGACCGACTGGCGCGGATCGGAGAGATAGCGGCAGCCCACCGGGCCGCGTACGGCCAGCAGCCCCGGCTCTCCGTCGGGCAGCGGATCGCCCGACTCGTCCACCACGTGCGCCTGCCAGCCGGGCACCGGCAGGCCCGTCGTGCCGGGCCGGACCGCCTCGTCGGCCGCCGAGATGAAGATGTGCAGCAGCTCCGTCGCGCCGATGCCGTTGATGATCCGGATCCCGGTCCGCTCGTACCAGTCCTGCCAGGTGGCGGCGGGCAGATTCTCCCCGGCGGACACACAGCGGCGCAGCCCGGAGATGTCGTGGGTCCGCGCGGCGCCGAGTTCGTTCAGCATCACGCGGTACGCCGTCGGCGCGGTGAACAGCACCGATACCCCGCGCTCGGCCACGGCCGCCAACAGCTGCTTGGGGCCCGCCTGTTCGAGCAGCAGCGTCGACGCGCCCGCCCGCATCGGGAAGATCACCAGACCGCCGAGCCCGAAGGTGAAGCCGAGCGGCGGACTGCCGGCGAACACGTCGTCCGGCTCCGGCCGCAGCACATGGCGCGAGAACGTGTCGGCGATGGCCAGCACATCGCGGTGGAAGTGCATGCAGCCCTTGGGCCGCCCCGTGGTCCCGGAGGTGAAGGCGATGAGCGCGACGTCGTCGGCCGCCGTCCGAACCGCCTCGTACCCTTCCGGCTTCCCCGCCGCCAGCCGCAGCAGATCGTCCGGCGCGTCCCCTCCGTACGTCGCGACGCGCAGCCCCGGCACCTCCGCCTTGACCAGGTCGTCCACCGACCGGATGTCGCACAGCGCGTGGCCGACCCGCGCGATCTCGCACATCGTGGCCAGCTCCCGCTCCCGCTGCTGGGCGAGCACCGTCACCGCCACCGCGCCCGCCTTCAGCACGGCCAGCCAGCACGCGGCGAGCCAGGGGGTGGTGGGGCCGCGCAGCAGGACCCGGTTGCCCGGTACCACGCCCAGGTCACCGGTCAGGACATGCGCGATCCGGTCCACGTGGGTGCGCAGCCGGCCGTACGACCAGCTGCCGCCTGACGGGAGGTGGAAGACGGGGCGGTCGGCGCCGACGCGGTCCAGTGTGCGGTCGAGCAGTTCGACGGCGCAGTTCAGCCGGTCGGGGCCGCGCAGTTCGGGCGGGTCGAAGACGAGCTGCGGCCACTGCTCGGCCGGCGGCAGATGGTCGCGCGGGAAAGTGTCGCGGTGCGCCGAGGGTGTGAGAACCGCCGGTGTCAGCTCCATCGTTCGCCCCCTCGTGGGGTGGCTTGGTGGCCTTGTGCATCGAGCGTATCGTGTAGGTGACGACAGTCAACAGTCCGCGATAGACGCGACAGGCGTGATTGAGTAGGCCCGGAATGCCCGTATTCTCGCTCGATCCGGCACAAAATTCCTGGTGCGACGAGCTGCGCGCCGTCGCCGCCGACCGGCTGCGCCCGCTCGCCGACCAGTTCGCCGACCAGTTCGCCGAGAGGGGCGAGCCGGGCCGGATCAACCGCCCGCTCGTCGCCGCCCTCGGTGAGCTGGGGCTGCTCGACCGCATGCTGACCGCCGGGGCGCTCGATCTGTGCCTGCTGCGCGAGTCCCTGGCCCACGGCTGTACGGAGGCGGAGACCGCGCTCGCGCTCCAGGGGCTCGGCAGCTACCCGATCGTCCAGGCCGGCACCGAGGAGCAGCGGGCGCGCTGGCTGCCCGAGGTGGCGGCGGGCCGCGCCGTGGCCGCGTTCGCGCTGAGCGAGCCGGGCGCCGGGTCCGACGCGGCGGCGCTCGCGCTCGGGGCCGTACCGGACGAAGGACCGGACGGCCCCGGCTGGCTGCTCACCGGCGAGAAGCGCTGGATCTCCAACGCGCCCGAGGCCGACTTCTACACCGTCTTCGCCCGTACGACCCCCGGCGCCGGTGCCCGCGGCGTCACCGCGTTCCTCGTTCCCGCCGACCGGCCCGGACTGACCGGCTCGCCGATCGAGATGCTCTCACCGCACCCCATCGGCGCCCTGGCCTTCGACTCCGTACGCGTGAGCGCCGCCGACGTCCTCGGCGAGGTGGACCGGGGCTTCCGCGTCGCCATGAACACCCTCAACCTCTTCCGCCCGAGCGTCGGCGCCTTCGCCGTCGGCATGGCGGGCGCCGCCCTCGAAGCGACGCTCGCCCACACCGCCGACCGCACCGCCTTCGGCGGCCCGCTCAAGGATCTCCAGTCCGTCGCGCACCAGGTGGCCGAGATGGCGACGCGTACGGAGGCGGCCCGGCTGCTGGTGTACGCGGCGGCCGAGGCGTACGACTCCGGCGCGCCGGACGTGCCGCGCCGCTCCGCGATGGCGAAGCTGTTCGCGACCGAGACCGCGCAGTACGTGGTCGACGCCGCCGTCCAACTGCACGGCGCCCGCGCCCTGCAACGCGGTCACCTGCTGGAACACCTCTACCGGGAGGTCCGCGCGCCCCGTATCTACGAAGGCGCGACCGAAGTCCAACGCACCATCATCGCCAAGGAGTTGTACGGATGAGCCTGGAGCGGACCAACCCGGCGGAACTCGCCCCGCCCACCGGCTTCTCGCACGCCGTCAGTGTGAGCGCGACGGACGGCCGGCTGGTCTTCCTGGCCGGCCAGACCGCGCTCGACCAGGCGGGCGCGGTGGTGGGGGAGACCCTGGTCGAGCAGTTCGAGACGGCCCTCGGCAATCTCCTCGCCGCGCTGGCCGCGACGGGCGGCACCCCGGCCGATCTCGCACGCGTCACCGTCTACGCCACCGACGTCGCGGACTACCGCGCGCACGCCGGTGAACTGGGCCGTGTCTGGCGGCGGCTCGCGGGCCGCGACTACCCGGCGATGGCGCTGATCGGCGCGGTCAGGCTCTGGGACGAGAACGCCCTGGTGGAGCTGGACGGCATCGCGATGGTGCCCTGAGCCCACCCCTGCCCAACCAGCCCACCCGGACCCAACGGTTCCAGCTCCCGTCACCGGTCACCGGTCACCGGTCACTCGTCACCCGTTATCCGTCACCGGTCACTCGTCCAGTTCGTTCCGTACGATCCGGGCCCGGCCTCCCGCGTCCGGGGGCCACGACGTGACCACCTCGCGCAGCAGTGCCCGGTGCTGGTCGATCACATGCTCAAAGGTGAGGCCGATCGCCCCCTCGATCTGGATCGGCGACTCGGCGCAGCGGGCCGCGCGCACCAGTGCGCCGGCGGCCTGGCCCGAACTCCGCGGCCCGCCAGCCCTCGTGGGTAAGGATGGAGAAAGTCCTGGTCGACGGGGCCGTCACCTCGACTGTCCACGCCAAGAACGGAGCACGCCGCATGAAGGACGTCACCCCCCTGACCGAAGGCTGGACACTGCGCCACGAGCGGACCGACGTACCGGCGGTGGTCCCCGGCTGTGTCCACACCGACCTGCTCGCCGCCGGGCTCATCGAGGACCCGTTCCTCTCCCGGAACGAGACGGCGGTCGCCTGGGTGGGCCGTACCGACTGGCGTTACGACACCGTCCTCGGCCCCCGCGACACCGCGCACGAGCGCACCGACCTCGTCTTCGACGGCCTCGACACCGTCGCCGCCGTCAGCGTGGGCGGCCGACGCGTCGGCAACACCCGCAACATGCACCGCGGTTACCGCTTCGATGTCACGGACCTGCTGGACCCGGCCGCCGGTACGCCCCTGTGCGTGGAGTTCACCTCCGCCTATACGGAGGCCGAGGCCGTACGCGCCCAGGTGGGCGACCGGCCCAACGCCTATCCCGAACCGTTCCAGTACATCCGCAAGATGGCCTGCTCCTTCGGCTGGGACTGGGGGCCGACCCTGGTCACCGCCGGTATGTGGAAACCGGTCCGTCTGGAGCACTGGTCCACCGCCCGGCTCGCCACCGTCCGCCCACTGGTGACCGTCGACGGCTCAACCGGCCGCGCCGAACTGCGCGTTGACGTCGAGCGCACCCCGGCGGGAGGTGTGCTCACCGTCCGGGCCCGCGTCGGCGACCACACCGCGTCCGCCGACTTCGACGGCTCACGGGCCACCCTCACGGTCGAGGTCCCCGACGCCGCCCTGTGGTGGCCCCGAGGCTACGGCGAACAGCCATTGTACGGAGCGCAGTTGGAGCTGCTGGACGCCACCGGCGCGGTCCTCGACCGGTGGGAGCGCCGGCTGGGATTCCGTACCGTCACCCTCGACACCGGCGCCGACGCGCACGGCACCGCGTTCACCCTGGCCGTCAACGGCGAACCGGTCTTCGCGCGTGGCGTCAACTGGATCCCCGACGACGTCTTCCCCTCCCGTATCAGCCCCGACCGCTACCGCACCCGCCTCACCCGGGCCGCCGACGCGGGCGTCAATCTCGTCAGGGTCTGGGGCGGCGGCATCTACGAGAGCGACGACTTCTACGACGTCTGCGACGAACTCGGCCTGCTGGTCTGGCAGGACTTCCCCTTCGCCTGCGCCGCCTACCCCGAGGAGCAGCCGCTGCGCTCCGAGATCGAGGCCGAGGCCCGCGAGAACGTCACCCGCCTCATGCCGCACGCCTCCCTCGTCCTGTGGAACGGCAACAACGAGAACCTGTGGGGCTTCCGCGACTGGGACTGGGAGCCCGCGCTCGACGGCGACTCCTGGGGCGAGGGCTACTACCTGGGCCTGCTGCCGCGTGTCGTGGCCGAGACCGACCCCACCCGGCCCTACTGGGCGGGCAGCCCCTGGTCCGGGAGCTGGGACCACCACCCCAACGACCCCGCGCACGGCACCGCGCACTCCTGGGACGTCTGGAACCGCACCGACTACACCGACTACCTCGACACCGTCCCGCGCTTCGTCGCCGAATTCGGCTGGCAGGCCCCGCCCGCCCACGCCACGCTGCGGCGCGCCCTGCCGGGGGAGGAACTGTCCGCCACCTCGCCCGGCATGCTCCACCACCAGAAGGCGCACGACGGCAACGGCAAACTGGAGCGCGGCCTCGCCCACCACTTCGCGGTACCCGGAGCGGGACCGGCGAACTTCGACCGCTGGCACTACCTCACCCAGCTCAACCAGGCCCGCGCCATCGCCACCGGCATCGAACACTGGCGCTCCCACTGGCCGTTGTGCGCGGGCACCGTGCTCTGGCAGCTCAACGACTGCTGGCCGGTGACCTCCTGGGCCGCCATCGACGGCGACGGACGCCTCAAGCCGCTGTACTTCACCCTGCGTCGGCTGTACGCGGACCGGCTGCTCACCGTACAGACCCGCGACGGCCGCCCGGCCGTCGTCGCCGACAACCAGTCCGCGACGCCCTGGGACGCGGCCGTGACGCTGCGCCGCATGACCGCCGACGGCCGGACCCTCGCCGAGTCGACGGTGCCGGTACGGGCCGGGGCGCGCTCCGTCGCGCTCGCGACCGTGCCCGCCGAACTGCTGCCGGACGCCGGTTCCGGGAAGGAGTTCCTGGTCGCCGACGCGGGGGAACTGCGGGCGCTGCACTTCCCCGTACGCGACCACGCGTTCGCCTACCCCGCCCCGCGCTACGACGTGGAGACCGTCCTGCGTGACGACACGGTCGACGTCGTCGTCACCGCCCGGACGCTCCTGCGCGACCTGCTGCTCCAGGCCGACCGGCTCGCGCCCACGGCCGCCGCCGACCGGGGGACGGTCACCCTGCTGCCCGGCGAGAGCGTCACCATCCGGGTCCGCGGCTGGGACGGCGCGGGCGTCGGCTCGGTCGCCGCCGTACGGGCCGCGCTGTTCATGGTGGAGCCGTCGGCGTGAAGGTCAGCCGGCCAGGTCGACGCGGACCGTCAGCAGGTTCGTGCCCATCAGCCGGACCACCGCGCTGTTGCCCGTCGGCAGCGACTTGAGCCGGGCGCGCGGGTCGTCCTCCGGCATCGGGTGGGCGGTCCCGGTGTGCCAGGTGCCCTTGATGCGGACCCGGACCCTCGGGTCGGCCTGGATGTTGCGTACGTAGTGCGACTTGTCGCCGTACTCCGACACCAGCCAGAACTCCTGGCCGACCCGGCTCCCGCCGACCGGCGTCCGCCGGGGCAGTCCGGACGTGCGCCCCGTGGTCTCCAGAAGGATCTGTCCCGGCATCCGGGAGGAGAGCGGATTGGCGATCCGCCGCTGGAACGCCGTGACGGCCCGGTGCTTGATCTCGTGATAGCGCGACATTCGTGACTCTCCCGTTCGCTGAGCTGTGTTGTGCCGTGGGGTGCCTTGCCGTGCCGTGCCGTTCGGTGAGGTGGTGCTGACGGCTTCTCATCCTTCTCTTACCTTGCTCATACGCTGCCATCACGCAGCGTGCATATTTTCACGCCATGTTCTTCACCTACCTCCGGCGCGAACTGCGCCGCCGCCGAAAGGCCGCGCTCGTCGTCGCCTCGGGGCTCGCACTCGGTATCGCGCTGGTCATCGTCGTCAACTCCGTCTCCTCGGGCATGCGGGACGCCCAGGGCAAGGTCTTGGAGTCCCTGTACGGGCTCGGCACGGACATGACCGTCACCAAGGCCGCCCCACCCGCCTCCGAGGGTGGCCGGGAACGGCCCCGCTTCAACTTCGACGCGGACGACGGCGACGAGGCGCAGAGCAGCGACATCGTCATGCCGCAGGGCTTCCAGACCCTCGCGTCCAGCACCGTCGGCAAGGTCGCGGGACAGTCCGGTGTGGCCACCGCGGTGGGCGGTCTCAGCCTGTCGGTGGTCAAGGTCGACGGGGAGTTCAAGCCCGGCCAGTTCCAGCCGAAAGAGGGCGGCGCGAACGGCGGTGGTGGTGGCGGTACCGGCGCTCCACAGGGTGAAGTGCGCGGCGGCGGGGCCGAGTTCGACGTCAACTCCTACAGCGTCTACGGCACCGACACCGCCCACCAGGATCTCGGCCCGCTGACCTCGTCGAAGATCACCGACGGCCGTGGGTTCAAGACGACCGAGACCGACACCGAGGTGGCCGTCGCCGACGCCGCCTACGCGAAGGAGAAGAAGTACCAGGTCGGCAGCGAAGTCACCATCAAGGGAACGAAGTTCGAGATCGTCGGCATAGCCACCGCCGACAGCGGCGACGCGGCGGCCAATCTTTACGTACCGCTGAAGCAGGCGCAGACCCTGTCCGACTCAAAGGACAAGGTCACCACGGTCTACGTCCAGGCCGACGACTCCCAGCAGATCGCCGCCGTCAAGTCGGCCATCCAGAAGAACATCCCGGGCACCACCGTCACCACGTCCGCCGACCTCGCCGACACCGTCTCCGGCTCCCTCTCCACGGCGTCCGACCTCGCCACCAGCGTCGGCAAGTGGCTGTCGATCGCCGTCCTCATCGCCGCCTTCGTCGTCGCGGGACTGCTCACCGTGTCGGCCGTCAGCCGCCGCGTACGGGAATTCGGCACCCTCAAGGCCCTCGGCTGGAAGAGCGGGCGCGTCACCCGGCAGGTCGTCGGCGAGGCGATGGTCAACGGGCTGGTCGGCGGCGCGCTCGGTATCGCCGTCGGCGTGGCCGGTGCCTACGCGCTGACCGCGGTCAGCCCGTCCCTGACCGCCCAGCTCGGCGCCGCGGCGAGTGGCCCCGGCCCCGGTGGCGGCGGTGGCGGTGGCGGTGGCGGTATGGCCCGGGTGGCCGGGGGCGGCGCGCAGAGCGCCGACAAGGCCATCGAGATCGCCCTCACCGCTCCCATCTCCGCCGCCACCATCGCCCTGGCGGTCGGCCTCGCGGTGACCGGCGGCCTGATCGCCGGCGCCTTCGGCGGCTGGCGCGCCTCCCGGCTCCGTCCGGCCGACGCGCTGCGCCGCGTCGAGTAACCGCCGGGCCGTACGCACCCCCTCAACTCATCGCGGCAGTCCAGGAGTCCCACCATGTATGAACTCAGCGGCGTCACCAAGCAGTACCGCAGAGGCAAGGACACCGTCCACGCGCTCGCCGGGGTCGACCTGACCATCGGTGAGGGCGACCGGCTCGTCATCAAGGGCCCCACCGGCGGCGGCAAGTCCACCCTTCTCCAGATGCTCGGCGGCCTCGACCGGCCCACCGCGGGCAGCGTCAAGCTCGACGGCACCGACCTCGCCCGGCTCGGCGAGGCGAAACTCACCGCCGTACGCGGCCGGTCCATCGGCTTCGTCTTCCAGAGCTTCAACCTCATCCCCACCCTGTCCGCGCGGGAGAACGTCGAGACGGCGCTCGTACCGCTCGGCACCAAGGCCGCGGAGCGCCGCGACCGCGCCGCCGATGCCCTGCGCTCCGTCGGACTGGGGGAGCGCCTCAAGCACGTGCCCTCCGAGATGTCCGGCGGCCAGCAGCAGCGCGTCGCCATCGCGCGGGCGCTCGTCAAACAGCCCAAGGTGCTGTTGGCCGACGAACCCACCGGCAACCTCGACGAGTCCATGCGCGACGAGATCATGGACCTGCTCGAAGGGCTCTGGAAGGAGCACGGGCTGACCTTCGTGATGGTCACCCACGACAGCGCCATCGCCCGCCGCGCGACCCGGCTCGCCACCATCAGGGGTGGCAGGATCACCATCACCGAACGCCCCGAGTAGCCGGGAGACGCCCCGGCCACCCCGCCCCGCCCCGCCCAGGCCCGGCCGACGCCGACACGGCCGGGCCGGGTGCGCGCCTGCGGGGGCGTGCGGGACCGGCGTGGCGGGAGCGGGGTGTGTGCGGGGGTGGGGTGCGCGTGTGGGCGGGACTGGCGTGGCGGGACCGGCGTGGGGTGCGCCGTGTGGGCGGGGCTGGCGTGTCAGGGCGGGGCGTCCGGCGTACGACCGTACGCTGAGCCGGTTCTGCCCCCGCCCCTCCCTCCTTCCCCCCACGCCGGCCCCGGAGGCGTTCTTGCGGTTCCGCTCACCTTCGACACGTCTGTTCACCCGCCTCCCGCTGGCCGGGAACTACCCGGCGGCCGTCGCCCTGGCGCTGCTCGCGCTGAGCCCGTACCTGATCCTCACCACCGCCACCGTCCTGGCGGAGCCGCAGATCATGGAGGGCATCGGCGCCACGGCGTACGAACTCCAGCTCAGCGGCGGCATGTCGAACGCGGCGTACGCCTTCGGTGCCGTCCTCGCGGCCGACCTCGTCCAACGGGTGGCACGGCGCCGGATCTACCTCATCTGCGAGTGCGGGTTCGTGCTGAGTTCGATGCTGGCGCTCAGCGCGCAGAACATCGGCATGTTCGCCGCCGGAGTGGTGCTCCAAGGGCTCTTCACCGGCATGCTGCTGGTCGCCGCGCTGCCACCGCTGATCACCGGACACCCCATCAGCAGGCTCCGGACGACAGCCGCCGTCGTCAGTCTCGGGCTCTTCGGGATGGTGGCCTTCGGGCCGCTGGTGGGCGGGCTCGTCGGCTCGCTCGGCGGCTGGCGGCCCCTGTTCGCGGGCATCGCCACCCTGGCGCTGATCGGCCTGGTCATCGGCTCCCTGACCTTCGAGGGCAACGATCCACCGGACCGCCGGGCGAAGTTCGACCGGAGCGCCATCCCGCTCGCCCTCGGCACCACGGCGCTGCCGTTCTTCGGTGTCTCGTGGCTGACGCGTGGCTCGTTCAGTGATCCGGAGTTCTATCTGCCGGTCGTCTGCGGACTGGCCTGCGGGGTCCTGCTGGTGGGCGGTCAGTACCGCAAGGCCCGCCCGCTGATGCCGGTGCGGCCCATCAGCAACACCCTGCCGGTCGTCGGCACGCTCAACGCCATGCTCGTCGGGGCGTGCTTCACCACCCTGCTGGAGCTGATCGAGGTCTATCTGACCAGGGAGGCGCGCTACTCCGCCGTACGGATCGGGGCGCTCCTCACCCCTCAGATCCTCGGCATCTTCATCGCCGCCCTGCTCTTCCGACGACTGATGTCGACCCGCTGGACGCCGTATCTGGCCCTGTGCGGCACCGCCGGTGTGGCCGTCGGTGCCGCCATCCTGCTGGCCGCCTCCACGTCGAGCGCGTCGGTGACCGTCCCCGTCGCCGCCTTCTTCCTCGGCTTCGGCGCGGGCGCGGGCGTGACGCCGGGACTCTTCCTGGCGGGCTTCTCCGTCCCCGCCGCACAGATCGGCCCGACCTTCGCACTGGTCGAGCTGCTGCGCTCGGAGGCGGCGTTCCTGATCGGCCCCGTCCTGCTGCACCTCGCGCTCATCCAGGGTCTCGCCGACGGATTCCACCTGGCGGTGGGGATCACGCTGGGTATCACCGTGGTCGGCGCGCTGTCCCTGGTGGCCCTCTACCTCGCGGGCGGCGCCCGCCCCGAGGCACCGGACCTGGTGTCCTGGCACGCCGGTACGTCGACGGCGTACCACTCACCGGCCCTGCTGGCGGCGGTCCGCAAGCACTGACCGCCCCGCCGACATGCGAGGGTCCGGCGGGCGCCGGATAGTGGATGGGCGGGGCCGGCTCTCCGAGCGGAGGCGCGACGATGGGCAAACGTGGCCGGAACTCCGGAACGGACGGGCGGCGCGCCGCCCCGTACCTGTCCCCCCGGGAGCGGGCGGAGCGCGGGAAGGCGGCGCGCAAGCGGGCGCCGAGATCGAGCCACGCGGGGTTCGAGGCCGGCCGCGACCGGCCCGATCCGGTGGCCGTCGTGGACGCGCAGTCGCAGACCCGGGTGCCGGACCTGGTGCCCATCCGCTACGGGCGGATGACTCAGTCGCCCTTCCGTTTCTACCGGGGCGCCGCCGCGATCATGGCCGGTGATCTGGTCGGCACCCCGGACTCGGGCCTCACCGCGCAGCTCTGCGGGGACGCGCATCTGCTGAACTTCCGGCTCCTCGGGTCGCCCGAGCGGCGGCTGGTCTTCGACATCAACGACTTCGACGAGACGCTGCCGGGCCCCTGGGAGTGGGACGTCAAGCGGCTGGCCGCGAGCCTGGTGATCGCCGGGCGGGAGAACGGCTGGTCCGCCAAGGAGCGGGCGGTGATCGTGCGGGCGGCCGTGCGCTCGTACCGCGAACGCATGCGTTCCTTCGCCGGGATGGGCAATCTCGACGTCTGGTACACGCGCGCCGACATGGCGGACCTCCAGCCGCTGGCCGACCGGCGGCTCGGCGCGAGGGGCCGGGACCGGCTGTCCGCGATGATGGCGAAGGCGCGCACCCGCGACAGCCTCCAGGCGTTCGAGAAACTGACCCGGGTACGGGACGGGCAGCGCCGGTTCGTGCCCGATCCACCGCTGGTCGTGCCGGTCGACGACCTGCTGCGGGGCGGGCGGCGCGACACGTTCGTGGGCGAACTCCACCAACTCGTCGAGCGGTACGGCAGGAGCCTGTCCACCGAACGCAGGCAACTGCTCCGCCAGTACCGCGTGGTCGACATCGCCCGCAAGGTCGTCGGCGTGGGCAGTGTGGGGACGCGCTGCTGGATCCTGCTCCTGCTGGGCAGGGACGATACGGATCCGCTGATCCTCCAGGCAAAGGAGGCGGACCACTCGGTGCTCGCCGCGCACACCGGCCGCAGCGAGTACCGCAACCAGGGGCAGCGCGTCGTCGCCGGGCAGCGGCTCATGCAGGCGGTGGGCGACATGTTCCTCGGCTGGGACCGGGTACGCGGACTCGACGGCCGTCAACGGGACTTTTATATAAGGCAGTTGCACGACTGGAAGGGCATCATGGTGCCCCAGGACATGCTGCCCGAGGGGATGCGGGTGTTCGCCGAACTGTGCGGCGCCACGCTCGCCCGCGCCCACGCCCGGTCGGGGGACCGGATCGCCATCGCCGCGTATCTGGGCGGCGGCCCGGTGTTCGACCACGCGCTGAGCGACTTCGCGGAGAGCTACGCCGACCGCAACGAGCGCGACCACGCCGCGCTGGTGGCGGCCGTGCGGTCGGGGCGGGTGACGGCGGTGGCGGAGTGACGAAGCGGGCACCGTGGGAGGCCGTCTCTATCTCTGGGTAGAGGTGTTGATCGCTCGGTGGGGGGATGTCGAGGCCCTGCGCGGGACCGTAGCGTGGGACGCATCATGGAACGAACTGACGACCGGTTTCTCCCGGTTCTGCTGCTCGGTGCCCAGGCCGTGGTGTGGCCCGGGTTCGCGCTGGCGCGCGGCGCCGCACCGCCCGCCGCGGACCTCCTCGCGGCTGCCCTGGCGGGCGCTCTGGTGGCCGTCGCGCTCGCGGCCCGCCGTCGTCGCCCGGTGCCCGTCCTCATGCTGGTCGCCGTGGTCTGCGCGGTCGGCGCGGGGCCGCTGCCGGCCGGCGCGATGGTGGTGCTCGGCACGGCGGGCGTAGCGCTGGCCATATTCACGGTCGCCACCGAACGGGACACCACCACCGCACTGCTGTGCGTGGCGACGCTCTCGGTCTGGCAGCTCATGTACAGCCTCAGCCTGCACGGACTGGAGGACCGTCAGGGTCTCGATCTCGTCCTCACCGCCCTGCTCTACGCGACCGCCACCGGTGCGGGGCTGTTCGCGCGGCGGCGACGGGCCGACCGGAGCGCCGCCGAGCGGCGTCTGCACCAGGCACGGGGCGAGCGGCACCGGCTCCCCGCGGCGGAACAACGCCGTATGGAACGGGAGCTGCACGACGTCAGCGCCCACCACCTCACGGCTGTGGTCGTGACGGTCGAGGCGGCGCTGGGCCTGCGCGACCGCCGACCCGAACTGGCCGACAAGGCGGTGGAGTTCGCCGCCGAGACCGGCCGCGAGGTGACCCGGGCACTGAGCGCGGTGCGGGCACCGACGCCCTCACCGGAGGATCTGCCCGCGCCGGAGGAGCGCCTGCGGGAACTGGTGACCGGCTTCCGCGCCCTCGGGCTGTCGGTGACCTGTGAGACCGAGGCCCTGCCGGACGGCGCCATCGGCGACGCCGCGTACGGCATCGTCCGTGAGGCACTGACCAACGTGGTCCGCCACGCTTCCGGCGCGCCCACCACCGTGCGGTGCGTCTACGGCGATACGAGCACGGACATCGTGGTGCGCAACGCGCCACCGGCCGCGCCTGTCGTGGGCGCCGTCTCCGGGTCCGGGTCCGGCAAGGGGCTCGGTGGCGGGCGCGGCCAGAGTTCGCTGCGCGGGCGGGCGCGGGAGGCGGGCGGCACGCTCAGCAGCGGGCCGACGCCGGACGGCGGGTGGGAGGTGCGCGCGGTCCTGCCGGGGCGGCACCGGACGGTGCCCAGGACGTCCGTCCCGCGGGACTACCGGCTCGCCCAGTTCGTCGCCGCGGCGCTGTGCTTCCAGCCGCTGCTGCCGTTCCTCATCGTCCGGGCGGGTACGACGAGCACCGAGCCGGGTGTCTCCGCCGGTGCGCTCTTCGCGCTGCTCGCCACGGCACAGGTGTTCACGCTGCTGTGGCTGCGGCGGTCCCCGCGGATCGCGCTGGGGCGTGTTGCGAAAGTGGCGCCGTCCGCCCGCCGGGCGGGGCCGACGGCGTCCGGTGCGTGCGATCGCAAGGCGGAGGATCGGCGGTGTGAATGGCCCGGCCGTACTCGGATGCCTTCGAGAACGCTGTCAACGCGGCGAGTGCGCGTGCCAGGCGTCGTCGGCCAGGCGGGACTTTCGCAACACGCCCTAGGTGTGCTGCTGGTCCTCGCCGGGCTCTGGCCGGCGGCGATGGCCGTGAGTGGGTACGCGGGGCCGGTTCTCCTGCCGCCGGGGCTGGGCGTGCTCGCCACCTGCGTGGCGCTCGCCATGGCGGCGGCCGGCACTCCGGAGGCCGGCACCGTCGGGTCCGCGCACCCGTCCGGCTCGAACAGGGCGGTGGCGGCGCGGCGTTGGGCGCTGCTCGCGCCGGCCGTCGCGGTGCATGTGGCCGCGGCGATCGCCGCCGTCCTCGCCCGTGGTGCCACCGCGCCCGCCTGGGAGTTCATCGGTGCCGCGATCGCCATGACGGTGCCGACGTTCGCCGCCTGGTCCTTCGGCGTCCGGTACGGCAAGCGCCGACGGGCGGACCGGGAGAGGCACCAGGACCGGCTCGCGACCTGGATGGAGGAGGCCGTACGGGACGCGTGGGCCGAACGTCGCCGTATCACCGCCGGGCTGGAGACCACCGTGCTGGCCCGCACGGCCGAACTGGTCGAGGAGGCGGAGGCGGGCCGGCTCGTACAGACGGCGGAACGTGCCCGCGAGGCACTGACCGCCATGCGGGCCCTGCTCGAAACCGTCCACACCGCCGAACCACCCACCGAACTCCGGCCGCAGCCCACGCTCCAGGCCCTCGACCTGCTCGTCAACCAGTGCCGGGCCACCGGTCGGCAAGTGGAGGTGCGGCTCACCGACCGGGTGCCGAGACGGCTCCCGGCGGAGGTGGACATCGCCGCCTACCGCGTCGCCGAGACCATTCTCCAGGCGGGCGGTGACGAGCCCGCCGTGCTTGTCCTCGACGCCACGGACCGCGTCCTGACCCTCACCGCGACCGGCGTGTCCGGTGCCGGACACGCCGCCCGCGAGCGCCTGATGACACGGGCCGGCGCCCTCGGCGGCACCCTGACCACGGAACAGCCGGGTACGGTCCTGCTGCGCCTGCCCCTGAGCACCGTCCCGAGCGACGGTGCCACGACCCGCGAGGATTCCCGATGACGCTCACCGTGCTGGTCGTCGACGACCAGATGGTCGTCCGCGCGGGCTTCGCCGCCGTGATCGACGCCGAGCCGGACATGACAGTCGTCGGCGAGGCCGGCGACGGCGCCGCCGCGGTGAGCCTCGCCGAACAACTCGCGCCGGACGTGATCGTGATGGACGTACGGATGCCGGGGCTCGACGGCATCGCCGCCACCCGGATTCTCACCGGCCGGGAGAACCCGCCCCGCGTCCTCGTGCTGACCACCTTCGACCTCGACGCGTACGTCTTCGAGGCGCTGCGCGCCGGCGCGTCCGGCTTCCTGCTCAAGGACGTGCGGGCGGCCGAACTGCTCGACGGCATCCGGGTCGTGGCCGCCGGGGAGAGCGTCCTCGCCCCGTCCGCCGCCCGCCGGCTCATCGGCCACTACGCGGCCGGGCCACCCGTAGGACCAAAGGCCGGGCAGGGGAGGCTGGACCGTCTGACCGCACGAGAGCGCTTCGTCCTCACTCTCGTCGCCTCGGGGCTGAACAACGCGGAGATCGCCGCCGAACTCGACATCACCGTCGGCACCGTCAAATCCCATGTGAACGCACTGCTGCGCAAACTTGAGGTACGCGACCGGCTTCAGGCCACGATCCTCGCGTACGACCTGGGCCTGGTCCGCGCGACCCCACCGGGCGGTCATGTCTGACGCCCCCCACCACCCACACGCACCGCCCCACCGCCCCACCCGAGAGGACCGTTGAACCCATGAGCACCGCACGCGGGGAGAGCACCACCATGACCGACACCACCGCATCACACCGGGCCCTGCGCGCCGTGCGCCGCACGTTCGCCGGCGTCTACGTCCGCGTGTATCTCGCCGTGTGCGTGGCGCTGCTCGGCTGGTCCGTGGTGGTGAGCATGGGCCCCAACGAGGACGCATCCTTCGCCGGGGTCGTGCCGCTGATGGCCACCGCACCGCTCAGCCTGATCGTGATCGTGCTGCCCGATCACGTCTCGATGTTCTATCTCTCCGTCGGCGTCGGCGCGCTGGCCAACGCCGTCCCCATAGCCTGGTGCGCCCGGGTGCTGAGCCGGGCACTCGACCGCTCCCGGCCAACGGCCTGACGGACGGGCCTGTGTCGACAATCGCGTTCTTGAGTGGTGTGCACCCTCGGGAGCCGATCTGGAGGACGCCGAGATTCAGCGTGAGCAGCGCGCCTTCGCTCACGGTGCCGTCGGACGGGTCGGTGCGTATGTCGGAGCGGTCGAGCTTTTCGTCGACGAAGTACGGACCCTCCGTCTGCTCCGGGTTCGCGATGCAGTCGACCGTGCCGCGGCCGTCGCCGGAAGGCGACGAGGCGGGCGCGGCCGCGGTGGCGGCGCCCGAGCCGGCCATTCCCGCACCTTTCAGCGCAATCACAGGTCAGCCAAAGGGTCCTCATATGAACGGCCAGCAGGCTCTGCCTTGTTGACCGAGCCGATGGGCGCGTCCGTCAGGTACGGGACCGCCCGCCCCGGGAGTGCGCGGGGCGGGCACGTGACGGTGTGGACGTGCGGTTTCAGGAGAGTACGCGGCGGCGGAAGTTACGCAGGCCCAGCCCGAGGAAGAGCGCGCAGAACCCGACGAGGACGGGGTAGATCACGTACAGCGGCATGTGGGAGAGGTCGGTGAATCCCGCCCGCATGCCCTCGGTGATGTAGATCAGGGGATTGAAGAGCACGAGCACCTGGAGCCAGTGGAAGCCGCCGACCTCCACCGGGGCCAACTTGGTCCACTGGTAGTAGGTACCGCCGAGAAAGACCAGGGGCAGTACCACGAAGCCGAACATGACACCGATGTTCCGCGGCTCGAAAGTGGTGCCCAGCAGAAGCCCGAGGGACGTCATGGCGATACATGACAACGGGATGAGGGTGACCACGATCCACCAGTGGATACTGAACTGTGGATGAACGCCCGGCGCGTGGACCACGGCGGCGATCGGGAACACGATGACCGCGGAGATCAGGCCCTGCGCGGCCCCGGACAGCACCCGGGCCACGGCCACGAGCCAGATGGGGCAGGGCGCCTGCACCCGGTCCTCGATCTCCCGGGTGAAGCCGAACTCCTGGGACATCTGAATGGCGACGGACTGGATGCCCTGGAACATGATGGCGATGGCCACGACCCCGGGGACCAGGACGGTGGCGAACGCCGACTCTCCCGCGGTTCCACCACCCGAGCCGATGCCCTGTCCGATACTGGGGAAGACGTAGAGGAAGACGAAGACGAGCAGGAACGGCTGCATCACGGTGCGGCCCACGAACTCGCCGAAGTTCTTTCGCAGCACGGCCAGATCGCGCCGGACCAGCCCGGCCAGGGCGGACCGGCTGGAAGCGGCGGCCGACCGGTCGGGACGGACACCGCTCCGCGACGGGGCCGGACCACCCCCGGCCCCGGCCCCGGCTCGGGCTCCTCGGGATCCTCCGGCCCCGACTCCGGCTCCGGCCGCCGGGTCGTCGGCGGGAGAGGCTCCAGACATGGCCATCAGTCCCGCAGCTCCTTTCCGGTGAGGCTGATGAAAACGGTCTCCAGGGTGCTCTCGCTGATGGAGAGATCGACGAGGTCGAAGCCTCCGGACTCCGCGCTTCGTACGACCTTGGGCAGCAACCGGTCGGCCCCCTTCACATGGAGTTCCACTCCACCGTTGACCAGCCGGGCGCGGACGACACCCTCGATGTCACGGCGTAACCGGTCGGCCAGTTCTTCGGGTCTGCCGCTGGTGACGACCGTGACAATGGCATCCGCGCCCAGGCTCAGCTTGAGCGCGGCCGGGCTGTCCAGCGCCAGGATCCGGCCCTGGTCGATGATCGCCACCCGGTCGCAGAGGTGGTCGGCCTCCTCCATGTTGTGTGTCGTCAGCAAGATGGTCTGGCCGGCACCGATCAGCTCGTCCAGTACGTCCCACAGGGCCAGCCGGCTCTGCGGGTCCAGTCCCGCGGTGGGCTCGTCCAGGAACAGGACGGCGGGCTGATGAAAGATCGCCCGTGCCACCAGCAGCCGCTGCGCCATGCCGCCGGACAGCGCGAACACGGAGGAGTCCCGCCACCGGGTCAGTCTGAACTGCTCCAGAAGCTCGTCGGCCCGTTGCCGCGACCGGGCCCGGGGGATACCGAACAGCAGACCGTGGAAGTACAGGTTCTCCCGGACCGTCAGCGAACGATCCAGGGTGTTCTGCTGGGTGACCACGGCGATGACCTGCTTGACCAGGGTGGGCTGAGCGACGACGTCGATCTGCCCGATCCGGGCGGAGCCCGAGGTAGGTACCACGCGGGTGGTCAACATCCCCACCGTGGTCGTCTTGCCCGCGCCGTTGGGACCCAGCAGCCCGAAGATCTCGCCCCTGCGTACGCGCAGATCGATTCCGTCGACCGCCGCGAAATCCGTCTTCGCATAGACCTTCCGCAGCGCGGACGTATGGATGACCACATCGGCGGGGTCTTCCGCCAGGCCACCGTCAGTGTCGGGGGCGTCCACCGGCCTGCCCGGTCGGCCTTTCTCCATAGCGCACCGGCTTCCAGGATCAACCGGCCACAGTCGTTGGCCGCGTCGCGAGATCAGTTAAGCGCCCACCGCCGTCCCCGGCATCTTGCGCGTGCCACGGATGGACCATTGGGCTCTCACCGGCGTGGACACCGGCTTCATGTCGCACCCCTCACGGGGGTGACGAGGTCCGGGGTGAGGGTCCGGGCGGAGTCGTCACCGATGACCGGTCGGCCCGCATCCGGGGTACCGGAGGTGAGGACGGCCACGGCCGCCCCCGCGGCGGCTGCCACCGGGTGCGCCCGGCCCGGCCCCCCGTGCCGGAGCGAGCGCGGCGAAGATCCCCGCGCCGATCATCGCGCCCGGGCCGATCGCCACGGCATCGGCCGGCCCCACCCGCCGCTCCAACTCGTCCGGCGTCCCCGTGATGGTCGACGGCTTGCCCATCAGCTCACCCTCACAGCCCAGCCGCCGCTCACGGCTCTCACCGCGCTCACGGCATGACCCCACATCCCGAAAGCATCGACTCGTGGCAGGCGAAGTGAACTACCCGTGTGGCTTCTTTCAACTGCCTTTTCATGTAAGCCTTCTCTGAACTAGGGCGTGTTGCGAAAGTAGCGCCGTCCGCCCGAAGGGCGGGGCCGACGGCGTCTGGTGCGTGCGATCGCAAGGCGGAGGATCGTTCTCGTACTGGGCGTACTTGGACGAGTCCGACAACGCGGCGAGTGTGCGTGCCAGGCGTCGTCGGCCAGGCGGGACTTTCGCAACACGCCCTAGTGCCGCATCAGGGGCCGGGGCGAGTCAGCGGGGGAAGAGGGTGGACTTCCACAGGCGCATGGAGCGGTAGTCGTACGGGCCGCCCTGCGCGGTGCACCTGCCGGTGGTGACTCCGGTGCTGTTGGCCGAGACCCGCAGACACGGCGCTTTCCCGTCGTCGATCTTGTACTTGCTGCGCAGCTGCACGTAGCCGTTGGCCTGCGGCACTACCTTCCACAGGCGCATGGACGCGAAGTCCGCCGTACCGCCCTGCGCGGTGCAGCTGCCGGTGGCCGTGGTGGTGATGCCGTTGAAGGTCCGCAGGCAGGACCCCTTCCCGTCGTTGGTCTTGAACGTGCTGCGCAGCTGGACGTAGCCGCCGGGCTGCGCCACGGCCTTCCACTGGCGCATGGACGTGGAATCGGAGGGGCCGCCGAGGGCCTGGCAGTCGCCGACCGCGATGGTGGTGCGGGCGTTGAAGGTGCGCAGGCAGCTGCCGGAGCGGACATCGACGCGGTACTTGTTCTGGATGACAGCGGGGCCGGCGGGCGCTCGCTCCGCCCGAAGGCCCACGGTGGCGGCGCCGGTGGAGGATTTGGGCTGCGCGGCGGCCGGGGCCGTAGCGGCGGAAGCAGTGGCGAGAGCGGTCAGGGCGGCGCAGGCGACCGTACGGATGATGCCGGATTTGCTCATGCGCTCTTGGTACCGGCCCCGGAACCCTCACGAGCGCCGATCCGCCGTCAGACCACCCGCACGGCCGAAGTCGTCATACCGGCACCACAGTTCGGGGCCGACGGTCTTCGACACCGGACAAGGATCTCGTGCGGGCGGGGCCGCACCGGCCTCGGTCCGGTCCCGCAGACGCCGCGGCACGAGACGGTCCGACACCCGGACGGCTCTCCCGCCGCCAACCCTCAACTGCCAAGCCTCGCAAGCGAACTCATTCTGAAATGATCGGTAAGGGCCGGGGAACCGTACGAGCGCTCCAGATCGTCTTCGCCTATCGTGCTGTCCGGTGGAGGGGGACTGTTGAGTTTTGAGTGGCTGGCCGCGGAGGACCCGCAGCGTATCGGCCCCTACTGGCCGCTCCGGCGGCTCGGCGCCGGCGGGCAGGGCGTCGTCTATGAAGCCTATGATCGTTCCGGGGCGCGCTGTGCGGTGAAGGTTCTACGCCCCGAGCTGGTGGCCGACCCCTTCATCAGGAAACAGTTCGGTCGAGAGGTACGGGCTTCCCAAGCCGTTGCGTCGTTCTGCACCGCGAGGATCCTCTCGGCCGATCCGGACGCCGAACAGCCGTATATGGCAAGTGAGTTCATCGACGGACGTGATCTTGCGGCAGTGGTCCGTCATTCGGGGCCCTTCCACGGCGATGGCCTCCTGCGGCTGGCCACCGGGATGGCCACCGCCCTCACCGCCATCCACGCCGCGGGCGTCCTCCACCGTGATCTGAAGCCGGCCAATGTGCTCATCGGGCCCGACGGGCCCCGGGTGATCGACTTCGGTATCGCACGCACCCACGACATGACGCTCACCGCGCCCGCCAGAATGATGGGGACGCCGAGCTATATGGCGCCCGAGGTACTCAGAGGCGAGCGTCCCGACGAGAAGGGCGATGTGTTCGCCTGGGGCGCGGTCGTTCTCTTCGCCACCACGGGGCATGGCCCGTTCCACGGCGAGAACATCGGGGAGATCATCGTCCGGGTCAGCGAACACCACCCTGATGTGTCAGGCCTCGCGGAGCCTCTGCGGACCCTGGTGGCCGCCGCTCTGTCCAAGGAGCCCGGAGACCGGCCCACAGCCTTGCGGTTGTTGACCGGCCTGCTCGACGAAGGGGCTTGGGCCAAGTTGCCGGGTCAGCTGCCGCGGACGGAACTGCTGGAGGCCGGTCTCCGCGGGTCCGCGCGGGTCCGAGGACCCGGCGAGACCGTTGCCGCGCCGGACCTGGGCCGGACCGCCGAGGAGGCCTTCGGCGAACTCGCCCCGGCCGTCCAGGAGGTCGCACAGCGCGTCCTCCTTCGGATGGTCGTTCCCGGCGATGCCGCAGACGGCTCGCAGGACGGCGTCCGTGCCGCCACGCTCACGGAGCTGACGCAGGGCCTGCCCGCGCTGGAGCACGCCGCGGTGCACCGTGTCCTCGATGTGCTCCTCGGCGTCGATGCGCTGCTCACCGGCCCGGACGGCGGCGTACGGCCCACCGGCGCGGCGCTGTTACGGGCCTGGCCCCGGCTGGGGGGCTGGGTGGAGACGCACCGCGCGGCACTTCTGACGGCACGGGAGATCGGGAACGCGGCGCGAACCTGGGACCGAGGCGACAGGAACGCCGACGACCTGCTGCGCGGCAGCACGCTGCGCGCCGCGTGCGACTGGGCGGACGCGGCACCCGAAGTCCTCCGGCTCAGTGCCCTGGAACGCGCCTTCCTGGACGCCGGCGACGTTCAGGAGAATCAGCGGCGAGGCCAGCAGCGCCGGGTGCGGGCCTCCCTCGCGGTCGTCCTGGTCCTTGCTCTGGTCGCAGGCGCCGCGGCCTGGCGGCTACAGCGCGCGAACACCGGGCAGGAGAACCGGGCCATCGCGGGGGACGTGGCGTCGGTCGCCGAGAGCATGCGCCTGTCCGACCCGGATACGGCCATGCTGCTGAGCGTCGCCTCCTGGCGGATCGCTCCCACGGACAGGGGACGTGATGCCCTGCTCACGTCGATAGGCCAACGGGAACGAGCGCGATTCCGGATCCCCACGCCCCCGGAACTCAGGAAGGGCCGATTCTGGAGCTTGCACCGATCCCTGTCCGAGGACGGCCGCGTTCTCGTGACCGACTCCTCCGAGGCGAAGCCCGGCTCGCCGGCCGATTCGGCAACGCCACGAGCGCGGCGTTTCGATGCCCGGACCGGGAAGCGGCTGCCCGACCGCGGCACTGTGGGGGACGTCGGGGTGATGTCGCCGGACGGACGGTTCCACGCGTACAAGCACAACCTGCGGGCTGTGAGCGTCGTGCAGGACCTTCGTACCGGGAAGAACGTGGGGAGACAGGTCCAGGGCGCTGTCACGTCGCTGTCGGCGGGAGGCGGCCGTGCGGTGTCGGAGCTCCCCGAGGGGGATTTGCTCTTCACCGACCTGCGGAAGGGGCGCCTCCTGCATCGTGAGTCCGAGGGCGCCGCCTCCTACGACCCGCCCCGGATCTCCAGCGACGGAAGCACCGCGCTGTGGTGCGGCGAGGACGGCCCCGTGGTGCTGGATCTGGGGTCGGGTGACAAGAAGACCCTCCGCCGCGGGGGCGAGTTGGTCCGGTGTGATGTGTCGGAGAACATCACGCTCGCCCTCAGCCGGGACGGCGGCCGTGCCGTGATGACGTCCCCGGAAGCGATGCAGGTGTGGGATACGAGGGGGCCGTCCGGCCGGGAGCTCAGCAGGTCCGACTACGACTCGACTCTGCCGGGGGGCAAGGACAAGGATCTCGACCCGGGCTACGGTGCCCTCCGGGCCGCGTTCAGTACGGACGGCAGCCTCATCACGGTGGCCTCCACCACCCGGGTGGTGGTCGTGCGGACCACGGACGTGAATGAGACGGTCGCCGACGCGGACATCGTCCCGGTGGACAGTACCAATCCGGTCCCCCCTGCCGTGGCCGTCGACTCCGAGGACCGAGTGCTGCGCTTCACGAGCGGGACACGCCTGCGGACGCTGGATCTCGGCCCCGTACTCGACGCGCCGAGAAGCCGAGCCGTGGCCGTCGTCGCCGCTCTCGCCCCGGGCGCGCGCACTCTGACCACCCTGGAAGGCGTTTTCGACGGGAAGCCGCACCTGCGCACGTGGCAGCTCGGCACCCCGCGCCGACATGACACGTCCGGGCCAAAGCCTCGCTCCACGATCTCCGACATCGGTTACGCGGGAATCGGCTCGGGCGTGTACCGGCCCGACGGCGCACAGTTCGCGGCCGAGGACCGGCTCGGCGACATCGTCCTCTACGACGCGCGGACAGGCGAGAAACGGCATGAACTGCCGGGCAGAGGGAGCGAGGCAGAGCTGGAGGCCCTCGTCTATGGCACGGACGGCCGCTCCCTCGCCGTCGACTACGGCTCCCAGGTGGAGATCTGGGACACCCACGAGCGGAAGAAGGAACGTGTCCTGAAAAACGTCGACGGCTACTCTTTGGCGCTCGGTGGTGACGGCGACAAACGCGTCCTGGTCACCTCGGCGGGCGACCGGGTGGACGTTTCGACGGGCGAAGTCTCGCGTGACGCGCTGGGGTCGTTGGAAGACGCGGAGTTCAGTCCCGACGGCTCGGTCCTCGCCGTCAGCCGCGACGAGGGCGTATCACTGTGGAACGGCGCTGCCACCACCCGGATCGGTGCCATGGGCGGCGAACCGGGAGACCGGTCCACCACGCGGAGCGAAGCCGCGATCACGGAGCTGCGCTTCTCGGCCGATGGCAAGTCACTGGCGGCAGTGGTGGGCCGCGAGGACTACCGGATCTGGGATGTGCCGTCGCGCCGTTCCGTCGGAGGCGTCCAGCCGGGCGTCGAGGACCGGTTGAACGGGCTGGCCTTCGACCGCGAGGGCAGACTCCACCTGACGGGTACCAGAGTCCGCCACCACATCGTGGAAACCGACCCGGACCGCATGATCCGTACGATCTGCGAACGTGTCGACCGCGCTCCCGACCTGACCAGGGGGGAATGGGATCAGAACGTGCGACAGGCACCGTACCGCAGGGTGTGCGACGCACCGTGACGTCCGCTCACGCGGCAGCCGCCGGTGGAGTTCGTACGCGGTCCGGGTCTTGCCGCCTCCGCAGGGGCCGTTCATCCCGCCGGGGTGGCCGGGAGCCCCGGACGAGCGCCGGACCGACCCAGCTGAACCGAAGCTCCACGCCGACAAGGGATACGGCTACGACCACCTGTGCCGATGGCTCCGCGACCGCGGCATCCCGCACCGCACAGCCCGCAGAGGCGTCGAGTCCTCACAGCGCTCGTTCCGCCACCGTGGGGTCGTCGAGCCGACCGTGTCCTGGCCGGCCGGCTGCCCGCGCCCGCACCGCCGATACGAACGCGAGGCGGAACCCTTCCTCGCCTTCCTCGCCTTCGTCGGCATACGCCGCAGCCCTTGTCGGCTACCCCGCCGACTCACCGAATGGAGCGACGTCTTACCGGGTCGGGTCCACGTCCATGAACTGGTAGTCGCTCTGGATGAGGCCGTCCGGGCCGAGGACGATGAACTCCGTGCCGACGGCGGCGACATCACCACCGCCGGCCGGCACCATGTGCCAGGTGATGCGCACAGAGTCGTGGTTCACCTGGTAGTTGTGGACCGTGAAGGCGAATCCCTTCTCGACGAAGTCCTCGTACGCCTCATGAATGGCCTCGTGGATCTGGCTGTGGCCGCGGTACTCATCGCTCACGTTGGCGTAATGGCCGTCGCTCGCCCAGAGCGCGCTGACGGCCTTCTGACGGCGGTCGGCGTCCACCTCGTTCCACACCGCGGTGTACCGGTCCACGACATCGGCGATATTGGTCAAGGCACTTTCCCTTTCCTGAATGAAACTGGTCGGGCACCCGACGCACCATCCGCATCGTCGGACGGTGACGCCTGGAAGCCTCCTGATGCTCACAGCCGGCATCACGGCTGTCGATTACTTGGGAGGTAATCCATCACGGGCACCGATTCCCGGATGAGCACCCACAACTCGTCCGGCACCAGCCGCTCAACCGGCCCCACGATGCCCCCCCTTCAGCGACCAGCCTCGCCAAAAGAGACGACGTCAAAGTGGAGGTGCGGAACCTGTCCCCGCCAGGCTCGTCCTCGCGCTCATTCCTCGATCGGCAGCCACTTGGGGGGCGCGGGGTGGTCGACGTACGCCGCAACGAGTTTGTCGATTACAGGGCTACGGCGCCTGACCTGTTGACGGGCGATCGTGTCCAGGCCGAAGTTCCGCGAGAAGCCCCGCCCACCGCTGCCCTCCACCGCGACCCTTGGGGACCACGATCGCCCGCGGGGTCTGAAGAACCTCGGTGTCGAGCGACTGCCCGGGCTGCGCGGCGAAGCCGTACCGCCGGGGCGTCCACACCCCCGAGGCACTGCTCGACGCGTCCTACGCGGTCGAGCGTCTGGCGGAAATCGGCGGCGAGTTCGCCGACGCGCCCGGCGACAAATGAACGCCTGTTACTGACGAGGCGAGTCATTGCACGCCCCGGCACACCGGCGCCGGGGTCCGCCTTGAGCTCAGTGCGATCACCGCTCTCGACTCAACTTGCCGCCTGGGCAAGGATGTCAGGAACCGCTCAGGCATTCCACCACTCGCTGGTCCCGGAGCAGGTTCGTACGCGAACGGTCCGTCGGACAGCCGTGCGGGGTGCGCTTCATCACGTACCTGGAGATGTTGTAGCCCTTTTTCCGCACGTCCATCGGGCCGCCTCTCGGCGAGTACCCCACCTGGAGTGCCCCACCCGCCGCTCACACCAGGCCCGCGACCGGCGGCTTCACGCTGGAATCCTCCCAGTGGCGAGATGTCATGGCCAGTTGCCCTCCGGGGGTGCCGGGAGTGGTAGCGGGCGCGGCGGCACAGGGGTGGCCACCACGATCGACGTCGTGGTCTGGCCAAAGATCAGGAATCTGTCGATGATCCCCTCAAGTCCTTCGATGGATGGGGCGTGGACCTTGAGGTAGAAGCAGTCCTCCCCGGTGACCCGGTGGCATTCGACTACCTGTGGAGTGCTGCGGGCGGCTTCGGTGACCTTCGGCAACTGGCCGGGTCCGGGCCGGACGCGCAGAAGAGCGGTCACCGGCATGCCGAGCGCGGCCGGGTCGATGTTCATCCGGAAGCCGGTGATGACGCCGGCCCTTTCCAGGCGTTGGACCCGTTCCGTGACCGCCGGCGCTGACATCCCGACCCGGCGGGCCAGCTCCGACATGGACACGCGTGGATCGCCGTGCAGCTCGGTCAGAAGCCGCACGTTGACGGCGTCAAGCAGGCGCATTCGCTCATCGTAGGCGTTCTCGCTATTCGAGCTTGATTTTCCAGGCACTTGGCCCTTCTCACCTTAAGAGAGCCATTCGTTTTCGCGGCCCTTGTTCGGAAGATAGTGACATGAAGTCGATCCCGACGCCGAGCGGTGCCCAACGGCCACCCCCGGTACGACTCCCCCTGAGACAGGTGCCGCCCCAGGCGTTGTTCGCCGTCAGCGCGATCTTCCACTACCTCGGCCCAGCCATGGCCGTACTGCTGTTCGTCCACGTGAACGTGCTCGGAGTCGCCTGGCTGCGGATAGCCAGCGCGGCCATGGTGTTCGCGGTGTGGCGTCGGCCGTGGCGGCTGATGAGGCGGCTGTCGTGGGAGCAGTTCCGAATCCTGGTCGGACTCGGTGTGGTGCTGGCCGCGATGAACACCACGTTCTACCTGGCGGTGGCGCGGCTCCCGCTGTCCACCGTCGGCGCGATCGAGTTCCTCGGGATCATCGTGCTGGCCGCCCTCGGCGCACGGACCCGCCGCAATGTTCTCGCACTCGTGCTCGCAGCGGGCGGCGTATTCGCACTCGTGGACATCCGGTTTGTCGACGAACCACTCGGGTTCATCTTCGCTTTCGTGAACTGTGCGCTGTTCGTGCTCTATGTGATCCTCGGCCACCGCATCGCGAACACCAGGCCCGCCGGCACCCACGCCGACGGCGACGGGTGGAGCCCTGTCGATCAGCTCGGCGCCGCGATGCTGATCGCCGCCGCTGTCGCGACACCCATCGGTATCGGCGGTGCAGCCGGGGCCTTCACCCATCCCGGCTGGCTGCTCGCCGGCCTGGGCATCGGCATCTGCTCCTCGGTCATCCCCTACGTGATCGACCAGTTGGCCATGACCCGGCTGCGCCGGTCCACCTTCGCACTCAATCTCAGCATCTTGCCGGCCACCGCCACCGGGATAGGCGTGGTCGTGCTCGGCCAACACCCCACCCACCAGGACCTCGCAGGCATCGCACTGGTCATCAGCGCGGTCGCGATCCACCGGCAACAAGACCAGACACAGCAACGGGAGACGATATGAAGTACACCCGGCTCGGCACCTCGGGCCTGAACGTGTCACGAATCGGCCTGGGGATGATGAGTTACGGCGACCCCGAGCCGGACGATCAGCAATGGATGCTCCGCCAGGAGGCGGCCGAGCCAATCGTCCGGCGCGCGGTCGAGGCCGGTGTCACGTTCTTCGACACCGCCGACATGTACTCGCTGGGCCAGAGCGAGGAGATCACCGGACGGCTGCTCAGTAAACTCTTCCCGCACCGCGACGACTACGTGCTCGCCACGAAGGTCTACTTCCCCATGGGGTCGGGCCCCAACGACAGCGGCCTGTCACGCAAGCACATCATGGCGAGCATCGATGGCTCGCTGCGACGGCTGAAGACCGACCACGTGGACCTCTACCAGATCCACCGCTGGGACTACGAGACTCCGATCGAGGAGACCATGGACGCGTTGAACGACGTCGTGAAGTCCGGGAAGGCTCGCTACATCGGCGCGTCCAGCATGTTCGCCCATCAGTTCGCCAAGGCGCAGTACACCGCGCGGGCTGCGGACCGGACCAGGTTCGTCTCCATGCAGAACCACTACAACCTGGTATACCGGGAGGAGGAACGGGAGATGATCCCGCTCTGTCTCGACGAAGGAGTCGGAGCCATCCCCTGGAGCCCACTGGCGCGCGGGCTGCTCACGGGTTCGCGCAGGCGGGGCGGCGAACGGCGCACCGTTCGTGCCGGGAACGACTCTTTGGCCGATCAGTTCTACACGGAGGCCGACTTCGACGTGGTCGACGCGGTCGCGGCCGTCGCCGAGGAGCGGGAGCTGCCGATGGCGCAGATCGCGCTGGCGTGGCTGTTGAGCAAGCCCGTGATCAGCGCACCCATCGTGGGAGCCACCAAAACGGCCCACCTGGACGACGCGGTGGCAGCGGTGAACGTAGCGCTGACCGACGAGGAGATCGCCCGGATGGAACAGCCCTACCAGCCACACCCAATACGTGGCCACAGCTGAAGCTTCCCCTTGATCATGGAAGCCCAGGGCGGCTGGCCAAGTTCGACAAGACGGGTGTAAGTGATCAGTCTCCCTGGGACCAAGCGGCGCTCGGCAGGGACAGGTAAACGCCGAAGTCGACGATCCCCGTTGCGGCGCGGATGTCCGCGTGGGGGAGCGTCCACGCGCTCTTGGCGGTTGGCTTCCCGGCCGGCGGACCACTTCGACAAGCGGCATCGGGTGGTCGACTCTTCGGCGCCTGCGAAGAGAGCTGCCCGGTAGGCGAGTTCGTCGCGACCCCAGGCCGCGACATCCCTTCCTCATCAGCTCGGAGGGTGATCTTGTACTCCGACCTTCGGCGGAACAAGGTCGCTCTCCGAGCCGATGAGGATCGTCATGCGTCCCGGCAGGCTGGATGCATGATCAAAACCAAGCACCAGCACCTGGGTTCCGATACGACGGGCCTTGTACAGCGCAGCGTGCCCGCCTGGGCGGAGCGCGTCGCGCACGCCATCCCGCTGGTCGTACTGCCCGTCGGCATCTGGCGGCTGCCGATCGGTTTCGGGTACGGCATGGGCGGCGAGACCATGCCCGCCGCCTGGTTCAACGCCCCTTACGTCATCGGACTGACGGTCCTCACCGAGCTCCTCGCGCTGCTCAGCTTCGGACTGGTCCGGCCGTGGGGCGAGGTCGTTCCGCACTGGGTGCCGAAGCTGGGCGGGCGACGTATCCCGCCGGCCGCCGCGATCGTCCCCGCGACCCTGGGCGGCCTCTTCTTCACCGGGCTCGGCATCCACTGGCTGTACGAGGCCGCTACCGTCGGCAGGGCGGCCTGGCCGTACGACGAGGGATGGAACGTCCTCGCGATGGCGATGAGCGGACTGATGAACCTGTGGGGTCCGCTGCTTCTGGTTCTCACCTATGCGTACTACCGACGCCGCCGGGCCTGATCCCCGTCTTCGGTGAGAACTCTCAACCTTGGAGCCAAGGTCATGGACGGCCTCGCCGAGCGCGCTACCAGCTCGGGTCAGCTCGTCGTCCAAGCGTGTCTCGTAAGGCCGCAACGGCAAGGTCACCAGATCACGTCGGTTCCAACTACCCTGTCCCAGCCCAGGGGTTATCGGTTGAGTAGCGATTCCGCGATCGTGACGGAGGACGGGGCGAGCCGGGTCTCGCCGTCCTCGATGTCCCAGAGTGAATTCTGCAGCAGCCGCCCCAGCGTCCAGCCGGTCGCCCGTGCGCGGTCCAGGCCGAGGACATCGGTATGCAGGTCGAAGCGGCGCCGCACGATGCCCGGGGTGTCGCCCTTCGCGACGACGTCGTCCCACCTGCTGTCCAGGGCGGGCCACAGATCGAATCCCGGGTCGCCGACGAGTGGCTCGGGATCGATGGCGATCCACGGCTCGCGCTGTGCGGCGAGAACGTTGTCGTAGTGCAGGTCCCAGTGCAGCATCCGGTCTCCGGGCTCGCCGACCAGTTCGGCCACCGCCGATGCCCAGTTCCGCAGGAGTCGACGGTCGGCCCGGTCGGCCAGCTTCGTGATCGCCTGGGGGACCTGCTCCAGCATCTCGGAGGCGATGTCGCCGAGACCGCGCAGCCCCCGCGCCGCGGGGACAGCGACCAGCCGCGCGTGAAGCTCGGCGAGGGTTCTCATCGCCACGTCGTCGTCGCTGATCGAGGCCAGCGTGCGCGCTCCGTCAAGGCGCTCCAGGAGCATGCTGCTGCTCACAGGGTCGTGATCGAGCAGCTGTACCATCCCGTTACCGTTCCAGGTACGGAGGCCGATCAGTGCGGCGGTGGTCTCCTGTCTGGGCATCTGGAGTCTGAGGACCGCGGGCGTGCCGTCGGGGCGCAGCACCGGCAGCACCAGTGAGGCTTCCCCGGCTCCTGCTGTGCCGTCCCGTTCCAGCTCCCAGCGTTCCAGCATGTTCGCCGCGAGGGCCGGCAGTCCGGCGATCCATGCCCTTCCTTCCTCACCGAAGCCCGTGGCGTACGACGCTGTCAGGTGATGCGGGACCTCATCTGCTTTCAACGTGCCCACAAGGGACCTCCTTCAGAGGGAATCGAGTGCGTGCCGCAATCTAGCGGAAGTCAATGGACAGCCTGCGGTCGCCCTTTCGAACCCGGCGGGGGTGCCGGCCGTGACCTTGAGCAATCGCCGCAAAGCAGCGGGCCTCGATGTATGGGGAGCGTGGCCCGTCGAGGGCCCAACGTCCCAGAGAAGTCCCAGAGAAGTCCCAGAGAAGTCCCAGAGATGCCGCCGCACACCTGCCTCACCCGCTGGACAGCAGGTCGGGCCGATTGCGGCGGTACCGCCGGTTCAGATGTCGCGGAAGATCTCGATCTGCGCGCCGACCGAGTTCAGCCGCTCCGCCAGATCCTCGTAACCCCGGTTGATCACATACACGTTGCGCAGCACCGACGTGCCGTCCGCCGCCATCATCGCCAGCAGCACGACCACGGCCGGGCGCAGTGCCGGTGGGCACATCATCTCCGCCGCGCGCCAGCGGGTCGGGCCTTCCACCAGGACCCGGTGGGGGTCCAGGAGTTGGAGCCGGCCGCCGAGGCGGTTGAGGTCCGTCAGGTAGATGGCGCGGTTGTCGTAGACCCAGTCGTGGATCAGGGTGGTGCCCTGCGCGACGGCGGCGATCGCCGCGAAGAACGGCACGTTGTCGATGTTCAGGCCCGGGAAGGGCATCGGGTGGATCTTGTCGATCGGCGACTCCAGCTTCGAGGGCCGTACGGTCAGGTCCACCAGCCGCGTACGCCCGTTGTCCGCCGGGTATTCGGGCGTACGGTCGTGGTCGAGGCCCATCTCCTCCAGCACCGCGAGTTCGATCTCCAGGAACTCGATCGGTACCCGGCGGATCGTCAGCTCGGACTCGGTGACGACGGCGGCGGCGATCAGGCTCATCGCCTCGACCGGGTCCTCGGAGGGGGAGTAGTCCACATCGGTGTCGATGCTCGGCACGCCGTGCACGGTGAGCGTGGTGGTGCCTACGCCGTCGACCCGTACCCCGAGCGCGTCGAGGAAGAAGCACAGGTCCTGGACCATGTAGTTGGACGACGCGTTGCGGATGACGGTGACACCGTCGTGCCGGGCGGCGGCCAGCAGGGCGTTCTCGGTGACCGTGTCGCCGCGTTCGGTCAGCACGATGGGCCGGTTCGGCGATGTCGAGCGGTCGACCACCGCGTGGTACAGCCCCTCGGTCGCCGTGATGTCCAGACCGAAGCGGCGCAGCGCGATCATGTGCGGCTCGATGGTGCGCGTACCGAGGTCGCAGCCGCCCGCGTACGGCAGCAGGAAGTTGTCCATGCGGTGCAGCAGCGGGCCGAGGAACAGGATGATCGAGCGGGTACGCCGAGCGGCCTCCGCGTCCATGGCGGCCATGTCCAGCTCCGCCGGCGGCACGATCTCCAGATCCATGCCGTCGTTGATCCAACGGGTGCGTACACCGATGGAGTTGAGCACTTCGAGGAGCCGGTAGACCTCCTCGATACGCGCCACCCGCCGCAGGACCGTACGCCCCTTGTTGAGCAGCGAACCGCAGAGCAGCGCCACGCAGGCGTTCTTGCTCGTCTTGACGTCGATGGAGCCGGAGAGCCGGCGTCCGCCGACCACCCGCAGGTGCATCGGCCCGGAGTATCCGAGGGACACGATCTCACTGTCGAGCGCCTCACCGATGCGCGCGATCATCTCAAGGCTGATGTTCTGGTTGCCGCGTTCGATGCGATTCACGGCGCTCTGGCTGGTGGCCAGTGCCTCGGCAAGCTGGGTCTGGGTCCAGCCCCTGTGCTGGCGGGCGTCACGGATGAGCTTGCCGATGCGTACGAGGTAGTCGTCTGCCATGGCTGCCACGTTATCTCATATGTGAGATGACAGGGCGATTGGGGTGCGCCATTCGTGAGGCCGTGGCCGTGCTGCCCGGAGGCCCGGCGCGCGTACGCACCTCGTTGCCCATCCTGGCCCGGCCCGTGGTGTTCGGCGAGTTGGGTGGGGCCGGACGGGGCGGACATTGACGAAGAGTCGCGAGTCGCGAGTCGCGAGGGGTGAATCACGATTCGCGACTCGCCCGAGGCCGTGGGGGCGGCACGTCCCCGACCGTGAGCGTGTGGACCAGCCGGGCCACCAGCACGCGCGTCTCCTCGAAGGTGGCCTCGCTCAGCGCGGGTGCCCGGACGAGCGAGCGCATCACCCCGATGCCCATGAGCAGCGCCCCCATCAGTTCGGCGCGCAGCGCGGCGTCGTCGCCCTCCAGCCGCTCGGCGAAGTCCGCCAGATAGCCCGCGCAGAGCCGGCTGCGCAACTCGTCGCGTACGGCGGCCGGTCGGACGAGCGCAGCGCCGAACGGATCGGCGGGCTGGATCCACGCTCAGTCCAGCTGGCGCGAGCGCACTAGGGCGTGTTGCGAAAGTAGCGCCGTCCGCCCGAAGGGCGGGGCCGACGGCGTCTGGTGCGTGCGATCGCAAGGCGGAGGATCGTTCTCGTACTGGACGTACTTGGATGATTCCGACAACGCGGCGAGTGCGCGTGCCAGGCGTCGTCGGCCAGGCGGGACTTTCGAAACACGCCCTAGCCTCACCGGCGGGGAGGCCGACCGGGACTCCGACATCATGCGCGAATGGTTCGAGGCGACCGGCGCCGTGGTCATGGGGCGGCTCATGTACGACTCGGGGGAGGGGCACTGGGCCGACAACCCACCGTTCCGCGCACCGGTCTTCGTCCTTACCAACCGGCCACGGCCCACCGTCGTCAAGGAAGGCGGCACCAGCTTCACGTTCGTCACCGACGGCATCCACAGCGCGCTCGACCTGGCCAAAGCCGTCTCCGGCGGCCGTAACGTCGACATCGCCGGCGGCACCGACACCTTCCAGCAGTATCTGAGGGCCGGTCTCGTGGACGAGCTGCAACCGCATGTGATCCCCGTGCTGTTGGGCGCCGGTCTCCGGCTCTTCGACAGCCTCGGGCCGGGCGCGCACGACCTGGAACCGATCCGTGCGCTGGACACCCCCGGCGCCACCCACGTCAAGTACCGCGTCCTCAAGCGGACGTAGCGGCGAGGAGCCCGAGCGCCGCCTCGGACGGGGAGCCGGGCTCGGCGCCGTACACGGCCACGCGCTGGCCCGCGTCGTTCGGCAGGGTCATGAATTCGACCATCAGCGTCATCGTGCCGACGGTCGGGTGCCGGTACGTACGCGTGTCCGTGCCGCAGTCGCCGACCGAGTGCGCGGCCCACAACTCGGCAAACTCCGGGCAGACGAGGGTCAGTTCGTCGACGAGCCCGGTCAGGCCGGGGTCGTCGGGGAAACGGCCCGCGATCAGGCGCAGATCGGCGACGGTGGCGCGGGCCTTACGCGTCCAGTCACCACGGTCACCGCACTCACCGCGGTCGTCGCGGTTGCCCCGGTCACCCCCGTCGCCGTACAGCGCCCGCGTACGCGGGTCGAGAAACACCAGCCGGGCGATGTTGGGACGGTCGCCGGGCCGGTCCGGGGAGCCGATGCCGAGATGCCCGGCGAGCAGCGCGTGCGCCGCCGGATTCCAGTCGAGGATGTCGCCGAAGCGCCCGAGCACCAGGGCGGGTACGTCTCCGAACGACCGGATCATCATCCGTACGCCGGGACGCACCCGCTCGGGCGCCGCCTCCCGGCGCGGCGGCTTGGGCCGTGGGCGGGCCAGCGAGTACAGGTGGGCTCGTTCGTCCCCGTCCAGGCGCAGCACGCGTGCGACGGCGTCGAGCACGGAGTCCGACGCGTTCGGGCTCTGCCCCTGCTCAAGTCGCGTGTAGTAGCCCGCGCTCACCCCGGCGAGCTGCGCCAACTCCTCGCGGCGCAGCCCCGGCACCCGGCGGCGGCCTCCCCCGTACGTCGGCAGCCCAGTGTCCTCGGGCCGGAGCAGAGCCCGCCGTGACCGCAGGAACTCGCCCAGGTCCGCGTGTGTCTCCATGCGCTCCAGTATCGGGGCGCGCCGCCCGTCCAGCCTGTACCTGTCAGGGGTGGTCTTGGCGGAGGGATGGGTACGACCGCCGGGCCGTCGCAGCATGGCGCCATGAGAATTCTGGTGATCGGTGCCACGGGCACCATCGGAGGCGCGGTCGCCGACGCGCTGGCCGTGCGGGACGAGACGTACGAAGTGCTGCGTGCCGCGCGACGCGGCCCACTGCGCGTCGACCTGACCGACCCGGCCTCGGTCGACGCCCTGCTCGAAGCGGCCGGTCCGCTGGACGCGATCGTGTGCTGCGCGGCGAGCGGCGCGATGGCCCCGCTGACCGCGCCGTCCCACGACTTCTGGACCGGCCTCGACGGCAAACTGATCGGCCAGGTCGACCTCGTACGGCGGGCTCTCGCCCACGTACGCGACGGCGGCTCCCTCACCCTCACGAGCGGCCGTTTCGCGGAGCCCGTACCGGGAAGCTCGCTCGGACATCTGGTCAACGCCGGGCTGGAGTCCTTCGTCCACGCGGCGGCGGTCGAAATGCCGCGCGGTGTACGGCTGAACGCGGTCGGTCCGGGTTGGGTACGGGAGACGCTGGCCGCCCTGGGCAGGGACCCCGCGCCCGGCACCCCGGCGGCCGATGTGGCGCGCGTCTACGTGGACGCGGTCGAAGGCACGGCCCACGGCCGGACGCTCACCGTGCCCCCGCGATGACCGCCCCCGCGCCCCACGGCTACGCCCGCCGCAGCCCCTCCATCGCGAACGACAGCAGCCGTTCGGCCTGCGCCGCCGACGTCTGCTCACCGGCCCACGCGACCGCGTTGACCAGGGCGTAGAGGTCCGCGGCCGTGGCGTCCTCGCGTGCGTCACCGGACCGTTGGGCCCGCCCGAGCAACCGCTCGCCCGCGTCGAGCACCGACCGGCAGGCCGCGTACAGCTCGGAGGTCTCGTCCTCCAGGGCGCGCATCAGCGAGGTGGCGAGACCTCGGTACGCGGTCGTGTGCGTTATCGCCGTACGCGCCCACAGCAACAGGGCCTCGTGCGGCGACGGGTGGTCCATCAGCTCGTGCGCGGTCGCGGCGAGCGCGCGCATGCGGTCGCCCAGCAGCGCCTCCAACAGGGCCTGGCGGGTGGGGAAGTGGGCGTACAGCGTGCCGTTGGCCACGCCCGCGCGGCGGGCGATGTCCTCCAGTGACGCGCCGGTGCCGTGCTCGGCGAAGGCCGCGCCCGCTTCGGTGAGCAGCCGTTCGTAGTTGCGGCGCGCGTCGGCGCGCATCCGGCGGCGGGGCGTGGGTCCGTCGGGTGCGGCAGACGCGTCGGGTCCGGCGGTGCCCATGCGTGACCTCACTTGCTAAGTCGAGACAGTCTCAATATATTTCTCCGGAACGCTTTCCCGAGACAGTCTCATCTTAACGAAGCGAGAGCATCCGTGAGCCCCCAGAGCGCTGTGCGCACCACCACCCCGACCGTCCTCGTCACCGGCGCGACCGGACGGCAGGGTGGAGCCACCGCCACTCATCTCCTCGCCGCGGGCCGCCCGGTGTGCGCCCTCGTGCGCGACCCCTCGGCCCCCGCGGCGAAGGCGCTCGCGGCGGCCGGTGCCGAACTCCGTACCGGAGACCTCGACGACCCGGACTCCCTGACCGCGGCGGTCGAGGGCGTCCACGGCGTCTTCGGGGTCACGCCCGACGACCTGGACGCCGAGCGCGAGATCCGCCGGGGCCGCGCCCTGGTCGACGCCGCGGCCTCGGCCGGTGTCGCCCACTTCGTGTTCGCCTCGGTCGGCGGCGCCGAGCGGGGGACCGGCGTCCCCTACTGGGAGAGCAAGTGGCAGATCGAACGCCACCTCCGTGCGAGCCGCCTGCCGGCCACGGTCCTGCGCCCCGTCCGTTTCATGGAGAACCACACCATCCCCGGACTACCCGTGGGCGGCATCGTGGACGGCGTCCTGATCCACCTCTTCCCGCCGGACGCGCCGGTCCAGCTCATCGCCGCCACCGACATCGGCGCCTTCGCGGCCCTGGCGTTCGCGAAGCCGCACGACTATCTCGGCCGGGCGCTCGAACTGGCCGGGGACGAGCTCACCCCCGCGCGGACGGTCGAGATGATCGCCCGCAGCCTCGGCCGCGAGGTCCGCTACCGCCAGGTCCCCCCGGACGCACTGGGCCTGACCCCCGACGGCGCGCGGGCCTTCGCCTCCGAGCGGGGCCTCTGGCAGGCGGACATCCCGTCCCTGCGTGCCCGCCATCCCGGCCTGCTGGACTTCGCCACCTGGCTCGAACGGGGCGGCGCGGCGCGGGTGGCCGAGCTGTGGCCGACGAGTGAACGCCCGAACACCTCAACAGGATGAGACGGGACGTGACCTGTCGCAGTGAAGGTTGAGCGTTTCTCACCGAAGGTTGAGCGATTGATCGCGCGGTCTGCCGCTCGGCGAACGTGCGATCTGTTGTCGGTGGCGTGCGCTTGGATGGGCCGCATGACCGTTCACGACGTTGCCGAGGCCCTTCCTGATATCCCGACGCTGCGCGACCGGTGTCGGTCGTTGGCCATGCTTGAGACCGTGCTGAATCCTGACGGTGAGCGTTACTACTCATTCAGCCGGACCTGGTCCGAGACGGAGGAGATAGCCTCCATGAGCAACGGCTCGGGGGACGAGTTCGACGTCATCTTCTCCGCGGCGGGCGCATATGTCCGGGGCTTCGACCATGAGTCGGCGATGAGTCCCTATGTCGACGACGAGCCTTGGCCAGGCGTCGTGGACTCGGTTCCCGAGGTGTTCCGCAGTTGCGTTGAAGAGCCGGCCTTCACGGACGACGGAATGCCGGTGGTGACGGCCTGCGTGTGGCGTGAGGCGGGAAGCGAGCACTGGCGGGCGGGAGTGATCGACTTCCCTGAGGACAGCGACGACCCTGACGGCTCGGGTTGGTTGTTCAACCTGCTGGTCGACGCATCGCCGACGGCATTCCAGAAGTTCGCTGAGGACTACTACGAGATCCCGGTCGACATCGAGGCGGTGCGCCACGTGTATGCCCTTCGCCCACTGACCCAGGACGTGGTCACCGCTTTGAACGACAAGGTATCCCTGGCGGGCATCGCCGAAGCCGCCGCCGCGATCGGCTATGCCATCGCAACTGACTCGGCTCCCTGACCTGCACTTGCCGGAGATGCTTCGCGGGTGCCGAGCGTACCTGTCAGAGCTCCTTGAGAGACTTTCGACCATGACCTCGATTGATCATGAAGTGCGGAAGTCGTGGGATCGTATCGACGCCTGGTGCAGAGATCGTCTGCAGAGGGCCCCCGTAAGGGCGGCTGCGGACGAGGGTCAACTCCGTGCGGTCGAGGCGGATCTTGAGGTAGCACTTCCCACCGAAGTGCACGAGTGGTGGACCCTGGACCGTGTCAGCGCCGACTACTGGATCCCTGGATCGTTTGCACCGGTGGGCCTGGAGGAAGCCCTGGAAACGAGAGAGATCTGGTTGCTGGTCGCGGAACAGGAAGGGGCCTCCTTCGATGCGAACGGCGAACCAGAACCGCGGTTCCTGCCGTCGTTCCTGCCGATCGCGATGAGTCCTGGCGGTGACGGACTCATCGTCGACCTGCGGCTCGGCGATTCCTATGGCTCAGTTTTCCTGTGGAACCACGAGACGTGGGTGCTCGGGGCACCGCTGTGGGGTTCGGTGGTTTTCATGCTCCAGGACATCGCTGCCGCACTCGAATCAGGGACCTCGGCCCTGCTCCGGCATGCCGCCCTCGGCGGCACTGAAGAGGGATGCGTCGCTGTCGTGGACGACGCCGGCGATCTGGTCTGGGAGGTAGCAGAACACTGATTGTGTGCGCCCCCTTCGAAGTCGTCCACAGCTCCTGACCGCGGGTCAGGGATCTTCGGAGGGGTTGACAACAAGACTGGCAATACGCCCTTGTTGACAGGTGGCACGGCGATTTGGTGACAACAACCACGGCACCTAGACCACGAAAGATCCGGTCAGACCCCCATCAGGTGACAACTACTGACCTTGAAGTCGTCTTGTCGTAGGGGCTGACGGTTGGTGATCGTCGCGGTATGCCGGAGGTATGAGGTATCCGCAGGGTGGGGGTCTGACCGCGGAGAGGCAAGCATTTCGCGAGCGGGTCCGGATGGAAGCGGTCGCCATGTTCGCCGACGGACGTGGCAGTACGGAGATCGCGAAGGAGTTACGGGTCAGCGTCCGGTCGGTTCAGCGGTGGCGGCGGTCCTGGCGGGAGGCCGGCCAGGACGCGGTCCGTTCCCGCGGCCCGGTGTCCCGTCCGAAGCTGAATGACCGACTGTTCGCGGTGCTCGAGGAGGAGTTGGCCAAGGGGCCGGTCGCTCACGGCTGGCCGGACCAGCGGTGGACGCTCGCCCGGATCAGGACGTTGATCGGCCGACGGTTCCATAAGTCCATGACGCTGTCGGGGATCTCCCAGATGCTGCGGCGCCGTGGCTGGAGCCACCAGGTTCCGGCCCGTCGTGCCGTCGAGCGCGACGAGGCAGCCGTCGCCGGCTGGGTGAAGGAGGTGTGGCGGCACCTGGAACCACCGCGGCGGCGCTCGGGGCCTGGATCGTCTTCGAAGACGAGGCCGGATTCTCGATGACGCCGCCGACCTCACGCACGTGGGGCAGACGCGGATCCACCCCGGTCATCCGCGTCCGGGGTCGTTCCCAGCGTCGCTTCTCCGTGGCAGCCCTGTGCTGCTACCAGCCCGGCGAACGCTCCCGCCTGATCTACCGGCCCAAACGGCATACCGACCACAAGAGCGGTGGCCGCAAGAGCTTCGCCTGGACCGAGTACCGCGACCTCCTCATCGCCGCCCACCAGCAGCTCGACGGACCCATCGTCCTCATATGGGACAACCTGAACGTCCACAAAGACCGCCGCATGCGGGCCTTCATCGACGCACAGGACTGGATCACCGCCTACCACCTGCCGCCTTACGCACCCGACCTCAACCCCGTCGAAGGCATCTGGTCAGTACTCCGTCGGACCACCCAGGCCAACACCGCCTTCACCGACCCCGACCACCTCATCCGCCGGCTACGGCACGGCCTCCGCCAGATCCAATACCGCAGCGACATCATCGACGGATATCTCACCGGGACCGGTCTCACACTGACGACACCACGCCTACAACCTCAGTAACCCAGCACGGCACAGACTCATATCGCATTATTCGGGGTCAATGCCGCTTCGACTCGAGGCCGGATTCGTGGTGGGCGTCGCCCGGGCCACCCCAGTGCAGGCGACTACTGCTGTAGTCGTGGCGTCGAGGAAGAGCATGAACGTCCACGACGCGTCGGCGGCGTCGATGCGGCCGATCCGGAGAAGGACGTCTCCCGTCTGGTCGAGGATGTTGACGGTTTCTGCAAGGGCTTGTGTCTGCTGACCGCGCTTCTGGGTGATCCGAAGCCTGGTCCGGTAGGTGTGCATGACCTGGCTGGCGGGGACCAAGCCGTCCCAGATGACAAAGGCGCCTCCGCTGAGTAGGGCGTCGCGCGCTGGACCACATGCCGTTGTCTGCTCACCGAGCAGCGCGGCGAGATCTTCACGCGTCATGCCCGGACCTCGTGCGTTGGGTCTACTTCGGGAGCCGGACGGGTCCAGAGTGTGAGGTCGCTGCTGGTGGCAATGGCGAGGGTGCGTCCGGACGGCGAGAAGCCTGCGGCCAGCATCCTCCTCCGCGTTCGGATCGACGCCGTGCAGGACCTCCAGGATGTGGCCCTCCCACCACAGAGCCTTCTCCCGCGCGTGCTCCGGAAGCGCCTCCAGCAGCGACACCGGCGGCAGCGGCATCCGCGCCGGGCTGCTGAGCACCTCGAAGCTCTCATCGCCCAGCAGCACCGCCAGCGGAATCTCCCGCGGTGAATCGTCCTCCTCTGCCAGCGTCACCGCCCGGGCGGACACTGCGAGCACCGCCCGCACTTGTCCGGCGAACCGGACCCGATCGCCCACTCGGATCGCCGCCGGCCTCGACAATCTGCGCATCTGGCTCCCTTCGCCGCGCGTGCCCGGCCGCGGACGCAGCAGCAAGCCACGGCTCCGACTCTCGAACTGAGGCCCGATGGCTGTTCCATCCGACGTGTGCACCACCGTGCCACCGGTCAGCAAGGCCCGCCGAGGTCAGCGCGTAGTACCCCGGTCCACATCAGGTGGAACAGCGCCGGCAGGACACGCAGGACGTCCCCGGCCTCCTTTGCTCCCGCCCGCAGCCCATGAGGCTGCCGGAAGACCTCCACCAGACGCTCGACGATGTCGGTCTCACGGCCGCACCGCCTGTGCCGGTAACGGGCCAGCCACCGCAGATTCGCCATGAACACCGGATCCGGGACACCGACGTGCGCAAACTCCCAGCCCACCGCCGAACAGGCCCGCTCGGTCGCGGCGAACGCTTCCGCGGTCCGCTCGTCTACATCGTCCTCGGCACGGACATCGACCACGCGGGCGCGTCCGTCGGCCAGCCGTACGAAGTAGTCAGGCGCGTGCCGCCGCTTCTCTGCCTCCTCGCGCCAGTGCAGCCAGAACGGCTGTGAGGCGATCCCCACCACGTCCGGTGCGAAGTCCAGTAGGATCAGCCGATCCCGCTCCAGCCACGACTCGTAGCCCACATGGTCGCCGGTGGTCACCGCGTAGTACCAGCCCGCGAAGCTGCGGTCACCTTTGTTCCACCGGAACCCGCGTACGGGCGCTACGTCCTCGAACCGGACACCCCACCCGGAGCCCAACGCGGTGCGACGACGCCGGCCGCTGTCGAAGAAGTCCAGGTCAAAGGCGCCCAGCACGGGATCGCCGTACGCGCGTAACGGTTCCCCCACCGTCTCCCCAGACAGTCAGCCTTAAATGATCACTCAACCTTCAGTGAGAAAACCTAGCGGTCACCAACCTTCGGTGACAATGCTCAACCTTCGCTGCGAGAGATCAATGCTGTCCTGTCTCAATGAAGTTAGGCGCCCGTCTCGCGCTGACCTGCGCGGACTATGTTGAATGAGACGGTTCTCGGACAGCCGGGGTGCCCCCGGGGTGGGCACAACCCGGTTCTGTCGACTTTACGGCTGGTTGCCGTCCCGGCGGGGAAGCTTGTCGCCGATTGCCTCGACCAAAGCCTTGACCTCCTCGGGGAACCTCCGGGCCCAGGTCGTCAGGAACGCGCCCTTGACGATGTGGCCGGAGGTGAAGTCCAGGTCGCCGCCGATCTGTTCCCAGATCATGTGTCTGTCCCAGTTGGTCAGCGCGCGTCCCCTTACAACCTTCTTCACTCGCTCTTGGTCGTGCAGGTCGAGATGGAGGGCAAACGCGAGTCGACCTGCTTCCTCGTCGAGACAGTCCAACACCCGTTCCAACACGTGAGCTTCGGGATAGCTGGATCCAGGGAGCGTGAAGATCCCCTTATCCGGGTTGGCGCGTTCGTCCTGGTCGCCGTCGAGGATGCAGATCGACGGATAGGTTGCAGTGGGGTCAATGTTGTGATGGGTGTTGACCTTGATGGCTGGGTCGTGTCCTCCCATCGCATGCACTTTGACCTCGTCGAGCTCGATGCCACCATGGCTGCGCAGAGCGGTGAGGACCATGAGTTCGGCGAAGGCGTCCTCGACGAAGATTGCGAGCTTGGCTTGGATCTGTCCGGTGATGGTCCGCAGGGCTTTGACGTCGAGCTTCCCCTGAATCACGTTGCCCTGAAGGGCTGCCCAGATGGCTTTGGAAGGCAGCGGCGCGAGCGCGTCGTTGGAGTGCGTGGTGAAGATGACCTGGCAGGACTTGCGGTGGGCAACGCCGATCAAGTACTCAACCATGCGCTGAGTGGCCATCGGGTGCAGGCCGTTCTCGATCTCCTCGATGAGGATCATGGCCCCGGGCGAGGCCGCTTCGACCTCGGCGACGATCCGGATGACGCTGGCCTCGCCGGCACCGAAGTGGAACTCGGAGTACCCGTCCCCCCGAGGGGTAAGCCCGGAGAAGAGCGAGACCTTGCCCGCAGTGTCCACGTAGAGCTGCCGGAATCCCTCAATCGGCTTGGACAGGATCTTTGCGACATGCTGCGTGACCTCGGGATCAAGGGTCACTTCGCGGGCGGCGGCGAAGGACCCGCCGATGGCGGCCTTGAGCTTGGACCGCTCCGTGGCGGGCAGAGTCCGCTCGACTCCGAACACCAGCACTTCGCGTTCCAGGGCGGTGCGGTTCCACTTCAGTTGCTTGAAGCTGGCGGTGCGTGAGACCGACAGGCGCGGCGTGTGCTCCTTGTCGATGAGCTCATACTCGATCGACCAGTTCTGCATGCTGGCGTCGTACTTGCCGCTCTTGGCGAAGAATCGTCCCGGTGAAACACTCTTGTAAGCCAGCGCCGCCGCCCCCAGGACGGTGGTTTTGCCTCCGCCATTCGGCCCGACCAGCGCGGTGACGGGGAAGTCGAAGGTGACCTCTCGATCCGTGAACCCCCGGAGCTTCCGCAAAGTTAGCCGTTTGAGGTATTTGCCGTAGTTTTCCTTGGATGCCTTGGTCTCCAAGTCGGTGATCACGCTCGGCCGGACTTCGCTCTTGTAGTCAGCCACCACTGCCCCCTATGTACCTCTCGACTGTTTGTTGGTTCATCGTCCCAGATCTGATGAAGTGAAGGATGGCCCGTCGCCCAAGCCCGGCGGGACTGTCTTCATTGGGATGGTCGGCGCTCGAACAGATGGTGGGATGGGCCGTAGCGAACTGGCTGTTCGCTGAGGCGTGGGGGACCTGCGACGCTGTTTCGCGATCTCCCACTGTTGCTGGAGCCAGGCAAGGTGGCGGCGGCGTTTGGAGATGTAGAGACTGAGCGTCGCGTAGGAGACGGACGTGTCGTGGTCGTCCATCAACGCGGTCCAGATGTCTCGGGTGCCGAGGCCCACGTCGAGCATTGTGTCGATCAACGGCGCGACCGGACGAGTCACTGGGATCGGATGAGGCGGGAGGTCGCGGGACAGGGGCCGGTTGCGGGTGAGGGTCTCTCGGACGGATTTCTTCGGGACGCCGTAGCGGTCGGCGAGCTGCCGGAGGGTCAGGCCCTCGTCGCGGGCGGCGTCATGCAGCTGGAGGTAGAGGTCCGGCTGCATGCTTGCGAGGTGTGCCCTTCCCGGCCCTGGCCGATAGCGGCGGCGCGGAGTACTCACATCGAGCAGCGCCTGCTCCAGGTTTGCGATCATGCGCCCGGTGACGTCAGCGAGGCGTTCGACGCGCGGCTTGCCGAACCAGAATGGCGGTCCGCAGAGGAATCCGTGCAGGTAGCTGGGCCTGAGGTGGTTGGCCCGGGCGAGGCGTCGGATGAAGGAATCGGTTCCCTCACCGAGACGCGGTGAGACCTGGATGGGAAGCCGGGCCAGACGTCCCGGGAAAGCTTCGGTCACCGGGTGACCGCGTCCTTCAGCAGCTTCCTGGGGGTTTCGGCGGCGTGGTCCAGGGGGATCGCGTCGAGCCCCTCCTTGGTCACGCGTTCCGTCCCGTTGAGGATCGCGTCGATCGCGGCGCCCCGGATGGCGTGGGACAACGCACCGATCATGCCGTCGGCTCGGTTATGAAGGTAGCGGTCCAGCTTGACCAGGCTGCCCAGCGGGTGATCATGCAGGAGCAAGGTCTCCTCCATGGTTGCCACCAGCCCCTTCCACTCGTCGCCGTAGGGGAATGGGCGGGTGGGGACGAGGGTGAAGCGGCCGGCGATCTGGGCACCTCGGGTGCCTGCCAGGAGTTCGCTGGTTTCGAGGCCGATGCCCGCGTAGACGAACGTCGCAGGGATGCGTTCGGAGAAATACTTCAAGGTGTCTGAGACCTCGCCGCCAGCCCGTGTGACCTGCGAAACGTTGTGAATCTCGTCCACGAGGACCAGCCCGGTGCGGGTGTCCGTGCAGACGCCGACCACTGCCTCGATGATGTCCGTCATGTTCGACCGGGGCCTGACCGGCAGGCCCAGGAAGCGGGCGAACTCGGCGGCGACCATGCGGGCGGTCGCGGCGGGCGGGACGGTGATGTAGAGCACCGGGATGCGGTCGGCAACGTTCGGATGGCGGGCCCGGTCGAGGAGTTCATGGGCGAGCCCGAGCTGGGTGATGGCGCTGGTCTTGCCTGTGCCGGGCAGGCCGGAGACCATCAGACCGCGGCGAGCGCTGATCGCATGACGGTTGAGCAGGACCAGCCGACGGCCGCAGACCACCGTCTTCTCGACGAACGAGGTGGCGACGACGAGCATCCGGGCGTGATGGTTGAGTCGGTCCTCGTCGTAGAGAGCCCGCCCGGTCGGGGACAGCCCTCGCGACTGGCCGGGAGACAGCAGAGCCGGAGGTTCGGGCGGGCCGTCGACGAACCGCCGCCATCCCTCCAGGGTGGTGAGCTGCCGGTTGGCCACGGCATCGGCCTCTTGCAGGGCAGTATCCCGGCCTGCCGGTTCAGGGATGGTCACGGGCGCCTCCAGGGGTTCGCGAGCGGGTCGAACAGGCCCAGTGGGATGACCTTGGCCAGCTCGGTGTCCGCCGCTTCATCCACCGGGGTCTCGGCGGCAGGCGGGTCGAAAATCGGCCGGTCGGCGGTGGTGGCGCGGGTGCGGGCGGCGACGCGGCGATCGCGGCGGGAACGCTTGGCCGGACGGTCCTTCTCTGGGGATGGGCCGTCATGGGCTCGCCGCAGTAGTGCTGCCGTGGCGTCCGCGATCTGTTCCTCGGTGCCGCCGGGAACCTGTTCGCAGGCGTGGTCCCAGGCCATTTCGCCGAAGGGGACGCCGACGCGGTGCAGGTGTTTCCAGAACACGGTGATCCACCGTTCACGACGGCGATCGCGTACCCAGATCCGGGAGATGTCGTAAGGGTCGTGGTGGATCTCCCACAAGCCCTTCTTCTCCATCACCCCGGAGTGCTGGCGGCGCATAGGGTTCAGCTCGCCGTCGTCGTAGGTGCGGTGCTTGATCCGGATGCCGTAGGCGTTGATCGCCTGCCACCGCTCAGGCAGCAGCTCGATGTAGTCCTCGCCGTTCAGCGGGACCGGAACATAGCCGCAGGACTCCACCAGCGCCGCGTACTTCTCGTTCGGCGAGAACGCTCGCTTCGGCGCGTCCGGGTCCCGTAAAGCGTCATGTGGCCTGGATTGCCAGACGGCGACGATCCACTCGTCGAGAAGGTTCTGCAACTCGGGCAACGACCACAGCGGCCCGTCTTCCAGCTTCCGGCCCCGGCGGTCCGTCGACCGGCCTGTGTAACCCGCGACGAACTGAGCGAACAGAGTGGCGATCGAGCCCAGTGTCTTCTCGATCGTGCCCTTGTCGGTAGGCGTCGCTTTATGGGCAGGTTGCAGGTTGATGCCCAGATAGCGGCAGGAGGCGCGGAAGTTGTTCGAGATGAACACCTTGCCGTGGTCGCAGACGATCGTCTCTGGCACGATCACCGGCCGTGCGGCCGCGTGCTCCAGGCGGTCGTCCAACGCCAGGAGTCTCCGGTGCGGCAGCACCGAGCGAGACATCCGCAGGGCCTCCGACCAGCCCGGGCGCATCGTCTCGGGGGTGACACTGCGGGCCAGCAATGCGGAGGCGTCGGCGGCCTTGGTGGTCGGCCGCAGCACTGCCGCGGTGATCGACCTGGTCGCGATGTCGACCATCGCCGTCAGCTCGACCTTCTCGGCGATCCCGTCATCCAGCCGAACCAGCACATCCAGCGGGGTGGAGTCGATCTGCATCAGCTCGCCCGGCGCGCTGGCCGGCACTTCCCCGAACGGCCCAGGCGGCCGCAAGGCGATCGAGCGGCGGGTGCGGGCTGATCCGGTGGCGTGCGTGCCCGTGGCCAGCTTGTCGAACAGCCGGTAGAGCGTGGCCCGAGAGGGCATCTCGACGGCGGCGGTGTCCTCTCGGTCAGCCAGGATCTGCTTCGTCCGCCAGACGATGAATCCGATGGTCCTCGACGACGCGTCGGCAGCCTCGGCGATCGCTTGCCGCATCGCCTCCACCACCGCGGGGTCGACCGTACCGAAGGCCGGCATCTGTTTGGCCGACCGGCCGTCCGCCAGCCCGACCAGCCCGTCGCGCTGGTAACGCTGCCGCCGTTGCTTGATGCCGCTGGCCGTCACCGTGTGCCCAACTGCCGTCAGCTCCGCCGCCTTGGCCACCTCGCGCTGAGCCAGCGAGGTCTGCCTCGGGTCGAACTCCGGACGGGGAACAGCCCCATCCGGAGCATCCGGGGGCAGACCCTGCAGGACCTCCAGGATGTGCCCCTCCCACCAGCGAGCCTGTTCAGCTGCCGACACAGGGAACTCCCCGATCCGCGCTGTCGGTGGAACCCACCGTCCCGTCCCGCTCACGGAGTACTTCCACCAGACAGGCGCACGACCGTGCGCGGCCCCAACAGCTCAACCGACAGATCCTCAGCAGCCAGTTCCTGGCGCCAGAGCAGATGGAAGAGCGCGGGCAGCGTTGCAAACCGGTCCCCAGCCGTATCAGCCCCGGCCAGCAGCGGGCCCGGCGTCGCGAAGACCTCCAGAAGCCGGTTCGTGGCCCTGCGGTGCAGGCAACGCGGATGCCGGTAGCGCGATAGCCACCGAACATTCGCCAGCAGAACCGCCTCCGGCGCGCCGACCCGCTCGAACCCCCACCCCGCCTGAGCACAGGCGATCCGCGTCACCTCGAACGCCTCCGCGTCCTTCGGCTCGATCCGCTCATCCGCGCGGACGTCGATAACCACCGCCGAGCCGTCCGTGCGGCGTACGAAGTAGTCCGGGGCGTGCCGACGCTCCCGCTTGCCGTCGCGCCAGTGCAGCCAGAATGGCTGCGAAGCGATCCCCACCACCTCGGGGTCCGAGTCCATGAGCACAAGCCGGTCCCGCTCCAGCCAGGACTCGAAGCCCACGTGTTGCCCAGTCGTAGCCGCCCAGTACCAGCCCGCGAAGTGACGCTCACCACGCGCCCACCGAAACGGCCGTACGGGCGCTGTGTCCTCAAAGCGGGCAGTCACACAGTCCAACAGCGGACGCCGCTGACGCTCGCACGCAGCGTCTATATACGAGAGCTCGACATGCGGCCCCGCGAGTTCTGCCCCAGCCGGTACAGCCACCCAGCACCCCCAGTGCGTACACCCCGTACGACTAGGTTCACTGAGACAGAAGGCGAAACGACTGGGTTCGCTGAGTAAACGACTCGATTGGATGAGACCGGACAAATGCCGCCTGGGCATGACCTCGCAGCGGTCATGTACTAGAGTTATCTCGACATCGAGATATCTGCCGAAGGCGTACCGCAGCCGCCAGGCAGTAAGGCGAACCTAACTTAGCCTTACCTTAGCGGATCGGCGAGCAGCCCGTTGGCGGCACCGCGCGGCGTCAGCCGCACATGCGTCGCGGCGCGGTAGTACGCGCACATTCATGAAGGAGACTGTCGTGTCGGCGAACAGCTTCGACGCCCGCAGCACGCTGCGCGTGGGCGACGAGTCGTACGAGATCTTCAGGCTGGACAAGGTCGAGGGCTCAGCGCGCCTCCCTTACAGCCTGAAGGTGCTGCTGGAGAACCTGCTCCGCACGGAGGACGGCGCGAACATCACCGCCGACCACATCCGCTCCATCGGTGGGTGGGACTCCCAGGCGCAGCCGAGCCAGGAGATCCAGTTCACCCCGGCCCGCGTGATCATGCAGGACTTCACCGGCGTGCCCTGCGTCGTGGACCTCGCCACTATGCGTGAGGCCGTCAAGGAGCTGGGCGGTGACGCCGCGAAGATCAACCCGCTGGCCCCGGCCGAGCTGGTCATCGACCACTCCGTCATCGCCGACAAGTTCGGCACGCCCGAGTCCTTCGCGCAGAACGTGGAGCTGGAGTACGGCCGCAACAAGGAGCGTTACCAGTTCCTGCGCTGGGGCCAGACCGCGTTCGACGAGTTCAAGGTCGTCCCGCCCGGCACCGGCATCGTCCACCAGGTCAACATCGAGCACCTGGCCCGCACCGTCATGGTCCGCGGCGGCCAGGCGTACCCCGACACCCTCGTCGGCACCGACTCGCACACCACCATGGTCAACGGCCTCGGCGTGCTCGGCTGGGGCGTCGGCGGCATCGAGGCCGAGGCCGCGATGCTCGGCCAGCCCGTCTCGATGCTCATCCCGCGTGTCGTCGGCTTCAAGCTGACCGGCGAGCTGACCCCGGGCACCACCGCCACGGACCTGGTCCTGACGATCACCGAGATGCTGCGCAAGCACGGTGTCGTCGGCAAGTTCGTGGAGTTCTACGGTGAGGGCGTCGGCGCGACGTCGCTCGCCAACCGGGCCACCATCGGCAACATGTCGCCGGAGTTCGGCTCGACCGCCGCGATCTTCCCGATCGACGACGAGACCATCAAGTACCTGAAGCTGACCGGCCGTGACGCGCGGCAGCTCGCGCTGGTCGAGGCGTACGCCAAGGAGCAGGGCCTCTGGCTCGACCCGGCCGCCGAGCCCGACTTCTCCGAGAAGCTGGAGCTCGACCTCGCCACGGTCGTCCCGTCCATCGCGGGCCCGAAGCGCCCGCAGGACCGCATCGTCCTGGCCAACGCCAAGGAGCAGTTCGCGCTCGACGTGCGCAACTACGTGACGGACGACGAGGAGGCGGGCAAGGAGTCCTTCCCGGCCTCCGACTCGCCCGCCTCCTCCAACGGTGTGCCGACCCGCCCGACGCTGGTCACCACGCCGGACGGTTCGACGTACGAGATCGACCACGGCGCCGTCACCGTCGCCGCGATCACCTCCTGCACCAACACCTCGAACCCGTACGTGATGGTCGCCGCCGCGCTCGTCGCCAAGAAGGCCGTCGAGAAGGGCCTCACCCGCAAGCCCTGGGTCAAGACGACCCTGGCGCCGGGCTCGAAGGTCGTCACGGACTACTTCGACAAGGCCAACCTCACGCCGTACCTCGACAAGCTCGGCTTCAACCTGGTCGGTTACGGCTGCACGACCTGCATCGGCAACTCGGGTCCGCTGGACGAGGAGATCTCCAAGGCGATCAACGAGAACGACCTGGCCGTCGCCGCGGTGCTCTCCGGCAACCGCAACTTCGAGGGCCGGATCAACCCCGACGTCAAGATGAACTACCTGGCGTCCCCGCCGCTGGTCGTGGCCTACGCGATCGCCGGCTCCATGAAGGTCGACATCACGCGCGACGCGATCGGCGTCGACCAGGACGGCAAGCCCGTCCACCTCGAAGACATCTGGCCGACCGAGGCCGAGGTCAACGAGGTCGTCGCCTCCGCCATCGGCGAGGACATGTTCAACAAGTCCTACCAGGACGTCTTCGCGGGCGACGCCCAGTGGCAGGCGCTGTCGATCCCGACCGGCGACACCTTCGAGTGGGACCCGGAGTCGACCTACGTACGCAAGCCCCCGTACTTCGAGGGCATGACGATGGAGACGACCCCGGTCGCCGACATCACCGGCGCTCGCGTGCTCGCCATGCTGGGCGACTCGGTCACCACCGACCACATCTCCCCGGCCGGCGCGATCAAGGCGGACACCCCGGCGGGCAAGTACCTGACGGAGCACGGCGTCGGACGCCGTGACTTCAACTCGTACGGCTCGCGCCGCGGCAACCACGAAGTGATGATCCGCGGCACGTTCGCCAACATCCGCCTGCGCAACCAGATCGCGCCGGGCACGGAGGGCGGCTACACCCGCGACTTCACGGCGGCGGACGCCCCGGTCGCCTTCATCTACGACGCCTCGCAGAACTACCAGGCGGCCGGCACCCCGCTGGTCGTCCTCGCGGGCAAGGAGTACGGCTCGGGCTCGTCCCGCGACTGGGCGGCGAAGGGCACGGCGCTGCTGGGCGTCAGGGCGGTCATCGCCGAGTCGTACGAGCGCATCCACCGCTCGAACCTGATCGGCATGGGCGTGCTCCCGCTCCAGTACCCGGAGGGCGCGTCGGCCCTGTCGTACGGCCTGACGGGCGAGGAGACGTTCACCTTCACGGGCGTCACCGCGCTGAACGACGGCACGACGCCGGCGACGGTCAAGGTCACGACGGACACCGGCGTGGAGTTCGACGCGGTGGTCCGCATCGACACCCCGGGCGAGGCGGACTACTACCGCAACGGCGGGATCATGCAGTACGTGCTCCGCAGCCTGATCCGCAAGTAGGCATCGCCGGGCGGTACATGGCAGGCTTTCGAGGGCCGCACCTCACGCGCGAGAGCGCGCGGGGTGCGGCCCTTTCGAGGTTCGGACGGCCCCGGTCGGCCGGCCGGCCGCCGGATTCGACGGAGGAGAGCCTTGTCCATCCATCCCTTCTACGGCGTGCGCGTGCTCGACCTCCAACCCGACCGGCGACGGGTGAGATTCCGGGTCTTCGTCGTCGACTACGACGTCGGCCGCCGGTGGCACGCCGAACTCCCCACGGACCCCGGCTTCTTCATGCAACTGCTGTGGGAGAGCGCGGAAGGCCACAAGGGTCCACTGCGCCGAGTGGGCACCTGGCAGGAGCTCGACGACGACGGCTGGCTCGCCGTGAACACCCGGTGGTTCGTCGAAGGCCTCGAACGTGTCGCCGTCCACAACCATCCGCCGTCCGACGAGGACTGGGAGCACATCAATGCCCTCCAGGGGCGGATGCGTGAACGGGACGACGCCTGGCCGGATGAGGACCGTCTCGTGCGGGCCGACTACGAGGTGCGGGTGACCGACCCACGCTGGCTGGAACATCTGGCGCCCGGCCTGAGCTGGCAGAGCGGGTATTACCCGGACCACACCCGCCAGTTGCGTGCCGAGGATGCCCCGCACATACCGGATCTCACGGTTCCGGAGGCCGTCCTCACTCCGTTCGCCGGCTCCGAATCCTCCGTCGTGGCGCTGGCCTTCTCCGACGACGGCCGCTATCTCGCCGTCACCAACGAGGACGGCGAACTGGCCGTCCACGACACGAACGACCGGTCCGAGCGTCTCCACGCGGAACCCGAATCGGCGGGCCGGGACATCATGTGGGTGCCGGGGCGGCATGTGGTCACGCTCAAGGAGGACGAGTACGACGACCTTCTCCCGTGGGCCTACGACCTCGACGCCGACACCGAGATCGACATTCCGGTGGAGCCGGGCCGCGCACGCTCGCGCACCGGACGCTTCCGGGTCGAGTACGGCGGCGGCGACCGGATCGACTTCGTCTCCGGGGGGTCCACACCCGATCGAACGGTACCGCTCGGCGACGAACCCTCACGCCACGTCACGAGTGTGGCCTTCAGCGCCGACGAGACCCGCATGTTCGTCGCCCACGGCCTACAGGTGCGTGTGATCGAGCCCGACACCGGCCGGATCCTGAACACCCTGACCGTACCGGGCAGTTGGCTGGACTCGGTGGCGGCGAGCCCGGACGGCGCGTACCTGGCCGTGGCAACGCGGGACTGGAACGACGAGCGGAAGTGCACGCCGGACATCTACCGGGTAGCGGACCGTCAGCTCATCCTGCGACGGCCGGGCAAGGACCACACAGAGCCCGGCCTCGGTGCACAGGCTCTCGCCTGGTCGCCCGACGGCGCCCGGCTGGCGGCCGTCGTCGAGGACGAGATCCACCTCTTCCGCGTCGGCCTGCCGGCCGAGCCGGCCACCACTCTCCGCCTGGCGTTCACCCAGTTCGACGCGGCCACCTCCCCTGTCCCCGGCTCTCGGGCCGAGCAGGGCCAGGGCCGCCCCGGCGGAGGCTGAACGGCAGGACGGGTCCCGGCGGTGAACCGCCGGGACCCGTCCGCCAAGCAGAACCGCTACCGCAGCAACTCCATCTCCGCCAGCTCGCCCTGACCCTTCGTCACCAGACGGTACTTCGCGTACGACCCCGGCGTCCCCACCGTGAACGCCCGCGTCTGCTGGTCCCACTCGAAGGACTGACCTGACCGCTTGTCGAGCGTCTTCCAGGTCTTGCCGTCCGCCGAGCCCTGCAACTCCCAGGCCCGCGGCGCGACATCCGCGGTCGAGGAGGTGAGGGTGTACTGGACCGCCTTCGTCGCCGACGCCACCGGCAGGTCCACCGGACCCGCCGAACCTCCCACCGCGCCCGCCGTCTTCGACGAGTTGTCGAAGAGCGCGCCCGAGCCGGTCACCGCGTCGCTCCGCGGCGACGGCACCCTGTCGTCCTTCGCGATCGACACCGGCGCCGCGTCCTTGCCGGTGCCCCACGCCGACGGCTTCGCGCCCATGTCGAACTCCAGCGTGCCGCCCTCGGTCAGCAGGTCGTGCGGCAGCGCCGTGGACTTCCACGTCTTGCCGTTGACCTTCAGGCCCTGCACGTAGATGTTCTTGTCGCTGTTCTTCGGCGCCGAGACGACGAGTTTCTTCCCGTTCTCCAGACGCACCGTCGTCTTCGTGAAGAGCGGTGAGCCCACCGCGTACTCCCCGCTGCCCATCACCAGCGGGTAGAAGCCCATCGCGGAGAAGAGATACCAGGCCGACTGCTCGCCGTTGTCCTCGTCGCCGTGGTAGCCCTGCCCGATCTCGCTGCCGGTGTAGAGGCGGCCCAGCACCTCGCGGACCTTCTCCTGCGTCTTCCAGGGCTGTGCGGCCGCGTTGTACATGTACGTGGCGTGGTGCGCGACCTGGTTGGAGTGGCCGTACATGCCCATCCGGACGTCCCGCGCCTCCGTCATCTCGTGGATGACGCCGCCGTACGAACCGACGAACTCGGCGCCCGCGGTCTCCGGCGTCGCGAAGTACTCGTCCAGCTTGTCGCCGAGACCGGCCCGCCCGCCGTACAGGTTGGCCAGGCCGCGTGAGTCCTGCGCCGCCGTGAAGGCGTAGCCCCACCCGTTCGTCTCGGTGTAGTCGTAGCCCCACACCCGCGGGTCGTACTCGCCGCTCGGGACCCGCCAGTCGCCCTTCAGGTTCCGGCCCTGGAAGAAGTCGGCCTTCTTGTCGAAGAGCGAGACGTAGCTCTGCGCGCGGTTGAGGAAGTACGCGGCCTCTTCCTTGTAGCGCTTCTTGCCCGTCTCCTCGTAGAGCTTCTGGCCCATCTTCGCGATGCCGTAGTCGTTGAGGTAGCCCTCCAGCGACCAGGACAGGCCCTCATGGGTCTGGGTGGAGGCGTAGCCGAGGAACGGCGACGTCTCCATTCCCTTGCGGCCCACGCCCGCACTCGGCGGCTTCACGGTCGCGTTCTTCAGCGCCGCCTCGTACGCCGCCTTCGCGTCGAAGTCGACACCCTTCACGTACGCGTCCGCGAACGCCACGTCCGAACTGGTGCCGGTCATCAGGTCGGCGTAGCCGGGGGAGGACCAGCGGGAGATCCAGCCGCCGTCCTTGTACTGCTGGACGAAACCGTCCACCAGCTCGCCGGCCTTCTTCGGCGTCAGGAAGGAGTACGCGGGCCACGTGGTCCGATAGGTGTCCCAGAAGCCGTTGTTGACGTACACCTCGCCCGTGACGATCTTCGCGCCCGTGTGCGTGGGGGAGTCGGTGCCCATCTTCGGTACGAAGGGGCTCGCGTACTGCTGCCTCGGCTTCTTCTTCGTGCCCGTGTTCTCGAAGCCGGAGTTGGGGTACAGGTAGAGCCGGTAGAGGCTGGAGTAGAGCGTGGTGAGCTGGTCCTTGTTCGCGCCCTCGACCTCCACCTTCCCCAGGATGTCGTCCCAGGCGCGCCGCGCGTCCTTCTTGACCCGGTCGAAGCCGAGGTCGGCCGGCAGCTCGTCCGCCAGGTTCTTCTTCGCCTGGTCGACGCCGATCAGCGAGGTCGCGATCCGCAGGTTGACCGTGCGGTCCTGGCCCGCGTCGAAGCGCAGATAGCCGGTGACGTCCTTGCCGCCGCCGCCCGGCAGCTTGCCGCTGCCGGTGACCGCCGCGTCGAAGACGCCGTACACGAACAGCCGGGTGGCGCCCGCCGATCCGCCGCTCTTGACGTCGGAGTAGCCGGTGAAGGACCGGTTTCCGGCGTCGAGGGTCAGCCCGCCCGCGTTGGTGACGTTGTCGAGTACGACGCTCGCGTCGTCACCGGGATAGGTGAACCGCATCGCCGCCGCGTGGTCGGTCGGGGTGATCTCCGCCTTGAGCCCGTTCTCGAACGTCACGCCGTAGTAGTGCGGCTTGGCGATCTCGTTCTCGTGGCGGAACGGCAGCGCGCGGGCCGAACGCGACGCGTCCGGCGTGCCGCCGGCCGCCGACGGCATCAGCTGGAAGGTCTGCCGGTCGCCCATCCAGGGGCTGGGCTCGTGGCTCGCGGACAGCGCCTGAAGTGTGGGCAGGTTGTCGCTGTTGTTGCCGCGTGCGTACTCGTACAGCCAGCTCGTGGATCCCGCGTCGGTCACCGGCGTCCAGAAGTTGAAGCCGTGCGGCACGGCCGTGGCCGGGAAGGTGTTGCCGCGCGAGAAGGAGCCGCTGGAGTTGGTGCCGCGCGTGGTGGACGCGTAGTCCGAGAGGTGCGCCAGGCGCTTCTCGGGCGCCTTCACCGACAGCGTGATGTCGTCCACCCAGCCCTGGAACTTCGCCGGGCCGTGGGGGGAGTCGTACGCGACGAGTATCCGGTCCACCGTCCTGCCGGCGGCGACCGAGCCGATCCGGGAGGCGACGGCGTTCCACTGGTTCACGTACAGCCGCTTCGCGGCGCCCTGGCCCTGGGGTGACAGCGTGCCGCCGTGCGAGTCGAGCGCCTTGAGGTCGCTCAGGTACGTGCCGTCGGTGAAGGCGAGGTCCACCGAGACGTTCGTGGCCGGGTAGTTGAGGTCCGTCTCCGGCATGGAGGGATAGATCTTGTACGACAGCTCCGTGTCGGCGCGCACGGCTGTGTCGACGTCGAAGACCTTGTTGTACGAGTAGCCGCGGCCGTCCGGCTGGTGCGAACCGGCGTACTCCAGCGCGCGCTTGCCGGTGAAACCGGCGTTGGCCTTGGCCGTGGGGGAGCCGCCGGGGCCGCCGTCGACCTGGCTGCGCATGTCGGCGGGCGGCGGCGTGCTGGTGTCGCCGTCGGAGAACTGGATGTCGGCGAGCTGGGTGGCGTCACCGGCGCCGTTGTTCTTGGTGATGTCCAGCCGGTAGTGCGCGTACTCCGTCGAATTGTCGAAGTCGTACGACTTTGTCTGAAATCGTTCGCCGAAGGTCTGGTCCACTTGGGAATCGAGGACTCTCCAGTCCTTGCCGTCCGCCGATCCCTTGAGCGTCCAGTCTTTCGGGTCGCGTTCGGCGTGGTCGTTCGCCGAGGTCAGCGCATAGGTGACGACCTTGACGGGGGCGTCCAGGTCGAACTCGATCCAGGCGGTCGGCTCGAAGGCCAGCCACTTCGTGCTGGACTGGATGTCGACCAGGCTCTCCTTGCCTTCGCCGCCGTCCGCGTTCTCGTCGCTGGCGCGCAGCTCGACGACCCGGTCGGTGACATTGCCCGGGATGCCGGCGTTGAACTCGCCGTTCACGCCCGAGGACCGTTTCTTGCCGTCATCTCCGATATCGACGGTATTGCGCCAGTCCGGCTGGGTGTCGCCCTCTTCGAAGGAGGATGCGAAGGTGTCTTTCGGGGCGTCGGTCCTGGCGGGCTGGGCCACTGCCGCCGAGTGTGCGGTGATGACGAGCAGTGAAGCGGCAGCCACCAGGGCGGCGTGGCGGTACTGCGTGAGCCGGGGTCTTGGTGTGCGCTGCATCCCGAGCCTTCCTCCTGCGGAACCATGATGGACAACGTTGTCAAAAGTCATGCGCGGCTTAAGTAGTGATGCAAGAGGCGCATGGTGTCAAGGGTGTTGCCGGTGTGGAATGGCGGGAACCAGCCACTCCGCCGCAACTGATTCGTGGAATATGCACACAAGTGCCCGTGCCGAGGGCGCGCGAGAGGTCCGGATATCGCGCCGCACGCGATCCGGAGAAAGCGGCGAGATCCGTACGGATGCCACGCGGGCCATCCGAAACCCGTCCTAGGTCTCAACTAGGGAAAGACTCCCGCCCAAACCTGCTTTCGATCTTGCTCAGTTGAGGTGAAGTGGACTATACCTGTCGGCATCCGCCTCGCCAGGCTTCGAACGGCGAAGGACCTTGGGACGGGGGACGGTTGGGTGCCGCGACGCACCCCGCCACCAACCATTCAGGCCGTCCCTGCTGTAATCACGGATCACGCGTCACGCATCACACCCGTCGCATCACGCACCACGCACCACGCACGACAAGACGAACCGCACGCGCACGGCAATCAGCACCACAATCCTGTACGACCAGCTTCATTTGACCGCGGTGGCGGGGCCCTTCTGCCTCAGGCGAGAAGGACGGGCGACCGGTACACCGCCTGAGTCCTGGAGAAGGCGAGGACTTGAGCATGGGATCCACCTCCGCTCACAGCAATGAGGGCCTTGGCCGGCGTGACCTGATCAAGCGTTCAGCCGCAGTCGGTCTGATCACGGTGCCGACGATGAGCTTCCTGGCGTCCTGCGCGAGCGGCGACAGCGGCGGCGACGAGAAGGTCGACAAGGGCAAGACGTCGGCGAAGAACCCCCTCGGAGCCAACGAGACGGCACAGCTCGACGTCGTCATCTTCAACGGCGGGTTCGGTGAGCAGTACGCCATCGACGCCGAGAAGCGGTACAACGCGGCCTTCCCGAAGGCCCCGAAGGTCAAGCACGCGGCCACCGAGAAGATCCAGTCCACGCTCCAGCCGAGGTTCAACGGCGGCACCCCGCCGGACCTGATCGACAACTCCGGCGCCGAGCAGATGGACATGGGCGTGCTGGTGGGCAAGAAGCAGCTCACCGACCTCACCGCGCTGATGGACGCCCCGTCGTACGACGACCCGGCCAAGAAGGTCCGCGACACCCTGCGCCCCGGCATCATCGAGATGGGCCAGTTCGACGGCGACCCTGTCTGGATCATGTACTACGCCTACACGGTGTACGGCGTCTGGTACTCGCAGACGGCGCTGGAGAAGCTCGACGCGACGTACCCCGAGACGTGGGACGACATGCTCGCCCTCTGCGCCAAGGCGAAGAAGCAGGGCATCGCCGGCTGGACGTACGCGGGTAAGCACCCGTACTACCTGCCGTTCTCGCTCTCCCCGCTGATCGCCAAGATCGGTGGCGTCGAGGTCATCGACAAGATCGACAACCTGGAGCCGAACGCCTGGAAGGACCCGGCCGTCAAGACGGCCCTTGAGGCGTACTACGAGCTGTACAAGAAGGGCTACATCCTCAAGGGCACCCCCGGACTGGACCACATCCAGTCGCAGACCGCCTGGACGAAGGGCAAGGCGCTCTTCATCCCGAACGGTTCGTGGGTGGAGAACGAGGCGGCCAAGACGATGCCGGCCGACTTCAACCTCGCCGTCGGCGCGCCGTCCAGCATGGACGCCTCCGACAAGCTGCCGTTCGGCACCCTCTGGGCGTCCGGCGGTGAGCCCTTCATCGTCCCGCAGAAGGCCAAGAACCCGCAGGGCGGCATGGAGTTGCTGCGCATCATGCTCAGCGAGGAGTCGTCGAAGAACTTCACCTCCAAGGTGAAGTCACTGTCCGCCCTGAACGGCGGCACGGACGGCATCGAGCTGACCCCGGGCCTCAAGTCGGCCGTCGCCGCCCTGGACAAGGCGGGCGACAACGTGGTCAACCCGCGGATGCAGGACTGGTACGTCAAGCTGCAGAAGGAGCAGATCGGTGTCGCCTGTCTCGGCGAGATGATGGCCGGGCGTCTCACCCCCGCCGAGACGATCAAGAAGATCCAGGGCTACGCGGATGCCGCCGCGAAGGACCAGTCCATCAAGCACTACAAGCACCAGTGAGTACGCGTCACCAGCGGCGGCATCCGCACACAGATCGGGGTCGGATTCATGCAGCACGGTAAATACCGGTTCATCGTGGGGTTTCTGATCGCCCCCTTGGCGTTGTACGCGATCTTCGTCATATGGCCGTTCATCCAGTCCATCTACTACTCGTTCACGGACTGGACGGGGCTGAGTTCCGACTTCAAGATGGTGGGCTTCGACAACTACACGAAGATGTTCGAGGACGACATCTTCTGGAAGTCCTTGCAGCACAGCGTGCTGTTCGTGCTGTTGCTGCCGCTGGTGACGCTCGCCCTCGCGCTGTTCCTCGCCTTCATGATCAATGTCGGCGGGCGGCAGAAGAAGGGTGCCGCGATCAGAGGCGTACGCGGTTCGGGTTTCTACAAGATCGCCTATTTCTTTCCGCAGGTGCTCTCCGTCGCGATCGTCGCGCTGCTTTTCCAGTTCGCCTACAACCCGGAGAGCGGGGCCATCAACGCGGCGCTCTCCGCGGTGGGTCTGGACAGCATTCAGCCGCTCTGGCTGGGTGACCCGAATCTCGCGCTCTGGTGCGTGATGGCGGTCCTGATCTGGAGCACGGTCGGCTTCTTCGTCGTCCTGTTCTCCGCCGGTATGGCCTCCATTCCGAAGGACTACTACGAGGCGGCGCTGCTGGACGGCGCGGACCGGTTCACGACCTTCTTCAAGATCACGCTTCCGCTGCTCTGGGACACGGTGCAGGCCGGCTGGATCTACATGGGCATCCTGGCCCTCGGCGCCGAGGCGTTCGCGGTCGTACAGATCATGACCATCGGACCGGGCGGCGGTGGTCCCGACTACTCGACCACGATCCTGCCGCTGTACGTCTACCAAACGGCCTTCCGGGACGCCCAGGCCGGTTATGCCACAACGATCGGTGTCGCTCTGCTCGTGGTGACGCTGGCCTTCGCGGCCGTCGTGACGAAGCTGGGCCGGCGCGAGCGGCTGGAGTTCTGATGAAGACCACTGACACGCCTCCGGCCACCCTGCCCGAGGAGCCGCAGGACCGGCGGGCCGTGACCAAGGGGAACGTGCCTCCTCAGAAGGACAAGCGCGAGGGCACCGTCCTCAATGTCTTCTCCCACGGTGTGCTGGTCATCTGGGCGCTCCTGGTCGTCCTGCCGCTGCTGTGGGCGGTGATGTCCTCCTTCAAGGACGACAACTCCATCTTCAGCTCCCCGTGGGCACTGCCGGACAAGCTCCACTTCGAGAACTGGTCGCGGGCCTGGACCCAGGCGCACATGAGCGACTACTTCCTCAACACCATTCTGGTGGTGGGGTGTTCGCTGGTCGGCACGCTGGTGCTCGGCTCGATGGCGGCGTACGTCCTGGCGCGCTTCGACTTCCCCGGGAACCGCTTCATCTACTTCCTGTTCATCGGAGGGATGAGCTTCCCGATCATCCTGGCGCTGGTCCCGCTGTTCTTCGTCATGAACAACATGGGGCTGCTCAACACCACGCACGGTCTGATCCTGGTGTACATCGCCTACTCGCTGCCGTTCACGGTGTTCTTCCTGTCGTCCTTCTTCAGGACGCTGCCGTCGTCGGTGGCGGAGGCGGCGATCATCGACGGCGCCTCGCACACCCGGACCTTCTTCCAGATCATGCTGCCGATGGCCAAGCCGGGTCTGATCAGCGTGGGCATCTTCAACTTCCTCGGGCAGTGGAACCAGTACATGCTGCCGACGGTGCTCAACACCGACCCGGAGAAGAAGGTGCTCTCGCAGGGCCTGGTGCAGCTGGCGGTCAGCCAGGGGTACAAGGGTGACTACTCCGGGCTCTTCGCCGGACTGGTGATGGCGATGCTGCCGGTACTCGCCGCGTACATCATCTTCCAGCGTCAGGTCGTCGCGGGTCTGACGGCCGGCGCGCTCAAGTAGCCGCGCCTGGTCGCGGTTTCACGGTTTCACGGCTCCACCCGACCGCCCTCCGGCCTCCCGCCGGGGGGCGGTTCGCCGTCTTCCGGGGCCGCGTGAGGAGGGTTCGTTCGGTAACCGTCCCGAGCCGAAGGGCAGTTTTTCGCCACCGGTACCGGCCTGAATTCGCCAAAACGGTGATGTTCGCAGGTCAGATGCGTAAGAACGGTGCTCATCCGAGTCCGGCACTGCTCAAGGTCTTGACGGGAAGCGGCCCCAAAGGCTGAGCTTAGAGTTCACAAGTTGGAGATACGCCGGGGTTTCACAGGCGCGACCCCGGCCGGGGGCGGCGTCATGCCGCCTGCCAAAGGCAGGAGTGGATCAGTGGTGGAGACTCCAGGGTCGCAGTCGTCTCTGCACCGGGCGAATCTGGAGCGGGTCGTACGCGCGGTGCGTATGGCCGGCTCGCTCACCCAGGCGGAGATCGCCCGGAGCACCGGACTGTCGGCGGCCACGGTCTCCAACATCGTCCGCGAGCTGCGGGAGGGCGGCACCGTCGAGGTGACGCCCACCTCGGCGGGCGGCCGCAGGGCCCGCAGCGTCTCGCTCAGCGGCGACGCGGGCATCGTCGTCGGCGTCGACTTCGGCCATACGCATCTGCGGGTGGCGGTCGGCAACCTGGCCCACCAGGTGCTCGCCGAGGAGTCCGAACCGCTCGACGTGGACGCCTCGTCGGCGTACGGCTTCGGCCGGGCCGAGGAGCTGGTGGAGCGGCTGATCGAGGCCACCGGGATCGGCCGCCAGAAGGTCATCGGCGTGGGTCTCGGGGTGCCGGGCCCGATCGACGTCGTCTCGGGCACGCTCGGCTCCACCTCGATCCTGCCGGGCTGGACGGGGATCAACCCGGGCGAGGAGATGGCGGGCCGGCTCGGCGTGCCGGTGTACGTCGACAACGACGCCAACCTGGGCGCCCTCGGCGAGCTGGTCTGGGGCAGCGGCCGGGGCGTGAAGGATCTCGCGTACATCAAGGTCGCCAGCGGCGTCGGCGCGGGTCTGGTGATAGACGGCCAGATCTACCGGGGACCCGGCGGTACGGCGGGCGAGATCGGGCACATCACGCTCGACGAGTCGGGCCCCGTCTGCCGCTGCGGCAACCGGGGCTGCCTGGAGACCTTCACCGCGGCCCGCTACGTACTGCCGCTGCTGCGCTCCAGCCACGGCCGCGATCTGACCATGGAGCGGGTCGTGCAGCTGGCCAGGGAGGGCGATCCGGGCTGCCGCCGGGTGATCGCCGACGTCGGGCGCCACATCGGCAGCGGCGTCGCGAACCTCTGCAACCTGCTGAACCCCAGCCGGGTGGTGCTCGGCGGTGATTTGGCGGAGGCTGGGGAGCTGGTCCTCGCGCCGATCCGTGAGTCGGTCTCCCGGTACGCGATTCCGAGCGCGGCCAGACAGCTTTCGGTGCTGCCGGGAGCCCTGGGCGGACGCGCGGAAGTGCTGGGCGCGCTCGCCCTCGTACTGAGCGAGATGGGCGATTCGACCCTCCTGGAGAGCACACTGCCTGTCGGCGCGGCTGTCTTCACTTAGATAACGAATGGCACCGTTGTCATCTCGTTAAGAATTTACTCCTTGACGCTGCGTCTGAGGCGGAGTTGACTTCCAGCCACCTCGGCCGCAACGTCGCGGCCTCGTCAGGGAGGTTTCTGAAGTGAACGCACATCTCCGACGTGCTGCCGTGGCTACCGCCGCCACCGCGATGGCCGTCTCGCTCGCCGCCTGTGGAAGCGCCAAGGAGTCCGGTAATTCGGCGAAGGAGTCGTCGAAGAAGAAGGACGGTCCGCTCACCATTGGTCTGCTCCTTCCCGAGAACCAGACCGCGCGTTACGAGAAGTTCGACAAGCCGCTGATCGAGAAGCGTGTCAGCGAGCTGACGGACGGCACCGGCAAGGTCGTCTACGCGAACGCCAAGCAGGACGCGTCGACCCAGAACCAGCAGGCCGACACCATGGTCACCAACAAGGTCGACGCGCTGATCGTGGACGCCGTCGACTCCAAGGCCATCACCGGCTCGATCAAGAAGGCCAAGGAGGCCGGCATCCCGGTCATCGCCTTCGACCGCCTCGCCGAGGGACCGATCGACGGTTACGTCTCCTTCGACAACGAAGAGGTCGGCCGCGTCCAGGGCCAGGCGCTCCTGGACGAGCTGGGCCCCAAGGCGAAGGACGGTGAGATCGTCATGATGAACGGCGCGATCACCGACCCGAACGCCGCCCTCTTCAAGTCGGGCGCCAAGTCCGTCCTCGACGGCAAGGTGACGGTCGGCAAGGAGTACGACACCAAGGAGTGGAAGCCGGAGAACGCCAACGCCAACATGGAGGGCGCGATCTCGGCCCTCGGCAAGGACAAGATCGTCGGCGTCTACTCCGCCAACGACGGCATGGCGGGCGGCATCATCACCGCACTCAAGGGCGCCGGCATCAGCCCTCTCCCGCCGGTCACCGGCCAGGACGCCGAACTCGCCGGTGTGCAGCGCATCGTCGCCGGTGAGCAGTTCATGAGCGTCTACAAGCCGTACCCGGCCGAGGCCGCCGTCGCCGCCGAGATGGCCGTAGCGGTCGCCAAGGGCGAGAAGCTGGACTCCATCGCCAAGACGAAGCTCGACAGCGCCACCACCAAGGGCATCCCGTCGGTCCTCGTCCCGGTCGTCTCGCTGACCAAGGACAACATCAACGACACGGTGATCAAGGACGGCATCTACACCGTCGACGAGATCTGCACCACGAAGTACAAGGCCAAGTGCGACGCCGTGGGCCTCAAGTAGTCGGTACGCCAGACCGCGGAAACCCGCCCTGAAGCCTGTCCGGCGCCCCGCCCCCAACCGTCCCGCTACCGGGCGGGGCGCCGGACGGACCACTTCACGGTTTTCGCCGGGTCTCCCGTCCCGCAGCACTCTCTTCTGCTCGACCCCCGCGCTCACCACCCCCGGGCGCGGTATCCCCGCCGGCCAGGCGGCGAAGGAGATGGTTCAAGTGACCGCTACGCCCGTGCTGGCGTTGCGAGGGGTCTCCAAGCGGTTCGGTGCCGTGCAGGCGCTCACCGACGTAGAGCTTGAGGTCCATGCCGGACAGGTCGTCGCCCTCGTCGGCGACAACGGCGCCGGAAAATCCACACTCGTCAAGACGATCGCCGGAGTCCACCCCATCGATGACGGCGTCATCGAGTGGGAAGGCCGGCCGGTCGCGATCAACAAGCCGCACGACGCCCAGGAGTTGGGCGTGGCGACGGTCTACCAGGACCTCGCGCTGTGCGACAACCTCGATGTCGTCGGCAATCTGTACCTCGGCCGGGAGCTGCGCTCCTGGGGTGTCCTCAACGAGGTCGAGATGGAGCGCCGCGCCCGCGAACTCCTGAACACGCTGTCGATCCGCATCCCCAGCGTGCGCATCCCCATCGCCTCGCTCTCCGGCGGCCAGCGCCAGACCGTGGCCATCGCCCGCTCGATGCTCGGCGAGCCCAAGCTGGTGATCCTCGACGAGCCCACCGCGGCCCTCGGCGTCGAGCAGACCGCCCAGGTGCTCGACCTGGTCGAGCGGCTGCGCGAGCGCGGTTACGCCGTGATCCTCGTCAGCCACAACATGGAGGACGTCCGCGCGGTCGCCGACAAGGTCGCCGTGCTCAGGCTGGGCCGCAACAACGGCTTCTTCGACGTCGCCGGCACCTCGCAGGAAGACATCATCTCCGCGATCACCGGGGCCACGGACAACGCCGTGACCCGACGCGCGGCGCGCAACGTGGAGGTTACGAAGTGAGCGTCGACAAGACCTCCACGCCGGTCGGCCCCGCCGACGCCGTGCCCGCCGACGACGTGCCCGCGCCCGCCGCCGGCGCGGCCACCGTCGCGGTGGACCCCCGGCTCCTCGTCCGCGAGCAGGGCTTCGCCGGCTATCTGTCGGAGTTCGGGCGCAAGATGCGCGGCGGTGACCTCGGTTCCCTGCCGGTCGTCATCGGCCTGATCATCATCTGGGCGATCTTCACCAGCCTGAACTCGAACTTCCTGACCGCCGGCAACCTCTCCGACATCTCGGTCGCCATGGTCGGCACCGGCATGATCGCGGTCGGTATCGTCTTCGTCCTGCTGCTCGGCGAGATCGACCTGTCGGTCGGCTCGGTCAGCGGTGTGGCGGGCGCCGCCTTCGCGGTCCTCGCGGTCACCCACGGCATGGCCGAGTGGCTGGCGCTGATCCTCGCCATCGCGACCGGCGCCGCCGCGGGCGCCATCCACGGGTTCTTCTTCGCCCGGGTGGGAGTACCCGCGTTCGCCGTCACCCTCGCCGGTCTGCTGTTCTGGAACGGCTTCATGCTCCAGATCCTCGGCGACAACGGCACCATCAACCTCGACTCCGAGGGCCTGGTCGCCAAGCTGACCGGCTACTACTTCACCGACGTCGCCGCCGCCTACGCGCTCGCGGTGATCGCCGTGGCCGGCTTCTTCCTGTCGTCGTTCTTCGACAACCGCCGCCGGGCCGCGGCCGGTGTCCCGTCCCGCCCGCTGAGCGAGATCGTCGTCCGTACGGCGCTGCTGGCCGTCCTGGCCTTCGCCGCCGCGATCATGTTCAACCAGTACAAGGGCCTGCCCCTGGCTGTGCTGATCTTCCTGATCGTGCTGGTGGTGACGGACTTCGTGCTCCGCCGTACCAGCTTCGGCCGCAAGGTCTTCGCGCTCGGCGGCAGCGTCGAGGCGTCCCGCCGCGCCGGTATCGGCGTCGTGGGCGTACGGGTCGCGGTCTTCTCCATCGCGGGCACGTTCGCCGCGATCGGCGGTCTGTTCATCGCCTCGAAGATCACCTCAGCCAACCAGGGCGCGGGCGCCGGTGAGCTGCTGATGAACGCCATCGCGGCGGCCGTCATCGGCGGCACCAGCCTCTTCGGCGGCCGGGGCCGTACCTGGAACGCGCTGCTCGGTGTGCTGGTCATCACGTCGATCCAGTACGGACTGGCGCTCCAGGGCATCGCCTCGCCGATCCAGTACATGATCACCGGTGGTGTGCTCCTCGCCACGGTCGTCATCGACGCCGTCACCCGGAAGACCCAGAAGACCGCGGGCCGCGCCTGACAGCCGTCGCCCCACGTCGTGCCCGGTACCGGAGCCCCGGTGCCGGGCACGTCCGTGTGCCGGACGTACCCTCGGGGCTCGTTCGACCGCCATACGTACACACGCTCGTACGGTGAATGGCGTGCCGCCCGATGACGCACGTCGCGACGGGAACATTAGACTCGGCGGACCGGCATGCCAGATCCGTTCAACGCAAGGAGGCACGGTGACACAGCCGCGCGCAGCGCGACCGCCCGAGGCGGCGGTGGGCGACGGATGGGACCTGCTGACCCGGATCAAGGGCCCGCGTGATCTGGACCGCCTGGGCCCCGAGCAGCTGGACCAGCTGGCGTCGGAGATCCGGTCCTTCCTCGTCGACGCCGTCTCCAAGACCGGCGGGCACCTCGGTCCCAACCTCGGGGTCGTCGAGCTGACGATCGCCCTGCACCGGGTCTTCGACTCGCCGAAGGACAAGGTCCTCTTCGACACCGGCCACCAGTCCTATGTGCACAAACTGCTCACGGGACGTCAGGACTTCTCCAAGCTCAAGGGCAAGGGCGGCCTGTCCGGCTACCCGTCCCGGGCCGAGTCCGACCACGACATCATCGAGAACTCGCACGCCTCCACGGTCCTCGGCTGGGCCGACGGCCTCGCCAAGGCCAACCAGGTGCTGGGCCGCGACGACCACGTGGTCGCCGTCATCGGCGACGGCGCGCTCACCGGCGGCATGGCCTGGGAGGCGCTGAACAACATCGCCGCCGCCAAGGACCGCCCGCTCGTCATCGTCGTCAACGACAACGAGCGCTCCTACGCCCCCACCATCGGCGGCCTCGCGAACCATCTCGCGACCCTGCGCACCACCGACGGTTACGAGCGCTTCCTGGCCCGCGGCAAGGACATCCTGGAGCGCACCCCGGTCGTCGGCCGGCCGCTCTACGAGACGCTGCACGGCGCGAAGAAGGGCCTCAAGGACTTCATCGCACCCCAGGGCATGTTCGAGGATCTCGGACTGAAGTACGTGGGCCCGATCGACGGACACGACATGGAGGCCATGGAGTCGGCGCTCCAGCGCGCCAAGCGCTTCGGCGGCCCCGTCATCATCCACTGCCTCACCGAGAAGGGCCGCGGCTACCAGCCCGCGCTCCAGGACGAGGCCGACCGCTTCCACGCCGTCGGCAAGATCCACCCCGACACCGGCCTGCCGATCGCCAGTTCCGGCGTCGACTGGACCTCGGTGTTCGGTGAGGAGATGGTCAAGCTCGGCAAGGAGCGCGCCGACATCGTCGCCATCACGGCCGCGATGCTCCAGCCGGTCGGCCTGGAGAAGTTCGCGAAGGCGTTCCCGGACCGGGTGTACGACGTGGGGATCGCCGAGCAGCACGGGGCGGTGTCGGCGGCCGGCCTGGCCACCGGCGGACTGCACCCCGTCTTCGCGGTGTACGCGACCTTCCTCAACCGCGCCTTCGACCAGGTCCTGATGGACGTCGCCCTGCACAACTGCGGAGTGACGTTCGTCCTCGACCGCGCCGGTATCACCGGCACCGACGGCGCCTCCCACAACGGCATGTGGGACATGTCGATCCTCCAGTGCGTGCCCAACCTGCGGATCGCCGCCCCGCGCGACGCCGACCAGGTACGCGCGCAACTGCGCGAGGCCGTCCAGGTCGATGACGCGCCGACCGTGGTGCGCTTCTCCAAGGGCGCCGTGGGACCCGCCGTCGCCGCCGTGGGCAAGGTCGGCGGCATGGACGTGCTGCGCAGGCCGGCGGAGGGCACGGGCGAGGCCGACGTACTGCTCGTGTCGGTCGGCGCGCTCGCCCCGATGTGCCTGGAGATCGCCGATCTCCTCGACAAGCAGGGCATCTCGACGACCGTGGTCGACCCGCGCTGGGTCAAGCCGGTCGACGAGGCGCTCGCGCCGCTCGCCGAGCGGCACCGCGTCGTCGTCACCGTCGAGGACAACAGCCGGGCGGGCGGCGTCGGTTCGGCCGTCGCCCAGTCGCTGCGGGACGCCGGGGTCGACATCCCCCTGCGGGACTTCGGCATTCCGGCGCGCTTCCTCGACCACGCGTCCCGCAAGGAGTTGCTGGCCGAGATCGGACTGACGGCGCCGGACATCGCGCGCCAGGTCACCGGCCTCGTGTCGCGGATCGACGGCCGTATGGCGGGCGAGCCGTCGGCCGAGGAGATCACCCGCGACTGACGCGAGCGAACACATCGGCGGATGGGCCGGTCGGACTCCCTGTACGGGTGGTCCGACCGGCCCATCCGTGTGAAAAAAACGCTTCCGGGCACCGGGGCCGCCGGGCACCTCTCGATCATGGCGGCAACCACGCACACGGAGGTACGCCGGTGAGCACCCAGCACGACACGGGACCGCACGACACGGGACCGGGAAACAACTCGCTGTTCCGCACGAAATCCGTCGAACAGTCCATCCAGGACACCGAAGAGCCGGAACACGCGCTCAAGAAGTCGCTCTCCGCGCTGGACCTCACCGTCTTCGGTGTCGGTGTCATCATCGGCACCGGCATCTTCGTTCTCACCGGCGCCGTCGCCAAGGACAACGCGGGCCCCGCCACCGCCCTCGCCTTCGTCGTCGCCGGCATCGTCTGCGCCCTCGCGGCCGTCTGTTACGCGGAGTTCGCGTCGACCGTGCCGGTGGCCGGGTCCGCGTACACCTTCAGCTACGCCTCACTCGGCGAACTGCCCGCCTGGATCATCGGCTGGGACCTGGTCCTCGAATTCGCCCTGGCCACCGCAGTGGTGGCCGTCGGCTGGTCCGGCTATGTGCGGTCACTGCTCGACAACGCGGGCTGGCACCTGCCCGACGCCCTCGCGGGCACCAGCACCGAAACCGGCTTCGGCTTCGACCTGTTGGCCTTTCTGCTGGTCCTGCTGCTGACCGGGATCCTCGTCCTCGGGATGAAGCTCTCGGCCCGCGTCATCGCCGTCGTCGTGGCCATCAAGGTGGCCGTCGTCCTGATCGTCATCATCGCGGGCTCGTTCTTCATCGACACGGCGAACTACTCGCCGTTCATCCCCAAGGCCGAGCCGCAGTCCGCGGGCGCCGGACTCGCCTCCCCGCTCGTCCAGTTGATGTTCGGCTACGCCCCCACCAACTTCGGCGTCATGGGCATCTTCACCGCCGCCTCCGTCGTCTTCTTCGCCTTCATCGGCTTCGACATCGTCGCCACGGCCGCCGAGGAGACGAAGCTGCCGCAGCGCGACATGCCGCGCGGCATCCTCGGCTCGCTGATCATCTGCACCGTGCTCTACGTCGCCGTGTCCATCGTCGTCACCGGCATGCAGCACTACACCGACCTCACCGTGGAAGCACCGCTCGCCGACGCCTTCAAGGCCACCGGGCACCCGTTCTACGCGGGTGTCATCAGCTTCGGGGCCGCCGTCGGCCTCACCACCGTCTGCATGATCCTGCTGCTCGGCCAGACCCGGGTGTTCTTCGCGATGAGCCGGGACGGGCTGCTCCCACGGGTCTTCTCGCACGTCCACCCCAAGTTCCGTACCCCGTACCGCTCGACGGTGCTGCTCGGCGGGATCATCGCGATCGTCGCGGGCTTCACCAGCATCGAGGAACTGGCCGCCCTGGTGAACATCGGCACGCTCTTCGCCTTCGTCGTCGTCGCGATCGGCGTGGTCATTCTCCGCCGTACCCGCCCCGACCTGCCGAGATCCTTCCGCACCCCGCTGGTGCCCTGGCTGCCGGCCCTGTCGGTACTCGCCTCCCTGTGGCTGATGCTCAACCTGCCGGCCGAGACCTGGCTGCGCTTCGGCATCTGGATGGCCATCGGCGTGGTCGTGTACTTCGTCTACGGCCGCCGCAACAGCCGCCTCGGCAAGTCCGGCTGACGCCACGTCGGTCACACCACCCCGCCCCGCACGAAGGTCGCGCATGCCCGTCGAGCCGCCGTCCGCCGCACCCGGCCCCGCACCCACCCGGCGGGAGCCCAGCAGACCGCACGCCGGCAGACCGCGGCGCGGCAGACCGCGGCCCACCCGGCCCCGGCCCACCCGCCCGGCCCCGCCCGGCTACTGGCGACGGCTGCTGCCCCTCCTGGCCGCCCTCGCCCTCGTCACCCGGCTCCCGTCCTTCCTGCACCCCTTCTGGAGCCCGGACGAGGGCTATCTCGCCGTCCAGGCCCGGATACTGGCGGGCGGCGGGGAGCTGTACGAGACGGTTGTCGACCGCAAGCCGCCCCTGCTGCCGTGGCTGTACGAGGCGACGTACACGGTCTTCGGCGACGGATCGCAGCACGCGGTCAAACTCCTCGCGATCGCCGCCCAGTTCACCACGGCGGCCCTGCTCGCCGCCCTCGCCCGGCGCCGCTGGGGCGACCGGTCCGGTGTCACGGCCGGGGTCCTGTTCCCGCTGATCTCCTGCGGGCTCATCCCGCAGGACACCCAGGCCACCACCTTCGAGGTCTTCATACTGCCGTTCACGGCGGCGGCCGTCCTCTGCGCCGACCGGGGCCGCTGGTGCGCCGCCGGAGCGGCGGTCGCCGGCGCGTTCCTCACCAAGCAGACGGGCGGCGTGGTCCTCGTCCCCGTCCTGTGGCTGCTCTGGCGCGCCCACGGCCCCGCCCCGAGGCCCGGCACGCTCCCAACGGCCCTGCTGCGTACGGCGGTCGGCTTCGCCGCACCGGTCCTCGCCGCCGCGCTCCTCACCGACCCGGAAGGCTTCGTCTTCTGGACGTTCACCGGATCGGGGTCGTACGCCTTCTCCCTCGACGGCTCCGGACTCCACGTCCTGATCCGGGCGTTCGTGAACTCCGCGGTGCTGTGCCTCGCCTGCGCCGGGCTCCTCCCGCCGCTGCGCAGGGCCGCCCTGCGAACCACCCGCCACCCGGCCGGGAGAGACCTCACGGATCTCTGGGTCTGGTTCGCCGCGTCCGCCGCGGCCGTCGCCGTCGGCTTCCACTTCTTCGGCCACTACTTTCAGCAACTCCTGCCCCCGATCGCCCTGTTGGCCACCGCCGCGCTGCGGTCGCTGCCCCACGAACGGCTCAGGTCCGTCCTGTCGGCGCCGGCCTGTGTCTGCGGGCTCTTCGTGATCTGGTCCGTCTTCGCGCCCCGCTCGGAACTGGACCACGCCGCCCGCGTCGCCACCGCCGTACGGGAGCACACCGCCCCCACGGACCGCGTCCTCGTGTGGGGGATACACCCGGAGACCTACCGGCTCGCCGACCGCGCCCCCGCCAGCCGCTACTTGACCGCCGGGCTCCTCACCAACTTCAGCGGCGGCCGGGCGGGCCCCCAGGTGGGCGAGGAGTACGCCGTGCCGGGCGCCTGGCGGGTCTTCGCCGCCGAGATGAGGGCGCGGCCCCCCGCGCTGATCGTCGACGACTCACGGGGCAAGCCGTACGCCCCCGAACATGTCCCGACGCTACGGCGGTTGCTGGCCGACCGGTACGAGCCGCTTCCCGCCACCGTCGAGGGCACCGTCTTCTACGTCCGCTCCTGAGGCAGTTGACGCACCGTCCGGGGACCCACGCACCGCGCCCCGTACGCCTCGACCCGCCGCCGCAGCTCCCGGTCGGCGGTGACGACGACACAGGCGCGCTCTCCCGCGCCCCCGGCCAGTTCGGCGATCAGGTCGTCACCGCTGCCCGGCGCCGACTCCACCCGTACGCCGGGCACCGACTCCACGCCCCGCGCCCGGCCCTCCACCACCAGCACCAACTCCACGGGCCCCGGCACCCCGGCGTCGGGCAGCCCGTGACCGGCGACCGGCACCAGCCGGTCCCGCAGCCGCTCGGCCGCCGCGTGCCGGTCGCGCCACCATCCGTCGGGCACCGAACCAACCACGTTGGCCCCGTCGACAATCAGTAGAATCCGCACTTCAGGAGCGTGCCACAACAACTGGGGCGGTACGGATCCCGCTCGCCCGCGAATGCTATCGTCGGGGAAATTTCATGCGCTGGGGAAGGTGGCAGTGGGTCATGGCACTGCGGTCCGCACGGACGTCGAAACGATCCGGACGCAGCCCCGGCGAGGCCCCGGACACCGGTGCCCGGCCGGCTGAATCCACTCCCGTTCCCGCGGCCGACGGCACACTGCCCGCGACCACCGGCTGGCTGCTGCGGGGCAAGGACGGCAGGCTCACCGCCTACGCCCCCGCCCAGGACGGCGTGCTGCGCTGGACGGAGGAACGGCTCGGCGGCCCGCGCTGGTCCGGCCCCGAACTCCTCCCGGCCCCCGGCCTGTTGCCCTATCTGTCCGTCGCCACCGGCGCCCAGGGCTATGTCCATCTGGTGGGCCTGCGCCGTACGCCCGCCGCAGGCGGCCAGATCCGCACCGACGTCGTCTACGCCGTCCAGTTCCAGACCGGCCGCCCGCTGCGGGACTGGCAGCCGCTCGGTACGCCGTACCCGAAGGATCTCGCCAGAGGAGGGCTGCTCGGCCTGCCCTCGGCGGTGATCGACCCCAACGGCTCGCTGCACCTCTTCGCCCGCAACGCGGGCCGCGGTCTGTCGGCCCGGCTCCAGAAGGCCAGCGGGGCCTGGCTCGCGTGGGCGGACCTCAAGGGGTCCCGGATGACCGGCGAGGCGGCGGCCGTCGTGGGCGAGGACGGCCTGATCGAGGTCCTGGCCCCGACCGACGACGCCGTCATGCGCTGGCGGCAGCCGAAGGTGGCGGCCAAGGCCGAGCGCGACCCTAAGAGCTTCGTGGCCCGTGTCACCCCCGGCACCCTCACCTCGGAGCGCACCGGCGCCGACCGGCTCACCCACTACTGGCGCGACACCGACGACCGTACGGTGCACGCCTGGCGCCTCGACGAGGGCGAGACCGCCCCGCTGGGCGGACCCGGCACCGGGCCGATCGCCCTGCTCCGTACGCCCGTCGACGGCCACGACTGCACGATCCTGGCCCAGCGCGGCCTCGACGGCAGGCCCATGCTGGCCGCGTACCCGACACAGGACGAGGCGGCGGGCGTCACCTGGACACCGACCGGTGAGCGCTGCGTGGGCACCCCCGCGCTGGCCCTGGACGGGCGCGGCCGGGTGGTGATGGCGGCGATCGGCACGGACGGCGGCCTGCGGGTGGCACGCCAGAAGGCGGAGCCGGGGCTGGCGCTGGAGGCGTGGTCGCGGGTCTGAGGCCGGTGCCGGGTTCCGCGCCCGCGGACCGGTTTCGTCCTTAGGGCGTGTTGCGAAAGTAGCGCCGTCCGCCCGAAGGGCGGGGCCGACGGCGTCTGGTGCGTGCGATCGCAAGGCGGAGGATCGTGCTCGTACTGGGCGTACTTGGACGAGTCCGACAACGCGGCGAGTGTGCGTGCCAGGCGTCGTCGGCCAGGCGGGACTTTCGCAACACGCCCTAGCGCCGGACGGGCTGGGTGGGTTGCGGTGGTGTCCGGGTGCCGCTCCGGGGTCATGGCCGGACGGCGTGATTTACGCCGCGCGCAGGGTTCGTTGGACCCGACGACCCAACCTGTCCACGCGACACAAATCAGCCTGGGTGTCCGACCACGACCCCTACGCGTCCCCCTTCCAACCCGCAGGGGAGAGGGGTGTTGACCGCAGCACGTGGCGGTGTGAGGGGGGCGGGGTCGCAGGACGCGTGTGTTCGGACACTCAGGCTGATTTGTGGTGCGTGAGAATGCCGGGTCGTCGGGTCCAACGAGCGTTGCACGCGCCGTAAATCATGCCGTCCGGACGTACCCGTCCGGACATACCCGTCCGGACATACCCGTCCGGACATACCCGTCCGGACATACCCGTCCGGACACCCCGAACCCCGACCGGGCACACGACGACCGCAACCCGCACCACCCAGCCCGGTCGGCGCTTGAGGCCACCCACCGGCCCGCAGGAACACGCAGGCGGGGCCGGACGGAAGACTCCGCCCGGCCCCGCCGCTGAAACGCGTTACGCCGGCACGCTCGCCACGCCCGGCTCCAGGAACTTCTTCCCGTTCACCCGCTCCGAGACGCCCTCACGGTCCAAGTACGGTGTGACGCCGCCCAGATGGAACGGCCAGCCCGCACCCGTGAGCAGGCAGAGGTCGATGTCGCGGGCCTCCGCGACGACGCCCTCGTCCAGCATCAGACCGATCTCCCGCGCCACCGCGTCGAGCACCCGCGCCCGGGTCTGCTCCTCCGTCAGCACCGTGTCACCCTGCTTGAGCAGCGCCACGACCTCCGGGTCCAGCTCCGGCTTTCCGGAATCGTAGACGTAGAAGCCCCGCTTGCCCGCCTTCACCACGGCCGCCAGGTTCGGCGAGACCGTGAAGCGGTCCGGGAAGGCCCGGTTGAGGGTCTCGGAGACATGCAGACCGATGGCGGGACCGACCAGCTCCAGCAGCACCAGCGGCGACATCGGCAGACCCAGCGGCTCAACGGCCCGCTCCGCCACATCCACCGGGGTGCCCTCGTCGATGACGTTCTGGATCTCGCCCATGAAGCGGGTGAGGATGCGGTTGACGACGAACGCCGGGGCGTCCTTCACCAGCACCGCGCTCTTCTTGAGCTTCTTCGCGACACCGAACGCCGTCGCCAGCGACGCGTCGTCCGTCCGCTCGCCGCGCACGATCTCCAACAGGGGCAGGATCGCGACCGGGTTGAAGAAGTGGAAGCCGACGACCCGCTCCGGGTTCTTCAGCTTCGACGCCATCTCGGACACCGACAGCGACGAGGTGTTGGTGGCGAGGATCGCGTGCGCCGGGGCGACCACCTCGACCTCCGCGAACACCTGCTGCTTGACGCCCATCTCCTCGAAGACGGCCTCGATGACGAAGTCGGCGTCGGCGAAACCGTCGGCCTTGTCCAGGACCCCGGTGACCAGGCCCTTGTATCGGTTGGCCTTGTCCTGGTTGATCCGGCCCTTGCCGAGCAGCTTGTCGATCTCGGCGTGGACGTAGCCCACACCCTTGTCGATGCGCTCCTGGTCGATGTCCGTGAGGACGACGGGCACTTCGAGCCTGCGCAGGAACAACAGCGCCAACTGCGAGGCCATCAGGCCGGCCCCGACGACGCCGACCTTGGTGACGGGACGTGCCAGCGACTTGTCCGGCGCCCCCGCCGGACGCTTGGCGCGCCGCTGCACCAGGTCGAACGCGTAGATCCCGGACCGCAGTTCACCGCCCATGATCAAGTCGGCGAGCGCGCTGTCCTCGGCGTCGTAACCCGCCTGGAGGTCACCGTCCTTGGCGGCGGCGATGATGTCCAGCGCGCGGTAGGCGGCCGGGGCGGCGCCGTGCACCTTGGAGTCGGCGACGAACCTGCCGCGAGCCACGGCCTGGTCCCACGCCTCGCCCCGGTCGATCTCGGGCCGCTCGACCGTCAGCTCGCCGCTGAGGACCGACGCGGTCCACAGCAGCGACCGCTCCAGGAAGTCCGCGCCCTCGAACAGGGCGTCGGCGATGCCCAGTTCATAGACCTGCGCGCCCTTGAGCTGCCTGTTCTGGTTGAGCGAGTTCTCGATGATCACCGTGACCGCGCGGTCGGCGCCGATCAGGTTCGGCAGCAGCGTGCAGCCGCCCCAGCCGGGGACGAGACCGAGGAAGACCTCGGGCAGCGAGAAGGCGGGCAGCGCGGCGGAGACCGTACGGTACGAGCAGTGCAGCCCGATCTCGACGCCACCGCCCATCGCGGCGCCGTTGTAGTACGCGAACGTCGGCACCGCCAGCGCGGCCAGCCGCTTGAAGACGTCGTGGCCGCCCTTGCCGATGGCCAGCGCGTCGTCGTGCCGCTTCAGCAGCTCGACGCCCTTGAGGTCGGCGCCGACGGCGAAGATGAACGGCTTGCCGGTGACCCCGACACCGACGATCTTCCCCTCGGCGGCCTCGGCCTCGACCTGGTCGATCGCCGCGTCCACGTTGGCCAGCGACTGCGGGCCGAACGTCGTCGGCTTGGTGTGGTCCAGCCCGTTGTCCAGCGTGATCAGCGCGAACGTGCCCACGCCGCCGGGGAGTTCGAGATGGCGCACCTGTGCCTGGGTGACGACCTCGTCCGGGAACAGCTCGGCCGCGCCCTTCAGGAGTTCAGCGGTGCTCACTTGTTTCCTCCGTCGAAGTGCGGGTTCTCCCAGACGACCGTCGCGCCCATGCCGAAGCCGACGCACATGGTGGTGATGCCGTACCGGACGTGCGGCTGCTCCTCGAACTGCCGGGCCAGCTGTGTCATCAGCCGTACACCGGAGGACGCGAGCGGGTGGCCGTACGCGATGGCGCCGCCGTACTGGTTGACGCGCGGGTCGTCGTCGGCGATGCCGTAGTGGTCGAGGAAGGCCAACACCTGCACGGCGAAAGCCTCGTTGATCTCGAACAGACCGATGTCACCGATCGACAGACCGGCCTTGGCGAGGGCCTTCTCGGTCGCGGGGATCGGACCGAAGCCCATGACCTCCGGCTCGACACCCACGTACGCGTAGCTCACCAGGCGCATCTTGACCGGCAGCCCGGCCTCGCGTGCGAACTCCTCGGAGGCGATCAGCGAGGCGGTGGCACCGTCGTTGAGCCCCGCCGCGTTGCCGGCCGTGACCCGGCCGTGCGGGCGGAACGGGGTCTTGAGACCGGCCAGGGACTCCATCGTCGTACTCGGGCGCATCGGCTCGTCGGCGGTGGCCAGGCCCCAGCCCGTCTCGCCGCCCTCGGGGCTGGTGCGGCGTACCGAGATCGGCACGAGGTCCTGCTGGATCGCGCCGTTCGCGTAGGCCTTGGCGGCCTTCTCCTGCGAGCGCACGGCGTACTCGTCGGCGCGCCGCTTGGTGATGTGCGGGAAGCGGTCGTGCAGGTTCTCCGCCGTCATGCCCATGAACAGGGCCGACTCGTCGACGAGCTTCTCGGAGACGAACCGCGGGTTCGGGTCGACGCCCTCGCCCATCGGGTGCCGGCCCATGTGCTCGACACCGCCGGCGACGACGACGTCGTACGCGCCGAAGGCGATGGAGCCGGCGGTGGTCGTCACGGCGGTCATCGCGCCCGCGCACATGCGGTCGATGGAGTAGCCGGGGACGGACTGCGGCAGCCCGGCGAGGATCCCGGCGGTGCGGCCGAGGGTCAACCCCTGATCACCGATCTGCGTGGTCGCGGCGATGGCGACCTCGTCGATCTTCACGGGGTCGAGGCCGGGGTTGCGGCGCAGCAGCTCCCGGATCGCCTTCACGACCAGGTCGTCGGCCCGGGTCTCGTGGTAGATGCCCTTCGGGCCCGCCTTGCCGAACGGGGTGCGGACGCCGTCGACGAAGACGACATCCCTGACGCTACGAGGCACGATGGCTCTCCTCCAGGGTGCGGGGGTGACTGCGGGCGCGCTTTCCAACCCTATGCTACTTACGGGTAACCGCACCGCGCCAGGGCGGAGGGATGTACCCCGGGTCACGGTTCCGCGCGTGCGGGCCGGGTTCGTCCTCAAGCGCCGGACGGGCGCATTTCAAGCCCGTCCGGCGCTTGAGGACAACCACCCACCGTCCCGCAGGCGCGGAACCGGCACAGCGTCGTCAACCGGTCGCGGCCGTCGCGCCCAGCGCTCGCGCCAGCAACGGCGCCACCTGCTCCACCTGCCACCGCCGCGCGCCATACGCGGCCAACGCCTCCGACACCGCCTCCACGCTCCGCTCCGCCGGCGGCTCCCAGCAGACCCGTCGCACGGTGTCCGGCGTGATCAGGTTCTCCTGCGGCATGTTCAGCCGCTCCGCGAGCGCCGTCACGGATGCGCGGGCGGCCGAGAGGCGGGCCGCCGCCTCCGGGTCCTTGTCCGCCCACGAGCGCGGCGGCGGCGGACCGTTCAGCGGCTGGCCGGGCTGCGGCAGCTCCGTGTCGGGCAGCGCCTTCGCCCGGTCGATCGCCGACTGCCACTGTTCGAGCTGGCGCCGGCCCATCCGGTGCCCGAAGCCGGGCAGCGCGGTGAGGGCCTGCACGTTCAGCGGCAGCGCCAGCGAGGCCTCGATGATCGCGCCGTCGCTGAGAACCTTGCCGGGGGACACGTCGCGCCGCTGGGCGGCCTGGTCGCGGGTGTTCCACAGCTCGCGTACGACGGCCATCTGCCGGCGCCGCCGGACCTTGTGCATGCCGGACGTACGGCGCCACGGGTCCTTGCGCGGAGGCGGCGGCGGGGCGGACGCGATCGCGTCGAACTCCTGCCAGGCCCAGTCCAGCTTGTTCTGCCGGTCCAGCTCCTTCTCCAGCGCGTTGCGCAGATCGACCAGCAGCTCGACGTCGAGCGCGGCGTACCGCAGCCACGGCTCGGGCAGCGGTCTGGTGGACCAGTCGACGGCGGAGTGGCCCTTCTCCAGGGCGAATCCGAGAACGTTCTCGACCATCGCGCCGAGGCCGACGCGCGGGAAGCCCGCGAGTCGTCCCGCCAGCTCGGTGTCGAACAGCCGCGTGGGGCGCATGCCTATTTCCCTGAGACACGGAAGATCCTGGGTGGCGGCGTGCAGGATCCACTCGGTGTCGGCGAGTACGTCGCCGAGGGCGGAGAGGTCGGGGCAGCCGACGGGATCGATGAGCGCCGTGCCCGCGCCTTCGCGGCGCAGTTGGACGAGGTAGGCGCTCTGCCCGTAGCGGTAGCCGGACGCCCGTTCGGCGTCGACGGCCAGCGGGCCGGTGCCCGCGGCGAAGGAAGCGATCACCTCGGCGAGCGCCTCGTCGGTGGCGACCACCGGCGGAATGCCTTCGCGAGGCTCCAACAAAGGGATCGGCGCCGTTTCGACGTCGTCCGGGGGAGCGCCCCCGGTGGTTCGCAGTGCTGGGTCTGCTGCGGTCTCTTGGGCGTCGGTCACGTGTCAAGGGTATCTGTGAACGGACGCCGCCCGCCGACGGAACGTTCCGTCGGCGGGCGATGCGGCCGGTGGGGAGGGTGAAACCGGTCAGTGAATGATTCCGGTACGGAGGGCCACGGCGACCATTCCCGCCCGGTCGCCCGTGCCGAGCTTGCGCGCGATACGGGCGAGGTGGCTCTTGACGGTCAGGGCCGACAGGCCCATGGAGACGCCGATCGCCTTGTTCGACTGGCCTTCGGCGACCAGCCTGAGCACCTCGACCTCACGGCCGGAGAGCTCGCGGTAGCCGCCCGGGTGGCTCGGGGAACCCGGGGGGCGGCGGTGCATGCGGGGTCCCGCGCCGATGGGTGCGGCGCCGGGGCGGCCGGGGTGGCCGATATTCGTACGGGTACCGGTCACGACGTAGCCCTTGACTCCGCCCGCGAGGGCGTTGCGTACCGCGCCGATGTCGTCGGCGGCGGAGAGGGCGAGGCCGTTGGGCCAGCCCGCTGCCCGGGTCTCGGACAGCAGGGTCAGCCCGGAACCGTCGGGCAGATGGACGTCGGCCACGCAGATGTCGCGTGGACTGCCGACGCGGGGACGCGCCTCCGCGATGGACGAAGCCTCGATGACGTCACGTACTCCAAGGGCCCACAAGTGGCGGGTGACGGTGGAGCGGACGCGAGGGTCGGCCACGACGACCATGGCCGTCGGCTTGTTCGGGCGGTAGGCGACCAGGCTTGCGGGCTGCTCAAGGAGAACGGACACCAGGCCTCCTGGGAAGGTGCGGGACGGGCCGGCTCGGGGATGAAGCCGGGGGAGAACCGTGCTTGAAGGGTCATTGACCTCTTCGGCAGCAACCGTCCCCGCCTTTAGAGAATGATCACGAATTGGTGAGTAACAATTCGGGCAATTCGGATACGTGATCGATCATCCTACGAGTGGTCCCCTCAATGGGGGGGCCAGAACCGGCCATCGGGCAGCCCCGGTAGACCGGCTCCGACACCGTTCCTACCGCGCCTGCGGACCCCGGCGCTGGGGGAGCGAGACCACGCCCGCCCCCGGCTCCGTGGGACCCGTCGGGGCCGCCGGCGGCAGCCCCGCGAGCTGGCACAGCAGATCGCACCAGGCCGCCAAGTGCGTTGCCGTGTCCGGGACTCCACCCATGCCCTCGCGTGGCGTCCAGGACGCCCGGATCTCGATCTGGGTCGCCGGACGGCGCTCCGACAGCCCGCCGAAGTAGTGCGACCCCGCACGCGTGACCGTGCCGCTCGGCTCCCCGTACGACAGACCGCGCGCCTCCAGCGCCCCCGTCAGCCACGACCAGCAGACCTCCGGCAGCAGCGGGTCCGCCGCCATCTCCGGTTCCAGCTCCGCCCGCACCAGCGTCACCAGCCGGAACGTGCCCTGCCAGGCGTCGTGCCCGGCCGGGTCGTGGAGCAGGACGAGTCTGCCGTCGGCCAGGTCGTCGTCCCCCTGGACGACCGCCGCCTCCAGCGCGTACGCGTGCGGTGCGAGCCGCTGAGGCGGCTTGGTCGGGTCGATCTCCATCTCGGGGCGCAGCCGCGCCGTCCGCAGTGCTTCGACGGCCAGCCGGAACGCGGACGGGACGGAGTCCTCCTCCGTACCCCCCGTACCGCCGACGCCGTTGGAATGATCAGAAAACTGTCCCTGAGCCGCAGCCATGCGGGGAAGAGTAGGCGGAACGAGCGCCCCGTGCGGTGAAGGACACCCGGCCCGGCCCGGCCGCTTCTGTGTACATGCGAAGATTCTGGGCGTGAGCGCCAACGACCGCCCCTCGGGCCAGCCGACGAAGACCGCAGCGACAGCGGCGACACTCGCCACCCGCGACTCCGCCTTCATGAAGGCGTGCAGGCGGGAGCCCGTACCGCATACGCCTGTGTGGTTCATGCGGCAGGCGGGACGGTCGCTGCCCGAGTACCGCAAGCTGCGCGAGGGCACGGCGATGCTGGAATCGTGCATGCGGCCGGACCTGGTCACCGAGATCACGCTCCAGCCCGTACGCAGGCACGGGGTCGACGCCGCGATCTACTTCAGCGACATCGTCGTCCCGCTCAAGGCCATCGGCGTCGATCTCGACATCAAGCCCGGCGTCGGCCCCGTCGTCGCACACCCCATCCGCACCCGCGCCGACCTCGCGCAGCTGCGCGACCTGACGCCGGACGACGTCCACTACGTCACCGAGGCGATGGGCATGCTCACCGCCGAGCTGGGGTCCACCCCGCTCATCGGCTTCGCGGGCGCCCCGTTCACCCTCGCGAGCTACCTCGTGGAGGGCGGGCCGTCCCGCAACCACGAGAACACCAAGGCCATGATGTACGGCGACCCACAGCTGTGGGCCGACCTGCTCGACCGGCTCGCCGAGATCACCGGCGCCTTCCTCAAGGTGCAGATCGAGGCGGGCGCCAGCGCCGTACAGCTCTTCGACTCTTGGGTGGGGGCCCTGGCCCCCGCCGACTACCGGCGCTCCGCGATGCCCGCGTCCGCCAAGGTCTTCGACATGATCGCCGGGTACGGCGTGCCGCGTATCCACTTCGGTGTCGGTACGGGCGAACTGCTCGGGCTCATGGGCGAGGCGGGCGCGGACGTCGTCGGTGTCGACTGGCGCGTACCGCTGGACGAGGCGGCCCGCCGCGTCGGCCCCGGCAAGGCGCTCCAGGGCAACCTCGACCCGGCGGTCCTCTTCGCCCCCACCCGGGCGGTGGAGACGAAGGCCGACGAAGTCCTCGACGCCGCGAAGGAGTTGGCGGGGCACATCTTCAATCTGGGGCACGGCGTGCTGCCGAACATGGACCCGGACTCGCTGACGCGGCTTGTGGAGTACGTGCACACGCGCACCGCGCGGTAGTTTCCGGCGGCGGTACGCGGACGGCTACCAGCCCGCCTTGCGGACCGCCGCCGTCGTCTTGCGGGCCGCCACCAGGACCGGGTCCCAGACCGGGGAGAACGGCGGCGCGTAGCCCAGGTCAAGCGCCGTCATCTGCTCCACCGTCATCCGGGCCGTCAGCGCGACCGCCGCGATGTCGACCCGCTTCGCGGCGCCCTCGCCGCCCACGATCTGCACGCCGAGCAGCCGGCCCGTACGGCGCTCGGCGAGCATCTTCACCGTCATCAGTTGTGCCCCCGGCAGATATCCGGCGGTGCCGGTGGACTCGATGGTGGCCGAGACGTACTGCAGTCCCGCCGCGCGGGCGTCCTTCTCGCGCAGCCCCGTCCGGGCGATCTCCCGGTCGCACACCTTGCTGACGGCGGTGCCGACGACGCCCGGGAAGGTGCCGTAGTCGCCGCCCACGTTGGCGCCGATGATCTGGCCGTGCTTGTTGGCGTGCGTGCCCAGCGCGATGTGGCGGGTGGTGCCCGTGAGCAGGTCGAGTACCTCCACGCAGTCGCCGCCCGCCCAGATGTTCTCGTGGCCGCGTACCCGCATCGACTGATCGGTGAGCAGCCCGCCGTGCGGGCCGAGCGGCAGACCGGCGGCCTCGGCGAGAGCCGTCTGGGGCCGGACGCCGATGCCGAGCACCACGACGTCCGCCGGGTACTCGGCGTCCTCGGTGACGACCGCCCTGACCCGGCCGTCGTCGCCGGTCAGGATCTTCGTGACGGCGGCGCCGCCGACCGTGGTGATGCCGAGGCCGTCCATCGCCTCGTGGACCAGCCGGCCCATGTCCGGGTCCAGCGTGGCCATCGGCTGCTCGTCGCGGTGCAGCACGGTGACCTCGTACCCGCGTTTGAGCAGCGCCTCCGCCATCTCGACGCCGATGTAGCCCGCGCCCACGACGACCGCGCGGCCCCCGTTCCCGCCCGTGCGGGTCAGGGTCTCGATCAGCGCCTGGCCGTCGCCGAGGGTCTGCACGCCGTGCACACCGGGGGCGTCGATGCCGGGCAGCGGGGGCCGGATCGGACGCGCGCCCGTGGCGATCACCAGCTTGTCGAAGTCCGTCCACGTATCGGACCCGGTGTCCAGATCCCGGGCACGGACCCGCCGGGCCGCGGTGTCGATCTCCAGGGCCTCGGTCCGCATCCGCAGGTCGATCCCGCGTTCCCGGTGTTCCCGCGGCGTACGGGCGATGAGGTCGTCGCGCTCCGCGACGTCGCCGCCGACCCAGTAGGGAATGCCGCACGCCGAGTACGAGGCGAAGTCGCCGCGTTCGAAGGCGACGATCTCCAGCTCCTCGGGCCCCTTGAACCTGCGGGCCTGCGACGCGGCGGACATTCCCGCCGCGTCGCCGCCGATGACCACCAAGCGCTCCGCTGCCATTTGCGCGTCCCTTCGGATGTGTGCCGGGCACCATGCCCCCGGCACACAGACGCTACGCGGACGCGCCGCTTCAGTCCTCCTCGTCCCCGTCGCGAGACGGCGCCAGAGCCGGGTCCGGGTCCGGGGCCTGGTCCGGAGCCGGGTCCAGGTCGGAGTCCGGGACCGGTGTCGGCGCCGGGGTCCGCGTACGCCGCAGCCGGACACCGAACAGCAGCCACAGCCCGAACAGCACCGCCAGCGCCACCACGAACGGCAGGATCGCGGCCAGCACCACCACGATCCACCGCAGCACGGTCACCAACGCGTCCCAGCCGCCGCCGAGCGCGTCCAGGAAGCCCGGGTCGTCGTTCCCGGGGTCCTTCTCCCGCTCCGTCCGCTCGCTCAGGTCCAGCGTGATGGTCGCCATCGTCGTCCGGTCGGCGAGCGAAGCCTGCTTGGCAAGCAGGGACTCCAACTCGGCCTGGCGCGTGTTCAACTGAGTCTCCAGGGCCACCACGTCCGTGATGTCCTCCGCCTGGTCCATCAACTTCCGTACCCGGTTCACGCTCGCGCGCTGCGTCGAGATCCGGCTGTTCACGTCGACCACCTGCTCGGTGACGTCCTTCGCGTTCGCCGTCCGCGCCAACAGCTTCCCGGTGCCCGCGAGTTCGGTCAGGACGGAGTCGTACTCGGCCTCCGGGACCCGCAGCACGACGTTCGACGCCACATGTGTGTCGTCGACGCGCTCGGTGGTCTCGTCCTCCACCACGCCACCCGCGCCCAGCGCGACCGTACGGGCCCTGGCGAGGGCCTTCGGCACGCTCTTCACCTCCACCGAGAGGGTGGCGGTGCGGATCACATGGGTCTTCGCGGCAGCCTCGTCGACGGCCTCGCCGTTGTCGGAGACCCGCTTGCCGCCGGCGTCGTCGGCCGCCGAGGCGGCTGCGCCCTGCCCGCCCCTCTGTGGTTCGGCCGCGCTGTCGGCGGCCTTCAAGTCGCCACCGCCGTCCGAACTCCCGGTGCACCCGGCCAGGGCCAGTGAAGCGGTGAGAAGTGCTGCCGCGAATGCGGGAAGTGCACGCATGTCGGTCCCCCCAAGGACGCCGAGCGGTGAATGTCGCCGGTTCGACGGAACGCCGAGGATGGGGGTTGCGCTTTTCCGGTAGCGAAGCGGTCACGGTCGGGACTCGGTACGGGCCGAGGTGCGCCGGAAGTGGTCTGAGAGAGTGGAGGCCATGGTGAGCAGCCCGAACCCCACGCCTACGTCCCGTCCCACGCCGCGTGTCGTCGTCATCGGGGGCGGCATCGCCGGTCTCGCCGCCGCGGACCGGCTGCTGTCCGCCGGAGCCGCCCGGGTGACGCTCCTGGAGGCGACCGACCGGCTCGGCGGCAAACTGCGGACCGGCGAGATCGCGGGCGCCCCCGTCGACCTCGGCGCCGAGTCCATCCTCGCGCGCCGCCCCGAGGCCATCGACCTCGCCCACTCCGTGGGGCTCGCTCAGAGCCTTCAGCCACCCGCGACGGCCTCCGCCTCCGTCTGGTCGCGCGGCGAGCTGCACGCCATGCCCAAGGGCCATGTGATGGGCGTCCCCGGCGACGCCTCGGCCCTCGCCGGTCTGCTCTCCGTAGAAGGCGTCGCCAGGATCGACCGCGAGCGGGACCTCGGCCCGGCGGCGGTCGGCGACGACGTGTCCATCGGCGCGTACGTCGCCGAGCGACTGGGGCACGAGGTCGTGGACCGGCTGGTGGAGCCGCTGCTCGGCGGCGTCTACGCGGGCGACGCCTACCGCATCTCGATGCGCGCCGCCGTCCCCCAGCTCTTCGAGGCGCTGCGCACCCACGACTCGCTGCTCGACGCCGTCCGCGCCGTTCAGTCCAAGGCCGCCGAACACCCCCGTACGGACGCCGTGTTCACCGGCATCGACGGCGGCGTGGGCAGGCTCCCCGGCGCCGTCGCCGACGCCGTACGGGCGCGCGGGGGCGATATCCGTACCCAGACGCCCGTCCTGGCCGTCACCCGTACCACCACCGGCTGGTCGGTCAGGACCGACCAGGAGATCATCGCCGCCGACGCGGTGATCATGGCGAACCCCGCCTGGTCCGCCGCCGCGCTCCTCGTCCAGGAGTCGCCCGCCGCGTCCGCCGAACTCGCCGCCATCGAGTACGCCTCCATGGCCCTCGTGACGATGGCCTTCCGCCGCGCCGCCCTCACGGAGCTGCCCGGCATGCCCGCCGGCAGCGGATTCCTCGTACCGCCGGTCGACGGGCGCACCATCAAGGCCGCCACCTTCTCCACCCGTAAGTGGGGCTGGGTCGACGCGTCGGCGCCGGACCTGTTCGTGCTGCGCACGTCCATCGGCCGGTACGGCGAGGAGGACCAACTCCAGCGCGAGGACGCCGAACTCGTCGCGGTCTCCCTGCGCGACCTCGGCGCGGCCACCGGACTCGCGGAACGGCCCGTGGCCACCGAGGTGACCCGGTGGACCGGCGGGCTGCCCCAGTACCCGGTCGGCCACCCCGCCCGCGTCGCCCGTATCCGCGAAGCCGTCGCGAAGCTCCCCGCGCTGCGCGTCTGCGGCGCCCCGTACGACGGCGTCGGCATCCCCGCCTGTATCGCGAGCGCCCGCCGCGCCGCCGACGAGATCTTGGCCACGCCGACCCTGGCGCGGGGCACGGATCGGTACGCGGGAGAATAGCCGTATGACTTCCGCACCAGACAAGACGCCCAACGCGGGCAAGAAGGCCAAGGATCTCAACGACGTCATCCGCTACACGCTGTGGTCCGTCTTCAAGCTGCGCGATCTGCTGCCGGAGGACCGGGCCGGTTACGCCGACGAGGTCCAGGAGCTGTTCGACCAGCTCGCCGCCAAGGACATCACCGTGCGCGGGACGTACGACGTGTCCGGGCTGCGCCCCGACGCCGATCTGATGATCTGGTGGCACGCCGGCACCGCGGACGAGCTCCAGGAGGCGTACAACCTCTTCCGCCGCACGAAGCTCGGGCGGACGCTCGACCCCGTCTGGTCGAACATGGCGCTGCACCGCCCCGCCGAGTTCAACAAGTCCCATGTGCCGGCGTTCATGGCCGACGAGACGCCGCGCGAGTGGGTGAGCGTGTACCCCTTCGTGCGCAGTTACGACTGGTATCTGCTGCCCGACGAGGAACGGCGTACGATGCTCGCCGACCACGGAAAGATGGCCCGTGGATATCCGGACGTCCGCGCCAACACCGTGTCATCCTTCTCGCTCGGCGACTACGAGTGGATTCTCGCCTTCGAGGCCGACGAGCTGGACCGGATCGTCGACCTGATGCGTCATCTGCGTGGTTCGAAGGCGCGGTTGTACGTACGGGAAGAGGTGCCGTTCTACACCGGCCGCCGCAAGTCGGTCGCGGACCTGGTCGCCGAACTCGCCTGAACCACGCCTGATCCACAGGCGCGGACCGCGATCCGCGTACCGTGGTCGCACAACTGCATGACGGCCGGGCCGCCCTCGGGCAACCCGGCCGTCCCACCCGGAAGATCAGACGACCGGCGGCAGCCCGCGGCCGGACCTCTCGTCCAGCGACACCGGGTTCGCCGTGCTCCCGCGGGAGCACCGTGAAAAGGCGCTGGGCCTGGTCCTCGAAAGGGACCAGGCCCAGCCGGGTTTCCGCCCGCTCGCGAAGGAACGCGACACCCGCGGCCCTCACCGGTACACGGTGAAGGTCGCGGCCGTAGCCGCTGCCCGCCGCCGGGTCGGCCGACCGGCCAGAACACAGACGCCGCCGCCCACGGTGAGCAGTACGCCCAGCACCACGGCCGGTCCGCGCAGCGGCGGGACGGTCCGGTTCTTGAGCGGGCGGCCCTGGACCGCGGTTGTGGGTACGGTGCCGGAGTCCTCGCTCAGGAAGTACCGCGAATCGTTCGAGTTCCCCCGGTTGTCGCCCAGGAGGAACATGCGGCCGGGCGGCACGGTCACGTCGTAGGGCGGTGAGTCCAGCCCTCTGTACGCCTCTTCCACATACGGTTCGCTGACGGGTGCTCCGTTGACGGTCAGCTTCCCGCCGGCGAAGACGACGCGATCGCCGCCGAGCCCGATGACGCGCTGCGGGATCGGCAGTTCGCCGTACCTGTCCGGCATTGTGTAGAGCACGACGTCGCCCCGCCGTACGTCTTCGCCGTCGGAACGTTCGACCGCGACACGGGTGCCCTCGAGGTAGGTGGGCTCCATCCCCCCGCCGGCGATTGTCACCGTGTAGAAGCCCCGGCCGTACCAGAGCGCCGCCACGGTCGTGGCGACCCCCAAGGACGCCAGGAGTATCCCCGTGATCAGCAATCCGCGACGGGCACGCACGCGCCGAATCCCCTTCATCGTCTCTCCGTCACTCGCAGGCGGAACGGCCTCGTCCCCAACTCAGAGCGCGATGAGACCCGCGTTCGTCGGCTTGAACCCGCACGCGTCGAAGTAGAACGCCCGCAGGTCGTCATCGAAGTCGACGTGCAGCCATTCGCAGTTGGCGGTACGGGCCTGTCGGGCGGCCACGGCGACGAGTCCGGCCCCGATCCCGGAGCGCCGGTGGCTCCCCGCGACCATGGTGTCCAGGATGAAGGCGTGGACGCCACCGTCCCACGCGACGTTCACGAAGCCGACGAGGTCACCGCCGAGGCGCGCGCAGACCCAGCCGAGGCTGTGGCGGTGCACCTGAGTCAGCCAATCGATGTCCAGGGCCGGATGGTTGAAGCCCTCGGCGTGCAGCGCGTTGACGGCCGCGTTGTCGAAATCGCCCCGCCACTCGTACGTGATCGTCATGGTGTGAGCTTAGGGCATGTTGCGAAAGTCCCGCCTGGCCGACGACGCCTGGCACGCGCACTCGCCGCGTTGTCGGAATCATCCAAGTACGTCCAGTACGAGAACGATCCTCCGCCTTGCGATCGCACGCACCAGACGCCGTCGGCCCCGCCCTTCGGGCGGACGGCGCCACTTTCGCAACACGCCCTAGTTCGGGCATCTCGGTCACGATGTTCCCGGACGGCTCGTCCGTCTCCAGCTGTCGAACCCGTCACCGAGGAGGACTTCTAATGCGCGACGTGACATATTCGATGAGCGTTTCACTTGACGGCTACATCGTCGGGCCGGACGGCGGCTTCGACTGGACGGCGCCCGACGAGGAGGTCTTTCGCCTCGCCACCGACGAGGTGCGAGAGGTCGGCGTCCACCTGATGGGGCGGCGGCTGTACGAGACGATGCTGTACTGGGAGACCGCCGACCAGAATCCGTCACTCGACTTCTCGACGCTTGAGTTCGCCGCGATCTGGAAGCCGCTCCCCAAGGTGGTTTTCTCCACCACGCTGTCGGCGGTGCGGGGCAACGCCCGCCTGGCCTCCGGCGGCCTGGCGGAGGAGATCGAGCGGTTGCGAGCCGAGCCGGGGGACGGCGACATCGCGATCGGCGGCGCGACGCTCGCCGCCGAGGCGGCTGCGGCGGGTCTGATCGACGAGTACCGGGCCAGGGTCTACCCGGTGCTGGTCGGCGGTGGCATCCCGTTCTTCCCCCGGCACGAGCGCCGGGTGGATCTCGAACTCGTCGAAACCCGCACCTTCAACTCAGGAGTCGTCTATCTCCGCCACCGCGTGGCGCGCTAGGGCGTGTTGCGAAAGTAGCGCCGTCCGCCCGAAGGGCGGGGCCGACGGCGTCTGGTGCGTGCGATCGCAAGGCGGAGGATCGTTCTCGTACTGGACGTACTTGGATGATTCCGACAACGCGGCGAGTGCGCGTGCCAGGCGTCGTCGGCCAGGCGGGACTTTCGAAACACGCCCTAGTACTGCAACCGCGTTTGCAGTGACGACGTGACGTCGTGGTCGTTGTGCTTGTCATGGGTGGGGACCTCGAAATCGGTGACGTGCGGCGGTGGGCGGTGGGGCTGGAAGAGGTGCACGAGCGGTTTGTGCACCGTTTTCAGCGTTCGGAGCCCCGCGAGTCGGCGCTGGCTTACATGCGCGGGTTGGTGTCGTCGCTGGAGCGGAAGAACGCGTGGACGGTCGCTGAGCGCGCGGGGCATGACCGGCCGGACCGTTTGCAGAGGCTGCTCAATACGTGTGACTGGGATGCCGACGAAGTCCGCGACGATGTGCGGGAGTTCGTGATGGAACATCTCGGTGACCGGCAGGCGATCCTGGTCGTGGACGACACCGGGTTCTTGAAGAAGGGGGTCCGCTCGGCCGGTGTCCAGCGCCAGTACACGGGCACGGCGGGCCGGATCGAGAACAGCCAGGTCGGCACGTTCCTGGCCTACGCCACCGAGGTCGGCCACACGCTGATCGACCGGGAGCTGTACCTGCCCGCGTCCTGGACCGAGGACCGGGACCGCTGCCGCACCGCGGCGATCCCCGACGAGGTCACCTTCGCCACGAAGATCGAGCACGCCAAGGCCATGATCGAACGGACCCTCGCAGCCCGGGTGCCGTTCGCGTGGCTGACGGCCGACGAGGCATATGGGCAGGTCAAGGGGTTGCGCTACTGGCTGGAACAGCGTGGGGTGTTCCACGTGCTGGCCACCCGTCGGACCGACACTGTCGTAACCGCCTCCCGCATGGACCATGTCGTGGAGGAACTGGTGGCGGGCCTGCCCCGACAGGCATGGAAACGCCGCTCGTGCGGGTCGGGCGCCCACGGCGAGCGGGTCTACGACTGGGCCCGGGCACCGATCCGGCCCTGGCGTGAGGAGGGCGTCGAGCACTGGGTTCTGGCCCGTCGCAGCGTCACCGATCCCACCGGGATCGCCTACTACGTGTGCTTCGCACCCGAGGGCACCACCTTGAACACACTGCTGGTGGTGGCCGGCCGCCGGTGGACGATCGAGGAATGCTTCCAGACCGCGAAGAACGAGTGCGGCCTGGACCACTACCAGGTCCGCAAGTACCACGCCTGGTATCGGCACATCACGCTGGCCATGGCGGCCCACGCCTACCTGGCAACGGTCCGTGCGCAGGAGCTGAAAAAGGGGGCTCACGATCCGCTGACCAGTACCTTGTCCCACTGAGCCTGCCCGAAATCCGCCGCCTGACCGCCCACCTCACCGCACGCCTCCTGCCCTCACTCGCCCAGGTCCTGCACTGGTCCCACTGGCGGCGACGAGCACAGCACCGAGCACGCGTCAGCCACTACAAACGACGAGGCCACAGCCCGTGACTAAACCATCGTCACAGCAAACACGGTTGCAGTACTAGGCCCTGTCCGGCTGATCCCCGAAGATCCAAACGAGAGGCCCTAGGTGTTTTGGAAGTAGCGCCGTCCGCCCGAAGGGCGGGACTCCTGAAACACGGCACAGGGTCCAACTGCCGGACCCACGCCCGGACAGTTGGTCACCTCCCCGGCCGCGTTTCGCCTCCTATGAGAGATGAGCGCCCGGATTGAGCCTTCTCCGCAGGTCGGTCCGCTCGTCCTCCGATGCCAGTGACACCGGGTTCGGTTCCGCGTGCGGTGCGCACTCGGCGTGCCGTGCCGGTGTCTTTCCGGTCAGCAGATACGCCTCAAGGTGGTCGTTGACGCACTCGTTGGGGCCGCCCGCGATGCCGTGCGTGCCCGAGCCGCGCTCGGTCACCAGAACGGAACCGGACAGGCGCCGTTGCAGCTCCAGCGCCCCCGGGTACGGCGTCGCCGCGTCGCGTTCGGCGGCCAGGATCAGTGTCGGCGGCAGCTCGCCGGGGCCGGTGCGGACGTCGGCCGGCTGTTGGCGCGGTGCCGGCCAGTAGGCGCACGGCAGGTTCATCCACGCGTTGTCCCAGGTCTCGAACGGCGCCTGCTCGGCGAGTCCGGTGTTGTCGCGGTCCCACACCTTCCAGTCCGTCGGCCACGGCGCGTCGTTGCACTCCACGGCCGTGTAGACGGCGTTGCTGTTCTCGTTGTCGACGGCCGCCGCCGGGTGCGGTGTGGCCTGGTCGATCAGGGGCTTCGGGTTGCCCTTGAGGAACTCGGAGAGCGCCGTGGCGCGCATCGCCCAGTAGTCGTCGTAGTAGCCCGCCCCGAGCATCGCCGCGTGCAGCTGGCCGGGGCCGACCTTGCCGCCCGCCGGCCGGTGGGCGACCTCCGCCCGTACCTTCTCGTAGTTGCGCTGGACCTCTTCGGGTGTGGTGCCGAGGTGGTATGTCGCGTCGTGCTTGGCGACCCAGGTCCGGAAGTCCGCCCAGCGCCGCTCGAACGCGAGGGACTGGTCGAGGTTGTTGCGGTACCAGATCTGGTCCGGGTCCGGGTCGACGGCCGAGTCGAAGACCATCCGGCGTACGTGCGACGGGAAGAGCGAGGCGTACAGCGCGCCGAAGTATGTTCCGTAGGAGGCGCCCATGAAGGACAGCTTCTTCTCGCCGAGTGCGGCCCGCAGGACGTCGAGGTCGCGGGCGTTGTTCAGCGACGTGTAGTGGCGCAGGGCCGGTCCCGCGGTGCGGGCGCAGCCCTGGGCGTACGCCTTGGCGCGCGAGATCCGTTCCCTCTTGTACGACTGAGAGGGGTACGTCGGCGCGAGTGTGGGTGCCTTCGCGAAGTCCCCGGCGTCCTGGCAGGAGAGCGGCGCGGACCGGCCGACCCCGCGCGGGGCGTAGCCGACGATGTCGTACGCCGCCGCGATCCGCTTCCACTCGGGCATCTGGGCCGCCATCGGGAAGGCCATGCTGGAGGCGCCGGGGCCGCCGGGGTTGTAGACGAGCGCGCCCTGGCGGGCGACGGTCTCCACGGCCTTGCCGTCACCGCCCGCGGCGCCGGTCCTGCCCGATGCCTTCACGCGGCTGACGGTGAGTCTGATCCGCTCGCCGTCCGGCCGGGCGTAGTCGAGGGGCACCTCGACCGTGCCGCAAGTGAGGGGAGCGGGCAGCATCTCGGCCTTGGGGCACGTACGGAACGTGATCCCGGCGGCGGCGGCGCGCTGGGCGGCGACGACCGTGCCGCGCGCCTCGGACGAGGTGCCGGCGAAGTCCGCGCCGCCCGCCGGGGCGGCGGAGAGGGTGGACAGGACCAAGGAGCCGAGGGTGGCCAGGGCCCCGTACTTCGCAACTGCTCTCATCGCTTTCCCTTCAGGCGTGGCGCGTTGGGGGGAAGGCGATCATCTCCGGAGCCGTGGACATGTAAAGGATCTGTGAGCGGTGTCGGGGCTCGTGACTCCGATGCGTCATACAGTCACTCAAGAGGCCCGTACGGGGTGCGGGATCGGGTACGGCGTGCTCCGTGCGCGGGTGGGTGCGGTGTGTCCGAGTGTGTCCGGGTGCGTCCGGGTGGGGACGCGTGCGTCCGGGTGGGGACGCGTGCACGGTGCGTACGGAGCGGGCGCCGGTCAGCCGCCACCACCTCCGCAGCCGCCGCCACCCCCGCCGCCACCACAGCTACTGCCCCCGCCCCCTCCGCCGCCTCCTCCGCCGCTCCCGCCGCAGCCACCGCCCGAGCTGCCGCAGCCGGAACCTCCGGAGCCCCCGCAGCCGCCGCCTCCGCTGCCGTCACCACCCGAGCCGCCGTCCCCGAAGCCCGCGCTCGCGCACCACACCACCGTGGTGGCGGCCAGATGCGGCGCCGGCTGGAAGTCGTAGCCGGGCCGCATGCGCGTCGCCACCACGAGCTGGTCCCGCAGCAGCGTGTCGTCCAGTGCCATCGGCCCGTGCACGGCGACCAGATGGGCGGGCGTCGTGACGTACGCGTACGTCGTGCGGAATCTCAGCCTCGCGCGGACGGCGCCGGCGGTGAGCCGGCGCCTGGCCCGCAGGGTGCAGGCGATGCCCGAGATGATCCCGATGATCGCCAGCGGCACGGTCGCGATGACCGACGGCGAGGTGGTGCTGACGAACACCACGATGGCCAGCGGCACGGTGAGCATGCACACGATCGCCTGCGTCAGCCCCCAGAACACCCACAGCCGGGTCTTCCTGGCCGGTATCACCAGACCCCGCGCCGCCAGCGAGTCGCCGATCTCCTGCACGGCCCGGCTGCGCATCACCGCGAGCCGCAGCGCGTGCAGGGCGCCGTGCGGCGCCCGGTTGTGCTCCTCGATGACCGCGCGTTCCACCGGGTCGTGCGCGACATCGCTGTACAGGGCGACGATGCCGGGGCCGCCGATGCCCAGCCGCCCGTCCGCGTGCATCGCGACGACGGCGGTCTCGGCGACCCGGCCCGGTCCGCCGCCGAGGAAGGCGATGTCCATGAGGCCGCGGATCTCACCGGTACCGCCGCGCGAGCGCAGGGTGATCACTCCGACGAGAAGCGTGACGAAGGACAGCGGGATGGCGATCTGGAGTGCGGTCACGAGCGTTTCCACGGACGGTCACCGCCCCACGAGTACGGAGCGGGCGGCGCGCACCATACGGGTCGCCCGGCGCGGCGGGTGCGCTCCGGAGCGGTCCCGCCACCACAGGGTCAGCTCGCGCCGGGCCGCCGCGTCCTCGGGCAGGTCGGCGATCAGCAGGTGCTCGGCGAAGTCGAGCGCGTCGCGCCGGTAACCGGCCCGCATGGGGCGGTACTTGGCGTACGCGAGGAACGCGGCGCGGTAGCCGCCGCCGAGGATGCGCGGGATGTCGGGGGCCACCTTGGCGACGACCTCGGCCCGCTTCCCGGCGAGCGCCCGGCTCTGCACACCGAGCCGCCGCGAGTCGAAGCCCTCGGGCGCGGGGGTCCCGGCGACCAGGGCGGACAGCAGGGCGGTCTGCGCGAGGGCGAGGCGCTGGCGGGCGGGGTCGGTCGGCGCGCTCGTACCGTTGGCCTCGGGCTCCGTAACTGCCTCTGGCTGTACGTTGGTTGACGTTACGTCAGGTGCCGTTCCGGCGAGCGTCGCGCGGATCGTGTCGAGTTCGGCGGCGAGTTCGGCGGTCGGCGGGAAGTTGTCGTCCCGCTCCAGCAGGACACCCGGCGGACGGACCCGCGAGCGCAGTTCGGCCAGTACGTCGAGGACCGGCGCGCTCACCGGGTGGGCGTGCGTGTCGTGCCAGACGCCGTCGCGTTCGACGCCGCCCGCGACATGCACGTACGCGATGGCCTCGACCGGCAGTTGGTCGAGCGCGGTCGCCGGGTCCTCGCCCCGGTTGACGTGGTTGGTGTGCAGATTCGCGACATCGATCAGCAGCCGTACGCCGGTCCGTTCCACCAGCTCCGCCAGAAACTGCCCCTCTGTCATCTCCTCGTCCGGCCAGTTGATCAGCGCCGCGATGTTCTCCACGGCGAGCGGCACCGGCAGACAGTCCTGGGCGATCCGCACGTTCTCGCACAGCACCCGCAGCGCGTCCTTGGTGCGCGGGACCGGCAGCAGATGGCCGGCTTCGAGCGTAGGGGAGGCGGTGAGCGGGCCACCGCCCCGTACGAAGGCGATGTGCTCGGTGACCAGCGGCGAGCCGAGGGCCTCGACCCGCTCCGACAGATCGGCGAGACGCTTGGCGTCGGGCCGCTCGGCGCCCCCGAGGCCGAGCGAGACGCCGTGCGGGATCACGGTGACGCCGCGTGCGCGGAGCCGGACGAGCGAGTCGGGGAGATGGCCGGCGCACAGGTTCTCGGCGACGGCCTCCACCCAGTCGATGCCGGGCAGCGCTTCGACCGCTGCCGCGATCTCCGGCCGCCAGCCGATACCGATCCCCAGGTGCTCCATATGTGCCGTGTGGCTCATGACTCCCCCTCCTCCGTGCCTCGGCGAGTGCCGGTTCAGGAGTATTGGCCCCGCCGGGCGCCGGCGAATCCAGAGGAGGGGACGTTCAGAGCATCATTTGAGGTTCCCGCCACGGGCGGATCCCCGGATCCCCGGATCCCCGGATCCCCGGATCCCCGGATCCCCGGATCCCCGGATCCCCGGATCCCCGGATCCCCGGATCCCCGGATCCCCGGATCCCCGGATCCCCGGGCCGCCGGACCGGATCTACGGGGTCGGCTTGACGCTCGACGGCGGTGGACGGTTGGTGTTGACGGCCGTCGGCGCGCCCGGCTGGGTGGACGGCCGGGAGGTGAAGGAGCGGTCCCCGGTCGGTGAGGCGGCCGGCGCCGACGGCGGCAGGTTGCCGTTGGGCGGCGGCGGTCCGGTGGGGCTGGCGGTCTTGGTGCCCGCGGCCTCCCGCGCGATGTCGTCGAAGTCGACGAGCCCGGTGCCCTCCAGCATCGTGATGTGGTCCAGGACGGTCTGGTTGGCGTCGGTCGCGAGCTGCCGTATCAGGGTGTTCCGTGTGGTGTGTCTGACCTCTGCTATCAGCGCGAAGACCTTGCCGTGGGCGTTGCGCAGGAGGTTGGCGAACTTCCGGTCGTACTCGGCGCCGGTGGCCGCCGACAACTGCCTGAGCCAGTCCCGCTGTTGCTCGTTCGGCTGGTTCGGCAGCTCGACACCGAGCCTGGCCGCCACGTGGCGGGCGCGGGCGTCGAGGTCGGTGTGGCCGACGACGAGATGGTCGCCCGCGTCCTTGATGGCCTGGCTGGGGGCGCGCTCGATCGCCTGCTGCCCGGCGGGCAGCTCCCACAGCCCCGCGAGCCGCACCTTCACGAGAAAGTCCCGGTCCGTCGCCGTGAGCGGACCCCACTGGGTCGCCACGCTCGACGCCGCGAGATTCGCCTCCCCGGTGCCGGAACGGTCGGCGTACGACCAGACAGGAAAGGCGAGGGCTCCGACCGTCGCGACGAGCGCCGCGATGATGAGTGCCGTGCCGTTGATACGTCGCAACAAAGTGTCTCCCGGGCCGATGTGTACAACCGCGTACTACCGCGGAATCAACCGCGCACTGACCGGTCGTTCAACCTACTTGGCGGTATGGGGAGATACGAATTCCGGCGCGGGAGTGTTCAACGCCGTGGCGCGGGATGGCCGGCGGCCACCGCGCCGGTCCGTCGTGCCCGGCCGTCCCGGGTGCCCGCCGCGTCGGTTGTTCGAGATTTTGACCTTCATACAGGTGTCAAGCTTTACGGTCGTCCCACCGAGCGGGCATCGCACAGATGCCCGACTGATCACCGATCGAGGCTGGAGCGATACACGATGTCTTTCGTTGTCCAACGTAACGGCCTGGCGGCGACCGCCGAAGAGCTGACGCCCCTCGCCTTCGCGGGCTATGCCCACTTCACCGCCATCCAGGTCCGGGGCGGCCGGGTCCGGGGTCTCGATCTGCACCTGGCGCGGCTGCGGTCCGCCTCCCTGAAGATGTTCGGTCAGGCGCTCCCCGACGATCTGGTCCTTTCCCGCCTGCGGACGGCGGTGCGGTCCGGCCCGGCCGACCTCTCGCTGATGCCCACGGTGTACTCCCCGGCCGGCGAGTTCACCGTGGCCGGACCCGAGGTGGAGCCGGAGCTGCTGGTCCGTACGGGACCGGCGGCGGGCGGCCCCGAGGGTCCGCTGGCCCTGGCGTTGGTCGAGCACGAACGGGAACTCCCCACCGTGAAACATGTCGGCGAGGTGGCCAAGACGTACTACCTCCGCCAGGCCGTCGAGCAGGGATTCGACGACGCCGCCTTCGTCGACCGGCGGGGTCGGCTGAGCGAGGCCACGATCTGGAACCTGGCCTTCTGGGACGGCGAGAGCGTGGTGTGGCCCGCCGCCGAGATGCTGACGGGTACGACGATGGGCATCGTCCGCCGCCAGCTGGAGCACCTCGGTGTTCCCCAGCGCACCGCGGAGATCACCGTCGACGATGTGCCCGCGCTGGCCGGAGCGGTCGTCATGAACTCCTGGACGCCGGGAATCCCGGTACACCGCATCGGCTCGGTCCCCCTGCCGGACGCCCCACTCTTCCTGGAGCGGCTGCGTCAGGCCTTTCAGGCGGAACCCGCCCTGCCGCTGTGACGGCCGGGGCGGCGGGCGCGGGAGTGGTCAGCGGGGGCGCGACAGCCTCAACGCCGCAGCGCCGGATGGTCGGCGACCACCGTGCTCGACCCGGGCGCGATCTCCGTGAAACCGGCATCGCGCACCAACGGCAGCCCGCTGCGCGTCAGTTGGTCCCAGCGGGCGGCGTCCGGCGTACGTACGGAGAGCGGGAACCCGGCCTCCCGCCACGCCTTGCGGTCCGTCTCCGACAGCTCCCACCAGGCGAGTTGCGCGCCGTGACCGGCCTGGGCCATCGCCTTGCCCGCCGACATGTCGAGGCCGGGGCTGAGCCAGAGCACGGGAGCGGCCGGGTCGGCGGCGGGCGGGGCGGCGGGGTCGTCCAGGTCGGTGCCGGAGACCTGGAGCTTCGCCAGCTCCTTGGGCCAGCCGTCCAGCGGGACCGGCGGGAAGACCCGTACCTCCGCGTACGGGGCGAAGACGGCGTCACCCTCACTCTCGCCCTCGGCCGCTTCCGGTGCGTCCGCCGCCGCCGGGCTGCTCACCGCGATGCCCGGCAGCCGCGACGCCTTCCGCCACTCCGCGCCGCGCGCCCTGCGCACCACCTTGCGGATCCGGGCGTCCTGCCAGTCCCGTATCGCCCGCGCCCACTCGCCGTCGCCGGTCGACCGCTCGTCGGCGAGCATCAGGAGTACGGCGCGGGCGGCGGCCTCCAGCGCGTCCGTACGGGTCGGCGGCGCCGCCTTCTCGATCCGCACCACCAGCGGCAGCACGAACTGCGGGGCCTCGTCGCGGGAGGTCGGCTCATGCCGGAACGGGCTGTCGGTCGGGTTGTCCGCCGGGCCGGCAGTCGGGTTGTCGGCCGGATTGTCCGCCCCGGCGGCGGCGCTCTCGTCGATGCTCACGGGGCCAGTGTGCCAGCCCGGACTCGCCGAGCTGTTGGCGGAATGGACCCCTCCGGGTGACCATGCTCCGCATGAAGAGCGATCTCTTTTCCCACGAGAACATGGCACAGCAGGCGACCACCCCCGGGATGAGCCTCCAGAACTCCAAATCCGTCAAGTACGCCGTCAACGGCGAAATGCACGCGCGCCAGGGGTCGATGATCGCCTTCCGCGGAAATCTCCAGTTCGAACGGAAGGGCCAGGGCGTCGGCGGGATGCTCAAGCGCGCCGTCAGCGGCGAGGGACTGGCGCTGATGGCCGTGAAGGGCCAGGGCGAGGCATGGTTCGCGCACGAGGCGGCCAACTGCTTCATCGTCGACATCGAGCAGGGCGACGCGCTCACCGTCAACGGCCGCAACGTCCTGTGCTTCGACGCCACCCTCAGCTACGAGATCAAGACGGTGAAGGGCGCCGGCATGACCGGCGGCGGCCTCTTCAACAGCCTCTTCACCGGCTACGGGAAGCTCGCCATCATCTGCGAGGGCGACCCCATCGTCATCCCCGTCACCGCGCAGGCACCCGTGTACGTCGACACGGACGCCGTCGTCGGCTGGAGCGCCCAGCTCAACACCTCGCTGAACCGCTCGCAGTCCATGGGCTCGATGATCCGCGGCGGTTCCGGCGAGGCCGTCCAACTGATGCTCCAGGGCGAGGGGTTCGTCATCGTCCGCCCGAGTGAGGTGACGCCCGTGAAGGGGTCCGGGAGCTGACCGTGGAACTGCGAGGAGTGGGCCGCCGGTACGGTGTCGGCGGCCCCTGGGTGCTGCGCGGAATCGACCTCGCGCTGCCACCGCGCCGCCTGATCCGTGTCGAGGGCACCAACGGCACCGGCAAGTCGACCCTGTTGCGGCTGCTGGCCGGGATCGACCGGCCCACCGAGGGCCGCGTCACCGGCCGCCCCGGCCGTACGGCGTACGTCCCCGAGCGCTTCCCGGTCGCGCTGCCCTTCACCGCCGCCGGGTATCTGACGCACCTGGGACGGATCCACGGACTGCGCCGGGCCGAGGCGGCGGCCCGCGCCGCCGAATGGCTCGCGCGTTTCGGGGCCGGGGGCCACGCCCGTACGGCGCTCTCCGAGCTGTCGAAGGGCACCAGCCAGAAGGTCGCGGTGGCGCAGGCGCTGCTCGCCGGGCCCGAGTTGCTGGTGCTGGACGAGGCGTGGACGGGGCTGGACTCCGCAGCCCGTACCCAACTCGACCTGGCGGTCGCGGAACGCGTCGCCGACGGCGGCACGGTGGTCTTCGTGGACCACGATCCCCGGCGTCTGGCGGGGGCGGCCGACGCCGTGTACGCGATGGCGGGCAACGCGCTCGTACCGGCCGCGCGAGCGGCCTCCCCGGCCGGACAGGGGCCGCGCGTAAGGGTCTTGGCCGTCGGCCCGCCGGGCGCGGCGCCGCCGGACGGGCTGCCCGGCGCTCCGACGTACGAGCCGGGGCCGGGGGACGGGACCGTACTGCTGAGCGTCGCCGCCGCGCACTCCGACGCCCTGCTGCGCGCGCTGCTCGCGGCGCGCCCGCCCTGGCACATCCGGGAGGTGGGCGCGCCGGCGCCCGCCGCCGTGGCCGGGGAGCGTTGACCGGGCCGCGCGGCTCACCGGCCGCGCCTGTTCACCAACACCGGACGGGCTGTGCCCGGTCGGCCCCGGAGAACCTGACCCGGCCACAGCACCAGCACCAGCACCAGGAGTACGCCGTTTCATGACCGCGCTGTTCCGCTACCACACCGCCATGCTGCTGCGCTCGCAGCGCTGGCTGCCACCGGTCCTGCTCTACGGGATCTTCCTCGCCGTCGGCGTCCAGGGCGGCGAGCCGGTGCTCGACTCGCTCGGTGTCGCCGCCGCCGCGCTGCTGCCGGTCACCGCGTGGCTGGTCCGTATCTGCGTCACGCAGGAACCGGACGCGGCGCGCGCCGTCACGGCCGCCGCGTCGGGCATGCCCCGCGCGCATCTCGCCGCGCTGCTCGCCGCAGCGGCCTGCGCGGGCGCGCTCGGTGTCGTCGGCACGGTGGTCGTCACGGCCGTCAGCGACCGCAGGAGCGCCGACCAGCTGGTGGACGTGGCGCCGCTGCCCGCCGGGACGGCTGGGCTGGTCGCGGCCCTCGTCTGTCTGCTGACCGGTGCCACGGTCGGCGCGCTGTGCTCCCGGCCGCTGCTGCGCGGCCGGGGCTGGTCGCTCGCGGCGATCTCGCTCTTCGCGCTGCTGGCGCTGGTGACCACCGGGTCCCCGGCGAAGGCCGCCGTCAGCGGTCTGGTGACCGGCTCGCGCACGGGGGCGATCCATCCGCCGGGGCTGTCGCTGGCCGCCGCCGCGCTGGTGGCGGCCGTGGTGGCGGCGGTGGTCTGCGTCCTGGGGGTACGGCGCCGCTGAGCGCGGCGGCGGTTCGGTACGCTCGTCGGCATGGGAGAAGCGGACAGTGGCACCGGCACCGTCGTCGCGTACGCGGACTGTGTGCACTGCTCAGAGCCGACCGAGTATCCGGAATCGGTCCGGGGCGCGACGCTGTGCCCCGTCTGCGAGTGGCACGAGGCGCAACGGACGGCCTGCCCGGGCTGACGGCCTCCTTCGGGTGACGGCCTGGCGGGCCGGGGCCGGCACTCAGCCCTTCATCAGCTCCGACACCTTGACGAAGCGGTAGCCGCGCTCGCGCAGCGCGGGCACGATCTTGCGTACCGCCTCGTCCGTCACCGGGGCCGCGCTCGTCGTGCAGTGCATGACGACCAGCGAGCCGGGCCGCACCTCGGCGAGCACCTGTTCCGCCACCGCGTCCGCGTCCGTGGCGAAGGCGTCGCCGCTGACGACGTCCCACTGCACGGCCGTCAGGCCGGCCGGTGCCAGCGTCCGTAGCGTCGACCGGTCGTAACAGCCGCCGGGGAAGCGGAAGTACGGCACCACTTGGCGCACCCCGGCCTTGCGGAACGCGCGGAAGGCCCGCTCCACATCGGCGGCCATGTCCTTCTCGCCGAGTACCGGAAGCCCGTAGCAGTCCGCCTTGAAGGCGTGGTGGCTGTAGGAGTGGTTCGCGACCTCGAAGAGGGGGTCGGAGCCGATCTCTCTGGCCTGGAACGGGTACTCCTCGGCCCATCGGCCGGTCATGAAGATCGTCGAGGGGACTTCGAGGCGGCGCAGCGAGGAGACCAGGGTCGGATTGTCGAAGCGCTCGCCACGGGCGGCGCGTGGTCCCTGGTCGGCGGTCATGTCGGCGTCGAAGGTGAGCGCGACGGTCTTGGCCGCCGTCCCGGCCCGCTTCTTGCCCACGGGGTCGGCGCCACGGAGGAAGACCGGCGTCACGGCCGGGCGTTCGGGTCCGGCGGGTTGCCGCGCCGCGGCCTTGGGGGAGGGGGTGCCCGCCAGGCGGGTCTCGGCGTTGGCACCGCATCCCACGGCGACGGTCCCCAGTACGGCGAGGGCCAGCATTCTCTGGACGTATCTAGTCATATATGGAAAATATATGACTAATTGTTCATCCTGCGGTTACGGCGCTCGAAGATTGCCGGAACACGGCACTGCTCTGCCGTGACGGACCGTGAGAAAATCTCCTCCCGTTCAAGGGTTCATCAGGGGGACCGGCACGCGCCGGGGGAGGGACGACCCATGGATGTGTTCCTCGGCCTCGGTATCGCGGGCGTGGTCCTGCTCGCCGTCGCACTGATCTTCGACGGCATCTTCGAGGGCCTGTTCGACGGAGTGCTCGACGGCCTGTTCGCGGGCCTGCTGTCACTGCCCGTCGTGGCGGGATTCGTCGCGATGCTGGGCTTCGGCGGCGCGATCGTGCTCGGTACGACCGACCTCGGAGCCGGCCCCGCCGTCGCCGCGGGCGCCGTCGCCGGTGCCGTCACCGGCTGGCTGGCCTGGAAACTCAGCCGCGCGCTGATGCGCGATCAGACGGACGCCACGCCACGGGGAGCGGACCTCGTCGGGACGTCGGGGTCCGTGGTCACGGCCATTCCCGTCGACGGCTACGGCGAGGTGATGCTCCGGGTGGCGGGCCAGCCGGTGAAGTTCGCCGCGAAGAGCGCGGTGCCCCTGGCGCGGGGCGCGGAGGTGTGGGTGGAGTCGACGCTGTCGTCCACCTCGGTCGGGGTCCGGCCCGTCGAGCGCTGATCCGGCCGCCGAGCTGCCTGCCCTCCCAGCCGTCGAGCCACCCAACCGCCGATCCGTCGATCCGTCGAGTCACCCAACGGTCGAGTCACCCAACCGCCGAGCCGCCCAACTGCCGAACCGTCGAACCGTCGAACCGCCGCGCGGCAGCCGGCGTCCCACAGGTGCGGCGTCCACAGCCCGTACGTCAACAGGGGGAATTCCATATGAGTCCAGTGATCATCGCGGTGGCGGGAGTCGTCGTACTCCTCGTCCTGCTCGCCCTCGTCGTCATCACCCGCTACAAGGTCGCGGGACCCAGCGAGGCCTTCATCATCACCGGCCGCCGGGGCAAGTCGTCCACGGACCCGGTCACCGGCCGCATCAGTACCGACAACAGCGGTCAGAAGGTCGTGGTCGGCGGAGGCGTCTTCGTCGTCCCGTTCGTCCAGCAGAGGTTCACGCTCGACCTGTCCAGCCGGCACATCCCGGTCGCCGTCCGGGGCGCGGTGACCCTGCGCGGCGTCAAGGCGCATCTGGAAGGCGTCGCGATCGTCAAGGTCGGCGGCAACGAGGACGCCATCCGCGCCGCCGCCCAGCGGTTCCTGCGGCAGCAGAAGGGCATTGTCGGCTTCACCCAGGAAGTGCTCTCGGGCGCGCTGCGCGCCATCGTCGGCCGGATGGCCGTCGAGGACATCATCCGCGACCGGGCCGCCTTCGCCGGTCAGGTCGCCGAGGAGGCCGAGGCCAGCCTGTCGGGCCAGGGCCTGATCCTGGACGCCTTCCAGATCCAGGACATCACCACCGAGGGTTCCTACCTGGAGGATCTGGGCCGGCCGGAGGCCGCCCGCGCCAGGCAGGAGGCGGACATCGCCGAGGCGATCGCCAAGCGGGCGTCCGAGCAGGCCCGGCTCAAGGCCGCCGAGGAGATCGCGGTGGCCGAGCGGACCTTCTATCTGAAGCAGGCCGAGATCAAGGTCGAGACCGAGGCGGCCAGGGCCAAGGCCAACGCGGCGGGGCCGCTCGCCGAGGCCGCGCGCCAGCAGGAGGTTCTGGGCGAGCAGGAGAAAGTGGCGCAGCGTCAGGCCGCTCTGACGGATCGTCAGCTCGACACCCAGGTACGTAAGCCGGCCGACGCCGCCCGCTACCAGGCCGAGCAGGAGGCCGAGGCCCGCCGGATCGCGCAGGTCAAGGAGGCCGAGGCGGACGCCGAGCGGTCGCGGCTGACCGGTGAGGGCGAGAAGCTGCGCCGTGCCGCGCTCGCCGAGGCCGTACGGATCGAGGGCGACGCGGAGGCCGACGCGATCGCGGCGCGCGGTAGCGCCGAGGCCGGGGCGATGCAGAAGAAGGCCGACGCGTTCGCCCAGTACGGCGACGCGGCCGTGCTTCAGATGCTCGTCGAGGTGCTGCCGGCCGTCGTCGCCAAGGCGTCGGAGCCGCTGAGCGCCATCGACAAGCTGACGGTCATCTCCACGGACGGCGCGAGCCAGCTCTCGCGCACGGTGACCGACAACGTCGCGCAGGGGATGGAGCTGCTGACGTCGACCACCGGGGTCGACCTCGCGGAGCTGCTGAAGGGGCTCACACAGAAGGCGAGTTCGCCTGTGCCTGAGAGGTCGGAGAGCAACAAGAAGATCGAGGTCAGCGGCTGACGATCCGTCAGTTCGACAGGTGCGAGGGGCCGTCCGGGCCGTCGTCCGGCCGGCCCCTCGCATGTCGCCCGTCATCTCCGGTGAACACAACTCCCGTGCCGCCCGTATCAAGGGGTCACTCCGTAAACCCCCACAGGAGGCGACGAGTTGAGTCACAGGCGAATATCCAAGGGCAAGGCCGTTCTCGCGGGAGCCGGGGCGGTGGGTGTCGCGGCAGCGGCCATCCTGCTGCCGAACGCCAACGCGTCACAGTCCGGCACGGACGACGGTGCGGGTAGGAACACGCGGACGGTCAGCGCCGCGGCGGCGCCGGAACTCGTCGCGAAGCTGTCCGCGCAACTCGGCGAGGAGTACGCGGGGGCGTACTACGACACGCGGAAGAAGCAGGTCGTGGTGAATGTCGCGGACGGCGGCGGCGACTCGGCCGCGCGGGTGCGTGACGCCGGGGCCGTGGTACGAAGCGTCCAGCACAGCATGGATGAACTCCGGTCCGCCACCAGCACCTTGAGCCGTGACGCCACCATCCCCGGCACCGCGTGGGCCGTCGACCCCCGGACCAACCAGATCCTCGTCACCGCCGACACCACCGTCACCGGCGAACGCTGGGACACCCTGGAGTCGACCGTGCGCGCGCTGGGCGGGGGCGTGGCCCGTATCCAGAAGTCGGCGGGCGAGTTCACACCGTTCCTGGCGGGCGGCGACGCCATCTTCGGCGGTGGCGCCCGCTGTTCGCTCGGCTTCAACGTCACCACGCAGGAAGGCACGCCCGGATTCCTCACCGCAGGGCACTGCGGGGTCGCGGCCGAGCAGTGGTCCGAGGCGCAGAACGGCGTGTCCGTCGGGACGGTCCGGGCCGCGACGTTCCCCGGTGACGGAGACTTCGCACTCGTCACGTACGACGACCCGGCCACCGAAGTGCCCAGCGAGGTGGACGTCGGCGACGGGCAGACCGTGCCGATCGGTCGGGCGGGCGAAGCCGCGGTGGGCCTGGATGTGGTCCGGATGGGCAGCACCACGGGGCTGTCCGACGGTGCGGTCACCGCGCTCAACGCGACGGTGAACTACGCGGAGGGGTCCGTCAGCGGGCTCATCCAGACGAACGTCTGCGCGGAGCCCGGCGACAGCGGCGGCCCGCTGTTCACGGCGGACGGCACCGCGATCGGTCTGACGTCGGGCGGCAGCGGTGACTGCGTGTCGGGCGGCGAGACGTTCTTCCAGCCGGTGTCGACGGCGCTGGCGGCGGTGGGAGCGGAGATCGGTTCGGCCGGCTGACGGCGTTGTCGTCAAGCGCCGGACGGGCTGCTGTGCTCAGTCCTCAATCGCCGGACGGGCTGCTGTGCTCTGTCCTCAATCGCCGGACGGGCTTGAAAGCCCGTCCGGCGATTGAGGACGAACAGAACCGGTCACCTCACAGCGCTAGCGCCACGGCCCCGTGATCGCGAACGTCTTGCCGGGTGTGTAGCAGTTCACGTACATCGTGTCGCCGTCCGGCGCGAACGTGACCCCCGCGAACTCACCCCACTCCGGCTCCTCGGGCGTCCCGATGTTCTCCGCCGCACGCGCCATCTCGTACAGTTCGCCGTGCCGCGTCAGCCCGTACACGTGCTGGATGCCGCCGCCGTCCTCGCACACCATCAGGCCGCCGCTGGGCGCGAGGCAGATGTTGTCGGGGGACTCGCCGGGCATGTGGATGTCGGTGTCCGGACCGAAGGCGATCACCAGCGTGAGCCGGCGCCGATGCGGTTCGTACTTCCACACCTGGCCGTAGTGGTCGGCCGCCGAGCCCTCCGCGCTCTTCGCGAAGCTCGACACGAAGTAGACGGACCGGTCGCCCCAGTAGCACCCCTCCAGCTTCTGGGCGTGCGTGATGCCCTTCTTGCCGAAGTCCTGGAGCCGGATGGGCGTCTCCTTCGCCTGCGAGTCGGGCACGGGCACCCACTCGACGCGGTCGAAGCTCGCGCCCGGCTCCTGGATGACCGACAGGTCCGGTACGCCGGGGACGCGCATGGCCTCCAGCGTGCCGCCCGCGCGCAGCGACCCGATACCGCCCAGCGGCTTCTCGGGCAGGAAGCGGTAGAAGAGCCCGAAGGGCCTGTCGAACGCGTCTTCCGTCTCGTACACGACACCCGTACGCGGGTCGATCGCGATCGCCTCGTGCTGGAAGCGGCCCATCGCCTCCAGCGGTACGGCGCCGGTACGGTGCGGATCGGCGCCGTCGACCTCGAAGATGAAGCCGTGGTCCTTGGTGTAGCCGTTGGTGCCGGCCTTGTCCTCGGTCTCTTCGCAGGTGAGCCAGGTGCCCCAAGGGGACGGCCCGCCCGCGCAGTTGACGGCGGTGCCGGCGATGGCGACGCGCTCGCCGAGTACGTTGTTGCGCCCGTCGAGTTCGAGCGCCGTACAGCCGCCCTTGCCCATCGGGTCGTAGGTCAGGCCGTCGACGGTCGGGACGCCGATCTTGCCGTTGGCCCGGTTCTCGTGGTTGCGGACCAGATGGACGCGTCCGCGGCGGCCGGCGAAGGCCGCCATGCCGTCGGGATTGCTGGGTACGTCGCCCTCGCCCGAACGGAGCTCGTCGCCCGTTCTGGACAGGACGCGGTAACGGAAACCTCTCGGCAGATCGAGCAGGCCGTCCGGATCGGGTACGAGCGGACCGTAGCCGCTGCGCCCTACTTCCTGTGCGACAGCGGTGCCGGCGAAAAGCTCCGACACCGCTCCGGTGAACGCGATTCCGGCGACCGACGCTCCGGTGGCCAGGACTTGACGTCGTGTTGCGGACATAAGGCAACTCCCTGCTGGCGGACAGGAGACGTGACCCGCACGTGTGTATCACGGGTGTAGTGCACACGTGAACTGTGCGGGCCACAGAGCCTTATGTGTCGCCTGGTATGTCCCGAGAGGTCAGTGGATCAGGAGTTCAGCGGACAGACCAACCGGCGGACCGACCGGCGGACCGGATCAGGCGAGCGACGCGGTGAGCGTGATGCTCGTGCCCGCGAGCGCCTGGCTGACCGGGCAGTTCGCCTTCGCGTCCTCGGCGGCCTTGACGAAGCCCGCCTCGTCCAGACCCTCGACCTCACCCTGAACGGTGATGTGGACGCCGGTGATGCCGGTGCCGGGCACCAGCGTGACCTCGGCCTGGGTGGTCAGCTTGGTCGGCGGGGTGCCGGCCTTGGCGAGACCGTTGGACAGGGCCATCGAGAAGCAGCTGGAGTGAGCGGCGGCGATCAGCTCCTCGGGGCTGGTCTTGCCGTTCGCCTGCTCGGCGCGGGAAGCCCAGGAAACCGGCGTCTCGGCGATGCCGGAGGAATCGAAGGTGACGACGCCACTGCCCTTGAGGAGGTCGCCTTCCCAGACGGTGTGTGCCTGGCGCGTGGTAGCCATGGTGACGGAAACCCTTCTGTATCGGGCACGCGAGAGCTGATAGGACGCACCTCGCGTACCGCACATCGTTACGGTGTTACGCCCCCGAACTTACTCGGCGAGCAGGCTCTTCGCGTCGCGCGCCAGGGCGGTGAGACGGGAGATCGCGCGGAAGTACTTCTTCCGGTAGCCGCCGTTCAGCATCTCTTCGCCGAAAAGCCGGTCGAAGGGCAGCCCGGAGGCGAGGACCGGTATCTCCCGGTCGTACAACCGGTCGGCGAGTACGACGAGGCGCAGCGCCGTCGACTGGTCGGGTACCGGTCCCACGTCCGTGAAGCAGGCGACCCGCAGCCCCTCCGTCAGCGCGCCGTAGCGGCTGGGGTGCACGGTGGGGAGGTGTGCGAGGAGAGCGGGGAAGTCGTCCAGGCTGGCGGCGTCCGTCGCGTGCGCGGCGCGCGTCACCTGCTCGGTGGTGAGCGGGGGAGGCGCCTCGGGCAGCCCCCGGTGCCGGTAGTCCTCGCCGTCGATACGCAGCGGCCTGAAGCGCGCTGACAGTCCCTGGATCTCCCGCATGAAGTCGGCGGCGGCGAAGCGGCCCTCACCGAGCTTGCCGGGCAGGGTGTTCGAGGTCGCGGCCAGTGCCACGCCCGCCTCCACGAGCCGGCTCAGCAGGCTCGATACGAGGACGGTGTCGCCCGGGTCGTCCAGCTCGAACTCGTCGACGCAGAGCAGCCGGTGGCCGCCGAGCGTCTGCACGGTCTGCTGGAATCCGAGCGCGCCGACGAGGTTCGTCAGCTCGACGAAGGTGCCGAAGGCCTTCTGCTCGGGGGCGGCGGGGGTGGCGTGCCAGAGGGAGGCGAGCAGGTGGGTCTTGCCGACGCCGTAACCGCCGTCGAGGTACACGCCGCGCGGACCGGCGGTGGCGCCGGGCTTCCGCCCGAACCAGCGCCGCTTGCCCTGCCCCTGTCCCCGCCCGCCGCCCGCCGCGCCGTCGAGTCCGGCCGCGAAGGCGCTCAGTGCGGTGACGGCCTCGGCCTGGCTGGGCTGGTTCGGGTCGGGGACGTACGTCGTGAACCGCACGGCGTCGAAGCGCGGCGGCGGCACCATCGCGCGGACCAGCCGCTCGGGGGCGACGTGGGGCGTGCGGTCGCAAAGGGACGCGGGGGAGAAGGCGGGAGAGGCTGGCACAGGTCTCAACTGTAGTGCCCCGTGACACCGGTTCTTGAGGTGTGCCGACGAACGGTGAGTGGTTCTGGCTTCCCGGTGGGATTGGCTGTGCATCGGGCCCTGTTGTCCCGAAAGGCGTTCTGCCCCGCCGGGGTTGTTTGCTATTGCGGAGATTGAGGCTGTTCGCGGTCACTCTTGAAGCTGGTCCGTGAGTACGGTGCGGATCGAGAATGCCCTGTGGTATCGGATATCGGTCGAGTGCACGCAAATTTGGACAGTCTCGTTCCGGGCGGGCAGAAAAATTGGCAGCGTAGGATCAAATTTGGCTCAAATCTTGAAGTTGCAGGCGGCTTGCGATGTAAATTACGCGCAGGAGAGCCGCTCTTTGGTGGCATCACTCACGGAGGATTCATGGCAATGCGAAAAGTGATTACGGCATCGGTGACGGCGATTTCTTCGATAGCTGCGGTTCTTGCTGTCAGTACCCCGGCCCACGCCAAGACGACGACGTTCTGTGGACCTCCATTCGCGTTTGCGCTGGGGTGTTTCTACTCGTCCGGTGACGACTTCACAGTTCAGGATATGCGTGCGGATGGGTTGCGCGCCGTACTGAAGTGGACCACGGACTACGGTCGCCAGGGGGAGTGTCACGACGCGGATGGCGCCAACAATCCGCCCACCAAGTGTGACTACAACCTCGCTGAGGGTCACACCCTTGTTTTCACTACGTCGCTTCGCGACGGGGCGAATGGGCGGGACCAGGCTACGTCCAAACCGATGGTTGCCTGGATCTCCGGCAGGTAGACAGAGGCTTTCGCCGCGCCCCGGGCCTGCGGCCCGGGGCGCGGCCGTGTTTGCCTGTGTTTGCCTGTACCTGGCCGGGGTCGGCGGCAGTGATATCGGAGTGGACGTCAACACGTTGCGCGCGCTCGGTAACTCGCAGAAGGTGCAGGGCGTTTATATGGGGCCCTCAAGCCAGAAGTAGGATATTTCGCTCTGCGCCTCGATGGACCTCCAGGGCCGGATGAACCGTGACGCCTTGGTCTCGAAGGAGATGGCTCTCTGCGACATCGACTCCGGTTACGAGTGTCTGAAGGGCGGAGGCGCCGCCCGCTTGGTCATCGCCGACCTCTCCTGAGTCGCCTCGCTCGCCCAGTCCGCCCCCCTTCGTCCCCTCCGTCCCGCGTTTCCCTCGCGTCGCCGGGGGCGGGCGGGCCGTCCGGGGTGGGAACGTCCTGACGCCGCCCGGCCTCCCGGCTTGCCCCGCCGACCCGGCGTCGGGCGATGCGCCGGGCGGCCCGCCGATGCCGCCCCGAGGAACCCCCACGTACGTCAGTTCGGGGCAACGCGGGGCCCGGATATGTGGGCGGCGCCCCGGCGTGCGCCGTGTCAGACTGCCGCCATGCGACGCCTGTTCCCCGTGCCGTCCGAGCCGACGCCAGACCATGAGTGGGCCTTGGACGATCTGGCCGACGCGTACGCCTATCCCGAGCGCGCCGAAGGGCACTGGCTGCGCGCCAACATGGTCTCCACCCTGGACGGCGCCGCCCAGCACGACGGGCGTTCGCAGGCCATCTCGTCCGACGCCGACATGCGGATCTTCGGCACCCTGCGGGGGCTCGCGGATGTCGTCCTGGTCGGTGCTGAAACGGTTCGCCTGGAGGGTTACCGGCCCGCCCGCGCCCGGGACGCCTTCGCCGCGCGCCGTGCCGCCGCCGGGCAGGCGCCCGCGCCGGCCATCGCCGTTGTGAGCGGGAGCCTGAACCTGGACTTCTCGCTTCCGCTTTTCGCCTCGCCCCTCGTCCAGACCCTGATCCTGACCGGCACCGCCGCGCCCCCCGACCGGATCCGCGCCGCCGAGAAGGCGGGCGCGCGGGTGCTCGTCGCCGGGGGCGGGGACGGGCCGGGCGTCGAGCCCGCCCGCGCGGTCGCGGAGCTGGCGGAGCTGGGCCTGGTGCGGCAGCTCACCGAGGGCGGCCCCCGGCTGCTCGGCCAGTTCGTGGCGGCCGGGGTGCTGGACGAACTCTGCCTCACGGTCTCCCCTCTCCTCGCGGTCGGCGACGCCCAGCGCATCGCCGGCGGGCAGCGACTCGCCGACCCCGAACGCTTCGCTTTGGCGGCCGTACTGGAGGAGGCTGGGTTCCTTTTCACCCGCTACCGTCGGAACTGACATTGGGCGGAATTTGCCGTTCCGGTTAGCTTCCGCTGGGCACACTTACTCACGCAGACCCCGTGCGGACACGGGGAAGGATGGTTTCCGCAGCGGGCCTCACCGGCCCCTGAACGACGAAGGGCGCCTGTCGTGTTCACAAGCGTATTGATGATCGAGAAGCCCCTGTCGTCCGAGGACGTCGACTTCGTCACCACGCTCCACGGTGACGAGGACGTCACCTTCGTCGTGCTCATGCAGCCCCGCGGCGACCAGGCGGACGCGCTGCTGCGCGCCATCGACGACCTCGCGTACGGGGAGCTGAGGGAAGCCGGCCGCGAGGGCGACGTCCTGGAGGGCGCCGAGGCCCGTGGCCCCGCCGAGCTGGCCCTGGCGGCGTCGACGGCCGCCCTGCGGGCGGCGGGCCGGGAGGCCACCGGCCTGGTGGTCGAGAAGCACCCGCTGGACCACCTCAAGTCCGTCGTCGAGCAGTCGGCCGCCGACGAGGTCATCGTGCTGACCGAGCCCCACTACGTGGAGGAGTTCTTCCACAGAGACTGGGCCTCGCGCGCACGCCACAAGGTCGGCGTCCCGGTGCTCAAGCTCTTCGCGCACAGCCCGGACAGCGCGGACGGTGCGGACGGCGAGGCCGCGGACGGGCAGGCCAAAGGGACGGGCGGAAGCGAATAGGCTGGGAGGCCACCGCCGACGGCGCACGTGCGCCTTTCGGCACAGCACGCACCACCCTGGGAGAACACGTATGGCACCCGGCATCCCCACCGCCATGGAACGGCCGCACTTCATCGGCATCGGCGGCGCCGGAATGTCGGGTATCGCCAAGATCCTCACCCAGCGCGGCGCCAAGGTCGCGGGCAGCGACTCGAAGGAGTCCGGCACCGCCGAGGCCCTGCGCGCCCTCGGCGCCACGGTCCACATCGGCCACGCGGCGGACCACCTCGCCGACGACGCGTCGTGCGTGGTCGTCTCCAGCGCGATCCGCGCGGACAACCCCGAGCTGGTCCGGGCCGCCGAGCTGTCCGTCCCGGTCGTGCACCGCTCCGACGCGCTCGCCGCCCTGATGGGCGGCGGCCTGCGGCCCATCGCCGTCGCGGGCACGCACGGCAAGACGACGACGACCTCCATGCTGGCCGTCGCCCTCACGGAGCTGGGCCTCGACCCGTCGTACGCCATCGGCGGCGACCTGGAGGGCCCCGGCACCAACGCCCGCCACGGCGACGGGAAGATCTTCGTCGCCGAGGCGGATGAAAGCGACCGCAGCTTCCAGAAGTACGACCCCGAGGTCGCCATCGTTCTCAACGTCGAACTGGACCACCACGCCAACTACGCCTCCATGGACGAGATCTACGAGTCCTTCGAGACGTTCGTCGGCAAGATCGTCCCCGGCGGCACGCTGGTGATCGCCGCCGACCAGCCCGGCGCGGTCGAGCTGACCGCGAAGGTCCGCGACCTGTCCACGATCAAGGTCGTGACGTACGGCGAGGCGGCGGACGCCGACGTACGCGTCCACAAGGTCACCGCACGCGGGCTGACCAGCGAGGTCACCGTCGTCCTCGCCGGCCGTTTCCTGACCTTCACCGTCTCCGTCCCCGGCCGCCACTACGCCCACAACGCCGTGGCCGCCCTCGCGGCGGGCGTCGCGCTCGGCATCCCGGCGCACAACCTCGCCTCCGCGCTCGGCAAGTACACCGGCGTCAAGCGCCGCCTCCAGCTCAAGGGCGAGGCGAACGGCGTGCAGGTCATCGACTCCTACGCGCACCACCCCACCGAGATGACCGCCGACCTGGAGGCGATGCGCGCCGCCGCCGCCCCCGGCTCCCGGCTCCTCGTCGTCTTCCAGCCGCACCTCTTCTCGCGCACGCAGGAGCTGGCTACGGAGATGGGCCAGGCCCTCGCCCTCGCCGACGCGTCCGTGGTCCTGGACATCTATCCGGCCCGCGAGGACCCGATCCCCGGCATCACCAGCGCGCTGATCATCGAGGCGGCGCAGGCGGCCGGCGCGGACGTCAGGGCCGTATCGGACAAGGGCGCGGTACCCGAGGCGGTGGCGGGAATGGCGAAGGCCGGTGATCTCGTTCTCACCATGGGGGCGGGTGACGTCACGGACCTCGGTCCGGAGATCCTGGCCCGCCTGTCCCACTGAGGCCCTGGAGAGGAAAGTCATGGCGTACGACATCGACAAGCCCGACGAGCAGTGGCGCGAGGAGCTGTCCCCGGCCGAGTACGCGGTGCTGCGCGAGGCAGGGACCGAGCCCGCCTTCGTCGGTGAGTACACGGACACCAAGACGACCGGCGTCTACTCCTGTCGCGCGTGCGGCGCGGAGCTGTTCCGCTCCGACACGAAGTTCGAGTCGCACTGCGGCTGGCCGTCGTTCTACGACCCGAAGGACAGCGACGCGGTCGAGCTGATCGAGGACCGCACGATGGGCATGGTCCGCGTCGAGGTCCGCTGCTCGCGCTGCGGGTCGCACCTGGGCCACGTCTTCGAGGGCGAGGGCTACGGGACGCCGACCGACCAGCGCTACTGCGTCAACTCGATCTCCCTGCGACTGACCCCCGACGAGACGAGCGCCTGACGGCCGACGCGGTTTCGGCGGCCACCCGGCACCCGGCGTGATCACTTGCCTTCGGTGGCCGCCCTCGGCGTCTCCGAGCGCAGCAGCGGATGGATCACGCCGGGGAGCACCCGCGCCCGCACGACTTCCTCCGCCGACCCGCCGACCACCACGGTCTCGGCGACGCCCCAGGGCCGCCCGGCCAGGTGCACGGTCAGGGTGTACGAGGAGGAGCAGCCGGTGCACTCGTAGCGGTCGGCCCAGGTCTCGACCTCGGTGGTGCTCCCCGGGTAGCGCTTCACATGGCGGTGCCGCGCGTGGCAGTGACCGCAGGTGTCGCCCGGTTCGCAGGTCCCACCGCACGGGCAGGGCACATCAAAGCTCTCGGCTGGCGACCAACGCTGCACGAGGGCGGCATCGCGGGTGGCGCCCATGTCCTTCATGGCCTTGAGGTTGCGGGCGGCGACGTTGTACGACTCGCCGGTGGCGTTCATCCGGTCACGGATGACGTCCTTGCGTCCTCGGTTGGTCGTCATGGGCTTCCTTCACCAGTTCCTTCGGGTGTCACGCAGCCCGCAGGGAGGTGCACGAGATTGGTACGCCCTACGGTACCTGGCCGCGTGAGGCCGGTACCCCGCCGGCTGGGCAGGTGTCCAGGACCGGTTCCGGTAGGACGGACCGGACCGGACCGGACCCGACCGGACCAGCCCGTCCCCGTCCCGTCAGCAGGTCAGGCTCCGGTCGCCGCGTACGTGTGCTGACTTGGCGTACGGGTTTGCGATCTGGGCCGATCACCCCGCTGAGCGAGCCTCTTGTGCGGGATTGGCCTGTCCATGACGATGAAGCGCCGGATCATCGCTCTGGAAAGGAACTTCCATGCCCGAGCAGCCCGCTGGAACGCCGAGTGGACCGCGCAGCCCGCGTAGAAGGACCGTACTCACCTCGGCCGCCGCGACCGCCGCCGTCGCCGGCGTCCCCCTGATCGCCTCCGCCGGGCAGGCGGTCGCCGCGCCCGGCGGCGGGGCCGCCACCACCCAGGCGCCCGACCGGGAGTTGCGCAAGCTGCTCAAGGAGATCGACGCGGACCGTATCGAGGCGACCGTACGGCGGCTCGCCGCCTTCGGGACCCGGCACACGCTGTCGGTCCAGGACGACCCCGAGCGCGGAATCGGCGCGGCGCGTGACTGGATCCTGGCCGAGATGAAGAAGTACGCGGCGGTGTCCGGCGGCCGGATGACCGCCGAGCTCCAGTCGTACATCCAGGAGCCCGCCTCGCGGATCCCGGTGGCGACGCGGATCACCAACGTCGTTGCCACGCTTCGGGGTTCGGTGGCGCCGGACCGCGTGTACGTCGTCGCCGGGCACTACGACTCGCGCGTCACCGACGTCATGGACGCGACCAGCGACGCGCCCGGCGCCGATGACGACGCGTCAGGTGTCGCGCTCGTGATGGAGCTGGCACGGGTGATGGCGAAGCGGCGTCCGGCGGCGACGATCGTGTTCGCCGCGGTCGCGGGGGAGGAGCAGGGGCTGTACGGATCGCGGTACGCCGCCACGCGGTTCAAGGCGGCGGGCACGGATGTCCAGGGCATGTTCACCAATGACATCATCGGCAGCTCGCGCGCCGACGACGGCACCCGGGACCCGTACACGGTGCGGCTCTTCGCGGAGGGTGTCCCGACGTCCGAGACCCCGGCACAGGCCAACACCCGCCGCTCGGTGGGCGGCGAGAACGACTCGGCGACCCGGCAGCTCGCCCGCTTCGTCAGCGACGTCGGGGACAACGACGCGACGGGCATGAACGTGCGCGTGGTCTACCGGCGCGACCGCTATCTGCGCGGCGGCGACCACATCCCGTTCCTCGAACAGGGCTATCCGGCGGCCCGGTTCACCGAACCCGCCGAGGACTTCGCGCACCAGCACCAGGACGTACGGGTGGAGGACGGCAAGCAGTACGGCGACCTGCCCGAGTTCTGCGACTTCGACTACATCGCCCGTGTGACGCGGGTGAACGGCGCGGTGCTGTGGACCCTGGCGCAGGCACCGGGCACACCGCGCGAGGCCCGGATCGTCACGAGCAACCTCACCAACGACACCGAACTGAAATGGGCGTTGGGCACGGAGCCGGACCTGGCGGGCTACGAGGTGGTGTGGCGCGAGACGACGGAGCCGGAGTGGACGCATGTGATCAAGGTGGGCCTCAAGACCACGCACACGGTGGACCTGTCGAAGGACAACGTGTTCTTCGGCGTACGCGCGGTCAACCGCGACGGGAGGCGTAGCCCGGTGGCCTTCCCGATGCCGGGGAACTGAGGGCGGGCGCCGGACCGACCGGGTCCGCCCGGTGGGCGGTGTGCCCTCAATCGCCGGACGGGCTCGACGGTGCCGGTCCCGTGCCCTCGATCGCCGGGCGGGCTTGGTTTTCGGGGTCAGCCCGTCGCCGGTTGGAGGAGGTCCCAGCGATTGCCGTACAGGTCCTCGAAGACCGCCACCGAGCCGTACCGCTCGTGCCGGGGCTCCTCCAGGAAGCGCACCCCCGCCGCCACCATCCGGGCACGGTCCCGCGCGAAGTCGTCCGTGTGCAGGAAGAAGCCCACCCGGCCGCCCGTCTGCGCGCCGACGCTCGCCCGCTGGGCGTCGTCGGACGCGCGGGCCAGCAGGAGCCCGCCGTCGCCGCCGCCCGGCCGTACGACCACCCAGCGGGCGCCGTCGCCCAGGTCGGTGTCCTCGACCAGCTCGAAGCCGAGGGACTGGGTGTAGAAGCCGATGGCCTCGTCGTAGTCGTGTACGACGAGGGTGACCAGGGCGATGTGTGGCATGCGGGCACGTTATGCGTATGACCGGTGCTGGGCAAGGCGGATGGACCGGGTCCGCCCACCATCAGCCCGTCCGGCGTTCGAGGACAGAGCACGTAGCCCGTCCGGCGTCTGAGGACAGAACCCGGCCGGCCCCGAGAACGCGCCCGTGCGGATGGGACACTGCGCCCATGGACGCGCAGCAGCTCGACGTACTCACCCGTCGCGCCCGGCAGCTCGCCGCCCCCGGTCGGCGCCGGGTTCTCGGTATCGCGGGCGCGCCCGGCGCCGGGAAGTCCACCCTCGCCGCCCAACTCGTCGCGGCGCTCGGCGGGAGCGCCGTGCTCGTTCCGATGGACGGCTTCCATCTCGCCCGGGCCGAGCTGCGCCGGCTGGGCCGCGCCGAGCGCAAGGGCGCGCCCGACACCTTCGACGCCGTCGGGTACGCCGCGCTGCTCGCCCGGCTGCGGGCGCCCGTGCCGGGGGTCGTCGTCTACGCGCCGGCGTTCGACCGGGCGCTTGAGGAGGCCGTGGCGGGCAGCATCCCGGTCGCGCCGGACGTTCCGCTGGTCATCACCGAGGGCAACTACCTGCTGCACGACGGCGGCGACTGGGCGCCGGTCCGCACGTTCATCGACGAGGCGTGGTTCCTGGAGCTGGACCCCGTGGTGCGCGTACGGCGACTGGTGGAGCGGCATGTGCGCTTCGGGAAGGAGCATCCCTACGCGGAGCGCTGGGTCAGGGACTCCGACGAGGCCAACGCGCGACTGGTGGCACGGGGCAGGCACCGCGCGGACCTGGTCGTTCCGGTCGTCGTCGGGCCCGGCTGACCCGCACCGTACGCCCCCCGACCGGACATCGGCCGCCCGTCAGGGCCTACCATCGAACGTTCGACGGACATCGACGATCACGGCGGGGACCAGGGGCCGGGGCGCGTAGCCGAGCGGGATCATGGGGAGGCGGGCGACGTGGGGTTGTTCAGGCGGGGGCCGAGACGAGACGGACGCGAGATGCCTCGCGACCCCGAATTCTCTTTCTTCTCGACCGACGAGGCCGCGCTCTTCCGCAGCCAGGTCCGCGAGGCGTTCGCCGAGCGGGGCCTGGAGGTCACCGTCTACTCGGACATGGTGACCGACAGCGCGGGCCGCCAGTTCGGGCTCGCCAACCTCGCGGCCGTCTGTCACAACGACGACCGGGGCGCCCGTGTCTGGGGCGAACTCGTCCGGCAGCACGCCGGGATGGTGCTGCGGACCATGGACGGTCCCTCGGCCCTCGACACCCTGTCGCCCGCGCAGATCCGCGCCCAGCTCTATCCACGGGTGATCAGCGGCGACAGCCTCGACGCGCAGGCGTTCGCGTACGCGCGTTCCGTGGCCCCCGGACTGTACGAGATCCTTGCCCTCGACCTCCCCGAGAGCGTCATGATGCTCACCGACGAGGCGCTCGAACCGCTGGGCACGCTGCCTGAGTTGCGGGCGCAGGCGCTCGGCAATCTGCGTCAACTGCCTGTCGAGGGGCGGGAGACGGTCAAGGACGCGAAGGGGATGCGGTTCGAGGTCGTCATGGGCGACTCGTTCTACACCGCGAGCCGCGTGCTGGCCCTTGACAGCCTCGTACAGCAGGTCACCGGGCGCCAACTCGGCACGGACGGCGCGCTGGTGGCGTTCCCGTTCCGGCACCAGGTGGCGTTCCATGTCATACGGGACGCGACCGTCATCCCGTCGCTGAACGCGATGGCGTCGTTCGCCGCCTCCGGCTTCGAGGACACGCCGGGTGCGATCAGCCCGTACGTCTACTGGTGGCGCGACGGCACGCTGACCCAGCTCAGCGACAAGGACGAGGGGAACGTCGAGGCGGGCGGGCTGCGCATCGTCGTCGGTGACGACTTCCAGGAACTGCTGGAGCGACTGGTCGCGCCGTCGCGCCCGGACGAGGACTGACCGGCACCCGGCTCCAGGCCCCCGGCACCCTAGAGCGTGCGCAGCCAGGCCGCCCCCCGAGGTGAGAGCGCGTAGCCGGTGTCGAGGCTGAGCGTGAGGCCGAGGGTCTTCAGCTTGCGGACGTCGCGCTTGAGCGTGTCCTTCTCGACGCCGAGGGACCGCGCGAGATCCACGGCCCGCGTGCCCGGACTGCTCTCGATCAGCCGCAGCGTCTCGCGCGTCCACGCGCCCCGCGTGCTGCGCGCGTCGAGCCGGTCCAGCGCCCCGCCGATCCGCGCGACGTCGTCGGACGTGAGGGCGGTGTCGGCGGCGATCGCGTCGCGGGGGTCCGGGCCGCCGTAGGACAGGGTGATCCGGAAGACCGGGTCACCTGCGGTGCCGCGCAGCGCCGCCAGGACGTCCTCGACACCGCTCGCCCCGGCGGCGCGGGCGTCGTCGTCGGTGATCGTCGCCGGATCGATCGGCTCGACGGCGCCGATGACGATCACCCCGGCGACGGAGAGGAACGTACCGCCGGGGGAGACGCGGCTGGTCGCCCAGCGGCGGAACGCGAGCGTGACATCGCCCCGGGCGACTCCTTCGGCGACGGCCCGCGTGAGCATCACGACTCTGCGCCGTTCCGGTCGGTCGTGGTCGTGGCCGTGGCCGTCGGCGGGGTGGTCATCGTCGTACTCCCAGGGGTCGGCGGGCAGGTCGGGACCCATCGTGCCGCACACCGCCCGGAACACCCCCCGAGCCGGCGGAGGCGCTTGGGCTGCCGGCGGCGGGCTTCGGCGGTCGGGGAGAGTGTCCGCATCCGGGCGGGGAGGTCGAGTGCGGGGGAGGCGGACTTGCCTGCCGGCTTCAGGCAAGTCCTCCGCGTTCTTCGCGTTCTTCGCGCCCTTCGCGTGCCGCCGCATCGAGCTCGCCGCGCAGCTCCACCGTACGTTCGGCAAGCCAGTCGAGATACGGCTCAGGTGTGTCCGACGCCGGGGCACCGAACCATAGATCGGCGCTGCTCCGCAGCGTGCGGGCAGCCCACTCGGGCCTGTCGATCACCACACCCTCCACGCAGTTGACGACATCCGAAGCCCACCAGGGGGCGTTCCTGGCCCTGATTCCGAAGACCTCCAGGGCTTCGTCGTCGGGAGTGGTACGCCACAAGTCTTCGCACAGCTCCGCGAAGAACAGGCGAGGGTTCTCCTCCCGCCACTGATGATCTTGTTCGATCTCGCGGAGAATCCGCCGGCCCAGCTCGATGTTCTCACTCATGACGACCCCACCTTTCCTCACCGCGGCGACGCGGATTGTCACCCGCAACTTCGTAGGGGTCGTCCGCTCATCGGCTGTGCCGGAACAGATCCCGTGGCAGTGCGGGTGCGCTCCCGACGCCAGGACGACCCTCAGTCGGTGAAGCGCGCCAGCAGGTTGTACGGATACGGCAGCGGCTTCGCGCTCGCCTCGTCCAGGCGGATCCTCTGACCGTCCGTCAATTCCCAGCCCACCGCGCCCAGATTGTCCGTCAGCTGGTCGTGCGTCCGCGCGCCGATGATCGGGGCCGTGACCCCCGGGCGGTCCAGCAGCCAGCGCAGGGCCACCTGGGAGGGGGTGCGTTGCGCCTCGGTGGCGATCGCCCGGACCGCCTCCACGACCCGCCAGGTCTCCTCGTTGTCCCGGCCCCGCCAGCTCTCGCCGTCGCCGTGCGACTCGCGGCTGCCGGGCGGGACCGACGTCATGCCGCGCTGGTACTTGCCGGTCAGCCAGCCGCCCTGGAGCGGGCTGTACGGGATGACGCCGACGCCCGCCGCCTCGCTCAGCGGCAGCAGCTCCCACTCCACCTCGCGGGCGAGCAGGTTGTAGATCGGCTGGAGGCAGACGTACGGTTCCCAGCCCCGCCGGTCGGCCACGTCCAGCGCCCGCTGGAGCTGACCGGGTGAGACGTTGCTCGCGCCCAGGTAGCGGACCTTCCCCGCCTTCACGAGGGTGTCGAGCGTGCCGAGGGTCTCCTCGATCGGTGTCTTGTAGTCCCAGACATGCGTCTGGTAGAGGTCGATGTAGTCGGTGCCGAGCCGCCGCAGGCTCGCCTCCACCGACGCGATGATGTGCTTACGGCTCAGGCCGGCCTCGTTGGCGCCCTCACCCATGGGGAGGGCCACCTTCGTCGCGATGACGAGCCCGTCGCGGTCGCGCCCCTTCAGCCAGCCGCCGAGAACTTCCTCCGAGACGCCCCGGCCGTACGCGTCCGCCGTGTCCAGGAAGGTGCCGCCGGCCTCCGTGAAGGTGTCGAGGATACGGTGCGCGCCCGGCTCGTCGTCCTTCGTGAAAGTCATCGTGCCGAGGCACAGTTCGCTGACACGGAGCCCTGTCCTGCCGAGATTTCGCTGCTTCATGACCAGGACGCTAGACGTTCGAGCGCGCACCGCCAGGTGGTTTCGCTCACCGCAGATTCCCCTTCGGACGCGGGCGCCCGGTCAGCCGCCCGGTCAGGCACCGGTTCAGCCGCCCGCCAGTACCGCGCACGACTCCGGCGGCAGCCGCAGCACCCCGTCGGGGCCGGGCGGCTCCACCGGCTCCCAGGCCATCAGCACCTGGCCGCCCCGGCCGCCGCCCAGCGGGATCTCGGCCGGCCGCGCGGACAGGTTCAGGGCGATCCGCAGATCGCCGCGCCGGTACGCCAGCCGGCGCGCCCCCTCGTCGTACGCCACCCGCACCGTCGCCAGGTCCGGGTCCGACAGGTCCGGGTGGCTGTGGCGCAGCGCGATCAGGTCGCGGTGCCAGGCCAGCAGCCGGGCGTGCGGCTCGCGGGCGGCCTCCGTCCGGTCCAGGCACGAGCGGTCGCGTGTCGCCGGGTCCTGCGGGTCGGGGATGGACTCCGCCGCCCAGCCGTGCGCCGCGAACTCCCGCCGCCTGCCGTTGCGTACGGCCTCGGCCAGCTCCGGGTCCGGGTGGTCGGTGAAGAACTGCCAGGGTGTCCGGGCGCCCCACTCCTCCCCCATGAAGAGCATCGGCGTGAACGGTCCGGTCAGCACGAGCGTGGCGGCGCAGGCCAGCAGACCGGGGGACAGGGTCGCCGACAGCCGGTCGCCGAGCGCGCGGTTGCCGATCTGGTCGTGGGTCTGGGCGTAGCCGAGGAAGCGGTGCGCGGGGGTCCTGGCGGGGTCGACGGGGCGGCCGTGCGTCCGCCCCCGGAAACTCGAATACGTACCGTCGTGGAAGAAGGCCCGGGTCAGGGTCTTGGCCAGCGCGGCGACCGGCTCGGCCGCGAAGTCGGCGTAGTAGCCCCGCGATTCGCCGGTGAGCGCGGCGTGCAGCGCGTGGTGGAAGTCGTCGTTCCACTGGGCGTGCAGCCCGAGGCCGCCCCGCGGGCGCGGCGTGGTCGTCCGCGGATCGTTCAGATCGGACTCGGCGATCAGGAACAGCGGCCTCGCCAGCTCGGCGGAGAGCCCGTCGACGGCGGTCGACAGCTCTTCGAGGAAGGTGAGGGCGCGCGTGTCGGCGAGGGCGTGCACCGCGTCGAGCCGCAGCCCGTCGAGGCGGTAGTCACGCAGCCAGCCGAGCGCGCTGTGCAGCAGATACGCGCGGACCTCGTCCGAGCCGGGGGCGTCGAGGTTGACGGCGGAGCCCCAGGGGGTGTGGTGCGTGTCGGTGAAGTACGGGCCGAACACCGGCAGGTAGTTGCCGGACGGACCCAGGTGGTTGTGCACGACGTCGAGCACGACACCCAGGCCCAGCCCGTGCGCCGTGTCGACGAAACGCTTCAGCGCCTCGGGGCCGCCGTACGGCTCGTGGACCGCCCACAGCGACACGCCCTCGTACCCCCAGCCGTGTGTCCCCGGGAAGGGGCACACCGGCATCAGCTCGATGTGCGTGATGCCCAGCGCGGCCAGCGGGGTGAGACGGGCCGCCGCGGCGTCCAGGGTGCCCTCGTCGGTGAAGGTGCCGATGTGCAGCTCGTAGAGGACCGAGCCGGGCAGCGGACGGCCGAGCCACGGCGTGGACCACTCGTACGCGTCCTGGTCGACGACCGCGCTCAGCCCGTCGGGTCCGTCCGGCTGGCGGCGGGAGCGGGGATCGGGCAGCGCGGGGCCGTCGTCCAGCGCGAAGCCGTAGCGCGCGCCGTCCGACGCGGGTACGTCGGCGGTCCACCAGCCCTCGCGGAGCGGGTCGCGCGCCATTGCGTGGGCGACGGCGCCGTGGCCGGCCGCGTCTGCCAGCTGGAGCGTGACCCGCTCCCGCGCCAGTGGCGCCCAGACCTCGAACCGCACGGGTGGTCTCCCTCTGTCATCGGCTGTCATCGGCACTCTTCACCCACATGGTGACAAGAGTGCGGGCAGGAGGCCCGGTGATCGCGCCGATTCGCGCGACACGACCGCATCCAGTCAGGTCCGGACAGATCAGGTCGGGTCGGACACCAGATAGATCCGCTCCTGGACCACCGGATAGCCCGCCCGCGCGAAATGCGCGGCCATCGGGACGTTCCCCTGGTCCGTCGCCCCCGCGACGAACGCCGCCCCGTTCTCCGTCAGCACGTGCGTGCACTCGGTCAGCAGGTCGTACGCGTACCCGTGGCCACGTTTCTCCGGTACGACCCCGATGAAGCCGACGCACGGCCCCGACGGGTTGTGCGCGGGTACCTGGATGCCGACGAGCTCGCCGGCCGGGTCGTACGCCAACTGCCACCACTCACGCGGCGACGGGCACCAGCGGAAGAAGTCCAGCTCCTCCTGGGCGGCCCGGTCCAGGCCCGACTCGGCGGTCGTGCGCAGCGCGTGCGCGTCGAGCGTCACCGAGTGGACGCGGCGCAGCACGTCGAAGATCACGTCGTCGTCCGGCTCGGGGCGGAACTCCAGCCGGCCCGGCCGCTCCGGCAGCCCCAGCTCGGGCGTCCACCGGTAGTGGAAGCGCTCCACCAGCGGTTTCATCCCGGCGGCCCGAGCGGCGCCCGTCCGGGACTCGACGGCCTCGCGGACCGCCGGGTCGTCGCGCCAGCCGGCGGGCGCGATCAGCTCGTACTCGACGGCCCACGGCGCGCGGCGCAGCAGTTCGGCGCCCGCCGCGTCCTCGCCCTCAGCGATGTCGAACCAGTTGAGCAGCAGCGGCTCCCGGTCGTCGGGCCCGCCCCACCAGGCGGCGCGGGCCACGACGACGCCGTCGCGCAGCGCGACCCAGCTCCACTCGGGGCGGTAGTCGCCGCCCTCGGCGACGGTGCGGTACTCGACGCCGGTGATCGCGCGGCCGACGAGCCCCGCGTCGGGCAGTGAACGGAACAGCGGAGCTTCGGAATCGCCGAGTTGACGGAAGACGGGGTCGGTCATGTAAGTGAGCCTCCAGGAAGGGGCGCTCACCGTAAACGAGCAGCCCGCGGCCGGTCGAACCAATTTCGTCACCGCGTGAAGACCCTTCTGGACACACCGCGAACTCGGCCCGACAATCAGTCATGTGACGTCCTCGTTCGAGTTCCACACGTATTCCGCTCGGCTCTCCGACGCCGAGCGCGACCGTGTGCTCGCGGTGCTCAGGGAAGGCGCGGCGCAGGGCAAGCTCTCGCACGACACCTTCATACGCCGGATGGATCTGGCGCTGGCCGCGCGCAGGTCCGACGAGCTGGAGGTACTGACGGCCGACCTGGACACGGACGGCCGTTGGTCGCGGCGGCTGTTCGGCGCGGTGGGCCGGGCGTCCGCGTTCTCCGGGCGGCTGCGCAGGGCCTGGCAGGTCGAGCGGGTGCCGAAGCTGCTGCTGCCCGACCCGGGGCCCGTTCCGCTGCGTATCGGACGCGATCCGATGAACGGGCTGCGGCTCAGCGACGACACCGTCTCGCGGCTCCACGCCGAGCTGATGATGTACGGGGGGCGGTGGATCCTGCGGGACCTCGGATCGACCAACGGCACGACGGTCAACGGGCGCCGGGTGACGGGGACCGTCGTGGTGCACGACGGCGACATGGTGAGCTTCGGCGAGTTGAGTTTCCGGCTCGCGGCGCACTGACCGACTCTCCCCAGCCCCGTGGTGGGGGTAACCGCAGGCAGGTTGTGCGGCGAGCACCAGTGACCCGGATACACCCCGGACGCGAACCTGATCATCAACAGCGGATCAGGATTCACCAGGGGGTGCCCGTCATGCCGGGCAGAGAACCGATCACCGTCAAAGTCGCGCGCTGGTGCGCGACGCATCCATGGCACGCGGTCGTCGGATGGGTGGTGTTCCTCGTGCTCTGCGTCGGCGCGGGCGCCGCCGCCGGCACGAACAAGGGGAAGTTCGAGGACTTCTGGGTGGGCGAGGCGGGCCGCGCCGAGGCCATGGCCCAGTACGGCGGCCTCACCCCGGCGCCCCTGGAGGACGTACTCATCACCTCCCGCGAGGGGGTGCTCGACGCGAAGACCGCGAAGACCGCGCGGGCCGCCGCACGCGATGTCGAGGGGCGGATGGAGAAGCTGCCGGCCGTCGTCTCCGTCGCCGACCCGGTCGCCTCCAAGGACGGCTCGTCGCTGCTCGTCACCGTCACCCTGCGCGGTGACAAGGAGACCGCCAAGACCGACGTCGACGCGCTGCTCGCGCAGACCGACGCCGTACGGGACGCGCACCCCGGCCTGACGATCCGGCAGACCGGCAGCGCGTCCATCTCCAACGGCGTCAACGACAAGCAGGGGACCGACCTTCAGCGGACCGAGATGATCAGTCTGCCGATCACCTTCATCATCCTGTTCGTGGTCTTCGGCACCGTCCTGGCGGCCGGAATCCCGCTGCTGCTCTCGATCTCCGCGATCGCCGGGGCCATCGGGCTCTACGGACTGGCGTCCTGGGTCTTCCCCGACGCGGGCGGCGCGGTCATCAGCGTCGTCTTCATGCTGGGCATGGCCGTCGGCGTCGACTACTCGCTGTTCTATCTCAAGCGGGCCAGGGAGGAGCGCGAGCGGTCCGGCGGCACCATCAGCCACGTCGCCGCCGTGGAACTGGCCGCCGCCACCTCCGGGCGCGCGGTCGTCGAATCCGGACTCGCCGTCGTCCTCGCGCTCAGCGGCCTCTACGTCGTGGACGACGTCATCTTCTCGTCCATCGCCACCGGCGCGATCCTGGCGACCCTGGTGGCCGTCGCCGCCTCCCTGACCGTCCTGCCCGCGCTGCTCGCGAAGCTCGGCCCCCGCATGGACGGCCGCAAGGCGCGGCGCGGCGGTGGGGCAGGCAGGGCAGGCACGGCAGGCACGGCAGGCGCGGTCACCGGGCGTCGGCGCGCGGACGGCTCGCGGATGTGGACCGCCGCGCTGCGCCCGGTGATGCGCAGGCCGCTCGTCACGCTGATCGTCGGTGTCGCCGCCACGGCGGCCCTCGCGCTGCCCGCGCTGGGCATGGTCATGGGTACGGAAGGCAAGGAGACCTTCCCGGACAGCGTGCCCTCGGTCGCCGCGTACGACAGCCTCACGCGGGCGTACCCCTCGCGGGGCGTCGCGCATCTCGTCCTGGTCGAGACGGACCGCGCGCACGCCGGCGAAGCCCGCGAAGAACTGCGGCAGTTGGCGGCGCGGACGCAGGGCGATCCGCTCTTCGCCCAGGACGGTGAGCCCCGGCCCGAGGTGTCGAAGGACGGCCGGACCGCACTGCTGCGGCTGCCCGTTCCGTACACGCAGAACTCCGCCGAGGCCAAGCGGTCGCTGGACCGCGTACGCGACGTGCTCGTCCCGGCCACGGTCGGGCGGGTCGACGGCGCGCGGACCGCGGTCTCCGGCGAGATCGCCGGCGGCGTGGACTACGCGGCCCACCAGGAGGGGCGGCTGCCCTGGGTGATCGTGCTCGTCTCGCTCACCACCCTGGTCATCATGTACGTGGCCTTCCGCTCCGTCGTCCTGGCCCTGCTGGGCGTGGCGCTCAACGTGGCCGCCGTGGCGGTCTCCTGGGGCACGCTCGCGCTGGTCTTCCAGGGGACCTGGGCGGAGGGGCTGCTCGGCTTCGACTCCACCGGATTCGTCGGCTCCCGCAACCCGCTGATGATCTTCGCGATCCTGGTGGGGCTCTCGACGGACTACCAGATCTTCGTGGTGAGCCGGATCCGGGAGCGGGTGCGGCGCGGGGTGCCGACGCGGGAGGCGGTGGTCGAAGGCATAGCCGGTTCGGCGAGTGTCGTCACCAGCGCGGCGGTCATCATGGTCTCGGTGTTCCTCAGCTTCCTGTTCATCGACCGCATCGAGATGAAGCAGATCGCCGTGGGGCTGACGGTGGCCGTGCTCTTCGACGCGATCGTGCTGCGGGCGCTGATCCTGCCCTCGGCGATGGCGCTGCTGGGCGACCGGGTGTGGTGGCCGGTCCGCCCGGAGCGGCTGCGCGAGCAGACGGGGGACGCGGCGCCCGGTGCGGCACCGGCCGGGACCGGTGCGCCGTCGGAGGCGGTGCCTGGCGGCCACTGACCGCGCGGGGCGGGGGCTTCACCGCTGGTGCGGTCCCCGCCCCGCCGGCGTCGGGAACGTCTCGCCGAACTCTCGGAGCGCACGTGGGTGCGGTGCGCGAGGGAACCGGTGGTCGACGGCCGTGAGTTCCCGGACTGGGCGTGCGGCACGGCCGGCTTCGTACCCCGCACGGCGGTCCGCACCGAGCAGACGTCGACGGCGGTCCGCATGGCGGCGGCGTTCGTGGCGACGCTGCGAGCGGTTGCGGCTGGGCCGGGGCGGGCGGAGAACCAGCCCGTCCGGCGATTGAGGACACCCACCCAGCCCCTCCGGCGATTGAGGACCGGACGAGACCTCCCCGCGCCGCGCGGCTACTGGCGGGACAGCAGTGCCACCGGGCTCGCCGACAGCAGCTCCGTCAGGGAGATCGGGCCGCCCGGGAACTCGCGGTCCGGGGACAGCTCGTCCGTCCAGCGGCCCGCCGGGAGTTCCAGCACCGTGCCCGACCAGCCGCCCGACGCCGCCAGGCGCAGGGAGAGCCGTGTGACCGCCGTGATGACCTCGCCCGAGCGGGCGAACGCCGTGCAGTGGTCCGCCGCCGGACCCGTCGCCGTCAGCGGCGTGTACGTGGACGACTCCCCGAAGGCGTGCGGGCGTTCGCGGCGCAGCCGCAGCGCCGCCACCGTGAGAACCGTCTTCTCGTCCGGCGGGCCGGTACGGAAGCGTTCGCGGTTGTCCGGGTCGACCAGGGCCAGATACTCCCGTTCCGTCCGCTGGTAGATGTCCGGCACACCCGGCATCGTGAGATGGACCAGCGCCGCCCCGAGCGCGTTCGCCCTTACGTACGGGGCGAGTTCGCGGGCCAGGCGGGCCACCGCCTCGCGCGGGCGGCCCGCCGGACCCGCCGTGACGAAGTCACGTACCGCCTGTTCGTAGACCGGCTCCGGCTCCGTCCAGCTGGTGTGCAGCCCCGCCTCCCGTACGGACTTGAGCAGCGCCGGCTCCATCCGGGCGCCGTCCGGCGGCGCCTCCGCCGGGGTGAAGCCGATGGCCGTCTGCCAGGCCTGCCAGGCCAGTTGGGCGTCCGGCGCGGCGACGCCCGCCAACTGGCGCAGCAGCGCGTCCCACCGGTCGGGGCACTCGGACAGGACGGTGATCCTGGCCCGTACGTCCGCGCTGCGCTTGGTGTCGTGCGTGGTCAGTACGGTGCCGGTGGCCGGCCAGTCGCGGGCCAGGCGCGCACAGTAGTCGTGGAAGCGCTCCGGGCTCACCGCGGGCCGCCCCGGGTCGCCGCCGACCTCGTTCGCGGACAGCAGCGGTACGTGGCGGTAGAACGCCGTGTCCTCCACCGCCTTGGCGCGCAGCGCGGACGACGTCTGGGCGAAGCGCGCGCAGAACGCCGTCCGGTCGGCGCCGCCGCCGAGCCTGCCGAGCGCCAGTTCCCGTACGACGTCGACGGCCGCCGCCTCCTGGGGCACGGCGAACGCCGCCTTCGCCTGGCGCGCGGCCTCCTCGGGCACCGCCGCCTCGTCGGACTTGCGGCACGGCCCGCCCGCGACCGTGTACGGCCGGTAGACCGGCACCCGTACCAGCAGCTCCCGGATCGCCGTGCGCAGCGCCCACGGCGCGTGGTCGCGCAGCGCGACGTCCGCCGCGCAGATCCGCTCCGCGATCCGGGCCAACGCGTTCGTCTCGGCGGCCAGTTCGTCGATGACGACCTTGTACATCGCGCGCCGCACGGTCGCTTCCCAGTAGCCGCCCCGGTCGCCCGCCGGCCCCGCGAAGTCCCGGAAACGGCGCGCCAGTTCGTCGGCGCCGGCCGGGTCGGTGAACAGCCCGTCGACGCGGTGCAGTGCGTCGTAACCCGTCGTGCCGGCCACCGGCCAGCTCGCGGGCAGCGGCTCGTCACCGGTCAGGATCTTCTCCACGACCGTCCAACAGGCCCCGCCCGTGGCCTCGTTGAGGCGGCGCAGATACTCCTCCGGGTCGGCCAGCCCGTCCGGATGGTCGATCCGCAGACCGTCGACGACCCCGTCCCGCACGAGTTCGAGGATCTTGGCATGGGTGGCGGCGAAGACCTCCGGGTCCTCCACCCGTACCCCGATCAGCTCCGAAATGGTGAAGAACCGGCGGTAGTTGAGGTCGGTGCGGCCCAGCCGCCACCAGGCGGGCCGGTAGTGCTGGGCGTCGAGGAGCGCGGGCAGCGGCAGCTCCCGCGTGCCGGCGGCGAGCGGGAATCGCTGTTCGCCGTGGTGCAGCATCCCGTCCTCGACGCGCAGTTCGGCGAGTTCGCCGCCCACCGGACCCGGCAGCACCGGCAGCAGCAGCTTCCCGCCGCCCGCCTCCCAGTCGATGTCGAACCACCGCGCGTACGGGGACGCCGGACCCTCCCGCAGTACCTCCCACAGCGCCCTGTTGTGCCGGGGCGCGGTCGCCATGTGGTTGGGGACGATGTCGAGGACGATCCCGAGCCCGTACTCGCGGGCCCGGTCGGCCAGCAGGCGCAGCCCCTCCTCGCCCCCCAGCTCGGCGCGCACGCGTGAGTGGTCGACGACGTCGTAGCCGTGGGTCGAGCCCGGTACGGCCTCCAGCACCGGTGACAGATGCAGATGCGAGACGCCGAGCGCGGCGACGTACGGCACCGCCTTGGCGGCGGCGGCGAAGGGGAAGTCCGGCTGGAGCTGGAGCCGGTAGGTGGCAGAGGGCGTCATGCGAACGTACGTACCCCGCTGAGCGGGGTATGTGTCATCCGCTCATGCATTCGGCAGCCCGGCCCGGCTGAGCGGCAGGCGCGACCGGGGCGCGGTACGGACACGCAACCGGCCCCGGACACGGAACTCGCCCCGGTCGCGCCCCGCCCCGGTCCTCGCCTACACCGACCGCATCAGCACCGTCATGCTGCGGCCGATCATCGTGACGCGCTCGCCCGCGTCCACCTTCGGCCCGTCGCCCGGCGGCACACCCTCCGGACGGGACGTGTCCACGACGATCCGCCACTGGCTTCCCTGATGCGCGGGCACGGCGAATTCCAGCTTCTGCGCGCTCGCGTTGAACATCAGCAGGAACGAGTCGTCGCAGATCCGCTCGCCGCGCGGTCCCGGCTCCGAGATGGCCTGCCCGTTCAGGAAGACCGTCATGGCCTTCGCGTCGGTCGCCTGCCAGTCGCCCTGGATCATCTCTTCACCCTCAGGGGTGAACCAGGAGACGTCCGACAGCTCGTCGTGCGTCCCCTCCACCGGCCGGCCGTGGAAGAACCGCCGCCGCCGGAAGACCGGATGGTCGCGCCGCAGCCAGACCATGGTCTGGGTGAAGGCGAGCAGACTCTTGTTCTTCTCGTCGCCCTTCTCGGGCCAGTGCACCCAGGCGACCTCGTTGTCCTGGCAGTACGCGTTGTTGTTGCCACCCTGCGTACGGCCGAACTCGTCGCCGTGACTGAGCATCGGCACGCCCTGGGACAGCATCAGCGTCGCGATGAAGTTGCGCACCTGACGGTCGCGCAGCTCCAGCACCTCGGGGTCGTCACTCTCGCCCTCCGCCCCGCAGTTCCACGAGCGGTTGTGGCTCTCGCCGTCCCTGTTGCCCTCCCCGTTCGCCTCGTTGTGCTTGTCGTTGTAGGCGACCAGGTCGTGCAGGGTGAAGCCGTCGTGGCAGGTGGTGAAGTTGATGGACGCCAGCGGACGCCGCCCGTCGTCCTGGTACAGGTCGGACGAGCCGGTGAGCCGGGACGCGAACTCCGCCAGGGTGCGCGGCTCGCCCCGCCACAGATCGCGGACCGTGTCGCGGTACTTGCCGTTCCACTCGGTCCACAACGGCGGGAAGTTCCCCACCTGGTAGCCGCCCTCGCCCACGTCCCACGGCTCGGCGATCAGCTTCACCTGGCTGACCACCGGGTCCTGCTGGACCAGGTCGAAGAACGACGACAGCCGGTCCACCTCGTGGAACTGGCGGGCCAGTGTCGCGGCGAGGTCGAAGCGGAAGCCGTCGACATGCATCTCCTCCACCCAGTACCGCAGCGAGTCCATGATCAGCTGGAGCACGTGCGGACTGCGCATCAGGAGCGAGTTCCCGGTGCCGGTGGTGTCCGTGTAGTAGCGCGGGTTGTCGCCGCCGAGCCGGTAGTAGGAGGCGTTGTCGAGGCCCCGGAAGGAGAGCGTCGGGCCCAGATGGTTGCCCTCGGCCGTGTGGTTGTAGACGACATCGAGGATCACCTCGATGCCCGCCTCGTGCAGCGCCTTCACCGCCTGCTTGAACTCCAGCACCTGCTCGCCCCGGTCTCCCCAGGAGGCGTAGGTGTTGTGCGGGGCGAAGAAGCCGATGGTGTTGTAGCCCCAGTAGTTGTTGAGGCCCGCGTCCACCAGCCGGTGGTCGTTGACGAACTGATGCACCGGCATTATTTCCAGCGCGGTGACGCCCAGTTCGGTCAGATGCTCGATCACCGCCGGATGGGCGAGCCCCGCGTACGTACCGCGCAGCTCCTCCGGCAGCTCCGGGTGCAGCATCGTCAGGCCCTTCACATGGGCCTCGTAGATGACGGTGCGGTGGTAGTCGGTCCGCGGGCGGCGGTCGTCGCCCCAGTCGAAGTACGGGTTGACCACGACGGCCGTCATCGTGTGCGGCGCCGAGTCCATGTCGTTGCGCGAGTCCGGCTTGCCGAAGTGGTAGCCGTACACCGACTCGTTCCAGTCGATGCTGCCGCTGATCGCGCGGGCGTACGGGTCCAGGAGCAGCTTCGCCGAGTTGCAGCGCTGCCCGCTCGCGGGCTCGTACGGCCCGTGCACCCGGAAGCCGTAGCGCTGACCGGGCATGATGCCCGGCAGATAGGCATGCCGGACGAAGGCGTCCGCCTCGCGGAGCTCCACCGCCGTTTCTGAACCGTCGTCGTGCAGGAGGCACAACTCGATCCGGTGCGCGGCCTCTGAGTAGACCGCGAAGTTGGTTCCGGCGCCGTCGTACGTGGCGCCGAGGGGATACGTCTGTCCCGGCCAGACCTGCATAGATATGACTCTTCCACTTCTGATCCGGGTGCTGGGGCCTTCTTCGATCAGATACCTCCCCGATACTCCCCGAAAGAAGCGCAACCTCCTAGGAGGCCGGTGCGGAAGCCGGGCCGGAAGCGGTCGGTCCGGTCGGGCGGGTCAACTTCGGGTTCCCGGAGCGCCACCCCGTTGCCGGACCGTGTCCCCACGTCGCATATGGCCGGATTCAGACCATACGCCGCCCCTTGGCCGACCATCCGTCACCAGGGCCAATCACTATGAATCATCCCACTCCGGCCGAGATCGGCACACAGAACGCCCCCACGCACCAGGGGAGTTGAGAAACGAGCCTGTGCATCCGGCTGCACCTCCTCCCGTTTGCGCAGTACCCTTCCTTGATCGTTGAAAGGGGAGGGAAGGCGGTGCGCGGGTGAGCTCGGGAGGGCTGGAGCTACCCCCAGGTGACCCAGGTCATGAGGGGGTTTCCGGCGACATCCCGCCCGGAGCGGTCTCCCTCGCACGGCCGATGGAGATCGGGGCGGAGCTGGACTGGGGTCCGGAGGCCTGGACCGAGGTGCGCACGCGCGCCCAGCGGGCCGGCCGGGCCTACATCTGGCTGAATCTTGTCGAACAACGGCTCCGAGCCGTCGTCTCGGCGATCCTCAAGCCGATCTACGAGCCGGTGCACGGCGACGACTGGGTGGTGGCCGCCGCCGGACCGGCGGGTCAGGAGTGGGTCCAGCGCGCCGTCGCCGTCCGCGAGGTCTCGCGCCGCAAGGGCTATCTGCTCGACCCGGCCGACGACAACGTCCTGAGCTTCCTGACGCTCCCGCAACTGCGGGAGCTGATGGTCCAGCACTGGCCGGGCTTCCAGCCGTACTTCGACGACCGCCGCGACGTCGAGCTGGCCCTCGACGAACTGGAGGTCGCCCGTAACGTCGTCTCCCGCAACCGGGCCCTGTCCGAGGCCGTCCTCGCGCAGGCCGAGCGGGCCTCGGCGCGGCTGCTGGAGATCCTGGGCAGCGGAACGGCCGTACCGTCCGCCGAACGGCTCAGGGTGGACGCCGTGGAGGACCTGGTCGGCGACCGGTACGCGGACGTGGTCTCCGTCCACCCCGACCGGGTACGGCTCCAGCGGCAGATCCCCGCCGAAGACCTCTTCGGCGGCGCCCGGCGCCTCGACGCGGTCGGGATAGGCCTGAACCTCCTCGTGCAGAACTTCTCCGGCCGGCGCCTCGTACGGCTGGCCGAGTCCGGCTGCCGGATACGGCTGCTCTTCCTCAACCCGGCCAGCAGCTCGGTCAAGCGCCGCGAACGCGAACTGGGTCTCAAGAAGGGCGAGCTGAGCCGCTCCGTGGAGATGAACATCCTCCATATGCGCCGGGTCCGCTCCCGGCTCCGCGACCCGGGCGCCTTCGAGATCCACGTCTTCGACGAGACCCCGCGCTTCACCGCGTATCTGGTCGACGGGGACGGCCCGGACGGGCTCGCGGTCGTGCAGTCCTACCTGAGACGGGCGCGCGGCATGGAGGCGCCGGTGCTGGTGCTGCGCGGCGCGGGGCGCGATGTGGTGCGGGTCGGCCAGGACACGGAGCACGGGCTGTTCCAGACGTACCGCGAGGAGTTCGAGTCGGTGTGGGCCGACTCGCGCCCCGTCTCCTGACGGCGTGCGAACGCCCTGACGCCCTGACGTGAGCGCCTGCGGCGCCGCGCTGATGTGCCGAAGCCGCGTCAACCGCGTCGCGCTCCACCCGGCGTTGTCAGTGCCGCGTGCGAAGGTGAATGTCGAACGGGGAGAAGCGTGAGGGAGGACCGGAATGGGCTGGCACGGGGAGCCGTTGGTCGGATTCGATCTGGAGACGACCGGCACGGAGCCGCTGGAGGCGCGCATCGTGACGGCTGCGGTGATCGCGGTGCGCGACGGCGCGGTGGAGGAGTGGCCCGCGCGTGAGGCGGCGGACGAGATCGCGTCGACGCCGGCCGGGTACGGGACGCGGGGAGTGCCGGTCGTGGCGTACGGCACGTCGTTCTGTCCACGCACCCAAGACGCGTCTCGGGTGTTCCATGGGGAGGCGCGGCGTCGGCTGACGGTCCACGCGGGAATGAGGGCCGCGTGACGAGCTGGATCAGTGGGCCGTTGATGGCCTTCGACCTGGAGACCACGGGCACCGACGTGGAGACCGACCGTATCGTCACAGCGGCGGTCGTACGGCTGGATCCGGACGGGGCCGTCGCCGAGGAACGAACCTGGCTGCTCAATCCCGGAGTGGCCATACCCGAGCAGGCATCGGCGATTCACGGGATTTCGACGGAACATGCCCGCGAACACGGGGTATTGGCGGCTTCGGCGATCGAGGAGATCGCACAGGCCGTTGCCGAGGGGCTGCGTCTTGGCACACCTCTGGTCGTGATGAACGCACGCTACGACCTGTCACTGCTGGATCGGGAGTGTCGGCGCCACGCGGTCGATTCGATCAGTGAGCGGTTGGGCAGCGTGCCTTCGCCCGTCATCGATCCGCTGGTGATCGACAAGCATGTGGACAAGTACCGGAAGGGTAAGCGGGCTCTCCACGCGCTCTGTGCTCACTACGGGGTGTCGCTCGATGACGCGCACGATGCGAGGGCGGACGCCGTGGCTGCCGCCCGGGTGGTGCGACGCTTGGGTGAGAAGCACCAGCCCGTGGGACTGATGCCGTTGGCGGATCTGCATGACCTTCAGGTGCGGGCGGCGGCCGAGCAGTCGGCCTCTTTGCAGGCATATCTGCGGCGCGCCGTGGACCCGACGGCAGTCGTCGAGCCGGCCTGGCCGCTCATTCCTCGGCAGAGATGACTGCGCTGATCAGCACGTGCCCGGCTCCCGCAATGCCTTGTCCGTACCGAGGGCGAGGCATCCAACCGATCCGGGAAGAGCCCGGCAAGGCCGTGACCGTCGACCGTCGGCGCCTGGACGGCTCGCATACCTCAATCCTCCGCCACCACAATGCTGCAGGCTCGCACGGTGTCGGCGGGGACCGCCAAAGTCTGGAGGCCACTGTCCCGGTGGGCAAGGAGGCACTCGTCCCAGCCGTCGGCGAGCAGCTGCTCGGGTGAGCTGAGGACGTCGTGGTCCACTCGGCCGGTGCAGGCCAGGTGGCCCGGATAGCCGTACGGCAGGCGTTCCGTTCGCCACCCCGGCCACGCGGCGACCACCCGCTCGTGCGCTGCCGGGGGAACCATGTCCGTTGTCCAGTAGCGCACACACCGAGCCGCCATGTCGAGGACCACACCCGCGCATCGATCAACGGCGGTCTCGTCAGGCAGCGGGTAAGGGGCCTCCGCCGACAGCGCCGCAAGCGCCGAATCACCGTGGCGTGCAAGCCAGTCGACGACGTTCCAGTAATCCAGGCGGTAGTCCAGCACCGCGTTGTCGGGCCGGACAACACTGATGACCGAGCAGTCGGACTGGAACCAGTCCGCAGAAGTCTCCGCGTACCGCACGGTGATCTCGTGCCGCCCGGCGTCCCACGCGACGAACCATTCGTCGCGCGAACACAGGGCGGCTGGTGGGACGTCCAGTGGGACGTCCGCCTCGGACGGGTCGTCGAGCGCCACAGCGGGTGCCGCCTGGGGCACGGCGTCGAGAAGTTCCTGCCGACCGCCCCACGCGTACCTGACGTCCCACCCCGACCACACCGGGGCCGCCGCCACCCACGCCGCGAAGCTGTCGGTATGGACGGCGCCGCCCAGAGGGCTACCGCATTGGAAGTGGCGCACACGGCGTTCGATCATGTCGATCGCGACGGCCTGGCAGTGCCAGGTGTTGACGAAGTCGAGCGCGCGCTCGTCGTCCGCCGGTATGCCCGTGCGCCGGACCATCTCCAAGATGCCGGCGACGTCTTCCGCACGGCCGAGGTTCCGCCAACTCTGCTTTTCCGCGGTGACCAGGCACCTGCCGTTCTCGTCGCGGAGGATGTACGCCGTCCAACAGCTCATCCCGCGCATGCTATGCCACGCCTGACATGCGCTGTCGAAGAGCACTGTGCCCCGGGGCCAGTGATGGAGAACGGGTAGAACGACAGACTCAGCTCAGGGCCTTCAACCGCCTGCCGGGCCGTCAGAAGGGGTACCAGCGCACCTCGGTGTCACCGTCGCGCAGTGACGCGACCCGGCGGCGGAATTCGGCGAGCGCCTTCGGGTTCGTCGGAGCGTGCTGCGCCACCCACGCGCAGCTCGCCGTCTCGCGGGCGCCGCGCAGCACGGCGCAGCCGGACCAGTCGCGTACGTCCCAGCCGTAGGTGGCGGTGAAGGTGTCGTACGCCTCCGGGGCCATGCCGTACCGGTCACGGGAGAGCGCCATCACCACCAGGTCGTGCTCGCGCAGATCGGTGGAGAAGGTCTCCAGGTCGACCAGGACCGGTCCGTCCGGGCCGACATGGACGTTGCGGGGGAGCGCGTCACCGTGGATGGGGCCGGGCGCGAGGTGCGCGGTGAGCGCGGCGGCGGCAGTGGCGAAGCCGTCTCTGCGCTCGCGCAGATAGTCGGCGTCGGCCGGGTCGATCGCCGCGCCGGCGATCCGCAGCCACCGCTCCACACCGCCCAGCAGCTCCCTGCGGGGCAGTTCGAAGGGCGGGGCGGGCAGGGCGTGGACGAGCCGTAGCAGCTCCGCCAGATCGGCCGGGCCCGCGGGGCGTATGGCGTCGGGCAGCCGCCGCCAGAGCGTGACCGGGTGGCCGTCCACCGTGAGCGCCTTGGGCTCGGCCGCCCGGACGGTGGGGACGCCGCGCTCCGCCAGCCAGTCGGCGACGGCCAGTTCACGTTCGGCGCGCTCCAGCAGCTCCGGGGCGTCGGCGAGGCTCCGGCCGACCTTGACGACCAGATCGCCGACGCCGAACACCGCGTTCTCGCCCAGCGCCAGCAGCTCGGCGTCGTGCGACGGCCCGTTCGGGATCCTGTGCGGCAGCCCCGTGGCGGCCAGTACGGCGCGCGCCCGTGCCTCGTCCATCGAACTCTCCTCGATCTCCCCGCCGGACTCCCGCCGGGCAGGCCCAAGTCTCCCATCCGTACGCGCACGGCGTGCTCGGCTCCATCCCGCGCCTCGACGCACCGGGCGGCGAACCGCTGCGGCCGATCCGCGGCTCGATCAACGACAAGATCGCGTGGGCCGGTCCACTTCCCGGTCAGGAAGGGCGTCTTCTTCGACCGTACCGTCGGCCATGTGTACGCCGTCGAAAGTGCTGATCGCTACGGGGAGTCGGGGCGGCCCGCTTCGAGGCGGGCCGGCGTGTGGTAGTCGGCGAGCGCGGCTTCCATGTCGGGTACGCCGACGGGGAAGAGGACCTGTGGCCGGAAGTCCGCCCCGCCGGCGACGCCGCCGTTGATGCCGGGCACGTTGCCGCTCGTACCTTCGCCCGGTTCGGGATTCGCGGCGCCGTTCACGAAGCCCTACTCGCCCGGCCGCGAGACCTTCGGTGTGCTCGCGTCACCCAGGTCGAATTCCCACCCGGACAGCTCTCCGTAGAAGGGGCGCAACCTCGCCGGGGCGGCGCCGACGATCTCGAAATGCGCCACTGGCAGTCCCATGACCCCTTCACTCCTGGTACGAAATCCCGGTTGTGCGAGACGCTGCGGTTCGTCTAGCGTCCGGGACATGGCTAGCAACTTCATGGCGATCGTAGAGACCGGCTCCTTCCGGGGCTCCGTCGCCGCCTTTTCCCGGCTGCGGCGCACCCCCGGTGCCCTGACCGGGCCGGGGATCTTCGACAGCTGACATTCGGCGTCCCCCCGCGCGCACCGATCCATGATCCGTGCGCTGCCTCACCCTGCTCCGGTCAGGGCCTTCGTCTGCCCACGAAGCCCTTTCAGGAGACAGGACGCAGGCCATGGCCCGCAGCTCGCAGCAGCGCCGATCCCGCACGCTCTCGCAGAACTTCCTCACCGACCGCGCCACCGCCGCCCGTTTTGTACGCACCGCCCGCCCCGACCCGGCCGGACTGCTGCTCGAAGTCGGCCCCGGAAAAGGCGCGTTGACCACCGCGCTCGCGCCGCACTGCCGCGAGTTGCGCGCGTACGAGATCGACCCCGGGCTCGTCCCGGGGCTCCGTGCCGGCCTCGCCGGCGCACCCCATGTGCGGGTGTACGAGCGGGACTTCGTCGGCGTGCCCCCGCCGCGCGAACCCTTCGCCGTCGTCGGCAACGTGCCCTTCTCGCGTACCGCCGACATCGTCGACTGGTGCCTGCGCGCGCCCGCGCTGACCGAGGCGACGCTCATCACCCAGCTCGAATACGCCCGCAAGCGCACCGGGGACTTCGGGCGCTGGTCGCTGCGGACGGTGCTGACCTGGCCCCATGTCGAGTGGCGGCTGGCCGGCCGGATCGGACGGCGGGAGTTCCGTCCGGTGCCGCGCGTGGACGCGGGCATCCTGCGCGTCGAGCGGCGTCCGCGTCCGCTGCTGCCCGCCGCCGAACTCGCCGACTACCGGCGGCTGGTCGAGGTGGGCTTCGCCGGGGTCGGCGGGTCGCTGTACGCGTCGCTGCGCCGGGCCGGCCACCCGCGCCGACGGCTCGACGCGGCGTTCGACGCGGCGCGGGTCGGCCGCGCCGAGATCGTCGCGTACGTACCGCCGCGGGCGTGGCTGACCCTGCACACGGAGCTGAACGAGACGTCTCGTCTCGTTTGATGTTACGGTGTGGGCATGACCTCACCACAGCGTGCCCATATCGCCATGTTCTCCATCGCCGCCCACGGGCACGTGAACCCGAGTCTCGAAGTCATCCGGGAGCTCGTCGCCCGTGGGCATCGCGTCAGCTACGGCATCCCCGCCTCCTTCGCCGAGAAGATCGCCGCCACCGGCGCCGAGCCGGTGATCTACACCTCCACCCTGCCGATGGACGACGACCCCGACGCGTGGGGTCCCGAGTTGGTCGACAACCTGGAGCCGTTCCTCACCGACGGGACGCAGGCGCTGCCCCAACTGGCCGAGGCCTTCGAGAACGACCGCCCCGATCTCGTCATCAGCGACATCACGTCGTACCCCGCGCCGATCCTGGCCCACCGGTGGGGCGTGCCGTATCTCCAGCTCGCACCGAACTTGGTCGCCTGGGAGGGGTACGACGACGAGGTCGGCGCTCCTCAGAACGCCCTGCTCGCCGAGTCGGAGCGGGGCAGCGCCTACCTCACCCGCTTCCAGGCCTGGCTGGACGAGAACGGCATGGACCTGCCCCTGGACCGGTTCGTCGCCCATCCGGACCGCGCGATCGTGCTGATCCCGAAGGCACTTCAGCTCTTCGCCGACCGGGTGGACGAGTCCGTCTTCACCTTCGTCGGCGCGTGCCAGGGGGAGCGGGCCGACCAGGGGGAGTGGGAGCGGCCGGCCGGGGCCGAGAAGGTGCTGCTGGTCTCGCTGGGCTCGGCGAACACCAAGCAGCCCGCCTTCTACCGTGCCTGCGTCGAGGCGTTCGGCGGTCTGGCCGGCTGGCATGTCGTGCTCCAGATCGGCAAGTTCGTCGACCCGTCCGAACTGGGCGAGATCCCCGGCAACGTCGAGGTGCACTCCTGGGTGCCGCAGCTCGCCATCCTTAAGAAGGCCGACGCGTTCATCACCCACGCGGGCGCCGGCGGCAGCCAGGAAGGACTCGCGACCGGTACGCCGATGGTCGCCGTACCGCTGGCCGTCGACCAGTTCGGCAACGCCGACGCGCTGGTCTCGCTCGGTGTCGCGCGGCGCCTTTCCATGGAGGAGGCGACGGCGCAGGCGCTGCGGGAGGCGGTCACCACGCTCGTGGCGGACCCCGAGGTCGCCCGCAGGGGCGAGGAGGCCAAGCGGGACATGGCCAAGGAGGGCGGTACACGCCAGGCGGCCGACATCATCGAGGCCGCGCTGCCGACGGCACGCTCCTGATGTGCGGCACGGCGCCGTACGCCCGGCCGGTGGAGGCCGGCCGGGCGCACGGCGCGGTGTGTACGGGGGAGTGACGGGGTGTGTAAGACCCGTACGGGATCGGGCCGTTCGCCCGCCTTCCGGGTAGTGCTCGCCACCGGCGTCGGACTGCTCAGCCGTCTCCTTCTCCGCGCCGACCGACAGCAGGTTCAGCACGATCGATGTCACCGCGATCGTCAGCGACCTGAAGCAGAGCAGCATCAGTACGAAGGCGAAGAGCACGACGAAGGCGAAGACGGGCGCCACGGCCCCGGCGAGCTGGTCGTTGAAGTCCTTCGACCCGGCGACCTGGCCGGAGATCGGCGCCTCGACGCCGTCGACCGTGCCGGACGTGTCGGGCCGTACGGTGTCCCGCAGCAGCCCCAGACTCTTCTCGGCCCGGTTCTGGTCCGAGCCGCCGACCGGCGGCACCTCGATGATCGCGACGTTCTGCTTGTCGTTCGTGAAGATCTCGACGGGGTCCCTTCGAGGCACCCGAACTCACCGCCCGCTCACGGAAGTCGGCGAGCGCCTGCCGTACCGGTGCGGCGTTGATGTCGTCCGACCGCACCACGACCTGCGCCGGGTCGGCGCCTTCAGGGAAGGCCTCGTTGACCCGCTCGTACGTCTGGACGATGGGCAGCGAGTCGCCGAACTCCCGAACCGGCCGCAGCGCGCTGCTTCTCCGACTCGAATTCATGGGCGGATTCCAGCCTTCTCGTCCTGCTCCCCGGTGACCCGGAGAGGCCCTGCTCTCCTCCTCATGGGGTGGTCACATCCCCGACAAGAGGGATGGAAGGCCCTTGCGACTATCCCGTCACAGAAGAGGATCGGGGGCTCGGTCCGAGTTGCGCACCCGTGGCCGATTTCGTATTACGAAATGTTGTTTTCTAAGTCACAGCAGCCTGAAGGTCTTGATCTGAGCGCGACAATCGGCCAGGGTTTCGAACCAGCCCGCCGGAAGCTCTTCGTCCGGCGAGCTATCCCCCCACAAATGCTCACGAGGAGAACCCTCTTCATGACAGCTCATAAGCGTGCCGCCCGGATGAGACTCACCGCGGCGATAACCGCGGTGGCAGCCGTGGCCGGTATCACCGCCTTCACCTCCCCCACGGCGGGGGCGGCCACCCCCCTCGGCACGGTGTACGGGGCCGACGCCAAGGGCGCGGTCGCGGGCAGCTACATCGTGATGCTGGACCAGAAGGCCAACAAGAAGGATCTCGCCAAGGAGTACGGCGGGAAGCTCAACCGCACCTACAGCGCCGCCATCAACGGCTTCTCGGCCAGCGGTCTTTCGGCCACCGAGGCCAAGCGCCTCGCCGCCGACCCGGCCGTCTCCAAGGTCGTCCAGAACAAGCAGTTCTCGATCAACGCCACCCAGGACAATCCGCCGTCCTGGGGCCTGGACCGGATCGACCAGACCGCGACCGCCGGTGACAGCGCCTACACCTACCCGGACAGCGCGGGCGAGGGCGTCACGGCGTACATCATCGACACCGGAGTCCGCGTCAGCCACGCCGATTTCGAGGGACGCGCGTCCCTCGGCTACGACGCGGTCGACAACGACGACAGCGCCGACGACGGCAACGGCCACGGCACGCACGTCGCAGGCACCGTCGCGGGCGCCTCGCACGGCGTCGCCAAGAAGGCGAAGATCGTCGCCGTCCGGGTCCTGGACGACACGGGCAACGGCACCACCGAGCAGGTCGTCGCCGGTATCGACTGGGTCACCGCGAATCACACCGGCCCCTCCGTCGCCAACATGAGCCTCGGCGGCGGCGCCGACCCCGCCCTCGACGAGGCCGTCCGCAAGGCCATCGCCTCCGGCGTCACCTTCGGCGTCGCGGCGGGCAACGACAGCGGCGACGCGGGAACGACCTCCCCGGCCCGTGTCGGGGAAGCCATCACGGTCGCCTCGTCCGCCGTCGACGACACGCAGTCGTACTTCTCCAACTACGGCCCGATCGTGGACATCTACGCCCCGGGCTCCGACATCACGTCGGCGTGGAACGACAGCGACACCGGCACGAGCACCATCTCCGGTACGTCGATGGCGACCCCCCACGTCGTCGGCGCCGCCGCCGTGTACCTCGCCGGACACCCCGACGCCGCGCCGGCCGACGTCGCCACGGCGCTGACCGAAGGGGCCACGCCCGATGCCATCAGCGACGCCGACCCGGGCACCGCGAACAAGTTGCTGAAGGTCGTCGAGTAACCGGTACGCATCGACAGCCCTCGACCGGCGGTCGCCGCGCTCTCCCCCACGGGGCGCGGCGACCGCCTTCGGCATGCCGGAGCGGTGACCCGGAGCGGTGATCCGGAGCGGTGTTCCGCAGCGGTATGCCGGACCGGCCAGGGACGCCCACCGACCTATCGTGGACCCATGACGACGACCACGTACGCGGCGCTGCTGCGCGGAATCAATGTCGGCGGGAGCCGGAAGGTCCCGATGGCCGCTCTGCGCGACGTGCTCGCCGGCCTCGGCCACCGCGACGTCGTGACGTACCTCCAGAGCGGCAACGCCGTCTTCACCGACACGACCGGCGCGGACGAGACCGCGCTCGCCGCCGCACTCGGCGACGCCATCCAGGAGACGTTCGGCTTCACCGTCGACTGTCTGGTGCGCGACGCCACCTATCTGAAGGCCGTCGCCGACGCCTGCCCCTTCCCCGCCGCCGCGCTCCAGGGCAAACAACTCCATGTCACCTACTTCTCCCGGCCGGTGGAGCCCGAACGCTTCGCCGCCGTCGACCAGGAGTCGTACCTCCCCGAGGAGTTCCGGCTCGGCGACCGGGCGCTGTATCTGTACGCCCCCGACGGCCTCGGCCGCTCCAAACTCGCCGCGGCGCTCTCCAAGCCCCGTCTGAACAAGGGCACCATCGCCACCAGCCGCAACTGGAACACCGTGGTGAAACTGGTGGAGCTGACCCATGGCTGACTCGCCCGCGGTCGTCGCCGCCATCGAGGCCGAACTGCGCCTCCTCGACCCGGTCGTCCGCTCGTCGGCGGAGCTGATCGGGGAACTGCTGCACCCGCGGTTCACCGAGTTCGGCTCGTCCGGCCGGCGCTGGGACCGGCAGTCGGTCATCGCCGCCCTCACCGCACACGACGCGCCCCCGGCCAGGCCCGTCACGACGTCCGAGATGCGGGGCGTCGAACTCGCCCCGTACGTCGTGCTGTTGACGTTCGACACCGAGCACAAGGGGCGCCTGGCCCACCGGAGTTCGCTGTGGATGCTCACCGGTGACCGCTGGCTCCTCTACTTCCACCAGGGCACGGTCTTCACGCCGGAGGGCGCCTGAGCCGCCCCCGGCCCGTCCGGCCGTCGCGGGCGGCATTGTCGCGGACGGGGGTGCGGAGTTACGGTGACGGCATGTACTCGCGGCGCCACATCGACCTGCTGCGCGTCGTCGGCGCGCTGTGTCCGGCGTACGTCTACGCCGCCACGCGGCACACGGCCCCACCGCGCACCGCCTTCTGACGTACCACCCCCGCCGCTCCCGCCAGGGGTGACCGCTGTCCGGCGCGCGTGTCCATTCCGCCGAGTTCAGGCGAGTTCAGGTACTCCCGGACAGCAGGAAGCGGTACCTCCCATGCCCGTACGTCCGACGCCCTGTCCGCTCCGCCCCTCCATCCGGCCGTCGCCCTCGACGGCGCCGGCTGGCACCCCGCCGCCTGGCGGGAGCCCACCGCCCGCCCCGCCGAACCGTTCATCGCGCGGTACAGGACCGATCTGGTCGCCGAGGCCGAACACGGCCTGCTGACTTCGTCACCATCGAGGACTCCCCCAGCCTCCAGTCGTCCCGCCCGGACGGACCCGGCGGACCGGACGGACCCGGCGGACCCGGCGGGCCTGACGGCCGCACCGATCGCGTACGCGGCAGGCTCGACGCCGTACTGATCGCCGCCCGGGTGGCACCACTGACCCGGCACATCGGGCCGAGCGGTTCGGCTACACCCGCCACTGGTTCGCCGAGCACCACCTCAACCCCGGCGTCGCGGGCACCTCCCCGGCGGTCGTGCTCGCCCTCACCGCCGCCGCCACCTCCACGATCCGGCTCGGCTCGGCTCGGCTCCGGAGCCGTACAACTCGGCCACCGCACCGCCCTGTCCACCGTCGAGGAGTTCGGACTGCTCGACGCGCTGCACCCCGGCCGGTTCGACCTCGGACTCGGCCGGTCCGGCGGCAGGGCGGAGGGTGCGATCCCGTTCCCCACGCCCGACGAGGCCCGCGCGCACCGCTGGAGCGCGGCGGACCGGGAACTGGTCGCCGACCGCACCGAGACGCAGTTCGTCGGCTCACCCGCGAGCGTCGCGGACCAGTTGGAGGTCCTGCGCGACGCGACGGGGGCCGACGAACTGCTGATCACCACGATCACTCATGAACACGCGGACCGGGTCCGCGGCTACGAACTGCTGGCGCGGGAGTGGGGGCGGCGGTGACCGGGTGGGTTCTGTCCTCAATCGCCGGACGGGCTCGGTTCGCCGTCGACCCCCAGCTCCGCCAGCAGGCTCTCCCGCAGCGCCGCGTACGCGGCGCTGCCGTGGGCGCGCGGGGTGGGCAGGGTCACCGGGATGTCCGCGCCGACGCGCCCCTCGGCGAGGACCACCACGCGGTCCGCGAGGACGATCGCCTCATCCACGTCGTGCGTCACCAGCAGGACCGCCGGCCGGTGCTTGGCGCACAGCCGGCGCAGCAGTACGTGCATCCGGATACGGGTCAGCGCGTCCAGCGCGCCGAACGGCTCGTCGGCGAGCAGCAGCCCGGGTTCGCGTACGAGTGAACGGGCCAGGGACACCCGCTGCTGTTCACCACCGGACAGTTCGACGGGCCACGCCTTCTCCCGTCCCGCCAGGCCGACTTCGGCGAGCGCGGCCCGGCCGCGCTCCACCGGGCCGGGTCCGTCGAGACCGAGGACGACGTTGTCGAGCACGCGCTTCCAGGGCAGCAGCCGGGCGTCCTGGAACACCACGGAGACCGGCTCGGGAGAGCTGAGTTCGCCGGTGCCGGTGACGTCGTGGTCGAGACCGGCGAGCGCGCGCAGCAGCGTGCTCTTGCCGGAGCCGCTGCGGCCGAGCAGCGCGACGAACTCCCCGGCGCCGACGTCGAGATCGAGACGGTCGAGGACGTCGCGGTCGCCGAAGGAACGGATCAGATTCCTGATCCGCACGACCTCGTGGTCCTGGGCGGTCAGCCCGCCAGGGTGCGTCGCCATGACAGCGTCCTCCGTTCGACGAGGCGGACCAGCGCGTCCGAGAGGAGCCCGAGGAGCCCGTACACGACCAGGCCGACGACGATGACGTCGGTCTGCCCGTACGTCCGGGCCAGCTCCATCATGTAGCCGATCCCGCTGGTGGCGTTGACCTGCTCGACCACCACCAGGGCCAGCCAGGCGCCGGTCACCGCGAACCGCATCCCCAGCAGGAATCCGGGCAGCGCGCCGGGCAGCACGACATGGCGCAGGAAGGCCGTACGGCTCAGCCGCACCGTCTCGGCCAGCTCGACGTAGCGGTTGTCGATGGTGCGCAGTCCGTTGTGCGTGTGGATGTAGACGGGCACGAAGACACCCAGGGCGATCGTGATGACCTTCATGGACTCGCCGATGCCGAACCACAGGATCAGCAGCGGGATCAGCGCGAGGGACGGGATGGCCCGCTTGATCTGTACCGGGCCGTCGATCACGCCTTCGGCGATCCTGCTGAGCCCCGACACGAGGGCCAGCAGCAGACCGGCGCCGACGCCGAACAGCAGCCCGAGCGCGGCGCGTTGGGCCGAGGTCGCGAGGTTGGACTGGAGCCGGCCGTTCTCGATCAGATCGCCCGCCGTCATGACCACTGTCCAGGGGGCCGAGAGGTTGCGGGCGTCGATGAGGCCGGTGGCGGAGCCCGCCGCCCAGACGGCGAGCAGCAGCAGGGGGCCGAGCGCCCAGCCGTACGGGACGGGGCGCCCCAGGCCGAGACGGCGGCGCGGCCCGAGCCGCCGGGGGCCGGGGGCGGTGTTCTTCGGGCGGGCGGATCCGACGGGACCGGGACCGGGACGTGGACGGGATCCAGGTTCCTTGTCCGTCAATTCGTCTTTGGCGACGGTGACTTCTTCGGCTGCCTCGGTGCTCATGATCCGGCTCCCGTCCCGGCTCCGGTGCCCGCGACCGCTTCGGCCCCGACCTTCTCGTAGCGGCGGTCGAAGAGGATCTCCGTGTCGAACGACTTCTGGTCGGTCTCCTTCGCCAGCAGGTCCACCGTCTTCTGCTGGTCGGCGATGGTCTGTGTCCAGTCGCCCGGAATGGCCGGGTGACCGCCGGTCTTGACCAGATACTCGCCGTCCTCGCGCGACAGCCCCTGGTCCTTCACGTAGTAGCCCTCGATCCATTCCTGCGGGTGCGTGTCGATCCAGACCTCCGCCTTGGCCCAGTAGGTGACGAACTCCCTTATGGCCGCCGCTTTCTGAGGGTCACTCACCGACGCCGTCGGTACCCAGAGATGACTCGGGTCGTCCCGCAGCCCGTGCGGGATCGTCTTGCCGCCGTCCTTGCCGTACTTCGCCGCATAGCGCTTGATGTTGACCCCGCCGAGCGGTGCGGCGTCGACCTGGTTGCCGCCGAGCGCGGTGGGATAGACATCACCGGTGCTCGGCAGCTCGACCAGCTTCACATCGCCCTTGGCGAGCCCCGCCTTGGCCAGGACGCGCAGTACGAGCGCGCCCTGGGCCTGTCCGGGGCTGTACGCGATCCGCTTGCCCCGCAGGTCAGAGAGGCTGTCGATAGCGGCACCCGGTGCGATGCCCAGCTCGTATATCGGGTCCTTGACCGGATCCGTACGGAACGCCGCGGCCACCAGCTTGGTGTCGAGCCCGGTCCAGTGGGCGTGGATCGACGGGATCTCGGCCGCCGAGCACACGTCCAGGGACTTGGCGCGGAATGCCTCGGAGCACTGCGGACCGCCGCTGAGATTCGCCCACTTCACCTTGAAGGGGAGTTTGTCGATCTGTCCGGACAGCTTGAGAGCCACCTCGATCTCCGGACTCCCGATCGTGATCTCGGTGTCCGGGTCCACCGTCCCCGGGATCTCGACAGCGGAGAGATCCTTCGAGGACGCGGTGGTGGTGGCGGTGTTGTCCGCGCAGCCGGTGAGCACGGCCGGGCTGATCAGGACGGTGGCGAGCAGGGCGGCACGGAGTGCTCTGGGCATGTCTGTTCCCGGGTTCTCTGAATTGCTGGAGCCGTCACGGAATGGGGCGGTGAGGTCAGCTACAGAGGGCGGTGGCGACGCGCATCAGATCGACGGCGCGTCGTTTGCTCAACCGCTGGGACAGGGACATGTGCGCGAAGCTAGCGGCGGTACGAAGCCGTGGGCAAGGGGCCCGGTCCGAATACGCGATACGGCAACGAGGGCTTCGTACCGCCGCTATACGTCCGACACACAACACGACGACCCAGGTCGATGGCTCAGATGGATGACTCAGGTCGACGACTCGGGTCAGCTCACCGTGACCGGGACTCTGATCATCGCGTCGAAGAGATAGCCCTGTGTGTTGGGCACCGAGCGCTCGGGCTGGGTGTTGCCCGCCGTGTCCGTGGCGCGCGCCAGCAGGTGCGTCCGCCCGGCGGTCCGCGGGTGCCAAGGCGCCGACCAGCGAACCCAGTTGTTACGGCGGGGCGTGTCCCGCAACCGCGCCCGCTGCCACCGGCCTCCGCCGTCGGTGCTGAACTCGACCTGGCGCACCGGCGCGTGGGCCGACCAGGCGCGGCCGGTCAGCTGATGGGTGCGCCCGGCGGCCAGCACGGTGTCCGGGGCGAGTTCGAAACCGGACTTGATGGTCTGCCGGGTCAGCGGGGCGCTGCCCCCGGGCGGGTACGACGGGCCGAACAGCCGGTAGAAGTCGGTGTTCCAGGGCGAACTCAGCGGCTCGGCGCTCACCTCGATGTCGCCCAGCCACTTGATGGAGGCGATCCCCACCCAGGACGGTACGACGACCCGTACCGGATACCCGTGGTCGTACGGCAGCGGCTCGCCGTTCATCTCGTACGCGAGGATCACGTCGTCCAGCGCCTTCGCCACCGGCAGCGGGCGGCGCACCCGGCCCAGGTTGACGCCCTCGGTGACATAGTCGGCGTCGAGTCCGCGGGGCATCACGTCGACCGCGTGCCCGCCGATCCCGGCATGGCGCAGCACGTCGGAGAGCCGCACGCCTCGCCAGCGGGCGACGCCGATCGCGCCGAGCGTCCACGCCGTGCCCGAGGCGGTGTCGCCCTGCTGCGAGGTGTAGAAGCTGCGGCCGTTGCCCGCGCACTCGACGGCCGCGTCGCGGGTGACGGAGGGGAGTCGGCGCAGCTGGTCGTACGTGAAGCGGGTCGGGCCGCCGCGCAGGCCGCTGCCCCACACCGTCAGACTCCAGGAACCCTTGTCCAGCACGGGAGTTGACGTGTGGTTGCGGACGAAGAAGTGCTCCACGGGGGTGTGGAGGCCGGTGTCGCGCAGGGCGGCGAAGCTGGCCTCGGCGTTGGTGCCGCGGATGGTGAACAGCTCGGGAGGCAGCGGCTTGACGATGCCGGGGGCGGCGCTGGGGGCCGCGGGGACGGTGTGCGCGCTGGGTGCGGCAGTCGCGGGCGGGGCCGTGGCCACCTGGGCGGCCACCGGGGCAGCCGCGAGCATCTTCAGCACGGAACGACGAGCAGGGGTCATCGCTTGACTCCTCGAAGGAGGGAGGGGAGGAACGGCGGGAGGGGGGAAGCAGGCGTCAGCGACAACAACAGCGGCGCGGTGCGAGGCGCGACATGACAGCCATGGGGGAATCGTAGACGCGGCCCCCCGCCCCGGTCAGCTCATTCCCGCACCAGGTTCAGGCTGATCACGGCGTACGTCTCCCCGTTCCCCGGCGCCCGCGTCCATGAGCGGCTGGTGAACGTGTGCAGCCGTCCGTTCGTGATCGCGTGGCGCGGCAGGTGGACACCGAACTCGCCGGTCACGGCCTCCAGCAGCGACCGTTCCGCCTCGGCGTGCCCCTCTCCCTCCACCTTCCCGGACCCGGAGCCGAAGAACCGGTCCGGGTCCAGTGCCCGTGGTATCTCTCCGGTTCGGTGTATCTCTGCGTCCGCGTACGTGAAGGCGTACCGCTCGGCACCGTCCCGCGCCACGGAGAGGTGGAAGAACGGGTTCCCGCGCCAGGTCCGCAGACCGCTCCACACGACCACCGCGCGGGCACCCGCGGCGGCGGCTGTGGCCGCGGCGGCGGCCGCTGCGGGGGAGACGAACCGCCGCGGGTCGAAGTGCGCGGGGTCGCCGTCGAAGGCGAAGCTCCAGCGGTCACCGGCCCGGCCGACCGACATCAGGGCCCTGTCGTCGTAGGACGAGAACTCCCTCTGTCCGCCGAGCGACCGGCGGCGTGCTTCGTCGGAGGTCATGGGATCGTCCAGCGCCGCCTCGTCCCCGTCCGCGAGACGTCCGGGCAGATCCTCCGGCGCCACACCCTCGACCAGGACGAACCGGTAGGACGTCAGGTTGTCGTGGGCGTCCGGGTCCGCGAGCCACGTCAGGTTGTCCGCGTCGAGGCCCGCCGACCGGGCCGGTGCCTCACCCGCCTGTCCACCCCTGGGGGTGGACAGCAGCTCGCGGCCCCGGTCCGGGGTCAGCAGGGGGCCGAGCAGGGGGTCGGCCACCCACCCCATCGGCGCCAGGTGGTCGGGACCCAGCGGTTGCCATAGCGGCAGAGCGTCCATCAGCGTCCGCCAGGCCCCGTCGGTGTCGCCCCACCGCGCCAGCTCCCGTGCCCGTTCGACCGCTTCCCCGAACGGTCCCGCCGCCGTGTACCGGTAGGTGCCGTCGCGCACCCGCTCCAGCGTCGCGTAGGCCGACGACACCACGTCGTCCCCGGCTCCCCGCAGATGGAACATCAGCGTGGAGTCGTCCCGGTACGAGTGCGCCGCGTGCTCGGCGACCAGCGACGGCAGCAACTCGGGTGCGTACCGCGGGTCGGTCACCACGTCCTCGAAGTACACCATGTACGTCTGTCCGAGCAGACGACGTATCTGGTCACCCAGCCCGACGGCCCGCGGCCTGCCGTACTCCTTCGCCTCGTCCAGCGTCCGCCCGGCCCGCTCCCACTCGCCGCGCAGCGCCATCAGCCGGGCCTTCTCCACCAAGGCGTCCAGCTCCCGCGTCGTGTCGTTGGCGAACTCCGGCTCCCCCTCGGTCCGGTGTGCCCGCAGGCTGTGGAACTCCCGGTGCATGTCCCGCATGAACTCGGCGAAGTTCGCGTACCGCTCGGGTGGCGCGGCCCGCCAGCCCGCCCACGTGTACACGGCCCACTCGCCGTCCTCGTCCACGTCCTCGGGATCCATGAGCACGTAGGTCGCGTCGGACTCCACTTCGAGCTGGAGCCCGCGCCGCCAGATCTCCGCGTCCCGCCGCTCGTCGGGCCCGGCGTCCTCGTCCAAATCCTCCTCGAACATGTCCGCGAGCCCGGACTCGTTGTCGTGCCAGCGCGCGTCCGTGGTCCCCGCCAGCAGCCAGACGAACCCGCCGGCGTGCTGCCACCCGTCGCTGACCTTGAGGAACTGCCGGTAGGACGGGGGCATTTGTCGACCGAGGCGCTTCTCCATGGCCACGATCCGTTCCTCGGAGGCCGGCGGGAAGCCCAACCACCGGCCCTGCCGGGCGGCTTCGTCCCCCTCGCTCCGCGTCTCGTCGTCGGACCGGGAATCCGACCAGTCCGACCACTCCCCGCTCCATCTGAGCAGGAACGGCCGCCAGTCGAACTCTGTCGTTTGCGTCATGCGCCCGATGCTCCCACGTGCCACTGACACCGCTCCGTGCTGACCGGTGGCCCCGCCGAGGATCAACGACGCCGGTGGGTGAGAAGGCTCGTGGCGGCGCCGCCGTCCTCCTCAGGAACGTCCCGTACATGTACGTATCCGAGCCGCGCGAGCAGTGCCAGCGAGGGCGTGTTCCGCGCGTCGACGGTGGCGTGGACCTCGGCCAGACCGAGGGTGTCGTGCCCGTACGCGGTGAGCGCCACGGCCAGTTCGCGGCCGAGCCCCTGGCCCTGGACGGCCGGCGCCAGCGCGTAGACCAGCTCATGACCGTCCAGCCAGGTCTCCGGCGACGGCTTGATCTCGGCGTGCCCGGCGTAGCGGCCGGCCTGCCGCACGGCCCACACGTCGAACCGGTTCGTGGGATACACATCGGTGAGGACCCGCCCGAACAGCGCCCGGTCGGCGGCTTCGCTCTGCGTCCCGTCGCCCATCCAGCGGGACACCCGGGTGTCCTGGAAGAGCGCGACGAAGTCGTCCTCGTCGGCGGGGACGTACGGGGACAGGGTGAGGCGCTCGGTACGCAGGTCGGGGGTCACGTTCCCGAACGCTAGGCGGGGCGCCACGCACACCGCAACCGGCTTCCGGGGCTGTCGCCTTTCTTCAAGACCGGCACTCGGGGCGTTCCTACCGTGGGGGACATGAACAGCGACATGAACAATGACACGAGCAGCGAAACGAACGGTGAAACGAGCAGCCCCGTCAAGACCGTGTACCCGGCGATGCGTGAGTGTGCCGCCGAGGCCGCCCGGATCGCGGGCCACGTACCCGCCGTCCGGCTCCCGGACCCCACACCGAGCGCCGACTGGGACGTCCGGGCCCTGGCCAACCACCTGGTGCTCCACACCTCGCACGGCCTGGAGCACCGCGCCCGGCGCACGGAGATGCCGGAGACACTCACCGCACGCGACTTCACGACGGACGCCGACTGGCCCCAGCGGTACCGGGTCGCACTGGACCGCGCCGTCACCGCGTGGGCCGATCCCACCGTCTGGGAGGGTGAGATCGGCGAGGGCGCCGGAGCGACCCCGGCCGCCTCCGTCGGCACTCTGATGACCCTCGAAATGGCCCTGCACGGCTGGGAGTTGGCGCGGGCCACCGGACAGGAGTTCCGTCTCTCCGAGGAGAGTGCCGCGTTCGTCCTGGGCGTCGTCGAGGAGTACGCCGAGATGTACCGGAAGTACGACGGCTTCGCCGACCCCGTGGCGGTCCCCGCGACGGCCGGGACCTTCGGCCGGGCACTCGCGGCGAGTGGCCGCGACCCGGAGTGGGCGGCCTGAGCCGGCTGGGGGCGCCGCGCCGAGTGGCCCACCTGATCGCCGTACGAATGGCCCGCAGAGTGGGGCCACCGTCCCGCTAGCCTCGGTGGTATGAGCGTTCGGGAACAGGAACACCGCACCACCGTCGACTTCTCCTTCGATCCCGCCTGCCCCTTCGCGTGGATCACCTCGCGCTGGATGCTGGAGGTCGAGCGGGAGCGCCCGCTCGACCTGCGCTTCCATGTGATGAGTCTCTACCTGCACAACGTCGGCAACGAACTGCCCGACTGGTACCGCGACCTGGTGGACCGGTCCATCGGACCGGTCCGGGTCGCCGTGGCCGCCGCCCAGCAGCACGGCGACGGCATCCTCCGCGACCTCTACACCGCGCTCGGCACCCGGATCCACGAGCGGAAGAACGAGGACTTCGACGCGGTCGTCGCCGAGGCGCTGGCCGAGCTGGGGCTGCCCGCCGCTCTCGCGGAGGCCGCACACGACCCGTCGTACGACGAGGCCGTACGCCGTAGCCACGACGCGGGCAAGGACCCGGCGGCCGATGCGTACGTCGGCACGCCGACCATCCAGGTCGACGGAACGGTCTGGTTCGGCCCGGTCCTGCGGGCGATCCCGCGCGGCGAGGACGCCGGGCGGCTCTTCGACAGCTTCCGGGTGCTCGCCGGTTACCCCGACTTCTTCGAGCTGAAGCGCACCCGCACCGGCGGCCTCGACTTCGGCTGACCGCCCTGCCGACCGCTCGGCTGACCGCCCCGGCAGATCAGGCGGACACCAGCAGCCGCGCGGTGCGCGCCGCCTCGTACCGCCGCACCAGCAGCCGCGCCAACTCCGGTGCGGGGCCCAGTACATCGGCCAGTACGTCCGCCCCCGACCCGTGCGCGCCCCGCGCGATGCGGTCGGGCAGGCGGCCGGGCGCGATCACGTACGGGGCCACGGCCACCCGCCGTACCCCCTCCGCCCGCAGCTCGCGCACCGCGTCCTCGGTGCGCGGCAGCGAAGCGGAGGCGAACGCGGGCCGCACGGCACACCAACCGGTGCGCCGCCACTCCCGCGCGACATGAGCGATCACCGCGATCGCCTCCGGGTCCGATGAGCCGGCCGAGGCCAGCACGACCCCGGTCGAGCCCTTGTCGCCGGGCCGGAGCCCGGCCTCGTACAGCCGGCGCTCCAGCGCCGCCGTCAGCAGCGACGACGGGCCGAGGACATCGGCCTGCCGCACGGCGAGCCTGGGCAGCCGCGCCCGCGCCTCGCGCAGCACGGCCGGGATGTCGGACTTGGCGTGGAAGGCGCGGGTCAGCAGCAGCGGGAGCGCCACCACGTCCCGTACGCCCTCCGCGTCCAGCCGCTCCAACACCGCAGGCGCCGAAGGGGTGTTGAAGTCCAGGAAGCCCGCCTCCACCCGCAGCCCCGGCCGCAGCGCGCGCACCCGGCGCAGCAGGGCACGCACGGTCGCGGCGTGCCGCGGGTCGCGGCTGCCGTGCGCGACGACGACGAGTACGGGTCGGTGGCCGGGGTTACGGGGCACGGGCGTCAGCTCCTGACCAGGAGGCCGCGACTGCGCAGGACGCGGCGCTCCAGGGGCGAGAAGAACAGCAGGTCGATGCCGATACCGACGATCAGGATGAGGATGATCGTGGCCAGCACACCGGACATGTCACTGTAGGTGCGGAAGTTCTCCATGAGCTGGCCGAGTCCCGTACCGAGGTCGGGCGAGCTGGCGATCAGCTCGGCGGCCATCAGCGAACGCCAGGAGAACGCCCAGCCCTGCTTCAAGCCTGCCAGATAGCCGGGCAGCGCGGCGGGCAGCAGGACATGCCGGATGCCGTTGACGCCGGTGGCGCCGATGGTCCGGCCGGCCCGCAGATACAGCGGCGGGATCTGGTCGACGCCGGCCACCAGGCCGTTGGCGATGGACGGTACGGCCCCGAGCAGCACCACGGCGTAGATCGTCGCGTCGGTCAGACCGAACCAGATGATCGCCGCGGGCACCCAGGCCACCGAAGGCAGGGACTGGAGCCCGGACAGGATCGGGCCGATCGCGGCCCGTACCACCTTGACCCGCGCGACCAGCAGCCCGAGCGGCGTACCGATGGCGACGGAGACGGCGAAGCCCAGCGCGCCGCGCGAGACGCTGGTCCAGATGTAGCCGAGCAGCGTGCCGTCCAGCCACATCTTCTCGATGGAGTGCCAGACGTCGAGCGGCCCCGGCAGTACGTAGTCGGGCTTGAGGTCGGAGGCGGCGGCGAGCTGCCAGAGCGTGACCACCAGGACGACCGCCACGAGCGGCGGGACGATCTTGGAGAGCAGGACACTGCCCAGCGACACGCGCTCGGCGGTCCTGGTCTCCAGGGCGTCCAGACCGGCCTCCAGGCCCGCCAGGTCTTCCTTGGACACCTTCTCGGGCACCTTCTTCGACACCTTCGTGCCGGACGTGCCGCCCCCGGAAGCCCCGGAAGCCCCGGAGGCCCCGGAACGTCCGGAAGCCCCGGAAGTGCCCGTTTCAGTGCTGGCCATGTCGGCGAATCTCCCCCCGCAGCTCTTCGGTGATCTCCACGGACAGGTCGGCCACCGCGGCGTCCTCGATCCGGCGCGGCTGCGGGATGTCGATGCGCCACTCCCGCGCGATCCGCCCCGGCCGGGACGACATCAGCACCACGCGCTCGGCGAGCCGCACCGCCTCGCGGACGTTGTGCGTGACGAAGAGGACCGACACGTTCGTCTCGGCCCAGATCCGGGTCAGTTCCTCGTGGAGTACGTCGCGGGTGATGGCGTCGAGCGCGGCGAACGGCTCGTCCATCAGCAGCAGTTGGCTGTCCTGCGCCAGTGCGCGGGCCAGCGCGACCCGCTGGCGCATACCGCCGGACAGCTCGTGCACCCGCTTGCCGTACGCGCCCTTCAGCCGGACCAGTTCGAGCAGCCGCTCGGCCTCCCCGCGCCGCTCGGCCTTGGGCATGCCACGCATCTTCAGGGCGAGTTCGATGTTCTTGCCCGCGGTGAGCCACGGGAACAGCGCGTGCTCCTGGAACATCAGGGCGGGCCGGCCGCCGGGGACGTCGATCGCCCCCGACGACGGCAGGTCGAGCCCGGCGACCAGGTTGAGCAGAGTGGATTTGCCGCAGCCGGACGCCCCCAGCAGGGTCACGAACTCGCCGTGCGCCACCTCGATGCTGACGTCGTCCAGCACGAGCTGCCGCGCGCCGGGCCGGCCGAACGACTTGGACACATGGTCGAGACGGGTGGCGTACGGCTGTGTGTCGACCGTTGCGGCCGGCTTGACGAGTGCGGTGGCCATGAGTCACACCTCCTGGGGTCCTGAGGGCGGTCCGGTTGCGGGCGGGTCGGGTGACTGTGCGTCGGGTGACTGTGCGTCGGGGTGACTACTCGACGCCGAGACCGGCGTCGTCGATAGCGGGCTTGCCCTCCGCCTTCAGCACCTTGTTGAGCGGCGTCAGGTCGTAGATGCCGTCGAGCAGCGGGTCTTCGAGCAGGCCCGCCTTCACCGCGTGCTCGGACGACACGCTCAGCGTGGCGGCCAGCGGGTCGTCGGTGATGTCGACGTTGTTCCACGCCGGGTCGATCACCTCGGGCGGCAGCGCCGCCCCCGAGTCCGCCTTGAGCTTGGCGTTGGCCGCGGCCTTGGCCTCGTCCGGGTTCTCGTTGATCCAGGCGTTCGTCTTCACCGAGCCGCGCAGTACGGCCTCGACCACGTCCGGGTGCTCCTTGAGGAACTTCTGGGAGACGATCACGTTCGTGATGACGAACTTGCCGTCCTTCCACAGCTTCTTCTCGTCCAGCAGCACCGAACCGCCGCCCGCGACCAGCTTCGACGCGGTCGGCTCGGGCACCCACGCGCCGTCCAGCGAACCGGACTCGAAGGACGCGGGGATCTGCTTGTTGTCCTGCCGGATGACGGTGACGTCACCCTTGCCGGTGTTGGTGTCGACCTTCAGGCCCTTGTCCGACAGGTAGTTGAGCAGCGCCACGTCCTGCGTGTTGCCGAGCTGCGGTGTCGCGATGCGCTTGCCCTTGAGGTCGTCCAGGGACTTGATCTTCTTCGGGTCGACGACGAGCGAGACACCGCCGGAGGCCGAGCCGGAGATGATCCGCAGGTTCTGGCCCTTCGACTTCGTGAAGCCGTTGATCGAGGGGGAGGGGCCGATCCAGCCGATGTCGATCGCGCCCGCGTTGAGCGCCTCGATCTCCGAGGGACCCGCGTTGAAGACCTGCGGCTTGATCTTGGTGCCGCCCAACTCCTTCTGGATCAGGCCCTCCTGGAGGCCGACCAGCGCGGTGGCGTGCGTGATGTTGGCGAAGTACCCGATCTTCACCTCGCCGAGGCCGCCTATCTTCTCGCCTTTGGCGGCGGGGGCGGTCTTCTCGTCCTGCTCGCTCTCGGAGCCGTAGCCGCAGGCGCCGAGGACCAAGGCGAGCAGGGGCAGGGCCGCGACCGCGGCAAGGGTACGCCGGCGGCGCGGGACGGTACGGCGCGGGACGGTACGGGTGGCTGGCACGGGAGGGGTTCCTCTCGTCGGCCCGCGCTCACGTCCCTCGGTGACGAGGCGGCGTGGCCGGGCGGTCGGCGGTGTCGGAAGGTCTTCGGCGGAACAGATGCGGCGGGCGTGACAGCGGCGGGCGTGACACGGCGGTCCCGCCGGTGCTCTGGGCGCGCGTGCGGTGCGCGTACGTCAGCGCGCACATCGCGCCACCCCGCCGGTCCCCGCGCCGAGGGCGCCGCTGCCGACCCGGCCGCCCTCCTTCGCGAACGTCGCGTACACGTCCCTGGGCATCAGAAGTCCCAGCCCTCGTCGCCGGCGGTGGTGTCCGCGGCCGGGGCGGGCGGCGGTTCGGCGGCGAACGAGTCGCCCGCCATGCCGGCCGCCAGCGTGGTGCCGTCGGCCGGGTCGATCAGCAGGAAGGAGCCGGTACGGCGCGAGTCGCGGTACGCGTCGAGCGCCAGCGGCTCGGCCGTACGGACGACGACCCGGCCGATGTCGTTGGCGACGAGCTGTCCGGGAGCGGGGTGCTGGGACAGGTCGTCCAGGGTGAGCCGGGACGGGATGTCCTTGACGATCGCCTTCACCGTGCGGGTCGTGTGCTTCAGCAGCACCCGCTGGCCCACGGTCAGCGGCCGGTCGGCGACATGGCAGACGGTCGCCTCGACGTCCCGGGTGATGGCGGGGACACCGGAGCTGGGCGCGATCAGATCGCCGCGCGAGACGTCCACGTCGTCGCTGAGACGGATCGTCACCGACTGCGGCGCCCACGCGATGTCGACGCTCTCGCCGAGCGCGTCGATGCCCTCGATGGTGCTGGTGCGGCCGGACGGCAGTACGGTCACCGCCTCGCCGACGCGCAGTACGCCGGAGGCGATCTGGCCCGCGTAGCCGCGGTAGTCGGGGTGTTCGGCGCTCTGCGGCCGGATCACGTACTGGACGGGGAAGCGGGCCGGGCAGCCGGACAGGTCGTGGCTGACGGCGACGGTCTCCAGGTGTTCCAGGACGGTCGGCCCGCCGTACCAGTCCATGTTCGCCGACGGCTCCACCACGTTGTCCCCGGCCAGCGCCGAGATCGGGATCGCGGTGACCTCGGGGACGCCGAGCGAGGCGGCGTACGCGGTGAACTCCTCGGCGATCGTGGCGAACACGGGCTCCGCGTACGCCACGAGGTCCATCTTGTTGACGGCCAGCACCACGTGCGGAACCCGGAGCAGGGCCGCGACCGCCGCGTGCCGGCGGGTCTGCTCGACCACTCCGTTGCGCGCGTCGACCAGCACGACGGCGAGTTCGGCGGTGGAGGCGCCGGTCACCATGTTCCGCGTGTACTGCACATGCCCGGGGGTGTCGGCGAGGATGAACCGGCGGCGGGGCGTGGCGAAGTAGCGGTACGCGACATCGATGGTGATGCCCTGCTCGCGCTCGGCGCGCAGCCCGTCGGTGAGCAGCGCCAGATCGGGGGTGTCCTGGCCGCGGCCGAGCGAGGCGCGCTCGACGGCCTCCAACTGGTCGGTGAGCACGGACTTCGAGTCGTGCAACAGCCGCCCCACCAGCGTGGACTTGCCGTCGTCCACGGATCCGGCGGTGGCGAAGCGCAGCAGGGTGGTGGCCGACAGCTGTTCGGCGAGCTGCTCGGTGGCCGGGTGCCCGGTGGTCGTCATGGTTAGAAGTACCCTTCGCGCTTGCGGTCTTCCATGGCGGCCTCGGACATCTTGTCGTCGGCGCGGGAGGCGCCCCGCTCGGTGAGGCGGGAGGCGGTGATCTCCGTGATGACGGCGTCCAGCGTGGTGGCCTCGGAGTCGACGGCGCCCGTGCAGGACATGTCGCCGACGGTGCGGTAACGCACCAGACGGGTCTCGGTGGGCTCGCCGTCCTTGGGACCGCCCCAGTCGCCGGCCGTCAGCCACATGCCGTGACGGTTGAAGACCTCGCGCTCGTGCGCGAAGTAGATCTCGGGCAGTTCGATGCCCTCACGTGCGATGTACTGCCACACGTCCAGCTCGGTCCAGTTGGACAGCGGGAAGACCCGCACGTGCTCGCCGGGCGCGTGCCGTCCGTTGTAGAGCTGCCACAGCTCCGGGCGCTGCCGGCGCGGGTCCCACTGCGAGAACTCGTCGCGCAGCGAGAACACCCGCTCCTTCGCCCGCGCCTTCTCCTCGTCGCGGCGGCCACCGCCGAAGACCGCGTCGAACCGCTCGGCCTGGATCTTCTCCGTCAGCGGCACGGTCTGGAGCGGGTTACGGGTGCCGTCCGGGCGCTCGCGCAGCGTCCCCGCGTCGATGTACTCCTGCACGGACGCCACATGCAGGCGCAGCCCGTGCTCGGCCACCGTACGGTCGCGGTAGGCCAGCACCTCGGGGAAGTTGTGCCCGGTGTCGACGTGCAGCAGCGTGAAGGGCACCGGCGCCGGCGCGAACGCCTTCAGCGCCAGACGCAGCATGACGATGGAGTCCTTGCCGCCGGAGAAGAGGATCACCGGCCGCTCGAACTCACCCGCCACCTCACGGAAGATGTGCACACCCTCCGACTCCAGGGCGTCCAGATGGCTCAGGGCGTACGGCGCCTCGCTGCCGCCGGTGCCTTCGGTTCCGTCGGTCACGGATGCGACGGTCGTCGTCATCGGGCCAGACCCCTCTCGGTGAGCAGCGCGTGCAGCGCCGCCGCGGACTCCTGCACGGACTGCGTGTGCGACTCGATCCGCAGGTCTGGCTCCTCGGGCGCCTCGTAGGGGTCGTCGACGCCGGTGAGACCGCTGATCTCGCCGGCCGCCTGCTTCGCGTACAGGCCCTTCACGTCCCGTACGGAGCACACCTCGACCGGAGTCGCGACATGCACCTCCAGATACGCGGTGCCCTCGCTCTGGTGGCGCTTGCGCACCGCCTCGCGGCTGTCGGTGTACGGCGCGATGACCGGCACCAGCGCCTTGACGCCGTTCGACGCCAGCAGTTCGGCGACGAAGCCGATCCGCTGCACATTGGTGTGCCGGTCCTCGCGGCTGAAGCCGAGGCCCGCGGAGAGGAATTCGCGGATCTCGTCGCCGTCCAGGACTTCTACCCGGTGGCCCTGGGCGCGCAGTCGGTCCGCCAGCGCGACGGCGATGGTGGTCTTGCCCGCGCTGGGCAGCCCGGTGAGCCAGATCGTCGCGCCCTGCTCGGTGGCGTCCGTCGCGCTCATCAGTGCAGCCCGCATTCGGTCTTGGAGTTGCCGGCCCAGCGGCCGGCGCGGGCGTCCTCGCCGGCCAGTACGCGGCGGGTGCAGGGCGCGCAGCCCACGGAGGCGTAACCGTCGTGAAGCAGCGGGTTGGTGAGGACGCCGTGTTCGGCGACGTACGCCTCCACGTCGTCCTGCGTCCAGCGGGCGATCGGCGAGACCTTGACCTTGCGGCGCTTGGCGTCCCAGCCGACGACCGGGGTGTTCGCGCGGGTCGGCGACTCGTCGCGGCGCAGGCCCGTCGCCCAGGCGTCGTACGCCGTCAGCCCCTCTTCGAGGGGCTTGACCTTGCGCAGGGCGCAGCACAGGTCGGGGTCGCGGTCGTGCAGCTTCGGGCCGTGCTCGGCGTCCTGTTCGGCGACGGTGCGGCGCGGGGTGAGCGTGATGACGTTGACGTCCAGCACGGCGGCGACGGCGTCGCGGGTGCCGATCGTCTCGGGGAAGTGGTAGCCGGTGTCGAGGAAGACCACGTCGACGCCGGGCAGGGCGCGGGAGGCGAGGTGGGCGACCACCGCGTCCTCCATGGAGGACGTGACGCAGAAGCGGGGGCCGAAGGTGGTGGTGGCCCAGGTCAGGATCTCCAGGGCGGAGGAGTCCTCGAGTTCGCGGCCCGCGCGTTCGGCGGCCTTGCGCTGATCGTTGTCGGTCCCGGTGAGAGCCGTCATATCCGTTCCTCTCCGTCGTCTGTTCCGGCGCCCGTTGCCTCGTTCGTCGCCTCGTTCGTCGCCAGGCCGCGGGTCAGCAGCCCGAGGAACTTGAGCTGGAAGGCCCGGTTGCAGGCCGCGCATTCCCAGGCGCCGTGGCCCTGTTCGTTCGGGCGCAGATCCTCGTCACCGCAGTAGGGGCAGTAGAACGGGGCGGCGCGCTCGCTCACGACAGCGCCTCCTCGGACGCGCGGGCCGCCCAGGTGGCGAAGCGCTCGTCGGCCTCGCGCTCCTTGCTGAAGCGTGTGAGTACCCGCTCGACGTAGTCGGGGAGTTCGGCGGCGGTGACCTTCAGCCCGCGCACCTTGCGGCCGAACGCGGGCTCCAGCCCGAGCGCGCCGCCCAGGTGCACCTGGTAGCCCTCGACCTGATTGCCGTCGCCGTCCAGCATCAACTGGCCCTTGAGACCGATGTCCGCGACCTGGATGCGGGCGCAGGCGTTGGGGCAGCCGTTGACGTTGATGGTGATCGGCTGGTCGAAGTCGGGGATACGGTGCTCCAGTTCGTCGATCAGCGAGGCGCCGCGCGCCTTGGTCTCGACGATGGCCAGCTTGCAGAACTCGATACCGGTGCAGGCCATCGTGCCGCGCCGGAACGGCGACGGCTTGACCCGCAGGTCGAGCGATTCCAGCCCCGCGACGAGCGAGTCGACCTGCTCCTCGGCCACGTCGAGCACGATCATCTTCTGCTCGACGGTGGTCCGCACCCGGCCGGAGCCGTGCTCCTCGGCGACGTCCGCGATCTTCTTCAGGGTCGGGCCGTCCACCCGGCCGACACGCGGCGCGAACCCGACATAGAAGCGGCCGTCCTTCTGCCGGTGCACACCGACGTGGTCGCGCCACTCCTCGACGGGCCGCGCGGGCGCGGGACCGTCGATCAGCGTCCGCTTCAGATACTCGTCCTGGAGGATCTGGCGGAACTTCTCCGTACCCCAGTCGGCGAGAAGGAACTTCAACCGGGCTCGGGTACGCAGCCGCCGGTAGCCGTAGTCGCGGAAGATCCCGATCACCCCGGCCCATACGTCGGGGACCTCGTCCAACGGGACCCAGGCGCCGAGCCGTTGGCCGATCTTGGGGTTGGTCGACAGCCCGCCGCCGACCCACAGATCGAAGCCGGGGCCGTGCTCGGGGTGTTCGACACCGACGAAGGCGATGTCGTTGATCTCGTGCGCGACATCGAGCAGCGGCGATCCTGAGATGGCCGTCTTGAATTTACGCGGGAGGTTGGAGAACTCCTTGGTGCCGATGAACCGGGCGTTGATCTCGTCGATCGCCGGGGTGCCGTCGATGATCTCGTTCTCGGCCACACCGGCGACCGGGGAGCCGAGGATCACCCGGGGCGTGTCACCGCAGGCCTCCGTGGTCGACAGGCCGACATCCTCCAGCCGCCGCCAGATCTCGGGGACGTCCTCGATCCGGATCCAGTGCAGCTGGATGTTCTGCCGGTCGGTGATGTCGGCCGTGTCCCGGCCGAACTCGTGCGAGATCTGGCCGATGACGCGCAGTTGCTCGGTGGTCAGCCGGCCGCCGTCGATCCTGACCCGCAGCATGAAGTACTTGTCGTCCAGCTCCTCCGGCTCCAGGATCGCGGTCTTGCCGCCGTCGATGCCGGGCTTGCGCTGGGTGTACAGCCCCCACCAGCGCATCCGTCCCCGCAGATCCGCGGGGTCGATCGAGTCGAATCCGGCCTTGGAGTAGATCGTCTCAATGCGTGTCCGCACATTGAGACCGTCGTCGTCCTTCTTGGCCTGCTCGTTGGCGTTGAGGGGAGTGAAGTGACCCACGGCCCACTGCCCCTCGCCGCGGTGACGGCTCACCTTGCGGCGGGGCGTGGCGGCAGGGGGCTTCTCGGGAGTGGCGGCCATGGCTGGATACGTCCTTCGGGGCTACGGAGGGCGGCTCTGACCTGCACACATGGGCTGACGACGCAGCGGTGCGCAGCGGGAATCCGAGCGGGGGAGGGCAGAGCGGAACGGCGGGGGCTGTGGTGGTCAGCTCGCCCGACAGATGGCGCTGGACATGCGGCCGAGATCGACGTGCCGCCGACTCACCAAGGCAATTCCAGCTGTAGACATGGGGGGAAGCCTGGCACGCGGATCTGAGGCCAGTCCACCACGATCCACGATGTGGACGAGACTGTCCCGCTATGCGAGATGGGGTGTGAGGTGGGGCCAGGGGCAGGGTCGCACGGCCGGCTGAGGGGGCGCATTGGGGCACTCGGACGGCCAGTTCCGTGAGCGCCTGTGGGAACTGCCCGAGGAGGGGAAGGATCAGCGCGACCACTACCGCGCTCAGTCGCCGAGCCCTCGGGAAGCCGACGAGTTCGAGACCGCGCAAGAGCAGGAGGGGGAACAATGCCCACGCAAACTCCCACGGAACACGGCGGTGTTGACGCGCCCTGGCACCGGCCGGAAGGTCGCTTCCCGTTGGATCAGGACATGCCTCATGTTCTGCCGGATCTGACGGGGTCCGGTGGAGCGGCCCCATTCGCCTTCCGGTTCCTCACTTCGGTGAGCGGCTCGGGCGGTGTTCTGACCAGTGACATCGAGTATGACGAGGAGACCCAGACCAGCACCTACGACGATCTGCCGCCGGGCATCTTCATGACGAAGAATCCGCCGATGACCTATTTCACGACCGAGGCCACGACGACCACGCCTGAGCGGACGGACGCGAAGGACGACCCGGGGCCGAGTGACGACTGATGACCGATGCCGGAACAGTTCTCGTTTTGGCGGGCCGCTTCGATCCGACGGCGGATCTGGCGATTGAGGAGCTGAACCGGCGTGCGGTGCCTGTGTTCCGGGCCGACGTGTCAGAGTTCCCGGCGGGGCTGGCTCTGGCTGCCAGTCTCACCGGGGACGGTTGGCGCGGCACGCTCGGTAACGGCCGCCGGACCCTTCAACTGGAGGGGGTCCGTTCCGTGTACTGCCGTCGTCCCACTCGTCCGCGGTTTCCGGAAGGCATGTCGGCGGACGCGCGAAAGGTCGCTGAGCGAGAAGCCCGACTGGGTTTTGGCGGACTGCTGACTGCGCTTCCGTGCCGGTGGTTGTCTCCGCCCGGGAACGCGGCAGATGCCGAGCACAAACCGCTGCAACTCCGTATCGCGGCTGAGTCCGGGCTCAGCGTGCCGCGTACGCTCATCACAAACGACCCGGATGCCGCAAAGCGCTTCGCCGACGACATCGGGCGACTGGTGTACAAGCCGTTCTACCCTGTGCGCGGCATCGTGGACGGCAGTACGGCGGCCGTATACACCAGCATCGTGGACCCCCGATTCCTGCCGCATCCGGATATCGCCACGACTGCGCATCTCTTTCAAGAATGGGTACCGAAGGCGCATGAAGTCCGCCTAACCGCAGTGGGGGACCGGTTGTTCGCTGCAGAGATCCACGCGGATTCGGAACGAGGGCATGTGGACTGGCGTAGCGATTATGAAAGCCACACCTACCGTGTGTGTGAGCCTCCGGTTGAGGTGGCGGCGGGAGTGAATCGAATGCTGGATCGACTCGGATTGCCTTATGGGGCATTCGATTTTGTCGTGACACCCGAATGCGAGTGGATTTTTCTGGAGGTGAATCCGTCCGGGCAGTACGGATTCATCGAAGTGGCGACCGGTCTGCCCATCACTGCTGCGATCGCCGACTATTTGGAAGGGGAGACGTGACGGCCCCATTGGAAGACAGCCAGCGGCTCCTGCAAGCGCGTATCAGCCTGGTCAGGAGCATGGAACGGGGTAGTGCCGTGCTGTCGGCCCGTCTGGCCGAAGTATTCCTGAACGTGCCGCGTCATCCCTTCGTCCCGGTCTTCTATCGAAGAGACGGAGACCGGTTCACACCCTGGAGCAGCACGGCGCCGGACGCCGACGCCTGGTTGGCACAGGTGTACTCGGACGACTCGCTCATCACCGAAGTGGACGGAGTGCACGCGGAGGACGCCGGGCCGGAAGGCGTGAGCGGAGTGCCCACCTCGTCTTCGACCGCCCCGAGCCTCATGGCTGACATGCTCGATGCCCTGGACGTACGGCCAGGGCACCGCGTCATGGAGATTGGGACCGGCACCGGATACAACGCCGCGCTGTTGTTCCGACTGACGGGCGGGACGGGCGGGGGGTCTGTCACCACCGTGGACTACTCAAGACGTCTCACCACCACGGCCAGGACCCGGCTCAACGCACTCGGTCTGGCCCCCGACGTCAGGTGCGGGGACGGGGTGGAGGGTGTCCCGGGCGGAGCGCCCTTCGATCGCGTCATCGCGACCTGCTCGGTGCGGCGCATCCCCACTGCGTGGTTCCACCAGTGCGCGCCGGACGGGCTCATGGTCGTACCGATCAAGGGAGCCCTGGCCGGAGGTGTGATCGCTCGGCTCCAGAAACTCCCGGACGGGACGGCCGCCGGGCGGATCATGCACACCCCGGCAGCGTTCATGCCTCTTGTCTCCGGTCCGGAGGAGACCACGAAGATCCCTCAACGAATGGAGGGAGCGCACCGCGACTCGAATCTGTCCGGAAGCGTTCTGGACGACTGGACTTTCTCGTTCTTCGCCGAACTGCACATGTCCGTGACGACTGTTCGCGACTATCACCGGGGACCCGAAGGCGGGCATGTGACCGTCCTGTTCGACCCGCTGGACGGCTCTTACGCGCGCGTCGCGGATCGCGGCTCGGACCCCGGCGCCACCGCGGTCCTCACCCGCGGTCCTCGGGACCTCTGGGCGCCGATCGAGAAGGCGCACGAGCACTGGCTGAGTCTCCACAGGCCACGGCGTGAGTGGTTCACGATGAAGGCTGCACCGCACAAGCAGACCGTCAGCTATGTGATGCCTGACGGGCGGGAGACACACTGGGATCTCTGAGTTCGAAGTACCGGAAGACCTGGACGGGATCAGAGCATCGGCCGGCGTTGCTGGTGCAGCTTGGCGAGTGCGGCGATCTGTCGTCGCTCGTACGGTGTCCCTGGCCGCAACGAAACCCGGGACGCCTGCCAGTTGAGACCGGAGGGGCGAAGCAGGTGGACCAACGGGCCGGAGAAGGCGATGATCTTGGCGACCATGTCCTGTCGCCTGTCAAAGACAATCATTCCGATGCGCAGTCCGTGCCGGGCGGACTCCCGGGCGGGCTTCGGTGTCTTGGGTATCACGTCAAGTCTCCCTTGCTAGAGACGACTTACGGCGACCGCCAGTGCGGAAATCCACAGGGCGGCGCAGAGGGTTACGGCGATCGCCTGCCACACGGTCAGTGGTTCCTTCGCACTCCGGACCGGCGAAGGACGCTGAGCCAGTGCATTTCGTACAAGCGCCAGTAGCACGGCCGGCAGGCGCTCAATGAGCTGGTGCTGACGCCGATGGCCGACTCGCCGACGACTGTCACGGCGGTGAATTCGTCGCACCGGAAGCAGTAACCGGTAGCCCACGCGGCGAGGGCCCAAAGCTCTTCCGGGGCGAACTCCGGATTCACGGCAGGACCCGGACCTTCTCCGGGCACACCAGCGACGCGATGATGTCCTTGCCCGTCGAAGTGGGCACGGCCCGCCACGAGTCGGCCAGCGCCGCGATGACGCACAGCCCCCGCCCGGACTCCGCGGTCCAGTCCGGCTCCTTGGCGACGGGCAGTGCCTTGGACCGGTCGCTGACCGTGATCACAAGCCGGCCGGGCCACTTCTGGAGCAGAAGCACCGCCCGGCCGTCGGCGTGCCGGTGCACATTGGCCAGCAGTTCGGTGACGATCGCGCAGGCGTCGTCCGTCAGGTGCTCCAGGCCCCAGAGTCGCAGCCGGTTGGCGAACTCGCTTCGGATGCCGGGCAGTTCGCACGGGCGGACGGTCAGCGGCAAGCGGTACTGATGGTCGGGTTGTTGCGTATTGGGGGGTGTCAGGTTGCCTCCAGGCCCCTTCGGCTCCGGGGCAGGGTTGACCAACGATTGGTTACGGAGCGATCGCTCCGAGTTACGGGCAACATGATGATGGTGCTGCCGCTTGTCGGTCAAGGCATCGTTTGGCAGATTGCCAACACTGCGCAGTGCATCAGTCTTTCGAGTGAAGATCGCTTTGAATATGAGGGTGAACCGGTAGCCTCAACCACATTGAGGGGCATGGGAGATGGAGGAGCTATGGCCGTTCTGAGCAGCGTGAGCCCGCTCACCTCGCGCCGGAAACTCGGCGCCGCGCTACGCAAGTTGCGTGATCAGCAGGGATTCACCACCGAGGAGGTAGGAGCGCACCTCAACTGCCATAACTCCAAGGTCAGTCGCATAGAGAATGGAAAGCGCACCTGTACCAAGAAGGACTTCGAAGCTTTCATGGACCTGTTCGAGGTGACGGAGCCCATGCTCTCTGAACTCAGAGAGCTGATGATCAAGGGGCGGCAGCAGGTCCCGCCGTGGTGGTATGCGTACAGCGACGTCATCAGCGCCAGCTACGTCGAGTTTCTTGCCTACGAGGCGGAGGCGGTCCAATGCTTTGAGTATCAGCCGCTGTTGATCCCCGGACCGCTTCAGACGGCTGCCTACGCACGTGCGGTGACCGCTACCGGTGTCGCCGCGCTGGGGCCCGATCAGGTGGACAGCCTTGTCGAGGTAAGGATGCGACGGCAGGAACGGCTCCGTGAGGAAGAGCCGTTGATTTTAGATGCTGTGGTCACCGAAGCGGCGCTGCGCCTGCTCATCGGTGGTGACGCCGTGATGCGCGAGCAGTTGAGGCACCTTGCTGAGGTCTCTCAGCTGGACAATGTCCGGTTCCGAGTCATCCCCTTCCAGGCGGGTGAGCGGGCTGTGAGCACAGGGGCTTTCACTCTGTTCGCGTCGCAGAGGGACGTTCAAGTGGACGTCGCCTTCACCGAGTCCGCAGAGAGCCTTCTCTGCTATCGGGACGATCCCCTGGCACTCAAGCGCCTGAGTCGCTTGTTCGGGAACTTGTCCAGTGCCGCGTTCTCGGAGGACGATAGCCGGGAGTTGATCGAAGACATCGAGAAAGAGCTGGTCCAAAATGTATGAGTTGGGCGATCACGGCACGGTTGACCTCACGGGTGCCGCTTGGCGTACGAGTTCCTACACCGCTAGCGACACCAACTGTGTCGAAGTCGCGCCCATCCCCGCCACCACCGGCATCGCCTTCCGCGATACCAAGGACCGGACCCTCCCCGCCGCGCGGGTCTCCGGCGGTGCCTGGGCTGCCTTTGTGACGGCTGTCGCTGTGGACGCCCTCGCCCGTCCCTGACAAGTACCTCGGCGACGAGCCGAGCCGCAGGCGGGCTGCGCGAGTCGCGTGGCCCGGCTGCGGCTCCTACTCCGGCTCCTCTTCGACCTTCGTGTCGAAAAGCGTGAAGCCGCGCCGCAGGTAGTTGTCCATCGCGTGCTCCCCGTCCTTGGAGCAGGTGTGCAGCCAGACGCGCTTCGTCGGCGTCCGCCCCGGCGCGCGCTCCGCCAGGTCCCAGGCGCGGGCCACCACGTACGACAGCAGATGGCCGCCGATACGGCGGCCCCGGAAGGCCGGGATGAGACCGAAGTACACGATCTCGACCGTGCCGTCCTCCTGTGCCGCAAGCTCCACGTAACCGGCCGGGGTGCCCTTCTCGTACGCCACCCAGGTCTCGACGCCCGGCCCGGAGACGGCCTCGTGCCACTGGTCGTACGACAGGGCGAGGCGGTCGGTCCACTGGATGTCGCCGCCCACGGCGGTGTAGAGGAACCGGCTGAACTCCGCGGAGGGGACCTCGGACCGGACGATCCGCACGTCCGCGCCGGGCTCGGCGGCCGGCCGCAGATCGGCCGGGGAGGTCTGTTCCAGGGACCACGTGGTCACAGTGATGGTCATGGTTGTCAGGGAATCACGCGGTCTTCTTCCGGCCAAAACGGGGGGCCGCTCCTCTCCCGGGCCGGTTCAGCCCCGTAACCTGCCGTCCGCCACCGCCGGGGCCGTCGAGTGCGGCAGCAGGTCCGCCGGGTGGGCCGGGCGGACGACCGCCACCTCGACCTCCTCGCGGAAGCGGTACGGCCGGTGGGCCAGCACCCCCGCCAGATGACGGCGCACCCGCGACATCTCGGCCCGCACCGTCACCGTGCGCGTCCGGTCCCCGAAGACGTCGGCCGCCAGCTCCGCCGCGCTGCGGCCCTCCCGGTGCTCCGCCAGGACGTACAGCAGCTCCGCGTGGCGCGGGGTCAGCTCCCGTGCCCAGCTGCCCGCCGCCCCTGAGACCGTCACCGACCAGCGCCGGGGCCGGCTCAGGTCCAGGACGACCTTGCTCTCCGCGTCCGGTGGCGGCTCCTCCCGTACGGTCAGCAGCCAGCCGCCGGGCAGCGGCTCGACGGCGCACATGCCGAGCGACGGCAGCCACAGCCGTCCCGGCCGTACGGACTTGGGCAGCGGCAGCCGGTCGACCGGCGCCATCCCCGTCACGGCGACCGTCCAGCCGTGCGTGTCGACGGCCACCGACCGCCCGCCCACCCGGTTCAGGATCGGCGCCGCCACCGAGCGCAGCCGCTCGACGGCCCGCAGGTGCCGCTCCCGCAGCTCGCCCTCGGCGAGCCGGGCGACGGCGGTCACCAGTGCCAGCGTCGTCGGATGGAAACCCGTCGCGGGGCCGCTCACGTCGACCACACCCAGCAGCCGCCCGTCGCGCGGGTCGTGCACCGGCGCCGCCGCGCAGGTCCACCGCGTCAGGGTGTGCACGAAGTGCTCGGCCGAGTGGACCCGCACGGGGACCCTGGCGGCCAGCGCCGTACCGATGGCGTTGGTCCCCGTGGCCTGCTCGGACCAGGCCGCGCCCTCCTCCAGCCGGATGCCGTCGGCCCGGCGCATCACCTTGGCGCTGCCCTGGCGCCACAGGATCCGGCCCTGTTCGTCGGAGACCACCAGGATCTGGAGCGACGGGTCGACCAGGCCGGTCAGCCCGTCGCTGACGCCGCGTATCACCTCACCGAGTGCCGAGGTACGGCGCCGGTGTTCCAGCTCCTCGGGCGTCATCACCAGCGGCCCGGTCCGCCCGTCGGGGCTGACGCCCAGCCGCCGCATCCGCTGCCACGACGCCTCGATGACGGGGCGGGGCGCCACCGGTGGCCGGTCACCGGCCAGCGACGCCTCCCGGATCCGCCGGAGCAGCCGTGCCGCGTACTCGCCGTCCACCGCGGCGAGGTGGGACAGGTCGAGCGGTGTGTCCTTCATCGGGCCCCCCGCCGCGCACGGCATTTTATCGATTCAGCGAAGTCTGGGCAGACCTGCACCGGCTTATGCGGAGCTGATCACTCCGCATGCCCCCATGGTGCCGTTCCGACCCCGCGCGGCGCGACCCTTCGCGTATTCTGCAACCACTTGCAACTCTGGCGAAGAGCCGCCCCCATACGTGAAGGTGACATCAAGTCGTGGGTGGTGCCGTGTCGGCGCAGCACCACCCTCGGCCCTAACGCGCCCGCACCGCACGGGCGTTGGTACGCGCGGGCGTTGGTACGCGCGGCGTTGGGCACCCCGTCTCAGCCCACCGCCCGCGCCCGCGTCACCACCGACCCCAGGTCCAGGCTGTGCGGCAGCGTGCCGAAGGCCGTACCCCAGTCCCCGCCGAGCCGCGACGCGCAGAACGCGTCCGCGACCGCCGGTGGCGCCCACCGCACCAGGAGCGACCCCTGGAGCACCAGCGCCATCCGCTCCACCAGCCGCCTCGCGCGGGCCTCGATGCCGTTCAGATCGGCGAGTTCGGTCAACAGGTCCTTGATCGCCCCGTCCAGCCGGTGGTCCGCGCCGCGCGCCTTGCCCACCTCCTGGAGGAACGCGTTCAGCGCCTCCGGTTCCCGCTGGAGCGCGCGCAGCACATCGAGCGCCTGGACGTTGCCCGAGCCCTCCCAGATCGAGTTGAGCGGCGACTCACGCAGCAGCCGCGGCATCCCCGACTCCTCCACGTACCCGTTGCCGCCCAGACACTCCAGCGCCTCGGCCGTGACCGGCGTACACCGCTTCGTCACCCAGTACTTGGCCGTCGGCACCGCGAGCCGCAGGAACGCCCGCTCCGCCTCCGAACCGGTGCTCTGCACCGCGTCCTGCGCCGCCGCCAGCCGCAGCGCCAGCGTCGTCGCCGCCTCCGACTCCAGCGCCAGATCGGCCAGTACGTTGCGCATCAGCGGCTTGTCGATCAACTCGCCCCCGAACGCGCGGCGGTACGCGGCGTGATGGACCGCCTGCGCCACCGACTGCCGCATCAGCGCCGCCGATCCGACCACGCAGTCCACCCGCGTCGCCGCCACCATCTCGATGATGGTGCGCACCCCGCGCCCCTCCTCGCCGACCCGGCGGGCCCACGTGCCGTCGAACTCCACCTCGCTCGACGCGTTCGACCGGTTGCCCAGCTTGTCCTTCAGCCGCTGGATCAGGAACACGTTGCGCGTCCCGTCCGGCAGCACCCGGGGCACGAGGAAGCACGTCAGCCCGGCCGGCGCCTGCGCCAGCACCAGAAACCCGTCGCACATCGGCGCGGAGCAGAACCACTTGTGCCCGGTGAGCAGATACTCGCCGTCCGCGTCCAGCGGCCTCGCGGCCGTCGTGTTGGCCCGTACGTCGCTGCCGCCCTGCTTCTCGGTCATGCCCATCCCGAACAGCGCGCCGGCCTTCCCGGCGGCGGGCCGCAGCCCCGGCTCGTACCGGTGCGAGGTGAGCCGCGGCTCCCACTCGGCGGCCAGTTCCGGATCCGTCCGCAGCGCGGGCACCGCGGCGTGCGTCATGGACAGCGGACAGCCGTGCCCGGCCTCTCCTTGCGTCCACACGTAGAACCCGGCGGCCCGGCGCAGATGCCCGTCCGGGCGGCCCCAGGCGTCCGTCAGCCCCGCCGACACGGCCCCGTCGAGGAGTTGGTGCCAGGCGGGATGGAAATCGACCTCGTCGATCCGGTTGCCGTACCGGTCGTGGGTCCGCAGCTTCGGCGAGTTCTCGTTGGCCTGCGTCCCCCACTCCTGTACGCGCGCCGAACCGGCCGCGAGACCGAGCGCGGCCAGCTCCGCCCGCGCCTCGTCGAGGACTTCGGGGGAGGCATGCCGCTCCAGGCCTTCCGCGAGGGCCCGGTCGCCGCTGAAGACGTCGTATCCGACCAGGGGCGGAACCTGGTTGGTCACTGTGTGAGTGCTGGCAGTCATGCCGCTACGGTAAGGAGGTGCAGGCAGCAAACGAAACACCCGAGCGGCCATCGGGCCGACTCCGCCGGGCCCGTGCCCTCTACCGCGACGTCCCCATGCGGAAGATGGCCTGGCTGCTGCTGAAGGACACCGTCAACTCGTGCATCGAGTACCGGATTCTCGGTCTGGCGGCGGAGGCGGCGTTCTTCACGCTGCTCTCCCTCCCGCCGTTGATGCTCGGTCTCCTCGGCCTGCTCGGGTACATCGACGACTGGACCAACACCACCACCGTCGCCTCGATCGAGGAGAACATCCTCACCGCGGTCGGCACGGTTCTCTCCGACAGAGGCGTCGACCAGATCGCGAAACCCCTGCTGTCGGACGTCACGCACGGCGGGCGACCCGACCTCATCTCCATCGGTTTCGCCATCGCGCTCTGGTCGGGCTCCCGGGCGGTGAACGTCTTCATCGACACGATCACCGTGATGTACGGACTCGACGGCCGCCGCGGCATCGTCGCCACCCGGCTGCTCGCCTTCCTCCTCTACATCGTGGCGCTGCTCATCGGCGCCGTCGTGCTGCCGCTGGCGGTGGTGGGGCCGGACAGGGTCGTCGACATCATCCCGTGGGGCACGGAGGTCGCCAGCGTCCTGTACTGGCCGGTGGTGATCCTGCTCTCGGTGGCCTTCCTGACCACGCTCTACCACGTGTCCGTGCCCGCGCGCTCGCCGTGGATCGAGGACGTGCCGGGCGCGCTCGTCGCCCTCGCCATGTGGGTCTTCGGCAGCTTCCTGCTGCGGATCTACCTCACCAGTACGGTCGAGGGTCCCACCATCTACGGATCGCTCGCCGCCCCCATCGCGGTCCTCCTGTGGATCGGGATCTCGGCCTTCGCCGTCCTGGTCGGCGCGGCGGTCAACGCCGCCATCGACCGGGTCTGGCCGTCCGTCGCCACGGCGGCGGCCCGCGCGGCCAACGACCGTCTGCGCGCGGCCCAGGCGGCGGAGCTGGTGGCACGCGTGGAGGCGCGGTCGGGGGAGACGGACGACGGGGAGTACGGCCCGGACCCGGACATGCCCTCGGAATTCCCCGAGAGATGGTCCCGCTTCCTGCCGCCGGACGACCTGAAGTCCCGGTTCCACGCGGGCCGCGACAGGGAGCAGAAGCCGTAGCCTGGAAAGCGTGTACAGGGAACGGGCATCGCGGGTCGAGGGCGTCGTCGTATGGACGCGGACCGCGCCACAACGGGTCGACGGCCCCGTCTACCCCGTCCTGCCGGACGGCTGCATGGATCTGCTCTGGATCGGCGGCCGGCTGACCGTCGCGGGACCCGACACCCGCGCCTTCACGCCGGCGCTCCCGGCTGACGGCGGCGGTTTCCCCGACGCCGTCGGAGTCCGCTTCGCGCCCGGAGTCGCGCCCGCGCTCCTGGGCGTACCGGCGCACGAACTGCGCGACCGCCGCGTGGACCTCACCGATCTGTGGCCGGGCCCCGAGGCGCGCGACATCGCCGAGCGCGTCGCCACCGCCACCGACCCGGCCGCCGCCCTCGAAGCGGCGGCACTGCGGCGCGTCGCCCTCGCCGGCCCGCCCGATCCGCTGCTGCGCGCCGTTGTCGACGGGCTCGACGCGGGCCGCACGGTCGGCTCCGTCGCCGAGACCGTGGGCCTCGGCACCCGCCGGCTGTACCGCCGCTCCCTGGACGCCTTCGGTTACGGTCCCAAGACCCTGGCCCGTGTCCTGCGGCTCCAGCGCGCGCTCGCGCTCGTACGGGCGTCGGTGCCGTACGCGGAGGCCGCCGCCGTCGCGGGCTGCGCCGACCAGGCGCACCTCGCCAGGGAGACGCGCGATCTGACCGGTCTCACGCTCGGGGCCTACGCGGCGTTGGCGAACAGCGAGACGCCGCAGCCGTCCGGGTCGAGCACGACCGCGTAACGCTGGCCCCAGACCGCGTCCCACGGCTTGAGGTGGCCGCGGTACCCGGCGCCGGTCAGCTCCGCGTAGGCCGCGTCGACGTCGGCGGGGCTGTCGCAGAGGAAGTTCAGGCCCAGCCGGTCGCCGGTCGACGGCGGGGTCCAGCCGGGATCGAAGGACCGCACGACGTCCTCGGTGTCCCAGGCCAGCCGCATGCCGCCGGGCAGGGCGGCCTCCACGTGGGGGGCGGTGTCCGCGTCGGTGGGGATGTCCAGGCCGAGCCTGCGGTAGAAGGCGAGCGAGGCCGCCATGTCGGAGGTGACGATGCCGATCACGTCAAGTCGTGGAGTCATGGGACCAACGTAGGCGCGGGCCGCCGCCCCGGTCTTGAACGAATCGGACGGGACCCCGGCCGCCCTCGTTCGATAGCCTCGAACGGTGCTGTGGTGGGGCGGGAACAGTGAGACGGGCGACACAGGCGACACGTGCGAGACGGGCGAGACGCGTACGGCGGTCGGCCCCGTCGTACGTGACGCCGCCCTGTGGGCCGCCCTGGCCGGGGTCGCGCTCGTCTGGTTCGTGGGACACCCCGAATCCTCCGTCGCGCTGGAACTGGTGCTGCCGCTCGCCGTTCTCGCGGTGGCGATCCCGGGCGGCCGGAGGTGGCCGGTGGCCGCCGTGTTCGCCGTCAACGCGCTGTGCGCGCTCGGCCTCGCACACCCCGGCACACCGGCCAACGCGTACGTCGTGGCACTGGCCGTCTCCGCCTACCTGCTGGGCACCGGACCCGCCTCCACCCGCTCCGCGCTGCTGGTGTTCGGCGGCTGCCTGGCGGTCGACCTGGGGCTCTGCGCCGCGCTGGGCGTGGGCGCGGTGTGGTGGTACTGGACGCTGACGGTCCTGCCCCTCGCGCTGCTGGTGCCCTGGCTCTTCGGCCGCTACTGGCAGGCACAGCTCGCGCTCGTACGCGGCGGCTGGCGGCGCGCGCAACTCCTGGAGCGGCAGCAGCGGCTCGTCGCCGAACAGGCCCGGCTGCGGGAACGGACCCGGATCGCCGCCGACATGCACGACTCGCTCGGACACGAACTGAGCCTCATCGCGCTGCGGGCCGGCGCCCTGGAACTCTCCCCCACGCTCAGTGGCCAGGACCGGGCGGATCTGGGCGAGTTGCGGGCCGCCGTGTCGGACGCCGTCGGCCATCTGCGGGACACCGTAGGGGTGTTGCGCGACGACGAGGGCGAGGGGGCCGCCGGGGCCGCCGCGCCGACCGCCGAGTCCGTCGAGTCCGTCGAGGAACTGGTGCGCCGGGCGCGGGACTCGGGCGTCGTCGTGGACCTGCGACGCGAAGGCACCCCGGCGCCTGAAGGCCTCGCGCCGCTCGTGGAGCGGGCCGTGTACCGGGTGGTTCGGGAGTCGCTGACCAACGCGGCCAAGCACGCGCCCGGGGCAGCGGTACGGGTACGGATCGCGCACGAGGGCGGGCGGACCGGGGTACGGGTGACCAACGACGCCCCTGACGCGGGGCAGTTGTCGTCGTCGCGGCCCGAGTCCGGAGGACGGGGTCTTGTCGGGCTGCGCGAGCGGGTGCGGGTGGTCGGCGGGACGCTGCGGGCGGCGCCGTACGGGCACGGGTTCGAGGTCGTCGTGACACTGCCGGACCGGGTGAGCCCGGACCGGTCGAGAAACGTGACACCGGAGGAGGTGCCGGGGTCGCTGGCGGGCCAGGTGCCGGGGTCCGGGTCCGGGTCCGGGTCCGATTCGGGTTCGGAGTCGGGTTCGGAGTCGGTACGACAGCTCACCGCGGCCCGGCGCCGGGCCGGGCTGCGGTTCGCCGCCGCGTTCGTGCTGCCGGGCGGGCTCGGGCTCGTCGTCCTCGGGTCCGCCGCCTACGCGGCGGTCCAGTTGGGCGGCAGCGTGCTGCGGCCCGCCGACTTCGACCGGCTCCAAGTGGGCCAGGACCGGGCCGAGTTCGCGAACGTCCTGCCGGCCCGGCAGTTCCCGTACGCGTCCGACTCCGCGAAGGCCCGGCCCCGGCCCGCCGGGGCCGTCTGCGCCTTCTACCGGTCCAGCGGCAGCCTGCTCGACCAGGTGGACGTCTACCGGCTCTGCTACGCGGGCTCCCGGCTGATCGCCAAGGACGTCGTGCCGGGGTAGGGCGGCGGGTGACGACGTGACGCGGCTCGTGGGCCGAGCCACGCCACGCCGCGCCACGTTGCTACACGTCGCGCCGCCGCAGTACCTGACGTCCTGTCAGGTGCCCGACGGCCGCCCACCCCGTCACGATCAGGAAGCCCACCGGCGCCGGATACGGCGCATCGTCGGCCAGTATCGCGTGCGTGCCCGCGCCGTGCGGCAGGTAGTCGTTCACGGTCAGCAGCGTGTTCCCGCCCAGCCCCACCAGCATGGTCGGCACGCCGTAGAGCAGCAGGAAGAGCACCGTCAGCACCCCGGCCGGTGCCCGCAGGGCGAACGACACCCCCACTGTCAGCACGGCCACCAGCGCCAAGTAAGCGCCCAGCAGCAGCACTTGACCGAGGGCCGAGCCGGCGTCGAACGTCGCGTACCCGTCGAACGACGCCCACGCCACCGCCGTCCCCAGCACCCCGAGCAGCACCCCGGCCACGAACGTCACCACGCCGGTGACCACGGCCTTGGCCAGCTGGACCCGGTGGCGGACCGGCACCCACAGCAGCGTCGCGCGCACGCCGGTCGTCGCGTACTCACTCGTCACCGTGGTCATCGCCAGGACGACCACCACGAACTGCACCAGCACGGTGGCGGCCACCGGCGCGTTGCCGACCGGCTGCACGGCATGGTCGTTGATCCGCGCGATGGCCCCGTAGTAGAAGGTGAACACCCCCATCAGCAGCACGCTCGCGACCAGACACAGATACGCGCCGCGTACCGTCCACAGCTTCGTCCACTCGGCGGCCACCGCCCCGACGAACCCGCCGCTCATGATCCTGCCCCCGCCCCGTACTCCACGCTCTGCGCCGTCAGGTCCATGTAGACCTGCTCCAACGAGGCCGAGACCGCGCGCAGTTCATGCAGCCGCACGCCCAACCCGTGTGCCGTATCGCCCACTTCCCCGGCTGTCCGTCCCGTCACGACCAGTTCCGCCCCATCGGCCTGCCGCACGTCCACGCCCTCCCGCGTCAGTTGGCCCACCAGCGCGAGCCGGTCGTCGGTGCCCGGCACCCGCACCCGCACGGAGGCCGGTGAGCCGCCGGCCAGGAACTCGGCCATCGACTTGTCCGCCAGCAGCTTTCCCCGCCCGATGACGACGAGTTGATCGGCCGTCAGCCGCATCTCGCTCATGAGGTGGCTGGAGAGGAAGACCGTGCGTCCCTCGGCGGCCAGTGAGCGCATCAACTCGCGCACCCAGCGCACCCCGTCCGGATCGAGACCGTTGACGGGCTCGTCGAAGACGAGGACGCGCGGGTCGCCGAGCAGCGCGCCCGCCACGCCGAGCCGCTGGTACATGCCCAGCGAGAACGCCCCGGCGCGCTTGCGGGCCACCGACGCGAGCCCCACGATCTCCAGAACCTCGTCCACCCGGCGCACCGGTATGCCGTTGCTGCGCGCCTGCGCCGTCAGATGGGCGCGGGCGGAGCGCGCCGGGTGCAGGGCCTTCGCGTCCAGCAGCGCGCCGACCTCGCGTACGGGATGCCGCAGCGAGGCGTACGGCCTGCCGTCGATGAGAGCCGTGCCCCGGGTCGGATGGTCCAGTCCGAGGATCATGCGCATGGTGGTCGACTTGCCGGAGCCGTTCGGGCCGAGAAAGCCGGTCACCCGGCCTTCCGCGACGTCCAGCGTCAGCCCGTCGACGGCGAGGGTGTCGCCGTATCGTTTGGTCAGCCCTCTCAGGGTGATCACGAGTGTGCGTGTCCTTCCGGTGCTTGCGTCGCCGTTCCGTTCCTGATCTCCGGACGGTACGAATCACCGCTGCCCGCGCACATCGGCCCTTCGTCAGCGATCACACCCCCTACTTTCGTCGGGGACCCCCGAGCGGCCCGGCTCGGTACACTCCGCCCGTGGTCAGGGTGCTGGTGGCAGACGACGAGGCGCTGGTCCGCGCCGGGGTACGGGCGATCCTGGCGCGGGATCCGGGGATCGAGGTCGTCGCGGAGGCGCGGGACGGTCAGGAGGCCGTCGACGCCGTACGTGAACACCGCCCGGACGTCGCCCTGTTGGACATCCAGATGCCCAGACTCGACGGGATCCTGGCGGCGGAGCGGATCCACCGTGAGCTGCCCGGCACGGCGGTGGTCATGCTGACGACCTTCGGCGAGGACGACTTCATCGCCCGCGCGCTGAGCGGCGGGGCCGACGGGTTCCTGCTCAAGGCGGACGACCCCAGGGAGCTGCTGACGGGCGTGCACGCGGTGGCCGGGGGCGGCGCGTATCTCTCACCGAAGGTCGCGGCGCGAGTCGTCGCGGGGCTGCGGGCCGGCGGATCGGGCGCGGCGGCGGTCAGACCGCTGGCGGAGCGGCTGACCGCGCGGGAGCACGACGTGCTGGCGCTGGTCGGCTCGGGCCTGTCCAACGCCGAGATCGGCGGACGCCTGCACTTGGTCGAGGGCACCGTGAAGGCCCATGTCAGCGCGATCCTGGCCAAGTTGGGCGTACGGAACCGGGTCGAGGCGGCGATCGCCGCGTACGAGGCGGGCCTGGTCGGCCGGGACCGCGGCACCGGACTTTAGATCGCGGACGTACGACGGCGGGCCGCGCCATGGGCGCGGCCCGCCGGGGATACGTATCCCTGCGTCCTGCAGAGCCTCAGAGGATCGTCACCCTCGAAGCTCCCGGATGCCTCACCGGATGCCTCAGATGATCGACACGCCGTACGCGCTCAGCGCCTCGGTGACCGGCTGGAAGAACGTGGTGCCACCGGAGGAGCAGTTGCCGCTGCCGCCGGAGGTGAGACCCAGGGCCGTGGTGCCGGCGAAGAGCGCGCCGCCGCTGTCGCCGGGCTCGGCGCAGACGTTGGTCTGGATCATGCCGGTGACGACACCGTCGGCGCCGTAGTTCACCGTCGCGTTGAGGCCCGTGACCGAGCCGCCGTGCAGACCGGTCGTGCTGCCGCTGCGCTGCACGGACTGGCCGACGGAGGCGTTGCCGGCGCCGGTGATCTCCTGGTAGCTCCCGTTGTACAGGGAGACCCTGCCGTCGGCCGCGCCCGGGTTCGAGTGCTGGATGATGCCGTAGTCGTTGCCCGGGAAGCTGGAACCGGTTGTCGTGCCAATGGACCAGCTGCTGCCGATGTTGGTGCAGTGGCCGGCGGTCAGCGCGTAGTTGGTGCTGCCGTTGGTCACGTTGAAGCCGAGCGAGCAGCGGGCGCCGCCGGTGGTGATGGCCTCGCCGCCGGCGATGAGCTTGCTGAACTTGCCGGGGGTGCGCTTGATCGTCAGGCCGGCCTCGGAGTCCGAGAGCGCGGACTTGACCTCGGCCAGTTCGGCCTTCGAGACCGTGCTGTCGGCGGTCACGACGATCTTGCCGGTGGCCTTGTCGGTGTACCAGGCGGTGCCGGCCACGTCCGCGTCGAGCACGGCGGAGCTGGCGTCGGCGAGCTGAGCCGCCGTCACCTTGGCCTCGGGGGCCGGGGCGGCCACGGCGGACGGCACGGCGAGCGCGGCGGCTGCCACGAGGCCGGTCGACACGGCGAGGACACGAGCGCGTCTGGACACGCCGTTGAGGGGGGAGAAGCGCTTGAAGGTCACGAAATCCTCCATCGGTGGGGGGAAAGCACGGCCCCGTGGGGTGTGGGCCGTTGTTCGTGTGCGCCGGTCCGTGGCCGGTCGTTGCTGGCCGCGGACCTGTTTGATCCGCACGGATCGAATCGTTGACGGGGGACGCCTCGTACACAAGGTCGACTTCCGGACCCCGGCCACCTGCCGCCGCAGGACCCCGGGCCGGGCCTTCCGCCGGGGCGCCGCGGCCCCTTTGCACGCGCATAGTCCGCGGATTACCGCAAAGCGAACGGGAGCGGGGGCGCGGCGTGCGATACGGGCCGAAAACGCCCGGTGGGGCAACGGCTTTGAGCCCGTATGCCGGGGGCTGCGACGGGTCACATCACGGACACACACGGTTTGCCCGGGGAGTTCGGCACCCGGTATGAGCGGTGTGTGCTGCCGCACGCCGGCCGGGGCCGTCGCGATGCGCCGGCCGTCGCCACTGTTGGCGGTGGGGCCTTATGCGGCGTACGTGCGAATTGCGTTCGTCCGCTCGGTGGCTGAATCTGTTCGTCCGGAACCGAGTTGACACCATTCAGCGTGGCCGGAATCGGCCAGGGTCGCGCTCTTGCGGGGCGGTGCGCCGTGTGCTGTGCCGTCAGAAGCGGTCCGGGCGAGGCCGCCGTCCGGGCAGCCGGGCCGAGTGCGTAATACTCGGAGCATGACCTCGCGTATTACCGCCATCGGCCGTCCGGCGGACGGAACGGCGGACGGAACGGCGGACCGCGACGCGGCGGCCGTCACGATCCGGCGGGCCACGGCGCGCGACGGCAAGCGGCTGACCCGGCTCATCCAGGCGTCCAGCGCCTACGACGGCCCGTACGCACCCATGATCGCGGGCTACCGCGTGGGACCCGACTACATCGAGACCCACCGGGTCTTCCTCGCCACCGGCCCGGACGGCCGGCTCCTCGGCTTCTACGCCCTGCTGCTCGCCCCGCCCGAGCTGGACCTGATGTTCGTCGCCGACGCCGCGCAGGGCCTCGGTGTCGGACGGCGGCTGGTCGGGCACCTGAGGCAGGAGGCGCGCGCCGCGGGTGTCGCGGCCGTGCGCGTGGTGTCGCACCCGCCCGCCGAGGGCTTCTACCGGAGTGTGGGCGCGGAACGCGTCGGCACGGTGGCGGCGAACCCGCCCGCGGTGATGTGGGACCGTCCCGAGATGGTCATCAGGATCACTCCCGCTGACGACGGCCCGGCTGCTTCCGCTTCGGACGGCTGAAAAAGCCACCCGCACGACGTAGTTGACGCGCGGACGGCCCCCGGCGCGCGCCGGGGTGTGGTCGGATGGGATGCGGTCCGACCCATTGACCGGGTTCCACCAAGACGTAACGCTGTTGCACATGGCTGAACGCCGGACACTCATATGAATGGGCGTTCGATTGCGCGTTCAGCGGTCCCGCACCACCGTGCGTCATCGAGAAGTCACTCCTGAATCAGCTCCCTGAACCCCCACATCTCAGGAAGGCAGTCAACGGCTCATGAAGGACTCACAGGAATCGGCGCAGGAGCCCACGGAAGGCACGATCAACTGGCAGACCCCCGAGTTCGTGGTCGTCGAGACCGCGCTGGAGGTCACGGCCTACGCCCTCACCGACCGGTAGACCCCGCCGCCATGCTGCTGGAGGTGCTCGGCACCGCGGCGGGCGGCGGACTGCCCCAGTGGAACTGCGCGTGTCCCGGCTGCGCCGGGGCACGCGCCCACCCGCACCGGCGCCGCCGCCACGCCTCACTCGCCCTGCGCGCCGACGAGGACCGCTGGTATCTCGTCAACGCGACCCCCGACATCGGTGACCAGATCGAGGACAGCCCCGCACTGCACCCGGGCCGCGCCGGACCGCGCGACACACCCGTGGCCGGAGTGATCCTCACCGACGCCGAACTCGACCACACCCTGGGCATCGCCCGGCTGCGCGAGGCAGCCGGCTTCGACGTCCTCGCCACCCGGCCCGTCCACGGCGCCCTGACCGGTCTCATGCGCCTGGACGACATCCTCGCCCCGTACACCCGTGTCGCATGGCGGGAGTTGGGCGGCGCGCCCATGCCGCTCACGCCGAGCGGCAGCGTCGAGATCGACGCCGTACCCGTCTCGCCCAAACGCCCGCGCTACGCCGTCGCCCGTGACACCGCCACCGGCGCAACCGACGACGACCACACCTGGGTGGTCGCGCTACGGCTGCGCGAGACCGACACCGGCCGCGGTCTCGTCTACGCGCCCGCACTCGCCCGCTGGACCGACACCTTCCAGGACGCCGTCGAGGCCGCCGACTGCGTGATCGTCGACGGCACCTTCTGGGACGACGACGAACCCGTACGGACCGGCATCTCCACCCGGACCGCCACCGGCATGGGGCACCTGCCGATCGCCGGACCGGGCGGCACCGCGCGCCGGCTCTCCGGGCTGCGCGCCCGCTGCCTCTACACCCATCTCAACAACACCAACCCCCTCGGCGACCCGGACGCCCCGCAGCACACGCTGCTCGGGGAGTGGGGCCTGGAGGTCGCCGCCGACCGAATGGTGATCGAGCTGTGAGCACAGCCGCCCCGACAGCGACCCGCACCGACGGGCCGTGGAGCCCTCTGGAGTTCACGGACCGGCTGCGCGCCGTTCCGGCCCGGCGCTACCACGACCGCCACCCGTTCAACGTACGGATGCACGAAGGCGCCCTGACCCCCGCCGAGTTGCGCCGCTGGATCATCAACCGCTTCCACTACCAGCGGCATATTCCCGTCAAGGACGCGCTGATCCTCGCCAAGTTCGACGACTCCGCGCTGCGCCGCTCCTGGCTGCGCCGTATCCAGGACCACGACGGCCCGGTGGAGGGCGAGGGCGGTATCGAGCGCTGGCTGCGGCTCGGTGAGGCCGCCGGGATCGACCGGGCGCGGCTGTGCTCGGGCGCGGAAGTCCTGCCGGGCGTACGGCTCGCGGTCGACGGATACGTCAACTTCTGCCGGCTGGGCTCCCCGCTCGAAGCCGTCGCCGCCTCCCTCACCGAACTCGCGGCTCCCGGCATCATGCGCACCCGCATCAAGGCGTTCGAACTCCACTACCGGTGGATCGAGTCCGACGGGCTGGGCTACTTCCGCGACCGCGTCGGACAGGGCGGCCGGGACAGCGCGGAAGCGCTCGCCCTGGTCCTCGAATGGGCCGTGACCCGGCGCGAACAGGAGGCGGCCGTCGCCGCGCTCCGTTTCAAGTGCGACGTGCTGTGGTCCCTGCTCGACGCGGTCGACCACGGCGCGGTGGCGGGGGAGCAGGCTGCCGGGGACCACGGCACGGTCGACCACGGGGCCGGGGACCACGGCGCGGTGGCGGGGGACCACGGCGCGGGGGAGCGCCCATGACGAGCGGACCGCCGCCGCACTCGCCGCCCGACCCCGCCTGGAAACCGGTGCTCTCCCGGTCGGTGGTGTTCCGCTACGACCGCGTACGCGACACGGACCTCCTCGTCCTGCCCGAGCGCGTCGTCGTGCTCCAGGGCGGCGCCGGCTCGATCCTGCGCCTGTGCGACGGAGTCAACGACGTCGGCGCGATCGTCGCCACCCTCGCCGCACGGCACCCGGGCGCACCCGTCGCCGACGAAGTCCCGGCCTTTCTCGGGCGGTTACGCGCGGAAGGCTGGGTCAAGTGACGGAACCGAACCGGCCCGCCCCGCCGTGGGCGCTGCTCGCCGAACTGAGCCACGGCTGCCCACTGCACTGCTCGTACTGCTCCAACCCCGTCGAACTGGTCAGCCGGGCAAGCGAACTGACGACCGACCAGTGGGCCGGGGTGTTCCGCCAGGCCGCCGGCCTCGGCGTCGTACAGAGCCATCTCTCCGGCGGCGAACCGCTGCTGCGCCGCGACCTGACCGAGATCGTCGCCGCCGCCGACGGCGCCGGGATCCACACCCAGCTCGTCACCAGCGGCGTCGGCCTGCACGAGAAGCGGCTGGCCGCGCTGGCGGACGCCGGGCTGCGCAGCGTACAGCTCTCGGTGCAGCACGCCGACCCCGCCGCCTCCGAACTCATCGCGGGCGCACGCTCGTTCGCCGCCAAGGAACGCGCGGCCGGGCTCGTGCGTGCGGCGGACCTGCCGCTCGGCCTCAATGTCGTCCTGCACCGCGCCAACCTCGACGCGCTGGACGCACTCGTCGAACTCGCCCTCGCCTGGGGAGCGGAGCGCATCGAACTGGCCAACACCCAGTTCTACGGCTGGGCGTTGCGCAACCGGCACGCCCTGCTGCCCGACCGCGCGCAGATCTCCCGGGCCATGGCCTCCGTCGAACGGTGGCGTGAACGCCTGGCCGGACGGCTGGAGCTGGTGTGGGTCGTGCCGGACTACGTGGAGGGGACGGCCAAGCCCTGCATGGGCGGCTGGGGCGCCGTCTCGCTGACCGTCGCGCCGGACGGCACCGTGTACCCGTGCCCGGCCGCCGCCGCTCTGCCGGGACTCCACGCGCCCAACGTCAAAAACCACTCCCTGGAGTGGATCTGGCACGAGTCGAGGGCCTTCAACCTCTACCGGGGCGAGGCGTGGATGAGCGACCCGTGCCGTAGCTGCGACCTCCGTACCAAGGACTTCGGCGGCTGCCGCTGCCAGGCCCACGCGCTCACCGGCGACGCCGCGCGGACGGACCCGGCCTGCCGTCTGTCTCCCGACCACGCACTCGTACGCGACCTGGTGGACGCCCCGCGAGGCCCCGACCCCCTCCCGGTCGGGGCGGCGCCCCCGTACGTCTACCGGGACCACCCCGAGGGCCACGGCGCCAAGGACCACGGAGCCGCGCCCGGTCACCCCTAGAACTTCCTTTCCCGCACCACTCCCACCGCCTCCCACCGCCTCCCACCGCCTCCCACCGCCTCCCACCCCCCACTCCCTCCGGAGGAATCCATGTACGGCAGCAGGCCGACGAAGACCCTCATCAGGACAGCGGCGGCCACGGTCGCCGCCGCCGCGCTCGTCGCCGGACTCGTCCAGAGCGCCGGCGCCGGCGAGCCCCGAGCGACCGCCGGCCCCACCGCCGCGGGCGCGGCCGGTGAGCCGACGGACATCACCACCGTCGCCACCGGCTTCTCGATCCCGTGGGGCATGCACTGGATGCCCGACAACTCCTCGGCGCTGGTCACCGAGCGCGACACCTTCAAGGTCTTCAAGGTGACACCGGACGGGCGGCGCGCCGAGATCGGCTCCGTACCCGAGTCCCAGACCACCGGCGGTGAGGGCGGCCTGATGGGCGTCGCCGTCGACCCGGACTGGGCGACCAACCACTTCGTGTACTTCTCGCACACCTCGTCCGACGGCAACCGGATCGCCCGGATGAGCTACGACGGCACCGGACTCACCGGCTACACACCCCTGTTGAAGGGCATCACGAAGAACAGGTACCACAACGGCGGCCGGCTCGCCTTCGGCCCCGACGGCTATCTCTACGCCTCCACCGGCGACGCGCAGAACACCGCCCTCGCCCAGGACAGGAACTCGCTCAACGGCAAGATCCTGCGGATGACGACGGACGGCGAACCCGCGCCCGGCAACCCGTTCGGCAACCACGTCTACAGCCTGGGCCACCGCAACCCGCAGGGCATCGCCTTCGACCCGCAGGGCCGGCTCTGGGAGGCGGAGCTGGGCGAGAACGCCCGGGACGAACTCAACCTCGTCGAAGCCGGCGCCAACTACGGCTGGCCCGTCTGCGAAGGCGACTGCTCCGAGGCCGGGATGACCAACCCGAAGGCCACCTGGACCACCGCCGAGGCGTCCCCCAGCGGGATCGCCGTCGTCGACAGCGCCGTCTACATGGCGTCGCTGCGCGGCGAACGGCTCTGGCGGATCCCGATCAACGCCGGCAACGGGAACGTCGGCACGCCGAAGGCGCACTACGTCGGCACGTACGGGCGGTTGCGCGGCGTCACCAAGGTGCCAGGCGCCGACGCGCTGTGGCTCTCCACGACGAACGCGGACGGCAACGGCGGCGAGCCTGCCGGGTCGGACAAGATCTTCCGCGTGACGATCGGCTGAACCGGCGCGCGCCCCGTCCGCCCCGCCTCGCTCCGAGGGCCGGCCGTCCGGCCGGTCACCCGCGGCCACCCTCGTACGCCCGGCGCGCGCCCCTGGTCCGGCCGCTGCCCGGCGCGGAACTCCCCTTCCGCGCCGGACAGCCGGCCTCGCTCCGCGCCCCCTCAAAGCGCCCGGCGGCGCCACCGCCGCGTGGCCCAACACAGGGGTGGGGAAGGGGAGATCGGCAACCGAGAGGGCGGTAGTGTTCTCGTTCATGGTGCGTGCGGCGGGTGCGTCGTCGGTCACCGCGGCGGGGATGAGCGCTGTCCCCGTCCGCTGTTCCCGAAAGCCGTCCGACCGCCGTGCCGTACCGGACACTTCGGGTGGCGCCGGCCCCGACAGGGGCAATTCCCAAAGGATCTTCACGGGAAGCGGTGCGAGCACGCCCGACGACGGTGTGTACTGTCCGGGTCCGCCTCCCGGGTCCTGACCGGACCCGCCAGATCCCCGATCCTCCCGAGGTCCGTCCGATGATCGAGATAACGGTCCTGGCCGCCGCCGGCCTAGCCGCCGGGACGCTTTTGGCGCTCGTCCTGGGAGGCGGTCTGCTCCGCTCCCGCCGCGACCGGGCCAGACTCCGTGAGGAGATCACCGGCCTGCGGGACCAGTTGGACGACGCGCGCTCGAAGACCGGTCGCGTGTCCGACGAGTTCACCGCGGAGATCGCGCATCTCACCGAGAAGCGCCTCCCCGCGGTCGCGACCCGCGCCGCCCACCCGCACGTCCAGGTGCCGGGACCGCTCAGCCCCGGCTTCGCCGGCACCGGACCGGGCGCCGGTCTGGACGGGGTGCTCGACGGGTTGCTGAGCGCCATGGTGCAGGAGCGCAAGCGCGTCGACGCCGCGGCGCGCGCCGGCATGCGCGGCACCACCCGCGAGATCCAGGCCGGGCTCTACCGGCTCCAGGACGTCCTCAGGGGGCTTCAACAGCAGTACGACGAGCCCGAATTGGCGCAGACCCTGTTCGAACTCGACCACGAGAACGAGCAGTCGCTGCGCCGCGCGCAGGTCGCCGCCGTGGTCTGCGGCGCCTGGGTGGGCCTGGCCCGTGAGGAGTCGCACCTGGTGGACGCGGTGACCGGCGGGCAGTCACGGCTCGTCGGATACCACCGGGTCCGCGTCAACAACCATCTGGAGCCGGGCACCGCGCTCGTCTCGCACGCCGTCGAACCGGTCGCGATCATCGTCGCCGAACTCCTCGACAACGCCCTGCGGCACTCCTCGCGGGACACCGACGTCACGGTGAACCTGGAACGCGCCCACCACGGGGTCGCCGTCACCATCGACGACTCCGGCGTCGGTATGTCCGCCGACGAACGCGCCTACGCGCAGCGGATGGTGGCGAGCAGCGAGCCGATCCTGCTGTCGGACCTCGGCGACCCGCCCCGTATGGGGCTGGCCGCGATCGGCCAGCTCACCCGGCAGTTCGACCTGTCCGTCGACCTGTCGACCCCGTCGCCGTACGGGGGCGTACGCGCGGTGCTGCTGGTCAACAGCCACCTGCTCAGCCATGTCGACCCGGTCGTCCGGCCGCCGGCCGCCGCCGCGCCGCGCTCCACCCGCCCCGCCGAGGGGCCGGAACAGCCGGCCAAGCCGGAGACGAACGGCAAGCTGCCCGTGCGGACCGGCGCGTCGTCACGGGCCGTGCGGGCAGCCGCCCACCAGACAGGCCCCGACACGCGGGTCGGTGACCCGCGCGGCGAAGCCACTCAACGCGACCAACACGGCCTCGACGCCGACGGCGACACCGACGACGTCCTGCCCCAGCGCAGACGCCGCCGCGCCCGCCCCGCCGACGAACTCGGCGCGGCGGCCCCGGCCGGCCGGCCCGTCCCCGAGCAGGCGCAGCAGCCCGCCCGTACCCCCGAAGACTCCGCAGCGGCGCTCGGCGCGCTCCAGTCCGGCACCGCAGCGGCACGATCCACCGCCGACCCCGAAGGGAACGACCCGCGATGAAAAGCCGCGACGCCGGCGAAACGGCGTGGGTGCTCGATCCGATCCTGGAAATCCCGCATGTGCGGGCAGCGGTCCTCCTCACCAGGGACGGCCTCGTCTCCGGTTACTCGGACGCGCTCACCCAGGCCACCGCCGAACGTACGGCGGCGATCACCAGCACCGTGCAGGGCGCGTGCCGTGCGGCCGCCGCCGCCTTCGCCGACCACGACGACGCGGAGATCCGCCAGATCGTCATCGAGTCCGACCACGGCTACATCCTGGTCGCACCCACCTCGCACGGCACCTGTGTGGCCGCGTACGGAGACCCCGAGGTACGGCTCGACCTGCTCGCCCACCGGGTGCACTCGCAGGTGGCCAGACTCGGCGAGAAGACGATGACCGCCGCACCTCGCGCGGGTGAGGGCGGCACTCCGGCATGACGGGCCGCAGGGGCGGCCGTCCACTGGTTCCCGCCTATCTGTCCACCGGCGGGGTGGCTCGGCCGAGCCATACCGACCTGGAGCGCCTTTCGCTGCTTACCGGCGGGGCCGGGGCCGCCCCCGCCGGACTCCCCGCCGCCAGGCACGCGCTCTTCGACCTTCTCAACGGCGGCACGCTCACCCTGGTGGAAGCCGCGGCCCTCCTGGAGCTGCCGGTCTCCGCCGTCCGCGTACTCGCCGCCGAGCTGGCGGACCAGGGGCTGGTGAGCCTACGCGCGCCGGTGCCCCCGGCCGCCCTGCCCGCACCCGATCTGTTGAAGAGAGTCGCCGATGGCCTCCGCGCCCTCAAGCAGTAGCACCAGTGGTACCGGCGTTGGTGATCTGCATCTGCCCGACACCACCCGCGAGTTGGTGAAGATCCTGGTGACAGGCCCCTTCGGCGTGGGCAAGACCACGCTGATCGACGCGGTGTCCGAGATCCGCCCGCTGCACACCGAGGAACACCTCACCGAGGCGTCCGTGTCCGTGGACAACCTCGCGGGTGTTCGCGACAAGACCACCACGACCGTCGCCATCGACTTCGGCCGGATCAGCGTGGACGACGAGGTCGTGCTCTATCTGTTCGGCACCCCCGGCCAGGAGCGCTTCCGCTCGCTGTGGGCGGACATCGCCCACGGCGCGCTCGGCGCGCTCGTCCTCGTCGACACCCGCCGGATCGACGACTCCTTCGACGTGCTCGGCATGGTCGAGGAGTCGGGGCTGCCGTACGCCGTCGCGCTCAACACGTTTCCCGACGCGCGCTCCTACACGCAGGAGCAGTTGCGGGGCTCGCTGGACCTGGACCCCGACACGCCCATGGTGGTCTGCGACGCCCGTGACACCAACTCCTCCGTCGACGCGCTGCTCGCACTCGTCCAGCATCTGATAGCGGGCCACGCCGCCGGCGCCGGCCCCACCACGGAAACCCGGTGACCTGGTGACTTCCTATCCCGCCCCCGCGGCGGCCTTCTCCCTCTCGGCGCCGGTCAGGCTCTGGGACGAGGGTTTCGCCGCCGACCCGCACGGCCGCTACGAGGCGCTCAAGGCGCAGGGCCCCATCGGCTGGGGCGAACTCGCCCCGGGCGAGCCCGCGTACATCGTCACCGACCGCCGGGCCGCCCTCGACATCCTGCACGACCCCGACACCTGGTCGCACGACTCCCGGGAGTGGGAGGCCGGCGCCGCCCCGGACTCACCGATCCTCAGCATGCTGAAGTGGCGCCCCAACCCGCTCTTCAACGACGGTGCCGCGCACCGGCGTTACCGCACCGCGCTGGTCGACGCCTTCGACCTGGTCGAGCCGCACGACCTGCGCGAGCGCGTACACCGCGCCGTGGACCTGCTGGTCGGCCGGTTCGGCCCGGCGGGCAGCGCGGACCTCGTCGACGACTTCGCCCGCCCCCTGATGACGCTGATCTTCAACAACCTCTTCGGCCTGCCCGACAGCGAGAGCGCCCGCCTCCACAACTCGATCGGCCGGCTGATGGAAGGCGGCGACGAGGCCGCCGCCGGCGAGGTGGAGTACGGCGAGTACGTCACCGAACTCGTCACGGCCAAGACCCTCAAACGCGGTGCCGACCTGACCAGTTGGCTGATCGACCACCCGGCGGACCTCACGTACGAGGAAGTCGTCTGGCAGGTCTTCCTCACGATGGCCGCGGGCCACGAACCCACCGCGAACCTCGTCGCCAACGCCCTGTCGCGGATGCTCGGCAACCCCGCCTACTACTCCACCCTCACCAGCGGCTCCCGCCCCGTGATGGACGCCGTCCGCGAAGTCCTGCGCCACGAGACGCCGCTGGCGAACTACGGCATCCTCTACGCCCGCGAGCCGCTGAGCTTCCACGGCGTCTGGGTACGCAACGCCGTGCCCGTCGTCGTCTCGTACGGAGCACTCGGCTACTTCTCCGAACAGGACGCCGGCGACACACCGCACCACCCGCACGACGCCTCCCACCTGTCCTGGGGCGCGGGACCGCACAAGTGCCCCGTCAAGCAGCACGCCCTGCTCATCGCCACCGAGGCCATCGAGCGGATCACCCAGTGGCTGCCCGACCTGGAACCCGTCACGCCGCGCGACCAACTCACCTGGCGGCCCGGCCCGTTCGTCCGTTCCCTGAAGTCGCTGCCCGTCCACTTCACACCCCGTACGCCGGACACCTCCGTCGCGAACGGCTGACCACCGGCCGCCCCGCACCGGCGGGCGGCCCCGCATCCTCCGGTACCCCACACCCTCCGGTGACCCCGAGAAGTCAGGAGACCGAGCATGACGACCGAGACCACCCGCGTGGCCCTCGATCCCTTCGGCGCGGACATTCCCGCCGAGAGCGCCCGGCTGCGTGCCTTAGGAGCCGTGGTGCCCGTCGACCTGCCCGGCGGCATACCCGCCTGGGCGCCCACCGGCTTCGACTCGCTGCGCACCCTCATCCTGGACCCCCGCGTCAGCAAGGACCCCCGGCGGCACTGGTCGCTGTGGGAGGAGGTCAACAGCAAGCCCGAGTGGAGCTGGATACTCGGCTGGGTCGGCGTGGTCAACATGCTCTCCACATACGGCCCCGACCACACCCGGCTGCGCAAGCTCGTCTCGCCCAGCTTCACCCACAAGCGCACCGAGGCGATGCGTGAACGGGTGGAGGCGATAACCGCCGACCTCCTCGCCGGCCTCGACACGGCGGCCGACGCCGCTCCCGGCGAAGCCGTCGACCTGCGGGCCGGCTACGCCCACCCGCTGCCCATGCGGCTGATCTGCGAACTGTTCGGCGTCCCCGCCGACCTGCGCGGCCCTGCGGTCAAGCTGATGGTCGACGTCTTCGACACCTCCGACCCGACACCCGAACACGCCGCCTCCGTGCAGCATCAGATCAGCACCGTGCTCCCGGCGCTGATCGCGTACAAGAGCGAGAACCCCGGCAACGACCTGACCACGGAGCTGATCCGGGTCCGCGACGAGGAAGGCGACCGGCTCGCCGACCACGAACTCCTCTACACCCTGCTGCTGGTCATCGGCGCCGGGTTCGAGACCACGGTCAACCTCATCGGCAACGCCGTCGTCACCCTCCTGAACCACCCCGACCAACTCGCCGCCGTCCGCGCGGGCGACGTCAGCTGGGAGAGCGTCATCGAGGAGGTGCTGCGCGTCCACCCCTCGATCGCCAGCCTCCCGCTGCGCTACGCCGTCTCCGACATCACCGTCGACGGCGTCACCATCCCGGCGGGCGACGCCATAGTGACCACGTACGCCGCCGCGGGCAACGACCCCGAGCAGTACGGACCCGACGCGGCCGAGTTCGACATCCACCGGGGCGCGGACGAGCACCTGTCGTTCGGCATAGGCGTCCACCGCTGCGTCGGCGCGCCGCTCGCCCGGATGGAGGCCCTGACGGCCCTGCCCGCGCTGTTCGACCGCTACCCGGACATGCGACTGGCCGTCGGGGCGGACGAGTTGAAGCAGGTGCCGTCCTTCATCGCGTTCGGCTGGCAGGAGATACCGATACTGCTGCACGGGAGGTGACGGAGTCTCAGGGAGCGAAGTGATCGACGGGCTGGGCGGCGGGCTGAGCCACGGGCTGGGCGGCGGGGCGCTCGCGCTCCTCGCCGTCGTGGTCGCCGTCGCCGCGTTCGTCCAGGGCGCGAGCGGCCTCGGCTTCGCCCTCGTCGTCGCACCGGTCGTCGGCATGCTGGATCCGACTCTGCTGCCGGTGTTCCTGCTGGCCTCGATGATCCCGCTGAACCTGTACGTGGCGTGGCGGGAACGCGCCAGCCTCGACGTACGGGGCGCCCGCTGGATCTCGGCGGCCCGGCTGGCGGCCACGCCCGGCGGACTGGCCCTGCTCTGGGCGGTCCCCGAACGCCACCTCGGCGTGGTCGTCGGGGCCGCGACGGTGCTGGCCGCCGTGGTGAGCCTGGTGACACCCGCCTTCACCCCCGGCCGGGCGGCGTACGTCGGCGCCGGCGCGGTCACCGCCCTCACCGAGACGGCGACCGGCGTCGGCGGCCCACCCCTGGCACTCGTCTACCAGCACCGGCCCCCGGCCGAACTGCGCTCCACGGTCGCCGTCTGCTTCCTCGTCGGTGAAGTCGCGTCCCTGGGGCTGCTGTTGTCCACCGGACAGGGCACACCGGACCAGGCATGGCCCGCGCTGCTGCTCCTGCCCGTCCTGGCGCTCGGCGTATGGCTCAGCCGCCTCGTGCACCACCGCGTCGACACGGCGAAGCTGCGGATCGCGGTACTGGTGTTCGCGACGGTGTCGGGGGCGGTGCTGATCGTGGGCGTCTAGCCAGGAAGCCCTCGCCCAACGGGAGGCCACCACCGGGCAGAGAAGCGGTCGCGGTGGTCGCTCAGCGCGGGCGCGCGGGAAGTACGAGGCTTTCCGGCACGGCCGCGCAGGCGTCCCGCAGCGCGTCGGCGAGCCCCTCGGGACCGGACTCCGACGGGTCGGCGACCCAGCGCTCCAGCGCCCGGTGGAAGGCCGCCGTCAGCTGAACGCCCGCGCCATGCACATGGGCGGCGACGCCGCCACCGAGGCGCTGGCGCTGAACACCAGCGGGCTCTACGCGGGCATCGCCCTGGCCGGCGCCATCGGCGGCGGCGCGGTCAACACCTTCGGCGGTATCGGCGTCCTGGTGGTCGCTTGCGTCGCCGGCCTGATCACCATCGCGGTGATGGCGCTGTCCGTACGCCGCTACCCCTCGCCCGGACACGCCGGACACGCGTCCGGGGGCCTCACCGCCCCCGAGCGGGCCGCCGCGCCGTGACCCCACCACGTCCGGGCCGTCCGTAGTGGGGTGACAGGCCCCTCGCGTCACCTGAGATATCCGAGACCCGGGTGGGCGGCCGCGTAGCCGTCCACCAGCCGCCGGGCCACCGTCACCGAGTCCACGAGCGGGTGCAGCGCGAACGCCTTCACCGCCGTCGTACGCGAACCGCTCTCCGCCGCCGCGAGCACCTCGCGCTCGACGGCCTTCACCGCGCAGACCAGACCGGTCGCGTGGTACGGCAGCGGCGCCGCGGAGAGCGGATGGGCGCCGTTCGCGTCGACGAGGCAGGGGACCTCGATGACGGCATCGGCGTCCAGCACCGAAAGCGTCGTGCGGTTGGGGACGTTGAGGATGAGCGTCGCGCGGCTGTCGTGCGCGATGGCCCGCATCAGGGCGAGCGCGACCTGCTCGTACCCGCCCGACTCCAGGTCCTCGGCGTCGCGTTCACCCGCGCCCGCCGCCTCGCGGTTGTGCGCCATGTACGTGGCCTCGCGTTCGGCGCGGGTACGGTCCCAGGTCGCCAGCGCGGGGGTGTCCGGCCGCTCCATCTCGTCGTAGAAACGGGCCTGTTGGTCGCGCAGGAACGCGCCTCGGGTGGCCTCGGCCTCGCGGTACGCGCGTACCGTCTCCCGGTTGAAGTAGTAGTAGTGCAGATACTCGTTGGGGATCGAGCCGAGGGACCGGAGCCAGTCCGTGCCGAACAGCCTGCCCTCCTCCATCGAGCCCAGCAGTCCGGGATCGGCGAGCAGGCGCGGCAGTTGGTCGCGGCCCCCGACGCGCAGACCGCGCAGCCAGCCCAGGTGGTTGAGGCCCACGTAGTCGATGAAGGCGGTGCCGGGGTCGGCGCCCAGGAGGCGGGCGACGCGGCGGCCGAGTCCCACGGGGGAGTCGCAGATGCCGATGACCCGGTCGCCGAGATGGCGCGCCATCGCCTCGGTGACCAGCCCGGCCGGATTGGTGAAGTTGATGACCCAGGCGTCGGGGGCGAGCCGGGCGACCCGGCGCGCGATGTCGACGGCGACGGGCACCGTGCGCAGCCCGTACGCGATACCCCCGGCCCCGACGGTCTCCTGCCCGAGCACCCCCTCGGCGAGCGCGACCCGCTCGTCCGCCGCGCGGCCTTCGAGACCGCCGACCCGGATCGCCGAGAAGACGAAGTCGGCACCCCGGATCGCCTCGTCCAGGTCGGTGGTGACGGTGACCCGCGGCGCGTCGGGCACGTCCGCCGCCTGGTCGGCGAGCACCCGGGCGATCGCGGTCAGCCGGGCGCTGTCCACGTCGTACAGGACGACGTCGGTGACCCGGCCCGCCGCGTGATCGCGGAGCAGCGCGCCGTACACCAGGGGGAGCCGGAAGCCCCCGCCGCCGAGGACCGTGAGCCTCATCCGACAAACCACCTTCACGCAGACGACAGGACGTTCCCGTTATACGTCACTCACGGCGTGCGGTGGCGTGCGCCGGTGTGTGATGCCTGACAGCCAAAGTGCTGGCGACCCGAACCGCCGCCCCGTCATGCTGGGTGCATGCTGATCAGGGAAGCCAACCGGGCGGACTGGCCCGCCATCTGGCCGTTCTTCCACGGGATCGTCGCCGCGGGCGAGACGTTCACCTACCCGACCGACCTCGGGGAGCACGACGCACGCGACTGGTGGCTGCCGGCTCCGCCGAACCGTACGGTCGTCGCCGTCGACGACGTGGGCACCGTCCTCGGCACCGCCAAGATGAACGCCAACCAGATGGGCAACGGCGCGCACATCGCCAGTGGGAGCTACATGGTCGACCCCGCGCACGCGGGCCGGGGCGTGGGGCGGGCGCTGTGCGAGTACAGCCTGGAGTGGGCGCGTACGGCGGGCTACCGCGCGATGCAGTTCAACGCCGTCGTGGAGAGCAACACACACGCGGTGAGGCTGTACGAATCACTCGGCTTCACGGTGCTCGGCACGCTCCCGGAGGGCTTCCGGCACCCGGTGCACGGCTACGTCGGGCTGCACATCATGCACCGCGCGCTCTGAGAGCGGGACGGACGGCTCGGCCGCCGACCACGCCGACTCCGCACCCTCCACCCGTCCAGGGTGCCCCCCCGATGGGCACCCTGGACGAACTGTGCGTCCGCCAGGACAATGGTCGACCGGGACGTACTTGGACGATTCCGACAACGTGGCGAGCGTGCGTGCCAGGCGTCGTCGGCCAGGTGGCACTTTCGCAACACGCCCCAGCTTCGCGCCTTCCCGTTCTCGGCCGTCCACACGGACAACGACATCGCGTTCGTCCTGGAATCCTTCGACCGCTCGTTCGGCGAAATGCGGCAGATGGGCCGCTTCGCCGGTTGACCCCCCATGCTCGGGAGATCTTCTATGACCAACGACCCGTCCGCGCACCGCACCACCCCGTCGTCACCGGACACCGACCGGCTCCATGACGAGCACACCGAGACCGTGAACGGCGCGGCCGTCGACGGGAACATCCACGTCGGCTACTGGGACAGCCCCGCGGACGACCGCTCGCTCGACCAGGCCACCGACCGGCTCACCGACCTCGTGGCGGAGCGGCTGGCCGCCGCGCCCGGCCGGCACCTGCTGGACGTCGGCTGCGGAACCGGACGGCCCGCCCTGCGCGTCGCACGGGCCACCGGCGCCCGTGTGTCGGGAGTCTCGGTCAGCGACCAGGACATCGGCCTCGCCCGCACCCGGGCTGAGGCCGCCGCGCTCGCCGACCGGGTGGACTTCCGGTACGCGGACGCCCGCGCACTGCCCTTCGAGACCGCGTCCTTCGACGGTGCCTGGGCGATCGAGTCCATGATGCACATCCCCGACCGGACCACCGCCCTCACCGAGATCGCCCGGACCCTGCGGCCCGGCAGCCCCTTGGTCATCACCGATGTGCTGCTCCGGTCGCCGGTGACCGGGGACGCCGCGGACATCGTCCGCCGCACGAGCCGGGCGTTCGGGTCCCCCGCGCTGCCCGAACCGGCGGAGCTCCGCACGGCCCTCGACCGCGCCGGTCTGGAGGTGGTGGAGTTCGACGACATCGGTGACCATGTCCGGCGCACCTATCAGGCGTTCGCCGATGCCTTCGCCGATGTCGCGCCCTCCGCCGACGACCCCCATCAGGAGTTCTTCAACTCCACCCGCTCCTTTCCCCGGTTCGGTGCGCTCCCGCAGGTCGGCTATGTGTTCCTGGTCGCCCGCCGCCCGTGAACGAAGGATCCGCCGAGGGGCGGCGTCACCGAGCCACGACGAGTGGCTGATCCGGCCAACGTATTCGGCCGTGAGACGGCTCACGGTGGCGAGAAAATGATTGTTTAGGAGAAGCGCATCAGGAAACCCCTCACCCAAGAAGTCGGTGGACCGATGCGATATCGGCCCGCGGATCGGTGCGGGCTGCCCGAGCGCCTGCGAAATTGAGGCGTCCGAATCCTTCTGCGAACCCATGTTCCCGTAGAGCGCCAGGTGATATGGGGCGGAAATCTAGGTACGATAACAATCGCGATTCGGTGATAATTCGGACTCTGTCTGCATTTTACCCGGCGTATATGCATGTGAATTTTATGTGCAGGTGAAATGAGGGGGCCGTGATGACCGAACCTCGACCGGTGGTCGGCGCGCTGATCCGCGACCCGTACGACCGGATATTCGTCCAGCGCCGCTCCGCCGGCCGTCGCCTCTTCCCCGAATGCTGGGACGTCGTCGGCGGAGCCGTGGAAGAAGGGGAATCCCTTCTGGACGCGCTCCGCAGGGAGATAGCGGAGGAGACCGGGTGGCGGCTGCGCCACGTTCTCGCCCGGGTGGCGCACGAGGAGTGGACGGCAGACGGAGTACGGCACATCGAGTCGGACTACGTCGTCGAGGTGGACGGGGACCTCTCGTCGCCCGAACTCGAACGGAACAAGCACACCGAGTTCGCCTGGATAGCGGCCGGGGAAGTCTCGCTGCTCGACGAGAACGTACTGCGCGGCGGAAGCGCCTTTATCAGAGACGTCGTGAGCGCGGCACACGATTGGCTCGCCGATACTTCCGGGAAGAGCCGCAAGGCTCTCTGAACCGCCTGCGGACGGAAGCCCGATCCGGATCTCCACGAGTAGCTTCCGGCTGCCCGCTTCACTGCTTCATTCTCAAACGATCTTCGGCGAGGGAGATATTCCGCATGCCCGGTGACAGGTTGAAGAATGTGCGTCCGCGATTACGGGTATTGGTGGTCGGATTTGCCGGGCACCAAGGAAGGGAGTATCTGCCGATCGTGCGGGAGAGCGCGGATATCGTCGGCGGCGTCGACCCCGCCCCGGCGGCCTCCCCGCTCGCCGGCGAGTGGGGATTCCCGCATTACGACATCCTCGGTGAGGCACTTGAGAAAGTGGACTTCGACGCCGCGGTGGTCACCGTGCCGCACAGTGAGCACTTCCCGGTCTGTACGAAACTCCTGGCGCACGGCAGGCACGTCATCAAGGAGAAGCCGTTCGCCGTCACCGAACACGAAGCCCGGCAATTGATCCACCTGGCGCAACGGGCCGACCGCAGCGTCTTCACGCTGCTGCAACGGAACTTCAACCGTGTGTTCCAGTTCGCCCAGGAGAACCTCGCGCGGATCGGGGAGCCCTACTGGTTCTCCTACGACTACCACTTCAACCTGGCTCATCCGACCACGGGTTGGCGCGCCTCCAGGGAGCAGGCGATGGGTGGTGTGCTGCTCGACATGGGGTACCACCTCCTCGATGTGCTCAGCGGAATGTTCCCCGAACCCCCTCGGGTGCACTCCGCCTTCGTGCACCAGTACCAGGAGATGCGGGATCTTCGACTGGAGGATCTCGTCAGCCTCATGTGCGGCTATCCCACGACGGGGCTGGCGGGCTCGCTGCGCATCTCACGCCACCACCACGAGAAGATCGAACACCTCTGTGTGCTCGGTACGCGGGGCGCGCTGAACGTCACTCCCGGGGTCGCCACGCTCCACTCCGTCGGAGGGCTGCCGCTGGAGCGCTACACCTGGGAAGGCCCCAAGACCGACACCGTACGTTCCATGATCGCCCACCATCTGGGGCACCTGGACGACCGCGACTACCGCCAGGACCACTTCCGGCGGCAACTCGCCACGGTGCGAACGATCGACGGAATCTACCGGGACAGATCACGTGAGCGCGGCGAGCTCGCCGACCGGTGCGCCTGACCCGACGCCGCGGCCTGTGTTGCTTGTTCGCGCACCGACCAAGCCCGGCGCACCGACCAAGCCCGGCGCACCGGGCCCGAGCCACCCGCGAAAGCAGGACGGACCCATGACCACCGCCGAACAACTCGCCCTCCTCGGAGGCGTACCCGCCATCGAACAGCCCCTGCCGCACGAGGTCTGGCCGCCCCCCGCCGACGAGGCGGAGCTGTCCGAACTGGCCGGGCAGCGGAACACCGACATCTCCATCAAGGGCAACAGCGGTCCCATCGGCCGGCTGGAGGCCGACTTCCTCGCCTTCCTGAACGGCGGAGCCCGCTTCGCGGTCACCTTCAACTCCGGTACCAGCGCCCTTTTCGCCGCCTACTTCGCACTCGGTGTACGCGAAGGCGTGGACGTCGTGGGACCGGCACTCACCTACCACGCGGCGCTGAGTCCCGTCTTCGCGCTCCGCGGCGACGTGGTCCTGGCCGACATCGACCCCGACACCCGTGGTCTGGACCCCAAGGCACTTCAAGCCGCGCTCACCGAGCACACCAAGGTCATCACGGTCGTCCACCAGTGGGGCCACCCCTGCGACATGGACGCGATCCTGCGGATCGCCGAGCGACACGGGCTGCGCGTTCTGGAGGACTGCTCCCACGCCCACGGCAGCCACTACAAGGGCAGGCCCGTCGGTACCTTCGGCGACGCCGCGGTCTTCTCACTCCAGGCCAACAAGGCCGTCTACGCGGGGGAGGGCGGCATCCTCGTCACGAGCGACCCCCGGGTGCACGACCGCGCCACGCTCCTGGGGCACTACCGCGACCGCTCCCGGGACTCCGTCCTCGACGAGAACCTGCGTGCGCACTGGGTCACCGGCTTCGGGCTCAAGCTGCGCATGTCGCCGTTCAACGCCATCGTCGCCCGGCACGCGCTCGCCGCGTTCCCGGCACGCAAGGAGGCCCGGCACCGCTGTCTGCGCCACTTCGGCGACCAACTCCGTGACGTGGCCTATCTGGAGCCGGTACACGTCGCCGACCACGTCGACATGGGCGCCTGGTACGGCTACAAACCGCTCTACCGGCCCGAGGCGCTGGGCGGTGTCCCGCGCTCCGTGCTCATCGAGGCGCTGCGCGCCGAAGGCATGGAAGTGGGCGCCCCCTCTGGCCCCCGGCTGTCGACCCTGCCGCTCTACGCCCGCCCGGAGAACCCACTCTTCCCCGGAATGCCGAAGAAGGGCGTCGCACCGGAGCCCGGCTCACACGCCGAACACGTCGAGCGGCACGCGCTGTCCCTGCCCACCTTCACCAACTGGCCCGAGGACACGACGCTCATCGACCGGTACGCCGAAGCCTTCCGCAAGATCGGCCGTCACCGCGAAGCGCTCGTACGGTACGCGGCCGACCCGTCCCGATGACCGACACCACCGAAGAGGTAGCGACCATGACTGACAAGGAGTCCCCCGAGGCGGTGGCCCAGGTCCTGCGGCACGCCCTCGTGGGTGACGACCTGCCGGACTCCTTCACCCTGCTGGGGCGGGAATGGAGCCTGCACCGAGGCGTCTTCCCGAGCACCCTGAGCGCCGCCACCGAGGTGCTGGCCTCGATCGTGCCCTACCCAGATGGCGGTTCGTTCCTGGAGGTCGGCTGCGGCACGGGTGTCATCGCCGTGACCGCCGCGCTCAACGGCTGTGCCTCCGTCACCGCGCTGGACATCAACGAAAAGGCGGTGGCCAACACGGCGGCCAACGCCGAGCGGCACGGTGTGAGCGACCGGGTACGCGTCCTGCACAGCGACATGTTCACGGCGCTTGAGCCCACGGCGCGTTTCGACGCGATCTTCTGGAACGTGCCCTGGACCTATGTGGAGGACGGCTTCGCACTCTCCACCGATCTGCACTCCGCCGTCTTCGACCCGGGCTACCGGGGCCAGGCCCGGTACATCGCCGGCGCCCACGCCCATCTGGCCGACGGCGGCAGGCTGCTGCTGGGCACGGCCGACCTCGGGGACCGCGAACGGCTCGACGCCTTCGCCGAGGAGCTCGGCATGCGGGTCGAACTGCTGCGCCGCGTGCGCCGGATCGAGGAAGTACGGGTCATGGAGTACCACATGCTCGAATTGCACGCGAAGTGATCCGGCGGCCCTTGGCGCTCCGCCCGTATCGCCGAGAGCCGAGCCCCCGAAACCCACGAAGTGCGCGGGAGGCGCTTCATGTCACGACAGGCCGATCTCGAACTGGCCCTGCGACTCGGCGATATCGCCGACAGCATCACCGGTCGTCGCTTCCGGGCCCGCGACCTGCGGGTCCAGGAGAAGCCGGACCGTACGCCCGTGACCGACGCGGACACCGCCGTCGAAACGGCCGTACGCGAGGCACTGCGGTCCGCCCGCCCGGACGACGCCTTCGCCGGGGAGGAGACCGGCGGCTCCGTCACGGCCGGGCGCACCTGGATGGTCGACCCCATCGACGGCACCAAGAACTTCCTGCGCGGGGTGCCGGTCTGGGCCACGCTGATCGCCCTGCTGGAGGACGGCCGCCCCACCGTCGGTGTGATCAGCGCCCCCGCCCTGCGCAGCCGCTGGTGGGCGGCGGCCGGACGGGGCGCCTGGCTGCGGCGCGGGTCGGCCGGCAGCGCCCCCCTGCCCCTGCGGGTCTCCGGCAACACCCGTCTCGCCGAGGCCTATCTGTCCACCACCAGCACACGGACCTGGGACCTCTTCCACTCACGTGAGGCATATCTGCGCCTGGCCGAAGCGTGCTGGGAGGACCGTGCCTTCGGAGACTTCCTCCAGCACTGCATGGTCGCCGAAGGAACCCTCGACATCGCGGCCGAACCGGTCGTGAATCCCTGGGACATCACCGCCGTACAGATCCTCGTGGCGGAAGCCGGCGGTGTCTGCACCGATCTGCTGGGCGCCTCGCCCCAGAGCGGCACCGGCGCCCTGTCCGCCAACCCGCGGCTGCACCAACTCGCCCTGAAAGTCCTCTCGGCCCCGCCGGCCATTTCCGGCGATTCGGGCCCGGGCTGATCCCGGCGCCCGGCCGGCAGGTCAGAAATCCGCAGAGAAAGGGACCATCATGCTGATTCTCTCCCTCAAGGAAGGCCATGACGGGGCGGTGGCAGCCGTCGAGGACGGCAAGCTGCTCTTCTCCCTGGAGGCGGAGAAGGACTCGTTCATCCGCTACAGCGGCCTGACCGCCGAGGTGTTCGCCGTAGCGGCGGACCGGCTGGACAAACAGCCGGACGTCGTCGCCCTGAGCGGCTGGATCAAGGGGACCCAGGCAACCGACCAACCCGCGCGTGCCGGGTACTTCGGTGTGGGCGAATCCGCGATCTCGGACGAGGCCGGCCGGTTCTTCGGGAAGGCCGTGCGCGTCTTCTCCTCCACGCATGAGCGCTCCCACATCATGACGTCCTACGGAATGTCGGCACTCCGCCGGGACCAGCCCTTCTACAGCCTGGTGTGGGAGGGGAACATCGGCTCGTTCTACCGTATCGACGAGCACGGGAAGGTCACCCATCTCAAGGAGGTGCTCAACTACCCGGGCAACAAGTACTCCTACGGCTTCGCGCTCGCGGACCCCAAATACAGCCCTTCCGAGGAGTTCGTCCGCTTCCAGGACGCGGGCAAGCAGATGGCCCTGGCCGGATTCGCCGAGAACCGATCGGCGACCCGGACGGAACAGGAAGCGATCGACTTCATCCTCGGCCAGCGGAAGGTCATCACCGGCAGTCTGAAGGACCGGATGACCGGTTCCCCTTTCCACAACATCGGCGTGGAGACAGACGCGTACAAAAGCCTTGCCGCCCGCCTGTCGAACGCCATCTTCGACCGGTTCCACGCATACGCCAAGGAGCATCTGACGGAGGGCCTTCCGCTGCTCATCTCAGGGGGCTGCGGACTCAATTGCGAGTGGAATCGCCGCTGGCGCGAGTGCGGGCTCTTCCCCGCGGTCTTCGTCCCACCGTGCCCCAACGACAGCGGCTCCGCGATCGGTACCGCCATCGACGCCCAGCACTTCTACACCGGGTCGGCCGACCTGGACTGGGACGTCTACGCGGGGGGCGAATTCGTCGAGGACGTGGAATTCGACGCGGGGCGCTACGACATCCGCCCGGTGCGCCACGACGAGGTCGCCCGCTACCTCCGCGACGGGAACATCATCGGCTGGGCGCGGGGCCGCTGGGAGATCGGCCCCCGCGCGCTCGGGAACCGGTCGATCCTGGCCGCTCCCTTCACCGAGGAGACGACAGCCAGGCTCAACAGGATCAAGCAGCGGGAGAGTTACCGCCCCATCGCCCCGATCTGCCTGGAGCAGGACGCGGGCCGCTGGTTCGGCGGCGGGGTCCCCGATCCCTACATGCTGTACTTCAGTCAGGTCGAGTCCGGCGGACTGCGAGCGGTGACGCACGTCGACGGCACGGCCCGCACCCAGACCGTCGACCCGACGTCGAACCCGGACATGGCCGATCTGCTGTCCTCCTTCGGCGAATTGACCGGATTCAGCGTCCTGTGCAACACCTCGCTCAACTATTCGGGGCGCGGGTTCATCAACCGCACCAGCGACCTGATCACGTACGGCGAGCTCCACGGACTGGATGGATACGTCGTGAATGACGCCTTCATCACCCCGCGGCGCTGACGCACCCGCCGCCCGGCCGGGCCACCGCCTGCCGGATCACCCGGGTACGGCGGGTACGGCTCACTGCTCCGGGCGGCCCTGGAGGCGGGCGGCGCCCTCGCGTATCCGGGGGAGCTGCCCGTACAGCGCGCCGCCCGGACAGCGCGTCGCGTAACCGTCACGGTGGCCCGCGACCGTACGGAAGATCTGCCGGGTGCCCTTCTTGTACCGGCTGCCGTCGTTGGTGGACTCCAGCACCGTCGTGCCGCGCGGGTCCACCCCGTACAGACCGAGCTTCCACGCGATCAGCCGGGTGAGCGCGTCGATCATCGGCTCGGGCACCGTCGCGCCGTCGCTGAAGTCTCCTATCGCCGCGATGCCGACGGTGGCGACGTTGAAGCCGAGGGTGTGCGCGCCGACGACGGGGTTGGCGATGCCCCCGGCGCGGCCCTCGTAGATGACGCCACCCCGGTCGACGAGGAAGTTGTAGCCGATGTCGTCCCACTCCCTGCTGTCGACGTGGTCGAAGGCGAAGGTGCGGATGAGACGGGGGACCTCGGGCCGGGTGTAGTCGTTGGGGCTGCTGGTGTGGTGGATGAAGACGGCCTTGACGTCGTTCGCCGTACGCTCCGGCTTGCGCCGGGGCGGGGGCCGCTCCTGCCAGAACGTCCGGGGCTCGACGGCGGGCGGGGCGCTCGCCCACCTGAGCGGGCGCTCCGGGCGCGCCTGCGGGCGCGGTCGACGGGCGGGCACGTCCTCGCCGGCTTGTCCGGCGGCGTCGGCGGCCAGGGTGAGGCCCGCACCGGCTGCGGCGGCCCAGCCCATGCCGCGGAGCAGCACGCGCCGGTCGATGGTCATGGGCACGAGCGTATGGCGGCGGTCCGGGATCCGCCTCCCTTCCGGGGAGGCCGGCACGGGGCGTTCCGGGCCCCGCCCGGAGTCTCGGCGGGGCCCGGAAAAGAATCGAACAGTTCGGCCGGACGGAGGTCGCCCCCCGTCCTCCCGGTGCCCGTCAGGACAGACGTCGCCGCGTCGCCACGGTGAATCCGCCGGCCGCCAGCAGGGCGACGGCGGCCCCGCCGGCGAGGAGCGTGCCGCTGCTCCCGGTCTCCGCCAGCTCGTCGAGCTGGGGCTCGGTGCCGCCCGTGCCGCCGGTACCACTCGTACCGCCCGTACCGCCCGAAGACGTCGAACCGCCGGTGGTCCCGCCGGTCGTCCCGCCCGTGGTGCCCCCGCTCCCGCCGGCCGACTCGTTCACGACGATCTTGGCCGTGTTGTTGGTGCGGTTCTTGTCGAACGGCAGCGTCCCCCACCGGTGGTCGCCCTTGACGAACGCCACCGTGCCCGTGGCGTTCGCGACGACCTTGTCGATCCGCAGCCCGAAGACGTACGCGCGCTCGCTGTCCTCGTCCGCGTAGTTGTACGGAGTCGTGCAGCGGTACGTCGCCGCCCCGGCCGGCTCGCAGAACTCCGGGACCTTCGTGACCTTCGTCCCCTTCGGGATCCCGACGTCGAAGACGCCGATCGGCCCGTAGACGTCGTTCCTCGCCCAGGCCGGTCCCTTGTTGGCGAAGGTGACCTTCGCGTCCACCGTCGCGCCCGCCTTGCCCTTCGCCTTCGAACCGGTCAGCGCGAAGTCCGCCGTGTTCTCGGCGGTGATGTCGACGCCGAGTTCGGCGTCGTGGACGGTGCCGGGCGGCTCGGGCGCGGCCCGCGCGACGAGCTTCAGCACCGGGTCGGCGCCGCCGCCGTGCTGCGTGCCGTCGGGGAACGTGGCGATGCCCTCAAGGATGTTGACGTTGAGCCGTTCGTACAGCGCCCGGTCCAGGACGTTCAGACCGATGGGCTCGGCGGGCTCGTAGACGACCCCGGGCTCCAGGATCTGCTCGATGTCGCACACCGCGTTCACCTGCGCCGGGCCCTCGTCCTGGGCGGGCGTCTCCTCGTACACGCAGTTGGAGTACTTCTTGTCGTAGGACAGCCCCTGCGAGCCGCTGAGGTAGAGCACCACGCGCGTGGCGGGCGCGTCCCCCTTGTTCTTCACCGCGAACGACAGCTCGGTCTCGTCCCCGGGCCGCACTCCGTCGATCGGCGCGGTCTGCTCGAACACCAACTCGGCGCCGGCCGCGGCCTGTTCGGCGGCGGCGCCACCGGTCGCGGCCACCAGCGACCAGCCGACGGCGGCTGCGACGACCGCTCCCGCCGTGAGCCGCCGTGGTATGTGTGCCTCTGCCGCAGATCTCATGTGCCCCTCCGAGGACGCGCGCACCGAGTCGCGCACCGGGTGTGGAACGGAAGACACCTGTGACCGCCGGACGGTTGTACGGCTGGACGGGACTTCGCGACTAGGGCGTGTTGCGAAAGTAGCGCCGTCCGCCCGAAGGGCGGGGCCGACGGCGTCTGGTGCGTGCGATCGCAAGGCGGAGGATCGTTCTCGTACTGGACGTACTTGGATGATTCCGACAACGCGGCGAGTGCGCGTGCCAGGCGTCGTCGGCCAGGCGGGACTTTCGCAACACGCCCTAGCACGCCCTAATCGTGCGGGGGGCGGCCGTCCAGCTGGTGGTCCGCCAGGTTCAGCGCCTCGTCGATCACGCGCCGCAGATGGCCGTCACGGAGGCTGTAGACGACCCGGCGGCCCTCCTTGCGTGTGGCGACCAGACCGGCGAGCCGGAGTTTGGCGAGGTGCTGGCTGACGGCGGGGCGGGCCGCGCCGCACACCTCGGTCAGCGTGGTCACGTCCGCCTCGCCGCCCGCCAGCTCGTGCAGCAGGACCAGCCGGGTGCGGTCGGCGAGGACGGCGAAGACCTCAGCCGCGAGAGTGAACTGCTCCTCGCCAGGGATGGGCGGGTGCGCATCATGCGCAGATGACAGTTGCATGCGTGCGTTCATATGCACATAATGGCGACGGAGTACGCCGCTGTCCACCCCTCCATGATCGGCCTCAGGTCTCAGGTCCCAGGATCAGGCCCAGGCCCCACTGCCCGCGCGTCGGAAGGTCATCGCCATGAACGATCCGCACGCACACCCGCACGCACACCCTCACCCGCACGAGGAGGCGCACGGTGGGCGCGGTGGGCGCCTCGCCCGCCTGCGGCACAGAGCCGGCCATCTCCGCACGGCCCACTCCCACGAAGCGGCCGACAAGACCGACCCCGCCCTCGAATCGTCGGCGAAGGGCATGCGCGCGCTGTGGGTCTCGCTGGCCGTGCTCGGCGTGACCGCGCTCGCCCAGGTGGTGGTCGTGATCCTGTCCGGCTCGGTGGCGCTGCTCGGCGACACCGTCCACAACGCCGCCGACGCGCTGACCGCGCTGCCGCTCGCCGTCGCGTTCGTCCTGGGGCGGCGCGCGGCCACCCGTGGATTCACCTACGGGTACGGGCGGGCGGAGGACGTCGCCGGCGTCGTCATCGTGCTGACCATCGCCGCGTCGGCGGTCTTCGCCGCCTGGACCGCCCTCGACCGGCTGTTCGACCCGCGGCCGATCCACTACCTGCCCGCCGTCGCGGTCGCCGCCGTGGTCGGATTCCTGGGCAACGAGTGGGTCGCCCGCTACCGCATCCGCGTCGGCCGCGAGATCGGCTCGGCGGCCCTGGTCGCCGACGGGCTGCACGCCCGTACCGACGGCTTCACCTCGCTCGCCGTCCTGCTGGGCGCGGGCGGCGCCGCCATCGGCTGGCGGCTCGCCGACCCGGTCGTCGGCCTTCTGATCACCGCCGCGATCGTGCTCGTCCTGCGCGACGCCGCCCGCGAGGTGTTCCGCCGCGTCATGGACGCCGTCGACCCGGCGCTCGTGGACGCCGCCGAGGCGGCCCTGCTGGACGTCGCGGGAGTACGGGCGGTGGGGGAGTTGCGGCTGCGCTGGATCGGGCACCGGCTGCGGGCCGAGGTCGCGGTCGTGGTGGACGGCGAGCTGACCGTACGTCAGGCGCACCGCGTCGCCGTCGAGGCCGAGCACGCCCTGCTGCACGCCGTACCGAAGCTGACGGCCGCGCTGGTGCACGCCGATCCGGCCGCCGGTCCCGGCGGGGCCGACCCGCACGCGGCGCTGGCCCATCACGCCGATACGCGCGTACCCGCTCACAACCACGCCTGACGGTGCGGGACTTGGCGGTGGGCGAGGCCGTCTCGCGGGTGTCGCGTATGGAGATCCCTCCACCTCCAGGCCCTTGTTGCTTACATGACATTTTCACTAGCGTGTGCCGGGTTCCATCCCCCCACAGGAGGAGTCCGGCATGAACGTCCGAGCGAGACCCGCCCACCGGCGTCGGGTCGCCGCCGCCCTTTCCCTGCTCGCCTGCGTGGGTGTGGCTGTCGCCACGCCGAGCGCGGGAGCGGCCGACGGCCACAAGTCCACGCGCGTAGAGACCGCACCGGTCTCCTGGCCGGCGGATCTGACGCGCATCACCTCCGACGACGTCAACGTGCGTTACGCGAAAGGCGCGTTGAGCGTCCGGGACACCGCCTTCCGCCCGGCGTCGGCGGAGACCGGACGCGGCTACGGCACCCAGGTGCTCGCCCCGGAAGAACTCGACGCACCGGTCGACCGGGTCAGCGCCGTACTCGTCACCGAGACACCCGGGGACGGCGACGCCGAGGTGGTCGTCGACGTGCGGGGCCGCTCGGCACAGGGCGCCTGGACCGAATGGATACCGGCGGGCCAGGCGGGCCAGGCGGGCCAGGACGGTCAGGGCGCGTCGGGTCAGGGCACGGCCGACCCGGACTCGGCCGGCCCCGGCACGGCGGTCCTGCCGCGATCGGTCACCACCGTGCAGGCCCGGATCACCCTCTGGGACACGGCGGGCGAGACGCGCGTCCGCAGCCTGCGGCTGTCGGCCGAGAAGGGGACCGCGCCGCGTACCTCGGCGGGCGCCACCGCCGTCACCGCCCGGGTCTTCGCCACCCGTGAGGGACTTGTCGGCCGTACGACCGCCAACGGCCACATCATCCAGCCGAACGACCACTTCGTCGCGCTGCCCTCACGGCGGGGCCTGTCGCCCAACGGCAGCGGCCAGTACTCCGTACAGGTCTGCGGCCCCGCTCGCTGCGAGACCGCGCCGGTGTGGGACGTGGGGCCGTGGAACACCAAGGACGACTACTGGAACCCGTCCGCGACCCGCGAGACGTTCAAGGACCTGGCCCAGGGCATGCCCGAGGCCCAGGCCGCCTACGAGACCGGCTACAACGGGGGCCGGGACGGGTCAGGCCGTACCGTACTCAACCCGGCCGGTATCGATCTCGCCGACGGCACCTTCTACAACGTCGGTCTGAACGACAACGGCTGGGTGACCGTCACCTACCTCTGGACCGGCGACCAGACGGGCAAGTCCTTCCCCACCTGGGGCACGGACGTCCGGATACGCCAGCAGGCGACCACCGCGTCGCCCGAGGTGGCGCGCCTGGCCGGACCGACGACGGTCAACGTGAAGTGCCAGGTCCACGGTCAGCGAATCACGGTGGACGGCATCACCAATGACGGCTGGGCGTATCTGCCGGCGTTCGGTGGCTACGTCTCCAACATCTTCATCGACGTGGTGGAGTCCTGGCTACCCGGCGTACCGGACTGCTGAACCGGCCCGGGTACCGGGACCGTGCGCCGGTCCCGGTCCCCGTCCCGGTCCCGGTGCGGTGTCAGGCGGTCGCGGTCGCGGGCCGCGCTTCGCGTACGGCAGGCGCGGCGAGCCGGCCCGTACGGTGCAGTACGCCGAGGGCCGCCGCGCACGCCACCCCCAGCGCGAACAGCGTGAACCACGGGAGCGCGGCGACGCCGGCCGCCCGCGCCGCGTCAAGTGCCGCCCCCGTGAGCAGGTTTCCGAGGGTGATGCCGATACCGCAGATGGTGTTGTAGAGCCCGTAGTGGGTGGCGACGAGACGGCCACCGGCGAGCCGCACGATGGTGTCCATCTCAAAGGGGTACGCGATCATCGTGCCCAGCGCGAGCAGCAGCGCCGCGAGCGCCGGCGGACCGGCCGCCAGCGCCCACCGGCCGATCCCGCCGTCCGGTACGGGAATCGCGGTCGCCACCAGGAGCGGCAGGAACGCGACCCCCATGACGGCCAGCCCCCAGGTGAGCGCGCGCCCCGGCGCCACCCGGGCCGCCCCGCACCAGGCGGTCACCCGGGTCTGGAACAAGATGGTGCCGAGCCCGGAGACGGCGAAGAGCAGCGCCACGGCGGCGGTACCGAACTCCCCGTCGCCGCCCACCCGTCGTACCTCCAGCGGTAGCGCCAGATACACCTGGAAGGTCAGCACGTACGAGCCGATCATCGCCGCGGAGAAGAGCAGGAACGGCCGGTTGGCCAGTACCGAGCGCCACTGGGCCCGCACGCTCGCCCGCCCGCCGTCCGCGCGCACCGTGTCCTTGTTGTCAGCGCCGCGCCGGGCCGGCAGCGCCCGGATCTGGACGACACTCAGCAGCGCGAAGATCCCGGCCGAGACGAGGCAGGTGATCCGGAAGTCGACACCCGTCAGCACCATGCCCACCAGCGGGCCGAGCAGAATGCCCGCCTGGTAGAAGACGTTGAACAGCGCGAACGCCTCCACCCTGCGCTCTCCGGCGTCGGCCGCGAGATACGCCCGGACCGCCGGGTTGAACAGCGCCCCGGCGAATCCGGTGGCCGCCGACGCGGCGAGCAGCGCGGGCAGCGAGTCCACCAGGCCGAGCGTCGCGAAGCCCACCGTGCGCAGCAGGCACCCGGCGACGATGAGGGGCTTGTAGCCGAACCGGTCGGCCAGTGTCCCGCCGACCAGGAACATCCCCTGCTGGCTGAAGTTCCGCACCCCCAGCACGAATCCGACCAGCCACCCGGCCAGTCCGAGGGTGCCGGACAGATGGGCGGCCAGGTAGGGCATCAGCATGTAGAAGCCCAGATTGATGGTGAACTGATTGACCATCAGCAACTGGACGCCGCGCTCGTACGAACGCGTCCGCGCGATCAGCCCCTTCACCGGTCCACCTCCTCAAGGGAGTTGGCGCTACCGGCCCGGCTCAGCGGGTCGACGACCTCGGCGCACCGGGTCCAGCGGGTGACCTCCTTCTCGTCGGGGCGGCCCACCACCTCCGGTTCGGCGGCGGGCGCCGAGTCCAGCAGTCCGTACGCGGCGCAGTAGTCGTCGTCGTACACCGTGCCCAGATAGCGCTGCGGCCCGTCCGGGAACACCGCGGCGATCCGGGAGTCCGGTGATCCGGTCCGGGCCAGCCACCCGGCCACCAGGGCGACGGCGCCGACGCTCCAGCCGCCGGTGGCGTAGTGGGAGTTGGCGAGTTGACGGCAGGTCCACACCGCCTCGGACGGCGCGACCCAGTGCACCTCGTGGAAGTTCTCGTATGCCACGTTGCGCGGGTGGATGCTCGATCCGAGGCCGCGCATCAACCGGGTCCTGGCCGGCTGCCCGAAGATCGTCGAACCCACGGCGTCGACCCCGATCACACGCAGCTCCGGGTAGAGCTGGCGCAGCACGCGCGAGATCCCGGCGGAGTGGCCGCCGGTGCCGACGCTGCACACCAGGACGTCGATATGGCCGAGCTGGGAGGCGAGTTCGAGGGCGAGCGGGGTGTACGCGGCGGTGTTGTCGGGGTTGTTGTACTGGTCCGGGCACCAGGATCCGGGGTGCCGCGCCAGCAGTTGGGCCACGCGTTCGCGGCGGGCCTGCTGCCAGCCGCCGGTCGGGTGCGGCTCGGGGACGGTGTCGACGCGGGCGCCGTAGGCCGTCAGCAGCCGGGTCATCGACAGTTCAAGACCGGGGTCGGTGACGAGGGTGACGGGGTGGCCTTGGACCATGCCGGCGAGGGCGAGCCCCAGCCCCAGGGTGCCGCTGGTCGATTCGACGATCCGGCCGCCGGGCAGCAACTCGCCTCGGGCACGGGCCCGTTCGACCATGTAGAGGCCGGGGCGGTCCTTGATGCCGCCGGGGTTGAAGCCCTCCAGCTTGGCCCAGAAGCCCCGCCCCGCCGGGGCGAGGGGCTCACGGACCCGCAGGAGCGGGGTGTTGCCCACCAGCCCGGACAGGCTGTGGGCGGCCTGTGGGGCGGCGGCCCGGGGCGGTGCGGTACGCGGGGAGGGGGAGTGCGTGGGGACGGTGGGGGTGTGAGGGAGCACGGGTTCGCTTTCGTTCGGTGTACGGGAACGCGGGGCCGGCCGTGCCGCTCGTCCCTTGTCACGCGATCGCGTGCGTGCGTGCGTGCGGGCGGGCGGGCGCGGGAATCGCGCGCAGGCCGAATCGGGGCGGACGGCGTGCGGAAGGCCCGACTGTGCGTCGCGTGTTCGAAAGGGAGGAGGACCGGTTCGGCAGGGCGTTCTACACCCGCAGATTTCCCGGGTCTCTCCGTACGGCGGACGTGGGGACCGCGTCGGCCGCCACCGTGCGAGCGGGGGTGCGGAGGTGCGTCAGTTCCGCGGAACCGAGCGGTGTCGATCCACGAGCGGGCAGGTCGGCGCGGTACGGAGGCTGACCGGAGGCGCAGCTCTCCGCCCGGTGCTCCGTCTCGTCCCCGTTGTGGTGGCCGGGCGCGGTGTCGTGGTCCGCGAAATCAGCCGACGACGCTGTTGCTGCCGACGATGCCGACGATGCGGTCGTGGTCGCCGCCGTCGTCGCGGTCGCTGTCACCGCGACGACGGGGGACATGTGGGCCGTCGTGTTGTGATTGTTGACGCCGTGCGTGTACAGCAGCGCGAAAAGGAGTACGGCCAGCCGGAACACGCGCCAGAACGCTCGCGAAGTCCGGAAGGCCGTGAACATTCCGTGATCGTAGCGTCACTTGGCGTGTGCCGCGTGCCGGCGACACCGTGGACTACCCGACGACGGCCAGCCCCCGCTCGGTGGCGTTGAGCCGCCGGCCACCGGTCCCGGTGACCGTCACGATGTCCTCGATCCGCACGCCGAAGCGGCCCGGCAGATAGACGCCGGGCTCCACGGAGAAGCACATGCCCGGTACGAGCGGCAACTCCTCGCCCTCGACCATGTAGGGCGGCTCGTGGGTGGTGACACCGATGCCGTGGCCGGTGCGGTGGATGAAGTAATCGCCGTACCCGCCCTCGGTGATCACCGCGCGGGCCACCCGGTCCACCTCCTGGCAGGCGATGCCGGGCCGCACCGCCTCGCAGGCGGCCCGCTGCGCCGCGCGCACCAGGTCGTGGACGCGCCGCTCCTCCTCGGTGGGCTCGCCGACATGCACGGTGCGGGAGGTGTCCGAGCCGTAGCCGTGACACAGTCCGCCGAAGTCGAGCACGACCATGTCGCCCTCGCCGATGACCCGTTCACCGGCCTCGTGGTGGGGGTTGGCGCCGTTGGGGCCGGAGCCGACGATGGCGAAGTCGACCTGGGAGTGGCCGAAGCCGCGCAGCAGTCCGGCGATGTCCGCGGCGACGTCGGTCTCCCGGCGGCCCGCGAACGGCACCTTCTTGATCTCCTCGTAGGCGGCGTCGGCCGCGGCGCCCGCCAGGGCCAGCCGTTCCACCTCGCGGGCGTCCTTGACGGCGCGCAGCATCGGGAGCGCGTTCGTCAACGGCGTGTAGGAGGTGCCGGGCAGGGTCTCCCGGAGGCCGATGAGGTGCAGGGCCCAGGTGTTGTCGCTGATGCCGTAGCGGCCGGTGGCGGTGAGCGAGGGCGCGGTCACGCCGTACGGGTCGACGCCGTCGGTCCAGTCGCGCAGCGTCAGCGCGGGCGCGCCGACGGCCTTCTCCGCGTCGGGCGCCTCCAGTTTGGGCACGACGAGGACGGGGCCGGCGTCCGGGGTGAGCACCAGCAGCGTCAACCGCTCGGTGGCGGCGGGGGGTTGGTAGCCGGTGAGCCAGACCATGTCCGGGCCGGGCGCGACGAGCACCCCGGCCAGCCCGGCGGCGGTGGCGTCCCGCACGGCGCGGTCCATCCGTGCGCGGTAGTCGTCTGCGGTGAAGGGGGCCGGGGCCGCGGGGGCCGCCGCGGCCGTCGCGGGTACGGAAGATGCGTCGCTGCCAGTCATACGGCCATCCTGCCGTCGCGACGGGCCGTTCGGGTAGGCGGTACGCAGGTCGGATGCCGGATGCCGGATGCCGGATGCCGGATGCCGGATGACGCCTACGACTTTGAAGTGCGCCTGCGACAGTCCGGCGGCTGCGCGTAGTCACGGTTCATCGTGTCGCGCACCCGGAGCATGCGGCGGTCGCTCTCCTCAACGGCGCGGCCTACGGGACCCATCACACCACGGGCCCTCCGCCGGCCCTGGGCTCCCAGGGACGGGAGCAGTGCCGGCGGTGGGCGACGCACTGGGCGCCCTACATGGTCGCCGAGCTGCGCCGCAGCGCCGTCGTGGACCTGGACCACGAACGTATCCGGCGGGTGGTACGCCGGGTGCGGCGGTCGGCCGGGGTGCGCCGCCTCTGGGACGGGGACGAGCGGGCGGAGATGAGCCCGCGCCCCTACGGCGCGGTGCGCCCGATGGTGCTGCCGCTCCGGTCCGGTCCAGGTGTCGGTCCAGGCGCTGGCGCCGATGGCCCATCCCGGCCTGCGGATGATCGTCGGGATCCCCGTCGGCTTCACGGAGCCGGATCTGCCGCTGGGGCCGCCGCCCCCGCCACGGCCCGCAGACGCAGCGCCGTAACGGTGAAGCCGGGGCCGAAGGCGACCGCGACGCCGTCGCCCTCGGCCGCCGGTGTCGCAGCGCCCGGCTCCGTCCCCGGCTCCGCGCCCGGCTCCGTCCCCGGCTCCAGCGTGCGCGCCAGCACGTCCAGCAGTGCGACGCCGCCGAGGTTCCCGTGGGCGAGGGAGGCGAAGGAGTGCGTCCCGCCGGTGTCCGGGTCGAGCCCGAGCCCGGCCAGTGTGCCCCTGATGATCCCGGGCCCGCCGGGATGGACAGCGGCCCACTCGACCGGACTCCCGGCCAGCCAGTCGGTCAGATGCGGAACGACCCGCCCCGCCGCCCTCTTGGCGTCGTGCCCCGAGTCGAAGAAGAGCCCGTCCTCGTTGATCACGCCCCAGTACGCGTCCTGGCTGTCCGGCAGCACGAACTCCCAGGTGCCGGCCACCTCCAGCACCCCGTCCGGCACCTGGCCCGGCGCACCGCGGTCCCCGTCGCTCACCACCGCGGCCCCTCCGGAGTCCCCGAACAGACCGCCGTAGAGCACGGTCTGCAACGTGGGAGTACGCGGGTGGTAGAGCGTGCTCAACGCCTCCGCCGCCACGACCAGCACCCGCGCCCCCGGGTTGGCGCGCACGAAGCGGGCCGCCTGCACCAGGGCGTGCGCGCCCCCGGCACACGCCACCGTCGCCAGCCCCACCCGGGACACATCGGGCCGCAGCCCCAGCTGCCGGATCAGGTCGACGTCCAGTCCGGGCACCGTCCAGGACGTCGTGTGCGTCGTCACCAGACAGTCCACGTCCCCGGCGGTGAGGCCCGACCGGCGCAGGGACTCCCGCGCCGCGGCCACCGCCGGCCCGCGTGCCCCCTCGTACGCCGTACGCGACCGCTCACCGACCCCGGCGCGCGCCCCGGTCTCGGCCAGCGGCGCGACCCAGGGCCGTCGTACTACCCCTGTGTGCCCCAGCATCCGCAGCCACAGGTTGAGTTTGGGGTGGGCGGGATGGCGGGCGCGAAGATCGTCTGCGATTTCCTCCGTGCTCACCCAGTACGGCGCCGTCCGCACCACAGGACGGCTGACGACTACGGCCACAGGGACCTCCTCACCATCCTGGCCCCGGAGGACCGTAGGACTGTTCGGCTGTCAACAGTAAGCGAGCGGCCAGGGGGACGGGCCGGGATCCGCCGGCTGGCCGTGGTGCGGGGGCGGTCCTAGCGTGGACAGGCGGGGGACGACCGGGGTGGGAAGACCTCTGCGAAGGAGCAGCGAGATGGCTGACAGGCCCGCGATCGTCCTCGTCCACGGTTTCTGGGGCGGAGCCGCCCACTGGGGAGGTGTCATCACCGAACTGCACCGGCGCGGCCACGGCTCGCTGCACGCGGTGGAGATGCCGCTCACCTCGCTGGCCGACGACGCCGACCGCACCGCCAAGATGGTCGCCCAGATCCAGGGACCCGTCCTGCTGGTCGGCCACTCCTACGGCGGCGCGGTCATCACCGAGGCGGGCGGTCTGCCGAACGTCACCGGACTCGTCTACGTCGCGGCGTTCGCCCCGGACGCGGGGGAGAGCCCCGGACAGATCACCCAGGAACTGCCGCCCGCCGCCGCCGACAACCTCGTCCCGGACTCCGACGGGTATCTCTGGATCCGGCAGGACAAGTACCACGAGAGCTTCTGCCAGGATCTGCCCGCCGACCAGGCCCTGATCATGGCCGTCACCCAGAAGGCCCCGCTCGCCTCCACCTTCGGCGACACGGTCACCGCCCCGGCGTGGCGGTCCAAGCCCTGCTGGTACCAGGTCTCCACCGAGGACCGCATGATCCACCCCGACAACGAGCGCCGCATGGCGCAGCGCATGGACCCCCGTAAGACGGTCGAACTCCCCGCCGGTCACGCCTCCTTGGCCTCCCGCCCGGCCGATGTCGCCGACCTCGTGGACGCCGCCACCGCCGGCTGAACGGGCACCTCGCGTCGCCCGGCGGTACGTCCGCCGGGCGGCGTACGTGTCCGGCCTGTCCGGCCTGTCCGGCCTGTCCGGCTATGGGGCCGCGAACGCGGCCAGGATCGTCAGTGAGACCGTGCGCGCCGCGTCCTCGGGCTTCAGACGGCCCGCGTTGATCTCGTCGGCCGCACCGTGCAACACGCTGTGCAACGTCGCCACCAGCCAGGACGTCGGCAGGTCCGACCGGAACACGCCCTCTGCCCGGCCACGGGCCAGCAGCCGTTCGGCGCGTTCGGCGGGTCCGGCGTGCAGATCGCGGATCCGGGCCGCCGACAGTTCCTTCTGCGCGGCGACCAGGAGAGACCGCGACTGCTGGATCAGCCGCCAACTGGTCGCGACGAGCCGCTCCAGTGCCTCGCGGGGGTCTCCGTCGAGATCGAGCGGTTCGAGTACCGCGTCGCCGTGTTCCAGCACCCGGGCCATCGCCGCGTCCACGAGGTCGGCGCGTGAGGCGAAGTGCCCGTAGAGCGTCACCCGTCCCACCCCGGCCGCCTTCGCGATCTCCGCCAGCGTCGTGTCGGGGCGGCGCGCGAGGCAGTCGACCGCGGCGTCCAGGATCGCGTCGATGTTGCGCTGCGCGTCGGCCCGCCGGGCGGGCGGGGGCGGCGACGAGGCCATGCGTCCTCCTTGAAATCAAACACTGTTGTTTGAGTTACGCTACCAGTCGAGCTAACTCGAACATCAATGTCTGACTTAGGAGAAGCAGTGGCCGATCAACGGATCACGACGGAGCCGGGAGCGCGCGCCCACGCGCGCCGGTGGCAGACGCTGGCGCTGCTCGGCGTCGCACAGTTCATGCTGATCCTCGACGTCACCGTGGTGGCGATCGCACTCCCGCACATAGGCGCCGACCTCGATCTGTCCCGCTCCGCGCTGACCTGGGTGGTCAGCGCCTACACGCTGGCGTTCGGCGGTCTGATGCTGCTCGGCGGTCGCGGCGCCGACCTCTTCGGGGCCCGGGGCCTCGTCCTCGCCGGGCTGGCCACCTTCACGGCGGCCTCACTCGCCGTCGGCCTCGCCGGCACCGGCGAGGTGCTGATCGCCGGCCGGGTGGCGCAGGGCGTCGGCGCGGCCATGCTCTCGCCCGCGGCTCTCTCGGTCGTGGTGCGGCTGTTCGAGGGGGAGGAGCGGAACAAGGCGCTCGGTATCTGGTCGGCGCTCGGCGGCAGCGGCGCCGCCGTCGGTGTCCTGCTCGGCGGTGTGCTGACCGCGGGGCCGGGCTGGCCGTGGGCGTTCTTCGTCAACGTGCCTGTCGGCGTCGCCATCCTGGTGGTCCTGCCCCGCTTGCTGCCGTCACTGCCGCGGCCCGAGGGCGGGCGCCCGCGCCTCGACGTGCCGGGTGCGCTCCTGGTGACCGGGGCGACCGGCGTGGGCATCTACGCGCTGATCAACGCGGGCGACCGCGGCTGGGGCGCCGCGAGCACGCTCGGCCTCGCCGCGGCCGCGGTCGTGCTGTACCTGGTCTTCGGGGCCTGGCAACGAGCCGCGAAATCACCGCTGATGGACCTCGGCCTGCTGTTCCGCCGCCCAGTGACGGCGGGTACGTTCGTCATCCTCACCGGCACGGCGCTGATGGTGGCGGTCTTCTTCCTCGGGTCCTTCTACTTGCAGGAGTACAGCGGACACGGCGCGCTGGAGACGGGGCTGCTCTTCCTCCCGGTGGCGCTCGCCACGATGGCCGGTGCCCACACGGCCGGCCGCGTCATCGGCGGCCTCGGCGCCCGCCCGGTGGGGGTGACCGGGATGGTGATCGCCGCGGCCGGGCTCGTCGTCCCGGTGCTCTGGGCCGGAACGTTCGCCGTCGTCATCGGCGTCAGCCTGGCCGCGGCCGGGATCGGCTCGCTCTTCGTCGTGGCGTCGGCGACGGCGCTCGGCCAGGTCGAGCCGCACCAGGCCGGGCTCGCCTCGGGCATCGTCAGCACCTTCCACGAGTTCGGCGCGTCGATCGGCGCGGCCGTCGTCTCCAGCCTCGCGGCGGTGAGCCTGGCGGGCGGCACGGTTGCCGGGTTCGAGCGGGCCTTCACCGTCTCGGCCGTCGTCGCGGCCCTGGCGGCGGTCGTCGTCGCGCTGCTGATCCCGGCGAAGCCGGGCCGCCACTGACCCACCGGCGAGGTGAATCAGCGCCCGGCCCACCACAGTGGGCCGGGCGTGTCGCCACCGGCGCCGGAAAAATGGGTGGCGGGCCCCGTACGGAAGGGACTAGGTTCCCTCGTGTTCCTGACGGACCGACCAGGTCCCGTCGGCCGTGTGTGTGATCCAGGAGGTGTGTACCGATGGCTGTTTCCGCGATGGGCGTTGCCCGCAATCAGCTGATCGTTCATGTCACCTCCGTGGTCTCCGGCTGACCTTCTCCTTCTTTCCGCGCCCCTATCGGTGCGCGCGCCGGGGCCGCCCTTGTGAAGGGTTTCCCGTTGTCTTTCTCTCTCGCCTCTCATGAGGCTTCCTCCGCTGCGCATCCGCTCGCCCCGTACGGCTGGGACGAGGGCTGGGAGGCGGAGTTCACCCCGTACGCCGCGCAGGGCCTGCTGCCTGGCCGTGTCGTGCGGGTCGACCGGGGGCAGTGCGATGTCGTCACGCCCGGCGGCACGGTGCGGGCCGACACCGAGTTCGTCGTTCCGCGCGACCCGCTGAAGGTCGTGTGCACCGGGGACTGGGTCGCCGCCGACCCCGGCAGTGACCCCCGGTACGTGCGTACGCTGCTGCCGCGTCGCACCGCTTTCGTACGCTCCACCTCGTCCAAGCGCTCCGAGGGCCAGATCCTCGCGGCCAACGTCGACCAGGCGATCATCGCCGTACCGCTCGCCGTCGAGCTGGACCTGGGGCGGATCGAGCGCTTCCTCGCCCTGGCCTGGGAGAGCGGCGCGCAGCCGCTCGTCGTGCTCACCAAGGCCGACCTCGTACCGGACCCGACCGGTCTCTCGTATCTCGTCGAGGACGTCGCGACCACGGCGCCCGGCGTGCAGGTGCTCGCCGTCAGCGCGGCCACGGGGGAGGGCGTCGACGTGCTGTCCGCCGTCGTCGGCGGCGGTACGAGCGTGCTGCTCGGTGTCTCGGGCGCCGGCAAGTCGACCCTCGCCAACGCGCTCCTCGGCGAGGACGTCATGGAGGTGCGGGCCACCCGTGACATCGACGGGAAGGGCCGGCACACCACGACCACCCGCAATCTCCTCGTGCTGCCCGGCGGCGGCGTACTCATCGACACACCCGGACTGCGCGGTGTCGGGCTGTGGGACGCCGGGCAGGGCGTGGGGCAGGTGTTCGCCGAGATCGAGGAGCTGGCCCAGGGGTGCAGGTTCCACGACTGCGCCCACGGCAGCGAGCCGGGCTGCGCCGTGCTCGCCGCGCTGGCGGACGGTTCGCTGCCCGAGCGGCGGCTGGAGAGCTACCGCAAGCTGCTGCGGGAGAACAAGCGCATCGTCGCCAAGACCGACGCCCGCATGAGGGCGGAGCTCCGGCGTGACTGGCGGCTCAAGGGCGCGGAGGGGCGCGCGGCGATGGAGGCCAAGCGCGGGCGTATCCGGTAGGCGCGTTCGTTCTCGATGCCGGACGGGCCTTGAAGCCCGTCCGGTGTTTGAGGGCAGAACACAACGGTCCGTCCGGTGCTTGAGGACGAACCGGCCCGCCGGACGGACCCGGTGAAACCTCTCCGTCCGAATCCCGCGAGTGCGGTCCTCGGCGGCGGCGCACACTGGACGGTGTGATGGACGAAGAGACCAGGTACGAGGCGGTGGCCAGCCGCGACGCGCGGTTCGACGGCGTGTTCTTCTTCGCCGTCGAGACCACCGGCATCTACTGCCGGCCCAGCTGTCCGGCGGTCACCCCGAAGCGGAAGAATGTCCGCTTCTACCCCACCGCCGCCGCGGCCCAGGGCAACGGCTTCCGCGCCTGCCGCCGGTGCCGGCCGGACGCCGTGCCCGGGTCTGCGGAGTGGAACGTACGGGCCGATGTCGTCGGCCGCGCCATGCGGATGATCGGCGACGGGGTCGTGGACCGCGAGGGCGTACCCGGACTGGCCGGGCGGCTCGGCTACAGCGCCAGGCAGGTCCAGCGCCAGCTCACCGCCGAACTCGGCGCCGGGCCTGTCGCCCTCGCCCGCGCGCAGCGCGCGCACACCGCGCGGACGCTGCTCCAGACCACCGTCCTGCCGGTCACGGAGATCGCCTTCGCCGCCGGGTTCGCGAGCGTGCGGCAGTTCAACGACACGATCCGGCAGATCTACGCCCGCACACCCAGCGGCCTGCGCGCCGAGTCCGGCCACGGCATGAGCGGCGGCACCAGCAGGGGCATGCGCGGCGCCGCCCGCCCCGGCCCCGCCGGCACCCCCGCCGCGCCCTCTCTCGCCGGTATTCCGCTACGGCTCGCCTACCGCGGCGTCTACGCGGCGCGCGCCATGTTCGACCTGCTCGCCGACGAGGCCGTGCCCGGCGTCGAGGAGGTGATCGGCGAGCCGGGCGCGCGCACCTACCGGCGCACCCTGCGCCTGCCGCACGGCCCCGGTGTCGTCTCGGTCGACGAAGCGCCGCCGTCCACCCACGGCCCGCGCGCCGGCTGGCTGGAGGCCCGGATCCACCTCACCGACCTGCGCGACCTCACCACCGCCGTCCAACGGCTGCGCCGGCTCCTGGACCTCGACGCCGATCCGTACGCCGTGGACGAACGCCTCCGCGCCGACCCGCTCCTCGCCCCCCTGGTCGAGGCCCGCCCCGGCCTGCGCGCGCCGGGAACCGCCGACCCCGACGAGTACGCGCTCCGCGTCCATCTGGGCCGCGCCGGGGCGTCGCGCCTCGTCGCGGCGTACGGGGACCGGGTCGCGCAGCCGTGCGGCACGCTCACCCGGCTGTTCCCCGCGCCCGCCGCGCTGGTCGACGACCCGGCGGCCGGCCGGCTCGCCACCGCCCTCGCCGACGGCACCGTACGGCTCGACCCCGGTGCGAGCCGCGAGGAGGCCGAACGGGCGCTGCTCACCGTGCCCGGCATGACGGCGCGGACGGCGGCGCTGATCCGGATGCGGGCGCTGGGCGATCCGGACGTGGCCCCGGACGGCGAGCGGGATCACGCGGCGTGGCGGCCGTGGCGTTCGTACGCCGTAAGTCACCTGCGCGCCAACGCCGCGAACGCCGCGAGCGCCGCGACCGACGCGAACGTCCCGAGCGCCACGAGTGCTGCGACCGACGCGAGCGCCACGGCCGCCTGAGAGCCGCGGTCAGCTCACGTCCTCCAGCCCCCAACTGTGAATCTTCCGGGGATGGATCCGGATCAGCTCTTCGCTGAAGTGCGGCCCCAACTCGTGCGGCCCGGTGAGCAGTTCGGCCTCGCCCCGGATGTCCACGCCCCGCACCTTCCACGGCTTGACGCTCACGACGTCGTCCACCACCAGCGCCACCCGGGGATTGGACTGGAGGTTCCGCCACTTCTTGGTGGTGCCCAGCGCGTACCCGCCGACCAGGATCGTGCCGTCCGCCTGCGGGAAGAAGCCCACCGGATTGGCCTGCGGCTGGCCCTTCGGGTCGACGGTCGCCATCCTGCCCAGCCGCTGGGAGGAGAGGTACACGCGCTCGGCCTCGCTGAATTCGGTCATGCCTCCAGCCTCACACGCCCGCGACCGCGATGACCGCGCGACCCGTCCCAGCTTGCCGGGAGGGGCACTAGTACTGCAACCGTGTTTGCTGTGACGATGGTTTAGTCACGGGCTGTGGCCTCGTCGTTTGTAGTGGCTGACGCGTGCTCGGTGCTGTGCTCGTCGCCGCCAGTGGGACCAGTGCAGGACCTGGGCGAGTGAGGGCAGGAGTCGTGCGGTGAGGTGGGCGGTCAGGCGGCGGATTTCGGGCAGGCTCAGTGGGACAAGGTACTGGTCAGCGGATCGTGAGCCCCCTTTTTCAGCTCCTGCGCACGGACCGTTGCCAGGTAGGCGTGGGCCGCCATGGCCAGCGTGATGTGCCGATACCAGGCGTGGTACTTGCGGACCTGGTAGTGGTCCAGGCCGCACTCGTTCTTCGCGGTCTGGAAGCATTCCTCGATCGTCCACCGGCGGCCGGCCACCACCAGCAGTGTGTTCAAGGTGGTGCCCTCGGGTGCGAAGCACACGTAGTAGGCGATCCCGGTGGGATCGGTGACGCTGCGACGGGCCAGAACCCAGTGCTCGACGCCCTCCTCACGCCAGGGCCGGATCGGTGCCCGGGCCCAGTCGTAGACCCGCTCGCCGTGGGCGCCCGACCCGCACGAGCGGCGTTTCCATGCCTGTCGGGGCAGGCCCGCCACCAGTTCCTCCACGACATGGTCCATGCGGGAGGCGGTTACGACAGTGTCGGTCCGACGGGTGGCCAGCACGTGGAACACCCCACGCTGTTCCAGCCAGTAGCGCAACCCCTTGACCTGCCCATATGCCTCGTCGGCCGTCAGCCACGCGAACGGCACCCGGGCTGCGAGGGTCCGTTCGATCATGGCCTTGGCGTGCTCGATCTTCGTGGCGAAGGTGACCTCGTCGGGGATCGCCGCGGTGCGGCAGCGGTCCCGGTCCTCGGTCCAGGACGCGGGCAGGTACAGCTCCCGGTCGATCAGCGTGTGGCCGACCTCGGTGGCGTAGGCCAGGAACGTGCCGACCTGGCTGTTCTCGATCCGGCCCGCCGTGCCCGTGTACTGGCGCTGGACACCGGCCGAGCGGACCCCTTCTTCAAGAACCCGGTGTCGTCCACGACCAGGATCGCCTGCCGGTCACCGAGATGTTCCATCACGAACTCCCGCACATCGTCGCGGACTTCGTCGGCATCCCAGTCACACGTATTGAGCAGCCTCTGCAAACGGTCCGGCCGGTCATGCCCCGCGCGCTCAGCGACCGTCCACGCGTTCTTCCGCTCCAGCGACGACACCAACCCGCGCATGTAAGCCAGCGCCGACTCGCGGGGCTCCGAACGCTGAAAACGGTGCACAAACCGCTCGTGCACCTCTTCCAGCCCCACCGCCCACCGCCGCACGTCACCGATTTCGAGGTCCCCACCCATGACAAGCACAACGACCACGACGTCACGTCGTCACTGCAAACGCGGTTGCAGTACTAGGGCGTGTTGCGAAAGTCCCGCCTGGCCGACGACGCCTGGCACGCGCACTCGCCGCGTTGTCGGAATCATCCAAGTACGTCCAGTACGAGAACGATCCTCCGCCTTGCGATCGCACGCACCAGACGCCGTCGGCCCCGCCCTTCGGGCGGACGGCGCTACTTTCGCAACACGCCCTAGAATCCGGGCCCTGAACGCACAGGCTTTCCGGGGGAGTCCAAGGTGCTGCGAGTCGATCTCCGCGGACGGGAGTTGAACCGGCTGCGCGTGGCGGACGGCGCCGACGCCCTGTGGGAGGCCGCGCTCAGCCTCCATCTGCTCCAGAACCGGCACGTCCCGCCCGCCTTCGCGCCCTGGCGGCGTGAGGTCCGCGCGGCCCTGGAACGCGCGCAACTCGCCGCGCTGGTAAGGGAGTTGACGCTGCTCTGCCCGTCGGCCGAGTACTTCCCCGACTTCCTCACCCCCGGTCGCGGCGAGCTGGACCTCGACATCGGTGTGGACCGGCTGCTGTCAACTCCCCGTCAGCGCCTGGCCGCCGACCTCACACGACTCCACGCGCGCAGACGTGGGCCGGTCCCGGCCACCGTACGGCGGCTGGCCGAGGGCGACGCGGAGGCGCTGCGCTGGCTCGGATCGGCGCTGCGGCGCTACTACTCGGTCGCCGTGGTGCCGTATCTGCCCGCCATCCGCGCGCAGGCCGCGGCCGACCGTTCCCGGCGCGCCGAGGCGGCGCTGACCGGGGGAGCGGAGGGGCTGGTGGCGAGCTACGAGTCCATGCCCGGCTGGCGCTGCGAGGAGGGCATCCTGCGCACGCCGTACCCCGTCCACCGCGAACTCCAGCTGTCCGGGCAGACGTTGACGCTGATTCCGGGCTTCTTCTGCGTGGGTACGCCGCTGGCCCTGGTCGACGACGAACTGCCCCCGGTGCTGGTCCACCCGCTCTCCCCGGCGCCGGGCTGGCTGGTGCGTTCCCGGCAGGGTGGGGCGACGCCTCCGGTGGCCCAGCTGATCGGCACCTCGCGCGCCCGGCTGCTCGAACTGCTCGACCGGCCGATGACGACGACGGGTCTGGCGGGGGCGCTGCGGATGGCTCCGTCGACGGCGAGCCGCCACGCCTCCGTACTGCGCGAGGCGGGCCTGCTCACCTCCCACCGGCACGGCAACCGGGTGATGCACCACCGCACTCAGCTGGGCAAGGCGCTGCTGGACGGCCCTGCCCCCTGAGGCGGTGATGCGTCAACCACGGCCGAAACGCTCAGCAGTTGGGCACACCCGGCAGCCACGCGTCCGAGACGTCGATGAAGATGTTCGAGATGTAGCCGCCGTAGTCCGGCAGGTACGACCACGCGTCGTTGCTGTATCCCTGGTAGTTGACCAGCTCGCCGCGCTTCTGGCACTGGACCTTGACCGACGTCGGCCCGGCCAGTCCGGCCACCTGCGCCGAGGTGGTCGCCGCCTCCTGACGGATGCTCACGCCGCTGCCCCACGTGGGGAACGAGCTGCCACCGGGACCGGGGCCGGGGTCACCGCCGCCGCCGTTGACGAGGGACATGTAGTAGTCCCAGTTCCAGTTCGCACCGGGGTCGGTGTGGTCGTTGCCCGGCACCTCGCTGTGGCCGACGACGCCCGCGCGGGTCCGCGGGATGCCGTACTTCGAGGTGAGGTGACGGGTCAGCGCGGCCGACGAGCGGTACATCGAGTCGGTGAACCAGGACGGGTCGGCGACGAAGCCCTCGTGCTCGATGCCGATGGAGCTGGCGTTGGCCGAGCGCGCGTGCCAGGCGGTGTTGGCGTCGCGGACCGTCTGGGTGACCTGGCCGTCCGAGGAGCGGATCACGTAGTGGGCGCTGACCTGCGAGGACGGGTTCTGGAACCAGCTGATGGAGCCGGCGTACGACCCCTGGGTGACATGCACGACGACCTTGTTGATCGCCGCCGTACGGCCGCTCTGGTAGTTCGACGTGCTCGCCGGGACCCACAGGGCCGCCGGGTAGTCGTCGCTCAGCGCGCCGAGGTCGGAGGTGACGCTCGCGTACTTGCCGCGGTCCGGTGTCACCTTCCGCGCCTCGACGAGGATCTGCTCGTTACCGGCGGCCTGCGCGCGCAGTCCCTTGTTCAGCAGGTCGTACGCGGTGTCCGCGTACAGCCGCGCCGTCCGGTCGTTCGTCGCGGCGCCGTACTCGGCGGCGACCGGGTACCACTCGGCGAGCGAACCGCGGTCGGCGGCGTCCATGCCCTGCCCGTCGGCGACGGCGCGCAGGACGGCGGCGCCGCCGCGGATGTTGGCCGCCGTGTCCTTCTTGAGTTCGGCCACGGACGCGCCGGTGAGCCTCGCGGCCCGCTCCAGCGTCCGGTGCTTCGGCTGGCTGACCAGATGCATCACGCCGTAGCCGTTGGCCTGACTCGGTCTGCCGCCGTGGCCGTCGAGGTGCGTCTCGCCGTATCCGACGGCGACGAGCAGATCACGGGGTACGCCGAACTCGGCGGCGGCCTTCGAGAACGCGGTGTTCATGGCGCCGGAGCCGGCGTCCGGGGCGGCGCCCGGCCCGGCCGCGGAACCGCCGCCGGGGTAGGGCGCGGCGGTCGCCGGCTGGCCGGTGAGGGCCAGCGACGCGGCGACCACCGTGCCGAGGAGCGCGGCCCGGCCGCGTTTCCAGCCTGTCCTGAAGGTCATCGAGGTCATCGGTCTTCTCTCCGCTCTGTGGTGCGCGGGTGGGGGACCTACGCGCACAAGTGGGGGCAAGGCGGGGTGAGGAGCTGTCAACTCCTGCGGCATGCAGGTGACTTGTGAAGTTGTGTCAGTGGGGGTGGGCGGGGGTGGGCAGGCGGGACGCACTCTGCCGCACCTGCGGCGTCGACGCCATGGTGGAGTGTCAACTTGTCAGGGGCAAGACATTTCAGCTCCGACGAAAGGCGCTGCCCAGCCGTTGTGAGGCACTGCGCCCGTCGCTACTTTTGCCGGGTCTCGCAGCGGTCGCGGCCCGCCCGCCCGATCGGCTGCTTCCCCCACACCCGGGAGCACTCGTGACCCGTCTCAGACGCCTATCGACCACATTCGCCGGTGCGCTCCTCGTACTCGTCGGGATGCTGACCGTACCCGCCGGCGCGGCCGAAGCCGCCGAAGCCAGGCCCGCCGACACGGTCGCGGCGGCGGCGGGGCCCAACTTCAAGGCCCCCTACCCCTGCGGGCAGCGCTGGACCTACAGCCACCACTCCGCCGAGGTCCGCCGCGCGCTGGACTTCGTACGCGCCGACGGCGGCACCACCAACGGCACCCCGGCCCTCGCGTCGGCCGCCGGCACCGCGACCCGGCACAGCCAGCCCAGCGGCGCCGGCAACTACATCTCCATCGACCACGGCGGCGGCTGGACGACGTACTACTTCCACCTCGGCTCCTACTCGGTGGCCAGTGGACAGTTCGTCAACCAGGGCCAGCAGATCGGCACCACCGGCTCCAGCGGCAACTCCTCCGGCCCCCACCTGCACTACGAGCAGCTGCTCAACGGCGTCGGGCAGAACATCGTCATCAACGGCGGCGGCCTCCCCTACCCCGGCAGCTACAACCAGCACTTCCTCACCAGTGACAACGGCTGCGGCCCAGGCGGCGGCACCCCCTTCACCACCTGGGGCACCGGCGTCAGCGTGCGCGCCGACGCCCGGCTGAACGCCGCCGTCGTGACCCGGCTGGCCGGCCCCACCAACGTCCACGTCCTGTGCCAGAAGCAGGGCGACACCGTGAACGCCGAGGGCTACAGCAACAACTGGTGGAGCAAGCTGCGCGACCAGGGCGGCTTCATCTCGAACATCTACGTCGACCACCCGGCCGCCCAGCTCCCCGGCGTCCCGCTCTGCTGATCCGCCGATCGGCCGATTCGCCGATTCGCCGATCGGCCCCGTCCTGTCCGGCGGCTCGGGCTCTCAGGAGGGCAGCCCCCACCGAGCCGCCGGAGCGTTCGGTTCGACCGGCCGGATACGCAGGTCCGGCCGGTCACCGGCCGCGGTGATCAGCGCCGCGTCCCCCTCGCGCAGGTCGATCCGTACGGTCCCGTCGGCCGACTCCTCGTACGCCAGCGGCCGGCCCCGCCGGTCACGCACGTCGACCGGCCCCTCGATGCCGTGCCGTACGACGCACGGCGCGCCCGCCTCGCTGGCGATCCTCACCCAGCGGGTACGGCCCTCCTCGCGGACCGCGCTGAGCAGGAAGGCGCCCTGCGTACGGAAGTCGTGCACCACCAGCTCGCGCCACTCGGCGGGCACCGCGGGGAAGACCCGCACCACACCGCCCCACGACTGGCAGACCATGTCGTGCAGCGACTGGGCGGCCGACAGCGGGGTCTCGATGACCGGACCCGACTCCTTGTACATCGTGTTGGGCTGGATGAAACGGCTCATCAGCTCGCCCAGATGCCCGAGCGCGTCCTCCCCCTTTCCCAGCAGCGCCGACATCGAGGCGGCCCCGGTGAACGTGTAGCCCTGGAGCGCGCCCTCGAAGCTGATCCAGTGCGCGAGGGACGTCTCGATCAGCGCGCGTTCCTCGGGGGTGCGCCCGGTGACCTCGTACAGCGGATAGACCGCGAGCAGATGCGAGTAGTGCCGGTGCGACTTGGCGAACGGCACCCGCGCGCCGATCATGAAGCCGTTGTCGTCGGTCGGATACGCCACCAGCTTGGCCACCACCTCCCGCCAGCGCGGCGCCAACGGGTCCTTGACGCCCAGCAGTTCGGCGGATTCGAGCAGCGTGCGGCAGCCCCAGCGCAGCAGCATCAAGTCGTAGTTGCAGTCCGGGGAGTTGACGCCGTACTCCGGCGACGACGTCGCGGGCAGATGCAGCTTGCCGTCCGGCCCGGGGTCGAGGAAGTGCAGGTAGTAGTTGACGGCCTTGCGCAGCAGCGGGAACAGGACGTCGCGCAGGATCGACTCGTCCATCGTGTGGCGGTAGCTGAGCCACACGTTGTGCAGCGCCCAGGTGAGATTGCCGACCTCGGGTGTCGGTGGGTCCTGGCCGGGCACACCGACGCCGAATCCCTGGTCGGGCGGGGTGGGGCCGCCGTTGACCAGCCGCGCGTCGGTGGTACGGGGGACGGCGGCCGAGTCGGTCCGGTACGGCGTCGGGACCTCCGCCGTGAGCTGGTCCCGGAACTCGCCCAACGCGCGGGTGACGGCGTCGAGTTCGAGATGGTTGGAACCGTGGATCAGCCAGTATTCCAACTGCACGTTGAGATTCCACCAGGTGGCCGGCCAGGGCGTGCTCTCCAGCCACGGCCCGCAGGTCGCCATCACGGGCGCGTCCCCGCGGGCGGCGGAGGCGACCTTGTAGAGCTGGATCCAGTAGAAGCTCTGCAACCGCGCGTCGGGCAGTGAGAGGAAGCTCTTGCGGTAGAAGCGCTGCCACCGCACGCGGTGCGGCAGGACGAGGAGGTCGTACGGCGCGAGCGCGGCGGCCCGCACCGTACGCAGCGCCCGGTCGCGTGCCGTGGTGCGCGGGTGGGAGTGCGCCACCGACACATACAGCGTGCGGCCGCCGTTCCGCTCGCGCTCGCGCCACGCGGTGACATGCTGGCCGCCCGCGAGCAACGGCTGGACGGCGGCCGTCAGTTGGCCGAGCCCGTCGCCGTGCTGCTCGATCACGGCCGGTGGATTGGCCGCGTACCCCTCGGGGGCCGGCTTGTGCGCGGCGCGCGGACTGATCGACTCGGCCGGGTGGAAGACCCAGCGGAAGTCGCGCTCGCCGCCGCTCGGCGTGATCTCGACCGCGAGGACGGACGTCGCCGTGTGGACGAACGCGCGCAGCCGCAGCGTGCCCTTGTCGGTGGTGAGCGTGCCGGTCAACTCGGCGTCACGGAGCCGCAGTCGCCAGTCGACACCCGTGATCGTGCCGACGGGCTCCAGGGTGAAGTGCCCGATGGGCAGCCGCGCGAGACCGAACAGCGAACCGAACTCCGGTCGGTGGTCCTGCACTTCGGAGTGCTGGACATTGAAGCGCACCGCGTTCTCGCCCGGCTCGGCGTAGATGCCGGAGCCGAGGAAGCCGTTACCGAGGAACGGTCCCTCGAACCACGTCGCGGGCATCCTCCGCCAGAGTGGATCGGCGTCGTCCAGGACACCGCGCCAGCTGTCCTCCGCCGCGTGCGGTTCGACGGCGGCGAGGGCGGGTGCCGCGGGTGCGGGTGGCGACGGCGTACGGGAGGCCCCCGCCGCCCGCGCGGGGACGGCGGCCACGCCCCCGGCGACGAACGCGCCGCCGATCGCGGTACCGCCGGCGAGAACGTCTCTTCGGGACGGGGTCGTTGCCATGGCGCCTCCCGGCAGGTTTGACGGCTCTGACTATGCCGATTCATCCGAGCTATTCCTGGACGGAAGGTAGACGCGGGGCTGGATCGCGTCAATATGGTGGGAGAGATCCGATGTGTAGTCGAGGCTGGAGGCACCGCTGCGGGCAGCCTTCCGGCGCTGCGGCGCTGCGGTGCTGCGGTGCTGCGGTGCTGCGGTGCTGCGGTGCTGCGGTGCTGCGGTGCCGCGGTGCCTCGTGCTCTCAGCAGCTCGAACACGCTGGAGATGCTGTCCTGCCCGTGGCCGTCGGCCGACCGCCTGTCGAGCAGGGCCTTCAGCGGCTCATGGACGTCGGTGGCTATGCCGCCGGCTCTGCTGAGCTCGATGAGGCTGTCGACCCCGGTCCGGTTGAGGTCGACCGTGGAGACTCCGCCCGCATACGCCGCTTCTCCCGCCTCGCGCGCCAGTTCGGGCAGGAACCCGACTATCCCGTAAGCCATGGGCCGCCAGCGGGGCGAACACCTCGGGGCTGGTACCGACCGGGTCGAGCACCGCCGCGGCGTGCAGAAACCCGGTGAGGGCCGCGTACCCCGTGCCCAGCAGAGCCAGGTCGTGGATCTCCGCGGAGCCGGGGTCGGTGCCGAAGTAGTGGGCCGGCGCCATCACTTCCAGCTCGCGCCGGTACGTGGTGAAGGCACGCTGGGCACCGCTGTAGAGGAAGAAGCCCTCCGAGGTGGCGACGGTCTCGGGGATGGCCAGCATGGCGCCGACTACCAGTGAGCCGGCCGCGACCGCCTCTTCGACGGTCGCCGCACGGACGGCGCCCTGGGCGACGAGTGCGTCGGCCTTCGCGGCGGAGCGGTTCCAAACGGTCGTGGCGTAGCCGGCGGTGAGGAATGCCTGGGCGAGCCGGCGAGCCGGGTCCCCATCTGTCCCAGGCCGATCACCGACACCGTGGACTGCTCGTGGTTCTCGTTCTCCGACATGAGGTGTCTCCTCGCCCGTTGTCTCTTCGGCTGACCGCACCGGACGGTTCGTTCGGTGTGCCCTCACTGTGCCGACCGGCGCTGGCGGGACTCTGTCGGTGCGCTGTCGGTTCCCGGACGGCGGCTGCCGGCCGGCCGGATACCGTGCGGCCATGTACTTCTCGGTGCTCGGCCCGCTGACCGCCTGGACAACTGCCGGCCACCCGGTCGACGTCCCTGAGGCGAAGGTGCGCGCCTTGCTGGGCGTTCTGCTCGTCCACGCGGGACAGCCGGTCTTGGCCGACCGGCTCGTGGACGATCTGTGGGGCGAGCGTCTGCCGGGAAATCCTGCCGGTGCCCTGCAGACGAAGGTCTCGCGGCTACGCCGCGCCCTGGCACGGGCCGAACCCGGGGCCGAGACGCTGGTGGAGTCGAGGCCCCCGGGATATCTGCTGCGTACGGGCCCCGGGGATGTGGACTCCCACCGGTTCACCGACCTGACCACCACCGCGTACGGCACCGAGGACCCGCGCACCCGGGCGGATCTGCTGACCGAAGCTCTGGAGCTGTGGACGGGGGAAGCCTTCGCGGACCTGGGTGACCTGGAGTTCCTGCGCGCCGCGGCCTAACGCCGTGACGGGCAGCGCCTCACTGCCCTGGAAACGCTCACCGAGACCCGCCTCGAACTAGGCCAACACAGCACGATGATCGGGGAGTTGGGCGAGCTGGCGGTCCGCCACCCGCTGCGGGAGCGACTGCGCGCCGTCCAACTGCGGGCCCTGTACCGGGCCGGGCGGCAGTCCGAAGCGCTGTCCATGTACGACGCGTTACGCAGGCAGCCGGCCGACGAACTAGGTCCTGTGCGGCGGATCTTCGGGGGTCCGGGTCGCCTGGTGCGGCACATCGCTTCGTTGTCGGCGTTTTCGAAGGCATCCGAGTACGTCCAGTACGAGGCCGATCCTCCGCCTTGCGACGCACCGCACCGGACGCCCCGGGCCGATCCCCGAAGATCCAAACGAAAGACCCTAGCCCCAGATCATCACGCCGAGCCAGGCGCCCGCCACGAGCAGGCAACAGAACAGTTCCACCAGGACCGGATAGCCCGCCGACCGCATCACCGCACGTGTCGAGGCCCAGCCGTCACGGTGGCTGCCCAGGCGGGCGCGCTCGACCGCGTAGATGCCCCCGACGAAGGCCGGCACCGCACCCAGTACCGGCACCACGAAGAAGCCCACGATCCCGGCCAGCCCGCCGGCCAGCAGTGTGCGCCGCCGGGTGCCGGTCTCGCGGGTGCGCCGGGACGGCAGCAGGGGTCTGAGGGCCTGGTTGAGCAGCAGCAGGGCCGTGGCCGCGATCAGTACCGCCCAGGCGGTGGCCGAGGTGGTGCTCAGCGCCCACCAGACCACGGCGGCCCAGACGATGGCGGGTCCCGGCACCCCGGGAATCAGCACGCCGATGACGCCCAGCAGCATGACCAGACCCACCAGCACCAGCTGCCACACGTCCATCTGCCAAGAGTGCCGGATCCCGGTCCGAGCGGCACGCGGGCGGCTCGCCCCGTCCGCTCACTCCCGCGGCTCGCGCGCCACCCAGCCCTTCTCGTACGCGTGCCAGCCCAGCTGGAGCCGCGTCGTCACACCCGCCAGCTCCATCAGGCCCTTCACCCGGCGCTGCACGGTCCGCAGCCCCAGATCCAGCTGTTTGGCGACGCTCGCGTCCGTCATCCCCGCGAGCAGCAGCGACAGCACCTCCAGATCGGTCTCGCCCGGCCCCTCGGCCGTGTCCTGGGCCACCGTCATCCCCGCGCCGCGCCCGCCCGGCACCAGCCGCAGCGGCAGCGCGTCGCGCCAGACCGCCTCGAACAGCTCCGACAGCGACTCCAGCAGCCCACTGGCGTGGACGACCAGGGCCGCGGGCTCCGCGTCGCCCGCCGTCAACGGCACCATCGCCAGGGCGCCGTCGGCGATCATCAGCTTGGTCGGCACCCGGTCCACGACCCGTACGTGCTCGTCACGGCCGAGAGCGGCCGCCAGCTCGGTGATCCCGTCGGGCAGCGACAGCACCTCGCGTTCGATCACCACGCGGTAGCGGACGCCGCGCGTCACCACCCGCTCCTCGGACTCGTTGTCGATCCCCGTCACCACCACCGGCCGGCCGGTGACCAGCGCGCGGATCTCCTCGGTCGCCCCCAGCTGGAGCTGGTGGAAACGGTGTGCCACCGCGCTCGCGCCCGTCACCACCTCGACCAGATCGTGCACGGCGGGACCCGCCGACTCCGCGCGGTACTCCTCCGCGAGCAGCACGGCGGCCAGCTCGGCCCGCTCCAGCTCGTGGCGCTGCTGGGTGAGCAGCGCGCCCAGGGCGACGGCGGGCGGCGCGGCCACCCAGCGCCCCGTCCTGGCCGACGACTGCGCGGCGAGCCCCTGCTGCTCCAGTCTGCGCAGCGCGCGCTCGGTGTCCTGCTCGGGCAGCGCGAGCCGATGCGCCAGGTCGGCGGCCTCGGCGGCGCCGAGCGCCACCAGTGCCCGATACGCCGACTCCTGTCTCTCGTCGAGACCTATTGCTCCCAGCACCCCTGTACCCCTCCCCGGACGGACGTTCAAACCCGGCGGGGTGTGGCGGATACCGGCCACGGCGTAAACCCGCCGCGCACATCATCCCCGCACCACACGTCACTCTGCCAATGTGGCGACATTGCCGGATCAACAGGCCTCAGGGATATGCCCTGGTCACGTCGGATCGGGCCGGCTCGGGCCGGTGCGTGTCCGTCTTCGTACGCCCGATAAACTGACTAGCCGGACGTTCCTGTCGAACCCCGACGAGTCATTACGATTCGAATCGGCGTACGGTCGACTTTACGGCCGGTCTCCGGCCCCGAATCCTGGTCGGCGCACCTGGTGCGCTCCGACCTGCCGAACGTCCGCCGGGCGTCCTTCCCGTGGGGGGTGGGGCCGCCCGGCGGACTCGGGAACATCCGGCCGTGCGGTGATCCGGCCCGTCTCTTATTTTTCCCGGTGTCCCGTTTTCTGACGCCTCGTGCGGTCGACAATAGGAGCATGAGCCAGCAGGGGGACCGGCCCGCCACCACCGACGACTGGTGGGGCCGGCTGTACGACGAGTCCGCACCCGACACCGGCCCGGCCGAGACGCCGGACGACACGATCGACGACCGTTTCGACTCGGCGACGGACACGCTCGGCGCAGCGGCCACCGGCAGCGCGCCACACACGCCACACATGCCACACATGCCGGACGCGCCGGACGCGCCGGACGCGACGTCGCGGCTGCGGTACGGGCACGCGGTCGACGCGATCGGTGTGGCCGACGACGACGAGGACGATGACGCGGACGCCGAGGACGACGTCGGCGACGACGGGCCGCCCGTCTCGCGTCCACCGGCCTGGTGGGAGGCGCGCGGCGGCTACCCCGCCGCACCGACGCCCCCGCCCCCGCAGGTATCGCCCCCCGCGCCGAGCCCCGCCGCGCCGGCCCCCCTCACGCCCCGGCCACGGGCGCCGTGGGAGCCGCCGCCCGCCGCGTTCGACCCCGGCGCCGTCGATCCGGCGCCACCGCTGGTCACCGCCCCCGCACCGCCGCCCCCGGACCCGCGTGCCGCCGCTCCCGAGGCCCCGCCGGAGCCGCCTCCACCCCCACCTCCGCCCGCTCCCGCCACCCCCCTCGGCTACGTCGGCGACAGCCCGCCCACCTACGACGCCGAGCCCATCGCGCTGCCCGCCACCGATGCCGAAGGGCTCGACCGGCTCGTCGCCGACACCGTGCTCGACGGCGCCCAGTACGGCACGTACACCCTGCGTGCCGTCTCCATGCGCGGCGATTCGGCGCGCTATCGGGGCGAGCCCCGCAGGGACGCCCTGCTCACCGCCCGCTTCGGGACCGGCCCGAGCGCCCTCGTCCTGGTCGCCGTGGCCACCGGGGCGCGCGCCACCGAGGGCGCGCACCTGTCCGCCGCCGACGCCTGCCGGTGGATCGGCGGCGCCGTGGGCCGCAGCTACAGCAGGCTCGCCGAGGACATAAGAGCCGGCCGCCGGGGCGATCTGAAGTCCGGTCTGCACCGGCTCACCGACCGTACGTACGGCAAGCTGCGCGCCCGCGCCGCCGAGTTGGGCCGTGAACCGGAGGACTACACCGCGAGCCTGCGCTGCCTGCTGCTGTCCGCCGACCCCGACTGCCGGACCCGCGTCTTCTTCGGCGTCGGCGGCGGCGGGCTGTTCCGGCTCAGGGACGGCGCCTGGCAGGATCTGGAGCCGCTGGTCCCCGAGCCCTCCGCCGTCAGGGGCGCACCGGTCGTCGGCTTCGGCTCCGCGCCCGCCCCCGCCGAACGGACCCCCGAGGGCGACCGTCTCACGATGGACCTGGAGATCACCAAGCCTCCCGGGCCGCTCGTGGAGGCCCCCGTGCCGCCCCCGCCGGAGCCGTTCCGCTTCCGCGCCTCGGTCGCCCGTCCGGGCGACACGCTCCTGCTGACCAGCGTCGGGCTCGCCGAGCCGCTGCGCGGCGAACCTGCCCTGGGCGACGAGCTGGCCGCACGCTGGGCGTCCGCCGGGCCGCCGGGGCTCGCCGGGTATCTGTCGGACGTCCGGCTGCGGGTGAAGGGGTATGCCGACGACCGTACGGCCGTGGCGGTCTGGGAGGCGTAACCGCACGGGGCGTGGGTTGATGGACAGCGGGTGCCGGAGGGGACCCACGGGCCGAGACCGCTCGGCCCGCCTCCCCGGCGGCAGAATCCCGGCAGCAGAAGGGCGCGCTTCCATGGCCAGGCAGAACGTGGCGGAGCAGTTCGTCGACATCCTCGCCCGCGCGGGCGTGCGCCGGTTGTACGGAGTTGTCGGCGACAGCCTCAACCCCGTCGTGGACGCCATCCGGCGCAACGCGGCCATCGACTGGGTCCAGGTCAGGCACGAGGAGGCGGCGGCCTTCGCGGCGGGCGCCGAGGCCCAGCTCACCGGCAGGCTTGCCGCCTGCGCCGGCTCCTGCGGGCCCGGCAATCTGCATCTCATCAACGGCCTGTACGACGCGCACCGCTCGATGGCCCCGGTCCTCGCGCTCGCCTCGCACATCCCCACCGGCGAGATCGGCCTCGGCTACTTCCAGGAGACGCACCCCGAGCGGTTGTTCGAGGAGTGCAGCCACTACAACGAGATGATCTCCAACCCCGAACAGATGCCCCGGCTGGTCCAGACGGCCATCCAGCACGCGATCGGCCGGGGCGGTGTCAGCGTGGTCACCCTGCCCGGCGACATCGCCTCCCTGCCCGCCCCGACGAAGGCGATCGAGCACGCCCTGGTCACCTCCCGGCCGACGGTGCGGCCCGGCGATCTGGAGATCGACAGACTGGTCGACATGATCGACGAGGCGGACCGCGTCACGCTCTTCTGCGGCAGCGGCACCGCCGGGGCACACGCCGAGGTCATGGAGTTCGCCGAGCGGATCAAGTCCCCGATCGGCCACGCCCTGCGCGGTAAGGAGTGGATCCAGTACGACAACAAGTTCGATGTCGGCATGAGCGGACTGCTCGGTTACGGCGCCGCCTACGAGGCCACCCACGAGTGCGATCTGCTCATCCTGCTCGGCACCGACTTCCCGTACAACGCCTTCCTGCCCGACGGCACCGACGTCAAGATCGTCCAGGTCGACGTCCGGCCCGAACGCCTCGGCCGGCGCTCCCAGTTGGACCTCGCGGTCTGGGGCGACGTACGCGAGACGCTGCGCTGTCTGACGCCCCGGGTGCGGATCAAGAACGACCGCCGGTTCCTGGACAAGATGCTCAAGAAGCACGCCGCCGCGCTCGAAGGCGTCGTCAAGGCATACACCCGCAAGGTCGACAAGCACGTCCCGATCCACCCCGAGTACGTCGCGTCCGTGCTGGACGAAGTGGCCGACGACGACGCGATCTTCACTGTTGACACGGGGATGTGCAATGTTTGGGCCGCCCGCTATCTGTCGCCCAACGGCCGCCGCCGCGTGATCGGTTCGTTCAGCCACGGCTCGATGGCCAACGCGCTGCCGCAGGCCATCGGCGCCCAGTTCATCGACCGGGGGCGCCAGGTCGTCTCGATGTCGGGCGACGGCGGGTTCACCATGCTGATGGGCGACTTCCTCACCCTCGTCCAGTACCAACTGCCGGTGAAGATCGTCCTGTTCAACAACTCCTCACTCGGCATGGTCGAGCTGGAGATGATGGTGGCCGGTCTGCCGTCGTACGGCACCACCAACCACAACCCCGACTTCGCCGCCGTCGCCCGTGCCGCCGGGGCGTTCGGCGTCCGGGTGGAGAAGCCCAAGCAGCTCCCGGGCGCGCTCAAGGACGCCTTCAAGCACAAGGGGCCGGCCCTGGTCGACGTGGTCACCGACCCGAACGCCCTGTCCATGCCGCCGAAGATCAGCGCCGACATGGTCCAGGGCTTCGCGCTCTCCGCCGGGAAGGTCGTGCTGGACGGCGGGGTGGGCCGCATGGTGCAGATGGCGCGCTCCAACCTGCGCAATCTGCCGCGACCCTGACCCCGCCGGCCGACGGCGCTACGCGGGCGTGAACCGCAGCGTGAGGATCTGGAACGGCCGCAGCGCGATCCGCAGACCGCCCGCCCCCGTCCCCGCCTCGTGCAGCGGGCGCTCCAACAGGTCGGTGACATGGGCCTGTACGACGGGGAAGCCGGTCCGCAGCATCGCCGAGGCCCGGTCGCCCGCCGACTCGTAGAGCCGTACCACCACATCACCGCTGCGGTCCTCGGCGAGCTTCACCGACTCCACCGTGACCGCCGGATGGTCGACGGAGACCAGCGGCGCCGTCGGGGGCGCCACCGCGACCCGCAGCGGCAGATTGAGCGCCAGGCCCTCCCGGACCGCGTCCGTCACCTCGGCGCCGGGCACCAGGGCGTAGCGGAACGTGTGCGTGCCCAGATCCGTCTCCGGGTCCGGGCTGTGCGGCGCCCGCAGCAGCGTCAGCCGTACGGTCGTCCCCAGCCCCTCCTCGTGCGCGGTGCGCGTCACATCGTGGCCGTACGTCGAGTCGTTGACCACCGCCACCCCGTAGCCGGGCTCGGCGACCCGCAGCCAGCGGTGCGCGCAGATCTCGAACCGGGCGGCGTCCCAACTGGTGTTGGCGTGCGTGGCCCGGTGCACATGCCCGAACTGGATCTCGGCGGTGGACCGTTCGGCGTGTACGTCCAGCGGGAACGCCGCCTTGAGGACCTTCTCGGACTCCTGCCAGTCGACCTCGGTGACGATGTCCACCCGCCCGCTGCCGGCCGCGAGCCGGATCTCCTGCACGATCCACGACGAGCCGAACGTACGGACCACCCGCACCGTCGCCCGCAGCGGCCCCTGCTCGACCAGTTGCACCGACTCCGCCGTCGTGAGGTCGGTGTGCCGGTGCCGGTAGTGCCGGTCGATGTCCCAGGCGTCCCACTGGTTGGGGTGATCCGGGTGCAGCTGGAGCAGATTGCCCCGGCTGCCGGGCGCCAGGACCTCACGGTCGGCCGTCAGATCGCGTACGGAGGTGAGCAGCCCGTCACGGTCGACGGTGACCCGCAGCAGCCCGTTGTCGAGGGTGATGTCCGAGCCGGCGGCGCGTGTCGTGACGTCCGGGGTCCCGCCCGCCGGTTCGGCGGCGGCCAGTCCCGTCGCGCCCAGCGCGGGCACCCGTACCAGGGCCGCCGACCGCCCCTGGCTGTTCAGCGCCTGCGTCGCCGCGCCCTTGGTGACGGCCGCGGTGTCGGCCTCGACGATCTCGGTCCGCTCGTACGGCGAGGAGTTGAGCACCGCCGTACCGCCGCCGCCGAGCGCCGCGACCGCCGCCGCCGTGATCTCCGTCAGCTCCTGTCGCACCGCCGCGTAGGTGTCCCGTGCCTCCCGGTGCACCCACGCGATGGACGAGCCCGGCAGGATGTCGTGGAACTGGTGCAGCAGCACCGTCTTCCACAGCCGGTCCAGCGCGTCGTACGGATACGCGTACGACTCGGTGCGCAGCGCGGCGACCGTCGCCCACAACTCGGCCTCCCGCAACAGGTGTTCACTGCGCCGGTTGCCCTGCTTGGTCTTCGCCTGCGTCGTGTACGTCGCCCGGTGCAGCTCCAGATACAGCTCGCCCGACCAGACCGGCGCCTTCTGTCCGTACTCCTCCTCGGCGGCGGCGAAGAACGCGGCGGGCTTCTCGATCTCGACGCGCGGCGAGCCCTCCAGGGACTTCAGCCGGCGCGCCTTCTCCAGCATCTCGCGGGTGGGACCGCCGCCGCCGTCGCCCCAGCCGAACGGGACCAGTGAGCGCGACGCCCGGCCCTTGTCGGCGAAGTTCCGTTCGGCGTGGGCCAGTTCGGACGCGTGGAACTGCGCGTTGTAGGTGTCGACCGGCGGGAAGTGCGTGAAGACACGCGTGCCGTCGATGCCCTCCCACCAGAAGGTGTGGTGCGGCATCTTGTTGGTCTGGTTCCACGACAGCTTCTGCGTGAGGAACCACTTCACGCCCGCCAGCTTGGCCAGTTGGGGGAACGCGGCCGTGTAGCCGAAGGAGTCCGGCAGCCAGATCTCCTGCGTCTCGACCCCCAGCTCCTCCCGGAAGAACCGCATCCCGTGCACGAGCTGCCGCGCCAGCGCCTCGCCGCCCGGCATGTTGGCGTCCGACTCCACCCACATCGAGCCCACCGGCGACCAATTGCCGTCCGCCACGGCCTTCTTGATCCGCTCCCAGATGTGCGGCTGGTGCTCCTTGACCCACGCGTACTGCTGCGCCTGCGAACAGGCGAAGACCAGCTCTGGGTACTCCCCGGCGAGCGCGGTGACATTGGCGAACGTCCGCGACGCCTTCCGCACGGTCTCGCGCAGCGGCCACAGCCACGCCGAGTCGATGTGCGCGTGCCCGGCCGCCGACACACGGTGGGCGCTGGGCGCGGCCGGACTCGCCAGGACTTGTGCCAGCTCGGCGCGGGCCGCCACCGCCGTACCCGCCACATCGTGCAGATCGAGCGCGTCCAGCATGTTCTCCAGGGCGCGCAGGATCTCGTGCCGCCGCGACCGGTCGGCGGGCAGCTCCGCCATCAGCTCGGACAGCACCTCGATGTCGAGCACCAGATGCCACACGTTCTCGTCCAGCACGGCGATGTCGGCGGCGGCGAACGTGTACAGCGGGCTGTCACCGGCGGTCCGCACGTCCCCGAGGGCCGACGGCATGAAGTCGCCGGGCATCGACGGGTTCGCCGCCGCTTCGAGGAGCAGATGGACCGCCTCACCGCCCTCGGCGGGCGCGCCGACCGGGATGTGCCGGTTACGCGGGTGTACGCCCTTGATGGGCACGCCGGCCGCGTCGTAGACCATCCCCTCCGCCTGGAAGCCGGGTCCCTCGCCGGTGAAGCCCGGGTCGATCACCACCTCCACACGGAGCCCGGCGTACTCGTCCGGCACGGAGCCCGTCAGCCGGAACCAGCTGGTGGACCAGGGTGGACCCCACGCCGTCCCGGTCTCGAACGGCGCGTACGTGCCCTGGAGAGCCTGCTCCACGGGCACCGGCTCGCCCGGCACCTCCCAGACCGAGAGGGCGAGCGGCGTCCGGGCCGCGTACTGCGCGGGGCGGATGAACTGGCGAAGGGCGCGCTCCAGGCGGCCCTCCACCAAGGTGCGGTCGTCGTGCATCAAGGCTCCTCAGGTCTACGGCTCAGCCTTTCGGAACGGCAGACTCCAGGTGTCCGGCCGATCTCGCAACCCCTCACTTCCCACCAGAAGCACCAGGCACTCACTGTCACACCGTCCCGCGTCGCCATGAGTGGCCGGTGGCGAGTGGGGAATGCATCTGGAGGAGAGCGTTCAAGAGACGAAGCTCGCACAGGCAACGGGGGCATGGGGGAGATGGGGGACATGAACGGCACGGGGGAGCAGACACGGCTGCTGCGCAAGCAGTTGCTCCGCAGAGTGGAGAGCGCCGATCTCACGGCGGTGCCCGAGGTGAGGCACGCCCTGCGCGAGCTGCTGAGCCATTGGCGGGAGCGCGAATCGGCGGAGGTGGCGGAGCTGCTCACGAGCGAGCTGGTCACCAACGCGCTGGTGCACACCGAGCACGGAGCGGTGGTCAAGGCCACCGTCGCCGATTCCCGACTACGGGTGGAAGTACGGGACTTCGTGGACGCCCCGCCCACGCCGAACGCGCCGACCGAGGACGACGGGACGCACGGGCGGGGGCTGGTCCTGGTGGAAGGACTTGCCGACGCCTGGGGAGTGCGGTCCCAGGGGCTGGGCAAGATGGTCTGGTTCGAGCTGAACGGCGCGACGGCCTGAGCGGCCCGACCAGGACCGAGACGGCCCGACCAGGCCGGACCAGACCAGGCCCGGGACGGCGGTGCACGACGGCGACGGCAGCGCACGACCAGGACGGCATGGGACGACGGATCGGCGCGACGGTCTCCCGTCACGCCGATCGTCTGTGTGCCCGCGGCGTCGGCTCCACTCAGGACCGACAGGACGACACTCAGCCGAACTGCCGCTCAAGGTCCTTGAGCTTGCGCTCCAGGGAGTCGAGCCGCGGCAGCGCCTGCGTGTCGTCCTCGGCAGTCAGGTCAACGGTGCGGCCCTCGGAACCCTTCACTGCCTGAAGGGAGGGCCGGGATCGTACGGGCAACTGGTCCGGTTCGCGGAGTTCGGGTATGACAGGCTCCGGCGCGGCCGGCCCCACCGCGGGCGGTGAGTTCGTCGCGCCGCTGACGGCCGGTACGGCCGCCGTCCCCGTCACCTCGACATGGCGGCCGCGACCGCGCCCCCAGGCCCGGTGCTGCCGGTTGAGCGCCTTGATCCTCGCCCGGCCCAGCTTCTCCCGCTCACGCCGCTGGTGCCGGTTCTGCTCCTTCTGCCTGCGGTCGTCGCGTACCTCGTCGACCGCCTCGTCCAGGGTGCGTACGCCTTCGAGCAGCATCAGCGACCAGGCGCCGAACGTCTCACGGGGCGCCCGCAGCCACCGTACGATCCGGATCTGCGGCAACGGACGTGGCACCAGGCCCTGTTCGCGCAGCGCGGCACGGCGGGTCTGCTTCAGCGCCCGGTCGAAGAGCACGGCGGCCGACAGCGACATGCCGGCGAAGAACTGCGGCGCTCCCGCGTGTTCCAGACCGCGCGGCGCGTGCACCCAGTTGAACCAGGCGGCGGCACCCGCGAACGTCCACACCAGCAGCCGCGAGCCGAGCGCCGCGTCACCGTGGCTGGCCTCGCGCACGGCCAGTACGGAGCAGAACATCGCGGCCCCGTCGAGGCCGAACGGGACGAGATACTCCCAGCCGCCCGAGAGGTTGAGATTCTGCCGGCCGAAGCCGACGAGCCCGTGGAAGGAGAGCGCGGCGGCCACCGCGGCGCAGCAGAACAGCAGCACGTAGGAGGCGGTGCCGTAGACCGCTTCCTTGCGTCTGCGGCGCTCCTCGCTGCGTTCCCAGGAGTCCTCGGCCGCGGTCTTGACGCCGGCGCGCTTGCCTCGCGCGATCATTGCCACCGCCGCCAGGACCCCGACGAGCATCACGCCGCCCGGAAGCAGCCAGTTGAGCGGTATGTCGGTCAGTCGCATGCGGTGTCCCTTGCATCGCAGTGGGGCGTTTCGGGCGCCATATTGGCCGAACCGCGACCCCGCTCAGCGGGTTTCGGGACAAGAGAACGCCAACGAGGCGCAGGGCCACGCGAATAGGTGTGATCTGCTCGAACGGGCGCATGGAGAGAGCGAGTTGCGTTCGATTTCGGCCCACCCTCATGCCACCTGGACGAGTGGCATGGTCCGACGAAGGCCGCAGGAGCGTCAGTTGCTGTTCGCGGTCAGCCGGCGGACCCGGTCGGCGTCACACGTGCGCGGGCACGTCACGCAGGTGTCCTCGGGCCGCAGCGTGTAGAAGAGACAGCAGCTCGCGCGGTCCCTGGTGGGCAGCGATTCGCCGCCGGGGCCGCGCAGTTCACGGAAGCCCGCCGTACCGACGTACGGCTTCGTCGTGCCCGGCAGCAGCAGTTCCAGCTCCGCCATCGCGCGCCGCTCCTCGCCCAGCAGATGCGCGACGTACCAGAGTCCTTCGACGATCTCGTCCGTCGCCATCCCCCACAGCGCGTGGTTGCGGCGCCGCATGCGCGGCCCGAACCCGGCGAGCACCGGGCCGAGATGTTCGGCCACCGCCGACCGCACCTCCGCGCGCAGCGCCTCCTCGTCCGGTACGACCCGGGCGCCCGGCAGCGCGGCGGCCGGGTCGCCGGGCAGACAGGCGAACTCCGCGACACGGACGGCCATGCGACCCCGCGCCCGCTGGAAGGAGACGTTCTCCACGGGGACGCGCGGGACCCGGCGGCTCACGAACCACGGCACGGTGATCAGCAGACAGGCGGGCCAGGCGTAGCGGTGCAGTCCGAAGGTCGCGACGACATCCGGGCGGGCCCGCTGTCCGTAGTCGCGCAGCACCTGCGCGGCGTCCCAGGCGAGAAACGTGTCGACGGCGGGGCCGCCCGCCGCGAGGTCCCGCGCGCCGACCCAGCCGTCGTCCGCCGCCGGACGCTCACCGTCCGTCAGCTCGTCGATGCCCAGCGAGGGGAAGACCTCGGTCAGCCGCCGATAGGCATCGGCGACCGGGGAGGTGAACCGGCCGGGCAGCAGAGCGTGCGCAGACATTCCTGGGGACCACCGAATCGCGATCGATTGAAGGTGAGGCTTACCTTACCCGACACGAATGATGTGTGAACTGTCACCCTGTCCGCCTATGGTGCTCCGGGGGTCCGATTCGCGCGAGCCGGACGGGGAGGCGGCGAGGAGCCGCACACCTCCTCGTCGGACGGGACCAACCTGATGGCCGGAGGAGAACGGACGATGGAGCAGGGCGGCGCGCACGACGACGCGACCGCGCCCGCCGAGCCCCGGGCGCGGGCGGCCCGCGGCCCGCAGCCGGCGCCGTCGCCCGGCCGGACGCAGGCCGGCGGCCCCCCGCGGGTTCCGGAGCAGGCGCGCGGCGAGCACACGCACGACGCGCCCACCGCCGTGTCCGGCGACCGGCGGCGGTCCGCCTCCGCCGGCGCACGCCCGTCCGACACCACCACGTCCGCGACCTCCGCCGAGCCGGGCGTACGCCGTACGGTGCGGCGTCACTCCGTGCGCGGCCAGATCCTCGACGCGCTCCGTACCGCTCTCGTCAGCGGCGAGCTGGTCCCCGGCGAGGTCTACTCCGGTCCCGCGCTCGGCGAGCGCTTCGGAGTGTCGGCCACCCCCGTGCGCGAGGCCATGCAGCGGCTCGTACTCGAAGGCGCCGTGGAGGTCGTGCCCAACCGCGGCTTCCGGATCGCCGAGCGCACCGCCCGTGACCTCGCCGAACTGGCCGAGGTGCGGGCGCTCATCGAGGTCCCGGTGCTGCTGGGGCTGGCCCGTACCGTCGCCGCCGAGCGCTGGGCGGAACTGCGCCCGCTGGCCGAGGCGACCGCCGACGCCGCGGCGTGCGGCGATGTCGCCGGCTACGCGGACCGCGACCGCGCCTTCCACGCCGCCCTCCTCGGCCTCTCCGGCAACCGGCAGCTGGTCATGGTCGCCGACGACCTGTACAGCCGTGCGCGGTGGCCGCTCGCCGGTACGCCGAGGACGATCAGGGCCGTGCTCGTCGCCGACGCCGCCGAGCACGCCGCCCTGCTGGACGCGCTGATCGCCGGGGATCTGCCGGTCGTACGCTCGCTCGTACGGGAGCACTTCACGGGCGGCGCGGGCTGACCGCCGCCCGCCGTGCGCGGGGCCACCTCCCCGGCTTTGGCACCGCGCGTGTGTACGGGTAGCGTCACTCACTCTCCATCTTCCGGCCACCCACACCACGGGACTCATGCGCGCCAGCAGTACTCGTCAGCCGGTCCCCACCACGGACCGGGCAGGTCTGTCAGGACGGGACCGGCTGCCGTCCCTGACGGGGCTGCGGTTCTGGGCCGCGTTGATCGTGGTGCTCTACCACCTGTCACGGCAGGTCGGGGAGATCCCCGGGATCAGCGAGGCCACCTGGTACGGGCGCAGCGGCGTCACCTTCTTCTTCGTCCTGTCCGGCTTCGTACTGGCCTGGACGTACGACGGCCGGCGGGTGCCCGCCAAGGTCTTCCTGTGGCGGCGCTTCGCCCGCATCTGGCCCCTGCTGCTGGTGACGTCGGCGGCCTCCGTCGCCGTGTGGATCGCCATCGGTAAGGAGGTGTCCACGAAGGCCGTGCTCGCGACGCTGCTCATGGTGCACGCGTGGGTGCCCGACCCGCTCATCCAGAAGGGCGCGAACCCGGCGGCCTGGTCGCTCAGCGACGAGGCCTGGTTCTATCTGGTCTTCCCGCCGCTGATGCTGCTGCCGCTGATGAAGTCCGGCCGGGGCCGCCTGTGGGTCGTGGTGACGATGACCGTCGCGCTCGTGGGCGTGTGGTTCGCCAGTGCGCTGATCGAGACGGGCGCCACCCGCGTGTGGCTGCTCGACTACTTCCCGCCGACGCGCATGCTCCAGTTCGTGATCGGGGTGGCCGCCGGGCTCGCCATCAAACGCGGCTGGCGTTCACCGGTCGGGCTGCCGACGGCCATCGCCCTCGTCGCGCTCTGGCATCTGGCGCTCGTCCCGTGGCGCGAGGCCGTCCCCGACAGCCTCTGGTACAGCCCGTACAGCGCCTCCCAGTTGCTCTCCGCGCCGATCTTCGCCCTGCTGGTGTGCGGGGCTGCGCAGGCGGATCTGCGGGGCAGCCGGACGGGGCTCGGCGGGGCGTGGGCGGTACGGCTGGGGCACTGGTCGTTCGCCTGGTACCTGGTGCACGAGATCGTCATCCGCGCGCTGCTCGCCCGTTACGGCCGTACGGAGTCCCTGGCCACCACCGCGGGCTTCTGGCTGCTGGCGATGGTGATCAGTCTGGCCGTCGCCAGGCTGGCGTACCGGTGGGTGGAGCACCCGCTGGAGAGGCTGCTGCGGAAGGCGGGGCCACAGGCGGGCAAGCCGGCGCCGGCGGGCGACGCCGACCCCGCGACGTCCGGGTCGCTCACCGGGGGCGTGTCCGCGAAGTAGCGCCGTCCGCCCGCAGTAGCGCCGTCCGCCCGCGACCGGGCGGGCTCCGGAGGCTCAGGCGGCCGTGCTCGGCGCCAACTGCGCCGCCAGCCACGTCGGTACGCCGTCCAGCAGCCGGAACAGGCGTCCCGCCTCCGCGCGCAGCCGGGTCGCCTCCGGCTCCGGTTCGGCGTCGGCCAGCGCGGCGAGCGCGGGGGCCGTACCGACCAGATAGCCCAGCTCCTCACGGATCCGCAGCGACTCCCCGAAGCCGTGCCGCGCATCCGCCAACTCGCCCTCGCGCAGGGCGAGTCCGGCCAGATGGCGCCAGGTGAAGGAGAGCAGCAGCGGCTGTCCGTGCGCGGTGGCGCCCGCGTGGGCGCGCCGGTAGGCGGCGAGGGCCGACTGCGGGGAGTCCGAGAGGTGTTCGGCGATCAGTCCCCGGCGGAAGTCGAGCAGCGGCCGGCCGGGCGCCGTCGGCGTGAGCAGCGCGGCTGCCCTGCCGAGCGCGGCCCGCGCCTCGTCGGCGCGGTCGCGCACCCCGAGGACGGTGGCCGCGTACGCGAGATGGCCGCGCTCGCAGGCGGCGCCACCCCGTTCGTCGTCCTCGCGTGCGGTGGCCTCCGCGACCCGGAGCGCGTCCTCGGCCTCGGGCCACCCCTTACCCGTGAACAGGCAGCGCTCCACCAGCAGTGACGCTCGTTGGAGGGACGGTGCGGCTCCCGGATGGGGTGCGAGCAGTGCGGCTGCGTCGGTCCAACAGCCGCGCGAGCGCAACCGCCATACCGCAGTCTGGAGTGGGTCGTCACCGGTAGTGAATCCGGAACCAGACATGGCGGTATCCGCCACATTGCCCTCCCCGAGCGCGCCATTGTGCTGTTGAGTTCTCTCGCATCTCAACACGGATCGGCACGCCGGGCCAGTAGTTCAGGTGAAAAAATTCACAATGCCTTGGTCAACAAGGAGTCGACAAGGGGGCGTTCGACCCTCGGTCAGGGGCTTCGAAAGCGCACCCCGACGGCCTGGCCATGACCGCCGCCACCTGGGCTGACCAGCGAGAGTCATCCGCCGTCGGCCGGTGGGGAGTTCACCACGAGGGCGGCCGCGGACCGTTCCTCGCGGGCCAGTTGGATCTTTTCCCGACCGACACGGGTGACGGCGGTCAACATGGCACGGCGTGACGCGGGGCACGCTGTGACGCGGCGCGCCTCGCGCGCCGTCAGCTCATCCGGAGCGCGAGGAAGAAGTCCAGTTTGTCCTCCAGGCGGGACAGGTCGCGCCCCGTCAACTGCTCGATGCGCCCCACTCGGTACCGCAGTGTGTTCACATGCAGATGCAGGCGTGCCGCGCAGCGCGTCCAGGAACCGTCGCAGTCGAGGAACGCCTCAAGGGTCGGGACCAGTTCGGCCCGGTGGCGGCGGTCGTAGTCGCGCAGCGGGTCGAGCAGCCGCGCCGTGAACGCGCGCCGTACGTCGTCCGGGACGAACGGCAGCAGCAGTACGTGCGAGGCCAGTTCATGGTGCCCGGCGGCGCACACCCGGCCGGGGCGCGCCGCGGCCACCCGCCGCGCGTGCCTGGCCTCCTCCAGCGCGCCCCGCAGACCCTCCGCCGACCGCACGGCCGCGCTGACGCCCAGGGTCAGCCGGCCGTCGTCGGCGAGTCCGGCGGCCAGCGGTTCGCGTACGTCCGCCAGCAGTACGTCCGCCTTCAGGCCCGTGTCCACCGGCTCCGGATCCGTACCGTCCTCGTCGGCGGCGGGCACCGGCTCCCGGACCGGCAGCGGCACCAGCGCGATCGCCTCGCCGCCCGTGTGGGCCACCGCGATCCGGTCGGCCGACTCCATGCCCGCCGTCGCCGGATCGACCAGGATCTCCTCAAGCAGCGACTGGGCGACCGGACCCGCATCGGCTTCACCGCCACCGCCACCGCCACCGCCGCCACCGCCGCTCCCGCCCGCCCAGTCGACGCGCGCCACGACGATCTGCCAGTGCGGGGTCGTTCCGTGGCCGGGCAGCAGCACCGGCGCCGCGACCCGCAGCCGCGCCGCGATCTCGGCGGGCGGGGCACCGGTCTGGACGAGTTCCAGGATCTCCTGGGCGAGCCGGCGCCGTACCGTGAGCGCCGCGTCCCGCCGGTCCCGCTCGACCGCGATCAGCTGGGTCACGCCCTGGAGCAGATCCAGCCTCGCCGCACCCCACTCACCGGCGTCCGCCCGCACGGCCAGCAGCCACCGCGACAGGACGCTCTCGCGTACGTCCCCACCCGTGCCGTCCACGCCGCCCGCCGCCGCCGCGCCACGTCCGAGATCGCGCACCGGGAACAGCGAGTACGTCGTCCCGCCCACGGCCACCCGGTGCGGCGCCCGCCGCCCGGCCCGCGTCGCCGCCAGATGCTCCGCCGCCAGCGCCGCGCCCGCCGCGCGGGGCAGCGGCTCGCCCGCGCCGGCGATCCGCCGCCCGGTGGGGGAGAGCACCCACGCCCGCAGGTCGAGGTCCGAGCCCAGGAGGTCCAGGACGACCTCCGGCCCGCCGCCGGCCGGGCCGGACGTCATCAGCCTGCGGTGCCGGTCGACGACGGCGGCCAGGTCCCCGGCGCGCTCGCCGGACACCTGCCGCACCACGTACTCGGTGATCGCCGCGAACGCCACGGACTCGTTCACCGCGAAGAGCGGCAGCCGGTGCCGCAGGCACGCCCCGACCAGGTCGTCCGGGATGTCGCCCAGCTCGGCCTCGCCGGCGGCCAGCGCCGCCACCCCGGCGCCCGCGAGGAGCCGTACGAAGGGCTCGGAGTCCTGGGGCGTACGCCGCCACGCCAGGCCGGTCAGGACCAGCTCGCCGCCCGACAGATAGCGGCTCGGGTCCCGCAGATCGGTGGTCATCACGCCGCGTACGGTCCGGTCCAGCTCGTCCTCGCCGCCGAGGAGCCGCAGGCCCAGCGCGTCGGTGTCAAGCAGTGCGCGCAGCCGCATCTCGTCGCCGCCGATCTCTGTGGTCGTCCTGGTGAGCGGGTGTTCCGCGGGCGTTCGCCGCCTCGCCATTTGTTCGAATCTACAAGACCCGGAAGCCGCCCAGTCAACTCCTTCATGGTTTCGGTGACTGCACCGGACGGAGCACGGCCGGTGTACTTGGGCCACACAGCGTTAACAGCTAGTGAATATCCGCATGAGACAAAGCAGGAGCAAAGCGGACAAGGCATGCAAGGTAGACGACCAGGTACAGGCCAGAGACAGGCGGAGAAGCGGAGAGCCAGACACAGCCAGACAAGCAGTCGAGACTCCGGCCGTCCCCGGGCTCCAGTGAACGACCGATCACGAATGAAGAGAGCCACGTATGGACTTCCTTCGCCCCGCAGGCTGGGAGGAGGCGCTCGCCGCCAAGGCCGAGCACCCCACCGCCGTCCCCCTCGCGGGTGGTACCGATGTCATGGTCGAGATCAACTTCGACCACCGGCGCCCCGAGTACCTCATGGACCTCAACCGCATCGGCGAACTGAGCGAATGGGCGGTCGGCGAGGAACACGTCCGGCTGGGCGCCTCCGTCCCGTACACCCGGATCATGGAGCACCTGCGGGCCGAGCTGCCCGGACTCGCGCTCGCCTCGCACACCGTCGGCTCGCCCCAGATCCGCAACCGGGGCTCTGTCGGCGGCAACCTCGGCGCCGCGTCGCCCGCCGGTGACGCGCACCCCGCGCTGCTGTCCGCGGGCGCCGAGGTGGAGGTGGAGTCGGTACGCGGCGTCCGCCGCATTCCCGTCGAGGAGTTCTACACCGGCGTGAAGCGCAACGCGCTGGCCCCGGACGAGCTGATCAGGTCCGTCCTCATCAAGAAGGCGTCCGGGCCGCAGCAGTTCTCCAAGGTCGGCACGCGCAACGCGATGGTCATCGCGGTCTGCGCGTTCGGCATCGCCCTGCACCCCGACACCCGCACCGTGCAGACCGGCATCGGCTCCGCCGCGCCGACCCCGCTGCGGGCCCGCGCCGCCGAGGACTTCCTCAACGCGGCGCTGGAGGAGGGCGGCTTCTGGGAGAACGGCAAGGTCATCACCCCGTCGATCGCCAAGCAGTTCGCCACCCTCGCGTCCGGTGCCTGCAACCCGATCGACGACGTGCGCGGCACCGCGAAGTACCGCCGCCACGCGGTGGGCATCATGGCCCGCCGCACGCTCGGCTGGACCTGGGAGCAGTACCGGGCCACCGGCACCACGCTTGAAGGAGCTGCGTAACGATGCGTGTGAACTTCACGGTCAACGGCCGTCCCCAGGAGGCCGACGACGTCTGGGAGGGCGAGTCCCTGCTCTACGTCCTGCGCGAGCGCATGGGGCTGCCCGGTTCGAAGAACGCCTGCGAACAGGGCGAGTGCGGCTCCTGTACGGTCCGGCTCGACGGCCTGCCCGTCTGCGCCTGTCTGGTCGCCGCCGGCCAGGTCGAGGGCCGCGACGTGGTTACCGTCGAGGGCCTGGCGGACTACGCCAACCAGCGGGCGGAGCACGGCAGCTGCGGCGCGCCAGGTACGCAGGGCGCGCAGGGGACGCCCGCCGCCCCCGCCACCTCCGGCGCCTCCGGCATCTCGCTCGACGAGGCCCGGCGGTGGGGCGCCGAAGGCACCGACTCGCAGACCGGCGAAGGGGGCCAACTCGCCCCCATCCAGCAGGCGTTCATCGACGCCGGCGCCGTCCAGTGCGGCTTCTGCACCCCCGGTCTGCTGGTCGCGGCCGATGAGATGCTGGAGCGCAACCCCTCGCCGTCCGACGCGGACATCCGCGAGGCACTGTCCGGCAACCTGTGCCGCTGCACCGGCTACGAGAAGATCCTCGACGCGGTCCGCCTCGCCGCCGCCCGGCAGTCGGAGGCGGTCTGACCATGGCGACAACCAACGCGACAACCAACGCGACAACCAAGGCCGCAACCACCGGAACGCCCACCGACATCACGCAGGGCTCCAAGACGAAGGGCGGCGTCGGCGAGTCCACGCTCCGCCCCGACGGCACCCTCAAGGTCACCGGCGAGTTCGCGTACTCCTCCGACATGTGGCACGAGGACATGCTCTGGGGCCACACCCTGCGCAGCACCGTCGCGCACGCCGAGATCAGGTCGATCGACACCGCCGAGGCGCTGGCCACCCCCGGCGTCTACGCGGTCCTCACCTACGACGACCTGCCGACCGCCGTGAAGCGGTACGGCCTTGAGTGCCAGGACACCCCCGTCCTCGCCCACGGCAAGGTCCGCCACCACGGCGAACCGGTCGCGATCGTCGCCGCCGACCACCCCGAGACCGCGCGCCGCGCCGCCGCCAGGATCCGGATCGACTACGCCGACCTGCCGGTCGTCACCGACGAGGCGTCCGCGACGGCCGAGGACGCGCCGCTGGTCCACGAGCACCGCGACGACCACCACGCGGAGCACGTCTCGCACCCGAACATCGTGCACCGCCAGCCCATCGTGCGCGGCGACGCCGACGAGGCGGCCAAGCGCGCCGACGTCATCGTCTCCGGCGAGTACGTCTTCGGCATGCAGGACCAGGCGTTCCTCGGCCCGGAGTCCGGCCTCGCCGTGCCGGGCGAGGACGGCGGCGTCGACCTGTACATCGCCACGCAGTGGCTGCACTCGGACCTGCGCCAGATCGCGCCCGTACTCGGCCTGCCCGAGGACAAGGTCCGGATGACGCTCTCCGGCGTCGGCGGCGCCTTCGGCGGCCGTGAGGACCTGTCGATGCAGATCCACGCGTGCCTCCTCGCGCTCCGCACCGGTAAACCCGTCAAGATCGTCTACAACCGGTTCGAGTCCTTCTTCGGGCACGTCCACCGCCACCCGGCGAAGCTCTGGTACGAGCACGGGGCCACCAAGGACGGCAAGCTGACCCATCTGAAGTGCCGGATCGTGCTGGACGGCGGCGCGTACGCCTCCGCCTCCCCGGCCGTCGTCGGCAACGCCTCGTCCCTCTCCGTCGGCCCCTACGTGGTCGAGGACGTCGACATCGAGGCCCTGGCGCTCTACACCAACAACCCGCCCTGCGGCGCGATGCGCGGCTTCGGAGCCGTACAGGCGTGCTTCGCCTACGAGGCGCAGATGGACAAGCTCGCCGCGAAGCTCGGCATGGACCCGGTGGAGTTCCGCCGTATCAACGCCATGGAGCAGGGCGCGCTCCTGCCCACCGGCCAGCGCGTCGACTCACCCGCGCCCGTCGCCGAGTTGCTGCGCCGCGTCAAGGCGCGTCCGCTGCCGCCCGAGCGGCAGTGGCTGACGGCGGGCGAGGCGGCCGACGTACGGGCGCTGCCCGGCGGGCTGTCCAACACCACGCACGGCGAAGGCGTCGTACGGGGCGTGGGCTACGCGGTCGGCATCAAGAACGTCGGCTTCTCCGAGGGCTTCGACGACTACTCCACCGCCCGGGTGCGGATGGAGGTCATCAACGGCGAGCCCGTCGCCACCGTGCACACCGCGATGGCGGAGGTCGGCCAGGGCGGCGTCACCGTCCACGCGCAGATCGCCCGTACCGAACTGGGCGTCGCGCAGGTGACGATCCAGCCGGCCGACACCCGGGTGGGATCCGCCGGTTCGACCTCCGCGTCCCGTCAGACGTACGTCACGGGCGGCGCGGTCAAGAACACCTGCGAGCACGTCCGCGAGAAGGTGCTTCAGATCGGCCGCGTCAAGTTCGGCACGTACCACCCGGCGTGGGCCACGGCCGAGTTGCTGCTCGAAAGCGGCAAGGTCGTCACCGACGGCGGCGAGGTGCTGGCCGATCTGGTGGACGTCCTTCAGGGCGAGTCGGTCGATCTCGAACTTGAGTGGCGGCACCGCCCCACCGAGGCGTTCGACCTGCGTACGGGGCAGGGCAACGGCCATGTCCAGTACTCGTTCGCCGCGCACCGCGCGGTGGTCGAGGTCGATACGGAGCTGGGCCTGGTCAAGGTGGTCGAGCTGGCCGTGGCGCAGGACGTCGGCAAGGCGCTCAACCCGCTGTCCGTCATCGGCCAGATCCAGGGTGGTACCACCCAGGGCCTGGGCGTGGCGGTCATGGAGGAGATCATCGTCGACCCCAGGACCGCGAAGGTGCGCAACCCGTCCTTCACGGACTATCTGATTCCCACCATCCTCGACACGCCGACCATCCCCGTCGACGTGCTCGAACTGGCCGACGAGCACGCCCCGTACGGGCTGCGTGGCGTCGGCGAGGCCCCGACCCTGTCGTCAACTCCGGCCGTACTCGCGGCGATCCGCGCCGCGACGGGTCTGGAGCTGAACAGGACGCCGGTCCGGCCGGAGCATCTGACGGGCACCTGACGGGCACCTGACCGGCATCTGGCCGGACGCTCCGGGCGGTACGTACGCCGACCGCCCGGAGCCCCCCGACCGCCGCACCGCTCGCGGCAGTACGGCAGTACGGCAGTACGGCAGTACGGCACCACTTCACCACCTCACCACCGCAACACCCTTGCAAGACAACCCAGTTCGCCTCGGGCCGTCCCCCGGGTCGTGCAGCCCACGCACCATCCCAAATCCCGCATCTGAAGTCTCCTCGCGGGTGCCCCTGTGAACCTTGGGAGTAGGCACCATGACCCAGCAGTCCGTGGAGCCCGGGACCACCGCCGAGGACGCCGGCTCAGGATCGCGTCCCCCGGCCGGAAGATCCTGGCTCGACCGTTATTTCCATATATCCCAGCGCGGATCCACCGTCGCGCGTGAGGTGCGCGGCGGCGTCACGACCTTCATGGCCATGGCGTACATCCTGCTGCTCAACCCGCTCATCCTCAGCGGCGAGGACGCCGCGGAGAATGTGCTCAGCCGGCCCGCGCTGATCACCGCCACCGTCGTCGCCGCGGCCGTCACCACGCTGCTGATGGGCTTCGTCGGCAAGGTGCCGCTGGCGCTGGCCGCCGGTCTCTCCGTCTCCGGCGTCATCTCCACCCAGGTCGCGCCCCACATGACGTGGCCGCAGGCCATGGGCATGTGCGTGATGTACGGCGTCGTGATCATGCTCCTGGTCGTCACCGGCCTGCGCGAGATGATCATGAACGCGATCCCGCTCGCGCTCAAACACGCCATCACCATGGGCATCGGCACCTTCATCGCGCTGATCGGACTGGTCAAGGCGGGCTTCGTGCACGCCTCGCAGGGCGGCGGACCCGTCACCCTGGGCCCGGCCGGCGAGCTGGCCGGCTGGCCCGTCCTGATCTTCGCCGTCACCCTGCTGCTGATCTTCATGCTCCAGGCGCGTGACGTGCCCGGTGCGATCCTGGTCGGCATCGTCGCCGGCACGGTCGTGGCCGCCGTACTGAACGCCGCCGGCGTCATCGGCGCCAAGGCGTGGGCGAGCGGACCGCCCGAACTGACCGGCGGCGCCGTCGCCATGCCGGACTTCTCGCTCTTCGGGGACGTCGAGTTCGGCGGCTGGGGCGAGGTCGGCGCGATGACCGTCGGCATGATCGTCTTCACGCTCGTACTGGCCGGCTTCTTCGACGCCATGGCCACCATCATCGGCGTCGGTACGGAGGCAAAACTGGCCGACGGCAAGGGCCGGATGCCCGGCCTGTCCAAGGCGCTGTTCATCGACGGCGCGGGCGGGGTCATCGGCGGTGTCGCGGGCGGCTCCGGCCAGACCGTGTTCGTGGAGTCCGCGACCGGGGTCGGCGAGGGGGCCCGTACGGGCTTCGCCTCCGTCGTCACCGGCCTCTTCTTCGCCGCGTGCCTGTTCTTCAGCCCGATCACCCAGATCGTCCCCGGCGAGGTCGCGGCGGCGGCCCTGGTGGTCATCGGCGCGATGATGATGCAGAACGCCAAACACGTGGACTGGAGCGACCGCGCCGTCGCCGTCCCGGTCTTCCTGACCGTGATGATCATGCCGTTCACCTACCAGATCACCGCCGGGGTCGCCGCCGGCGTCATCTCCTACGTCGCCATCAAGATCGCCGAGGGCAAGGCCCGAGAGATCGGCGCGTTCATGTGGGGGCTGACCGTGATCTTCGTGGTCTTCTTCGCGCTCCACCCGATCGAGGGCTGGCTCGGCGTGAACTGACGCAGCCCTCCGTCTCAACGGCGCCGACGCGCCGCGACCCTCCGCACATCCGATACTGGGACATCAGAGGAGGCCGACATGCTGGACATCGCCGAAGAACTGAACCGGTGGGTCGAGCAGGGACGTGACTTCGCCGTGGCCACCGTGGTGGCCGTCGGCGGCAGCGCGCCCCGGCAGCCGGGCGCCGCGCTCGCCGTCGACAGCGAGGGCACGGCGATCGGCTCGGTCTCCGGCGGCTGTGTGGAGGGCGCGGTCTACGACCTGTGCCGGCAGTCCCTGGACAGCGGCGAAAGTCTCCTTGAGACCTTCGGATACAGCGACGAGGACGCCTTCGCCGTGGGTCTGACCTGCGGCGGAGTCATCGACATCCTCGTCACCCCGGTCCGCGCGGACTCTCCCGCCAGGGAGGTGATCGCCGCCGCGCTGTCCGCCGCCGCCACGGGGGAGGCCGCGGCGGTCGCGCGGCTCACCGACGGGCCGTCGGAACTGCGCGGCCGAGCCCTCCTCGTACGCCCCCGGGGAGCGTACGAGGGGACGCTGGGCGGCCACCCGGCGCTGGACGAAACGGCGGCGGGCGAGGCCCGCGCCCTGCTGGCCGCGGGCCGCACCGGCACCGTCACGATCGGCGCGGACGGCTCACGCTGCGGACAGCCACTGACGCTCCTCGTCGAGTCGAGCGTGCCCGCCCCGCGCATGATCGTCTTCGGCGCGATCGACTTCGCTTCCGCCCTGGTCCGGGTCGGAAAGTTCCTCGGATACCACGTCACCGTGTGCGACGCCCGCCCCGTCTTCGCCACCCGCGCCCGCTTCCCGGACGCCGACGAGATCGTAGTGGACTGGCCGCACCGCTATCTGGCGTCGACGCGGACCGACGGCCGTACGGTGCTCTGCGTCCTGACCCACGACGCCAAGTTCGACGTCCCCCTGCTGGCACTCGCCCTCAAGCTGCCCGTCGCCTACGTCGGCGCCATGGGCTCCCGGCGCACCCACCTGGACCGCAACGAGCGGCTGCGCGGCGTCGGCGTCACCGAACTGGAACTCGCGCGGCTGCGCAGCCCCATCGGTCTGGACCTCGGGGCACGGACGCCCGAGGAGACCGCGCTGTCGATCGCGGCGGAGATCGTCGCGAACCGCCACGGCGGCAGCGGCGTCTCCCTGACCGGCGCGCACACCCCGATCCACCACGACGGGAACCGCGCACCCGCGCGCCGTATCGGCTCCGTCGCCTGAGTGCGTCGCCTGAGTGCGTCGCCCGAGTGCGTCGCCCGAGGGTTACGGGGCCGTCGCCCGCCGCTTCCGTAGCACCGCACGCGTCACCTGGACACCCCGCGCGCCGATCACCGCAGCCGACGCCAGGGCCGCCGCCGCGACACACACGACGAGGGCGGGCCAGACGTACAGCACCTGGCCGAGCGTGCCCTCCCGCCGCATCAGCAGCCCCATCAGCTCCGGGAGCAACGGGGAGAGGGCGACCGGCACCGCGTACGGCAGCGTCCGCAGCCCCGTACGCCACAGCGGGCGCCCGGCCGTACGCCGCGCCCAGCCCGACGCCCGTACGGTGCCGAGCGTGCCCAGTCCCAGCGCCAGCAGCGTCAGCGCCGCCAGTACGTAATCGGCGGTCAGGGTGAACGGTTCCCGGATCTCCGGCGACCGGCCCTCGGCCAGGTCCCGCAGCCCGTCCGCGATCCCCGCACTGTCGTCGCCGGAGACCATGCCGGTGTCGCTGACGACGGCGATACCGACCTTCCCCTCCGGCAGCAGTATCTGGATGGAGTTCTGGGTGAGCAGCTGACCGGTGTGCTGGAGCGGCGCCGGCCCTTTCCCTCCGCTCTCCTCCCCGAGCGACCAGCCCATGGCGTAGATCTCTCCCTCGGGCGGGGTGTGCGTGATGCCGACGCTCCGCGCGGAGGCGACGCGCCGTCCGTCCGCGCCGACACCGCCGTTGTTCTGTGCGATCAGCCAGCGGGCGAGATCGTCGGCGGTGGTGACCACACCGTGCCCGCCCGCCGTGAACCAGCGCGGGTGCGCGCGCTCCACCACGCGGCCGTAGGCCCGTACGTATCCCCGCGCCTCCTCGGGCATGTCGGTGGTGGAGTCGACGGACCGCGAGTCCGTCATCCGCAGCGGCGCGAACACGTGAGAACGCAGCCGGTCGGCGAACGGCTCCCCGGCCACCACCTCCACCAGCCGGGCCGCGACGAAGTAGTTGGGGTTGTGATAGCTCCACCGGCTCCCCGGCTCGGCGGCGAGACGGGCGCCGCGCATCCGGGCGACCGCGCCCTTCAGGGTGTGCGCCTGCGGCAGGGTCAGATCGGGGAAGGCCGAATCGGCCATGCCGGACGTCTGGTTGAGCAACTGCCGGACGGTGATCCGCGCGGCCCGCTCGTCGGCCATGGTGAATTCCGGCAGATAGCTCCGTACCGGCCGGTCGAGGTCGACCTTCCCCTCCTCGACCAGCTGCATGACGGCGAGCGCGGTCATGGACTTGGAGAGCGAGGCCACGGGTACCGGGGTCCGCCCGGTCATGGCCTTTCCGCCGGCGGTGTGCCCGTATCCGGCGTTGTGGACGACCTCGTCGCCCCGGGTCACCGCCACGACGGCGCCGGGCAGCCGGGTCTCGTCCAGGTAGTCGTTCATGAAGCGGTCTATCGCGGCGGGCGTGAGGGCGGCGGCGGGGGCCGGTTCGGCGAGCGCGGCGGGTGCCGGACCCGCCAGCGCCGCCACGGTGAGGCCCAGCGCGGCCACGAGCCGCCCCGGCGCCGAGCGGCCCGGATTCTTCGTTCTGATCCACATGCCGGTCATCCCACCGCCCGCCGGGGGTCCGGCGCATTGGCGTGCACGGGAGTACGAAGGTAGTGCTGGTCCTACTGTCCGGGCCACGGCCTGCGGTTACGGTCGACGGGTGCACCATTCAACAGCGTGGCGGGCCGTGGGCCGCAGCCCGTGGACGTTCCTCACCTCCTCCTGGCCCTGGCGGTCCTTCCTCTACCTGCTGACCGGCGGTGTCTTCGGCGCGCTCGTCCTGACGGTCCTGGCCGCGCTGACACTCGCCGGGGTCGTCTCCCTGATCCTCGGCGTCGGGGCCGCACTCCTCCTCGGCGTCGGCCTGTCCGGCATCGTCGTCAGCCGGGTCGAGCGGTGGCGGCTGCGGCTGATGGACCCCGATCCGCTCCCCGACCCGCACCGCCCGCCGGCCGGACCCGGCGTGCGCGGCTGGCTGGCCACCCGGCTGCGGGAGCCCGCCACCTGGCGTGAACTGGGCTTCACCGCCGCGTCGTTGGCCGCGATGTGGTGGATGGACGTACTGGTACTGGGGGTCTCGCTCGCCCTTCCGGTGCTCCTCGCCACCTCACCCGTCGACGATCCGGGTGCCTGGCCGCTGGCGGTCCTCGCGGTGTGCCTGGTGCCCGTCGCGCCGTACACCCTCACCGTCTGGGCCGGTGCGCGGGCCGCCATGACCCGCGCGATCCTCGCCCCGCGCGACGGGGAACTCGGCTGGGGGCTCACCGAGGTACGGGCCTCCCGCGCCCGGCTGGTCGGCTCCTTCGACGCGGAGCGCCGCAGGATCGAGCGGGACCTGCACGACGGGGCCCAGCAGCGGCTCGTCTCGCTCAACGTGCTGCTCGGCATGGCCCGCCTCGACGCGGAGCCCGGCTCGTCCGTCGCCCGGCAGCTCGACACCGCGCAGGAACAAGTCACCCTTGCCGTCCACGAGTTGCGCGAGCTGAGCCGGGGTGTACACCCCAAGGCGCTGACCGACCACGGACTGCCCGAGGCCGTCGGCAATCTCACCGCACGCTCGGCCCTGCCCGTCACCGTCGACATCCGGCTGCCGCACCGACCGCCCGCCGCCGTGGAGAGCGCCGCGTACTTCGTCGTCGCCGAATCCCTCGCCAACGCGGCCAAGCACAGCGCGGCCACCCGCGCCGAGGTACACGCCCGGCTGCACGCCGACGTACTGACGCTCAGCATCAGCGACAACGGTGTGGGCGGCGCCGATCCGGCCGCCGGGACCGGGCTGGTCGGCCTCGCCGACCGGGTCGCCGCCGCCGACGGCAGACTGCGGATCTCCAGCCCGTCCGGTGGACCCACCCTGCTGCACGCGGAGATCCCATGTCGCTGACCATCGTGCTCGCCGAGGACTCCCCGCTGATGCGGGACGGTCTGGTCGGTGTCCTGACCCGGTTCGGCCACCGGCTCGCGGCCGAGGTCGGCGACGCGCACAGCCTGGTCGCGGCGGTCCGCACACACCGGCCCGACATCGTCGTCACCGACATCCGCATGCCGCCGGACCACTCGGACGACGGCCTGCGCGCCGCCGTCGCCCTGCGCCGCGAACACCCCGCGCTGCCCGTCCTGGTGCTCAGCCAGTACGTCGAACAGTCCTACGCCGCCCGTCTGTTGGATCTGGGCAGCGACGGCGGCGTCGGTTATCTGCTCAAGGACCGGGTCAGCGCGGTCACGGAGTTCGTGGACGCGGTCGCCCGTGTGGCCGCCGGCGAGACGGTGGTGGACCCGGAGGTCGTACGCCAACTCCTGCACCGGCAGCAGGATCCGCTGCGGCGGCTCACCCCCAGGGAGCGCGAAGTGCTCTCCCTGATGGCGGAGGGGCGGGCGAACGCGGCGATCGCGCGGCACCTGTACGTGACGGAGGCGGCGGTCAACAAGCACGTCAGCTCCATCCTGCAGAAGCTGGACCTGCGCGTGGACGGCGAGGGGCACCGCCGCGTCCTCGCCGTCCTGGCGTATCTGCGGGCCTGACGGGACGGCCGCCGGCCTCATACGCCGCCCTCATACGCCGGACGGACCGTCGAGCGCCCCCGCCCCCGCCCGCGCCCCCGCCCCCCCCCGCCCGCGCCGCGCTGTCGGCGATCCGCAGCCGCGTGGTGGTCCGGAACAGCGCGTTCAGGCCGTCGAGCACGGCCGGCTCGGTGTGGCCGCGAGAGTGACCGCGAGGGTGGTCGTGAGAGAAAGTCGCACGCCTGGCCGGGGTGTCGGTCCGGTTCGCCGGAAATCGCCCGTTACGTTCTGCGCGACCCGATCCCAGCCGTGCCGCGCGCAGGAGCTGACCCTTGCGAACTTCCCTGATCTCCTCGTTCTCGCTCGCCCTGGCCGTCGCCGCGCTGCCCGCCGCGTTCGGGCAGACCACCGCCGGCGCCGCGGCCCGCGCCGCCGCCGATCCCAGCCCCGTACGCGTCAACCAGATCGGCTACGCGACCGGCGCCGACAAGATCGCGACCGTGGTCGCGGCGGCCACCACCGCGCTGAAGTGGCAGCTCAAGGACGGCACCGGCCGTACGGTCGCCTCCGGCACCACCCGGGTCGTGGGCGCGGACAAGGCGTCCGGCGACCATGTCCACCAGGCCGACTTCTCGCGCGCCACCGGCCAGGGGGTCCACCGGCTCACGGTCGCGGGCGTCGGCACCAGCGTGCCGTTCACCATCACCGGCCGGCCGCTCTACCCGGACCTCGGACGTGAGGCCATGCAGTACTTCTACTTCCACCGCATGGGCACCCCGGTCGAGGCCGCGTACCTCCAGCACGCCGCCCACGCGCACGCCGCCCTGCACCCCGGCGACAAGTCCGTTCCCTGCTACCGGAATTGGTGCGGCAAGGGCGGCGGCAAGGGCGACAGCAAGAGCGGGGGAAAGAGCGGGGGAAAGGAGCAGCGGCTCAACGTCGCGGGCTCCTGGGCCGACGCCGGCGACTTCGGGATCTACCCCGTCAACCACGCCATCTCCGCCTGGACCCTGCTGAACCTCTACGAGCGCATGCCCCGGGCGTACGCGGACGGCAGCCTGGCCGTGCCCGAGCGGGCCAACGGCCTGCCCGACATCCTCGACGAAGTCGCCTACGGCTCCCGCTTCATGACCGGCATGCTCCCGAAGACCGGCCTGGCGTCGCACAAGGTGCACAACCACACCTGGAGCGCGTTCCCGGTCAAGGACATCGCCGCCGAGAACGCCATGCCGCGCTCCGCGATGCCGCCGTCCACCAACGCCACGTACGCCGTCGCTCGTACCAACGCCCAACTGGCCCGCGTACTACGCGAGTTCGACGCCAAGAGGGCGGCGGGTCTCTGGGCGTCCGCGCGGGACGCCTGGCAGCGCGCCGAGGCGCGCCCCGACGTCGACTACCCCGAGGCCGACGATGGCACCGACGCCGAGGGCGGCGGCGACTACCCCGACACCCGCAACAGCGACGACCGTTACGCGGCGGCGGCCGAGCTGTACCTCACCGCCGAGCAGCGCGCCGACCGCTCCGCCAACGGCTACCGGAGCGCCGTGACCGGCTCCGCGCACTACGGCGAGATCGGCCCCGTCGACTGGGGCCGGGTCGCCGCCGCCGGCAGCCTCTCGCTGCTCACCGTGCCCAGCGAACTCCCCGCCGCCGACCTCGCCCGGATGCGCGCGAAGCTGCGCACCGTCGCCGACTCGCTCGTCGAGACCCAGCGGCGGGAGGGGTATCCGGCGCTGATCCCCGGCTCGGACGCCTACCCGTGGGGCTCCAACTCCGCCATCGTCAACCGGATGTTGCTGCTCGGCACCGCGTACGACATCACCCGCGACCGGCGCCACCTGAAGGCCATGCACCGGGCCATGGACTATCTGCTGGGCACCAACGCCATGCGGATCTCCTATGTGACGGGCTACGGCGCCCACCGCGAGACCGACCTGCACGACCGGCTCGCCTGGGGGCAGTACCCCGCGACCCCGTACCCCAGGGGCTGGCTCTCCGGTGGTCCGAACAGCGCCGACATCAACGACCCGGTCACCCCCACCGGCCGCCCCGCCGCCAAGTCCTACGCCGGGCCAGGCACGGCGCCCAGCGCCTGGGGCTCGAAGGAGAACACCGTCAACTGGAACGCGCCGCTCGTCTGGGTCGCGACCTACCTCAAGTCGACCGCCCCGGACCTGACTTCACGCTGAGACAGGTCCCGCACGCTCAGGGACGACGCGCGCTCTGGACGACGCGTGTTCAGGACGACGCGCGCTCTGGACGACGCGTGTTCAGGACGAGGCGCGCCGCACCAACTCCGTCGGCAGCAGGACGTGTTGCCGCGGCGCCGCGGGATCCTCGATCCCCGCCAGCAGCACCCGCGCCATCGCCCGCCCCATCTCCTCCACCGGCTGCCGTACCGACGTGAGCCCGGGATCGGCGTGCCGCGCGATGGGGGAGTCGTCGAAGCCGACGACGGCCACGTCCTCGGGCACCCGGCGGCCCGCCGCCCGCAGCGAGTGCAGGGCACCCGCCGCCATCACGTCGGACGCGGCGAACACCGCGTCCAGGTCCGGGTGGCGCGCCAGCAGCTCCGTCATCGCCCGCCGCCCGCTCTCCTCGGTGAAGTCCCCGTGGGCCGTCCAGGACGGATCCGGGTCGCCGCCGGAGCCCGCCACGGCCTCCTGATACCCGCCGAGCCGGCACTGCGCCACGTACATGTCCAGCGGCCCGGTGATCGTGGTGATCCGCCGCCGCCCGGTCTCCACGAGGTGCCGTACGGCGGAGCGGGCGCCGCCGACGTTGTCGGAGTCGACGTAACTCACGGACTCGTCGGCCGAGCGACGGCCGCTCAGCACGGTCGGCAGGCCCATCTCGGCGAGCAGATCCGGCAGCGGGTCACTGCCGTGCACGGACACCAGCAGCACGCCGTCGACCCGGCCGGCCCGCGCGTACTGGAGGAAGCGGCGGCGCTCGTTCTCGGTCCGTACGAGCGTGAGCAGCAACTGCATCTCGGTGTCGGCGAGACCCGTGCCGACACCGTGCAGCACGTCCGAGAAGTACGGTTCCGCGAAGAACCGCTTCTCGGTCTCCGGGATCACCAGGGCCACCGCGTCGGTACGGCTCCCGGCGAGGGCGCGGGCCGCCCGGTTGGGTATGTAGCCCAGCTCGGCGATGGCCCGCTCGACGAGCTGCCTGGTGGAGTCTCGTACGCGCGGCGAGTTGTTGACGACACGGGAGACGGTGCCGCGCCCCACACCCGCGAGCGCCGCCACCTCTTCGAGCGTGGGCTGGCCGGTCCGGCTCGGACGTCCCCTTGTCACCATCGTGCGACCTCCATCGGCGCTCCGTCGGGGGACCGTCATCCAACCACTGGGAGCGCTCCCACAATAAGTGGTTGATCGTATCGCGGACAGCCTCCGTCCGCCCGGCCGTATGCCCGTCGCATACCTTTTAGGTGTCTGTCATGCCCGTAAGGGCATCAGCCTCCTGTGCGGTCGCACAGGAAGGCAGTGGTTTTCCAATGGAACGGAGCGGAATGCCGAAAGCACAGGGAGTCGCCGGAGCGCCATGCTGGGTGAGCCTGCTCGCACGCGAACTGCCGGGCGCCCAGGACTTCTACGGCAAGGTTCTCGGCTGGACCTACCGGCCCGGCGGACTCGGTGACGACTTCTCCGTGGCGCTCATCGACGGCATGCCCGTCGCCGGTATCGGGGCGCTCGCCTCCTCGCTCCAGGTGGCCGTCTCCTGGACGCCGTACTTCAACGTCACGGACGTGGACGAGTCGGCGGCCCGGATCAGGGAGCGCGGCGGCACGGTCGGCGTCGGCCCGCTCGCCTTCCACACCGGCCGCGCCGCGCTCGCCGTCGACCCGGACGGCGCCGTCTTCGGGATCTGGGAAGGCTCGGTCCGCTCCGACTGGTCGATGGGGCGCGGCAGCGGCTCCGCCTCGCTGGAACTGCGGACCAGGGAAGCCGTCACGGCGGGGCGCTTCTACTCACTCACCCTGGGCTGGCAGCCGGAGGGCGAGGGGAAGCTGCGACTGGCGCACGACGAGGACCAGTCGGTGCTCCTCGACGGCGACGAGCCGCTGGCGCGGATCAGGGGCGGCGCCGTGCAGGCGGCACCCGACCCGCAGATCCGGCCCCGCTGGCACGTGCACTTCAGCGTGCCGGACGTGGCGGCTGCGGTCGATACGGCGCTGGCCTCCGGCGGCTCCCTCGTCCTGCGGCCGGACGCGTCGGCCGGGGTGGACGAGGCGACGCTGCGCGACCCCGACGGGGCGCTGTTCACGGTCACCGCCGCGACCTGACCAGTCGGTTTCACCTCGATCGCCGGAGGGGGCTCGGCGGACGCCTCCGGCGATCGAGGACAGAAACCGTCCGCAAGTCTGCGTAGCGTGTGATGCATGGCCCCGAAGACGACGGACCCGCTCTCGCACCCCCTGCTCACCACCCGCGCGCTCAACCGCGCCACCCTGGCGCGGCAGCTTCTGCTGCGGCGCGCGGCCATGTCCGCCAAGGACGCGGTGACACATCTGGTCGGGCTCCAGGCACAGAACGTGAAGCCGCCGTACGTCCAACTCGCCGCGAGGCTCGACGGGTTCGACCCCGCGGAGCTGTCCGGGCTGATGGCCTCCCGCGAGGTCGGCCGGATGGTCACCCTCCGCTCCACCATCCATACCCACACCGCCGAGGACTGCCTCGCCCTGCGTCCGTTCGTCCAGCCCATGATCGAACGGGAGTTGCGGACCTTCCGTGCCGGTCTGGTCGGGGTGGACCTGGACCGGCTCGCCGCGTACAGCAGGGAGCTGGTCGAGGAACGGCCCCTGCCGCTCAAGGAGTTGAAGGCGGCACTGGCCGAGCGGTGGCCCGGCGCCGACCCGCTCGCACTCTCCGTCGCCGCGCGCTGCCTGCTGCCGCTCGTGCAGGTCACACCGCGCGGGCTGTGGGGACGCGGCGGTCGGGTCACGCTCACGACAGCCCAGAAGTGGTTCGGGGCCGAAGGGGGCGACGCGGCGGCGGGCAGCGCGCCGGAAACCGCCGTGCCGCGCTACCTCGCCGCCTTCGGACCCGCCTCCGTGCAGGACACGCAGACCTGGTGCCGACTCACCCGGCTCGCCCCGGTCTTCGAGCGGCTGCGCGATCAACTCCGCACCTTCCAGGACGAGTACGGCGTCGAACTCTTCGACCTCCCCGACGCCCCCAGGCCGGACCCCGGCATCCCGGCCCCGCCGCGCTTCCTTCCCGAGTACGACAACCTGCTGCTCTCGCACGCCGACCGCACCCGCGTCGTCCCCCTCGCCTACCGCAAGCTCATCTGGAACGGCAACCAGGGCCACCGCACCTTCCTCGTCGACGGGTTCCTCGCCGGCATCTGGCGGTTGGAGGACGGCACGGAGGGCGACGGGCGCGGGACGCTGACGGTGCGGTCCTTCGGCGCGCTCACCCGCGCGCAGCGCGACGCGGTGGCCGAGGAGGGCGAGCGGATGCTCGGCTCGCTCTCCTCGGCCACCTCCCCCTCCTACGTCGTGCGCTTCGCGGACCTCTCCGTTCCGTCGACGGCCGGGTGAGGTCAGAGCCCCACGTCCCGGCGCCGCAGGTCCTCGAACGTCTCGCGCCGCACCAGCAGACGCGACCGCCCGCCGGCGACGGCCACCACCGGCGGGCGACCGGTCATGTTGTACCCCGACGCCATCGACACCTGGTAAGCCCCCGACGCGGGCACCGCGAGCACGTCACCGGGCCGTACGTCCTCCGGCAGCTCCACCTCGTCGGCGAGCACGTCGCCCGCCTCGCAGTGCCTGCCGACCACCGTGGCGGCCCGCATCGGCGCCGCCGAGGCGCGCCCGATCCGGCGGACCGTGTAACGGGCGCCGTACAGCGCGGGGCGCGGGTTGTCGCTCATGCCCCCGTCGACGGCCACGAAGACCCGCCCGCCCGACCGCTTCACCGCGAGCACCCGGTACAGCGCGATCCCGGCCGGCGCCATGATCGAGCGGCCCGGCTCCACGGTCAGCCGCGGGACCGGCAGACCCGCCTCGGCGCAGGCTCCGGTCAGCGCCCGCCTGATCCGCCGTCCGTACACGGCGGGTGCCGGGGCCGCGTCGCCCGGCAGATACGCCGCCGCGAAACCGCCGCCCAGATCCAGCTCGGGCAGGACGACCCCGAACCGGTCGCGGATCCGTACGAAGAAGGCGACCATCTCCCGTACGGCCCGCTCGTACGGTTCGGGCGTGGCGATCTGCGAGCCCAAGTGGCAGTGCAGACCGGCCAGTTCGAGCTGCGGCTGGCCCAGGATCCGGGCCGCGGCGTCCTCCGCGTCCCCGCTCGCGATCGACAGCCCGAACTTCTGGCCCTCGGCCCCCGTACGGATCTTCGGATGGGCGCCCGCCTCGATGCCCGGCAGCACGCGGACCAGCACCTGCTGCGCGTCGTGCGGCGGCACCCGCGCGGCGAGCCGCGCTATCTCGCAGTCCGCGTCGATGACGATCCTGCCGACGCCGAGCCGCAGCGCCGTCCCCAGATCCTGCGGCGACTTGGCGTTGCCGTGCAGCACGATCCGCTCCACCGGGAAGCCCCGGGTGGCCGCCAGCTCCAGCTCGCCCGCCGAGCAGACGTCGAGCCCCAGGCCCTCCTCCTCCATCCAGTCCACGACGGCGCGGCACAGGAACGCCTTCGCCGCGTAGACGATCTCCGCCTCGGGCAGCGCGCGCAGCCAGGCCCGTGCCCGGGACCGCACTTCGCCCTCGTCGAGTACGTAGGCGGGAGTGCCGTATCGCCCGGCCAGCTCCAGCAGGGAGACGCCCGCGACCGAGAGGTCACCGCCGGCCGCGGAGACGGCCGACGCGGGCCAGACCGACGGGGTGCTCAACTCGTTGACGGCGAGCGGCGGTTCGGTCCTCACGCGCCCACCGCCAGCGGCGCGTCGCCGGTGTGGCGCAGACACGGCCGGACAGCGGCGGGGGCGGGCGCCCTGTGGACGACCGGCGGGGCCACGAGTTGCGGGTCGACCGTCACGAGACCGACGCCGAGCGGTTCCGCGAGTGCCCGCAGGCAGGGCTCGGAGAGCCTGATGTACGGCTGCCGCCCGCCGAGCGCGGCGGCCAGCCGCCGGGCGCTGGTGAAACCGACGGCGGTGCGCGCGCCGAGCGGGGTGCGCATGAGGCGCAGATGCCGCCCTCCGGCGGAGCCGAGCCGTACGGGTACGTACAGCGGCCCCGCCGGGCCGCGTTCGTCGGGGTCCGCGTCGTCGAGAGTGGTGCTGTCCATGGTGTCCTCCCAGAGGACTCGTCGTGTCTGACACCAGGAAGCTATGCCCGACCCGTGGCGGTTCGGGCGGGTCATGACGCGGCGTTGACCGGCAGGCCCGGTTATTTGACGCCTCCCTGACGACACCCCACCGCGCGGGCTCCCCCGTGAGCCTCACCGTCGGTGACGGCGGCGTGGCGTCAGCCGCTGTCGTGGCGGATCGGGCTCAGGCCGGACGCCCCCGGCCGGCGCCACGCCAACGCGATCGGCGCGGTGACCGGAAGGTTCACCGGGTCCGTCCGGTGGGCCGGGTTGTCCTCGATCGCCGGACGGGCTCGATCGGTTCGGACCGGGCGGACACCCTCTACGGCAGCAGCCCCACCCGGCGCGCCGCCACCACCGCCTCCAGGCGGGTGTGCGCGCCCAGCTTGCGCATGGCCGCCCGCAAGTAACCCTTCACCGTCTCCGGCCGCAGCCCCAGCCGCTCCGCCGCCGCCGCGTTCGTCGAGCCGGCCGCCACACACGCCAGCACGTCCACCTCGCGCGGCGCCAGCGTCACGGCTCGCCGCTGCTCCTGCGGCACACCGCCCGCGCCCGCCAACCGGCCGCAGGCGGCGTTCAGTTCGCCGCGCAGCCCGGCGTCCACGATGCGCGGCGCGAGCGCCCGCAGTTCGCTGTACGCCTCACGGACCTCCTCCCACGCCTCGGGCCGCCCGTGCACCGGCTCGCGGGTCACCGCGAGCAGCCGCTGCACCTCGTCCCGTACGACCAGCGACTGCTCGACGTCGCGGGCCGCGGCGATGGCGGCGTCGAAGACGCGCTCGCCCATCGGCAGCGGATCGCGCAGCGCGCCGTAGAGCACGCCACGGACCCGGCGCCGCACGATCACGGGAACGGCGACCACGGAGCGCAGCCCTTCGGCGGCCACCGCCGCGTCGTACTCGTGGCTGATGTGGCGCGCCTGCCGGTAGTCGCTCACCGCGCACGGTCGCAGCAGGGCGATCGACTTGCCGCCCAGCCCGTTGCCGACACAGATCCCGAGCCCCCGCAGCGCGCCCGTCGCCGTACCGTTCAGCTCCGCGATGCGCACCTGGCGCGTATCGTGCAACAGCCCGCCGAACGCGACCGGCAGCCCGGTCGTACGGCGCAGCGTCAGCAGCGCAGTCCGCATCTCGACCGCCTCGACCGCCTCAATCACAGCGCCTTCCTTCTCTTCGGCTCGCTCCGCCGGCGCGACGCGTTCGGTTCACCCCCGTCAGGGGGTGGTGAGACGTACGTCACCGGCTACACGATGCTAGTGAACGGGCGAGCGATGAGGAGGGCACATGAGAGCAGTCGACGCGACCGAGGAGTTCCGCGCCGCCAGGGACTTCCTGCTGCGACACCGGGAGGACTACACCGCGGCGTACGAAGGCTTCGTCTGGCCCCGGCCCGCGCTGTTCAACTGGGCGCTGGACTGGTTCGACGTGATCGCCGCGGGCAACGACCGGCCCGCGCTGCGCGTGGTCGAGGAGAACGGCACCGAGAGCGTCACCTCCTTCGCCGAGATGTCCGGGCGTTCCGCCCAGGTGGCCAACTGGCTGCGTGCCCAGGGCGTGGCGGCCGGGGACCGTGTCCTCGTCATGCTCGGCAACCAGACGGAGCTGTGGGAGACGGCGCTCGCCGCGATGAAACTCAGGGCCGTCGTCATCCCGGCGACCCCGCTGCTGGGCCCGCCGGATCTGCGGGACCGGATCGGGCGCGGCCGGGCGCGGCATGTGATCGTCCGGTCCGCCGATGTCGCGAAGTTCGCCGATGTGCCGGGGGAGTACACCCGGATCGTGGTCGGCGGCGAGGGTTCCCAAGTTGACGCCGGGGGCCCGGACGGCGGATCGGGCACCGCGGCGGGCGGCTGGCGGGCGTACGAGGCGTCCCACCAGGAGTCCACGGACTTCGATCCCGGCGGGGTCACCCGCGCCGACGACCCGCTGATGCTCTACTTCACCTCCGGCACCACCGCCCGCCCCAAGCTCGTCGAGCACACCCATGTCTCGTATCCGATCGGCCATCTCGCGACGATGTACTGGATCGGGCTCACACCCGGCGACGTGCATCTGAACATCTCCTCACCCGGCTGGGCCAAGCACGCCTGGTCCAATCTCTTCGCCCCCTGGAACGCCGAGGCGACCGTCTTCATCCACAACTACACCCGCTTCGACCCGGTCCGGCTGATGGCCGAGATGGACCGCGCCGGGGTGACCAGCTTCTGTGCGCCGCCCACCGTGTGGCGGATGCTCATCCAGGCCGATCTCACGCTGCTGCGCCACCCCCCGCGCGAGGTCGCCGCCGCCGGTGAACCGCTCAACCCCGAGGTCATCGAGACCGTGCGCAGGGAGTGGGGCGCGACGATCCGGGACGGCTTCGGCCAGACCGAGACGGCCGTCCAGGTCGCCAACTCGCCCGGGCAGCTGCTGAAGGCCGGTTCGATGGGCCGGCCGACCCCCGGCTTCGTCGTGGCGCTGCTGGACCCGGTCACCGGCGTGCCCGGCGGGAGCGAGGGCGAGATCTCGCTGGACCTCGCCAATTCCCCGGTCGGACTGATGACCGGCTACCACGACGAGCCGGAGCGTACGGCCGAGGCGATGGCGGGCGGGTACTACCGCACGGGCGACATCGGCTCGCGCGACGCCGACGGCTACATCACCTACATCGGCCGCAGCGACGACGTCTTCAAGGCGTCCGACTACAAGATCTCGCCGTTCGAGCTGGAGAGCGCGCTGCTGGAGCACGAGGCCGTGGCCGAGGCCGCCGTCGTACCGGCGCCCGACGCGCTGCGGCTCAACGTGCCCAAGGCGTACGTCGTCCTGGCGGACGGCTGGGAGCCGGGTCCCGACACCGCGAAGCTGCTCTTCGCGCACTCGCGTGCGGTCCTCGCCCCGTACAAGCGCGTGCGCCGCATCGAGTTCGCCGAACTGCCCAAGACGGTCTCGGGCAAGATCCGCCGTATCGAGCTGCGCGAGCGGACGGCGCGCGGCTCGGACGCGGAGTACGCGGAGGGCGACGCGCGCTGAGAGCCTGAGCCCCGGGGCACTGTGCGCCGGTCAACTCACCGTTGTGGCCCGGCGCATGCAGACCCGGGGCCAGTGGTCGAGACCGTGCGCGGCCTCGGCGCGCCTGATCTCCCGCAGCCCGTCGGTGAGTTCGCCCTCCGCGAGGGTGCGGAAGCCGAGCCGCGTGTAGTACGGCGCGTTCCACGGCACGTCCGCGAAGGTGGTCAGGGTGAGCCCGGCCAGTCCGGCGCTCGCCGCCCGTTCGGCCAGATGGTCGATGAGGGCGCGGCCGACCCCGTGTCCGGCCGCCGTGGGGTGGACGGAGACCTGCTCGATATGGGCGGCGCCGTCGATCTCGTCGTAGATGAGATACGCGACCGGGTGGCCCGTGCCGTCCTCGGACACCCAGGCGTGGCCCGCGCGCAGATAGCGGTCGAGGAGGTCGATGGCCGGCGGGTCGTCATCGGCGATCGCCGCCATGCCGACGGCGCGGAAGGGTTCACCGGCGGCCCTCTCGATGTCCTGGAGGAGGGGGAGGTCGGCGGGGACCGCGGGGCGGATTCGCATGGAGAGATTATGCCCGCGCGGGTATGCCCGTGGGTTCGGGGTTCGGGTCAGGCGTGTGAGCGATCCAGTTCTGTCGCCGGGGCGTTGACCGGTCTTGGGGTGCCCGTCAGATCCAGGACGAAGAGCGACACCCCGAGGCTGTCGGCGCGGTCGCGCGCCTCGTCCGTGTAGCCGGCCAGCGAGAAGAACGCGCCCACCGCCGACTCGTTGAGGGCGTTGAGCCACAGGCACTCGACGGCGCGCGGATCGGCGGGACGGGTACCCGGGTCGACCTGGGCGACGAGCCCGGGGCCGCGCAGATCACTGCCGGTCTCCGGCTGTCCGTCGGAGCGCACGACGTCCTGGAAGCCGATTCCGCGCAGATAGAGCGCGGCGGCGTGCACGACGTCGTGCTTCGTGCCGACCGTCACCGGCCTGACCGGGATCCGCAGTATCGCCCCGCACGGACAGCCCAACTCCGGCTGCGGCCACTGGTCCTGCCGTCCGCATCCGGTGCAGCTGACGGTCACCCACTCGTCGTCCCAGGTCCGGCGCCCGACGCGGGTGGGAGGCGCGCCCGCCACCAGGGGCGCCGAGACGGCCGATCCGCAGGGGCAGGGGTAGGCCGCCGCCGTGAACACATGGTTGTGCCCGCAGTCGGGACAGCGGACGGGAACGCTCTTTCCCACTTTCGGTACCCCTCTCCACAGCCCATCGTCCATCAACTTACGGGCATGGGGGAGGGGCTTCGGCCATCCCTTGACGCGGTGGGTAAGGCACTTTAGATTGATTCCACATAGCAGAACTAACTTTCCGCATTGTGGAAGCAAGGGATTCAGCGGAAACAGCGGATTCGATGGAATCGACGGAATCGACGCTCTCAGGTGGCGCGACAGAGCCCGAGTCCACGAGCCGAAGCAGGAGCACTCCATGCCTCGTATGACCGCTGCCCGAGCGGCAGTTGAGATCCTCAAGCGCGAAGGCGTCACCGACGCGTTCGGTGTGCCGGGCGCGGCGATCAACCCCTTCTACAAGGCCCTCGAACAGGCCGGCGGCATCGACCACACGCTCGCCCGCCATGTGGAGGGCGCCTCCCACATGGCCGAGGGTTACACCCGCGCGAACCCCGGCAACATCGGTGTCTGCGTCGGCACGTCCGGTCCGGCCGGCACCGACATGATCACCGGCCTGTACTCCGCGATCGGTGACTCCATCCCGATCCTGTGCATCACCGGCCAGGCGCCGACCGCGGTGATCCACAAGGAGGACTTCCAGGCCGTCGACATCGCGTCGATCGCCAGGCCGGTCACCAAGGCGGCCACCACCGTCCTGGAGGCCGCGCAGGTCCCCGGCGTCTTCCAGCAGGCCTTCCACCTGATGCGCTCGGGCCGGCCGGGGCCGGTCCTCATCGACCTGCCGATCGATGTGCAGCTGACCGAGATCGAGTTCGACATCGAGACGTACGAGCCGCTGCCGGTCCACAAGCCGTCCGCGAGCCGCGCGCAGATCGCGAAGGCGCTCACGCTGCTGACCGCGTCCGAGCGCCCGCTGATCGTCGCCGGCGGCGGTGTCATCAACGCCGACGCGTCCGAACTGCTCGTGGAATTCGCCGAGTTGACCGGCACTCCGGTTGTCCCGACCCTGATGGGCTGGGGCGCCATCGCCGACGACCACGACCTGAACGCGGGCATGGTCGGCATCCAGACCTCGCACCGCTACGGCAACGAGACGTTCCTGGCCTCGGACTTCGTCCTGGGCATCGGCAACCGCTGGGCCAACCGCCACACCGGCGCGCTCGACGTCTACACGGCGGGCCGCACCTTCGTCCACGTCGACATCGAACCCACCCAGATCGGCAAGATCTTCGCGCCGGACTACGGGATCCCCTCGGACGCCAAGGACGCGCTGACGCTCTTCGTGGAGGTGGCGAAGGAGCTGAAGGCGGCGGGCGAACTGCCCGACCGTACGCAGTGGATCGCCTCCGTGCTGGAGCGCAAGGGCACCCTGCACCGCAGGACGCACTTCGACAACGTGCCGCTGAAACCGCAGCGCGTGTACGAGGAGATGAACCGAGCCTTCGGCCCCGACACCCGGTACGTCACCACCATCGGCCTCTCGCAGATCGCCGGCGCGCAGATGCTGCACGTCTACAAGCCGCGGCACTGGATCAACTGCGGCCAGGCGGGACCGCTCGGCTGGACTATCCCGGCCGCGCTCGGCGTCGCGAAGGCCGACCCGGACACCGCGGTCGTCGCGCTCTCCGGCGACTACGACTTCCAGTTCATGCTCGAAGAGCTGGCCGTCGGCGCGCAGCACCGGATCCCCTACGTCCATGTGCTGGTGAACAACGCCTACTTGGGGCTGATCCGGCAGGCGCAGCGCAATCTCGACATCAACTTCCAGGTGAACCTGGAGTTCGAGAACATCAACTCACCGGAGCTGGGCGTCTACGGGGTCGACCATGTCAAGGTCGTCGAGGGGCTGGGCTGCAAGGCGATCCGCGTCACCGAGCCCGGCCAACTGCTGCCCGCCTTCGAGAGGGCGAAGAAGCTGGCGGCCGAGTACCGCGTGCCGGTGGTGGTCGAGGCGATCCTGGAGCGGATCACCAACATCTCGATGGGTGTGCGGATCGACCAGGTGAACGAGTGGGAGGAGCTGGCCACCGAGCCCGGCCACGCGCCGACCGAGATCAGGCCGCTGGTCCACCCGGGCGCCTGACGGCCCGTCACCGTACGAGCTGCGGCCCCTCGCCCGGAACTCCGGTGCGGGGGGCCGCTGTTGTCCCTGTCCCGGCGTCAGCCGCCACACCCTCCGCACCCACCGCAGCCCCCTCCGCACCCGCCGCCGTCTCCACCACCGCCGCCGTCCCCGCCGCCGTCGCCACCGCTCGCGTCCGCCGTGTCGCCGCCGTGCGCGTGCCCGTCGGCCCACCAACTGGCCGCCGCGCCGGCGCCGGCGGCACCGACCGCGCCGGCACCGACCGCTCCGGCGGCGGTCCCCGCTCCGGCACGGGTGACCAGCCGCCATACCGCCTTGCTGGGCCACAGGAGCAGGAGCACGAACGGCGGAATCAGCCAGGAGATGTTCTTCTCGAAGATCGCGACGAAGACACCCACGGCGGTCAGGACGGAAAACGTGGCAAGACGCATCCCTTCAGTTTGCGGACCCGGTGACATCGCGACAAGAGCCCGGCCGAAGAATCGGCCGGGCTGGAGACCGTCCGGCGGTGCGAGGCCGGCGCGACGGGACACTCGCACCGCCGGACGGCGTTTGACGCGGCCTCGGGGGAGAGGCTGGGGGACCGTGGCGGCGACGACGGGGAGCGCCGGTCGGCACTCCTTCAGGTCAGGAGGGCGACCCTCGCTCCCCTCACCACCGCACTGGCGCACGCCGCCACGGTCCCGTGGAGGTCCCTCCCACCGGCCACCCCTCACGAGGGCCGTTGGGAGGGACGGCTGTTGGCGGCCAGGGCCTGACTGATCCAACGACAGGCCGCAGGCCGGGCTGTGGCGGTGCCTGGGCGCGACAGGACAGGTTGTCGGCGCCGCCACAGCCCGGAGCTCAAGGGCGCCGGCGGGTCGGTCCGGTCAGACCTGGCCGCCGGACAGGCGCTCGACGCCGCGCAGCAGCGCCGAGTGGTCGAGACCGCCGTCGCCCTGCGCGCGCAGGGAGGCGACCAGTTGTGCGACGACCGCGCCGACCGGCAGCGCGGCACCGACAGTGCGGGCGGCGTCGGTGACGATGCCCATGTCCTTGTGGTGCAGGTCGATCCGGAAGCCCGGAGCGAAGTCGCGGTCGATGAAGTTGTCCTTCTTACGGGTCAGGACGGTCGAACCGGCCAGCCCGCCGCTCAGGACGTCGAGTGCCGCGTTCAGGTCCACGCCCGACTTCTCCAGGAAGACCACAGCCTCGGCGCACGCCTGGATGTTGACGGCGACGATCAGCTGGTTGGCCGCCTTCACCGTCTGGCCGGAGCCGTGCGGACCGCACCGGACGATGGTCCTGCCCAGCACGTCGAAGACTGGCCTGGCCTGGTCGAAGTCGGCCTGCTCGCCGCCGACCATGATGGAGAGAACCGCCTCGACGGCCCCCGCCTCGCCGCCGGACACCGGCGCGTCGAGCACGCGGACGCCCTTCTCCCGGCCCGCCTCGGCCAGGTCGATCGACGTCTGCGGGGTGATCGAGGACATGTCGATCAGGAGGGCGCCCTTCTTGGCGTTCTCCAGGATGCCGTCCTCGCCGTAGGCGATGGCCTCGACCTGGGGCGAGGCGGGCACCATCGTGACGACGACGTCGGCGTCCTTGACGGCCTCGGCGATCGAGGCCGCCACGGAGCCGCCGTTGGCCGCGAGCCGGTCCAGCTTCTCCCGCTCCAGCGTGAAGCCGGTCACGGAGTATCCGGCCTTGATCAGATTCTCGGCCATGGGGGACCCCATGATGCCGAGGCCGATCCATGCCACCTTGGGAAGAGTGCTCATCGGGGGTGCCTCTCTCGCATACGTGTGCGCGTCGTGTTCAGGTCCGCGGGCGTCGGGGCGTCCGGGTGTCGGCGCGTTGGGGCGTCGGGCTCAGCGCGCGGCCCGCGCGTCGGCGGGCAGCCACGCGAAGGACTCGGCGCCCGGGCGGTCGCCGGCCTTGTACTCCAGGCCGACCCAGCCCCCGTAACCGGCCTTGCGCAGCCGGCCGAGCAGTTCCTCCAGCGGCAGCGTGCCGGTGCCGGGCGCGCCCCGGCCGGGGTTGTCGGCGATCTGTACGTGGCCGGTCTTGTCGGCGTACGTGTCGATGACCTCGGCCAGCCCTTCGGCGTCCAGGCCGTTCATCGACAGGTGGTAGATGTCCAGGAGGAACGCGGCGTTGCCGAGACCCGTGGCCGCGTTGACCCGGTCCACGACATCGATCGCGGCCTCGGCGCTCACCAGCGGATAGCGCGGGGACTCCGGCCTGTTGAGCGCCTCGATCAGCAGCGTCGCCCCGATCCGGTCGGCCGCGCGGGCGGCGAGGACCAGATTCTCCAGGGCGAGCGCGTCCTGGGCCTCCGGGGTGACGCCTTCGACTCCTTCGACCCGGTTCCCGTACAGCGCGTTGAGGGCCGTGCAGCCCACCGAGGCGGCGAAGCCGGCCGCCACGTCGATGTTCGCGCGGAAGCGGTCCGACTCCTCGCCGGGCAGCGACAGCGCCCCCCGGTCGGGGCCGGGCAGTTCGCCGGCGTAGAAGTTCAGTCCCACCAGTTGGGTGCCCGCGTCGTCCAGGGACTTCTTCAGGGCGTCCAGCTCGGCCTGCGGCGGGGTGGGGGTCTCGATCCAGGGCCACCACAGCTCCACCGCGGTGAAGCCCGCCGCGGCGGCTGCCGCGGGGCGCTGAAGGAGCGGGAGTTCGGTGAAGAGGATCGACAGGTTCACATCGAAGCGCTGCTCGGAGCCGGGCTTGTTCGTGAAGGGGGCCATGAGAGGTTCTGCGCTCCTTCCGTATCGCGGAAGTTAGTTTCTGCTTAATGGAAGATTGCCTGGGATTCGGCAGGGCTGTCAAGAGGCCGGCCCCGATTTCGGCCCTCGCGCAGTAGGTTGTGCGCGTGCGACTGAGAGTGGAATTCACGACCGAGCCGTTCGACCTGGACGAGGCCCCAGGCCATGCCGTGGTGGCCCGCGAGGTCATCCGGACGGCCGAGCTGGACGCCGTGGACGTCGGGCCGTTCGGCAACACCGCCGAAGGCGGCGCCGACGCCGTCATCTCGGCCGTCGACGCCCTGCTCCGCCGCTCCCTGGAGGCCGGTGCCACCCGCGTCTCCCTCCAGGTGAACGTGATCGCGGAGGACGGCAAGTGAGCGAACCGCCGGGTGTGCCCGACCATCCGCTGCTCGCGGCGGTGAAGCCGCTCGTCGACGCGATGGGCGCTCAGGCGGTACGGCCCGACCTGGCCCGGCCCGACGACGTCGTGCTGAGCTGGGAGGGGGAGGCCGTCGTCGCCGTACGCCTTCCGCAGCTGTCCGAATCGCTCGACCACATCCTCGTCGCGCTGGAGCGCCGGCACGGTATGCCGCTGTCGGAACTCGACCGCAGGGCCAAGCAGTCGGTGGTGCGGTCGCTGGAGGCGCGCGGGGCCTTCGCCGTCCGGCACGGCGTGGAGACCGTCGCCGGTGCGCTCGGGGTCAGCCGGTTCACCGTCTACAACTACATCAACTCCCAAGAGGAGAAGCGCGCCAAGGGGCGTGACGCAGGGTCTGGCGATGATCGCCCATGACTCAGCGTGAGCACACGACTCCATTCCGCTTCTTCGTCTACAACTACCTGAACCGGTCGCAGGCGAACTGACGCGGCCGCAGACGAACTGACGGGTCCGGGCCGGGCCGACAGCGGCTCGCCGAAAGAATTCAACAAAGTGTTGACGTGATGTTCGCGAAGGCGTTAGCTGTCCCGCAGCCCGTCAAGCACAGCCACGGAGGCTCCCGTGACGACCGACCCGCCACCGGGCCTCACCCGGTTCAACACCTCCTCCGACAGCGCGGCACTCACCGCACTGCGTGAGGTGTGCGCCAGTACGGCATGGGGGAGCGACCTGCTCGCCCGCCGCCCGTACGCCACCGCCGACGCCCTCTTCGCCGCCAGTGACGCCGCGACGGCCGAACTGACCGCCGGCGATCTGGCGGAGGCGATGGCCGGGCACCCGCCCATCGGCCGTCCGAAGCCGGGCGACCCGGCCTCCGCCCGCGAACAGCGGGGCATGGCCGGGGCGTCCGACGAACTCAAGGCGGAACTGCTCGAACTGAACCTGGCCTACCAGGACAGGTTCGGACACGTCTTCCTGATCTGCGCCACCGGCAGGACCGGAGAGCAGATGCGGGACGCGGTCCGCATACGGATCGGCAACACGCCCGAGCGGGAGCGGGCCGTCGTCCGCACCGAGCTGGGCAGGATCAACCGCATCCGGCTGACCCGCCTCGTACAAGCAGGAGAGTGAACCCTTGAGCACGCAGACCACCGCATCGGTGTCCACGCACATCCTGGACACCAGTGTCGGACGCCCCGCCGCGTCCGTCGCCGTCTCGCTCCGCGCCCGCGGCGGCGGCCGGGAGCCGTGGGTGGTGCTGGGCCGGTCGGCGACCGACCCGGACGGGCGGTGCAGAGATCTGCCGGCGCTGCCGGAAGGAACGACCCACGTACGCCTCGACTTCGAGACCGAGGCGTACTTCCACGCTCAGAGCCGGAAGCGAGCCGAGGCACAGCAGGACGCCCCCGCGCCACGGGACAGCGGTGCGTTCTTTCCGGAAGTGGCGATCACCTTCTCCGTCACGCCCGGCGAGCACTATCACGTACCGCTGCTGCTCAACCCGTTCGGCTACTCCGTATACCGAGGGAGCTAGCAGATGCCGACCATTCTCGGCCAGAACCAGTACGGCAAAGCGGAGAACCGCGTCGTCAAGATCGTGCGGGACGGCGCCACCCACCACATCAAGGACCTGAACGTCTCCGTCGCCCTCTCCGGTGACATGGCGGAGGTCCACTACTCCGGATCCAACGCCAACGTCCTGCCGACCGACACCACCAAGAACACGGTGTACGCGTTCGCCAAGGAGCACGGCATCGAGTCCGCCGAGCAGTTCGGCATCCATCTCGCCCGGCATTTCGTCACCAGCCAGGACCCGATCCACCGGGCGCGGATCCGGATCGAGGAGTACGCCTGGGAGCGCATCGCGACGCCGGACGCCAACTCCGGCTCCACGGGCGCCGACGAGGCCGGACACTCCTTCGTCCGCAAGGGCCAGGAGACCCGCGTCTCGCAGATCACCTTCGACGGCGAGAAGTGGGAGATCATCTCCGGTCTCAAGGACCTGACGGTGCTGAACTCGACCAACTCCGAGTTCTGGGGCTACGTCAAGGACAAGTACACGACGCTCCGCGAGGCGCACGACCGGATACTCGCCACTGACGTGTCAGCGAGGTGGCGCTACAACTGGACCGACGACGCGGAGCCGATGCCCGACTGGGATCAGTCCTACGTGCAGGCGCGCACCCACATGCTGCACGCCTTCGCGGACACCTACTCCCTCTCGCTCCAGCAGACGCTCTACCAAATGGGCTCGCGGATCATCGACAGCCGCGGCGAGATCGACGAGATCCGGTTCTCGCTGCCCAACAACCACCACTTCCTGGTCGACCTCGAACCGTTCGGCCTCAAGAACGAGACCCCGGACGGCGCTGTGTACTTCGCCGCCGACCGCCCCTACGGCCTCATCGAGGCCACCGTGCTGCGCGACGGCGCCGAACCGCGGATCCCGCTCGACCTGACCAACCTGTAACCACCACGCCGTACCCCCGACGCGCCGCGCCGGCGTCAAGCCCCCTCAGGAGGGGGCGAGATGGGGGAGGAGCGGGGGCAACTGCGCACCGAACGAACCACGGATCCGTCTCTCACCCCGCCCGACCCCCGGATCCGTCCACCCAACGGGAAGAACGAGGACCCGCCATGGCGGCTTCGCGCATCGTCATCGAGAACTGTGCCATCGCGACCGTGGACGCGAACGACACCGAGTACACGTCCGGATACGTCGTCGTCGCGGACAACCTCATCGAATCCGTGGGCGCCGGCCGCGCCCCCGCCGCACTGGAGAACGTCGTACGCCGGGTCGACGGCACCGGCCATCTCCTCACCCCCGGCCTGGTCAACACCCACCACCACTTCTACCAGTGGATCACCCGGGGGCTGGCCACCGACCACAACCTGTTCAACTGGCTGGTGGCGCTCTACCCGACCTGGGCGCGCATCGACGAGCCGATGGCGCGCGCCGCCGCCCAGGGCTCACTGGCGATGATGGCGCGCGGCGGGGTCACCACCGCGATGGACCACCACTACGTGTATCCGCGCGGCTCCGGCGACCTGTCCGGCGCCATCATCGGGGCCGCCGCCGAGACGGGCGTACGGTTCACCCTCGCCCGCGGCTCCATGGACCGCGGGCAGTCGGCCGGCGGCCTGCCGCCGGACTTCGCCGTCGAGTCGCTGGAAGGCGCGCTCGCCGCCACCGAGGCCACCGTCGAGAAGCACCACGACGCGTCGTTCGGCGCGATGACGCAGATCGCCGTCGCGCCGTGCTCGCCGTTCTCCGTCTCCACCGAACTGATGCGACAGGCTGCCGAGTTGGCGCGCCGCAAGGGCGTACGCCTGCACTCCCACGGCAGCGAGACGGTCGAGGAGGAGCAGTTCTGCAAGGAGCTGTTCGGGATGGGCCCGACCGACTACTTCGAGTCGACGGGCTGGCTCGGCTCCGACGTATGGATGGCCCACTGCGTCCATATGAACGACTCGGACATCGCCGCCTTCGGCCGCACCGGCACGGGCGTCGCCCACTGCCCGTCCTCCAACGCCCGCCTCGCGGCCGGTATCGCACGCGTTCCCGACATGCTGAGGGCGGGCGTTCCCGTCGGCCTCGGCGTGGACGGCACCGCGTCCAACGAATCGGGCGAACTGCACACCGAGTTGCGCAACGCGCTGCTCATCAACCGCCTCGGCGCCCACCGCGAAGCCGCCCTGACGGCCCGTCAGGCGCTGCGCCTCGGCACCTACGGCGGTGCCCAAGTCCTCGGCCGGGCAGACCAGTTGGGCTCGATCGAGCCCGGGAAGCTCGCCGACCTGGTGCTGTGGAAGCTGGACACCCTGGCCCACTCCTCCATCGCCGACCCGGTCATAGCTCTGGTCCTCGGAGCGGCGGCGCCCGTCACGCTCTCCCTCGTCAACGGCCGGACCGTCGTCGAGGACAACCACCTGACCACGGTGGACGAAGACGCCGTCGCCCGCTCCACGCGGAGCCAGGCGCGGCGCCTCGCGCGGATCGCCGCGGCGGGCTGACGCGGCCCGCCCGATCTTTCAACGAAGTCCGGTCGAGGGGGACGGCCCTTGACCGGCGGCCACGGGACCCGAGCGGGGTCCCTGGCAGCCGCGTCCGGGTGGTGGCGCGCCGCACAACGGTGCGCCACCACCCGGGACGGTGACTCGTGTACGTAACACGGGCTCGCTACTTTGCATGCTCACCCGCATGATCGCGCCCTCATTCGAACGCATTCGAAGCACCTCCCTGACACCCGCGTCGCCGCCGACGCGTCACCGACCGGAGGAACACCCGTGGCAGCCAGGCCCAGGTTTCGCAAGGACGTAGCAGCCCCCGCACCCGACGAGATACCGGACGCGACACCCGACTCGATATCCGACGAGATACCCGACCGGGAGCGCAAGCACCCGGTCGACGAGACCCTGCCCCCCTTCAAGATGTTCACCAGCGGCCTCCAGCACGTGGCCGCCATGTACGCGGGCGTGGTGGCGCCCCCGATGATCGTCGGGCCCGCCGTGGGCCTGAACGCCCGCGACACCGCGTTCCTGATGGGCGCCAGCCTCTTCACCGCGGGCATCGCCACGCTGCTCCAGACCCTCGGTCTCTGGAAGATCGGCGCGCGGCTGCCGTTCGTCAACGGCGTCTCGTTCGCCGGTGTGACGCCGATGGTCGCCATCGGCCGGGAACGCGGCGCCGAGGGCATCACGGTCATCTTCGGCGCGATCATCGTGGCCGGCGTGCTCGGGTTCGTCCTCACGCCGTACTTCTCCAAACTGGTGCGGTTCTTCCCACCCGTCGTCACCGGCACCGTCATCACCCTGATCGGTGTCTCCCTGCTCCCGGTGGCCTTCAACTGGTCCCAGGGTGGGAATGCCACGGCCGACGGCTACGGCTCCATGAAGAACATCGGGATGGCCGGCCTCACCCTGCTGATCGTGCTGGTCCTGCGGAAGGTGCTGCGCGGCTTCCTCCAGCAGATCGCCATCCTGCTGGGCCTGGTCGTCGGCACCCTGGTGGCGATCCCGATGAACATGACCGATTTCGACGCGATCAAGGACGCGGATCTCGTCGGCTTCCCGACGCCGTTCCACTTCGGCGCACCGCAGTTCGAGATCGCGGCCATCATCTCCATGTGCATCGTGATGCTCGTCTGTATGACGGAGTCCACCGCCGACATGCTGGCGCTCGGCAAGATCGTGGACCGGCCGGCGGACGAGCGCGTCATCAAGGGCGGACTGCGCGCCGACACGCTGGGCAGCGCCATCAGCCCACTGTTCAACGGCTTCATGTGCAGCGCCTTCGCGCAGAACATCGGGCTGGTCGCCATGACCAAGGTCCGCAGCCGCTTCGTCGTCGCCGCCGGTGGCGGCATCCTGATCCTGCTGGGCCTGTGCCCGGTGCTGGCCTCGGTGATCGCCCTCGTCCCGCTGCCGGTCCTCGGCGGCGCGGGCATCGTGCTCTTCGGCTCGGTCGCGGCGAGCGGCATCCAGACGCTGGCGACCGCCGCGCTGGAGAAGGGCGAGAACGCGCTGATAGTCGCCGCCTCCGTCGGCATCGGCCTGATCCCGATCGCGGCGCCGGAGTTCTACCACGCGTTTCCACAGGACCTGTTGGTGGTGCTCGACTCCGGGATCAGCACGGGGTGTGTGGTGGCGATCGTGCTGAATCTGGCCTTCAACCACTGGGGTGGGAAGGGGAGTTCGCCCGGTTCCCCGTCACCTCGACGAGGGTGACGGGGCCTGCCTCGGGACCGGTTGGCCGGTCGGCGCCGAAGGCTCATGCCCTGGTGGCGAGGTTGCCCACGATCAGGTCGGTCAGCGCGGTGACCGCGTCGACGGCGGTGGCCCGCTCTCGGGTCAGCTCGGTCGCGATCGCCTCGGCCGCGCCCAGTACGCCGACGCAGCGCAACCGAAGCGCTTCGGCCGGGAGGCCGGAGTGTGGCACGAGGGCGGCGGCCATCACGTTCGCGTAGCTGTCGAGCATCTCGTGCTGAAGCGCGTCCATTTCCGGATCTCCCTTCAGCGCGGCGGAGATGGAGGCGAACTCCGGCATGTCGATGGCGCAGGCGAAGTATGCGGCACTCATGACGCGGGCGACCTCGTCGGCGGCGGGTCCGGCAGCCTGCAACGCCTGGGTGATCGCGGCCCGGTGTCGTTCGTCGAGCCGCCGGTAGAGCGCGAGCAGGAGGCCGGGGCGGGTGCCGAAGTGGTCGTACACGATCGGCCTGCTCACCCCGGCCGCCTCCGCGAGGGTGACCAGTGTCAGACCGTCGGCGCCCTGGGTGCGCACGATCGCCACGGAGGTGTCGAGCAACTGCTCCCGCCGGGCCTGTCTGGACAAGCGGGTCGGTGTGGTGGCCATGGTCCTCCCTTGCGTCGCGTTCCAGGGTATGTTACAAAACGTAGGCTACAAAATGTAACTTCGTGGATGTGAGAGGGAACCCGCAATGGAGCACGCGAAATCGGTACTGATCTTGGGCGGTTCGGGCCAGGCGGGTAAGGGAGCCGCCGCCCTTCTGCGCCGATGGCACCCGGCGCTGCCGCTGACGATCGCCGGTCGTGACATCAACCGCGCACAGCGGGTGGCCGACGAGCTCGGCGACGCGACGGCCGTGACGATCGATCTGCGGCGAAGCGATCTCGGTCTCCCGGCCGGGCACGGCTACTCGGCGGTGGTCGCCGCGCTGTGGGACGACCACCTGCACGGGCTGCGCTACGCGCAGCACCACGGGTTGCCGTACCTCAGCATCTCCAGTGGTCTGGTGGAGATCGCACCGGAGGTCGTCGCGGGCGCCCAACACACAGGCGCCGCACCGATCCTGATGGCCAGCCACTACTGCGCCGGTATCACCGCCCTCGCGACACTGCACGCGGCCCAGCGGTTCGAGCGTGTCGACACGATCCGGATCGGCGCCCTACTGGATGAGTCGGATACCGGCGGGCCGGCGGGGGTGGCGGATCTGGAGCGGTGGTCAGCCGCCACCTCGGCGGGACTGGTGCGCCGGGACGGCGTGTTCACCTGGGTCACCGGTCCCGACGCGCAGGCGGATGTGTCCAGTGCCGACGGCACCGTCCTGCCGGGCCAGAGCATCGCCATCCTCGATGTACCGAGCCTCGCCCTCGCGACAGGAGCGCCGAACGTCCGCTTCGCGTTCGCCGTCGGTGAATCCGCAGGCCGGCGCCGCGGCGAACCCGCGTCCTTCGAGATCCGCATCGACCTCGAAGGAACAGGCCCGGCAGGTGCGCCGCTCCACACGAGCCGATACCTGGTCCACCCGGCAGGGCAACGCCCCTTGACCGCACTCGGCATCGCCCTCGGCGTCGAGCGACTGCTCGGTCTGCGCGGCGGAGCCGTCTCGCCGGGCATCCACACCCCTGAGGCGCTGATCGACCCGGCCTACGCCGTCGAGCGGATGCTGGAGACCGGAGCCACCTTCGTCGACGCGCCCCTCGCCGAGCTGATCGCTTGATCGCGCCCCGTCACCTCAAGCCGTGCCTATACCCGTGGCGCGTCGGAGAAATCGGTGATGCGCGGGGGAACGGGTCGGGCGCGTACTTCCCGCTTGCCGGTGAGCCCGCGTCACATCGTCGTCGACACCCGCGACCTGCCCGGCCTCGCCCGCGCCTCAGCCGCCGTCGATGCGGTAACTGTCCCCGTACACCTTCCACTTGAGCGGCGGCTCCAGCTCCAGATTGCCCGCGTCGAGGAAGACCCGCTGCGCCGTCTCGACGCGGCTGGTGTCCGAGTGCGACGGCTCGCGGCGCATCGCGTCGACGCGGGCGTCGAGGAACGCGTTCAGGTACGCGGCCTCGTCGCCGCCCTTCGCCGGTGACTCGGCCTTCTTCAGGGCCTGTTCGCGGATCGTACGGAAGCCGGCCGAACCGCGTGCGTCGGCGTACCCGTGCATCACATACGCGTCGTAGTAGCTGAACTGCCCCAGCGCGCCCAGCCCGTCGGCCTTCCCCGCTTCGACGGCGGGGTCGAAGTAGATCCGGTCCCGTTCGTCGTCCTGTGTCTCGCGGAACGCCGGATCGTCGTCGGCGGCCCGCTGCCAGGCGGTGGTGAACGCGCTGCCGAGCCCGTCGTGCGAGTCGCTGCCCCGGACCGCGCGGAGCGCCGGGAGGAACGGCTTGAGTACGTTGCCGTCCGGCCGGGCCGCGACGTAGCGCTCGACCACCTTGAGCAGATCGCCGCAGCCGGTGCAGAAGCCGACGATGCCGGCGGTGTAGCCGCGGCCGTCGCCGATGTCCTCGACGTAGCGGTACTGGGCCTTCCAGTCGAGCGAGGAGTTCTCGGCGCTGGAGACCAGCCGCATCGCGATCTCCTTCTTCGCCGGGGTGTCGAGCCCGGCCGTCGGCGCGTTCTCCCGCGCGGAAGCGGTGCACGCCGTGCACAGGGCGACGAACGCCAGCAGTACGGCGAGCAGCGGGCGGCGGAGCGCGTACGGCATGGAGCGGCCTTTCCCGACGGCCCGGGGTCCGGCCCGGCCCGGGTCACGCCCCCCAGTCAACAGGCCAGCCGCCGCGGACGCACCGGCCGTCCATGTCCGGCGGGCCGGGCGGCTACTCTCCGGGGCGCCAGTCCGGCCGGCGCCCGCTCAGGCCGATGACCCGGTCGAGCAGCGGCGCGTCGGCCGGTACGGGGACCGGTGGACCGAACAGCCCCGCCGGTACCTCGCCCGCTTCCTCGCTCGCCTCGCCGCTCGCCTCGTCGCTCGCGGCCGCCGGTTCGAGGAAGGGGAGCACCGCCTCCAGGCTCGCCCGGTCGACGTCGTACGCCTGCCCCGTGCTGCGCGCCAAGTCCCAGCCGTGCACGACCAGTTCGTTCAGTGCGACGAGCCCCGCGACCTGGGCCGGCAGATCCACGCCGCCGGCCCGTGTGAAGCCCTGCCAGGCGTCGGGCGAACGCCACGCCGCGGCAAGCTCGTCCAGCCGCGCCGGAAGCGTGGTGCGCCAGCCGTCCTCCAACCGGGGCAGCGCCTCGTTCGGCGGGGTGTCGGTCGTCGGCCCCAGCGCCTTCTCCCCGGCGTCCCGGAAGGCGACGGTCAGCCCGACCAGATGCCCGAGCAGTTCCCGCACGGTGTAGTCCGGGCACGGGGTGGGTGCCGAGAGGTGCTTTGCCTCGATGCCTTCGAGCAGCCCGGCCACGCCGCGACAGACGGGGCCGTGGTCGGGCAGGTGCGTATCCGTGTTGGTGTCCATGAGGGGTAGACCCCGTGGACCACGGAAAGTCATCGGCGCGACCCCGCTCTCAACCCATGCTCGCCGCCACCTGGCTGCGCAGTTGTGGCAGCTTGTCGTGGATGACACCGGGGCAGAGCGTGGTGCCGAAGTCCTTGTGGCCGTAGATCTGGGTCGGTGCGATGCGGTACTGCCCGCACACGTACGCGCAGAGCGTGACGAGTACGTCCCACTGTGCCGCTGGGGGCTGCGCGCCGTCGTGGTAGGCGCCCTCGCTGGCGATGCCGATGGACTGCTCGTTCTGCCCGGAGGTGTGCGAGGCGAGAACGAAGCTGCTGCCGCCCCGCAACGTGCTGAGGCTGCGGTGCCGCCCCTCGGTGATCCAGCCGCCGCGGCTGACCAGGAAGTGGTAGCCGCTGTCCAGCCATCCGTTGTCGTCCATGTGCAGGTCCTGGACCCAGTGGGCGTGTGTGTGGGCCTGGGCGCGGGAGAAGTCGGACGTGTTCGGGCCCACGGTGTGATGGACGACGATCTTGGTCGGGCGCCTGTTCAGCAGGCGCGGGGCACTTCGGGGCGGACGGGCGTTCCACTGCGAGGTGCTGTCGATGTCCGGTTCGACGGCACGCGCGGTGCGGGCGCCGGCGTGGGCGGTGCCGGGCAGGGCGGCGGCGATCAGCCCGCCGGAGCCGGCGAGCAGCATGTGGCGTCGGCTCGGCTTGCGAAAGCTCATGGTGGGGCCTCCTGGTCCGCGGTGTCACCGAGTGTTCAGGGGCGGTGCCGCCCGGTGCCGGTGGAGCCGCGCTGTGGGGGCTGCACCGGCACCGCGCCGTGTCGTGCGGAGTGGCCGTCCGGGGCTACGTGTTGTTGGCGAGGGCCACGAGCCGGTCCATCGTGCCGTTGAACTTGTTGCGGTCCACGTCACCCGTGACACCACTGACCCGGCCGGTCGCCGTGTACTGCCAGATCGTGTACGTCGGGAAGCCGGCCGGGATGTTGGGGCTGGTCGTACCCCAATGGGCCACCCACAGGGGCGACTTGGCGGCCATGCCGGTCCAGCTGCCGGTGCAGCTGTTCCACCAGCTGGCCGTGGTGTAGATGACGACGTCCCGGCCGGTGCGCGCCTTGTAGGTGTTGTAGAAGTCGTTGACCCAGGTGCGCATCTGGGTGGTGGACAGGCCGTAGCAGGAGGCGCCCGAGGGGTTGCTCTCGATGTCGAGAACGCCCGGCAGTGTCTTGCCGTCCTTGGACCAGCCACCGCCGTTGCTGGCGAAGTAGTTGGCCTGGGTGGCTCCGTTGGAGGAGTTCGGCCGCGCGAAGTGGTACGCCCCGCGGATCAGGCCGGCGTTGTAGGAGTTGGTGTAGTTCGCGTTGAAGCGGGCGTCCTTGAAGTTCGTGCCCTCGGTGGCCTTCATGTAGGCGAAGTCGGTCCCCGAGGCCTTCACCGAGGTCCAGTTGATCGAGCCCTGCCAGTTGGACACGTCGATGCCCTGCACACCGCTGGTGTCCATCGGCACCGGACCGGGCGTGGGACCCTGCTCGACGCGGGTTCCCGCCCCCATCCACGCCTGTCCTGGCCGTACGACCTCGTCGGGGCCGGGGGGTGCGGCGGCCGCGGGTCCGGCGCCGGTCATGAGCAGCGTGGCGACGGTGCCGAGAACGCCTGAGACCAGGACGCCCCTCGATCTGATGAGTCGTCGGGACGGAGAGCTGTGCACGGGCATGACTGCCTCCGGAACGTTGCTGGGGGTGTGGGGGTGCCTGCGGCCTCCGCGGCTCCGAATGCCATGGACACGACATGAGTAACGCACGCGTCAACTACGCGCGTAAAGAGGGCACGGTAATGGCCCGTGGTGTAGTCCAGTGACGCCACCCATGAGCTGCGCCAACGCGCCGAATCCCCAATAACTTTCACGCCTGAAGGTGCCCGCCCCACCCACCGCACCCCCGGTGCCGTGGGGCGGCGCCGGGGGTGCGGTGGGTGCGCGCCGGGAGCGAACCCGGGCGCTCAGCCTCGCAGTTGTTCGTACGCCGGGAGCGTCAGGAAGTCCGCGTACGTCTCGTCCAGCGCCACCGTCAGCAGCAGATCGTGGGCCTGCTGCCATGTACCGGCCGTGAACGCCTCCTCGCCGATCTCCGCGCGGATCGACGCCAGTTCCCCGGCCGCGATCTCGCGGACCAGGTCCGCGGTCGCCGTCTCGCCGTTCTCGAAGACGACACCCGCGTTGATCCACTGCCAGATCTGGGAGCGGGAGATCTCGGCCGTCGCCGCGTCCTCCATCAGGTTGAAGATGGCGACCGCGCCGAGGCCGCGCAGCCACGCCTCGATGTAGCGGATGCCGACCTGGACCGCGCCGATCAGGCCCTGGTAGGTGGGTTCGGCGTCGAGGGAGTCGATCGCGATCAGCTCGGCCGCCGTCACCGAGACGTCCTCGCGCAGGCGGTCCTTCTGGTTGGGGCGCTCGCCCAGGACGGCGTCGAAGGAGGCCATCGCGATCGGGACCAGGTCGGGGTGGGCGACCCACGAGCCGTCGAAGCCGTCCGCCGCCTCGCGGTCCTTGTCGTCCTTGACCTTCGCGAAGGCCACCTTGTTGACCTCGGGGTCGCGCCGGGAGGGGATGAAGGCCGCCATGCCGCCGATGGCGTGCGCGCCGCGCTTGTGGCAGGTGCGGACGAGGAGTTCGGTGTACGCGCGCATGAACGGGGCTGTCATCGTCACCGCGTTGCGGTCCGGCAGGACGAACTTGGCGCCGCCGTCCCGGAAGTTCTTGACGATCGAGAAGAGGTAGTCCCAGCGGCCCGCGTTCAACCCGGAGGCGTGGTCGCGGAGTTCGTACAGGATCTCGTCCATCTCGTACGCCGCGGTGATGGTCTCGATCAGTACGGTCGCGCGGACGGTGCCCCGCGGGATGCCCACGTACTCCTGGGCGAAGACGAACACGTCGTTCCACAGCCGCGCTTCGAGGTACGACTCGGTCTTCGGCAGGTAGAAGTACGGTCCCTTACCCAGCTCGATGAGCCGCTGGGCGTTGTGGAAGAAGTAGAGACCGAAGTCGACCAGCGCGCCGGGGACCGCGCGGCCCCCGACCCGGAGGTGGCGCTCGTCCAGGTGCCAGCCGCGCGGGCGGGTGACGACCGTCGCGAGTTCGCCGGCGGCCTTGAGCGCGTACGACTTGCCGGACGCCGGGTCGGTGAAGTCGACCTTCCGCGCGTAGGCGTCCCTCAGGTTGAGCTGGCCGGTGATGACGTTCTCCCAGGTGGGAGCCGAGGCGTCCTCGAAGTCGGCGAGCCAGATCTTCGCGCCGGAGTTGAGCGCGTTGATCGTCATCTTGCGGTCGGTGGGACCGGTGATCTCCACCCGGCGGTCGTCCAGCGCGGCCGGGGCCGGCGCGACCCGCCAGGAGTCGTCCTCGCGTACGGCCGCGGTCTCCGGCCGGAAGTCCAGCGTCGACGTACGGGCGATCTCCGCGCGGCGCTCGTTCCTGCGGACCAGGAGTTCGTCACGCCGGGGGGTGAATCGCCGGTGCAACTCGGCCACGAAGGCGAGAGCCGCGTCGGTGAGTACCTCGTCCTGCCGGGGCAGGGTGTCGGCATCGACGACGGCCTGCGGGGACGGCGCTGGTGCGGACATGAGCTGTCACTCCTTACGGGCGGTGCCCCGGCGACCGCCGGGTCACCGTGGGGGAGGCACTGGGTGCCGGGGCTCCGGGCGGCGGTCACGGGCGCCTTCCGGTGGGTCGGGCGCTTCTGACCTGTGGATAGTAGTTTTCTCATGGTGGAAGTTCAATGGTTTGTTGATGTCGAGATTCTCAGGCTCGACAGACCGCGGCGCTCCGTGCCAGGGCTCTCACCCAAGGCCGCGTCTCTCATTCAAGGCCCCGTCTCTCATTCAAGGTGGGGCAGATCCTCCTCCGTGTCGATGTCGTACGCCTGCGCGACATCCCCGCACTCGACGAGCGCGATGTCCCGCGCGTGGGACCTCAGATACCCGCGTGCCCCCTGATCGCCCGTCGCATCCGCCGCGACCGCGGCCCAGTGGTCCGCGCCGAACAGCACCGGATGGCCGCGCTCGCCTCCGTAGGAGGCTGCGGCGAGCGTGCCGGATGAGCCGTACGCGGCGCGGACCCGTGCCACCGCCGCCGGGCCGATCCCCGGCTGGTCCACCAGCATCACCAGCGCGGCTCGGTGGGTGGCTGCCGCAGCCAGCGAGGCCAGCCCCACCCGGAGCGAGGAGCCCATGCCGCCGGCCCACTCCGGGTTGTCGACCAGGACGCAGCCCGGCAGTTCGGCGCGCGCCCGCACCTCGTCGGCTGCGGCCCCCAGCACCACGTGCACCCGCTCGCAGCCGCCCTCCCGCAGCGACCGCACGGCGTGCTCCACCAGCGGGCGCCCCCGGTACGGCAGCAGCGCCTTCGGCCGCCCGCCCAGCCTGCGCCCGCCACCCGCCGCCAGCAGCAGCCCGGCGACCGGCCACTCTCCGTGATCGTTCTCTTCCATGCGTTTCTCCTTACCTCAACAGCCCCTCGCGCACCCCTCCGTCCCACCGCGCGCCGTTGTCGGACGGTCCGTCAGATCTTCGCCCGGCCCTGACCTGGCGATACGTCAGTTGAACAAGTTGAATATTGTCCATCTGGTGGCGCATGGCCGCCCCGGTGGCGTTTACTGTCCCGCGTCTCGCGGCGCCGGGCGTGTGAAAAGGGAGGCGCCGCAGGGGCGGGCACCATGCCGAAGGCACATGCGCGATGGCGTGCGAGGGGGAAGAACTTTGTTGCGGAGCGTGGGGCATACGCGAGTGACAGAGCAGGGTGAGGATCTGAGACTGACCGGCCTGCGGTTCGCCGTGGCCCGGCTCAGACGTGAACTCGCCGCGTATCCGAGTGAGTTCGGAGACAGAGGAATCGCGGAGGAAGAACTGGCCGCGCTGGCGGCGATGGTGGCGGGAGGCGATCCGGAGATTCGGCGGATGCGTCGCTCGCTGCTGCTGATCGTCGGCTCGATCGGCTCGGTGAGCGCCTTGGCGCCCACCCTGATGGAAGTCAGGAAGGCGGTCGACCTCTTCGGAGAATTAGGGCACTGAGTGCGACCGGAGCCGAAGTCGGCGCCGGAGCTACAGCCGGCGCCGGGCAGGCGCCAGGCGCCAACTGCCCGGAGCCGAGGCGCCCGAGAGGTTGTACGCCCCAGGGGATGGGGAGGTGCGACCTCTCGGGCCTCTCGGGCCTACGGCTGCTGGTGCGTGGCCGCCGCCGTGCTGGCCAGCGCCTCGGACAGGTCCCGCGCCACTTCCTGGAGTATGGGCACGATGCGCTCGGTGGCCGTCTCCGTGACCCGCCCGGCCGGCCCCGAGATCGAAATCGCCGCCGGGGTGGGGGAGTTGGGTACCGGAACCGCCAGGCAGCGGACCCCCACCTCCTGCTCGTTGTCGTCCACCGCGTAACCGGCCCCGCGTACCACCTCAAGCGCTTCGAGGAAGCCGTCGGGCGTCGTGATCGTCTTCTCCGTGGCCGCCGGCATGCCCGTACGCGCGAGCAGCGCCCGGACCTCGTCGGCCGGGGCGTGCGCGAGGAGCGCCTTGCCCACACCCGTGGAGTGGGGGAGCACCCGCCGCCCGACCTCGGTGAACATCCGCATCGAGTGCTTGGACGGCACCTGTGCGACGTACACGATCTCGTCGCCGTCGAGCAGCGCCATGTTCGCCGTCTCGCCGGTCTCCTCGACCAGCCGCGCCAGATACGGCCGCGCCCAGGTGCCGAGCAGCCGCGAGGCCGATTCGCCGAGCCGGATGAGGCGCGGGCCGAGCGCGTAACGGCGGTTCGACTGCTGGCGTACGTAACCGCAGGCGACGAGCGTCCGCATCAGCCGGTGGATGGTCGGCAGCGGCAGGCCGCTGCTGGCCGAGAGTTCGCTCAGGCCGACCTCGCCGCCCGCGTCCGCCATCCGCTCCAGCAGATCGAAGGCGCGCTCAAGGGACTGGACGCCGCCGCTCGCGGATGCGGGCTTGGTGGCGTCGGTGGCGCTGGCGTCGCTGGACGTCGGCACAACAACGGTCCTTTCGGGGCGTTGGGACAGGCAGGCGGACGAGTCAGGAGTTTACCGGGCGGTCCGCCGGTCGCCCGGCGTGCGGGTCGGCCGGTGCGCGCCACGTATGCGCCGGTCAGGGGGGTGTCTGTGTGGGTGTCGACCGTTACCCGTGGTGATCGGTCCGTACGGTGAGTGAGAGTCCAGGGTTCTGTCTGGCGAAAGTTGAGTTTCGCTGTGTGGAAATACTTCAGTGTAGTGCAGCGCGCCCGTTCCGGGTGGAGCGGCCTTGACGGGTCCCGGTCCGGCGTGAAGACTCCTTCAACAGTTCGTTGAATTCTCGCCTGGACGTGACGACGGAAGTGAGGGTTGCCGGTGACCGACCTGGACCCGGACCTGGGCAGGGACCGCGATGTGGACCGTGACGCGGACCTGGTGCTGCGCTCGACGCGCGTCGTCACCCCCGAGGGCACACGCCCCGCGTCCATCGCCGTCGCCGGCGACACGATCGCGGCCGTGCTCCCGTACGAGCGGCCCTACGGGAGCGACCACGGGGCGGAGTACGGCTCCGAACTGCCGCCCGGCGCCCGGCTGGTGGACGTCGGCGACGATGTCGTCCTGCCCGGCCTCGTCGACACCCATGTGCATGTGAACGACCCCGGCCGCGCCGAGTGGGAGGGCTTCTGGACCGCGACCCGCGCGGCGGCGTCCGGCGGCATCACCACCCTGATCGACATGCCGCTGAACTCCCTGCCGCCGACCACCACCACGGCCCACCTGCGGATCAAGCGCGAGGTCGCCGCCCGCAAGGCGCACATCGACGTCGGCTTCTGGGGCGGCGCACTGCCCGACAACGTCAAGGATCTCAAGTCCCTCCACGACGCGGGAGTGTTCGGCTTCAAGGCGTTCCTGTCGCCGTCCGGCGTCGAGGAGTTCCCCGAACTGGACGCGGCGGCGCTCGACCGGTCGCTCGCCGAGATCGCCGGCTTCGGCGGGCTGCTCATCGTGCACGCCGAGGATCCGCGCGAACTGGCCGCCGCACCCCAGCGCGCCGGTGCCAAATACGCCGACTTCCTCGCCTCGCGCCCCCGCGGCGCCGAGAACGCCGCGATCGAAGGCCTGATCGCGGCGGCCCGCCGGCTGGACGCCCGCGTCCACGTCCTGCATCTGTCGTCCGCCGACGCGCTGCCGCTGATCGCCGCGGCCAGACGGGAAGGCGTCCGGCTGACCGTCGAGTCCTGCCCGCACTTCCTCACCCTCACCGCCGAGGAAGTCCCGGACGGCGCGACCGAGTTCAAATGCTGTCCGCCCATCCGCGAGGCCGCGAACCAGGACGCGCTCTGGCAGGGGCTGGCCGACGGGACGATCGACTGTGTCGTCTCCGACCACTCGCCCTCCACCACCGACCTCAAGACGTCGGACTTCGCGACCGCGTGGGGCGGCATCTCCTCCCTCCAGCTCGGCCTGCCGGCCATCTGGACCGAGGCCCGCCGGCGCGGTCACTCGCTGGACGACGTGGCGCGCTGGATGTCGACGGCCCCCGCCGCGCTGGCCGGGCTCGACCGGAAGGGCGCCATCGAGGCGGGCCGTGACGCCGACTTCGCGGTCCTGGCGCCCGACGACTCGTTCACCGTGGATCCCGCCGCGCTCCAGCACCGCAACCGCGTCACCGCGTACGCGGGCCGGACGCTGTACGGCGTCGTCAGGTCCACCTGGCTGCGCGGCCGGCGGATCGTCGCCGACGGAGCCATCGCCGACCCCTGTGGCCGACTGCTCGAAAGGACCAACTGACCGTGTCCACCAGCCCCTTGACCACGACCGAGGCCACCGCCGTGCCCTGCTTCACCGGGGACGCGAGCCCGTACGGCGGCGGCGACCCGTACGCCGACCACCGCTCCGCCGACCTCCCCTTCACCCACCTCGTCGACCTCGCCGACCGCAGGCTCGGCGCCGGTGTCATCGCCGCCAACGACGAGTTCTTCGCCGAGCGCGAGAATCTGCTGAAGCCCGGACCCGCCGAGTTCGACCCGGAGCGCTTCGGTCACAAGGGCAAGATCATGGACGGCTGGGAGACCCGCCGCAGGCGCGGCGCCTCCGCCGCCCGGCCACACCCCACCGACGAGGACCACGACTGGGCCCTCGTACGGCTCGGCGCCCCCGGCGTCGTACGCGGCATCGTGGTCGACACCGCCCACTTCCGCGGCAACTACCCGCAGGCCGTCTCGGTCGAGGCGACGTCCGTGCCCGGCTCCCCGTCCCCGGACGACCTGCTGGCCGACGGCGTGACGTGGACAACGCTCGTACCCCGTACGGCCGTTGGCGGCCACGCGGCCAACGGGTTCACCGTCACCGCCGAGCGGCGCTTCACCCACCTGCGGATCAACCAGCATCCGGACGGCGGCATCGCGCGCCTGCGGGTGTACGGCGAGGTCGCGCCCGACCCCGGGTGGCTGGCCGCCCTCGGCACGTTCGACCTCGTCGCCCTTGAGAACGGCGGCCGGGTCCAGGACGTGTCCGACCGCTTCTACTCACCGGCCACCAACACCATCCAGCCGGGCCGTTCGCACCAGATGGACGACGGCTGGGAGACCCGCCGCCGCCGCGACACGGGCAACGACTGGATCCGCTACGAGCTGGCCGAGCGGTCCGAGATCCGGGCCGTCGAGATCGACACGGCCTACCTGAAGGGCAACTCGGCGGGCTGGGCGGCACTTTCCGTACGCGACGACGACAGCGACGACGGCGGCGGCGACGGTGAGCCGGGTGCCGGGCCGCAGGCGGCGGGCTGGACCGAGATCCTGCCCCGCACCCGTCTCCAGCCCGACACCAACCACCGCTTCGTCCTCGACCGCCCCGCGACCGCCCGTCAGGTCCGGATCGATATCTTCCCCGACGGCGGTATCTCCCGACTGCGCCTCTTCGGCTCGCTCACCGACGAAGGGGCGGCCCGACTGGCGCGGCGGCACCGGGAGTTGGGCGGCTGACCGCGCCGGACAGGCGCGTCGGACTACGCCGCGTGCCCGCCGTCCACCGCGAACTCGGCGCCCGTCACGTACGCCGCCTCGTCACTCGACAAGTACGCCACCATCGACGCCACCTCGTCGGCGGACCCGTACCGGCCGAGCACCGTCAGCGCGCTCTGACTGGCCGCGTGCGGGCCGTCGGCCGGGTTCATCTCCGTGTCGGTCGGACCGGGGTGGACGATGTTCGCCGTGATCCCCCGCTCGCCCAGCTCCCGCGCCAGCGCCTTGGTCAGCCCGATCAGCGCGGACTTGCTCATCGCGTAGAGCGTGCCGCCGGGGCCGGGCACCCGCTGCGTCATGCAGCTGCCGATGGTGACGATCCGGCCACCGCGTGGGAGCTTCGTGGCCGCGGCCTGCGTGGTGAGGTAGACGCCCTGGACGTTCACGGCCAGCGCCCGGCTGACATCGGCCGCCGGGAAGGAGTCCAGCGGACCGAGCAGGCCGACCCCGACATTGTTGACGAGGATGTCGAGCCGCCCGCCGAGACCGGCCACGGCCCGCTCCACCACGCCCACGGCCTGCGCGGGGTCCGCCGAGTCGGCGCGCAGCGCGAGGCCGCGCCGCCCGGTCGCCTCGATCTTCGCGACGACCTCCCGCGCGGCGGCCTCGTTCGCCACGTACGTGATCGCGACATCCACGCCCTCCTGGGCGAGCCGCAGGGCGATCGCCGCCCCGATACCCCGGCTGCCGCCGGTGACCAGCGCGGTGCGGCCGGCCGGCGCGGAACTCGATACAGACATGTGGTGCGTCCTTCGGTAGATCGCCCGTGAAGGCGGGCGATGAACGGGTGCTGCCGATGACTTCGATCAAACCGGCCAGGCCCGCACGTCACCGGCGGGAATCGGACGACGACGACGGGCGGGCGCCGGGCCGGGTTGCGCGGCATGTGCTCCGCGCTTGTCCTCAATCGCCGGACGGGCTGCCACATGCGGTCATCGACCTAGGTCCATGACTCCGCGACTTTGGTATCCGCCGCTGCCCACGAGTCGGCATGCCGCCCGCCACCTGCATAGATTGGTCGTATGACGCGTACGGAATACCCATGGCTGCTGCCCTCGGCCATGGCGGCACCCGCCGACCCCGAGACCACCGGGAAACACGGCGGGCGCCAACCGCGGCGCACCGTGCGCGACTGGGGCGTGGACCTGCTCGCCTTCGTCTTCGCCGTCTTCATCGGCATGGTCGCGCTGGACACGGCCGACAAGGCAGGCAACAGCGAGCCCCTTCTCGTGATCGACCTGCTGATCGGCCTCGCGGCCTGCGGCCTGCTCTGGGTGCGGCGGCGCTGGCCGGTCGGACTGGCCGTCGGCCTCAGCTTGGTGCAGGTCGTGTCGCCGATGGGGGGCGGCGCCGCCCTGGTGGCGCTCTTCAGCCTGGCCATCCACCGGCCGTTCAAGCCCGTGGCCCTCGTCGGGATCCTGGGCCTGGCGACCATGATCGGCCAGGCGTATGTGCGACCCGACCCGGCCACGTCCCATCTGATGGCGATCGTCATCGGAGCGCTGCTCATCCTGCTCGTACTCGCCTGGGGCATGCTCGTACGGTCACGCCGCCAGCTGGTCGTGGCGCTGCGCGAGCGCGCCGTACGAGCGGAGAACGAGGCGGCGCTGCGGGCCGAACAGGCCCAGCGCCTCGCCCGCGAGGCCATCGCCCGTGAGATGCACGACGTGCTGGCCCACCGGCTGACGCTGCTCAGCGTCCACGCGGGCGCGCTGGAGTTCAGACCCGACGCGCCGCCCCCCGAAGTGGCCAGAGCGGCGGGCGTGATCCGCGACAGCGCGCACGAGGCGCTCCAGGATCTGCGGATGATCATCGGCGTGCTGCGGGCGCCCGGCGACGACGGCGAGCGCCCGCAGCCCACGCTCGTCACCCTGGACGCCCTGGTCGCGGAGTCCCGTGACGCCGGGATGAAGGTCACCCTCGACAGCGGCGTCGAGGACCCCGGGGCCGCACCGTCCGCCACCGGCCGCACCGCCTACCGCATCGCGCAGGAGGGTCTGACCAACGCCCGCAAGCACGCGCCCGGCACCGGCACGACCGTCCTGGTGAGCGGCGGCCCGGGGGACGGGCTCACTGTCGAGGTACGCAACGAGGCGCCCGTCGGCCCGGTCCCGAACGTGCCGGGATCCGGCCAGGGACTCATCGGACTGACCGAACGCGCCACCCTGGCCGGCGGCCGGTTCGAGCACGGTCCGACGGGGGACGGCGGATTCGCCGTCCGGGCCTGGCTACCGTGGTCACCATGACCAACACGACCGTCCGACTGCTCATCGTCGACGACGACCCGCTCGTACGCGCCGGACTGACCTTCATGATGGGCGGCGCGGACGGCATCGAGATCGTGGGGGAGGCGTCCGACGGTTCCGAGGTCGACGCGCTCGTGCGCGAACGCACGCCCGACGTCGTGCTCATGGACATCCGGATGCCGGTCATGGACGGCCTCACCGCCACCGAGATGTTGCGGGCGCGCGCCGGCGCGCCCGAAGTCATCGTCCTGACCACCTTCCACGCCGACGAGCAGGTGCTGCGGGCGCTGCGCGCGGGCGCCGCCGGGTTCGTCCTGAAGGACACACCGCCGGTCGAGATCGTCGCGGCGGTACGGCAGGTGGCGGCGGGCGAGCCCGTGCTCTCCCCGGCCGTCACCCGCCAGTTGATGCACCATGTCGCGGGGGCGCCGGTGGGCGTACGCAAGGACACGGCGACCGACCGGCTGGCCGGGCTCGCGGAGCGCGAGCGGGAGGTGGCGCTCGCCGTGGGACGCGGCGGTTCCAACGCGCGGATCGCGGCGGAGCTGTTCATGAGCGTGCCCACCGTCAAGGCGCACGTGTCCCGCATCCTGGCCAAACTCGACCTCAACAACCGTGTACAGATCGCCCTGTTGGTGCACGACGCGGATCTGGTGGCGGACGGCGAGTGAGCCGCCCCGCGCGCCCGGCGGATTCGGCGGCGTACGCCGGAGCGACGTAACCTGAGGCGATGAGTGTCGTCGATCTGGCCGCGTACGGGGCTGATTTCACCGCCGATCCGTATCCGTACTACACGAAACTGCGCGAGTCGGGACCGGTCCACGAGATCCGAACGCCGCACGGCGACCGGCTGTGGCTGATCATCGGGCACCGGGAGGCGCGCGCCGCGCTGGCCGACCCCCGGCTCTCCAAGTCGCCCGCCACGGTGGGCGGCAACATGCTCGACGAGCGGGTCATCGGACCGAATCTGCTGGTCGTGGACCCGCCGGACCACACCCGGCTGCGTAAGCTCGTCGCCCGCGAGTTCACCGCCCGCAGGGTGGCCGCACTGCGCGAGCGGATCCAGCGCCTCACCGACGAGCTGATCGACGCCATGCTCCCCGCCGGCCACGGCGACCTGGTCGAGTCGCTGGCGTATCCGCTGCCCATCACCGTCATCTGCGAACTGCTCGGCGTGCCCGCCGCCGACCGGGAGGTCTTCCGCGCCTGGTCGACGGAGATCGTCGCACCCGACGGCCCCGGCGCAGAGTACTCGGCCGTGCACGAACTCGGCGCCTACTTCGATGAGTTGATCGAGGACAAGCGCTGCTCCGGCCCCTCCGACGACCTGCTCTCCGCGCTGCTGCGCACCCGCGCCGAGGACGGCGACCGGCTGTCCGCCGACGAACTGCGCGCCATGGCCTACCTGTTGCTGATCGCCGGTCATGAGACGACGGTCAACCTCATCACCAACGGCATCCGCGCCCTGCTCTGCCACCCCGATCAACTGGCAGCCCTGCGCGACGACTTCGGACTGCTCGACGGCGCCATCGAGGAGATGCTGCGCTACGAGGGCCCGGTCCTGAACGGCACCGCCCGCTTCACCAGCGAGCCCGTGACCGTGGGCGACACGGTCATCCCCGCGTACGAGGCGGTGCTGGTCGGTCTCGGCGCGGCGGGCCGCGACCCCGCGCGCTACCCGGACCCGGACCGCTTCGACATCCGGCGTACGCCGACGGCCACGGCGACCGGCGCCAAGGGCCGCAACCACGGACACCTCGCCTTCGGACACGGCATCCACCACTGCCTCGGCGCGCCGCTCGCGCGCCTGGAGGCCCGGATCGCGGTCCGCACCCTCCTCGAACGCTGCCCCGACCTGACCCTCGACCCGGACACGGGGCCGCTCGACTGGCTGCCCGGCATGCTGATCCGCGGGGTGCGGGGTCTGCCGGTGCGGTGGTAGGGATAGAGGCGCGGGGTGCCGCGCGGGTACGTTCCCAAGGAGTGGCGACCATGCAGGAGTTCGACATTGTCCTGGCGCGGAAGGTGCTGGCCGGCCAGCCTTTCAGCAGCCTGCTCGGGACCAGGGTCACGGTCTTCGGCGACGGCGAGGCGGAGCTGGAGCTGGACATCCGGAAGGATCTTCAGCAGCAGAACGGCTATCTGCACGGCGGAGTGCTGGCGTACGCGGCCGACAACAGCATCACGTTCGCGGCGGGCTCGGTGCTCGGCCCGGCCGTGCTGACGGCCGGGTTCTCCATCCAGTACATGCGCCCCGGCACCGGCCGCACGCTGGTCGCCCACGCGAGTGTCGTGCACGCGGGCCGGCGGCAGGCGACGGTGCGCTGCGACGTGTTCACGGTGGCGGACGACGGTACGCGGACGCTGTGCGCGGTGGCGCAGGGCACGGTGCTGCCGGTGCGGAAACCCGACTGAGCGCGGTCGGCCGGGCGGGGCCGGGGGGCACGGCTCAGCCGCCCGGGATCTCCTCCAGCCGCACCGGCCGGTGTTCCAGCCAGGACAGCTCGCAGGCCTCCGCGATCCGCAGCGCGTGCAGCGCCTCGTGGCCGTCGCACGGATTCTTCAGCTCGCCGCCCACGACCCGGATGAACGCGTCCAGCTCCGCCTCGTACGCCGGGGCGAACCGCTCCAGGAAGCCCGGCCAGGGGTTGTCGCAGCGCGGCGGACCCTTGGGCTCGGTCGAGGTGATCGGCGTACGGTCGTCCAGGCCGACCGCGAACTGGTCCAGCTCGCCCGCCAGTTCCATCCGTACGTCGTACCCCGCGCCGTTGCAGCGGGTCGCCGTGGCGGTGGCGAGCGTCCCGTCGTCCAGGGTGAGGACGGCGGCGGCCGTGTCGATGTCCCCGGCCGCCCGGAACATCGGGGGACCGGCGTCCGAACCGGTCGCGTACACCTCCACCACCTCGCGCCCGGTGACCCAGCGCATGATGTCGAAGTCGTGCACCAGACAGTCCCGGTAGAGCCCGCCGGACAGCGGCAGGTACTCCGCGGCCGGCGGCGCGGGGTCCGAGGTGATCGCCCGGACGGTGTGCAGCCGGCCCAGCGCGCCGGACCGTACGAGATCGCGGGCCGCGCCGTAACCCGCGTCGAAGCGGCGCATGAAGCCCAGTTGCAGGACGGTGCCGGCGGAGTCGACCTCGTGCAGGGCGCTCAGCGTGCCCTTGAGGTCCAGCGCGATCGGCTTCTCGCAGAAGGCGGGCAGCCCCGCCCGCGCGGCGCGGCTGATCAGGTCGGCGTGGGCGGAGGTGGCGGAGGCGATGACGACGGCGTCCACGCCCCAGGAGAAGACCTCGTCCACCGAGGGGGCCGCCGTGGAGCCCGTACGGTCGGCGACATGTGCGGCCCTTGCCGCGTCCGTGTCGGCGACGACGAGGGAGCCGACCTCGCGATGGCGGCTCAGCGCCTCCGCGTGGAAGGTGCCGATACGGCCCGTGCCGATGAGTCCGATGCGCATGGCCCCCAAGGTGGCCTTCGCTCCGACGTCGTGTCAAGCGTTTGTCCTGACATTTAGACCTGCGGATGATCTTTGCGGTGATCTTTGCTCGGACGGTGTGGATCTTCGCCCTTACCGCGCTCGTCCTGACGGCCGTACCGTGCTCGCCCTGACGCCCGTACCGCGCTTGTCCTGACAACCGAACGACAGGTCTTTCCGTCAACATCTCACGGGGCTACGCTCGCCCCCGTGTCCAAGCAGCCGGAACCAGAGCACCCGAGCGGGTCGGCCCCCCAGGCCGCCGCGCTCCAGCTCGGTGTCGACCGCACCAGCCCGGTCCCGCTCTACTTCCAGCTGTCGCAACAGCTCGAAGCGGCCATCGAGCAGGGCGGACTGACGCCGGGCAGTCTCCTCGGCAACGAGATCGAGCTGGCCGCCCGGCTCGGGCTCTCCCGGCCCACCGTCCGCCAGGCCATCCAGTCGCTCGTCGACAAGGGCCTGCTGGTACGGCGCAGGGGCGTCGGCACCCAGGTGCTGCACAGCCAGGTCAGACGCCCCCTGGAGCTGAGCAGCCTCTACGACGACCTGGAGGCGGCCGGTCAGCGCCCCGCCACCCGCGTGCTGCGCAACACCGTCGAACCGGCCGGCGCCCAGGTCGCCGCCGCCCTCGGAGTCGCGGAGGGCGCGGACGTACGGCTCATCGAACGCCTCCGGTACGCCCACGACGAACCGATGGCCCGGCTGCGCAACCATCTCCCGGTCGAACTACTCGACTGCGACACCGCACGGCTCGAATCCACCGGTCTCTACCGGATGATGCGAGCCGTCGGCATCACACTGCACAGCGCGCGCCAGTCGGTCGGCGCACGCGCCGCCGACGCCGGGGAAGCGGGGCAGCTCGGCGAGGCGACGGGCGCGCCGCTGCTCACGATGGAGCGCACCACGTTCGACGACACGGGCCGCGCCGTCGAGTTCGGCGCGCACATCTACCGGGCCTCGCGCTACGTCTTCGAGTTCCAGCTCCTCGTCCGGCCGTAGAGCCGCCTTCGGGGCCTCCGTGGCGGCCAATTCTTCGTAAGAATGTTCGGACAAACTCTTGACGGAGCCGCGCGACCGCAGCTAGAACACCTCCAGCCGCAACGGGGCGGCCGGGAGAGAAGGCGGAACCACCATGCGTACCAACCGAAAGGCGGCGGGCCGCACGGCGGCGGCGCTGCTCACCGCATGCGCGCTCGCCCTCGTCGCCGGATGCAGCGGCTCCGGAGGCAAGGATTCCGAGGACAAGGCCGACGACGGCGGGGGCGGTACGGCGGCCAAGACCCCGCGCATGAAGATCGCCATGGTCACGCACTCCGGGGAGGGCGACTCCTTCTGGGACATCGTCCAGAGCGGCGCCAAGGTCGCCGCGGCCAAGGACAACGCGCAGTTCCTCTACGCCGCCAACAAGGAGGGCAAGGAGCAGGCCCAGCTGATCCAGAGCTACATCGACCAGGACGTCGACGGGCTGATCGTCACGCTCGCCAAGCCCGAGGCGGTCAAGGCCGTCCTCGCCAAGGCCACGGCCGCCGGAATCCCCGTCGTCACGATCAACTCGGGTGCCGAGTTCTCCGAGCCGTTCGGGGCGCTCGGCCATATCGGCCAGGACGAGGCCATCGCCGGTGAGGCGGTCGGCGAGGAGCTGAACAAGCGCGGCAAGAACAAGGCGCTCTGCGTCATCCACGAGCAGGGCAACGTCTCGCTCGAAGGCCGCTGTGCCGGTGTCAAGAAGACCTTCGAAGGCACCGTCGAGAATCTGAACGTCGAGGGCACCAACATGCCCGCGACCACGTCGTCCATCGAGGCCAAGCTCCAGAGCGCCAAGGACATCGACACGGTCGTCACGCTCGGCGCGCCGTTCGCCGCCGCGTCCGTCAAGGCGAAGGAGAGCGCCGGTTCCGGCGCCGAGATCAACACCTTCGACCTCAACGAGGACGTGGTCAAGCAGCTCAAGGCCAAGGAGATCGGCTTCGCCGTGGACCAGCAGCCCTACCTCCAGGGCTATCTCGCGGTGGACGAACTGTGGCTGAAGAAGAACAACGGCAATGTCATCGGCGGCGGAAAGCCCGTACTCACCGGCCCCGCCCTCGTGACGGAGAAGGACGTCCCCGCGCTGGAGAAGTTCACCGCCCGCGGCACCCGATGACCATGCCTCGTACACCCATGCCTGATACTTGGGCCGCCGGACCGGGACCCACCGCGCCCGGCGGTACCAAGAAGTACGGCAAGAGGGGCACGGCGTCGTGGCAAGGGTTCGGACAGGGGTACGCGCGATGGGCGCGGTGCTGGCGGCGGTTCTCGGGGCGGCGTCCCTGGCGGGATGCAGCAGCACCGGCGGCAAGCGCGCCGAGGAACGGGCCGCGGCGGAGGCCCAGGAGCGGGGCCGGGCCGCGGTGAGCACACCGAAGTGGACCTTCGCCATGGTCACCCACTCGGGAGACGGTGACACCTTCTGGGACATCGTCCAGAAGGGTTCCGAGGAGGCCGCGGCCAAGGACAACATCAACTTCCTGTACGCGCACAGCGACGAGGGCCAGCAGCAGGCGCAGCTCGTCCAGTCGTACATCGACAAGGACGTCGACGGGCTGATCGTCACGCTCGCCAAGCCCGACGCGATGAAGGCCGTCGTCGCCAAGGCCACGAAGGCCGGCATCCCGGTGATCACCGTCAACTCGGGCTCCGAGCAGTCCAAGCAGTTCGGCGCGCTCACCCACATCGGCCAGAACGAGACCATCGCCGGCGAGGCCGTCGGCGACGAACTGGACAAGCGCGGCAAGAAGAAGGCCCTGTGCGTCCTGCACGAGCAGGGCAACGTCGGCCACGAGCAGCGCTGCGCCGGGGCGAAGAAGACCTTCGACGGCACGATGCAGAACCTGTACGTCGAGGGCACCAACATGCCCGACGTCCAGGCGTCCATCGAGGCGAAGCTCCAGACGGACAAGAGCGTCGACGCCGTCGTGACGCTCGGCGCGCCCTTCGCGGACACCGCCGTCAAGGCGAAGGAGACGGCGGGCAGCAAGGCCGAGATCGACACGTTCGACCTCAACAAGTCGGTCGCCGGCTCGCTCAAGGCGGGCCGCCTCGGCTTCGCCGTGGACCAGCAGCCGTATCTCCAGGGGTACGAGGCCGTCGATCTGCTCTGGCTCTACCGGTACAACGCCGATGTACTCGGCGGTGGGCTCCCGGTCCTCACCGGACCGCAGATCATCACCGAGCAGGACGCCGCCGAGCTGGAGAAATACGCGGAGCGAGGGACCCGATGACCACAACCGCACCACCCGTGAAGGACCGGCCGGGCGACGGCGGGGGCGGCGGCCCGGCCACGGACGAGCGGCTGCTCGGCGCCTCGGTGCTGCGCAAGCTGCTCGGCAGGCCCGAACTGGGCTCGGTCGTCGGCGCCGTGGCGGTGTTCCTCTTCTTCGCGGTCGTCGCCGACTCGTTCCTCAAGACGTCCAGCTTCGGCACCGTCCTGTACGCGGCGTCCACGATCGGGATCATGGCGGTGCCGGTGGCGCTGCTGATGATCGGCGGCGAGTTCGACCTGTCCGCCGGTGTGCTGGTGACCAGCTCGGCGCTGATCTCCTCGATGTTCAGCTACCAGATGACGGCCAACATCTGGGTCGGTGTGTTCGTCTCCCTGCTGGTCACCGTCGCCATCGGGGTGTTCAACGGCTTCGTGCTGACACGGACGAAACTGCCGAGCTTCATCATCACCCTCGGCACGTTCCTGATGCTCACCGGTCTCAACCTCGGTCTGACCAAGCTGATCAGTGGCACCGTCTCGACCAAGAGCATCAGCGACATGCAGGGCTTCGAGTCGGCCCGTAAGCTCTTCGCCTCCGAACTGACCCTCGGCGGAGTCGAGTTGAAGGTCACCATCCTGTGGTGGGCGGGCCTGGTCGCGCTGGCGACCTGGATCCTGCTCCGTACCCGCTTCGGCAACTGGATCTTCGCGGTCGGCGGCAACGCCGAGGCCGCCCGCGCCGTCGGCGTCCCGGTCCGGCTGACGAAGATCGGCCTCTACATGGGCGTCGGCTTCTGCGCCTGGGTCTCCGGCCAGCACCTGCTCTTCTCGTTCGACGTCGTCCAGTCCGGCGAGGGCGTCGGCAACGAGCTGATCTACATCATCGCGGCGGTCATCGGCGGCTGTCTGATCACCGGCGGCTACGGCTCGGCGATCGGCTCCGCCGTCGGTGCCTTCATCTTCGGCATGACCAGCAAGGGCATCGTGTACGCGGAGTGGAACCCGGACTGGTTCAAATTCTTCCTCGGAGCGATGCTCCTTCTGGCCACCCTGCTCAACGCATGGGTCCGCAAGCGCGCGGAGGCAACCCGATGACTGGCACGCCCACCAGCGGCACGACCGGCACAAGCAGCGGCAGCGGCAGCAGCGGCACGGCGACCACGACACCCCTCGTCGAGCTGGACGACGTCAGTAAGTACTACGGCAACATCCGCGCCCTCGAAGGCGTCTCGCTGGAGGTGCACGCCGGTGAGATCACCTGCGTCCTCGGCGACAACGGCGCGGGCAAATCCACCCTCATCAAGATCATCGCGGGGCTGCACCAGCACGACGCGGGCGAATTCCTCATCGAGGGGAGGACGACGACACTCGGCTCGCCGCGCGAGGCGCTCGACCTGGGCATCGCCACCGTCTACCAGGATCTCGCCGTCGTACCGCTCATGCCCGTCTGGCGGAACTTCTTCCTCGGCTCCGAGCCGACCAGAGGCGCCGGTCCCTTCAAGCGCCTCGACGTCGAACTGATGCGCCGCACCACCCGCGAGGAACTGCTGCGGATGGGCATCGACCTGCGCGACGTCGACCAGCCCATCGGCACGCTGTCCGGCGGCGAACGGCAGTGCGTGGCGATCGCCCGCGCCGTCCACTTCGGCGCGAAGGTCCTCGTCCTGGACGAACCGACCGCCGCGCTCGGCGTCAAACAGTCCGGAGTCGTGCTGAAGTACGTCGCCGCCGCGCGGGACGCGGGTCTCGGCGTGGTGCTGATCACCCACAACCCGCACCACGCGTATCTCGTCGGCAACCGTTTCGTCCTGCTCAAGCGGGGTGTGATGGCCGGCAGCCACACCAGGGAATCGATCACCCTGGACGAGCTGACGCGCCAGATGGCGGGCGGGTCGGAGCTGGAGGAGCTGAGCCACGAGCTGGCGAACGCGCCCGCGCCGGCCCACCTCGGTGGCCGTGCGGTGGACGGCGGCGGGCATCCGGCCGACCGGGACGAGAAGGACGAGAGGCCGGGCGGCACCGCCAAGCCCTGACCGACCTGTGCGCCGTCCGGATGGCAGAATCGGCGGTGGTGGGCAACCGTCCACCGCCGCCGCCCCGGGCACCGGGCGCGGCGAGCCCCCGACCCGCAGGGACGACACGACACGTGCGAGCACCCAGGCCGCGTTCCGGCAGCAGCGTCGTCCGCCAGGCCCGCGTGAGGGGGCCGGTCCGATGAGTACGTACCGGGACTTCACCCACCGCGGCTCCGCACGCGCCACCGTCCTGCGGACCGTCGGCACCCGCGAGCGCCGCTCGCACGCCTCCGCGCCCCGCGTGCCCACGGTGGGGATCGACATCGGCGGTACGAAGGTGATGGCCGGTGTCGTGGACCCGGACGGCAACATCCTGGAGAAGATCCGCACCGAGACGCCGGACAAGTCCAAGAGCCCGAAGGTCGTCGAGGACACCATCGTCGAGCTGGTGCTCGACCTCTCCGACCGGCACGACGTGCACGCCGTGGGCATCGGCGCCGCCGGCTGGGTGGACGCCGACCGCGCGAAGGTCCTCTTCGCCCCGCACCTCGCCTGGCGCGACGAACCGCTCAGGGACTCGATCTCCTCCCGGCTCGCCGTCCCGGTGATGGTCGACAACGACGCGAACACCGCCGCCTGGGCGGAGTGGCGCTTCGGTGCCGGACGCGGCGAGGACCACCTCGTGATGATCACGCTCGGTACCGGAATCGGCGGCGCCATACTGGAGGACGGCCGGGTCAAGCGCGGCAAGTACGGCGTGGCCGGCGAGTTCGGCCATATGCAGGTCGTGCCCGCCGGACACCGCTGCCCGTGCGGCAACCGCGGCTGCTGGGAGCAGTACAGCTCGGGCAACGCGCTGGTCAGGGAGGCCAGGGAACTGGCCGCCGCCGACTCGCCGGTGGCGTACAACCTCATCGAACGCGTCAAGGGCAACATCCCCGACATCACCGGACCGCTGATCACCGAGCTGGCCCGCGAGGGCGACGCGATGTGCGTCGAACTCCTCCAGGAGATCGGCCAGTGGCTCGGCGTCGGCATCGCGAATCTGGCGGCGGCGCTCGACCCGTCCTGCTTCGTCATCGGCGGCGGCGTCAGCGCGGCGGACGATCTGCTGATCGGCCCCGCGAGGGAAGCCTTCCGCCGCCAGCTCACCGGGCGCGGCTACCGGCCGGAGGCCCGTATCGCCAAGGCGCAGCTGGGACCCGAGGCGGGCATGGTCGGCGCGGCCGACCTCTCCCGGCTCGTGGCACGCCGCTTCCGCCGGGCGAACCGGCGCAGGCTTGAGCGGTACGAGAAGTACGAGCTGTACGCGGAGGCGATCCGCACCGGGCGGATGCCGCAGGATCTGCGTGAGGAGCAGGAGCTGCGCGAGGCGGAGGAGTCCCGCGCGGCGGAGGTGCGGGAGCCGAAGCCGGAGCCCGAGCCTCAGCCGGAAACGAAGCCTGAGCCGGAAACGAAGCCCGAATCGAAGCCGGAGTCGGAGTCGGAGTCGGAAACACCGTCGCCGGGCGCGCCGCGAGAACCCCGTACCAGTCCCACCCGAGCACCCCGCACCAGCCAGGAACCGCCTTCATGACCGTGCCCCGACAGCAGTCCGCGCCCCCCGACGAGATGGGGAAGCCGCCGGAGAACCACCGCCACATGGTCCGCCGCCGGTGGGTGACGGCGATAGTGATCGTGCTGCTCATCGGCATCCCCGCCGGCTATCTCGTGATCTCGGCCGGCCAGAGCCGGCGCAGCGGGCTGGACAAGGAGCTGGAGTCCTCGGCCACCGGCCTCACGGACGCCGTGCCGTCCCGGATGAAGCAGCGGGTCTTCGAGGTGCCGATCCCCGGACGCGCCACGAACGTGCGCTACTACGAGACGAGCAACTGGAAGTCCAGCCGGCTGTATGTGCAGTTCAACGTGACGTCCGGCCGGCTCGACACCTTCCTCACCGAACTGGGCACGCACCGCTCGGCGCTCAAGGAGGGCAATGTCACCATCGCGCCCCGCGACTCGCGCACCGTCGGCTGGAACTTCGTCCCCACCCGTGTGTGGTCGGGCACCACACACCGGCAGAAGGACCCGCGTCCCACCCAGGACATCACCGTCGACCTGAGCGATCCGGCCATGCCCCGCGTGTACGTCGTCTCCACGACCACCCCGTGAGGCGCGGCGGGTGACCGTCCCACCGGCCTGACGCGCGTCGAGGAGAAGTGATGTCGCACGAAGAGCGCGGCCTGGTCGCGGGCATGGAGCGGCACCAAGTGGCCGTCTATGTGGGGGCGATGGCGGCCGGAGCCCTCGTCGGATGGATCGCACCCCAGGCGGGGCCGGGACTGGAGCGCGCGATCAATCCGGTGCTCGCGGCCCTGCTGTACGTGACCTTCCTCCAGGTGCCCGCCGCCGATCTGATCCGCGCCCTGCGGGCCGGCCGGTTCCTGGCCGCGGCGCTGGTGGTGAACTTCGTGGTCGTGCCGCTCGTCGTCGCGGCGATGTTCGCGTTCCTGCCCGCCGACCAGGCCGTGCGTATGGGTGTGCTGCTCGTGCTGCTGGCGCCCTGCGTCGATTACGTCATCGTCTTCAGCGGGCTGGCGGGCGGCAGCGCCCAGCGGCTGCTGGCGGCCACCCCGGTGCTGCTGCTCGCGCAGATGGCGCTGCTTCCGCTGTTCCTGCTGCTGTTCCTGGGCTCGGACCTGGCCGGCATCGTCGAGGCCGGCCCGTTCGTCGAGGCGTTCGTCGTGCTGATCGTCATCCCGCTCGCCCTGGCCTGGCTCACCCAGGGCTGGGCCGCCCGCCGTCCGGCCGGGCGGCGGACCGCCGACGCGATGGGGACGACGATGGTGCCGCTGATGGCGGCGACCCTGTTCACGGTGGTCGCGTCCCAGGTGCCCAAGCTGAACGACAGCCTCTCCGACGTGGCCCGCGTCGTACCGTTCTATGTCGTCTTCCTGGCCGTGATGGCGTTCGCGGGGCTCGTCGTCGCCCGTCTCTTCCGGCTGGACGTACCGGACAGCCGGGCGATCGTGTTCACCGGCGCGACGCGCAACTCCCTGGTCGTCCTCCCCCTCGCGCTGGCCCTGCCGGACCGGCTGGCCGTCGCCGCGGTGGTCGTGGTCACCCAGACGTTGGTGGAGGTGGTCGGCATGGTGATCTACGTACGCGCGGTGCCTCGACTGGTGGAGGGCGCTCGGTCCGGGCGCCCCGACCGTCAGGAGGGCGACGTCCGGTCTTCCCGCACCGACGCGTAACCGGGCACGGACGGCCACCGAACCGTCAACACAACCGACTCCTCTTCCGCGAACCAGGAGTGGTCGACCCCACGCCCCCACACGACGTAGTCGCCCTGCCGCGCCAGAACAACACGGCGGCCCGGGAGTTCGACGTGGAAGCGGCCGTTGATGAGGACCAGGAGAGCTGTTCGCTCCTCGCCCTTCACCCACCGCGCTCTTCTGTCGCCACAGGGGTGGACGCCCCATTTGATCTCCACGGCCTCGCAGTGGCGGGGATCGCCGGCGTCCTTGAAGTGCCCGAGAAGCCACCCCCGGTCCAGCGCGGCGTCCTCGCCCGCGTTGCCCACGTACACGCCGTCGTTCACGCCGTCGCTCCTGCTGTCGCCCACGTGGCCGGACGCTAGCAGCCGTCCCCGGCGGGCGAGGCCCGCAGGGCGGCGGCGGGCGCCCGCGATGGGGAGGTCCGGTGTGTCTGCCCGACCCCCTCCCGTGCCGATGTGTGGGATGTGGGAGCGTGAGCGGGTGAGTGAGACGACCACTAAAACCCTGCAATACCGCGTCGACGGGCCCGAAGACGCACCGACCCTGATCCTGGGTCCATCCCTCGGCACCACCTGGCACATGTGGGACAGACAGACGCCCGAGCTGGCCAAACACTGGCGGGTGTTCCGTTTCGACCTGCCCGGTCACGGCGGCGCGCCCGCCCACCCCGCCACCGGTGTTCCCGAGCTGGCGGACCGGCTTCTCGCCACGCTCGACGGGCTCGGCGTGCAGCGCTTCGGCTACGCCGGCTGTTCCATCGCCGGCGCGATCGGCGCGGAGCTGGCGCTGCGCCGGCCCGACCGGGTCGCCTCGCTCGCGCTGGTGGCGTCCTCGCCGCGGTTCGGTACGGCGGACGAGTTCCGCCAGCGCGGCGTCATCGTCCGTACGAACGGTCTCGACCCGATGGCCCGCTCGGCGCCCGAGCGCTGGTTCACGGCCGGCTTCGCCGCCGCCCAGCCCGCGATCGTCGAGTGGGCGGTCCAGATGGTCCGTACGACCGACCCCGGTTGCTACATAGCCGCGTGCGAAGCGCTCGCCGCCTTCGACGTACGGGCGGAGCTGGGCCGTATCGGCGTGCCGACGCTCGTCCTGGTCGGCGCCGAGGACAAGGTCACCGGCCCCGCCGAGGCCCGCACGCTGGTCGCCGGGATACCGGACGCCCGGCTCGCGCTGGTGCCGGGAGCCTCGCACCTGGCGCCCGTCGAGCAGCCGGCCGCCGTCACGGACCTGCTCGTACGCCACTTCTCCACCGCCTGGCAGAACCCCTCCGACACCTCGACCGGCCTGACGGTGCTGCCCGACTGGGCCACCTATCCGGGCCCGGGGACGCCCGTGGGACCGCCGACCCTGTCGCCGGTGACCGCGCCCGTCGCCGAGATCACCTCCGCCGAACAGCCGCGTGCCGTGGCCGCCGTACGCCCGGATCTGTACGACGCGGGCATGCGGGTCCGCCGGGAGGTCGTCGGGGACGCCCACGTCGACCGGGTCATGGCCGACACGGACGACTTCACCGGCGACTTCCAGGAGATCCTCACCCGCTACGCCTGGGGCGAGGTCTGGAACAGGGAGGGACTGGACCGCCGCAGCCGCAGCTGTGTGACGCTGACGGCCCTCGTCGTGGGCGGTCACCTCGACGAACTCGCCGTCGAGACCAGGGCCGCGCTGCGCAACGGGCTGACCCCGGCCGAGATCAAGGAAGTCCTGATCCAGACGGCCGTGTACTGCGGCTTCCCGGCGGCGAACGCGGCGTTCCGCGTCGTCGGCGCGGTCGTCCAGGAGGAGACCACCCCCGAGTCGTAGCAGCCGCGCCCACCGCCCCCGTTTGCCGTCGCGGTGGCGGATGTCGACCATGGGAGGGGTGCGACGCCGGCGGTCGTACGCAACGCTGTCCAGGAATTCGCGACACGAGGTGGTCACGGTGCAGCTCACCAAGAAGTCCCACGCATGCGTCCGGCTGGAGAAGGACGGGCGCACGCTCGTCGTCGACCCCGGCGTCTTCAGCGAGCGGGACGCGGCGCTGGGCGCGGACGCCATTCTCGTCACGCACGAGCATCCCGACCACTTCGAGGAGGGCAGGCTGCGCGCCGCGCTCGAAGCGGACCCGGCCACCGAGGTCTGGACCCTGCGCAGCGTCGCCGAGCAACTGTCGGCCGCCTTCCCGGGGCGCGTGCACACGGTGGGTCACGGCGACACGTTCGCCGCCGCGGGCTTCGACGTACAGGTGCACGGCGAACTCCACGCGGTGATCCACCCCGATCTGCCGCGGGTCACCAACGTCGGCTATCTGGTGGACGGTTCGCTCTTCCACCCCGGCGACGCGTTCACCGTTCCCGACCATCCGGTCGAGACGCTGATGCTCCCGGTGCACGCGCCGTGGAACAAGATCTCCGAAGTGATCGACTACGTACGCGAGGTCAAGCCGCGGCGCACCTTCGACATCCACGACGCGCTGCTCACCGATCTGGCGCTGCCTCTGTACGACGGCCATGTCGGCCGCCTCGGCGGCTCCGGCCACGCCAGGCTGGCACCCGGCGAGAGCACCGACCTGTGACCACCGACCTGTGATCGCCGCCGGCCCGTGACCGTCGTGCCGGCGGCTGTCGGAACGGTGACTGTCAGACCCCGCGGATAGGCTGTCGTCCATGCGCATCGCCACCTGGAACGTCAATTCGATCACTGCCCGGCTGCCGCGTCTGCTGGCCTGGCTGGAGAGCACGGGCACGGACGTGCTGTGCGTCCAGGAGACCAAGAGCACCCTGGAGCAGTTCCCCTCCGACGCCCTGCGCGAGCTGGGTTACGAGTCCGCGGTCAACGCCACCGGCAGGTGGAACGGCGTGGCGCTGATCTCGCGCGTCGGCCTCGACGACACCGTCAAGGGCCTGCCGGACGGCCCGGAGTACGAGGGCGTCGAGGAGCCCCGCGCGATCGCGGCGACCTGCGGCGGCGTCCGGGTCTGGTCGGTCTATGTGCCCAACGGCCGCGAGGTCACGCACGATCACTACGCGTACAAGCTGCGCTGGCTCGATGCGCTGCGGGCGGCGGTGGCCGAGGACAGCGCGGGGGAGCGGCCGTTCGCCGTCCTCGGTGACTTCAACGTCGCGCCGACCGACCAGGACGTGTGGGACCCGGCGCTGTTCGAGGGCGCCACCCATGTCACCCCCGCCGAGCGTGCCGCTCTGGCCGCGCTCCGTGAGGGCGGTCTGTCCGACGTGATGCCGCGACCGCTCAAGTACGACCAGCCGTACACTTTCTGGGACTATCGCGAGCTCCGGTTCCCGAAGAACCGGGGTATGCGGATCGACCTCGTCTACGGCAACGGGCCCTTCACCGCTGCCGTCAAGGACAGTTATGTCGACCGTGAGGAGCGCAAGGGCAAGGGTGCTTCGGACCACGCCCCGGTCGTCGTCGATCTCGACCTCTGATGTTCCGGAGGGCGGGCCGGCATCGGCGGGTCTGGCCCCGGGCATTCTGCCTCTGATACCGCCCGCGTGCCCTGAGGTGCGCGGGTACGGGGAAATGGCAGGCTGAGTGGTATGAACATCCCTTTCTTGGACAATTGGCGCAAACGGAACGGCGCTGACGAGGGGGCGTCGCCGGCATCCGTCGTCGGGGGTGACGCGGAAGGTGTGGCCGAACTGCTCTCCGAGTGCGAGCTGCTGCGCGTCCGGGCAGGGCAGTCCGGTCTCGAACTGGACGATTCCCCGGCCTCGTTGGAGGCCCTGGATCAGCTGCCGCCGCACTGGCGCGACGACCCGGAGGAGTTGCCCTGGCTGGGCAACGACGCGGGGCTGTATCTGGGTACGGTCATCGTGCGTACGGTCGAAGGGGCGGCCTGGCACATCTGGCCCGGCGGTCACCCGGTCGTGCGTCTCGTCTCCGGCCGGGAGATCCAGGTCGTGGAGGCCGGTCTCGACTGGGCGGTCAGCGGCGCGCCCGAACTGTCACAGGTGTACGCGGAGGCGGCCGAGGCGTGACGGAGCCTTCGCCACTCCTTGACGTTAATACGGCTTATGCCCGATTTATGCGTGTCGGGTGTGAAGTCCCTTGCCGGGCTGGATAGTTTGCGCTGACCTCGACACAGCCGAGAACGGGGAGGGCAGCGTATGGCCGTCGACCACGGTCCGACGGGCAGTCCGCGGCGGGAGCCGCAGCCGATTCCACGACTGACCGGCAGACCCCGGACCGGATTCCCCGGTCCGGGAGTTCGGGTACGCGGGCGAGCGCATCGTGCCGAATCTGGACTACGATTTGCCGTTCATCCCCATGGTGACGGTGGTCTTGCCGGCAGAGGCCACGGATGTCGCGCCGGCCTCGGGCACCACCCGGGAGTCCGTACGCGTCCGCCGTGCTCCGCGCCCGCGGGGATGGTCCCGCCGCCGCCCGAGGCGCGGTAGCTCAAGGGAAACGGCCCGCCTCCCGCTTCGCGGGGGGACCCTCTGGCAGCAGCCGGAGATCACTTCTCGCGCCGCGGGACGACCGGCACCACGGGTCGGACGGGGACGGGGAGAAGGTCAGCTGCGCGCCGGGAGGGCCGTGTCCGACATGGAGCGGGCCCGCGTCGTCGCCACGCACGACGAGGGTGCCGCTCTTCTTCCTTCTCCTGGCCCCGTTCTCCGGGTGCTGCTTCTCCGGGCCTTCTTCAGTTGGTCGCCCGGTGTGAGGTGCGTACGGCGGGAGCGGGCTCCTGCGCCGCCCTGGTGACGTCCGCGACCAGCTCGACCACATCGGGGCCGTACGCCTGCGAGTTGACCACCTTCAGCAGCAGACAGAACGAACCGCGCCCGTGCTTGCGGGCCAGCCTCTCGTAGTGCTTGGCCACATAGCGGGTGGCCGCCTGGTTGGTGATCGCCCGCTGTCCGCAGAAGAGAAAGACCGGCCGGGAGTCCTGACCGGCCGTGAGCCGCGCCAGCAGGACGTACTCGGCCACGCCGGCCTCGGCCCGGTAGCGCTCCGTGCCTATCTGGAAGGCGGTCCGCTCGGCCACCGGCTCCGGCTCCGTGTTGATCTTGACGCCGGGCAGCAGCGAGTGCAGATGCGCGGCCATCCGGCGGTTCGACGTCGGACCGCCGAGACAGAACTCCGTACGCTCGCCGAACCCCTGCTGAGTCGAGTCGTGCTGGACGATCTGCGCGTGCGCGCCGCAGTCCTTGATCAGTGAGGACAGTTCCAGCAGCGCGAAGACATCGCGACGGTGCACGGCGCCGTCCCCACCCGCCTCCCGGTTGACGACCAGCAGGCACTCGGAGTTGCCGGGCAGCCCGAAGAACGCCTGTTTCCTGCGCAGTCTGCGGCGCCAGAGATAGGTCCGGGCGACCCAGCCGATGGCGGCGCTGACACCGGCGGCGAGCACCCCGAGAACGATGTTGCGTACGTCGTCAGTCATGGGCGCGCATGTTAGCGGGACACCGCCGTCACGGACATGCCGCAGGAGCGCGTGGGCAAGTGCTTCTGGCGGGGCGCGAGTGGTGAAGTTACGCTCCGCGGACGGACGCCCACCGGAGGTACAGATGCGCCGCTCCGCTCCACGCACCGCACGCCATGTCTCGGTCGTGGCTCTCGCCGCCGCCATGCTCTCGGTGGGGGCCGCCGCGCCACCGTCCGTCTCCTCCGCGGCCTCTCCCGCGAAGGCCCCAGCCAAGACGCCCGCCAAGACCCCCGCGAAGTCACCGGTCGCCGTCGGCCACGGCGGGGCGGTGGCGAGCGTCGACAAGGACGCGTCCGCCGCCGGCACGGAGGTGCTGCGGCGCGGCGGCAACGCCGTGGACGCGGCGGTGGCCACCGCCGCCGCGCTCGGCGTCACCGAGCCCTACTCGGCCGGTATCGGCGGTGGCGGCTACTTCGTCTACTACGACGCCAGATCCCGCTCCGTCCACACCATCGACGGCCGCGAGACCGCCCCCAAGTCCGCCGACGCCACCCTCTTCCAGGAGGACGGCAAGCCGATCCCCTTCGCGGAAGGCATGACGAGCGGACTCGGTGTCGGTACGCCGGGCACCCCGGCCACCTGGGAGCGCGCGCTCGACTCCTGGGGCAGCACCTCGCTGCGGCAGTTGCTGAAGCCCGCCGAGCGGCTGGCGAAGGACGGTTTCACCGTCGACGAGACGTTCCGCTCGCAGACCGCGTCGAACCAGGCGCGGTTCGCCGACTTCCCCGCCTCCGCCGAGCTGTTCCTGCCCGGCGGTGAACTGCCCGTGACCGGTTCGGTGTTCAAGAACCCCGACCTGGCGCGTACGTACGCGGAACTGGGCCGGCGCGGCACCGACGCGCTCTACCGGGGCGGCCTCGCCCGCGACATCGTGCGCACCGTCCGCACCCCGCCCGTCGCCCCCGACGCCACCCGCAAGGTCCGGGCGGGCGATCTGACGACCGGCGACCTCGCCGCGTACCGGACGAAGCGGCAGGCGCCGACGAAGGTCTCCTACCGGGGGCTCGACGTGTACGGCATGGCGCCGTCGTCCTCCGGCGGTACGAGCGTCGGCGAGGCGCTCAACATCCTGGAGCGCACCGACCTCTCCGACGCCTCGCGGGAGACGTATCTGCACCGCTTCATCGAGGCGAGCCGGATCGCCTTCGCCGACCGGGGACGCTGGCTCGGCGACCCCGCCTTCGAGGACGTCCCCACCAAGGGCCTGCTGTCGCAGCGTTTCGCCGACTCGCGTGAATGCCTCATCAAGGACGACGTGGCGCTGAAGAGCCCGCTCCCGCCCGGCGATCCGTCGAACCCCGTGCCGTGCGCGGCCGGTGGTACGGCGGCGCCGACGACGTACGAGGGGGAGAACACCACCCATCTGACGGCCGCCGACAAGTGGGGCAACGTCGTCGCCTACACGCTGACGATCGAGTCGACGGGCGGCAGCGGCATCACCGTCCCCGGCCGGGGCTTCCTCCTCAACAACGAGCTGACGGACTTCTCGTTCGCCCCCGCGAACCCGGCCGTCCACGACCCGAACCTGCCCGGCCCCAATAAGCGGCCGAGGTCGTCCATCTCCCCGACGATCGTGCTCGACGAAGGCGACCGGCCGCTCCTGGCGCTCGGCTCACCGGGCGGCGCGACCATCATCACGACCGTCCTCCAGACGCTCACGGGCCACCTGGACCGGGGTCTGCCGCTGGTCGACGCGATCGCCGCGCCCCGCGCCAGCCAGCGCAACGCCGCCACGACGGAGCTGGAGCCGGGTCTCTACGACAGCCCGGTACGCGCCCAACTCGAAGCACTGGGGCACGCGTTCACCAGGAACCCGGAGATCGGCGCCGCCACAGGCGTTCAGCGGCTGCCTGACGGGCGGTGGCTCGCGGCGGCGGAGAAGGACCGCAGGGGCGGCGGCTCCGCGATGGTGGTCCACCCGGCGGGCCGGCCGTAGCGCGCCCACCGGGTCGTCGGCCCGTGAGCGCCGGACGGGCCGACGACCGGACGGGTTGATTCCGGTGACCCGCCCACCGAGTACGCTCGCGGGCGTGACCCTCGACGCGCTCGGCCGCAGCCGCTATGTCAGCCTCACCACGTACCGCAAGGACGGCACCGGGGTCGACACCCCGGTCTGGCACGCCGTGGACGGCGGCGAGTTGTACATCTGGACCCGTAGTGACTCCTGGAAGGTCAAGCGGATCCGTAACAACAGCCGTGTCGTCGTGACCGCGTGCGACATGCGAGGACGGATCGCGCCCGGCGCGGCGAGCGCCGAGGGGACGGCCCGGCTGCTGGAGGGCGACGAGGTCGCCCGGATCAACCGGCTCCTCGCCCGCAAGTACACCTGGCAGTTCTGGTTCGTGGAGAAGCCGGCCGCGCTCGTACGGCGCGGGAAGCGTATGCACACCGGGATCGTGGTGAGTTTCTGACGCCTCGTCGGCGCGCCGACTTGTGAAACAACGTTGACCTGTAACCCAATCTTTTCTCCGGAAACGTGACGTCGGCCACTCAATGAGCCCATACTTGAGTGATCGCACCGCACCGTGCGCGACAACCCCGCGTAGCCGTCACGTAATACGGCTGCGGTTTCATGCCGGCGGGCCGGACGGTTCCCTCAGGGCAGTGCGCAGCAGGGCAGGGGCGGGAAAGACAGCGATGACCAGGCATGAACCTCCGGCGGAGATCGGGGCTTTCGCGCGGTACTTCCGGGGGATGACAGCACTCCTCGACCCGGACGGCGGCTGGTACGCCGTATTCGGACAGCGGGACCCCGAAGGGCTCAGGGCCTGTCTCGACGGTGCCGAAGTACCGCCCTGGGACGTGGTGGAGTCGCTGCTCCACGACCTCGCCGCGAGCCACGAGAACCGGCCGGTCGACCGCGAGACCGCACGGGCGAGCCGACTGCACGCCGCGTCCGCCGCCGCGCACGACCGGCTCCCCGGCGGCCCCGACGCGCTGCGCGAGCGGCTGCGGCTGATGCGGCAGGAACAGGCCACGGCGGCGAGCCGCGCCGACGAGGTGATGCGCCGCCTGCGGCTGGTCGCCGAAGGGTCGCCCGAGGCCGACCAGCTCGAATACGACCTGGCCTGGGTCCGCGACGACTACGCACGCGCCACGGCCCGCTGCACCGAGCTGAGCGAACGCCTCAGGGCCGTCGCCGAGGCCCCGCACGCACCGGCCACCCACTCCACCCACGGATCGCACGGCGCCCCCACCCCGCGCCCCTCCTCGCCCGCGCACGCCGCGCCCGCGGCCCCGGAGTACGGCTCCCCGGAGGCGAGACCCACGGCCGCCGACGGGTGGTATCGGGCCGAGGAACCGGTGGTCGACGACCATTCGGTTTTCGGCCGACCCGACGGCGGCCGGCCCACCGCGCCCGACGAGTGGTTCCGCCCGGAGCCGGGCCGGACCGGCGAAGCCGGCACCGGCGGCGGCGCGGACGGCGGACGCGACATCGACGGCAGACGTAACTCCGAGGGCTGGGGCGGTCCCGACAGCCGTCGGGGCGCGGGCGACACGGGCTCCAACCCCGCCGTCGGCCCGCAGGACTCACAGGAGATGACGCAGGTGCCCGGCCAGCGCCGTAAACAGCGCAAGCAGCGAGGCGCGCGCTTCGCCTTCACCGAGGGCGCCGATCCGACGGCGAACCCCCTCGTACCGCCCGCCGCCACCGCCCCGCCCCGCGGCGCCCGCTTCGGCGGTGTGTCCGGCTCCGACCGGGCGGCCCGTACCGACGGTCCCGACAGCGGGTTGACCCGGCAGCAGGCCGAGGCGCGCCGCGCCGCCCTCGACACGGTGGCCGTGCTCGTACGGCTGCGAGCGGCCGGCCGCAGCGGTGAGGCGCACGTGGCGCTCTGCGAGGCGGCGGCCAGGCCCGCCGGGCAACTGCCCTTCCTCGCCGCCGAACTGCACCGCGCCGAGCTGAGCGCCGACTGGGCGTCGGTGCTGTGGGAGGTGTCGTCCCTGCCGCCCGACCGGCTCGCGGCCGCGGCGAGCGCGCTCGCCATGGCCGGCCGCGACGCGGACTGCGGTGTCCTGCTGCGGCAGGGTGTCTCCCGGCCCGCCGAGGACATCGCCCACGCCGTCGTCGCCCTCGGCGACGCGGGCCGCGCCCGGGAGGTCCAGGCGCTGCTCGGCGCCTTCGTCCGGGCCCGTACGCCCGAGGACTCGGCACGTATCGCCGCGGTGGACCCGCCGCGCCTGGTGCCGCGGCTGCTCGAAGCGGCCCGGGGCATCTCCACCACCCACGAGCGCGATCTCGCCCGCGCGCTGCGCAGCGCGGGGATCAAGGGCTCCTGACCCGGGCTCGACCAGGGCGGCGGCACTGCGGCGACGGGGGTCCGGGTGCCCTGTGGACGCCCTGTGGACCGGCCGGGTGCGAATCATGATCGACTCTGCGGCTTAACAGCGATGGTCTTGCCCCGGTGGGGCGGCGGGCTTAGGTTCTCCTCCTACACACCGTGTCTACGGGCGTAGAAAGCGCGCGGAACAGCGCGCGGAACAGCGCTTGGAGGGCGCTCGGAAAAGCGCCCGGACAAGCACCCGGAGAACGCCAAGTAAACGCTCGACCTTCCGCCGAAGGAGCAGCTCGTGGCCAGAGTCGTACGCGCCGCACTCGTCCAGGCGACCTGGACCGGCGACACCGAATCCATGATCGCCAAGCATGAGGAGCACGCCCGGGAGGCGGCCCGGCAAGGCGCCGAGGTCATCGGATTCCAGGAGGTGTTCAACGCCCCCTACTTCTGCCAGGTGCAGGAGCCCGAGCACTACCGGTGGGCCGAGGCCGTCCCGGACGGGCCGACCGTGACCCGGATGCGGGACCTGGCGCGCGAGACCGGAATGGTCGTCGTCGTACCGGTCTTCGAGGTCGAGCAGTCCGGGTTCTACTACAACACCGCGGCCGTGATCGACGCCGACGGCTCGTATCTCGGCAAGTACCGCAAGCACCACATCCCGCAGGTCAAGGGCTTCTGGGAGAAGTACTACTTCAAGCCGGGCAACGCGGGCTGGCCCGTCTTCGACACCGCCGTCGGCAAGGTCGGCGTGTACATCTGCTACGACCGGCACTTCCCGGAGGGCTGGCGCCAACTCGGCCTGAACGGAGCCGAACTGGTCTACAACCCGTCGGCCACCTCGCGCGGCCTCTCCAGCTATCTGTGGCAGCTGGAGCAGCCCGCCGCCGCCGTCGCCAACGAGTACTTCATCGCCGCGATCAACCGCGTCGGCCAGGAGGAGTACGGCGACAACGACTTCTACGGGACGTCGTACTTCGTCGACCCGCGCGGCCAGTTCGTCGGCGAGACCGCGAGCGACAAGGCGGAGGAACTGGTCGTCAGGGACCTGGACTTCGGGGTCATCGACGAGGTGCGCCAGCAGTGGGCGTTCTACCGGGACCGCCGCCCCGACGCGTACGAGGGGCTGGTCCAGCCGTGACCGAAGCGCCCACGAGCCCGGCGGCGGCCGAGGCCGCCGGCCCGTCCCACGCCGCGCCGGTCCGGCTCCCCGCCACCGACCTGCACGGCCGGCACCGCGCCGTCCTCCCCGACTGGCTGGCCCTGTACTACCAGCGGCCCGTCGAACTCACCCACGGCGAGGGCCGCCACGTCTGGGACGCCGACGGCAACCGCTATCTCGACTTCTTCGGCGGCATCCTCACCACGATGACCGCCCACGCCCTGCCCGAGGTCACCAAGGCGGTCAGCGAGCAGGCCGGGCGGATCATCCACTCGTCCACGCTCTACCTCAACCGCCCGATGGTGGAGTTCGCCGAGCGCGTCGCCGCCCTCTCCGGCATCCCGGACGCACGTGTCTTCGTCACCACCTCCGGCACCGAGGCCAACGACACGGCCCTGCTGCTCGCGACCGCGTACCGCCGCTCCAACCAGATCCTGGCGATGCGCAACAGCTACCACGGCCGGTCCTTCTCCGCCGTGTCCATCACCGGCAACAGCGGCTGGTCACCGACGAGCCTCTCGCCGCTCCAGACGCTGTACGTGCACGGCGGGGTCCGCACCCGGGGGCCGTACGCGGAGCTGTCCGACGCGCAGTTCGTCGCCGCGTGCGTCGCCGACCTGAAGGACCTGCTCGGGCACACCCGCGCGCCCGCCGCGCTGATCGCCGAGCCGATCCAGGGCGTCGGCGGCTTCACCTCGCCGCCGGACGGTCTGTACGCCGCGTTCCGCGAAGTCCTCGACCGGCACGGCATCCTGTGGATCAGCGACGAGGTACAGACCGGCTGGGGCCGTACCGGCGACCACTTCTGGGGCTGGCAGGCGCACGCGGAGAACGGTCCGCCGGACATCCTCACCTTCGCCAAGGGCATCGGCAACGGCATGTCCATCGGCGGTGTCGTCGCCCGCGCCGAGGTCATGAACTGCCTCGACGCCAACTCCATCTCGACCTTCGGCGGCAGCCCGGTCACGATGGCCGCGGGCGTCGCCAACCTCGCGTATCTCCTGGAACACGACCTGCCCGGCAACGCGCGCCGCGTCGGCGGACTGCTGATCGAGCGGCTGCGCGCCGTGGGGGCCACCGTCCCTGCCGTACGGGAGGTACGCGGACGCGGCCTGATGATCGGCATCGAACTCGTGCGGCCCGGCACCGACGAGGCGAACCCGGAAGCCGCCGCGGCGGTCACCGAGGCGGCGCGCGAGGGCGGCCTGCTGATCGGCAAGGGCGGCGGCCACGACACCAGCGTGCTGCGGATCGCCCCACCGCTGTCCCTCACGGTCGCCGAGGCCGAGGAGGGCGCGGCGATCCTCGAACGAGCCCTGGGCAGCGTCTAGTGCGTGTGGTGAAAGTCCCGCCCGGCCGACGACGCCCGGCACGCGCACTCGCCGCGTTGACAGCGTTCTCGAAGGCATCCGAGTACGGCCGGGCCATTCACACCGCCGATCCTCCGCCTTGCGGTCGCACGCACCGGACGCCGTCGGCCCCGCCCTTCGGGCGGACGGCGCCACTTTCGCAACACGCCCCGGTGCCGTGGCCGGGAACATCGACCGGGTCGCGCGGACCGTCCATGCCAACGGAGGCCATGTCATGAGTAATCGCACGCTCGTCCGGGGCGGTCTGGTCATCACCGCCGCCGACGAGGTCCACGCCGATGTGCTGACCGAGGACGGGCGGATCGTCGCGCTCGCCTCCAACGGCTCCGACGTCGCCGCGAGTTGGACCGCCGACCGGGTCATCGACGCCACCGACAAGTACGTCATCCCCGGCGGTGTCGACGGCCATACGCACATGGAGATGCCGTTCGGCGGGACCTTCGCCGCCGACACCTTCGAGTCCGGCACCCGCGCCGCCGCCTGGGGCGGCACCACCACCATCGTCGACTTCGCCATCCAGTCACCCGGCCAGGCGCTGCGCGAAGGGCTCGACGCCTGGTACGCGAAGGCGGACGGCAACTGTGCCATCGACTACGGCTTTCACATGATCCTCGCCGACGTCAACGAGGACTCCCTCAAGGAGATGGACCTCCTCGTCCAGGAGGGCATCACCTCCTTCAAGCTGTTCATGGCCTACCCCGGCGTGTTCTACAGCGACGACGGCAAGATCCTGCGCGCCATGCAACGGGCCTCCCACAACGGGGGGTTGATCATGATGCACGCCGAGAACGGCATCGCGATCGACGTCCTGGTCGAACAGGCCCTCGCCGCCGGACGCACCGATCCCCGCTACCACGGCGAGGTACGCAAGGTGCTGCTGGAGGCCGAGGCGACGCACCGCGCGATCCAGCTCGCCCGCGTCGCCGACGCGCCCCTGTACGTCGTGCACGTCTCCGCCGAGGAGGCGGTCGCCGAGCTGGCCCAGGCCCGTGACAAGGGACTTCCCGTCTTCGGCGAGACCTGCCCGCAGTACCTCTTCCTGTCCACCGACAATCTCGCCGAGCCCGACTTCGAGGGCGCCAAGTACGTCTGCTCGACGCCGCTGCGGCCCCGCGAACACCAGGCCGCCCTCTGGCGCGGACTGCGCACCAACGACCTCCAGGTCGTCTCCACCGACCACTGCCCGTTCTGCTTCGACGGGCAGAAGGAGATGGGCCGCGGCGACTTCTCCAAGATCCCCAACGGGCTGCCGGGCGTGGAGCACCGGATGGATCTCCTCCACCAGGCCGTGGTCGACGGGCACATCTCCCGGCGCCGCTGGATCGAGATCGCCTGCGCGACCCCGGCCAGGATGTTCGGTCTCTATCCCAAGAAGGGCACCATCGCGCCCGGCGCCGACGCCGACATCGTCATCTACGACCCGCACGCCGAGCAGACCCTGTCCGCCGAGACGCACCACATGGACGTCGACTACTCGGTGTACGAGGGGAAGCGGATCACCGGACAGGTCGAGACCGTGCTGTCGCGCGGCGAACTCGTCATCGACGGCCGGAAGTACACCGGCCGCGCGGGGCACGGCAGTTACACACCCCGCGCCACCTGTCAGTACCTCACCTGACCTCGCCTGACTTCACCCGGCCTCGCCTGTCCTCACCCGAACTCGCCTGTCCTCACCTGAAAGTTGGGAGTGGCCCGCCATGGACTTCGGACTTGTCCTCCAGACCGACCCGCCGGCGTCGGCGGTCGTCGGCCTCATGCGGCGCGCCGAGCGCAACGGCTTCCGCTACGGCTGGACCTTCGACTCCGCCGTGCTGTGGCAGGAGCCGTTCGTCGTCTACAGCCGCATCCTCGAACACACCACCAGCCTGATCGTCGGGCCGATGGTCACCAACCCGGGCACCCGCACCTGGGAGGTGACCGCGTCCACCTTCGCCACGCTCAACGAGATGTACGGCAACCGCACCGTGTGCGGTATCGGCCGCGGCGACTCCGCGATGCGGGTCGCCGGCCGCGCGCCCAACACGCTCGCCCGGCTCGGCGAGGCGATCGACGTCATCCGCGACCTCGCCGAGGGCCGCGAGGCGTCGGTGGACGGCAAGCCGCTCCGGCTGCCCTGGGTGCGGGACGGGAAGCTGCCGGTGTGGATGGCCGCGTACGGGCCGAAGGCCCTGGCCATGGCCGGTGCGAAGGCCGACGGCTTCATCCTTCAGCTCGCCGACCCGTATCTCACCGAGACCATGGTCAAGGCCGTCCGTACGGCCGCGTCCGACGCCGGACGCGACCCGGACTCGGTGACCATCTGCGTCGCAGCCCCCGCCTACGTCGGCGACGACCTGGCCCACGCCCGCGACCAGTGCCGGTGGTTCGGCGGGATGGTCGGCAACCACGTCGCCGATCTCGTGAGCCGCTACGGCGAACACTCCGACCTGGTGCCCGACGCCCTCACCACGTACATCAAGCAGCGCGAGGGCTACGACTACAGCCACCACGGCCGCGCCGGGAACCCGTCCACGGACTTCGTGCCCGACGACATCGTGGACCGCTTCTGCCTGCTGGGCCCGGCCGAGGCTCACATCGAGAAGCTGATGACGCTGAAGGCCCTGGGCGTCGACCAGTTCGCCGTCTACGACATGCACGACGCGAAGGAAGCGACGATCGACACGTACGGCTCCGAGATCATCCCCGCGCTGGCCTCCTGAGCCCGCTTCGGCCCTCCCCTCTGCCAGGGACGCGCCTCACGGGCGCTGCGCGGTGAGGGTCCCGGTGATGATCCACACCCCGGCGCCCAGCACGACGCCCCGCTCGGACCCGTACGGCCGCAGCACCGCGGCCATCTCCTCCCGCGTGGCGCCGGGGACCGTCAGCCCCGGCGTCCGCGAGAGGTAGAAGTCGACGGCGTCCGGGGCGTCGCGTCCCCAACAGGTGCGCAGTGTCACGGGGTTCACGTCGATGTCGGTGAACCCCGCGCCCGTCAGGACCTCGTGGATCCGGTCCGGCTCCGAGAACGACGCCATCGCGTCGGCCAACTCGCCCTGGATCGGCCGGTCCTGGCCCGCCAGCGCCGCCAGTCGGCCCAGGGCCGCCCGCTCCTCACCGTCCGGAGGGCTCGGCTGCGGACAGAGCAGGGCGAGCCGGCCGCCCGGTCGTACACCACGCGCGATCCAACTGGTCGTGTTCGCCTACGAGTCGGGGCTGGTGGCGCCGCGCGAGCAGACGCGCTGAGACCGGGGCGGAGCCCGCGGGTCACGCCTCCGGGCCGGTCACCGCACCGGGATGCGGCCCCTGCTGCGGATGTGCCCCGTCCCGGATACGCCCCCGTCCCGGTTACGGCACCCGGGCTGTCCACTGCGCCGTGCCGAACTTCGTCTCGGCCAGCTCGCGCGCCCGCGCCATCTCCTCGTCGGTGACCTTGCCTTCGCCGAGGCCGTACCGCCCCCGGAAGGACCCGATCATCCGCTCGATGACCGCGGCGCGCGGCAGTCCCGTCTGACGGCGCAGCGGATCCACCCGCTTCTTCGCGCTGCGCGTGCCCTTGTCGGAGAGCTTCTCCTTGCCGATGCGCAGGACTTCGAGCATCTTGTCGGCGTCGATGTCGTACGCCATCGTCACGTGGTGCAGTACGGCGCCGCCGCCCACCACCCGCTTCTGCGCGGCGCCCGCGATCTTGCCCGCCTCGGTGGCGATGTCGTTGAGCGGCTGGTACCAGGCCGTGACCCCCATCTCGCCCAGCGCGCCGAGTACCCAGTCGTCGAGATACGCGTAGCTGTCGGCGAACGTCAGGCCCTGCACGAGGGCGTCGGGGACGGACAGCGAGTACGTGATCGTGTTGCCGGGCTCGATGAACATGGCGCCGCCGCCCGAGATCCGCCGTACGACCGTCACGCCGTGCCGCTCGGCGGCCCGCGGGTCCACCTCGTTGCGCAGCGACTGGAAGCTGCCGATCACCACGGCGGGCGACGCCCACTCCCAGATCCGCAGGGTCGGCGCGCGGCGGCCCGCCGCGACCTCGTTCGTCAGCACCTCGTCCAGGGCCATGTGGAGCGCGGGCGGCTGCGGCTCCATGTGCACGAGCTGCCAGTCGTAGTCCGTCCAGTCCGTCGCGTGGGCCAGCGCGCGCCGTACGGCGACGCCGATGCCGTCACTCGTCAGCCCGTACATCCGGGTGCCGGGCGGGAGCGCCGCCTGGACGCGGGCGGCGAGCCCCGCCGCGTCCAGATCGGCGGGCGCGCCTTCGAGCGCCCCGTCGATGAGGTGGATCGCCTCGTCCGGCTCCAGGAAGAAGTCCCCGGAGACCCGGACATCGCGCAGCACGCCGTCCCGCGCGTCCAGATCCACCACGACGAGCTTGCCGCCCGGAACCTTGTACTCACCGTGCACGGCTGTGCCTCCACCTCGTGGCGTGTCGTCTGTGCGCTGCAACGCACCCGGCCCGGTGGATCATCCCGGGCCGGGTGCGCCGTCACTCGCCCGCTACGTCACCGGCAGGCGAGCGCAGCGGCGGCAGGCGCGGGCCGATGCGGACACCATGCCGTGCGAGAGGGCGGTGACCATGGCCGCGAGGGTGACCAGCGGCCAGTTCGTGGCCGGCGGCGACAGGACGGCGAGCGCGAGTGTCGCGACCACCATCGCCACTCCGGCCGTCGTACCGGCCCAGGCCACGGCCAGCGGCAGCCGCTCCGGTGTCCGCAGCCGGCGGGCCGGCGCTCCGGTGGCGGCGAACGCCACGGCGGCGAGGAGCGCGGCGACGGCCGCGACGGCCGCCAGTGGGACGGCGACCAACTGCGCCGTGTGCTGGATCTGCCAGCTCTGCCCCGTGGTCCAGATCAGATACCAGCAGGTGATCAGGAGCGGGACGGTGAGGATGACCGACAATGCGGTCCGCCGGGTCTGCGCGAGGGTCAACTCGCGCTGACAGCTCGGTACCAGCTCGTCCGGTGTGCCGAACTCCCGTACCGCCAGGCGGGCCGCCCGGTCGTGGGGCACGCCGTCGCGGGTGTGCGCCTCCACGGTGTCGGTGAGACCGTCCCGTATCTCCTGGAGCATCCGGGACTTGGCCCGGACGGGGCCGTGCAACGCGGCGGACAGGGTCGCGACGTAGTCGGCGACCGGGGCGTCGGAGGGCTTGTGGACGGGGTTGTCGGCGGCCGGGTTGTCGGCGGGGGTGCCTTGCGTCTTGGTCATGTCGCGGGCCTCGGTGCCGGGGCGGCGACGGCCGGATTCAGGACCGAGCCGATCGCCGTCGTGAACTCGCGCCATGCCGTCCGTTCGCTCTCCAGGCTGCCGCGCCCCGCGTCGGTCAGCCGGTAGCAGCGGCGCCGCCGTTCGCCGACGGCCTCCCAACTGCTGCCGAGCAGCCCGAGCCGCTCAAGTCTGTTCAGGGCCGGATAGATCGTGCCCGTACGGAGCTGGAGCGCGCCCTCGCTCCGCTGCTGGACGGCCGCGATGATCGCGTAGCCGTGCAGCGGGCCGGGTTCGAGCACAGCCAGCAACAGGGAGTCCAGGTGCCCACGCACCGCATCTGCCTTCATGAGTAGGCAGCCTACCTATAAAACGCATTGGCGTGGTACCTATTGGCAGCCAACTCATTCATGCATCTCCCCGAAGGGGTCCGCGGTGACCAAGCTGCTGCTGTCCATCCACGTCCTCGCCTCGATCCTGGTGGTCGGGCCGATCGCCGTGGCGGCGTCGATGTTCCCGCGCTACGCGCGCCAGACCGCGCAGGACGGCCGCTCCGCCGCCGGCGCGGCACTGCTCCACCGGATCTGTAGCGGCTACGCGATCGTCGGGGTCGCCGTCCCGGTCTTCGGGCTCGCCACCGGCGCGCAGCTCGGCGTCCTCACCGACGCCTGGCTGATCGCGTCGATCGTGCTGACGGCGATCGCCGCCGCGATCCTGGCGCTGGCGATCCTGCCCGGCCAGCAGAGCATGATCGAGGCGTCGAAGGAGAGGGAGGGGGAGGGTGGCGACACGGCACGCGCCGCGGCGCGGCTGGCCGGGCTCACGGGTGTCTTCAACCTGCTGTGGGCGGTCGTCGTCGTCCTGATGATCGTGCGCCCCGGCTCCACGACCGGCGCCTGAGCGGCGCACGAGCTGCGCCTGATCCACCGTCAGGAACCGTCCGCGGGCACGGTGTCGACCGAAGGAGAGTGGCACCGCGCGCACGGACGTTCTGGAAGACTGTGCGACGGCAGTGTCCGACAGGGGGGCAGGGATGCCCGAGGCGGGAGACCGGCGTGGTAGCGATGGTTATTGTGCTGGGGGCCGTGGCGGTGCTCCTGATCGGCGCCGTGCTCAAGGCAGTTCACATCATCCCGCAGGCGAGCGCCGCCATCGTGGAGCGCTTCGGGCGCTACACCCGCACGCTCAACGCGGGCCTGAACATCGTGGTCCCGTTCGTCGACTCGATCCGCAACCGCATCGACCTCCGTGAACAGGTCGTCCCCTTCCCGCCCCAGCCGGTGATCACCCAGGACAACCTGATCGTCAACATCGACACGGTCATCTATTACCAGGTCACCGACGCCCGCGCCGCGACGTACGAAGTCGCCAGCTACATCCAGGCGATCGAACAGCTCACCGTCACCACCCTGCGCAACATCATCGGTGGCATGGACCTGGAGCGGACCCTCACCTCCCGCGAGGAGATCAACGCGGCCCTGCGCGGCGTCCTGGGCGAGGCCACCGGCAAGTGGGGCATCCGCGTCAAACTCGTCCAGCTCAAGTTGATCGAGATGCCCCGCGCCATCACGGAGTCGATGGAGAAGCAGATGCGCGCGGATGCCGACAAGCGCGCCGCGATCCTCACCGCCGAAGGCATCCGGCAGTCCGCGATCCTCACCGCCGAAGGCGCCCGCAACAGTGCGCTGATGGAGGCCGAGACGCAACGCGATGTCGCGGCCATTCTCGCCCGCGAGGGCGGGACGACCCGCGTCGTGCCCCGTCCGCGAACCCCGGAGTCCGACGGGCCGCCGCCTTCGGAGCCGGCTACGCGCCCCGCCCACGAGCCGCTACGGCGCGAGGATCCCCGCACCGTCGGGCGGTATCGCCTGACGGCGCGGCTGGGCCAGGGCGGGATGGGGACGGTGTATCTCGGCCGGTCCCGCGGCGAGCGGCTGGTCGCGGTGAAGGTCATTCAGGCCGAGCTCGCAGCCGACGACACCTTCCGGCGCCGGTTCGACCGCGAGATCGAATCCGCGCGCCGCGTCGGCGGATTCCACACCGCCGCCGTCATCGACGCCGACGCCCACGGCGAGCCGCCCTGGCTGGCCACCGAGTACATCCCCGGCCCCTCACTGGGCGACGTCCTCAAGCGGTACGGCGCCATGCCCACCAGGACCCTGCACACCCTCGCCCTCGGCATCGCCGAGGCGCTTGAGGGAATCCACGCGTGCGGCATCATCCACCGGGACCTCAAGCCCAGCAACGTGATCATCTCCACGACAGGCCCGCGTGTCATCGACTTCGGCATCGCCCGGTCCGTCGACAGCACCGCGCTCACCCGCACCAACATGGTGATCGGCACCCAGGGATTCCTCGCCCCGGAACAGCTCGTCGGCGCGGTGAGCACCCCGGCCACGGACATCTACGCCTTCGGCATGGTGCTGTGCCACGCCGCCGGGGCGGTGCCCTTCGCGGCGGACGAGACCCTCGACTCGGCCCTCGCGCTGCTGCCCGCCACTCTCGCCGGCGTCATCACCAGGTGTGTCGACCACGACCCCGTACGCCGCCCGACCCCCACCGAGGTGCTCGAACAACTCACCCGGAACCACCTGCCGTCCGAGGACTGGCTGCCCCCGCCCGTACGCACGCTGGTCGATCTCCACAACGCCCCCACCGCCTTGGCGCCCTGACCGGGCGGTGATCTTGCCGGGCTCGCCGGTTCGTACCCTGACGAGGGTGGAAGACCAGACGGCCACCAGCGTCGACGCACGTCCGGCACCCGCCTTGCGGCGGTACGTCAGCTCGTATGTCGGTTTCGACCTTCGCGGGTTCCCGGCGGGGGTCCACTGCGGTCCGCCGGGCCGTGTGCTCACCGCGGTGATCAGCCTGTCCGACCCCTTGGAGGTGGCGGCGGGCGTCGACGACGGGTCACCGGTCACCCGATTCGGCAGCGTGGCCGGCGCTCTGATGTGCCGGTCCGTCGCGATCCACCACGACGGACGCCGGCAAGGCGTGCGGGTGTCGCTGACACCGCTCGGGGCACGGGCCGTCTACGGCATGCCCGCCGCCGCGCTCGCCCACCGACTGGTCCCGGTGTGGGCCGACGGTTCAGCTCGACGCGGTGTGTGCCGGTGATTCCTGGTCAGCGGCGGCCGGTGGCCAGGGTGACGAGGAACTGGCCGCCGCCCGGCTCGATGTCGGCGGTCACCGGCAGCCCCGGTACGAGTCGGGAGAACCGGTCCACCAGCCAATCCGCCGCCTCTTGGGCGTCCCGCCTGGTCGGACAGCGGCCCACCATCTCGCGGCCCCCCTTGCGCTCCAGTCGTCCGGCAACGGTGATCAGCGGCGCGGGTTCGACCACGTACAGGCTGTCCGGCCAGGCGATCAGCACCTTCACCGCACCCTTGCGGGTGTTGCATCCGCGGTGCGCGAGCCGCTCGGCGACCTTGGCCTTCCGGTCGGCAGTCCGGCTGTCGACGCTGGGCCCCCGCGGGTCGTTCACCGACTCGTTGGGGTCGACCGCTTCGTCACACACCCAGCACCGCCAGCCGTCGCGCTCGGCCACATCATCAAGAAGACTCATCCGAGCAAACTAGCCTGCCCGGCCGCCACCCCGCGTACCAGTGCCCCGGCAGAGTCCTTAGCCTTCTGGGGGAGCGGGAGGCGGCGGCCCCTGGCGCAGACGCCCCAGATTCTCCCGAGGACCCGTCCTTCAGTGCCCACGATCTGGGCCGATACATGTAAACAGCAAGGTGAGAGGCCCCATGTTCACGACCCGACCGACCCTCCAGGGCACCTTCGGCATGGTGTCCTCCACACACTGGCTCGCCTCGCAGTCGGCGATGGCCGTCCTGGAGGACGGTGGCAACGCCTACGACGCGGCCGTCGCGGCCGGGTTCGTCCTGCATGTGGTGGAGCCGCACCTCAACGGACCGGGCGGCGAGGTGCCGATCATCCTCGCCCCCGCCGGCGGCGAGGTCCAGGTCCTCTGCGGCCAGGGACCCGCGCCCGCCGGCGCCACGATCGAGCACTACCGCTCCCTCGGCCTCGAACTCGTCCCCGGCACCGGACCGCTCGCAGCCGCCGTGCCCGGCGCCTTCGACGCCTGGATGGTGCTGCTGCGCGACCACGGCACCAAATCCCTTATGGAGGTGCTGCGTTACGCCATCGGCTACGCCGAGGACGGCCACGCGCCCGTCGAGCGCGTCGGCCAGACCGTGGAGAGCGTGCGCGAACTGTTCGAGACCGAATGGACCTCGTCCGCCGACGTCTACCTGCCCGGCGGCCGGTCCCCGGCGTCCGGAGAGCTGTTCCGCAACCCCGCCCTGGCCGCCACCTGGCGCCGACTGACAGCCGAGGCCGAGCAGGCGGGCGGCGGCGACCGCGTCGCGCAGATCGAGGCCGCGCGCTCCATCTGGCGCGACGGATTCATCGCCGAGGCGCTGATACGCCAGTCCGGCCGCCCCACCCTCGACACCAGCGGCTCCCACCACACCGGCACCCTGACCGCCACCGACCTGGCCGGGTGGTCGGCGACGTACGAGGCGCCCGCGACGTACGACTGGAACGGCTGGACCCTCTGCAAGGCCGCCGGCTGGAGCCAGGGCCCCGCCTTCCTCCAGCAACTCGCCCTGCTGCCGCCCGCGCCCGAGCTTCCGGCGTACGGCTCCGCGGAATACGTCCACCTCCTTACGGAGGGCTGCAAGCTGGCCATGGCCGACCGCGAGGCCTGGTACGGCGACGCCGCCGGCGTACCGCTCGACACGCTCCTCTCGGAGCCGTACAACACCGCCCGCCGCGCCCTGGTCGGCGACCGGGCCTCCTACGAACTGCGCCCCGGCAGCCCCGACGGACGCGCGCCCGTCCTCAGCGCCCACGCCACCGCCGTCGCGGCCGGGGAGTCCGACTTCGACGCCCTCGCCGTCCCGGCGGCGGGCGCGGGCGAGCCGACCGTCGCCCGCGACGGCGCGACCCGCGGCGACACCTGCCACCTCGATGTCGTGGACCGCTGGGGCAACATGATCGCCGCGACACCGAGCGGCGGCTGGCTCCAGTCCAATCCCGTCGTGCCCGAACTCGGCTTCCCGCTCGGCACCCGCCTCCAGATGGCCTGGCTGGAGCACGGACTGCCCAACTCCCTCACGCCGGGCCGCAGGCCCCGCACCACGCTCACGCCGTCCCTCGCCCTGCGCGACGGCACCCCCGTCCTGGCCTTCGGCACCCCCGGAGGGGACCAGCAGGACCAGTGGCAGCTCCACTTCTTCCTGGCCGTCGCGCTCCGCCCGCACGTTCGCGGCGGACTCGACCTCCAGGGCGCGATCGACGCGCCCAACTGGCACAACGACAGCTTCCCCAGCTCCTTCTACCCGCGCGGGATGCGGCCGGGCAGCGTCACCGTGGAGCCGTCCATGGACGCGGCCGTCGTGGAAGGGCTGCGCGGCCGGGGCCATGACGTCACCGTCGGCGAGCCCTGGTCGGAAGGGCGGCTCTGCGCGGTCGCGAGGGACCCGCGTACGGGGATCCTGTCGGCCGCGGCCAATCCGCGCGGCATGCAGGGGTACGCGGTGGGCCGGTAGGTCCGGACAGGATCCAGGCCCTGTCCGAAGGACAGAACGCCTTGGCGCGCCCGGTGATCGTGCGCCCGGCGACCGGACGCCGTGCATCGTGCGCCGGACGCCGTGCGCCGGACGCCGTGCGCCGGACGCCGGGCCGCCATGGAGCCGTCATCTCCGCTCCCACCTGCGTTGTCATCCCTCTGTGGTTCTCTTGAGGCATGATCGATGACTTCCTGAACGGTGACCTTTCCGCTGTCGAGGCGGCCCTGCGCGATGCCGCGGCCGCCGAGATCATGCCGCGCTACCGGCAGCTCGCCGCCCACGAGATCGTCGAGAAGTCCGGCCCGCACGACCTGGTGACCAGCGCCGACCGGGGCGCCGAGGAGCACCTGACCGCCGCCCTCACGGCACTGCTGCCCGGCTCCGTTGTGGTGGGCGAGGAGGCGGCGCACGCCGACCCGGCCGTGTACGGGGCGCTGCGCGGCGACGCGCCCGTATGGATAGTCGACCCCGTCGACGGCACCCGCCAGTTCGTCCGGGGCGAGCCCGGTTTCTGCATGCTCGTCGCGCTCGCCCAGGGCGGCGAGGTGCTGGCCTCCTGGACGTACGCGCCCGCGACGGACCGGATGGCGACCGCCGTACGTGGCCGGGGCGCCCGGCTGGACGGCGTCGAGCTGCGCTGCGGCACACCCGCGCCCGGCGCGGTGCTGGAGGTCGCCACCTCCCACCCGGACTTCACGACGCCCGAGGAGAAGCGGGCGCTGCTGGGTGTCCGGGGTGCCGACGACATCGCCGCCCGGCCGTGCGGTTCGGCGGGGCTGGAGTATCTGGCCGTCGCCGGCGGCGCGCTCGACGCTGTCGCCTTCAGCTGGGAGCTGGCCTGGGACCACGCGGCGGGCCTGCTGCTGGTGACGGAGGCCGGGGGCGCGCAGCTGACGCTCACGGGCGAGCCGTTCCGTGTCACGGGCGGGAACGCGCTGCCCTTCACTGTGGCGCGGGACGCGGCGACCGCGAAGCGGGTGCGGGAGTGCCTGCTGGCGGGCGCGCGGACGGAGGCGGAGGCGGAGGCCGGCGCCGGGGCTGGTCCGGGAGCCTGACCGGCGAAGGGACCGGAGCGGCCGGTTCCGTCCCCCGCCGACGCCGTGTCAGAGGCCAGGAATATCCTGGGTTCTCTGGCCATCGGCTGACGAAGGAGTCCGAAGGTGCCGTCGATGCTCGATGCCGTCGTCGTGGGGGCGGGACCCAACGGGCTGACCGCCGCGGTCGAGCTGGCCCGGCGTGGCTTCTCCGTCGCCGTGTTCGAGGCCCGTGACACCGTGGGCGGGGGAGCGAGGACCGAGGAGCTGACGCTCCCCGGCTTCCGTCACGACCCGTGTTCGGCCGTGCACCCCCTGGGTGTCGGATCGCCCGCGTTCAACGACATGCCCCTCGCGCGGTTCGGCCTGGAGTGGCTGCACGCCGAGCTGCCGATGGCCCACCCCTGGGACGACGGCACGGCCGCCGTGCTGTCCCGCTCCGTCGCCGAGACCGCCGCCTCCTTCGGCCCGCGCGACGCGGGGGCGTACCGAAGGCTCGTCGCCCCCTTCCTCGGCAAGTGGGACTCGTTCGCGCGGGACTTCATGACGCTGCCCCCCAGGGGCCTGCCGCACGACACCCTCACGCTGGCCCGCTTCGGGCTCGCCGGGCTCCCGTCGGCGAACATGCTGATGAGGCGCTTCCACGACGAGAAGGCCAAGGGGCTGTTCGCCGGTCTCGTCGCCCATGTCATCGCCCCGCTGAGCGGGATCGCGACCGGCGGGGTGGGCCTGATGTTCGCGCTCGCCGCGCACGAGAACGGCTGGCCGATGCCGCGCGGCGGCTCCCAGTCCATCTCGGACGCGCTCGCCGCGTATCTGCGCGACCTCGGCGGCACGGTCCACACCGGGTTCGAGGTCAAGCGGCTCGACGACCTGCCGCCGGCCCGCGCGTACGTCTTCGACACCTCACCGACCGCGCTCGCCCGTATCGCGGGCCTGGGCAGGGCGTACGACTCCTACCGGTACGGCCCCAGCGTCTTCAAGATCGACTACGCCCTGGACGGCCCCGTGCCCTGGACGGCGGAGGCCGCGCGGCGGGCCGGCACCGTCCAAGTGGGGCCCACGAAGCGGGAGATCAGCACGGCGCTGGACCAGGCGTACGGCGGCAGCGCCCCCGCAGCGCCGTTCCTGATCACCGCCCAGCCCAGCCTGGTGGACCCGTCCCGCGCCCCCGAGGGCAAGCATGTCTTCTGGGCGTACGGGCATGTCCCGCACGCCTGGGAGGGCGACCTCACCGACGCGATCGAGCGGCAGATCGAGCGCTTCGCCCCCGGCTTCCGGGACCGCGTCCTGGCCCGCGCGACCGCCGGCCCACCGGAGGTGGCGGCCCGTAACGCCAACTACGTGGGCGGGGACATCGCCACCGGCTCCGTCGCCGGTCTGCGGCTGCTGGTGCGGCCCAAGCTCTCCCTGTCGCCGTACAGCACCCCGCACCCGGCGGTCTTCATCTGCTCGTCCGCGACCCCGCCGGGGCCGGGCGTGCACGGCATGTCGGGTCAGAACGCGGCGAAGGCGGTGTGGCGCAAGCTACGAGGGGCCTGAGGGCCGTGTCGCCCCCGGCCGGCGGGGACGATCCCGGCGGCCGGGACCCTCGCTGGACGGGCGGTCCGTGCGGGACCCCTGCGCGATGGTGTCGGTCCCTCGCCGACGCGGTGCCCCCGTCCGGCGATTGAGGACAGCCGCGGCTCGTGGGCCGCGCGACCCGTCAACGACCCATGTCGCGGAGCCGGCCCTGGCAGTGGGAGGTTGATGTCGGATTCCCGCCAGCCCCACCACCCCGGGTGACGGATGCTTGACCCATGCACACCGACACCGAGCGCTGCTTGCGTGCCGTCCGGTCCAAGGACGCGCGATTCGACGGATGGTTCTTCACGGCTGTCCTGACCACCGGTATCTACTGCCGTCCCAGCTGCCCGGTCGTGCCCCCCAAGGCCGAGAACATGGTCTTCCACCCGAGTGCGGCCTCCTGCCAGCACGCCGGTTTCCGCGCCTGCAAGCGCTGCCGGCCCGACACCAGCCCCGGCTCGCCCGAGTGGAACGCCCGCGCCGACTCCGTCGCCCGCGCCATGCGGCTCATCCAGGACGGGATCGTCGACCGCGAAGGCGTACGGGGACTCGCGGGGCGGCTCGGCTACTCGGAGCGGCAGCTCGAACGGCAACTGCTCGCCGAACTCGGCGCCGGGCCGCTCGCGCTGGCGCGCGCCCAGCGCGCCCAGACCGCGCGGCTGCTCATCGAGACGACCGCGCTCCCGATGGCGGAGGTCGCCTTCGCCGCCGGCTTCTCCTCCATCCGTACCTTCAACGACACCGTCCGTGAGGTGTTCGCGCTCGCCCCGACCGCACTGCGGGCCCGCGGCGCCCGGCGGTCGGACAACACCGCCCCCGAACCCGGGACCCCCGCCTCCCGGACCCCCGGTGTGATCTGTCTGCGGCTGCCCTTCCGCGCACCCCTCACCCCCGACAACCTCTTCGGACACCTCGCCGCCACGGCGGTCCCGGGCGTCGAGGAGTGGCGGGACGGCGCGTACCGGCGCACGCTCCGCCTTCCCTACGGACACGGCATCGTGTCCCTGACGCCGCGCCCCGACCACATCGGCTGCCGGCTCGCGCTGACCGATCCGCGCGATCTCACCGTCGCCATCAGCCGCTGCCGCCGCATGCTCGACCTGGACGCCGACCCCGTCGCCGTGGACGAGCAGTTGCGCACCGACCCGCTGCTGGCCCCGCTGGTCGACAAGGCGCCCGGCCGCCGGGTGCCGGGCACCGTCGACGCCGCCGAGTTCGCCGTACGCGCGGTGCTCGGCCAGCAGGTGTCGACCGCCGCCGCGCGCACGCACGCCGCCCGTCTCGTCACCGCGTACGGCACCCCCGTGGACGATCCCGAGGGCGGCCTCACCCATCTCTTCCCCACCCCCGAAGCGCTGGCCGCGCTGGACCCCGAATCTCTCGCGCTGCCGCGCAGCCGCCGCACCACGCTCATGACCCTGGTCGCCGCGCTGGCGGACGGCACGCTTCCGCTCGGCGCGGACAGCGACTGGGACGAGGCCAGGGCACGGCTCCACGCGCTGCCCGGTTTCGGCCCCTGGACCGTCGAGGTGATCGCGATGCGCGCCCTCGGCGACCCGGACGCCTTCCTGCCGGGCGACCTCGGTATCCGCCGGGCCGCGCGGGCGCTGGGTCTGCCGTCCACGCCCGCCGCGCTCACGACGCGCGCCGCCGCCTGGCGGCCCTGGCGGGCGTACGCCGTGCAGTACCTCTGGGCCACCGAGGATCACGCCATCAACGTCCTTCCCGCGTAAAGGAGTTCGCCCTATGAACAGAACACACACCGTGCTCGACAGCTCGTACGGACCGCTGACGCTCGTGGCCACCGACGGGGTGCTGAGCGCCCTCTACATGACCGAGCAGCGCCACCGTCCGCCGCAGGAGACCTTCGGTGAGCCCGCCGCCCCGGACGCCCGCCCGTTCGACGGCGTGATCGACCAGCTCGACGAGTACTTCGCGGGCGGGCGCACCGAGTTCGACGTGCCGCTGCGGCTGGACGGCACCCCCTTCCAGCGGAGCGTCTGGGAGCAGCTGTTGACGATCCCGTACGGCGAGACCCGCAGCTACGGTCAACTGGCCGACGCGCTCGGCAAGCCGGGGGCCTCACGCGCGGTCGGACTCGCCAACGGCAAGAATCCGGTGAGCATCATCGTGCCGTGCCACCGGGTGATCGGATCGACGGGCGGCCTCACCGGATACGGCGGCGGGCTGGACCGCAAGAAGCGCCTGCTGGCCTTCGAGGGCGCGGCGCCCGTGGGTGCGGAGCCGGGGCCGGGCACGAGCGGGGCGGGCACCCTGTTCTGATCTCCGCGAGCCCGCCCCGCCTCCCCTCAGCTCTGGTGGAACCGCTTCAGCAGCGCGGGCAGCGCCGTACCGATCGGCTCGCGGACGATCTCGTCGGCCTGCCCGTCGTACGGCGTCGGATCGGCGTTCATCACGACGAGCCGGGCGCCGTGCTCGGCCGCGATTCCCGCCAGCGAGGCGGCGGGCTGCACCTGAAGGGTCGTACCGACCGCGATGAAGACCTCGCACGCCTTGGCGATCGTCATGGCCTGCCCGAGGACCTGCGGATCGAGCCGTTCGCCGAACATCACCGTCGCCGACTTGAGGACGGCTCCGCACGCGGTGCACGGCGGATCCTCCTCGCCCGCCTCGACCCGGGCCAGCGCCTCCTCCATGGCGGACCGCGTCCCACACCCGGTACAGACCACCGTCCGCGCCGTGCCGTGCAGTTCGAGCACCTTGCGGGCGGGGGTGCCGGCGAGCTGGTGGAGCCCGTCCACGTTCTGCGTGATCACCCGGACCGCACCGCCGCCCGCCCGGTCGAGTTCGGCGACGGCGCGATGCGCGACGTTCGGCTCGGCACGGAGGGCCGGGCTGTCCCGGCGCATCAGCCACGAGCGGCGGCGGATCTCCGGATCGCTCATGTACGCGTCGTACGTCACCAGCTTCTCGGCCTCGGGATCGCGCCGCCACAGGCCGTTGGGGCCCCGGTAGTCGGGAATGCCGGAGTCGGTGGAGATCCCGGCGCCGCTGAGGATCGCGACAAGAGTCATGCCACGAGCGTATGCGGCGCGGCCGGAACCGGGCGACCGGACAACCGCCCCCGCCACCAGGTGACTTGGCGTCAAGCCCCGTGCTTGAAGTCCCGAGCTCGCGTCAGACGCCCTTCAGGACACGGTCAAGCGCCGCCCGGCCCGCGGGTCCCCAGTGCGGCTTGCCGCCGGGAAGGCCCTGATCCCCGTTCTGCCCCATGAGCATCAGGAACAGGCACTTCATGGCGGCCAGCCCGCGGGCGCGCCGGATCGCCGCCTCGTCCGCGTGCGCGTACGTGTCGAAGAACCGTGCGGCCGTGCCCGCGGGCAGCAGCACCCACGCGGCGGCGAGGTCCCACGCCGGATCGCCGGCGAACAGGTCACCGAAGTCGACGATGCCCGAGAGCGTTCCGTCCGAGACGACGACGTTCGCCGGATGCAGGTCGCCGTGCACCCACACCGGCGGGCCCTCCCACGCGTCGGCCGTGACCGCCTCGTCCCAGACATCCCGGACGGCCCGGACGTCGGCAGCGATGCCGGCGGGGGCAACGGCCCGGAGGAAGTCCTCGAAGCCGTCCGTGCAGTTCCTGGGATGGGCACCGCGGTCCGTGGCGATCGGCGCCTCGGCGGGCGCCTGTACATGGAGGGCCTGGAGGAAGCCCGCCAGCGTGTCGGCCGCGTGGGTGCCGCGGCTGATCGAGCCGTGGTCCAGCGGCTCGCCGGGCACCCACGTCATCACGGTCCAGTGCTTGGCGAAGAGCTCGGACGGTTCGCCGAACCGCACCGGGGTCGGCACAGGGAGCGGCAGGCGCGGGGCCAGCACGGGCAGCCACCGCCGCTCCTTGAGCTGGAGCTCCGGGGTGGGGTCCATACGCTGCACGCGTACGGCCAACTCGTCCCCGAGGCGCCACATCTGGTTGCCCCAGCCGCCCGCCACCTCGCGGACGGCCAGGCCCGCGAGGTCTGGATGCTGCTCCCGCAGCAGGTCACGGACGAGGTCGGCGGTCATCTCGATCGCGGTGTCGGTCATACGAAGTCACAGTACCGAGGCGGCGGACGGAGCGGCTCCCGCTCCGCGGAATCATTCTCGAAGCGCGGCCACTCTCCGCACCACGGCGTCGGTCGCCCTTGCATACCGCTCCGGCTCACCGGACTGAGCCCGCCCCGACGGCCCCGCGCTCTCGCTGTGCGCGACGAGCCTGAAGATCAGTGCCCGAACCAGCATCTGCTGCCAGTCGGGGTGATCGCTGCCACCCGTCAGCAGGTGGGACGGAAGGTCGAACCACAGCAGACCGTCCGCGACCACGATCGCCTCGGCGTACACCGGAGGCCGCCAGTACGGCGAAAAGTCGATCACAGCAGGCACTTCGTCCGCGGCGAACAGGACATTGCCGGTGAGATCGCCATGAATGAGCTGAGCCGCGTCCTGCTTCACCGCGCGCCTCAGCTCCAGCAGAGCCGAGAACGGCGCGGCAAGGTCCCCGATCACGTCGATGTCCCGCTCGCCCCACGCGACCCGGTCGGCCACAGCCCACGGATGGGTGTGCCGATCAAGGAAGTCGGGCCGGGGCAGGTGCCGCAGGGCGGCATGGAAGGCACGGCCGACGCTGAGCACACCCGCCCAATTCCCGTGCGGACCAGGCTCACCGGTCAGGAACTCGGCGGCCGTCCAGCCGTCCACGACGCACCGCCCTTCGGTGGCCCGCAGGGGCAGCGGGACGCGGAAGCCGCTGCTCGGCGCCAGCCTTTCGAAGAGGGAGGCAGCCCACTCGATCTCGTCCTCGGCTCCCTCGGCGGGCTTGAACACGTACCCACCGACGAGAACGCTTCGTCCTTGCCCACCGATCAGCGGGACGGGAGTGCCCTTCACACCGAAGGCATCGAGGACGGCTGGGGACGGGACGGCGTTGCTCGGCGGCTCAGTCACACCGGGCATCCTGCCGACACCACCTTGCCCAGCGCAATCCACGGCGCCGCCCGCCCCCCCCTGAGCCTCCCGGCGCCGTTGCCAGTGCCCGCCCCTAGCCTGAGCACCATGGTGGGAATCACAACTCCTGTGCAGGTCAATGCGGTTGGCGAAGTGACGGGCTGGAGCCTGCGATGGGCCTGCTGATCCTCCGGTGAAGTGGCCGCCATGCCCCCGGTGTTGGGGGCACGGGTGCCGGGACGCCCGGTACGGTCAGTGCGCCGGCCACCGTGCTGCTCGACGGCCGGCCAGCCAGCCGGTGGCGGTGGCGGGCGGAACGGACGGCACGGCGGTGCTGTGGGACCTCGCCACCAACCGGCAGACCGGCGCCCGCGCCGCCCCGGGTCGCACGGCACCCGCGTAAGCGGATCGCGACCGCCGTGGTCGGGGGTCGGCCGACCACCCTCACCAGCGGGAACGACGGGGAGGGGAACGAGAGGCTGTGGGACGTGACCAGTGGCGGGCAGATCGGTGTACTCCCCGTCGACGGCGTCCAGGCGCTCACCGCGGCTACCGTGCGGGGCCGTCCGGTCGCGGTCACCGCACGCCACCGGGTGGTGACGGTGTGGGATCTCGCGACCTGTGGGCGGATCGGCCCGGCGCTGGACTTCCCCGACCCCCGTGACGGCGGTGGCCCTCACCGAGGACGCCGAGGTCGTGGTCTGCTTCGGCCAGGACATCGCCGTGTTCGCCGCCGAACCCGCCCTCGAAGGGACAGTGGCCCCGGACGGCGCGAACACTCCACCGGCCGTCCGGGCGCCAGCGCCTGACGTGCTGTAGAAGGCGGCTACGGCGTGCGGGGGATCAGTGGACGTGGCCGATGTGTCCGGGGTGCGGCGCGTGGCCGGCGTAGTCGGAGAGGTCGGAGGAGTGGGAGGGTGCGGTCGTGCCGTCGGTGGCGATGGCGGTCACCGGCGTGAACGGGGTGGGCGTGCCGCCCGTCCAGCGGTTCAGCACCGCCTTGCCCGTCTGCTTGGTGACGCCGTCCTCCACGACCGTGCCCGCCTCGGCGAGGTAGTAGCGGCCGTCGTCCAGCGACACCAGCCCGTACTGGCCGGTGGACTCCCAGCCGTACGTACCGGACGGCGGGTGGTACAGCCCCTGCGCGAGGAGCGGCAGCAACCGCCCCCGTTCGGGCGTCGGCTGGCCGCTCACCGGGCCGGAGACCGGGCGTTTGGAACCGTCGAGCACGAAGAGCGAGTAGTTCGGGAACTGCGTCTTGGTGCCCTTGTACGCGGCCAGCAGCCAGTTGCCGGTGTGCGCGTCGTAGTCGAGGTTCTGTACGCCGTAGGTGGTGTTGCCGGTGTAGCTGAAGTACTTGCCGTCGGGTGAACCGGGGCCGCTGGTGTGCGGGTCGGCCTCGGTGAGCGGGCGCTCGTACTTCTTCCAGCGGCGGATGTCGTACTGGAGCAGCACCTGGTTGTCGTTGTCCTGCCGGGTGGTGTTGGCGTATACGCCGTATGCGACGGTGAGCAGTTGGGTGTGCCTCGTGCCGCGCTTGTCGTCGCGGCGCTTGTCGTCGAAGCCGGGGCCGAACGCGACGCCGTCGATGCCGCTGCATCCGTAGCGGTGGTCGGCGGTCTTCGCGGTGTTCCCGTCGAAGACGCCGTCGCCGTCCATGTCGGCCGTGTAGTCGTCCACGACCTCCTTGAGATGGACGGTCGTGACGACATCGGTGGTCTGGGCGTCCATGTCCATCTCGGTGATGCGGTCACCGTCGAAGATCGCGATGTAGAAGGCCTCGGCCGCCTTGTACTCCAGGGAGCCGTAGACCCTGCTGTCCTTGGTGTTGAAGTCCAGGTCCCCGAGGTGTCCGGTGAAGCCGGTGACCGAGCCGACCGGCTTGCCGGTGAGGTCGGTCTTGACGAGGAGGTTGGTGAAGGAGAAGTACACGAAACCCTTGCGGCGGTCGACGGCCATGCCCTGGACATGGCCCGCCTTCCAGGCGCCGCCGTCCACGGTGGCCGGGAGCGTGGGGGGCTTGGCGGGACCGGTGGGGCCGGCGGGCCTGGGGGCGCCCCACCCGGAGCCGGGATCCGCCTCCGCCGCCTCCGCCGTTCCCGTCGCTTCCGCCGCCGTTCCCGCCGACGCGGTGACCGCGCCCGCCGCCACAACCGCCGTGGTGAGCAGGGCTGTCAGCCAGCCGCGAATCTGCCGTCGCATGTTCCCTCCGGTGTCCTGGGCCTGGGATTCTGGATCATGCAGGACGCGCGTGCACGGCGGGCCAACGCGAGGTGAACCGACGTCGGGCGACGTCAGTCGCGGTCGGACGGCAGTGCGGCGCGTGCATGACATATGAGAACAGCTCCTGCCGCACCCGTCACCACCGCGCACACACGGATCACCCGACCCGGCGGCCGTTCTCCAACTCCACGGCCCCCGCGCCCGCTTCGAGCGCGTCGAGCCCCGCGAGAATGCGGCTCCCGAGCGAGCCGATCACCAACTCCGGGATCCTGGCCCGGTCCACCAGCCGCCAGGAGAGCAACTCCTCTTGCTGGAGCCGGATTTCACCGAGCCGCTCCTCGTCCAGCACGCCGCCGTCGTACAGATACGCGACGATGGGCGGCCGGTCCGGCGCCTGCGCCCAGTCCACCGCGAGCAGCGGCCCCAACTCGATGTCCAGCCCGATCTCTTCGAGCGTCTCGCGCCGCGCGGCCTGCCTCGGCGTCTCGCCCGTGCCGGACTCGACCGTTCCGCCGGGCAGCGCCCACCCCGGCCGGTAGTTGGGCTCGACGATCAGCACCCGCCCCTCCAGGTCCCGGAAGAGCGCGGCGGCACCGGCGAGCACGCGGGGCAGGCCGGCGATGTAGGCGAGATAGTCGGCGTCACGAGAGGTCACACCGAAAGCCTAGATCAGCGGCCCCGTCGCGGCGCCGCGACCGCACCCATGTCTATGGAAGCTTTGTCGGAAGGTTTGCCCATCCCTAGGTGTGCCCGCCTTTCCGCGGCTCCGGTGACCGGCGGACACCATGGGCAGGAAGCCACCGGGCCGGATAGGGTCGACGCGGCGCGACTGCCTGTTCGAAAGCAAAGGAATACAAGGTGACGGACGGAGCAGTAACCGAGGCCGCGCACGTGCTCGTCGCGGCGGACAAGTTCAAGGGCTCACTCACGGCCGTGGAGGTCGCCGAGCGGGTAACGGCCGGGCTGCGCCTGGTCGCCCCCGAGGTGACGGTCGAGGCACTGCCCGTCGCCGACGGCGGTGACGGCACCGTGGCCGCGGCCGTGGCGGCCGGTTTCGAACGGCGTGAGGTACGGGTCACCGGACCGCTCGGCGACGAGTTGACCGCGGCGTACGCGCTCCGCGAGGGCACGGCCGTCGTGGAGATGGCCGAGGCATCGGGCCTCCAGCACCTGCCCGAGGGCGTCTTCGCACCCCTCACGGCCGGCACGTACGGCTCCGGCGAACTGCTGCGCGCCGCGCTCGACGCGGGAGCGCGCACCATCGTCTTCGGCGTCGGCGGCAGCGCCACGACGGACGGCGGCGCGGGCATGCTGGCCGCGCTCGGCGGGCGCTTCCTGGACGCCGGCGGGCAGCCGGTCGGACCCGGCGGCGGCGGGCTGCGCGACCTCGCGACGGTGGACCTGTCCGGGCTCGACCCCCGTATCGCCGAGACCGACATCGTCCTCGCCAGCGACGTCGACAACCCGCTCACCGGGCCGAAGGGCGCCGCAGCGGTCTACGGTCCGCAGAAGGGCGCGTCGCCCGGTGACGTCAGCACGCTCGACGCGGCCCTCGCGCACTACGCGAACGTCCTTGAGGAGAGCGTCGGGGCCAAGGCGGCCGAATCCGCGCTCGCACCCGGCGCCGGCGCCGCGGGCGGTATCGGCTACGGCGCCCTCGTCGGCCTCGCCGCGAGTTTCCGGCCCGGCATCGAGGTCATGCTCGACGTACTCGGCTTCGGCCTCGCGCTGTCCCGCGCCACGCTCGTCATCACCGGCGAGGGGTCACTGGACGAACAGACACTGCACGGCAAGGCCCCGGCGGGCGTCGCTGCGGCGGCCCGCGCGAAGAACATCGAGGTGATCGCGGTCTGCGGCCGGCTGGCACTGCGCCCGGAAGCCCTGGGCCGCGCCGGAATCCGCCGCGCGTACGCCCTGACGGACCTGGAGCCGGACCCGGCGCGCTGCATGGCGGAGGCGGGGCCGCTGCTGGAACGGATGTCGGCGAATATCGCCCGCGATTTCCTGGTCTGACGCCTAGGGTCTTCGTTTGGATCAGGCCGGATGAGGGAGCGGGGTCTGGTGCCGTGGATCGCGAGGTGGAGGAGGGAGGCATGGCGGGAGCCGTGCCTGCCCTTCCGCCGTCAACGCGGCGAGGCGCGGTGCCAGACCCCGCGAGCCCGGCAAGATCCAAACGAGAGGCCCTAAGGGTGCCGGTCCTGTGGTGGCGCTCCTTGCCGGGTCGCGCGGCCTGCGGGCCGCGCTCGTCCTCAATCGCCGGACGGGCTTCGTGTCGTGTCCTCAAGCGCCGGACGGGCTGGCGTGCTCTGTCCTCAAGCGCCGGACGGGCTGCCGTGCTCTGTCCTCAAGCGCCGGACGGGCTGGAAATGCCCGCCGGGCGGGCTGCGTACGCAGCCCGCCCGGCGATTGAGGGCAAGCGCGGCCCACGAGCCGCGCTTGCAACCGGTCAGCGTTCTCCGGCCACAGCCCTACGGAAGCTGCGCGGCACGCGCCTCGCGGCGGTTGTCGCGGAACGTGTTCACCCGTCGCGCCGTGGCGAAGAGCGGAATCACCGCGCCCGTCACTACCTGGAGCGCACAGCCCGTCTGGAGCAGCAGCTGCCCACCCGGCGCGTCGAACGCCCAGGCCGCCAGCAGCCCCATCGCGGCCACGATCCAGCTGAGCATCGCCAGCGCGAGGACACCGCGTGGCTTCGGATACTCGACCCGGCTCACCATCAGCCACGCCACGCCGATGATGGCGAGCAGCGTCGGCACGAAGGGCAGCTCCAGAAGCACGATCGAGACAACCGTGAGCGCGCCGAAGGGGCTCGGCATGCCCTGGAACATGCCGTCCTTCGGCTCCACACAGGAGAATCTCGCGAGCCGCAGGACCACCGCCAGCAGCACCACGATCGCCGCCAGCGCCGACACCCGCTGATGCGCGTCGTCGGCGACCATGCCGTAGACGAGCACGAAGTACGCGGGGGCCAGACCGAAGCTGATCAGGTCGGAGAGGTTGTCCAGCTCCGCGCCCATCGGCGAGCTGCGCAGCTTGCGGGCCACGAGTCCGTCGAACAGGTCGAAGACCGCCGCGCAGAGCATGAGGATGACGGCGGTGGCCGCGGAGTGCCGCGCCATGCCGGACTCTTCGCTGCCCGTGAGGTGCGGGATCAGGATGCCGGTGGTGGTGAAGTACACGGCCATGAAGCCACAGGTGGCGTTGCCGAGGGTGAGGGTGTCCGCTATCGACAGCCGCATGGAGAGCGGCATGTCTTCCGCGTCGTCCTCCTTCTCGGCCTCGGCGACCCAGCCGGCCGGTGTGTCGGGATCAATCACGGTCAATTCGAGTCACCCCTGCGGTCGTGGCCTGGCCGACCTCGACAGCGACCTCGACACCTTCCGGAAGGTAGATGTCGACGCGCGAGCCGAAGCGGATCAGGCCGATGCGCTCGCCTTGCTCCAGCTTGGTCCCCTGCGGTACGTAGGGCACGATCCGCCGGGCCACGGCGCCGGCGATCTGCACCATCTCGATGTCGCCCAGCTCGGTGTCGAAGTGCCAGACGACGCGCTCGTTGTTCTCGCTCTCCTTGTTGAACGCGGGAACGAAACCGCCCGGGATGTGCTCCACGGACGTCACCGTGCCCGCGAGGGGGGCACGGTTGACGTGGACGTTCAGCGGGCTCATGAAGATCGCGACGCGGGTGCGCCCGTCCTTCCACGGCATGATGCTCTGCACCACTCCGTCGGCCGGCGAGATGACCCGGCCCTGTGTGATCTCTCGCTCGGGGTCGCGGAAGAACCACAGCATGCCCGCCGCGAGAACGGTGGCGGGCACGGCGACGGCGGCGGCGCGCTTCGAGCGGCGCGCACGGACCAGACTGAGTGCTGCGGTGGCGACGGTCGGCAGAAGCCACGGCGATGCTCCGCGCGCAAGGCGACCCTTGGGAATGACGTCGCGTGGTGCGGAGGTTTGGCTGTGGGGCATGGATGACCTTCGTAGCGGATGGAGCCGCACGGGCAACGGGGGACGGCGGCTTTCCGTCGATGGTATCGGTTGCCGGGTGCAACTGGGCAATGCAGAAGCCGAGTCGACGGCCGGAAGACGATGACGCGGTGTGATGTCGTGGGCGGTCAAATGGGGCGATAGGTCTCGATCAACCCTGGAATCGGTACTCCTCCAGCAACCGGCGTCCAATGATCATTTTCTGGATCTCGGCGGTACCCTCGCCGATCAGCAGCATGGGCGCCTCGCGGTAAAGGCGCTCGATCTCGTACTCCTTGGAGAAGCCGTAACCGCCGTGGATACGGAAAGCGTCTTCGACGACTTCCTTGCAGTACTCGGAGGCGAGGTACTTCGCCATCCCTGCCTCCAGGTCGTTTCGTTCCCCGGAGTCCTTTTTGCGTGCCGCATTCACCATCATCGCATGAGCTGCTTCGACCTTGGTGGCCATTTCGGCCAGCTTGAACTGGATCGCCTGGTGCTGGGCGATCGGTTTGCCGAAAGTCTCGCGCTGCTGGGCGTACGAGACGCCGAGTTCGAAGGCGCGTTGCGCGACGCCACAGCCACGCGCCGCGACGTTGACGCGGCCGACCTCGACGCCGTCCATCATTTGGTAAAACCCCCGGCCGGTGGTGCCGCCGAGGACCCGATTGGCCGGAATGCGCAGGCCATCCATGATCAACTCGGTGGTGTCGACGCCCTTGTATCCCATCTTGTCGATCTTGCCGGGGATGGTGAGACCGGGCCGCACCTCACCGAAGCCGGGCTCCTTCTCCACCAGGAACGTCGTCATCGACCTGTGCCGGGCCGTGCCCTGCGGGTGTCCTTCGTCACTGCGGCACAGAACGGCGACGAGCGTCGACGTGCCGCCGTTCGTCAGCCACATCTTCTGGCCGTCCAGGACGTACTCGTCGCCGTCCTTCACACCCTTCGACGTGATCGCCGACACGTCCGAGCCGAGCCCCGGCTCGGACATCGAGAACGCGCCGCGCACCTCGCCGGCCGCCATCCGCGGCAGGAAGGTGTCCCGCTGCTCCTGGGTGCCGTGCTGCTTGAGCAGGTACGCCACGATGAAATGCGTGTTGATGATGCCCGAGACGGACATCCAGCCGCGGGCGATCTCCTCCACGCAGAGCGCGTACGTGAGCAGTGACTCGCCCAGGCCGCCGTACTCCTCGGGGATCATCAGCCCGAACAGGCCCAGTTCCTTGAGCCCTTCGACGATCCGGGTCGGGTACTCGTCCCGGTGCTCCAGCTCGGTGGCCACCGGCAGGATCTCTCTGTCGACGAAGTCCCGGACCGTGGAGAGGATCTCCCGCTGGATGTCGGTCAGGTCCGCGGTCTGGGCGAGACGGCTCATGGGTCAGCTCTCCTGCGTGATCGGGTCGGGGCGGCCGGGCTGTTCGCCGCCGCGCTCGTCGATGTAGGTCGCGGTCGGCACCATCACCTTGCGGCGGAACACGCACACGACCGTGCCGTCCTGCTTGTAGCCCCGCGTCTCGACGTACACGACGCCCCGGTCGTTCTTCGACCGCGACGGCGTCTTGTCCAGGACGGTCGTCTCGCCGTACAGCGTGTCGCCGTGGAAGGTCGGCGCGATGTGCCGCAGCGACTCGACCTCCAGATTGGCGATGGCCTTGCCGGAGACGTCGGGGACCGACATGCCGAGCAGCAGCGAGTAGATGTAGTTCCCCACCACCACGTTCCGGCCGAAGTCGGTCGTCCTCCTCGCGTAGTTGCTGTCGAGGTGGAGCGGATGGTGGTTCATGGTGAGCAGACAGAACAGGTGGTCGTCGTACTCGGTGACGGTCTTTCCCGGCCAGTGCTTGTAGACCGCGCCGACCTCGAACTCCTCAAAGGTGCGTCCGAATCGCATCGTTCACGCCTCCGGGGCTTCGAACGTGGAGGTGCGCCGCAGACCCGCCGCCCGGCCCTTGCCCGAGACGACCAGCGCCATCTTGCGGCTCGCCTCGTCGATCATCTCGTCGCCGAGCATCGCCGACCCCTTCTTGCCGCCCGCCTCGGACGTCGCGTGGTCGTACGCGTCGAGGATCAGCTCCGCGTGGTCGTAGTCCTCCTGCGACGGCGAGAAGATCTCGTTCGCGGCGTCGATCTGGCCAGGGTGCAGGACCCACTTGCCGTCGAAGCCCAGCGCGGCGGCGCGGCCCGCGACCTCGCGGAACGCGTCCACGTCCCGGATCTTCAGGAACGGCCCGTCGATCGCCTGGAGATCGTGCGTACGGGCCGCCATCAGGATCCGCATCAGGATGTAGTGGTAGGCGTCCGCGCCGTAACCGGGCGGCTGCTGCCCCACCACCAGCGTCTTCATGTTGATCGACGCCATGAAGTCGGCCGGGCCGAACACGATGGTCTCAAGACGCGGCGACGAGGCCGCGATCTCGTCCACGTTCACCAGACCCTTGGCGTTCTCGATCTGCGCCTCGATACCGATCCGGCCGACCTCGAAGCCCATCGTCTTCTCGATCTGGGTGAGCAGCAGATCCAGCGCCACCACCTGCTGGGCGTCCTGCACCTTGGGCAGCATGACGCAGTCCAGATTGTGGCCCGCGCCCTCCACGACCGTGACCACGTCCCGGTAAGTCCAGTGCGTCGTCCAGTCGTTGACGCGTACGACCCGGGTCTTGCCCGTCCAGTCACCCTTGTTGAGCGCGTCCACGATGGTGTGCCGGGCGCCCTCCTTGGCGAGCGGCGCGCAGGCGTCCTCCAGATCGAGGAAGACCTGGTCGGCCGGCAGCCCCTGGGCCTTCTCCAGGAAGCGCGGGTTCGAGCCGGGCACCGCCAGGCAGGAGCGGCGCGAATGGTGCCTGTCTGCCGGGGTTTTTGACACGTGCGACTTGGGCGACGTGGTCATGTGCGGACCTCCAGGGGGTCGAGCTTGTTCGCGTGACGGATCTCGTCGACGATACGGCCGATGATCTCGGTGATTCCGAAGTCCTTCGGGGTGAACACGGCGGCCACTCCGGCGGCCCGCAGCGCCTCGGCGTCGGCGCCCGGGATGATCCCGCCGACGATGACCGGGACGTCCCCGGCCCCCGCCTCCCGCAGCCGCCCGAGCACGTCCGGGACCAGCGCGGCGTGCGAGCCGGAGAGGATCGACAGGCCCACGCAGTGCACGTCCTCGGCGACGGCGGCGTTCACGATCTGCTCGGGCGTCAGCCTGATGCCCTGGTAGACCACCTCGAACCCGGCGTCCCGCGCTCGTACGGCGATCTGCTCGGCCCCGTTGGAGTGCCCGTCCAGACCCGGCTTGCCCACCAGCAGCCGCAGCCGCCCCGAGCCCAGCTCGGCGGCCGTACGGGACACCTTCTCCCGTACGGCGGCCAGCGGCGTCCCCGCCGCCGCGGCGACCGCGACCGGCGCGCCGCCCACCCCGGTCGGCGCCCGGAACTCGCCGAAGACGTCCCGCAGCGCCCAGGACCACTCGCCGGTCGTGACCCCGGCCCGCGCGCACTCCACGGTCGCCGCCATCAGATTGCCGGTGCCGGCCGCGGCCCGCTTCAGGGCGGCCAGCGACTCGCTCGCCCGCGCCTCGTCTCGGCCGGCCCGCCACGCGTGCAGCGCGGCCACCACCCGATCCTCGTTCGCCGGATCGACCGTCATGATCGCGGTGTCCAGATCGGCGGTCAGCGGACTGGGCTCGGTCGCCTCGAAGCAGTTGACGCCGACGACCTTCTCCTCGCCCGACTCGATCCGCGCCCGGTGCTCGGCGTGCGAGGAGACCAGCCGCGACTTCAGATAGCCGGACTCGACGGCCGCCAGCGCGCCGCCCATCTCCTCGATACGCGCCATCTCCGCCAGCGAGTCCTCGACCAGGGACGCCACCTTCGCCTCCACGACATGCGACCCGGCGAAGATGTCCTCGTACTCCAACAGGTCGCTCTCCAGGGCGAGTACCTGCTGAATACGGAGCGACCACTGCTGGTCCCAGGGCCGGGGGAGGCCCAACGCCTCGTTCCAGGCCGGGAGTTGTACGGCGCGGGCACGGGCGTCCTTGGAGAGCGTGACGCCCAGCATCTCCAGCACGATGCGCTGGACGTTGTTCTCCGGCTGCGCCTCCGTCAGCCCCAGGGAGTTGACCTGGACGCCGTAACGGAACCGCCGCTGCTTCTCGTCGGCGACGCCGTACCGCTCGCGGGTGATCTGGTCCCAGATGCGGCCGAAGGCGCGCATCTTGCACATCTCCTCGATGAATCGGACCCCGGCGTTCACGAAGAACGAGATACGGGCGACGACGTCGCCGAACCGTGTCGCCGGCACCTGCCCGCTGTCGCGCACCGCGTCCAGCACGGCGATCGCCGTCGACATCGCGTACGCGATCTCCTGGACCGGGGTCGCCCCGGCCTCCTGGAGGTGGTAGCTGCAGATGTTGATCGGGTTCCACCTGGGGATGTGCGCCACCGTGTACGTGATCATGTCGGTGGTCAGCCGCAGCGAGGGCACCGGCGGGAAGACATGCGTCCCGCGCGACAGGTACTCCTTCACGATGTCGTTCTGCGTCGTCCCCTGGAGCAGGTCGCTGTCCGCGCCCTGCTCCTCGGCGACCACCTGGTAGAGCGCCAGCAGCCACATGGCGGTGGCGTTGATGGTCATCGACGTGTTCATCCGCGCGAGCGGGATGTCCTGGAACAGCCGCCGCATGTCGCCGAGATGGGAGACGGGGACGCCCACCCGGCCGACCTCGCCGCGCGCCAGGACGTGGTCGGGGTCGTAACCCGTCTGGGTCGGCAGGTCGAAGGCGACCGAGAGACCGGTCTGGCCCTTGGCCAGGTTGTTCCGGTACAGCGCGTTGGACGCCTCGGCGGTCGAATGGCCGGCGTAGGTCCGCATGAGCCACGGCCGATCCTTGGACGGCCTGTTGACCGCTTCGGGTTCGGGTTCGGGTCCGGGCTCGGGTCCGGGCTCGGGTTCGGGTCCGGGCATGTCACACGTCCCGGAAGCGGTTGATGGCGTCGATGTGCTTTTCGCGTGTCTCCGGGTCGCTGACGCCCAGACCTTCGTGGGGTGCCAGGGCGAGGACGCCGACCTTGCCCTGGTGCTTGTTGCTGTGCACGTCGTAGGCGGCCTGGCCGGTCTCCTCCAGCGTGTACACCTTCGACAGTGTCGGGTGGATCTTGCCTTTGCCGACGAGGCGGTTGGCTTCCCAGGCTTCGCGGTAGTTGGCGAAGTGCGAGCCCACGATGCGCTTCAGCGACATCCAGAGGTAGCGGTTGTCGTATTCGTGGGTGTAGCCGGAGGTGGAGGCGCAGGTGACGATGGTGCCGCCCTTGCGGGTGACGTAGACGCTGGCGCCGAAGGTTTCGCGGCCGGGGTGTTCGAAGACGATGTCGACGTCTTCGCCGCCGGTGAGTTCGCGGATGCGTTTGCCGAACCGCTTCCACTCACGCGGATCCTGGTGGTGTTCGTCCTGCCAGAAGCGGTAGTCCTCGGCGGTGCGGTCGATGATGGCGTCGGCGCCCATGCGGCGGCAGATCTCGGCCTTGTGGTCGCTGGAGACGACGCAGACGGGGTTGGCGCCGCCGGCGAGCGCGAACTGCGTGGCGTAGGAGCCGAGTCCGCCGCTGGCGCCCCAGATGAGGACGTTGTCGCCCTGTTTCATGCCGGCGCCGTTGCGTGAGACGAGCTGGCGGTAGGCGGTGGAGTTGACGAGGCCGGGGGCCGCGGCCTCTTCCCAGGTGAGGTGTCTGGCCTTGGGCATGAGCTGGTTGGACTTGACGAGTGCGATCTCCGCCAGGCCGCCGAAGTTGGTCTCGAAGCCCCAGATGCGCTGTTCGGGGTCGAGCATCGTGTCGTTGTGTCCGTCGGAGCTTTCGAGTTCGACGGAGAGGCAGTGGGCGACGACCTCGTCGCCGGGGTGCCAGGTGTTCACGCCGGGGCCGGTGCGCAGGACGACTCCGGCCAGGTCGGAGCCGATGACGTGGTAGGGCAGGTCGTGTCGTTTCGACAGTTCGCTGAGCTTGCCGTAGCGCTCCAGGAAGCCGAAGGTCGACATCGGCTCGAAGATCGAGGTCCAGACGGAGTTGTAGTTGACCGAGCTGGCCATCACGGCCACCAGGGCCTCACCGGGGCCGAGTTCGGGCACCGGCACCTCATCGAGGTGGAGCGACTTGCGCGGGTCCTTCTCGCGGGAGTCGAGACCGGCGAACATCTCGGTCTCGTCCTTGTGCACGGTCACCGCGCGGTACGTATCGGGCAGCGGCAGTGCGGCGACGTCGGCGGACGTGCTGTCCGGCGACTGGATGGCGTCCAGGATGTCCTTCACGGTGTGGCCTCCGGCGGGGCGTGTTGCGGGAACGCTGAACAGGTCCCTGGGGGATGGGACATGGGGTCGCGCGGTGCGCGTGGTGCGGTGGAGGTGTGCCGTCGGTTCGGCTCGTGGTGGTGCACGGCGACGCCGGGTGGGCGCGTGGGATGCCTGTGACGCAGGCGTCCGGGCACGCGGGCCGGGTGGCTCGCGGGGACAGCCGGCGTACGAGAGGTCTCGGTACGCCGGCCGCCCGGACACCCACAAGGTATGGCACGCCGTGTCGTTGGACAAGGCACTGCGTGCCAGAAATTTTTCTCAGTTGTCATCCGTGAGACACGCATGAGCACCGGCAGTCCACTCTGTGAGGTGAAATGTCACCATAAGTGGCTGTTTGGTGGCGAGGTGTCTCGGTGGAGGCGTGTCACGGAGGGCGTGTGTCAGCGGGGCGTGTCAGGGAGCGGGCTGCCGCGCGGGCCGTGCTACCGGCGCATGCGGCAACCGGCGTCTGTGACCACCGGCGCGTATGACCACCGGCGTGCGTGATTCCTGGCGTGTGTGGCTACCGGCGAGTGTGTGCCGGAGGCACGTCACGCGTCCTTGAGCGCCTGCTTGATCGTGCGCATGACCTCGTCCAGCGGCGCGTCCGTACGGGCCACCGCCACCAGGACCTCGCCGCTGGTGCTCACCGTGGCCGCCGGCCGCGGGCCGCGCCCCATGGCCCGGCCCGCGCCGATGCCCGAGCCGAACGTGTCGCGGACGATCGCGAAGGCGTGGTCGAGCTGCGTCTCCACGTCGCCCTGGCCGTCGGCCCGCAGCCAGCGGCGCAGCACATGGTTGTGCGCGGTGACGACGGCGGACGCGGCCACCTCGGCGAGCAGCGGGTCGTCGTTTCCGTCGGGGTGCTCGTGCTCGTCGAAGTGGCCCAGCAGATACCGGGTGAAGAGCCGTTCGTAGCGGGCCACCGAGGCGATCTCCGCCTCGCGCAGCGTGGGCACTTCGCGGGTGAGCTGGTAGCGCGCCACGGACAGGGTCGGCGAAGCCGCGTACATCCGCATGACTTCCCTGATGCCCCGGCACACGGTGTCGAGCGGATGCTCGTGCGCCGGCGCCGCGTTGAGGACCGCCTCCGCGCGGACGAGGGTGTCGTCGTGGTCCGGGAAGATCGCCTCTTCCTTGGAGCGGAAGTGCCGGAAGAACGTCCGGCGCGCGACTCCGGCCGCCGCCGCGATCTCGTCGACGGTCGTCGCCTCGTACCCCTTGGTCGAGAACAGCTCCATCGCCGCCGCCGACAGCTCCCGGCGCATCTTCAGCCGCTGGGCCGCCGCGCGGCCACCGGCCGCGCTCTCCGGCGCGTCGGTCGTCGGGTTCGTACGGGCGGGCCGTCGGGCGGAGTCAGCGGGCTGAGCCATGACCCGAACGTACTGCATCCGTGCGGGAGGGCGCGCCTGTGGGGGCGGTGCCCGGACTGCGGGGGCGGTGCCGGGACGGGCCGCCGCACGCGGCCCGTCCGGCGGCCGAGGACACGGCGCTACTTCCCGGACACGCCCTGGCGCGGCGCCGCGTACTCGCGGAAGCCGCGCCCCGTCTTACGGCCCAGACAGCCCGCCGCCACCAGGTGTTCCAGCAGCGGCGCCGGTGCCAGCCCCGGATCGCGGAACTCGCGGTGCAGAACCCGCTCGATGGCCAGCGAGACATCGAGACCGACCACGTCCAGGAGTTCGAACGGCCCCATCGGATAGCCGCCGCCCAGCTTCATCGCCGCGTCGATGTCGTCCAGCGTCGCGTAGTGCTCCTGGACCATCTTGATCGCGTTGTTGAGATACGGGAACAGCAGCGCGTTCACGATGAAACCGGCCCGGTCGCCGCAGTCCACCGGGTGCTTGCGGATCGTCGCGCACACCTCGCGGACCGTGGCGTGGACCTCGTCGGACGTAAGGACGGTACGGACCACCTCGACCAGCTTCATCGCGGGAGCCGGGTTGAAGAAGTGCATGCCGATGACGTCCCGCGGACGCGTCGTGGCACGGGCGCAGGCGACGACCGGCAGCGACGACGTGGTGGTGGCCAGCACGGCGCCCGGCTTGCACACCTTGTCCAGCGCCGCGAACAGCTGCCGCTTGACCTGAAGATCCTCGGCCACCGCCTCGACGGCCAGATCCACCTCGTCGAACGCGTCGAGCGAACCGGCCGGCGTGATCCGCGCCAGCGCGTCGTCGCGTGCCTCGCCGGTCAGCCGCCCCTTCTCGACGGAGCGGCCCAGCGACTTGGCGACCCGCGCCTTGGCCGCGTCCGCCTTCTCCTTGCTACGGGCGGCGAGCACCACGACGTAACCCGCCTTGGCGAAGACCTCGGCGATCCCGCTCGCCATCGTCCCCGACCCCGCGACGCCGACCGAACGGACGGCGGGCCGCTGACCCCCGTCGCCGCGCCCGCCGCGCCCACCACGCCCGCCGTCCAGCGGGGTCAGCGCGTCGCGCACCACCGTGCCGCTGCCCGGCGCCTCGTACGTGTAGAAGCCACGCCCCGACTTACGTCCGGTGAGCCCGGCCTCGCTGAGCTGTCCGAGGATCGGCGCCGGGGCGTGCAGCCGGTCCCGCGACGCGGCGTACATGGCCTCCAGGACCGTACGGGCGGTGTCGACGCCGATCAGGTCCAGCAGCGCCAGCGGTCCCATCGGCAGCCCGCAGCCGAGCCGCATCGCGGCGTCGATGTCCTCGCGTGTCGCGTACTTGGCCTCGTACATCGCGGCGGCCTGGTTCAGATAGCCGAAGAGCAGCCCGTCGGCGACGAAGCCGGGCCGGTCGCCCACGGCGACGGGCTCCTTGCCCAGCTCGCGCGCCAGCGCGGTGACGGCGGTGACGGCCGCCGGCGCGGTCAGCACCGACGACACGACCTCGACCAGCTTCATCGCGGGAGCCGGGTTGAAGAAGTGCATGCCGAGCACCCGCTCGGGACGCGAGGAGTCCGCGGCCAGCCGGGTCACCGACAGCGCGTTCGTGCCGGTCGCCAGGATGGTGGCGGGGCCGACGATCGCGTCCAGCGCGCGGAAGACCTGCTGCTTGATCTCGTACGACTCGGGGACGACCTCGATGACGAGATCGGCCTCCGCGGCGGCCTGGAGGTCGGTGAACGTACGGAACCGGGCGAGCATGCCGCGCCGCTCCTCCTCGGTGATCCGCCCGCGCTCCACGGCACGCGCGGTGGACGCTTCGAGCGCGGCGACCGCCTGGGCGGTGGCGATCTCGTCGATGTCGATGCCGATGACCTCACGGCCGGCGCGGGCGAGGACTTCGGTGATACCGGTCCCCATCGTGCCGAGGCCGACGACGGCGATGGTGGAGAGAGGGATGTCCATCACGGGACTCCAGGGGGATGAGTGACGACTGAAGAGGGGACAGGCGCGTTGTCGTCGCCCGGGGCCGCCGTCAACTGGCGTGCGCCGCACGGGCGTTGTGGGAGTGGCGGTGGGAGCTGTTGTGGCGGAGAAGGAATCGGCGGACCCTGTCCCGGAGTCACGCCGTGCGTATGCCGAACCGACAGGCACCCACGGTGGCTGCGTCACCAGGCCACCGGGAGCCGCGGGGGTTTCCCGCTCACCTGAGGCTAACCGGCGGGTAACGAGCGCGCCAGCCCTGGGGGGATGTGCGGTACGTCACCGGCGTTAACCGGCCGTTCCGGCTCCGGGTGGTCACGGAGAGCGTCCCGGCGGACACGGAGCGCGGATACCCTGCCCGGCATGAGCGAGCTGGAACGGCAGGCCGAGGTACCCGAGGTGCCCGAGGTGCCCGAGGTGCCTGGGGCACCCGGGGTGAACAGGCCCCGCGCGCCGATGGCCGTCCGCGCCGAACGGCGCGGCACCGACGACGAATTGAACGCACTCGCAGACCGGGTACGCGACGAGTCCGGCGACTCGGCCGCGTACCGGCGGCTGATCGCCACCGACGACCACGAGAAACTGGCCGACGTCCTCGTCGCCCCCCAACACCCCCTGTGGGCACGGGAGATCGCCGCCTTCCGGCTCGGCTGCGCGGGCGACCGGCGGGCGTTCGAGACGCTGGTGCTGCTCCTCAACCACCGTGATCCCGAGCGCTGCGCGTCGGCCGCCCACGCGCTGGCCGCACTGGCCGACCCCCGTACGCCGCGCGCCGCCGCCGCGCTCGCCACCAACGTGCTGCGCACCGCCTACGCGCTCCACCCGGTGCGACTGCTCACCGAGCTACGGGCGCCGCAGTCCGTACCGGCCCTGCTCGCGACCCTGGAGCGGCTGCTCGCGCCGGACGAGACCCACTGGCGGGTGGCGCTCGCGTGCGTCGACGGTCTGGGCCGGCTGGGCGACCGGCGCGCGCTGCCCCTGCTCCGCAACGCCCGCGCACACCCCCGGCTGTCCGGCGCGGCGTCGGAGGCGCTCAGACGCCTCGGCTGAGGGGGCGCGCGTAACGCACCTCGGGCACCGCGACACCGTCCACATCGAAGGGCTCCTCCGCGCCGTCGGGTGCGAATCCGGCCTTTTCGTAGAAGCGGCGGGCGCGGGCGTTCTCCTTCAGGACCCAGAGGAGCAGCGGGGACCGGCCGCTCGCCGCGGCGTGCTCCAGCCAGGTGTCCAGCAGGGCCCGGCCGACACCGGTCGACACGTGCTCGGGCCGTACGTACAGCGCGTACAGCTCACCGGCACCGGCGGGCGCGTCCTCGTCCCGGCACGGCCCGTAGCAGCCCCAGCCGACCACCGAACCGTCGCGCTCCGCCACGACGTTCACGACCCGGCCGTCCCCCTCGGCGAGCCGGGCACGCCCCTGAGCCGCGTCCTCCTCGACGCTCATCGCGTCGAGGTGGGTCCGGGGCATCAGGCCGGCGTACGCCCACCGCCAGCCGTCGATCCGCAGGGCGGCGACGGCGTCGCAGTCGTCGGCGGTCATCGTACGAATGTGAAAGGCCATGGCTCAGGCACCGTCCTCGCCGACGATGGCGAACGCCTCGATCTCCACGAGCAGTTCGGGCCGGAACAGCGCGGCCACCTGGACGGCGGAGCTGGCCGGGGGCCGCGCGGTGTCGATCACCTCGTCGCGCGCCGTGCGTACGGCGGGCAGATGCGCGACGTCGGTCACGAAGTACGTCAGCTTGACGACGTCGTCGAAGGAGGCGCCCGCCTCGGCGAGACACCGGCGCAGGTTCTCGAAGACCTGCCGGGCCTGCGCACCGGCGTCCCCCGCGCCGACGATCCCCCCGTCGGCGTCGAAGGCGCACTGCCCGGACACGGCGACGAAGCGCCCGGTGCCCCAGACGACGTGGCTGTAGCCGTTGCCGGGGGCGACGCCGGCGGGGGAGTGGATGTGGGTGAGTCGGGTCATGGTGCCATCCTCGTTGACGCGCCCGCCGCGTGACGAGGGCTTTTCGCCGCGCTGAGCCTGGTACGCGACCGGTCCGCCCCGTGGCCGGTTGTGTCCTCGAACGCCGGACGGGCTGACGGTGGCGCGCAGCGACTCGTTCGCCGCGTTGACGATGGCGTCCGTGTCCTGGCGCGTGATGTCGCCCCGTACGACCTCGATCACTGTCATGCGGGGATGCTCGCACCCCGCGCTACAACAGCGTCAGCTGTGTCGGACCCGGCTCCGGCGCCACATCCGGCGTCGTTGGGACCAGTACGTGCCGGCGCCCCGACCGCCCGGCCGGGCCGATGCCGAACTCGTCCGCCAGTTCGTGGACCTGGCGTGTGACGCGGCGCTGGTACCACTTCGGCGCGTACGCCCCCTCCGCGTACAGCCGCTCGTAGCGCGGCACCAGATGCGCGTGGTGCTCCCGCAGCCACCGCGTGAACCACTCGCGGGCGCCCGGCCGCAGATGCAGTACCAGCGGGGTCACCGATGTCGCCCCGGACGCGGCTATCGCCCGCACCGTGGCCCGGAGTTGGTTCGGGCTGTCGCCGAGGAAGGGGATGACGGGGGCCATCAGGACCCCGCAGGCTATGCCGCTGTCCGTCAGGGTACGGACGGCGGCGAGGCGGCGTTCCGGCGAGGGGGTGCCCGGCTCGACCGTGCGCCACAACTCCTGGTCGGTGAAGCCGACGGAGACGGACACGCCGACGTCCGTGACCTGGGCGGCCTGCCGCAGCAGTTCCAGGTCGCGGAGGATCAGCGTGCCCTTCGTCAGGATGGAGAAGGGGTTCGCGCGGTCGCGCAGCGCCGAGATGATGCCCGGCATCAACTGGTAACGGCCTTCGGCCCGTTGGTAGCAGTCGACGTTCGTCCCCATGGCGATGTGCGCGCCCTGCCACTGGCGGGAGGCGAGTTGGCGGCGCAGCAGCGTCGGCGCGTTGATCTTGACGATGATCTGCGAGTCGAAGCCGAGGCCGGTGTCGAGGTCCAGATAGCTGTGGGTCTTGCGGGCGAAGCAGTACACGCAGGCGTGTGTGCATCCCCGGTACGGATTGACCGTCCACTCGAACGGCATCCGGGACGCGCCCGGCACCCGGTTCACGATCGAACGGGCGCGGATCTCGTGGAACGTGATGCCCCGGAATTCGGGGGTGTCGAAGGTCCTGGTGGTCACCGCGTCCGTACCGAAGAGCGCGGCGTCGCGGGCCGACACGGGGTTCTCGGCCAGATTGTCCCAGCGCATGTGCGCCTCCTCAGATGTACTGACCACAGAATAGAACACTTGTTCCCATGATCGAAGCAACCCCGGATTTGGGCGCGCCCCTTCGAGATGGTTGGCTGGCCGCCCGGAGAACCGAATGCTGGAGGAAGCCATGGCGCAGGTCGAAGCCACGACGGAGCGGATCATCGCGGCGGACCCGGAGACGGTGTTCGACGCGCTGGCGGACTACCAGGACACCCGCCCGAAGGTGCTGCCCGGGCACTTCAGCGAGTACGAGGTCCGCGAGGGCGGCGACGGCGAGGGGACGCTCGTCCACTGGAAGCTCCAGGCGACCAGCAAGCGCGTTCGCGACTGCCTGCTGGAAGTCACCGAGCCCACCGACGGTCAGCTCGTGGAGAAGGACCGCAACTCATCGATGGTCACCACCTGGGTCGTCACCCCGGCGGGCGAAGGCCGTTCGAAGGCCGTCGTCACCACCGTCTGGGACGGGGCCGGGGGGATCGGCGGCTTCTTCGAGAGGACGTTCGCGCCCAAGGGGCTCGCCCGTATCTACGACGAGCTGCTCGAAAAGCTCGCGGCGGAGACGGAGAAGGCCACCGGCGCGTCCTGAGCCGACGCGTCCTGAGCGGACCTGTCCCGCTGTCCCGCTGTCCCACACCGTCAAGTCCCCTGACGCCGAGGCGTCCCGAACACCCAGGAAGGGCGTCCCCGGCGTCACTGGTTCGAGTGATTCCCCCCGCGACGCGTGACGTGCGCCCGCGCACCACGCGTCGCGGGAAACCCCCTGATGAGCGCCCCCGGCCACTCCTCACCACCCCGTGCCACCGTGCGCCGCACCTCTCCCGGTTGAGCGCCCAACTTGCTCCCGCTCTGCGTGCAATGTGAAGAATTACGCCGCGCAGACGCGACGAAGGGGAGCAATTCGTGGGTGGGATCACGCTGGTGAAGGACGACGAGCGGGCCACCGTGCCCGCTCCGGTCACGGTCGACCCGCCCCCACCCGCCACCGGCGCCGCCATGCCGGGCGGCGAACTCTCCCCGCGCCGGGTACGCCTGGTCTTCTTCGGGCTGATGCTCGCGCTGCTGCTCGCCGCGCTGGAGCAGATGATCGTCGCCACCGCCCTGCCGAAGATCGTCGGCGAACTCCAGGGCCTCGACCGGATGCCCTGGGCGATCACCGCGTACCTGCTGACCTCCACGATCGGCCTGCCGATCTACGGCAAGCTCGGCGACCTCTTCGGCCGTAAAGGCGTCTTCCAGTTCGCCATCGTCGTCTTCGTCGTGGGATCGGCCCTGGCCGGCTGGTCGCGCACCATGAACGAACTCATCGCCTTCCGCGCCCTCCAGGGCGTCGGCGCCGGCGGACTCATGATCGGCGTCCAGGCGATCATCGCCGACATCGTGCCGCCCCGCGAACGCGGGCGCTACATGGGCCTCATCGGCGGTGCCTTCGGCCTCGCCTCGGTCGCGGGACCGCTGCTCGGGGGCTTCTTCACCGACCATGTCTCCTGGCGCTGGTGCTTCTACTTCAACGTGCCGTTCGGCCTCGTCACGCTCGCCGTCGTCACCGCCGTACTCAAACTCCCCAAGCCCCGCGTCAAGGCCCGGCTCGACATCATGGGCGCCGTGCTGCTCGCCGCCGCGTCGACGTGCCTGGTCCTGCTGACCAGTTGGGGCGGTACGGAGTACGAGTGGGGCTCGCGCGAGATCCTGGGGCTCGCCGCCGGCGCCGTCGTGACGGCCGTCCTGTTCGTGGCCGTCGAGCACTTCGCGCCCGAACCGATCATTCCGCTGCGGCTGTTCCGCGACTCGATCTTCAACATCACCGGTCTCGTCGGCGCGGTCATCGGCGTCGCGCTCTTCGGCGCCGCCAGCTATCTGCCGACCTTCCTCCAGATGGTCGACGGCGCTTCGGCCACCGAGTCCGGCCTGTTGATGCTGCCGATGATGGGCGGCATCGTCGGCGCCTCCGTCATCTCCGGCCAACTCATCAGCCGTACCGGCCGCTACCGGATCTACCCGATCCTCGGCGCCGGCGTCTCCGCCGTCGGCATGTGGCTGCTGTCCCGCCTGGAGACCGACACCTCCCGGCTCGAATACAGCGTCTGGCAGGCCGTGCTCGGCATCGGGATCGGCCTGGTCATGCCGGTCCTGATCCTCGCCGTGCAGAACTCGGTCCAGCCCTCCGACCTCGGCACCGCCACCAGCGCCAACAACTACTTCCGGCAGATCGGGGGCAGCGTCGGCGCCGCCATCTTCGGCACGCTCTTCGCGGACCGGCTCACCGACGCGCTCGCCGACCGCATCCCGTCCGGCGCCGGGCTGCCCAGCGCCGAATCCATCACGCCGCAGATGGTGCACGCGATGCCGCCCGCGCTGCGGGACAGCTACATCCAGGCGTACGCGGACGCGATGCCGCGGATCTTCCTCTACCTCGTGCCGGTGCTCCTGCTCGGCCTGCTCATCGCCTGCTTCCTCAAGGAGAAACCGCTGGTGTCCCACAACGCCTCCGCCGCCGAGTCCACCGCCGTCCCGGCCGCCCGCAGCGCTTCCGCCTCCCCCTCCCCCTCCGGCGCCGCTTCCGCGAACGGCGCGGCCCCGCACGCGTACACGCCGGGCGTCCCCGTCTGCGGCACCGTCCAGCACCACGACGGCAGCACCGTCCCGCGCGCCGCGCTCACGCTCATCGACGTACAGGGCACCCAGATCGGGCGCGGGGCCAGCGGCGAGGACGGGCGGTACGCGCTGAGCGTGCCGGGGGCCGGCTCGTACGTGATGATCGCCGCGGCGGGCGGGCACCAGCCGCAGGCCGTAACCGTCACCGTCGGGGAGCGCCCCGTCGAGCTGGACGTGGTCCTCGGCGGCGCCGGCCGGCTCGCCGGAGCCGTACTGACTGCCGACGGCACCCCCGTGCGCGACGCCGCCGTCACCCTCACCGACGTACGCGGGGACGTGGTCGCCTCCACCCGCAGCGGGCGTGAAGGCGGCTATGTCATCTCGGAGTTGGTGGCCGGGGAGTACACCCTGGCCGCCAGCGCGCCCGCCTTCCGGCCCGCCGCGCTCCTCGTCAGCGTCCAGGCGTCGCGCGAGACCCGGCAGGACATCGAGCTGGCCGGCGGGGCGGTGCTGCGCGGCACCGTACGGGCCGGGGGCGGCCGGCCGGTCGAGGACGCCCGCGTCACCCTGCTCGACGCGGCGGGCAATGTGGTCGACACGCTCACCACAGGCGCGGACGGGTCGTTCCGCTTCGTCGATCTGTCGTCCGGCGAGTACACGGTCATCGCCGCGGGGTATCCGCCGGTCGCCACGGTGCTGCGGATGGCCGGCGGCGGACGTACCGAGCGGGACCTGCAACTCGGCCACGCCGACTGACCGGAATACCGCCACACGCCTGACTGAATATCAGTCAGCACCCCGGCGTGCGCCGGGCGCACGACCTAATAGTTGATTGCCCGGCGCATAGCGTGTTCGGAGCCGTACCGTGGGTGCACAGCAGCCGCAGATCCCGGCGGCGGGGAAGGAGCCTTCCACCCATGGACCGTGGCACTCCGCCGCTCAGGTCACGGCGGCAGCACGCCGTGACCGGCCGGATTCCGCTCGCCGTGGTCGTCGTGGACACCGACGGCCTCGTGTCGCACTGGTCGAGCGGCGCACGGCGGCTTTTCGGCCATTCCAAGGAAGACGCGGTCGGGCAGCCGGCGGGCGATCTGATGCCGGTCTCCGGAGCGCTCACGGACGACCGGACGGGGCTGGTCAACGGCGCGTACGGCGCGTACGGCTCCGACGACGAGCTGGGACCGGAGCTGCACGGACGCAGCTCCTACCCCACCGCCGGCCGGGCGAAGCTCTCCGACGCGGGCCGCCCACAGCTCGACGTGCTGTGGTGGGCCTACCCGCTCGCCGGTCCGGGAACGGGGCGCCATCTCGTACTCGCCGCGGACGTCGACCAGTTCAGCGGCGACGCGGTCAGCCCCGATGACGCGGACGGACCCGGTGGCGGCGACCGCGGGCGGATCGCGCCGAGCTTCTCGCTGCACACCGAATTCCCCGAATCCCAGTCGCTGGCCGGCCAACTCCCGCACATCCTGCCGAACATGAGCGTCGCCGAGGCGGAGCGCATCGTCGCCCAGATCCTCGAACTGGGCTATCCCGTGCTGGAGTTCAGCCACCACGAACGGGTCCCCGTCACCCCCGACTGGGGTGTGCCGCGCCGCGTGGCCGGACGGCCGGGCCGCGCGTACGGTTCGGCGGAGCGCGACGAGCGGGGTGCCGGACCCGCGCACGCCGCCGACGCCGACCGGCCCGTGCTCGTGCCCGCACCCGCGCCCGAACTCGACCTCGAATACGCGGCGGTCCGCGAACGCCTGGAATTCCTCAACGAGGTCAGCGGCCTGATCGGCTCCTCCCTCGACCTGTCGCGCACCATCCGCGAGGTCACCAGCGCCGCCGTGCCCCGCTTCGCCGACTTCGCGGGCACCCATCTGCGCGCCGCCGTCCTGGCCGGTGAGGGCTTCCCCACCGGGCGGCCCGACGTCACCACCATCTGGCACCGGGTCTGGGTCGAGCACAACGACGAACCGGGCCGCTGGGACGACACCGTGCCGGTCGGCGAGGCCATCGCCTTCCCCGAGCACACCCCGTTCTTCCAGTGCATGGTCACCGGCGAACCCGTCCTCATCCGGCAGCTCAGCGAGGAGGACGGCGACCGGATCTCCGAGCAGTTCGAGAAGCGCGACCTGCGCCCGCTCATCAACAACCGCTCCATGCTGCTCGTACCGCTCAAGGCACGCGACGTGGTGCTCGGCTTCATGGTGCTGATGCGGCGTCAGGGCCGGCAGCCCTTCGACGACATGGACCGCACCACCGGCGCCGAACTCGCCGCCAGGGCCGGGCTCGTCCTCGACAACGCCCGGATGTACACGTATCAGGAGAACGTCGCCGACACCCTCCAGGACAGCATGCTGCCGCAGGTCGCCGCCCGCATGGCGGGCTGCGACATCGCCACCCGCTATCTTCCCGGCGCCCGGCTGGGCCGGATCGGCGGTGACTGGTTCGACTCCGTCAAACTGCCCGGCTCGCGCACCGCGCTCGTCGTGGGCGACGTGATGGGCCACGGCCTCAACTCGGCGGCGATGATGGGCCAGTTGCGTACGGCGGTGCAGACGATGGCGACCATGGAAATGCCGCCCGCCCAACTGTTGCGCAATCTCGACGACTTGGCGCAGCGCCTGGGCGAGAACTACCTGGCGACCTGCCTGTACGCGGTCTACGACCCCATCCGCTCCGAGCTCCAGATCGCCAACGCCGGACATATCCCGCCCGTCGTGGTCCGCGCCGCGGACGGCCGCAGCGAACTGCTCGATCTGCCGACCGGCGCCCCCATCGGCGTCGGCGGCGTGGCCTTCGAGACCGCGACGGTACGGGTCAGCCCCGGCGACCGGCTGGTGCTGTGCACGGACGGCCTGGTCGAGGTGCGCGGCCAGGACATCGGCGCGGGTCTCGCGGCGCTCTGCGAGTCGGCCGCGCATCCCGCCGCCTCCATGGACCACGCCTGCGACACCATCATCCGCGCGCTCAACACCCACGGCGGCCGCAAGGACGACGTGGCGCTGCTGATGGCCCGGCTGAACGGCATTCCGCCCGGCGACGTCGCCGAGTGGCAGCTCGCCCTCGACCCGCGCGAGGTCGCGCGGGCCCGGCGCCTGGTGCGCGGCAAGCTGTACGACTGGAATCTGCCGGGGGCCGTGGAGAACGCGGAGTTGATGGTCAGCGAGCTGGTCACCAACGCCGTGCGGCACGCCCGGATCCGCCATGTCGGGCTGCGGCTGGTCCGCAACGACGCCCTGCTCTGCGAGGTCACCGACGACGAACCGGCCCCGGCGAGCCTGCTGGCCGCGACGGCCGACGACGAGTTCGGGCGTGGCCTGCGGATCGTGAGCCGGCTGGCGCGCGGCTGGGGGAGCAGCAGTTCGGCGCAGGGCAAGACGGTGTGGTTCGAACAGTCCCTGGCGGGAAAGGGGGCCTATATGGCGCGTAAGTGACGCGCCGTCAATTCGCCCCTGGCGGGGCCGAATTCGGGAGGGCACAGATGGGCGTGTCACAGCGTTACCAGGACTCGTGGGAAGGCTACTGGCGCGAGACGTCCGACGCGCCGGGTGAGGCGATCTGGGACTCCGACCCCTCCCTCACCGCCGCACCGCACTGCGAGATATTCCTGCCGCACGCCGACCCCGAGCTGCCCGTGGTCGACCTGGGCTGCGGCAACGGCACCCAGACCCGCTATCTCGCCACCCGCTTCGCCCGCGCCGTCGGCGTGGACCTCTCGCACGCGGCGATAGAGCACGCCCGGCGCGCCGACACCGCGAAGGTGGCCGAGTTCGAGCAACTCAGTCTCGTGGACCACGAATCGGTCCGGGCGCTGGCGGGGCGGGTCGGCGACACCCATGTCTACATGCGCGCCGTCATCCACCAGAGCGAACCGCAGGACCGGCCCGCCGTGGCCGCGGCGGTGGCCGCGCTCCTCGGCGAGCGCGGCAGGGCGTTCGTCGTGGAGCTGACCTCGGGCTCCAAGACGCTGTTCCAGCGGGCCGCCGAAGAACCCGGCGGGGGACCCGCGAAGCTGCGGCGGGTCTTCGACCACGGACTGAAACCGGCCGCGGCCACCGACGACGAAGTGCCCCGGCTGCTGGGCGACGCGGGCCTGCGGATCATCGACAGCGGGGACACCACACTGCCGCAGACGGAGTATCTGGCCGACGGCACCCGGATCGACCTGCCCGCCAGGTGGTTCGTCCTGGCCTCTGCCTGACGGGCCTCTGCCTGACGGGCACTTGCCCGACGGGGCGCCCGTCTGACGGGCGCCCCGTCGGGCAAGTGGGGCGAGGCGGACGCGGTGTCGTCGGCACGGTTCTGGGCGACAGGATCGCGCGGGGCCGGACGTTGTAGGGTTCGGCGCGGCCCGCCAGAGGGGCCGATGGTTCCACCCGGGGGAAGCGAAACACTCATGGTCAAGCGCTCAAAGCTCTTCGCCGGTCTCGACGGTGTGCCGTGGGAGCGGCTTTCGCACCATTACGGCTCCGCCGGTGATGTGCCCAGCCTGCTGCGCGCCGCGGTCCGGGGTGACACCGAGAGCTGGTACACGCTGGTCAATCACCTGCGTCACCAGGGCGGTGCGGTGTTCTCGGCCGGGCCCGCCGTGGTGCCGTTTCTCGTCCGGCTGGCGGAGTCGGCCGACCTCAAGGTCTGGCTGCGGTCGGAGGCCCTGACCCTGATCGCGGAGCTGGCCGAGGACGGGCGCAGGGCGTTGTCCCCACGTCGGGTCGATGCGGCCTGGCCGCTCGCCTGGGCGGAGGCTGTGCCGCGCGTCACACGGCTCCTCGGCGACCCGAAGGCCGCGGTACGCGAGGCGGCGGCGCTCGCGCTCGCCCATGCCGTCCACGACGCCGACGAGGTGTGCGCCGCGCTGCGATCGGCGTTCGCGCGTGAGAAGAAGCCGGCGGTGCGGGTCGAGATCGTCCGGGCGGTGGGCAGCGTAGTCCTGGTCGACGACGACCATGTGGTCAGGAGCAGTTGTCTGCCCTGGCTGCACGGCCTGGTCACGCACGACATCCCTGAGGTGCGTCTGGCCGCGGTCCTCGCGCTGCGCCGGCTTGAGCCCGAGTACCGCGATCCGGCGCATTTCACGATCGCGGTGGAGGTGCTGCTCGGCACCGAGTTCACCGGCCGATGGCCGGCCGTCCGCGCGGCGAGGGCCACGGCGAAAGGGCTCGGCGAGCATCGTGACGAGCGAGTCGCCCTCGCGGAGAGACTCATTGGCCACGCGTCGGCCCGTCATCGGCTGGCCGGACTGAATGTCGCGGGTGAGGCCCTCATGACGTGGCGCTCGGCCGTGAGCCTGCTGCCGGCGGTCGCCTCGTTGCTGGACGACCCCCACAAGAGGATCCGCCGGCTCAGCGTCTATCTGCTGGCGGCAGCCGGCCCGGGCGCCGAGCCCTGGGCGGACGAGCTCGCGGCGCTCGTCGACGACCCCGACGCCCGCGTCGCGGAAATGGCCGTGTGGGGGCTCGCCCATCTCGGCGACGAGCGATGCGTCCCCGCGGTCCGGTCCTACCTGACCGGTATGCGGGCCCCTTACGGGACAGGCGGCGTCAGGGCGGGGTGGGACTTCGACAGCCGGCCGGCGCTTCACCATGTCCTGCGCCGGATGGGCCCCTTCGCCTCCGACCTGCTGCCGGCGATCCGGCTGCGACTGCACGAGAGCGGGGACGGTTTCGAACGCGGGTCCCTCATGAACGCCATCGGTTGGTGGGATCCCGCGGTCCTCCGCACGGTGATCGATGGGGAGGATCTTCCGGAACCACTGCGGCAGCAGCTGATCGACCTGCTGCCCCGGTCCGGCGCGCCGGAGCCGGACCCCGACGCCGTACGCGCGGACATCGAGGCCGCGCGTGCGGTGCTGAACGATCCGATGGAGCGTCTGGACCAGCCAGACGCGGCATTCACGCTGTGGAGACTGACGGGCGAGCACCAGCCGGCCGTCCGGCTGCTGGTGGCCGAGCTCAAGTGGTTGCGCGCCCCTGCGAATCAGTCCAGGGCCTGGGGCGCGATCAACGACCTCGGCCGGATCGGGCCGCCGGCGGCGGTGGCTGTGCCGGCCCTGCGCGCGGCACTGGAGGACGACCGGCGGCTCGCGAGAGGCGGACCAAGGGCGTGTGTCGAGGACGAGGAGACGCGTGCCGACATCCGTACGGCCCTGGCGCGGATCGAGGGCGGGGGGCCCGGTGCCGGAAAGGCAGATGAAGCGGCGTAGGCCCGGCGTCGGGCGCCGGACCGGGGTGGTGCTTTACCGGATGCCGGTGAAGCCGATGAAATGGGTGCCGACCGCACAGGGGGCAGATGTGACTTCGACGCTTCTGGCCCGGGAAGAGAGGAACGACCGGTGAAGATCCTGATCAGCGCCGACATGGAAGGCGCCACCGGTGTCACCTGGCCGGCCGACGTCCTGCCGGGGACGCCGCAGTGGGAGCGCTGCCGCACCCTGTTCACCTCGGATGTGAACGCCGCCGTCCTCGGCTTCCTGGACGGCGGCGCCGACGACGTGTTGATCAACGAGGCGCACTGGACCATGCGCAATCTGCTGCTCGAAGAGCTGGACGAGCGGGCCCAGTTGCTCACCGGGCGGCACAAGTCGCTGAGCATGGTCGAGGGCGTCCAGCACGGTGACGTCGACGCGATCGCCTTCGTCGGCTACCACACGGGCGCGGGCACGGAGGGCGTTCTCGCACACACCTATCTCGCCAACTCCATCACCGGCGTCTGGCTGAACGGCGTACGGGCGAGCGAGGGGCTGCTCAACGCCCATGTCGTCGCCGAGTACGGCGTCCCCGTGATCCTCGTCACCGGCGACGACCTGACCTGCCGGGACGCCGACGGCTACGCGCCCGACGCCCGCAAGGTAGCGGTGAAGGACCACGTCTCGCGGTACGCGGCGGTCTGCCGCACCCCCGCGCGTACCGCCGCCGACATCCGCGCGGCGGCCGAGGAGTCGACCGCCCTGGCCGTACGGTACGAGCCGGTCGACGGCGGCCCCTTCACCGTCGAGCTGGAGTTCGACGCCGAGCATCTGGCCGGGGCCGCCACGGTCGTACCCGGAGTGGTGCGCGGCGGCGAACGGCGTATCGCGTACACGAGCGAGACGATGTACGAGGGCATTCGCACCTTCAAGGCGGTCACCACGATCGTCTCGGCCGCGGTGGAGGAGCAGTATGGCTGACATGACGCCCAGAAAGACGCCCGCCGGGTCGCCCGGCACGACGCCCGCCACGCCGTCCACGCACACGAGTACCGACCGGGCCGAGGCCGTCGACACGGTGGCGCTGGACGAGGTGGTGACGTTCACCTCGGAGCTGATCCGTATCGACACGACCAACCGAGGCGGCGGCGACTGCTTCGAGCGCCCCGCCGCCGAGTACGTCGCCGAACGGCTGGCCGCGGCCGGACTGGAGCCCACGCTCCTTGAGCGCACTCCCGGCCGCACCAACGTGGTCGCGCGCATTCCCGGCACCGACCCGACAGCCGACGCGCTCCTGGTCCACGGCCATCTGGACGTGGTACCGGCCGAGCCCGCCGACTGGTCCGTGCACCCCTTCTCCGGCGAGGTCAGGGACGGCGTCGTCTGGGGCCGCGGAGCCGTCGACATGAAGAACATGGACGCGATGGTGCTCTCCGTCGTCCGCGCCTGGGCCCGGTCCGGGGTCCGGCCGCGCCGCGACATCGTGCTCGCTTACACGGCCGACGAGGAGGCCAGCGCGATCGACGGCTCCGGCTTCCTCGCCGACCACCACCCGGAGCTGTTCGAGGGCTGTACGGAGGGCATCAGCGAGTCCGGGGCCTTCACCTTCCACGCCGGGCACGGCATGGCGCTCTACCCCATCGGGGCGGGCGAGCGCGGCACCGGCTGGCTGAAGCTGACCGCGCACGGCAGGGCCGGCCACGGCTCCAAGGTCAACCGGGCCAACGCGGTCAGCAGGCTCGCGGAGGCGGTCGCCCGGATCGGCCACCACGAATGGCCCATCAGGCTCACCCCCACCGTCACCGCCGCCATCAAGGAACTCGCCGCGCTGCACGACATCGAGGTCGACGTCGACGCCGAGCACTTCGATCCGGACGCCCTGCTCGCCAAGCTCGGCCCCGCCGCGGCCCTGGTCGAGGCGACCGTGCGCAACAGCAGCAACCCGACGGTCCTGGAAGCCGGTTACAAGGTCAATGTGATCCCCGGTCAGGCCGTCGCCTACGTCGACGGCCGGACGGTACCGGGCACCGACGACGAATTCCGCGCCACACTCGACCAGTTGACCGGACCCGACGTCGACTGGGAGTTCAGCCACCGCGAAGTCGCCCTCCAGGCACCGGTCGACTCCCCGACGTACGCCAAACTCCGCGCGGCCGTCGAGCGGTTCGACCCGGCCGGGCACGTCGTGCCGTACTGCATGTCGGGCGGCACGGACGCCAAGCAGTTCTCCCGCCTCGGCATCACCGGCTACGGCTTCTCGCCGCTGAAGCTGCCCCCCGGCTTCGACTACCAGGCTCTCTTCCACGGCGTCGACGAGCGTGTCCCGGTGGACGCGCTGCACTTCGGCGTCCGCGTTCTCGACCACTATCTCCAGACCGCGTAGAGGGAGTTGGGCATGGAGCAGCCGACACCGTACGGCTCTTGGCCGTCACCGATCGACGCCGCGCTCGCCGCCTCGCACGACGGGCGGCCCGAGTTCGTCGGCGCGGTCGGCGACGAGGTGTGGTGGACGGAGCCGCGGCCCGCGGAGGACGGCCGCCGCGCACTCGTGCGCCGTCGGTCCGACGGCCGCGAGGAATCGATTCTGCCCGCACCGTGGGACACCCGCAGCCGGGTCATCGAGTACGGCGGCAGACCCTGGGACGGGGCGGTACGGGCCGACGGCTCCCCCCTCGTCGTCTTCGCGCACTTCCCCGACCAGCGGCTGTACGCGTACGAGCCGGACGGCGACGGGCCCCCGCGCCCGCTCACCCCGGCCCCCGCCCCGGACGGCACCCGGACAGGCACCCTGCGCTGGGCCGACCCGCGACTGCGCCCGGGTCCTGTCGGGGACAGCGGCGAAGTCTGGTGCGTACTGGAGGAGTTCACCGGCGAGGCACCCACCGACGTGCGCCGCGTCGTCGCCGCCGTACCGCTGGACGGCTCGGCCGCCGACGACCGCACGGCGGTACGCGAACTCTCCGACGACCGGCACCGCTTCGTCACCGGACCCCGCGTCTCACCGGACGGCCGGCACGCGGCGTGGATCGTCTGGGACCACCCCCGGATGCCCTGGGACGGAACGGAGTTGCTGCTCGCCGACGTGACGGAGGCGGGCGCCTTCGAGCGGGTGCGCACCGTCGCCGGAGGCCCTGCGGAATCCGTCGCGCAAGTGGACTGGGCGGCGGACGGCTCACTCCTGTACGTCTGCGACCCCGGTGACTGGTGGCGGTTGTTCCGGCTTCGGCTCGACGCGTCGGCGCCCCTCGGCGTCAGCGCCCCGGCCCGGCTCAGCCCCGCCGTGGACGAGGAGTTCGGCGGGCCGCTGTGGAAGATCGGCCTCCAGTGGTTCCACCCGATGGACGACGGCACGATCGCCGTCGTCCACGGCAAGGGGTCCACCGCCCTCGGCATCCTCGACCCCGAGACCGGCCAACTCGCCGACGCCGCGGGGCCCTGGACCGAATGGGCCGCCACCCTCACCGTCCGGGGCTCCCGCGTGATCGGCGTCGGCGCGAGCCCGCGCAGCGCGTACGAGATCGTGGAGCTGGACACGGCGACCGGGCGGGCGCACGTCATCGGCTCGGCGCACGACGACCCGGTCGACCCCGTGTACTACCCCGAGCCGCAGATCCGCGCCTTCACCGGCCCGGACGACCGCGAGATCCACGCCCACATCTACCCGCCGCACAGCCCCGACCACAGCGCGCCCGGCGACGAACTGCCGCCGTACGTCGTGTGGGCGCACGGCGGCCCGACCAGCCACGCCCCGCTCGTACTCGACCTGGAGATCGCCTACTTCACGTCGCGCGGCATCGGCGTCGCCGAGGTCAACTACGGCGGCTCCACCGGCTACGGACGCGAGTACCGCGAACGGCTGCGCGAGCAGTGGGGCGTCGTCGACGTCGAGGACTGCGCGGCCGTCGCCCGCGCCCTCGCCGACGAGGGCACCGCCGACCCCGCGCGGCTCGCGATCCGGGGCGGCAGCGCGGGCGGCTGGACCAGCGCCGCCTCGCTCACCGGCACCGACCTCTACGCGTGCGGCACCGTCATCTATCCGATCCTCGACCTGTCCACCTGGGCCGACGACGGGACGCACGACTTCGAGTCGCGGTATCTGGAATCGCTCGTCGGCCCCGTCGCCGACGTCCCGGCCCGCTACCGCGAGCGCTCCCCGATCAACCACGTCGACCGGATCACCGCCCCGTTCCTGCTGCTCCAGGGGCTGGACGACGCGATCTGCCCGCCCGTCCAGTGCGAACGCTTCCTCGAACGGCTGGCCGGGCGCGGCATCCCGCACGCGTACCTCACCTTCGAGGGCGAGGGCCACGGCTTCCGCAGGAGGGACACCATGGTGCGGGCGCTGGAGGCCGAACTGTCCCTGTACGCCCAGACGTTCGGGATCGACCGCCCCGACGTCCCCCGGCTGGAGCTGAGGAAATGACGTCCGTCGCCCCCCTGATCCGCCCGCCCCGGCTGCGGCCCGGCGCGAAGGTCGCCGTCGTCGCGCCCAGCGGCCCGCTGCCCGCCGACCGCCTCGAAGCGGGCCTGGACATCCTGCGCGGCTGGGACCTCGATCCGGTCGTGGCACCCCATGTCCTGGACACGCACCGGGAGTTGGACTACCTCGCGGGAACGGACGAGGCGCGCGCCCGCGACCTCCAGGCCGCCTGGTGCGACCCGACGATCGAGGCCGTCCTGTGCGCACGCGGCGGTTACGGCGTGCAGCGCATGGTCGACCTGATCGACTGGGACGCCGTACGCGCGGCGCCCCCCAAGGTCTTCGCCGGCTACAGCGACATCACCGCGCTGCACGAGGCGTTCGCCGTACGGGCGGGCGTCAGCACCCTGCACGGCCCCATGGTCGCCGCGCTGACCTTCCTCAAGGACCCCGCCACCCAGGAATCGCTGCGCGCCACACTCCTCGAACCCGAGACGGTCCAGGTCATCGGCCTGGACACGGCACGCGCCCTGGTCCCCGGCCGGGCGCGCGGCCGCACCATCGGCGGCTGCGTCAGCCTGCTCGCGGCCGACCTCGGCACCCCGCACGCCCGCCCGTCCGCCGCCGGCGGGCTGCTGCTGATCGAGGACGTCGAGGAGGAGCCGTACCGGCTGGACCGGATCCTCACCCAACTCCTGCGCTCCGGCTGGCTGGACGGCGTCGCCGGCGTCGCGCTCGGCTCCTGGGCGGGCTGCGGTCCGTACGAAGACGTCCGGGCGCTGCTGCTCGACCGGCTCGGCGGGCTGGGCGTCCCGGTGGCCGAGGAACTGGGCTTCGGCCACGGTCCGACGAACCTCACGGTGCCGCTCGGGGTTCCCGCGGTCCTGGAGGCGACCGCCGAGGTGGCGACGCTCACGCTGGAGGTACCGGCGCTGACGTAGGGCGGTGACCGGAGAGTTCACCGGGTCCGTCCGTCCGTCCGGTGGCCGGTTGAGGACGGGCGCCGCTCACGAGCCGCGCGACTCGGCCGACGTTCCCGGCCACAGCACGAGGGGGCGCCCCGTGTCCCGGCCACTACGCTGGCGCGATGCTCGACATCACCGCCCCCGCAGGCGAGGGGCCGCGCACGCGCGTACGCCCGTACCGGTACGAGGACGCCGACGAGTTCGCCTCGCTGGCCCGCGACAGCGGGGAACTGCACCGCCCGTGGCTCTTCCCGCCCCGGACCCCCGAGGCGTACGCCGACTACGCGAGCGGCGTCATCGAGGACCCCACCAAGGCCGGCTTCCTCGTCTGTGACCTGGCGGACGGCCGGATCGCGGGGTTCATCAACATCAACAACATCGTCCGCGGCGGCTTCCTCAGCGGAGCCCTCGGCTACGGCGCCTTCGCCCACGCCGCCGGCCGGGGCCTGATGGCCGAAGGCCTCGGCCACGTCCTGCGGCACGCGTTCGGGCCGCTCGGACAGGGCCTCGGCCTGCACCGTCTGGAGGCCAACATCCAGCCGGCCAACACCGCCTCGATCGCGCTCGTGCGCCGCGCGGGCTTCCGTTACGAGGGCTGCTCGCCGGACTTCCTGCACATCGACGGCGCCTGGCGCGACCACGAACGCTGGGCGATCACCGCCGACATGATCCGCGACACCCCGCCCGAAAGGCTCAGCGTCCCTTCCGGTTGATCTTCATCGTGTCCATGTCGGTCACGCTCGACCGCAGCTCCCCGAAGCCGAAGCCGATGCCGGTGCCGGTATCGATACCGGCACCCGGACCGGCCCCCGCAACCCCGGCCAGCGCCTTCAACGCCGTCTCCGCCCGGTCCTCGGCGAGCACCGCCGCCATCTCCTCGCCGTCAGCCGCGTCGGACACGACCACGAAGCGGTACGAGAAATGCTTCAGCACCCGATCGTAGGTGAGCGACCCCTCGGGCGTGAACCGCGTCTGCCCCAGCCCGTGCTCCTCGACCTCGTCGAGGAGACGCGCCCGCGCCTCGTCCGTCAGCTCCTGGAAGGTCCCGCGCACGATCACCCGGTACGTGTGCTGCGTGGTCATGGACGGGCCGCCTTCTTCCGGAAGATCCTGTTTGAAGAACGAGCGTACGACGCGGAGGATGGAGCGCATGCGGAATATTGTGGTGATCGACGCCCCCTCCAACCTCGGCCTGCGCCCACCGGCCCCCGGCACCGTGCCCGGCTGCTACAAACTGGCCGGCGCCATGCGCGAACAGCGCATCGTGCAGCGGCTCGGCGCCTTCGAGGGCGGGGTCGTCGTCCCGCCCCGCTACGACCGGGGCGACTGGAAGGAAGGTGACGGCGTCTTCAACGCCGCCGCCATCGCCGCGTACACGCCCAAGCTCGCCGACCGCATCGAGCGGCACGTGCGGGCCGGTGACTTCCCGCTCGTCCTCGGCGGCGACTGCTCCATCCAGCTCGGCGCCTCGCTCGCGCTGCGCCGCATGGGCCGGTACGGCATCGCCGCGATCGACGGCTCCGCCGACTTCCGGCACACCGGGAACTCCGACGCGATCGGCGCGGCCGGCGGCGAGGAACTGGCCATCGCCACCGGGCGGGGGCAGAGCGACCTCAGCGACATCGAGGGCCTGCGCCCCTACGTACGCGACGAGGACATCCGGCTCTTCGGCATCCGCGACGGCGACGAGGACCGCGCGGAACTGGCCCGCCTGCGGATCCCCACCGTGTCCGTGGGCGAGTTCCGCGAATGGGGCGCCGCCGATCTAGCCGGGGCCGTACTCCAGACACTGGAGACTCCCGTCACGGACGGCTTCTGGGTGCACCTCGACGCGGACGTCCTCGACCCCGAGGTGATGCCGGCCGTCGACGCCCCGGACGCCGGGGGACTGCTCCCCGACGAACTCCAGGCGTTGCTGACGGTCCTGGTGCGCTCCGACCGCTGCGTCGGGCTCAACCTGACGATCTACGACCCCGATCTCGACCCCGACGGCACCGCCGGCGCACTGCTCGCGGACATCGTTGTGGCGGCCCTCACCCAAGACTGATCTTCAGGTGCTCTGTTCGGCGCGCACTCGACCGTGTTCCATGGTCATCGGGTGCGCGCCGGCCAACCGAGCCTCGGCGGCCCCAGCGAGCGAAGCGAGGTTTGCCTGTGGCCACGAGCGTGCGACGTGCCGTACTGACCCTGCCTGCCGCCCCCTTGGGGCCGGAGAACCCCCTGCCGGCGCTCCGGCCGCTCGACGAGACGCACTCCCGACAACTCGACGAACGCGCCAAGCGGGAGCTGCCCCGCGACATGGCGCGGCAGATCGGGTACGAGCCGCTGCGCACCCTGCTGCCCGTCCGGATCCTCGACGGTTACGGACGCGACCGCGAGCCCACCGACATCGACACGATCGTCATCGAGAACGACCGGCTGCGGGCCACCGTCCTGCCGGGGCTCGGCGGCCGGATCCACTCCCTGCACCACAAGCCCACCGGACGCGAACTGCTGTACCGCAACCCGGTGTTCCAGCCCGCCGACTTCGCGCTCAACGGAGCCTGGTTCTCCGGCGGCATCGAGTGGAACATCGGCGCCACCGGCCACACCACACTCTCCTGCGCCCCGCTGAACGCCGCGCTCGTCCCCGCGCCCGACGGCGGCGAGATGGTCCGGCTGTGGGAGTGGGAGCCGCTGCGCGGCCTGCCGTTCCAGGTCGACCTGTGGCTGCCCGACGACTCCGACTTCCTGCACGTAGGCGTCCGGATACGCAACCCGCACCAGGGTCCCGCGCCCGTCTACTGGTGGTCCAACATCGCCGTCCCCGAGGACGAGCACACCCGCGTCGTCGCACCCGCCGAAGAGGCCTGGTACTTCGGGTACGAACGCGGCCTGCGCCGGGTCCCGGTGCCCGAGTACGACGGCGTCGACCGCACGTACCCGCTGCGCGGCGAATTCCCGGCGGACTACTTCTACGAGGTCCCCCGGGACGCCCGGAAGTGGATCACCTCCCTCGACGCGGACGGCCACGGGCTCGTCCAGACGTCCACGGACCTCCTGCGCGGACGCAAGCTCTTCCTCTGGGGCGCCGGGCGCGGCGGCCGGCGCTGGCAGCAGTGGCTCACCGAACCGGGCACACCCGGCTACGCCGAGATCCAGGCCGGGCTCGCCCGTACCCAGCTCGAACACGTCAAGCTCGAAGGGTACGAGGACTTCAGCTGGCTGGAGTCGTACGGCCCGCTCGCCGCCGACCCCGCCACCGTGCACGGCGCCGACTGGGACGCAGCCCGCGCGGAGGTCGGCGACCGGCTCGAACTCGCCCTGCCGCGCGCCGATGTGGACGCCGCGTACGAGGCGTGGCTGCCGCACGCGGACACCGAGCCCGGCGAACGGCTCGCCACCGGCTCGGGCTGGGGCGCGCTGGAGGTCATGCGCGGCGCGATGCGCGGCGGGTACCAACTGCCCGGCACACCGTTCGACGAGTCCCTGCTCGGCGAGCAACAGGTGCCGTGGGTCGAGCTGTTCACCAAGGGAACGCTGCCGAAGGCGCGCGAGGCGGCGCCGCCGGGGCCGACCCTCGTCGCGCCGCACTGGCGCGACATGCTGGAGACGGCCCCCGCCGAGCCGCTGACCGAGTATCACCTCGGCATCACGCAGTGGCACGCGGGCGATCTGGCGCAGGCGGTGCGGAGTTGGGAACGCGGCCTCCAACAGGCCTCGTCCCGCTGGCCGTTGCTGCGCTGCCTGGCCGTCGCCGACCGCGAGGGCGGCAACCCGGAACGGGCCGCCGACCAGTACGCGGAAGCCTTCGACGACCTCTGTCGCGAGCGTCCGGACGACAGCGTGGAGCGCGCGGACGACGGTGAGATCTGGACGGCGGCCACGGTGGCGCTGGCGCGCGAGGCGATCGCCGCGCTGCTCGCCGTCGACCGCACACGGGACGCGCGCCGCGTCTGGGACCGGCTCTCGCCGCGGATCCGGCAGCGCGGCGCGTTCCGGCTGATCGAGGCCCAACTGCTGCTGGCCGAGGGCGAGAAGGCGGCGGCCCGCGCGCTGTTCGACGCGGGCTTCGAGGTGGCGGACCTGCGGGAGGGCGCGGAGAAACTGAACGAGCTGTGGGCGGCCCTGACGGACGACCCGCTGCCGGAGGCGTACGACTACCGGATGCGGCCGGCGGCCGGCTGACGCCCGAGCTTCGGACGGGCTGCCTCCGCAGCCCGTCCGGCGCTCGTCAGCCGCTCTGGACCGGGTTGCGGTCCACGTACTCGAAGACCGAGCCGTCCGGGTGCACGGCGATCAGGTTGCGGCCGGCCGGCGTGGCGAGCGGGCCCGCGAGGACCTGGGCGCCGACGCCCGTGAGCGCGGCGAACGCCTCGTCCACGTCCTTGACGGCGATCGTCGCGGTGACCTTGCGCAGCACCTCGATCTCCTCCGCGGGACCGCTCATCAACAGGAAGCAACTGACGGCGGCGACGGAGACCCCGCCGCGCTCGAAACGGAGCGCGGGGCTACCGGTCAGTCGTTCGTAGAACGCGACCGAGGTCTCCAGGTCGTCGACGCAGATGCGCAGCGTGGTTCCCAGGATTTCCATACGGCAGAGGGTAGCGAAGCACCGTTCTCCGTGACCATGGACTCGGTGACTCGGTGACTCGGTGACTCGGTGACTCGGTGACTCGGTGACTCGGTGACTCGGTGACTCGGTGACCCGGTGACCCGGTGACCCGGTGGAACCAACTCTCAGGCCCGGCAGAGGATTTCACCGTGCGGGACCATGAACCACGCGTCGGGGTCGGCGCCCCACGCGTGCCACGCCGCCGCGATCCCGGACAGGCGCGCGTCGGTCGCGTGGCCGCCGCGCACCGCCAGTTGCGCGTACCCCGACGCCGTCGTCCGCTCCGCCCACAGGCCGCTCCACCACGCGCGTTCCTCCGGGGCGGCGAAGCACCAGGCCGACGCCGTGGACGTGATGTCCGTGAAGCCCGCGCGGCGGGCCCAGGAGCGGAGCCGGCGGCCCGCGTCCGGTTCGCCGCCGTTGGCGCGGGCGACACGGCGGTACAGTTCCTGCCAGCCGTCCAGCGCCGGTGACGACGGGAACCAGGTGAACGCGCCGTAATCGCTGTCGCGCGCCGCGACCGTCCCCCCGGGCCCGCACACGCGGCGCATCTCGCGCAGCGCCTGTACGGGGTCCCCGACGTGCTGGAGCACCTGGTGGGCGTGGACGACGTCGAACGAGTCGTCCGGGAAGTCCAGCGCGTGGACGTCGGCGACCACGAAGCGGACGTTGTCCAGGCCGCGCGCCGCGACCGTCTCGGCGGCCCGCTCCAGCACGTCCGCCGCCGCGTCCACGGCCGTCACCGTGCCGGGTGCCACCAGCGCGGCCAGATCGGCCGTGATGGTGCCGGGACCGCAGCCCACGTCCAGCACGTCCATCCCGGAACGGAGTTCGGGGAGCAGATACGCCGCCGAGTTCGCCGCCGTGCGCCAGCGGTGCGAGCGCAGGACCGACTCGTGGTGGCCGTGGGTGTAGACGGCGGTCTCTCGTGCCATGACCGGACTCCTTCTCGTGAAGTGGTCCGGTCACGGTACGCCGCGATGTCGGAATATGAGACTCACGTCTCGCCATGCGGTCAGTCACCGACTGTCCGCAGCCACTCCTCACGCGTGAGCGCGTACTCCACGTCCCCCTGCTCCGAGCCCTCGATGGCCTCCGGCCAGTCCTCGAAGTACGTCCGGACGAACGTCAGCCCCGCCTTCTCCATCACCCGCCGTGAACCCGTGTTGACCGCCATCGTGTTCGCCGTGACCCGCTCCGTACCCAGCTCGGTGAAGGCCTTGCCCACCAGCGCGCGGGCGCCCTCCGTCGCGTACCCCCGACCCCACACGGCCCGGTGCAGCCGGTAGCCCAGCTCCACCACCTGCCAGCCGGCTTCGGCGTTCAACGGCCTCAGCTCGAACCAGCCGAGCCACTCGCCGGTGGCCCGCTCCTCGGCCGCCCAGAAGCCGCGCCCGAGGAGCCGGGGCAGCGTCTCGGCGCGGAACGACTCGGGCGCGACGGGCACGCCGCCGTCGATGAAGCGCTTCACACCGGGGTCGTTGTCCAGCGCGAGGAGCCGGTCGAGGTCGGCCTCGGCGCAGTCGCGCAGCCGCAGCCGAGCGGTTTCGAGAAAGAGCGGAGGCGTGGGCGGAGATACGGGCGGAGGTACGGATGCCATGCCCGCGATCGTCGGCCGCGCGCCCCGCGCCGTGCCACCGGTTTATGTTCCGGCAAGGGTCACTGGAAGGCGCGCGGACGGTAGACCGTCAGCCCCTCGTTCTCCTTGTCGATGGTCAACTCGCCAGGCGACTCGGCCACTTCGCCGTCGAAGGCCAGCGGCGTACCGGGCGCGATCCCCCTGATCCGCACCCGCCGCATCCGCTCCGCCGCGTGCACCGGCGACCGGCTCAGCGGCCCGGCCGCCGCCGCGGCCAGCAGCCGCAGGCTCGGGAAGCTACCGCCGTGCACCACCCGTACGTCCAGCAGACCGTCCGCCAGGTCGAGCCGGTGGCCGGGCGTGAACCCGAAGCGCTGATAGATGCCGTTACCGGCGAACAGCATCCACAGCGACCGCTGCCGGCCATCGAACTCCGCCTCCAGCTGATGCTGGCCGCGCAGCACCTTCACCGCCGCCACCACCCCGGCCGGCCAGCCACCGATCCGCGGCGCCCAGTGCTCCCGGACCCGCACCAGCTCCGGATAGACGCCCAGGCTGAAGGTGTTGAGGAAGTGCCCGCTCACCCCGTCGGGCCCGGTGAACCGCCCGAGGTCGACGCGGACCGCGTCCCCCTCCGCCATCGCACGGCACGTGTCGTGGAAGTCCTCGATCCCGAGGTCGTACGCGAAGTGGTTCAGCGTGCCGCCGGGGAACACCGCCAGCGGCAGCCGGTGCCGGGCGGCGACCACCGCGGCCCGGTTGACCGTGCCGTCACCGCCGACGATACCCAGCGCGCGGCAGCGCTCCGCCGCCTTCTCCAGCTCCGTGTTCACCTCCTCGGGATCGCACTCCACGAACTCCGCGAGCGGCAGCGCGTCGCGCAGCGCGCCCGCGGCGTCCGACGAGCCCGACGCGCGGTTGACGACGATCACCATGTCCTCGCCGGCCGGCAGGGCCGGCGCCTGCGCGTGCGGCCTGCCGGGCGAGGGCAACTGGGAGCGGGTCGGCACGAGGCCCCGTACCGCGAACGCCGCCCCCACCCCCAGCGCGGCACCCACCAGCACATCACTCGGGTAGTGCACGCCCGTATAGACGCGGGACGCCGCTACGGAGAACGCGAGCGGCGCCACCACGGCGCCCCAGCCCTTCGACTCCAGGGCGACACCCGTGGCGAAGGCGGCGGCCGACGCCGCGTGCCCGGACGGGAAGGAGGTGGTGATCGGCTGCCGCTTCAGCTGCCTTATCAGCGGTACGGCGTCCAGGACGGGCCGCCGGCGGCGTACCGACCGCTTGCCGATGGTGTTGATGGCCGCCGACGCCACGGCGAGCGAGGCCACCCCGCGCAGGGCGGCACGCCGGGAGCGCTGCCCGCGCCCGACGAGAGCGATCGAGGCGGCGGCGCCGAACCAGAGGAGACCGTGGTTGGCCGAGCGGCTGAGCCGGGGCAGTACCGGGCCGGCGCCCGGCCAGTGCCGGGTCGCCGCCGACCGGAAGACCTGCTGGTCCCAGCCGCTCAGCAGGGCGGCGACTGAGCCGCGCGTGGCGGGATCGGCCGGGGTACGGCCCGTGTGGATGTCAGACATGGAACGCGGGTACCCCGTACCACCCACCCCCAAGCAGGCTCCGGTGTCTGGTGCCCTGACCGGCCGGACTCGCGTCCGGCGGGGCGGCCGGGGAGAGTGGGTGACATGGACAATCCACTGCTGGACCGGCACGGCGAGGCGCTCGACCTCTTCACGGACCGGGTGCACGCCGTCCGCGCCGACCAGTGGGGCGCGCCGACGCCCTGCGCCGAATGGTCCGTACGTGACCTGGTCAACCACCTGACGGCCGAGCAGCTCTGGGTGCCCCCGCTGGTGGGCGAGGGCCGGACCATGGCCGAGGTGGGCGACGCCTTCGACGGCGACGTGCTCGGTGACGACCCGGTCGCCACCTGGGACCGCGCCGCGGCGGCCTCGCGCGCCGCGTTCGCCGGGCGGGGCGCGCTGGAGCGTACGGTCCGGCTCTCGTTCGGCCCGACCCGGGCCGACGCCTACTGCTCGCAGATGGTGCTCGACGCCGTGGTCCACACCTGGGACCTGTCACGCGGGATCGGCGCGAACGAGCGGCTGCCCCGACCGCTGGTCGACTTCGCGCTGAAGGAGGTTGCTCCGTACGCGGACAGCCTCCCGCAGAGCGGCCTCTTCGACCCCCCGCTGGAACCGCCGCCTGGCGCCGACGCCCAGACGCGTCTGCTGGCGCTGCTGGGCCGCGAATCCGGTCCGTCCGGCGCCTGAGGAAGAACGGGCCGCACGTCTCGTGCACGTCTCGTGGCCGGTGGCCCGGCCAGTGCCAGTGCTAGGGCGTGTTGCGAAAGTAGCGCCGTCCGCCCGAAGGGCGGGGCCGACGGCGTCTGGTGCGTGCGATCGCAAGGCGGAGGATCGTTCTCGTACTGGGCGTACTTGGACGAGTCCGACAACGCGGCGAGTGTGCGTGCCAGGCGTCGTCGGCCAGGCGGGACTTTCGCAACACGCCCTAGTGCTGAGTGGTGACCGGCGGGAGGTGGCGGGCATGGCGACGACCGGGACGGTGCACGAGGGGCGCGGCCCCGTACGGTACGGGCCGCCGGCCCCGGCGGCCGGTCTGCCCGCGCTGCCCGAACTCGTCGCCGTACTCGCGGACGCGGCGGCACAGACCTCGCCCGAGCCGCCCGGCGGCGGACCGGTCCTGCGGGAGGCCGCCTGCGGCTACTGGTCCAGGCGCGGGCTGCCGACACACCCCCAGGAGGCCGCCGCGGCGGCCGGCCCCCAACCGCTGCTCCTCGCGCTGCTCGCCGCGCACGGCGGCGACGTCCTGATGCCCCGCCCGCACCCGGCCTCCTGGGCGCCGCAGGCCAGGCTCCTGGGCCGGCCCGTCTTCCAGGTGCCGACCCCGGCGGAGTGCGGCGGCGTACCCGATCCGTACGCACTCCTGGAGACGGTGCGCCGGGTACGGGCCGAGGGCGGCACGCCACGGCTGCTGCTGCTCTCGATCGCCGACGACCCGACCGGCACCGCGGCCCCGCCCGAGCTGGTCAGGGAGGCGTGCGAGGCCGCCGTGGCGGAGGGCCTGCACATCATCAGCGACGAGACCTGGCGCGACACCCTGCACCGGCCGCCCGAGACGGTGCCGGTCAGCCCCGCCGAGATGTGGCCCGACGACGTCACCGTCTTCTTCGACCTGGCGGGCGCGCTCACCCCGGCGTCGTGGCCCGCCGCCGTCGCGCGCTTCCCCGCCACGCCCGGCGGAGCCGTGCGCCGGGCCGACGTACTGGACCATCTCACCGCGCTGGGCGCGCTCGTCGCGGGGCCGGTCGCCGCCGCTGCCGCCCACGCGCTGGACGAGCCGGCGGCCGTGACGGCGCGGGCCGCCGCCGCGGCCGCGCTGCACGCACGCGTGGCCGGCGCCGTACACCACGCGGTCCTCACCGCGGGGGCGCTGGCCAGACCGCCGCAGGCGGGCCGCCATCTCTACGCGGACCTCGGGCCGTTGCGCCGAGGTCTCGCCGCGCGAGGGGTCGGCGACTCGATGGAACTCGAAGAGTTCCTGGGCGAACGGCTGGGCATGCCGGTCCCCGGCGGGCACCGGTTCGGGGACGAACTGGGCGCGCTGCGGGTGCGGCTGGCCACCGGACCGCTGCTCGGGTCGACCCCGGAGCAGCGGATGGATTCCCTCACCGCGCGGGAGCCGCTGGAACTGCCGCATGTCGCCGACGCGTTGAGCATGATGGCGGCGGCTCTGGGGGAACTGCGCGACCCGCGCTGAGAGTTCGCCGAGCCCGTGAGGGACCCGCCGGGTCGGCTGTCACGCCTGGTGCCCGTCCGACTCCCTCGGACCGTCCGCCGGCGTCGGCCCGTCCAGCGCGCTCCCGCCGTTCGCCGTGTCCTTCCCGCCGGTGTCCTTGCCGCCCGTGCCCTTCCCCTGCCCCCGCAGCCTGCGCCACACCGCCGGCCCGCCGCTGATCAATACCGTCAGCGCCACCGCCGCGACGACGCCCTCCCACGGCTCGTTGAAGAGCGAACCGCCGAGGATCCCGATCAGCTGGTACGTCGCCGCCCACGCCAGGCACGCCGGCAGCGCGCCCTTGATGAACCGCATCGTCGACCACCTGCTGAGCAGGCACGCCAGCATCACCGGTATCCGCCCCGCGGGCACCAGCCGCGACAGCACCAGCACCGTCACACCGTGCTCCCGCAGCTTGCGCTGCGCCTGGTCGAGCGTGTCGTCCGCGACCCGCCGCTCCAGCGCCGCCAGCCAGCGCGAGCCGTTCTTCGAGTTGACCCCCCGCCGCCCCAGCCAGTAGAGCGAGATGTCGCCGAGGAACGCCGCGAACGACGCCACCACGAATATGTAGAGCAGCGCGAGCGGCGCCGTCTGATGGAAGGCGACCACGGCCGCCGAACTCACCACGGCGCCCGTCGGTACCACCGGCACCAGTGCACCCAGCGCCACCAGCAGGAACAGCGACGGATAGGTGACGGCCTGCTGCGCCGACTCCGACGGCAGCTGACTCATGAGCTGGTCGATCACAGGTCGGCCCCCGGCCGCACACTCTCGCCGTGCTGAAGCCGGTGCACGGCGACTTCGGGCGCGCGCCGGGCCGCCTGGCGGACGAACTCGTCGCCGGGCGAATGGAATTCGTGCGGTCTGACCCCGTCCAGGCCGATCGGCCAGAACGTGCCGTAATGCACCGGCACCGCGGCGCCGGGCGCCAGCCGGGCCAGCGCCTCGGCCGCCCGGTCGGCGTTCAGATGGCCGTGGCCCAGATGCGGCCCCCAGCCGCCCACCGGCAGCAGCGCCACATCGACGGTGCCCACGACGTCCGCCATCTCGTCGAAGAGCCCGGTGTCGCCCGCGAAGTACGTCCGGCGCGCCCCGCTGATCACATAGCCGAGCGCGGGGGAGCGCTGCGGTCCCACCGGCAGCCGGCGCCCGTCGTGGTACGCGGGCACCGCCCGTACCCGCAGCGGCCCGATCTCCACCTCGTCGCCCGCGTCCACCTCGGTGATCCGCAGACCGTCCGCCCGTCTGACGGCGTCGAGCCGCCGCAGGCCGGGAACCGCCCGCAGCGCGCCGCGCGGCACGATCAGCCGGGTGCCCGGCGCGAGTTTCGCCAGCGACGGCAGATGCAGATGGTCGGAGTGCAGATGCGAGACGAGCACGGCGTCGGCGACCGCGGCCTCCGGCGGCGGCACGTCACCGCGCCTGCGGCGCAGATGCGCCAGCCGGCGTGCGAAGAGGGGATCGGTCAGCACCCGGACACCGGAGTCCTCGACGGTGCACGTGGCGTGACCCCACCAGGTGATGACATTTCCCAAAGCGGGACCTCAGCTCCGTCCGTATCCAGCTCTCAGCGTACGGCGGATAGGCGGCGGACGGGCGGCCGATGGCTCGCTCCCGTGCTTCCCGCGCGCCCGAGGGCGTGCGCCCGTGGCACATCCATGCGCCCGCCCGTGCCTGGTACGCGCCTCCTTAAGGAGGCGCGATCGGAGTAGGGTCGTCGAACACCGGGGGACAGGGGGCGGCTTCGGGGAAGCGGTCGGGTGCAGCTGAGCGGGGGGCCGGAACCATGGGCGATTTACGAGTGGCGGCGATAGCCAGCCTCACCCCGCTCGAAGAACTCGACCGCGAGCCGTTCCTGGTCGACATCCGGGGCCAGCAGGCGATGTGCGCGCGCTGGGCCGCCGACAAGGGGTACGTCGTCACGCGGCAGCTGCTTCTCTACGGGATGCGCGCCGACCACTGCGGACTCTGGATGGACGTCGAGGCCGGTGTGATCGACGCCTTCGTCGTCCCCAACGAACGGGTGCTCGACCGGGCGTTCGCCTCCGTCCCCGCCTTCTACGCCGAGTGCGAGCGCCGTGGCGTCCCCCTGGAGACCGTGGGGATGGACGAACCTTCGTACGACGCGACGTCCAAGGCCAAGGTCCACCGCAGGCTCTCCATGCCGACCGCCGGCTACGACGGCTGCTGACCCGCGCCCGCCCCCGAGCCCCCACCTCTCCAGTACCCCGCCTCCCCGAGCCCCCGCCTCCCCGAGCCCCCCTCCCCGAGCCCCCGCCTCCTGAAGAGGACCGGCCCCGTCGCGCGCTGTGTCAGGCTGTGCTGCGAGCCCGTGGACGTGTGCGGGCCCTGGACGTGAGGTGAAGACGCGGTGTTCAAGGGGCGATGGCGGACGGCCGGCACGGCCCCGGTGCGGGTGGTCGTCGTATGGGCGGTCTCCACCCTGACCATGCTGGTGCTCGCCGGCATCCTGCCCGACTTCCAGCTCCAGGGCGCCGACGACAGCCTCACCAGGACCGCGATCACCGCCGCCTGGGGAGCGGGCGCCTTCGGTCTGCTCAGCGCGCTCGTCTGGCCCTTCCTGGTCCGCGCCCTGCTGCTGGTGCCCGCCCTGGTGCTCGGCCTGCTGGTCTTCTTCCTCAACGGCTCACTGCTGCTGGTCGCGCTCAAACTCACCCCTGACGGCGGGGGCGCCGCCAACCCCGAGAACGCGATCGTGGTCGCCGCCGTCATGTCCGCCGTCGCGTCGGCCACCTCCACCGCGCTCGCCGTGCGCGACGACAACGCCTACCGGCGCAGGCTCTCGCGCCTCGCCGAACGCCGCCGGCGCCGTAGCGGCGAGAACAGCGTCCGCCGCGGCTACACGGCGTCGCCCGGCACGCTCTTCCTCCAACTCGACGGCGTCGGACACCGGGTGCTGCTCGACGCCGTCGCCGACGGCCACATGCCCACCGTCGCCGGCTGGCTCGGCGAGCGCCCCACCCACCGGCTCACCCCCTGGCGCACCGACTGGTCCAGCCAGACCGGCGCCAGCCAGCTCGGCATCCTGCACGGCAGCAACCACGATGTCCCCGCCTTCCGCTGGTACGAGAAGGAGAGCGGGCGGATCATGGTCAGCAACCGGCCCGCCAGCGCCGCCGAACTCCAGCGCAGGGCCGTTGAGCACACCCGCGACGGCGGACTCCTCACCCTCGACGGCGCCAGCCGCGGCAACCTCTTCAGCGGCGGCGCCGACCAGCTCGCGCTCGTCCTGTCGATGGCCGCGCGGCGCGGCAGGGCCACCCGCTCCCGGGCCGGCTACTTCGCGTACTTCACCGACCCGGCCAACGCCGTCCGTACGGCCGTCTCCTTCGTCGCCGAGGTCGGCCGCGAGATCGGCCAGTCGACGCGGGCACGGATCCGCGGCGACCGGCCGCGGGTGGGCCGGGGCGGGCTCTACCCGTTCATCCGGGCCTTCGCGACCGTCGTCGAGCGGGACGTCGTGGTCGCGGCGGTGATAGGGGACATGCTGGCCGGGCGCGCCGCCGTCTACGCCGACCTCGTCGCCTACGACGAGGTCGCCCACCACTCGGGGCCGCACAGCCGCGACGCCACACGGGTCCTGCGGCGGCTGGACCGCTCGATCGCGCTGCTGGCCAAGGTCGCCGACCACGCGCCGCGCTCGTACCGCCTCGTGCTCCTCTCCGACCACGGCCAGAGCCCCGGCGAGACCTTCCAGGGCGTGTACGGGCTCACGCTGCGGGATCTCGTACGGGCCGGCTGCGGGCTGCCCGTGCCGCGCCGCGCGGTGCGCACCAAGAGCGGCGCCGAGGCGCGCGACGCGGCCCGTGACGCCGTACGGACGGCGCTCCACCGCCCCGTCGAGGTCGGCGACGAGGACGGGGCCGGTGACGAGAAGCGGTCGGCGCGGGGCTCCGACCCGATCGTGCTCGCCTCGGGGAATCTGGGGCTGATCTCCTTCCCGGACGTCCCGGAGCGGATGAGCCGCGAACAGATAGACGAACGTCACCCCGCGCTGCTGCGGACCCTCGCCAACCATCCGGGCATCGGCTTCCTCCTCGTACGGAGCGAGGCGAACGGCTCCGTGGTGCTCGGCCCCGCAGGGGCGGAGATCCCCGTCGCCAAGCTGGACGACACGGGGCTGCTGGCCACGATGGGGCCGGGCGCCGCCGACGCGGTCCGGCGCACCGACACCTTCCCGCATGTCGCGGACATCATGGTCAATTCGATGTACGACCCGGCGACGGGCCGGGTGCACGCGTTCGAGGAGCAGATCGGCTCCCACGGAGGGCTCGGCGGGGAGCAGTCCAACGCCTTCCTGCTGTCGCCCCTGACCCTGCCCGCGCCCGTCCCCGGGGACGGTGAGCTGGTGGGCGCGGAACAGGTCCACGGGGTGCTGAAGCGCTGGCTGTACGACGGCCTGGGACCGCAGGTGCCCCTCGGTCAGACGCCCGCCACGCGCGCCGTGCCCCGCGAGGAGCGGGAGGAGCGGGAGGAGCGCGAGGAGACGGAGCCGAGCCCCGAGGGAGCCTGAGGGCCGGGTCTCCTCGGTCGCCGGACGGGCCACCCATGCGGCCCGTCCGGCGACCGAGGCCGAGAGCCAGTGCCCCTCCCGGCAAGCTCTGCCCCGGCGCGCCGCCCCGCACGCACGCTCGCCGCGTCGGCCACAAGCCCTGGTAGCTCCGCCACAAGGACTTCCGGCCTCCTTGCGATCGCACGCACCGGACGCCGTCGGCCCCGCCCTTCGGGCGGACGGCGCTACTTTCGCAACACGCCCTAGGCCTGGTCGTGTCCGTCCCGGCGCGGCTCGGTGGCCCGGACCGTGGCGGGGCCGGGCGCGGCCGCGGTGGGTACGGTGCGGGCGGTCGTCGGGGCCTTGGCCTCGTGCTCGGTGGAGCGTGCCGCTTCGGCGCGCAGCAAGGCGTTGAGTACGGCGAAGGGGTCGATGGGCATGGCTGTGTCCTCGCGGTGCGATGGGGGTTGACCGGCTGATGGGGTCGACGGGCACGGAGGTGTGCCGGACCTCTCAGCAGCGCAGCACCACACAGCGGGCGGGCGGTGGTCCGGCGGGTCCGTTCCCCGACGGGGCGACGGCCCCTCCGTACGGAGGGCGCGACGCCCCACGGTCGCTCCCGGCACGCGGGCCCGCCCCGCCGCGCCCGGTCCTGGCCGGCGCGGGCTGCGCCGCCATCGCCGTGTCATGGTGCCCTTCTCCCGCGGGCTCGGGCGGTGTCGACGCGGCCGGCCGGGGTTCCGTGCCGCGTGCGGCCGAGGCGCACGGGTCGAGCGACATCCCAAGGAGGGCGAACAGCACCAGGAGCACGACGACGCACACGGGGTGACGGCCCGCCGCGGCGGGCCGGGCGCTGCGCGGTTCCGGGGTGCTGTTCACGCGGCACGACCTCCTGATCGTGCATCCTGTGCCCGCGAACGCCGCCGTGCGCGCCGGGAGGCCGAGAACCGCTCGCCCGGGGGACGCGCGTTACGCCGACCTGTGCAGCTCTGTCCTCAGCCGCCGGGGGGCGGCGTCCGCGCCCTGCCCTCAGCCCACCGCCGACATGAGGTACTTCGCCGTCGCGGGATCGGCCGGCAGGAACGTCTCGATCGCCAGCTCGGCGACCGTCACGTCCATCGGTGTGTTGAACGTCGAGATGGACGACAGGAAGGTCAGGGTCTGGTTCCCGTGCTCGATCCGCAGCGGCAGGGCGAAGTTCCCCAGCGCGAAGGCCGCCGCCTCTTCGGCGTCCGCGGCCCCGTCCGCGCGGTCGTCCACGCCCTCCGGCGGCGGGTACGCGGCGACCTCCTCGTACAGCTCGCGCAGTTCATCGGACCGGGCGAGCGCGATCTGCCGCTCCATCTGGTGCAGCAGGTGACCGCGCCACTGCCGGAAGTTGCGGATGCGCGGCGCGGCCCCTTCCGGGTGCAGCATGACCCGCATCGCGTTCACCGGCGGGGCCAGCAGGTGCTCGGGCACGCCTTCCATGATCAGGGCGAGGCCCCGATTGGCCGCCACCAGCGTGTACGTTCCGTCGACAACGAGCGCCGGATACGGTTCGTACCCCCGCAGCAGCCGCTCCAGCCCCTCCCGCACCACCGCCATCGACGGGTCGTCCATCGCGGTCTCGGTGAACCGCGGCGCGTAGCCGGCCGCCAGCAGCAGGGTGTTGCGTTCCCGGACCGGTACGTCCAAATGCTCCGACAGCCGCAGGACCATCGCCTCGCTCGGCCGGGACCTGCCCGTCTCCACGAAGCTGATGTGCCGGGCGGACGAGTCGGCGCGCAGGGCCAGCTCCAGCTGACTGATCCGGCGCTGTTCACGCCAGCCTCTGAGCAGTGGCCCTACCCCGGTCCCCGGCGTTCGAGATGTCATACGTGGACGGTAGCCGGACCGCGACGGCACCCGCTCCGGGCCCGGCGTTCTGCGGGCTCCTCACAGGTGGGGCAATCTGGTGGGTAACGGGTGGAACCCGGCGCGTCACCCGTGTGCCGCCGTCGCACCCGGGCACCCGGCCTCCCGGGCACCGGGAAGGCCGGGAGGTCCACCGCCCGCCCGGCCGCACCCGGTCGTATCCGGTCGTATCCGTCGAGGAGTGACATGCGTAGCGAACTGCTTTCAGAACTGGCGCAGCAACTCAGGGTCGACTCGGTCCGTGTCGCCGACACGGCGGGTTCCGGACACCCGACCTCGTCGATGTCCGCGGCCGATCTCGCCGCCGTACTGCTGGCCAATCACCTCACGTACGACTTCGACCGGCCCGACCACCCGGGGAACGACCGGCTGATCTTCTCCAAGGGGCACGCCTCACCCCTGCTGTACTCCATGTATCTCGCGGCCGGCGCCGTGGACGAGTCGGAGTTCCGCACCTACCGCCGGGAAGGCAGCCGGCTCGAAGGCCACCCGACGCCCCGGCTGCCCTGGGTGGACGTCGCGACCGGCTCGCTCGGGCAGGGTCTGCCGGTGGGCGTCGGCATGGCGCTCGCCGGGCAGCGGCTGGCCAAGGTCCCGTACCGGGTGTGGGTGCTCTGCGGCGACAGCGAGATGGCCGAGGGGTCGATCTGGGAGGCCGCCGAGCACGCCGGATACCAGCGTCTCGACTCACTGACGATGATCGTCGACGTGAACCGGCTCGGCCAGCGCGGCCCCACCCGCCACGGGCGCGACCTCGGCGCGTACAGCCGAAGGCTGCACGCCTTCGGCTGGCACACCATCGAGGTCGACGGCCATGACATCGACGCGATCGAGGCGGCCTACAACGAGGCGCTCTCCACCGTCGGGGAGCCGACGGCGATCATCGCCGCCACCAGGAAGGGCCGGGGAGTCGCCGCCGTCGAGGACAAGGAGGGCTTTCACGGCAAGCCCCTGCCGGACGCGGCGGCGGCCATCGAGGAGCTGGGCGGCCGGCGCTCCCTGCGGGTCGAGGTGCGCAAGCCCGACTCGGCGGCCGACGCCGGGCGCCCCGAGGTCGGCCATCTGAACCTGCCGCGCTTCGACGTGGGCGACGCGATCGCCACCCGTGACGCGTACGGGCAGACCCTGACCGCGCTCGGCTCCGCCCGGAGCGACATCGTGGCGCTGGACGGCGAGGTAGGCGACTCGACCCGTACCGAGTTCTTCGCGAAGGAGCACCCCGAGCGCTACTTCGAGCTGTACATCGCCGAGCAGCAGCTGGTCGCCGCCGCCGTCGGCATGCAGGCCGGCGGTCTGATCCCGTACGCCTCCACCTTCGCGGCCTTCCTGACCCGCGCCCACGACTTCCTGCGGATGGCCACGGTCAGCCGCGCGTCGATCAGCGTCGTCGGCTCGCACGCCGGCGTCTCCATCGGCCAGGACGGGCCCTCCCAGATGGGCCTCGAAGACCTCGCCATGTTCCGTGCCCTGCACGGCAGTACGGTGCTCCAGCCGTGCGACGCGAACCAGACGACCCGGCTCGTCGCCGCGATGGCCGAACTGGAGGGCGTCAGCTATCTGCGCACGATGCGCGGGAAGACACCGGTCATCTACGGCCCCGACGAGCAGTTCCCGGTCGGCGGCAGCAAGGTGCTGCGGCACACCATCGACGACCGGATGACGCTCGTCGGCTCCGGGATCACCGTCCACGAGTGCCTCAAGGCCGCGGACCTGCTGGCCGCCGAGGGCATCACGGTCCGGGTGGTCGACCTGTACTCGGTCAAGCCGGCCGACGAGGTCACCCTCCAGGCCGCCGCGGCCGACACCGGCTGTCTGATCACGGTGGAGGATCACCACCCGCAGGGCGGCATCGGCGACGCCGTCGCCGAGGTGTTCTCCGACGGCCGGCCGGCGCCTCGGCTGGTGCGGCTCGGCGTACGGAACATGCCGGGGTCCGCGACGCCCGACCAGCAGCTGCGCGCCGCCGGCATCGACGCCGATTCGATCGCCGCCGCGGTGAAGCTCCTGACGGGCACCGCCGTGGTGCGCTGACGGACCGGCCGCCGACTCCCGGACACGGAATGTGTCGGTTTGCGGACGTTCGGTGATCGGCGCAGTGTGGACGGACCGGACAGCTTTCTGTCGGGCTGTCGCCCCCTGTCGCGAGAGGAACACCCAGCCATGAGCAAGTCCAAGGCGAAGGCCAAGGCCAAGCAGGTCACCGGAAAGGCCAAGGAGGCCGCGGGCCGGGCCACCGACGACAAGGGCCTCCAGGCCGAGGGCCGGGGCCAGAACATGATGGGCAAGGCCCGCGAGAAGGCGGCGAACGCCGCCGAGCGGGCCAAGAAGTCGCGCGACAGCTGATTCCCGCCGTGCGCACGGCGAGGGCGCGGCCCCGGAGCGTGTCGCACACGCCCCGGCGGGCCGCGCCCCGCCGCGTATGTCCGGGCATGCGCGGACATACGCGGCGGGGGAGGCGGGTCACAAGGGTCTTTTGCTCCGCCCGGTCATCCGGGCCGACTTCGGTGGATCACGTCGGTGATCGCGCCGGGAATCGCTTCGGGAATCGCTTCGGGAATCGGGAGATGAGCATGCTTCTGCCGGACAAGGCCGGGCTCGCCCAGCTTCTGCGCCGCTACCGGACCTGGGAGCAGTTGGTCCTCCAGGAGCCGCACAACCCGGTGCGACGGCGACGGCTGGACGATGTCGCCTACACCCTGTGCGTACTGATGGGACACCGCACCGCCCATGAGGCGATCCGCGCGGCGGAGTCGTATCTCGGCCGAAGCCACCGGCACCGGCACCGGGCGGCGCGGGCGCGCGGAGCCACCGAGACGCGCAAGGCGGCGGAGATCTCCCGCGCCGGGGAATTCTGAGGTCCCGTCGGCAACACCGGGCGCCGTCGACATCAACAGCAGCCGGAGAGAAAGGGTGTGAACGGTCATGGCCGAATTCCTCACCGACATCGAGACGATTCGCGAGCGTGCGCGCAAGGAGATCGAGAAAGGTCCGGTGACGGACGCCTACGGGGCGGATGTCGGGCGCGTCATCCAGGTCCTGAACGAGGCGCTGGCCACCGAGATCGTCTGCACCCTGCGCTACAAGCGGCACTACTACACCGCGACGGGGCTGTACGCGGAGCCGGTCGCCGCCGAATTCCTGGAGCACGCGGGGGAGGAGCAGGCGCACGCGGACAAGCTGGCCGAGCGGATCGTGCAGCTCGGCGGCGAGCCCGACTTCAATCCGGAGACCCTGACCGAGCGCTCGCACGCGCAGTACGACGCGAGCCTGGACCTGATCGAGATGATCAAGGAGGATCTGGTTGCCGAGCGGGTGGCCATCGCCTCCTACACGGAGATCGCGCAGTGGCTCGGGACCGGCGACCCCACCACGCGCCGGGTCTTCGAGGATCTGCTCGCGCAGGAGGAGGAGCACGCGGACGACCTGCGAAGCCTGCTGGAGCGGCTTCCGGGCAGTGCCAAGTCCTGACGGGCACGTGTGGTGTCCTCAAGCGCCGGACGGGCATGTGTGGTGTCCTCAAGCGCCGGACGGGCTCAAGAAGCCCGTCCGGCGCTTGAGGACGAACGCGCTGCGCGCAGTCGTCCAGCGGTTGCGCGGAGGGTCAGTTACCCACGGTGCGGCGCTTGCGCGCGGCCCACGTGATGCCCGCACCGGCGACGAGAATGACGGCCGCGGCGCCCGCGATCAGCGGGGTGGTGCTGGAGGAACCCGTCTCGGCGAGGTTGTCACCGGCGGGGCTCGGCTGCGACGACGGCACGGCGGCGGCAGTCGTCTTGCTCGGCTCCGGCTTCGGCTCCTCCGCCGGCGGCGTGGGCGTGGGCTCGTCCGGAGGCGTCGTCGACGGCTCAGGCCCAGGCTCGTTGCCTTCACAGACCGGCGCGGTCTTGGTGTCGTCGAGCGAACCGTCGTTGCCCGAACCGTCCTCCACCACCAGATGGAGGGTCAGTTCCTCGGTGTGCTCGGGCAGTTCGATCTTCTTGTGGTATTCGCCGCCGAACTTCTCGGTGGGCAGCAGGTCCTTGCCGTCGACCGTCAGGGTCACCGTGTTCTCTTTGTCGGCGGTGTAGTTGACGAGATCGACGCTCACCTCCGAGCAGGTCACGGCCCAGGCCGGGGTGTGCGCCACCGCCGGGGCGACGAAGAGGCCCACGCCGAGCGCACCCGCCGCCGCGACCGTCACGAGCGCCCCGGGGCGTCGCCACGATCTGTTGAATACAGTCACTGAAATCCTCCGCGGGAACCGCGCCGGCCGGATGGCGGCGCGGCGCGCACAGTACCGTCATTCGGGCCCGACTCCGCACGCACCCCTGCTGACTTGACCGTCCCATGGGGCTGGTGTGCCCGAATGACGGTGCTACGCACGCCACTTTGCTTGCTCCGAGCCCCTTGCCGCGCCCTTGTCTCGTTTGTAACTTGGCGCAGATGCTTCGTAGGAAGCGCTTTCTGCGCGGGTCGGACTCGCACCGTCCGAGCCGCACCGTCCGAGCGGATGAGGTGAGCGGGATGCCCAAGTCCGGAACAACAGGGAGAAGCCGACTGGCCATTGCGGCGGGGGTGTTGCTGATGGCGCTCTTCGTGCCACCGGCAGCCGCTCGTGAGGACGGCCCGATCGCCGATCCACTGCCCGATCCGACACTCTCCAAAATTGGCCTGGTTCTTGACGAGTTCTCGACGCTCCCCAAGTCGGAACCGGTACCGCCGCCGACCGACGACCGGCTGAAGCGCTGGGCCCGGATCAACTTCGTCGGTGAAGTCCCCGACGGATCGGGCCGGTTGTACGTCCCCGACCTCAACGGCAAGCTGCACCTGGTGAACGGGGCGGGCACGCCCACCGAGTATCTGGACGTCGGCGCCGCCGTCGGCCCCGACTTCTGGTCCCACCAAGGGCTCGGCAGCGGCTTCGGATTCGTCGCGTTCCACCCGCGGTTCGCCGACAACGGCCGGTTCTACACCGTCCACACCGAGGCCCGGGGCGCGCTCACCGCCAAGCGTCCGGACCTGCCGTCCGGCGGAGTCACCGTCGTCCACAGCGTCGTCACGGAGTGGACGGCCGACGACCCGGCCGCCGCGACCTTCACCGGCTCGCGCCGCGAGGTGATGCGGCTCGGCTTCCAGAGCACCATCCACGACATCCAGGAGATCAACTTCAACCCCAACGCCCGCCCCGGGGACAAGGATTACGGGCTGCTCTACATCGCGGCCGGCGACGGTGGAGCCGGCTGGCGGAGTTCGGTGCCGCAGGATCTGTACGTACCGCAGGGCAAGATCCTGCGCATCGACCCGCGCGGCGACAACGGACCCGGCGGCAAGTACGGCATCCCGGCGTCGAACCCCTTCGTGCACCGGCAGCACGCGCTCGGCGAGATCTACGCGTACGGCTTCCGCGACCCGCACCGGTTCAGCTGGGACTCGGGCGGCACCGGTCAGCTGTTCGTCGGGAACATCGGTGAGCACCGCATCGAGTCCGTGTACGACGTCAGGGCCGGTGACAACCTCGGCTGGAGCGATCGCGAGGGACCCTTCGAGTACCGCAAGGAGGGCAATCCGACCTGTGGCGTCTACCAACTGCCGGACAACGACGGGCAGTACGGCTACACCTACCCGGTCGCGGCCTTCGACCACGTGCCGCCGCCGGACACCCCGTGCGCCGACAGCGGCAACGCGCTGATCGGCGGCTTCGTCTACCGGGGCGCGAAGATCCCCGAGTTGCGGGGCAAGTACGTCTACGGCGAGGGCGTCGGCGGCCGGATCTTCTACTCCGAGGTGGCGGACATGCGCCGTGGCGGGCCGCTCGCCGAGGTCCACCAGTTCAAGGTTCTCGACGCGGCGGGCGCGACGACCTCGATGGCGGAGCTGGCCGGGGACGAGCGGGTCGACCTCCGGTTCGGCACGGACCGCGCGGGTGAGCTGTACGTGCTCGCGAAGGCCAACGGCAAGATCTGGAAGGTGACCGGTGCGCGCTGACACGACGGGGCGTGGCCGTCTCGCCCTTGCCCTCGCGCTGGCGGCGACGCTCCTGGTCACGGGCTTCGCCCCGGCGGCCGGGTCTTCGTCGGGCGGGCCTTCATCGGCCGGGTCTTCGCCGGACGGGGCTCCGGGCAGGCCCGCGCACCCGCCGCGCCCGGTCGCCGCGTACGACTTCGAGCACCCCGTCCCCGGTGACCGCGCCCGCGAGCGGGACCGGGGCCGGTCGGGCACCACCATCGAACTCGTCAACGGCGGCGCCCGCTCGCGGGTGACGGACGACGAGCGGCCCGGCCGCGTCCTGCGGACACGCCAGATCTCGCCCGCGACGGCGAGTAGTGACGACTGGAAGGCCGGCGTGTACGGCCCGCAGCGGGTGCCGACCCTGCGCGCCTTCAACGGCGCGCGGCAGACCACCGTCATGGGCTGGTTCCGGATGTCCGGCGACAACAACCCCGCGCCGAACTCCAACACCCCTGATCCGGACGACCGTTACCAAGCGATCGGCCTCGCCGGGATCCTCTCGGGCACCTCGCAGGGCCACGACGTACGCGCCCTGCTCGAACTCATCACGGTCGAGGGGGAGATGAAGGTCGTCGCGCTCGGCCGCCGCCTGGACGGCGGGAGTTCACAGACCTTCGCCGCCGACGCCGACTGGCGGCGGATCCTGCCGCCCGACACCTGGGTGTCCCTCGCCGCGACGTTCGACTTCGACACCGGCACGATGGCGCTGTACCGCGACGGCCGCGCGCTGCCCGGCCGGCACATCGTGGCGGGCGACCCGTGGGAGGTGGCGGGGCCACCGGAACCCGACGCCGCCTCACCCACCGATCCGCGCGGCATCAAGATCGGCGGCAGCTATCCGCAGAACACCCAGGAGGGCAATCCCTGCGACTGCCGGATGGACGACCTGATGTTCTTCGACCGGGCGCTCACGCCCGCCGAGATCATGTCGCAGTACCGGCGGACGCGAGGATAATGGGCCGGTAGGGGGCGCTGTCCTTGATCGCCGGACGGGCCGAATCGCCGGACGGGCCGGGGAGGCCCGTCCGGCGACGCCCCCTTCCGAACCGGCGAGGGCCGGCTCCCGGCGGACCTCGTAAGGAGTGCCCCATGGCGAAGGAATCGCTGACACCGCAGGAGATCGACGACCGGCTCGCGGTGCTGCCCGAATGGTCCGCCGAGGACGGCAGGATCACCCGCAGCTACCGTCTCGCCGACCACTTCGCCGCGACGGCGATGGTCGTGCACATCGCGCGGATCCAGGAGGAGCTGAACCACCACTCCGATCTCACCCTCGGCTACAACACCGTGGACCTGGCGGTGAACTCGCACGACGTGGGCGGCATCACCGAGCGCGATTTCGATCTGGCCGCCCGGGTCGAGGAGATCGCGCCCACACACGGCGCGCGCTGAGACGCGGTACGGCGGCGACGGTACGACGGTACGGCCCGCGCCCGGGGCCACCTTCGGCGCGTCTAATCTGGCCGTTATGGACGCACTCGCCGGACTTCTCGACGGACCCCGCGCCCGAGGGGCCTTCCTGCTGCGCATGGTGATGGAACCGCCGTGGTCCCTGCGGATCGAGGACCACGCCCCCCTGTGCCTGATGTGCGTCACCCATGGCGAGGCGTGGCTCGTACACGGTTCGGGCACGGCGCCCGTCCTGCTGCGCCCCGGCGACATCGCGGTGGTGCGGGGTGGCCCGGAGGCGTACACCGTCACCGACGCTCCCGGCAGCGCGCCGCAGGCCGTCATCGGTCCCGGCGGCACCTGCCACACCCCGCACGGCGAACCTCTCGCGCAGTCCATGCGGCTGGGCGTACGGACCTGGGGCAACGCCCCCGACGGGTCGTCGACGGTGCTCGTCGGCACCTACCAGATGGACGGCGAGGTCAGCCGGCGGCTGCTCGACGCGCTGCCCGACGTGCTCCACCTGCCCGCCGACGCCTGGGACTGTCCGCTGCTGCCGGTCCTGGACGACGAGATGTCACGGGACGACCCCGGCCAGAGCGTGGTGCTCGACCGGGTGCTCGACCTGCTGCTGATCGGTGTGCTGCGGACCTGGTTCTCCCGCCCCGACGCGGCGGCGCCCGGCTGGTACCGGGCGATGGGCGACCCGGTGGTGGGCCGGGCGCTCCGGCTGCTCCAGAACGAGCCGGCACATCCCTGGACGGTCGCGTCGCTCGCCGCGAGGTGCGGGGTCTCCCGCGCGGCGCTCGCCCGCCGTTTCACCGCGCTGGTGGGTGAGTCCCCGATGGCGTATCTCGCCGACTGGCGGCTCTCGTTGGCCGCCGACCGGCTGCGCGAGACGGACGCCACGGTCGAGTCGATCGCCCGACAGGTCGGCTACGGCGGCTCGTACGCGCTGAGCGCTGCCTTCAAGCGGGTACGGGGCATCAGCCCGCAGGAACACCGGACGGGTGTCAGGCCCGTCCGGTGACCGAGGGCCGCGCACGCCTCAGCTGTCGAACGTGTCCGGGTCCAGGCCCAGCCGGGTCCCGGAGTCCAGCGCCGTGAGCGCCGCCAGGTCCTCCGCGTCCAGTTCGAAGCCGAACGGCTCGAAGTTCTCCTTGATCCGCGACGGCGTCACGGACTTCGGGATCACCACATTGCCCAGCTGAAGGTGCCAGCGGAGCACGATCTGCGCGGCGGTCCGCTCGTGCTTGTGGGCGATCGCCAGCACCGTCGGGACCTCAAGCAGCCCCTTGCCGGAGCCCAGCGGCGACCAGGCCTCCGTCGTGATGCCGTGCTCGGCGTTGACGGCACGCACCTCGGTCTGCTGAAGCAGCGGGTGCAGCTCCACCTGGTTGACCGCGGGCACGACCGACGTCTCGTCCAGCAGCCGCCGCAGATGCGCGGGCTGGAAGTTGGACACGCCGATCGCCCTCGACCGGCCGCTCTCGGCGATCTCCTCGAACGCGCGCCAGATGGTGAGGTAGTCGTCGCGCACGGCGCGCGGCCAGTGGATCAGATACAGGTCGACGTGGTCGAGACCGAGCTTCGACAGGGACGTGTCGAACGCGCGCAGGACGCTGTCGCGCGTCCACGTCTCCTTCTTGCTGTTCCACAACTTGGTGGTGACGAAGAGGTCTTCGCGGGCGATCCCGGAGGCGCCGATCGCCTTGCCCGTGCCCTCTTCGTTCCCGTAAATCGCTGCCGTGTCGATGCTGCGGTAGCCGACCTCCAGGGCCGTGCCGACCGCCCGCGCCGCCTCGTCGTCGGGGACCTGCCAGACACCGAACCCCAATTGGGGCATTTCGACGCCGTTGTTGAGGGTGAGGGAGGGGGCCATACTCACGTGCGGTCGATCCTTACGTCGTCGGTTGATTCTCGGGGGCTCAACGTACGCGGACGCGCCCGCATTCCCACACCCGCCCACCCGCGCCCAGCCACCCGCCCCGCCCCGCCCCGCATCCCCGGTCACCGGTAGAGCGCGTCCACCTCGACCGTGTACGCCGTCTCGATCGCCTTGCGCTTGAGCTTCAGCGACGGTGTCAGCAGCCCGCGCTCCTCGCTGAAGGGATGCGCCAGGATCCGGAACGTACGGATCGACTCGGCCTGCGACACCAGCGTGTTGGCCGCCACCACCGCGCGACGGACCTCCAGCTCCAGATCCGGGTCGCGCACCAGGTCCACCGGCCGCAGCCGCGGTTTGCCCCGCATCGCGAGCCAGTGCTCGACGGCCTCCTGGTCGACGGTCACCAGCGCGGCGATGTGCGGCCGGTCGTTGCCGACGACGATGCACTGCGCGACCAGCGGATGGGCCCGTACGCGCTCCTCCAGGACGGCCGGCGACACGCTCTTGCCGCCCGACGTCACCAGGATCTCCTTCTTCCGCCCGGTGATGGTCAGATACCCGTCCTCGTCGAGCGCGCCGAGGTCGCCCGTGGCGAGCCAGCCGTCCCGCAGGACGGCGTCGGTGGCCTTCGGGTCGTTGAGATAGCCGCTGAAGATGTGCCCGCCGTGCAGCCACACCTCGCCGTCCTTCGCGATGTGCACCGTGGTCCCGGGAATGGGTTGGCCGACCGTCCCGTAGTGGGTGCGCTCCGGCGGGTTGGCCGTCGCCGCCGCGCTGGACTCCGTCAGGCCGTAGCCCTCGAACACCGTGACGCCCGCGCCCTCGAAGAAGAGGCCGAGCCGCCGGTCCATGCCCGAGCCGCCCGACATCGCGTGCCGCACCCGGCCGCCCATCGCGTCGCGCACCTTGGAGTACACGGCCTTCTCGAAGAACTGGTGCTGGATCCGCAGCCCCGCCGACGGGCCGGGGCCGAGCCCGAACGCCTTGTCCTCCATGGCCTCCGCGTGCTTCACCGCCACATCCACGGCCTTGTCGAACGGCCCCGTCCGCCCGTCCCGCTCGGCCTTTCGGCGCGCGGCGTGGAAGATCTTCTCGAAGATGTACGGCACGGCCAGGATGAAGCTCGGCCGGAACGCGGCCAGATCCGGCAGCAGTTCGGCCGCCCGCATCACCGGCTGGTGGCCGAGCTTCACCCGCCCCCGGATCGCGGCGATCTCGACCATGCGGCCGAAGACGTGCGCGAGGGGCAGGAAGAGCAGCGTCGACGCCTCGTCGCCGCGCTTGGAGTGGAAGACCGGCTCCCAGCGGGCGATCATCGTGTCCGTCTCGAACATGAAGTTCGCGTGCGTGATCACACAGCCCTTGGGGCGTCCGGTGGTGCCCGAGGTGTAGATGACCGTGGCCGTGGAGTCGGGAGTCACCGCCCGGCAGTGCCGGTGCACCACCTCGTCGTCGATCTCGGCGCCGGCGGCGGTCAGTTCGGCGACGGCGCCCGCGTCCAGCTGCCACAGCCGCTTGAGGTGGGGGAGCCGGTCGATCACCGAGCCGACGGTCATCGCGTGGTCCTCGTGCTCGACCACGCAGGCCGACACCTCGGCGTCGTACAGCATCCAGTAGACCTGCTCGGCGGACGACGTCGGGTAGACCGGCACGGACTGGGCGCCGATCGACCACAGCGCGAAGTCGAAGACCGTCCACTCGTACCGGGTACGGCACATGATCGCGACCCGGTCGCCGAACCGGACACCGTGCGCCAGCAACCCCTTCGCCAGAGCCAGCACCTCATCGCGGAAGCCGGCCGAACTCACGTCCCGCCACACGCCGTCGGGGCCGCCCTTGTGCCCGAGCGCGACGCGGTCGGGATCGTCCAGCGCATGATCGAATACGACGTCCGCCAGCCCACCCACATGGGGAGCGGACGCCATGGGTCGGACAGTGAACTCGCGCAATGACCTGCTCCTTGTGGCGCTCCGCACGGCGCCGTGACGGTACCCCAGGGGACAGTCGGGCGGCAGGGCGCGGACGGAAGGCGTACCTCGTTGCATCGCTCCAGGTCAGAGGCCGGAACGAGGTTCCGGGGAGAGGCCGGGGACGGTCTTCTGACCGTAGAGTAAGTGTGCTTGGAGTGAATCTCCACCGAATCTGTACGGTGCGATTACGCCCCCGGCCGGAGGGCCGGGACTTGGCCTGTACCAGCGCACCGCCCTGGCGGGTTTCCGTCGTGGACCGACGCCGTGTCACCTGTGACAGGTGAGATGTGTGGGGCGGAGCTGCGCGCTTCAGCGCGTGTCGGCGGGGCGGTGCAGCCGGTCGCCGCCCGCCAGGATGGCGGCGGCGAGCGCGTCCGCCAGGCTCCGGTCGGAAGGCCCTGCCGCTCCCGGCGCCCGCTCCCGACGCCCATGCCCGCCCCGCCGCCCATGCAGCAGGACGAAGTCGACGCCGCCCAGCTCCGGCAGCCCAGCGCGGGCCGGCACCGGCACCAGGCCCGGCGGAATCAGGCCACGCGTGTGCGCCATCACGCCGAGCCCCGCGCGGGCCGCCGCGATCAGCCCGCTCAGGCTCGCGCTCGTACAGGCGATGCGCCACGCGCGGCCGTCCGCCTCCAGCACCTCCAGCGCGCGGGCGCGCGTGATGCCGGGCGCCGGGAAGAGGATCAGCGGCACCGGGCGCTCGGGGTCGATCCGCAGCCGCGGCGCCCCGATCCAGGTCAGCGTGGACTGCCAGACCAACTCGCCGTGCGTGTCACCGCCCCGGCGCTTGGCCAGCACCAGATCCAGCTCACCGGCGGCCAGCCGCTCGTGCAGCGTGCCGGACAGCTCGACGGACAGCTCCAGATCGACCTCGGGATGATCGGTGCGGAACGACTCCAGGATCTCGGGCAGCCGCGTCAGGACGAAGTCCTCGGACGCGCCGAAGCGGAGCCTGCCCCGCAGCCGGGTCCCGGAGAAGTACGCCGCCGCCCGCTCGTGGGCCGCCAGGATCGTACGGGCGAAGCCGAGCATGGCCTCGCCGTCCTCGGTCAGCTCCACGCTGTGCGTGTCCCGTGTGAAGAGCTGCCGCTCCCCGGCCGCCGCCTCCAGCCGCCGTACGTGCTGGCTGACCGTCGACTGCCGTACGTCGAGACGCCGCGCGGCCTGCGTGAAGCTCAGGGTCTGCGCCACGGCCAGGAAGGTGCGGAGCTGCGCCGGGTCGTACATGTCGTACATGCGGCCCAGGGTAGCTCCCGTCATCGCGGAACGTGATGACAGTCAGAGCCGTATGCGGGATTCCCGATCAAGCTCGGACCCAGGACGATGGAGAGCGCGCGATCCGTCCCGGAACACGGACAAGATCCAGAACACCGCAAGAGCCAGTGGAGCAGATGAACCGCCGCCGCCGCCGTACCTCGTCCCGCAGTCCGCGCCCGCGCCGGCCGGGCGCTTCTCCCCGTCGGCGCCGCTTCGCGCGGCTGCCGTCCCGGCTGCCGGTCGACCCGTACATCCTCGCCCTCCTCGGCACCGTCGGCCTCGCGGCGCTGCTGCCCGCGTCCGGCACCACGGCGGACGTGGCGGGCGGGGCGACGACCGGCGCGGTCGCGCTCCTGTTCTTCCTGTACGGCGCCCGGCTCTCGACCCGCGAGGCGGTGGACGGGCTCAAGAGCTGGCGGCTCCATCTGACCGTCCTGGCCTGCACGTTCCTGATCTTCCCGGTGCTGGGGCTGGCGGCGCGCGGGCTCGTGCCCTTCGTCCTGACACCGGAGCTGTACAGCGGGCTGCTCTTCCTCTGCCTGGTGCCGTCGACGATCCAGTCGTCCATCGCCTTCACCTCCATGGCACGCGGCAACGTACCCGCGGCGATCTGCGCCGGATCCTTCTCCAGCATCGCGGGCATCGTCGCGACACCGCTGCTCGCCGCCCTGCTGATCGGCGGCGGCGCCAACGGGTTCTCGCCCGACGGGCTGCTGCGGATCGTGGCGCAACTGCTGCTGCCCTTCGTGGCGGGGCAGTTGCTACGGCGCTGGGTCGGCGGATTCCTCACCCGGCACCGCACACTGCTGGGCCGGGTGGACCGCGGTTCGATCCTGCTGGTCGTTTACACGGCCTTCAGCCAGGGCATGGTCGCCGGCGTCTGGAACCAGGTGACCCCGGCGAGGCTCGGTGCGCTGTTCGCGGTCGAGGTGGTGCTGCTCGCGCTGATGCTGACGGTGACCTGGTACGGGGCGCGGCGGCTGGGCTTCGACCGGGCGGACCGGGTGGCGATCCAGTTCGCCGGGTCGAAGAAGTCCCTGGCGGCCGGCCTGCCGATGGCGAGCGTGCTGTTCGGCGCACAGGCCAGTCTGGCGGTGCTGCCGCTGATGCTGTTCCACATGCTGCAACTGGTGGTCTGCGCGACGATCGCGAAGCGGCGTTCGCGAGACCCACTGCGCGAAGACACCGTGTCCGGCGATCCGCTGTCGGACAAGGCGACGCCGGTCGGCGCGGGGCTGGGGGCGGGGCGGTGACCAGTGCCCCTGGACCCACTGCGCGATGACACTGTGTCCGGCGATCCGCTGTCGGACAAGGCGACGCCGGTCGGCGCGGGGCTGGGTGCGGGGCGGTGACCAGTGCCCCTACGGCCCTCTGTCCGGCGAGTGAGCCGAAGGGGCGCGTCGGTGTCGAAAGGGAGAGCGCGCGGAGGCCCCGAGGAACGAGGGGCTGAGCACGGTCGACCGTCGACACCGACTCAAAGCGCCCCGGAGGCGAACCGAGCCCCAAAAAAAGGGGGGGATGGACCCCGGCCGGCGCAGGGGGCGCTCCCCGCCGGCCGGGGCCGTGTCCCGTGTATCCCGTGCCGCGGCGGCGCGTCACACCTCGCTGTGGAGGGCGATACGGTCGTCGCCGGCATACACGTTCATGGAGGGCCCGCGGAGGAAGCCGACCAGGGTCAGTCCGGTCTCGGCGGCGAGGTCGACGGCGAGGGACGACGGCGCGGAGACCGCCGCCAGGACCGGGATTCCGGCCATCACCGCCTTCTGGGCGAGTTCGAACGACGCCCTGCCCGACACCAGCAGGATCACCCGTGACAGCGGCAGCAGCCCCTGCCGCAACGCCCGGCCGACCAGTTTGTCGACCGCGTTGTGGCGGCCCACGTCCTCCCGGATGTCGAGGAGTTCACCGTCCTCGGAGAACAGGGCCGCCGCGTGCAGACCCCCGGTCCGGTCGAAGACCTGCTGTGCCGCCCGCAACCGGTCGGGGAGGAGGGAGAGCAGTGCCGGTTCGACCCGGACCGGGGGAGTGTCGGAGATCGGGAAGCGGGCCGTGGTGCGTACGGCGTCGAGGCTGGCCTTGCCGCACAGGCCGCACGAGGACGTGGTGTAGACGTTGCGTTCGAGCGTGATGTCCGGCATCGGGACGCCGGGCGCGAGTTGGACGTCCACCACGTTGTACGTGTTCCGGCCGTCGTCCGTAGCCCCGGCGCAGTACACGATCGACCGGACGTCGTCCGCCGCGCCGAGGACGCCCTCACTGACCAGGAATCCGGCGGCGAGCGCGAAGTCGTCGCCGGGGGTGCGCATGGTGATGGCGAGCGGCTTGCCGTTGAGCCGGATCTCCATGGGCTCCTCGGCGACGAGGGTGTCGGGGCGGGTGGTGACCGCCCCGTCCCTGATACGGATGGTGCGGCGGCGCTCGGTGACCCGTCCCATGGTGATCCTCTCCGTTCCTCGCTCGTTCGGACTCTGCTCTGTCGCGCCGGCGGCCGGTGCTGCGGCTGGTGAGTGCTGCCGCTCGTGCTGCCGCTAGTGCTGCTGCGCGTGCTGGTAGCCGAAGCGGCCCTTGATGCACAGATTGCCGTGGGTCACCGGGTTGTCGTGCGGTGAGGTGACCTTGACGATCTCATTCTCCTGCACGTGCAGCGTGAGGTTGCAGCCGACTCCGCAGTACGCGCAGATCGTGGTGGTCTCCGTCTGCGCCGACTCGTCCCAGGTCCCGGCCTCGCGCATGTCGAACTCCGACTTGAAGCTGAGCGCGCCCGTCGGGCAGACCTCGATGCAGTTGCCGCAGTAGACGCACGCCGATTCGGGCAGCGCCACGGCGTGCTCCGTGGAGATACGGGCGTCGAAGCCGCGGCCGGCGACGGAGATGGCGAAGGTGTTCTGCCACTGCTCGCCGCACGCGTCCACGCACTTGTAGCAGAGGATGCATTTGTCGAGGTCCCGGACGTAGAGATCGTTGTCGATCTTCGGAGTTTCGTTGACCCGCGCCGCGTCGGGCCCGAACCGGTCGGGCTTCGCCTCGTACTCCTTGATCCACTCGGCGGCGCGCGGTGTCGTGGACAGGTCGGTGGACGAAGCGAGCAGTTCCAGGACCACCTTGCGGCTGGTGCGGGCGCGCTCGGAGTCCGTACTGACCTTCATCCCGGCCTCGGCCCGGCGTGAGCACGCCGGCGCGAGCGTACGGGCGCCCTCGACCTCCACCACGCACACGCGGCACGCGTTCTTCGGCGTGAGCGTGTCGCCCTCGCAGAGCGTCGGGATGTCCTTGCCCGCGGCCCGGCAGGCGTCCAGGATCGTGGCGCCGTCGGGGACCCGGGTGGGCTCGCCGTCGAGTGTGAACTCGATCAGACGGCGCGGCAGTTGGAGAGGTATGACGGTCACTCGAAGGCCCCCAGACGGTCGATGGCGGACTCGACGGCGTTCCACGCGGTCTGTCCGAGACCGCAGATGGAGGCGTCGCGCATGGTCTGGCCGACCTCGCGCAGCAGCGCGACGTCGTCCGAGGCGGCGGCGCCCGTACGGTCCTTGATGCGGTGCAGCGCCTCCTCCTGGCGGACGGTGCCGACCCGGCAGGGCACGCACTGTCCGCAGGACTCGTCGCGGAAGAACTCGGCGATGCGCAGCAGCGTCCTGGGCAGGGGGACGGTGTCGTCCATGACCAGGATCACGCCGGAGCCGAGGGTGGTGCCGGCGGCCCTGGTCCCCTCGAAGGTGAGCGGGATGTCCCGTTCGTCGGGCCGTACGAAACCGCCCGCCGCGCCGCCGAGCAGGATCGCCGTGATCTCGGTCGGGGTGCCCGCGAGGTCGAGCAGTTCGCCGAGTGTGGCGCCGAACGGCAGCTCGTAGATGCCGGGCCGTTCGACGTTGCCCGAGACGCAGAACAGTTTCGGGCCGGTGGAGTTCTCGGTGCCGGTCGCCGCGTACGCCTCGGCGCCCATCGTCAGGATGGGCAGCACGTTGATCAGCGTCTCGACGTTGTTGGCGGCCGTCGGCTTGCCGAACAGCCCCTTCTCCACCGGGAACGGCGGCTTGGAGCGCGGTTCGCCGCGGAAGCCCTCGATCGAGTTGAAGAGGGCGGTCTCCTCGCCGCAGATGTACGCCCCGGCGCCCCGGCGGATCTCGATGTCGAAGGCGTAGCCCTGGCCGAGTACGTCGTCACCGAGGAATCCGCGCAGCCGGGCCTGGGTGAGGGCGTTCTCCAGCCGGTGCAGGGCGCGCGGGTACTCGCCGCGCAGATAGAGGTAGCCGACATGGGCGCCGGTGGCGTAGCCGGCGATGGTCATGGACTCGATCAGGGCGAACGGGTCGCCCTCCATGATCACCCGGTCCTTGAAGGTGCCGGGCTCCGATTCGTCGGCGTTGCAGACCAGGAAGTGCGGCCGGTCCGGCTGGGACGCGGTGGCCTGCCACTTGCGCCCGGTCGGGAAGGCCGCGCCGCCGCGGCCGAGCAGTCCGGAGTCGGTGACCTCCCGGATCACTCCGGCCGGTCCGATGTCGAACGCCCGCCGCAGGGCGCTGTATCCGCCGTGCGACCGGTAGTCGTCGATGCTGTACGGGTCGACGACGCCGACCCGCTGGAGCAGCATCAGGCCTTCCTGCCCGGCCTGCGGTACGGCCAGGGCGGCGGAGGGCTCCTCGGGGGCGTCCTCCGGGGCACCGGCGGCGTCGATCAGCGTGTCGACCGTGGCCGGCGCGATGACGGCGAACGCCTGCCGCCGGGGGGCGGTTTGGGCCGGCGAGCCGTTGGCGGGTGCCCGCAGGGGCGTGACCCCGGCGCCGTTCGGGGCGAGATCCGCCCGGAGGGGAGTGACCCCGGCGCCCCCGACCGCCTCGTCCACCCCGACCGGCCGGTCCTGGCGATGATTCGCCCGCGCCGAGGCGCCGACGTTCCTCAGCCGGGGGTCGCGCTGCGCGGGCACCGTGTCGGACGGGGTGCCCGCCTGCAACAGCAGTGCCGCCGGGGCCCGTTCGCACAGCCCCAGACACGGGCTCGACTGCCATACGACGCCGTCCGCCGCCGAGCCCGCCGCGCCCATCCGCTCCTCCAGGTCCGCGCACAGCTTGGCGGACCCGTTCCCCGCGCACGCCAGGTCGGTGCAGACGTGCAGTACCTTGGCGGGCCGGGGCTTGACGGCGAACATCGCGTAGAACGTGGCCACGCCGTACGCCTCGGCCGGCGGCACCGTCAGCCGCCGGCACAGGTAGGCGAGCGCGCCCTCGCTGATCCAGCCCACGCGGTCGTTGACGGCGTGCAGCCCCGGCAACAGCAGGTCGCGCCGTTCGCGTGCCTCGCGACCGCCGCGGGCCCAGCGCAGATCCGCGTCCGAGCGGTCCTGAGCGCCCTCCCACGCCGACGTCGGGGGGCCGAGCAGCGAATCGACCGCCGCCCGTTCCTCGTCCGTCGGTTCGCTGTCACCGAAGTGCAGGTCCACTGATTCTCAGCTCCTCGCTGCTGTCGCCGGCATCTGAGTCACGTTCTCGGGCAACTTCTCGATCCGGATGGCCGACGCCTTGAACTCGGCGGTGCCGGCGATCGGGCAGTTCGCCTCGATCGTCAGCTGGTTGGTGTCCACCTCGTCCGGGAAGTGCATGGTCATGAAGGCCAGTCCGGGCCGCAGCCCGGGGTCGATCCACACCGGTGCCCGCACGGTGCCGCGCCGTGAGGAGATCCGGACCTCCTCGCCGACCTGGACGCCGTACGCCCGCGCGTCCTCCGGGCACAGCTCCAGATACTCGCCGCGGCGCAGCGGGGAGGCGAAACTCCCGCTCTGCACACCGGTGTTGTACGAGTCGAGCCGCCGCCCGGTGGTGAGCCTGATCGGGTACTGATCGTCCGTCAGATCCACCGGTGGGTCGTGCTTCACGATGCCGAACGGGGCGAGCCTGCCGCGCTTGGCGGGGTCCGCGTCCCACAACCTGCCGTGCAGATAGGTGGGTTCGAGCCGCTCGGTGTCGGGGCACGGCCACTGGATGCCCTGGTGCTCGGCCAGCCGGTCGTACGTCATCCCGAAGTGGTCGGGGGACAGGGCGCGCAGCTCGTTCCAGACGGTCTCCGCGTCCGCGAACTTCCACGGGTGCCCGAGCCGTTCGGCCAGCTCGCAGATGATGTCGATGTCCTCGCGCGCCTCGCCCGGCGGGTTGATCGCCTTGCGTACGCGCTGGACCCGGCGCTCGCTGTTGGTGGTGGTGCCGTCGGTCTCGCACCAGGCGGCCGTGGCGGGCAGGACCACGTCCGCCAGCTCCGCCGTTCTGGTGAGGAAGATGTCCTGCACGATCAGGCAGTCGAGCGCCCTGAGCCGGTCCATGGCCTGTCCGCTGTCGGCCTCGGACTGCGCCGGGTTCTCGCCGATGCAGTAGACGGCCCTCAGGTCGCCGGTCTCCATGGCCTCGAACATGTCGGTGAGGTTGAGGCCGTAGTGGGGCCGGATCACGGTGTCCCACGCGGTCTCGAACTTCCGCCGCACATCGGCTTCGAGGATGTCCTGGAAGCCCGGCAGCCGGTTGGGGATGGCCCCCATGTCGCCGCCGCCCTGCACGTTGTTCTGCCCGCGCAGGGGCTGGACCCCAGAGCCGTACCGTCCGACGTGACCGGTGAGGAGCGACAGGTTGATCAGCGCCCGGACGTTGTCCGTGCCGTTGTGGTGCTCGGTGATACCGAGCGTCCAGCACAACTGGGCCCGCTCGGCGCGGGCGTAGGCGTGGGCGAGGTCGCGGATCGCCGCGGCGGGGACGCCCGTCACCTTCTCGGCCACCGTGAGGGTCCACGGCTCGACCTCGGCCGCGTACTCCTCGAAGCCGGTGGTGGCCTGCGCGACGAACGCCTTGTTGTGCAGGCCGGCGTGGATGATCTCGCGGCCTACGGCGTGGGCGAGCGGGATGTCCGTGCCGACGTTGAGCCCCATCCAGCTCTCGGCCCACTCGGCCGTGGTGGTGCGGCGGGGGTCGACGGCGTACATCCGCGCGCCGTTCCTGATGCCCTTCAGGACGTGCTGGAAGAAGATGGGGTGCGCGAAGCGGGCGTTGGAGCCCCACATCACGATCAGATCCGTGTGCTCGACCTCTCCGTAGGAGGAGGTGCCGCCGCCGGATCCGAAGGCCGCGGAGAGTCCGGCGACGCTCGGCGCGTGGCAGGTCCGGTTGCAGGAGTCGACGTTGTTGGTGCCCATGACCACGCGTGCGAACTTCTGCGCGACGTAGTTCATCTCGTTCGTGGCCCGGGCGCACGAGAACATGCCGAACGCGCCGCGAGCCGCCCCCAGCCCCTCGGCCGCCCGGTCGAGTGCTTCCTCCCAGGTCGCCCGCCTCAGCGGGCCGCCCTTCTCGTCCCGCACCAGCGGGTGTTCGAGCCTGGCGTAGGTCTTTGGCGTGCGATCCCGCCTTCTTGCGCTGCTTTTCACGCTGCGCTCCCTCATGAGTCATGGCCTGTGGCCGCGCCATTGCATACAGTATCCCGCTGGCTTGCGGGAAGCGGAAGCCTCGCGTACGGGTTTTGTGGAGGGGCCTGGAGACGCCGGCTCCGCCCGGCTGGCCGCCCGACGGGCCGGTTCGTCCTCAACCGCCGGACGGGCTCAGAAGGCCCCGCCCGGCGATTGATCGAGGTCAACTGCCGCCTACGCCGCCACGCCGCGTGCCAGCAGGTCCGAGATGGCGTCGACCGTACGGAGCGTCGGCACCTCGATGTCGCACATGGCGGCGAGTTCGACGACGGCCGCGAGCAGCACGTCCAGCTCCATCGGCTTCCCCTTCTCCAGGTCCTGGAGGGTGGAGGTCCGGTGGTCGCCGACCCGTTCGGCGCCGGCCAGCCGGCGTTCGACGGAGATGTCGGGGTGGCAGCCGAGCGCTTCGGCGACCCGGAGCGTTTCGGTCATCATCAGTTCGATGACGTCCCGGGTGCTGCGGTGCAGACACATCTCCCGCATCGTCGCGCGGGTCAGCGCGCTGATCGGGTTGAAGGAGATGTTGCCGAGGAGCTTGATCCAGATCTCGTCGCGCAGTTCGGCCTCGACCGGGCACTTGAGCCCGCCCGCCCGCATGGCCTCGGCGAACTCCTTGGTGCGCGGCGAGAGTGACCGGTCCGGCTCCCCGATGGAGAACCGGGTGCCTTCCAGGTGCCGTACGACTCCCGGCCCTTCCAGCTCCGTCGCCGCGTAGACGACACAGCCGATGGCACGCTGCGGCGGCAGGACGGCGCTGACCGAGCCGCCGGGGTCGACGCTCTCGATCCGGCGGCCGTCGTGCGGGCCGCCGTGCTGGTGGAAGTACCACCAGGGGATGCCGTTCTGGGCGGCGACGACCGCCGTGTGGTCCTGGAGCAGAGGCGCGATGAGCGGCCCGCACGCCGCGTACGAATTCGCCTTGAGACCCAGGAATACGTAGTCGACCGGACCGATGTCGGCCGGCCGATCGGTGGCGTGCGCCCGCGCGGTCCAATCGCCGCGCGGGCTGTGCACCCGGACTCCGTGCTGCCTCATGGCCGCCAGATGCGGTCCACGGGCGATGAGATGGACTTCGGCGCCTGCGCGGTCCAGCGCGGCTCCGACATAGGCGCCGATCGCACCGGCACCGACGACTGCGACTTTCACCGTGGGGCTCTCCGTTCGCTCTGAGGGTGTTGAGAGAAGCGCGGAGTCAGCCAAAGGGACACACTTTGCCGACGATATATTGTCTACAGTATGGAATAACTGCCGACAAGACTTCTGTCGCCGGCGGCTTGCCGGTCACGACATCGTCGATGCCTCCGGGGCGGCGGCCGGACGATTGCCGCCGCGCACCACGTCGAGGTAGTCGGCCACGGCGTCCCTGTTGCGGGTCAGGCATCTGATGCGTTCGGTCATGCGGTCACGTTCGAATTCGAGCGTGGTGATCATCTCCGGTGTCGCGTCGGAGAAGTGGATGATCCGGGGCTTGTCGAGGCATGGGAGGATCTGCTTGATGATCCGGGTCGGCAGTCCGGCATCGAGCAGCCCTCTGATCTGGACGACCCGGTCCACGTTGTACTCGTCGTACACGCGGTAGCCGTTCGGGGAACGACCGGCGACGATCAGCCCTTGTTCCTCGTAGTAGCGCAGCAGCCGGCGGGGCGTGTCCGTGCGCTCCGACAGCTCTCCGATGCGCATGTGTCGCACCTCACTCCTGGTCGTGTTGACCCTCACACCAATGTGACGGTTTGAGCATACGGACCATGAGAAACCGCGCCACACAACCGGCCGACTCCCACGCCGCAACCGACGATCGGAAGCTCCCGCTGCCCGCGCTGCTGGCGCTGGCCACGGCCGTCTTCATCACCAGCCTGACCGAAACGCTGCCCGCGGGCCTGCTGCCCGCGATGGGTGCCGACCTCAAGGTCGGCGAGGCCGCCACGGGGCAGACGGTGACGATCTACGCGATCGGGACCGCGCTCACAGCGATCCCGTTGACCGCGGCCACAGCGGGGTGGCGGCGCAAACGGCTGCTGCTGACCGCGATGGCGGGGTTCGCCGTCGCCAACACGGTCACCGTTGTCTCGACGAACTTTCCCCTGACCATGGCGGCCCGGTTCGTCGCCGGGGTGGCCGCGGGCCTGGCCTGGGCACTGCTGGCCGGATACGCCCGCCGCATGGCACCCGTTCACCTGCAAGGCAGAGCGATCGCGATCGCCATGGCCGGCATTCCGATCGCTCTGGCACTGGGAGTGCCCGCGGGGACCTTCCTCGGCCAGGCCTTCGACTGGCGGGTGGCGTTTTTGATCATGACCGTGCTCACCGTCGTCCTGCTCGGCTGGATCACCGCGACGGTCCCGGACTACCCCGGGCAGCGGCCGGAAGGCCGGACGCCGATGCCGCGGACCCTCGCCATCCCCGGCGTGGCACCGGTCCTGTTCGTCACTCTGGTATTCGTGCTGGCCCACACCATCCTCTACACGTACATCGCCACGTTTCTCGACCGGCTCGGCATGGGCGATTCCACCGACCTCGTGCTGCTGCTCTTCGGCGCCGCCTCCCTGGTGAGCATCTGGATCGTGGCCGCGCACATCAACCGCCGGCTGCGAACCCTGACCATCGGCGGCACCCTGCTGGTCGCCGTGGCGGCGGTCATCCTGGCGGTACCGGCCGGCAGTCCCGCTCTGGTCTACCTCGCGGTGACGCTGTGGGGCCTCGGGTGGGGAGGTGTCCCCACCCTTCTCCAGACCGCCGCGGGCGACGCGGGGGGCGAGTCGGCGGACTCCGCGCAAGCCGCACTCGTCACCCTGTGGAACGTGGCCATGGCCGGCGGCGGAGTCGCCGGTGGCGTCCTCCTCGGCTTGGTCGGCCCCATGTCCTTCCCCTGGACCGTCCTCGCCCTCCTCATTCCGGTACTGGTCGTCGCGGTCGCCGCTCGCGCACACGGTTTCCCCGTCAGGCGCGCGAGCACGACCTCATGAACGCCCACGCGAAGTTCCTCGGCGCGGAACACGGCCGACGTGAACAGCGGGTCAGAGATCTTCCCAAACGGCCGGGGCCGTTCCTAGAGTGCGCGACCATGACCCCACCACTCGCCCCGGCCGGCTGGAGCCGCTGGCTGGTACCCCCCGCAGCGCTGTCGGTGCATCTGTCGATCGGCCAGGCCTACGCCTGGAGCGTGTTCAAGCCGCCGCTGGAATCCGCGCTCGGCCTCTCCGGCACCCAGAGCGCCCTGCCCTTCCAGCTGGGCATCGTGATGCTCGGCCTGTCCGCCGCCTTCGGCGGGACCCTCGTCGAACGCAACGGCCCACGCTGGGCGATGACCGTCGCACTCGTCTGCTTCTCGTCCGGCTTCCTGCTCTCCGCGCTCGGCGCCGCGACCGAACAGTTCTGGCTGATCGTCTTCGGCTACGGCTTCGTCGGCGGCGTCGGACTCGGCATCGGCTACATCTCGCCCGTATCGACGCTGATCAAATGGTTCCCCGACCGGCCCGGCATGGCGACCGGCATCGCGATCATGGGCTTCGGCGGCGGCGCGCTCATCGCCTCGCCGTGGTCCGCGCAGATGCTCCAGTCGTTCGGCTCCACCAGCGACGGCATCGCCAAGGCGTTCCTCGTACACGGCCTGGTGTACGCGGTGTTCATGCTGCTCGGCGTCCTGCTGATCCGCGTACCACGACCGGACACGGCGCCCAGGGCGGCGGTCGCGCCCGAGTCGGCCCTGATCACCACCGCGCGGGTCTCCGCCAGGTCGGCGGTGCGCACACCGCAGTTCTGGCTGCTGTGGGTCGTCCTGTGCATGAACGTCACCGCGGGCATCGGCATCCTTGAGAAGGCCGCGCCGATGATCACCGACTTCTTCGCCGACACCGCCACGCCGGTCTCCGTCTCGGCCGCGGCCGGTTTCGTCGCGCTGCTGTCGGCGGCCAACATGGCGGGCCGGATCGGCTGGTCGTCCACCTCCGACGTGATCGGCCGGAAGAACACCTACCGCCTCTACCTCGGCGTCGGCGCCCTGATGTATCTGCTGATCGCGCAGTTCGGCGACACGTCCAAACCGCTCTTCATCATCTGCGCGCTGGTGATCCTCTCCTTCTACGGAGGAGGCTTCGCCACCGTCCCCGCCTACCTCAAGGACCTGTTCGGCACCTACCAGGTGGGCGCGATCCACGGCCGGCTGCTCACCGCCTGGTCGGCGGCCGGCGTCCTCGGTCCGCTCATCGTCAACCGGGTCGCCGACAGCCAGGAGGAGGCGGGCAAGAGCGGCCCCGGGCTGTACGGGCTCTCGCTGACCATCATGATCGGGCTGCTCGTCGTCGGGTTCGTGGCCAACGAGCTGGTCCGCCCCGTACACCCGCGTCATCACGAGCCGGAGACCGCCCCGCCCGGGAACAACGCCGGAACCGAGTCGCAGCCACCGAAGGAGATCCCCGATGACCACAGCACCGGAGAGCGGCAGCGCAGTGTCTGAGTCCCGGCGGACCCCGCTGACCGTCTTCGCCTGGCTCTGGGTGGGCGTCCCTCTCGCGTACGGTCTGTACGAACTGGTCCGTAAGGCCACCCAGCTGTTCACCGGGTGAGGTGAGCGAGGTGACCTCGGGCAACGCCGGATGATCCGGAGTCTCCAAGACGAGGCCGGGAATCCTGTCGGGTCACCTGCCCCCTTACTCGTGAGTCGCTGACGAGACTGGGGAACTCCTGACGTCGACCGAAGAGGGGGTCCCGGGCATGACCGGCACTCGTATCGCCGCGCTCGGGCACTACCAGCCCGCCAAGGTGCTCACCAACGACGACCTGGCGGGCATGGTCGACACCACTGATGAGTGGATCAGGAGCCGCGTCGGCATCAAGACGCGGCATGTGGCGGGGCCCGACGAGTCCGTGGACGAGCTGGCGGCGCACGCCGCGGCGAAGGCGCTCGCCGCCGCCGGTCTGACCTCCGCCGACATCGACCTCGTCCTGGTCGCCACGTCCACGGCGATCAACCGGTCACCGAACATGGCCGCCCGCGTCGCCGCCCGGCTCGGCATGGGCTCACCGGCCGTGATGGACCTCAATGTGGTCTGCGCCGGCTTCACCCACGCGCTCGCCACCGCCGACCACGCCGTACGGGCCGGTGCGGCGACCCGCGCGCTGGTCGTCGGCGCCGACAAGATGGCCGACATCGCCGACTGGACCGACCGCACCACCTGTGTCCTGCTCGGTGACGGCGCGGGCGCGGCGGTCGTCGAGGCCGTCCGGCCGGGCGAGGAGCCGGGTATCGGCCCGGTGCTGTGGGGTTCGGTGCCCGAGATGGGCAACGCCGTACGGATCGAGGGCACCCCGCCCCGCTTCGCGCAGGAGGGCCAGTCCGTCTACCGCTGGGCCACCACCCAGCTGCCGCCGATCGCCCGCAAGGTCTGCGAGCGCGCGGGCATCGCGCCCGAGGATCTGGCCGCCGTCGTACTGCACCAGGCCAACCTGCGGATCATCGAGCCCGTCGCACAGAAGATCGGCGCGGTGAACGCGGTCATCGCACGCGATGTCGTGGACTCCGGCAACACCTCGGCCGCGTCGATCCCGATGGCGCTGTCCAAGCTCGTGGAGCGCGGCGAGGTGGAATCCGGCGCTCCGGCCCTGCTTTTCGGCTTTGGCGGAAATCTCTCTTACGCCGGGCAAGTCATCCGCTGCCCCTGATCCGCTACGGTTCTCGGTAGACTGTAGACGATAGCCAATCGTTGCTGTCTGTTGCCGAGATCTTTGCCGTGGATCAGCCAGGATGGGGGACCGCAATGTTGTCCGCAGGACTGCCTCAGGGCTCAGTGCCCAAACTCGAACGCCCTGGCCCGCTGCGTGAGCGCGTCTACGAGGCCCTGCTCGAACTCATCACCGTCCGCCAACTGCGGCCCGGACAGCATCTGGTGGAGAGCGAACTCGCCGGCCATCTCGGGGTTTCCCGCCAGCCCGTACGCGAGGCGCTCCAGCGGCTGAACACCGAGGGGTGGGTCGATCTGCGGCCCGCCCAGGGCGCGTTCGTCCACGAGCCGACGGAGGCGGAGGCGGACCAGCTGCTCTCGGTCCGTACGCTCCTGGAGGCCGAGGCGGCGAGGCTTGCGGCAGCGAATTCGGGCTCGGCGGGGATCGCCGCGCTTGAGGCGCTCTGCGCCAAGGGCGAGCGGTCGGTGGCCGACGACGACGTGGACCTCACGGTCGCCACCAACGCGGCGTTCCACGCGAAGGTGATGGAGCTGGCCGGGAACGTCGTCCTGGCGGAGCTGGCGGCGCAGGTGGACCGTCGGGTGCGCTGGTACTACACGCCGGTGGCGCGGCAGCGCGGCAAGCAGTCCTGGATCGAGCACCGGGCCCTGATCGCGGCGATCTCCGCGCGGGACGAGCAGGCCGCGACGGCGGTCATGCGCTCCCACACCGAGCAGACGCGCACCACGTACCACCACCGCGGGGACGCCCCGGCCTGACGTATTCGCACGTGTGCGAATGAGTAGTGAGGCGCCTCCGGCGGGTCGCGGGGGCGCCTTTCGCATGCGCCGGAACGGCCGGTCGCCCACTCGCGCGAACGGCCCCCGGTGCGCCCGCCGGTGGCCCGTCCCGGCGGACCGTGAAACGTCTTTGTCCTGACTGTGGAGAAAGTTGGGGGCGATTCCTGCGCAACTTCTTCCCACTCGGGGAAAGCGCTGCTACGTTCCCCTCGAAAGCCCGTCGAAACGACACCCGACGTAGCGACGCACACACAGCAGAGAGGCGGGGAGGGGCGCGTGAGACGTATGACCGCACGACCCGCGAACGCTCATCAGGCGCGACTGCTCCGGCTCTTGCGTGACGGTGGGCCCAACTCCCGCGCCCAGCTCGGCGATCAGGTCGACCTCTCCCGCTCCAAGCTCGCCGTGGAGGTCGACCGGCTGCTGGAGACCGGGCTCGTCGTCGCCGACGGACTCGCCGCCTCGCGCGGCGGCCGCCGCTCCCACAACATCCGGCTCGCGCCCGCCCTGCGCTTCCTCGGGGTGGACATCGGCGCCACGTCCATCGACGTCGCCGTCACCAACGCCGAACTCGAAGTGCTCGGCCATGTCAACCACCCCATGGACGTCCGCGAGGGTCCGGTCGCCGTCTTCGAGCAGGTGCTCGCGATGGCCGCCAAGCTCAAGGCCTCCGGACTCGCCGACGGGTACGACGGCGCCGGAATCGGCGTCCCGGGCCCGGTCCGCTTCCCCGAAGGTGTGCCGGTCGCGCCGCCGATCATGCCGGGCTGGGACGGTTTCCCCGTACGCGAGGCGCTCAGCCAGGATCTCGGCTGCCCCGTCATGGTCGACAACGACGTGAACCTGATGGCGATGGGGGAGCAGCACGCGGGTGTAGCGCGCTCCGTGGGCGACTTCCTCTGCGTCAAGATCGGTACCGGTATCGGCTGCGGCATCGTGGTCGGCGGCGAGGTCTACCGCGGTACGACCGGCAGCGCGGGCGACATCGGCCACATCCGGGTCGAGCCCGACGGACGCGCCTGCGTCTGCGGCAACAGGGGCTGCCTGGAAGCCCACTTCAGCGGTGCCGCGCTGGCCAGGGACGCCGAGGACGCCGCCCGTACGGGCCGTTCCGCCGAACTCGCCGCGCGTCTCGAAGCGGCCGGCCGGCTCACCGCCGCCGACGTCGCCGTGGCCGCCGCGGCCGGCGACCCCACCGCCCTCTACCTCATCCGCGAGGGCGGCAACCGGGTCGGCCAGGTCATCGCCGGACTCGTCAGCTTCTTCAACCCGGGCCTCGTCGTGATCGGCGGCGGGGTGACCGGACTCGGCCACACCCTGCTGGCCAGCGTCCGTACCCAGGTCTACCGCCAGTCACTTCCGCTGGCCACCGGCAATCTCCCCATCGTTCTCGGGGAGTTGGGGCCGACCGCCGGAGTCACCGGCGCGGCCCGGCTCATCAGCGACCACCTCTTCTCCCCGGCCTGACAGCGGCACCCCGACGTCGGGCCGTACGGCACACGCTTCACCCCGTAACACCGAAATAACAGCAAAAAAGGCAACAAAAACACCAGCGGTACGAGCCGCACCACCCGCACCACTCGCACCACCCACCGCCCTGTTCCGCACATCCGCACGCCCGCTCACCGGCCGCATCCGCCGAGGGGATACGCCATGGCACCAGCACCACCCGAAGGCAGCCTGCTCACCATGTCCGGCATCACCAAGCTGTTCCCGGGCGTCCGCGCCCTGGACGGCGTGGACCTGGAGGTTCAGGCAGGCGAAGTCCACTGTCTGCTCGGCCAGAACGGGGCCGGCAAGTCCACACTGATCAAGGTGCTCGCCGGCGCGCACCAGCCCGACGACGGTGTCATCACCTGGCGCGGCGAAGAGGTCCAACTCAAGTCGCCCATCGCGGCGATGAAGCTCGGTATCGCGACCATCTACCAGGAACTCGACCTCGTCGAGGGCCTGTCGGTGGCCGAGAACATCTTCCTCGGGCACGAACCGACCGCCGCCGGCTTCATCGTCAAGGGCGGCGAGGCCAGGACCGCCACCACCGCGCTGCTCGCACGGCTCGGCCACCCCGAGATCCCGGCGGGCCGCCCCGTCGGTGAACTCTCCGCCGCGCACCAGCAGATCGTCTCCATGGCCCGCGCGCTCTCCCACGACGTACGGCTCATCGTGATGGACGAGCCGTCGGCGGCGCTCGACCCGGACGAGGTCGACAACCTCTTCCGTATCGTCGGCACCCTCACCGCCGACGGTGTCGCCGTCATCTACATCTCCCACCGCCTGGAGGAGATCCGCCGGATCGGCGACCGCGTGACCGTCATCAAGGACGGCCGTACCGTCGCCGTGGGTCTGCCCGCGAAGCAGACCCCCACCAGCGAGGTCGTCGCCCTGATGACCGGCCGGGAGGTCGCGTACGTCTTCCCCGACCGGCCCTCGGTCGCCGACGCCCCGCGCGGCGAGCCCATACTCCGGACCGAAGGGCTCACCAGGGAAGGGGAGTTCGAACCGGTCGACCTCGAACTGCGGCCCGGCGAGATCGTCGGCCTCGCGGGTCTCGTCGGCTCCGGACGCTCCGAGATCCTGGAGACCATCTTCGGCGCCCGCAAGCCCACGGCCGGCCGAGTGCTGGTCGACGGCCAGGAGTTGAAGCCCGGCAGCGTCCGCGCCGCCGTACGGGCCGGACTCGGCCTCGCCCCCGAGGAGCGCAAGGCCCAGGCCCTGCTGCTCATCGAATCGGTCACCCGTAACGTGTCGGTGTCGTCCATGTCCCGCTTCTCGCGCGGTGGTTGGCTCGACAGCGCCGCCGAGCGCAAGGCCGCCAGGGCCGCCACCCAGGAACTCTCCCTGCGCCCCGACAACCCGGACGCGGTCATCCGCACCCTGTCGGGCGGCAACCAGCAGAAGGCCGTCCTCGCCCGCTGGCTGCTGCGTGGCTGCCGGGTGCTGCTTCTCGACGAACCCACCCGCGGTGTGGACGTCGGCGCCCGCGCCGAGCTCTACTCCGTGATCCGCCGGCTGGCCGACGACGGCCTCGCCGTACTGCTCGTCTCCAGTGAGGTCCCCGAGGTCCTTGGCCTCGCCGACCGGGTGCTGGTGCTCCGGGAGGGACGTGTCGTGCACACGTCCCCGGCCCAGGAGCTGGACGAGCACCGTGTACTCGACCTTGTGATGGAAGGGAGCCCGACGCCATGAAACAGCCTGCCTCTGAGGCGCAGCAGGGCGGGCCCGACGCCGCACCCGCCGACGCCGTACCCGTGCCGCCGACCAAGCCCGCCGGAAAGACCCCGGGAGGTTTTGGGGGCCGGCCGCCGCTCGGACTGCGTCTCGATTTCCGTACCCTCTCGCTGCTCGGCGTGCTCGCCGCCCTGATAGTCGTCGGCGGCATCACCAAGCCCGATCAGTTCCTGGACACCAGCAATCTCCAACTGGTGCTCACCCAGGCGTCGATCATCGGTGTCGTCACCGTCGGCATGACGTTCGTCATCACCAGCGGCGGTATCGACCTGTCGGTCGGCGCGATCGTGGCCCTGGCCTCGGTGTGGGCGACGACCCTGGCGACCCAGGAGTACGGCTTCGCCGGCATCCTGTTCACCGCGATCATCGTGGGTCTGGCCTGTGGTCTGGTCAACGGGGTACTGATCGCGTACGGCGGCATGGCACCGTTCATCGCCACTCTCGCGATCATGGCGTCCGCCCGTGGTCTGGCCCTCCAGATCACCGACGGCAACACCCAGATCATCACCCTGGAGTCGGTGCTCGACCTCGGCGCCCGCGACTCGTACATCCTCGGGATCCCGCCGCTCGTCATCATCTTCGCGGTGGTGACGGTCATCGGCTGGCTGGTGCTCAACCGCACCACCTTCGGCCGGCGCACCGTCGCGGTCGGCGGCAACGCGGAGGCGACCCGCCTCGCCGGCATCGACGTCCGCAGGCAGCGGCTCTACCTGTACCTGCTGTCCGGACTCTGCTGCGGTATCGCCGCCTTCATGCTGATCGTGCTCTCCGGCTCCGGCCAGAACACGAACGGCAACCTGTACGAACTCGACGCCATCGCGGCGGCGATCATCGGCGGCACCCTGCTCAGCGGTGGCCGCGGCACGATCGTCGGCTCCGTGCTCGGTGTCCTGATCTTCACCACCATCACCAACATCTTCGCTCTCAACAACCTGCAGAGCGACGTCCAGCAGATCGCCAAGGGCGCGATCATCGTCGCCGCCGTACTGGTCCAGCGCCGCACGGCGCGCAACGGCGAGGGCTGACCCCGCACCCCGGGGCCCGACCTCGTACCGCTTCCCGACGCACCGCTTCCGACGTACCGCTCCATGAAGGGTCTGAACCGTCATGCCAGAAACGAGCCGTAGAGGCCTGCTGTTCGGCACCGCCGCCATTTCCGCGGGTGCCCTCCTCACCGCCTGCACGAGCAACGAGAAGGACGAGCCCGCAGCGAAGAACGAGCCGGCCGTCGACGACAAGCCCGGCAAGGCCGTCACCATCGGCTTCGCCGGCCCCCAGGCCGACCACGGCTGGCTCAACGCGATCAACGAGAACGCCAGGGCGCAGGCGAAGAAGTACTCGGACGTCACGCTCGACATCACCGAGGGCTCGAACGACACGGCCGCCCAGATCGGCCAGATCGACGCCCTGATCAACAAGAAGGTCGACGTCCTGGTGATCCTGCCGGCCGACGGCAAGGCCCTGACCCAGGCCGGTCTCAAGGCGATGCGCGCGGGCATCCCCGTCATCAACCTGGACCGGATCTTCGCCGACCCGCAGGCGTTCCGCTGCTACGTCGGCGGCGACAACTACGGCATGGGCGTCAACGCCGGCAACTACATCGGCGAGAAGCTGAAGGACAAGGCCAACGCCACCGTCATCGAACTGTCGGGCCCCGACAGCCTGGAGCTGACCAAGCAGCGCACCCAGGGCTTCGACGACGCGCTCAAGAACTACCCCAACATCAAGAAGGTCGCCCGTCAGGCGGCCGACTTCACCGTCGAGTCCGGCCAGGCCAAGATGGCCCAACTCCTCCAGGCGCAGAAGAAGTTCGACGCCCTGTGGAACCACGACGACGACCAGGGAGTCGGCGCCCTGCGCGCCATCGACCAGGCCGGCCGTGACGACTTCCTGATGGTCGGCGGCGCCGGTGCCAAGGCGGCCATGGACGCCATCAAGGCCGACAACAGCGTCCTGAAGGCGACCGTGCTGTACCCGCCGATCATGGCCTCGTCCGCGATCGACCTGGCCCGCGCGCTCGGCCAGGGCAAGGGTGTCAGCGGCATGGCCGGGCTGGAGATCCCGGCCCAGGTCACCCTGTTCTCGGCGGTCGTCGACAAGACGAACATCGACGAGTACCTGCCCCAGGGATTCAGCTGACCGGCTCCGCCAGTCAGGGCCTGATCCCCCCTGGGGCCACCCGTTCGGACGGTGCCGGACCCTGCGGGTCCGGCACCGTCCGAACGGAAGAACCTAGCCCCCACACGTGCGAAAGACGAGGAGTACTCCCTTATGACCAGCAGGGAAGCGTCGGAGAAGGAAGCCGGCGCACCGCCGCCACTCGGTGTCGGCATGATCGGATACTCGTTCATGGGTGCCGCCCACTCCCAGGGGTGGCGCACGGCGGGACATGTCTTCGATCTGCCGATGCGACCGCACCTCGCCGCCATCTGCGGGCGGGACGAGACGGCCGTCCGCTCGGCAGCCGACAGACTCGGCTGGGCCGCCGCGGAGACCGACTGGCGCGCCCTCATCGCGCGTGACGACGTGCAACTGGTCGACATCTGCACACCGGGGGACAGCCACGCGGAGATCGCCATCGCCGCGCTGGAGGCGGGCAAGCACGTCCTGTGCGAGAAGCCGCTGGCCAACTCGGTCGCCGAGGCCGAGGCCATGGTCAGGGCCGCCGATGCGGCCCGGTCCCGTGGCCAGTTGGCCATGGTGGGCTTCAACTACCGGCGGGTGCCCGCCATCGCGTACGCCCGCAAGCTGATCGAGCAGGGACGGCTCGGCGCGCTGCGGCACGTACGGGTCACCTACCTCCAGGACTGGCTGGTCGACGCCGAGTTCCCCCTCACCTGGCGGCTCAAGCGTGAGCACGCGGGGTCGGGGGCGCTCGGCGACCTGGGCGCGCACATCGTGGACCTGGCGCAGTTTCTGGCGGGGGAGCCGCTGGTCGGGGTCTCGGCGATGACGGAGACGTTCGTACGCGAACGGCCGCTGCTGTCAGGGGCGTCGGCCGGTCTCTCGGCGACCGGCGGTGCGGAGGCCGGCCCGGTCACGGTGGACGACGCCGCCCTGTTCACGGGGCGGCTCGCCTCCGGGGCGCTGGCGTCCTTCGAGGCCACCCGGATGGCCGCGGGACGCAAGAACGCGCTGCGCCTGGAGATCAACGGCGAGCGCGGTTCGCTCGCCTTCGATCTGGAGCGGCTCAACGAGCTGTCGTTCCACGACGAGTCGGAGCCCGCGGTCACCGCCGGCTTCCGGCGGATCCTGGTCACCGAGTCCGAACACCCGTATCTGGAGGCCTGGTGGCCGCCGGGCCACGGGCTCGGCTACGAGCACACCTTCGTGCACCAGGCCAAGGATCTGGTCGAGGCGATCGCCGCCGGAACCGATCCCGCGCCCTCCTTCGCCGACGGTCTCCAGGTCCAGCGGGTGCTGGCCGCCGTGGAGGACAGCGCGGAGAAGAACTCCGTCTACACACCCGTGCCGGCCCCGTCCGGAACCGAGTCTTGAGGGAAGGTCCGTATGCCACGCCCGTTCACGCTGTTCACCGGTCAGTGGGCCGATCTGCCACTGGAAGAGGTCTGCCGGCTCGCCCGTGACTTCGGTTACGACGGTCTGGAACTGGCCTGCTGGGGCGACCACTTCGAGGTCGACAAGGCGCTGACCGATCCGGGCTATCTGCAGAGCCGCCACGAGCTGCTCGACAAGTACGGCCTCAAGTGCTGGGCGATCTCCAACCACCTGGTCGGGCAGGCGGTCTGCGACAGCATCATCGACGAGCGCCACCAGAACATCCTGCCGTCCCGTATCTGGGGCGACGGGGAGGCCGAAGGCGTACGTCAGCGGGCCGCCGCCGAGATCAAGGACACCGCCAGGGCCGCCGCGGCCTTCGGTGTCAACACGGTCATCGGCTTCACCGGTTCGTCGATCTGGCATCTGCTGGCGATGTTCCCGCCGGTGCCGCCCGGCATGATCGAGCGCGGGTACGAGGACTTCGCGGAGCGCTGGAACCCGATCCTCGACGTCTTCGACACCGAGGGTGTGCGCTTCGCCCACGAGGTCCACCCGGGCGAGATCGCGTACGACTACTGGACGACGAAGCGCGCGCTCGAAGCGGTCGACCACCGGCCCGCGTTCGGGCTGAACTTCGACCCGAGCCATTTCGTCTGGCAGGACCTGGACCCGACCGGATTCCTCTACGACTTCCGGGACCGGATCTACCACGTCGACTGCAAGGAGGCGCGCAAGCGTCTCGACGGCCGTAACGGCAGGCTCGGTTCGCACCTGCCGTGGGGCGATCCGCGGCGCGGCTGGGACTTCGTCTCGGCCGGGCACGGCGACGTGCCGTGGGAGGACGTCTTCCGCATGCTGGGGGCGATCAACTACGAGGGCCCGATCTCGGTCGAGTGGGAGGACGCCGGTATGGACCGGCTCGCCGGCGCGCCCGAGGCGCTCGCCGATCTGAAGCGGTTCGACTTCGACCGGCCCACCGCGTCGTTCGACGCGGCCTTCGGCGGCGGCGAGTAGCCGGCGCTACGAGGGCTCAGCCCAACACGAGCCCGGCGGTGGAGAGTTCACCGCCGGGCCGTCCGGCATGCCCGGAAGTCCTTTGTCCTGAGGCGGGAAAAAGTTGAACTTCACCGCCGCGCAAGGGCTTTCCGTCCGGGACGAACAGAGTTACGGTCGCTGATATGTACAGGACATGTTGATCTCCGGTGCGACGGCGCGCCCCGGCGAGACAGCGGACCGAGTGCAACCGATGCGGGACCACGGGTGCTTGGACGAGCACTCCCCCCATCCCCCCACCCGAGGCGAGCCCCACGCTCCTTTCCTCCTCGGAGACCCGCACGTACGACAGGCATTTCCGGAGGACTCTCGTGCACAGTCAACGACGTCCCAGAGGCCGATCCCTACTCGCACTGCTGACCGGCGCCCTGCTCGCGGGGTCGACCCTCAGTGCGGTGCCGGCCAACGCCGCCGACCCGGGAAGACAGGCCGCCGCCCCCACGTTTCAGCAGGTGACCCTGGCCAAGGGCGCCGAAGAAGCGGGCGAGCCGATGACCCTCGCGGTGCTGCCCGACCGTCAGGTGCTGCACACCTCGCGCGACGGCACACTGCGCATCACCGACGAGGGCGGCACCACCAAGGTGTCCGGCAAGCTCGACGTGTACAGCCACGACGAGGAAGGACTTCAAGGAGTCGGCGTGGACCCCGGCTTCGACCGGAACCGGGCCGTCTACCTCTACTACGCGCCCGAACTCGACACCCCCGCGGGCGACGCGCCCGAGACGGGCACGGCCGCCGACTTCGCCCCCTTCGACGGAGTGAACCGGCTCTCGCGCTTCACGCTGAACGAGGACGGCACCCTCGACAAGGCCAGCGAGAAGAAGGTGCTCGACGTGCCCGCGTCGCGCGGCACGTGCTGCCATGTCGGCGGTGACATCGCCTTCGACGCGCAGGGCAACCTGTATCTGTCGACGGGCGACGACACCAACCCGTTCGCCTCCGACGGCTACACGCCGATCGACGACCGGCCGGACCGCAACCCGGCCTTCGACGCCCGTCGTTCCTCCGGCAACACCAACGACCTGCGCGGCAAGGTGCTGCGCGTCAAGGTCGCCGACGACGGCTCGTACACCGTGCCCGAGGGCAACCTGTTCGCCCCCGGCACGGAGAAGACGAAGCCCGAGATCTACGCCATGGGCTTCCGCAACCCGTTCCGGATCTCCGTCGACAAGGAGACGGGCGTCGTCTACGTCGGCGACTACGGTCCCGACGCGGGCGCGGCCGACCCGGACCGCGGACCGGCCGGCCAGGTCGAGTTCGCCCGCGTCACCGAGGCGGGCAACTTCGGCTGGCCGTACTGCACCGGCGACAACGAGCCCTTCAAGGACTACGACTTCGCCACCAACACCTCCGGCGCGGCCTTCGACTGCGCGGCGCCCAAGAACGACTCGCCGCACAACACCGGCCTCACCGACCTGCCGCCGTCCCAGGCCGCCTGGATCCCGTACGACGGGAACAGCGTCCCGGAGTTCGGCGACGGCTCCGAGTCCCCGATGGGCGGTCCCGTCTACCACTACGACGCGGCTCTCGACTCACCGGTCAAGTTCCCCGAGGAGTACGACGGGAACTTCTTCGCCGGCGAGTTCGGCCGCAAGTGGATCAAGCGCATCGACCAGGGCGCCGACGGCACCGTCGACTCGATCAACGACTTCCCCTGGTCCGGCACCCAGGTCATGGACCAGGAGTTCGGCCCCGACGGCGCGCTCTACGTCCTCGACTACGGCACCGGCTATTTCGGCGGCGACGAGAACTCGGCGCTCTACCGCATCGAGAACGCCACCGAGGGTTACGCGCCCATCGCCGTCGCGGCGGCCGACAAGACGTCGGGCACCGGACCGCTGGAGGTGGCCTTCTCGTCGGAGGGCACCGAGGACGCGGACGGTGAGGAGCTGACGTACGCCTGGGACTTCGGCGACGGCAAGACCTCCACCGAGGCGAACCCGACCCACACCTTCGAGGAGAACGGCACCTACTCGGCGACCGTCACCGCGAAGGACCCGGGCGGGCTCACCGGCACCGCCTCCGTGCAGGTCGTCGTCGGCAACACCGCGCCCGTGGTGAAGCTGGAACTGCCCGCGCCCGGCACGCTGTTCAACTTCGGTGACGAGCTGCCGTTCAAGGTCACGGTGACCGATCCCGAAGACAGCGCCGCCGGGGGAATCGACTGCTCCAAGGTCACCGTCCGCTACATCCTCGGCCACGACAACCACGGTCACCCGATCACCTCGAAGACCGGCTGCGAGGGCACCATCACGGCGCCGGCCGACGCCGAACACGACCCCAACGCCAACATATTCGGAGTGATCGACGCCGAGTACACCGACGGCGGGGGCGGCGGCCAGGCCGCGCTCACCGGTCACGGCCAGTCCGAGATCCAGCCCAGGCACCGTCAGGCCGAGCACGCCAACGACTCGTCCGGCACCACCGTCACCGAACGGGACGGAGCCAACGGCGGCAAGACCGTCGGCGGTATCTCGAACGGCGACTGGATCTCCTTCCAGCCGTACCACCTGGCGGGCGCGGCCAAGCTCACCGCCCGGGTCTCGTCCGGCGGCGCCGGCGGCACCCTTCAGGTACGGGCGGGCGCGGCCGACGGCGATGTCCTCGGCTCGGCCGAGGTGCCCGCCACCGGCGGCTGGACCACGTTCGAGGACGTCGAGGTGCCCCTGACCGGTGCCCCGGCGGAGCCGACCGACCTCGTCCTGACCTTCACGGGCGGCGAGGGCGACCTCTTCGACGTGGACGACTTCGAGATCACCGGGGACGCGCCCGCCGAGGCGGGCGAGCGGGTCCTGGTCTTCTCCAAGACGGCGGGCTTCCGGCACGACTCCATCGAGGCCGGCACCGCGGCCCTGAAGGAGCTGGGGGAGAGCGCCGGGATCACGGTCGAGTCCACACAGGACGCGGGCGCGTTCACGGCTTCGAACCTGGCGAACTACGACGCGGTGGCGTTCCTGTCCACCACCGGGGACGTGCTGGGCGCCGAGCAGCAGAAGGCGTTCGAGGAGTACGTCGCCGCAGGCGGCGGCTACCTGGGCGTCCACGCGGCCGCCGACACCGAGTACGAGTGGGAGTTCTACGGCGGCCTGGTGGGGGCCTACTTCGACTCCCACCCGGCGATCCAGCCCGCGACCGTGAAGGTCGAGGACCACGAGCACCCGGCCACGGCCCATCTTGAGGACACCTGGGACCGTACGGACGAGTGGTACAACTACCGCACCAACCCCCGTGAGCAGGCCCGCGTACTCGCCTCGCTGGACGAGTCGAGCTACGAGGGCGGCACGATGAAGGGCGACCACCCGATCGCCTGGTGCCAGACCTACGGGGGCGGCCGGTCCTTCTACACCGGCGGCGGCCACACCAAGGAGTCGTACGCCGAACCGGCCTTCCGTGAGCACCTGCTCGGCGGGCTGAAGTACGCCACCGGACAGGTCGAGGCCGACTGCGCGCCCACCGGCGGCACCGACCCCGGCCCCGGGTACACGGACATCTTCGACGGCAAGACCCTGGACGGCTGGAAGCAGGCCGGACCGGGCACGTTCGACATCGTCGACGGTGAGCTGCGCTCCGAGGGCGGCATGGGCCTGCTCTGGTACGAGGCGAAGGAACTCTCCTCGTACTCGCTCAAGCTCGACTGGAAGATGGACGGCGACGACAACTCGGGCGTCTTCGTGGGCTTCCCGGCCTCCGACGACGTCAACTCGGCCGTGGACAACGGCTACGAGGTCCAGATCGACGCCACCGACGCCGACGACCGCACCACGGGATCGGTGTACGGATTCCAGGCCGCCGACATCGAGGCCAGGGACAAGGCGCTCAAGCCGCCGGGTGAGTGGAACAGCTACGAGCTGAGGGTCGAGGGCGAGCGCCTGCGGGTGTTCCTCAACGGTGAAGTGATCAACGACTTCACCAACACCGATCCGGCCCGCGGCCTGAAGGACGGCCACATCGGCCTCCAGAACCACGGTGCCGACGACCAGGTGGCCTTCAAGAACATCCAGCTCAAGGAGGGGCCTACGTAGCCGGCACGGTGCGGTGACAGGGACGTGCCCGGCGGTGGCCAGCAATCACCGCCGGGCCGTCCGTCCTGCCATTTCTGTCTTTGTCCTCAACTGGGAAAAAGTTCAACCCAATTGCTGCGCAAGGTCTTTCCGGCGCGGACCAACCGGGCTAACGTCCAGCGAGATGTAGGGGGCACGTTGCTCGCACGGGACGTGTTCCCCGCACGCCGAGGGCGGCATTTGGCGTTCCTCGGCACCCGCACGTACGAACAGCCCCACCCCCGGAGGACTTTCGTGCCCAGAAGACGTCATAGATCCAGATCCCTCCTCGCACTCGTGGCCGGCGCACTGATAGCCGGCACCGTCTCCGCCGTACCCGCCGCGGCCGCCGAGCCCGGCGGTGCGGCTCCGGCCGACACCTTCCAGCAGGTCGCGCTCGCCAAGGGCGCCGACGAGGTGGGCGAGCCGATGTCGCTCGCCGTCCTGCCGGACCGTCAGGTGCTGCACACCTCGCGCGACGGCACACTGCGCATCACCGACGCGGCCGGCACCACCAAGGTGTCCGGCAAGCTCGACGTGTACACACACGACGAGGAAGGCCTCCAAGGCGTCGGTATCGACCCCGGCTTCGCCGAGAACCGCGCGATATACCTGTACTACTCCCCGGTGCTCGACACCCCCGCCGGTGACGCACCCGAGACGGGCACGGCTGCCGACTTCGCCCCCTTCGACGGGTACAACCGGCTCTCCCGCTTCACGCTGAACGAGGACGGCACCCTCGACAAGGCCAGCGAGAAGAAGGTTCTCGACATCGAGACCAACCGTGGCACCTGCTGCCACGTCGGCGGTGACATCGCCTTCGACGCGCAGGGCAACCTGTACCTCTCGACGGGTGACGACACCAACCCCTTCGCCTCCGACGGCTACACGCCGATCGACGAACGCTCGAACCGCAACCCGGCCTTCGATGCCCGTCGTTCCTCCGGCAACACCAACGACCTGCGCGGCAAGGTCCTGCGGATCAAGGTCGCCGCGGACGGTTCGTACACCGTCCCCGAGGGCAACCTCTTCGCCCCCGGCACCGCCAAGACCCGCTCCGAGATCTACGGGATGGGTTTCCGCAACCCCTTCCGCATCAACGTCGACCAGAAGACCGGCATCGTCTACGTCGGTGAGTACGGCCCCGACGCGGGAGCGGCCTCCGACACCCGCGGCCCGTCCGGCCAGGTCGAGTTCGCCCGGATGACCGAGGCCGGCAACTTCGGCTGGCCCTTCTGCACCGGCGACAACGACGCCTACCGCGACTACGACTTCGGGACCGGTGCCTCCGGCGCGGCGTTCGACTGCGCGGCGCCGAAGAACACCTCGCGGCACAACACCGGTCTCACCGACCTGCCGCCGTCCCAGCCCGCCTGGATTCCCTACGACGGCAGCAGCGTTCCGGAGTTCGGCACCGGCTCCGAGTCCCCGATGGGCGGCCCGGTCTACAACTTCGACCCGGAGCTGGACTCCGCGGCGAAGTTCCCCGAGGAGTACGACGGCGACTTCTTCGCCGGCGAGTTCGGGCGCGAGTGGATCAAGCGCATCGAGAAGGACGCCGACGGCACCGTCACCTCGATCAACGACTTCCCGTGGACCGGCACCCAGGTCATGGACATGGAGTTCGGCCCCGACGGCGCGCTCTACGTCCTCGACTACGGCCGCGCCTGGTTCGGCGGTGACGAGAACTCGGCGGTCTACCGCATCGAGAACATCGCCGACGGCCGGGCCCCGGTGGCCGTGGCCGCCGCGAACAAGACGTCGGGAACGGCGCCGCTGCGGGCCAAGTTCTCCTCCGCGGGCACCGTGGACGCGGACGGCGACGAGCTGACGTACGCCTGGGACTTCGGCGACGGTGGCAAGTCCGCGGAGGCCAACCCCAGCTACGCGTACAAGAAGAACGGCACCTACACCGCGACGCTGACCGCCACCGACCCCAAGGGTCACACCGGCACCTCGTCCGTGAAGATCGTGGTCGGCAACACCGCGCCCAAGGTGACGCTCACCGTGCCCGCCGACGGCGCCCTCTTCAAGTTCGGTGACAAGCTGCCCTTCAAGGTCACGGTCACCGACGCTGAGGACGGTCCGATCGACTGCGCCAAGGTCACCGTCAACTACGTGCTCGGCCACGACAGCCACGGCCACCCGATCACCTCGGCCAAGGGCTGCGAAGGCACCATCACCGCCCCGGCGGACGGCGAGCACGACCCCAACGCCGACATCTTCGGTGTCCTCGACGCCGAGTACACCGACGGCGGAGGCGGCGGCCAGGCCGCGCTCACCACGCACGACCAGGTGCAGCTCCAGCCCCGCCACCGGCAGGCCGAGCACTTCAACGACTCGTCGGGCATCAAGACCTACGAGAAGGCCGCGGCCAACGGCGGCAAGACCGTCGGCGACATCAGCAACGACGACTGGATCTCCTTCAAGCCGTACAACCTGACCGGGTCCAAGACCCTCACCGCCCGGATATCCTCCGGCGGTTCGGGCGGATTCCTCGAAGTACGTACGGGCTCCGCCACCGGCAAGCTCCTCGGCTCCGCGCCGATCCCGGTGACCGGCGGCTGGGAGACCTTCCAGGACATCGACGTACCGCTGCGCTCGGTGCCCAAGGCCAGCACGGAGCTGTTCCTCGTCTTCAAGGGCGGCGAGGGCGCGCTCTACGACCTCGACGACTTCGAGATCAGCGACCAGGCCGCCGGCAAGACCGAGAAGCGGGTCCTCGTCTTCTCCAAGACCGCCGGATTCCGCCACGACGCCATCCCCGCCGGGATCGAGGCCCTGAAGGAGCTGGGCAAGAGCAGCAACATCACCATCGACGCCACCGAGACCGGGGCGCAGTTCACCACCAACAACCTCGCCCGGTACGACGCGGTGGTCTTCCTCTCCACCACCGGTGACGTCCTCAACCCCGAGCAGCAGAAGGCCTTCGAGTACTACATCTCCACCGGCGGCGCCTACATGGGTGTGCACGCCGCGTCGGACACCGAGTACGACTGGGCCTACTACGGCAAGCTGGTCGGCGCCTACTTCTCCGGGCACCCGCAGATCCAGCAGGCCACCGTGCGGGTCGAGGACAAGACCCACCCCGCCACCGGCCACCTGGACGACGAGTGGCAGCGCACGGACGAGTGGTACAACTACCGTGACAACCCCCGCTCGAACGTGAAGGTCCTCGCCACCCTCGACGAGACGACCTACCAGGGCGGCACCATGAAGGGCGACCACCCGATCGCCTGGTGCCAGACCTACGAGGGCGGCCGGTCCTTCTACACCGGCGGCGGCCACACCAAGGAGTCGTACGCCGAACCGGCCTTCCGTGAGCACCTGCTCGGCGGCCTGCGCTACGCGGCCGGCCAGGTCAAGGCCAACTGCAAGCCCGACACCGGCTACCGGGACATCTTCAACGGCAAGACCCTGGAAGGCTGGAAGCAGGCCGGACCCGGCAAGTTCAACATCGGCGGCGGCGAGCTGCACACCGAGGGCGGCATGGGCATGCTCTGGTACCAGCCCAAGGAGCTCGGCGCGTACTCGCTCAAGATGGACTGGAAGATGGACGGAGACGACAACTCCGGTGTCTTCATCGGCTTCCCGGCCTCCGACGACCCCTGGTCGGCCGTCAACAACGGCTACGAGATCCAGATCGACGCCACCGACGCGGCAGACCGCACCACCGGCGCGATCTACGGCTTCAAGTCGGCCAACATCAAGGCCAGGGACCAGGTTCTGCGGCCTCCGGGCCAGTGGAACAACTACGAGATCAAGGTGCGGGGTGAGCGGGTCCAGGTCATCCTCAACGGAGTCAAGATCAACGACTTCACCAACACCGACCCGGCACGCAGCCTGAAGAACGGCTACTTCGGCCTCCAGAACCATGGTGCCGCCGACCAGGTCGCGTTCCGGAACATCCAACTGAAGGAACTGGCCTCCTAGTGCCCCTCCCGGCAAGCTCTGCCCCGGCGCGCCGCCCCGCACGCACGCTCGCCGCGTCGGCCACAAGCCCAAGTAGCTCCGCTACAAGGACTTCCGGCCGCCTTGCGATCGCACGCACCGGACGGCGCTCCTTCCGGGGCGAACACTGCCGGTCACGCTAGGGCGTGTTTCGAAAGTCCCGCCTGGCCGACGACGCCTGGCACGCGCACTCGCCGCGTTGTCGGAATCATCCAAGTACGTCCAGTACGAGAACGATCCTCCGCCTTGCGATCGCACGCACCAGACGTCGTCGGCCCCGCCCTTCGGGCGGACGGCGCTACTTTCGCAACACGCCCTAGTACCTCGGAGGACCACCCGGCCTCCTGGCGAACCCACCAGGAGGCCGGCCGCCAGCCGGCGGCGGGCGGGGAGGCGCCGTACCCCCCGCCCGCCGTCCACCAACACACCCACCCGGCAGGGAGGCAGCCCGTGACCACCAACGATTCGACTGCAGGACGTACCGGAGTCTGGTTCGTCGGAGCACGCGGCTCCGTCGCGACGACAGCCGTGGCGGGATGCGCGGCGGTCACCGCCGGCCTCCACCCGGCGACCGGCATGGTCGCCGAGACCCCGCCCTTCGCGGACTCGGGCCTCCCGGCACTGTCCTCGCTGGTCTTCGGCGGACACGACACCGCCAGCTGCCCGCTGCCCAAACGGGCCGAGGCACTGACCGCCGCGGGCGTCCTGCCGCACGGCCTGCCCAACACCATCGCCGCCGAACTCGAAGCGGCCGACGCCGAGATCCGCCTCGGCGGGCCGATGCCCGGCGACACCCGCGACGACGACGAACTGATCACCGCGTTCGCCGACGACATCACCGCCTTCGTCCGGCGCACCGGCGTCGTACGCGCCGTCGTCGTCAACCTCTCCTCCACCGAGCCCGAGCCCGCCGCGGACGACCCGCGGCTGCCCGCCAGCTCCCTCTACGCGGCGGCCGCCCTCAAGGCGGGCTGCGGTTACGTCAACTTCACCCCGTCGACCGGGCTGCGCAGCGCGGCCCTCGCGGACGCCGTCGAGACCAGCGGACTTCCCCACGCGGGCCGTGACGGCAAGACAGGCCAGACGCTGCTCCGTTCCGTGCTCGCCCCGATGTTCGTCCAGCGCGCACTCGACGTCAGGGCCTGGTCGGGCACCAACCTGCTGGGCGGCGGAGACGGAGCGGCGCTGGCCGACCCTGCGGCGGCAGCCGCCAAGAACGCGGGCAAGGAACGGGTCCTCGCCGACACGCTCGGGATCGCGCCCGAGGGCGAGGTGCACATCGACGACGTGCCCGCGCTCGGCGAGTGGAAGACCGCCTGGGACCACATCGCGTTCGACGGGTTCCTCGGCTCCCGCATGATCCTCCAGACCATCTGGCAGGGCTGCGACTCGGCGCTCGCCGCGCCGCTCGTACTGGACCTGGCCCGACTGGTCTCGCGCGCCCACGAGGTGGGGCTGAGCGGGCCGCTGCCCGAGCTGGGCTTCTACTTCAAGGACCCGGACGGCGGACCCGCCGCGCTGGCCGAACAGTTCGACGCGCTCCTCGCCTTCGCCGAGCGTCTGAAGGAGAGCAAGTGACGTTGCGTGCCTGGGCCGAACTCCTGCGGGTGTCCGCGCTGTTCACGGTCCCGGGCGACGCCCTGGCCGGCGCGGCCACCGCCGGGGTCCGCCCCAACCGCGGTACCGCGCTCGCCGTCGGCGCGTCCCTGTGCCTCTACGAGGCGGGGATGGCGCTCAACGACTGGGCCGACCGCGACGAGGACGCCGTCGAACGCCCGCACCGCCCGATCCCCTCGGGCCGCATCACCCCGAACGCCGCGCTGGCGGCGGCGGGCGGCCTGACGGCCACCGGCCTCCTCCTGGCCTCCCGCGCCGGCCGCCCGGCCCTGGCCCTGAGCACGGCCCTGGCGGCCACGGTCTGGGCGTACGACCTCCGCCTCAAACACACCCCGGCGGGCCCGGCGGCGATGGGCGCGGCGCGTGCGCTGGACGTGCTGCTGGGGGCGACGGCGACGCGTTCGGCCGCCGGCCCGGTGGTGGCCGCTGCTGATGCGACCAAGGCCGCCGGTTCGCCGGGCCGGTCGGCCCACCGGGGGCGCACGGCGAAGGCGGTGGAGCCCTTGGCGAGCGGGTCCGCCGGCTCCGTTCCGGCCGGTTCGACGTCCGGCGCCGCTCGCGTACGGGGCACGACGAGCCTGCCGGTGGCCGCGCGAGCGGCCCGCCCGGCGGACCGTCTCACCGCGCAGCCCGCGCGGCGGGGCGTACTCGCCCGGCTGTTGGCCTGGGCCGACGGTTCGGTGGTCGGACGGACGGACCACTCGGCCCGTCCGAGCCACGAGTCCGTAGCCCGGACGGCGACCCGGGCGGGCGGTGCCGCGGCCGCGGGGCCCGGTTCCACCGCCCGTCAGGGCGCCACCGCCACCCCGTCCGCCGTGCCACGCGCCGCCCTCGTACCCGCCGCCCTCCTCGGCGCGCACACCGTCGCCGTCACCACCGTCTCGCGCCGTGAGGTGTACGGCGGGTCCGTCGGGGCACCGCTCGCCGCGCTCGTCGTCACCGGGGTGCTCGGCGGGATGGTCGGGCGGCCCCGGAGCCCCGGTGTCGGGGCGCTCGTCGGTGGTGGGCTCGCCGCCGCGTACGTCGTCACCGCCGGGCGGCCCTTCCTGCACGCCGCGCTCAACCCGTCCCCGCAACTCACACAGCGCGCCGTCGGCGGCGGGATCCGGGCCATGATCCCGTTCCAGGCCGCGCTCGCGGCGCGCGGCGGGGCGCCCGGGATCGGGCTCGCCGTCATGGGGCTCGTGCCGCTGGCCAGGAAGCTCGCGAAAAAGGTGAGTGTGACATGACCATCCGCTACGGATACGGCACCAACGGGCTCACCGATCTGCGTCTGGACGACGCGCTCGGGCTGCTCGCCGACCTCGGATACGACGGTGTCGGCCTGACCCTCGACCACATGCACCTCGACCCGCTGGCCCCCGAACTCGCCACCCGCACCGCCAAGGTGGCCGCGCGGCTGAGGGAGCTGGGCCTCGGGGTCACCGTCGAGACCGGTGCCCGCTACGTGCTCGACCCGCGCCGCAAGCACGGACCCACCCTGCTCGACCCCGACCCGGCCGGCCGCGCCGCGCGCACCGCGCTGCTCGTCACCGCCGTACGGGTCGCCGCCGACCTCGGCGCGCACGCCGTGCACTGCTTCAGCGGCATCACTCCCGAGGGCACCGACCAGGACACCGCCTGGAAGCGGCTGGAGGAATCGATCACCCCGGTCCTCGACGCCGCTCACGCCGCCGGGATCCCCGTCGCCATCGAGCCCGAGCCCGGCCATCTCCTCGCCGACATCGCCGGCTTCCACCGCCTCAGAACGCTCCTCGGCGATCCCGAACCCCTGGGCCTGACACTCGACATCGGCCACTGCCAGTGCCTCGAACCGGCCTCTCCCGCCGACTGCGTCCGGGACGCCGCCCCCTGGCTGCGGCACGTACAGATAGAGGACATGCGGCGCGGTACGCACGAGCATCTGCCGTTCGGGGACGGCGAGATCGACTTCCCGCCCGTGCTGGCCGCGCTCGCCGCCACCGGCTACCAGGGCCTGACCGTCGTGGAGTTGCCCCGCCACTCGCACGCCGGCCCCGAAATGGCCCGCACCTCCCTGGACTTCCTGCGCTCGAAGGGAGCATCGGCATGAACCGCGAAGAGCTGGACGGGCGGCTCGACCCGAAGGCCACCGCCTGGCTGGACCAGGCGCTCGCCGAAGCGGCGGAGACGGCTGAGGCGGCTGAGGCGGCTGAGACGGCTGAGGCGCCGGCGCCGGGGGAGAAGCCCGACAACGTTGCCGTCCCCCGCTGGGAGCTGCGCTTCGCCGCCGCCGGCCGCCACTGCGGCCAGGAGAACGCCGATGCCGTCCGCACCCTGCTCCTGCGCCGCGCCGCCGCCGACCTCGCCACCCTCACCCGCCTCTACCAGCAGGGCAACGCCGCCGAACGCCGCGCCGTACTCCTCGTCCTGCCGCACCGCGTCCCCGGCCCCGACGCGCTGCCGCTCGTCGAGGACGCGCTGCGCACCAACGACACCACACTCGTCGCGGCGGCCGTCGGCCCGTACGCCGCCGACCATCTCGACCCGCACGCCTGGCGGCACGCCGTACTGAAGTGCCTGTTCACCGGCGTGCCCGTCACCGCCGTCGCCGGCGCGCAACGCCGCGCCCACGGCGACAGAGAACTCGCCCGGATGCTCGCCGACTTCGCGTCCGAGCGCACCGCGGCGGGCCGGTCGGTACCCGCCGACCTGCACCGCGTACTGATCATGACCGGCGAGGAGTCCTGATGCGCATCTTCGACCCCCACATCCACATGACCTCCCGCACCACGGACGACTACCAGGCGATGTACGCCTCCGGAGTCCGTGCGCTGGTCGAGCCGTCGTTCTGGCTCGGCCAGCCCCGCACCTCGCCCGCCAGCTTCTTCGACTACTTCGACGCGCTGCTCGGCTGGGAGCCGTTCCGCGCCGCGCAGTACGGCATCGCCCACCACTGCACGCTCGCCCTCAACCCCAAAGAGGCGAACGACCCCCGCTGCACCCCCGTCCTGGACGAACTGCCGCGCTATCTCGTCAAGGACGGCGTCGTCGCCGTCGGCGAGATCGGCTACGACTCCGTGACCCCCGCCGAGGACGTCGCGCTCGCCACCCAGCTCCAGCTCGCCGCCGAGTACGCGCTGCCCGCGATGGTCCACACCCCGCACCGCGACAAGCTGACCGGACTGCGCCGCACCATCGACGTCGTACGTGAGTCGAACCTCGACCCCGAGCACGTCCTGCTCGACCACCTCAACGAAACCACCGTCAAGGACGCGGCGGAGTCGGGCAGTTGGCTCGGTTTCTCCATCTACCCCGACACCAAGATGGACGAGGACCGGATGGTCCGCGTGCTGCGCGACCACGGCACCGACCGCGTCCTGGTCAACTCCGCCGCCGACTGGGGCAAGAGCGACCCGCTCAAGACCCGCAAGGTCGCCAACGCGATGCTCGCGGCCGGTTTCTCCGAGGACGACGTCGACAAGGTGCTCTGGCGCAACCCCGTCGCGTTCTACGGCCTCAGCGGCAGACTCCAGCTCGACGTCCCCGCGCCCGAGGCCCTGCACGAGGGCAACTCCATCCTGCGCGGCGGGGAGTGAGCCCGTGCGCTTCCGCCACCCCGACGGGTCGACCGTCCACCTCTCGTACTGCACCAACGTCCACCCCGCCGAGAACCTCGAAGGCGTACTGGCCCAACTGCGCGACCACTGCGAGCCGGTACGTAAACGCCTCGGCCGCGACCGGCTCGGCATCGGCCTGTGGCTCGCCAAGGGCGCGGCCCGCTCCCTCATCAACGACCCCGCCCAACTGCGCGGGCTGAAAAGCGAGTTGGAACGGCGCGGCCTTGAGGTCGTCACCCTCAACGGATTCCCTTACGACGGGTTCGGCGCCGAAGAGGTCAAGTACCGCGTCTACAAACCGGACTGGGCCGACCCCGAACGCCTGGCCCACACCACCGACCTCGCCCGCCTCCTCGCCGCGCTGCTGCCCGACGACGTCACCGAGGGCTCCGTCTCGACGCTGCCGCTCGCCTGGCGCACCGACTTCGACGACGCAGCGGCCCGCACCGCCCACGCCGCGCTCACGACCCTCGCCGAACGGCTCGACGCCCTGGAGGAGTTGACCGGCAAATCCATCCGGATCGCGCTCGAACCCGAGCCCGGCTGCACCGTCGAGACCACCGCCGACGCGATCGGCCCGCTCACCGACATCGCCAGCGCCCGCATCGGCATCTGCGTCGACACCTGCCACCTCGCCACCTCCTTCGAGGACCCGGCGACCGCCCTCAAGGCCCTCGCCGACGCAGGCGTCACCATCCCCAAGGCCCAGCTCTCCGCCGCGCTGCACGCCGAGCACCCCCATCTGCCCGAGGTACGCGAGGCGTTGGCCGCCTTCGCCGAACCGCGCTTCCTGCACCAGACCCGCACCCGGACGGCGGCCGGGCTGCGCGGCACCGACGACCTCGAAGAGGCCCTGGCCGGCGAGGCCCTGCCGGACGGCGCCCCCTGGCGCTCGCACTTCCACGTCCCGCTGCACGCACCCCCCGCCCCGCCCCTGACCTCGACCCTCCCCGTACTCCAGGACACCCTCGCCCGGCTCGTCGGCGGCGCCGAACCGCTGACCCGCCACCTGGAGGTCGAGACATACACCTGGCAGGCGCTCCCGCCCGAGCTGCGCCCCCGCTCACGCGGCCGGCTCGCCGAGGGCATCGCCGCCGAACTGACGCTGGCCCGCGACCTGTTGGTCGACCTGGGTCTCAAGGAGCTGCCGTGACCGCCGACCCCACCCCCGAGCCGACCGCGGACGCCCCCGAGGCCGCCCCGCGCCCCACCCCCCTGCTGGTCCTGGACGTCGTCGGCCTCACGCCCCAGCTCCTGGCGTTCATGCCGAATCTCAAGAAGCTGGCCGCCGCGGGCTCGCAGGGTCCACTGACCACCGTGCTGCCCGCCGTCACGTGCAGCGCCCAGTCCACCTTCCTCACCGGCACCCTGCCCTCCGAGCACGGCATCGTCGGTAACGGCTGGTACTTCCGCGAACTGGGCGACGTCCTCCTGTGGCGTCAGCACAACGGACTGGTCTCCGGCGACAAACTCTGGGACGCCGCCCGCCGTGCCCACCCCGGCTACACCGTCGCCAACATCTGCTGGTGGTACGCGATGGGCGCCGACACCGACTACACCGTCACGCCCCGCCCCGTGTACTACGCGGACGGCCGCAAGGAACCCGACTGCTACACCCGGCCGCCCGCCCTGCACGACGAACTGCACGACAAACTCGGCACGTTCCCCCTCTTCCACTTCTGGGGTCCCGGCGCCGACCTCGTCTCCTCGCAGTGGATCATCGACGCCACCCGCCACGTCATCGACACCCGCCACCCCGACCTGGCCCTGTGCTACCTACCGCACCTGGACTACGACCTCCAGCGCTACGGCCCCGACGACCCCCGCTCCCACCAGGCGGCCCGCGACCTCGACGCGGCGGTCGGCCCACTGCTGGACGACGCCCGCGCCGAAGGCCGTACCGTCGTCGCCCTGTCCGAGTACGGCATCACCAACGTCTCGCGGCCCGTCGACATCAACCGGGCCCTGCGCCGCGCCGGCCTGCTGGAGGTCCACACCCAGGACGGCATGGAGTATCTGGACCCGATGGCGTCGCGCGCCTTCGCCGTCTCCGACCACCAGATCTCGCACATCTACGTGCGCCGCCCCGAGGACCTGGACGCGACCCGTGAGGCGCTGAAGGACCTCAAGGGCATCGAGGAGATCCTGGACGAGCAGGGCAAGAAGAACTACGGCCTGGACCACCCGCGCTCCGGCGAACTGGTCGCCGTCGCCGAACCGGACGCCTGGTTCACGTACTACTACTGGCTCGACGACGCCAAGGCGCCCGACTTCGCCCAGCTCGTCGAGATCCACCGCAAGCCGGGCTACGACCCCGTCGAGCTGTTCATGGACCCCCTCGACCCGTACGTGAAGGTCAAGGCGGCCAAGGCCATCGCCCGCAAGAAGCTCGGCATGCGCTACCGGCTGGCCGTCGTCCCCCTGGACCCCTCACCCATCCGCGGCAGCCACGGCCGCCTGCCGACGAGCGACGACGAAGGGCCGCTCATCCTCTGCTCCATCCCCGAAGCCGTCACCGGCCGCACCGAGGCCACCGACGTGAAATCCCTGCTTCTCACTCTCGCAGGACTGCACTGACCTAAGGAGTTCCACGCATGAGCCGCAAGAAGTCAGTCGACCCGGAGCTCGCAGCCAAGCTCAGCCGGCGCAACATGCTGGGCGTGGCCGCGGGCACCGGCGCCGCCGCCGTTCTCGGACTCGCGGCGGCCACCCCCGCGGCCGCGACATCCCAGCGCGGCGGCGGTCACGGTCACGGTCATGGCCACGGACACGGCAAGGGCGAGCGCGTCCTCACCCCGGGCCACCTCGGCATCCAGCTCTACTCGCTGCGTGACAAGGTCAACTCGCTCGGCTTCGCGAAGGTCTTCGCGGAGCTGGAGCGCTTTGGCTACGACGAGATCGAGTACGCGGGCTACACCCAGGGCAACGCCGGGGCCATCACCATCCCCCAGCTGCGCAAGCTGGCCAGGAACCACGGTCTGCGCCCGATCGGCAGCCACGTCAACTACGCCGACGACAACAACCCGAACGCGTACAGCTTCGCCCAGAACCTGGAGAAGGTGCTGGACGACGCCCAGGCGCTGGGCCTCGACCACATAGGTACGGCGTCCGGCCCCTGGCGCCACGGCGACACCGTCGACGCCTGGAAGAAGGCGGCCGAGGACTTCAACACCTACGGCGCCGCCGCCCGCAAGCGCGGCATGAAGTTCTACCAGCACAACCACGCCGAGGAGTTCTCCTTCGCCAGCGACCAGCCGGGCGTCCGCCTCTACGACGTGCTGCTCGCGGAGACCGACCCCAAGCTGGTCTATCTGGAGATGGACATCTACTGGGCGTTCGCCGCCAAGCACCGCTTCAGCCAGACCGGCGACGGCAGGCCCGCGCCGCTCGACCCGCTGAAGTACGTCCTCAAGCAGCCCGACCGTTACCCGCTCTTCCACGTCAAGGACGGCGTGAGGAACGAGGAGGCGCGCGACGGCTACGACATGGTCGACGTCGGTGACGGCGACATCGACTACAAGAAGTTCATCTCGGCCGTGAACAAGACCCACAACGGCCGCAGGGACCACCACTGGCAGGCCGAGCACGACAACCCGGTCGACTCGTTGCTGTTCGCCGAGAAGTCGGCGGACCACCTGCACTCGCTGCGCGAGAAGCGCGGGCGCCACTAGGGCGTGTTGCGAAAGTCCCGCCTGGCCGACGACGCCTGGCACGCACACTCGCCGCGTTGTCGGACTCATCCAAGTACGCCCAGTACGAGCACGATCCTCCGCCTTGCGATCGCACGCACCAGACGCCGTCGGCCCCGCCCTTCGGGCGGACGGCGCTACTTTCGCAACACGCCCTAGAAGGCACTGCGGCACCATGAACCGCGCGGCTCCCCGTAAGGCTGTTGGCCGTACGGGGAGCCGCGGCGCGTGCGTGGGCGGTCGTTCGACCGCTCAGGCGTCCTCCCGACCGATCGGGTTCGGATTGGCCTGGATCTTCTTGATGTCCGGCCGGCCCGGCGCCTTCAGGAACGTCGCGAGGCACGCCGAGAACAACCCGACGCCACCCGCGATGACGAACGCGGTCTCGTAGCCCCAGTTGGTCACCACGACTCCACCCACACCGGCACCGACGAGGCCGGAGATGAGCTTGGAGCTGTAGACCATGCCGTAGTTCGACGCGTTGTTGTTCTCGCCGAAGTAGTCCGCCGTCATCGCCGCGAACAGCGGGAAGATCGCGCCACCGCCGAAGCCGGAGATCATCGAGCAGACCAGGAACAGCGGCATGCTGCCCGCTGATCCGGAGGCCAGCACGCCGAACTGCGACAGGCCCAGAACCGCACAGACGAAGATCAGTGTCTGGCGGCGCCCCATCTTGTCGGATATCCAGCCGATGACGCCGCGCCCCGTGCCGTTCACGATGGCCTTCAGCGACATCGCCGTGGCCACGATCCCGCCGGCGAAGCCCATTTCCTTGCCGAACGGCACCTGCATGGCGATACCGAAGATGTTGATGCCCGCCGTGCAGAGCAGGCAGAACCACATCATCCACAGGACCGGGACCCGCGCCGCTTCCTTCGGTGTGTACTGCCGGACGGCCGGCGGGTTCTTCTCCAGCGCACGACGGATCCTCGGGTCGTCGGAGACCTTCAGCGGGTCGGCGCCCTCGGGCCACCAGAACTTCGGCGGGTCCTTGAAGAACCAGCCGGCGACGGCGACCATCGCACAGCAGACCACTCCGGTGAAGACCAGCACGCCCTGGTAGTTGCTCAGGTCCATGTACGAGGTGAAGAGGAAGACGAACGGCACGGAACCGTAGGCGAAACCGCCGTTGACGAGACCGGTCTTGCCTCCCTTGCGCTCCGGATACCACTTGCCGACCATGTTCACGCAGGTCGCGTAGACCAGACCCGCGCCGATACCGCTGAACATGCCGAAGCCGATGTACGCCACGATCACGTGCGGCGCGTAGGCCAGGGAGAGGTAGCCCAGTATGGTGCCGAGCGCGCCGAGCATCATCGCGTAGCGGGCGGGCAGCTTGCCGCTCTCACGGAGCTGCCCCGCGGGGAAGGCCACCGCCGCCTGGAAGAAGATCCAGACACCCATCAGCCAGAAGATGTGCCCGCTGTTCCACATGTGTGCCGTGTGCAGGGTGTCCTCGGCCGCGGTGAACGCGTACTCCGAGGAGCTGATTCCCATCATGCCGATCCACGGGAAGAGCACCATCGTCCACCGTGGGCGTCCCATGATCTGCCGGTCGGACTGGCCGATACGGTAGATACGGCCGTTCCGGTCCGCCACCTCCCTGTAGGGGACGGCTGCGGAGATGTCAGTTGTCGCCATTGTCGATCGAACCCCTTGCGTCGAAGAAGTCAGGCCAGCGCCCCCTGTCCGTTCTCTTCGTGCGGGGGGCCTGCGATGAGCGGAATCCACAGGCCCCCTGGGTCGCGCCGTCAGCTCATCCGGCGCCTCCCCACAGCCCGTTGGCCCTCGCAACAGCCCGCCGCCCGCCCTTCACAGCAGCCCGCCGTCCGCCCTTCACAGCAGCCCCGCCGCCCGCGCCCAGCGGTACTTCGCGCCCAGCACCTCGACCGGCTTCTCCGTGGTGTACGGGTACGCCACCACACCCCGCTCGTAGAGGTACTGGCACGCGGCCTCCACCTCGACGTCGCCCGCCAGTGACGCCACCACCGGCTTCTCGATGCCGCGTTCCCGGAACTCGGCCACCACCCGCGCCGTCAACTCGGCGAAGACCATCGGCGGGGTGACGATCGTGTGCCAGTAGCCCAGGACGAGGGAGTGGATCCGGGGATCCTCCAACCCGAGCCGGATCGTGGCCTCGTAGGTCGACGGCGGCTCGCCGCCGGTGATGTCCACCGGGTTCCCCGCCGCCCCGAAGGGCGGGATGAAGGCGCGGAACGCCTCGTCCAGGTCCGGCGGGATCTCCATCAGCGACAGGCCGTTGTCGATGATCGCGTCCGACAGCAGCACACCCGATCCGCCGGCGCCCGTGATGATCACGACGTTGTCGCCCTTGGGGGTGGGCAGGACGGGCAGCCCGCGGGCGTACTCCAGCATCTCGCTCAGCCCCGGCGCCCGGATGACGCCGGACTGCCGCAGGATGTCCTCGTACACCGCGTCGTCGCCCGCCAGCGCCCCGGTGTGCGAGCCCGCCGCCTTGGCGCCGGCCGCCGTACGCCCGGCCTTGAGTACGACGACGGGCTTCTTCGGTACGGTCGCACGCGCCGCCTCCACGAAGGCGCGGCCGTCCTTCAGGTCCTCCAGGTGCATCGCGATGCAGTCGGTGTTGTCGTCCTCACCGAACCAGGTCAGCAGGTCGTCCTCGTCGAGGTCCGACTTGTTGCCGAGTCCGACGATGGCCGACACACCCGTCCTGGTGGTCCTCGCGAAGCCGAGGATCGCCATCCCGATGCCGCCGGACTGCGAGGTCAGCGCCACGCCGCCCTTGACGTCGTACGGGGTGCAGAAGGTGGCGCAGAGATCCTGCCAGGTGGAGTAGTAGCCGTAGATGTTCGGCCCGAGCAGCCGGATCCCGTTCTCCTCGGCGATCGTCACGATCCGCTGCTGGAGCTCGTGCTCGCCTGTCTCCGCGAATCCGGAGGGGATCAGGACGGCGTTGGGGATGTTCTTGCGGCCGACCTCTTCCAGCGCGGCGGCGACGAACTTCGCGGGGATCGCGAATATCGCCACATCAGGCTCACCGGGAACATCCATCACGCTCTTGTACGCCTTACGGCCGAGTATGTCATCGGCCTTGGGATTGACCGGATGGATCTCGCCCGCGAAACCTCCGTCGATGAGGTTCCGCATGACCGAGTTGCCGATCTTGCCGTCCTCGTTGGAGGCGCCGATCACCGCCACCGAACGCGGCTCCATCAGCCGGCGCATGGAGATCAGGATCTCCTCGCGCGAGTAGCGGCGCCGTACGACCGGTACCTCGTCGGTGAGCAGGATTCGTACGTCGGCCGCCATGACCCCGCTCGCCGAGGCGAAGACCGGGTTGAGGTCCACCTCCGCGATACCGGGGAAGTCGGCGGCCAACTGCGAGACCCGGACCACGAGATCGGCCAGCGCGTCACGGTCGACCCCGGCGGCGCCGCGCACCCCGCGCAGGATCTCGGCGGCCCGGATGCCGTCCAGCATGGACAGCGCGTCGTCCTTGGTGGCCGGCGCCAGCCGGAAGGTGACGTCCTTCAGCACCTCCACCAGGACACCGCCGAGGCCGAAGGCCACGACCTTGCCGAAGGTGGGGTCGGTGACGGTACCGATCAGGATCTCGGTGCCCGCGGGCACCATCTGCTGCACCTGGACGCCGAGGATCCGCGCCTTGGGGTCGTACGCCCGCGCGTTGGAGACGATCGCGGTGAACGCGGAGCGCACCTCGGCCGCCGACTTGACGCCGATCCGCACGCCGCCGGCGTCCGTTTTGTGCAGGATCTCTGGCGAGACGATCTTCATCGCGACCGGGAACCCGAGCCGCGCCGCCACGGCCACGGCGTCGTCGGCCGACTCCGCCAGGGCCTCACCCGGTGTCGGGATGCCGTAGGCGTCCGTGACCGCCTTGCCCTCGGGCGCGGTGAGTGAGGTACGCCCCTGTGCCAGGGCGGCCTCGATGATCGCTCCGACGGCGTCCTTGTCGGGAGTGAACGCGATGCTGTCCGCCACTAGATGACTCCGTTCGTCTTCAACAGGCGCAGTTCCTCGTCGCCGAGACCCAGCTCGCCGACGTACACCTCCGCGTTGTGCTCACCGAGCAGCGGGGATGCGGTGATGGTGACGGGGGAGTCGGAGAGCTTCAGCGGGCTCCCGACCGTGGTGAAGGTCCCGCGCCGCGGATGCGCGACCTCGACGACCATGTCGTTGGCCGCGAGCGATTCGTCCTCGATGATCTCCTTGGTGGAGAGGATCGGGCCGCACGGGATGTTGTGGGCGTTGAGCTTCTCCAGCACCTCCCACTTGGGGATGGTCGAGGTCCACTCCTCGATGAGCTGGAACATCTTGCCCAGCTTGGTGAGGCGGGCCTCGGGGGTCGCCCAGTCGGGGTCGTCGGCCAGTTCGGGCCGGCCGATCAGCTCGCTGACGGGCTTCCAGCCGACCGGCTGCACGATCACGTACACGTAGTCGTTGGGGCCGCCCGGCGCGCACTTGACCGCCCAGCCGGGCTGACCGCCGCCGCTCGCGTTGCCCGAGCGCGGGACCGCGTCACCGAAGTCCTCGTTCGGGTACTCGGCCAACGGGCCGTGGGACAGCCGCTGTTGGTCGCGGAGCTTGACCCGGCACAGGTTGAGCACGGCGTGCTGCATCGCGACGTTCACACGCTGCCCGCGCCCGGTGGCGGTGCGCTGGTAGAGCGCGGCGAGGATGGCGGCGACCGCGTGCATGCCGGTGCCGGAGTCACCGATCTGCGAGCCGGTGGCCAGCGGCGGCCCGTCCTCGAAGCCGGTGGTCGACATCGAGCCGCCCATGGCCTGCGCGACGACCTCGTACGCCTTGAAGTTGGTGTACGGGCCTTCGCCGAAGCCCTTGATCGAGGCGTACACGATCCTCGGGTTGATCTCCTGGATCCTCTCCCAGGTGAATCCCATCCGGTCGACCGCGCCGGGGCCGAAGTTCTCGACCATCACATCGGAACGGCGGATGAGTTCGGTCAGGATCTCCTTGCCGCGCTCGGTCTTGGTGTTGAGCGTGACGCTGCGCTTGTTGCAGTTGAGCATCGTGAAGTACAGCGAGTCGACATCGGGGATGTCGCGCAGCTGTTTACGGGTGATGTCGCCCGTGGGCGCCTCCACCTTCACCACGTCGGCGCCGAGCCAGGCCAGGATCTGGGTGGCCGAGGGGCCGGACTGCACATGCGTCATGTCGAGGACACGGACGCCGCTCAGCGCCTGGGGACTCGGGGTGTCGGGGGAGTTCTCCGGGGCTTGAAGAGCCTGGGTCATCATGGCCTCCCTTACTTGTACATGGTCTGGTTCATGGTTCCGGGGGCGTACGCGTCGGGGTCGACCCAGACGTTGATCAGCGAGGGCAGCCCGGACTCGCGGGCCCGCCGGAGCGCGGGCGCGATGTCGGCCGGGTCCCTGACCTCTTCGCCGTAACCGCCCAGCATCTGGGCGAACTTGTCGTAGTGGACGTCGCCGAGGGTGTTGCCGACGCGCTCGCGCTCGTCGCCGTACTTGGCCTTCTGGCCGTAACGGATCTGGTTCATCGACGAGTTGTTGCCGACGATGCCGACGAACGGCAGGTTGTAGCGCACCAGCGTCTCGAAGTCCCAGCCCGTCAGGGAGAAGGCGCCGTCACCGAAGAGCGCCACGACCTCCTTGTCGGGCCGTGCCTTCTTCGCCGCGAGGACGAACGGGATGCCGACGCCGAGCGTGCCGAGCGGGCCCGGGTCCATCCAGTGGCCCGGCGACTTGGGCTGGACGACCTGGCCGGAGAAGGTGACGATGTCGCCGCCGTCGCCGATGTAGATCGAGTCCTCGGTGAGGAAGTCGTTGATCTCGCTCACCAGGCGGTACGGGTGGATCGGCGAGCTGTCCTTCTTCAGATTCGGCAACCGCTTCTCGATCGCGGTCTGTTCGGCGGCGCGCAGCTCCTCCAGCCATGCCTTGCGCTTGACGGAGCCGCCGTTGATGCGCCCGCCGGCCGCCTCGGTGACCGACTTCAGGACGAGGCCGGCGTCGCCGACGATGCCGAGGTCGATGTCGCGGTTCTTGCCGACCGTCCGGTAGTCGAGGTCGATCTGGACGACCGTGGCGTCCGGCGAGAGCCGCTTGCCGTACCCCATCCGGAAGTCGAAGGGGGTGCCGACGATGATGATGAGGTCGGCGTTGGTGAAGGCGTAGCGCCGGGAGAGCTGGAAGTGGTGCGGGTCGCCGGGAGGCAGCGTGCCGCGCCCCGCGCCGTTCATGTACGCGGGCACGTTCAGCGTCCGTACCAGCTCGATCGCGTCGTCCGTGGCCCGTGTCGTCCAGACCTGGCTGCCGAGCAGGATCGCCGGCTTCTCGGCGTGCACCAGCAGATCGGCGAGCTTCTCGATGGCCGCGGGGTCACCGGCCGAACGGGTCGAGGCCCGGTACTGGCCGGCCTTGGGTACGCGTGCCTTGTCGGCCGGGACCTTCGCGTCGAGGACATCGCGCGGAATCTCCAGGAACGACGGGCCGGGAGCGCCGTTGTAGCACTCGCGGAAGGCCATGGAGACCATGTCGGCCGCGCGGGCCGTGTCGGGGACGGTGGCCGCGAACTTGGTGATCGGCGTCATCATGTCGACGTGCGGCAGGTCCTGGAGCGATCCCATCTTGTGCTGGGTGAGCGCGCCCTGGCCGCCGATGAGCAGCATCGGTGACTCGGCACGGAACGCGTTGGCGACACCGGTGACGGCGTCGGTGGTGCCCGGCCCGGCGGTGACGACGGCGCAGCCGGGCTTGCCGGTGATGCGCGCGTAACCGTCGGCGGCGTGGGCAGCGACCTGCTCGTGGCGTACGTCGACGACTTCGATGCCCTCGTCGACGCAGCCGTCGTAGATGTCGATGATGTGGCCGCCGCAGAGCGTGTAGATGACCTCGACGCCTTCTGCTTTGAGTGCCTTGGCGACCAGATGACCACCGGAGATGAGTTCCTGGCTGTCGTCGGGCATGAGGTTGTCCTGTCCCTTCGTAGGGGAGGCCGGGGGGCTCTTGGGGGTGCTCCCGAGTGCTCCCGCGATGGATTGCATACAGTCGACGAATACTGTATGAAGCTTGTTATCCCGCATCCGGTGGGTGGTGTCCAGGGGGCGTGCGGCACTTTCATTCCTTTCTGTTGCGGTGGGAGCCGGCATGGATCTGTACGAGCACCAAGCCAGAGACCTGTTCGCGGAGTACGGCATCGCCGTGCCGGAGGCCGAAACCGTCGAGTTCGCGAGGGAGGCCGCGCTCGCGGCTTGGCGGCTCGGCGGCCGGGTCGTCGTCAAGGCGCAGGTGAAGACCGGAGGCCGGGGCAAGGCCGGCGGGGTGAAGCTCGCGGCCGACCCGGCCGCCGCGGAACTGACCGCCCGCCAGATCCTCGGGATGGACATCAAGGGCCACACCGTCCGCACGGTGATGCTGGCCCAACCGGTCGACATCGAGACCGAGTTCTACGTCAGCTATGTGCTCGACCGCGCCGCGGGGACCTTCCTCGCCATCGCGTCCGCCGAGGGCGGCATGGACATCGAGGAGGTGGCGGCGACCCGCCCCGAGGCGGTGGCGCGGATCCCGGTCGACCCGGCCGAGGGCGTCACGGCGGCCAAGGCGGCCGAGATCGCGGCGGCGGCGGGGCTGCCGCCGCAGACCGCCCCCGTACTCGAATCGCTCTGGCAGGTCCTGATCCGTGAGGACGCCCTGCTCGTCGAGGTCAACCCCCTCGTCAGGACCACCGAAGGCCGCATCCTCGCCCTCGACGGAAAGGTGACCCTGGACGACAACGCCCGCTTCCGCCAGAGCCGTTGGGGCGACGACCAGCAGGACCCGGGCGCCGACCCGCTGGAGACCGCGGCAGCCGCCAAGGGCCTCAACTACGTCAAGCTCGACGGCCAGGTCGGCATCATCGGCAACGGCGCGGGGCTCGTCATGTCGACCCTCGACGTCGTCGCCGGCTGCGGCGCCCGCCCCGCCAACTTCCTCGACATCGGGGGCGGCGCCTCCGCCCAGGTCATGGCCGACGGACTCACCGTCATCCTGTCCGACCCCGACGTGAAGTCCGTGTTCGTCAACGTCTTCGGCGGGATCACCGCCTGCGACGCCGTCGCCGACGGCATCGTCCAGGCCCTGGAAACCGTCCGGCTGACCAAACCGCTCGTCGTACGCCTCGACGGCAACAACGCCGCCCGGGGCCGCGCCATCCTCGACGACCGCGCGCATCCCCTCGTGGAGCAGGCCACGACCATGGACGGCGCCGCGCGCCAGGCCGCCGTGCTCGCGAACGCCGGATAACGCCGGACCACCGGGAAGAGGAGAAGGAACCATGGCGATTTTCCTGACCAAGGAGAGCAAGGTCCTCGTCCAGGGCATGACCGGTGCCGAGGGCATGAAGCACACCCGCCGGATGCTGGCGGCCGGAACCGACGTCGTCGGCGGCGTCAACCCGCGCAAGGCCGGCAAGAGCGTCGACTTCGACGGCCGGGCGGTCCCCGTCTTCGGCACCGTCGCCGACGGCATCGCGGCGACCGGCGCGGACGTCACCATCGTCTTCGTGCCGCCGCCGTTCGCGAAGGCGGCGGTCATGGAGGCCGTCGACGCGGGCATCGGCCTCGCCGTCGTCATCACCGAGGGCATCCCCGTCCATGACGCCGTCGTCTTCCAGGCGTACGCTGAAAAGGGCGACACCCGGATCATCGGGCCCAACTGCCCCGGGCTCATCAGCCCTGGACAGTCCAACGCCGGGATCATCCCGGCCGACATCGCCACCAAGCCCGGAAAGATCGGGCTGGTCTCCAAGTCGGGCACGCTGACGTACCAGTTGATGTACGAGCTGCGCGAGATCGGCTTCTCGTCGGCGGTCGGCATCGGCGGCGACCCCGTCGTCGGCACGACCCACATCGACTGCCTCGCCGCCTTCGAGGCCGACCCGGACACCGAACTCATCGTCCTCATTGGCGAGATCGGAGGCGACGCGGAAGAGCGCGCGGCGGCGTACATCGCGGACCACGTCACGAAGCCGGTGGTCGGCTACATCGCCGGTTTCACCGCGCCGGAGGGCAAGACCATGGGCCACGCCGGAGCGATCGTCTCCGGCTCGTCGGGCACCGCGGAGGCGAAGAAGAAGGCGCTTGAAGCGGCCGGCGTACGCGTCGGCTCGACGCCCTCGGAGACGGCGCGCCTGGTACTCGACCGCCTCGCGGTCACAGCCTGACCCGACACCGCCGCTTCGGGCCGACCCCGGTCCTCACCCGCCGGACGGTCTTCTACCGTCCGGCGTTTGAGGACACACGGTCGGGCCGTGTGCAGCTCGGCATCGCCCGGGCGGGCAATTCCAGCCCGTCCGGCGCTTGAGGACGAACCGTCCGCCGGACGGGCCCGGCCACAACCACCCGTTCACAACAACCGGCACCACCCCGCCATACCGGACGACCCGTGCACGTCGTCCGGAACCCGCGCTCACGCGCACCGCCCCCTTTCGAGCGGAGTTCAAGACATGGCACCCACCCTCATCCTGAAGCCGGGCACCGCCTGGTCCGAGGCCTGGCAGCAGTGCCTCACCGTCGCGCCCGAAGCCTTCCGGGACGACCACGTGCTCAACCTGTGGTCCGCGTCCTGGCAGTCCGGCGGCCGTACCCTCCCCGCCTGCGGCCCGGTCGACGGCAGCCCGGTCGTCGGACCGCCCCGGCTCGACGCCGGGACCGCCCAGCGAGCCGTACGCGCCTCGCTCGACCAGCACCGCGCCTGGCGGCACGTCCCGCTGCCCGAGCGCCGCGCCCGCGTCTCCGCCACGCTCGACGCCCTGACCGAACACCGCGAACTGCTCGCCCTCCTCCTCGTCTGGGAGATCGGCAAGCCCTGGCGGCTCGCCCAGGCCGACGTCGACCGCGCGATCGACGGCGTGCGCTGGTACGTGAACGGTGTCGAGCCCATGCTGGCGGGCCGCGGTCCGCTGCCGGGCCCGGTCTCCAACATCGCCAGCTGGAACTACCCGATGTCCGTCCTGGTCCACGCCATGCTCGTGCAGGCGCTGGCCGGCAACGCGGTGATCGCCAAGGCGCCCACCGACGGCGGTGTCGCCTGCCTCACCCTGGCCGCCGCACTCGCCGCCCGCGAGGGGCTGCCGGTCACCCTGGTCAGCGGCAGTGGCGGCGAACTGTCCGAGGCGCTGGTCCGCTCCCCGGAGATCGGCTGTGTCTCCTTCGTAGGAGGCCGCGACACCGGCGCGCGGATCGCCACCGCGGTCGCCGACCTCGGCAAGCGCCACATCCTCGAACAGGAGGGCCTCAACACCTGGGGCGTCTGGAACCACACCGACTGGGACGCGCTCACCGCCGTCATTCCCAAGCTGTTCGACTACGGCAAGCAGCGCTGCACCGCCTACCCGCGCTTCGTAGTCCAGCGCTCGCTCTTCGCCGACTTCCTGGGCGCCTATCTGCCCGCCGTACGCTCCATCCGCCTCGGCCACCCCCTGGCCGTCGAGCACCCGGACGACCCGCTGCCCGAACTGGACTTCGGCCCGCTCATCAACGCGGCCAAGGCCAAGGAACTGGCCGACCAGGTGGCCGAGGCCATCGACCGCGGCGCCGTCCCGCTCCACCAGGGATCGCTCGCGGACGGGCGTTTCCTGCCCAGCCAGGACACCTCCGCGTACCTCGCGCCGGTGACACTGCTCAACCCGCCGCCGTCCTCGCCGCTGCACCACGCGGAGCCCTTCGGCCCGGTCGACACGATCGTCCTGGTCGACACCGAGGCGGAACTCCTCGCGGCGATGAACGCCTCCAACGGGGCGCTGGCCGCGACACTGGCGACCGACGACCCGCGGACGTACGCGCGGCTCTCACCCCAGATCCGCGCGTTCAAGGTCGGCCACGGCAAGCCGCGCTCACGCGGCGACCGCGACGAACTGTTCGGCGGCTTCGGCTCCTCCTGGCGGGGCGCCTTCGTCGGCGGCGAACTGCTGGTCAAGGCGGTCACGAACGGCCCGGACGGGGAGCGCCCGCCGGGCAACTTCCCGGACTACCACCTGATGCCGTGACGCCGGGGCCGGCCCGGCCCTGAACCGGGAATCGGCTGAGGCCGCCCGGACCCCTCCTCAGCCGATTCCCCAGGTCAGCGGGGTTGTCAGTGAGCCGGTGTAGCGTCGTACCCATGAACTCGAACGATCTCGCCAACCTCGCGCATCTGCGACGGGCACGGGATCTGATCGACCGGGAGTACGCCCGCCCCCTCGACGTGCCGACGATGGCCCGCCACGCCCTCATGTCGCCGGCCCACTTCTCACGGCAGTTCCGCGCGGCGTACGGCGAGACGCCGTACAGCTACCTCATGACCCGCCGTATCGAGCGGGCCATGGCACTGCTGCGCGGGGGCACGAGCGTGACCGACGCGTGCATGGCGGTCGGCTGTACGTCCCTCGGCTCGTTCAGCTCCCGCTTCACCGAAATCCTGGGGGAGACGCCGAGCGCGTACGCCTCCCGCGAGCACGGCGCCGTCGCGGCGATGCCGCCGTGCGTGGCGAAGGCGCACACCCGGCCGACCAGAGGCGCACCGAGCAGGATCCGAGAAGCGGGCCGCGAGGCGGCCGCCTAGCGTTGGTCCCATGACCATCGCACTCCAGTACAGCCACATCACCGTCAACGACCCGGACGAGGCACTCGGCTTCTACCGCGACGCACTCGGCCTTGAGGTCCGCAACGACGTCGCCTCGGGCGGCTTCCGCTGGGTCACCCTCGGCAGCCCGGACCAGCCGGGCCTGGAGATCGTCCTCTCGGAACCGCACGCCGGCCGTTCCCAGGCCGACGGCGACGCCCTCCAGGAACTGCTCACCAAGGGCGTCCTGACGATGGCCGTCTTCCGCACGGACGATCTCGACGCCACCTTCGAGCGAATCCGCGCCTCCGGCGCCGAGGTGCTCCAGGAGCCCATCGACCAGCCCTGGGGCCCCCGCGACTGCGCGTTCCGCGACCCCTCGGGCAACATGGTCCGCATCTCCCAGGAGCCGAAGGAGTAGCCACGCCACCCCCGGGCGCACGGCACCGCGGAACCACGCCCGTGCGCCCCGGACCACGGTTTATGCGGGTGAAGAGCACTCCCGGGCCCTGGTATCGTTCACTACGTCACCCCGGCGGGAACGCCGGGGATCGACCACTCGTCCGGGTGGCGGAATGGCAGACGCGCTAGCTTGAGGTGCTAGTGCCCTTTATCGGGCGTGGGGGTTCAAGTCCCCCCTCGGACACCAACCCAACCAGGGGTGATCGCCCCATCCGGAGCCGGTCGGCGACATGATGTCGCTCCGACCGGCTCTGTCGTTGCCCCTGCCGTCGCGCGGGGTGTGCTCAGCGCGGTGACCGGCGGACGGTCAGGAGTGCGACGTCGTCGTGCAGACCGCCGTCCCCGGCGAACGCGCGGGCGTCCTCGTACAGGGCCTGCGGCAGGTCGGTGGTGGAGAGGCCGAGGTGGGCCTTCAGCCGCTCGTCGAGGGGGTAGAACGAGCCGTCCTGGGCGCGGACCTCGGTAAGGCCGTCGGTGGTCAGCAGCAGTGTCGAACCGGCGGGGAACGCGAACCAGCCCACGGTCGCCGGTTCGGCGGCCAGCTCGGCGAGCCCGAGCGGGACGCCGGCCACCAGCGAGGGCGTGAAGACCTCACCATGATGCGTCAACTGTGGCGGAATGTGGCCACAGTTGACGGCCTGCACCTCGGTGTGGGCGTCGATGCCGATGACGAGGGCGGTGACGAAACGCTCGTCTTCGCCGGTCTGTTCGGCGTAGGAGTTGTGCCGTACGACGGCCGTGTCCAGGGCGTCGACGAGAGCGGTGAGGGTGGGCTCCCGGTGGGCCGCCTCCCGGAAGGCGCCGATGACGGCGAACGCGGCGCCGACGGCGGCCAGTCCCTTGCCCTGTACGTCTCCGATCAGCACCCGCGTGCCCCAGGGCGACGCCACGACGTCGTAGATGTCGCCGCCGATGAGCCTCTCCTCCTGGAGCGGCTCGTACAGGCCGTTGACCATGACGTCGTCGGTGACCAGGGGGAGCGGATGCAGGATGTGCCGTTGCATGGCGACCGCGGTGGAGCGCAGGCGCAGCATCTCGTGCTCCCGTGCGATGCGCCGGTGGCAGGCGTAGACGGCGGTGGCGCCCAGGGCGAGGGTGAACAGCACCAGCAGGAGGCGGTCGAGCCACCGCGCGTCAGCGGCGCCGTTCCACGACAGCACGGTGCCCGTCACGACGAGCGTGGTCCACACGGCGACCGCTGCCGTCTGGCGGACGGTGCACAGGGCCGAGGCCGTACCCGGCAGGAACACCAGGAGACCGAGGAGCCACACCGCGGAATCGGACAGGATCCCGAGGGCCACGACCAGGAGTGTCACCGCCGCCACGCCCGCGACCATCTCGATGTTGCCGGGAGGCTCGATGGACTCCAACGGGTGAGCGGGTCTCTTCCGCCCGGCACGGGCCATGGGATCTCCGTAGGTGGTCGGACGGTGGACTCTTCGTACGCCGGGCAGGCGCACCGCAGGCACGATATCCCCGGACATTCCTGGGGAGGCCACTCCCGCACTCCGTCAGCGCGCCGGGCGCCGCGCGCCCCGGAAATACGCGTCGGCCGACGTGGCCGGGTGCGACGCCACCACCGGTGGCCTCGGGACCGGGGCCGTACGACCGCACGTGAACAGGTGCGGACCGGGGTGATTCCCGGTCCGCGCCTGTCGCGTGCGCGGTTCTGCGGCACGGCTACCGTCGGCCGCCGCCCGTCAGTTTGCCCGGGGCGAGGGCGGGCGCCGGGCCGCCCGTGATCACGAAGCCGGAACCCGGCTGGGTGACGATGTCGCCGTCCGCCGAGTCCGTGATGGTCACATTCGTCAGCGTCGCGTTGCCGCGGGCGCCGCTCATGGCCAGGATGCCGGCGCCGTTGTTGGATTTGTCGATCTTGACGTTGTTGATGACGACGCCCGGCATCGTGCCGCCGCCCGTCTTGAACTGGATGCCGTCGTACGTCGAGTCGTAGATGTCGGTGTCCCTGATCGTGACGCCGGGGATGTCCCGGCCGGCCGCGAACAGGGTGATGGCGCCGAACTCCTGGTCCTCGTTCCAGAAGGCTCCGCCGGTGCGGTGGAGGGCGTTGTTGGCGATCAGGGTCTGGCCCGAGAAGGGGAGGGGGTCGTGGTCGGTCGCCAGCATGATGCCGGGGTAGTTGGCGGTGTCGGAGACGATGTTGTTCTCGATCTTGTTGCCGTAGCCGCCGTAGACCGCGATGCCGGTCGCGCGCCAGGGGAGCTGGATGGTGTTGTTGGTGAAGGAATTGTCGTGTGCGATGTCGACCGAGGTGTCCTTGACGTACCGGTTGGCCCAGACCGCCAGGGAGTCGTCGCCGGTCGTGCGGAACGAGGAGTTGAACACCTTTGAATTGCGGGTGCCGTTGGTGAAGTTGATGCCGTCGGCGTATGTGTTGCGGATACGCATGCCGGTGAACTCAAGGCCGTCGGCGGGACCCCAGAGCGCGGGGATGTTGTCGTAGTCGCGGCCGACCCAGACGCCGACGTTGGCGTGCTCGATCCACACGTTGGAGATTTTGGTGTTCTTGCCGAAGCGGCCGTTGAGGCCGACTCCGCCCTCGGCGTTGCCGTCGCCGCCGCGGATCCGGCCGGAGCCGAAGATCGCGATGTCGGAGATCTTGGTGTTGTCGTCGATGTCGAAGCCGAAGTTGCCCTCGTGCGGGTGGTTGATACCGCCCGCGTTCTGCGGCTCGGTCAGGGTGTGGAGCTGCGAGTGCCACATGCCCGCGCCGCGGATGGTGACGTTCTTGATCCCGATCTGGTTGTACTGACCCTGGTTCTGCGGGTCGTCGGTCAGGATCTTCTTCTCCTGGCGCCACTGGCCCGGCGGGATCCAGACGCACGCGATGTCGCCGTTCTGGTCGGCGGTGACCGCCGCCTGGATCGCGGTCGTGTCGTCGATCCCGTCGTCCGGCACCGCGCCGTACGCCGTGATCGAGGTGCACTCGGCGGGTTTGGCCGCCGGGGGCGCCACCTGCTCCAGGTCGATCAGGTCGATGTAGTAGAAGGACGCGCTGTCACCGGCGTCGCGCTGGAGCTTGAACTTCGTGCCCGCCGGATAGGTCGTGGACAGAAGGGAGTTGGCCTCGTCGAAGAGCCTGCGGGCGTCCGCCTGGGGCGTGTTCGTCAGGGCCTCGGGGCCGTCCGTGTTGCCGTACAGCCAGCTGTGCTTCGAGGAGAGGTTCAGCTTCTTCACGAAGGTGTCGTTGGCGTACAGGCTGATCGTGGCTTCGGTGCCGCCGCCGTTGGGGGCGTCCGGGATCGAGTTGCGTACGACGATCGAGTTCGCGGGATTGGTGGAGGTGAACTCCACGAACTGGCCCGTGCTGTTGAGCCGTACCGACCTACGGCCCGAGGACTCGGAGCCGAAGTTGGTGTGCCCGAAGGTGCGTACGGCGTCGGCCGCTACCAGGGTGCCCTGGTAGCGGCCGGCCTCGGCCTCGTACTCGACGTACGGGACCGCAGCGCCGCGCCCGACGACGATCGAGCGGGAGAACGCGTTGTTGGTCTCGTTCGTCTCCGTCACGACGTTCGTCGCGTCGGCCGTGGCCACGATGTTGGCGCCGCCGCTGGTGGCGGTCCAACTGCCGTTGACATTCACATTCGTTGTCGCTCCGGCCGCGATCGACGGGGTGTTGGTGTTCAGTGTCGTGCCGCCCACCGCCACCCGGGTGACCGTGGTGGCGCCGGTCGCGGCGGTGCCGCGGTTGCGCACCTCCACGGTGAACTGGACCGACGCCCCGACTGCGGGGTTCTGGGGCGTCGAACTGATGCTCAGCACCTGGAGATCGGGGCCTGGCGCCTGTCCCACGACCAGCGATCCGGCCGCGGTGAAGCTGTTGTTGTCGTTGTCCTGCTCGACGATCGTGTCGGTCGGGTCCACCACCGCCGTGACCTTGTAACTGCCCTCCGCGCGCTTGCCCGCGGCGACCTGCACGATCGCGGACGCACCCGCGGCGAGGGCGCCGACTGCCGCGCTGCCCGCGACCGTTGCGCCGATGCTGACGTTGACGGTCGTCGGGCCGGACGCGGCCGTGCCCACGTTGCGCACCGTCGCGCTCACGGTGGTCGCGTCGGTCTCCACCGGGGCGGTGGGGGACTACGAGAGCGCGGTGACGGTGAGGTCAGGGTTGGGCGCGGGCACCCCGATGACCTGGAGCTCGGCGACCTGGCCGCCCTGCGCACCGGTGTTGGAGAAGATCTGGAGCTGTACGTCGGCGACACGGCCGGTGACCGGTATCCGTACCGAGTTCTGGTTCGTCGCCGGATTGAAGCTGTAGTCCGCACGTGCCTTGAGCGAGGTGAAGCCGGTGGCGCCCTGGGCGCGGCCGAGCACCTGGATGTTCTGGGTCCGGGTGCCCCACGCCGCGTCGGGGTTGAGCTTGACCACGACGGAGGTGATGTCGGCCTCGGCCCCGAGCTTGACCGTCAGGTTCGACGGGTGCCCGGCGGACTCCCAGTACGTGTTGAGCCGGTCGTCGTTGGCGTTGGCGGCGACGAACGAGTGGATCGTCGACGACGCCTCGATCGCCTTGCCGCGCGCCAGATCGGTGCCGTCGTCACCCGGGTCGGGGTCGCCAGGACCCCCGGCCGCCGGGCCGTAGATCCCGAACTCGGAGATCTGGGCCGCCGGCCATCCCGTGTTGCCGGTGATGTTCAGCCGTACGTAACGGACGCCGGTGGAGGGGAAGTCGATGGTGACGGTGTTGGCCGACGCGGGGGTGAACAGCCGCCCCTGCGAGGCGGAGAGGGTGCTGTAGCTGTTCCCGTCGGTGCTGCCCTGGACGCTGAGGGCCTGGGTGCGGGCCTCCCAGGTGGTGGGGAGCTTGAGCACCACCTGGTCGACGGCGACGCTCTCGCCGAGGTCGATCCGGAGCGTCTGCGGGAACGCGTTGTTCGGTCCCTCCCAGTACGACGCCTGATCGCCGTCGACGACGTTGGAGGCGGGATGGTTCTCCTCCGACCCGCTCGCCGACACGCTCTTGCCGGTCGACTGGTTGGGGCGCTCGGCCGCCGAGGCCGAGAGGGGGTTGAGTCCGACGGCGATCAGACCGGCCATGACGATGCCGGTGATCAGCCGCCGGGCGAGCCGCGTGGGTCCGACCCCCACGGGCTGTGCGGGTCTGAGCTGCTTCCGTCTCATTTGGTCCTCTGTCCGGTTGGAACGAGGGTGCGGGGGAGGCGGTGCGATGAAGTTGCGAGCCAAGCCTCAAGGATTTGAGTCACTTGCTTACTTTTTTGCGATTCACAGGGTGCAATCATGTCAACGGCTTGTCAATGCCTGTCGGCGGATCTCGCACAGGAAACAAGCGGGTGCGCGGAAGGTGACGGTGCGTCAGACGGCGGGGGTCACGGGACCCGGAGTGAGCGCCATGCGCTCCTGCTCCTCCGCGACGATCTGCCGGGCCAGCGACTGCTCCGAGATGTCGACCGCGTCGGGCGTGGACCGGGCGACGTCGCTGTGGCGGGCGTACGCGTCGAAGAGGCGCTTCTTCGTGTCGAGCAGGTGCAGCATGCGCTGGTCGACGCTGTCGGCGGTCAGCAGCCGGTGGACCTGGACAGGGCGTATCTGTCCCATGCGGTGGGCGCGGGCGACGGCCTGGGTCTCCAGCGCCGGCTTGACCTGCGGCTCGCACAGGATGACCACGGATGCGGCCTGCAAGTTGAGGCCGGTGCCGCCCGACTGGATCTGGCTGAGCAGCACCGCGTGCCCGGACGCTTCGGCGAAGCCGTCCACCAACTCCTGCCGCCGGGCGGCCGGCAGCCGGCCGGTGAGCGGACCGAAGACGGTGGACGTGCCGAGGGCGGTGGACGGGCCGGAATCCGAGGCGGCGTGCGGGCCGGCGTGCGGGGCGAGCGTCTCCTCCGCGGCCGTCAGCACGTCGCGGAAGAAGGAGAAGACGACGACCTTCAGACCGTTCGACGCGGCCTCGGCGACGAGTTCGCGCAGCCGTCGCAGCTTGGCGGACGTGGCGGGGTCGGCGTACGCGGCACGGCGCATCGCCATGAAGTTCCCGGCCGCCACGGCCTGTCGGTAGGCGGCACGCGCGGCGGGGCTGAACTCCTCCCACTCGTCCACCTGTTGCAGCTCCGGCAGCTCGGTGAGGACGTCCTGCTGGTTACGGCGCAGATACGCGGGCGCGACGGCCTTGCGGAAGATCTCGGAGCCGATGGCCGCGTCGCCCTGGCGGATACCGGGCAGGAGCGCGGGCTGGAGATGGCCCACCAGGCTGCGGAACTCCTCGACCCGGTTCTCCATGGGCGTGCCGGTCATGAACAGCACATGGTCCGTGCGAGCCGCCCAGCTCCGGACCGTCCGGGAGCGCCGGGTCTCGGGATTCTTGACGTAGTGCGCCTCGTCCACGACGAGCATGCCGACCGTGACGTCGTCGGGCACGGCGAGGGAACCGAGGACGTCGTACGTGGTGACCGCGACGTCCCCGTGCCGCGTCCACTGCCCCAGAGCCACCGTCCGGTCCTGGCCGTGCACCCGGTACGCGCGCAGCGTGCTGCGGGACTCGATCTCGCGGATCCAGTTGATGACGACGCTGGCCGGGCACACCACCAGGAAGTGCGTACGGCCCTCGGCCTTGAGGTGCGCGAGGGCGGCGATGGCCTGGATGGTCTTGCCCAGGCCCATCTCGTCGCCCAGGATCACCCGGCGCTGGGCCAGCGCGAACCGGGCGCCGAACGCCTGATAGCCGCGCAGCGACACCCGCCGGTGCGTGTCGTCCAGCCGTTGCGCGCGGACGCGTTCGGAGATGTCGCCGGGCAGGAAGCCCTCGGCCGCGTCGACGTCCGGGGAGAGTTCGGAGAGTTCGGCGAGCAGGACCAGATAGTCGGCTGGGCGGACCTGGAAGTCGAGCCACGCCTCGTCCGTCGCGGAGCCGGGCCGCAGCAGGTCCGTGGCCGCCTGCGTCAGGAGGAGCGGGACCTCGCGATCGGCGGCGTCGGTGAGGAACGCGTCGACCGACCGGACGGCCCGCAGGGCCTGTTGGCGGCGCCGCTTTCCGGTGAGCAGCATGCGCAGCCGGTCGCCGGCCGGGTGCGCCACCGGCAGCAGCGGGGCGAGTTCGGCGTCGATCCGGGCCGCCGCCGCCAGGGCCCGGGGGATGTCGGGACCGGCGTTGACCATCCGGTTCAACGCGGCGACCAGCGCCGTGGCACGGGGATCGTCGGCGTCGTCGGCGTCCACCCGGACGGCGACGTGCTCCGCCATCGCCTCCGCCAGCCCTCGCGCGGCGGCGATGGCGTGCCCGGCGCTCTGCGTGCCGATGCCGGGGATGTGGCGGAGTTCGTACGCCGTCGCGTCCAGCACCTTCCCGACGTTGGTGTACCCGGCCTGTTCGAGCGCGCCGAGGCGGAGCCGGCCCTCGGTGACGTCGGCGAGCCGCGAGACGGGGATGCCCTCCAGCTCACGGCGGACCAGGGCGTCACGCAGCGGCGTGATGGCCTTGAGGGCACCGCCCCGCATCTCGGCGTGGTCGGCCGCCACTTGGCGCGCGGCGGCGAGGAGACGTCCGGCGCGGTCGAGTACGGCGCGTGCGCCGCGGCCCACCGACACCGGCACCGGCACAGATCCTGACACCGGCACCGGCACCGGCACCGACCCCGGCTTTCGCTCGGGCCGCCCCGCTCCGTCGCGCATGACACCCCTCGCGGTTCACCACATCCGGTCGAGCGACATGATTCCACGGGGGTACGACAACGCCGGACGGCCGCTGTCGGCGCGCCCGGCGATGTCGCGGGTGGTTGCGCACCGCCGTGGTCTACGCGGCCATGGTCCAGCGCTGGCCGGGACCGCCGTCGCAGGTGCGCAGTTGCAGCCGCGTACCGTTCGCCGTTCCGTCGGCCGCCGGCGTCAGGCACTTGCCGGAGGCGACGCCGACGACGGTGCCGTCCGCGTTTTCGCGCCACTGCTGGTGGGCCGTGCCGCGGCAGTCCCAGATGATGACGGGCGTGCCGTCGGCGGTTGCGGCGCCCCTCGCGTCCAGGCAGCGGTCGCCGTACACGCGCAGCTCGTCGGAGGCCGTACGGGTCCACTGCTGGTTCGCCTTGCGGTGGCAGTCGTAGACGATCGTCCGCGCGCCCGCGGTTGTCGCGGCGCCGTCGACATCGAGGCAGCGGCCCGACCGTACGTTGACGAGTGCGCCCTGACCCGCCGCGTCCAGCGGCACGAGGCTGCCGGGCACCGAGCGCAGCGCGTCGTACCAGACGGTCGCCATCTTGGCGTAGCCCCCGGCGTTGGGGTGGACGCCGTCCGCGAGGTCGGCCACCGTCAATGCCTTGTGCATGTCAACCAGATGCACCTGTGGGCCCTTGCCGTCGACGATGCCGGGCAGCGCCGCGTTGAACGTCTTGACCCGGGCTTCCAGGTCGGGGTTCGACTCCGGTGTGATCGTCGCGACGAACAGCTCGATCCGCGGCTTCTGTTGGAGGATCCGGTCGATGAGGTCGGAGAGCCGGGCCGGGGCGTTCGCCACGTCGTAGTTCTGGTTCACGTCGTTCGTGCCGATCTGGAGCATGACCGTGCGGGGGTCACTGGTGGCCAGCCAGCCGTCGATGTTCGAGCGGAGCTGGTCGATACGCCATCCCGAGTGGCCCTGGTGGTCGTGATCGCCCAGTTCCGGCGGGCCGTTGAACTGCGAGCCGACGAAGTCGACGGTGTAGCCGCCGGTGGCGAGGTGCTGCCAGAGGTTGACGCGGTAGCCGCCGGGGACGTTGTACCCGTGGGTGATCGAGTCGCCGAGAGGCATGATCCGGACTCCGCCGTTGGACTCGGCGGGAGCGGCGGGAGCGGCGGGCGCCGCAGGCATCGCGGGAGCGGCGGTCGCGGCCGTCTGGGTGAGCGTCATGAGGGCCGCCGTCATGGCGAACACCAGGAGACTGAGGAGAACGTGCGCACGGCGTGAGGCGATTCTTCGCAAGGCGGGTCCTTCCTGCGGGCCGCCGTTGAATGGGGGGTGCGCGTGGTGCGTCCGTGCATGGAGGGGGAGCGTGGCGGCCATGTTGTAGATACCACCGGTCGATCCCCCCGGCGAGGGACCGCGCAGCGGTGGCGGCGAAGTGACGCTGTTCCGGCCACCGTCCGACGGCCTTCCGGCCAGGGGACGGACACGGACCCCGTGATCAGTCCTCGAACAGCAGCCGGCGCAGGAAGTTGTTCATGAACTTGCCCGCCGGGTCCAGCGAGCCGCGCAGCGCCAGGAAGTCCGCCATACGCGAGTAGCGGCCACGCAGCTCCGCCGGCGCCGTCGTGAATACCTTGCCCCAGTGCGGCCGTGCGTCGAGACCCTCCAGCGCCGCCTCAAGCCGCCTGATCACCGGCACCACCGATGCCATGTCCCTGACCCAGGTGAAGTGCAGCGCGACCGTGTCCCGCCCCTCCGCCGGGCTCAGCCACAGTCCGTCGGCGGCAACGGTGCGCACCTCGCAGACCTGGAGTACGGGCGCCATCACCGTCCCCAGCGCCGCCACCGCCCGCAGCGCCTTGACGGCGTGGTGGCGCGGGACCAGATACTCGGACTGGAGTTCCGCACCGTTGCTGGGGGTGAACTCGGCCCGGAAGTGCGGCAGTCGGGCGTGCCACGGCCCCGGCACCCCGTGCTGCTCGGTGCAGTGCGTCGCGGGCATGCCGGGCACGGGGTGCATGGCTTCAGTCGCGGGGCCGGCCCAGGGGAAGTCCGGTTCGGGGGAGTCCGACGCGGGGCCGTCGAGCCGCTTCAGCCAGACCTGACCGAAGCGCGGGCGCGGGGCGCGCCAGTCGGTGAACATGCTCACGCTGTACGCCGCCGAGGTGATCGCGTCGAAGTGCTCCTCCAGCACGGCCAGCGGCAGCCCGGTGCGGACGGACTGCCGCATCTCGAAGGCCGGGACCAGGTCCAGGGTGAGCGACGTGACCACACCGAGGGCGCCGAGCGCCACGACGGAACCGGCGAAGTGCTCGCCGTCCTTCTCCCGGTCCAGGGTCAGCGAGTCGCCGTCCGCGGTGAGGAGTTCCACCGTGCGTACGGCGGTCGCGAGCGATCCGGCGGCGTCCCCGGACCCGTGCGTGCCGGTGGCGATCGACCCGGCCACCGAAATGTGCGGCAGGGAGGCCATGTTGTGCAGGGCGAGCCCCTGGGCGTGCACCTTCCGGGCGAGTTCCGCGTACCGTACGCCGCCGGCGACGCGGACCGTACGGGCCGCCGTGTCGATGTCGACCGTCCGGGGCAGTTCGGCGAGCGAGATCAGGGTGCCGTCGGTGTCGGCGATGCGGTTGAACGAGTGCCCGCTGCCCAGCGCCCGTACGCGGGAGCCGCCCGCGACGATCGCGCGCAGCGCGTCGAGCGTGGCCGGCCGGTGCACCCGGTCGGCCGAGAAGACGATGTTCCCGGCCCAGTTGGACCCCGCGCCGTCCGTCACTGTCCCGTCGGCCACTGCCTCCGTCAACTGTCCGCCCTCTTCTCATCGCATTCGATCCGCGCGCCCGCTCCGAGCTTGGAGTATGCGCCGACGGTGTGATGATCCTCAACAGTTCCCGGCCCGCCGCGCCGTGCCGTGCCGCGACCCGCCGTGCCGCCCGCCGTCGCCGCTCACTGTCCGACCACTGCCGGCCCACCCGCACGCGTCACACCGGCGATGATCGTCGGTGATGTCCTGGACACGCCCCCACAGCCGCGCGTACCAGGCCGGCCCCCGGCGCTGCCGGCGCTGCTTCGCCAGCCGCACGGCGCGGGGTCGCCGCGTCGTCGGCCGTGCGGAAGTCCACGACCTCGCCCACGGGGAAGCCGTGCCACCCCCGTCGTTCGGCCGCCGTCAGCGTGCTGATCTTCACTGCCGGGACTTCCACTTGGTGCTCCGTATGCGGCAACAGGCCCGCACATCAAGTCAGCTGACGCTGTACCAGGTCACGCAGCCTGCCGTCACCCCTCGCCAACAGGGTGGCGGGCGGACCCTGTTCGACGATCCGGCCCGCGTCCATCACCAGCACGCGGTCCGCGTCGAGCACCGTGGACAGCCGGTGGGCGATCACCAGCCGGCCCGCGTTCAGCTTGCGGGTGCTCTCGATCACGATGCGCTGGGTCGCGTTGTCCAGCGCGCTGGTCGCCTCGTCCAGGAAGAGCAGGCGCGGGCGGCGGACCAGCGCCTGAGCGATCATCAGCCGCTGACGCTGGCCGCCGGAGACGGCGCCGCCTCCGGCGATCATGGTGTGCAGGCCCATCGGCATCCGCTTGATGTCCTCGGCGAGCCCGGCCATCTCGACGGCCGCCCACACCTCCTCCTGCGAGAACGTCTCGGCGCCGCAGACGCAGTCCCAGATGGAGCCGGTGAGCGGCTGCGCGTTCTGCAGGACGACACCGCACTGACGCCGTACGGCCGCGCGGTCGAGAGCGGCCAGATCCTGGCCGTCGTACAGCACGCTTCCGGCGACCGGCCGGTCGAAGCCGATCAGCAGCCGCAGCAGCGTCGACTTGCCGCAGCCGCTGGGGCCGACGACCGCCACGAACTCGCCCGGCTCCATCCGAAGCGACACGTCGTCGAGCACCAGCGGGCCGTCGTCGGTGTAGCGGAAGGACAGTCGCCGGGCCTCGATCCCGCCGGTCAGCACCCCGGGTTGGGCGCCCGTGCCGCCGACCTCGGGCGCCGCGTCCAGGACCGGCTTGATCTGCTCGAACATGGGCAGCGCGGCGGCGACCGACACGAGCGCGCCGGTCAGTTGGGTGACGGAGGTCAGCAGCATGGTCACGGCCGTGTTGAAGGTCAGGAACTCGCCGGCCGACATCGTGCCGCGCGCCGGGCCGGCCAGCAGCATGAACATCACGAGGGAGCAGAACGGCAGGTACACCGCGTCCAGCACCGTCGTCAGATTCCTGATCCGGCCCGCCCGCTGCTGGAGTTCGCGCGAGCGCGCGAAGCCACGCGCCCACGCCGCGTACGCGAAGCCCTCGGCTGCGGCGACCCGCAGCTTCGGCAGCCCGCGCAGGGTCTGGAACGCCTGGTTGTTGAGCTTGTTGCCGAGGACGACCAACTGCCGCTGCCAGCGCAGCTGCCACAGCCCCATCCCGAGGAACACGGCGGCGATGACGGCCAGCATCCCGATCGCCGCCAGTGCGAGCGGGACGCTGTGGACGAGGAGCAGTACGAGGCTCATGGCGCCGACCGCGGCCGACTGGGTGAGCACCGGCCCGATGCCCGACAGCACCCGGCGGATGGCGCTGACGCCCATCGCCGCGCTCGCCAGTTCGCCGGTGGAGCGCTCGGCGAAGAACGCCGTCGGCAGCCTCAACAGCCGGTCCCACACGGCGGGTTGGAGCGTGCTCTCGATACGGCCCTCCATCCGCAGGATGGTGAGGCTCTGCATCAGCATGAAGGAGGCCGAGACGATGCCGCTGATCATGACAGCGAGCGCGACCTGCGTGATGAGATCGGTCCGGGCGCTCGGTACGTAGTCGCCGAGCACCCGCCCGGTCGCGATCGGCACCAGCGCTCCGAGCCCCACGGTGACGAGGGTGGTCAGCGTCAGATTGCGCAGATCCACGCCGTTGCCGCGCAGGCCGAAGCGCAGCAACCCCCAAGGGGCCAGGGGCTCTTCGGGCAGTGGGCGGTAGAACATCACGGCGCGCGGCTCGAAGTCGCCGGCGTTGTGCTCGCCGACGCGCAGCCGCGCCTCGGTGGCCGGGTTGACCGCCTCGTAACGGCCGCGCCGCCACAGCAGCGCCACCGGGGCGCCGGACTTGGCCCGATGACCCACCAGCGGCCCGGAGTCGGTCCGCCACCACCGGCCGTCGAGCCGGACGGCGCGGGTACGGACCCGGGAGGCGACCGCGATCCGTTCGACCGGGTCGACACGGTCGTCGAGCGGGCTGCCCGGGCCGCGGGGGTGATCGGTGAGGGTGATGGCCGAGGCCGCCGCGACCAGCCGGCAGACCGCGAACGTCGCGTCGCGGGCGGCGTCGCCGCCCTCCGTTCCGCCGTCGGCCGCGCTATCGGTGCCGGTGCCGGTGCCGGTGCCGGTGCCGGTTCGGATTCCGGTTCCGGGGCGGCCGATGGATGCCACCAGCGCCTCGTCCGCCTGCGCCCGTACCGCCTCACCGGCCTGGATCCCGGCGGCCGTTCGGTCCTCGTGCGCGCGCTCCTGCCGCTCGATCCAGTGGTCGACGGCCGACAGCAGCCGGTGCTGCTGGTTGACCATCCGCTGCCACATCGCGCCGTCGACCAGCAGATCGCCCGCCGCGTCCGTGCCGTACGAGGCGCCGTACCGCACGCTGCCGGGGGAGACCGGCATCCACAGCACGTCGTCGTCGGACACGGCGCCGTCGGTGGACGGGCGGGTGTCGAGCGGGGTCTGGAAGAGCGCGCCGAGGCCACGGGCGGCGCCGAGAGCGAAGGCGTGCTCCAGGGGGGTGGGGACGGGGGCCGCGTACGGATCGGCGCAGGGATCCACGTACACGTCGCACGGCGGCGGCACGTACAGCTCCCGCAACGCGATCCGCCGCAGCGCGCAGTCCTGCGACGGCCTGCTCAGCAACGTGTGCCGGGGTCCGTCGACCGGCCCCAGGAGCAGCGTTCCCGCTTCGAGGCGGCCGAGGAAATGCCACTGCCCGCGCTGCGCCGTGTCGACGGCGAACAGGTCGAGCGTGCCCCCGACGACGAGCCACAGCACCTGCGGGCCTTCGAGAGGCACGTTGCGCGGACCGGCGCAGTCGACCGGTGAGCCCAGTGCGCCGAGGGCGTGGACCACCGGGTCGACGCCTGTCGTGCCGTCCGCCGCTCCCGCTCCCGCCGTTGTGGAGTCCACGTCCACGTCAGTACTCCTTGACCAGTTGCGCGTACGGACCCCCGGCGGCGACCAGTTCCTCGTGCCTGCCGCGCTCCACGACCGCGCCGTGGTCGAGCACCACGATCTCGTCGCTGTCGCGCACCGTGCTCAGCCGGTGGGCGATCACCACGCACGCGCAGCCGCGCCGCCGCAGGTTGTCGATGATCAGGCGCTCCGTCTCCGCGTCCAGCGCGCTCGTCACCTCGTCCAGTACCAGGATGCTCGGCCTCCTGACCAACGCCCGCGCGATCTCCAGCCGTTGGCGCTGACCGCCCGAGAAGTTCCGGCCGTCCTGCTCGACCCTGCCGTGGACGCCCTCGGGGCGGCGCGCGATCACGTCGTCGTACAGCGCGGCGTCCTTGAGGGCGGTGACCACGGCGTCGTCCGGTATCGACGGGTCCCACAGCGCGACGTTGTCGCGGACGGTGCCCTCGAAGAGGAAGACGTCCTGGTCCACGAAGGACACCGAGGCGGCCAGCGCGCCGCGGGAGATGTCCTCCAGGCGCTGCCCGTCGATGCGGATCGTCCCCTCCCACGGACCGTAGAGACCCGAAATGAGCCTGGAAACCGTGGACTTGCCGCTCCCGGAACCGCCGACCAGCGCGACCTGCTGCCCCGGCCCCACCGTCAGCGAGAAGCCGTCGAGCAGCGGCGCGTCCAGCGGGCTGTAGCCGAACACGACGCTCTCCAGCTCCACATGGCCCGTCAGCCTGCGGGTACTCGCGTCCGGCCGCTGCCGTGAGTAGAGCGGGTCGACGGGGAAACTCTCGACGTCCTTCAGCCGGGCCACATCGGCGGCGAAGTCCTGGATCCGGCCCGCCACCCCGTTCAGCCGGGTGATCGGCGCGGTGAACCGCACCACCAGCGCCTGGAACGCGACGAGCAGACCGATCGAGATGGCCCCGTCCACCGCCCGCAGCCCGCCGATCAGAAGGATCAGCGCGCTGTTGAGCGTGGCGAGCGTGGGTGCGACCACGGCCAGTGCGGCGCTGGGCACGCCGAGCCTCTGCTGCTCCTCCAGCGTCGTCGCGTGCTGCCCGGCCCACCGGCGGAAGTAGCCGCTCTCGCCGCCGGTCGCCTTCATCGTCTCGATCAACTGAAGGCCGGTGTACGAGGTGTTGGTCAGCCGCGCGCTGTCCGCCCGCAGCTTGCGGGTACCGGTGGACCGCAGTTGGATCACGATCCGCATCGCGACCACGTTCAGCAGCGCCATCAGCACCCCGACTAGCGTCAGTTGGGGGTCGTAGGACCACAGGAGCGCGGCGTACAGGATCACCACCACCCCGTCCACACCGGCCGCCGCCAGGTCCCGCGCCAGTGTCTCGGCCACGGCGTCGTTGGTCTGGAGCCGCTGGACGAGATCGGCCGGGCTGCGCTGGGCGAAGAACGTGACCGGCAGCCGCAGCAGATGCCGCAGGAACCGGGCGCCGCTGAGCGTGGACGAGATGATGCGCCCGCGCAACAGGTTCGCCTGCTGGAGCCCGGTCAGTACGGCGGTGAGCACCACCATGGTGGCCATCGACGCGAACAGCGGACCCAGCAACGATGTCTGACCACCGATCAGAAACATGTCGATGTACGTACGGCTCAGCGCGGGCACCGCGGCGCCCACCGCCACCAGCAGCAGGCTGGCGAGCAGCGCGGCCAGCAGGGTGGCGGCCGTTCCGCGCATCCGCGCGGGCATGGCGCTGAGGACTCCGGGCCTACGGCCGCCCCGGCGGAAGGCGGCGGCCGGCTCGAAGACGAGGACGACGCCCGTGAAGCTGGTGTCGAAGTCCTCGATCGGGACGAACCGGCGTCCCTTGTCGGGGTCGTTGATGTGCGCGCCCCGGCCGCCGGGCCGGCGGCCCATGCCGTCGTACACGACGTAGTGGTTGAACTCCCAGAACAGGATCGCGGGCGCCCGCACCTCGGCGAGGGCCTCCGTCTCCATCTGCATGCCTTTGGCCTGGAGGCCGTAACCACGCGCCGCTTTGAGGAGGTTGGAGGCGCGCGAGCCGTCGCGCGACACACCGCACGCGATACGCAGCTCCTCCAGGGGGACGTGGCGGCCGTGGTGGGCGAGCACCATGGCGAGGGAGGCCGCGCCGCACTCCAGGGCCTCCATCTGGAGGACGGTGGGGGTGCGGACGGCCTTGGGGGCCGGTCGCCCGCGCTTGGCGGCCCGCCGCCGCCCGCCGGTTGTCCCTGTCTCCCGCTCGTCGGGCCGGTGCCTGCCGCGCCCGGCGGCCGGCGGTAGCTGGTGCCGAGGGGGACTCGGGCGCGCGCTCACGGGAGCAGCCAATCGATCGGGTGCTGTTCGGCCAGCCGGACGGAACCGGTGGCCAGGGTCATGGACTCCACGGCGTACGGCGGACCGTCCGGCGACGACCAGACGTAACCGGACTCAGTGGCTGACGACTCGTCAAGTCGCACCAGTACGGCGACGGGTGGCCCCTCGCGTGAGAACTGCTCGCCCAACTGGGTGCTGCCGAGGAACCCGGTGATGCGCCGGCTGGTCTCGGCGACGCGGCCTACGGCCTCGACCCGGCCGCGCAGCACGCCGTACCGCTGCTTCGGCACCGACTGGACGGTGACGTCCACGGAGGTGCCGACGGGTACGGTCGCTCCGCTCTCGGCGGGGGCGTACAGCATCACGCTCAGCGGATCGCCGGCCTTCTCGACCCGTTCGACCGCCGCGACATCGGCCCCGGTGGTGATCACGGAGCCGACGGCGGCCACCAGGGTCGTCAGCCGGCCGGCCGCGAGGGTGCGGACGACGCTGTCGCCCTCGGCGGTACGGACCTTGACGAGCGGGGAGTCGGCGGGCACCCGCTCGCCCTCCTCGGCGAGTACGTCCGTGATCTGTCCGGCGACGGGGCTCTGGAGGACGTAACTGCCCTGCGCGTGGGTGAGGATGCCCGGCGCGCCGAGGGTGGACGAGACGGTGCCCGTCACCGCCCAGCAGGCCGCGCCGATCATCGCGAGGACCGTGACGGCCAGGACGAGCCGTCCCCGGGGCCGGGCGAAGCGCACCGGCAGATCGATCTCCTCGGGCGACTGGAGCTTGGAAAGGGCCTGTTGACGGAACTGCACGACGCTCTTCCCTCGTATCCCTCGTAGCTCGGTGATTCCGGCGCGCTCACCGCCGACAGACGCACAGCCGTCTCCCACGACCGCCGACGCGGCAGAGCTGGAGTCTCAACTCAGAGGCTGGAGACCAGGCCCGTGGCGAGACCGGTCACGCCCGACGTGTTGACGCCGGTGGCACCCTCGACGGTGCCGACGACACCGCCGACCGTCCCGGAGACGGGGACGACGGAGTCAACAGTGCCCGTGACGGTGCCGACGAGGCCGCCGACGAGACCACCCGACACGTTGTCGAGGTCGCTGTCGGAGATTTCCTGGGTCTCAACCTGGGGAGAGCGGTTCATGATGTGAGATTCCCTTCGCATGGCTATTTCACAATGGCCACGACCGGCCTCACCAGTACGGGCGAACCGGCCGTCGCAGCGGTTGTCGGGGGCGCTCCCACGGATATCCGGGTATCAGGATTCGGAAATCCGCCGAATGGCGCCGGGGTGACTCCCGCAGTGCGACGGATCAAAGCACGCGGGCATGTCGAGTGGCCAACCGAACGCCCAACGATCAGACCCGGAAGTGGTGTTGGGGTATGCCGAAGTGCCCGCGCGTCCATGGCTCGGTGCCATCTTCTTCACGCCGTCGACCGCCCCGAAGCGGACATTCCCGCACCAAAGGCGGCACGCGCGGATCGCTACAGGTACGGACCTGACGGTGGATTGGCCCGCCTGCGTATTCGATGTGCAGATTCCTCGCAGGAGACACCCGAAGTCGCCACCGAAGGAGCCCTCCGGAAGTACGCCGCCGACCATGTCGAATGCCTCGTCACGGTATTTCCGGGGAAACGGCGCGGCTTCCAGGAGAAGGCAACATAAACGCATAACGGCGTTGCGCCGGACGCGGGGGAAATGGCCCCCTTCCAGCCGGTCACCGCCCGGTTCGACGCCGTCGCCACCGTTTGTCGCCCGGTGCGCGGGATCACCACGTCTGCCGGCCTCCGGCGCCCGGACCGGCGTCGCCGTCCGTAGCCGCAGGAGCCGTCAGCCCGCGCCGAACCGTCGGGCCGGCGCGCGGAACGACTCCTTCTGCTCCCGGCCGACGTCGACCGACTTCGGCAGGCCGAGGCTGTCCATGTCCAAGTCGCCTGCCGGGCCGGGGGAGTACGGATCCGACGTGGCGAACTCGTAGACGTACGCGCCCTGGACGCCGTGCGCCCCGTAGATGTCGGGCAGGTCCGTCAGGTAGTCGGCCTGTTCCTGTTCCGCGCGGACGTAGGCGCCGTTCAGGGCCGGGGGATCCGCAGGCCGTCCGCGTAGTAGTCCTGGGCGTTGTACGCCGTCCGGTAGTAGTTCTGGCCGACGAAGTCGAAGCCCGACCAGTCCACCCGCTCCCACAGCGCGCCGCCGTGCGGTCGCCGTAGCCGGCAATGAAGCCCGAGGTGAACATCGTCAGCTCGCAGCCGACGCTGAGGTCGACGGCCGCGTGGCGCCGACGCAGTCCCTCCGTCGCGTCGGCCGTCGCCGCCAGGTGCGCCGGCGTCGCCGCCGCGTCGCCCTCGATGAGACGGGGCTGCGACCAGACATGCGGGCCCGCTTCGGCGGCGAGGCCCCCGTACACTGTCGGCCGTTCGATGTCCGTGCCGCATACGGTCACCGAGTTCGCGTGCAACTCGTCGCGAATCATGGCCATATGGCGCCGCAACACACCGTCCGGCCACGGCGCGGAGGACGAGCCGCCGCCCGAATAGTCCGTGCCCGCGTCGTAGTTGATGCCTCTCCAGGCCAACGCCGCCGCACGCATGATGGGTTGGTCTCGCACGGTGTGACCATGGAGACACCCGGCGCGTACACGCGATCGATCAGCACCGGCCGAAATCGTCCGGATCCGCACGGATCCCTGCCCAACGGCAGGACGAGCGGGCTAGTGTCGTGATCTGACCTGCACGCCCGTTCACCGTAAGGAGGGTGATGGTGCCCCCGCCGGAGCACGCGGTCCGCCTCCCGCTCCTCGAACGCGAGCCGGAGATCGCCGCAGCCGCGCACGCCGTCGAAGGGCTCTTCGCACAGACCCCGGCCGGCGGACTCCTCGTCTACCGCGGCGCCGCCGGACTCGGCAAGACCGCAATGCTCTCCGAGGTCCGGCGCATGGCGGCCGGCCGCTGCACCGTGTGGTCGGCGCGCGGCGGCGAGACAGTGACCTCCGTGCCGTTCCACGTTGTACGGCAGCTGCTGCAACCCGCCCTGACGGAGCGCGGATCCGACGACGTACGCGAACTGCTCGGCGACAAGTACGACATCGTCGGCCCCGCCCTCGGAGTCGCGCCGCCCGGCGCGCGGAACGCCGATCCGCAGGGCGTCAGGGACGGCCTGGACACCCTCTTTTGCCGGCTCGCCGAGGCGCTGCCCCCGCTCGTCGTGGTCGTCGACGACGCGCACTGGTCCGACCTCGAATCCCTCGCCTGGCTGGCGTCCTTCGCCCGGCGTACGGGCGGCCCGCCGATCCTCGTCGTCGTCGCGTACCGCGTCGAGGACGCGATCGGCGAATGCGCCCATCTCCTGAGGGCATTGGGCGAGTGCGCCCGACTGCTCGTCACCCTGAAGGCGCTGACCTCCGAGGCCACCGCCACACTCGCCCGCGCCAGCCTCGGCGAGCACGCGGACGAACCGTTCTGCCGCGAGGTGTGGGAAGTCACCGGCGGCAACGCCTACGAAACCGTCGAACTGCTCGCCAAGGCCCGCGACCAGGCCCTCGACCCCGTCGGCAAGTCCGCCGACGCCCTCAGCGCGCTCGGCGCCGCGACCCGCGGCACCGGCCTCGTCGCCCGGCTGGAGGAGCTGGGTCCCACCACGACCCGCTTCGCCTGGGCCGCCGCGATACTCGGCACCGACATCTCCCTCGAACTCGTCGTGTCCCTCGCCGGGATGGGACCGGCGGAGGCCGCCGACTGCGCCGAACGGCTCCGGCTGGCCCGCATCCTCGTCGGCACCGACCCGCTGGAGTTCGTCCACCCCCTCATCGCCACCGCCGTCTACCGCGCCATCCCCCCGGGCATCCGGACCGCCTTCCACGGCCGGGCCGCCTGGCTCGTCACCCGCAGTGGCCGGCGTGCCGCGCTCGCCGCCCGCCACCTCCTTGAGGTCCACCCCGACAACGACGCCGAACTGGTCGTGCAGTTGCGCGAGGCCGCCGCCGAACATCTCGCGGTCGGCGCCCCCGACGCCGCCCGCCGCTGCCTCGAACGCGCCCTGAAAGAACCACCGTTGCCCCGGACCCGGGCCGAAGTGCTGTACGAACTGGGCTGCGCGACCCTCCTGTCGTCACCCGCCACCACCGTCGGGCACCTGCGCGCCGCGATCGACACCCAGCTCCTGGACGACACGCTGCGCGTCGACGCGGTCTTCCGGCTGTCACAGGCCCTGACGCACAACGACCAGACCCGGGAAGCCGCCCGGGTCGCCGCCGCCGAAGCCGACCGCACCCCGTCGGGACCCGCCCGGATGCGCCTGCGGACCGCGCACTTCCTGTGGGAGGGCGTCCAGGAGACCGAGGACGACGGCAGGGAACGCTCCCGCCGCCTCGCCGAGACCGCAGCCGGGCTGGGCGGGCGCGACAACACCGAACGTGTCCTGCTCATGCTGCGCGCCTTCGACGCCACGGCACGCGGCGAGAGCGCCGAGGAGATCGTCCAGATCGGCGAACGCGCCCTGGTCGGCGGCGCGCTCGCCCCCGGTACCGGCTGGACCGGTACGGCCTGGGGCTTCGAACCACCCGCCCTGCTCGCGCTGTCCTTCGCCTTCGCCGACCAACTCGACCGCGCGGAGAAGCTGTTCGACGAAGGCATGCGGGCCTTCGAGATCTCCGGCTGGAGCGGCGGCCACCTCGCGTTCGCCCATACGCTCGTCGGCTACGCCCACCGCAGACGGGGCCGCCTCGCCGACGCGGAGACATATCTGCGCGAGAGTCTGCGCCTCGCCGACCGGGTCGGCGACCGCCTGCCGATGCACTGGAACGGCATCTGCATGCTCGTCGACACCCTGCTCGCCCGGGGACACGTCGAAGAGGCACGCGAAGCGGCCGAGCGCTACGCCTTCGCACCGCCGTACGCCTCGACCATCGCCATCCCCGACGCGCGGTCCGTACGCGGCAGGCTGCTGCTCGCCCTCGGCCGTACGGAGGAGGCGATCGCCGAACTCGAAAGTACGGGGCGGGCGTTGACGGCGCGAGGCCGGCACAACGGGGTGCTGGCGACCTGGGCGATCGACCTCGCGCGGGCACTTGCCGATGTCGACCCAGGCCGCGCGGCCGAACTCGCCGCGTACGCCCGCGACCGGGCCGAGCGGTTCGGCACGCACACCGCGATCGGTGTCGCGCTGTGCTGCTCCGCGTCCCTGGCCGAGGGACCGGCCGCGGTCGACCAGCTGGCCGAGGCCGTCACCCATCTCGAAGCGTCGCCCTGTACGTACGAACTGGCGGTCGCCCGCGTCGAGTACGGCATCGCCGCGAGGTCGGCGCCGGATCTGGGCCGGGGCCGGGTGCTGGCCGAGGCGTGCGGCGCCGACGGACTGGCGGAACGGGCCCGGCTGGCGCTGGAGGGTACGCGGACGGCCGGGGGCGGCGCGGGGTGACCGCGGGATTGAGGGGTCTCGTCACCCCCCAGGGTTGACCTTCAGGGTTCATCCCCAGGACTGAGGACCGCCGCCGCGCCACTCGACCGTGCCGGCGTCGGTCATCCGGGCGGGATCGATGCCCGCCCTGCGCAGCAACTCCGCGACGTCCGCCGGCCGGCGAGCGCGACCGGCGTCGTGGCCGTCCACCCAGACCCGCCGGCCTCCGCCGCACGGGGGCAGGACGACGGCCAGAACATGATGCTCCATGCATCTACTCTGCGCGCCGTCGCCGCCGGCCGCATCCGGACCGCTGCCGCTGCCGCTGCCGCTGCTGCCGTCGCCGGACCCGGCTACGGCTGCGGACCCCGACCCGCACTCGCCCCCGCACCCACCACGTGCCGTGCCTCGCCGCCCCGTACTCACGGCAGCGGACGCATCCGGTACGGGTCCGCCGGATCCTGGCGTCGACGCGCGGAGCGCCGTACGGCGAACAGCGCCAGCGCGGCGAGACACGCGGCCCCGATGAACACGATCGGCCAGATGTACCCGGACGGTGCCGACGTCGGGTCGGACGGCTCGGCCCGCGTCGCGGCGGCGAGACGGGCCGCCCCGGCCGCCCCCGCCACCCGCGCGGCGTCCGCCTCCGGCCCCGCCGCGCGGGCGGACCGCGCGACCGGTCCCTGCTTCTCCACCTCGGCCGCCTGGCGCGGCGGGCTCGGCGGCCGGGGCGGTTCCAGCGACCCCACGGGCGTGACGGCGGGCGCTGCCGCGAAGCCCCAGTCCAGCAGCGAACGGGCCTCCTCGTACACCGCCTGCGAGGCCCCGGACTGCGGATTCATCACCGTCGCCAGCAGTGTGCGGTCCCCTCGCCGGGCCGCCGCGACCAGCGTGTTCCCCGCGTGCGTCGTGTAGCCGTTCTTGACGCCGATCAGTCCTGGATAGCGCCGGACACCATCGGCGCCCGTCAGTAGCCTGTTGGTGTTCTGGATGCCGAAGGTCGAGCCACCGCCTGCGGGGAACTGGGCGTCGACGGTCGAGCAGTACTCCGCGAAGGCCGGCAGCTTCAGCCCGGCGCGGCCGAACACCGCGAGGTCGTACGCCGACGACACCTGCCCCGGCGCGTCGTAGCCGTCCGGGGAGACCACATGGGTGTCGAGCGCGCCCAACTCCTTTGCCCTGGAACGCATCTGACTGATCGTCGCCTCCCAGCCGCCGTTCATTCCGGCGAGCACCCGCACCGCGTCGTTGCCCGAGCTGAGGAAGACCCCCCGCCACAGATCGGCCACGTCGTACGTCTGGCCGGGGGCGACGCCCACCAGGCTGCTGCCGGCGCCGATCCCCGTCAGGTCCGCCTCGGTCACACTGTGCCGGGCGTCGGAGGGGATCCGGGGCAGCGCGGTGACCGCGAACAGGGTCTTGAGGGTGCTGGCGGGCGGCAGCGCGCGGTGCGCGTTGTGGGCGGCGAGCACCGCGCCCGTGCCCGCGTCGGCGACCACCCAGGAGAGGGCGGAGACGCCCGTGGGAGGCGCGGGCGCGGGCGCGCCGGCCGCCGCGCGTACATGGGTGCCCGGCCGGTACAGCAGCGAGGGGCCGCCCGGCCGCGAGACCTCCCCGGCCGGATGGTCGGCCCGTGAGCCCGCGGCGGCGACGGCGGTGGTGGTGGCCGTGCCGGCGGTGGCGGCGGTGGCCGGGAGCAGGGTCAGCAGGCCGGCCAGTCCGGTGGTCAGAGCCACGGTGCCGGCGAACGCGGGGCGCAGGAACGATCTGATGATCATTCAGTCACCGTAGAAACGGACCACGTCGCGCGCACGGCTGCGTGAGCCGACCGGAGGTATCCCCGTCCGGCGGTGCCCCGTCCGTTGGTCCCGTCCGGCGGCCTCGTCCAGTCGTCCCGTCCCCGCCCCGGGGTTCACCGGTCCTGAGTGAGCGGGACGCCGTGGGCGTGCAGGATCGTGAGGGCGCGGACGGTGGCGTACCCACGCCACTCCAGGGCGGCGGCGGGGGAGCGGGGCGTCCAGTCGACGGTCCCGCCGCCGTCCTCGCGCTGGCCGGCGGCGAGCCGGTCGAGTTCGTCGGCGACCGCCGCCGCGTCCAGGAGCGCCCGCAGCGGGCGGCCGGGGCGGGGCGAGAAGTCGAGCAGCCGCAGCGATTCGCCTTCGCTGCCGCCCTCCACCGGCAGGGGGCTGCCGTCCTTCGGCAGAAACGCGGCGAGCCGGACCAGCTCGTCGGCGGCCCACGGGTGGGTGTCGTGCCGTGTCGAGGAAGTCCAGGACGAAGCGGAACTCGATGACGTGCGGCGGGCGGGTGAGGGTGGTGATCCGGTCCCGGCAGAACGCGGTGGCCCGCGCGAGCCAGGGGTGGTTCCGTACACCCGGGTCGTGCCGGCCCGCACGGTGCGCGGCGGCGGCGAGCTCCGACGTCATGTGGAGCGAGGAGACGTCCGGATCGGCCTCGGCCCAGAACGGGGCGGAGCCCGCCGCGTCCGGGCCGTCCATCGGCAGGGCGAACGGCATGCCGCCGTCCGGTCGGCCGGCCGACTCCAGCCAGTCGCACAGCTCGGCCGCCCGCGCGAAGACGGCCGGGCCGCACTCCTCGAACACCTCGAAGGCGAGCAGCGCGCCGACCGGCTGGCTCAGGGCGGACCGCAGATCGGGCTCCAGGGCCCAGCCGTAGCCGCCGTCCCCGTTGCGGTAGGCGTCCAGTGCGGTGACGACGGCGGTGGGAGTGCCGGTCCCGCGCAGCAGTTCGAAGCGGCGTCGGTCCAGCGGGCGGGCGTGTGTGGTCAGGAAGGCGGCGGCGTCGTCGAGGTTCGGGGTGCGGGTGTGGTCCATGGGGCGAGTCTGCGCGGACCGGTCACCGCGGGTCTTGAACGGAACGGACGCCGGACGCCGGACGCGGGACCGAACCCCGGCCCCCGGCGTCGGCCGCAATGACCACTCCTCGGGGCCGGCCCGGTCGGCCCCTCGCAGTTGGCAGGGGTACACGGCCTCGTTATTCGAACTGGTGTCGTCACTGGGTGTGCTGCCTTCGGTGCTCTCCGTGCAAAAAGCGCGAGTCTATGCCCGGCGGACCCGCTCGCGCACGAGGTTCATGAATATGCCGATGAGCTGTTCCGCCCGCACTAAGCTCTCGCGGAGCGCGCCGAGTTGATACGAAATCAGGCGCTTGTTCCCATGTGCCGCAATAGTTTCGATTACCCGACCCCTGAATCGACCGCCAGAGGGCTTACATGGTTCGTGTTGAAGCACCCATGAATGATCAAGCGTCACCCACCGTTCGCGCGCTTCTGCTCTCCGCGGCCCTGATGGTGACGGCGACGGCAGTCGTCGTGGTCTTCGTCGCCGACGCCGCCCGGATACCGGTCGCGTTGTACGGGGCCGTGGCCACCGTCCTCGTCACCTGGGGCGCGGTGGAGATCGCCCGCCGGGGACGGGCGGCCCGTGCGCTGCAAGTGCGGTACGGGCACCAAGTCGCCTTTCTGGAACGGCGCATCGCCGAGCACGACAGCCAGAGCGTGCGGCTCGGCAAGGAACTGATGCCGCTCGCGATCCACCAGCTGCGCCGGGGGAACTCGCCGCAGGAGGTCATGAACGTCATCGTCGACGGCGACGAGCGCTACCGCGAACTTCCCGACTCGCAGCGCGCGTTGCTCCTCGCGATCCTCAACATCGTCGACGACGAGGAGGCCATGCGCGAGTCCGCGCAGCGCTCCTTCGTCAACATCGCCCGCCGCGTCCAGTCGCTCGTGCACCAACAGGCCAGCGAGCTGCGCGAGATGGAGGAGCACCACGGCCGTGACCCCGAGGTCTTCGACGATCTGCTGCGCATCGACCACGGCACCGCCCTCATCGGACGGCTCGCCGACAGTGTCGCCGTACTCGGCAAGGCCCGCCCCGGACGCCAATGGCCCAGGCCCGTACCGCTGTTCAGCGTGCTGCGCGGTGCCATGTCCCGGATCCTGGAGTACCAGCGGGTCGATCTGCACTCGATCGCCAAGGTCGCCATCGTCGGTACGGCGGTCGAACCGCTGATCCACGCGTGCGCCGAACTCCTCGACAACGCCACCCGCTACTCACCCCCGCAGACGCGCGTCCATGTGACCGCCGTCGAGGTGCAGACCGGCATCGCCATCGAGATCGAGGACGGCGGCGTCAGCCTCAGCGAAGAGGCGCGGACCCGGGCCGAGCGGATGCTCGCGCAGGCACAGGCCGGTATCGATCTCAACGACCTCGGCGAGACCCCGCGACTCGGTATGGCGGTCGTCGGCCGGCTCTGCCAGATGTACGACCTCCAGGTCTCGCTGCGGCAGTCCGCGTACGGCGGCGTCCGTGCCGTCCTCGTCGTACCGCGCGACGTGGTCACCACCGGGCCCGCGCCCGGCATCGCCCACGGCATCGGCGCGACCGCGATGGGGATCGGCGGGACCGAGCTGCCCGAGATGCGCCGGCCGCGTACCTCCGACGCGGTGCCCACGACCGGCACGGGCGGCACGGCGGCCCCGGCCGCGAACCCCGCCTCCGGCCCCGTGTCCGACCCCGCCTCCGACCCGGCGCCCGCCCCGGCCGCCGTTCCCGCTCCCCGCCCGGCCACCGGCCCCGTACGGCCCGCGCCCGTCAGGGCCGCCATGGAGGACGACGTACCCGTCGTCACCGAGTGGACGGCGAACGGCCTCCCGCAGCGCCGCAGCCGTGGCAGGGCCCCGCTGGGCTCGCACAACATCGTGCGGGCACCGTCACCGTCACCGCCACCCGCGCCCGCGCCGCGCCTCCCGAACGGCACCCCCGGCACTTCGAACGGCACCGGGGAAGCGGGGAAACCCGGCCCCGGCATCTGGCTCGAAGCCTTCACCAAGGCGGTCAACGGCGACCCGCACCCGCAGGACCCGTCGACCACCGGCACGGGCACAGGCACCGGCACCGGCACCGGCACCGGCACCGGCACGGGCACGACAGGCAAAGAAGCGGGCACAGGCTCAGGCACAACAGGTGCGACAGGCACCGGGGACGCGCCACCGGACCGGCCCGGTGAGCGCGGCGAATCAGACGACGTGTGGGGCAAAGGGGACCTGAAGTGATCCAGCAGCGCGCCAACCTGGACTGGATGCTCAAGGAGCTCGCGGACGGCGTTCCGCAGGTCCAGCAGATCGTCGTGCTCTCCGCCGACGGACTGCGGATCGCCCGGCACGGCGGAGACCCCGACGTCGCCGACCGGCTCGCCGCCGCCTGCGCGGGACTTCAGAGCCTCGCCGCCGCCGTCGCCGCCGAAATCCCGCTCAGCGACGGCCGGATGCGGCTCGTCGTCATCGAAGTCAGCGGCGGATTCTTCTACTTGATGGAGGCGGGTACGGGCGCCTACCTCGCCGTACTCGCCGACGAGACCGTGGACGCCGGTCTCGTCGGCGCCCGGATGCGGGACATGGTCGTTCGGATCGGTGCCCACCTGACGAGTCCGCCGCGCCATGACGGGCAGACCGGATGACTCCTCCCCGACGAGAACGCAGGCTGCCCGGGGCCGATGTGGGAGACCCGGAACGGCTGTACGTGATCACGGGTGGCCCGGACGGTGCCAAGCGCGCCTCGCTCGACCTCGTCACCATGATCGTGGCACGCGAGGCCCCCTCACCGACGGTGCCGCCCGAACAGGCCGCCATCCTGCGGCTGTGCGGGGCGCCGCTGTCCGTCGCCGAGCTGTCGGCGTATCTCAGGCTGCCGTTCAGCGTGTTGACGGCGCTGCTGACCGACCTCCTCACGACCGATCTGGTCGAGTCCCGCGCGCCGGTCGCCCGCGCCACACTCCCCGACAGGTCCCTTCTCGAAGCGGTGATGCATGGACTCCAGAAGCTCTGACACGATCACAGGTCCCAGGAGCGAGGACGTACTTCCCACCACGGCGACCGCCGCGGTGAAGGTCGTGATCGTGGGCGGATTCGGGGTCGGCAAGACCACGATGGTCGGCTCGGTGAGCGAGATCCGCCCGCTCACCACCGAGGAGACCATGACCCAGGCCGGGGTCGGCGTGGACGACAACTCCGGGGTGGAGAGCAAGACCGCCACCACCGTCGCCATGGACTTCGGCCGGATCAGCATCAGCGAGCAGCTGGTGCTCTACCTCTTCGGCACCCCCGGCCAGGAACGCTTCTGGTTCCTCTGGAACGGCCTCTTCGAAGGCGCGCTCGGCGCCGTCGTCCTCGTCGACACCCGCCGCCTCGAAGTCAGCTTCGACGTGATCGGGCGGCTGGAGGAGCGCGGTGTGCCGTTCGTCGTCGCCGTCAACACCTTCCCCGACGCGCCGAGCCATCCCGTCGAGGCGCTGCGCGTCGCGCTCGACCTGCCCGCGGAAGTGCCGATGGTCGACTGCGACGCGCGGCTGCGGGCGTCGAGCCGCGATGTCCTGATGACTCTCATGCGCTATCTGCACTCGCTGGCGCTGCCGGCCTGATTCCCCTCCTCCCATCCCTGGAGTGACCGTGACAACGCCCTCTTCGCACCGGCCGGGAACGGACGGACCCGCCGCGCCCCCGCCGGGCTGCCCGGCCCACGGCCTGGTCACCGACGCCTTCGGCGGCGACCATCCGGCGCCCGCCGGGCTGCGGCGTCTCTACGGCCCCGAGGCCGAGAACGACCCCATGGGCCTGTACGAGAAGCTGCGCGCCGAGCACGGCTCGGTGGCGCCGGTCCTGCTGCACGGCGACGTACCCGCCTGGCTGGTCCTCGGCCACAGCGAGAACCTGCACATGACCCGTACCCCCTCCCAGTTCTCCCGGGACTCCCGCCGCTGGCGCGCGGTCAACGACGGCAGTGTGCCGCCCGACCACCCCCTCGCGCCGATCTTCACCTGGCAGCCCGTCTGCGTCTTCGCGGACGGCGCCGACCACGAGCGGCTGCGCGGCGCCGTCACCGACTCGATCGGCCGGATCGACCACCGGGGCGTACGGCGCTTCATCAACCGCTACAGCAACCGGCTCGTCAACGACATCTGCCAGGACGGCAGGGCCGATCTCGTCAGCCGCTTCGCCGAGCATCTGCCGATGATGGTGATGGCGCAGATCCTCGGCATGCCCGAGGAGTACAACGAACGGCTGGTCCAGTCGGCCCGCGACATGATCAAGGGCACCGAGACGGCCGTACAGAGCAACGCGTACGTGATGGGGGTGCTGGACCGGCTGGTGGCCCGCCGCCGGGCGGCCCCCGCCGAGGATTTCGCGAGCTGGCTCGTCGAGCACCCGGCCGGGCTCACGGACGCGGAGGTCGCCCAGCATCTGCGGCTGGTGCTCATCGCCGCGTACGAGACCACGGCCAACCTGCTCGCCAACGTGCTCCGCATGGTCCTCACCGACCCGCGGTTCCGCGCCCAGCTCAGCGGCGGCCATATGACACTCCCCGAAGCGGTCGAGCAGACGCTCTGGGACGAGCCGCCGTTCACCACCATCTTCGGCCGGTGGGCCGTCGGCGACACGGAACTCGGCGGGCAGCGGATCAAGGCGGGCGACGCGCTGGTCGTCGGGATCGCCGCGGCCAACGTCGACCCAGTGGTACGGCCCGACGTCAACGCCTCCATGCAGGGCAACCGCGCCCATCTGGCCTTCAGCGGCGGCCCGCACGAATGCCCCGGCCAGGACATCGGGCGCGCGATCGCCGACACCGGCATCGACGCGCTGCTGCTGCGGCTGCCCGATATCCAACTGGCCGTCCCGGAAGGGGACTTGCGCTGGTCGGCGTCGCTCATGTCGCGGCACCTCCAGGAGCTGCCGGTGACGTTCGCCGCGCGGCCGCCGCAGGATGTCGCCGGGCCGCCGTCGGCCACCCCGGAGCCCGCGCCGCGCACCGAGTGGCAGGTGGAGTCGCCCCGGCCGGTGCCCGCGCGGGGCGTGCCGGGCCGGGCCGCCGTACCGGCGCCGAGGCGGTCCGGCGGGTCGCCGCCTCCCGTACCGCCGACCGTGGCACCGTCCGTACCCCCGTCCGTACCCCCGGCCGTGGCACCGTCCCTGGCGCCTCCGGCGGCCGGGCCGGTCCCGGAGCAGCGCCGCGGAACCGGCGCGCCGGCGCGTGCCTGGCAGGCGGTCGTACGGTGGTGGCGAGGCTACTGACGCCACCGGATTGAGGTACGGGGCGGGGGTGTTGGGGGCGGCCGGACGGTCAGCGCGTGGCGTCCAGCTGCTCCCACCACCACGAGATCGTGGGGATCGGCAGCGGCTCCCGGCCGGCGTCGGAGGGGTACCGCTTCCACCAGCCGCCCGGCTCGGCCGCCGGACCCGAAGGCACCGAGTAGCGGGGACAGACCGACGCCCAGTCCAGGTGGCCGCGCACGAACTGCCCCAACCCCTCTATGTAGCAGCGCAGTTCACCGCTCGCGTCGGCGAGTACCTGTTCGCTCAGCCGGCCGTGCAGCACCATCACCCGGTCCCGCATCGCCACCGCGTGCTTCAGTGCCTCGGCCGGCTCGCAGCCGAGTTCATGGCAGAGCACGTCGATCAGATTGAGATCGTCGCCCGCCCGCAGCAGCTCCTTGTTCCGGGAGTAGAGGTCGTTGTCCCAACTGACCAGCGTCCAGACGATCTCGGTGAGGGCCTGCACGCGCGGGTCCGCCAACTCCTCGTCCCTTACGGCGAATCCGCCGACGATCTCGATCATCGCCGTGGACGGGGCCATCCCTATGGCCCGCATCCACAGGGTGATGTAGTCGTTGAGCGAAGGCAGTTCGGTGCTACGGCGCCAGGACGCCTCCCACACCAGCCCCGAGGTGTACACCCGCATCGCGTCCGTCCAGCGGCGCAGTTGCTGCGGGGAGGCGTACTGCTCCAGCTCCGTGCGCAGGGCGCGCAGCGCGGCGGTGTGCGGGGAGTCGGCGCGGGAGTTCGCGGCCGGGGCCTCGACCGCACGCAGGATGCGGGACGTCTCCTGTGCCATCAGGTCCGCCGTGGCGTCGGTCTCGTCGCAGACACCGTCGTCGAGCGAGAAGAGCACGGCGTGGAACTTGGCCATCAGGGTGAGGGGTTCGAGCTTCCCGTACGGCATCGTCGAAGCGGTGAGCCCGCCGAAGTCGCAGACGGCGAGGCGCTTGCGCTGTTGCTCGTCGGTATCGAGGTTCTGGCGCAGCATCCAGTCCACCGTCAGATCGTTGAGGACGTGCACGCCGGGATGGACGGCCGGTTCCACCGGACAGTAGAACGGCACGGCCGGGAGCTGCCGGGCCAGGGCACGTTCCTCGACGCACGTCATGACCGGCCTCCAGGAGTATGTGTGGGCGCTGGGTGGGTTCGGTGGGAATGTGGTGCGGGGTGGTGTGGGGGCGGCCTGTTCGAACGGAGCGTATATGCCCATGACGGTTCGTCAATAACGGGGCAACCGACCTCTGTGTGGCTGGAATTGACCATCTGGAGAGTGGCCGGGATCACACGGCGGGACGTCTGGGTCGGGCTCGCACGTCAGGGCGGTACCGGCAATACCGGCCAACGGGGGAGTGGCCGGTTCCAGTGGTATTCCGCCGGTCGAATTCGATCCTGTCCGAAAACGTTTCGGATCGTGCTCGGTACGTCACCGTCAGGTGCCGGAGACAGGATGAAGTGCGTGGGCCGTGTCAACTCGGCCCGGCTGTCGTGATGTTGTCGGCCGCCCCGCTCTCCCGTGCGGCGGGAGGCGTCAGCCGCGTGCGCCGAACGCCTGGGTCCACCACGGTCCGCCGGACGCGTCGTGGACACCGACACCGATCTCCTTGAAGGCGCAGTTCAGGATGTTGTCCCGGTGGCCGGGGCTGTTCATCCAGCCCTCCATCACCTGGGCGGCCGTTCGCTGCCCCCGGGCGATGTTCTCGCCGTAGGTGGTCCACCGGTAGCCCGCCGCCGTGATGCGGTCGCCGGGGTCCTTGCCGTCCGGGCTGTTGTGGTCGAAGTAGTCCTTCGCCGCCATGTCCTGGGAGTGGCGCAGCGCGGCGGTCTCCAGCTGTGCGTTGGCGCTCACCGGACCGCAACCGGCCTTGGCGCGCTCGGAGTTGACGAGGGTGGTGACCTGTGCGGCGAAGCCGCCGCCACCTCCGCCCGGCCGGGGGTCGTCCGCCGGCGGTGTCGGATCGGGCTTGGGGGCCGGATCGGTGGTGGACGGGCGCGGGTCAGGTGCGGGCTTGCTCGGCTCGGCCGCCTTCCTGGACGGCGAGCGGGTCGGCGAGGGCGACGGGCTCGCGCTGCCGCGGGAGGGGGAAGGGCTCGCGGACTGCGCCGTACGGCTCGCCGCCGACTTCGGCTCCAGCGCCTCCGGTTCGCCGGCGGAGGACGCGCGTGACTCGTCCTCGTCCCGGTCGCCCGTGACGTAGTGGGCGACGCCCGCGGCGGTGAGCAGCGCGGCGACGGCGGCGGTCACGGTGACCGCCCGGCGCCGTCTCGCCCGCCGGTCGCGGCGCACGGCGTCCCTGGCCCGCGTACGGCTCCCGTTCTGATCGTCGTCGGCGCCGTTGCGGTCGTTGCGGTGGTGGCCGTTGCCGTTGGCGCCGTCGGCGTGACCGACGTGGGCGTACGAGGACGCGGACGGGTCCAGGTGGGAGCCGACCGGCACCAGCGCGAGGCCGGCCACCAGGGTGTCGGCGGGCGCCAGGCCGGCCGCGTACCCGGAGCAGACGGTGCAGCCACGCGTGTGCCCGGATATTCGCTCGCGCCAGAGCGGGGACGGTATGCCGTCCCAGCCGCCGACGAGTTGCTCCAGCAGGACGCAGGGCGAGCGCGCCGACAGCGCGCGGACCACCACGCGGGCGGTGTCCAGCTCGTCCCGCATCCGCTCGACCCGCGCTTCCACCTGCTGGGAGTTGGCGACCAGGGCGGCGGCGACCTCCGGCCGGGTGAGTTCACCGGAGGTCTCCAGCCACCACAGCGCCACCAGCGTGTGGTGCTCCCGGTCGACCCAGCGCGTGGCCTCGGCGACCTCCCGGTGCTGGCCGGACAGCCCGAGACGGTTGATCATCAGATCCACGAAGTCGAAGTCGGGGCGGGGGAGGGCCGGGTCGTAGACGTGGTCGGCGTGGTCACGGATCCGGGCGACGGCCGTGGTGACCAGGTGGGAGCGGAAGTCGGCCGGGCGGCGCAGCCCGCCGAGACCGGCGAGGACGTGGCGCACCGTCTCGCGCGTCACGGCGTCCACTTCCGGGTGACCGTGCAGGGCGTGGCCGACGAGCTGGTGGAGCAGCGGCAGCGACTCGTGGCCGAGTCGGTCCCCGGCCCGCCGGTCTCCGGCCCGCGCCGCCTTGACGACTGAGGCCTTGAATGGACTGCTCACGCTGTCTCACTCCCACTCGTGACTCGCGGTGGCCACCGATCGTAAGGGGAACGGCGGGGCACCACTCCCCGGATGCCGCACTCGGTTGCGTACAAGTGGTCGAATTCATATCCGGCCGCGTGTCCGGTTCCTGTCCCGCTTGAAGCTCCGCTGTCGGCCCGCTTAAGAAATCCTCGATGGACTGAACGGTCACGGCGGCGGCAGATTGGTGCGGACGCCGATCAGCGCCACCCGCACCCGCATCCCTACTTGCGCTCGCATCCGTACCCGCACCCGCATGCACACCCGCACTTGCACCCGCACCCGCACCGCCTGGAGCCGCCCCGATGAAGGCACTTGTGAAGCTGACGGCCGAGCCGGGGCTCCGGCTCACCGATGTGCCCGAGCCGCGGACCGGTCCCTCGGACGTACTCATCAAGGTGCTCCGCACCGGCATCTGCGGCACCGACCTGCACATCCGCGCCTGGGACGGCTGGGCCCAGCAGGCCGTCAGCGCGCCGCGCGTCCTCGGCCACGAGTTCGTCGGCGAGGTCGCCTCGGTCGGCGCCGACGTCCAGGACATCGCCGTCGGCGACCTCGTGAGCGGCGAAGGCCATCTGGTCTGCGGTAAATGTCGCAACTGTCTGGCCGGACGCAGGCACTTGTGCCGCAGTACGGTCGGACTCGGCGTCGGCCGCGACGGCGCGTTCGCCGAGTACGTCGCGCTGCCCGCGTCCAACGTCTGGGTCCACCGGGCACCCGTGGACCTCGACATCGCGGCGATCTTCGACCCGTTCGGCAACGCCGTGCACACCGCGCTCACCTTCCCCCTCGTCGGCGAGGACGTGCTGATCACCGGCGCGGGCCCGATCGGCATCATGGCGGCGGCCGTCGCCCGCCACGCGGGCGCGCGCAACGTCGTCGTCACGGACGTCAGCCCCGACCGGCTGGAAATCGCCCGCAAGGTCGGCGCCACGCTCGCGCTCGACGTGTCGGACCCCGACACTGGCATCGCGGAGGCGCAGCGGCGGCTCGGCCTCAGGGAAGGCTTCGACATCGGCCTGGAGATGTCCGGTCGCCCGGAGGCGATGCGGGACATGGTCGACAACATGACGCACGGCGGCCGGATCGCCATGCTGGGGCTGCCCGCGCGGGAGTTCGCCGTCGACTGGGCGAAGATCGTCACCTCGATGATCACGGTCAAGGGCATCTACGGCCGCGAGATGTACGAGACGTGGTACGCGATGACGGTGCTGCTCGAAGGCGGCCTCGACCTCGCGCCCGTGATCACCGGCAGCTACGGCTACGAGGACTTCGACGCGGCCTTCGACGAGGCGGCCACCGCGACCGGCGGCAAGATCATTCTCAACTGGGCCTGACGCCTGCCCCTTCCGCACCACGGCCCCTCGCCCGCCCTCTCCTCGCCCCGCCCTTCTCCTCTCCTCGCCCTCTCCTCCGCCCACCCTTCACCCCGGAGCCCCGTATGTACGCGTCAGTCCGCGACGACCTCCGTGCCACCCTCGAAGAGATCCGCGACGCCGGTCTCTTCAAGCCCGAGCGCGTGATCACCACCCCGCAGAACGCCTCCGTCTCCGTCACCTCCGGTGACGTCCTCAACTTCTGCGCCAACAACTACCTCGGTCTCGCCGACCACCCGGACGTCGTCACCGCCGCCAAGGACGCGCTCGACCGGTGGGGCTACGGCATGGCCTCCGTACGCTTCATCTGCGGCACCCAGGAGATCCACAAGGAGCTGGAACGGCGCCTCTCCTCGTTCCTCGGCCAGGAGGACACGATCCTCTACTCCTCCTGCTTCGACGCCAACGGCGGCGTCTTCGAAACCCTCCTCGGCCCCGAGGACGCGGTCATCTCCGACGCCCTCAACCACGCCAGCATCATCGACGGCATCCGCCTCTCCAAGGCCCGCCGGCTGCGCTACGCCAACCGCGACCTCGCCGAGCTGGAAGCGCGCCTCAAGGAGTCCCAGGACGCGCGCCGCCGCCTCGTCGTCACGGACGGCGTCTTCTCCATGGACGGCTACGTCGCGCCCCTCGCCGAGATCTGCGATCTCGCCGACCGGTACGACGCCATGGTGATGGTGGACGACTCGCACGCCGTCGGCTTCGTCGGCCCCGGCGGCCGGGGCACCCCCGAACTGCACGGCGTGATGGACCGCGTCGACATCATCACCGGCACCCTCGGCAAGGCACTCGGCGGCGCGTCCGGCGGCTACGTCGCCGCCCGAGCCGAGATCGTCGCCCTGCTGCGCCAGCGCTCGCGCCCGTACCTCTTCTCCAACTCCCTCGCCCCGGTCATCGCCGCCGCCTCGATCAAGGTGCTCGACCTGCTGGAGAGCGCCGACGGACTGCGCGAGCGGTTGAACGCGAACACGGCTCTCTTCCGTACGGAGATGACGTCGGCGGGGTTCGAGATCCTGCCCGGCGACCACGCCATCGCGCCCGTCATGATCGGCGACGCCGCCGAGGCCGGGCGGATGGCGGAGCTGCTGCTGGAGCGCGGGGTGTACGTGATCGGGTTCTCGTACCCCGTCGTCCCCATGGGACAGGCACGGATCCGGGTGCAACTGTCGGCGGCGCACTCGACGGCTGATGTCCGGCGGGCGGTCGCGGCGTTCATCGACGCGCGGGACGTGCTCAAGGCTTGAGCCGGGTTCGGCCGCCGGGTTCGGCCGCCGGATACGGAACTGCCGTGGCCTGGCAGGATGGCCGGGTGATCGACCCCCGGCGCCTGCGCATCCTGCGAGCCGCGGCGGACCACCGTACGGTGACCGCCGCGGCGGCGGCGCTGTACCTGACCCCGTCGGCCGTCTCCCAGCAGCTCGCCGCGCTGGAGCAGGAGACCGGCCACGCCCTGCTGACCCGCAGCGGCCGGGGCGTACGGCTGACGGCGGCCGGAGAGATCCTGCTCACGCACACCCACGAAGTCCTCGCGCAGTTGGAGCGGGCCGAGGCGGAGCTGGCGGCGTACGCGGGCGGAGCGGCCGGCGAGGTCACCGTGGCCGCGTTCGCCACGGGGATCGCCGAGGTGCTGGCCCCGGCCATCGCGCGCCTCGCCGGGTCGGACCCGGGCATCCGCGTACGGGTACGGGACTCCGAGGGTGACGAGAGCCTGCCGCTGCTGCTCGACGGCCAGGCGGACGTGGCCCTGGCCGTCGAGTACCGGGGCGCGCCCACCGAGGACGACCCGCGCCTGTCGCGCGTACCGCTGTACGCCGAGCCGTTCGACGCGGTCCTGCCCGAGGGGCACCCGCTGTGCCGCGAGATCGAGGTGCCGCTCGCCGAGCTGTCGGACAGCGACTGGATCAGCCCGTATCCCGGCAACCCCTGCCACGAAGTGATGCGCCTCGCCTGCGAGTTGGCGGGCTTCGAACCGCGCCTGGTGCACTCGTCGGACGATTTCCGCGCGGTGGTCGCCCTGGCGGGCGCCGGCGCCGGGGTGGCGCTCGTGCCGCGCTCCGCGCTGCGCGGGATGGAGCTGAAGGGCACGGTGGTACGCCCGGTGTCCGGCCCGTCCGCCACCCGCCGGGTCTTCGCCGCGGTCCGCAGGGGCGCCGAGCGCCACCCGCTGATCCGCCCGGTCCTGGCCGCGCTGACGGCGTCGGCGGCGGGCCTGACGACGGACTGACTGTTCCGCGGGCGTCCGCGGTGTCCTCAGGTGTTCTCAGGTGTCCTCAGCCGACCAGCCACAGGATCAGGGCCAGGACGATGATGATGACCGCCCCGGCCGCGACCAGCCGCCGCTTCAGCCGGTCCGAGAGGGTCGAGACGACTACAAGACCGCGGGCGCCGGGGAAGACATGGAAGACCCGGTTCGGGTCGTCCGTCAGCTCCACCCGGGCCAGCGGGCACGTTTCGAGTGTCACCCGCCGGGACAGCTCCACCCTCCCGCGCGCCAGGTGGGCCGCCACAGCGGCACGGTGTTCGCCGTCGACGCCGGGGGGCACCGCGCCGCCCGGCGGGACGTCACGCGGCTGCCACCGCGCGGCGGCGGTCAGCCGCTCCCGGACCTTGTCGGGCCAGTACGGCCTGGGGAGCGACAGGGACGCGGTCTCGTGCGCGTACTCGACCGTCCCCTCCACCCAGTGGGTGAGGCTGCCCTTGCCGCCGCACACGTCGTGCGTGCCGACGCCCCGCCCCGAGCAGCGCGCACACGTCTCGCGTCCCCGGCCCGCGCAGTGCGGGCACCGGATCCTGCCCCGGCCCGCGCAGCGCGGGCACGCGGCCTCCGGCGTTCCGCACACCGCGCAGGTGATCGGCCGGGCGCCGGGTGCCGTGGCGTCCGGACCGGTTGCGGCGGGGCGTGCCTTCGTCGTACGCGTCCGTCGCCCGCCCGTCTTCGCGCACTGTGCGCACGGTGCGACATCGAGGCACACGTCGCACGGCGGCGGCTCGTTGCGGCAGGTGCACGCGTGCCCGCCGCTGCCCGAGCAACCGGCGCACCGCTGTTGGCCGTTGTCGCACGGGCAGGGCACCGGCCGGTAGGAGCCCGCGCGAATCAGGGTGAGCCTGCCGGGGCCTTCGGGCACCGGCAGCGGGTGGTCCGTGATGGTGCCTTCATAAAGAGGCAGCGCCGACAGATCCTCCGTACCGAAGGCGGTCCGGGGGGTCTCGTGGCGTCGCTCGGTGAAGCGGACGACCTGAGAGCGCAGCAGTTGCCGTCGTTTGACGTGCCGGAGGCGGGCGCCGCCGATCGCCGGCCCGCCGCCCCTGGCCACGTGCCGGCTGAGGGCCTTGAGGATGTCCGCGTCGGGCAGCGCGTCGATGAGCGCGTCGTCTTCTCGTGCGTCGGACATGGGCGGGTCTCGTCCCTCCTCCGGCGCGCTGCGATGCCGCGCAATCCGCAGGGTAGGTCGGTCCCCGACCCACCATCAAGAGGGCGATCCGGGCCAGGCGCCGGCGTGTTTCCGTACGCCGGTGCCGCTCCTCCCTCGGTTCCTCCCCCGGCTCCTCCCTTCGTTCCTCCCTCGGTTCCTCCGCGCCGCGTCCGCGTCACGACAGCAGGCTCGGCGCCGCCCGGTCGAGCACCGAGCCGACGCGCTCCCAGGTCTCCATGTCCCGGGTGACCGGCGGCAGTTCGGTTCCGTCACCGGTCTTCCAGGAGGTGGCGATTGCCACCGGGTCCTCGCCGGTGGCGGCCGACGCGGCCAGCGCCGCCGCGCCCAGGGCGACCAACTCGCCGCTCTCCGGCACGATCACCGGGCGCCCGGACAGGCGCCGTACGGTCTCCACCCACGTACGGCCCTGGGCGCCGCCGCCCACCAGCCGCAGCGGCCGCCGGGCCGCGACGGGGTCCGCCGGGTCGAGGCCGCAGGCGCGCAGCAGCTCGTCGAGCGCGCGCAGGACCGTCACGGCCGCGCCCTCGTACGCCGCCCCGAGCAACTGCTGCGGCGTGGTGTGGTGGCGCAGGCCCGTCAGCAGGCCGGAGGCGGTCGGCAGGTCGGGGGTGCGTTCGCCGTCGAGGTACGGAAGGAGCACCGCCTCGCCGCCGGGCGCCGCGTCCTCCCGGTCCAGGCGCAGCAGTTCGGCGACCTTGTCGACGGCCAGGGTGCAGTTCAGGGTGCAGCCGAGCGGCAGGAACGTCCCGTCGGCCGCCGCGAACCCGGACACCGCGGCCGAAGCGGGCCTGGTGCGGGTGGCCGCGAAGACCGTGCCCGACGTGCCGAGGCTCAGTACGGGGTGGTCGAGCAGCCCGGCGCCGCCGAGGCCGAGCCCGACGGCAGCGCTCATGTTGTCGCCGGTCCCGGCGGCGACCGCGATGCCCGCCGGCAGTCCCAGCCGCTCGGCGGAGGAGGCGGTGAGTGAGCCGACCCGGGTGGCCCCGGTCGGGGCGACGGCCGGCAGCAGCGCGGCGTCGAGGCCCACCAGCGCGAGGAGTTCGGGGTCGTACGCCCCGGTCGCCGTGGAGTACCAGCAGGTGCCCGACGCGTCACCGGGATCCGTGACGGCCGTACCCGCGAGGCGTTCGGTGAGGAAGTCGTGGGGCAGCCGGACGGCCGCCGCTGCGTCGGCGGAGGCGGGGTCGTTCTCCCGGAGCCACTGCCACTTGGTCGCCGTCATCGAGGCGACGGGCACGGTGCCGGTCCTGGCGGTCCATCCGCCGGCTCCGCCCAGCGCGTCGGTGAGGGCGGCGGCCTGCGGGGCGGAGCGGGTGTCGTTCCACAGCAGGGCGGGCCGCAGCGGCTTACCGGCCGCGTCGAGCACCACCAGGCCGTGCTGCTGGCCGGCGACCGCGATGCCCGTGACGGCGGACGCCGGTACGCCGGACTCCTTGAGCCCCATGGCGACGGCCTCGCGCAGCGCCTGCCACCACACCTCGGGGTCGGTCTCCCGCGCCCCGGCCTCGCCGGTCACGCGGTGCGGAGCGCGCCCGACGGCGAGCAGCCGTCCGGTCGCCGCGTCGGTGAACGCCGCCTTGGTCGACTGGGTGGAGCTGTCGACGCCGATGACCACCTGGCTGTGCGGCACGCTCGTACCTCTTCCTGGTTTCCGGGCTTGCGGCGGGATTTTGACCGCAGGCCAACAAATTACGTGATGTTGTCGCACATCCAGCAGGGATGGGCGTTATTTCCTTGCCCGAAGCGGCATTCGGTGCTTCGGGCGGTGTTGGGCGGACGCGGGGTCTTTTCCGTACCCACCCGGAGGTGCATTATTAGTCATGTCAGGAAACAAAAAGGTCTGCACCTGCCGGACCTGAGGTATCGAAGGCGGCCAGAGAAATGACGGAACGTTTCAATCCCACCCCCGAGGACAAGTTCAGCTTCGGTCTGTGGACGGTCGGCTGGCAAGGCAGGGACCCGTTCGGAGATGCGACGCGCCCCGCGCTCGATCCCACCGAGTCCGTACAGCACCTCGCCGAACTGGGTGCGTACGGAGTGACCTTCCACGACGACGACCTGATCCCGTTCGGCTCGTCCGACGCCGAGCGCGAGGGGCACATCAAGCGCTTCCGGCAGGCGCTGGACACCACCGGCCTCGTGGTGCCCATGGTCACCACCAACCTCTTCACCCACCCCGTCTTCAAGGACGGCGGCTTCACCGCGAACGACCGCGACGTCCGCCGCTTCGCGCTGCGCAAGACCCTGCGCAACATCGACCTCGCCGCCGAACTGGGCGCGAAGAGGTTCGTCGCCTGGGGCGGCCGGGAGGGCGCCGAGTCCGGCGGGGCCAAGGACGTGCGCGTCGCGCTCGACCGTATGAAGGAAGGCTTCGACCTGCTCGGCGAGTACGTCGTGTCGCAGGGGTACGACATCAAGTTCGCCATCGAGCCCAAGCCGAACGAGCCGCGCGGCGACATCCTGCTGCCGACCGTCGGCCACGCGCTCGCCTTCATCGAGCGCCTGGAGCGCCCCGAGCTGTACGGCGTCAACCCCGAGGTCGGCCACGAGCAGATGGCCGGGCTGAACTTCCCGCACGCCATCGCGCAGGCCCTGTGGGCGGGCAAGCTCTTCCACATCGACCTCAACGGTCAGCACGGCACCCGCTACGACCAGGACCTGCGCTTCGGCGCCGGCGATCTGCGCGCCGCGTTCTGGCTGGTGGACCTGTTGGAGACGGCGGGCTGGGACGGCTCGCGGCACTTCGACTTCAAGCCGCCGCGCACCGAGGACTTCGACGGCGTGTGGGCATCCGCCGCCGGCTGCATGCGCAACTACCTGATCCTCAAGGAGCGCGCCGCCTCGTTCCGCGCGGACCCGGAGGTTCAGGAGGCGCTGCGCGCCTCGCGCCTGGACGAGCTGGCACAGCCGACCGCCGCCGACGGGGTGGCCGCACTGCTGGCCGACCGCGGCGCGTACGAGGACTTCGACGTGGCGTCCGCGGCGAGCCGCGGCATGGCGTTCGAACACCTCGACCAGCTCGCCATGGACCACCTCCTGGGCGCCCGCTGACCCGGCGCTGAGACGACCGTGTCCTGACACGACCGCACACGCGGGGCGGCCCGGCCGCCGGCCCGCCCCACGTGTGCGGACGCCGCGCGGCCGACGCCGCCGGCGCCGCTTCCGGTACGTCCGACTTCCGTGCCGTACGCGCGAGATGGCCCCCGGCCGAGGCCGCAGCGCGTCCGTCCGACGGCGCTTGAGGCCGCTCACGCCCCCTGCCGCACCGGCGCGACGGGTCCCGGCCGACGCCGCGTCGACCCCCAACCCCCGCGCCGTACGCGCTACGCGCTCGTACGCTCCGCGTACGCCACCGGGTCCGCCAGGACCGCGCGGACCACCAGGGCCGCCGCGCCCCGGGCCGCGTCGCCCGCCGAGGATGACGCGCGTAGCCGGCCACTGTCGCGCGGCCACAGCCCCGACACCACCCGGCCGGTCAACTCCCCGTCGGCGGGCGACGACAGCCACGGCATCAGGCTCCGGTAGATCCCGCCGAGCACCACCGCGTCGGGGTCGAAGAGGTTCACCGCGCCCGACAGCACCCGGCCCAGCATCCGGCCGGCCTCGCCGATGGCGGCGATGGCGCGGTTGTCGCCGGCCCTGGCCAGGGCCTCCAGCTCCACGACGCCCGGCACCCCGGCGTTCTCGTCCAGCCCGGCGCCCCGCAGGAGCGCCGACTGGCCCGCGTACTGCTCCAGGCAGCCGCGTGAGCCGCACCGGCACAGCGGCCCGTCGGCGTCGACCACCACATGGCCGATCTCACCGGCGAACCCGTTGGCGCCGCGCAGCAGTTCACCGTCGAGCACCAGCGCGCCACCGACGCCGATCTCGCCCGACAGATAGAGGAAACTGCGGATCCCGCCCAGGCCGCCGAACCACAGCTCGGCGAGCGCCGCCAGATTGGCCTCGTTCTCCGAACGCACCGGCAGCGGCGCCACGGCGGGCTGCGCCTCGGCCAGCGCCCGCGCGAACAACTCCTCGGCGGGCACCCGGTTCCAGCCCAGGTTCGGCGCCTGGCGGACCGTACCCCCGGAGACCAGACCGGGCAGCGCGAGCTGTACGCCGACCGGCGACAGGTCCTGCTCGGCGGCCGAGTCGAGGGTGCGCGCGGCGATCCGGGCGCCACGGGCGAGGACTTCGGCGGGCGTGGCGCCGCGATTGTCCAGGTGTTCGGTGAGACGCACCCGGTCGGTGCCCGACAGGTCCACCACGCACACCGACACGTAGTCGATGTTGATCTCGACGCCGATACCGGCCGGACCGGAGCGCGTCACCTTCAGTACGGTGCCGGGCCGCCCGGCCTGTCCGCTGAACGTCTTGCCGGACTCGGAGAGGAACCCGCTGTCCAGCAACTGCTCGACCAGCGAGGACACCGCGGCCCGGGTCAGTCCGACCCGCGCCGCCACACCGGCCCTGGTCGCTTCGCCCTCGTCCCGCACGGCCCGCAGCACCAGGCTCAGATTGTGCCGGCGCACGGTCTCTTTGTCGGCCTTGGGACCGAGCGATGTGTGGTTGCTCTTCATGGTGCGGTCGAGCCTATGTGATCGGTATCCGGACAGACGGCCGGTCCCATGAGGTTGATGGCCCTTCCAGGCAGTTGCTCGGGCACTTGTTCAAGTCAATTGGTAGGAGTCGTTGAGGGTCGGGGAGCGCGGCGACCGTCTTCGCCGCTACCGGGACGAGGCGACGGGTGCGGTGTACGGCGGCGGGTATCTCCTGCACTCGGGGCTGCCGTTCCACTGGACCGCCGACCACGACGCCGAACTCGTGGTCCTCAAGCGGGTGGACGGCGACGGACCGGCATCCGCGACAAGGGGGGCCGCGCCGACTCCGTACGGGCGGACGTCGCCGAACAGGGCGACTGGGACCGCGTCGTGGCCGCCACCCACCGCCACGGTCCCGTCGGTGTCCTCGGCAGCAACGCCTGCACCGTGGACGTCGGCCCCGCGCACGAGACGACCCTCGCCTCCTGGGAACGCCGGCTCGCCGTCAACCTCACCGGCGCCTTCCTCGGCTTCCGCGCCGTCCTGCCCGAACCGCGCGCCCACCGCGGCGCGGTGGTGCCGACATCGTCGCTCCACGCGCGGATCGGCATCCCCGGCCGCCCCGCCTACGCCGCGAGCAAAGGCGCGCTGCTCTCGCTCCGCGGTCGCCCAGCCCGAGCTCTCGCACGCCGGGGGCATATCGGAGGTGCACCGCATCGCCTCGCTCGCCGACACCTACGGCGCGGATCTCGTGCTGGTCGGCCTGGACGAGGCCCTGGCGCTCTGGGGCGCGGCCCCGCGCCCCGACGCGGTCCGCGCCCTGCTGCCGCAGCCGCGCGTCCTGGTGGTCAAGGACGGGGCACGGGCGGCCACCGCGTACGTCGGCCCCGACACGTACACCTGCGGGCACCGAAGGTGCGGGTGGTCGAGCCGGTGGGCGCGGGCGACGCCTTCGCCGGGGGCTTCCTGGCGGGTCTGCTCCGCCACGGCGATCCGGTACGGGGCGCCCTGCGCCTCGGCCATCTGACGCCGGCCTCCGCCCTGCGCGTCACGGCCGACCACGGGCCCACTGCCGCCGCCGGACCGGACGCGGGAGCTGCTGTCGGCCGACGAGGAGACACTGGAACGCGTTGTCCCTGTGAGGCTGTCCGCACTGAGGAGGCCGGGGAACCCGCCCTCCTTGAGAGGAGGGCTGTCAGCCGCGCTGCCGCACCGGGAGCTCTCCCTGCGACGGCGCCTCCCAGGTCGGCGTCGTCCCCGCGAGCTGGCAGACCATCAGGTAGAAGGGGATCGGCGGGGTGTACGGCGTGGGGGCGTCCGGCCAGTGGATCAGCCGGGGTTGCTGGGCCGGGACCCGGGTCCCGGAGACGTAGCGCGCGGGCCGGGGCCAGTCCAGTTCGAGATCCGAGCCGGCCGGGACGATCCACCACCACCACTCGGTGTCGGCGAAGACGCAGCCGGTACTGGGCAGCCTGCCCATCAGCCGGAACCCGTGCCGCGCGGGGACGCCCACCGCGTCGCAGCCGAGCGAGGCGGGCAGGGTCGGCGGCAGCGGCAGTTGCGCGAAGCCGCTCCGCTCGTCACGCAGCCCTCGGGCGAACCGGCGCACCGCACCCATCAGCACGGTTGCCCCGCCTCGTGCGGCAGTTCCGCCCATACGACACGCCCGGCGCCGTAACCGGATGTGTCGTGCGTTCCCCAGGAGCTGCTCATGGCGTCCACGAGGAGCAGTCCCCGGCCGCCCTCGTCGTCGGACACGCGGTACAACTGCGGTCCAGTGGGGCCGAATCCCTGGTCCTCGACCGCTATGCGCAGCCGCCCGTTCCCTTCGCGCAATTCGCAGATGACATGGTCGCCGGGCGCGTGGACGACGGCGTTCGTGACCAGTTCGGAAATGATGAGGATCGCCGTCTCAAGCGTCTCGTCCGAGGTGCCCCACCGGTCGAGCCGTTCACGGGTGAGCCGTCTGGCGCGGCAGACGGACTCCGCGTGGGCGGGTAGTGCGAAGCCGTAGCGGCGGACAACGTTGCCAGGGCACACGGTCATCAGTGGGGGAGTGAGCGCGTTACCAGGTGCCACGACCGATTCCTAACGGGTGGGGAAGCAGCACCGTGCGAAACCTCCGGGCGGAGCACGACAACTGCGTGAACTGGTTCACCGAACCACTCTCCACCCGTGCGAGACACTTGGCAAGTGGCACTGTGAAATTTTCAGAGTGCCGTGTTCTTCGTGGCGAGGGCATGGCACACTGCTCGCAACCGTGCATGGGGAGGTTCCAAAGTGAGTGAACCGCGGTCTGCCCCGACCGTGGGACAGGTCGTGCTCGGCAAGCGCCTGATGGATCTGCGCGAGAGAGCCGGCCTGAAACGCGAGGAAGCCGCGAAGCTTCTCCGGGTGGCGTCGGCCACCGTCCGCAGGATGGAGACCGCCGAGGTCTCGCTCAAAGTCCCCTATGTGCAGGTACTCCTCCGGGCCTACGGAGTCGGCGACGAGGAAGCGGACGCCTTCGTCGAGCTGACCGAGGAGGCCAACAAGCCCGGCTGGTGGCAGCGGTTCCACGACATCCTGCCGGACTGGTTCAGTATGTACGTCAGCCTGGAAGGCGCCGCCTCCCTGATCAGGGCGTACGAACCGCACTTTGTACCGGGGCTGCTCCAGACGGAGGGCTACGCCCTGTCGGTCATGCACGCCGGCGCCGTGGGGCAGGTCCGGCCGGAAGCCATCGAGCGACACGTGGCACTGCGTATGCGACGCCAGTCCCTGCTCACGCGGTCGGACGCACCAAAATTGTGGGTGATCATGGATGAGACGGTACTTCGCCGTCCCGTCGGGACGCCGGAGGTCATGCGCGAGCAGTTCGACCGGCTCATCGACGCGTCCGAGATGCCCAATGTGACGCTTCAGATCGCCGAGTTCTCGTCCGGACACCACCCCGGAACGTACGGGCCGTTCGTGCTCTTCCGTTTCGCCATGCCCGAACTGCCCGACATGATCTACAGCGAGTACCTGACCGGCGCCGTCTATCTCGACGCGCGTCCCGAGGTGGCGACCCACCTTGAGGTCATGGACCGCATGGCGGCTCAGGCTGCAACTGCACAACGCACGAAGGAGATCCTCAAGGATGTCCGCAAGGAGCTGTGAATGGATCCGATATACAACGGCATGCCCGCCACCGACCTCGGCGCCGACGGCTGGCACAGGCCGTGGAGCGGCGGCAACGGCGGCAACTGCGTCGAGGCCATGAAGCTGGCCGACGGCAGAGTCGCCGTGCGCCAGTCCAACGACCCTGACGGCCCCGCGCTGATCTACACCCACGGAGAGATCGCCGCGTTCATCCAGGGAGCCAAGTCCGGTCAGGCCGACTTCCTGCTGACCTGACCGGACCTGAGTCGACCCGACGTGAACCGCACGCCCGGAACGGCCGGATCCCGCCTGGCACGAGCCGATCAGGACTGATCGGATCTGAACTCACCTGTTCCTTGCGACCTGTTCCCGCCACTTTCCTTGCCAGCGACGCTGAGACTCATGGAGCGCACATGACCGGGCATGACCCCATCGACACCAGCAGGCCGCACCCGGCCCGGATGTACGACTGGTTCCTCGGTGGCAAGGACAACTACCCCGTCGACGAGGAGATGGCCCGGCAGCTCCTTCAACTCAACCCGCTCGGACGGGAGATGGCCAAGTGCAACCGGGCGTTCATGCACCGGGCCACCCGCTGGCTCGGCGCCGAAGCCGGAGTGCGCCAGTACCTCGACATCGGCACGGGTATACCGACCGAGCCCAACCTGCACCAGATAGCGCAGGAGGTCGCCGCCGACTCGCGCGTCGTCTACACCGACAACGACCCCATCGTGCTGCGGCACGCCGAGGCACTGCTGCGCAGCAGCCCCGAGGGCCTGACCGAGTACATCCAGGCCGACGCGCGTGAACCCGACGGCATCGTCGAACAGGCCGGGAAGATCCTGGACTTCGACAAGCCGGTCGCCCTGTCGCTCATCGCGCTGCTCCACTTCGTCCCGGACGAGGACGGCGCACACGAACTGGTGCGCAAGCTGCTGGAGCCACTGGCGTCCGGCAGCTATCTGATGATCTCCCACGTCACGGGGGACTACGACCCGGAGGGCTCGGCGAAGGCCGCCGAGCTCTACAAGGCGAAGGGCGTGCCGTTCGCCCTGCGCTCGCGCGACGAGGTCGGCCAGTTCTTCGGCGGTCTCGAACTCGTCGACCCCGGCGTCTCCTTGGTGGTCGAGTGGCGGCCGGAGCTGGGCGAGGTCGTCCCCGTCCCGGGCGACGGGCTGATTCCCGGGTTCGTGGGCGTGGCCCGCAAGCCCTGACACCGGGCAGCGGGACAGACAGAACGACGGCAGGACACAGGACTCACGCGGTCCGGACCGGCGGGGGGTCCGGGCAGGCAAGCGCCTCGGCGCCGCGGCACTCTCGGGGGGTGCGGCGGCGCCGACGCGTTTCCGGACCCCCTTACGGGTCCCGTACGCCGAGGGCCGTGTATGCGCCGCTTCACGGCGCCGGGACGGTCCCGAGCGGCCACCGGGCGCCGGAAGGCGCGGAGGCCCGCGCCCGCCCGGCGGCCCTCCGAAGCCCTTCACGGCCATCCCCGGACGTCGGGTCACCGGCGGCCGGGCACAATGTGCGGATGGCCCGACGTCCCCCGCGCACCTCACCGACCACCCGCGCCACAGCCACCACCCGCGCGTCGTCCCGAGGCGACTCGCCCTGTCTGTGCGGACTGCCCGCCTCCTACGGAGAGTGCTGCGGCCGGTTCCACTCCGGAACGGCCGCCGCCCCCACCGCCGAGCGCCTCATGCGCGCCCGTTACAGCGCCTTCGCCGTGGGGAACGAGCCCTATCTGCTGAGCAGTTGGCACCCCGCCGGCCGCCCGTCACGGGTCGACCTCGACCCGGCGACGCACTGGGCGGGCCTGGAGATCCTGGCCACCACCGAGGGCAGCGCCTTCCACACCACGGGCACCGTCACCTTCCGCGCCCACTACACCCGACGCGGCGAGCAAGGCGCGCTGCACGAGCGGAGCCGCTTCGAGCGGTACGACGGCGCCTGGGTCTATGTCGAGGGCACCTTCGTGGAGTAAGGGCTGTCCCGTAATCCCCGGCGGATCAGCGCGCGGCGTCAGATGCGGTGCGTCGCAAGGCGGAGGGGCGTCCTCATACTGGGCGTATTCGGGATACTGGGCCTATTCGGGCGCTCCGACAACGCGGCGAGGTGCCGTAGCTGTCGTCGTGCGCCCGCCAGGGATTACGGGACAGCCCTGAGGGCCGGCCCCGTTCGCGGTCAGCCGGACGCGAGCACCTCCGCCAGGTCGTACCGCACCGGCTCCTCCAACTGCGCGTACACGCACTCCTCGGGTGTACGGTCCGGGCGCCACCTGCGGAACTGCGCCGTGTGCCGGAAGCGGTCGCCCTCCATGTGGTCGTACGCCACCTCGCACACCAGCTCCGGCCGCACCGCGATCCACGACAGATCCTTCTTGCCCGTCCAGCGGCTCGGCGCGCCGGGCAGCCTGGCGCCCTCGTGGGCGGACTCCCGCGCCCAGGCGGCCCACGGATGACCGTCGGCGGAATCCATCACCAGCGGCGCCAGCTCGTCCACCAGCTCGGCCCGGCGCTTCATCGAGAACGCCGCGCAGACCCCCACGTGCTGAAGCGTCCCGGCGTCGTCGTACAGACCCAGCAGCAGGGAGCCGACGACCGGACCGCTCTTGTGGAGTCGATATCCGGCCACGACCACGTCCGCAGTCCGCTCGTGCTTGATCTTGTACATCGCGCGTACGTCCGGCCGGTACGGCAGATCCAGCGGCTTGGCGACCACCCCGTCGAGCCCGGCACCCTCGTAGCGCCGGAACCACTCCTGGGCCAGCTCCACGTCCGTGGTGGCCGGTGCCAGATGGACCGGCGCCGAGACGCCGCCGAGGGCGTCGACCAGGGCGGCGCGCCGCTCGGACTGTGCGACGGGCAGCAGCGACCGGTCACCGAGTGCCAGCAGATCGAAGGCGACGAAACTCGCCGGGGTCCGCTCGGCCAGCGTCCGCACCCGTGAGTCCGCCGGATGGATGCGCTCGCTGAGCCGGTCGAAGTCCAGCCGGCCCTCGTACGCGATCACGATCTCGCCGTCGATCACACACCGCTCGGGCAGCTCGCGCGGGAAGGCGGTGACCAGCTCGGGGAAGTAGCGGGTCAGCGGCTTGCCGTTCCTGCTGCCGATCACCACCTCGTCGCCGTCCCGGTGGATCAGCGCACGGAAGCCGTCCCACTTGGCCTCGTACTGCATACCGGGCGGGATTCTCGCCACGGACTTGGCCAGCATCGGTTTCATCGGAGGCATCACCGGCAGATCCATGCCCCCGATTGTGCGCGGGGCGCGGCCGGTCCGCCCGATATGCGTGCCGGGGGAGCCCGGCCTACCGTGGCGCGTATGGCGAGCAAGGGTGCGGCGATGGAGCTGGAGGCCGGCGGGCGGGCCGTGCGACTGTCCAGCCCGGACAAGATCTACTTTCCCGAGCGGGGCTTCACCAAGCTGGACGTCGCCCGGTACTACATCGCGGTGGGGGAGGGGATCACCCGCGCCCTGCGGGACCGGCCGACCACCCTCCAGCGCTACATCGACGGCATCGACGGCGAGTCCTTCTACCAGAAGCGGGCGCCCAAGAACCTGCCCGACTGGATCCCCACCGCCCGTATCGCCTTCCCCAGCGGACGCACCGCCGACGAGATCTGCCCCACCGAACCGGCCGCCGTGCTCTGGGCGGCCAACCTCGGCACGCTGACCTTCCACCCCTGGCCCGTACGGCGCGGGAACACCGAGCACCCCGACGAGCTGCGCATCGACCTGGACCCACAGCCGGGCACCGACTTCCACGACGCCGTCAGGGCCGCCCACGAACTGCACGGCATCCTGGACGAGCAGGGTCTGCGCGGCAGGCCCAAGACGTCCGGCGGACGCGGGCTGCACGTGTTCGTGCCGATCGAACCGCGCTGGACCTTCACCCAGGTACGGCGCTGCGCCATCGCCGTCGGCAGGGAGCTGGAGCGGCGCATGCCGGGCCGGGTCACCATCGCCTGGTGGAAGGAGGAGCGCGGCGAGCGGATCTTCGTGGACTACAACCAGACGGCGCGCGACCGCACCATCGCCTCCGCCTACTCCGTACGCCCCAATCCGCACGCCACGGTCTCCGCGCCGCTGCGCTGGGACGAGCTGGACGATGTCTCCCCGCGTGACTTCGACATCGCGACGATGCCGGCCCGCTTCGCCGAACTCGGCGACCTGCACGCGGACATGGACTCCGAGGCGTACAGCCTGGAGGGCCTGCTGGAGCTGGCCGCGCGGGACGAACGCGACCACGGTCACGGCGATCTGCCGTATCCGCCGGACTACCCGAAGATGCCGGGCGAGCCGAAGCGGGTCCAGCCGAGCCGGGCACGGCCGGACGCGCCTTAGGCCTGCCGTTCGGATCAGGGTCTGTCGTTGGGATCAGGGTCGGTCGTTGGGATCAGGCCGGGCTCTGTTCCTCCCGTGCCCGCGACGCGAGCAGCGCTATCAGGACGCTCGGCACGATCAGCATCCCGAAGACCGCCCCGTACGCCGCCCCGTCCGCGCCTGTCGCCAGGAAGCCGTTGAAGAGGGCCGAGCCGAGTCCCAGGACCGCGATCTGGCCCAGGTTCTGGGTCGTCTGGAGCGCACTGCTCGCGTAGCCCTGCCGGCCCGGCGGACTGTGGATGAGCGAGAGCAGCGTCACCGAGGGGGCCAGCATGCCCATCCCCAGGGCCGCCACGACCATGGAGGACGCGGCGATGTACGGATGCGTCGTCGGCAGCGTCCCGACGACGGCGAGTACGGCGGCCAGCGCCATCACCAACGCCCCGGTCACCACCAGACGGTGGCGCGGCCAGTGCTCCAGCGGGTGGGCCTGCACCCAGGAAGAGGCGGCCCAGGCCACGGCGGCGCCGGTGAAGGCCAGGCCCGTCACGACGGTGGGCACGTTCCCGTCGCTGAGCAGGAACAGCGGCACGAAGGCCTCCAGCGTGAAGAAGGCGCCCGAACTCAAGCCCCGCAGCAGGGCCGTCGCGGGCAGCCCCCGCCCGGCCCGCCAGGTGCCCGGCGGCAACAGCCGGGCCGCGAACACCGCCATCAGCGCGAGCCCCGCCACCGCGCACAGCACCCGTTGGGTGTCCCAGCCGGAGACGCCGTACTGGCCCAGCGCGGCGCCCAGGCTCACCGCCAGCGCGACCGTCAGCGCCGGGCGCGGCGGCTGGTCCTCGGCCGCCACGGGCGCGGCCCGCCAGGCACGGCCGCGCAGCAGGACCACCACCGCCACCGCCGGAATCACGGTGAGCACCGCCAGGCCGAAGAAGACCGCGCGCCAGGACCACCAGGTGACGACCAGCCCCGCCAGCGGCGGTCCCACCAGCGACGGAATGAGCCAGCAGGTGCTCATCAGGGCCAGTACCCGCGCCCGCAGCCGCTCGGGGTACGCCTGGGCGACAGCGGTGTTGACCGCCACCGCCACCATGCCGCCCGCGAGACCGTCCAGGAAGCGCCCGGCCGCCAGCTGCCATATGGAGCCGCTGGTCGCGGAGATCAGCAGGGTGACCACCGACAGCACCACCCCCGCCGCCAGCGGGCGCCGGGCTCCGGAGCGGTCCGCCCAGTAGCCCCCGATGACACCGCCCAACAGGCTCGCGGCCACGAAGCAGCCGGCCACCAGCGGGTAGAGCGGCACCCCGTCCAGGTCGCGGGCGGCGGTCGGCAGGATGGGAATCACGGCGAGCGCGGCGAACCCGGTCAGGAACATCACCACGGCGAAGCCAGCGGTGACGGAGGCGTATCTCCCGGAGAACAGTCCCTCCCCGGCGGCCGGTTCGGCCTCGACAGGACCGGGAGCCCCGGACGGCGTCTTCAGTTGATCAGTCACGGGCGCTCAAGCTATACGTGCGGCCCGAGCCCCGCCATTTGTTTTTCGGCGAACGGCCGCGAACGGCCGCGAACGGCCGCGACGGGCCGTGACCGGCCGCAGTCGCTCGCAGTCGGCCGCGAACGGCGAAGCGCCCCCTCCCGTAAGGGAAGGGGCACTTCTGTCCCGGCTCATCCTCCTAAGGAGGTGTCACGGCTGTCACTCTCATGACACGCCGGTCAGAGCTGCTTGATCCGGATGTCGCGGTACGAGATGACGTCCGTCGTGCCGTGCACCTGGAGCCCGACATAGCCGGAGGCGTAACGCCGGCCGTCGGTACCCGGGTCACCGGCGCGCGGCGGAGTGAACTCCTGGCCGCCGGTGTTGTCGAACTCGTTGATCACGACACCGTTGCGCAGGATGGTGTAGTGCTGGTCGACCACCTTGATCTCGTAGTCGTTCCAACTGCCCTTCGGAGTGACGCCCGCGCCGGCCAGGCCCACACGGTCGAATCCGTAGAGCGATCCCGTCTTGTACATGTCGCCGTCGGGGCGGTCCAGGATCTGGACCTCGTGCCCGTAGTTGATGGCGACCCACTCCGGGCGGGTCTCCTCCGGGTGTCCGTTGACGTTCGGGAAGCGCACGAAGACACCGCCGTTGGCGTTGCCCGTGCCCGGAGCGTCGTCACGGAACTGGAGTTTCAGCGAGAAGTCGTCGTACTTCCGCTCCGGGAACCACAGCATGCCCATGCCCTGGACGGTGGTGCTGCTCGTCATCGCACCGTCGGCGGAGAGCGCGAACTTGCCGCCGCCGACCTGGGCCCACTTGGAGAAGGTGGCGTCCGTGCCGTCGAAGAGCGTGCGGTAGCCGGTCGTCTGACCCGGCTTGCCGATCTTCGACTGCTTGGCGGCCTTCGTGATCTTCGTGTGCTCCCGCTTGTCGATGACACCGTCCGACTTGAGCTTGTTCAGCACCGTCTCGACGTGCTTGAGGAACAGCGCGTGAGAGGACCAGTCCTTCTCGTCCTCGATCAGCTCGTTGATCGTGCACCGGCTGGTGGTCAGACGGTTCGGCACACCCGTGTCGACGGCGCCGACGATGACCGTCAGCCGCACGTCGTACTCAGGGCAGTTGGGGGCCGGAACGCCACCGCCCTTGGCGATGGTGAACGTCACCTCCTTGGCCGCCGAGGTGTTGCCCGCCTTGTCCGTCGCCCGGTGCGCGAGCCTGTGGTAGCCCACCGCGTCGACGATCACGGGCTTGGTGTACGCGAGGTACGGACCGCCGTCGAGCGAGTACTCGATCTTCTCGACACCCGAGTCGTCGTCCGTCGCCTTGAGCGTCGCCGTGGCGCTGGTGATGTACGCGCCGTCGGAGTTCTTGTCACCGCTCACGGCCGCCGTCGACACCGGCGCCGTCGTGTCCTTCACCGGAGGGGTGACGACCTTGAAGTCGACGGCCTTCTCGGCGGCGGCGTTGCCCGCCTTGTCGGTCGCGCGGTAACGGACCTTGTGGGTACCGACCTCATGGACCATCACCGGCGCGGTGTAGTCCTGCCAGGCCCCGTCCGCACCGAGCGCGTATTCGATCTTGTTGACGCCGGAGCCGGCGTCCGACGCGGTCACGGTGACCGTGGCCATGTCCAAGTAGGCGCCGTCCGCGTCCTGTTCACCGGTCACCGTCGCCGAGGTCTCCGGTGCGGTCGTGTCGTCCGTGTCCGGCGCCACGACCTTGAACTCGGCCTTCTTCTCGGCCGCGACGTTGCCGGCCTTGTCGCTCGCCCGGTATCTGATGAGATGGTCGCCGACCGTGTTGACCACCACGGGTGTGGTGTACGGCTGCCATTCGCCGTCGGCCCCGACCGCGTACTCGACCGTGTCGACACCCGATCCGGCGTCGGTGGCGGAGAGCGTCGCCGTGGCCTGACCGATGTACGCGCCGTCGCCGTTCTGGTCGCCGTCGATCTTGGCGGCCGTCTCGGGCGCGGTGGTGTCGTCACCGCCACCACCGTCGGTGACGGTGAAGGTGCCGGTCATCATGCCGTGACCGGGGATCGTGCAGAAGTAGCGGTAGGTGCCCGGGGTCAGGACGACCTCGGCCGTCTGCTTGCCACCCTGCGCGTCCTCCGGCGTGGCCATCAGGTTGAGCGTCACGTCGTTGTTGTAGTCGGGGTTCGACGTGTCGAACGTGACCGTGTGCGGCATCGACGTGGTGTTGCCGGTGGCCTTGCTGTTCTCGAACACGATCGTCGCGGGACCCGCCACGGCAGTCTTCGGGAACGTCAGGTACTCCGTGGTGGAGTTGCCCGCGGTGAAGTTGAGCACCTGGGCCGCCGCCATCGGTGACTTGCCGTTGTCGTCACGCCCGTATGCCTGTGTCGAGGTCAGCCCCAGCACCAGCATCAACGAGCCCAGCAGGGCCGTCCACAGGCGTAGAGGTCGCTGTCTCACTGCGCCGCCTTGTCTCACTGCGCCGCCTTCCTGGCCAGATCCGCGGCGGCGGGAGTGGCCTCGCCGCCCTTGTACGTCACGCGCCACAGCGCGGACTTCGCGTCCGAGGTGAAGAACCCACGCCCGTAGTCGAGGACGTAGAGCGAGCCGTCGGGAGCGAACTTCCAGTCCATCAGGTTGCGGATGCCGCTCTCGCCGACCGGAATGATCTTCTTCAACGACTCGGCGTGCACGGGCAGTCCGCCCTTGCCCGCGGTCTTGGGGTCGAGATCGACCGCGTGCCGCGGCTGGGTCTGGTCGTAGAAGTCACCCACGAACCACTTGCCGTCCCAGTACGACGGCCAGCCCTCGGCGGTCGCGGTGTCGGCGTCGAACCGGTACAGGGGACCGTTCATGGTCGCCTGGCCGCCGCCCTTGAGCCACGGGAGGAGGTACTTGGCCTCCTCCGCCTTGTAGCTCGGGATGCCGTTCGCGTCACGCGGGTAGTCCGGTGCGCCGCCCTGGGGCGAGTACCAGATGGTGTTCCCGGTGATCGGCGGGATGTTCACGAGACCGTCGTTGTTCGGGGACTCGTTCTTCGGCGCGTCGCAGTCGTACCAGCCCAGCGGCTTCGTCGGGTCCGGCAGATTGCGGTCCCGGTACGGCTGCTTGTTGCCCATGCAGTACGGCCAGCCCTGGTTGCCCGCCTTGGTGATGGCGGCGAACGTGTCGTACTTCGCCGGGCCCCAGGTGGTGCTCGGGGCGCCCGCGTCGGGGCCGACCCAGCCCGCGTACAGGGTGTCGGTCTTCTTGTCGACCGAGATGCGTGCCGGGTTGCGTACACCCATCACATAGATCTCGCCGCGGGTCTTGTCGCCGCCCTCGGCCGTCTCGTCACCGGTGAAGAGGTTGCCGGAGGGCAGGGTGTACGTGCCGTCGTCCTCGGGGTGGATCCGCAGGATCTTCCCGTTGAGGTTGTTGGTGTTGCCGGCCGTACGGCGCGCGTCCGCGAAGGAGACGCCCTTGTAGTTCGGCTGCGGGTTGTTGCCCGAGTAACCGTCGCTGAACTGCGAGGAGTTGTTGTCCCCGGTCGCGATGTACAGGTTGCCCTTGGAGTCCCAGGCCATGCCGCCGCCCGCGTGGCAGCAGCTGTTGATCTGGACGGGCCAGGCCAGCAGGGTCTTCTCGCTGGCGAGGTCGAGCTTGTTGGAGCTGAGATCCAGCGTGAAGCGCGAGACCCGGCGCTCGGCCATCCGGGTGTCCCGGTTGATCTCGGAGTGGGGCGTGTAGTGCAGATACACCCATCCGTTGGTCATGAAGTCGGGGTCCAGCTCGATACCGAGCAACCCCTCCTCGTTCTTGACCAGTTCGCCGCCGCCGCCCTTGTTGCCGAAGATGGTCACGCCACCGGCCTTGGTGACCTTCTTGGTCTTCGGGTCGTAGACATGGATCTGACCCTCGCCCTTGCCGGCGTTCGGGTCGGCCCAGTCGATCACCACGGGCTGGGTGTTGTCGCCGCCGCCGCGGCCGATGTAGAAGACGCGGCCGTCGGGCGCGACGACGGTGCCGTGCGGCTCGCCGATCTGGTCCGACTCGCCCGGCTTGTTGGGCTGAGTGACGCGCTCCGCCGTGTAGTTGGAGGTGATGGTCGCCTGGCAGTCGGCCCGCGAGATGCGGGTGGTCCACTGAAGGGCGCCGCGCAGGTGGTCGCGGAAGTCGGCCTCGGCGTACGAGTCGACGGTGGCGCCCATACCGGTGTAGAAGGAACGGCCGCCGTCGTAGTCACGGCACCAGGAGATCGGGTGATCCGCGCCGTTGGCACCCTCGCCCGGCTTGTAGGTGCTCTCCCTGAGCCGGGCCACGGTGTGCACGTCGCCGGTCGGGTTCTTGTCCCAGTTGAACCACTTGTCGGAGCGCTTCCACTCCCGCGGCAGGTTCTTGGTCGCGGGGTGCCGGCGGTCGCCCACCTCCACGGTCGCGCGCTGGACGGTGTCCGGGCTCGCCGCGCCGGGACGGGCCCCGATCAGTCCGGTGAACCATTCGGAGTACGGCTCGGTACGCGCCGCGTCCCGGATGCCGAGGAAGCCTCCGCCGGCCTCGACGAAGGCTTCAAGTCCCGCCTCCTGCTCGGGATCCAGCACATCGCCGCCGCCTGTCAGGAAGACGACCGCGTTGTACCTGCCGAGCTTGGTGGCGTTGGTGAAGACCGAACCGTCACCGTTGGTCTCGGTCTTGAACCGCTGTGCGGCCGGGCCGGAGAGACCGATCTTCTCGATCGCCTCGATGCCGGCGTTGACGATCGGCGACTCTTCCGATGTCGAACCGTGGAAGACGAGTACCTTCACGTTCTTGCCGCCGGGCGGCGAAGGAAGGGACAACGTTGTCGAGGGCGGCTCCGGGTACGGACCCGCCATGGCGTTCCCGCCGAGCAGAGACGCGGCCATCGTGCCGGCCACCACGGCGGCGCCCATTACGCGCCGGGATCTTGACCGGCGATGTGGTACGCGCTGCATGTGTTCACCCACCCATCTTTGGTCACAGCAACAGGCGTGAAGCTAGACCTCTTTCGGTGGTGAGCCAAGAGGTATCACCGGAATGGAACTAACTTTGTCCTGAGTGTGGATAAACGAAGATCCCCGAGCTACCGTGTGGCCGTCCCGGGGCCTCACTGTGCCCCGACAGTCTCAGCACCGCGTGTGGGGAGTTCGGCATGGCGATGGACAGACGGAGTTTCAACCGGCGCCTGATGGCCGGCGGCGCGGTCGCGGCAACGGGCGTGACATCGTTGTCCGTTGCGTCCGCCTCATCGGCGGCGCCCCAGCCCATGGCAGCCGCGGCGGGCCCCAAGCGGGCACCCGCCGGCGGCAAGGTGCACCATCTCACCATGGTGGCCGAGCGGTTGGGCACGGGGAAGATCGGCTACGGCTTCGAGAAGGGCAAGGCGACGATCCCCGGCCCGGTCATCGACATCGTCGAGGGCGACACCGTCCACATCGAGTTCACCAACCTCACGGACGTCGACGCGAGCCTGCATGTGCACGGCGTCGACTACGACATCGCCAACGACGGCACCCGTATGAACAAGAGTCACGTCGCGCCGGGCGGCAAGCGCACATACACCTGGCGCACCCACAAGCCGGGCAAGCGCGCCGACGGCACGTACCGCGAGGGCAGCGCGGGCTACTGGCACTACCACGACCACGTCGTCGGTACGGACCACGGCACCGGCGGCATCAGGCAGGGCCTCTACGGCGGCCTCGTGGTCCGCAGGGAGGGCGACATCCTGCCCGACAAGCAGTTCACGATCGTCTTCAACGACATGCAGATCAACAATCTGCCGGGCGCAGAGAGCCCCAACTTCAAGGCCACCGTGGGTGACCGGCTCGAAGTCATCATGATCACCCACGGCGAGTACTACCACACGTTCCACATCCACGGTCACCGCTGGGCCGACAACAGGACCGGCCTGCTCAGCGGTGCCGGTGACACCAGCCGGATCGTCGACAACAAGATCACCGGCCCCGCGGACTCCTTCGGGCTCCAGATCATCGCGGGCGAGGGGGTCGGGGCGGGCGCGTGGATGTACCACTGCCACGTACAGAGCCACTCCGACCAGGGCATGGCGGGCCTGTTCCTGATCGCCAAGCCGGACGGCACGATCCCCGGGTACGAGCCGCACCACCCGGAGCCGGCGAAGAAGGAGACGAAGGACGCGAAGGGCGCGAGCGCTCAGGGCGCACACACGGGTCACTGACGGAAGAGGTGTCCGGACCCCGTCTTGGACCGATCCTCTCCCGGACCGGTCCTCCCCGGGCGGGCCGCTGCGCGGCCCGCCCGGGGGCGTCTCGCGCCGTACACATGCGGGGGGACCCGATCGGTAGCAGACTCGGGAGGGAAAGCGCGCGGGGGCCTCACGAAGGAGCGATGATGCTCACCACCCGTTACGTCCCAGGTTCACCGAACTGGGCGGATCTCGCCACGCCGGACATCGAGGGCGCGAAGGCCTTCTACGGAGGTGTCCTCGGCTGGGACCATGTGTCGGCGGGATCCGAGTTCGGCGGCTACGGCATGTTCCAGCTGAACGGCAAGACCGTCGCGGGGGCCATGCAGCTCCCCGCCGAGCAGGCGCCGCCGTCCTGGACCCTCTACTTCCAGACGGCCGACGCGGAGGCCACCGCCACGGCAGTGAAGGACAACGGCGGCACGGTCGTCAACGAGCCGATGGACGTCCGGGATCTCGGCCGGATGACGCTCTGCGCCGACGCGGCCGGGGCCGGCTTCGCCACCTGGCAGCCGGGAACGAACACCGGCCTGGAGGCCGTCGACGGCCCCGGCACCCTCTGCTGGGCCGAACTCTCCACCCCGGACACCACCGCCGCCACCGGCTTCTACGGCTCGGTCTTCGGCTGGGAGACGACCACCATGCCGTACCCGGGCGGCGGGGGCGAATACATCATGGTCCACCCGGCGGGCAAGACCGCGGACGGTATGTTCGCGGGGATCGTGCCCATCGACTCCGATCCTGCCGCCGCCCCGACAGGGCCGAACTGGCTCCTGTACTTCGGTGCGGCCGACTGCGATGCTGCGGTGGCGAACGTGGACCGTCTGGGGGGCACCACCGTCGTGGAACCCACGGACATCGAGGGCGTCGGCCGTTTCGCCGTGGTGAACGACCCGTACGGCGCGCGCCTCGCACTCATGCAGGGCGTCTCGCAGGACGCCTGAGCCGGGCACCGCGGGCGGCAGGGCCATGGGGGACCGTATGTGACAGGGCCGGGCGCCTTCCGGACGGTTCCCCATCAGGTCGTTGATCGATTGTTTATCGGCACCAGGCACCGTGTGTGCCATGCCGATCAATCCCATGAACTCCCTCACCAGCATCACCGGGCGCACGGGGCAGGAACTCGCCTGGCAGGAGGGTGCCCTGTGCGCCCAGACCGGGCCCGAGTTCTTCTTCCCGGCCCCCGGCTCGTCCACCCGCGAGGCGAAGCAGCTCTGCGGTGCCTGCGAGGGGCGGCGGGAGTGCCTTGAGTACGCCCTGGACAACGACGAGCGCTTCGGGGTGTGGGGCGGTCTGTCGGAGAAGGAGCGCGAGCGCCTGCGCCGTACGGGCGCCGGAGCGGTTACGCCGTCGGCCGAGGTCGCCTGAGCCGGTCACCCGGTCGCAAGTCACCCGGTCACCCAGCTGCCCAGCGGTCCGGACGGGCATGGGCCGGGGTCGGGGGCCGGTCAGGGAGCGGGAAGCTGGAAGGTCTCCCCGTACATCTTCCAGCGCAGGGGCGCCGCGAGCTTCATGTTGCCGTCCCTGAGGAAGACCCGCTGCGCCGTGTCGATGCGCGAGGTGTCCCGCTGCGTCTCGGTGACTTTCGTCTTGATCACGAGCCGGCTCTCGTCGAGGAACGCGTTCAGATACTTCTTCTCCGAACCGCCCTCGGCCGCTGTCTTCGCCTTCTTCATCGCCGCGTGCCGGATGCCGTAGAAGCCGCCCGCGTCGAGACCGGGCCCGTGCAGCACCATCGCGTCGTAGTAGATGAACTGGCCGAGCGTGCTGAGGCCGTCCATCTTCGCCAGCCGCACCGCCGGATCGAAGTAGACACGGTCCCGGGTGCTGTCCTGCGCCTCGCGGAAGGCGGGATCCTCGGCCGCCGTCGCCCACGCCTCCGGGAATCCCGGGTCCAGTCCCTCATGCGAGTCGGTGCCGTCGACGTCCCGCAGCGCGGGGAGGTACGGCGCCAGCGGGTTGTCCGGGTGGTGTTTGGTGTACTCCTCGACGAGCTGGAGCATGTCGTTGGTGCCCGAGCAGAACCCGATGATGCCGGCCGTGTAGCCGTTGCCGTCGTCCAGATCCTCGATCGCGTCGTACTGATCGCGCCAGTCCAGCGTCGAGTTCTCCGCGCTCGCGACGATCCGGGCGGCCATCTCCTTCTTGCCGGGGGCCGCGAGCCCGGGCGGCATCTTCCTGATCCGCTCCTCCAGCCTCTCCTTCTCACGGTCGCTGCCGGAGGTGAGCGGATTGGGAGCGGCGCTCGCCGCGTTCTCCGGCGGATTGTCGGCCAGTACGCCGGAATCGCCGCCTCCGCCGAAGATGACGGAGACGACGACAACGATGGGTGCGCCTATGAGGAAGAGGCGGGTAACAGGCTTCACGCCGCAAAGCGTACGATGCCCGATTCGAACACCCGTGGGGAGCTCCCCCTCGGCGTCGACACACCCTGGTGGAACACGTGATGAAGCGGTGATGACCGCCGATGAACCGGGGCCGGGGCCGGGGTCGGGGCCTCGGCGTCGGTGTCCGCGGGGACGCCGACGCCGGTCGTCGTGGGGTCGGCCGGGTCAGCCGGCGGCGCGAGCGGCCATCCGCGCCTTGCGGGCGGCGAGCTTCTCGTCGAACTTGCTCGCTTCCGTGTCGAGCCCGCCCATGTACAGGCCCAGCTCTTCCTGCGCCTTGAGCCCCTCGGGGCCCAGCCCGTCGATGTCGAGCACCTTCAGATAGCGCAGCACCGGCTGGAGCACGTCGTCGTGGTGGATGCGCATGTTGTAGATCTCGCCGATCGCCATCTGCGCGGCGGCACGCTCGAAGCCGGGCATGCCGTGCCCCGGCATCCGGAAGTCCACGACCACGTCGCGTACCGACTGCATGGTCAGGTCCGGGGCGATCTCGAAGGCCGCGCCGAGCAGATTGCGGTAGAAGACCATGTGCAGGTTCTCGTCGGTGGCGATACGCGCCAGCATCCGGTCGCAGACCGGGTCGCCCGACTGGTGGCCGGTGTTGCGGTGCGAGACGCGGGTGGCCAGCTCCTGGAAGGCGACGTACGCGACGGAGTGCAGCATCGAGTGGCGGTTGTCCGACTCGAAGCCCTCCGCCATGTGCGCCATGCGGAACTGCTCCAGCTTGTCCGGGTCGACGGCGCGCGAGGCGAGCAGGTAGTCGCGCATCACGATGCCGTGCCGGCCCTCCTCGGCGGTCCAGCGGTGCACCCAGCTGCCCCAGGCTCCGTCGCGGCCGAAGAGGGTGGCGATCTCGTGGTGGTAGCTGGGGAGGTTGTCCTCGGTCAGCAGGTTCACCACGAGGGCGACCTTGCCGATGTCGGTCACCTTGGACTGCTGCGGCTCCCAGGCCGTGCCGTCCTCGAAGAAACCGGGAAAGTTGCGGGCGTCGGACCAGGGCACGTACTCGTGCGGCATCCAGTCCTTGGCGACCTTGAGATGGCGGTTGAGTTCTTTCTCCACCACCTCTTCCAGCGCGTACAGCAGTCGGGCGTCGGTCCACGCCTCCGAACTGCCGAGATGGGGAGAGGTGATCGTCACGGGTGCTCCTGGGGACGGGAGTGGTACCTACGGGTTCGTAGGTTACGTGACCGTAGGTTAAGGGCGCGGTAAGGGGAGAGCCAAGCCCGGATCCGCGATGCCCGCTTAGATGCGGTTATGCCCGCCCCTCCCTGCGCCCGACGGTGCCGGACCGGACGTGCCCGCCGCGTCCGGTCCGGTCTCCGCTCCTCCTCAGCCGCCGGACGGGCCGCTGCGCTCCGTCCTCAGCCGCCGGACGGGCTCTCCTGATCCCGCCGGAGGTACTCCGCCGTGAACGACTTGGGGTGGCGCAGCAGCTCCTGAGGCGTGCCCTCGAAGACGATCTCGCCGCCGTGCTTCCCGCCGTCCGGGCCCAGGTCGATCACCCAGTCCGCGTGCTTGACCACATCCATGTTGTGTTCGACGCAGATCACCGAGTTCCCCGCGTCGACCAGCCGGTCGAGCAGCGCCAGCAGGGTGCCCACGTCCGCCATGTGCAGCCCGGTGGTCGGCTCGTCCAGGACGTACACGCTGCCCGTACGGTGCAGTTGGGTCGCCAGCTTGATGCGCTGCCGCTCGCCGCCCGACAGCGAACTCAGTGGCTGACCGAGCGTCAGATACGTCAGCCCCACGTCGTTCAGGGTCCGTAGCTTGCGCAGCAGCGCCCGGTCGGCGCCGAACTCCTCGAAGAACGGGATCGCCTGAGCGGCCGTCATGTCCAGCACGTCGACGATCGACCTGCCGCCGACCCGGAGCGCGAGTACGCCGTCGTTGAACCGCCGCCCCTCGCACGCGTGGCAGACCGTCGTCACCGGATCCATGAACGCCAGATCGGTGTAGATGATCCCGCGCCCGGCGCACGCGCCGCACGCGCCCGAGGAGTTGAAGCTGAAGAGCCCCGGATCGACCCGGTTCTCCTTCGCGTACAGCTTGCGCACGGTGTCCATGACGCCGAGGTACGAGGCCGGCGTGGACCGTGACGAGGCCGTGATCGCGCTCTGGTCGATGACGACCGCGTCCGGGTGGGCCGCCGTGAAGACCTGGGAGACCAGCGTCGACTTGCCCGACCCCGCGACGCCGGTCACCGCCGTCAGCACCCCGGCCGGGAACCGCACGTCGAAGCCCTTGAGATTGTGCAACGCGGCCTCACGCACCGGTAGTTGGCCGGTGGGGGAGCGGACGGTGTCCTTCATGGGGGTACGGCTCGACAACTGCCGCCCGGTGAGCGTGTCGGCGTTCCGCAGCCGCTCCACCGTCCCCTCGAACACCACCTGCCCGCCGTCCGCGCCCGCCCGCGGCCCCATGTCGACCACATGGTCCGCGATCGCCACCACATCGGGGTCGTGCTCCACCACCAGCACCGTGTTGCCCCGGTCGCGCAGCCGCCGCAGCAGATCGTTCAGCCGTCCCACGTCGCGCGGGTGCAGGCCCACGCTCGGCTCGTCGAAGATGAACGTCAGCCCCGTCAGTGAACTCCCCAGGTGGCGAACCATCTTGAGGCGCTGCCCCTCACCGCCGGAGAGCGTGGTCGTCTCCCGGTCCAGGCTCAGATAGCCCAGCCCGATTCCGACCAGCCGGTCCAGCCGGGCGCGCGCCGCCGCGGCGATCGGCGTCGCCACCGGATCGTCGATCCGCGCCAGCACGTCGACCAGGTCGGCGACCTCCATCCGGGTGTAGTCGGAGATGGACAGGCCGTCGATACGGGTCGCGAGCGCCGCCTCGTTCAGCCGTGCCCCGCCGCACACGTCGCACACCCGCTGCGTGGTGAAACGGGACGCGGCCTCCTTGCGTTTCTCGGACAGGGTGGTCGTGTCACGCTTGAGGAAGAGGCGGGTGAAGCGGCCTACGACGCCCTCGAACCGTACGTCGGCCGACCCCGTGCGCATATCGATCTGGACGGTGAAATCGCCGCCGTGCAGCAGCAGTTGACGTTCCTGCTCGGTGTACCGGCCGAGCGGTTTGTCCGGGTCGAAGTGCCCCGACCCGGCGTACAGATTCCACTCCCAGCCGCCCACCGAGAGCCCCGGCAGCAGCAGGGCGCCTTCGTTCAGGGACTTCGACCAGTCGATGGCGCGGTCGACGTCGAGCCGCACCACCCGCCCCACGCCGTCGCACTCCGGGCACATGCCGGACGGATCGTTGAAGGAGTACGCGGTGGCCGCCCCCGCGCTGGGCGTGCCGTAACGCGAGAACAGCACCCGGATGACCGAGTAGATGTCGGTCATCGTGCCGACGGTGGAACGGACGTTGCCGCCGACCGGCTTCTGGTCGATGACGATCGCCACCGACAGGTCGTCGATCGCCTCGACGTGCGGTCGCTCGTACTTGGGCAGCCGGTTCCTGATGAACGTCGTGAAGGTCTCGTTGAGCTGCCGCTGCGACTCCACGGCGATGGTGTCGAAGACGATCGAGGACTTGCCGGACCCGGAGACGCCGGTGAAGACGGTGATCCGGTCCTTCGGGATGGTCAGCGAGACGTCCTTGAGGTTGTTCTCACGGGCGCCCACGATGGTGATGTTCTGAGGCATGGGCCGAAGCTAATCGGGAATCCAGACAGCTACTGTCCGGATTCCCGATCGGTGCTTCGCGGATTTCCCCGCCGCGCGGATCTCGGCGGTTCGTCCTCAGCCGCCGGACGGGCCGCCGCCTGTGGTGTCGCGCAGTTCCCCGTCCAGCAGCAGCCACCGCGTGACGCCGATCGACTCCAGGAACGGCAGGTCGTGGCTCGCCACGACCAGGGCGCCCCGGTACGAGGACAGCGCCTCCGTGAGCCCGCGCACGCTCGCCAGGTCGAGACTGTTCGTCGGCTCGTCCAGCATCAGCAGCCGGGGCGCCGGCTCCGCGAGCAGCAGGGCGGCGAGCGAGGCGCGGAACCGTTCCCCGCCCGACAGGGTCCCGGTCGGCTGGTTCGCCCGCGCGCCCCGGAACAGGAAGCGGGCGAGCCGCGCCCGGATCTCGTTGTCCGTGGCGCCGGGCGCGAACCGCGCCACGTTCTCCGCCACGCTCAGCGTGTCGTCCAGGATGTCGAGCCGCTGCGGCAGGAAACGCGTCGGCACCAGCGCCTCGGCCTCGCCGGAGACCGGCGCCAGCTCCCCGGTGATCGTCCGCAGCAGCGTCGTCTTGCCCGCGCCGTTGCGGCCCACCAGCGCGATCCGCTCCGGGCCGTGGATCGCGAACTCACCCGTCACCCGCGCGCCGTAGCGCAGCTCCAGCTCGCGCAGCCGGAGCACGCCGACTCCGGGGTGGACCTCGGTGGCCGGCAGGTCGATCCGGATCTCGTCGTCGTCGCGCACCGCGTCCACGGCCTCGTCCAGCCGCTCCCTCGCCTCCGTGAGCCTGGTGGTGTGCATGATGCGGTGCTTGCCCGCCGACACCTGCGCCTGGCGCTTGCGCTCCCGCATGATGGTCTTCGGCTCGCGCTTGGTGTCCCACATCTTCTGTCCGTAGCGCTTACGCCGTGCCAACTTGACCTGTGCGTCAGCCAGTTCACGCTTCTGTCGCTGTACGTCGCCCTCGGCGACACGGACCATGCGTTTCGAGGCCTCCTGTTCGACGGCGAGGGCTTGCTCGTACGCGGAGAAGTTCCCGCCGTACCAGGTGACCTCGCCGTCCCGCAGGTCGGCGATCCGGTCGACCAGGTCGAGCAGTTCACGGTCATGGCTGACCACGACCAGCACGCCGGACCAGGCGGCGACCGCCTCGTGGAGCCGCCTGCGCGCGTACAGATCCAGATTGTTCGTCGGCTCGTCCAGCAGCAGCACCGAGGGCCGGGCCAGCAGCAGGGCCGCCAGCCGCAGCATGACGCACTCGCCGCCCGACACCTCGCCGATGGTGCGGTCGAGGCCGATGTGACCGAGCCCGAGCTGGTCGAGGGTGGCGCGGGCCCGTTCCTCGACGTCCCAGTCGTCGCCGATGGCGGCGAAGTGCTCCTCGCTCGCGTCGCCGGCCTCGACGGCGAGCAGCGCGGCGCGGGTGCCGGCGATACCGAGCGCCTGGTCGACGCGCAGAGCGGTGTCGAGCGTGGCGTTCTGCGGGAGGTGGCCGACCTCGCCCACCGTGTCCGTCCGGCCGGCGGTGGGGGTGAGCGCACCGGCGATGAGCTTCAACAGGGTCGACTTCCCACACCCGTTGACGCCGACCAGACCGGTCCGCCCGGGGCCGACGGCCAGTTGGAAGTCGTCGAACACGACGGTCCCGTCGGGCCAGTCGAACGAGAGCGCGGAGCACGTGACTTGGGGGGATGTGGACATACGGGTCTCCTGGCTGCTGCGAAGGGATGCGGGGCAACGGTGGGAGACACCGGCGGAGGGCACCGGGGAAGGACGGCTCGATCGCCGAGGTCGCACGCGGTGCGCGCGGCTCAGAGCCGCGCGGCACGGTGTCTCAGGACCTCAGAAGAGCAACGTCCTACTCCGTTCGGTGACAACAGGACTGCACTGTCCGAACACGGTACGAGGACGCCGGGGAGGGGGCAACGCGTTTTCCGCGGCGATGGCGATGGCGATGGCGAAGGTGAAGGTGATGGCGAAGGTGGTGGGTGCCGGTGTGGGTGTGGGCGGCGGGCTCAGCAGGCGTCGCGCAGCAACTCCGCGACGTCGTGGTCCAGATCGAGGTACAGATGCTCGCGGCCGACCGGCACGATCGCCAGGGAGCGGTCCAGGAAGCGCCGCACCTCCGACGTGCGGACATGGACCATCGCGACGCCCTCGGGGGCGTGGAACTCCAGCACCGTACGGTCGTAGCCGAACGGCCGCACCCGTACGTCACCGAGCCCGGCCGGCTCGTCCATCCCGAGGGTCAGCAGCTCGCGCGAGAACGCCCAGGACACCTCCGTGCCCTCCAGCGTCGCCGTGGGCGGGAACGCCATCCGTACGGCGAACGGATCTTCGCCGTCGTAGTGCAGGATCGCGGGAACGGTCTCCAGCTGAGGCGCCGAGGCGACCAGCCGGGCTTGCAGGGCCTGCTCGATGACATTGGACAAGGCCAGCTCCCCTTCGCACAGCTCGGGCGGATGTGCGTCTTCCGCCACAGGGAAAGACGACGCAACGCGCTGAAGAGTGCTGGGTGAACGGCGTGAGCTACGTCACCGTTCTGGCTACTCACGGGTCGGGGGCCGCGCGGCGCCGTCCGACAGGACTCAGTGCGGCGGTCGCGCCTCGCGGTACTGGGCGAGTCCGGGGGCGGTGCGGCCCACGACGAACTCCGTGATCCGGTACGCACACACCCCGCCGACCACGAACGGATCCGTGGCGATGAGCCCTTCGACGGCCGCGCGGTCGTCCCCGACCGCCAGAATCACACCCCCGTCGCGCGGCTGCTTACGCCCCGACAGGAGGAAGGCCCCCACGGCGAAGGACGCGTCGACCCAGGCGTGATGGTCGGCCGCGAGCGCGTCGACACGGTCGACGGGGGCGGTGTAGGTCAGCTCCAGTACGAACATGACCGCCAGGTTAGCGGCGGCGGGTCGCCGCCCGGACGGGCGCGGCGACGACCCGCCGGAGCGGATCTGGGGCGTGCCAGGCGTCGCCGGCCGGGCGGGACCTTCACAACACGCCCTAGGCTGGCGCACCATGACGACGATCAGGACACCTGCCGACGAGGCCGAAGCCAGGTCCGTGCAGGACGAGTTGCGTGAGCGTGTCGTGCTCGACGAGGTGGGGCCGGCGGCCGGGACCGGGCTGGTGACCGGCGTCGACGTCGCGTACGACGACGAACGGGACATCGTCGCCGCCGCGGCCGTCGTCCTCGACGCGGCCACCCTCGCCGTCGTGGACCGGGCGACCGCCGTCGGGAGGGTCGCCTTCCCCTACGTACCGGGGCTGCTCGCCTTCCGTGAGATCCCCACCGTGCTCGCCGCCCTCGACGCCCTGACGTCGGACCCGGGCCTGGTCGTCTGCGACGGCTACGGCCGTGCCCATCCGCGCCGGTTCGGGCTCGCCAGCCATCTCGGCGTACTGACCGGGCTGCCCGTGATCGGTGTCGCCAAGAACCCCTTCACCTTCGCGTACGAGCAGCCCGGCGGCCGGCGTGGCGACTTCTCGCCGCTGCTCGACGGCGACGGCGAGGAGGTGGGCCGGGCGCTGCGTACGCAGGACGGTGTGAAGCCCGTCTTCGTCTCGGTCGGACACCGTACCGGTCTTGACACCGCTTGCGCCCAAACCCTGTGGCTGGCCCCGGACTTCCGTATCCCGGAGACGACCCGCCGGGCCGACGCGCTCTGCCGTCAGGCGCTGCGTGAGGCCGTGGAGGGCGCGGAGGCCGTGGAGATCTCGGCGGCCACTCGCGGAGATTGATACGGCGCGGAGCGGTGAGTTTCGCGCGGCACCCCGGTCTGATTTCCTGAAGGCGAACGGACTAGCGAACATTCAGATGTGAGGGGCCACGGCATGACCAGCACAGCGCAGACCGATCTTCAGTACGTGACATCGAAGGACGGCACGTCGATCGCCTACCGCACGAGCGGTAGCGGCCCCGTCCTGATCGTGGTGGCCGGCGCCCTCGGCACCGGCACCCACCCACTGGCCGCGGCCATTGGCGCGCCGCTCGCCCCGGAGCATACCGTGGTCGACTTCGACCGGCGCGGGCGCGGCGACAGCGGTGACACCGAGCCCTACGCGGTGGCACGCGAGGTCGAGGACATCGAGGCGCTCATCGACGCCCACGGCGGGCGGGCCGCCCTCTTCGGCTTCTCGTCCGGCGCCGTGCTCGCGCTGGAGGCGGCCGACGCGCTGAACGGCAAGGTCAGCGAAGTCGCGCTGTACGAACCGCCGTTCATCCTGGACGACAGCAGGCCGCCGCTGCCCGCCGACTACGTCGAGCGGCTCGGGGCCTCCCTGGAGGCAGGCGACAGGGGCCAGGCGGTCGAGTTGTTCATGACCGAGGCGGTCGGTATTCCCGCCGAGTACGTGGAAGGGATGAAGAATCAGCCCGCGGCGCCCGTGGTGGAGGGGGAGGGCGAGGTCCAGCCGCCGTCCTGGGCGGACATGGAGAAGCTTGCCCACACCCTCGCCTACGACGGACTCGTCATGGGCGACACGATGTCCGGCAAGCCCCTCGCCGCCGACCGCTGGGCCGGCGTGACCGTGCCGGCGCTGGTGGTCGGCGGCGGTGCGAGCGAGCCGTACATGCGCGCGGGTGCCCAGTCGGCCGCGGGGCTGCTGGCCCAGGGTGAGTACCGCGAACTCCCGGACCAGCACCACCAGGTCGACCCGGCGGTGCTGGCGCCCGTACTGCGCGAGTTCCTGGCGGGCCGGGAGGGCTGACAAGGCCGACAGTGGCTGAGAGCTGCCCCGCCGACGCCCTCGCCGAGGGCCGCCGACGGATCAGGTACGAGCGCGGCGGCCCGTGCTGGGGGCGGGCCGCCGCGCTCGTACGATCCTCCGGCCCGATCCGTCCGCCCCCGGCCTCAGCGCGAGTGCGCGACCCGGAAGGTCATCCCGGCCGACCGCAGCCGCGCCAGCAGCGCGTCACCCATCGCGGCGGCGGTCGTGACCTGCCCCGCCGTGTCGGGAAGATCGTCGAAGGCCAGGGCCAGCGCCGCCTCGGCCAGTATCTTCGCCGTCTCGTCGTAGCCCGGATCGCCGCCCGCGACCTCGGTGAACACCCTGCGCCCACCGCCCTCGCCCACGAACCGCACCGTGAACCAACTGCCGCTCCTGCGCGCCTCACTGGGCCCGGAACCCGGCCCGAAGCGGTTCGTCACCGCCCGCCGGACCGCCGGCACCTGAGCCAGCGCGACACCCGCGCCCGCCGCCACCGTGCCGCCCAGGGCGACCGGCAGCGACTTGACGGCGGCGAAGTGCCGGTAACGGAAGTCGGGGCCGTAACGGGGCAGCGCCGCCGCCGAACGCGCCACGACCCGCGCGTCGAGCGTGGGCAGCGGCAGCGCCCAGGCACCCGTCTCCTTGCTGAAGTGCGGCGCGCCCAGCGGCCCGACGGCCCGCCGCCCCACCAGCCGGGGCTCGTGCAGCCGCCGCTGCTTCGCGGCCTCCATGGTCTGCCGGCTGCGGCTCAGCGCGTTCAGGGCCGAGGCGATGGTCCCGCCGGAGACGAACGCGCCGGCGCGGACGAACCCGTCGATACGCAGCGGCACGTCCGCCGGCAGCCGCTGGACCGTGAAGTACGCGCCCAGATCGTGCGGTACGGAGTCGAATCCGCAGGCGTGCACCAGCCGTGCCCCGGTCTGCCGCGCCCGGTCCTCGTACCCCAGATACATCCGGTCCACGAACTCCGGCTCGCCGCAGATGTCCGCGTAGTCCGTCCCGGCCTCGGCGCAGGCGGCGACCAGGTTCTCCCCGTGCCGGACGTACGGGCCGACGGTCGTGGCGAGCACCCGGGTGGATTCGGCGAGCGCCCGCAGCGACGCCGGGTCGGCGGAGTCGGCCACGAGCAGCGGAAGGTCCGCGCAGCGCGGCGAGAGCCCGGCCAGCCGGGTGCGCAGCGTCTCCAGCTTGGCCCGGTCGCGGCCGGCGATCGCCCACCGGCAGTCGTCGGGCGCGGTGAGGGCGAGATACTCGGCCGTGAGCGTTCCGACGAAGCCGGTCGCCCCGAAGAGCACCACGTGGTAGGGGCGTTCTGCGCCGTTCTGCCTGTTCATCGAGTCTCCGCCGTTCGAGCCGCGCCGCTGTCGGGGCCGAGGCTAGCGCCTCTCCCGGCGAGCTTTCCCCCCAGCGCCCGAGGTGGGGGATCCGGGGAGCGGGTGACCGGCATCGGACGGCACGGGCGCCCACGCGGGACGGCGATCGCGTGGAAGTCTGCGACCATCGGACAGAACAAGCGCTTGCTTGCCCACTGCCCCCGAAGGGCTTGTGCGGTGTGGTGGGCGTTCCTAACATCATTGCTGTCACATCGTTGGTGTCACACCGCTGGGAGAGCTGACCATGACAGCGACAACGAACGGCCCGCTGGCCGGGGTCCGAGTGGTCGAGCTGGCCGGCATCGGGCCCGGCCCGTTCGCCGCCATGCAGTTGGCGGACCTCGGCGCCGATGTCGTACGCGTCGACCGGCCGGGCGGCGCCGGGCTCGGGATCGACCCGCGGTACGACCTGATGAACCGCAACAAACGCTCCGTACTCCTCGATCTCAAGTCCGCCGAAGGACCCGCCCAGGTGCTCGACCTGGCCGAGCGCGCCGACGTCCTCATCGAGGGCTACCGGCCCGGCGTCGCCGAACGCCTCGGCATCGGCCCCGACGAATGCCTCGCCCGCAACCCCCGGCTCGTGTACGGGCGGATGACCGGCTGGGGCCAGGACGGCCCGCTCGCCCAGCGCGCCGGGCACGACATCGACTACATCGCGGTCGCGGGCACCCTCTCCATGTTCGGCGATGCGGACCGGCCGCCCACCGTCCCCGCCAACCTCGTCGGCGACTACGCGGGCGGCTCGCTCTACCTCGTCATCGGGATCCTCGCCGCCCTCCAGCACGCCCGCACACCCGGCGGCACGGGCCAGGTCGTGGACGCGGCGATCGTGGACGGCGCCGCCCATCTGACCACGATGATCCACGCGATGACGGCCGCCGGCGGCTGGCAGGACCGGCGCGGATCGAACCTGCTGGACGGCGGCGCGCCCTTCTACGGCAACTACGAGACGGCGGACGGCGAATACATGGCCGTCGGCGCGCTGGAGCAGCGGTTCTACAACGAGTTCATCGACCTGCTCGGCATCAAGGACGACGTCCCCGCCCGTAAGGACTTCGCGCGCTGGGACGAGCTGAAGTCCGCCGTCACCGCCCGCTTCAAGGAGAAGACCCGCGCCGAGTGGACGGCCGTCTTCGAGGACTCCGACGCCTGCGTGGCGCCCGTACTGTCGCTGCGCGAGGCGCCCGCCCACCCGCACCTCGCGGCCCGTGGCACCTTCACCGACCACGCCGGCATCACCCAGCCGGCCCCCGCGCCACGCTTCTCGGCCACGCCCACCTCCGTACGGAGCGCGCCCGCGCTGCCGGGGGCGGACACCGAGCGGATCGCCGCCGACTGGGACGTCCCGAGCGTCCGAGGCACCGGCACCACCCCCAACAGCTGAAACGCCCCCAACGACTCCGAAAGGCCGCTGACTTGAGTACCGAAGCATTTGTGTATGACGCGATCCGCACCCCGCGGGGTCGTGGCAAGGCTGATGGTGCCTTGCACGGGACCAAGCCGATTGATCTGGTTGTGGGTCTGATTCATGAGATTCGTGGGCGGTTTCCGGGTCTTGATCCGGCGGCGATCGATGATGTGGTGCTGGGTGTGGTGAGTCCTCTGGGTGATCAGGGTTCGGATATCGCGCGGACGGCCGCTGTGGCGGCGGGGTTGCCGGACACGGTTGCGGGTGTGCAGGAGAACCGCTTCTGTGCTTCGGGTCTTGAAGCGGTGAACTTGGCTGCGGCGAAGGTTCGTTCGGGCTGGGAGGATCTGATTCTGGCGGGTGGTGTGGAGTCGATGTCGCGGGTGCCGATGGGTTCGGACGGTGGTGCCTGGGCGATGGATCCGATGACCAACCTGCGTACGGGTTTTGCTCCGCAGGGGATCGGTGCCGATCTGATTGCCACGCTTGGTGGTTTCACGCGGCGTGATGTGGATGAGTTCGCGGCGTTGTCGCAGGAGCGTGCGGCGGCGGCGTGGAAGGGCGGGCGTTTCGCGCGTTCGGTGGTGCCTGTCCGTGATGTCAACGGGCTCACGGTCCTGGACCGTGATGAGCATCTGCGGCCGGGTACGACGGCGGATACGCTCGCTTCGCTGAGGCCGTCGTTCGCGCAGGTCGGTGATCTGGGTGGTTTCGATGCGGTGGCGCTTCAGAAGTACCACTGGGTGGAGCGGATCGATCACGTGCATCATGCGGGTAATTCGTCGGGCATTGTGGATGGTGCGTCGCTGGTCGTGGTGGGTTCGGGGGAGATGGGGGAGCGGTACGGCATGGTGCCGCGTGCTCGTATCGTTTCGGCGGCGGTGTCCGGGTCGGAGCCCACGATCATGCTGACGGGGCCGGCGCCGGCCAGCCGCAAGGCGCTGGCGAAGGCCGGGCTGGCCATCGGTGACATCGATCTGGTGGAGATCAACGAGGCGTTCGCGGCTGTTGTCCTGCGCTATGTGGCGGAGATGGGGCTTTCGCTGGATCGGGTGAACGTCAACGGCGGGGCTATTGCGCTGGGTCATCCGCTCGGTGCGACGGGCGCGATGATTCTGGGGACTCTGGTGGATGAACTGGAGCGCCGGGACGAGCGGTTCGGTCTCGCGACGCTCTGTGTCGGTGGCGGGATGGGTGTTGCCACTGTCGTCGAACGCGTCTGACCGTCCCACTGTCCCCTTTCGCTACGGAGCAGCAGCATGAGCGAGTTGACCACCATCCGCTGGGAGCGGGACGAGACGGGTGTTGTGACCCTCGTCCTCGATGATCCCGCGCAGTCCGTCAATATCATGAATCAGGCGTTCAGCGACTCCCTGTCAGCCGTCGCCGACCGTCTGGAGGCTGAGCGCGGCTCGATCCGTGGCGTGATCGTCACCTCCGCGAAGGAGACCTTCTTCGCCGGCGGTGATCTGCGCGAGCTGATCAGAGCCCGGCCCGGGGACGCCCGGCGTGTCTTCGAGGTGACCATGGCCATGAAGAACGACCTGCGCCGCGTCGAGACGCTGGGTGTTCCTGTCGTCGCGGCGATCAACGGTGCCGCTCTGGGTGGTGGTTACGAGATCGCGCTCGCCTGCCACCACCGTGTGGCGCTGGACGCGCCGGGCTCGAAGATCGGCCTGCCGGAGGTCACTGTGGGCCTGCTGCCCGGTGGTGGCGGGGTGGTTCGCACGGTGCGTCTGCTGGGTATCGCGGACGCGCTGGCGAAGGTGCTGCTGAAGGGCACCCAGTACACGCCCAGCGGCGCGCTGGACAGCGGGCTGGTCCACGAGGTCGCCGCCAGCACCGGGGAGATGCTGGACAAGGCCCGGGCCTTCATCGACGCGAACCCGAGTTCGCGGCAGCCGTGGGACGTGACGGGCTACGGGATCCCCGGTGGCACGCCCTCCAGCCCGCGCTTCGCCGCGAACCTTCCCGCGTTCCCCGCGAGCCTGCTGAAGCAGACCGGCGGCGCCCCGTATCCGGCGCCGCGCAACATCCTGGCCGCCGCCGTGGAGGGCTCGCAGGTCGACTTCGCCACCGCGCAGACCATCGAGGCCCGGTACTTCACCGAACTGGTGACCGGGCGGATTGCCAAGAACATGATCCAGGCGTTCTTCTTCGACCTCCAGAGGGTCAACTCCGGCGCGAGCCGCCCCCTCGGCTTCAAGCCGCACACCGTGCGCAAGGTCGCGGTCCTGGGTGCCGGGATGATGGGCGCGGGCATTGCCCACTCCTGCGCGCGGGCCGGAATCGATGTCGTCCTGAAGGACGTCTCCACCGAAGCGGCGGCCAGCGGCAAGGCGTACTCCGGCAAGCTCTGCGACAGGGCGGTCGCCCGGGGCCGTATCACCCGGGACGAGGCCGACGCGCTCCTTGCCCGGATCATCCCCACCGCGGACCTCGCGGACCTCGCGGGGTGCGACGCCGTCATCGAGGCGGTCTACGAGGACACCGCGCTCAAACACCGGGTCTTCCAGGAGATCCAGGACCTCCTGGCCCCCGACGCGCTGTTGTGCTCCAACACCTCGACCCTGCCCATCACGACCCTTGCCGAGGGTGTCGCCCGGCCCGAAGACTTCGTCGGCCTGCACTTCTTCTCACCCGTCGACAAAATGCCCCTCGTCGAGATCGTCAAGGGCGAACGGACCGGCGACGAGGCCCTGGCCCGTGCCTTCGACCTCGTCCGCCAGATCAGCAAGACACCCGTCGTCGTCAATGACTCACGCGGCTTCTTCACCTCACGCGTCATCAGCCGGTTCATCCAGGAGGGTGTCGCGATGGTCGGTGAGGGTATCGAGCCCGCCTCCATCGAGCAGGCGGCGGCGCAGGCGGGTTACCCGGCCAGGGTGCTGTCGCTGGTGGATGATCTGACTCTCACCCTCATGCGCAGGATCCGCCATGAGACCGAGCTGGCCGTGGAGGAGGCGGGTGGAAGCTGGACCCCGCATGCGGCGGACGCGGTGTTCGACCGGATGGTGGACGAGTTCGGGCGGACGGGCCGCGCCGGCGGTGGCGGCTTCTACGACTACGCCGATGACGGTGAGCGGGCCGGTCTGTGGCCGGGTCTGCGCGAGCACTTCACCAAGCCGGACGCGGATGTTCCGGACGTGCCGTTCACCGACATGAAGGAGCGCATGCTCTTCTCGGAGGCGCTCGAAACGGTGCGCTGCCTGGACGAGAACGTCCTGACGACCGTCGCCGACGCCAACATCGGCTCGATCATGGGCATCGGCTTCCCGCCCTGGACCGGCGGCGTGCTCCAGTACATCAACGGATACGAAGGCGGCCTGCCCGGCTTCGTCGCACGGACCCGCGAGCTGGCCACCACCTACGGCGAGCGATTCGCACCGCCCGCGTCGCTGATCGAGAAGGCCGAGCGCGGCGAGACGTTCCACGACGGCTGAGGAGCGTCGCGGGCCGCGTCACTTGTCCGTGAACGTGGCCCGCAGCTCCTCCTTCAGCGAGCGCTGGAACGCGGTCACCAGCGCTTGCACGACCATCGGCTGCACATGCGCCGACAGCGACTTCATCGCCGCCACCCGCTCCGGGTCCGGCTCGCCCTCCTCGTACGGATTCCACACCTCGTCCCGGAACAGCCGCGACAGCGCGTGCGCGGCCGATCGGGTGTGCTCCAGCAGGACCGTGCGGGCGGCGAGGATCGTCTCGTGCGCGATCGGTACGTCCAGCAGCTCCACCCCGAGGCGCAGCAGCCCCGGATCGAGCCGGTAGTGGCCGGGAGAGTCGGCGCGGGCCAGGACGCCCATGGCAGCCAGCCGGTCGACGTCCCCCTCGGAGAGGGCTCGCCCGGCGCGCTTGTCCAGCTCGGCCCGCGTCGCGTCCTGCGCCGAGTCCGGCGCCCAAGTCGCCACCAGCGCGCGGTGGATGGCCAGATCGTGCGCGCTCAGATCCGGCGGCAACTGCTCCAGGTAGCGTTCGATCGCCGCGAGGGTCATCCCCTGGTGCTGAAGCTCCTCGATGAGCGCGAGCCGGGAGAGATGGTCGTGGCCGTAGTGGCCGACGCGGCGCGGGCCGATCACCGGGGGCGGCAGCAGGCCCCGGGTGCTGTAGAAGCGGACGGTGCGCACGGTGACACCGGCGCGGGCGGCCAGTTCGTCGACGGTGAGTGTCGGCTCCCGGAACGCCTCGGCCTCTGTGTCCATGGCGACAGTATTGCTGTCCCACCACTACTGCGAAAGATGGGCCGGGCGGCACAGCGACGTTCACCTTCGAGGACGGCACCCGCGGCCGGGCCCGGGTCGTCGCCGTCCTGAGCGACCGATCGGCGCCGTACAGCGTGCTGTTCACCCGCCCGACCGTCCGCGCGCACGACCCGTCCGCGCTGACCGAAGTGGTCCACCGCACCGGTCCGGCCGCCCGACCCGGCCCTGGTACGAAGGAGATCGGCGTCGAGACCTTCGCCGCCCGCGAGGACGCGGGGGAGGACCGGCTCGTCCGGGGCTTCACCCTGCTGCTCGTCGCGATGTCCGCCGGATACACCGGCATCGCGGTCGGCAACATCCTGCTGATGTCCACGGCGGACCGGCTCCCCGACTTCCGTGTGCTGCGCCGCTGTGGCGCCACACCCCGCCAACTGCTGGGGACGGTGGCCGGTGAGACGGTCTTCGTCGTCGCCGTGGGTACGTTGCTGGGCGCGCTGGCCGCACTGCCGTCACTGCTCGGCATCCGGGCGGGCCTCAGCGGCACGCTGGGAGTGCCGGTGGAGCTGGTGATCCCCTGGACACCGGTGCGCGGCGCGATCGCGGGTTGTCTGCTGCTCGCGCTGGCGGCGAGCGTGCTGCCGGCCCGCCGCTCCCTTCGGAAGGGCTGAGTCCTACCGCCGGCCGCAGGAGAAGCGATTTTGCACACCGCGCGGCCGGTGAACGCGATCGTACGCCTGGAGCCCGTGAGGTACTGTGACCGACCGAAGCAGCGCATATACCGAGGAGGTGGGACCCATTACCGCAGTGTCAGGCCGGGTGCTCCCCTCTCACGGCCGCGCGGTCCGTCCGACAGGCTGAGACCGCCGGAGCGCCCGTAGGCGCCCCGAAAGGTTTCCATGTCGGCAACACCCTTCTCCCCTTCCGCATTTCCCTCCCTCCCCGCCGTCGTCACCAGGCTCCGCGCCGCCGGCTGTGTCTTCGCCGAGGACGAGGCGCGGCTCCTGGTCGCCGCCGCTGACAGCCCCGCCGCCCTCGCCGAGATGGTGAGCCGCCGGGCCGCCGGACTGCCGCTGGAGCACGTCATCGGCTGGGCCGAGTTCTACGGCCTGCGGATCGCCGTCGACGCCGGGGTCTTCGTCCCCCGCCGCCGCACCGAATTCCTCGTCCGGCAGGCGGCGGCCCTGGTCCACCAGACCCCCGCCGGGCGGCCCGTCGTCGTCGACCTGTGCTGCGGCACGGGCGCGCTCGGCGCCGCGCTGCTCGCGACGGCGCCCGGCCCGGTCGAGCTGTACGCCTGCGACATCGACCCGCCGGCCGTCGCCTGCGCCCGCCGCAACGTCGCCGGCGGCGGCACGGTCCTCGAAGGGGACCTCTTCGACGCCCTGCCGGACGACCTTCGGAGCCGTATCGACATCCTCCTCGCCAACGTGCCCTACGTCCCGACCGAAGAGGTCGGGCTGCTGCCGTCCGAGGCGCGCGAGCACGAGCCGCTGGTGGCGCTCGACGGCGGCGTCGACGGGCTCGACGTGCTGCGCCGGGTGACCGCCGAGGCGGCCCGCTGGCTTGCGCCCGGCGGGCATCTGCTGTTCGAGACGAGCGAGCGCCAGGCGCCGGGCGCCGTCGCCACGGTCGGGGGCGACGGGCTCGCCCCACGGGTCGTGACCTCCGAGGAGTGGGACGCCACCGTCGTCGTCGCCCAGCTGAGGGGCGCCCGGCTCGGCCCGGCGGCGCTCAGTGAAGACCCCCGCGGCCGATGACGAGCGCGTACCGGCGGGCGCTGTCCTTCGCCGTGGAACGCGTACGCGACCCGGTCAGCCGTACATCGCCACGCGGTAGAGCGTCATGAGCGCGTCGTCGATGGGGTGGGGCTGCGGCTTGCCGTTGGAGTCCAGCCTGTTCCACCTCTGGAGGTTCACCGCGACCGACATCTGCCGTCTGCCGTCGGCACGGGTCATGGCCAGCGCTCCACCACCCCAGACGGTGCCGCCATGGCCCCAGAAGACGCCCTGGCCGGGACCCTCCATCGGGTGCAGGCCGAGGCCGTAGTCGATCGTCTTTCCCTCCTGGGAGATGACCGGGACGATGCGTTGCATCTGCGCCAGCGACGACGGACTGACGATCTCCCCGGCCAGCAGCATGCCGAAGAAGCGGTTGAGGTCCGCGACGGTCGATATCAGCGAGGCTGACGGCCCCACCCATGACATGTCGTAGACGCTGTAGTCGCGCGGCGGGTCGATCATGCCGAACCACGACTCGTAGAGCTGCGAGTGCGACCCGTTGACGTTCGGTCCGGTGGGGAGTTCGCTGTCGCGGAGACCGGCGCGTTCGATGACGTTGCGGGTGATGTACCGCTCGGCCGTAGTGCCGGTCACCTGTTCCAGGAGTTGGGCGAGGAGCAGGTAGTTGGTGTTGGAGTACAGCCCCGGAGTACCGCCCGGGGCGCCGACGGCGGGTGCGGTGACCCCCATCTCGATCAGCTCGACGGGGTCGAACCGTGTGAACCGGTGGTCGTCCAGGCTCTGGGGCCGGGTGTCCGCGACGACGGGCATCCCCTTGAGGGAGGGGTAGGCGTAAGGGAGGAACTCGGCGAGGCCGCTGGTGTGGTTGAGCAGCATCCGGACCGTGATCGCGGCACCGCGTTCGCCGGGAACCAGCTTCGGAAGGTACTGCCCGATCGGTGTGTCGAGACCGATCCGACCGCTCTCGACCTCCCGCAGAACCGCGGCGGCGGTGAAGGTCTTGGTGACGCTGCCGACGCGGTGCCGCATGTAGGCGGCGACGGGACGGCCGGTGTCGACATCGGCGACCCCGGCGGCGCCCCGCCAGACCTGGTCGCCGTCCCGCACCTCGGCGAACAGGCCGGGCATTCCGGCGTGGTGGACATTTTCCATGGCGGCGTTCAGTGCCGCGCGATCCAGTGGGTTCTTCATGTCATGTGTCCCTTCCGTATTCCCCCGGGCCATGCCCTCATTATGCACGCGGTGCGTGCAACGCCAAGTGCATGGGTTAGGCTGAGATCTGGCGAGAGGGGAGAAATGACAGGCCGAAAGCGTTGGTCGACCGAGGAAATCCTGGATGTAGCAGTGGAGTTGCTGCGCACAGGCGACACGGAGTCGTTCAGCGTGCGCAAGCTCGCCGCGACCCTTGGGACCGATTCCTCCAGCCTCTACCGGCACTTCCGCAGCAAGACGGAGCTGCTGCGCGCGGTCGCCGACCGGATCCTCCTGGCCGCGATGGACGGCTACCGCCCCGAGGGCGACTGGAAGCAGCGCATCACCGCCCTGGCCCTGCGCGTGAGGGAGGCGTTCGGCAGGCAGCCTCAGCTCGCCGCGGTCTGGGGACGGTACGCGTCAGGCGGCGCCGGCTCCCGGCTGGTCGTGGAAGAGGTGCTGCAGGCCCTGCGCGCGTCGGGACTGCCCGACGAGGAGATCCCGGCGTGCTACCACCGGCTCGCGGTCCTCATCGCCGCTCTGGTCGCCTCCGAGGCCGGAGTCAGCACCATCACTTCGGAAGAGTACGAACAGGGCATGGAGCTGTTCCGCGTCACGGTACTCGGCGCCGACCCCGAACGCTTCCCCGCCCTGGCCCACTTCGCCCGCGACGTCCGCCCTCTGGGGGTGGATCGCCGCGCCGCGTTCGAAGAGATCCTCGCCGCCCACCTCGCCCACATCGAGGCCGCGACCCGCCCGAACTAGCCGACGCGTTCGCGAGTTGACCCGCGAAGCGGGAGTGCGCCTTGTGAGCGCTCTCAGAAGACGCCTCGGGTACGCGCCTCCACGCGCCTCCACTCGCGCCACTCCGTCAAGACTCGAACGCACAACGGTGCCGGGCGGCCGACAACTGCCTTCTCTGTCCGCTCTATTGACACTCAGGTTTCAGAAGTTTTACGTTCCTTTACATCTGAGAGCGCTCTCGGACCCACTCTCCCCCCATGACTTCGAGGTGCCGTCCATGCCCACCTCCCGCTCCGGACGACCGGCCTCGGTGCTGGTCCTCATCACCGCCATGGCCGCCGTAGGACTGGGTCCCGCCGCCGGTCCCGCATCGGCCGCGAACATCCCTGTCGGCTCCGGCAGTTACTCCGACACCCGCCCGGCGGGGACGTCGGGGCCCACGAACAACGTGGGTGCCCCCGTCACGCCCAAACTGACCGAGGCGGCCAAGGACCGGCCGCTGCCCACCAACGACTGGTGGACCTCGCTCGCCTATCAGCGGTACGGCGACAACCCGTACTCCACCCCGATGTACGGCCACCCCCTCACCTACCAGGCCACCGCCGGCGGACTGGAGGTCGGCCACCCCACGACCCCCGCCGTCGTGGGCGACGGACGGCAGTACGAGTACGCGCACAAGGCAGACCTCACCCTGGGCCTGACCGGCCTCAACTCCCCGGACACCAAGGCCGACGACTGGTCCGACTGGACCGTCACGCCCTACTGGTCCGACGGCACCCGCACCCTGCGGACCACCATCGGCCACGGCATGCCCTACGTGTACGCGAAGGGCTCGGGCGGCGACGCCCGCATCACCACCGCGTCCGCGCCGGCCGTCTTCTCCGACGACGGCAACGTCCTCGGCATCACCGTCGCCGGCCACCACTACGCGCTCTTCGCGCCGACCGGCGGCGACTGGTCGGTCTCGGGCTCCACCGTCACGGCCGGACTCGGCGACAAGGACTACTTCTCGCTCGCGCTCCTGCCGTCCGAGGACGCCCTGGCGACGTACGCCAAGTACGCCTACAGCTTCGTCACCGGCTCGACGACCAGCTGGAACAGCGAGGGCGGCGACGTCGAGGCGACGTACACCCTCACCACCGAACCGCAGGAGGGCACCGAGAAGGGCACGATCCAGGCCCTCTACCGGCACCAGTGGCTCAACACGACCGACCCACTCACCCCGTACACCTACGTGTCACCGCGCGGCACGATGAAGGTGCGTGAGTCCACGTCCTTCACCACCCGCCAGAAGGCGTCCGGTGTGCTGCCCGCGCTGCCGAAGTCGAGCGGCGTCGATACGGCCGCGCTCAAGGCCCAGTTGGACGACGTGGTGAACGCGGGCGACCCGTTCTCGGGCGCGACCGACACCTACTGGACGGGCAAGGCGCTCGGCCGGCTCGCCCAACTGGCCCCGATCGCCGACCAGATCGGCGAGACCGCGACCCGCGACAAGATCGTGGACCTGCTCAAGGGCCGCCTTGAGGAGTGGTTCACGGCAGGCGGTGCCAGTGAGTTCAGCTACGACAACGACTGGAAGACACTGACCGGGTACCCCGCGTCGTACGGCAGCGACACCGAACTCAACGACCACCACTTCCACTACAGCTACTACGTGTACGCGGCGGCGATCGTCGCCCAGTACGACCAGGCGTGGGCCGCCGAGTCCGCCTGGGGCGGCATGGTCGAGACGCTGGTACGCGACGCCGCCAACCCGAGCCGTACGGACAGCGACTTCCCGTTCCTGCGCGGCTTCGACGTGTACGCGGGCCACAGCTGGGCCTCCGGACACCAGGGCTTCGCCGCCGGCAACAACCAGGAGTCGTCCTCGGAGTCGATCAACCTCAGTGCGGGACTGGTCCTTTGGGGTTCGGCGACCGGCAACGACGAGCTGCGCGACCTGGGTTCGTATCTGCTGGCCACCGAGTCCGAGGCGATCGGCCAGTACTGGTTCGACGCCGACCAGGAGGTCTTCCCCGCGGACTTCCGGCGCGGCACGGTCGGCATGGTCTGGGGCAGCGGCGGCGCGTACTCCACCTGGTGGACCGCCAACCCCGAGGAGATCCACGGCATCAACGTCCTTCCCGTGACCGGCGGTTCGCTGCACCTGGGCCGTGAGAAGGAGGCCATCGGCCGCAACATCGCCGAGATGGAGCGGGAGAACGGCGGGCCGGCCGTCGAATGGCGGGACATCCTCTGGGAGTTCGAGGCGATCTCCGACCCGGCGGGCGCGAAGGCCAAGTGGGACGCGGGCCAGGCGGCCCTGTCCCCGGAGGCGGGCGAGTCCAAGGCCCACGTCCACCACTGGATCGGCACCCTCGACGCGGTCGGCGCTCCCGACCCGGCGGTGACCGGGTCGATCCCGGCGTCGGCGGTCTTCACGAAGGGCGGGGTGAGTACGTACGCCGCGCACAACTACGCCTCGACGGAGCAGACCGTCACGTTCTCGGACGGCACGACGCTCACGGTGCCCGCGCGCTCCTCGGCGAGCGGCACCGGCTGACCGCCCGCTGACCGCTGGCTGACCGCCGGCCGGCGAACCGGCCCGGTGCGACGACGGACCACCCCCACCCCCCACACGCGGCGGGTCTGCGGCCTCAGGCCGAGGCCCGCCGCACCAGCGTGGTCGGCGTGATCACGGACGCCGGCGGCCGCGCCTCCGCGCCGTCCTTGTCGAGACCGCGCAGCAGCAGCCGCGCCATCAGCCGGCCCTGCCCCTCCACGTCCTGCCGGATCGTGGTCAGTGGCGGATCGGTGTCCTCGGCGATCGACTCCATGTCGTCGAAACCGACCAGCGCCACCTCGTCGGGCACCGAGACCCCGCGCTCGCGCAGCACCCGCAGCGCGCCGGACGCCATCAGGTCGTTGGCCGCGAACACCGCGTCCAGGTCCGGGCGCCGGTCCAGCAGCTCCCGCATCGCCCGCGCGCCGCTGTCCACCGTGAACTCGCCCTCGGTGATCAGGCCCGGGTCGGCGTCGAGCAGCACGTCACGGTAGCCGTCGAGCCGGTCCGTGGATGAGGTCTGGTCGGGCGGGCCCGCGATGTGCGCGATGCGCTGACGCCCGAGGTCGCGCAGATACCGCACGGCCGCCCGCGCGCCGCCGCGATTGTCCGCGTCGACGTACGGGGTGCCCTGGTCGCCGGGCGCCGACGTCCAGCTCGGCCGGCCGCCGTACACCGTCGGTGTCCCCGACCGGCGGATGATGGCCGGCAGCGGGTCGTCGATGTGCAGCGAGAAGGCGAGGGCGCCATCGACATGGCCGCCCGCCAGATACCGGGCGATCCGCCCGAAGTCACCAGGGCCTTCGAGCAGGAGCAGCACCAACTGGGTGTCGTGGGCGGTGAGTTCTTTGCTGATGCCGCGTATCTGCTGCGAGAAGAACGGGTCGGAGAAGATCCGGATCTCCGGCTCGGCGATGATCACGGCGACCGCGCCGGTCCGCCGGGTGACCAGCGTACGGGCCGCGTGGTTCGGCACGTACCCCAGTTCCTCCACGGCCCTGACCACCTTGTCGACCAGCGGCTGCCGCACCCCGGCACCGCCGTTGACGACCCGGGACGCGGTGGCCCGGGAGACGCCGGCACGTGCCGCGACGGCTTCCAGCGTGGGCCGGGAGCCAGGTGACTGCTCGGGCAAGGCGGGCGCTCCTCGTCGGTGGCCGTGCGGGTGGGCACGGCCCTGTTCTGGCCGGTGGACACGTCCGTGCTCCGAACGGACCGGTGGCGGTACGGGCGACCGTACGGGCCGCCGGACCGGTACAGGGTATCCGCTGTCCGCAACCCGGAGAGAGCGCTTCCAAACGCCCGCGCACCCGCCACAGCGGGCACGGCGCCCATCGCCCGACATACGGCTGATCGCGGACAGCCCTCTGTCGCACCGCTGTTCACAGGGGTAGCTTTCCGCCCCATGGAATTCCGTTCACGGGGCATGTGTCCGTCAGACCACCCCGCCGAGCCTCGGAGACCGCACCTGATGACGTCCCGGATTCGCACCCTCGCCCTGTCGGTGGCGGCAGCCGCCCTCCTCGTCCCCCTCACCGCCCTTCCCTCGTCGGCCGACCCCGCCGCTCCCGCCGCCCCGGCCGACACCCCACCGCGTACCGGCTTCGAGGAGAGCCGCGGCGCCGAGTGGACCACGCTGGCGCAGGAGCAGACGTTCCTCGCCGCCGTCGACCGCGGCGGCGACCGGGTCGCGGTCAGCACCATCGGCACCACCAAGCAGAGCCGCCCGCTCAACCTCGTCGAGCTGGGCAACAGACGCTCGGCCACCAGCCTCCTGCTCATATGCAGCCAGCACGGTGACGAGCCGTCAGGTCGTGAAGCCTGCCTCACCACCGTCCGCGACCTGGCCTATCCCAAGGACCGCGCGACAAAGCGCTTCCTGGACCGTACGAGTGTCCTGGTCGTCCCGACCGCCAACCCCGACGGCCGGGCCGCCGACACCCGCGGCAACTCCGACGGCGTCGACATCAACCGCGACCACCTCGCGCTGAAGACGGCCGAGGGCCGCACCATGGCCGCCCTCACGCGCGACCGCGAGCCCGACGTCATCTACGACCTGCACGAGTACGGGGCCACCCCGCCGTACTACGACAAGGACCTGTTCGACCTCTGGCCGCGCAACCTCAACACCTCCTCGCGGGTGCACAAGGAGGCGCAGACCCTCTCCGAGGCGTACGTACGCCCGGCCGCCCGCGCCGGCGACCACTCCATCGGCACGTACGGCATCTGGACCGACCCGGTCACCGGCGACCCGATCAAGCAGACCGCGGGCGACGGCCAGGAGCGCATCCTGCGCAACGCCTCCGGCGTCAAGCACTCCGTCGGCCTGCTCATCGAGAGCCGGGTCGACCCCAGGTCCGAGGCCGAGGAGAACGATCCCGCGCTGAACCAGCGGCGCCGGGTCGACAGCCAACTCGACTCCCTCAAGGGCCTGTTGAGCTACGCCGACGAGCGCCGCGGTCAACTCGCCACCGCCACCGCGCTGTCCCGCGCCGCCGGACTGCTCGACCGCGGCACGGTCTACCTGGGCGGCGCCGACAACGAGCCCGCGACCCCCGAGGACACCGTCGAGAACCCACCCTGCGGCTACCGGCTGGACGCCGCCCAGTACGCGGATGTGAAGGACGAACTGGCGTTGCACGGGGTGAAGGCCCTGCCCACCCGCGGTGACGGCGCCTTCGTTCCGCTGCGTCAGTCCCAGCGCAAGCTGATCCCGCTCCTCCTCGACGGACGCGCCACCTACCACCTCACCGTCGGACAACCAGTGGCGACTTGTTGATAGAAAGAGAGCCAATTCACAAGTGTTAAGGCGTAACGGAGCGTCGGCGCATACTCCGTGAAGCCGCGAAAGGTGTTGCCCGTGTCGCAGGACGCTCAGAAATCGGGAGCCGAAGGAGGCCCGCCGCCGGTCAAGGCGGCCGGGCCCGGCCATCCCCAGGAATCCCGACGCCCCCAGACCGACCGGGTGGTGTTCGGTTTCACAGCCCTCTTCACGCTCGCCTTCGTGGTCTGGGGCTCGGTCGCCACCGACTCCTTGCAAGACGTGTCGAGTTCCATGCTCTCCGGCCTGATCCACAACGGTGGCTGGGCCTTCGTCCTGGTGGCCTCGGGCTTCGTGCTCTTCGCCCTGTGGCTGGCGATCAGCCGCTACGGCAAGATCACACTCGGTGAGGAGGGTGAGAAGCCCGAGTTCAGGACCGTCTCCTGGGTCGCCATGATGTTCAGCGCCGGCATGGGCATCGGCCTGATGTTCTTCGGCGTGAACGAACCGCTCACCTTCTTCACCAACCCGCCCCCCGGCACCCACCCCGCGGACGCGGCGGCGGCCACGGGAACCGCCATGGCCACCACGCTGTTCCACTGGACCCTGCACCCGTGGGCCATCTACGCCGTGGTCGGGCTCGCCATCGCGTACAGCACCTTCCGGCGCAAGCGGTGCCAGACCATCAGCGCGGTCTTCGTGCCGCTCATCGGCGAGAAGCAGGCGTACGGCGGCGTCGGCCGCGTCATCGACATCCTCGCGATCTTCGCGACGCTCTTCGGCTCGGCCGCCTCGCTGGGTCTCGGCGCACTCCAGATCGGCAGCGGGGTCACCCAGCTGAACTGGCGCGACAACGTCAGCACCGCACTGCTCGTCACCATCATCGCCGTGCTGACGCTGGCGTTCGTGGCCTCGGCGGTTTCCGGCGTCGAGAAGGGCATTCAGTGGCTCTCCAACACCAACATGGTGCTGGCGCTGTTCCTCGCCCTGTTCGTGTTCATCCTCGGCCCGACCGTCTTCATCCTCGACCTGCTGCCGACGTCGATCGCCGCCTACTTCGGCGACCTGGCCGAGCTGGCGGGCCGTACCGAGGCCAGCAGCGGCCGCGGCGTCGCCGAGTGGCTCGGCGACTGGACGGTCTTCTACTGGGCGTGGTGGATCTCCTGGACGCCCTTCGTCGGTATGTTCATCGCCCGCATCAGCCGTGGCCGGACCATCCGTCAGTTCGTGGGCGGCGTCATCCTCGTACCGAGCAGCGTGAGCCTGGTCTGGTTCGCGATCTTCGGTGGGTCGGCCATCCGGCTCCAGGAGCGGAAGGGCGAACTCGCCAAGGAGGCGACGCCCGAGGGCCAGCTCTTCCAACTGCTCCAGGACTTCCCGATCGCCACCTTCACCGGTCTGCTGGTGATGATCCTCGTCGGCATCTTCTTCGTCTCCGGCGCCGACGCCGCGTCCATCGTGATGGGCACCCTCTCCCAGAAGGGCCACTTCGAGCCCAGCAAGTACGTGATCGTCTTCTGGGGTGTGGTGACCGGCGCCGTGGCCGCGGTGATGCTGCTGGTCGGCGACGGCGAGAAGGACGCACTGGCGGGCTTGCAGAACATGACGATCCTGGTGGCCGCGCCCTTCGCGCTCGTCATGATCGGCATGTGTGTGGCCCTCATGCGCGACCTGCGCCACGACCCGCTGATCCTGCGTGAGGAGCGGGGCGTCGAGGTCGTCGAGTCGGCCGTCATCGCCGGACACGACCAGTACGACGGCGACTTCGAGATCCAGATCGGCCCGACGCCCGAGGACGCGCCGCCCTCAGGCACCCCGGAGCAGTCGGCGCCTCGCTGACCCGGCTCACCTTGTATACGCAGGCCGTCCGGCCGGCGGGTTCACCCCGCCAGCCGGGCGGCCTCCTCCGCACAGCCCCAGGCCACGGTGACCCCCGCGCCACCGTGGCCGTAGTTGTGCACCAGCCGTGCCCCGCCCGGAAGTTGGACCGCCTCGACCCGCACCCGGGGCCGCGCGGGACGCAGCCCCACCCGGTGCGCGAGGACCCGCGCGCCCCGCAGCTCCGGACGCAGCGCGGCGCAGCGCCCGACTATGGCCGCGGCGGTCGCCGGGTCGGGCAGCGGGTCCCACGCGTGCTCGTCGGAGGTCCCGCCGAGCACCAGGCCGTACGGCTGCGGGAACAGGACCGTCATACCGGTGTCGCCCGCGCCCGCCGACACGAACCACTCATCGATCCCCGGGTTCTCGACCACCACGAGCTGCCCGCGCACCGGGAACACCGACGCGTCGGGCACCAGCTCGCGGGCGCCGAGCCCCGAGCAGTTGACCACCACGGGCGCCTCGGCCGCCGCCTCCTGGAAGCCGTCGACCGTACGCCGCTCCACGCTCCCGCCGGCGGCACGCAGCCGCTCCTCCAAGTACCGCAGATGCGTGGGCATGTCGATCAGCGGCAGCCGGGCGCGCAACGCCTGACCGCACCCGTCGGGCAACTCGTCGGCCCGCGCCTCACGCACCTCGGACAGCTCCTCCGCCCAACGCCCCACCCCGGCGAGCGGAGTGTCGGCCATCAGGCCCGCCACCACGCGTACGCCCGTCGCCTCCGGATCCCACGCCAGCGCCGCGTACTCACGCAACGACCGCAGGGACCACACGTCGACCTGTACGGCGGGCTCGATCCGGTACGGCCAGAACAGCGCGCCCGCCACCGCCGACGTGGTCCGCCCGGCGGGCTCCCGCGACCACACCCGCACCCGCCGCCCCCGCTCGGCGAGCACGACGGCGCTCGTCAGCCCGACGACCCCGCCACCGACCACGATCACCGTGTCACTCATGCCGGGGACGGTAGCCGAAGCGCGATTCGGCGGACAGCTCGGCGGTCCGGCGGGGGAGGCGTCCCTCGCTCAGGCCCCGCCGTCGGCAACTCCTCGCGAGAGCAGGGCGATGTCCGCTCCGAAGGCGACGGCGAGACGGCCGCCGGGGGTCAGGGCGAGGGCGCCTGTCTCCTCGGGGACGGTGAGGGTGGAGCCCACCTGCTCACACGTTGCCGCGTCCCACAACCGGACGGTTCGCTTGTAGCCTCCGGTGGCCACCAAGGGGCGTCCGTCGATCTCGGCGGCGGACATCGCGCGTATGGTGTCGCCGGTGTCGACGGACCCCAAGTGCTCTCCGGTCGCGGGATCCCAGACGTGGAGTGCGTCGTGGCACGCGGTGATCACGAGCGGGCGCGCGGACGAGGCGACGACGGCGAGGCGATCGACCTCGCGCTCGTGTCGGAGGATGCGCGTCGTCCCGCCGGACTCCAGGTCCCAGATCCGCACGGCGTCGTGGTCGTTGACCGCGACCACACCGCGACCGTCGACCGTCATGGGGAGAGCCGCACGTATGTAGTCGGGGTGTCCGGTCAGTGGAGGCAGCCCGGCGGGGGCACCCTTTTCCAGATCCCAGGCGAGCACGCGGCCGTCGTATCCGGCGGTGAGCCCTATCGCGCGACCGCCGTGCTCGGTGGCGGACACCGACATCAGCTCGTGGCCGTCCCCACGGCGTTTCGCCGCTACCGTGCGCGTGAGTTCGCCGGTGGACGGATCCCAGACCCGTAGTTTCTCGCCGTCGGTGGTCACGGCCGCGGGCCGGTCGCCGAGACGCGTCGCGGCGACGTTGACGCGGACTCTGTGGCCGTCGAGCGCCGCGCACAGCTCCGTGCCGTCGGCGAGGTCCCACACGCGGGCGGTGCCGTCTTCGCCACCGGTGACCAGATACGCCCCCGAATCCGTCTCGCCCGCCGCCATGTCGCGGATCTTCTCGGTGTGCCCCCGGCGAGGCCCCTGGAGGGTGGTGGAAGCGACGTCCAGATCCACGACGAATGTGTGCCGGTACGTGCCGACCAGCGCCACCGGGCGCCCGGCCACGACTGCCGTGGTCAAGCTGTCGACACTGCCGCCCGAGTCCGCGAAGAGCGAGACGGGCCCACGGACGACCCGCCGGTCACGCGGGTCCCACACACTGACGACGCCGTGGCGCGCGGTCACGACGACGCTGCGGCCGTCGAGCTCGGCGAGCGCGGATTTGCCGTTGACGTCGCCGTGGTCGTCGGTGAGGACGTCGCCGACTTGCTCCCCGGTCAGCGGGTCCCACAGGCGTACCTCGTCGTCGCCACTGGTCACCACGGTCGGCCGGCCGTCGAGGCAGCCCACGGCGGCGCTGGAGATCCAGGCGTCCACGCGGTCGGGATCATCGGTGGTGAGGGCTGCTCCAAGGGTCCCGCCGCTTTCGAGATCCCACACCAGGCCGGCGCCGTCCTCGGCTCCGGTGATCGCGATCGGCCGGCCGGCCGCCTCGCCGACGGCGATCGCCCTGATCGCGCCGGGCTCGTCGATGTCCGGCCGCTCGGCGATCGGGTCGCCGAGCGGGGCGCCCGTTCGCAGGTCCCACATGCGCAGCGTGCGGTCGCCGCCCCCGCCGACGACGACCTGCTCACCGGCCACCCGGGCCACCGCCACCGCCTTGACGCTGCCCAGGGATCCGGTGAGGGGATCGCCGACCGGGGTGCCGTCGGCCAGGTTCCAGCGCTCGACGAGCCCGCCGCACCGGCCGCCGCATCCGTCGTCGTCGCCGTAGCCGTGGCAAGCACCCATGCACTCGGCGCCGGTGACGGCGATCCAGCGGCCGTCCGCCTCGGTGACGGCGAGGGCCTGGAACTCCTGGTGCACCTTCGACTTCAGGTCGGCTTCGACGACGACGGCACCCGTGACCAGGTCGTGGACATACAGCGTGTATCCGCTCAGTGTGACCAGGACCGGCCGCCCCTGGACCACGGCGGTCACCTGTCTGCCGCCCACGTCGAACCGTGCGCGCACCTGCGGGTCCAGCCGGGCGCCGGTGGCCCACTCGACGGTCCAGGTGTCGGCGGGCGCGCCGGCGACCGGGACGGCGGCGACGGCGCGGGCCAGGTCGCCCGCGCCCAGGCGCGCGGCGTCCATGGCAAGGAGCTGGCGGCGGGTCACGGCGTCGCCGCGTCGGTGGCGGTCGGCGGACGTGCGGTAGACGTCGGCGGCCAGTCGGCCCTCGGCCGAGGTGACGTGGTCCAGGAGCGGCAACAGCTCGTCGGGGTCTGCGTGGACGAGGGTGTGCGCGTCGACGGCGGGTTCCCGCGCCGAGGGCGGCGAATCGGCTTCGGCACCGGCGTCGGGGAAATCGAAGTGGTCGCCCACCGGCCGCAGTTCCGCGAGCAGGGTGGAGAGCCGGCGGCCCGTACCCACCCGATCTCCCCCCTCGTGGTCCACCCGGTGGACACGGAAGTCGCCGTCCGTATCGGCGAGATCGACGACGAGATACCACTGCCCTTCGTCCCAGCCGATCGCGTACCAGGCCCGGGGAGTCTCCTCCTCCACCAACCCGGCTTCGACTTCGCAGTGCGAGGGCAGGTGGACCTCCCAGCCGAACTCGTCGTCGGTGGCCAGACGTTGCCACGACGGCCACACCACCGCGAGCAACGCCTGCACCGCGGGCGGCACCGGGTGCTCGCCCGCGGGCGTGCGCACCACCCACTCACGCGGCTGAAACCCTTCCGGTATCCGGCCCTTCAGCCGGGCGATCCGGGCGACAGCGTCAGGGCTCAGGACATCGGTGGGCACGTTACGCACGATCGACAAGGCAACTGGCCTTTCCCGGTGAGGAGATGAAGCTGGCAGCCATGATCGCATTCGCCACTGACAGTCCCGCCTGAACCGGTCCCCGCGAACGGGGGCGGCCGATGCGGCACACACACCGACCGCGTCGGTCCCGGCCGGGGTACCAGGCCTCCCAGACATGGGTCGGGGTTGTTGGCCGGGTTGCGCGATTCGCGGGCCGCGCTTGTCCTCAAGCGCCGGACGGGCTTGATCGGGCGCGGGGCGGGGTGGGGTATGTCCGGCCGGTGGGTGGTGTCCTCCTCAAGCGCCGGACGGGCTTGAGGTGCCCGCCGGGCGGGGCCGACGGCGTCTGGTGCGTGCGATCGCAAGGCGGAGGATCGGCGGTGTGGATGATGGCCCGGCCGTACTCGGATGTCTTCGAGAACGCTGTCAACGCGGCGAGTGCGCGTGCCAGGCGTCGTCGGCCAGTCGGGACTCTCGCATCACGCCCTAGAATCGACGGTCTGATGACTGCCACTCTCGTCGCCAAGAATCTCGCCGCCGGACACGGCGACCGCTCGCTCTTCGCGGACCTCGACCTCGTCGTCGCGCCCGGCGACGTGATCGGGCTCGTCGGGGTCAACGGAGCCGGGAAATCGACCCTGCTCCGGCTGCTCGCCGGGCTCGACACGCCCGAGGACGGGGCGCTGAGCCTGTCCCCGCCCACCGCGACCGTGGGCCACCTCCCGCAGGAGCCCGAGCGCCGCCCCGGCGAATCCGTCCGGGACTTCCTCGCCCGGCGTACGGGCGTCACCGACGCCCAGGCCACCCTCGACGCGGCCACCCAGGCACTGGTCGACGGCGCGCCCGGCGCGGACGACGCGTACGCCGCCGGCCTGGAGCGCTGGCTCGGGCTCGGCGGCGCCGACCTCGACGAGCGCGCCGAGGAGGTGGCAGCGACCCTCGGGCTGACCGTCGGCCTCGACCAGCCGATGACCGCGCTCTCCGGCGGCGAGGCCGCCCGCGCCGGCCTGGCGTCCCTGCTGCTCTCCCGCTACGACGTCTTCCTTCTGGACGAGCCGACGAACGACCTTGATCTCGACGGACTCGAACGCCTCGAATCCTTCGTCACCGGCCTTCGCGCCGGCACCGTCCTCGTCAGCCACGACCGCGAATTCCTCACCCGCACCGTCACCAAGGTCCTCGAACTCGACCTGGCCCAGCAGCGGGTCAACCTCTTCGGCGGCGGCTACGCGGCGTATCTCGAAGAGCGCGAGCGGGCCCGGCAGCACGCCCGTGAGGAGTACGACGAGTACGCCGACAAGCGCTCGGCCCTCCAAGGGCGGGCCCAGACGCAGCGCTCCTGGATGGACAAGGGCGTCAAGAACGCGCGCCGCAAGGCCACGGACAACGACAAGATCGGCCGTAAGTTCCGCTCCGAGTCAACGGAGAAGCAGGCGGCGAAGGCCCGCCAGACCCAGCGCCTGATCGAACGGCTGGACGCCGATGCCGTCGACGAGCCCCGCAAGGAGTGGGAGCTCCAGATGGAAATCGCGTCAGCCCCGCGCTCCGGGTCGGTCGTCGCGACACTGAACGGCGCCGAAGTTCGGCGCGGTGACTTCCACTTCGGGCCCGCCTCGCTCCAGATCGACTGGGCGGACCGGGTCGCCATCACCGGCGCGAACGGCGCGGGCAAGTCCACCCTGCTGGCGCTCCTGCTCGGCAGGCTGTCACCCGACGCGGGAGCCGCCTCGCTCGGCTCGGGCGTGGTGGTCGGCGAGGTCGACCAGGCCCGCGCGCTGTTCCACGGTACGCAGAGACTGCTCGACGCGTTCTGCGCGGCCGTCCCCGACACGGAGCCGGCCGAAGTCCGCACGCTGCTGGCCAAGTTCGGTCTCAAGGCGGCACACGTGCTGCGCCCGGCGACGACGCTCTCCCCGGGCGAACGCACCCGCGCGGCCCTCGCGCTGCTCCAGGTCCGGGGCGTGAACCTGCTGGTCCTGGACGAGCCGACGAACCATCTCGACCTGGCGGCGATCGAGCAACTGGAGTCGGCGCTCGACAGTTACGAGGGCACGCTGCTGCTGGTCACGCACGACCGCCGGATGCTGGATTCCGTCCGTACGGAGCGGCGGATCGAGGTCACGGCGGGCAAGGTGTCGGAAGCCTGACACCGGTCGCCCGGTCGCCCGGTCGCCCGTTCGCCCGGCGCCGGGGCGGTCCCGAAGAGACGGGACCGCCCCGCGCCGGCACCGCTCAACCCCCGAGCCCCGCCCTGCGCAGCGCGTCGGCCATCGCGCTGTTCGCCGGTGTCGGCTTCGCCGACTTCGCGGGCGCCTGCCGCTTCGCGCCGCCGCGCTCACCACCCCGCTCACCGCCGCCCGACCCGCGCTGCCTGCCGCTACCGCCACCGCCACCGCCACCGCGCCGCTGCTGCGGAGCCCGCTCGCCACCGGCCGCCGCGCCCGGCTCCGCCTCGTCGTCCAGCCGCAGCGTCAGCGAGATCCGCTTGCGCGGGATGTCGACCTCGCGCACCTTGACCTTCACCACGTCGCCCGGCTTCACCACGTCGCGCGGGTCCTTCACGAACGTCTTCGACATCGCCGACACATGCACCAGCCCGTCCTGATGCACGCCGACGTCCACGAACGCCCCGAACGCCGCGACGTTCGTGACCACGCCCTCCAGCACCATCCCGGCGGCGAGATCGCCGATCTTCTCCACACCGTCCTTGAACGTCGCCGTCTTGAACGCGGGCCTCGGGTCCCGCCCCGGCTTCTCCAGCTCGCGCAGGATGTCCGTGACGGTCGGCAGCCCGAACGCGTCGCTCACGAAGTCGGCGGGCCGCAGCGAGCGCAGCGCCCCCGCGTCGCCCATCAGCGTCGCGACCTCGCTGCCCGTCGTCTTCACCATCGCGCGTACCACCGGATACGCCTCCGGGTGGACGGACGACGCGTCCAGCGGATCGTCACCGCCCCGGATCCGCAGGAAGCCCGCGCACTGTTCGTACGCCTTCGGCCCCAGCCGCGCCACGTCCTTCAGCGCCCGCCGTGAGCGGAACGGCCCGTTGGAGTCGCGGTGGGAGACGATGTTCTCGGCGAGAGTGGCGCCGATGCCGGACACCCGCGAAAGCAGCGGCGCCGACGCGGTGTTGACGTCGACGCCGACGCCGTTGACACAGTCCTCCACGACCGCGTCGAGCGAGCGGGAGAGCTTCACCTCGGACAGGTCGTGCTGGTACTGGCCGACACCGATGGACTTGGGGTCGATCTTGACCAGCTCGGCGAGCGGGTCCTGGAGGCGCCGGGCGATCGAGACGGCGCCGCGGATCGACACGTCGAGGTCCGGCAGCTCCTGGGAGGCGAACGCGGAGGCGGAGTACACGGAAGCGCCCGCCTCCGAGACCATCACCTTCGTGAGCTTCAACTCCGGGTGCTTCGCGATCAGTTCGGCCGCCAGCTTGTCCGTCTCGCGGGACGCCGTGCCGTTGCCGATGGCGATCAGGTCGACGGAGTGCTGGGCGCAGAGCCGCGCGAGCTTCGCCAGGGACTCGTCCCACTTGTTCGCCGGGACGTGCGGATGGATCGTGTCGATGCCGACGACCTTGCCCGTCGCGTCGACGACGGCGACCTTGACCCCCGTACGGAAGCCCGGGTCGAGCCCGAGCGTGGCGCGCGTCCCCGCGGGCGCCGCCAGCAGCAGGTCCCGCAGGTTCGACGCGAAGACCCGCACCGCCTCGTCCTCGGCGGCCGTGCGCAGCCGCAGGCGCACATCGATACCGAGATGGACGAGGATACGGGTGCGCCAGGCCCAACGGACCGTGTCGGCGAGCCACTTGTCGCCGGGCCGGCCGCGGTCCGCGACGCCGAAGCGACGGGCGACCATGTTCTCGTACGTGCTGGGACCCGGCCGCTCGGCGTCCGACTCCGACTCCGGCTCCAGGCTGAGGTCCAGGATCTCTTCCTTCTCGCCCCGGAAGAGCGCGAGCATGCGGTGCGAGGGGAGCGCGGAGAAACCCTCGGCGAAGTCGAAGTAGTCCGCGAACTTGGCGGCCGGACCCTCCGTGGCGTTGCCCTTGCCCTCGCGGACCTTCGCCGTGAGCCGGCCGCGCGTCCACATGCGCTCCCTCAGCTCACCGATGAGGTCGGCGTCCTCGGAGAAGCGCTCGGTGAGGATGGCGCGGGAGCCGTCCAGCGCGGCGGCGGCGTCCGCGACACCCTTGTCGGTGTCGACGAACGCCGCCGCCGCGGTGAGGGGATCGACCGACGGATTGTTCAGCAGGCCGTCGGCGAGCGGTTCGAGCCCGGCCTCACGGGCGATCTGCGCCTTCGTACGCCGCTTGGGCTTGAACGGCAGATAGATGTCCTCAAGCCGCGACTTGGTGTCGGCGGCCCGGATCTGCGCCTCCAGGGCCTCGTCCAGCTTGCCCTGTTCGTGTACGGACTGAAGGATCGCCGTCCGGCGCTCTTCGAGTTCCCGCAGGTAGCGCAGTCGCTCTTCGAGCGTGCGCAGTTGCGTGTCGTCGAGCATCTCGGTCGCTTCCTTGCGGTAGCGAGCGATGAACGGAACGGTCGACCCGCCGTCCAGCAGCTCGACGGCCGCCTTCACCTGCCGCTCGCGTACGCCGAGTTCCCCGGCGATCCTGCCTTCGATGGACGTCGTCACGTTCTCCCCGACTCGGCTCTCGTGCTGGCTGTGCTTGTGCCTGCATTGTGCCGGGTGGCCGGGGGCCGTGTCGCGCGCCCTCTCGGTCGCGGACGTCGTGGCGTGCCGCGACCGGTCAGGCGCGGCGGGCGCGGCCTCCGCCGCGAGAGCCGCCCGAGCCGCGCGAGGCGCCGCTGAAGAGCTTGGCGACGAGCCGGAACGGCAGGGTGATCACGGTGGCGATGGCGCCACCGACGGCGCGAAGTGCATCTGCGATGGCTCGCATGACGAAAAACCTCCTGCTAGAAGCGCGGGTCTGCCGTAATGACCCACACCCTCCACTTTGCCGCTGACCGCCTACGCAAACGTCAGCCCTTCCCGATCAGATCGGCGGGGAACGCCCCGGCCCCGGCCGCGGCCATCAGGAAGCCGCGCGCCAGCTCGGTCAGCCGCTCCACCCCGGCGGCGCCCAGATGCTCGTACGGCGCCGCGTCGAGCAGGTCCGTCCGCTCCTCCAGATCGGCGCGGAGCGCGGTCCCCGCCTCGGTCAGCTCGCCCGCGCCGTCCAGCAGCCCGCGCTCCCGCAGCCGGCCGGCCGCGGCGTCCCAGTCCGTACGGTGCCAGCCCCGGGTACTGAGCACCCAGCCCGGCGCCATGCCCTTGCCGGTCGCCGTGTGGCTGACGAGCGCTTCGACGGGGTCGAGCCCGGCGCACAGCAGCGCGGCGATGTGGCCGTCGCCGCGGTGTTCGCGCAGCAGCGTCGTGGCATGCCAGAAGGCGAGGTGCGGCTCCTCGGGGACGGGCAGGTCGGCGTGCGCGGCGTACAGCGGCCGGGCGTGCCGGGTGCACGCCTCCGTGGCGCGCAGTGCGAGCCGGGCCGCCTCGGCCATCTCGTCCGAAGCGACGGCCTCCTCACCGAGGACGCGCCGCAGGGTGGAGTCGACGGCGCGCAGCCGGGCGTCGAGCACGGCCTCGGGGGAGGCGACGCGCCAGACGGCGGGGATGTGCCGGGCGACGAGGGCGTAGTCGAAGTTGTAGAACGCGGCGGCGATCACACCGGGCCCCACCGCGCCCATCGCGGCGCCGCGCCCGGCCACGTACACGGCCCTCGGGTCGTCGATGCCGACCCCGGAGAATTCCTTGCCGATATCCGGGGAGAAGTAGACCGTCGAGTGGAGCGGATTGACGGCGTTGTGGCAGCGGCGTCCGGCGCGCGGGGCGAGAGTGGTCATGCCCGTATGTTACCGACTGGTTGGTACGTTCGGAAGCCCGAACGGGCTTCTGACCCTGTCCCGCGATCGAGGACAAGACGCGCGGTCCGTCCGGCGATTGGGGAGAGGGGACGCCCTACTCCCGGACCGTCCATTCGAAGTGCGGTGCCCTGCGCTCCAGGAACGCCGTCACTCCCTCCACGCGGTCCCCGCTGCCGCGCGCCTGCTCCTGCCAGTACGCGTCGCGATCCCTGCGGCCCGCCGCGTACTCCTTCGCCGCCGCCTGCGTCAGCAGCGACCGGGCGGCCAGCACCTGGGTGAACTCGGCCACCCGCTCGCCCAGTTGGCCCGGCGCGAGCACCTCGTCCACCAGGCCGACCCGCAGCGCCCGCTCCGTCTCGATCAACTCCCCGGAGAAAAGCAGGTACTTGGCGGTCGACGGGCCGACCAGGGAGACCAGCCGCCGGGTCGACGACGACCGGTAGACGACGCCGAGCTTCACGGGTGTGACCCCGAATCGCGCGCCCTCCGCCGCGAACCGCAGATCACAGGCGACCGCCAACTGGGCGCCGCCGCCCACGCAGTAGCCGCGTACCGCGGCCAGTGTCGGCTTGGGGAACGCGGCCAGCGCCTCCTCGGCCCGCACGCTGAGATCCTGTATCGCGTCACCGGGTTCGCGCAGCGCCCCGATGTCGGCGCCCGCGCTGAAGGAGTCGCCGGCACCGGTGAGCACCAGGGCGCGGACGGCGGGATCCGTCGCCATCTCGGCCAGCAGCGCGGGCAGCGCCCGCCACATGTCCGCCGTCAGCGCGTTGCGCTTGGCGGGATGGGTGATGGTCATGGTGGCGATTCCGTCGGCGACGGCGGTGACCAGCCGTGGCGATGCGGGCTCGGCGGGCTCGGTGGGCTCCATGCGCCGGATGCTATCCGGGCACGACACACCGGTGATCACGAAGGGGCCGGAAACAAGAGGGCAGAAAGGCGTCATGGCCGGTGAGTTGTCCGACATGGTCGAACGTGTCCGGACACTATCCGTCGATAGGCGCTGACTTCTGTTCAGTGAGGCCGTCCGTCCGGCCGTTTTCCCAAGACTCGGGATCCGAAGAACAGCGCGCTCGGAGCGCTGCGAGACCGGGGGTGGGTAAGCGGTGGTGGAGAGCTTCGGGAGTGCTCCGGCCGGACCGCTTCCGTACGAGGGGGTCTGGCGGTTCACGGCCCCCTCGGTCGAGATCTCCGTGCCGCAGGCGCGGCACGCCGTACGCGACCTGCTGGACCGGCAGGGCGCCCCGGCGTCCGCCGAGACCGTCCAGGGGCTGCTCCTGATCGTCTCGGAGCTGGTGACCAATGCCGTACGGCACGCGGCCCTGCTCTCGCCCGAGGTCGCGGTGGAGGTCGCCATCGCCGCCGACTGGATCCGGGTGTCGGTCGAGGACAACCACCCGTACCGGCCGAAGGCGCTGGAGCGGGACTACGGGCAGACCGGCGGGCGCGGTCTGCTGCTCGTACGGGAGATCACCCTGGAGGCGGGCGGCACCTGCGACGTCGAGCACACGGCGAGCGGCGGGAAGATCATCTGGGCGCTGCTCCCGCTGACGCCCGACGCCGTGGCGCCGCCCGCGAACGAGGTCCACGACGTCCACGACATGCACGGGATTCAAGACGTCGAGGAGCCGCACGAGGTCCGGGAGAGCGCTACCAGCCCCCGGCCGACCCCGTCAGCTCCCTGATCGCCGGGCGCGCCGCGTCCAGCACGGTCATGAACCACGCGGAGAACGGCGCCGAGCGGTGCCGCTCGTCCAGCTCCGCCGGCGTGACGAACGCCGTGTCGCCGATCTCCGCCGGGTCCGGCCGCAGCGTCGCCTGCGCGAGCCCCACGAAGAGGTGGTTGTACTCCTGCTCGACCAGCCCGGACCCCGGGTCCGGGTGGTTGTAGCGGACCGTGCCCGCCTCGGCGAGCAGCGTGGGCGAGATGCCCAGCTCTTCGTACGTACGGCGGGCGGCGGCGGCGAAGGGCGCCTCACCCGGATACGGGTGCCCGCAGCAGGTGTTCGACCAGACGCCGGGGGAGTGGTACTTGCCGAGCGCGCGGCGCTGGATCAGCAGCCTGCCCTGCTCGTCGAAGAGGAACACGGAGAACGCCCGGTGCAGCTGACCCGGTGCCTGATGTGCCGCGAGCTTCTCCGCCGTGCCGATGGTGTTGCCGTCCTCGTCGACCAGCTCCAGCATGATCGCTTCTTGTACGCCGTTCGGCGAGCTGCTCGCCGCAGTGACAGGTGTGGTCGGCATAGCCATCCTTCGCTTCGGTCCTCGGCCCCCAAGTCTGCCGTACAAGAGCGTGTTGTTCGTACTTCCGTGAAACGGGCATGTCCGCCCCCGAGATGTGCTCCACGGGGGCGGACACGGGTGTGACGCCCGGTGTTACGTCCGGCGCCACGTCCGCTGTTACGGCCCGGCCCGGCCCGCGCCGGGTTGGGACCCGCTACCCGACCGGCGTTCCCGCCGTCCGGTCCGGACGCAGCACGTAGCCGGTGTAGCCGTACTCCGTGCCGTGCCCGCGGCGCATCGCGATCTCCTCGCGCGTCACGGCCAGCGCCCGCGCCATGCCCGGCGCCTGCGGGTCGGCCGAGTCGACGCGCGCTTCGAGCGGCCCGTAGTACTCGTCCCAGTCGCTCTCCGGCTGCGGGTACACCTCCAGCACGGTGTATCCGGCGGCGGCGGCCGCGGCCACGTTCTCCTCGGTCGTACGGAGCGTGTACTGCGCGTCCCAGAAGGCACGCGCCTCGGCGCTCGGCTCGGCCTTGGTCCACTCGCACTCGGTGATGACCAGTGTGCCGCCGGGTGCGAGCAGCCGTCGCCAGCGGCTCAGGCCGTTGTCGAAGCCGATGCCGTAGATCGAACTCTCCGCCCAGATCAGGTCGAACGACCCGTCCGGGTAGGGGAGTTCGGTCATGTCCGCCGCCTCCGTGGAGATTGATCCGGCGAGCCCGCGGGCGGCTGCGGCGTGCCGCAGCTCGTCGAGGAACGGCTCGTGCAGATCGACGGCGGTCACCTGTGCGCCGGCCTCGGCGGCCAGCAGGAGCGCCACCCGGCCGGGGCCGCAGCCCAGGTCGAGGGCGCGCGGACGCGACGGCAGCGGTCCGGCGAAGGAGAGCAGCCGCCGGGTGGTGGCGTCGGAGCCGGGACCCTGCCGGGGCAGCCCGTGGTGCAGGGCGAAGAAGGCCTCGTGAAGCGCGGCGTCAGCCGATGCGTCGTGAGTGTCCTGTGTGTTCTGGGTGTTGTGTGTGTCGTTGTCGGACAACGTGAGAACCCTTGTGTGAGGGGGCTCCGGCCGACGCGGGACCAGTGTGGTGCGAACCGGTCAGCCGGCAGCCCGGAAGTCGAGGAGGGACCGTGTGCCGCGCATGGCGACCTCCACTGTGACGGTCATCAACCTCAGCTCCTCTCACGACATGGGGAGACGCTGTTGCCTCCGTTCCGGACTCTAACAGGGGCGCACGGCTCCCCTCAGTGGCAGAGATTCGCCTCGTGCTCCGCGTGCCCCACCGGCTCCAGCTGGAAGGTGCAGTGCTCCACATCGAAGTGGTCGCCGAGGCAGCCCTGGAGGTCGTGGAGCATCTTCTCGTGCCCGACGCTGTTCAGCACGGACTGGCTGACCACCACATGCGCCGACAGCACCGGCATGCCCGAGGTGATCGTCCAGGCGTGCAGGTCGTGCACGTCCTCCACACCGGGCAGCGCCACTATGTGTGCCCTGACCTCGCCCATGTCCACCCCCTTGGGCGCCGCCTCCAGCAGCACGTTCAGTGTCTCGCGCAGCAGCTTGACCGTCCTCGGGACGATCATCAGGCCGATCACCAGGGACGCGATCGGGTCGGCCGCCTGCCAGCCGGTGGTCAGGATGACCGTGGCCGAGATCAGGACGGCGACCGAGCCGAGCGTGTCGGCCAGCACCTCCAGATACGCGCCGCGCACATTGAGACTCTCCTTCTGCCCGCGCATCAGCAGGGAGAGCGAGATCAGGTTGGCGACCATGCCGACCGCCGCGAAGATGATCGTGAGCCCGCCCTTGGTGTCGGCGGGGGTGATGAAGCGCTCGACCGCCTCGAAGAGCAGGAAGCCGCCGACGCCGAGCAGCAGCAGACAGTTGGCGAGCGCGGCCAGGATCTCGGCGCGGGCGAAGCCGAACGTACGGTTGCCCGCCGCCGGCCGGTTGGCGAAGTGGACGGCGAGCAGCGCCAGGGCGAGACCGACCGCGTCCGTCGCCATGTGCGCCGCGTCGGCGATCAGGGCCAGCGAGTCGGACATGACGCCGCCGATGATCTCCATGACCATCACCGACAGGGTGATCCCCAGCGCGATCCGCAGCCGCCCCTTGTACGCGGCGGTGGCGGTCCCCGGCGGTGGCGCTCCGCCGTGTGTGTGCCCGTGATCGTGCCCAGCCCCCATGCGGATGCCTCCCGGTCGTTCGAGCCGATGCGGCCAGTGAACTACGGGTGGGGGGTATCGAGCAACACGGGACTGAACACCGTTGTCATTCCCTCTGACCTGCGGGAATGCCCGCAGGTCAGCGCAGTGACAAGATCGTTCACCGGTCAGTCGGCGGTCGGCTCGGGGTGGTGCGGCCGCCAGCCCTCCCACGCGGATTCGACCATCTCGCGTACCCCGCGCCGGGCCGTCCAGCCCAGATCCCCGGTGATCGAGTCGACCGACGCGACCGCCTTCGCCGCGTCGCCCGGCCGGCGGGGCTCGACGATCGGGGGCGTCCTGTCACCCGTGACCTCGCCCACCAGATCCGCGAGTTCGCGCACCGACACGCCTTCGCCGCGCCCGATGTTGTACGTCAGGTCACCGGGCACGTCCCGCGCGGCCAGCCGCCGGGCGACCGCGAGATGCGCGTCGGCGAGATCCGCGACGTGGATGTAGTCCCGTACGCAGGTGCCGTCCGGTGTCGGATAGTCCGCCCCGAAGATCCGCATCGGCTCCCCGCGCGTGACGCGGTCGAAGAACATCGGGATGATGTTGTACACCCCGGTGTCCGCCAGTTCGGGCCGTGCCGCCCCCGCCACGTTGAAGTACCGCAGACACGCGGTGGACAGCGCGTGGGCCCGGCCCGTGGCGCGGACCAGCCACTCGCCCGTGAGCTTCGTCTCGCCGTACGGACTGATCGGCACGGCCGGGGTCCGCTCCGTGATCAGCTCCACATCGGGTACGCCGTACACGGCGGCCGACGACGAGAACAGGAACCGCCCGACCCCGGCGGCGACCACGGCCTCCAGCAGCACCGTGAGACCGTGCACGTTCTCCCGGTAGTAGGCGAGCGGCCGCTCCACCGATTCGCCGACCTGCTTCTTGGCGGCGAGATGCACCACACCCGTCACGGCGTGGTCGGCCAGTACCCGGTCGAGGACGTCCCGGTCGAGCAACGACCCGCGCACCAGGGGGATTTCGGCGGGCAGCCGGTCCGCGACGCCCGACGAGACGTTGTCGAGTACGACGACCCGCTCACCCGCCTCGGTCATGGAGCGCGCCACATGCGCCCCGATGTACCCCGCTCCACCTGTGATCAGCCAAGTCATGCCGTCACCTTAGAGCCTGTCCGCGAGGCCCCCGCCGGGCCGCCCGGCCGTCGTACGGTCACCGGACGTTCACCCGGCGGTCGCGGCTTCGACGGCGCAGACCATGCGGAGTCGGATATGTCTTACGGGACCCGTACGGGTCCCTGACGGCCGCGGTTTGTGGGGCGGGGCACCGATCGACAATGATGATCTCCCGGCGGGCCGGAATCGGCCCGGCTCATGGTGCTGTTTCCCGGATCACCGCGAGCCCACGACGCCCGGCACGGCACCTCGCTGCGTTGTCGAATCGCCCAAGTACGTCCAGTACGAGGGCAATCCGCCGCCTTGCGACGCACCGCGCCGGACGCCGCAGGGCTATCCGCGGTGATCCGGGAAACAGGGCCATGGCGTCCGGCGCGTGAACGGGCAGTGAACGCGGGTTTCCGTTCATCCGATAGCCTCTGCCGACGTGCCGCCGACCCGGACGCCGGGCAGAGCCGCCGCGCGTCCACCCTGTCAGTGTCAAGGAGTGAATTCGTCTGTCGACCGCCATCCTCACCGGGACGCCGGTACCCGGATCGCCGCTCGAAGGCGATCTGCGGTCGCTGGGATTCGACGTGCGCACCGCACCCGACACGGCTGCGGCCGTGAGCCTGCTCGCCTCGGCCCCCGCCGCCGACCGCGTCGCCCTCGTCGATCAGGGCTTCGTCGGCCATCTCCACGCGCTGCGACTGGCGTTGACCGATCCGCGCTTCCCGGCGGCGGCCGTCACCGGCGCGCTGACCGCTCAGCCCGAGGCGCGTGCCGCACTGGCCACGGCGCTGGTCACCGTGGTGAACGGCACGGCCGCGGACCGTAAGGACGCGACGGCCGGCGCCCCCGCCGTACGGACCGGTGCCGTCGGCCTCGTGACCGAGGCCGACCAGCCCGCCACGCACCCCGCGCCCGCCGCCTCCCAACTCCCGCTCGCCGACCGGGTGTCCGCCGCGCTCGAAGCCGACGGCACCGTCGTGCGGCACCCCGAACTCGGCTCGCTCGTCGCCGCCGTCCCGGCCGGACCGGCCGACCGCGAGCAGGCGCTCGCCGCCGTCGCCGCGGTGGACGACGAGGCCGTACGCCTGCGCTCCGCCGTGAAGGCGCGCGACGGCTTCTTCACGACCTTCTGCATCAGCCCCTACTCCCGCTATCTCGCCCGCTGGTGCGCCCGGCGCGGACTGACCCCCAACCAGGTCACCACCGCGTCCCTGTTCACCGCCCTGATCGCGGCGGGCTGCGCGGCCACCGGCACCCGCGGCGGCTATGTCGCGGCCGGACTGCTGCTGCTCTTCTCCTTCGTCCTCGACTGCGCCGACGGACAGCTCGCCCGCTACTCGTTGCGGTACTCGACCCTGGGCGCCTGGCTGGACGCGACCTTCGACCGGGCCAAGGAGTACGCGTACTACGCCGGTCTCGCGATCGGCGCCGCCCGGGGCGGCGATGACGTCTGGGCACTCGCGCTCGCCGCGATGGTCCTGCAGTCCGTGCGCCACTTCGTGGACTTCTCCTTCAACGAGGCCAACGCCGACAGCACCGCCGCGACGGTCAACGGCAAGGCCGTCGTCGGCACCCCCACCACCGCCCTCTCCAGCAGGCTCGACAGCGTCGGCTGGACCGTCTGGGTGCGCCGGATGATCGTCCTGCCGATCGGTGAGCGCTGGGCGATGATCGCCGTCCTCACCGCCGTGACCACCCCCCGGATCGTCTTCTACGCGCTCCTCGTCGGCTGCGCCTTCGCCGCCTGCTACACCACCGCCGGCCGCGTCCTGCGCTCGGTGACCCGCAAGGCCGTCCGCACCGACCGGGCCGCCGGGGCGCTCGCCGACCTCGCCGACACCGGGCCGCTCGCCGAACTGGTCACCCGCCCGGTGCGGCGTCCGGCCCGCGCGCTGCCCGGCGTACTGGCCCCGCTGATCGCCGTCGCGGGCGGCGCGGCCGCCACCGCCATGGCCGCCTTCGGCCCGCTCGACAGCCCCGTACTCGTCCTCGGCGCCCTGATCTACGTCGTGACCTCGGGCATCGCCGTCGCGCACCGCATGGGCGGCCCGCTCGACTGGCTCGTCCCGCCGGTCTTCCGGGCCACCGAGTACGGCACGATCCTGATCCTCGCCGCCCGCGCCGACGTCCCCGGCGCCCTGCCCGCGGCGTTCGGACTGGTCGCGGCGGTCGCCTACCATCACTACGACACGGTGTACCGCATCCGTGGCGGCGCCGGAGCCCCGCCCCGCGCCCTGGTCCGCTCCCTCGGCGGACACGAGGGACGCACACTGCTCGTGGCCGTACTCGCCGCCTTCTCCACGGCCGCGTTCGACCTCCCCCTGGGACTGACGCTGCTCGCCGTCGTCGTCGCCGTGATCGCGCTCACGGAGTCCATCCGGTTCTGGGTGTCCTCCGGAGCCCCCGCCGTACACGACGAAGGAGAAACCGCATGATCGGCCTCGTACTGGCAGCCGGTGCCGGCAGGCGCCTGCGCCCCTACACCGACACGCTCCCCAAGGCCCTCGTGCCCGTGGACGGCGACACGACCGTCCTCGACCTGACGCTCGGCAACTTCGCGGAGATCGGGCTCACCGAGGCCGCGATCGTCGTCGGCTACCGCAAGGAGGCCGTGTACGAGCGCAAGGCGGCCCTGGAGGCGACGTACGGCCTCACCCTCACCCTGGTCGACAACGACAAGGCCGAGGAGTGGAACAACGCCTACTCCCTGTGGTGCGCCCGCGACATCATCAAGCGCGGTGTGATCCTCGCCAACGGTGACACCGTCCACCCCGTCTCCGTCGAGCGCACACTGCTCGCCGCCCGCGGCGAGGGCCGGAAGATCATCCTCGCCCTGGACGCGGTGAAGCAGCTCGCCGACGAGGAGATGAAGGTCATCACCGAGGCCGACAAGGGGGTGCGGCGCATCACGAAGCTGATGGACCCCGCCACCGCCACCGGCGAGTACATCGGCGTCACCCTCATCGAGCCCGAGGCCGCCGACGACCTCGCCGACGCCCTCAGGACCACCTTCGAGCGCGACCCCGACCTCTACTACGAGGACGGCTACCAGGAACTCGTGAACAGAGGCTTCACCATCGACGTCGCCCCCATCGGAGACGTCCCCTGGGTGGAGATCGACAACCACGACGACCTCGCGAAGGGCCGTGTCATCGCGTGCCAGTACTGACCCGACTCATCCCGTCCCCGGTCGTCGTCGACATCACCCGCGGTGCCCTGGACGATCTCGCCGGCCTCCTCGCCGACCAGCGGATCTCCGCGTCCGGCAAGCTCGCGATCGCGATCAGCGGCGGATCGGGGCAGGCGCTGCGCGAGAAGCTGTCGCCGGTGCTCCCCGGTGCCGCCTGGTACCCGGTGGCCGACGGCACGATCGACTCCGCCGTCAAACTCGCCGACGACATAAGGGGCAAGCGGTACGACGCGGTGGTCGGCCTCGGCGGCGGCAAGATCATCGACGTCGCGAAGTACGCCGCCGCGCGGGTCGGCCTGCCCATGGTCTCCGTCGCCACCAACCTCGCCCACGACGGCCTGTGTTCACCGGTCGCCACCCTCGACAACGACAACGGGCGCGGCTCCTACGGCGTCCCGATGCCGATCGCGATGGTCATCGACCTCGATGTCGTACGCGAGGCCCCGCCCCGCTTCGTACGCTCCGGCATCGGCGACGCCATCTCCAACCTCTCCGCGATCGCCGACTGGGAGCTGTCCCACGAGGTCAACGGCGAGCCCGTCGACGGCCTCGCCGCCGCCATGGCCCGGACCGCCGGCGAGGCCGTCCTGCGCCACCCCGGCACCATCGGCGACGACGAATTCCTCACCGTGCTCTCCGAGTCGCTCGTGCTGTCCGGCATCGCGATCTCGATCAGCGGGGACACCCGCCCCTCGTCCGGCGCCTGCCACGAGATCAGCCACGCCTTCGACCTGCTCTACCCCCAGCGGGCCGCGAGCCACGGCGAGCAGGTCGGGATCGGCGCCGCCTTCGCGATGCACCTGCGCGGCGCCCACGCGCAGTCGCGGCTCATCGCCGAAGTACTGCGCCGGCACGGTCTTCCCGTGCTGCCGGCGGAGATCGGTTTCAGCCTGGACGAGTTCGTCCGGGCCGTGGATTACGCACCGCAGACCCGTCCGGGACGCTTCACGATCCTGGAGCACCTCAACCTGTCCCCGGACCAGATCAAGGACGCCTACGCCGACTATGCAAAAGCCATCGGTAGCTGAACTACGCCCGGTCGTTCACCCCCCGGGTGTCAAGGACCGGCGGAGCGGCGAGCACTGGGGGGGCCGGCTCTACATGCGCGAGGTCTCCCTGCGCATCGACCGGCACCTGGTGAACACACGCGTCACGCCCAACCAGGTGACCTACGTGATGACCGCCGCGGCTGTCCTCGCCCTCCCCGCCCTCCTGGTGCCCGGCATCCTGGGCGCGGTGCTCGGTGTGGTGATGGTCCAGCTCTATCTGCTGCTGGACTGCGTCGACGGCGAGATCGCCCGCTGGAAGAAGCAGTACTCGATGACCGGGGTCTACATGGACCGGGTCGCCGCCTACCTGTGCGACGCCGCCGTCCTGGTGGGGTTCGGGCTGCGCGCCGCCGATCTGTGGGGCTCCGGGCGGATCGACTGGCTCTGGGCCTTCCTCGGCACCCTCGCCGCCCTCGGCGCCATCCTGATCAAGGCCGAGACCGACCTCGTCGGCGTCGCCCGCCACCAGCAGGGCCTGCCGCCGGTCAAGGAGACGGCGTCCGAGCCGCGCTCGTCCGGGATGGCGCTGGCCCGCAGGGCCGCCGGAGCGCTGAAGTTCCACCGCCTCATCCTCGGGATCGAGGCGTCCCTGCTGATCCTTCTGCTGGCGGTGCTGGACACGGTCAGGGACGACCTGTTCTTCTCCCGGCTCGGCGTCGCCGTGCTGGCCGGTATCGCCGTCGTGCAGACGCTGCTGCACCTCGTGTCGATCCTCGCGTCGAGCAGGCTGAGGTGAGTGACATGCGGCTCGGTGCGGTGATCATCACGATGGGCAACCGCCCCGACGACCTCCGGGCCCTCATCGACTCAGTCGCCAAGCAGGACGGCGACCCGATCGATGTCGTCGTCGTCGGCAACGGCGCCCCCGTCGGCGACGTGCCCGAGGGCGTACGGACCGTCGAACTGCCCGAGAACCTCGGCATCCCCGGCGGCCGTAACGTCGGCATCGAGGCCTTCGGCCCCTCCGGCGGCGACGTGGACGTCCTGCTCTTCCTCGACGACGACGGACTGCTGCCCGGCACCGACACCGCCGAGCTGGTCCGCGCGGCGTTCGCCGCCGACCCGGTCCTCGGCATCGTCAGCTTCCGGATCGCCGACCCCGAGACCGGCCTCACCCAGCGCCGTCACGTCCCGCGGCTGCGCGCCTCCGACCCGCTGCGCTCCTCACGCGTGACGACCTTCCTGGGCGGCGCCAACGCCGTCCGTACGAAGGTCATCGCCGAGGTCGGCGCGCTGCCCGGCGAGTTCTTCTACGCCCACGAGGAGACCGACCTCGCCTGGCGGGCGCTGGACGCGGGCTGGATGATCGACTACCGCTCGGACATGGTGCTCTTCCACCCCACGATGCCGCCGTCACGGCACGCGGTCTACCACCGCATGGTGGCCCGCAACCGGGTCTGGCTCGCGCGCCGCAACCTGCCCGCGCCCGTCGTCCCCGTCTATCTCGGCGTCTGGATCCTGCTCACCCTGGCCCGGCGCCCCACCGTCCCCGCGCTGAAGGCATGGTTCGGCGGTTTCCGGGAAGGCTGGACGACTCCGTGCGGTCCCCGCAGGCCCATGAAGTGGCGTACGGTGTGGCGGCTGACCCGACTGGGCCGACCGCCTGTCATCTGACAGGCTCGGCTCTGAGAGCATCGGGGCCGGGGTCTGGACGACAGGCCCTTACCTCCGGGTCCCGGCCGTCCACGCCTGTGCCCGACCGGCTGCGCATCTTGAACACGAAAGTTTCAACTTGTGAGTGAGACAACCCATGACGGCGCGATCGCCATGAGCGCCCCGCCGTCTCCCGACGACGGTCTGTCCTCGGCCGAACTGGCCGCCAAGTACGGCCTGTCGGTGAGCGGTGCCCGTCCGGGACTGGCCGAGTACATCCGCAAGCTGTGGGGCCGGCGCCACTTCATCTTCGCCTTCTCCCAGGCGAAGCTCACGGCCCAGTACAGCCAGGCGAAGCTCGGCCAGCTCTGGCAGGTGGCGACCCCACTGCTCAACGCCTTCGTCTACTTCCTGATCTTCGGCCTGATCCTGAACGCCGGCCGCGGCATGGAGATCCGCGTCTACATCCCGTTCCTGGTGACGGGCGTGTTCGTCTTCGCCTTCACCCAGACGTCCGTGATGGCCGGGGTCCGCGCGATCGCCGGAAATCTCGGGCTGGTGCGGGCGCTGCACTTCCCCCGGGCCTCGCTGCCCATCTCGTTCGCCCTCCAGCAGCTCCAGCAGCTGATGTTCTCGATGATCGTGCTGCTGGTCGTGGTGGTGGGCTTCGGCAGCCTGCCGGGCCTGTCCTGGCTGCTGGTACTGCCCGTCCTGATGCTCCAGTTCGTCTTCAACACCGGGCTGGCGCTGATCATGGCCAGGCTGGGCAGCAAGACCCCGGACCTGGCCCAGCTGATGCCGTTCGTCATGCGGACGTGGATGTACGCGTCGGGCGTGATGTTCTCCATCCCGCTCATCCTCGCGGACAAGCCGGGCGTGCCGAGCTGGATCGTCGACGTACTCCAGTACAACCCCGCCGCCATCTACATGGACCTCATCCGTTTCGCGCTGATCGACGACTACGGCTCCGAGAACCTGCCCCAGCACGTGTGGGCCGCAGGTCTCGCCTGGTCGCTGCTCGTCGGCATCGCGGGCTTCGTGTACTTCTGGAAGGCTGAGGAACGGTACGGCCGTGGCTGACCTAGACAAGCAGGGACGCGTCCCCACCGTCATCGCCGACGACGTGCACATCGTGTACCGCGTCAACGGCGGCGGCGGTGGCAAGGGCAGCGCGACCGCGGCACTGAGCCGCATACTCAGGCGCGAGAAGGGCGAGTCGCGCGGAGTCCGTAAGGTCCACGCCGTCCGGGGGGTCACCTTCACCGCGTACCGCGGTGAGGCGATCGGCCTGATCGGCACCAACGGCTCCGGGAAGTCGACCCTGCTGCGCGCCATCGCGGGGCTGCTGCCCACGGAGCACGGCAAGGTGTTCACCGACGGCCAGCCCTCGCTGCTCGGTGTCAACGCCGCGCTGATGAACGATCTCACCGGCGAGCGCAATGTCATCCTCGGCGGTCTGGCCATGGGGATGACACGCGAGCAGGTACGTGAGCGCTACCAGTCGATCGTCGACTTCTCCGGCATCAACGAGAAGGGCGACTTCATCACCCTGCCGATGCGCACCTACTCCTCCGGTATGGCCGCCCGGCTCCGCTTCTCCATCGCGGCGGCCAAGGACCACGACGTCCTCATGATCGACGAGGCGCTGGCCACCGGTGACCGCAAGTTCCAGATCCGCTCCGAGGCGCGGATCCGCGAGCTGCGCAAGGAGGCGGGCACGGTCTTCCTGGTCAGCCACAGCAACAAGTCGATCAGGGACACCTGCGACCGGGTGCTGTGGCTGGAGAAGGGCGAGCTGCTGATGGACGGCCCGACGGACGAGGTGCTCAAGGCGTACGAGAAGGAGACCGGCAAGTAGCGTTATCCCCAGGGGAGTTCGGGCACCCGGCACAGACACCGCGGCGGCCCCCGCCGGAGTCTATCCGGCGGGGGCCGCCGCGGTGTGCGTGGTGCGTCAGACGCCGACCGGGGTGCGGTCCGGCTCGGTGGCGTCCGGCTCCTCGGTCAGGCCCACCTTCCCGTGCAGCCTGCGCAGCGCGGCCGGCGCGTACCAGGCGGTGCGCCCCAGCAGCCGCATCGCGGCCGGTACGAGCACACCACGCACCGCCACCGCGTCGATGACGATCGCCAGACCGCTCCCGATGCCGAACATCTGGAGGAAGCTGATCCCGCTCGTACCGAAGGCAAAGAAGCTCACGGCCAGCAGCCCGGCCGCCATGCTGACGATCCGCCCGGTGCGGGCCAGGCCCTGCGTGACGGTCGTCTCCCGGTCCGCGCCCGCGTCGTGCAGCTCCTTCATCCGGCTGGTCACGAACACCTCGTAGTCCATGGACAGTCCGAAGGCGACGCAGAACAGCAGCACGGTCATCGAGGTGTCCATCGGCTGCGGGGTGAAGCCCAGCAGCGACGACAGATGACCGTCCTGGAAGATCCACACCATCGCGCCGAGCGCCGCCGACAGACTGATCGCGTTGAGCAGCAGCGCGCGCAGCGGCTGGACGACGCTGCCGGTGAACAGGAACAGCAGCGCGAAGGTCGTCACGACGACCAGCCCGATCGCCAGCGGCAGCCGGTCACCGATGGACTGCCGGGAGTCCACCAGCACCGCGTCCGTGCCGCCGACCAGCGTGTCGGTGCCCGCGGGCCGCTCCACCGCCCGGATGTCCGCCACCAGGTCCTGGGCGGCGGAGGACTTGGGCTCCGTGCCGGTGACGACCACGAGGCGCTGTGCGTCCGCCCCCGCGAGCCCCGCGTTCGCCGGGCCCGCCTCCTGGCTCCTGCCGTCGGTGTAGGTGCCGGTCGAGGCGTCGACGCGTACGACACCGTCCAGCCGGGACAGCGCGTCCGCGTACGCCGCCAGCGGCCCCGCGTCGACGGCCGAGGTGCTGACGATCTGGACGGCGCCCGCCTCGTCGGTGGGGAAGTCGTTCTGGACGGCCGTCGCCACCTGGCGGGCCGCCGTGTCCTCGGGCAGCACCCGCTCGTCGGGTGTGCCGAACGTGACACCCAGCAGCGGGCTCGCGACGAGCAGCAGCACGGCGAGCACGGGCAGGGCGGTGAGGGCGGGGCGGCGCATGACGAGCGAGGCGAGCCGCCCCCAGAACGGCGCGTCGGAGCGGCGTACGGCCGTCGCCCAGGGCAGCCGCCCCTTGTTGACCCGGTGGCCGAGCACGGCGAGCAGCGGCGGCACGACGAACAGGGCGGCGACGACCGCGATCACGACCACGCCGATCCCCGCGTAGGCGAAGGAGCGCAGGAAGAACGGCGGGAAGACGAGCAGTGCGGCGAGCGCGGCGGCGACGGTCGCGGCCGAGAACAGGATCGTGCGCCCCGCCGTCCGTACGGTGGTGCGCAGCGCCTCGGGGACCTCCTGCCCCGCGCCGAGCTGTTCGCGGAAGCGGCTGACCAGGAGGAGCGCGTAGTCGATGCCGAGGCCCAGGCCGAGCGCGGTCGTCAGGTTGATCGCGAAGACGGACACCTCGGTGACGCTGCCGAGGACGAAGAGCAGCGCGAACGTGCCGACGATCGCGATCAGTCCGATGACCAGCGGCAGCATCGCGGCGAGAAGGCTGCCGAAGGCGAGGACCAGCAGCAGGAGTGTCACCGGTACGGCGATCGCCTCGGCCACGGCCAGGTCGCCGGAGACCTGGGCGCTGACGTCGATGCTCACGGCGCTCTCGCCGCCGGCCCGGACCTGGACACCGTCGCGGTCGCCCGTGTAGCGGTCGATCAGCTGCTCGGCGCGCTCACCGCGCTCGGTCTCGTCGCCCTTCACGTGGAGGGCGACGAGGGCTTCGCCGCCGTTCTCGGAGATCAGCCGCGGGCTCTTGGTGTCCCAGTACGAGACCACGTTGCTCACGGTGGTGTCGTCCTTGAGCGCGTCGGTGAGCGAGCGGCCCCGCTCGTCGACGGCGGGGGAGCCGGGCCCCGGCGCGCCGGTCTCCTTCGGGCCGACCAGGAACAGCAGGTTGGTCTCGCCCCCGAACTTCTCGTCGATCAGGACGGCGGCGCGCGACGACTGCGCGTCCGGGTCGTCGAATCCGCCGCCGAGCAGTTTGCCGAAGGCGCCCGCGCCGAGCGCGCCCATGGCGAGCACGGCGACGGTGGCCAGTACGAGTAGGAGCCGTGACCTCTTCAGGGCCAGCTCAGCGATCTTGGACAGCACGGGATCCCCCATCTCCGAATGTTAACGGCGTCAACACTGACTCTGGCAGCGGATGTTAATGCTGTCAACATCGGGCAGGATGAGGGCATGGAGACGAACCGGGCGAACCAGGGGGCCAAGGCCGGCTATCACCACGGCGACCTGCGCAACGCGCTGATCGCCGCCGGGGTGGAGCTCGCGACCGACGGAGGGCCGGAGAAGGTCGTCCTGCGCGAGGTGGCCCGCCGCGCGGGCGTCTCCGCCACCGCCGCCTACCGCCACTTCGCCGGCCAGGGTGATCTGCTCTTCGCGGTCAAGATCCAGGCGCAGCACCGGCTCGCGGAGGCCATGGAACAGGTCGGGGCCGGCGTCCCCCGGGACGGCGACCCCGGCGCCGCCGCGCAACTGCGGCTGGCGGCTCTCGGCCGGGGGTACGTGGGCTTCGCCCTGGCGCATCCCGGCCTCTTCCGTACGGCCTTCTCCCACGCGCTGCTGGGTGCCGGCGAGGACGCCGGGTGGGGCGGCGTGACGCCGCCCGACGACCATCCCCAGTACCGCTCCTACAACCTGCTCAGCGAGGCCCTGGACGAACTGGTCGCCACCGGCCGCATGCCCGCCCGCAACCGCCCCGGCGCCGAGGTCGCCGCCTGGGCGACGGCGCACGGCCTCGCGATGCTCCTGCTCGACGGGCCGATGGGCCGCCTCCCGGCCGCCGGCCGGGCGGCCGTGATCGAACGCGCGACCGACACCATCGTCGCCGGTCTCCTGGTGCCCCGGGGGCGCCCCGACGGGCCGTGAGCGCGGGCCTCCGCCCCCGTCGATCGTCAAACTTCCGTCAAGTCCCCCGCCGCTGAGGAAGGTTGAAGCGGCTCGTGGCGTTGTCGAGGTGCGCGAGGTGCCCCGGCGCGGCCGAGGGTGTTGTACGACGTAAGCTGTAGCGGTGCTGATTCGTGGCAAGAGCGGCGATACGTCCGTAAGCCCAGGCTGACCGGCCGCAGGTCCGCCAGATCGGCGGTGTCCCCGTGGCCGGGCCGCGCGGCGTGTCCGAAATGGGATGTTTGGGTCGGCAGTGTAGAACGGGAGACGTGACGGCAATGACGGTTGATCTCCAGCTCCGCGAGGGTTTCGCCGTCCCCGCAGCAGGCGGTCCGCAGTGACGGGCGCCCCCCAGAGGCAGGCCGAAACCTCCTCGCGTGCCACCCTCGACAAGGCGTCCGGTGAGAACTTCCCGGTCGCCCCCTTCTTCCTGCCGCGCGCCTGGCGCGACGATCTGATGGCCGTCTACGGCTACGCCCGCCTCGTCGACGACATCGGCGACGGCGACCTCGCACCCGGCGGCGCCGACGCCCGCCATCTCGGCCTCGACCCCGCGCTGACGGACAACAGGCCCGCCATGCTGGACGCCTTCGAAGCCGACCTGCGCCGGGTGTTCGACCCGGCTGGCCCGGCCCCCGGCCACCCGCTGCTGCGGGGCATCGTCCCGACCGTGCGGCGCCACGCGCTCACCCCCGAGCCGTTCCTCGGCCTGATCGAGGCCAACCGCCAGGACCAGTCCGTACGGCGCTACGGCACCTACGACGACCTGGTCGCGTACTGCGAACTCTCCGCCAACCCCGTCGGCCGCCTCGTCCTCGCCATCACCGGCACCGCCAGCCCGGAACGGATCCGCCGCTCCGACGCCGTCTGCACCGCGCTCCAGATCGTCGAGCACCTCCAGGACGTCGCCGAGGACCTGTCGCGCGACCGGATCTATCTGCCCGCCGACGACATGAAGCGCTTCCACGTCACCGAGACGGACCTCGCCGCGCCGACCGCGAACGCCTCCGTCCGCACTCTGATCGCCTACGAGGCCGAACGCGCCGGCCAACTCCTCAACCAGGGAGGGCCGTTGGTCCACAGCGTCGGCGGCAGACTCCGGCTGCTGCTCGCCGGATTCGTCGGCGGGGGGCGCGCCGCCCTCTCCTCGGTGGCCGCCGTGGGACACGATGTACTGCCCGGACCGCCCAAAGCCACCACACCACGTCTGCTGCGTGAAGTGGGAGCAGTCCTGCGGAAAACGCACAGAAAGGGGTGAGCCGGATCGTGGAGGGACAGACCCCCGTGTCGGCGCCGGTACTGGCCGCGTACAGCTACTGCGAGGCCGTCACCGGGCAGCAGGCCCGTAATTTCGCCTATGGCATCCGGCTGCTGCCCGTCGACAAGCGGCAGGCCATGTCGGCGCTCTACGCGTTCTCGCGGCGCGTCGACGACATCGGCGACGGCACGCTGGAGCCCGGCGCCAAGCAGTCCAGGCTCGAAGACACCCGCGCCGTCCTCGGACGGATCAGACGGGGCGGCGTCGAGGAGGACGACACGGACCCCGTCGCCGTCGCGCTGAGCGACGCGGCCCGCCGCTTCCCGCTCCCGCTCGGCGGGCTCGACGAACTGATCGACGGCGTCCTGATGGACGTCAAGGGCGAGACGTACGAGACGTGGGACGACCTCAAGATCTACTGCCGCTGCGTCGCCGGAGCCATCGGCAGACTCTCGCTCGGGGTGTTCGGCACCGACCCCGCGGCGCCCGGCGCCGAGCGCGCGTCCGAGTACGCCGACACCCTCGGCCTCGCCCTCCAGCTCACCAACATCCTGCGCGACGTACGCGAGGACGCCGGCAACGCCCGCACCTATCTGCCCGCCGACGACCTCGCCAAGTTCGGCTGCTCGGCCGGCTTCGACAGCCCCACCCCGCCCGCCGGCTCCGACTTCACCGGACTCGTGCACTTCGAGGTCAGACGCGCCCGCGCGCTCTTCGCCGAGGGCTACCGGCTGCTGCCCATGCTCGACCGGCGCAGCGGCGCCTGCGTCGCCGCCATGGCGGGCATCTACCGCCGGCTGCTCGACCGCATCGAACGCGACCCCGGGGCCGTCCTGCGCGGCCGGGTCTCGCTGCCGGGCCGAGAGAAGGCGTACGTCGCCGTGCGCGGCCTCTCCGGACTCGACGCCAGGAACATCTCCCGGCAGACCGTCAGGAGGCGCCCGTGACACTCCCGCACGGCACCGGCACCGGCACCCGCCCGTGGGCCGGCATCGACACCGGCGCCGGCCGGTCAACCGTCCGCGTCCCTGACGCGTCCCTGACTGCGACAGTCGCAGGGGAGGGCGCATGACGACATCCGACAGCGCGGCGTCCCGCCACACGGTCGTCGTCGGCGGCGGCATCGCCGGCGTCACCGCCGCGCTCCAACTGGCCGACGCCGGAGTGCGCGTGACGCTCGTCGATGGCCGCCCGCGGCTCGGCGGTCTCGCCTTCTCCTTCACCCGCGGCGAGTTGACCGTCGACAACGGCCAGCACGTGTATCTGCGCTGCTGCACGGCCTACCGCTGGTTCCTCGACCGCGTCGACGCCGCCGCGCTCGCGCCCGTCCAGGACCGGCTCGACGTTCCCGTACTGGACGTGGGACGCCCGGACCGGCCCCGGGTCGGACGGCTGCGCCGCAACGCCCTGCCCGTACCGCTGCACCTCGCCGCGGGGCTCGCCGCCTACCCGCACCTCTCGCTCGCCGAGAAGGCCTCCGTGGGACGCGCCGCGCTCGCCCTCAAGGCGCTCGACCCGGCCGACCCCGCGCTCGACGGCATCGACTTCGCGACCTGGCTCGGCCGGCACGGTCAGTCGCCGCGCGCCGTCGAAGCCCTGTGGGACCTCGTCTGCGTCGCCACCCTCAACGTCCGCGCCGCGCAGGCGTCCATGGGCCTGGCCGCGATGGTCTTCAAGACCGGCCTGCTCTCCGAGCGCGGCGCCGCCGACATCGGCTGGGCTCGGGTCCCGCTGGGCGAGGTGCACGACACGCTCGCCCGCAAGGCCCTCGACGCCGCAGGCGTACGGACCGAGCTGCGCACCCGCGTCACGGCCGTGACCCGTACCGGGGACGGGCGCTGGAGCGTCGACGTACCGGGGGAGCGTATCGAGGCGGACGCGGTGGTCCTCGCCGTACCACAGCGCGAGACGCACGCGCTGCTGCCGGACGGCGCGCTCGACCAGCCGGGCCGGCTCCTCGACATCGGCACGTCGCCGATCCTCAACGTGCACGTCGTCTACGACCGCAAGGTGCTGCGCCGGCCCTTCTTCGCCGCCATCGGCACCCCCGTGCAGTGGGTCTTCGACCGCACCGACGCCTCGGGCCTGAAGGACGGTCAGTACGTGGCGCTGTCGCAGTCGGCCGTCACGGACGAGATCGACCTGCCCGTCGCCGAACTGCGCGAGCGCTACCTGCCCGAGCTGAGACGGCTCCTCCCGGCCGCGCGCAGCGCCGAGGTGCGGGACTTCTTCGTGACCCGGGAGCGTACGGCGACGTTCGCCCCGACACCCGGCGTGGGGCGGCTTCGCCCCGCCGCCCGCACCCGCGTGGCCGGGCTCTTTCTGGCCGGGGCGTGGACCGCGACCGGCTGGCCCGCGACGATGGAAGGCGCGGTCCGCAGCGGCTTCAGCGCGGCGGGCGCTGCCCTGTCCGAACTCGGCCGCACCCACCGGCATCCGCTGCGGGAGGCCGCATGAGGCCGGACGCCACCACGACGCAGGCCGCCGCGACGGGCGCGGCGACGACGAGTACAGCGATGACGAGTACGGCGACGGCGCGTACGGGACCCATGAGTACTGCGAAAAGAGGAGAGACCGTGCCGACTGTGCCCCCGGCCAATCCGGCTGTCGACACCGCGGACGTCTTCGCGCTGCTGGAGCGCGGCCGTGCCCTGTCAACCCCCGTGCTGCGGGCGGCCGTCGGCCGGCTCGCCCCGCCGATGGACACCGTCGCCGCCTACCACTTCGGCTGGATCGACGCCCAGGGCCGGCCCGCCGACGGGGACGGCGGAAAGGCCGTACGCCCCGCGCTCGCCCTGCTGTCCGCCGAGGCGGCGGGAGCGGCGGCCGAGACGGGTGTCCCCGGCGCCGTCGCCGTGGAACTGGTGCACAACTTCTCGCTGCTGCACGACGACCTGATGGACGGCGACGAGCAGCGCCGCCACCGCGACACCGTGTGGAAGGTCCACGGACCCGCCCAGGCGATCCTCGTCGGTGACGCGCTCTTCGCGCTCGCCAACGAGATCCTGCTGGAGATCGGCACCGCCGAAGCAGGCCGGGCCACCCGCCGGCTCACCACGGCGACCCGCAAACTGATCGACGGTCAGGCGCAGGACATCTCCTTCGAGCACCGCGAGCGGGTCACCGTCGAGGAGTGCCTGGAGATGGAGGGCAACAAGACGGGCGCGCTGCTCGCCTGCGCCGTCTCCATCGGCGCCGTCCTCGGCGGGGCCGACGACCGGACGGCCGACGTCCTGGAGTCGTACGGCCACCACCTCGGCCTCGCCTTCCAGGCCGTCGACGACCTGCTCGGCATCTGGGGCGACCCCGAGGCCACCGGCAAGCAGACGTGGAGCGATCTGCGCCAGCGCAAGAAGTCCCTGCCGGTGGTCGCCGCGCTCGCCGCGGGAGGCCCCGCGTCGCAGCGGCTCGGTGAACTCCTGGCCGCCGACGCCAAGAGCAACGACTTCGACAGCTTCTCGGAGGAGGAGTTCGCGACCAGGGCCGCGCTCATCGACCGGGCGGGCGGCCGGGAGTGGACCTCCCAGGAGGCCCGCAGGCAGCACACCGTCGCCATCGAGGCCCTGAGCGGCGTCGACATGCCCGAACGGGTCCGCGCGCAGCTCACCGCGCTCGCGGACTTCGTCGTCGTACGAAAGAGATGATCACCATCGCCATTCGCATATCCGCGCTCACCGGAGGCTGACCGCACCACAAGCCTCCGTAGTCGCCGTCCGGCGGGTCGTGACCGATCCGCCGGACGACGGAGACCCCAGCACAGCAGAGGACCAACTGCACGTAAGGGGAAGCCATGACAGCGACGACCGACGGAAGTTCCGGGGCCGTGGGACCCCGTGCTGCCGCGGCGAGCGAACCGTCCGACACCACTCCCGTCACGAGCGACATCGGAGAGGTCGCACGGCGTGCCACCGCACGATCCGTCGAGCATCTGCTCGGCCAGCAGGACGCCCAGGGCTGGTGGAAGGGCGACCTGGCGACCAATGTGACCATGGACGCCGAAGATCTGCTGCTCCGTCAGTTCCTCGGTGTCCAGGACGCGAGGACCACCGAGGCGGCCGGCCGGTTCATCCGGGGCGAGCAGCGTACCGACGGGACCTGGGCCACCTTCTACGGCGGGCCCGGCGAACTCTCCACGACCATCGAGGGATACGTCGCGCTGCGCCTCGCCGGGGACAGACCCGACGACCCGCACATGGCGCGCGCCGCCGGCTGGATCAGGGAGCACGGCGGCATCGCCGAGAGCCGGGTCTTCACCCGGATCTGGCTCGCGCTCTTCGGCTGGTGGAAGTGGGACGACCTGCCCGAGGTACCACCCGAACTGATCTTCCTGCCCAAGTGGTTTCCGCTGAACATCTACTCGTTCGGCTGCTGGGCCCGGCAGACGATCGTGCCCCTCACGATCGTCTCGGCCCTGCGTCCGGTCCGCCCCGCGCCCTTCGCGCTGGACGAGCTGCACACCGACGTGAGCCGCCCGAACCCCGCCAAGCCCCTTGCCGGTGCGGCCAGTTGGGACGGGTTCTTCCAGCGTATCGACAAGGCGCTGCACCTCTACCACAAGGTCGCACCACGCGTCGTACGCCGCACGGCGATGAACGCGGCGGCCCGCTGGATCGTCGAACGCCAGGAGAACGACGGCTGTTGGGGCGGCATCCAGCCCCCGGCCGTCTACTCGGTCATCGCCCTGCATCTGCTCGGCTACGACCTCCAGCACCCCGTGATGCGCGCCGGACTCGAATCGCTCGACCGCTTCGCCGTCTGGCGCGAGGACGGCTCGCGCATGATCGAGGCCTGCCAGTCCCCGGTGTGGGACACCTGCCTCGCCACGATCGCCCTGGCCGACGCCGGCGTGAGCCCGGACCACCCCGCGCTCGTCAGGGCGGCCGGGTGGATGCTGGACGAGCAGATCGTGCGCCCCGGCGACTGGGCCGTGCGCCGTCCCCAACTCGCCCCCGGCGGCTGGGCGTTCGAGTTCCACAACGACAACTACCCGGATATCGACGACACCGCCGAGGTCATCCTCGCGCTGCGCCGGGTCGCCCACCCGGACACCGCGCGCATGGACACGGCCGTCGAGCGCGGCGCGCGCTGGACGCTCGGCATGCAGTCGAAGAACGGCGGCTGGGGCGCGTTCGACGCCGACAACGTCAGCCCGTTCCCCAACCGGCTGCCGTTCTGCGACTTCGGCGAGGTCATCGACCCGCCGTCGGCCGACGTCACCGCGCACGTCGTGGAGATGCTGGCGTACGAGGGCCTGGCCCAGCACCCCGACACCCGGCGCGGCATCGAGTGGCTGCTCGCCGAACAGGAGGCCGACGGCGCCTGGTTCGGCCGCTGGGGCGTCAACTACGTGTACGGGACGGGGTCCGTCGTACCGGCACTCGTCGCCGCCGGGCTCCCCGCCGCCCACCCCGCGATCCGCCGCGCCGTCAGCTGGGTCGAATCCGTACAGAACGACGACGGCGGCTGGGGCGAGGATCTGCGCTCGTACCGCGAGGAGAAATGGATCGGACACGGCGCGTCCACCGCCTCGCAGACCGCGTGGGCGCTGCTCGCGCTGCTGGCCGCCGGGCGGCGCGACACGGCGGCCGTCGAGCGCGGCGTGGCCTGGCTCGCGGCGGCCCAGCGGGAGGACGGCTCCTGGGACGAGCCGTACTTCACCGGCACCGGCTTCCCGTGGGACTTCTCCATCAACTACCACCTCTACCGGCAGGTGTTCCCGCTCACGGCCCTCGGCCGCTACGTCAACGGGGAACCGCGGCTGGACCGGGCGCGGGGCCGCGCCGAGCGGCTGGGCGACGGCCGTGCCAGGAGCGTCACAGAGCGCCGACCCGACAGCCGGGCGGACAGCCGCAAGGGGGCCTGATGGACTCTCCGCCCGGCCGGGCCGCCTCCCCTGACCTCTCCGGCGGCCCGGCCGCCACACCGCTGCTGATCGCCTGCGCCCTCGGTATCGAGCAACTCGCCCTGCGCAGCGCCCTGCGGAGCGGTCTGGCGGGCCGCGGCGGCGGTCCCGGCGACACCGGACCCGTCACAGGACCCGTCACCGTGCTCCGTACCGGCATGGGCCCCAAGAACGCCGAGCGCGCGACGGCGCGCGTGCTCGGAACCGACCGGAACAGGGACGCGGCCGTCATCGCGTCCGGCTTCTGTGCCGGCCTGGTCCCCGGCATGAACCCCGGGGACCTGATCGTCGCCGACGAGACCCGGGGCCCCCACGGCTCGACGCCCTGCACGGGAACAGGGCTGCTCGTGGAGGCGCTGACCCGGGCACTACCCGGACGCACGGTCCACCTGGGCCCGCTCACCGGATCCGACCATGTGGTGCGCGGCCCCGAGCGGGCCGGACTGCGCGCCACCGGAGCCGTCGCCGCGGACATGGAGTCCGCCGCCACGCTCCGCACCGCTCTGAGCGCCGGGCGGCCCCGCCCGGTTGCGGCCGTACGGGTGGTCGTGGACGCTCCAGAGCACGAGCTCGTCCGGATCGGCACGGTGCGCGGTGGAATATCAGCCTTCCGTGTCCTTCGTGCCGTCATTCCGGCTTTTCTTGAATGGCACCGTTCTTTGCTGCTCCCCAGGAGGTGAGCTAGATGGCCATGCCGCTCCGTCAGACCATCAGGGTCGGGACGTACCTCGTTGAACAGAAACTCCGCAAGCGTGAGAAGTTCCCACTCATCGTCGAGCTGGAACCCCTCTTCGCCTGCAATCTCGCATGTGAGGGCTGCGGCAAGATCCAGCACCCGGCCGGTGTCCTGAAGCAGCGTATGCCCGTCGCACAGGCGGTGGGGGCGGTGCTCGAATCCGGGGCACCGATGGTCTCCATCGCCGGCGGCGAGCCGCTGATGCACCCTCAGATCGATGAGATCGTCCGGCAGTTGGTGGCGAAGAAGAAGTATGTCTTCCTCTGCACCAACGCGATGCTGATGCGCAAGAAGATGGACAAGTTCACGCCGTCGCCGTACTTCGCGTTCGCCGTGCACATCGACGGCCTGCGCGAGCGGCACGACGAGTCCGTCGCCAAGGAAGGGGTCTTCGACGAGGCCGTGGAGGCGATGAAGGAGGCCAAGAAGCGCGGCTTCCGGGTCACCACCAACTCCACCTTCTTCAACACCGACACCCCGCAGACCATCATCGAGGTCCTCAACTACCTCAACGACGACCTGAAGGTCGACGAGATGATGATCTCGCCCGCCTACGCCTACGAGAAGGCACCCGACCAGGAGCACTTCCTGGGCGTCGACCAGACTCGGGAGCTGTTCAAGAAGGCGTTCTCCGGCGGCAACAGGGCACGCTGGCGGCTGAACCACTCCCCGCTCTTCCTGGACTTCCTGGAGGGCAAGGCCGACTTCCCCTGCACCGCGTGGGCCATTCCCAACTACTCGCTCTTCGGCTGGCAGCGCCCCTGCTATCTGATGAGCGACGGGTACGTCCCGACGTACAAGGAACTGGTCGAGGAGACCGACTGGGACAAGTACGGCCGGGGCAAGGACCCGCGCTGCGCCAACTGCATGGCGCACTGCGGTTACGAACCGACGGCCGTACTCGCCACCATGGGCTCCCTCAAGGAGTCGCTGCGAGCGGTTCGTGAGACGGTCGCCGGCAGCAAGTAGGGTCGGCGGCCCGTGACGTCATGGTCACCGGAGGGACGGCGGCGCCCGTCGCCACCGTCCCTCCGGTGACCTGACCGGCAGTCACCGTGAACTGACGGATCCGCCGAGGATCCAGAGGGGGCCGAGCATGTCGATACTGGAGAACATCCGGGGGCCGCGGGACCTGAAGGCCCTGAACAAGGCCGAACTCGCCGAACTGACCGCGGACATCAGACAGTTCCTGATCCACGCGGTCGCCAGGACCGGCGGGCACCTGGGGCCCAACCTCGGGGTCGTGGAACTCACCGTCGCCCTGCACCGCGTCTTCAACTCACCGGCCGACCGCATCCTGTGGGACACCGGACACCAGAGCTACGTCCACAAACTGCTCACCGGCAGACAGGACTTCTCCAAACTGCGCACCAAGGGCGGGCTCTCCGGCTACCCGTCGCGCGAGGAGTCCGACCACGACGTCATCGAGAACTCGCACGCCTCCACCGTGCTCGGCTGGGCCGACGGACTCGCCAAGGCCCGTCAGGTGCGCGGCGGCCACGACCACGTCGTCGCGGTCATCGGGGACGGGGCGCTCACCGGCGGCATGGCGTGGGAGGCACTGAACAACATCGCCGCCGCCAAGGACCGCCCGCTGATCATCGTGGTGAACGACAACGAGCGTTCGTACAGCCCCACCATCGGCGGCCTCGCCAGACACCTCGCCACCCTGCGTACCTCCGACGGCTACGAGCAGGTTCTCGCCTGGGGCAAGGAAGTCCTCCAGCAGACCCCGGTGGTGGGCCGGCCGCTCTACGGGTCGCTGCACGGGGCGAAGAAGGGCTTCAAGGACGCCGTCGCCCCACAGGGCATGTTCGAGGATCTGGGGCTCAAGTACGTCGGCCCGATCGACGGACACGACATCGAGGCCGTCGAAACGGCACTGCGCCGCGCGAGCCGCTTCACCGGCCCCGTACTGGTGCACTGCCTGACCGAGAAGGGCCGCGGCTACCAGCCCGCGCTGGACGACGAGGCCGACCACTTCCACACCGTCGGCATGATGGACCCGCTGACCTGCGAGCCGCTGGCGCCGCCCGGCAGACCCTCCTGGACGTCGGTCTTCGGCGACGAGATCACCGCCATCGGCGAGGAGCGCCCCGACGTCGTGGCCGTCACCGCCGCCATGCTGCACCCGGTGGGGCTGACCGGATTCGCCGCGCGCTTCCCCGACCGCGTCTGGGACGTCGGCATCGCCGAGCAGCACGCCGCGGTCTCCGCCGCCGGACTCGCCACCGGCGGGCTGCACCCCGTCGTCGCCGTGTACGCCACCTTCCTCAACCGCGCCTTCGACCAACTGCTGATGGACGTCGCGCTGCACCGGTGCGGCGTCACCTTCGTCCTCGACCGGGCCGGTGTCACGGGCGTCGACGGACCCTCCCACAACGGCATGTGGGACATGTCGCTGCTCCAGTGCGTACCGGGGCTGCGGATCGCCGCACCGCGCGACGCGGACCAACTCAGGGCGCTGCTGCGGGAGGCCGTGGACGTGGCCGACGCGCCGACCGTCGTGCGCTTCCCCAAGGAGTCGGTCGGCGAGACGATCCCCGCCGCAGGGCGTACGGGCGGCCTTGACATCCTGCACGCGCCCGAGGCCGCCGAGGGCGCCGAGTCCGACGTGCTGCTCGTGTCCGTCGGGGCGCTCGCCGGGGTCTGTCTCGGTACGGCGGAGCTGCTGGCCGCGCGGGGCATCAACTGCACGGTGGTCGACCCCCGGTGGGTCAAGCCCGTCGACGAGGCGCTGGCGCCGCTGGCCGCGCGGCACCGGATGGTGGCCGTCGTGGAGGACAACAGCCGCAGCGGCGGCGTCGGTTGGGCCGTGGGACAGACGCTGCGCGACGCCGAGGTGGACGTACCGCTGCGTACCTTCGGCATCCCCGAACAGTTCCTCGCCCACGCCAGGCGCGGCGAAGTGCTCGCCGACATCGGGCTCACCCCGGTGGAGATCGCGGGGGAGATCAGCGCCGCACTGACACGCAAGGAGAGCACGCGATGACGGAGCAGGCGACGCCCCCGACCCCGACCCCGGGCAAGGGCTTCGACCTCGCGAAGCTGCTCGCCGAACGCGGCGGCGAGCGCTACGAGTTGCACACCGCGTACCTGAACCACCAACTCCCGCGCATGCTGCGGACCATCGGCTTCGACAAGGTCTACGAACGCGCAGAGGGCCCGTACTTCTGGGACGCCGATGGCAACGACTACCTCGACATGCTCGCCGGCTTCGGCGTGATGGGACTCGGCCGGCACCACCCCGTCGTACGCAAGGCCCTGCACGACGTCCTCGACGCCTCGCTCGCCGACCTCACCCGCTTCGACTGCCAGCCGCTGCCCGGCCTGCTCGCCGAGAAGCTGCTCGCGCACAGCCCGCACCTGGACCGGGTCTTCTTCGGCAACAGTGGCACGGAAGCCGTCGAGACCGCGCTGAAGTTCGCCCGGTACGCCACCGGGAAGCCCAGGATCCTCTACTGCTCGCACGCCTTCCACGGCCTGACCACCGGCTCGCTCTCGGTCAACGGCGAGGACGGCTTCCGCGACGGCTTCGCGCCGCTGCTCCCCGACACCGCGCTCGCACTCGGTGATCTCGACGCGTTGGAGAGGGAGTTGAGGCGCGGCGACGTCGCCGGCTTCGTCGTCGAACCGATCCAGGGCAAGGGCGTGCACGCGCCGCCGCCCGGCTTCCTGCGCGCCGCACAGGAGTTGCTGCACCGGCACAAGGCGCTGCTCATCGCCGACGAGGTGCAGACCGGGCTCGGCAGGACCGGCGACTTCTACGCGTACCAGCACGAGGAAGGTGTCGAGCCGGACCTGGTGTGTGTGGCGAAGGCACTCTCCGGCGGCTATGTGCCGGTCGGCGCGACCCTCGGCAAGGACTGGATCTTCAAGAAGGTCTACTCCTCGATGGACCGGGTGCTTGTCCACTCGGCCAGCTTCGGATCCAACGCGCAGGCGATGGCGGCGGGACTCGCCGTCCTGTCGGTGATCGAGGACGAGCGGATCGTCGCCAACGCCAGGGCGACCGGCGATCTGCTCCGGTCACGGCTGGCCGCGCTGGTCGACCGGTACGAGCTGCTGAGCGAGGTGCGCGGCCGGGGGCTGATGATCGGCATCGAGTTCGGGCGGCCGACGTCGATCGGGCTGCGGAGCCGCTGGACGATGCTCCAGGCGGCTCGGAAGGGTCTCTTCGCGCAGATGGTCGTGGTGCCGCTCCTCCAGAGGCACCGCATCCTCACCCAGGTGTCCGGGGACCAGCTGGAAGTGATCAAGCTGATTCCGCCGCTGACCATCGGGGAACAGGAGGTCGACCGTTTCGTGACGGCCTTCACGGCGGTGATGGACGACGCGCACGGCGGTGGCGGGCTGATGTGGGACTTCGGCAGGACACTGGTGAAGCAGGCGATCGCGAACCGGTGAGCGCGAGGGGCGCGGGGCCGCCCCGGCGTACGGGGCTTGCCTCTGAGGCAAGAGATTTGCCTCAGAGGAAAATTCCTGGCGCAATGGAGGCATGAACCACCCCGCCGCCCGTGCACACGAGACCGACGCCACGACGGACGTCCTGCCGGACGTCGCCCCCCGACTGCGTGAGCTGCGGCGCGGCCGGGGCCTCACCCTGGAGGCCGCCGCCGCACGGGCCGGGCTCTCGCCGGCCCACCTCTCCCGTCTGGAGACCGGGCGACGCCAGCCCTCGCTGCCGATGCTGCTCGGACTGGCCCGTGTCTACGGTACGACGGTCTCCGAGCTGCTCGGCGAGGAGCCGCCCGAGCGCGACCCGGTCATCCGCGCCGCGCGGGCGGAACCGGTCGAGGCCGACGGCTGGACCTACCGCCAGGCGGGCAGCTCCGCCGGCCGCGCGATGCAGCCGCTGCGGGTGACGGTGCCCTACGGGGCGCAGGGCGACCTCGTCCGCGTCCACCCGGGGGAGGAGTGGATCCACGTCCTGGAAGGGCGGCTGCGGCTGGGCCTCGGGGACGCCGTCCATGTGCTCGACCGGGGGGACAGCGCCCACTTCGACTCGATGACACCGCACCGCCTCGCGGCGGCCGACCCCGGCGGCGCCGAGCTGCTGTTCGTGCACACCCTGCTGACCAGCCCGACCGTCGAGCTGTGCCTGCCGGGCGGGAGCCACCGCCGGTGACTCGCCGTCAGCCCGTCAGCTTCGACCGGACCAGAGAGGCCATCACCGTGTCTGACAACCCTGTGGACGCCGCCGCCGAGCGTGAGCCGTCCCTTGAGCCGTCGCCCGAGCCGTCCCCCGAGGTCCCCGCCCGCGCCGAGCCCGTCATGGACGAGGAGAGCAACTTCCCGCGCGGGCTCGCCATCCGGCTCTTCGCGTACCTCGTCGCCGGGCATGTCCTGGCCGGCTTCCTGTACCTGCTCTTCGAGGCGGGTGCGAAGGGCGGCTAGGGCCTGTTGCGAAAGTCCCGCCTGGCCGACGACGCCTGGCACGCGCACTCGCCGCGTTGTCGGAATCATCCAAGTACGTCCAGTACGAGAATGATCCTCCGCCTTGCGATCGCACGCACCAGACGCCGTCGGCCCCGCCCTTCGGGCGGACGGCGCTACTTTCGCAACACGCCCTAGGTCCTGTCCGGCGGATCTTCGGGGATCGGCCCGGGGCGTCCGGTTCGGTGCGTCGCAAGGCGGAGGATCGTGCTCGTACTGGACGTACTCGGATGCCTTCGAAAACGCTGTCAACGAAGCGAGGCGCCGTGCCAGGCGACCCGGGCCCCGAAGATCCGCCGGGCAGAGCCTAGGGCTGTGGCCGGGAGCGTTGACCGGGTTGCGCGGCTCTTGGGCCGCGCCTGTCCTCGATCGCCGGACGGGCTGCACATGCAGCCGTCCGGCGATCGAGGACGAACCGGCCCACCGGGCGGACCCGGTGAATCCTTCCGGTCACAGCGCTGGGCCGCGCATTGTGTCCCCTGTCGCAGGATGGGCGGGTACGGGTGTCAGCCCTCGTCGACGAGACGGCCCCGCAGCCGCTCGCGTGTCTCGTCCGTCAGCCCCAGACCGTCCGTGAGATAGCGGTCGACGCTGCCCCACGTCTCCTCCATCGTCGTGAAGGCCGTTTCGAGATACACGGCACGCGCGTCGAAGAGCGGGGCCAGCAGCTCCATCACCTCCGGTGAAGTCCCGCCGGGCGTCGGGTCGCTGCGGCGTACCTGGTAGCGGCGGTGCGGATCGTTCGACTTCAGATAGTCCGCCTCGATCGCGTCCCGCTCCACGCCCACGGCGAGCAGCGACACCGCAATGGAGAGCCCCGCCCTGTCCTTGCCCGCCGCGCAGTGCATCAGCGCGGGCAGGCTCTCCTCGGCCAGGGCGTGCAGCACGCGCCGGTGCTCGGCGGTGCGGTCCAGCACGATGGAGCGGTACGAGGCGGACATCCGGGCCACGCCCTTGCCGTCGTCGAGGATCGACCGCAGCTGGTCGAGATCGCCGTCGCGGACCATCTTCCAGAACTCGGTCCCGTCGGCCGGGTCGGTGAGCGGAATGTTCACATGGCGTACGCCGGCCAGTTCGACGTCCAGGCCGTCGAGCTTCTGGTCGGCCGCGTTGCGGAAGTCGAAGATCGTGTGCAGCCCCAGCGACGTGAGGAAGGCCGTGTCCTCGGCCGTGGCGTGCGCGAGATGGCCGCTGCGGAAGAGCCGGCCGTACCGTACGCGCCGTCCGTCGACGGTCGGCAGGCCGCCCACGTCGCGGAAGTTGCGTACACCGGCCAGTTCGGGCTCGGTCGGCGGGACCTGCTGCGGCACCTCGTGCGTCACGTGAGCTCCTCCGCGTCTGCGGTCGGCGCTCGTCGCCGACGCTGTCGCGGTCCGACCTTACGACATCGGTTCCCGCTGAATTCACTTCGCGAATAAGGCTTCTGTCCGTAATGCGCGATTACGCATCACGTGCCCTTTTAGGAGGGGATATGGGGGCAGATCGGCCACCGTTGGTGAGCCAGATCATATCCGTGACGGTGTGTGGCGGGACCCGGGAGGTGAATTGGGGCTGCGCACGGAATTCGAAGATCCGTATCCACGCAGGGTGACCGCGCGGGCCGAGCGATATTCGAGGGCGGATTGCCGGCGGAAAACGACGGCTTGTACGGGTCGGCCCACCCGGCTTACGGTCACCGCAATCCGAGCGGATCGCCGAATCCTGCCGCCGTTCGGAATCCGCATCCACCCAGCACTCATCCACGTGTGGCAGGAGCGGGGGACCCAGGTAGTACGCCGGCCGGACATCCGGACGGCTTGGGGTGAAGTCGCGTCACGGCGCGGCCGGGCATCTCCAGCCCGAACCCGACAGCTCACCTCGTAGGCGCCGGAGAGGAAATTCGACATGCCCGCAAAGGGTAAGCACCGTCGTCCGAGGACCAACCCGATCACGCGCGGAATCGTCGCCGCCGGAACGGGTGGCGCCGCCATCGCGATACCGCTCATCGGTGCCACGGGCGCCCACGCCGCCGAGCGGAGCGCCGTCCCGTCCGTGGCGCCGGAGCGCGCCGTGTCCGTCGCGCACACCGCCCCCGCCGCCCCCGCGCCGCAGACGGCCCAGCAGGCCGCCACCGCCAAGACCGTCAAGACGTACTCGGTCAGCGCGGGCGACTACCTCGCCAAGATCGCCGAGACCCAGAAGGTCAGCGGCGGCTGGGAGAAGCTGTACGAGGACAACCGCGAGGTCGTCGGCGACGACCCGTCGCTGATCCACCCGGGCCTGAAGCTCACCATCGGCGCCAAGGGCGAGTCGGCGTCCTCCGCGGGCAAGGCCGAGGCCACCCCGAAGAAGAAGACCGCCCCCGCGAAGCCGGCCCCCGCGAAGCCCGCTCCGGCCGAGCCCGCCCCGAAGGCCGACACCACGGCGAACCAGCCCGCGGCGCAGAGCAGCGGCACCGGCTACACGGCGCCCGTCGACGGCGGCACCTCCACCGCCTACCGCGCGGCCGGCGGCAGCTGGTCCAGCGGTTACCACACCGGCGTGGACTTCTCGGCCGCGTCGGGCACCACCGTCAAGGCGGTCGGCCCCGGCACCGTCGTCTCGGCCGGCTGGGCCGGGTCGTACGGCAACGAGGTCGTCATCAAGCACGACGACGGCCAGTACTCGCAGTACGCCCACCTCTCCTCGCTCGCCGTCTCGCCGGGCCAGAGCGTCGGCGGCGGCGACCGGATCGGCCTCTCCGGTTCCACCGGCAATTCCACCGGCCCGCACCTGCACTTCGAGATCCGCACCGGCCCCAGCTACGGCTCGGACGTCGACCCGCTGGCGTACCTGCGCGGGCACGGCGTCTCCATCTGAGCCGTTCGACCGCACCGAGAAGCTGAGAAAATGGCCGTTGGCCGGCACCCCGCGTGCCGGCCAACGGCCATTCCCTTATTCCGGCTTGAACGAATTTTTACCGGTGGTGTTTCTCACCGGCGTCAACCCCTTCTTACGGTCGCGTAGGTCACATACACGGGTGAAAGATGCTCTGTTGTGGCTGACGATTCGAGAACAGGAAGCAGAAACGCCTTCGGGTCGTACGCCGCCATCGGTGACAGCTTCACCGAAGGCGTCGGCGATCCCGGGCCCGGCGGAATGCATGTCGGCTGGGCGGACCGGCTCGCCGTGCTGCTCGCCGACCGGACACCGGACGGGGCGGCCGTCGACGACCCCGACCACGGGTCGTTCCGGTACGCCAATCTCGCCGTACGGGGACGGCTGCTCGACCAGATCGTGGCCGAGCAGATCCCGCGCGCCAAGGAACTCGCCCCGGATCTGGTCACGTTCTGCGCCGGCGGCAACGACATCATCCGGCCCGGCAGCGACCCCGACGACGTCGCCGAACGCTTCGAACGGGCGCTGGCCGACCTGACGAGCGCGGTCGGCACCGTCATGGTCCCCACCGGGTTCGACACCCGCGGCGTGCCGGTGCTGCGCCATCTGCGCGGCAAGATAGCCACGTTCAGCGCGCACGTCCGCTCCATCGCCGACCGCTACGACTGCCCGGTCCTGGACCTGTGGTCGCTCAGATCCGTCCAGGACAGACGCGCCTGGAACGGCGACCGCCTGCACCTGTCACCCGAGGGCCACACCCGCGTGGCCCTGCGCGCCGCCCAGGTCCTCGGCCTCGACGTCCCCGCCGACCCGGACCAGCCGTGGCCACCTCTGCCGCCACGCGGCACACTGGAGGTGCGCCGCGACGACATGCAGTGGGCGCGCGAATACCTGGTCCCCTGGATTGGCCGCCGCCTGCGCGGCGAATCCTCGGGCGACCACACGGTCGCCAAACGCCCGGATCTGCTGCCGCTGACACGTCACTGATGACCCGTCACCGAATCGCCGGCGACGGCCGGTATCCGTTCCAGGACGCCGCCCGCGAAGACGTCGTACAGCGGCAGCGTCTCAAGGTGGACATAGCCGATGTGGCAGTCGCAGGCCGCGAGGGGGCACGTGCGTGGTTCGAGGGCTGTGCGGTACGAGCCGTCGTAGAGGTTGCCCAGTTCGGCCGGGACGAAGTGGCAGCGGCGGACCGTGCCTTCGCCGTCCACCGAGATCACCGATTCGCCCGTCCGGCACGGCAGGCCGGCCGAGCTGTGGGGGTGGCGGCTGTACGGGAACAGGGGGTCGACCGACGTCCAGTCGGCGGCCTCCGGGTCCGAATAGGTGCGGCCCTGAGCCGCGTTGACCCACAGGTAGACGTGTTCGGGGAGGTCGGCGCGGAGGCGGCGGGCGTGGTCGAGGTGGTCGGGGAAGCCGACGATGCCGACGCTGAAGCGGATGCCCGCGGCGCCCAGCTCGCGGCACTTGGTGAGGAAACGGTCGTACGGCGTCTGACCGGGGTGGTACGTGCACCACAGGGCCAGCTTGGCCGGGTCGGTGGACTTCAGCCAGTCCGTGCGGCAGCTGAGGTTCGTCTGGATGGCGACCCGTGCGACGTGCGGGAGGTGGGAGAGGTCGGTGAGCGCCCGCCGGTACCAGGAGCGGGTGAGGCCCTCGCCCCACGGGGTGAACAGGACCGACAGCCGGTCGTCCGTCCGCTCGCTCACCCAGTCCGTGAAGCGCGTCAACGAGGCCCGGTCGGCGCGCAGTTGGTCGGAGCTGTCGCGGCGCTTGGCGAACGGGCAGTAGGGGCAGTCGTAGTCGCAGGAGGCGAGCGGGCCCCGGTAGAGGATCGTCAGGTCCATGGCTGCCTCACTTCGGTTCGTACGAGGCCATCGCGGCCCGGACGGCGGGGGAGAACAGCGCCGGGCCCAGCGCGTCCGAGTGGGCGAGGCCGTCCGGCGAGAGCCGCAGCAGACCGGGCCCGGCGTCCGTGTCGAGCCAGCCGAGGTCGGCGAACCGGTCCAGCTCGGCGCGGAAGTCGTCCTCCGGGCGGCTGCCGAACCGCTCGCGGTAGCCGTCCACCGCCATGCCCTGCGCCTGGAGCAGCGACTGGAGAAGATGGCGGCGGAGTGCCTCGTCCGCGTCGACCGCGCGTCCCACCTCGGCGCGGGAGAAGTCCTCGGTGGTCGTGTAGGTGTCGATGATGGTGCGGATCTCGCGCATCCCGACCGCGTAGTCGAAGGAGTAGTGCAGGTCCGAGGTGTACGACCGCGCGCCGCAGCCGAGGCCGATCATGCCGTCGGTCTGGCACGCGTGGTCGTCCGCGCCTTCGCGCGGCGCGCCGGGGAGGCGGAACATCCGCATCGACACCTGCTCGTAGCCCTGGGCGAGGAGATGGTCCCGGCCCTGCCGGTACAGCTCCAGCCGCTGCGCGTCCCAGTCGGCCTCACTGGGATGCGCGCGCCGGCCGAGCGGGGTCAGCGGCCGGGCGTACAGCGGGTAGAGATACAGCTCCTCGGGCCGCCAGGCCAGCGCCGCGTCGAGCGACAGCCGCCAGGACCGCGGCGTCTGGCCGTCGATGCCGTAGATGAGGTCGATGTTGAGGACCGGGATCCGCGCGTCCCGGATCCGGCCGAGCGCCGCCTCGACGTCGGAGCGGCGCTGCGGGCGCACCGCCGCCTTGGCCTCCTCCTCGACGAAGCTCTGTACGCCGATGCTCAGCCGGGTGGCCCCCCGGTCGGCCAGCACCGACAGCCGGTCGGCCGTGGCGGTCGACGGCGACGTCTCGACGGAGAGCGGGACGGCCCGCAGGTCGGCGCCCATCCGCTTCTCGGCGATGTCGCACAGCCGCTCCAGCTCGCCGGCGGTGAGGAAGGTGGGCGTGCCGCCGCCGAAGGCCGCCGTCGCGAAGCGCACCGCTGTCTCGCCGCCCGCGTGCACCGCCTCGGCGTGGAGCGCGTCGGCCACCGCGGTCGCCTGCCGGTCCAGCGCGTCCAGATAGCGGGTCGTCAGTTCGTCGGGGGCGCCGATCCGTGTGAAGAGATTGCAGAAGCCGCAGCGGACCTCGCAGAACGGTATGTGCAGATAGAGCGAGAGCGCGTCCTTGCGCTCACCTGCCCACAGATCACTCAGGACCGGCCGGTCGGCCAGCGGGCGGTATGCCGTCTTGTGCGGATAGGCGTAGACGTAACTCTCGTACGGGCGCGGTGTGTTGGTCATCAGTGTGCCCCTGGCTCCAGGAAGAAGTGCGCGTACGGCACCGTCCAGACGGACTCGTGGCCCAGGCGGTGGCCCGTCCAGCCGTCGTCACCGTAGGCCGTGCCGTGGTCGGAACAGATGATCGTGAAGCAGCGGCGCCGACTGCTCGCCGCGGCGAACAGCCGGCCGATGTGCCGGTCCACGTATTCGAGCGCGGCGGCGTGCGTGCGGCGCGAGTCGCCCGCCGCACGGGTGGCGCCGGGCAGATGGAACCAGTTCGGCTGGTGCAGCGACGGCACATTGACGAAGAGGAACAGCCTTCGCGTGGCGGGCAGTTCGGCCACGACCCGCTCCGCGCGGGCCACCTGTGACTCGAACGACGTCGGCGACGCGACGCCGAACTCCGGCTCCCAGTGGCTCTCCTGGAACATCCCCGGCAGTACGGAACCGAGCGCGCCCCGCTTGTTGAAGAAGCCGACACCCCCGACGCACACCGTCCGGTACCCCGCGTCCGCGAGGCCCGACACGAGATCGGGCGCGTCGAAGACGAACGTCCGGTCGGCAGTGGACTCGCTCCCCTCGAACCGCGCGGCGAACAGCCGAGGATGCGGCCCCGGCGCGGCGGGCGTCGGCAGGAACCCGGCGAACATCGCCTGGTGCGACGCGTAGGTGAAACTGCCGGGGGCGTGCCGCTCCTCCCAGCGCCCACCCGGCAGATGACGGGCGAGATTCGGCAGCCGGCCCGCCGCGGCCAGCTCGGCCGCCACATCGAAACGCAGTGTGTCGAGGGTGACCAGCAGCAGGTCGTCGCGGCCCACGACACGGCTCATGTCGGGCAGCTCGGCCCCCGGGGCCTCAGAGGTGTGCACGGCGCTCCCCTTCCGCGCCGGCGGCGTGGCCGCCGCCCCCCGCGACCCGCCGCCCGCCCGTACGCGGGGCCGCGAGCTGCGCCCCGTAGGTGTCCAGGCCCTCCGCGCCGCTTCCGGGCAGCCCGGTGAGACCGGGCAGCAGATCGCCGAAGGCGTTGACCTCACCGACGGCGAAACGGCGCCAGCCGGTCGCGGGCAGCAGGTCCACCCCCACGCAGTGCGTGCCGGGGAAACACGCGGCGGCCCGCTCGCAGATCTCCAGCGCGGCGGCCCAACTCCGGCCGCCCCCGGCCGCCTCGGTCGCCGCCCGCGCCGCGTTCAGATCGCCGCGCGACCCGCCGAGATGCAGATTGGTCATGGGCGACGAGCTGGTCCGTACGACGGCGTGCGTCGCCCGGCCCGCGACGACCACCACCCGCAGATCGGCCGCCCGGCCGTGCTGCGACGCCTTCGGCAGCCACCGCTCGACATGCAGCCCGTCCGGGGCCAGCGCGTCGACGACCGCCGCCACCTCGTGCTCGGTGGTCAGCCGCCGTACCCGAAGGGAGTTGAACAGCCGCCCGGAGGCGTCGCGTTCGACCGCGGTCGTCGCCCGCACCCGGCCGGGACCGGCGGTCTCGACGGCCAGCACCCCGGACGCGGACGAGCCGTGGGCGAGCTTGACGAACGCCCGGCGCATACCGGGACCGCCCATCAGCGCGCGTACGTCGTCCCAGCCGCGTACGGCCGGGGCGCCGGGCCCCGAGGTCGGCGACGGCGGCACGGGTACGGAGGCCAGGTCCAGCACCTCGTGGCACAGCCGCTTGTCGAACAGCACCGCCAACTCGTCCGGGTCGTCCAGGAGATCGGCCCCCGCCTCCCGTACGGCCCGGCCCAGCTCCCGTACGGCGGAGGTGAACCGCTCGTACCAGCGCGCCGTGCCCTCGACCCGGGTGGGATCGTCCGTGCCGCGCAGCAGCCGCTCCACCGCGGCGTCCTCGCCCGGCGACTCGACCCGTACGACCTCACCCCGCCGGAACTCGGCCCGCCCGCCCAGCACATCGAGCCACGCCACCTCACGGGCCGGCGGCAGTCCCGCCGCCCTGACCGCGTCCTGGAACAGGCCGACGCGGCGGTTGGCGGGATTGCCGACGACCGCCAGCCCACCGCTACTCGGAGACGGCGACATAACGCCACTCGTCTTCGTCGTCGCCTTCGTCGGAGTAGTCCTCGGCCGGCTCCAGCTCCAACCGCACACCGTGCGGCACCAGAGTCTCCGCGATCCGCCCGGCCCGGGGCTCCGACACATAGTGGTGCCGCAGATCCAGCTCCTTGAGATGGGTGAGCGGCTGGCCGGTGAGGAGCGCTTCGGCTCCCGCGTCGGTGAGCACTCCCATGGACAGCGCCAGCGATTCGAGCCCGGCGACGACCGGTGCCGAGGCCACGGCGGTGGCGATCTCGTCCTGGATCTCGCTGTTCTGGAGCCCCAGATGGCGCAGGCGCGGGAATCGCCCGCCGTCGAGGACGGGTGCCAGATCGGCGACGGTGGCGTTCCCGCCGTACTCCTCCACGCCGAGCCACAGCTCCAGGCGCTCCAGCGCGGGCAGCTCACTGGCCCCGACGGCGCGCACGACGGAGCCCGGCAGCCCACCCGACTCGAAACGCAGTACACGCAGCCGCTCTTGGTTCACCGGCCGCAGGCGCAGACCACCGTCGTCGTACGTGTAGCCGCAGCCCCGCACGCCCAGCTCCTCCAGCAGTGGGAACGCCTCGATCGCCGCGGTGATGTCGCTCATCCTCAGCCAGGACACCTCGCACTCCTCGCTGGTCACATCCGCCAGGAACAGCGCGCGCAGGCCGGGGAAACGTGCCGCGTCGGCGACGATCATGTCGAGGACGGGCGCGAACTCGCTGTAATCGCCGTCCCACCACGGCCCGATGACCAGCGCGCGCACACGCTCCGTGTCGACGGCATCCGTGAAGTGCTGCCACAAGCCGGGGAAGGTCCACACCTCCTCCCACCCGCAATCGAGCCGCCAGGCGACGGCGTCGGGCTCGGGCAGCGGCTTCAGCGACCGGATCCTGTGGTGGGGGACGGTGAAGACCGGCAGGCCGTGGAACTCGTCGAAGTGCTCGACGTCGACCGGGCCGCTCATTCGGCCACCGCCGTGTAACGCCAGTCGTCGCCCCTCGCGGACTCGCACTCCGAGAGATCCACGATCACACCCGCCGGCTCAAGCGTCGCGCGGATCCGCTCCCGCATCGGCTCGCTCAGGTAGTGGTGGTGCAGATCGAGCTTCTTGAGGTGGGTGAGCGGCTGACCGCCGAGCAGCGCCTCGGCGCCTTCGTCGCCGAGGGTGCCCATCGACAGGTCGAGCGTTTCCAGGCGCGCGACGACCGGCGCTCCCGCCAGCGCCGCCGCGATGTGGTCCTGGATCTCGCTGTTGCGCAGGGCCAGCGACTTCAGGGCCGGCAGGCGCGCTCCGGTGAGGAACGGCTCCAGGTCCGCCACGATCGTGTTCGCCCCGTACCCGGACGTGCCCAGCCAGATGTCCAGATGTTCCAGCGCCGGCAGTTCGGCCGCGCCGATCTCACGCACCACGGCGGCGTCCAGACCGCCGGTCTCGACGGTCAGCGAACGGAGCCGCTCGTGCTTGACGCCGGTCATGCCCAGCAACTGGCCGCCGCGCACCCCGAACGAGCGCAGCTGCGGGAGGCCGTTGATCAGCGGCGCCATGTCCGTCTGGTTGATCCACGAAATCTCGCACTCCTCGTAGGTGATGTCACCGACGAACAGCGCCCTGAGGCAGGGGAGTTGGTCGCTCGCCGCGATAATGGCCCCGATCACCTCGTCGGGAGCGGAGTCGTAGGCATCGCTCCAGGCGCCGACTATCAGCGCGCGGACCTCGGTGGTGTCGACGGCCTTGAGGAAGCGGGCGAACGCCGACTCCCACTCCTCCTCGCTGTCGTACGCGTCGACAGAGATCCGCCAGGCCACCGACGCCGCGTCGGGGAGCTTCGCCTTCGGTTCGGCGTCGGCGTCGACCTTGGCCTCGGCTTCGGCGTCGGCGTCGGGGAAGTCGAACGCGGGCAGGCCGTCCAACTCCTGCATGTTGCTCGAAACGGTCATGGCGAGTGCTCCAGACACCGGGCGTCGGCGTTGATCGGCTTGCTGCTGAGAGAAGTTGTAACAGGCCCCACTGACAGGCCCGGTTCGGGGGGCGGAGCGCGTTGTCAGACCCACCGTCTAGCGTCGTTCACAGGTCGGCGCACTCGGCGCCGCCGGTCGAGGGGAGAGCCATGTACCGGCAGGGAGACGTGCTCATCGTGCCCGTCGCGGACGACAGCGTGCCGTCCGGGATCGCCGAGACGCGGAGCGAGCCGAGGGACGCGCGGGGCCGCCTCGTTCTGGCGCTGGGCGAGGTCACGGGCCATGCCCACGCGGTGACGGGACCCGGCAGGCTCGTAAGGGAGACCGGCGGCGAGTTCGGGCCGATGCTGCTCCATCTGCCGGAGGGCGGCCGGGTGGTGCACGAGGAGCACGCGGCGATCCCGCTGCCCAAGGGGTGGTTCCGCGTGGTGCGTCAGCGCGAGTATCTGCCGGGCGCGGTGCGCGTCGTCGCCGACTGAGGAGCGACGACCGACGGCGGGGCAGGGCCGGGCAGTACGTGGTGCACAGGACAGTGACAACAGGGGACGGGGCTTCAGACATGCGGCAAGTGGACAAGTGGCGGGGCGTCGCGGCGGCGACGGGGGCGGCCGACCGGCCGGCGGCCGAGGCGGGCATACGGCTCGCCTACCGGACGGCAGGACTGACCGGGCCGGAGCGAATCGTCTGGGCGGATTCCCCGCTGGCCGGACTGGCCGCCGTCCGGACCCTCAAGGATCAGGGCAGATCGGTCCGTGAGGAGGTCCGCACCAAGCCGTGGGCCGATGAACGGCGGCGCATCCACGACGAGTTGGGCCCGGCGGGCTGGGCCGAGTGGTGGGGCGCCACCGGCGCCCGGCTGTGGGACAGCACCCGCGCGCTCGCCGAGCGGATCCGCTCCGGCATCGCCGACACGCTCAGCACGGACGCCGCCGGCCTCCCTGAGACACGGCAGCTGCTGCTCGACGCGGTCCTCGGCCAGCACGACGCGGCCTGGCTCGTCGCGTTCGACGGCCGTGGCGACCGGCTCACGGGACTCGCCGAGGTGGCGGCCCACGCCGGCTGGTGGTGGCCTTACGAGAACGTGGCGGTGGTCTGCGAACGGCCCGTGGAGCTGCACCGCGACGAGACGGGGCGCCTCGACCGCGGCGACGGCCCGGCGCTCGCCTACCCGGACGGCTTCGCGCTCTACGCGTGGCGCGGTATGCCGGTCCCGGCCGGCTTCCTCGCCGAACTCACCACGCTCGACCCGGCGCGGATCCGCGCCGAGGAGAACGCGGAACTGCGCCGCGTGATGCTGGAGTACTACGGCTACGACCGCTATCTCGCCGAGTCCGGCGCCAAGCCGATGGACAAGGACGAGACCGGCATTCTGTGGCGGATAGCGCTCGCCGACGACGAGGACGTGGTGATGGTCGAAGTCGTCAACTCCACCCCGGAGCCCGACGGCACGAGCCGCACCTACTGGCTGCGGGTGCCGCCGAACACACGTACCGCCAAGGAAGGTGTCGCGTGGACGTTCGGTCTCGACGCCAAGGCGTACGAACCGCTGAAGCAGACCTGATCGGGCGCCCAAGGTGTCCTCAATCGCCGGACGGGCTCCATATGAAGCCCGTCCGGCGATTGAGGACGAACCGGCCCACCGGAAGGCCCCGGTGAACCTTTCCGGTCACAGCGCCGGACAGGACCTAGGGCATGTTTCGAAAGTCCCGCCTGGCCGACGACGCCTGGCACGCGCACTCGCCGCGTTGTCGGAATCATCCAAGTACGTCCAGTACGAGAACGATCCTCCGCCTTGCGATCGCACGCACCAGACGCCGTCGGCCCCGCCCTTCGGGCGGACGGCGCTACTTTCGCAACACGCCCTAGCCCGCGCCGGACAGCAGCGCTTCGGAGCTGATCAGCGACGAACTGCCCTCCACCGTGCACGCGTAGGCGCCCGCCACCGCGCCGAGGCGCGCGCAGCCGTCCAGGTCCCGCCCGGCCAGCCGCCCGTAGAGAAAACCGGCGACATACGCGTCGCCCGCGCCGTTGGAGTCCACCACCGGTGCGGGCGGGACGGTCGCCGGGATCGGCCGGGGTGTACGGCTGCCCTCGCGGGTCAGCAGATACGACCCTCCCGCGCCCGCCGTGGCCACCACCGCCCGCGCCCTGCCCTCGCGCAGGATCTCCCGCATCACCGGAGCTATGCGCTCGCTCGCGCCGGCGGCGCTGAGGAAGACCAGGTCCGCGCGGTAGGCGAACTCCCGGTGGTAGGCGTTCATCCCGTCCCAGTCGTGCAGGTCGGTGGAGACAGGGACACCCAGTTCGATGATGTCGTCCAGCAGGAAGCGGGTGAAGTTCGTAATCGACACATGGACATGGCGGGCCCGCCGCAGGTGCGGCAGGTAGAACTCGCGCGGCATCCGCAGGTCGTCCGGATCGCGTGCGTCGTGGAAGGACATCCTGCGGCCCGTCTTCTCCACGAGATTGACCGCGCGACGCGTGCCCGCGGGCGAGATCAGCCCTTCGAAGTCCACACCGCCCTTGGCGAGATGCTCCCGGACCTGACCGCCCGTCCAGTCGTCACCGATGAAGTCGAGGAATTTGACGTTCAGTCCGAGGGCCTGACAGCCCAAGGCCACATTGCCGCCGGTCTGTCCCGGCCATTCGCGGATCGGCCCGACGCCGACCGCGTCGGTGAGCGGGACGGGGAGCGAGTCGACGCGGACCACGGTGTCCACGCCGCTGCCGCCGACGACCAGCACGTCGTGGCCAGGCTCTGCCACCTGCTCGGTCCCCGACCCGGCTATGTGCTCGACGTCCGGATGCTCGGTCTGCTGCTGCGCCACAGTCTCCACCTTCGTTCCGGATTCCGGATGTCCGCCTCAGTATGGCCGTGGCGGCGCGGGCCGGTGGGGCGGATGCCGGTCACCCGGCGAAGCCGGTCACGGGCCGGTCATGAACCCTCACCCGTGAGCGCCGCCGTGTCGACGCCCAGTTCACGCGCCAGCGCCTCGTCCGACCACGCCAGCAGGGTGGTGTGCGTCAGCGAACCCGCGTACGACGTCATCTGCACCGCGAGTCCGTCCAGCAGCGCGGTCAGCCGCCAGGCCGTCGCCACCGGGTCCGCGCAGCGGAATTCGCCGCCCTCGACGCCTTCGGTGATGACGGCGGCGAGCGCGGCCTTCCACCGCTGGTCGAGTTCGCTGGCCACCTCGTGGAGCGCGGGCTCGCGCGGCGCCGCCGCCCATCCCTCGATCCACAGCCGCCAGCCGTTGGCCCCGTCGGTCGGCGCGTACCAGCGGGTGGCGGCGTGCAGCCGGCGCAGGGCGCTGGCAGGGCGGCCGAGCAACTCCCGCAACTGCGCCAGGTCTTCCTCGGCGGCGCGCCGGAAGGCGGCGGCGAGCAGCTTCTCCTTCGTGGAGAAGTGGTACAGCACCAGGGCGTTGCTCACGCCGAGGACGGCGGCGACATCGGCGATACGCACGGCGGCCACCCCCCGTGTCTGGATCTGTTCGACGGTGGCGCGCAGCAGATCCTCGCGCCGTTCCTCCACATTCAGCCTTGCTCTCGCCACAACCGAAGCCTAACCCCAGGCGGTTGACACAAATGGCGGGCCTGTAAACCACCGCTCTCGCAGTGGTGGTGGCCGACCGCCCGGCGACCCGCGTCCCGTCGTACGGCACCCGCATACGGCACCCCGCCCCGTCGAGCGCGGTGAGCGCGGACCCGGCGACTCCGCCGCCCCCGGCCGGATCCTGCCGCGCGACCGGCTCGTCCTGAAGGGGCGGATGGATCGACTGAATGGTCGAGACGAGCCGCGCGGGCGACGGACGGGGACGTCCGTTCTCCGGGCGCCCCGGCGCGCGCCGTATGGCCGGTTCTCGCCCATCGGTGGCCGTGCGGGGGAATCCGCGAGATCGTCCGGACGTTGCATCGGCGTGCCCCGGACGGCACAACCGGCGTGGCACCCCGGTCCAGGAAACCGCCCATAATGGGATGAACCCGAACCTTCAGGAGATGCAGTGAACGGCGCCGGCTCCCCACCCTCACTCCGCTCCCGGCTGCGCGCGATGCGGTCCGAGGCCTTCGGGGCCGACTCGGCCGGCGAGCGTCTGGAGCGGATCCACCGCTCTCCGAACTTCGTCGACGGCGTGTTCCAGAATCCCGAGGGCACCGCCAGAATCAGACCCTCCGGCTCCATGCTGGAGCTGTCGAAGGTCTACTTCCGTAAGGAGGCGCGCGCCCGGCGGGCGCCCGCCATCCCCATCCCGGTCCACCAGGGCACCCTCGCGGACCTCGCCGTACCGCCCGCCTCCGGGCTGCGGCTGACCTGGATGGGCCACTCCAGCGTCCTCGCCGAGATCGACGGCCGGCGCGTGCTCTTCGACCCGGTCTGGGGCGAGCGCTGCTCCCCCTTCTCCTTCGCCGGACCGAAGCGGCTGCACCCCGTGCCCGTCTCACTCGCCGCACTCGGGCCGGTCGACGTCGTCGTCATCTCGCACGACCACTACGACCACCTCGATCTGCCGACGATCAAGGGGCTCGCCTCCACGAACACCATCTTCGCCGTGCCGCTGGGCGTCGGCGCCCATCTGGAGCACTGGGGAGTGCCCGCGGCCCGCCTGCGCGAGCTGGACTGGAACGAGACGACCGAGGTGGCGGGCATCTCCTTCACCGCGACACCCGCGCGGCACTTCTGCGGCCGTGGTCTGCGCAACCAGCAGCACACGCTCTGGGCGTCCTGGGCCGTCGCGGGAGCCGAGCACCGCGTCTATCACAGCGGCGACACCGGCTACTTCTCCGGCTTCCGCGACATCGGCGCCACCCACGGCCCCTTCGACGCCACGATGATCCAGATCGGCGCCTACAGCGAATACTGGCCGGACATCCACATGACCCCCGCAGAGGGCCTGCGCGCGCACGTCGACCTCCAGCAGGGCAGCCCGTCCGGCGTGATGCTGCCGATCCACTGGGGCACCTTCAACCTCGCTCCGCACCCGTGGGCCGAGCCCGGCGAGGGCTCGGTCACCGCCGCGGCCGAGGCGGGCGTACGGCTCGCGCTGCCGCGTCCGGGCGAGTCCTGCGAGCCGACGCTGACCGACAGCATTCCCGGCACCCCGTGGTGGCGCTCCGTCGCCGTCCCGCCGGCCGACGGCTGGCCGCAGGAGGTACCCGCCGGGGATCAGGCCGCCGTCACGACGGATCAGGTCGCGGGCGCGGGCGGGGCGGCCACGACCGGGACGGGAAGCGAGACGGCGCCGTCCGCGCAGAGCGCGCCGTAACGGCGGACCCCGCACCCCCGCACTTCCTGCACCCTCAGCGCCGGACCGGCACCGCGTGTCTCCGCGCGGCGCGTGGTGCGGCGCGCGGCTTCGGCCTCAGACCTGGACCACCGTCACCCCGCGCTCCTCGAACAGCTTCGCCTGTTCGGGGGCGCCGGCGTCCGTGATCAGCGTGCCGATGGCCTCCGTCGGGCAGATCCGGGCGAACGCCAGCGTGCCCAGCTTCGAACTGTCCGCCACCACCACGAGCCTGCGCGCCCGCTCGGCGAGAAGCGCGTTGATGCTCGCCTCGTGCTCGCTGCGCGCACCGGCCCCCGACTCCGCGTCCACGGCGTCGGCACCGATGAAGGCGATGTCCAGACTCACCTCGCCCAGGATGTGCCTGGCCAGCGGCCCCACGAGTTCGTACGACTGGGGCATGGCCACGCCGCCCGTGGTCACGATCTTGATGTGCGGGCGCACGGCCAGTTCATGGGCGATGTTGAGCGCGTTGGTCACCAGGGTGACGGCCGGTTCGCCGCCCCTGCCCGACATGTCGGCCAGATCGCCCCGGGTGGCGACCGCCCGCGCGACTTCGGCCGTCGTCGTGCCGCCGTTGAGCCCGATCACCATGCCCCGGTGCACCAGCGCGGCGGCGGCGCGGCCGATGCGCTGCTTCTCCGCCGACCGCCCCACCGACTTGTAGCGGGGCGGCAGCCCGTACGAGACGGAGTGTGCCGCCGCCCCGCCCCGGGTGCGGGTGAGCAACTGCTGCTCGGCGAGGTGGTCGAGGTCCCTGCGTACGGTCGCCGCCGACACGGACAGCTCGGCGGCGACGTCGTCCACGTCCAGCCGGCCCCGCTCGGCGAGCAGTTCGAGCAGGGTGTTGTGCCGTTCGTACCGGTTCACCGCATCTCCTTCGCCACGCTTCGGATCATTCAAGCACCTTCCAGCCCGCCAACTATTGCTTGAAGATGCTTGAAACTCTGCTCTAGCATGCAGAAAAGAGCATCTTGCTAGCGAATTGATGAGAGTGGAGAGTCGACGTGACGTTTGTCCACACGGAACTGGCCAGTCAGCCCGAGAGCTGGAGCCAGGCGGCGGAGCTGGCCGACGGGCTGCGCGGCTCGGGCCAACTGCCCGAGGCCGGCGAGCGCACCGCCGTCGTCGGCTGCGGCACCTCGTACTACATGGCCCAGGCGTACGCGGCGCTCAGGGAGGGTGCCGGTCAGGGCGAGACCGACGCCTTCGCCGCCTCCGAATTCCCGGCGGGCCGCCCCTACGACCGGGTTGTGGCCCTGACCCGGTCCGGCACCACCACCGAAGTGCTCCAGCTGCTGGCCGCCGCCCGCGGCACGGCCGCCCGGACGACCGCGATCACCGCGGACCCCGAGACGCCGATCCGCTCGGCCGCCGACGACCTGGTCGTCCTCGACTTCGCCGACGAACGGTCCGTCGTGCAGACCCGGTTCGCCACCACGGCCCTCACGCTGCTCCGTGCCCACCTGGGCCTGCACAGCGACGCGGTGGTCGCCGACGGGAGGCGGGCCGTACTGGAGCCGCTGCCCGAAGGGGTCACCGACTGCTCGCAGTTCACCTTCCTGGGGCAGGGCTGGACCGTCGGGCTGGCCAACGAGGGCGCGCTCAAGATGCGGGAGGCGGCGCTCGCCTGGACGGAGTCGTACCCCGCGATGGAGTACCGGCACGGCCCCATCAGCATCACCACCGAGGGCACCGCGACCTGGCTGCTCGGTCCCGCGCCGGACGGTCTCGCCGAGCAGGTCGGCGGGACCGGCGGACTGTGGGTGGCCGGTGAACTCGACCCGCTGGCCGAGCTGGTACGGATCCAGCGCCTCGCGCTCGCGCTCGCCGACGCGCGGGGCCTCGACCCGGACCGGCCGCGCCACCTCACCCGTTCGGTGATCCTCGCCGCCGAGTGATCGAGTGATCGAGTGATCGAGTGATCGAGGGGCCGGGCGCCCGTAGGACGTAGGACGCCGGGCGGATGAGGGCCGGAGATATGGGCAACCGCTCCGGCCCTCGGTGCGATTGCGCTGTTTCGGACTGTTGTGCGATAGCTCATACCAGAGCGGGATGCTCTGTGGGCAAGTTTGTCAACTGCCCGCCGCGACTGACCATTCGCCAACTACCGTGTGTGCTCGGCGATCAACGCTGGGCTTCTTTCGCATGTCCGCCTGCCCCACGTACCGAGGACACTGATGTCGCAACTTCGCGCAGCCACCGCGCGACCCGACCGCCGAGAAGGCGGCCGGCACGGCCGGCCGGGCACCCGCACGCCCTCGGCCAAGGCGCCGCCGGCCAAGGGCGGGCACCCGGCCGCACCCGAGCCGACCGCGCCGGCACCGCCCGAAGCCCGTATACGCCCCCAACTCCTGCGCGCCGCCGTGGTGCCGACCGTTACGACCACACTCAGCGGCCTGCTCGCCGTGCTCGTCGTCGTCCGTTCCGGCGAGGTGGCGCCGACCGCCGAGATCTGGGCCGCCGTCGTCGGTACGGTGCTGATCGGCGTCGTCGCGGCCACGGCCGCCGCCGTCGGTGCCGACCGCGTGGCCCGGTCCGTACTCGACCGCTGCAACGCGCTGCGCCGGTCCAGCACCCGTGCCCAGGCCGACCTGCGCGGCGTCGTGGAACAGCTGCGGCGCGGCGAAGGCCCGCCGCCGCGCCGCCCACCCGTGCTGAAGGCGCCGGTCGGTGACGAACTGGACCTGCTCGCCCAGGAACTGGGGCGGTCCCAGGACGCCGCGGTCACGGCCGTCGTCCAGGCGTCCAGGCTGTCGAGCAGCGTCGGCAACGAACAGAAGGTCGAGGTCTTCGTCAATCTCGCCCGCAGGCTCCAGTCACTGGTGCACCGGGAGATCCAGCTCCTCGACGAGTTGGAGAACAAGGTCGAGGACCCGGATCTGCTGAAAGGTCTCTTCCACGTCGACCACCTGGCCACCCGCATCCGCAGGCACGCCGAGAATCTGGCCGTACTGGGCGGGGCCATCTCGCGCCGCCAGTGGAGCCGGCCGGTCACGCTGACCGAGGTGCTGCGCTCGGCCGTCGCCGAGGTGGAGCAGTACCCGCGCGTCAAACTCGTGCCGCCCGTCAACGGCACCGTGCGCGGCCACGCCGTGGCCGACGTCGTCCATCTGCTGGCCGAACTGGTCGAGAACGCCACCCTGTTCTCCGCGCCGCACACCCAAGTCCTGCTCCGCGCCCAGCAGGTGACCGCCGGACTGGCCATCGAGGTCGAGGACCGCGGGCTCGGCATGCCCGCCGACGAGCAGAAGCGGATGAACGCCCTGCTCGCCGACCCCGACCAGGTCAATGTCGCCCATCTCCTCCAGGACGGACGGATCGGGCTGTTCGTGGTGTCGGCGCTCGCCCGCCGGCACGGCATCGCCGTCCGGCTGCACGCCAACATCTACGGCGGCATCCAGGCCGTGCTCGTGCTGCCGCAGGCGCTGTTGGGCGGGGGCGCGGATGGGGACGGAGCGGGGCGGGCCGAAGGACAGGCGCCGGGCGCGCCCGTGCCCACACCCACACCCGTGCCGGTGTCCGTGCCCGCTCCCGTGCACACATCCGTGCCCGCGCCGGTGCCCGCGCCTCTGCCGGTGCAGGAGGCGGCCCCGGCGCCCCCGCCCGTACCCGCACACCCGCAGCCCCAAGGGCCGCGCCCGTCGCACCGGCGGACCTCCGGACGCCGGGCGCTGCCCGTACGCGGTGAGCGCGCCGCGCGTCCCCGGCCGCCCGAGCCGGGGCGGCACCCACAGCCACAGGCCCCGCTCCAGCCCGGATTCCAGTCCGAACTCCAGCCCGAAATCAGGCCCGAGTTCCCACCGGTGTCCGACGACCTCTCCGTACCCGGAGTCGTGCGCGGCACCATGGACCGGCCCCAACTGCCCAAGCGCCGCAGCCAGGAGCACCTCGTCCCCCAGCTGAGGGACGCGCCAGCCCCGCCCGGCGACGCCGAACAGGCGCTGCACGATCCCGGTCTGATGGCCGCCTTCCAGCGCGGTATCGGCCTCGCCGAGGCCCAGCCCGCCGGCGACCCCGGACCCGGCCCCGGACCCGATCCCGCCCTCGCGCCTGCCCCCGCACCCGCCCCCGTGACGGAACTGCCGGATCCGCGACGCCACGACCGAGACAACCCCCTCAAGGAGTAGATCACCATGGCGAGCGATGCGCCGACAGGCCACGTCTCCGACCTCGACTGGCTGCTCAGCGGCCTGGTCCAACGGGTGCCCTACACCCGCAGCGCGGTACTCCTCTCCTCCGACGGACTCGTCAGATCCGTCCACGGCCTCGACCCCGACAGCGCCGACCACATGGCCGCTCTCGCCTCCGGCCTCTACTCGCTCGGCCGCAGCGCCGGCGCCCGCTTCGGCGACAGCAGCGAGGTGCGCCAGGTGGTGGTGGAGCTGGACGCCACCCTGCTCTTCGTCTCCACGGCGGGTTCCGGCACCTGCCTGGCCGTGCTGGCCGGCCGCGAGGCGGACGCCGCCGTCCTCGGCTACGAGATGGCGATGCTGGTCAAGAGCGTCAGGCCGTATCTGGCGACGCCGGTCAGGCAGGCGGCCGGCGCCACATCGAGCGTCACGGGGCAGTGACTGTGACGGTCCCGACGGATGGTCCGTGGCTGGACGACGCGGCGGGCCGGCTCATCCGCCCGTACACGGTCAGCGGCGGCCGGACCCGACCCACGGTGGAGCTGGATCTGCTGTCGCTGGTCATGGCCACGGGAGCCGCCGCGACCCAGATGTATCTCGGCCCCGAGCACAGCGAGGCGCTCGGCCTCTGCCAGGGGCCGACATCGGTGGCGGAGATCGCCGGGCATCTGCGGCTGCCCGCCGTCGTCACGAAGATCCTGCTGTCCGACCTGATGAACAGCGGCGCGGTGACCGTCCGGCCGCCGCACAACTTCGACAATCCCAGCGACTGTTCCCTTCTGGAGGCAGTACTCGATGGCCTACGACGACAGCTCTGACTCCTTCGCCACCCCTTTTCCCACCGCGCTCAAGGTCCTGGTGGCCGGTGGTTTCGGGGTCGGCAAGACGACATTCGTGGGATCGGTCAGCGAGATCGCCCCGCTGAGCACCGAGGAACTGCTGACACAGGTCGGGGCCGAGACGGACGATCTGACGGGTGTCGAACTGAAGACCTCGACCACCGTCGCCATGGACTTCGGCCGGATGACGCTCGACGAGCGGCATGTGCTCTATCTCTTCGGCACGCCCGGCCAGGAACGCTTCTGGTTCATGTGGGACGAACTCTGCCGGGGCGCCCTCGGCGCGATCGTCCTGGCCGACACCCGGCGGCTGGAGAACTCCTTCTCCGCCGTGGACTTCTTCGAGCAGCGCGGGATCGGATTCGTCGTCGCGGTCAACGAGTTCGACGGCGGCCACCGCTACGACCCGGAGGAAGTGCGGGCGGCGATCGACCTCAGGCCGGACGTGCCCGTCGTGATATGCGACGCCCGCCTCGCCAGCTCCGGGATCCAGACGCTGGTCACACTCGTCCAGCACCTGCTCACCGCCGTCCCGGCCGCCGCGGTGTCCGAGACCACCGTTCCCAGCGGCGTCGGCCCGGACGACGGGGTGGCGTGATGAGTTACGACCCCATCGGCCGGCTGCTGCTCACCCCCGTCGACCGGGACGCGCCCGACCGGGTACGGCGCCTGCGCCTGCTCGGAGTTGGACTTGGGCTCGGGCTCGGCGAACGGCCCGAGCCGGCCTTCGACGCCTTCGCGCTCCACCTCGCCCAACTCGCGGGCACGCCCTACGCGATGGTCAACTTCATGGACGAACAACGGCAGTTCTACGCCGGGCTGCACACCCCGGCGCCCGAGCCCGGCCGCTTCAGGGACCGGGACCACGGCTACTGCCCCCATGTGGTGGTACGGCGCAAGGCGCTCGTCCTGGAGGACGTACGCGACTTCCCGAGGTTCGCCGGCAATGCCATCGTCGACGAGACCGGCCTGCGCTCCTACTTGGGCGTGCCGCTCATCGACCGGACCGGTATCGCGCTCGGCACCGTCTGCGTCGTGGACAACCAGCCCCGGCACTGGGGGAGAGCCGGCCTGGAGACGGTCAAGTCGCTGGCCGCCGAGCTGTCCGAGCAGATACACCGCAGGGAGGGCGGCAGGGAGGACGGTGGTATCTGACGGGTGTCTTAGGTATCTGACGGGCCGTCAATTACGCTGTCGTGCGGCGCTCCAGTACGTCGACGGCCAGTTCGCGTACCACCGACTCGTCCACCTCCACCCCGAGGCCCGGCCCCTCGGGCACCCACGCGGTCCCGTTCGCCACCCGCACGGTCTCCACCGCGTACGGCGAGCCGATGAACTGGCGGCCGTTGAGATCGACCGGCGTCGTGATGCCGTACGCCGCGAACAGGTGCAGCGAGGCGGCCAGCCCGAGGTCCGACTCGGTGAGCCCCGAGCCCATCAGCTCGACCCCGCAGTCCTCGGCGAGCGCGCACAGCCGACGGGAGAGCGTCAGGCCGCCGCCGCGCTGAACCTTGGCGATCGCGACGTCGACCGCCCCGAGCCGGACGAACGTCGCCAGATCGCTCGGATGCCGCAGGCTCTCGTCGAGCGCCACCGGCACGGCCGACAGGTCCCGCAGCCGCCGCAGCCCGGCGATGTCGTTGGCGGGCAGGGGCTGTTCGAAGGCGGTGACCCCGAGCGCGTCGAGCCGCCGGGCCATCCGCAGGGCGACGGGCACGGTGTACGCCTGGTTGGCGTCGACCCACAGCGGCGCGTCGGGGGCGTGTGCGCGTACGGCGGCCACCACGGCCGCGTCGGTGTCCTCGTCGTGCAGACCGACCTTGACCTTGAACGCGCGATATCCCTCGGCCCTGCCCTCGGCGACGCTGTCACCCACCTCGGCGGGCGACTGGCCCGAGACGATCCAGCCCAACTCGACCGACTCCGCACGCCGTTGCCCCCAAAGCACGCCGAGCGGCACGCCCGCCGCCCGGCCCAGCAGATCGTGCAGCGCCACGTCCACGGCGCTCTTGGCGAGGGGCGCGCCGATGGTGAAGCCGCGGTTGACCGCCCGGTCGAAGGCGGTGTCGACGGCGTCCAGGTTCCAGACGGGCGTGCCGATGATCGCGGGCGCCAGATAGCGGTCGATGGTCGTCACGATGGACTCGGCGGTCTCGTACGTCCAGGCGGGGATCGGGGTCGCCTCGCCCCACCCGTACAGCCCGTCCGCGCCGACCCGGACCAGGATCCGGACGGACGGGGTACCGGCGACGGCCACGGAGCCGCCCGCGACGCCGAAGGAGCGGTGGGTGGGCAGTTCGACGGCGAACGTCTCGACGCGGTCGATCCTCATGGCGGCCAGATCCTCTGTCACGTCACTTCTCCTCCATCGATGGCGGCGGTCGGCGGCGGCCCCGTGCTCGCCCGCAGGACGACCTCGCCGCCCAGCCGGAGCACCCGCGAACGCTGCCCGTGCGGCTCGCGCAGCGCCAGCGAGATCGCGTGCTGCCCCATGGCGGTCAGCGGCAGGGCGACGGTGGTGAGCGGCGGAGTCAACTCCCGGACGAGCGGGATGTCGTCGAAGCCCGCGAGCGAGATGTCGCGGGGCACGTCGATGCCCGCCTCCCGGAACGCGGCAAGCGCGCCCACCGCCATCACGTCGGTCACGCCGAACACGCAGGTGGGGCGGGTCGGCCGGGTGAGCAGTTCGCGGGCGGCGGCATAACCGCCGTCACGGGTGAAAGCGCCTTCTACGACGCATTCGGGACCGAGCGCGACGCCCGACTCGGCCAGCCCCTCGCGGAAGCCGGCCAACCGGTCGGCGACGGTGGTGAGGCTGGGCGGCCCGCTCAGCACGGCGAACCGCCGGTGGCCGAGCGCCAGCAGCGCGCGGGCGAGCGCCGCCGCGCCCGCGCGGTTCTCGGGCAGCACGGCGTCGGCGCGCACGCTGCGGTGCCGGCTGACGACGGCGACCCGGCCGCCCGCGCGGATGTACGGGTCCAGCTCGGCGGTCAACGCCCTTTCCCAGGTGCGGTCCTGGAAGCCGGAGCCGATCAGCAGGATGGCGCGGGCGCGCTGGGCGCGCAGGATGGAGACGTACTCGATCTCCCTGGCCGGTTCGCGGAACGTGCTCGCGAGCATGACCAGGACGTCCTGTTCGGCCGCCGCCCGCATCACCCCGTCGGCGATCGCGGCGAAGTACGGGTCGCCCACGTCGTGGCAGATCAGTCCGACCGTGTTGCTGGACGAACTGGCAAGCGCCTGGGCGTGTGCGTTGGGGATGTAACCGAGCAAATCCGCCGCCGCCCGCACCCGGTCCCGCAGTTCCTCCCGGACGCGCGTCGTGCCGTTCAGGGCTCTGGACGCGGTCGCCAGGGAGACGCCCGCGTGGCGCGCCACGACGTCCAGCGTCACATGGGCACTTGCTTCCCGTTCACTCAAGACGGCCCCCGAGTCGCGGCAGCGGGCAGGTCCCCTGGCGGGGCCCGGAAACTTCCGGACGACCTATTGACCGTTCGGACAAGCAGTGATTAGCGTGGCGATCACCTTACCAGAAAGCGCTTTCTGAAAGCGCTTCTTCCGGTACGGCAGTTCGGCAGTCGGTACAGCAGAGGATCGGACCGCGGTACGTAACCGCTCCTGATTCCCGAGGAGTTCACTGTGAGCCAGAGCGTCATGCCGGGACCGACCAAAGAGATCGCGGGAGTCGCCGCACGGAACAGGCCAGGAGCGGGGGAGCGGTTCGGCAAGGCCGTCGAGACCAGCTGGCGGCCCGTCGCGCTGCTGCTCGCGTGCTTCGTCGCGTGGTGGGCCGTCGCCGCCGCCGAACTGGTCGAGCCGTATCTCGTCCCCTCGCCCGGAGCCACCCTGGACGTGCTGACGGGCAAGACGAGTTACATCTGGGAACACACCTGGGTGACCACCTACGAGACCCTGCTCGGCTTCGTCATCGCGGTCGTCGTCGGGGTGCTCGCCGCCGTCGTCATGGTCTACTCGTCGACCGTCGAGAAGACCCTCTACCCGATCCTGCTCTTCGCCCAGGTCGTACCGAAGATCGCCATCGCGCCGCTGTTCGTCGTCTGGCTCGGCTTCGGCATCACGCCGAAGGTCCTCATCGCGGTGCTCATCGCCTTCTTCCCGGTTGTGATCTCCATGGTCACCGGCCTCAAGGCGGTCGACCCCGAGATGCTCCAGCTCTCCGCGACGATGGGGGCGAAGCCGTGGCAGACCTTCGTCAAGATCCGCTTCCCGGCGTCGCTGCCGCATCTGTTCTCGGGCCTCAAGGTCGCGGTGACGCTCGCGGTCACCGGCGCGGTCGTCGGTGAGTTCGTCGGCGCCAACGAGGGCCTGGGCTACGTGATCCTCCAGGCCAACGGCAACCTCGACACCCCGATGCTCTTCGCGGGCCTGATCGTCATGTCTCTGATCGGCGTCGTCCTGTTCGTCCTGGTCGAGATCGCCGAGAAGCTCCTCCTGCCCTGGCACGCCAGCCGCCGGGACAGCAACGTCACGACCTCGTTCTGATGAGGCCGGCCGACGGACCCACCCACGGACCGATCCACCGACCCACCCACCGACCGATCCACCGGACCCGACCCACCGACCCCGACCTCTCCTCCGAGAAGGGCCAGCCATGCACTCCCGCAGACTCCTGATCGGCCTCGTGCCGCTTCTCCTGGTCGCCACCGCCTGCGGCGAGGACGGCGACAAGACCACCACCAGCGACTCCGGCAAGAAGCTCGACAAGGTGACGCTGACGCTCAACTGGTACCCGTACGGCGAACACGCGCCCTTCTACTACGGCGTCAAGCAGAAGATCTTCGAGAAGCACGGCATCGACCTGGAGATCAGGGCGGGCCAGGGATCGCAGAAGACCGTCCAGGCGACCGCCGCCGGGCAGACCGACTTCGGCTGGGCCGACACCCCCGCCGTGATCAGCGGCGTCGACCAGGGCGTCAACGTCAAGAGCCTCGGTGTGATGCTCCAGACGACACCGTCGTCCGTGCAGTTCTTCGCCGACCAGAACATCAAGACGCCCGCCGACATCAAGGGCAAGACGATCGCGGGCACGGCGGGTGACGCGCTCACCAAGACGTTCCCGATCTTCCTGGAGAAGAACAACCTCAAGCTGTCCGACGTCAAGATCCAGAACACCGACCCGGCGGGCAAGATCGCCGCGGTGATCTCCGGGAAGACGGACGCGCTGCTCGGCTACGCGAGCGACCAGGGCCCGACCATGGCGGACAAGGCCAAGAAGGACGTCGAGTACCTGCGCTTCTCGGAGCACGGGCTCAACTTCTACTCCAACGGCCTGATCGTCGGCCAGAAGATCCTCAAGCAGGACGCCGACCTCACCAAGCGCATGGCCGCCGCGGTCAGCGAGGCGTGGGCCGCCGCCGAGAAGGCGCCGGAGCCGGCGGTCGCCGCGATGGACGGCGCGTCCGAGCAACTGCCGCCGAAGGCCGTACTGACCGAGCAGTTCGCGACGACGATGACGCTGCTGCACACCGACTCGACCCAGGGCAAGGCTCCCGGGCTCAACACCGAGGCCGACTGGCAGGCGACCATCGACGTCTTCGCCGAGGCCGGTCTCGTGAAGAACCCCAAGGCGCCGGCGGATTACTGGGACAGCTCGGCACTGAAGGGATGACGATGCCCAGGGAAGCGACTCTCCGGGAGCATGGCGTGAGCAAGAGCGGTCTGAGCAAGAGCGGTCCGAGCACGGACGGCGCGAGTGCCGACGGCACGGCGGCCGTCTCCCTGAACGACGTGGCCGTCCGGTTCCGTACGAAGGACCGCGACGTCACCGCCCTGCGGGATGTGTCGCTCGATGTGCCGATGGGCGAGTTCGTGGCGATCGTCGGCCCCTCGGGGTGCGGCAAGTCGACGCTGCTCAAGCTGGTCGCCGGACTGCTGAAGGCGTCCGCGGGTGACGTACTGCTGCACGGCGAGCAGGTCGACGGGCCACGCCCCGACATCGGTTACGTCTTCCAGCGGGCCGCCCTGCTGGAGTGGCGCAGCGCCCGGCGCAACATCCTGCTCCAGGCCGAGATGCGCCGGATGCCGAACGTGGTGGCCCGCGAACGCGCGGACGAGCTGATCAGGATGACCGGCCTCGGGGGCTTCGAGGACGCCTATCCGCACGAGCTGTCCGGCGGGATGCAGCAGCGGGTGGCCCTGTGCCGGGCGCTGCTGCACCAGCCGCCGGTCCTGCTGATGGACGAGCCGTTCGGCGCGCTGGACGCGCTCACGCGCGAGCAGATGAACATGGAGCTGAACCGCATCTGGCGGGAGACCGGCACGACCGTGCTGCTGGTCACCCACTCCATCTCGGAGGCGGTCTACCTGGCGAACCGGGTCGTGGTCATGAGCCCTCGGCCCGGCACGATCACGGAGATCATCGACGTGGGGCTGCCGCCGGAGCGGGATTACGTGGCGACCCTGGCCCGGCCGGAGTTCCGTGAGGCGACGACGCACATCAGGGAGCTGCTGGGGGCGGCTTCGTCGGAGGACTGAGTACGCGACCGGTGCCACACCCGGCCGCCCTTCCCGCCCCTGTGGTGGGAAGGGCGGCTCGCTGTCCGCCCGGCCGCGCGGATATCGGGTGTCCGCGCGGCCGGTGCTGTGATTGGCTGCGCCGGTGAGTCATGAACGTATCTCCGTCCGGCGCCGGGTCGACTCCGACCTCGACGCGTGTGTCCGCGTACTGGCCGAGGTCCACGAGAGCGACGGCTACCCGGTCAACTGGCCCCAGGATCCGGCGGGTTGGCTGGCGCCGCCTGAGTCGCCACCCGCCTGGGTGGCGCTGCTCGACGGCGTCGTCGTCGGCCACATCTGCCTCTCCCGCGCCCGGCCCGATGACGCCGCGCCCGTCCACTGGGGCGCGCGCACCGGCGCGGGACCGGAGAAGACGGCCGTGGTCAGCCGGCTGTTCGTCTCACCGCAGGCCCGAGGCCACGGGATCGGCGCGCTGCTCCTTGCCGAGACGGTCCGCGACGCCCGTGAGCGCGGGCTGCATCCCGTACTGGACGTCGTGACGTCCGACCGGTCGGCGGCGGCGCTGTACGAACGCCAGGGCTGGACGCTCATGGCGACGGGGGAGCAGCGGTGGGGACCGGACCAGATCGTCCAGGTGCACTGTTACGCGGCGCCGCCCGGCACTTGAGGACAGCACCGCACCCCTCGACCGGCCGTGCGGCCCGTCGAGGGGTGCGTGACGCTCCATCAGGTCGCGCGGCTCTTGGGCCGCGCCTGTCCTCGATCGCCGGACGGGCCGCACACGCGGCCCGTCCGGCGATCGAGGACGAACCGGCCACCGGACGGCGCTGGTGAATCCTTCCGGTTACCGCGTCAGTACCGCAGCCTCGACAGATGGCGGTAGCTGTTGAGGGCCGTGGCGAACGGGTCCTTCGGCGAGTCGTGTTCGACCAGCCACTGCCGTACGCCGCCCCGGTGCGCCGTCTCGAACATCTCCGCGAAGTCCAGGACGCCCGACCCGACGTCCGCGAAGTCGCCGTTCGCGGCCATGTCCTTGACGTGCAGCGCCGGGAAGCGCGGCCCCTCGTCCACGAACAGCCGGCGTGGGTCCGCACCGCCCTTCGCCGCCCAGTAGACGTCGAGTTCGAAGCCCACGTACTCCGGGTCGGTCTCGTTGAGCAGGATGTCGTACAGCACCTCGCCCTCGACCACCCTGTGGTCCGCGTCGTGGTTGTGGAAGAGCACCGGGCCGAGACCCGACTCACGCGCCGCCTTGCCCGCCCTGTTCATCGCCGCCGCCGCCTCGCGGTAGCCCGCGGGGGTGTGCATCGCGGACGGCAGGCTCGGGACGACGACCCACTTGCCGCCCAGCGTATGGACGTCCGTGATGGCCTGCTGGAGGCCGGCGCCCGCCACCGTGGTGTAACCGACGTGCTCCAGAACGGCCTTGAGGCCGACGTCGTCCAACACCTGCCGGATCTGTGTGGCGTTGCGGCCGTACCGCCCGCTGACGCCGACCGTCGCGTAGCCGATGTCCGCCAGCCGCTCCAGCGTCCCCTCGAAGTCCGTCTCCAGGACGGAACGCATCGTGTACAGGTGCATGCCGATGCCGTCGCGCGGGATCCGCCGCCGGCACCGCGGGTCGTGGTGCCGGCCGGACTCCGCCGCGTGGGCGGTGGTCGCCGTCGACGCCAGACCGACCGCGGCCAGCCCCGCCGCCGCCGTACCCAGGAACGCTCTTCGTGTGCCGTTCACCCTCACGTGACCTCTTCTCTCGATTCGTCCGGCTCGTCCAACTCGTCCGGCTCGCCCGAACCCAACTCGCGCCCGAACCCAACTCGCCCGGATTCAGCGTGCGTTGATCTCGACGGCGCCGGTCGTCGTGTCGCCCTTGTCGTCCGTGACCGTGAGGTGCGCCGTGTAGGCGCCCGGCCGCGTGTACGTGTGGCTCGCGCTCGCCCCCTGCTCGCCCGTCGGCTTGGAGTTGTCGCCGAAGTTCCAGCGGTACGAGGCGACGGTCCGGCCCTCGGCGAGCTTCACCGAGCCGGTCAGCTTGGTGGCCAGCGGCGCCGCACCCTCCTCCACCGAGGTGGCGACGGTGACGCTCGTCCCCGGCTTGCGCTCCACCCCGCGGCCGTTGAAGTGCAGCCAGTCGAGCGACAGCACGTCCTGCCCGTCCGGCTTCCAGTCCGGGTTGCTGAAGACCGCGTACATCTTCACCGTGCCTCCGACCGGCCTGAGTTGAGTGGTCGGCGAGACGAAGTTCGTCCAGTCGCCGGTGTTCGGGACGGTGACCGAGCCCATCAGCGGGCCGGTCGGCGAGCCGTTGCGGAACTCGATGGTGCCGCCGGTGCCGCCCGAGGACGCGCCGACCGTGACGGACTGGACCCCGGTGAGATTCACCGGGTCGTACGCGACCCAGTCGCCGTGCTCGACCTCGATGACGCGCTTGCCGCCGGACGCCTCGGCCCGCGCGCCCACGGTGACGCCGCCGTTCTCACCGCCGGTGGCGCTGAAGAACTCGCCCTCGCGGTAGGAGGACTTCAGATTCGACGTGGCGGTACCCGTCAGCACGGGAACGCCTTCACCTTCGCCGCCGTCGTCCTGATAGCTGGCGGTGACGCGGTAGAAGAGATCCTGGTTCGCGTGCTCGTCGGTCGCCGGCACGGCGAACTCACCCGTGCAGCCCTGCTTGGACTGCGCCGGGTGCAGCGTGGTCCCGTGGCCGAGCCGCGCTTCGACCTTGACGCGTGCGCAGTCGATCGCCGCACCCTTGCCGTCCTCGCGGTCGGTGACCTTCACCGTGAAGGGGACGGTGTCGCCGAGGCTGAACATGCCGCCGTCCGGGGCCTGTTGGACGGTGAGCACCGGGCGCGTGTTGCCCACGGTGATCTCCCGCGTGGCCTGCGCCGACAGCTTGTCGGCAGCGGTGACCGTCAGCCGCGCGGTGAAGACGCCCTTGTCGGTGTAGATGTGGCTCGGGTTGGCCTTCGTGGAGTCGACGGTGCCGTCCCCGTCGAAGTCCCAGGCGTAGGTGACCGGCTTGCCCCCCGGCAGGCCGGAACCCTCGCTGGAGAACTTCACGCTGCGCGGCCCCGGGCCGGTGTCGGACGTGGTGGTGATCCTGGCGGTGGGCAGCGTGCCGTCACCGACGTAGTCGATGCGGTAGATGCCGGTGCCCTGGTTGATCACGCCCGTACGGCCGGCGCCCGAGCCGAGCCCGAAGTCGATCACGTACATGGAGCCGTCCGGCCCGAAATCAGCCTCGAACGCCTGGTTCCACTTCATATCGGTGAAGACGTTGTTGATCGACTGGATGTCACCCGCCTTGGCCGGCGGGAAGCGCGGGTCGGTGAAGGACTGGTCCTTGCTCAGGAGGGAGAACGTCTTGAACCAGTTCTGGTTCAGGTCGAAGTTGAACCACTTCGCGTCGAAGTACTCGGGGAACTTCGTGGGCGACGGGTTGTCGGGGTCGTAGTCGTAGACCGGACCGCTCATCGGCGCACCGCCGCCGCCGATCTCGGGGTACTGGGTCGATCCGGAGAACTGGTACCAGGCCGTCGCCGCCGTGGCCGGCGGCAGCTCACGCAGACCGGTGTTGTTCGGCGACTCGTTGACCGGGTCGGCGCAGTCGAACTTCGCCCCCGAGACCTTGGTCGCGAAGTCGTAGTCGTTGAAGGGGGTGTTGCCGCCGATGCAGTACGGCCAGCCGAGGTTCGCCGCCTTCGGTACGCGGTTGAACTCGACCGTGCCCTCGGGGCCGCGGTTCGGGTCCGCCGTCCGAGAGTCGGGTCCGTAGTCGCCCACCAGCAGCGCCCCGGTCTTCGGATCGGTGGTGATACGGAAGACGTTGCGCAGCCCCATCGCGTACACCTCGGGACGCGTCTTGTCCGTGCCGGGCGCGAAGAGGTTCCCCTCCGGGATGGAGTACGTCCCGTCGTCCTCGGGGGTGATCCGCAGAACCTTGCCGCGCAGGTCGTTCGTGTTGCCCGAGGTGCGCTGCGCGTCGAACACGGCCCGGCCCGCGCGCTCGTCGATCGGTGTGAAGTTGTCGGAGACGAACGGGTCGGTGTTGTCGCCGGTCGCGACGTACAGGTCGCCGTTCTTGTCGAAGGCGAGCGAGCCCGCCATGTGCACATTGGCGCGTTGGTCGTCGCGGTCGGTGGGGATCTCCAGGACCCGCTTCTCGGACGCCGGGTCGACGGTGTTCCCGGTGAGCGTGTAGCGCGACAGGTTGAGCTGTTTCTTCTCCTTGTCGGAGTGCAGCAGATAGAGCCAGTTGTTCTCGGCGAATCCCGGATCGAGCGTCAGCCCGATGAGCCCGTCGGACTGCTCCGTCATCTTCAGGCTGAAGTCGAAGTCGAGAGCGGTGGTCGTCTCGCTCGTCGCCTGGTCGAGAACCTGGAGCTTGCCCGTGCGCTCGATGTAGATCACCCGGCGGTCGGGGGTCACGGCCAGCTCGTACGGGTCGGAGAGGTCGGTCGCCAACCGCGTACGCTCGAAGGACCCCGTCTTGGTGGCGGAGCAGTCGCCGGGCTTGTTGCCGGCCGCCCACTGGATGCCGCCGAGCAGGTGCTTGAGGAAGTTCTCCTCGCCGAACGCGGACGGGTCATGGCCGCCGGCGGTGAACCAGGAACGCCCGCCGTCGTAGTTCTGGCACCAGGACCACGGGTGGTTGACGCCCTCGTCGAGCCCGGTGATGCCGTCGTTGACCTTGATCTGCGCGAGCGTGTGCACCTTGCCCGTCGGGTTGGTGCGCCAGTTGTACCACTCCTCCGTACGCTCCCAGAGTTCGGGAAGTCCCTTGGTGGAGGGGTGCGCCTGGTCGAGCACCTTCACGCGGCCGGTCTGGACCGCGGGGTGCTTGTCGAAGATCGCTCCGGTCAGCCCCTCGTACCAGTCCCAGTCACGCTCGCTCGCGGACGCGGCGTGCAGCCCCACCCAGCCGCCGCCCGCGCGGATGAACTTCTGGAGCGCGGCGCGCTGGGGCGCGTTCAGCAGATCGCCCGATTCCGGCGTGGAGTTGGTGTTGTTGAAGACGATCGCCTGGAAGCGCGCGAGGTTCGCGTCGGTGAAATCGGCGGCGTCGTCGGACGCCTCCACCTCGAAGCCGTTCTCCTCGCCGAGCTTCTTGATTCCCTCGATCCCGGCCGGAATCGACTCGTGCTCGAAGTTGGTGACCTTGGAGAAGACCAGGACACGGTAGGCCGCGGCCTGGGCGGGCGGGGGCGAGGCGACCCCGAGTCCGAGCACGAGCAGTGCCAGGACGACGGTGAAGGGCGTCAGCGCCCTTCGCGGTCGGCTGCTGCGCATGGGGGGTCGTTCCGGTGGACGGCTACTCATGGGCGCTCCCGATGCAGGTGGCGGCTACGGATGGGTAGAAAGCGCTTTCTTAAGTACGTCGCATAGCGTAGGTTCCCCGCTTCCGGAGGGTCAATGGGTCGGAAGCGCCCACTGTGGTGCGGGAGTTGCGGACACCGGAGCCACGGATACCGGAGCCGCCACGTGCGGTCGGTCGTTTTCCGGCGCGGTGGGCCGAATGTGACCGGGCGTGGTCGTACGTTCTGCGAGCCGCCGTCGCGAAGGCGGTGTCAGGGCGCCGCCGTCACCAAGTCGCCGCCCTGAGCCGTCCTTACGCGGCTGCCGTCAGGAATCCGGCGATGCGCGTGCGCAGCGACCGGGGGTCGAGACCGTGCGCCCTGAGGTGCTCGTCCATCTCCCCGTACTTGCGCAGCTCGCGCCGGCCCACCCCCAGCCCGAGTACCCGGTGCGGCACATCGGCCAGCGCCTCGTCCGCCGCCGCCGTCGACGTGCCGGCGAGATACGGCTCGACGAGCACCGCCTCGGCGGCGCGCCCGTCTCCGACGGCCCGGCGCAGCGCGGCGCCGTCGAAGGGGCGGACGGTCGTCGCGTACAGCACCGTCGTGTCGAGCCCTTCCGTCGCCGCGAGCACGCTGTCCAGCATCGGCCCGACCGCGACCACCACGCCGTGGTTCCCCTCGCGGACGGTCCGGAAGCCGGACCCGGTGACCGGCAGCGCCCGCGCGTTGGTCTGCTGCGACAGCCGCGCGTACACCCGGTCGTCGCCCTTCGCGGCGCGGCGCAGCAGGGCCTCGGCCTCGTCGGGATGCCCCGGCACGTGCACGGTCCAGCCGTCCAGCGTGTCGAGGAGCGCCACATCGCCCGGCGACATATGGGTGAAGCCGCCGGACGGCCAGTCGTACGATCCCCCGGCGCTCACCAGCACGCCGCCCACGCCCTGGTGCCCGAAGTCGAGCTTCACCTGCTCGAAGGGGCGCTCGATGAGGAAGCTCGCGAAGGTGTGGACGATCGGCCGCATCCCGGTGAGGGCGATCCCGCCGCCCGCGCCGACGAGCAGTTGCTCGCGGATCCCCACGTCGATCACCCGGTGCGGATGGCGCTGTTCCGCCTCGCGGAAGCCGTCGTGCCCGATCACGGCGAGTACGACGGCGAGCCGCGGGTCCTCGTCCAGCAGCCGGGAAGCGGTCGAGGCGAAGCGCTCACGCATGGTGTCCATCAGAGTCCTCCGAGTCGGTACGCGGTGGTCAGGAGTGGTCAGGAGTGGTCAGGACCGGGCTTCGACGCGGGCGACGACCGCCCGTGCCCGACCGGGATGGGGCGCGGTGAACGCCTCGTACAGCGCCTCGTGGTCCCGCCCGTCGACGGTCACGGCCGACCAGCCCGCCGCCGTGAACCGGGAGGCGATTCCGCCCGGCCAGCCGTGGGCGGCCGACGAGTTGTCGATCACGAGCGTGTGCAGCTGTTCGAGACCGGCGGGGCCCGCGTAGGCGATGGCCTCGTGGTTGCTGCCCTCGTCCAGCTCGCCGTCCCCGATGAGGACCCAGACCTTGGAGCCGGTACGCCCCTGCGCCCGCAGCCCGAGCGCGCTCCCGACGGCGAGCGGCAGCCCGTGCCCGAGCGACCCGCTGCCGATCTCGGCCCCCGGCACGAGCAGCCGGTCGGGGTGGTGGCCGAGCGGGGAGTCGTACGAGCCGAAGCCGGGGAGCAGTGACTCGGGGAAGAAGCCCTTGGCGGCGAGGACGGCGTAGTACGCCATCGGCCCGTGCCCCTTCGACAGCAGGAAACGGTCCCGGTCGGGGGCGTCGGCCGTCGTGGGGGAGACGTTCAGTACCCGGTCGTAGAGCACCCAGATCGCGTCGAGCGTGGAGGTGGCGGCGGACCCGTGCTTCTCGTCGCCGGTCATCAGAGACAGCAGTCGGTCGAGATCCTGGTAGCGGTACGCCGGAGCCTGCGGTGTCGGTGTCGTCATACTGATGACCGTGCTACCTCAACTTAACTTGAGGTCAAGTGCGCCGCCGCCGAAGGCGCCGAGGCTGCCGGGGCCGCCGCGGAACGGAAAAGCGGTTCGTGACCACCGGTCGGAGTGCGGTATTGTTCTCATGCGCGTTAGGCCAGGGGAAACCCCAGGTCAGGCGGGCATCGGGACGTGGCGCAGCTTGGTAGCGCACTTGACTGGGGGTCAAGGGGTCGCAGGTTCAAATCCTGTCGTCCCGACTGGAGACAGTCGCAGATCAGGGCCGGTTTCGGAGCAATCCGAGACCGGCCCTTGATCATTTCTGGGGACCAGTTGGCGACCAGTTGGGGTCCGGCGCCCTTGACCGGGTCAAGGTCATGACGATGGGGCTCGGCAGTGAGCGTGGTGCGCGCGGCACGTTGAAGTGAGCAGAGAGCGCCGCCTCGGCAGCCGTGATCTTGTGGACATCCGGGTGCGGGTAGCGCTGGGTGGTGGTCAGTGAACCGTGGCCGGCGATCCTGCGGAGGACGTGCACTTGGACCCCGGCGCCGGCGAACCAGGTCAGTCCGGTGTCCGGAGGTCGTCTCCCCTGGAAGGCCGGCGTCTTACTCCTGGTCGGCGGCCGGCGGGAACACCGCGTGTGGACATGGTCTGCGCGAACAGCCGCACACGGGCGGGGTGGCTCATGGTGCGGCGGAGGCGCCATGCGTGGTGGACGACGTCATCGCTGCGCGTCCACGAGGTGCGCAGGCCCGACCTCTACGGTGAACAGGCCCTTCCGGCCTCGGCCGTGACGCGAGGCTACGACTCAGTGCCCGCACGGGAACGAGACCGGTCGCTGCCACGGTACGTGTCGCCACCGGATCGGACCCGCTCCACACTGGGATCGTCTACCGGGAGGGCGCTTTTCCGGGGCTGGGCGCACACTGTGACGTACCGGCCTGAGAGTCGGGGGCGCCCGTGGGCGCCAAGGGACCGGGCAGACGGGGAAGCGGCACCCTGCCAGGGCGACCCGGGCACGGGACGCGCTCACGATCTCGTGGAACGTGGAACCCAGCCGTTCCCTCCGTCCTCTGGGAGCGGTACGTCACCGAACGGAAAACGGGCATCACGCGCAGGAGTGGTCGCCCGTCCGGAACAATGGGCGGCGATGACAGCACAGACTCCCGGCCACGAACCCGTCGACTACGGCCCCTTCGCACACCTGACCACTCCGAACTCTGCCCTGTACCGGCAGGTGATGCGCACCTTCCTGGCAGCCAAGGAGCGGTTCGCCGTGCACCTGCGGCCGGAGGACGTGCACGCCGCCATGGAGGCGGAGAGCAGACCGGCCGACGTGGAGCCGGTGGTCAAGGCCCTGGACGCACTTGTCGCCTGGGGCAATCTGCGGGCCGATCCGGACACCGCACGGGTGACGGCGGTCGAGGACTTCTACCGCAAGCGGTTCATCTACCAGCTCACGCGCGCCGGTGAGGCGGCCGAGGCCGCCTTGGGAACATACGACGAGTTGCTGGGGCGACGCGGCGAACTCCAGGCGGTCGCGCTGCACGACATCGTCACGCAACTGCGGGCGCTGCTCGTGATCGCGTCGGACGACGAGCCTGACCCGGCCAAGGCCCATCTCGCCCTGTCCGTGCTCACGGCGCGCTTCAGCGACCTCGCGGACAACGCCCGCGCGTTCATGGGGTCGCTCCAGCGCACCATCGACCTGCACGACATCGAGGTCGAGGCGTTCCTGATGTACAAGGACCGGCTGATCCAGTACCTGGAGCGGTTCATCCAGGACCTCATCACCCTCGGCGGGCGGATCGCCCTGTTGATCGGGGAACTGGAAGCACAGGGACGGGTCGGCCCGCTGCTGAGCCTCGCCGCCGCCCGTGAGGCCGCCGACGCCGCCCCCGAGGACGCCGAACACGCGGAGGCGGCGGCGCGGGAGAAGTGGGCCGCTCGATGGTCCGGGCTCGCGGAGTGGTTCGTGTCGGCGGAGGGACGCGAGTCGCAGGCCAGGCTGCTGCGTGGGCGGGCACTCGGGTCGATTCCGCAACTTTTGGCGGTGGTGCGGCAGTTGAACGAGAGGCGGACGGGGCGTTCGGATCGTTCGGCTGATTTCCGCGCACTGGCGCGTTGGTTCGCGGGGGCGCCGGACGACGAGGCGAGGCACCGGCTCTGGCGGGTGGCGTTCGGGCTGTACTCCTCCCGGCACCTCACGATCGACGCGGACACCCTCGCCGAACGGGCCGCCGAGCCGGAGCCGGCCTCGACCCCGTGGGCCGAGGCGCGACCGTTGCGGATCAGCCCCCAACTGCGCCGCACCGGCAGTTACGAACGGCGCGGCAAGCCCCGCGGAGTGGCTGACCGGAGCGAGGCGAAGCGCAGGCTCGCCGCGATCGCCGCCCGTCAGGCGGAACAGGCGGGCGCGGCCCGGTCCCGTCTCGCCACGGGCGGCCCGGTCCGGCTGTCCCGACTGGGAGAACTCGACCCGCTCGCCTTCGAGTTGTTCCTCCGCCTGCTCGGCGATGCCCTCTCCACCTGGCGGCCGGGCATGACCACCACCGCGGCCACCAGCGGGGACGGCTCGATGGAGATCCGGCTGACCGCGCTCGACGACGGCTCGACGGCCGAAGTGCGCACGCCAGACGGGGTGTTCAGCGGACCGGACCATCTGGTCGACATCATCGACCTCGCCGGGACCTTCGGCATCGGACCCAGGAGCGGGCGGGACGAAGTGGCTGTCGCGTCCGCAGGCAACGAAGAGGCGGGGTCGGCCGGGCCGGTGCCCGCGCCTGTGCGAGAGGGGGTTCTGGAGGGCGGAACGGCGCGGTTCGGCAGGTACGGGCTCCAGAAGGCCCTCCTGCCGCGGGATGGGGAGGAACGATGACCGGACCCCTGACCGAGGTCCTGGACGGCCAGCGGGAGGCCGACCTCCAGCGGGCCGCCCGCGCCCTGCTGAAAGAGCCGTTGCTCACCGCCGACGGGCCCCACTCCGACGCGTTCCGGCTGGTGCGCCGGCACGCCGCTGAGCTGAGGGAGTGGTTCGAGCGCAACGTCGGCTGGACACTGCGCACGGACGCCGAGGCCGCACGGCTGCGCAAGACGCCGGGCACCCTCACCGACGCCACCCACGCGGCACGCGAGACCGGCCGGGCCGCCCTGCCCTTCACGCGCCGTCGCTACGTCCTGCTGTGCCTGACGCTGGCGGCGTTGGAACGGGGTGAGTCGCAGGTCGCGCTCGGAAGGCTCGCCGAGCAGGTCGTCCTGGCCGCGTCGGACCCCGAACTCGTCTCCACCGGGATCACGTTCACCCTGGAGCGGCGGGACGAGCGCCTGGACCTCGCCGCCGTCGTACGACTGCTGCTGCGGCTCGGTGTGCTGTGTCGGGTGGCAGGCGACGAGGAGGCGTACGTCAGCGGATCGGGAGACGTGCTGTACGACGTACGGCGGCGTGTACTGGCGGGGATGCCGGCCGTCCGGCGCGGCCCCTCCCTGATCGAAGCGCGGGACTTCGAGGAACGCCTGGTGGAGATGACGGCGCAGACCGCGCTCGACAGCGACGAGCTGAGGTTCCGCGCGATCCGCTGGAAGCTGACCCGCGTCCTCCTCGACAGCCCGGTGCTGTACTACGACGACCTGACCGACGACGAACTGGCCTACCTCACCCGGCAGCGCGGTTTCATCACGGCGCGCATCGGCGAGATGACCGGACTGGTCGCGGAGGTACGCGCCGAAGGGATCGCCATGGTCGACCCTCTGGACGACCTCACGGACGTACGGATGCCGGAGCAGGGCACGCACGGGCACATCACCCTGCTGCTCGCAGGACACCTCGCGCGGGCCGACGGGCCCGTCGAGCCGGCGGAACTGGCGTCCCTGGTCCGTGAACTGGCCCTGAAACACGGCGGTTTCTGGTCGAAGTCGGCGCGAGAACCAGGATCGGAAACCGAGTTGGTGGAGCAGGCACTTCAGAAGCTGGGTGCGCTGGGGCTCGCCCTGCGTACGGAACGGGGCGTGCTGCCGCGGCCGGCCCTCGCGCGGTACGCGGTAGGAGACCCGGTCGTCAAAGAGACGGCGCCCGCCCGGCCGACCGTACAGGCCGGCACGACCGCGAAGAACGAAAGGTGAACCCCGCCTTGACCACGCTCCCCACCCCCGCGCCCGGCCGGTGGCGGCCCCTGCGCATCGGACTCGTCGACCTGTTCCACTACGACGTCGAGGAGTTCTGGTTCCGCGACGGCCGGCTGCTGCTGCGCGGCAACAACGGCACCGGAAAGTCGAAGGTACTCGCCCTCACCCTGCCGTTCCTGCTCGACGGAGACCTCTCCGCGCGCCGCGTCGAGCCCGACGGCGACCCGGGCAAGCGGATGGAGTGGAACCTCCTCCTGGGCGGCGAACACCCGCATCCCGAACGGCTCGGCTACACCTGGATCGAGTTCGGCCGGCTCGACGAGACCACGGGCGAGGCGCATTTCCGTACCCTCCTCTGCGGGCTCAAAGCGGTCGCCGGACGCGGAATCGCCCGCCACTGGTTCGCGGTGACGGACCAGCGGATCGGCGCCGACCTCGACCTTCTGGACGCGACCGGCACGGCGCTGTCCAGGGACCGGCTCGCGGAGGCCGTCGGCGCCCGCGGCATGGTGTACGACACCGCGAAGACGTACCGCAGAGCGGTCGACGAAGCGCTTTTCGGTCTCGGAGAGCGGCGCTACGGGGCACTGGTCGACCTCCTCATCCAGCTGCGCCAGCCACAGTTGTCCAAGCGCCCCAACGAAGCGGCCCTGTCCAGGGCGCTGACAGAGGCGCTGCCACCGATGGACCAGGCGGTCGTCGCCGACGCCGCGGAGGCCTTCAGGTCGCTGGACGAGGAGAAGGAGGAGCTGCGGGCGGCCCGCGAGGCGGAACAGGCGTCCTCGGGGTTCCTCGACCATTACCGTCGCTACGCCCGTATCGCCTCCCGGCGCCGGGCACGGCTGCCGCGCACCGAACACGCCCGGTACGAGAACCTCCAGCGTGAACTCCTCAAAGCGCAGGGCGAGCGCCAACAGGCCCAGGATGACCGGAAGAAGGCTGGGGAAAGGGCCGCGGCCCTCGACGAGCGGGCCGCGCGGCTGAGCGCCCAGGACGCCACACTGCGGACCGGGCCAGAGATGCGCGACGCCCGCGCACTCGAACAGGCGGCGGCCGACGCCTCCCGCACGGCGGGGGAACTGACGCGCGCCGAGGCGGACCGCCGGACGGCGGCCGAAACTCACACCCGGGCCTTGGGGCGGCTCGCCACCGCCGGCAATCGGCTCACCGTCGCACAGGAGACGCTGGACGACGTCCAGGACCGCCTGGCCGAGAACGGCGCAGCGGTCCGGCTCGATGCTCCGCGGACGCGGGGGGCCTCCGAAGCCGCCCTGCGCCGGGAGGCGGACGAGGCGACGGCACGCAGGCGGCGCGCCGTCGTGCATGTCGAGGAACTCATCACGCGGGCCGAGCGGACCGGGGAGGCGCGCAGGGCCGCCCAGTTGCGTGCCGACGAGGCCGAAGAGGAGGTCGTGCACAGCGGGGAGAGGCTGGCCGAGGCCGAGGAGAGCGTCGCCGAGGCGGGCCGGGCACTGGTCGCCGCCGCGCGGGAACACCTGTCGGGCTGTGTGGAGTTGCGGATTCCCGGGCTGCCCGGAGTCCTCGACGCGGTCCAGAACTGGGTGAGCACTCTGGACGGGCCGCACCCGGCCCGTGAGGCGGCGGCCGGGACCCATCGCACGCTCGCGTCCCAACTGGCCGACCGGGCCGCCGACCTGGCCCATCGTGAGGCGGCGAGGTCCCAGCGACAGCGGCTCGCGGCAGAGGAGCTGACCACTCTCGAAGCGGGCGGGCAGCGCGGTCCGTCGGCTCCGTACACCCGCACGCCCGATGTGCGGGAAAGGGGTCTCGGCGCCCCGCTGTGGCGGCTCGTCGATTTCCGCTCCCACGTCACCGAGTCCGAACGCGCGGGACTTGAGGCAGCGCTGGAGGCATCGGGGCTCCTCGACGCCTGGGTGCGGCCGGACGGTTCCGCGGTGGCGGCGGACGGCGACGACGTGCTGCTCGACCCCTTGAACCAGCCCGGCGGAGACACCCTCGGCAGCGTGCTGTGGCCGGCGGTGGACCACGCGGACGCGGGGGCCGCCGTGGCGGAGCCGACGGTCGAGCGGCTGCTCGCCGCTATCGGGCTGGCCGGAAAGGACGGCGGCAGCGCCGAAGAGACGACCGGAGGCTCCGGCGGCAACGACACCTGGGTCTCCGCGGACGGGCGATTCCGCGTCGGTGCGCTGACCGGAAGCTGGACCAAGGACAGCGCGCAGTACGTGGGAGAGGGCGCGCGGGAGCAAGCACGCCGCGCCAGGATGCGCGAACTGCGCATCGCCCTGGCCGCGTTGGAGGCGGAGCGGGAGCAACTGGCCGAAGAGCTGCGCACGATCGGCCGGCGGCGCGGCGTACTGGAGGCCGAACTCGCCGCGGTACCGGGCGAGGACGACCTGCGTCAGGCCCACGCCCGCGTCACGGCCGCGGCCGACGCGACCCGCCGGGCCCGTACGCGGCACGGTGAGCGAGCCGCCGACCTGACCCGCGCGACCGGGGACGCCGAGCGCGCGGCGGCGGAACTCACCGGGACCGCGGCGGACATGACCCTTCCCGCGGAGAGGGCAGGACTGGGCTCCGTACGCCAGGCGCTCGCCGACCGCACCGCCCTCCTCGCGGCGCTCTGGCCGGCGCTGCGTGAACGCGCCGAGGCCGAGCATGCCGTCCCCGGCGAGCAGGCGGAGAAGGACCGGGCCGAACTCCGGGTGTCCGAGCTCGCGGAGCGCACCGCGGAAGCGGCCCGTTCCGCCGCCGCCGCGGACGAACGGCTCACCACCCTGCGCTCCACCGTCGGAGCCGCCGTCGCCGAACTCCAGCGGCGACTGGAGGAGACAGCGGCGGCCGTACGCGACTGCGCGAGCGAACAGCGGCGGGCCCAGGACGACTTCGGCGACGCGGACCGGCGCGCCAGCCACGCCGAGGGACGTATCGAGCGGCTGGCCGAGGACGTCACCGAAGCGACCGCCGCCCGCGAACGCGCCATCGAGGCCCTCCAGCGGTACGTGTGCACCGGACTGCTGGCGGTCGCCCTTCCCGATGCCGTCGTACCGGACGGCGACGGCGGGGCGTGGGCGGCGACCCCGGCCGTCAACCTCGCCCGCGCCATCGAGTCCCAGCTCTCCTCCACGGACGACTCGGACGCGGCCTGGGAGCGTGTGCAGAAGCGTCTGAGTGAGGAGTTCGGCAGGCTGCAGGAGGCGCTGTCCCGGCATGGCCACACCGCCACGGCCCGTCCGAGCGAGGACGGCATGCGGGTCGACATCGTCTACCAGGGCCGTGAACGGGCTGTTCCCGAACTCGCCGAGGCTCTTGCCGCCGAGGTCGCCGAACTGACCCGGATCCTGTCCGCGCACGAGCGCGAGATCCTTCAGACCCATCTGATCACCGAGGTCGCGGGGACGCTTCAGGAACTCATCGGCGCCGCCGAAAGGCAGGTGCGCGCCATGAACAAGGAACTGGAGGAGCGCCCGACCTCGACCGGAATGAAACTGAGGCTCGTGTGGAGGGCGTCCCGGCGCGCCCCGCAGGGACTGGCGCAGGCCCGTGAGCGGCTGCGCCAGTCCGCCGACGCGTGGTCGACCCAGGACAGGGCCGCGGTCGGTGCGTTCCTCCAGGAGCAGATCGCGCGCCGACAGGCCGACGACAGCGCCGGCAGCTGGCTGGAAGACCTGACCGCTGCCCTCGACTACCGGACCTGGCACGAGTTCGGCGTCGAACGCCATCAGCACGGCAAGTGGGTACCGGCCACCGGGCCCGCCTCGGGCGGTGAACGGGTACTGGCGGCGTCCGTGCCCCTCTTCGCCGCGGCGTCCTCCCACTACGCGAGCGCGGGTGGCGCGTACGCCCCACGCCTGGTCACGCTCGACGAGGCGTTCGCCGGAGTGGACGACGACTCCCGCGCCAAGTGTCTCGGCCTGCTGCGCGCCTTCGACCTCGACGTCGTCATGACCAGCGAACGGGAATGGGCCTGTTACCCGCAGGTCCCCGGGATCGCCATCGCTCAGCTCTCCCGCGTCGACGACATCGCCGCCGTCCTGGTGACCCGGTGGGAGTGGGACGGCAGCGACCGGCGGCGCGGTACGGAGCCCGGCGGGCCGGTCGCCGGCCAGGAGCGGGCCGGTGTCGAGTACGGCACCGGAGACCAGGAGTCCCTGTGGAGATGAACCCTTCGGTGACCGCGCCCTCACCGACCGAACGAGGACCCGGATCGCGGAAACCCGTGGAGCGCGCCGGACCCACGGACGTCGTGGCGGCGAACCCGCCCCCGACACCGCGCGAGGGCGGACAGGACGCAGGGCGGATCGACGCCGAACGCCTCGGCCGCCTGCTCGGCGACCCCGGCCTCGCCTGGCTCGTGGAACGCGCCCGGCACCGGATGGCGCGCGGCCGGCCACTCACCGGTACCGTCGCCCTGTCACACCCGGATGAAACCCAACGCAGCGCTGCCGAGAGCCTGTTGGGACGCCCACCGCAGGCCGGCCGCTCCCTGACCGTACGCCTCAACAGCGTGGACGCGATCCTGCGCCGCTCCGGTGTCAGCCCTGACGGACTTGCGCCCGCCGTGGTGGCACTCACCGGCCCCGTCACCCCGCACGCGGAGGCGCGGCGCGGCGAGGAACGGGCATGGGAGGAGGCATACGCCCCGCTCGGCACCCTGGACGACGAGCTGGCCGACTGGGCCGGGCGGATACGCCGGGACGGACTCGTACGGCGACTCGCGCGCACACCGGAAGCCGCCGGACCTCTGGTGGAGGCCGCTGTGAAGGCGCTGCGCTCCCTGCCCGTCGTACCCCCGATGTCACGCGCGACGTTCGCGGCGCGGTATCTCTCCGGTGCCCACTGCCTGGACGAGGGGGCACCACTCGCCACTCTGGTCCTGTCGGGGCTCCGTGCCCTCACGGGCTTCCCCGACGGCGCCGGTGCCGTGTGGCGACGAGAAGCATGGGCGTCGGTGGGCCTGCTCAAGGACGACGTGTCGTCGACCGTCCTCTCCCTCAACCTGCGAGGCACCCCGGTCCTCGACTGGATGGCCGACGCGGGTGAGCCCGCGATCCTGACACTGCGCGCGCTCACCCGGCTCACGTCGGTTCCCGCCGTTCCGACGACAGGGGTCGTTCACCTCTGTGAGAACCCGGCCGTGCTGTCCTCCGCCGCCGACACCTTCGGCCCGGCATGCCCGCCCCTGGTGTGCCTCCAGGGACAGCCGTCGGCCGCCGCGCTCACCCTGCTGCGCGGTCTGTCCGCGCAGGGAGCGGATCTTCTCTACCACGGCGACTTCGACTGGGGTGGTGTGCGCATCGCCACGGCGCTACGGCGAAGTGTCCCGTGGCGGCCGTGGCGCTACACCGCCGCCCACTACCGAGCAGCGGTGGTCACAGTGGCCGAGGCCCCGGGCCTGACCGGCTCACCCGCGGCGACTCCGTGGGACCCGGCCCTGGCCGCCGCCCTCGCCGAGCACGGTGTACGTGTCGAAGAGGAGGCAGTTCTCGACGAGCTGCTTGCGGACCTGCAGACGCGGACTCGTTGAGGTCCACCGGAAATGCGCGGGACCCGCCCCTCGTCCTCGCGGTTCCGCAAGGACACCGTGCTCGTCGCGGATGGCACCCTGGTGCCCACTCGCGACCATTCGATTGCCGAATATTCCCCAACTGCCGCTACTCGACTGCCCGTCAGGTCGTGATTGACGCAGTCACCCGTTGGTCGTCGTAGTCGGCCGACCGCTGCCCGGCAATCGTTATGACTCCCGCGGCTGGAAGGAATCCGGCGCCAAGGCCGCCGTGGCACCACCAGCCCGCCGCGGAGGGCGAGCCCGGCGCATGTGGCACGCACCGGGCAGACGGTGCGGTGGTCGCGGACTGTACGGGCTCGCCGCCGGCCGACGTCCGGGTTGTTGTCCCGCTGGCGGAGGTATCGACGTCCCCTATGGTCGGCCCATGGCGTGTCGCCCGTCTCAAGGGTGTCGAGCGCTCGACCGACCGCGGTCGTATGTCCGAGCGGCGGAGACGCCCTGATCGACAAAGAGATCATCGCGTCGAACGTCGGCGGCCAGAAGGTCCGCGCTTCTTGCCGTTCAGTTCAGTTGACTGCGGTTGGGTCGATACACGCCCGTAGCCGATCAGCAAGGACGAGCGTCATAGGCGCTCTTGGCGACCTCAGTTGGGTGTCGGCGGAACCTGTTCCAGCCAATTCCAGAGGGCGCGTTCGCGGTCGGTGTCGTAGGACTCGGTGGAGGACGCCGTGGCCTTCTTCCGGTGGATGTAAGCACCGGTCGTGGCGGGGGTGACGCTGAGGATGGCGTCGGCGAGCTTCTTGCCCGCGGGGACCGGGGTATCCACGAGGGGGGTGACCGTGAACAGCGGGATGACTTTACTCATCAGGAAGGGAAAGGCTCCGCCGGTTTCGCGTGCGAGCCCGGTTCCGACCACGAGGCTGGGGTTGTAAGAGACGATGTCGATGCCGTCGGGCAATCGGCGGGCCCATTCGTGGACCAGGTGCACGCCGCCGAGTTTGCTCGTCACGTACGCACGACGGCCGGCCCGGACATTCCCGGAACGGTCGAATGCTCCGGGTCGGGAGATTTCCGGGATGGCCCAACGGGGTGCGGGCATGCTCCCCCCGGTATGCCGAAGATCACCGAAGTGCGCGTCGCTCACCGTGACGACAACGCGGGCCGGCGCCTGAATGTGAGGGTGCAGTTGCCTGAGGAGCTGGTGGGTGGACATGACGTTCACGGCAAAGGTCCTCTCGTATCCGTCGACCGTGGTCTGCAACGCGTTGGAGAGGTGGACACCCGCGTTGAAGACAAGTCCCCGCAGCGGAGGCAACTCGCCGGAATCCAGAAGATCTTCCAGCCGTGCGCCGGCGGCGGCGACGCTCACCTTGCTCGACAGATCGATGTCGACGGTCGAGACGTGCGGAGAGATTCCCCGCAGGCTCGGCAGCACCTCGACGGCAGAGGAGCCTCGTCCAAGTACCACAAGGTGGGTATCGGGGCTGCGTCTGAGGATGTCTCGCGCGGCTTCCAGGCCGATCCCCCGAGTGGCCCCGGTCATGATCAGGGTTCGGTTCGCTGCGGTCATCTGGGGGCCTCCGGGGCGTGATCGTGGGAGTGCGGGTGTGCGTCGGCGTATGCGTTCTCCGCCGCCATCGACACTGACGGAGTGTTCGATGATCGGGGAGACTTCGTCGAGCCTGGTATCCGCAAGGCCACGCACCCGGCCCGGCGCCTACCACTGGGGGGGGACAATGACGTCATGGTGGGAGATGAGCGGTCAGGTCTGGGCGAGTATCTACGCCACCGTCGCTCGGAAATGACGCCCCGGGATCGCCCTGGGGCGTCCCCTCTGTCTCACAGGCGTGTGCCGGGCCTGCGACGCCAGGAGCTCGCCGACGTCGCGGGCATCTCGGTCGAGTACTACACCCGTCTCGAACAGGGGCGCGCGTCCCGCCCTTCGCGGGAGATCCTCACCGCACTGGCGCGGGCCTTCCGGCTCTCGAACGCCGAGCGGGATCACTTGTTCCGACTCGCCGACGAGCGACCTCCGCAGCCGCGAGCACCGGCCGCTGAAATCCGACCGGAGCTCCAGCGACTGCTCAACAGCCTGGACGACACCATGCCGGTCACCATTCACGACGGCCGACTCGACATGCTGGCGTTCAACGTTGCCGCGGCGGATCTGCTTGGGCCCGTCTTCGACGACGGACCTTACGGTCACAACATCGTCCACCAAGCCTTCACGTCGGCGGGACTCCGCGAGGTGCTCGGGAATGAGGGAGCGGAGCAACTGGCCCGAGTGGCCGCCGCCGAACTTCGCAAAGCACTCAGTCTCTACCCGGAAGATGAGCACCTTCGTGCTCTGTTTCGCGAGCTGTCGACGAGCAGTCCCGAGTTCAGCCGCCACTGGGAGCGAGGAGAGATCGGAACGTGGAGGTCCGCGATGAAGCGCGTCAACCATCCGACCAGAGGTTTGCTCACGTTCGACAGCGAGATGCTGCACGACCCCGACAGCGACCACTGGATCATGCTTTTCACGCCCCGCCGCGCATGAACGGTGGCAGCGGGTAGGCCCGCGGCAGAGCAGCCGACCAGATGTCGGTGGGACCCACTGGTGTCGGTTCGACCGAGGACCTGTTCCGCGGGCTGCTGGACATCAGGATGGCGTCCAGCAGCCCGACCGATACCGGCTCACCCCCGCTCTCTCGGCGAGCACTCCGGGCGTCCGCGCGGCGGGGGCCTCCAGGACCGGGTGGACCTGTCAGGCGTTCATCCCTCCGTCGATGGTGAGGACTGAGCCGGTGGTTCCAGCGTGGTTGATGAGGATATCGAGACCGCCCAGGTCGCGGACTGCGTGTTCCACCAACCGTTCGCTGCCGTCGGGACCGGCGCGCTGTTTGCCTGAATGGCAATTCCGCGCTGCCCTCACGACCGATCTGATCGACGCCGTTTCTGGCGAGTGCCAGGGCAATTGCGGCGCCGATACCGCGCGAGCCGCCCGTCACCAGAACTCGTTTGCCTCACAGGTCTTTCATGCTTCTCTTCTTTGCGAGTCGATCTGGAACTCATCACAGGTCTCGCGGTCGGGCCGGATGTCCGCGAGGTGGCCTGCGGACACCCGGCCGGGATGTCGTCGGCGTCGTTCACCTGTCTGGAAGGCGCGGTCAGCCGTGCCGACCGGGGTGTGACGAGGGGCTGGCCCATCACCGTGCTCTCGTCGAGGCCGGGGTATCACCGCGCTCTCGCCGAGGCCGAGGCCGGGGTCGAGTCGACGTCTCGGACTGTGCCCGGCACAGGCCACGCGGGTGATCTGATGTTTCGGGCTGTTGTGCCGGACGTCTACGAGGCGACCGTCCAGAGTGTGCACCGCTTCGCTGCCGACCTCTCATCGTGAGGTCTACCGCGCACTGAACGCCGGATGCGCTTGAGTGCGCCCGTCGGCCGGGCTCGGCCGCGTACGTTACGCCGCCGGCCCGGCCGTCAGGGTGCTGCTCAGTTCACCGTGAACGTGGGCGATGTCCCCGTGAACGGCGTGATCTTCCCGAGCAGGTTCTTCGAGTCGCCGTGGTGCACGATCCGGTAGCTGCCGGGAGCGGTGTCCGCGCCGATGTCCCAGGTGACCGTGGCCTTCGACGTACCGGTCAGAGCGTTGATACGCGTCCAGCGGTACTTCGTCCGCCAGTCACCGTCGTCCAGCACCCGTACCCACGCCCCGTCGACCAGCCGCCGCACCTCCAGGAAGGTGCCGCCCCGTCGGAGGTTGTTCTTCGGGTGTCCGGTGGTGAACTCGACCGTCGCGGTACGGCCCCGGGTGTACGACGCCTCCGGCGGGGTCAGCACGGCCCCGAACGTGCTGCCGGGCGGCGGGTTGTCGTACACCACCCCGGTCTGGAAGTTGAACTGCCGGCCCGACTCGTCCGGCGGCGCCTGACCCCGGTCGAGCGCGGTGCCCTCGCGCAGGGACTTCGCGACCCGCGCGTACTCCTGCTGGTAGGCGGGCAGGGTGTAGCGGCCGTAGAGCGTGGAGCCGCCCTCGTACTGCTGGGTGTCGTACTCCTCGGGTGTCGTCACGTACTGGCTGTAGGAGTTGGCGTACCCCTGGAGCAGCACCCGGTCGAGCGGGACACCGAGCTGCTCCGCCACCGTGCGGCGGACGCGGAGGCCGGAGGTGATGGTGAACTCGCCCGGTCCCGCGACGAGATGGAGCTCGCCGATCTTCATGATCTGCAGGGGCAGGATCTTCGGGGTCACCGGATGGACGTTGCTCAGCAGACCGGTGGGGACCAGGCTCGCCTTCGGGTACTGGCAGGTCGCCAGCCAGGCGGGGGTGTCGATCTGGAGCGCCTCGATGATGGAGGCGACCGGTGTGCGCATGCCCTCCTCGAAGCCGGGGATCGCCGGACCGTCCTCGACGCTGCCCGCGAGCGTGGACGCGCCCACCACGGCGGGACAGGTGCGGTGCTCCTGCCCGTCCGGGGTGTAAGCCCCGTTCACCGTCACGTTCTCCATGTCGACGTACGCGAGGCGGGAGTCGACGCCGCCGCTGACGGGCTTCGCGTTCCGGTAGATCTCGCGCGCCTTGCCGAGCTGGCGTTCACCGAGGATGCGGGCGTTCTCGAACTCGTCCTCGGTCGGGCCCGATCCGGGCCTCAGATTGAGATTGGGGGACATGTCCCCGGCGTTGGTGTTGGGGAAGGCGGCGACGAATCCCGGGGTGTTGTCGAGATAGCGCACCCCCTCCAAATCGTGCTCCCAGGCGTACGAGGCGTAGCCCTTGTTGTCGGGGCTGATGAGCCTGTTCTTGTTGGTGATCGAGGTGTTGTGGGTGGCGAACCAGCTGATCGCGCCCGCGTCCTTGTCGCCCTGCCGGAACCGCAGCACGGTCATCGCCGGGTCGATGCCGCCCGGGAAGGCCGCCCGGTCGGCGGCCGGATTGCGGTCGAACGCGGTACGGGAGCGGTTGACGCTGGCGTTGGTGAGCGTGCCGGTGCCCAGGCTGATGGTGCCGGGCCGCAGATCCTCGTGGGCCTTGACGACGGACTCCACGATGCCGTCGACGATGGCCCGGTAGGTGGCGCTCTGGAAGCCGAGCACGGAGAGGTTGTACGCGACGTCGTGCGAGTAGCCGCCCGGTCCCGAGTGGGTGTGGGTGGCGGACAGCAGGACGTTCTCGTCGCCGTACAGGCTGCCGTAGCGCTCCTTGAGGCGTGCGACGACGCCCTGTCGCACGGACTGGAAGACCATCGCCAGGTCGGCGTTGACGTACACCACGCGCTTGCCGGTCGTCCGGTCGGCGACGACGAACGCGCGTGAGCGCTGCCGCTGGTGGATGCCGGACGTCTTCTGGTCGAAGCTGGAGTAGCCCATCATCCCGGTCTCGGCGGCCTCGCCCGTGACATCGGCGATACCGCGTCCGACGAGGTGGTCCGCGTCGGCGGCGCTCGTGCCGTCGGACGCTCCGCCAGAAGCGACGGCCGGGGGAGGTGCGGTGAACGAGGCGGCTCCCAGGGCCGCGACGAGCGCCAGGACGGCGAGCCTGCTTCTCGAACGGCGTGCGGTGGGGGGTGACATGAGACCTCCTGGGCGGCGAACGGCGCGCGACGGTGCCCCGACGGTAGAGGCGCGTACCCCGCCCCGCATAGATCTCTACCGGACAGTAGGCGGCGGGGTGCCGACGGGAGAAGGAGCCGGCCCGGGCCGGGGCGTACCCGGGCGCGTCGGTAGCCTGCGCCTCATGACCCGCGCGTGGATCCTGCCGATGCTGTTCGTGCTCAGCGGCTCACTTGTCGCCGCCGCGCTCGTCCTGGGCGGGGATCCCGGCGCGGCCGTCGTCCCCCTGCCCGCCTTCGCGGGGCTTGGGGTGCCGCACTCGCCGCTGGTCTTCCCGCGGTCGATCGGCGCGCGGGAGGCGGAGCGCCGCAGCGCGCTCGACGGCCGGCCGGTCGTCTACTGGCGGCCGGGCTGCCGGTACTGTCTGCGGCTGCGCCGGCGACTGGGCCGTGGCGCCCGCCAGTTGCACTGGGTGGACATCTGGCGCGGCCCGGCCGGAGCGGCGGTGGTGCGGGCCGCCAACGACGGCGACGAGAGCGTGCCGACCGTCTTCGTCGCGGGCCGGCCGTACGTCAATCCGGACCCGGGATGGGTACGCGACCAGCTTCCGCCTCCCGTCTGACGCGGACGCCGCACCTCGCACGTCGCCGCGGTCCCGGTCCCGGTCCCGGTCCTGGCCGGGGTCGTCGGGGTCGGGGCTTGCGGGCTGTGCCCGCGTAGCAGGCCGCTTCCGCGTCGGTGACGTTCGCGCCTGGTCTTCGAGGTCGGGCCGCCACCGCTGGGTGGGGACGACGCCCGGGTCGAGCGGGTTCCAGCCGTCGAAGAGGCGGACGATGTCCGCGTGGGGGCGCGCCTGCCCCGGGGTGCCGGCGGCGCGGTACGCACCGGTGAGACGGGCGATTCCCTCGGGGTCGAGATCAGGAGTCACGTGGGTGATGGTGAGCGTGCTTCCCGAAGGCAGCGCCGCTTTGAAGTGCTCGACGATGCCGTGGGCGCCGTCGTCGACCCGGTCGTCGGTGGCCAGGATGGAGGGGAAGGCGGCCGGCGCCTCGCCTGCGGCCTCCCGGTCGGCGGGGAAGTTGTGCCGCGACCAGGCCGCGTACTCGTCCAGCCACGCCGTGTTGAGCGCCCCGCCATCCAGAGTCCTTGGCCCTCGGCGGTATGGTCCCGGCTCCGCCCCGGGGGCCAATGGGGACCGCACGGTCCTACTCCTGGGGGTCAAGGGGTCGCAGGTTCAAATCCCGTCGTCCGACTCGCGAGAGTCGTAGACAAGGGCCTGTTCCGGAGGAATCCGGAACAGGCCCGTGGTCATTTCGCGGCACGTAACCAGGTCAGTCAGTCGGCCGGGCGCAGCAGCGGGCGCTGCGCCGCCTTCTCCCGCTCGTACGCGTGGCGGGCGGCGGTCGTCGAGGCCAGCGTGGACACCTCGGCCACCGGCACGTCCCACCAGGCTTCGGAGGCGGGCGCGCCGGCCAGCGGGTCGGTCTCGATGTGCACCACCGTCGTACGGTCACTGGCCAGCGCCGCCGCGAAAGCCTCGCGGAAACCGTCGACTCCGCCCGCCCGGATGACATCCGCGCCCAGGCTCGCCGCGTTGGCGGCCAGGTCGACGGGGAGGACCCCGCCGTCGTGGCGGCCACTGGCACCGTCCCGGTAGCGGTACCGGGTGCCGAAGCGTTCGGAGCCGAGAGACTCGGAGAGCGCGCCGATGGAGGCGTACCCGCGGTTCTCCACCAGCACGATGACCAGTTTCAGGTCCTCGGCGACCGCGGTCGCGATCTCCTGGGCCATCATCAGATACGAGCCGTCGCCGACCAGGATCACCGCCTGGCGGTCCGGGGCCGCCATCTTCACGCCCAGGCCGCCCGCGATCTCGTAGCCCATGCAGGAGTAGCCGTACTCCACGTGGTAGCCCAGCGGATCGCCGGGGCGCCAGAGCTTGTGCAGGTCACCGGGGAGGGAACCGGCCGCCGCGATCACCACGTCACGGTCGTCCACGGCGTCGCGGACCGCGCCCACGATCTCGCTCTGGCTGGGCAGTGGGGTGTTCTTGCGGGCGAAGGCGGCGTCCACCGTCTTGTCCCAGCGGCGGACCAGTTCGTTCGACCGCTCGCGCAGAGCGCCGGGCACGGTGTGGCCGGCCAGTGCGCCGTTCAGCGCCTCGATACCGGCCCGCGCGTCGGCCTGAAGCATCAGGGCGGCCTGCTTGGCGGCGTCGAAGGAGGCGATGTTGAGGTTGATGAACCGGACGTCCGGATCGGCGAAGAGAGTCCGGGATGCGGTGGTGAAGTCCTGCCAGCGGGTGCCGATACCGAGGACCACATCGGCCTCGCGGGCCAGCGCGTTGGCGGCCGGGCTGCCGGTGTGCCCGATCGCGCCGACCGCGGCCGGGTGGCCGTGCGGCAGTGCGGCCTTGCCGGCCTGGGTGACGGCGACCGGAATGCCGGTGGCGGCGGCGAACGCGGCCAGCGCGTCGGTGGCGTCGGAGTGGATCGCACCGCCGCCCGCCACGATCAGCGGGCGCTCGGCCGCGCGCAGCAGCCGTACGGCCGCGGCCAGCGCCGCCTCGTCGGGAGCGGGGCGGCGTACCTGCCACACCCGGCGCTCGAAGAACTCCTCCGGGAAGTCCCATGCCTCGGCCTGTACGTCCTGCGGCAGTGAGAGCGTGACCGCGCCGGTCTCGGCCGGATCGGTCAGCACCCGCATGGCCTGCGTCGCTGAGGAGAGCAGTTGCTCGGGACGCCAGATCCGGTCGAAGAAGCGGGACACCGGGCGGAAGACGTCGTTGACGGTGATGTCGGCGGCGTAGGGGAGTTCCAGCTCCTGGAGCAGCGGGCTCGCGGACCGGGTGGCGAAGGTGTCACCGGGCAGCAGCAGTACGGGCAGCCGGTTGATGGTGGCCAGTGCCGCGCCGGTCACCATGTTGGTGGCGCCGGGGCCGACCGAGGCCGTACAGGCGAGGGTGGAGAGCCGGCGACGGGTGCGGGCGAAGGCGACGGCGGCGTGCACCATGGCCTGCTCGTTCCGCGACTGGTAGTAGGTCAGGTCGTCGGGCTGCTGGAGCAGCGCCTGCCCGATTCCGGCGACGTTGCCGTGGCCGAAGATGCCGAAGCAGCCCTCGATCAGGCGGTGTTGGACACCGTCGCGTTCGGTGTACTGCCGGGCCAGAAACGTCACCAGCGCCTGGGCGGTCGTCAGCCGCCGGGTGCCTTGGGTGGTGCTCACCGTGGTCCCTCCGCATCGCACATGGGCACGCGCGGGTCGGTCGGCATGCCTTCCCAGGAGGCCCGCACCCAGTGGTGGGCGGGGTCGTCGCAGCAGGCCATGGTCCGCTCGGGGTGCGGGCCCGCCAGCACATTGAGGTAGTACATCGGGTAGCCGGGGGCGGCCATCGACGGGCCGTGGTAGCCGCGGGGCACCAGCACCGCGTCGCCGTGGCGGACCTCTTCGAGGAGGTCGACGCCGTCCGCGTACACCCGCTGGTAGCCGATGCGTTGGGAGACGGGGCCGGATTCGGGACCGGGGTCCGCGCCGTCGGTCCGGCCGAGTTCGAAGTAGTAGATCTCTTCGAGTACGGCTTCTCCCTCGCCCCGCTCGTCGTGCTTGTGCGGCGGATACGAGGACCAGTTGCCGTCGGGGGTGAGCACCTCGACCGCGACCAGCCGGTCGCAGCCGAAGCCCTCGGGGGAGGCGAAGTTGTTGACCTGGCGAGTGGCGTTCCCCGCGCCGCGGGTCTCCACCGAGACCTTCTCGGCCGGTCCGTACGCGGGTTCCAGCCGCCGCTCGCAGCGGGCGGCGGGCAGCGCGAACCGGCCGCCCTCTGCCGAGTGGACGGTGACCTCGGCGTCGCGCGGGGCGTACGCGAAGTCGCTGACCCGGGCGAACACGTCGGTGCGGCCGGCCAGTGCGAAGGTCCGGCCGTCGACGGTGACGCGGCAGGCACCGGCCAGCGGCAGCACGATGCACTCGCTGTCACCGGTGCTGAACTCCGCCGACTCGCCGGCCGCCAGTTCCAGCACCCGCAGCGAGCTGTAGGACCAGCCCGCGTCCTTCGGGGTGATCGCCAGCCGGAAGCCGTCCGCGCCGGCCGAACCGGCCGAACCGGCGGGCAGACGCAGGGAGTTGGTCATCAGGTGTTCTCCCGTCCCAGCAGTGAGACCGCCGTGTCCACCGCGGCGGCCACATCGTTGTCCGGCGGGAAGAGCATGGTGCGGCCGATGATCAGCCCGCGGACGTGCTCGATCCGCAGGGCCCGCTGCCAGGAGGCGTACATCGCGTCGGGGTCGCCGCCGCCCTCGCCGCCCAGCAGCAGCGTCGGCATGGTGGTGGAGGCCATCATCCGTTCCATCTCGTCCACCACCGGCACCTTCAGCCAGGTGTGGGCGGACGTACGGCCGAGGCCCTGGGCGATGTTGTTGGCCCAGATCTGGGCGTCGGGCTCCAGGATGTTGCGGAGCCTGCCGTTCTCGCGGACCGACTTGAAGGGCTCGACCAGTGCCAGCAGCCGTCGCTCGGCCAGCTCGTTGATGGCCTGGGCCGTCGCGCTCAGGGTCGCCGCGGTGCCCTGATCCGCGGGGTCGATACGCAGCAGCGTCTTGCCGCCGTCCAGACCGCCCTCGGCGATGCCCCGGGCGTCGTAGCCGCCGAAACGGTCGTCGAGTTCGAAGGAGGCACCGGGCAGTCCGCCGCGGTTCATCGAGCCCAGTACCAGTTTGCCGTCGAGGGCGCCCAGCAGTATCAGGTCCTCGACGAGATCGGCGGTGCCGAGGAAGCCGTCCACACCGGGCCTGGAGAGCGCTTCCAGGCAGCGGGCCAGCAGCTCGTGGCGGTCGCCCATCGCCGTCGGGTTGCCGCCGGCCGCGACCGCGCCGCGCGCCGGGTGGTCGGCGGCCAGGATGAACAGCGGCCGGGCGAACCCCGCCGGGTCGAACCGGGGGCGGGCCGCGGCGGCCCGGCGGATGGCGTCCGGGTCGGTCAGCCGCAGGCGTCCCACCGAGGCGATGTCTGCGGCGGCGGGGCGGACGTTGGTGATCACAGCTGTGCTCCAGGGGTGGTACGGCGACCGGCCAGCAGCAGGTCGATCTCTTCGGGGGTGGGCATGGCGTCCGCGCAGGAGTGGCGCGAGGCGACGATCGCCCCGGCGGCGTTGGCAATCTCCAGCACTCGGGCCAACGGCAGCCCCGCCACCAGGCCGGCCACCAGCGCACCGCCGAAGGCGTCGCCGGCGCCGAGCCCGTTGACCACGTCCACCGGTACCGGTGGGACCACCACGCTCTCGGTGGCGGTGCGGGCCAGCACTCCGGCGGGCCCCAGTTTGACCACGGCGAGGCGCACCCCGCGCTCCAGCAGCAGATCGGCGGCCCGGTCCGGATCGCGGGTGCCGACGGCCACCTCGACCTCGTCGCGGTTGCCGACGGCGACGGTGCAGTGCTCCAGGGCGCGGGCGTAGTGGCCCGGGGCCTGGTCCGGGTCGTCCCAGAACATCGGGCGCCAGTCCAGGTCGAAGACGGTGTCGGTGCCCGGCTCCCGGTCGGCGACGGCGCGCAGTGTGCTGCCGCGTGAGGGCTCGGCGGATAGTCCGCTGCCGGTGATCCAGACCACCCTGGCCCGGCGCAGCGCCTCGGTGTCCAGGTCGTTCTCGGTGATCCGCAGATCGGGGGCGTCCGGCCGGTAGAAGTAGAGCGGGAAGTCGTCCGGCGGGAAGATCTCGCAGAGTACGACCGGGGTCTGGGCGCCGGGAACGGTCACCACATGCCGGTCGTCCACGCCGAAGCCGCGCAGTGCGGTGCGGACGAATCCGCCGAACGGATCGTCACCGACCCCGGTGGTCACCGAGGAGCGCAGCCCGTGCCGGGCGGCGGCGACCGCCACATTGGTGGCGCTGCCGCCCAGGTACTTGGCGAAGGTCCGCACCTCGGCGAGAGGGGTCCCCGTCTGCTCGGGGTAGAGGTCCACGCCGACCCGGCCGAGGGTCATCAGGTCGTACGTCATGCGGCGTCCTCCTCGGTGCCGGTGCCGGTGCCGGCGGCGGCGGCCCGGTCCACGTACAGGCCCGGGTTCTCGCAGAGCGTGACCAGCGTCGCCGGCCAGGACACGTCGTAGCCCGTGGCGGCGCCGAGCCGGCGGACGGCCTCCCGCTTGTGGCTCCCGTGCACCACCATCACCGCGCGGCGGGAGTGCGCGACGATGGTGCGCACCCCCACCGTGACGCCGTGGCGCGGGACTTCGTCGATCGAGGCGTAGTCGGGGAAGGTGCCCAGGTTGTCCTCGCGGGTGGTGTCGGCGAGGGCGGTGACCCGGCTGCGGCTGTCCTCCGGCGAACCGGGCGGGTTGAACGCGATATGCCCGTCGGAGGCGCCCGAGGCGAGGATGAACAGGTCCACCCCGCCCGCCGCGGCCAGCCTCTTCTCGTACGCGTCCGGGTCGGCCGGGTGCGGGAACCAGACGGAATCCGCCGGGATGCCGAGGCCGGGGCCGGCCGCCGCGTTGAGCGGCGCCACGATCTCCTCGGCGGCGAAGCGGTGGCAACTGTTGTGGGCGCTGTGCGCGATGTCCTGGTAGCCGCCGTCCGGGGCGGGCACGACGTACTCGTCCATCATGGCGATCACGACATGGCGCAGATCGAGCCCGCGCTCGGCGGTCAGGACGGCGAGTGCTTCGTACACCGGTTTGGGGCTCCGGCCGCCCGGACAGCCCAGCACATAGCTCAGTGAGGCCCGCCCGGCTTCGGCGATGCCGTCGGCGATCTCGTGGGCGAGTTCTTCGCCGAGCGCGCCGGGGCTGTCGAAGACACGTGGGGACAGGGGGGCTGACACGGTGTTACTCCTTCACGGCCCCAGCGAGCATTCCGTGGATCATGCGGCGCTGGAGGAAGATATAGCTGATGAGTACGGGAAGTGCGACCAGGACGGCCGCGGCGGCGGTGACGCCGGGATCGCTGTTGCGGCGGTTGCCCGCGAAGAACGACAGGGCGAGCGGTGCGGTCTGCACACTCGCGTCGTCCGGTACGAGCACCAGCGCCAGCAGGAACTCGTTCCACGCGAAGAGGAAGAGCAGCGCGGCGAGGGCACCGATGGCCGGCATCGCCATCGGCAGCAGGATCGACCGCAGAGTCCGGAACTTCGAGGCGCCGTCCATCGAGGCGGCTTCCCGCATCGCGGGAGGCGTGGAGTCGAAGAAGGTCTTCATCCAGAAGATCGCGAACGGCAGGGAGAGCCCGATCTGTGGGAGGATCAGCGCCCAGTAGGTGTTGAGCAGTTCCCAGGACTTGAGCTGGTGGTAGAGCGGGATGACGGTCGCCTCGTAGGGCGTCACCAGTCCGGCCAGCAGCAGTACCAGAAGGGCCCCCTTGAAGGGGAAGGGGAAGGCGGCGAAGGCGTAGCCCGCGAGGATGGCGAGCAGGATGGTGCCGACCACCACGCAGGTGGCGACCAGCATGCTGGAGATCAGCGGCTGGGCCGAGAGCCCCCGGTCCCATGCCTCGGCGAAGTTGGCGAAGCTGACGGAGCTGGGCAGCCCGAAACCGCTGTGGCGGCTGCCCGGCTCACTCAGCGCGAGCAGCAGGACGGACAGGAAGGGATAGAGCGCGAGGAGCGCGGCGACCCACAGGACGGCATGGCCGATGAGGGTCTGGCGGCGAGTGCTGTTGATGGTCATCCGTCAGTTCTCCTTCCCGCGCACCACGCGGATGATCACAACGGTGACGACGAGGACGACCGCGGTCAGACAGATGGAGATCGCGGAGGCTGCGCCGACCTCGCGGGTGAGGAACGCGCCCTGGTAGATGAAGACGCTGGGGACCGTGGTGGAGGAGCCGGGACCGCCGGCGGTGGTGTTCCACACCAGGTCGAAGTTGCGCAGCGCGTAGGTGACCGTGAGCACCAGGGCGACGGAGATCTCGCCGCGCAGCGCGGGCAGGGTGACGGTGAAGAACTCCCGGATCGGGCCGCAGCCGTCCAGTTGCGCCGACTCGTACAGCTCCACCGGGATCTTCTGCACACCGGCCAGGAAGAGCACCATGCACAGGCCGAACATCACCCAGGTGCCGATGAGCCCGACCGAGGGCAGCGCGGTGGCGTAGTCACCGAGCCAGGCTCGGGTGAGGGAGTCGAGGCCGACGGCGCTCAGTATCGCGTTGATCGGTCCGTCGATGTCGTACATCCAGCGCCAGGAGACCGCGACCACGACGGTGGCCAGGATCTGCGGGAGGAAGAGCACGGCGCGGAAGAAGGCGAGTCCGCGGACCTTGATCCGGGAGATCAGGGCGGCCAGCCCGAGGCCGATGGCGACGGGGAAGACGGCGTAGAAGACGAGGAAGACCAGGGAGTGGCCCAGCGCCGCGGGTATCCGGTCGTCGCTCAGCAGGGCGGTGTAGTTGTCGAGCCCGGCCCACCGGCCGAGAGTGATGCCGTCCCAGTGGAACAGGGAGATCCAGGCGGTCTGGCCGATCGGGCGCAGCACGAACAGGATGTAGAAGATCGCGGCGGGCGCGAGGTAGAGGAAGGCCGGCCAGTACTGGCGGGCGGCCCAGGCCCGCACCCGGCCCTGGGGGGCGTGCGCACCGGTGCCCTGCCCGGTGCGGCCCGTCGGGCCGGCCGGGAGGCGGGGACTCATGAGGCGTCCTGGGCGTCGGTCCGCTGCTTCTTGGCGAAGGCCAGCCAGTCCTTCTGCAGGCCCTGGGCGAAGCCCTCCGGGGTGCTGCGGCCGGACAGCAGGTTCTGGGTGGTGGCGCCGACCGTGTCGTACATCGTGGTGGAGGCCCAGTCCAGATAGAAGTTCTGGCCGTCGTCGGCGAGCAGCTTCAGACCGATGTCGTTCACCTGCTCGACGACCGGGCTGGCCGCCTTGACCTCCCTGCCGCCGGTGACCGGGGTGCGGCCCACATCGGCGATGACCTGGGCGAACTCCTTGCTCATCAGCATGTCGAGGAAGGCGACCGCTGCCTTGGTGTTCTTGCTCTTCGCGGAGATGTGCCAGCCCAGGCCCATCGAACCCACCGAAGCGCGGGTGCCGTCGGCGCGGGCGGGCAGGGTGAAGCCGACCTCGCCGTTCATGGACTCCTGGAGCGGGGGAGCGTTCCAGGAGCCGGCGATCAGGAAGGCGCCCTGCCCCTGGCTGAACTTGGTGACCGCGTCGTCGGAGCTGATGCCGTCGTAGCCCTTGCCGAAGTAGCCGTCCTTCGCCCAGTCCTGAACGGTTCTGGCGGCTTCGACGGTGCCGGGGTCGGCGACGGTCGCGCCGGGGACGCCGCTGATCCAGGAGCGGACATCGCGGCTGGGCACGTTCTGGGCCTGGACCAGCCCGATGACCTGGCTGGCCGGGTACTTCTCGGCGTTGCCGAGCATGAGGGGCTGGGTGCCCGCTTCCTTGGCCTTGTCGAGCGCCGCCGTGAACTCTTCGTACGTCTTCGGCGGTTCGATGCCCAGCTTGTCGAGCGTCTCGGTGTTGTAGAAGACGCCGACGAACTCGGTGGCCGGGCTGATGCCGTAGAGACTGCCGGAGCCGAAGATCGAACCGTCCTGCGACCAGCGGAACTGCTTGAGCGCGCCGTCGGTGAAGGTGTTCTCCCAGCCGTACGCGCGCATGACGTCGTCCAGCGGGCGCAGCAGTCCGGCCTCGACCAGCGGGCCGTCGGTGCCGTAGCCCTGATTGCCCTGCGCCAGGTCCGGGGCGTCCGAGCCGGACATCGAGTTGACGACGGTCTTCATCAGGTCGTCGAAGCCCTTGGTGGCGACGTCGACCTTGACGTTCGGGTACTTCTTCTCGTACAGCGGCACGAGCTTCTTGAGGGTGCCCTCCTCGCCGGCGTCGGCGAGGACGCGAAGGGTGGTGTCACCCAGCTCCGCCACTTCCTCGGGCGTGACGGGCTCGGTGATACGAGGCCCCTGGATTCCGGAGGAGGCGGCCGGACCGCCCGCCCCCGGAACACTGCAGGCGCTTGCCAGGAGGGCGGTCAGGGCGATCCCTGCGACCCTGTTCCAACGCGGCTTCTTCATGGGTGCTCCGACTTTTTTCGGCACGCGTCTTCGCGAACCGGGGGCAGCGGTGACATACGGATGTGGGGATGGTCCGGCGGACGGTGGAGGTCCGGGGGCTACGGGAGCCCCGGACCGTCCGGGTACGCCGGGTGCTCAAGGTGCCGTGGTCCCGTCGGCACACCGCACGGCGGGCGGTGTGCCGACGGCACGGTCCACGGTGTCTCAGAGGTGTGCGGCGACCCTGGCGGTCAGCCAGGTGTGGTTCGCGGCCTGCTCGGCGGCCACCTGGGGGTAGATCTCCGCGGGCGTCGGCGCGCGGTCCTGTTCGACCACCAGCCAGTCGCGGTAGCCGCCGCCCAGCAGTTCGGCGAGGAAGGCGTCGATGTCGACATCACCCTTGGTGAAGGGCACGCAGACATCCGCCCACCAGGTGTCGAAGTCCTTGCGGCGCTCGGCCTTGGCGCGGTGGATGACGTCCATCTCGACGTCCTTCACATGCACGTGGTTGATGCGCTCGCGCCAGTTCTTCAGGCACTCGACCGGGTCCCCGCCGGCGAGCTGGATGTGCGCGATGTCCAGCGTCAGCCCGACCTCGGTGAGATCGAGCAGCCGGTCGACCTCCCAGGGCGATTCGACGAAGGTGGAGATGTGCGGGTGGAAGGAGGGGCGCAGCCCGTACGAGCGGGCCAGTTCGACGGCGTTCGCGGAGAGTTGGGCCAGCCGCCGCCAGCCGGCCTCGTCCAGCGCCAGCGACCGGTCGTCCCAGGCGCGGGCCGGGTTCTCCAGCAGCGCCTGGCTGCCTTCGTCGGCGAGGATCGCGAGGGGCGTCTCGCCGGACCGCTCGGCGCAGGCGGCCAGTTCACGGCACGTCTGCTCCATCCGCCGCATGTCGTACGCGACGACGTCGTCGCCGAGCGCGTAGTGGACCGGGATGTAGGCGCCGACCGCGGCCAGGCCGTGGCGGGCGAACGCGGTCGCGGTCTCCTCGGGGGTGCCGAAGAATCCGGGCGGGCCGAGTTCGCTGCCCTCGTAACCGGCCTCGGCCATCGAGGAGAGCAGCGCGTCGGCGGAGGTGCCCGCACCGCCCGCGCCCTCGCCGTAGACGCCGTAACTGACCGGGGCGTTGCCGAGCCGCGGCCCGGGTGTGGTGATCTGCTCGGACGTGGTCACTTGCCGTTCTCCTCTCCGGCGGCTTCCCCGCCGACCTGGATGCCCTCGCGCGCCGCGAGGGTGGCGATCAGGGCCTGGAGGCAGCGGATGTCCTCCGCGGCGCCGGCCGCGCCGGAGCGGACCGGGGCGCCGTCACGTACGGAAGCCGCGAACTGTTCCAGCTGGCGGACGAAACCGGTGTCGTAGCCGTGCTTGACGGTGGAGTCGTGGCGTACGCCGTTCTCCACCCGCTCCACCCGCAGCGAGCTGCGCACATCGACCAGGTAGGGGGCCGCCATGTCCAGGCGCAGCCGTCCGTCGCGTGCCAGTACCGCGATCTCCTCGCCGTACTCGGGGTGGTCCGGCAGCCAGTTCCAGTTGATGACCAGCTTGGCGCCGTCGCCCAGATCGCCGGTGGCCAGCAGACACGGCGGCTCGCCCTCGACCGGCCAGGGCCACAGCTCGGCGGAGTCGAACGCGGTGGGCAGGGTGAAGCCGAGGGCGCGCAGCACCGAGAGCTCGTGGATCACCGATCCGTTGAGGACGTCGCGGTAGTAGGCGGCGAGGGGGGCGGGAATCTCCCCGACGGCTTCGGCGGTGCGCTCGGCCTCGTAGGCCAGGTCGTCCTCGACCACGGACATATCGGCGTCGTCGGCGGGGCGGGACATCCGCAGATGCTCGACCTGGGGCTCGTCGGCCGGGTGGAGCACGGTGACGCGGACGGTGCGCGGGGTGTCGAGCCGGGCCAGCTCGGCGGCGGCGACCTCGGTCAGCGGGTCGTACATCTTCATGTAGCCGACCTGGAGGACCAGGCCCCTGGAGTCGGCGAGCGCGCCCAGTTCCGCGGCCTCGGCGGTGGTGAGGCAGAGCGGCTTCTCGGCGAGTACGTGCTTTCCGGCTTCCAGGGCGGCGCGGGCGGCGCGGGCGTGGGTGCCCGGGGTGGCCAGCAGGACGGCGTCGATGTCCGCGTCGGCCAGGACCGTCTCGTAGCTGTGGGTGGAGCGCACGTTCGCGCCGGCTCCGGCGGCGACCTGTGCGGCCCGTGAGGGCGACAGGTCGCAGACCGTCACGAGCTCGAAGAGCTCGCCGAGGCGCTGGACGGCGGGCAGGTGCACCGACTGGGAGATGGTTCCCGCGCCGATCACGGCGAGACGGACGGGTGAGGAGACCGGCATCTGAGACTTCCTTGGCTCTGCGGACTGAGGGCGGCACGGAAGCGACCGCACCCCAAAAGAGGAATGAAAGATTCCGCCTCTTCGGCGTTCTCAGGATTATGCAGTGAGTCAGACCAGATAGTCCAGAGTCTGTACCAGATCGACATCTGGTCCGGAGACTGGTTGCTCTGGTACTTTCCTGCCGTGACCGAATACGACGCCCCATCAGCCGCGGGACCCGCCGTACAACTCGCCCACCAAGAACTGGTACAGCTCCTCGACCGCCGGGTCTGGGTGCCGGGCAGTCGACTGCCCGGCGAGCGCGCCCTGGCCACCCGGGTCGGAGTGAGCCGCAGCAGTCTTCGGCACGCGCTGGCGAGACTCGAAGCCGAAGGACGGGTGAACGCCTCCGCCCAGCGCGGCTGGTACGTCTCGACCGATGTGGTCAGCGAACCGCCGAGCCTCCTGCGGAGCTTCACCGAGATCGCCCGCGAGCGCGGACTGCGGCCCACCGCTCGGGTACTGCACCGCAAGGTGCGCCCCGCGACCTATGACGAGTCCGCCCGGCTGAGGGTGGCGCCCGCCTCCGAGGTCCTGGAGATCTCCCGGCTGCGCGGCCTCGACGAGGTGCCGGTCTGCGTCGACACCACCGTGCTGATCCGGTCCCGGGCACCCGGCCTGGAGACCGCGGACCTCACCGACCGCTCCCTGTTCGGGGTGCTGGAGGAGATCGCCGGAATCCGGGTGACGCGCAGCGCGTACACGGCGCGGGCGGACGGTGCCGACCCGGTGCTCGCGGGCCTGTTGCGGCTCCCGGCCGGCACCCCCGTCCTGGTCGGCGAGGAGGTCACCTGTGATGCGCAGGACATCCCGGTGCTGCTCGGGCGCGCGGTGTACCGGGGCGACGCCTACCGCTTCGAGGCGACGCTGCATCGCTCGTCGGACTGACACCGCGCCGGCACGCGGCGCGTACCGCCTGCCGCGCACCGCGCGCCGCATCCCGCGTACCGCGTACGAAAGAAGGATCTGTGAGCACCACCGAAGTCACCGCCGCCCTGGATGTCGGCGGAACGAAGATCGCCGCGGGTCTGGTGGCCGCCGACGGCACCGTGCTGCACCGCGCCGAGCGGCCCACCGCTGTCGACGGCCGGCTGCGCGACCCGGGCCTGGCCGGCACCGCGGCCGCCGCGCGGGCGCTGCTGGCGGAGGCCGGCCGCCGCGGACTCACCGTCGGCGCCCTGGGCGCCGGCTTTCCCGAGTATGTCGCCGCCGACGGACTGCTGACCAGCCGTGAAGTGCTGGCCTGGGACATCCAGCCCCAGCGGGTGCTCCGCGCCGAACTGCCCGGCATACCCGTCGTGGTCGGCTCCGACGTACGGTGCGGGGCGCTGGGCGAGGCCCGTTACGGCGCCGGGCGCGGCCTGGACAACTTTCTCTACGTCTCGCTGGGCACCGGGCTGTCGTCCACCGTCGTGCTCGGCGGAACTCCCGTACCGGGGCGGCGCGGTGAGGCCATCGCGCTGGGCGCCTTCGAGGTCCCGGCGTCGGTCGACCCCGGCTGGCGCGGCAGCCTGGAGGAGTACTGCTCGGGCCGCGGCATCGGTGACCGGCGCAGCGCGCTCGGCGGGGTCACCACCCCCGGCGCCCGCGAGGTGACCGAGCTGGCGGAGCGCGGCGACCCGGACGCGGTCCGCGTCCTCGCCACCGCGGGCGCCGCGCTGGGCACCGTACTCGCCATGGCCGTCCGGCTGTTGGACCCCGACGCGATCGTTCTCGGCGGTGGCCTCGGTACGGCGCGGGGCCCGGTGTGGTCGGCGATGGAGTCCGCGTACGCCGAAGGCTGCGCGGCCCGCCCGGACGCTCCTTCCTTGCTGTCCGCCGCCCTCGGCCCGGCCGCGGGGCTGATCGGCGCGGCCCACCTGGCCTCCGCCTGACGCGGGCCTCCGGGCCGCGTAAGGGCTGCCGGCGCACAACCAAGGGCGATACGGGGGCTGTTGCCCCGTCGGCCGCTTGCGTCAGATCTCTGTCTCCGTGGCCTTGCGTGATACGCCGGACCTCTTGGCCCGCCCGCTGTAATACAGGATGTCCTGGTGGGCGCGTTCGATGATGTCGCGTGCTTCGGCCTCGGCCTGGTCCGGTTGGTGGTCGCGGATGGCGTCGAGCACGCGCCGGTGCGCGGGCAGGGTGCGCTTGTGCCGGGTCTTCGACGTGGTGTGCATGCGGCGTTGGGTGTGAAGGGCGATCGCCAGCATGGAGTTGAGATGGATCAGGAGTTCGTTCTCGGTGGCGTCGACGATCGCCGCGTGGAATGCGAGGTCCGCTTCGACGAACTCGTCGGTGTCCTCGACCGCGTCCTTCATCCGCCCGAAGGCGTCCTCGATGGAATCGACGATGCGGGGGCTGGAGTTGTGCGCGGCTTGTCGGGCCGCCGCGGGTTCGAGGAAGAGGCGCAGGCCGGTGAGATCGTCCATGGCCGAGGCGGACGTGGTGTCGGTGTAGCGCCAGACCAGGACATCGGGGTCGAGGAGGTGCCACTGGGAAGGCTGCTGAACGATGGTGCCGCGCCCGACCGTGGACTTCACCAGGCCCTTCCCGCGCAGGACGCGGGTGGCTTCGCGTACGACGGGACGGCTGACGCCGAACTTGGTCGTCAGCCGTTCCTCGGTGGGGATCGCCGATCCGGGCGGGTACTCGCCGGAGACGATGGCGGAGCCCAGCGCGTGAACGACGGCCCCGTGAGAGCCCTCAGATGGGTACAGCCGTTCAGACGCAGCGTTCATGGTCGCCATTGTCGCACCCGCCGCGGGTCCGCGTGGGGGTCGCGGCCCGCGTCGGTACCTGCCCATGTGTCAGCTCGGGAAGGCGGTCACCGTTGAACGGGTCACCCGCCGATTCCCGCGGGAGTGTTGGTCTTCGAGGCGGCTTCGCCGGTGGTCGTGGCATTGATGTCGATGTGCCGGGTCTCGGGTGCGTACAGCAGCGAGATGAAGGTGACGGCGCTGAGGCTGATGGCCAGCAGGGCGACGGGCCAGGTGGCGTCGTCGGCCGCGGCGGAGATGGCGACGGCGACCAGGGGGGCGAAGCCTCCGAAGATCGCGGCGCTGATCTCGCGGCCGAAGACCAGCCCGCTGAGGCGGACCCGCGAGGCGAACAGCTCGGAGAAGAAGGCACCTTGGGCGCCGAGCATGGCCGCGATGCCCACGCCGATGCCGAGCACCATGGCGAGGATGACCAGTCCTTCGGAGCGGGTGTTGACCAGGGCGAAGAACGGGAAGGCGAAGAGCGCGGAGAATCCCGCGCCGAAGAGGTAGACGGGCTTGCGTCCGACACGGTCGGTGAGCGCGCCGAACAGCGGGGTGGTGACGACGGCGACGCCCGCCGCGCAGGCCACACCGACGGGCCCGACGCTGGACGACATGGCGAGAGCGCCGGCGATGTAGGTGACGACGAAGGTCTGGTAGATGTAGCTCACGCCGGACTGCGCGACCTGGGAGCCCATGACGATCAGGACGGGCTTGCGCTGCTCGCGCAGCAGATCCTTGAGGGGCGAGGTGGAGACGGCGTCCTGGGACTGCAGTTCCTGGAAGGCGGGGGTCTCGTCGATGCGCAGCCGGACGAAGAGGGCCACGGCGATCATGAGGATGCTGGCGAAGAAGGGGAGACGCCATCCCCAGGACAGGAACTGATCCTCGGGCATCTGGGTGAGCAGGGCGAAGACGCCGGACGCGAGCAGCAGGCCGATGTACACGCCGACGCCGGGGAAGCTGCCGAACAGGCCGCGGCGGTTGGGCGGTGCGTTCTCCGCGCTGAAGACGGCGGCACCACCGAATTCGGCGCCGGCGCCGAAGCCCTGGGCGAGGCGCAGCACGATCAGCATGACCGGTGCCCAGAAGCCCGCGGTTTCGTAGCTGGGGACGGCGCCGATGAGGGTGGTCGCGCCGCCCATCAGCAGCAGGGTGATGACCAGGACCTTCTTGCGTCCGACGCGGTCGCCCAGGGCGCCGAAGTAGACACCGCCCAGGGGGCGGACGAGGAAGCCGAGGGCGAGGGTCGCGAAGGCGGCGAGGGTTCCCAGGAGCTCGTGCTCGGTCGGAAAGATGATCTTGTTGAAGACCAGTGAGGCTGCGGCTCCGTACAGGAAGTAGTCGTACCACTCGAGAGCGGATCCCACGAGCGCCGCTGCTGCCACGGCGCGGGGGGACGAGCGGCGTGGTTCGGCTGCGCCGGGGTGCGTCTTGGACATGAGGTTTCCTCCTGGCGGCGGGGCACGGTTGCCTATCCGCCGAGTGCGGCCGTTTTCGGCCATGGCGGGAACGTAAGCCGCGCGTCATGTCGAGGTCAATAACTTGTCACACCTATCTGAAAGATTTGTATGACCAATCTGGACTCTTGGGCAGACAAGGTCGTAGCGTGGTGACGCGACAACACCCGCAGCTGCCGCCCGGTGGCTTCAGAGAGGCATCCCATGAGCGTTCTAGACGGCTACCGCGTCCTCGACCTGTCGATCGCGATGTCCGGGCCCTTCGCCGCCGCACGTCTGGGCGATCTGGGCGCCGACGTGGTCAAGGTCGAGCCGACCACCGGCGAGTGGCAGCGCCATGTCGCCGCGGGTGGGGCGACCGGCAACCGCATCAACGTCAGCTTCCTGTCCCTCAACCGCAACAAGCGCAGCCTCGCGGTGAACCTGAAGGACCCGCAGGGACGCGAGGCGCTGCTGGAACTGGCCCGCACCGCCGATGTCTTCCTCCAGAACTACCGCCCCGGCGTCGCCGAACGCCTGGGCGTGGACTACGAGTCCGTCAAGGCCGTCAATCCGCAGATCGTGTACGTGTCGATCTCCGGCTACGGCGAGAGCGGCCCCTACGCCCAGCGCCCCGGGCAGGACTTGCTGCTCCAGGGCATGTCCGGCTTCATGAAGAGCGCGGGCCGGGTCGGCGACCCCCCGCACCCGGCTCCGCTGTACGTCGTGGACGCGGTCACGGCCTCCACCGCGTTCGAAGCCGTACTGGCCGGCCTGCTCCACAAGGAGCGCACCGGCCAGGGCCAGCTGATCACGGTCAACATGCTGGACTCGATCATCGCGCTGCAACTCCAGGAGATGAGCGTCTACACCCAGGGCAAGGTGCGGGCCACCCGCACCGACGAGCCGCACGCCCATACCTACATCCGCGCCCCGTACGGCGCCTTCGAGACGGCGGACCGGGAGATCACCCTGGCGTTCCCCGCACTGCCCAAGCTGGGCGCGCTCCTCGACCTGCCCGAACTCCTCGGCATGGACTCCGAGGTCGACGGCTTCACCCAGCGCGACACGGTCTTCCGCCTGGTCGCCGGCAAACTGCGCGAGCGCACCGCCCAGGAGTGGCTGGAACTGTTCGACGCCAACGGCATCTGGGCCGGCCCCGTCTACGGCTACGCCGACATCCCCGACGACCCGCAGGTCAAGCACAACGGTTCGCTGCTGAGCTACGAACACCCGACCGAGGGAACGGTGACCACTCCGGGCTTCCCCATCCACTTCACCCGGACACCGTCCGCACTGCGCCACCCCACCCCGCTGGTGGGCCAGCACAGCCGCGACATCCTGCGCGAGGCAGGCATCAGCGAGCAGCGCGTCGACGCGCTGCTGAACTCCGGAGCCGTCACATCCGAGCAGGTGTGACGATGACCACACGGCAGACCGCCGCGGCGGACCGAACGAGCCCGCCCGTCAGCCTGCGCGGCATCACCTGGAACCACCCGCGCGGCTACGCACCGCTGGAGGCCCTGAGCGACCTCGACCGGCACGGCACCCACCGGTACGGGCCGGCCACCGGATCCCTCGTCTGGGAGCGCCAGCCCCTGGAGGGCTTCGAGTCCACGCCGCTGAGCGAACTCGCCGACCGCTACGACCTGCTGGTCATCGACCACCCCCACCTCGCCGACGCGGTCGAGGCGCGGGCCCTGCTTCCCCTCGACGGTCTCGTCGACGCCGCGGAGCTCGACCGGTGGCGGGCCGGCACCGCCGGTGCGTCCTTCGACAGCTACCGGCACCAGGACCGGCAGTGGGCCGTCCCGCTGGACGCGGCCACACAGGTCGCGGCCGTGCACCCCGACGGGCCGCCGGCCCAGGCGCTGCGCACCTGGAACGACGTGCTCGCGCACGCCGTACGCCACGGCGTCACCCTGTGCCTGGGCGGACCGCACGCCTTCCTGACCTTCACCTCGATCGCGCTCGCCCACGGAGCGACGCCCGGAGGACCCACCACTTACCTGCCGCGCGCCCAGGCCCTGTCCGCCCTCGACCTGCTCGCCCGCCTCTACCGGCACTGCGACCGGACAACCGCGGCCGGCAACCCGATCACCGTCCTGGATTCGGTCGCCGCCGGCGCCAGCCCCGCGGTGTGCCCGCTCGTCTACGGATACGTCACCTACAGCCGCGAACCGCGCCTGCTCTTCCGGGACGCACCCCGCGGTCCCGAGGGCCTGATCGGCAGTGTCCTGGGCGGCACCGGCGTGGCCGTCTCCGCACGCCGGGCACACCCCGAGGCGGCCGCCACCCACGTACGACGCCTGATGTCCCCCTCCGTCCAGCAGGACCTGGTACCGCGAACGGGAGGGCAGCCCAGCTCCCGCGCCGCCTGGGCCTCGGACCAGGTCAACGACGACTGGGGCGGCTTCTACCGCGACACCGTCCGCACTCTCGACGCGGCGTGGGTACGCCCCCGCCGCCCGGGATGGGTGACGTTCCAGGACACGGCCTCGCAGCTCGTCCGCGAGGGCCTGGCGGGCGAACAGCCCGCCGAGACGATCGCCGACCACGTCGACGCCCTGTACTCCCGCTTCCTTCCCCCGACCCCCGGAGAGCCGCAGCCATGAACGACATCGCTTTCGACATCGACCACCACATCGCCACCCTCACACTCACCCGCCCGCACAAACTCAACGCGGTCACTCCCGACATGACCACGCGTATCCGCGAGGCCGCCCACGAGATCAACACCAACCGCGACATCCGCGTGGTCGTGCTGACCGGCAGCGGCAAGGCGTTCTGCGCGGGCAGCGACATCGCCGAACTCGACTCCTATCCCACCGCCTGGGAGTTCCGGGACCGCCCCGACTACTGCGACGCGATCCGCGGCATCCGCAAACCCGTCATCGCCGCCGTCAACGGCTACGCCTTCGGCGGCGGGCTGGAGATGGCCATGTCCTGCGACATCAGGCTCGCCGCCGGCACCGCGTCGTTCGCCGCGCCGGAGATCAAGCTCGGCTGGATCGGCGGAGGCGGCATGGCGGCGTTCCTCACCCACAGCATCGGTCCGTCCAACGCGGCCCTCATGCTCTACACCGGCGATCCCATCACCGCTCAGCAGGCACTGGCCTGGGGCCTTGTCTCCGCCACGCACCCGTCCGAGGACCTTCTCCCGGCCGCCCGGGAACTGGCCGGACGCATGGCCGAGCGCGCCCCTGTCGCAGCCCAGACAGGCAAGCTCAACCTGCGGGCCGCGTACGCCATGCCGCTGGAGAACTGCATCCAGTACGAACGCGACCTGCAGACCGTGTCGTTCGCGACCCAGGACGCCGCCGAGGGCCGCGAGGCGTTCAAACAGAAGCGCCCCGCCAAGTTCACCGGTCGCTGATCCGGCCTGATCCGAACGGCAGGCCGCCGGACAGGACCTAGGGCGTGTTGCGAAAGTAGCGCCGTCCGCCCGAAGGGCGGGGCCGACGGCGTCTGGTGCGTGCGATCGCAAGGCGGAGGATTGTTCTCGTACTGGACGTACTTGGATGATTCCGACAACGCGGCGAGTGCGCGTGCCAGGCGTCGTCGGCCAGGCGGGACTTTCGAAACACGCCCTAGCGGGGGATCCGGACCGTGAAGACCGTCGAACCCGGGTGGCTGGCGAGTTCGGTGGTGCCGTTGTGAGCCTGTATCAGTGATCGCGCGACCGCGAGTCCCAGGCCGCTGCCGCTGCCGCCGCGGTCGCGCGTACGGGCCTTGTCCACCCGGTAGAAGCGGTCGAAGACCCGTTCCTGGTCAGGGACCGGAATTCCGGGACCGCGGTCGGCGACCCGCACCACCGCGGCGTCCAGGACCGTCGCGACGGACCACGCCGCCAACAGGGCAGCCGACCCCGCCAGCTACCTCGGCCGGTCCTCGGCACCCGCCATCGGTGCTCCATGGCGACGACGACCACATCGCCCAGCCAGTCGCTGATCCTGCTCGACGCGCTCAAGGCGAAGCGCGTGGAGGCCACTCGATACGTCGTCAAGGGAGCCGACCACGGGGACCTGGCCTTCCTCGGCGATCTCGAGGCCGGCGAGAAGTGGGCCACGCGGAAGGTGATGGGCACGATCACCGGATTCCTGGACGGGAAAATTCGGGGGTGAGGCGGGCGTTGGGCGGGGCGGCGCGGGGGAGTCAGGGCCGCCGGCCGACCACCGGCCGGGCGGGCCGTCCAGCGCGGCCCGCACCTTCTTGTCCGGGTAGGCGGACAGGCCCGACACCGCCACCGTCCCGGCGGGGCCGCGCAGCAACGGGCCGTAGCGCGCCGCCACTTCGTTGTCGGGGGTAGCGCAGTGCCGTGACGATCGCCGTCCCGGCCCGGGTGCGGAACGCGCCGGCGTCGTCGCACAGGATCGCGAAGCTCAGAGCACCCACCACCACCTCGGGCACGAAAGCCACGACGGGACTGTTCGCCGTCCATGTCTCGGCCCCCGACCGGGCGCCGCTCACGAGCCACGCCGCCCCGGCCACCAGCCGGCCGGCCAGCAGCGCCTGCGGCCCCCACCACCGCAGCGTCCGCCTCCGTGCCGAGGTGGTCAGTCTCTCGTCCCGCATCCGCCGGATCAGCGGTGCCGGCTCGGGCGCCCGCTTCGCCACGGAGAGCAGATCACCGGGCCGAGCGGGTTGGCGGGCCGCGTCCAGGAGCACCCCGGCCGGCCCCTTTCCCTCGCGGGTGGCGACGAGTCGCCCGGGTTGGCCGACCCGTAGATGCCGCTCGGACACCAGCCGGGCCGACTCCGTCTCCGTCAGCGGGTACTCGCCGCCGTGCAGGTACGCCAGCTCGTCCGTGCTCAGCTCGGGAAGCGGGTCGGGCGGCGCCCCGCGACGGACCCCGCGCCGTGCCGGCCAGGTCACCACCCCCAGCGCGGCCAACCCGACGCCGAACACGACCACGAACGACAGTGAGGGATAACCCCCACGGAGCAGTCGGATCCCGCACGCCAACCAGCCTCCTCGGCACCACGGAGGCGCCGGCCGCCGGCGCCCCTGCGGGTAGCTGCCCGCAGGGGCGCCGCCGACACCGTCGAAGTCGGTCCGGGTCAGTCCGAGTTCTGGGTGGCCCGGCGGCGGCGTACGACGAGGATGATGCCCGCGCCCACGACGACCGCCGCCGCGGCCGCGCCCGCGATGGGCAGTGTCGCGGAGGAGGAGCCGGTGGTGGCCAGATTGCCGCCGGTCGTGCTCGACCCGCTGCCGCCGGTCGAGGACGTACCCGCGCCACCGGTCGACGAGGAGCCGCCGTCCGAGCCCCCGGTGCCGCCGGTCGAGCCGCCCGAGCCGCCCGAGCCGCTGGCCGAGCCGCCGGTCGCCCCGTTCGATCCGCTCGACCCGGCCGACCCGCCGCCCGTCACGTCCAGCGTGATGGCCGCCTTGTCGTTGGCCTTGTCGGGGTCGTACGGCCGTGCCTCGGTGCTCAGCGCCACCGCGCCCTTGGCGCCCGCCACCTGCTTGTCGATCCTCAGCTTGAAGGTGTAGGTCTCGCCCCCGCCCTCATCGACCCAACGCTGGCTGATGCCGCAGGAATACGCCTTCCCCTTGGGCTCGCAGTACCCGTGGGGCTTGACGACCGACGTTCCGGCAGGGGGTGTGACCAGGACACTGACGAGCGGGTCCTCGTACCCGGTCAGCACCCAGGCGGGACCGGCGTTGGTGAACTTCACCGTCAGCGGCACCGTCTCGCCGACGCGACCCTTCAGGGCGGCTCCCGTCACCTGGTAGTCGGCGGTGTTGACGGAGGTGACCGGTACGTCGACGGCGTTGTCGGTGCCCTCGCCGCCGGACGGGCGCTCGACCAGCTTCACCGCCGGCGCGGTCCCGGCCACCGGCTGTGTGGCGGATTCGTCCAGCTCCGGTGCGGTGTCCCCGACGGTCAGGCGCAGGTCGTCGTAGAGCGCGCGGTCCAGGGCCTTGACCGAGAGAGGCTTCTCGGGCGCGTAGACGTCGCCGGGCTCCACCGCCTGGTCGAACTCACACACCACGTTCGACTTCTCGGTCATCTCGTCGTAGGAAGGGACCTGGTGCGACTGGCAGTTGGACGGAATCGCCGCGTAGTCCAGGCCCCTGGTGACGGAGTAGTAGACCCAGACCTTGTCGGCGGTCTTGGTGCCCTTGTTCGCCACCGTGACCGGCGGATCGAAGCTGCTGCCCGGCTTCACGCCGTTGATCGGGGCGATGTCGCCCAGGACGAGAGCGGGCGCGGGCTCGTCCGCGATCGCGGCGGGGGCCACGCCCAGTGCGATCAGGCCGACGCCGCTCAGCGCGGCGACAACGGTACGAGACGCACCAGACGTGCGAGCGGTACGGGAGGTACGGCGGATGTGTGGGGGAATCAGCATGGAAGAACCTCTGTGGGACGCGGGTGAACGGACGGTGCCCTCCAGGAGGACAGTCCCTCTACAGCAGAGACTCTTGTCGTCGAAGAAGGGTTGCACGCAAGGGACTTGGGGTGCGCCGAATCCGAACGTCCCGGGCCGTTACAGCTTCACGGCCCCCGAGCGGGACGGTGGCGTCAACGAGTGCTCGATCCGGGCGAGCTGGTGGCCGAGGCTTGTCATCCACACCTCCAGATCGACCGACAGGGAAGCCGGTGGGTAGTCGCCCGGTTGCGGTACGGGCCGCCGTGCGGGCACCGTTCGGCCGGCCGGCAGCGAAGCGATCCGGTCGGCCTCCACTTCCAGAGCGGCCGCTGTGGCGCGGACCCAGGCCGCGGGCGGCCCCGTCGTACCGGAGCTCGGACGCAGGCCGAAGCGGGGCAGCCGATGCGCGCCCATGAGCACGTGGTTGGCGACAAGGAGCACCGCGTGCCAGTCGGTGCCGGTTCTCTCCGAGGCGCCCGGGGACTCGCCTCAGTACTGCGCGTACGCCTCCTCGGCGAGGCGCAGCCTGTGCCGGCTCGGCGACGTCTGTGGCTGCGTCTGCGTCTGTGGCTGCGGCTGCGGCTGTGCCGACGAGCCCGGCGCCGGGGTCGGCAGTGTCTCCGCGGTCGTGGGCACCAGGCCGCCGCACGGGTGCGTCAGCCCGGCCATGGCACGGCGGATTTCCCTTCGGGCCCCGGCCGGCCAGGCCAGGAGCCCGCACAGCAGACCGATCACGCCGCCGGTGACGACGTCGATCATCCGTGCCTCCGACAGCGCCAGGTGACCGGCGACAACTGGCCGAACGCGGTGGCCACGACCACCCCCTTCGTGGTTCTCCCGGCCGTGCGGTAACGCCCTGAACGTCCGGCGGATCCGCCGCGTCGCCGGTCGCCGATCCCGTGCGGCGGCCGGGTTCTCAGCTCTGGTCGGCCTCGCCCGGCTTGCCCGGCTCGTCCGTCGCGTGGGGAAGCAGGGGAAACAGCCGGGTGATGAGGGCCACCGGCCGGGCGTCGTCGGGCCGGGCCAGGGGGCGCTGTTCGCGGTCCTGGTACGGCGCGAGCGCCCGCCGGATCACGTCCGCGACCCGGCTCATCTCCCCGGGTGTCAGATAGGCGACGGCGCTGAAGGCTTCGTCGTGGCGCCATGCGGACGGCGCCTCGTCCCGCTGAGTCAGCCATCGCTGCCAGCTCTCGTCCTCCAGCCCCCGGGCCAGGTCGCCGAACCGCTCCTCCGCGGCCCCGGCGGCGGCGAGGTCGTGCCGCCTCAGCCGCCAGGGCCGTGCGCGGCCCCCGAGGTGAGGGGCCTCTTCGAGGTATCCGTGACGGGCGAGCTGCCGCAGGTGAAATGAGCAGAGTCCGGAGCTGTAGCCCAGCCGGGAGGCGGCTTCGGTCGCCGTGACGGTGCCGACTTCGGCGAGCAGGTCCAGCAGGGCCGTACGGACCTCGTGCTCGCGCAGTCCGTCGCCGGCGCCGAGTGCGCGGTCGTTGACGTCATCTTCAGTCACTTTGCAAAGTCTGCTACTTTGCAAAGGTCTTGGCAAGTGCGTGAAGGGGGAGCGGCCATGTCGGTTCGCCAGGAGCGGTCCCGTCCCGTCGACCGGCGGGTCCGTGTGAGGGGCCGACCCGTCGACTCGTATCCGCGACTGCCGCCGGAGGCGGGACGCGGTTCGGTGCGCCGGGTCACGGAGGTGGGGGAGGAGGTGCTGAGCCGGCCGTGCCGGGAGGTGACCGCATTCGGTTCCCCCGAGTTGTCGGCGCTGATCGACGACATGTTCGTGACGATGTACGTGGCCGAGGGCGCCGGCCTGGCCGCGAATCAAGTCGGCGTCGACTTGCGGCTGTTCGTGTACGACTGTCCGGACGACGACGGGATCCGGCACGTCGGCCACCTCGTCAACCCCGTTCTGGACCAGCCCGATCCGGGCAGCCGCCGACTCGTCGACGACTTCGAGGGCTGTCTGTCCGTGCCCGGTGCGGTCATGGCGGTTCCCCGCACCGATCGTGCCGTCGTTCGCGGATTCGACAAGGACGGCACCCCGCTCGTCATCGAGGGGCTGGGCTACTTCGCCCGGTGTCTCCAGCACGAAAGCGATCACCTTGTCGGCCACACGTATCTGGACCGGCTCTCCAGGCGGGACCGCAAGGACGCGTTGCGGCAGACGGCAGAACGGCGCGAGGTAGTCTTCGCCCAACGTGCGCTCAGGGCGGCCGACTTGGGCTGATCCCGGCCGGGGTCCGCCATGCTCCTTGGCGTGAACCGTGACCACCCGGGAGTGTCGTGGACCCTTGGTGCCCCGCCGCCGCCCCATCGTGAACCTGCCCGATACGGGCGACTCATGTGATGACGGCGGCAAGGGAACGACTGTGCAGATCAATCGACAAGTCAACCGACAAGTCAACCGCGAGGTCAACCGAGAGGTCGGCCGACGAGTCGTGCTGCGCGGCGGCGCGGCCTCAGCGGCCGGGGCCGTGCTGGCAGGGGCGTACGGGAGTGATCCGGTGGCGGCAGCCACCGGACGGCGCCCCGAGCCCGCCGCCTGGCGGGAGTTGCGCCGGGCGGTGGGCCCGGCCGCCCGGCTGTACCGACCGGGCGATCAGGACTACCCGGCCCACGCCACCGCCGACAATCGGCGCTACGCCTCCATCCGCCCCGCCGGCGTGCTGAGTTGCGCCTCGCAGGACGACGTGGCGGCGGCTGTCCGGTGGTGCGCGAAGCACGCAGTGCCCTTCGTGCCCCGCTCCGGCGGCCACAGCTATGCCGGGTTCTCCACCACCAGCGGTCTGGTGATCAGCCTGCGGGCGATCCGGCGAGTGACGCCGCGCGGACACCAACTGCGCGTGGGCGGCGGCGCCACCAACTCCGACGTGTACGCGGCCCGCGACTCGGGCCTGTACTTCCCCGGCGGACGCTGCCCCGGCGTCGGCGTGGCCGGCCTGACACTCGGCGGCGGGCTCGGCTTCAACGACCGCAAGTGGGGACTGACTTGCGACCGGCTCGCCGAGACCCGCGTCGTCCTGTCCGACGGCACCGTGGTGCGTGCCGCCGACGACGAGAACGCCGATCTGTTCTGGGCGTGCCGAGGCGGGGCGGGCGGCAACTTCGGCATCAACACCGCGTTCGTCTTCGACGCCGTACCGGTGAACCGACTGCGTGCCACCGTCTTCGACCTCACCTTCGAGCTGCGGGCGGGCGTGAAGGTGATGGCGCAGGCGCGGCACCTTCTGGGCGCCGACCGCGGCAACGACCTGGATCTGCGCATCGGCTTCAAGCACGCGGGCGACGGCACGACGTCCCTGTCGGTGCTCGGCCACCGGCTCGGATCCGAGGAGACGCTGCGCGCGGCCTTCGGGGCACTGCTCAAGCTGCGCCCGGCCAAGGTGTTCATCGAGGAGCGCGACTTCTGGTCCGCGCAGGACCACCTCAAGGCGCCCCTGTCGCCGGAGTCCCATGCCACCAAGTCCCTTGTCCCCGACCGTTGGCCGACCCCGGACACGGTGACCGCCATCATCGAGTGGGTCCGTACCTGGCGCCCCGGACCGGCCGGGGCCACCGGCCAGGTGACGCTCTTCGCCATGGGCGGCTCCAGCGGCGCACCCCGCCCGGACGAGACCGCGTACCCCCACCGCGGAGCCACCTTCGTGATCGACATCAGCGCCCGGTGGAAGCCCGGCACCGCACCCGCCGAGGTGGCCGCCCTGCTGGAGCAGACCCGCACCACGCACCGCACGCTCCGCCACCGCCTGCGCACCGACGCGGCCTACGTCAACTTCCCCGACCCGGATCTACGGGACTGGCAGCACGCCTACTACGGCGCCAACTACGAGCGCCTGGTCGACGTCAAGCGCCGGTACGACCCGGCCGGGCTGTTCCGCTACGCGCAGGCCGTCGGCGGCCCCGAGAGCCGATGAGTCCACTCGGCGTGGAAGTCCTCCAGGCGTAGAATTGACCGGCGACAGCGCCCCATGACGCGACCGCGACCCCGGTGAGCCGTGACGGAGCCGGGCGACGGCAACGACGGAAGGTGGCACGCCATGTCCGGACAGCCCCCGCCCGACGACGCGGACGACGCTCAAGACGCGGACGCCGCGAACGCCCCGGACACCGAGATCCCGGCGAACCCCTGGCAGCGGCTGGACGACCTGTACGCCGAGCCGCCACCGTGGGAGATCGGCCGCCCCCAGCCGGTCTTCCTCGACCTCGCGCGGTCCGGGGCCATCCGGGGGCGGGTGCTGGACGTCGGCTGCGGGACCGGCGAGCACGTGCTCATGTGCGCCGGCCTCGGCCTCGACGCCACCGGTGTGGACCTGGCGGCCACCGCGCTGCGGGCCGCGCGGGACAAGGCGAGCCGGCGCGGCCTGCCCGCGCGCTTCCTGCACCACGACGCGCGGCGGCTGGCGGATCTGGGCGAGCGGTTCGACACGGTGCTCGACAGCGGCCTGTTCCACCTGCTCGACCCGGACGACCGCGCCGCCTTCACGGCAGGCCTGCGGGCGGTGCTGCGTCCTGGGGGCCGCTACTTCATGCTGTGCTTCAGCGACCGGGAGCCCCGCGCGCCGGGGGCGGTGGGCGGTCCCTACCGGCTGACCAGGGACGACATCACGGCCGCTTTCGCCGGCACGCTGCGGATCGACTCCGTCGAGCCGGCCACGATCGAGATCATCCTGGACCGGGAGGGCATCCGGGCCTGGTCCGTGGCCATGACGGCGGACGCCACGACAGCACCGGTCGCGCCGGCGGACGCCGCGTCCGCCGGCGACACGAGCATCCTGGCCCGGGCCCGCGTGGCGACCAGACTGCCGGCCCAGGATCTCGACCGGGCGCGGCGTTTCTACTCCGGGAAGCTGGGTCTGGAGCCCGTCGACGAACGCCCAGGTGGGCTGCTGTACCGCTGCGGCGGCGTGGAGTTCGTGCTGTTCCGGTCTACGGGTGCCTCTCCCGGCACCTTCACTCAGATGGCGTTGACGGTGGACGACATCGACACCGTCGTACCGGAACTCAAGCGGCGTGGCGTGGTGTTCGAAGAGGTCGACGTACCCGGCTTCCGGACGCGGGACGGGATCGCCGAGATCGAGGGGAACTACCCGAGCAAGGGCGCGCGGGGTGAACGCGGCGCCTGGTTCCGGGACAGCGAGGGGAACATGCTGGGCATCGCGGAGCCGATCGTCTGACATCTGACATCGATCACTGCCACGTTCGACCGTCCGGCGGTTACCTCTGTCCTTCCGGGCTCGTCACTGCCATGACGTAACTCGCTCAAGGAAGGTGACGACATGACCGGACCAGTTCCGGACGAAGCCCTCGCGGGTGCCTTCGAGCAGCAGCGCGGGCGACTCGTCGCGGTCGCCCACCGGATGCTCGGATCGCGGGCGGACGCCGAGGACGCCGTGCAGGAGGCATGGTTGCGGCTGGCGCGCCAGGACACGGACGCGATCGACAACCTCGCCGGCTGGCTGACCACCGTGGTCGGCCGCGTCTGCATCGACGTGCTGCGCTCACGCAAGGCCAGGCCCGAGGCGTCGTACGACGACCGGCTGCCCGAACTGGTGGTGACCGAGGACGACGGTGGTGCGCCCGAGGACGACGCGCTGCTCGCCGAATCGGTCGGGCTGGCCCTGCTGGTGGTGCTCGACACCCTGCGCCCCACCGAGCGGCTGGCGTTCGTGCTGCACGACATGTTCGCGGTGCCGTTCGACGAGATCGGCCGGATCGTCGGCAGGTCCACGGACGCCACCAAGATGCTCGCCAGCCGGGCCCGTCGCAAGGTGCAGGACACGCCTCGTCCCACCGAGGAGCGGCAGCGGCAGCGCGCGGTCGTCGACGCTTTTCTCGCGGCGGCGCGGGGCGGAGACTTCGAAGGGCTGCTGCGAGTGCTCGACCCCGACGTGAAGTGGCGCTCCTACAGCAGGCGTGGCGTGGTCGACAGGCTGGGCGCGGCCGAGGTGATCGGCAGGGCCCGCAACGGGGTTCGCGCCTCGGTGACCACACGTCGCGCCCTTGTCAACGGTGAGCCCGGGATCGTGGTGTGGGGCCCGAACGGCAAGGTGCTGAGCGTGATGGCGTGCACGGTGTCCGACAGCCGGATCGTCGAGATCCTCTCCGTGAGCGACCCGGTGCGCCTCGCCTCCATGGACCTCCCGGCACGGCCCTGAGGCCGCGGCGGTGTTACGTACGGCACGAGCGTTTCGTTCACGCAGGGGGAACCCGCCCACGACGAAGGAGATCCATCATGCAGCCCCGGCTCAACCCCTACGGCACCGCCCTCGGGCCGAAGTTCGTGAAGCACATCGTCTCGGCGAACAGAGTCGTGGCCGACTCGACGCTGCCGGCGGCGACCCAGGAACTGGTGAAGATCCGCGCCAGCCAGATCAACGGCTGCGGGGGGTGCCTCGACATGCACACCAAGGACGCCGCGCACGCGGGGGAGACAGCGGTACGGCTGAACCTGGTCGCGGCCTGGCGCGAGACGACGGTCTTCACCGACGCGGAGCGGGCCGCACTGGAACTCACCGAGCAGGGCACCCGACTCGCCGACTCCGCCGGTGTCACCGACGAGGCGTGGGCGGATGCGGCCAAGCACTACGACGCGGAGCAGCTCACGGCACTGGTGTCCCAGATCGCCGTCATCAACGCCTTCAACCGGCTGAATGCCATCACCCGGCAGCGAGGGGGCGACTACCAGCCCGGCCAGTTCGGATAGCGAAGGCGCCGCCGTTCCAGAGGTGGCGCCGGGCGAGCCCGGAAGATTCCGGGCTCGCCCGACCGCGACCGCCCGGGGCGCGGGTATCGCCGGTGGGAACAAGCACCGTATGACTGATCCCCAGGCACTGGCCGCCGACAGCCGCGGCAATCTGCTGGTCTCCTTCACGCCCGGCGCGGAAGGCGCGCCGCCTCCCGGCGCCCCCGTGCCCTTGGCCCTGACGGCGCTGTGGCACCGGGGCGAGGTCGTCATGGTCCACGACCGGTTCCGGGAGAGCTGGGAGCTGCCCGGCGGCACGCTCGAACCGGGGGAGAGCCCTCGGCAGGCAGCCGTCCGCGAACTGTACGAGGAGAGCGGGCAGGTTCCCGACGGCCCCTTGCGGTTCGTCGGCCACGCCGGTTTCCTGCTGGGGGCCGGCCCCGCGCGGCGTGCCGAATACGGTGCCCTGTTCACGGGCGATGCCCTCGGCCGTCGTCGGTTCGAGGCCAACGACGAGATCGGGATGATGCGCTGGTGGGACCTGACCGCGCCCCTGCCCGGCCGTGTGTCGGGCATCGACCGTTATCTCGCCCGGCTCGCCCGACCCACCGGTCCGCCGTGAGCGCGCCGCGCCGCGTCCGACCGCGTTCTGTCCGGTTCAGAACGCCGCGTCGGCCACCGCCGCCCCGGCGAAGGACAGCCCGACCCCGGCGCCGACAGTGAGCAGCAAGTAGCCCGCGGCAGCCCCGTCCGGGTCGCCGCCGCGCACCACGCCGCCTGGCAGGCCGTACGTCGGCTGCTCACCGGCCACCCGGCCCCCGACCTCCGTAAGACGTAACGCGTCCCCCGCGCCCCGCCCGCCCGCCCCACACTCCGACGAGGTGTCCGCCGACGACCACCGCTCCCGCGCCGATGCCACCCGCGTACGACTCCGGTGACACCGCCTGGCTGCTCGCCTCCACCGCCATGGTGCTGCTGATGACGCCGGGACTGGCGTTCTTCTACGGCGGCCTGGTGCGCACCAAGCACGTCCTGATGATGCTCAAGATGAGCTTCGCCGCGCTCGCCTTCGGCACGCTCGTCTGGTGGGCGATCGGCTACACGCTGGCGTTCGGTCCCGACGTCGGCGGGGCCGGACTCATCGGCAACGTCGACCACGCGTTCATGCGCGGTATCGAGCTGAACACCCTGACCGGTCACATTCCCACGTTCGTCTACAGCACCTTCCAGATGGGCTTCGCGATCATCACCGTCGCGATCATCACCGTCGCGCTCATCAGCGGCTCGATCGCCGACCGCGCCACGATGAAGGGCTGGCTCGTCTTCGTCGTCCTGTGGCTGCTGATCGTCTACATCCCGCCCGCGCACTGGGTGTTCGACTCGAACGGCTGGATCGTCAAGCACCTCGGCGCGCTCGACTTCGCCGGCGGTCTGCCGGTGGAGCCGAACTCCGGGGTCGCCGGGCTCGCCGTGGCCCTCGTGCTGCGGGCCCCGCGCGACTTCGCCCGCCGCGAGGAGCGGCCCAACAACATCCCGCTCGTCGTGCTCGGTGTCGCGCTGCTCTGGTTCGGCTGGTTCGGCTTCAACTCCGGCTCGGCGCTGAGCGATCAGGACACCGCCGCCGCCGCGTTCATCAACACCCAGCTCGGCGCGGCGGGCGCCATGGTCACCTGGCCGCTGGTCGAGAAGTGGCGCACCGGCACCGTCACCACCGTGGGGGTCGTCTCCTCGGCCGTCGCGGGCATGGTCGCCATCACCCCCGCCTGCGGCGAGATCAACACGCTCGGCGCCGTCATCACCGGCCTGGTCGTCGGCGCGGTCTGCGCCTTCGCGATCACGCTCAAGTACCGCTTCAACGTGGACGACACCCTCGACGTGGTGGGTGTGCACGGTGTCGGCGGTCTGATCGGACTGATCATGGTCGGCCTGTTCGCCACCGCGCGGATCAGCGGCGAGAAGGGGCTCTTCTACGGAGGCGGCTGGGGTCTGCTCGGCAAGCAGCTCGTGGCCGTCGTCGCCGTGATCGCGTTCTCCTTCACCCTCACCTGGATCATCGCCAAGGTCGTCGAACTGACCGTCGGCTTCCGCGCGAAGGAGGTGTACGGCAAGGTCCCGGGCGCGGACCGCGAGCGCGCCTACGACTTCCAGACCGCCGAGCGCCTCGGTGCCCTGCTCCCCGCCGGAGCGGTGACCAGCGACGACGAACTCGCCAAACAGATCACCAAGCTGCTCCGGGCCCGGGAGGACTCCAAGTGACGCGTTCGTCAACCTAGTTGGAGGTTCCTCTCATGCGTGTGTTCCTTACCGGCGCGTCCGGCTGGATCGGTTCCGCGGTCGTCCCGGAACTCATCGGCGCCGGCCACCAGGTCGTCGGGCTCGCCCGCTCGGACGCCTCGGCGGCCGTACTCACCGAGGCGGGCGCCGACGTACGGCGCGGCACGCTCGACGATCTCGACACCCTGCGCGCCGCGGCTGCCGAGTCCGACGGCGTGATCCATCTCGCGTTCAAGCACGACATCGCGTTCAGCGGCGGCTTCGAGTAGTCCGCCGACGCGGACCGGCGAGCCATCGACACATTCGGCGAGGGGCTGGCCGGTTCGGACCGCCCGCTCCTCATCGCCTCCGGGACGCTCGGGCTGGCGCCGGGGCGGCTCGCGACCGAGGAGGACGGCCAGGCCGGCGATCCGGCCGGCCCCCGGGTGACCGGCGGCCCGGCCAAGCGGCTGGCCAACGCGCGGGTGACGGTCGCCCTCGCGGACCGCGGCGTCCGCTCGTCGGTCGTACGGCTTCCTCCCACGGTGCACGGCGACGGGGACCACGGCTTCCTCGCCACCGTGGTCGCCATCGCCCGCGAGAAGGGTGTCTGCGGCTACATCGGCGACGGCGCCAACCGCTGGCCCGCCGTGCACCGGTCCGACGCCGCGCACCTGTTCCGCCTGGCGCTGGAGGGCGCGCCGGCCGGCTCCACGCTGCACGCGGTCGCGGAGGAGGGCGTGCCGATCCGTACCGTCGCCGAGGTGATCGGGCGCCACCTCGGCCTGCCCGTGGTCGCGGTCTCCGCCGCCGACGCGCCCGCCCACTTCACGTGGCTGGCCGGCTTCCTCGGCATGGACTCGCCCACCTCCGTCGCGCACACCCGCCAACTGCTGGGGTGGCGGCCGACCGGCCCCGGGCTGATCGAAGACCTCGAACAGGGCCACTACTTCGCCGCGCCGCCCGCCTGACGCGTACCCCCACCCCCGGCTCGGTCCGGCGGTCCGTCAGAGGGTGAACGCCTCGACGAGGGTCCAGACGGCGAGTCCGGCCATGCACGCGGCGCCGATGCGCTGGACGGTCTTCAGGGGCACGCGCTGGGCGATGAAGCGGCCCACCAGCAGGGCGAGGGCGGAGACCGACATCAGCGCGAGGGCCGAGCCGATGGCGGTGGGCAGCCAGCCGTTGCTGGCGGCCAGGTTGGCGGTGGTGATCTGGGTGAGGTCGCCCCATTCGCTGATGAACACGGCCATGAAGGCGGTGGTGTAGACGGGCCAGAAGCCGGTGACGGTCTTGCCGGCGCCCTCTTCCTCGTCCTCGTCCCCGCCACGCAGCAGCACGAAGGCGCCGAACGCGAACAGAGCGGCCGAGACGAGCTTGACGGCCATCGCCGGGAGCATGCTGAGCAGGCTGCCGGCGCCGACCGCGATGGCGACATGCACGAGGAACGCGGTGGACGTGCCGAACCACACGTACAGGGGGCGCATCCGGGTGCCCATGGCCAGTGAGGCGAACATGGTCTTGTCGGGGAGCTCCGCGAGGAAGATCAGCCCGAAGGCGGTGAGGATCGCCAGGGGGTCGAAGGACATTCTCTTGGCTTTCTGCCGGGGCCGGGCCGTCAGCTCGTACGGCACCCGGGGAGGCGACGGGAAGAACCACTCGACCCGGCATGATGGAGCGGCCCACGCAGGAACGCGGGCCGGATCATGCCTTGGCCGAAGGTCTCGTCCGCCCCCGCAGAGTATGCGGCGGCCCGGTGGCCGGGACGCCTCGCGGCGTCCAGCGTGTCGACCAGCGGTTCTCGGGACTACTCCCCTTCGCTGCCACCGATCGTAACAGGCGCTCCCGGACGGCTGTCACCCGCGCGGGTGACAGCCGTCGACGGCATCGGAACAGGCATCGGAACAGGCATCGGAACACGGCTCACAGGACGAAGCCGCTGGGGAACGGATCCGCCGGGTCCAGCAGGTAGTTGGCTGTTCCGGTGATCCACGCGCGGCCCGAGAACTCCGGCACCACGGCCGGTACGCCCGCGACCTCGCTCGTGCCCACCAGCCGCCCCGTGAACCGGGTGCCGATGAACGACTCGTTGACGAACTCCGTGTCCAGCGCCAGCTCTCCCCGGGCGTGCAGCTGTGCCATCCGCGCGCATGTGCCCGTGCCGCAGGGGGACCGGTCGAACCAGCCGGGCCGGATGGCCATGGCGTTGCGGGAGTGCCGGGCGTCCGAGCCGGGCGCCAGGAACTGCACATGCTTGCAGCCGCGGATGGCCGCGTCCGCCGGATGCACCGGCGGGTTCCGCGCGTCGACGGCCTCCGAGATCGCGAGCCCCGCAGCCAGGATGTCGTTCTTGCGCGCCCGGTCGAAGGGCAGCCCGAGGGACGCCAGATCCACGACGGCGTAGAAGTTGCCCCCGTACGCCATGTCGTACCGGACCTCGCCCAGCCCCGGCACCGTCACCCTCGCGTCGAGTTCCAGCGCGAAGGCGTCGACATTGCGCAGCGTGACCTGCTCGGCGACCCCGTCGCGCACCGCCACGCGGGCCTCGACCAGGCCGGCCGGGGTGTCGAGACGTACGACGGTCTCGGGCTCGGTCACCGTGACCATCCCGGTCTCCACCAGTACGGTCGCCACCCCGATCGTGCCGTGCCCGCACATCGGCAGGAAACCGCTGACCTCGATGTAGAGAACGCCCCAGTCCGCGTCCGGACGGGTCGGCGGTTGCAGGATCGCCCCGCTCATCGCCGGATGCCCGCGCGGTTCGTCCATCAGGAACCGGCGCAACGGATCCAGATGTGCCATCGCGTGGCGGCGCCGCTCGGCCATCGTGGCGCCGGGGACGGGCGCCACGCCCCCGGTGACCACGCGCGTCGGCATGCCCTCGGTGTGGGAGTCGATCGCGCTGATCGTCCGCACGCCGCGCATCAGCCCCGCTGCCCTTCCGTGGCGAGGAAGTCGATCGCCTGCCGCATCTCGGCGGTGATCTGCTCCCGGTGGGCGGGGATCAGCGGGCCGCGCGGCGGACGGCACGGGCCGCCGTAACGGCCGACCATCTCCATACCGAGCTTGATGGCCTGGACGAACTCGGTGCGCGAGTCCCAGCGGAACGCGGCGACCAGCGGCCGGTAGAGGGCGCGGGCCTCCGCCAGCCGCCCTTCCGCGGCGAGTCGGAACAGCCGGGCCGACTCGGCGGGGAAGACGTTGGGAAAGCCGGCGAACCACCCGGTGGCCCCCATCAACAGGCTCTCCAGCGCCACGTCGTCGGCGCCGCTGATCACGTCGATACCAGGAGCCCGCTCCTTGATCTCCAGCACGCGGCGCACGTCGCCGGAGAACTCCTTGACCGCCAGCACGTTGTCGATCTGGGCGATCTCCGCGAGGAGCCGGGGCGTCAGATCGACCTTGGTGTCCACGGGGTTGTTGTAGACCATGACGGGCAGCCCGACGGCGGCCACCGCCTCGAAGTGCGCCACCACCTCCGCCGGGTTGGCCCGGTACATCGTCGGAGGCAGACAGAGCACCCCGTCGGCGCCGTCCTCGGCCGCGGCCTCCGCCCACCGCACGGCCTGGTGCGACCCCGGCCCGTGCACGCCGACGACGACCTTGCCGCGACCGCGTACCGCCTCGATGGCCGTACGGGCGACGGTGCGCCGTTCGTCGTCGGTCAGCGACGAGTACTCGCCCAGCGATCCGTTGGGGCCGACACCGTCGCAGCCGTTGTCGACGAGCCAGCGGCAATGGTCCGCGTACGCGTCGTGGTCGACGGCCAGGCCCGCCGGGGCCGAGGGATCCCGCCGGTACGGCAGCGCGGTCGCGACGACGACACCGGTCAGGGGGTTGGTGGTACGGCTCGTACGGCTCATGAAGTGCTCTCCTGCGCAGGGGAGTCGGGGAACGTGGGCGGAGTCTCGGGCGGGCGGGCCAGCTCGCCGAGCCTGATCGGCTCGGCGACGGGCCGGTGATGGGGGCCGGCGCTCGCGTCGGCGGTACGGCGCAGTTCGGCGACGGTCGGCCCGCAGATACGGGCCTGGCAGGGGCCGAGACCGGCCCGCGTCGCCAGCTTCGCCACCGCCGCTTCCGTACGGGTGGGGTCGACGGCCGATCGGCACACCGCCGCGTACGTCGTCTCCTCGCAGCGGCAGATCACCGTGTCGGGGCGCAGCCAGCCGGGCCAGGCACGGCCGATGGGATGGGCGGCGGCCAGCCGGGCGGCGAACGCCCTGCCCTGGTCGCGGCTGCGGCGCACAGCGGCGAGCGCGCGTGAGTCCGGGGCACCGCCCGCCGCGATCCAGCCCGCCACCGCGCCCTCGGCACGCGAGGCGGGGGCGCCGGCGATACCGGTGATCTCGCCCGCCGCGTACACGCCGGGCCGGCTCGTCCGCTGGTCGCCGTCCACGGCGACGAACGCCTCGGCGGGCGACCCGGCCGCCCCGTCCGGCACCGGACGCAGCGCGCACCCGGCCGCCACCGGCAGCTCCAGCCGCGGGGTGAACCCGTGACCGACGCACACGGCGTCCACGGCGACGACGCGTTCGCCGCCGGGCACCACCGACCAGTCCGCCCGCACGCGGGCACTGACGATCTCCTCCACCCGGCCGTCCCCACGTGCCTCGACGACCGCCCTGCCCCACTGGTACGAGACCCGGTGCCGCCCCAACGCCGCTGTGTACGAGAGGAGTTCACCGGACTTGCCGAGCTGCGCGGCGAGTTCCCACGGGCGGCGCAGCCAGCCGACGGCCACCGCCCCCGGCCTGCCCGCCTCCAGCACGGCGAGCACCCGCGACCCGGCCTCCAGCAGCGACGTCGCCACGGGCAGCAGGAAAGGCCCCGTGCCGGCGACCACCACCCGGTCCCCGACGGCCAGGCGCTCTCCCTTGGCCAGCGCCTGGGCCGCGCCCGCGGTGTAGACACCGGGCAGGTCCCAGCCGGGGAACGGCAGCACCCGGTCGTGGGCGCCTGCCGCGAGCACCAGGGCGTCGGGCTCCAGCACGTGGCGGCGCCGGGGCGTGCCGCGCAGGACGTGCACCAGTGGCGGCCCGTCGTCGGCAGGATCGCGGCGCTCCAGCGCCCATACGGAACTCTCCGGCCACCAGGAGCAGCGCGGGTGCCCGAGCACCCGGCGGCTGCGGCGGTCGAAGGAGCGGTGACCGTGCTGAAGGACTGCGGGGTCGGCCGCCTCGTACGCCTCGGGCAGCATCCGGTGGTACTGGCCGCCGGCCCGTTCGGCCGTGTCGATCAGTGTCACTTCCGCGCCGGCCGCCAGCGCCGCGTCGGCGGCGGCGAGACCGGCGGGTCCGGCCCCCACGACGACGACCTGGCGACGACCGGTCGCCGATGCCCCCGTCACCGGGCCCGCCGCCCGTCGCCGGTGGCCCGCGACTGCGTGGTCACGGCGTCACCGTCCCGGGCACGCCGGCGGCACGCCCGTACGTCGCGCTCGTCGTTGACCGTCACCAGACAGTCGAAGCAGACACCGATCCCGCAGAACACACCGCGCGGCGCCCCCGAGGGGGCCTCGCGCCAGGACGTCCGGCCCGCCGCCAGCAGCACCCCGGCCAGGGTCTGGCCCGCGACGCCGGTGTACGGGTCACCGTCCACCGTGATGGTCAGCGGCCGGTCCTGGCGCCCGGCCGGGTCGGACCCGCCGGGTACGAGACGTGGGCTCACGGTCCCTCCTCGGTCACGGTGGGGCTGTCGGTGCCGAGCACCGCCGGCCGGTCCACCCGGAACGGGCCTGTGCCGATCGCCGTCCGACTGCCCGTCAGCAACTCGCGCACGAGCCGCGCGGTACCGACCGACAGCCCGATTCCCGCGCCCTCGTGGCCCGTCGCGTGCCAGAGACCGGTCAGTCGCGGGTCGGCGCCGATGACCGGCAGATGGTCGGGGACGTACGGGCGGAAGCCCCCGTACGAGCGCGTGACGTGAACGCCCGCCAGCGACGGGAAGAGCTTGAGCGCCTTGGCCGCGATCGCGGACAGCACCTCGGGGCGCATGCGGTCGTCGAAGCCGACGCGTCGCCGGGACGACCCGAGGAGCACGCTGCCCGCCCGGGTGGACTCGACCACGGCCGAGGTCTGGAGATCGCCCGCGCCGCTGCCCACCGCGCCCACGTAGTCGGCGTCGTAGACCTTGTGGAAGACGGTGGGCGGCAGGGGAGTGGTGACCAGCACCTCACCGCGGCGCGGGCGGATGTCCAGGGGGACGCCGAGCCGCCGGGCCACCTCGCCCGCCCACGGCCCGGCGGCGTTGACGAAGACATCGGCCTCCACCGGTCCGTCCGCCGTGCGCAGCGCCGTCAGCCGGCCGCCGCGCGTGACGGCGCCGAGTACTTCGCAGCCGGTACGCAGACGGGCTCCGGCCCTTCGGGCGTCGGTGAGCAGGGCGGTGGCCGCGCCGGCCGGCTGCACCTGCGCGTCGTCGGGGTAGTACACGGCGGCGGTGCGTCGCTCGGTGAGGAAGGGCTCGGCCTCGGTCAGGGCGGCGGAGTCCATCGGCTCGGCCCGTACCCCGGCCGCGCGCTGGGCCGCGGCGAAGGGCAGCAGGGCCTCGGCGCCCTCGGGCGTGGTGGCCACGACGATGCCGCCCTTGGGGTCCCACTCGACCGGGTCCGCCTCCGTGTCCGTGTCCTGCGGGGAGGGTGTCCGCCGGGCGATGGCGGCCAGTACCTCGGGCCACAACCGGCGGGACAGCTGGGCGAGTTCCAGCTCCGGACCGGGGCCCTTGTCGGAGAGGAGGATGTTTCCCTCGCCGTGCGAGGTGGTCGCCGCGGCGGCCCCGGCACGGTCCAGTACGAGAACGTCGAAACCGGCGACGGCCAGTTCGCGGGCGCAGGCGGCACCGATGATCCCGGCACCGACGATGACGACTCGTGTTCGGTTCACCGGACCTCCACGTTCTGCATAACGAACGAAGTTGAGGCTATGGCGAGGTGCCGGAGGTGTCAACGACACCTCTTGGTACTGCTGCCGGCACCGCTGCTAGTGAGGCGTGCCCGACGCCTCGTGCGGGGCATCGCCCCCGGATCGGTAGTGCAGGAGCAGCACCGACCGCACCGGCCCGTCGTGCGCCGCGTAGCGGTGCGGCAGGGAGGCGTCGAACGACACGTAGTCGCCGGGTCCCAGCTCCACCTGGTGACCGTCCACCTCGACGGAGAGCGTGCCGCTCTGCACCACGGTGTGCTCGGTGCCGGCGTGACCGAGCGACGGCTGCCGCGCGTCGGCGCGTACCTGCTGGTCGTACACCTCCATGATGACCCCGCCCGCCTCGATCCGCCGGAGCGGGCGCAGGTCCACGCCCTCGCCGCTCAGCACGTCCACGTCGGCGGCCCGCACCACGGTCATCGCCTCCGCGTGGCCGGTGTCCAGCAGGTCGGAGATGGGCACGCCCAGGGCGCGGGAGAGGCTGAAGACCGTCTCGATGGTCGGATTGCCGGCGGCCGACTCCAGCTGCGACAGGGTTGCCTTGCCGATCCTGGACAGTCGCGACAGCTCGGAGAGCGACAGGCCGCGCTGCTTCCTCTCCCGGCGGAGATTGGCGGCGAGCGTGCTTCGGACCGGGCTGCTGGGGGGCATCGGGCGATCTCCTTCGACCGTCAGGTCGGGTCTGGTCTGTTCGCTTCAGTGGGTGGTGGGGAGGTGGTGGGAGGGGAAGTGCGTTCGATATTACGAACGATCTCCGGTGAGGGGCATCGTACCGACACCCGGGTGGCGGCGGGTCTTCAATGTGGTGACGCCTGAGATCAGCGGCGGGGGAAGCTCAGCTCCGCGCCGGCGAGGATTCTGTCGAGTTCCGGGCCGGCCAGGTACCGGCGGTCTCCGTGCGACATCTCCCAGGACGCGTTTTCCGGCTCCTTGGGGACGGTGATTCCGAAGTCCGGGTCCGCCAGCCGTTCCGCCAGGGCGAAAGGGACCGCGTCGGGCAGCCACTCGGCGTACGTCAGAGGCGCCTGCGCGTGACAGCTCTTCCACGCGGTGACCCAGCGAAACGCCTCGTCGTTCGCGAACAGTGCCGACCGCCGTAGCAACTGGCTTGCCACCACCGCCGATTCAGGTCTGTCCACCTCACCGGTATCGCGCGACCACCGGGGGTTCATCGCGAGCCAGCCCACGCCCCGGGCTTCTATCCACCTCGCCATGACCGGGTCCACCGGACGTAGTCGTGGCCGTGGATACGGCGGGTGTGCGCGGGCGGTAAGGGGCGACCGTACCCGTACGACGACACGCGCCCCCGGAGTCGTACGCTCGTCCACCAGTTCGTACCGGTCCCCGGCGGGCAGGTCCCCCTCGATGAAGCCCACGTCGGCGAGGCACCGGGTGAATCCGTGGGAGTGGACCACCAGTTCCAGCCCGGTCGCGGTGGGCCGCACCTTCTCGATCCCCAAGGACGGGGCGTAGTCACGGAAGTAGAGAGGGGGCATCCAGGTTCTCGGGGCGGTGCCCGAAGCGCTCGCGAGGGCGACCATGATCCGTGACTCCAGCAGACGCTGGTGCGCGTCCGCCGCCTCGGGCAGCGGGGTCCGGCAGGCGCGCAGCGCCTCGCACGCCTCCTGGTAGCTCTCGCCCGTGTACGCCGTCCGCCGTCGCGCCAGTTCCTTGCGCGTCGTGTGCGGCATCACGAGGCCGTCTCGTCGCGGTCGCCGCGGATCTCCCCGCTCCACGCGCGTACTTCGCGCAGCAGGGTGTGGAAGTGCTCGTACCTTGAGGGACGGAACACCGCGGTCACGCCGAAGAGCAGGAGCAGCAACGACGTACCCAGCAGCGGCAGATGGACGAGCACCGAGTTGAGCGCTCGCGCACCCCGAAGTGCCGGAATAATTGGCCACATGACTCAACCCGTTCTCACCAACCCGGCTTGGCGATCACTGGTCAGGAGTCGGGAACCGACCGTGCGCCGTCGTGGAATCCAGGGGGCCCGAGACCCTTCGGCCGTCTCCTCGGGAAGTTCCGGGCTCCCGAACGGCCTGGCTTCTGTGTCGCCAGGATTCGGACGCTAGCACGGAACGGCGAGCCGCAGAAAGGGAATTGGCACAATCGACCGTCAATCGACCTTCACTGAGCACGCTCGCCGAGCACGCCCGCCGGGCCGGCCGCCGGTACCCACCAGGTGGTCACCCCGTGCCGAAGGGAACCGTCAGCCACGGGCTGTCCGGCGTCGTCGTCAGCGCCCGGTGGGCGTCGAGCACGGTCGTGTACCAGGGGCCGAACTCCTCCTCGTCGAAGTGCAGACACCGCCCCAGCACATAGCCGGCGGAGAACTCCTCCCACGAGCCGTACGCCGCCCGTGCCGCCCCCGACGCGCGCTCAAGCGCCGCGTACATCTCCGCCTCGGTGGCGTACCGGGCACCCCGGCCCCAGCGCGCCATCTTGGAGCCGCGGCCGATGTCCCACGCGGCGACCGACCGGACGACACCGTCGGGCGGCAGGAGACCGTCGGCGCGGAAGCGGGACTCGTAGCGCAGCAACTTGCCCACCAGGGAGCGCAGATGGGCCACGAAATCGTCGAACTCGGGGTCATCGGTGGACGTTCCGGTGCGGGCCGCCTGGTCGCGCAGCGTGGCCTCCACGCAGTCGCGCCACTGCTCGGGGTCGACGCGGGCGCCCTGCGCGTCGATCAGCGCCGCACGCGCGCCGAGGACGAAGTCCCAGTACCACGGGCTGACTTCGCGCTCCAGCAGCCGCTGCTCTATCCCGAGCCAGTCCTCGCGGTCATGGACGTCCCACGACTCCGAGACGCGCTCCCGCTCACCCTGGTAGCCCATGCCGTGCCAGTACGTGGTGTTCCACGCGTCGCCGTTGGTGAAGCACAGGTGCGCGCCGCAGGCCAGACCGTGCAGCAGCGGTCCGGTCGGCAGGACGCCGGAGCGCCGGGTCACCACACGGTCCATCAACTCGTCGGAGGAGAACAGCTCGTGGTGCAGGTCCAGCCAGGCGTCACGCTCCTCGTCGTCGACGGGGAAGTGCTGCTCGCAGGGTGTGGCCGGATTGACCGCGAGGATGTCCACACCGGCGGGGAGTATCTGAGCCAGCTCGCCCAAGGTCGCGTACTCGTAGACGAGATACGGGTGGGGCCGGGGCAGCACGCCCGCCGTGAAGACCGTCGCCACCGTCCGGCCGTCGGGGACGTCGGTGGTGAGCATCGCCTGCTTGCCCTCGTCGGCCGCCGACGGCTCTTCGAGCCTGGCCGGGTAGTAGGCGCCCTCGATGGCGACGGCACGCAGATACGCCAACGTGTCGCCGGTACTGGCCAGCCTGTACAGATACTGCTCCAGATCGGCGGGTGCCTGCCAGCGGGTGCCGTCCTGCGGGGTGGGGACGATCGGGAAGAACTCGTCGTGGACCTCGTCCTCGGTCGCCGTGTGCATGGGGTCCCCTCCGCGCCGTACCGGTACCGGCCTGGCTCAGGCCGCAAGATCGTCTCCCTACGGTACCGGGACCGGCGAACGCCTCTGCCGACGGCCCTCGTACCGTCAACCGCCTCCAGGCGAAGGCGATATGGCGGCCGTCAGCCGACGGGCTTCTCCCAGACCGAGACGTGCCGGACGCTCTCGCCGGTGAATGGCTCCCGCTGCCGGCCCTCCCGCCGGTCGCACAGCCGCATCCCGGCGAGCTGCGCCATCAGGTCGAGTTCCGCCCGCCAGACGTACCGGAACGGCACCGACCAGTAGGAGCCGCGCCCGTCGACCACCTCGACGTAGTTGGAGCTCATCTCCTGCGTCGCGACGTCGTAGACGTCGAACGACCAGCGGGTGGGGCTCACATGGAACGGCACCAGGTTCTGGCCGGCCGGGAGCTTGCGCAGCTCCGGCACCATGGTCTCGATGACGAAGCGGCCGCCGATCGCGTCGCCGCCCGGCTTGGCACCCATGCGGGCCACCATCGCCCGTGACAGATCGATGGCGTGGACCGGGACTCCGCGCTCCGCGAGGGGGAGCGCGACCCGGCCCGTACGGATGCCGAGTTCGAGGACCCGGCCCCCGCCGGCGAGACCCGCCAGCAGATCGGCCCATCGGGGCCAGGGTGTCCGGATGGAACTCCCGTGCCTCCGGATTGTCGTACGTGGCCGCCAGGCGCTCGCCGAAGTACCCGTCCTCATCGTCCATGGGCCGGACCGCGGGGCAGCGAAGGCCGGGGCGCCCGCGATTTACCGCGCGTATCGCGTCACCCGCGTCACCCGAGTCATCCGCGTACCCGGCTGCCAGCGCGTGTTCTTCTCCATCGCCGGGATGTGGCTGCTGGGCGCCGTGGTGCCGGCCGCCTTCCGTCCCCGTATGAGGCAGGCACGGATCAATCCCGGACAGTCGGCGCGACCGGCGAAGGCGGTGACCTGAGCCTGAACTCTTCTGCTCCTTACGTCAGTCGCTGCCGAGCCCCGGCAGTGCCCGCAGGAAACGCAGTTGCTCCAGATCCTGGAAGTAGCCGCCGCCCTCGTGCCGGTTCCACGGCCAGACCCGGATGTCCTTCGGCCCCGACCAGTGGTTGTACGCCGCGAATACCGTGGACGGTGGGCAGATGTCGTCCGTCAGCGCCGCCGAGAACAGCGCCGGGGCGCCCGCGCGGGCCGCGAAGTTGACCCCGTCGAAGTAGGACAGTGTCCTGAACACCCGCTCCGCAGACTCCCGGTGGGTGCGCAGATACGTCCAGATCTCCCGGTACGCGTTGCCCTCCACGACCTGGAGCGCGCGCCGGTAGTGGCACAGCGAGGGCTGGTTGACCAGTGCGGCGCTCACGTTGTCGCTCAGCGCCGACGCGGCCAGCGCGATGCCGCCGCCCTGGCTGCCGCCGGCGATGACGATCCGTGCCGGATCGACCGCCGGATGGGCGCGGGCGGCGTCCACGGCCCGGACCGCGTCGGTGAAGACCCGGCGGTAGTAGTAGTCCGCCGGGTCCTCGATGCCCCGGGTGACCATGCCCGGCGACGACGCGCCCCCGCTGCCGTGCGGGTCGCCCGTCGCGCCCGGCTGGAGCGAACCGCCCTGGCCCCGGGTGTCCATCAGCAGATGCGCGTATCCGGCGGAGGGCCAGGTCAGCCACTCGTACGGGAAGCCGCGCCCGCCGCCGTACCCGAGGAAACCCACCACGCACGGCAGCGGTCCGGTGGCGGAGGCCGGGACCAGCAGCCAGCCGGCGACCGGGTCGCCGCCGAAGCCCGGGAAGCTCACGTCGAAGACGTTCACCTCGGTCAGGCAGGCGTCGTACGGCGTGAAGACGGGCGGCCGGTCGTGGCTCCGCGCCTGGTCGAGGGTGTCGGCCCAGAAGGCGTCGAAGTCCGACGGCTCCTCCCGGTCGGGGAGGTAGCCGCGCAGCTCCTCCAGGGGCAGGTCCATCAGCGGCATGGCGGCGTTTCCCTGTTCGCAGGTGGGTGGTTCAGGCGCGGTCGGCGCCGTGCACGGTGAGCGTGTCCGGTGCCTCCACGTGGACCCGGCCCGCCGCGTCGAGCCGTACGGCCACCGGCGCGCCGGCCACCCGCAGACCGGTCAGGTCCAGCGGGCCGATGCCCTCGGCGGCGCGGGGCGAGAAGCGCAGCGTGCCGGCCGGCACATCGGCCTGAAGGCCGAGCGCGGCCTGGAGCAGGGCGACGGCGGACGCCGCCGACCAGGCCTGCGGGCGGCACGAGGCCGGATACGGGGCGGGCGCGCTGTCGGTGGCCGAGCCGTGACCGGCGAACAGTTCGGGCAGCCGCCCCTCGAACGCCGCCGACGAGGCGACCAGACCGCCGGCCAGCGACGCGGCCTCCGCCGGGAAACCGGCCCGGACCAGGCCGTGCACGGCGATGGCGGTGTCGTGCGGCCAGATCGATCCGATGTGGTACCCGAAAGGGTTGAAGCCGGTCGAATTCGTACTCAACGTACGCAGTCCGAACCCGGAGTTCAGCTCGGGTCCCGCCAGCCGGGCGGCGAGCAGCGCGCTCTCCTCCTCGTCGAGCAGACCGGTGCCCAGCAGATGCCCGAAGCCCGAAGTGACCGAGTCCACCGGGCGCTTGGCGGCGTCGAGCGCCACGGCCGGGTAGCGGCCCGTCTCGTCCTCGACCCAGAAGCTCTCCCGGAAGCGGCGCTTGAGCCGGTCCGCCCACTGCTCCCAGCGCTCCGCGCCCGGCCGCCCGAAGGCGCGCAGCAGCGCCGCGCCGCCCATCGCGGCCTCATAGCCGTACGCCTGGACCTCGCACAGGGCGATGGGGGCCTCGGCGAGCCGGCCGTCGCGCCAGCGGATGGCGTCGCCGGAGTCCTTCCAGCCCTGGTTGGCGAGCCCATGGCCCGAGACGTCGATGTATTCGAGCAGGCCGTCACCGTCCGCGTCGCCGTACGTGGCCAGCCACTCCAGCGCGGCCTCGGCGTGCGGCAGCAGATCCCGTACCTGCTCGGGGTCCAGGCCCCAGCGCCAGGCGTCGTGCAGCAGGATCACCCACAGCGGGGTGGCGTCCACCGTGCCGTAGTAGACCGGCGGCAGCGACGGACCCTCGTTGAGCTTCAGCCCCTCGCGGCGCACCTCGTGCAGGATCTTGCCGGGCTGCTCGTCGCTGCGGGCGTCGGTCGTGGTGCCCTGGCGGCGCGCGAGCGTACGCAGCGTGCCCGCCGCCAGTTCGGTGCCCAGCGGCAGCAGCATCCGCGCCGCCCACAGCGAGTCACGGCCGAACAGGGTGAGGAACCACGGGGATCCGGCGGCCAGGAACTGGTCCTCCGGGTGCTCCGGATCGGCCAGCAGCAGCCGCTCCAGATCGCCGACCGACCGGGCGAAGAACTGGTCCATGCGGTGGTCGGCGCTGCGCAGTGCGGTGGGTGACCACGGCACCGCGTCGCGCGCCACGGCCGGGAAACGCAGGGGCTCGTCGTCGGTGACGGTGCACTCCAGAGCCGTACGCCACGACTCGCGCGCCGCCAGCGCCACCTCGAACCGCAACTCGCCCGCGCCCGCGTCGATGTGGGGGGAGCCCGACGAGGCGCGCAGCCGGACGGCGACCCCGTCCCGGCGCCAGGCCAGCGCGTCGCCGTCGATCGCGTCGCCGTCGATTTCGGCGGGCAACGCGGGCGACGGACGGCCGGACTTGACGTCGATCATGCTCGCGAGATCGCTGCCCGCGGCGACGACGACCACCACCCGTATCTCCTTGACGCCCGCGTTGGCGATCTCCAACTTCTCGCGCAGCACGCCCGGTTCGACCGAACGCACGCGGTGCAGCGTGACTGCCGGGTCGGCGGTGTGCTCGCCGACGCCGCGCAGCACGGCGCGGAAGCCCGTCCGGTCGGCGGCGGCGAGGGTGTTGCTGACGGGGAGGACGGGCACGCCCTCGACCCGGACCGAGAGTCTGGAGAGCAGCCGGCGGTCACCATGGAAGAACCCGTCGGCCCCGCCGGCGATGTCACCGGCCGGCCGGGACAGCACCAGGCTGGGCGCGTAGAGCGTGGTGCAGACGTCGTGCAGAAAGGGCTGAAGACCCTCGGTGACGACGTCCGCGGGCGGCTGGTGACCGGTGGGGTTTCCCTGGACGACCGTGTTCACTGTGTGGCGCCTCTCGTGATTTGGATCGATCAAAATTCACCTTAACCCTTGCCAAGCTGCCATGGGGAAGAGTTTTATCGATCCATTGCAGCTGCGGCGCCGCATTTCGAGCGGCTGCCGTCCGAGGAACGGAGGCCGTTGGTGGCACGTACGACGTCGGCAGGCGGGCGCAGGTCGGGGCCGGTCACCCTGGCTCTTGTGGCCCAACGGGCCGGGGTTTCCACACAGACGGTCTCCAACGCGCTCAACTCACCCGAACTCCTCGCGCCCGCCACCCTGAAGCGGGTCCGCGAAGCGCTCGACGAGCTGGACTACCGGCCCCACCAGGCCGCCCGCTCACTGCGCACCCGCTCCAGCCGACTGATCGGTTACGGCGTCCAGCCCACGCCCCCCGGCCTGTCGACGCCCGTGTCCGACCACTTCCTGCACGCGCTCTCGGACTCGGCGGACCAGGCGGGCTACCGGATACTGCTCTTCGCCGCACCGCTGGGCGCCGACGACGAGGCCGAACGCTACGACGAACTGCTGCGGGAGCACTCGGTCGACGGGTTCGTCCTCAGCAACACCTACCGCGGCGACAAGAGGCCGGGCTGGCTGCACAAGAAGGCGGTCCCGTTCGTCGCGTTCGGCCGGTGGTCGGCGAAGGACACCGGCGACTGGGTGGACGTCGACGGAGCGCACGGCGCCGCCGCCGCCGTCGACCACCTGGTGGCGGCCGGGCACCGGAAGATCGCGTTCCTGGGCTGGCCGCGTGGCTCGGGCGTCGGTGACGACCGGGCCGGCGGCTGGCGCGAGGCGATGCGCCGGCACCAACTGCCGGTCCGTGACCTGCGGGTGTCGTCGGTGGACGACGTCGACGCCGCCCGCGGTGCGGTCGCCCGAGTCGTGGGCCGCGCCACCGCCGTGGTCGCGGCCAGCGACACCCTCGCGCTCGGCTGCTACCGCGCACTGCGGGACGCCGGGCTGAGCCCGGGGCGTGACGTGGCGGTCGTCGGCTTCGACGACTCGCCCGCCGCCGGTCTCCTCTCGCCCGGTCTCAGCAGCGTCCGCCAGCCGCTGGACGAGGTCGGGCGGGCCTGCACCCGGATCCTCATGGCCCGTATCAAGGACCCGGACTCCGCACCCGAGCGCGTGCTGCTGACGCCCGAACTGATCGTCAGGGAGAGCTCGTCGGCCGAACCCCGGCCCTGAGCCCTCCCGGCCCTGAGCCCAGGCCCTGAGCCCTCCCGGCCCTGAGCCTCACCCTCAACCCGGCCATCCCCGGCCTCCCGGCCACCGCCCCCGACAGCAAGCCCCCGACAGCGACAGCTGGAGAGAGAAGCAGATGAAGAAGAACAGAGCCGCGACTGCCGCCGCCGTGTGCGGCGCGCTCCTGATAACCGGATGCTCGTCCGACTTCGGCAGCGACAGCAGCGCCGAACAGGAAACCTCCGGCAAGCAGAAGCTCACCGTGATGATCGGCTCGTCCGGCGACGCCGAGACCAGCGCCGTCAAGGCCGCGGCCGCCGCCTGGGCGAAGAAGACCGGCAACACCGTGACCGTCACCCCGGCCCAGAACCTGGACCAGCAGCTCGGCCAGGCACTGGCGGGCGGCAAGCCGCCGGACGTCTTCTACGTCGGCTCGTCGGTCTTCGCCAACTACGCCAAGGGCAACTCCCTTTACGCGTACGGCGACAAGCTCACGGACAAGGAAGACTTCTCCGCCACGCTGCGCAGCTCCTTCAGCTACGAGGGCAAGTCCTACTGCGCCCCCAAGGACAGCTCCACCCTCTCCCTCGCGATCAACACCAAGATGTGGAAGGCCGCCGGGCTCACCGACGCGGACCACCCCAAGACCTGGGACGACCTGGCGAAGGTCGCCAAGAAGCTGACCACCGACAAGGTCAGCGGCCTCGTCGTCAACAGCTCGTACAACCAGCTCGGTCCCTTCCTCAAGCAGGCCGGCGGCTGGATCACCAACGCCGACCAGACCGAGATCACGGCCGACAGCCCCGAGAACGTCGAGGCGCTGACGTACGTCAAGAAGCTCCTCAACGACAAGGTGCTCACCTACCCCAAGCAGGTCGACGCGGGCTGGGGTGGTGAAGCGCTCGGCAGCCAGAAGGCGGCCATGACCATCGAGGGCAACTGGCTCTCCGGCGCGATGACCAACGACTTCCCGGACGTCGACTACCAGGTCGTCCCGCTGCCCGAGGGCCCCAAGGGCCAGGGCACGCTCTCCTTCAGCACCTGCTGGGGCATCGCCAACAAGAGCAGCCACCACGACGCGGCCGTCTCGCTCGTCGAGGCGTTCACCACCGCCGAGCAGCAGGTGAAGTTCGCCGACGAGTACGGCGTGATGCCCTCGCGCACCAGCGCGCTGGCGACGTACGCGAAGCAGCACCCGCAGGACAAGGCGTTCGTGGACGGCTCCGCCTACGCCCAGGGACCGGTCACACTTCCCGGCTTCACCAAGGTGCTTGAGCAGTTCGACACGGACCTGGCCGGTCTGGCCACCGCCGACCCGGAGAAGATCCTCGGCGACCTCCAGACCAATGGCGAGCAGATCCTCAAGAACAACGGCTGACGGACCGGTCCCACCCCGCACGACACCCGCCGGGGCGCACGGCCCCGGCGGGTGCGGGAGAGAGAGAAAGACAATGAGTCAGTACGGCAGCGGCAGCGGCTCTGTCGCGGCGCCGCCCGCCGCGGCCGAAGGCGGTGGACGGCGCCCGCGCCCGCGCCGCGGGTCGGCGTCCGGCATCAAAGGCCGGCAAGGACTGTGGGGTTGGCTCTTCGTCAGCCCGATGGTGCTGGTCCTCGGACTGTTCCTGCTGCTGCCCATCGGGATGGCCCTGTGGGTCAGCCTGCTGAACTGGAACGGGCAGTCCAACCCCTTCACCGGCGCCGCCGACTTCATCGGGGTCGACAACTACTCCAACATCCTGACCACCGACGGCCTCGACCGCACGCTGTTCATGACCTCGGTCCGCAACAACCTCTACTTCGTCCTGCTGGTCGTACCGCTCCAGACGATCCTCGCCCTCGCGCTCGCCGTCGCGGTCAACAGCCGCCGGATCAAGGGCAAGAGCCTCTTCCGGACGATCTTCTACTTCCCCTCGGTGACCAGCTCCATCGCCATCTCCACCGTCTTCCTCTTCCTGTTCCAGGGCAGCGGCGCCGTCAACGCGCTGCTGAAGTGGGTCGGCATCACCGGACCCAAGTGGTTCACCGACGCCAACGGCCTCGTATGGACCGTGCTCGGCGGCCTCGGCATCGTCGACCCCGACAGACCGACGGCCGCGCTCGCGTCCAACGGCTTCCTCGGACTGTCCTGGTGGGACTGGCTGTCCGGCCCCTCCATCGCGATGTGCACCATCATCGCGCTCATCGTGTGGACCTCGTCCGGCACCTACATGCTGATCTTCCTCGCCGCGTTGCAGGACGTGCCCGCCGAGCTGGAGGAAGCCGCCCTGCTGGACGGTGCCGGCCGCTGGCAGTCGTTCCGCAACGTCACCATCCCCGCGCTGCGGCCGGTGATCTTCCTGGTCCTCACACTCGGTCTGATCGGCAGCTGGCAGATCTTCGACGCCGTGTACGTGATGAGCCAGGGCGCCCCGGGCAACACCACCCTCACCCCCGCCTTCCTCTCCTACACCGCGGGCTTCCAGGACTCCGAATACGGCCGCGCCGCGGCCATCGCCTTCATCCTGCTGGCGATCATCATGGTGATGACCCTGATCCAGCGCGTGCTGCTGCGCGACCGCGACAAGCCGGCCAGGACGGGCAGGCGGTTCGGGGCCATTCGCCGGAGGGCTTCATGAGTACGGTACCGACGACCCCGCAGACGCGGAAGACCCCACCGGCGAGCCAGGCGAGCCCGGCGGACCCGGCGAGCCGGGCGGACACGGCGGCCTGGCGGCCCCGGACCACCGCGAGCAGTCCCGCCGGGCGGCGCGTGCCGCCCAGCACCGGCCGCCGGATCTTCCTCGCCTTCGTCTATCTGCTGCTGACGGCGGTCGGGCTGGCGTATCTGCTGCCGTTCGTCATCCAGATCGTGACGTCCTTCAAGACCGATCCGGACGCGGCGGCCAATCCGCTCGGCCTGCTGCCGAACCCGTTCTCGCTGGAGTCCTACCGGCGGCTGTTCGGGCTCGGGAACACGGGCGACGCCGTGCCGTTCGGCACCTGGCTGAGCAATTCGGTCCTCGTCACCCTGTTCATCACCGCCGGGCGGGTCTTCTTCGACTCGCTGGCCGGCTACGCGCTGGCCCGCCTCGACTTCCGCGGGCGCAACCTGCTCTTCAACGGTCTGCTGACGGTGATGGCGGTGCCCGGCGTGGTGCTGCTGATCCCGAAGTTCCTGGTCCTCAACCAGTTGGGCATCTTCGACACGTACGCGGGCATGGTCGTCCCCCTGCTGGTGGACGCGGCCGGGGTGTTCATCATGCGGCAGTTCTTCCTCTCCGTCCCGAAGGAGGTGGAGGAGGCAGCCAGGATCGACGGCGCCAGTGTCTTCCGCACCTTCTGGTCGGTCGTGCTGCCGATGGCCAGGCCCGCCCTGATCACCCTGACGATCCTGTCGTTCCAGGGGTCCTGGAACGAGTTCACCCACTTCCTGGTCGCCACACAGTCGCCGCAGTACCAGACACTGACGACCGGGCTCGCGTCCTTCGTCTCCGGCAGCCTGAGCAGCGGGACGCAGTATCCGCTCAAGCTGACGGCGGCCCTGCTGGCGACGATCCCGGTCGCGGTGCTCTTCTTCGCCTTCCAGCGCCACTTCGTACGCAGCGCGAACTCGGGTGCGGTCAAGGAATAGGTCAAACCTTCGCGGACCGGCTGCGATCGGGTCGGACGGATGGTCAGAATGTGGCATGGTCAACCGCCGTCTCAGCTACCTGCTCGACCGGGAGCCGGACACCGGCAGCGTCCGTCTTCAGCCGCTCCGGTCGCCCGAGCCCCCGCCGTCAGGGGGCGAACGGGCCGCCGAGGATGACGACCTGCTCGATCCGCTCGCGCAGGTGCGGCAGGTCATCGCCCTCACCCACCACTGGACGCCGCACGGAGCGTTGAGTTGCAGTCGGCTCCCGGACGGCGGCAGCCTCCTCTGCGACAGCCGTACGGATGGTGAACGACCCGACGAGCAAAGGCAGTTCATCGAAGCCGTGCACCTGCCCGCGGGTGCCGCCGGGTTCGACCCGGTGTGGCCGATCGACACCTGGCGCTCCCGCTCCTGGGACACCCCCGGCCCGGCCGACGGGCACGGGAACGTGCTGCCCGCGCCCGAAGGGCACTTCGACCCTCCGCTGCTCGTCCGGTTCGCACAGGAGCGTGCGGCGCGCGTCGCGCCGTTCCTCGCCGACGTACGACGCCTGTGGGCCGACCCTGCGGGACGGCAGATCGTCATCGCCGAGGAGGACCCGGAGACGGTCGTCCGCTGGATCGCCCTCGCCTGCGCGTCGCTGCCCGAACACCACGCCAGGGAGCTGACGTTCGTCACGCGCGCCGACGAACCCCACGAGGCGCCGCAGCAGATCGTCGGCATCGGCCCGGAGTCGGCCTTCGACCGGCACGACCCGCTGCTCGTCGAGCATCTGTACCGCGTCCACGACGGCCTCGGGGGACCGGGCAGCCCTTACGTCCCCGATCCCTGGGCCGAGTTGACGGCCGCGCTCTGGCGGTCGGGCACCCCGCCGGTCCCGCCGGCGTCCGGTGCGGCGGACGACGACGACCCGTTCGCCCTCGCGGCGCTCGTACCCCAACTCCTGCGGCTGGGAACGGCGTCGGGGGACGGGCTCACCGCACTGCGCGGAGACTCCCTGCGCGCCGTCGTCGCCACCCTCGCGTCGGCCGCCCAGGACCAGGCCCAAGGCTCCCCGGCCATGGAGGAGTTGACCCGCGTCTGCCAGGAACTCGGCAAGCACTGCGCCGATGGCGTCACCGACCCGCTGGCGCTGGCCCTCGCCCGCCGGCGGCTCGCCGCCGCCCTCGACCAGGACACGGGACCGCGGCACGACCCACTCGCCGGCCTGCCCCTCGGGGAGGCGGCACGACGGTCGCTGCGGTCCGAGTTCGGACCCCGATTCGATCAGGGCCTGGAGCGCGGGCTGCGCGGCCCGGTCGCCGCCTGGGCGGGACCACTGCGTCACGCGCTTGAGCTCCACGGCCACCAGGGCGCCGGCGTCGAGGACGCGGTGAACAAGCTCGTCCGCGCACTGCTCCAGCCCCGTGGTCCCGAGCGCGCCGACGCCGTCACCGTCCTGAAGAGCGTCGGCCACCACGGACTGAACCGGCGGGTCCTCGCGAAGATCGCCGCCGACACCACGGGCCGCCGGTCCCACCTCCTGCGCGAGTTGCTGACGTCGCCCCAGGGCGAATGGGTACGGTCCCACCGCGACATCGCCCCGCCCTCCGTACGCCTGGTCGAACAGGCGGTGTGGTGGGGCGGGTCGCCGCACCACCTGCGCGGTGTCGAACTGTTCGCGAAACTCGCCGAACCGGCCCCCGGCGCGGCCGTGTCCGCCGCGACGGACCCCTCGACACTGGACGCCCTGTGGGGGCTCGTCTGGGGAGCCGGCCAGCCCGAGCGGCCGGACTTCCCGCGTATCGTCCGGATCTGCGGCGCGGAGGCGGTCCTCGGCGCCAACCTCGGCACCCGGTTCCTGGCATGGCTCACCTCGCCCGGACGGTTCGACCGCGAACTGGTCGACTTCGCCCGTGCCGTCCACCGCAGGGCGGAGCTGACCGTACGGGAGCGCGCCACCGCCCAACTGCTCGTCGTCGCCGACGACTTCGCACGCACCAGCAGCTCACCCAGGGACGTCGTGGACAGCGTCGGCGAGCTGCGCCGGGCCGGCTCGCCGGTGGACCCGGCACTGTGGGACGGCGTCCAGTACCTGCTCGCCCGCGGCTTCGCCGGCCTCCCGCCGAACGAACTCTACGAGTCGGGTGCGCTGTCGTTCCTCGCCACCGCCGAACCGGCGTTGCAGCGGCACTACCGCGCCGCCGTGCTGGCCGATTTCGCCGACGAGGCCAAGGTGAGCCGCATGGCCGCGCGGCCCGAGATCGTCGCCGATCTCTTCTACGTCTGGCGCAAGGAGCTGACCAGAACCTCCCGCGAATGGCACGTCGTGGTCGAGGACTTGCTGCGGCAGACACTGGGCGTCGTGCTGCGCCGGATGAACGACGAACAGCGCGGCGTGGTCGCCACCCGACTGGTGGGGCGGTCGGACGACTGGCTCCGCAGGTGGCTGCGGTGGGCGAACGAGATCAGAGGCGGCGGCGCGTACCCCTCACCACCACCACCGCCCGCCCGCCGGCCCGGCCATGTCCCGGGTCAGCCACCGCCACCGCCGCAGCCGGGTGAGTTGCCCACGTACCCACCCGAATACCCGCCCGGATACTCGCCGTCGCACCCGCCGCGCTGACTGGAAGGCGCTCGATATCCCTGCTCAGCCCACCTACGGAGGAGCCCTCAACTAGGCTTTCGACCGCGGCTTTCAACGGCACCGGACCGCACCGCGGCACCGCACCACATCACACAGTTGGAACCAGGCGTGCGCGAACGGGACGCCTCGGGGGAGAGGACCAGCGTGACCATGATTCTCGACGTGCCCGGCGGCAGTATGGCCAGCCGCCCGGCACACTTCATCTGGATGCTCGACTGCTCGGGCTCCATGGGAGTGAACGGCAAGATCGGCGAATTGAACTTCGCCATCCGTGAGGCCATTCCGGAGATGCAGCAGGCCGCCGAGTCCAACCCGGCCGCCACCCTGCTCGTCCGCGCCATCTCCTTCGCGAGCGGCGCGAGCTGGCACATCCAGGAGCCCACCCCGGTGGACCGGTTCACCTGGGAGGACGTGCACACCTACGGCGGTACGGACATGGGCGCGGCCTTCCGAATGGCCGCCGCCGCGCTCCACACCCCGCCCATGCCGCAGCGCGCCCTGCCGCCCGTCCTGGCCCTGGTCTCGGACGGCCAGCCGACCGACGACTGGCGCTCCGGCCTGCGCGCGATCGACGACACACCGTGGGGCAAACGCGCCGTGCGGGTCGCCGTGGCGATCGGCGACGACGCGGACAAGAGCATGCTCAAGGAGTTCCTCGGCAACCCCGAACTCGAACCGCTGCTGGCCAAGAACCCCCGCCAACTGGCCGCCGCCATCCGCTGGATGTCCACCGCGGTGGTGAAGGAGGCCTCGGCGCCGAAGATCGAGGACGCCACCACACCCGCGAACGTCTCGCCCGTGGTGCCGCTGACCAAGGACGAGACCGACATCTGGTGAACGCCACCGGGACATCGACCGCTGCGTGGGAACTCCTCGACTCGGGCGTCAAAGGGGTCGCCAAGAAGTACAGCCAGGACCGGGGCACGGCGCTCACCACGGCCGACGGCCGCGCCGCCGTGCTGGCCGTCGCCGACGGGCACGGCTCGCGCGCCCACTTCCGCAGCGACCTCGGCGCGCGCTGGGCCGTGGAGGCGTTCACGACCTGCGCCCGGGTCTACGCGCACGAGGCGCTGCGACGCGGGGACGACGCGGCGAACTGGCCCCGGCTGCTCGCCGAGGCCCGCACGCTCCCGCAGCAGGTCGTGCACGCCTGGCGCCGCCGTGTCCTGCTGCACGAGGCCAACTCGCCGGCGCACGGCGGACATGCCACGCCGGCCGGCACGGCCCCGACCACCACGGGAACCGCCACCGCGCCCCCTGCGGGAGCCACCGCCGGCCCCACCGCCGGACCCGCCTCCGGGGCCGACCTCGCCGTCTACGGCAGCACGCTGATCGGCGCCGTCCTCACCGAACGGCTGCTGATCTGCTGGCAGTTGGGAGACGGCGACATCGTCCTCGTCGACCCGGACGGCACGACCCACATGCCGTTCTACACCGGCCCCGACATGGGCGACGAGACGGAATCGCTCTGCGAGCCCGAAGCCTGGCGCAAGGCGCGACTGCACTGGCAGCCCCTCACCGGCGGCCCGCCCCCCGGCGTGCTGCTCTCCACCGACGGACTCTCCAAGAGCTTCGCCGACCACGAGGGATTCCTGGCCTTCGCCAGCGGGGTCCGGTCGCGCGCCGCCTCCCACGGCGTCGCCGCCGTCCAGGCCCAACTACCCGACTGGCTCGGCCACGCGGCCAAGTACTCCGGGGACGACGCGACGCTGGCGGGCGCCTTCCCGGCCACCGGCCCCGGCACCGCGCGACCCCACCCCCACACCGACACGCACTGAAGCAGAGAGGTACAGCATGGCGAACGGCATGCTCGCAGCCGGACAGATCCTGGTCACCGAATCCGGGGACCAGATCACGGTCGCCGAGCTCTTCGGCTCGGGCGGCCAGGGCGAGGTCTACCGGGTGCGGACGCCGCACGGCGACCGGGCCGTGAAGTGGTACTACCCCCAACTGGCCGACGCCCGGCAGCGGCAGATCCTCGAAGGGCTCATCCACCACGGCTGGGGCGACGACCGGTTCCTGTGGCCGCAGATGGTCGTGATGGACCCCGCGGCCTCGTACCCGGGGTTCGGCTACCTGATGGACGTACGGCCCCAGCGCTTCCACGACCTGCCGGCGCTGTTCCGCCGTGACCCGTCCGTGGCGGCGACCACACTGCGTACGCTCGTCGCCGCCGCGCTGCACACCGTCGAGGCGTACTTCACCCTGCACTCCAAGGGCATCGCCTACCGCGACATCAACTGGGGCAACATCTTCTTCGACCCGGCCACCGGCGACGTGCTGGTGTGCGACAACGACAACGCAGTGGTGGACGGCGAATCCGCCGCCGTCGCCGGGACGATGGACTTCATGGCCCCCGAGCTGGTCCGCGGCGACAAGGGCGCGCTGCCCGGCATCCAGAGCGATCTGCACTCGCTCGCCGTACTGCTGTTCCTGCTCCTGATGAACCATCACCCCCTCGACGGCGCACTGGGATTGAAGATCCGCTGCATGGACGAGGCGGCCAAGCGCAAGATGTACGGCACCCACCCCGTGTTCATCTACGACCCCGCCGACACCAGCAACAGGCCCGTGCCCGGCGAGCACCCGACCGTCATCGCCACTTGGGGCGCGCTGCCGAAGATCCTGCGCGACCTGTTCGTCAAGACCTTCACTCACGGGCTCAACACACCGACGACGCGCGTCCGCGAGTCGCAGTGGCGGGACGCGCTGAGCCGGGTACTCGACGCGATCACGGTGTGCGCCTCCTGCGGCCGGCAGAACATGACCCAGCCCGACGGCCCCGCGCCCGACTGCTGGAAGTGCGGCAACGCCGTACTGCTGCCCCCGAAGCTCGAAGTCGTCACGGGCCGGGGCGCCCTGCGCACCCGGCGCGGCATCCGGCTCGACCCGAAGGCGCGGGTGTACGCGCACCACCTGGTCGACGACCCGGAGCGGCACGACTTCACCGCCGTGGTGGGGGAGATGACCGAACACCCGCAGCAGCGCGGCCGGTTCGGCCTCACCAACCGTACGACGTCCGGCTGGACCGTGCGCCGCGACGACGGCACGGTCCAGGAGGTCGGCCCCGGCCGCACGGTGGCACTGCGCCCCGGCCTGCTGCTGGAGTTCGGCGGCGGGACGGAGGCGGAGGTCCACGCCTAGGCTGTGTTTGAGAAGTCCCGCCTGCCGCGCGACGCCCGGCACGCACTCCCCCGTAGCCCCGAGGGGGCACGGAGGTGCCCCTCGCCGCGTTGTCTTCAGTCGCCCAAGTACGCCCAGCACGAGGCCCCGAAGTCCTAGCTCAGACACCAGGGGACAAGTAACCCACTGGTAGCTCTCTGGGCTTGGTGGCAGTGGTCTTCTTCGGCTGGCGGGGCAGGGTCTTCTCCCGGTCGAGGTGTCCGTACACCGTCGGCCGGGGGACACCGAACATGTCGGCGATCCGCTGGACGGTCTTCTCCCGCTCGTCGTAGAGCCGCTGGGCGAGCGCAGCCTGGTCCGCGGTCAGCCTCGGCCGGCGTCCGCCGATCCGGCCGCGGGCCCGCGCGGCGGCGAGCCCGTCGTTGGTGTTCGCCACGATCAGCTCGCGCTGCGGCTCGGCCGGCACGGACAGCATTGCGAACATCGCCCGCCCCTCCGTCGTGGAGGTGTCGATGCCCTGCTCGATGACGTACAGCTCGATGCCGCGCCCGCGCGGATCGGCGCCGAGGGTCACCAGGTGCGGCACGGAGCGGGAGAGCCGGTCGAGCCGGGTGACCTTCGGCGTGTCGCCCTCGCGCAGCAGCCGCGGGGCGAGATCGAGCTTCGGCCGGGATGCCTTCGCGCCACTCGCGAGATCGACATGAATGTTGTCGCGGTCGACGCCGGCCCGGATGGCGGGGCATGCCGGCTGCTCAGCCATGCCGACCGACCCTGGTGATGAGTTTTCGCGACCGCACCCGTCACATGTATGACCGGACAGGGTGAGACGGAAGGATGATGTGATGAGTGCGGACACCATGCTGGAGGAGCTGGGTATGAGCGGGCTGGGTACACACGGTCTGGGCGAGGCCGACGAGTCGGGGTTTTCGGGGCTGGCCGAGCGGCACCGGCGGGAGCTGCACGTGCACTGCTACCGGATGCTCGGGTCGTTCGAGGACGCCGAGGACACCGTGCAGGAGACGTTCCTACGTGCCTGGCGGCGGCGGGAGACCTTCCAGGGGCGGTCGACGTTCCGGGCCTGGCTGTACGGGATCGCCACCAACGCCTGCCTGGACCTGCTCGCCAAGCGCCGCCCCGAGCCCGCGACCGGCGGCGAGGCGCGGTGGCTGCAGCCCTACCCGGACCGGCTGCTCGACGAACTGCCCGCGGGTGAAGTGGACGAGCCGGAGACCGTCGCCGTCGCGCGGGAGACGATCGAGCTGGCGTACCTGGTCGCGGTCCAGCACCTCGCGCCGCGCCCGCGGGCGGTGCTGATCCTGCGGGACGTGCTCGGCTGGCCGGCGAAGGACGTCGCGGAACTCCTCGGCGACTCCGTCAACTCCGTGAACAGCGCGCTGCAGCGCGCCCGGGCCGGGATGCGGGAGCACCTGCCCGCGGAGCGGCAGGACTGGACCGGCGGAGAGGAGGACGCCACCATGCGTGAGCTGGTGCGCCGCTACACCGAGGCCAGCGTGGCCACGGACGTCAAGGCGCTCGCCTCGATGCTGCGGGACGACGTCCGCTTCTCGATGCCGCCCACGCCCGGCCTGTACGTCGGCCGTGACGCAGTGGTGAACTTCTTGATCGAGAGCGGCTTCGAGGGCATGACCGGCCTGCGCGCCGTTCCCACCTCGGTGAACCGGCAGCCCGCCCTGGCCTTCTACCTCTGGCAGCAGTCCGAGGGCGCGTACCTGCCGCTGACGATCGACGTCCTGCGCGTTACCGGCGGGACGATCACCGAGATCACCACGTTCCACGACGACCAGTTCCCGCGGCTCGGACTGGCCGAGCGCCTGCCGGCCGACGGCACCGAGTAACCCGGTGCAAACGCTCGCGCTGCGCGCCGGCGCACGCGTCGCCGTGATCGCGGAGGAATGGCACAACGCGTTCTGCGTCGTCACCCGTGGCCGGGTGCGGCTGGAGCTACGTGACGGCGAGCCGGGGCCGGTCCTCGGACACGACGCCGCGTTCTGGCTCCGCGGCACCGGCGTCCGCGCCCTGCACAACCCCTACCGTCGCACGGCCAGGGTGCGCATCATCACTCCGCCCGGAAGCCGGGCCCTTACCGAATGACGAGAGGAACGACATGAACAGCATGAAGGAAACCGCCGTCGTAACCGACCCGGGCGCCGACCGCACCAGCCACCCCCACCGACTCCGCCGCCTCGTCGGCACCGGCTTCATCGCCACGCTCGCAGCGGCGGCGGCCACCACTCTCGCCGCCGCGCTCGCCCGGGCCGCCGGCGCCGACTTCGAGGTTCATGGTGGCGAGACCATCCCGCTGTCCGGCATCGCCGTCGTGACCGGCTTCTTCTCGGCCGTGGGCATCGTCATCGCCGCCGCCCTGCTGCGCCTGAGCGCTCGCCCCGCCGAGCGATTCATGTGGACGGCCATGTCGCTGACCGCCATCTCGCTGATCCCGCCCCTTCTCTTCGGGGCAACCACGGCCACCACCACCGCCCTCCTCGGGCTACACCTCGTCCCCGCAGCGGTGATGATCCCGACCCTGACGCGGAGTCTGGGCACCCGAGCGGGTTGACGATCTCCAACGGACATCTCCATCGTCGGTGCCCTCGGCCCGGTCTTCCTCCCTACACCAGCCCCCTGCCGTCGGCTCCACAGGCATTCACCCGATCAGCCCAACGAGGGCACCATGCACCGGCCCCGCCCTTCGGGCGGACGGCGCTACTTTCGCAACACGCCCCCGGACCGCCGGGCGGGGCGGCCCGGCGGGGGCGCCCGCCCCCCGTGGCCCCTCAGCCTCCGGAGCGCGGGCGCCACCGGCGCCACCACGGCCGGCCGCGAGGCGCGCCCGGGGCGCTCCACGGCGTCCAGGGGAACGACAGCAGAGCGAGGGCGCGGCTGCCGCGCGGCGGCTGCGCCGGCGGGTCGGGGAGATGGGCCAGGGACGTCGTGGCCGAGGCCGTGGGGATGGACACCGCGTCCGGGCGGGGCACCGCGCTCACCTCGATCCGGCACGGGCTCCCGGTCAGCGGGAACTCGACACGCCCCTCGGCCAGACAGCGACTGCGCGCCACCCGCATCTCCCGCCGTCGGCCCTCCTGCTCCCACGCCACCAGGACCAGGACCGCCGGATCGGGCCAGCGGAACCGTAGCTCCGCCGTGCCCGGCGCGAGCCGTCGGGCCGTCAAGTCCTCGACGAGACCCGGCCGTTCGACCAGCACGCTCGGCCCGGCCACAGCCCGGTCGCCGAGCACGCTGACCGCCGTCAGCCGGACCCGGGACCGCGCCTCGGGCACCACGCTCACCGGCCCCTCACCCGGCGCCGACCGCGCGGCCGGGGTGCCCGACACATCGTCACCCGACGCCGTGGGCAGACCGGGCCACTCCACCAGACGGCCGTTCCCGCGCGCCGGGGGACGCCAGTCGATCGTCACGGTGCCGTCTTCGAGGCTCCGTACGGTGACGTCCTCCACCGGCGACGGCCACTCCACGGACGTCGCCGCGACCCGCAGCCCCGGCGACCACACCAACTCCCCTCCCTCGCCCGGCAGATCGGGCACCGCCGGATAGCCGCAGGAGATCTCGTACAGATACGTCCCCGGCCGCAGCGGACGGTCCACGAACCCCTTCCGCCCGGCCGGCACGGGCAGCCCGTCCACCGGCACACCGTCAGTCGGCTGCCCGGATCCCTCCGACAGCCCGGCCCGCCGCGCGGTCGAGCGCACCGCCCTGAACCTCGTCGCCGCCGGGTGCGCGCGCCACCGGAGCCGTACGCCGTCGGGCACCGGCACCGCACGGACCTCCTCCACGTCCGGCACCAGCAGAACGGCACCGGTCACGCGCGGCACCCCCGCCAACTCGCCCTGGCGCAGCGGCAGTACGGCGTACCGCACCCGCCTGCCGATCGGGGCGTCCAGATCCAGCACCGAGAGCGAGGAGTCCGTGTACGGCACCTCGACGGCGCGCTCCGGCGCCCCGTCCGGGAAGCGCAGCACCCGGTACGACACCGGCCATCCCCGGCCCTTCCTCCCGGTCCCGCCGGTGTCACGCGGCAGGCGGGCGGCCGTCCACCGCAGGGTGACGGCCCGCCGCTCGACACCCACCCGCACCGTCGAGTCGGTGGGCGAGGGCGCGTCGGGGGAGTGCCGTTCGTCGGAGAGCAGCGTGGCGGCCCCGAGCAGTCCCGCCAGCGCCTGCTCGTCGTCGGTCGCCCGCCGTACGGCCGCGAGCCACGAGACCGTCGCCGCGCGCAGCTCACCGAGCTGCCCGAGCCGCCGCGCCTCCTCCATCAGCCGGTCCACGGCCGCCGCCCGCTCGTGCAGCCGGGCCAGGAAGTTCGCCAGGACATGGTCGGTGGGGTGCGACGGCAGGAGCCCGGCGATCCGCAGGGCCTCCCGCAGCCGCGCACCGGGCCACACCTCGTTGACGGACTCGGCCGCGTCACGGGCCGGCCCCCTGCCCGGAAAACCGGCCGCGACGGCGGAAGCGAGCGGCACGGCGTCCGTACTGTGCACACCCAGCGCCTCCGCCGCCCCTGCGGTCGGTCCGCCGGCCCCGTCCTTCAGCTCGCGGCACACCTGCCACAGCACGATGCGGCGCGGCCCCATCGGATCGTCGCGTACGACGGTCTCCATGGTGTCCATCAGCGCCGCCGCCGTACCGCCACGCGGATCGGTGGAGGTGCGCCACCGCTCGGCGGTCTCCTGGATGTGGCGCAGGTCCACCCGCGTCCACGCCCGCCCCCGGGCGGGGAACCAGAGGCCGTCCAGGATCCGGAACCCGTCGTCCGCCGCCGCCTTCGGCAGCGTCGCGAACACGCTCGTACCGGCCTCTACGGCCGGGCCGCGCAGGAGATCAGCGGCATGGCGGAAGCCCAACCGGCTGATCACCGAGTCCAGTTCGGCGAAGCCGCGCATTCCGGGGAACTGCGGCAGGATGGGCAGCGGCAGTCCCCGCCCGTCCGTACCGCCGCTCGCGTGCTGCGCTCGCGCGCCGGGCCGCCACCGCTCCACGCCGTGGGTCCTCTCGTTCGTCACGGCCCTGCGGCCGCCCGGTCAGCTGGGCGAGGTGTAGAAGTAGATCCTGATGATCGCCGTGTTCGACGGTTCGCCGAGATCGTGGAAGTCGTCCGTCGCCGTCTTCTTGGAGAACATCTCCGGACGGGCCTTGCTGAGCAGCGAGTTGACGCGGTGCGCGTACTCCGTACCGCCCTGGCTGCCGCCGAAGGTCAGGACCAGCGCGGCCGTGCGGCCCGGCCACTTCTTCGTGCCCTTGTTGATCTGGGCGACGATGTCCTTGCTCGTGCCGCCCTTCACCCGGATCTGCTGGGGTTTCAGCTCCACCGACCTCGGCCCGACGGGGGACGGTGTCGGTGACGGCGACGGGGAAGAGGAGTTGGACGGCGAAGGTGTGCCCGCCGGGCGGGCGGCCAGTGGGTCCGGCCGGTCCGCCATCGACACCAGCGCGAGCACCAGCACCAGGTCGGCGAAGAGCCAGCCGGCCAGCACGACGACACCGGGCCGCCCACCGCGCCGTACCCGTCCGGCCAGTTGGCCCACGCGGCGTACGGGACGGCTCACGAGCCCACCCCGTCCTGCGGCGGATACGGCGGGCGGGCCGGGCGGCCCTGCCCGGGCACGCCGGGAACGGTCGGCGTGTCAGGCCCGGTGCCCGCCACCCCGTTGGAACTTCCGTCAGCGCTGCCGTTCGCCCCGGCCGGCGCCAGCCGCTCGGTGGGCGTGTCGTACTCGAAACCCGCCCCGTACGCGCTCCCGCCCGCGAGCGTCGGCGCGGACGCGGACGCGTACGCGTAGTCGGGTACCGGCTCCGGTCCCGAGCCGGGCACGGCTCCGGCGGACCCGACCTGAGACACCGTCAGTCGGCCCAGCCCGCTGTCCAGTCGGGCCGCCGCGTCCTGCCAGTGCGCCGCCGCCGCGTCCCAGCGCTCGGTGGCCTCGCGCATCCCGTCGACCGCGTCGTTCGTCCGCCCGGCGCTGTCCACCAGCGCCTTGGACGCGCGCTCGGTGGCCTGCGCCACCGTCTCCGACTTCGTCGCCAGTGTCTGTTGCGCGGCGGCGAGCGCCTTCAGCGACGCCTCCACCGTCTCGCCCGCCGACTTGATCCGGTCGGCGATCCGGCCGGCCGCGGCCTGGTTGTCGGCCCCCGCCCGCGCGGTCGCCGCCTGCCCGCCCCGTACGGCCGCCTCGATACGGTCCGCCGCCGTGCCGAGCTTCGGCAGCTCGCCGGTCAGCGCCAGAGCGGCGTTCTCCAGCGAAGTGGTCGCGTCCTGAAGCGACTTCGCCGAGCTGACCAGCGAGCTGTGACTGCGGTCGGCGCGGGACGCCAGCGACTCCATCCGGGTGGCGGCCTTGCTCAGACCGGCCGTGAACTGCTGCGGAGATGCCGCGCGATGCGGTACGAGCGACAGCTGGATCCGGGTGAGCAGGGACGCCAGCCGCCCCAGCAGATACTCCTGCTCCCCGTTGAGCTTGGCCTCCACCTGGTCGGCCCGCGAGCGGGCCCGCGCGTGCCAGACCGAGAGCACCACCAGCAGGCTGATCAGCACGACGGCCATCAGCGCCACGTTCTCGAACCGGCCCGACGACGAGAGATGACCGCCGAAGCCCGTCTGCCACAGCTGGAGGAACGGCCGGGTCGCCTCCTTGGGATTCTCCTGGCTCAACTCCCCGTAGGCGCGCACCGCTTCGCGCAGACCGAACCAGGTGATGAGCAGCGGGACGAACACCAGCACGCCCAGCGTGGCCTCCAAGGCGCCCTCGCGTACGGGCCGTTGGCGCACTTCTTCCCGCACCACCCGTACGAGTGCCCCGGCGCCCGCCTTGGCCGCCAGCGCCGTCCGGAGCTGCGCGTGGAGCGGCGCGCGGCGGGCAGGCGGTGGCTGGGCCAGACTCTCGGGACGTACGTACGCCTGCACCAGGTCCACGTCGGCCCAGCGGTCCAGACGTGTGTGCTGCTCCAAGTCATGTGCGAGGTCGATGAGTTCCGCACTGCGCAGTTCGAAGGCGGGCTCGGCAGCGAGAATCCTCAGTTCCGCTGCCAGTTTCCTCTGCTGTGGGTCCGCCTGCGCCGTGTTGGGTGATACCTGTGCCAACCCTGTTTCCCCCTGAATCGGGTGTCCCCGTGAACGGGCGCCGTCTCGCGGCCCGGTCGCCTGCCTCGCCGCGACCCTATGGGGGGACGTCCCCGCGATCGCGGCGGTTCCTCGCGTTGTGCCCCGGTCGTTGCGAAAGTGGTTCGGCCGGGCCGGGTCGAGGATCCCACAAGCGGCGCACCCGCCGTTGACACGGACCCGGGGTGGACCTACGTTTCCGGTAGAAAGCGCTTACTCGTCCGGCCCGAAGGGGAGTGTTGACGACGTCCCGCACCGGCTCATCCGCAGTTGCGCCCACCGACACCGACACCGACACCACCGGCCCGGCCTCGGGGTTCGCCGGGCTGCCCGGCGCCGTCGCCGTGTCACAGCTGACCGTCTACGACTGGGAGGCCGCCGACGGCCTGCGCGGTGGTACCCCGCATCTGCATCTGACCTGCTCCGAGGGGTATGTGGTGACCGCGGGACGCGGTGCCGTGCAGACCCTCACCGCCGAGGGATTCGAGAGCACGACGCTGGAGCCGGGCGCCCTGGTGTGGTTCACCCCCGGCACGATCCACCGCCTCGTCAACGAGGGCGGCCTGCGGATCGTCGTGCTGATGCAGAACAACGGGCTGCCCGAGGCCGGGGACGCCGTGCTGACCCTGCCGCCGGAACACCTGACCGACCCCGAGACGTACGGGCGCCTCGTCCGTGTCCCCCAGGGCGCCGAGGTCGAACAGGCGGCGTTCGCGCGGCGCAGGCGCGACTTGGCGGTCGAGGGGTTCGCGGCGCTGCGCGCGGCGTGGGACGCCGGGGACGAGAAGCCGCTGCTGGACTTCCACCGGGCGGCCGGCGCGCTGGTCCGGCCGAGGCTGGCGGACTGGCGGGCGCGCTGGGAGTCCGGTGCGGAGCGGGCCGCGCGCCAGACCGGCGTGCAGCTCGACCGGCTCACCGAGGGGGACGCGTCGCATCTCGCGGACGCGCGGGTACATGCCCGACTGCCGGACGCGCGGGGGAGGTTCGGGATGTGCGGGCGGCTCGACACCTACGCGGTGTGACGGGGTGGCCGGGGTGGTGCGCCGGTCGGTCCTGCGCACCACCCCGCCTGGAGACAGTCGGCGTATCAGTTGGCGTATCAGTCGGCGTAGACCTCCAGTTCGGAGAGCTGCGCGGCCGGCCGGCCGGTGTTGCCGGTGACGGTCACCCGTGCGTAGCGGGTCGCCGTGCCCGGCAGTGTGACGCTGGCGGTGTTGTCGCTCGACCGGTTTAAGGTGACGCCCGCCGACGCCTTGAGTGAGGTGTATGCCGAGTTGTCGGTGCTGCCCGAGACGCTGAGGGTCTGGGTACGGGTCTGCCACGCGGCGGCCGGCGGCGGTTTCAGCACCAGCCGGCCGGCGTTCTTCGCCGCGCCCAGATCCACGGTGATGGACTGCGGGAAGGCGTTGTCCACCGGTGGTTCGGGAGTTTTCCGTACGGCTCCGGGTCCGCAGAACTCTCTCCGATCGCAGCAAGAGGCGATGGCGCGGCAGGCTCTCACCTCAGCCCCTTACGTACCTCTTGTAAGCCCTCCGGGGTCGGCCCTACGATTCTTGACACGGGATATGAAACGATTCAATCAAAGGGGCGGGTATGGGCATGGGCTGGACACGCAGAGGTCTCCTGGGCACTTCCGTGGGCGCTGGCGCCGGGATCGTCTCGCTCGCGGCGGGTCCGGCGGCCTCGGCCGCCACACCCGGGAAGGGTGGCGCACCCACGGGCGCCGACCGCGGCGGCCTGCGCGTCGTCGCCGCGAAGGTGGAGTACGCGCAGCACGTCCTCGGCACCGACAACCCCACCCCCCTGCTCTCCTGGGAGCTGACCGCCGACGGCCACGGCGCCCGGCAGAGCGCGTACCAGATCAGGGCCGCCACCGACCCGCGTGACCTCGCCAAGGGCCGCCAACTCCTCTGGGACACCGGCAAGGTGACCTCCGCACGCGGTGTCGCCGTCCCCTACGCCGGGCCCGCGCTGCCGCCCCGTACCCGCTGCCACTGGCAGGTACGCGTCTGGGACGGCGACGGTGACGTATCGCGCTGGAGCAGGGCCGGCTGGTGGGAGACCGCCCTCGGCGACGAGAAGTGGGGCGCCCGGTGGATCGGCGCCGACGCCGCCGCCGCGCCCCCCGGCTTCGACGGCGCCTCCTGGATCTGGACCGAGGGCGCGACCACCGGCGACGCGCCCGCCGGACCGGCCTGGTTCCGCGCCGCCCTCGATCTCCCCGCCGGCGCGACCGTCGCACACGCGACCGTCGTCGCCACCGCCGACGACGACTTCACCCTCCATCTCGACGGCGCCCAGGTGGTGCACGCCCCCCAGCAGCAGGACGGCTGGCGCACCGGCAGGACCGCCGATGTCACCGAGGCCGTCAAGGCGGCCGGGCGGCGCGTCGTCCTCGCCGCCGTCGCCACCAACCGCGGCGGCGCCTCCGTCAACCCGGGCGGATTCCTCGCCCGGCTCGTCGTGGAGACCACCGACGGACAGACCCGGGAACTCGTCACCTCCGACAACTGGCGGACCGCCAAGGGCGAACAACAGGGCTGGCAGCGAACGGACTTCGACGACAGCGGCTGGACGCGCGCCACGGTCCTGGCCCCGTACGGCGAAGGCGCCTGGGGCGACGGCGTGTCCGTCGCCCTGCCCGAGACACCCGCGCCGCTGCTGCGCCGCGAGTTCGCCGTACGCAAGCCCGTCACCCGCGCCCGCCTCTACATCAGCGGACTCGCCTACTACGTCGCCGAGTTGAACGGCAGGCCCATCGGGGAGCAGGTACTCGACCCGGCCTTCACCGACTACGACGAGACCGTCATGTACGCCGTGCACGACGTGACGTCCCTGCTGCGCCGCGGCGGCAACGCCATCGGCGTCACCCTCGGCCGCGGCTTCTACGGCATGACCACCCCCAACGTCTGGAACTGGCACAAGCCGCCGTGGCACGGCGAGCCCCGCCTGCTGTGCCGGCTGGAGGCCGAACACCCGGACGGCTCGCGCACCACCGTCGTCTCCGACACCGACTGGCGGATGACCGAGGGACCCACCCTCACCAACTCCCTCTACGCCGGCGAGACATATGACGCGCGTCTGGCCCCCACCGGCTGGACACGACCAGGCTTCGACGACCGCGCCTGGCGCGCCCCCGGCGCCCAGCAGGCCCCGAAGGGCGCGCTGCGCGCCCAGCCGCACGACCCCATCGAGATCATCGACACCATCACGCCCACCGCGATCAGCGAACTGCGCCCCGGTGTGTACGTGGTCGACATGGGCCGCACCACCGCCGGGTGGACCCGACTGACCGTCAAAGCACCCGCCGGGACGGCCATTTCACTGATCCACGGCGAGAAGCTCAAGGACGACGGCAGCGTCCACGCCGAGACCGGACACGTCCCCGGCCGCTTCCAGCGCGACGAATACATCTGCGCGGGCGGCGGAAAGGCCGAGGTGTGGGAGCCGTCGTTCTCGTACAAGGGCTTCCGCTACGTCCAGATCGAGGGCCTGCCCGCCCGCCCCGAGCCGGCCGACGTGCTCGGCCGGACCGTCCACACCAAGGTCGACGAGGTCAGCTCGTTCTCCTGCTCCGAGCCCTTCTACGAGACGCTCGACAAGGCGATGCGCCGCACACTGCTGAACAACCTGCACGGCATCCCGACCGACACCCCCATGTACGAGAAGAACGGCTGGACCGGCGACGCCCAACTCGGCGCGCCCTCCCTCGCGTACGGCTTCGGCGTCCACCGCTTCCTCTGCAAGTGGCTGGACGATCTGAAGGACAGCCAGAACGCCGCAGGGCAACTGCCGGTGATCGTCCCGAGCGGCGGCTGGGGTTACGGCGACCTCGGCCCGTCACCCGAGTGGACCACCGTCTACCCGTTCCTGGTGCGCGAGATGTACCGGGTGTACGGCGACGACCGCGTCGCCCGGCAGCACTGGCCGGTCCTCACCCGTTACCTGGACTGGGAACTGGACCGCCTCGTGGACGGCCTCGCCATCACCGCCCTCGGCGACTACCTGCCGCCCGGCTACGGCGGCAACCCGCCCGAGGACACCCGGCTGACGGCCACCGCCTATCTGTACCGCGCCCTGGTGAACACCGCCGAAATGGGTGAACTGCTGGGCCACGACGACGTGTCCGCGCGCTACCGCACGGCCGCCAACGGGCTCAAGGACGCCCTGAACGCCGAATTCCTCAACGACGCCGGGCACTACAGCACAGCGAAGGACCCGGGCTACCGGCAGACCTCCAACGCGATCCCGCTCGCCTTCGGCCTCGTCCCCGCCGGCGCCCGCGCCTCCGTCGTGGACAGCCTCGTCGCCGACATCACCGAACGCGGCAACCACCTCAACACCGGGGCGCTGGGCACCAGCGTGCTGCTGCGCGTCCTGTCCGCGCACGGCCACCCGGACATCGCCCACGCCATCGCCACCCGGCGCACGTACCCGAGTTGGGGCTACTGGTTCGACAACGGCGCCGACACCATGTGGGAGATGTGGCAGCTCGACTCCCGCTCCCGCGACCACTACTTCCAGGGCACCGTCACCCAGTGGCTGTACGAGAACGTCGCGGGCCTGCGCCCCGGCGACGACGGCTACCGCACCTTCACCGTCCGCCCCGACGCCCGCACCGGGGTCGACTGGGCGCGCACCTCGATCCGTACGGTGCGCGGACCGGCCTCGGTCGCCTGGTCCAAGGTCGGCCGTGATCTGCGGCTGACCGTGAAGGTGCCGGTCGGGGCGAGCGCGGAGGTCCATGTGCCCGCCGACCGGAAGGAGAAGGTGACCGCGCCGAAGGGGGCGACGTATCTCCGTACGGAGCCGGGCTTCCAGATCTACCGCGCGGCCCACGGCGCGTGGGATTTCGTGGCCCGGGGCTGACCGGACGCCCTCGATCGCCGGACGGGCTTGAGCAGCCCGCCCGGCGATTGAGGGCAGCACACCCGGCCCGCCCGGCGATTGAGGGCAGCACACCCGGCCCGCCCGGCGCTTGAGGACAGCGCGGCGTGATGCCGGGGCGTCAGCTCCGGTGCCCGCCGCCGGCGCGCGGCATCGAGGACTCTCGCACCACCAACTCCGGCTGAAGCACGATCCGTTGATGCCGGTGCTCGGCCGCCGACTCGCCCGTCTCCTCGATCAGCAGCTCCGCCGCGAGCCGCCCCATCTGCGAGGCCGGCTGCCGCACCGACGTCAGCGGCACCGCGGCGGCCGACGCGAACTCGATGTCGTCGTACCCCACGAGCGCCATCTCGTCCGGGACGGCGACCCCCGCCCCGTACATCGACTGGAGCACCCCGAGAGCCAGCAGGTCGTTCGCGCAGAACACCGCGCTCGGCCTGCTGTGCATCCCCAGCAGCCGCGCGCCCGAATCACGCCCCGCCGACACGTCCAGCCGCTCCGCCTCCACCACCCGCAGCCGGTCGGCCGGCAGCCCGGCCTCCTCCAGCGCCAGCAGCGCGCCCACCCGCCGGTCGCGGCACTGCGAGAGATGCAGCGGCCCGCTCACGTACGCGATGTCGGTGTGCCCCTGCGCGAGGAGATGGCGCATCGCCAGCGCTCCGCCGGTGACATCGTCCACGGACACCGAGCAGCCCTCGTCGCTCGACACCACCCGGTCCACGAACACGAACGGGATGTCCTGCCGCCGGAAGGTCTCCAGATTCCGGCCCGTCTCGTCGGTCGGTGTGATCAGCACGCCGCGCACCCGCTGCTCGCTGAAGAGCCCCAGATACTCGGCCTCCTCGCTGCTGCTCTGCGCGCTGTTGCAGAGCATCACCCCGAGCCCGGACCGCCGGGCCACCCGCTCGGCACCGGTGGCGACGTCCACGAAGAACGGGTTGGCCATGTCGAGCACCAGCAGCGCGATGATGCGGCTGCGGCCGGCCCGCAGATGGCGGGCCGACTCGCTCCGTACGTAGCCCAGGCGCTCGATGGTGGACAGCACTCTCGCCCGCGTCTCCTCGGCCACCGAGTCCGGCCGGTTGATCACGTTCGACACCGTGCCGACGGAGACGCCCGCCACTCGGGCGACGTCCTTGATACCCACCGATTGCGTCATCAGTCAGTGACCTCCACCAGCTCCAGACCGCTCAGACCGCCCAGCGCGCGCAGCTCCGGAATGATGTCGCCGGTGGCGAGCGCCCAGTGGTGCCCCACTCCGCTCGCACTCCACGCGTCGGTCCACTCGCCCGGGTCGCGGCCGAAGTCGACACGCGAGGTGGTGTTGCCGATTTCCAGCAGCGGGCCTTCGACCACTTTACCCACCGAGGCGACCAGCCTGTAGCGACCGTCCCTGGACTGGCCGAGTCCCACGAGCGTCACCGGCCCCCGCCGGACGTCGCACTCGACGGACACACCCCAGCCGCGCTTGCCGTGGTACACCCCGAGGCCGCGCAGCACCGGGCGGCGCGCGCAGACCGTGAGGTTGGCCGGCCCGTCGTGGCCCATCTCGACCACGCCGTCCCGGAAGTTCAGCGCCTGGAGCTCGGTGAAGGTGCCGCCCGCGCCCAGCCGGTCCGTGATCAGCATGGCGAGTGACGTGCGCAGCTCGTACTCCCCGCAGGCGGGTACACCGCGCGCCGTCAGCAGCGACGAGCCGAGGATCATGCCCGCGCCGAGGCGTTCGTGGATCTCGCCCTCCAGACCCCGGTGGTAGTACGCCAGCGAGTCGAGCCCGAAGTCGGCCACCAGCCGGTCGAGGCCGACCGACACCCTGGCCGCCCACACCAGGTCCTCCTCGACCACGGAGTCCGCGATCTCGAACGCCGCGCGTGTTTCGGCCAGCTTCGCCGTCACCGCCGCGTCGTCGGCCTTCACGGCCCGAACACGCAGATCGTCGAATTCCAGGACCTCCACATGGCCGCCGAGGTTCGCCGGCACCATCGTCAGATCCGTCGACACGTCGTACATGCCCGGATAGAGGTGCCCCATCAGACCGTGCCGGCCCGTACGCAGCGTGCCGCGCACCCCGGCCGCCCTGATCCACCGGCCGATCCGCTGCCACGCCCGCTCGTCCTCCAGATACCCGGAGACGGAGCGGAAGGGCACCCCGACCCGTTCGAAGGAGTTCGCCATCTCCGGCAGGGGACAGGCGCCGCAGTACGCCAGCCACTCGCCGGTGCCGAACGTCGCGTGGTCCATCGCCTCGGTGGGCTGGAGATTGATCAGCAGCACCGGCGCGCCGCTGCGCTGGGCGACGGGCACCAGCATGGTCGCCGTCATGTAGGTGGTGAGGAAGCCGACGATCAGATCGCAGTCGGCGGCGCGCAGCTTCTCGGCCGCCGCCGCCCCTTCCTCGGCGTCGGAGATGAATCCGACGTCCACGACCTCGGCGTCGAACTCGGTCAGACGCTCCGTCACCCGCCGTGCTGAGAGCGTCAGTTGGGGAAGCAGATGGGGGAACTGTGGCCAGTACGCGCCGAGTCCGCCGGAGACGAGGCCGATCCGGGTACGGCGCGGGTTGGTTGGTGCGTTCATGGCGCTGCGCTCACTCTCTGTTCAGTCGAGATGGAAGACCTCGGTGAGCGGCACCATCGCGTCGTCCGGTCCCGCACCCGCCGGCGCCTCGAAGAACGGCGCCATCTCCGCCTGCCAGCGGGCGTTGACCTCCGTCGCCGCCATGGCGGCCCGCGCGGCGGCGAAGTCGCCGGTCACCAGATAGCCGACCAACAGCCCGTCGTCGCGCAGGAAGAGCGAGTAGTCGCGCCACCCGGCCGCGCTGAGCGCCGCGAGCATCCGCGGCCACACGGCCGTATGACGCTCGCGGTACTCGGCCAGCCGCTCCCGCCTGACCTTCAGCACGAAGCACACGCGCTCCATCGCGTGCTCAGAAGTCGAAGTCGCCGATGTTCTTCGCGTCGAAGACCGTCGGCGGGCCGAGGATGATCTCACCGTCCTTGCCGACCGTGTACTCACCCAGGTCGCCGGCCTTGAACTTCTCACCCTCGGCCCCGGTGATCTGCCCGGACGCCAGCGCCGCCGCCGCGTATGTTCCGAGGTAGCCGAGCTTCTTCGGGTCCCACAGCGAGAACTGGTCGAGCGTGCCGTTCTCGATGTACTTGCGCATCTGGTTGGGCGTGCCGAGGCCGTTGAGGACGACCTTCCCCTGGTAGGAGGAGTCGCCGATGTAGCGGGCCGCCGCCGCGATGCCGACCGTCGTCGGCGAGATGATGCCCTTCAGATTCGGGTACGCCTTGAGCAGCCCCTGCGTCTCCTGGAACGACTTCTGGTCGTCGTCGTCCCCGTACGCGACCTTGACCAGCTTCATGTCCTTGTACTCGGGCTTCGTCAGCTCGTCCTTCATGAACTCGATCCAGGTGTTCTGGTTCGTCGCGTTCTGTGTCGCCGACAGGATCGCGATCTCGCCCTTGTTGCCGAGCTGCTTGGCGATGTTGCGGACCTGGCTGCGGCCGATCTCCTCGGAGCTGGCCTGGTTGATGAAGAGCTGGCGGCAGTCCTTGGCGGTGTCGGAGTCGTACGCGACGACCTTGATGTTCTGCTTCATGGCCTGCTTGAGCGGGCCGCACACCGCGTTGGGGTCGTTGGCCGCGATCAGGATCGCGTCCTGCTTCTGCTGGATGAGCGTGTTGATGTACGACACCTGCGAGGACGCGTTCGCGGTGGACGGGCCGACCTCCTTGCCGGTGGCGCCGATGTCCCCGGCCGCCGCGATGCCCGCGTCGTCGACGATCTTCTCGTACGGGTTGTTGATCTGCTTGGGCAGGAAGGCGATCTTCAGGCCCTTCTTGAGCGGGGCGTCCGGATTCGCCTTGGCGTTGCCCGACTTGGCCGGGCCGTCCTCCTTGACGGAGTCCTTGGTGGTGCCCGAGCAGCCGGTCACGGCGAGCGTCAGGGCGCAGAGCGCGGCGGATGCGGCGACGGCGCGGCGTCGGGTGCGGGCCTGCGACAGCATGGTGGGTGCCTTTCGGGAGGGTCGGAGCGGGGAAGTCGGAGGGTGGCGAGGCGCGGAAGTCGGAACACGGAACACGGAAGCCGGAAGCCGGAAGTCGGTGAGTAGGTCAGGGCGCGGACGTCACGGCGCGGCCGAGACCGGGACGGATTCCTCGGCCGCCCTGCGCCGGTGCCGGCGTTCGGAGACCACGGAGATGATCCGCGGCGTCAGCACGGACGCGACGAGCAGCAGGCCGGTGACGATCACCTGGATCTCGTTGGAGATGTCGTTGAGGGTCAGCAGATTCGTCAGGAGCCCGATCAGCAGCACGCCCGCGACGGCGCCGCCGAGCGTGCCCTTGCCCCCGTCGAAGTCGACACCACCGAGCAACACCGAGGCGATGACGACCAGTTCGAGACCGAGCCCGTTGTCGGCGCGTGCGCTGCCGTAGCGCAGCGTGTAGACGATCCCGGCGAACGACGCGACGAGACCGGACACCACGAACAGCGCCAGCTTGAGCCGCTTGACGCGGATGCCCGCGAACCACGCGGCGTCCTCCTGGGCACCGATCGCGAACAGCGAACGGCCGAAGCCCGTGCAGTGCAGGGCGATCGCCGTGCCGACCGCCAGCACGGCGAACAGCGCGACCGGATACGGGACGAACGTGCCGGGCACCGTCTCCGTGTACGCCGCGTACTTCGCGTACGTCTCCGGGAAGTCGGCCACCGCCTCGTCGCCGAGGATGACGGACGCCAGCCCGCGGTACAGGGTGAGCGTGCCGATGGTGACGGCCAGCGAGGGCAGCCCGACGCGGGTCACCAGCCAGCCGTTCAGCAGCCCGCCGGCAGCACCCGCCAACAGGCAGATGGGCACGATCAGTTCGAACGCGAAGCCCGCCTGCCAGAGCGAACCGGCGAGCGCGCTGGACAGCCCCAGCATCGACGCGACGGAGAGATCGACCTGCCCCGCGACCACCAGCAGGGTCATCGGCAGGGCGATCAGCGCGATCTCGGAGACATCACCGAGCGCGGCGGAGAGATTGTCCGTGTTGGCGAACCCCTCCGTACTGCCGCTGCCGGCCAGGAAGACCGCGATCAGCAGGATGCCGACGGTCGTGTCCCAGCGCAGATACTTCGTCAGTGCGGTCATCGTCGGCTCCTCTTCCTGAGCGCGCTGGTGGTACGCACCCGCAAGACGCGGTCGGTGGTGATGGCCGCGAGCAACAGCACCCCGGTGATGGCCTGTTGCCAGAAGGAGTCGACCTTGAGGACGACCAGTGCGCTGCCGATGGTGGTGAGCAGCAGCGCGCCGAGCGCCGCGCCCCAGACGCTGCCCGTGCCGCCCGTGATGGCGACGCCGCCGACGACGACGGCGCTGACGACGGTCAGCTCCCAGCCGTTGGCCGCGTCCGCGACGACGGTGCCGAAGCGGGCGAGCCACAGCGCGCCGGCGAAGCCCGCGATCGCGCCGGAGAACGCGTAGGCGGCCAGGATCCGGCGCCGTACGGGAATGCCCGCCAGCCGCGCGGCGTCCGGGCTCGACCCGATCGCGTACAGCTCGCGTCCGCCGCGGTACGTGCGCAGGTAGTAGCCGGTCGCGGCGAGCACGGCGGCGGAGATCAGCGGCAGGTAGGGAATGCCGAGGACGCTGCCGGAGCCGAGCGCGAGCACACCGTCGGGCACGTTGACCGCGTTGATCTGCTCGCCGTGCGCCCAGGCGTGGTCGATGCCCTGGATGATGTAGAGCATGCCGAGCGTCACCACCAGCGCCGGCACCCGGCCGAAACTGACGAGCGCGCCGCTGACCAGCCCGCAGACGGTGCCCAGCGCGATACCGAGCAGGACGACGGTGAGCGCGCTGTGGTCGGTGCCGGAGACGAAGTGGCCGCAGGCGAAGGCGGTGAGACCGACCACCGAGCCCACCGACAGGTCGATGTTGCGGGTGATCACGACAACGGACTGACCGACGGCGAGCAGCACCAGGATCGAGGAGTTGAGGAGCAGATCCTTGATGCCCTGGTCGTCCAGGAAGCCGGGGTTGGCGATCCCGGTACCCAGGATCAGCACCGCCAGCGCGCCGCCGATCGCGATCTCCCGGGCACGGAAGACGGCATCGACCAGCGACCGGGCCGACCGGCCGTCCTCGGCCGGAGCCTCCGGGCCGTCCGGGCTGTCCGGGGCGGGTTTGTCGAGCGTGGTGGTCATGGCGTCGGCTCCTTTGCCGCCGTACGTCCGGAGTCGGGATCGGAGTCGCGGCCGGGGCCGGGGCCGGTGTTGGTCCCGTCGGGGTCTCTGCCCGGCGTACGGCCGGTCGCCGCGGCCATCACCACCTCCTCCGTCGCCCGCTCACGCGGGATCTCGGCGGTGAGTCGCCCCTCGTGCATCACGAGGATCCGGTCGGCCATGCGCAGCACCTCGGGAAGATCGGACGACACCATCAGCACCGCCAGTCCGTCCGCGGCCAGGGACGAGAGCAGCCGGTGGACCTCGGCCTTCGTACCGACGTCGATGCCGCGGGTGGGCTCGTCGACGATGAGTACGGCCGGATCGGTCGCCAGCCACTTCGCGAGGACGACCTTCTGCTGGTTGCCGCCGGACAGGACGGACACCGGATCGGTCAACTTGTTGTATTTGAGCTGGAGTTTGACCGCCCAGTCGGCGGCGCGCCCGTGTTCGAGCGCCCGGCTCACCAGTCCGCGGCGGCGGAGGCCGCGCAGTCCGGTCAGACCGATGTTCCGCTCGATCGACATCTCCATGACCAGTCCGCGCAGCCGCCGGTCCTCGGGAACGAGCGCGAGCCCGGCGTCCATCGCGGCGGTCGGCGAACCGGCGGGCAGGGCACGGCCGTCGACCCGCACCTCGCCCGCGTCGGCGCGGTCCACCCCGAAGACGGCCTGCGCGACCTCGCTGCGCCCCGCGCCCACCAGCCCGGCCAGGGCGACGATCTCACCGCGCCGTACCTCGAACGAGACGTCCCTGAAGACACCTTCGCGGGTCAGCCGGCTCACCGACAGCGCCGTCGAGCCGGGCTCGGCCGCCGCCTTGGGATACAGATCGTCCAGGTCGCGGCCGACCATACGGCGCACGAGGTCGTCCTCGGTGAGCCCGTCGAGCGATTCGGAGGCGATGTGCCGGCCGTCGCGCAGCGTGGTGACGTGCGAGCAGAGGCCGAAGATCTCCTCCAGCCGGTGCGAGATGAACAGCACCGCGGCGCCTTCCGCCCGCAGTGACCGTACGACGGAGAACAGCCGGGCGGTCTCGCCGCCGGTGAGCGCTGCCGTGGGCTCGTCCATGATCAGGACGCGGGCGTCGAAGGAGAGCGCCTTGGCGATCTCGACGATCTGCTGGTCCGCGATGGACAGTCCGCGTGCGGGGCGCCGCGGGTCGAGCGCCACCCCGAGCCTGCTCATCAGGTCGGCCGTCGCGCGGTGGACGGCCTTGCGGTCGATGCGCCCGGCCGAGCGCCGGGGCTGGCGGCCCATGAAGATGTTCTCGGCGATGGACAGATCGGGGAAGAGAGTCGGCTCCTGGTAGATGACGGCGATCCCGGCGTCCCGGGCGTCGGCGGGGCCGTGGAAGACGACGGGCGCGCCGGCGAGCAGGATGTTTCCCTCGTCGGGGCGGTGGACTCCGGCCAGGGTCTTGATAAGGGTGGACTTGCCCGCACCGTTCTCGCCGGCCAGGGCGTGGATCTCACCGGGCCGCAGATCCAGGGAGACGTCGTGCAGGGCCCGTACGGCTCCGAAGGATTTGGAGACTCCCCTCAGCGCCAGGACAGGGGCCGGGCCCTTGTCGGGCTTTTCCATGGCGGGCTCCTCGGCGGGGCTGTGTGGTCGGTCATGAAGTCAGTCGTGCGTTCGGGTCATGCGGTCGGTCATGAAGTCATCGCTCATGAAAGGATTCAACTTTTCCGGAAGCTAGACGGGCCGAGCGCTTCGCGTCAATGGGCGTGCAGCGGAAACCCGCGTCTCTTCGGTGTGATGTGCCCGCCGGTCCGGTGTCGGTGAGTCGGGGCCTTGACACGCAGGGTGGCCCGGCTCATCATCGCCCATGATGAATCGATTCATGGTCTGCCGAATGGAGCGTTGAGAGATGACGAGCCGATCCGACATCTCCGCCGTGAAGGCGGCCCTCGCGGCCCAGTCCGTCGAGACGCCGTCCTGGGCGTACGGCAACAGCGGGACCCGGTTCAAGGTCTTCGCCCGGCCCGGTGTCCCCCGTACCCCCGAGGAGAAGCTGGACGACGCGGCCCGCGTGCACGCCCACACAGGTGTCGCGCCCACGGTCGCGCTCCACATCCCCTGGGACAAGGTCGACGACTACGGCGCGCTGGCCACGCACGCCCGCGAACGCGGCGTGAAGCTCGGCACCGTCAACGCCAACGTCTTCCAGGACGACGACTACAAGCTCGGCAGCGTCTGCCACCCGGACGCCACGGTGCGCCGCAAGGCGCTCGGGCACTTGATGGAGTGCGTCGACATCATGGACGCGACGGGGTCACGGGACCTCAAGCTGTGGTTCTCGGACGGCACCAACTACCCCGGCCAGGACGACATCCGCGCCCGCCAGGACCGCCTGGGTGAGGCGCTGGCGGCCGTGTACGAACGGCTCGGCGACGACCAGCGGATGCTGGTCGAGTACAAGCTCTTCGAGCCCGCCTTCTACGTCACCGACGTCCCCGACTGGGGAACGGCCTACGCGCACTGCCTGCGCCTCGGCGAGAAGGCCCAGGTCGTCGTGGACACCGGCCACCACGCTCCCGGCACGAACATCGAGTTCATCGTCGCGATCCTGCTGCGGGAGGGGAAGCTCGGCGGATTCGACTTCAACTCCCGCTTCTACGCGGACGACGACCTGATGGCCGGCGCCGCCGACCCGTTCCAGTTGTTCCGGATCATGTACGAGGTGATCCGGGGCGGCGGCTTCACCCCGGACATCGCCTTCATGCTCGACCAGTGCCACAACATCGAGGAGAAGATCCCCGCCGTCATCCGCTCGGTGATGAACGTTCAGGAAGCCACGGCCAAGGCGCTGTTGGTGGACGCCGCCGCCCTGGCCGCCGCCCAGCGCGACGGCGACGTCCTGGCGGCGAACGCGGCGCTGATGGACGCCTACAACACGGACGTACGCCCGCTGGTGGCCGAGGTCCGCGTCGAACTGGGCGCGGACGCGGACCCGGTGGCGGCGTACCACGCGTCGGGCTACGGGAAGAGGATCGTGGCGGAGCGGGTGGGCGGGGAACAGGCGGGGTGGGGCGCGTAAGTTCCCTTGGCTCAACTGCCCGTGCCGAAGGCGGAGATGTCCGCCTCCGGGCCGTCGTTGCCGATCTCCCAGTCTCCGCCGGTACGGGCGTTCTTGGGCTTCAGCGTGAACGCCACCTTGTGGGTGTGGGCGGCGCCGCGCCCGGTCTCCGCGTCGGCGGAGAACACCCAGGCTTTGACACCACCCTTGACGTGGGTGTCGTGGCGCAGTTCGACGGCGAACTCCATCTGGATCTCGCCCACATCGAAGCGGAGGTCCTGGCCGTCGCTCTGCGAGGCGGCGGCCATGAGCTGGTCACGGATGACCTGGACGGCTTGGGTCAGGTCGATGCGGGGGAGGTCGGCGGGGGGCATGAGGGGTCCTTACTCGGGTGGTGACAAGTGGCGGATGGAGAGGAGTTCGTAGCCCGTGAGACGTACGGCGCCGCCGGTGATCGTGACATCGACCTGGGGAACCCAGGTCAACGCCGAGAGGTCCACGGTGACCGGTCCCGCGGACTCCAGCCGCAGGAGCAGCTGTCGCAGATTCGGGAAGAGTTCCCGGAGCCGGCCGGCATCGGTGTCCCGGTGGATCCGCAGGACGAGGTGGAGCCGGGTGACGGACGCGAGAGCGGGCAGACTCAAGGGCAGAGCCAGTGTGTCCGGCTCCCCCGAGCCGCCAAAAATGCTGAGTGTGAGCGCTGGGAGGTCGGTGACGGCACCGAGCCCGGACAGGTCCTGTGCGGGGTGCACGTCGTACAGACTGAGCTTCCGCAGGCCGAGGTCGGCGACACCGCTGTAGTCGTTGACCTCGACGCACGACACCAGGATCAGCTGGGTCGGCGAGACGGCCTTCTCGGCGAATGCCCGAAGATCCTTCAGCCGGCTGTTGTCGGAGATGGTGACCCGGTCCGCTCGCACCGCCCGGACGGCGCTCGCGATCCCCTCGGGACTCAGCTCGCCATGAAAGGCCACATCGGACGCGACCCCGACCAGGTGCAGGGCGGCGAGCAGTTCCGGGGAGTGCACCGGGACGGTCAGATCGTCGGTGATCATACGGGCGAGGACGAGTCCGGCGAACGCGATCGTGTCGAAGGACTCCCAGGCGCGGACGAGTTCGACCCGTACGCCGTGCGCCGGATGCTCCGCGTACTCTCGCAGCACCTGCAACGCGTGGTCGCCGCCGATCAGCCGGGCGGTCGTCACGACGGCCGCCGCTACCTCGTACGACAGGCCGCCCGGCCCCGGCAGGAGATCCAGCACAAGGGGGCCGGCGTAGGACAACCACTGCGCCTCGTCGCCGTTCCTCGGTGGGATCAGCGCGGCGGCCCGCAGCTCCACCTCCCTGCGGACCGCCGGATCGAGGCTCGTCGCGTGCTCCAGACTGGCGGCGGCCAGCAGATGGATCCGGACCTTGACGTCGTGCGAGGACTCGGGAACGGCGTCCCCCCGAGCCACGAGCTGCTTCAGCAATGTCGCCCGCTCGGCGTCCCGGGCGTGGCCGACAGCCATCCGGACGATGTCCTCCCACTGCGGTTCATGGGCGTGCGCGGCGATCATGTTGATGTCCTGTGCCTCGATGGCCGCCCGCGCCCCGAGATAGTCCAGAAACGTCCGATGAATGAAGTCCACCGTGCCCGCCGCAGGCGCGCGCAGGACGCCACTGCGATGCAGCAGGAACCGGAAGACCTGTGAGGCGTCGTCGGGCGCCGCGACCTGTGGCATGGCCGGCAGGAGCCGGTGGATCAACCCGATCACGTCCCACTGCTCCGCCTCGGCGATCTCGTTGCGGATCATCCAGTACGCGATCTCCTGGAGGATCTTCTGCTGCGTCTCCTCGGAGAGCGTCAGCCCCTCCGGCGCCCCGATTTCCCGTTCGTGGTCGCGCCGAATCAGGAGCATCGTCAGCGCCGCGCCGTACAGCTTCATCCTGCTGTCCGGCAGGAACCCGCGCCGGTCGCGGTACAGGGCGCAGATCATCGCGCACATGAGGGGGTTGGTGGCGAGCCGGGCCAGGTCTTGGGTGCGCGGCAGCGTGGACATCAACTGCGCCTCGTACGAGTCGAGTTCGGCCCGCTCGGACGTGCGCGGGGTGATCGAGCGCGCCGCGTTGTGCCAGCGCTGTACGAACGCGGTGACGTCCCGCCGGCTCATCGGCAGCAACTGGAACTCGGTGAACTCCCCACGGCTCAGCCAACCGTCGTCCACCGCCGTCGGCCGGGTGGTGACCACCACGGCCGTACGCGGATAGGCGATCAGCAGATTGACCAGCCACCGCTTCGTCCGGGCGCGGTCCGCCTCCGGCATCTCGTCCACACCGTCCACGAGAAGCAGCCCGCGGCCCTCCGTGAGCACCGCGTCCATCCACCCTTCGGGAGGGTTCAGCGGATGCCCCGCCGCCCTGAGGAATTCAGCCGGAGTGGGCAGCGCCGCGCCGCGCACCAGCGTGCGCAGCGGCAGGACGACGGGGATACGCCCGTCGAGGTGGGCGAGCTGCCCACCGAAGGAATCCCGCGCGGCGTTCACCGCCAGCCACTGCACGAGCGTGGTCTTGCCGGAACCGGCCGCGCCGCGCAGCAGCACACGCCGCCGGTCGCGCAGGACCGACTCGACCCGGCCGCGCTCGGGGGTCACGCCCTCCGTGGCCTCTCCGTGGCCATGGACGAGTTCGAGACTGAGGTAGGCGGAGTCGAGCGGCCACCGGGCGTGTTCGGACCGGCTGAAGTCGAGTCCGAAGATGCTCAGTTCGCCGAACGCCTCCGCGATGTAGGCGCGGTACCGGTCCTCGAACTCGGCCGAGTGGTCCGGGGTACGGCGCAGAGTGGTGAAGCTCGTGGGCTCGCGGAGTCTGAAATGGCACGCGTTGGCGAAAGTGGGCACGGAGAACAGCCTGAACAGGGACACCGCGTTGAGCCGGCCGTGCTGCCAGCCCGCGGAGTCCTTGGTCACCACACCGATGATGTGTCTGCCTACGAAGACAGGCGCGCCGGACATTCCGGCCCACGGCGACTCCCCGTCGTCGCGCACGGCCGGGGGAGTGCCCGTCCCCTCCACGACATACGTGCCGCGCACGCTCCCCGAACCAGGCTTGATCGTGCCGAGGAACTGCTCGGTGTCCAGCTTCTGGCCGTCGTACCGCTGTACTTGGGGATATCCGAGGGCGTAGCAGTCCAACAGCGGAGCGAGACCGTCGACGCTTCCGAACCGGTTGGGCTGGAACGCCTCTGCGGTCTCAGGCGTCACCAGGTCCTCGTCCGCGAGCAGCAGCGCCGCGTCGCTCTCCTCCTCTTCGGCCTCACCGGCCCACAAGGTCCGGCAGCGGATACGGCCGCGCCCGCCCGGCACGACGACCGTCGTTTCCACGTTCTCGTTCACGAGATGGCGTGCGGTGAGGACGAGGCGCGCGGCGAGCAGATAGCCGCTGCCCTGTGTGACTCCGAACACGGCGGCGATGCGGTCCTTGATGACCCCTGACCCCCCGATCAACGACGGCGCCCCGACCCGCCGCCGTTCCCCAACCCTCATGCTATGACGGCACGTTAAGGGCATGGCCTGAATTTGGGAGACTCGGCGGGTGATCCAATTTCGGTTCGGACTGCGGCCGGTCGACGACATCCGGCCGTGGGGTGGCGAGACGCCCTACCTGAGCTGGTTCAGCCTGACCGACGGCTGGTACGGCCTTGAGGCCGACGGCCACCACCTGTTCCGCTACAGCGACGGCACGTACGTCGACTACTACGTGGTCCGGCTCTGGGAAGACGTGCTCGTCGCCCTGCCCGAGGCGTTGGAACCGGTGCCGAACGATCTGCTCCCGTTCGTCGCCGATGACCACTCCGCCTGGCTTCCCGTCGACAACCCGGAGACCGAGGCGGAGACCGAGGCGGCGGTCGGCTGGTACGGCCAACACAGCCTCGACATGGGGTACTTGCGGTCCGCGCCGCACATCCGCTGGTGGCGGACCGTGGGCGGCGTGTCCGGCGGCGTGTCCGGCGAGGCGTCGGCGACGACCTCATGACCGTCACCTGGACCGGCGCCCAGGACGACTGCCACGGCCGCGTCACCGTACCGATGTCCGCCTTCACCGACGCCGTGACGGCCTTCGACCACGACCTCTTCGCCGCCATGGAAGAGCGCGTGACCGCACTGGAGGCCACCGGCCCCCCGCCCGGCGTCGGGATCGACCTCCACCATCTCCGCCACGAGCAGCGGGACCGCGCGACCTGGCTCCGCCGCGCCCTGGACCCCGAGTACGACACCGGCTGGGCGGCCGTACGCGCCGGGGTCCGCCTCCTTGCCCCCGTGCCACCCCCGTAGCCTCGTCCGTATGTCCGACATGCCCCACGACCTGCGCGTGCTGATCCTCGGTGGCACCACCGAAGCCCGTCGTCTCGCCGACGCGCTCGCCGCCGAAGCTCCCCACGCGCACGTCACCACCTCCCTCGCCGGGCGCGTCTCGAACCCGGCCACGCCCCTCGCCGGTAACGTCCGCGTCGGCGGCTTCGGCGGACCCGATGCCCTCGCCGGGTGGCTCCGTGCGCACCGCATCGATGTCCTCGTGGACGCCACGCACCCCTTCGCCGCCACCATCAGCGCCCACGCCGCCCAGGCGGCAGCCGCCTCCGGCACCGACCACTTCGCGCTGCGCCGCCCCGGCTGGCCCGCCGACCCGCGCGACCGCCGCCACCCCGCCCGCTCGCTCGCGGACGCCGCCGCGCGGCTCCCCGTACTCGGCGGCAGGCGCGTCTTCCTGACCACCGGCCGGCAGGGCCTCGCCGCCTTCGCGGGTCCCGAGCTGGACGGGCTGCACTTCCTCGTACGCACCGTGGAACCGCCCGAGCCGCCACTGCCCCGCAGCACGCACATCCTGCTCGACCGGGGTCCGTACACCCTCGAAGGCGAGCGGAGGCTCCTGCTCGAACACCGCGTCGACGTCCTCGTCACCAAGGACAGCGGCGGCCGGGCCACCGCCGCGAAACTCGCCGCCGCCCGAGAACTCGGCCTGCCCGTGGTCATGGTCGAACGGCCGCCCGCACCCCAGGGCGTACCGGAAGTCCCCGACGTACGCGCCGCACTCGCCCGGCTCGGGCTCAGTCGCGAGGCGTGTCCCGAGGCGTGTCCCGAGGCGTGTCCCGACGCAGCAGATACGTGTCCATGATCCAGCCCTTGCGGGCGCGGGCTTCCGCCCGTAGCTCCACGATCCGGTCCGCGACCTCCGCCAGCCGCCCCGACACCAGGATCTCGTCCGCCGTCCCGACGTACGCGCCCCAGTGGATGACCGGGTTCTCCGTCAGGTAGTGGCGGAAGGACTGGTGCCCGTCCAGCATCACCACCACATCGTCCACCCCGTCCGGCCACGCCTCGGCCAGCCTCCGGCCGGTGGTGATCTGAACCGGGCGCGCCACCCGGTTCAGCCCCGTGCGGTGCTTGGCGAGCAGCGCCGAGACGCTGCTGATGCCGGGAATCACCTCGTGCGTGAAGCCGACCGCACCGCGCGCCAGGATCTCGTCCAGGATGCCGAGCGTGGAGTCGTACAGCGCGGGATCGCCCCACACCAGGAACGCCCCGACCTGGTCCTCGCCCAGCTCGTCGGTGATCATCCGCTCGTAGATGTCGGCGCGCCGGCTGCGCCAGTCCCCGACGGCGGGGGAGTAGTCGGCGCCGCCCGCCGTCCGGTCCCGGTCCGGGTCGCGCGCCTCGACCAGCCGGTACTCCCGGCCGTCCGCGATGTGCTCCGCGAGGATGTCGTGCCGCAGCCGGATCAGGTCGGCCTTCGCTTCGCCCTTGTCGAGGAGGAAGAAGACGTCCACCCGGTTCAGCGCCTTGACCGCCTGGAGGGTCAGCTGGTCCGGGTCGCCCGCGCCGATGCCGATCACAAGAATCTCTCTCACCGGCCCGAGTCTGCCTCACCACTCCACCGGACCTTCAGTCACCGTCGATACATCGGATGACTGCGCGGGTCTTACGTTCGCCGCAGGTCGCGGCATATGCTCCGGCCATGCGTGTCGCCCTCTTCGTCACCTGCGTCAACGACGCGGTGTATCCGTCCACCGGGATCGCGACCGTGCGGCTCCTCGAACGCCTCGGAGTGGAGGTCGACTTCCCCGAGGCGCAGACCTGTTGCGGCCAGCCCCAGTTCAACACCGGCTACCGCAAGGAGACCGAGCCGCTCGTACGCCGTACGGCCGCCGCCTTCGAGGGGTACGAGTACGTGGTGACCCCCTCGGGATCCTGTGCCGCCATGGTCCGGCAGCACTACCCGAAGATCGGCGACGCCTCGGCCGCGTCCCTCGCCACCCGCACCTACGAGCTCACCGAATTCCTCGTCGACGTCCTCCAAGTGACCGACGTCGGCGCGTACTTCCCGCACACCGTGACCTACCACCCGTCCTGCCACGGCCTGCGCCTCCTCGGCCTCGGGGACAGACCCCGCCGCCTGCTGGAGGCCGTCGAGGGACTGGAGCTGCGCGAACTGCCCGGCGCCGACGAATGCTGCGGTTTCGGCGGCACATTCGCCGTCAAGAACTCCGATGTCTCGACCGCCATGGGCCAGGACAAGGTCAGCAACGCCGTCTCCACCGGCGCCGACGTGCTGTGCGGCGCCGACAACTCCTGCCTCATGCACATCGGGGGCGTCCTGCGCCGGGAGAACGCACCGCTGCGCGCCCTGCATCTCGCCGACATTCTGGCGAGCACCCGAGAGGAGCCCCTCGTATGAGCGGGACGTTCGTCGGTATGCCGTCCTTCCCGCAGTCGGCCAAGGAGGCCGTGCACAACAAGACCCTGCGCGGCAATCTGCGCCACGCCACCCACACCATCCGCGACAAGCGCGCCAAGGCGGTGGCCGAACTCGCCGACTGGGCCGAGCTGCGCGAGGCCGGGAAGCAGATCAAAGACCACACGCTGCGCCATCTCGACCGCTATCTCGTCCAGTTGGAGACCCGGGTCACCGAGGCGGGCGGCACCGTCCACTGGGCGGCCGACGCCGACGAGGCCAACCGGATCGTCGCCGATCTGGTCAAGGCCACCGGCGAGAGCGAGGTCGTCAAGGTCAAGTCGATGGCCACACAGGAGATCGGTCTCAACGAGGCCCTGGAGGCCGAGGGCATCGCGGCGTACGAGACCGACCTCGCCGAACTGATCGTCCAACTCGGCGACGACCGGCCCTCCCACATCCTCGTCCCCGCCATCCACCGCAACCGCGGCGAGATCCGCGACATCTTCCGCGCGAAGATGGCCGACTGGGGGCGCGCCGCGCCCGACGGGCTCTCCGACATCCCGGCGGACCTCGCCGAGGCCGCGCGGCTCCACCTCCGTGAGAAGTTCCTGCGCGCCAAGGTCGGCATCTCCGGCGCCAACTTCATGGTCGCCGAGACCGGCACGCTCGTCGTCTTCGAGTCCGAGGGCAACGGGCGGATGTGTCTGACGCTGCCCGAGACGCTGATCTCCGTCGTGGGCATCGAAAAGGTGGTGCCGAGCTGGCGGGATCTGGAGGTGTTCCTCCAGACGCTGCCGCGCTCGTCGACGGCCGAGCGGATGAACCCGTACACCTCGACCTGGACGGGCACCGCCGACGGCGACGGGCCGCGGACCTTCCACCTCGTCCTCCTCGACAACGGCCGCACCGGCACCCTCGCCGACGAGGTCGGCCGCCAGGCGCTGCGCTGCATCCGCTGCTCGGCGTGTCTCAACGTCTGCCCGGTGTACGAGCGGGCGGGAGGGCATGCGTACGGCTCCGTCTACCCGGGACCGATCGGCGCGATCCTCAGCCCCCAACTCCGGGGCACCCAGAGCGAGATCGACGCCTCACTGCCGTACGCGTCGTCGCTGTGCGGCGCCTGCTACGAGGTGTGCCCGGTGGCGATCGACATTCCGGAGGTACTGGTCCACCTGCGGGAACGGGTCGCCGACCAGGGCGGCAAGGGCCACCGGCTCGAAAAGGCCGCGATCAAGGCGGCGGGTTGGGTGCTCGACCATCCCGGCGTGCTGGGGGCGGGGGAGCGGGTCGCGTCGAAGACCCGCAAGCTGCACCCGTCGAAGCTGCCCGGCGCGGGGGCGTGGACGCGGAGCAGGGAGCTGCCGGAGATGCCGGCGGAGCCGTTCCGCGACTGGTGGAAGAAGAACCGCAAGCCGAAGACGGACGGGAAGAAGCCCTGATGAGCACCGCCCCGGAAGCCGGCCCGTCCAAGACCGGCCCGTCCGCGACCGATCCCTCCGCCACCGGCCCGTCCGTAGCCCCTCGATCGGGCTCGCGCGAGCGCATCCTGGCCAGGGTCCGCGCCGCCGTCGCCGACGCGCCCGACGCCCCCGAGGTCACGCGCGACTACCTCGACACGCACACCCCCGACGCCGGCATGATCGACCTGCTGCACGAGAACCTCGCCGACTACCGTGCCGTCGTCCACCGCACCGACTCCGCCGGACTCGCGGAGCTGCTGATGCGCCTGCTGGCCGAGCACGGCTCCCGCACGGTCCTGGTGCCGCCGGGCCTGCCGCCGTGGTGGCTCGCCTCCGCCGATCCGACCCGGATCCATGACCGGGAAGCGTCCACCGCACAGGAGTTGGACGAGGTCGACAGCGTCGTCACCGGCTGCGCCGTGGCCATCGCGGAGACCGGCACGATCGTCCTCGACGGCGGTCCCGACCAGGGCAGGCGCCGGATCTCGCTCGTCCCGGACCACCACATCTGCGTGGTCCTGGCACCGGAGCAGGTCGTCGCGTCCGTACCGCAGGCGATGCCGCGGCTGGACCCGACCCGGCCGCTGACCTGGATCTCGGGTCCTTCGGCCACCAGCGACATCGAGTTGGACCGGGTCGAGGGTGTCCACGGCCCGCGCACGCTGGAGGTCGTCCTGGTCGAGGACTGACAGTGAGGATGTGTGGTTGCTTCCCCCCGTCACGCGTCGGGCACCCAACTGCCGTGGAATCCCAGGGGTACCCGGCCCGCCAGATGAACACGCGCGACCGGCCGTCCGGTGAAGTCCCGCACCACCCGGCCGGTGTGGTCGATCACCAGGTGCCGCACATGGTCCAAGGCCGGGTAGTAGGAGATGCCGTGCAACTCATCGGCCTTCGCGTCGTACTCGGTGTGTGCCGTGAACGCGCCTTCGAGCGTGGAGCGGAAGTCGTACGGGCGAACGGTGTTGAGGTCGCCGTCGAGTTCGTACGGCAGTGGCCGGCTCTCCTGGAGGGCGAGGACGCGGCCCTTGTACGGGATGACGTGGGTGTAGGCGGGGAAGTCGTCGCCCTGCATCCAGTGGTGGGCGCGCGGATCCTCCAGCCCGAGCACGTTCGGGCCGACCCGCGGGTAGTGGCCGTTCAGCTCGCGGGGGATCCGGCCTGTCACCGTTAGACCGAAGGCGGACGCATCCGCTACGGGTACCGGTATCTGTTCGACAAGGAAGATCCTGCTGGGGATCGCCGTGCGGGTCAGGAGGTCTGAGGACCGGACGAGGGTGTAGCCGGACACCCTGTCCCGGAGTTCACCCAGCGCCCTTCGGTGGCCCTGCGGGCCGGTCGGTCCGCGTCAGGCGCGGCGCCTCGGCAGCCGCGTCCACCGGGGCGTCCGCGACCCGTTCCGCCAGCTCACGGGCCCACGAGGTGAGTCCGCGGACATCGATCCCGTACGGCGCCCCGTACCCGGAAATCCGCTCGGCGCCCCGCAGCAGCAGCCGTGCACCGCCCGTCGTATTGCCCCGGGCGGCGTGCGTCAGCCCCACCGCGAGCTGCGCCATCCCGCGCCACAGCGCCTCCTCGTCACCGGGCCCCGACTTCCACGCGTCCTCGAACACCTCGTGCGCGTGGAACGGCATCCCCGCGTCCAGCAGCCGCTGCGCCTCCCGCAACGTCTCGTCGGGCGCCCGCACCACCCCCTCGGGCTGCCGCTCGACCCCGGGCGCCCCGTAGGGCAACGGCCGCCCCAGCCCATCCCGCGGGCGCGCGTTCCGCGCCCGCCCTTCGATGTCTCGATCCCGCCGGTTCTCCGTCATGCCCCGATTGTCTCCCCGGCCACTGGCGGCCGGGCGTCGGCCGGGCGTGGGGTAATGTTCTCCACTGTGGCCGCCGGGAAATCTCCCGGACGGCGGAGCAGCGGGACGTGGCGCAGCTTGGTAGCGCACTTGACTGGGGGTCAAGGGGTCGCAGGTTCAAATCCTGTCGTCCCGACTGGAGACAGTCGCAGATCAGGGCCGGTTTCGGAGCAATCCGAGACCGGCCCTTGATCATTTCTGGGGACCAGTTGGCGACCAGTTGGGGTCCGGCGCCCTTGACCGGGTCAAGGTCATGACGATGGGGCTCGGCAGTGAGCGTGGTGCGCGCGGCACGTTGAAGTGAGCAGAGAGCGCCGCCCCGGCAGCCGTGATCTTGTGGACGTCGGGGTGCGGGTAGCGCTGGGTGGTGGTCAGTGAGCCGTGGCCGGCGATTCTGCGGAGTACGTGTACTTGGACCCCGGCGCCGGCGAATCAGGTCAGTCCGGTGTGCCGGAGGTCGTGGCGGCGCAGGTGTTCGTAACCGAGTTTGGTGACGACGTCGTCCCAGTGGGTTGCGTCACGCAGGACTGCGGTGGAGATGCGTCCGCCTCGGGGACCGGTGAACAGGCGGGCGGCGGGGTTCGGCCCGGCGGACAGGAGGCGTTGGGCGACGAGGGGGCGGATCTCCTCGACGATGGGGACCTTGGGGGCCCGCTTGCCCTTGGTGCCCTTGTCGGTCAGCCCGCCGGGTGCGGGTGTGGTCTGGCGCCGTACGGTCCAGATCCACTGGTCGGTGTCGATGTCCCCGACGCGGCAGCCCGAGAACTCGCCGATCCGCGCGGCCGTGCACGCGGCGAAGACGACCACGTCTCCCCAGCCGCGGTACTGGTCGTGCGAGGCGGCCACGAGCGCGTCGGCCAGCGCCACGAGGGTCTCCCAGTCGGGCAGAGCCAGCGCCCGTGGGTCGTGGAGTTCGTCCTCGGCCTGTTTGTAGAGTTCTGCCAGCCCGTGATCCGGGCGGGGTTGACCTTGATGAGACCGTCACGGACTGCCTGCTCCATGACGCGGACCAGGACCGCGATGGTGTTCTTCACCGTGGAGCGGCTGAGCTCGTCGGCGATCCAGTGCTGCACGGTGCGGTCGATCGCGCCATTGGTGATCATGCGGACCGGGACGTGCCCGAGAGCGGGGACGACGCGTTGCCGCCACCCTGAGAGGTAGGGGTCGTGGGTCTTCAACTCCGGCCCACGCAGGGCGAGATCCATGTTGGCTTCGCCGTAGTCGGCGAGTTTCATGGTGGCGAGCGACGGGGACAGACCGGCCTGAGCGGCCTCGATAGTGGCGTCCAGCCACTCCTGCGCTTCGTCCTCGGTGTGCTTTCCCTCGGACAGTGACAAGCGGCGCTTCGAGACGGGAACGAACCAGCGGACACGGGCCCGGTAGGGGGCGGGACGGTTGGGGCGGTGTTCGATATCAGTAGAGAGCCGGACGCCGACCGGCACAACGGTCTTGTCGGTCATCAGGCTTCTCGGCGTGGGACGGTCCGGCGGCTGCGCAGCCATTCCTCGACGTCGAGCGCGATGTACATGACGACGCGTTCCGAAACGGAGACGAACGGCGGCCCCTGGGGTGGGCGGTGCGCCAACGACGCGGAGTCGAGGCGTCGACGTGCAGGCAGGCGGCGAGGTCACTGGTCGAATACCAGTCGCTGGCCAGGAGGGACGAACGGCTCTCATCGTCAAGGGAAGCAGAGCGTCCGCCTACGGAGGGCGTCACGCCCTCCTCCTGCATGGGCGGCTGATCATTCGTGGAAGTTGTTATCGGTTCGGGGGGCAAGTTCGGTGGATCTCCAGGAGATGTGGAGCACCAGAGGGCTACAGGGGGAGGAACCTTCGGCGACAGACGACACGCCCGCACACGGAGAACAGAAGACTCCACCTCCGTAGTGTTGGTGACATGCCGCTGACGGATCGATCCGCAGTGATGCTCGGGACAGACAGGGCACAACAATCGTCTGCGGAAGCGCCGGTTCGGCCAACCGGTGACGCGCGCCTATGTTCCCTTCGCCCGTGAGTGATTGCCCGAGTCCGACTCTCATGCGTGACGAGAACCCCGGATACGTCGTTCACGCTTTCCCGATGACGCACCACGTGGAGTGCGTTGCGATCCTGGAGCCCATCGCGAAGGCGGCCTGACCTGCGGGTTTGGGTAGTGTGCGTTATGTGCGGTGTGTGCGTTACGGGCGATATCTCGACGCTGAAATGACGCTCTACGAGGCATCTTGACGCTCATTTGACGCTCGTCCTGATGGGTCATCAGACACGTTGCCCCGCTGGTCATGCGCCTCCTGGCTGGGCGGGAATGACAGGATGCCGGGAATTTCGTGGTGCAGAGCGGCCCCACTCGGTCACCCGCGCAGAGTGGCGACAGGCGGCCTGCGACGAGTTCTGGCCGCGGCTATGCGGGACAGAGATCGCTGGGCGGGGGCCCTGCGCCTGCGGGCATTCGCCAAGAAGCCTGCTCGCAGTCGCCAGGTGAACCACCCGTGCGCCTTTACATCTGGCTCTGGCGTCGCGGTGGTCGCGATCCCCATCGCGTGAGCCTTCAAGCCGAAGCCCGATCCCTCGGCTTGAAGGCTCACGTCCGTCCTGGGTTCAGGTCAGGCCCAGTTGGGCAGCGACGACGGATCCTTCCGCGTAGCAGTCGAAGCGCTTGATCTTGCCGTCGGGCAGCTCGAACACGTCGCAGCACGGGGCATCCATGCGTTTACCGGTTGGCGGGACGGTCCCCGTGGGCAGTTCGAGCGGACCGAGGTGGGTTCCTTGCAGGCGCAGTTGCACGATGGCCGTGTCACCGGTCACGTGGAACTGGTCGAGCTCACGGTGCATGTCGGGGAACGCCTTCGCGTAGACCTCGACCGTCTTGCCCAGCTCTTCCGCGCCGCGGTAGGTGTGCGGGATCGATTCGTCGGTGAAGGTCCCGTCGTCGGTGAAGGCCGCGATCCATCCGGCGATGTCTTGGTCCTCGGCGAGTCCACGATCGGCGGTCGACGCCGTGGCACCCACACGGCCTCGCGGCTGACGCAGAGATCGCGAACAGCAGCCCCTGAGACCCCGTCTGTTTGTGACGCACCGCTCCGCGCCGTGCGGTCTACAACCTGCGCCTAGGGCGTGTATCGGAAGTGCCTGGTGAGGATGGCGGGGAGCTCGTTCGTGATCCAGAATGATCGGATGGTCACACGTGAGACTCCTCGTCTGATCCTGCGTCGCTGGCGTGAGGAGGACGTCGCGCCTATGGCCGCTGTCAATGCAGACCCCGAGGTCATGAGGTGGATCGGCGATGGCAGCGTCCGTGACGAGCGCCAGACCCGCGACGGGATCGAGGCGATGGGGCGGGAGTGGGACGCGCACGGCTTCGGCCTGTTCGCCGTGGAGATCCGCTCCACCGGGCAGATGGCCGGGTTCACCGGCCTGTCAGTCCCCGACTTCATGCCGGAACTGCTGCCCGCGGTTGAGGTCGGCCGGCGACTCGGTCGATCCCACTGGGGGCAGGGCCTGGCGACCGAGGCCGCCGCGGCCGCTGTGCGGTTCGGGTTCGAGGACCGAAGGCTGGAGCGGCTCGTCAGCGTCGCCCAGGTCGGTAACGGCGCATCCGGGCGGATCATGGCCAAACTCGGGATGCACCTGCTGTGCGAGACCGTTGATACCAGCTGTGACCGCCGAGTGAGGGTGTTCAGCCTGTCGTCGGACACGCACGTCACAACCACTCGTTGATGGCCGCGACCAGGACGGTCGCTTCGTAGCGGACCGCGAGTTTGTCGTATCTCGCGGCCACGGCACGGTGCCTTTTGAGGCGATTAATACCGCATTCGACCGTGTGCCGGGCTTTGTAGTCCTGGGCGTCGCACCTGGGGGGCCGGCCGCCACGAGAGCCGCGCTTCTTGCGGTGGGCCGCCTGGTCGGCCTTGTCCGGGATAGCGCAGCGGATACCGCGTCGCCGCAGGTAGGCACGGTTCTTGCGGGAGGCGTATGCCTTGTCGGCACGGATCCGGTTGGGTCGGGTCCGCGGACGTCCGGGCCCTGGGCGGGCGACGCGGACCTTCCTCAGGACCGGCTCGAACTGCGGGGAGTCGCCGCGCTGCCCGGCCGTGATCACGATGGACATCGGTTTCTGTCCCTGCTCGACGGCCAGGTGCGGCTTGGTGGTCAGGCCGCCGCGCGAGCGGCCGAGGCCGTGGTCGTCCGGCTCGACGCCGATTCCGCCGGGCGGCTCGACCTGAAGGTCCCCCTTTCCGCGCGCCGGCGGCGTGCTGGGGCCCGGCACACGGTCGAGTGTGCGACATCCCGCGAGTTCCCCTGAGCCCTACTGAGTCCATGTCTACGTGGCCAGGGTGTTCTGCCTCCTTGGGGTGTTCTTCGAGCTGGTGATGTAATTTCAGGATTCTTGAAGCGTTCTCACTTCGTCCGATCGATCCGTTATCGGGGTGAAGGTGAGGGGGCTCGGGTTGGGGCTGGCAGCCGTACGCGACCTGCGCGAGTTCCGCGATCCGGTCTCGGCGGAGGAGCTGGAGCAGTTCGAGACCGACGTGCTCGCGGGGTTCGTCCTCGCGCGGGCTTCGGCGGGGCTTGCGGACGGCACCATCCGCGGGGACGTCGGGCACCTGGACCAGATGCGGGCCTGGTTGGGTCGGCCGCTGTGGGATATGGAGCCGGCCGACGCCGATGTGGGCGATCGCGTTATTCCCCAGGCGGAAGTTCACGTAATTCCCCAGGCTCCCGTCGTGGCCCAGGCGTCTCGGGCCGAGGACGCGGCTCGTTAGAGTGCCTGCGTGTCGAAGACGAGCGTGAGCAACGAGACAGACAGCCTGCTCTGCCTCTGGGTGGAACCGTGGGGAACTGACCACTGGATGCGTCCGGGTGAGGAGTTCACCGTCGTGACCGAGAAGGAGCCCGAGGAGTCGCCGTTCAACGTCGTCGTTCATGATCAGGGCATCACGGTGTGGGTGAATTCGGGAAGTGACGCCGAGGTCTTCGACAAGATCGGCAATCCGGCGCCGTGCGGGCATCAGCGGCCTGTCGACGCCGGATTCTGACCGGTCGGGCCGTCAGGTGAGTGGCTTGACCGGCTTGTCGGTGGGGTTCTTGGGTCGCTTGTTCGGCCGGTAGCTGGGGCCATTCATGATGACCTGGTGGCTGGTGTTGATCAGCCGGTCCAGGAGCGACTCGGCGACGACAGGGTTGGGGAAGAGCGGATACCAGTCGCTGGGTGCCCGGTTGCTGGTGATGATCAGGGATCTGCCCTGGCGCTCGCTGACAAGTTCGTAGAGGTCATCGGCCTGGGCCGCGGAGAGCTGGCGCATGGCGAAGTCGTCCAGGATGAGAACGTCGGGCCGTACCAGTTCACGGATTCGCTTTTCCCAGGTGCGATCGGCGTGGCCTCCGGCAAGGTCGGCGAGGATACGGCTGGTCTTCGCGAAGCGGACGTGGGCGCCCTGGCGGACGGCGAGGTGACCGAGGGCCTGAGCGACGTGGGTCTTGCCGACGCCGACGGGGCCGAAGAGGATGACCGACTCGCCGGAGTGCAGCCAGCGCAGGGCGCTAAGGTCGCGGATCTGAGCGGCGGGCAGCTTCGAGGAAGCGGTGAAGTCGAACTCTTCGAGGGTGACCTGCTGCTCGAACCTCGCCCGGGTCAGGCGCCGTTGGAAGGCGACGGTCTCCCGGCGGGTGATCTCGTCCTGGCAGAGGACCTGGAGGAAGTCGAGGTGGCCGAGCTCGCCGGCGTGCGCCTGGGCCAGGCGGGCGTCGAGGGTTTCGAGCATGCCCGAGAGCCGCAGTGACTTCAGCGACTCGCGCAGGGCGGTGTCCATCACGCTCATCAGATGCTTTTCTCAACGTCGTCGTGGTCCTGGTCGTCACGGAGTCCGTCCGTCGTCCCCGAGGGGATCGCGGAGGCGAACAGCTGCTGAGGTCCGTGAAGGAAGGCGGCGGCTCCGGCATCGCCGCTGGTCTCGGGCTCGGGATCGCTTTCGGTGCCGGCGATCAGGATGCCCTTCACGGTCCGGTAGGACGGGTCGCCGGCTGCGATCGCCCGCGCGCAGGCCGCTTCCAGACGGCTGTCCCCGTACTTTTTGCGCAGCCCGAGGACCCCTTGGGCAGCCCGGAGCCGGTAGAGCGCGTTGACTTCCAGCAACTGGTCGACGACCTCGCGGCAGTCGTCCCCGACCTCCGATGCCTGGGTGCGGCACCACAGCGGCGTGCGCATCTGGAAGGGGATCTTCTCCGGCGGGTAGTCGCTCTTGTCGGTCCGTTTTCCCTGCTCAAGTGCCACGTGGGTCTTGACCAGGTCGCCATCGAGGAAAATCTGGACCATCGTCGCGGTGGAGCGGACGTCGACTTTCCGGCCGATGAGTTTCCAGGGCACCGAGTAGAGCGTGCGGCCAGCTTTGATGTGGATATCCGGGCCGACCGTCGCGGTCGACCAGCGGGCCAGCACGAACGGGGTCGGTGGCAGCGGCAGCGGCGTCTCCGCCTCCAGGGCACCGAAGACTGCCATCGGTGCGGCTCCGCCCAGCGGGCGGCATGGTCTCTGGCCTGCGACGTCCTGAGCCCAGGTGACGGCCTCGGCCTGCATGTGCTCGATCGAGGTGAACTCCCGTCCGCGCCAGAACGAGTCACGGATGTAGGGCATCGGCCGTTCGACCCGCGGTTTGTCCTTGGGCTTCAGTGCGCGGGCCGGATCGACCAACGCCCCGTAGTGGGTGGCCAGTTCGGCATACGCCTTGTTGACTTTCGGGTCGTAGAGGTCGGGCTTGTCGACCCCGGTCTTGAGGTTGTCGGGCACCAGCCGGCGCGGGGCGCCGCCGAAATAGCGGAAGGCGGCGACGTGCGCCTCGGTCCACGAGTGCTGGTGCAGATGCAGGACCGGACGCACGAACATGTGGCGTGAGCACGGCAGCACCATCACGAAGGCCCAGATCCGGTGCCGTTTGCCCGTGCGTGGGTCAGTCCACTGCCCCAGAAACCCGTAGTCGATCTGGGCTTCCTCACCGGGCTCGACATCCTCGCGGAGCACGGTGACCTGCGAACTCTGCAGTCTGTCAGGGAGCGTGGCATGCACCCACCGGCGGAACGCGGAGACGGATACTTCCAGCTTGTGCTCGTCCCGCAGCCGCTGATGGATCGTGGTGACCGTCACCGTCCCCAGCAGGCTCTCGATGTAGTCACGGTGCCGGTCGATCTCCGGCCAAGTGATCCGCCTCAAACGTGAGTTGGCCAAGCCGGGCCACCACTCCTTGACCAGCTTGGCCCAGTCCGCCTCGCTCATCGGCGGACCGCCCGGACTGATCCCCGCCGCCTCCGCCGGGGCCAGATACTTGCGGACCGTCTTGCGGTCCAGTCCCAGCGACGCGGCCAGCTCGCTCTTCGAGCGGCCTGCGTACCAGTGGACATAGATCTCGGTGACATCGACCACGACGAACGTTCTCCTCGCCATCCGGGCTGCCCAACGGCCATCCGAAGCATGGTCCGAGGACTGCCCACCGCACCTCCGCGATGACCAGGTCCCTCGATCCCGAACTCCGCTGTACCCATGGCCAATTAGGAGAATTCGGGATGGGGAATTACGAGACGCTCAAACCACCCGGGATGGGGAAATACTCGATCGTCGACATGTGAGGAACTCCGCCAGTTGGACGGCAGCCCGGGACGAGTCGGCCAGTGCCTCGGCGGTCGCCACATCGCCGTCCAGCCAGCGGGACACCGCCCACGGCCACGGATAGCCGAAGTCGGGCTCACCCACCCCCGCCGGTACGGGGATAGCCAACGGCAGGTGCGGGGCGAGCTTGGGGAGCCACTCAGACTCCTTCATGGCCTGTCTGATGGCACCCGCATGGCGGGGCAGCCGGACAGACAGGTCCTCACCCAGCCGGTAGATCACATGGTCCGAACCGGCCGGGTCGAGCAGCTTGAGAGGCAGCTCGGCCCACTGCGGGAACTGCGTATCGACCAGACGTCTGGCCAGTGCGGCATCGATCGCGGGGCGGGGGTCCGCGGCTCTCCCGGCGGCCAAGAGCAACTCCTGTGGTGGGCCCGCTCCATGCGGCAGGCAGTCGGAGCCATCACAGCGCCTCGTGCACTCGTCTGTCGATCGATTTTCCTCGACTGGCCATCCTCTGCTCCGCGCACTCCACACGCACGCCTGTCGAAGCCGACCCAGCGTGTTCCCCATGAACTCAGGGGACTATCGCTGAAAATGGCGGCACCGGACCCTCAGTTCCCGATGAACTACCTTCAGCTTTCGCGAACCCACGGGAATCTCGGCCCTGTTCTCGTATAGCTACCGCCAGGTGGCGTGTAGCACTGAGTAACTTTCGTAGCCCTCGTTTCCCCGCCTGGGTCGCTTCGTTGAGCTGAACGAGTGACGGCGAAGGATGGGGCGCATGCGGCAGGACTGGGAGCCGGAAGACCTGATCGAGGTCTGGACGCTGCTCGAAGACGACATGAAGAAGGTGCGGAACAAGTCCGGGGCGACCTGGTTGGGATTCGCGCTGTTGCTCAAGTTCTTCGAGGTGGAGGCCCGGTTCCCGGAGTCCGCCAAAGAGATGCCCGCGGCGGCGGTGGAGTACGTGGCCCAGCAGGTGAAGGTCCCCGCCGAGGCGTGGGACGCCTACGACTGGCAGGGTGACCGGATCAAGCGGCACCGCAAGGAGATCCGAGAGGCGTATGGGTTCCGGGCGAACACCGAGGAGGACCAGGAGCGGCTGGCCGAGTGGCTGGCCGCTGAGCTGTGTCCGGTGGAGCTGTCGCGAGATCGGCTGGCGGCAGCGGTGGTGGCCCGCTGCCGTAACGACGACATCGAGCCGCCGGCCCCAGGCCGGGTCGGGCGGCTGGTGGGCAAGGCGGTCAAGGACTTCGAGGCCCAGTTCTGCCGCAGCAGGATGGAGCGGATCTCACACGCGACGCGGTCGCGCCTGGAGGACCTGGTCGCCGGCAGCCAGGACGAGACGGGCGAGGGAGCGGACTGCCAGGATGTGGTGTCGGCCGGCGGGCGTTCGCACTTCGCCGAGCTGAAGGCCGACCCGGGGGCGCCGGGCCTGGAGAGCCTGCTGGCGGAGGTGAACAAGCTTCAGCGGGTGCGGCGGCTGGAGCTGCCCGCGGACTTGTTCGGGGACGTGTCGGAGAAGCTGGTGGACGCGTGGCGTGCGCGGGCGTCGAAGGAGTACCCGGCGAACCTGGAGCGGATGAAGCCGCCGCGGCGCCTGACGCTGCTGGCCGCGTTGTGTCATGTGCGGCAGACGGAGATCACCGACTCGCTGGTGGACCTGTTCATCCAGCTCGTGCTGAAGATCAACACGAGGGCGGAGCGGAAGGTCGACAAGGAGCTGAACGCCGAGCTGAAGAAGGTCCGGGGCAAGGAGGGGATGCTCCTGCGGGTCGCGGAGGCGGCGCTGTCCGAGCCGTCCGGCACCGTGCGGCGGGTGATCTACCCGGTGGTCGGCGGGGAGAAGACGTTGAAGGCCCTGGCGGCGGAGGCCGCGGCGAACGAGGCTCGCTACAAGGCCCGGGTCCGTACGGTGCTGCGCTCCTCGTACTCGGCGCACTGGCGGCGGATGCTCTCGCCGCTGCTGGGCGCGCTGGAGCTGAAGTGCAACAACACTGCCTACCGGCCGGTGATGGACGCGATCGATCTGCTTCAGCGCTACCTGGACCAGCCGTTGAAGGAGGGGGCGTTCTTCGATCCGGCGGAGAGCGTGCCGTTGGCGGGGGTGGTGCCGGATCAGTGGCGGGCGGCGGTGGTGGACGACAAGGGGCGGGTCGAGCGCATTCCGTATGAGCTGTGCGTGCTGGTCGCTTTGCGGGACGCGGTGCGCCGGCGGGAGATTTGGGTGTTGGGGGCGAACCGGTGGCGCAACCCGGAGGACGACCTGCCCGCCGACTTCGAGGACAACCGGGACGTGCACTACGCCGCGCTGGGCCAGCCGCAGGACGCCAGGGAGTTCATCGCCGCCCGCAAAACCATGCTCCGCACCTCGCTGGACCGCTTCGAGGGTGCGCTGGCGGAGGGTACGACGGGCGGGGTGGCGATCGTGAAGAAGCACGGCGAGCCGTGGATTCGGGTCTCCCCTCGGGCGAAGCAGGAGGAGCCGGAGTCCCTGGTCGCCATCAAGGAGAGATCGAGCGGCGCTGGGGCACCATCGACCTGCTGGACATCCTGAAGTACGCCGAGTTCGACACGGACTTCATCGCCGAGTTCACCTCGGTGGCCACCAGAGAGAACCTGTCCAAGGACGTGTTGCGGCGCCGCCTGCTGCTGGTGCTGTTCGGGCTGGGCACGAACATGGGCATCAAGCGGGTCGCGGTGACCGGCAAGCACGGCGAGAGCGAAGCGACCTTGCGGCGGGTGCGGCACCTGTTCGTCAACCGGGCCAACATGCGTGCGGCCCTGCGCAAGCTGGTGAACGCCACCTTCGCCGTCCGGGCTGATGCCGAGGCTGAAGAACATCGGCTCCGCGAAGCTGTACCGGCCGGCGGCCGGGGAGGACGACCAGGGGCCGAACCTGGGCCCGGTGCTCTCCACCAAGACGATCGACTGGGACCTGATCGCCCAGCAGTACGACCAGATCGTGAAGTACACCACTGCCTTGCGCCTGGGGACCGCGGAGGCCGAGCAGGTCCTGCGCCGGTTCACCCGAGGAGGGCCGAAACACCCGACGTACCGGGCGATCGAGGAGCTGGGCCGGGCGGTGCGGACCTTGTTCGTCTGCGACTACCTGGCCGACGTGGAGATGCGCCAGGAGATCCATGAGGGGTTGCAGGTGGTGGAGAACTGGAACTCCGCGAACAAGGATCTCTTCTACGGCAAGGACGGCGACTTGGCCGGTTCGGACAAGGAGTCCCAGGAGGTCAGCATGCTCGCGCTGTACCTGCTCCAGTCCGCGCTGGTGCACGTCAACACGCTGCTGGTGCAGGAGCTAGCCGATCCGAAGTGGGCGGACAAGCTTACCGACGCGGACCGCCGGGCGCTGTCGCCGCTGTTCTGGACCCGTGTGAATCCGTACGGCCGCCTCGATCTGGACCTGTCCATCCGGGCGACGGTGCCCGGCCCGCGCACGCCGCAGGGTGAGACAGCAAGCACCTCGGCGTGACACTCCGGGCCTGGCCGGAGCAGTGGTGCTTGCTCAGCCGGGCAGAGTGACGAGCCCCATCTCATAGGCGGTGATCACGAGCTGGACCCGGTCCCGGGCGCCCAGTTTGGTGAGGAGGCGTGACACGTGCGACTTGGCGGTGGCCACCGTGATGAAGAGGTCCTCCGCGATCTCAGTGTTCGTCCGGCCGCGCCCGATGAGGGTCAGGACTTCCTGTTCCCGCTCGGTGATGCCCTCGACTGGCCGTGGCGAGCGCCGCGGGGGGTTCCCGACGAAGTCGGCGATCAACCGGCGCGTGACCCCCGGCGCGATCAGCGCATCGCCGACGGCGACCACGCGGATGGCTGCGAGGATGTCGTTCAATGCCATGTCCTTGACCGCGAAGCCACTCGCTCCGGCCCGCAGCGCGCCGTAGACGTGGTCGTCCTCGTCGAACGTGGTCAGGACGAGGACGCGCGTCGCGGACGGGCCGGCGGTGATCTGGCGGGTGGCCTCGATCCCATCCATGCCGGGCATCCGGATGTCCATCACCACGACGTCAGGGCTGATGTCCCTGACCAGTTGGACCGCCTCGGCGCCGGTGGCGGCTTCGCCGACGACCTCCAGGTCGGGGTGATCGGCCATGACCAGACGCAGGCCGGACCGCACCAGTGGCTGGTCGTCGGCGAGTACGACGCGTACGGGACCGGTGGTCATCGGGCCTCCACCGCGACTTTGACGGGGGCGGGCAGCGGCAGCCGGGCCGTCACCCGGAACCCGCCCTCGGGGCGCGGCCCGGCGCTGAGGTCGCCGGACAGCAGGGTGACCCGCTCCTGCATGCCCACGAGGCCGAAGCCGTGGGCCGATCCGTTCTCGGTGGCACCGCGCCCATCGTCGACGACCTCCACGGACAGCTCCTCGTCCCCGTAGTCGATGAGTACCCGACAGCGTCCGGTGCCCGCGTGGCGGACCACGTTGGTCAGCGCCTCCTGAACGATACGGAAGGCGGACAGGCCGATGTCGGCCGGCAGAGGGCGCTCTTTCCCACTGCGGCGCACATCAACATGTACCCCCGCGTCGGCCGTGGCCGCCGCCAGCCGGTCGATGTCCGCCAGACCTGGCGAGGGTGCGAGGACTGCCTGCCCTCCCGTGGCCGCCGCACCCGGGCCTGCCTGACGGAGTGCCACCAAGGTGTGCCGAAGGCCCGACAGAGTCTCCCTGCTGGTGGCCTCGATGGCCCGCAGTGCCTCACCGGCCTCCGTGGGCCGGGTCCGGATGACTTGGCTCGCCGCCCCTGCCTGGATGGCGATGATGCCGATGCTGTGCGCGACCATGTCGTGCAACTCCCGGGCGATCCGCAGCCGTTCGGCGATCACGGCCTCGGCCACCTCCTGTGAACGCAGTGCCACCGCGTGCTCGCGGCGCTCACGGCTCAGCAGTCCGACCGTGCAGGCCGCTGCCATCGCCAGGAGGGCGATCACGACGTTGACGATCAGATTGTCCCCGTGCGCGTAGCCGCCGATGATCAGGAGCTGGATGATGAGGGATCCGGCCACGGCGACGATCGAGGCTCGCCGCGCGCAGATGGCGACGATGAAGCCCAGGACGAGGTCCACCGCCAGATACGACAGAAACTGGCCCTGGTGCGAAGCCGACAGGTTCACACGGGCGGAGCTCGGGGCGCCCACCACCACGGCGGTGGATCCGAAGAGCGCAATGGATAGCGCCAGGAACGGCATGCGTCGCAGCACACCGACGAGCAGACTCGCGGCAAGCAGTGCCCCGATACCGTGGACGGTGCCCGAAGCCCGCGGCGCGCCTCCGATGAGCAGCCCCACCGCGAGGAGATATAGGGCGCCTCCCACCCAGGCCATGGTCTTCGTTCTCGTCATCGCTGGTGTGGCCTCTCAAGAGGGAGACCGCGCCGTGCGACGCGCGAGGGCAACGGGGTGGTCGGTATGGCGTCCATCCCGCGAGGGTATCCAGCTGCCGCCCCTGGGGGATCGGCCCGCGGACGTACGCCCACGGGCGAAGGCGGCCGCGCGATTGCCGCCCACGGCCCCATGACCGGACGGGGCCCTCCCGGCAGGGTTGTCCCTGTGATCGAAGTCAACGAACTCACCAAGCGCTATGGCGACAAGACCGCAGTCGACCAGCTGTCCTTCACCGTGCGACCGGGCAAGGTCACCGGATTCCTCGGCCCCAACGGAGCCGGCAAGACCACCACTCTGCGGATGATCCTCGGCCTGGACGCGCCCACCGGCGGCGGTGCCACAGTCAGCGGTGTCCCCTTCCGCAGCCACCCGCGCGGGCTGCGGCACGTCGGCGCCCTCCTCGACGCAGGCCAGGTCCACGGCGGACGCACCGCCGCGGCCCACCTGTCCGCCCTGGCCTACAGCAACGGGATCTCCCCACGCCGGGTCGACGAGGTGCTGCACGAGGTGGGCATGGCCGAGGCCGCGTCCCGCCGCATCGGCGGCTTCTCGCTCGGCATGAAGCAGCGGCTCGGGATCGCCACCGCGCTGCTCGGCGACCCGCCGGTGCTGATGTTCGACGAGCCGGTCAACGGCATGGACCCGGAAGGCGTGCTCTGGATGCGCCGCCTCTTCCGGCGCCTGGCGGCCGAGGGGCGTACGGTCTTCCTCTCCAGCCACCTGATGTCGGAGATGGAGAACACCGCCGACCAGCTCGTCGTCATCGGCCGGGGCCGGCTCATCGCCGCCGAGTCGGTACGGGACTTCGCTGCACGCAGCACCCGCCTTGGCGTCGTGGTGGGCACGCGGCAGGCCGCCGAGCTGACGGCAGTGCTGACCGCCGCGGGGGCGTCGGTCGAGCCGGAGGGGTCGGCGGACGCCCAGAAGCTTGCCGTGACCGGGCTATCGGCGGACCGGATCGCAGCGCTCGCCTTCGAGAACCGGATCCTGCTGAACGAGCTGACCACCCGGACCGCCTCACTGGAGGAGGCCTTCATGGAACTCACCGCCGGCAGCGTCGAATACCAGGCAGGACAACCCCGATGACCACACTCTCCTCGGCCACCCCGACCATCTCGGCCGTGACTGTCGCTGAGCTGGCCGTCCGGTTCCGCAACCTGCTCGTCTCCGAATGGATCAAGATACGGTCCCTGCGCTCCACCCCGTGGACCCTCGCACTCACCACCCTTTTTGTCATCGGGTCCGCCGCTGTAGCGGCACTGACGGAGATCAACAGACTCCGGACGATGAGCCCGGCAGCAAGGGCCGATCAGGGATTCCTCGTGTTCGACGCGTTCCCCGCGGCCGGTTACATGGCGCTGATGCTCGTCGCCGGCAGCGTCGGCGCCCTCACCGTCGTGAGCGAGTACAGCAGCGGCCTGATACGCACCACCACCGTGGCTGTCCCCGCGCGTGGTGCGGTGGTGTTGGCCAAGGCGGTCGTCACCGCCGCGCTCTGGACCGCGGTCGGTACGGTCATCTCCACCGGTTGCTTCCTGATCTCCCAAGCCATCCTGAACGGGCAGCAGGCCGGAGTTCCGCTCACCCATCCCGGAGTGCTCCGGGCGTTGGTGGCATCCTCCCTGCTGGCCCCAGTCTGCGCACTGATCGGCCTCGGCTTCGGCGCTCTGATCAGGCACAGCGCCACCACCATGGTCACCAGCGCCTTCACCCTGGTGATGCTGCCGCCGATCTTCTCGCAGAGCGCACGCTGGTCCGCCGCGGTGAGCCACGCGATGCCGGTCACGGCATGGAAGCGACTGGTCCAGAACTGGGCGCCGGACCCCCATTCGCTCGCCTACAGCTCCACCGTCCCCGGTTCGTGGGCCGTGTACGCGCTCTGGCCGCTGATCGCGGTCGTCCTCGCGGTGCTCGTCGTGCGGCACCGCGACGTGTGAACGTGCCTCCGAGATTCGGAGGCACAGGGCAAGGCCCTCGAAGCTTTCGCAGCCTCGATGGCCGTCTCTCACAAACGACCCTTTCTCGGAGCAAGATCAAGAACAGTCAGCGGGAGCGGCCCGGGTCGCGGATTCACTGTCACAACTCGCTCTCACTCAAAAGTGGAACCAGGCATGTTCTGGGAAATGTTTGTGACAGCATCCGGGGCCATGACGGACCCTCAGATCGCACTTACGTCCGAAGCGGACGACGTCGAGCGCCATCCTTGCCCACGCTGTAACGCTCAGCCAGGCTCACCCTGCCGCTCGCGTTCCGGCGCGGTTGCCGGGACCTACCACACCGGCCGCTTCACCAAGGTGCCCCGGCTCGCGAAACTCCTGCGCGTGCCCACCCCTGCCGACCGCGGCCCCGGCCAGCCGTGGCGGCCCGGCGCCCGCGCCTGTCGATCACGACACCCCGACCGCGGACATCCGCATCGGGTACGCGCGGTGCTCCAGCCTCACCCAGGAACTCCAGTCGCAGCTTGACGCGCTCGCCGGACACGGCATCCCACGGGACAAGATCTTCGCCGAAAGTTCAGCACCCGGATGCGGGTCCGCCCGCAGTTCGAGGCCGCGCTCGCCGTCGCGAGGGAGATCAAGGCCCACGCCCCGCACTGCCGCGTCATCTTCACGGTGAACGAGATGAAGCGTCTGGGACGCGACGCCGCGGAGCTGACAGCGCTCGCCGACCACCTCACCGCCCACGGCCTGGTCCTGGAGATGCTCGCCGGCCCTCTCCAGGGGATGTACGACCCCAGCGGACCGGGGCGCCTGCTGTTCGGGTTCTTCGCAGCAATGGCGGAGACGGAACGGGAGAACATCCGGGAGGCCACCCTCGAAGGGCTGGACGCCGCGGCCCGCAAGGGCAACCACGGCGGCCGACCGCCGGTCATCACCGACGACATGCTGCACACCGTGCTCCGCCGCCGCGCGAACGGCGAGACCGTCGAGGACATCCAGCCCGACCTCCTCATCCCCACTGGCCGCCGCAAGGGACAGAGCCCCAGCCTCTCCAGCGTCTACCGGGCGCTGGCCGAGCACGAGAAGACCCAGGCGTACCCGGAGGCCGTCGAAACGGCACACGCCGACTTCGCCGCCCTCCAGCAGCGCGACCGCAGCCCCACGTAGTTGCTCAGCGCTACACACCACCTGGCGGTAGCTATACGAGAACAGGGCCGATACGACCTCGCCGGCACCGGTCCCACCGCCACCGAAGCCTGACCCGACGCCGGAGGCGCGCCCGCGACCGACGACGACCCGCGCGCCGGCACGGGTCTGCTCGCCGCCGACCTCGCCCACCACGACGGGCTGCTCGGCTCCCCGCCCAGTATCCGCGAAGGGATGCGGAATCAGCTGATCCGCACATGCCCTGTACCCCGTACCGGGGGATCATCGTTGTGAGGCGGTCCGCAGATCAGAAAGAGTGGCCGATGTTCGAGTTCGAGAGCTTCGAGGAAGCTACCGTCGCCGCCGCGCTTTTGACTGGCCCCCGGCACCGGCTGGTGCAGTGCAACCGGGCCTTCCGGGCACTGTTCGGTTTCTGGCGTTGCGGTCAGGAGGCCGGCGTCGCCCTGGCCGGCTCGGGGCTGCGCCCGGTGCTCCGGGCGCTGGACCGGGCCGGGACCGACCGCTCCCCTGCGCTGCTCGATGCTGCCGGGGTCACAGCCCAGGGACCGCCCGGGCATCGATTCTGGGTGGTGAGCTGTCTGCCGGTGACCTCCCGGCACGGGGCGTCCGTGCTACTGCTCGCGGTCAGGGCGCCGGACGAGCTGGGGGGCACCGCCGTGCGCCCGGCGGACACAGCGGATCCCAACGCGGACCTGGCGCGGTACGAGGCCCTGCACTCGGCCGTGCCTCAGGTGGTCTGGCGGATGACCCCGCAGGGCGAGGTCTCGGCTCTGGTCGGCAGCCTCGGGGAGACGGGGGGCGGCCTGTGGCACCCCAGTCAGCCCGCTCTCTCCTGGATGGACGCAGTCCACCCGAAGGACCGCGACTGGTTCGCCGGACAGTGGGCCGCCACGGCCCGGGGCGACGCGCTGCTCGACGCCGTAGTGCGGATCCGGCGGGCCGGGAACCCCGTCCGCTACCGGCATGTCAAGATCATCGCCGTGCCCGTCCTTCGCCGCGGTGAGCTCTACGAGTGGATCGGCACCGTGGCGGACGCCGAGGACCAGTGGCGCCAGCAGACCCGGGACCGTCTGCTGAAGCGGGCGTCGGCGACCGCCTCCGCCCGCGACCTGCGAGAAGCGTTCGCCACCACCGCCTCCGCTGTGGTGCCCGATCTCGTCGACGCCTTCGTCGTCTTCCAGCTGAGGCACCCCGAGCACACCCGGTCCGGCGCCGAAGCCCTCAACGCCACCAGGGCACGGACGGCGCTCGCCGCCGGCGTACCGCCGCTCCCGCCGATCACGGACGACTTCACACTCGGCGCTCTGGCCGAGACAGTGGTCGACAGCCGACGGACGAAGCTGGTGACCTTCCCTCCCGGCGAACCGCCGAAAGCCCTGGTGTCAGAGCCGTCCGCCGACTGGATGGTCCAGGCCCGCGCCACCAGTCTGGCCATCGTGCCCGTCGTCGTCGACGAACGGACCGTGGCGCTGGCCGCAGCAGCCACCTGCCTCGGCAACCCGCCGCCCGACGACTCCGAGCTCCGCCTGCTCGAAGAAGTCCTCCACAGCGTCCGGGGCCCGTTGCGGCGCGCTCTGGAGCTCCAGAGCGTCCGCCACACCGCCCTGGTCCTCCAGCGGTCCTTCCTCACCACGCCGCCCCACGTCGACGGCGCGGAACTGGCCGCGGTCTACCAGCCCGCCAGCGCGACGGCGGAGATCGGCGGTGACTGGTACGACGCGATCGTGCTACCGGACGGCGCCGTCGCCCTCTCCATCGGCGATATCGCCGGACACGACCTCGACGCGGCAACCCAGATGACCAAGGCCAGCAGCATGCTGCGAGCACTGGCCTACGCCGACGGCCCGGCCGACCCCGCGCACACACTCAGCCGCCTCGACCACGTACTGCAAGGCGTCAGCACCGCCCCCCTCATCACCGCCCTGCACACCGAGCTCCGCCCGACCGCAAACCGCGCCTGGAGCGTCACCCTGTCCAACGCGGGACACCCACCGCCCCTCCTGATCCCCGCCGACGGCCCGCCCCGCTATCTGCACGGCCCCCTCACACCCGATCCACCCCTGTGCGTCGCACCGGATATGGAGCGCCACCACTCACACCACGAACTCACCGACGGCGACACCCTGCTGCTCTACACCGACGGACTGGTCGAAGTGGCAGGCACCGACATCTCCGACGGCTTGCAGCGCCTTGCCGACCAGGCCAACCTCGCCCGCAACCCCGACATACCCCTCACCGAACTCGTCAACGCACTGCTTCCCCTCCCTCACGAGCGAGCGGACGACGTGGCCATTCTCGCGTTCCGCGCCGACAGCAGACGTCAGCCGCCACACGGCGCAGGATCGCACCTCCTCGTTGAAGGCCCCGCACCAGGGCGTCCAGCGGGCCGGGGACGACGCGCTGCGAGCCGGCAAGCGCCGCTGCCGCATCCGCTGCCGCAGCCACCGACAGACGGACCACGGCGGGCACTCCGGCGTGTCCGTCACCGGCGCCGAGGCTGACCTGTGCTTGCGATGGCGGCTTGCCACAGCAGCGGCTCAACACGATCACGTCTCAGAGCTTCTGTACGAGGTCTATGCGTGGCGCGGGCTGCGCCGTACGGCTGCCCGTTCCGTCGGGAGGGGGAGCCGTACGGTCAGCGGTTCGTCAGACCCTCCGAGGATGAGCCGCAACACGGCAGGTGAGGCTGGACGATGGCATTCCATCGGGCGAGGGCATCGAATCGCAGCCTGATGGACACGCGCCCGTCGGGGTGGGAGCTGAGCACCTGGGAGGCGTGTCCGTCACCGGCGCCGAAGTATGCCGTCCGCGGCCAGGACAGGGCGTCAGCGGCTACGGTCCGAACACTCCGGCACTGCCCCGCACTGCGAGGAAACCCATGACGCACCCGCCCCCCACTTGGCCCGTTTCCGTCAAAGGCGTCGCCCTGGACCTGCGCGGCCGGATGCTGCTGCTGAAGAACGAACGTGACGAGTGGGAACTGCCCGGCGGCCGGCTGGAGGCAACGGATCCCAACCCCGAGTCCACGGTCGAGCGCGAACTGCACGAGGAGCCGGGCTGGACGGTGAAGGCGGGGCCGCTGCTGGACACCTGGATCTACCAGCCGCTTCCGCCTCGTACTGGACGTACTCGGATGCCTTCGAAAACGCTGTCAACGAAGCGAGGTGCCGTGCCAGGCGTCCCGGGCCCCCGAAGATCCGCCGGCTAGGTGGGCCAGATCGTCGTCGGCCGGACGGGGCATCATCTCTTGCCGCTGCTCTCGTCGTGGGCGCCGTCGACGGCCGGCAAGCGCCGGTCGACCGACGCGGCGAGGTCGGCGAGGCGCACGCGCCGCTGTTCCTCGGGCGTCTTGGCGAACTCCGCGAGCTGTACCGCCTGATTCTTGATGCACTCGACTAACGCGATCACTCACCATGTGGGCACCACAGAAGCTGAGCCAGAACCACGACTCGTGAATAAGTCCACCGCGCGCACCCGCCGCGGCCCCCACTCCTTTTCCGATGCGGCTTCTCCTGCGTGCGGCCATGCTCGACCGGGCGCTTCACATGTGGCAGCGGCTTCGGCGTCGTTGAGATCACGACCTGCGGCAACTCCGCCTCACGCAGGCAGAGCCAGTTCATGTCGTGGACCTCTTGCGCCGTGTGCCCCGACCAGGCTGCGTACTTGTCCAGCCACGCCTTGTTGAACGCCCCGCCATGCGGCGTCCTTGGCCCTCTGCGGTACGGTCCCGGCTCCGCCTTGGGTACCAGTTGGGGACCATACGGTGTAGGCACAGGTGAACGGCATGGACAGCGGAGCACGCCGCTCTCCCTTATTTCTAGCTGTATATGCAGACAAAAGGGATCAGTCTTACTCCTGGGGGTCAAGGGGTCGCAGGTTCAAATCCTGTCGTCCCGACTCGTGACAGTCGTAGATCGGGGCCTGTTTCGGAGAAATCCGAAACGGGCCTCTGGTCATTTCGGGGGCCGGGCCGGGCGAGTGGGGCCGGGCGGGGCCGAACGCGCCGATCTCCGAAGGGGTCACGGCCACCGGCCGGTGGGGCTGAGGTCGGCCGGATGGTCGGGCAGGGTCACGGTGCTGCTGACTCGCTCTCCCAGCTTGAGCATTCCGTTCAGGAGCAGGGGACGGGACAGCAGGGTGTTGCGCAGACGCAGGCCGGCGGCGGTGCCGGGGGCGAGGAACTTTCCCGTGCGCTCGCCGCCCGCCTGGCAGCCCTTCGCGTACTTGCGGAGCCTGCTTTCGTACCGCGTGAAGGCCGTCCGGTGGTCGCCGCGGGCTCGGGCGAGTTCGCAGGCGAGCACATAGGCGGCGACCACCGCGGTTCCCGAGCCCATGCCGCCGATGGTGGCCCCGCACGCGGCGTCACCGACGAGACAGACTCGACCCGTCGACCAAGTGTCCACGTCCGCCCGGCTGATGGAGTCGAAGTACAGGTCGGGGGCCTGGTGCAGGGAGGCGAGCAGGTGGGGCACCTCCCAGCCGAGTCCGGAGAACGCGTTGTCGATCAATTGCTTCTGCCGGTCGAGGTCGTGGCGGTCGTAGGACAGTTCCGGCGAGGCGAAGGCGAAGAACGCCCCTGCCCGGGCCGGATCCCGATGGTCGGCGCCGGCGGAGGCGAGCCGCCCCGGCACGTTGTACCCGACCGACCCCTTCTCCAGGCCCAGTTCATTGGGGAGCCGCCAGGTGGCGGCGTAGTACCCGAGGTGGCTCACATAGTCCTCCTCCGGGCCGAAGGCAAGGCGGCGGACGTTGGAGTGCAATCCGTCCGCGCCGATGACCAGGTCGAAGTCGCGTGAGGCTCCGCGCCGGAAGTCGACGCGGACGCCGGACGGCGTCTCGGTCAGGCCGGTGACCGAGTCGCCGAAGACGTACTCGGCGCGGGGGAGGCTGTGCTCGTACAGCACACCGGCCAGGTCTGCGCGCGGCACCTCTATCTCGCCCCCGGCGAACTCGGCCGGCAGCCGCAGCAGTGTCCGGCCGCGTTCGTCGACGAAGCGCATCGGGCTGCCGCCGGTCTGGATGTCGCGCAGCGCGGGAAGCAGGCCCATGCGCTCCAGCACGGTCAGGTGCGTCTCGCCGCGGAAGTCGACGGCCTGGCCTCCCTGGCGCAGGGCGGGGGCCAGTTCGAGGACGGTGGGTTCGAAGCCGAAGCGGCCCAGCCAGAAGGCCAGCGCCGGGCCGGCGATGCTCGCGCCGGAGATGAGGACGTTCTTGTTCACGGCATGCCTCCGCTCGAAAACTGTGTCCTGAGGACACTATTAATTACTGTGTACCCTAGACGCAGTTGTTTCGGCAAGGTGCGAGCTGCGAGGCGGGAGGAGCGGCAGCCATGGATGGTGAGCGCACCGAGATGGTGCGGCTGCTGTGGGGTCCACACCCCAAGCCCGCGCGAGGTCCCCGGCCGACGCTCGACCTGCGCCGCATCGCGCGGGCGGGGATCGAGATCGCCGACTCGGAGGGGCTGGGCGACGTGTCCATGCAGCGCGTCGCCGCGCGGTTGGGCGTGACGAAGATGGCGCTGTACCGCTACGTACCGGGCAAGACGGAGTTGGTCGCCCTGATGGTGGAGGCCGCGATCGGGCCTTGCCCGCCGCCGGAGGAGGGTCGGTCCGTGGGCTGGCGGGAGCAACTGGAGCAGTGGGCAAGTCAGTTGCTGACTCTCTTTCTCCAGCACTCCTGGGTGCCGGCCGCGACGGTCGGGCCGCGCGTCCAGGGGCCGGGGGAGCTGTCCTGGCTGGAGCGTGCCGTCTCCGCGCTGGACGGCACGGGGCTGAACGGTGCCGAACGGATGGACGCGGCTGTCCTGCTGGTCGCTCACATCCGCGGCATCACCCAGCAGGCCCACGCGGCGGGCGGCCCCGCCGGCACCCCGGAGGCACAACTGGGGGCCATCCTGGGCGACTTGATGCGGTCGCACGGAGAGGCGTTTCCCGCACTCACGGCGGCCCTCGCGTCGGCGGTCGAGTCCGACGGCCAGGATCAGGCGTGGGAGTTCGGGCTGCAACGCATCCTGGACGGCTTGGCCGCGCTCATCGACAGGCGCGGCTGACCCTGGCCTCGGGTCACGTTCCCGATGGGAGAAAGGCTCATCTCGGAACGTTCCGCCCAACTGCTTCTTTCGCCATGAGGATTCGTATGATGCGGCAATGGCAAGTCACGGGGATCTCATAGCGGGGCGCTACCGCGTCACGACACCGCTCGGACGCGGCGGTATGGGCACGGTCTGGCGGGCGAACGACGAACTGCTCGGCCGCGCCGTGGCGATGAAGGAGCTGCACGTCGACCTGGAGCTCTCGCCCGCCGAAGCCGAGAGCCGGCGCGGACGCACGCTGCGCGAGGCGCGCTCGGTCGCGCAGGTGAAACACCCCAACGTCCTGGTCCTGCACGACATCGTCCAGCACGACGCGCAGCCCTGGCTCGTGATGGAGCTGATCGACGGCAGCTCGCTCTCCGACCGGATCGTGGCGGACGGCCCCGTCCCGCCCGCCGAGGCCGCCCGTATCGGACTCGCGCTGCTGGCCGCGCTGCGCGCCGCGCACACCGCCGGAGTGCTGCACCGTGACCTCAAGCCCGCCAACGTACTCATGGAGGCGGGCACGGATCGCGTGGTGCTCTCCGACTTCGGGATCGCGCAGGTCGACGGGCAGGCGACGCTGACGGAGACGGGGGCGTTCGTCGGCTCCGCCGAGTACACCGCTCCGGAGCGGATGTCGGGGGAGCGGGCGGGCCCGGAGTCCGATCTGTGGTCGCTCGGGGTGCTGCTCTGCGCCGCGGTCGAGGGGGAGACGCCGTTCCGCCGCGACTCGCTGGTCGGCGTGCTGCACGCCGTGGTGATGGACGAGGCCAAGGTGCCCGACTCGGCCGGTCCGCTGCATCCGGTTCTGGCAGGCCTCCTTGAACGAGACCCTGGCCGGCGGCTCGGCGCGGACGAGGCGGAGCAGGCGCTGCGCGGCTTCCTGATGGAGGGGCGGGCACCGACCGTACCCCTGCCCCACATGCCGGCGACCCTCCACTCCGGGGCGTCGATCCCGCCCGGCGACCCGACCCTGCTCGGCGCCGCCGCCGCACCGACCGGGCGCCCCCGGGTCCGTACGGCGATCCTTGCCGGCGCCCTGGTCGCCGCCCTCGCGGCGGGCGGTACCGGCGCGTGGGTCATGACGCGGGACGACTCCACCGCGGGGCAGGAGGGGACGGGGCAGGCATCGAAGAACCCCGACATGCCGAAGGACCCCGGAAAGAAGAACTCCGCCGCCCCCGGCAAGGACAAGCCCGCGGACTACCGGACGGTCAACGACCCGAGCGGCTTCACAATGGCCACGCCCACCGGCTTCCTCCGCTCCTCCGAACCGCCCCGCGTCTACTACAACTCGACGGACAACGCCTTCCGTATAGGCGTCCACCCCCAGCCGCTGGACCCGAACGGCCCCGCGGCGGTGATGCGCCAAGCGCACAAGGACGGCCCGTCGGACTACCCCGGCTACCGAAACGGCTCGGTCCGCGAGACCACCCACAACGGCTTCCCGGCCGCTGTCTGGGAGTTCACCTGGAACGGCGGCCCCACCGACGGCGGCCCGCGCCGCACCTACGACCTGAGCTGGAACGAGGGCGGCAAGATGTACGACCTCTGGGTCTCCGCGCCGGCGGGCCAAGCAGCGGCAGGCGAACGCCACTTCATCAAGGCCCACAGATCCTTCGCCCGGACCGGCTCCTGACGTGTGCTTCACGGGAACCACGCATACGGCCTGAGGTGGCCGGAGGCGTCGAGTGCGGCAGCGGTGGACATTCGCCAAGCGCGGGAAGAACACTTCGTGAGCTGAGGCGTTTGAGGCTCTCTGCGAGTCTGACCGGGGGTCAATTCCGGTACCCCTGTTGGCGGAAGCCCGCGCGGAAGTTCCGTCGCCGGAGGAGCAAGGCTACGCAAATGCGCTGCCTGAAGGGCGGCCCCGGTGGCTGGTGGCTGGCGGGCTTGTGCTGTCGGTCGCGTCGCGAGGGTGGACATCTGTGCGAAGAAAACGACACTGCTGGCGCTCTACCCCGCCCGGGTAAGGGCATTCGCCTTCCTTCGTGTGATGACAGGTGAAGTCGGCAAGAGGGAGGGTAATTCGGCGTACCTACAGGAGGGCTGAGGATCACACATGACCGTTGAAGCCGACCGTGAAGCCGTACTGGCAGAGCCATCCGGGCAGCAGAGCCTGGCGACGTCCGCCGCGCGGAAGTTGGCGACGGCGAGGGAGCACGGCGTGGACGACAAGGTCCGCTTCCACCTCAAGAACATGCTGCACACCGGATTCGAGAGCGACAGCTTCCAGGCCATCTGGAACAACGAGAGCACCAAGTACGTGGACCTGACCCTCCTGTTCCCCGAATACGCCAGGCTCCTCAAGCACGGCGGTCGTTACGTGACCATCACCGGCTGCTACAACGACGCCTACGGGCTGCCGTCCCGGGCCGTCAGTGAGATCAACGCCCATTACATCTGCAGCATTCATCCCCGCAGCCGCTACTTCAAGGAAATGGCCGCCAACCGCCTGGTCCCCGTCAGCGTCGTCGACCTCACCGCGGCCACCATCCCCTACTGGGAACTGCGCGCCGAGTCGCCCCTGGCGACCGGCATCGAGAAAGCCTTCCTGGACGCCTACAAGGACGGCAGCTTCCAGTACCTGCTGATCGCCGCCTACAAGGTCTGATAGCCGGGTTGGTCTGCCGGGCGTCAAGGTGCTCACCCCGCCCGCACGCTCTCGGCCGGGGCCGGCCCGCGCGAGAAGTGGCGCGCGCTGGGGACGAGGGCGGCGGCTGCCGGGGCCATGAAGCAGATCAGCGTGCACACGGTCAGTACGGCGCGGGCGCCGAAGGCGTCGATGGCCGGGGCGATGAGCGCGAGGCCGACCGGCGCGAGACCGTACGACAGCATGAAGTCGAGAGAGGAGACACGGGCGAGCCTGTCGGGTGCCACCTCGCGCTGAGTGGCGGTGAACCAGGGGACGTTGAACAGTTCGATGCCGATTCCGGCGACCGCGTACGCGGCGATGACGACGGCGGGGTGCACCGGGAAGAGCAGGCTCAGCGGGGCGAAGCCGTAGGCGGCCAGTCCGGCGAGGGCTGCCCAGCCCTGGGAGGGCGGGCGCCAGCGCGCGATGAGCAGTGCGGCGGCGAGGGCTCCGGCGGTGTAGGCGGTGGTGGCCGCCGCGAGGACCACACCGGTGTCGTACCGGTCCCGGCTGACCAGGGGCAGTGCGACACCGGTGGCCGAGTAGCCGGTGGCGATGACGGCGGTCAGTGCGGCGAGCGTGGCCATGAACCAGGGGTGCCTGCGCGCCTCGCGCACCCCGTCGGCGAACTCCGCGAGGAATGAGCCGCGTTGGGGCGCGGCACCGGGCACACCCGGCGCGCCGCGCCCCGTCCCGCGCCCTTCGCCACGACCACCACGCCCGGGTATGAGCGCGGCAAGAAGCCAGAGCGCCCCGATGCCCAGGAGCAGTGTCCCGGTGCCGAAGGCGACCGCGAGCAGCGCGGTGAGGGCGGGTCCCGCGAGGGTGCTGACCCGGACGGAGAGCGTCATGGCGGCGTTGGCCTGCTGCCTGCGCCCGGGGTCGACGACTTCCGCCGTGAGGGCCTGGAAGGCGGGCCGGCAGGCGCCTTGACCGGCTCCGGCCAGAGCGGCGGCGAGTGCCATCAGGGGAAGCGAGCGCCCCAGTCCGGCGGCCAGGAGCGGGGCGGAGGCCGCGGCCACCAGGCCCGACCAGAGAACGACTCCGCGCCGGGAGTGCCGGTCCGCCAGCACCCCGCCCACGGGGACCGCCGCGAGGAATCCGGCGGTGCGGGCGGCCAGGAGCAGGCCGAGCGCGGCGGGGGACAGCGTGCGGTCGAGTACGGCGAGGCCGAGGACGAACGGCAGTGCCCAGGTGGCGAGCCCCGACGCGGTGGCGCCGGACCACAGCCGCAGGAAGGCGGCGTCCCGCAGCACGGAACGCGCGGGCGGGGGAGCGGACTTGGTGAGATCTGTCGGGGTGGGTGGGGTCGGCACGGTGTGACGCTCCTGACATCGGGGACCATCGGGGGCCGGATCGGGGGCCTGTTGATCCGGCTCCACCACCGCCAAGGACTCGCAGGACGGGGCCTGTTGACGTCGTACGGCGGCGAAGGACGGAACGGCGTGGGCCGCTCGGGGGCGCCTAAGGGTAGCAAGATGAAAATGATTATCGTTATAGTGCGGGCTGGCTCGCGCTTCCCCGTCAGAGGCGTGGGCCCTATCTGCCCCGTCTTCGACCGGAGGACCCTGATGGACCCGACACTGACCGGATCCCGACGCCGATCCGAATCCCGATCCGAATTCCGACCCGCACCCCGATCCCGATCCGGATCCGCCCTGCTGGAACAGCTCCCGCCCCCGCTCCCCGCAGAGCGGATCATCGCGCTCAACCAGCCGAAGGACGATCTGCACACCACCCGCGCCTACACCTGGGAGGGTTGGGACTTCGAGGCACCGCCGGGCGTCTTCCTGCCGGGAGCGACCAGCCGGATGATCCACGAGCGGCTGCTCGACGGCCGGATCGAGGTCCGCGGGCGCCGGTACGGTGCCATGGGCGCCGGACTGGGCGTCGAGGCCGTCGCCGCGGGCATACGCGGGGCCCGGGAGATCTACGCGTTCGACATCCACGCCGAGAGCGTGGACACCGCCGCCCGCCACTACGAGCGCCTGGTCGGCACCCGCGAGGGCACCGCCTTCCTCCCCGCGGCGGGCGACCTGTTCGACAGACTGCCCCCGGGCGTGCGGCTGGACGTCATCACCTTCAACCCGCCCGCCGTCAGCCGGCGAGTCAGTGACGACCCCGCCGTCGTGCGCAACGTGTGCGTGGGCGCGCCCCTTCTGACGCGGTTCTTCACCCAGATCCGCGAGCGGGATCTGCTCGCCGAGGGCGGCGAGGTCTTCCTCGTCGTCTCCAACACCGCCGACCTGCGCACCATCGTGCGCGATGCCCTGGACCAGGGATTCACCGCCGAGATCGACCACCTCCACGACTGGCGGGACGGCGTCCTGACCTTCCTGTTCCGGCTGACCCGAGGAGCCCGGTCATGACCTCGCGGACCTCCCCCGCCCGCCCCCGCACCGTCGACCACCTGATGTCCGACGTCCTGGCGGGAGCGCACGGCCCGGACCCCGCCGGCCTCACGGCCACCAGCGCGTTCTGGATCCACCACGGCACCCGCCTCGCCGGCGGTGACACCACCTACCTCAACCAGTACGTCCTCGTCAGGCTGGGCGGATCGTTCGGCGCCTGCGCCTTCGAAGCCGGTGAGGTCGACCCCGCCGTCTGCCGGGACGCGTCCGGGGTGCCCCTGGACGTACTGCTGCGCGACGCTCCCCGGCCGATCCGGATCGCCGCCCTCGACGCGTACCTCACCGAGGCCGAGCCCCACCCGCGTGCGGTACGGGCCGAGCCGGTGCCCCTGCCCGCCGGGACGCCGGAGACCCGGGCAGTGGCACGGGACGCCGCGGTGGCCGGTCTGCTGGACATCGCGCCCGGCGCGCGGGTCGGGCTCATCGGCGTGGTCAACCCTCTCGTCGCCGCGATCCGCGAGCGCGGCGGCATCCCCCTGCTCTGCGACCTCAACCTGCGCACGACCCAGTGGGGAGACCCGGTCGGCGCCACCATGGACGCCGTTCTCGGGTCCGCCGACGCCGTCATCGCCACCGGAATGACGGTCGGCAACGGCACTTTCGACACCATCCTCGCCCGCTGCCGCGCCCGCGCGGTGCCGCTGATCGTCTACGCCCAGACGGGCAGCGCGGTGGCGCGCGCCTTCCTGGGATCGGGCGTGACCGCCCTGTCGGCGGAGCCGTTCCCGTTCTCCCAGTTCAGCGCGGAGCCCACCACGCTGTACCGCTACCGCGCGCCCGCCGGGGGCGGCGCGTGACGGCCGGCGCGGAACACGCCATGTCCGGTACGGGCCAAGCCAGTTGCCACCACGGCGAGATCCTGCAAGGCGTCTTCCTCGACGCCCGAGGTCGACGCTGCGCCGGTCTCGTCACCCTGCCCCTGGCCGGCCTCGGCACCCGCGCCGAGGCCGTGATCCGGCCGGGCGTCCCGCCCGGGACCCACTCGGTGCACCCGCCCGACCGCACGAAGGCGCTGCGCGCCGCGGCCATCGCGCTGCGGGAGTGCCGCGCCCGGCGGCCCCAAGCCCCTTTCGGCGGACTGGAGTTGAGGCTCGACGGCGATGTCCCGCTGGGGCTGGGCATGGGCTCGTCCAGCAGCGACGTCATCGCAGCTGTACGGGCGGTCGCGGACGCCTGCGGCGTGCGACTGCCGTCGCGGACCGTGGCCCGTATCGCGGTACGGGCCGAGCGGGCGTCCGACCCGCTGATGCTCGACGGCCGGCCCACGCTGTTCGCCCAACGGGAGGGCCGGGTCCTCGAAGTCCTCGGTGCCGCGCTGCCGCCCGCCGTGATCGTCGGCTGCGCCCTGGGAGCGGGGCGGCCCGTGGACACCCTCGCCCTCCCGGCCCCGGCCTGCGACGACGACGACGTGCGCGGTTACGAACGGCTGCGCGCGCTGCTGCGGCGGGCGATCGCCGAAGGGGACACCCGACTGCTCGGGCACGTGAGTACACAGAGCGCCCGGCGCGCCCAACGGGTGCTGCGCCACCCGGAGTTCGACCGCCTGTCGCGCGTCGCCGAGCGGACCGGGGCCGTGGGGGTGCAGCTCGCACACAGCGGCAGCGTGGCCGGGCTGCTCTTCGACCCCGCCGCCCCGGACCTGCGGGCCCGCCTGGGCCGCTGCGTACTCGCCCTGGGCCGCGCCGGTATTCCCGTGACCCGCACCTTCACGACCGCCGCGCCCGTCGAGCCGGCCCAGCCCCGCACGCCCCTCACGACCATCCAGGAGTCCCGCCATGGACGAGCACATCGCCGACGCGATCGGACGCCCCGATCTGATACGGATCGACGAAGGGCTCATCTGTCTGCGCTTTGAGACCATGAAGGCCGTCTCCGCGACGGCGGCGGTACGCCACCTGCTCGACACCGGCACCGTACGGCCCGGCGACACCCTGCTGGACAGCTCCAGCGGCATCTACGCGTACGCCCTCGCCCTCGCCTGCCACCGCTACGGCATGCGCTGCCACATCATCGGCTCCACGACCGTGGACCACACCGTGCGCACCCAACTCGCCGTGCTGGGAGCGGAGTTCGAGCAGATGGATCCCAGCGACGACCTGAAGCTCGACCAGAAGCGACGGGTCGCCCGCATCCACGAGATCCTGGCCAAGCACCCCGAGTACCACTGGATGCGCCAGTACCACGACGACATCCACTACCTCGGCTACCGGGCCGTCGCCGACCGCGTCCACCAGGAGACCGGCCCCGGGCCGCTCACCGTCGTCGGCGGAGTCGGGTCCGGCGCCTCGACAGGAGCGCTCGCCCGCCGCCTGCGGGAGCACTCACCCGGTGTCGGCCTGATCGGCGTCCAGCCGTTCGGCAGTATCACCTTCGGCAGCGAGCACGTGCCCGACCCCGACATCATCATCGCCGGAATCGGCAGCTCCATCCCCTTCGCCAACGTCGACCACAGCCTGTACGACACCCTGCACTGGCTCGCCTTCACCGCCGCCCTCGCCGGCAGCGTCGACCTGCTGCGCAGGCACGCCGTCTTCGCCGGACTCTCCACGGGAGCCGCGTACTTGACCGCCCGGTGGGAACGGAACCGGGACCCCGGACGGACCTTCCTGTTCATCGCCGCCGACACCGGCCACCGCTACACCGACTCGGTCTTCGCCCGTCATCACACGGCACAGCCGGCCGACGCCCTCGCCCCGCGCACCGTGTCCACGCTCGACCAACTCGCCCACCCCTGGTCACGGATGGACTGGAACCGCGCCCCCGCCCCCCTGCCCGCACGCGAACGGCCGACCCGTTGACACTCCACCACCCCACACCCACCCAGCTCCCGGAGACCGGCACCCCCGCGACCCCACCCGTCGCGGACACCGGGCGGCTCCACCGCCCGCCGGCCGTCGCCGCCCTGTGCGCGGCCCTCGCCCTCGTGCTGGCGGGCTCCGTACTCCTCGCCATCAGCCTCGGTCCGGCGCCGGTCGCGCCCGGTGACACCGCCCGCTTCCTGTGGGCGGCGATCGGCGGCGGCCGCGTCGCGGCGGCCGACATCACGACGTATCAGATCATCTGGGAGATCCGCACCCCGCGCGTGCTGCTCGCCGCCCTGGTGGGCGCCGGGCTGAGCGCGGTCGGTGTCGCCATCCAGGCGATGGTCCGCAACGCGCTCGCCGACCCGTTCGTCCTCGGGGTCTCCTCCGGAGCCTCCGTCGGCGCCGTCGGCGTCACAGTCACTGGGGGGCTCGCGGGTCTCGGCGTGTACGCGGTGTCGGCCGGTGCTTTCGCGGGCGCCCTGTTCGCCTCCCTCCTGGTATATCTCGCCTCCTCGCGCGGCGGCGCGCTGTCCCCGCTGCGGCTCGTACTCACCGGCGTCTGCGTCTCGTTCGGGCTCCAGGCCGTCATGAGCGTGCTCATCTACCTCGCACCGAGCAGCGAGGCGGCCGGCACCGTCCTGTACTGGACGATGGGCAGCTTCGGCGCGGCGAGCTGGGCCGCCCTGCCGGTCGTCACCGCGGCTGTCCTGCTCGGCATCGTGCTGCTGCACCGGCGCAGCCGTTCGCTCGACGTCATGGCGCTCGGCGACGAGACCGCTGTCAGCCTCGGCATCAGCCCCGACCGCCACCGGCGCCTCCTGCTCGTCCTCGCCTCCCTGCTCACCGGAGTCATGGTCGCCGTCAGCGGCGCGATCAGCTTCGTCGGACTGATCGTGCCGCACCTCGTGCGCCTTGTGGTCGGCGCCGGACACGCGCGGGTCCTGGCCGTCGCCCCGCCGGCCGGGGCCGTCTTCCTGGTGTGGGCCGACCTGATCGCCCGCACCCTGGTCGCCCCCCGTGAACTGCCCCTCGGCGTCATCACCGCACTCGTCGGAGTGCCGGTCTTCATCACGCTGATGCGCCGCAAGAGCTACGTCTTCGGAGGCCGCTGACATGGAGCTCACCCTTGACGGCGTGACGTTCGCCGTCGACGGCACGACCCTGGTGCGGGACCTGTCCCTGCACGCCGGCACCGGCGAGGTGGTCGGACTCGTCGGCCCCAACGGCAGCGGGAAGTCCACCGCGCTGCGATGCGTCTACCGGGCGCTGACACCCACCGGCGGAACGGTGCTGGTCGACGGGCTCGACCTCACCGCGCTGAGCCTGCGCCGGAGCGCGCGGGCCGTCGCCGCCATGACCCAGGACAGCTCCGTCGATCTCGACTTCACCGTCGAGGAGGTCGTCACCCTGGGCCGGGCCCCGCACCTGCGCGGCAACCAGACCCTGAGCGAGCGGGAACGGGACCTGGTGACCGACACCATGGCCCGCCTCGACATCGGCCCGCTCGCCCACCGCGGGATCCTCACGCTCTCCGGCGGCGAACGCCAGCGCGTCCTGGTGGCCCGCGCCCTGGTCCAGGAGCCGAAGATCCTGGTGCTGGACGAGCCGACCAACCATCTCGACGTCCGGCACCAAATCCAACTCCTGTCCCTGCTGCGCGGATCGGGCCTGACCGTCCTGGTCGTCCTGCACGACCTCAACCTCGCGGCAGCCGCCTGCGACCGGCTCGGTGTCCTCGCCGAGGGACGTCTCGTCGCCGCCGGCACACCCGAGGAAGTCCTCACCGCCGAACTCCTGCGAGACGTGTTCGGCGTCCTGGCCGACGTCGTACGCCACCCGCACAGCGGCGACCCGCAACTGCTCTACACGCTCACACCGCTCACACCCCACTCATGAACAGAGAGACACCCATGTCCCCACGTCCTGCGGTACGCCGTTCCGTTCTCCTGGGTACGGCCCTGACCGTCACCGTCCTGCTCGGCGCCTGCGGCGCCGACATCGAGACCGGCACCGAGGCCGGGGCCGACGCCGAGATCACCGTACGGCGGTGCGGCGAAGCGGTCCCGTACACCGTCCCCAAGAGGGCCGTGGCCTACGAAGGAGGCAGCGCGGACAAGCTGTTCAGCCTCGGCCTGACCGACCACGTACTCGGCTACGTGATGCCCCCGGCCAACCCGCCGGTGAGCGAATCCCCTTGGGCCGCCGAGTACGCCAAGGTCAAGATGCTCGGCGACGACCTCCTCAACAAGGAACTCATCGTCTCCCACAAGTCCGATCTCGTCGTCGCCGGCTGGAACTCCGGCTTCAGCGACCAGCGCGGCATCACCCCCGAAATCCTCGACAGGCTCGGCGTCCAGAGCTTCATGCACACCGAGAGCTGCTACAACTACCCCGGTTTTCCCGAGAGGACCGCCCCGTTCGACGGGCTCTACACCGACCTCGAACGGCTCGGCGGGATCTTCCGTGTGGAGGACAGGGCGACCGAGGTCGTCGCCGGCCTGAAGAAACGGGTGAACGCGGTCAAGGCGAAGGCGCCCACGACCGACCCCCTGCCGGTATTCCTCTACGACTCCGGCACGGACCAGCCGTTCACGGCCGGGAGCCAGGTTCCGCCGAACGACATCATCAAGGCCGCCGGGGGCCGGAACATATTCGACGGACTCGACGAACGCTGGACACAGGTGAACTGGGAAGCCGTCACCCGGGCCGCACCCGAGGTGATCATCGTCCTCGACTACGGCGACCAGCCGGCGAAGGAGAAGATCGACTTCCTCAGGAAGTCGCCCCGCACCAGCGAACTGCCCGCCGTGCGGAAGAACCGGTTCTTCGTCCTCGACTACAACGAGGGCATCAGCGGACCGCGGAACATCGACGGGCTGGAGAAGTTCGCGGTCTACCTCGCCGCACTGGACCGCTGAGGCCCACCGGAGGCGTCGACCGCCGACGTCGACCGCTGACGCCGATCGGAGGTGCCGATCGGAGGTGCCGGGCCACGGGGGTCATTTCAGATAGTTGTAGACGGTGGCGCGGGACACGCCCATGATGTCGGTGAGCGTCCGGACCGCGTTCTTCACGTCCAGGAAGCCCTCGTCCCGCAGGAAGCGGACCATTTTCCTCCGCTCCGCGGAGTCCAGTCCGCGCGGCGTTCGGCCCCGTTCGGCGGCGTACTCCTCGGCCAGCGCGCGCAGTTCCCCGGCGGTGCGTGCCCGCAGGGTTTCGGTGACGGACCGCTCCTGTCCGTCGGTGCGGACCAGACTGTCCAGGCTGCGGGCGACGGTGGCGAACAGCGATACGTCGAGATTGAGGCAGATCGCGGCCACGTACTCACCCTCGCTGTTCCTGATCCCGATCGAAGTGCTCTTCGCCGGGCGGCCGTCGGGGAACGTGTTGGGGTAGTTCTGGATGACGTTGGGGTAGCCGGGGTCCTGGATACGGGCGATGCCCAGCTCGGTCGCCGGATCGCCGACGGAGCGGCCGGATTCGTTGTTCTCGATCGCGCGAATCGAGTGCTCCGGGTCCCGCAGGTCGTGCAGGACGACTTCGCACAGGCCCGGGAACATACGGCCGATGGCGGTCACGATGGTCTCGGCCTCGCGCAGCAGCAGCTCGTCCTCGTTCATGTGAAGAGCCTTCCCATCGTCGCGGCGGCTTTGAGGCCCGACCCGGTCAGAACGACAACAACCTTCTCACCGGGGCGAATTGCTCCCCGGGCGGCGAAGGCGTCGATCGCGGCGGCTGCCGAGGCGGAGGTCGGTTCCGCGTACAGTCCGATTCCCGCCAGCCGGCGGGTCGCCGCGACGATGTCCTGCTCCGGGATCGCGACCGTGTCACCGCCGGATCGCCGGATCGCCTCGACGACCTCCGGCAGCCGGACCGGCGACCTGATCGCGGTGCCTTCGGCGACGGTCGGCCCGAAGCCGGTCGCGGGCCTGCCCTGGAACGCCGCGTGGATCGGCGCGCACCGTTCGGGCTGGGCGACCAGCAACCGGGGAAGCCGCTCGATATGGCCGGCGGCGAGCAGTTCGCCGAAACCGAGGTCGCAGCCCAGGACGATGCTGCCCGCCCCGGCCACCGTGACGACGACGTCCGGCGCCGTGCGGCCCAAGTCCTCCCACAGCTCATAGGCCAGCGTCTTGGTGCCCTGGAGGAAGAGCGGATGCCAGTTGTGGCTGGCGTAGGTGGTGGTCCGGGCCTCGTGTATCGCCTGCTCGGCGGTGGCTGTCCGGTCGCCCGGCACCAAGGCCACCTCGGCACCGTACGCACGGGCCTGGAGCACCTTCGCCGGGGACGTCCCCTCGGGGGCCAGGATGCGCGCACGGATACCGGCGGCGGCGCAGTAGGCCGCGACCGAGGAGCCGCCGTTGCCGGAGCTGTCTTCGAGCACCGACTCCACCCCGGCCCCGGCGAGCGCCGACACCATCACACTGGTCCCGCGGTCCTTGAAGCTGCCGCTGGGATTGAACCATTCGAGCTTGAAGTGGACGTCCTGGTCGCCCCAACTCCCTTCGATCAGCGGGGTACAGCCCTCGCCGAGCGACACCGGCCGGGTGATGGCTCCGGGAAGCGCCGCGCGGTAGCGCCACAAGGAGCGGGTGGAATTCTCGATGCTCCCCGGCCCGATGCCGGGCCGTGGCCTGACCGTCAGGGGCGCGCCGTCGTCGCCCCGCCAGCGCAGCGCGTCGAGTGGATAGGTCCGCCCGGAGCGCGGATCGAGATAGACGTCCATGGTCACCTTCCCGTAGATGGATGAACAGTCTAACCATTGACTAAATGTCTACCTCACGGGTGGTCTCGCCGGGTGCTCGCGTCCGGTGCGGACCGCCGGCGAAGCGCGGGAACGAGGTGCGCCGGGTTTCACCGGGATACGGCCGCGGCGGGCCTCGGTGGGGGCTTCGACGGGCGTGTACAAGCGGTCGGGGGGACGGGTCCACCGGAGCGCGGCCGGTCCGTCCACCGCCCGCCACGACCGTCAACTCACCCCATCTGACCTGGCCTTCCATGCCGTCAGGCCGTACCGTCGACGCATCTGGAAGGGGATGTGATGGACCGGAACATACGTACTGTCGACGATGTGTTGAAGCTCCTGGACGACCTGTTCGCACCGGAGGCCGACCGGTGGACGACCGGGGCATCCGACTGGTGGGACGGCTTCTACGCCGACCGCTCGCGGGAGGTGCCGTTCTTCGTCGAGAAGCCCGACGAGAACCTGGTCTCGTATCTCGACCGGGGCCTGGTCGCTCCGCAGGGCCGGGCTCTCGACCTCGGGTGCGGGCCGGGCCGCAACGCCATTCGGCTGGCCGCCGCGGGCTTCCAGGTGGATGCCGTCGACCTCTCCGCGACGGCCGTCGCCTGGGCCGAGGAGCGCGCCCGCGCGGCCGGCGTCGAGGCCCGGTTCCGCTGCGGCGACGCCTTCGACCCCGATGGGCGGGGGTCGACTGACGGCCCGTACGACCTGATCCACGACTCGGGCTGCTTCCACCACTTGCCGCCCCACCGCCGTATCAGCTACCTCGCTCTGCTCGAACGCGCGCTCGCGCCCGGCGGGCATCTCTCCCTCACCTGCTTCGCGTCCGGCGCGATGGGGGCCGAACTCCCCGACTCCGACTTCTACCGCCGGTCCGGACCGCACGGCGGTCTCGCCTACACACCCGACGCCCTGCGCCGGATCTTCGCCGACCTGACGGAGATCGAACTGCGCCGCGTGAGCGACGAACCGCCCGAGTCCGCACGCTTCGGCGAACCCGTCCTGTGGACGGCCCTCTTCCGAAAGCCGACCGGGCGCCGGACATGAGCCATCGTCCGGCGCTCCGGGCGGAGTCGGAGGCCGGGCGTCAGACGACGCAGAACTCGTGCCCCTCCGGATCGGCCATCACCACGTGATCCGGTCTGCCCTTCAACTCGTGTTCGTGGAGCACCGTCGCACCCGCCGCCGTCAGCCGCTCGACCTCGGCGATCACCCGTGGCCACCGCGTCTCCCAAGGGGTCTGCCGGCCGCCGCCGACCCGGAGGTCCAGATGCAGGCGGTTCTTCACCACTTTCGACTCCGGGACCTTGAGGAAGGACAGCGTCGGCCCCACCCCGTCCGGATCCGCGAGATACGCGCCGTCGTCCCACTCCTCCTCCGGAACCCCGTAGTGGGCGAACCACGCCTCCCAGGTGGCGAATCCGGTGGGCGGGGGCGGTTCGGCATACCCCAGTGCGAGCGCCCAGAACTCCGCCAGTTTCGATGGGTTCGCGCAGTCGATCGTCAGACTCCACTTGGTGGACACAGTGCCTCCTCGGTCGTGTCCATGAACGGTACCGGGCACCACTGACAACGCCGGAATCCAGTACCGCCCGGCTCGCCCGGCGCTGTAGCGTCATGCCCCATGAAGTGATCTCTCCGACCACGACGTCCACGTGATCACCGCCGACGACCGCCCGGTCCTCCCGGCGGCCCTCACCGAGGGCCGGCGTTCGACCGCGCTGGATGTCATGTCGCTCTCCCTGTCGGCGTTCCGTACCCACGGCCCGCCCGGAGGCGCGCACGCCTGGGACCGTTACGCCTTCGTCCACAGCCAGGTGCTGCTCGACCGTCTCGACGGCACGATCACGCAACTGGTCGAGGAGAAGGCCGTTCTCGAAGGTCTTGAGGCGCACCGTCTGGTCCGCTCGGAACTCGACGTGCACATCAATTCCCTCTACCGGTCGGTCAAGGGCCACCACAACAACCGGCCCGCCGTCGCGCACCTGTTCGCGACCGTCGAACGCGCCGCCCGGCGGGCCGGCCACGGCTCGGTCCTCGACTCCTGGGGGACGGACACCGACCTCCCGCGCCCGCGAGTCTGACCGGACGCCGCCACCGAGGCCGGGCGAAGACGCTGGAGGACTACAAAATCCGTGCCCTGGACGCGGTGGATTCCGTCGCCGCCGCGATACGGCGCGCCTTCCCGCAACTCGGCGGACGCGACGCCGTCGACCTGAGCGCGGCCCTCACCTCCATGGTCGGCACGCTCCGGCAGATCGCCAACCCGTCGCGGACCATGGCACGTCTACACGCAGGACCCCCGGCTCGCCCACACCGCCGACGACTTCCTGCCGCGGCTCACGCGGCTGGTCGAGGCCTTCGTCCTCGGGCTGCCCACCCGGAGCGCGGACGTCGGGGAGGAGTAGGGGTTGATTGGAGCCGACACGTCGACAATCCTTGTCCGATGCGCTACTTGCGGGTCTGTCGAGTTCGGAGCGATTGCCGGTGACCTATGAGATACGTGGCGCCACGCCACCCACGCCCGGTGGCCCGCCCCCGGCGAAGCCCGGCCGGCTCGTCGCGACGAGCGACCTGCACATCCGGTACGCGGAGAACAAGAAGATCGCGCACTCCCTGTGGCCCGAGTCGGAGCACGACTGGCTCCTGGTGGCCGGAGACATCGGCGAGTTGGTGTCCGACATCGAGTGGACCCTGCGCACCCTGAGCGAGCGGTTCGCGAAGGTCATCTGGGTGCCGGGCAACCACGAGCTGTGGACGGCCCCCGACGACCCGGTCCAGCTCAGGGGTGAGGCGAAGTACCACCACCTCGTGGAGATCTGCCGGGGGCTCGGGGTCCTCACACCGGAGGATCCGTATCCCCTCTGGGAGGGCGAGGGCGGCCCCGCCGTCATCGCGCCGCTGTTCCTCCTCTACGACTACTCCTTCCGGCCCCCGGGCACGTACTCGAAGGATTCGGCCCTCGCCGTGGCCGAGACCGCCGGTGTCGTGTGCACCGACGAGTTCCTGCTCCACCCCGACCCGTATTCCAGCAGGGAGGCGTGGTGCCGCGCCCGCCTCGCCGCCACTGAGCGCCGGCTGGCGGAGATCCCGCCCGAGCTGCCCACCGTCCTGATCAACCACTGGCCACTGGTGCGCGAACCCACGGACGTGCTGTGGCGGCCGGAGTTCGCGCTGTGGTGCGGCACGGAGGGCTCGGCCGACTGGCCGCACAGATTCCGGGCCGCCTCGGTCGTGTACGGGCATCTGCACATACCCCGGCTCATGTGGTGCGGTGGGGTGCCTCATCAGGAGGTTTCCCTGGGCTACCCGAGGGAATGGGGACGGCGCTCGCAGGAACCGGGCCGCCCCGTACAGATCCTGCCGCTGCCGGTCCATGAGGAAACGGGGCAGAAGCGGTGATCGAGCGCATCGTGCCCGCCACGGCGGAGGCGGTTGAGGCGTACGGAGACCTGCCCGAGGCCACGCTCTTCCCCGAGGAGGCACTGCGGGTGAAGTCCGCCGTGGCCAAGCGCCGGGGCGAGTTCACCACCGCCCGGCACTGCGCGCGGCAGGCCCTGACGCGGCTGGGCGCGCCGGCGGGGGCGATCCTCACCGGCGAGCGCGGCGCGCCGCTGTGGCCCGAGGGGGTGGTCGGCAGCATCACGCACTGCGACGGCTACCGCGCGGCCGTCGTCGCCCGCCCCGCGCGGACCACCTCGATCGGCATCGACGCGGAGCCCGCGCTGCCGTTGCCCTCCGGCGTCCTGGAGTCCGTGGCCCTGCCCGAGGAGCAGATCGCCGTCAAGGAGCTCCTGAGGTCCGAGCCGGACGTCCCGTGGGACCGGCTGCTGTTCAGTGCCAAGGAGTCCGTCTACAAGGCGTGGTTTCCGCTGATGAGGAGCTTCCTGGAGTTCGAGGCGGCCCGGCTCGTCTTCGACCCGGCGGGAGGCACGTTCACCGCGCACCTCCTCGCCGGGCCGGCGCGGGCCGGGAGCCGTACCTTGCACACGTTCGACGGACGCTGGCTGTCGGCGGACGGCATCCTGCTGACGTCCGTCACGGTCCCGGCCTGATCGTCGTCCCCACTCGCCGGACGGGCCGCGACCAGGCAGTCCGTCCGGCGCCTCAGGAGGCTCAGGACACTCAGGCGATCGACGCCGACACGATCGCCGCCACCGCGATGTTGCACGACGCCGTCACCCACACCGCCGGGTGCGGCTCCGCCTCGACCAGCGTCGCGCCCAGCTTGCCCGGCGTCACCAGATCCACCACCAGGAACGCCACCGCCATCATCACGAGGCCGAGCACCCCGAACGCGGCCGTCGACGCCAGGCCCTTGCCGAAGTCGTCGTACGTCGTCCAGATGGACGTGAAGACGATGCCGCCGATACCCAGGAGCGCCGAGCTGAGCAGGAGCGCGGCGTTGCGGTTCCGGTCCTCCCAGATCTGCTTGCCGAGCTTCCCCGGTGTCAGCATGTCGACGAGGACGATACCGAGGATCAGAAGGACCACACCGAGCGCGCCGTAGGCGCCCGCTCGGCCAAGTCCGTTGACTATGTCGTTCATTGGGAAGCTCGTCTCCGCTGCTGAAGATGATCGTGGCAAAGGCGTCGCAAAATGTATCGCACGGTGTACGAGCTGCGCGGGGCAGCCGGAAACCGCAGCCGAACCGCGTCCCGACCGTGGCCGGAAGCTCGTGTTCCCTGCCCGGATTATCGATCAACACGCCTAAGCTCCTGGTTTGTCCGGCTGTATCGAGCGCACAGAACAGGCCCAGACATGCACCACATGAGGCGGCGCACCCTGCTGGCTACGATCGGTGCGACCGCCGTCGCGGCAGGCGCGCCGGCACGCGCGTCCGCCGCCGGCGGCTCCGCGCCCGCCACCGAAAGGACCCCAGTCGTGCAAGCCGCCACCCCGGCCGGCCAGCCGGACACCGCACTGGACACCGCACCGCTCGCCCCGTCGGCCAGGAGCGATCCGTACGACCACCCCGTCGCCGAGCTGCTCGCCCGGATGACCGACGACGAGAAGCTCGGCCAGCTTCAGCAGCTCGCCTGGGCGGGCGCCACCGGCCCCGGCGGCACCCAGACCCGACAGGCCGAAGAGGCCGCCCGCGCGGGCCTGTTGGGTTCCGTACTGAACATCCACGGCGCCGCGCAGAGCAACGCCGTCCAGCGCATCGCCGTCGAGGAGTCCCGGCTCGGCATTCCGCTGATCTTCGGCCTCGACATCATCCACGGCTTCTGGACGACCTTCCCCATCCCTCTCGCGCAGGCGGCGAGCTTCGACCCCGCCGTGTCCGAGCTGGACGCCTCGGTCTCGGCGGCCGAGGCCCGGTCCAACGGCGTGCACTGGACGTTCGCGCCGATGATGGACGTCACCAGCGAGCCGCGCTGGGGCCGTATCGCCGAGTCCGGCGGTGAAGACCCCTATCTGAACAGTGTGTTGGCGGCAGCCAAGGTGCGCGGCTACCAGGGCGAGGACCTGAAGGCGAAGGACCGGATCGCCGCCTGCGCCAAGCACTACGTCGCGTACGGCGGTGCCGAGGGCGGCCGGGACTACAACACCGTCGACGTGTCCGAGGCGCGGCTGCGCAATCACTACCTGCCGCCGTTCAAGGTCGCCGTGGACGCTCAAGTGGCCACGGTCATGGCCGCGTTCAACACCATCAGCGGTGTCCCCGCACACGGCAACGAGCACACCCTCAGCCGGATCCTCAAGCAGGACTGGGGATTCGACGGCTTCGTCGTCAGCGACTGGTCCGGCGTCCAGGAGCTGATCCCGCACGGGTTCGCCGCCGACGGCGAGGACGCGGCCCGGCTCGCGCTCAACGCCGGTGTCGACATGGAGATGGTCAGCACCCATGTCGTGGACCACGGACGGAAGTTGCTGCGGGAGGGACGGATCGACGCCGCGCGGCTGGACGACGCCGTCACCCGCGTGCTGCGGGTCAAGTTCCGTCTCGGACTCTTCGACGACCCGTACGTACCGGAGAGGGCCGAGATCACCGGGCCGACCGCCGCCGCCCGGTCGGCCGCGCGTACGGCCGCCGGGCGCTCCATGGTGCTGCTCAGGAACGAGTCAGGCGCGCTGCCGCTCGCGAAATCGGTCAACTCCCTCGCCGTCGTCGGGCCGTTCGCCGACTCCGACGACCTCCAGGGCACCTGGGCGGGTCCCGGCGCGGAGACGTTCCGGTCGGTCACGGTGCTCGACGCCGTACGGGCCGCGGTCCCCGACGCCACCGTCACCCACGCGCTCGGCATCGACGCCGCCGGCCAGGACACCGGCACGCTCCCGGCCGCCGTCGCGGCGGCGCGGGCCGCCGACGTCACCGTCGTCGTCGTGGGGGAGAGCCCGAGCATCAGCGGCGAGGCGAACTCGCGCAGCGACATCGGACTGCCGGGCCGCCAGGAGGAGTTGATCGCGGCGGTCGCGGCGACGGGCAAGCCGTACGTCGTCGTCCTCGTGAACGGCCGCCCGCTCACCCTCGGCGACTGGGCCGACCACGCCCCGGCCGTACTGGAGGCGTGGCACCCCGGCATGGAGGCCGGGAACGCGGTCGCCGACGTGCTGTTCGGCGATGCCGGCCCGGGTGGCCGGCTCCCCGTGTCCTTCCCCCGTACGGTCGGCCAGATCCCCGTCCACTACAACCATGAGCGGACCGGCCGCCCCTACGACCCCACCGATCCGGACCAGCGCTACGTCTCCCGGTACCTGGATGTGCCGGACGGCCCGCGCTACCCGTTCGGCCACGGTCTGAGTTACACGACCTTCACCATTTCCGAGCCCTCGCTCAGCCGGAGTTCCATCGCCGCCGACGCCCTGCGCGCGGGCGACACGGTGGAGGCCGCCGTCACCGTACGCAACACCGGCGAGCGCGACGGGGACGAGGTCGTGCAGCTCTATCTCCACGACCCCGTCGCGAGCATCGTCCAGCCGGTGCGGCGCCTGCGCGGGTTCCGCCGGGTGACGGTCGCGGCCGGGAAGTCCACCACCGTGCGCTTCAGTCTCGGCGCGGAGGACTTCGGCTTCTGGACGAACGATCCGGACGGCCGGTTCGTGGTGGAGCAGGGCGCGGTCGACATCATCGTCGGCGCCGACTCGTCGGCCACGGCGAAGCACACGCTGAAGATCGTCTGAGGATCCGACACCACAACCACAACCACAACCACGACCACGACCATCACCACGACCGGGGAGACATCCGCCATGGCAGAGACCGACATCCGCGACAACCGGGCGCAGGGCCGGCTGGAGGCGTACGAGGGGGACGAGCTCGTCGGCGTCGTCGGCTACTTCGTGCTGGCCGGTGCCCCCGCCGCGCTCGTGGCCGTGCACACGGTCGTGGAGCGGGGCCACGAGGGCAAGGGCATCGCGGGCGCGCTGGTGAAGGAGTTCTACGCGACGGCGGCCCGCGAGGGCGTGCCCGTCGTACCACTGTGCCCGTACGCCGCCAGGTGGGCGCAGCGCCACCCGGACGAGGTCGCCGTGGCCCCTGTCGCGTCCGAGGAGACGGTGCGCGCGGCTGAGGCCCGGCTCAAGGCGGATTCCGGGCGCTGGTGAGGCCGGCGGGACCGGCGGGGCCGGGTGCGCGGGGCCGATCATGAGTGGACCCGGCGCGCGTGGGCACGCGCACCGGGAGACATTGGGAACGCACGAGTCCGTACTTTTGGAGGACTGGCATGACCCACCCGTATCCCGACCCCGTACCGCCCTCGCCCACCCCGACGCCGGGCCCGCCGGGACCCGAGCCGGGACCGCTGCCCGGTCCGGGACCCGGCCCGGCGCCCGTTCCCGCGCCGCCGCCCGCGCCGTCACCGGACCCGATCCCCAGCCCGCCGGGCCCCGACCCGGTCCCGGACCCGGAGCCCGCGCCGGGGCCGCTGGGGCAGGACGGCGGGTCCGGCCGGTAGATGGTGTCCTCAAGCGCCGGACGGACTGCGCATACAGCCCGTCCGGCGCTTGAGAACCGGGCGCGGCCCGCGAGCCGCGCAACCCGGTCCACGGCCCTCGCTCAGCCGGCGACCTCGGAGCGGTCCCCGCCCCACAGGGTGTGGAACGACCCCTCGCGGTCCGTACGCCGGTACGTGTGCGCACCGAAGAAGTCCCGCTGGCCCTGCGTGAGCGCGGCCGGCAGCCGCTCCGCGCGCAGCGCGTCGTAGTACGAGAGCGCCGCCGCGAAGCCCGGCGTCGGCACAGCCTGCCGTACCGCCGTCGCGATGACCTCGCGCCAGTCGTCCTGCGCCGCGCCGATCTCCTCGGCGAACTGCTTGTCGGCCAGCAGGCTCGGCAGATCGCGCTGCGCGTCGTACGCGCTGCGGATCCGGTCCAGGAACGCCGCCCGGATGATGCAGCCCGCCCGCCAGATCGCGGCGACCGACCCGAGGTCGATGTCCCAGCCGTACTCCTCGCTGCCCGCCTGGATCTGGTGGAAGCCCTGGGTGTACGACACGATCTTCGACGCGTACAGCGCCTGCTCGACCTGGTCCGCGAAGCGCGCCGCCTCGTCCTCGCCCAGCGCGGTCGCCGTCGGGCCCGGCAGGGACCGCGAGACGTCCCGCAGCGCGGCGTGCCCGGAGAGCGAGCGCGCGAAGACCGCCTCGGCGATGCCGGAGACCGGCACCCCGAGGTCGAGCGCGATCTGCACCGTCCAGCGCCCGGTGCCCTTCTGTTCGGCCTGGTCCACGACGACGTCGACGAAGGGCTTCCCGGTCGCGGCGTCCCGGTGGGCCAGCACCTCGGCCGTGATCTCGATCAGATACGAGTCGAGCCGCCCGGTGTTCCAGGTCCGGAACGTCTCGGCGATCTTCTCGGGGGAGTAGCCGGCGACCGTGCGCAGCAGGTGGTACGCCTCGGCGATCAGCTGCATGTCGGCGTACTCGATGCCGTTGTGCACCATCTTCACGAAGTGTCCGGCGCCGTCGGGGCCGATGTGGGCCACCGTCGGGGTGCCGTCCGGCGCCTTCGCGGCGATGCGCTCCAGCAGCGGGCCGAGCGACGCGTACGAGTGCGTGGAGCCGCCCGGCATGATGCTCGGTCCGTGCAGCGCGCCCTCCTCGCCGCCCGAGATGCCCACGCCGACGAAGTGGATGCCGCGCTCGCGCAGTTCCTTCTCGCGGCGGCGGGTGTCGGCGAAGTGCGCGTTGCCCCCGTCGATGATGACGTCGCCCTCTTCGAGCAGCGGAGCGAACTCCTGGATCACGGCGTCGGTCGCGTCGCCCGCCTTCACCATGATGACGAGACGGCGCGGGCGCTCCAGCGCCGCCACGAACTCCTCCGCCGAGTCGGCGGGCACGAAGACGCCCTCCTCGCCGAACTCCCCGACCAGGGCGTGGGTCTTCGACGCGGTGCGGTTGTGCAGGGCGACGGTGAAGCCGTTGCGGGCGAAGTTCCGGGCGAGATTGCGGCCCATCACCGCGAGCCCGGTGACGCCGATCTGGGCAGTACCACTCATGCGTGTGCTCCTGGGTCTCCGTCGGATGTACCTCGTCCGGCGGCCGGGGTACGTACCGGCGGACGGGGCGGTTCATCGATCTTCAAGCCGCCCGCATTCTTTCGCATTCCGGGTCGGACGCGTCGTGTCCGTTCATCTCTTGGGCAGAAGGGGCGCCGTCGCGGACCGTAGTTCACCAACTCTTGACACTGTCTCAGCGGCGGCGTAACACTGGGCTGGCTTTGGAGAGCGCTCTCCCGTAGTGATCCCGGGGTTCCAGACGGTCCCGGGTCCAGAAGTCGCTGTCCGCGGTGCACCGTCCAGTACCACTCTCTCCCCCCACCGCATACGGCCCGTATGCGGACGAAGAGCGGCATGGAGGTCCGCATGGCCGAAAGACTCCGCAAAACCACCCTGATGTCGGCGTTGCTCGTGTTCACCGCCCTGGCCCTGGTGGCCATGGGGCTGACCGCGATCACGGACACCGCCACCGCCGGCCCGAAGAACGACCGCGCCACCACGGCCGCGTCCCACGCGGGGCACAAGATGGCTCCGGCCGTCCCCGTCCCGTCGGGGGACGATCCCGACGGCGACGGCTACATACCGGCGAACCCGCCGGTCACCGGCGTCGAGCCGTCGGCCGAGATCCCGCCGCACCGCTACTTCCACGAGTTCCAGGCGAACTGCGACGTCACCCACACCAGGCCGGACGACCCGATCGTCTTCCCGGGGCAGTCGGGCGCGTCGCACGACCACACCTTCATGGGCAACCGGACCACCGACGCCAACAGCACCACGGCCTCGCTGGACGCGGGCACCACCGCGTGCAAGGCGCCGGGCGACCGGTCCGCGTACTGGATGCCGACCCTGCTCAACGGGGACGAGCCGGTACGGCCCATCGGTCCGCAGACCATCTACTACAAGGCGGGAGTCACCGACTACCGCACCGTGCGGACGTTCCCGAAGGGGCTGCGGTTCGTCGTCGGCAGCCCGACCCAGACGGCCGAGCAGTTCCGGAACCATCCGGGCTGGGTGGAGGGCTGGGAGTGCGGTGAGTCGTACAACAACACCGAGTTCCCGGCCAGTTGCCCGACCACCCGGGACACCCAGCTCAACCTCCGCTTCCAGGCGCCCAGTTGCTGGGACGGAAAGTATCTGGACACCCCGGACCACAAGAGACATATGGCCTATCCGCTCGTCCAGGGCGCCAACCAGGACGTCTGTCCGACATCGCACCCGGTGGCGCTGCCGATGGTCGAGTTCAAGATGGCATGGCCGGTCAACGGAGACATGTCCAAGGTGAGACTCGCCAGTGGGACAGGGCACTCGTTCCACTACGACTTCTTCAACGCCTGGGACGACGCCACGCTGCGCGCCATGGTCAACCACTGTGTCGTCGGCGGACTCCAGTGCGACGCACGCGGCTACGACCAGAACAACCCCGGGGCCGGTGCGGCCCTGAACGAGGACTACGAACTGCCGTAACCGGGACCGCTCTCCCGATCGGGACGTGACCCGCCGATGGGAGAGCGCTCTCCCATGAGCGGTCGTCCGATGTGCGGTCGTCCGATGCGCGGCCCTCCCATGCCGCCCCCGCTTCCGCTTCTCATATCCCCCGCCCGCACTCTCCCCACAGGTGACTCATGAGCGATTCACGACTCCTTCCGAGATCCGCGCCCGGCCGGCTGCGCACCCTGGCATCGGTCGCCGCCACCACGCTCCTCGCCGCCTTCGCCGTGACCCTCCCGACCGCCGGCCCCGCGCAAGCGGCCGGCGGTGTCGTCAAGGTCACCGGATCGCAGGGCGCCTGGCAGTTGACCGTCGACGGAGCGCCGTACCAGGTCAAGGGCCTGACCTGGGGTCCGTCCGTCGCCGACGCCGACAGATACATGCCCGACGTCGCCTCCATGGGCGTCAACACCATCCGGACCTGGGGCACCGACGGCACCACCAAGCCCCTCCTCGACTCGGCCGCCGCCAACGGCGTCAAGGTCATCGCCGGATTCTGGCTCCAGCCCGGCGGCGGCCCCGGAAGCGGCGGCTGCGTCAACTACCTCACCGACACGCAGTACAAGAACGACATGCTCGCCGAGTTCCCGAAGTGGGTGGAGACCTACAAGGACCACGCGGGCGTCCTGATGTGGAACGTCGGGAACGAGTCCGTACTCGGTCTCCAGAACTGCTACAGCGGCGACGCGCTGGAGCAGCAGCGCAACGCGTACACGACCTTCGTCAACGACATCGCCAAGAAGATCCACGCCGTCGACCCGAACCACCCGGTGACCTCGACCGACGCGTGGACCGGAGCCTGGCCCTACTACCAGCGCAACGCGCCCGACCTCGACCTGTACGCGGTCAACTCCTACGCCGACGTGTGCAACATCGAGGAGACCTGGAACGCCGGCGGTTACACCAAGCCCTACATCGTCACCGAGGGCGGTCCCGCCGGCGAGTGGGAGGTGGACGACGACGCCAACGGTGTGGCCTCGGAGCCCACCGACCTGGCCAAGGCCCAGGGCTACAAGGACGCGTGGAACTGCGTCACCGGCCACCGGGGTGTCGCGCTCGGCGCGACGCTCTTCCACTACGGCACCGAGTACGACTTCGGCGGCGTCTGGTTCAACCTGCTGCCCGCGGGCCAGAAGCGCCTCTCGTACTACGCGGTGAAGGAGGCGTACGGCAGGAGCACCGCCGGCGACAACAAGCCGCCGGTGATCACGAACATGGCCGTGGACGGCGCCACGTCCGTACCGGCCGGACGCCCGTTCAAGGTCACCTCGGACGTGGCCGACCCGGACGGTGACGCCCTGGGCTACGAGGTCCTGGTCAACAGCAAGTACATCGACGACGGCGGGCAGTTGACCCCGGCCCGGTTCACCGCCGGGGGCACCGGCGACTTCACCGTGACCGCGCCGGACAAGCTCGGCGTGTGGAAGGTGTACATCAAGGCGACCGACGGCAAGGGCAATGTGGGGATCGAGACCAAGTCCTTCAAGGTCGTGCCGCCGCCCGTCGACGGCAGCAACGTGGCCAAGGGGAAGCCCGCCACGGCGTCGTCCTTCCAGCCCGACAGCGTCGGCTGCCCCTGCCCGGCGGCCGGCGCCGTCGACGGCGACTTCGGCAGCCGGTGGGCCAGCGACTGGGCCGACCCGCAGTGGATCCAGGTCGACCTGGGCGCGCGGACCGCGTTCAAGCACGTGCAACTCGCCTGGGAGGCCGCGTACGCCAAGAGCTACACCGTCCAGACGTCCGACAACGGACAGGACTGGAGCACGGTGAAGACCGTCACCGGCGGTGACGGCGGCATCGACGACATCGCGGTCACCGGCGAGGCGCGGTATGTACGGGTGAACGCGACCGAGCGCGGCACCGCGTGGGGCTACTCGCTCTACGAGTTCGGCGTCTACAGCTGACCCGGACTGACCCGGACTGATCCTGACCGGCCCGGACTGGTTCCGACTGGTTTCGACGGCTCTCGTCCTCGGTCGCCGGACGGCCGCACACGCGGCCCGTCCGGCGACCGAGGACATCCGCCTGTCCGCGCCCGTTTCCGTTCCTCCCGCCGCCCGTGTGCCGGCGGCGATTCGTCCGTGGTTCCGTACGTGGTCCGTACATGTTTCATGCCCGTTTCGCTGACCGTTTTGAGGGGTCGGGCGGGACGCAGCTCACGTTTAGCGGGCCGATTCGCGGAAGGCCGACCACCGCTTCGGGCGCCGTTCGGGCAGCGATCTGCTTCAATCGGGCACCGAACCGGGCGCCGGAGGGGGGTGCCCCCCGTACCACCAGGGCAGACGCCGAAGGTGAAACGGGCATGAACGGGCAGAGTCAAAGCTGCGAAGAGCCTGGTCGAGCCGGGGCTCTTGCTTGTACAAACGACCCATGAGCCCGAACGGGTGCTGAGTCGCAGCAGAGCAGGGAAGTGTGTCGTGGACACGGATGAACGCCGACGAGAAATCCTTGAGATCGCCCGACGTGACGGGTCGGTGGAAGTCACCTCGCTGGCCACGAAGTTGACCGTCGCCAAGGAGACCGTCCGGCGTGACCTGCACGCCCTGGAGGAGCACGGCCTGGTACGGCGCACCCACGGCGGCGCCTACCCCGTCGAGAGCGCGGGCTACGAGACGACCCTCGCGGTGCGCACCACCCGCCTCGTACCGCAGAAGTCACGGATCGCGGCAGCCGCCGCCGATCTCATCGGTGACGCCGAGACGGTCTTCATCGACGAGGGCTTCACTCCCCAGCTCGTCGCCGAAGCCCTGCCCAGGGACCGTCCGTTGACCGTCGTCACCGCGTCCCTGGCGGTCGCCAACGGACTGGCCGACGCCGAGAGGATCGCGGTCCTGCTGCTCGGCGGGCGGGTGCGCGGCGGCACCCTGGCGACCGTCGACCACTGGGCGACCCGGATGCTCGCGGACTTCGTCATCGACCTGGCGTACGTCGGCGCGAACGGCATCTCGCGCGAGTACGGGCTGACCACCCCCGACCCGGCCGTCAGCGAGGTGAAGGCCCAGGCCATGCGTAGCGCGCGCCGCAAGGTGTTCGCCGGTATCCACACCAAGTTCGGCGCCGTCAGCTTCTGCCGGTTCGCCGATGTCGGTGACTTCGAGACGATCGTCACCGACGTCGGACTCCCATCGGCGGAGGCGCAGCGCTACTCGCTGCTCGGCCCCCAGGTCATCCGCGTCTGACGTGTCCCACCGCTCTCGGACCCCCGCCGCACCGGCCAGGGGTTGGGACCCGTACGCCCCCACGACGGCCCCCGACGCCCATGGCACCCCCGATCTTTCCACCCCTCACAGTCACCAGCAGTTACCGCAACCGAACGATCAGGAGAAATCTCATGCCCCTCCAGCAGCGACGACGTGGAATTGGCGTACGTGTGGGCGCGGGAGCGGCCCTGACGGCACTCCTCGCGGGGTGCAGCGGCGCGGGCGGCACCGCCTCCGACGGCGGTGACACGCTCAACGTGCTGATGGTCAACAACCCGCAGATGGTCGAACTCCAGAAGCTGACCGCCGCGAACTTCACCAAGGACACCGGCATCAAGGTCAACTTCACGGTGCTGCCGGAGAACGACGTACGCGACAAGATCAGCCAGGACTTCTCCAACCAGGCCGGCCAGTACGACGTCGCCACCATCAGCAACTTCGAGGTGCCCTTCTTCGCGAAGAACGGCTGGCTGCACACGCTCGACGAGTACGCGCAGAAGGACAAGGCGTTCGACCAGGGCGACATCCTCAAGCCACTCCAGGAGTCGCTGACGGCCGAGGACGGCAAGCTCTACGGCCAGCCGTTCTACGGCGAGTCGTCCTTCCTGATGTACCGCAAGGACGTGTTCGCCGAGAAGAACCTCACGATGCCGGCCAACCCCACCTGGCAGCAGGTCGCCGGCCTCGCCGCCAAGACGGACGGCGCCGAGAAGGGCATGAAGGGCATCTGTCTGCGCGGTCTGCCGGGCTGGGGCGAGGTCATCGCCCCGCTGACGACCGTCGTCAACACCATGGGCGGCACCTGGTTCACCAAGGACTGGGAGCCACAGCTGACCTCGCCCGAGTTCAAGAAGGCGACCAAGTTCTACGTCGACCTCGTGCGCGAGCACGGCGAGGCGGGCGCGCCGCAGGCCGGCTACGCCGAGTGCCTCAACAACATGACGCAGGGCAAGACCTCCATGTGGTACGACGCCACGGCGGGCGCGGGCTCGCTGGAGGCGAAGGACTCCCCGGTCAAGGGCAAGATCGGCTACGTGCCGGCGCCCGTCGACAAGACGGACAGCTCCGGCTGGCTCTACACCTGGGCCTGGGGCATGCAGAAGGCTTCCAACAACACCGACAACGCCTGGAAGTTCATCTCCTGGGCGTCCGGCAAGGAGTACGAGAAGCTCGTCGGCGAGAAGATCGGCTGGGCCAACGTCCCGGCGGGCAAGCGTGCTTCGACCTATCTGAACGAGGACTACCGCAAGGAGGCGGGCGCGTTCGCCGACGTCACCGCGGAGGCGATCTCCAGCGCCAACCCGCGTGACCCGGGCACCCAGCCCCGCCCGACCGTCGGTATCCAGTTCGTCGGCATTCCCGAGTTCACCGACCTCGGTACGAAGGTCTCGCAGGAGATCAGCGAGGCCATCGCCGGGCGCCAGTCCGTCGACGAGGCCCTGGAGGCTTCCCAGAAGCTGGCCGAGAAGGTAGCCGAGGAGTACCGGTGAGCACTTCCGTCACCCCGGCGCCGGCCCCGCCGGACCCGGCCCCACCGGCCAAGTCCCGCCCCCCGGCGGGACCCCGTTCCGGACGGGCCCGCGCCTGGGCCACCCGCGCCCCCCTCCTGCCCGCCCTGATCTTCCTCATCGCCGTCACCCAACTGCCTTTCGTGGCGACGCTGTTCATCTCGCTCTTCGACTGGAACTCGCTCAACCCGGACGCCCGCGGCTTCTCCGGACTGTCCAACTACGGCTCCGTGTTCACCGACGCGGACCTGCGTGACTCGGTGTTCACGACGATGCTGCTCACCGCGAGCGTCGTGATCGCCAGCGTGGTGCTCGGACTGCTGCTCGCGCTGCTGCTCGACCGCGAGTTCATGGGCCGGGGCTTCGTCCGTACGCTGCTCATCACGCCCTTCCTGCTGGTGCCCGTCTCGGCGGCGCTGCTGTGGAAGCACGTCCTCTACAACCCCGAGTACGGCCTGCTGAACGGCGGTTGGGCCTGGTTCACCGGACTGTTCGGCGTCGAGAACCCGTCGCAGCCCGACTGGATCTCGGACATGCCGCTGCTCGCCGTCGAGGCGTCGCTCGTGTGGCAGTGGACGCCGTTCATGATGCTCATCCTGCTGGCCGGACTCCAGAGCAGGCCGCTGGACATGATGGAGGCGGCACGCCTGGACGGCGCGAACGCCTGGCAGATGTTCGCCTTCCTGACCCTGCCTCATCTGCGCCGCTACCTCGAACTCGGCGTCCTGCTCGGCTCGATCTACATCGTGCAGAACTTCGACGCCGTGTTCACCATCACCGCGGGCGGACTCGGCACGGCCAACCTGCCCTACACCATCTACCAGACCTTCTACCAGGCTCACGAGTACGGACTGGCCTCCGCGGCAGGCGTGGTCGTCGTGATCGGCACCATCGTGATCGCGACCTTCGCCCTGCGCGTCGTCTCGTCCCTCTTCAGTGAGGAGGCGAAGCGCGCATGAGCACACTCTCCGCACCGAAGACCGCGGCCGCCCCCGGCAAGGCGTCCACCCGCGTACGGCAGCAGGACACGTACGGCCCCGAGGCCCGGCGCGCCAAGCGGCGTTCCACCGCGCTGGGGCTGCTGGCCTGGGTGATCGGGATCGTCTTCTGCTTCCCCGCGCTGTGGATGCTCCTCACGTCCCTGCACTCGGAGACGGACGCGGCGACCAACCCGCCGTCCCTCACCGCGCCGCTGACCTTCGACAACTACAGCGCGTTCTTCGGCGCCGAGGGCGGGGCGAGCCCCTGGCCGCCGCTGATCAACTCGGTGACGGCGTCCGTGTTCTCGACCCTGTTCGTCCTGGTGCTGGCGCTGCCGGCGGCGTACGCGCTGTCCATCAAGCCCGTCCGCAAATGGACGGACGTGATGTTCTTCTTCCTCTCCACGAAGATGCTGCCGGTCGTCGCCGGACTGCTGCCGGTCTATCTCTTCGCCAAGAACGTGGGGATGCTGGACAACATCTGGCTGCTCGTCATCCTCTACACCTCGATGAATCTGCCGATCGCGGTCTGGATGATGCAGTCCTTCCTCGCGGACGTGCCGGTCTCCATCATCGAGGCCGCACAGGTGGACGGCGCCCGGCTGCCCACTGTCCTGATCCGGGTCGTGGCGCCCGTCGCCGCCCCCGGTATCGCGGCCACCGCGCTGATCTGTTTCATCTTCAGCTGGAACGAACTGCTCTTCGCCCGGGTCCTGACCGGCGTGACAGCGCAGACAGCGCCCGTCTTCCTGACCGGATTCGTCACCAGCCAGGGCCTCTTCCTCGCCCAGCTGTGCGCCGCTTCCGTCGTCGTGTCCCTGCCGGTGCTCGCCGCCGGCTTCGCCGCCCAGGACAAACTGGTCCAGGGCCTTTCTCTTGGAGCCGTCAAATGAGGGCAGCGATCGTCGAAGGTGTCGGCAAGGTGTCCGTCACCACGGTCCCCGACCCGACCCCGGGCCCGCGCGATGTCGTCGTGTCCGTCTCCGCCTGCGGTATCTGCGGTACCGATCTGCACATCCTCCAGGGCGAGTTCGCACCGACGCTGCCGATCGTGCCGGGCCACGAGTTCGCCGGCGAGATCGTGGGCGTCGGTGCCGAGGTCACGGAGCTGGTGGTGGGTGACAAGGTCGCCGTCGACCCGTCGCTGTACTGCCACGAGTGCCGTTACTGCCGGGCCGGTCGCGGCAACCTCTGCGACCGGTGGAACGCGATCGGGGTCAGTGTTCCCGGCGGCGCCGCCGAGTTCGCCGTCGCGCCGGTGGCCAACTGCGTCAAACTGCCCGACCACGTGGACGTACGGGACGCGGCGCTCATCGAGCCACTGTCCTGCGCCGTACGCGGCTACGACGTGCTGAGCAGCACGCTCGGCGCCGATGTGCTGATCTACGGCTCGGGCACCATGGGCCTGATGATGCTGGAGCTGGCCAAGCGCACCGGCGCCGCGGGCGTCGACATCCTGGACATCAACCCCGAGCGCCTGGCCACCGCGTCCAAGCTCGGCTGTTCCCGCGCGGGCGCCTCGGCCGAGGAGTTCGAGCGGCCCGGCGGCTGGGACGTCGTCATCGACGCGACCGGCAACGCGGGCGCGATCCAGGACGGCCTCGGCCGGGTCGCCAAGGGCGGGACGTTCCTTCAGTTCGGCGTCTCCGACTACGCGACGACGGCGGTCATCGAGCCGTACAAGATCTACAACCAGGAGATCACCATCACCGGCTCGATGGCGGTGCTGCACAGCTACGAGCGGGCCGCCGCGCTGTTCGCCACCGGGGTCCTCGACCCCGCCGTGTTCATCAGCGACCGGCTGCCGCTGGAGCAGTACCCGCAGGCCATCGAGCGGTTCAAGGCGGGCCAGGGCCGCAAGATCGTGGTGCAGCCGTGACCGATACGCCCGGCCCGGCACCGGACCCCGTACCGGGTCCCGGCGCCGTCCTGGTGATGGGTGAGGCGCTGATCGACCTGGTGCCGGCGGCCGGCGGAGCTCAGGCACACCTGGCCCAGCCCGGCGGCGCCCCCGCGAACGTGGCCACCGGACTGGCCCGGCTGTCCACGCCGAGCTGGTTCGCCGGCGCCCTCGGGAGCGACGGGTTCGCCCGGTCGATCGAACGGCGGCTTCGCTCGGCGGGAGTCGAGCTTGGCCTCTGCGCCCGGCCGGACCTCCCCACGGCGCTGGCCGTCGCGGACCCCGGCCCCGAGGGCACCGGCTACCACTTCCACCTCCAGCGGACGGCGACCTTCCAACTGCCGCACCGCACGGACGTGGAGCGCTTCGCCGCCGTGTACGTGGGCGGCCTCGCCGCCGTCGTCGAACCCGCGGCCTCGGCCGTGGCGGCGACGGCACGCGCGGCGGCGGCCGGGAGGCCGCTGCTGGTGGTGGATCCGAACGTGCGCGAGGACCGCACGCTCGACACGCACAGCGGGCGGCGCCAGCTGCGCGAACTGTGCGAGCTGGGCCAGGTGGTCAAGGCCAGCGACGAGGACCTGGCGCGCCTGTGGCCGGACTCGACGCCCGACGAGACATGCCGCCGGCTCGCCGCCGGTGGCCGGCTGGTCGTGCTGACCAGGGGATCGCGGGGGAGTACGGCCTACTCGGAGGACTCCGCCGAGCCGGTGTCCGTGCCCGCCGTTCCGGTCGAGGTGGTCAACACCATCGGCGCGGGCGACGCGTTCATGGCGGCCGTGCTCACCTGGCTGGTCACGCGCGGCGTCCACACCGGCCACCTGCCGGAGTTCACCCCGACGCCGCTGCGGGACATGCTGGACTTCGCCTCGCGGGTGGCGGCCTCCGTGGTCGCACAGGCGGGCACGGAGCCGTCGCTCCCGGCGGCGCGTCTCTGACGTAACGTCAGTTCAACCGGGTAACTCCCGTCCCCGACAGCGGTGGTGACCGCTGCCGGGGACATGTGTTCACGACTCAGGCCGCCTTGTGGCTGCGGGCCGCCGACTCGCGGATGATCTCGGCATAGCGGTGTCCGCTCGACTTGATCGTCCGCCGCTGCGACGCGTAGTCGACATGGACGAGGCCGAACCGCTTGTCGTAGCCGTAGGCCCACTCGAAGTTGTCCAGCAGCGACCACGCGAAGTACCCGGCCAGCGGCACCCCCTTGCGTACGGCACGGGCGCAGGCCGCCAGATGCTCCTCCAGATAGCGGGTGCGCTCCGGGTCGTCGACCGTGCCGTCGTCCCGCAGGACGTCCGGGTAGGCCGAGCCGTTCTCGGTGACGTAGACGCGCTGTGCGCCGTACTGGCCGGCCAGCCGCAGCAGCAGCTCCTCCAGGCCGTCCGCGTGCACCTCCCAGTCCATGCCCGTGTGACGTACGCCGGGCAGATAGACCTGCTTGGCGTACGGCGCCGGCCCGGCCGGGTCGTCGGTGACGACCTGGCGGAAGTAGTAGTTGAGCCCCAGCCAGTCCAGTGGCGCGGCGATGGTCCGAAGGTCGCCGGGGCGCTCGGGCAGCTCCACCCCGTACACGTCGAGCATGTCCTGCGGGTAGCCGCGCCCGTGGACGGGGTCCAGCCACCAGCGGTTGATGTGGCCGTCGGCCCGCACCGCCGCCGCCCGGTCCGCCTCGCGGTCGGTGGCCGCCTCGATCGGGCTGAGGTTGTTGACGATGCCGACGCGGGCGTCGGAGGAGGCCGCGCGGATGGCCTGGACGGCGAGCCCGTGGCCGAGGTGCAGATGGTACGAGGCGCGCACGGCGGCTTCGATGTCGGTGAGCCCCGGCGCCATCCGGCCCTCCAGATGGCCGATCCACGCGGAGCACAGCGGCTCGTTGAGGGTCGCCCAGTCCGTCACCCGGTCGCCCAGGCGCTCGGCGACGACGGAGGCGTAGGAGGCGAAGTGTTCGGCCGTCTCGCGGGCCGGCCAGCCGCCGCGGTCCTGGAGCGTCTGCGGGAGGTCCCAGTGGTAGAGCGTGGCGAACGGGGTGATGCCCGCCTCCAGCAGGCTGTCCACCAGCCGGTCGTAGAAGCCGATCCCGGCCTCGTTCACCGGCCCGTCGCCGCCGGGCACGACACGCGGCCAGGCGACCGAGAAGCGGTACGAGCCGACCCCGAGCCGCTTCATCAGGCCGATGTCCTCGGGCACCCGGTGGTAGTGGTCGCAGGCGATGTCCCCGGTGTCGCCGTTGTCGACCTTGCCGGGGGTGTGGGAGAAGGTGTCCCAGATCGAGGGCGAGCGGCCGTCCTCGGCGACGGCGCCCTCGATCTGGTAGGCGGCGGTGGCGACGCCCCAGAGGAAATCGTGGGGAAGGGTGTTGAGGTCGTTCACTGACTGCCTTTCTGCAGAGGCCACTTGAGGAATGGGTTGACGGTGAACCACTTGGCGGGGGGTGACGTGACGACGCGTCACTTCACCGCTCCCGCCGTCAGTCCGGCGACGAGATAGCGCTGGAGGAGCAGGAATCCGGCGACGACCGGCACGCTGACGACGAGCGAGGCCGCCATGATCTGGTTCCAGTACACGTCGTTCTGGGTGGCGTAGCCCTGGAGACCGACGGCGAGCGTGCGGGTCTCGTCGTTCGTCATCACGGACGCGAAGAGCACTTCCCCCCACGCCGTCATGAACGCGTAGACCGACACGGCCACGATGCCGGGGATCGCGGCCGGCACGACCACCCGGAACAGGGCGCCGAACGGGCCGCAGCCGTCCACCATCGCCGCCTCGTCCAGATCCCTCGGGATGGAGTCGAAGTACCCGATCAGCATCCAGATGGAGAAGGGGAGCGAGAAGGTCAGATAGGTGAGGATGAGCCCGCCCCGCGACCCGTACAGGGCGACGCCCGTGCTGTTGCCGATATTGACGAAGATCAGGAACAGCGGGAGCAGGAACAGGATGCCCGGGAACATCTGCGTCGAGAGCACCGTGACGGTGAAGACGCGCTTGCCCTTGAACCGGTAGCGGCTCACGGCGTACGCGGAGAACACCGCGATCGTCACCGAAAGCACCGTCGCCGCGCCCGCCACCATCAGCGAGTTCATGAAGTAGTGCGCGAGCGGGACGGTGTCCCAGATGTCGAAGTACGGGCGGATGGTGATCTCGGACGGGATCCACTGGAACTTGCCCGTCACATCCTCAAGCGGCTTCAAGGAGCTGCTGACCATCACACAGACGGGCAGCAGCGCGAAGGCGGCGAGGAACGCCAGGATGATCCGGCGGGTCCACAGGAAGGACGCCGGGGGAGCCAGCGGAGATCCGGCCTTGCAGGCCAGGGCCTTATGCGGCATCGGAACCCTTCCCTCCGCGCGAGGTGGCCACCAGGTGGACCGCTGTCACCAGCAGCAGGAAGAGCAGCAGCAGGACGGACATCGCGGAGCCCGTACCGAAGTTCCAGGTGACGAAGGACGACTGGTAGATATGGATCGAGATCAGGTCGGCCGCCTCGGGCGCCGAGTCGCCGAACAGGACGTACGGCGTGTTGAAGTCGTTGAACGTCCACAGGAACAGCACCAGCACCAGCACCTGGTTGACCGGCCGCAGCGACGGCAGGGTGATCCTGCGGATCTGCTGCCAGATGCCCGCGCCGTCGATGGACGCCGCCTCGTACAGCTCGCGCGGGATGTTCTGGAGCCCCGCCATCAGCATGAGGAAGGCGAACGGCCAGGACTTCCAGACGGCGACGACGACCAGCGCGATGAAGCTGTTGTCACCGATGAGCCAGAACGACGGCTCGTCGGTGAGGCCGAGTTGGTCGTGCAGGACATGGTTGATGATGCCGTTGTCGCGCTGGAACATGAACGCCCAGGTGATGACGGCGGCGTACACCGGCAGCGCGTACGGCGTGAGGAAGATGGCCCGCAGCAGGCCCCGGCCGCGGAAGTTCTCCTGGAGCATGATCGCGGCGGCCATGCCGAACAGCCAGGACAGACCGACCGTGATGACGGTGAAGACACAGGTGACGTAGAAGGAGTGGAGCAGCGCCTCGCCGAGCGGGGCGTCGAAGTCCACGGCGATCTTGTAGTTGTCGAACGCCCGCCACGGCGCCTTGTCCCAGTTGTTGATGTAGAACTGCGTCAGTTCGCGGAAGCTCATGACGATCCCGATCACCATCGGGACGATGTGCACGAGCAGTTCGAGCAGGACGGCCGGGAGCAGCAGAAGGTAGGGCAGCCCGCCATGGCGGATCCGGTCGGGGACGCGCGGCAGACGCCGCCGCCGCGCACCCCCGTCGCCCTGGTCCGCACCGCTGCCCGACGTGTGTACGGGGGGAGTCGGGGGAGTCACGGTGGACGTCATGGGCGGTGCCTCACTGCCGCATCTGCTGCTGGGCCTTGTCCAGCCGCTTCTTGACGGACTCGGTCGTCACGGGGGTCCCTGAGGCGGCGTCCGCCCACAGGTCCTTGACGGCGGTGCCGACGGCGGTCTCGAACTGCGACTCCTCGGGCACCTGGGGGAGCGGCGCCGCGCTGTTGGCGAGGGTGTCGCGCAGAACCTTCAGATCGGGCGCGGCGAACGCCGGGTCGGCCTGGGCCGCGGCGACGGGCGGGATCGACCCGTAGGTCTTGTTCAGGAGCCTCTGTTCGGCGTCGCTCGTCATGAACTTGACGAACTTCTTCGCGCCGTCGACGTTCTTGGTGTTCTTGAAGACGGCGATGTTGATGCCGGCGACCATGGAGTTCACCTGCTTGCCGGTGCCGGGCGCGCCGGACGGCACGGGTACGGGCGCGGCGCCCCAGTCCGCGGGCTTCATGCCCTGGGAGGCGAACGTCGAGGCCGCGGCCTGCCACAGCACCATCGCCGTCCTGCCCTTGGCGAAGTCGGTCAGCGACTGGTTCTGGGCGTATTCCGCGTTGCCCGGAGCGATGATCTTGTCCTTGGCCATGAGGTCGACGTACTGCTTGACGGCGGCCACATTGCCTTCGGTGGTGAACGTCGGCTTGCCCGACGCGTCGAAGAAGTCGTCGCCGTGCTGCTGGCCGAGCGCGAAGACCTGGTGGATGTTGTTGGACAGATTGCCGCCCTCGGCGCCCAGCGCCCACTTGCCGTCCTTGGACAGCTTCTTGCCGTCGGCGACCAGCTCGTCCCAGGTGGCGGGCGGTCCGTCGATGCCGGCGTCCGCGAACATCCGCTTGTTGTAGTAGAGCGCGTACGCGAGCGAGTACAGCGGTACGGCGGCGGGCGGCTGCCCCTCGGCACCGGCGGAGGCGACGGCCGAGTCGACGAAGCGGTCCCGGCCGCCTATCGCCTCGAAGTTCTTGTCGTCCCACGGCAGCAGCGCGCCGGTCGCCTGGAGTGAGGCCGACCAGGTGTTGCCGATGTTCAGCACGTCGGGTCCCTGCCCGGACGTGGTGGCGGCCAGGATCCGGGTGAGCAGATCGGACCACGGCACCACTTCGAGCTTGACCTTGATCCCCGTCTCCTTCTCGAACTTCTTCAGTTCGGGAGTGAGGATCTTCTTGTCGGCCTCGATGCTGGGGCCCTGGTTGGACGCCCAGTAGGTGAGGGTCTTCGGCGAGTCGTTGCCGCCGCCCTCGTCGGTGGACGTGCCACCGCCGCATCCGGTGACGGTGGCGGCCAGGGCGGTGGCGAGGGTGACGACTGCCGCAGCTCTGATTCTGCGCATGGGTGGCCCCTTTCCGGGGTGGCTTGTGTTCGAGAGTCGAACGCTGCCTCACGGCTTAATTTATGTCGTGATTTAAGAGGTGAGGGAAGGTCGCGTCAAGGTCTGGGACCGGGGTATGTTGCCTGCTGGGAAGGAGCACCATGGCCGAACGGGACAGAAGAACAGTGCGTGACCTGCGCAGGGGCAACCGGGCGAGGGTGTTGCAACGGTTGTATTTCGACGGGCCGTTGAGCCGTCAGGAGCTCGGTCCCGCGACCGGACTGAGTTCAGGTTCCATCAGCAACGTCGTCACCGAACTCGCCGCCGAACGCCTCCTGGAGGAGGCCGGAGTGGTCGATTCCGACGGCGGCAGGCCGCGCACACTGCTGCGCGTCGCCCCCGGCGGCGCGCTCCTCATCGGCATCGACATCGGGGAGACCCGCGTCCGCGTCGAACTCTTCGACCTGTCCCTGACCGAACTCGCCCGCACCGAAAGACTGTTGGCCCAGCACGGCCACGACGTCGAACGCATCGTCGCGCACGTGCGCACCGGAGTCGCCCACGTCCTGCGGGACGCCGGGGCCGACCCCCGCGAACTCCTCGGCATCGGCATCGGCGTCCCCGGCATCATCGAACGCGACGGCCCCGAGGGCGCGGTCGTCCACGGCCAGACCCTGGGCTGGACCGCCGTACCCTTCGAGAAACTGCTGCGCGCCGCCGTCGACATACCCGCCGAGGTCCCGCTCTTCATCGACAACGGCGCCAAGACACTGGGGCAGGCCGAGATGTGGTTCGGCGGCGGCCGGGGCACCGGCACCGCGGCGATCGCGCTCATCGGTTCCGGCGTCGGCGCCAGCGTGATTCACGGTGGCGAAGGCGGCACGCTCGACGAGAACCAGCGAAGCGGCGCGCTCGAATGGGGCCACACCACGGTGCAGTTGCGGGGCCGCCGCTGCCGCTGCGGCTCCATCGGCTGCCTGGAGGCGTACGCGGGCGCCGAGGCGATGCGCGAACGCTGGCAGGAGGCCGGCGGGCCACTGCCCGCCGACGCGGACGACGAGACGGCCCTCGCGGCCCTGCTGACCGCCGCCTTCCCGCCGCCGGGCGGACCCGCGCCCGACCCGGTCGCCGTGGCACTGCTCGACGAGACGGCGGAATGCCTCGGCGCGGCCGTCGCCGACCTGATCAACCTGTTCCTGCCCGAACGGGTACTCCTCGGCGGCTGGGCGGGCCTCCTGATCGGCCCGCACCTGCTGCCGGACATCCGCCGCTATGCGCGTGAGTACGCGCTGCGGCACACGGGGGCGCGGGCGACGGTCGAGATGGGCCGGCTGGGCCCCGACGCGGTCACGGTCGGCGCGGCGACGCTGCCGCTGACGGACTTCCTGTCCCGCGGTGGCACCCGCCCCTTGCCCCCGGCGGTCCAGGGGCGGGTGCCACCGCGTTGGTCCCCCACCTCGGCGGAGCCCCGTCCGTGACGGCCGGTGGGCGGTGTCCTCAATCGCCGGACGGGCTTGACGACTCAGCCCGTCCGGCGTTTGAGGACGATGCCGGGCTGGTGGGGCCGGCGTCCTGCGTGGGTGGGTGCGCGGCCGTGGCCGGGGTGCGACTTTCGAGCCCGTCCGCACTGTCCAGCCCGTCCGGCGTTTGAGGACGATGCCCGGCCGGTGGGGCCGGCTTCCTGCCTGCGTGGGCGCACGGCCCCGGCCGGGGCGCGCCTTTCGAGCCCGTCCGGCGTTTGAGGACAAGCCCCGGCCGCAGGGCCGGTGTCCTGGCGTGCCGCGTGGGCAAGATCAGCCCGTCCGGCGATTGAGGACAGAACCCGGCCAGTCGGTCAGGCCGAGGCCCGTACCACCAGCGTGGGTTCGAAGATCACCGACGTCACGGGGCGGTCCGGCCGCGCCAGGCGATCCAGCAGCAGCCGCGCCATCTCCGCCGCCATGTCCTCCACCGGCTGCCGCACCGTCGTCAGCGCCGGCCGGCAGGCCGCCGCCGCGCGGCTGTCGTCGAAGCCGATCACCGCGACATCCTCCGGCACCCGCCGCCCACGCTCCCGCAGCACCTGGCACGCCCCCACGGCCATCAGGTCGTTCGCCGCGAACACCCCGTCCAGATCCGGGTGTTCGGCCAGCAGTCGCTCCATGGCCGCCGCGCCGCTCTCCTCGGTGAACAGGCCCTCGGTCACGGGGACGTACGGATGCCCGTGCCGGGCCATCGTGTCCCGGAAGCCCGCCAGCCGGTCCTGCCCCGCCGGTACGTCGAGCGGCCCCGCGATGGTGACGATCCGCCGGCGGCCACGGGCGAGCAGATGCTCGGCGGCCAGCCGGGCGCCGTCCTGGTGGGCCAGGTCGACGTAGCTGATCCGTACCGGACGGGCGGGGCGCGCGTACAGCACGGCGGGCAGACCCGCGTCCGTGATCAGCGCGGGCAGCGGGTCCTCGGCGTGGGTCGAGACGACGAGTGCGCCGTCGGCGCTGCCCTGACGGAGGTACGAGACCACCTCGTCCCGCGCACGCGAGGTCTCGGCGAACATCAGCACCGGGTGAATCCCGTGCGGGCGAAGGAAGTTGACGACGCCCGTCACCACCCGGCCGAAGAACGGGTCGGCGAAGACGTCCGTCATGAAGGAGCCCACGCCGCCGTCGAATCCGGCGGCCTCGTGGCCACCGTCGCGCCGGTCGGTCGCCGAATCAGCGGTGGAAGCCGTCGCGGAACCCGCCGCCCCGGACCCCGCCGTCGCGGCGACCGGTGGCGGATCGTTCCCGGCGCCCGACACCACCAGGGCGATCGAGTCGGCCTTGCGGGTGACCAGTGAGCGGGCCGCGCGGTTCGGCGTGTACCCGGTGACGGCCACCGCGTCCCGTACGGCCGCCTGGATCACCGGGTCGACGTTGCGTACGCCGTTGATGACGCGCGAGACGGTGGCACGTGAGACTCCGGCCGCCCTGGCCACATCCTCCAGCGTGGGCGCGCCGGCCCCTCGTGAGTCCTCCGTCATGAGACGCATTTATAGCATCAGTGGAGAGCGCTCTCCATCGGCGCGCCCGGCGTGAGCGGCCCCGACGCCGCCACCGTGACGGTGGTGCTGAGCGGCAGCTCTCCCGCCGAGGAACCCGCCAGGAGCGTGAACTCGCCAGGTTCCGTCTCCCAGCGCCCCTGGTCGGCCGACCAGTGCGACAGCGCCCGCGCCGCGAGCCGTACGGTCGCCACGGCCTCCTCGCCGGGGCCGGCCTCCACCGCCGCGTAACCCGCGAGCGCCCGCACCGGCCGGTCGACCGCCGTGTCCGTCCTGGTCACATAGACCTGGACGACCTCACGGCCCCTGCGCGGGCCGGTGTTGCGCAGCCGTACGCGTACGTCGACACCGGCCCCGGACCCGTCCGCCCCGGACCCGCCCACGGCGGAGGGCGCGTCCATCCCCTCGTACGTCCATGTGGTGTAGCCGAGGCCGTGCCCGAACCAGTACGCGGGCTCCGCCCCGGCGCGCAGCCACGCGCGGTGGCCGATGTGGATGCCCTCCTCGTAAGAAAGACGTCCGTCGTGCGGCAGGGTGTCGAGCACCGGGACGTCCTCCTGGGCGAGCGCCCAGGTCGTCGGCAGCCGCCCGCCGGGCTCGGCACGGCCGAACAGCACGTCGGCCAGGCCGTGTCCGGCCTCCTGGCCGGGGAACCAGGCGAGGAGCAGCGCGGGTACGTCGCGGTGCCAGGGCAGCGCGACCGGGCCGCCCGAGTTCACCAGCACCACCGTGCGCGGGTTCGCGCGGGCCACCGCCCGTACGAGCGCGTCCTGCCCGTCGGGCAGGGCGAGCGACTCGCGGTCGCGGCCCTCGGACTCGCTCTCCTCGGTCGTGCCCACCACGACCACGGCGACATCGGCGTTCCGCGCGGCGGCCACGGCGGCGGCGAGTGCCGTCGGCGCGTCACCCGGCGGAGGGGCGGCGGCCAGCAGCGTCGCCACGCCCGTCCCGGGTTCCAGCCGCCGCCGCGCGACCACCTCCGACTCCACGCCCTCGGCCAACTCTGCCTCCGCGCACCGGTAGGGCGGCGAGACGTGCACGCGGGTCGGGTCGTCGCTGTCGAGCGGGTACTCGCCGGACAGCAGCGTGCGGCCGTCCACGGACAGGGACATGAGCCCCCAGCCGCCCACCCCCAGCGTCCAACTCCCGCTCTGCGTGGGCCGGACGAGGGCGCGGATTTCCACGGTGACCGCGCCAGCGACGCGGGCCGGTTCCACGATGCGGCCCGACAGCCGGTGTTCGGCGTGCAGTTCGGCGCCGTGGGCGTCCAGGAGCCGTACGAGAACGCCCGGTTCGCCGTCGCGCGGATCACGCGTCCAGGCCGGGTCCAGCGGCCGTGGGCGGGTGTGTGGCGGCAGTCCGGGCGTGTACGTCACCCCGGCCCCACCGGCTTCGCGCAGGGCCGCCTCGATCCCCGCCAGCGGTGTGACCACGGACGACGGGAACACCTCGGCGCTGCCGCCACCCTGGATCCGTACGGCCGTGGCGTGCGGGCCGATCACGGCGACGCGGCGCGACTGTGCCGGATCCAGCGGCAGTACGTCCCGCTCGTTGCGCAGCAGGACCGTACCGGCGGCGACGGCCCGCCGCAGCAGCGTCCGCCGGCCGTCGGACGGGGCCGGCAGGCCCCCGGCGGAACCCAGTGCCCCCACCCGCCGGGCCAGCCGCAGCAGCCGCCGTACCTTGTCGTCGATCCGCGCCTCGTCGATCAGGCCCGCCGTCACGGCGGCGAACAGCCCGGCCGCCCACGGGCTCGCCGGGCCCGGCATGGCGAGATCCTGACCCGAGCGCGCGCTGTCGCACAGCGAGCGCACCGCGCCCCAGTCGGAGACGACCAGTCCGTCGAAGCCCCACCCGACCTCGCCCGGCGGCTCGCCCGCGACCGGCCGTCCCCCCTTGAGGGGGTGGTCGAGAAGCGGACTCGCCGACATGGTCACGCCGTTGACCTTGTTGTACGCGGACATCACCGCCCAGACGCCGGCCTCCACCGCCGCCTCGAACGGGGCCAGATACAGCTCGCGCAGGGTGCGCTCGGCCACCCGCACATCGACGTGCAGCCGGTCGGTCTCCGCGTCGTTGGCCACGAAGTGTTTGGCCGTGGCCGCCACACCGCCCTGCTGTACGCCGGTGACGAGGCGACGCCCGTACGCGCGGTCAGCAGAGGATCCTCGGAGAAGCACTCGAAGTGCCGCCCGCCGAGTGGCGACCGGTGCAGATTCAGCGTCGGGGCGAGCAGCACCTGGACGCCCTTGCGGCGCGCCTCGGCGGCCAGCAGCCCGCCGAGCTTGCGCACCAACTCCTCGTCCCAGGAGGCCGCGAGAGCGGTCGGTGACGGCAGTACGAGGGAGGTCTGCCGCTCGTCCCAGGCCTCGCCGCGTACCCCGGCCGGTCCGTCGGACATCGTGAGAGGGCGCAGCCCCACGGCCGGTTCGGCGTACGTACGCCAATTGCTGGCGCCCGTCAGCAGACGGACCTTCTGCCCGATGTCGAGCTTCTCCAGCAGTCGCTCGGTCTCGGTCTCGTCCTCGGCCATGCGGGCCCCCTTCAATCCCTGCTTCAATCCTCTTGGAGAGCGCTCTCCCATCGCCTCGCCCCAGACTCGCCGGACGGTGCGGGGCCTGTCAATGCCGGTCTCCGGGCTGCGACGACGCACAGCGGGCGCACACGGTGCGCGCGGGCTCCCCGGGTGAGCCGTCAGGTGAGCCCTTGTCATTGCACAAGCGACTGCCCTAAGTTGACCGATTGCGACGTGTCCCAGACGTCCGTACCAGCCAGTGGGGGAGCCGCGATCATGGCCGCAACCGGTCGGCACCGCAGATATCAGCCGAGCCGTATCAACCGTGCGTCGCTCACCGTCACGGCGAGCGGCGCGGGCATCGCGCTGCCACTCATCGGGGCGGGCACGGTCAGTGCGGCGCCGGTGGACACGTGGGAGAAGGTCGCGGCCTGCGAGTCCACGAGCAACTGGCAGATCAACACCAGCAACGGCTACTTCGGCGGGCTCCAGTTCAGCCAGTCCACCTGGGAGGCGTTCGGCGGCGGCCAGTACGCGGCGCGCGCCGACCTCGCCACCAAGGACCAGCAGATCGCCATAGCCGAGAAGGTCCTCAAGGGACAGGGTCCGCAGGCGTGGCCCCACTGCTCGGTCAAGGCCGGCCTCACGCGCGGCGGCGACGCCCCCGACGTGTCACCGGGGAACGCCGCGTCCGCGCGCAAGGCGAGCGACACGACGAAGAGCGCGCCTCGCAGCGATCCCAAGAAGGCCGCGTCGCCCACGTCCGTGCCGACCGAGCGCGAGGGCTACACCGTGGCGGGAGGCGACTCGCTCTCCGGGATCGCCGCCTCCGAGGAGATACGGGGTGGCTGGCAGCGGCTGTACGAGGAGAACCGCAGGGTCATCGGCAGCGACCCCGATCTGATCTTCCCCGGGCAGAAGCTCGTCCTGCGTGTCCCGTCCCCGGCGAAGGACAAGCCGGCCGCCGAGGCGCCCGCCCCTCCCAAGAAGGAGGAGGCGAAGAAGCCCGCCGCGAAGGCGCAGCCGTCCAAGCAGGCCGAGAAGCCCAAGCCGAAGCCGCAGGCGCAGAAGCCGAAGGAACAGCCCAAGCAGCAGGTCTCGAAGCCGAAGACGGCCGAGAAGCCGAAGCAGTCGTCCGACTTCAGCGCCCCGGTCAGCGCGGGCACCGGCACCCCGTACCGCAAGGCCGGCTCCTGGGCGAGCGGCTACCACACCGGCGTCGACTTCCCCGTTCCCACCGGCACGTCGGTGAAGGCCGTGGCGGGCGGCACGGTCGTGTCGGCGGGCTGGGAGGGTTCGTACGGCTACCAGGTCGTCATCCGGCACGCGGACGGCAAGTACAGCCAGTACGCCCACCTGTCGGCGCTCAACGTGCGTGATGGTCAGAAGGTGAACGCGGGTCAGCGCATCGCGCGTTCAGGATCGACCGGAAACAGCACGGGACCGCATCTCCACTTCGAGATGCGTACGGGGCCCGGATACGGCTCCGACATCGACCCCGTCTCGTACCTCAGGGCGGGTGGCGTCCGCCTCTGAGCGGACGGTCCGCCGCACCGTACGGCGCATCGCCTTGTGCTCCGGCCTGTGCTCCGGCTTGTGCGCCCCCCGGCACGGGATCAGGTGCCAGGCCGCGCGGTCCGGCGAGGCGTGGTGGTGCGCGGCCGTCGCCCCGGGCGTCCCGGCGTCCGGCGCCGTATCGGCCGATTCCAAGGCGTTCGCCGTCGCGGTCGCCGCCGTCTGCGCTGCGAGCCGCTCCGACGTCAGGAGGACCAGTCCGCCGGCGGTCAACACGCCGAAGCCGAGGGCCAGCAGGGCGCCCGTCAGGCCGTACCGGAATCCCTCGTTGAAGAGGGTGAGCCCGACGGCGGCGGCGACGACCGGATTCACGACCGTGACCGTGGCCAGCGGGGCGGCGAGCCCCGCACCTCGGTAGGAGGCCTGCGACAGCAGCAGACCGGCCGCCGCGAGGCCCGCTATGACCAGCATGCTCGGGACCTGACCGGTGAACGTGCCCTCGGTCCAGTTGACGGCGACGGTCTTGGTGAACACCGAGGCGATACCGAAGGCCACACCGGCCGACGCGGCCAGCAGCACACTACGGACGGCCGGACGGTGCACGGCCTGCGCGATCAGGAACAGCAGGGCCACCACGCCCACGGCGGCGCCCGCCACCACCATGCGCTCGCCCGAGCCCAGCGAGTGGGAGCCGGCGGAGCCGGTCAGCGCGAGCAGTCCGGCCAGTCCGAGCGTCGCCATGAGGGCGCCGCGCCAGGCGGCGGCCCCCGCCTTGCGGCGGACGAAGACGGCCGCCATCGGCAGCGCGAAGACGATCGTCAGCGCGCCCAGGGGCTGTACGAGGCTCAGCGGGCCGTACGCCAGCGCCACGACGTGCAGCAGCGCACCGACGCCGTTCAACGCCACAGCGGCCCACCACACGCCGTGGTGCAGGGGCGCGTAGGGACGGGCGGGCGTATCCGCCGCGACGCGCTCCTGAAGGATCGCCCCGGCCGCATACGCGACCGCGGAGACCAGTGACAGCAGCACGGACAGCGCGAGTGCACTCATATATCCACGATCTCTCGCCTGGTGCGATTAGTCGTCGTCCTGAAGACGGCATTCCGACGTACTGCTGTAGTAGTACGTCGGGAGGGCCGGAGTCATTCCCGCGGTGGTGGCCCCCGCCCCCGGGTGTAGGCGCCGGGTGTACGAGGTGCCCCGGTCCGGGCACCTCTCGCGACCACCGGACGTTACGGAAAGTGACGGCAGGTGGTCATCGGGGAAGGAGCGCGGATGGATCTCGTGGAGGTGGGATCCGTGGGCGGGTTCTTCGCCCTGCGGACGGGGGCGGTCGAAAGGCTCGCGACACCGGGGGCGCACGGCGGCGGGTACCTCCCGTTCGCACAGATCTACGCGGGCGACATCGAGCCCCTGTCGGCGCGCGTCGACACGGTCGCCGCGAAGCTCGGCGCGCCCGAGCGCCGGGTCGCCGCCTCCGTCGCGCAGTTGGGGCTCGCCGCGCGGCTGTGGTCGGTCGCGCTGGGCTCGGCCGCGCTGCGCGGCGAGGTCCCGGACCTTGACCCCGCCCGGCTGTTCTGGGATCCCCGCGGCTCCTCACCCGACGACCTCCGGCTGCCCGAGCCACGCGTCTTCCCGGTCACCGGGACCGCCCCCGGCGGCGCGGTCACCGGTGCCACCCCCGTCACGGACCTCGCGGCGGCGGTGCGCGAGGTGGTCCAGTACGGCCACCTCGTCCCCCTGGCCGAGGCCGTGCGCGCCGACGGCCCGATCTCCCCCCGCCTGCTGTGGGGCAACGCCGGCTCCGCCCTCGCGGGAGCCGTACGCGAACTGCGTGCCTGGAGCCGGCGGACCGGCCGGCCCGATGCGGGCGAGCGGGCCGCCGCGATCGGCGCGGAGCTGTTCACCCACCCCGACCTGCGATCCACCGGCGTTTCGCGGGACGGATCCTTCCGGCGCCGCAGCTGCTGCCTCTACTACCGTTGCCCGTCCGGCGGCCTCTGCGGGGACTGCGTCTTCGACCGGCCGCCGCCGCGCCCTTCCGTGGAAGAGGTTTCCGGGTGACCATGACATTGCTGAGATCGTCGGGCGACGGGGGTATGGCGTGAAGGTCGGGCTGCTCACCCGGGAGTACCCCCCGGACGTGTACGGAGGCGCGGGCGTCCATGTGGAGTTCCTGGCGCGCGAGCTGCGTGAGCTGACCGACCTGCGCGTGCACTGCTGGGGCGAGGACGGCGGCCGTGACGGGGAGCGCGCCCCGGGTGTCGTACGGCACCGGGCCGCGCCCGGACTCGAAGGTGCCAACGACGCGCTGCGCACCTTCTCCGTCGATCTCGCGATGGCCGCCGCCGTCGAAGGCAGCGACCTGGTGCACTCGCACACCTGGTACGCGGCGCTCGCCGGCCATGTCTCCAAGATGCTCCACGGCATCCCGCATGTGATGACCGCCCACTCGCTGGAGCCGCTGCGGCCCTGGAAGGCCGAGCAACTGGGCGGCGGATACGAGCTGTCCGGCTGGGCCGAGCGCTCCGCGATGGAGGCGGCGGACGCCGTCGTCGCCGTCTCGCACGGCATGCGCGCCGACATCCTCGACTGCTATCCCTCGCTCGACCCGGACCGGGTGCGGGTGATCCACAACGGCATTGACACCCGCCTCTACCACCCGGACCGCGGCACCGGTGTGCTGGAGCGGATCGGCATCGACTCCGACCGCCCCTTCGTGCTGTTCGTCGGCCGCGTCACCCGCCAGAAGGGCGTCCCGCACCTGCTGCGCGCGGCCCGCGCGCTCGACCCCGAGGCACAGCTGGTGCTCTGCGCGGGCGCGCCCGACACGCCGGAGATCGGCGCCGAGTTCCGCGAACTGGTGGACGAGCTGAGCGCGAGCCGGGACGGGGTGTTCTGGATCCCCGAGATGCTGCCGCGTCCCGAGGTGGTCCAACTGCTCAGCCACGCGACCGCGTTCGTCTGTCCCTCGGTGTACGAACCGCTGGGCATCGTGAATCTGGAGGCGATGGCCTGCGGCACCGCGGTCGTCGCCTCGGCGGTCGGCGGTATCCCGGAGGTCGTCGACGACGGGAGTACGGGCCTGCTGGTGCCGTACGACGAACGGCACCCGGAGGACTTCGAGTCGGCCCTCACCGAGACGCTCAACCGGGTCCTGGACGATCCGGAGTCGGCGGTGGCGATGGGCGCGGCGGGGCGGGACCGGGCGGTGCGCGAGTTCGGCTGGGACCGGGTGGCCCGTCGTACGTACGAGGTGTACGAGGAACTGCTCAAGTCCCGTCAGCACGGGTAGAAGCACAGATCCGGACGACCGGTAGTGGGTCGCGAACAAGGGAGCGGCGATGCGCGGTGGACCTTCGGTGCTCGGGATCGTGCTGGCGGGCGGGGAAGGCAAGCGGCTGCTGCCGCTGACGGCCGACCGCGCCAAACCGGCGGTGACCTTCGGCGGCACGTACCGCCTGGTCGACTTCGTCCTGTCGAATCTCGTCAACGGCGACATCATGCGCAACTGCGTGCTGACGCAGTACAAGTCGCACTCGCTGGACCGCCACGTCAGCACCACCTGGCGGATGTCCAGCCTGCTGGGGAACTATGTGACGCCGGTGCCCGCCCAGCAGCGGCTCGGACCGCGCTGGTATCTCGGCAGCGCGGACGCGATCCTCCAGTCCCTCAATCTCGTCCACGACGAACAGCCCGACTACATCGCGGTGTTCGGGGCCGACCATGTGTACCGCATGGACCCCCGGCAGATGCTGCGGCGGCACATCGAGAGCGGCGCCGGGGTCACCGTCGCCGGTATCAGGGTGCCGCGCGCCGAGGCGTCGCAGTTCGGGATCATCACGCCGGGCCCGGACGGCACCCATGTCGACCGGTTCCAGGAGAAGCCGGCCGACGTGCCGGGGCTGCCGGGCGACCCCGAGCGTGTCTTCGCCTCGATGGGCAACTACCTGTTCACCACCAAGATCCTCGTGGACGCGCTGCACCGGGACTCCGAGGACCGGACCTCGGTCCACGACATGGGCGGTTCGATCCTGCCGATGCTCACCGAACAGGGCATGGCGCAGGTGTACGACTTCGACGACAACCATGTGCCGGGCGAGACACCGCGCGAGCACGGTTACTGGCGTGATGTGGGCACGCTCGACTCGTACTACGACGCGCACATGGATCTGATCTCCCGCCAGCCGGAGTTCAATCTCGACAACAGACGCTGGCCCATCTACACCCACGCCGGCCAGCTCCCGCCGGCGCGGTTCGTGGCGGGCGGCATCGCGAGCGAGTCGATCGTGGGTCCCGGCTGTGTCATCCGGGGTCAGGTGACCCGCTCCGTGCTGTCTCCGGGCGTGGTGATCGAGGAGGGCGCGGTGGTGCAGGGTTCGGTGCTGCACGACAACGTACGGGTGGGGCGCGGCGCGGTCGTCCGCGGCTCGATCCTCGACAAGAACGTGGACGTCCCGCCCGGCGCCACGATCGGTGTCAATCCGGGCCGGGACGAGGAGCTGTACACGGTCTCGGAGAACGGGGTCATCGCGCTCGGGAAGGGCCAGGTCGTCATCTGACGGCTGTCCCGTGAATGGCCCCCGGCGGGGCGGCCCAACTCGGCCCGCCGAGGCGCAAATGTTGCTCAAATCTGATTGGGCCCGTCGGCAGTCGCGGAAGAATCCCGGGCGGGGATCTTCACCGATCACGGGAGAGCCGATGGCCGAGGAAACGCAGGAAATGAAGCGCGCGGTAATCGATCTGCGGATGAAAGAGTACGACACGCTACGCAACGAGGTCACGCAGAGGATCAACGCCAGGCAGCAGATGGCGGGTTACGCCGCCGCGATCACCGCCATCACCGCGACGTGGGGCGGAGAACTCGGCCCGTGGCGGTTCCTCGTCGTGGCGGTGGTGTTCATCGGGTCCGTCGGATATCTGCGCGACAGCAACAAGGCGATCCAGCGTGTCGGTCTCTACCTCCAGGAGTTGGAGAGCGAGATCAACGACCTGGGGCTGGAGTTGTACGGTCGGCGACTCCTGTCGTGGGAGACACGGCGACAGGAACAGCGCGATCGGGAGAAGACCCTGTGGCGGGTCACGGGAATTGTCGGCGGATGGCACCTGCGCAGGCCGGCCAGGGAACTTCCCACACCTCGCGTCGCGGGCGAGGAGTGAGGTGAGGGCCGAGGCCGAGGGCTGACACCCGCCGGCGGTCGGTTCGAGCCGTGCTTCGAGCGGTGCTTCGAGCCGTGCTCCGGGCACGGTGATCACCGCCGTATGATGCTCTGCGTGAGCCAGTTGCTGACCCTCGAAAAGCCATCCAACGCGCGAACTCGGCGTCTGTGTACGTCTCGTGGCGTATTCGCGGTATTGGACACGGAGCCGGCGGATCTCGTTCCGTACCGGGGGACCGCGCTCCTCGTGCCGGGATTCATGGGCAGTAAAGAAGACTTCCTCCCCGTGCTTTCCGGCTTGAGCCAAGGGGGATACCGCGTCCTCGCCATGGACGGCCGGGGCCAGCACGAGACCGGCCCGGCGTCATCGGCGCCCTCGTACGCCAAGTCCGAACTCGCTCGCGACGTGGTGGCTGTCGCCAGGCGGCTCGACGCGGGTGCCGTGCACCTTCTGGGGCACTCCTACGGTGGGTTGATCGCCCGCGCGGCGGTCCTCGACACCTTGGGTGACGCGTCCCTGTGGGCATCACTCACTTTGATGAACTTCGGTCCCGGACCGGTCTCCGCCGCACAGCGGGAGCGGCTTCGGATGCTGCTCTCAGGGCTGGAGTCCATGACGCCGGCGGAGATCTGGCCGTTCATCGAGAATCAGGAAAGCGATGTGGCGGTGGGAGTACGGGAGTTCCTGCGCCGCCGCTGGCTCGCGAATGCTCCGGAACACCTGACGGCGGCGGCGGATCAGATGCTCGGCGAAACCGATCTCACCGCACGCCTGGCCGATATCGATCTCGCGAAGGCCGTTGTCTCCGGTTCACCTGATGCCACTTGGCCGCCGGAAGAGGTGGAACACATGGCGCACCGTCTGGGAGCGGACCTCATCTCGCTGCCGGGAGGCGGACATTCGCCCAATGTCCACCTCCCGGATGAGACGGCCACGGCCCTGATCGATTTCTGGGACCGGTGCGGGACAGCTTTCTAGCGCGGTGGGCTCAGTCCAGTCGGTGCACCGTGTGGTCCCCGAACCTCAGCTCGGCGATGTGCGAGAGCATGCCGGCATACGAGGTGAACAGCGGTTCGGGGACGTCCTCGGGTGGCTCGCCCTCGTAGTCGGCGTCCCACAGACTCTCGGTCGAGAAGCCGTAGATCTGAAGGTCATCGGGATCTGCCAGGTTGATCGCGAGATCCGAGTGTTCGGTGTCGTACTCGCCGCCGAAGACGTACATACGCGCCCGCTCGACCAGGAGGTCGCGTTCGTCCGGGTCCTCGGGCATGGCGTCGACGTCGATCTCCCGCCAGGTCTCCCTTTCGCGATCCGCGCAGTAGCAGTCGAAGTCGTAGCCGTCGAACCGGGCGTGCACTCGCGATTCGGTCGAATGAACGAAGGACAGGGTTGTCATCGCCCGGCGGTACCAACGCGGCAAGGTCAGCTGATTTCTGCACTCGCACCCGTGAAGTGTGTGCTCCAGCTCCCTGGTGAACGTCAGCTCCGGAAATCCGCGCAGAAACGACAGATAACCGCTCCGCTCGGCGTCCGAAAGATCAGCGGCGCAGACCCAATTCCGTGCGTCAGCGGCGGTACCCGTCTCATACACGGCCTGAGTTTCCCCGGTGAAGTGGGAGCATCCAGAGATGGAGTGAGAGTGCCGAACTGTCATCCGAATGTCCCTTGGTTCACATTTCACCCGCCACGCACCACGCGTCGAGGGCCGCGACGAGGACCGCGGCCTCGTGACGGACGGCGATTTTGTCACACCGCGTGGCCACGGCCGCAGACGCGTCACATCATCCGCCGCCGCCTCCCCAGCCACGTCTGCGCGATCACCACGACCGCCAGGAACGCGCCGCTGACGACCTGTTGGTACGCCGAGTCGAGCGAACCGATCTGGTTGATGACGTTCTGGATGACCTTCAGCAGCAGCACGCCCACCAGCGAACCGCTGATGAAGCCGAAGCCGCCGGTCAGCAGCGTGCCGCCGATGACGACCGCGGAGATCGCCTCCAGCTCCATGCCGGTGCCGAGGATCGTGACGCCCGAGACCAGCCAGGCCGCGTTGAGCGCCCCGGCCAGTCCGGCGCACAGGCCGGAGAGGGTGTACACGGTGATCTTCGTACGGGCCACGGGCGCGCCCATCAGCGCCGCCGCGTCCTCGTTGCCGCCGACCGCGTACACGTACTGGCCGAACCGGCTGCGCCGCAGCATCACGGCGCCCGCGACGAAGAGCGCCACCGTGATCCACACCGGCACCCCGATGCCCAGCAGCTTCTCCTGGCCGAGGCTCGCGAAGAAGGACTTCTCGTCCACCAGATAGGTGTGGGAGCCCTCGTCGGTGATGGCCAGCAGGATGCCGCGGGCGGCGAGCATCGCCGCGAGCGTGACGATGAACGGCGCGAGCCGGGCCTTCGCGATCAGCAACCCGTTGACCAGGCCGATCAGACCGCAGACGGCGAGCGGCAGGAGCAGCGCCACGAGCGTGCCGTACTGCGAACCCCAGGCGCCGAGCACCCCGCCGAGCGCGAAGAGCGAGCCGACGGACAGATCGATCCCGCCGGTGATGATCACGAAGGTCATACCGAGGGCGACGATCGCCAGGAACGCCGACGAGACCGCCATGTTCTGAAGGTTGTCGCCGGTCAGGAAGGTGTCGAAGCCGATCGACGCGCCGACGGCGACGAGCAGCAGCGTGACGAGCGCGCCGTGCTGCTGGGCGAGCGCGCTGAGCCGTTCGGCCCGGCTCGCGCCGAGCGGCGCGTCGTCCGTGTCCTTGCCGGAGGCCCCCTTGCCGGGGGAGGGGCCGGTGCCAGTGGCGCGGGCCGGACGCTCCGTGTGGGTGTGGGTCATCGCCTTCCCCGTTCGCGAGCCGCGTAGACCGCGAGCACGATCACGACGGCCTGGGCGATCTGCGTCCAGGAGGGCGGCAGATCGTGCTTGATGAGCGTCGCCGTCAGCAGTTGGATCAGTACGGCGCCGGCCACCGTGCCGCCGATCCGGATCCGGCCACCGCTGAGCGGGGTGCCGCCGACGACGACCGCGGTGATCGCCGACAGTTCCATCAGGGTGCCGAGCGAGGTCGGGTCGCTGGCCTGGAGCCTCGCGGTGGCCAGTACACCGGCGATCGCGGCGAGCACGCCCGCGATGACGTAGACGAGGATCAGGACGCGGCGCACCGGGAGTCCGGCGAGCTGCGCGGCGGGCCGGCTGTCGCCGATCGCCAGGAGCTGCCGGCCGAAGGTCGTCCGCTTCACGGTGAATCCCACGGCGAGTGCCAGGGCGGCGGCGATCAGTACGAGATACGGGATGCCGAACAGGTCGCCCGAGCCGAGCGCGGACATACCGGGGTCGCGTACGTCCTTGAGCTGCGGCAGCAGTACGAGGGCGATACCGCGTCCCGCGACCATCAACGCCAGTGTGGCGACGATGGGCTGGACGCCGATGAACGCGATGAGCGAGCCGTTGGCGAGACCGATGACGGCGCCGCCGAGCATCGCGACGATCAGCGCGATCCATGGCCCGTAGCCGAGATACAGCGACAGCAGGGACGTCGACAGGGCCATCACGGAGCCCACCGACAGGTCGACGCCCTCGCTGCCGATGGCCAGTGCCATGCCCAGCGCGACGATCAGCACCGGTGCCACCTGGACCGCCTGGGTACGGAAGTTCTCCGTGGACAGGAAGTGCGGGGTGAGCGCGATGTTGACCAGCAGCAGGACGGCGACACCCGCGTACACCCCGTAGTCCTGGAGCAGGCGCAGCAGTCGCGCCCGGTCGACGGGGGCGCCCTTCAGGGCGAGTTCAGTCATGGTCCGTCTCCCCTCCTGAGGAGGTCGTGTCGACGGGCACGGCGTCTGACGCGGCGTCCGGCGCGGCGTCCGGCACCACGATCGCCGCGGCGTCCGGAGCGACCGTCTTGAGCGCCGCGTCCGACTCCGGGGCCGCCGCGATCGCTTGCAGCAACCGGTCCTCGGTGACGTCGTCCCCGGTCAACTCCGCGATCACGGCGCCGTCCTTGAGGACCACCACCCGGTCCGACCCCTCGATCAGCTCCTCCATGTCGGAGGAGATCAGCAGCACCCCGAGCCCCTCGTCGGCGAGTTCGTCGATCAGGCCCTGCACCTCGGCCTTGGCGCCGACATCGATGCCACGGGTCGGTTCGTCCAGCAGCAGCACCTTGGGCCGCATCGCCAGCCAGCGGGCCAGCAGCACCTTCTGCTGATTGCCGCCGGACAGTTCGCCGACCTTCTGGTACGGCCCCGACGCCTTGATCCGCAGCCGCTTCATGAAGGTGTCCACGATCTTGTCGACCTTGGCGTCGTCCACCAGACCGAACCGGGAGAGTCCGGGCAGCGCGGCCAGCGCGATGTTCTCCCGCACCGAGAGGCCCGGGACGATGCCCTCGGCCTTGCGGTCCTCCGGCAGCAGGCTGATGCCGGCCCGGATGGCGGCGGGCGTGGAGCCCGTACGTACGGCGGAGCCCGCGACCACCACCGTCCCGGAGTCCGGCGGCAGCGCGCCCGCGATGGCCTTGGCCGTCTCGCTGCGGCCCGAGCCGAGCAGCCCGCCGAGGCCCACGACCTCACCGGGCCGTACCTCGACCGACACCTGGTGCAGCGTGTGGCGAACCGTCAAGTCCTGTGCGCTGAGCACCGGTTCACGGCCCGCGTGGTGGTCACCGGTGAACTTGGTGACCCCCTCGCCGCTCACCTCGCCCATCTCCCGGCCGAGCATCAGCGACACCAGCCGCAGCCGGTCGAGTTCCGCGATCGGCCCGGTGTGCGCGAGCTTGCCGTCGCGCAGCACCGTGACCTGGTCGCAGACCTCGTACAGCTCGTCCAGCCGGTGGCTCACGTACACCACCGCGATGTCACGCTCCTTGAGCATCCTGATCACGCCGAACAGGGTGCGCACCTCGCGCGGTTCGAGCGACGACGTCGGCTCGTCCATGATGACCACACGCGCGTCGACGGAGACCGCCCTGGCGAGCGCCACCATCTGCTGCGCGCCGACGCCCAGCGTCCGCAGCGGACGTTTGACGTCGACCCGCAGCCCGAGCGAGCGCAGCGCGTCGTCGGCCTCGCCGTGCATCCGGCGGAAGTCGATCAGCCCGAATCTGTTCCGGGGCTCGCGCCCCAGGAACAGATTGCGCGCCACGCTCATCAGCGGGACGAGATTGACCTCCTGGTAGATGGTGGAGATCTCGGCGTGCTGCGCCTCCAGCGGGGTCTGGAAGCGCACGGGACGCCCGGCGTGGACGATCTCGCCCTCGTCGGGCTGGTACACACCGGTGAGCACCTTGATGAGGGTGGACTTCCCGGCGCCGTTCTCGCCGATGAGCGCGTGGACCTCGCCCGGAAGGGCGGCGAAGTCCACGCCGTCGAGCGCGCGTGCGCCCGGGAACGTCTTGGTCAGACCGGTGACCGACAGCACGTCAGAAAGCCTTGCCCAGATCGGCCTTGGCGTTGTCCGGGGTGTACGCGCCGTCCTGGATGACGATGTCCTGCGCGACCTTCTCACCCTTGGTGAAGGCGTCGAGGGTCTGGAAGGCGAGCGGCCCGAAGCGCGGGTTGGACTCGACGACTCCGGAGATCCAGCCGTCGACGATGCCCTGGACGGCGTTGCGCGTGCCGTCGACCGTCACGATCTTGACCGCCCCGGCCTTCTTGCCCGCGCCCTTCAGGGCGTTGACCGCGCCGAGGCCCATCTCGTCGTTCTCGGCGTAGATGCCCTTGATGCCGGGGTTCGACTGGATCAGCTGCTCGGTGACCTGCTGGCCCTTCTCGCGGGCGAACTCACCGGTCTGCTCGAACACCACCTTCAGGTCAGGGGCCTTGGCCGCGATCTGGTCCTTGAAGCCCTTGGTGCGCTCGGTGGTGACGTTGTTGCCCGCGGCGCCGAGCAGGATCGCGACCTCGCCCTTGCCGCCGGTCGCCTCGATCATCTGGTCCGCCGCGCGCTTGCCCTGCTCGATGAAGTCCGAGCCGATGAAGCTCACATAGTCCTTGCAGGCGGTCGCGTTGATCTTGCGGTCGATCGTGACGATCGGGATCTTCTTCGCCGCGGCGGTGCGCAGCACCGGGCCCCAGCCGTCGGAGTTGAGGGGCGCGATCACCAACAGGTCGGCGCCCTTGGCTATCAGGTCCTGGACGTCGCTGATCTGCTTGGAGAACTGCGTCTGGGCGTTGGCGGACAGGAGTTTGATCCCGCGCTCCTCGGCCTCGGCCTTGATGGACGCGGTCTCGGCGATCCGGAAGGGGTTGGCCTCCTTCTCGGACTGCGAGAAGCCGACCGTGGCGCTCTTGAGGTCGATCTTCTCGCCGCCGAACTGCGTGATGTCACAGGTCTTGTCGTCCGCGCCGGGCGTGGCGACGACCTGGCCGCTGTCCTTGTCGCCGGCCGACGAGCTCTTGTCGGAGCCGTCGTCCTCCGACTTGGCGCAGCCGCCGAGGGCGAGCGCGCCGACGAGACTCGCGGCGAGGACGGTAGTGGTGGTGGTACGGCGGACGGCGGAAAGCTTCATGGGGATCCCCATCTCGGCGCGGCCCCGGCGACCGGGACGCTCGCGGGAGGTCGGCTCGTACGGACTGGCGTGGACTGGCGGACTTGCGGACCGCCGGGCGGCCGGTGTTGACCGGCCGGCCGCCCGACGGACTGCTGGAGTGTGGGTGGTGAGTCGTTCGGAACGGTTTTTACATCGTTGTACGGAGGCTGTAAAGCCTTCGCGCGATAACGGCTGTGCGTGTGGGGGCCGTTGGCGCTCTCAGTGGCGGTCCCGGCGGCGGCCGAGGGTGCTCTCCCGCTCCACCAGCCTGAAATCGGCGCGGAGTTCGCGGGGACCGGTGCCGACCGGGTCTCCGGTGCCCAGCAGCCGGTTGACGACGGACCGCACGGCGAGCCGGGCGATGGTCTGTTTGTCCGGCGAGATCGTGGTGAGGGTCACAGCTCCGTAGCGGCCCTCCGTGATGTCGTCGAAGCCGACGACCGCGACGTCCTCGGGGACCCGCAGCCCCCGCTCGGACAGCACCCGCATCGCCCCGATGGCGATCAGGTCGTTGTACGCGAAGACCGCGTCCGGCGTCACGCCCGAGTCGAGCAACTGGTTCATCGCGTCGGCCCCGTTGGCGTGGTCCCAGCCGCCCGTCGGGGCGATCAGGGAGTCCGGCGACGGCAGTCCCGCCGCCTTCAGCTCGGCGCGCCAGCCGCGCAGCCGCAGATGCGACGGTTCGTTGACCCGGTCGGTCCTGGCGCCCAGGAACGCGATCGTGGACCGGCCGAGACCCAGCAGATGCCGTACGGCCAGCCGGGCGGCGGCCACGTTGTCGATCGCGATGTGGTCGTACGGCAGGTCGTACTCCCGCTCCCCGAGCAGCACCAGCGGCGCGTCCTGGTCCCGGCCGAGCAGATCCTCGGTCTCCAGCTCGATGGGGCTCAGGATCAGCCCGTCGATCACCCGTGCCCGGAAGCCCTGGCTGACCAGGATCTCCTGCTCGCGGCGGCCCCCGGTGTGGTCGAGCAGCACTGTGTACTCGTGCTCCGCCGCCACATCGATGACCGAGCCCGCCAGCTCGGCGAAGTACGGGTTGCCCAGCTCGGGCACCGCCAGCGCGATGATCCCGGTGCGGCCCTTGCGCAGATGCCGGGCCGTGAGATTCGGCCGGTAGCCCAGCTCGTCGATGGCCAGCTGGACCCGGGCCCGCATCGCCGGCGTGACATGCCGGTAGTTGTTCACCACGTTCGAGACGGTCTTGATGGAAACGCCCGCTCGTTCCGCGACGTCCTTGAGGCTGACGGTCACCGTATTTCCCCTCCGAGGCCGGCCCGAAGGTCGCCCCTGCCCAATCTGTACAACGTTATATACGTTGCGGGACGGCTCTTTGTCATGGCCCTGGACAGAGAGTGGAACGGCATGTTGTCATGCCAACTGCCGTTCCTTCCAACGTTGTACAGACTGTCGCAACGAGCCGCCACCCTCAGTAAGCAGGAGGATTTGTGCGCATCAGAAGAAATCTGGCCCTTTTGCTCGCCGCCGTCCTGGGCGTCGCCGGACTCACTGCGGTCCCGGCGGCATCGGCCGCGGACGACCCGGTCGTGCCCCACGGACTCAAGGGCGAGTACTACTCCTCGTCCGCGCCCGGCGCCTTCGACTTCCACGAGTTGAAGGCCACCGGATTCGACCCGCGGATCGACTTCGACAACCTCGACTCCCGCCTCTCCACGGCCACCGGCAGCGCCGACCACGCCACCGTCCGCTGGACCGGGAAGATCGTCCCTGAACAGAGCGGCCCGCACACCTTCTCGATGATCGGCGACAACGGATTCCGGCTGTGGGTCGACGGCGAGATCGGCATCGACCACTGGGTCAACGACTGGGAGAAGGAGCAGACCGCCGACCCGGTCGAGCTGACCGGAGGTCAGGCGTACGACATCAAGGTCGAGTACTTCGAGGACATCGGCGGTTCGAATCTCCATCTGAACTGGACCGAACCCGGTGGCTCGAAAGAGCCGGTGCCCACCTCCGCCTTCCGCCTCCCCGACGGCTACGCGTACGACGGTGCCATCGCCACCACCGTCCTGGCCGACGGCCGCACGCTGCGGATGGAGTTCGCGCAGCGGCTCGCCGCGCCCCCGGCCGGTCTCGCCGACCATCTCGACGCGGTCATCGGCGGCGCCGAGTGGCCGATGACCTCGGTCAAGAAGGACCCCGAGGACGCCCGCAGCCTCCTCGTCGGCCTCAAGGAACCCGTGGTCGGCCAGGGCGGCTCCGCCGATATCCGTTACGACGGCCGGGGCGGCCTCGTGTCGCGGGACGCCGACCCCGTCGGCGCGTTCTGGAGCAGCGGGCCCAACACGTCCGAGTACCAGCTCTCCACCCCGTGGGCCAAGGACGTCGGCCCCGACAACGCGCTGCCCGAGTACCCGCGGCCGCAGATGACCCGCGACGCCTGGCGCAGCCTCAACGGAGAGTGGCAGTTCGCCGCCGCCGAACAGGGTGAGCGCCCGCCGGTGGGCAAGAAGCTGCGCGAGAAGATCCTGGTGCCGTACCCCGTCGAGTCGCGGCTCTCCGGTCTCGAACGGCACGAGGACCGGATGTGGTACCGCCGTACCTTCACCGTCCCGAAGGGCTGGGACGTCGGCGACGGCAGGAAGGGCGGCGACGGCCAGCGCCTCAAGCTCAACTTCGACGCCGTCGACTGGCAGTCCACCGTCTACGTCAACGGCAAGAAGGTCACCGAACACAAGGGCGGCTACGACCGGTTCTCCGTCGACATCACCGACGCGCTCAAGCCCGGCCGTACGCAGGAGCTGATCGTCGGCGTGTACGACCCGACCGACGCCGCCGGCGGCGAGAACCCGCCCATGGGCAAGCAGCGCCTCGACCCGAGCGGGATCTTCTACACCTCATCGTCCGGCATCTGGCAGACCGTCTGGATGGAGCCCGTCGCCGCCGACCACGCCGACTCGCTGAAGCTCACCCCGGACGTCACGGGTCAGAAGCTGGCGGTCGAGGTGCGCGGGGTACGTGACGGAGTGCCCGTCACGGCCACCGCGTACGACGGCAAGCGCAAGGTGGGCACCGTCAAGGGCCGCACGGGCGCACCGCTCAGTGTGCCGGTGCCGGACCCGCGCCTGTGGTCACCGGAGGATCCGCACCTGTACAAGCTCGACGTCAGAGTCGGCGGCGAGCGGGCCGTCGACCGGGTGGGCAGCTACTTCGGTATGCGCTCCATCGCCGTCGAGAACGTCGACGGGGTGCCGCGCACCGTGCTCAACGGCAAGCCCGTCTTCCTGATGGCCACCCTCGACCAGGGCTTCTGGCCGGACGGACTGCACACCGCGCCGACCGACGCGGCGCTGGCGTTCGACCTCAAGAAACACAAGGAGCTGGGCTACAACTCCGTGCGCAAGCACATCAAGGTGGAGCCGGACCGGTGGTTCTACTGGGCGGACAAGCTGGGACTCCTCGTGTGGCAGGACATGCCATCGATGCCGAAGTCCCCGGCCGCCCCCGCCGCGGCCCAGTTCGAACACGAGATGAAGGAGATGATCGACCAGCACGCCAGCAGCCCCTCGGTGATCATGTGGGTCCCGTTCAACGAGGGCTGGGGCCAGTACGACCAGGCCCGGATCGCCGACCAGGCCAAGGGCTGGGACCCGACGCGGCTGGTCAACAACATGAGCGGCGTCAACTGCTGTGGGGCCGTCGACGGCAAGAACGGCGACATCGCCGACGCGCACGGCTATCCGACGCCGGTGCTTCCCGCGCCGGACGGGAAACGGGCGCTGGTCACCGGTGAGTACGGCGGCCTCGGACTCGCCGTACCCGGCCACGCCTGGCCGGTCCAGCACACCTATGTCGGCGTCGACCAGGACAAGTACACCGACGAGTATCTGGGGCAGCTCGACAACGTACGCGACCTCGCCTGCCGGGGGAGCAACGGAGCCGTCTACACCCAGATCACCGATGTGGAGGGTGAACTCAACGGGCTGCTCACCTACGACCGCAAGGTCATGAAGCCCGACGTCCAGCGGCTCAAGGCGGCACACGAAGCCCTGATCCGCGACGCCTCCGACCCGGCCTCGATGGAGTGCGCGAGCTCCTGAGCCGGATTACCGGGGCGCCGGGCGGGCCGCGAACGGCCCGCCCGGCGCCCGCCCGTTGGCCGAACACCTCGGCGCGCCGGGAATAAGCAGGTCGGAGCCCGGACTTGAAACTGACTGGCGCCGCAGCGCGGCCACCGACGTCAGCAGCCAGAGCGAGGGATCACATGCCCAAGGCGTACGTCTACACCCGGTTCGGCGGCCCGGAGGGCGAAGCCTTCATCGACCTGCCGAAGCCGGCCCCCGGCCCCGGAGAGCTCCTCGTCGCCGTCCGCGCGGCCGGCGTCAACCCGGTCGACTGGAAGCAGCGCACGGGCTACACCCGGCCGGGCTCGACCCCGAAGCCGCTGCCCACCGTGTTCGGCAGCGACGCGTCCGGAGTGGTCGAGCGGGTCGGCGAGGGCGTGCGCGGATTCGCCGTGGGCGACGCCGTTTTCGGCAACCCCGTCACCGGCGGATACGCCGAGTACACCCTGCTGCCCGCCGCCATCACCGCGCACAAGCCGCACGCCGTGTCGTTCACGGACGCGGCGGCCCTGCCGACCGCGGCGGCGACCGCGTACGACGGAGTCAAGCAGCTGGACCTGCCCGCCGGCGCGACGCTGCTGATCACCGGCGCCGGGGGCGGTGTCGGCGTGGCCGCGACGCAGATCGCGGTCGCCGGCGGCATCCGCGTCGTCGGCACGGCGAGCGCGGGCAAGAAGGACTTCGTGGAATCGCTGGGCGCCGTCCATGTCCCGCCGGGTCCCGGGCTCCAGGAGCGGGTGCGGGCCGCCGCGCCCGACGGCGTCGACGCCGTCTTCGACCTCGTCGGCGGCGCGGACCTGGAGGCCGTCGCCGGACTCGTTCCCGACCTGGCGAAGCTGATCAGCGCGGGGGACAAGCCGCGGGTCGTGACCCTGGGCGGCGCGGCGGTCGTGCGGCTCCGCACGGCCGCCGTCCTCGAAGAGGTGGCCGACCTGGTGGTGGCCGGCTCCCTGCGGCCGTACGTGACACGGACGTTCGCGCTGGCCGAGGCGGCGCGGGCGCTGCGCGCCGTCGAGGACGGGCACGCGCTCGGTAAGATCGTCATCGAGGTGGGCGCGTGAGCACCGCCGAACCGTTCCGGGCGCCCGGCCGCCCCTCGTACCACCCGCTCGACAATCCCGTACTCGCCGGGCTGACCGGCCCGCACGCCCACTTCGCCGAGCGGCGCGGCCGGGTGCTCGGCTACCGGGCCGAGGTGTCGCCGTGGCTGGTCATGCCGGACGAGCCCGACGCGCGGGACTGGGCGGACGCCGCCCCGCTGGTCGGAGTCGACGGCACGGCCGCGCTGGCCGGGGCGCGTGTGCTGCCCCCGGACGGCTGGGAGGTCACGTTCCAGGTGGACGGTGTGCAGCTCGTCGACGAGTCGGTGGACGCGGTCCCCGACGAGGAGGCGGTGGTCCTCGGCGTCGGGGACGTACCGCAGATGCTGGCCCTGGTGGACCGCACCAGGCCGGGGCCGTTCCGGCCGCGCACCATCGAGATGGGTACGTATCTGGGCATCCGCCGCGACGGCGAACTGGTGGCGATGGCGGGGGAGCGGATGCGCCCGCCGGGCTGGACGGAGATCAGCGCGGTCTGTACGGCCCCGGAGTTCCGCGGCCAGGGACTGGGCGCGCGGCTCGTCCTGGCGGTGGCTGCGGGGATCAAGGCGCGTGGCGAGACCCCGTTCCTCCAGGCGGCGGGGGACAACGAGAACGCCGTCCGGCTCTACGAGGCACTGGGATTCCGGCTGCGCCGCCGGATGCCGTTCCTCGGGATCCGGGTCCCGGAGCCGTCGCGCGTCCCGGCGACGGCCGGCGGCTGAGCCGAGCCGAGCCGAGCCGAACTGGACTGAATTGAGCTGAGCTGACACGGTCTCAGCCGCACCGCGCATGTCGGTGGGGCGGGCCGGCGGTCTGTGGAGACCGCGGGCCCGCCCCACCGGTCGGGGTGCCTGGCTACGTCCGAATCGGCTCACCGCTCCGAGTCGTCCGGCCGGCCCGCTTGCGCATCTGCCCCGCCCTCATCGCAGCGGCCCCACAGATGAGGCCCAGCAGGGCGACGAGGCCACCCGCGATGACGCTGCTGAGGAACACGCCACGGTCGGGGCTGGAACCGACGACCCATGGTGCGGCGACCATCCAGGCGCCCATCAGGACGAGTGCCCAGCTGAAGCCGTATGTCCGGGTCGGTGTCGCGGAGAATACGAGGGCCAGGACTGCGATCGCGATGCCCATGACCACGTTGTGGACCACGAGACCCGGCTGGCTGGTCGTGTAGTGAAGGATCCACGGTGAGAGGGCGATGAACAGGCCGGCGAGAAAGATCGGGCCGTCCAGCAGCGCCACATCACGTCCACCGAGCACGCGGGCGTACCTGGCCCGCATCTCTGGTACGTCAGGGTGAGCGCCTATGTCTCCCCTGGTGTGTGTGACACCAGGGTGAGAACCAACGTCTCCCCTGGTGTGCGAAACATCGGCCATGAGTCTCGACTCCTTCGGTCATGAGAGGTTCGACCGTGCTGCACCGGATCGAGCGGTACATGACTATTCTGCCCCCTATTCACCTTTATGTGTAGTTGAGCGTGAACAAATTGCCCGGTACCTCATGGCAAACTGTTCGAGGCCGCTCGGCCGGACGGCCGTATCCGTGAGGGCTTGACGGGCCGCCCGGACGGGTGAGCGCCCGGACGGGTGAGCGCCCGGACGGGTGAGTGACGAGTGATGGGGAACGGCGACCGGCGATGACGTTGACAGATGACGGGACCACGCTCGGCGAGAGCGGACCGGATACCGCGTACGGCGCCGACGGCCACGGCCCTGAGGAGCGCGGCCCCGGCGAGCGTGGCCCTGATGCCTACGGCCCCGGTATCGACCCCGAGCGCATGGCTGTCTGCCTCGCCGTGCTCGACGAGCTGGACAAGCTGGACGTCGACCACCCCGACGCGGTGGCCGTCCGCCGCGCCACCGCCGGGATCTACCGGACCGTCAAGCAGCGCCGCCGCCAGGAGCGCCGGGCGGCGAAGACCGCCAACGACAAGGCGGTCACCGAGGCGACGGCCACCGGATCCGCCGAGCGCATCGACGACGAGACGCAGGGCCTGCTGCCGTCGTCATCGGCCGCCGGCGAGATCGCGGGCATCCTCCAGCGACCGCGCTCCTGCTACATCTGCAAGACGCGTTACGTCGAGGTCGACGCCTTCTACCACCAGCTCTGCCAGCCGTGCGCCGCCGAGAACCGGGCCCGCCGGGACGCCCGTACGGACCTCACCGGCAAGCGGGCCCTGCTGACCGGGGGCCGCGCCAAGATCGGCATGTACATCGCGCTGCGCCTGCTGCGCGACGGCGCGCACACCACCATCACCACCCGCTTCCCCGGCGACGCGATCCGCCGCTTCAAGGCGATGGAGGACAGCGCCGACTGGATCCACCGCCTCAAGATCGTCGGGATAGATCTGCGCGACCCGGCCCAGGTGGTCGCGCTCGCCGACTCCGTCGCCGCCGAGGGTCCGCTGGACATCCTCATCAACAACGCCGCGCAGACCGTACGCCGCTCCCCGCAGGCGTACAGCGAACTGCTGGCCGCCGAGTCCGCGCCGCTGCCCGCCGGTGAACTCCCGTCCTCGCACGTCATCGGCGCGTTCGGCAGCGGTGCGCGGGCCGTGCTGCCCGCCGGTGGCGGCGGTGGCGAGGCGCTGAGCGCGTCGGACATCACCGGTCTGGCCCTGGTCGGCGGCTCGGCCACGCTCGCCCGTATCGAGGCGGGCACGGCGATCGACGCGGGCGGTCTGGTGCCCGACCTGCACGACACCAACAGCTGGATCCAGACTGTCTCCGACGTCGACCCGGTGGAGCTGCTCGAAGTCCAACTCTGCAACTCCACCGCGCCGTTCATCCTGATCAGCCGACTGCGCCCGGCGATGGCGGCAGCGGCGGCCGAGCGCACGTACGTCGTGAACGTCTCCGCGATGGAAGGCGTCTTCAGCCGCGGCTACAAGGGCGCCGGCCATCCGCACACGAACATGGCGAAGGCCGCGCTCAACATGCTGACCCGGACCAGCGCGCAGGAGATGTTCCAGTCCGACGGCATCCTGATGACCGCCGTCGACACCGGCTGGATCACCGACGAGCGCCCGCACCCGGACAAGATGCGCCTCGCCGACGAGGGCTTCCACGCCCCGCTCGACCTGATCGACGGCGCGGCCCGCGTCTACGACCCGATCGTGCGCGGCCAGGGCGGCGAGGATCTGTACGGCTGCTTCCTCAAGGACTACGCGCCGGCCAACTGGTAGGCGGCCGACCGATGGCGGGCGGGGCGCCGTCCGCCGTGGTCTCCTGACATTGTCCGGAAGTGACCCACTTCTCAGACCCCATCGAGCGCGCCCCCGCTCATTTGGTTAATGTAAGGCGCACGGACGCCACCCAGGGACCCACGAAGGTTCCTCGGCCGTCCGGGGTCCGGCCTGCAACCAGGCCACCGCCCCGCCCGAAAACCGGCGCCACCGCGACCGAACCAGCCCTTGCCCCTGCCCCGTTCGGCGGTCGGCGCCCGGTACGAGTCCGGAGTCGGTGCGTCCGGGGTTACGCGACACAAAGGAGTGCGCGGTGACACCTGAAATGGCTCAGCACGACAACAGCCCGGCGGAACAGGGCGGTGGACGGGGCCGCGGCCCCGAGAAGCTCCGGAACATCGAGGTGTGGGCCAGGGCCGCGCCGATCAGGCTGGCGGGCTACGAGGACGACCTCGCGGAGCCGCACATCCTCCAGGGCATCGACTAGAGCTGTAACGGAGCGGCCCACCGGGTCCGCCCGGTGGGCCGGTCCTCCTGTGCTGACGCACGGGAGGACCCTCCTGCTCCACCTGCGCCCCCCGCTTGCGCGGCAGTCCCGTGTCCGGCAGATATGGAGTCATATTCCGGACAGGACGAACAGCTGGGAGACCCTGTGCGACGCCTACCCATTCGCCGTCGGCACGCCGCGCTCGCCGTGCTGTCGGCCGGCATCCTGATCGTCGCCGGCTGTGGCGACGACGGCGTCGGCAAGGACCCGCGAGCGGCGAGGGCCGCGAAGGCGGCGGCGTCCACGAAGGTCCTCCTGCAGCCGCTCGCCGCCCCGGGCCCCGACCCCTTCACCGAGTCGACCGCGGCGCCGATGCCGGACGCCGACGCCCCCTCGGCCGCACCGGCGCCGAGCGGTCCCGGTGAACCCAGCGGCCCCGCCACCGGCACCCAGGCACTGCGCTCCGTCTCGGGCGCCACCGCCGGGCTGTACGGCGGTACGAAATCGGCCACCAGTTGCGACGTCGAGGCCCAGGTCCGCCTGCTGACCGCCGACCGAGCCAAGGCCACCGCCTTCGCCCGTGCCGCCGATGTCGGTGTGACATCCGTACCGAAGTTCCTGCGCGGGCTGACCCCCGTCGAACTGCGCGCCGACGTACGCGTCACGAACCACGGCTACCGGGACGGCGCGCCCATCGCCCACCAGGCCGTACTCCAGAGCGGCACCGCCGTCCTCGTGGACGACCGCGGACTGCCCAGGGTCCGCTGCGCCTGCGGGAACCCGCTGCGCCCGGCCGTCGCGCCGCGGGCCGACGCGGTCCACCAAGGAACGCCCTGGCAGGGCTACCGGCCCGACCGCGTCGTCGTGGTCAACCGCAGCACCCAGGCCCTTACCTCCCTGGTGATCGTCGACGCCGCCGAGAACGCGTGGATCGAGCGGAGGACCGGTACCGACGGCGACCGGGACAAGAAGCCCGACGTACCGCCGCCGTACCCCCCGGACACCGACATCGTCGATCCGTCCCTGGAGCCGCCCGCGCCGGACCGCACCGCCCCGGACAGCCCGGACCCCGGCCGCTCCGACCCGGTCACCCCGGAGCCCGACGAGTCCGACAGCGGCCCGGCCCCCTCGCCCGACTGCCTCACACCGGATGCCCCGGCGCCCGACGAGCCGCGGTCCGAGAACCTGGCGCTCCCGCGCGACTGCCCCTCGCCGCCGGAGGATCCGGACGGCGGCATCGGTCCTGACGGCCCGGTGATGCCGATGTCCCCGGAGCGGCCGGGCGGCCCCGACGCACCGCTCGACGGCGACCCGGGCGCGCTGTCCGACGACGGCTTCGCCCCGCCGGCGCCCGAGGGCGGCCCGGCCGGGTCCGGTAGCTTCCAGGGCTGACCGCCGGACCAGTCGTGATATCCGACAATTGATGACAGAGTGACTCCATGGTCGATCGGGAAGCGGGGCCCCCGTCGCTCCCCGACGACTGGCCCGCGAAGCCGGAACTGAGCCTGGTCCTCAACGGCATGGGCTGCTTCGACTGGGACCTCGGCAGCGGTCTGCTCCACCTGGACGCGGTGGCGCTGGAGATTCTCGATCTGAGCCACGACGACTACGACGGCACCCGCGCGAAAGTCATGGAGCGCCTGCCGCCCGGCGAGGGCGCCCGGCTCGACGCCGTCGTGGGGGAGGCGATCAGAGCCGGCGAGGGGTACGGCGCGTACTTCCGCGTCCGGCGCCGGGACGGCACCCTGCGCTGGACCCACTCACAGGGCTCCGTCCGCCGTGACGGCACCGGCCGTCCGCGCCGTCTCATCGGCATCGTCCGCGACGCCACCCAAGAACTCGCCGACTCGATGGCGCGGCTCGAACTCGACGAGGAACGCCGGCGCAGGACCACGGTCGTCGAGGGCGCGACGGCCGCCCTCGCGCACGCCAGAACGGTTCAGGACGTCATCGACGTACTCAAGGAGTCCGACGGCCTCGAACACCTCGGCGCCGACAGCATGGTCATGGGTCTCCTCGACTCGGGGCGCATCCATCTGGTCGCCGAGGGCCCCGCGGGCTCCTTCGTGCCGGGGACGCGCGTCACGCGGGTCGACGAGGAGTACCCGATGAGCGAGGTGATCCGCACGCTCAGCCCGCGGTTCATCGAGTCCGCGGCCGACTTCGCGGCCTCCTACTCGGGTCTGTGGCCGCACATCAGCCACCTCGGCATCACCTCGGCGGCCTATCTTCCGCTGATCGCACAGGGCCGCCCCATCGGGGCCGTCGGGCTGCTCTACGGCGACAAGATCGGCTTCACCACCGAGGACCGCAATCTGCTGGTGGCCCTCGGCAGCGGCATCGCCCAGAGCCTCCAGCGCGCCGTCCTGTTCGAGCAGGAGCACGATCTCGCCGAAGGGCTCCAGCAGGCGATGCTGCCGCGCCGGATCCCGGCGGTGCCCGGCGCGGAGATCGCCGTCCGCTACCGCTCGGCCCGGCTCGGCAGGGACATCGGCGGCGACTGGTACGACATCATCCCGCTGCCCGGCGGCCGGGTCGGTGCCGTCATCGGGGACGTGCAGGGCCATGACACCGACGCGGCGGCCGTGATGGGACAGCTGCGGATCGTGCTGCGCGCGTACGCGGCCGAGGGCCACACCCCGGCCACGGTGATGGCGCGGGCCTCGGTCTTCCTGCACGAACTCGACACCGACCGCTTCGCGACCTGCGTCTACGCGGAGGCCGACCTGGCCACGGGCGTCGTCCGGCTGGTCCGGGCCGGCCATGTCGATCCGATGATCCGCGACACCGACGGCAGTTGCCGCCGGCTGCCCGCCGAGGGCGGACTGCCGCTCGGTCTTTCGGCGGAGTTCGGCCGGCTCGACTATCCGGTGAACACCGTCGAGCTGGATCCCGGCCAGACGCTGGTCCTCTACACCGACGGACTGGTGGAGCTGCCCGGAGCCGACCTGGACGAAGGGATGCAGAGACTGGCCGGCCTGATCGCCGCCGGTCCGCGCGACCTCCAGAAGCTGGCCGACCAGCTGTGCGAAGTGGTCGACGAGCGGGGCGGCGAGGACGACGTCGCCGTACTGCTGCTGCGCAGGCGGGGCGCGTACGCCGGCAGGACCGGCGGCAGGCTCCGGCAGCACGTCGGGCAGAACGACCCCGAGGCGCTGTCGTCGGCCCGGCACATGGTCCGGGCGGCGGTCCGGGCGTGGGGCGCGGGGGACCGGTCGGACGACATCGAGCTGGTGGCCGACGAGCTGATCACCAACGCGCTGACGCACACCGACGGCGGCGCGGTCGTGACCGTCCGGGTGCTGCCGGGGGCGGAGCGGCGGCTGCGGCTGGAGGCCGAGGACCGGTCGAGCGCGCTGCCCCGGATCCAGCACGCGGGCGCGTCGGGGGTCTCGGGCCGCGGTCTGGTGCTGGTGGACGCGCTGTCCGACGAGTGGGGTGTGGAGTCGCGCGGCAGCGGCAAGTGCGTATGGAGCGAGTTTGTCGTCTCGGGCCGCCCGGAGCGGGGCGGTTGAGCGGCCGGTTGAGCGGCCGGTTGAGCGAGCCGTGGCTGGTACGGGGCGTTACAGTGACGCTAACTGAGCGTAACGCTTACGTACTTGACCGTAACCGATCGCAGGCGATTGACTTGCGGTTCCAGGATTCCCTCCCCGAGACATGAGGACCCCTTGACCACCGAGCTGCTGGCACCTCTCGATCTGGCCTTCTGGCATCTCGAATCCCCGGACCATCCGATGCACCTCGGCGCCCTCGCCGTCTTCGGGGCGGCGCCGGACGGCATCGGCGACGAGGCGCCGCTGGACCTGCTGGCCACCCGCGCGGCGGCCGTCCCCCGGCTCCGGATGCGGGTGCGGGACGTGCTGCTGCCCGTGGGCGGCGCCGCCTGGAGCGTGGACAAGGACTTCGACGTACGCCGACACGTCAGGCGCCTGGAACTGCCGCCCGGAGACTTCGCCGAGCAGACCGCGCGACTGGCCGGGGAGCTGATGGAACGGCCACTGGAGCGCGGCATCCCGCCGTGGGAGATGTACGTCCTGACGGGCGCCGGCCGGCCGGCCGGTGAAGGGTCCTTCGCCGTACTGGTGAAGCTGCACCACGCACTCGCGGACGGCATGCGCGCCGTGGCCATCGGCACCGGGATCTTCGACCAGATCGCCGACGCACGGGCCGCCGGCACCCGCCGCGCCCGCCCCGCGCCGCCCCGCTCCTGGCTGCCCGGCCCCTGGCAGGTGGCCGACATGGCGAAGGGCCGGCTCGGCGAGCTGGGCCGGGCGCTCGGGATCGGCGCCTCGGTCGTCCGCGCCAGCCGGCTCGACCCGCGCGGTACGCCTGCCCTCACCGCGGGCTCCAGCGGCACCCGGCAACTGGCCACCGCCGTCCTCACGTTGGAGGACGTACGGCAGGTGCGCAAGGCGCACGGCGGCACCGTCAACGACGTCCTGCTCGCCACCGTGGCGGGCGCGCTGCGCCGCTGGATGCTGGAGCGCGGCGAACAACTGCCGGACCGTGACCCGCGCTCCGACCCGCGCGCCCTGGTGCCGGTCTCGGGGCGGCGGCCGAGCCGGGCCCGGCAGGGCGCGGGCTCCGGCGGGGGCTCCGGCTCGGGCAACGTGCTCTCCGCGTACCTCCTCGGCCTGCCGGTCTCCGAACCCGACCCGCTGTCCCGGCTGACCGCGGTGCGCCGGGCCATGGACCGCAACAAGAAGGACGGTCCCTCGCGGGGCGCCGGAGCGGTCGCCGTACTCGCCGGTCAGCTGCATCCGCTCGCGCACCGGCTCGGCGCGCCGCTCGCGGGCAGCGCGGCCCGGATCCTCTTCGACGTGCTCGTGACGAGCGTGCCGCTGCCGCGGGCGACGCTCTCCTTCGGAGGCTGCCCGCTGCGTGAGATCTATCCGATGGCGCCGCTGGCGCGCGGCCAGTCCCTGGCCGTGGGGCTGACGACCTACGGCGGACGGGTCCATGTGGGACTCGTCGCCGACGGCAAGGCCGTGCCCGACCTCGGCGGGCTGGCGAAGAACATGAACGAGGAGCTGGACGAACTGCTCCGCGCGACGGCGCCCACCGAAGCCGCACCCGCGACGCCTGCCGAACGCCCGGAACCGGCACCCGCGATGCCTGCCGAACCCGCCGAAGCCACCGTGACGGCAGAACCCGCCGAAGCCGCCGTGACGGCCGAACCCGCCGTGGCCGTTGGGGCAGACCTGGCCGGATAGGTCGGACAGTTCCCGACGCGAGCGTGCGGCCGGGTGTCCCGAAGGTGTTGACGTCACCCAGTCATCCGATGAATATTCTGGGTGTCAACTTCGGGAGGCACACCGCGATGCGGCAGAACACGCTCGGACGTGGCGAGGTCGGCGTATCCGAGCTCTCCCTCGGAACGGCCGGGATCGGCAATCTCTACACCCCCGTCGAACCGGACCGGGCCGCGGCGGCGGTCGACGCCGCCTGGGACGCGGGTATCCGCTACTTCGACACCGCACCGCACTACGGTCTCGGCCTCGCCGAACGCCGCCTCGGCGAAGCCCTGCGCTCCCGGCCCCGCGCCGACTACACCCTGTCGACCAAGGTGGGCCGGCTGCTGGAACCCCTGCCGTTCGCGGACGGCGACGACCTGGCCAACGGCTTCGCCGTACGTGCCACACACCGCCGCATCTGGGACTTCAGCGCCGACGGCGTACGCCGGAGCATCGCCGACAGCCTGGAGCGGCTGGGGACCGACCGGATCGACACGGTCTACCTGCACGACCCGGACGACCACGCCGCCGAGGTCTTCGGACAGGCGTACCCCGCGCTGGAGCGGCTGCGGGCCGAGGGAGTCGTCGGCGCGATCGGCGCCGGAATGAACCAGACGGCCATGCTCACCCGCTTCCTCCGGGACACGGACGTCGACGTCGTCCTGTGCGCGGGCCGCTACACCCTCCTCGACCAGTCCGCCCTCACCGAACTCCTCCCCGAGGCCGCCGCACGCGGCCGGAGCGTGATCGTCGGCGGCGTCTTCAACTCCGGGCTGCTCGCCGACCCGCGGCCCGGCGCGACGTACGACTACACGGCCGCCCCGCCCGCCCTGCTGGAGCGCGCCCTGCGTGTCAAGGCCGTCGCCGAGCGGCACGGCGTCCCGCTGCGCGCCGCCGCCATCGCCTACCCGCTGCGGCATCCGGCCGTCGCCAGTGTTCTCGTCGGGACGCGGTCCGCCGACGAGGTCCAGGACGCGGCGGACATGTACGGCCGCACGGTCCCCGACGCGCTCTGGGACGACCTGCGCGCCGACGGCCTGCTGGAGGTCGGCGCCCGATGAGCGAAGCGCCGCCCCGACCGCCGACCGTGTCGGCGCCCGTCGTGGACGCCCACCACCACGTGTGGGACCTGTCCCTACGGGACCAGGACTGGATCACCGGGCCCGCCATGACACCCATCCGGCGGAATTTCGGCATCGCCGATCTCGCACCGGAGGCCCGCGCGGCCGGAGTCGGCGCCACCGTCCTCGTCCAGACCGTCACGGTCCCCGAGGAGACCCCCGAATTCCTCGCGCTCGCCGACGCGAACGAGCTGATCGCCGGGGTCGTCGGCTGGACCGACCTCACCGCCCCGGACGTCGCCGACACCCTTGCCGCGCTGCGCGAGCTGCCCGGCGGCGACAAGCTCGTGGGAGTACGCCACCAGGTCCAGGGCGAGCCCGACCCCGAGTGGCTGCTGCGCCCCGACGTACGGCGCGGGCTCGCGGCCGTGGCCGCCGCCGGGCTCGCGTACGACCTGATCGTCCTGCCGCACCAGCTCCCGGCCGCGACGGCGGTCGCCGCGCTGCTGCCGCAGCTGACCTTCGTGCTCGACCACCTCGGCAAGCCGCCCGTCGCCACCGGCGGCCTCACCCCCTGGGCCGGCCACATCCGGGCGCTGGCCGCCAGGCCCAACGCCGTCTGCAAGCTCTCCGGCCTGGTCACCGAGGCCGCGTGGGACTCCTGGACGGCCGACACGCTGCGCCCGTACGCGGAGACGGTGCTCGACGCGTTCGGCTCCGCGCGGCTGATGTTCGGCTCGGACTGGCCGGTGTGCCGACTGGCCGCCTCCTACGGCGAGGTCGTGGCCGTCACCCGCACGCTGACCGGCGACCTCGGCGAGAACGAGCGCCGTGCGGTCTTCGGCGGAACGGCCACCGCGGTGTACGGGCTCTAGGGCGTGTTGCGAGAGTAGCGCCGTCCGCCCGAAGGGCGGGGCCGACGGCGTCTGGTGCGTGCGATCGCAAGGCGGAGGATCGTTCTCGTACTGGACGTACTTGGATGATTGCGACAACGCGGCGAGTGCGCGTGCCAGGCGTCGTCGGCCAGGCGGGACTTTCGAAACATGCCCTGGGGTCTGTCGGATGGATCTTGCTGCGCTCGCGGTCCCTGGCACGCACGCTCGCCGCGTTGTCTCCCTCCTCCGCCTTGCGATCGCACGCACCGACGTGACATCAGCCGCTGCGCGGCGGGCGCTCGCTGATCCGGCCTGACCCAGACGGCAGACCGTGGTCCTGTCCGGCCCCGGACAGTGTGGCCGCAAACGTCGGCCGGGTCGCGCGGCTCGTAGCCTTGTCTGTCCTCAATCGCCGGACGCGCTTGAAAAGCCCGTCCGGCGATTGAGGACGAACCGGCCACCGGACGGACCCGGCGCAACCTCCGGACACCACCCGCGCCCGCCGGGCGTCCGCGCCGGTGCTGCGGCAGGCTTGAGGCATGCCGGAAGTCCCCGAGGTCGAAGCGCTGAGAGAGTTCCTGGACGGCCATCTGGTCGGCCGGGAGATCGTCCGGGTGCTGCCCCTGACGATCAACGTCCTCAAGACGTATGATCCACCGCTCACCGCCCTGGAGGGCGCCACCGTCACCGCGATCGCGCGGCACGGCAAGTGGCTCGACATCGTGGCGGGAGCCTCCGGCCTCCATCTCGCGATCCATCTGGCCCGCGCGGGCTGGCTGCGCTGGAAGGACGAGTTCCCCGCCGCCCCGCCCCGCCCGGGGAAGGGACCGCTCGCCCTGCGGACCGTTCTGGCCGAGGGCGACGGATTCGATCTGACCGAGGCGGGCACCACCAAGCGGCTCGCCGTCCATCTCGTACGGGACCCGGCCGACGTGCCCGCCATCGCGAGCCTCGGTCCCGACCCGCTCGCCGACTCCTTCGACCGGGACGCCCTCGCCGCGCTGCTCGCGGGGGAACGGCGCCGGCTCAAGGGCGCCCTGCGCGACCAGCGGCTGATCGCCGGTATCGGCAACGCGTACAGCGACGAGATCCTGCACGTGGCGAAGATGTCGCCGTTCAAGCCCGTCCAGAATCTGACCGGCGACGAGACCACCGTCCTCTACGACGCGATGCGCACCACTCTCGACGCGGCCGTCGAGCGCTCGCGCGGCGTCGCGGCCGGCCGGCTCAAGGCCGAGAAGAAGAGCGGTCTGCGGGTGCACGGCCGGGCCGGTGAGGCGTGCCCGGTCTGCGGCGACACCATCAGGTCGGTCGCCTTCGCCGACTCCTCGCTCCAGTACTGCCCAACCTGCCAGACGGGCGGCAAACCGCTCGCCGACCGCAGGACGTCCCGGTTCCTCAAGTAGCGCCGTACGCAAGGCAGTCACCTCCGTACGGAGGGCGCCGCCTCACCCGCCTCTGTACGGAGGGCGTCGACTCACCCGCCGACTCACCCGCCCCGTACCGTCATCAGCCGGTGCCCGTCGGCCGTACGCACCTCGAACCGGTCGATCTCGTACGGCCGCAGCGCCGAGCCGCCCCATGTGACCATCGGGCCGTCGCCTCCGGCGCGGGCGGACCACGTCATCACGGTCTCCTCCGACCCGTCACGGCCCACGGCGACCAGCGCGCACACCCCGGTCGCCGCCCCTGCCCCCGCCGCCGACTTCGACAGCTCCAGCGTGACAGCCGTGCCCCAGCCCCGCTCCGCCGCCGTCACGACGGCCGCCGTCCCGGTCCCACCGTCCGTCGCCGTCCACCGCTCGGCGGCCGGCGCCGCCGGCGTGCCGCCCCGCTGCGCCTCGACGACCGCGAACGGGCCGCCCACCGCGATCACCATCGCCGCCGCGACCAGGGCGAGGCGCCGTCCGCGGCTCACCCGCCGCCGGGCGGCCGTCCCTTCGAGCATCCGGTGCAGCAGCTCGGGACCCGCCGACACGAACGGAGCCACCCGCGCGGGGGTCTGCCGCGTGTACGCGTCGAGCTGACCCTTCACCCCGTCGAAATCGCCCAACAGCAGCGTGCAGTGCGGGCAGTCCATGAGATGGTCCTCGAAGCGGAAGGCGTCGGGCGCGTCGAGGACGCCGAGCGCGTAGGCGCCGACGTCGCGATGGATCTCGATCTCCGGGGTCCGCATGCCCCCTGATACGGGGCGCGACGGCGAATCACTCAGGCCGGCATCCCTCCGCACGCCCCGAATCCGCGCTCCGATCCGGACCCACCGCGCCCCACAGCCCCTAAACTTCCGCGTCATGCTGCGTGTACTGGCCGTGGACGACGAAGAGCCCGCCCTCGAAGAGCTGTTGTACCTCCTGCGCGCCGACCCGCGGATCCGCGGCGCGGAGGGGGCCACCAGCGCGACCGAGGCGCTGCGCCGTATCGGTGCCGCCCTCGACGCGGGTCCGGACGACCCGGCCGCCGTCGACGTCGTCTTCCTCGACATCCACATGGCGGGGCTCACCGGCCTCGACGTCGCCAAGCTCCTCGCCGGTTTCGCCGAGCCCCCGCTGATCGTCTTCGTCACCGCCCACGAGGGCTTCGCCGTCCAGGCGTTCGACCTCAAGGCCGTCGACTACGTGCTCAAGCCCGTCCGCCGCGAGCGGCTGGCCGAGGCCGTCCGGCGCGTCGCCGAACTCGTGGGGGAGCGCGGCCCCGTCGTGGACAGCGCCACCGACCAGATCCCCGTCGAACTCGGCGGTGTGACCCGCTTCGTCCCCGTCGCCGACATCGTCTACGCCGAGGCCCAGGGCGACTACGCCAGACTCCACACCGACACCGGCAGCCATCTGGTGCGTGTCCCGCTCACCACCCTGGAGGAGCGCTGGCGCTCCCGCGGTTTCGTACGCATCCACCGCCGGCATCTCGTCGCCCTCGCCCGTATCGACGAACTGCGCCTCGACGGCGGGGCCATGAGCGTGCGCGTCGGCGACGCGGAACTCGCCGTCAGCAGGCGCCACGCCAGGGCCGTACGCGATCTGCTGATGCGGCTGCCCGGCCGCTGACCAGGCTCTACGCAGGTGCGTACGGGGGAGTTGCGGGGCAGTGCCAGGGCTTCCCTCCGCCTTGACGGTCTGCCTACACTCCGGCCCTGGCACAGCGGCCCGACGCTTCAAGGGGAGGAGAGACCATGACCGCGGAATCCCACCCCAAGCGCGAGGTCGTCACCGGCGAACCCCGCCGCGTACGCCCGCTGCCCCGCTACCGCGCCCAGGCCGAGATCGACGAGCAGACCGCACTCGGCGACGCCTACGTCCGCTCCCTCATGCGCAGCCAACTCCGCGCGGGACTCACCGCGTTCGCCCTGCTCGCCGCCGTCGTCGGCACGCTTCCGCTCGCCTTCGCCGCGCTGCGCGACCCCACCGTCGTCTGGGTGGTGCTCGGCGTCGCCGCCTATCCGCTGCTGACCCTGCTGGCCTGGTGGTACGTGCGGCGCGCGGAGCGCAACGAGCGGGACTTCGCCCGGCTCGTGAAAGGCCGGCCGCTGCCGTGAGCCAGAGCTACACGGTGACGGCCGTCGCCGTCGTCGTGGTCGCCACCGTCCTCGTCGGCGGCTTCGGCCTGCGCATATCGCGCACCACCTCCGACTTCTACGTGGCCTCCCGCACCGTACGGCCCGGCCTCAACGCCGCCGCGATCAGCGGCGAATACCTCTCCGCCGCCTCCTTCCTCGGCATCGCCGGACTGCTCCTGCTGCACGGCCCCGACATGCTCTGGTACCCGGTCGGCTACACCGCCGGCTATCTGGTCCTGCTGATCTTCGTCGCGGCCCCGCTGCGCCGCTCCGGCGCGTACACCCTCCCCGACTTCGCGGAAGGCCGCCTGGAGTCCCGCCCCGCCCGGCGCGTGGTCAGCGTGCTGGTCGTCGGCGCCGGCTGGCTCTACCTGGTGCCGCAGCTCCAGGGCGCGGGCCTGACGCTGGAGATCCTGACCGGCGCGCCGAACTGGTTCGGCGCCGTCCTCGTCGCGGTCGTCGTGGTGGTGGCCGTCGCGGCGGGCGGCATGCGCAGCATCACCTTCGTGCAGGCGTTCCAGTACTGGCTCAAACTCACGGCCCTGCTCGTCCCGGCGATCTTCCTGCTGCTGGCCTGGCAGGGCGACGGACGGCCCCCGATCGACTTCACCCTGACCCAGATGTCGAGCCGCGCGGACCACCCGCTGTACGCGACGTACGGACTGATCGTCGCCACCTTCCTCGGCACCATGGGCCTGCCGCACGTCGTGGTCCGCTTCTACACCAGCCCCAACGGCCGGGCGGCCCGCCGGACCACCGTCGTCGTGCTCGCCCTGATCGGCGGCTTCTATCTGCTGCCGCCGGTCTACGGGGCGCTCGGCCGGCTGTACGCGCCCGCGCCCGCCCTCGGTACGGATGCCGACGCCGCCGTACTGCTGCTGCCCGATCTGGTGATCGGCGGCACGGCGGGTGATCTGCTGGGCGCGCTCGTCGCGGGCGGCGCCTTCGCCGCGTTCCTGTCCACCGCGTCCGGCCTGACCATGGCCGTCGCCGGAGTGCTCACCCAGGACGTGCTGCCCTCGCGCGGCGTACGGCACTTCCGGCTGGCCACACTGCTCGCGATCCTGGTGCCGCTCGGCGGCTCGCTGGCGGTCAGCGGCATGCCGGTGGCGGACGCCGTCGCGATGGCCTTCGCCGTCTGCGCGTCGTCGTTCTGCCCGCTGCTGGTGCTCGGCATCTGGTGGCGGCGGCTCACCCCGCCCGGTGCGATCGCCGGACTGCTGCTCGGCGGCGGCTCGGCGCTGGTGGCCATCGGGATCACGGTCAGTGGCGCCGTACGGTCGGGCTGGCCGCACGCGCTGCTCGCCTGGCCCGCCGTCTGGTCGGTGCCCGTCGGGTTCCTCGCGATGATCCTGGTGTCGCTGGCCACGCGCTCGCGGATACCGCCGGGGACCAAGGCCGCCATGACCCGTTTCCATCTCCCGGAGGCCCTGATGCCCCGCACCAGAGGAGGCCCCCGGTGAGCGGCGCGGCCCTCGCGGTCCTGCTCGTGCTCGGCGCGCTGCTGCTCGCCGGTGGCTATGCGCTCGGCCGCCGTACCGCGGGCGCACGACCGGACCGGACCAGCGACGTCGGTACGCCCGTCGAGCACGCGACCTTCGAGACGCTGCACACCGCGTCGCTCGCCGCGCCGCCGCTGCGCGCCGGACTCACCGAGGAGAGCGCGGGCAAGGCCGCCCGCCGGCTGCGCTCCCTGCTGGGGACGGAGGCGCTCTGTCTCACCGACCGGGACCGGGTGCTCGCCTGGGACGGTCTCGGCGAGCACCACGGCAAGCATGTGATGGACCATGTGCAGGCGCTGCTCGCCAGCGGGCGCGACACGGCCTTCGCCAGTGGCTGCGGCGATCTGGACTGCCCGCTGCGCTGGGGCGTCGCCGTGCCGCTGACCGTCGACCACCGGGTGCTCGGCACCCTCGTCGCGTACGCGCCACGGGAGTCCGCGGTCCTCGCGCGGGCGGCGGGCGAGGTCGCCCGCTGGGTCTCCGTACAGCTCGAACTCGCCGAACTCGACCGCTCCCGAACCCAGTTGATCGAGGCGGAGATCAGGGCCCTGCGCGCCCAGATCTCCCCGCACTTCATCTTCAACTCACTGGCCGCGATCGCTTCGTTCGTCCGTACCGATCCCGAGCGTGCCCGTGAACTACTCCTGGAATTCGCCGACTTCACCCGCTACTCGTTCCGCAGGCACGGGGACTTCACCACCCTCGCCGACGAACTGCACTCCATCGACCAGTACTTGGCACTCGTCCGGGCCCGCTTCGGCGAGCGGCTATCGGTCACCCTCCAGGTCGCCCCCGAGGTGCTGCCGGTCGCGATGCCGTTCCTGTGTCTCCAGCCGCTCATCGAGAACGCCGTCAAGCACGGTCTCGAAGGCAAGATCACGATGAGTCACATCACCATCAGCGCGCTCGACGCGGGCTCGGAGGCGGAGGTGGTGATCGAGGACGACGGCGTGGGCATGGACCCGGAACGGCTGCGCCGGATCCTGCGCGGCGAGGGCGGCCTGTCCACCGGTATCGGACTGCTCAACGTGGACGAGCGGCTGCGCCAGGTCTACGGCGACGACTACGGGCTCGTCATCGAGACGGGGGTGGGGGCCGGGATGCGGATCACGGTACGGATCCCCAAGTACCGCGCGGGCGTGCACGGCACCTGACCGCGGCCGGACCCGCCGTACGCGGCACGTCCCCGCTCAGAACAGATGGATCGCCAGATGGCCCAGCGGCAGCCCCAGTTGCCACGCCGGGGTCCACACCTGCGGCCCTTCCTCCTCGTGTCGCTCCGCGCCCCCGCCACCGGCCACGAGGGGAGCGCCGCCCGGCGCGCCCATCGCGTCGAGATCCGGCGCCAGCAGTTCGGTCTCCTCCAGCCACCGCCAGGCGGCCAGTGCCAGTTCGAGATCCGGGTCGGGGCGGGCGCCGCCGGTGCGCTCCGCCTGGAACGCGCGGGTCTCCAGCAGGTCGAGCTGGTGACAGACCCATTCACGCCAACCGGTGCCGTACTCGGTCAGCGTCCGCCACTCGTCCATCCGCGCCACGCCGCCGGGCCCGCCGACCGCCCCGTCGGACAGGAAGATGGTCAGGGCGAGGGCGTCGCGACCCGCTCGGTACTCAAGTGTGGTGGGCGGCATCAGATCGCCGGTGCGCAGTAGTTCGTCGGCGATGTACTCCGCGTACATCCATGCCATGGGGACGAGCAGGCCGCCACCACCGCCTTCGTCATGCCGTTCCGGACGCATTGTTTTGCGCCTTCCTTCCTCTCCGTGGACGCTGCTTCACGGAGCATTGAACCGGCGGCCGGTGCCCAGCGTGGCCAGAAGAGCAGGATCGGACAGCGGACCGGAGGCGATTGTGACGGGTGAGGCCGGCGGTGACCCGCATGTGCGGTCGCAGCTCGGTGCGTACGCGCTGGGAGCTCTCACGCCCGACGAGGACCGGCTCGTCGCCGGGCATCTGGACGGCTGTGCGAGGTGCGCCGCCGCCTACGCGGAGGTGGCCGATGGCGCGGCGCTCCTCGCGCTCTTCGACGAGGAGGACCTGTGGTAGCCGGGCAGCGAGCGGCCGAGGGCGCGCAGCGCGTAGTAGGAGCGGGACTTGACGGTGCCGGCCGGGATGCCGAGGGCCTGAGCGGCCTCGGCCACGCTCAGCCCCTTGAAGTAGATCTGCGCGAGTACGGCGCGGTGCTCCGGGCTCAGCGCCTTCACCGCCTGCCGTACGTCGAGCGCGGCGACGGAGCGCTCCGTGGCGTCGCCCGGTTCCGGGGTGGCTTCGAGGACGCCGTCGCTGACCTCGGTGGGGCGGGCGAGCCGTGAGCGGCGGGCGTCGATCGCCAGGCGGCGCCCCACGGTGAAGAGCCAGGGCCGCATGGACTCGTAGGGGCCATCGAACGCCTCCGGGTGCTGCCAGGCGCGGACCAGCGTCTCCTGGAGCAGATCCTCGGCGCGCTGCCGGTCGCCGTAGGTCAGACCGAGCAGGAAGTGGAGCAGCGCGGGGCCGTGTTCGCGCTGCAACTCCGCCAGCGCCCGCTCGTCGGTCGTCGCCGTGGCCGTGGCGGTGGTCATCGTGAACGTCCCTTCTCGCGGAGGTCGCTGCTGTCGGCGTCGCTGCCGTTGGCGTATCGGAACGCATCCGGTACGTCCGGGGACAGACGGCTCACACGGGTCTGCGACGAGCGGTCGCTCCGCGCGGCGAGTGGTGCGGTGAACGGTTCGGCCGATCCGTTTCGTCCATTTCAGGTACTTCGCCGAGTCTGTCGCATTAATCGTATTAATATGAAGATATGCATGCGTTGACCGTTTGGTCGCCTTCCTCGCCCCTGAAGGAGCCTGACCGATGACGACGCACACGCGACACGCGGCGGTCGCCGCCGCGGCCCTGCTGCTCGGCACGACCGCCGGATGTGCCGGACCGGGCACCGGGGAACCGGCCACCGACCGGCCCGTCACAAACGCCGCGGGGTCGGACGCTTCGGCGGCCGGCGGCGCCGCGGCGCAGCGCGGATTCACGCTCGTCGCCTCCGGAGACGTCCTGCCGCACGACTCCGTCATCAGCCGGGCCAACGCCGACGCGGGCGGCACGGGCCACGACTTCGTACCGATGCTCGCCGGGGTGAAGCCCGTCGTCTCGGCCGCCGATGTGGCGATCTGTCACATGGAGACCGTGTACGGCCCCGAGGGCGGGCCCTTCACCGGCTACCCGTCGTTCAAGTCACCACCCGAGGTCGCCGCCGCGCTCAGGGCGACCGGCTACGACTCCTGCTCCACCGCCTCCAACCACACCCTGGACGCCGGCGCCGAAGGCGTCAGCCGCACCCTCGGCGCACTCGACAAGGCCGGGGTCAAGCACGCCGGATCGGCGCGCTCGCCCGAGGAGGACACCCGGCCCGCGCTGCTCGACGCGGGCGGCGCCGGCGGCGCGAAGGTCGCCCAACTGGCGTACACGTACGACACCAACGACAATCCGCTGCCCGCCGGACAGCCCTGGGCCGTCGACCTCATCGACGAGGAGAAGATCGTCGCCGACTCGCGGGCCGCCCGCGCGGCGGGCGCCGACGTCGTCGTCGTGAGCCTGCACTGGGGCACGGAGTGGGAGACGGCGCCCGACGAGAAGCAGCTGAACCTCGGCGAACGCCTCACCGCGTCGAAGACCGGGGGCCGCCCCGACATCGACCTGATCATCGGCACGCACGCCCATGTCCCGCAGGCGTACGAGAAGGTCAACGGCACCTGGATCGTCTACGGCATGGGCGACCAGATCGCGGGCGAGATGATCAACAACGCCGGACAGTTCGACCCGCGCGGCACCCAGGGCTCGATCGGCCGGTTCACCTTCGCGCCGCCCGCCGCCGAGGGGGAGCGCTGGCCGGTGACGAAGGCGGAGTTCATCCCGCAGACCATGGACAACACGGTGGGACGGGTGGTCAACCTGCCGCGGGCGCTGGACGAGGACCCGTCCAGGGACGACTACCGGACCACCCGGTCGGCGATCGAGGCGGCGGTCCTCGGACGTGGCGCCGCCGCCGACGGCCTCACGATGGGCCGTTGAGCCCGCGCCTCATGAGGGGGCTCTACGGAACGACCGTCACCGGCCAGCGGCCCGCCTTCACCAGCCGCACCGCCACCGAGCCGATGAACCGGTGCCCCGCCGACTCGGACGCGCCCACCACCACGGCGTCCGCCTTCAGATCGTCGGCCGCGGTGACCAGCCCGTTGTACGGGTCACCGCGCAGGGTGTGGAACTCCCAGCGGACGTCCCAGATGCCCCGGACCCGCTCCGCGCCGGCCCGGATCTCCTCCGCGAGGTCCGCCGCGATCTCCCCGGTCGTATCGGCGACCGGGTCGCCGAGCGCGGCCCCCGACGACATCAGCGGCTGGACGTACACGATGGCGAGCAGGGCGTTCTGCCGCCGGGCGAGACCACCGGCGTACGCCGCCGCGCGGAGGGACGAGTCGGAGCCGTCCACACCGGCGACGATCACCTTGGGACCGTCCGTGCCGCGTTCGAAGGGGGAGGGCTGCTGATCCGTCACGCCAGGAGGCTACCGGCTCCCCACCGGCGGCCCCTCGGGGGTCCGCCCGGTGGCCGGTTCGCCCCCGACCGCCTGAGGGCGCCGACCGGGCCGGATATGTCGGACAGCCCCTAGAGTGCGAAATATGAGCGTCAGAATGGAGGGGGCACCGACGGCCCGCGCGGCCGGGAACCGGGGCCACGAGCGCTTCCTGAGCCGGGTGCCCGGCGCGTTCGCGGTGTTCTTCGGCGGACTCGGCCTGTACTGCGCGCTCATCGCCCTCATTCCCGCACTGCGGCGACTCCTGCGGCCCGTCTCCAGCTTCCTGGACGATGTCGCGATCCCGGTCAGCGCGAACCTCGCCTACGCCGTCTTCCTCCTCCTGCTGGCCGCCGCCGTCGCGGCCCGCAAGAAGGCCGCCTGGTGGCTGGTCGTCGCCTATCTGGCCCTGCTGGTCGCGGTCGACGTCCTCCTGCTGGCCTTCGCCGCATGGTCCTGGCTGCCCAACTTCGTCGTGTGCGGCGCCGCGCTCGCCGTACTGCTCCTGGCGCGCCGCCAGTTCTACGCCGCCAGCCGGCGCGGCTCGCTGCGCCGGGCACTGCTTGTCCTGGTGCTCGGCCTCGCCGCCGGCGTCCTGGTCGGCTGGGGCCTCGTCGAACTCTTCCCCGGCTCCCTGACGAGCGGTGAGCGGTTCGGCTGGGCCGCGAACCGGGTCTTCGGCGGACTCGTCGCCGACAGCGACTTCGACGGCAGGCCGCCCCACCCGCTGTTCTTCCTCCTCGGCCTCTTCGGGGCGCTCGCCCTCCTCGGCGCCGCCGCCACCCTCTTCCGCTCCCAGCGCATGGAAGCCGCCCTCCACGGCGACGAGGAACCCCGCATCCGGGCACTCCTCGGCGCGTACGGCTCCCAGGACTCGCTCGGCTACTTCGCCACCCGCCGCGACAAGGCCGTCGTCTTCTCGCCCAGCGGCAAGGCGGCGGTCACCTACCGCGTCGAGACCGGGGTCTGCCTCGCCAGCGGCGACCCCGTCGGCGACCGGGAAGCCTGGACACCCGCCATCGAAGCCTGGCTGGACGTCGCCCGGCACCACGCCTGGGCCCCGGCCGTCATGGGCGCCTCGGAGAACGGCGCCACCGCCTTCGCGCGCTCCGGCCTCGGCGCCATCCAGCTCGGCGACGAGGCGATCCTGCACGTCGACCGGTTCGACCTGGGCGGGCGCGACATGCGCGTCATCCGGCAGGCCGTCAACCGCGCCCGCAGGACCGGCGCCACCGTCCGCGTACGCCGCCACGCCCTCCTTACGGAGGACGAGATGCGGGAAGTCGTCGACCGGGCCGACGCCTGGCGCGACACCGAGACCGAACGCGGCTTCTCCATGGCGCTCGACCGGCTCGGCGACCCCGCCGACGGCGACTGCCTGCTCGTCGAGGCGTTCGACGGGGACGGCGCCCTCATCGCGCTGCTGTCCTTCGTGCCCTGGGGCCCCGACGGCGTCTCGCTCGACCTGATGCGCCGTGACCGGGCCGCCCCCAACGGCGTCATGGAGTTCATGGTCGCGGAACTGTGCGCGTACGCCCCCAAACTCGGCGTGCGCCGGATCTCCCTCAACTTCGCCGTCTTCCGCTCCGCCTTCGAAGAAGGCGCCCGCATCGGCGCCGGCCCGGTGCTCAGACTCTGGCGCGGACTGCTGCTCTTCTTCTCCCGCTGGTGGCAGCTCGAAGCCCTCTACCGCTCCAACGTCAAGTACCGGCCCGCCTGGTACCCCCGCTTCCTCTGCTACGGCGACGCCGGCTCCCTCGCCCGCGTCGGCCTCGCCTCCGGGATCGCCGAGGGCTTCGTCCCCGTACCGAGCCTGCGCCGGCTCCGGGGCAGGGGACGGCCCAGGACCGGCGGCAAGGGCGTCACGACGCCCACCACCACCGCCGGCCTCCCCGCCATCGACGACCTGCGCCTCACCGGCCCCGACACCGAACGCGCGACGCACGAGCAGCGCCTGCCCGAACAGGTACGCGTCCGCCACGACAAGCTGGCACGGCTGCGCGCCGAAGGCGTCGACCCCTACCCGGCCGGCGTCGCCCCGCGTACCGACACCCTCGCCGCGATCCGCGCCGCACACCCCCTCGCCGCGCCCGGCCGCCGCAGTGGCGAACAGGTCACCGTCGCCGGACGCGTGATGGCCGTACGCGACTTCGGCGGCATCCTCTTCGCGGTCCTGCGCGACTGGTCGGGCGACCTCCAGCTGGCCCTCACCCGCGACGCCGCCGCCTCACCGCCCGTGGAGCGCTTCTCCGCCGACATCGACCTCGGCGACCACCTCACCGCCACCGGCGAGGTCGGCCACACCGACAAGGGCGAGCTGACCGTCTTCGTGACGCGCTGGCAGCTCACCGGCAAGTGCCTGCGCCCGCTGCCCGACAAGCGCCGCGGTCTCGCCGACCCCGAGGCCAGGGTCCGCCGCCGCTACGTCGACCTGGTGTCGAGCCCGGACGCCAGAGCGGTCGTACGGACCCGTTCCACCGCCGTCCAGGCGCTGCGCCAGGGGCTGCTCGGCCGCGGCTATCTGGAGGTCGAGACCCCGATGCTCCAGCAGATCCACGGCGGCGCCAACGCCCGCCCCTTCACCACCCACATCAACGCCTACGACCTCGACCTCTACCTGAGGATCGCGCCCGAGCTGTATCTCAAGAGGCTCTGTGTCGGCGGCATGGAGAAGGTCTTCGAGATGGGACGCACCTTCCGTAATGAGGGGGTGTCCTACAAGCACAACCCCGAATTCACCATGCTGGAGGCCTACCAGGCGTTCGCCGACTACGACGTGATGCTCGACCTGACCCGCGAACTCGTCCAGGGCGCGGCCACCGCCGCCTTCGGATCCCCGGTCGCCCACACGACGGGCGAGGACGGCCGTCGCGTCGCGCACGACATCTCGGGCCCCTGGCCCGTCAAGACCCTCTACGGCGCCGTGTCCGAGGCGCTCGGCGAGGAGGTCGGCCCCGACACCGGTGAGAAGACGCTGCGCCGCCTCTGCGACCGCGCGGGCGTCCCGCACACCCCGCGCGACAGCCGCGGTGACGTCGTCCTGGAGATGTACGAGCGGCTGGTGGAGGAGCGGACCCAGCTGCCCACCTTCTACAAGGACTTCCCTACGGAGGTCTCCCCGCTCACCCGCCCGCACCGCCGCGACCCCCGGCTCGCCGAGCGCTGGGACCTGGTCGCCTTCGGTACGGAACTGGGCACCGCCTACTCCGAGTTGACCGACCCCGTGGAACAGCGCCGGCGGCTCACCGCCCAGTCGCTGCTCGCCGCCGGCGGCGACGTGGAGGCCATGGAGATCGACGAGGACTTCCTGGACGCGCTGGAGTACGCGATGCCGCCGACCGGCGGTCTCGGCATCGGCGTGGACCGGCTCGTCATGTTCCTCACCGGCCTGACCATCCGTGAGACGTTGCCCTTCCCCCTGGTCCGGCGCGGCTGACGCTCATCGGCTCATCCCATCGGGTGCTTTCCCCGCGCTCCGAGGTGTCGGTGAGGGACAGGACGCACCGGCCGTGCGAGCCATTGGCCATGGAAGCCATCAAAAAGGACCAGCTGATTCCGGGACGCCGGGCCGCGCTGCGTCTCGCCGCCGTCCTCGGGGCCGTCGGCCTGACCCGGCTGCTGACCGCGGGCGAGGCCCATACGCCGGGCCCGCCGGCGACCGGGAGGCCGCCGGCGGGTGCCCCGGCCGCCGGACCGCCTGCGGCGTTGCCCCGCGGGCCGTCGGCCCACAGGCTGAGCCCCATGACCGAGTTCCAGCCGCCCCGGTACCGTCCGGCCCGCCTGCCCGTGCGCACCGAGCCCTTCCTGCAGATGCCGTACCTGGGCCGCTCGATGGTGCTCACCTTCGACGACGGACCCGACCCGCGCTACACCCCCGGCATCCTTGAGACGCTGCGCGCGCACGACGTACGGGCGATGTTCTTCGTCTGCGGCGAGATGGCCACCGGGCAGCGGGACCTGCTGCGCGAGATGGCCGACGACGGGCACATCGTGGGCAACCACACCTGGTCGCACCCGGAGCTGCCGAAGCTGAGGCCGGCCAGGATCCGGGAGGAGATGGAGCGCACCAGCGAGGTGATCGAGCGGACGCTGGGCCGTCCACCGGTCTGGTTCCGCGCCCCGTACGGCTCCTGGAACCGGCACACCTTCACGATCGGCGCCGGCCTCGGCATGGAACCGCTCGCCTGGACCGTCGACACGCTGGACTGGGAGTCACCGGGCACCGGGAAGATCGTCCGCCGGGTGCTCGACGGGGCGGGCCCGGGGGTCGTGGTGCTGTCGCACGACGCGGGCGGCGACCGCTCGCAGAGTGTGGCCGCGCTGCGGGACTACCTGCCCGAGTTGCTGCGGGACGGGTACGGCATCACCGTACCGAGGCCCTGACGGCGCGGTGGGGCGGCGCACACCGCCCCACCGCGCGGGGGTCGACCGTCGCCGCTCAGCGGGTCTCCACCAGCCGGGCGAAGACCACGACGTTGCCGTCGTAGCCGCCCGCCTTCGAGTAGCCGCCGCCGCAGGTGATCACGCGCAGTTCGGAGTGGCCGGTGTCCCCGTACACCCGCGCCCCCGGGAAGTCGTCCTTGGAGAAGACCTCCACGCCGTAGATCTCGAACACCGCGACCCGCTCGTCGTAGCGGGTCACCTCGATGTGCTCGCCCTTGCTCAGCGAGCCGAGGCCGTAGAAGACCGCGGGACCCGCCTGGTTGTCGACGTGGCCCACGACGACCGCCGTGCCGCGCTGGCCGGGGGCGACGCCGTTCTGGTACCAGCCCGCCATGTTCGGGTCCTGCGGCGGCGGGGCGGCGATCCAGCCCTCCGGGTCGAGACCCACGTCGATCACGGGCGCGTCGACCTTGATCGACGGGATCGCCACGCGGGACATGGGGGCGTACGGCAGCGGCTTCACGATGGGCACGGTCGAGGGCTCGGTGACCTGTTCCCGCCGGGTGTCCAGCGCCGCCGCCGAGGCCGGCTGGGGCGGTCCGAGGGACACGTCGGCCCCGTTCCGCATCAGTGCGAGACCAGAGAGCATGACAAGGGCCAGAACGCCCCAGGGCGAGCGTTTCCTCGACTCCGAGCCGCCGTGGTCCTGGCCCATGTTTCTCCCTTCGTGGGCGCCTGGTACGCACGCTAGGCGCGGAGGTCCCGGTCGGCGAGAACTGGAGGGCGAATGGGTGGTGCGGCCGTCCGCGCCGGCCCTACTGCCCCATTCGAGTAGTCGTCATATAAATACTTCTGACGGTCTGTGACCTGCGGGTCCGTCAGGTCGCGTCGACTTCTTTCGGCGTGTCGCCTCACCGGGGTGGACCAGTGCCGAAATGCGTCGAATGTTCTGTCCGGTGATGGTTCGTCATGGAGGGCGTACTCGTCGAATTTCCCGGAGCACCGCTTTGGGGCGTCTTCCGCTGGAGGCTCAACGATGCGTGCTTCACGCGCTCTCACGGTGACTGCCGCGGCCTGCGCCGCCGTGGCGCTCTCCGCCCCGCTGGCCGGGGCCACCAACGGTCCGAGGGACATCACCGTCAACCCGTACTCCGTCCACCAGGGCGGCACGCTGCACATCACCGCCCAGGGCTGCGGCCACGGCGGCCATGTCACGTCCAACGCCTTCCCCAAGGCGCAGCTGTCGGTGAACGCCTCGGGCCACTCGGAGGCCAGGGCCCGGATCCACAACCACGCCACGCCCGGCGACTACAACCTGTCCGTCAAGTGCAGCGACAACAGCCGCATCGCGACCCACCGTTTCCGGGTGCTGGCCGGCGAAGGTGCGGAGGGCGGCCTCGGCGGCTCCATCGGCCCGAGCTCGACCGAGATGGCAGTCGGCGCCGGTCTGGTCGGCACGGCCGCGGTCGGCGGCACGTTCTTCATCGCCCGTCGCCGCCGTACCGGCAACTCGCTCGTCTGACCGGCCGGACCTCCGTACGGTGAACGCCCGTCGCCCCAAGTCCTCTCCGGGACTTGGGGCGACGGGCGTTCCGCGGGAAAGAGTCCGCGGGGAAGCGGGAGATCAGTGCTGGCGGCTCGCCGAGCGACGGCGTACGACCAGGACGGTGCCGACGGCCGCCGCGGCCACCAGGCCGGATCCGATGGCGAGTTCCGTGCCGTTCATGCCGATGAAGCTGCCGCCGAGTCCGCCCTTGACACCGCCGGGAGGCGCGATCGCCGTGGAGCTGGAGGTCGGCGTCCGGGTCGCGGCCGGGGTCGGCGTCCGGGTCGGGGCGGCAGTCGCCGTCCGGGTGGGCGTCGGGGCCGGGGTGCCGCCCGCGATGGTGAGATCGGTGGTGCCCTTCTCGCCGTTGCACGTGAAGGTCACCTCGTACATCGCGCCGGGCTTGGCGTCCCAGAAGATGGAGGCGCGCGCCGACCCGCCGGAGGGGATGGGGGTGTCGTCGAACACCCCGGACTCGGCGGTGGCGGTGCTGCTGCAACCGGTGACCGTGAGGGTCACCTGGCCGCCGGCCGCGATGACCGAAGGGGTGACGGCGAAACCGAACGGTGTGACGGGGGCCGCCGCCGTGGCCATGGCCACGGCAGGCGTAGTCAGTGCGAGTGCGACCGCTCCCAGCAGGGCGGCGGACGCGGCACGTATCGCGCGCATGGACAATCCTCCGGGTCTTCGAGGAGCAGCGCGGAACTGATTTCCGCAGATGGCGGGAAATGCACCTCGATACCGGCACGCTAGGAGCGCCTTACCACAGCCGCGATCGCAGTCGGGCGAACGGGTTGTCCTGTCACCCGACCGGCCGCGCGTGTCCGCGACCGCCGGACGGGCTCAAGAGGCCCGTCCGGCGGTCGGGGACCGGCCCTACTCACGGATGTGCGGGAACAGGTCCACGAACGGGGCCGCCGTCGCGGAGATGCCCCGGCCGTACGGCGCGTCGAAGTCCCAGATGAGGAAGAGCAGAAAGGCGATCAGGGCGCTGAACAACCCCGCCAGGAGCAGTTCCCGCCAACTGCGGCGGATCTGGAGCGTGAAGATCAGCCCCACGGTCACGACGGCGCCGGTGATGAGGCCGAACCAGACGACCCCCGGCATGGTCGCCCCCGCGTTCTCGCCACGGGCGCCCCGCGAGTCGTCGGCCGCCGCCACCTGGTCGACCAGCGGCTGGTAGGCCTGCGCCTCGTGGTCGTCGGCCGGCACGTAGTCGGTGACGCTGCGCCGGACCTGCTCCAGCAGCGCCGTGCCCTTGTCGCTGAGGCTGTTGTGCTCCGACATGTGGGGCCACTCCTTGTGGACCACGTACGAGACGTACGCGTCGACGTCGCCCCGGATGCGGTCGCGCACCTCGGCCGGGTAGACCTCGGACCGTGCCTGCACCTCGTGCAGGGCCTGGGCCTCCTGGCGTACGGACTCCTGGGCGCCGCCGCGTGCCTCCCAGACCCCGGCGATCGCCAGTCCCAGCACGATCGCGTAGACCACGCCGATCATCATCGTCATGTATTCGAGGACGTCGGGGCTCTCGGAGGGGTCGTCGTCGGCCGGTACCCGGCGGTTGTTGATGAGGACGATCGTCACGACGACCGCGCAGGCTGCGGCCATCGCGAGGGACAGGACAAGCCATTCCGACATGGGTCCCCTAACGGGAGGAGCGGGGGCGGAGGATGGCGGCGGCGAGGACCGCGGGCGCCGTGAGCAGGAGCATGAGCATCACGACCGACGTGCTGTTCGTCGGCTGTTTGCGGACCGGCGTCTTGTACGCGGGCAGGACCCGGACCACCGGCGGACCTGCCTTCGGCGGAGGCGGCGGCGGAGCCACGGACGGTGAGGGCGACGGTGCCGGCGGGGGAGCGGCGGGCGGCTCCGCGGCGCGCCGCACCGGTGGCGGCGCGACCGGTGGTGGTACGGGCGCGGGCTCGGCGACCACGGGCGGCTCGGGCTCCGGTTCGGGCGGTGGCGGTGGAGGCGGCGGAGGCTCAGATGGCTCGGGCGGGGGTTCGGGCGGCTGCGGAGGGGGCGGTGGGGGCTCCGGCGGGGGTTCGGGAGGCGGTGGCGGTGGGTGCGGCGGTGAGGGCAGGCAAGGCCCGTCCCCGATGACGACGACCGCGCCCGAACCGCCCGGCCCGGTCCAGGCCGAGACACAGACGTCGGCGGCGGCCGGCACGGGCGCGCTGAGTATGCAGAGGAGGCCGGTGACGGCCAGGGTCCGCACGGCAAATGATCGGTACACGGCGGCAGTTTCAACCAGCACCGCCCACGCCGTACCGAAATACCGCCGGATTCCCCTGATCGGGGGAATCGGGGCCTTTCCCGTTTCTTTCTGAAGTTTCTTTGAATCGCGTTGAACACTCCGCACCCTCCCGCACGTACTCAGGGCCATGAACGGCACGGCCCTGGCGCCCCAACTGGCTTACGAACTACGGGAGTTGATATGAACACCTGGCGGAACGCCTCGCTCGCGGTGACCGCGGTGGCCGTACTGGCCCTGACGACGGCGTGCGGTCAGGACAAGGGCGAGAGCCCCAACGGCCAGGCGGTCGGCGCCGCCGCACCCGCCGACGGCGGCTACGGATCGGACGGCGGCTACGGCGACGACTCGGCCACCGAACCCAGGACGGCCGGTCAACTGGCCCTGTGGGACAGCAAGAAGCTCGGCCAGGTGGTCACGGACAGCGAGGGGATGACGCTCTACCGGTTCGACAACGACACCGCCGAGCCCCCCAAGTCGAACTGCGCGGGCGCGTGCGAGAAGGCGTGGCCGGTCGTCGCGGCGGGTGACGTCAAGGCGGCGGCGGGCACGGACGCCTCGAAGATCGGCGAGGTCACCCGCGCCGACGGCACCAAGCAACTGACCCTCGGCGGCTGGCCGGTGTACCGCTACGCCAAGGACGCCAACCCCGGTGACGCCAACGGCCAAGGCGTGGGCGGCACCTGGTTCGCCGCCGCCCCCGACGGAAGGAAGGCCGCCGTCGGCGCGTCCGGCCAGGACGCCGCCGGGGGTGCCGCGGCCGATCTCGCCGGACTGTCCGTGCGAAAGGACCCCAAGCTCGGTGAAATCGTGGTGGACGCCAAGGGAATGACGGTATATCGGTTCAAGAAGGACAGTGCGTGGCCGATGGAGACGGCCTGCTCCGGGGCCTGCCTCGAAAAGTGGCCGGTAGTCGCGCCGGTCGAGAAGAACGACACCGAAGGCATCATCAAGAAGGGCTTCGTGACGTTCGACCGGCCCGACGGAATCAAGCAGCAGACCATCGACTGCTGGCCGATCTACACCTTCGCCGGCGATGCCAGGCCCGGTGACACCAATGGTCAGGGTGTGGGCGGCACTTGGTACGCCGTCGCTCCCGACTCGAAGCTGGTCGGAGCGCCCAAGTAGTCCCCCACGTCGCGCCTCCGGCCGATCGGTCCGCCGTCACGCCCGTGCGTGACGGCGGACCGTTTGCGTGCCAGAGTTCGAGTGTGACCGAGAACGGACCGCTAATTTCCGTTTCGGCTCGCTCTCTTGGCGGGCGATCAGTAGCCTCGGCTCGAACACCGGCCATGTACACGGCCGTTCCCCCGTGGCGACTTGTTGGAGATCTCGATGGAGCGTCCCGCCTGGGCACCGCAGGGCATCGACATATCGGTGCCGAGCGTTTCCCGCATTTATGACTACTATTTGGGCGGTTCGCACAATTTCGAAGTGGACAGGGAAGCGGCCCGTAAGGCAATGGAGTTCATGCCGGGGCTTCCCAAGATCATGCAGGCGAACCGGGCGTTCATGCGCCGCGCCGTGCGTTTCGCCATCGGCGAGGGCGTGACCCAGTTCCTCGACATCGGTTCCGGCATTCCGACGTTCGGCAATGTCCACGAAGTCGCCCAGGCCGCCGACCCGGACGCCAAGGTGGTGTACGTCGACCACGACCCGGTCGCCGTGGCGCACAGCAAGGCGGTGCTCGAAGGCAACGACAAGGCCGCCGTCGTGGCCGCCGATCTCCGCAGACCCCGGCAGATCCTCGACAGCCCCGAGGTCCGGGGCCTGCTCGACCCGGGCCGGCCGGTCGCTCTGCTGCTCGTCTCCGTCCTGCACTTCCTCGAAGACGAGGACAAACCCTTCCAGGCCGTGGCCGAGTTGACCGACGCACTTGCCCCCGGCAGTGTCATCGCCGTCTGCCACGCCGCGTACGCGGGCATCCCGCTGCCCCAGGAACAGGTCGCCGGCACGGTCGGCGTCTACAAGGACATCCGTAACCCGCTCGTCATGCGGACGCGCGAGGAGATTGCCGGGTTCTTCGACGGGCACGAACTGGTCGAGCCCGGTCTGGTGCCCATGGGGAGCTGGCGGCCCGAGAGCCCTGACGGTCAGGAGGACCCGTACGCGATGTCGGGCTTCGCCGGAGTGGGACGCAAGGCGTGAGGGTGCCGGCGGAGGTCCCGGACGCCGAGGCGGCGGAACCGGACGGACTGGAGGACCGGCTCAGGCGGTTCGCGACGATCTGGAGCCGGGCGATCTTCCCGGCGACGGCCACGTCACTGACCCGGCCCGAGTTCGAACAGCATCTGCTGCCCCTGGCACGCCGGTTGAGGGACGCCCTGCACGACAACATCTTCGACGCCGCGCCCGCGCACGGCGTCGGGGCGGCGCTGGTGGCCGCGCACTGCACGGACCCGGAGACGCTCGCCCGCTCCCTGGGGGTCGTGGACGCCTATCTGGTGCTGTACTGCGGAGCGTCCGCCGATCCGTCCGTCGAACCGGCCGCCGAGGAGCTGCGGGCGCGCTGCGCCCGGCTCCAGCACGCGCTCGCCGCCGGGTTCGCCCTGGCGCTGCGTGAACGCACCCTGTCCGAACAGGAGGCCATCGCGCGCTCCGCGCTCGCGGCTCGCGGCGCCGCCCAGGACGCGCTGCACGCCACGGAGGCCCGGTTCCGCGCGGTGTTCGAGGGCGCGGCGATCGGCATCGGCATCGCCGACCTCGACGGCCATGTGCTGGAGGTCAACGACACCCTCACCCAGATGTTCGGCGGCCTCGAACACCATGTCCGCAGCAGGAAAGTCAGCGAGTGGGTGCACCCCGACGACTCGGCGCCCGTCTGGCGGATGCACAGCGAGCTGATACGCGGCGAGCGTGAGAGCTTCCGTACGGAGAAGCCGTTCTTCCGCAACGACGGTACGGTCCTGTGGACCAATCTGACGGTCTCGCTGCTCCGGGACGTCGACGGGGTGCCGCAGTACCAACTGGCGCTGCTGGAGGACACCACCGAGCGGCGCCTGCTCAATCTGCGGCTGCGCTACGAGGCGACGCACGACGCCCTCACCGGACTGCCCAACAGGACGCTGTTCTTCGAGCGCCTGGAGAAGGCGCTCGCTCCCGCCAGGGAGACCGCGAAGGACGGCGTGAAGGACGGCGCCAAGCACGCGACGAAGGACCGCGCGAAGGACGGCGCGAAGGACCGCGCCGAGCACGCGGCGAAGGGCGGCGCCGACGGCGGTGCCAAGGACGGCGCGAACGGACCCCGGCAGCCGGCCCGCTTCGGCCTCTGCTACCTCGATCTCGACGGCTTCAAGGCCATCAACGACAGCCTCGGCCACGCCGCGGGCGACCGGATGCTCGTCGAGGTCGCCGACCGCCTCCAGAGCTGCGCCACGGCGCCCGGCGAGATGGTGGCCAGGCTCGGCGGCGACGAGTTCGTGGCGCTGACCACGGGACCCGACACCCAGCGCGAGGTGGGTGACCTGGCGTCGCGGATACTCGGCGCCCTCGCCACCCCGATCAGCCTGGACGGCCGCGAGTTCACCGTCCGGGGCAGCATCGGCATCGTGGAGGGCAGGGCGGGCGAGCGCACCGCCGCCGAGGTGCTGCGCAGCGCCGACATCACGATGTACCGGGCCAAGTCGGCTGGCGGCAACCGGTTCGAGCACGCCGACCCCGAGGCCGACGCCCGCGCCATCACCCGGCACGGGCTCACCACCGCCCTGCCGACCGCGCTGGAGCGCGGCGAGTTCTTCATCGAGTACCAGCCGCTGGTGCATCTCGCCGACGGCACGGTGCACGGCGCCGAGGCGCTGGTGCGCTGGAGCCACCCGACCCACGGGGTGCTCAGCCCCGACCGCTTCATCCCGCTCGCCGAGCACACCGGGCTGATCGTGCCGCTCGGACGCTGGGTGCTGGAGCAGTCCGTACGGCAGGCCAGGCAGTGGCAGGAGGAGCTGGCGGCCGGCACCTTCGCGGGTCCGCTGCGGATCAACGTGAACCTCTCGCCCGCCCAGCTGCACCACCCGGGGCTCGTCGCCGACACCGTCGAGGTGCTGGAGCGGGTCGGTCTCGCGCCGGGCTCGCTCTGCCTGGAGGTCACCGAGTCCGCGCTGATCGGCGCGGACGAGGATCTGCTCAAGCCGCTGCGGCAGCTCGCCGAGATGGGCGTCGACATCGCGCTCGACGACTTCGGCACCGGCTACTCGAACCTCGCCAATCTGCGCCGGCTGCCGGTGAGCGTGCTCAAACTCGACCGCTCCTTCACCCAGGGAATGCAGCAGCACCCGGCCGACCCGGTCGACCTCAAGATCGTCGAAGGCATCGTCTCGCTCGCGCACAGCCTGGAACTGGCTGTGACCGTGGAGGGCGTGGAGACCGGGGCACAGGCGGAGCACCTGCGCAGACTGGGCTGCGACACGGCGCAGGGCTGGTACTACGCGCGTCCGGGCCCGCCCGGGATGCTGCACACCCTGTCGCTGGCCGACGCGGTCTGACGCCGCCCGGGCGGGCGGCCGGACCGGCACACCAAGGCCATCCGCCCGGCCATCCGCCCGGACAGGATCTACGCGCGTCCCGTGCCCGGCCCCGCGGCCCGACCGCCGCCGCCCGTACGGCTCCGTGTCCCCGTACGGCTCCGTGCCCGCGTGCTGAACAGCACCTTCTGCAACTCGCGGGCGGCGCGCGGGGGCGCGACGTCGCTGCGGTGCGCGAGCGCGATCGTACGGCGCAGCCCCGGCGGCGCCAGCGGCGTCACCCGCAGATCGCGCCCCGCCTGCTCCGCCACCATGCTCGGCACCACCGCCACCCCCAGCCCGGCCCGTACGAAGCCGAGTACGGCGTCCATCTCGCCGCCCTCGACGGTGAACGTCGGCTCGAACCCCTCGGCCCGGCAGGCGGCGACGGTCAGTTCCCGCAGGTCGTAGCCGTGCCGGAACATGACCAACTGCTCGCTGCGCAGATCGGAGATCCGGACCGGCCGGCGTGGACCGGGCGCCGCCGCCGAGGAGACCACCACCAGGTCCTCGTGCAGCAGCTCGACCGTCGTCAGCGCCGGTGAGGGCGTCGGCAGGGGGAGCACCACCAGGGCGAAGTCCAGGGCGCCGCGAGCCAGTTCGCGTACGAGATCGTGCGAACCGCTCTCCTCGATCAGCAGCTCGATGCCCGGGTGCCGGTCGTGGAAGTCGCGCAGAACCTCGGGCAGCAGACCGGTGCACAGGCTCGGCGGCGCGCCCAGCCGCACCCGGCCGCGCCGCAGCTGGACCAGCTCCTGCACCTCGTGGCGCGCGGTCTCCGCGTCGGCGAGGATCCGCCGGGCCGTCGGCAGCAGGGCCTCGCCCGCGTCGGTGAGCGCGACATTGCCCCGCGCCCGGCCGAACAGCTCGGCACCCAGCTCCTTCTCCAGGGCCCTGATCTGCTGCGAGAGCGAGGGCTGCGAGACATGCACCCGCTCGGCGGCCCGGGTGAAGTGCAGGGTCTCCGCGACGGCGACGAAGTAGACGAGCTGCTGGAACTGCATCCGCCCATGATAGGCCGACGATAGGCACAGGCTATGGACATGAGCCGAACCATGTCTTGGACCTCTCGGCATACCTCGCCTTAGCGTACGTGTCATGGCTCTGGCAACGCGTACGGACAGACGGGCGGACCGGAAGGCCGGCGAACCGGGCGGCGGGCGCCCCGGCAGACGGCCCTCGATGCTCGGCACCCTCTGGGGCTCCACGGTCGGCAAGAAGGCCGTCATGGCCGTCAGCGGCCTGATCCTGCTCGGCTATCTCGTCGCGCATCTGCTCGGCAACCTGAAGATCTTCTTCGGCCCCGGCGAGTTCAACGAGTACGGACACTGGCTGCGGACCATGGGCGCGCCCGTCCTGCACCAGGAGTGGGCCCTGTGGATCGTGCGCGTCGTGCTGCTCGCCGCCGTCGTCCTGCACGGCGTCTGCGCGTACCAGCTCAGCCGCCGCGACATCGCCGCCCGCCCCACCTCCTACGTACACAAGCGCCGCCGCGCGAGCTACGCGACGCGCACCATGCGCTGGGGCGGCATCATCCTGGCGCTGTTCGTCGTCTGGCACCTGCTGGACCTCACGACGCTCACCGTCAACGAGAACGCGCAGCCGGGCCGCCCGTACGAGAACGTCGTCGCCACCTTCTCCACCTGGTACGGCAACGTCATCTACATCACCGCGATGCTCGCCCTCGGACTGCACGTCCGGCACGGCTTCTGGAGCGCCGCACAGACCCTCGGCATGGGCAGCGCCACCCGTGACCGGGTACTGAAGATCATGGCCAACGGCCTCGCGCTGGTGCTGACCGTCGGCTTCGTCTCCCTGCCCGTAGGCGTCATGACCGGACTGGTGAGCTGACATGGACGACCGCCTCCCGCCCACGTATACCGACTACACGACCGGCGAACCCCTCGCCGACACCAAGGCCCCGGCCGGGCCCGTCGCCGAGCGCTGGGACACCCGCCGCTTCGAGGCCAAGCTGGTCAACCCGGCCAACCGCCGCAAGCACACCGTCATCGTCGTCGGCACCGGACTCGCCGGCGGCGCGGCCGGCGCCACGCTCGCCGAACAGGGCTACCACGTCGTCCAGTTCTGCTACCAGGACTCCCCGCGCCGCGCCCACTCCATCGCCGCCCAAGGCGGCATCAACGCCGCGAAGAACTACCGCAACGACGGCGACTCCATCCACCGCCTCTTCTACGACACCGTCAAGGGCGGCGACTTCCGGGCCCGCGAGTCCAACGTCCACCGGCTCGCCCAGATCTCCGTCGAGATCATCGACCAGTGCGTCGCCCAGGGCGTGCCCTTCGCCCGCGAGTACGGCGGCCTCCTCGACACCCGCTCCTTCGGCGGCGTCCAGGTCTCCCGCACCTTCTACGCCCGCGGCCAGACCGGCCAGCAACTGCTGCTCGGCGCCTACCAGGCGCTGTCGCGGCAGATCGCCGCCGGCACCGTCGAGATGCGTCCGCGCACCGAGATGCTCGACCTGATCGTGGTCGACGGCCGGGCGCGCGGCATCGTCGCCCGCGACCTGATCTCCGGCAAGGTCTCCACACACTTCGCCGACGCCGTCGTCCTCGCGTCCGGCGGCTACGGCAACGTCTTCTACCTGTCGACCAACGCCAAGAACAGCAACGCCACCGCCGTCTGGCGCGCCCACCGGCGCGGCGCGCACTTCGCCAACCCCTGCTTCACCCAGATCCACCCCACCTGCATCCCGCGCTCCGGCGACCACCAGTCCAAGCTCACCCTGATGAGCGAGTCGCTGCGCAACGACGGCCGTATCTGGGTGCCGAAGGCGCACGGCGACACCCGCCCGCCCGCCGAGATCCCCGAGGACGAGCGCGACTACTACCTGGAGCGGATCTACCCCTCCTTCGGCAACCTCGTCCCGCGCGACATCGCCTCACGCGCCGCGAAGAACGTCTGCGACGAGGGCCGCGGCGTCGGCCCCGGCGGGCAGGGTGTCTATCTCGACTTCGCCGACGCGATCCGCAGGCTCGGCCGCAAGGCCGTCGAGGAGAAGTACGGCAACCTCTTCGAGATGTACGAGCGCATCACCGCCGAGGACCCCTACCAGGTCCCGATGCGCATCTACCCGGCGATCCACTACACGATGGGCGGACTCTGGGTCGACTACGACCTCCAGACCACCGTGCCGGGGCTGTTCGCGATCGGCGAGGCCAACTTCTCCGACCACGGCGCCAACCGGCTCGGCGCGTCCGCCCTGATGCAGGGCCTCGCCGACGGCTACTTCGTACTGCCGTCCACCATCAACGACTACCTCGCCCGCAACCCGCACCAGGACGTCATCGACGACGACCACCCGGCGGTCGCCGAAGCCGTCGCGGACACCGAGGACCGGCTGCGGCTGCTGCTCGCCGTCGACGGCGACCGCACCCCCGACTCCTTCCACCGCGAGATCGGCGAACTGCTGTGGGAACACTGCGGGATGGCGCGCGGTGAGGCCGGACTGCGCAAGGCGCTCGACCGCATCCCGCAGATCCGCGAGGAGTTCTGGCGCCGCATCAAGGTGCCGGGCACCGGTGAAGAGTTCAACCAGTCGCTGGAGAAGGCCAATCGCATCGTCGACTATCTGGAACTCGCCGAGCTGATGTGCCTCGACGCACTGCACCGCGCCGAATCCTGCGGCGGCCACTTCCGCGAGGAGTCGCAGACCGAGGGCGGCGAGGCGGAACGGCGCGACGACGCCTTCTCGTACGCGGCGGCCTGGGAGTTCACCGGCACCGGCGGCGCGCCCGTCCTGCACAAGGAAGACCTCGTCTTCGAGTACGTCCACCCCACCCAGCGGAGCTACGCATGAGGCTCACCCTGCGCGTCTGGCGGCAGAGCGCCGCCGACGCCACCGGCGCCATGGTCACGTACGACATCGACGGCATCTCCGAGGACATGTCGTTCCTGGAGATGCTCGACTCGCTCAACGAGCAGCTGATCCTCGACGGCGACGACCCGGTCGCCTTCGACCACGACTGCCGCGAAGGCATCTGCGGCGCCTGCGGCGTCGTCATCAACGGCGACGCCCACGGCCCCGAACGCACCACCACCTGCCAGCTCCACATGCGGCACTTCGCCGACGGCGACACCATCGACGTCGAGCCGTGGCGGGCCGGGGCGTTCCCCGTGGTCAAGGACCTGGTCGTGGACCGGTCGGCCTTCGACCGGATCATCGGCTCCGGGGGCTACATCAGCGCCCCCACCGGTTCCGCCCCCGAGGCGCACGCCACGCCCGTGCCGAAGGCGGACGCCGACTTCGCGTTCGAGCACGCCGAGTGCATCGGCTGCGGGGCGTGCGTGGCCGCGTGCCCCAACGGCTCGGCGATGCTCTTCACCTCGGCCAAGGTCAACCACCTCAATGTGCTGCCGCAGGGCGCGCCGGAGCGCGAGACCCGGGTCCTGGACATGGTCGCCACGATGGACGACGAGGGCTTCGGCGGCTGCACCCTGGCCGGCGAGTGCGCGACGGCCTGCCCGAAGGGCATCCCGCTGCCGTCGATCACGGCGATGAACAAGGAGTGGCTGCGGGCGACCCGCAGGGTCGCCCGGTAGGGCGGCCTGTCCGGCGGACAGGACCTGGGGCCTCTCGTCGTCGCGGTCCTCAACGCGCGGAATCGGCCGGGCGATCGGGAACGGGGACCCGGTCAAGTCCCGCGACCCTTGCCAGCCGGGTGAACGAGTCAAGGAGGGCGTCGCGGTCGTACGTGCTGGTCGTCACCAGCACCTCGTCGGCGCCGCTCTCCTCGATCACCGACTCCAGGGCCTCGGCGACCTGCTCCTCGGTGCCCTGGATGTGGCCGCGCAGCCCCGACTCGTACAGCTCCCGCTCCTTCGCGGTCATCGTCAGCGTCTCGATTCGCCCGGCGGGCGCGAGCGGCGGGAAGACGCCGTGCGTCCGGGAGTGTGCCATCGACCAGGACTCGGGCATCAGCAGCCGGCGCGCCTCCTCCTCGCTCGCCGCGACCGCGACCGTCCCCGCGATGATCACGTGCGGGCGGTCCGACCAGACGGACGGGCGGAAGGCGGCGCGGTAGCGCTCCACCGCCCGCAGCATGCGCTCGCGCCCGCGCAGATCGCCCACCACCATGGGCAGACCGGCCGCCGCGGCGATGTCGGCGCCCTCGCCCATGGCCAGGACGTACGGCTCCGGCCGCAGGCCCTCGGCGGGCAGGGCGTGGACCTGCGGGTAGAGGCTCTGGTCGCCGGTGAACCAGCCCAGCAGTTCCTCGATCCGCTCGGCGAAGTCCTGCGGGTCGAGGGCCTGTTTCTCCTTGCCGAGCGCCCGCCGTATCCCGTCCGTGAAGCCCACGGAGCGCCCGATACCCATGTCGATCCGGCCGGGGAACAGCGACTCCAGCACCCCGAACTGCTCGGCCACCACGAGCGGCCGGTGGTTGGGCAGCATCACGCCACCCGTACCGACGCGGATCGTCGAGGTCGCGGCGGCGACGGCCGCCGCCAGGACCGTCGGCGCCGAGCCCGCGACACCGGGCACGCTGTGGTGCTCGGAGACCCAGAACCGGTGGTAGCCGAGCGCTTCCAGCCGCCGCGCGAGGCGCACGGTGTCGCGCAGCGCCTCGGGCGCTTCCTGGCCCTCGCGGGTGCGGGACCGGTCGAGTACGGAGAATCGGGTGTTCGCGATCACTGACGTCACGTTCAGTGCAACAGCGACGCGGCGCGAGGATTCCCCGGCCCTTCTCTAGGCTGGGCGTGTGACGGACAACAAGCGTGCGACGGACAACAGCAGACCCCTGGCCGTATTCGATCTGGACGGGACGCTCGCCGAGACCGCGCACCGCCAGCACTTCCTGGAGGGCAGACCGAAGGACTGGAAGGGCTTCTTCGACGCGGCGGGCCGGGACACACCGCTGCCCGAGGGGGTGGCGCTGGTCCTGACGAGCGCCGAGGAGTGCGAGATCGTCTATCTGACCGGCCGTCCCGAGCGCTGCCGCAAGGACACGCTGGCCTGGCTGCGGGCGAACGGCCTGCCCGACGGCCGGGTGTTCATGCGCCGCAACGACGACCGCAGGCCCGCCCGCACCACCAAGGTGGAGCGGTTGCGCGGGCTGGCCGCGGGCCGGGTGATCCGCATGCTCGTGGACGACGACGAGTTGGTGTGCGACGCGGTGGAACGTGCGGGATTCCGGGTCGTACGCGCCCGCTGGGCCGACACGTCACAGGCACTGAAGGACGGGCAGGAGCGCGAGGGGCGCACCTGACAGCGCTCGGGGCCGCAGGGCCGGCGCCCGGGTGGTCAGACCGCCGCGTCGCCGTCCTCCAGACGGAAGCCGACCTTGAGCCCCACCTGGTAGTGCTCGATCTCGCCGTCGACGATATGGCCGCGGACCTGCGTCACCTCGAACCAGTCCAGCCCGCGCAGGGTCTGGGACGCCCGGCCGATCCCGTTGCGGATGGCCTCGTCGACGCCCACCTCGGAGGTGCCGTAGATCTCGGTGACCCGGTAGGTGTGCTTGCTCATGAGGTCGTTCTCCTCTGCGCGCGGTCGCGGGTGTCGTTCCACCGTGCCCCACCACGCGGCGGTGCGCGCGGCAGAAGAAGGGCGCCGCCGCGGCCTCGGGTAGCGGCGCGGGGCTTGACCGGCCACCTGGTCCATACCAAAATCGCGCCAATGCCCGTGCGAGCACCCTTGCTCCCCCCACGTCGGGTTTCACTCTTTCGTGCCGCACGCCAGAAGGTGACCTACGTGAAGAACCGCTTCCTACTCGGCTCCGCCGTGTTCGCGTCCTCCGTCGCGCTCGCGGGATGCGGAATGCTCCCCGGCGGTGACGACAAGGTCATCACCGTCTGGCTCATGAAGGACAGCGTCTCCACGGCCTATCTGGAGCGGTTCACCGAGGCGTACGAGAAGGAGAACCCCTCGATCCAGCTGGACGTCAAGATCCAGGAGTGGACCGGGATCGGCAAGAAGGTGATGACCGCGCTGGAGTCCGACGACTCGCCGGACATCATCGAGGTGGGCAACACCCAGGTCGCGCAGTACGCGGAGAGCAACGGCCTGCGGGACCTGACCCTGGAGTCCGTACGCGACCTGGGGAGCGAGGACTGGCTGCCCGGCCTCGCCGAGCCCGGCAGCATCAACGGCTCCCAGTTCGGCATACCGTGGTACGCCGCCAACCGCGTGGTCATCTACAACAAGGACCTCTTCGCCGAGGCCGGCATCGACGGGCCGCCCAAGACCCGGGCCGAGTGGCTGGACATCACCGCCGAACTCGACCAGGGGGACCAGCAGGGCATCTATCTGGCCGGTCAGGACTGGTACACCCTCTCCGGCTTCATCTGGGACGAGGGCGGCGAGCTGGCGGTCGAGGCGGGCGGCGAGTGGGAAGGCCGGCTCGACACCCCCGAGGCGATCAGGGGCATGAAGTTCTACAAGCAGTTGCAGGCGCTCGGCGACGGCCCGAAGGACTCCGACGAGGTCAAGCCGAGACAGGAGGGCGAGTTCGCGAAGGGCGATATCGCGCAGATCATCGACACCCCCAACTCCGCCGTTCAGATCGAGGAGAAGAACCCGGACCTCAAGGGCAAGCTCGGCTTCTTCCCGATCCCCGGCAAGACCGCCGAGGCGCCGGGCGCGGTCTTCACCGGCGGCTCCGACCTCATCGTCCCCAAGAACTCCTCGCACCGGTCGGCGGCGGTCGAGGTGGTCAAGGCGCTGGCCGGCGAGAAGTGGCAGACGGAGCTGGCCAAGACCATGAGCTACGTCCCGAACAAGACGACGCTCGCTGACGTCATCGAGGGCCAGGAGGCCACGGCAGCGATGGCGGCGGGCGCGGCCGAGGGGCGCGCGACGCCCAACTCGCCGAAGTGGGCCAACGTCGAGCTGGACAACCCGATCAAGCCGTACATGACGGCGGTGCTTGAGGGCGAGGACCCGAAGACCGCCGCCGAGGTGGCGGTCGCGAAGATCTCGGCGGCGCTGCGGTAGCTCGCTTACTCGCTCGCTCGCTCGTGGGTGGGTTCGGCGGTCCGCCGGTCCGCCGGTCCGCCGATCCGGCAGTCCGGCGGTCTGTCGCCTCGTCCCGGAGCGCCGGACGAACCGGGCGCGGCCGTTCTGCCGACGCGTGACCCGTCGGTTCCGGCCATTCAGCCGTCTCACATCCGCGCTCCGCCGGGCTGTCATGTCGAATCCGGCCGGTCACGGAAGAAACAAGGTGCCGGGTCGCCGCGCCAGTGGCGTCCCTCCGCCGCTCGTTCTTCCGTCCGGCGCAGGAGACAGCCATGTCCGCCGTCCCGTACGGATCGGTTACCGCCCGCTGGGTCCCGCCGCCTTCGTCGGGGACGACCCGCCCGCCGTGTCACTGTGGCGGATCGTGCCGGCCCGCGGGCGCCCGGCGGAGATCGAGGTACTGCCCCCGATCCCCGCCGGGCGCCACGCGGACCGCCGTTCGCCGGCCGGCGCCGCTCAGCGCGCCGTCGCCAGCGACAGCGCGAACCGCCCGGCGTCATCCGTCCACCAGTGCGTCAACTCCATTCCCGCATCCGCCAGTTCGGCACGGACCCGGTCCTGAGTGAACTTCGCCGACACCTCCGTACGCATCTCCTCACCCGCCTCGAAGGTGACCACCAGATCCAGCTCGGGGATCTTCACGGCGAGAGCCCGGCGCGCCCTGAGCCGCATCTCGATCCACTGCCGCTCGGGGTCCCAGCGCGCCACATGGTCGAAGTCCGCCGGGTCGAAGTCGGCGCCCAACTCCCGGTCGACGACGGCCAGTACGTTCTTGTTGAAGGCGGCCGTCACACCTGACGCGTCGTCATAGGCCGTGACCAGTACGGACTCGTCCTTCACCAGGTCCGTCCCCAGGAGCAGCGCGTCGCCGGGCGCGAGCAGCGCGCGCACCGACGCGAGGAAGTCGGCGCGCTCGGCGGGCAGCAGATTGCCGATCGTGCCACCGAGGAAGGCGATCAGCCGGGGCCCCGGCATCTGTGGCAGCTCCATCTCTTTGGTGAAGTCGGCGATCAGCGCGTGCACCTGGAGGTCCGGCCGCTCGGCGAGCAGCGACTCGGCGGCCCCGGTGAGCGCGCTCTCGCTCACGTCCACCGGCACGTAGCCGCGCAGCAGCGGCAGCGCGTCGAGCAGGTGCCGGGTCTTCTCGGAGGACCCCGAGCCCAGTTCCACCAGCGTGCGGGCGCCCGTCGCCGCGGCGATCCCGGGCGCGCGGGCGAGCAGGATCTCCCGCTCGGCGCGGGTCGGGTAGTACTCGTCGAGCGCGGTGATCTCCTCGAACAGCTCGCTGCCCCTGGCGTCGTAGAACCACTTGGGCGGCAGGGACTTGGGGCTTCGGGTCAGCCCGTGCCGCACGTCGGCGCGCAGCGCGGCGTCGGTGGCGTCCTCGGGCAGGGTGCGGGTCAGCTTGTACGGGCTCACGCGGGAGGCTCCTTGAGGGGAGTGAGCAGGACGTCGGTAGGGGTCGCCGCCAGCAGGGTGTGGTCGGGGACCTCGCACCAGCGCGGATCGTCGTCGTAGGGCTCCGAGGCGACGACGGTGCCCCGGCCGGGCTCGGTGAGATACCAGAGCGTGTCGCCCCAGGCCGTCGCCGTGACCGTCGCACCGTCCGTGAGCAGCAGATTCAGCCGGGAGCCTGGCGCCGCCTCCGCCACCTCCAGGACCGTGTCGGACAGGGCCTGGCCCATCCCGTCGCCGTCCCGCAACCGGTGCAGCACCAGCGCCCACACGAGTGCCGAGTCGGTGCGGGCGTCCAGCGACAGCAGTTCGGCGGGGGAGAGGTCGGCGGCCAGGGGCGCCAGGCTCGACGGCCAGCCGCGCACGGCGCCGTTGTGGCTGAAGAGCCAGGGTCCGGAGGCGAACGGCGCCGCCGCGGCCTCACCGTCCGCGCCGGACTCGGTGGCGTCCCGCACGGCGGCGAGCAACGCACCGCTCCTGACCACCCTGGCCAGGTCGACGACGCTCTGATCGCCCCAGATGGGTCCCGGGCGCCGGTAGCGCGCGGGCACCGGGTCGCCGTCCGCGTACCAACCGACCCCGAAACCATCGGCGTTGACCGTCCCGTACCGCTGCCGACGCGGCTCCCAGGACTGCCGGTACAGCGCGTACTCGGGGCTGACCAGCACCGCGCGCAGAGCCAACGGCTCTCCCACGTAAGCGATATGACGGCACATCACCTCTCACGCATCCCCGGCGACGGCGCTGCGCGCGGTACGGAAACCGGCGAAGATCTGCCGGCGCACCGGCAGGTCCCAGTTGCGGAAGGTGCCCCGGCACGCCACCCGGTCCACGGCGAAGGAGCCACCGCGCAGCACCTTGTGCGCGCCGCCGAAGAACACCTCGGAGTACTCCCGGTAGGGGAAGGCGACGAAGCCCGGATAGGGCAGGAAGTCGCTCGATGTCCACTCCCACACATCACCGATCAACTGCCTTACGCCCAGCGGCGAAGCGCCCCGCGGATAACTGCCCGCGGGTGCCGGGCGCAGATGGCGCTGGCCGAGGTTGGCGTGCGCGGGGGTCGGGTCCTCGTCGCCCCACGGATGGCGCCGCGAGCGGCCGGTGACCGGGTCGTGCCGGGCCGCCTTCTCCCACTCCTCCTCGGTCGGCAGCCGCCGCCCGGCCCAGCGGGCGTACGCGTCCGCCTCGTACCAGCTGACGTGCAGCACCGGTTCGTCGGCCGGGACGGGCTCGACCGCCCCGAACCGGCGGCGCAGCCACTGCCCGGCCTCGCGCCGCCAGAACAGCGGTGCCGCGATGGAGTGTTCACGGATCTGGGCCCACCCCTCCGGGGCCCACCACCGCTCGTCCGTGTAGCCGCCGTCCTCGATGAAGCGCAGATAGTCGCCGTTGCTCACCGGCACCGTGTCCAGGTGGAACGCGGGCACGAGCCGGTGGTGCGCGGGCCGTTCGTTGTCCAGGGCCCACGGCTCGGCCGAGGTGCCCATGGTGAACTGCCCGGCCGGTACGAGGACTTCACCCGGCAGGTCCGCCGTCTCCATCGGATCGGGAGCCGGCGGCTCCGGCGCCGTGAGCGCGGCCGGGCCACGGCGCAGCTGATGGGTGATCAGCATCGTCTCGTCGTGCTGCTGTTCGTGCTGCGCGATCATCCCGAAGGCGAATCCGGCGTCCAGCAGCGGACCGCCCCGCAGCGGACTGTCGCCGAGGATGTCCAGGACCCGGCCCCGGATGTCGGAGGCGTACGCCCGCGCCTCGGCGGGGGCGAGCAGCGGGAGCGTGGGACGCAGCGCGCGGGGATGCTCGAAGGCGTCGTACACGGAGTCGATCTCCGGCCGGACGGCCTGCCGGCCGCCGACCGTACGGAGCAGCCACTGCTCCTCCTGATTGCCGATATGGGCCAGGTCCCAGACCAGCGGTGACATCAACGGCGAGTGCTGCGCGGTCAGTTCGGGCTCTTCCACGCAGGAGGTGAGCAGCGCGGTGCGCTCGCGGGCGGTGGTCAGCGCGTCGAGGGCCCGCCGCCGCAGGGTGTCGATGTCCTGGGCCTGGACCGTGTCGGCGGATATCCCGGCGGTGTTTCCGTCACTTGCCCCGTCGGTGGTCCCGTTCGCCGTCCCGGCCGGTGTCCCGGCGTGCTCGCTCATGTGCGGATCTCCTTCCCGGCCACGGGGACGCTCATGTCGTCGGCGGGGCAGCGGCCCGGCACGACGTACCGCTCGGTGAAGGCCGCGACGGCCTCCCGCACGGCCTCGGACGCTCCCGTACGGGGCAGCGCCTCCCGCGCGACGGCGAAGCACTCCACCGCCGCCGCGTGCAGCTCCGGGTCGGTGAGCCCGTCCCGCGCCGCCGTGATCCACAGCGGATTGCCCGGCGCGGGCAGCGGGCCCGCCGTCTCGGCGAGCGTCTTGACCGTGCGGTACACCGTCTCGGCGGCCTCGGGGTCGTCGAACAGCGCGGTGGTCACCGCCAGCGGCACCATCCAGCCGTCGTTCCCCGGCTGGGCGTCGATCATCCGCAGTTCCAGATGACCGCGCGGACGCACCGGCGGGAAGAGGGTCGTGATGTGGTAGTCGAGATCGGCGCGCACCGGCGGGCGCGGCAGACCCGAACGGATCCACTCACGGAAGGTCAGCCCCTTGGGCACGGCCCAGGGGCCGTCCGCCGTCCGGACGCACATCACCGGCGCGTCCATGGCGTACGCGGCCCAGGCGGCACGCGGCTCCCGCCGTGTGTCGGGCGCTCTGGTACGCGCCGGGTCCAGGTCCGTCCACAGCGCCTGCCGGGTGGACCGCCAGCCGGTGGTACGGCGCGCCTGGACGGGCGAGTTGGCGAACGCGGCCACCAGCACCGCGCCCAGCAGATGGGCGAGCTGCCAGCGCCTGCCGTACCCGAGCGGGCCCGGCTCCTCGGTACCCGCGTCCAGGCAGACCTGGATGGAGGCGGAGGAACGCATCATGGCGCGGCCCGAGGGGCCGATCCGGTCGAGGTAGGTCTCCATCGCGTCGTACCGCGGCTCCTTCAGGAGCCTGCCCGGTGCGTGCCACGGATCCTGTCCGAGGCCGGTGAGCGTGAGACCGGCCGCACGCAGTTCGTGGCGTACGGCGGCGAGGTCCGCCGCTGTGGAGTCGACGCACTCCATCAGGGAGGCGGCGGGCGCCGAGCTGAGTTCCAGCTGGCCACCCGGTTCGAACGTCAGCGCTGATCGCAGAGGGAGGTCCCGCAGGCCACCGAAGGCCTTGTCGAGACGCGCGGTCCGAACGGGCAGTTCGGGGTCGTACAGATCGTGCACGAGCCATTCCAGTTCGACACCGACGATGCGGGGCGGCCCTGTCTTGAAACATATGCCGCGCAGCAGCGCCTCGGCGTCGTCCTCGCGGAGAGATGGACCCTCAGCTGCGAATTCGTCCGACGGCATGGCCGGATCCTCCTGTCGAAGACCGTGACCGGACCCCGTCCCGGGGGTCGGGGCGGGGTGCTTCGTCCAACCTAAAGCCACTCCCGGCGTTCCGCACAAGAGTGCCCTTCCGGGCGGGAAACCTGGTTGCCCCGAGTGCGTTCCCCGCCGCACGATTCCTGCTATGAGCGCACGGCTGCGGGGGATCGCGAAGCACACCGAGGAAATCGTCGAAGCGGGTGAATACCGCGCGGGGGACGGCCGCCCGGTGCCGCTCGCCGCACTGCTGAAGGCCGCGACGGAAGGGACCCGGCTGTACGGTCCGGAGGCTGTTCCGGTCACCTTGGACACCTCCCGTACGACAGCCTTCGAGGTCACCGGCGAGAGCAGCCTCCAGGCCGCCCGGCGGATGACCTCCGCGTCGCCCGGCCCCGTCGCCGTCCTGAACTTCGCCTCCGCACGCAACCCGGGCGGCGGCTACCTGAACGGCGCACAGGCCCAGGAGGAGGCGCTCTGCCGGGCCTCCGCCCTGTACGCCACCCTGCTGCGCGCCCCCGGCTACTACGCGCACCACCGGGCCGACCGCAGCCCGTTCTACAGCGACCGCGTGATCCACTCGCCCGGCGTACCGGTCTTCCGCGACGACCGGGGCCGGCTGCTCGACACCCCGTTCACCGTCGGCTTCCTCACCTCGCCCGCGCCGAACGCCGGGATCGTCGCACGCGACCACCCCCGGAAGAGCCATCGCGTTCCGGCCACGCTCGCCTCCCGTGCCGAACGGGTCCTGGAGGTGGCGGTGGCGGGCGGCTACCGGCGGCTGGTGCTCGGGGCGTGGGGCTGCGGGGTCTTCCGCAACGACCCGGCACAGGTCGCCGGCACGTTCCGGGCGCTGCTCGTGGGGCCGTCGGTGTCGGAGGGGACGGAAAGGGGCGCCGGCCGGTTCGCCGGTCACTTCGACCAGGTCGTCTTCGCGGTGCTCGACCGGACGGCTGATTCGGCCACGCTCGCCGCCTTCCGCCGGACGTTCGCCGACGACGACCCGGCTCAGCGCCAGCCGTAACGCTCCCGCAGCCGCCGTACGACCCGGTCGAACCGCGCCCGGTCGAGCGCGCACGCCTCGCGGCGCATGCCCGCGTCGTGGATCCGCGGCACCCGGTCCAGATCCACCCACGACTCGCGGCCCCGCCGGTCCCACGGGCCTACCCCGATCGGCGCCCACTCGTGGTCGCGGTCGTGCCGCTTGCTGGAGAGCTGGACGGCGAGCAGGGTCCCGGCCGGCTCGCGGGCCACCACAAGCACCGGCCGGAGCAGGTGCCGGTGGAGCTGCTGGCCCGTTGTCGTACGGAGCGCATCGAGCCGCCTACCCCGGGGCGGTGCGACCGGATCGTGGGCGCGGCGCTGCGAATCGCCGAGGAGACACTGACGGCGCGGATCTCGGCACGGATCACGGTAGAGAGCATCGAGCGGATCGTCGCCCTGATCGCCGGCGCCGACCAGGAGGACGACGCCGAACTCGGTGACGCCGGGACTGGCGAGGGCGAGGACGGACCGCCGGTGCTGGCGAAGGTCAAGGAAGTGCCAGGCAATGTGAGCCTGGAGACGATGCTCACCGAGATCGACAAACTGCTCGCGGTCCGCGCGATCGGGCTTCCGCTGGATCTGTTCACGGACGTCGCGCCGAAGGTGGTGGCCGGATGGCGGGCGCGGGCCGCGGTGGAGTCGCCCTCCCATCTGCGCACGCACCCGCTGCCGTTGCGGGTGACGCTGCTGGCCGCGCTGCTGCACGAGCGGGAGCGGGAGATCACGGACACGCTGGTGGAACTGCTGATCCCCACGGTGCACCGGATCGGGGCGCGGGCGGAGAAGAAGGTGACCGAGCAGCTGATCAACGCGTTCAAGAAGGTGTCGGGCAAGGAGAACATCCTCTTCAAGCTCGCCGAGGCGTCGATCGGCACCCCGGAGGGCACGGTCCGCGAGGTCGTGTTCCCGGCCGTGTCGGGCGGTGACCAGACGCTGCGGGAGCCGGTGCACGAGTTCAAGACCCGGGGTCCGGCTCCACCGTGGAGAAAGCATGAACCTGTGCGGGTACAGCACGTCGATCGGGCCGTGCCGGCGTCTGGTGTGACGCGACACCGACACACGGCTGACCTGGGTGGTTCTCCGTCCCGAGCTACGGTTCCAACCGCGCGACCCCTCCCGTCTCAAGGGCCACCCACAGAGCTCCGTCGGAACCTATGGTGATGCCGTGCGGCTCGGACGACGGTGACGGCAGGCTGTACTCGGTGATCTCGCCGCTATCGGTGATGTGGCCAATGCGGTTGGCTCCCCATTCGGTGAACCAGCAGTCCCCGGTGGACGCCGCGACGATGGCGTGGGGTTTGGCTGTGCGGTCAGGGAGCGGGAACTCCTTGATCCCGCCATCCACCGAGATTCTGCCGATCTGGCCCGCTGCGATCTCAACGAACCACAAGGCGGCGCCGTCACTGGTGATGCCCACGGGTGCGGCACTGGGGGTGGGGAGTGGGTGTATGACGATATCCCCATGGACAGTGATGCGGCCGATTGCGTTCGCCTGGTTGAGGGTGAACCACAGGGCACCATCAGGGCCTGCGGTGATTGCCGAGGGATAGGCGCCCGTACAGGGAAGGACGAACTCGGTGATCTCTCCCTTGCAGGTGATGCGGCCGATACGGTCGGTGTTCATCTCCGTGAACCACACCGCACCGTCTGGACCGGCAGTGATACCGAAGGGTCCGCTGTCGGGCGTCGGCGTGGGGAAGGACTCCCTTTCGCCGTCGGCGGTGACGCGGCCGATCCGGTGGTCCTGGGACCGGGTGAACCACAGTGCTCCGTCGGGCCCGGGAGTAATGACCGTAGGGCGACACTCAGACGAGTCCAGGGGGTATTCGTTGAGTTCGCCGTCGAGGGTGAGACGCGCGATGCGGCCACTGTGCGCGAAGGTGAGCCACAGCGCACCGTCAGGTCCGGACGCGATGCCGTAAGGCCCCGCATCCTTGTCCGCCACGGAGATCTCCCTGGTGGCCGGGGCATCAGAATGGTGCACAGCAACTCCTTGCAGGGGTGGTGGGGTGAGGATCAATCGACATTCCTGGCCGATGTCGCAGCTCGGTCTCGCACCAGGTTGAGAATGATCGCAGCGAGGTCAGCAGGCCGGGTCATGGGGACGTTGTGGTTCGAGCTGATGTCGATCAGCCGGCGGCCAGGGACGGCATCGACGATGGCACGCACCTCGTCGCGCCGTGAGGCGTAAAAGCCATCCTCGGCCAGCACGATCGTCATCGGACAGGTGACGCGGGCGTACACATCGACGGCTGGGAAGACTTCCGCGTCGGGCTCCACGGCAGTGACAGTCGCGACCTCCTCGATGGCGGGCCGCCGTACCCACCAGTGGCCGCAGCGCATGAAGGAGCGCCGCGTAACCTCCTCGACAAGTCCGGGCCGTGCTCCGGCGTTGAGCCAGTCGCCTCCGGCCTCCCGCACGCACTGCTCGACATAGGCGTGCATCTGGTCGTCATCGGCTTTCCAGCCGTAGCGGAACATCGTCCGCAAGCGGTCCGCCGCCTCGGTAGTCCGCACGTCAGCATGCTCGGCGATTGACGCGTTACGGTCATCGAGCACTATGCCGTCCACGATGCAGAGGCCGGCCGGTTCCACAAGTCCACACGCAGTGGCGGCCGTCACCGCGTACCCGCCGGTGGAATGGCCGACCAGCACGGGGCGGTCCCAGGCCAGCGCGGTGACGACGCTACCGATGTCTCGCCAGTACTGCTCGGGATTGGTGGAGTCGAGCCGGGTCTGCCCATGGCCACGCAGGTCGAGGGCAATCGGATGGCACTCGCTCACCAGATGGGACGCCACATCCATCCAGGCCGCAGCGTTGTGTCCGCTGCCGTGGACAAGCAGCACGCCCTCACCGTGACCGCCGAAGTCCACACCGGACAGGACCCCATCCACGACGGGGAGTTCGATCTCTGTTCTGGTCACCACCGCACCCTGTCTGCGAGAAGACAGCCAGTGCAACTGCCTTTCTCACAGGGAGTCAGGGCGGGGTGAGGATTCGTTGAGACCGCGCCGTCGCAACTGTCGCAGTGGATACCGGATTTACTGCGACGGAACCCCTGCGGTTATCTTCGCGACCTGCGGCGTGTTCTCCGGCCGCCGCAGGCGAGGTGTACGCATTTACTGCGGCAGTGCCGGAAGAGCGGAGCAGGCATGGCGATCGAACCGGTGCCCGAACTCGGAAGCGGGAGCGCGCTGCGTGTGCCGCGCGCCCGGGTGGTGCCCCTGACCGCGCCTCCGGCCACGTACACCGCGGCGGTCGAGCGGTACCTCACCGGCGCCGGGATCCCGTCTTCCCCGTCGCCGCGATCGACGACCCGGCACTGCCCGAGGTGCTCGCCGAGCTGACGGCGGCCCGGGCGGACGAGATGGACGCCGACACCGTCAACCAGGAGCTGTCCATCGCGCGCAAGGCGATCGGCTGGTGGCAGCGCCAGGGCTGGATCGAAGGCGATCCGACGATCGGCATCGAGCGGCGGCCGGTGCCACCGGACCGCACCAAGGCCCTGGCCAGAACCAGATCGCCGCCCTGTGACGCCTGGACGTCGGGCTCAGGGAGAAGACGTATTGGAAGCTCCTCTACGAAAGTGCCGCACGGGCCGATGAGGTGCTGTGCCTGAACGTGGAAGACCTGTACCCGCAGGACAAGCGCGGCAGGATCACCGCCAAGGGCGGGGCGACGGAGTGGATTCACCGGCAGTCCGGCACCGCCCAGCTCCTGCCCCGCCTCATCGCCCGCCGCACCCGCGGCCCACTGTTCCTCGCCGACCGCAAGGCCCCGGCCGGGACGCCGACACTCGACGTGTGCCCCGAGACCGGCCGGGCCCGGCTCTCCTACCGCCGGGCCGAGGAAATCTTCGAGGAGAACACCCGACTGCTGGCCAACCCGCTCGCCTCACCCGAGGACATCGAAAACCTGGACGGCTTCACGCTGCGCCGGACAGGGCCTAGGGTCTGTCGTTTGGATCGGGCCGGATGAGGGAGCGGGGTCTGGTGCCGTGGATCGCGAGGCGGAGGAGGGAGGCATGGCGGGAGCCGTGCCTGCCCTTCCGCCGTCAACGCGGCGAGGCGCGGTGCCAGGGACCGCGAGCCCGGCAAGATCCAAACGAGAGGGCCTAGGCCACAGCGCCCTGACACACGACGCGGAGGGCGGCACCTCCACCGCCGTGCTGCTGGCCCGCTCCCGCCACGCCTCCGTCCGCTCCCTGGAGCGGTACGCCCGCCCTGGCGTCGACGCAGTCGCCCGACACGTCGCCGAACGCGATCCCGCTGCACGTCGCCGCACGTGACACCCACCGTTTGCAGCTGGTGACAGCGTTCTTACCGGCAGCCCTTCTCCTCGTACGGCACCCAGGTCCAGACGATCTCGCCGGGATCGGGGTCGCCGTCCCTGTCGGGCGCGTACGAGGTGCGTACGCGCCGGCCCCCCACAGCACGGGGTCGGCCTCGGCGGTGGCCGAGGGACCGCTCCTGCCCGGGAGTTCGGGCTCGGGGGAGTGGTCGGGGGCGCCGGATTCGGAGTCGGTGAAGGGCTCCATCCGACCGAAGGTAGAGCCTCGGCACCCCCGACCGCCGACCGGGTCCGCGCGGACCCGGTCGGCGGTCCGCCGGTCGCCGCCCAGCCGGCATTCCGTCAGATCCAGGTCGGCATCCCGCCGGCATTCCGTCAGATGGCCGTCAGATCCAGGCCGGACTCCGGTCGGAACCCGTCAGATCCAGCCGTCCAGCGCGGCCATGAACGCGTCGAAGTCGTCACGGTGCGCCGTGTGCCCCGCGCCCTCGACCGTACGGACCTCGAAACCGCGCGAGCGCAGTACCGCCGCGTCGGCGGGCGAGATCATCGGGCTCGGATCGGCGAGCGTCACCAGCGAGGGCACCGCCGGACGGGCCGGCCGTAGGTCCGTGCCGAACGCCGACGCGATGCCGTACGCCGTGCCCTCGTCCCACGCGGCGAGGCTCGCCAGCTCAAGGTCCACATCCTCGTCCTCCCAGAGGGGATTGAGCGCGGCTATCTCCTCGCGTGACAACGTCTTGGCCGCCGCCAGCCGCGCGGGCCCCTCGATCTCGGTCGCGCCCGCCTCCGGGCCCGGCAGATGCCAGGCCGGATCGCAGTAGACGGCGCGGCGCGGCGCCAGCCGCTCCACCGCGAGCGCGAGCGCCATCCCGCCCAGGGAGTGGCCGATCGCCACCTCCGCGCCGACGGGCAACGTCTCCACGAGATCGTCGGCGAACTCCTCGCGCCCGTAAGGCCCTTGGCCGCTGGCGCCGTGGCCGCGCAGGTCGACGGCGATCACGCGCAGTCCGCGCGAGGCCAGTTCGGGGCCCACTCGCCGCCACGTCCGGTGGTCGGCCATGATGCCGTGGATCAGGAGCGCGACGTGGTCGCCCTCGCCCCAGGTGTGGGTGTGCAGTCGCAAGACGGTCCCTTTCACAGCTTTCGTACGAAGGTGCTTTCACGTGCGCTGACCGGTCAGTCCGACAGGCCCCGGATCCCGCCCGTGAGCCGTCTGGAAGGATGCCGAGGGCGATGAGCCAGTTACCTGAACAGTCCTCCTTCCCGCGGCCGTCCCCGCGGCCGTCCATATCCTCCGACGAACGTTCCCCACGCCGCCCCGCCGACCGTCCGGTGCCCACCAGCGCCGACGTCGCCCGGCTCGCCGGAGTCTCGCGGGCCACCGTCTCGTACGTCCTCAACAACACATCGGCCGTACGGATCAGCGAGCCCACCCGCCGTAAGGTCCGCGAGGCCGCCGAGGAGTTGGCGTACGTCCCCCACGCCGCCGCGCGCAGCCTGCGCGCGGGGCACACCAGAATTGTCCTGCTCCCCACCGCGCACGTCCCCGTCGGCCCCCTCTACAGCCGCTTTCTCGACGAACTCCAGCGGGCGCTGCGGCGGTTGGACTACACCGTCGTCCAGTACGGCAGCCTCGGCCTCGACGGCGACGGGGCGGCACGCGCCTGGGCCGAACTGCGCCCGGTCGCCGTCGTCTCCCTCGGCGAGATCGCGCTCACCCCCCAGGGGGTGGAAATACTCAAGCGCTCCGGCGCGAAGGCCGTCATCACACTCGGCCCGCAGCGGGTCGAGGGCGCGCACGCCCTGGTGATGGACCAGCGCGAGATCGGCAGCCGCGCGGTGGACCACCTGCTGGAGCGCGGACGCCGCCGGATCGGCGTGGTGATGCCCGAGGAACCGGGCCTGGGACTCTTCTCCGAGCCCCGGCTCGCCGGGGCGCGGGCCGCCGTCGCGGCATCGTCCACCGGCGCCCACGTCGAACCGCTGCCGCTGTCCTACACGGAGGAGTCGGCGGCCGGGCTCGCCGCCCGCTGGGACAGCCTGGGCCTCGACGCCGTCTACGCCTACAACGACGAGTACGCGATGCTGCTGATGCGCGCCCTCCAGGACGCCGGTGTCGGCATCCCCGGCGACACGGCGGTGCTGGGCGCCGACGACCTGCTGCTCGGCAGGCTGCTGCGGCCCCGGCTCTCCACCGTGCGGATCGACCTCGTCACCGGGCAGCGGCTGGCGGCCCTGGTCGACCGCGTGGTGCGCGATCCCGGCGGTGAACCGGAGCGCCACGACCTGATGGGGGCGCGGGTGGTACGGCGCGAGTCGACCTGACACCGTCGTTCCCAGGGCCTGGCCGGTCCCGGAGCGCCGGACGACATGCGCGCCGCGGGCCGGTTGTCTAGCGTCACCAGCATGAGCACTCACTGGCACCCGGCTCCGCAGCGCTTCGAGATCCTGCTCGTACCGGAGCACACCGACGGACACACCGGCCCGCCGGACGCGGCGACCGCGCTGCGCTCGGCCGTGGTCGAGGCCACGGGAGAGACCGGCGAATCCGGATACCCGCGCTACGCGGGCGGCGGCATGGTGGCGGACATCGACCCGGAGACCCGCACCGTCGAAGGTCTGCTGATCGACGGCTTCGAGGTGGACTACGGCCTGTCGGCACGCGTTGTCGACGCCCGGACCGGCCGGCCCTGACCGGGCAGCCCCCGCCTCCCGTTCGGCTCCGCACGCCCCTCCCATAGAGTGCGCGAGCGAACAGCTGACCGAAGGGGAGAGAGCCGATGAGCGATCCGATGACCATCCGCGACGTCTACGTCCTGGACGCCGTCCGCACACCGATCGGGAAGTTCGGCGGCGCGCTCTCCTCCGTACGGCCGGACGACCTCGCCGCCCACGTCGTGCGGGCCCTCGTGGACCGTACGCCGGAACTCGACCCGGCCAGGATCGACGACGTGGTGCTCGGCGCGGCGAACGGCGCCGGTGAGGACAACCGCGACGTCGCCCGTATGGCCGCGCTGCTCGCCGGGCTGCCCGTCTCCGTCCCCGGCGTCACCGTGAACCGGCTCTGCGGCTCGGGACTCGAAGCGGTCATCCAGGCGGCGCGCGCCGTCGCGCTCGGCGACGCGTCGATCGTCGTCGCCGGGGGCGTCGAGTCCATGTCGCGCGCCCCATGGGTGCTCCAGAAGCCCGAGCGGGCCTTCCCCGCCGGGCATCAGCAGTTGCACTCCACGACCCTCGGCTGGCGCATGACCAACCCGGCGATGCCCGCCGAGTGGACCGTCCCGCTCGGCGAGGGCGCCGAACTGATCGCCGACAAGCACGCGATCAGCCGGGAGGCACAGGACGCGTTCGCCCTGGAGAGCCACCGCAAGGCGGCGCGGGCGTGGCGCGAGGGGCTGTACGACGCGGAGGTCGTGCCGTACGCGGGAGTGGAACTCGTACGCGACGAATGCGTCCGCGACAACACGTCGCTCGAAGCCCTCGGCAGGCTCAGGCCCAGCTTCCGTAAGGAGGGCGAGGGCACGGTCACGGCGGGCAACGCCTCACCGCTGAACGACGGCGCCGCCGCGCTGCTCCTCGTGGACGAGGCGGGCCTGCGCGCGACGGGGCGCGAACCCCTCGCCCGGATCCGGACCTCCGCCGTCACCGGTATCGAGCCGCAGCTCTTCGGCCTCGGCCCGGTCGAGGCGGTACGCCGGGCGCTGGCCAAGGCGGGCCGCGACTTCGCCGACCTCACCACGTTCGAACTCAACGAGGCTTTCGCCGCCCAGTCGTTGGGCTGCTTCGCCGAATGGCCCGAGCTGGACCCCGCCGTCGTGAATCCGCGCGGTGGCGCGATCGCCATCGGTCACCCGCTGGGTGCCTCCGGCGCGCGCCTGGCGGGGTCCGTCGCCCACCAGCTGGCGGCGGCGGGTTCAGGGACCGGTCTCGCCGCCTTGTGCATCGGAGTCGGCCAGGGCCTCGCGCTCGTACTGGACCGCTGACGCAGGTCCTAGGGTCTTTCGTTTGGATCAGGCCGGATGAGGGAGCGGGGTCTGGTGCCGTGGATCGCGAGGCGGAGGAGGGAGGCATGGCGGGAGCCGTGCCTGCCCTTCCGCCGTCAACGCGGCGAGGCGCGGTGCCAGGGACCGCGAGCCCGGCAAGATCCAAACGAAAGACCCTAGGCGTCTTCGCCGGTGCCGGTGGTCCCCGCACCCGGCGACTCCGCCTTCGCCGCGGCCTCCGCCTCGGCGACCGACTTGCGGACCTCTTCCATGTCGAGCGCGCGTGCCTGCCCGATCACGTCCTCCAGGGCCGTCTCGGGCAGCGCACCGGGCTGGGCGAAGACCGCGACGTTGTCCCTGACGATCATCAGCGTCGGGATGGAACGGATCTCGAACGCCGCGGCCAGCTCCTGCTGCGCCTCCGTGTCGACCTTGGCGAACACCAGGTCCTCGTGGCGTTCGGACGCCTTCTCGTACACCGGGGCGAACTGACGGCACGGACCGCACCAGGAAGCCCAGAAGTCGATCAGGATGAAGTCGTTCTCCGACACCGTCCGGTCGAAGTTCTCCTTGGTGAGTTCCACAGTGGCCATGACCTGATACCTCTTCCTGTTCTCTCCGGATGAAGCCGCCTTCGACAACGGTGGGCGCCACCGCCGTATTCCTGGCCCATTCCCGAAGATCGTGTGGCCATGCGACGGACACCGCACGAGACTGTCCCCATGACGGAAGCGATGGAGTACGACGTTGTGGTGCTGGGCGCGGGGCCGGTCGGGGAGAACGTCGCCGACCGGGTCAGGGCAGCCGGTCTGAGCGCGGCGATCGTCGAGAGCGAACTGGTCGGCGGCGAGTGCTCCTACTGGGCGTGCATGCCGAGCAAGGCCCTGCTGCGCCCGGTGATCGCCCGCGCGGAGGCACGCCGGGTGCCGGGCCTGAGCCCGTTCGCGCAGGGCCCGCTCGACGTACCGGCCGTCCTCGCGCACCGCGACGACTACACCTCGCACTGGAAGGACGACGGCCAGGTCGCCTGGCTCGACTCGATCGGCGTCCCCGTCCACCGGGGCCACGGCAGGCTCGACGGCAAGAAGCGGGTGACCGTCACCGACCCGGAGGGCGACGAGCGGGTCCTCACCGCCCGCCACGCGGTCGCCGTCTGCACGGGCACCAGCGCGGTCCTGCCCGACCTGCCGGGCCTGGCGGGCGCCAAGCCCTGGACGAGCCGCGAGGCGACCAGCTCCCCGAGCGTGCCGGACCGGCTCCTGGTCGTGGGCGGGGGAGTGGTCGGTGTCGAGATGGCCACGGCCTACCGGGGGTTCGGCTCGGACGTCACGATGCTGGTACGCGGCGACGGTCTGCTGCCGCGGATGGAGCCCTTCGTGGGCGAACTGGTCGCCGAGTCACTGACGGAAGCGGGCGCCTGGGTACGTACGGGCGTCTCCGTCGCCTCGGTCGAGCGCGCGGGCGGCGGCGGACCGGTCACGGCGGTCCTCGACACCGGCGAGCGGATCGAGGCGGACGAAATCCTCTTCGCGACCGGCCGGGCGCCGCGCACCGAGGACATCGGTCTCGACTCCGTCGGACTCGGCCTGACGCCGGGCTCCTGGCTGACGGTCGACGACAGCTGCCGGGTGGAGGGCAGCGACTGGCTCTACGCGGTCGGCGACGTCAACCACCGCGCGCTCCTGACCCACCAGGGCAAGTACCAGGCCCGCATCGCGGGCGCCGCGATCGGCGCGCGGGCGCAGCACGTCCCGCTGCTGGAGAGCGACCGCTGGGGCGCCCACGCGGCGACGGCCGACCACGACGCGGTCCCCCAGGTCGTCTTCACCGACCCGGAGGCCGCCTCGGTCGGCCTCACCCTCAAGGAGGCCGAGGAGGCGGGCCACCGGGTCCGCGCGGTCGACTACGACATCGCCGACGTCGCGGGCGCGGGCCTGTACGCGACCGGCTACCGGGGCCGCGCCCGGATGATCGTGGACCTGGACAGCGAGATCCTGCGGGGCGTGACCTTCGTGGGCCCGGGGGTCGGCGAACTGCTCCACTCGGCCACGGTGGCGGTCGCCGGCGAGGTCCCGATCGACCGCCTGTGGCACGCGGTGCCCGCTTATCCGACCATCAGCGAGGTATGGCTCCGGCTGCTGGAGACGTACCGGGGTCCGTGACGGAATCTTCCGTCGACGGGATGCAGTGGTCCGTGCCGGTTTCCGGCGGCGAGGGAATTTTCCCGGTGTACTGGCTGACAGTCATGGACTCCGTGAATGGAGTCGACACCGACGGGCCGACCTCGGGGGTCGATGTTATTTCCTCCGAGGCGGTCGCCATTTCGTACATTCCGGGCTGAACGATCGCCGACGGGACCAGCAGTTCAAGCATGTTGAGCGAATCCTTAATTCGTGCACCAGTAACTGAAGAAAGGATAGCACTCCAACGGGTGACTCATTGACGCTGTATGTTCATTCTTGAACGGGCTTCCCTGGGTCTATTCGCGTAGATGCCGGGCTTGGCGGAGTCGGGTCAGCTGGGACCTGACGCGGCTGGATTCGAATTCGTTTGTCTGCTGATAGATGGCAAGGGCTTTCTCCAGGTGTGGGAGTGCCTCTTCGGTGCGTCCGGTCGCGATTGCCAGGTCTGCCAGGCCGGCGTGGGCGTGCGCCACCTCCGCGGTCGCATGGGTATGCCGTGCCCATGATAAAGCGGCTTCGAGCTGCTCCGAGGCCGCGGCGTGGCGGCCTGAACGGAGCTCGGCCATGCCCAGTCCCCGGTGCGCCTCCGTCTGTTCCTGGGCAGCGCCTATCTTCTGCGCGAGGATGAGGGCCGTCTCGTGATGAGCCGATGCTTCTACGTATTGGTCAGCCCGGTAGAGAGTCTTTCCGATCTCATTGAGTGTGACTGCCTCGGTGCGCCTGTCGCCAATCTTTCGGAAGATGGAAAGCGCCTCACGCTGGAGAGTGAGGGCGCTCTCCAGCTCTTCCGGGATGTGGAGAACGCTCGCTTTGTTGAGTTGCGCGGTCGCTTGTTCCGAGCGGCTTCCCACTCTGAGGAAGATATCGAGCGAGCGGCTGAACGCATTCCGAGCGGATTCCTGCTCCCCCATGCGCAGATAGCCGTCCGCCAAATTGTTCAAAGCTTGGGCCTCGCCCCTTTCGTTCTTTCTCTGGCTAAAGCCGACCAGGGCATCCCGAAACAACTGCATTGCCGCCGAGTGGTCTCCCAGGTGAAGAACGGCGATGCCCAAATTATTCTTGCACCTGGCAATTCGGATGGAATCGCCGGACTTCAACGCTCCCGCCAGAGCCGCTTCCTGGAGGGTCAGCGATTCGTCGAGCCGCCCCAGGTTCCAGCACAGCAGACCCAGCACCCGTAGCGCGTCCGCCTCCGCGCCTGAATCGCCGATCGCGCGAGCCGTATCCAGGGCGCGTTGCCCGCTCGCCTCCGCTTCCGGGTACCGGCTCCGCTGGGACTGGACGGCGGCGAGGTCGATCAATGCCTGAGCCTCGGCCTCCCGGCTTCCTTCCTCGTGCCAGTGGTGTGCCGCGTACGAGTGAGCTTCCTCGGCCTCTTCCCAGTAGCCCTCGGAGTCCAGGAACTCGGCGAGAACATGCGCGAAAAGGGCAGCTCGGTCGGGATGTCCGTGGCTGCGCGCGTGCCGTACGGCCGCTGTCAGGGCCGTGTGTTCGGCGATGAGCCATGTCTTGGCCTGCCGTGCGTCGGTCCAGGCCGGCGAGACGAACGGGGTCCGGCGTTGCGGCGGATCAAGGCGTGGCCGCAGCGTGTTGAGCGCATGGTCCGCCTCTGAGGCCGCCTGTAGATAGAAGTCCGACAGCCGGTCGAGAGCGGCCTCGCGCGCCGACTGTGAATCCTGGGAGACCGTCAGGGTGAGCGCGTACTCGGCGATCAGGTCGTGCTGGCTGAAGCGCTCCGGTGAGGGTTCTTGGATGAGGTGCGAATCCTGGAGCGATTCCAGGATCCGCTCGGCTGTTTCCAGTGGGAGGCCGGTCAGCGCGGCCGTGGAGTGCGCACCGAAGTCCGGTCCGGGGTGGAGGCCCAGCAGGCGGAACACCTTTCGCTGATCGGCGGGCAGTGTGTTGTACGAAAGCGCGAAGGCGGACGAGATCTCCACCCCGCCGTCGCGCAACTCGGCGAGCCGTCCGGGCTCCCGTGACATGCGTGTGACCAGGTGGGAAACGGTCCATGTCGGGCGGGAGTTGAGACGTCCGGCCGCCAGCTCCAGAGCAAGTGGAAGATGGTCACAGAGGCCCGCCAGTTCGGCGACTTCCTGTCGGTCCTGGGTGCGCTCCGTACCCACCAGGTTGATGAAGAGATCCACGGCCTCCTTGGTGGAGAGGATGTCGAGGAAGATGTGGCGGACCCCTGGCAATCCGCTCAGCCGACGACGACTCGTGATCAGAATCAACGAGGGCGATGTGCCGAGGAGAAGCGGCGCGACCTGTTCCGTGTCGGACGCGTCGTCAAGAATGATCACGGCTCGCCGGGTGCTGAGCATCGTGCGCCACAGGGCCGTCAGGTCGGTCAACTCCCGAGGGATCGCGGAGGCTGGAACACCGAAGTGCCGCAAGAGTGTGGCCAGCGCGGTCTCCGGGGTCAGCGCCCGCCGGCTCGGCGAATGACCGTGCAAGTTGATGTGCAGTTGGCCGTCCGGGTAGTGCCTGGCGAGCCGTCGCGCCGTGTGCAGGGCGAGCAGGCTCTTGCCGATGCCGGCCATACCGGAGATCGACTGCAGCGCGATCACGCCCGGTAACGGTGTTCGCAGAGCCCGCAGTTGCTCGGTCCTGCCGATCAACTCGCCATGAGCGGGGAGGTTGTTGGGCGGCGGTGCGGTGGTGCCCGGCGGCTTGCCGGACAGCAGGTCGGCGACCGGGGTGTGGTCCAGGATGCGGCGATACGTGCGTTGCAGCGCCTCGTTCGGCTGTGTGCCCTCCGCGCGCAGCAGACGCCGCACGGAATCGTAGGCACGCAGGGCGTCGGTCTGCCGACCGCAGCCGTACGCCGCCGTCATGAAGTGACGGACGACGACTTCGTCGGTCGGGTGCCGCTCGGTCAGGGCCGACAGCTCACCCGCCAGGTCGGCGAAGTGGCCCATGCGCAGCCCGATCTCGGTGCGCAGGAGTGTCGCGGCCAACCGCCGCCCGTCGAGTGTGCGACGCGTCCGTTCCGCCCACAGGCCTGACATGCCCGTCAGTGGTTCACCGCGCCACAGGGCTGCGGCCTGCCGCAGGAGAGCCAGGGCCTGTGCGTCATCGCCGCTGGCGGCCAGCGAGCGCGCCTGGGTGGTCAGCCGTTCGTGCCGGTGGTGGTCCACCGTGTCTGGATCGAGGTCGAGGGTGTACGCGTGGGCCTGGTGGACCAGCCGGTCGGCACCCAGTTTCCGGCGGAGGCGGGTCGCGTACGAGTGGAGGGACGAGCGCGGCTTGCCGGGCGGGGTGTCGTCCCACAGGTGTCTGACAAGCGTGTCCAACGGCACCGGGCGACTCACATCGAGAGCCAGTGCGGCGAGCAGTTGGGCGTCCTTCGCCGCCCCGTACAGCTCACGACGCCCGTCCCGCCGCAGCTCCACCGGCCCCAGGATCAGGATCTCGAAGTTCACCAGCACCCCCTGTAGCCGGTCCACCCCGCGGATCCCAAGGGTGTCATGCGGTCAACTTCGGCCGATAGGGTTGCTCACTTCGGGGCATTTGTTGGCCGAAACGTTGCTTTTCTTGTCGTGGCCTGACTCCCAAGGTCGTACAGGAGCCGTACAAGACCCGTACAGACGCGCAGTGCGAACCGTACAGCTGGTGGTCACCCGCTCACACAGGGCGATCGTGGCTCTACGCTGTGGGGCCGGGGCGGACGGCGCAGGGGGGCGGCGGCATGGATCAGTTGACGGTTCCCGGGCTGGTGGCCGCGCTCGGCAGGGCCGACGAGGCCGCGCGGCGGACCTTGGCGGGGCTGGTGCCCGGGGAGCGGCTTCCGGCGAACGCCGATGACCCGCTCGTGACGAACGCGTTCGCCGTACGTCTCGTGGCCGCGGCCGACGCCCGGCCGGAACTGGCCGACGCGCTGCGCCGATGGCTGACTCCCGCGCCCAGCACCCCACCCGCGTCCGCCGCCAACTCCATCGCGGGCGGCGCCCGGATCGACGGCAGCGCCGTCCAGGCCGGCGAGATCCACGGCGGCGTCCACTTCCACGACCACGGCCGGCAGCGGTCACGGACCCCCGTCCCGCGTCAACTCATCCCCGGCCCGGCCCACTTCACCGACCGGGCGCTCGATCTCGCGGCTCTGGACGCCCTGCGCGCCGCGCACCCGGGCACCTCGTCGCTGATGATCGTCGTCACCGGGACTGCGGGGGTCGGCAAGACCGCGCTGACATCGCGCTGGCTGCACGGACTCACGGCGGACTACCCGGACGGTCAACTGTACGTCGATCTGCGCGGTCACTCGAAGGACGGACCGGTACGGCCGGGCGCGGTGCTCGGGCAGTTCCTGCGGGCGTTCGGGCTGGACCAGGCGCCCGCAGCCCTCGCCGAACAGGCGGCTCTGTGGCGCACCGTCACCGCGGAGTTGAGGATCGCCGTGCATCTGGACAACGCCCTCAGCGCCGCCCAGATCCGACCGCTGCTCCCCGCCGCGGCGACCGCCCTCGTCGCGGTGACCAGCCGGAACCGACTGCCGGGGCTGAGCGTCGACGGCGCCGCGTTCCATCAGCTCGACGTCCTCGATCCGGCCGCCGCCGTCGAACTGCTGAGCCGCCGCCTCGGCGGCGAACGGGTGGCGCGCGAGAACGAAGCGGCGTACCGACTGGCGCAGTTGTGCGCGGGACTGCCGCTCGCCCTGTGTGTGGCCGGCGCCCGGATGGCCGCGCGCCCCCGGCAGCCACTGACCGCGATGACCCGGGCGATGAGCCGGGAGGGTGGCCGGCTGGCCACCCTGGACGCCGGAGGGGACCGCGCGGTGGAGTCAGCTCTGGACGAGTCGTACGAGGCGCTGTCGACCGAAACGGCCAGAGGATACCGGCAGTTGGGGCTGCCACCGGTCGCCGAGCTGTGCACCGCCGTCGCGGCGGCCGCCTGCGACCTCACCGTGGAGCGGGCCGAGCGGCTGCTGGACGAGCTGATCGAGGTCAACCTCGTGGAGGAGCTGGGCCCCGACCGCTACCGCTTCCACGACCTCGTACGGCTGCACGCCGCCCAACTCGCCGCCGCCCACGATTCGTCCGAAGCCCGCGACGGCGTCGTACGCCGGGTCGCGGACTGGTACCTGGCCACCGCCACGGCAGCCGAGGCGCTGTTGTCCCCCTCGCGCCGCACCCTCCGCCGCGACTACGCGGTTGCGCCCACGGGCGTGCCACGGTTCGAGGACACCCGAGCCGCCCTGGACTGGCTCGACACCGAACGGCTGCATCTCATGGCCCTGTTGAGGACCGCCGTCGAGCATGGCTGGGACGCGACCGCCTGGCAGCTCGCCGACAGCAGCCAGCCCCTCTTCCTCCGGCTCCGGCCCTACGACCTCTGGGTCGAGGCCCACCACGCCGGACTGGCCGCCGCGAAAGGGCGGCGCATCCGGAGGGCGTGAGCCGGATGCTCACCACCGGAGGCAGCGGACTGTACAACTCCGGCCGCTACGACGAGGCGATCGACTGGTTCACCCGGGCCCTGGAGGACGCCCGCCGCAGAGGGGACCGCCGCGCGGAGGCGCAGGCCCTGCACGGCCAGGGCCAGTCCCATCGGCTCGCCGGACGGCTCGAACAGGCCGCGTCCCTCTTCACCGAGGCACTCGCGCTGCGTGAGGAGATCGGTTACGGGCGGGGCGCGGCGCTGTCGCGACTGTGCCTCGGCGACATCGCGCTCGCGTCCGGTGAATCCGCGAAGGCCGTCGCGCTGCTCACCCGGGCCCGCGACGACCTCCTCGCCGTACCGGATCCGTACGACGCCGCGCGGGCGCTGGCCTTTCTGGGGCGAGCCCACGCGGCGCCCGGGGCAAGGGACTTCGGGTTGGCCGAGCGGCTGCTGAGGCTGGCGGTCTCGGAGTTCGCCGCCACCGGGTCGGCGCACTGGCAGGGCCGCGTCCTCGAAATGCTCGGCGAGACGGCCGAGGACCAGGGCGACGGGGAGCGGGCCAGGGACTGGTACGCACAGTCCCTGGCCCGGTACGAGCCCGTCAGTCCGAAGGATGCCCGGCGACTGGGGGAGCGGTTACGGGCGGTCCGTGACGCGAGCTGAGCGCCGGCGACGGCCCGTTCGGCTCGTTCAGCCCCTACCTTCGTGGAGCCCGTTCAGCCCGTTCAGCCCGTTCAGCCCGTTCAGCCCGTTCAGCCCGTTCAGCCCGTTCCTTCCGTTCGTCCCGTTCAGGGCGTACAGCCGGTACAGCGCGGAGACGACCCGCGCGTGCTCCCGTTCGTCCCGCACCCGGCCGGCCTCGATCCGTACACCGTCACGCGTCACGGCCGTGCAGCGACCGTCCGCGCGGTCCCTGACGCAGGCCAGCAGACAGCCGGGATGGTCCGCCAACACCCTTACGGCCATGGCCGGTTCGCCGATGCCGTACAGCGCGTCCGCGCAGTCGCGCCACGCCCCGGACGCGTCGCTGTCGAGGTCGACCCGGACATGATCGGGCAGGACGGACACCCCCACAGGCACCGTGCCGACGCCGTCCCCCGGTGCCGGCACGCGCCGCCGGCCCCTCATGCCGCCGCCCGCCTCTCGATGTCGTGCAGCGCGGGCGGCAGCGGTACGGGGTCGGTCGTCGGCGGGTACGCGGGCTGGCCCAGGCCCAGCAGCCGGTACATCAGCCGGCGCATGTTCCGGTTGAAGGCGCCCGGCTCGGAGCTGAGCCGGGCACCGATCCGCGCGTACTCCTCACGCGGATACTGCGCCGCCGCGTAGTCGAGCTGCTCGTCGAGCCGACGGGACGGCGAGAGCGCCGGAGTGGCGAGCGCCATGGCGACGCCGGGGGAGACCGGGTTGGCGTCGCGATGCGGATAGCGGGTCAGCAGGATGGGCGCGTCGGTCATGGTGGCGTACAGGGTGACCGAACCGTAGTCGCCGATCACCGAATCGGCGGCGACCAGCGGCGCCCGCCAGTCCACGTCCGGCGGCAGGACGATCACACCCGCGCGTCGGCAGTCGGCGAGCCATGAGTGGATCTGCCAATGACCGTACGTGCTCCACACATTGGGGTGCACGAGCAGCGCCGCCCGGTACCGCCGGTCGGGCAGCTCGGTCAGTAATCGCGGTAACAGCGCGTCCAGTTGGTTGAACGACGACCGGCGGCCCCAGGTCGAGGCGGCGAGCACCAGATGGTCGTCCGTTCGCAGGCCCAGCGCAGCCCGGTAGCGCTCGCGCAGGGGCAGACTCGCCGCGATCCGGTCGTAGCCGGGATCACCCACCACCTGGGCCACCGGCAGCGCCTGCGGGCACCACCGTTCGAGGGCGGTGAGATCGTCACGGTGCGGCAGGGCGACCGCACGAGGAACGACGACACCGTTCCAGGTCAGATAGCCGGGACCGGTGATGCCGGCGGGTCCTCGGACACCGCCCGTCACACTCCGGACGTCGGAGCCGCCCGAGCCGTCACCGCCGTGGGTGCGGTCGGGCACGCGCTCCAGGGACATGTGCCCCGCGCCGTGCGAGATCCTGACGAGCGGTCCCCGCACCTGCTCCATTCCCTGCGATCCGGCGGCCAGCACCAGGTCGAACTCCGTGTGGACGGCCTCCCGCCAGGGCAGCACCGTCGCGCCCAGGCCCCGCAGGAACCGCGCCGCACCCTCGTTGAACGCGTGCGGGGCGACGGTGAACACCACCTCGATCCGCAGATCGGATTCGAGCAGCGGCAGCAGGTCGTTCAGCCGCCTGCCGTACACCTCCGTGTGTACGAGGACCAGCACCCTCTTCTGGCCGGGCAGCGTCCGCCACTGGCCGCCGCTCGCTTTGCGCGTCGCCTCCGTTGCCTCCGTCGCCCGGTTCATGGCGACTTCCCTACCGTCTCCGACATTCCCGACTGACATGACTCCCCCGTGAACTTGATCCCTTGCGCACGGGTCCCGATCGGATCCCGTGCAGAAGAGGCCATGCCCGAGGGGCGCGTCGGAAGTCTTGCGGGAGGCTTGACGAAAGCTTGCAGTGCAGGCAAGCCGGGCCGCCCGCGCCCCGCGTACCGCCTTACGGAAGCGAACCGCGCGTACAACCGCCAGCGGCCAACCGCCCTCGGCTCACCCCGCCCGGAAGAGCACCACCCCCAGCGCCGCGTCCCGCACGTCCGCCGACGCGTGCCCCCGAAGCCCGCGCAGGGCGGTGCGCCACTCGGCGGGCCAGCCGAGCCGGCTGCCCGTGCCGGCCACCAGGGCGACGGCCAGGAGCCCGGTGGCGTGGTCGCCGGTGGCGGCCAGCCGGGTAGCTGCGGTCAGGACCGTCGCCGGGTCGGCGGGCAGCCTGCGGCGGCTGAACCGGCTGCGCAGTTGGCTCGCCGTGGCCGCCGCCAGCGCGGGGCGGCCCTCCGCGCTGGCCGCCAAGTCCCCGAGCCGACCGGTGAGTTCGGCAAGGCCGGCATCCAGGTCCACCAGGGCGCGCAGAAGCCCGGCGCGGGCCTCGGCGAGTGACGGCTCGTCGGCGAGCAGCGCCGCCACGGCCTCCAGCACCGGATCGCTCTCGCGGCCCGGCTGCCCCGGCAGCGCCCGCAGCAGCGCGAGCGCTCGCTGCCGGGCCGGGAGGTCCCGGTCGTCCGGCGCGTCGGGCTCGCCCGCGGCGATCGCCGGGAGCAACGCCACCAGCGCGTCGTGCAGGGGACTTCCCGGCGCCGCACCGCCGACGGGATGCGGCAGACCGGAGACGGCCAGTCGCCCGATCGCCGGCACGACGGCCCGTACGGCGGCGCGTGTCCCGGCCCCCTCGCCGAGGTCGGTGGCCCGCTCGCACAGCCCCTCCACCACGTCGGGGGCGTAGCGCGCCCACGTGGGCAGGACATGCAGCCCGGCCGTCGCCGCCTCCGGGTCCGCCGCCCGGCACACGTCGCCCACCAGGCGGGCGTACCGGGACCGGTGGAACTCCGGCAAGGATTCGGCCGAGGGCCGAACGACCGCCTGGAGCACCTGCGGTGGGCCTTCGACGGCCGCCGCGAGCAGCGACCAGGTCCGCTCCTCGGAGAGCAGTTCGGTCGAGAAGGCCACGACCGTCGCCTGTACGTCGGGGTGTTGGGACGGCGCGGCGAAGGCAGTGGCGAGCAGTGCCGCGGCGCGGGGGAGTGGCAGGAGGGTGGCCGCCAGCCGTACCGCCTCCTTGCGGCTCGTCACCTTCACCCCCTCGTCGGCGGTGAGCACCGCGCCCAACTGCTCGGCGAGTCGCGACGGCGCGGCGAAGCGCGCGGCGCGGGTCGCGGCGTACACGGCGGCCCGTGCGCGGTCGTCCCCGACGTGGGCGAGCAGCGAAGCGAGCGCGTCCTGCGGCTGGTCCGCCCACGCGAGCGCGGCCAACGCGGCCTCGGCCAGCACCACTTCGGGGGAGTCGGCGTACCGCAGGGCGAGCGCGCGCCCGTGCTCCGAGATCGCCGCGGCGGCCCGGATCGCCTCGGCGCGACTGTGCAGCGGCTGCGACTCGTCGCCGGCCACCGCGGCGGCCAAGGAGCCGGCCGCCGCCTGCTGGCGCGGCAACCATCGCGCGGCGCGGCGGAGTTCGGGCAGCGGCCGTCGCGTGCCGCGCCTGAGGAAGCGGCCGTACGGCGGCGGCCCGCAGAGCAGCACGTCCAGCAGATCGGTACGACGCTCCGTCAGAATCCTTGCGACGGGCGTGAGTACGGCCGCGGACGGTTCGAGCTCCAGAATCCTGGCCACCCGCTCGTCCCGGCCCGAAGGCGGCTCCAGCCAGTACCCCACCGCCGTCTCGAACGCGAAGTCGCCGCCGTACTTCAGGGCCTCTTCGAGCAACCCCTGGAGGACCGGCATCCGATGGGCCCGCCTGCCGAGCGAACCGGTCAGTGTGAACAGCAGTCGGTAGTCGGCCTTGTTCATCGCCGCGTCCAGCCACGGGCGCAGCGCGTCGAGCACCTGATGCTCCTGGCCGCGCCGCAGCGTACGGTCGAGTGCGCCGAGACGCCCCATACCGACATGGCCGGCAATCCGTTCCAGCGCGCCGAACGACCAGGTCAGCAGGGCCTGTTCACCGTCCGCCGCGTTCTCCCGCAGCAGGCCGGTCGCCAGTTTCCGGACTGCCTCTCTCGTGGTGTGGGAGATATCCCGCGCCTCCAGGGCATCCTGGAGGATCCGGTCCAGCGCCGGCAGGGAATCGGCCGTGAACAGGTCGGGGCGCACATCGGCGAGCGCGCCGAGGGCCGCGCGGCGCACCGGATCCTGTTCGTTGCGCAGTCGCGGCAGCTCGACCAGTGCCTCGTGCACGGCCGTGCGGTCACGTGTGCGGGCGGCGTTGGCCACCAGCAGTTGCCAGGCACGTGCCCGGTCGCCCGCGTCCGGGCGGCGGGTGCCGGCGAGCAGTTCGGCGCGTGCCTCGGCGACGGGGCCGTACGCGATCAGCTCCAGGATCTCGTACCAGGAACCGCCCGTCTCGCGGCGCCGGGCCGCCCACCGGCGGGCCTCCGCCCAGCGGCGTTCGCGCGGCAGCAGGGCGAGCACCGGCAGCAGGTCGCCCGCTTCCTTGCTCTCGATCCCGGCCGTCGCCAGGTCGAGGAAGTCGCTCCGGCGGTGCGGCGGCAGCGCCTTGAGCAGCGCGGCGAAGTGCGGGCGGCCGATCCAGTAGCGGCCGAGCGCGGGCAGCGAGGGAGGGTCGGCCCACCCGATCCGCCGCAGGGCGGACGCCGACGGAATCTGCGAGTACGGCTGGACGGCCCCGTCCGACGGGAGCAGCAGCCGTACGGTGCGCTCCGGGTCGGCAGCCACGAGTTCGTTGAACCGCGCGAGCAGAGCGGGGGGCAGTGCGTCGAATCGGTGCCGCTCCAGCATCGCCAGCACCCGTTCGGCGCGGGCGGGGACGGCCGCGGCCACGCCCTCCGCGTACCGGTGCCAGATGGCATGCCGCTCGGGGCGCGGGCGGTCCGCGAGGTCCCGTTCGGCGTGGTCGAGCACCTGGTCGGGGAAGTTGAGCCCGAGCCTGGTCCAGGACTCGACGGCGTAGGCGAGTTCGGGCAGCACCGCCGCCACGAACTCCGCCGAACAGACCGGCAGCAGCTTGGCCGCCGGGTGGTCGCCCCACCGCTCGCGCACTTGCGGGACCAGCCGCTCGGCCAGCGCCGTACGCCCGCTCGCCAGCACGACCTCGCCGAGGCGCTGCCGGATGTCGGCCGACGCGTCCTCGTACGCCGCCTCGATCGCCGCGTCCGGGACCGGCAGCGTGCGGGCGGCCCGCATCGCGTACGCCCGGACCACCGGGTCCCGGTCGGTCAGCGCCTCGGCCAGGAAGTCCGTGTGCCGCCCGACCAGTGCGGCGAACACGGCGAGCCGTCGCTCATAGGTGCCGCGCCGCGCCAACTCGGCCACCAGGGCAGGCAGTTCGTCGGTGGGGTGCAGTGAGCGGGCGCTGTGGGCGAGGTGCTTGAGGCGCTCCGGGTACGACAGTGGTTCGAGTGCGACAAGCAGACGGTCGACCGTAAGTGACATGACCGCGATTGTGCCGGGGAGGGGCGCCGCGAGCCCAGCGGATATCGGCGGAGGCGCCTGCCCCGCGCCGCCGGGCTCGCGCCGGGGTGGCGGCCCCTCCCGCCGCCCCTCCCCGTACAGCCTCCGGACTACGCGTCCGTACCGACGTACTCCCGCAGATGCCGCGCCGTGACCGTGTCCGAGTGCGCCACCAGATCGGCCGGCGTACCCGTGAACACGACCTCCCCGCCGTCGTGCCCACCGCCCGGTCCCAGGTCGATCAGCCAGTCCGCGTGGGCCATCACCGCCTGGTGGTGCTCGATGACGATCACCGTGTTGCCCGCGTCCACCAGCCGGTCGAGCAGCGCGAGCAGCTTGTCCACGTCCGCCATGTGCAGCCCGGTCGTCGGCTCGTCCAGGATGTAGATGGACGACTTCTCCGCCATCTGGATCGCCAGCTTCAGCCGCTGCCGCTCACCGCCCGACAGGGTGTTCAGCGGCTGGCCGAGCCGCAGATAGCTCAACCCCACGTCGTCGAGCCGGCCGAGGATCGCGTGCGCCTGCCCGGTGGGGAAGTAGTCGTACGCCTCCGCGACCGACATGGAGAGCACCTCGCTGATGTTCTTGCCGTTCAGCCGGTAGGTGAGCACCTCCGGGGTGAACCGCTTCCCCTCGCACTGCTCGCAGACCGACGCGACACCGGCCATCATCGCGAGGTCGGTGTAAACGAGCCCGATCCCGTTGCAGTTGGGGCAGGCTCCCTCCGAATTCGCGCTGAACAGCGCCGCCTTGACACCGTTGGCCTTGGCGAAGGCCGTCCGGATGGGACCCAACACCCCGGTGTACGTGGCCGGGTTGCTGCGCCGCGAGCCCCGGATCGCCGACTGGTCGGCGACCGCCACACCGTCCCTGTTGGAGAGGTAGCCGTGGATCAGTGAGGACTTGCCCGACCCCGCGACGCCGGTGATCACGCTCAGCACACCGGTCGGGATGTCGACACTCACGTTCTTCAGGTTGTGCAGATCGGCGCCCTCGACCGACAGCTGTCCGTTCGGTACGCGCACCGACTCCCGCAGCCGCGCCCGGTGTTCGAGATGCCGCCCGGTCAGCGTGCCCGAGGTGCGCAGCCCCGCCACGTCGCCGGTGTAGCAGATCTGCCCGCCCGCCGTACCGGCGCCGGGACCCAGATCCACCACATGGTCGGCGATCGCGATGACCTCGGGCTTGTGCTCGACCACCAGCACCGTGTTGCCCTTGTCGCGCAGCCGCAGCAGCAGGTCGTTCATCCGCCGGATGTCGTGCGGGTGCAGCCCGATCGTCGGCTCGTCGAAGATGTACGTGGCGTCGGTGAGGCTGGAGCCGAGATGCCGCACCATCTTCACGCGCTGCGCCTCGCCGCCGGAGAGCGAGGACGAGACACGGTCCAGACTCAGATAGCCGAGCCCGATCTCGACCAGCGACTCCAGCAGGTCCCGCAGATTGCCGAGCAGCGGTGCCACTGCCGGGTCCTCGATCTTCCGTACGTACTCGGCCAGATCGCTGATCTGCATCGCCGAACACTCCGCGATGTTCACGCCGTTGACCTTCGAGGACAACGCGGCGGTGCTCAGCCGGCTGCCGCCGCAGGACGGGCACTCGGCGAAGACCACGGCCCGGTCGACGAACGCCTTGACGGGAGCCTGCATCGCATCCCGGTCCTTGACCAGAATCGTCCGGTTGACCTTGGTGATGAGCCCTTCGTACGTCATGTTGTTGGAGCCGACCTTGACCTTGGTCGCGGTCTTGTGGAGGAAGACCTCCCACTCCTCGGGCGTGAAGTCCTTCAGCTTCTTGTCCGGGTCGTAGAAGCCCGAGGCGGCCATGATCTGCCAGTACCAGGCGTCCACGTTGAAGCCGGGGACGGTGATCGCGCCCTCGTTCAGGGAGAGTTCACGGTTCACGAGCTGGTCGATGTCGATCTTCGACACCTGACCGATCCCCTCGCACTCGGCGCACATGCCCTCGGCGGCGTTGAAGCTGAAGGCGGACGAGGTCCCGATGTGCGGGGTGCCGAGCCGGCTGAAGATGATCCGCAGCATGGTGTACGCGTCGGTCGCCGTGCCCACCGTGGAACGGGAGTTGGCGCCCATCCGCTCCTGGTCGACCACGATCGCGGCGCTCAGATTGTGCAGCGAGTCGACGTCGGGGCGGCCCATGCTCGGCATGAAGCCCTGGATGAAGGCGCTGTACGTCTCGTTGATCAGGCGCTGCGACTCGGCGGCGACGGTGCCGAAGACGAGCGAGGACTTGCCGGATCCCGAGACGCCGGTGAAGACCGTGAGCCGGCGTTTGGGGATGTCGAGCGAGACCTCCCGCAGGTTGTTCTCGCGGGCCCCGCGGACCTGGATCACATGGTGACTGTCGGCGGCTGGGATGTTCACGGACTGCTCCCCTTGATTCTCGGCGAGCCGCTAGCGTACATCGTACCCAATGGGAGTCGTACATATTTTCGAGTCTCGGTCCGCAAGTGCCCCCTCCGGCCGACTGCGAGCCGCTACAGCCAGCCGTTGCGGCGGAAGCTCCGGTGCAGGGCGTAACAGGCCGTGGCCATGAGCGCGACGATCGACGGATAGCCGTACGTCCACCCCAGGCCGGGCATGCGCTCGAAGTTCATCCCGTAGATACCGCAGACCATGGTGGGCACGGCGATGATCGCGGCCCACGCGGTGATCTTGCGCATGTCCTCGTTCTGCGCGACGGTCACCTGCGCGAGATGGGCCTGGAGGATCGAGTCCAGCAGGTTGTCGAAGGCGGCGATCTGGTCGGTGAGCCGGGCCAGATGATCCGCGACGTCGCGGAAGTACGGCCGTACGCCGGCAGTGACACCCGGCAACGTCCGATTGGCCAGCATGTCGAGCGGCCGGTCCAGCGGAGCCACGGCCCGCTTCAGCTCCAGCAACTCCCGCTTGAGCTGGTAGATACGCCCGGCGTCACCCCGGCCGGCCCGGCCCGCCGATTCGTTGAAGACGCCGTTCTCGACATGGTCGATGTCGTCCTGGACGGCGTCGGCGACGGCCAGGCAGTCGTCCACCACCTGGTCCGCGATCGCGTGCAGAACGGACGACGTCCCCATGGCCAGCCGCTCGGGCGCGGCCTCCAGCCGCTCCCGGAGGGGGCCGAGCGAGCCGTGCCTGCCATGCCGGATCGTGATCACGAAGTCCTGCCCCGTGAAGACCATCAACTCGCCCGTGTCCACCACTTCGCTGGTGGCGGTGAGTTCTTCGTGCTCGACGTAGCGGCAGGTCTTGAAGACCGCGAACAGCACCCCGTCGTACTGCTCGACCTTCGGCCGCTGATGCGCGTGGACCGAGTCCTCGACAGCCAGCGGATGGAGCCCCAACAACTCGGCGAGCCCCTTGAACTCGGACGCTTCCGGCTCGTGCAGACCGATCCAGACGAAGCCCCTGCCGGACCTCCGGACCCGCCGTACGGCTTCTTCGGCCGGGCAGTCGCCCGGCTGCCGTATGCCGTCCTCGTAGACCACGCAGTTCACGACCGCGCTGCCGAGCGGCGACCGGGCCGGATGGCTGAGGTCGACGGTGCTGCGATAGACGCGCCGCACCGCCCGGCGGAGACGACGGATCATGGGCACCAGGGCTCCGTTTCGAAGGATCGGCGGCCAGTCTGCCACCACCGGAGGGGCGCCGTCCCCGGGCCCCGGTTCCGGGCGACATGCGGGCCGCGTGCTGTGCTGGCACAGTCGTCAGGGAGCGGAGGGGAACGCGGGGGCATCCACTGGCACGACCGGAGTGAGGCGAGCGGTCATGGCACCGAGGCATCCTGTGTTCGGGGCGCCGTGCTGGGCGAGCCTGCTGGCCCGCGACCTCGCGGACACGCAGGACTTCTACGGTGCCGTGCTCGGCTGGACCTTCCGCCCGGCCAAGCTCGGCGACCAGTTCGTGGTGGCCGAGACCGACGGCGTACCGGTCGCGAGCATCGGCGCGCTGGCCCCCACCCTCCAGGTGGCCGTGGCCTGGACGCCGTACTTCGTCGTGAGCGACGTGGACGCGACCGCCTCCCGCATCAGGGAGCGCAGCGCCACGGTCGCCGTGGGGCCGCTGGCCTTCGAGATGGGGCGGGCGGCGCTCGCCGCCGACCGGGACGGTGCCGTCTTCGGGTTCTGGGAGGGCGAGCCGCTGCCGGACGCCTCACCCAAGCTCGGCGGACCCGCGTTCCGGCTGGAACTGCGGACCTACGACGCGATTGCGTCGGCGATCTTCTACGGCGAGGTGCTGGACTGGGCCGACGACGGACTCGGCGGCGGCATCGACGTCAGCTACGAGAAGGACCACGTCGTGCTGCGTACGGGGCGTGGCTCCGGGCACGTCGTGGCGCGAATAGGCAGCGGCGGCATCGAGGCGGCGACCAACCCGCATCTGCGGCCGCGCTGGCACGTGTCGTTCGCCGTGGACGGGGTGAAGGCGGTCAGGGCGGCGGCCGAGACCGCCGAGTCGATGGGCGGCGCCGTGGTCGCGGCGCGGGACGCCGGGTACGAGGACGGGGAACAGGTGACGCTGCGCGACCCCGACGGCGGGCTCTTCACCCTGACGGACCGCTGACGGACCGCTGACGGACCGCCGGTGACGGCCGGTCGGTGACCGGTGACCGGTGACCCGCGTGAGAGCGGGTACGCGGCTCGGCGGGGCGAACACCCCGGCCGACGGGCGGCGCGGCGACTACGGACCAGCTACGGGATCAGCGCCGGATCAGCGACGACCTGTCGACACCGTGCGGCGACGAAGGGAATCACGTGAACCACCGACATCCGGACGACACCGAGGGCAACGGCGCGGCCGTCCCGAGGGACCTGCCCGACCAGCACGCCGGCCCCGGACACGATCCGCTGGACGTGGACGTCGAGGGCCTCGGCACGTCCGACGACCCGGACGACCCCGACGCGCCCGACCACGCGGTGCCCGACCCGGACGAGGCCGGCGCCGGCCGGCGCGGCAACCCCCGACCGGGCGGGACGCATCCCGAACAGCCCGTCCCCGACGAGCCGTCAGGCTGACCGGCCCGGCGCCCACCCCCAGCGGAGGAACCACGGTGAACAGCACGCAAGAGCCCACGGCGGCCCACGGCGCCGACACGGAAGTGACGGTGGAGATCAGCGGCTGCGAGACGGAGGACGCGCACGCCGTGTTCGGCGCGCTGCGCACCGTCTTCGCCTCCGACCGCGCGTCCGACGACCGACCGCGGGAGGTGGCGGGCGCCCGCCCGACGGTATGGAGCTCGACCTTCGACGTGTCGGAGGTACGGGAGCGGGCCCGCCCGACCCGGCTGAGCGAACCGGTGACCGCGGACGTCCAGGGCGGCTACTGGGCGGTCGCGAGACTGCGGGAGGAACTGACCGCGGCGTTCGCCGTGCAGGTGTTGGGCACGGCCGCGGGGGACCAGGAACAGGAGGTCCAGCTGCGGCTGGCCACCCGCCGTTCCTGAGCGGTGGCCGCGGCTTGAGGGTGTACGCGGATCCGGCCGCTCGTCCCTACCGCATCCGCCGGACCGCCCGACCGGCCACAGACCCGCTCCGACCTGCGCGTATCGCGCACCACCGCTCCCGGACACCGACCCGCACCGTGTCCGGGAGCAGCCGCGAGCAGCCGAGAAGTTGCGCATTCGGCTCCGTCGGGTCAATCTTTTCAGTGACCCAGAAGTGGCTAATGCTCACGCTTCGTATTCGGGGGTCGTTGCAACAACGAGGTGAAGTACGTGGGCCTCTGTGTGAGGAGCCTCGACCATGACGATTCCACTCGCCCGTTACTACGTGGTGGAATTGCACGCCTCTCCGGAGCGCGTATCGCAGATTCGGCGCATCGTCGCCGCACACCTTCGACACTGGAATCTCGACTCGCACGTCGACCCGGTCTGCTCCGGCATCGACGAACTGCTGACCAACGTCCACCGTCATGTCGGTGGGGACAGCAAGTGCATGGTCGAGATCCGCTGGACCGGCCGCTATCTCACGGCCGCCGTCTCGGACAACGGTCCTGAGCTGCCCCGGCTGCCGTCGGCCGGTGGCGGCGGACTCGCCCGCCTCGCCTCACTCAGCGACAGCTGGGGCACGTGCGGCACGGCGGAGGGCAAGGTCGTCTGGTTCACCCGGAGCGTCGAGGCCCCGCAGAACGTCCTGCGGCTGCCCGTCGTCCCGGTGGGCGGGACCGACGCCGCGGCGCAGGAGCCGGTTCCGGCCCTGACCCGGGTCCCGGCGTTCGTACCGTCGCTGGCCTCGGCCTGACGCGTGCGCCGTACGCAACCGTAACCCCGGTCCGCGCTTTTCGGCCGGGGGACGACGGGTACGCGCTCCGGTGAGAGCCCGCGCCCGGGTGGCGCGGGGACAGGCGAACAAGGAGTCGGAGATGGGAACGGACCGAGGCCCGCGGCCAGTTCGCGGCCGATCGGCCGAGCGCGAGGGGCAGCTGCGTACATGCCTGCCGGCCCGCGTCACGATCCACGAACGCGAGGCGAGAGACGACGGCCCCGCACAGCAGGAGACGGTGGATCAGGAGTGGAACGTGGTACGGGGAGAGGACTGAATGACCGCGCGGACGCACATCGATCAGACCGGAACGACGGACGAGGCCCGGACGGGCTCGGGCGCCGACGCGTGGGAATGGCTGCGGGACGCGGCCTGCGTGGGCGCCGATCCCGAACTGTTCTTCCCGGTGGGGGATTCCGACCCCGCCACCGAGCAGGTGCGGCGCGCCAAGACGGTGTGCCACAGCTGCCCGGTGGAGAGCCGGTGCCTTGACTGGGCGCTCAACACCGGCCGTACGTCCGGAGTCTGGGGCGGTACGGACGAGGAGGAACGCCGCCGGCTGCGCCGCAACGGCCGGCGCAGGGTCCCCGCGCCCCGCGCCAGGCAGGCATCGGGACCGGGCGGCACGCGCCGCCCCCGTACCCACTGATGCCTGTCGGCGCGGCGCGTCGGGGTCGTTCGACGGTCACGCGCTGTCGGGGAACTCTCCCGCCAGCGCGGCGGCCATCCGCAGCTGCGGTCCGGCTTCGGCCGCCCGCCCCTGCCGCTCCAGCGTGCGGCCCAGCATGAGGCGCGCGTACTGCTCGACGGGGTCACGCTCCAGTACGGCGAGCAGTTGCGTCTCGGCCTTCCGCAGCCGCGCGGAGTGGTAGTAGGCGCGGGCGAGCAGCAGCCGCGGCGCGACCAGGTCAGGCGTCTCCGCCACGAGCCCTTCGAGGATGCGGGCCGCCGCGACGTACTCCTGGGCGTCGAAGAACTGCTGAGCGCGTACCCAGCGCTCGGCGGCGGTTCCGAAGTCGTAGTACGTGCTGGTGTTCACTCGCCCTCCCGTTCGTTGTCGCGTACACCCGCCCACAACACCGGAGGGTGGCCGAACATTCCGATGGTTGAAAGTTCGACTACCTGCTCGACTGTTATCGCGTGGATGCTGCTCTCGGGTGCCCGACGGGATTAGGTTGTGCGACATGAGCAATCTTGATCGCCAGGCGACGCTCTCCGTCTGCGGCGGCCGTGGCTTCGTCGTCGCCGAGCCGGTACGCGAACTCCTCAGCCCCCGCCACGTCAAGCTCGGCGAGTCCACCGAAGTGCGCCGACTGCTGCCCAACCTCGGGCGCCGCATGGTCGGCGCATGGGCCTTCGTCGACCACTACGGCCCCGACGACATCGCCGACGAGCCCGGCATGCAGGTGCCGCCCCATCCGCACATGGGACTCCAGACGGTCAGCTGGCTCCACGACGGCGAGGTCCTGCACCGCGACAGCCTGGGCAGCCTCCAGACCGTACGCCCACGGGAACTGGGCCTCATGACCTCGGGCCGCGCGATCAGCCACTCCGAGGAGAGCCCCCGCCCGCACGCCCGGCTGCTGCACGGCGCCCAACTGTGGGTCGCGCTCCCCGACGCCCGCCGCGACGTGGACCCGCACTTCCAGCACCACGCGGACCTCCCCGTGGTCACGGCCCCGGGCCTGACGGCCACCGTCATCCTCGGCACCCTGGACGGCACCACCTCACCGGGCACGACGTACACCCCCCTGGTCGGCGCCGACCTGACACTCGCCCCGGGCACCGACGCGCGCCTGCCCCTCGACCCCGACTTCGAGTACGCGGTACTGGCGATGTCGGGCGAGTCGGAGATCGACGGCGTCCCCGTCCCGGCGGGCTCGATGCTCTACCTCGGCTGCGGCCGTACGGAACTCCCGATCCGCACGGACACGGCGGCCGGCCTGATGCTGCTGGGCGGCGAGCCGTTCGAGGAGGAGATCGTCATGTGGTGGAACTTCATCGGGCGTTCACACGAGGAAATTGAAGTGGCGCGCAAGGACTGGATGGAGGGTCCCCGCTTCGGTGAGGTGACGGGTTACGACGGCACCCGCCTCCCCGCCCCGGAACTCCCGCCGGTAGCCCTGAAACCACGTGGCCGGGTGCGCTGACCTGGCCTGATTGATCCTGCGGCGGCATGCCGCGTGGCCTTCGCTGAGCCCCCTCACCGGACCGACGAGGGGGCTCAGTTGTGCCTGCTGGTGGTGTTCCCTTGGAGTGGGTGGCGGTTGCAGGTGTTGGCACCTGTGACCAGGTCTAATCAAACACTTGCTGACCCTTTGCTGACCTTACTGGCGAGTAATCAGATTTCTGTCACCGAGATGCTGATCAGGCTGGGTGTCGTACGGTCGTTGGTGCGATGCCGGACGAGTTCGCGTTGACAGCCGTGCCGATAGCCTGCTTAGTCATACACGGGGAGGGTGTGCCGCCCAAACCGCACGCGGGAAGCGAATCGTGAATAGCGCCGGTATTTCCTGCCGAGTCGGCGGTGGTCGAGCGGAACTTTTACCTGTTTTCGATGACGCGCCACGTGGAGTGCGTTGCCATCCTTGAACCCATCGCAAAGTCCTCCTGACCTGGGGTTTTGTGAGTGCGCATTATGTGCACTGTGGGAGTTACGAGCGATATCTTAACGCTGAAATGACGCTCGTGACGCTCATTTGACGCTCGTTCTGATGGGTCGTCAGGCTGCTTTCCGGCCAGGTTAGGCTCTGCGAGTCGGCGGGACATCAAGCCAGGCTGCCGGTCGCGGTGGCCTGAGCCGGCGGCATCGCGGCGAACACCCCGGCGTTGTTGACCAGGACGTCGATACGAGCCCACCGGTCGAAGGCGGCTTGGACAATCGCCTCAGGGGCGTCGTCCTGGATGACATCGATAGGAAACGACTCGATGGCGGGATGCTGTGCGGCGCTCCCCGCGAGGGCGTCCGGTCGGCGGCCGACCCCCAGAACGTGAGCACCCGCGGTGGCGAACGCGGCCGCGGTGGCGCGTCCGATCCCCGATCCCGCTCCGGTCACGATCACGACCTGGTCGGCGAAGTGACTGTTCGTCGGCTCTGGTGCGGGCACGGCAACCCCAATGTTCGATGTTCGTCGATTATCGAATGAAGGTGGCATGGGGGTATGAGAGATCCACAGCACCCCGACCCGAGCGAGATCACGCTCCCCCGCGTGCTGGCCGCGCTCAGTGACCCGATCCGGCTCGGGCTCGTGCGGCTGCTGGCTGACGGTCAGGAGCGTGGCTGGGGGGGAACTGCGGGCACCAGTCGCCAAATCCACCTTGAGCCACCACCTCGAAGTCCTGCGGGACGCGGGCGTCACCCAGACCCGCCAGGAAGGCACCCGCTGCTTCGTCCAACTGCGCCGCACAGACCTCGACACCCGCTTCCCGCAGCTGATGGCGGCCCTGCTCTCCGTGGCGGCCGCCGACGACATCGGCGGAGACGTCACTGCGGCCAGATGAGGCCCGCCACGGTAATGCCGTTGCCACCGAACCCGACCTCAAGTCAACCCCCGAAGGACTTCCGGAGCCGACCACTAAGAACTTGGGCTGGCACAGCGTTGTGCCCGGTACCAACCGTCGGCCGGTACCAACCGTCGGCCGGTACCGGCCTGGACGATCTCGCAGTCCACGTGCAGCACTGCCATGTTGCTGCCGTCCAGGGCGCAGCCCTTCGGATGCGGCGGTCGATCACCTCGATGCCTCCGTCCGGGCCGTGCCACGTGTGTGACCACTCGGTCGTCTCCTGCCCGCCGGGCGGCAGGAACGCTCGGCGACACAGCAGAAGGCCATCATCCCGCCGGGGACCAGGGAGTTGGCCAGGGCCGCCACGAACGCGTCGTGCGGCGACGCTCCGCCGCGCACCCTAAGACTCATAGTGATCATTCTGATACTTTCTGTGATGAATTCGCCCGCTCACTGGAGGTACCCCGTATATGAACCGCTCCTTCATCCGCTCCGCCGTCGTTGGCGCGGTCGGTATTCTGTGCCTCGCGGCGCAGCCCGCGACCGCCTATGCCCCCTCCTACGACCGGGGTGACTACGAAGTGGTCGCCGAGAGCATCAGGATCTACGGCATCAGCACCAAGATCGACCGGGGGCAGCAGTGCGCCGAGATCTACGGGAAGGTGACGGTCAGCCGGGGCAACAAGTCGATCACACTCTTCCAAGCCGAGCCGCGCAACTACAAGCAAGCGTGCGAGGACTCGACACCCCTGAGCGTGGGATCGCCGAACGCGCTGCTGCGCGGCACAACGGAGAAGAAGCTGGTCCAGGCGTTCAGCGGCGACAAGGCGAAGGACGAACCGTTCGTCTTCTCCGTGAACCTGTGGGAACTCGACGGCCCCCACCACGCGGAGCCTCTCGTCAACCGGCAGAAGGTGAAGGTCTGGCCCGCCCGAGAGGGAGTCATGACCGAACTGGTCTCCTTCCAGCGGGACAACGAAGCCCTCGTGAGCGTCAACTACACACTCCGGCCCGACACGACCCGGGCGTGCGCAGAAGCCAAGAAGAAGCTGGGCGGAGGCGCGGGCTACACATGCGACCAGGCCATCGGCATCGTCGCAATCGGGGAAATCCCGATGTTCTGAGCTAAGACCTCGGTCCGGCACAGCGATTTGCCCGGTACCAGCAGCATGGCTCGCCGAGCATGCCCAGATCACCGATGCGGTCGATGCGGTCCCGGTGGTAGGGCGACCAGTCGGCGACCGGGCCGGCGTTGTCCAGTTCCAGTCCTGCGGCGGCGAACTGGCGGACCAGCAGGGCGTCGGGAACGATCAGTTTGCGGTAGGAGTGGGCGGCGACCACCGGACGGCCGGTGGTCGCCTGGAGGATCTCGCAGTCCACGTGCAGCACCGCCATTCCACTGCCCTCCACCGGCTCAATCCGGCGGGTGCGGCGGTCGATGACCTCGATGTCGCCGGCCGGGCCGTGCCACATCTGTGACCACTCGGTCGTCTCCTGCCCGCCGGGCGGCAGGTAGCGGTCGGCGGCATAGTCGAAGAGCAGCATCCCGCCGGGGGCCAGGGACTTGGCCAGGGCCGCCACGAACGCCTGGTGGCCGGCCGGGTCGGTGATGTCGCCGAGGCTGTTCCCTCCGAGAAACGCCAGATCCACTCCGCCCCGGGGAAGCACGGGGGCGGCGGCGCGGATGTCGCCGTGGTGCACCGAGAGGTGTTGGCGCAGCTCCGTCGGGACGTTGCGGGCCAGCCCGGCGAGCAGGCTCGGCAGTGACAGGTCCACCGCGACCACCTGTCCGGCGCCCTGCTTGAGGAACGCTGCCGCGTGGCGCAGGGTGCCGCAGCAGGGCAGGTACACGATCTGGGGCAGCGGCCGGCCGTAGACCTGGGCTGCGGCTACGACATCCGCCCGGCTCAGGGCGGTGTCGAAGTGGATCTCTCCGGCGAGGCGCATGAGCGGTTCGTTGTCGTAGTGAGCACGCACCATGTCGGCCAGGTCCGCCTCGGCGGTCCCGGCCGCAGCGAGGGTGTGCACCCGCACTGGCGGAGAATCCACGGATCGCCTCCCGGGGGCCGGTATCATCCCTGCCCACCCCTTCGAGGGGCCACACGGCACCTTCCGGCCGTTGAAGGCGGTACGCCGGCCGGTACGTTGGCCGACGGTACGGTCCCGCTACGACCGGCTGAGTTCGATCTTTCCCCGCCTTGGCCCTCGCTCCCGCCGATCGCGGACGGGCCGACCGTCCTGCTCGTCCGCGATCTATCTACGGGTAGGCGGCAACGAAGCGGGACCCTTCGGCCCTTGAGGAGGATCGGAACGACCAGTAGCGACAACTGGCCGATCTTGATTCCGGTTCGATGACTCGCCCTGTTTCCGCTGTTCACTGGTCTGGGTGGTCGACGCGTGGCCGGCGATCGAGAAGGTCGTGCCCCCCGAGCAGCTCGCCGAGGCCCTGGCCGTCTTCGGAGCGCTCCTGGTGGCGCTGGCCAAGGTCAGTGCTGTCCCGTCTCATTTGATCTTTCTCGTGAGCAACGCTGCGACCTGGGCGGATGCAACGGCAGGTGAGACGAGTTCGGGCCGGAGTCTCAGGTGACGTTGCCTCTCAGGTGCACTTCGGTGCGGTTGTCTCACTTTGCGCTGTCGGTCAGTTGTCGGCGGAACAGTCGAAGTGCCCAGCTGGCTACACGCGGACATGCTCACCGTGGCGCGCACGATGACTGTGCCAGGCTCGGTCTGCGTTGGCTGGCGGATCTGGGCCCGCTGTTACTGCTCGGCCGGTAGGACCGGTGCGGGCAGGTCGAGGACCCGGGCGAGGGCGGCGGTGACGGAAGCATAGTGGCCGGGCAGGTGCTGATGGACCCAGTCGGCGGCCAGCGCGAGGAAGTCAGCCAGATCACGCTCGGCACCAGCGAGCAGGTGGCGGAGTTCAACGACGGACACTTCGATCACCGGGCTGTCGCTCTGCTCAGCGTTGACCGTGAGCCGCACGATGCCGCCGAAGCGCTCCGCAACCGGTGACACGGGGTCGTGGCCGAAGCCGAGCAGGCCGCCGCCGTCGACGAGCCGGTGCCAGTCGCGCCAGTCCTCCAGCCCGTCGCAGCAGCCGGGTAGGAACGTGATGCCGGTGGAGTCATCGGTGACCCGCAGGCCGCCGGCTGCGAAGAGGTTCTCGAAGGTCAGCAGTCCGTGAAGGAAGGAATCGAGCGGGTCGGAGCGTCGGGGCGGGCGGTCGCCGTCGGGGTCGATGTCATTGCATCCGGCGATGCGCATCATCGCCGTTCCTACCTCGGCGGGCGAGAGCTCGCCGCTGAGGGGCAGGAAGCTGAACGGCACCACCTCGGCGACAGGCCAGAGGTCGAAGCCGTCAGGGGTGTTGATCTCCAGAACGGGCTGCATCACGAACACCTGGCGAAGTGTCCCGCATCCCCCGTCCGTGACGCCTCCCGATTACCCAAGCATCCTCGCCTCTGCCGAGCCTGAACCAGCACGGGAGCTGAGCACCTTCGGTTGTGCCGCCCTGGGCAGATACAGGTGTACGCCGACATCAGTCGTAGAGTGCCGTGCGCTGGCGCCAGGCAGCTTGCCGACAGCGGTGTGAGCAGTAGACGGCGTCTTGGCGTCGGTCGTTGCCGCTCGTCCAGGTGGCGCCGCAGGCTGGACACTCCACCTTCTGCATGGAGGACGAGGGATCGCTGAGTGCGCGTTGGTGCTGTTCGAGCCTCCAGTTGCGTGATCTGCATGCGGTTGAGCAGAACCGTGTCCTCGAATTTCGGGCCATCAACTGGCTGCCGCAGCTGGCGCAACGGGTCCGGTCGTCAGAGGCGAGCATGGCGGCCCGGCGGGGAAGTTCGTCCAGCCTCTTTGATTTGTCCGCTCGGGGCTCGTCCGGCTTCGGCCACGGGTGGTCGGGCAGGGTGCGGTAGTAGCGTTCCTCCTCGATCCAGCGGACGAGTGGGTCAGCAGCTCCGGCGCCTTCGTAGCGGTAACCGGGGGCGACTCGGTCAAGGACTTCCTTGATGAACCGGCGGAAGTCGCCGGTGTTGCCAGTGAAGGGCAGGCTCCGGAGCGTTGGCGAGGCCAGAAGGCCGGCAAGGGCGACGATGCTGGGGTAACCGCTGGCGGTGAGTCGGGGGTCGTCGCGGTAGTGGGACCATCCGGGGGCGCTGAGGGATTGTGCCCTGCCGTCGGGCGGTGGTGGAACCTGCGGCCATTCCACCAGTGTGAGCACCAGTCGGTCGCCTCGCGCATGGCGATCTCCACGGTCTGCCACCCGTGTTGACGGACCAGGCGGTGGTGGTCGTGTTGTGCCTGGCTGACCTCGGGAAGCGGGCGGATGTCGATCTGCTGGCCGTGGGTGTCAGTCCAGCGCCCGTGGCGGAGACAGAGCCGGGTACTTTGGGGAATCCAGCACCGGGCTTCGGTGAAGACGCCCTTGCTGGCAAGGCAGAGTGTGCAGGCGGCCTGGAGCCGCCAGCTGCGGTCGAGCGGCTGGCATGCCGCGGGCAGATGTCGAGCGAGATCCGGGGTCCGCAGGTCGGGCAGGGCTTTCAGAAGCCGGTCGCGAGGATGGCCGGACAGGCTGCTGATGGCGTCCAGCAGGGGCAGTGGAGCGGGGTGGATTCGATGCCGGCTGTTGATGTGTTCGTGGAGTTCGAGGTGGGCGATTCGATTCGCCAGGGCGAGCCGATTGACGTAGGAGCCCCAGCTTTCATGGTGCAACGGGGCGACGGTGTGTGGGAGGCGCCGTAGGTGCGGTGGCGGCAGGTGCCGGATCATGCCGCGTCGTCGGCCTCATCGTCCTCCTCGCCGACGGGGCCGGGGCTGTCGGACTGGGTGTTGTGGTCGACCGGGACGGACTCCAGCAGACGACGGGTGATCCGTTCGCTGCCGTCGGCGATCGCGCTGATGGCGCCCGCGCGGACGAGGTGGGACAGGCTGCTGATGCTGCCGCCGGTGCGGGCGTGGAGATACTTCGCCAGCCGGACCAGGCTGCCGGGCTCGTGCTGGTGCAGCCGCAGGGAGCCCTCCATCGCCGCGATCATCGAGCGCCATTCGGCCTGGTAGGGGAAGTTCCCCGTGTACTTCATCACGCATCTGGCCGCGATCTGCTTGCCGCGGACCCCGGTGAAGAGGCCCTCGCGTTCAACGTTGATGCCGGCGTAGATGAACGTGGCCGGGATGTGCTCGTTATCTTGAGCCCGTACGAGCGTCTCCTTCATGTGTGTGAAGCACTCTGAAGTTGCCCCAACTTCCTTCGTGGATGCGGTTATCTGCCGCCGTCCAACACGGAAGGGGTGGATGCGCGATGCGCGTACAGAGGGTGCTGGCACCCGGGTCGGCGACGGAGTCGTGGACGCTGCTGGGGGATGATCTGCGGCCGGTCGATCCAGTCGAGTCGTTCCTGGCCTACCTGACGGCGATTGAACGGTCGCCGAACACCGTCAAGGCGTACGCCCACGACCTGAAGGACTGAGCCTTTTTCAACCCGACCGCGATGCCGCGCTGTTGGGGGTCAACGGGCTGTACGTAACGACGAAGCTCCTGGTAGGCGGGTCTCGACCAAGATCACCCGTGTTCGCCAGGAGCTTCTCGTGCTCGTCTACCCATCCTCGATCGATCTGTCCAGCAGCACCCTGCGGTACCTGACCGAGCAGCTCGCAGTACGGCAACGGGAGATCGGTACGCGGTGGCGGCGACTGCCCGCCAGCCGTCAAGCCCTGCTCGCCCTGGCCCACCTGCGGTGCGGAGACACCTACGCCCAGCTTGCCGCCGGCTTCGGAATCGGCATCGCGACTGTCTACCGCTACATTCGCGAGGCCATCGAAGTCCTGGCTGCTCTCGCACCGACCCTGGCCGAGGCGATGGAGACCGCCCGGACGAAGGCATTCGTGATTCTGGACGGCACCCTGCTGCCGATCGACCGGATTGCCGCCGACGGCCCGTACAACTCGGGCAAACACAAACGGCACGGCATGAACGCGCAGGTCCTCACCGACCCGTTCGGTCGCCTGCTCTGGGCATCCCCGGCCCTGCCCGGCTCCACCCACGACCTGACGGCCGCACGGACGCACGAGATCGCCGACGCGCTCGCCGCCGCGGACCCGCTGGGACGTCCACTCGGCGACCGAGAGTTTCCCACGACCACCCAGGGATACCGCGCCCTGTTGATGTGGCTCATCACGTTCGGCCACGTACAAGTGGTGGGTGTGGAGTGCACCGGCTCCTACGGCGCCGGACTGACGACGGTGCTGAGCGCGGCCGACCTGACGGTGGTCGAGGTCAACGCCCCCGACCGGGGCACCCGACACACCCGCGGCAAATCCGACCCGATCGATGCCTATGCCGCCGCCCGCGCAGCAGCCTCAGGACGAGCCACGGCCATCCCCAAGTCCCACACCGGCACGGTGGAAGCCCTTCGCCAGCTGCGTGTGGCCCGCGCGTCCGCGATCAAGGCCAGAACCCAGGCGATCAACCAACTCATCGGCCTGCGGGTAACCGCTCCCGAGCCTCTGCGCGCGTCGCTCACAGGGCTCACCCGCACCACCCTGGTCAACCGCTGCCTTCGGCTGCGGCCAGGAGCTGACCTCACCTGTCCCACGGAGGCCGCCCGCTACGCACTGCGGCAACTGGCACGCCGCATCCGCATGCTCACCGAGGAGATCGACGAGGTCACTGAACGCCTGACAATGCTCACCACGTCCGCCGGTCCTGAGCTCGTCGCACTATTTGGCGTGGGTACAGAGACCGCCGGTCAGCTCCTGGTCACGGCCGGCGACAACCCCGAACGGCTGCGCACTGAAGCCGCGTTCGCCGCTCTATGCGGCGCCGCTCCAGTTCCGGCTTCCTCCGGACGCACCGACCGACATCGACTCAGCCGAGGCGGAGACCGCCAGGCCAACCGCGCCCTCCACATGATCGCGGTAGTGCGGATGCGCTACTGCCCCCGCACTCGCGCCTACGTTGCGCGCCGCACCCAGCAGGGACTCTCCAAGAAGGACATCATCCGTTGCCTCAAACGCTTCATAGCCCGCGAGGTCTACCACGCGCTCACCCGCACCCACAACGGCAGCACCGCTCCGTCGACTTGACTTCTATAGGAGCATCAAGGCGTACCAAGGCGCCGGCCGACAGATCCGCGTCCCCTTCCGTGGCCGCCGGCTCAAGCGATGGAAGCGACGACACAACAGCAGCCACGCCAAGATCCGGTGCGTCGGCGAGCAGGCCATGGCCGTCCTGAAAGGCTGGCGCCTACCGCGGAAGCTCCGCTGCAGCACCAACCGGATCACCGACATTGTGAAGGCCGTCCTCGTCCTTCACCACGCCTCAACTTGAGGTTGGAAAAGGCTCACTGGCTATTTCGCAAAGGTCCACTCGCGGGTGTTGGGCGGCAGGACATCGGCGTAGCCGACGTAACCGGCGTCGAAGAGGCGTTCATTCCATCCCATTTTGCCCACGTAGGCCCAGGGAGTGGGCTCCCGCAGCCGGGCGAACTTCGTCAGGGTGGTGGACTTGCTGCCCTCACCGATACCGACCGCCCACCACAGTCGGCTGTACTCGACGCCCTTGGCCGCGCAGACCTCGTTCTTTCCGTCCGGCGAGACCACGAGAGGCCATCCGTCGTGCTGGCCGCCGACACAGCTGATCGTGAAGTAGACCGCGTGGCTGTCGTAGGTGAGCTCCTGGGCCCGGAAGTGGTTGGTCCAGTCCTTCCCTGCGTGCTCGTTGTGCCAGCCTTCGAGGTGGTTGTTGCCGGGCTTGACCCACATCGACCAGGCCGCCTTCGACTGGCCGGTGGGGATCTCGATCCGGAACTTGTCGGCGAGGGTGAGATCGACCTTCTCGTGCTCGACCTCCCACCCGAGGGACACTCCGCTGCGAAGCGCATCAGGAGATCCCGTGCTGAAGAGCGACGGATGACGAACCGGCGCCATCCCAAGAGCACGTGATGGCCACCCTTCGGGGAGAGACAGCCGTCGGGATGGGCTGCTCGGAGGTAGCGCATCGCCGTGAGGAGGAGATTCCGAAGAGCCGGATCAGGTGTACCGGATCGTCTGTGTGCTTGGCCTCGTCGAGGGCGGTCCGTGCGCCGTGTGCCGACTTGGAGACCGATGCGTGCGAGCGGTCTGCTGACGGCTTGGGGACGGACGCGGGGGTGGGTGTCGTCGGCGGAGGTCCGCGCGGTGACGAGCAGGTGCGGGTTGGTGCGGGTTGGTACCCGGACGACGGCGGTGCGGAGGTGTTCGTGCACCACACGTCGGTCACCGCTTCCGGGTTCCGCAATCTGGATGAGGGCCAGGCAGTCGAGTCCGACGTGACCAACGGGCCCAAGGACCTCGGACCTCAGCGGGGGTGATGTGCGTGACCAGTGATCAGACGACGAGTGGAGTCCGCCCTCCCTGGCGGGGGAGCAGGCTCCGTCGCCCACGCAGCTGCCGCCAGCGGATCCGCGGGTGTACGCGGACCGCGCCCTCTAAGAACGTCTGGATCGCCTGTGCCCAGGTGGCTACTGCGACAAAGTCAACTGCTGTGCGAGGTAGTGCAGTTCTCGCATGAGCGATGCCGATTGAGCGCGGCTTCGGCCAATACAGAGGGCGCCGAACTTCCCGAACTCCGTGACGGGGCTCATCATGTGCAGTACCACGCCGGTCTTCCGTACCGGGTCGAAGTTGATCGGTGAACCGGTGACGGCCTTGATGAGCTGGGCCGGGCGCAGCCCCTTATAGCGCTGGTCCATGATGGCGTCCGATGCCTCATAGACGCGCTCGGTGTTGTTCACGAAGAGACGCCCGTCCACAGTGGGTTCTGTGCCGAGAAGGCCCAGGGCCATGGTGAAGGGGTGTTTGGTCGCTGTGGCACGGAGATTGATCTCGCAGCCGAGCAGGCGCCACCCGGTCCCTGATCGCGCGGCGAGGAAGTCCACGCCGTAGTCCCCGCCGTTGACTCCGCGTTCCACCAGTACCTCGCCCACCCGCAGCCCGTACTCGATGGTCAGCCGCCGGTAGTCGGCGTGGGCCGGGAAGGTACAGCCGTGGTAGCTCTGGCCGTTGGCACCGAGGACCTGGTCGTGGGTGGACACGGCTTCCACGGTGCCACTGTCGGTCAAACGCCCCTGGAAGCTCGGGCTGGGCAGTGGGTCATCCGTGATCATCTCCTCGGCGATCGCCCCGGAGTGCTTCATCAGGGTGACGTAGTCGTCCCAGGTGATCTTGGGGTCCATCAGGGACGAATGAGGTAGCGCCCGGCAGACCTGTTCCTCGACGCTGTCATCGGGCGCCGAGGTGATCCCGTCCTCCAGGTCGAGCAGAGCGTTGCCCAGGCCCCCGCCGTACGCGGTGCTGTTGAGCTTCAACACCAGTTGGTGTTTCCCGGCCCTGACCAGTCTGGCCACCTCGGCCGCGAGTGCCGCGGTGTCATGGCACACGCTGCTGCCCGCCGGTACCGGAATGCCCGCAGCGGCAAAGATCTGGCGGCCGGCGTGTTTGGTTCCCAGCGGGATGTGAGAGGCGGAAGGCTGAGTGCCAGGCACCTCCAGGTCGCGGGCCAGCTGTTCCAGCGGTTGGGAAGGCTCGAAATAGCTCAGCCGCACATCTGCGCCGGTGCGCCGGTGCGTTTCCACGAAGTCCCGCAGCGCCTCCCGCGCACAGGCTGACCGCGTGCTGACGGGATCGAGAACCTTACTGCTCAGCCAACGGGGGGAGACATCATCAAGGTGCACGATGCGGACCAGGTCGCGCTTCCGCCGCAGCTCGCCGGCACCGGACTCGTGAGCGCCGCCCGACAGGAGGCCCAGGTAGTAGTCCACCTGCTGGTCGGCGTCGATCAGGCCCGGGGCTGTCACGTACAGCAGGTGACCGTCGCGACGGCACACTGTGTTGACGATCGCGGGCCCCAGCAGCCGTTCGGGAAAGTACGTCGCGCCGGTCAGCCGCTCCAGCAGTTGTGGGCTGCACTCACGGCTCTCGATGTGGATACGGGCCGTGGGGCGTCGGTGCGGTTCAGTCACAACGTCCTCGAAGCTATGGGCGCCGGGTGGGGATTACGTAAAGCAACAACATGGGTACCCGCATCGAGGTCACGGCCTCCCACCGTGGCGTGGACACGGCGGTGTTCGACGGGCTCCAGCCCCTCGTCCTGAGCCAGGGTCATGAAATTCTCCACCCAGGTTTTGCGCTCTACGTCGTAGTCGACTCCAGCCACCAGGGCTTCGAGTTCCAGAACGCAGAAGCGCACGCGCTGCCACGGGCTGTCATCCCCGATATGGAACCACCGGTCCTGGCGCACTTCTTCGAGGAGGTCCGCCAAACGCTCCGGTGTCCGTCGGTCCGTATCACGCAGGGCGCGGATACGGCGCTGCTCCACAGGCGGGAGACGGGAGTCCGGAACGTGTGCGAGCGCCTGGTCGATATAGACGAAATGGTGGTCGATGACGGCCCGTGACCGCTCGGATTCCGACGCATAGGGAGCGACCATTTCGTCCGCGACAACAATCAGCCCCCCGGGCGCCGTGTGCCGCTTGAGGCCACGCAGGAACATACGGGTGTCCATGTGGTGGGAGGCACCGACCGAAACTGTCACCGGGTAGTCGCGAGGCCCGGCGAAGTCGGTAATCCCTGTCCTGTGCAAGGTCACCGCATGTCCCGCCGTGTTCTTCACCAGATGCGGGATGGCCGCCGGGCTGGGCTCCACCGCGTCGATCCGCGCGCCCGGGAACATTTCGGCCAGCATCACCGTCGGCAGGCCGGGCCCGCTTCCCACATCGAGCACCGCGTCGGGCAGAGCGCGGCAGTGCGACCGCACCATGCGGCCCAACTCCACCATCTGCACCGCATAGCCCGGGTGTACCGCTTCGAAGAGCGCGTACTCGTCGACGCTGACGCGGGCCTCCCACACCTCGGTAAACGTACCGTCACCTTGGGCGGAATCCCCCCTTCCGACGCTTTGGTGGGGATCGTGGTCACGCACGAATCGCGGCACCGCCGGGACCCCGGACCGGTTCAGCACATCACACGCGAGCGTGGCCACCAGCCAGCTCTCGTGCTTCAACGCGGCCCTGAGCCGTTCCTCGTCCCCGGTGAACACGGAGCCGGCCCCGGCCGGCGGAGCCGTGAGGTACTCGGTGAGCTGCCAGACTTCCGTGGCCTGCACCGGCGCCGGTAACAACGGGCGATCGCGAACAACGCCGGGTCCGGCGCGATAGCCGTGGACCACGATGGAAGATGCGCGCTCCTCGATCGTCACTACCGCTCGCGGAAGCCGCATCCGCAGGCCGCTCTCCCATTCCTCGACGGACGCCTCGATCCGGCGCCCATACGTGTCCAGACACTTCCGCAGGGCCGGCCAACCGACGTCGCTCGACAGATGGATCATCCGTTCCGGCAGCCCGTTCTGGCACTCCTGCACTACTTTGGCCACCACGGATACAAGACGCTCAGATGAATTGATCATCAACTCGGGGCGCGACAGTTCCACGTCGTCCTTCCGGGAGGAGCGGTCCGGTCCGCGGCCGGAGCGGATCGTGCCAACAGCATCGCGACAACGGGGCGTGACGACGATTTCGTACCGCCCCCGTTCCTCGGAACAAACAAGGCTCAACTCTGACGGAGCCGCCCGACTCAGACAAGACTGCCCTTCGCGACGCACCCACCGTGGCGGCCGTGGCGACGGTGGACATGTCCGTTCTTCCGTCGGTTTCGGCTCGGGCCAGGCCGGTGCCGCTCTGTCCGGCGGTTGTCGGGGTCTGTGCCTGGACGGAGGCCGCCTACGAGGGCGAGTTGCGGATCCTCTTCGACGAGGAGCAACTGGTTCGGCCGGCCGCGCGGAGCGTGTCGAACCAGGACGTCCAGCCGTGGTGCTTCTACGAGCGCCAGGTCTTCGACACCCAGTCGAAGATGAGGGAGGTCGGCTCGGGCAAGGCTGTGTCGGACCTGGGCTTCGACGACCGCTCCGCCCAGCAGGGCGCCTGCCAGCGGGAGGGCTGAGCCGGACCGGCTCGACCTTGCCAAGGCCCTGGCCCAAGCCGAGGTCGCAGCTTGGATGTACCGGCGAAGAGGAGCACTTGGGCCCTCGCGCACGCCCCCAGCGGCAAAAACGAAGAGCGCACATCCCGCGTGCGCCGGCCCCGACCAGTGGCAGACCGCGAAGCGGACATATCCCTGTGCGACTCGAACCGCTTAGCCTGTGCAGCACCAATCGGGGACAAGCCGTTGACGCTGGTCAGCGCGTTGTGTGAAACACCCTGCGTATGCCGGTGCAGCCGGCCTCGACGGCGGTGGCCAGGGCCTCGCTCACGAATTTCGGGGCGCCCCGGGAGTCGGCTGCTTTGCCGCGGCGCATCCGCACCCCGGCGATCACCGGCCGCGAGGTGGGGGTGCAGAGGGTGGCGATCAGGGGGTGCAGGGTGCGGATGCCCTTGAACCGGCCGTACTCGGCGCCCTGCTTGGTCCGGCCGTAGACGCGTTTGTGGGTGGAGTCGACATCGATGAACGCCTTCGAGCCCGAGCCGGGCAGCAGCGGGGCGTGCGCGGTCAGCTCGGCGAGGAACTTCCGGTGCACGGCGTGGAGTTGGAGGGCATGACCGTGGGTGAACGCGCGAAGGAAGGTGCCCAGTGTGGACGGGGCGCGGATACCGCCGAACAGCGTCGGCATCGCACCGTGGCGCAGGACGTCCAGGTCGTCGATGCTGTCCGCACCCGCGACCATCCCGGCCACAAAGCCGGTGATCTTGGCATCCGCTGCGGCGTCCGCGCTGTTCTTCGCCCTGCTCAGCTTCACCTTGGCCGCAGCCAGACGGGACAGCCCGCACCGCTCGGCCAGTCGCATCACCGGGACCAGCCCCGCGTACGCGACCAGATTCATGTCATCGAACGAGGCGGACACCGCCGCAGCGGCATGGGAAGATTGCATCTCGCGGATGCACTCCGATTCTGTGGACATGGAACCCTAGGAAATCCCATCATCCCAGTTCAGAGGGCATCCGCGTCTCCATGTTCAAGCACTGGAATGGCTATTGACCGGCAGATTGGTCGAGGAAGCGGCTCATGTACAGTGCCGTCTCCCCTTCGGACTCGGTTCCGCTGTAGAGGGAAGTGTCCAGGCCACAGAAGGTGAACCCCATCCGCTGATAGACCCGGATGGCCGGAGCGTTGATGTTCGTCACCTCCAGCCAGACGTGCCCGGCATCGCATGCCCGGGCCCAGTCGATGGCGTGGCTCATCAGCGTGCGCCCGATTCCTCGGCCCTGGTACGGCCCGGCCACCTCGATATCGGCAATGACCAGCCGCCGGTTCCAGGGCTCATACTCCGTGTCGACATACCCGCACACGCGATCGCTATCCAGCGCGACGAACCGGCGCTTGCCCTCCGACGCCCTATCGCCCTCGGGCTCGTCGTCGGGGAAGACCTTGTGAACCGGCGGGTCCAGCCGAGTGGGTCGAATGGTGAACCCGCTGCCGGAGCCGACCACTTCGAAGACGGTGTCCGAGCTGAACTCGCCCTTGATAACGGCGGACCTGTCCCCCTCGCTCTCAGCCACGCGATAGGTGATTGCCTCCACTGCCTCACGTCCGGCTGATCCACTGTCAGGTAGCGTCATGTCTTCACCGTACCGGCCCGGCGCACCACAGCGGTCGGGTCCAATCCGCCAGCCGGACCACCGCCAACAGACCCGCGTCCGCGATCAGATTCGCTCCATCGAACCAGGCAGAGACCGCCGGAACGGCATGGGATGCCTTCACCCGAGAGATGCCTTGCCGATCGTGCGCGAAGAAGCCTTTGACAAGCCCATCATCACAGGTCACGAGGCATCTCCTACGTTCCCGCCACACATCTCCCAGGTATCACACTGGTGGATCGAGGCTAAGGGCTGTCCCGTAACTGCGGCCGTGGTGGGGTTTGGCTGTCTGGGCACTCCTCAACGTCAGCCGAAGATGAGCTCGACGCCCTCATCTACGCAGAAACGCAGGACGACAGTCAGCTGTTGGGCGTCCTGGATGTGCTGCTGGAGGATCGGTTCGTCGGGCTCCTCCTGCCACTGGCCGATGATTGCTTTCAGACGGGGCAGCATCGCAGCGCAGTCGGCGGCGTAGAGGCCGTCGCCACCGACATCCGGTGATCGAGGAGTGGCTCCAGGGGGGTGGAGATGTCGCTCCACGGCCGGTCGCCCCCGAAGCCCCACATCTCAGGGAGATTGAACCCCTCGGCCTGTGCGAGCTGTTCCCGGAAGTCGTTGAAGCGGATGCAGGACCATGTGACGTCCGGGCTGCTGTTGTCTCCGTCTCCTGGGAACAGGATCAAGCCCATGTCGTCCTCCTCGCTTGCGAAGTGGACAGGATCGCCCAGCACGAGCTACGTCGGCAACTGAAATGATCACCGGGTGGCTGGTGTGATCACGGCGTCGAAGCCGTCTTGGATAACCCCGTTCACGGGGCTGAGCCCGCGGCAGTTCGGGAAGCTGGTGACGGTTCTGCGGCGCGAGGGTGCTGACGCGGTCCGCAAGGGCCGGCCGTGGAGCCTGCCGTTGGAGGACCGGGCCCTGCTGGTCGCGGCGTACTGGCGCGCGAACCTGACCATGCGCCAACTCGCCCCGCTGTTCGGGGTCTCCAAGTCGGCGGACCGGATCATCGACCACCTCGGGCCGATGCTCGCTCTCCAGCCCCGCAAGCGGTTCGCCAAGGATGCCGTGCTCATCGTGGACGGCACCCTGGTGCCCACCCGCGACCACACCGTGGCCGCGCAGTCGAAGAACTATCGGTACTCCACCAACTACCAGGTCGTCATCGACGCCGACACCCGCCTGGTCGTCGTGGTTGGCCGGCCGCTCGCCGGAAACCGCAACGACTGCAAGGCATGGGAGGAATCCGGCGCCAAAGCCGCCGTCGGCAACACGCTGACGATCGCCGACGGCGGCTACCCCGGCACGGGACTTGTCATGCCGCACCGCCGACGCAAAGGCGAAGAGCTGGCTGAGTGGAAGCAGGAGCACAACAAGTCACACAAGCAGGTCCGAGCCCGGGTCGAGCACGTCTTCGCCCGTATGAAGACCTGGAAGATTCTCCGCGACTGTCGTCTCAGAGGCGATGGAGTGCGCCACGCGATGCTCGGCATCGCCCGCATGCACAACCTCACCCTCACCGGATAGTCGAGCGGCCCGCACCAGGGCCAACCACGCCCGAGGCGACTCGGAGATCATTTACGGGACAGCCCTTAGCCTCGCCGTTTCAGTTGGCGTGCGACCAGTTGCTGGCCGTGAACGCGAAAGTGCCTTCCGAGCTGGGACGATGAACCTTGTCGAGGGGTTCTGTCGGTCCAGGTGGAAGGCACTTTCTGCGTGCAGGGTATCGGTTCGCGTCCCAGGCTTCATGTCTCTGCTGACGGGGCGGGGGTGATCGGTCATGCCGGGGCACGGCTGCTGGCTGATCTCGCCGATGTCACCGGACTGACCAGCGCGTACTCCACCGCGCTCGGACCGCTCCGGCCACGCGGTACTGGTCATGACCCGGGCCGGATCGCGACCGACCTCGCGGTGATGGTGGCTGCCGGCGGCGAGACCATCACGGATCTGGCCGTCCTGCGCGACCAGCGCGAGGTGTTCGGCCCCATCGCCTCGACACCGACTGCCTGGCGGGTGCTGGCCGCCGTCGATGAACGCGTACTGGGCCGCCTGCGCTCAGCCCGGGCTCAGGCTCGGGAAGTGGCCTGGCTCCAGGCATCCGAGACCCGCTGCGGCATACCGGCGGCGAAAGCCGGCGGGCGGGAAGTGCCCGGACTGGTCCTGGACATCGACGCCACGCTGATCACCTGCCACTCGGAGAAGGTCCAGGCCGCACCCACCTACAAAGGCGGCTTCGGCTTCCACCCCCTGCTGTGTTTCCTGGCCAACACCGGCGAGGCCATGTCCGGGCGCCTCCGGCCCGGAAACTCCGGAGCCAACACGGCCGCGGATCACATCGCGGTTCTGGACGACGCTCTCGCGCAGATCCCCGACGCCCACCGGCACGGCACCGACATCCTGATCCGCACCGACAGCGCCGGATCCGCGAAAGCGTTCCTCAGCCACATCCGAGACCTGCGAACACGCGGAATCCGCACCTTCTTCTCAGTCGGATACGCGGTCACCGAACCAGTCCGCCGCGCGATCCGGGCCCTGCCCGAGCAGGTCTGGCACCCCGCCCTGGACCAGGACGGCACCCTCCGCGAGTCCGCCGAGGTCGCCGAACTGACCGGCATGACCGACCTTGCCGGCTACCCGGACGGCACCCGCATCATCGTCCGCCGCGAACATCCCCACCCCGGAGCCCAGCTCTCACTCTTCGACCAGGACGAAGGCATGCGGCACCAGGTCTTTCTCACCGACACCCCGTTCACCTCCGGCTCCGCCCAGTTCCTGGAGGTCCGCCACCGCCAGCACGCCACCGTCGAAGACCACATCCGGTGCGGCAAGACCACCGGCTTCGGCCGCTTCCCCTCCCGCCGCTTCGGCGTCAACGCCGCCTGGCTCGAACTCAGCCTCGCGGCGATCGACCTCCTTGCCTGGACCCGCACCCTCCTCCTGGACGGCGAACTCGCCACGGCCGAACCCAAGAAACTCCGATACCGGCTCCTGCACGTCGCCGCCAGAATCACCCGGGGCAGCCGCCGCCTCCGCCTCCGGATATCGGCGACCTGGCCCTGGCGACACGAGCTCACGGCCGCATTCCACCGACTGGCCGCACTACCCCGCCCCGCCGGCTGACCCACCACCCCCGCCCACCTCAACCCAAGGACCTCGGAGAACCCGACCCCGCGTCGGGCCCTCACCATGCCCACCGGCCGACCCAGCCTCAAACAACCTCGCTCAGCCGCCCAGCAACCCCAACTGAAACGGCGAGGCTAGCCTCCTTGTTTCGGTAGAAGGATGCTTGTTCCGCCCCTCACCGGCATGCGGGTCAGGCGAAGGCTTCCAGCAGGCCCTGATCTAGGCGGTCACCCGCTTTTCGCCGTTCCCCGGGCCAGCGGCCGGTGCAACTGGAGGACGGGGAGGTGACCGTGCACGTCAGGGTGACGGCAAGGCCCGCCAGTGTCGCGGCGACGGCAGTCGGCTTACAAGCGGTCCAGGGACCTGGGGCGTCCGAGTCGTCACCGAGCAGATGCCGCGGCTCCCCGACGGTCGGGGCGGGGGCTATCGCGGCGGGCCTCGTTTCTGTCCCCTCCACTGCCCCCACCACCTCCACCGGCGGCCTGGGCGAGGGTGTCGGGGTTGAACTGGAGCACGATGATGCGCCATGGTTTTCGGCGCTCGGAATCGACGATGACGATTCCGGACCGGATGGGTTGGGTTGGGTATAGGGGCGTAGCGGGTCACATACGCTCCCGGAGGCGGGCCCGGAGGTCCGAGTAGTCACATTCGGGAAAGATCCCGGGAAACAAATTGAGCATCCCGGTGAGCCGGTTCCGGACGTGGTTGCATTCAGTTTCTCTCAGGGAGACGTCAGCGAACAGGTACTGCCAGTCGTAGACGCCTTTCGTCGTCAGAAGAAGGTCGAGGTAATCCGCGTAGCCGATGTCCAGCTCCTGGAATCCGTGGGCCACCGTGAAGTACCAGACCTCCGGGAAGGATCTCCCGGGTTGAATCCGCAATGCGGCGAAGGAACCGGCGCCGCCTTCGGGCTGGTCGTCCAGGAGACGTAGTCCGGAGGCGAGTCGGCGGTCGGCCTCCGACGGGAAATCCCGCAAGATCTCCAGCGGCCCCGTGGTGATCGAGGTGTAGAGGTTCTTCAGACCGAACTCTCCGGTCAGTGGACGGTCCGCAGAGGTAGTTTGCCATTGGCACGCCAGATTCCGGAAACGCAGGAAGTGGCTTTGCAGCGATGCGTCAAGCACCACACCGAAACGCTGTACGAGTTTCTCGGCAACGGTTTGCGCATCCCCGTACGCGGTGACGAGAGGCCCCCGATTCTCCGCGAGTACACGGATGTCCGAGCTGTTCCCCAACTCGTCCATTAGGGTGAGATGCCGCTCCTCGTAGGCAGTGAGCACCTTGCTCATGTTGCTCCGCGCAACCCTCTCGATGTCACAGTTGCTCTTCCAGGAATCCGATCAGTTCCTTGTCCCGGACCGCCCCCTCGATCCGTTTTTTGCTCTCCTCGACGAGACCGTCTCGTATCGTCGCCCTCCTCCTGTCACCTTGCCAGGGCCGCAGCCCAGATCCGCGACCGGTCCTCGATCAGACGCAGCATGAGGCGGTTTAGAGCCTCCCCCCGCAGGGCGACTCTGAAGGGCCATACCTTCATCTTTCGCACAGCACCATTTCCAGAAGCGGTCCTACAACCAACTCCCTTTCGTGTTCAGGACACAAGACCACCAAGATCCCCGACAGAGTCAAGGTAAGTGCCTGTGTCTGAACCTCGGATGGAGAGTCTTCTCAGGTCAGGATTCGAACGAGGCGATCCGAAGGCGGCTCGATGGGCAGCGCAAGACGCCCGGCCCCCGGCGGGGAGCCGGGCAGGTATGAGGAACTGAGCCTGGTGTCGGTGTATGGGGCAACGCGGCCCACCGGGTATACCGAACTCGCACGTCCAAGCCGATACTCAGGGATTGATCTCGGTTGTCCCGCCTATCGAGCGCCCATGATCGGGAGGACCAAGCGCACCCCGTGGCACGACAGCGCGTTCACCCGTGCCATGGTTGCTGCCATGACAGTTGGCGCGGTTCCGGGCAGTGAGGTTGTACTCGAGACAAGTCGCCTGCTGCTCAGACCTTGGCGGGTAGCCGAGGCCGTCGTCCAGCATGAGCTGTGGACCGAACGTGATCCACGAGTGCCGCCGCACCGCCGAATCGACGCGGACGGACACCCCACGGTCGCGGAGCTCGAGGGTTCGATCCGCACCAACCAGCTGTGGTCGAGCGGGTTGCTGGCGGTCGAGCGGAAGGCATCTCGTGACGTCATCGGCTACTGCGGGCTGGTCGACAGCGAGCGAGGATCGGCAGGGGAACCTGAACTGGCATTCGAACTGCTACGCCGAGTTTGGCGTCAGGGATACGCGACCGAGGCATCGTTGGCGGTTGTGGAATGGGCGAGATCATCTGGGTACGAACGTCTGTGGGCCACGGTCTGGGACTGGAACACCGCTTCACGCCGTGTGCTGGCCAAGGTCGGATTCACTGAAACCGAGCGGAAGGAAGTGGACGCGGTGTACGGAACCCTCCTGTTCACCACGAAACGGCTCTGACACACCCCGTATTGGCCTTGCGGACGGCTCTGTGCCGACGGCTGACGCCGAGCCCCCTGGTGCGGATTGCCCTGTGGAGCCGTCGTGGTGGTGCGACAATTAGGCTGGCCCGAGCCGAGCGACCTCTTGGTGGGGTTGCTGACCGCCGACGCCAAGATGATCAGTCGCGTTGAGTCTCGCGGGAGGTCTGCTGTCCGCTTCTGCGGGAGCTTCGGCGGGTGATTCGTCTGGTCATAAGGGTGATCGCGGCCCAGGTGATGAGTGATTCCGATTCTCTGAACTACTGAACTTGAATGTGTGATGTCGGCCTGATCGTGTCAGCTGTTCAGGGCCAGGCCGGTGCCTATGAGGCAGCCGTCGATGAGGTGCGGTCGGTACTGGGTCTTCTTGAGGCTGCGCTTCACGGCGGCGAGCTGGTCGAGGTTCGCGGCGGCGAGGTTGCCGATCGCCCGTTTCACCAGGGACCGGATGCCTTCCTGTGGGTTGAGGTCGGGTGCGTAGGACGGGAAGTGGAAGACGGTCAGCCAGTCCTCGTTTGCGGCGATGAAGTCCTTCGTCTGCGGCATGAGATGGGTGCGCAGGTTGTCCCAGACCAGGACGATGGGGCCTTTGAGCTGGTTGTGCGCCCGCACGATGAGGTCGCGGTAGTCCTGCCAGGTGAAGCCCTTGGGTTCGCCCTTTCGGCCCCGGTGGACGCGAAAGCTGTAGATCAGCCTCGACCGGTCTCCGGGGCGGAAGCAGGCCATTCCCGCCATCGAAACCCGCCCTGAACCCCGGCCCCGGACGCGGACTACCGGCGTCTGGCCGATGCGGCCCCAGGACCTCGCGCGTGGCGGCCTCAGCGACTGGCTGGCCTCGTCCCCACAGACGATCCAGGCCCCCGCGGGCCGCCGCCGTACTTTTACCTGCGGCCACACCTCCTTCTTCCACAACTCCACAGCTCCGTCGTCACGTTCGATCGCCCGACGGGCCGGCTGCTGCCACGACCAGCCATGACGCTTCAGCAGCCGCCATGTCCCCTCAACCGTGTAGCCGACGTGGAACAACCGTCCGATCAGAGTCTTGACCCGGGCCAGTGTCCACCGCTGATCCGCCCATCCATGGGCAAGCGGACCGCGCTCCAACTCCCGCTCCAGCCTGGCAATCTGGCGTGCCGAAAGCCTCGGGCGCCCTGGCGATCCCTTCGACCGGACACCCGCTTCACCCCGCTCACGCCACTGACGGCGCCAGCGCTCCACCGACCGCTCGCTCACCCGCAGCGCGGCCGCGATCTCCCGGTTCTTCGCGCCGCTCTCGAAGCGACCAACCGCTTCCAGCCGGATCCGCTCTCTTGCAGCCCTCTTGGCATCGGTCAAACCACCGCCCTGCGCGTATCTCACACCCCACAGCTACCGACCCGACTCAGTCGATGTCAGGCGAACGGCCCGACATCACCCAATCAAGTTCAGTAGCACTGAGGCCGGAGATCGATTACGGGACAGCCCTTATTAGAACCTCGTCACGATGAGGTACTTCACCTTTCCTCTTCCTCTTCTTCCTCCCCTTCGGGCTCCTCGTCCTCGTCCTCGTATTCGTATTCGTCGTCGGCTTCCTCCTCGGGCTCCTCCTCGTTGTCCTCTTCGGGCTCGTCTTCCGGTTCGTCGTCCTCCAGCCCCTCCTCATGGCTCCGAACGACTTCCCCGTCGCGGATCTCACCGCGCCAGCCCTCGACGTCCTCGTCGTCGGTGAGCGTGGCGTACCGCTGGAAGTGCTTGAGGTCCAGGCGCAGTCGGCGTCCCTGGGCCCGCCAGATGTTGCCGGTCTTCTCGAAGAATCCGGACGGGGTGTACTCGACGACAGCGACGATGCGGGTCAGGGTCGGGGCCAGTTCGTGGAAGGTGATGGCGCCGTGCGTCGTACCCTGGGCGCCCTCGGACGTCCAGACGATGCGGTCGTCGGGGACCTGCTCCTGCACCGTGGCCTTCCAACTGCGGTTGGAGAACGCGACCTTGAGTTGCCAGTCGCTCTCGATCTCGTCCGACTGGGACACGTTGGTGACACCCTTGGTGAAGGAGTTGAACTCCTCGATCTCCGTCCAGCGGTCGTAGACCGTGCGCAGGGGTTTGCCCACGTCGATGGCTTCCACGATGTTGGTCACCTTGGTGTTGCCTGATTTTCCGCCCCCGCCGCCGAAGGCGCTCTTGACCGAATCCACGGCCTTGTCCTTCATCGAGCCGGCCTTCTCACCTACGAGAGCCTTGGCCGGATTCTCGCCACCAAGCACCCGCTTTCCGACGTCCAGGAGGCCACCGGTGCCGTCTCCACCGGCGCCGTCCCCGAGGCCCTGCGAGAGGTCGGTGAGCTTCCCGCCGGCGGAATCCAGCAGCCGCTGTCCCTGGGCCCCGACGTAGGCGGACAGTTGCTCCTTGACCCGCTCCAGGCCGGACGTGCTCGTGTTCGTGGGGTTGTCGTCTTGCTTGGCCATGAGACTTACCTCCTCCGGCTGTCGCGGTTCGCGGACTTCTTCGCAGGAGCCTTCTTCGGCGGCGGCGGCTTCTTCGCCGCCTTCTTCTTAGCGGGCGCCTTCTTTGCCGCGGTTTTCTTGGCGGGTGCCTTCTTCGCCGGCGGGCTTTTCGCGGACCGGCGGCGAGGGCGTTTCTCTTCTTCCTCCTCTTCTTCCTCGTCTTCCTCGGGATGTTCTTCGGGCGTTTCTTCTTCTTCCTCTTCTTCGTCGGCTTCGAGCGGCGCTTCCAGCAGCGCCTCCGTCCGCTGCTGAAGTGCGTCGGCGACAGCTTCGAGGCGACGGTTGGCTGTCGCGGACAGCGCCGAGCGCCCGGCGCCCAGCACCTCGCCCCGCGCCTGCTCCACCAGCGGCGCCACCGTTGGGTTGTCCGCCAGCTTGCGAGCGGTCAGGATGACCAACTCCCGTGGATTCATGGGTATTTGCTGTCCCGCCACGAGAGCAGCGAGGCCAAGGGCAAGCTTCCCCTTCTTGGTCCGGCCAAGGACGTAGCCCGCCGCCACAGCGGCGGCCACACAGACTTTCTTACTGTCCTCCATGGGTGCCTCGCAATGCTTGGGGAATGGGACACATGCCTATTCGGGCGATGGGAGCCGACGGCTTCTCGGCGTTACCGGACCCGTTCGCTCCGGCGGTCACTGCTTTCGTCGTTGCTTTCGTCGTCGTCCGATCCGGGCAGATGTACGTCAAGCACGTTGATGTTGATCTCGACGACTTCCAGACCCGTCATCTTCCCCACCGCGTCCGTCACGCGCGTCCGGATCTCTTTCGCGTTGTCCGCGATGGGTTCGCCGTACTCCACGATGACGTCCACGTCGACCGCGGCCTGGACCTCGCCGACTTCGACCTTGACCCCCCGGCTGGGGTCGGACGATTTGGCTACCCTGTCCCGTACTGATCCCAGTGCCCGCGAAGCGCTGCCGCCCAGCGCGTAGATTCCGTCGGTCTCACGGACCGCGATGCCCGCGATGGTGGCGACGACGTTGTCGGCGATGGTGGTCGTGCCACGCGGACCTCCACCGTCGCTGCTCGTGCCGTGAGAGGTGCCGGGGCGTGTATCGGTGCTGGCCATCAGAGATCCTCCAATAAGAGCGAGAAGTGTCTGCGAGTGGCAAGGCGGTGGTGTCCCGGGCGCTGGCCGGCATCGCGGTGCGCGCTCTCTCAATCCAGTCTGCTCCGGCCTTCGGCAAGCCGCCATTCGTGTGGTTCGCGGTGGCAGCACATTCGGTCCATCACCACGTGCGGAGGGGCCTCGTTCCCGGCAGGCTGGGGAACATGCCAGAGCAGCGTGCCGGCAAGGCCCGGACCTCCCGATCCACCCGTACCTCCGCGGGCAAGGAGCACCTGAGGGGAGCGGAGGAGGCGGCCGAGAGGGCGTGTCAGAGCCTCCAGAAGCTGATCAGACACCGGGCCGAAGGCGTCTCCGCCGTCTCGCGGAGCGACGACGGGTGGCACATCGACGTCGATGTCCTGGAACTCCCGCGCATCCCCGACACCACCAGCCTGCTCGCCACGTACGAAGTGGACATCGATGAGGACGGGTCGCTGCTGCAGTACCGCAGAGTCCGTCGCTACCGCCGTGGTCAGGCGGACACGTGAGCGCCGAGCACCGGAGCCCCTTCCCGAGAAACGGTCATTCCTTGAGTGCATACAGTGAGGAGGTTGTCCGGGTGCCGCGCGCCGGCACCCTCTACGACGTCCTGGAACTCATTCTCGACCGCGGCATGGTCATCGACATCTTCGTGCGGGTGTCGCTGGTCGGCATCGAGATCCTGAAGATCGACGCACGGATCGTCGTCGCCAGTGTGGACACCTATCTGCGGTTCGCCGAAGCATGCAATCGGCTGGACCTGGAGAACGATTCGGCCAGCCGGACAGTGCCCGAGCTGTTCGGCGGCGGCATGACCAAGAGCGTCGGCAAGGCCGGGGCGAAGAAGGCCGCGCATTCCGTGGGCGACAAGGTCAAGAAGGCCGTGGGTGCTGGCGGGGACGACGAGGAGGACGAGGACGAACTGGAGGAGGAGCGCCCGCGCAGGTCCAAGTCGGCGCGCTCCAGGAGCGCCGGAAGCGAACGAACGCGCCGCCACCGGGATGAGGACTGACGCATGACCGCTCCAGGCATTTACGTGTACGGCATCGTGGGCCGCTCCCATCCGCTCTCCGCCGGTACCGCCGGCGTCGGCGAGCCGCCGACACCGGTACGGCTGCTGCCGGCCGATGATCTCGCTGTCGTGGTCAGCGCCGCGTACCCGGGACTCAGAGCCCGGAGACGTGACCTGATGGCACATCAGGGCCTCCTGATGACGCTGGCAGAAGCCGGGCCCGTGCTGCCGATGCGTTTCGGCATGGTGGCACCGGACGAGGCCACGGTGCTGGCGGGCGTCGCCGCACACCACAGTGAGCACGCCGCGGTTCTGGAGCGGCTGGACTCCCGCGTCGAGATGAACATCAAGATCACTCCGGTGCAGGACAATCTGGCCGCGCTGATCCGTGAGGACCCGGTGGTCCGGCGGATTCGCGAGGAGACGCGCCGTCACCCCAGTTACGAGGCCAACGTACGGCTCGGCGAGGCCGTCGCGGCAGGCTTGCGGCGCAGGGCCGCGGCGGCGGCGGCCAGGCTGCCGGCCGAATTCGCCGGGATCGCGGGGATCGGGGGGATCGCCGACGACATGCGTCCGGGTCCGGACGTGGAGGGCTGCGTCCTGAACGTGTCCTTCCTCGTACCCCGCCGCGAGGAAGGACGTTTCCGAGGCGTCGCCGAGCGGTTCGCCGCAGACCATCGGGACCGCCTCGAACTGCGGGTGACAGGCCCGCTGCCGTGCTACAGCTTCGTGGCTCCGGAACCCGTCCCGGCCAGGGCCTGACATGGGTCTGCTCTCCGGTGTGCTCCTCCTTCCCCTGGCACCCGTACGCGGCGTGGTCTGGGTCTCCGACCGTCTCATCGACGCGGCGGAGGCGGAGCTCTACGACCCGGCGGTGATCCGCGTGCAGCTCGCCGAGCTGAACCGCTCACTGGACGACGGTGAGATCGACCTCGCGCGCTTCGAGCGCGAGGAGGAACGGCTGCTGGACATTCTCGACAGGAAATCCCCGCTACCTGGAGTGAGACCGTGAGCGAACTGGACAGCTGGACGACGGAGTCCCGGTCGCATCCGCCCGCCACGGCCAACCTGGCCGAGATCCTGGAGCGGGTGCTGGACAAAGGCATCGTCATCGCCGGTGACATCAAGATCGACCTGCTGGACATCGAGCTGCTGACCATTCGCCTGCGGCTGTTCATCTCGTCCGTGGAGACAGCGAAGAAGGCGGGCATCGACTGGTGGGAGACCGATCCCGCGCTGTCGTCGCGAGCCGCACACGACGCTCTGTACGAGGAGAATCAGCGGCTGCGCGAGCGGATCGAGGCGCTGGAGGGCGACGACGCCCAGGAGCCGGACAGCATCCGGCGGGCCAGCGGCGGAAGGGAACTGCGCCGCTGATGAACTCCACCTCGCACATCTCCGCCCCGCGCATCTCGCCATCGGCCGAGGGCGTCGGCTCCTGCGCCACGTACGTCTTCGCCGTCTGCCGATCGGACCACCCCGCGTCCCCCTCCGCCGCTCAGGGACATGCCGGTGGCGGGCCGCTGCGCCTGCTGACGGTCGGTTCGCTGTGCGCCGTGGTTCAGGACGTGCCGCCGGCGGAGTTCTCCGAAGCGGCCCTGCGCGAACGGCTCGGCGACGCCGCCGAACTCGAACGCTGCGCACGCGCCCACCACGGCGTCGTCACCGCCGCCGCCGCGGACGGCCCCGCCGTACCGATGCCACTGGCCACCCTCTACCTCGGCGACGAACGGGCGCGCACGGCCATCGAGGAGAACCGGGAGAGCTTTCGGCTGGCGCTGGAGCGCATCACCGGCCGGGCCGAATGGGCCGTGAAGGTCTACCTGACACAGTCCGCCACGACGGCCCGGTCCGTCGCGTCCGACACCCGTCAGACCCCCGCCCCGGGCCGTGGGGCCGGCCCCGGAGCCGTCTCGGGCCGTGCCTACCTGGATCGCCTGCGCAGCCGCCAGGACCTGCGCGAGCAGCACCGGGAGAGCGCGGTGGCCGCGGCCGAGCGGGTGGACCGGGCGGTACGGGAACTGGCGGTCGCCATGGTCCCGCGCCGGCCGCACGGACCCGAGGTGACCGGTAAGGACCGCACGCAGATCATGAACATGGCCTATCTGATCGCCGACGACAGGATCGAGGAACTGGCGGCCACGATCGGGCGCCTCCGCGCGTCCCCGGATTTCGACGGCATCGAGATCGACGTCACCGGGCCCTGGGCCCCGTACTCGTTCACCGACGGAGGAGACCTTGCAGGGCACTCGTAACCCCGTTCCGTGGCAGGGCCCGGAAGCCACGGCCCCCATCGGCGTCCCCCTGGTCGACCTGCTCGACAGGGTGCTCGGTACCGGCGTCGTCATCAGCGGAGATCTCGTGATCGCCATCGCGGATGTCCCGCTGGTCCGCCTCTCCCTGCACGCTCTGCTGGCATCCGTCAGCGAGCGCGTTCCCGCGCCGTGGGCCGACAGCGGGCCCCTGTGAGCGACACACGCGTGGACATCGATCCGCACAACGCGGGCCGCGACCTGGCCTCTCTGGTGCTGACCGTCGTGGAACTCCTCAGACAGCTGATGGAACGCCAGGCGATTCGCCGCTTCGACACGGGAGAGCTGACGGAGGAACAGGAAGAGCGCGTGGGAACCACCCTGATGCTCCTTGACGAGCGCATGACGGAACTCTGCGAACTGCACGGCCTGCGCCGCGAAGACCTCAACCTGGACCTCGGCCCACTCGGAAACCTGCTCTCGCACGAAACGCGGTGAAGGACCGGTAACGCCGTGCCGGATCAGCGGTCGAGGTAGTGCGCGCGGCCCTGCGCGTTGAGTCCCACCGAACCCCGAGGGATGACGCAGAACTCGTTGCCCTCGGGATCGGCCATCACAAGAAAGCCGCTTTCGGCGTACTCCTCGAGCCATCGGCCCCCCAGGGCCTCGGTACGTCGCCGCTCGGCGGCCGGGTCCGGGAAGGTCAGGTCCACGTGCGTGTGGTTCTTGCCCGGCGTGGGTTCCTCGACTCGTTGAAAGCCCAGAAGCGGTCCGTCGCCCGGTGTGAGCCAGACGTACCGGCCTGGTAGGACGCGATCGCGCTGCCGAGGAGTCGCGACCAGAAGACGGCTAGCCGTTCCGGGGCATGGCAGTCGATCGCGATCGCCCTGAGGTACGAGTGATTGCCTGTCATGGTCCGATGTCTTCCCTCTTCCTGCTGAGCTGCCTGCTGGTCCTGCCGTCAGACGTGCTGGTCACGGGAGGGGTGTGCCGCAGGTCGCGTTGACGATCTCGGCGGTGATGTAGCTGGCCTGCGGGGACGCGAGGAAGACGTACGCGGGTGCCATGTCGGCGGGCTGGGCTGGCCGTCCGAGGGGGACTGCTTCCCGAACTCGGCTGTGTCGGGCATCGTCGCGGGGATCAGCGGGGTCCAGACCGGGACGGGCGCCACGGCGTTGACCCGGATGCCGTCCTTGGCCACCATCTGCGCGAGTCCTTGGGTGAAGGTGACGATCGCGCCGTTGGTCATGGCGTACTCCAGCAGATGGGGACTGGGCTTGTACGCCTGCACGGAGGCGGAGTTGATGATGCTTCCGCCCTTCGGCATGGACGGCAGCACCCGCGTGGCGTCGCGAGAACGGCGTGGCCGCCCGGATTCACTCTTCGCATGCTGCCCGAGCCGAGCCCGACGAACCCCGCCGCCGACAACGGGTGTTTCGTCCCCGGCCCGACGGGGACGCGGCGACACAGCCGGCCCACCGTCCCGTTCCCTGAGGATGCGGGCGCGGGACGAGGCCATCACGCTGAGACGGACAGTAAGGCCCGGAGGCGACAGCGGCCGGGACGTCCCGGCCGTACGAGGAGGATGAACAGCATGCCGACTGGATCGAGCCCCAAGCGGGAGCGTCAGTACGAGCACATCAAGGAGGGCGCCGAGAAGCGCGGCACCTCCACCGTCCGGGCGAAGGAGATCGCTGCCCGGACGGTGAACAAGGAACGGGCCCGCTCCGGCGAGTCCAGGACCGCGAGCAGGGTCTCCACTCGTGACAAGAAGTCCGCGTCGCAGCGCGGCGGCGAGCGCTCGCACAGGGGCTCCGGGGGACCGACCCGCGACCAGCTGTACGAGGAGGCCAAGAAGCGCAACGTCGACGGACGCTCCTCCATGAACAAGGACCAGTTGCGCAAGGCGCTCGGCCGCTGACCGCCGCCTCCGTCGCGTCCCCCGATCTCGCCCGTCGGAAGCGGCGGGGCGCTGGGGGCGGTCATCATCGACATGGAGCCTCTTGGCGTGCTGGCGGACATGATCGTGCACGCCTCTGTACGGATGCGATCGAGGTTCTGGAGACTCCTAGCTAGCCCATCGGGCGGGCTCCGCTGTACAGCTCATTGGCCACTCCGCTGTTGCCGTTGTAGGTGAAGGCGGCCTTCGCGCTGCGGGGAAAGTCCAGACCGCCGCCCGATGCGGCGTCGGAGCCGAGCTGGGCCCAAGCGGCTCGGCGGCTGCAACCCACAAGTTCTCTAGTCCTCACCGTCGGCGTGATTGGTGCGTACGAGCCCCGGTCCGGCGGCCCGCGAGCGCCCGTGCCGGTGCCGGGGTGGTCCCGGTGACGGATACCTGCTCAGGGTCGGCGAGGCGGCGCAGCCGCCACACGAGTACGTCGCTGACGGAGTCGGCGGTGTGAAGCTCCCGGCGCCTGGTGGCTTTGGCGAGCAGCGTGGCCGGGTCGTGTCCGGCGGCTTCGGCGTCGGTGAGGGTGGCGGCGAGGGCGGGCCAGCCGGGTTCGTTGAGGATCTGCTCGGCCAGCTCCGGTACCGCCGCGTGTAGGTGCGCGGTCTGTCGCTGGAGCCGGGGTTGGGTGAGGTGTTGGCCTTGTTGGTGGAGGACGGCCATGGGATGGCGGGCGGCGGCCTGGTAGGCGGTGCGCAGGTGCTGGGCGGTCTGGCGGGCGGCGGCGGCCTGTTGGGCGTGGTTCTTGCGGGCGTGCCAGTGGGCGGCGGCGGTGATGAGGAAGAACGCCATGTCGATCACCATGGCGGTGGTTCGCTCCGTCCTCCCCGTGTCCGAGGGCTGGTCCGCTGCGGACGAGGTCGCGTGCGGCCTGGCGGAGCGCCCGGTCGTGTCCGCGTTCGGCTTGGGTGTGGGAGCGGGTGGCGCGCTCGAACAGGAAGGCCGCTTGGCGCAGTTCGTTTCTCGTGGCGGCGGCGGATGTGGTGGCGAGCGCGTCCAGGACTTCCCCCGCCCCGGTGATTCGGGCGGCGATCTGCTCGTCGGTGCCGTGGTCGATGACCAGCAGGGCCTGCCACATGGCGGTGCTCGCCCGCCGCCTGGCGCCCGCCGGCCCCGGCCACCGGGGACCTGCGGACACGTCGGGGTCACGTTCCGGCTGTGGACCGCTGTTGGTCCAGCGTTTGCGGATTCTGGTGAGGGAGAGGTCGGGGGCGAGGGTGGAGCCGGCGTAGAAGACGGGTCCACCGTCGTGGTTGCGGTCGTCGGGGAGGGCGACCTTGTAGCCGAGGAGGTCGCCGGAGGGCGCGACACGTTGGCGGACCAGCAGGCCGGCGGCGGCGAGGCGGGTGAAGAACTCGGTCTCGTTCATGGTGCCGGCTGCCGCGTGGCGGACGGTTTCGCGGAGTTCCTCGCGTGGGGTCTGGGGGCGGTTCTCGCGTGCGGCTTTGTGGCGCTCCGCGCTGGTGGGGCGTTTCGCGGCGGTGCCGTCGCCGGGGTTGAGCTGTCGCAGGCCGTACTCGGCTTCGAGGAGGCGGGCTTCGGCCTGGGCGCGGGCGGCGTCGTTGTTCTGCCGTGGTCTGCGGCCGTCTTCGCGGACGAGGGTGGCGACGATGTGGATGTGGTCGTCCGCGTGGCGTACGGCGGCCCACCGACAGGCGGTGTCGTCGCCGGTGGGGGCGATGCCGGTGGCGGCGACCATGCGGCGGGCGATGTCGGCCCACTGCTCGTCGGTGAGCAGCGGGTCCTCGGTGCTGTTGCGTGCGGACAGGTGCCACACGTGCTGTTCGGGGCGGCGTGATCGGGAAAGGGCGTCGACGGGCTGGTCCAGGAGCCGAGCGAGGTCGTCGTAGGTGGCGTCCGGGTGCCGGCCGGGGTCGGGGGCGAAGGCGTCCCAGGCCGCGACGAGATGCGGGTCGGTGTGCTCCTCGCACCTGCCGGGCTCGTACAGGTAGAAGATCAGGCCGACGGTGCGGCTGCCGCGCTTGTGGACACGGGGAATCATCCGGACCGGTTCTCGTTGCTGAGGTAGTGCTGGGTCAAGGCGTCGACCCGCTGGGCGGCGCGTTCGACGGCGTCGAGAACAGCTGTGGCGTGGGGTGCGTCGGCGCCGGAGTGGGCGGCCTTGGCGACCTGGTTGAGGTTGTTGCCGATCTGGCCGAGATGCCGGCGCAGCGCGAACAGCTCGCTCACCACTTCGCGTTCACCGGCCACCTCGGCAGCGGTCCGGTCGAGATCACGGGCGGCGTTGAGGCCGGCGCGGGCGAGGAAGGCGGCGATGCTCATACCGCAGGCGGCAGCGCCACGGGCGAGACGCTGGTACTCGGTGTCGTTCATGCGGCAGCTCGGCTGGTGCATGCGCTTGTCGTCGTCACGCAGACGCTCACGCTGCTTCACACGCGGCTTCAACGGCGCGGCGCAAGCGTGCTCACACGACGAACGACGGCACTTGTGCTGCTCCTCCTGTTGTTCCGGATGCGGGCCGCCCTCGGCCCCATGCGGACCGGTCGGCGCCCCCTGGCGCCGGCCGTCTCCCGCCACTCCCGGGGCGGGAGATGCGTGAGCATTGCTGCCATCGGCAGCAATGCTCACGCGATAACTTGCTCCTCCTGGGACCGAGTTGGGGTCAGCGCTAGGTTCGGGTGTGGAGGGGCTCGGGTTCGTCACCGTCCGTCCTCCTGTCCTTCGTGAATGATCTCCAGGATGTCGAGGACGAAGTCGAAGGCGTCCTGGGTGTCGGTCAGGTGATGGATCCGTCCGTCGGCGACTATCTGGACGAACCGTTGTCCCTCGGGCCCGTCGACGGCTGAGTGGATCAGTCGGAAGTGGAGGAAGGTGTGCAGGAACGCCCAGACCAGGTGGTCCTCGAACTGGCTGGGGGCGGCTGGATGGGCCATGGTGATCTCCTTCGTCGTACGGGGCGTGACCGGCGTGGAGCCGGGATCTCCGGCAGGCTGGGCCCCGGACGAGCGCACCATCCAGCGCATGATCGTCCGTGAGGGTCTGACCGCCTTGCGGGCCCCGGCCTCGCCCGCCGTCTTCGGCCGGTTCGAGGCCGAGGGGCCCAACGAACTCTGGACCGGGGACGCCCTGCACGGGCCGATGGTCGAGGGCAGGAAAACGTACCTGTTCGCGTTCATCGACGATCACTCGCGGGCCGTGGTCGGCCACCGGTGGGGCTTCTCGGAGGACACCGTCCGCCTGGCCGCCGCTCTGCGGCCGGCTCTCGCCTCGCGCGGTGTCCCGCGTCTGGTCTATGTCGACAACGGCAGCGCGTTCGTGGACTCGTGGCTGCTGCGGGCCTGCGCGAAACTCGGCATCAAGCTCGTGCATTCCACGCCCGGCCGCCCGCAGGGCAGGGGTGAACCTCGGCGCCGACCCCGACCGGACGGTGATTGTGATCGCCCATCGCCCCGCCACCCTGGCCGCCGCGGATCATGTGGTCTCGCTCGACGACGGCCGGGTCGTGGAGACCGGCATACGGGCGGAACTGCTGCTCACGGGTGGGGCGTTCGCGCGTGTGAGCACACAGTACGAGCGGGCACGTCACTGGCGTATCGCCGATGTGAGTCGCTGACCGGCGACATGAGTCACCGCGCCACTGCGCTGCCGGCGATCCGCACACAAAGTCGCCGGCAGCGCAGCGCAGCCCGGCCCAGCCCAGCCCAGCTCAGGTCTCAGTGCGCAAGTAGCGATGTGCCAGGTCGGTGATGTCGGCGATGAGCTCATCGGCCAACCGGTCGATGTCCTCGGCTTCGTGATGCACCAGCGCATGGGTGGCGCCGTACCAGGTGCTGTAGATCAGATTCGCCGCCATGGCGGGGTTCGGGGCGTCCGCCGGCGGCGGACGCTCGGTGATGAGTCGCCGGAACGCTTCGACATGCGCGTTCTCAGGGCTGACCTGAATCTCCGTCGTGGCGTTGATCGAAGTGTGGCCGTACAGCACATCGCGCAGTTCGGCATGTTCCACACATAGACGCGGACCGCGTGTCTGAGCCAGGCGCCCACGTGCCCGGTCGGGGTGCCCCTCCTTCACCATCGGCCCCCGCGCCGGGTCGACGTCGCGCGACCTCGACATGAGATGTGTCACATTAACTTCCCATTGACGCCCAGGGAATGGGCTTGCAACATCTGTAAACGTTTCCAACTGCGGGAAACGTTTACAGCAATGGGGAAGTCGGCCGACAGGGGGATACCACGATGCCGAGGACATCAGGCGGCGGTCAGCCGACGATCGTGTCGATCGCTGAGCGTGCCGAGGTCTCCATCGCCTCGGTCTCCCGTGTTCTCAACGGTCTCGGCGCTCGGCGGGAGACCGTTGAGCGGGTGGAGCGGGCCGCGTCCGAGCTGGGCTATGTGCCCAACGCGGTGGCGCGTTCTCTCAAGGGCGGCAGGACGCGGCAGTTGACGTTCGCGATGCCGGACATCGGTAACCCGGTGTACGTCGAGATGGTCCGTGCCATCCAGTCCGTCGCCAAGGCGGCCGGATACCGGTTGCTGCTGCACTCCACCGATGCCGTGGTCGACGACGAACTCGCCGTACTGCGCAGCCTGGGCGACCGTACGAGCGACGGTCTGATCATCTGTCCCATCCGGATCACGGACGCACACATCGAAGCCCTGCGCACCGCGGCCGGCCCGGTCGTCGTCATCGGTTCGCTGCCCGACGGCGCACCCGTGGACAGTGTGCGCGCCGACTCCGTCGCGGGCACCATCCTGGCCGTGCGGCATCTGTACGAAACAGGCAGACGACGCATCGCGTTCGTCAACGGCCCTTTCGACACGGTGCCCGGCCGCAACCGCGCCGAGGGGTACCGCGCCGCCCTGGCGCAGTGCGGCCTCGGCTACGACAGCGCGCTCGTCGTGCACACCGACTTCGGTATTGATTCGGGTGCCGAGGCGGCCGGGCAACTGCTGGCCGACCCCGCTTCCCGGCCCGATGCCGTGTTCTGTGCCAACGACCAACTGGCCCTCGGTGTCGCCCGTACCCTGCACTCCGCGGGCCTGCGCATCCCCCAGGACGTCGCCGTCGCGGGAATGGACGACAGCCTCCTTGCCCAGGCCGGCTGGCCCCCGCTCACCAGCGTCGATCTGGGCTCCACCGCACGCGGCCGGCACGCCGCCGAATTCCTCCTCCAGCGACTCGGCCAGGCGTCCGACGGCCCCGAGATCTCCCCTCCCCGCACCACCACCGCCCCTCCCCGCCTCGTCGTACGCGCCTCCACCGCGCACACGGCGACCGACAAATAAGAGCACGAGGTTCGCATGAGTCTCACCGCCTCCCGGGCCGGAGCCGCCCCGGGCAGCCGCGGCACCCCACCGCCCCGTACACCCGCACAGCGCAAGCAGGTGCTCGGCCTGGACCGGGGCGCCTGGTTCCTGCTGCTCCCCGCACTGATCCCGATCCTGATCCTCAGCGCGGGGCCGCTGCTCTACGGTGTCGCGCTCGCGTTCACCGACGCGCAGACGGGCCGTACGGCGGCCACCCAGTTCGTCGGGCTGGACAACCTTCTCGACCTGCGCCACGACTCGTTGTTCTGGGAGTCCTTCCGCATCGGCCTGATCTGGGCGGTGTGCGTGACGGCGCTCCAGTTCGTCATGGCCATGGGACTCGCGCTGCTGCTCAACCAGAACCTGCGTTTCCGCTGGCTGGCCCGCACCCTCGCCATCGTGCCGTGGGCGATGCCCGAGGTCGTCGTCGGCATCATGTGGCGCCTGGTGTACCACTCCGACGCCGGGGTCCTGAACAAGACGCTCTCCCAGTTCGGCCTCATCAGCGAGAACGTCGACTGGCTGGCCAACCTCTCCTACGCGCTGCCCGCGGTCATCGTGGTCGGCGTATGGGCGGGCATGCCACAGACCACGGTCGTACTCCTGGCCGGTCTGCAGAATGTTCCGCACGAGCTGCGTGAGGCTGCCCAGCTCGACGGCGCCGGCGTCTGGCGCCGCTTCACGACAGTGACCTGGCCCGCGCTCAAGCCGGTCGTCCTCGCCATCACGGCCCTGAACTTCATCTGGAACTTCAACTCGTTCGGCCTGGTGTATGTCCTGACCCAAGGCGGTCCGGGCGGTCAGACGCGGCTTCCGATGCTGTTCGCGTACGAAGAGGCGTTCAAGTACGGGCAGTTCGGCTACGCCGCCGCGATGGGCCTGGTCATGGTCGCCGTGATCGCGGTCCTGCTCACCCTGTTCCTGCGCAAGAAGCTGAAGGAGGACGCGGCGTGAGCGTGACTTCTGCTCTCCCCAAGGTCCGTGCCCTGCGCGCGGCGGGCCGCACCGGTCAGTACCTGGCCCTGCTCTGCTATCTGATCTTTCTGGCCTTCCCGCTCCTGTGGCTGCTGTCCACGTCCTTCAAGTCGCCGCAGGAACTGGGCTCCATTGACCCGACGTGGTTCCCTCAGCACCCCAGCCTCGACAACTACCGCGCCGCCTTCGACGCGCAGCCGCTGCTCAACTCGGCGCTCAACAGCCTTCTGGTGGCGGTCAGTGCCTCGGTGATCTCGGTGTCGATCGCCGTCCCGGCCGCGTATGTGATGGTCCGCTACAAGTCGCGCGTCAGCCAGGCCGGTACCGTCTGGATCCTGGTCAGCCAGATGTTCCCGTTCGTCCTGGTGATCATCCCGCTGTTCCTCGTTCTGAAGAACCTGCACATGATCGACAGCCTCCTCGGCCTGATCATCGTGTACGTCGTGTGGAACCTGCCCTTCTCGCTGTGGATGCTCCAGGGCTACGTCAAGTCGGTGCCGCTCTCCCTGGAGGAGGCCGCGGCGATGGACGGCGCGGGCCGGCTGCGCACCCTGGTCAGCGTGGTCCTGCCGATGCTCATGCCCGGTCTGGTGGCGACGCTGATGTTCTCCTTCGTCACCGCCTGGAACGAATTCTTCTTCGCCCTCGTGCTCCTCAAGTCCCCGGAGAACCAGACGATGTCCGTGATCCTCACCCACTTCATCGGCGCCGAGGGCGCGGCGGACCTGGGCCCGCTGGCAGCGGCCTCGGTCCTCGCGACCATCCCCAGCCTGCTCTTCTTCGCGCTGCTCCAGCGCCGGCTCGTGGACGGCATGCTCAGCGGGGCGGTGAAGGGCTGATGCGTATCCCTAACCGTACGAAGAGGCTGAGCGCCTGCGCCGCCGCCCTCTCGCTGGCCCTGGTCGCCGGCTGCGGCGGCTCGGAGCCGGACTCCACCGACGGCCGAGTCACCCTTGATTTCCTGAGCCTGGCCTGGCAGAAGGAGTCCGTCGACGCCAACAAGGCGCTCGTGAAGGAGTGGAACGCGACCCACCCCGATGTCCAGGTCAAGTACGTACAGGGGAACTGGGACAACGTCCACGACCAGCTCCTCACCTCCTTCGAGGGCGGCGAGGCGCCCGACATCATCCACAACGACGCCGCCGACCTCACCGACTTCGCGAACGGCGGCTATCTCGCCGACCTCACCGACTACCTGCCGACGTCGCTGCGCGAGGACATCCCGCAGTCTCTGTGGGACACGACGGCGTACCAGAAGGGAACGTTCGGCGTCCCGTTCCTCCAGGAGCCCCGCGTTCTCATCGCCAACACCACACTCCTCGAACAGGCGAAGGTGCGCATCCCCACGGTCGAGCACCCCTGGACCTGGGACGAGTTCGAGGAGGTCGGCAAGAAGCTGACACGCGACAAGAACGACGACGGCAAGACCGACCAGTACGGCGTGGCCTGGTCCATGAAGGAGCCGGTCACCCAGTCCGTCAACCTGTCTCTGTCCACCGGCGGCGAGATCTTCTACAAGAACGCGGACGGCAAGAACGAGATCCGCTACGACAGCGCCGAATCGGCCGTCGCACAGATGATCAACCGGCAGGTCAACAAGGACGGAACCGCGCCCAAGAACGGCCTCGGCATGTCGGGTTCGGACACGCTGCCAGGCTTCTTCGCGAGCCGCTACGCGATGCTCCCGCTCAACTTCTCCTATCGCCAGCAGGTACAGCAGCAGGCCCCCAAGGGCTTCGACTGGACAGTCCTGCCGCTGCCCAGCAGCGAGGGGAAGCCGATCCAGGGCACGGCCCCGCAGACCCTGTCCGTCTCCGAGGACAGCAGGCACAAGCAGGCGGCGGTCGACTTCATCGCCTTCCTCGGCCAGGCCGACCACCAGGTGCGACTGGCGCGCGGCGACTGGATGCTGCCCACCAGCACCGCGGCGCTGAAAGACCCGTTCTTCAACACCGTGAAGTACGGCTGGAAGACCGGCGTCGGCGTCGCGGCCGGTCTGCGCGCCTCCCCGGTGCTGGGGGTGCGTGGCTACCCGGAGTGGAAGGACAAGATCGCCACCCCCGCCTACCAGGAGTACTACAACGGCGCGTTCGGCGTAGCGGAGCTGCGTAAGCGCCTGGCCGAGGACGGCACCCACATCCTCGACCGCTACCAGCGCTGAACCCAAGCACAACCGGCTGAAAAGAGCACGAACCCACCATGAGCGTCAAGCTCGACTCCGACCCCCACCCCGACCCCGGCTCCGACCGCAACCCCGACCGCAATTCCGACCCCGACCGTGACCCCGACCCGTCGTCGGACGGCGCAGCGGATCCCCGCAGGCGCCGTACCGTTCCCCCCTCCCAGCCCGCCGCCGCGGTCCCGCTGCGGGACCGCGCCCGCGGCGCACTGCTCGGCCTCGCGGTCGGCGACGCGCTCGGCGCACCGGCCGAGAACATGAAGCCGTCCCAGATCCGCGAACGCTGGGGCCGCATCGAAGGATTCGTCTCCGACGACCCGGCCGGCACGGACGACACCGAGTACGCGATCTTCTCGGGTCTGCTGCTCGCCGACCATGGCGCCGCTCTCACCGTCGACCAGGTCGAGGCAGCCTGGCACGAGCAGATCGCCGACCGTGACGAAGGACCGTTCAAGGGCGCGGGGTTCAGCGAACGCGGCACCCTGGAGAACCTGCGCCGAGGTCTCGCCGCCCCCATCTCCGCCCAGCACCGGCACGCCTGGAGCGACGGTCTCGCGATGCGTGCCGCGCCCTTCGGGGTGTACGCGGCCGGGCGCCCGGCCGAGGCGGCCCGACTGGTCGCCATCGACGGCACGGTGTCGCACGACGGCGAGGGCATCCTCGGCGGCCGGGCGGTGGCCGCGGGCGTCGCCGCGGCCATGGTCAGCCACACCCCGGACGCGGTGATCCAGGCCGCCCTGGCCGTCGTACCGGACGACTCATGGACGGCCCGCTCACTGCACCGGGCGGTGTCGGCGGCACGCCGGGCACGACGCGAATTCGACGGCACCCAACTGTCGATGGAGCGAGTGGTGCGCAAGGCCGTCGTCATCGGCGGCTATCCGTGGACAGACCTGGCCCCCGAGGCGGTCGGCCTCGCGTTCGGCGCGTTCGCGGTGGCCCGGGGTGACTTCCGCGAGTCGGTCCTGACCGCCGTCAACATGGGCCGCGACGCCGACACCACGGCCGCCGTCGCGGGCGCCCTCGCCGGCGCCCTGCGCGGCGCCGCCGCGATCCCCGCCGAGTGGGCGGACGCGATCGGCCCGGTACGCGGCAGTTGCCTGCCCGCCATGGCCGGACGGCACATCCGCGACATCGCCGACCGGCTGACTCCCACCGCACCGCACTGGGCGGGGGCGACGGCGTGACCAGGCGCCGGGACAACGCCGCCGTGCCTCCCCGTACCACCGAAAGGCCCCGCACCCTCATGCCCCCCGCTCCCGACGACACCGCCCATCGCGTCGAGGGCCTGCTCCTCGGCATCGCCGCGGGTGACGCCGCCGGGTGGCCATCGGGCCGGCACCGCGCCGCCCGGCTGCCCGACTGGACGCGTCGCCTCACCCGCGAACTCGACACCTTCGCCGAGCAGAACGCGACGACGACCCTGCCTGTCCCGATCGCGCTGAACCAGCCCTCCGAGCCCCTGCGCCTCGGCCCGTCCGACGACGCGGAGTGGGCGGCCTTCACCGCGCTCTCCATCCTCGACGCCCACGCCGACGGCCTCGGGGACCTCCCCACCGACCAGCGCGTACGCTCCGCGCTCTCACTCGCCTGGAACTCCCTCGCGGACGAGATCGCGGCGGCGGCGGACCGCGCGGACGAGATCGAGTCGGCCCAGATGCCGCTGCGCGCCCGTATCTCCGTACGGGCCGGCCTCGGCAACCTCGCCGCCGGACTGCGGCCCCCCGCCACCGGCCACGACAACCCGCACTACTTCGACGACGCGGCCTGCGTACGCGCCGCCGTCCTCGCGGTCGTGCACCCCGGCGCACCCGAACTCGCCGCTGATCTGGCCGAGTTCGACGCGCGCTACACCCAGGACGGCGACGGCGTCCACGGCGCCCGCGCCATGGCGGCGGCCGTCGCCGCGGCCCTCGGCGGCGCGCCCGTCGACGCCTGCGTGGACGCGGCCCTCGCCCAACTGCCCGAGGGCACCGAAATCCACCGCAACGCGGTGCGCGCGGTCGGCCTGGCCCGCACCGAGGTGACCGAGCGCCCCGGCCGGTCCGGCAACGCGTTCGCCCTCGTGCCCGTACTGGAGCACGAGATCGTCGACCACGTCTACAGCTACGGCATCGCCGCCGCCGAAACGGTCCCCGTCGCGCTCGCCATCGCCACGGCGGCGGCCGGATCCGTGAGCGAGGCGGTCCCCACCGCGGCCTGCCTCTCCCGCGTCGCCGACTCGGCCCCCGCCCTGGCCGGCGCCCTCGCCGGTGCACTCGACGGCGCCGACGCGTTCCCGCGGAGCTGGCGTGAGTCCTGCCGCACGCTCGCGGGCTGCGCGCTGCCATGGCTGGCCGGCACGGACCTGGTCGACCTGGCGGCGCGCCTGTCCACCACAAGCAGCCTGACCAACTCCCCCTTTTCGGAAGGCATCCCGGCATGAGCACCCCCACCAACCCGACGAGCCCCATCGCATCCCTGGAGGACCGCACCGTCGGCGCCCTCGTCGGAGCCGCCGTCGGCGACGCCCTCGGCGGCCCGGTCGAGGGCTGGACCCCCGAGGCCATCGCCGAGCGGCACGGCGGCCGGGTGCGCGGCATCGTGGAACCGTTCTACAAGGACGACTGGAAGACCGCGCGGCCCATCGCGCCGTACCACAAAGGCGATGGGCATGTCACCGACGACACCTTGATGACGCACGCCCTGATCCGCGTCTACGAGAACGTGCGGGACCACCTCGACGCGTACGCGGTCGCCGACCACCTGGTCCCCGACCTGATGACCAACCCGCGCTGGATCCCTGAACTGGAGGCCGAGGCCCTTCCTCTGCAGCGCATCTTCCTCGCGGAGAAGTGGATCGTCGCCCGTATCCACTACGGTCACATCGACCCACGCGAGGCGGGCGTCGGCAACATCGTCAACTGCGGTGCGTCCATGTACATGGCGCCCGTCGGCGCGGTCAACGCCGGCAACCCTCTCAAGGCGTACGAGGAGGCGCTGGATGTCGCGGGCGCCCACCAGTCGTCGTACGGCCGCGAGGCCGCAGGCGTCTTCGCGGCGGCCGTGGCCTCCGCGTTCAAACCCGGCGCGACCCCCGAGTCCGTCGTCGAGGACGCCCTGGGGCTCGCGAAGGACGGCACCAGAACGGCGATCGAGGCGGTGTGCGAAGCCGCGGCGCGTTACGACGACTTCGAGGACGCACTGGCCCCGCTGCGCGAGGCGGTGGCCCCCTTCGACACGGTCGGACCCGAGTACCGCAACCCGTCCCTCGGTGCCCGTCGCCCCTCACGTCTGCACGCCATCGAGGAACTTCCCGTCGCCCTGGGCATGTTGCTGGTGGGCCGCGGCGACTTCCGGCAGACGGTGCTCGGTTCGGTCAACTACGGCCGCGACTGCGACTCGATCGCCACGATGAGCGGCGCGATCGTCGGTGCCCTGTACGGGGAGAGCGCGGTGCCCCAGGAGTGGAGCACGGAGATCGCCCGGGCCAGCAAGCTGGATCTGCACGCCCCCGCGGTATCCCTCGCCCGGATCACGCGCGAGGTGCACGCCCGCGACCTGGAGCGGCACCGCGCCCACGAGGCGGCGTTCGCGACGATCGCGGGGCTGTGATGCTGCGTCTGACCTGGGTACAGCCCGAGGACCTGATCGGCCACGAACTGCGCCAGGCGGCCCAGGACGGCCGCGACGCCGCCGCGATCGAACGTCGCTGGACCGAGGCGGGCGGACATCTCGCACCCGAGCGGGCGGGAGCTTCGCCGCAGTCGGCGACCACCGAACTCCGGGATCTGGCCGAGCGGTTGATGACGGAACTGGCGCGGGAACCCTCGCCGCTGGCAGCGCGGGAACCTACCGGCCTACCCGCCATCCGGGCCCTGAACCCGGCCGCCCCGCCCGCCCCGGCCCACCCGACGCCGCACGCCGAGCCGTCCCCGACGCCGCACGCCGAGCCGTCCCCGACGCCGCACGACGAGCCGTCCGGGCGACTCGGCGCGACGGACCCGCGGCCGGACAGGGAGCAGCGGCGTCTCCACGCCGCCTGGCTCGGCCGGGCCGTCGGCTGCCTCCTGGGCAAGCCTGTCGAGAAGCTTCCGCTCACCGGCATCAGGGCCATCGCCGAGTCGACGTCGAACTGGCCGCTGACGACGTGGTTCACGGAGCGGGACCTGGACCCGCGGATCGCCGCGGCCTACCCCTGGAACCGCCGCTCCCGCCCGACCTCCCTCGCGGAGAACATCGACGGCATGCCGGAGGACGACGACCTCAACTACCCGCTCCTCAACCTGATGCTGCTCCAGCGTCACGGCCACGACTTCACCACGGGCGACGTGGCGAAGCTGTGGCTGGACGAGCTCCCGGCAGGCCGCACGTTCACCGCGGAGCGCATCGCCTACCGCAACCTCCTGGACGGCTTGGAGCCGCCGCACACAGCGACGCACCGCAATCCGTTCCGTGAGTGGATCGGTGCCCAGATCCGGGCGGACGTCTTCGGCTGGACGAACCCGGGCGACCCCGCCAAGGCCGCCGAACTCGCCCACCGTGACGCGGTGTTGACCCACACCGCGAACGGCGTCTACGGCGAGATGTTCGTCGCGGCGGCCATCGCGCACGCGGCCGGCCCCGCCCCCACCACCATCCACGAAACCCTCGCCACCGCCCTGGCCCACATCCCGCCGAAATCCCGCTACGCACAGGCGATCCGCGTCGGCATCGACACGGCACAGGCGGAACCCACCGGCACTCCGGCCGGCTTCGAGCAGGTCGTCGACACCCTGCACGCCCGCTACGCCCCCAGCCACCACTGGGTACACGTCCTGCCGAACGCCGCCCTGCTCGCCGCCGCTCTCACCCACTCGGACGGTGACTTCACCGGCGCCATCTGCCGTGCCGTATCGGGTGGTTGGGACACCGACTCCAACGGCGCGACCGCCGGTTCGATCGCGGCCCTGCTCGCCGGCAGCCCCGAGGCGCTCGGTGAGCACTGGACGGCCCCGCTGAAGAACCGCCTCGCCACCACGGTCGGCGGTTTCGACGGCATCGGCTTCGACGAACTGGCCCGTCTCACCTTGAAGGCCCGCACATGACACACCTGACCGTCCTCGGCTCGGCCAACATGGACCTGATCGCCTTCGTACCGAAGGCCCCGTTGCGCGGCGAGACCGTCACCGGGCGCGAGTTCCGCACGGTCCCCGGCGGCAAGGGGGCCAACCAGGCGATCGCCGCCGCCCGCGCGGGCGGCACCGTGGCCGTGATCGGGGCGGTCGGTGACGACGACTTCGGCAAGCGTATGCGCCGGACCCTCGCCGACGCCTCAGTGGACACCACCGGCCTGCGCACCGTCCCCGGCCCGAGCGGCACCGCACACATCGTGGTGGACGACGACGGCGGCAACGCGATCGTCGTCGTGCCCGGAGCGAACGGCACGCTCACCGCACTCGCCACCGGTGACGAGGAACGCATCGCCGCGTCCGACGCGCTCCTGCTGCAACTCGAACTACCCATGGAGGGCGTGCTCGCGGGCGCCCGGGCGGCTCGTACGCACGGAGTCCGCACCGTCCTCACCTCGGCCCCCGTCCAGCCGCTGCCGGCCGAACTCCTCTCGCTCACCGACCTGCTGGTGCCCAACGAGCACGAGGCGGCGGCCCTCACCGGGACCGCCGACCCGTACGAGGCCGCGCGCCTGCTGCTCGCGCGAGTCCCCGAAGTCCTCATCACCCTCGGCGCGCGGGGCAGCCTCTACGCCACCCGCGACGCGGCCCCCGTCACCGTTCCGGCACTGCCCGTCACCGCGGTGGACACGACAGCGGCCGGCGACACGTTCGTGGGCGCGCTCACGGTGGCGTACGGCCTGGGACGCCCCATGCCGCAGGCCATGGCCTGGGCCTCGGCGGCCTCGGCGCTCGCGGTGCAGCGCCCCGGGGCCTCGTCCTCCATGCCCACACGGACCGAGATCGACGCGTTCCGCGCGACAGTGCCAACCGATGAAGCGTCTCAGGAGACACGATGAACGACACTCCTCCCACCCCGCACGAAGGCCCGCTGAAGGGCCTGCGCGTCCTTGATCTGGCAACGCTCTTCGCCGGCCCCCTGTGCGCCACGATGCTCGGTGACTTCGGCGCCGAGGTGATCAAGGTGGAACACCCCCGCAAGCCCGATCCGTCCCGGGGCCATGGCCCGTCGAAGGACGGTATCGGCCTGTGGTGGAAGCTGCTGGGCCGCAACAAGCGGAACATCACGCTCGACCTCTCCACCCCCGGCGGCCGGGACGTGCTCCTCAAACTGGTCGCGGAGTCCGATGTCGTGATCGAGAACTTCCGCCCCGGCACCCTGGAGAAGTGGAACCTCGGCTGGGACGAGCTGTCCGCCGCCAACCCCCGCCTCGTGCTGGCCCGCGTCACCGGCTTCGGCCAGTTCGGCCCGTACTCGCGGCGACCGGGATTCGGCACGCTCGCCGAGGCGATGAGCGGCTTCGCGGCGATCACCGGTCAGCCGGACGGCCCTCCGACGCTGCCACCGTTCGGCCTCGCCGACTCGATCGCCGCGCTCTCCACGTCGTACGCGGTGATGGCCGCCCTGCGCGGTCGTGACGCTACGGGCCGCGGCCAGGTTGTCGACATGGCGATCATCGAGCCGATGCTGACGATCCTCGGCCCGCAGCCCATCTGGTACGACCAGCTCGGCTATGTGCAGCCCCGCACGGGCAATCGCTCCACGAACAACGCCCCGCGCAACACCTACCGCACCCGCGACGACAAGTGGGTCGCGGTCTCGACCTCCGCGCAGTCGATCGCGGAGCGTGTGATGAGCCTCGTCGGCAGGCCCGAGTTCGTCGGCGAGGACTGGTTCGCCACCGGCTCGGGCCGTGCCGCGCACGCCGACGAGCTGGACGAGGCGGTCGGTTCGTGGATCGCGGCGCACACCCGTGACGAGGTCGTCGCGGCCTTCGAGAAGGCGCAGGCCGCCATCGCCCCGGTCTACGACATTCGCGATGTGATGGCCGACGAGCAGTACCGGGCGCTCGACTCGATCACCGAACTCCCCGACCCGGACTTCGGCACGGTGAAGATGCAGAACGTCCTGTTCCGTCTCTCCGAGACGCCCGGCTCCATCAAATGGACGGGCCGCCCGCACGGCGCCGACACGGACGCGGTTCTCACCGGTCTCGGCGTGAGCGAGACGGAGATCGCGTCGTTGCGCGAAGCGGGTGCGGTATGACGGACCACGCGTATCTGACCTGGTTGTACGTTCCCGGGGACCGCCCTGATGTCGTCGTCAAGGCACTTGGCTCCGGGGCCGACGTGGTGCTTGTCGACCTGGAGGACGCGGTCGCCCCCGACCGCAAGGCATACGCACTCGACGCGACCGCCGAACTCCTGGCCGCCGAGCACGAGATGCCGGTTCACGTACGGATCAACGCTCTGACCGGCACGCTCGCCGAGAAAGAGGTGCGCCGCCTCACCCCGCTGCCGGGCCTGGGCGCACTGCGCCTGCCGAAGGTCGACAGCACCGACGACATCGCCCGGGCCCTGGCCTGGGCGGCCTGCGAGACATCCGAAGCACCAGCCCTGTACGCCCTGTTGGAATCGGCCCTCGCCATCGAGAGCGCCTACGACGTCGCTCGCCATCCCGCCGTGTGCGGCATCGCTCTGGGCGAGGCGGATCTGCGCGCCGAACTCGGTGTCACGGACGCGGTGGGCCTCGCCTGGCCGCGCGGCCGGGCGGTGGTCGCGGCACGGGCGGCGCGACTGCCGCCGCCGCCGCAGTCGGTGTACCCGGACGTGCGCGACGCCGAGGGTCTGGCCCGCTCCTGCGCCGAGGGCCGCGCCCTGGGCTTCTTCGGCCGCACCGCGATCCACCCGCGCCAACTCCGGGTGATCGAGGAGGCGTACCGCCCGAGCCCCGAAGAGGTCGCGGCGGCGCACGAGATCGTCCAGGCGGCGGCGACAGACGCGGGCGCCCTGGCCCTCCCCGACGGCCGCTTCGTGGACGCGGCCGTCGTCGCCGGCGCACGACGGACACTGGCCCTGGCGGAACGCCGGCTGGACTGATCTCGCCGGGCACCGTCCCGACGGGGCGTGGCCGGCCCGACAAGCGGCCCGTGTCGAGGCGAACTGGCGGGTGCACGAGCGCCGCCTGCTCGACATGTCATGGGCAAGAACGCCGGAGTGAGTCGAGTCGGACCATTCTTCGATGACGATGATCCCGACCGGATCTCCGTTCTCGTCGCGGGCGGTTCCGAGCGTGACACGGACACCAGACCCGGCGTCTGCCGGCCGCGTGGCCGAGCTGTCTCCGCGGTCGGCCCCGTGCGTACATTCCCGAACTCCTGATGTCAGGCGGCGCGTTTTACGTGGCGGACCAGCCACATCAGAAGGGCGTCCAGGTCGGCGGCGGCCGAGAGGACCCGGTCGACCGCCTCGGGGGTGTGCAGCCACTCCTCGCAGCCGAGGGGACGGGCGGCGATCAGCGAACGGTGGCGCAACAGGTTCGTACGCGGGTGGTCCGTCGGAAAGCCGCGCGGGGGGCGTTTCATCACGTCCCCGGAGATGTCGTACCCCTTCTTCCGCATGTCCTCGACGATGGTGGACAGTTCGCGGCCGCTCCGCTCGGATGCCACGGCTTTGCGGAACGAGTCCACCTGGCCGGGATCGGGGTACCACCAGGCGCCCTGGATCCGCAGGCCGTCCAGGTCGAACCGGAGACCGATCTCGATCTTGCGGCCGAGCCGGATCACCGCGCCCTGGTGCTGCCACCACCAGGAGTTGGTGCGGTAGTGCCAGACGGAGAAGTCCTCGTACCGGGGGTCGGTGTCCGCGACTTCGTTCAGCAGGGCGATCATCGGCTGCCGGACCAGGCGTTCGCGGTCCGCGCGGTAGCGCTCGCGGATCGCGTGGGCCGGTTCGCCCTGGAGCTGCAACAACACGTCCATCGCCTGCTCCGGCCAGCCGGTGAACTGTGCGCGCATGCGCGCAGGGTAGCTCACCCAACGGCCGGGTTGGTGACCCCGTGACCGCCGAGCCGAGCGTCGTCGGCCTCGCGCGCCAGGCCCCGCTCGCGGCCCAGAAGGCGGCGAAGCAGCACACAACACAGGGGGACACAGTGGGAGCACGGACGATCAGGGCCGCGAAGGCGGCGGGGGTCTGCGGGCCGGCGTTGGGCGCCGCGTTGAGTTCGACGGGATCGGCTTGGGCGGCGCAGTGGACGAACGAGTACTGGAGGGAGGGACGCCTACGACGGTGAGACCGGTGGAGTCGGCGGATCGGCCGCCCGTTACTGGTCCGGCGATGACTCCATCCGGGCGTACATCGGGTTCTCCGCCAAAGGCGACGTGTTCTCCGTCCACAACGACACTTCCGCACGCGCCTCTTGCTGTGCGACCGCGAACGGCTGACCTCTCCGGGCCGGTATCGAACGAAAGAGGGACGTGCGGGAGAGCCCGCCGCGGCTCCTGCGGAGAGTGTGGGCGCAGGATCTTCCTGGCCGGCCCGGCGGTCGAGGACGGCTGTGCAAGCCGTGCCCTCATCGAACGGGGTGGTCGTACCAGTGCGGCAACCCCCGCCGTAGCGCAGCCGCGGCGCACGGGTGACTGGTCACAACACCTGGCGCTGCTCGCTTCCCGGCCGCTGAGCGCGGCACTCATGCCGAACTCGCCGCGGAAGGACCGGCTGTGGCGCCATGGCCGGGGTGGAGTTCGCGTGACACCGTGGGGTGCCACGACAGAACGGCGCTGCGCCGCAATCCGCGTGCGGGGCGCCCGATCACGTGCCTCGACCATGGCGGTGGCCGCGGCGAGGTTCGTCACCACGGTGGGGAGAGCATTCGATGAGTGCGGGGGGTTCGGCTTCGGCGCGCGCTGCGGCATTGCGAGCGGCGGCCCGGAAGGGCTGGTGGCGGCGTGTCCTGGCGTGGCTGGGTGTCGGTGGGCGTGCGACGCGCCGTGCGGACGCGAGAGCGGCGTTGTGGTCGCACGGCGCCGCGGGGGAGGAGCGGACCGCCCGATTACTGGCCGAGCTCCAGGCACAGGGGTGGGTGGTCTGGCACGACCTGATGCTGTACGGGCGCAGGTTCAATCTGGACCACGTCCTGATAAGCCCCTGCGGGACGGCAGTGGTGGTGCTCGACACGAAGGCGTGGCGCCGCACCTGGACCACAGGACTTCTGCACGGGCGGGTGTACTGCGGGCCGGACGACCGGCACAACCAGGTCGAGAAGGTCGCTTCGTACGCGCAGGCGGTCGCCGGCGTAGCCGGTTTGCGTCCGGCGGCGGTACGTCCTCTGATCGTTGTCCATGGTTCCCCGGTCGCCGGCGGGTTCCTTGAGGTGATGACGCCTCACGGCCTGGTGCGTGTCCTGAGCCCCGAGTCCCTGGTGCCGACACTGGTCAACGGTGCCGGAGCGGCGGATCTATGGCGTGCGGGGGCTCTGGCTGAGCAGGTGGGCCGTGTGCTGTCCCCGTACGTCGACCGGGGGTAGTGGTACGGTCCGGTGTTCTCCGCGCCCATGGGTTGGTCCCGAGCCGCTCACGACCCCGCCCGGAGGGGCAGCGGAAGTCTTCAGGGCCTTCATCACGGACAACGCCGCCGCGTTCGACGCGACCTCTCCCGGCCCGCAAGCCTTGTTCGGTTCCGCGACGTCCGTGGCCTGCATGGACGCTACGGGTGAAGGCGTCACCCTGCCGTACGGCGCCCTGGTCGACCTCGCACGTGACATCGACACCGGCCGGACCGACGCGTATGAGGTGGCCGACTCCATCCGCTCCTGGCGGACCTGACGCCGCCACAGCCACGCGCCGGTCGCCGTGGCGGCGCTGGTGCCGTCGTCGCGTCTCTCGCGGCCGCGACGCGGACGATTGCCGGGCTCTGCCCCGCACCGGCTTGGCCGCCGAGGGCCGGGGATTACTTGCCCGGCCCTCGGCAGCATTGTGGGTCCGGCACGGGGCCATCAGGACACTCCCCGGTGGCAGCGGGACATGATGGGGTGCATGCGCGATCTGACCTATTCCGACGTGGGTATGACGGCGAAGAGCGAACCGACACCCCCGGGCTTCCACATGCTGCAGCTCCGCACATCACTGGGGCCCGGCACGTACGAACGTGCCGCCGAGGCGCTCTTCGGGTGGGGGATGCACCGGGCCACTCCCTTGATCCGTGTCTCGAACGACACCCCGCACGCCGCGCCCGGCGTACGGGTGCTGTTGCGGGCAGGGCCGCTCAGGGCGCCGTGCCAGGTCGTATGGACCGTCAACGAGAAGCATCGGACCGGGTTTGCCTACGGGACGCTCACCGGACACCCCGAGTGCGGGGAAGAAGCGTTCGTTCTGGAACGCCTGCCGGACGACTCCACCGACTTCGTCATCATCGCCATCAGCCGACCCTCGGCTTGGTACGCGAAGGCGCTGGGCCCCTGCGGACGCTTGCTGCAGCAGGCTGTGGCGCGGCGGTACGCCAAAAGCCTGCAGCGGCTGGCCCGAACGACGTGAACTCGCCCGCCCGGCCTGCGGCTGCTCACGTCACCTGGCCGCCCGCGCCGACCAGGCGCCGGCACCCGCCGAGCCCACTGCACGGCCGAACCAAAAGACGCCGCTCCACTGACTGGTGGAGCCCAGGGAAAGAACTGAAAGGAAGGCGACGGAGTCGAATACGGAACCTTCGGCAGTTCCCCCACGACAGCGCGGCACCGACGCCTCACACCTGTTTCGGTTGGGCGCGCCGGGCGTAGGCGCGGGCGGCGCGGGCGCGGTCGCCGCAGCGGGTGGAGCACCAGTGGCGGCGACCGTGGCGCAGCAAGTAGCGGTTACAGGGACTGGAGCCGCAGCCGGTGAGGCGGTTGGCGTCGGGGCCGGTGAGTAGGTCGGCCGTGTTGGCCGCGAGGGTCGCGAGAGCGCGGTCGAGGATCTCGTTGGTGGGGCACGGCACCGCGCGGTAGGGGCCGTTCTTCTCGTCCCAGTACAGCAGGGCGGCCGTGGGGGCTCTGCCCAGCGCGTTGTTGACTGCGGACAGTGCTGCGGGCAGGGCGGGCAGCCCGGCGACGCGGGCCGCGAACAACGACCTGAGGTTTTCGCGCAGAGAGCGCAGCTGCGTCGCGCACATCTCCTGTATCCCGGCATCAGTCGGCGCGAGGCCGTGTTCGGCGAGCCACCGATTCGCGGCCTCGGGAGTGCCGAGGAGATCGATGAAGTGCCCTCCGGGCAGCGCGATGGCGCTGTTGACGAAGTCGAGGGCGAGGTATTCCTCCGCCCCCGGCGCGGACGGTGGCACGGATTCGACGGCCGATGGGTCGCTCATACCTCTCATGGTATGGCTTGCGTTGATCCGTGAGGCGCCGCTACCGTCTCCCACGGATGAACTTCGTTCTATCCGTGAGGTTTTGTTGACCGGTACCAGTACGACCACTGGGCAAGTCCCCATCCCCATCCGCGTCTTCGGTGGTCCGACCGCCCTCCTCGAATACGGTGGTCTGCGATTCCTGACCGACCCGACATTCGACGCGCCCGGCGATTACCACGTGCCGGGCGGACACCTGACCAAGACGGCACCCTCCTCCACCGCAACGGCGGGCCTTGGCCGTATCGACGTGGTCTTGCTCTCCCACGATGAGCACCCCGACAACCTCGACGACTCCGGCCGGGCACTGCTCGCCGACGTCCCGCTGACCCTGACCACGCCCGGGGGCGGGCGGCGCCTTGGGGCGGGGGCCAGGGGACTGGCCGACTGGGAGTCGATCGAGCTGGCCCGCCCCGGCGGCGGCACCATCACTGTCACGGGCGTGCCCGCCGGCCACGGGCCCGGTGCGCGCGAGGAAGTCGAACCAATCACCGGCCAGGTTGTCGGATTCGTCCTGACGGGAGAGGGCCTGCCCGTGGTGTACATAAGCGGCGACAACGCCTCGCTCCGCCTGGTCAAGAAGATCGCCGAACAGTTCGGCCCCGTGGACACCGCCATCCTGTTCGCCGGGGCTCCCCGCCTTCCCGTCCTCTTCAACGGCGCGCTGATCGTCCTCGACAGCGCGCAAACCGCCGACGCTGCTCAGATCCTCGGCGCCCGCCGGGTGGTTCCCGTCCACTACGACAGCTGGGCACATTTCACCGAGGGCCATGACGAACTGGTCGCCGCCTTCGCCGACGCCGGGCTGCTGGACCGCCTGGACTTCTGCGACCGGGCCTGACCGCACGGCCTGGGGAGGCCGGACGTCGGCCGATGCCGCGGCAGGCCCGGCCGGCGTCCGGGCCTCAGGAGAACGTCGCGCCTCGCGGGAAGAGTGATCCCACGCCCCGCAGGACGTGCAGGGTCAGGTCGCCGCCCTCGTCCAGCAAGGCGCCCAGCAGGTGCTCGGCAGCGAGGACGAGTACAGCGGATGGTGCTGGGGCGACAGCGCACCCCGATACTCCAGCCCCGGCTCCGACCCCTTCGACTGCAAAGCCGAGATCGCGCAGGTTGAGCCCGGCGAGGACACCTACAGCGATCACTTCGCCGACGCCGACTCCTTCCGCGTCGATTCGGGCTGCAAGACCACGTTCGAGCGCAGCGCCGACGGTCTCGGGCCCGACCTGTGGCCCGCTCCGGGCGACCACACCTACGTTGAGGACCGGCGCGGCAAGGCCGGTGACAGCGGGTTTGCCGCGGTGCTCGAATCTGCCACCGACAACGAGGCGCAGGCCTCGGAGTGAAGGCCAAGCTCGACCGGGCCGTCTCGCATTCGCGGCCGACCCGGCGGCGCCGCTGCCGACACCCGAGGGCACCCGCGCGATGTGCGCGGGCGCACCCGGGCGCTTCTTGCTTCCCTCGCGCCGGCCGGTGCGCCGCTCACGACCGGTCGGATGGTTGATGCCGACGAGCCTGCTCGCCTCTGACCGCCGGCAAGAGTCGTCCCCCCCAGGCGTGGTGCCAGGTGTGGTACCACCGGACCGGACTTCTGAGGGTCAGGAGTTGGTCCAACTGCGGGTGCTGAGTACCAACCGATAGCCGTCCGGGTCTTGGACAGTGACACCCCACGTGTCCCAGTACGGATTACGCGACCGCACGCGCTTGCCGCCGTGGGCTTCCAGGCGTGACAGCAGCGTTTGCGGTACCCGCTCGTCGAGGTAGACGACGAGCAGGTCTTCCTCGGTGGGCCGTGGTTCAACGGCGGCGTCGTGGACGAGTTCGAGGTGCCAAGAGGCATCCGGCCAGCCGACCATCAGCAGATCGTGCTTGTCCGGCCTGCCTGCGCCCTCGGCTCGGAACAGTACGCTCAGCCCGAGCCCGTTGATCCAGAAGTCCTCTGCCGCGGCGAGGTCGCGCGACGGCCGGGCGATGCGGACGTGACTCTGGCCGGTGGCGGGCATGGGATGCTCCTCGTCATCGATCATGTTCTGGCTGCGGCAGCGTATGTGGGTGTGATCCCCGCGGCATCGGCCCGAAGGCTCAGGATCGATCGATCGCGAGTCCTACGACCGGGTCGGGCCGGTCCCGAACAGGGCTCGTACCGGATCACCCACCTGACGATGTGACGGACAGACAGACAGACAGATGGACAGACGACCGACGGACGGACGGCCCGCGCGTGGGCTGCTTCCTCTGCCGACTCCCGGTTGAGTGCCGCCCTACCACTGCTGCCAATGCAGAACCTGCTCCCGAGGAATCCGGCGGGCCGGCTTGAAGTCGGTACCGATGGTGAACGCCAGCGGGATGAAGGCGGCGAGCATCACCTCGTCGTAGGGCACTCCGAGCGCCGCGGCGAGTTCCTTCTCCAGCGGGCCCTGTGCCGTGGTCCACACGGTGCCCAGCCCGCGGGCACGGGCGGCGAGCATGAAGCTCCACACCGCCGGGAGGATGGACCCCCAGGTCATGGACTGGTCGAGCACGGAGGCGCTCTCCGTCCGGCCTTCGACGGCCGGGACGACGAAGGCGGGCACTCGGTGGATGTTGTGGTGCAGGTGCCGCAGGCCGTCCGAGATCCGTTCCATGGAGCCGGGATGGGCGAACATGCGCGGCAGGTCCCGCTCGGTCGGAGGCTGCCCACCTCCGGTGGTCAACGCGCGGCGGAAGATGTCTCCGACGAGGCGGCGCCGGTCGGGGTCGGTGACGACGATGAAGTGCCAGCGCTGCCGGTTGCGCCCCGTCGGTGCTTGTGTGGCGAGATCGACGCACTCCTCGATCAGGGACCGTGGGACCGGGCGGTCCAGGTCGAGGCGTTTGCGCACCGCGCGGGTGGTGGACAGCAGTTGGTCGGGGGTCAGGTCCAGTGTCATGAGGAGCCTCCTCGGCGTCGGGTGGTGTGGTTTCGGGCGGGACTCAGGCACGGACCTGGGCCTCGTGGCTGACGCGGGCGCGGGCGCGCAGGCCGATGGACGCGAGGGTGGCGCCGAGCAGCGAGAAGCAGCCGGCAGCAAGGAAGGCGAGCCGGTAGCCGTCGAGCCCGGACCCGCCCATGGACATGAGAGAGGCCAGCAGGGCCACGCCGATTCCGGCCCCTATCTGTATGGATGACGTGATCAGGCCGGAGGCCAGACCCTGTTGCTCGTCGGGCAGCCCGTCGACCGCGGCGATGTTCAGGCTGGGGAAGGACAGGCCGTTGCCCACGCCGTGCACCAACAGCGCCGGGAGCAGCACCCCGATATAGTCGCCGGTGGCTCCGGCCCGCAGGAACAGCAGGATTCCGGTGGCCTGGATCAGCATTCCGACCGCGGCCGTCCGCCCCAGCCCCCACCGGCTGATCAATCGTCCGGCGAGGTTGGCGGTCACCACGATGGCCAGTCCCATGGGGGCGATGCCCAGTCCGGTTGCCAACGGCCCATAGCCCTGGACCTGCTGGAGGTAGAGGACGGCGGCGAACTGCCAGCCGATGGTCGCGCAGGCCCAGGCGAGCGCGGCGAGGTTGGCGGTGACCAGATTGCGTGACCGGAAGACCCGCGGTGGGAGCAGCGGGTGCCGCTGCCGACGCTCGATCAGCACGAAGGCGACCAGAAGCAGGGCTGCCGCCGCTCCTGCCGGCCAGGTGGTCTCCGTGAGGCCGTACACGAGCAGCAGTACTCCCGCGGTGATCGTGAGCGCGCCGGCTCCGTCGAAGCCCCGGGCCGTACTGTGCGAACGGTCCACTCTCGGCAGCGCCATCGGGGCGAGGATCAGGACCAGCAGGGCGATCGGCACCGGGAAGAAGAACACCAGTCGCCAACTGACCTCGGTCAGCAGCCCGGAGGCGATGAGTCCGCCGCTGTATCCGGTGGCGCCGGCCAGGGCGTAGACGCCGAGCGCCCGGTTGCGCCGGGCGCCTTCGGCGAATGTCGTGGTGATGAGTGACAGGGCCGCCGGGGCGGTGAGCGCCGCGGCCAGTCCCTTGACCACCCGCGTGACGACCAGCGCCCAGCCGTCCGAAAGCAGCCCGCCGACCAGGCTGGCAGCCGCGAAGACCGCCAAGGAGAGCAGGAACACGCGGCGACGGCCGAACAGATCCGCCATGCGACCTCCCAGCAGCAGGAAGCCGCCGTACGCGACCGCGTATCCCGACACCAGCCACTGCAGCGTTCCCTCCGACAGCGACAGATCCCGCCCGATCGCGGGCAGGGCGACCCCCATCAGCGACAGGTCCATCGAGTCGAGGAACACCGCAGCGCAGAGCAGTGCAAGCGCCATTCGCTTGCGTCCATCGGGCTTGTCCACGCCAGACCTCCGTCAGAGCGCCAATGATTGGATAGCAGATGGTTGGCGAGCATACGATTTTGATGGTTGGTGGTCAAACAATCTGGGGTCAGATGATTGCTGGTAGGGTGGCGGCAGTCAGGAGGGAGACTCCATGCCAGCCGCCAACACGGACCGCGCAAGCACCGACTACTTCCCCCGGCTCGCCGCGGAGCGCTTGGACATCGCTCTGTGCCGGGCCTCAACTGCCGTTGCCCGGGCCGCGGATGCCCGGGCCGGCGCGCTCGGGATCGGCGTCGGCCAGCATCTGGTGCTCAAGATGCTCGCCGAGGTCGGCCCCTGCTCACAGCGCGTCCTGAGCGACGAACTGCGCATCGACCGCACCGTGATGGTCGGCATCTGTGACGGCCTTGAACAGGCAGGCCATGTACGCCGTGAACGAAACGTCGCGGACCGCCGCGCGTACGCCGTCACCATCACCGATTCCGGTAGGCGACTCCTCGCCCAGGCTGAGGACGCCGTGCCCGAGTTCCTTGACGGGACCTTCCAGGCCCTCAGCCCCACGGAGCGCGAGCAGCTCTCCGGCATCCTCGGCAAACTACTGCGACCTCGATCGGAAACGACCAGTCAGTAGGCTCCCGCCATGACTCCGGACTCCCGCCATGACGCTCATGGAGGCCGGTGGACGAGAACCCGGACCCGTACGCCACCTTCCGCCGTCGTGACCTATGCGGGCCGACATCGTTCCCAGATGGTCCACGTGGGCACGGCGGCGCGCATGGTGGAAGGGGCAGGGAATGGTCACACGCAGAGGGTTCATCGACGGAATGTCGGCGGCCGGTGCCGCGACGCTCTTCGGTGTCACCCCGTCGGCCTCCGCCACCACGCGTGCGGGCGCGGCCGTGGCCGACGCCGAGCTGACGGCCCGTGACGCGATCCGAGCGACCAACGTCGGTATGCGTGCGAGCTATGCCGCACTCAAGTCCGAACTGATCAGTCGCCTGAGTCCGGTGATTGTCGTCCAGAACGACGCCACGGGCGGCGAGTTCACTCTCATCCATGGCGCGAGCCCACAGGAATCCGTCACCCCGGTGCCCGAGCTGTTCGAGCTGGCGAAGTCGATCAGCCACGTACCTCAGGGCATCTTCTCGACCATTGCCGCGTACCTGAGCGACAAGGTGCCCAACCTCCCCAACGCCGGCCGCATCGACCCCCACGACCTGGACATGGTCGCCTTCGAGGGGCCCGGGGCGGCCGGCTGGATCAGCCCGCTCCAGGGGTACGCCGCCACGCTCACCACCGCGCGCCGGCAGCTTGGGGAGGCCAATCTGCCGCGGGAGTTGGAAATCTCCTGCCAGAAGATCCTCGACGAAGCACTCACGTTCATCCGTGATTCCGTGCGAAGCGGAACATTCGACATGGCGTCGTTCGAGAAGTTCTCGGGCAAGACGTACCCCAGCATCCGCACGAACATGAAGTACGCGGCCGCCGCGCAGATCTCCGGCGTGGAAGGTCTGATGCGGAAGTGGCGGGGCACGGTCGGTGACGAGGCGTGGAAGGACTTGTACACGGTCGTGCTGTCGATCTGGACGACGTCCGAGCTCAACCAGGCTTCGATCATCGTCAGGCGATGCATGAATCCGGCGAAGGTCGACACCCACCTGATCGACCTGCCGACCGTCGAAGTTCCTCGCGATCCGATCTTCGTCGCACTGGACAATCTCGCCCGGATCGTTCAGGACAGAGTCTCGGCCGAAATGGTCTTCCCCACCGATCCGGTGGTCGCGGACGCCTTCAAGGGCAAGGAGGACTTGCTCTCCGTCGAAATCCTGCATCAGCTCGGGGCGACGGCCGGGGCACCCGCGGCCTTCCCCTCGGCGGCGGCGTCCGCCTGTCCAGTCCGTAGGGAGACGGCGCAGCCGGCCGTCGCCCTCTCGCCGGACGCGGTCCGCCGATAGCTGCCGCACGTCCAGCACGCCGTCTTGTCTGCCCTCGTGTCGAGCCGGCAATATCGGTGGATGCCCTCCACGCCACCCGCGCCTCACACGTACCGATCGCTATTCGGGATCGGGGAGTTCCGACCTTCGTGAAGCTCACGATGCCCGGCGCGTCGGCCGGGACGGCGCGGGGCAGGTTTCCCGCGTAGCCCTGCTCCGTCATGAACACACCCCAGGCGACCGTGTACGCGGCGGGCTGCCCCGGAGTCGCGGAGGGGAACAACTCCGGTACCGGACGCACCAGTCGCTGTACGACGGTGGCCGCCATCGACGCCCCCGGGCGCGGTGACCGGCCCCGTTCCGCCGCCGACGACCAGGCCCGCGCCGACCTGCGCCGGGCGTTGGGGGCCGGCGAGCCGCTCGATGAGATCTTCGAGTCCTTCATCGGCCCGCTGGTCGAGAAGACGGCCCCGGACTGGCGGACCGCCCTTGACGCCCTCCTCTCGCTGCCCGGGATCGGCGGTCCGGTCGGGTACTCGGGGTGGACCGCCGTAGGCATTCATCTGGCGGTGGTGGAGCCACGCATCGCGGCCGCCGGCTTCTTCGCCGGGGGATACGTGCCCCGCGCCCAACGCGAGGAGGCCCGGCAAGTCACCATTCCGCTGCTGTTCCTGCCGCAGTGGGACGACGAGGGAAACCCCCGCAGCGGGCACTGGACCTGTTCGATGCCTTCGGCGCCAAGGAGAAGACGCTGCACGCCAATCTGGGCGGGCACACCGGCATCCCGTGGTTCGAGGTGGAGGACGGAAGCCGCTTCTTCGGCCGGCACCTGAGTCGGCACCCGAAGTAGGGCCGGGCCGGCAGGTCGGCAGCAGCCGGTGGGCCGTGTCTGCCGGGATGCCGCTCATCGAGGACGGACGGGCCCCGGCCCTCCTCGACGAGCGGCGCCCGGTCGCTCGGCGTTCACCAGCGCGTTCACCAGGCGTGCCATGTGGGGCCGTGGGTCAGGCGTGCCGGGCCAGCCGGTCATCAGGAGGTGATGGGCAGTGCCGACGATGGCGAGGGCCACCGTGTCCGGGGCGATGGTCCGCGCCACTCGGCCAAGCTCCTGCTCGGCCTTGAGATAGCCGGTGATGGCCTCCTGGATCACGGTGAAGCCCGGCGCCCCGCCTTCCAGTGCCTCGCGGATACGCAGTGCGGCGGCGGGGCGGGTCATGGCCAGGCCCGAGATGGCGGGACCGCCGGAGTCGAACAGTGCGAAGGCGACGGCCTCAAGATTCTGCGCCACCGCGCCCTGCCCGGCGAACCCCGACAATGCCCGCGCCTTCGCCGCACTCCGTGCGAACCGGTCGAGACACAGTTCGGCGACGAACTCATCGAGCCCCGCGAAGTGCGTATGCAACAGCCCCTTGGCGCAGCCCGCCTCGGTCGTGACGGACCGGCTGGTGAGCGCGCCGGGGCCATCCCTTTCCACTACGCGCTCGGCGGCTGTGAACAGCCGCTCGCGTACATCCGGTGTCGGTACTCCGCGTGGTGACATGGCCGCCTCCTTCCGTTCCGGCTCTGCCGCTCCTCAAGGCACAAGCGCCTGGATAGTAGCGGGGATTGCCAGTTTGGGCGAGCGCCCATACAGTTTGGGCGCATGCCCATTCTCGGTCGTCCACCAGTCGTCGACCAGTCGTCCACCACCCCAGGAGGCACCCGTGCCGGACATCGTCAACACCGAGCAGGCACAGGCATGGAACGGCCCCGAAGGAGCGCACTGGGCCCGTAACCAGGACCGCTGGAACGCAGTGAACGAGGGCTTCAACGAGCCGCTCCTGCATGCCGCCGGGATCACCGGGGGCCACCGGACCCTCGACCTGGGCTGTGGCTCGGGGCAGACCACACGCCTCGCCGCCCTCCGGGCACCCCAGGGCCGCGCGCTGGGCCTCGACCTGTCAGGTCCGATGCTGGCCGAGGCCCGCGCCCGCGCCGAGCGGGAGAACATCGTCAACGTCTCCTTCGCGCAGGGCGACGCACAGGTGCACCCCTTCGAAGAGGGCGCCTTCGACACGGCGATCAGCCGCTACGGGGTGATGTTCTTCGCCGACCCCGTGGCCGCCTTCGGCAACGTCGGCCGGGCGCTGCGACCCGGTGGGCGCCTCGCGTTCGTCTGCCCGGCCGATGCCACGCTCAACGAGTGGGTGACGGCAGTGGCATCCCTGCGCGACTTTCTACCGGTCGGCGATTTCGGGCAGCCGGGGCTGCCTGGCATGTTCTCCCTGGCCTCGCCGGACCGTATCCGCGACGTCCTCACCACCGCCGGATTCACCGGCATCACCCTCAACCAGGCGCAGGTGTACGGGGCGTGGGGACACGGAGCCGCAGACTCGGCGGAGTTCCTGCTCGGCACCGGCCCCGGTCGCCACCTGATGGAGCGGGCCGACCCGAACGCACGGGCCCGAGCCCTCCGCACGCTGACGGACCACTTGCGCGCCCACGAGGCGGCGGACGGCACGGTCCGGCTGCGCAGCACGTCGTGGCTGGTCACGGCGGATCGCCCGACCGTGCCGTCCGGCAGGCCCTGACTTCGAGTCGGCGAGAGGATCCGGCGCACCGGCCGACGCCTCGGGCGTTTCGCCCCTGGGTGGAAATCGGGCCGCGGCCGTGTCGATCGGCGCTTGCCTCGTTCGACCTAGGAACAGAGACAGTGAGGGTCGAGAGGCGACCCCCGATCAAGGAGGCCGAAGATGGCGAAGTACATGCTGATCATGCGAGGCACGGACGAGTCCGTCGCGAAGATGATGGAGACGCCCTTCGAGGAGATGCTTGAGACCGTGGGCCGCTTCAACGAGGAGATGATCCGGGCGGGCGTGCTGGTCGCCGCCGAGGGCCTGGACGACCCGTCCCAGGGCGTGGTGGTCGACTTCGGCGGGGAGACCCCGGTGGTCACCGACGGCCCGTACGGTGAGACGAAGGAGCTGTTCGGCGGCTTCTACGTGATCGATGTCGCCTCGAAGGACGAAGCGGTGGAGTGGGCCAAACGACTCCCGGCCCTCCCCGGCTCGAAGTGCGAGATCCGCCGTGTGCCGGGCATCGAGGAGTTCCCGCAGGACAACGAGTGGATCATCAAGGAGCGGGCGTGGCGCGAGAGGACCGGCCAGATCTGATGACTGCGGCTGATGGCGGCCCGCCGGGTGCCGAGTCGGCACGGCGGGCCGTCGAGGCGGTCTGGCGGATCGAGTCGGCACGGATCGTCGGTGCGCTGGCCCGCTATACCGGGCACTTCGCGCTCGCCGAGGATGTCGCTCAGGAAGCCCTGGCGGAGGCATTGGTCAGCTGGTCGCGCGACGGTGTGCCGGCCAGCCCGGTGGGCTGGTTGCTGGCGACCGCGCGGCGGCGGGCCATTGACGGCTTCCGTCGCGAGTCGGCGCTCGACGCGCGGTACGCGATGCTCGCGAACCAGCTGGCCGATGGCGAGTTCAGCTCGGGCGTGGCCCTCGCGCGGGACCGGCCCGACGATCTGCCGTGGGATCCCGACCGGGTCGACGACGACGTCCTCGCGCTGATGTTCACGGCCTGCCATCCGGTCCTCTCGCCCGAAGCCCGGGTGGCGCTCACGCTTCGCGCCGTGGGTGGCTTGTCCAGTGAGGAGATCGCCCGGGCTTTCCTCATACCGGTGCCCACTGTCCAGGCCCGGATCACACGGGCCAAGAAGACGCTGGCCGCGGCGGGAGTGCCGTTCGAGCTGCCGCCGTCCGAGGAGCGGCGCGAGCGGCTCGGCGGAGTCCTGAGCGTTCTGTACGTGATCTTCACCGAGGGTTCGACGGCGACGGCCGGCGACCGCCTGCTGCGTCCCGATCTCGCGTACGAGGCTCTTCGGCTGGCCCGGATGCTGGCCGGCCTGCTGCCCGGTGAGCCGGAGGTGTACGGGCTGCTCGCGATGTTCGAGCTCACCGCCGCGCGCTTCGCGGCACGTACGGGGCCCGACGGCGAGGCGGTGCTTCTGGAGGACCAGGACCGGCGTCTGTGGGACCGGTCGGCGATTCGTCGTGGCCTGGCGGCGCTCGGCCGGGCCTCCGCTGCCGGGCGGGGCCTCGGGCCGTACGGTCTCCAGGCCGCGATCGCCGCCTGCCACGCGACGGCGCCTGCGGTGCGGGAGGTCGACTGGGAGCGTGTCGTGCTCCTGTACGAGGCACTCGGGCGGGTGGCTCCCTCGCCCGTTGTCGAGCTCAACCGGGCTGTGGCCGTCGCGATGGCGAGCGGACCGGGGCCGGCGCTGTCCGAGGTCGACGAATTGGTCGCGTCCGGCCGCCTGTCGGGGTCGTACCTGCTCCCGAGCGTGCGCGGCGAACTGCTGGTCCGGCTCGGCCGGACGGCCGAGGCCCGGACCGAGCTGGAGCTCGCGGCCCGGCTGTGCCGCAACGTCCGCGAGCGGTCCGTGCTGCTGCGCAAGGCGGCCGCGTTGGGGTGACGTCCACCCGCGCAGTGGAGCCCCGGTCCATCAGCCGGCCCTATGACGCCGACCAGGCTCCGGTCGATCCGGGATCACTGTCACCAGCCCCCGAAGATCCGCCGGACAGGGCCTGGGGCGCGTCACCCTCCCGCATTGCCGTCCTGTCCTCCCCTGGCAGCCATGCGTCCGAAGGCAGTTCGAGCCAGTGGTGTTCTCGCGCGAGGCGCCGTGCGCTGTCGGCGAGTGCGTCGAGCGCCGGGTGGTCGAGGCCGGCGCGCCAGACCAGGGAGAGGGGTGAGAGGGGCACGGGGTCGCTCAGCGGGCGCAGCGCCATGCCGGGGACGTCGATGAACTCCGAGCTCGCCAGCACCCACCAGCCCCGTTTCACCACAACTCGCATGAACTCCTCCGGGCCCTCGATCTCCGGGAAGGGATCCGCCAGATGAATGCCGTGCCCGGCGAACAGCCGGGTGGCGAGGTCGGTCCACTCGGCGGCGGACTGGTTGCCCGCCGCGGCGTAGAGAGTACGGCCGGCGAGGGCCTTCATCGGGACCCGGTCGCCCGCGCACAGGACGTGGTCCTCGGGCAGGAGCACGGCCATCCGCTCGTAACGGACCGGGAGATGCGCGAGCTGCGCGGCCACGGCGGGGGCGAGTCCGGCGAACCGCCCGAAGGAGGCGTCGAGACGGCCGTCGAGGATTTTCTGGGCGGCGCCGGTGAGGCCGCTGTGGAAGCGGGCGACGAGTTCCAGTTCGGGGTGGGCGCGCCGGGTCTCCTCCAGCACCTCGTGCCCGGTGGCCACCCGGGCCCCGACGTCGACGAGCAGCGGCCGTTGTTCGCGCGCCGAGGCGGCGGCGGAGAACGCCTCGTGGGCGGCGAGCACTCGCCGGGCGTGGGGCAGCAGCCGTGCGCCCTCGGCGGTGAGGCGGACGTGGCGGGTGGTGCGTACGAACAGCTCGGCGCCCAGGTCGTGTTCGAGACGGCGGATGTCGCGGCTCAGTGCCTGCTGGGCCACGTACAGCCGGGTGGCGGCGCGCGTGAAGTGGAGTTCCTCGGCGGTGGTGACGAAGGCGCGCAGGAGACGGGGGTCGAAGTCGCGGGACACCCCGGCAATCTACCGTCGCGGACGGCACTGACAACACAGATGCGTGAATGCGGACAAGGTAGGTGTTGGACCGCGGTGGGCGCGGCGGGCGAGCGTAGAGGCCATGCCCCACTACGAACTCCCGCGGCCTGCTTCCCCCTTGGCACCTGCCCCGATGCTGCTGGCAGTCAGCGGACACATGCTCGTTGCCGCCGCTGTGACCCACTTCGACCACGACTCCGACCATGACTCCGACCATGACGACCACGACCACGACCATCCGGAACAGCGGTCGGCGCACACCAGCCGGGACGGGAAGAGCCGCGCCTGGGTCCGCCGTCTGCTCGCCACCGGATTCCGCTCCCGCCCCGGCGCCCCCCCCGCGGAGTACGAGGAGATGCCGTTCAAGGCCGAAGCGACCCTGCGTGCACGGCCGAAGGCGCCAGTCTCGGGCTCGTAGCGGCCACCACCCACGCGTACCAGCCGCCCGCTCGTCCGACGACGGTCTGTTTGGGCACCAGGTGGGGTAGTTGTCTCAAAGTACGCGTGAGCGAAGTTGTCCTCACGACAGAGCGCGGTGCCGGCTCGACACCGGATCGTCACCGGTGACCCGCAAGCTCAGGAGGCCCCGAGTGCCGTCAACAGGGCGATCACAGCAGGGTGGTGCCATCAGCGACGACCAGGCGCAGGTGATCGTGGTGGGCGCGGGGCCGGCGGGTTCGGCCGCCGCCCTCTTCCTGGCCCGCGCAGGTGTGGACGTACTGCTGCTGGAAAAGGGCGCCTTCCCACGGGACAAGGTGTGTGGTGACGGCCTCACCCCACGGGGCGTACAGCAACTCGTTCGCATGGGCATCGACATCGACGCCCCAGGCTGGATGCGCACCAAGGGCATGCGCTGGGTGTGCGCGGGCCGCCAGGTGCACATCGACTGGCCGCGCTCGGGCAGCCAGCCGGATTTCGGCCTCACCCGCAGCCGGCACGACTTCGACGACATCCTGGCCCGCCATGCCGTGGCCGCCGGAGCGCGGCTGCGTCTGGACACGAGGGCCACGGGTCCGCTGACCGACCGGGCAGGGCGTGTCATCGGCGTGAGTGCCGTTACGGGAGCGGACAAGCAGCCACAGAACTACCACGCCCCATTGGTGATCGCCGCCGACGGCGCCTCAGCCAGAACAGCCCTGGCCATGGGGCTGGAACGCGATCCGAGCAGACCCATCGCCACCGCCGCTCGGCGCTACTACCGCAGCGATACCCGCACACATGACCCGTATCTGGAGCTCTGGGCCGACCTGCGCTGCTCCCGCACCGGCCGTGACCTGCCCGGATACGGATGGATCTTTCCCCTCGGCGACGGCCGCGTCAACGTCGGCCTCGGCGCGCTGCCACACCGGAAGCACGGCGCGGTCGACCTGCGGGCCACCCTGGACCAGTGGCTGACCCGGCTGCCCCCGAGCTGGGAGCTGCGGGAGGAGAACGCCGACTCCCCGCTGCGCAGCGCCGCCCTGCCCATGGGTTTCAACCGCAGGCCGCAGTACCACCGCGGCCTGCTCCTCATCGGCGACAGCGCGGGCATGATCAGCCCATGGAGCGGTGAGGGCATCGTGCAGGCCATGGAAGCCGGGGAGGTCGCCGCCGAAACGGTCGCACTCGCTCTGCGCCGCGCCGGCGAGGGCGGGCGCGAGCAGGCCCTGCGGCAGTACCAGAAAGAGGTGAACCGCCGCTGGGGGCGCTACTACCGGCTCGGCAACACCGTCGCCGACCACGTCTTCGCCCGCTACGGCTACCGGCCTCTCCTCAACCGCCGTGTGATGGCCACTCCCGCTCTGGTCCGCACCCTCGCACGCCTCCTGACACACGGAACGGACGCGCCCTCCGACGACCTGATCGACACCGCGGTGCGAACTCTCGTACGGATGGTGCCCGCACCGGCTCAGCGTGCGACGTCCAAGCGCTGAGCCCGATGCGGGCACCATCCGCACCGCGTACGGGATGCCTCCGACCGAGTACCGCCGCCTCGCTCCGCAGGGCGGCGACGCGTCCTGATCGGCGCCCCCACCTCGCCGGTACCGGCGGACGGTAATGCCACTTCTCGAACCAGGCACTGGCGGGACAAGCGCCTGGCGCTGAGTGATAAGGGTGGCCCTCAGTCGATGCGGCAGAGTCACAGGTGCTCCACCCGGTCGGCACGCCGCATCGGCGTGCCGGGCCCGGAGGTCGGCCGGGAAGGCACCCGGCCGTCACTTCCGTATCTGGGGGAATGCACACATGCCGTTGAACATGCTCACGAAAGCGCTGGTAGGAACCCTCGCAGCCGCCACCCTCGGCATCGGCACCCTCGCCGGCACGACCACGGCCACCGCCGCACCCGCCGAGCAGGTCCCCACCCGGACCGTCACCATCCTGGCCGGCAACAACCCCGGCCCCAACACGATCCGAGCCCTCCAGAGGTTCCTCGTCGACTGGGGCTACAGCACCGGCGGCATCGATGGCATTGCCGGTGACCGGACCAAGGCCGCCTGGAAGGCGTTCTCCCGTCGCGGCGGAGGCTGGTGCTGACCACCCGTCGCGGCGCATGACGGGGATTCGCACCGCGTAGGCGCAGCCGGTTCCAACGGCTGTGACACCCCTCGTGCGTCTTCCGCAGTCAGGGGACACACCGTTCCTCGTGCGGTCCCGTCGAGTTCCGTCGAGCCCCGTCGTCACGCGAGCCGAGGGAAGAGCGTGAGCGTGTTGTCGCGCTCCACGCCGCGCAGTTGGTTCTTCGTGAAGCCGTCGAAGGCGGTGAGGTTGCCGATGTCGCGTACGACTGTGGGGGTTCCGGGGCGGCCGGCCAGTCGGTGCCGAAGAGGAGGTGGTCCGGGGTGGTCACCTCAAGGGTCGGCAGCAGTGAGTTACGGCTCCCGGCGAGTGCCGTGTCGTAGTAGAGCCTGCGGAGCACCTCGGCGACGTGGGCCGGGTCGATGTCGGCGTCGTCCGGTCCGCGGCCCATGACGGTGTGTTCGCCGATCCGCCAGCCGAGTGTGGGGAGCGCCCCTCCGCAGTGCGCCAGGATCAGGCGCGGTCCCGGGTGGCGCTGGAAGACGCCGGCGCCGACAGCGCCCGCGAGCTGTACGGCCGTGCCGTCGCTCTCGCACGCACCGACGGCATCGTCGCCTGGCGCGGTGACCACTGCCCAGCCGACCCCGACGCACTGGTGGACCGGGTGACGGGCGGTACGGGCGGTACAGGTGGTACGGGCGGTACGGGCGGTACGGGCGGTACGGGTGCCTCCGGCGCCGGCGGCGAGAACTGACAGGAGATCACCATGCTGCTCGCACAGACGGACCAGGGCATCGCGCGGATCGGCCCCGAGGGGCCACAACTCCTCGACCAGCCAGTCCAGTCGAACCGGTCGGACCGTTCAGACCAGTCCGGCCGATCGCTGGAGGACTACATCATCGAGGGCCGACTGGCCGAGCTGGCGGGCCTGCGGACCCGTAACGGCATCGGCCGGGAGCAGGCCACGTTCGCGCCACCGGTCGGACGTCCCGGCAAGATCGTCGTCATCGGCCTCAACTACCGCGACCACGCGGCCGAGACGGGCAGCCCGCTGCCACTCCTGCCCCGATTCCATGTGATCCCGGGCTCCGCCGTGACCGGCTCGGGCGCCGTCGTCCACCTGCCTCGATCCGCACCGGACCGGGTCGACTACGAAGGCGAGCTCGGCATCGTGATCGGGCGTACCGGCCGCGACATCCCCGAGGCGACGGCGTGGGACTTCGTCGCGGGCGCGACCGTGGCCAACGATCTCTCGGCGCGCGACATCCAGGCGGGTGAGAATCCGGCCCTGCTGATGGCAAGTCCGGTGGTCGGCAAGGGATTTGACGGCTTCAAGCCTCTCGGCCCCGCCCTGCTCACCACCGACGAACTGCGCACACACGGCGCGTTGGGCATCACCACCGAGGTCAACGGTGTCGTGCGGCAGCGGTCGTCGACCGCCGAACTCATCTTCCCGGTTCCTCAACTCCTCTCGTACGTCGGCTCGTTCCTGACCCTGGAAGCCGGCGACGTCATCCTCACCGGCACCCTGGGCGGAACGGGCGTCGCGCAAGGGCGGTTCCTCGCGGCCGGGGACGTTGTGACGGTGACGATCGACAGGATCGGCACACTCACCACCACGCTCGCCGCCCCGCGCACCGGAACACGGCGGACGGCGGCGGAGACGGCATGACGGACGACGCATGCCCACTCTTCGTGCGAGGCACGACCCTCGAAGCCGCCGATCCCGGCTGGCTGACGCGCACCGCGCACTGGGGTGTGTCCCCGCACCCGGCCATGCCGGTGCCCGGCTGGGTCGCGGCCCAGACGCTGCGCCACACCGAAGGACTCGGCACTCTGAACGGTGACGAGGGCGCCGAACTCGGGCCGCTCCTGGCCCGGTTGAGCGCGGCGGTGACCCGGGTGACCGGCTCGGAGCGGGTGTACACGTACTCCCTCGGCGAGGGCTGTCCCCATACCCACATCCTGCTGGGCCCGCCCCGACGGGACGTACGCGGCTCCGCCTTCGTCACCGCACTGCTGCGGCGCGACGAGTCGCTGGCCGACGCGGCGCGCACGTCGTGTCGCCGATGAACTGGCCGATGAACTGGCGGACGAACTGGCGGACGAACTGAACGGCGTCCCGCCCGGAACCCTGACCACTGGCCCCCCGACCACCGGAAGCCCCACCACCCGACCCCCCACCACCGGAGTCCCCACCACCGGGAACCCCATCACTGGAAAGCGGTGATCACCATGACCGAGACGACCGACGTGCCCATCCCGGAGTCCTTCGCGTACTTCCGGGCGATCGGCCCCCCTGCCGGACAGTCGCTCAAATGGAAGCTGGAGCGTTACGCCAAGACCCACCTCGACGTCTCCGAGGAACTGGCGACGGCGTTCGGCCGGGCCATGAACACCGGGGACCGGCTCGGTGACGCGTACATCGACGCCGCCTTCGCCTCGACCAAGGGCAAGTCGCGCGCCAGGAAGGACGTCGAGCAGGCCCTCCTCGGCGGCGTCGAGAGCGTCAAGGACCCCTCGGCGGAACTGGTGGCGCTGTTCGACCAGATCAACACCGACCCGGAGTGGGTGGACTGGGCGAAGGTCGAGCACGGCGCGGAGGTCTTCCGGCGGTACGGCAAGGAGCTGTACCCGTACTTCGGTATGGCCACGTTCAACGCGTACGGGCTGGAAACCGTCGCCAAGCCGCTCGCGCTGACCGGCGCGTACACGGGCGGTTCTGCGTTCGGGCGGTTCCTGGAGACCTCCCGTCTCTGGACGGACACCACCGAGCCCGGAGCCATGCGGCCCGGCGGTGTCGGACGCCGCTCCGCGGTGTTCGTGCGCACCCTGCACTCGATCATCCGCCACACCCTGCTTCCGCATCCCGAGTGGGACCGGGCCAGGCTGGGCGTGCCGATCAGCCAGTTCGCACAGACGGGGACGCTGCTGCTCAGCTCCTTCGCCCCCGGAATGCAGCTCAAACTCCTCGGCTACCGGCCCACCGACGCCGACATCGAGGCGATGATGCGTCACTGGCGCTACGTCGGACACCTCATGGGTGTCGAGCCGCCCTGGTACCCGGAGACCGTGCGGGACGGGTTCGCGGCCCAGCCGCTGATGGGGCTCGCCGAGGCGCCGAAGATCGACGGGGACTCCCGCGAACTGTGCCGGTCGTTCATGGACACCTACCTTCCGCCGGAGGACGCGCGGGGTCTGCGCCAGATCTACGGCTAAATCCGCTACAAGGCCCAACTCGGCCACGCGCGTTTTTACCTCGGCTCGGAGAGCTACGACGGTACGGGCCTGCCCGACGTGGGCCTCTGGCGTTTCGCCCCGCTCGCCCGCGTCCCCGGAAATCTGACTCGCGAGACCCTTCGCCGGAACGTCCCCGGAGTGGCCGGGTGGATCGACCAGGTGAACCGGCGCGATCGTCACGCGTTCCTGAACTCGAACCTGGAGGGCGGCGAAGCGAAGTTCACTCCCGTCGACAAGCTCACGCGGTAGACGAATAGCCGTTCCGAATCGGATCAGAATCGCCCGGAATCCGCTCCGAATCCGCTCCGGGTCCTCCTCGAATAGCCGCCCCGTCCCGCAATTCCACTCCGCTCTCCTCGGTGTCGAACCGAGGAGAGCGGACACCGCTAAGCTGGTCCCGTGTCTGATACCCCACCGCGCCCCGTCCGCCCACGGGGACGTCCCCCAAGGATGCCCAATTGGCCCCGACCGACCAGGTCATGGCCGCAGCGATCGAAGCCTTCTCGGTGCAGGCTACAACGGGGTTTCGCTCCGGACGGTCAATGAAGAACTGGGTGTCAGCCGCAATCTTCTTTACCAGCGCTTCGGCTCGAAGGACAGACTCTGGCATGCCGCCGTCGACTGGGCCTTCCGACCGCTCCGGGACCATCTGGAGGCCGCCGACGACGAATTGGCCGACCCCATGGTAAGGCTGAGGGTACTGACTCTGAATTTCATCGAGTACTCGGCCACACGCCCTTATCTGGCACGTCTTGTCTCGATGGAGGGCGCGGTCGCCAACGATCGGTCGGAGTATCTCTACCACCACTACATCGAGCCCGTCCGGTCACGCTTCATGCCTGTCTTCGATCTGCTGCGCGACCAGGGAAGAATCAAGAACATCCCGGCCGAGATCTTCTATTTCCTGCTCACCTCGGGCGGAACCGCGCCCTACGGTCAGAAGGGAGTCGTCTCGCTGATGAGCCCGGAGCTGGCTTCGACGGACGAGACCCGTGTGCGGCTCTATGCCGAGAATGTGGCCGAAGTGCTCATCAACGGCCTGTCGTTGACCGACTGAACCTGTGGCCACCGGGCGGACCCGGTGAACCCTTCGGGTCGTAGCACTGGCTTACGACGTCAGGACGGATCGGCACGGGTCGGTACGGATCGGGACCGCGCGCTCCCGTCGCCCACGCGCTCCCGTCGGCCTGGGGCCGCGCCCGCGCGCACGCCGTGCCGGTGGCCGCCGTCCCGGCGCGTGATCCGGCCGTTTTCGCCTTGCTGTTCAAGGTCGTTGGCGTGATCTCATCACTTCTGCCTCGCCGTGACAGATTGTGTGTATGTTGTGACCGCTCGCATGGGGAGTGTGAGCGTCATGGGTCCTTGGTGACCCACGAGGGGGCTCTGGGGAGGGGCGCGGTGCGCATGCACGGCGAACGCTTTGGGACACGTATGTCCACGTACCGTCGATCGCTGACGGTCGGTCTGCTCGCGCTGACTCTCTCGGCGGGCCTGGTGTCGGCCGAGGCCGCGCCACCCGCCCCGACGCCGGGAGCCTCTTCCCCGTCCTCGGCGCCTGCCTCTCCGCGGCCGAAGCAGCCCGAGAGGGCCAACGGCCCGGTGGCCCCGGCGAGTTCGAAGGCCGCCGAGCCGACCACGAAGGACGCCGTGTACGCCTACGACGCGGCGTCGCGGCTGGTCGGCGTGACGGATCCGGCGGGTGAGACGGCCCGTTACCGCTACGACGCGGCGGGCAACCGGCTCGGCGTGGACCGGTTCGCGTCGAGCACCCTGTCTGTTCTCTCCCTGGTCCCGGCGCGCGCTCAGGCGGGCGCGAAGGTGACCCTCTCCGGGACCGGTTTCTCGACCACACCGGCTTCGAACTCGGTGACGTTCGGCACGGCGGCGGCGACGGTCACCTCGGCGTCCGCCACCCGGCTGGTGGTGACGGTCCCGGCCGCCGCGGCCAACGGCAAGGTCTCGGTGACGACAGGCGGTACGACGGCCCAGTCGCCGGAGTCGTTCACCTTCGCGGCGGCACCGTCGATCTCGAAGATCGAGCCAACCACCGGCGGCGCGGGCGGCCACGTGGTCATCACTGGTGCCGATTTCGCGAGCACGGTCACCGAAAACGTCGTTCGGTTCGGCGGTGGCATGGTCGCGGAGGTGACGAACCGCACGAGCAATGCCCTGACCGTCCTGGTGCCGGTCGGTGCGGCGGACGGCCCGCTGGAGGTCGCCACCCCGGACGGTGAGGTGGCGTCCACCACCAGCTTCGACGTGCGCTCCGCCGACGGCGAGATGGAGATGTCCGCCGAGACATCGCTCACCGACGAGACTCCGCCGACTCTCTCGGTCACCAAACCGGGCAATACGGCCCAGGCGCTCTTCGAGGCTCCCGCCGGTGCGGACATCAACGTCGGCATCACGGACTCGACGTTCAACTCCGTGATGAGGGCGCGGCTGGTGGACCCTCTGGGCAACAGCGTGCGGAGCATCACGTTCCAAGGGCCGGAAGGCGAAGGGGAGTTCACCGACCTACCGGTCGCAGGCCTGTACGCGCTCGTCCTGGAAACGGGATCGGGCAACTTCGGCACGGCCGTGGTCACGCTGTCGGCTCCCCTGACGAGCACCCTCACCGTCTCCGGGCCGCCCGCCCAAGCCGTCTTCGAGCGTGCGGGACAGGACCGATTCCTCACCTTCTCCGGCACGTTGGGGACGTCGCTGAGCCTGGGTATCGACGCCAAGGCACTGCCGCACCAGGTGTGGGCGCGTCTGTACGGACCGGACGGTGCGCAGATCGAGACCGCCTTCATCACCGGAGGCAAGGCCGGCGGCATGGACCTGGACATGCTGCCCCAGTCCGGCACATACGCGCTGGAACTGGATCCCGCTGTCGGAAACGCCAAGGGCACGGTCACCGTGACCGCGTCGCCGTACGTCGACGCGGGCACACTCGACCCGGTCGGAGCGGCACTCGGTGTGTCACTCACCCGGGCGGGTCAGCAAGGGCGCGCCCGGTTCGCCGGCACGGCGGGTCAGCGGGTGTCCCTCGGCGGTACGGCCACCGGTTTCGGCTCGGCGACCCGGGTGGAGATCCGCCGGCCAGACGGCGGGCTGCTGGACTACTTCCTCGTATCCGACGGTGACGTGGGGGACGAGTGGGACAGCGACCCTCTGCCCGCGACCGGGACCTACACGATCGTCGTACTGCCGACCAGCGGCGTCGGGGCCGGTGAGCTGGCGCTGACCCTGTCGCGTCCGGTGGTCGTACCGGCACTGTCGACCACGGCGGGCGCCACGACGGCGACCGTCGCCCGGATCGGTCAGAATGCCGAATCGTCCTTCCAAGGTCAGACCGGGGTCGCGCTGTCGCTCGGCGTGACCGGCAACACCTTCGGGCAGTACGTCGATCTGACGGTCCTCGCGCCGTCCGGCGCGAAGGTGGTCGACGGACTGAACGTGTCGGCCGGCGTCTCGGCGACGGTTCCGCTGCCCGTGCTGACGGAGACCGGTACCTACCGCGTGGTCCTCGATCCCTACAAGGGCGCGGTCGGATCGGCGGCCCTCACGCTCTCCACCGAGGTTCAGGCCGCCCTCACCGTCGACGCGGCCGGACTCGCGGCGACGGCGCCCCGTGCGGGACAGCTGATACGTGCACGGTTCACGGCGCCCGCCACGACCTCGCTGGGCCTGGGCATCACCGCTAACACCATCGCCGATTCCACGGAGATCAGGCTCATCGGCCCCGGCGGCGGGGCGGGCACGGTCGTCGGCCGCGCCACGAGCAAGGCGTCCGAGGCGTTCTACCTGACCGGTCTGACGGCGGGAGCGGCGTACTCGCTGGTCTTCGAGCCCGCGAAGGCCGCGACCGGCGGGATGACGCTCTGGCTGTCGAAGCCGGTCAAGGCGGGCGCCCTCTCGACGGCGACCCCCGCGCTCACCGGAGAGATCACCCGTCCGGGGCAGCAACTGGAGTTCACCGTCAACGCCGCCGCGGGGGCGGGCTACGGCGCGGCTGTCGTCTTCGGCGCCACCACCCTCAGCACGTCGTCGCAACTGGTCCACCGGGTACCGGGCGGGACGGAGTCGGCCCTCGGATCGCTCACCAAGACGGCGGGCGAGGGTGACCTGCTGGCACCGCTGGTCGCGGGCGCCCACCTGCTGTTCGTACGCCCCAACGCCCCGGCCACCGGGAAGACCACGGCCACCCTGGTGCCGGACGCGAACGGCGGGGCGCTCGCCACCACCGGCACGCGCAAACCCGTCACCATCGCCAAGGCGGGCCAGAACGGCCACTTCACGTTCGCCGGCACCCAGGGGCAGAAGCTCACTCTCGGTCTCAACACCCCGCCCGCCGCCTGGGCGTTGTCGGTGTCCGGCCCGGACGGCAAGTGGCTCGTCGACGGGCGTGCGATGAGCGCGACCGCCGTGACGTACGCCCTCCCTGCCCTCCCGGCCACCGGCACCTACACGCTCTCGGTCGACCCGAACACTCTCAAGACCGGCACTTACACCCTGGGGCTGACCGCCGCGGCAGCGATCGCCGGAGCGGACAGGGCCGACGCGTCGGCGGGCGGACCGAGCGACGGCCAGACGCGGACCGACAGCGCCGACACGTCCTCCGCGGCCCGCGTCACCCCGGCCGGTCCGGATGCCTGGCAGCCGGGTAAGTCCAGCCTGGCGGGCCGGGATTGGATCACGAAGCGCGGCAAGGCGCCGAAGGCACCACCGGCCTTGCGCGGCCCGCCGAAGACCACCGCGCTGACCGGTCATGTCCTCAAGCTCGACGGGAAGCCGTTGGCGAAGGTCACCGTCTCCGTGGGCAAGAAGTCGGCGAGGACGGACGCCCGGGGGAGGTTCCTGCTGAGCGGCATCAGTGACACCAACACGACGCTGGTGGTCGAGGGCGCGAGCGCGAACAACTCCAAGCGCCAGTACGGGCGTTACGACATCAAGATCAGCCCGGAGGCGGGCCGGACGGTGGATCTCGGGTTCCCGGTGTGGATGACGCCGCTGGACACGAAGAACACGGTGAGGTTCGCGGCCCCGGCGAAGGCCGATGTCGTACTGAAGACCCCGAAGATTCCGGGACTTGAGGTGCGGATCCCGAAGGGCTCGGTGGTCCGCGACGAGGACGGCAAGGCGGTCACGGAGCTGGGGATCACGGCGATCCCGATCGACCGGCCGCCGTTCCCGCTGCCGGGGAACGGCATCGTGCCGGTGTACTTCACCGTGCAGCAGGGGGGTACGTACGTCTTCCCCAAGGGCGCGCAGATCGTCTACCCGAACTACACCCGTGAAGCTCCCGGCACCCGGGTCAAGTTCCAGGACTACGACCCGAAGAAGAAGGGCTGGTACGTCTACGGCACCGGCGAGGTGTCGGCGGACGGCCGCCAGGTCGTACCCGACAAGAAGACCCGTATCTGGGCCTTCCACGGCGCGATGTTCCACACCGACGACCTGATGCCGTGGGACATCTCCTGGATGCAGGACGTCATGGACTGGCTGTCGGGGGACCCGGTCGAGCTGTCGACGGGCCTGCTCACCGACTCCCGTACGGACCTGGCGGTCGCGGACTCCTACGGTGGCGCCGAGCTGACCCGGACGTACTGGCAGGCCGACGCACAGAAGCGGGCGTTCGGGATCGGCCGCGACTTCTCCTACAACGCGTTCCTGCACTCCAAGGATCCGTGGAAGGAGGTCGATCTCTATCTGCCGGGCGGCAGCAAGGTCCACTTCACCCGTACGTCGCCCGGGATCGGCTGGGCGGACGCGGAGTTCGAACCACTCGACACCTCCTCGGAGTACCAGGGTTCCAAGATTGTCTGGAAGGGATTCCGGGGCGGCTGGGACCTGACGTTCCGTGACGGCACGGTGTGGGTGTTCCCGCAGTACGCGCCGCTGAGGGAGATCCGGGACCGGCACGGGAACAGCACCATGCTGTCCCGCCTGAACGGCAACAAGGGCGAGATCACCCGTATCACCAGTCCCGGCGGAAAATGGATCTCGCTGACCTACGACCCCCTGCACCGCCGTGTCACGTCCGCGCAGGACAACACGGGCCGCACCACCTCGTACCTGTATGACGGCGTGGGCCGTCTGGAGACGGTGACGGATCCGGCGGGCAAGGTCAGCCGGTACACCTACGACGGCGCGTCGAACCGGGTCAGGACGGCGGTCGACGCACGTGGCATCACCTATATGACGAACACGTTCAACTCGGACGGGAGGGTGGCGGAACAGACACTCACCGAGGGCGCGAAGTACACGTTCGCGTACACGCAGAGCGGGGCGGGGAAGGTCACCTCGGCGAGTGTGACGCAGCCGGGTGGTTCGGTGCGGCGGGTGGAGTTCGACGCGGACGGCTACGGCGTCAAGGACACCGAGGCGAACGGGAGTTCGCTGGCGCGGAGCACGCAGTACCACCGGGGTCCGAGGCACCGGATCGACGCGGTGAGCGACCCGTACGGTCGGCGTACGGAGCTGGCGTACGACGCGAACGGCTACGTCACCCGCACCACCGAACTCGCCGGCACCGCGCAGGCACGCATGTCCGGCACAGCCGTCTACAACGGCCCGTACGACCAGCCCACCTCTGTTACGGACCCGTTGGGCAACGAGACGGTGTTCGGCTATGACGCGGCGGGTGATCTGCGGACGGTCACCGACCCGGAGAACCGGCGCACGGCGTTGACGTACAAGCCGGACGGCCAGATCGAGACGGTCACCGACGCGTCGGGGGCGGTCACCGAATACATCTACCGCCACGGCGAGTTGCTGTCCGTGAAGGACGCGGAGGGCCGCACCGGCGCCCAGTTCCTGGACGCGGCGGGCCGGCCGACGGCCATGACGGACGAGGCGGGTTCGCGTACGGCACTGACGTACGACGCGCTGAACCAGACACGGACGATCACCGATCCACTGGGCCGGTCGACGTCCCTGGACTACGACGACAACGGCAACCTCAGGACGCTGACCGACGCCCGCCAGAACAGCACGAGCTGGGCGTACGACGACGCGGACCGTACGAAGTCGGTGACGGATCCGCTGGGCGCGCAGGCGTTGTTCGGATACGACCCGGCGGGCCGGCTGACGAAGGTCACCAGCCGCTCGGGTCAGGTCGCGACCGCCGAGTACGACCTGCTGGGCCGGGCGAAGAACACCAGGTACGGGGTGAACGCGGCGGGAGTGGCCGAGTCCACGGCCACATACGCCTACGACGCCGTGGACCTCCCGAAAACGGTCACCGACACCCAGGCCGGTACGGAGAGCTTCGGCTACGACGTGTACGACCGGCTGAAGACGGTCACCGGCCCGACGGGCACGGTGGGTTACGACTACGACGCGGCGGACCGCCGCAAGGAGATGACGGCGGCCGGGACCACCACCGTCTACGGCTACGACACCTCCAGCATCCTCACCTCCGTCACCTCGGGCCAGCAGGCGGTGAGCTTCGGCCTCGATGCGGTGGGCCGGGAGAAGACGGCGACCCTGCCGGGCGGCATCACACGTAGCACCACACTCGACAAGACGGGCACCGTCAAGGCCATCGACTACACGAAGGGCACGACCGGCGTCGGTGACCTCACCTACACCCGCGACACCCGGGGCCTCCAGACGGGCCTGGCGGGCAGCCTGGCCTCCGTCGCCCTCCCGGCCGCCGAATCGGGCGCGGTGTTCGGCAAGGACAACCGGGTCACGTCCCTGGGCGGGCGTTCCTTCACCTACGACGCCGACGGACAACTGACGTCGGACGGCAAGAGGACGTACAACTGGAACGCCCGGGGCCAGTTGGCGGGCCTGACCCCCACCGGGGGCGGGGCCGGCGGGACCTTCGGCTACGACCCGCTGGGCATCCGCAGCTCGAAGAAGCTGGGCGACACGACGCGGAAGTACCTGACCGACGGCTCCAACCCGCTGGTGGAGCAGGACGGTTCGGGCGCGACGAAGGCGACGGTCGCGACGTCGGGCCTGGACGAGTACCTGACGCGTACGGAGAACGGCGCGACGCAGGTCTATCTGACGGACGCGCTGGGCTCGGTGGTGGGCCTGGCCAACGCGGACGGCACGGTCGCGACGAGCTACACGTACGACCCGTACGGCCAGCCGACGACGTCCGGGGCGGCCTCGTCCAACCCGTACACGTTCACGGGCCGCGAGTCCGACGGCACCGGGTTGCTCCACTACCGCAATCGCTACTACGACCCGGAGTCGGGCCGTTTCATCTCCCAGGACCCGATCGGCCACGCCGGCGGCACGAACCTCTACCAGTACGCACTCAGTTCCCCGACGACTTACACGGATCCTACGGGCAACAGCCCGATGCTGGCCGGCTGCGTGATCGGCGGCCTGGGCGAGGCGGGATTGGACTGGCTGGGTCAGCGGTTGTCGGGCCGGAAGGTCGACTGGGGTCAGGTCGGCACGTCGGCGGCGCTGGGCTGCGCGGGCGGGATGCTCGGCAAGATCAAGCTGCCGGGCTGCGGCAAGGGGTTCCGCTTCCCCAACAGCTTCACGGCGGACACCCCGGTCCTCTTGGCGGACGGCACTCGCAAACCGATCAAGGACATCCGGATCGGCGACCAAGTCCTGGCCACCGACCCGGAGACGGGTGAGTCGGGCCCCCGCCCGGTAACGGCCCTGATCAAGGGCACGGGCGACAAACAACTGGTGGACATCACCCTGGCAGGCGGCAAGACCAGTACTCTCACCGCCGCGGACGGCCACCCGTTCTGGGTCCCCGCCCTCGGCCGCTGGATCGAAGCCGACGAACTCACCGCGGGCCAATGGCTCCAGACCAGCACGGGCACCTGGGTCCAGATCACAGCAGTTACCCACCACACCGAACGCACGACGGTCTACAACCTCACCGTCGATGACCTGCACACCTACTACGTGTTGGCAGGCGCCACTCCGGTCCTGGTGCACAATATAAATAGGCCGACCGGCTGTGGTCTCAATGGTGAGCCGATTTTCGATATACCGACTGGAGCGAGCGGAGGTCCTGGGGCGGGCAAGAAGATTCCCCGCGATATGCTCAGGGATTACAATATTGGAGTTAATGGAAACCCGAGTCTACCCACGCCTTTGTGTTCGTACTGCAGGACAAACCCTGCGCAAGCGGTGGATCATGTTCAGCCGCGCATTCGTGGAGGAGATCTAACCGACGCGAACACGACACCTGCGTGTAGGCACTGCAATAGTTCAAAGAAAGACAGCGGGGCTCCGCTGAACCCGCCGGCGGGTTACACCGGCCCGTGGCCGCCGCCTCACTGGCCGCCCCACATCAAGAGGTAGTCTCAGTCTCTGGACATTGGTCTACCCGGTTTGTTTGCTGATGTCGGGTAGACCAATATTTGCCCCAGGGAGGCAGTCGATGAGTTCGCAAGTCAGCTTTATCGTTCATGATAAACCAGCCATTAGGCCGGAGCCTGCCCATATTGCGATGGTTGATCTGGCTCCTTTCGGGTTTCGCGGCCAGATGGAGCAAATTTGGCTGCGCCCTCTAGGCGGTGGGCGGTATGAAGTTTGCTGCTTGCCTTTCAGGGTTTACGGGTTGGTGATGGGTGACATTGTTTCGCTCGACACGGAGGCCAGAGTGATTACCGAAATAGTTCAATCTTCCGGGAATCGCCTATTTCGGGTGTTCTTTCCTCCCTCGATTCCTCCGGGTAGATTCTTTGCGGCGAAAGAGAGTTTGGTTTCCGCTGTCCGTGATGCCGATTTGAAGGTGGAATGGAGTGGAGACCGCCATGTGGCGATCGATATTCCCTTGGGTGGATCCGTGGCTCGGGTGTGGGAGGTGGTTCGAGAACTCGAAGGTGTCGCGGTGTGGGAGTGGTCCGATGTGGAAGAATTTCGTATTCGCTGAGCTCGAATTGCTATTTCCCCGGGGATAGCGGGCCGGTGCTGACGGCAAGATTGTTTTGGTGCGGTCCAATGGGTGAGGGAGCGTGTTGTGCGACGTCGGGCGTTGGTGGTTTCCGGGTCGGCGGTTGGGCTGGGGCTCGTTGGCGTGGGTGTGGTCGCAGTGCGTGCGGGGGGTGGCGCGTCGGAGGTCGGCGAGCGGTCCGACGCTGTTGCGGCGCGGGTGCTGGGGCCGCATCACCCGGAGAGCCGGGCGGGGTTCGTCGTTCTTGATCGGGGTCGGTCGGGTGGGGAACAGGGGCGTGCGGAAAAGGCGTTGGTCGGGGAGGTGCGGGCCGTTGGTGGGGGTGGCACCGTTGTGGGGTTCGGGTTGGGGGCGTCGTTGTTCGAGGGTGCCGGGGCGCGGCCCCGGCAGTTGAAGGTGATGCCGTCCTTCCCCGGCGATCTGCTCGATCTCGCGCAGTCGCACGGAGACCTTCTCGTGCGGGTCGCGGGGGAGGACGCCGCAGAGGTGCGGAAGACCGTCGAGGGTGTCAAGGGCGTTGCCAAGCGCTCCGGTTGGAGGATTCGGTGGGGCATTGACGGGTTCCGGGCCGACAATCGGGTCGAGGGCGGCCGGGGGCTGGCCCGTAATCCCTTTCACTTCACCGAGGGGTTCGGGAACCCGGAATCCGAGCGGGAAGTCGCCGACCGCGCCCTCGTCCGGGCCGACCAGGGGGAGCCGGAGTGGGCCGTCGGCGGGAGTTATCAGGTTCTCCGCGTCATACGCTTCGCGACCGAGTTGTGGGACAAGGACTCCGTCCATGAGCAGGAGCGGATCATGGGGCGGCGGCGTAACGGGAAGTGGCTGGACGGGACGCCTGTTGGTGAGGAGCCGAACTTCGCGGCCGACCCGAAGGGCCGGCGTACGCCGCTCGATTCGCATGTACGGCTCGCCGCTCCCGACCGCCGCGATCCACCGGCCCTCGTACGGCGCAGCTACAGCTACGACCGGGGCGACGGCGATACCGGGATCGTCTTCTCCTGTTTTCAGCGGGACTTGGGCAAAGGGTTCGAGGCGGTCCACAAACGGCTGGAGGGCGAGGCGCTGGCCAAGTACGTGCTTACCACCGGCGGCGGCTACTTCTTCGTGCCCCCGCCCGGCGACGCCTGGATCGACGCCCTCGGTTACTGAGGTTGTAGGCGTGGTGTCGTCAGTGTGAGACCGGTTCCGGTGAAGGCGGTGTTGGCCTGGGTGGTCCGACGGAGTACTGACCAGATGCCTTCGACGGGGTTGAGGTCGGGTGCGTAAGGCGGCAGGTGGTAGGCGGTGATCCAGTCCTGTGCGTCGATGAAGGCCCGCATGCGGCGGTCTTTGTGGACGTTCAGGTTGTCCCATATGAGGACGATGGGTCCGTCGAGCTGCTGGTGGGCGGCGATGAGGAGGTCGCGGTACTCGGTCCAGGCGAAGCTCTTGCGGCCACCGCTCTTGTGGTCGGTATGCCGTTTGGGCCGGTAGATCAGGCGGGAGCGTTCGCCGGGCTGGTAGCAGCACAGGGCTGCCACGGAGAAGCGACGCTGGGAACGACCCCGGACGCGGATGACCGGGGTGGATCCGCGTCTGCCCCACGTGCGTGAGGTCGGCGGCGTCATCGAGAATCCGGCCTCGTCTTCGAAGACGATCCAGGCCCCGAGCGCCGCCGCGGTGGTTCCAGGTGCCGCCACACCTCCTTCACCCAGCCGGCGACGGCTGCCTCGTCGCGCTCGACGGCACGACGGGCCGGAACCTGGTGGCTCCAGCCACGGCGCCGCAGCATCTGGGAGATCCCCGACAGCGTCATGGACTTATGGAACCGTCGGCCGATCAACGTCCTGATCCGGGCGAGCGTCCACCGCTGGTCCGGCCAGCCGTGAGCGACCGGCCCCTTGGCCAACTCCTCCTCGAGCACCGCGAACAGTCGGTCATTCAGCTTCGGACGGGACACCGGGCCGCGGGAACGGACCGCGTCCTGGCCGGCCTCCCGCCAGGACCGCCGCCACCGCTGAACCGACCGGACGCTGACCCGTAACTCCTTCGCGATCTCCGTACTGCCACGTCCGTCGGCGAACATGGCGACCGCTTCCATCCGGACCCGCTCGCGAAATGCTTGCCTCTCCGCGGTCAGACCCCCACCCTGCGGATACCTCATACCTCCGGCATACCGCGACGATCACCAACCGTCAGCCCCTACGACAAGACGACTTCAAGGTCAGTAGCCGCACCACAGCCGTCACACGAGCCGATGGAGAAGCCGGTCTCGTGCGCCCGGAGGGCTCCGGGCGGGCGGCTGCCCGCCGCCCGCGCCGCCCGCCGCTTCGGACGATCGATACGTGCCCCGGGGCAGGTGTGCCTACCGCCGCTCCTGACCGTCGGGGGCGGATCGCACGCGGCGGCGTACGACGTCCGGCAGTCGGCGCGAGGCCGCGGCCGGGAGGAGGAACAGCCCGCCCATTCCCAGGCCGGTCACCACCAGGCTGAGCAGCGCCACCGGCACCCCGGGATCCGGTGCGGAGGCGGTGCCGCAGAGCGCCGAGCAGGTGGCGACGAAGGCCGGGCCCGACCAGATCCAGCGCTTGGACAAGGGGGACTCGTAGCGGCCTACGACGCTCACCCACCAGATCGCGCCCGCGCCCAGAACGAGCACGACCGCCGTGGCGGGCAGCAGCACCGGTAGTGCCCAGCGGACGAGATCCCCCTCGGGCAGCCGCCGTTGGCCCGTCAGATACGCGGCACGGGCCAACCACCCCACGTACAGCGGGACATCGACCGCGATCAGTACCCACATCAGCACGCGCAGCGTTCGTAAGCCGTCTCGCTCGGTCAACTCTCCGCCTTCCCCTTGGGCCATGGTGGACCATCAGGTCAACGGGACCGTACTGGCGACACACGGCGCACGCCAAGGGGCAGCGGGTCAGGGGCGGCCGGTCAAGTAGCCGCCCATGGAGGTGAAGTACTCCGTCGCGGGCAGTTCCCGGCCGTCCTCGGTGCGTACGCGTGTGATGGCCAGGCCGTGGTTGCGGCCGGTGCGGGCGTCGGCTCCGGCGACTATCGTCACGCCGTCGCCCTCGCGGTAGAAGACGCGGCCGGGCGTACCGCCGTATCGGCCCTGGGACACCACCGCGGCGAGGATCTCAAGTCGCTTGCCCTTGTGGAAGGTGAAGGCGCTGGGGTACGGCTCCGACTGGGCGCGGACCAGGCGTTCGAGGTCTTCGGCCGGCCAGGTCCAGTCGATGCGGATGTCTTCGACGGACCGCTTGTGGAAGAAGGTCGCCTGCGAGCGGTCCTGCTTGGTGAACTCCGCCCGGCCCGCAGCGATGAGGTCGAGTGCGCCGATGGTGACCGGGGCGATGAGGTCGACTGTCTTGTGGAAGAGGTCGGTGGTGGTGTCCGCAGGTCCGACCGGGACCGCCTCCTGCCGGACGATGTCGCCGGCGTCGAGTTCGTCGTCCATCATGTGTGCGGTGACGCCCACTTCGGACTCGCCGTTGATCAGGGCCCAGATCAGCGGCGAGAAACCGGCGTACTTCGGCAGCAGCGAGTCGTGGACGTTCAGCGTGCCGTGGCGCGGGAGGCCGAAGATACGCGGGGGAATCCACGTACGCCAGTTGTTGGCCACGATGATGTCCGGGTCGGCCTCCTTGAGGCGCGCGAACAGCTCCTCGTCGTCCGGGCGGTTGCGGATCAGCACCGGAACGCCGTGCTCTTCGGCGAGGTCGGCGACGGAGTCGCTCCAGATCTTCTCGTACGCGTGGTCGCTCTTGGGGTGTGTCACGACCAGCACCACGTCGTGCTCGGAGTCCAGCAGGGCTCGCAGGGTGCGATGTCCCCAGGTCTGGTAGCCGAACATGACGACCCGCATGGGGTTCCTCCTCGGAGCAGGGATTGGCCAGGGCAGTTAAGCAAGGCTTGCCTTAGTTTGCAACTGCCCCATAGCGCACCCCAGTCGGCGGGCGCCGCACCCCGGGTGCCCTATCGACAGTCGCGAGAGATTAGCTTAGGCTCACCTAAGTTTTGACGTGGCCGCTTCGTCGGCGTGCCCATCTTTCCTATGTCTTACCTGCCCCCCACGCCGCACAGGCGGCTTTCCCGTATGAATGGGAGTGACATGTCACAGGTTCTTCCTGGCGACGCAGCACCGGTCTACGACCTCATAGGCATCGGCTTCGGGCCGTCCAATGTGGCCATGTCGATCGCGCTCAGTGAGCACAACGCACGCGTCGGCAGGCAGGAGTCGGTCACCGCTCACTTCTTCGAGCAGCAACCGCGCTTCGGCTGGCACCGGGGCATGCTGATCGATGACGCGACCATGCAGGTGTCCTTCCTCAAAGACCTGGTGACGCTCCGGAACCCGACCAGCGAGTTCAGCTTCCTCTGCTACCTGAAGAGCAAGGGGCGGCTGATCGACTTCATCAACCACAAGAACCTCTTCCCGCTGCGGGTCGAGTTCCACGACTACTTCGAGTGGGCCGCGGCCAAGGTCGACGACATGGTCTCCTACGGCCACGAGGTCGTCGGCGTGACGCCGGTCGTCCATGACGGCACCGTGCAGTACCTGGACGTGACGGTACGGTCGGGGGAGGGGCTCGTGATCCACCGGGCCCGCAACCTCGTCATCGGCACCGGGCTGCGGCCGCGGATGCCGGAGGGCATGGAGCGTGGCGACCGCGTCTGGCACAACTCCGAACTGCTGGCGAAGGTCGACGGGTTGGCGGACGCGTCGCCCTCGCGGTTCGTCGTCGTCGGGGCCGGGCAGAGCGCCGCCGAGAACGTCGCGTACCTGCACCGCCGCTTCCCGCAGGCCGAGATCTGCGCGGTCTTCTCCCGCTACGGTTACAGCCCCGCCGACGACAGCGCCTTCGCCAACCGGATCTTCGATCCCGAGGCGGTCGACCAGTACTTCGCCGCCCCCGACGAGGTCAAGAGCCGGCTGATGGATTACCACGGGAACACCAACTACTCCGTGGTGGACATCGACTTGATCGACGACCTCTACCGGGAGATGTACCGGGAGAAGGTCCTCGGCACCGAGCGGCTGCGTTTCCTCAACGTGTCCCGGCTGGTCGATGTCAAGGAGACGGCGGACAAGGCCCGCGCCACGGTGAAGTCCCTTGTCACGGGTGAGGAGACCTTCCTCGACGCCGATGTCGTGGTGTTCGCCACCGGCTACGGTCCCGCCGACCCCGTCGGTCTCCTCGGCGAGGTCGCGGAGCGCTGCCTCCGCGACGACGAGGGCCGCGTCCGCGTCGAGCGCGACTACCGCATCGCGACGGACCTCGACCTGCGCTGCGGCATCTACCTCCAGGGCGGTACGGAGCACACGCACGGCATCACGTCGTCGCTGCTGTCCAACACCGCGATCCGGGTCGGCGAGATCCTGGATTCCCTGCTCGACCGGAGCGCCAAGTCCGCCTCCGGCGAGGCCCGGCCGGTCACCCGCCGGCCGAACTGATCAAAGGGATTACGGGATAAGGGATAACGTACGTCGACATGCGCACGACCGCAGTGGAACGCCCTCGGCCCAAGGGCACAACAGAAGCCGGCAGGCACCGGGTCATGGGTGTGGGCGCCCTGGTGGTGATCCTCGCGATCGCCGCGGTGGTGTCACTGGCCGTCGGTGCGCGTGCCTTGAGTCCCGCCGAGGTGTGGCACGGGCTGTTCGGCGTGCCGGACCCCGACCAGCGACTCACCGAGATCAGGCTCATCGTGCGCACCGTGCGGGTGCCCCGGACGGTGCTCGCGATCGTGGCGGGCATCGCCCTGGGGGTCGGCGGGGCGCTGATCCAGGGGTACACGCGTAACCCGATCGCGGACACGGGCCTGCTCGGGGTGAACGCCGGCGCCTCGTTCGCCGTGGTGTCGGCGATTGCCCTGTTCGGGTTCACCAACCCGTTCCAGTACGTCTGGTTCGCCTTCCTGGGGGCGGCGGTCGCCGGTGTCGTGGTGTTCGGTCTCGCGAGCATCGGCAGGGGGGCCGGCAACCCGCTGACGCTCGCACTGGCCGGGCAGGGCATCACGGTCTTCCTCGGGGCGATGACCACGGCGGTCTCGCTGTCGGACCAGAAGTCGCTGAACGCCCTGCGGTTCTGGAACTCGGGCTCCGTGGCCGGGGTCGGATTCGACGTCATCTGGCCGGTGACCGCGTTCATCGTGCTCGGGCTGGTGTTGGCGCTGACCACGCTGCCCGCCCTCAACCTGCTCAACCTGGGTGACGACGTGGCGCGGGGGCTGGGAGTGAACCTCGTGCTGAGCCGTACCGTCGGCATCGTCGCCATCACGCTGCTGGCGGGCGCGGCGACGGCGGCGTGCGGCCCCATCGCGTTTCTCGGGCTGATGGTCGCCCATGTGGCCCGCTATCTGACCGGTCCCGACTACCGCTGGCTGGTGCCGTACGCGGGTCTGCTCGGCGCCGTCGTCCTGCTGGTCTCCGACATCGTGGGGCGATTGGTGGTGCGGCCGGGGGAGTTGGACTCGGGTGTCGTCGTCGCCCTCCTCGGGGCCCCGTTCTTCGCGGGCCTCGTGTGGCGAGGAAAGTTCAAGAGCGCATGAGCGGGACAGACAGCGGGACCGGCAGCGGGACAGACGGTGGGGCCGGTAGCAGGACAGACGACAGGGCAGATGTCGAGACGGGTGTCGGGATCGGCGGGCAGGGATCGGTGGTGCCTGGCGTACGGTTCGGCCGAGCGTCGTTCGTATGGCGGCCCTGGATGGTGCTGGTCACGCTGCTGCTGACGGCGGCTGCCTTCCTGGTGTTCTGCCTGTCCATCGCCGTCGGTGACTTCCCCATCGGGCTGTCGCGCGTGATCGCCACGATCCTCGGCCGGGGTGAGCAGGTCGACGAGTTCGTGGTCATGGATCTGCGGATGCCGCGTGCCCTGGCCGGTCTCGTCGTGGGCATCGCGCTGGGGGTGTCCGGCGCCATCACGCAGTCCGTCGCGCGCAACCCGCTGGCCAGCCCGGACATTCTGGGGATCACCTGGGGAGCCGGCGCGGTCGCGGTGTTCCTGCTGACCGTGTCGGGCGGGACCGCCGCGGCGGTCGTCAGCTCCGTGGGCCTCTCCGCAGCGGCGCTCGCGGGCGGCCTCGGTACGGGGCTGCTGGTGTACTTCCTGGCGTGGCGGCGCGGGATCGACGGCTTCCGGCTCATCCTCATCGGCATCTCGGTGAGCGCCATGATGCAGGCGATCACCACCTGGCTGCTGGTCAGGGCCGACATCAGGGATGTGGCCAAGGCCCAGGTGTGGCTGGTCGGTTCGCTGGACAACCGGTCGTGGGACGAGGTCCGGGTGGCGATCTGGTGCACGCTCGTCCTCATGGTCGTCGTGGCGGGTGCGGCCTTCCAGTTCAAGCCGATGCACCTCGGTGACGAGGTCGCCGCGGGCCTGGGTGTCCGGTATTCGGCAGTGCGGGCGGTTCTGCTGCTGTGTGCGGTCCTGCTGGCCGCCGTGGCGGTGAGCGCGGCGGGTCCGGTCGCGTTCGTCGCGCTGGTGGCACCGCAGGTGGCGATGCGTCTGGCGAGGTGCCCGACGCCGCCGATGGTGGCGTCCGGCCTGGTGGGAGCGTTGCTGCTGATCGGTGCCGACCTGGTCGCGCGTACGGCGCTGCCGATCAGCCTCCCGGTCGGTGTGGTCACGGCCGCGATCGGCGGGCCGTTCCTCGTCTATCTGCTTGTGCGGGCGAACCTCAGGCAGATGGATAGATGATAGAAAAGGTTAGGCAAACCTAAATAAAGGGGGGCTTGTGGCCGCTCAGTACACCACCGAGGTCAAGTCCGAGGCCAAGGCCGGGATCGGGACCGGGGCCAAGGCCGGGACCAAGGCCGGAATCGGGACCGACGTCGCGATCAACTCCACGGTCGAGTCCGGCGTCACCGACGCCGCGCGGTTGGCGGCCAGAGGCGTCACGGTCGGATATGGCGGCCGGACCGTCATCGACGGTCTCGACGTCGTGATCCCGCCAGGGGTGATCACCACGATCATCGGCCCCAACGGCTGTGGGAAGTCGACCCTGTTGCGCACCCTGACGCGGCTGCTGAAGCCGACCGAGGGGACGGTGGTGCTCGACGGCGAGGACATCGGCCGGCTCAGGACCAGGGACGTGGCGAAGAAGCTCGGTCTGCTGCCGCAGGCGCCGGTCGCCCCCGAGGGGCTGACGGTGGCCGACCTGGTCGCCAGGGGGCGCCATCCGCACCAGAGTTGGCTGCGGCAGTGGTCGTCGGACGACGCCGATGTCGTGGAGCGCGCGCTGGCCATGACCGGGGTCGCCGATCTGGCAGACCGTCCGGTCGACTCGCTGTCGGGTGGGCAACGCCAACGTGTCTGGATCTCGATGACGCTCGCTCAGGGCACCGATCTCCTGCTCCTGGACGAGCCGACCACGTATCTGGACCTGGCGCACGCGATCGACGTGCTCGACCTGGTGGACGATCTGCACGAGTCGGGGCGCACCGTCGTCATGGTGCTGCACGACCTCAACCTGGCCACGCGTTACAGCGACAACCTGATCGTGATGAGGGAGGGGTCGATCCTGGAGCAGGGGCATCCGCGTGACGTGATCACCGCCGAGCTGCTGTACGAGGCGTTCGGGTTGCGCGCCCAGGTGATCGACGCCCCGGTGGGCGACAGCCCGCTCATCGTGCCGCTCGGGCGTACGCACGTGTAGTGCGGGGCCGCGTGCCCGTACGCGGTCCAACCCGATTGCCGGTAAAGGCAATTCACAAGTTAGGCTAGGCTAACCTCATCTGCTCGGGATAAGGTTTGGCTGCCCTCACACAAGGGCGCAGCGGACAGCGCGAACGCAAGGGACTCCGGATGCTCTTCCATCGAACGACGCTCGTGAAGCCATGGCGGCGACTGGCGGCGACACTGTCCGCCGCGGCCCTGGGCGTCGGCCTCCTCACGGCCTGTGGTTCCGATTCGACGGACAAGCCGGGCGACGACGCCCCGGCCGCTGCCGCCGGCGGCACTTTCCCGGTCACCGTGGAGCACGCGTTCGGATCCACGAAGATCACCAAGGCTCCCCAGCGGGTCGTCTCCGTCGGCTACACGGACGACCAGGCCATCCTGGCTCTCGGTATCAAGCCGGTCGGCATGGTCGACCAGTATCCGAACCCGGCGGGCAAGTCCCCCGACATCAACACCCAGTGGCCCTGGGTGAAGGACAAGTGGGGCGACACCCGCCCCGAGGTCGTCATGAAGAACGGCGACTCCGGCCCCAACTACGAGAAGATCGCCGCCCTGCGGCCGGACCTGATCATCGGGGTCTACTCCGAGATCGACCAGGCCGCCTTCGACAAGCTCTCCAAGATCGCCCCGACGGTGGGCCGTACGAAGGCCGAGAAGGAGCCGTTCAGCGCGCCGTGGCAGGACAACGCGGTCCACATTGCCAAGGCGCTCGGCAAGGAGGATGAGGGCACCAAGCAGGTGCAGGCCATCCAGGACAAGCTCGACGCCGCGAAGAAGGCACACCCCGAGTTCGCGGACCAGACCGCTGTCGCGGTGTCCTGGTACGAGGGTTCGATCGCGGCGTTCACCACCACCGACGTGCGCGGACGGCTGCTGACGGGTATCGGCTTCAAGGGCGCGACGGAGATCGACAAGATCGCGGACGGCCAGTTCTCCACCGTACTGTCGCCCGAGCGCGTCGACCTGGTCGACGTCGACCGCATCTTCGTCATCAACGACCAGGCGGACCAGGAGGCGTTGAAGAAGTTCAAGCTGTTCGCCAACCTGTCGGCCGTCAAGGGCGGGAAGGTGTCGTACGTGCTGGACAGTGAGGGCCCGGCGGTCGGCGCGGCCATGTCGCAGGGCACCCTGCTCTCCCTGCCGTTCGCGATCGACGAGCTCGTCAAGTCGGCCGCCGAGTGAGGGTGATCCGTCACACCCGTCACCGACTCCGTCCCCGGCCGCGTCACCGACCGCGTCACGGACTCCGTCCCCGGCCGCGTCACCGACCGCGTCACGGACTCCGTCCCCGGCCGCGTCACCGACCGCGTCACGGACTCCGTCCCCGACCCGCCCTGGTTCGCGGGTGAGCGCCACCGGTACGCGTGTCGCCCCGGCGGCCCTGCGCACGGCGACCGGACGGGAGGCCACCCGGTGGGTCATGGCGCACTGCCGCCAGGCCCCGTGGCTGACGGTCGCCACCGTGCTCACCACCGTGGTCGGGGCGGCGCTCCAGGTGCTCCCGGTGCTGCTGCTGGGCCGGGTGGTCGACGGGGTGGTCGAGGGCGAATCGCGCTCGGTCCTGGTGACGGTCGGTGTGCTGATGGCGGCCGCCGCGCTGCTCGGCGCGGCGGCCACCGCCGTGTCGACGTATCTGATCGGGCGGTTGGGCGCGGATCTGCTCGCGCGGCTGCGGGAGCTCGCCGTCCGCGCGGTGCTCGCAATGCCGAGCACCCGCGTCGAACAGGTCGGCCGGGGCGACGTGTTGTCCCGTGTCGGTGACGATGTGGCCGTGCTGTCCAAGGGGATCCGCACGGCTATCCCCACGGTGTTCTCGGCGGGCGTGCTGGTCTTCATCGCCACCGTCGGCATGTTCGGTCTTGACTGGCGGCTCGGCCTGGCGGGCGCCGGCGCGCTGCCCGCGTACGCGCTGGCCCTGCGCTGGTACCTCCCCCGCTCCGCCCCGCTCTACCGCGAGCAGCGGGTGGCCCAGGCCGACCGCGCGCAGGCGCTGATCAGCGGACTGAACGGGATCGACACCGTACGGGCGTACCGCCTTGAGGAGTCCGTCCGCGAGACGGTTACCCGTGAGTCGTGGCGGGTGCGCGATCTCGGTATCGAGGTGTTCCGGTTCTTCGGCCGGTTCGTCGGCAGGGAGAACCGCGCCGAGTTCATCGGGCTCGTCCTCATCCTCGTGGTGGGATACGCCCTGTTGGAGGCCGATGCCGCCACCCTCGGCGAGGTGTCGGCGGCCCCGCTGATGTTCCACCGGCTGTTCACCCCGCTGGGCGCGATCATGTTCACCTTCGACGAGGCGCAGAAGTCGGGCGCGAGCCTGACCCGTCTGGTCGGGGTGCTGGGGGAGGACGCGGAGGACCGGCTGGTGGGTGACGGTTCCGTCGCTTCGGCGGAGGCCGCGCCGTATCCGATCACGGTCGAGGGGCTGACGTTCAGCTATCCCGACACCGACGAACCGGTGCTCCGTGACGTCAACTTGACCATTCCGGCCGGTGGTTCGCTCGCCCTGGTCGGCGCGACCGGTGCGGGCAAGTCGACGCTGGCCGCGCTGATCGCCGGCATCGGGACCCCGCAGGCCGGGTCGGTGCGGGTCGGGTCGCACGATCTCGCCGGTCTGGACGAGGCGGGGGCGCGGGCCCTGGTGAGCATCCTGACGCAGGAGACGCATGTGTTCTCCGGTCCGCTCGCCGACGATCTGCGGCTCGCCGCGCCGGAGGCGACCGATGCCCGCCTGATGGACGCGTTGCGTACGGTCGGCGCCGAAGGGTGGGTCGACGCGCTGCCCGACGGGCTGCACACCGTGGTCGGCGAGGGCGGCGAGCGCCTGGACGTCACCAAGGTCGCCCAGATCGCCCTGGCGCGGCTGGTGTTGGGCCGGGCTCCGGTCGTGGTGCTCGACGAGTCGACCGCGGAGGCGGGCAGCGAGGGCGCCGCCGAGCTGGAGCGGGCCGTGCTGGCCGCGTGCGCGGGCCGGACCACGCTGTTCGTGGCGCACCGGCTGACCCAGGCGATGGCGGCGGACCGGATCGCCGTGCTGGACGCGGGGCGGGTGGTGGAGCGTGGCACGCACGAGGAGCTGGTGGCTCTGGGCGGTCGGTACGCACGGCTGTGGCGCGCGTGGCGAGAAGGTAGTTAGGCCAGCCCCACTTAGGTGAGCCTAAGTTAGGCTAGGCTAACTTTTCATGCCTGGAAGGGATGCTGAGTCTTCGATGTCTTCGACGATGGAACCGAGCGCTCGTCTCGTACTGCTTTCTCCCGCGCGCCTGGCCGACGTGCGCCGGCGGACCGGCGACCACTGCGACCGGACCATCGCCGAAGCGTGCGCCGTCGGGCTGTCGTACTGGGCGACGGGCCGCAGTCCCGACGGCATCGACCTCGCGCCCGGCACGCTGTTCGCCGATGTCCTCGGCTGGGTCGACAACGGCGGTGCCGGTCCCGGCGGTTGGGAAGTCGGCGCGGACGGCCTGGACGGTTGGCGCATCGCCGTCCCCGAAGGTGTCCTCCCGGCCGACGCGCAGCTCGCGCTGGACGACCTGGCCGACTTCCCCGACCGCCCCATCGGCACCATCGGCCCCTCCGGCGCGGCGGCGCGGATCGAGGCCCTGACCAAGTGGAACGACACCGCGGCCGACCGGGTCCGCCCGACCGTCGTGGAGATGTTCCGCGAGCAGGCCCGGACCAGGCCGGACGCGATCGCCGTCGTCGACGAGGACCGATCACTGACCTACCGTCAGACCGCCGAGCTGTCCAGCCAGTTGGCGCACCGGCTGATCGAACGCGGCCTCACCGCCGAACAGGTCGTCGGCATCTCACTGGGCCGCTCCGCCGAGATGGTGATCGGGCTGCTCGCCGTGCTCCAGGCGGGCTGCGCGTTCGTACCGCTCGATCCGCAGTGGCCCGCCGCGCGCCGCGCCGTCGTCATCGAGGACGCCCGGGTCGTCCGGCAACTCAACTCCTCGGGCGAGCCCGGCGCGGGTGAACCGGAAGCCGAGGCCGTGGACCTCGACGACTGGCGGTTCGGTGCCTACCCCGCCGAGGGAACCGGGATATCCGTCCCTGGCGCGGCCCTGGCGTACGTGATCTTCACGTCCGGTTCGACCGGGCGGCCCAAGGGCGCGATGATCCGGCACGAGGCGATAAGTGAGCGCCTGCTGTGGCAGGTTGACGAGATTCTGCGCTTCGGCCACGACGACGCTTCGCTGTTCAAGGCGCCGCTGTCCTTCGACATCTCCATCAACGAGATCTTCCTGCCGCTGGTGTCCGGCGGCAGACTGGTGGTCCTGCGGCCCGGCGGTGAGCGCGATCCGCACCACCTGCTGAGCGTGATCGCCGAGCAGCGCGTCACCTTCACCTACCTGGTCTCGTCCATGCTGGACGTACTGCTGGAGATGGCCGGCGACACCGGGCGCCTCGACAGCCTGCGGCACGTGTGGTGCGGCGGCGAAGTGCTGACCCCGGAGCTGTACGAGCGGTTCCGCACCCGGCTCGACATCCCGCTCTACCACGGCTACGGCCCGGCCGAGACGACGATCGGCGTCTCGCACGTCATCTACCGGGGCGCGGCGGAACGCCTGTCGACGTCCATCGGCAAGGCCAACCCCAACACCCAGTTGTACGTGCTGGACGACGAGTTGCGCCCGGTTCCGGTCGGGGTGGGCGGCGAGCTGTACGCGGGAGGGTTCCTGCTGGGGCGCGGGTACGTCAACGCGCCCGGCCTGACGGCGTCGCGGTTCGTGGCGAACCCCTTCGCCGACGACGGGTCCCGGCTGTACCGCACCGGTGACCTCGCGCGGTTCGCCCCGGACGGGTCGCTGGACTTCCTCGGCCGGGCCGACAACCAGATCAAGATCCGCGGTATGCGGCTGGAGATCGAGGACGTCGAGGCCGGTCTCGCGGAACACCCCTCGGTACGGCACACCTGCGTCGTCGCGAAGAAGAACGCGGCGGGCGGCACCTACCTGGTCGGGTACGTGATCCCGGCCGCCGGCAGCGAGGATCTGCGGGCGGACCAGGTCAAGGCGTGGGCCGTCGAGCACATGGTGGAGTACATGGTGCCCGCCCACACCGTCGTGATGACGGAATTCCCGCTCACCGCGAACGGCAAGCTCGACCGGAACGCGCTGCCGGAGCCCGTGATCGGCACGGGTCCGGTCGTCGCGCCCGTCACCGAGGACGAGCGTGTGGTGTGTGCGGCGGTCGCGGCGGTGCTGCGGCTGGACGAGATCGGGGTCAACCAGGACTTCTTCCAGCTCGGCGGGGACAGCATTCTGGCGATCTCGCTGCTGAGCGCGCTGCGCGAGGCGGGCCTCTATGTCACGGCGCGGCAGATCTTCACCAACGGCAACGTGCGGGCGCTGGCGGCGGTGGCGAGCCGTGAGGACGTCTCCACCGTGGACCACCGCGACGTGCCGACCGGTTCCGTCGTGGGATCGCCCATCGTGCGGTGGCTCGGCGAGACCACGGACGCGATCGACGGCTTCGTGCAGTCGGTGGTGCTGAACGCCCCGGCGGAGCTGACCGCCGACGCCCTGGACAAGATCCTCGCCGCAGTGGTGGGGCGGCACGACATGCTGCGCGCCAGGCTGGTGCGCGGAGACCACTGGAGCTTCGACATCCCGGAGGCGGACCCGGAGGCGGACCCGGAGGCGGACCGGGAGGCGGACCGGGCCGTCACGTACTGGCAGGAGAGTGACCGTTCGCTGGATCAGTGCGTCGCGCTCGCCACCGACGCGCTCGACCCGGACAACGGCGTGATGCTGAGCGTGGTCTGGCGCCGCGAGGCGCGCCAACTGGTCGTGGCCGTCCACCATGTGGTGGTCGACGGTGTGTCCTGGCGGATCCTGGTGGACGATCTGGCCACGGCGTGGCAGCGGTTCACCTCGGGCGCGCCCGTCGAACTGCCCCCGGTGGGCACCTCGTTCCGGCGCTGGACGCAGTTGCTGGAGCGCGCGGCGTTCGACGCGGACAGCGCCTACTTCCGGCGTCAACTGCCGGGCGCCGACCTGCCGGTGGGCAGGCGCGCGCTGTCCGATGCCGACACCGTCGCCCGCGAGCGGACGCGGACCGTTTCGGCCGGCCCCGAGGTCACGGCCGCGCTGCTGGGCGAGATTCCGGCGAAGTTCCACGCGGGCGTCAACGACGTGCTGCTGACCGCGCTCGCCGTCACCCTCGCCCGGTGGCGTCGAGACCTCGGGCAGAACCAGAGTCACGCCCACATCGAACTCGAAGGCCACGGACGCGAGGGGCGGTTCGTGGCCGGCACGGCCGGCTTCGAGCCCGAACTGTCGCGGACCGTGGGCTGGTTCACCACCCTGTTCCCGGTGACCGTGGACCCCGGAGCGGCGGCTGATCTCACCGCACCCGAGTATCTGGCCGCCGCGCTCAAGGCGGTCAAGGAAGACCTCGCCCGAGTGCCGGACAACGGTGTGTCGTACGGCGCCCTGCGGTACCTGGCCCACTCCGAGTTCGCCGCGCCCGCACCGCAGGTGCTGTTCAACTACCTCGGGCGCTTCGACGCGGGAGCGTCCGGGGACTGGCAACTCGCCGGTAACACAGGTCAGTTGGGTGAGAAGCGGGACCCGAGGATGCGCCTGCCGCGTGCCCTGGAGTTCAACGCGATCGCCGAATCCGCGTCGAGTGGCGAGTACGACCTGGTCACCACCGTCTCCTGGCCCGACGGGATGTTCACCGACGAGGACATCGCGACGCTCGGCGCGTACTTCCACCGTGCCCTGACCGGGCTGGCGGCGCTGACCGCGCTCGACCAGGGCGGCCACTCACCCAGCGACTTCCCCCTGGTGCCGCTCACACAGGCCGATGTCGACTCCCTGGACGGCCCCGCGCTGCGGGACATCCTGCCGCTGACCCCGTTGCAGGAGGGCCTGTACTTCCACTCGGTCTACGACGACGACTCGACGGGCAGCTACGTCGAGCAGCAACTGCTCACGCTGGACGGCGACATGGGCGGGGGCGGGGACGTGGACGCCAACCGGCTCGCGGCGGCGGCCACCCGGCTGCTCACGCTGTTCCCGAACCTGGCGGCGCGGTTCACCGCCCTCGCGGACGGCCGGGTGGTCTCCGTCCTGGAGAGCGGTGTCCAGGCGCCGTTCACCGTCCTGGACCGCCCCGGCATCACCGACGACGAGATCCGCGCGTACGCCGAGCGGGACCGCGTCGCCGGGTTCGACCTGGCCACCGGACCGCTGATGCGGTACACCCTCATCCGCGCCGGCTCCGGCCGGAACGTCCTGGTGCAGACCGTGCACCACATCATCGCCGACGGCTGGTCGGTGCCGCCGATGCTGCGCGCGCTGCTGGCCGAGTACGACGCGCCGGGCACCGTGTACCCGCTCGGCGGCTTCCCCGACTACCTGAGGTGGCTCGCCGACCGGGACGACGACGAGAGCGACCGGGTGTGGCGCGACGAACTCGCCGAACTGCCCGGCCCCTCGCTGGTCGCCGAGGGGCACACCCCGTCCGACCGGTTCGCCGACACGTTCCTGGAGGTCGAGGACGACATCGACGCGGCCGTCCGGTCGGCCGGCGTGCCGCTGAGCGTGGCCGTGCACAGCGCCTGGGCGCTGACGCTGGGCGCCATCCTGCACGGCGATGACGTCGTGTTCGGCTCCACGGTGTCCGGGCGGGACGCGGATGTGCCCGGCATCGGGGACATGGTCGGCCTGTTCATCAACACGATCCCCGTACGCGCCCGTTGGGCCGCCACCACCACTGCGCGCGAGCTGCTCGCCGCCGTCCGGGAACACCAGAGCGCGGTACTGCCGCACCAACATGTCTCGCTGGCCAGGATCGGCCGCCAGGCCGGTGCCGGCGCCCTGTTCGACACCCTGGTGGTGTTCGACATCGCGACCGACGTGGCCGCGCTGCGCGGATCCGGCGACGGGCTGGGCATCGCCGACATCGTCAACGAGGGCGCCCCGCACTACCCGTTGACCCTGGTCGTGGAGCGCGCGGGCGACGGCCGCCCGCGCTTCAACCTGATCTACGACGGTGAACTGGTGCGGGAGACGAGTGCCCGCGACATCCTGCGTACGTTCACCCGCACCCTCACCGGACTGCTCACCCGGCCGGACGCCCCGGTCGCCGACCTGGCACCCGAGACCGGCCGGCTTCCCGCGTCCCTCACCCCGACGACCCTCGGCGCGCTGTTCGACGCCGCGGCGGACCGCGACCCGGCCGCCACCGCCGTCACCCAGTGCGCTCTCGACGGCGTCACCCGGTCCCTCACCTACGGCGAACTGGCCGAAGCCAAGGACGAGTTGGCCGCCGGACTGCGCGCGGCCGGAGTCGGCCCCGGCAAGCGGGTCGCCGTCGCCGTCCCGCGCTCCGTCGAGCAGGTCGTCGCCCTGGTCGCGGTCGTCACCGCCGGTGGCGCGTACGTACCGCTGGACCTGGCGTACCCGGACGAACGGCTGGAGTACGTCCTCGCCGACGCCGCCCCGCAGGTCGTTCTCGTGGACCGCGACCAGCGAGAGCGATTTACCCAACTGCTGTCGCGGGCAGGCGTGTCGGCCCGCGTACTCGTGCAGGGGGACGAGCCGCCGCTCGACGCCGTAGAGACCGTTGAGAGTGACGTCGACTGGCGCGACCCCGCGTACGTGATCTACACGTCCGGATCGACCGGCCGGCCCAAGGGCGTCGTCGTCCCGCACTCCAGCGTGGTGTCACTGCTCGCGAACACCCGTCCCGACATGGGCTTCGGGCCGCACGACGTATGGGTGCAGTTCCACTCCTTCTCCTTCGACTTCGCGGTCTGGGAGCTGTGGGGCGCGCTGGCGCACGGCGGCGAACTGCTGGTGCCGGAGTACGGGTTGACGCGCTCCCCGGTCGACTTCCACCGGCTGGTCCGCGAGCGTGGGGTGACCGTTCTCAACCAAACCCCGTCGGCCTTCTACCAGTTCATCGAGGCCGACCGGCATGCCGGCGAACCGGTCACTGCGCTGCGCCGGATCATCTTCGGAGGCGAGGCGCTGGATCCCGGGCGGCTGCGCGGGTGGGTCGAGCGGCACGGCACCCGTTCGCCCGAGCTGGTCAACATGTACGGCATCACCGAGACCACCGTCCATGTCACCCACCGGGTGCTGACCGACGACGACTTCGGCCTCGCCGACCCCGTCGGCCCCGTCAGCTCCGGCGACGATGTCAGCCCGATCGGCGGTCCCATCCCCGGCCTGGTCACCCACCTGCTCGACGACCGGCTCCGCCCGGTGCCGCCGGGCCGGGTGGGCGCCATCTACGTCGCGGGCGACCAGGTGTCGCTCGGCTACCTGGGCAGGCCCGGCCTCACGGCCGGCCGGTTCGTGGCGAACCCGTTCGCGGGCGACGGCTCCCGCATGTACCACACGGGCGACCTCGCCCGCCGCACGCTCGACGGCGAACTGGAGTTCACCGGCCGCGCCGACGACCAGGTGCAGCTCAAGGGCTTCCGTATCGAACTCGGCGAAGTGGAGTCCGCCATCAGGGAGTTGGTCGGCGTGGTCGACGCGGCCGTCACCGTCGCGGACAGCGGCGATCACCTCGTCGCGCACATCGTGGGCCGGGTGCCCGGCAATGTCACCGGCCCGCTGTCCACGAAACTGCCCGCGCACATGGTGCCGGGCCGGGTGCTGCCGGTCGACGCCCTGCCGCTGACGGTCAACGGAAAACTGGACCGCGAGGCCCTGACCGAACGCGCCGCCCAGGCACCGGCCCAGGCACCGGCATCGGCGCAGGACGACGACAGCTCCGTGGCCACGAGTGAATCCACGCTCGCCGCGCTGGTCGGCATCTTCGCCGACACCCTGCCGGGCACCGACATCGCCAGTGACACCGACTTCTTCATGGCCGGGGGCGACAGCATCGTCGCCATCACCGTGATCAACCGGGCCAGGGCGCTCGGCCTGCCGATCGCGCCCCGCGACGTATTCCTGTTCCGGACCCCGCGCGCCCTGGCCGAGCACCTCGCCGACAGCGCACCGCAGACCGAGACGGCCGCGCCCGCCCGCCCCGCGGACGGCCCGCTGACACCGACGCCGATCATCCTGCGCCGGCGCGAACTGGGTGGCTCGCTCGCCCGGTTCGCCCAGGCCAGGGCACTGGTGGCGGCCGAGGGCACCGGCTTCGCCGACGCCGAGCGCGCCGCGAACGCCGTTGTGGCCGCTCACCCGGTTCTGCGCCTGCGGCTGCGCGTCGAGCACGGCGTGTGGACCCTGCGTACCGATCCCGCCCGCGAGGTCACCGTCGTCCGGACGGACGCCGCCGACGCGACGGCCGCGGCGAACGAGGCCGCCGGACGCCTCGATCCCGAGTCCGGAGACGTCATCGCGTTCTCCTGGCTGGAGGCCGGCCGCACGCTCGTGGTCACCGTCCACCACATCGCCGTCGACGCGGTGTCCTGGCTGATCCTGCTGGACGACCTGGCCACCGCGATGCGCGGGGCGGACCTGCCACCGCCCACCACGTCGTACGCCGAGTACGCCGAGGCACTGGCCGCCGGGTCCGCCCAGGCGATCGACGGTCTCGGGCACTGGATCACCACACTCCAGGCCCCCGCGCTGCTCGGCGCGGTCGAGAGGCCGCGTGAGACCACCGTCGTCCTCGCGCCCGAGGTGAGCGACCGAGTGACGCGCACCGCGCCCGCCGCGCTCGGTGTGGGTCTCACCGAGCTGCTGTGCGGCGCCCTGCGCGCCGCGCTGACACACAGTCAGCCGTCGCCCACCGACCTCGCGATCGAACTGGAGCGGCACGGCCGGGTCCCCGCCCTCGACCACCACGACTACACCCGTACGGTCGGCTGGTTCACCTCCATCGCGCCCGTGCGGCTCACGCCGCACACCGACCCCGTCGCGGCGGCGCGCGAGGTCGCCGAGCGGCAGCCGGACGAGTGCGGGCACGTCGCGTACGGCCAACTCCGTTACCTCAACCCGCAGACGGCCCCGCTGCTGACCGCCCGCCCGCAGGTGCTGTTCAACTACCTCGGCCGGGGCGGCGAGTCGCAGGCACCGCGCCTCAACGGCGGCGATCCGGGCAGCCCGTACGCCGTCGAGGTCAACGCGTGGACCGACGACGCCACCGGAAGCCTGCACGCCGCGTTCACCCTCGCCGAAGGCGTCCCCGACGCGATAACCGACCACTGGCGCACCGCACTTGAGCGCATCGCGGACGCCTCCGCGACGGCCGGGCGGACGGCTCCGGTCACCCCGCTCCAGCGGGGCCTGTTCTTCCAGGCCCAGTTGGCCGGCGCGGCCGGACACTACGTCGCGCAGAGCTGGTTCACCTTCGACCGGCGGCTGGACACCGACGCGCTGGCCGAGGCCATGGCGTACGTGATCGCCCGGCACCCGGTCGTGGGCGCCGGCTTCACCACCGACGACGACGGAAACCCCGTCCAGAGCCTCAAGGCCGGCCGGCGGGTCGGTGTCCGCACCGTCCAGTTGACGACGGACGCGGACGTCGAGGCCCTGCGCACCCGGGACCGCGACACGGGATTCGACCCGGCCGAGCCGCCGCTGGTCCGGCTGACCGTGGTGCGGCTGCCCGACGACCGGGACGGCCTGCTGCTCAGCTACCACCTGCTGCTGTGGGACGGCTGGTCCCGCGAGATCCTGCTGCGGGACCTGTTCGACGCCTATCAGGCCGCCGTCGCCGGTGAGCCACTGGTCGCGGCCCCGGCCACACCGAGCTTCGAGGACCACGCCCGGACGCTCGCCGCCAAGGACCCCGCCGTATCGGAACGCTTCTGGGCCGGGCACCTGGCCGCACTCCCCGGCCCGACGCTGCTCGCCGGGCCGGAGCCGGCCCGCTCGGACGACCTGCCGCGCGCCCTCGTGCACACCGTCTCGGCCGAACTGTCCCAACTGCTGCGGGAATCGGCCAAGGCGCACGGCGTCACCCTGAACACTGTGCTGACCGGCGCGTTCGGCCTCCTCCTCGGCGCGCACACGGGCCGCGGTGACGCCGTGTTCGGTGTGACCGTGTCGGGCCGGGAGGGCGAGGGCCTGTCCGACATCGTCGGTGTGCTGCTCAACACGGTGCCCATGTGGACGCGGGCCCGGCCGGACGACACGGTGCGCGCGTACCTGTCGGCCGTCCAGGCGGCCCGGGTCGAGGCGATGGAGCACGAGCACCTGGGGCTCGGCGAGATCCAGCGGGCCAGTGGGCACGACACCCTGTTCGACAACCTGTTCGTGCTCCAGAACTTCCTGGACATGGACGCGTTCGCCGCGATGAACGCCCGGCACGGCATCACCTCCGTGAAGGCCGACGACTCCACGCACTACCCGTTCACCTGGGTCGTCACGCCCGGCGACCGGCTGACGGTCAAACTGGAGCACCGCGACGACGACACGGCGAACGCCCGTCGTCTCCTCGACGACTACCTGCGCGTCCTCGAAGACCTGGCCACCTCGACCGGACCGGTCGGCGCGCTGCGCGGCGTGGGACCGGAGCCCGAGCCCGCCGCACGTACGGACGTCGGCACGGACACCGTGGTCGACCGGTTCGACCGCGCGGCGGACAGCGATCCCCGCCGGGTCGCGCTGGTCGCCGACGGCGCGACCATGACCTTCGCCCAACTCCGGGACCGCAGCCGCGCGGTGGCGGGTGTGCTCGCCCGGCGGGGGATCGGACCCGAGACGACCGTGGCTCTCGCGATACCGCGCTCGCTCGACTCGATCGTGGCGCTGTTCGCCGTACTGCGCGTCGGCGCGGCCTACGTGCCACTGGAGTTGGACCACCCGGACGAGCGGATCGCCACGATCGTCGCGGACGCCCGCCCGGACGTGACCCTCACCGTGAGCGCCGTGTCGCCCCGGCTGACCGGCGACCTGATCGAGCTGGACCGCCCGCTGCCGCAGGCGGAGCCGTATCGCACGTTCGCGCCCGACGACCCGAACCGGCTGCGGCACCCCGCGTACACGATCTACACCTCCGGATCGACCGGGAAGCCGAAGGGCGTGGTGACCGAGTACGCGGGCCTCACCAACATGCTGATCAACCATCGGCGCCGGATCTTCGAGCCGGTCCTCGCCGAGCACGACCACCGGGTCATGCGGATCGCGCACACCGTGTCGTTCGCGTTCGACATGTCGTGGGAGGAGCTGCTGTGGCTCGCCGACGGGCACGAGGTGCACATCTGCGACGAGGAACTGCGCCGTGACGCGCCCCGGTTGGTCGAGTACTGCCTGGAGCACGGGATCGACGTCATCAACGTGACCCCGACCTATGCGCAACAGCTGCTGGCCGAGGGCCTGTTGGACAACCCCGAGCGGCGGCCGGCGCTGGTGCTGCTGGGCGGCGAGGCCGTGACCCCGATGCTGTGGCGGCGGCTCGCCGAGACCCGGGGGACCGTCGGCTACAACCTGTACGGCCCCACCGAGTACACCATCAACACCCTGGGCGTCGGCACCTTCGAATGCCAGGACCCGGTGGTGGGCGTGGCGATCGACAACACCGACGTGTACGTCCTGGACCCGTGGCTGCGGCCCCTGCCGGACGGTGTTCCCGGTGAGCTGTACGTGGCGGGCGTCGGCATCGCCCGCGGCTATCTCGGGCAGCCCGCCCAGACCGCGCACCGCTTTGTCGCGTGCCCGTTCGGCGCACCCGGCGAGCGTATGTACCGCACCGGGGACCTGGTGTTCCGGCGGCCCGACGGGAACCTGACGTACCTGGGCCGTACCGACCAGCAGGTCAAGATCCGGGGGCACCGGGTCGAACTGGGCGAGGTCGAGGCCGCGTTCGCCGCGCACCCGGCGGTGCGGTTCGTCGCCGCGGTCGCCCAGCCCGACCCGCGGGTCGACGGCGCGTACCGGCTGGCCGCCTATCTCGTCCTGGACGGCGCCGACCTGGCCGGCATCGCCGCCGAAGTGGGCGCCGGGCTGCCGGACTTCCTGCGCCCGACGCATTACGCCCGCGTCGACGGCATCCCGCTGACGGTGAACGGGAAGGCTGACACCAAGGCCCTGCCGGAGGCCAGGCCGCTGGGCGCGCTGACCACGGCCGTCGAACGCCGGCCGGAGGCCGGGACCGAGACCGTGGTGTGCGAGTTCTTCGCCGAGGCACTGGACCTGGACGACGACGAGGTGAGCGCGGTGAGCGACTTCGTGTCCCTCGGAGGACACTCCATGCTGGCGGTGCGGCTGATCGGGCTGCTCCGCCGGGAGTACGGCCCTGTGGTCACGATCCGTGATCTCCTGACCCTGCGAACCCCGGAAGCGATTGCCCGCCACCTTGATGACAACTCCTGACCCGCAGCCGCCCACGCGGGGGTCGTCCCAGCGGCCCTCCGAGCAGCCTTCCGAGCAGCCTTCCGAGCGGCCCTCCCAGGGGTCCGACATCCTCCGGACCGCCCTGCGCCGCAACGTCGGCGCCATGACCAAGGGCACCGCCCTCATGGGCATGTACCAGGCGGCCGAGACCGCCTTCCCCATCGCGCTCGGCCTGATCGTCGAGCACACGATGCAGGACCGCAGCCTCGGCGCGCTCGGCCTGTCGATCGCCGCGCTGGCCGTGATCATCACGACCGTCTCGCTGTCGTGGCGGTTCGGGATGCGCGTCCTTCAGAAGGCCAACACGACCGAGGCGCACCGCTGGCGGGTGCGGGTGGCGGCCTGCGGACTCCAGCCGGTGGCCAGGGACGTCGACCTGAAGTCCGGCGAGGTGCTGACCATCGCCACCGAGGACGCCGACCAGACCGCCGACATCATCGAGGTGGTGCCGCTGCTGGTCAGCTCGCTGGTCGCGGTGCTGGTCGCGGCGGTCGCGCTGGGTCTGGCCGACATCCGGCTCGGTCTGCTGGTGATCGCGGGAACGGTCGCGATCCTGTCGATCCTGGCCGTGATGTCCAAGCGGATCGGCTCCAGCACCCGTGAACAGCAGGCCCGCGTCGCGCGGGCCGGCGCGAAGGTCGCCGACCTGATCACCGGCCTGCGTCCGCTGCACGGCTTCGGCGGCAACCACGCGGCGTTCCTCTCCTACCGGAAGGTCAGCTCGGAGGCGAAGCGCCAGGCGATCACCGTCGCCCGGGTGAACGGGGCGTACGCGGGCACCGCGCTCGCGCTCAACGCCGTTCTCGCCGCCGCGGTGACCCTGACGGCGGGCTGGCTGGCGTTCGGCGGCCGGATCACCATCGGGGAACTCGTCATGGCCGTGGGCCTCGCGCAGTTCATCATGGAACCGCTCAAGCTGTTCTCGGAGATGCCCAAGTACGTGATGATCGCCCGAGCGTCGGCCGATCGGATGGCGCTGGTGCTGTCCGCGCCGCCGGTGACGACCCCGGGGCCGGAGCGCCCGGCCGCGGGCGGAGACCTGGAGGTCGACTGCGTACGGTACGGGGTCCTGCGGCAGCTGAAGTTCCAGGTGCCGGCGGGTGAGTTCGTGGCGATCGCCGTCTACCAGCCGCGCGCCGCGGCCGACCTCGCGTCGATCCTGTCCGTCAACGTCCCGCCGGACGCGTACGAGGGAACGGTGCGGGTGAGCGGGCAGCCGATCGCGGACCTGTCGATCGAGGCGGTCCGCGAGCACATGCTGGTGAACCCGTACGACGGGGAGATCTTCGCGGGCACCCTCCGTACGAACATCGACCCGTCGGGCACCAGCCGTACGGTCGCCGAGGCGGTCGAGGCGTCCATGCTGACCGACGTCGTCGCCCTGCACCGCGACGGACTCGACTACGGCGTCCGCGACCGGGGCGCCAACCTCTCCGGGGGCCAGCGCCAACGACTGTCCCTGGCGAGGGCGTTGGCCGCCGACAGTGACGTACTTGTCCTGCACGACCCGACGACGGCCGTCGACGCGGTCACCGAACAGCTCATCGCGCGCAACGTCGCGAAGCTGCGCCGGGGCCGTACCACCGTCGTGATCACCAGCAGCCCGGCCCTTCTGGACGCGGCCGACCGCGTCCTCGTCCTGGACGAGGGCGTCGTCACCGCCGAGGACACCCACCGCAACCTCCTCGCCACGGACGAGGACTACCGCCTGGCGGTGGCGAGGTGACCCGCTGAGCGGCCCTGGCGGCGCGCCCCGTCAGAGGAGGCCGCGCGGGCCACGCCCGGCGCCATCGGCCCGCAGGTTTCGTTCCCCGCTTCTCATGGGGCGTCCAGCGTCCAGGCGACATCTCTGAGCAGCGCATGCCGCCAGCCCACCCGGTCGTGGCCGGACGGCGACCGCGAGACGCGCACGGCCGCGCCGGCCCGCTCGGCCAGGGCCTCGACCGGCTCACAGTGGGGCAACATCCGCGTCTCGTGTTCGCCCACGTCGAACGCGGCCCGTAGCCCGGACAGTTCGGACAGTTCAGCCCCATAGGCGCGCAGCCGCGCGGCGACGGCACCGCCGGCCGGTCCGTCCAGGGAGTCCGCCAGACCCGTCGCGTCAGGCGTCCACCAGAACGATCCCGACTGGCAGGCGACGCGCGACACCAGGTCGGGGAACTCCAGCGCCGCGTACAGCGCGCTCAGCCCGCCGAGACTCTGCCCGGCCACCACCAGCCGGTCCGGGTCGGCGGGCACGCCGGACTCCGCCACCAGCGGCAGCAGTTCGTCCCGTACCGCCTCCCACAGTTCGGGCCGGCACCCGAACTCGGCCTCCCTGTCCTTGGCCGGCAGGAAGACGAGCGTGACGGGAGGCATCGCACCACTGGCGACGGCCGAGTCGAACGCGGTCATGGCCGGGTGCAGGTACAGCCAGTCGTCCCCGTCGAGGAGCAGGACCAACGGCCCGCCGCCGCCCACCGGGTGGACGCGCACGGTGCGCCGTCCGCCGAGCCGTTCGCTGGTCCAGCGGAGCCGGGTACGGGGGAGGGGCAGGACGTCATCGGCGCCGAAGACCGGCCAGTGCGGCTGGGCCGGGATGTCCGGGGTCGCGGCGATGGACCGGTCGGCGCCGGCGCCGACCGGGTTGTACGGGTCGGCGTACGCCCCTTCGCCCACGAGGAGTTGGTACGTCACCCGCAGCCGCGCGGGCATCGGCACCGCGGCGTACCAGCAGTCCGTGTCGCGCCACCGGCGCAGGGGTACGGGCTCCGACCAGCTCTCGAAGCTGATGAGCGCCGGAGACCCGCGCCACAGGAACAGGGCCAGCCTGCCGCCGTCGTCGGCGGGCACCGACGCGGGCGTCCGCGCCGCCGCCCAGAAGGCGTCGGTGCCGGGTTCACCGGGCAGCCCGAAGGCGGCGAAGTCGTGCTCCCTGTCGGCCCCGAGGCGCATGAACGTCTCCTTGTGAGAGGGAAGGGGAAAGGCTAGGCTCGCCCTTGATTAGGCGAGCCTAACCTAATGTTAGGTCTCTCCTCATGTTGGCCCCGAGGAGGCACTGGCACATGAGCACCAACCCCTTCGACGACCCCGAAGGCCGATTCCTGGTCCTGGTGAACGACGAGGGACAGCACTCACTGTGGCCGTCGTTCGCCGAGGTGCCCGGGGGATGGGCGACCGTCCTCGGCGAGAGCACCCGCGAGGCGTGCCTGGACTTCATCGAGGCCCACTGGACCGATCTGCGCCCCCGCTCCCTCGCGGCGTCCACGGACGGCTGACCGCGCGGCCCGGTCGTGGGCCCGGCCGAGGCCGTGACGTCGCTGCCCGCCCATGAGGTGATCGACCTTCAGGGCGGGCAGTGTGCTGCCCGGGTTCATCGCGGCCCGGACCGCCGCGCTCGGCAGTCCGTACGAAGGGCTGGGTGAAGCAGGCCGGTTGGGCCCGGCTTCCTCCCGGTTGGGCCCGGCTTCCTGCGCCACGTCGTCGACGACCCCCGTGCTGGACTTGCTGCTTAGGTAAGGCTAGCCTTATCTCGTTTGTTCGTCGGAGTGATACGGCGACGAGTCGTTCTCCGATTGTGGAACCGAGGAAGGAAAGCCTTGACCACGGCTGTGCCGCGCCCCGCCCCGCCGCCGCACGCGCTTCTCGCGCCGACACCCTCCGTACGCCGCGCCCGCACGGAGGACGCCGCCGAACTCGCCCGCCTGTCAAGGCCGTTCGCGCGCTCGGGGGCGCTGCGGGAACGTCCTGCCTCGCTGTACGCCGCCCACGCGGCCGACTTTCTCGTGACGGAGGCCCCCGGCGGCACCCTTGAGGGCTGCGTGGGCCTGCGCGTCCACCCGGCCCGCCCGGGGGAGGACCCGCCGGGCGGACGCGCGGGCGTGCTGTACAACTTCTGTGTGGCCGGGCGGAGTCAGGGGCGCGGGGTGGGTGCCGGGCTGCTGCGTGCCGCGCTGGCCGCGGCGCGCGCCCAGTCGCTCGGCGCGCTGTTCACGGCGACGACCGGCGGTGGCGGCCTGTTCCTCCGGTACGGATTCGCCCCCACGGCCGCGCGCCTGGCGCCTGAGTCCTGGGCCGAGTCCCTGGATCCCCGGCGGGGCGCGCGGATCCTCGCGAGGACCCTGTGACCGTGTTGACGTCCCGCGATTCGCGGTGCTCACGCCGCCGTTCGCGTCGCCCGTACGGTGCTCATACGGCGCTTCCTTCGTGGTCCGGGCTGTTGTCGGGGACCACGGTGGTGCCGGGGCCGGTCTCGCCGAGGGCGCCTCGCAGCACCGCGTGCGGCACACGGCCGTCGAGTACGTGCGCCCGGCGCACGCCACCGCGGACGGCCCTCAAGCAGCCCTCCATCTTCGGCAGCATCCCGCTCGCCAGCCCCGGCAGCAGCCCGTCCAGCGCGTCGGCCGTCAGGCGCTCGACCACCTCGGTGCTGTGCGGCCAGTTCGCGTACAGCCCCTCGACATCGGTGAGTATCACCAACCGCTCGGCTTCGAGGGCCACGGCCAGGGCCGACGCCGCGAGATCGGCGTTGACGTTGTAGATCTGGCCGTCCTCGCCGCGTGCCACGGGGGAGACCACCGGGATGTGGCCCTGTTCCAGGAGCGTACGCACCACACCCGGGTTCACCTCCACGATGTCGCCCACCAGGCCGATGTCCACCGGCCGGCTGTCCACCCAGGCGGGCCGTCGCACAGCCGTCATCGTGTGCGCGTCCTCGCCCGTCATGCCCACGGCGAAGGGGCCGTGCGTGTTGATGTGCCCGACCAACTCCCGCTGGACCCGGCCGGTCAGCACCATGCGTACCACCTCCATGGTCTCCGGAGTGGTCACCCGCAGCCCCGCCTCGAACCGGGTCTCCAGGCCGAGACGGTCGAGCATCGCGCTGATCTGCGGCCCGCCCCCGTGCACGACGACCGGGCGCAGGCCCGCGTGGCACAGCTCCACGACGTCCCGGGCGAACGTCCGTTGGAGGCCGGCGTCCACCATGGCGTTGCCGCCGAACTTGACGACGACCGGGCGGGGGAGTGGCCCGGTGGCCGGCTCCAAGCCCGTGCGCGCTGTAACGACCGGGCCCATGGCTGTCCCCACCTCGTTGTGTACCACTCGCGCTCGGCGGAGAAGTCGGCCACCGAGTCGCGTGTCGCCGCCGATGACCGGCCGAATACCGGAACTTAGCTTAGCCTAACCTAAATTAATTTGGGTCAGGTTGAGCATGCGGGAATCGGCCTTCCGCGCGGGGGAGCTGCCGAGCTGGGGCGGTGCGCGAGACCGATCGACCGCGGGCACGACTCAGGACGTACTCGCCGCGCCGCGATCACGGCGGAGGCCGGCCAGCAGCAGCTCGATGAGCCGGCTGGACGCCTGTGCCCGCGTAAGCGGGTCGGACAGCGAGGGCGGGCTGCTGCTGACGACGAGGAGCAGGTCCCGCACGGTGACGGCGGGATCGATATCGCCCGCCGCGCGGGCGTTTCGGATGAGCTGCCGCAGTATGTGCGTCAGCTCGCCGTCGATCTCGACACTGGCCGTCCTGGGCGCGCCATCACGGAGCAAGTGAGGTGGCACCAGACGCCCCACTCGGATGTCACAGTTCACCGGGTCGTGACGCACCAACAGATGAGCCGCGTTCTCGTGAGCGAGGCCGAGCACGGCCACCAGGCCAGGCCCAGTAGGGCGATCACAGTGATCCCCGTCGGTGGGCTCCTTCCGGGGGACGGGCAGAAGCAGGTCAACGACGTCGTCATCGGGTAACTGCCACTACCCGCCGCCCAGGTTGGGTCCACGCGTGGATTCCCTGTTCTTCGTCCTTGAGGAACCGCATTCGTCTGCGGGCTCGAACGAGTGGCCGGGCGGCCACCGGGCCCGGATCGGCCGCCAGTGTGGGCGGTCGATCCGGGCCCGTGGGCATGTCTGCGGCGGTCAGTTTACCTTTGTCACGATCCAGGTTCCCAGCTCGTACCGGGCGCCGATCACCCTCAGCGTGCCCGCCGCTATCCGGGTTTTTGTCGGCTCTTCCAGCACGAGCTTGGCCCGTATGCGCCGGACATTCTCGTTGATCGCCAGGTTCAGCCGGTTCGGGGTGCCAGCCGGAGGTATCGCGGGCGTGATCTCGTCGGTGAGCCACTTCAGGTGGGGCGAGACGCCGGGCGGGGGCGAGCCGTCCGCCCATTCGATCGCCTTGGACACCGCGCCGCAATTCTCGTGCCCCAGTACGACGATGAGCTGCACGGCGGAGATCCCCGCGGCGTAGGAGGCGCTGCCGTAGACCGCCCGGTCCACCACCTGACCGGCGGTCCGTGAGACGAACAGGTCACCGAGCCCCTGGTCGAATATCAGCTCCGGCGGCACGCGGGAGTCGATGCAGCCGAGGATCATCGCCCAGGGTTCTTGGTGGTACGAGAGGGGGGCCACCTCGTTGCGCCTGACGTTGTCCTCGCGCGGATGTGTCTGTCCTTCCGCCATCCACCGCTGGTTCACGTCGAACAGGAGTTGCTCTGCGGCTGCCGGGCTCGTGGGCGGCGCGCCGGGGTGCGGGGGATACATCGGGACCCCTCGCGGCGAGGCCGCGGCGGGCGAGGCCCCGCCCAGCGTCAGTCCGGTTCCGGCGACCAACCCGCCGGCGACCATGCCGCGTAACAGTCCGCGACGGCTGGCCCCTGCTTTCGGGTTTGCGAACTCTTGGTCTGTTGTTGGCCTTTCGTTTTCTTCTTCTTTCATGAATCGAGAACTTAGAGTCGAAGATCTCCGTGCGTAAGCGGTCAATCACGCCAAAGCGATATGGGCGACATGTGCGCATTAAGCGCTTAAGGAGGTCGACCCACCGAACGGACCGGCGGCCCTCTGCCGCCTCCCTGGCCCCGCTCTCCACAGGGGTCTCGCCGGCGGGCGCTTCTCTCTTCCGCTTACTGTGGGCGCACGCCTCGTGACAGGGGCGTACGCTCCTCTCGCCGGGCGTCCGAACGTTCGTCTGATCGCGGCGGTCGGGATGTGGGCTGCCGTACGGTACGGCAGGCCGGCCATCAGGCGCGGCGCACCGGTATCAAGGTCAAGAGCAGGGCTGGTATAGACCTTTACCTCGACGCTCGGATGCGCAGTCGGTCGCTTTCGTCTCACCCGCCACGGCTCCGACCATGATCCACCGTGATCCAAACGACAGACTCCAGGGCCTACTCCTGCGAGTTCGGCTTCCACTCCTGGACGAGGAGCCCGAGCAGTACCTGGTCCAGGAACTCGCCCATCACCCAGGCCGAGGAGCGCAGTACGCCCTCGCGGACGAAGCCGTTGCGCTCGGCGGAGCGGAGCATCGCGGCGTTGTCGGACAGTGTCTCTATCTGTAGCCGTCGCAGGCCGCGTAGGACGAATCCGTAGTGGCACAGCACCGCGACCACGTCGGTGCCGTAGCCCTTGCCGCGAGAGGACGGCAGCAGCCCGAGCCCGATGTGCGCCGACCGGTTGTGGTCGTCGATGCCCCACAGCGCCGCGGTGCCGACCAGCGTGCCGCCGGCCAGCTCCACCACGGAGAACGGGACGCGCCCCTGCTCCGTGTCGTCCACCACGAGCCGCGCGTCCTTCGAGCCGGGCGTGACCGGCCGCCATGGCCGGCCTTCGGCCCGCGAGGCGTTGACCACGTCGTCGTAGAGCTCGGCCCGCAGGATCGGGATGTCGTCCTCGTGTCGGGCCCTGAGCCCCACCTTGTTGCCGTTCAGCATGCCCAGCTTCCTATCCGACCGGGCTTGCCGACGGCAAACCAAACCGGGCAACTCGCCCGCCCGTTCCGCGATAATGCGTTGCCCGGCGCGATCGCCGGGGCAATGATCGCCGGATGACTTCGACTCCCCCCGACGGCCGTGCCGGTATCGACGCCGCCCTGGTGAAGCGTCTGATCGCCGAGCAGTTTCCCCAGTGGAGCGCGCTGCCCGTCACCCCCGTGGAGGTCGACGGGTGGGACAACAGGACCTACCGGCTCGGCGACGGCATGACGGCCCGACTGCCCACCGCCGCCGGCTACGTCCCCGCTGTGGCCAAGGAGGACCACTGGCTGCCCCGGCTGGCGCCCGCGCTGCCCGTCGCCGTGCCGACGGTGCTCGGCCGGGGAGTTCCCGGTGAGGGATATCCCTTCCCGTGGTCGGTGCGTGGCTGGCTGCCCGGTGGGACGGCCCGGCGTGAACGCATCGGGGACATGCCCCGATTCGCCACCGCTGTGGGCGAGTTCCTGCTCGCGCTTCAGCGCTGTGACACCACCGGCGGCCCGGTCGCTGGCGAGCACAGTTTCCACCGGGGTGCGCCGCCCGCCCACTACGACCAGGAGACGCACCGCTGCCTGACCGCGCTCAAGGGCCGCGTGGACACCGACCGGGCCGCCGCCGTGTGGGATGCCGCGCTCGCCGCCGAGTGGCACGGGGCGCCCGTGTGGTTCCACGGCGACATCGCCTGGGGCAACTTGCTGGTCGCGGAAGGCGAGTTGACGGCCGTCATCGACTTCGGTACGTCGGGGGTCGGGGATCCCGCCTGCGATCTGGTGATCGCGTGGGGGATGTTCTCCGGCGACAGCAGGGCGGCGTTCCGGCGGACGGTCGCCCAGGACGACGGCACTTGGGCACGCGCCCGTGGCTGGGCGCTGTGGAAGTCACTGCTGGTCCTGTCCGAGAACATCGACACGGATGAGGAACTGGCCGCAGCCAACCGGCGTGTGATCGATGAAGTCCTGGCGGATCACGACGACTTCGCCTGACCGCCCGCGGCGGTGCGGTGCGCGTGTGGGCGGTCCGGCCCGTCGCCGGACGGTGATCCGCGCAAGGCGGACCGCGGCTGCCGAACCCGTCAACGGGCCTGCGGCGCACCGGCGTTGAGTCGTGCGACGAGTACGACGAGTACGCCCAGCAGGACCTGCCGCGCACGAACCCTCACGGAATGAGCAGCCATCGCCCCCGCTGGCCGCCGGCAGCCACCTTGTCGTACGCCGTCGTGGCCTCGCGCAGTGGCACGCGGCCGGCCACCCTCAGTTCCAGGACACCGGAGGCGGCGAGGGCGAGCAGTTCGGCGAGCATCGTGCCGTCGGGCGCGACGTTCACGATGACGATGCCGATGTCCCGCTCGGGCGTCGCGGGTGACGCCGTGGTCACGCCGACGAACGTGCCGCCGTCGCGGATCGCGACGAGGACCGGTGTGTGCAGGGCGGCGGCGTAACCGCCCACGGCCCCGGCCGCGCCGGTGACCAGCAGGGACCGTCCGTTGGCGGGGCCGATCCGGTGCACCATCTGCGCCGCGGTCAGCGCGTTGGGCGGGAGTGACGGCGCGTCGACCGGATCGAGGCCGTCCGGCAGTAGCGCGGTGGCCGCCGCGGGCACGACGGTCTCCTCGGCGTGCGCGCGGACCGGGGCGGCGAAGTCGTTGTTCGCGGCGGCGACCGGGTCACCGACCGAGAATCCGGTGACTTCGGCACCGGTCTCGGTGACGACACCGGTGAGGGACCAGCCGAGGCCGACCGTGCCGGTGAGCCAGAAGATGCTGACCCAGACCTTGCGGGGGCTGGAGCGGGACGGGCTGCTGACCCGTACGGTGACCCCGTCGGTGCCCGTTCGTGTCGACTACGAGCTGACGCCGCTGGGGCTGTCCCTGCTGGGGACGATGCGCCACCTCAAGGAGTGGGCGGAGGCGCACATGGCGACGGTGGACAAGGCGCGCGAGGAGTACGACCGGAACAGCGCCTGACCGCGTGCGCCGCGCCCGATGACTCGTCCGGAGCCGGTGCGTCCATGAGCGCGTCGTGCACCGGTCTCACTCCTCGTTGAGGTGCGCGAGGGTGGTGATGACGCGTTCGGCGATATCCGGTGGCCAGGGGTAGGTGAGGGACACCGCTCGCCGGTGAGCGGAGCCCGTGCGGACTCGGCAACAGCACGACCGCGTCGGCGAGCGGGTCGGCGCTGGTGGCCTGGCCCGTGGTGACGCAGGCGTCGAAGAAAGCCTGCTGGATGACGGCCGGCATGATGGCCGGCTGCTCGGGAGAGTGGCGGTGGATCGAAGGCGCGGCGATCCCGACGCGGCGGGCGACGGGGCGATCGCAGGGTGATGGAGCGCCCCGTCCTCGATCGCCGGGACGGGACCGGTTGTAGCCTCGGTCCCTATGAGTTGGCTGCCTGATGACTTCGTCCACCCCGTCCACGTGCCCGTGCCAGGCACCGCGCTTCATCTGCGGCCGATCCGGGAGACGGACGCCGCGCTCGACCACCCCGCCGTGATGGGCTCCCGAGAGCGTCTGTGGGAGATCTTCGGCCCGGCCTGGGCCTGGCCCAGGGAGACGATGACCTACGAGGAGAACCGCGCCGACCTGCTGCGGCACGAGAAGGAGATAGCCGCGCACCAGTCGTTCAACTACGCGCTGTTGGACGAGGAGGAGACGGCGGTCCTCGGCTGCGTCTATATCGACCCGCCCGAGCGCACCGGCTCCGACGGAGAGATCGCCTGGTGGGTCGTGGACGACCTCGTCGGTGGCGAGGTGGAGCGCGCGTTCGACGCGCTGGTGCCGCGGTGGATCGCCGCCGACTGGCCCTTCCGGCAGCCCCGTTGTCTGGGCCGCGACATTGCCTGGCAGGACTGGCTCGCGCTGCCCCGCGCCTCCTGACATGTCCGAGGCGCTGCCGGAAGGGCCGGTCGGCGGCCCTCGCCGCCCCGCGCGCTCGGGTCAGGTCGGCGGGTGAACGTTCGAGCGTATGTACCCGTGGAGGTGAGGGTGCGCCTCGGCCTACAGTTACGCGCTGTCCGCTAATCCGTAGGGCGGTCGGCGGCGGTACGTGGTTCGGTTCGGCGTCGAGGGAGGCCGCTCATGGCCAGTACGTTTCAGGAGCGCAAGCTCAAGGGGATGTTCGCCGCGTTCGACGCGGACGGCGACGGCTGTCTGCGCGAGGAAGACTTCACGGCGCTCGTCGCCCGCTGGAGTCGGCTGCCGGGAGTGGGTCCGGGGACGGAACTGGGCGCGCGGATGGAGACGTTGCTGATGGGCTGGTGGGTGGCGTTGCTGGAGGTCGGGGACTCCAACGGGGACGGCGCGGTCGACATGGGCGAACTGCTCTCCCTCGTCGACCGGCTGCCCGTCATGGCCGCCGACGTCACCGCGACCGCCGACACCGTCTTCGACGCCGTGGACACCAACGGCGACGGCCGCATCTCCCCGGAGGAGCACCGCAGGCTCGTCGAGACCTGGAACGGGCAGCCCGTGGACATGACGGGCATCTTCGAACGGCTCGACCTGAACGGCGACGGCCACCTCGGCCGGGAGGAGTTCGCCCTGCTGTGGCGCCAGTTCTGGATAAGCGACGACCCGGCGGAACCGGGCAACTGGCTCTGCGGGCCGCTCCCCGCCCAGTGAGTCGGCCCGGTCTCCGCGCGACTTCGTCCTGGCCAACTCGAAGGCCGCCGGTGAGCACCGGCCCACCTGCGTGCCGCTATCGGCGCCGTGGCGGATCAGGGTGTGTCCTGCCGTTCGCTCGGTTCGACCACGGCTAGTTTCGGTCCATGCCTCCGCTCTCGCCGCTCTATCTACTGCGCAAGCTGCTGGGCAACGAGCGGTGGCAGCGGCTGCACGTGAAAGCCTCCGCGTGGGCCGCCGTTGGGGTCGTTCTGGTCCTCGTACTCGGGTCCTGGATCATCGTCCCGTTCGAATCATCGGCGCCCCGGGCGACCATCACCTCGTTCCCGCTGGCGCTGTGGTGGTCCATCGAGACCGCGACAACTGTCGGGTACGGGGATCTGTACCCGGTCACCGCGCCCGGCCGCGTCATCGCGAGCATCGTGATGCTCGTCGGGATCTCGGTCTTCAGCATCGTCACCGCCTCCCTTGCCACCTGGTTCGTGGGGAGCGCCGCGCGCAGTGCCCGCCGGGTGGCGGAAGCCGTGGAACACGTCGAGCTGGCAGGGGAGGCGGACGGCGCCAAGGAACTACGCGCCCTGCACGCCCGCTTCGACCGCATCGAACACCTGCTGGCCCGGAACTCCGGCCGCGACCCCGGCCGCGACTTCGACCCGCCCGCCTGATGCTTGCCCGACCTTGCCCGCCGGCGCTCCGAACTGACCATCGACAGCGAACTCCGGTGAGCGAGCCGATCTAGGGCGTGTTGCGAAAGTAGCGCCGTCCGCCCGAAGGGCGGGGCCGACGGCGTCTGGTGCGTGCGATCGCAAGGCGGAGGATCGTGCTCGTACTGGGCGTACTTGGACGAGTCCGACAACGCGGCGAGTGTGCGTGCCAGGCGTCGTCGGCCAGGCGGGACTTTCGCAACACGCCCTAGGGTGGCTCCATGGTGAACGTGAGTGTGGAGACGCGGGAACAGACCGAGGAGCGTCTTCGACGCGTCCTCGCGGCGGCGGACGTGGTTGTTCACGAAGGCGACTGGTGCTTCCGGGAGACGCCGTTGTCCGCTCCGCCAATACTGTCACCGGAGACTCTGGCCGTGGTGCGGGACGCCGAGTCGTGGAGTGCGCTCGTCCCCGTGACCGGCGACGCGACGGATGTCGAGCGGTTCGGACTCTTCTCCTTCCATTTCCCTTCCGGGTTGGACAACAGCGGATTCGTGGGGTGGCTGGCCACCCATCTGAAGCGCTCGCTGGGCACGGGTGTGTTCGTGGTCTGCGGCAGCAATCGCGACCGTGGCGGGATCTACGACTACTGGGGCTGCCCGGCCGATGTGCTCTCCGAGGCCGTCGCGGCCGTCGACAACCTGCGCCTGGAGACCTGAGCGTCCGGTGGTGGGCCGGCGGGAGTGACGAGCGGGCCGAGCGTGGCACGGCTTGGTGCCACCTGGTGCCATGTGGCGTCACCCGGCATCACCTGGCGCCATGCGGTGCCATGCGGTGCCATTCCGTGCCTCGAAAGGCGCGTGAGCGTATGTGGTGCCACAACTGCTCAGGTAGGCGCCAGTGCGTTTTCGCAGGTCAGAGGAGTTGCGTCAGTGGGTGGCCCGGAAATGGTGCCTCGTCGCTTGCGTGTGGAGCCATTATGGTGCCATGATGGCGTCATGGACCTCACCCCGTACGTCGACACCCTCCGCCGTGAACTTGCGGTGGCCGCCGAAGCCGGTGGCGTCGAAGCGCGCGAGCTGGCCGAGAGGCTGACCGCTCCTCTGGAGTCGGCGACCCGGCTGACCATGCTCAACGTGCTCTCCGCCGCGATGGACGAGATCACTCGCGAACTCGCCCCCGGCTCCGTCGACGTACGACTGCGCGGGCTCGACCCCGACTTCGTGGTGACGCTGCCGCCCGCCGACGGCGGCGACCGCGTTCCCGCGGAGCCGGCCGCGCCCGTCGAACCGCTCAGGACCCCGGCCCCGGCCGACGGTGACGAGGGTGGCACCGCCCGTATCAATCTGCGCCTGCCGACCCACCTCAAGACCCGCGCCGAGGATGCCGCGGCCCGCGAGGGGCTGTCGGTCAACGCGTGGCTGGTGCGGGCCGTGTCGGGCGCGGTCGACGGCGGCACCCGGCCGCGCACGACGGAGAAGACCCGGACCGTCGGACAGACCTACACGGGCTGGGTCCGCTAGCCGCGCCACCGCCCGCATCACTTCACCCGCATCACTTCACTTCACTTCACTCACACCACGTCCCGCCAGCGGGGACGACCCCAAGACCCAAGAGGACGGGACAGCCATGCCTTCTTTCGACACTCCCGAACCGATCTCGGTCAACGCCTACATGTACTCCGGTTCCATCTGGTTCACCGCCGGCGACCGCCTCGACACCGTCGTGGAGGTACGGCCCCGCGACCCGAAGAAGGACCAGGACGTACGGACGGCCGACCAGACCGAGGTCGCCTACGCCGGCGGCGAACTGATCGTCAGGACGCCCAAGGCCAATCTGCTCGGGCGCGGCGGCACCGTCGATGTGACGGTCCAACTGCCCACGGGTTCGGACATCGACATGACCGGCGCCGGTGCCAACGTGATCGGCGAGGGCCGCCTCGGTGAGGTCCACGTGAAGACCTCGGCCGGCGACGTACGTCTCGACACGACCGGCCCGCTGCAACTGAAGGCGTCGCACGGCTCGATCGCCGTGGACCGGGTCGAGGGCGCGGCCGAGATCACCAGCAGCACCGGCAACGTGCGCGTCGGCCTCGTCGACGGCCCCGCCGTCCTGAAGAACTCGCACGGCACCACAACCGTCGGCGCCGTGACCGGCGAGCTTCGGTTGAGCGGCGCCAACGGCGCCATCGACATCGCACGCGCCGAGTCCTCGGTCACCGGCACCACCACCAACGGCGGCCTTCGTGTCGCGGAAGTCGCCCGTGGCACCGTTCAGTTGGAGACTGCCAACGGCCCCATCGAGGTCGGCATCCGCGAGGGCACCGCCGCCTGGCTCGACGTCAACTCCAACCGTGGGCAGGTGCGCAACACGCTCGCCGCGTCCGAGGCCCCGGAGCAGACCGAGGACACCGTCAAGGTCCGCGCCCGGACCAACTGGGGCAACATCGACATCCGCCGCGCCCGCGCCTGAGGGTCCGCCCGCCCTCTCTGTCCAGCCTCTCGCCTCATCTTTCACTTCACTCCATCCTTCGAACGGGAGAGTCCATGCCTTCATCTGTCATGCCCATGTCCAAGTTTGACAACGGTCGGCAGTCGTCCGTCGCGGTCTCGGCGGTCGGGTTGCGCAAGTCGTACGGCGACAAGCTCGTCCTCGACGGGATCGATCTGCGTATCCCGGCCGGGTCCGTGTTCGCGCTGCTCGGGCCGAACGGCGCGGGCAAGACCACGGCCGTGAAGATCCTGTCCACCCTCGTCGCCGCCGACGCCGGCGAGCTGCGCGTCGGCGGGCACGATCTGGCCGCCGAGCCGCAGGCCGTGCGTGCCGCGATCGGTGTCACGGGGCAGTTCTCGGCCGTCGACAGCCTGATCACGGGCGAGGAGAACATGTTCCTCATGGCGGACCTGCACCACCTGTCCAGGAGGCAGGGGCGGCGGGTCGCCGCCGAACTCCTTGAGCGCTTCGACCTGGTGGAGGCCGCGAAGAAGCCCGCCTCCACCTACTCCGGCGGTATGAAGCGCCGCCTGGACCTCGCGATGACGCTGGTCGGCAGCCCGCGGATCATCTTCCTCGACGAGCCGACGACCGGGCTCGACCCGCGCTCCCGTCACAACATGTGGGGCATCATCCGCGGCCTGGTGTCCACCGGGGTCACCGTCCTCCTCACCACCCAGTACCTGGAGGAGGCCGACGAACTCGCCGACCGCATCGCGGTGTTGAACGACGGGAAGATCGCCGCCGAAGGCACCGCCGACGAACTGAAGCGACTCGTCCCCGGCGGGGACGTCCGGCTCCGCTTCACCGACCCGGCCGCCTACCGCACCGCGGCCGACGCCCTGACCGGGGCCACGAGGGACGACGAGACACTGTCGCTGTCCATCCCCAGCGACGGCACCCAGCGCGAACTGCGCTCCATCCTCGACTGGCTCGACTCCGCCGACATCGAGGCCGACGAACTGACCGTCCACACCCCCGACCTCGACGACGTGTTCTTCGCCCTCACCGGCGGCGCCAAGGTTCCCAACCAGACCACGTCCACGTCCACGTCCACGTCCACGGAGGATGTCCGATGAGCTCCCTCTCCCTCGCCGTACGCGACTCGAACACCATGCTGCGCCGCAACCTCCTGCACGCGCGCCGCTACCCGTCCATGACGCTGAATCTGCTGCTCACCCCGGTCATGCTGCTCCTGCTCTTCGTCTACATCTTCGGCGACGTGATGAGCGCCGGCATCGACGGCGGCGGCGCGGACCGCTCCGACTACATCGCCTACATCGTTCCGGGCATCCTGCTGATGACCATCGGCGGCACCACGATCGGCACCGCGGTGGCCGTCTCCATGGACATGAACGAGGGGATCATCGCCCGCTTCCGCACGATGGCGATCCACCGTGGCTCGGTACTCGTCGGACACGTCATCGGCAGCGTGCTCCAGTGCGTGCTGAGCGTCATCCTCGTCGGCGCCATCGGCGTGGCCATCGGCTTCCGGTCCACGGATGCCACGCTCCTGGAGTGGATCGCGGCGTTCGGGCTGCTCGTACTCTTCTCCATGGCGCTCACCTGGGTCGCGGTCGGGATGGGCCTGATCAGTCCGAACGTCGAGGCCGCCAGCAACAACGCGCTGCCGCTGATCCTGCTGCCGATGCTGTCCAGCGCCTTCGTCCCGGTCGACGCGATGCCGGGCTGGTTCCAGCCGATCGCCGAGTACCAGCCCTTCACCGCCGCCATCGAGACCCTGCGCGGCCTCCTTCTCGGCACCGAGATCGGCCACAACGGGTGGCTCGCCGTCGTGTGGTGCGTCGGCCTCGCGGTGCTCGGCTACTTCTGGTCGACCTCGAAGTTCAACCAAGACCCGATGTAGCCGCCACCACGACGCGGGCCAACTCCCGCGGCTCGTCACGCCCCTGGGCGGCGTACCCCGACACCACGTCGGCGTACGCCGCCCCTTCGGCGCGTCGGCGCGTCGGCACCGATCACCGCCCGCCGAGCCGGTGTGCCGCCGCGTCCCGCAGCAGCTTCAGCGCCTGGCGTTCATCCGCGTCATGCCCGCCCGTCCCGGTGAGGGTCCCCGCGATCGCCGCGTGGTCGTGCCCGGTCAGGGATCCCACCGGCCGCAGCAGACGGGCCAGTGGGTGATGGAAGTCGTGGACGGTGAGGGCGAAGCCCGTGGTGGTGTCGAGCGTTCCGACGGCGGCGAACCGGCCGTCGGCCGAGGCGGCGATGGTACGCAGCGTCCACGGGTTGTCCTGAAGCCCGGCCAACGAGCGCGGCGGATCGGCCGTTTGGAGGGTGGCCGGGTCGAAGAAGCAGTGCCCGTCCTGGCTGCCCGTCCTCGCGACCAGGACACCCCAGGCCGGGACGGCGTACAGGCCGGTGAGGCGCGGTGCGTTGGCGACGGCCTCCAGGGTCAGGGCTTCGTGCGGTCCGGTACACCACCGGCCGAGCCCGCCGTTCATGCCGCAGCTGACGATCTCGCCGGGTCCGGTGAACGTCAGCTCCCGTACCGGCCCGTGCGGCAAGGGGACGACGCTGCGGGCGATCAGGTGCTCCAGTCGGGCGTCGACGATCGCGATGTCGGTGCTGCCGCCGAAGGCGACCGCGTTGCCGTCCGGCGCGACGGCGAGGCGGTGGGCGGTATCGATGCCGTACGGGCTCAGATCCACGAAGCCGGGGCCGACCTCCGGACCGGCGAGGAGCGCGACCGGCTGGAGGGCGGCGCCCGCGACGTAACCGGCGGCCGTGCCCGCGGGCCGCATGCCCGTCAGGCCACCGCCCTCCGTGACGGGGACGGCGTTGCCGCGCCGGTAGTGCACCACGACCCGGCCGTGTCCCGGCCCGTCACGGACGGCGACGACGTTCTCCTCGTCGACGCACGCGACGGCGTGATGCTCGGACGCGCCGTGGTAGATGTCGTGCCAGGAACCGTCACGCAGCATCGTGACGCGGGTGAGGTCGTCCTCTCCGTAGTCCGTGAGCGTGAGTACGGGAGCGCCGACGCCGAAGGACAGCCACTCGGCGGCGGCGGTGACCTGTGGGTGCACGGAACGCGACGCGCCGGCCGCCGCCGAGGTCACCCGCGCCACCAACTCCTCGTCCGCGGCGGCGAGCCGCGCGATGAAGGCGGCGTCGGGATGCCCGGCCGGGAAGAGACCGGCGTACCGCTTCGCCAGCCGTATCCCGTCCGGCAACGGCACGGAGGTGATCAGCTCTCCGAGTACGTTGCGGTGTCTGGCCCTGAGGTGCTTGGTGGCCTGCCGGTCGATACCGGCGGCGTCGTCCCAGATGACGCGACCCGTCATGCCCCGAACCCCACTCTCTCCGCCAACTGGTGCCGTTGGAAGGGATGTTCCTCATGCCGTGCTCTTCTGCCCGGCATTACGCTGACTTTCACACACCAGGGAGTTCAGGGGGAACGCAATGACGGATCCGATGTCGGCGCTGGTGATGACGGGCGCGACGACGATCGTGGCGGCCATGGCCACCAGCGGGTGGGAGAGTGCGCGCGCCAGGGTCGCGGAGCTGTTCGGGCGTCGTGGTGACGACGAGGTGACGGCGATCGCGGTCCAACTCGACGGGGACGCGCACCTGGTGGCCGACGAGGAGGACACGGAAGGGGTACGCGAGGAGCTGGTGCGGCCCTGGGCCCGGCGCTTGGCGGCACTGCTGCGTGAACACCCGGAGGCCACCGAGGAGTTGCGCCGGGTGGTGGAGGAGGTGGCCGCCGGGCTGCCCCGTACCGAGCACCACTGGACGCAGAACGTCACGGCGCACTCGGGAGGCACGGCGTTCGGGACGCAGGGGCCGGGCAGCAGCGTCCATATCCACCGGTACGCCACGGCCGGGGAGACGGCGCCGGGCGACCCGGCGCCGGGTGGCGCGGTGCCCGGTGACACCGCGCCCGGGGACAGCTCCCCGGCGTGAGCGACACGGCGCCGCACGGCGCGTACCCCGAGCCATCCGCCCGTCAAGTGGTGCGTGCGGAAGGCGGGTTCGCGTACGGGGTGGTCGGCGCGGACATCCACGTCTTCGGCGACGGCCGTCCCGTCTACGTCCTGCGGACCTGGCAGGGCGCGCCCGTGTCGGACCCCGAGTGGCTGCGTGAACTGCCCAGCAGAATGCTGAGCGCCCGGCACGAGGTGGTGCCGTTCACCGGCCGCGAGCACGACCTCGCGGAGCTGCGTGGCTGGCGGGACGCGCCCCGGAGGCTGGCGGCACGCTGGCTGCACGGCCCCGGCGGGCAGGGCAAGAGCCGTCTCGCCGCGCGCCTGGCCGCCGAGTCGGCCGCCGCCGGGTGGCTCGTCGTGGCCGCGGTGCACGGGCCCGGCACCGTACTGCCGCCACCGGGCAGCCAGGATCTGCGCGCGGAACACGCCGCCGGGGTACTGGTGATCGTCGACTACGCGGACCACTGGCCGCTGCCCGATCTGGCCTGGCTGCTCAGCAACGCGCTGCTGCACCGCTCCGATCTGCCGGCCCGGGTGCTGCTCGTGGCGCGCGACACCACCATGTGGCCCGCCGTGCGCGCGACGCTCGCGGACGTACAGGCGGCGACCTCACGTCAGACGCTGGAACCACTGTCCGGCGAAGGTGAATTCCAAGGGGAGGGGGAGAGGGAGGGAGAGGGGGAGGAAGGCCGGGGGAGCGGTGACCGGAGTGGCATGTTCCGTGCGGCGCGTGACGCGTTCGCCGCGCGTTACGGACTTACGGCGCCCGAGACGGTCGGGCCGCCGGTGCCGCTGTCGGGACCGGAGTTCGGGCTCACCCTGACCGTGCACATGGCGGCCCTGGCGGCCGTGGACGCCCACCGCGACGGACAGCGTCCGCCCACCGACGAGGCGGGCCTGACGACGTATCTGCTCGACCGGGAGCAACGGCACTGGTTCCGGCTCTCCGACACGCCCGGCCACCGCACACCCCCCGCCGTGATGAACCGCGCCGTCTTCGCCGCCGCCCTCACCGGCGCGGTCGAACGGCCCACCGGCACCGCGGCGCTCGCCTCGCTCGCGCTGCCGCTGCCCACCGACACCGTGCTCGACGACCACGCGGTGTGCTACCCGGCGACAGACCTGGCGGACGTCGCGGACGTCGCGGACCGTACCGGCCAGACCGACCCCGCGTGGCCCATCGTCCTCGAACCGCTGACACCCGACCGGCTGGCCGAGGACTTCGTCGCCCTCACCCTGCCGGGCCACCGCGCCGACTACCCGGCCCACGACTGGGCACCACCCGCGCTCAACGCACTGCTCCCGCTCAACGCGCTGCACCCGGACCCGCACTCCGCCCCGGACCCCGACCGCGCCGCGCCCAACCCCTGGCTGCCGCACGCGATGACCGTCCTGGCCAGCGGCGCCGCCCGCTGGCCGCACCTGCGAGCGGTACACCTGTATCCGCTGCTGCGCGAGGCGCCCTGGCTGGCCGTCGCCGCCGGCGGCGCCGCGCTGGGCACGCTCGTGGGCCTGGACGACATCGACATCGGCCTGCTGGAGCAGATCGAGGCGTACGTACCGCACCGCGACGACGCCGAACTCGACCCGGCCGCAGCCGTCCTGGCCGTGCGGCTCGCCGAGCACCGGCTGGCGGCGACCGACGACCCGGCGGCGCACGCCGCCGTGTATCTCAACCTCGGCTGGAGTCTCGGCGGGGCCGGACGGTACGACGAGAGCCTGGCCGCCGAAGAACGGGCGATCGAGCTCTACCGCGGCCTCGCCCGCACCGATCCCGACGCCCACGAACCCGACCTGGCCCGTGCCCTGAACAACCTCTCCGGCGGTCTGCACCGGGAGCGCCGCATCGACGAGGCGCTGCGGGCGATCGAGTCGGCGGTGGAGATCCGGCGCCGCCGGCTGCGACCGGGGCACGAAGTCGACACCGCCGACCTGGCGCTGTCCCTGTCCAACTACGCCAACCGCCTCGGCACCGCCGGCCGGTGGCTGGAAGCGCTGACGGCCGACAGCGAGGCCCTGGACCTGTACGCCGGGCTGGCGGCGTCCCGGCCCGGCGCGTACGGCCACGACCTGGCGGTCACCCTGCTCAACTTCGGCAGCGCCCTGCACCGCGCGCTGCGCCTCGACGGCGCGCTCGCCGCGACCCGGCGGGCGGTGGACCTGCTGCGCCCCCTGGCCCGAGGGACGCCGGCCGCACACGAGGGGATGCTGGCCCAGGCGCTGGCCAACAAGGCCCAGATGCTGGCGAGCTGGGGCCGGAGCGACGAGGACCTGATCAGGGACCAGCACCTGCCTTTCACGCGGGAGATGGCTCGGACGCGTGGCTGGCGCGCGGAGGCGCTGGAGGCCGCCACCGAGGCGGTGGAGATCGCCCGCCGCGCGGCGCGGGCCAATCCGGCCGCGCTGGACGCCGACCTGGCCGGCTATCTCGGGGTACTCAGCAATGTGCAGAAGGCCGTGGGCCTGCCGGACGAGGCGGTGATCACCGCCCGTGAGGCGCAGGTCGTCACCGACCGCACCGATCCTCGCCGGCACACGCGTCCGGCGCCGGAAGGCGTGACGTACGGCGGCGAAGCCAGCGTTGTCGCCGAGGACGCGATGATCACCCTGTACCGCCATCTGAGCGTCACCGAGGTGACGCGCTACGGTCCCGAACTCACCCTGCTGCTACGGCTCCACGCCCGACGCGGGCCGACGCCTGATCTGGCGATCCTGGAGGAGGCCCTGGGAGTCGACCTCCGGCTCGCCGACGCCGATCCGGTGGCCCACGAGCTGGGCTATCTGCTGGAGTTGAAGCAGTTCGGGTGGCAGCTGTGGTGGGCGGGCCGACGGGCGGAGGCCGTCGAGACGGTGGAACGAGCGGTCGAACTCGCCCGCGAACTCGCCACGGAGGATCCCGAGACGCACGGCGAGCGACTGGGCTGGGACGTGGACACGCTGGCCACGATGCTCAAAGGGGTCGGCCGCCGTCGCGAGGCCCGGGAGGTGCGGCGCGCGGCGAAGCGACTCCTCGCCGGGGCGAAGGCCCGCCGCACCGCCTCACCGCCGTAGGGCCTGTCGTTCGGATCTCGCTGGGCTCGCGGTCCCTGGCACGCACGCTCGCCGCGTTGACGGCGGACGGGGAGGCACCGCTCCCGCCATGCCTCCCTCCTCCGCCTTGAGACCGCACGCACCAGACCCCGCTCCCTGATCCAGCCTGATCCAAACGACAGACCCCAGGTCCTGTCCCGGCGTCACGCCATACGCGGCGCCGGTACGGGGGTGACCAGGGTGCCCTCGGTCATGAACTGGTGGAGATTGCGGAAGGCGAGTTCCCCCATGGCCTCGCGGGTCTCGTGGGTGCCGCTGGCGATGTGCGGCAGGAGCACCACGGTGTCGAGTCCCAGCAGGGCCGGCGGCATACGCGGTTCGTCGGCGAAGACGTCGAGCGCTGCGCCTGCGATGCCGCCTGCGACGAGGGCGGTGACCAGCGCCGGTTCGTCGATCACACTGCCCCGCGCGATATTGACCAGATAGCCCCGTGGCCCGAGCGCTTCGAGCACGTCCGCGGAGACCAGGCCCCGGGTGCCGGCACCACCGGCCGCCGCGATCACGAGCACGAGCACGTCGGCCCCGGCGGCGAGTGCGCGCGGCGAGTCGGCGTAGCCGTACGGCACGTCGTCCGCCGCGGTGCGCGAGTGGTAGGTCAGCTCGACGCCGAATCCTTCGAGCCGGCGGGCGATCGCGCGGCCGATCCGGCCGAGGCCGAGAATGCCGACCCGTTTTCCGCTCACCTTGGTGGTGAGGGGGAAGCCGCCCGGCACCCAGTCGCCCCGGCGGACGTAGCGGTCGGCGGCGGAGAGCCCGCGCAGCACGTCGATCAGCGCGCCCACGGCGAGGTCGGCCACACAGTCGGTGAGTACGTCGGGGGTGTTGCTCACCTCGATCCCGCGTGCGCGGGCGCGCGGGACGTCCGTCGTCTCATAACCATCGCGGCGGCGTCGGGTCGAAGTCCGGTTCGGTGCGGCGGAAGTACCCGGTGTCGTCGCGCTGCCGGATGCCGCACGCCAGGTACTGCTCGTGCAGCCGGGCCAGGGCGTCGCGGTCGAGTTCGACCCCCAGGCCCGGGGCGGTCGGCACCGCCACCGATCCGTTACGGAAGGTCAGCGCGCCGGGCGCGATGACGTCCTCGTCGGGGCTCTTCCACGGCCAGTGCGCGTCGCAGATACCGGCGAGCGTGCGGGAGCGTCCCAGACCGCCCCAGAAGTGGTGGTCGGAGAGGACCACTGGCACCGCGTCCTGTGTGACGGCGGGCTTGACCTGGTCGAAGGCCACCACGCACATGTTGGTGGCGAGTGGCATCGGCACCTCACGCTCGACCCTGGACATCCCGCCGATGCCGGCGGTCGGGTCCTCCAAGTACTCGATCACTCCGTTGAGTTCCTTGCCGACCCGGATCGACGTCTCCACGCTCCAGGCGGCGTTGGGGGTCGATCCGCGGCGGGTGATCGGGAAAGGCCCCGCGCAGCGCCTTGATCGCACCCTGGTACCTCCGGTGGTTACGACGGTGGATACGGCGGCAGCCTAGCCCCTTTCGTCCACATATATAGACAATTACCACAAATGAAAACGAAGGGGCCGGGTATCGGTTGACCTTCCCCCGGTGTGAACCTCTGGACTGGCCCTCCACTGCCGATCGACGGAAGGCTCCGCGTGATCTCCTACCAAGGCTCCGGCCCCTACTGCTACACCCACTCGCTGGCGATGGCCGCGGGAGCCCATGAGCTGCCCCCGTCCGCCGTGATCGAGACACTGACCGGCTCGCCCTTCGGGTTCCAGCTGATCGGAGGCAACCTGCCGCTGTTCGACCCCTACGGCTGGGATCCGGAGCGCGGCCTCGACGAGGCCGTCGACGTCCTGGGTCTGCGCTGCGCACACACCGCCGGAGGCACCCCGGCGGAAGCCCACGCCCGGCTGATGGCCGCCTGCGCCCGGGGCCCGGTGCTGGCGGGCCCCATCGACATGGGACTTCTGCTCTACCGGCTGGGTACCCCCTCGCCGGGCTTCGGGGACCACTACGTGGTGGTGCTCGCCGCCGACGACGGAGCCGTACTGCTGCACGACCCGCAAGGACACCCCTACGCGACGCTGTCGGCATCGGCGTTCCTCGACGCGTGGCGGGCGGACACGGTCGACTACACCGACCTGCCGTACGTGATGCGGTCGGACTTCGTACGGGAGCGGAAGGTGACCGCGGCCGAGGCCCTTCGGCGGTCGCTGCCGCGCGCCGTCGGGTGGCTGTCCGGCCGTGACGACCTGCCCGTCCCGCCCGGCACGCTCGGCGGTGCCGGAGGGGTCGACGCCTTCGCCGGCCTCGTGGAGCGGGGGCTTGAGCGGGACACTCGGCACCTGCTGGGTTCCTTCGCGATCCGGGTGGGCGCACGCCGCCTCTCCGACGCGTCCGCGTGCCTCTCCCTGCTGGACCTGCCCGGCCCCGCCGCGGCGGCGGCCGAACTGTCCCAGCACGTCGGATCCCTCCAGGAACCGCTGGTCATCGGGGACGACCAGGAGTTGGTGGCGAGGCTGGGCCGGCTGGCCCCGGGCTACGAGCGGCTGCGAGTGTCACTCGCGGGGGTGCTCGCCGACGCGTCCGAGGGCTGAGGGCCGCGAGACGGCCGCCCCCGGTTCGACGCGGGGCCGGGGGCGCCGTTACGATTCCCGCATGGGTGTCGCAGTCACGAAGTAGTTCCAGGTGTGCCGTTCCACGGCCACAGCCGCACCGGTCCCGGCCGGTGGGGTCTGTTCGTCGTACCGGCACGGACGCGTCCTACGACCTGAGGTCGTACTGTCCCGCAGCCTGGAGTACCCACTTCATGAACACCTTTCCCGAGGCACGCGTGTGCCCACCCGACCGTCGGATGCCGGCGCTCGCGCTGCTCTCCCTCCTCCAGTTCCTCATCGCCGTCGACGTCACCGTCGTCAACGTGGCGCTGCCGACCATCGGCGGGCAGTTCCACGCCCCGACCGCCTCACTCTCCTGGGTCGTCACCGGCTACACCCTGGTCGGCGGCGGTCTGCTGCTGCTCGGCGGCCGGGTCACCGATCTGCTCGGCAGACGGCGGATGTTCCTGCTCGGCGCCGCCCTGTTCGCGCTCGCCTCGCTCGCCGCGGGGCTGGCCCCCGACCTCCCGACGCTGATCGGCGCCCGCTTCGCCCAGGGCGCGGGCGAGGCGCTGGCGTCACCCGCCGCGATGTCGCTCATCGCGCTGCTCTTCCCCGAACCCCGTGAACGGGCCAAGGCGCTCGGCATCTGGGGCGGGATCTCCGCGAGCGGGCTCGTCGCCGGTGTGCTGCTGTCCGGTGTGATCACCGAACTCCTGCACTGGCGCTGGATCTTCGGCATCAACGTGCCGCTCGCGGCGCTGGTGCTGCTGATCACGCCGAGGCTGGTGCCGGCCGACGGACCACGCGTGCGCACCGAACGCCTCGATCTGCCGGGCGCCGTGCTGCTGACGGCGGGCCCGCTCAGCCTGGTGTACGGAGTACTGGAGTCGGCACCTTGGGCGATCGCGGCGGGTGCGCTGCTGCTGATCGCCTTCGTGGCCGTCGAGGCGCGTACGAAGCATCCGCTCGTACCGCTCTCCTTCTTCGCGCACCGCACCCGGGCGGTGGCGAACGCCGTGACCATCCTGCTGAGCGCGGCACTGTCCACCGCGTTCTTCCTGCTCACGCTCTACATGCAGGACGTACTCTCGCTCGGTCCGCTGCGGGCGGGACTGGCCTTTCTGCCGTTCTGCGCCGTACTGCTGCTGGTCATCACCCAGGTGCCCCGCCTCATCGGCGCGATCGGCGTGAAACACACCGCACTGGTGGGCTTGGCGCTCACGGCGGCGGGCCTCGCCTGGCTGGCCCGGCTCCCCGACGAGGGCGCCTACGCCGTCGATGTGCTGCCGGGCATGGTCGGTGTGGCGGCCGGCATGGGCGTCGGCCTGCTCGCCCTCCAGAACGCCGCGCTCCAGGGCGTCGGCGAGCACGACGCGGGGACCGCGGCGGGCGTCCAGCGTTCGGTGGACCAACTGGGCGGCTCGCTCGGGCTCGCGGTACTGGTGGGAGTCGCCGTCGGCGACGCGGGCGTCGACGGCTTCCGAACCGCCTTCCTCTACGCGCTGATCGGGGTGGTGGCGGCGGCGGTCGGACTCCTGCTCGCGGCACGTGACGAGGCGGCGCCGGACAGCTAGGGTCTTTCGTTTGGATCAGGCCGGATGAGGGAGCGGGGTCTGGTGCCGTGGATCGCAAGGCGGAGGAGGGAGGCACGGCGGGAGCCGTGCCTGCCCTTCCGCCGTCAACGCGGCGAGGCGCGGTGCCAGGGACCGCGAGCCCGGCAAGATCCAAACGAAAGACCCTAGGGCATGTTGCGAAAGTCCCGCCTGGCCGACGACGCCTGGCACGCACACTCGCCGCGTTGTCGGAATCATCCAAGTACGTCCAGTACGAGAACGATCCTCCGCCTTGCGATCGCACGCACCAGACGCCGTCGGCCCCGCCCTTCGGGCGGACGGCGCTACTTTCGCAACACGCCCTAGGCCCTCAAGCGCCGGTCGGGCCGCATATCCAGCCCGTCCGGCGATTGAGGACACCCGACCACCGGCCGGAACCCATCAAGCCCGTCCGGCGATTGAGGACGGACCGGCCCACCGGACGGCCCCGGTGACCCCTTCCGGTCACCGCACCCGGCCGACCGCCCGCGTTACCCCTGCCTGCCTCGTGCCGGCAGATCCCGCAGATAGGCCGCCACTCGGTGGTTGTCTCCGTATTCGGCCCAGCCGAGCGCGGTCGCGTCGTGCTCGGTGTCCTTGACCGTCGGGTCGGCGCCGAGCTCGATCAGTGTCCTGGCCGTCTCCACGTCGTCGTTCCAGGCCGCCGCGTGCAGCGGGCTGCCGCCGCGACGGTGGTTCACGTCGAAGCCGAGCCCGGCGAGCAGCCTTACGGCCGTCGCCTTGCGCTGCCCGGCCGCCTCATTGATCAACTCGGGGGACCGGGCGAGGACCCGCGCCGCCAGGTCGGGGCCGAAACCGGCCACCGCGTCGGCGTCGGCGCGCATGCACGCGGCCGTGAACGCGTCCACCTCGTCCAGTACGGCGCAGGCGCCGGCCGCGGCGAGGATGTCCGCGACCTCGGTGTGTCCGCCCAGCAGGGCCAGCTCGTACGGTGTGCGCCCGCCGTACGCCGGATGCCCGCCGATGCCGTCCACCTCGGCCCCGTACGCGAGGAGCAGGCGGGCGCGCCGGGGGCCACCGCGCAGCGCGGCCGTGGCCAGCTCGTCACGCAGCAGCTGACGCGGGGACGGCATGGTCGGCCCGAGCCGTGCCTTCCACGGTCCGCCGTCACCGTGGCCGAGGCCGAACTCCAGCAGCGGCCGAAGGTGGGCGGGGTCGTCCGAGAAGGAGCCGCCGAGGCCGAGGTTGTACAGGGTCTGGCTGTCGTTCGGGTCCGCGCCCGCCTCCAGCAACAGCCGCGCCAGCGCCGGACCTTGCGGGTGCGGCGGCTGATCGCCCTCGCCGCCGCCGAAGGCGCCGGTGAGCGCGGTGAAGGGCGAGGTCAGCCCCTCCCACAGGAATCCCGCGTTCGGGTCGCCGCCGTGCGCCAGGAGCAGCCGGGCCGCCGCCTCGTACCGGCCGGGCGCCTCAAGACGCGCGTAGGCCAGGTACAGCAGCGGTTCCCAGCCGAAGGGGCCGCCCTGCGTGCGGGCGAGCGACGGATTCCGGGCCAGCGTGTCGCCCAGCGCGTCGGCCGAGCCGGTCGCCGCCATGGTGAAGACGTTCGCGGTGGCCAGCCCCGGATGCCCGGCCCGCAGCAGGCCGGCTTCCCGGGTCCGGTCGGCGTCGTCCGTACCGTAGGTCAGGCACGCGAGCCGCAGAAACTCCTCCGACGGCTCGCCGCTCTCCGGGGCACGGTGCGGCGAACGGGAATACCGTGCGACGGTGCCGATGTGCTCCTTGAGCCGGGGCCAGCTCGCGAAACCGTGCATCCGGGCGGTGACGAGCTGCGCGTCGGCCAGCTTGAACGTCTCCGGCGGCCGGGGATGGAACTCGGCGACGAGCCCGAGCCCCTCGGGCTCCCCGGCCTTCACCTGCCGAAGGAGCGTCTTGGCCTGCTTGCGCAGCTGTTCGAGATGGGGATGGTCGGGCAGGTTCTGGATGGGCACAACGGCCCCCTTCCGTCTGCGCCTGGTGTCCGCTTGAACAGGCCGGAAAGAGGTCGGGCCGTGCTGTTCGACATGTGCCAGGTGGGCTTTGCCCTTCCCGCGGACCGGAAACGCCCTGAACGCCCTCACATGGTACGCCCACGCAGCACAATGGCCACACGGCGCGCCGCGCCCCGCCGGCCGGCGGAAGGGCCGGCGACGCCCAACTGGCCGATATGCGGGCGGTGTTGGAGCGCGATGGGGGCGTCGGATTGACGGATTGGTGTCCGTCCTCGCTGGGCAGTGAGCAGGGGAAGTTGTGTCATGCCCATGACTTTCTCTCCTGCAAGGAGGTCGACCATGCACGTCCGTAAGTTGACCGGCGGGCTCGCCGCCGCCCTGGCCGTGACCTTTTCCCTGATGGGTGGCCAGGCTCTGGCCGCTCCTTCCGCGGACGCGGACGCGGACCGGGCCGTGGCCGCCCGTGTGGTGACCTACGACGCCAGCGGTTCCGCGGAGTTCAGGTCCGCGGTCGATCGGGGCGCGGCGATCTGGAACGAGAGTGTCGCCGCTGTCGAACTGCGGCCGGCCGCCGCCGGCCAGTCCGCCAACATACGAGTCCTGGCGGACAACGGCTGGCCCCGCGCTCTCACCACCTCGCTGGGCAACGGAACCGTCTGGATCGGACGGCAGGCGGTGAACGAGGGGCACAACACGATCCGTATCTCGTCACACGAACTGGGCCACATCCTGGGCCTGCCGGACCGCAAGCCCGGTCCCTGCACGAGCCTGATGTCCGGTTCCAGCGCGGGCACCACGTGCACGAACGCCTACCCGAATACGGCCGAGAAGGCCGAGGTGGAAGGGTACTTCGGCGGCTCGTTCGCGCCGAAGGCCGGAGCGGTGCCGCTCAACACCATGATCGTGGACTGACCCGATGCCCGTGCGTGAGTGACCGTACGCCCCGGAGCGCGGATCGCGTTCCGGGGCGTACCTGCCCGGGAGCGTTCAGTGCTCAGTGCTCAGTGCTCAGTTCTCAGGGCTTGAGCGCGACCGCGCCGTACATCGCGATGTCGCGGTCGTCGACCTGGTGCTGGCCGGCGCCGGGCCGCCACTTGTGGACCTGGGTGACGCCGGGCTCGACCAGGTCCATGCCGTCGAAGAAGGACGTGGCGGTGGGCAGGTCGCGCAGCACCATCGGCATGTTCTGCCGGTTGTACTCGTCGGCGACGCGGCCGACCTCCTCGGGGGCGAAGTCGCCGGTGCCGATCGTCATCGCCAGGTAGCTGCCGGGCGGAAGCGGCTCCAACAGGCGTCGCACGAGCGGTTGGTCGTCGGGCGGCTCGATGAAGTGCATGATGCCGATGATCATGAGCCCGACCGGCTCGTCCGGATTCAGCAGCTCCCGGAACTGCGGGCTCCGCGTGACGGCGTCCGGGTCCCGCATGTCGGCGTCGACGTAGGCGGTGGCGCCTTCGGGTGTGCTGTTCAGCAGCGCGCGGGCGTGGGCGAGCACGATGGGGTCGTTGTCGACGTACACCACGTGGGATTCGGGCGCGACGTCCTGGACGACCTCGTGCAGGTTCGGCGAGGTGGGCAGGCCCGTGCCGATGTCGAGGAACTGCCGTATGCCCTTCTCCCGGGCGAGGTAGTGGCCGGCGCGGTGCATGAAGCGGCGGTTCTCCCGCATGTGTACGGGCAGGGCGGGCCAGTGCCGGCACATCGCGTCGCCCGCCTCGACGTCGACCGGATAGTGGTCCTTGCCGCCGAGGATGTAGTCGTACACCCGCGCCGAATGCGCTCGCGTGGTGTCGATCCGGTGTGCCGGGCTGTGCATCGCCGCTCCACTCCTTGCCGCTGACGGGACATCACGACAGACGGTACTTCGCCGGTCGTACGCCCTGCGGCGACGGGGTCGCCTCAGCCGCGGTGGTCCGTACGAGCCGAGCGGCGTACGGGAGTTGGCCCGCCGTGCTCGTCGGCGCCGGGTGGTGCCCTTCCCGCGCGCCAGGTCACCGCGGCACCCGCGGACACGATCAGTGCGATGCCGGTGAGCACCGGGGCGGAGAGGCTCTCGTCGAGTGCGACGGCGCCGACCAGCGCCCCCATCACGGGGTCGAGGGAGAACAGCGTCGCGACGACGGGGGCGGTGGCGACCTTGACGGCCACGAAATCCAGCGTGAAGGCGAGGGCGACACCGATGCCGCCGGAGACGGCGACGAGGGCCCAGTCGGAGCCCCGCACGGCAGGGACCGCGGAGGCGGAGAAGGGGAGCAGCAGCACCGCCGACATGCCGACCGACAGGGCCAGTCCGTCCAGTCCTGTGGACGTCCGGCCCACGCGCCGCGCGAAGACGGTGTACACGGCGAGGGCCAGCGCGGCGAGCAGGCCGAAGGAGATGCCGGCCCAGTCCGCCGTTCCGCCGGGCCGCGTCACGAGGACGACACCCGCCAGTCCGGCCGCGGGCAGGACGGCGTCCCGCACCACGCGCACGGAGGCCACCGCGACCGCGAACGGCCCGAGGAAGAGCAGCGTGGCCGCCACGCCGAGGGGGAGACGGTCCACCGCGTGGTAGAAGGCCACGTTCATGGTGGCCATCGCCGCCCCGTACACGGCGATGCCCGACCACTCCCGCCGGGTACGCCCACGGATCCGGGGGCGTACGAGCACCAGCAGGACCAGGGCGGCGCAGAGCTGGCGCAGGCCTGCCACGCCGGGAACGCCCAGCCGGTCGAAGAGGGTGGCGGAGACAGCGGCCGACACCTGCACGCTGAGGCAGCTGACCAGGACCAGGGCCGCACCGAGGAACGGGCCGGCGCGTCGGCGCCCCGCACGGGCCATGTGCATGAGCGCCTTTCGGTCCGAGGGAGGGGTCCCTGGTGTCGCCGGGCGTGCCGGTCTCGTTGTAACGGGCGTTTCAGCGTAACGCTCGTTATCGTAGGCCCATGAAGCAGCGCACCGGCGCCACTCCCGCCGCATCCCCCAGGAACCGGCTGCTCGACGCCGCCGACGAACTCTTCAGCCGGGACGGCATCGCCCGTACGAGCGTCGATCAGGTGCTGGCGCGCGCACAGGTCGCGCCCGGCACGCTGTACGCGCACTTCGGCGGAAAGGACGGCCTGATCGTCGCCGCGCTGCGACGGCGCCTGGACCGCTGGGACGAGGCGTGGCAGGGAGCCGTCGACGCCGCGGCGTCCCCCGCCGACAAGCTTCTCGCCCTCTTCGGCGCCGTCTCGGCCTACCGCGAGCGGTACACCCCCGGCCGGGGCTGCGCCTTCCTCGCCACCCGTACCGAACTGCCCGCACCCGACCACCCCGCCCAGGAGGTGATCGCGGCGGAATCCACGCTTCTGCGCACCCGGCTGAACCACCTCGCGGCGACGGTCACCGCCGACCGTCCGGAGGCCCTGGCCCGCGATGTGCTGCTCGTGTACGACGGCGCCATGGCCGGCCTGCTCCGAGGGTCGGAGCCGGACCCTCTGCGGCACGGCCGGGCGGTGGCAAGTCGGCTGATCCAGGCGGCCGTTGGGGCCGAGTGGGCACCGCCCGACCAAGGCGCAACCCTGGGGTTGCGTCTGAAGTCTTGATGTGCAACTCTTAAGTTGCACATCAATGGCAGTGACGAGTGACGAAGGAGTCCCATGAGCGAGAACCGGATCGAACGCGAAACCCTGATCGCCGCATCCCTGGAGCGCGTCTGGTCGCTGGTGGCCGAACCCGGTTTCTGGGTGGCCGACAAGGCGAGCCTGCCCGGCACCGTGGCGAAGGAAGGCGAGTCGATGGTGGCGAAGAGCACCGAGTACGGCGATTTCCCGGTGCGCGTGGAGAAGGTCGAGCCGCCGACATACCTCTCGTACCGCTGGGCCAGCGCCTTCCCCGGAGAGGAACTGCGCGAGAACAACAGCACCCTCGTGGAGTTCACGTTGTCCCCGGAGGGCGACGAGACAAGGCTGCGCGTCGTCGAGACCGGATTCGCCACGCTGGGCGGGTCCGAGGAGCTGCGCCTCCAGGCGGTGAAGGACAACAGCATCGGCTGGCCCGAGGAGCTCGGCGCGCTCAAGGCGCGTGCGGAACAGCCTTCGGCGTGACGGACGAAGCCCGAGGCGCCGGCGAGGCCGTCGACAGCGTCCTCGTCGCGCTGGCCGACCCGACGCGACGTCAGTTGCTCGAACTGCTCGCCGCCCAGGGCGAGGTCACCGCGACCACGCTCGCCGAACGGCTTCCCGTCTCACGTCAGGCGGTGGTCAAGCACCTCGTGGTCCTGGACGCCGCCGGACTGGTCTCCGGTGGGCGGGTCGGACGCGAGGTGCGGTACGCGGTGCGGCCCGCGGCCCTGGACGCCACGGCGCGCTGGATGGCCGCGCTCGCGGTCGACTGGGACCGGCGCTTGGCGAACATCAAGCGCGTCGCGGAAGCGGGGGAGCGCGAGGTGGGGCAAGAGAAGAGACAAGGGGAGGGATAAGGGAGGGGCTAAGAGGAGCGGCAGGGCAGGGGACAGGGCAAGGGGCACCCCCGTTCCGGTCACACGACCGGAACGGGGGTGCTCATCGATCGGTGATACAGGCGTCGTGCGCCGCCCGGACGAACTCCTGGACGCGGTGGGTGGTGTTGCTGCGGAGCCACATGGGCGCCCACCGGACCGGCGGGGCGTCGCTGAACGGGAGGTAGGCGATGTCGGAGCGGGGGTAGAGCCGGGCGACGTTCTCCCCGACCGGGAAGACGCCGCGCTGTGCGGCGACCAGGGTGAGGGTCTCGGTGAAGCTGGCGGCGCGCGGGCCGCGGGGGATCGTCGCTCCTGATGGTGTCTGTGCGGGATTGCGGTCGTCCCGGAAGGCGTCGGGCATGTCGGAGGGGACCAGGATCACCGGGTGATGGGCCAACTCCTCCTGGGACACGGAGGGGTGACCGGCCAGCGGGTGCGTACTCGCCACCGCCAGCAGCCGCGGCTCGGACAGCAGGACCGGTCCGGCGGCCACATCGGGCTGGGAGGCGATCAGGACGTCGGTGATCAGGACATCGATCTCCCCGCCGCGCAGCCGGGTCACGGCGTCGTGCCCCTGGGCCTCGTGGATGTGGACCTCGCAGTCGGGGTACCGCTCGCCGAACAGCGCGATCGATCTCAGCAGCAGTTGACCGGCGACGGAGCTGAGGAAGCCCACGTGCAGATCGCCGGTGATTCCGCGACCGGCGTCGACGGCCCGGCGCACGGCGTCGTTCATGCCGGCGACCAGCGGCTCCAGGTCGTCGGCCAACCGCCGGCCGATCGGTGTCAGATCCACCCGGCGGCTCGTGCGCTCGAACAGGGGCGCGCCGATCATCCGCTCCAACTTCTTGACGGTCTGACTCACGCGCCCGGTGGTGATCCCCAGTTGTTCCGCGGTGCGCCCGAAATGCAATTCCCCGGACAGTGCCAGGAACACCTCCACCTCATGCTTCTCCAGCACCGTTCCCGTTCCCCCTTGAGCCCCGCTAAACGATCGTGCCGCGATCGTACGTTGATGGGCGCTGTTCCGAGTGTCATCGTTGATCACACACCACCCCGACGGCTCTGGGAAGCCGAGGGTGGGAGTCGTGACACATCCCCATTTTTCGAGGAGTTTCGATGACCCCTGCCCGCAAGATCGTGGCCGGGCTGTTCATATCGCTGGACGGCGTCGTGCAGGCACCCGAGACCTGGCACTTCCCCTACGTGGACGAGGAGATGGGCACGGCGGTCGATTCGATGCACGACGCCGCGGACACTCTGCTGCTGGGGCGTACGACATACGAGGCCTTCGCCGCCGTCTGGCCTCAGCGGGCCGGCGAACTGGCCGACCGGCTCAACGGCATCCGCAAACTCGTCGCCTCGACCACCCTGGACAAGACCGAATGGGAGAACTCGACCCTGATCGGCGGCGACATCCTTGAGGCCCTGACCGAGCTCAAGCGGCGCCCCGGAAAGAACATTCACCTGTCGGGCAGTCCCACCCTGACCCGGACACTGCTGAACGCCGGTCTCCTCGACGAACTCCGCCTGCTGGTCCACCCGATCGTGCTCGGCACCGGAGGGCGGCTCTTTCCCGAGGGCACCGCCCCGGTGCCCCTCACCCTCACCAGGTCCGCCACCTTCACCACCGGCGTCGTGGACCTGACCTACCGGCCTGCCTGAAACCTCCGCCCCGGCGAGAACGGACATTCACATGCATGACACCCGCACACAGACGCTCCAAGTCCCTGGGGCACGACTGCACTACGAGGTCGGCGGATCGGGTCCGACGCTGCTGCTGATCCCGGGCGGCCCCGCCGACGCCGGCGCGCTGGCCGCGCTCGCCACAGGGCTTCGCGACCGCTACACGGTCGTCTCCTACGACCAGCGCGGGTTCTCCCGCAGCGCGCTCACAGGTCCACCGCGTGCGCAGGACGTCGCGACGTTCGCCGACGACGCCCGCCGCCTCATCGCGGCCCTGGGCGACGAACCCGCGTACGTGTTCGGCAACAGCGGCGGCGCCCTCACCGGCCTCGACCTGGCCGCGCGCCACCCCGGGCACGTCCGCGCGCTGGTGGCACACGAACCGCCGGCCCCCGAACTGCTCCCCGACCGGGCGCACTGGCGCGCGACGTTCCAAGGCGTCCACGACACCTACGTCAGTGAGGGCGCCGGGGCCGCGATGCACCAGTTCGTCGCCACCATCGAAGGCGACAACGACACCATCGCGTCCATGCCGGACTTCTCCCAACTGCCCCCCGAGGCAATGGAGATGATGGGCCGGATCCAGGGCAACCTCGACCACTTCCTCAACCACGTACTGCTGCCCGTGTTGCGCTTCGAACCCGACACGGCCGCCCTGCGTACCGGCCCCGTCCCCGTCACCGTCGGGATCGGGACCACCTCGCCCGCGGTCGGCGTCCCCCTGCGATCCGCCCTGGCGCTCGCGGAGCGCCTCGGCATCGAACCGGTCCGATTCCCCGGTGACCACCAGGGCCCGGCCACCGACGCCGTCGCCTGCGCCGAGCTCGTCCACGACGCCTTCGCCCGGGTGAAGGACGTCGAGCGGCGCTAGGGCGTGTTGCGAAAGTCCCGCCTGGCCGACGACGCCTGGCACGCACACTCGCCGCGTTGTCGGACTCGTCCAAGTACGCCCAGTACGAGCACGATCCTCCGCCTTGCGATCGCACGCACCAGACGCCGTCGGCCCCGCCCTTCGGGCGGACGGCGCTACTTTCGCAACACGCCCTAGGGCCTCTCGTTTGGATCTTGCCGGGCTCGCGGTCCCTGGCACCGCGCCTCGCCGCGTTGATGGCGGAAGGGCAGGCACGGCTCCCGCCATGCCTCCCTCCTCCGCCTCGCGATCCACGGCACCAGACCCCGCTCCCTCATCCGGCCCGATCCAAACGAAAGACCCTAGGCCCTTTCCGGCGGATCTTCGGGGCCCGGGACGCCTGGCACGGCGCCTCGCTTCGTTGTCGGCGTTTTCGAAGGCATCCGAGTACGTCCAGTACGAGGCCGATCCTCCGCCTTGCGACGCACCGAACCGGACGCCCCGGGCTGATCCCCGAAGATCCGCCGGACAGGACTTAGGCCGTGGCTTCCCGGTTCCGAACGCCCATCAGTGCCACACCATCCGATTCCGTGAACTCCGTTCATGCCGAACGAGGAGACTCTCCATGGCCCAACCGATCAGTGCTTCGAACACGAGCGATTCCGTCCTCACCGGTTCCGCGGTGTCGATCCGACCGCGAACACGGACCCTGCTGGGCGCCGGGATCGTCGCAGGCCCGTTGTTCCTGGGCGCGGGTGTTGTCCAAGGTCTTGCCCGAGACGGTTTCGACTTCACCCGCAACGCCATCAGCCAACTCAGCCTCGGCGACCTCGGGTGGATCCAGGTGACCAGCTTTCTCCTCACCGGCATCCTGGCCATCGGGGGCGCGATCGGGATCCGCCAGTACCTGCGCGACACCCCCGGCGGGACCTGGGCCCCCCGGCTGATCGCTGTGTTCGGTGCCTCGTTCCTGGTCTCCGGGATATTCGCCGCCGACCCGGGCAACGGCTTCCCCGCCGGCACTCCGCGGGGATCCACGGGCACGATGAGCGCGCACGGTGCCGTCCATATGGCCGCCGGCATGGTCGGCTACCTCGCCCTGTGCGCCGCGTTCCTCATCCTGGCCCGACACTTCGCCGCCCAGGACAGACGCGGCTGGGCCGTCGCCTGTCGCGTCGTCCCCGTGGCAGTCCTCGCGGGCTTCGCAGGCTCCTCCACCGCCGTCCTGGCCTTCACGGCCGGAGCGGGACTCGGCCTCCTCGCCCTCACCGCGGTGCTGGCCCGGCTGCTCACCACGGCGCCGAGGACCGAATCCCCGCGGCCGGGTCGCTCCGCGGGTTCTCCGGGGTAGACCGCCGGAACCGGCGGTCCGATCACCGGGGCGCGGCGGACGTAGACGGAGATGGGTCCGTGGATCCCCCAGGGGGTCCACGGACCCATGCCTGCCGGACCTCGCCGCGTGATCCCGGCGCGGCCGTGCGAGGATCCCCCGATGCCACCGCCTCCGGACGTCGCCCTGCCCACATCCGCCGAGATCGAGGCACACCTGGCGTGAACGGTAGGGCGACGACGGCCCCGCGACGCCGATGAGCGGTGCCGCGCCGGCCGAATTCGGGCAGGCCGTCCCCGCCGCCGTACGGCAGGGGAGAGGCGCGTCACACCCGTCCCCGTCACATCCTGCCGAGTCGACGCGTCAAGGAGGTGTAACCAGCGACAACGATGGAGGAGTTCATCATGGAAGCTCGTCTGAATCTCTTCGACAACGCGGACGCGGCCAAGGCCCTGAGGTCGTTCGTCTCGGCGGGCAAGGCGGTCGGGGACTCCGCACTGCCGGCCGAGACACAGCAACTGGTGGCGATCCGCGCCAGTCAGATCAACGGCTGCGGCTTCTGCACCGACATGCACACCAAAGACGCCAAGGAGGCGGGGGAGACCTCGCTGCGTCTCAACCTGGTCGCGGTCTGGCGCGAGGCGAAGGTCTTCACCGACGCCGAGCGCGCCGCGCTGGAGCTGACGGAGCAGGGGACCCGTATCGCCGACGCGGCCGGTGGCGTCACGGACGAGGCGTGGGCGAACGCGGCCAAGTACTACGACGAGGAGCAACTCGCCGTCCTGGTCACGCTCATCGCCCTCATCAACGCCTTCAACCGGCTGAACGTCATCATCCAGCAGCCGGCCGGCGACTACCAGCCCGGCCAGTTCGCGTAACGACTGGCCAGTAGCGGCCGGCCGCGCCGCCACCCGCCCGGCGAAGGCACGGAAGATGCCGGGCGGGTGGGGGCGCCGGCTGCCGAACATGTTCGTGACGAACATGTTCGTCACGGTCGGGGTGGGCACCGGGCCGGCGTCCCTGTACGTGGACGTCGCCAACACGGCCGAACTGGACGCCGCGATTCTGGAGGAGTTCCTGGGCGCCGTCGATCTGAGCCCCCCGACGGCACAGGGGGAGTGGCGCGACAGGCTCGCCTCGGTCCTCATCTCCTACCCGCGCGTGCGGTCCACCCGCGCCGAGGACGCCAACGGGCGGGACGTTCACAACGCCCTGGCCCGGACCCTGCACCAGGTCTCGGCCGACACCCACCACCCGATCACCATCATCGGCGGCGGCCTCGGCGACCTGACGCTCGCCCGCGTCCTGCACGTCCACGGCCTCGCCGCCTCGGTCTTCGACCTGGACGCCTTCCCGAACGCGCGGACGCAGGGCGGCATGCTCGACATCCACGAGGAATCAGGTCAGGCCGCTGTGCGCGAAGCGCGTCTGTACGAGGACTTCCTCGCCAAGGGTTCACCCCACAGGCAAGGCGCTGCGGGTGCTGGACAAGCGTGCGCGCGTCCTGCGCGAAGAGGCGGACGACGGTACGGCAGGGCGCCCCGAGATCGACCGGGGAGACCTGCGCGACCTGCTGTTTCCGAGCGCGCCCTGGTCCCTCATCGACATGCTCGCCCAGCTCGACGCCGAACAGAGCTGAGGTCAGGACCGGTCGCCTCCCAGGAGCCGTTCCATGGCGGCGGCGTCTTCGCTGAACGGATCGCGCCTGCGGTGGGGGCCGCAACCCTGCACCAGACGGGCGTAGTCGGAAGCGGCGCGCGTGATGCGGTCGCCCAGGCCCGATCCGTCCGACTGCGCACCGAAGTCGTCGGTCGCCGCGTAGACGCCCCGCGAGGACACGATGGCGTGCAGATACGAGAACATCGGCCGCAGCGCGTGTTCGAGGACGAGTGAGTGCCGTTCGGTGCCGCCGGTGGCGCCCATGAGCACCGGCATGTCCGACAGCGTCTCTTCCGGAAGCACGTCGAAGAACGACTTGAACAGTCCGCTGAACGAGGCGTTGAAGGCGGGCGTGACCGCGATGACTCCGTCGGCGTCCGCGACCGTGCCGAACGCCTTCTCCAGGGGCGCGGCCGGGAATCCGCTGAACATCGCGTCGATGATCGCGTGTCCCAGCGGGCGCAGTTCGACGAACGAGGACTCGACCGTGGCGCCGGAGGCGGTGAGTTCCGCGCGTACCGATGCCTCAAGGCGGTTGGCGAGCATGCGCGTCGACGAGGGTTCCCGCAACCCGCCGGAGATGATCGTGAGTTTGGTCGTCACCGCATCCAACTCCCCACTCCTGTAACGCTCTGACGGCGCTCGGGCAGCGCCCCGGTCAGTCTTGCGTCGGCCGCGGCCCGGGCTGCGCCGTGGCGGCTCTCGCGTCGCGCTCCCGCAGGAGCGACTGGTGCGTGGGGGCCGCCGGCGCGTCGGCGGACCTGCCGACGGCGAACTCCTCGCGGAGTACCGGCACCACCTCTTCGCCCAGGAGGTCCAGCTGTTCCAGCACCGTCTTGAGCGGCAGCCCCGCGTGGTCGAGGAGGAACAACTGGCGCTGGTAGTCGCCCGCGTACTCGCGAAAGCCCAGCGTCTTGTCGATCACCTGACGCGGAGAGCCGACCGTCAGAGGCGTCTGCGAGCTGAACTCCTCCAGGGACGGCCCGTGCCCGTACACCGGCGCGTTGTCGAAGTAGGGCCGGAACTCGCGTATCGCGTCCTGGCTGTTGGGGCGGATGAACACCTGCCCGCCCAGGCCGACAATGGCCGTCTCCGGTGCGCCGTGCCCGTAGTGCGCGAAGCGCCGCCGGTACGTCTCCACCATCTTCCGGGTGTGCGACGAGGGCCAGAAGATGTGGTTGGCGAAGAACCCGTCCCCGTAGTACGCGGCCAGCTCCGCGATCTCGGGGGTGCGGATGGAGCCGTGCCATACGAACGGCGGGATGCCGTCCAGCGGGCGGGGAGCGAGGGTGAAGCCCTGGAGAGGCGTGCGCAGCTTGCCCTCCCAGTCGACCACCTCCTCACGCCACAGACGGCGCAGCAGGTCGTAGTGCTCGACGGTCAGGGGGATGGCCTGACGGATGTCCTGGCCGAACCACGGATAGACCGGGCCGGTGTTTCCGCGGCCCAGCATCACATCGGTCCGGCCGCCGGACAGGTGTTGCAGGACGCTGAAGTCCTCGGCGATCTTCACGGGGTCGTTCGTGGTGATCAGCGTGGTCGATGTCGACAGGATGATCCGCTCGGTCCGCGCCGCGATGTAGCCGAGCAGGGTCGTGGGCGAGGACGGCACGAAGGGCGGGTTGTGGTGCTCGCCCGTGGCGAAGACGTCGAGGCCGACCTCCTCCGCCTTCCGCGCGATGGCCACGGTGGCCCGGATACGTTCCGCCTCGGTAGGAGCACTACCGGTGGTCGGGTCGGGAGTCACGTCACCCACGGTGAAGATTCCGAACTGCATCCCGGTCATGCCACTGACACCTCCCTGCTCGCGCGGGGTGCCGCCCTGGGGTTTTGAGGGATTTCCGGGCGGTCCCACGTCGTCCGGGCGAGTCGGCCCGGGGCAGGTGCGCGTGCCTGGACGGGTGGCCGTGGCATCGGTCCGACGCGATCCCCGCCGCCGATGGCGCGGGGGCGTCCCCTCGGGCGACCCGATGACGGCTGTGGCACGCGACATCCGCCTCTTTGGCCTCACAAGCCACCTCATTTCTACCCCGTGGGCTTCTCCTTGAATCCGGCCGCGCATGCGCCGCGGACGCCTGACGCGTGCGGCGGCGCGCACCCGGCCACGGCGGGAGCCGGTCCGGTCACAGCACCGCGCCCGGGGTCAGGTGGTCGCCGGGGATGCCGGACTTCTCCGGGCGGTAGTAGTCCCTGATGCCCTCCGCCCAGGTGGCCACCGGAATCCGGTCGCCGTCCACGGGGCCGAAGGCGTCGAACAGCGCCTCGATACGGGGCCGCTCGAAACCGATGGCCGTCATCAGGGCGATGAAGGCGGGTCGCGTGACCAGACCGTCGCCCTCCGGGGCGCCGAGCGCGGCGAGCGCTTCGGCGAACTCGTCGATCGTCGCCTCGAACCGCTCCGGGGACAGAACGCAGGCGGTGAACTCCTCCCGGCTGATCCGCCCGTCGCCGTTGGCGTCCAGCTCGGTGACCAGCGTCCGCCAGTACCGCCGCGAGGAGTCGACCATCGCGCTCTTCGCGGCGTCCCCGGCCCAGGGCGCCACCGCGACCACCCGGCTCCCCAGCAGTTCGAAGTCGTCCGCCTCCAGGCAGCCGTTCCCGTCGGCGTCGAGCAGGGCGAAGACGAGCTGGACACGGTTGGTCGCCTCGACGGTACGCATGGCGGTCCCCTTTTCTCTTTCCGGTCTTCCGGGTGGGCGGCCGGAAGCGGGCCGCGACCGCGCCCCCGACCCACCGGGGCCAGTGCCCCGGCGGCTCCTTCACTATCCGGCCGGTGCGGGGGCCACCGTGCGGAAAACCGGTCGCGTGCACACGAACGAAGGCATTCCAACGGTCGGCGCATGAAACGCCGCGTTCAGGAAATCGAAGGCTGCGGTCCTTCGGCCGAATTCTTCGCGGGGCACGGGGGCACGGGGGCACGATGCGCGACGAGAGACGCCCCGACGCGGACCGTTACGCGCCGACCTGCGCCTGCCCCTGCCCCTGGCCCGTACGTCGCAGGCTCGCCGAGAGGTGGTGCTGCAGCGGCCGGCCCACCGCCGCCAGATCGTGGACGAACGTGAGCGTGTCGTCGTCGGTCAGGGCGTAGCGCCTGCGGGTGACGTCGACCTCCTTGGCGGTGGGGGTGCGGGCCACTTCGTGGGTGGCGAGGTCGACCGCGTTGCCCGCCGCCAGGCCCACCGCGATCTCCGCGATCCCGGTGGGCTGGGTGATCAGCGCCTCCACCCGGCCGTCGGGCTGCATCCGCCACCAGCCGCTCTCCCGGGCCGACGGGCGCAGCGGCGCGTCGTCGTCGGCGTCGAGCAGCCAGGCCCGGGTCTCGTAGCGGAGGAAGGGGCGGCCGTCGTGGCTGAAGGTGATCTCCTGCGCGTACGTGAAGTCCCCGGCGAGCGTCGGATACCCGCCGCGCCCCCGGCCGTGCCAGCTGCCCAGCAGGCCGAGCACGGGCGCGAGCAGCGCGTGCGGCGTGGGTGCCCCGTCCGGTCGGTGGCTGTCGGGGTACGGGTTCTCGGGCACGGGGTCGAACACGGTTCGCGCTCCTGGAGTCGGGGCCGGTGCAGGGTGGAAGCGTAGTGCCGGGGGCCGGGGGCCGGGGGCCGGGAAAGTCGTACGGCCCGCGCGGGGGCGGGTTCCGCGCCTCCCTACATTCCATTTACGACATTTTGTCGAGATGAGGAGGAAAATGGCAGGAGAGGCGAGAGCGATGGAGGCGAGCGATGACCCGAACCCGCTACACCCAGGACCGCGGCCTGACCACGCGCATGGTGACCACCATGTTCCTGATCGGCCTGCTGTACGTGGTCCTGGTCGGTGTGCTGCTGGCCGTGCTGGGGAAGTTCTGGCCGGTGATCATGATCTTCGTGGTCGGTCTCTTCGTCGCCCAGTTCTGGTTCAGCGACAAGATCGCGGCCTTCGGCATGGGCGCCCACGAGGTCACCCCCGAGCAGGCACCGGAGCTGCACGGGGCCGTGGACCGTATCTGCGCGCTGGCCGACATGCCCAAACCCAAGGTGGCCATCTCGGACAGTGACATCCCGAACGCCTTCGCCACCGGCCGGAGCGAACGCAGCGCACTGGTCTGCGCCACCACCGGTCTGCTGCGCAGACTGGAACCGGAGGAGCTGGAAGGCGTCCTCGCCCACGAGATGTCGCACGTCGCGCACCGCGATGTCGCCGTGATGACCATCGCGTCGTTCCTGGGTGTGCTGGCGGGCCTGCTGACCCGCTTCGCGCTCTACAGCGGGCTGTCGAGGAGCGCCGGCAACTCCGGTCCGCTAGGTATCGCGTTCCTGGTGATTCCGCTGGTCAGCGCGGTGGTGTACGCGGTCGGCTTCCTGCTCACGCGACTGCTCTCCCGCTATCGCGAGCTGTCCGCGGACCGTACGGCGGCGTTGCTCACCGGACGGCCATCGGCACTCGCGTCGGCGCTGACCAAGGTGGACAGCCAGATGGCGCGGATCCCGACGCGGGACCTGCGGAAGGCGGAGCCGTACAACGCCTTCTTCTTCGTGCCGGCGTTCTCCTCCGGCGAGAGCCTGGGGCGGTTGCTCTCCTCCCACCCGACACTGGAACAGCGGCTGGACCAGCTGGCCCGGATGTCCGCAGACCTCTCCCGTCCGTGAACGAGGCCGATCCCCCCGCCCCCCGATCGTCACCCTGAGGAGCTGGTCCTGTGGGTCTTCTCGACACCATCCTCGGCCGGAGCAAACCGGTCCGCCCCGATCTCGACCAGCTCTTCGCCCTCCCGTCCGCCGCGCTCACCCTCCAGGCCGGGGCCGGCTACACACCCACCGGCCTCGGCTCGGTCTGTTTCGCCGGAGTCGAGGGCGGCGGCTTCGCCCGGATCAGACAGGACGTACGGGAACTGCTCGACGCGGACACCGGCCAGGACAGTCACCCGGTGGAGTTCAGCCAGGACTCGTACGGATACACCTGGCTGCTCGCACGGCGGGCACCCGGCGACACGGCCACGCTGGTCAACGATCTGCACGCGGTCAACACACTGCTCCAGGACGGCGGCTTCGGCCCGCAGCTCCTGTGCTCACTGATGGGTTTCCAGGACGCGGAGCAGCGGCCACTGGCTCTCGTCTATCTCTACAAGCGCGGCACCTTCTACCCCTTCGCGCCCCTGCCCGGCAACGTCGAGAAGCGGGACAACCAGCGCGAGCTCCAGGTCAGAGCGGTTCTGGGGGACGATCTGCGGATCGAGTCAGATCTTGCCCGCTGGTTTCCCGTCTGGGGTGCGCCGGGGCTCTGACCGGCCCCGAGGTACCCGTGGGCTTCGGCTCGGGGGGCTTCGGTACCGGGGGTTCGGGCAGCGTGCGGAAGAGCAGCCAGCTCAGGGCGGGCATCAGGATCAGTGGTGTCAGGGCGGTCCGCAGGGAGGTCGCGTCGGCGAGGCGGCCGATCAGCGGACTGGCCAGACCGCCGATGCTGACGGTCAGCCCGAGGGTGATCCCGCCGGCGGTGCCCACGCGCGTGGGCAGGTAGTCCTGGCCGAGGGTGACCTGGAGCGAGAAGGGCACGTACAGGCCGGCGGAGGTCAGCGCCACGAACACGTACATCGCAGGGCCGGGCACGAACACGATCCCCGCGACCGCGGGGACGCTGACGAGGTACGACCAGCGGGCGACCGCGACCCGGCCCCACCGGTCGGCGAGGCTGCCGCCGAGTACGGAGCCCACCGCGCCGCCGATGTAGAGCACGAACAGCGCCGTGGTGCCCGCCGCCTCACTGCCGCCCGGACGCCGCTGGGCGTAGAGCGAGATGAAGGTGCTCAGGCCGACGAAGACCACGGACCGGCAGACCACGGCCAGCGACAGCTTGACGAACGAGGCCGTGTCGTCGCGTCCCGTCGCGAACGCGGTGCCGGAGCCGCCACGTACCGTCTTCTCCAGCGCGCGCAGGACGGGCAGACACAGCACGCTGCCGGCCAGGGCCGGCACCACGAGCAGCGGCGACAGGCGCAGACCGCCGGTGGCGACGACGGCGGTGACCATGAGCGGCGCGGTCGCGAAGCCGAGATTGCCGCCGAGGGAGAACCAGCCCATCGCGCTGTGGCTGCCCTCGCTGACGAGCCGCGCGACCCGGGCGGACTCGGGGTGGTACGCGGCGACCCCGACACCGGACACCGCGACGAACACCAGCGTCAGCGCGTACGAACCACTCAGACCGCTCAGGGCGATGCCCACACCGCCGAGGATCGTGCCCACCGGCAGGAGCCAGGGCATCGCCCGGCGGTCGGTGAGCGCGCCGAACACCGGCTGAGCCACCGACGACAGCAGGGACGCGGCGAGCACGATGCCCGAGACCGCCGCGTAGCTGTAGGCGCGCTCGGCGACGAAGAACGGCACGAGCGAGGCGACAGCGCCCTGGTAGACGTCCACGCAGGCATGGCCGACCGACAGCAGGAGGATCGATCTGTTTCTTGGCACAACGCCATGGTCGGCGCCGTGTGGCATGTCTCGCTTCCGATAAACTGCCAACCAATGAAGGAAATCCGCCACGAGCCGGTGGCGCCGACCCGCACCCAGTGGCTCGCGCCCGGAGCCGCGATCGACGCCCACCGTCACGACGACCACCAGATCGTCTACGCGGGCCGGGGAGTCCTGGCCGTCACGACCGGTGCGGGCACCTGGATCGCGCCCGGGACCCGCGCCATCTGGGTACCCGCCGGCACCGTGCACGCCCACCAGGCCCACGGCGAACTCGAACTCCACCTGGTCGGCCTGCCCGCGCACGACAACCCGCTCGGCCTGGACGAGCCGACCGTGCTGACCGTCGGGCCCCTCCTGCGTGAACTGATCCTCGCCCACACGCACACCCCGCACGACGACAGCCCCGAACGCGGGCGGCTGCGGGCCGTGTTGCTCGACCAGCTGCGCGTCTCACCCCAGCAGCCCCTGCACCTGCCGACCCCGACCACCCCTCGGCTGACGGCGGTGTGCGAGATCCTGCGTACGAATCCGGCCGATGTCCGCACCTTGGCCGCACTGGGCAGGGAGGCCGGCGCGAGCGACCGTACGCTCTCGCGCCTCTTCAAGGCCGAACTCGGCATGACCTTCCCGCAGTGGCGTACCCAACTGCGCCTGTACCACGCCTTGGTCCTGCTCGCCGCGAACGTCCCGGTGACGACCGTGGCGCACCGGTGCGGCTGGTCGTCCGCCAGCGCGTTCATCGATGTCTTCCGCCGCGCCTTCGGACACACGCCGGGAACACATCAGCGGTGACGGCGGGACGCCCCACCGACGGTGTTCGTGTCGGTGGGGCTCACAAGTCGCCCGCTTTCAGCGTCAGTTCAGCGGGGCCTGCACGGGGGTGCCGTAGAACGTGATGGGCGGCCAGCCCCGGCTCTCGGCGAGCGCCGAGAGCGCTTCCGCGACCTCCAGAGCGGTGACGTCGTTCGCCGCCGGGGCCGCGGTGGTCTGGAGGGTGAACGTCAGCGTCAGGGCCGCGTCGATGGGGCCGATATCGGTGCGGCCCTTGAACTCGGTGCCGTACTGGAACTCGACCGGCCCGGCCTGGGTCTCCGCGGCTGTCTCGGAGCCCGCCGCCGACGCCACCGCCGGCGAGGCAAGTACCGCCCCCGCGGCGGCTGTTCCGGAGTACCCCAGCAGTGAACGTCTGGAAATCTTGGACATGTTCCCCTCCTTGTTCCACCTGCCTCCCCCCGGAGGCTGAGCCGAGAGTATGCGCTGACTCCGTCAGTTGGGGCTGAATACGATCTTCCGGAACGCTTTCGCCGGATGACCGTATATGCCGGGGTGAGGCACCCCCGGCCTGACGCCGAGCCACCGGGACGGCCTCGGCCTCGGCCGCCCCGGTCAGTCGGACGTCACCGCCTCCCACAGCAGTTGGACCGGGTGCCACGCGTCGCGTGCGGTGCCGTGGAAGATCTGCTGTCGGCAGGACACCCCGGTGGCGACCACCACCGTGTCCGGCGGCTCGGCCTCGATCGAGGGGAAGAGCCGGTCCTCACCCACTGTCATCGACACGTCGTAGTGTTCGGACTCGAAGCCGAAGGATCCCGCCATCCCGCAGCATCCCGCGTCCAGTTCGACCACCGTGACGCCCGGAATACGGTTGAGCAGCGCGACCGTCGCGGCGGTACCCACCTCCGCCTTCTGGTGGCAGTGACCGTGGTAGACCAGCGTGCGCCCGGCGAGCCAGGAGTCCTCACGCGGTCGCAGCCGCCCGTCGTCGACGGCTTCGACCAGCAGCTCCTCGACCTGCCGTACCCGCCCGGCGATGTCCTTGACCGCGGGGTCGTCCGGCAGCATCGACAGGTGCTCGTCGCGCAGTGTCATCAGACACGACGGCTCGCAGCCCACGACCGGCGAGCCGGCCTCGGTCGATCGGCTCAGGGTGTCCACCAGATGGCGGGCCTTGTCCTTCGCGTCGTCCACCAGGCCCTTGGAGAGGCTGGACCGGCCGCAGCAGACGCCGCTCTCCAGCCGTACGTCCCAACCCGCCCGCTCCAGCAGCTGGATGGCCGCCCGGCCGATGTCCGGCTCGGTGAACGTGGTGAAGGAGTCGGCGAGATAGGTGACGGTGCCCTGGGTGACCACGTGGGTGGCGGGCGTACGGCGCCGGAACCAGCGCGACAGATTCTGGCGTACGAACACCGGCAGCGGGCGCGCCGGGGCGATGCCCACCGTACGGTCCATGAGCCGGCGCACCAGGGGGATACGCCCCGGCAGGTTGGACAGTGGCGCGGTCGCCGAGCCCATTCGGTTCAGGAACCGGATCGATCCGAAGATCCGGGAGCGCAGCGGCACTCCGTGGATGTCGTGGTGGTGCGAGAGCGCCTCGCTCTTGAGGCTCGCCATGTCGACACCGAGGGGGCATTCGCTCTTGCACGCCTTGCACATCAGGCACAGGTCCAGGACCTCGTGCAGCCGCTCGTCCCCGAGCGCGGCGCGCGGGTCCGGTTCCGACAGGGCCTTGACCAGGGCGGCGGCCCGGCCACGGGTGGAGTCCTCCTCCTTGAGGGTGGCCATGTACGAGGGGCACATGGCGCCGCTGCCGGACTTGCGGCACAGGCCGATGTTCATGCACCGGTCCGCCGCCGCGCGCATGGCGCCCCCGCCACCGTCGTCCGCCCCCTGCCCCGCTCCCGCGCCGATGACCTCGAAGGAGAGCCGGGTGCGCAGGGGCTCCACGGGAAGCAGCGCCGCGTCCCGCAGGTTGTCCGTCATCGACGGGGCGTCCACGATCTTGCCGGGGTTGAGCACGTTGTTCGGGTCGAAGAGCTTCTTGACCTGCCGCATCGCCTCGTACAGCGAGTCGCCGAAGATCTCCCGGTTGAACTCGCTGCGTGCCAGTCCGTCGCCGTGCTCGCTGGAGTTGACGCCGCCGTACTCGGCGACGAGATCCTTGATCTCCACCGCGACGCTGCGCATCTTGACCACGTCCGCCGGGTCGGTGAGGTCGAGATACGGCCGGATGTGCAGACAGCCGACCGAGCAGTGCCCGTAGAAGCCGGCCGTCATCCCGTGCCGGTCGAGGACTTCCTTGAACCTGCGGGTGTACTCGGTGAGATGGACGGGATCGACGGCGGTGTCCTCGACGAAGGCCAGCGGGCGCCGGGTGCCCTCGCTGGCCGCCATCAGCAGCCCGAGCCCCGCCTTGCGGACCTTCAGCAGGGACGACTGCTGGGCCGGGGTGACCGCCCGCAGGGTGTGATAGCCGTGCCCGTGCCGGGACCACAGCGCCGTGAGCCGCTTCAACTGCCCCAGCAGCTCGTCCTCGTCGTCACCGCTGAAGGAGACGAAGAGCAACGCCTCGGGATCTCCGTTCAGCAGCTCGCCGAGTGCCGCGTACTCGATCTTGCGGCGGGACAGATCGAGGATCGTCCGGTCCATCAGCTCCACGGCGGCCGGGTCGCAGGCCAGCGCGTCCTGGGTCGCGTCGATGGCTCCGGCCACCGAGGTGAAGTGGCCGACGGCGATGACCGTACGGCTCGGCTTGGGCACCAGATCGACCAGCGCGCCGGTCGCGACGGCCAGCGTCCCCTCCGAACCGACGACGAATTTGGCCAGGTCGAACACGGTGTCCTCGCGCGCCAGCCGGTCCAGCCGGTAGCCGCAGGCCCGGCGCCAGTGGGCGGGGAAGCCCTCCGCGATGGCCGTCGCGTTGGCCCGTACGATCTCGGGCAACTCCCGGTAGAGCGCGCCCTCCAGGGTGGACCGGGTGGCCCGGTGCGCGCGTTCGGCCTCGTCGACGCGGTTCAGGCGGACCTGACTCGCGTCGGAGAGCACCACGTCGAGTTCACGGACGTGGTCGATGGTCATGCCGTGGCGCACCGATCCGCTGCCCGCCGAGTTGTTGCCGATCATCCCGCCGATGGTGGCCCGGTTGCTGGTCGAGGTGTCCGGGCCGAACATCAGCCCCCAGGGGCTCGCGGCGCGGTTGAGCTGGTCCTGTACGACGCCGGCCTCGACCAGCGCCGTACCGCTGCCGGGGTCCAGCTCCACGATGCGGTTCAGATGCCGGGACAGATCCAGGACCAGGCCGGGACCGACGGTCTGACCCGCCAGACTCGTCCCGGCTCCGCGCGGCACCACGGACACCCCGCGGGCCGCCGCGGCGGCGACCGCCGCGGCGACGTCGTCGGCGGTCCGGGGGAAGACCACCCCGAGCGGGGTGATCGCGTACATGCTCGCGTCCCGGGCGAACAACTGCCTTGTGTAGTCGTCGAATTGGACCTCGCCGTCGAGATCCTTGACGAGATCCCGCTGGAGATCACGGGCCAGCTCCTGGCTCTCCGTGCTCTCGTGGGTGGGGCGCTCGCCCCTGGTGACGGTCATGCCGGGCAACCTCCTGTGTGAACCACGCTCCGCTTCACGCCCACTTCCTCACGCCCACTCGGCGCCCAGGACGTCCAGCGCCGCCGTGAGCCCGCTCGGATCGACGCGTACCCCGGCCAGTTGAAGGCCCATCTGCACGCCGGCGAGCGTGCCCGCGAGCGTCAGGTCGTTGAAGTGGCCGAGGTGGCCGATCCGGAAGATCTGCCCGGCGAGCCTGCCGAGTCCGGCACCCAGGGACATGTCGAACCGGTCGAGGATGATCCCCCGTACCTTGTCGGCGTCCACACCCTCGGGCACGAGCACGGCGGTGAGCGCGGACGAATGCTCCCGCTCGTCGGCGCAGAGCACCTCAAGTCCCCAGCCACGCACGGCTGTCCGGGTCGCCGCCGCATGCCGGTCGTGCCGGGCGAAGACGGCGGGCAGCCCCTCCGCCGCCAGCATCCGCAGCGCCTCGTCGAGCCCGTAGAGGAGATTGGTGGCGGGGGTGTACGGGAAGTAGCCGCGCCTGTTCGCCTCGATGATCGGCTGCCAGTCCCAGTACGAGGTGCGCAGTCCGGAGGTGCGGGAGGCGGTGAGGGCCTTCTCGCTGACCGCGTTGAAGCTCAGGCCCGGTGGGAGCATCAGCCCCTTCTGGGAGCCGGCCACCGTGACGTCGACCCCCCACTCGTCGTGCCGGTAGTCGATCGAGCCGAGCGAGGAGATGGTGTCGACGAGGAGCAGCGCCGGGTGCCCCGTCGCGTCCATCGCCTGCCTGATCTCGGCCACCCGGCTGGTGACGCCGGTCGACGTCTCGTTGTGCACGACGCAGACGGCCTTGATCGTCCGGGCGGTGTCGGCCGCCAGGCGTTCGGCGACGGCCTCCGGGGAGGCGCCGTGCCGCCAGTCGCCCGGCACGAAGTCGACATAGAGGCCGAGTTCGGTCGCCATGCGCTGCCAGAGGGTGGCGAAGTGGCCGGTCTCCACGTGCAGGACCCGGTCGCCGGTGCTGAGGGTGTTGACGAGGGCGGCCTCCCAGGCGCCGGTGCCGGAGCCGGGGAAGACCACGACGGGTCCCGTGGTGCCGAAGACCGGACCGAGCCGGGCGAGCAGGTTGGTGGTGAACGCGGCGAATTCGGGGCCGCGGTGGTCCATCGTCGGTGCCGACATGGCGCGAAGCACCTGGTCGGGGACGTTGGTGGGGCCGGGGATCTGCAAGAAGTGCCGCCCGGTGCGAGTGGTCACGGTGGCCAACTCCCTTGAAAAGCGTGCCGCTATGTGGCACGGTGTGTCGTAAGATGGCACGGCGGAGCATATGAGCCAACTACTCGGGAGTCAACGGATGCAGAGCGTTCTCAACGCACTTCGGGTACTGGAAGAGGTCGCCGCGCGGCAGCCGGTGGGCGTCGCCGACCTGGCCCGCGCTCTCGACCTGCCCAAGAGTTCGGCGCAGCGGGCGCTGCGCACCCTGGACACCGCGGGCTGGATCCGACCGGCCGGCGGCGAGGTCACCCGCTGGGTCCTGACCACCAAGGCGCTGCGGGTCGGACGCCGCGCCACCGGTGAGCTGAGCTTGCGCGACGTGGCCGTACCGCTCATGGAGGAGCTGCGCAGACGCACCGACGAGACCGTTCATCTGACCGTCCCGGACGGGGACAAGGTCGTGCTGATCGAGCGCCTGGAGACCTCGCAGGCGGTACGGATCATCCTGGCGCTGGGCACGCATCTGCCCATCCACGCCTCCGCGAACGGCAAGGCGGTGCTCGCCGCCAGCGCCCCGGCGGTGATCGACCGTCAACTCACCGAAAAGCTGGAGGAGTTCACCGAAGCCACGGTCACGGACCAGGACGTGCTGCGCGCCGAACTGGCGCGGATCCGGGAGCGGGGGTACGCCACCAACAGCGGCGAGTGGCGCTCCGACGTCTCCGCGGTCGCGGCCCCGGTCCTGGGCGAGACCGGTACGCCGGTCGCGAGCATCAGCGTCAACATGCCGACCAGCCGGATGACCCCGGAGTCGACCGCCGCCCACGGCGCGCTGGTGAGCGAGACGGCACGGCAGGTCAGTGCGGCGCTGGGTCACTCACGCGAAGGCTGAACAGGCCGGTGAGGCAACGGACTTGAGCGATGCGGGGCGGGCCGCGGGAAGGGCGGCTGGCCGCCCCGCTCCCGCCGTACGGCACGGGGCCGGGCCACTCCACCCCAGCCCCGTCCGTCGCGAAGGAATTCGGCAGGACCCTTGACGCCGCCGGAAAAGCTCTTCAATACTCCCGACTGCGGAAATCGATTTCCGTCTGGCGGAATGATTCACCCATCCCTGGGCTTCTCCGGGACCCGGTCCGGGACCTGGGCGGAACGTTCGCGCGCCGCCTCGCATTCCGGCATCTCCGCTGCCGCGCGCACCCCTCGTGACGCGCCAACGCGCCCTGATGCACAGCGACATGCCCTTCGGCCGACGGCAAGGGAGCCCTCGTGTCAGATCAAGTCATCTCCATCATCGCCCTGGTAATGATCTTCGCCATCGCGACCTTCTCCTCCGTCCATCTGGGCGTGCTCGCGCTCGTGGCGGCGTTCATCCTCGGTTCCACGGTGGTGGACGAATCCACGGACGATCTCTTCTCCGGCTTCCCCGGCGACCTGTTCGTCGTACTGGTCGGCGTCACCCTGCTGTTCGGGATCGCGAAGAGCAACGGCACGGTCGACTGGCTCGTCAACGCGGCGGTGAAGGCGGTGCGCGGCCGGATCGCCCTCATTCCCTGGGTCATGTTCCTGGTCACCGCCGTCCTCACGGCGGTCGGCGCGGTCGCGCCGGCGGCGGTCGGGATCGTCGCCCCCATCGGGCTCGGTTTCGCCGCCTCGTACGGCATAAGCCCCGTGCTCATGGGGCTTTTCATCGCCAACGGGGCCAGCGCGGGCGGCTTCTCGCCGATCGGCGTGTTCGGCAGCATCACCAACAACGTGGTTGAGCGCAACGACCTCCCCGGCAACCCCGCGCTGCTGTTCACGGCGTCGTTCCTCTTCAACGTCGGCCTGTGCGTCATCATCTTCCTGGTCTTCGGCGGCAGGCAGTTGCTCGGGCGAATAGCGACGAGCGGTGCGAGCGGTGCGAATGGTGGGAGCGGTGGGAGCGGTACGAAGAGGGGCGGCGGTACGGGCGGGCGGAACGGCACGGCCGAAGCGGCCGGCGGGACCGGCGGGGCCACCTCGCTCAAGACCGAGACCGAGACCAAGACCGCGCCCGGGACCGAGACCAAGACCGCGCCCGCGCCCGCGCCTCTGCGCCTCGACCTCCCGCGCGCACTGACCCTCCTCGGACTGCTCAGCCTCGTCGCCGGCGCGCTCTTCTTCGACCTGGACGTCGGTCTGATGGCGCTCACCATCACCGTCGTCCTGTCCCTCGTCTCCCCGCAGTCGGCCAAGGGCGCCGTCGACCGGTGCGCGTGGTCCACCGTGCTGCTGGTCTGCGGAATCGTCACCTATGTGAGCCAGATGGAACGCATCGGCACCATCGACTACCTCGGCGAGCGGGTCGCGGACATCCAGGCGCCGCTCCTCGGTGCCCTGCTGATCTGCCTCATCGGCGCCGTGGTGTCGGCGTTCGCCTCGACCACCGGCATGCTCGGGGCACTGATCCCGCTGGCGGTACCGTTCCTGCTCACCGGCCAGGTGGGAGCCGTGGGGCTCATCACCGCGCTGGCCATATCCGCGTCGGTGGTGGACGCGTCGCCCTTCTCCACCAGCGGTGCGCTGATCACCGCGAACACCCCCACCGACCAGCGCGAGCTGGTCTTCCGTCGCCTCATGGCCTGGGGCCTGGGCATCGCCGTCGTCGGCCCCCTGGTCACCTGGTGCATGTTCGTCGTCCCCGGCTCGCTCTGAGGCCTGCCACCGGCCGCCGGCTCCGCGAACGGCCGCCGGCCCCTCGTGGATCACCACGAGGGGCCGGCGGTGTGCGACAGGGCTCAGATGTTGTCGCCGAAGACCACGACGGTGTTGAAGCTGTCGTGGATCCAGGTGTTGACGAAGTCGCTGTTCACGGCGGAGTTGCCGTCGTGCCCGCCCCGCTCCTGGGCTGCGGCGGCACCCGCGCTGCCCAGCAGGGTGAGAGCGGCGAGCGCGGTGGCGGCGACTGCTGTACGGATACGCATGGGTCTTCTCTCTCTACGGGAACTGTCGGACTCTGCACCCATACACACCGGACGCCGCTCGATAACCGAGTGGCGGGGGAGACCACTCCGATGCCCGGCGGGGGCTCGTGAACCGGGTGTGGCCTCACTTCGGCCCCGCGCTCGACCATCCGGCGGCCGGGCCGCGTTGGCGGGCGGCGAACCGTCGCAGTACCGTTCCGGGACACAGTGGCCCCACCCGTATCCAGGAACCAAGAGGTGACACGACGTGAGTGAACCCCTGCCACCCATCGCGCAGCCCGCCGCCGCGCATCCCGCGCGGGTGTACAACGTGTGGCTGGGCGGCAAGGACCATTACCCCGTGGACCAGGAGGCCGCCGAACTCGCCGCCCGCGCCAACCCGGCCATCGTGCCGTCGGTGCGCGCGAACCGGGCGTTCCTCGGCCGGGCGGTGCGCCACCTGGCGGCGGCCGGCGTACGCCAGTTCCTGGACATCGGCACCGGTGTACCTTCGGCGGACAACACACACGAAGTCGCCCAGCGGGTCGCACCGGACTCCCGTGTCGTCTACGTCGACAACGACCCGATCGTCCTCGCCCACGCACGCGCGCTGCTCGTCAGCGGACCGCGGGGCCGGACCGACTACGTGCAGGCCGACGTACGGGACGTGGACGCCATCCTGGACGCGGCCCGGGAGAGTCTCGACCTCAAGCAGCCGGTCGCCCTCATGCTGATCGCCGTCCTCCAGTACATCAGGGACGACGAAGACCCGTGGGACCTCACCCGCCGCCTGCTGGACGGGCTGGCGCCGGGCAGCTACGTGGCGCTCTCCCACCCGGCGAGCGACATCACCGCTCCCGAAGTCGCCGAGTCCATGCGGATCTACAACGAACGCGCCGCCAGTCACGCCACGGCCACCCCGCGTACGCGCGCCCAGGTGGCGAAGTTCTGCGACGGTCTGGATCCGGTCGATCCCGGCGTCGTACAACTGACCCGCTGGCGCCCCGGCCCCGCCGACGTGCCGGACGACACCCTGCCCATGTGGTGCGCCATGGCACGCAAGATGTGACCGCCGGCGCGCCTACGGGCGCCGGCGTGTACGTCGAAAATGGGTCAGCCACTCGCATCGGTGGAACGAGGGCGGTTGGCTGATCACGTACGCGGAGCCGCCCACGAGGATGTGCGATGAGTCCCCCGCGCGAAGTGCCGGTACGCTCCTGACCGTGACAGGGAAGACCGGCCGTGGAGAACGGGCCGACGCGACACGGGAGTTGATCCTCACCACCGCGGAGCGGCTGTTCGCCGAGCACGGCGTGTTCGCGGTCTCCAACCGGCAGGTCAGCGAAGCCGCCGGGCCGGGCGGCAACGCCGCGGTCGGTTACCACTTCGGTACGAAGACGGATCTCGTACGCGCCATCGTCCGCAAGCACGCGGCGCCGGTCGAACAGCGGCGGCTGCGGATGGTGGCCGAGGTCGGCGATTCCCCCGGCGTGCGGGACTGGGTGAGCTCTCTGGTGCGCCCCGATCACCGACCACCTCGCCGCGCTGGACAGCCCCACGTGGTACGCCCGGTTCGCCGCAGAGGCGACGACCGTTCCCGGCCCGCGGGTGATCGTGGTCAACGACTCGCTCGAAGCGGCGTCGCCGCACCGGATCATCGGAGGGCTGGACGCGTGCCTGCCGGATCTGCCGGCCGAAGTACGGGCCGAGCGCGGTGACATGGCCCGTCAGCTGATGGTGCGCATCTGCGCCGAGCGGGAGCGGGCGCTCGCGCTCGGCGCCGCCACGCCACGGTCGAACTGGCGCGACGCCGGAACGGGCCTGATCGACGCGATCGTCGGGCTGTGGCTGGCCCCCGTCACACGACCCTGACCACCACAGCGACCACCAAAGCCGACTGGCGGTCTCTCATGACCACCCCTCACTCCGGGGCAACCCCCGTACCCTGGACCGGGCACTCGGCCCGGGACCCTGTCGAGGCCACTGCTCAACCGCGGTCGCGGGAAGCCCTGTCGGCGCTGGACGCCGAGTTCATCCTGGGCGGCCCGGAGCACGCCCGCCTGCGGCGCATGGTGCTTCTTCCGGGACAGCAGCGAGATCGGCATCAGACGCGACGCCGAACCCGAGCAGCGGCTCGGCGCCCCCAGCGCGCGCTGGTCGGCCATCTGGACGGCCTCATGGGCAAGAAGCTCGCCGCCCCCGGTGACGACCTGCTGTCCGGCCTCGCCGGGCGGGTGACGGCCGGGGAGTTGACCCGGAGCGAAGCGGCACAGCTGGGAGTGCCGCCGCTGATCGCCGGACACGAGACCACCGCGAACATGATCGCGCTCGGTACGCTCGCGCTGCTCGAACACCCCTCCCGGCTGGACCTCGGTCAGCGGTCCGCCGGTACGTGAGCACTCACTCGAATGGACCAGTCCGGCTGGTCGTCGGCGCGACAGCGGCGGATTGTCGGCCCCATGCCGGAGTGGTCCGGAGAGCGGGTCACGTACTCGGCCGAGGAGGCTGTCATGGCACAGACCGCGACCCCTTCGGGGGCACACCACACACCGTCCCGTAAGGGACACGGCGGCACCGCGTGGGCGACCGGCGGGGCGATGTTCGCCGGGGTGCTGCTGTTCGTGGACGGCGTGCTGGCCGTTCTGAACGGCGTCGTGAGCATCGCACGCGACAACGTGTACACACTCAGCGGCAGCTACACCTACCAGTTCACCCTGACCACGTGGGGCTGGATCCACCTGGCGGTGGGCGTCGTCCTGATCCTCACCGGGCTGGGCATCATCAGCGGCGCGTCCTGGGCACGGGTGCTCGGGGTGGGCATGGCCGCCGTCAGCGTCGTCGCGAACTTCATGTGGCTGCCCTACCAGCCCGTCTGGGCGGTGATCGCCATCGCGATCGGCATCTTCGTCATCTGGTCCCTGCTGACGGACCGCACCAGGGCGGCGCGGTAGGCCCACCCGTACGACGGGCGGCCAGGCACGCCCGGCCGCCCCGCCGTCCCGCGCCCGGTCAGGAGCGCGGGCGGCGGGCCTGGACCTCCCGCTCCGCGTTCTTCTCCTTGATCCGTGCCGCTTCCTTGCGGACCTCGGCCTGGGTGGCGCGCTCGCGCCGCAGCCAGGCGGGAAGCTCCTCCTTGATCGCGTCGATCCGCTCCGTCGTGAGGGCGTCGGTGACGCCGCCACGGGCGAGCCCCGCGATGGAGACGCCCAGTTTGGCCGCGACCACCGGCCGGGGGTGCGGGCCGTCGCGCCGCAACTCCAGCAGCCACTGGGGCGGATCGGCCTGGAGCGCGTTCAACTCGGCGCGCGAGACGACACCCTCCTGGAAATCGGCTGGGGTGGCCTCAAGGTACACACCCAGTTTCTTCGCCGCCGTGGCGGGCTTCATCGTCTGGGTGGTCTGGTGCGACGTCATGGTGACAAGACTATCGAGCGCGTGCGGGGGTCGAGACCACGCCCGGTAGCCTGGCCACGTGACAGGCTCGGAGGTACCCCTCGCGTCCCCCACGTTCCGGCTCGCCTACGTCCCGGGCGTGACCCCCGCCAAGTGGGTGCGGATCTGGCGCGAGCGGTTGCCCGGCGTCCCGCTGACCCTCACCGCGCTGTCCGCCGCCGACGTGGCCGACACACTGCGGTCCGGCGGCGCCGACGCTGGATTCGTACGCCTGCCGGTCGACCGGACGGACCTCAGCGCGATCCCGCTCTACACCGAGACGACCGTGGTCCTCGTCCCGAAGGACCACCTCGTGGCCGCCGTCGACGAGGTGTCCGCGGCGGATCTGGCCGACGACATCGTGCTGCACCCCCTCGACGACACCCTCGACTGGGAGGGGCGCCGCCCCGGACGGCCCGCGAACGAGCGCCCCGCCACGACGCTGGACGCCGTCGAGCTGGTCGCGGCGGGCGTGGGGCTCCTCGTCGTCCCGCAGTCGCTCGCCCGCCTGTACCACCGCAAGGACCTCACCTACCGGCCGGTCTCGGACGCCCCCGAGTCGCGCGTCGCGCTGTCGTGGCCGGAGGAACGGACCACCGACCTGGTCGAGGAGTTCATCGGAATCGTCCGGGGGCGCACCGTCAACAGCTCACGGGGCCGCCGCGCGGCCCCGGCGCAGGAGCAGCCGGCGGCGAAGGCCAAGCCGAAGCCGAAGACCAACCGCTCCGACGCGGGCGGCGCTCGGCGCAAGCCCGCCACCGGCAAGTCGACGGGCAAGCACCCCCGCAGCGGCGGCTCGGGCGGCCCGAAAACCGGCAGGCGCGGCAAACCCGGCCGCCGGTCGTAGCCCACGGGCCGCCTCAGCCGGTACGTGCCGGTGTTCGGCGCCGGCTTCCCGGTGTCCGTCGGGACGTCGCAGGTGGTCGATTACATGCGAACCAACCTGGCCTCGCGGGCGCTGCGCTGCCTCAGGGCCGCGGCGCGCGTCGCGCACGTGCGGGCTGGCTGTCCCAGGACAGGGTGTCGCTCCGGTGAAGTTCGACGAAGAGCCAGGTCAGCGAGATCACGGCCAGCAGGAAGTACGTGAACCGTCCGCTGAGGCCGTCCCACAGCGCGTGCAGGGCGACCGCGAACACGAAGGTGATCAGGAGCCGTACGGTGGCCGCCAGGGTCCAGCGCGCCGCCACGGCCGCCCACAGGGCTCCGCAGACCAGCCCCGTCCACGCCATGTGGGCGGCGGGCGAGGTCAGTCCGCGCAGGAACAGGGTCTGCTCGACGTCACCGATGTTCCCCTGGGACGCCAGCAGCGCCGTGAACGCGTACCCCATGGTCTCCAGCGCGGCGAAGCCCATCCCCGCCGCGATCCCGATCAGCAGTCCGTCCGCCACCCGCACGGTGCCCCGTCGCACCTCCCACAGCAGGATCAGGACGGGCACGATGAGCTTGCACGACTCCTCGATCAGGCCGATGCCGATCAGTGACGTGGTGCCGAGGCCGCGCAGGGTGGCGAACTCCAGCCGTCCGGCGGCCACGATCCCGACCACGCCGCCGAACAGCGCCGCGATCGCCAGCACGAACGGGCCGATCTGCCACTCGCCCGTACGCCCGGCGACGAAGGTGAGGAAGGTGAGGGGGACGACGACCGCGCCCAACAGGATCATGGACGGTACGTAGTTGATGTTGCCGGTGTCGATGAGCGTGCTCTGCACCAGGAGATAGAGCCCGAGCCCCACGGCCAGAACGGGCAGCCATGCCCACTTGCGCATGGTCGTCGGCATCGCACAGCACCTCGGTCTCGCGTCGACGGCAGTGAAGCCACCGCAGCGTAAGCCGCACCGAGCCGTGGGCGTGTGCAGCGACCCGGCCGTGTCAGAACGGCGGCCGGATTGCCACGACGGCCCGCGCCGGGCACGGCCGGCACCGACCGGGGCCACCCGTTACGGGATGCGGGCCACGCCCGCGTAGATGCCGCTCCATCTCCGCCGTGGGGGCTGCCGTGTCCTTGAACCACGCGGGCGCAGTCACCAGTCCGGGCGTGACCAGGTCGTGCCCGTCGAAGAAGCGGCCGACCCCGGCGGGGCGATCTGGCGCGGGTTGGGCCGGGTCGGGATACCGGTGCCGATGTCCAGGAACTGGGTCACGCCGTTGCCGGCCGGCCAGGCGGCGGCGCGGTGCGTGAACGCCCGGTTCTGGCGCGCGCCGTCCCTCGACTCGGGCGGCAGCTTCTCGCCCACCTGACGGTCGACCTCGTCGTTGTCCTGGCCTCCGAGCAGCCAGTCATGGACCCGCGCGGGGTGCGGCTTGCCGGTGTCGACCTGAGGCCTGGGCGTCCCTGCCGTCGTACGGAGCTCTCCGATGGGTGCGTGGCGAGGCGACGGGAGGCGGTACGACATGTTCGGGCGCCGCCGCCGGGTCCCCCGGGCGTCACCGGCCGGCGGGTGAAGTCAGCCACAGCGGCGGCGAGTTGATCAGTTCGCGGTGCTCGACGTGCTTGTCCCGGCCGGCTCAGGCCATCGGCAGCCCCAGGCCGTAGAACGTGACCCGGTACGCCCCCACGTCCCCCGCCTCGGTGCCGATGAGCAGGTCCTCGGGCGACTCCACACCCATCGCGCGGGCCGTCGCCACGATCGTCTCGGCCAGCGCCTGACCGGCGGGCTCGCCCGGACCGCCCGCGTCGATGCGCAGCCGCGGGTGGTTGGCGTCGGGCCAGGGCCTGCCGGTCTTCGGGTGGTCGGCCGCCGTACCCCACCCCAGCGACGGCGGGTCGACGTCGTCGCCCGCGAAGGAGGCGATCATCAGCCGGTCGCCGCAGTCGATGTCGAACAGGATCGGCGCGCCCTTCCCCTTGATCCGGCCGTAGACCGGCATCCACATCGGGGTCCGCAGCGCGGTCGTCTCGGCCGGCAGCGTCGTCAGGAAGGCGGCGAGCGATCTGGTCACCGACTCCCAACTGCGGGTCCGCCAGCCGCCGGGGAAGGTCAGCCCCCCGTTCGCCGGGTCGGACCGGAAGCCGAAGAAGCCGGTGATCCCGTGCTCCTCGCCGTTTCCCTGGCGTACGAACCAGCTCTCCGCCGGGTCGGTGGGCTGGAGGACCAGCTCGGGCCCCGCCGGCCCGGCGCGCAGTTCGAGCGTGTCCGACTCGCCGCGCCAGCGCAGATACGGGGAGCCCCAGCTCTGCACGGCGCCGAGGAACGGCGCCAGCCTGCCGTGCACACCCATGATCGACGGCTCGCCGAGCGCCCCGGTCAGCTCGTCCTTCGCCAGCCGGAACGCCTCCGCCTGGGAGGCCGCGTCCGGCTCGGCGCGCCGTACGGGGACGGCCAGTTCGACGTACGCCTCTCCGCTGACGTGCCGCTCCTCGTACTTCCCGACCGGACGCAGCCGCGCGTCGCCGGTGGTGCGGCCGGTGACGACGACCGGGCTGTCGCTCCAGCCCCAGCCGAGCCGGACGACCAGTGCTCGCGTGGCGTCTCTTGTCCAGCCGCCGGTCTCCGACGCGCGGAGGCGGACCGCCAGGGCCGCGATCGTCTCGTCCGTGGCGCTGTGGTGCGGTGCGCTGCCCCGTTGTTCGGTCATACGACCGATCTTGCCGTACGCACCGGCCGGCGGGTCACGGAGTTGGCACATCGGTCACGGAGCGGGCGGCGGGGCGGGCGTCAGCCGGTCATGAGGTCGGGATCGGGGCCGGTGCGCTCGTCCCGGTTCAGGGCCGAGATCTCGGCCATGTCGGCCTCGCTCAGCTCGAAGTCGAACAGGGCGAAGTTCTCCTCGACGCGCTTTCGGGTCACCGACTTCGGGAAGACGATGTCGCCCCGCTGGAGGTGCCAGCGGAGCGTGACCTGCGCGGGAGTCCGGCCGGCGTCGTTCGCGATACGGGTGATGGTCGGGTCGTCCAGCACCCTGCCCTTGGCGATGGGGGACCAGGACTCGGTGGCGATGCCCTGCTCGGCGTTGAACGTCCGGACCGCGTCCTGGGTCAGATACGGGTGCACCTCGATCTGGTTGACGGCGGGTACGACCACGGAGCCGGCCAGCAGGCGGCGGAGGTGGTTCGGCTGGAAGTTGGAGACGCCGATGGCGCGCGCCCGCCCGGAGCGGTAGATCTCCTCCAGGGCCTTCCAGGTCTCCACGAAGTCCCCGACGCCGGGCAGCGGCCAGTGGATCAGGAAGAGATCGAGATGGCTCAGCCCGAGGTCCGCCAGGCTCTGGTCGAACGCGGCGTGCGCGGCGTCCGGCGCGTGGAAGGGGTTGTTCAGCTTGCTGGTCACGAAGATGTCGTCCCGGTCGAGCCCGGAGTCGCGGACCGCCTGGCCGACCTCCTTCTCGTTGCCGTACATCTGCGCCGTGTCGATGTGCCGGTAGCCGATCTCCAGAGCGGTCAGCGTCGCCTGTCGCGCGTCGGCCGGCGGGATCTGGAAGGTGCCGAAGCCGAGCTGCGGGATCTCCACCCCGTTGTTGAGCGTGATGCCGGGTACCGAGGTCATGGTGGCTCCTTGTCGTGCTGCCTCGACGGCAGCGAGGGGTCGGTCCACAGGGCCGCCTTCCCGATCACATTCCCAACAAAACCGGTAAATGCGGCAAATGGTCCGACGGTCTCCCGTGCGCGTGCCGGGTCGAGGCGTCGGGCGGCGGGGTCGGGCGGCGGGGTCGGGCGGCGGGGTCACGGAGAGGGCTCAACTCCCTACCCAGGGAGGCGCGCAGGCAACCATCCGTAGGTCCAACCCGTCCTGCACGACATGAAGATCTCATTTCTAATACACAACGCGTATGGGATAGGAGGGACGATCACCACTACGTTCAACTTGGCCCGCGCGCTGGCTGATCGGCACGATGTGGAGATCATCTCCGCTCTCCGGCACCGGGAGCGGCCGAACCTCACGCTCGACCCCCGGGTGCGGCTGCGGCCCCTGGTGGACCTGCGGCACGAGAAGGACGATCCACGGCATCTGACACCGGCGAAGGTCTTCCCCTCGGCCGAGTACCGCTACGGGCAGTACAGCGCGCTCACCGACGAGCGCATCGGCGAGGCGCTGGCGTCGCTCGACGCCGACGTCGTCGTGGGCACCCGGCCCGGCCTCAACGTGCACCTCGCCCTCCAGGCCCCCGCCGGCACGGTGCGCGTCGGCCAGGAACACCTCACGCTCGACAACCACCCGCCGCGCCTGCGCAACGCGCTGCGCCGGGTCTATCCCCGTCTGGACGCGATCACCCCCGTCACGGAGGCCGACGCCGCCGCCTACCGGCGCAAGATGCGGCTGCCGGGCGTACGGGTGCAGGCGCTGCCCAACAGCGTCCCGACCCCGACCCTCCCGCCGGCGGACGGCCGCGAGCGCGTCGTGCTGGCCGCCGGACGGCTCGTGGCCGTGAAGCGGTTCGACCTGCTGATCGAGGCCTTCGCCGCGGTCGCCGCCGAGCGGCCCGACTGGCAACTGCGCATCTACGGCAAGGGCGAGGAGCAGGAGCGGCTGCGCGCGCTCATCGACCGGCTCGGCCTGTACAACAACGTCTTCCTGATGGGCGCGGCGATCCCGATGGAAGCCGAGTGGGTCAAGGGCTCGATCGGAGCGGCCACGTCCAACTTCGAGCCGTTCGGCATGACCATCGTCGAGGCGATGCGCTGCGGACTGCCCGTCGTGAGCACCGACTGCGACTACGGCCCCGGCGAGATCATCGCCCCCGGCGAGGACGGCCGACTGGTCCCCGTAGGAGACCGCGACGCGCTGGCCGGCGCCCTGCTGGACCTCGTACGCGACGACGAGCTGCGCCGCCGGATGGGCCGCGCCGCGCTGGACAACTCCCGGCGCTACGCCCCCGGCCCGGTCGTGGCCCAGGCCGAGCGGCTGTTCGAGGATCTGCTGGCGGCCCGGAGCGACGGCAGACCACCGGCGAGCGGGACGGACCATGCCCTGGTGAGCGGCGGTTACGCGGCCAAGGACACCGCGCTCGTCGCGGCCAGCAGCATTGTGCGGACCGTACGGAAGGCGCGGCGATGAGCGACAGCGACAGTGGCAGCGGCGTCGGCAGTGGCGGCGGCAGCGTGAACGGACCGGTGGAGAAGCCCCGCGCGGACGTGGCCGTGGACGAGGAGGGGCGTTTCGTCGTACGCGTACGGCTGCCGCTGCCCGCCTCCGCGCACCCCCGACTGCTGTTCCAACCGCGCCCGGCGAAGGGGCAGCCGAAGGACCGGGCGGAGGAGACCGGCCGCGTCGTCGCGCTGGAGCCCGCAGGTCAGGACCAGTGGCGGGCCGTCCTGGAGGCGGCGCCCGCCCTTACGGAGGGCCGCTGGGACGCGTACGTCCTGGGGATGCCGGGCGAGGAGCGCACACCGCTGCTGCCCGGCCTGCGTGATCTGCGCGCGCTGGTGTCCGGTGCCGGCGACGGCCGGGCGACGCCGCTGGCGGTCCGGATCCCGTACGCCACCAAGGACGGCCGGCTCGCCGTACGGGCCTGGCTGCGGACCACCCACGCGGAGGCAGGCCGGATCGTCTTCGCGGGCCACTCGATGACCGTACGGGCGCGGCTGTTCGGCGCCCGGCTGGGGGAGGGCGCGGCGGCGCTGCTGCACCGACGGGGCCGGGACACCGTCGTACGGCAGCTCGCGCTCCGGGCCGAGGGGGGCCAGGACTTCTCGTTCACCGCCGACTACCAGGATCTCCTGGCGGAACGCGGACAGCCCGGGGACGGTGCGGCCCCGGCGGTCTGGGACGTGTATGTGCTCCCGGCCGCGGGCGCGTCGCGGATCCGGGTGGCCCGGCTGCTGGACGACGTCGCGGACCGCAAGACGGTCTTCGTCTACCCGGCCGCCACGCTCGGCGGGGTGACGGTGCGTCCGTACTACACCGTCGACAACGACCTCGCTGTGGACGTGGCGTTGACGCCCGCCGGGTGAACACCGCTGCTAGCCAGCCGAGTTGACGCACCATCAGAAATGACGGTGCGTCAACTCGTGCCACGCAGTGCCGCCGAGACCAGGGTCTTCGCCTCTTCCTGCACCTCGCCGAGGTGCTCCGGGCCCCGGAAGCTCTCCGCGTACACCTTGTACACGTCCTCGGTGCCCGAGGGCCGCGCCGCGAACCAGGCGCTGTCGGTGCACACCTTCAGGCCGCCGATCGCCGCGCCGTTGCCGGGCGCCTCGGTGAGGACCGCGGTGATCGGCTCGCCCGCCAGGGAGTCGGCGGTGACCTGGTCGGCGGAGAGCTTCGCGAGTACAGCCTTCTCCTGCCGGGTCGCGGGGGCGTCCACGCGGGCGTAGGCCGGGTCGCCGAAGCGGTCGGCGAGCGCCGCGTAGTGCTGGGAGGGGGTGGAGCCCGTGACGGCGGTGATCTCCGAGGCCAGCAGCGCCAGCAGGATGCCGTCCTTGTCGGTGGTCCACACGCGCCCGTCGCGGCGCAGGAAGGACGCGCCGGCGCTTTCCTCGCCACCGAAGCCCAGACTGCCGTCGTACAGACCGTCGACGAACCACTTGAAGCCCACCGGCACCTCCACGAGCGTCCGGCCGAGGTCGTCGGCGACCCGGTCGATCATCGAGGAGGAGACCAGCGTCTTGCCGATCCCGGTGCCGGCCGGCCAGCCCTCGCGGTGCGCGTAGAGGTACTGGATGGCGACGGCCAGATAGTGGTTGGGGTTCATCAGACCGCCGTCCGGCGTGACGATGCCGTGCCGGTCGGCGTCGGCGTCGTTGCCGGTGGCGATCGTGTATTCGTCGCGCCGCTCGATCAGCGAGGCCATGGCGTGCGGCGACGAGCAGTCCATCCGGATCTTGCCGTCCCAGTCCAGCGTCATGAACCGCCAGGTCGGGTCGGCGAGCGGGTTCACCACCGTGAGGTCCAGCCGGTGCCGTTCGGCGATCCGGCCCCAGTACCCGACGGACGCGCCCCCGAGCGGGTCCGCGCCGATCCGGATCCCGGCCTCGCGGACCGCGTCCAGGTCCAGCACGGACGGCAGGTCGTCGACGTACCGGCCCAGGAAGTCGTGCCGGCCCGTGGTGTCCGCCGCCAGCGCCCGCGCGTACGGAATCCGGCGGACGTCCTTGAGACCCGCCTCGATCAGCGCGTTGGCGCGGTCCTGGATCCAGGAGGTGGCGTCCGAGCCGGCCGGGCCGCCGTTGGGCGGGTTGTACTTGAAACCGCCGTCGGCGGGCGGGTTGTGCGACGGCGTGACCACGATGCCGTCGGCGAGGCCCGAGGCGCGGCCCTGGTTGTACGTCAGGATGGCGTGCGAGACGGCGGGGGTGGGCGTGTAGCCGTCGTCCGAGTCGATCAGGACGGTGGCGCCGTTGGCGGCCAGCACCTCCAGCGCGGTGACCCGGGCCGGCTCGGACAGGGCGTGCGTGTCGGCGCCCAGGAACAGCGGCCCGTCGGGGCCCTGGCGGGTCCGGTAGTCGCAGATGGCCTGGGTGGTCGCGGCGATGTGGTCCTCGTTGAACGCCGCCGCCAGGGCGGAGCCGCGGTGGCCCGACGTACCGAAGGTGACCCGCTGCGCGGGCTCGGCCGGATCCGGGTGCAGCGCGTAATAGGCCGTCACCAGCCGTGCCACGTCCACCAGATCGCCGGGTCGCGCCGGCTGCCCCGCCCTGTCGTGCACCATCGGCGAACTCCAAATCATGGTCATGTCGGTCGGTCGGCCGCCGCCCGGAGCGTCGGGCCCGTCGCCCTGGCGCGTGCTACGTAACCCTATGAGGTGAGGCCGCGCCAGTGGGCGACGCCGGCTCGGCGCGCGGCCAGTTCTCCAGCAGGACATGGAGGGCTTCGACACTGAACTGCAGTCGCTCCCAGATGCGCGGTGCGTCAGTGTCTCCCCTTCGTGCACAGCGGTTCGGTTGCATCCACCAGCCCGGCCTGAAACCATGGCTGAACGACTCCGCGCGGAAGCACATCTGGCCAGAACACTCGGCGCCGAGTACTTCCTCGACCGCGCGAACATCAACGGCGAGCGAGTGTCATTGCCATCGCTCACCAGGGCTATGAACGAGGCAGCGTGATACCCGAACCTCCCCCCGGCGGTAGTGAGCCGCCGGGTCATCTGAGACAGCGCGCCTCGCGCGCCGACCATTCATCCATGGTGGCGCTGGCGTATGGCTGTTATCGAGAGGGCCTTCGCCCACAGCAAGTCATTACCGAGTGCTACGGCGTGGAATTTCCGCGAGAGTTCTTCGTGCTCGCAGAGTCGAATCGTGATGACACCGATCTGCTGCTGGAGTTCACGAATCAGCCGTGGGAACTCGCGACACCACCGGAACATGAGGAACCGTCAGGAAACCCCCATGGAACGGATGAAACGGAGCAGCGCTTCCTTGAGGCGGATGCCGACCTCGTCCTGCTTGTGCGTCTTCTCGGTCTGAGGGCCCGGCGTGGCGGAAGCGTTATCTGTTATCGGCTGAGCGAACTGTCCGAAGGACGGGCCGACGTGTTCGAGATCAGGAGAGGAGCGCGGCCCGGGGGCCAAGTGGGCAGGTGCGGAGACACACTCCTCGATGTCCTCCTGGAGCATCACACAGAAGCCTGCGAGGCACTGGAGAAGCAGCGAAGCAGCGAGTCGAACTTCGGCTTCGGGATGGTCGATGACGACGAGGTCGCCGAGGCTCGCGAGCTGGTCCAGCAGGTCACGAAACTGCGTCAGCGAGCCGGCATCTCGTAGCTGACGAGAAAGGGGCCCGCCCTTCCTGAGCCCGTTCCGGCAGTTTGAAGCGGGCAATTCTGCCCCACCGCCGCCAGCCTTCGTCTGATCCCGTGCTCCGGCCAAGGCGCACCGGTCAAGGCGAAGGCCGTGAGGGGTGAGTCTGCTGCCAGATTGCTGTCCGGAGGGAAGCGTTCGCGGAGGCGTCACGCTTCCGGGGGCTTCTACGCGTGTCCGACCGCTCGGCGCGATGAACTGTTCGAGCTGTCCGACGCGGTGCCGTGTGCGGACGGTGCGGTGAAGTCCCCGGTGGATTCAACGCTGTTGCCCGAGCAGCGTCGTGGGCACGGAGCGATGTACGGAGGTCTGGACAACGGCCGCTCGACGTCGACCAGCCGCGGACGGTGCCGGCTGGGCTGAGGCTTCCGCGTTTCGACGGCGGGCGCCTGGTGCCGGCCGTCGATGCCGGTCGGTACGCGTCCCGCCCGGCATCGGGGTGTATACCACCACCGCCGAATGAGCGACTTCCGAACGGTCCACTGAGGGGTTTCGCCGGAACTTTCCCGGAACTTCGCCGTAGCTTTTCCGGGATTCGCTCAGGATTCCCTTGGTATTCGCTCGGGGATTACCCCGCTTTCCGCCCGTCGCGGAGTTCGTACGGCGAATACTCCACAGGACCCGGAAGCGCCTCCGCCCTACGATTGCCTGGAAAGCAGCCCCCTTCCACGGACCTCCTCGGCAGAAGGTGCCCCGCATGACGACACTCGGCCTCCCGGACCGAATCCAGGCCTGCCTGTTCGATCTCGACGGTGTCATCACCAAGACGGCCGTCGTCCACGCGGCTGCCTGGAAGGAGACGTTCGACGAGTTCCTGCGAAAGCGCGGTGACGGGGAATTCCGCCCCTTCGACGCCGTCGCGGACTACAACCAGTACGTCGACGGCCTTCCCCGTGCCGACGGCGTACGCGCCTTCCTCGCCTCGCGCGGCATCGAACTGCCCGAAGGCGCCCCCGGCGACCCGCCCGACCGGGACACCGTCCAGGGGCTCGGCAACCGCAAGAACGAGCGGCTGCTGAAGAGGATCAAGGCCGGCGGCGTCGAGGCGTACGACGGTTCGCTGCGCTACATCCGGGCCGTCCGGGCGGGCGGGCTGCGTACCGCCGTCGTCTCCTCCAGCACCAACTGCCGTGACATCCTCCGGGCGATCGACGCCGAGACCCTCTTCGACACCCGTATCGACGGAGTCGTCGCGGCACAGCGCGGGCTGCCCGGCAAGCCCGACCCCGCACCCTTCCTCGCGGCGGCGGCCGACCTCGGCGTCGGGGCGGCGGACGCCGCCGTGTTCGAGGACGCGCTGGCGGGTATGGAAGCGGGCCGGTCCGGACACTTCGGGTACGTCGTGGGGGTCGACCGGGTGGGCCAGGCCGACGCCCTGCGGGCCCACGGCGCGGACACGGTCGTCACCGATCTGGCCGACCTCGCCAACAATGAGACGGACCAGGAGCCGCAGGCGTGATCACCGACTCGATGTACGCGGTGGAGCCCTGGTCGCTGCGGGAGACGGAACTCAACCTCGACGTGCTGCCGCAGAGCGAGTCGGTCTTCGCCCTCTCCAACGGCCATGTCGGCTGGCGCGGCAATCTGGACGAGGGCGAACCGCACGGTCTGCCGGGCTCCTACCTCAACGGCGTCCACGAACTGCACCCCCTGCCGTACGCCGAAGCCGGCTACGGCTACCCGGAGTCCGGCCAGACCGTCATCAACGTCACCAACGGCAAGATCATCCGCCTGCTGGTGGAGGACGAGCCGTTCGACCTGCGCTACGGGCAACTGCGCTCCCACGAGCGGGTGCTGGACCTGCGCGGCGGCCTGCTGCACCGCACCTGTGAGTGGACCTCACCGGCGGGCAACACCGTACGGGTGCGCTCCACCCGGCTCGTGTCCTTCACCCAGCGCGCCGTCGCCGCCGTCTCCTACGAGGTCGAGGCGGTCGACTCCGAGGTGCGCATCGTCATCCAGTCCGAGCTGGTGGCCAACGAGCAGCTGCCCGACGCCGCGGCCGATCCCCGCACCTCCGTCGCGCTTCAGTCGCCGCTCCAGGCGGAGGAGACCTACGCGTCCGGGAACCGGCTGCGGCTGGTGCACTCCACCCGCCGCAGCGCACTGCGCGTCGGCGCGGCGGCGGACCATGTCGTGACCGGACCCGAGCAGACCACGACGGAGTGCGAGTCCGACGACGACATCGCCCGGCTGACCGTCACCTCGGTCCTGTCCCCGGGCAAGAGACTGCGTGTCGACAAGCTCGTGGCGTACGGCTGGTCCAGCACCCGGTCGCTGCCCGCCGTCAGCGACCAGGTGGACGCCGCTCTCGCCGGTGCCGCGAGTGTCGGCTGGGAAGGGCTCGCCCGGGAACAGCGCGCCTACCTCGACGACTTCTGGCAGTGCGCCGATGTGGAGGTGGACGGCGACGAGGGGATCCAGCAGGCCGTACGCTTCGCCCTCTTCCACGTCCTGCAGGCCGGCGCCCGCGCCGAGCAACGCGGCATCCCCGCCAAGGGGTTGACCGGCTCCGGCTACGACGGGCACGCCTTCTGGGACACCGAGGCGTTCGTCCTGCCGCTGCTCACCTACACCTCACCGGACGCGGTCGCCCAGGCGCTGCGCTGGCGCCAGAGCACCCTGCCGGCCGCGCGTGAGCGCGCCGAGCAACTCGGGCTGCGGGGCGCGGCGTTCCCCTGGCGGACCATCGAAGGATCGGAATGCTCGGCCTACTGGCCGGCCGGCGCGGCGGCCTTTCATGTGAACGCCGGGATCGCCGACGCGGTGGTGGGCTATCTGGACGCCACGCACGACGCGGAGTTCGAGCGTGACTGCGCCGTCGAACTGCTGGTGGAGACGGCACGGTTGTGGAGATCGCTCGGACACCACGACCCCCACGGCGCCTTCCACATCGACGGCGTCACCGGACCCGACGAGTACAGCGCCGTCGTGGACGACAACACGTACACGAACCTGATGGCGCGGACGAATCTGCTGGCGGCGGCCGGCATCGTGGAGGCCCACGCCGACCGGGCGGCCGAACTCGGCGTGGACGAGGAGGAGAGCGCGGCATGGCGCGACGCCGCCGACGCCATGAACATCCCCTACAACAGTGAGCTGCGGGTGCATGAGCAGGACGCCGGATTCACCCGGCACCAGCGCTGGGACTTCGAGGGCACCCGGCCCGACCAGTACCCGCTGCTGCTCCACTTCCCGTACTTCGACATCTACCGCAAGCAGGTCGTCAAACAGGCGGACCTGGTCCTGGCGATGTTCAAGTGCAGTTCGTACTTCGACGCCGAGCACAAGGCGCGCAACTTCGCCTACTACGAACCCCTCACGGTCCGTGACTCCTCCCTGTCGGCCTGCTGCCAGGCGGTCATCGCCGCGGAGACGGGTCATCTGCGCCTCGCCTACGACTATCTGACCGAGGCCGCGCAGATGGACCTGGAGGATCTGGAGCACAACACCCGCGACGGCCTCCACATCGCCTCGCTCGCGGGCGCCTGGATGGCGCTGGTGGCCGGCTTCGGGGGGATGAGGCACACCTGGGACAGGCTGGAGTTCTCGCCCCGGCTGCCGGAGGAAATCAGCCGGCTCGCCTTCACGATGCAGTTCCGGGGCCGCCATCTGCGCGTCGAGATCACGGCGACGACCGCCACGTACACCCTGTCCACCGGTGAGCCGCTGGAGATCCGCCACTACGGCGACTGTGTCACCGTCCACGGCGGGGCCGCCGAGGCCCGGGCGATTCCCGCCGTCGTGGCCGCGCCGACGCCGGAGTACCCGCCGGGGCGCCGGCCCAACGCCGCCGGGCAGCGCCGCTGACCTCAGGCGGCGCGCACTTTCGCGTGTTGTGACAAATGATGTGAAACTGGACGGACGTGAGTAACGGGCGGCTGTTCTGAGGAGTGCTTCCATGGCCAAGGCAGTGGGAATCGATCTGGGTACCACCAACTCGGTGATTGCCGCGTGGGAGGGCGGCGAGGCGAATGTCATCCCCAACGCGGAGGGCACCCGCACCACCCCCTCCGTGGTCGGGTTCACCGACTCGGGGGAACGCCTGATCGGCCAACTCGCCCGACGTCAGGCGATCCTCAATCCGAAGGGCACGATCTACTCGGCCAAGCGCTTCATCGGCCGGCACTACGACGAGATATCCGACGAGGCCAAGGCTGTCGCGTACGACGTGGTCGAGGGGGACGGTGGTGTCGCCCGTATCGACGTACGGGGCAAGCTGTACGCCCCCGAGGAGATCAGCGCGCTCGTGCTGCGCAAGCTCGTCGACGACGCCGGAAAGGCCATGGGTGAGCGGGTCACCGAGGCCGTCATCACCGTGCCCGCCTACTTCAACGACGCGCAGCGCACCGCCACCAAGGACGCGGGCCGGATCGCCGGCCTCGAAGTGCTGCGCATCATCAACGAGCCGACGGCCGCCGCGCTCGCGTACGGGATGGACAAGAAGGAGCACGAGACCGTGCTCGTCTTCGACCTCGGTGGCGGCACCTTCGACGTGAGCGTCCTGGACGTCGGGGACGGGGTGGTCGAGGTACGTTCCACCGCCGGCGACAGCCACCTCGGCGGCGACGACTTCGACCGCCGGCTGGTGGACCATCTCGCCGACACCTTCCAGCGGGACAACGGCATCGACCTGCGGCAGGACCCGCAGGCCCTGCAGCGGCTCTTCGAGGCCGCGGAGAAGGCCAAGACCGAACTCAGCTCGGTCACCCAGACACAGGTCAGCCTGCCCTTCGTCACCGCCGACGCCGCCGGCCCCAAGCATCTGACCGAGACGGTCATGCGGTCCACGTTCGAGCAGATCACCGCCGATCTCGTGGAGCGCTGCCTCGGCCCCGTCCAGCAGGCCCTGACCGACGCCAAGGTGACCGACACGGACATCGACGAGGTCATCCTGGTCGGCGGCTCCACCCGTATCCCCGCCGTACAGGCCCTGGTCCGCCGGCTCACCGGCGGCAAGGACCCCAATATGAGCGTCAACCCGGACGAGGTGGTGGCGCTGGGCGCCGCGATCCAGGCGGGTGTCCTCAAGGGCGAGGTCAAGGACGTCCTGCTGCTCGACGTCACGCCGCTGTCCCTCGGTGTCGAGACGCGCGGCGGAGTCATGACGAAGATCATCGAGCGGAACACCACGATCCCGGTCCGCCGCTCCGAGACGTTCTCCACCGCCGAGGACAACCAGCCGGCCGTCGATGTCGTCGTCGTGCAGGGCGAGCGCGAACTGGCCGCCGACAACCGGGTGCTCGGCCGCTTCCAGCTCACCGACATCCGCCCCGCACCCCGTGGTGAACCTCAGGTCGAGGTCACCTTCGACATCGACGCCAACGGCATCCTCGACGTCACCGCGAAGGACAAGGCCACCGGCAAGGAACAGTCCATCACCATCAGCGAGGGCTCCAACCTCGACCCCTCCGAGGTCGAACGGATGGTCGGCGAGGCCGAAGCAAACCGTGGCGAGGACCAGGCACTGCGCGAAGCCGTCGACGCGCGCAACGAACTCGACACCGCCGCCTACCAGGTGGAGCGCAGCCTCACCGAACTCGGCGACTCGGCGCCCGAACACGAGAGGGCCCGCGCCCAGATGCTGGTGACCGACGCCCGTCAGGCCGTCCAGGACGAGGCGGACCCGGCCAGGGCCAGGTCGCTGACGTCCGAACTCCAGCAGGTGCACGCGGCGCTCGCCGCCCGCCAGGGCGCCGGGCCGGCGCAGGGCGGCGGTGACGGGCCGGACTCCGGGCAGGAGCCGAGGACCGACGACGCCGGGTCCCGTGGCGGCACCGACGACGACGTCATCGACGCCGAATTCGACAAGAGCTGACCGCCGCCATGACCACATCCCCGGAACCGGTGGACGAACCGCCGCCCACCGAGGACAGCGCCGAGCGGCAGCCCACCGAAGCCGCCGCCGCGCCCGAGCCCGCCGAAGCCGCCGCGCCCGCCGAGTCGTCCGTGGCGGCCGAACTGCGGGATCGCTGGCGACGCGCCCTCGCCGACCTGGACAACCTCCGCAAACGCCATACGAGGGAGCTGGCGCACGAGCGCGAGACCGAACGCTCCCGCGTCTGCACCGCCTGGCTGCCCGTGCTGGACAACCTCGAACTCGCCCTGACACATGCCGAGTCGGGCTCCGGCGCCGAGTCCGGTACGGACTCCGTCGTCCAGGGAGTCAAGGCCGTACGTGACCAGGCGGTCGACGTCCTCGACCGGCTCGGCTACCCCAGGGACGACGAGACCGGCGTCCCCTTCGACCCGCTGAGACACGAAGTCGTCAGCGTGGTGGACGATCCCGGCACCGAGCCGGGCACGGTTGTGACGTGCCTGCGCCCCGGCTACGGCACACCCGGCCACCAACTGCGCCCGATGGCCGCCGTCGTCAGCAAGCGGCAGGAGTGACGCGCCCATGGCAGCAGATCTCTACGAAGCCCTGGGGGTGCCGCGTACCGCGAGCGCCGAGGAGATCCAGCAGGCGTACCGCGCCCGCGCCCGGAAGCACCACCCGGACATCAACAAGGACCCCGGCGCCGAAGAACGCTTCAAGGAGCTGAACGAGGCCTACAGCGTGCTCTCCGACCCGAAGACCCGGGCACGTTACGACCGGTTCGGCGCCGACTTCCGGCAGATACCCGAAGGCCACGACCAATACGACGAACGCGTGGCGGCCGGCGCCGGGGGCGCGGGACGGCCCGGCGGCCGGGCGGCCCCCGGCGGCGGGGGACGGGTGCGCTTCGTCCGGGGTTACGGCGACGGCGGCGGCGACCCGTTCGACAGCTCCGGCGGCGTCGACTTCGAAGACCTCTTCGGCGGGATGTTCGGCGCAGGGGGAGGGCGCGGCCGGGTGCCCGGCGCCGACCAGGAGGCCGAACTGCCGCTCACCGTCGAGGAGGCGTACCGCGGTGGCCACCGCGGCGTCACCCTCGGCGGGCCCGACGGACAGCGCACGTACGACGTCACGATCCCGCGCGGCGTCACCGACGGACAGCGGATCCGGCTCGCCGGACAAGGTGGCCGGGGCAGCGGCGACGGACCTGCGGGCGACCTCTATCTGCGGGTGCGCCTCGCCCCACACGACACCTTCCGCGTCAACGGCCGCGACCTGTCGGTCCAACTGCCCCTCACCCCCTGGGAAGCGGCACTGGGAGCGACCCTGCCCGTCCCCACACCGCAGGGCACCGCCAAGGTCACCGTCCCGGCCGGCTCCTCCAGCGGGCGCCGGCTGCGGCTGCGCGGCGAAGGGCTGCCCAACCCGCGCGGGCCGGACGGTGACCTCTACGCCGAGCTGCGGATCACCGTGCCGCCGCACCTCACCGACCGCGAGCGCGAACTCTTCGAACAGCTCGCGGGAGCCTCGGACTTCGACCCGAGGAGGACACCGTGACGACCAACCCGAGCATCGTCTACGCGCTGGCTCCGCTCCCCGGGCTCTCGCTGGAGACCGTCGCCCGCCGGTCGGGGCTGCACCCCGACGTCGTCCGCAAGTTCGTCGCCCTCGGACTCCTTGACGCCCGGCGTGAGGCGTCCGGGCGGCTCCGCTTCGCCCAGAGCGCCCCGCTCGACCTGGCCCGGATGGAACGGCTCCGGGTCGGCCTCAGCCTCAACTACGCCTCGCTCGGCGTGGTGGTCGACCTCCTCGACCGCATCAGCCGCCTCGAAACCGCGCTGCGCCGCAGCGGCACCGGGAGTGATCAGCCGCCATGGACATGAACCGACTCACCCAGAAGTCCGAGGAAGCCCTCCAGGACGCCCAGACCTTGGCCGTACGGCTCGGGCAGAGCGAGGTCGACGGCGACCATCTGCTCCTCGCCCTCCTGGACCAGCGGGACGGTCTCGTACCGCGTCTGCTGGACCAGGCGGGCGCCGACACCGCCGCGCTGCGCACCGCGGTGGAGGCCGAACTCGCGCGCAGGCCCCGAAGCACCGGCCCGGGCGCGGCCCCCGGCCAGGTCTTCGTCACCCAGCGGCTCAGCCGGCTGCTGGACGCCGCCGAACAGGAGGCGCACCGCCTCAAGGACGAGTACGTCTCCGTCGAACACCTCGTGCTCGCGCTTGTCGACGAGGGCTCCGCCACCTCCGCCGGGCGGCTCCTCAAGGAGTACGGCGTCACCAAGGAGAGCTTCCTGGCGGCGCTCACGCGCGTCCGCGGCAACCAGCGCGTGACCTCCGCGACCCCCGAAGGGGCGTACGAGGCCCTGGAGAAGTACGGCCGTGACCTGGTCGGCGAGGCACGGGAGGGGACACTCGACCCGGTGATCGGCCGCGACGCCGAGATCCGCCGCGTCACCCAGATCCTCAGCCGCAAACGCAAGAACAACCCGGTCCTCATCGGAGACCCCGGCGTCGGCAAGACAGCCGTCGTCGAAGGACTCGCCCAGCGCATCGTGCGCGGCGACGTCCCCGAAGGGCTGCGTGACAAGACCGTCTTCTCCCTCGACATGGGGTCCATGGTGGCGGGCGCCAAATACCGGGGCGAGTTCGAGGAACGCCTCACGGCCGTTCTGAACGAGGTCAAGGCCGCCGCCGGGCGGATCCTGCTCTTCGTGGACGAACTGCACACCGTGGTCGGCGCCGGAGGCGGCCCCGAGGGAGCCATGGACGCCGGCAACATGCTCAAACCCATGCTCGCCCGGGGTGAGCTCCATATGATCGGCGCCACCACTCTTGACGAGTACCGCAAGTACATCGAGTCCGACGGCGCCCTCGAACGGCGCTTCCAGCAGGTGGTGGTGGACGAGCCGAGCGTCGAGGACACCGTCTCCATCCTGCGCGGGCTGCGCGAGCGCCTGGAGGTCTTCCACGGCGTACGGATCCAGGACACCGCCCTGGTGGCGGCGGCCACCCTCAGCCACCGCTACATCTGGGACCGCTTCCTCCCCGACAAGGCCATCGACCTGGTGGACGAGGCGTGCGCCCGGCTGCGTACCGAGATCGACTCCATGCCAGCCGAACTGGACGAGGTCACCCGCCGGGTCACCCGCCTGGAGATCGAGGAGGCCGCCCTCTCCAAGGAGACGGACGCCGCCAGCCAGGCGCGGCTCACCGAACTGCGCCGCGAACTCGCCGATCTGCGCGGCGAGGCGGATGCCTCCCAGGCGCAGTGGGAAGCCGAACGCCAGGCCATCCGCCGGGTCCAGGATCTGCGCCAGGAGCTCGAACAGGCGCGGCGCGAGGCGGCGGAGGCCGAACGGAACTACGACCTCGACCGGGCCGCCGAACTGCGCTACGGCAAGATCGTCGATCTCGAACGGCGGCTCGGCGCCGAGGAGGAACAACTCGCCGCCAAGCAGGGCGAGACGCGTCTGCTGCGGGAAGTGGTCACCGAGGACGAGATCGCCGAGATCGTGGCCGCCTGGACCGGTATTCCGGTGGCACGGCTCCAGGAGGGCGAGCGCGAGAAGCTGCTGCGCCTGGACGAGATACTTCAGGAGCGCGTCATCGGCCAGGACGAGGCCGTGCGGCTGGTCGCCGACGCCATCATCCGGGCCCGGTCCGGCATCCGGGACCCGCGCAGGCCCATCGGGTCGTTCATCTTCCTGGGGCCCACCGGCGTGGGAAAGACCGAACTCGCCAAGACGCTGGCCGCCGCCCTCTTCGACTCCGAGGAGAACATGGTCCGCCTCGACATGAGCGAGTACCAGGAGCGGCACACGGTGAGCCGGCTCGTCGGCGCGCCGCCCGGCTATGTCGGGTACGAGGAGGGCGGCCAGCTCACCGAGGCCGTACGCCGCAAGCCGTACTCCGTCGTCCTGTTCGACGAGGTCGAGAAGGCGCACGCCGACGTCTTCAACACCCTCCTCCAGATCCTGGACGACGGCCGGATCACCGACGCCCAGGGCCGGGCCGTCGACTTCCGCAACACGGTGATCATCATGACGTCCAACATCGGGTCGTCCCATCTCCTCGACGGCGCCACCGCCGAGGGCGAGATCAAGCCCGAGGCGCGCGAACTGGTCATGGCGGAGCTGCGCGGCCACTTCCGCCCCGAATTCCTCAACCGGGTGGACGACATCGTGCTCTTCAAGCCTCTGGGCCTCGACCAGATCGAGCGCATCGTGGAGCTCCAGTTCAACGAGCTGCGCGAGCGCCTGGCCGAACGCCGTATCGGCGTCGAACTCACCCCGGGGGCCCGCGACCTCATCGCCCACCAGGGCTTCGACCCGGTCTACGGCGCACGGCCACTGCGCCGCTACATCTCCCACGAGGTCGAGACCCTGATCGGCCGGGCACTGCTGCGCGGTGACGTGGACGACGGCGAGACGATCCTGGTCGACGCCCAGAACGGCGAGCTGGTCATCACGTTCGCGGACAGCCGGCCGCGCGAGTCCGTGGGACAGGGGGTCTGACGGCCTGCCCGGCCTGCCCCGCCTGCACGGCTTTCACGGCCTGAGTGCCTTGACCATCTCGGCCGCCAGCACGGCCTGACCGGACGTCGAGAAGTGGATGCGGTCGGCGCTCAGCAGACCGGGCCGTGAGTTGAGCGGGTGGTCCCACATGTCGACGAGCAGCACGTCGTAATCCACGGCCAAGGCCAGGGTGATGGCGTTGAGCTCGCGCACCCGCTGCGGGAAGTCGGGGAACGCCGGCACGTCGAAGGCCCTGCCGAGCGTGAACGCCGTGAGCCGCGCCCCGGTCCCCGCCGCCCTCTCGAACACCTGCCGCGCCGTGCGCTCGACGCGGTCGAAGTCGGGCCGCCGCCGGAACAGGTCGTTCGCGCCGCACGAGACATGGAGCAGATCGGGGCCGAACTCGACGATCTCGTCCAGCTGTTGGCCCAGCATGTCGGCGCCGGTGGCGCCGATCGTGCCGGTGTTCAGATACGCGAGTTCCGGACAGCCGTGGCGCAGGGCGTCGGCGACCCGGTCGGCCCACGACAGGCTCCCGTAGCCGGGGCTCGGGTCCCCGATCCCGGCGGCCAGGCTGTCACCGGCCACCGCGAACCGTCGCCAGGGTGCTCCGGTGAGGAGCCGTGCGGCGCGCGCCGGTGAGAGGCAGAAGGGGTCGGTCTCTTCGGTGAGGGCCCGGGCCGGGGCCTGGACCTTGGCTGTGGTCGTCATGGCATAAAAGTACGACCGATCGTGCGTGCATTCAAGGAGTCGGGCGTCTGCGGCCCCGGCGTGTCGGCGTGCCGAAGCGCGGGAGGGGGCTGTCGGGGTGGCCGGAAGTCCCGCTATTGGTACGGACCTTGACGCGGTTCGTTGGTGTCCCTACGGTGGCGAGTCAGCTCCAGTGTTCGCAAGCTCATCCCCTGTTCGCATATGAGACCCCACGGCTCCCGCAGGAAGGCGCTTGCGATGCGTGCTCGAAGGCTGTTCCCCACCCTCCTCGCCGTCGTCACGACGGCCGGCGTGCTCTCCGCGACCGCCGCCCCGGCTCACGCGGCCGTCATCAACGTGACGACCGCCGCCGAGCTGAAGTCGGCGCTCACCGCGGCCCGCCCCGGCGACACGATCCAGCTCGCCGACGGCAACTACACCGGAAACTTCAAGGCGCTCGTCGCCGGCACCGCCAACTCCCGTATCACGCTCACCGGTTCGCAGAAGGCCGTACTCAACGCGGGCGGCGGCTACGTGCTGCACCTCAACGGCGCCTCGTACTGGACCGTCAAGGGCATCACCCTCACCGGCGCCCAGAAGGGGATCATGACGGACAGCGCCGACGGCGTCGTCATCGACTCCGTCGTCGTGCACGGCCTGGACATGGAAGGCGTCCACTTCCGTAAGACCAGCCGCGACGGAGTCATCAAGAACTCACGGATCTACAACACCGGCAACGACGGCCGGGGCATGGGCGAGGGCGTCTACGTCGGCTCGGCCGGCGGCACCTCCGACAAGAGCGACAACGCGCAGATCATCGGCAACACGATCGGCCCCGATGTCGGCGGCGAGTCCATCGACATCAAGGAAGGCACCACTGGAGCAAAGATCATCGGAAACACCTTCGACGGCCGGGGGCTGACCGGTGCCAACTTCGACGACTCGTGGGTCGACGTGAAGGGCAACAACACACTCGTCGAGAACAACACCGGCAAGAACACCACCAACAACGGCTTCGAGACCCACACCCAGCAGTCGGGCTGGGGCTGCGGCACCGTATTCCGCGGCAACAGGTCGGACCTGACCGGAGCCACCGGCGCCAAGCAGCTCGCCATCAACGTCACCGCCGACACGGCGAGTTGCCGGACCACGGTCCACTCGGACAACACGGTGACCGGAGGCCGCGGCCTGACGAACATCGCCATCACACCCTGACGGCCACCGCGAGCCCGGCCGGATCCGCGGCAGCGCTCAGCCGCCGGGAGAACTGCCCGGCGGCTTCTCGCACAGGTCGTCCATCACGAACGCGTCGCCCTTCCTCTGCAACACACGCTCCTCCTCCAACTGACGGAGCAGACCGTCGAGAACCGCCGCGTCCCGGGGCTTCTCCAAGAACTCCAGCACGGCCCGCTGGAAGGCGCCCCGCAGTGTCGACGGCATGGCGTCGGACGCGTCGAAGCAGACCTGATCCGCACCGTTGAACAGCCCCAGCACCGCTGCCGCGCCCCCCGTCGGAGCGGCCGTACCCATGGCACCCGTCGTGCCCGTCGTACCGGACGGGAAGGACGGCCGCTCCGCCGGGTCCGCGGCCTCCACCCAATCGGCACGGGCCCGCGGTGAGGTGAGTTCGAGCAGCAACTCCCACGCCGCGGCGCTCGGCTTGAACACCGCGGCCATGTCGCCCGAGACCTCGAACACGTTCCGGTCCGGCAGCCCCTCGACGAAGTCGGAGGTCGGAGCGGGCATCACAGCGGGACCGTAGTGGCGGCGGATGAACGAACCCTGATGCTCGCGGGTGCAGTCCTTGCCGTTCAGCAGCCCGTACCTGTCCGCGCCCAGACTCTCGAAGTGCGTGGTGAGCGAGTCCAGGCCGTTCGACACATCGTCGGTGGCGAGCAGGTCGGACCAGTCCCGCCACGCCCGCCTCACCCGCTCGTCGGTCCACGCGAGGCGCCCGGTCGCCCACTGCTCGTACACGCCGTAGCCCTGCCGTTGCAGCAGCAGATCCTCGATCCAGTCCGTGCCCGGCCAACCGGACGTCGCACCCGACTCCATGCCCAGACACCACACCGCCTCCTCGGCCCCCGCCGTCTCCTCGCCCGCCTTGCTCCAGACGATGGACTTGAGGTCCACCCGCACCGGGACCCAGTACGCGCGCTCCTCCGTGTCCCCGTCGTTGTCCGTCACGGGGAAGCGCGGCGCCCACGGCCCGATGGCCGCGCCCGCCACCTTCGGGGGCAGCGGCTGGGCGTCCCCGTCGAGCGCGTACTCGGCCAACTCGCCGGGGCCGTTGAGGATCGCGACGTCGGGCGGCGCGTCCGTCCGCAACTGGGCGACCAGCGTCTCGCGCAGCGAGCGCGTGCCCTTGTAGACGTAGTGCCGGCCCGTCCGCTCGCCTATCTTCGCGAGCGTCTTCTTGAACGGCTCCTCCTCGCCGTCCGTCCACGGACCGAGGACGACCAGCGTCGGCCTCTCCTGCGCCGCGCAGGCCGCCGACACGACCGCGGCCCCGGCGAGCAGGGCCCCCGCCAGCAGCGAGCGCAGGAGTCGGTACGGCGCTCTCACCGTGTCCTCCAGAGGATCCGAAAATGCCTGCGGCCGTAGTGGAACAGCGTGACACCGGACGCCAGCGCGCCCATCGCCCCCACGGTCAGGGCCAGTTCGGCGGCCCGTGCCCACGCGGCCGGGTGCGTGCCGCGCAGTTCGACGGCCAGTCGCTCGTCCAGCACCTCGATCCGGGACTCCGCCCCGGCCGTCGCACCCACCGCGTTCAGTTCGGCGCCCGCCCGCGACACCCGCTGCTGCCCGCCGTGCTGGCCGACGGCGCCCGGCACCAGTACGCCGATCGCCAGCAGGACCGGCAGCGTGTAGAGCGTCAGCAGCGCTCCGCGCACATGGAGTTGTGTCAGGACGAAGTCGATGGTGCCCGCGACCGCGACCACGAAGACCAGCGCGGCCAGCAGGGCCACCGACGCCGCCCCGGCGGACAGCGCGGTCCAGCCCGAGAGTTCCCGGGCGTCCGCGGTCAACTCCGCTTCCAGGGCGGCGATGCGGTTCAGTACGGCGGTGGGCTCGGCCGGCCTGCCGGTGTCACGCAGCAGACTCGCCGCGTAGTCCAGCCCCGCCGTGCGCAGCACCTCGCTCTCGTGGTGGCTGTCGGCCCAGCCGATCCAGTCGTCGTAGGCCACCACCAGGCCGGACACCACACGCACCTCCTGCTCCTGGTCGGTGCGCAGCGCCTTGGTCTGCGCGGCGTTGTTGAGGCTCTGCGACGCCTCGGTCAGCAGCGACGGGTACTCCTCGCCGAGCCCGACCAGATCGGTCTGGGGCAGCGGCTCCTTGCCGTCCTCACCGAGACGCAGGGTGGCTTCGTCGTGCGCGAGGGCCAACGACGTTCTCGCATGGGCCAGTTCGACCATGGCGGGGGCGTAGCGCACCCGCAGTTGCTCCGTACGGCTGTGGACGTCGAGGTACGCCGTCCCGGCCAGCGCCAGCACGGTGAGGCCGAGTGCCGGCAGCAGCAGCATGCGGCTGAACAGGAACGGGGCGGTGTCCCGCCGCTCGCCCCTGGGCGTGCGACCGCGGGCGCGCTGCCACGTCGGGCGCCACACCGGCAGCCACACCGTCCGCCGCACCACGCGCCCGGCAGTCCGGGGAGACAGAGGCGCGGCGTACCGGGCCCGGCCCATCACCGCTCCCCGGTGGCGGCGGCGTCCCGCTCCCGCTCCCGTTCCCGCTCCCCGGCGTCCGGCGCGGCCGACCGGTCCGTCCGCCGGCCCCGCAGCAGCCGGGGCCGCCAGCCCCGCCACGGGCCCTGGCGCCGCTTCCCCCTGTTGTGGCTGAATCCGAACGGGCGGGTGTGGTAGGCGTTGTCGAGCAGCACCCACTCCAGGGGTGGGCGCTCGTCCAGGGATGTGCGCTCGTCCGGATCGGTGGGCGGCACCTGTTTGGAAAGCAGCTCGAAGTACGTGCCCAGCTGTTCCCGCAGCTCGTGTTCGGTGAGGGGGATCGGGATCTCCTTGTCCAGCGCCTCGCGGAGCTCGCCCAGCGGATCCGGTTCCGCAGCCGCCTTGACCAGCCGGAGCAGCAGCTCCAGCAGGTCGGTGTGCAGCCGCTCCTGTGCGTGCTGGTCCGTCAGTCCCTCGTACCGGTCCAGCCGGTGCAGCGCCTCGTACGCCTGCTTCGCGGTGTCCACGGTCGGCGGGCCGCCGCCGGCCGGCAGGTCCGCGTGGATGCGCACCATGCCCGTGCGGGCGGCGGTGCGATGGCGCGAGTCGCCGGGGACGGCTTCGAGCCGGGCGAGGGCCGACCCGCTGTCGCCGTCGGCCAGATGGATTCGGGCCAGGCCGAAGGCGGCGCTGCCGAGCGCGTGGTTGCGCTCCCACACCGCGCGGTAGAAGACCATCGCCTCCTCCAGGTCGCCGAGGACTTCGTGGCAGTAGCCGAGGGCGAGCTTGGGCGCGAACTCGCCCGGGATCGCCGCGTAGACCTCCGCGAAGAACCGCCGTGCCGACGTCACGTCGTCTCCCGCGAGATGGAGCAGACCCTGGTGCCAGCGCAGCCGCCAGTCGTACGCGGCCAGGGCGCCGACCGCCACCTCCGCCCGCCGCAACTCGGCCGTGGCCGACGCCAGACACCCGCCCGCCCTGTCCGCCGGCTGGTAGCGGGCGACCTCCAGGTGCAGGCGGCAGCGCAGGAGCGCCAGTTCGGGGGAGAGCTGCCAGTCGGCGCTGAGCTGGAGCAGACCGGCAGGATCGTCGTACGACGTGCGCTGCAACTCCTTCCAGTTGATGTCCTGGCGGCTCGCCTTGGGCACGGGCAGGCCCACGGACACCTCGGCCGGCTTGGGCGGCCCTATGGTCAGCGGGCGTTTGCCGTTGCCGCCGTACCGCCACTGTTCGAGCGGCGGCGCCTTGCCGAGTTCGCCGTCGAGCGCGGCGGGCGCGGGTGAGAACAGCGGTGACGGTTCGAACGTCTCCTCGCCGAGCCGCAGCGAGCGCAACTCTCGCAGCACGCCCTGGAGTTGGACGGCCATCTCCTGCGCGTCGGCGAACCGGCCCTCGGGGCGCGCCGCCCGCGCCCGTTGTACGACGTGCTGGAGGGAGGTCGTACCGAGATCGGCCATGTGTGGGGGGACCCGGTCGAGGAGTTCCTGAAGGACCTCCCCGACCGCGAACAGATCTGCCGCCACCGTCACTTCGGCGGGATCGGCGAGTTCGGGGGCCCGATAGGTGAACGGGCCCGCGTCCCCGATCTTCCGTACGCTCGCGACATCGATGAGCTTGATGCCGTCGCGGCAGTGGATGACGTTGGTGAGGGAGAGGTCGCCGTAGACGAATCCCTTCTCTCCGTCTTCCCGATAGTTGTGCAGATAGCTGAGCGCGTTCAGGATCAGCACGCCGTAGGAGGCGATGAACTCATGGACGCGATAGCCGTCGAAGGGCGGCTCCTCGCGGGCGATCTGCTCGGCGACCCATTGGAGCGGCGCGCCGTCGGCGAACTCCATCACGATGAACCGGGCCTGGTTCGACTCGTCTCCCGGTTCCTCGGGACGGCCGGGGTGCCGGGCGTAGTTGAACACCTTGATGATCGAAGGGTGGTTGAGCCGGACCAGCCGGACCAGTTCGAGACGGGCGATCCTGGCGGTCGCGTCGCTGCGGTCCCGTGGACCCTTCAGGGCCACCGGGCGGTCGTCCAGCATCTTGTCGTGAGCGAGATACACCTGGCCGAAACTGCCCTCGCCGAGTAGTCCGACGACCCTGTACTGCTGGTGCAGTTCCTGGCCGGGTACGAGAGGGGATCTCGACTTCGTCAGCGCCTCCGCCTCGGGGTCGACGAGGGTGTCGGGATTGTCGACGGTGATGTGCGGCAGAGCGGTGAGGCCGTCACGGGGCGGTTTGACGACGTATTCGCCCGGTGCGAGGAGCAGTACGGCGGACCATGTCCGCTGGATGGCGTCCTCGACGGCGATGTCGATCAGGAACAGGTCGTAGGCGAGGGTGGCGCTCTTACGGGGCGCCGCGCCGTCGTCCGGTCGTAACTCAGCCAGCCGCGCGGCCAGTTGGCGGTACACCGGTGGTGGTGCGTCGGCGATGTGCGCGGCACCGGGCTGCGCGCGCAGCCTGCGGAACCTTCTCTCCAGGCCGACGAGCGCGGCGAGCCGCGCGGCGACGGCCTTGGTGCGGCGCTCGGCCCACCCGTCGTCGAGCAGTGTGTCCACGACGCGTTCGAGCAACGGGGACGCCGGGTCGCGGAAGACGAGCAGCAACCGGCTCTGCCCGCCCGCCCGCAACGCCTGGAGCAGGGGTAGCGCGGCCTCACCGGTCGGCGCCGTCCGGTCGACCGAGAGGAAGGCGACGGTGATCGGCGGGCTGTCCCTGGTGATCCGTGCCAGCACGCGGTCGTGCTTCTCCGGATCGGCGTGCTCGTCCGGTCCGGCGCGTCCGGCGGGTCCGCCCTGTCGCGCGACCTCGCCCGGTCCCGTGAGGCCGATGCGCTCGGCGGTGAGGTCGATGAGCTGTCCCGCCGTCAAGCCCGTCGTGTCCACGGCGATGTCGATCGAGCCGGCGGGCGGCTCGGTGGCGTCGCCCGAACCCGTGGGCCGCGGATTGCGCTCGCGGTCGGCGAGATTGAGGGTGGCGTGGATCGCCCACATGTCGTCGTGGCGTTCGTCGCGGGCGAAGATCAGCTCGACCGGCTCCGTGGCCGCGCGCCTGCCGGGCGCCGGGTCGGGCGCGGACACCCGCTCGGGGACCTGAACGGCGGCCGTGCCCGTCGTGCGCGTCGCCGGAACCGAGTCGATGAGCCAGTGGGTCACCTTGCGGCGCAGTCCGAGAGCGCGGTTCGAACCGCTCATGGGCGCGCCGCGCGGGATGGTGGGCGACAGGGCGGTGGGTCCCGTCACCTTCAGCTCGTCCAGCCGGCCGGCCGACAGATACCGCAGGATCGTCTCGGTCGGGATCATGTAGGCGTGGCTGACCGCGACGGGGTAGTCGTCGGTGCCGTACCGATGGACCAGGATGCCGAGAACCTCGCCGGATCCGGTGTGGACCACCCCGCTGCCGCTGAAGCCGTGGCGCACCGCGTACGACCCGCCGGCCGGATCGAGCTGGACCCACTCGGGATGGCGCCCGGGGCCGCCGAGCCCCATCAGCCGGGCGTTGACGAACGCGCCGCCCGGCCGCTGGGCCGGGTAGCCGACGCAGTGCACCGGTTCGCCGCGCTTGGGGACCCGGCGGTGCAGCACCGCGGTCTCGACCGGCGGCACGGCGGCCAGCCGCAGCAGGGCGATGTCACCGCTGTAGTGGGAGGCCGGAGGTGTGAGACGGTCGGTCAGTACCTCGGCGCGCAGCCGCACGGGCGGGTCGGCGGCCACGCCGGGGAACTCCGCGTACACCTGCTCGAACGGCCGGGGTGGATCGTCGCGTGAGCCGGCACCCCGTGAACCGTCCATCCCGCGCCGGGGTTTGGCCGTCACCACATGGGCGCAGGTGAGCACCAGCCCGCCCGGCAGCAGCACCCCGGCGCCGAGCGGTGGGGCGGTGCCGGTCTCGTCCTCGACCAGCCGGACGCGCCAAGGCCCGTCCTGCGAGCTGGAGTTGGAAGTGGCTTCGAGCTCCGTCATAGTGCTCAACAATAGCCACGGGGGGTGACAACCGACTCCCGTTGCGTAACGAGAGGTTTGGAACGGGCGCGGGTGACGGGCGTGGTGGATGTGGTGATCACGACGGAACGGAGACCGCCGGTCTCGCCGCGGTGATCGGACGGATCCGCGAGGAGCTGGAAGAGGCCCAGCACAGCGCCCGGGAAGCGGTCTCCAGTTCCGGGTGGAGCGCGTGCGCGTCGAGTTCGCCGTACAGGTCCGGCGTGCGGGCACCGGCCGGCGGGGCCTGGACATCGGCGTCGTCATGGCCGAGCCGGGACTTTCGCAACACGCCCGAGGTGGCGCGCGAGCGCCGGACGGGCCTCATCGGCCCGTCCGGCGCCAGGTTCTGTCCGGGGGCGTCAGCGTTCGCGGTCTGAGCCGACCGCGTCGGACCGGGACATCAGGACCGGCGTCGCGAGGATCACTTCCCGCTCGATCCGGCCGGTGTCCTGGCCGCCCACCGACCAGGTCCCGAGGGTGAGTTCGGCCGTGATGCCCGGGCCGAAGCCCGCGATCACCCCTCGTGCGCCGTGCTCCGCGCCACCGTCCTCGAAGAAGCGGTCCAGCGCGTCGAAGATGACGGCGCTGGCGATGTTGCCGCGCTCGGTGAGGGTCGCCCTGCTGTAGCGGAACATCTCCGCCGGGACGTCGAGGTAGTGGCAGAGGTCGTCGAGGATCCGGGGACCCCCGGCGTGCACGATGTAGAAGTCGAGCCCGGAGACGTCCCAGTCGTGCGGCTCGGCCATCTCCCGCATGGCGGGAGCAAGGACGGACATGGTGCCGGGCACCCGCTTGTCGAGCATGAAGTGGAACCCGGTGTCACGGACCGCGTAGGAGATCCAGTCCTCCGTGTCGGGCACCAGGTGCGAGGCGTTGCGCTCCAGCCGTACGCCGGTGCCGCCCTCGCCACGTACCACCGCGGCGGCGACGGCGTCCCCGAAGAGGCCGTTGGAGAGCAGATTGCCCACCGCGAGGTCTGTCGGCTGATAGCAGAGCGAGCAGAACTCGCAGGACACGATCAGCACGTTCGCCTGCGGGTACGCGGAGCAGAAGTCGTGCGCGCGGTTGATGGCCGCGCCGCCGGCGGCGCAGCCGAGCTGGGCGATCGGCAACTGCCGGGTGTCCGACCCGAAGCCCATGGTGTTGATGAGCCACGCGGTCATCGAGGGCATCATGAAGCCGGTGCACGACACGTAGACGATCATGTCGATGTCCTGCGGCGTGAGTTCGGCGTGGGCCAGTGCCCGCTCCACGACCTCGGGCACCCTCGCCTTCGCCTCCACCTCGTAGGCGTCGTTACGGGCGGTGAAGCCGGGATGGCGAAGGGTCTCCTCGATGGGCCGGACCAGACGTCTGGTCCGGACACCCGTGTTGCTGATCAGCCGCACGGCGAGTTCGAGCTGCGGGTGGTCGGGGTGGAGCGTGCGCGCCAGCTCCACGGTCTGTTCCATGGTGATGACGTGCTCGGGGACGGCGATGGCGGGCCTGCACAGAGTTGCCATGATCAGCTCCTTACCAGGTGACCGGCAGGGCGAGCGGGTATCGCCAGATCGAGACGGTGTTCCACCGCACCTCCTCCGCCGGTACGGCCAGACGAAGGTCGGGGAAACGGGTGAGCAGTGTGCCGATGGAGACCTGGAGCACCATGCGCGCCAGATGAGCGCCCAGGCAGTGGTGGCTGCCGTACCCGAAGGTCATGTGCAGGGCGGGGTCTTCGCGGTGGAAGTCCAGCTCGTCCGGCCGCTCGTAGGCGAGGTCGTCACGGTTGGCGGTCAGGTAGGACACGTGGACCGTGTCGCCCGCCTTGATGACGACACCGTCGAAGTCGACGTCCTCCAAGGCCACACGGGGGATACCGACGCCCTGGCGGAAGGGGATGTAGCGCAGCAGCTCCTCAAGGGCCTGCGGGAGCAGTTCGGGCCGGGCGCGCAGCTCGGCCGCCCGCTCGGGCTGGGTCAGCAACGTGTAGACGATGTTGCTGATGTTGTACGTGGTGGTGTCGTGACCGGTGATCACCAGGAGCATGGCCAGCACGGCCAACTCGTCCTCGTCGAGCATCTCGTCGCCGATCCGCGCGGTGGCGAGGGCGCTGATCAGGTCCTCGCCGGGCGTGCGCCGCCGCTCCGCCGTCAGCTCGGAGAAGTAGGCCCGCAGCCACGCCTTCGCCTCGACGGCCGAGTTCCGGTCGGCGGCGTTCATGGACATCATGTCCATGGCGCGCTGCCGCAGTTGGGAGCGGTCCTCCTCCGGTACGTCCAGCAGTTCGCAGATCGTCATCAGCGGCAGCCGGTCCGCGAGGTGGTCGGCCACGTCGGCCGGTGCGCCGCCCTTGGCCATCGTGTCCAGCAGACCGTCCACGGTCCGCTGGGTCCACGGGCGCAGCGCCTCCACCTGTGGGGTGGTGAAGGCCTTGTTGATCAGCTTGCGCACCCTGTTGAGCGCGGGCGGATCCATCAGGTTGATCGACTCGGACTGCGCGATGGGCGCCGGAGTGATCCGGGGGAAGTCCCGCCCGACCAGGGCGGCTCTGCTGAAGCGGCGGTCCGAGGTGACGGTCTTCACGTCCTCGTACCGGGTCACCAGCCAGCATTCGCCTTCGCCGTACGGCATACGCACCCGGGTGACGGGTGCCTCGGTCCGCATCCGGGTCATGAAGGGGTCGGGTTCCAGGGCCTCGTCATGGCGGAAGGGGCAGGTCTGTACTGAGTCCACGCCGGTCATCACAGCACTCCCACAGCGAAGATGGTCACTTACGGTGACGTTGGCAACTTTGAGTTCATTCCGCGCGGGGGGTGCCGCCATGCGCGGAGATGCCAAGCTCACCTGTACGGGTAACCGGTGGAATCGGGCTCACGCGGCCGACGCGGTGCGCTCACCTCGAAGAGCCGTGACCACACGTTCGGCCATCTGCTTACGGCGCCTTTATGGCGCGGGAAGTCGCGCCCGGCGCGACGGGAGAGCCACCGAACGCGCCGGAGCGCGGCGTTCTGGAGCGGGTCCGCCCCCGCGCTCGCTCGTTCCGGTGGAGCGGCGGACGATCAAGGTTCGCAAGGTGCCGCGGAAGCCAGAACCCCTGTGGTCGGGCGTACAAGGCGCCCCCCAGGTCAGGACTGCACGATGATGCGTACTCTGCTCCACGCCACGGCCGCCGCGGCGGCCCTCACCCTCGGCTGCACCGTCCCGGCGGTCGCGGCACCGGTGCCGGTGCGGGCCCTCAACTGCGACGGAGACACCGGCAGGTGTACCGCCGACCTCAAGTTCGGCGACGGGAACTGGAAGGCCGACTGGCGTGTGAACGTCTTCCACTCCAACGCCCGTGCGGCGGCTGCCGCGCCGGTGCCGGTGACGGGTCTGACGTGTGACGGTGACACGTACAAGTGCACCGCCGACCTCAAGTTCGGCGACGGCCGCTGGAAGGCGGACTGGCGTGTGAACGTGTTCCACGCGAACGCCCGTGCGGCGGCTGCCGCGCCGGTGCCGGTGACGGGTCTGACGTGTGACGGTGACACGTACAAGTGCACCGCCGACCTGAAGTTCGGCGACGGCCGCTGGAAGGCCGAGTGGTCGGTGAACGTCTTCCATCAGTGACCGGGCGGCCCGGGGGAGCGGTCAGGGGTGACATCCGGCCGCCCCCCGGGCCCGCGCCGTCGACGGCGCGGGCCCGATGTCGTCCGTCAGCGGACGTCCACGTAGTCGCCCGCCGCCGTCTTCGGCGCCGTGGTGGTCGTACCGGCGAAGTTCCACCGCCAGTAGCCGTCGGAGGCGGCCTTGACGGTCGTCCGGAGGTTGCCGGTCCCGTCGGTCTTGAGGGTCTTGACGGTGGTGTACGTGCCGCTGTTCTTCGGGCGGAACTGAAGCGCCACCGTCTGGCCGGTGTAACCCGCGTAGCGGTACGTGTCCCAGTTCGCGCGGGTCAGCTTGCCGGTGACCGTGAGGGTGCCGCCCTTCGCGACCGGCTCGGGTGCGGCGTTGACGGTGATCCCGGCGGCGCGCTTGAGCAGGAAGGCGCCGGCGTGCTTGGTGAGGAAGGAGGCGCCGTCGTAGGTGTCCACCAGTGTGTTCACGTACCAGCCGCCCGCGTTGGCGTTGTTGAGATCGGCGTCGTCGTTGTACGGATCGAGGTGGGGGTCGACGGTGAAGGTGGTGGTGCAGGCGGTCGCGGTCTCACAGAAGGTGTCGGTGGTGTAAAAACCGAATTTCGGGCCCAGCAGGTCGACGTCGGCCATCTCAAGCCCGGAGTCGTCGCTCCCGTACACCGTGACGGTGAAGGTCTTGCGTTCGGTCGTGCCGACGACCACGTCCTTGCCGCCGTTGACGGTGACGCCGGTGACCACGGGGTCCGTGGGGACGGCGGCGACAGGGGAGGCGACAGGGGTGCTGTCGGCGAGTGCGGTCGGTGCGGTGAGTCCGCCGACCGCTGCGGCGAGGGTCAGGGCGACAACGGCGTGTCTGGTCATATCAGGTATGACCGCCGAAAGCGGGAAAGGTTGCGGGCCGCCGGCCGCTTCGCTCGTACACCTGCCCGAGGCGCCCAACATTCATGTCGTACGGGGGAGATGGGCCGCCCGGGTCGGATGGCGGGAGCGCCCGCCCGACGCTCTATCGTGAGCGCCATGTCCACCCCTGAACTGATCCGCATCGTCTCCCGCGACTCGCCGATGGCGCTCGCCCAGGTGGAGCGTGTGCGTACCGAACTGACCGCGCTCCACCCCGGCATCGCGACCGAGGTCGTCCCGGTCAAGACGACCGGCGACAAGTGGATGGGCGACCTCTCCCTGGTGGAGGGGAAGGGCGCCTTCACCAAGGAGGTCGACGCCGCCCTCCTCGCCGGACAGGCCGACCTCGCGGTGCACTGCGTCAAGGACGTGCCCGCCGACCGGCCGCTGCCCGCCGGGACGGTCTTCGCCGCCTTCCTCAAACGGGACGACATCCGCGATGCCCTGATCCACCCCGCCGGGCGCACCCTCGACGAACTGCCTGCGGGGACCCGGGTCGGTACGTCGTCGGTCCGGCGCGTCGCCCAACTCGCCTCCTCCCACCCGCAGCTCATCTGCGTACCGATGCGCGGAAACGCCAACCGCCGGCTGGAGAAGCTCGCGGCGGGCGAGGCCGACGCGCTGCTGCTGGCCGTCGCGGGACTGGAGCGCATCGGGCGGAGCGACGTCATCACCGAAGTCCTGCCGGTGGACCTCATGTGCCCGCCCATCGGCGCCGGGATCCTCGCTCTCCAGTGCCGCGAGGACGACACCGACACCATCGACGCCGTCTCCGCGCTCGGCGACCGCGACACCTACAAGGAAGCCTCAGCCGAGCGGATGTTCCTCCACGTACTCCAGGGCCACTGCAACAGCCCGATCGCCGGATTCGCGCACGCCGAGCGCAGCGGTGGACTCTCCCTGCGCGCACGGGTCTTCACCCCGGACGGCAAGACGGTCCTCAACGCGCACGAATGGGCCGGCCCGCTCGACCCGGCGACCCTGGGTACGTCGGTCGCGGTGGCCCTCCTCCGGCAGGGAGCACGCGAGTTGATCGACTCCATCGCGCACTGACGCGCACCGAGTGCCGCCGGACCAGCCGCCGCAGCATGTCCGGCTCCCGAGAGGCGAGTTGACACAGCCGTCACACAACAGGGGAATGCGTGAGCGGCGAGCGCTGGTTCTCGCTGACATGACTGTGGGAGTAGCACTCAACGCGACGGATCCCGACAACCAGGTCGACGCCACCGTACGGCTCGCCGAGGAGGCCTCGGCGGCCGGGCTGCGGTCCGCCTGGTTCGGGCAGACCTTCGGCGCCGACTCGCCGCAACTCGCGGCCGTCGTCGGACGTGCGGTACCCACCCTGCAGGTGGGCACGTCCGCGATCCCCGTCTTCGGACGGCACCCGCTGACCGTGACGAGCCAGGCTCTGACCGCGCAGGCGGCCACCCACGGCCGCTACCACCTCGGCCTCGCGCTCGGCACCAAGCTCCTCACCGAGGGCGGCTACGGCATCCCGTTCGAACGCCCCGTCGCCCGGCTGCGTGAATTCCTCACGGTACTGCGGCAGTTGACCGAGACCGGAACCGCCGACTTCGACGGCGAACTACTCACCGCGCACACCCCCATCCCCGCGCGGGTGCCGGGAGCCGACACCGGAGTGCCGCTGCTCGTCGCCGCGATGGGGCCGCAGGCGCTGCGCGCCAGCGGGGAGCTGGCGGACGGGATCCTGCCGTATCTCGCCGGACCCCGCGCCCTCGCCGAGCACATCGTCCCGGCCGTCACCGCGGCGGCGGAGGCCGCGGGCCGGCCCGCGCCACGGATCGTGGCGCTCGTGCACGGCGTGGTCACCGACGACGTCGACGCGGTCCGCGAGACGGTCACCGACGAGCTCGCGTTCTACGAACAGATCCCGTCCTACGCGCGGGCCATCGAACTGTCCGGCGGCACACGCGCCGCCGACGTCGCCGTCATCGGCGACGAGCGGACGGTCGCCGCCGAGGTGCGGCGCTACCGCGACGCCGGGGCGACGGAAGTGGTGTTCTCCGGCACGGAGACCGCCGGGGACGCCGACCGGCGCCGCACCTGGGACCTCCTCGGGGAACTCGCCGGCTGACCGTCCGGGAGGAAGCCGGTCACCAACGTCCGATGGCCGGCGCGTCGGGTGCGTGCCGCCGCCACATCCCGGTGAGGCGGGCGAGCCGTTCCGCGGCGGCGAAGCCGAGCAGCGCCGACACCTTGCCGTCGCTGACCTCGAACGCCGCGGCGCCCACGATCCGGTCCTCAAGTACGACGAGCACGGCGGGCCAGCCGTTGACCTGCCCGAGGTGGATCGTGGGCGAGCCGCCGACCAGGCGCCGCTTCGCGTCAGTGGGTTTGAAGGCGGTCCGCATGATGGAGGCGATCCGCTCGGGGGTCTCGTAGCGCCGCAGCTTCGTGCCGAGTCCCGCGCCGTCGGAGATCGCCGTCGCGTCGTCGGTGAGCAGCGCCACCAGACGTTCGGTACGACCCGAGGACGCGGCGGCCAGGAACTCCTCAAGGACCTTGAGCGCGGACGCCGGGTCGACCTCTCCGCCGCCGCGCCGCGCGGCGGCGACGCGGTGCCGGGCCCGGTGGACGTGCTGCTGGCTCGCGGACTCCGAGATGTCGAGGATCCCGGCGATCTCGGAGTGGGGGTAGGAGAACACCTCGCGCAGGACGTACACGGCCCGTTCGACCGGCGCGAGTCGTTCCATCAGGGTCAGGACGGCGAGCGACACCGATTCGCGCTGTTCGAAGGTGTCGGCCGGGCCGAGCATCGGGTCGCCGGCGAGAAGCGGCTCGGGCATCCAGGTGCCGGCCGCGCGTTCGCGGCGCACCGGAGCCGAACGGAGCCGGTCCAGGCAGAGGTTGGTGACGACCTTGGCCAGCCACGCCTCCGGCACCTCGATCCGCCCCCGGTCGGCGGCGTGCCAGCGCAGGTACGCGTCCTGCACGACGTCCTCGGCGTCGGCCGCCGAGCCGAGCAGACGGTACGCCAGCGAGGCCAGCCGTGGCCGGCCGGCCTCGAAGCGATCAGCGGCGGTGCTGTCCTCCATGCGGACGACCCTATGCGGCGGCGTTCTCGGGCGTGTTGGCGGTCGCCGGGGCGGCGGCCGTCGTGGTGGTCAGGCGGCGCTTGCGCTTCGGCAGGCCGAAGGTCGGGTAGGAGACGCCCCACAGGCTCCCCTTGAGGACGCCCGCCTTGAACCGCGCGGCCTTCCGGCCACCCACGAACCAGGACTTCGCCCGTGCGTCGCCATCGACCATCTGGAGGATCGCGTCGTACCGCCCGAGGCTGATGTGGTTGCCGACGTAGGTCTTGTCGAACCTCGGAACCCGGCGTCCGGTCAGCCGTCCCACGATCGCGTCCGTCGCCCGCATGTTGGTATGCCCTGCCGTGGCGCAGGACATCGGCAGGGGCCGGCCGTTCCCGCCCATCGCGTACACGCTGTCGCCCGCGGCGTAGACGTCCGGGTGCGAGACCGAACGCATGGTGTCGTCGACGACGATCCGGCCGTCCTCGGTGACCTTGAGACCGGCGGCGGTCGCGAGCGGGGCGACGACGAAACCGGCCGTCCACACGGTCACGTCGGCCGGGATGGTGGTGCCGTCCGGGCCGACCGCGTACGTCGCCCCGACGGCTTCGATCCCGGTGTGCTCGTGGACGGTGACGCCCAGCCGGTCGAAGGCCTGACGCAGGTGCAGCCGGGCCCCCGGGGAGAGCCAGGCTCCCAACTCGCCACGGGCGGCGAGCGCCACGCAGAGACCGGGACGCGACTCGGCGATCTCGGTGGCGGTCTCGATGCCGGTCAGGCCCCCGCCGACGACCAGTACGGTGCCGGTCCCGCCCAGACTGTCCAGACGGGCGCGCAGATGCCGGGCCGACGGCCGCCCCGCGACATCGAAGGCGTGCTCCGCCACCCCGGGGACACCGTGGTCGGCGACCCGGCTGCCGAGCGTGTACAGCAGCGTGTCGTACCCGAGCACGCCGTCACCGTCCTCGCCGGTCACGGCGACGGTCCTGTGCTCCGGGTCGACCGCGGTGACCCGCGCCACGCGCAGCCGTACCCCGGTGCCCGCGAACAGGTCGGCGAGCCGCCGGGGCGCGATTGCCCGGCCCGCCGCGAGCTGGTGCAGGCGCATCCGCTCGACGAAGACCGGCTCGGCGTTGACGACGGTGATCTCGGTGTCGGCGGGCGAGAGGCGCCGGGCCAGGCTCCCGGCGGCGAAGGCCCCGGCGTAACCGGCGCCGAGGACGAGGATGCGGTGCTTCATGGTGTGGCTCCTGTCTGAATCGCTTGCCCCTTGAGCGGGACAGCGTGGCGATTCCTGACAGGTGTCGGGTGTGAGGTGGGTCACGGGACGGGTGCGGGTGGCTCTCCGTACACGCGCCGGTGCCGTCCGACGACCCGCCGCCCTCCGGGGACGGCGAACCGGCCACGTACACCGGTCCGTTGGACGGTTGGCCGCGGTGATGACGGGCGCGACTACGGGATCGCCGACGGGGCTTACGCGCAAGCGTAAGAACGACCTGACCGAGCGGACGAGGGAGCGGGCGGCAGGCGGCAGATTCTCATCCGGTCGCTCCAAGCGGATGCTTCGCGGATCTGTGAGGGTGGCGCCATGCCTTCCCTGGTCCCTCCCGCGATACCTGTCGGCTCGCTCGCCGCCTCCGGCCAGCCGACGCTTGCGGTCGGCGGCGGGGCGCTGCTGCGGCCCTGGCTTCTCAGTGACGCCGAGGCCGTGGCCGAGGCGTTCCGTGATCCGGAGATCCAGCGCTGGCACGTGCGCAGGGCCGATTCCGTGGACGAGGCGCGAGGGTGGATCCAGCGGTGGCAGGGCAGTTGGGGGGAGGAGACCGACGGCCACTGGGCGGTGGCCGGGGCGGGCACCGGCACGCTGCTCGGCCGGCTGTCGCTGAAGGCGTGGAACCTGACCGACGGCTCGGCCGAAGTCGCCTACTGGATGGTTCCGGCGGCGCGCGGCAGCGGAGTCTGCCCCCGCGCGGTCACGGCCTTGGCCGACTGGGCGCTGGGCGAGGGCGGGTTCCACCGGCTCGCGCTGGAGCACTCCACCGCCAACCAGGCGTCATGCCGCGTCGCGGTCAAGGCCGGGTTCGAGGAGGAAGGTGTCAGGCGCGGGGCGGCGCTGCACGCGGACGGGTGGCACGACATGCACCTGCACGCCCGCGTAGGCCGGGACTGACCGGTGGTACCGGCCGGTTGGTTCTCGCCCCGCTACGCCTGGCCCGTCTCGAAGTGGCTGATACGGCCGTCGGTGACGGTGAAGGCCCAGCGCGTGCGCATCGTGCCGTACGTCGAGTTGGTGAACGTCGCCGTCAGGGCGCGGCCCTCGTCGGAAGCCGTCTCGATGTCCATCCGGCCGTCCGCGGAGAAGATCTCCTTGTCCACCCAGGCGGCGAGGTCACGTTCGCTTCCGTCGTCGGACATCGTGGCGTCGGGGGCCAGGACGGCGAAGAAGGCGTCCCGGTTGCCCCCGTTGATCGCGGAGACGAACGCGGCGACCGCCGGGTCCTCGGGGATGGCGCTCATGGGTGGTCCTCCTGGTGGCAGGCCTTCGACCGGGTGGGTCGCGGCGCGGGGACGAGTGCGGCGGGCAGTGTCATCATCACGCCTGCGGCGACGCCGCGCAGCCGGGCGGAACTCGGCCCTCTCCGGCTTCACGCAGGACGCGGCCTGGTCCGTCGACAGCCCGTGGGCCGGCTGAGCGGTGTGCGCGCGTCCTCGACCGCCGGACACCAGCGGGTCCAGGTGCCTCCTCTGCGGCATTTGTTCAACGTGCGAACGCAATCCGAGTTGCGGGTCAACGACCGTGATTCCTCGGCCGGGTCATCGCTTGAGTCCTGTCCGTCCATCAGTGGGTCACGGCAATTTGGTTAGACGCTTGACAAATTATGATCCCGTTGCCAGCATGCGGAACTCTCGCGGGATTCCCGCGAATGTTCGGTGCCGCATCACATGCCCTCGTACGGACGCACGGACCGCACGGCTGCTCACCGGGTGACGGGACATCGCCCGGTCGGCAGGTTCCTCCCTGAGTGAGACACGGTGGCGCGCTCGCCCGCGCTTCCGCCTGCCTCGCTCCCCTTGGATCAGGTAAGGAAGGACGCTCGATGTCAGGACTCTCAGGACGGCCGCGCCCGAGACAGAAGTGGCTGAGGTGGCTCGCGGTACTGGGTCTGGTGGTGGGTGGAGGCGCGATCAGCGTCCCCACCGCCGCCGCCCATGCCGGTCACCCCGGCCACGAGGCAGCACCCGCCGCCGCTGCCGCCATTCCGGCAGGCGACTACCAGCAGGTACAACTCGCGCTCGGATCGGCCGAGTTGGGCGAGGCGATGTCACTCGCCGTGCTGCCCGACCGCGCCGTCGTGCACACAGCGAGGGACGGCACGGTCCGCTACACGGACGCTGCGGGCAACACCAAGTCGGCGGGCAAGCTGGACGTCTACACCCATGACGAGGAAGGTCTCCAGGGGATAGCCGCCGACCCCGGCTTCGCGACCAACCGGTATCTGTACCTGTACTACTCGCCCAAGCTCAGCACGCCGGGCGGCGACGCGCCCGTCACGGGCAACGCCGCGGCCTTCGAGCCGTGGAAGGGCCACCTCAACCTCTCGCGCTTCACGCTCAAGGCCGACAACACGCTCGACCTGGCCAGCGAGAAGGTCGTGCTGGAAGTCCCCAACGACCGTGGCCAGTGCTGCCACGTCGGCGGTGACATCGACTTCGACGCGGCCGGGAATCTGTATCTGACGACGGGTGACGACACGAACCCGTTCGAGTCGGCCGGTTACTCCCCGATCGACGAACGCGCGGACCGCAACCCGCAGTTCGACGCCCAGCGATCCTCGGGCAACACCAACGACCTGCGCGGCAAGGTGCTCCGCATCAAGCCGACCGCGGCCGGCGGCTACACCGTCCCGTCCGGCAACCTCTTCGCCCCCGGCACCGCCAAGACCCGCCCCGAGATCTACGCGATGGGCTTCCGCAACCCCTTCCGGATGTCCGTCGACAAGGCCACCGGCGTCGTCTACCTCGGCGACTACGGCCCCGACTCGGGCGGCACCAGCGCCGACCGCGGCCCCAGCGGCCAGGTCGAGTTCAACCGCATCACCGCGCCGGGCAACTACGGCTGGCCGTACTGCACCGGCACCAACACGGCGAACGAGACGTACGGCGAGTGGGCGTTCCCCAACGGCCCCTCCGCCGGCAAGTACAACTGCGCCGCACCCGCGAACAACTCGTCCCGCAACACCGGACTGCCGACCCTGCCCGCAGCCAAGTCGAGCTGGATCAAGTACGGCGGTGACGCGGGCTCCCCGCCCGAGTTCGGCGGCGGCTCCGAGTCGCCCATGGGCGGTCCCGTCTACCGCTACGACGCCAACCTCAACTCGAACGTGAAGTTCCCGCAGTCGCTCGACGGGCGCTTCTTCGCGGGTGAGTACGGCCGCAAGTGGATCAAGGCCATCGAGGTCAAGGCGGACGGCACCCCGGGTGTCATCGAGGCATTCCCGTGGACCGGTACGCAGGTCATGGACCAGGCGTTCGGCCCGGACGGCGCGCTGTACGTCCTGGACTACGGCACCGGCGCCAACAACCAGGCCCTCTACCGCGTCGAATACCTCGCGGGCGCCAACCGCAACCCGGTCGCCAAAGCCGCCGCCGACAAGGTCTCCGGACCCACCCCGCTGACCGTCGCGTTCTCCTCGGCCGGCAGTGCCGACCCCGAGGGCAAGGCCCTCACGTACTCGTGGAACTTCGGCGACGGCAGCACCTCCACGGCCGCCAACCCGAGCCACACCTACACCACCAAAGGCACCTTCCGGCCGACGCTCACCGTCCGGGACCCGGAAGGGCTGACCGGCACCGCGAGTCTGGTCGTCACGGCGGGCAACACCGCGCCGACCGTGAACCTACAGACCCCCAAGGACGGCCAGCTGTTCTCCTTCGGTGACACCGTGCCCTTCCAGGTCACCGTCAGCGACCCGGAGGACGGAACCATCGACTGCTCCAAGGTCAAGGTCACCTATCTGCTCGGCCACGACGAACACCGCCACCAGATCACCCAGGCCACCGGCTGCTCGGGCAACCTCAGCGTGCCCGCCGACGGCGAGCACGACAGCGCTGCCAACATCTACGGAGTCTTCGACGCCGAGTACACCGACGGCGCCGGGCTGACCACGCACAGCGCCCGTATCCTCCAGCCCCGGCACCGCCAGGGCGAGCACTTCTCCGCCCAGTCCGGCATCCAGGTCGCCGCGCACGGCAACGCCGAGGGCGCCAGCACGGTCGGCTTCACCGACAACAACGACTGGATCTCCTTCAAGCCGTACAACCTCTCCAACGCCAACAAGATCACCGCCCGGGTCGCCTCCGGCGGCGTCGGCGGCACCCTGGAGGTACGCGCCGGGTCCGCGACCGGCACGCTGCTCGGCTCGGTGGCCGTGGCCCCGACCGGCGGCTGGGAGAACTTCGTCGACGTGTCGGCGACCATCGCCAACGCACCCGCCGCGACAACGGAGTTGTTCCTCGTCTTCAAGGGCGTGACCGGTCAGGGCAATCTCTTCGACGTCGACGCCTTCACCTTCGCCACCGGCAGCTCCGGCTCCGGTCAGACCGTCGAGGGCGAGTCGTTCAGCTCGGGGCAGGGGGTCCAGGCGGCCGACCACGCTCCCGCGAGCGGCGGCAAGACCCTCGGCTACATCGAGAACGGCGACTGGGCGGGTTACGCCTCCGTCCCGACGGCCGGGACCAAGACCTTCTCCGCGAAGGTCTCCTCGGCCGGCGCCGGCGGTACGGTGACCATCCGCTCGGGCTCCGCCACCGGCGCCGTCCTCGGCACCGTGGCCGTCCCCAACACCGGTGGCTGGGAGACGTTCCAGAATGTCTCCACCGCGCTGACCGGTACCGGATCGTCCGGGGCGCTGTTCCTCACCTTCACCGGTGGGGCCGGTTCCCTGTTCGACATCGACACCCTCACACTCACCAAGTGACGCGAGTCAAGGAGACGATGATGCTCCGTCAGCTCCGCACGCTGCCGAAGACCGCCGCGGCGGCCTTCGCCCTCACCCTCGGCCTCGCCGCCTCACTTCTGGCACCGGCCACCGCGGCCCAGGCCGCCGACCCCGCCTACAAGGTCCTCGTCTTCTCCAAGACGGCGGGCTTCCGGCACGACTCCATCCCCGTCGGCACCCAGACCATCCGCGACCTCGGCGCGGCCAACAACTTCACCGTCACCGCCACCGAGGACAGCAACGCCTTCACCACCGCCAACCTGGCCAACTTCAAGGCCGTCGTCTTCCTCTCCACCACCGGCGATGTTCTGAACGCCAGTCAGCAGACCGCGCTCCAGGGGTACGTGGACGGTGGCGGCGGCTACTTCGGCATCCACGCCGCGGCCGACACCGAGTACGACTGGCCGCAGTACCAACAGCTCGTCGGCGCCTGGTTCAAGAGCCACCCGGCGATCCAGCAGGCCACGGTGAAGAACGAGGACCGGTCGCACGCGGCCACCTCCCACCTGGGCCAGACCTGGTCCCGTACCGACGAGTGGTACAACTACCGCACCAATCCCCGCCCGCAGGTCCGCGTCCTGCAGAGCCTGGACGAATCCAGCTACAGCGGCGGCGAGATGAGCGGCGACCACCCGATCACCTGGTGCCACCCGCAGGGCAACGGCCGGTCCTTCTACACCGGACTCGGCCACACCCAGGAGTCGTACGCAGACCCCGCGTTCCGTTCGCTGCTGCTCGGCGGCATCCGGTACGCGGCGGGCTTCGCCAAGGCCGACTGCCGCGCGGAGACCGGCTACACCACGCTCTACAACGGCTCGACCACCGGCTGGTCCCAGGCCGGACCGGGCAGCTTCACCAACACCGACGCCACCTTGAACGCGCAGGGCGGCATGGGCCTGTACTGGTACCGGGCGAAGGAGTACGCCTCGTACTCCCTCAAGCTGGACTGGCGCATGGCCGGCGACGACAACTCCGGTGTGTTCGTGGGCTTCCCGGCCTCCGACGACGTCAACACGTCGGTGAACCAGGGCTACGAGATCCAGATCGACGCCACCGACACGGCCGACCGGACCACCGGTTCCGTGTACGGCTTCAAGGCGGCGGATATCGCGGCACGGGACAACGCCCTCAATCCGCCGGGCAGTTGGAACACCTACGAGATCAGGGTGGAGGGGGAGCGGCTCCAGGTCTTCCTCAACGGCGTACGGATCAACGACTTCACCAACACCGACCCGGTGCGTTCCCTGAAGCAGGGGCACATCGGCATCCAGAACCACGGCACCGGTGACGACGTGTCCTTCCGCAACATCCGGATCAAGGAGCTGGGCGGCACCACACCGCCCCCGTCGACCACCTACGAAGGGGAGTCCCACACCTCCGGACAGGGCGTCCAGGCGGCCGACCACGCTCCGGCGAGCGGCGGCCGGACCCTCGGCTACATCGAGAACGGCGACTGGGCGGGCTACTCCCAGGCGTCGCTCACCGGGGCGAAGACCTTCACCGCGAAGGTGTCGTCGGCGGGGGCGGGAGGCACCGTCCAGATCCGCTCGGGCTCGGCGACCGGACCGGTACTCGGCACGGTGGCGGTGCCGAACACCGGCGGCTGGGAGACCTTCCAGAACGTGTCCACCACGCTGACGGGCACGCCGAGCGGACCACTGTTCCTCACCTTCACCGGCGGGGGAGGCTCGCTGTTCGACATCGACACCTTCACGATCGGTACGTAGCGCGTCGGGCGGGTCGGGCGGGTCGGCTCCGGGGGATCCGTCCCCTGGGGCCGACTCAGTCGGTTCCGGCCGGTGGTCGGGTTGTCTTCAGTCGCCGGACGGGCTTGGATGGTTCCGGCCGGTGGTCGGGTTGTCTTCAGTCGCCGGACGGGCTTGGATGGTTCCGGCCGGTGTGCCGGCGGTGAACCCGGGCCTCCCAGGGGGCGAGCCGGACCGTGGCAGTCACCGGGGCGGGGTCCGCGACGTTGCCGATCACCAGCTCGGCGTCCCGCCAGCCGCCGTCCGGCAGTTCGACCCCGGCCGCGTCGCCGGTGAAGTTGCCGACGACCAGCAGCTCGGTCGCCGTACCGTCCGCCGCCGCCAGCCGCCGGGTGAAGGCGTACACGCGCGGGTCGTCCGGCAGCAGCATGGTGAAGTCGCCGTGCGCGACGGCTGGTTCGGTGTGCCGCAGCGCGATCAGCCGGCGGTAGTGGTGGAACACGGACGACGGATCGGCGTACGCCGCAGCCGCGTTGACCTCGGTGTGGTCGGGATGGACCGGGATCCACGGGACGCCGGTGGTGAACCCGGCGTGCGGTGAGGCGTCCCACTGCATCGGCGTACGGGCGTTGTCGCGCCCCATCGCCCGCAGCCCCGCCAGGACCCGCGCCGGGTCGGCGCCCCGGCCGACCGCCTCCGCGTAGTGGTTGAGCGATTCGATGTCCCGGAAGTCGTCGATGGAGGTGAACGGGGCGTTGGTCATGCCCAGTTCCTCGCCCTGGTAGACGTACGGCGTGCCGCGGTGCAGATGCAGGACCGTGGCGAGCATCGTCGCGGACCTGACCCGGTGGCGGGGTCCGTCGTCGCCGAAGCGGGAGACGACACGCGGCTGATCGTGGTTGTTCCAGTACAGGCTGTTCCAGCCGGTCCCGGCGAGGCCGTTCTGCCAGCGGTCGAGTGTCGCCTTCAGGTCGAGCAGATTCAGCGGCCGTACGTCGAACTTGCCGTCGCCGTGGTCGAGTCCGACATGCTCGAACTGGAAGACCATGTCCACCTCGGCGCGCGCCGGATCGGTGAAGAGCCCGGCCTCCTCGACCGTGACGCCCGGCATCTCGCCTACGGTGAGCAGCTGTTCGGGACGCCCGGCGAAGACCTCGCGGTGCATCTCCTGGAGGAATTCGTGGATGCGCGGCCCCGCGCCGTGGTGGGTGCGGTCGGGCAGCGCGGGGTCCTTCGAGATGAGGTTGATGACATCCATCCGGAAGCCGTCAACGCCCCGGTCGAGCCACCAGTTCATCATCCGGTGGACGGCCCGGCGGACCTCGGGATTCTCCCAGTTCAGATCGGGCTGCTTCCGGGAGAAGAGGTGCAGATAGTACGAGCCGCCCGGCTCGTCGTACTCCCAGGCGGAACCGGAGAAGAACGAGCGCCAGTTGTTCGGCTCGGCGCCCGGTGTGCCGGGGTCGGCGCCGTCCCGGGCGGGCCGCCACCAGTACCAGTCACGCCTGGGGCTGTCCGGCCCCTGCCGGGACTCGGTGAACCACGGGTGTTCGTCGGAGGTGTGGTTGACGACGAGGTCCATCACCAGCCTCATGGAGCGCGCGTGGACCGCGTTGAGCAGGTCGTCGAAGTCGGCGAGCGTGCCGAAGGACGGGTCGATGTCCTGGTAGTCGCTGATGTCGTAGCCGTTGTCGTCCTGCGGGGACGGGTACACCGGCGACAGCCACAGGACGTCGACGCCGAGAGCGGCGAGATGGTCCAGTCGGTGGATGATTCCGCGCAGGTCCCCGACGCCGTCGCCGTCGGAGTCGGCGAAGCTGCGCGGATAGATCTGGTAGACGACCGCGGACTTCCACCAGGGTTCGGGGGAGGGGGAGTTGGTACTCATGTGCGTGAACCTCGCGTGATCTCGCGTGATCGCGTACGGGTGGCCGTCGTCAGAGTCCGCGCGCCTCCACGAGCACCAGACGTTCCGGGAAGAGCGTCGGCGCCCGCACCCCGGCGGCTGCCAGCGCCCGGCCGGTCAGCTCCACCCCTTCCGCCCGCCCCCACCACGGCGGGTCGGACCGGTGGGGGCCTTCGGCCCGGTCACCGGGCGCGCGGGGCCGTACCTGGTAACGGGCGTCCGCGTCGAGTCCGGGCAGCCGTACGACGCCTGCCGGGGAGGGCACGCTCGTCGCCGTCTGGACCAGGGCGTACAGCGCGTGGGAGCGGTCGGCGGCCACCACGCCGTGCACCCGCAGCGCCGGATCGGGATGGTCGCCGTGGACGACCGTGCCGGTGTGCAGCAGCGGCCGTAGCTCCTTGTACGCGGCGACCCACTCCGCGAGCCGGGCGCGCTCGCCGGGGTCGGCCGCAGTGAGGTCCCACTCGATGCCGAAGTGCCCGAACAGGGCGGTCCCGGCCCGGAAGTCGAGCGTGTGGGCGCGCCCGGTGGTGTGCGCGACGGGCGAGCCGACGTGCGCCCCGAGGAGTTCGGGCGGCAGCAACAGCCCTGTCCAGCGCTGTATGCGCTGCCGTTCGAGTGCGTCGATGCAGTCACTGGTCCAGACGCGGTCGGTGCGCTCCAGGATGCCGAGGTCGACCCGCCCGCCGCCGGACGAGCAGGACTCGATCTCCAGCCCAGGGTGCCGGGCGCGCAGTTCGTCCAGCAGCCGGTACGCCGCGGCCGTCTGCGCGTGGACACCGGCGGCGCCCGTCGGGCTGTGCCCGGCCTCCACGAGATCCCGGTTGTGGTCCCACTTGAGGTAGTCGATGGCGTACTCGGTGACCAGCGCGTCGAGCCGTTCCAGCAGGTGGTCGTAGGCTCCGGCGTGGCCGAGGTCGAGCACCTGCTGCTGCCGGGACTCCGGCGGTAGCCGGCCGCCAGTCGCCAGGATCCACTCGGGGTGCGCGCGGGCGAGGTCGGAGGCGGGACTGACCATCTCGGGTTCGACCCAGAGCCCGAACTCCAGCCCCAGGGACCGGACATGGTCGACCAGCGGACCCAGCCCGCCGGGCCAGACACTCTCGTCCACGTACCAGTCGCCGAGCCCGGCGCGGTCGTCCCGGCGTCCCTTGAACCAGCCGTCGTCCAGGACGAAACGCTCGGCGCCCACCTCGGCGGCGGTGTCCGCCAGCGCCGTGAGTGTGCCGATGTCCTGCTGGAAGTAGACGGCCTCCCAGGTATTGAGGGTGACCGGCCGGGGCCGGTGCGGGTGGCGGGTCCTGGCGCGCAGATACTGGTGGAACCGCCCGGCCAGCTCGTCGAGTCCGCGGCCGTACGAGCCGATGACCCACGGGCCGGTGTACGACTGGCCTGCCGCCAGCGGGACTTCGCCCGCGAGCAGGGTCTCGCCGCCGCCGAGCAGGGACACCCCGGCCGGGGTGCGTTCGGCGAGGGTGCGGTGGTTGCCGCTCCAGGCCACGTGCAGGCCCCAGACCTCGCCCGTACGGAAACCGAAACCGCCCTCGCCCGCGAGATGCAGCAGCGTCGCGTCGGTGCCCGTGCGGCCCCGGCGGTTCTCACGCAGATGCGTACCGAGCGTGAACTCGTGCCGCTGCGGGCTGCGTTCGCGCAGATGCCGACCGGTGAGGTCGAGGAGTTCGGTGGCGTGGGCGGGTACGAGGAGCGCGAGCAGCAGACCGTCGACGACGTACGGCCGCTCGCCGGGGTCGTGGTTGGTGACGGTGGCGCGCTGCCGTACGAGCCCGGAGGCGGTCAACTCGATCTCCAACACGAGCCCGAGCCGGGCGTGTTCGTCCACGGCGTCGACGGTGAGCTGATGCGCCTCGGGGAGGTCGGGCGTGCGGACGGTGCGGATCGAGCGGACGGTGAACGACGTCGAGAAGTCGGCGCCGTCGCGGTGGCCGGTCAGGCCCGGCGTACCGAGCCAGCCGGCCGAGTGCTCCGGCATGAGGGAGAGCGGCACGGGCAGGTCGAGGGTGTTGGACATCGGCGCGGTGGCGCTCGCGGCGGCCAGGTCGGCGAGACCGGCCCCGCCGGGATCCCCCAGGTCTCCGAGGTCGCCCAGATCGTCGCCCCAGTGGACCACCCGGGGCAGCCGGTCGCCGGTGCAGTCCAGGACCAGGCTCGTACCGGCGGCGCGGAGATGGCGGTAGTCACGGTAGTCACGGGAGTGACCGGTGGGCATACGGAAGCTCCTCGATTTGTCCATCGGCCATCGGCCACCGTCCATCGACGGCCGGGCGGTCCGTGCTCCGTCGCGGCCTGCGCGTTCGTCGCGTTTTAGTTTCGGGGTGGAAGTTTCCGTCCGTCAATAGGTGGGTTCCACACCGCCGATATGGCGAAAACGCACCCTTCGCTGGATGTTTGATTCCGGCATAGAAGTAAATACCGGAGGCTGGCAGGATGGGCGGACCAGTTGTCGGGCGGACTCCCCGCGGAAGGCCATCCCTTGCATGTGACTCCAGCGCCGTGGACCCGCCTCTCGGGAGCCACGCACGCCGTCGCCCTGGAGGTGCTGCTCCGCGGTCCGCTGCCCCGCAGCGAACTCGCCCGCCGGCTCGACCTGTCCGCGGGCAGCCTCACCCGGCTGGCGAAGCCCCTTCTGGACAGCGGGCTCCTCGTCGAGTCGGGTACCAGCCACGAATCGCGGGCCGGCCGGCCCACCCGCCCGCTCGACATCGTCGCCGACGCGCACCGGTTCATCGGCGCCAAGATCACCCACGAGGACGTGCACGCCGTAGTGACCACACTCCGCGCCGAGGTCGTCGCCTCCGCGCGGGCGGACCTGCCGGGACGCGACCCGGCCTCGGTCGTCGCCGTCCTGCGCTCACTCGCGGCCGAACTCGTCACCCGGCTCGGTGCTCAACCAGCCCCGGGAACACCGCACATCACCGCCGCCGGCGTCAGCCTGGGCGGCTGTGTGGCCGACCACGCCACGGTCACCGGAGCACCGTTCCTGGAGTGGGACGACGATGTGCCGCTCGGGGCCATGCTCCGCGACGCGCTCGCAATACCCACGGCCGTCGACAACGACCTGCTCGCGCTCACCCGCGCCGAGCACTGGTTCGGCGCCGCACGCGGCCGCGACCGGTTCGCGGTCCTCACCGTCGGGGCGGGCATCGGCTACGGCCTCGTCGTGCACGACCGCGTCGTGGACAGCCCGGACGCGGGAGTCGGCCTGCTCGGACACTTCCCGCTCGATCCCCTGGGCCCGCCGTGTCCGCGCGGGCACCGCGGCTGCGCCACCGCGATGCTGTCGATGGCCTCCCTCCGCGCCGCCGCGTCGGTGGGACTGCGGCGTGACGTCTCCTACGAGGAGTGCCTCGATCTGGCGGCGGCCGGCGACCCGGTGGCCGGGCCGCTGGTCACGGCGTCGGGACGGGCGCTGGGGCGTCTGATCGCCGCCGTCGCGAACCTCACCCTCACCACGGAGATCGTGCTGACCGGCGAGGGGGTGCGGCTCGCGGAGGTGGCCCGCGAGGCGCTGCGCGAGGGCCTCGCGTACGACCGGGATCCGCGTGCGGCGGACGTCTCGCTCGACGTACGGCCGGTGGACTTCGCCCTGTGGGCGCGCGGCGCGGCGGTCACCGCCATCCAGGCGTATGTACTGGGGAACCGCCGCCGGACGGGCTTGAGGCGCCCGTCCGGCGATTGAGGCCGGAACGCCCGGCCCGTCCGGCGATCGAGCACCCCGACGGGGCCGAGCCGGAGGCCGGCCTTCACCACTGGTACGGGAGGTACTTTCCGTCGAGCGTGATCACCACACGGTCACCGGCCGGGTCGGGCACGCGCCGGACGTCGAGACGGAAGTTGATGGCGCTCATGATGCCGTCGCCGCACTGCTCGTGGATCAGCTCCTTGATGGTCGGACCGTAGACCTGGACGACTTCGTACAGCCGGTAGATCGTCGGATCGACCGGTACGGCCGCGTCCAACGCGCCTCGTGACGGCTGGAGTTGGAAGGCGAGAGCGGCATCGTCCCCGAGTTCGAGGAGCGCCGCCGCCGTCGTGGCCTCGTCCTTGCCCATCGGATGCTGACCGAGGAGCGCGGCCGTGGTCCAGGCGAGCGGTCTGCCTACGGCGTCCGCGAGTTGGGCCCAGGTGATCCCCGTCCGCACCTTTGCCTGGCGGACGGCTTCGGCGGCTTCGTGCTTGCTGAGCATGTGCCTCTCCATTCCCGGACCGCGCCCCGGTGGCGCGCGGCCACAGCTTAGGAGACGGCTGTTCGGTGGCACTCCCGGTCGCGCTCACCCTTCACTGGTCACTGGTCACTGGTCACCGGTCACTGGTCACCGGTCACCCCAGTGAGAGGCGCGCCTTGCGCAGCCCGAAGAGCTGGAGATCGGCGAATCCCAGCACCGCCACCGCCTGAAGCACGATCAGCGTCGTGCCCAGCCCGGTCGGGTCGAGCCACCCCGCGGCGGCCGTCACACCGCTGAGCGCGGACCACACCAGATTGCAGCCGATCACCGCCCGCACCGCACCGCGGTGCGGTGCCCGCGCGGCGCTGACCCGCCACACGAACAGTGCGTAGAGCACCAGGAAGGCGCCGATTCCGGCGAGGAACGCGACAGGCAGTCCGAGCGCCGAGTCCAGCACGGCACAGCCGATCAGCGCGGCGGCGCCCACGGCGCCGGTGGCGACGGCGTCGAGCAGCAGGACCGTGCGCAACAGGCCGGTGTCACCGCGCACGACGGCGGAATCGGTGGAAGCGGCGGACGCGGAGTTACGGGACGGGGCGGGGACACCGAACGAATCCGACGAACTCATGGGTTCCTCCTCGGGGAAGCGGCTCAGGACAGGCCCTGACCCCCCTGATGGTTCTCGAAGCCGCGACGCGGGTCGATTACCGGAGAGGTAATGGGCGGCGGCAGGGAGTCGAGGAACGCGCCGAGCACGGCGTCGAACTCCGCCCGCCGTTCCAGGTTGGGCATATGCCCGGCGCCCTCGATGACCGCGAGCGCCGCGTCCGGTATCCCCTCGCTCATCACCCGCGCGTCGGCGACCGGTGTGTACGCGTCCTCGCTGCCCACCACGACGAGCGCCGGGACCGTGACGCGCCCCAACATGCCGACGTAGTCAGGTCGTTCGGCCCGGCCGCGCAGTGCCGCCGCCGCGCCCTCGGGCGGTGCGCCGCGCATCATGTCCCGTACGTGCCCGGCCACCGCGGGCAGCTCCCGGACGTTGCGCGGCGTCATCATCTTGGTCAGCACCTCGTCCACGTACGGCCCCATGCCCTCCCGCAGCAACCGGTCGGCCATCGCGTTGCGTGCCACCTTGCCCGGCTCCGTCTCGGCGGCGGCGAACGTGTCGGCCAGCACCAGGGCCCGGACCCGCTCCGGGAACAGCCGGTAGAACTCCAGGACGATCTGGCCGCCCATGGACAGCCCGCCCAGCACCACCCGGTCGACGCCCAGCCGGTCGAGCAGCGCGGCGAGGTCCCACGCGAAGGTGGTGAGCGTCGTCTTGCCGGGCAGTACGGTGGCCCCGCCGTAGCCGCGCAGATCGGGGGCGATCACCCGCCGGCCGGGGCCGGCGAACGTGTCGAGCTGGGGCCGCCACATCGAGCGGTCGAACGGGTGGCCGTGCACGAGGACCAGGACGTCACCGCCGCCCTCGCCCGTACGGCCGCCGTCGCCTCCGCCCTCGTCGTCGTACGTGAGGGTGATGTCGTGAAGCGTCATGGTGCTCATGTCCGCGTCCCCGCGTTCTCTGTCCGGGGCTCGGCTCCGCTGGTCGGCTCCGTGCGTTCCCCCTTGCGTTCTCGATGCTAAGTGGTGCAATATCTCGATGCAATGTTGAAATTGAACTTGGTGCAATCTTGTGTCGACGGGAAGCGCCACGCGAGGGAGTGTCATGGAGGACTACCGCCTGATCGCCGACCAGCTCGCGGCCGACATCCAGGCCGGCCGGCTGCGTCCCGGTGAGCGGCTGCCGCCGCAGCGGCCGTTCGCCCGGAGCCGTAACATCGCCAACTCGACGGCGGCCAGGGTCTACGGCGAGCTGATCCGGCGCGGACTCGCCGTCGGCGAGGTGGGCCGGGGGACCTTCGTACGCGCCGCGCCGCCCGGACCGCAGCCGATGCTCACCGAGCCCAGCGAGGCCCGGGTCGATCTGGAGGTCAACTTCCCCGTACTGCCCGAACAGGCCGGGATGCTCGCCGCCGGCATGGCGCGTATGCAGCGCCCCGACGTACTCGCGGCAAGCCTGCGGCCCCTCGGCGGGTCCGGGTCAGCCGCCGCCCGCGAGGCCGCCGCGCCGCTCCTCGCCCGCGCCGGCTGGACGCCCGAACCGGAGCGGATCCTCTTCGCGGGCAACGGCCGTCAGGCGATCGCGGCGGCTCTCGCGGCCAGCGTCCCGGCCGGGGAACGGCTCGGCGTTGAGGAGTTCACCTACCCCGTCGTCAAGGGCATCGCCGACCATCTCGGCATCACCCTCGTCCCGCTCGCCATGGACCGGGACGGACTCCTGCCGGAGGCGGTGGCCGCCGCCCCGCCGCTGCGCGCCGTCTATCTCCAACCCACGCTCCACAACCCGCTGGGCATGACGATGCCGCCCGACCGCAGGGCTCGACTCGTCGAAAAAATCCGTGAGTTGGATCTGTACGTCATCGAGGACGCCATCTACGGATTCCTCCGCGACGATGTGCCGCCACTCGCCGCACTCGCCCCCGAACGCACCGTCGTCCTGGACAGCATGTCCAAGCGGCTCGCGCCCGGACTGACGCTCGGCTTCGCCGTGGCGCCGCCCGCCTTCGAGCAGCGGCTGGCCTCGGCCCTGCGCTCGGGAGCCTGGTCGGCGGCCCGGTTCGCCCTCGACGCCGCGACACAGTGGATGGCCGACGGCACCGCCGCCGCGATCGGCCGGGCCAAGCGCGCCGACGCGGTGGAACGGCAGCGGATCAGGGCCGAGCGCCTGGCCGGCTTCACCGTGCGCGCCGACCCCGGGGGCTACCACTGCTGGTGGGAGCTGCCCGATCACTGGCGCGCCGAGCCCTTCGTCGCCGCCGCCGCCCGCCACGGCATCGCCATCGCGCCCGGCGCCGCGTTCACCGTCGGCACCGGACGCGCCCCGAACGCCGTCCGGCTCGCGCTGGGCACCCCGTCCCACCGCACGCTCACCGACGCCCTCGATCTGCTCGCCGCGCTGGCACGCGGCACACCCGAGGACGCCGCGCCGGAGTGACCGGGGGCCGGGGACCGGGGACCGGGGACCGGCAGGCTGTCAGGCCGGCTGCCGGGTCGTCACGCCGTCAGGCGGCCCGGCAGCCAGGCCAGTTGGGCCTCCTCCTGGTAAGTCTCGCCTCCCTCATGACTGTTGAACTCGTACACCTCGATCGTCCGGTCCTCGTGCGGATAGGCGTTGAAGGCCGCGAACACCGTCGACGGCGGGCAGGTCTGGTCCTCCAGGGCCGTCGAGAACAGCGCGGGTGCCCGGCCGCGCGCCGCGAAGTGAACCCCGTCGAAGTAGCTGAGCGTCCGCCGGACCTGTTCGCCCCGGCGGCGGTAGGTGTTGAGGTACCTGCCCACCTCCCGGTACGGAAGCCGGTCGGTGAGCGTCGTCGCCCGGGGGAAGTCGCAGAGGAACGGCACATCGGGTGATATCGCCACCAGATCCGGTACCAGACCGCCCACCGCCAGTGTGATCCCGCCGCCCTGGCTCTCGCCGATCGCGGCCGTGCGCGAGGCGTCGGCGAGCGGATGGGAGCGGGCGGCCTCCACCGCGCGGACGGCGTCCGTGAAGACGCGGCGGTAGTAGAAGTCGTGCGGGTCCTCGATGCCCCGGGTCAGAAAGCCGGGAACCGCGGACGTGCTGCCCACCGGATCGGGGGTGTCTCCGCCGCCCCACCCGGCGCCCTGTCCCCGCGTGTCCATCACGAAGTGCGCGAAGCCGGCCGACGCCCACAACAGATGCGTGTGCGGCAGCCCGCGCCCGCCGCCGTAGCCGACGAACTCGACCACCACGGGCAGCGGTTCGCGCGTGCCGGCCGGCAGCACGAACCAGCCCTTGACGGAGTGGCCGCCGAAACCGGCGAAGGTCACGTCGTACACCTCGACGGTCGACAGACCCGTCGCGACCGGCGCGAAGCGGGCGTCCAGCTCGTGGGTGCGGGCCTCGGCGAGGGTCGACGTCCAGAAGGCGTCGAAGTCGGCCGGTTCCACGGATTGGCTGCGGTAGTTCCGAAGCTCGTCGAGGGGCAGATCGAACAGGGCCATGTGCGGGATCACCTCTGGTTGCGCGGGCGGACGATCACACCGTACGGCCCGCCCCCGCGCGAAAGGAGTTCGGTGCGATCTCTTGACCGGTGCCGCCCGAAGGGTCCACAGTGCTCGTTAATGCGCATTACTAATACGCATTAACGATCCGGAGGAACACGGTGGAGGAACCCAGGAAGCGGTCCCGGCCCGGCCGGAGCCCCGCACCCACGGGCCGGACGTCCCGGCCGCGCCAGGCCGAGGTCGCCAGGCTCGCCGGGGTCTCGCAGGCCACGGTCTCGCTGGTGCTCGGGGCGCGGAAGCAGGGCGCCACGATCTCGGAGGAGACCCGGCGCAAGGTGCTCGACGCGGTACGCAGCCTCGGCTACGTCCCCGATCCGGCGGCCAGCCGACTGGCCGCCGCGCGCAACAACCTGCTCGGCGTCTTCAGCTTCACGTCCACCTTCCCGACCGATGTGCAGCACTCGTACTACCCGTTCCTCGTCGGCGTCGAGCGGGAAGCGGCGGCACGCGGCTACGACCTGGTGCTCTTCACCGGCTCCAGCACCGGCGGCGCGGGGGCCGCCGGACCGCACGCCCTCAACCGGGTACGGCTCGCCGACGGCTGCCTGTTCCTCGGCCGCCGCGCGCCCGCCGACGAACTGCGCCGGCTGGTCGCCGACGGCTTCCCCGTGGTCCACCTCGGCCGCAGGGACGAGCTGGAGGGGCTGGCCTGGGTCGGCGCCGACTACGTCAGCGCCAGCCGGGAGGTCGTCGCGCACCTCGCCGCGCTCGGCCACCGGCGGATCGTGCTCGTACGGGAGGACGACGAGGCCCTCGCGTCCACCGACCGCGAACACGGCTTCCTCAAAGGGCTGGAGGAGGCGGGACTGCCCGGCGGTCCCGACGCCGTCTTCCGCTCCGCCGACCCGGAGCACGACCTCACCGCCGAGCGGCTGCGCGGCTGGCTCGACGACGGCGTCACCGCGTTCGTCGCCGAGGAGACCGACACCGGCGACGCCTGGCGAGCGCTGCACGGCGCCGCGCACTTCGTCGGCATCGACTGCCCGCGTGACGCCTCGCTCGCCTTGCTCGGCAGCCCGCCGCCGGACCTGTCGGACGGACCGACACCGACCGGATTCGACATTCCCCGGCCGCAGTTGGGCGCCGCCGCCGTGCGGATGCTCGCCGCGCTGGTGGCGGGGGAGCAGGCCACGGAACCGCTGGTGGCCTGCACCTTCCGGCCCGGCACGACGGCGGGACCACCACCCGTCCACCACTGACCTGACCGAATCGACCCTGACCGAATCGACCCCGACCGACTCCCTCGAACACACCGCACCACCCGACGCACACCGCACCCAACGCGCCAAGCACACCCAGCACTTCAAGGAGACCCGTGACATCCGCACCCGACATCCTCATCGTGGGCTCCGGGCTCCGGGCTCCGGGCTCCGGGCTCCGGGCTCCGGGCTCCGGGCTCCGGGCTCCGGGCTCCGGGCTCCGGGCTCGGCGGCGTGGCCGCCGCCCTCGCCGCCTGCCGGGCCGGACGCACCGTCGTCCTCACCGAGGAGACGGACTGGATCGGCGGCCAGCTCACCTCCCAGGCCGTCCCGCCGGACGAACACCCGTGGGTCGAGCAGTTCGGCACCACCGCCTCGTACCGCACCCTGCGCGAGTCCATCAGGGACCACTACCGCCAGTGGTACCCGCTGCGCTCCGAGGCGCTGGCCCTCACCGACCTCAACCCGGGCGCGGGCCGCGTCAGCAAGCTCTGCCACGAGCCGCGCGTCGCGCTCGCCGTCCTGGAGGCGATGCTCGCGCCGCACCGCCCGTCGGGCCGGCTCACGCTCCTGACCGAGCACCGCCCGGTCGCCGCCGAGGCGGGCGACGACGACACCGTACGGTCCGTCACCCTCGCCGACCTGCGCAACGGCAACCGCCTGACGATCGGCGCCCGTTACGTCATCGACGCGACCGAGACCGGTGAACTGCTCGAACTCGCCGGGGTCGAGCACGCGATCGGCGCCGAGGCGCGCGGCGAGTTCGACGAACCGCACGCCCCCGACGAGGCACAGCCCCTCAACCAGCAGGGCATCACGGTGTGTTTCGCGCTCTCCCACCACGAGGGCGAGGACCACACCATCGAGCGGCCGGCCGACTACGACTTCTGGCGCGCCTACCGGCCGGACTTCTGGCCCGGACCGCTGCTCGGCTTCCTCGCGCCCGACCCCCGCACCCTTGAGGCCGTACCGCGCACCTTCGTCCCCAACCCGGACCTCGACCCGCTCGACGTCACCGCCGACCAGTCCGCCGACGCGGGCGACAAGGAGCTGTTCGGCTTCCGCCGGATCCTCGCCCGCAAGCTGCACCGGCCCGGCGCGTTCGACTCCGACATCACTCTCGTCAACTGGCCCCTGAACGACTACTGGTTGAAGCCCCTGATCGGTGCCGGTGAGGAGACGTCCGCCGCCGCGCTCGCCGAGGCGCGCCAGCTGTCGCTGTCGGTCCTGTACTGGCTCCAGACCGAGGCGCCGCGCGCCGACGGCGGCCAGGGATTCCCCGGACTGCGGCTGCGCCCCGACGTCACCGGCACGGCCGACGGGCTCGCCAGGCGCCGTACGTACGCGAGTCGCGCCGTATCAAGGCCGTCACCACCGTCACCGAGCACGATGTCGCGATCGACATCGTCGGCCCCTACGGCGGCACCCGCTACCGGGACTCCGTCGGCGTCGGCAACTACCGCATCGACCTGCACCCCTCGACCGGCGGCGACAACTACGTCGACATCGGCTCGGTGCCCTTCGAGATCCCGCTCGGCGCGCTCGTACCGCGCCGGGTCCGCAATCTGCTGCCCGCCGGGAAGAACATCGGCACCACCCACATCACCAACGGCTGCTACCGGCTCCACCCGGTGGAATGGAACATCGGCGAGGTCGCGGGCGCACTCGCCGCGCACTGTGTCGCCGAGGGCGTCGAACCCCACCAGGTCCAGGCCGAGGACAAGCGGTTCGACCGGTTCGCCCCGCTGCTCGACCGCGAAGGAGTTCAGCGCCACTGGCCCGACGTACGCGGCTACTGACGACACCCGGTCACTGAGGAGCCCCAGCCACCGACGAGCCTTCGGCCACCGACGACACCCGGCACGACCCGAGGCGGTGAACAGCCGGGCAGGAGCAGCTCCACCTGCCCCGCCCGGCCCACCGCCCACGTGCCCGCCAACCCCGCACAAGGAGGTGCCCAAGCCATGAACACCCACCGCATCCGCGTCGGCATCGACGTGGGCGGAACCTTCACCGACGCCGTGGCCGTAGACGCCACGACCCTGCGACTTCTGGGGCAGGTGAAGGTCCCCACCAGCCACCGTCACGAGGACGGCGTCGCCCACGGCATCGTCGAAGCTCTCGCCCGCCTGCTGGAGCAGACCGGACACGCCCCGAAGGACGTGGCCTTCCTGGCCCACGGCACGACCCAGGCTACCAATGCCCTGCTGGAGGGCGATGTCGCCACCGTCGGTCTGATCGGTGTCGGCGGCGGTCCCAGCGCCGCGTTCACCCGCAGACTCGCCGCCTTCCGCAAGCTCGAACTCACGCCCGGCAAACGGCTTCCGCTCGCCTACGCCCATGTCGCCGACCCGGACGACGTGTCCGCCGTACGCGCGGCCGTCGACTCCGTCGTCCGAGAAGGCGCCCAAGTCGTCGTCGCCAGCCAGCCGTTCAGCGTCGACCGCCCGGAGGGCGAGGACGTGGTCGTCGCCGTGGCCGACGAACGCGGTCTGCCGACGACCGCCGCGCACGAGATCACCGCGCTGTACGGGCTCCACAAGCGCACCCGGACCGCCGTCGTGAACGCCGCGATCCTGCCCCGCATGCTCGCCACCGCCGACCTCGTCGACGCCTCCATCACCAAGGCGGGTGTGAGCGCCCTGCTGATGGTGATGCGCTGCGACGGGGGAGTGATGTCGCTGGACGAGATGCGGCGCAGGCCGCTGCTCACCGTGCTGTCCGGACCGGCGGCGGGTGTCGCCGGGGCGCTCATGCAGGAGCGCGTCAGCGAGGGCCTGTTCCTGGAGACCGGTGGCACGTCCACCGACATCAGCGTCGTACGGCGCGGCAAGGTCGCCGTGAGGCACGCCACCATCCTCGGTAGGACGTCGTACCTGTCGGCGCTCGACGTCAGGACCGTCGGTGTCGGCGGCGGCTCGATGGTCCGTATCGGGGGCGGCAAGGTCACCGGCGCCGGACCACGCAGCGCGCACATCGCCGGCCTGCCGTACGCCTGCTACACCACCCTGGACGACCTGCGGGACGCGAAGGTCACCACGATCCGCCCGATGGACGACGACCCCGCCGACTACGCGGTGCTCGACGCCTCCGGCGGACGCTTCGCGATCACCATGACGTGCGCGGCCAACGCGCTGGGCCGGGTCCCCGAAGGGGACTTCGCGCACTGCGACCCGGCCGTGGCGAAGGCCGCGATCGCGCCGCTGGCCGCCGCGCTCGGCACGGACGTCGCCACGGCGGCGGCCCGCGTCCTGGACGCCGGCACCGGCCAGGTGAAGACCGTGGTGGACGCGATGATCCGGGACTACCGGCTGGACAAGGACACCGCCCTGCTCGACCGCGCCGCGCTCGCGGCGATCGAGGCGCTGGCGGCCACCGACGACATCGAGTTCGGCGTCCGGCTGCTCGCGAACACCCCGACCCACGAGGCCCGCGACCCGGCCCTGCTGCGCCAATGGGCGCGTACCGCCGACGAGTTCGGTGCCGCACTGGCACTCGCCCCCGTCGCAGGCACGGCCCGCGTCGTGGAGAGCGCCGACGGCCTGGAGAAGGGCCTCCTCGCCCGCTACACCTCCCGGCCGGTGCCGACCGTCGAACTGTTCACCGACACCCTGGCCCTCGCCGACCAGCTGATCGACCGGCTCGGCTGGCGCCACTGGTATCCGGCCGGTTCGGTACGGTCCGCACGACGCGCCCGGCGGAATCTGCCTGGCCTACGGCGACTCGCTGGAAGGGCCGTTCACCGAGTACACCGCCAACCCGATCGTCTCCAACAACTGGCAGCCGCACTACAAGGTCAGCCGTGTCGCCTCGCCGCACGTCGTCTGGCGAGCGGACCTCAAGGAGCTGTGGCTCTACTTCCACGGCGAGAACGGCACGACCCGCCTCGCCCGTTCCAAGGACGGCATCACCTTCACGTACGACAAGGTGGTGCTCACCACCGCGATGCTGCCCGCCGGCAGCACCGAGACCTCGTACGCCCGTGTCTTCGCGCACGAACTGCCCTCGCGCGGCGCGCACCACGTGATGCTCTTCATGCTCGACAACCAGTCCAACCACCGCGACATCGCCTGGGGTTGGTCGGCGGACGGCCGCAACTGGACCTTCGACCAGACGCCACTGGTCCGCCACTCCGACGTCGGCGCGAACAACATCGGCGGCCCGCACCTGCTGAGCCGCGACGGCAGCACGTATGTCGTCTACAACACCGACAAGGAGCACGGCGGCAATCTGCTGATCACCGAGGTCGGCAACGACTTCAGCCGCCGCGTCCACCTCGGCCTCTTCCACGACTCGGCCAACAGCGCGCCGGACAACGGGCGCAGCGCCTCCCCGAGCTTCGGGACCGACAAGGGGGTGCCGTACATGATCTACGAGGCGGGCGAACGGCTCCAGGGCTCGATCGCGGTGGCACGCGGCTGACCCACCGGCGCCGGGCGGGGCCGCGTCCCGCGCACCCCGTCCGGCGATCGAGGACAAGCCATCGCGTGGTGACTCCGCACGAGGCTGTCGGCGGCTGTCGTACCGTCCGGGTAGACCCTGCCGACCCGCTTGAACCAGGAGCCGCTTTGACCAGCTACCGTCAGCCCGGCGTCACCCTCACCGACCACCGCTTCTCGGTCCCGCTCGACCACGCGAACCAGTCGGGTGAGCGGATCGAGCTGTACGGCCGCGAGGCGGTGGCCACCGCCAAGGCCGACGCCGACCTGCCGTGGCTCGTCTATCTGGAAGGCGGCCCCGGCTTCGGCGCCCGCCGTTTCATCGGCCGGCAGGCATGGCTCGGCCGGGCGCTGGAGGACTTCCGGGTGCTCCACCTCGACCAGCGCGGCACCGGCCTCTCCACGCCCGCCAACCGCCAGACGCTCCCGGCGCGCGGTGACGCCCGCCAACAGGCCGACCACCTCGCCCACTTCAGGTCCGACAACATCGTGCGCGACTGCGAGGCCATCCGGCCCCAGCTGACCGGCGGCGCCCCGTGGACCGTCCTCGGCCAGAGCTTCGGCGGCTTCTGCGCCGTCCGCTACCTCTCCGCCGCGCCCGAGGGCCTGCGCGCCGTACTGATCACCGGCGGCCTGCCCACGCTCGACGGCGGGCCCGACGACGTCTACCGCGCCGCCTACCCGCGTATCGCACGCAAGGTCGCCGCGCACTACGCCCGCTATCCGCAGGACATCGAACAAGCCCGCCGGATCGTCGGACACCTCGCCGAGCACCACCCCGTCCTGCCGAACGGCTACACCCTGACGCCCGAGGCGTTCCAGTCCCTCGGCATCCTGCTCGGCGGCGGCGACGGCACCCACGTACTGCACCACCTGCTGGAGAACGCCTTCGTACGCGCTCCTGGCGGCCACGAACTGTCGGACACCTTCCAGGAGAACGTCGCCGCCCAGCTCTCCTTCGCCGGACACCCGCTCTACGCGCTCGTCCACGAGGCGATCTATGCCCAGGACGACCGCCCCACCGCCTGGTCGGCCGAGCGGGTACGCGCGGAGTTCCCCCGGTTCGACGCGGCGCGGACCCTGGCCGGGGACACCCCGCTGCTCTTCACCGGGGAGACCATCCACCCCTGGCACTTCACCGCCGACCCCGCCCTGCGCCCGCTGCGCGAGACCGCGGAGCTGCTGGCCGCGCGCCGGGACTGGCCCGCGCTGTACGACCCCGACCGGCTGGCCGCCAACGAGGTCCCGGTCGCCGCCGCCGTCTACCACGACGACATGTACGTCGACACCGCCCACGCGCTCGAGACGGCGCGCTCCATCCGGGGGCTGCGCACCTGGGTCACCGACGAGTACGAGCACGACGGACTGCGCTCCTCGGGACCACGTGTGCTCGACCGGCTGCTCGCGCTGGCGCGCGGCGAGATCTGACGAGCACCGCGAGCGCGCACAGCCCTTAACCTGCGGACATGACTGAACCGGAACCGACGCAGCAGCTCGCACCCCTGCCCGCCGACTGGCAGCGCGCCCTCGCCGTGGTCGCGCACCCCGACGACCTGGAGTACGGCTGCTCCGCCGCCGTCGCCGCCTGGACCGACGAGGGCCGTGAGGTCACGTATGTGCTCGCCAGCCGGGGCGAGGCCGGTATCGACACGATCGACCCCGCCACCGCCGCCCCGCTGCGCGAGCGGGAGCAGCGGGCGAGCGCGGCGGTCGTCGGCGTGTCCGAGGTGGTCTTCCTGGACCACAAGGACGGTGTGATCGAGGAAGGGCTCGCGCTGCGCCGCGACATCGCGGCGGCGATCCGCCGCTACCGCCCCGAACTCGTCATCACCCTCAACCACCGGGACACCTGGGGCGGCACCGCCTGGAACACCCCGGACCACCGAGCCGTCGGCCGCGCCACGCTCGACGCCGCCGGTGATGCGGGGAACCGGTGGATCTTCCCCGAACTGGCCGAGCGGGGGCTCCGGCCGTGGGACGGGGTGCGCTGGGTGGCCGTCGCGGGGTCCGCCACCCCGACGCACGCCGTCGACGCGACGGCCGGGCTGGAACGCTCCGTGCAGTCGCTGCTCGAACACCGCAGCTACATCGAGGTACTGACGGACGAGGACCCCGAGGCGTACTGCCGTACGTTCCTGACGGCCAACGCGCACGAGACGGCCGCGCGCTTCGGCGGCCGGCCCGCGGTGGCCTTCGAGGTCTTCGGCCGCTGAACCGGCATTCGAACCGGCAGCCGGTGGCCGAGTTATCCTTTTATGTGGTTTTGGTAGTTTCGTAGCGAGATGAACACGTTGTTCCCGTGATGTGGTGGCTGAACGGAGAGCCGGGCTCGGCAGAGTAAGGACTGGTGACATGGACCAGGGGCATTCACCCATCCAGCGATACCCCTGGCTGCCCCCGGTGCTGCTCGCCGTGTCCGTCGTTCTCGAACTGCTGACGCCGTCGGTCGTCAGCGGCTCCGCGCTCGTCGCGGTCGCCGGCATGGCGGCGGCCATCACGGGCACGTTCCGCTACACCCTGTTGATCGTGGCAGTCGGCGTCGCGATCACCGTCGTCGCCTCGCTGCAGAGCCACTACGGGTACGTCGCCGAGATCGTGCAGCTCTTCGAGGTGCTGCTCGCCGGTGCTCTCGCGCTGGCCGTACGGCGCATGCTCGACAGCCAGAGCGAGAAGTTCTCGGTGGTCAGATCCACCGCCGAGAAGCTTCAGCGGGCCGTGCTGCCACCACCGCCCAAGATCGTCGGGCCGATGGCCGTCGCCTGCCGCTACGAGGCGGCGCACGCAGAGGCCCGGATCGGGGGCGACCTCTACGCCGTGCAGGAGACGCCATTCGGGCTCCGGCTGCTCATCGCCGACGTGCGCGGCAAGGGTCTCGGCGCGGTGTCCGCCGTGTCCATCATCGTCGGCGCGTTCCGTGAACGAGCCGAGTCAGAGCACGAGCTGGCGGGGCTCGCCGAACGGCTCGACCGCGCCGTCGCCCGGTCCGTGGAGCAGTTCGCCGACCCGTTCGCCATTGAGGCGGCCGAGGCGTTCGCCACCGCGCTCCTGGTCGAGATCGACCGGAGCGGGACCACTTTGCGGGTGCTGAGCTGCGGCCACCCCGCGCCCTATCTCGTACGGGACGGCGAGCTGTGCCAGCTGGACACCGGCGAGGCGACGCCGCCGCTGGGGATGCGGGACCTCGCGCCCGGTGTCGGCGGGGCCCACACGTACGCCTTCCCCGCCGGCGCCACCCTGCTCTGCGTCACGGACGGAGTGACGGAGGCACGGAACGCCGCGGGTACCTTCTACGACCCCCTCCTGGGGCTGCGGCCTGCTCCGGGCGGGAATCCGGAGCGGCTGATCGACGACCTGTTCGCGTCGATCGGCCGGTGGACGAAGGGTGGGCGCGACGACGACATGGCGGTGGTCGCCGTCGCCCGCGACGGGGTCGGGACCGGCGTCGGCGACGGGGCGTGACGGCGGCTTCGGGCCTGTTCCCAGAAGGCAAGCGACCGCTTAGTATGCGACCGAGCGTGTACCGACCCCCAGCTGTGGAGGCCCCCGAATGCAGGCATGGCGAGTGCACCGCAACGGCGAGCCGCGCGAGGTGATGCGGCTGGACGAGGTGGACCGGCCGGCACCGGGCGACGGGCAACTCCTGCTGAGGGTCCTCGCCGCGGACATCAACTTCCCCGACGCCCTGCTCTGCCGGGGCCAGTACCAGATCCGCCCGCCGCTGCCCTTCACGCCCGGCGTCGAGGTCTGCGGCGAGACGCCGGACGGGCGGCGCGTCATCGCGACCCCGGCGCTGCCCGACGGCGGGCTCGCCGAGTACGTCGTCGCCGACGAGAGCGCGGTGCTCCCCGCGCCCGACGCCCTCGACGACGCCGAGGCGGCGGCCCTGCACATCGGCTACCAGACGGGCTGGTTCGCACTGCACCGCAGGGCGCGCCTCCAGGCGGGCGAGACGCTGCTCGTGCACGCCGCCGCCGGGGGCGTCGGCAGCGCGGCCGTCCAGCTCGGCAAGGCGGCGGGCGCCACCGTCATCGGCGTGGCCGGCGGCCCGGACAAGGCGCGGGTGGCACGGGAGTTGGGCTGTGACCACGTCGTCGACCGGCGCACCGACGACATCGTGGCCGCTGTGAAGGAGCTGACCGGCGGGCGCGGCGCGGACGTCGTCTACGACCCGGTCGGCGGCGACGCGTACACCAAGTCCGCCAAGTGCGTCGCCTTCGAGGGCCGCATCCTCGTCATCGGCTTCGCGAGCGGCACCATCCCGGCCCCCGCCCTCAACCACGCGCTCGTGAAGAACTACTCGATCGTCGGTCTGCACTGGGGCCTGTACAAGCAGCAGGACCCCGCCGCGATCCTGCGCTGCCACGAGGAGTTGACGGAACTCGCCGCCAAGGGCGTCGTCAAGCCGCTCATCAGCGAACGGGTGCCGATGGCGGACGCCGCGTCGGCCGTCCAGCGCGTGGCCGACGGCACCACCACCGGCCGGCTGGTCGTGCTCCCCGCCCGGACACCGGGGGCGAGCGCCCGGTGACAGCCGTCGACGCTGCCGAACTGCGCCGCCGTACCGAGGACTTGCTCGCCGCACACCCGCCGGCCGGCACGGCGCCGACCGACTTCCTGAAGGCCCGCTTCGACGCCGGACTCGCCTGGGTGCACTTCCCGGCCGGTCTCGGCGGACTCGGCGCCCCGCGCTCCCTCCAGTCGGTCGTCGACGCCGAACTGGCCGCCGCCGGCGCCCCCGACAACGACCCGCGCCGGATCGGCATCGGCCTCGGTATGGCCGCGCCCACCATCCTCGGGTACGGCACCGACGAACAGAAGCGCCGCTTCCTGCGGCCCCTGTGGGTCGGCGAGGAGGTCTGGTGCCAGCTCTTCAGCGAACCCGGGCGCCGGATCCGACCTCGCCGCGCTCGCGACCCGCGCGGTACGGGACAGCGGCGGCGAAAGTGGTGGTGACCGGGGTGGTGACAGCGGCGGCGAAAGTGGTGGCGACAGCGGTGGCGAAAGTGGTGGCGACTGGATCGTCAACGGGCAGAAGGTGTGGACCTCCAGCGCCCATCTCGCGCGCTGGGCCATCCTCATCGCCCGCACCGACCCCACCCTGCCCAAGCACCAGGGCATCAGCTATTTCATCTGCGACATGACCGACCCCGGCGTCGACGTCCGGCCGCTGCGGCAGATAACGGGCGAGGCCGAGTTCAACGAGGTCTTCCTCACCGACGTGCGGATCCCCGACACCCACCGGCTCGGCCCGGTCGGCGACGGCTGGAAGGTCGCCCGGACCACGCTCATGAACGAGCGCGTCTCGATCGGCGGCGCCCGGCTCCCGCGCGAGGGCGGCATGATCGGCCGGGTCTCCCGGACCTGGCGCGAACGGCCCGAACTGCGTACCCACGATCTGCACCAGCGTCTCCTCGCGCTCTGGGTGGACGCCGAAGTGGCGCGGCTGACCGGCGAACGCCTGCGCCAGCAGCTCGCCGTGGGCCGGCCGGGACCCGAGGGCTCGGGCCTGAAGCTGTCGTTCGCCCGGCTCAACCAGGAGATCAGCGGTCTCGAAGTCGAACTGCTCGCAGACGAGGGCCTGTTGTACGACGACTGGACGATGCGGCGCCCCGAACTCGTCGACTACACCGGCCGCGAGGCCGGCTACCGCTATCTGCGCTCGAAGGGCAACTCCGTCGAGGGCGGTACGAGCGAGGTACTGCTCAACATCGTCGCCGAACGGGTCCTCGGGCTGCCCGCCGAGCCGCGCGACGACAAGGACATCGCGTGGAAGGACCTTGCCCGATGAGCGGCCCGGACGATGCGCCCGACCTGCTGTACTCCGAGGCGGAGGACGACCTGCGCGCCGCCGTACGGTCCCTGCTCACCGACCGCGCCGACGTCCCCGCCGCGCTCGCCCGCGCCGAGTCGGGCGCGCCGTACGACACCGCGCTCTGGGCGTCGCTCGCCACCGGGATCGGCGCGGCCGGGCTGCTGGTCCCTCAAGCGCTCGGCGGCCAGGGCGCGAGCCACCGCGAGGCGGCGGTGGTGCTGGAGGAGCTGGGCCGGGCGGTCACGCCCGCGCCGTATCTGACCAGTTCGGTGATCGCGACGCGGACGCTGCTGGCCCTGGGCGAGGCCGTCCCCGGCGTCCCCGGCGTCCCCGCCGTCCCCGCCGTCCCCGCCGTCGCGGAGCTGATCCGCGCGCTGGCCGAAGGCCGTACGGTCGCCGTGCTCGCCGTGCCGTTCTCCACCGGCCCCGACACCCCGCTCCCCGACGCCGTACCGGACGGCGGGATCAGGGCCGTGGCCGAGGCCGCCATCGCCGACGTCCTGCTCGTCCCGGCCGCCGACGGGCTGTACGCGGTCGACCCGGCGGCGCCCGGTGTCACCGTCCGGGCGCGGACCCCGCTCGATCTGACGCGCCCGCTCTCCACCGTCACGGTGGACGCCGGCGCCCTCGCCGCCGGGACCCGGCTCGCCGGCGGCACGGCTCGGGCCGCCGTACGGAGCGGACTGCTCACCGGCGCGGGACTGCTCGCCTCCGAGCAACTCGGGCTCGCCGAAGGGTGCTTGGAGGAGACGGTGCGACACACCCGCGAACGGCACCAGTTCAACCGGCCCATCGGCTCGTTCCAGGCGCTGAAGCACCGGATGGCGCACCTGTGGCTGGAAGTCGTCTCGGCACGCGCCGCGGCCCGCAACGCCGCCGACGCGCTCGCCACCGGCAGCCCGGACGCGCCGATGGCCGTGGCGGTCGCCCAGGCCTACTGCGGCCGGGTCGCCGTGCACGCGGCCGAGGAGTGTGTGCAGCTTCACGGCGGTATCGGCATGACGTGGGAGCACCCCGCGCATCTGTCTCTCAAGCGGGCCAAGTCCGTTGAGATCGCGCTGGGTTCGACGGGATCGCACCGCGAGAAGGTCGCGGCCCTGACCGCTCTGCCCGCGCCCGGCGCCCCGGCGCGGTAGTTCCGGCCGCAGGTCGGCCGACTCGCCACCTGGACAAGCACCCCTTTACGTACTGTTTAATTGCGAGTCGTTCGCAATAACGTTTGATCTTCAGTAGGGGTGTGGAATCCATGACCGCCCGTTCGATACGTGGCACGGCCGCGGCGACGCTGGCCGGTTCGCTGGCCTTCACCGCCGTGGCCTGCTCGAACCCGGACAGCGGCTCCGGCGACGGCGGTGGGGACCAGGAGTCCGCCGTCGTCGGGATCGCCTACGAGCCGGACAGCCTCAGCCCGCTGCTCGGCTACGGCAAGGACGGCAACTCCAAGCTCTTCGACGGACTTCTGACGCTCGACGGCGACATGAATCTGAAGCCCGCGCTCGCCTCCGCGCTGCCCGAGGTCGGCGCGGACGGCACGACCTACACGTACCGGCTGCGCGACGACGTGAAGTTCAGCGACGGCAAGCCCTTCAGCGCGGCGGACGTCGTCTTCACCTACCGCACCATCCTGGACGCGAAGACGAACAACCCGTCCAAGACCGAGCTGGCGGCCATCAAGGACGTCACGGCCAAGGGCGAGAACACCGTCGTCTTCACCCTCAAGTACCCTTACGCGCCCTTCGCCCAGCGCACCGTGCTCCCCATCGCGCCGGAGCACCTGGCGGGCAAGCAGGACGTCAACTCGGGCCCCTTCACCAGCAAGCCCGTCGGCACGGGGCCATATCTCCTCACCAACTGGTCCAAGGGCGAGAAGATCAGCTTCAAGGCCAATCCGGACTACTGGGGCGGCGAGGCCAAGGTGAAGAAGTTCACCATGGCGATCATCAAGGACGACGACGTGCGCGCCACCCGGCTGCGCGCCGGGGACCTCGACGGCGCGATCCTGCCGCCCAACCTCGCCAAGGGCTTCAAGAACGACAAGGGCAGGCAGACGTACGCCGCCACCACGTACGACTACCGCACCGTCACGCTGCCGACCCACAACAAGGTCGCGGGCGACACCGCCGTACGCCGCGCGCTCGACGTCGCCGTCGACCGCGAGACCATGGTCGACAAGATCCTCGACGGCTCGGGCAGGGCCGCCTACGGACCGGTGCCCACCGACAGCGAGTGGTTCACCAAGGGCACCGAGCGCCCGCACGACCTCGCGGCGGCGAAGCGGATCCTCGACGAGGCGGGCTGGAAGGCCGGCCCGGACGGCGTCCGTACGAAGGACGGCGTACGCGCGACCTTCCCGCTCTGGTACCTGACCGGTGACAAGCTCCGCCAGGACCACGCCCTCGCCTACGCCTCCGACGCCAAGAAGGCCGGCATCGACATCAAGACCCAGGCCGGCACCTGGGAGGTCATCGAGCCGCGGATGAAGGTGGACGCCGTCCTGGCCGGTGGCGGAGCCCCCGGCGACCCGGACTTCGACCAGTTCGGCCTCCTCAACTCCGGCCTCGCAGGCGACGGCTTCAACAACATGGCCTGGTACGACAATCCGGCCGTCGACAAGGCCCTCGACGCGGGCCGCGAGAGCGGTGACAAACCGGCCCGCAAGGCCGCGTACGACACCGTCCAGCGTGAGCTGGCGAAGGACCCCGGCTACACCTTCCTCACCCACATCGACCATGTGTACGTCGTGAACGACACCTGGGGCACCCTCACCACCCAGGTCGAACCGCACGACCACGGCCTCGCGTCCGGCCCGTGGTGGAACGTCGAGCAGTGGGCCCGCACGCCGTGACCCGACGCCTCCCGTGGGGGGCGATGGCCCGCATGACGGGGCGGCGGCTGCTGTTCGCCGCCCCCGTCCTGTTGGTCGTCACCTTCGGCGTCTTCGCCGTCGCCGCCGCCTCACCGTTCGACCCCGTCAAGGCGTACGCCGGCACCGCCGGTCTCACCGCCTCGCAGGAAACCCTCGACCAGCTGCGCGCCAACCTCGGCGTCGACCAGCCCCTCGTCTCGCGCTGGTGGGGGTGGCTGACATCGGCCGTCACCGGCGATCTCGGCGACTCCAGCGTCATGCGCAGACCCGTCGCCGACGTGATCACCGAACGCCTCGGCTGGTCCGTACTCCTGGCCACCACCGCCTTCGTCCTCGCGATCCTGCTCGGCACCGCGCTCGGGGTGGCCGCCGCCCGGCGCCCCGGCGGCCCGCTCGACCGCTGCGTCAGTTCGGCCGCGTACACCCTGGAGGCAGCGCCCGCGTTCTGGCTCGGACTGCTCGCCATCTGGTTCTTCGCCCTGCGGCTCGGTGTGCTGCCGGCCGGCGGGCTCACGGACTCGGGGAGCGACACCGTCACCTTCGGCCAGGTCGCCTCGCACCTGGTGCTGCCCGCGGCCGTGCTCGGTGTCTCACAGATGCCGTGGTTCTACCTCTACGTACGGCAAGGGGTCGCCGACGCACTGGAGGAGGACCCCGTACGCGGGGCGCGCGCCCGCGGGCTGAGCGAGCGCACCGTCCTGATCGGGCACGCCTGGCGCTCCGGGATGCTGCCGATGCTCACGCTCATCGGCTCGCGCGTCCCCGAACTCATCACCGGCGCGCTCCTGATCGAGACGGTCTTCAGCTGGCCGGGGATCGCGGCGGCCACCGTCGAGGCGGCCACCTCCGTGGACTTCCCGCTGCTCGCGGCGCTCACCGTGTTCGCCACGGCGGCCGTACTCATCGGCAACCTGCTCTCCGACCTGCTGTACGGACTCGCCGACCCGAGGGTGGGCTTCGATGGCTGACACCACCCACTCCCCGTCCGGCACGGTGTGGCGCTCGCGCGGGCGCAGCCGCCGCTCGACACGATCGGTCCGTGCCGTCACCTCGGCCGTCATCGTCGCCGCCGTGGCGTTGGCCGTCCTGGTCGTCCCGCCGGTCGTCCAGCTCGACGAGCAGGCCGTCGACCTCGCGCTGAAACTCCAACCGCCGTCCCTCGCCCACCCGTTCGGCACCGACGACGTCGGCCGTGATCTGCTCCTGCGCTGTGTGTACGGCCTCCGCGTCTCGCTCCTCGTCGGACTGGTCGCCGCCCTCGTGGCCACCGTCATCGGCACGGCGGTGGGCGCCGCCGCGGCGGCTTTCGGCGGCTGGACCGACCGCGTCGTGATGCGTCTCGTGGACACCTTCTCGTCGGTGCCGCACCTGCTGCTCGGCATCTTCATCGTCGCGATGTTCCGGCCCGGAGTCTGGCCGGTGGTTGTGTCCGTGGCCCTGACGCACTGGGTCTCCACCGCCCGGATCGTCCGCTCCGAAGTCCTGTCGCTGCGCTCGCGGCCGTACGTGGACGCGGCGGTCTCCGGCGGCTCCTCACGGTGGCGGATCACGGTGCGCCATCTGCTGCCGGGGGTCCTGCCGCAGGCGGGGCTCGCCGCCGTACTGATGGTGCCGCACGCCATGTGGCACGAGTCGGCGCTCTCCTTCCTCGGCCTCGGGCTGCCCAGCCACCAGGCGAGCCTCGGCAATCTGGTGCAGACGGCGCGCGGTTCGCTGCTCGCGGGCGACTGGTGGCCGACGCTCTTCCCCGGTCTGTTCCTGATCGTCCCGACCCTCGCCATCGCCGGGCTCGCCGGGGTGTGGCGGGAACGGATCAACCCGCGCCGCCGATCGGAGCTGATGCTTTGACCACGTCCGAGCCCCAGCCCCAGCCTCGTACTCCCGCTTCGGCGGAGTACGAGGCCGCACCATCGCCCGTGCAGTCGCCCGTGCTGTCGGTGCGCGGCCTCGGGGTCCGCTTCCGGATGCGCGGCGGCCGGCACATCGCCGCCGTCACCGACGCCACCTTCGATCTCGCCGTGGGGGAGTGCCTGGCGCTCGTCGGTGAGAGCGGCTGCGGCAAGTCGGTCCTCGCGTCGGCACTGCTCGGCCTGCTGCCGGGCAACGCGCAGACCACCGGCTCCGCCCTGCTGGGCGGCGCCGACCCCGTGGACCTGCTCGCCGCCGACGAACGGACCCTGGCCCGTACGGTACGCGGGCGGCGGATCGGCCTCGTACCGCAGAGCCCGGCGGCACACCTCACCCCCGTACGCACCGTGCGGTCCCAACTGGTCGAGGCGCTGCGTGAGTTGACGGGTACCCGGGGCGCGGCGTCCGCCAAGGGCGCCGAAGCCGCCGCCGAACGGGCGGCCTTCCCAGCCGACCACCTCGACCGCTACCCGCACGAGCTCTCCGGCGGCCTCGCGCAGCGCGCCGCGACCGCCCTCGCGCTCGTCGGCGACGCCCCACTGCTGCTGGCCGACGAACCGACCACCGGACTCGACCGCGAGCTGGTGGACCGTACGGCCGACGAACTGCGCCGCCACACCGACGACGGCCGCGCCCTGCTGATGATCACCCACGACCTGGCGGCGGCCGAGCGGATCGCCGACCGCGTCGCCGTCATGTACGCGGGCCGGATCGTCGAACTCAGCGACGCGGCGACCTTCTTCGGCCCCCGGGGTCCGCGCCACCCCTACGCACGCGGACTGCTCGACGCCCTGCCCGAGCGGGAGTTCACCGCCATCCCCGGAATGCCGCCCGAGCTGGGCGACCTCCCCGACGGCTGCGCCTTCGCCGCCCGCTGCACCCGGGCCACCGACATCTGCGCCACCCTGCCCGCCCTGACACCCGGACAGGGGCCGTCCGTCGCCTGCCACCACGCCGAGGAGCGCGTCGATGCTTGAACTCCTCAAGATCACCGCCGGATACGAGCGCGGCGCCCCCGTCGTCAGGGGCGCGTCGGTCACCGTCGCCCCCGGTGAGTCGGTGGGGCTCCTCGGGCCGAGCGGCTGCGGCAAGTCGACCCTCGCCCGGGTCGCCGCCCTGCTCCACCGGCCCGACGCGGGCACCGTCACCCTCGACGGCGAACGCGCCACCGGCTGGCGCCACCGCGCGCCGAAGGCGCAACGCACCGCGATCGGGGTGGTCTTCCAGCAGCCCCGGCTGTCGGCCGACCCCCGGCTGCGGCTGCGCGACCTGATCGCCGAGCCGCTGCGCGCCAACGGCCGCCGGGACGAAGTGACCGACCGGGTCGCGGAGTTGGCACGGACGGTCGGGCTCACCGACGACCTGCTCGGCCGCCGGCCGCACGAGGTCAGCGACGGTCAGCTCCAACGCGCCTGCCTGGCCCGCGCGCTGGTGCTGCGCCCGCGCTGGCTGGTCTGCGACGAGATGACCGCGATGCTCGACGCGTCGACCACGGCCGCGCTGGTCACCGTGGTCGAGGAGTACCGGCGCGCCCGGGGTGCCGGACTGCTGGCCGTCGGCCACGACCGGGTGCTGCTGGAGCGCTGGTGCGACCGTACGGTCCGCTGGCCGGAGATCGCCGACGCTGCCTGAATCTGCCTGAATCTCTCTGAATCGCAGTTGTCGGGTGGCCGAACTCTCGGTAGGACCCTGCCCTTTGAGGCCGTTGGCGGCGGATACTCGGCGAGTCGTCCGTCCCACACACCTCGGAGGCACCATGGCTTTCACCACCCGACGCAGAGCGGTGACCACCATCGCCGCCGCGTTCGCCGGAGCGGTCGCCGTACCCTCGTACGCGCAGGCGACCGAGCGCGGCGGCGGCCCCGAGCCGCTGCGCCGCGCCCACGCGCACAACGACTACCTGCACGAGCGGCCCCTGCACGACGCGCTGTCGCACCGTTTCACCAGCGTCGAGGCCGATGTCTTCCTGGTCGACGGCGAGTTGCTGGTGGCCCACGAGCCCGAGACGCTGGACCCCACGCGTACGCTCCGCTCGCTCTACCTCGACCCGCTGCGCGACCGCGTCAGGGCCAACGGCGGGGCGGTGTACCGGGGGCACCGCAGGCCGGTGCAGCTGCTCATCGACATCAAGACCGACGGCGCCGCCGCCTACCTGGAGCTGCACCGCCAACTGCGCGCCTACCGCTCGATGTTGAGCACCTACTCGCACGGAGCAGTACGGTACGGCGCCGTCACCCCGGTCATCTCCGGCGACCGCGCCGCCCGTGTCCCGATGGAGGCGCAGCGGGTGCGCCACGCCTTCTACGACGGCAGGCTCGACGACCTCGGCAGCACGGCCCGCGCCTCGTTCGTGCCGCTCATCAGCAGCAACTGGACAACGAGCTTCACCTGGCGGGGAGTCGGCGCGTTCCCCGCCGCCGAACGCGCCGAACTGCACCGCATCGTCCGCACCGCCCACCGGCGGGGCCAACACGTCAGGTTCTGGGCGACCCCCGACCTGGCCGGGCCCGCCCGCGACGCCGTCTGGGCCGAACTGCTCGACGCGGGCGTCGACCACCTCAACACAGACGATCTCGCCGGCCTGGAACGCTTCCTGGACGCGAACGACCGCTAGTCACTCCCTGCTCAACGCGTAGTCAACCCGTAGTCAACCCGTACGGCCTACACGCCAGTTGCTCGAACAGCCCCTCCGCTCCGCCAGACTGACGGCCGAATGCCGCAATTCCGGCGCGGCGGAGGAGGTTGGCCATGGCCATTTCGATCTCACTGGTCCTGCTACTGGTGGTGCTCACCGTGATCTTCGTGCGCAACGGCGGCTTGAAGCTGGGACACGCGATCGTCTGCGTGCTGCTCGGCTTCTTCCTCGCGGGCACGAGCATGGCGCCCACCATCCAGGAGGGGATCAACTCCACGGCGAACGTGGTGAGCAGCCTGCAACCGTAGGCCGTACGCCTCAGATCAACCGGGAGCGGATCAGGAACCGCACCCCTTCCGGCGCCTCCAGTGAGAAGCCGCTGCCACGCCCCTCCACCACGTCGACGATCAGCCGGGTGTGCCGCCACGCCTCGTACTGGCTCACCGACATCCAGAACGGCACCGGCTCCGTGACGCCCTCGACCTCCAGGGACTGGAGCAGTACGTCCGAGTTCCCCGTACGGAATTCGCCGGCCGGGTAGCACATGGGCGCGCTGCCGTCGCAGCAGCCGCCCGACTGATGGAACATCAGCGGCCCGTGGTCCGCCCGCAGTCGCCGGATCAGATCGGCGGCGGCGGGCGTCACCTCCACGCGTGCGGTCTCCTCTTTGCTCATCCCGCCACTGAACCGCACCCAACGTTGCGTGTAGGTTGCGTGCCCGGCGTGGTCCGCCTGAATTGCCATCAGATATTTCTTGGCCGGATATACCGCGCGGCACGTGCCGAACCGCCGCGAAACGCGACCTCACATTCCCCCGCCCCCGTGCGTCTACCTACTGAACAGGCTGAACAGGGACGTCGTACGAGAAGGAGGCCGGGACCATGGCCGACAACGACCAGCCCGGGGACACGGGCACCGTCGCGGGCGCGGGCAGCCGCCACGCGGTCGTCGAGACTTCGCTCGGGGGGCTGACCGTGGTGGCGTCGGGCGACGCGATCACCGGTCTGTACTTCCCGCACCACTGGTACATGCCGTCCGAGGAGAGCCTGGGCAGGCGCGTCGACGTCCACGAGGACGCCCTCCTCGCCCGGACCGCGACCCAGCTCGGCGAGTATCTCGACGGCGACCGGACCGCGTTCGACCTGCCGACGCGGACGAACGGGGACTCGTTCCAGGAACGGGTCTGGGCGATGCTCCGGGAGATCCCGTTCGGCGAGACCACCACGTACGGCGAACTCGCCGAACGGCTGGGCAACAAGGCACTCGCGCAGTCCGTGGGCCAGGCTGTCGGCCACAACCCGCTCTCCATCATCGTGGCCTGCCACCGGGTGGTCGGCAGCAACGGGAAGCTCACCGGCTTCGCCGGCGGCCTCAAGCGCAAGCAGCGACTCCTGGAGATCGAGGAGCCGGAGACCGTGAAGGAGGCGAGGCTCTTCTGAACGGGGAACCCGCACACCGGAAGAGAGTGATCGTCGGCAGAGAATGATCGTCATGAAGAAGCCTTTCGAGCGGGTGGTCGAGGAGCACGCGGACACCGTCCTCCGCGTGTGCCGGGCGGTCGTCGGCGTCCATGACGCCGAAGACGCCTGGTCGGAGACGTTCCTCGCCGCGCTGCGCGCCTACCCGGACCTGCCGGACGACGCCAACGTGGAGGCGTGGCTGGTGACCATCGCCCACCGCAAGGCCATCGACCTCACCCGCGCCGGACAGCGGCGCGCGGTCCCCGTCGCGGACCTGCCCGAGCGCCCGTCGGCCGTCGGACTGCCGGGCGGGACCGACCACGACCTCTGGCGGGCCGTCAAGGCGCTCCCCGAGAAGCAGCGGCAGGCGGTGGCGTACCACCACGTCGCCGGACTGCCCTACCGGGAGGTCGCCGAGATCGTCGGCGGCACTCCGGAGGCGGCGCGGCGCGCCGCGTCGGACGGCATCAAGGCACTGAGAACCGCCCTCTCCTCCGCCCCCTCCGACCGAAGCCGAAAGGAGCGACACCGTGAAGGACACCACCGGTGACCCGGACCTCTCCGCCCTCCTCACCCGCACCGCCGCGGACTCCCAGACCCTCGCCCGGCTGCACACCAGGCTGGAGGACGCGGCGAGCCGCGACGGCCTGCTGGATGTCGCGTACACCGTCGTCGACAGCCCCGTCGGCCCCCTCCTGCTCGCCGCCACCGAGAAGGGCCTGGTCCGGGTGGCCTTCCACAACCAGGACCACGACCAGGTCCTCGACAGCCTCGCCACCACACTCAGCCCCCGGGTGCTGCGCTCCCCGAGGCGCCTGGACGACGCGGCCCGCGAACTCGACCAGTACTTCGGCGGCGCGCGCAGGACGTTCGACCTGCCCCTCGACATGTCGCTCTCGCACGGATTCCGGCAGTTGGTGCAGCGTCACCTCCCGGAGATCGCCTACGGCCGCACGCTGACCTACGCCGAGGTCGCCCGGCTCGTCGGCAATCCGAAGGCGGTGCGCGCGGTCGGCACGGCCTGCGCGACCAACCCGCTCCCCGTCGTCGTCCCCTGCCACCGTGTGCTGCGCAGCGACGGAACGCTCGGCGGATACGCGGGCGGTGCCGCCGCCAAGTCCGTACTCCTGGATCTGGAGGCCGCGGCCTGACACGCCGCACACGAGCCGTGCGGCCGGTGCGGCGCGTGCGGCCCGTGCGGCGTGTCAGGCCGGTTGGCCGCTTCCGGCCGAATGGCGTCTTTCGGACTGACGTATCCCTCCCCGCCCCTCCACAATGGCAGGCACATGACACGCCATCACATGCCATCGCATGGGGAAACGGGGAGGGAACATGAGTCAGCACCGCACCGAGAGACCGTTCCGAAGAGCGTTCCGCACCGCCGCGTCGGCCGTAGCCGCACTGACCCTCCTGCTCGGCTGGTTCGCCGCCACGGGATCGACGGCATACGCGCAGCAGACCGGCGCCACCGCCAAAACAGCCCCTACCGCCCCAACAGCCGTGACCGGCAAGGCCGTCGAGGTGCGTGGCGGCGACGTCCTCTACAGCAGCGGCGGCACTCGCTGCACCGTCGGCTTCAACGCCCGTGGCGGCAGCACCACTTACGGACTCATGACGGGCCGCTGCGGCCAGAGCGGCACCAGTTGGTACGCGGACGCCGCCCTGACCGTCTTCGTCGGCACCACCGCGGGCGTGAGCTTCCCGGGCAACGACTACGCGCTCATCCGCTACACCACCGGCACGGCGGTGACCTTCCCCGGCGAGGTCACGCTCGGCCCCGGCGGCGGTGCGCGGGACATCACCGGCGCCGCGAACCCGACGGTCGGCCAGGCCCTCTGCCACGTCGGCCGGGTGACCGGCTACCGCTGCGGCACGGTCACGGGTGTGAACATCTCGGTGAACTACCCCGAGGGCGTCGTGAGCGGCTTGTTCAGCTCGAACATCTGCGCCGAGCCCGGCGACGTGGGCGGTCCCGCGTTCTCCGGAGGCATCGCACTGGGCGTCATCGCCGCCGCCACCGGAAGCTGCTCCTCGGGCGGTGTCACGTACTACCAGCCCGTCGTGGAGTGGCTGGCGGCGTACGGCCTGTCCCTCTACTAGCCAGAACTACCGGCGGCGGCGCTCGGAGCCCCCGCGAGCGCCGGCCGCTTGTTGTCGAACCGCCAGCCCGGCACCAGATACCGCATGGCCGTCGCGTCGTCGCGGGCCCCCAGCCCCAGACTCCGGTACAGCTCGTGCGCCGCCTCCACCCGATCCATGTCGAGGTCGACACCCAGCCCCGGCCGGTCAGGCACCTCCAGCATGCCGTCCCTGATCTCGAACGGCCGCGCGGTGAGCCGCTGGCCGTCCTGCCAGATCCAGTGCGTGTCGATCGCCGTGATGTCACCGGGAGCGGCGGCGGCGACGTGTGTGAACATCGCCAGCGAGACATCGAAGTGGTTGTTGGAGTGCGACCCCCAGGTCAGCCCCCACGCCTCGCAGAGCTGCGCCACCCGCACCGAGCCGTTCATCGTCCAGAAGTGCGGGTCGGCGAGCGGGATGTCGACCGCGTCGGCGCGTACGGCGTGCCCGAGCTGCCGCCAGTGATGCGACGCCGTGAGGCCGGCGTCAACGACCTGCGGATCGAGGCGTCCGAGCGGCGAATCTTCGGTCCGCGTCCGGAGAGCGAGCACGGGGTCGAGTTCCCGATCCAGTGACGCGTCGGCTGTCGGGTGTCGTCCGCGGCCGTCGTCCGTGGCCGTCGTCCGTGGCCGTCGTCCGTCGACGAACGGCCGCGCTACGCCGCGCGGTTGGCGATCCCCGGGTACGAGAGCACCAGCCCGGCCTCGTCGTAGACCAGCCGGCAGCGGAAGTCGAAGACCGGGGCCGCGTACTCGTAGCACTGCCGCGCCCCCTCGTCGGCGGTGCGCCGGTACTGCTGGTCCAGCCGCTCGACGGAGAGGTCCAGCGCGCGTACGTACGCGGCCGGCGCCGCCGCCGACGCCCCCACGGCGAGCCGGAAACGGTGCACGGGAAGGGCGTTGGTCATCGCCGACGACTCCAGATCGACATCGAGACACCCGTCGAGACGTGGCGCCGCCGCACCGTCCACCCGCCAGCGGCCCGCGCCGTCGGCCTGGAGCACCGTCGAGCGCGTGCCGGCCGCCGACCGCCCGGTGACGACGGCCCGCCGCGTCACCCAGTCCGCGTCAAGGCTGATGTCGTAGTCCACCGTCCAGGTCCGGCCGTCCTCGACGGCCGTGGTGCACCCGACGATGTGCTGCCCGTGCTGTGTCCGCTGACCCGGCGCCACTTCCCCCGAGCGCCGGAAGTAGACGACTTCGAAACCCTGCCGCGCGTGCTCGTGCGCCCATGCCGCGGTCGCCGGAGGCGGTACGAAGGTGTTCATTCCCGTACGGTTTCACGTCCCGTCCGCCCCCGGAGACGGACGCGCCACTCAGGCCGGGCCGCCACGACTGGTCCTGGAACGCGGCCTCCGCGACCGTCGTCACCCCCGGCGCCGGGCGGCCCGCTGACCACGACCAGCGTCGGTTTCGAGTCCAGGCCGGTGTCCAGGCCGGTGTCCAGGCCGGTGTCCAGGCCCGTATCCAGGTCCGTGTTCGTCACGCTTCCAGCGTGAAGGCACATAGGCGTCGGATTGCTGCCAGACAATCCCCACCGGTCGCGCTGGACTTGTCCCTTCGCTCATTCTCCGCGCGCCGCAGGACGAGATCCATGTCGACCAGCACCAATACCAACACCAGCACCGCCACCACCGCCGGCAATGATTCCGACGTGCCGCACGGGCGCTCGCCACTTGTCTCCTGGCTGGCCGTCCTCTCGGTGATGACGGGCATCTTCTCCGTCGTCACCACCGAAATCCTGCCCATCGGCCTGCTCACGTCAATCGGTTCGAGTTTCGGCGTCTCGGACGGAACGGCCGGGCTCATGATGACCGTGCCGGGCGTGCTGGCCGCCGTGTCCGCGCCTCTGGTCACGGTGGCCACGGCGCGCGTCGACCGCCGACTGATGCTCTGCGCGTTCATCCTGCTGCTGGCGCTCGCGAACTTCCTCGCCGCCGTGGCGCCGAGCTACTGGCTGGTTCTGGTGTCCCGGGTCATGGTCGGCGTCGCCATCGGCGGCTTCTGGTCGGTCGGAGTGGGTCTGGCCGGGCGGCTGGTGAGGCGCCGGTCCGTGGGGCGGGCCACAGCGGTGATCTTCGCGGCGGTGCCGCTGGGCTCGGTTCTGGGCGTTCCGCTCGGGACTTTCGTCGGTGAAGTCGCCGGCTGGCGCGCGGCCTTCGCCGGCATGGGCGTATTCACCCTGGGACTGCTCGCTCTGATGCTGCTGGTGATTCCCCCGCTGCCGCCCGTCCGCGTGACGCGGCTGCGTGTGCTGCGGGACACCTTGCGTACGGCCGGCACCCGTGCCGCGCTGGCCATGACCTTTCTCGTCGTGCTCGCCCATTTTGGTACGTACACCTATGTGACCCCGTTCCTGGAACAGGTCACCCGGATCGGGCCCGGCACCGTCACCCTCTTCCTGCTCCTCTACGGCGCGGCCGGGATCGCGGGCAATTTTCTCGGCGGAACGGCGGTGGTACGCCACCCGAGGGCCACCTTCGTGACAGCCGCCGCGCTGATATCCGGCGCGACCCTGCCGCTGCCCGTTCTCGGCCGGTGGGACATCGGCGCGATCGCGCTGCTGACGGTCTGGGGCATCGCGTACGGCGCCGTTCCGGTCTGCTCGCAGACCTGGTTCGCCAACGCCTCCCCGCAGACACCGGAGGCGTCCTCGGTCCTGTTCACCGCGTCGTTCCAGGCGACCATCTCCGTCGGCGCGCTCGTCGGCGGCCTCGCCCTCGACCGTTCCTCGCCGTCCACGGTCATGCTGCTCGGCGGAGGGACGGCGGCGCTCGTCGTACTGCTGGCGGGCGCGTGCCGCGGCAGCGGCGCCCGGCTCCAACAGGCCCACACCACAAAGCAGTTGAAGCCAACCCAGGGGGAGGCCGCGTCATCGGGCGCGCCCCCGTTGACATCATCCGGCCCATGACGTCCGGCACCCCCACCGAGCCCAACCCGCACCAGATCGTGCAGAGGGTCGTCCCGGCCGCACGGATCGTCTACGCGGACAACGACCCGGTCGTCCTCCGGTACGCCGAGGCCCTGCTGGTCAGCGCGGCCGAAGGGGCCACCGACTACCTGGAGACCGACGTACGCGAACCGCGCGGCGTGCTCCAACACGCCTGCGGTTTCCTGGACTTCGAGCGGCCCGTCGCGCTGCCCCTCGTCGCGTCGCTGCACTCCCTCGGGGACGACGACGATCCGTACGGCGTCACCCGGACCCTCGTCGACGCCCTGCCGTCCGGCAGCCTCCTGGTGATCTCGCACGGCACCGCGGACTTCCTGGACCCCGAACAGGCGGAGAAGGTCACCGGTACCTACCGGTCCGGTGGTATCACCCCGCGGCCCCGCGGCCGGGCCGAGGTCGATCGGTTCTCCGCCGGTGCCGGCGAGCGAGGAGAGCGGCTTCCACGTCGGGGTCGCCCGCGTCCGCTGAGTCCCGGCCGGGGTGTGGCGGGGTGCCACCCGCTCAGCCGCCGGACGCGGTGTCCGCGTGCCGCCGGATCCGCAGCTCGTACAGCCCGACACACGCCGCCAGCACCGCCACGCACGCGGTGAAGATCAGCCCGACGACCCGCAGGTTCAGCACCAGTGTCAGCGCGCCGATGCCGATCACCGGCAGCGAGATGCCGATGTACGCGACCACGAAGAACGTCGAGATCGTGCCGCCGCGCGCCTCCGGGGGTGCCGCCGCGCCGATGGCCGTGATCGCGGCGCGAAACGCCAGCCCCTGGCCGAGACCGCCGCAGACCACGCCGATCACCAGCAGCGGCAGCGACTCCACGAACAGGGAAGCGCCCACCAGGACGAGCCCCACCACCAGCACCAGGCTGCCGGCCGGCAGCGCCGCGCCCGCACCCACCCGTCCCATCAGGGACTGACCGACGGTGGAGGCCAGGAAGACCGAGAACACGACGGCGCCCGACACCGCCAGATTGGTCTCGCCCAAGGTCTTCGCGATGAACGTCGGCGTCACCGCCGTGCACAGGCCCAGCAGCGCGAAGCCGGCGAACGCGGCCAGCGCCGCCGGCGCGAAGACCCCGCGTACCTCCGGCGGCACTTTCAGTCCCCGCGGACGGAGCCTGGGCCGGCGCGTCCGGTGCCGCACCGTCTCCGGCAGGAACCACGTGAGGACGGCACCCACGGCCACCAGCGCCAGTGCCGCCACGAACGGCAGCCGCAGCGGATTCGGCGCGTACTGCGCGAGCAGCCCCGCCAGCAGCGGGCCGCACCCGAGGCCGCCCATGTTCGCCGCCGTGGCGGCCAGCCCCGCACGCGCCTCGCGGCCCGGCGGCGCCAGCTCCATCACGGTGGCCGTGGCGGCTCCGCTGAACAGCCCGGCGGCGAAACCCGACAGGAGGCGGCCGGCGAACAGCAGGGGCAGCCCGCCCTGGGTGAGGAAGCAGACCGCGCTGGCGGCGGAGAGACCGAGGCCGATGAACAGCACCGGGCGGCGGCCCGCCTGGTCGGAGAAGTTGCCCGCCAGCAGCAGGACGGCGATGACCCCGAAGGCGTAGACGGCGAAGACGACCGTCACCATGAACTCGGAGAAGCCGAGTTGCTCGCGGTAGAGCCCGTACAGCGGTGTGGGCAGCGTCGTACCCACCATGCCGATCGCGAAGACGACCGCGGCGCCGAGATATCCGACCGACAACCGTCGTGTGGTGCGCTGCGGCATGGGTACGCGCCCTCACCATCCGAAAGGGGATATTTCTCCCCATATCTTCGGTGTAGCGGCACGAGGTGTCCAAACGAGGGATCAGGACACCGCCCCCGCCCCCGCCCCCGCCCGCGACTCTGCCGCGGTGAAGACGAGCGAGACGTTGTGGCCGCCGAAGCCGAAGGAATTGGCGACTCCCGCCGTCCAGGCGCCCCGGCGCGGACCGCCGGATACGACGTCCAGGTCGATCGCCGGATCGAGGGTGTCCAGATTCCGGGTCGCCGGCACCGTCCCGTCGCGCAGCGCGAGCACCGTCGCCATCGCCCCCAGGGCCCCGGACGCGCCCAGCGGATGGCCCGTCATGGACTTGGTGGCGGTGACGACCGGGTGCCTGCCGACCGCCTCGGCGACGGCGTCCGCCTCCGCCACGTCACCCTGCGGTGTCGACGTCGCGTGCGCGTGCACGAGTCCGACATCCCGCGCGGCGAGCCCGCCCGACCTCAGGGCCGTACGGATGGCGCGCACCTGGCCCGTGGTGTCCGAGGCGGTGATGTGCCGCCCGCTCGACGTCACCCCGGCGCCGGCCAGCACCCCGTGGGGACGCGCGCCGCGCGAGCGGGCGAACTCGGCGCGCTCCAGCACCAGTACGGCGGCGCCCTCGCCCAGGACGAAGCCGTCGCGTCCCGCGTCGAACGGTCGCGACGCCCCCGCCGGATCGTCGTTGGCCGTGGACAGCGCCATCATCTGGGCGAACCCCGCCAGCGGCAGCCCGTGCAGACACGCCTCCGTCCCGCCCGCCACGACCACGTCGGCGCGGCCGAGCCGGATCAGATCGAGCCCGGCCGCGATGGCCTCAGCCCCGGACGCGCACGCGCTCACCGGTGTGTGCGCCCCGCCGAGCGCCCCCAGATCGATGCTCACCCAGGCCGCCGGCCCGTTGGCCATCAGCATGGGCACGGTGTGCGGCGAGACCTTGCGCGGCCCGGACTCCTCCAGGATGTCGTCCTGGCCGAGCAGTGACAGTACGCCGCCGACACCCGTGCCGATCACGACCGCGATCCGTTCCGGATCGGCCTCCGGGCGCGCCGCGTCGGCCCACGCCTCGCGGGCGCTGACCAGCGCGGCCTGCTCGCACCGGTCCAGCCGGCGGGCCTCGGTCCGCCGCAGCGCCGTCGCCGGGTCCACCCGCAGCCCGGCCGCCAGCCGGACGGGCAGCCCGGCCGCCCAGTCGTCGTCCAGCACCCCGATCCCGTTCTCCCCGGCCCGCATCGCCGCCCATGTGGTCGCCACGTCACCGCCCAGCGGCGTGGTCGCCCCGAGGCCGGTCACCCATACCTCCGCGTCGGCCATCAGCACTGCTCTCCTCGCGTCGACGTCATGATCGGCACCGTAGCCAACCAACCGTCTGGTCGGCAATGTAGGGTTCCGCCATGCCCCGCACCGATCAACTGGCAGGAACCCGCAACCGGCTGCTCGCCGCGGCCCGCGACGAATTCGCCGCCCACGGCATGGGCGGCGCACGCGTCAGCCGGATCGCCGAGCGGGCGGGCGTCAGCAAGGAACGGATCTACGGCTACTTCGGCAGCAAGGAGAAGCTGTTCGCCGCCGTCATCGCCGAGGCCCTGACCGAGCACGCCGCGCTGCTCGGACCGCCGTCCGGCGATCCGGCCGAGTACGCCGGCCGCATCTACGACCTCCACCGCGACAACCCCCAACTGCTGCGCCTGATGATGTGGGAGGCCCTGCACTACGACGACGGCGGCGGTGACGGCTGCGGTGGCGACGGCCTGCCGAGCGAGCGGTCGCGCACCGTCCGCTACCGGGACATGGTCGGGACGCTCTCCGAGACGCTGGGCTCCGAGTCCGACAGCGAGGCGGCGAGCACGCTCCTCGCGCTCATCGGCCTCGCCATCCTGCCCACCGCCTTCCCGCAGATCACCCGGCTGATTCTGGGCGGCCCGGCCGCCGCCGACGACTCTGATCTGCGGTCCCACATCGTCCAGTTGGCGCGCCGGATGGTCACGGCCCGAGCGGAGCCGCTGACGCCCACATACAAACCGAACGAGTGAATCGTATGCTTTAGATGCGATTTCTTAATATTCGGCCCGTGGCGTGTCCCGTCGGCCCGGTAGGCGCGGCCAGGCAGCTTTGGCCCATGACACAGACCAAGGCCGTCGCGACCGGCCTGCGCGAGACGGGCCGCCCCGGCCGGGACTGGACGGCCGACGGCGGTCTCCTGTGGCTGGCGGTCGTCGCGAGCGTGTACACGATCGTTCAACTCGTCTTCGTCGTACCGGGATCCGGGCTCGGCTGGGACGAGACGGTGTACACCAGCCAAGTCAGCCGCGCCGCCTCCGACACCGCGTTCTTCAGCGCCCCACGGGCACGGGGCATCACCTTCCTCATCGCACCGGTGACCTCCCTCACCTCCTCCATCGACGTACTCCGCGTCTATCTGGCACTGCTCTCGGGCGCCGGACTCTTCCTCGCCCTCTGGGTGTGGCGACGCCTGCTTCCCGCCTCCGTACTCGCCCTCGCCGGCGCCCTGTTCGCCGGACTGTGGATCACCGTCTTCTACGGCCCGCAGGTCATGCCGAACCTCTGGGTCGCCCTCGGCTGCCTCAGCGCCGTCGGCCTCTTCCTGAGGGCCGCGCGTGACCGGACCGACCGCACGGCCCTCGTCGGCCTCGGCGTCGCGGTGGCCTTCGTCGCGCTCATGCGCCCCACCGACGCCTTCTGGCTCACCGCGCCGCTCGCACTCATCGCGCTCGCCGTCGGACGGTGGCGGCGATGGGCACTGTTGGCGGCGCTCGCCGCGGGCGGCGCCATCGGCTGCGCGGAGTGGATCATCGAGGCGTACGTCAGTTACGGCGGGCTCTTCACGCGGCTCGCACGGGCCAGCGAGATCCAGGGCCACCTGGGCTGGCACCTCGTCTTCGGCGACCACATGCGCTCGCTCGACGGGCGGTTGCTCTGCCGCCCCTGCGACGTCAGTTGGCGGCGGCCGGCCACCGCGATCTGGTGGTTCGCCCTGCCGCTGCTCACCCTCGGCGGAGTGCTCGTCGCCGCGCGCCTGCGGCGGCTGCCGCTCGTCCTGGTGCCGACGCTGGTCGGCCTGTCGATGGCCGCGCAGTACCTGCTGCTGATCGGCTACGCCGCGCCGCGCTTCCTGCTTCCCGTGTACGCGCTCTTCGCCCTGCCCGTCGCGCTCTTCCTGACCTGGCTCGTCAGGACCGCCCGGCCCCGCCCGCCGGTCGTGGCGCTGCTGGTTACGGCGGCGGTCGCGCATCTGTGGGTGCAGGGGTCCGTCGTCGCCGACCGGGCAGAGCGCAGCCGTGCCGACCGGATCAAGTTCGACCGGATCGCGGCCGAGTTCGCGCGGCAGGGCGTCCGGCCGCCGTGTGTGGTCAGCGGCACGGAGGCGATCAGGGTCGCCTTCCGGGTCGGCTGCGCGTCACGGCAGACCGGCGGTCACGACGGGAGCATCACCCCCGGTGAACTCGTGGCCGTCGCGCGCCAGCGGCCGGTGGCGTTCGTGGTGGCGGGACCGGCCCGGCCGCCGGCGTACGCGAGGGGCTGGCGGGTCGAGCGGATTCCGGACCTGCCCGGCCTGCGTAACTGCCGCGTATATCTGTCGCCTTCGGCCCGACCCGAACACGGCGCTTGACGGAGCGGCGGTCCGACGGGTCTGACGGACCCGACGGGTCCGACAGGTCCGACGAACGGCCGCGTCCGGCCGTTCGTCAGACCCGGGCGGTGAACTTCACCTCGACCAGCAGCTCCGGGAAGGCCAGCCGAGAGATGCCGACCATGGTGCTGGCCACCTGCGGGTCCGGTCGGCCGTACGCCTCCTTGCGCACCGGTCCCGCCGCGGCGTCCGCCGCGTCTATGTCGATCACGTAGAGGACTTCCTCGACGACGTCGTCCAGCGATGCGCCGAAACGCTTCAGCAATTCCGCCGCGTTGACATAGCACTGGCGCAACTGCTCGCCCATGTTGGTGAAATCGGTGACCGGTCCGGAGTCGTTGAGTGGCGCGGGGGCGACGAGTCGTGTCCCGTCGTGTGCCACCTGACCGGAGAGATGGATGGTGTCGCCGCGCTTGACCGCTTGCGCGTACCCGTAACTCTCTTCCCAGGGGACTCCGAAGCTTTCGACCTGATTCGCGTTGCCCATGGTGCTCCGATCGTCAAAGGTGAGTTCCGCAAAGGGAATTACATAAAAACCGTATCGGAGCGGGTCGGGGTGGACCAGAGCCGGTTGTGCCACTCACCGCAAGGATCGTGCCGGACCGGGGACCAGGTCCGACATCCTTGCTCGTGGGCTAGGTTGGGCGGAAAGCGCGGAAAGCGCGGAAGTACGGAGGGACGAGGGAGCGGAAGTGCGGTCCGGAGAAGAAGGCACGACAGCTGTCGCGATCCTCGCGATGCCACGGGTCTACGCGCTGGACGTCAGCATCGCGGCGCATGTGTTTGGCCGGCATCCGGGCTATCGGGTCTTCGTGTGCGGCGACCATGCTCTCGACCCGGCCGACGACCCGGCCGACGATTCGAGCGACGGACCGGGGCACGTCGATGTGGCCGCGGACATCAGAGTCACGCACTCGCTCTCCGACCTGGAGTGCGCCGATGTCGTCGTGGTGCCGGGATATGAGAATCCGAACCAGCCCCTCCCCGAGGAATATCTGAAAGCGCTGCGGATTTCCGTTGAGCGAGGTGCCCGTGTCGTCGCCGTCTGTACGGGTGTTTTCGCGCTCGCGGCCTGCGGAATGCTGAATGGGAGGACGGCTACGACACATTGGCGCCATACCGATGAACTTCGGTCGATGTATCCCGAGGTCGATGTCGTTGAGAATCGACTGTTCGTCAAGGACGGGACAATCCTTACGTCCGCAGGAGCGGGCGCGGGAATGGACGCGTGCCTCCATGTCATTCAGGCTGATTTCGGGACCACGGTCGCGGACGACGTGGCGAGGGACGTCGTCTTCTCCCCCGTCCGTAGTGCGCACGAGCCGCAGTACAGGGACGCGCCCAGCCCTTCGCGCGCCGGCCTGCGGGCGACTCGGGAATGGGCGATCGAGAACATCGGATCGCCGATCACGGTGCAGCGCCTGGCGGACCACAGCCTGCTGTCGCGGAGAACCTTCATCCGGCGTTTCGTGCGCGAGACGGGAATGCCTCCCATGCACTGGGTCGCCCGCCAGCGGATCCTCGCCGCGCGCCGACTCCTTGAGAGGTCCGACTGGTCCGTCGAGCGGATCGCCGGAGCGACGGGTTTCGGCACGGCGGCGAACTTTCGGAGCCTCTTCCGTAGAGAGGTGGGAGTGACCCCGTCCGCCTACCGGAAGACCCACGGGCCGACGTACCGATGACTCTCCGGGCGCCCGCGCGGGCAGCCGGTCCCCGCCCTCCGGCCGGGCGTCGTCGGACCGGAGGGCGGGGACGAGGTGCGGTACGGGTGCCTACTTGGGCACCAGCACGGTGTCGATGAGGTTGACCGTGCCGTTGGACGTCGTGATGTCACCGCACACGATCGTCGCCGTGCCGTTGACCTTGAACGTGGTGCCCGAACCCGATGTGGTGAGCGTGCCGCCCTCCATCGTCGTGAACGTACCGTTCGCGAGCTGCGACTTGTCGATCTTCTTGTCGACCACGTGGTAGTTCAGCACCTTGGTGAGCTGAGCCTTGTCCGCGAGCAACGCGTCGAGGTCCGCCTTCGGCATCTTGGCGAAGGCGGCGTTCGTCGGCGCGAACACGGTGACGTTCTTGGCGTTGTTGAGCGTGTCCGTGAGCCCGGCCTGCTGGATCGCCGTGGTCAGCGTGGAAAGCTCGGGGTTGTGGGACGCGGCGGTCGCGACCGGCTCGGTGGCCATGCTCGCGGCGCTGCCCGCGCCACTCTGGGGCAGGGACGAACATCCGGAGCCGAACGGATCCGTCGCGGTGCTGCTCGCGAATGCCTGGGGCGCCAGGACTCCCAGCGAAACGGGCAGCACCACGGCGGCAGAGACCGCCACCGCCGTGCGGCCGAAGCGGGAGCCGCGCGGGCTACGAGTGCCGCGAGAGTTGCGGGAGATGTTCATGTGGTGACTCCTCCTGCGGGGAAAGCGGGAACGTCGGACGGATGGGGTTACCGTCCGGCCCAGTCCTGCCTCTGCCGTCCGGTCGAACGACACCCCTCACGGTCGCACGGGCCCGGGCACGTGGCATTTCGTGACGGCGACGGCCAGGCGTACCAGGCCTACTGCGTGCCCCAGGCGTGCCCCAGGCGTTCCCCGGGCGCTCCCGGACCGGCGCGACGCTCGCGTGGCGCGCCCGACACACCAGACGATGCGGAAACGATGCGTGTTGCCCCCGGCGCGTCGTTTTGGCAACAGTGGCCGACGTCTCCGCCCGTTCCCGCCGGCCGGGTGGCTTCCGGCAGGAGGAGCCGCTGTGAACACGACGTACGCCGACACCGCCGCCCGGCCCCACGCATCCGTGCCGGTCGAGGAGATCCGTACCGAGGCAGAACTCGCCGCCGCCCTGCTGCGTGGGGACCCGGACGCGCTCGCCGACGCCTACCGGCGCTGGGGACCGCTGGTGCACACCCTGGCCGCCCGTTCCCTGGGCGACGCGAAAGAGGCCGAGGACATCACCCAGCAGGTCTTCCTCGGCGTGTGGCGGGGGCGGGCCGGCTACCGGCCGGAGCGCGGGCCGATCGCCGCGTGGATCGTGGGCATCACCCGGCGGAAGATCGTCGACGCCCTGGCCGCCCGTACCCGCCGTACCGCGCTCGTCGCCGCGGCGACCGCCGCCGCCGACACCCGCCCGCCGCGCCCCGCCGACCACCCCGAGGCGGTACTGGACCGGGTGCTGGTGCTGCGGGCCATGCGGACGCTTCCCCAGGCCCAACGGCGCCTGCTGTCACTGGCGTTCTTCGACGACCTCACCCAGGTGCAGATCGCCGAGCGGACGGGGCTGCCGCTGGGCACCGTCAAGAGCCATGTACGCCGCGGCCTGCACCGGCTGCGCGGCTGTCTGGAACCGGAAACCGGTGCCTCGCCGGACCCCCGGGGATGACAGCCGTGGCCGGCGGCCCCGGGCGGGTGCCTTCGGCGGCTCGTACAGTGATCACGTGAGCGAATCGACGCACGAGGTCGAGATCGAAGGCGACCGCGCGGACCTCGGAGCGGGCGCGGGCATCGCCACCGGAGCCGTGGCCCGCCGACTCGGCGTCTCACCGACCACGCTGCGCTCCTGGGACCGGCGTTACGGCATCGGCCCCGCCGCACGCCAGGACGGCCGGCACCGCCGCTGGACCCCCGTCGACGTCGCGATGCTCGAACGGATGTGCCGCCTGACCGCCGCCGGGGTCCCTCCGGCCGAGGCCGCCCGTGCGGCCCGCGACCTGAGCGCCGACGCGCCTGGCCCGCCCGGCCCGCCCGCGCCGGCCCACGGCACTCCAACTGGCCGCGCGCTGCCGCTCGGCGATGTACGGCTGGAGTGCCGGGGCCTTTCCCGCGCCGCCGTACGCCTGGACGCGCCCCTCGTGGACGAACTGCTCACGTCGTTCGTCGGCGAGTACGGCCTGGTCGGCGCCTGGGAGGCGGTGATGATGCCGACGCTGCGCGCGGTGGGACGCAAGTGGGCTTCCTCGGGCGACAAGTACGTCGAGGTCGAGCACCTGCTGTCGTGGCACATCTCGTCGGCCCTGCGCCGGGTACGGCCCGCCCCACCCCGCAGGACCGACGCCGGGCCGGTGCTGCTGGCCTGCGTACCGGGCGAGCAGCACACCCTCCCCATCGAGGCACTGACCGCCGCGCTGGGCGAACTGGGCCTGCCCACAAGGATGTTCGGCGCCGCCGTCCCGGTGGCCGCACTGGACGAGGCGGCCCGCCGCACCGGCCCCCGGGCGGTCGTGCTCTGGTCCCAGTCCCGCTCGACGGCGAGCCGCCCGCTGGCACAGCACATCGCCGCCGGCAGTTGGGGCGTGAAGGGGGCGCGCGGCAGCCCCGAGGTCATGCTCGCCGGGCCGGGGTGGGCGGGGCCGCCCCTGCCGGGGATACCACGCGCCCACGGACTGCGCGACGCGGTCGCGACCCTGGCCCGCCTCTACGGCACCGCAGGCACCGGACCGGCCGCGCTGACGTGTCCGGGGCCGGACGCCGAAGGGACGTAGGAAGGACGCAGCACGCAGGAATCGCACGGATCCTTCGAACCACTCGCAACCCTCGAACCATGCGCACTCCGAACGCTCCGAACGCTCCGAACACTCCGAACACTCCGAACGTAGAACCGACGCCGCACGGCCCCCGCCCGCCCGGCACCCGACGCGAAGGACGGTCCTCCTCATGCCCGCATCCCGTGGCGCCCCCGATGTCCTGGTGGTCGGAGCGGGACTCTCCGGCCTCGCCTGCGCGCACGATCTGCTCGCGACCGGTCTGACCGTCGCCGTACTGGAGGCGGCGGACCGCGTCGGCGGGCGCATGCGTACCGATCGCCTCGACGGCTTCGTCATCGACCGGGGCTTCCAGGTCTTCAACACCTCCTACCCGCAGGCCAAACGCCGCCTGGCGCTGCGCGATCTCCGCCTGCGCCCGTTCACACCGGGGGTTCTCGTCCACACCGACCGCGGCCGGGTCCACTTCGCCGACCCCACCCGCGCACCGCGTACGGCCACGAGCCCGCTGGGCGGCCGGTCGGTGGGAGTCCGCGACCTGATCGCCCTCGCGGCGCTGTCCGCCCGCGACATGCTCGGGCCCGTCCGGCCGCTGAAGCGCGCCGAGGACCACACGACGCGGACCGCCCTCGCCGCGGCCGGGATCTCCGAGGAGTTCACCGATCTGTTCTTCCGGCCGTTCCTGTCCGGCGTGTTCCTCGAAGACGAACTGGAGACGTCCAGCCGCGTCTTCCACCTCGTGTGGCGCAGCATGCTGCGGGGCACGCTCTGCCTGCCGGCGGACGGGATCGGCGCCGTGCCGCGGCAGTTGGCCGACGCGCTGCCGGCGGACACCGTACGGTTCGAGTCCCCGGTCGACCGGCTCACCGACGACGGCGTCCTGCTCGCCGACGGCACGGAGACCGCCGCGGACATCGTCGTCGTCGCGACCGGACCGGGGCCTGCCGGTCAACTGCTGCCCGGCCTGGATCTGCCGCCGTACCGTGTCGTCACCACGTACTTCCACACGGCGCCGAAGCCGCCACTGACCGAGCCCACGCTGCTCACCGACACGCGGCTGCGCTTCCTGAACAGCTGCGTCCTGAGCGAGGTGGTGCCCGGATACGCGCCGGCCGGTTCCTCGCTGATCGCCACCTCCGTCCTCGGCGAGGACACGGAGGGCCGGGAGCGCGGGCTGCGGGACGCGCTCGCGCAGACGTACGGGACGGACACCGCCGGCTGGACCCTGCTGACGGCGCGCACCGTCCGCGACGCGCTGCCCGCGATGCCGCATCCTCAGCCGCTCACCCGCACCTCCCGCGTCGGTCCGGGCCGCTATGTGTGCGGTGACCACCGCACGACGGGGTCCGTCCAGGGCGCGCTGGCGTCCGGGGCGCGGGCGGCCCGCGAAATCCTGCGCGACCTCGGCCGGCCGTAGGTCCTGTCCGGCGGATCTTCGGGGATCAGCCCGGCGCGGCACCAGACCCCGCTCCCTCATCCGGCCTGATCCAAACGAAAGACCCTAGGCGGTGGCTTGCCCAGGGCGACGGCCGCCGGGCGGACCCCGTCAGTCGGTCAGGCCGCGTGCGCGCTGGAAGCGGTCGCGGCCCTCGGCCAGTTCGAGGAGCGGGTCCGGGTAGTCGTACCGGGACCGTTCCAGGCCGGGGAGCTTCCACGGCTCGTGGACGGCCGCGCCCGCCAGCCCGCTCAGCTCCGGTACCCAGCGGCGTACGTACCGCCCGTCCGGGTCGTAGCGCTTGCCCTGGGTCACGGGGTTGAGCACCCGGTTGGGGCGCGAGTCCGTGCCGGTACCGGCCATCCACTGCCAGTTGAGCTGGTTGTTGGCGATGTCGCCGTCCACCAGCAGCTCCAGGAAGTGGCGCGCGCCGATACGCCAGTCCACGTACAGCGTCTTCGTGAGGAAACTCGCGGTCAGCAGCCGGCCCCGGTTGTGCATCCACCCTTCGTGGCGCAGTTGACGCATGGCGGCGTCCACCACCGGATAGCCGGTGCGGCCCGCCCGCCAGGCCTCGATCTCCTCGCCGGCGGACTCAGCGGACCGCCAACGGTCGTGCTTGGTGCGGTAGTCGGCGACCGAGGCGTCGGGCCGGGCGGCCAGCACCTGGTGGTGGAAGTCCCGCCAGCACAACTGCCGTACGAACGCCTCGGAGCCCGTACCGCCCGCCCGGCGCGCCCGCCGCACCAGCTCGGTGGGGGAGAGGGTGCCGAAGTGCAGATGCGGCGAGAGCCGTGACGTGACGTCACCGGCCAGGTCGTCGTGGCCGGCCTCGTACGTCGCGAGTCCGTGGCGCTTCCAGTCGGCGAAGCGCTTGCGGCCCACCGTCTCGCCACCCGCGGCGAGACCGTCCGAGACGCCCGGCACGTCCGTGCGCGCCGGCACGCGGCCGGAGCCGACGCCGGCCGGTACCCGTACGGTCCGGGGTGCCGCGAGTACGTCGCGCAGGCGCTCCCGCGACCAGCGGCGGAAGTACGGGGTGAAGACCGCGAAGTGATCCGAACCGCCCGGCGTGACGGCGCCCGGCGGCAGCGCGGTGAGCGTGGCGTCGTGGACGTGCAGCCGGCGGCCGTCGGACTCCAGGGCGCGGCGCAGCCGTTCCTCGCGCCGCTGCGCGTAGCCGCTGACCCCGCCGGCGGTCCGCACCTCACCGGCTCCGGCCTCGGCGGCGACCTCGCGGGTCTCCTCCACCACGTCGCCGGCGCGTACGACGAGCCGGCCGCCGCGCTCGCGGAGCGCCGCGTCGAGATCGGTCAGACAGTCGGCGAGGAACGCCCGCCGGTTGGGCGTGGCGAACCCGGCCGACACGATGGCCTCGTCGAGGACGAACAGCGGCACCACCTCGTCGGCGCCCGTGACGGCGGCGTGCAGGGTGGGGTTGTCGTGCAGGCGCAGGTCGCTGGTGAACAGGACGACCGAGACGGTCATGGAGCCACTTCTCCTCAGGTGGATCACTCGTGCCCGGGGATTCTGTCCGTGCGGGGCGCGCGGATGCGGGAGCGTCGGCCGGGTTGCCCGGTTCGGCCCACCGCTTGGTGGCCCGGCGTTTGGTGGCCCGGCGCGCTCGGCCGAGGGCCGGGCGCCCGGTTCGGTCGGCAGCGCCGGTTCACCCGAATAGGCGCACCACTGACTCGGTTGCCCGGCGGGCGACCGACTGCCGTGGTGGACTGAGGGGCCATCAGAGCTTCGCCGGGGACAGCGCATCCGAACTCCCCGTCCGATCCGAATGAACGGTGAACTCAGCCGTCCGACGCGAGGAGAGGAAACGCGATGCGCCCCAGCGGGGCCGGGACACGACCCTCCGCAGGACGCCGGGACGCCCCGCGGCCGGACGGCGTGACACGCGACGCCGTCGACCGCGACGTGGCGGCGGCCGTCGAACGTGAACTCGCCCACGTGCTGCGGGACAGGGTCCGGGACGCGGCGGAGCTCGACGCGGTCTTCGCCCGCGACATCGCCGAACACGTCGCGGACTTCACGCTGCGCGGCGGCAGGCGCATCCGGTCGCAGTTCCTGTGGTGGGGCCTGCGCGCCTGCGGCGGGGGCGAGGCCGGGACGGGAGCCGTCCTGAGTATCGCCGCCGGGCTCGAACTCATCCAGACCTGCGCCCTCGTGCACGACGACGTGATGGACGGGTCCCCGCTGCGGCGTGGCCGGCCCGCCGTGCACACCGACTTCGCCGCGCGTCACGGCGCGATGACGAGCCCCGGCGCGGCCGCGGGTCCCGGCGCGCCGGCCAGCCCCGGCGCCGCCGTCCCCTTCGGTACGGCGGCCGCCGTCCTCGTCGGAGACCTGGCCCTGGCCTGGGCCGACGACACGGTGGCCGACGCGCTGGCCGACGCCGACCTCGCCCCCGAACGGCGGCGCCGGGTGCGCGAGGTGTGGCGGGCGATGCGTACGGAGATGGTCGCCGGCCAGTACCTCGACCTGCACAGCCAGGCGGCCGGCTCGCGCTCCGCGGTCCGGGCGATCCGCGCCGCGTGCCTGAAGACGGCCAGATACACCGTCGAGCGGCCCCTGGCCCTGGGCGCGGCGCTGGCCGGCGCGGACGAGGCCACCGTCGACGGGCTGTGCTCGGCGGGCCGCCGCGCCGGCCTCGCCTTCCAGCTCCGTGACGACCTCCTCGGCGTCTTCGGCGATCCCCGGCGCACCGGAAAGCCCAGCGGCGACGACATCCGGGAGGGCAAGCTCACCTACCTCGTCGCCGTGGCCCGCGCCCGCGCCGAGGCCCACGGCGACACGGCGTCCCGCACGCTCCTCGACGGCGCGCTCGGGGACCGGGGCCTGTCCGAAGGGGATCTGGACCGGGTCAGGGCCGTACTCACCGACACCGGCGCGAAGGATCTCGTGGTCGCCACGATCGACCGGCTCGCCGCGCAGAGCGTCCGTCATCTGGCAGACGTCACCGTCGATCCCACCGCGCGGGGGCGGCTCGGCGCACTCTTCCGCGCCGTCGCCGGCGTCGCCGCACCGGGCGAGTCCACGGGGGCCGACCCGTACGCGCCGTCCGGCCCACCGCAGCCGGCGGCGATGTCGGTGGACGCGGCGCCGGCACACGTGGCGCCGCTGCTCGACGCCGGCCGGGGGAGCGGCCGGTGAAGACACTCGACGGACCCACCGACCACGTCGTCGTGGTCGGTGCCGGACTCGCCGGCCTCTCCGCCGCCCTGCACCTCCTCGGCGCCGGACGCGCCGTCACCGTCGTGGAGCGCGGCACCCGGCCCGGCGGCCGGGCCGGCCGTGTCGAACGCGGCGGCTACCACATCGACACCGGCCCCACCGTCCTGACCATGCCCGACCTCGTCGAGGAGACCTTCGCCGCCGTCGGCGACACACTCGCCGACCGGCTCGACCTCGTTCCGCTGCACCCCGCCTACCGGGCGCGCTTCGCCGACGGCAGCGCACTCGACGTCCACACCGGCGCCGACGCCATGGCGGCGGAGGTCGAACGCTTCGCCGGAGCCCGCGAGGCGTACGGCTACCGGCGGCTGCGCCACTGGCTGGAGAAGCTGTACGCGGTCCAGATGCGCCGCTTCATCGACACCAACTTCGACTCACCGCTACGACTGCTCCACCCCGACCTGGCACGTCTCGCCGCACTCGGCGGCTTCGGCCGGCTCGACGCCCGTATCGGCGCGTTCATCTCGGACGAACGCCTGCGCCGGGTCTTCTCCTTCCAGGCTCTGTACGCCGGAATTCCGCCCGCCAAGGCCCTGGCCGCGTACGCCGTCATCGCGTACATGGACACCGTCGCCGGGGTCTACTTCCCGCGCGGCGGCATGTACGCCCTGCCCCGCGCCATGGCCGACGCGGCGGCGGACGCGGGCGCCGACTTCCGTTACGGCCACGACGTCACCCGGCTCGAACGGTCCGGCGGGGGATCCGTTGGCGGATCAGGCGGTGGCGCCGGCGACCGGATCACGGCCGTCATCACCGGCCGGGGCGACGACCAGGTACGCATCCCCTGCGACGCGGTCGTCCTCACCCCCGACCTGCCCGTCACCTACCGCCTGCTCGGCCGGGCGCCGCACCGCCCGGTACCGCTGCGGTTCTCGCCGTCCGCGGTGATCCTGCACGCGGGCACCGACCGCACCTGGCCGGGGCTGGGCCATCACACCATCTCGTTCGGACATGCCTGGAAGGGCACGTTCCGGGAACTGACGCACACCGGGAGCCTCATGAGCGACCCCTCCCTGCTCATCACCCGTCCCACGGCCACCGACCCGACGCTCGCACCGCCGGGCCGCCACCTCCACTACATCCTCGCTCCCTGCCCCAACACCCGTATCGGGCCCGGTGTCCAGGAGTGGGCGGACCTCGGCCCCCGCTACCGCGACAGCCTCCTCACCGAGCTGGAACGCCGGGGGCTGGCCGGACTCGGCGCCGCCATCGAGGAGGAGTGCCTGGTCACCCCCGCCGACTGGGCCGCCGAAGGGCACGCTGCGGGCACCCCGTTCGCCGCCGCCCACACGTTCGCGCAGACCGGCCCCTTCCGCCCGCGCAACCTGGTGCGCGGCACCGTGAACGCCGTGCTCGCAGGCTGCGGCACCACCCCCGGAGTCGGCGTCCCCACCGTCCTGATCTCCGGCAAGCTCGCCGCCGCCCGCGTCACCGGCCCCGGCGGCCCCGGCCCCGGCCTCCGTGCGACGGCCCGCGTACCCGGAGGACGGCGCACGTGACCGACCGCGAACTCGACGCCGCCGGCATCCGCGACCCCTACCTGCGCGCCGCCTACGCCCGGTGCCGCCGGCTCAACGCCCGCCACGGCAAGACCTACTTCCTCGCCACCCGCCTCCTGCCCGTCGAACGCCGCCCCGCCGTTCACGCCCTGTACGGCTTCGCCCGCTGGGCCGACGACATCGTCGACGATCTCGCATCACCCGCCACCCTTGTTGAGCGCGCCGACCAACTCGCCACCCTCCAGGAGCGGTTGGCGGCCGGGCTGTGCTCGGGCGTCAGCCGCGAACCGGTGATCAGGGCGCTCGCCCACACCGCGGCGGCCTACGGCATCGACCACCGGCTGTTCACCGACTTCATGGCCGCCATGCGCAGTGACCTGACAGTCACGGACTACGCCACCTACGACGACCTGTGCCGCTACACGCACGGCTCGGCCGCCGTGATCGGCCTCCAGATGCTGCCCGTGCTCGGCACCGTCGTCCCGCGCGAGGAGGCCGCCCCGCACGCCGCCGCGCTCGGTGTCGCCTTCCAACTGACCAACTTCGTACGCGATGTGGGCGAAGACCTCGACCGCGGCCGGGTCTATCTGCCCGCCGATCTGCTCGCCGCCCACGGAGTCGACCGCGAACTGCTGGAGTGGAGCCGCGCCACCGGCGCCCGGGACCGGCGGATCACCGCCGCGCTGAAGGCCGCCGTCGCCCTGACCCGTGGCGTCTACGGACGGGCGGCGCCCGGACTCGGCATGCTCGAACCGGTGTCCCGGCCGTGCATCCGCGCCGCGTTCGTCCTGTACGGCGGGATCCTCGACGCCGTCGCGGACGACGGGTACGCCGTGCTGCACCGCCGCGCCGTCGTGCCGCGCCGGCGGCGGGCCGCCGTCGCGGTCGACGGGCTGGTACGGGTGGTGGCGGCCCGGACCAGAGCCGCCGCGCGGGTATCCGGCACACCAGCCGCGACCAGTGCCGTACAACTGAAGCGGGCACGGCGGGACGCCGTGCGCGAGGAGGTGGCGTGAGCGCCCACGACGACGGTTCGCAGGCGCCTGGGGACGGCGGGTGGCGCGGGCGATACCCGCTGCGGCTGCGCCGCGACCCCGTCAACTGGGAACGCCAGCGGCCCAGTTGGCGCGAGGCCAGGCCGGCTCTCATCGACGCGGCGCTGCGGCGGGCGCTCGCCCGGCCGTCGGGCAACTGGTACGTGATCGGCGCCGCCCGTGATGTACGGTCAGGCCGCCCGCTCGGACGCACCGTCGCGGGCGTCGAACTCGTCGCGTGGCGCGACGAGTCGGGGCGCCTGGTGGCCGGCCCCGGCGCCTGCCCCCACCTCGGCGCGCCCCTCAAGGACGGCCGGGTGCACTGCGGCACACTCATCTGCCACTGGCACGGACTCGCCCTGGACGGCGGCCCGTTCGCGGGCTGGGAGCCGTTCCCGGCGTACGACGACGGGGTGTTGGCGTGGGTACGGCTCGACCGGGCCGGCGGCGAGCGGCCGTTGGACCGGCCGGTCCTGCCACCCCGGCCCGAGGCGGCCGACTCCGTCGACGCCGTGTACACCGGCTTCGGGGTGTGCGAGCCCGAGGACGTGGTGGCCAACCGGCTCGACCCCTGGCACGGCGCGTGGCTGCACCCGTACTCCTTCGCGGATCTCACGGTCCTGTCCACCCCGGAAGGCGACGCCGTGTCCGACGCCGGAGACGGCTTCGCCGTGGACGTCTCCTTCAAGGTGGCCGGGCGGGCCGTGGTGCCCGTCCGCGCGGTCTTCACGGCACCGGAGCCGCGCACGGTCGTCATGCGCATCACCGAGGGCGAGGGGCAGGGGTCCGTCGTGGAGACCCATGCCACCCCGCTCGGCGACGACGACCGCGGCCGGCCGCGAACCGCCGTCGTCGAGGCGGTCGTCGCCGCCTCCGACCGACCGGGCTTCGCCGCCGCCCGCGCCGTGGCCCCCGCCCTGCGCCCACTGATGCGCGCCGTCGCGGGCCGCCTGTGGCGCGACGACCTCGCCTACGCGGAACGCCGCTGGCACCTGCGCGCCACGGGCCGCTTCCCGGACCAGGGTTGACGGGTCCGAGTTGACGGGGCCGGTCCGCCCGGCGGCCGGTTCGTCCTCAAGCGCCGCACGGGCCGGGCGGGCTTGTCGTGCTTGTCGTTCGACGTCTGACCGATCCGACGCGGCGCTACGCAGCGTAGTCAACAGCGGGACATCTGCCATGCGTTCATGGCTGGCGCCGAGGTCCCGACGTCCCTGATCGCGTTGCGGCGTGCCGTCTATGCCGCTCGTTCGGCGTTGGCTGACCACGTCCGGTCGAACGGCCCGGTTTCGAGTTGGAACGAGGCGGCACGCGTGCGAGGCAACTGAGGCCGCGCTACGCGAAGCCATGGCGGATTGTGGCTTGGAGCGTGAGCATGGCCGGAGGAGACTACGCCTTGCGCTCATGGCGGCCGTTGCCCCGGGACCCGTGCTACTGGTCGAGACCGTCTGTAAAGCCGGGCAGGACCGGGCGATATCGGCGGGGCTGACGCCGTGTCGCTCGGGCTGGGTGGGGCCGCCTCGTGGATGTCGGGACGCTGTGGCCCGGACGCCGGCGGGCAGTCGGCGCCACGCCCTTGAACCGGGCTGAAACTGCCGAGCCAAGTTACTCACTCGAATGAGTGATGAAGCTTTGGTGCCGGCGTCCGGGAAGGGAATCGCTGCCATCCTGAGCGACGAGTCATTGCTCGTGCACCGGGTCGCGGTGGGTATTCGATTCGCCACCGCACAAGGGAAATCGAGGTCTTCGCATGCCGGAAAAGTCCATCATCCACAGCAAGGCCCGGCATTACTACAACGTGTTCCATCGCGAGCGCGACGGGTGGGTCAGCGAAACCGACGTGCACGCGTGGGTGGCACGGACGACCAGGGAGTTCGGACTCGCGCCAGGAACCGCCCCCGCCGACGCGCTGCAGAGATCAATTCTGGAGTACTGGAAGAGATTGCTCGTCCCTATGGACACGGACGGGGACGGCGTCGTATCACGCGATGAATTCCTGGCTGGGTTTGTCAGCCTGGAGAACAAGCTGGATGACTACGCGCGGATTGTCACGCCGTCCGCCAAGGTCTTCGTCGCCACCGCTGACGTCGACGGAGACGGCGAACTGGACAAGTCCGAGTTCAGACGCCTGTTTCAGTCCTCCTTCGCGCTGAGCGACGAAGACATCGATGTGTCGTTCACCGACATCGACACCGACAGTTCCGGCTCCATCTCAACTGACGAGCTGAGAGCGGCCATTCGCGTGTTCCACAGCAGTACTGATCCGAACGACCGAGGTCACCGCCTCCTCGGAGCCCTGCGTTCTTGAGCCGACAGAACCGGACGGCGTCCTCTCGTCCGGAGCCCCGCACCGCCGGTGGCTGATTCCACTCGGCAGCGGCGATCGGAGGGGCTCCGCCGGTCCCGCGTCGAGCCGCGCTCGGGAACAACACGCCAGGAGGGCGACCGTGACCACCCATCCACAGCCGACCGGGGCCCCACGGGTGACAGCGCACGCCAAGGACATCGTGGCCAAGACCGGTGTCCTGGACAATCCGTACTTCCGAACGCTGGTGGACGGAAGTATGTCGTTGGAGGACTTCCGCACAAGCCAGGAGCAACTAGGTTTCGCCGTCACCTACTTCGCCCGTCCGATGGCTGCGCTGGTGTCCCGGATCGAGCATCCGGCGGACCGCATCGGAATCCTGGGCAATGTAGTGGAGGAACACGGCGGATTCCGCTCTCAGGAATTCCATCACGAGACCTTCCGCCGATTTCTGGCCAGCATCGGCAGCGATACCGTACGGCTGAACGACCTGAAAATGATGCCGGCCGTCCACGCGTACAACAGCGTTCTCAGCGCGGTGTGCACGTTGGAGGACCTGCAAGTAGGAATTGGCTGCATGGGCGCGATCGAGTATGCCTTCGCCTCCGTGTCCGCCATCACGGGCGACGCGGCCGTGAACCGCGGCTGGGTCGCTCAGGCCGACCTGACGCATTACGGCCTCCACTCAGAAATCGACGAACAACACGCGGAGGACTTCTTCCTGCTGCTGGAACCCCACCACAGGGACCCAGCCGCACGACGCCGAATCGACCAGGGCCTCGGTCTGGGCGCATACGCGCTGAACCGCCTCTACGGCGATCTGTTCGAACTGGGCCGTTCACAGCAAAACTGATCACGGCGCCGCCGCCCCTCTGCCCGTGGGTACGGCTCCGCCGACATGTCGAACCGGTCCTGCGGAGTCCTCGCCGACGACTACCTTCCGCTGTATCGACCTGCGATGTTCCGTCAGGCGTCATGACAGAGCAGACACTGTTCATCCTGGCGGCCTCATCGGTGATGAGCGCCACGGATGCGGGGTCGTTCGCGAGACCGTGTCGCTCGTGCGGGGCGGTGTGCCGACCGGATCACGTCGTGGTCGATCCGTCGTCGCGCGGTGGCCGGCGCGCACCGCGCCCGCGCGATCGCCGTGTCCGCGCTTCCGGCCGCCGGCAGTCTTGAGGAATCGGGCCCGGAGATCACCGAAGGCGTCATGGAGCGGCTGCGCGACAGCGACTGATCGTCGTCCGGTGGATGCCCACGAGCCATCCCAGGATCGTTCCACCAGATCGGTCACGCCTCGCACCTGCCTCGGCTCGGGGCCCGGGTCACTTGCTTGCCCTCAACCGCACTTGAGGTCCTACGTTCTCCGTATGCCCCGCACAGAGTGCACAGCGTGCGGGCTCCGCACCGAAATGCCAGGAGGGGACTTCTCATGACGACCCAGCAGATCGCCGACGCCGAACTCGCCGGACAGCCCGCCGCGTACTGGACCGGCGTCGCGTACGAGGCGCTCATCGCGTACACCCGGGCCCAGCAGGCGGAGAAGGGCTACACCCAGCCCCAGTTCTGGCTTCTGCGCAACCTGTCGGCGAACGACATCTCCCCGGACGGGGAGGGGATGAGCCTGGCCGAGCTACAGGCAGCCATGACCTCCTACATCCGCCCCGAGGACGATCTGGCGGCGGAGGCCGGGGTTCTCGTGGAGCGTGGCTGGCTGACCCGGGACGCCGAGCACCGGCTGTGGCTGACCGAGGAGGGGGAGCGGGCCCGCGTCGACCTCGCGCGCAACGCGCCCGCGATCCGCGCCACTTTGCACGAGGGCGTCGACGACGCGGACTACGTCACCACGCTGAAGGTGCTCCAGCGGTTGATCCGCAACGCGGGCGGGCCGGTCGCCTGACAGACCACCGGACCCTCCGACTCGCCCCCGTACGGCAGTCGCCGCGACCTCATTTCGAACACGGCCCAGTGCCGCGACCGGCAATAGGTATCCGTGACCGGCAATAGGTATCCGTACTCATGTCCCCCGGCAGCCGAACCGGCAGGGTGTTCGATATGAGTGAGTTGCCCGTCGCGCCCCCGGCGTTCGACTCCCCGGTGAAGCCCCGCCCCGCAGGAGGCCCCGATGTGGGAGTCTCCTGCGCGCTGGTGGCCCTTGAGGTGATCGCGCTGGCCGTGATCGTCGCCCTGTGGCCGTTCTTCGACCATTTCGACCTGGACCCGGCCACGACCATCGAGCGGGCCTCCCTCTGGCGCTATCTTCCCGCCCTCGGTGGCGTCGGCGTGCTGGCGTGCGTGGCCGCCGTGATCGCCGCGCGTGGGCGAGCCACCGTGACCGCGGTGAGCCAAGGGTCGATGGCCGTGCTCATCACCCTCGCCTTCTTCGCCGGTGCGGCGCTGCAATCCCATCGGGACGAGAAGGACCGCCCCGCCCCCGCGCCGACGGGGCCCGTGGGCTGCCGCAGCGGCGGCGACAGCAGTGAGTGCGCGCGGTACGGCGGTTGACCCGTCAGGGGCGGCGGCTCCGTGTCAGCCGCACCAGTGCGCGCGCCGCGGCCGACCGCCCCTTGTCCGGTACGGTCCACAGTGTCTGACCGCGTACACCCCACCGCTCCAGCAGCGTGTTGGCGGCCAGGAAGCCCGTGGTCGCCGCGCGTTCCATGAGCGCCACCGGCAGATCCGTACGGACGAGGTCGCCCGCCACCACGACGCCCGGATCGGGTGTGCGGACGGTGGGGCGGTCGCCGTAACCGCCCACCGGGAACAGCGGGCAGTCCGACCGCCATTCGTGCCGCGCGTCGACGGTCCTCGCGTCCCGTGTCTCCGGATACACCCGGTGCAACTGCTCGACCAGCAGCCGCTGTCGGGCGGCCCGGTCGGCGCCGGGGGCGACGGCGTACGCGTGCAGCTCGATCACCGAGCCGCCGGTCCGCGCCGCCCACCGCGCCGCCTCGCCCTCCCAGCGGTCCAGCACACTCACGTTGTCGAGCCCGCCGAAGCCGCTGGTCCCGAGGAAGCCCGGCCGGTCGGCGGCCACCGGGCGGTCCAGCCACAGCCGCGAGACCAGGAACGGCGGTGCGTTACGCAGCCGGGCGATCCGCGCCCGCCACCGCGCGTCGCACAACTGGACCGAGTCCGCGACCACTTGACGCAGCCCACCGCTGTCCAGCGCGAGCACCACCGCGTCGTGGCGCCGGGGCCGCCCGCCCGCCGTCACCGTCAGACCCCCGCCGCCGGCCACCGGTGCCACCTCGTCCACCGCCGTACCGGTACGCAACTCGACGCCGTGGCCGGTGAGATACGACCCCAGCGGCTCCCACAGGGCCGCCGGGAAAGGCTCGTCCGGTACGTCGAAGAGCAACCCCTCGCTCGATCCCAGGAAGTAGATGTGGAACATCAACACCAGTTCGGCGGCGGACAGTTCGGCAGGATCGGAGAAGAAGCTGCGGGAGAACACCTCGAACGCCAGATGCCGCGCCGCCTCGGGAAAGCGGATCCCGGACAGGAAGTCCTGGGCACTGGCCTTGTCCAGTTCCTCGTACACCCCGGGCACCCGCACGTCCAGGAGTGGCAGCGCGGCCACCGGATCCATCCGGGCCAGATCACGCAGGCCGAAGGTGGGGCTGAGCGCGGCGAATCCCAGGGCGCTCCACGGCGGCGTACGGGGGACCCGCGCGAAGCTGTCGTACAGGCCCCCGCTGTGCAGCAGCGGGTAGTCCGGCAGACCACCGAGCATGCCGAGGCCGGGATCGGCCCGCCGGAGCAGCCCCCGGAGGTTGTAGTACTGCCGGAAGAAGGCGTGAAAGCCCCTGCTCATGGTGGCCGTCGAACCGTCGGTCAGCGTGACGGGCCAGCCGGCCAGCCGCCCGCCGAGGCCCTGTTCACGCTCGTACAGCGTGACGCCCACCCCGCGCTCCGCGAGCGCGGTCGCGGCGGCGAGCCCCGCGATGCCGCCCCCGACGACGGCGACGTCCGGCGCGTCACCGGCGCCGAACCGCCGCCGCCCCGGCGCCGCTCGGACCACCCGGGCGCGGCGGTCCCGGCCCCGGCGCGGGGCGGTTCGGCCGGTCACCGCGAGCGCCCCACGAAGGTGTGCGTGATGCCCGTCTGCCGGCCCGGCATCGGCAGCACCCGCACATCCGAGAATCCGGCGCGCCGCAGCCGGCCGCCGAAGGCCGACGCCGTGTCGAACTCGACCACGCCGCGCCACAGATGGCGGTAGAGGTCCGCGTCCCCGGCGAGCCGCCCGGCCGGCGGCACGATGCCCTTGCACACGGCCGTCCAGACCGCCCGGTCCACGGCGCGCCCGCCGAGCGCGTACTCGTGCGCACCGATCCGGCCACCCGGCGCGAGCAGGGACCGTACGAGAGCCAGTGTCCGGTCCGGGTCGGTGACGTTGCGGAAGAGGTACGCGGCGAAGGACCCGTCGAACGGACCGGCGACGCCCGCCTCGGCCAGCCGCTCCACGGGCGCGTGGACGAACGAGACACCCGCCGGCCACGACTTGGCGGCCGCGCGCTCCAGCATCCCGGCCGACGCGTCCACGGCGACGATCTCGGCGTGCGGGGCGGCGGCCAGCAGCGCGGCCGTCGAGGCGCCCGTCCCGCAGCCCAGGTCGAGCAGACGCAGCCCGGCGCCGCCACGGGACAGCCGCAGGCGGCGCGCGGAGCGCCTGAGGTGCGCGTGGTAGCCGGGGTTGACGGCGACCAGCCGGTCGTAGGTGAGTGCGGCGTGGCCGGACGCGGCGGAGAGTTCCGCGTCGTGCAGGAGCGTCATCTGACGTCGATTCCCTTCGGTCCCATCGGGCTCATCGGTCTCAGCGGTCCCTGGTCGGTCTCATCGGTCTCACAGGTCGTCCTCATCGGTCGCGGGTCTGCCGTCTGGGCAGCCACGGCAGTTCGGCGACGGTGCGCAGCATCGGCCCGACCGGGGTGCGCAGGCCGATCGCGAAGTCCTCGTACGGGCGGGTGTCGCCGTCCAGGAAGCGGAGCAGCCGCTCCATCGGTACGCGTCGGAACAGCCCCTCGAAGAACGCGGCACCGCCGACCCGGCCGCTGTCCAGCCCCCGCAGCAGCACCGCGTCCATCGCCCTGGCCCGCGCCGTGTAGGCGGGCGGCGGCTCGGGCACCCGTCCCGCGTGGTACGCGGCGGCGACGGCCCGTGCCTGCCGCTGGACGGCGGCGAAGGTGTAGCCGGTCGACGGGCGGGTGGCGCCCCCGGCGGTCCCGATACGGAACACCGAACGGCCGGCGCGGCGCGGGAAGCGGCCGTCCGTCATCGGGATGACGCCCTGCTCGGTGGCCGTCACCTGGAAGGCACCCAGCCCGAGCACCTGTTCGGTGTAGTGCCCGAGTGCCCGGTCGTAGCCCGTGTCGTCCAGCACCGTGCGGGAGAACTCGGTGTACTCGACCAGCGCCTCGTGGGCTGTCATCGGGAGGACGTATCCGAACGACAGCCCGTGCGCGGGCTGCGGAGTCCGGAAGTCCATCAGATCGGCGACCCGGGGATCGAACACGGGCCGCTCGGTGCGGACGAACCAGCCGCGGAAGTGCTGGAGCAGCGTAGTCCGCGCGGGCGGCAGGGCGCGGGGCGGACGCGAGTCGAACACCCAGCGGGACCGCAGCGTCAGCGGACTCCCGTCGGCGGCGACGCCCGTCACCTCGGCGCCGGCCTCCGCGCCGTGCGCGCCGTATGCGACATCCTTGATCCCGTCGATCCGGGCCGTCACGCGGCGCGGTGCCCCCGGCCGCCCGTCGAGCCGGCCGGTCAGCAGCGCCTCGAAGGCGCCGGACCGCAGCATCTTGTAGCGGAACGGCGCGGGCCGCCCCACGCTCGCGGCCCCGTCCCGCCCCCGTACGCGCAGCGAGTCCCACGAGGCGGTCAGCGCCCCGTCGAAGTCGCCGGCGGCGGCCTCCCAGAAACACCAGGTCCGCTCCGGGGGCCTCAGCGGCCCGGCGGGGGCGTCGACCAGCGTCACGTCGGGGATCGGCCGGCCAGGGGGCGGGGTGCACAGCCGGTACGCGAGAGAGAGCCCGGCCGCGCCCGCGCCGACGACGATCACGTCCGTGCTCAGGCCCGCCTCTCGCACCACCGCACCGCACCTCGTCTCCGCCTGCCGGTGTTCCGCCTGCCGGTGTCCCGGCCGTTCGTCAGCATTCCGCATCGGCGGCCGACTTGGACGCAGGCGGCGCGGACGGAGACGGAACGGCGCGACGGGAGCCGCTACGACGAGGCGGGCGGCAACGTCAGGTCGGTGCAGCCGTGTTGCTCCGCCCTGCGTTCGGCGAACACGGCCAGAGCCTTCTCGGCGAAGGCGTCCGCCGACTTGTCGATGTGGGCGAACTCGGTGGGATCGACCCTGAAGACGGCTCGCGGGCCGTCGCCGGGGCATCGGGCGGTCGCCCAGTAGGAGCCTTCGGAGCCGCCCGCGTCGCGCTTGAACCTGTCGCCCACGGGATCGTCCGTGTGCAGGCGCTTCGCGAAGGGACCGAACGCCGCCTCGAACTCGAACAGGGTCACCGCGTCGGCCTTCGTCTCACCCAGCACGCAGCGCTCCAGTGGGGCCGTCCCGCTCGCCGGGGAGTCCATGATCCAGTGCACGTAGTCCTGGTCACGCAGCGGAATCCCCTCGCACGTCCCCGTCGCGTCGAAACGCGACGAACGCTCCGCCACGGCGGCGGGACGCGGGATCCGCTCGCCGGCCTTCGCGTCGCAGTCCCAGTCGTCGGCCGCCTTGACCGCCGTGGCGGCGACGAGTTCGGCGACGCCGCGGGCCCGCTCCGTGTCCCGCGCGTCGTACGTGTCGTCGCTGTCGTCCACGCTCCCGTCGCCGGCCGTCACGACGACAGCTCCTGGCTTGTTGTCACAGGCGAGAACGACAGCCGTGTTGTCGAGGTCGGTGTAGCCGCGCCACCCGCCGCCGAGCGGCAGGGGCGGAGCGTCCCCCGGCACCTCGTCCAGCCGTTCGAAGATGTCGGGGGAGTCGCCGTTGGGCGCGGTGTCGAGGACCCGGCCGATCGAGAGGTCGAGGCTCGCGACCGCGCACATGTCGAAGTCGCCCTCGAATTGGCTCGCCCGGTGCTCCCGCGACAGGCGCCCGTCGTCCTTCCCGGTGAACCCGGCGGACTCCTCGTACGGGATCAGCCCGCCGCAGAACGTCTCAAGTCTCTCCTCGTACCGCCAGCCCTTGCCGGTGTCGCTCATGCGGTACCACCCGTAGCCCGCGGCGACCGCGAGCGCCAACGACAGTGCCACGTAGGGGGCCCAGCGGCGTATGACCCTCACTGGCTGACCCTCATCTCTGTGTTCCCTCCGTGCTCGATGGCGAATTGACCCGGTCCGGGACCGGATCCCGGAAGCCCCGGCGGCGGGCCGCCCCCGGCCGGCAGCGCAGCAGCCGCCCCACCACCAGGCGCCCGCCACGCAGCGCGCCGTGCCGGTGCAGGGCCTTGACCGCGTACGTGGAACAACTCGGCGTGTAGGGGCAGCACGGCGGCCGGTCCGGGCTGATCTCCGCCCGGTAGTGGCGCACGGCGCCGTACAGCGCACCGGCCGTCCGTCCGGCGGGGCGAGGCGCCGCCGGGTCCCGGCCGGCCGAGGGGCGCAGGAAGGCGAAGAACACGGCCGGGAGCGCGCTCAGCCACATCTGGGGGCAGCACTGGCGGCACATGACACAACTGTCGGCGGCCTTTTCGAGGCAGCCCGTGTCGTCGTTGTCGTCGTCGCGTGGACCGTCGTCCCCGCTCTCGTACCGCCCCTGCCGTCTGTGCCGTGCCTGCCGTTCGCGGGCCCGATCGGCCCTCCTCGACGTCGCCACCACGCCCCTCCCGTTTCTCGCGGGATGATACGTGTGCTCCCCCGGCCTCCCCGAACTCGCCCCGGTGGATGCCCGAATCGTCGCCGACGCCTGGGAATCCGCCGTTACCGCCGGCGTCAGGAGGGGCAGGCGTCCGGGTCCGCGCCCCGGTAGGTGCGGTAGACGGGCGACGGGTCCGGGCCGCCCGGTCGCGGCGGGTACTCGACCACGGGCACGGGCTTGCAGGCGGCCCACTGGTCGTTCGCGTCCGGACCCTCGAAGCCGTACGTCCCGGCGGCGCCCACCAGACACGAACTGCACGTGCTGCCGGAGATGCTGGGAAAGACCAGCGTGTGGTAGACGTCGTCCTTCGACGGCAGATACCGGGCCGCCCCCGGCGTCCGGGTGTCGTTCTCGTTGATCTCCGTGAACGTACGGTCCACGGCGTCGGCGAGCAGGGTGAACGCGTCGTGATACATCACGGCGTAACCGTCGTCCAGCGGCTTGACGCCCAGCGTGTGATCGTCCTTGACTTCGTTGAAGCCGTCGAGAAACCGGCCGAGCGCCTTCTTCGGCTCGGTCCCCTCGGCCCACCACGCGGGATCGACCGCGGAGGCGTCGACGATCCTGGCCTCCGCCTCCTCCAGCCACCGTGTGGGCGCCTTGGCGGTGAGGGTGGGTTCCAGCCCTATGCCGACCTTCAGGATGCGCAGCTCCGAGGTACGCCCGCAGGTGCCTTCCTGCGCGAGGCGTGCGACGAAGGCGGGCAGGTCCTGGTCGCGGCCGGCGAAGAAGACCGTGTCGGACTTCTCGTTGCAGATCTTCTGCACGGCGTCGGTGAACCGCTGCGGAATGCCCTCGGCGGTTCCCGACGAGCCCATGAAGGGGGAGCTGTGGCTCGACAGGTCGTACGTGTCGTTGAAGTGCCGCTCGAAGACGCCGCGCAGATTCTTCGAGTACACGTCCTCGTCGCGGTTGTCCCAGACCAGGAAGCCCTTGCGGTCCGCCGGGTTCCTGTCCAGATACAGCTTCAGCGCGCGGGTGAACTGGTCGTTGTTCGGCGAGGTCTTGAAGAAGTAGGTCGAGTTCATGTCGGCGGAGGTGATGACCGGCCCGACGGTGGGGATCTTGAGCTTGCTCAGCGCCGCGATCGTGTCCCGTGTCTCCGGTGTACTGCTCGGGATCCCGGTCACGCCCACCAGCGGCGCGCTTCTGTCCTTGGCGAGTTCCGCGAGCCGGTCGACGACGGGCTCCCACTGGTCGAGGTTGCGGCCGTCGGGCGCGAGCAGCAACTGGTAGTGCGGTCCGCCGAAGCTGTTGGCCTGCCGCTGCGCCGTCAGCGCGCCGGCAAGTCCCCGGCGGATCATGTCCGTTGTCATCGCACTGTGCTCGTCCGCGGTGAACGGCATCATCAACGCGATCCGTACGTACGGGATTTTCGGCCCGCTCGACGGCGACTCCCAGCCCTCGCGCACCCGGGCGTTCTCGTCGGCGACCGCCTGGATGAGGGTCGCGATCTGCGGGTCGGCCTCGAAGGCGCCCTCGGTGACACCGACGCAGTCGCCGCCGATCTCCTCCAGGTCGCCGCCGCACGGGCCGGGTCCCCGTACGAGAAGAACGAGGGCGGTGATCACGGCGGCGGCCAGTGCCCCGATGCCGAGAACGACGAGCCATTCGACCGGACCCCACTCGCGGGGATGACGACGGAACAGACGGACCAGCATGCTTCCTCCTCACTCACCGGGGATGGGCAACGGGCGCTTCTTGCGTGCCGCGACGGGCCAGCCGCGGGCGGCCTGGCCCAGCACGGCGTGCCAGGACCGGTGCCGTGGCGAGAGGTACGCCAACTCCTCGCCGACCGCCTTGCACATGTCGGGGTCCGGTTCGGCGTGCGGCTCCGACACGTGCCACAGGGCGTGCAGCAGCCGGTTGACGCAGCGCTCGATCTCGTCCAGCTCCGCGTACCGGCCGTCGTGCGCGCCGAGTGCGACCTGCGTCCGTTCGTCGATCCAGTCCCCGGCGGGCGGCGTCGGCGGTGTCGGTGCCGTCGCCGCGTACCGCAGACACAACACCCAGTGTGCGGCGGCCTGTTCGTCCTGCTCCGACTGGAACTCCTCGGCCAGCGCCGCGACGACCGTCTCGGCGTTCCCAGCCGCGAGCGTGTGCCGCAGGGCGTCCGCCTCGCCGCTCTCGCCGCGCTGGGCGTGGTGTATCCGCAGGAAGCGGTGGATCTCCTGCCAGCCGCGGCCGTCGTCGGCCCCGCGCGAGGTGCGCCGCGCCTCGTGCACGAGCAGGGTCTGCAACAGCGGGTCGGCGACCAACGGCTCGTCCGGGCTGGTGAGTCGCTGCCACTGCTGGTCTTCCAGGTAGTCGGTGGCCGAGTTGGCGGGAAGCTGATCGGGCCCCTGGAAACGCAGATGCGCCGCCAGGGCCTCCGCCGCCGTGCTGTCGCGGGCGAGGGAGAGCAGGGTCAGCCGGTCGCGCTGACGCCGGTCCGGAAGCAGCCGCTCAAGCAGCACCTCGGTGACCGCGCGGCCGTCCCCCGCGGTCAGTTCGAGCAGCCCGCGCGGCTCCACGCCCTCGCCCTTCCCCGTGGCGTCCAGGACCGCCGCGCACAGCGCGGTGGTCGCCGCGGGATGCCCGCCGGTCAGCGAGTGCACGGCGGAGGCCAGATACGGGTGGAGCGGCCGGGCCGGCCGGGCCGGCACCAGCAGGGGCAGGATGTCGTCCCGGCTCAGCGGGGCGAGCGGCACGGCGAGCAGACCGGCGGACGGGGCGCGGCCCCGGCGCGTCCAGCCGGACGATTTCACCAGGTCGGCCAGATCGCGCCGGATCGCCGCTGGGTCCTCCCCCTCGTCGTCCTCGTCGCCTTCCGGCAGCTCGCCGAGCCGGCCGGCCACGACGACCAGCTCCTCGTGGTCCGGGCGTTCGGGCAGCGCGCGGTTCTTGAGGAGCAGATCCAGGAAGGTCCGGCCCGCCGGGCGGTGGGCGTCGTCGAGCAGCACCAGCGGCCAGGGCTCACGGTTCCACCGCTGGAGCCTTCCGTAGGACGCGGCGACATCGTGGAGGAAGGCCGCCATCAGGCTCTGCTCGGCGAAGTCCCGGTAGTCGCCGCCCTGATGGAACCACTCGCCGAGCAGCGGCAGCGGATCCTGGCCGTCCGCGCCGGGCGGGAAGCGGCGCCCGTACCACTCGCGGGCCGCGCCCGGCTCGTACCGGGCGGTGTACTCCGCCACCACGGCTGCGGTGACCGCCTCCCGGTCGCGCTGCGCGTCGTCGGTCGCCGGACCCGCCAGCCGCCCCTCGACGGCGGTGGCCCAGGTGTGCCGCAGCGTGTCCTCGTCGCCGTCCGCGAGACGGCAGGCCAGCAGCAGCCGGGCGTGCAGCAGGCATGTCGCGTCCCGCTGCTCGGAGTTGTCGCGGTCCCAGCCGGAGACGGCGAACAGACCGGGCGTCAGGACCGGGAAGCGGCGCCGCAGTTCGGGTCCGAGGCCGCAGACCAGCTCCGCCAGAATCCCGACGAGGGTCGACGCGGTGGCGGCCGTGCCGTCGGCGGGGGCGTACGGCAGCGCCCCCGATTCGCCCGGCACCACCCGCACATGGGCCAGCGGGAGCCGGCTCCGGTAGTGCGCCGCCAGGTCCGCGAGGACGGCGCTGCGCCCCATGCCGTGATGCCCCGTCACCAGGACGACGGGCAGGTCGCCTTGGTGTTCCCGGGGCGTACGGGACCTCTCGTCGTACGTGAGTCCGGTGAGCCGGGGGACGAGTGAGCGCAGCAGCGGATCCCGGCCGTGGAGCGGTGACGTGTCCGGTGGGCGCATCTGGTCCCCTCACGCACCCTTCGTCCGTCGCCGACCGGCCACGTGCCCGGAGGCGGGCGGCACCGCTTCCCCGAGACACAACCGCTGATATCCATACCAATGAAGCCTGGAAACAGAGAACCTACTCGCCGGGTAAGCGCTCTCGCCAGGCCGACACCACACTCTGTCACCCGGTTGTGACAGGTGGGACACGGCGGCGCACGCGTTCAGGGACCGCGTGGGAACCCTCAGGACCGCATCGAGAACCCCTGGGGACCGGCGTCAGGGATGCGGATGGATGTCGAGTTCGACGCTCTCCGGAAGCGCGTCCGCCCCCCGGATCTCACCCGTGTACGAGAGCCGCACCAGGCGCAGCCGGCGCAGCCCGGCCAGGGAGCCGAGATCGAGCTCCGAGCCCTGCGACAGATGAATCTCCTCAAGTCCCGGAAGACGCCGGGCGATCCGCCGCAGCGGCACCGCCGCACCCGCCCTGGCCCGTACCGTCAGATGGGTGACCTGCGGGATCTCCGTACGCGGTGCGAACAGCAGCATGCTGAGCTGCTGCGGCGAGAGCGTCAGCCGCCGCAGATTCGGCAACTCGCCGAGGAGCGAGCCCCATTCGTCGGGCGTCACGCGATCGCTCGCGTCCTGGAGGCGCAGCTCCTCAAGTCCCCGGCAGTGCACGATCCCCGCGAGCTGTGCGGCTGCCGGCGGCAGGGACAGCAGCCGCAGTTCGGCGGCGCGCGGCAGGTCGGTCAGGCCGCGCCACGGCACTTCCGGCCCCACCAGCAGCCCGTCGAGCGTCGGGCAGTCCGACAACTTCAACAGCGGCTCGAACTGGGGGAGATCCCGCAGCTCCAGCCGCCGCAGGCGCGGCAGCCGGGTCAGTGGCGCGGGGTCCTTCACGTTCCGGCACCCCTGGAGCGCGAGCGTCTCCAGCTCGGGATAGACGGACAGCAGGTCCAGATCGTCCAGTTGGAGCGTGTTGTGCAGCCGCAGCTCGCGCAGACTGCGCGGGTTGAGCGCGGTGCGGATCTCCTCCGGGTCGAAGTCGCCGTGCAGCCCTACGCGTTGATAGCCGGACATGGTGCGCAGGGCGTCCAGCTCGGCGTGCGAGCGGACGGTGACGGTCTCGTCGGGCGCGGTCTCCAGAAGCGGCCGTACGATCTCCTCGGCGTACACCAGGGTGTCGAACCGGTCCCAGTGGTCAAGGAGTTGAGCCCGTACGGCGGACTGGCCGGTGCCCAGGAACTCGCGGAGCCGGGGGATCGCGGCGTCCCCGCCGATCTGGCATATGGCGTGGACGGTGGCCAGCTCCTCGTCGTCCTGGAGATCCTTCGCCCGAGGCAGCAGACCGAGGAGCAGCGGGCCGGTCTGGGCCAGCGATCTCGCCTCGCGCAGACTGCGCGGCGGGAGCATCCGCGCGGCCCGGTCCTCGATCGCCTCGCGCACCGTCGGCTCCAGCCGGGTGGCCTGTTCGAGGGAGGCGAGGGCGAGGAGCCGCAGCCGCGCCTGCACCGCCGCGTCCTTCTCGCGGTCGCCCCGCTCCCGCAGACGGGTCAGCAGGTCGGCGCGTTCCTGGTGTCGTGCCTGTGCGACGGCCATCTGAACCACGTCCTCCCACTGGTCCAAGTGTGCGTTGTTCACCAGCATGCCCATGTCGCGCTCCTCCAGCACCGCACGGGCACCCAGGAAGTCCTGAAAGGTCCGGTGGATGAAGCTCACCGCACCGGTGGCGGGCTCCCGCAGCAACCCCGAGCGCTCCAGCAGCAGTTGCAGGGCCTCTTCCGGTGTGCCGACCTCCGCCAGGCGCGGTACGGAGGGCTGGAGCCGGCGCACCACGTCCACCGCGTCCGCCAGCTCCAGCTGGGTCCGCTCGTTGCGCAGCAGCCAGTACGCGAGGCGCTGGAGCGGTTCCGTCGCCGACTTCTGGTCCAACTCCGGCCGGTGGCCCCGGCCGTACACCTCACGCTCCAGGTCGCGCCGCTCCAGCAGCATGGACAGTGCCGCCTCGTACAGCGAGGCGCGGCCCTGCGGCAGGAAGCCGCGGCGCTCCCGGTGCAGGGCGCACATCAGCGCGCACATCAGCGGGTTGGTCGCCAGCCGGCTCAACTCGGGGCTGCTGCGCAGCGACAGTGTCAGCGACTCGCCCAGCTCCTCGGTGGCCCTGGCAGCCGTGTGCCAGCGGCGGATGAACTGCCGCATGTCGGCGGGGCGCATCGCGGAGAGCGTGTACTCCTGGAAGTCCTCGCGGGCCAGCCAGTCCCGGTCGAGGGCCGAGGGGCGGGAGGTGAGCAGCCACAGATTGCCCGGGAAGACGGCGATCAGCTTCTTGAGCCAGGTCCTGGCGCGGGCCCGCTCGCCCTTGGGGATCTCGTCGGCACCGTCGATCAGGAGCACGCCGCGCCCGTGCTGCAACACCCGAGCCGCCCATCCGTCGGGTTCGGTGCCCACCAGCGGGCAGCCGATCCAGCGCAGGAAGTCGTCGGGCATGGGCAGTTCGGCGTCCTTACGTACCAGGGCGCGCAGCGGCAGCACGAACGGCACACGCCCGTACAGCTGCGGCAGGCCGCCCGGTACCCGGTCCTGCTGCGCCGTGGTGAGGGCCAGCCACTGGACGAGGGTCGTCTTGCCGGTGCCGGCGACGCCGCGCAGCAGCACCCGCTCATGGCTGGCGAGAAGCGCCTCGGCCGGGCCGCCGGCGCGCTCGGTCTCGCTGTCCCGGTCGCCGCCCGGCTCACCGCTCACCACGGGGACCGGATCGGTGGCGCCGCGGTACGGCATGGCCTCCAGGCTCAGATACGCGGACTCCAGCGGCCAGTCCTGGCCGTCCGGTTCGCGCAGGTCGACGCCGTAGATCGTGAGCCGGCCGTGGCAGTCGACGACGTAGCGCGCGTACGCCTCCTCGAACGCGGTGTCCTGGCGGCTGATGTCGGGCAGCCGCTCCAGCAGCCGGTCCAACTTGACGCTCTGCTCCCGCAGTTCGCGGCTCTGCTCGATCTGGGCGCGGGCCGCGAAGCCCGCCTGCTGGCTGAAGAGGCGCACCAGATGCACGCAGGCCGTCTCCAGCAGACGGTCGTGGAAGCGGGCGGCGTCGTCGCTGAGGAGCCGCCGGGTGTCGGGGCCCGCGCGCCTGGACAGCTCGGCGGCCAGCCGCTCGGGGCCGAGCGCGAAGGCGTGCACATCGTCCATGTCGAGATCGCCGAGGGCGTGCAGCGTACGGGTCAGGGCCTGGCCGACGGCGTCGTGCTCGTCGGCGCCGACGGGCGGATCGTGCGGCCCGGCGGCCCGTACGGCGCGGCGCACCAACTCCCGTGCCAGCTTGTGCAGATCGTCCTCGGTGAGGGTGCGGTGCTCCTTGGTGAAGGCCACCAGCCGGCGGATCGGGATCGGGCGGTCGCCGAACTCCGCCCCCGGCACCTTGTTGGCCGGCAGTAACAGCCGTTTGAGTACCGGCACGAGCACCGCGGACGCGATCCGCAGCCCCACCACACCGCCGTCCACAGCAGCCCCTTCTCTGAGAACCTGTCGGGTGACCTCTGATCGGGAAGGGTCCGCGGACTCGTACCCCCTACCCCCGTACCCTGCCTCAGAGTAGCGGCGGGAGACCCGCCCGGGTCAGGGCTCACAGAGGTCGCGCGGTGACCGTGCGCCGTCGCACTCCCCGCGCGAACAGCGGTCGCACTCCCCGCCGGTGCGGGCCGGTCGGGCGACACGGCGGGTGGATGGTGCCCCGGGGCCGACATGCCGGCCCCGGGGCACCGGGGGTGTCGCGGGCGCCGGCCGGTGTACGAGGGGGGTACCGGCGCCCGCGACGGCTCATGGTCCGCCTTTTCGGTCGGAGAATCAGGTTATGGGTGTCGTCCGGGTGCAGTTCTTCCATTCGACCCAGGGTCGGGCGCCGCCGTTCTTGGGTCCGGTGGCGTAGGTGGGGTCGCCGGTGATGGTCTGGTTCTTCTCTTCGTGGGTGATGTCGATGCCGAAGAGCTTGAAGCCGAGGGTGACTTGCCCTGCGGAGATGCCGAAGCCGATGCCGAGGGAGGCGTTCCACCAGTCGGTGTTGGCGTTGTAGTCGAGGCGGGAGAGTTTGCCTTTGTCGTGCATCAGGCGTTGCAGTGGTCCGGCGTCGCTGCCGGGTACTTCCGCGGCGTCGGAGGGGGTGGGGAGGGCGTCGGTGGCGGGGAAGTCGCCGCGGCCGCGCAGCCAGTCCTCGACCATTTTGCTGTCGTTGTCGTTGTCGAGGACCATTTCCGCGGACTCGGTGTGGATTTTGGAGTTGATGGTGCCGCCTCCGCCACCGACGTCGATGGTCACGGGTGTGCCGGGGACGTTGGCGCCGGCTCCCGCCTGGACGCCGGCGCCTTCGCCGTTCTCCTGGCTGGTGGTGATCACGAGTTTTTCGGGGCGGTGTTCCTTGCCGTCCTTCTCTTCCTGGTCGAAGGTGGCGGCGTCGTAGGTGACGGAGACCTGTTGCATGCGGGTGGCTTTGCCCTGGGCGATTTCGCCGCCTTTGGCGTCGACGCCGAAGGTGTAGACGAAGGTGATTTTTCCGGCGTCGGGGCCGGTGTTGGCGCGCATGACGACGACGTCCTCGGTCATGGTGCCGGTGCCGAACTCGCCGGAGATGCTGCCGAGGTCGGTCGGTTTGCCGTTCTTGTCCTTGCCGCCCTTGCCTTTTTTGAAGGACTTGCCGAAGCTCACCCCGCCCGACACCTCGGTGCTGGTCTTGGTGATGTCCACGTCCGGCGCCCGCTCCGGCGGCAGGTCGGGCTTCTTCTTGCCGGCGTGATAGCCGCAGATCATCTGGAGTTCGGAGCGTCCGGTGCGCGAGTTGCAGTCGTCCTGCGCCTTCAGGTACTCCGTGAACTTCTTCGCGTCCTCCAGATTCAGCTCCAGGTCCTTCTGCGGGTCGCCGGTCTTGTTGCCGTTGAACAGCCACTGGCCGCCGCTGCCGCTGCCCTTCATATAGCTGCCGCTCAGCGAGGCGCTGCCACCCCACTCCTTCAGTCCGGGGATACCGGCCGAGATGCTGGCCGTGACCCCGCCGCCGCTCTCGGTCAGCCGCTCCAGGGTGACGGTGCCGTCGGACCACTGCTGGAGCTTGACCTGCTCGGAGCCGCTGATCTTGATGAAAAGGATCTGGACGACGACCGTGGTCTTGGTCTGATCCTGGGCCAGCAGGCACTTCGCGGGCTGGAAGGGATCGTCGGGCGGGACCTCGGGCGCCCCGTCGCCACCGCCACCGCCCCCGTCTCCGCCGTCCCCGCCACCCTCGCCGGAGTCGCAGCCCTCCCCGCCGTCGCCCGCGTTGACGATGCGGCACACCGCGTCTTCCAGGGCCACGGATGTGTCGTCGGGGACGGTCAGCGCCAGGATCGCGGCGATGATCGTGGCGACCACACCGGTCAACGCGACGTATTCGGCGGCACCTTGACCGGCGTCACCGCGCCCGCGCGCTTTTCGGCGGTAGCCAGTGCCGTTCATCCGAGCTCCTCGCCCACGTCGACCCGTTCATCCGATGGGGCTGGAGAGTAGGCAGTGGTCCGGGCCCAGTCGCAGGGCCCCAGGACCCACTCGCGGGCCCAGCGGACGAAAGGCCCCCCGACCGGGCGGCTCAGCGCACCGATACGGGCGTGGGAGGTGTGGGAACGGGCGCGGGGCGGAGGGTCGCTGACGATCCGCGTACCGCCCCCGTGAGCGGTACCGTGGAGAACACGAGGGTTGCCGGACACCCCCACAGGGACGCCCGGCCCCCGGGAACGCCGTAGGTGAAGAGGTGCCCCGTATGGACTCGGATCGCGCTGAGCGGCTGACCGCGGAGCTGCGCTCCCGCGGTGTCATGGCACATCTGGTGCACGCGGGTGTCTACGAATTCGGCATCAGGGTCGTCCTCGACGACACGATCGAGGCCCTCTGGGACATGGACGGGGCGGCGGGCCTCGACGCGGAGATCGTCAACGAGGGGGCCCTGATCGGGTTCGTCCCGCACGTGCCCGGGTCGGAGGAGTTCACCGAGGAGCAGCTCGTGAACTGCATCGCCACCACGGACTACGCCCTGGACACCCTCCAGCGGCCCGCCGACCGCGCGGAGGGCCGGGATGTGTCCGTACCGCCCGTACCGCCAGTTCCGCCCGTAGGGTCGCCGGACCAGTCACCGCACGCGACACGGCCGACCCTGCGGCGACAGCGTCGAGCGCACTGGATCCGGCGCGGCAGGCGGTGACGTGGGCACTGACGTAAGCGCTGACGTAAGCGCTGAGGTGGGCCGCGACGCGGGCGGGCTGACGTGGGCGGCGCCGCCGGAACCCCGCAGCGTCACTCCCACCCCGAAGGGGAACATTCCGCCAGACTTGCGGCATGTCGGGCACTCACGGTAATACCTCGAACGCCAAGCGCACACGCAGTGCGGCGGTACCGGGCAGCATCCCCCTGCGCGCACTCGACGCCCAGCAACTGCGCGTGCTGCGCAGTGTGGGACGCGAATGGCGGCGGGTGTCGGCGGGGCCGGACGTATGGCGGCGCGCGCTGCCGGTCGATCCGGACCTGGGGAGCTTCCCCGCGCCGGCGCAGATCAGGCCCGCCCGTTTCGGACGGGTCGTCCCGGTGGCCCCGTTCGGTCCCACCGCCGCGGGGGCCGCGGCACTCCCGCCCGCCCCCGCCGGCCCGGCGGACGAGGGTCCACCGGCACCCGTCGACCAGCCCCGGGCCGTCTATCGGCTGCGACGCCTGTTGCTGGGGCCCGCGCTGGCCAGTACCGCCATCGCCCGTGAGCGGATGCGCAAACTGGTCGCCCTGCCCGTCCTGTCCGCCGACGCGCTCTCCTCCGTCGCGTACGGGCCGGAGGCGATGCTCGCCGTCCTGGTCCTCGCGGGCGCCGCCGGACTCGGGTACTCGATCCCCATCGCGGCCACCATCGTGCTCCTGATGCTGTCCATCGGCGTCTCGTACCGGCAGACCATCCGCGCCTATCCGCACGGTGGTGGCTCCTACATCGTCGCCAGCGACAACCTGGGGCGCGTGCCGGGGCTCATGGCCGCCGCCGGGCTGATGACCGACTACATCCTCACCGTGGCGGTCTCCATCGCCGCCGGCGTCGCCGCCATCACCTCGGCCGTGCCGTCACTCGAACCCTCCACCGTGCTGATCGGCGTCCTCGCCATGGTCATGCTCCTCGCCGGCAATCTGCGCGGGATCCGGCAGGCCGGCGCGATCTTCGCCGCGCCGACGTACGCCTTCGTCGTCGCGATGCTGGCGCTGATCGCCGTCGGCCTCGCCGACGCGGCAGGCCGGGACTTCCACCCCGTGCCCCACCCGCCGATGAACGCCACCGAAGGGCTCGGCATCCTTCTCGTGATGCGGGCCTTCGCCTCGGGGTCGACGGCGATGACCGGCATCGAGGCGATCTCGAACGCGGTGCCGGCGTTCAAACCCGTCGAGTGGCGCAACGCCCGCACCACGCTGACCTGGATGGTGAGCCTGCTCGTCGTCCTGTTCGGCGGGATCATCGCCATCGTCCACTACAGCGGGATCCTGCCGCGGTCCCAGGAGACGGTGCTGTCCCAACTCGCCCACCTCAGTTACGGCTCGGGCCCGATGTACGTCTTCACGCAGGCGGCCACCGCGGCCGTCCTGCTCCTGGCGGCCAACACCGCCTACAACGACTTCCCCCGGGTCCTGTCCCTGCTGGCCCGCGACGACCACGCGCCCCGCCTCTTCGCGCGGATGGGCGACCGCCTCGCCTTCAGCAACGGCATCATCCTGCTGTCGGTCGCGGCGGGGTTCGTGTATGTGGCGTTCGACGGCCGCACCGCGGCTCTCATTCCGCTGTACGCGGTCGGCGTCTTCCTCGCCTTCACCCTGTCGCAGGCCGGAATGGTGGTCCACTGGTGGCGCCTGAGGGACCGTCACTGGCGCAAGAGCCTGCTGTTCAACGCCACCGGCAGCCTGCTCTCCGCGATCGTCCTCGTCACGGCGGGCATCACCAAGTTCACCGAAGGCGCGTGGGTCGCGCTCGTGGCGGTCGGGTTGTTCCTGCTCGTCACGACGCGTATCCGTCGCCACTACGACACCGTGGCCGAGGCGCTACGGCTCCAACGGCACTCGATCGAAATCCCGCGTCTCGTCATCGCTCCCCGCGTCGAGGTACCGCCCCAGGCGGCCGAGGGAGTGGAAGAGGCGGAAGAGATGAAAGAGGCGGAAGAGATGAAAGAGGTGGATGAGGCAGAGGAGGCGGAGGAGATGGAGGAGGCCGATGAGGCCGATGAGGCCGATGAGGCCGACGATGTCGACGAGGTCGAGAGGGTGCCGGAGGAGGCCGAGGAAGTGCCCGAAGAGGTGCGGCACCTCTCCCTCGTACCGATCGAGACGCTGGACCGCGCAGGCATGCGCGCGCTGGCGTACGCCGCCTCGCTCCAGCAGCCCGTCCTCGTCATCCACGTCAGTACCGGCGTCGATGAGGCCGAACGCTTCCGCGACCAGTGGCGGCTGTGGGGCGACCATCTGCCCCTCCAGGAACTGGTCTCCCCGTACCGTGCAGTCATCGCGCCCCTGGTCAACTACATCGAGTCACTGCACCACCAGCGGCCCGACCTCACTCTCACCGTGATCCTCCCGGAGATCGTGATGTGCCAGCGGCGCTACAGCGCACTTCACAGCCGGACCGCCGCCCGCCTGCGCCGGGCACTGCGCCCCCTGCACAAGGTCGTTGTCACCACGGTGCCGTTCCATGTCTGACGCCGGTAATATGTTCCTGACATGAACAAAGGGGGCGAGGTGGCGACGAGTGCTTTCCCGTGTCCGGGCGATCCCGTCGTAACCGTCAGCCATGGCTCGGGAGTTGAGATGACCACGAAGTGGAACGCGAACCAGAGCGCGAACCAGAACGCGGATGACGGTGGCCGGAGCATCCGGGAACTGCTGCGGGGGCTGGAGGTGTTCGCCGGTACGCTGCCCGATTTCGACCCGGCGGCGGTGCCGGCCGAGCCGGTCGCCCTGTTCGTCTCGTGGCTCTCGGAGGCGCTGGCCGCCGGGGTGCGGGAGCCGCACGCCATGACCCTCTCGACGGTGGACGAGGCCGGTGAGCCGCAGGCCCGGGTGCTGATCCTGAAGAACGTCGACGCGTCGGGCTGGCAGTTCGCCGCCCACGGAGGCAGCCCCAAGGGCCGCCAGGTGGCGGCGCGGCCGAGCGCGGCGCTCACCTTCTACTGGCCGCTCCAGGGACGCCAGATCCGGGTACGGGGTGCGGTTGCGGCGGAGAGCGCCGAACGCTCCGCGGCCGACTTCCTGGCCCGTTCCCCCCGTGCCCGTGCCGAGGCGCTGCTCGGCCGGCAGAGCCGGCACCTCGCGGACCCGGCGGAGCGCGATCTCGCGATGGCCGCGTCTCTCGAACGCGTGGACAGGCAACCGGACTTGGTCGCCGAGGAGTGGCGGCTGTACACGCTCGTGCCCACCGACGTGGAGTTCTGGCAGGGCGACAAGGGGCGCAGCCATACCCGGCTGCGTTACGAACGTACCGAGTCGGGGTCCGGGGTGGGTTCGGTGGCGGATGCGGCGCCGGCGTCGCATCCGCGGTGGCGGAAGCGTCTGCTGTGGCCGTGAGGCCGTTCGCGGAACCCTCAACCGGCAGCCGGTACGGCCGCTCCGTCGGATATTCGGTTGCCCCGCGCCCGGCGGGCGGTTTTCATGGCTCAGGACAGAGCGCAATACGACAGAGGCGGTGTGCACCGGATGGGTACGGCCCGGCTGGAACCGATCTCGTGATCGAGGTGGGTTCATCTCGGAGCTGATCTCGATCAGCTCCGAGCGATACGAGCTCCCTCGAACGCGAGAACGGACGTGAGACCCAGTCGTCCTTTCCCGCGTCACCCGAGGAGTCGTACACACGATGTCCCGCGACAACATGTCCCGCGTCAAGAGATCCGGATCTCGCAACACCTCACGGCGTGCGCGCACCGAAGCGCGCGCCGAGTCCTTCCGGTGTCTCCAGTGCGGGCTCGATGTCCCCATGAGCGCGCCCGGTACCGATCACCGCAACCACTGTCCGAACTGCCTGTGGAGCCGTCATCTCGACGACACCCCCGGCGACCGGCAGGCGGACTGCGGTGCCCGGATGGAACCGCTCGCCATCTCCGTGCGTGGCGACGGTGAGTGGATTCTCGTCCACCGCTGCACGCACTGCTCAGTGATTCACGCCAACCGCACGGCGGGCGACGACAACGTCCTGCCGCTGACCCGGCTGGCCGTGCGTCCACTGGCCCAACCGCCGTTCCCGTTCGAACGGTTGAGCGGCCTGTAACCCCGTACGCGCCGGACGGGCCGATGAAGCCCGTCCGGCGCGTGCGGTCAGGACACGCCCCCCGCGAACGCCCCGCCCCTACCCCTACTCCGTACGCAGCGCGGTCACCGTACGCGTCCTGGCCGCCCAGCCGGCCGGCAGGAGCGCGCCCACGATCGCGATGAGCACGCCGCCGAGTCCGAGCGCGAGCAACGCGGGCGCGTCGTAGACGGCGACCACGGATTCGGGCAGTGCGAGGCCGGCACTGTGCCCCATGGCCGGCAACACCTCGGCGTGCAGGGCCATTCCGGCCGGTACCCCCAGGGCGCCGCCGACCAGCCCGGACAGCACGACCGAGGTGAGAACCATCCCCACGATCTGCCGGGGCGTCATGCCGAGTGCCTTGTGGATGCCGAGATCACGCACACGTTCGTGGGTGTCGAGCACGACACCGTTGAGTACACCGAGCCCGGCGACGGTCACGAGCAGCAGTGTCAGGATCGCGGTCAGCGTGTTGATGACGACGACCTGGTCACCGCCGTCGTTGGCCTCCCTGCTCTGCGCGGTGACGCCCAACGGCTCCAGCCGGTCGTTCAGCGCGTCGATGTAGCCGGCCACGTCCGTGCCTGACGTCACCGCGATGTGGTGGCCGGTCAGCGCCAGGTCCGGGACCGCCTTCTTGAGCGTCGCCGTGCTGGTGAACACCTGCATGCCGTCGAACCGGGGGTCCAGGACCTCCCCGACGATCCGGACGGCGACCGTCGAGCCCTCGGCGTCGAGAGTGATCTCGTCCCCGGCCTTCGCTCCGGTGGACGCCAGGAACTGCGTCGGAACCACCGCCTCGCCCGCCCCCTCGATCCAGCGCCCCGAGACCATCCGGTAGCCGCCCCACGAGGCGTCGCCGCTGAACGCGGTGACGGTGGTGGAGCCGTTGGCCCCGGCGACGGTCGCGTCCGTCTTGGCGGTCCCGTAGTACTTCGCGGTGCCCGGCTGCGCCTCGATCGCCGCCGTGACCGCCGCCGGATCCGGCGCGTCCGGCCGCCCGCCCGCCGGACCGCCGGGTCCTGGCCGCATGCCGGACACGCCGATCGTGACGTCGGCCGCGTTGTGGTTCCTGGCGCTCATCACCTCGTTGAGCGACGAGCCCAGACCGACCGCGAAGGTGACCGCCGTGGCGCCGAACAGGACCGCCGCGACCACCGCCGCCGCCCGCGCCGGACGGGCGAACGGCCGGGCCAGCCCCAGGCTGATCGCCCGTGGCAACGGGAGCCGGGCGGCCCGCCGGGCCGCCCACCGGCCCCGGCCCGCCGGTGGGACGCGTCCGACGGCGAGCGCGTCGACGGTACGCAGCCGTCCGGCCCGCCACGCGCTCGCCCACGCGGTCACGACGACCACACCCAGCACCCCGGCGCTCACGGCCATGTCGATCCACGGGGTGACGGACAGCCCGGTCGTACCGTAGGCGGCCTCGGTCTCGGACAGCACGGGGACGGCGAGCAGGTGGCCCGCCACGAGGCCCAGCCCGCTGCCGACCGCCGCCGGGACCAGCGCCTGCGCCAGGTGGGCGCGTACGACCTGGGACGGTGTGAAGCCGACCGCCTTGAGGATGCCGATCCGCCGCAGTCCCGTGCCCACCGTGCCGGCGACCACATTGCCCACGATGAGCACCGACATGACCAGACCAAGTACGCCGAACGCGATCAGGAACGGGACGAACAGCGCCGTGTCGCGGGCCGCGATCTTCTTGGTGGTGAGCCACGACTGCGCGCCGGCGAGCGCGCCCTCGGGCACCGACGCGGTCACCGCGGCGCGCCCCGCACGGACCTGGGCGGTGGTCGCGGCACGGTCGAACCGGTAGAGCATCTGGTACGCGCCGACCGTGCCGGACGGCGTCAACGCGGCGACCTGGGACGGTGCCACCCAGGCGTCCGCCGTACGGCTGGCCGACCGGGCCGTACCGACGACCTTCAGCGACGGACTGCCGGGCAGATCGGGGAAGTCGAACTCCATACCGAGGGGACCGTCGTCGGCCAGCACGATCTCGCCCGGCCCGGTGGCCCAACTGCCCGATACCAGCGTGACGTTGTCGACCGGGCCGTCGGCGTCCTTCCGGCCGGCGACCGTCATCGGCGGCAGCCGCATGCCCTCGATCTGCGGGGTGATCGACGCGGTGGGGAAGGGACCGGACGCCGCGTCGACGCCCGCCGTACGCCCCGATGCCGACAGCCGCGCGGCCGTGGCCCTGTCCGCGTCGAACTGCGCGGTGAGATGCGCGCCGTGCTGTCCGGCGAACGCGTCGTCGAAGGGCGCGCTCGACGCCATGAGCAGGGAACCGCCCAGGACGGACGCCGTCACCGCCATCAGCGTGGCCAGCCCGATCACGAGCGTCTGCACCCGGCGGCGGCCCACACCCGAGCGCACCACTCGGCCCAGGGCGCTCATCGGGCCGGCTCCGCCACGGTTGCCGACGCGAGGTCGGCGGTGATCCGGCCGTCGGCCAGCTGGATCGTCCGGGTGGTGCACGACCGTGCCAGGGCGAGATCGTGGGTGACCACGACGACGGTCTGACCGTCGGCGTTGAGTTCCCTGAGCAGCCGGCTGACGTCGTCGCCGGAGGCCGAGTCCAGCGCACCGGTCGGTTCGTCGGCCAGCAGCAGCGGCGGGCGGTTCATCAACGCCCGTGCCACCGCGACGCGTTGCCGCTCCCCACCGGAGAGCCGGCCGGGAAAGGCGTCGGCGTGCCGGCCGATGCCGAGCGAGTCCAGCAACTCGGCCGCGCGACGCCGCGCCGCACGGCGCCCCGTGCCCGCCAGCCGAGCCGGAAGGACGACGTTGTCGGCGACGCTCAGATCGTCCAGCAGGTTGAAGAACTGGAAGACCATGCCGATCTTCGCCCGGCGGTAGCGCGCCGAACCCGCCTCACCCAGCAGGTCGACGCGCACCCCGTCGACGGTCACCGTCCCGGTGTCGGGCCGGTCCAGACCCGCGATCAGGTTGAGCAGCGTGGACTTGCCGCTGCCGGACGGCCCGAGGACCGCGACGGCGTCGCCGGCCCGCACCGTCAGCGACGCGTCGACCAGCGCCGGTGGCCCCTCGTCGTACCTGCGGCTCACATCGCGTAGCTCGATCACCGGTGTGGTCATGGCGCGTCTCCTCGGTCGTCATATCTGGCGCGACCGACGCTAGGAGCGGCCCCGGCCGGGGCACGACGGCCGCTGGAGGTAACTCCCGTACCGCGCCGGGACGATGCCGAGGGGTGTCATCCCTGAGAGGTAGTCCACGGAGGTAACGGGATGGTCCGACCCGGTCATTGGGGCTGACGCCGTCACTACCGGTCGCGCGGGAGAATGAGCCGGTGATGAACGCACCCGTGGTGGACCGCCTCCGGGACGGCTTCGGGCGGCTGATCGGGTCGCCGGCCTGGCCGACCGGCCCGGTGCCGCGCCTCACGTGGCGCAGCCGGCTCTTCGACGCGGGGCTGGCGCTCGTCGTCGGCGTCGCCATGACCCATTACGTCATGGACAACCTGACGGGAATGGCCCACCAGTTCACGGACATCCCCCCACTCGAACAGCCGTCAGGGGTGGACGACTGGGTCCTCCTGATGAGCCTGGCGTTCATCGTCTCGGTGCCCCTGGCACTGCGGCGCCAGTTCCCGCTCACCGTGCTGTGGATCGTGATCGGCGCGACGGTGGTGACACCGCCGTACGCCGCGCGGCTCACCTTCTACTCGTGCGTCATCGCCGCCTACACGGCCGCCGCCTACAGCCGGCACCGGTTGCCGACCCTCGTGAGCCTGCCGGCGGCGGTGCTCCTGGTCAGCAGGGTGCGGGACGGGGTGGCGCCCACCGTCCCCGACCAGTACGTTCCGCTGCTGATCTCGGCACCGATCGTGGTGGCGGCCATCGGGCTCCGTACGTGGAAACTCCGGGCCGACGAGGGCCGCGTCCGGCTCTCCGCGCTGGAACGCGAGCAGGCTGACGCGCTGCGCAGGGCGGTCGAGCACGAACGGGGCAGAATCGCCCGCGAGTTGCACGACGTGGTGACGCACAACGTCAGCGTGATGGTCATCCAGGCCGGTGCCGCCCGCAAGGTCATGGCAGCGTCTCCCGACGAGGCCCGCGAGGCGCTGCTCACGGTCGAGGCGGGCGGCCGGGCGGCGATGAGTGAACTGCGGCATGTCATGGGGCTGTTGACGATGGACACGGAGGGGTCGGCCGGGCCGGACGGCGCGGGCGGCGCGGGCGAGCTGGCGCCGCAGCCGGGCCTGGATCAGTTGGAGACCCTGGTCGGACGGGTGCGGGACACCGGGGTGCCGGTCGAGGTCACCGTCGCAGGCCCGGCGCGTCCGCTGCCGGCCGGTGTCGAACTGACCGCGTACCGGGTCGTACAGGAGGCGTTGACCAACATGGTGAAGCACGCGGCCGGCGCGACGGCGGCGGTGGCGGTCGAGTACGGGGCGGACCACCTCCGGGTCGAGGTCACCGACACCGGCGGGACGCCGGGCCACTCCGGGGCCACCGGGGCCACCGCGACGACGGGCAACGGCCGCGGCCTGATCGGCCTTCATGAACGCCTCGCCGTCTACGGTGGAACCCTCCACGCGGGACCCCGTCCCCTCGGCGGATACCGCGTCCAGGCACTGATACCCGTGGAGACAACGTGAACGAGCCGACGCGCGTGGTGGTCGCCGACGACCAGGCGCTGGTCCGCACCGGCTTCAGGATGATCCTCAAGGCCGACGGCATCGACGTGGTCGCCGAGGTGGTCAACGGCTTCGAAGCCGTCGACGCGGTACGGCGTACCCGCCCCGACGTGGTCCTGATGGACATCCGGATGCCGGAGATGGACGGCCTGGAGGCCACCCGGCGCATCCTCACGGAGGGATCGACCCCGTGCCCGCGCGTGGTCATGCTGACCACGTTCGACCTCGACCACTACGTCTACGCGGCGCTCTCCGCCGGCGCCAGCGGCTTCCTGCTCAAGGACGTCACCCCCGAACACCTGGTGGCCGCCGTCCACACGGTCCGCACCGGTGACGCACTGCTGGCACCGACGATCACCCGCCGCCTGGTCGAGCGCTTCGCCCGCCGCGACGCCGAGACGGTCACCCTCCACCGCGACCTGGCGGCGCTGACCCCACGCGAACTCGAAGTCCTGCGCCTGCTGGCCGGGGGCCTGAGCAACGCCGAACTCGCCGCCCGCCTCCAGCTGTCCGAGGCGACCGTCAAGACCCATGTCTCGCGCATTTTGGGCAAACTCGCCCTCCGCGATCGGGCCCAGGCCGTAATCGTCGCCTACGAGACGGGGCTGATCAGCCCCAGCGCCCAGCGGCCCCGGACAGGGGCGGCTGACCGGTGATCCGTACGCGTCGAGTGCACGGGGCCAGACCTGCGGTGTCAGTGTCAGGTGCTGTAACTCGGGTGTGGATTTCGATGAAGGATCACGCGGAGTGCGGGAGTTGTGCGTAGCGGAGTTGGGGGAGGCCGAGGGGGAGAAGCTGGCCGCCATGGCCCTGCCCGGTTTTCGGCTGACGCCCGCGAGGCCGGTAAAGCCGGCAGCGGGCCTGTCCCGCCGGGGTGGCCCGGCGCTGCTCGATCCTGGGACGCCGCGGCCGCAGTGCGATGGGATACCGCTGAGTCTGTTCGCCGTCCTGGACACGGAGGTGCTCGCGCCGTGGCTCGGCGACGTCCTGCCCCACCGGGCCGGGCTGCTCAACTTCTTCTATCTGCAACCGGACCCGGCCGACGAGGATGCCATGAATCTCTTCTTCGACGGCGAGCAGTGGCATGACCCCCGGGCAGGGCGTGTCATCGCCGCCCTTCCCCCGCGCGCCGTCGAGGTATAGGCCCCGGCGTTCGCCGCGCCGCGCACACCGCTGCACGCTGAGCGTGTCGTGACCATGCCGGATCGCTTGGACGACCACATCGACGACCACGCGGCCTACTCGCGGATCTCCGGCAACTGGGAGCACTCGTCCGAGGATCGGGCGTTCGGCTGGCCGACGCTGGGGCTCAGCCAGCCGCTCCTCCCTCAGGGGCACGGCTCTCCGTTACGTCCACCTGGTGCAGCTCGACCACCCGGAGGACGAACTGGGGTATTCCGAGGGAGGGCTGCTGCACTTCACGATTCCCACACCGGCTCTCCGGGCGGGCGACTTCACCCGGGCGACCGGCACCCTGGAGATCACCTGACCTCGCCGGTTCGTGACGCCGCGCCACTACAGGCGGCCCGACCGGCAGCCCAAGCGCGTGCAACGGCAGGGTCGGGCGTCCATGGGTTCGGCGTAGTGCCGGGGGTGATCGCGGCCGAAACGACGCGCCACCGCGCCGCCCAGACCTGCGCCTGCTCCGACGGTGGCGATGGTGTTCATGGGGGTCCTTGTGATGGGGGTGGGGCTGGGAGTGGGGTGCCGCGGGCCGCGGTGCCGCGTGGTCAGCGCGGGACGAGCCTGAGCGTCGCGGCGCGGGCGACTTCGGCCACGATGGGGGTGACGTAAGTGTCGCTGTAGCGGCCGTACTTGCTGCGGTACGCGTCGTCGAGCCGGTCGTTGAGGGCCGGGTCGTCCTCCTCCACGAAGGTGACGTCCTTGTCCACGCCGCCGGAGCGGATATGCCCGGCGTGCTGCGCGGTGGCGGCGCGGAACCAGGTGCCCGCGCGACCGTGGAAGGCGCGCACATGCAGGTCGTCGCCGTCACGGACCACCCAGACGGTTGTGGGCTCGCGCGGCGTGTCGTGGCTGTCGAGAGGCGCGATCTCCAGTTCGTCGGCGTTCTCGATCCGGCTCAGTTCGTCCTGCGTCCAGGTGGCCATGGGACGGTCTCCTTCGCGGCGGTCTCGGTGTGACGGCTCGCTCGGCGCCACACTGGCAACCATGCCCCTCGGCGCGCGCCTCAACGAGCCGGGGGAGTTCCGCACAGGGCTGGAGCAGGGCCGTGTCCGGGCGCCGGAGCCGTTGCTCGCGCCCCGGCCCCGGATACTCCGTCCGGATGACGACCGGCGCGACCCGATTCAGCCCGTCCGGCGGTTGAGGACGAACCGATGGAGGACGAACCGGCCCACCGGACTGACCCGGTGAACCCTTCCGGCCACCGCGCCATGCCGCGCTGGTGACGCGGCCACGGCCTTCCGCCGAGCCGTTCGATGTCGGTGTTGAGGCGCTTGAGATACGCGGCGAACGCGGCGAACGCGGCGATGTCCTCTTCCGGCCAGTCGGACATGACCCGGTCCAGGGACCGGACGATGCCTGCCCTCTCCTCGTCCGGTTCCCGTGTGCCCTCTTCCGTGACGCGGAATATGCGGGCCATCCCACCGTCATTCTGGCGTCCGGTCTGTGGATGGCACCCGGCGGCGTGATGATGATGATCGTCTCCCCGCTCGGCGGCAGACTCACCAACGCCCACGGCCCGAAAGTCACCCCCCTCGGCGGAGTCCCGGTCATCGCGGCGGGCTACGGGCTCCCACTCGCGCTGATGGGATCCGCATGGGGAATCATGCCGGCGCTCATCATGAGTTCCGTCCCGCTCTCGGAGACCGCCGCCGCGAACAGTTTCCACACGCTCATGCGCTCGCTCGGCACCTCGCTCGGCGCCGCCGTGATCGGCCTGGCCCTCTCCCAGCCGACGATCGGCGCGGCCGGCCGGTCCCTCACGTCCGAGAGCGGCTTCCGTACCGGCCTGCTCATCGGCTGCGGCATCGCGGTGGTCGCGGCCGCGATCGCGGCGGTCATCCCGGCCGTACGCACCATCACGGGTGGTACGGACAAGACCCACGTGGGCGCCCCGCGCCCGAGAAGTCCACGGTCCCGGCCTGAGCCCGCCGGGCCCGGTCCGTCAGCACAGGGGCGGTTACGGCGTGAACGGTCGCGGGCTCACTGGATGGACCAGCGGTGCGGATGCCCGGGGTCGGCGGCGCAGGCGAAGATGTTCAGCTCGCCCCAGCGGCCCACCGTGACCTCGGTGGGTGTGGCGAACCGGTGGGCGGGCAGGTCCCGTTCCTCCAGGGGCTTCCAACTGCCGCTGCCCCCGTCCCACTCCGAACTGTCGATGGTCAGCAGCAGCTCCATCGGCGTCGCGCAGGTCGAGCACTTCATGACGTAGGCGTCGGTCAGGTGCCAGGACGCGAAACCGCCGGCGCGCCAGCCGGGCGGGATGGAGAGGTCGTACTGGTACATCGGCGGCCCCGCCGCCGCCCCGTCCGACGAATCTCCGCGCGCCTCCTCGGAGTCCTCGAACGCCTCCTCAAGTTCCTCTTCCCAGGCGTCGATCCGGGCGCCCAGCTCCTCGGGCAGGAGACCGGCGAACGGATACGTCACCACCTGTTCGGGAGACAGGACGCAGGGCTCCGCGACGTATCCCGCGTAGCCGACGACCTCCGGCCGCGGCGGCGCCGCCAGCACCTCGGCGACCTCCCACGACCGGCGCCAGCGCAGATCCAGCGACATGCCGTACCGGTCCGTGCCGTGCGCGTCGAAGGGACACCAGAACACCTGGAGCAGATCGTGGTCGCCCGGCCCGGCCAACAGGTCGGGGACGTCCCTGCGGTACAACTGGGCGACACCGATCATCGGGAGCGGATCCGTCTCACGCGCCCCCGGCACCCGGTACTCGCGCCGCAGTTCGTCCAGGAGCCGCCGGTCCTCATCCGTCCCCGCGACCGCCCCGCTGTCCCACGCGTCGGCCAGGACCCGCCGTTCCCGGTGAATGTCCGCGAGGCGCCGGCCCCGCCCGCGCCCATGGGCCTCGCCGCACACCGGCCACGCCTCGTCCACCGGCCACAGCAGCGGCCCGCCCACGGAACTGTCCGACGCGCCGGGGCTGCCCGGCCGCGGGTGCAGCCGGGTGGTCGTACCGCGATGGGCGGCCAACTCAGGGAAGAGCGCCTCGACATCGAGCGGACGCGGCGGTGTGGTCCTGGTCATGGACGCGACTCTAGGCCGTGTTCCGGAAGCAGCGCCGTCCGCCTCCTCCGGCGCGGGGGAACGGCCACGCACGCCAGGGCCGCCGACGCCCAGAGCAGCGGTACGGTCATCGCCCAGGGCGCCGAGGCCGCGTACACGAGCGCCGCGACGGCCGCGCCCGCGGCGAGTGCGACGAGCCGGGCCAGGGAGCCCAGGTCCGCGCGGCCGACGCCCCGGGGACCGGCGGCGCGCGCCACCAGTTGGGTGAGGAGGCCGGTGAAGTACGTCCCGGGCCCGCCGGCCGCGCCCGCACCGACCAGCGCGGCGGACTGCATTCCCATGGCCGCCGCGACCGTGACCAGCACGACATCGCGCCACGGCTGCGCGGGCGCTCCGCCGGCCACGCCCCAGCCGACGGCGACGGCGGCCAGGAGTACGACCTCGGCGGCGAGCCGGCGCAGCACCGCACGGGGCCAGCGCGTCCGCGGTTCCCACGGCCGCCGCCGGCTGAACGGCGCCACGGCCGCGACTCCCGCCACGTAACCCGCCAACGCCAGCAGCGGTGCGGCCGGTCCGCCCTCGTCGCCGGTCCCCGTCAGCGACAGGCCCAGCAGCACGAGATTGCCCGTCATCACCCCGGCGAAGACCCGTCCCAGCGCGATGAACGCCAGCACGTCCACCGCGCCCGAAGCGCCCGCGAACAGGATCAGCGCGGCCCACTGGGCGCGCCCCGGACGCACCGGTTCGGTCGGCGACACCCCCGTCACCCCCTCCGCTCTCTGAGGAGGCCACCAATACGGCGCCGGGGTCCACCCCGCACCACGCCGAGCCGGTCCTGCCGACCCGCTCACCCGTCCGGCCCACGGGCCGCCCCGGTCAACAGACCCTAGTACTGCAACCGCGTTTGCAGTGACGACGTGACGTCGTGGTCGTTGTGCTTGTCATGGGTGGGGACCTCGAAATCGGTGACGTGCGGCGGTGGGCGGTGGGGCTGGAAGAGGTGCACGAGCGGTTTGTGCACCGTTTTCAGCGTTCGGAGCCCCGCGAGTCGGCGCTGGCTTACATGCGCGGGTTGGTGTCGTCGCTGGAGCGGAAGAACGCGTGGACGGTCGCTGAGCGCGCGGGGCATGACCGGCCGGACCGTTTGCAGAGGCTGCTCAATACGTGTGACTGGGATGCCGACGAAGTCCGCGACGATGTGCGGGAGTTCGTGATGGAACATCTCGGTGACCGGCAGGCGATCCTGGTCGTGGACGACACCGGGTTCTTGAAGAAGGGGGTCCGCTCGGCCGGTGTCCAGCGCCAGTACACGGGCACGGCGGGCCGGATCGAGAACAGCCAGGTCGGCACGTTCCTGGCCTACGCCACCGAGGTCGGCCACACGCTGATCGACCGGGAGCTGTACCTGCCCGCGTCCTGGACCGAGGACCGGGACCGCTGCCGCACCGCGGCGATCCCCGACGAGGTCACCTTCGCCACGAAGATCGAGCACGCCAAGGCCATGATCGAACGGACCCTCGCAGCCCGGGTGCCGTTCGCGTGGCTGACGGCCGACGAGGCATATGGGCAGGTCAAGGGGTTGCGCTACTGGCTGGAACAGCGTGGGGTGTTCCACGTGCTGGCCACCCGTCGGACCGACACTGTCGTAACCGCCTCCCGCATGGACCATGTCGTGGAGGAACTGGTGGCGGGCCTGCCCCGACAGGCATGGAAACGCCGCTCGTGCGGGTCGGGCGCCCACGGCGAGCGGGTCTACGACTGGGCCCGGGCACCGATCCGGCCCTGGCGTGAGGAGGGCGTCGAGCACTGGGTTCTGGCCCGTCGCAGCGTCACCGATCCCACCGGGATCGCCTACTACGTGTGCTTCGCACCCGAGGGCACCACCTTGAACACACTGCTGGTGGTGGCCGGCCGCCGGTGGACGATCGAGGAATGCTTCCAGACCGCGAAGAACGAGTGCGGCCTGGACCACTACCAGGTCCGCAAGTACCACGCCTGGTATCGGCACATCACGCTGGCCATGGCGGCCCACGCCTACCTGGCAACGGTCCGTGCGCAGGAGCTGAAAAAGGGGGCTCACGATCCGCTGACCAGTACCTTGTCCCACTGAGCCTGCCCGAAATCCGCCGCCTGACCGCCCACCTCACCGCACGCCTCCTGCCCTCACTCGCCCAGGTCCTGCACTGGTCCCACTGGCGGCGACGAGCACAGCACCGAGCACGCGTCAGCCACTACAAACGACGAGGCCACAGCCCGTGACTAAACCATCGTCACAGCAAACACGGTTGCAGTACTAGTTGTCCTTGGGTTCCTCGGCGTTGCGCCAGATCCTCAGGTCGATGGTGACGTACTGGCCCGGGTCGCTCGCGCCCGACTTGCCTCGGTAGGTCGCCACCGCGATATGGCCCGCGTCGCTGATCACACACATCTCGGACCCGTTGGTGAGCTGATCGAGGGTGATCTGCTCGGTGAAGCGGGTCTCCGCGCGGCAGGTTTCCAGGGAGCCCTTCTGCGAGTTGTTCAGCAGGATGAGCTTCCCGTTGGTACTGCCGACCGTGCTGCCCTCGAACACTCCGGTGCTGATGTAGTAATAGAAATCTCCGTTGCCGTAGAGCACGTCCTGGGCCTCGGTCGGGCGCGGCGGGCTGCCGGCGAGCAGGAGTTCGTAGCCGGTCGTCACGTCGATGCCCTTGTACGAGACCGGCTTCGGGTCCGCCCGCTTCTGGTCCGCCCCCGAGGGCTCGCCGCCGCCCGAACCGCTGCTACCGCCCGACGACTTGGCCCCGCTGTCCTTGCCGGAGTCGTCCGGCAGCAGGGAGCCGATGACCCCCAGGACGACGAGCGTGCCCACGATCGCCCCGGCGACGATCAGTCCGGTCCGCTTCGGCTTCGGCTGCCGCGGTGGCACATAGGGAGCGTGGATGACGGGCGGCGCCGTGTGCTGGTAGCCCGGCGCGGGCGTGGGGTGCGTCGGATAGCCGGGGGGCGGCACCGCGCCCGGTACTCCCGGCACGGACCGCGTCGGCGCGGTGGGCGCGGCGAAGCCGGTCGGCGCGTACGGGTTCACCGCGTCCGGCGCCTGATGCTGCGGGGAGAACTGCGTCGGCGTCGGCGCGGCGGCGGGCAGCGGCGGCGGGGTCTTCGCCGGTTCGGGCAGTCGCAGCCGCTCGGTGATCGATCCGGCGACCGCCTGCGGCAGCCAGTCCTCGCCCTGGCGCGGTGCGGCGGGCGAGATCTCGTGGCACAGCTCGATGATCTCGGTCAGGGTCGGCCGCCCGGCCGGGTCGCGGGTCAGGCAGCGGGTCACCAGGGGCAGGAGCTCCGCCGGTACGCGGCTCAGGTCGGGGTCCTCGTGCACGATCCGGTAGAGCACCGCGTGCGAGGAGCCCTCACCGTAGGCGGGTGCGCCCATCGCCGCGAAGGCCGCGATCTGGCCGAGGGCGAAGATGTCGGTGGCGGCGGTGACCGTACCGGCCGACGCCTGCTCGGGCGCCATGAACGCCGGCGTACCCACACTGACTCCGGTCCCGGTCAGCGACGTGGCGTCGGCCGCACGGGCGATTCCGAAGTCGATCACGCGGGGGCCGTCGGAGGCCAGCAGCACGTTGGCGGGCTTCAGATCACGGTGCACGATGCCCGCACCGTGGATCACATGAAGCGCCTCGGCGACCCCGACCGCCAGCAGCAGCACACTGCGCAGCGGCAGTCCACCGTGCTGGGCGACGGCGTGCGAGAGGGAGGGACCAGGCACGTAGGCCGTGGCGAGCCAGGGCTGCGAACCGTCGGTGTCGGAGTCGATGACCGGCGCGGTGTACAGGCCCTGCACCCGCTGCGCGGCGTGCACCTCCTGCTTGAACCGCCGCCGGAACTCGGGGTCCTCGCTGAACTCGGGCCGGATCACCTTGAGCGCGATGGGCCGGCCGCCCGGCGTGTACGTGAGATACACCTTGCCCATGCCACCCGTGCCGAGCACGGCCACCAGGCGATAACCGCCCACAACGGCCGGGTCACCCTCCCCAAGTGGTTGAAAAAGGTTGGCGGAAGGTGTGTTGTTCATGGTGAGTCATCCCCTGTTTACGGCAGTTCAGCCCGTGCCGAAGCCCCGAAGTCAAGGGGGAGCGTACCGACTTTCGTCACGCGCCCTCACCGCCCACGGCAACAACACCGCAACAAACCCCCCGACCGCGGTTGCCGGGGAGGGGCGATTCCAGGACTTCGCGCATTGCCAGGCGCCTTCGCGTCGCCTACCTTTGCACCGTGCATCCAAGTGTCAGGCTGGTTTCGCGCATTCACGTCGACCTTCTGCGGTCGGCCAGCGCCCTGTGTCTTTGAACGCCGCCTGAAGCACTGTCGCTGTCGTAGTCGCGGTCGCCTTTCTTCGCGTCCGCGCGGATTCATCCGGTCCCGCCGTTCGCAGGCGACCGATCATCACGACGGTGGCGCTTCTTCCCGTTGTCTTTCTTTCTCCCGATCTTCCTCCCTCTCTTCTCAATTCACTCTGTTCGACCTGTGTTGACGCCTGCTGTTCGCCGCAGGTCACCATCCGTGCGAACGCGGCAGTCCTCGATTCACCACGCCAGAAAGGCACCGCCGTCCATGGGCTGTCGAGCAGCCGACGACCGATACGAGAAATTGCCGTACCGCCGCGCCGGTAACAGCGGCCTCGACCTTCGACCTGGCAGTTCGACCACACCGTCCGCGCGACCGAATTCCCGCCGCTGAGTGACGAGGAGTTGGCGTTGATCGACGAGTACGGCATCCACGGCACCGGCCTGTGTCCCCCGCGCCGTGGCCGACGCCGGGCCGCCCGGACGGCTCCGGCCATTCGGGCCGCCCGGACCGCCGTACGACAACCCATTGAGCGAGGCCGCGCGCCCGCTCGGCAGCGAATAGGAGTCCTGACATGAGCCAAGAATTCCTCTGGTACATCCCCAACACCGTCGAGCCCGGCCACCGCGGGGACGACACGACCGACGGGTGGGGCACGCTCGGCTTCTCCACCGAACTCGCCCTGGCCGCCGAGGCACACGGCTGGGGAGGTGCCCTCATCGGTACGGGGTGGGGCCGGCCGGACACCTTCACCGTGGCCACCGCCCTGGCCGCCCGCACCACCACCTTCCGGCCGCTGGTCGCGATACGGCCCGGCTACTGGCAGCCCGCCCACTTCGCCAGTGCCGCCGCCACGCTCGACCAGCTCAGCGCGGGCCGCCTGCTGGTCAACATCGTCAGCGGCCTCGACAACGCGGGGGCGTACGGCGACGGAGAGAGCGACCCGGCCCGCCGCTACGACCGCACCCGGGAATTCCTCCAGCTCGTGCGCCGGCTGTGGACCGAGGAGAACGTCACCTTCCGCGGCGAGTTCTTCGGCGTCGAGGGCTCGACGGTCAGCCCGCGACCGTACGGCGCGGAGAACGGCCGGACCCCGCGGCTCTACTTCGGCGGCGCCTCCGCGGCGGCCGAGGCGGTCTCGGCCACCGAGGCCGACGTCCAGCTCTTCTGGGGAGAACCGCTCGACGGCGTGGCCGAGCGGATCGACCGGCTCAAGCGGCTGAGCGAATCCCTCGGGCGTACGCACGCGCCGCTGGAGTTCGGACTGCGCATCACGACCCTGGTCCGTGACACCACCGAACAGGCCTGGCGCGACGCCGAGGCGAAGGTGGCCAAGCTGGCGGGCGCCGGTCCCGACTCGACGTTGAACGGCGGACGCCGTGGAGCCGTCGGCCAGCAGCGGCTCCACGACCTCGCCGAGCGCGGCGAGGTGCTGGACTCGTGCCTCTACACCGCCCCCGGCCGGGTCGGCGGCGGGGGCGCGGGGACCACCTGGCTGGTCGGCTCCCCGGACGATGTGGCCGCCGCCCTGCGGAAGTACGGCGAACTCGGCATCACCCACTTCGTCCTCTCCGACACCCCCTACAGGCCGGAGGTCGCCCGGATCGGCGACCAACTCCTCAGCCGGCTGCGGGAGCCGGCTCCCGGCGTTCCGGCCGGGGTCGGAAGTACCGGGCGTACGCCGGGGTAGGGGGCGGCCTGCAGCAGGGACGGCGACGGACGGCGGCGCGGCCGGCGGACCGACGGACGGGCGGGCGGTCAGGCACTCGGGCGGTCATGAAAGAATCCTCATCCTCGTTTCATGCTGGCCGTCGCCTCGGTCGCCACGATGGGCCCATGGCCTTCTCACCTCGTCTGGCGGCCCTGGCGGCCGTCGTCGCCGTCCCGCTCGGCATCGCCGCGACCAGTTACGCTATGACGGACAGCCCCCAGGCGCCCAAGGTGCCGCCCGGCGTACAGCTCGACAACTCGCCGAGTGACACCCGAAGTGACACACCGGGCGACCGGGGAAGCACCGGACCAGGGGCTTCGCCCACCGGCACACCTGCGGGAAAGCCCACCGGTTCGCCCGGTGAGACACCTGGCAACACCGTCGTACCGGGTCCGTCGGCCGCCGACGGTGACGACGATGACGACGACTTCGGTGATGACGGTTGATGTTCCGAGGGTCTCCGCCCGGGTGCGGATCCTGCTGTGGCTGCTGGTGGTGATGACGGTCTCCCTGGGGGCCGTCGCGGTCACCGTGCGCTCGATCCTCCACCGGGACGTGGAACACCGCATAAGCCAGCTGCTGTCACAGGAGACGGGCGAGTTCGCCAACTTCGTGACCCAGGGTGTGGACCCGGAGACCGGCCGGAGTTTCGGCGACCCTCGCAGACTGCTCAAGACCTTTCTGGAACGGCAGTACGCCGACCCGGACGAGGAACTGCTGGGTCTGCCCCGCTCCACCGCGAGCCGGCCCGACATCATCCGGCAGCGCCGTGACTTCCCCGACCACATCGCCCTGTGGCAGGACGAGGAGGCGCTGTCCCGGATCCTCGACTCCAAGGAATCCTCCGGCACCCTGCACCGTGCGCAGGGGGAGCTGCGCTGGGCCAAGGTCACCATCCGGCCGCTCGGCGACGATCCTCCCGGTGCCTTCGTCGTCGCGTTCCACGCGGATCGTGAACGGGCCGTCGCCGACAAGACGTTCTGGACACTGCTCGCCCTGTCGGGCATGGCGCTGGTGCTGGTCAGCGGCATCGGCTGGGCCGTCGCCGGGCACATCCTGGCGCCCGTCCGCGTCGTACGCAAGACCGCCGCGGAGCTGACCGAGCGGGATCTCACCCGCCGTATCCCCGTGGAGGGGCGGGACGACATCGCCGCGCTCGCCGAGACGTTCAACGGCATGCTCGACCGGCTGGAGCAGGCGTTCGCCGCGCAACGGGTCTTCGTGGACGACGCGGGACACGAACTCCGTACCCCCATCACCATCGTGCGCGGGCATCTGGAACTGATGGGCGACGACCCGGCCGACCGGGAGGAGACCATACGGCTGGTCACCGACGAACTCGACCGGATGAGCCGCATCGTCGAGGATCTGCTCCTGCTCGCGAGGGCCGAGCGGCCCGACTTCGTCCAGCCGGAACCGGTCCAGCTCGCGGAGCTGACCGCCGACGTCTTCGTCAAGGCGCGGACGCTGGGGGAGCGGGAGTGGCTGCTCGACACGGTCGCCGACCGCGAGGCGTCCGTGGACCCGCAGCGGATCACCCAGGCGATGGTCCAGCTCGCCCAGAACGCCGTCCAGCACACCGTGCCGGGCCAGCGCATACGGATCGGCTCGCAGGCGGACGGCGAGCGGATCGAGCTGTACGTCGCCGACAACGGACCCGGAATTCCGCCGCAGGACGCCGAGGTGATCTTCGAGAGGTTCCGGCGCGGTACGGCCCGCCGGGGCGCCCGCACCAGTGGCGCCGGACTCGGACTGGCCATCGTCAAGGCGATCGCGGAAGGCCACCACGGCCGGGTCGAGCTGCGCCGTACCGACGGCGGCGGCGCCACCTTCGTACTCATCCTGGAGACGGGCTCATGAACCGAATTCTGATCGCCGAGGACGAGGCGCGGATCGCCTCCTTCGTGGAGAAGGGGCTGCGCGCCAACGGCTTCACCACCGTCGTCGCCGACGACGGCGACTCGGCACTGCACCACGCCGTGTCCGGCGGATTCGACCTGGTGCTGCTCGACATCGGCCTGCCGGGGCGCGACGGCTTCACCGTCCTGCGCGAGATGCGCGAGGCGCGCGTCACACTGCCCGTCATCGTGCTGACGGCCAGGGACTCCGTACGCGACACCGTCGCCGGCCTCGAAGGCGGCGCCGACGACTGGATGACCAAACCCTTCCGCTTCGAGGAACTGCTGGCACGGGTGCGGCTGCGGCTGCGCACCGCGGCGCGGGCGCCGGAGGTCACCATGTTGCGCAGCGGCAGCCTCAGCCTCGACCTGAGGACGCGGCGGGCCCGGGCCGACGAGCGGACCGTGGATCTGACGGCCCGTGAGTTCGTCCTGCTGGAGATGTTCCTGCGCCACCCCGGCCAGGTGCTCTCGCGCGAGCAGATCCTCTCGCACGTCTGGGGCTACGACTTCGACCCCGGCTCCAACATCGTGGACGTCTATGTCCGGGCCCTGCGCAAGAAGCTGGGCGCCGAGCGGCTGGAGACGATCCGGGGCATGGGCTACCGCATGCCCTGAACGGGCGGGGTACGCGGGCTGACGCGCGGGTGCCACGCAGATGAAGCGACTTTCACCCGAGGCTCATTGAGACCTCACGGCCCGCACCCAGGCTGATCTTCGTGCCCCTCTCTCTGCGACAGACCGTCGGCCTCGGTGCCGTTCTCGGTCTCTGTACCCTGCTCGCCCTGCCCGGCGTCCTTTCCGGTCTCGGCGGCGACGCGCGCCTCACGCTCGTCGTCTTCACCCTCGCCACGTACACCTGGATCGCCACCTCGGTGGACGACACCTATGTCGCACTCGGCGCCGGACTCGCGCTGACCGCGACCGGGGTGATCAGCAGCGAGACGCTGTTCGCCACCCTCGGTGACGAGACGGTGTGGCTGCTGATCTGCGCGTTCGTCCTGGCCGCCGCCGTCACCAAGACCGGACTCGCGGGCCGTGCCGCCGCCTTCCTGGTCGGCGGGGCCGGCACCGTACGGCAGTTGGTCCATCTGACCACGGCCGGACTGGTGGTCACCGCCTTCGCCGTCCCCGCGACCTCCGGCCGCGCCGCCCTCGCACTGCCGGTCTTCCTGGCGCTCGCCAAGGCGCTGGGTCCTGTCCGGGCGATCTCTGCCGGGCCCGGACAGGACCCGGCCGGCCGGACCCGACTGGTGGTGATGCTGGCGCTGCTGTTCCCGACGGTGATCCTGCTCTCCGCCGTCGCCACCCTGATCGGCGCCGGCGCCCATCTGATCACCGTCGGCGTGCTGTGGGAGCAGACGGGGGAGGAGCTGAGCTTCGTCACCTGGCTGATCCTCGGGCTGCCGCTCGCCGTGGTCTCCTCCCATCTCGCCGCGGAACTGGTGCTCCTGACGACGACCCGCCGGGCCGACCGGAAGAGACCCGTCCGGATCACCGTCCAGCAGATCCAGGAGCACTCCGACTCACCCGTGGAAGGGCCGCTCACCCAGCCGGAGGCGCGCTGCCTCCTGCTGCTGGGGACCGTCGTGGTGCTGTGGTGCAGCGAACCACTGCACGGGGTGTCGCCCGCGCTGGTCGCGCTCATCGGCGCCGTCGTCGCCGCCTCGCCGGCGCTGGGCACCGTGGGCCTCAAGGACGGTCTGCGGACGGTGCCCTGGCCGCTGCTCCTGTTCATGGCCGCCACCATGGCGATGGGCATCGCGCTCTCCGAATCGGGGGCGGCTGACTGGCTGGTGGGCTGGGTGCCGGGCGGCGCCTCGATGCCGCCGTGGATGTTCCTCGCCGGTGTGGTCGTGATCAGTACGGTGGCCCACCTGGCGCTCCAGTCCCGCTCGGCCCGCTCCTCCGTACTGGTCCCGCTGGTGGTCGCCGCGGCGATATCCGCCGGCGTCAATCCGGTGGCCGCCGCGTTCGCCTCGACGGCCGCCGCCGGTTTCTGTCACACGCTCCCCGCCTCCGCCAAGCCCGTCGCGCTCTTCGCCGACCTGCCGGGCGGCACACCCACGTACACCCCGCGCGATCTGCTACGGCTGTCGGCCGTGCTCGCGCCACTCACCGCGGCCCTCGTGCTGCTCTTCGCCCTCGCCGTCTGGCCACTGCTCGGCGTGCCCGTCCAACTGGAGACCCAGCCATGAGCTACCGCATCGTCATCGCCCCCAGTGGGTTCAAGGAGTCACTTTCCGCGGCGCAGGTGGCCGAGTCCATCGCCGAAGGCGTCCGGCGGGTGATCCCCGACGCCGACATCGATCTGATCCCGTTGGTGGACGGGGGAGAGGGCACGGCTGAGGCGCTGGCCCTCGCGGGCGGCGGCCGGCTGGTCCCGTGCACCGCGACGGGACCGGTGGGGCGGCCCGTCAGCACACACTTCGCCCTGCTCGGCGAGAACGGCCCCGGTTCTGGCTCCCTTTCTGGTCGTGACCCCGGCCCCGGTCGTGCTTCTGGTCGTGCCCCCGGTCCCGTCACCGCCGTCGTGGAGATGGCCGCGGTCGCCGGTCTCTCCCTCGTACCGGCCGACCGGCGCGACCCCGGGAGCACCACCACGTACGGCGTGGGCGAGCTGATCCGGGCCGCCCTGGACCTGGGAGCCCGGCGCGTGCTCGTCGGCTGCGGGGACTCCGGTACGTCGGACGGGGGCGCCGGGGCACTCCGGGCGCTGGGCGCCCGGCTGACGGACCGCCACGGCCGCGAACTCCCGCCGGGCGGCGCGGCACTCGGGGAACTCGACCACGTCGACACGTCCGGGCTCGACCGGCGCCTCGCCGACACCGAACTCCTCGTCGCCTGCAACCCCTTCAACGTGCTGTGCGGCGCACACGGCGTGGCGCGCGTGTTCGGACCGCAGAAGGGCGCGACCCCGGCCGGCGTGGAGGTGCTGTCGGCGGCCCTGGAGCGCTGGGCGGCGGTCCTCACCCGGGACCTGTCGCCACGGATCGATCTGCGGACGGCCCCCGGCACCGGTGCCTCCGGCGGTCTGGGAGCCGGACTGGCCGCGGTGGGGGCGCGGCTCCTGCCCCGCTTCGACGTCCTGCTCGACCGGCTCGACCTGGACGCCAGGCTGGCCCGCGCCGATCTGGTGATCACGGCCGAGGGCGCGCTGGACCACCAGACCGTACGCGGCAAGATCCCCGCGGAAGTCGCGAGCAGGGCACACGCGGCCGGAGTGCCGGTGTTCGTGCTCGCGGGCACCATCGGGCCGGGCGCACACCTGGTACGGGCGATCGGCGTCGACGCGTACAGCGCGATCCTGCCGGCTCCGATGTCGCTGCCCGAAGCGATCGAGGGCAGCCGCGAGATTCTCGCCGACGCCACGGAACGGTCCCTGCGGATAGTGGAGTTGGGCACCCGGCTGGCTGCCCGGGCGGCGTGAGTGTTCGGCCGCGACATCCGGTTCGTACGCCCTTCGCCGCCGGTTCGGTCTTTCCGAACCAGGATCGGGGTGGTCGCTCCATCGTGCCCGTGACCTGCTGATACATACGGTCGAGCCATGTGCGGTGGCGACGCTGTCGATGTGCGAGCCGGTCAGCACCGGGGCCGCGGTGGGGTCGGTGCCCTCGCGGCGGCCGTAGACGTTGCCCATGGCGTCGACGCGGACGCTCAGCCCGGCCTGCTCCATCCACGCGACGACCATGCGCCACCCGGCCGCGTCGGCGTCGGTCAGGGCGAGGCGGTCGACGCCGCGCAGGCCGGTGCGCTCGTCGTCGTACGCCTCCGAGCGGGGCGGTGACAAGAAGACCCGGACGGAGCCTCGACGGGAGAGCGACGAACGGGCCGCCGTCCAATCGCGTGGTACGGCTTCCTGTACTGCTCTGCCGCTGGGCATTCGGGCTCGGCCCGGCCTCCAGCCGTGCCACACCGCTGCGCGTCAGCCCCGGAGTCCCACCGGGTTCCCCCACTCGGCAGTCGGGGAGGATACCCGAGCGCCGTCGACCCGCCAAGAGCGCCCGGCACGGGCCGTACCGGGAGACACAGGCCACCTTGACGCTCTGTGCGTACACGTGTTCCACTGCGCCTGATTACCGCTCGACACCCAGGGGAAGCCGGTCGAAACCCGGCGCTGACCCGCAACCGTAGGCCCGTCAACTCCTTGACGGGCGAGCCGGATTACCTGGGTGGGAGATATTCAGCGAAAGACGCCGTCGCGGACTACGGCGTGGTTCGGACGGCTCCCCGGCGTCTGCCGTGGGCCTTCGGTCACGCACGGCTCCGCCTCGGGTGACTCAGGGGGCCGTGGTGGAGACCGGGAACAGACCAGACCGTCGCGTGGCGGCGAGACTTCTCTCGCTGCTGTCCGCCCTGCTGCTGACGGTCGGACTCGGCACAGCACTCGTGACCACGGCCGCCCCGGCGGCGGCGGATCCGATCGGCGACTGCACCGCCACCAGAGGCGCGGTCGTCGCCGTCGACTTCGGCGACTGGGGCGGCGACGTCGTACGAGGCTGCGACACCACCCTGACCACCGGCATGGACCTGCTGCACGACGGCGGATTCACCACCACCGGCACGGTCCACGACGGCCCCGGCTTCATCTGCCGCATCGGCCACGACAGCTTCAAGGGCGGTGCGCAGCACCCCACTCCGGCCGACGAAGCCTGTCAGCTCACCCCGCCGGCCAACGCCTACTGGTCGTACTGGCTCGCGCCCGTCGGCCAGGACCACTGGACGTACAGCCCGCTCGGCGCGCTGAGCCGGCAGCCCAAGCCGGGCGAGGTCGAGGCGTGGGTCTTCGGCCCCACCGACATCGGCGGCGGCAGCGGGCAGCCGGGCTTCACCCCGGACGACGTACGGCCGGGTGGTGGCGGTGACCCGGATCCGGGTACCAGCACACCGCCCCCGGTGGAGCCGGGGACGGTCGACACCGACGCCGCCGCCGGCTGGCTCACGGGCCGGCTGAAGGACGGTGACCACATCTTCGACGAGGGCGCCGAGGGGCCGAACCACCTCCAGACAGCGGAGACGGCCTTCGCCCTCGCCGCCGCGAAGGGGCGCGGCGCGACGTTCGACAAGACAAAGGCGTATCTCACCGCGCACACCGCCGAGTTCGCGTATCCCCGGGGCATCGGCGAGGCACCCGACCCCAAGGGCGCCGCCCGGCTCGCGCTGGTCGCGGAGATCGCCGGGGACGATCCACGTGACGTCGGCGGGCACGACCTCCTCGCGGACCTCGCCGCGAACGTGTGCGTGGCCGGACCGGAGAGCGGCAGTACTCCCGGGTGCTCCGCCAAGGGCGACTTCACGGACGCCGGTACGACGGAGGCGCAGGCGCTGTCCGTCCTCGCCCTGCTGCGGGGCGACGTGAAGCCGCCGGCCGAGACGGTGTCCCGGCTGGCTGCTCTGCAATGTGCCACCGGGGGCGTCACCGGTGTGCTGATCCGGCCGGGCGAGAACTGCGAGGGGGACGCCGCCACCACCGCGCTGGTGGCGCTCGTCCTGGAGCGCGCGGGCGGCCACGACCGCGCCGTGACCAAGGCCCTGGACTTCCTCAAGAAGTCCCAGCGGGACGACGGTGGATACGTCGCCTACGTCGGGTCCGCCGCCGGAGATGTCGCCATCACCGCCGCGGCGTCGCAGGCGCTGCGCGCGCTGGGCGACGTGACGCGCGCCGACGCGGCGATGTCCTGGGTGTCGAGGCAGCAGAACGACGACGGCGGCTTCGGGTTCGAGGAGGCGATGACCGAGTCGTTCCTGTACCCGACCGTGCACGCGACCATCGGCGGCGCGGGAACCAACCTCGTCACGCTGACGACGAAGCCCAGCGAGCCGACCGAGCCCACGGACCCGCCGACCACACCTCCTCCGACGGATCCGGCCACCGACCCGCCGGGCGACGGTGCCGGCCCCGACCTCAAGAAGGGCACCGCCTACCTCACCGCCCCGGCCCGCCTCAAGCAGGGCCGCTACTACGAGAACATGGCCGGCTCAGGCTTCGCCGACTACGGCCTCACCATCGACGGCGCGTTCGCCCTCGCCGCCACCGGACACGACAACAACGCCCTGCGCGGCATCGTCGACTTCCTCGACGGCGAGGGCGAGGACGGCAGCACTCCGGGCCGTACCGTCAACGACTGGACGGGTGTCGGTACGACGCACGCCGCCGGCGGCTCCATCGGCAAGGCCGCCCTGCTCGCCGAGACGGTCGGCCGCGACCCGCGCGACTTCGCCGGCCAGGATCTGGTCGCGGCGCTCGGCAAGGCGGTCTGCCTGGCGCCGAGCCAGGCACCCGACCGGCGCTGCGCCGCCAAGGGCGCCTACGCGTACGCCCCTTCGGTCTTCTCGCAGACGCTCGGCATCATGGCCCAGCTCCGCGCGGGGGAGCAGGATGCCGCCGCTGCCCCGATCGCGTATCTGAAGGGGCTGCAGCACGACTCGGGAGCCTGGCCGAGCCTCGTTCCGCCCACCGGCGACTCCGAGGTCGACTCGACCGCCATGGCGGCGATGGCACTGGATCTGGTGAAGGACGACGAGGCGGCGGAAGCCGTCGACCAGGCGCTGGCCTGGATCGCCGGCGAGCAGTTGCCGGACGGCGGATTCCCCGGCGCCTCGGGCAACTCCGTCAACTCCGCCGCCCTCGCGGTGCAGGGACTCTCCCTGGACGCGCGGAAGTACGGCGACGAGATCGCCGCGGCACGGAAGTTCCTGGCCGCGCAGCAGAACGGGGACGGCGGGTTCAACGTCGCGGCCGACGGTCAGCCCGGCTCGGACGTACGCGCCTCCACGCAGGCACTCAGCGGTGCGGTCGGTACGTCCTTCGGCACGCTCGTCCGCGATCTGACCGGCACGACGCCGCAGCCTCCGATCGTCACACCCGACGACTCCGACGACTCCGGTGGCTCCGGAGGCGGAACGGGCGGGAACGACGGCTCGGTTCCGGGTGGACTGGCCTCCACCGGTGTCCAGTTGTGGGGGCTCGCGCTGAGCGCCGTACTGCTCTCCCTCGTGGGCTGGGGGACCGTCGTCCTCGCCAGATCCCGTCGCACGGCGGCTGGGGGACCCCGATGATCACGCGACTCACGCGACTGGGCACGCGGTTCACCCCACTCGCGTCGTTCGCCCGAGCCGTCGGCGCCGGCACGGCGGCGCTGGCGCTGACCGCCGCGGCGCTCGGCGCGACCAGCGGCACCGCGTCGGCCGCGTCCCGGCCGATCGGCCGGTGCACCACCTCCGCCGGGGTCGTTCTCGCCGTCGACTTCAGCCACTGGGGCGGCCCGATCCTCCGCTCCTGCGGCACCACCCCCACCACCGGATACGAACTGCTCAACCAGGGCGGCTGGCGCACCACCGGCACCGGTCACGACGGCCCGGCCTTCATCTGCCGCATCGGCTACAGCGGCCACGAGGGCGGCAGGCAGTACCCCACCGCGCAGCAGGAGGACTGTGTCCTGACACCGCCCGCCTCCGCGTACTGGTCGTACTGGCACGCCGATCCGGGTGACAGCGACTGGGAGTACAGCCAACTCGGCGCCATGGGCTACCGGCCGAAGCCGGGCAGCGTCGACCTGTGGATCTTCGGCGGCACGAACATCCAGGGCACCAAGGGCCGCCCCACCGTCACCCCCGACCAACTGCGCGCCAAGAACTCCCGCCCGACCGGGGGCGGTTCGGACAGCGGCAGCGGCACAGGCGGCGGTGGCGGTGGCGGAACGGGCGGCGGGGCCGCACCGGACCGGGGGAGCGGCGACCGGCCGCCCGCGCGCCAGGACACTCCCGGCGACGCCCCGTCGAAGGCGCCGAAGAAGACGCCGGCCGCGTCGGCGAGCACCGGCCCGACCCCGTCCGGGAGCGAGTCGGTGTCCGCCCCGCCGTCGAACTCCGCGCGAGCCGCGACGGATTCGGCGTCGGAGGACGACACCCGGGTCGTCGACGCGGGTCCGGCGGCGGACGCCGAACACGACTCAGGGTCGCTGGTGCCGGTGGCGTCCGCGGCCGGTCTGGTGCTTCTCGTGGGCGGCGCGGGTGTCGTCGTCGCGCGGCGCAGACGCCGTGCCGAATAGCCCGGCGCCGGCGCCGGAGGACGGCGTGCCCCGGAACCCGAGCCGAAGCCGAAGCCGTAGTCGCAGTCGCAGCCGCAGCCGCATCCGGAACCGGAACGCCCCGACCGCACCGGGCGTCTCGGGCTCCGCCAAATCCCTCTCCGGCATCACCCCGGACACCGGCGGCGGCCGCCGGCTGCCCCGCACCCTGCACCCGGTGGCCTGGTGGATCTGGGCGCTCGCCCTCGCCACCGCCGTCAGCCGCACCACCAACCCCCTGCTGCTGATCCTGGTCCTCACCGTCCTCGGCTACGTCGTCACCGCCCGGCGCACCGAGGCGCCCTGGGCCAGGGGCTTCAAGTACTACCTCTGGCTGGCCCTGACCGTCGTCGCGATCCGGGTCGTCTTCCGCGCCGTCTTCGCCACCGGCATCACCCCCAAGGACCACTTCCTCTTCGCCCTCCCGCACATCCCGACACCCGACTGGTACGCGGGCATCCAAATCGGCGGACCCGTCTCGCTCGAAGCCGTACTCTCGGCGGCCACCGACGGGCTGCGCCTCGCCTGCATGCTCTGCTGCATCGGCGCCGCGAACACCCTCGCCAACCCCAAACGGGCGCTGCGCGTCCTGCCCGGAGCGCTGTACGAACTCGGCGTCGCCGTCACGGTCTCCATCAGCGTCGCCCCTCAACTCGTCCAGAGCGTCCAGCGCGTCGCCAGGGCACGCCGGCTGCGGGCCGGACGGAACAAGGGAATCCGTGCCCTGCGCGGCATCGCCGTCCCCGTACTCGAAGACGCCCTGGAACGCTCGCTGCGGCTCGCCTCGGCCATGGACTCACGCGGTTACGGCCGGGCAGGCTCGGCCACCGCCCGCTCCCGACGTCTGACCGGCGCGTTCATGCTGCTCGGCATGTGCGGGCTGTGCGCCGGGGCGTACGGCCTGCTCGACGGCACCGCCCCCAAGGCGCTCGGCCTGCCCGCCCTGCTGGCGGGATCGCTCCTGTGCGTGGCGGGGCTGCGCCTGGGGGGCCGCAGAGTGACCCGTACGACCTACCGGCCCGACCCGTGGCGCCTCGCCGAGTGGTCCGTGGCCGGCTGCGGGGTGCTCTCCGCCGTCCTGCTCTTCGCCGGGGTCGGCTACGACGCCGCCGACCTCAACCCCTCCCTGTATCCGCTCACCTGGCCCTCGCTGCCCGTACTGCCGACCGCCGCGATCCTGCTGGCGGGAGCGGCGGGATTCCTCGCGCCCCCGCCCCGGCCGCCGAACCCCGCCCCGCCCCCGCTCCCGTCCCCGACCGCACACCGCACCGAGGTGGCCGCGTGATCGTCTTCGACGATGTCACTGTCCTGTACGACGACACGAGTGAGCCGGTCCTGCGCGGGGTCGATCTCACCGTCGATGAGGGCGAACTGTGCCTGGTGGTCGGCCACACGGGAGTCGGGAAGTCCACCCTGCTCGGGGCCGTGAACGGACTGGTGCCCCACTTCACCGGCGGCACCCTGTACGGCAGGGTCACCGTCGACGGCCGCGACACCGCCGCGCATCCGCCGCGCGAACTGGCCGATGTCGTCGGAGTGGTCGGCCAGGACCCGCTCGACGGCTTCGTCACCGACACCGTCGAGGAAGAACTCGCCTACGCCATGGAGCAGTTGGCCGTCCCACCGACGGTGATGCGCAAACGTGTCGAGGAAACCCTCGACCTGCTGGGTCTGGCCGACCTGCGCCACCGCGCCCTGTACGAACTCTCCGGCGGCCAGCAGCAGCGCGTGGCCATCGGCTCCGTCCTGACCCCACACCCCCGTGTGCTGGTCCTCGACGAACCCACCTCGGCCCTCGACCCCACCGCCGCCGAAGAGGTCCTGTCCGCGGTGACCCGCCTCGTACACGACCTCGGCGTCACCGTCCTGCTCGCCGAACACCGCCTGGAGCGGGTCCTCCAGTACGCGGACCGGGTCATCCACCTCCCGGGCGACGGCACGGTGGTGACGGGATCACCGGCGGAGGTCTTCCGTACCTCGTCCGTGGCGCCACCCGTGGTCGAACTGGGCCGGCTGGCCGGCTGGCACCCGCTCCCGCTCTCCATCCGGGACGCCCGCCGGGCCGCAGGGCCGATCCGTACCCGACTGGCCGGCGTACCCGTGACCCCGGTGCGCCGCCCGGCGGCGGACGGCGAGCGGCCCGTACTGCTCGACGCCCGCGGAGTCACCGTCACCTACCACGGCGTTCCCGCCGTGCGTGAGGTCGACCTGAGGCTGCGCGGCGGCGAGATCACCGCCTTGATGGGGCGCAACGGATCGGGCAAGTCCTCACTGCTGTGGGCACTTCAGGGCTCGGGACCTCGGCGGGCCGGGACGGTGGCGGTCACCTCCGCCGACGGTACGGAACCGGCCGACCCCAAGTCGCTGTCCGCCGCCCGTGCGCGGCGCCTGGTGGGTCTCGTCCCCCAGACGCCCACCGATCTCCTCTACCTGGAGAGCGTCAAGCAGGAACTCGCCCAGGCGGACCAAGAATCGGCGGGGACCTCTCAGAGCGCCGGCACACCGGGGACCGCCGGCACATCCGGGAGCGCCGGCCAGTTGCCGGCCCGTGTCATCCTGGACCGGCTGGCCCCCGGAATCGACGACGCGAGCCACCCCCGCGATCTCTCGGAGGGCCAGAAACTCGCTCTGGTGCTCGCGATCCAACTGGCCGCCACGCCCGGCGTCCTGCTGCTGGACGAACCCACCCGGGGTCTCGACTACCGCGCCAAGTCCGAACTCACCCGCATCGTGGACGATTTGGCGGCCGACGGACGCGCCGTCGTCATCTCCACGCACGACGTGGAGTTCGTCGCCCGCGCCGCCGACCGCGTCGTGGTCATGGCCGAGGGCGACATCGTGGCCGACGGCCCGACCACCGAAGTCATCGTGGCCTCACCGGTGTTCGCGCCCCAGGTCGCGAAGATCCTGGCGCCCCTCGCGTTCCTGACGGTCGATCAGGTGGCGGCGGCGCTGCCGCCCGGGACGGAGGCGGACGGATGAGGGAACGCGCGGCGACCGCCATCCGCATCACCCCCCGGGCCGGGCTGGTCATCACCATGGCCGCGTTCGTCGGACTCGTCGCCTTCTTCTGGCCGTTCGTCGTCACGCCCGGAAAGCTCGGCTCCGCCTACGCGCCGCCGCTCATCTTCGGCGTCCTGCTCCTGCTCGTCCTGTGCGTCGTCCTCTCCGAGATCGCCGAGGGCGGTATCAACTCCAAGGCGCTGGCGATGCTCGGCGTCCTGTCGGCGGTCAACGCCGCCCTGCGCCCGCTCGGCGCGGGCACCGCGGGCATCGAGACCGTGTTCTTCGTCCTGGTGCTGGCGGGGAGGGTGTACGGCCCCGGGTTCGGCTTCTCGCTGGGCTGCACGTCCCTCTTCGCCTCCGCCCTGATCACCGGTGGCGTCGGCCCCTGGATGCCGTACCAGATGTTCGGCTGCGCCTTCGTCGGCATGCTCGCCGGTCTGCTCCCACGGGCGACAGGACGCCGCGAGGTCTTCCTCCTGGCGGGCTACGGCTCCCTGTCCGGCTACCTCTTCGGCTTTCTGCTCAATCTGTCCTTCTGGCCGTTCTCACTCGACCCGAACAGCTCGATCGCCTACCTGCCCGGCCTCCCCTTCACCGAGCAGTGGCAGCGCTACATCGCCTTCGACCTGGCCACGTCCCTCGGCTGGGACACCGGCCGGGCGGTCACCAACTTCGTCTGCGTCCTGATCGCGGGACCGGCGGTCCTGACCACCTTCCGCCGCGCGGCCCGCCGAGCCCGCTTCCGGGCTCCGGTGAATTTCCACGCCGACGGGGCCGGCGGAAAGGGCGCCTGACGGGGCTAGGGCGTGTTGCGAAAGTCCCGCCTGGCCGACGACGCCTGGCACGCACACTCGCCGCGTTGTCGGACTCGTCCAAGTACGCCCAGTACGAGAACGATCCTCCGCCTTGCGATCGCACGCACCAGACGCCGTCGGCCCCGCCCTTCGGGCGGACGGCGCTACTTTCGCAACACGCCCTAGCAGGCCCGGTTCAGGCGCCCTCGACGCTCAACCGACCATGATGGGACCGGCGGTGGCCGTGCGATTCGTCCGGTCGGCTGCCACAGTCGCGCAGCCGCTTCCCGGGGTGGCCGTGCAGCAGGCCGGGGTGAACTTGACGAACGCGCTGCCGGGATCGACGGCCGCGGAGGAAACACGCTCCATGGGCCGCCCCGGACCTGAGGTGAGCTGGTGGACAGCGCACCGTTCGCGGCGCCTAGAAGAAGTGCTTGCGCCCACCGACCATGCGACCGGTCGCGCCGAGAATCCACAGAACCGCGCCGGCCGTGACGAGCACGCCGCCGATGGTCGTCAGGAGGGAGATGCCGACCAGCAGGCCGATGACGAGCAGAATGAGACCAAGGACAATCATGTGTGTTCCGATCTTCTGGACTTTGACGGTGTGCGGTCCTCGCCGCGTCAGCGCCGCCGCCCCCTCGACCCGCACGCTCCGTGGCTCGGGCCGGGTGAAATCCGCGACGGCCGCGCGATCGACGACCTCTGGTTTCGGTTGCTCGACCACCGTGTGCCCGGCCTTCGGCCGCCAATGCGCGAACAAGTCATCGTTTCTCGCGCGTGGGCGCAATCGTGTCGATCCGGCCAAGGGCCGCAGGAGGCGGACTACGAGTTCCGCCGGAGCCGTTCCTCGGCTTCGGCGGGTGTGTCGTAGTAGCCGGGGCGGGCCAGCAGGACCGCAGGGAAGTAGTAGCCCTGTTCCTCGTCGGGTTCGTCGTCCGCCGCGAACGGACGCCAGAAGCTCAGCAGGAGGTCGGCGGCGATGAACGAGGCGGGGTTGTCCGGATCGGCCTCGATCGTGGTGTGTTCGCGCATGAGGGTGACCACCTCGCGGGCCGGCGTCGCGAATACGTCCACGTCGTGGAAGACCACCCGGTCCGTCGTGGTCGCCGGGCGTCCCAGCTCGATCGCCTGGAGCTCGTCCCGTACGCAGTCAATGCTGACCATCAGTCCGCTCGGACGGAAGACGTGCTGTCCTGGCCGGTCCGATTCCGATAGTGCGGACAGGTCTCGGAGTGAGTCCAGTGCGGTGTTGGCGTCATGCCGGGACATGCCGATGCGCAACGGGCCGATTCCGGTGGGTGGTGCGAGGTGGAAATCCATGCGTGCATGATGTCAAGAGTGGCTGTGGGTACCGGAAGTACCTGCGGTACCGCCGCTACCGGTCAACCATCGATGCCGAGCCGTCCGTTCGACATCCTGTACGCCACCAAGGGCGCCGGCGGCGGCTCCGACTTCGAGGCGGAGACCCTCAACGTCTACGCCTACGGGCTGACGTTCTAGCGGGAGTACGGGCTCGCCGCCGCCGTGCTCGTCCTGTTCACGCTGTTCGTCATCATCGGCGTCGTGGTGCTGCTCCGCCGCCGTGCCGGAAGGGATGCGGCATGAGTGCCGTCGTTGCTCCCTCCGCCGGGCGCACCACGCCGCCCCTGCCGTGTCCGCCTCCGGCGGGCGCAACAGGCGGCGCGGGTACGGCAGTTGATCGACTACGTACGCTCGTCGGTCACCCACTTCGGCGGGGTCTCACCCCTCAGGAAGCTCCTCGACTTCGCCGCGCGGTACCAGATCGAGAGCGCCATGCACGGCCCCGAGGACATCTCCCCGGTCGGTATGGCCGCCGCCGTCCACCTCGACCTCGCGGTCCACAACTTCGGCATCCAGGAGTACTCGGGCCACACGCCGCTCACCGAGCGGGTGTTCCGCCACGCCTACACCTTCACCGACGGCCACCCGCACCCGGGCGAGGCCCCGGCACCGGCGTCGAACCGGACGAGGAACTGGCCGTCACCCACCCGTACGACCCGGCGTATCTGCCGGTCAACCGCCTCCAGGACGGGACCGTGCACGACTGGTGACACGGAGGCCGGCGGCGGCCGTCAGCCGACGCCGGCCCGGACGGTGGGCTTCCGGCCGACGAACGGCGTGCCGGTGCTCGACGTGTGTCGCGCACCGGCACCGCCGGTCGGTGCTCGATGTCAGTGGTCGCTGCGATGATTCCCGGCAGTACTTTCGACAGCAGGGGAGCAGGGCATGGTGGAGCGGGCGGTACGGCCGATGGTCGAGGCGATCGTCGCGAATGCCCCGAGCGGCTGGACGCACGCGGTCCTGCGAGCTGGGGCGGGGCGCGGCGGTACGTCGGTCACCGGCGGTTACGCGGGGCCGGGGGACCAGGGGAACGCAGTCGTGCCCCACCTCCGCGTGGAACTCACGGCACTGGCGCAGACGCTGCGCGAGGACCGCGGCTGGGACCCCGTCAGCCTGGAGATCCGGTGCCGGGCGTCCGGCGAGTACCGGCTCGTCGCCTTCGACGGCTCCATCACCTGGGTGACCGGGACGGGCAGCGGCTTCCAAGTGGTCCTGGACCCCGGCTACCGGCTGCCCCAGCCCGGCCTGCGCCAGGAGCCCGGCACCGCCCCACCGGCAGGCGACCCCGAGTTGGCGGTGGCCCGCTTCCGCGCCTACCTGGAACGGCGCGCCGCGATCCTGGGACAGCCCGAAGAACTGCCGCCACCCGCGACCTCCGCCGCGCTGGACGAAGCCGAACGCCGTCTCGGTCGCCGGCTGCCCGCCGACCTGCGGGCGCTCTACGCGATCGCCGACGGCGACGGCGACGATGAAGGCGACGACTACGAGAATCGCTATCTGTTCCAGGGCAACGCCTGGCTGTCGCTGGAGAGTCTTGTCGCCGAGCACACCGGGTGGAGCCAACGACCCTGGTACGGCTGGGACTTGGAATGGGACGCCGTCGTCTTCGACACCAGTCCCACCGATACCGTACGCCGCTGCGGAAGCCACCCCGGCTGGCTGCGCTTCGCCACCGGCGAGGACGGCAACTTCCTGGCGGTCGACACGGCCCCGGCCCGTCACGGCCGCCCCGGTCAGCTCATCCGCACCGGCCGTGACTACGACGACGGGCCGGCGTACGTCGCCGACTCGGTCACCTCGCTCCTGGGGCACTACCTGGACCTGCTGGACCAGGGCGCGTACGAGACGCACGGCGACGACATCTCCCTGCTCGAACCCCCCGCCCGTGACCCCGCCCCCCGGAAGATCATCGGCGGCATCCCCGACGAGGTGCCGCCCACCCTCCAGGCGATCCACATCAACGGCGCCACCGGCCCTGTCGACCTCGCGCCGCTCACCGCCGCCCGCAACCTCCGCCGGCTGCATCTCAACCGCTCCGCCACCGCCGACCTGACGCCCGTGCGTGAACTGGCCGTCGAATCCCTGCGCGTGGCCCTCGCCGACTGCGATACGACCCCGCTCGGGGGCCACCCCCACCTCACGTCCCTCGACCTGACCACCACCACGGGCCCGGCCGACCTCACCCCACTGCGTACCGTCCCCCGACTGCGCGGCCTCGATCTCTCCGGAGCCGACGTCCCCGACCCGGCGTTCCTGGGTGACCTGACGGAGCTCCGCTATCTCTCCCTCACAGGAAGCCACTGGACCGCCCTGCTGAACGAGGGCAAGGCACCACCCACCCTCGCCGCCGCCCGCCTGGCCGACGCGGGCGCCTCCCTGGACGACGCCCTCGCCTGGGCGGCCCGCCTCGGCCTCACCACCGTGGGCCCCCTGCGCGTCACCGGCCACCGGTGACGCGGAATCAGCCTCCGACGGGAGCGTGCGGCGTCGCCTCGCCCTGTGCGGTGGTACTCGCCACCATGCCGCCGCTGCTGTCCGCGATCGCCAACGCCAACGCCGGACGACACGGCGTACTGGTCAAGTCCGCCGTCGTGATGGAACGCCTCTGCCAGGCCGACGCGGTCGCCCTGGCCGCCGCCCACACCGGCATCGGTTCCACAGCCGACGTCGAGAACGCCGGGGCCGGACACCTGCTGTTCGCCGACCGGAAGGGCACCCCCGCCGCAGGCCGGAGCGGTCCGCAAGGTCGTGACCACGGTCATCGCGGGCGTCGCGCCGCAACCACGGCCGTAGACCGGCCGTGGCCCGAAGCGCCTTTCTGTATACGGGGAGTTCCTTGGTCTCCGGGCCACTCACAAACCGGCGGCCGACGGGCCCGGATCGAGACGCAGTGCGTCCAGCACGACACGTACCGCCGCGCGAGGGGGCGAGCCCCGGCGGATCGCCGCCGTGATCGTGCGCGTCACCGGATTCGCGAGCTCCCGGGTGGCGACGCGGTAGCGGCGGTCGACCGCCAGGCCGGGCAGCAGTGCGATCGACAGCCCGGCCTCGACGTGCTCCAGAGTCATCAGGTAGTTGCTGAACCTGCACACCACCCGCGGCTCGAAACTCGACTGACGGCACAGCCGCAGCGCGAGATTCGCCATGTACGACTGAGGCATGTCGAGCGCCCACGGCTCGTCCGCGTAGGCCGCGAGATCCACGGTGCCGCGCCGTGCGGCGGGATGATCGGGCGGCACCACCAGCAGGATCGGATCCGTGGCCAGCGGTACGAGGTCGAGGTCCGGCCCCAGAGGCAGCTCGTCGAAGTTCGTGGTCGTGATGATGAGGTCGACATCGCCGCCCCGCAGTGCCGGCATGCTCTCGTGCGGCTCCAACTGCGACAACTCGACATCCAGATGCGGATATCGGAGCGCCAGCCGGGTCACCGCCGGTACCGCCATGGTGCGGATCGCGCTCTGGAAGGCGCCCAGCCGCACCAGCCCGACCGGCTCCTCGCCGAACCCGCGCAACTCCGTCTCGACGGTGTCCATGTGATCGAGGATCGCCCGCGCCCGCCGCGCGAGGATCAGCCCGGCCGGGGTCAACCGCACCCGGCGGCCGGTCCGTTCCAGGAGCTGGGTACGCGTCTCTGCCTCAAGTACGGCGAGCTGTTGGGACACGCTCGACGGGCTCAGGTTGGCCGCCTGGGCGACCGCCCGGACGGTGCCCAGCGTATCCAGTTGGCTCAGCAGCCGCAGCCGCCAGGGATTCATCACGCCACCATTGTTGTGCGGTTCCTCCGAACAGCAAAACCACAATCGTGAGATGGACGTGACGCTCGACCGCGCCCTAGCGTCGCGGACATGGCCACATCGACCAACCCCGCATCCATAGCCCCCGCATCCTCCGACGACCGCTTCTGGGGCGACGCAGACAGGCATCTCGTCCGCTACGGCGGCGAGTTCACCCGCGAGATCATCGACCGCGCCGCCGGAAGTTTCCTGTTCACGGCGGACGGCCGGAAGATACTCGACTTCACCTCCGGCCAGATGAGCGCGATACTCGGCCACTCGCACCCCGAGATCGTCGCCACCGTCCAACGGCAGGTCGCGACCCTCGACCACCTCTACAGCGGCATGCTCAGCCGCCCGGTGGTCGACCTCGCCCGCCGGCTGGCCGACACACTGCCCGCGCCGCTGGAGAAGGCGCTGCTGCTGACGACCGGCGCCGAGTCGAACGAAGCCGCCATCCGGATGGCCAAGCTCGTCACAGGCCGGCACGAGATCGTCTCGTTCGCGCGGTCCTGGCACGGCATGACGCAGGCCGCCGCCTCCGCCACGTACAGCGCGGGGCGCAAGGGCTACGGCCCGGCCGCGCCCGGCAACTTCGCCATCCCCGTGCCGAACACGTACCGGCCGGACTTCACCGCGGCCGACGGCTCGCTCGACTGGCGCCGCCAGTTGGACTTCGCCTTCGACCTGATCGACGCCCAGTCGACCGGCAGCCTCGCCGCGTGCCTGGTCGAGCCGATCCTCAGCTCGGGCGGAATCATCGAGCCGCCAGTCGGCTACTTCGCCGCCCTGCGCGAGAAGTGCCGCGAACGCGGCATGCTGCTCATCCTGGACGAGGCCCAGACCGGTCTGTGCCGTACCGGGACCTGGTACGCGTTCGAGCGCGACGGCGTCGTTCCCGACATCCTCACGCTCTCCAAGACGCTCGGTGCCGGACTCCCTCTCGCGGCCGTGATCACCAGCGCCGAGATCGAGCAGGAGGCATACGAGCGCGGGTTCCTGTTCTTCACCACACACGTAGCCGACCCGCTGGTGGCCGCGGTCGGCAACACCGTCCTCGACGTCCTGACCGGCGACGGACTCGACCGGCGCGCACGGTCGCTCGGCGATTTCCTCCGCCGCGGCCTGTCCGACATCGCCGCACGCCACGCCGTCGTCGGCGACATCCGGGGCCGGGGCCTGCTGGCCGGGCTCGAACTCGTCGTCGACCGCGAGACGAAGCGCAGCTCGGACGAACTGGGCGCCCGGGTCACCCGGCGCTGCCTCGAACTCGGCCTGCACATGAACATCGTCCAACTCCCCGGCATGGGAGGTGTCTTCCGGATCGCACCGCCGCTGACCGCCACCGAGGACGAGCTGTCACTGGGGCTGGCGATTCTGGACCAGGCGATCGGCGACACCTGCGCCGTGCTCTGAGCCGGCGCTACTGCCTGCGGTCCACTGCCTGCGGTCTAAGGTCTGCGGCCTAAGGTCTGCGGTCTGCGGTCTGCCCGATGACGCCGGTGCTTCACCGGTTCGGGTGTTCGCCGGTCAAAGGCCGCTCAAGTCCGGCAAGGCCGGAGGTGGACGCCCGTCCCGGGGGGAGACATCCGGTGGCAATTCGTCCTTCCACCCGGTGCGCCCCCGACGACACCGCGTGGGACCGAGCCGGATCGGGTGGGGGAGAGGTACGAAGTCATGTGGCGGACCGTGGAGTTCGGGGCGTCCCACGAAGGAAAGCCGGGAGTTCTCCTGCCGGACGGAAGCGAGCCCAAACCGGTCCTGTTCGACACCGGAAGCGGATCCCACACGCACGAGAGCAGCGACTGGTGGATCTACGACGGGACGCTGCGCGCGCCTCGGGCGACGGAGCTGCGGGGATCGTGCTCGTGCGGATGGCGGGGCGAGGCCCGCTACCCGCTCGACTGGAACGAGGTGGACTCGAACCGCCCGGAGCTGTTCGACACCCGCGGACCCGAGGACGACTGGGAACAGCACGTGAAAGAGGTCGAAGGCAGGACGGTTCCGCTGCCCGCCGACCTCGTCGCGCTGATCGACCAGGTGCAGGCCCGGCTCGACGGCCTCGCGTCCGACACCCCGCTCGCAGCCCTGCGGGCGGTCTCCTTGCTGGAGCACGCCACCCGCCACGCCGGCCGGACCGCGGCACACTACGCGCACGACGACGACCCCGGCGGGGCCGCCGCCGGGAAGGCCCTCGGAATTACGCCCCAGGAGGCCCGCTCGCGTCTTCCACTACGGCCACCGCTGACCATGGCTTGGTACGGTGCGGGTCCCGCCGGTCGGCGGGACCCGCACCACCTCACGACCGCGTCATGGTCTCCACCTCGGCCCGCTGTTCACGCCCGACGCAGTGCGGAGCGGCCCGCGAAGCGCGCCGAGTCGCCCAACTCCTCCTCGATCCGGATCAGTTGGTTGTACTTCGCCGTGCGGTCGGAGCGGGAGAGCGAGCCGGTCTTGATCTGACCGCAGCCGGTCGCCACCGCCAGATCCGCGATGGTGGTGTCCTCCGTCTCGCCCGAGCGGTGCGACATGACAGCCGTCCAGCCCGCCTGGTGGGCCGTCGCCACCGCGGCCAGCGCCTCGGTCAGGGTCCCGATCTGATTGACCTTGACAAGGACCGAATTGCCGACGCCGGTGCGGATGCCCTCGCGCAGCAGTGTCTCGTTGGTGCAGAACACGTCGTCGCCGGTGAGCTGACAGCGGTCGCCGACGCGGGCGGTCAGCTCGCGCCAGCCGTCCAGGTCGTTCTCCGCCATCGGGTCCTCGATGGAGACGACCGGGTAGGCGTCGATGAGTTCGGCCAGATAGTCGGCGTGCTCGGAGGGGGTACGGCGTACTCCCTCGCCCGTGTAGTCGTACACCCCGTCGCGGAAGAACTCCGACGACGCCGGGTCCATGACCAGGCCGAAGTCCGCGCCGGGGCGGTAGCCGGTGCGCTCGATGGCGGCCATCACGAAGTCGAGCGCCTCCTCGGCGGTACGCAGCACGGGCGCGAAGCCGCCCTCGTCGCCGACGCCCGTGGAGTGCCCGGCGGCCAGCAGATCGCGGCGCAGGGTGTGGAAGACCTCGCTGCCCATGCGGACGGCTTCGGCGAAGGTGTCCGCGCCCACGGGCGCGATCATGAACTCCTGGAAATCCAGCGGATTGTCCGCGTGGGCGCCGCCGTTGACGATGTTCATCATGGGCAACGGCAGGAGGTGGGCGTCGGCGCCGCCGAGGTGGCGGTAGAGGGGCCGGCGGTGGGCGGCGGCGGTGGCCTTGGCGGCGGCGAGGGAGACGCCGAGGATCGCGTTGGCGCCGAGCCGGGACTTCGTGGCGGTGCCGTCGAGGGCGACCAGCGCGGCGTCGAGACCCGCCTGGTCCGCCGCGTCCCGGCCGCGTACGGACGCCGCGATCTCCCCGTTGACGTGGGCCACCGCCCGGTCGACGCCCTTGCCGTGCCAGCGCGCGGAGTCTCCGTCACGCAGTTCCACGGCCTCCCGGGCACCGGTGGAGGCGCCGGAGGGAACGGCCGCGCGCCCCAGGGACCCGTCCACCAGGACGATGTCGACCTCGACCGTGGGGTTGCCCCGGCTGTCGATGATCCGGCGGGCGGTGACGGTCTCGATGGCGGCGTCGACGGTTCCGGCTGTCTTCGCGGACATGGGAGTTCCTTCCCGTTGTCGTATGCCGTGGCCCCGGCTGCGACAACGCTGGCGCTGAGCCCGACAACGCTGAACCATACAGCAATGCTGCGCAGTTTCGCTGTTCAGTTGTGCTGTGCGGTATTGCTGTGCAGGTCGGCTGCGCAGCGATGCCGGCCAGCGGGGTAAAGTGCCCCATGCCCACCTCGGAAGCGGAAGCCGCCGCCATCGCCGCCGAACTGCGCACCGCGATGGGCAAGCTCACCCGACGCGTCAAACACGAGGACCGCATCCCGCTGGGCCAAGTCGCCGTGCTCGGCGCACTCGACCGCAACGGCGCCATGACCACCAGCGACCTCGCCGCCGATCAGCGCGTACGACCCCAGTCGATGGCGCGGGCGGTGGGTCTGCTCATGGAACAGAGCCTGATCACGCGCCGGGCGCACCCCACGGACGGCCGCAAGTCACTGGTGGAGCTGTCGGACGGCGGCCGGGCCGCCCTCGAAGCGGAGCGCGGTCGCAGGGCCGGCTGGCTCGCCCAGGCCATCGAGGCCGAACTCACTGATGAGGAGCGGGTGTTGCTGGCGCGCGGCGCCGCCCTGCTGGAGCGGCTCGCCACCCGCTAGGGCCTGTTGCGAAAGTGGCGCCGTCCGCCCGCCGGGCGGGGCCGACGGCGTCTGGTGCGTGCGATCGCAAGGCGGAGGATCGGCGGTGTGGATGATGGCCCGGCCGTACTCGGATGTCTTCGAGAACGCTGTCAACGCGGCGAGTGCGCGTGCCGGGCGTCGTCGGCCAGGCGGGACTTTCGCAACACGCCCTACGCGGCCGGGAACGTTGACGGCGATTGAGGGTGAAGCGGCCCACCGGGCAGGAACTAAACTAGTGGTCTTGTCGACCGGTTGTGGTGATGCGGGAGACGGCCTCAAGGGTCAGAGCGCGGTCGTGGGGCTCCTTGGCCAGGGCGCGGTGGAGGGTCAAGCCCTCGATGAGGGCGTCGAGTTGGCGGGCCGTGTCCGGGTCGAAGTGCTTCTCCAGGTGGATGCGGCTGCGGCGCATCCACTCGTGGGTGAGTTCCCGGTAGGCGGGCCGGCGCGCCGCGAGGGTGTACAGCTCCTGGGTGAGTACGAGATCGCGCCCGCTGCCCTCGGACAGGGTGTGGATGAGATCGGTGACGGCTTCGAGGGCCTGCTCGCGGTCGGCCGGGGCGGCGAGGTGGGCGTCGAAGACGGCGACGATGTGGTCGGTGAAGCGGCTGAACGCTTCGCGGAGCAACTGGTCGATGCCGCCGAAGTGGTAGGTCATGGAGCCCAGGGGGACACCGGCGCGAGTGGCGATCTTCCGGTGGGAGACGCTGGGGAGGCCGTCTTCCGCGATGAGGTCGAGAGTGGCGGTGATGATGCGTTCGCGGCGCTGCGGGTCCGTGTGTCCGGTTGTCATGGCAGGGCTCAGAGGGCTCGGACCGGGCGGGCGGGGTTGCCGACGGCGACGGTGTTGGCCGGTACGTCCCTGGTGACGACCGCGCCGGCGCCGATGACGGAGTTGTCCCCGATGGTCACGCCGGGCAGGACGATGGCGCCGCCGCCCAGCCACACGTTGTCCCCGATGGTGATCGGCCGGGCGGCCTCCAGCTTGTCGCGCCGGGGCTGCGGCGCCAAGGGGTGGGTGGGGGTGAGGAGTTGGACGTTCGGCCCGATCTGGCAGTCCTCGCCGATGGTGATCGTCGCGACGTCCAGCGCCGTCAGGTTGTAGTTGACGAAGGTGCGCGCCCCGATGGTGATGTTGCTGCCGTAGTCGACGTACAGCGGCGGCCGTACGTGCGCCTGTTCGCCCAGTGAGCCGAGCAGTTCGGCGAGGAGCGGCCGGGCGGCGTCGGCGTCCTCTACGTAGGCGGCCAGGTAGTGGGCGGCGAGCCGTACGGCTTGCTGCTGGCGGCGGGCGATCTCGGGGTCGTCGGCGATGTAGAGGTCGCCCGCCCGCATGCGTTCGAGGTTCGTGCGGGGGTCCTGCGCGAAGTGGTCCATCGGCATGCGTACGATCGTACGCTCAGGGTGAGCGCACGGCCCGCAGGCTGGGGAAATCCGTCGTAGAAGCCAGTCGGGGAAGCCCCGAGCGTTCAGCGCCGCCGGGCCTGGAGCACTCCCGCGAGGAGGAACGCGAGCAGCCCCGCGAGCGGTACCACGAGCAGGCCCGCCCGGAGGCTGGTCGCGTCGGCGATCAACCCGACGACCGGCGGGGAGAGCAGGAAGCCCAGACGCATGAGCCAGGAGACGATGGCCAGGCCCGAACCGGGCTTGAGGCCGGGCAGCTCATCGGCTTCGAGCATCGCCGCGGGAACCAGCGTCGCCACACCGAACCCGGCCGCGGCGAAGCCGAGGATCGTTCCCGGCACCGTGGGGACGGCCAGTGCCACTCCCATGCCGGCCGCGGCGATGAGGCCGCCGGCGCGGGCCACGGCGCGCTGGCCGAAGCGGTCGACGAGCCGGTCGCCGATGATACGGCCGATGAACTGGGCTCCCACCAGGGCGATGTAGCCGCCGGCCGCCAGCGTCACCGGCGCGTGCAGCGACTCGGAGAGGTAGAGCGTGGCCCAGGAACTGCCCGCGTCCTCCACGAGCGTGCCCGCTGTGGCGATGAGGACGAGTGCGGCGAGCACATAAGTCGTACGCCGACCTGCCGCCGTACGCCCGGTCCGCCGCTTCTCATGGCCGGCGGCGTCGGGTTCCACGGCCTGCTCGGTGTCGGGTCCGGGCAGACAGAACCGCAGGGCGACGCACGCGGCGATCGCGAACACCACCGCCGAGATCGCCAGATGCCGCTCCAGCGAGAGGTCGAGTGCGATCGCGCCGGCCGCCATGGACCCACCGGTGACGGCACCGATGGACCAGATGGCATGGAAGGAGTTGATGATGGAGCGCCCGTAGCGGCGCTGCACCCGCAGTCCGTGGGCGTTCTGCGCGACGTCGGTGAACGAGTCCATCGCGCCCGCCAGGAACAGGGCTGCCGCGAACATCGCCACCGAGTCGGCCAGACCGGCCGCGAGTATCCCCACGCCGGTCAGCAGGGTCCCGGCGACCGCCACCCGCGCCGAGCCCAGCCGGCGGACGAGTATCCCGGCCGCCAGACCGGCCGCTATGGCGCCCGCCGGGAACGCGGCGACGGCCAGTCCGTAGGCGGTGTTGCCGATGCCGAGATCCGCCTTGATCTGCGGAAATCTCGGCAGGAGATTGGCGAACAGGGCCCCGTTGGTGAAGAACAGAACGGCAACGGCCACGCGGGCCCGCCGCTCGTCCAGGGCGGGCCGGTGCGGGACGTCAACTGTCATGCGGGGGAGCCTATAGCCAGTGCGTACGAACGTACACTCTCGGACGGGAGGCCCACCGTCCGCGCCCGTCCGCGCCCGTTTGCGCGGAAGGTCAGCGGGGCAGGCGGCCGGGGCGGGTGTTGAGCGACCAGGTGTGGGTGCACGCGGGGCACTGGAGGTGGATGACCGGTCCGTTGTTGGCGATCAGATAGCGCCAGTGCTCGGTGCAGTTGCGGCGGTCGGCGCAGCTGGTGCAGTGGCGCGCGTCGTCGCACACGGGGCAGGCCACCCAGGCGCGGCGGGAAGGGTCCGCCTGTGGGTCAATGGGCTGCCGCACGGCCCGGCTCCTCGCCCGGCAGGCCCGGCAGAACACCGGCCTCCACCAGCAGGTCGTGGATGCGCTGCTGCTCGGCGTCCAGGCCGGAGTAGAGGAGCGCGTACGCCTCGTCCTCGCCCTGGAGCGCGGCCCTAGGGTCCCAGTGGGGGCCGAGGGCGGTCACGACCTCGGCCCGCCGCCGGGCCTCCTCGAAGGTGAGGTCGATGGTGAAGGGGGTCAGGTCGCTGCTGCTGTCCTGGTTCATGGCGTGACTTCCGATACGTCGACGGAACCCCACCAGCTCTACCAGGCGACCACGGTGACAGGGAAGGGTGCCCTAAGTTGCCCCGGTGTCCACGCCCCGGCGGCCCGCCGACGCGCCACCCCCGGATCGGCGGACGGAGGCGGGCCGTTGGCGGCGTCGGCCCCCGAATCGCGGACAGGGTCCGCGACCGGCACTGTGACGTACTTCATGCGTGGGTCCGGGGCGGGCTCACGGACGGGGTGCCACTACCCCGGTGACGTGGTTGATCTCGTCGGACAGGACGTCGTTCAACGTGGCACGTGCCGCTCTGGACCGGTCCATGGCGTCGACCACTTCCTGGCCGACCGCGCTCTCCCGCGGCTCGGGTTGCCGTACGGTCCTGCGCAGGATCTCCGCACGTACGACCCGGGTCGCCTCGCGCAGACCGGCCAGGAGCTGAGCGCGGGCCTCGGCGGCCCGTATGTCTCGATCCCGCGCGCCCAGGGGGATGGGAGCGGACCGCGGCAACGTGTCGATGGAATCGACCCAGTTGCCCCCGAAGGCCGGCGAGATCCCCGCTCGGTGGGCTTCCGTGCTGACCTGGACGATCATGTCGTCGTACCGTTCGAGATCCATCGGCCGTCCGGCTTCGAGATCTTGGACGGTCCGTTCCAGCGTGTCGATCCACGCACGTCCTGTCACCCTGACGAGCAGCAGCCGGGCGGTCTCGCCCTCCCGCCAGAGGGCCAGCTTCTCCGCGTCCTTCTGCTCGACCTGCCTGCGGTGCAGACGCAGGGGTCCGTAGACCGCGGCGAGTCCCGTGACACCGGCGCCGCCCAGCGCCCCGAGGAGTCCGAACCACACGTTGCTGTCAGCCATTCTGCCCATTCTTCCCCACCTCCGTTACTCCTACCGGGAGTTGAGGGCGCCGTGCGACGATGGGAGAGGGCGTGTCGACGCGAGAGGACACACGGTTGCTGGCAGCACTGAGCGACGTGTCGCCACGTCGGATCGGCCCCTTCACCGTCCTGGCACGGATCGGGGCCGGCGGTATGGGCGATGTCTACCTGGCCACGCCACGGCCCGGTGCTCCCGTGGACCGGCTGGTGGCGGTGAAGACCGTACGCCGTGACCTGGCCGACGACCCTTCGTTCCGGAGCCGGTTCCGTCGCGAGACGGCCCTGGCCGGCACCGTCGACAGCCCCTACACCGCCACGTTGGTCGATGTCGACGCCGACGCCGAACTGCCCTGGATGGCCGCCGAGTACGTCGCGGGACCCACCCTCGCCGAAGCGGTCCGGCGTGCGGGGCCACTGCCGCGGGACGCCGTCGCCCGGCTGGGCGCCGACCTCGCCACCGCCTTGGGCGGGCTGCACGCGGCCCGGATCGTTCACCGGGACGTCAAGCCCGGCAACATCCTGCTCGATCTCGACCGGGCCTGCCTCATCGACTTCGGTCTCGCCCGTGCTCAGGGGGGCGGCACCGGCACCGAGGGGGACTTGGTCGTCGGTACGCCGGACTTCATGTCTCCGGAACACCTACGGGGCAGTCATGCCGTGACCGCCGCCTCCGACGTCTTCAGCCTCGCCGCCGTGCTGTGTTACGCGGCGACGGGGAGGAAGCCGTTCGGGGAGGGGCGGCCCGTTCAGGTCGTACAGCACCGGATCTCCACCGCCGACGCCTCCATCGACTCCGTGCCGGAGGGTCTGCGGGACACTCTCAAGGAGTGCCTGAGCCCGGATCCGGCGCGCCGGCCCTCGCCGGATCTGCTGCGGGAGCGGCTGAGTTCGCACAGGGCCGCCCTCTGGCCGGCCGGGATACGGACACTCGTCGAGGAGTGCCGACGCGATGCGGTGCTCCTCAGCGCCACCGGCGGACCACTCCTGGCGCCGCCGGCCACCGATTCACCGGTCACCGATCCGTCGACCACCGATCCAACGGCCACCGATGCGCCGGCCGGGGAGCCGAGGCGGCGAGGTGAGGAGCTGCCCGACCGGTCCGGCCGACGCCCACGCCGCCGGGCCGCACTCGCCCTGGCACTGGTCGCCGTGCTCGGCGCGGGCGTGGGACTCGGTACGTACCTCTCGCGCCCGCAGAACCGAACGGCGAACGCGGATCCGGCCCTCACGCCACCGGCAACCGGCTCTCCCCTCAAGGGAGTTGACGACCGCGGCGCGGCCGACTCCTCCGGCGCCGTCCCACAGCTCACGGACCAGCGACCCGAGAACTGGCGACCCTGGCAGGGGAAACTGTCCGGCCCCGCCATGGGGTGCGCCGCCGGGACAGCGGTCCTGGTGTGCCGGCTGACGGATGGCACGTACGAGGCGCGCGATTCCGCAACCGGCCGCGGACTGTGGACCGTCGGCCGGTACGACGCGCGTGCGCAGACAACCATCTCCGGGACCGGGTACGTCTCCTTCGCCGCCCGGAGCACACAGCCGACCGTCCACGGCGGGGACGTCGTCCTGAGTACCGACGGATGGCTACAGGTACGGGACGCACGCACCGGCAAGATCCGCTGGGAGCAGGAATCGGCGGGTGCCCTGGGGTTCTCCTCCCGCCCGCTCGCCGCCGACGAACTGGTCTTCGCGGCGACAGTCGTCGGCGGGAATCTCGGCCTCACCGCCTTCGCCCTGGCCGACGGCCGGAAGCTGTGGAGCAAGGTACTGACCAACCAGGAGTACGCGCGGGCCCACCTGCGGGACTTCGAGCCGGTCGCCTACGCCGACGGGCGCGTCTACGCGCTCGGTGACGGTGGCGTCGTCGCGTACGACGCGCGAACCGGTGCGCGGCGCGGCCAGGTACAGGGCGGGGCGCGAGCCTGCGACTCGCTGCGGATAGCGGGACCGACCGCGTTCTGTTCGCACTGGGAAGCCTCCACCCCGGACGCGCCCGTTCTGTCGCTGCTCAGGCTGGACGCGGTGACCCTCGCTCCCGAGGGCCGTCTGTCGCCTCCCCGGGGCATCGAAACGGCGGGCGTCGCCGGGCTGACAGCCGTGGACCACCGGGTCGCCGTGGTCTTCGACCCGGACGGCCGCAGCCGGCTCGGAGCGGACGACGCCACCCCGGCGGCGGGACTGATCGTGCTCGACCAGCGGACGGGGAGGGAGCGTGGGCGCTACCGCGTCGCGTCCGCGGTGTCCGGCGGACGCGGAAAGGCGCGGACACAGGCGTTCTCCGAGCCCATGATCGCCGGTGACTCGCTGGTGTACGCGGACTTCTCGGCGCTCCACGTCATACCGCTGGGCAGGGACGGCCGGCCGGGCAAGGAACACGTACTGGCGGTACCCGGCGCTCCCGGCCCGAGGCCCGGGGAACCGCAGGACGATCCGTTCGGCGAGACCCTGCCGTCCGAGTCGATCCGGTCGCCCGTCCTGCTGCCGCTGGGCGGTGTCGCCTTCGTGGTCTACGACAAGGGGGCGGTCGCCTCCGTCGCCCTGCCGGGCTGAGGGGGCCGTCGTGCTGACACCGTTGGAGCCGGATGGGCCGGCCCGGCACATCGGCCCGTACCGCCTGCTGGGCCGACTCGGCGAAGGCGGGTTCGGAGAGGTACATCTGGCCTGCTCCGCCGCGGTCGCCACCGTCGATCCGAGCCGCATGGTCGCGATCAAGACGATTCGCGGGGACCTGGACCTCCACCCGTGGGCCCGCAAGCGGTTCGCCCGGGAGATCGCGGCGGCCAAGGCCGTACGCAGTCCGCACACCGCCGCCCTCGTCGAAGGCCGGGCCGACGGTGAGAACGCGTGGCTTGCCACCGAGTACGTACCCGGCCCGTCCCTCGCCGAGGCCGTGGAGCGCTGCGGGCCGCTGGACGTGCCCGCGGTACGGCAGTTGGGTGCCGCACTCGCCGGGGCGCTGGTCGCCGTCCACGGCGCCGGCCTGCTGCACCGGGATCTGAAGCCGGCGAACGTGCTGCTGTCGGCATACGGACCCAAACTCATCGACTTCGGCATCGCGCGGTCCGTCGGCGCGTCCGCGCTCACCGTGCCTGGCACGCTCCTCGGCTCTCTGCTGTTCATGTCGCCGGAGCACATCGACGACGACCGGACCGTGGTGCCCGCGACCGACGTGTTCTCCCTCGGTTCCGTGCTGTGCTTCGCCGTGACCGGGCACGGCCCGTTCAACTACGCCGACCGCGATGTGCTGTTCCACCACATCCGGTTGGGGAGAGCGGATCTGAGCGGGGTGCCGGAACCGCTGCGACCGGTCATCGCCGCCTGCCTGCGGCAGGATCCCGCGCGACGGCCCACGCCGCGGTGGGTGGCCGACCGGCTCGGGCCGTCGCGCAACGGCCCGTTCGGGTGGCCCGGACCGGTGCTGTCGCTGATCGCCGAGCACAGCGAGACGGCCCGGCGACTCGGGGCGCGGGCGGGAGCACATCTGGTGACCCAGGACACCGACGCCGGTGTTCCGTACTCGCCCACACTGACGGACGGGCCGCCCGACAGGTCAGCTTCACCAACCGAGTTCGAGCCTGTCGTCCGCCCCCGTTGGCGCCGGTCCCTGCCCGCGGCGGCGGCGATACTGCTGGTGAGCGCATCGGCGACCGTCGTCCTGAACGCCGGGAGCGGCGGAAGCGGCGGAAGCGGCGGCGAAGGGGACGGGCGGAAGAGCGGCGCCGGCGGCCAACAGCCCATCGCCGCCCAGGTGTACGTGCCTGCCTACGCCGGAGAGGGACACCCCCGCGACTTCGGCGCCACCGCGACCTCACGCGACGCCCACCCGCCCAACTGGTCCCCCTGGGCGGTCAAGGCGCCCTCCGTGAACGGGCCTTGCACCCTGACGGGGACGACGCTGATCTGCGCCGGATACCGCGGCGCGCTGACGGCGCTGGACGCGAACAACGGCGACACACTCTGGTCGCACCCCGCGTCCGGACCGCAACCGCCCACCGCGGACCCGAACGTGATCGTCGTCGGCGACGTCGCCTACACCAACGGTCCGGCGGGCATCGCCGGGTACGCCGTCGAGAGCGGCGACCGGCTCTGGCACCGGGCGCCGGCGGCGGGTGCGTACGTACTGCGAGGCGTGGACAGCGTCGACGGTGTCATGTACTCCGTCCATGTCGACGCCAAGACGCACGCGGCGGGCGAAGAGGGGCCGGGCCTGCTGATCGCGCAGCGGCTCGACGGCGACCGGAAGGAGCTGTGGCGTGTGCCCCTTACGGGCGGCCCCCAACGGCCGGTGACGGCCGGCGGGCGTGTGTACGTGCCGAGCCGGGCGGGGCTCATGTCCTTCGACGCGGGTACGGGGCGTGAGCCCGTCACCCGTGACGGAATCTGGTGCGGCGAAGTTCAACTGCGCGAGGGGCAGTTGCTCTGCGGCGGGGACCAACTGGGCGGAGTCCAGGTCCTGGACGCGGACTCCCTGCGCGTACTGCGCGGCATCGGCAAGGGGCTGCAACTGACGGCTGCCCCGGCGATCAACGCGGACGGTCTGCTGGCGCTGACGGACGCCGAGAACGTGTACCTCTACGACCTCCGGTCCGCCAAGCGCCTGTGGTCCGGCGAAGCGTGGTCCAGAAGCCGTCAGGCGGGGTCGCTGTACTTCGCCGGCGACCGCGTCGTCCTGGCCGACGGGCTGAACGTCCACTCGTACGCGACGAAGTCGGGAGAGGCCACGTTCGCCAGGCACCGGGGGCTCCCGTCCACGCCCGAGGACAGCGATCCCGCGCCGAACGGGGAATCCCTGGCCGCCGGAGGGGTCGTGTACATCCCCCTCACCGACGGCACCGTCGTATCCGGCCATCTGTAGCCGCCGTCCGGCCCGACCGGGCGTCGGCCGCTGTCGTGACGCGGCGTCCTCGCGACCGGATCGCCTGTCGTGACGCGGCGTCCTCGCGACCGGGTGCCGTCCGGCTTCCCAGGGCCAACTCCCCACATGAGCCGCACAGTCGGCCCATCCACCCGATAGGGTGATGTGGGTCTCAGAAGGGACGCCGACCTCGTCGGAGGTGGTTCATGACCGGACTCGCAGGTCACGGTGGGGTGGTCGCCGCCTACGCCCGTTGCGCGGACGCCCCGGTCGCACGTGGCGATCAAGTGGACGGGCGGACCGTCACCGGTTTCACATTCGACCCCGCCCCCGTCTCCGGGGCACCGGGCGATCGACTGCTGGTGGCCGGAGACCACACTCTGACCAGGCCGCCCGACCGGACTGTGCCCTCGGCGGCCGACAGTTCGGTCCGGATCATCCGGTCCGGCCCGTCCCCGGTCGACAGCCTCGAAGGCGACACCGTCACGGCCGCGCCCCCGCGACTGCGGGCCGGCTACGAGCGGGTGGTCGTCGCCATGGGGGACGGAGGCCGGTTCGTGACGGCGCTCCTCGACGCGCTGGCGGCACGGCACCACACGACGTGGCTGGTGGGCGGAGCGGTGCGGGACCTGCTCCACGACGGCAGCGAGGCCCGGGTGAATGATCTCGACTTCACCGGTACGGCCGGACCGGGAGAGCTGACCGAACTGGCCGACGACCGCCGGCTCAGACGGCACGGTCTCGGAGACGTCGTCTGCCGGGTCTCACCCCAACTGGTGTGGTCGGTCCGCCCGGAGGAATCCCCGGTCAGCCGGCTCATCGAGTACCGGCCGCTCGCACTGGAGGAGTTCGCCTTCCCGGCGTACGGGGGAGACCTGGCGACCGATGCCGCCACCCGCGACCTGACCGTCAACGCCCTCTACTACGACCACCGGCGCGATACGACAGCCGATCCCACCGGCCTGGGCCGCGCGCATCTGGCGGCCACACCACGCGTCATGGCGGTGGGGTACGAAGGGGACGACCCCGTGGCTCAGGCCCGTGTCGTCTTTCGCTGCCTCAAATTCCGGCTCCGCTGGCCGGAGGCCGAGATCGGCGGGGCCGTCGAGTGGATCGGCGCACTGCCGGCGGACTTCGCCGACCGAATACCGGCGGACGGCTGGCCGAGGGTGAACGCGGCGCGGGAGATGTGTGTTCCGGTGCGGGACCGCGGGGCGCGGGAGTCCGCACTCGCCGGTGAACTCGGCCCCGCCGCCGCGAGTCTCGTCAAGGCGATCCAGGAGCGGACCGGGTGACGGACCATCGACCGCTCAGCGTCTGGACCGCGACGGTGCCCTCGCCTCCGTCCCCGTCCTCGGCCGTATCCGCGACCGGGACCCCGTCCGCGGCGGCGGCCTGGCCGCCCGGACTCGTCGTGAACGACGGCGACGAGCGCGCCGACGCCCGGCGGCTGCCGAGGTTCGCACACGGCTGGCGGCGCCACGGCGTCCTGCTCGAACACGGCGAACAGGGCGAACACGGCGAACAGGGCGAACAGGGCGGACGGCGCGGTCAAGTACTGGGCCTGGTGAACGAGTTGACCGGAGAGACGGTGGTCGAGCTCGACGAACTGGCCAGGCCCCTCCCGGTCACCGACGCCGGACTGCGTGTCATCACCCGGCTTGAGGAGGGGTGGCCCGATGCCACCCCGAGCACCGCCGACACAAAGGTGCTCGCCCGTGAACAGATAGAAGTACGACGCCTGCTGCTGGCCCGTCTCGCCGCCGAGGGCAGGCCCCCCGGCAAGCTGTTCCACATCCTGCCCTGGGACCGGGTGACCCGGCTGGCCGATGACCTCGACGCCGTACTGGACGGCGGCGCACCCGGCCCGGTGATCCGGCTGCGCCACTGGTTCCGGCCGGCCGGCCCACGCTTCACCGCGTCCCTGGAACAGCTCGACGAGGGGATGCGGGACAACGACCGAGGACTGATCCGGGTGGCCGCCACGAGCCTGTGCGCGCGGCTGGCGGAACTCGACGCGGCCCGCCTGCCCGCGAACACCAGGGCGTCGCTCGCCTCGCTGGTCGACGCGCTCGCACGCGAGAACAGATTCCTCGGCCACACCGCCGCACAGGTCACCGGGAAGCTGCGAGGAGAGGACCGGCCCGCCCAGGCGGCGCCACGCATGGACACCGTGCTGCTCGACGCGGGGGCGTCCGACGCAATCCGGCGGGAGAGCCAGGAGTTCGAACGCGCCCCGTTCACCGTCCGGGTGGCCGTCGCCAGCACCGGGCACGTCACGGTGAGCGCGCGCACCCTGCTGCGGCCCGGCGAGGACCGGCTGCTCGCCGAGGGGTACGGAGTCATGCTGCTGCCGGTCCGCATCCTGCACGCACAGGGATCGACGCGGTACTGGGTGGTGATGGAGCCGTCCGAGGCGTTCCTCGGCGGGAGTCTGCCCCTGCCCATTCCCGCCGGGGACTTCGTCGAGACCGACGTCGACGGGCCGCCGGTCGGCGTCATGGAGGTGGAGTCGCTGAGTGCCGAGGAGGTGGAACGCTCGATCGGGGCCATCGAGACCGGCAGCTACCTGGACCTCTGGGAGCGGATCGCCGACGCTCTGCCCCCGTCGCACCTGTTGCGGGACGTCATCGGACGGGCGGTCCAGTGACCCCCGCCGGCCCGCCGAGCCGGGACTTCGGCCGCTATCTCGTTGAGGAGGCGCCGCCGCAGGACGCGGACGAGTTGCGCCAGGAACTCCTGGGGCCCGGACGGCCGCTCTTCCGGCTCGTCAAGCGGTTCGTCGGGGGCGGGGACAGCCACGCGCTGAGAGCGCTGTACGAGGAAGTGACGCCGCTGCACCGGCTGTTGGGCAACGGCCGGGGAGCGCGACGGGTGCCGGAGACGAGGGCCGTCCTCGGCACGCCGTTCCGGGACCGGGAAGACGCTGCCGTCAACGCCCTGCGTTCGCTGGCCGGGATGGGACTCGCCCTGGTCGACACCGCCGCCGCGCCCGACGCGCTGCCTCCGGTGCTCCGACGTATCGAAGCCGCCCGCGTCTCCTTGCCGGGCGGCCCGTTGTCCTCCGCGTGGACCCCGGACGGACTCGCCGAGGGGGACGAGGCGCTGCACCACTGCCTCACGGTCCTGGCAGCCTCGGTGGCGGCCGGACAACACCAGGACGGCGCCTCGCTCACCGCCGCGCTCACGCTCCAGCGGCTGGCCGGGGCCACTCCCGCCCCGCGCCGCGCCCCACGGCAGTTGGAGGTGCTGACCTCCCGCGGGGTCCAGGGCCGCCACGCGACGCTACGGGCCCGCCTGCTGCCCGGAGGGCCGCCGGGGCTCGTACCCGACCCCGGGAGGATGAGCCTGTTCAGCGCCGACCCGAGGTTTCAGACCTCGCTGGAGCGGGCGTGGTCCTGCGCGGGCGCCGGCCGTGTCAAGGGAACGGTGCTCTGGTGGCTGGAGAGCGAGACGGGACCCGTTCACTACGTCGAGGACGAGTCACTGGGCGCCGCCTTCGCCGTCGTCCTCGACGAGATCCACCGACTGCACACCTGGGCCTCCACGCGCCGGGCCGTGCGACGGCTCGCCGACGACGTGGCGGTGGTGGGGAAGATCGACGGCATCGGCAACCTCCACACGGTCGGCCACTACCGGGCGAAGCTCGCGGCGGCGGACCGGGTGAGCCGGGTTGTCGTCCCCGTGAGCGACCAGGAGGAGGCGCAGAACTTCGCCCGCCCCGGCCTCGTGGTGGAGCCCGCCCGGAGCTGGCAGGAGGCCGCCCGCCACGCACGCCGCCCGGACGGCCGGGTGATAGCGGTCAACCTCCTCCTTCTGGGTCTGGTACTCGCGGTGCTGTCCGGCGGCCTCGTGGGCGTGGGCCTGTTGCGGGAACAGGCGCGCGGCGACGAGCGACAGCAGATCTCGCGGTCCCGTCAGCTCGTACGGGAGGCGGCCGATCTGGAGGCGACCGATCCGGGGCTGGCCCGCCAACTGCTCCTGATGGCGTACGACATGTCGCCGACGGACCAGGCGCGCGGCGCGCTGCTCAACAGCCTCACCCTGCCGGGCTCGTACACCCATGACGCCCGGACGCAGGGTTCCCCCGTGACCGTCGCCTTCCAGCCCCGTGGGGAGCTGCTGGCCGTGGGCGGGACCGGCACCGTCGTCCTCCAGGACGTACAGGACGGGAGACAGGTCGCGGAGCTGCCGGGCGGGACCGGGGACGTCGGGGCGCTGGCGTTCACCCCGGACGGGCGGACGATGGCGGTGGGCTACGGATTCGGCGATTCCGGTGCGGCCATCCCCACCGGGAGCATCCAGCTGTGGGACGTCTCCGAGCCCGAACACGCCCGCCGGCTCTCCTCGTTGACGTACCGCTACTCGGTCACCGCACTGGCCTTCAGCCCGCAAGGGGACCTGCTCGCCACCGGCAGCGCGGGCGGACCGACGCAACTGTGGGACGTCGCCCGCCCGGCGCGTCCGGCACTGAAGGAGACCCTGGACCCGGCGGCGGACGCGTACGCCGTCGCCTTCGAACCGGGCGGCCGGTCGACGGCCTGGCGGTTCGACGGCCGGGTGACCTTCCGCGGACTCGACGGTGAACGGCTGGGCTCGCTCAGGACCAGGGCGAACGACATGGCGTACGCGCCCGACGGCGTCCTGTTCGCCACCACCGACACCCGGGCCCGCGAGATCACGGTGTGGGATGTCACGGAGCCGCGCCGTCCGCGCTCCGTCACCACGGTGCCGGAGAGCGACGGTTTCGTACGGTTCGCTCCCGACAGCCGGCATCTGGTCACCACCTACGACGGCGCGGCCGTACTGCGCCGGCTCGTCCGGCTCGCCGACGGCCGTCTCATCCATGACCCGAACTTCGAGGCGGTGCTCGGCCGTTCGGCGGCGCGCGGCGCCGACAGCTTCGGCATCGACGTCAGCCCGGACGGCCGGACCGTCGCGACGGCGTCCACCGAGGGCACGGTCCGTCTCTGGGACATCTCCGTGCCGCAGCAGCCCGGCGCGCTCTCGGTGGCGGCCGACCCCGACTTCGAACGGTCCGAGGGAAGCGGCGTCGATCTCGACATCTCCGAGGACGGCGAACGAATGGCGGTGACCTGCGGACAGACCGTCTGCCTCTGGGACATGAGCCACCCGCGCGCACCCGAGTACGTCGGCGCCCTCCCCGAGGAACCGCTGGACCAGGTCGACAACCCCACGTTCAGCCCGGACGGCACAGCCCTGTTCGTCGCCAGCCGGCAGCACTACGTGACTGTGTGGGACATCAAGGATCTCGCCGACCCGTCACGCGTCACCAGGTTCGAACCGGGCGAGGCCGGCGCGTACGCTTTCAGCGACGACGGCACGCGGCTCGTCTCGGCGGTCGAAGCGGCGAACACGTCGAACACGGAGGGCTCCGCAGGCACGGACCCGCGCAACGTCCTCGTGCTGTGGGACCTCTCCGATCCCCGGCGGCCGGTACGCGCGGCCACCCTCCCCGGCGTCTCCAAGGAGTTCACGATCGACGAGATCGCCATCAGTGCGGACAACACGGTGGTGGCCGCCCTCGGCTTCGCGAAGGATCTGAGCCTGTGGAACATCGCGACACCCACGAGACCCACCCGGTTGCCGGGGCGGAAGGTCGACAAGGAGAACGCCAACCACCTCACCTTCTCCGGCGACAGCCGGCGGCTGATGACCGGGGGAGTGAACGGGAGCGGCCGGATCTGGGACCTCAAGGACCCGCCCGGCAAGGCCGCGGCCCCCTTTCTCGCCGGGTCGCTCCCGCACGACGCCAGGCTCGCCGTATCCCGCTCCGGAGAACTCCTGCTCACCGAAGGTGACAGCGGAACGCAGCGCGTCTGGAATGTCGACGACAGCGACAAGCCGCGACACCTCGCGATGCTGCGCGGCGCCGGACCCTACGACACCGGATGGGAGTTCAGCCCCGACGGAAGCCTGTTGGTGTCGGGCTCCGTCCAGGGCATCGTCAGTGTCTGGGCGTTGGACACACGGGACATCAAGTCCCGTCTCTGCACCCGCCCCGGAGAACGCATCACCCCGAACCAATGGGCGCAGTACGTCCCCGAGCGCTCCTACGCTCCGCCGTGCGCCTGATGACGCCCACGGATCTCGGCGCCGCCGAGCGACTGCTCTGGGCCGCGTTTCCCCAGGGCGGCTGGGTCGACGTCACGGACCCCGCCGCACCCGCCGGCACCGGGCCGGAACAGACCCTGCGCGCCGAGGTGATCACGGCCCTGCTGCTCGGCGCCCGGGAGCCGGAGCCCGGACAGCTGGCCGGACTCCGGCTGCGCGGCGCCCGGATCACCGGGTCGCTGGACCTGCTGCACGCCACGGTCGACTCCGCCATGGTCTTCGAACAGTGCCGCTTCGACGAGCCGCCGCGACTCGCCGAGTCCACCCTGCGGAGCCTGCGCCTGTACGACTGCCGACTGCCGCGGTTCGACGGCGCGGGGATGACGGTGGAGGGCCGGCTCGACCTCCGCGCCTGCGTCGTCACCGGCGGAGTCACCCTCGACCGGTCCAGGGTCGACGGTGACATACGCCTGGGCGGGGCCCAGTTGGGTGCCGACGCCGACGGAATCGCGCTGAGCGGCGACGGACTGACGGTCGGCGGTGGCGGGTTGGACTGCGGACGGGGCTTCGTGGCCGACGGCGGCGTCATGCTGCGCGGGGCCCGCGTCGAGGGACCGGTCAGCCTCGTCGGCGCCACCGTACGGCGCCCCGGCGCGGACGCGCTGAACATCGACCGGGCAGTCATCAACGACCGGCTCCTGGCACCCCGCCTCACGGTGACCGGCTGCTTCAGGCTGTTCAACGCCACGATCGCCGGAAGCGTCCAACTGTCCGGAGCCCGGCTGTCGAATCCGGGCGGCATGGCGCTGGGCGCCGGCGGTCTCGCCGTACGCGGCGCGGTCTGGTGCTCCGACTCCTTCACCGCAGAGGGCGAAGTCAGGCTGATAGGCGCCGAGATGAGCGCCAACCTCAGCCTCGACCGAGCCGTGCTGAGCAACCCGGCGGGCAGCGCGCTCACCCTGGACCGGGCCACCGTCGCGGATGTGGACGCGACCGCCCTGACCGTCACCGGCGGCCATGTCACACTTGTCGGCGCGCAGATCCGCGGCCGACTCGACCTCAGCCGGGCGCAGTTGGGCACCGACGGCGAGGACATCGCGCTGGACGCCGAGTCGGCGGCGGTCGGCGGCAGCATCCTGTGCCAGGACACACGCGCCGCGGCCACGGTGCGGCTGCGCGGCGCCGTCGTCGCCGGATCGGTGCTCTTCACGGGCGCCCGGCTGACCGCGCGTGGCGGGCCGGTGCTCGATCTGCGCATGCTCCGGGCCACCGAACTCCTCCTGACCCCGGCCGAGCCGATCCGGGGCGCGGTGCTCCTGGAACACGCCCAACTCGGCGTCCTCGGCGACGACCCGGAGCGCTGGCCCACGGAACTCGGCCTGGACGGCCTGAGTTACGCCACGCTGAATCCGGCCCTGCCCGCCACCGCGCGGCTCCGCTGGCTGTCCCGCGACCCGTCCGGCCACCGGCCCCAGCCGTACGAACAACTCGCCGCGCTGTACCTCCGCGCCGGCGACCAGACCGAGGCGCGCCGAGTGCTGTACGCGAAGGAACGGCGCCAGCGCCAGGGCCGCTCGCCACTCAGCCGCGCCTGGGGCGCACTCCAGGACATCACCGTCGGCTACGGCTACCGTCCCTGGCGGGCGGCGCTGTGGCTCCTGCTGCTGCACGGCGCCGGCAGCGCGGCGTACGCGGCGTCACCCCCACCCCCACTCAAACCGGCGGAGACCCCGCACTTCAACCCGGTGGCCTACACGACCGACCTGCTCCTGCCACTGCTCGACCTCGGACAGGAACGCGCCTTCAACCCGGCGGGCGGCGCCCAGTGGTTGTCGTACCTGCTGATCGCGGCGGGCTGGGTACTCGCGTCCACGGTCGCCGCCGGAGTCGCCCGTGTCCTGTCCCGCCCTTAGGGCATGTTTCGAAAGTCCCGCCTGGCCGACGACGCCTGGCACGCGCACTCGCCGCGTTGTCGGAATCATCCAAGTACGTCCAGTACGAGAACGATCCTCCGCCTTGCGATCGCACGCACCAGACGCCGTCGGCCCCGCCCTTCGGGCGGACGGCGCTACTTTCGCAACACGCCCTCGTGCGCCCGCCGGGTTCGCAGTTCTCACCGGGTTCGCAGTCCTCGCCCACGTACCCGCGCCGCGCCGACCGGTCGGAAATCGGGTGCGGAGTGGCGGTGCGGTGGTGTGTGATCAGGGATATGGCGATTGTGCTGGGCAGGCCGGGAGTCGACGGGCTGGGCGAGGCGGTGGGCGTGCTGCGGGAGTGGCAGTACGACGGGGCGCCGATGCAACTGCATCCGGGGGACGTGGGCTGGTTCTGGCGGTCGGGCGCCGAAGCGACCGCCGCGGCGGTCAGGACGTGGAGCCGGAACGGACGGATTCTCGCCGTCGGGCTGCTGGACGGTCCCGCGCTGTTGCGGCTGACGATCGCGCCGGACGCTCAGCGGGACGAGGGGCTGGCACGGCAGTTGGTCGAAGATGTGACCGAGCAGGAGCGCGGCGTGCTGCCCGGGGGAAGGGCGAACATCGAGGCGCCGATGGGTGCCCTGGTCCAGGGTCTGCTGTTCGAGGCCGGCTGGGACGTCGACGAGCCGTGGACGCCGCTGCGCCGCGACCTCACGGAGCCGGTGAACGACCCCGGCGTGCGGATCGAGTCGGTCGGGCCGGAGCGGGCGCACGTGTTCGCCGCCGTACATCGGGCGGCGTTCGACGGGTCGAGGTTCACGGACGAGCGCTGGCACGCGATGGCGGCCGGACTGCCGTACGCCGACGCCCGGTGTCTGCTCGCGTACGACGACCGGGGCGACGCGGTGGCGGCCGTGACGGTGTGGTCGGCCGGTCCGGGCAGGCCCGGGCTGCTCGAACCGATGGGCGTGCACCGGGAACATCGCCGTCAGGGCTACGGCGAGGCGGTCACCGTCGCCGCGGCGGCCGCACTCCAGGAACTGGGCTCGTCGAGCGCGATCGTCTGCGCCCCGACCTCCAATGCCGGCGCCGTCGCCACGTACCAGTCAGCCGGCTTTCTGCGATGCCCCGAGGTCCGGGACCAGTACCGGAGCGCCCAGGCATCCGGGTCGTCGGTCACGAGCGGGGCCTGACAGGCAGTACGGCAGCGGTGCCGGTGCCGGTGCCGAGGGGTACGTATCCGTGCTCGTCGCAGCGGGGTGGCGACGGCTCCGTACCCAGTAGGGTTGCTCTCTTCGGGCGGCGCAGGCTCCCGGAGTCCTGAAGGCGACCGCCCCTGATGATCTCCCGACCAGTGACTTCTCGTCCGGACGACAACATACGCGGGGTGTGGCGGATGCCCGTCGCTGATGCCCTGCGAGGGCGCCGGGCTCTGTGGTGGAGCGTCGGGCACAACGGGGAACTCGCGGTTCTGCTGGTACACCAGCGGTATCTGAAGCGTTTCCGCTACATCAAGGGCTGGGTCGGCTGGGGCGTGGAGACCCCCTTCACCGGTGAACTGGTCGTCATCCGTGGGCGGGAAGAGCGGCGCACGCCGGTGCGAGACATCCGGATCCGGCCCAGCCACTTGGCCCTGCTCCCCGATTCCCGGTTCCTGCTGGCGGGTGGCGGCCCGTCCCGGCTCGCGGCGGGCGAGACCTGGCAGCCGAATGCCGTGGTGTTCTGCGCGTCGGGGACACCCGAAGGCGAGTTCTGCATCGGCGCCGACATCCCCACCCTGGTCACCGACCGCGAGGGCGGTATCTGGATCGCCTACGGAGACGAGGGCATCTACGGGCACCACCCCGAATCGGGAGAGGGCCTGGCCGGATGGTCGCCGGAGGGCCACGCCACATGGCTTCCTCAAGGGCGTTTGCCCGACGTCCCGTTGGGAGGCGCCACTGCCGCGACGGAGGGAGACCATGTGTGGTTGGTCTGGTACTCCGGTGGCCGCCACGGAGGGACCTTCCTGACCCGGATCACCCCGTCCACCGGCGAAGTGACCAGCTACCCCAGCCCTGTCGGGCAACCGGACGGATTCGCGGTCCGCGACAACCGCGCCGTACTCACCGTCCGCGACCACAACAAGCGGTCCACCGAACTCATCCGCGCCGAACTGACCGGCGGCGCGTGGACCGTGACCGGCCGACGCGAACTGCGGACCCCCGGACGAATCGTCCTGCGCTGCGGCCAGGGCCGCGACGGTTCTCTCTGGCTGCGCACGGGTGACACCTGGCTGCGTACCGAGGCCTGAAGACCTGGCGCGCCTTGGTTCCGCCGGCCCGGATGGGCGCGTCAAGCGGGGTGTTGGACCGTGGCCGGCCAGGCGCCCCGTTCCGACAGGTGGAGCAGGAGCGCCGCGATGTTCCAGGCGTCGTCCTCGCCCCGGTGGTGACGCCCTTCGAGCCGCCGCCCGGCGATCTCCAGGGCCTGTGCCATGCCGGGTCGCTTTCGCAGCCCGTGCGCCTCGGTGAAGACCGCCTTGGCGTTGGTGTGTTGGCGGCCGAAGGGGTAGGGCGCACGAGTGGCCCGGCACTGCCGGGTGAACTGGTGGCGGTCGTAGTCGCCCCAGCTGACCCACGGCCGGGTGCCCGCGTGGTGCTCGGCCGCCAGCAGCCGGCACGCCTCGGCGAAGCTGACCCCCTGACCGACTTCGTGTGGGGTGAGGCCAGTCAACTCCGTGCAGAACTCGCTGACCGTGGAGCGGACGGGCCTGACCAGAATCCGGTGCCGGGCGACGCGCTCACCGGCGTCCAGGTCGACGACGGTCAGTCCGATCTCGATGATCTCGCTGACCGCGCCGGGCGGCGGGGAACCGGCCCAGCAGGTCGCTTCGACGTCCACGACGTTGACAAGGTGCTCGGCCCAGACGCTGTCCATGGAGGGGAGCGTAGAGAGGGACGGCGGCCGGGGCACCTGGATTTTCGGAATCAGCCCCTGACCCGTGCGCGGTGGGGCGGAGGGCGCGTGGTCGCCGCTGCTACGTGCCGCGCGTCAGGCTCTCGCGTCACTCAGGCACGTTCGAGCAGCCCTGGTGCGAACGGTCTCGCCGCTCACCGTGAGTACGTGCCGCTCATTGCCCAGATGGCCCAGACGACAACGCCGACCGGCGCCATGACGGCCACCGATCCGAGAACGGTCCCGGCCCATGCCCGACGGCGGTCCGCTCCTTCTCGCTCCCGCATGCCGCGCAGCGCGCCGATCCCGGAGACGACCGCGGCTATCCCCACGGGCACGACCAGGTAGACGGGGAAGTACCGCAGAGACGGATCGACGGAGGTCGGCAGCCAAGGCCAGCCGAACAACATCAGGCCGAGCACGCCCAGTACCAGCGAACAGGTACCGTTCCGCCCTCGCGGGGCGCTCACTTGGGTCCACTTGTTCATGGTGCCGAGGGTAGGAAGCGGGCGATACGTCGCGCGTGGGGGCGGCTACTCAGATCCCGGTGAGTAGTCACCAGCCGAGTCGTCGCCGGGGCGTCGGGACCGAACGTCCGCGCGTGGCATCAACTGCCAACCGGAGAAGCCTTGTTCTCGGCTGAACCTTGGCGGGGAACAGGACGAGGGTGGCCGGTCCGCGTCTGTTGTGTGCCGGAAGCGTGGCCTCCGCGCTGCGCCCGGGGGATCATCGAGTTGCGGCCTCAGCGTTCCTGACCCGCCTGTACGTCTGTACGTCTGTCCGCCTGCCCGTGAGGAGATCCGGTGTTGGACGAAGCGATGGCCAACGACCGGGGCGACGTCATCGTGCACGAGCGGGCCGCCCTCGCCTGCCCCGACTCCGGACGCGGACGCGGGCAGGACCGGTGAGTGAGACCGTCGCCGGAGTCGGTGAACCGTCCCGCTCCCGCCAGACGGTGCGTACGGACGGTGGCTTCGCCTACGGGGTGACCGGCGCGGACATCCATGTCTTCGGCGACGGCATCCCCCTGTACGTACTGGAGAACTGGCGTCCGCCACCGCACAGCGACCCGCAGTGGTTACGGGAGTTGCCCAGCCGCATGCTCAGCGCCCGCCACGCGGTGGTCGAGTTCACCGGCCGCGAGAGCGAACTCACCGATCTGTGCCACTGGCGCGACAACGGGCCACGGCTGGACGCCCGTTGGCTGCACGGTCCTGGAGGGCAGGGCAAGACCCGGCTGGCCGACCGGTTCGCCGCTCGGTCCGGCGGCGCCGGATGGAAGGTCGTCACCGCCACCCACGGCCCCGGAACCGTCCTGCCTTCACCCGGCAGCCAGGATCTGCGCCTGGACGGCGCCCGCGGTCTGCTGTTGGTCGTCGACTACGCGGACCGCTGGCCCCTGACCCATCTGGCGTGGCTGTTCAGCAACGCCCTGCTCCACGGGTCCGCCGTGAGAGCCCGCATCCTGCTGCTGGCGCGGACCGCCGACACCTGGCCGGCGGTCCGCGCGGGGCTGGCCAACCATCAGGCGGGGGCCTCCGCCCAGTTCCTGGAGCCCCTGCCCTCCCGGGAGACCGGGCCGCGCGTCCGGATGTTCCAGGCCGCCCGCGACAGCTTCGCCGTGCGCTACGGCCTGACCGACCCGGCCGGCGTCGCGGCGCCCGGCCCGCTGGAGCACCCGGATTTCGGACTCACCCTGGCTGTGCACATCGCCGCCCTGGCCGCCGTCGACGCCCACGCCACCGGCCGCGGCCGTCCCCCGTCCGACATGGCCGGCCTGACCGTCTACCTCCTGGACCGCGAACACCTGCACTGGGCACGCCTGTACGGCGACGGCGATGTCGACGGCGACAGGTACGGCGGCCATGAACTCAGCCCCGACGGGCGCACCTTCTCCACCCCGCCGCAGGTGATGAACCGGACAGTGTTCACCGCCGCCCTCACCGGCAGCCTGGAACCTTCCGCGGGCACCGCACTCCTCGGCGCCCAGCGCTCGCAGTACTCCCGGCCCGCCCCGGAGAGGGTTCTCGCCGACCACGCCCTCTGCTATCCCCCCGCGGACCCCGGCCGGGACACCGCACTGGAGCCGCTGTATCCCGACCGCCTCGCCGAGGACTTCCTCGCCCTCACCCTCCCCGGCCATCAGGCCGACTACCCCGCCCAGCCCTGGGCGGCCCCCACCACCAACTCCCTGCTCACCCGGCAGGGAGCGGGCCGGTCCGCACCCAACTGGACGCCACGAGCGATCACGTTCCTCGCCACCGCCGCTCAACGCTGGCCTCACCTCGGCCCGCGCCACCTCTACCCACTCCTCCGTGACGACCCCCGGCTCGCCCTGGAGGCGGGCAGCGCAGCGCTGACCGCCCTCGCCGCCCTGGACGACATCGACCCCGTACTCCTGGAGGCCATCGGGTCGCTCTTCCCCTCACTCGAACGCCACCCGGACCTCGACCCCGGCATCGCCGCGTTCACGGTCCCGCTCGCGGAGCACCAGTTCTCCCTCAGCGACGACCCGGCCGAGCACGCGCGCATTTCCGCGCATCTCGGTGTCCGCTTCTCGAACGCCGGGCTCCATGAGCGAGCCGTGCACGAGCAGGAGTACGCGGTGGCGATCTACCGCCGATTGGGCACCGAGAGCGCCGGGGCCGCCGCCCACGCACGTGCACTCGGCGTCTCGCTCTACCTCCTCGGGGCTTCGCTGGGGGTCCTGGGGAGAGCGGCGGAGGCGCTGGCGGTGACCGAACAGGCGGTGGCCGTCTTTCGCCAACTGGCCGAGCCAGACCCCCACACCGGCCCCGCCACTCGACAACTCCTCGCCGCCTCGCTGACCAACCTCGGTCTCTGGCTGGCGGCCGTGGGGCGGAGGTCCGAGGGTCTGATGGCATCCCAGCAGGCCGCGATCCTTGAGCAGCCCGACGCAATCGACAGCGGAAGGGAGGCATCGCACGCGCAATTTCTGCACAACCACGCCACCCACCTTCTGGACGCCGGGCGGTCGGCCGAGGGCCTGGAGACGATTCAGCGGGCAGTGGCCGCCCGGCAGCACCTCGCCGAGGTCAACCCCGCCGCCCACACACACGACTTGGCGGACTCGCTGACCAACCTCGGCAACGCCCTTGCCGCGATGGGACGCCGGGAGGAGGCATTGGAGGCGACCGGGCGGGCGGTCGCCCTGTACCGCCGGCTGGCCGAGGCGAACCCCGCCGCCTATGAACCCGGTCTCGCCAACGCGCTGAGTGGTGCCGGTGTCGACCTGGCCGGCACAGGCCGACTCGCGGAGGCGGTGGAGGCAGGGGAGGAGGCTGTCGCCGTCCGGCGCAGGCTCACTCGGGCGAACCCCGCCGCCCACGAACCCGAGCTTGCTGTTTCCTTGTCCAACCTGGCCGTGTGGCGGTTACGGGTGGGGCGCGCACCCGAGGCGTTGGAGGTGGCGGAGGAGGCGGTGGCCATCCACAGGCGCCTGTGCGAAGTGAATCCGGCGGTCCACGAACCCCGTCTGGCGGACTCGCTCGACAGCCTCGGTCAGGGCCTGATGATGCTGGGGCGTGGGAGCGAGGCGGTGACGGCCATGCGTCAGTCGGTGGCCCTGTTCCGCCGCCTGGCCCAAGACGACGCACCGGCCTACGAGTTGAGACTCGCTCGCTCTCTGCACGACCTCGGCCTGCTCTTCGTCATGTCGGAGCGATGGGCGGACGCGGAGCGGACCGCCGAGCAGGCCGTGGCGATTCTCCGCCGGCTGAACGAGGCGAACGCCCCCGCCCACGAACTCGACCTGGCGAAAGCGCTGACCAACCTCGCTGTCGCTCTGGGCCGGCAGGGCCGGTGGGCGGAGGCCGCGCGGGAGGCCGCACATCCCGTCGCCCTCCATCGCCGACAGCCCGAGGCGCCTCTCGCCGGTCACGAACCACTCCTCGTGCATCTGCTGACCGGCCTCGGTCTCCAGCTGGCCGAAACGCAGATGTGGGCCGAGGCGTTGGAGGCGTTCACGCAGGCGGTATCCGCTCAGCGACGGATCACCGAAAGCGACCCCGCCGCCAGCCCTGCCCTCGCCGCCTGCCTGCGGAACCTCGGTACCCACTTGGCGATCGGGGGACGGTGGGGCGACGCCGTGGACGTGGTTGCGGAATCGGTGGCACTCCTACGCCGACTCACCGCGCAGCACCCCGGCGTTCACGAGCCCGGCCTCGCCGGAGCGCTGACCGTGCTGAGCCACGCGCTCGGGCGGCTCGGGCGTCGGGCCGAAGCGCGGCAGGCGTCCCGGGAGGCGGCGGCCCTCGGCCACCGGCCGCCTCGTAGGTGAGCCGCCGGGTGGCGACTCCGCCCTTCACTTGCCTACAGGGAAAGTCGAAGGTAGCTTTCCCAGTAGGCAAGTGGAGCGGGCTTGTCCCGCACGGCCGTACGCCGTCGGCCCGCTCTCCAACCGCACACTGTCCTGAATGGTCAATCGTCAATGGTGAATAGTCATGGGAGGGCGGCGGCCGTGAGCACACCGGTGGATGCCGAACAGGCCTGGAGAGACCTACAGCGCATCCGGGTGCCGCAGGAGCGGGTGTACGACGAGATCGAGCGGTACGCGTCCGGCGGCCCCGGCGCCGCGTACGCCACGGCCGCGATCATGTGGGTCTTCCTGGCCGGACTGGGCCTGGACCTGCCCCGGTGGGGCGTCTGGCTGGTCGTCGCCGGGTACGTCGCGCTGGTCGGGGCGCTGGCCGTGACCTACAGCCGCAGGAGCCGGATACAGCTGCACCGCTCGCGCTGCGACTGGCGGATGTTCGCCACGTTCGCCGCCGGGGGAGTGGTGACCGGCGGGACGGCCCTGCTGTCCGGGCGCCTGGTCGAGTCACTGGAGCCGATGTCCGCCGGCCTGATCCAGGCCACGGTCACGGCGGCCGTGTTCCTGCTGTTCGTCGGGCCGGCGAGCCGCTGGTCGACAGGCTCGTTGCGCGGTGGCAGCGGTGGCAGCGGTGGCAGCGGTGGCAGCGGTCGCGAGCGGGCGGCGAGCAAGCGGGCGGCGAGCGAGGAGGCGGGGCGATGAGCACTCCCACCGGCTTCGACGAGCTGATCCATCCCGCCACCCGGCTGTCGGTGGTGGCGCTGCTCGCCACCACCGAATGGGCGGACTTCGCTTTCATCCGCGACAGCCTCTCGCTCAGCGACTCCGCGCTCTCCAAACAGCTGCACACCCTGGAAGAGGCCGAGTACCTGGAGATCCACAAGGAGGGCGGCGGCCGTAAACGGCGCACGAAGGTACGGCTGACGGACCGCGGCCGTACCGCCTTCGAAGGGCATGTGGCGGCGCTCCGGGCGATCGTCGCGGGCGCCGGCCCCGCGGCACCGACCGGCCCGGCACAGCAGCGGCACGCGGAGGCGGGACGTTGACGCCACGCGGACACACCCCCGTACACCCCGCACCGTCCAACCTTGCTGCTCCGGCCACCACCAACGCCCAACCCGTCGTCCAGGCGCGGGATTTGACCATGTCGTACGGGGACACCGACGTCCTCCACGGCATCGATCTGGACATCCACCGCGGCGAGGTCTTCGCACTGCTCGGACCCAACGGCGCCGGAAAGACCACCACCGTCGAGATCCTGGAGGGCTTCCGCCGGCGCTCCGCCGGGGAGGTCCGGGTCCTCGGCGCGGACCCGGAGCGGGGCGACGACGCCTGGCGCGGCCGAATCGGACTGGTCCTGCAATCCTGGCGCGACCACCGCCGCTGGCGGGTCGCCGAGCTGCTGACGCACTTCGCGACGTACTACCCCGCCCCGCGCGACCCGGCCGAACTGCTGGCCCTGGTCGGCCTCACCGACCAGGGCGAGCAACAGGTGGACCGGCTGTCCGGCGGACAGCGCAGGCGGCTGGATGTCGCGCTCGGCATCGTCGGCCGCCCAGAACTTCTCTTCCTGGACGAGCCGACCACCGGCTTCGACCCGCAGGCGCGGCACGAGTTCCACGTCCTGGTCGAACGGCTGGCACGCGACGAAGGCGTCACCGTCCTGCTCACCACACACGACCTGGTGGAGGCCGAACGGCTCGCCGACCGGATCGCGATGCTCGTCGGGGGCCGGATCCGGGCCTGCGGCACCCCCTCGGAACTGGCCCGGCGGGCCGCCGCGCAGGCCGAGGTCCGCTGGACGGCCGACGACGGAACGCCCCGTCGCGAACGGGCCGAGGACCCCTCACTGCTGGTCTGGGAACTCCACCGGGACGCGGGCGGCCCGATCGCAGACCTGGAGGTCCGCCGCCCGACGCTGGAGGACACCTATCTGCACATGGTGCATCGGGAGGACGGCGGCACGGCGGGCGTCGTGGACTCAGAGGCACAGGCCGCAGGAGAGGGACGCACGTGACGAACAGAACGGCCAGGGACAGGACCGACCCGGCGGACGCGACCGACGCGGCGGCCGGGGCGGGTGTGAACGACGTACCGGACGCGGCGACCGAACCTCGCCGCCCCACCCGCCGCCACTGGCGTGTCGGCCTCATCCGCGGCCGCATCGAGCTACGGCACCTCCTCCGCAACCCCAAGGAGCTGTCCGGCCATCTGACCAACGTGGTCGTCGCGCTGCTCGTCGCCGCCTACGTCAGCGACGACGTACCCGGCACCGACACCCCGATGTCCCATCTGGTGCTCGCGGGCTTCGCCGCCTATCTGCTGTTCCAGATCGGGCTGGTCAACCTCCCGCAGATGCTCGTGACCGAGCGGGAGGAGGGCGTGCTGCTACGGCTGCGCGCCACACCCGGCGGGATTCCGGCGTATCTCGTCGCCAAGTGCCTGCTGGTGGTCGTCACGGCGGTCGGCACCCTGGCCCTGCTTCTGGCAACCACGGCGCTGCTGGTGGACGGCCCACTGCCGCGGGGGCCCGGCGGCTGGCTGACGCTGCTGTGGGTCACCACACTCGGGCTGCTCGCCGTCGTACCGCTGGGCGCGGCCATCGGCGCGGTGCTGCCCAACCCGCGCGAGGCACTGGCGTTGATCATGCTGCCGACGATGGCGCTGCTGATCACCTCCGGAGCGGTGTTCCCGATCACCGCGCTGCCCGTACCGGTCCAACAGGTGGCCTCCGTATTCCCGCTCAAGTGGATGGCCCAGGGCCTGCGTTCGGCGCTACTGCCGGACTCCGCGCGGGCCGCCGAGGCGGCCGGCTCCTGGGAACTGCCCATGGTCGCCCTGGTGCTGACCGCCTGGGCGGTCCTCGGGTTCCTCCTCGCGATCCCTCTCCTGCGGCGCGCCGCCCGCCGCGAGTCCGGCTCCCGCCTGACCGCGCGCCACCACAAGGTGGCACAGAGCGGGGCGGTGTCCCCGTAGGCGAGGGCGGTTTCCGTCGACGCGCCGTCAAGGCGCCGGAACCGTACGCGTACGCCGGGGCCTGCGGCCGCGGGCCCCGGCACGGACAACTCCACCCGCCTACCCGCCTGCTACCCCTGTCCTGTCAGCCCTGCGCCGAGATGTGAGCCGTTTCCGCCGGATCGGCGGCGCGGGTCGGCTGCTTGCGGGACAGGTGGTGGCCCAGCTCCGAGGTGATGAGGGCCACCACGGCCAGGACCGCCGCGATCAGGGGGAGGGAGTTGGCGCCCGCCCAGGCGATGCCGAGCGCGCCGACCGCGCCGGACAGTGAGATCGCCAGGTACAGGATCGCGGCGTTCAGCGCGATCAGGACGGAGGCCGACTCCGGGTCCAGGGTGATCAGCCGGTGCTGCTGGGGCGTGGTGATCGCGAACGCCGCCGCACCGTAGACGACGATCATCACCAGCGCCGGGCCGAACGCCCCCGTGGCGATGGGGAACACCACCAGCGCCCCGACCATCCACAGCAGCGCCACCGCGACCACGATCCGCCCGCCGAAGCGGTCCGCGAGGGACCCGGCACCGAAGTTGCCGAGAGTGCCGATCACCCCAAGGGTGAACATGAGCACCGCCAGCCGGTCGCCACTGCCCCCGGTCGCGGGCTCGAAGACGACAGCGATGTACGTGTACGGGATGTAGACGGCGGTGAAGCCGATCAGGGTGGTCGCCAGGATGGCCAGCACCCGGCGGTCCTTGAGCGGGGCCAGTCGCCGCCGCAGTCCTTCCGGTGCCGGTGTCGGTACCCGCGCGGGCACCAGCAGCCGTACGCCGATCAGTCCCAGTACGGCGAGCGCGGCGACGAACCACATCGTCGCGCGCCAGCCCAGGTAGCCGCCCAGGGCGGTGCCGATGGGCGCGCCCAGCGCGGTCGCCGCGGTGAACCCGATGGCGACCGTCGCGAGGGCGCGGCCCTTGCGCCCCGGCGGGACCAGCGCGGCGGCGGTGACGGCGGCGGTCGGCACGAAGAGCCCGGCGCCCACGGCGGCGACCATCTGCGCCGCGAGCACCGTCGCGAAGGTCGGGGCGAGCGCGGTCGCCACGTTGCCCACCAGGTAGACGACGATCGCGAACAACAGCACCCCGCGCCGCGCCCGCCGGGCGGTGGCGGTGGCCAGGACCGGTGCGAATACCGCGCAGGTCAGGGCGAAGACCGTCACCACCTGTCCGGCGGTGGTGACGGAGACGCCGAGATCGCGGCCGAGTTCGGGCAGTACGCCGGCCAGGACGAACTCGTCCGTCCCGACGGCGAAGGTGGCGAAGCCCAGCATGGGAACGCCCCAGCGGGTCGCGTGCGGCGCCGGGGCCGCGTCTTTGACATCGGTGTCTGGGGAATCGCTGTCCATGACCGTCCAGTCGTAGATCTTCACGGATGGGGTTCGTGCGCGGGGGTTCACGGGTCGCCCGGAGGCATTCGGAACCGATCGGTACCGTCTTCGGGAATGGACGGTACCGATCGGTACCGTTTGGCGTCAAGGTCGGTTACCGTTGCCTCATGGCCACCCACGCTCGCGAGCGCCTCATCGAGGCAGCCAAGGAACTCTTCTTCGCGGAGGGCATCCGCGCGGTCGGCGTCGAACGACTGCTCGCGGACTCCGGCATCGGCCGCGCGTCCTTCTACCGACACTTCACCGGCAAGGACGAACTGGTCGTCGCGGTCCTCAAGGAACGCGACACAAGCTGGCGCCGGTGGCTCGCGGCGGAGGTCGACGCCCGGGGCGGTGCGCCGCTGGCCGTCTTCGACGCCCTCGCGCAGGACGCCGAGCGGGGAGGTTTCCGGGGCTGCGCCTTCATGAACGCCATGACGGAAGCCGCCGACGCCGACGGCCCGGTCCACCGCCTGGCGGCCGAGCACAAACAGGCGGTCGCGGAGTACATCGCCGGACTGCTCACGGCGGCCGGCCGGCCCGACGGCGACGCGCTGGCCCGGCAGTTCGTGCTGCTGATGGACGGGGCGACGGTCACCGTCGTCCGCGAGCGCGACGCGGAGCCGTTCCGGTCCGCCAAGGCGATCGCGGCCGGCCTGCTGACCTGACCCGTGGCCCGACTCCGCGCAGTTGATACCGCCTGCCCGACAGGGGGCTCGCCCTCAGTCGGTCAGCGACGCCATCGCGTGTGGACGGCGCGTGCGCAGGACCATGAGCGAGTCTTCCAAGGCCGCCACCATGGCGAAGGGGAACCGGTCGACCTCAAGACAGAGCGCGACGTCATCGGGATGGACGCCTTGACGCACCCCCTGCGCCAGTTCGCCGGCGGCACGCACCCGGCTGCCCGGCGAGGGAACTCAGCGGCATCCGTCCCCGCCGGACAGGCCCTAGGTGGCCCTCCGGGCGATGTACCGAGCACACGCCTGGGACGGCCGAACCGGGCACTGCGAACCGCCGGGGCGACGGCATCCCGTCACAGCCAGTTTCGCCGGGCCGCCTGCCAGGCGAGCTGCATGCGGGTGGTCGCTCCGGCGAGTTCCATCATGTGCTGGATGTGGCGCTGCACCGTGCGCCGGCTCAGCCCCAGCTGGCTGGCGATCGCCTTGTCGGCGATACCCGCCACGAGCAGGGACAGCAGCCGTCTGTCGACGGAGGAGAGCGGGTCGGGTGCGTCGGCGCCGTCCGTTCCGGTGACCGTGCCCGAGTCGTCGACGTCCAGGGGGACGGCGTCCTCCCAGTAGCGTTCGAACAGGGCGATGAGGGCGGCCAGCAGGTTGCTGTCCCGCACCAGCGCGGCCGTCGGTTCGTCGGGGCTGCCGTGCGGGCCGCCGGGGACCAGCGGGCAGATGGCGATCGCGCGGTCGGCCACGGCGAGCCGCAACGGCAGGTGGGACACGGATCTGGCGATCTCCCCGGCGCGCACGCCCTCCACGACGTTGTCCACCGCGCCCTCGTCGTCGAAGAAGGCCCTCTCGTACAGCACCCGGTAGGTGACACCCCGGCCCAGTGCGTCGAATTCCGCGTCGTTGCTGCCCGAAGGCATGGCCACGTACTGGGCCTTGCAGAACCAGAGCATCTCGTCGCGGGCGCTCGCCTGGATCTGGCGCAGATGCTGGCGCAGGGCCTCACCGCCGGTGATGACCTCGATGAGCTGGCCGGCGTCCTGACGGCGTGCGGTGTCCCGGTAGGTCTCCAGAAGGCTGGTGACTTCGACGCGGGCCAGGTCCAACGCGTCCGCGTTGTGCTTCAGCCGGGGGGTGAGCGCCACGTCCGGGGGAGTCGCCCGGTACTGACGCGGCAGACCGTCGGTGTGGCTGACCATGCCCTTGGCCGCGAGACCGGTCAGCACGTTCCGGGTCTCCACGGCCCCCAGTCCGATGCGCTCGGCGACGTCAGCGGCCGTGAGCAGGCCCGTCGTTACGAGAAGCCGGTAGACGGCCTCCTCGACTGCCGACACCCCGGCGGCCTCCAGCGCCACTGCGCCCTCCTGAGACCTTGGCCCCCATGCGTTCAATTCACGCACCTTCGAATGTTGATTACCGTAATGCATCGTATGAACGGCACACCGGTGGGCAGGCGCCTTCGGTCGCCTGCCCACCGGTGTGGAATGTGTCCCCGACCGGTCCTAACCTCGGTGGAGGTACGCGCGTTCGACGGTCTGCCGGACCCGGTTGCCCGCGGAGTCCTTCGCCGTGACCCGCAGCGTCACGTACGCGTCGCCCCGCTGCCGGTCCGGTCCGTCGATCTTCGCCGAGAAGGAGTTGGAGCCGCGGCTCTTCACCGTGGCCCGCTCCCAGCGGGCGCCGTCGTCGTAACTGGCCTCGACCTCGACGCTCACACCGCGCGGCGCGGCCAGTCCGTCCTGGGCGCGGACGGTGAGTCCCACGGAGTGGGACCGGCCGGGGCGGACCGCGTTGCGCGCGTCGACGGGTGCGTCGTAGTCGAGTTGAAGCAGCGGCAGCACCGCCGTCTTGTCGGCGGCCCCGGAGCGGAACGACCACGAGGTCTCGGTGGCCGTCCCGAACTCCCACTCCGGCGACACCCGCGACGTCCTCAGGTCCAGCCGGTAGTCGGCCGCGCCTGGCGGCACGGTGAGGTCCGTCCAGGCACCGCCGGCCTCGGTGATCTTCTTACCGTCGCGGTACAGCACGGCCGCCGCCGCGTCCCCCGGCTGACCGATCCCGCCTCCACCGCCGTCGATCAGCCGCGACCGGTGCCCACTCGTCGAGTCGGTGAACTCCGGGATCCGCAGCGACAGTACGTTCCCCTCACGAACCGAAGGGGTCGTGGTGCCGCGTGGAATGGACGGCCGGACAACGGCCCCCTGCCACACCTCGGACGTGCGCTCGCCCGGCTGATAGGAGCGGGGCGTGTTGCCCATTCCAATGGTCAGTGGCCAGTCGGCGTCGAAGGGGCTCTCGTGGTGCACCCGATGCTGCCAGCGGGTGTCGCCCGCACTGACGTACTCGGTGCGTTCGAAGCCGGTCGGTACATGGCGAACGTACTGATTCCAGGCGGCGTCCTGGTAGGGCCGCCAAGCGAAACGCTGTTCGGCCGCCCACGGTGACCCGCCGTTGTCGGCATAGGAGGTGCGCACGATCGCGCTGTTGCGCTCGGACACCGTGTGCACCACCCGGTCCGGAATCCGCTGGGAGGACACCTGCATGACGTCGTAGAGGTACGGGCTGCGCGCGGTGCCGGTGAACCGCACCGTGGTGGAACGCTTGTTGACCCGCTCCAGCAGTTCGGCGCCCGCCTTCGCGCCGATCCGTACGGTGGGCAGGGCCCAGCGTTCGCCGTTGGGACGCCAGCGGGTCCAGCCCAGGTCGTCGGAGTGGACAAGCATCAGGCCACGGGCACCGGCCGCCGCCGCCTTCTCGGTGAGGGCGCGTTCGTCCACCCCTTCCTTGTTGGTGACGACGGCGAGCTTGCCGCGTGCCTTGGCGAAGGCGGGTGCCTTCGCGTCACCCGCGTCGACGGCGGTGAGGCGTGCGCCCCGCTCGTCGAACAGGGGCGAGGACGGCATGTAGTAGGCGCCCAGGTCGAGTTCGGTGCCCGGCACCGTCGCTTCGATGAGTGGCGCGACGAGTTGCCAGCGGGAGGCGAACTCGAACGTGCCGTCGGTGACGGCGGGGGTGGGGCTGACGTACAGGCGTTTGGCGATGTCGAAGTACATGGTGCCCTGGATCAGGCCGCGTCCCTCGATCTTCCGGTACGTCTGGTAGCTGATGATGCCGCGCTGTTCGGCGGGGCGTGGTGTGCGGATGTCGACCAATGTCGTACGGCGTGCGTCGAGGGTGACGGACATGTCCTTGGTGACCTTCACCTCGGGCAGGACGATATGCCGCAGTTCCTCTCCGTCCTCCGCCATGTCCACGAAGGAGTGGTTGAGCTGGTAGGTGCCCTCCTCCAGCTCGGTCTCGACCGGGTCGAAACTGGTGTACCCCTCGAACCCGTTGGCGCCCCAGATCACCGGCAGCGCCTGGACGCGCTTGCCGTCGCGGTCGTACGTCTTGATGCTGACCTTGTGCACGGGGCCCTGTACGACCAGGCTCACCGTGGTGTGCACAGCGGCCGAACCGTCCGACGGTGTCGCCGTCACATGGCCGTAGTAGTCGCCCTGCGCGGCGCGTGCCGGGTCGACGGTGAGCGGCACCTCGGCCGTCGAGCCCGGCTGGACGCGTACGGAGTCGGAGCCCAGGCGCACCGCGTCGGCGGCGGGTTCCCGGCCGCCGTTGGTGGCCAGCTTCAGGCCGAGCGAGAGCGTGACCTCCTTGTCGGAGGTGTTGGTGTAGCGCAGCGTTGTCGTACGGGGCTGGCCGGTCCCGGTCTCGAACGGGCCGAGGGCGACGGTGCCGGTGGCGGTCACCGGACCGAGCGCCGCGGCGGCCACGTCGACACGACCGCCGCCCTGTTCGGTGACCTTCTGGCCGTCGATGATCCGGGCGGTGCTGATCAGCGCGTCCTTGAGGCGCGTGGCCGACCAGTCGGGGTACCGCTGGGCGAGCAGAGCCGCGGCTCCCGCGACATGCGGGCTGGCCATCGACGTACCCGAAGCCGCCACATGGCTCTCGTCCACCGGATCGCCCATGCCGGTGCCCGCCGCGCGGGCCGCCACGATTCCGACCCCGGGGGCCGTCACATCGGGTTTGACACCGTCGTTCCCGGTCCGGGGACCACGGCTGGAGAACGAGGCCAGGGAATCGTCCCGGCCCACCGCGCCGACCGTCAGGGCGGCGTCCGCGGCGGCGGGGGAGCCGATGGTGCCCGTTCCCGGGCCGCTGTTGCCCGCCGCCACGACGAACAGCGCGCCGCTGCTCGCGGTCAACTTGTTCAGCGCGAGGCTCATGGGGTCGCTGCCGTCGCTCGGGGTGTCCGAGCCCAGGCTCATGTTGATGACCTCGGCCCCCTGCGCCGCGGCCCACTCCATCCCGGCGATCACCTGCGACTCGGAGCCGTAACCGTCGTCGCCGAGGACCTTCGCGACCATCAAGTCGGCTGCGGGTGCGACTCCTTGGCGGCTGCCGCCGGAGGCCTGCCCGCTGCCGCCGACGATCGAGGCCACATGCGTACCGTGTCCGAACGCGTCCCCCGTTCCGGGGCTGTCGGAGAAGTTCTCGGCCGAACCGATCCGGCCCGCCAGGTCGGGATGGGACTGGTCGACACCGGTGTCCAGGACGGCGACCTTGACGCGCTCGCCCCGCAGACCCGTCTTCCATACGTCCGGCGCCCCGATCTGGGCGGTACTGCGGTCCAGGGACGCGCGGACGCGTCCGTCCAGCCACACCCGGGGCGTGGCGGTGACCGCGGCGGCGTTCATCGACGCCCCGGTGGGCGCCAGTTCCTTCCAGAACGCCCCGAGGTCGTCGGGGGAGACACGGACCGACCGGGCGCCGATGCTGTCCAGGCGCCGGGTGGCAGAACCGTCGTCGGCGAAGGCGGCGAGCCGTCGCACCGCGGGGTCCGCCGCCCCGTCGTTGCCCGCCACGATCAGCGGAAGTCCCCCCTTGTGCTTCTCGTCGTACCGCTGGGCGGCGAGCGCGGTCACGTCGAAGAGCTTGCGGTCCAGCCGTCCGGCCGAGACCAACTCTCCGGCGTCGGAGGGCAGGACGGTGAGTTGGCCGTCCTCCTCGAAGGTCCGGAAGATGATGCCTTTACGGCCCTTTCCGGGTTCGACCGAAACGTTCTGGCCGCCGTCGCCACCACTGCTGAGAGTGACCCGGTCGCCGGTGATCAGGCGTACCGAGACGCTGTCCGCGGCGGCCTTGTCGCTCGCCGCCGGGCTCTCCCGTATGTTGTTGGTGGTGGCCGACACCGGCGCCACGGCGCCGGCGGCCAGAGTCAGTCCCGCCGATATAGCCGCCACGAGGCGGATCCGTCTCATCGGGTGCCATGCCTTCCGTCGTGCGAAGTGAAGAGTTCATCTGCTGCACAGAATCCTGTGGTGGCGGATAGGTGTCACTGAATTCCGCTGGCACAGGTGGGACATGTCCCAATGGCGACACCGGCCCGCCGGGCGCCCGTCGGCCGTGGGTGGGGCCTCGCGGGAATTTTCTTCAATGCCTCACCGCCGGCGAGTGGCATCCTCAAAGGACGGCAGAAAGCCGCTGGGCAGCACGGTGGAAGGGCATGACAAGGCAAGCCAGCAGCAAGATCGACTACTTCACGTCGGCCGCCAGCGGCGTCGAGTTCCTGCGCGGGCGGCTGCACGGGTACCGATACTCCCCGCACATGCACGAGACCTTCATCGTCGCGGCACTCTCCCACGGCGTCGGCGCGCTCTCGATCGGAGGCCGGCCCTACAGCCCACGGGTGGCACAGCTGATCTTCTGCAACCCCTTCGAGGTCCACGACGGCGCGGCGCGTGGCGGCGGTCTGAGCTACCGGGCCAGCTATCCCTCGGAGTCCCTTCTGCACCGCATCGCCGCCGAGAGCCCGGCGGCTCCCGCGCACGGGGCGGTCCGCTTCACCGAGCCGGTGGTGGACGATCCGGTGGGCGCGGCCATGTTCCTGCAGGCGCACGAGAGTTCACGGCGCGGTGAGTGCGCGCTTGAGGCAGAGGGACGCCTCTTCACGGCGTACGCGTACTGCCTGTCGCGCTACGCGGGCGTCCGCTTCGCGGAAGCCGGGCAGGAGGACGGCCCCATCGACCGCGCCGTGACGCTGCTGTGCGACGACTACGCCACCAAAGTCACGCTCGCGGACCTCATCGATGAGACAAGAGTCCCGCGGCAGCGGCTCATCAGCGCGTTCCGCCGCCGGACGGGACTCACACCGCACGCCTTTCTCGTCAATCGGCGCATCATCGCCGCGAAGCGGCTGCTGCGCGGTGGCGAGGACGCGTCGACCGTGGCGGCGCGTACCGGTTTCAGCGATCAATCCCACCTGATCAGGACATTCAAGGCGCATATCGGTGTCACGCCCGGCGCCTACCAGCAGGCCGTCCGGGAACGGTGACGGCCCGCAGGCATCCCCTTCCTTCCCCTTCCTTCCCCTTCCTTCCCCTTCCTTCCCCTCCCCTCCCCTTCTCGTTCCTTCTTCGCAACGCCCCTACGGGGCCACCCCTTTGGGAGTACGCACCATGCCCAGGCGCCTGCCGGAACCGTTTCGCATCAAGGTCGTCGAACCCATCCGGACGACGACGCGCGGCCACCGCGAGGAAGCGCTGCACGGCGCGGGCCTCAACCTCTTCTCACTCCGCAGCGACGACGTCTACATCGACCTGCTCACCGACAGCGGCACCGGAGCGTTGAGCGATCGGCAGTGGGGCGGCCTCGTCACCGGCGACGAGGCGTACGCGGGCAGCAGGAGCTTTCACCGGCTGCGGGACACCATCTCCCGGATCCTCGGATTCCCCCTGACCATCCCCACCCATCAGGGGCGGGCCGCCGAGAACATCCTCTTCCCCGAACTGGTCGCCCGACGCGATTCGTCCGCGCCCGTGTTCATCTCCAACTTCCATTTCGAGACGACCAAGGCGCACGTGGAACTCGCCGGCGCGCGGGCCGTCAACACCCTGACCCCCGACGCACTGGACACCGGTACGTACCACCCGTGGAAAGGGAACTTCGACATTCCGGCGTTCCTCGCCGCCGTCGAGCGGCACGGCGCCGCGAACGTGGCCGGCGTCATCGCCACGATCACCTGCAACACCTCCGGCGGCCAGCCCATGTCGGTCGCCAACCTGCGCGAGGTCTCGTCCCACTGCCGGTCCCTGGGCATCCCGGTCATCCTCGACATCGCACGCTTCGCCGAGAACGCCTGGTTCGTCAAGCAGCGCGAGGAAGAGTTCAAGGACAGCGCCGTGTCCCACATCGTGGCGCAGACCATGGCATGCGGAGACATCGCCGTCGCATCCGCCAAGAAGGACGGCCTGGTGAACATCGGCGGCTTCTGCGCCTTCCGCGAGGACGGCGAGCTGTACCGGAAGGCCCAGCAGCGCTGCCTGCTGACCGAGGGCTTCCTCACGTACGGAGGGCTGGCGGGCCGCGACATGGAAGCGCTCGCCATCGGCCTGGAGGAGGCCATCGATCCCGACTACCTCGCCTACCGGATCGGACAGGTCGCCTACCTCGGTGAGCGTCTGCGCTCGGCCGGCATCCCGATCCAGTACCCCACGGGAGGCCACGCGGTCTTCGTCGACGCCGGGGCCATGCTGCCCCACATCCCCTACGACCAGTTCCCCGGGCACGCCCTGGCCTGCGAGCTGTACCTGGAGGCGGGCGTCAGATCGGTGGAGGTCGGGTCGCTGTTGCTCGGCCGCGACCCGGACACCGGCGTACAGGAGAAGGCACCACTCGAACTGCTGCGGCTCGCCGTACCGCGCCGCGCCTACACCAACGACCACATGGACTACGTGGCCGACGCGCTGATCGAGGTGGCGGCCGGGTCGGCCCGGATCCACGGCATCCGCTTCGACCACGAGCCGCCCGTGATGCGCAACTTCACCGGCCGCTACCGCTGGATCTGACCCGCCTCGGTGCCGAGCGGTTCCGCCGCGGACACTCCCGAGGGTCGGGGCTCGTACGGGGCTCGCTCGTACGGGAAGTCGAGGAAGACCGTTTCGTCCTCGCCCTGAAGACGGAGGTCGAAGCGGTACAGCGCCTGCCGTTCCCGCCGCGCGAGAAGTGTGGCCAGTCGCTCGGGCGGCACAGTGGCCAGCGAACGGTCACCGGCCAGGGCCTCGGCGTGCTCGGGCAGGTAGGCGCGGGTGTGGAGGTGGTGGAGCAGGCCGCGGGCGAAGACGGCGAGGGAGAGGTACGGGACGACTTCGACGACGAGTACGCCGCGTACGGCACCAACGGCACCGGCCGGCCCAACGACAGCTCGTTCGTGCACCTGATGACGGCGCTGCGCGCGAACATGCCGGACAAGATCATCAGCCTCTACAACATCGGCCCGGCCGCGTCGCGGCTCTCCTACGGCGGCGTCGACGTCTCGTCCACGTTCGACTACGCCTGGAACCCGTACTACGGTTCCTGGCAGGTCCCCGGCATCGCACTGCCCAAGTCGAAGCTGTCGCCGGCCGCCGTCGAGATCGGCCGGACCGCACAGAGCACGGCCGCCGACCTCGCCCGCCGCACCGTCAGCGAGGGGTACGGCGTCTATCTGACGTACAACCTCGACGGCGCCGACCGCAGCGCCGACGTCTCCGCGTTCACCAGGCAGCTGTACGGCGGTGACGCCTTCTACACACCGTAGGGCGACGGCGGCGGGTGCGTGGACGCCGGCGCCGTCCTCCGCCTGGTCCGCCCCGGAACGACACCTGGAGCAGGACCGGGGCCAACAGCGCTTTCGCCCCCCGCACTTCCCGCATATCGCCTTGGCTCCATTATTCCTCCCACCACCGGTCGGGCAGGGGAGTGCGGCTACCCACCTGGCATGGTGACAAGCGACAGCGCCCTCGTCCGTACCGCAGGGTCCTGCCAGTCGTGGTGCTGGACGGATCTCTTGACGAGTTCGGCGAACTCCGCGGCGTACGGATTGGCGCTGCCCGCCTTGCTCATCCCGATGAGTTGGTCGCAGGGCACCGCGGGCACCAGCGGGAGCGCGCGCAGCCGGGGCACCTTCGCGGGAATGGCGATGCCTGGCAGCAGGGTCACCCCGTGACCGTTCGCCGTCAGGGTCAGCAGGGTCGCCGGATCGTCGACGCGGAAGGTGATGCGGGGGGTGACATCGTGGTCCTGGAAGAAGGAGCACAGCTCGCGCTCCGTCGCCCCGCTCGGCATCAGCAGCGGTCCGTTGGCGAGCTGCCGCACATGCACGGTGGGCGCGGCGGTCAACGAATGGCCGGCGGGTAGGACGACGTGAATACGGTCGCGCAGCAGCGGTACGGTGGTGAGTCCGCCGCGCGCCAGTGCGGCGATCCCGACATCCACCAGACCACGCCGCAGCCACTCCTCGACCTGGGTGCACGATCCCAGCCGGACGTCCAGGGCCATGTCGGGCCGGCGGGTGCGTAGTTCACCCAGCAGCCGGGGCAGCATGCCCTTGCCCAAGCTGCGGCTGACGCCGATACACAGCCGGAGTTCGGCGGTGCTCGCCATGGAGGAGGTGACGGAGGCGATCTCCTGCGCCTGCTTGAGCATGATCCGCGCGCTCTGCAGGACGCGGTGCCCGGCCGCGGTGAGCGTGATGCTGCCGTGGTCCCGGCTGAGGAGGTCGATCCCGAGTTCCTTCTCCAGTGCCGCGACGGCGTGACTGACGGCCGACTGGCTGACGCCGATCAGCTTGGCCGCGGCGGTGAACGTGCCGGTGTCGGCCACCGACACGAAGGCCCTGCATTGGGAGAGTTTCACTGTGCTGGCCCCCGTCCGGCGCTCCGCTGAGGTGCGCCTCGATCCGATCGTCGCATCCGTCGACACCGACGGATTTTTAGCGTGTTGCACGGGTGAACCCCCTGAGGGAAGTTCGTTGCGTAAGAGCTGGGAATGCGCACGCGGAGACGTTCCAGGACTGTGGTTCCGGCGGGGAATCCCGCGTGAGAGTGGACCGCTGAACGCGCCACAGGACGAATGCGCAATCGATCGGCGAACAGAACTGGTTGGTCAGCACGGCGTGCCGATTCAGACCTGGCTGCCCTCGAATGCGGGAAGGCCATGAAAGCCGTCCGGCGAGGGGTCGCACGTGCTGGCGATGGGCGAACGTGGTGCGGTCTACACCACGGCTGGCCCAAATGTCGCGCGAAATTTTTGACCCTCAGGAGCTGGTATTTTCCCCGTTGAGCGTTTAATTTCGTCCGGATGCAGAATGAGAGAACGGTACGACTCGACTCGCATCACCCCCGTGATACTTGAACGTGAAATTAAGCCACTACCGCACTCTCAATAGTCAACGATGCCACTGCGGCCGTCAAGGTTTCCCGGGCATTGGCCAACGGTTGTCCGGTAACTGCTGGTCACGGGTGAAACAATCTTGGTGCGGCCGGTGTGGTCACGGCGTGGGAGCCGTCCTGGCCGACCGTCCCGCCGCCTGTGCCCCCCGCTTCGGGTGCTGCCGCCTGCCCTGGCCGGCGATGCGGGTGTCTCGCGTTCGCAGTCGTCGTTCGCTGTCAGGACGATGGTGACTCTCCGATTGTGCCCCCCCCGATGGCGACTCCTCGATTGCGGCTCAAACTCCCATGGGATTCCCCTTTGCGCCCTTGGGTCGCGGTGGTGCAGGGAATGTCAACGCTCATGAGCAACTTCGATAGAGCTATGAGGAGCACGCATGAAAGAACAAGCCGTCAGAGGCCTGACACCCCCGGCCCAACCGCTCACGGGGGTGCGTAAACACGAATGATCGCGGCCCCATGAATCTGGATCAGCCTTGCTGGCCAACTGGCAGTCGTGTAAAAATCGAGCCGTCATCAGCGGGGGCGCATGACGTGACCTTCGCTGTCGTGTCGGTGCACTTGATCCGGAGCGCCGCCTGGACGCCGTACAGCGGAATCCACGAAAGGAATCCATGCGCTCCCCTTCAAGAGAACGGCGACTTTCGGAAACCCCGATCGCCATCGTCGGAATTGGTTCCCTCTTTCCGGACTCCAGCGGCACAAGTGATTTCTGGCAGAGAGTGGTGGAGGCGGCGGACTGTATTCGGGAAGTCCCGGATTCACACTGGTCGACCGACCACTATTTCGACCCGGATCCAACGGCCCGGGACAAGACCTACTCACGGCGGGGAGGGTTCCTGCCCGACGTGCGGTTCGACTCGATGGGCCTCGGTATCCCGCCGACGCTCCTGCCGTCGACCGACATCGTCCAGTTGCTCAGCCTCGCCGTCGCCCGCGACCTGCTGCGTGACGCGGGGGTCGAGGGATCCTCCTGGTACGAGCCGTCGCGTACGGGTGTGGTGCTCGGCATCAGCGGCTCCCTCTCGGCGACCATCCCGCTCAGCTCCCGGATGCAGGCGCCGATCGTGGCCGCCGCGGCACGGAGCATCGGCCTCTCCGAGCACGATGCCGACGAGATCACGGAGCGTTTCACGAGGGCCTTCGTCGAATGGGACGAGGCGTCCTTCCCTGGGCTGCTGGGCAATGTGGTGGCGGGGCGCATCGCCAACAGACTGAATCTCGGCGGAATGAACTGCACGGTCGACGCCGCCTGTGCGAGTTCCCTCGCGGCGATCGAGGTGGCGGTTCGCGAACTGGCCTCCGGCCGACAGGACATGATGGTGACCGGCGGCTGCACGGTCGACAACACGGTCTTCGCCTATATGGCCTTCTCCAAGACTCCGGCGCTCTCCCTCTCCGGAAGCGTGCGGCCCTTCGACGAATCCGCGGACGGCACTCTGCTCGGCGACGGCATAGGCATGATCGCCCTGCGCAGGCTTGAGGACGCCGAGCGCGACGGAAACAACATCTACGCGGTGATCCGAGGGCTGGGCACCGCCAATGACGGCCGGTCAGGCAGTATTTACGCACCCCAGAAGAAGGGGCAGACGCTGGCACTGCGCCGCGCCTATGAGGACGCGGGCGTATCGGTCTCCTCGGTCGGCCTTTTCGAGGCGCACGGAACCGGCACCAAGACCGGTGACAGCGTGGAGCTTTCGGCGCTGACGGAAGTCATCCGCGAGGCCACCTCCGAACGCAAATTCGCCGCGATCGGAAGCGTCAAGTCGCAGATCGGCCACACCAAGGCCGCGGCGGGTGCGGCCGGCATCATCAAGGCGGCTCTGGCACTGAACCAGAAGATCCTTCCCCCGACCATCAACGTCACGCGCCCGCTGGAAGCGACAGCCGCGGCCGACAGCGGACTGTACGTCAACACCGTGGCGCGGCCCTGGATCTACGAACCGGGGCGCCCGATCAGGCGAGCGGCGGTCTCGGCGTTCGGCTTCGGCGGCACCAACTACCACTGCGTACTGGAGGAGTACACGGCCCCCGGCCAGCGGCCGTCGGTCATGGCGCCTACCGTGCGCACGGCGCTGTGGCACGCCCCGGACGCCGTGAGCCTGGCGGAACGGCTCACACGGAACGCCCCCGCCGCCGACGACGCGGCCGTTCCGGCCGGGGACCTGCGGATCGGCATCGTCCACCGCACACAGGACGAATTCGAGAAGCTGAGGTCGGACGCCGCACGCCTGGTGCGCGAGCGGCCCGACGCCGAGGAGTGGAACGACCCGGCCGGAATCCTCGGCAGGCGCGGAGCACTGCCCGGACCCGGCAAGGTCGCGGCACTGTTCGCCGGTCAGGGAAGCCAGTACGTCGACATGGGGCGGACCGCGGCGCTCGCCGTGCCGCCGGTGCGGGAAGCGTTCGACAGCATGTCCATGTACGTGCCCGGCGGGTCGGCCGTATCCCGCGCCGTCTTCCCGCCGCCCCACTTCGGCCAGGACGAGGAGCGGCGGAACGAACTGCTGCGGCAGACGCAGAACGCCCAACCGGCGATCGGGGCGCTCTCCGTCGGCCAGTACAACTGGCTGCGGGAGCTCGGGTTGTCGCCGGACAGCTTCCTCGGACACAGCTTCGGCGAACTCACGGCACTGTGGGCCGCGGGCGCTCTCACCGAGGAGACGTTCTTCCGCCTGGCCGGTGCGCGAGGCCAGGCGATGGCCGCCCCCGAGACAGGAGCCGGCGCTCTCGACTCCGGGGCGATGGCGGCGATCAGCGCGCCCAGGAGCGTCGTGGACGACCTGGTCCGGGCCCATCGCGACACCCGGGTGTGCAACATCAACGCCCCCGAGCAGTTCGTCGTCGGCGGAGCCACGCCGCAGATCGACAAGCTCGTGGCCGAGGCGGAAGCCAAGGGGATCACCGCGTCGCGGCTCCCCGTATCGGCGGCGTTCCACACACCGTTCGTCGAGCACGCCGTCGCATCCTTCCGTACGGCCGTCGAGTCGACCGAGTTCCAGGCGCCGGACAGGACCGTCTACGCCAACACGGCGGGCGCCGCCTACGGTTCGGACCTGACGAAGAACAAGTCCGTACTGGTGGAGCAGTTGCGCAATCCGGTCGACTTCTCGGGACGGATCACCGAGATGTACGACGCGGGAATCCGGGTCTTCGTCGAGTTCGGGCCGAAGTCCGTGCTCTCGGGGCTGGTCCGGCGCACCCTGGCGGACAAGTCGGTGGTGTGCCTCTCCGCCGACAAGGGGCCGCGCGCCTGCGCCGACCATTCCCTCAAGCTCCTCGCCCTCCAGCTTCGGGTCCTGGGCCTGCCCATCCACGGGATCGGCCGTTACGACCGGGCGAAGGACCTGGTACCCGACGCGAAGGGCTCGATCCTGCTGACCGCGAAGAACTTCGTCCCGGCGCAGAAGAGCGCGGCGTACGGGCAACTCCTCGCCACACCCCATGCGATGACCTCCCTCGCCCCCGAAGCACCACAAGAGCCCGTCGCGGTCGCTGTTCCTCACGGCCGGGACGGAGAACCAGCCGGGGTTTCCCCGGAAGCGGACAACGCACCTGCCACTCACGCCAATGGAGCTGATGTGTCGATCAGTACGAGCCGTCTGCTGACAAGGCATGTGGCGCTGCACAAGGAGTACCTGAACGGGCAGTTGCGCGTCGCCCAGGACATGATCTCCGAGATCGCCGAGGATGTCGCCGCCGCACCGGCCGAGGAGATCAAGGAGTCACTGCGGGTGCTGCGGCGCTACAACGACCTGATCCTCGAAGGGCAGGAGCAGGGACACAACCTGATCTGCGCCCTGCTCGACGGGGCCGATTCAACTGCGCCACCGGTCGCCGACCCCGTACCGGTGTCACAACAGCCGGTCCCGTTACCGGTGGTGGTGGAGGCGCCGGTGGTTGAGCCGGTCGAAGTGGTCGAGCCGGTTGAGGTGGCGCCGGTGGTTGAGCCGGTCGAAGTGGTCGAGCCGGTTGAGGTGGCGCCTGTGGTTGAGCCGGTTGTGGATGTGCCGGTGGTGGTTGTTGATTCGGCGTTGGTGGTGCGGGCGCGTGAGGCGTTGTTGGTGGTGGTGTCGGAGAAGACCGGTTATCCGGTGGACATGTTGGACGCGTCGATGGATATCGAGGCGGATCTTGGTGTGGATTCGATCAAGCGGGTTGAGATTGTGAGTGGTCTGCAGGGGATGTTCCCGGAGATTCGTGAGATGGATCCTCAGCGGTTGGGTGAGTTGCGGACGCTGGAGGATGTCGTGGGCGTGCTGGTGGCCTCCGATACGGGCGGAGCCGACTCGCAAGGCGCCGAACAGGAGCCCGGCGAGGTGGACGCCGTCAACGGGAGCGCACCCGCATCAGGAGTCGGCCGTCTCACCGTCGCCTACGACACCGCGGGCGAGGTGGTGACCCAGGGAAAAGCATTCGCGCCGCGGTCAGCGGCGCTACTGGTCGATGACGGTTCCGCGATCACCCGCTGCGTCGTCGACGAACTCCTGAGCATGGGGCTGCGGCCGCATCTCGTCATGCTGCCGGGGATCCCACCGTCGGTCGGGGGAGTGCCGGTCACCCGGCTCGAATCGTGGGACGAAGCGGCGCTCGCCGAAGCCGTCGAGGACGTGGTCCGCCAGGCGGGCCGGCTGGACCTGTGCGTACAGATGGCGGGCGGAGAGACGGCCACCGTCGCGCACGCCGTCAAACGGCTGACCCATGTGATCCTCCTCGCGAAGTTGACGCAGGAGCACCTGCGGGCGACCGCGGGGGATCTGCGCTCCGGTTTCGTCGTCGTCACGAACCTGGACGGTGGCGCCGGGCTCGGCGGCGGCTCGCTGCCGACCGGCATGCTGGGCGGACTCACCGGACTCACCAAGACGTTGGCGGTCGAATCCCCCGGCCTGTTCTGCCGGTCGATCGACATCGCGCGGGGACTTGACGACACGACGGTGCGGGCCATCGTGAACGGCGAGCTGAACGACCCGGACACCGGACTCCACGAGGTGGGGCGCGACGGCCGGAGGCGTACGGCTCTCTCGTTCGGCGCGACAGCGGCCTCCGCCACGGTGGTCGGGCGGGGAAAGGGCGGATCCCCCGACGCGTCGGACGTGTTCGTCGTGACGGGCGGCGCCCGTGGGGTGACCGCCGAGTGCGTCGCCGCGCTCGCCGCCCGGTACCCCTGCGAGCTGGTGGTCCTGGGCCGTACGGCGCTGGACGCCGAACCGGAATGGGCCAGGGGTCGCGACGGTGCCCGGCTGAAGGGGAGCATCATCGAGCAGGCCAGGAGGGACGGCGGGAAGGTCGACCTTCCTGAGGTCGAGCGCCGGTACCGCACCGTCCTGGCCCAGCGCGAGATCGCCGCGAACCTGGCACGGTTCCGGGCCGCCGGCGCCCGGGTGGCGTACCACGCGCTGGACATCCTGGACGCGGACGCGGTCAGAGAGGCCCTGGAGCCCTACCAGGAGCGGATCAGCGGCGTGGTCCACGGCGCGGGGCTGCTGGCCGACCGGCTGATCGTCAAGAAGAGGGCCGAGGACATCACCGCCGTGCTGGCGACCAAGCTGGTCGGCCTCGACAACGTACTGACACCGCTCTCGGATCGGCGCCTCAAGCACATCGTGCTGTTCTCGTCGGTCGCCGGGCTGTTCGGGAACCGCGGCCAGGCGGACTACGCGGTGGCGAACGAAGCGCTGAACCGCGTGGCGTCCACACTCAAGCGCGAGCGGCGGGCGGAGCGCGTCGTCTCGATCAACTGGGGTGCGTGGGACGGGGGAATGGTCACGGCGGAACTGCGCGAGATGTTCGAGGAGCGCGGTGTCGTCCTCATCCCGCCGCACGTCGGCGCCGAGATGTTCGCCGAGCAGTTCGCGCCCGGGCGCGGCGGCGACGCGGTCATCATGATCGGCCCGACGGAGACGCCCGCGGGCCTCCACCCGCTGATGTCCGACCCCGTGGAGGGCACACCCGGCGCACCCGGCGCACCCGGCGCACCCGGCGCACCCGGCGCACCCGGCGCACCCGACTGGGCGCGGCGGGCCGCCACCGCCGTCCTGGCCGGGGGGTGACGGCGATGGCGCACGGGCAGAGGTACGCGATCGTCGGCATGGGCTGTCTGTTCCCCGGAGCCGCGACGCTGGAGGAGTTCTGGCAGAACCTGTGCCAAGGCCGGGACAGCCGCGACGACGGCACGAAGGAGATCTTCGAGCGGGGCGGCCCGCCCGGCGGACCGGCGGCCCGACCGGGGGACAAGCACCGGATCTACAGCACCCGCGGGGGGTTCGTCCGCGACTTCACCTTCGACCCCACCGGCTACCACCTGCCTGCCGACTACCTTCGCGCACTCGACCGGATCTTCCAATGGTCGCTCCACGCGTCCCGCGCCGCCCTGAGCGACGCCGGCTACGACGTAGGGCGCCCGGCCGGGGGCCTCGCCGGACGTACGGGAGTCGTGCTGGGGAACGCGGGCTTTCCGTCCTCGCTGTCCACCCGGCGCGGATCGGACCTGTGGCTCTCCGCGGTCGGTCGCGGCCTGGCCGAGGCCGGGTTCGACCCGGGCGAGGCACTGACGCCCGGTACGAGCCACGCGCCGACGCCCGGCGCGAGCGGTGGCGATCCGCTGGCCGCCGCGCACAACCTGTGGGTCGGGGGCATGCCCGCACGCGTCGTGGGGGCGGCACTGGGTCTCGCCGGTCCCCAACTCGCCGTTGACGGGGCGTGCGCCTCCGGGCTGTACGCGCTCAAGCTGGCCTGCGACCACCTGTCCGTCGGCAGGGCCGATGTGATGCTCGCGGGCGCGGTGGGCGGCCAGGAACTGGTGGGCCTGCACCTGGCCTTCTCCGATCTGCGGGCCTACCCGGAGGACGGCCGCAGCCAGCCATTCGACACCCGTTCCAGCGGGGCCCTGACCGGCCAGGGCGCGGGCATGCTGGTGGTGAAGCGGCTCGCGGACGCCCGGCGCGACGGTGACCGCGTCCACGCGGTCATCGAGGGCTCGGCCCTGACCAACGACGGTGCGGGCCGGCACACGCTCGTACCCCAGCGCACCGGCCAGGTCGATGCCTATCGGCGTGCGTACGAGGACGCCGACGCCGACCCGTCCACCGTGCACTACCTGGAGTGCCACGCCACTGGTACGCAGGTCGGCGACGGCGTCGAACTGTCCGGCATCAACGAGTTCTTCGGCGCCGGCGGCACCATCCCGTACTTCGGCTCGGTCAAGTCCAACCTGGGGCACCTGCTGACCGGGGCGGGAATGCCCGGACTGATCAAGACGATCCTCGCGATGCGGTACGGGGTCATTCCGCCCACCCCGGGTGTGACCGAACCTCTCGCGGACGCGCGGGGCCGGCTGGTGCGGGCAGCCACCGAATGGCCGGAGAGCGGGCAGCCCCGCAGGGCGGCGGTGTCGTCCTTCGGGTTCGGCGGGACGAACGCCCACGTGGTCCTCGCCGAACCTGCCGAACCCGTCGCCGATGTCGCCGATGTCGCCGATGTCGCCGATGTCGCCGATGACGCGGCGGCGGAGGAGCCGCGTGCGCTGCCGAAGCTCGACATCGTGGGCATGGGGTGCCACGTCGGCCCCTTCACGGACGTCGGTGAACTGGAACGCGCGGTGTACGAAGGCCGCGACGGATTCGGGCCGCTGCCGGAGCGGCGCTGGCGCGGCCTCGCACCCGGCCACCCCCCGCCAGACGGCGCGTACGTCGACTCCTTCGACTGCGACGCGGCACGCCTGCGCGTCCCGCCGATCGACCTGGAGGGTTTCAACGACCAGCAGTTGCTCTTCGTCCGGGTGGCGGAAGAGGCCCTGCGGGACGCCGGCTACCGGCGACAGGCCGACGACGGGGGACAGCCGCCCGCCCGCAGGGTGGCCGTGATCGTGGCGGCGGAGATGAACGCGTTGGGGCACTCCTACGCCGCACGGCACGACGTGGCCGAGTCCGTGCGCCGCCGTTGCGAAGAGCTCGCGCTGACCGGCGACGCCGAGGCCGTGGCCGAGTTGACGGACGCGGCGCGGCGGGGCATCGGCGACGGCTGGTCGCCCAACGCGGTGCTGAGCTATCTGGGCATCACGGCCACGAGGATCTCGTCGCTGTGGAACTTCACCGGACCGGCGTTCACGGTGGCGGCCGACAGCGCGGGTGCGGCGACCACCCTGGAGACGGCCGCGCTGATGCTCCTGGACGAATCGGTCGAGGCCGTACTGGTCGGGGCGGTCGACTTCACGGGCAACGTGGAGAACATGCTCGCGCGCTACGGGCTCGCCGCCTACGGAGGTGAGCCCGGACTGGGGCTCGGCGGCGGGAACGGCTGGCGGGCGGGCGAAGGCGCCGCCGCGCTGCTGCTCACCCGTGCGGGCGCCCGGCGGAAGCCGGAGCGCCCGGCGTACGCCACGATCGACGCGCTGGCGATCCGGTACGCGCCGTCCCCGGCCGTGGGTCTCGCGACCGACGGCGAGCAGGTCAGGCTGGCCACGCTCGAAGCGCTGGAGACCGCCTCGGTGACGCCGGGCGAGGTGGACTACGTCGAGCTGCACTCGACGGGCGTTCCCGCACAGGACGCGGCCGAGCTGGAAGGTCTCGCCCAGATCTGGGCCGGGGCCGTGGACGGGACAGGAGCCAAGGACGGCGGGGACGGCGGGGACGGCGGTGGGGAACGTACGACGGCGCTGGGCGCTGTCTCCGCCAACGTGGGGGACACCCAACTGGCGGCGGTGCTGGTCAGCATCGTCAAAGTCGCGCTCTGTCTGCACCGCGCCCACCTCCCGGCCGTCCCTGGCTGGTCGGGCCCGTCGGACCGTTTCGCCGGCCTGCTGTCGGACTCCGCGTTCTTCGTGCCCGAACGGAGCCGGCCCTGGCTGCGCGCCGCGCACCGGGGGCCGCGCCGGGCGGTGGTGAGCGGTCTCGGCACCGGGGGCGCCCACATCAGCGTCGTCCTGTCCGCGGCCTCGGTACGCGGTGACGTCACGGCCGTGGAAGGCCCGGACGTCCACGGGCAGCTGATCGTGTCCGTGGGCGGGGCGGACTTCGCCGAGCTGATGCGCCGGGTCGCCGAGGTACGTGACGCGACGGGCGACCGCGCCGCACTCGGCCGGGTCGCCAGGAACGTCGCCGCGCTGCCCGAGCACGTCCACCGGCTCGTGCTCTGCGCGGCCGACCGCGACGTCCTGCGGCGCGAGGCCGAGCGGGTGTGCGCCCTGGTGCCGGCGGCGCACGAGGCCGGAACGCAGTGGACCACCCCGGCCGGGAGCTACTACACGCCCGCGCCGATCGGCGGCGGGGGCAAGGTCGCGTTGGTCTTCCCCGGCATGCTCAGCGCGTACCCGGGAGTCGGCGCCGAGCTGTTCCGCGCCCTTCCGGGACTGCTGCCGATCGCCGAGGCCGCGGTGGCGGACGCGGGTGAACTGATGCGCGCCGACCTGCTGTTCCCGCGCCGCGTACGCCCTGCGGACGGTGACCAGGTGACGGCCGCGGCCACGGCGCTGATGCGGGACTTCTCCTCCATGGTGGACATCGGCAGCTCGTTCGCCTGGCTCCAGACGCAGGCGCTGCGGCACCTGCTGGGCGTGCCCGTGCACGGCGCGTTCGGCTACAGCCTCGGCGAGTCCAGCATGCTGTACGCCCTGGGCGCCTGTTCCCCCGCGTCGCACGGGCCGGAGCAGCGCGCCCGGCTCGGCGAGGTGTTCCAGGGCCGGCTGAGCGGACCCAAGTACGCCGTCCGCGAGGCGTGGCGGCTTCCGGACGCCATGGCGGACGCCGACGTCTGGTCCGGGTACGTCCTCTTCGAGGACGTGGCGAAGGTCCGGGATGCCGTCGGAGGGTACGACCGCGTCTTCGTCACCCACGTCAACACCCCGGTGGAGGTGGTCATTTCGGGCGACCCGGCCCAGTGCCGGGCCGTGGTGGACGCGCTGGGCTGCCGGAGTCTGCCCTCCGGGGTGAGCCATGTGCTCCACTGCCCGCTGCCGGACCGGGCCGAACTGGCCGACTGCCTGCGCAGGCAGACGCGGCCGGTCAGCGACGTGGAGCTGTACTCCGCGAACGGCTACGCGCCCCTGACGGACTTCGGCGCCACGCCGATCGCCGAGAACAACGCGGCGACCCTGAGCCAGACCATCGACTTCCCACGGCTGGTCGAGACGCTGTACTCGCGCGGCTACCGCTACTTCGTCGAGGTGGGACCCGGCGGCACCTGCAGCAGGTGGATCAAGGAGATCCTCGGCGACCGGAGCCATGTCGCGGCATCCGTGGACCGGCGCAGAACCAGCGCGGCATCCGGGATCGGCCGCGTTCTGGCCCGGCTGGCGGCCCACGGTCTGCCGGTCACCCTTTCGCCCTACCTACCCGCACCACCCGAGGGCACCACGCCCGCGCTGTCGGTACGTCGGATCACTCCAGGAGGACCCCCGGTGGCAGAGTCCGTGGCCGAGAACAGCCGCGCAGCGATCCAGCGGCTGCGGCCGACAAGCAGGGCCCCCGGGGAACAGCCCGCCATCACCTTCCCCGGCCGCCCGCGGCGCACCGCGGCCGCACCCGAGCAGCCCCGGCAGGCCGCGGGCGACGGCCCCGCCGCAGCCGACGCCCCCGCTCCTCCCGACGCCCCCGTTCCTCCCGGCGTCTCAACTCCTCCCGACGCCCCCGTTCCTCCCGGCGTCTCAACTCCTCCCGCCGTCTCCGCTCCCCCCGGCGAGCGGAGGAAGCCGCAGGGCGTGATCCTCGACGAGCAGGATCTGCACGAGTTCGCCAACGGCGAGATCAGCAAGGTGTTCGGCCCTGAGTACGCACCGATCGACCGGTTCGCCCGCAGGGTCCGACTGCCCGCCGAGCCCTACCACTTCGTCAGCAGGGTGACCGCTCTCGAAGGCGAACTGGGCAAGTTCGAACCGTCGTTCATACGCACCGAGTACGACGTCCCCGAAGGCGCCTGGTACAGCGTCGACGGGCAGATGCCCTTCGGTGTGCTCGCCGAGGCGGGCCAGTGCGACCTGGTGCTGATCAGCTATCTGGGGATCGACCTCCAGAACCAGGGCGAGCGCGTCTACCGGCTGCTCGACGGGTCACTGACCGCGTACGGCTCGTCCGTGCGCGAAGGCCAGCGCATCCGGTGCGACATCCACATCAGCAACGTCCTGCGGACCAGCGGGCCGACCCTGACCTTCTTCCACTACGACTGCTTCGTCGACGGCGAGCTGGCCTTCACCATGCGCGACGGCTGCGCGGGCTTCTTCACCGACCGGGAGCTGGCCGAGGCGGGCGGCATCAGCGACGCCGGATCCACGGCGCCGGCGCCGGAACCGGCCGGGCGCGCGGCGCGGGCCTCCGCCTTCAAACCGCTGGCGAGGACGGACCGTACGAAACTCGACGGCGAGGACATCGCCAAGCTCACCCAAGGCCGCTTCGCGGAGGTGTTCGGCCCCGAGTACCAGCAGGCGCCCGGCGCCAACCACTCGCTGCGGCTCAACCCGACACGGCTGCTGATGGTCGACGAAGTGCCCCGGATGGAGCTGACCGGCGGCGCGCACGGCTTCGGTTCGTGTACGTCGATCAAGCGGCTCGACCCGGACGAGTGGTACTTCACCAGCCACTTCGTCGGTGACCCGGTGATGCCGGGCACGCTCGTCGCGGAGGGCGCCATGCAGGCGCTCCAGGTGTACGGCCTGCACGCCGGCCTTCATCTGTGCCTGCCGGACGCCACGTACCAGCCCGTCAAGGGGCTGACGACCACGACCAAGGTGCGGGGTCAGATCAACCCGGCGACCCGTCGGATCCGCTACGAGATCGACATCGTCGACATCGGTCTCGTCCCCCGCCCCTTCCTCATCGCCGATGTCCTCGTCCACGCCGACGAGTTGCCCGTCGCCCGGATCAGCAACGTGGGGTTCCAGATCGTGGAGAAGCCGGGCACCGACTTCCGTCCGGACCACGGTGAGCGCACCCCGCGCTCCCTGGGCCGGCGCGGCGCGTCCGGAAAGCCCGCCGTGCTCAACGAGATGCACATCGCGCACGTCGCCAGGGGCGACCACGCGATGCTGGGCGAGCAGTTCGAGGTCTGCCGCGATCGCCCCCGGGTGCCCCGGCTGCCCAGCGGTGAACTGTGCTTCGTGGACCGCGTGATGCGCGTCGACGGGGTCGGTGGCGCCATCAAACCCGGTGACGTGATCGAGTCGGAGTACGACGTCCCGGCGGACAGCTGGTATTTCACCGACAACAACCAGCCCTACCTGCCGCACTTCGCCTGCATGGAGGCCGGGGTCCAGCCCGGGGTGCTCGGACCGTACTACCTCGGCACGACCCTGCGGTTCCCGGACACCGAGTACTACCTGCGCAACCTCGGCGGGCACGCCACCGCGCTGCGCCAGGTCGACCCGCGCGGGAAGACGGTTCTCCAGCGGGCCACCATCCTGTCCAACGACGCCGTCGGCGGAGCGATCCTGCACCGCGCCGACTGGGAACTCTCCGTCGACGGTGAGGTGTTCCACACCGGTGAACAGCTCTCCGGCTACTTCACCAGCGACCTGCGGGCGGGCAGCGTCGGCCTGGACCAGGGCAGGCCCGTACCGCTGTGGCTGGACTCGGCGCGGCTGCCGGCCGGTGCCGCGATCGAGGTCGACCTGGACGGACTCCGTGCGAGGACCGACTCGCTGCGCCTCGGCACGGGGCGGCTGGACATGCTCGACGGTGTCACGTACGTCCCCGGCGGGGGCCTGCACGGCGCGGGATATCTGCGCGGCCACCGGAACCTGAGCCCGGACGACTGGTACTTCCCGCTGCACTTCCACCAGGACCCGGTGATGCCGGGCTCGCTCGGCGCGGAGACCGTCTACGCGGGCCTGCGGGCCTACGCCATGGCCACCGAGGTGGCCTCGGGCCGGCCCGACGCGCACTTCGACCACGCGCCCGGCATCAAGATGCGGTGGACCTACCGGGGCGAGTTCGCGCCGACACATCCCCGGCTGGACTTCGAGGCGCACATCAAGGACGTACGGGAGGAGGACGGTCAGGTCCTGCTGATCGCGGACGCCAACGTCTGGCGCGGCGAACTGCGCGTCTACGCGTTCAACGACATCGCCATCGCGGTGGTCACGGGAGGTGGGCACAAATGAGCGGGACGCCGAACTGGCAGGGGGAACGCGCCCCGAGATTCGATGTCGCCGGAGTGCGTGGCGAGCTGCACCGGCTGCATGACGCCTGTCACATCGTCGCCGACGGGGACGAGGTCGGCGCGGTCTGCGGCGGGCGACAGACGGACGGGGGCGGATTCGAACTCCTGGCGTCCGTCGCGCCGTTCCCGTCGGACATGCTCGGCTCGGCCGCGTTCCGCGACACGCACGGGGTGCGGCTGGCCTACATGTCGGGCGCGATGGCGAACGGGATCGCCTCCGAGGAACTTGTCGTCGCGATGGCCGAAGCGGGCCTGCTGGCGTCGTTCGGCGCGGCCGGTCTCGCACCGGTCCGCATCGCGTCCGCCCTGGACCTCTTCGAGTCGAAGATCCCCGGCCGGCCCTTCGCCTGCAACCTGATCCACAGCCCGGCCGAGTCGGGCCTGGAGCGGGCCACCGTGGACCTCTTCCTCGACCGGAGGGTACGGCTGGTGGAAGCCTCCGCGTTCCTCGGCCTCACCACGGAAGTGGTGCGCTACCGCGTGGCGGGGCTGGAGCGTGACCGTGACGGCGGGGCCGTGGCCCGCAACCGCGTCATCGCGAAGGTGTCCCGCCCCGAGGTCGCCGAACTGTTCCTGCGGCCCGCGCCCCGGGAGATCCTCGACGCGCTGGTGGCAGCGGGTCGGATCAGCGTCCTCCAGGCCGAGTTGGCGAGCCGGGTCCCTCTCGCCGACGACATCACCGTCGAGGCGGACTCGGGCGGGCACACCGACCGGCGCCCCTCGACCGTGGTGACCGCCGCCGTGCTGCGGCTGCGGGACCGGATCACCCGGGAGCTCGGCTACCCGTCGGTGCCCCGCGTCGGAGCGGCGGGCGGACTGGGCAGCCCCGAGGGCCTGGCCGCCGCCTTCGCGATGGGCGCGGACTACGTGGTCACCGGCTCGGTCAACCAGAGCTGCGTGGAGGCCGGAACGTCGTCGGAGGCCAAGGAACTGCTCACCCGGGCCGGTGTCGCGGACTACGCGATGGCGCCCGCCGCCGACATGTTCGAGATCGGCGCCGACGTCCAGGTCCTCAAGAGCGGCACTATGTTCCCGATGCGCGCGTCCCGGCTGCGCGAGCTGTACCGGACGTACGACGGTCTCGACGCCATCCCGGCCACCGAGCTGAGCCGCTTGGAGAAGGACGTGTTCCGCATGTCCGTGGACGAGGTGTGGCGGGAGTGTCTCGACTACCTCGGGGAGCGGGCACCCGAGCGCATCGACCGCGCCACCAAGGACCCCAAGGTCAAGATGGCACTGGTGTTCCGCTGGTACCTCGGCAGCTCGGCGCGGTGGGCCAGCCGCGGCGAGACCGACCGGATCCGGGACTACCAGGTGTGGTGCGGCCCGGCCATGGGCGCGTTCAACAGCTGGGTGCGGGACAGCCATCTCTTCCCGGCGGAGAACCGGACGGTGGCCGAGGTGGCCGAACAGCTCATGCACGGTGCCGCCTACCTGTTCCGGCTGCGCCAGCTCGGCGCCACCGGGGCGGTGTTGGCGACCGCGTTGAACGACTACCGGCCGGCACCTCTGTCGAGCTGACCCGAAGCCAGAGAACGGAGAACACCCAAGTGACCCAGCACACAGCCGAAGCGGTCGGCGGCGGCGACACCGACTACGCACGCGTGCTCGAAGAGGTGCGCGGGCTGATCGCGGAGCACCTCAAGATCCCGCTGTCCGAGGCGACGGCCGCGACCCAGCTCCTCGACCTCCCCGGAGTCGACTCGCTCAAGCTCCTCCAGGGGCTGCTGACGGTCGAGGACCACTTCGACATCACCTTCGACGAGGACGAGGCCCCGGCCGTCCGCAGCATCGGCCAGGTCGCCGCGCTCGTGGTCGAAGCCCTGAACAGCGACCGGTCATGACGCTCCACTCCCGGATCGGGGCCGTGGCGGTCCATCTGCCCGAGCGGCGGCTGTCCGTCACGGACGTCGAGGAGGAGATCGCCGCCGGCAACCCCCACCTCGACCTGCCGCGCGGTCTGATCGAACAGCTGACCGGGGTGCGGCACCGCTACGTCGCCCCGGTGGACTGGCAGGCGTCCGACCTCGGGGTGGCGGCCTCCCGCCAACTGTTCGAACAGACGGGCCTGGGGCCCGGCGACATCGACCTCGTCGTCTTCGCCGCCGCGAGCGGGGACGTCCTCGAACCGGCCACGGCCCACATCGTCGCCGAACGGCTGGGCATGACATGCCCCGTCTTCGACCTCAAGAACGCCTGCAACTCGGTCCTCAACGCCATCGAGACCGGCGACGCGCTCATCCGCGCGGGCAGCTACCGGCGCATCCTCGTCACCTGCGGCGAGGCCCCGACACGGCTGCTGGGCACCACGGTGGCGAGCGTCCAGGAGTACGTGGAGAGCTGTGCCGCCCTCACCATGTCGGACGTGGGCGCCGCGCTGCTGCTGGAGGCGAGCGACGAACCCGGTGTCCTCGCCCACCGCATGGGCGCCAACTCCCGGGCCTGGCGGGCTTCGGTCACCTCGATGACCACCAACACCGAAGGCAGGCTGGAGATCGGCCGGCTCAAGGTCAAGCCGCTGAAGATGCTCAGGTCGCTGGCCGAGACCGACTTCAGCCTGATCACCAAGCTCCTGGCGGAGAACGACCTGGCCGTGGACGACTTCGACGTCGTGTGCGTGAGCCAGATCTCCGTCCCCTACACCCGCCAATTCTGCCGGAGCCTGGGCATCCCCGACGACAAGGTGCTGATCACCGTCGACGCGTACGGCTGCGCCAACGCGGCAAGCATTCCCCAGCAGTTGGCCGCCGCCGAGGCGTCCGGGCGGCTGCGCGCCGGCGACCTGGTCTGCCTCATCGGTCTCGGCAGCGGACTGAGCTTCGGCGTCGTGGTCGTGCGCTGGTGACCCACCGAACCGCGCGCAACCGTATCGATTATTCCTGCGAAAGGGTTGAGAGGGAATGGGAACAGCGGGCACGACGGAGCACTACAACGGCGCCTCTCCCGACGCCATCCAGCACCACTACGACGTATCGAACGAGTTCTACCGGCTCTGGCTGGACGAGAACCGCATCTATTCCTGCGCGCTCTGGGAGGACGGCGACACGCTGGAGAGCGCACAACTGCGCAAGCTGGACTACTTCGTCGCGCAGACCGACGCCGCCGGGAGCGGCCGGGTCCTCGACATCGGCTGCGGCTGGGGCGGACTCCTGCGGCGGATGACCGAGGCGCACGGCGTCGGCGAGACCGTCGGCCTGACCCTGAGCGAGGAGCAGGCGGAGGCCGCACGCGCCCTCGGGCTGCCCGGCTGCGACGTCCGCCTGGAGAACTGGATGGACCACCGGCCCACCGGGAAGTACGACGCGATCATCTCGATCGGGGCGTTCGAGCACTTCGCCCGGCGGGGCCTGTCGCGCGCCGAACGCGTGGCGGGATACCGGGCGTTCTTCGAGAGCTGCCGCTCCTGGCTGCGCCCGGGTGGCCGCCTCGGACTCCAGACGGTCGGCAAGGGCAATACCGTCAAGCTCGACCGCGCCTACATCCGCGACATCGCCTTCGTCTCGGACGACATCTTCCCGGAGACCGAACCGCCCCGCCTCTCCGAGATCCTGGAGGCCGCCGAGCTGATCTTCGACCCGATCGCGGTGCGCTTCGACGGCGCCCACTACGGGCGCACGATCAGGACCTGGCTGGAGCGCCTGAGGAACAACCGCAACGCCGCCGAAGCGGTCGCGGGCGCCGACACGGTCCTCAAGTACGAGCGCTACCTGGAGGTCACCGCCCAGTCCTTCGAGAAGCGCTTCGCGAACCTGTTCCGTATCACCTTCGAATGACCTCCGGTATGACCGATCTCGGGTGACCGACCCGCGGAACCTCCCGGACCGCCGACCTGCCGCAACACCGCAAGGAGCTCCGCTTGTGACGACCGAGACAGACTTCGACAAGGCCACAGCCGTCCGGCGGGTCGGGGACACGGGCGACCGGTTCCAGGCGGACTTCCGTACCGAATGGCTGAACCACGGGCATGTGAACGGCGGGTTCGTGCTCGCCGTCGCGGCCCGGTCCCTGGGCAGGCTGATCGCGGAGCGCTCGGCCCACGTGGATCCGTTCGCGCTGAGTGCCCACTTCCTCAGCCGCTCGGCCCCCGGACCGGCCGAGATCCGGACCGCGATCGTCCGTCAGGGGCGTCAACTGTCCACCGGCACGGCGTCCATCATCCAGACCGACCAGAAGGGAGCGGAGACCGAACGGGTCCGCATCACCGGAACGTACCGCGACCTGGACACGCTCAACGACGAGGTGTTCACCACAGCCACCGGCCCCGACCTGCCCCCACGCGAGGAGTGCGTCAGCACCGAGACGGCAACCAGCGAGATGCTGTCCCAGTCCCGGCTCCACGAACGGCTCGACCTGCGGCTCGACCCCCGCACGAGCGGATGGTCGAACGAGGAAGGACCGTCCGGCAGGGGAGTGGCGAGCGGCTGGATGCGGTTCAGGGACGGCCGGGAACCCGACCCCCTCGCCATGCTCCTCGCCTCCGACGTCCTGCCGCCCGTCACCTTCGACCTGGGCGCCGCCGGATTCCCCCTGACCGTGCACATGGCGGTGCACGTACGGGCGAAGCCCGCCCCGGGCTGGCTCCGCCTCACCCAGCGAACGAACAACTACGCGGGGGGCTTCCTGGAACAGGACGTGGAGATCTGGGACAGCAAGGACCGCCTCGCCCTCCAGGCACGCCACCTCGTCTACGTCCTGCCGTTCGGCGACTGACCAAGAGGAGAAGCACCGTGACAGTGCGTGAGCACGGCTTGCGCGCGACTACTGCGGGACACGCGGCTCGGCACGGACCGTTCCCTGACGGAGGGCGGGACCACCGGGCGGGACCGGCTGCGGCCCCCCTCGTACAGATCGAGGAGCGCGGCGACACCCTCAACGAGCTTGAGGTGATGACCACTTGTGGCCTGCTGCTGGTCGCCGGACACGAGACGACCGCGTCCTTAGCCCCGACGCCTTCGACATAACCCGTGAAAGGGTGCCCCATCTGGCATTCGCGGCCGGCATCCACTTCTGCCTCGGCGCACCCCTCGCCCGCCTCGAAGCGGCTCTCCTTCTGCGGTCGTTCGCCAAGAGGGTCAAGGAACCACGCCTGATCGACGTCGCGTACAGGGACCATGTGAACGTCCGCGGCCCCAAGCGACTGATCATCGGGCATTCCGGAGGGAGTTGGCTTCCCCTCATTCCATTCACTCCATGCCGAGGAAATCTGTAACCACCGGCCGACGCCCACTGGAGAATCATGAACATGGAACTGGACGCCGATCTCGTCGAGACGCGGACCTGGGCTCGTGGATTCGCCCAGAACGTGCTCAGACCGGCGGCCTCCGAATGGGACGAGCGCGAAGACATCGCCTGGCCCGTCATCCAGGAGGCCGCGAAGATAGGCCTGTACTCACTGGACTTCTTCTTCACGCAATCGCTTGAGGAGACCGGCCTCAGCCTGCCGGTGGTGTTCGAAGAACTCTTCTGGGGCGACGCGGGAATCTCCACGGCGTTCGCGGGGACGGGGCTGGCCGCCGTGTCCGTCCTGGCCAACGGCACTCCGGAGCAACAGGCCGAGTGGATTCCGCCCATGTTCGGTTCGGTCGACGACGTGAAACTCGGCGCGTTCTGCGCCTCGGAGCCCGGCGCGGGCAGCGATGTCGGGGCGATTCGCACCACGGCCCGCCTTGACCGGGCGAAGGACGAGTGGGTCATCAACGGCGGCAAGACATGGATCACCAACGGCGGGATCGCCGCGGTGCACGTCGTCGTCGCCTCGGTGGACGGCTCGCTGGGCAGCCGGGGGCAGGCAACATTCGTCGTGCCTCCGGGCACGCCGGGCCTGACGCAGGGGCGCAAATTCAGCAAGCACGGGATCCGGGCATCGCATACGGCCGAAGTGTTCTTCGACGATGTACGCGTACCGGGGTCCTGCCTCTTGGGCGGAGAGGAACGGCTGGACGCCAGGCTCGCAGCGGCACGGGAAGGCAGGTCCTCCGGAAACCAGGCCGCGTTCAAGACCTTCGAGTCGTCGCGGCCCACCGTGGCGTCCATGGCCGTGGGTATCGCGCGAGCGGCGTACGAGTACGCGCGTGACTACGCCTGCGAACGCGAACAGTTCGGCCGGAAGATCGGCAGTAACCAGGCCATCGCCTTCCTGCTGGCGGACATGGCCACACGGGTCGACATGGCGCGGCTCCTCACCTGGCGGGCCGCCTGGATGGCCCGTAACGGCAAGGCGTTCGACAACGCCGAAGGCTCGATGTCGAAACTGGTCGCCGGCGAGACCGCGGTCTGGGTGACGGAGCAGGCGATTCAGATCCTGGGCGGCGCGGGCTACACCCGTGACCACCCGGTGGAACGCTTTCACCGGGATTCAAAGATCTTCACCATCTTCGAGGGAACCTCGGAAATACAGCGCCTCGTCATCGGCCGTGCCGTGACGGGTCTGACGATCGGCTAGCGGCCCGGTGGAAAATACCCTCGTGCCCGGCCGGTACGGCCACGACGAACTGAGGGTGAGGTTCCCCCGAGATGCGGAGGAAGCTGACAGCAGGTCAGATGGGACTCATGAGAGGACCTGTGACCATGGCTGCACCCCGGAAATACTCGCTCGAGTTGCGTGAGCGTGCGGTACGGATGTACCGCACCACCGAGCCGAAGCCGCAGATCAAGAAGCTGGCCGTCGACCTCGGTGTGCACCCCGAGGCCCTGCGCGGCTGGATCCGCCAGGCCGAGGCGGATGCCGGCGAGCGCGACGACCGTCTCACCACCGACGAACGCGCCGAGCTCACAGCCCTGCGCAAGGAGAACTCCCAGCTCAAGCGGGCCAATGACGTCCTGCGGACGGCCTCGGCTTTTTTCGCGGCGCAACTCGACCCGACCCGGCCCAGGTGACAGCGCTCGTTGACGAGCATCCCCGCCTGGGAGTCGAGTGCGTCCTGCGGGAACTGCACATCCCCTCCTCCACCTACTACCGCTGGCGCCGTGCGGAGAAGGAACCGTGCGAACGGCGACGCCGCGACGTCGAACTGGCCAAGCGGATCAAGGAGATCCACGCGGAATCCGGCGGCAATTACGGCTCGCCGCGCGTGCACGCCGTCCTCAGACGCGAGGGCAAACGCGTGGGCCGCAAGCGGGTCGAGCGCCTGATGCGCGAGGCCGACATCGCGGGGATCAGCCCGCGGCGGAAGGGCTTCACGCGCCGCGATCCCAAGGCCAGCCTCGCCCCGGACCTGGTCAACCGGGACTTCACCGCACCGGCGCCGAACCGGTTGTGGGTCACCGACCTCACGATGGTCTCCACCGGCGAGGGACCGTTGTGGCTCTCCGCGATCCGGGACGCATTCTCCCGCCGCGTGGTCGCGTGGGAGACCTCCGCCCGCGCGGACGCCGACCTGGTCCTGACCACGCTGGAGTACGCGCTCGCGTCCCGCGAGGTCGAGCCGGGCAAGCTCATTCACCACGCCGACCACGGCTGTCAGTACACGTCCATCAGGCTCACAACTCGACTGATGCGGGTGGGAGTTGAGGCATCCATGGGCTCCGTCGGGGACTCCTACGACAACGCCCTCGCGGAGAACCTCTGGATGCTCATCAAGACCGAATGCATCCGTGGCCGCACCTACACGACAAGGGCCGAGGCGAATCTCGCGCTCTTCGAGTACATCGACGGCTTCTATAACTCCCGCCGCATCCAGGAACGCCTCGGCTTCCTCAGCCCGATCGAGTTCGAAGAGAAGTACTACGCCGAGCAGGCGACGGCCGAACCAACGAATCTGAACACCCGTCAACCCCTGCTGACCAGCTGATCAGCGGCTCCCGCATGACGGGGGAACCTCAGGGCGAGTCGAGCCGTTCACATCTGGGTGGGCCGGTCCCGAGGCGAGATGAACGAGGCAGATCTCGCCCTCCTCTCTCCTGGGGAACTGACCCGCCTTCGCACACTCAGGGGCGCCACAGGAATTCACTACGCCGCAGCGCACGCCTCGGTGCGACGCGTCATCGCCCGTTACGTGAGAACCGATGCCGCCCATATCGAATTCGGCACCGCGACGTGCGTAACCTGCCACAGCTCCGCACACGGGAAACCCGTGATCGTACGGCCGGATTCAACACAACTACGGTTCAGCCATTCGCGGAGCGGACCGTTCTGGTCCCTCGCGATCGCCACCGTCGACGTGGGCCTTGACATCGAGGAGCGCCGCGAATTGGACACCCAAGGCATCGGGGATTTCGCGCTGTCCACCGCTGAACGCGAGTTGCTGGCAGAACTCGCGGACAGAGAGCGCCAGTCGGCCTTCTTCCGCTGCTGGACCAGGAAGGAAGCCGTGGTGAAGGCCAGTGGCCACGGCCTGTCGGCGAGCCTGCGCACAGTCGAAGTCATGACATCGACGGCCCCTTGGGCCAGGGTGGATCATGCGTCCGCCGTCGCCCCGGACGGATGGGTGGTGGGGGACCTTCAGGTCTTCCCGGCCCTGTCCATGGCGCTCGCGTACAAGGCGCGCGACGCCGATGACCCGGCGGCCGTGGAACGGGTGGCCGTCTTCGACGAACACGGGTGCGGGTGGCCGGGCCCGCCGACCGACTGGCCGCAGTCCGCGTTGCTGGGCTGAGGGCCGCCTCCTGATGTGGCGGAGATGGGGCTTTCGCTGGATCGGGTGAACGTCAACGGCGGGGCGATCGCGCTGGGTCATCCGCTCGGCGCGACGGGCGCGATGATTCTGGGGACTCTGGTGGATGAACTGGAGCGCCGGGACGAGCGGTTCGGTCTCGCGACGCTCTGTGTCGGTGGCGGGATGGGTGTTGCCACTGTCGTCGAACGCGTCTGACCGTCCCACTGTCCCCTTTCGCTACGGAGCAGCAGCATGAGCGAGTTGACCACCATCCGCTGGGAGCGGGACGAGACGGGTGTTGTGACCCTCGTCCTCGATGATCCCGCGCAGTCCGCCAATACCATGAACCAGGCGTTCAGCGACTCCCTGTCAGCCGTCGCCGACCGTCTGGAGGCTGAGCGCGGCTCGATCCGTGGCGTGATCGTCACCTCCGCGAAGGAGACCTTCTTCGCCGGCGGTGATCTGCGCGAGCTGATCAGAGCCCGGCCCGGGGACGCCCGGCGTGTCTTCGAGGTGACCATGGCCATGAAGAACGACCTGCGCCGCGTCGAGACGCTGGGTGTTCCTGTTGTCGCGGCGATCAACGGTGCCGCTCTGGGTGGTGGTTACGAGATCGCGCTCGCCTGCCACCACCGTGTGGCGCTGGACGCGCCGGGCTCGAAGATCGGGCTGCCGGAGGTCACTGTGGGCCTGCTGCCCGGTGGTGGCGGGGTGGTTCGCACGGTGCGTCTGCTGGGTATCGCGGACGCGCTGGCGAAGGTGCTGCTGAAGGGCACCCAGTACACGCCCAGCGGCGCGCTGGACAGCGGGCTGGTCCACGAGGTCGCCGCCAGCACCGGGGAGATGCTGGACAGGGCGCGGGCCTTCATCGACGCGAACCCGAGTTCGCGGCAGCCGTGGGACGTGACGGGTTACCGGATCCCCGGTGGCACGCCCTCCAGCCCGCGCTTCGCCGCGAACCTTCCCGCGTTCCCCGCGAGCCTGCTGAAGCAGACCGGCGGCGCCCCGTATCCGGCGCCGCGCAACATCCTGGCCGCCGCCGTGGAGGGCTCGCAGGTCGACTTCGCCACCGCGCAGACCATCGAGGCCCGGTACTTCACCGAAGTGGTGACCGGGCGGATTGCCAAGAACATGATCCAGGCGTTGTTCTTCGACCTCCAGAGGGTCAACTCCGGCGCGAGCCGCCCCCTCGGCTTCAAGCCGCACACCGTGCGCAAGGTCGCGGTCCTGGGTGCCGGGATGATGGGCGCGGGTATTGCCCACTCCTGCGCGCGGGCCGGAATCGATGTCGTCCTGAGGGACGTCTCCACCGAAGCGGCGGCCAGCGGCAAGGCGTACTCCGGCAAGCTCTGCGACAGGGCGGTCGCCCGGGGCCGTATCACCCGGGACGAGGCCGACGCGCTCCTTGCCCGGATCATCCCCACCGCGGACCTCGCGGACCTCGCGGGGTGCGACGCCGTCATCGAGGCGGTCTACGAGGACACCGCGCTCAAACACCGGGTCTTCCAGGAGATCCAGGACCTCCTGGCGCCCGACGCGCTGTTGTGCTCCAACACCTCGACCCTGCCCATCACGACCCTTGCCGAGGGTGTCGCCCGGCCCGAAGACTTCGTCGGCCTGCACTTCTTCTCACCCGTCGACAAGATGCCCCTCGTCGAGATCGTCAAGGGCGAACGGACCGGCGGCGAGGCCCTGGCCCGTGCCTTCGACCTCGTCCGCCAGATCAGCAAGACACCCGTCGTCGTCAACGACTCACGCGGCTTCTTCACCTCACGCGTCATCAGCCGGTTCATTCAGGAGGGTGTCGCGATGGTCGGTGAGGGTATCGAGCCCGCCTCCATCGAGCAGGCGGCGGCGCAGGCGGGTTACCCGGCCAGGGTGCTGTCGCTGGTGGATGATCTGACTCTCACCCTCATGCGCAGGATCCGCCATGAGACCGAGCTGGCCGTGGAGGAGGCGGGTGGAAGCTGGACCCCGCATGCGGCGGACGCGGTGTTCGACCGGATGGTGGACGAGTTCGGGCGGACGGGCCGCGCCGGCGGTGGCGGCTTCTACGACTACGCCGATGACGGTGAGCGGGCCGGTCTGTGGCCGGGTCTGCGCGAGCACTTCACCAAGCCGGACGCGGATGTTCCGGACGTGCCGTTCACCGACATGAAGGAGCGCATGCTCTTCTCGGAGGCGCTCGAAACGGTGCGCTGCCTGGACGAGAACGTCCTGACGACCGTCGCCGACGCCAACATCGGCTCGATCATGGGCATCGGCTTCCCGCCCTGGACCGGCGGCGTGCTCCAGTACATCAACGGATACGAAGGCGGCCTGCCCGGCTTCGTCGCACGGACCCGCGAGCTGGCCACCACCTACGGCGAGCGATTCGCACCGCCCGCGCCGCTGATCGAGAAGGCCGAGCGCGGCGAGACGTTCCACGACGGCTGACGTATGGGCCGCGCGCCGGCAGCCCTACGCGGCCAGCAGGTCTTCGAGCCTGTCGTGGACGCTGTCCCTGCCACCCGCCGGGGCGGGCACCAGCTTGTCCCGGTGCCGGGGGTGCCGGGACAGGGCGTGCAGCCGCCCCTCGTTGCGGGCCAGGATCAGGTCGGTGCTGGTGCCCGCGGTCTCGGCCGATCCACGCGCGGTGTACTGGGTGACGGTGACCAGCGCGGAACGCTCCGACCCGGCGAGCACGGCATCGGCGTCCATCGACGGATCGATATCGGCCGACTGGCCCCGGGGCAGCCAGTCGGTGAGCGTGCGCAGCGCCTCGTCGAGCTTGTGCAGGCCGATCTGGTGGACGCCGAGCGCGTCGATGCGGACCATCAGGCAGATCTGCTCGGGCTGGGGGAGCAGCAGGATCCGCCACGGCTCGCCCGGACTCGTTCCGGTCGTACGGGCGTCGAGCACCTTCCTGGCCCGCTGCTGGAACGCCACGGCGATGCCCAGGTCGCCCCGTACCTGGACCTCCTCGCCCGAGGAGCCCGCCAGAAGCAGTTGGCGTGCGGCCAACGAGCGGACGGCCTCGGTGAGTTCGTCGTCCGACGGCCGGGCCTCCAGGAAGTCCACGATCGCGTCCACGGCGGTGAGTTCGGCGATGGTGTACGCACCGAGCAGCACCGGCCCGGTGTCCACCAGATGCACCACGGCCGAGACCAGCCCCGGAGGAACGGACGCCTCGCCCGGCGTCGACGCCGAAGGAGTGCCGCGTCGATCGTCGCTCATGACGGACCTCCTGCCGGCCACCCATCCGCGGCGGGCGTCGCGGGCGCCGCGGGAGTCTCGCGCAGAAGTGCGGCGGCGGTACGGGACGGGGTCTGCGTCACCCATACGTCGGAGTTGCCGAACAGGCCCCGCCCGGCCCTGCCGGACAGCGCCTGGCCCAGCTCGCCGGCCAGATCCGGCCGGTCCGGTGGCGGGAACCGGGCCGCGAGATCCTGAGACACGGCAGTGGCGTCGTCGTTCGCCTCGATCCGGTGCAGCGCCTGGGTCAGAGACCGCGCGATCGGCGGCGTCAGGGACGTGGGCACCGTCAGAACCGGCGAAAGATACAGCGGGCGCCGCTCAGTCATCCGCGACGTCCCCCAGGGGCCGACGTTGCTGTCGGTGAACTTGTACACCACGTAGTCCACCAAGTGCCGCAGGTCGCTCGGCCGGGGCAGCTTGGGCCCACCGAACGCGGCCGGGGTCTTCTCCAACTGCACCCAGGTGCCCTGTGCCGTGCGGCCGTGCAGTTTCTCCCGTACGACCTGTCCGCGCATCCCGAAGTCCGGGTAGCGCGTCTTGTCGATGTCGCGGTGGTGGCTGGACAGCCGCGGATGGCTGCCTTTGGCGAACCGCCACTTCTCGTACAGCTCCGGGTCGTCCACCAGCACATGACCGCCGCGCAGCACGTCGCGCAACTGCGGCACCTGTAGCCCGTGCCGCTCCAGATCGGCGAGGATCACCGCCTCCTCCGCGCTGAGGCGTTCGGCGGCCTTGACCAGCCCCTTCCGGTACGACCCGGCTCGCGCGGTGATCTCGACCATGAGCCGCACCCTGACGCGCAGCGCTTCGGCCCGCGCGGCGTCGGCGCTTTCGGAAGCCGCCCCGCCGGGCGGAGCGGCGCGCGTGACGAAGGCCCGCGTGTGCTTGCGCTTCATCTGGCCAGTACAGCACGCCGGGCGGGCACCCGCAGGGCCTGGCGCCGCCCGCCGGGAAGCGCGGCCGCTCGCTGGCAAGGGGCACTCCCGCGTGTACGGGGCCTGTCGTGTGGACCTTGCCACCGCCCGACTTCGGCCAGTTGTACGGGACGCGCGGGGAGAAGGGCGCGGTATCCGGCCATCGACGGCCTTACGTCTTGTCCGACTTGTTCGCCTGTGCGAGATTGCCGTCGAGTAGGAGACCGGGCCAAAGGGGGAGAATCGTATGCGTACCAGGATTTGGGCCGTAGGCGTCGCGCTGGGAGCCGTCATGTTCGCCGGCGGTGCCGTCGCGGCACCCGCGTCGGCCGCCGCGTCAGCACCTGTCCTCGTGGGCTACTTCGACACCGTCGAAGAGTGCTTCGAGGCAGGCCAGACACAGGTCGGCGAGCACGCGTGTGTCCGCACCGGCGCCAGGTGGGCGCTGTACGTCTACGCGTAACCGGAAGGGGCTCGTCGCGGCCCTCTCCGCTGTCCACGGGACCGGCCGACGGCACATGCGTACCGCTCGTCGGCCGGGACCCTTTTCGGACGTGTGATCGCGTACGGCCTGCGGGAGGACAGTTGGTCTCGACGGCCGGTGCGGCCCCCGGCCGCAACACTCTCGCCCTCTTGACGCAGACACCATGACAACGCCCGCGTGAAGCCGCCCGCACCAGGTGAAACCGAGGCACCGTCCGTCCGGCCGGGGCGTCCTGACCGGATGGCGGCAAAACCGGTTGGCTGGACGCGCCGGCCGCGTGGATAGTCCGGGAGTGACCCCTGCCTCCGAAGCCGACGCCGAAGCCGACGCCGAAGCCGACGCCGGCCCGCGACGCGCCCACCGTCCTCACCGCCCCGCGTGGGCCGGCCGCAACTACACACTGCTGACCGCTGCGGCGATCGCCACCAATCTGGGCAGCCAGGGCGCGCTGATCGCCTCGGCGTTCGCGGTGCTGGAGGCCGGCGGCGACGCGGGCGACGTGGGGCTCGTGGCGGCGGCCCGTACGATTCCGCTCGTTCTCTTCCTGCTGGTCGGCGGCGCGCTGGCGGACCGGCTGCCCCGGCACCGGGTGATGGTCGCGGCCAACGCCCTCAACTGCGTCTCGCAGGCGACCTTCGCCGCCCTGGTCCTCACGGGTGACGCGCAGCTCTGGCAGATGATGGCGCTGGCCGCACTGGGCGGTACGGGCCACGCCTTCTTCGGCCCGGCCTCCGAGGGCATGCTGATGTCCAGTGTCGACGGCGAACAGGCGGGCCGCGCCTTTGCCCTCTACCGGATGTCGATGCACGGCGCCGGGATCGGCGGCGCGGCCCTGGGCGGGGCGCTCGTCGCGGTGATCGGCTCCGGCTGGGTGCTGGCCGTCGACGCCGCCGCCTTCCTGGTGGCCGGGGCGCTGCGCGTCTTCCTCGATGTCAGCCACATCCCGGCACGGAAACCCGGCGGCGGGATGGTCGGCGATCTGCGCGACGGCTGGCGCGAGTTCATCGGCAGACCGTGGCTCTGGGCGATCGTCGTCCAGTTCGCGGTGGTCAACGCGGTCGTCGTGGCGGCCCAGTCGGTGTACGGGCCGCTGGTCGCCCGCGACGAGCTGGGCGGGGCGGGCCCCTGGGGCCTGGCACTGGCCGCGTTCGGCGCGGGCACCGTGGGCGGCGCGCTGGTGATGATGCGCTGGAAGCCGCGGCGGCTGCTGCTCGCGGGCACGCTCTGCGTCTTTCCCCTCGCCCTGCCGGCCGCCGGGCTCGCGGTGCCACTGCCGGGCGCGGGGCTGGCGGTGGTGATGTTCCTGACGGGCCTGTCGGTCGAGGCCTTCGGGGTGTCCTGGATGACCGCGCTGCACCAGGAGATAGCAGAGGAGAAACTCTCCCGGGTCTCCGCGTACGACATGCTCGGCTCGGTCGGGATGATTCCGGTGGCCACCGCGCTCGCCGGACCCGCGGAGAGCGCCTTCGGGCGCACGTACGCACTGTGGGGCTGCTCGGCGCTGGTCGTCCTGCTGACGGCTGCGGTCCTGGCCGTGCCGGACGTACGCCGACTGACGCGCCGCGCCACCCCCGCGCCGGCGGGGACGCGGAACGGCGAGGAGACCATCACCGTGTCAGCCGACGCCGAAGGCGCCGTCGGTCGGGCAGGGTGACGGCACGGCTGTCCCGTACGGGGCTCGCGTCCCCGACCACATGGGCCAGGGCCTGTCGTTCGGATCAGTCGGTGGTTGGCACGGGGTGCGCCGCCAACAGATGTGCGGTGGGCGTGGATTGAGCCGTTGCTCCCCACCGATCGGTCGCCGAAGCGGGGTGGCCACGACGATCCACCTCGCTGCCGACGACCGTTGACGGTGACTCAAACGGATGCTCTCTAGGGCGTGTTGTGAAAGTGGCGCCGTCCGCCCGGAGGGCGGGGCCGACGGTGTCTGGTGCGTGCGATCGCAAGGCGGAGGATCGGCGTTGTGGATGGCCCGGCCGTACTTGGATGCCTTCGAGAACGCTGTCAACGCGGTGAGGGGGGCACCTCCCGTGCCCCCTCGGGGTTACGGGGTAGTGCGTGCCAGGCGTCGTCGGCCAGGCGGGACTTTCGAAACACGCCCTAGGAGTGTCCTGAAGACCTTGAAATCGAGCCCGGCTTGCACCAGTTCATGCAGATTGACATTTACCGGCAATCCGGGGTGAGTCGGGCGGCCGGAGCAAGATCTTCAGCAGTCTCCTAGTCGTGGAAGGCCGTAGTCGACTCGACTGGAGCCCGCTCGGTTCTCACTCGATTCACCGGTGCGGCCTCGTTGGCGTAGCCGAAGGAGATGCCGACGAGCAGTTTTCCTCCGGTGACGCCGAGTTCAGCGCGGACGGTGTCGGCGTAGAAGCTCAACAGCCCCTGCGGGCAGCTGTCCACGCCGTACGCGGTCATCGCCAGGAGCAGTGTCTGCATGTAGGCGCCGCCGTCCGCGGCCAGCCGCGCCTTTCCGTCCCCGTGGACAAAGAGGAACGCCACGTGTGGCGCGCCGTAGAAGCGCAGGCTCTCCAGGTCGTAGGCCGCACGTGCCGCGTGATCGTCGGGGCCGATGCCCAGCGCCCCGTACAGTTCGGCGCCGAACGCCGCCCGACGTGTGTGGTGCACCTGCGTGTACATCCCCTCGGAGTATGGGAAGTCCACCGAGGTGCGCCTCCCGGCGTAGGCCGTCCGCAAGGCATCGCTCAGGCGCTGACGTGCCGCCCCGCTCACCACCTCCAGCTGCCACGGCTGGGCGTTGGAGTTGGACGGCGCGGCGCCGGCCAGGGAGAAGATCCTGCGCATCGTGTCCTCGGGTACGGCTTCCGGACGGAACGCGCGGGTCGCGTGGCGGCCGCGTATCAGCTTCTCCGCGCAGCCGCTCAGCTCAGTGGGGACGAACTCGGTCATGTGACTCCTTGGTGACGGAGAGCCTATGTAAACGAGACCGTTTACATCCAGGCGCCACCCTAGCGTGACCTCCCAGATAAAGTAAACGAGTGCGTATACTTAGTTCATGGATGCGACCGTGAGTGCGACGGCCACGACGGCCCAGCGGCGGGGACGTGGAGGGCGGGAGCGCATTCTGGCCGCCGCCGCCCTGCTGTTCGCGACCCAGGGCATCAACGCGACCGGCATGGAACAGATCGCGAAGGAAGCGCCGGTGTCCAAGCGGACGCTCTACGCGCACTTTCGCACCAAGAACGATCTTGTCATCGCCCACTTGCAGGGCCTCGTGCTGTCGGGGGCCACGCTGGAAGGCGTGCTGACCCGCGAGGACATCCCGCCGCGTGAGCGGATCCGTAAGCTGTTCGACCAGCCGGTGCCGGACGCGGTTCCGGTGCGCGGGTGTCCGTTCATCGATGCCGCAGCGCAGTTCCCCGACCCGCAGAGCACAGTGCACTCCTACGCCCGGGAACAGAAGCTGCGCATGGTGGAACTGATCGTCGCCCTGGTGACGGAGCTGGGCTGCCGCGCCCCCCTCTCACTCGCCCAGCAATTGGCCACCCTCGCGGACGGCGCGGCCAGCCGCGCCATGGTGCTGGACGAAGCGGACTACGGCCGACACGCGTGGGCGGCAGCGGAAGTCCTCCTCGACCGAGCTCTACCGCGAACGAGCTGACGAGGAAGAAGCCGGCGCAGGCTTGCCCACAGGATCTGGGGCGCGCAGGTCGTCAACACACACATCGAGGCCTCGTCAGGGGCGGGTGGCGCCGAGGGTGACGAGCCGGAGCGCTGGCGAAGCCGTCCCGCGCCGTGGGATGGACCGAGCGCTACGACCGGTAGGCGGTGAGGCCGCCTGGCCGAAGACGACTCGGGAGAAATGGGCGAATCGGCAAGGAAGAAGCCGTGGGGAACGTCGGCACCGCCTCAGGGCTGTCGCGTGACTGCGGACGCCGTATGTGCCCGGGGCCCGTTCCTGCCATGAAGCTGAGCTTGTTCTTCAACCTTGAGTGTTGGGCTGGGTGAGCAGTTGCGAGACGCGTTGGGGTGAGACGCCTAGGACGTGGGCGATGTCTCGGCCGGTCATGCCCTGACTCTTGAGTGCTGCGGCGGCCTCTCGAAGTTCCACCGCAGCCTGAAGCTGGGCCTTGTGGGCGTCAACGGTGGCTTGATTCGCAGCCTTGACCCGGCGGTTGAGCTCGTCGCCCAAGTCGACCTGGAGCTGTACGCCCTGGTCGGCGCCAGGTGCATCGGCAGCCTTCAAGAGCGCACGTCCACACTCGGCTGCTTCACCCAGCCGGCGAACGTAGGCAGGGGCGAGGTCGTTCACTTCAAGCATCCAGCCACCGCCGGCTCGACGGGCCACGATCTTGGGCAAGTCCATCTTCGGCACCTCTCTGGGGACGAGATAGGGAGTCTACCCCCTCTAGATAAGTTCATCTAGAGGGGGTAGATGTTCTTTGGCGTCCTTTCCGGGAGGGGAAGTTGACGCCCGCCGGCTGCTGAGAGCTGGTGTGACAGCGGTGCGGCCTTGGTGTGATCTGTGCGTTGTCGAGACGCTGTTGATCATGTCAAGGCCGCGAGGGTGAGTCTGTCGTACGACGCTGTCCGCGCCGAGTCCCTGACCGTGTTGTCCCGGCTCCGGACCGACTTCTACGACTGCCTGACCGCCCGCGCCGATGCGCTGTTCGAGCCGGCCGATGCTGCGTTGTGCACCGACGGGCCGGTGCGGTCGTCGGTCGACCTCGCCCTGGCACCCGAGCACCGCCGGGGCCACGGGGCTCTCCACGCCGGCCTCAACCGCGGGCGGATGGATGTCGTCCAGCTGCGGCGGGCTCTGGCCGGGGCGCCGTTGCCCCGGGCGGCCGGCGGACGGCTGGTCGTGGCGGTGGACGTCTCGCCGTGCCTTCGGCCGGACGCCGGCACCGTGCCGGACCGCTCCTTCTGCCACACCTTCGGCCGCGGCAACGCCAAGCATCAGATGATGCCCGGCCGGCCGTACTCGGTCGTCGTCGCCCTGGAGACCGGCCGCACTTCGTGGTCCGCGCTCCTGGACGCGGTCCGGCTGGACCCCGGCGCCGACCTTGCCGCCACCGCCAACCAGGTCCGCGAGGTGTCCAGCGACTCGTCGCCGCAGGCCAGTGGGTTGCGGGCGATCCGGAGATCCTGATCGTGCTGGACGCCGGCTACGACGCTCCACGCATCGCCCACCCGCTGTCCGACCCGCCGGTCGAGATCCTGGGCCGAACACGGTCGGACCGGGTGATGCGCCGCCCGACGCCACCGCGGGTCTACGACCCCAAGGGCGGCCGGCCGCCCAAGCACGGCGGGGAGTTCGTCTTCGCCGCCCCCGCCACCTGGGGCGAGGAGCAGGCCGCCACGGTCACCGACACCCGCCTCTACGGCAAGGCCACCGCGCGGGCATGGGACCGACCGCATCCGAGACTGATCCGCCGGGCCGCCCGGCTCGACCATGACGGGCCGCTGCCCATCATCGAGGGCACGGTCATCCGACTCGCCGTCGAGCACCTTCCGTCCGGCGGGGTCAACAAGCCGGTCTGGCTGTGGTGGTCACGCACCGGCGCCACACCGGCCGACGTTAACCGCTGCCGGCAGGCGTTCCTCCGGAGATCCGATATCGAGCACACCTTCCGCATGCTCAAGCAGACCCTCGGCTGGACGCGACCCCGGCTCCGTGACTCGGCCGCCGCCGACCGCTGGACCTGGCTGATCGTCGCCGCCCACACCTAACTCCGTCTCGCCCGACCGCTCGCCACCGATCTACGGCGGCCGTGGAAAAGCCCGACCCGCCGCACAAGCTCACCCCATCCCGCGTCCGGCGCGGGTTCAGGAACCTCCGCACAACAACCGGCTCGCCGGCCGGTGCACCGAAACCCACCACTCCGGGCCCGGGACACCCGCCGGGCTCGAAGAACCGACGACCTCCAACCCGTCACGACGTGGGACGAGTCCTCACCGGCGGCGAGGCATACCAGCGACCGGCTCACCACACGACCGGTACCAAACCCGACGGACCATGCCAGCTCCAAGCAGACGGCAGACCGTCCCTGCACTACGACCGTGTGATCAAGCAGGATGGGCTCCATGGACGCGAACGACCTCGTGCGCTGGAACGGTGGGCTCTCCGCACTCATCAAAGGTGCCCGGAGCTTCGAACCGACGTCGACTGTCCGCTCCACCACCACACATCAACGGAACACGGCGTGCGTCCCTCATCGCGCGTACGCACACCGCCGTCTTGCCCGCTGGCACCGGTGGTTGGGACCGTAGTGCCATGGTCGATACACACTCGCGAGGGTATGTGCTCGCGGCTCGCAGAATGTTCTGGTCCGGAATATGGCTGTTCGGTCTCGGTATGGCCGTCGCCTGGATTGCGGACGGGAGGTTGATTACGTGGGAGTGCGAATCGACGGTGTGCCGGCGCACGACCAGCGCCACGTGGGAAACGATCCAGATCGGGGCCCTCACGACTCTCGTGCTCGGGATCGCGCTCACGGTGGCCGGTTTCCTGATGGTCAAGCTCCGTCGGCCACGTACCGGGTCCTTGTCGTCCTCGTGATTCTGCGACCGCGGCGGTGGACCGAGGCCGGTCAGAGGGGGACGAGCCGCGCGGTGGTGACGGTAAGGGCGGCCGGCGCGCCGGCGAAGTGCACGACGGTCGCGTTCGCGGCCGGGAGGGTTGCCGCGCGGTAGCCCCGTTCACGTGGGCGGGGCGCGGTGGATCCGTGGCCGCAGGTGTTCGCCGCCCCCGCGTCGTCGTACCGCGATCGTCCCGGTGTTGCCACAGTGCCCGAACTCCCCGCACACTTCCGCCCTGCCGGCCACCAACGCCTGTTCGGCGTCCCTGTCGGTACCGGAGGTGATGAAGTCGTAGGCGCCCATGCGGGAGCTCCGTTCGGGCAGTGCCGTCTGCCGCTGGCGAGCGGGCGGCCCGGGGTTGGACGGGCGGCGGAAGCGAGTCGGTATGCGGTTACGGGACCCGTCCCGCCCCGGCAGAACGGGGGGCAAACGCCTCTGGGCACTGTGAGACGGCGTGGTGGCGTCAGAAGTCGCCGTCGGCGACCTGAAGTACGGTCAGCCCGATGGCCCGCCACGCCTGTACGACCTGAGCGCGGTCGTCGAGTACGCAGGTGACGTTGTAGGTGTCGCGTACGTGGGCGTCGAAGAGTTCGACCTTCACGATCGAGTCCTTGCGGAAGTCGCCAGTGGGCCGCATGAAGGGCCCGTCGTACGGGACACCGACGTGCTCGTTCAGCCATGCCCCGGTGGCGGTCCGGCAACTGTCGGTGCGGCCAGAGAGGAACACGATGCGCTGGCCTGCCGCGTGCAAGGCTCGCACGACGCTGATCACCGGAGCGTTGGGGAGGTCCTGGAGCACCCGCGTTTCGTCGAAGGGGCTGCGGCCGTTCATCAGGGCGACGGTCCCGTCGATGTCGACCAGGACGGCCTTGGGGCTGTCAGGCTTCGGCTCGTACTGCAGCCCCACCGGAGCGGCGGCGCGGCTCTCCTCCGGCAGGGGAAGCGGCGACGACTTCCCCGCCAGGAAGCGCTGGTGCAGGCCGCGGATGGTGTCCTCGCCGACGGACGCCTCACGGGCAGCGTCGCGCTCCAGGCACGTCTCCAGCGGTACGTGGGTGAAGTCGTGTATGCCGAGCTCGGCACCGGCACGGTCTGCGAGGCGGGCCAGGTCGCGGGCGACGCGCTGCGGCAGGTTGGTGTCGTCGCAGACCACGTCGTAACCCTGGCGCAGCAGTTTGAGGATCGTCGCGTCCCGGACTGCCATGACGCGCTTCTCGGTGACGCCCTTGATGTGCTCGCCGGAATCGAGCATGGTGCGCAGATCGTCCCGGTTGACGCGTGCCCGGCCCGCGCGGTTCTCGGCGGTCCAGCTGCGCGCCCAGGCGGTCTTGCCGCTGGCGGGCAGGCCGCGGGTGAAGTGCAGCGTGGGCATCAGGAGTTGTCCTCGGTGGTGTTGAAGGGCCGGATGTCGGCCTCGGGCCGCAGGGTGTGGAAGATCCGGTCCGACGGGTCGCGGCCGTCCAGGAGCATGAACAGCCAGGCAGGCATCGGCGAGCGGCTGGCGTGCAGGGCGTAGTCCTTGCGCGTCCATCCCTCCGGCAGGCCGTCGAGGATGCGCTGGTGCTCGTCGAGAGCCTCGGCGAGGATCGCGTCGCGCTGCCGCGTCAGGTCCGCGGCGACGTGCTTGACCCAGTCGTGGAACTCGTCGGGCAGGCTGTCGCAGATCTCGACCATGGTGTCGCCCGCGCCGAGCCGTTCCCAGACGGCGCGGGCGTTGAGCCCTGTGATGATCCGGTGCAGTGCCACGTAGTCGTCTTGCTTGATCTTGATCATGGTGTTGTCGTGGCCGGGGAAGCGCAGCACGAAGCCCTCGGCGCCGGGGCGCGGTGACGCGGCCAGGGCGTCGGTGAGCGTGTTGAAGGCGAAGGTGTCGACGCGGGGGCCGTCCCACGGCAGCTCGTCGGCGGGCAGTGGGGTGCCGGTGGCGATGTCAACGCCGCCGAGGAGGACAAGGTCGTCCAGGGTGCCGTAGTCGCAGACGATCCGGTTCTCGGGGAAGATGATCTCGAAGAGGTAGGTGACGCCGGGCTTGATCGACGTGGTGTCGGCGTAGCGCTCCTGCCAGATCTTCGTTGCGTGCAGCGCCTGGTCGGAGGCGAACGAGCCCCGGGTCGCGATGGCGTGGCCGGCGTCGGGCAGCGGGTAGAGGATGCCGAGCGAGCCGTCGAGCTTGTCGGTCACCACGACCGTGTCGTCCAGGTCGAAGGTGCCCTCGGGGTGCTCGGAGTAGTTGAAGAACTTCGCGTACGGCCGGGCGAGGATCCGTCCCTGGCGGTCGGTGATCAACCCGCGGCACTGCCTGGTGACTTCGTTCCACTCCCGCTCGAACACGGCCTTCTCCGCGTAGTTGAGGATACGAAGCGGCAGGGTGGGGTGGGTCTGCTCGCGGACGTAGCCGGCGTCGAGGCTTCGCGCGAGAAGAGCGGGGTCGAGCAGGCCATCTATGTGGGAGTGCATTGCCTCTCCTGGGCTGGGGCGGAATAGCCCATCATGTACGTGCGGCGGCGCTCGGCGCGTGCGGTTTTCTCAGGGCGGGGCGCCGCTGTCTGTGCGGCACGACGGCCGGAATGCCCCGTGCCGGACAGGTGTCGCAGGCAGCGCAGCGACTGCTCGGGCGACTCGTAGTAGTCGTGGAAGACGATCTGGTCCTGATGGCAGATGATCAGGTTTTAGGTGGCGAGCGGGGCGGGGTCGAGCTCGTCGGAGTCGCCCTGTGCGCCGAACGCGGTCGTTGTGTGTCCTACTTCGGGCTGCGTCATTCAGGGGCGAGAAGTACGGACCGCAGGGGGGTGTTCTCGCGAGCGGGACACCCGCCCCTGCGGCATGGGGTGTTGGCGGCGGTTGGTCAGACGGCCGCGGTGACCGCGGAGCGGTCGTCGGCGCTGCCGGGAGCGGCGCTGTCGTTGTTGTCGTCCAGAAGATCCGGATCGATGCCGAGGGCGCGAGCGGCGTTCTTCTTGTCGCGCTCGGTCAGAGCCGTCACGATCTGCTCGTAACCGCTCTGGATCGGAGGGTTCTTCACGGTGCCGTAGCCGAGTACGTACTGGCTCCTCATAGCGCGGGTGAAGGCGACGTAGAGCATCCGCTTGGGGAGCGTGGCGAAGACCCGGAAGCGGCCGGTTGTTGGCCGCGAGCCGGGTGCGCTGACGGTCTCCGGTGACGGCAGAGTGGGCTACGTCTGCGAACGGGGCGCGGGCTCGGTCGCCGTACTTGATCCGCGACCGGGCTGTCGGAGGGTCGCCCTGAGTGGGTGCGGGTGGCGTCGAGGGCTGAACTGGGTGCGCACGCGCAGCCGCGCGGCCTGGTCGAGCGCGGCGGTCGTCTGCTGGTCGCGTGCCGGCTGATGGATGTGCTGCCGGTCGTCGAGGTGGCGTCGGGCGCAGTGGTGGATTCGGTGGGTCTGCCGGTCAAAGGCGGCGGGCCCGCGTCGGTGCTGGCGGTGGGCGACGGGTTCGCGCTGGTGACGTGGAGCGGGCGCTGTCGCGGTGGTGGACCTGCTGGAGTGGAGCGTCACCGCCGTCGCCACTGCCTTCTGCGGGGAATACCTCACCCTGAGCGAGTTGGGCACGGTCTACGAGGTGATCTGGGGCCAGCATTTGGACCCGAGCAACTTCCGCCGCAAGGTGCTCAACACGACGGGCTTCGTCAAGCCCACCGGCGACCGACGCTTCCCTCCCACCGGCCGCCCTCTACTGCCGGGGAGACGCCTGGCTGCTCAACCCGCCGCTGCTGCGCGGTACCGGCACACCGGATGACCGGCGCGCGGTGCCGAGCGGTGCGCGAGGTCGGCCTCGCGACGCTGTCATCGGTAAGGCATCTCCGGAGGGTGGGGTTGCTCGTGGATGAAGCCGCTGGAGAGGCTACCGAAGCCCTCGTTCCTGGTGGATATGTGTTCCGCCATGCAATCGCGCCGACCGTGGGTGAGGCTGGCGTTGCCCACGATCTGCAGCTGACGCACGTTCTGATGGGACTTCAGGCGGTCGTTCGCGCAGGTGACGGTGCGTCGGGCGAGGTCCGTCACAGCCCCTTCTTTAACGTCTCTTGGCGAAAGCGCTCGGCTATGGCTGGGTTGTCGCCGCTGGGCCTCGGTGGGGTGGGCAGGGCCGGCGGCCTCGGAACGGGACGGGGACGGGGTTGCCGACTCCTTGGTACGCCCTATCCGCCCAGCACCGCGGCTTGGCTACGGCGGTTCATGCCGTGACGCTTGTGTTTCCCGCAGTGGTACGAGGTGACGGCAGAGGCCCGGTCGATTGGCAGGAGGATGCCGTCCAGGATCACGAACGCCTTGGTCCGGATGGTCTTCATCGCCTCGGTCAGGGTCGGGGCGAGGGCGGCCAAGACGTCGATTGCCTCGCGTATGTGGCGACAGACCGTCGCAATGCCCATGCGGAACCCGGCGGCGAGCAGGGCATAGGTATCGCCGCATCGTAGGTGAGCCAAGGCGAGCAAGGCCTGTCGGCCTGCGGGCAGACACCGCCGGCGCGTTCCGGTCGCCCGCCGCCGGGCATGCGGCCGTCGCCGACAGGTTGGAATCAGCTCAGCGAGGCCGTTGCCCGCGATACGTTCTGCCTCCTCGCCGTGGCAGCAGAGCCGGGCCGTCGCCGGGAGTCGCGATCGTCTCGGCGGCCAGGTGGAGTTCCGCCCGCACCGTCGCGGACGACAGATCGAGGGACAGTGCCCTGCCGCACTTGCTCAGCCAGTCGGTGAGGGTGCTCCGGCTCAGACTCAGCTCAGAGGCGGCGGGAGCCGTGCGGCCACGGTGTTGGAGCCAGCACCGAAGGGCGATACGCAACGGTTGGTCCAGTGGTTCGAGAAGGGCCGAGGCCCAGCGACGGGCGTGCTCGGCGTTGAGCAGATCGGTAGGCAGCGGGGGATCGGGAACAAGGCGTGTGGACGAGCTGATCTGTGGGGGAGCGGCCGGGGCCCGCATCGCCAGCAGGAGCTGTGCCTGCACGGTGGGGTTGTCCAGTTCGGCTGCGAGCACAGTACCGATCCCGCGCAGCCGTGTGCGCACGGTTCCTTCGGACACGTCGAGCACCGATGCGGCGGCCTGAGCGGATCCCGACCGCAGGTATGCCTCCAGCGTCCGGTGCTGCTCGCGGTCGAGGGGCTTGAGGACCGCTGCTGACCAGGAGGTGAGCCGATGGGTCGCAATGACGTGGAGCAGCCCGCGCGAACCCAGTACGGTCGCGGACGTCAGGAAGCCGGCACTTGCGCCGTGCCGCGCGTTCCCGGCCTCGGCCCATGCGGTGGCGACCATGTCCAGCGGCAGAGGGTCCGAAAACCCCCCGGCCAACCAATGCTGGGCGGCGATGCGCGTGAGGAGCGGGCGTACCGAGTAGTGGTCGTTGCCCATGCCGTGGAGCGCGACGACCACCAGCTCATTCCCCTCCACACACACCAGCAAGCGGGGGTCACTGAGGGACACGCTGGGCCGCGCCGCTCGCCAGTGGGCCTGGTACGCGGTATGTACCGACTGCCCGACCAGCCGGAACACCGTGGCATGCGTGACGGCGGCGCCGCCCAGCACATCGGTGGCCAGATGAGGCTGCCCGCTCAGCAGGAGACGCAGAACGGCGGTGTGCAGCCGCTGCTCAGCGTGGTGTGTCTCCTCCGCCCGGCGAACCCGGGCCCGCATTCTGAGCAGATCAACGGCGGTTCGCGCGACCAGGTCGCCGCGGGATGCGGGGGACACCGCGCCGGGGCCGACGACGAGGACGGCACCGGCCATCTTGCGGATCGTCAGTCGCGGGTGGAGCTGGGGGTGCGCGGCGGCGCGCACCCCCTGAGGGCCGGCGGTGTGGGGCGTGCTGCAGACGACGCCACCCGTGAGGTCCACCAGGACCGCCCAGCCCTCGGCCAGGGCCGCGGCCTCGGCGATCAGCTGGGCGTCCGAGTGGGCCGCTGCACGGGTGAGCCGTCGCACCACCTGATACCGCGTCACCTCTACGGGAGAGGAAGACGCGGACCCCCCACTGCCCGTCATCATGAGATCCGAGCCACCCCGCCCCAGCCCGCACGGTCGGTGAGACGGCCGGTGTTCGCGTCGGGGCGCCAGCGCGGCCAACTCGTAAACCCGGGTTCGATCAGTTCGGTGCCCTCGAAGAGCTCGATGGCCACCGACGGCTCCCGGAAGATGTAGGGAATCGCCCCGGAGCTGTTGTATTCGTCCTGCACCGCTTGGTGTTCCCCGTCCGCGGCGGTGGAGTGGCTCAGCGACAGGTAGCTGCCCGGCGGAAGCTGGTCGATCAGCCGGCGCACGAGACCCCGGGCCTCGTCCCACTCAACGATATGGCCCAGCACATCGCTGATGACCAGAGCGATCGGTTTGGTCATGTCCAGCGTCTTGGCCGCACCCGCTAAGACGGTGTCCGTGTCACGCATGTCCGCCTGCACGTAGGCCGTAGCGCCTTCGGGGGTGCTGGTGAGCAGCGCATGGACGTGCAGCAGCACGATCGGGTCGTGATCGATGTAGACCACCCGGCAGTCGGGCGAGATCCGCTGTGCGACTTCATGGGTGTTGTTGCTCGTCGGCAGCCCGGCACCCAGGTCGATGAACTGCCGGATCCCGCCTTCCCCGGCCAGGAACGTGGTGGTACGCCGCAGGAAGTCCCGAGACTCCCCGGCGAACGGGACGATATGGGGGTACTTGCTGCTGTAGGCGTCACCGGCGGCCTGGTCGGCGGGATAGTGGTCCTTCCCACCCAGCCAGTAGTTCCAGACGCGCGCACTGTGAGCGACGGACGTATCGATCTGCGGGGACGGATGGGTCGGTTCGGTCATTCCAATGCCTCTTTCGATTTGGCAGGGTGGGATGCGATGACACAGGCGTGGTCCAGCAACACGTGATACGCCGTCACCACGTGCCGTGTGTCGGAGACTTCGGCGGTTCCGGGCAGACCTCCTTCACGGACCACGTGATCAGGGATCTCCGGCACGTCGACCCGGTACAGGGTTACGGTCGGCATGCCGGTCATGACGTGGAAAGGCCCTTCCAGAGGGTGGATCTGCAAAGTCACATCGGGGCGCTCGACGGCTGCCCGCAGCGCCTGCCGCTGCTCGGCCATCACCCCCTCGCCGCCTACCCGAGTACGCAACGCCGCGGCTGACATGACTGCCCAGACGCGCGTGTTCTGGTCACACAACCGCTTCTGGCGTTCCATGAGCAACTCAGTCCGCCGGTCCTTGTCCGCAGGGGACAGCTCAGGTCTGCGGACGTCATCGACGGCGCGAGCGTAGGACGGTGTACGCAGCAGCGCAGGGACGAGTGCCGGCTCCCACACGCGGATGATCCGGGTCGCGGACTCCACACTCATCAGGTCCAGTTGCCATGCCTCCAGGACAGACCGCCACGGATGCCACCACCCCGGGAGATTGGCCTTCGCGAGCTGCCCGAGGAACCCCTCGATCTCGACAACTCCCGCGCCGTACACCGTCAGCAGGGTGTGGACCTGGCCCTCATCCAGGGATGTCTCGGCCAGTTCGATGCGGCGGACGGTTGCCGCGTGGGCTCCGAGCGCGTCGGCGGCTTCTTCTCGGGATATCCCCGCGGCTTCGCGCAGGGTTCTGAGCCGGGTGGCGAGAACGCGGTGCGCGACGGTCCTGCCAGACCTTTCGCGAGCCACGGACTCCCCTTCCGGCACTTTCTTCAACTTGCGGGCAGTGCAAACTTTGTACCTTGCAATCTTCGCGCGCAACCCCTTGAGTATGTCCAACCCGCCGCATTGACGGTGCAGTTGGGGGTGGTGAGATGCCGTGAGCCGGTGCGAGCCGGTGCTCCGCTCGCGTACGCGTCGAACAGACCGGGAGGGCGAATGAACGGGCGTGATCCGCGACAGCCGTCCCGGGGGAGGGCGCGCCGTCAGCAGGGAGAACGCCGGCGGTCCTGGCTGCCATCCTTGGCGCACCTCTGTGCGACCGCTGACCCTCAACAACCGTCCACCGGAGGACCGTTGACACCGGCCGCCCGCAGACGAGCACTACGCCGCACGGAGCGCGACGGCCGCCCCTTTCGGCGAAGGAACGGCCACCACTGAACCAACTCACGGCACCACCAGAACACGAATCCGACCTCAGCCCTGGTGGAGCTCCGGCAGCGTGTGACAGCACGCACCGTGTCCAGGACAGACGTGCCCAAGCCAGGGGAGGGAACAACAACCCTCCTCGGCCGCCGGCCCCTGACACAGGAGCTCCCCCGTACACAAGAGGATGCCCGCGTGCCCACAGCTGTCCCGCTCCGAAGGTTCAAGCCGACGTCCCCGTCGGGCTCGGCCGAAGGGCCGTCCATGTTCGCCGACTCCGTGCTCGCCGACCCCGTCCCCCCGGCCGGTACTGACGTGACCCCTTCTCCGGAGACAACACCGTGCCCGACATCGACACTTGCGTCCCGCACTCCGCGCGCATCTGGAACTACTGGTTGGGCGGCAAGGACAACTACGAGGTCGACCAAGAGGCCGGCGACGCCTACCGCGAGATCGCCCCTCAAGTCGTGGCGATGGCCCAGGAGTCCCGCAAGTACCTGATCCGCGCGGTGACGGCCCTCGCCGGTGAGCTGGGGGTTCGCCAGTTCCTCGACATCGGCATCGGTCTGCCGGCCAACGACAACACCCACCAGGTCGCCCAGAGGATCGACCCCGAGGCCAAGGTCGTCTACGTCGACAACGACCCGGTCGTCCTGGCACACGCGCGGGCACTGCTCCACGCGACGCCCGAGGGCATCACGGAATCCATTGAGGCCGACCTGCACGACCCGGAGAAGATCCTCGACGAGGCCCGCGGGATCCTCGAATTCAATCAGCCCGTCGCCCTGATGCTCATGGGCATCCTCGGTCACATACCGGACGACCAGGAGGCGCAAGCGATCGTCCGTCATCTCCATGCCGCACTGCCCTCCGGCAGCTACTTCGTGCACTACGACGGCAGCGACACCGACCCGGAACTCGCCAAGGCCCAGCAGGGCTACAACGACACCGGCGCCGTCCCCTACGTCCTGCGCAGCCCCGAACAGATCGCCGCCTTCTACGACGGCCTCAACATTCTGGAGCCCGGCATCGTCTCCTGCCCGCTGTGGCGTCCAGCCGCCGGAACGGCCCCGGAACGAACCGACATCTACGGGGGCGTCGCCCGAGTGCCCTGACAGGCGCGCCGCTCCCGGTCCGGCCCACACCCGCAACCCCCGTCCGGCTCCCGTGCGGCGTGTGGGCACTGCGGCAGAGGGCCGGGAGACCCGCGTACGGCCCGCTCCACCGGCCGCCGCACACAGGAAGGCCGGCGGGCGAATGCGCCCCCGAGAGGCAGGCCCTGAGCCGAACGCAGCCTCAGGCCCGGTTCTCCTGGGCCGGCCGGGTGAGCCTGAGCATGACCTCGTCGTACTCCTCGTCGACGCGGCGGCTCTCCTCCACGAAGCCCATTCGGGCGTAGAAGCTACGGGCCCGTGCGTTCTTCTCGTACACGTCGAGCGACAACGAGCCGTGCAGCGCCGCAGCGTGCTCGACCATGCGGCGGCCCACTCCCGTGCCCTGGGCCTCCGGAGCCACGAAGAGTCCGCCGATCTCGGCGTCCAGGAGGCCCAGGAGGGCCACCACGCGACCGTCCGACTCGGCGACCCAGTTCTCGGCGTGGGGGAGATAGATCTCGCGCATCTTGCGTGCGCGCTCACCCTGACCCTCACCGGGGATGAAGGGATGGGCGATGAGGCTGGCCCTGGACCACAGGTCCATCGAGGCGCCCTCGTCCGTGGCGGTGTACCGGCGGATCTTGGCAGGTTCGGGCATGCGTGCGACCGTAGTGCGCCGCGGGGGAACCCGCAGCTGAGTATTCGGCTTCCCGCGGTGCGGGCGCACCGGCACCGCCACGGGCAGGCGGGGCGGTCTCGGCCTCATGTGCGGGTACTCCAGGTTCGACCGCCTCGCTGCCGCCTCGCCGCCTCGCCGCCGCCACGGCGGTCGGCGGGCGTCGGCCGTGGATGACGGGGTGTGGCCACTGTGTGATAATCGCGAGCGATCATTCATGCAACGCGCGGACAGGGTCCGGGGCCGTCCTGTGGGAGCGCCCTCACACCGAACCCTGCTTCCCCCAGGGAGAGGACCGGCCCGATGGTGGACGAACAGGGTCCGGAGCCCACACAGACTTCCTCACCGACCGGTGCGTCGGCGGCGGGCACGGCCGGAAAGCGGACCCCGCCCGCGAGCACGGTGCAGATCGTGGACCACGCACTGCTGGTGCTCAAGACGATCGCCGAGGCCGACAGGCCGCGCGGGCTGCGTGAGTTGAGCCGGGACCTGGAGATCAGCAAGAGTTCCACCCAGCGGATCCTCGCCTCCCTGGAGCGCGTCGGGCTCGCCGTCGTGGACGAGAACTCCCGCAAGTACGTGATCGGGCCGGCCGCGCTCACCCTCGCCTGGCGACACGCCGCCAACAGCGACCTGGTGAGCGCCGCCTCCGAGGCCACGGCCCGCATCGCCGCCACGACAGGCGAGACCGCGTGCGTCTCCGCCGTGGTGGACGGCCGCCGGGTGACGGTGTACGAGGTGGAGAGTTCCCAGCCACTTCGTCTGATCACGGGGGTCGGCCGGCCGTACTCGCTCTTCTCCGGCGCGACGGGCCGGGTGCTGCTGTCGATGCTGCCCGAAGCTCACCTGGAGCACCTTGTAGGGGAGCATGTCTCCACGACCGACGAGACCGGCGCGACGGACGCGACCGAGATTGTCGACCGGGTCGCCGCCGCCCGCGACCGGGGATACGCCTTCAGCCGCGGCGAGTGGATCATGGGGGGGTGCGGGGTGGCCGTACCCATCGCGACACAGGGCACCGTCACCGCCGCGCTGAGCATCTACGGACCCGAGGCGCGGCTCGCGGACCAGCGCATGGCCGAACTGGTCCCGACCCTCCAGTCGGCCGCGGCCCAGATCGCCATCCGCTGGCGCCAACCCGCCTGATTCGAAATCCCTTGATCCGCTTCCGCGGCGGCCGGGCCGGCAGCTCCCTCTGTTGAGAGGGGCGTGCGGCAGCCGAGTTGGTCCAGCCGGCTCACCAGGTGCCGGACGCGCGTGGCCCGGCCGACCCGTTCGACGCGTGCCGGCCGCGGAGTTCGCTGCAGCCGGCGTCGTCGGCGAACAGGTGTCGGACGGGGCCGGCTGAGAGGCGGCCCTGAGCCAGGAACCACCGTGCCTGGCCTCTCCGCCGCCGGTGTCCGCCAGGCTGAGCTTGTCGTTTATCGTCCCGATGTCGAACGACTCTCGAACTTGAGCCGTGTTTTCGCAGTTCGGCGGACGTGCGGGCGGCCTTCGCCCGATCCTGTGCTCCGACCAAGGAGCGCACGTGACCGTAACGAAGGTCGTGGAGTCGAGTCTGCTGGGCAGGCTGCGGTCGGACCGGGTGATGCGCCGGCCCACACCGCCGAGGGTCTACGACCCGAAGGGCGGGCGGCCGCCGAAGCACGGCGGTGAGTTCGTCTTCGGCCAGCCGGGCACCTGGGGCGAGCCCGACGTCCCGACGGTGCGGTATGGCAGCGCGGTGGCCACCGCCTTCGGCCGGCTAGACCCGAGACTGACCCGCCGAGCGGCCTGAACTCACCCACGGCGCCGAGCTGCCGATCATCGAGGGCACCGTGATCCGGCTCAGGGTAGACCGTCTGCCCAATGGCGCGGACCCGAAGCCGGTCTGGCTGTGGTGGTCAGGTATCGGCGCGAGCGAGAGCGATGCCGACCGGCTCTGGCACGCGTTCCTGAGGAGGTTCGATCTTGAGGACACCTTCAGAATGATCAAGCAGACCCTCGGTGGACCCGCCCGAAACTCCGCGATCCCGATCCCGATCCCGATCCCGAGGCCGCGGACCGTTGGACGTGGCTGGTGATCGCTGCCCATACTCAACTCCGCCTCGTCCGGAGCCTGGTCGCTGATCTCCGCCGTTCTTGGGAGCGGCCGGTTCTGCCGCACAAACTCACCCCGGCCCGGGTGCGACGAGGGTTCAGAAACCTCCGCCCTCACCTGCACAGTCCGGCCCGTGCACCCAAACCCTCAACGCCCGGCCCAGGGCGCCCACTTGGATCGAAGAACCGGCGAGCCGCCACCCGTTAAGACATGGGCAAATCGACCAGACCCCCTGAAAGCATCGCTGAGCGTAATCAACTCAAAGCTCACAAACGATAAAAACAAGCTGATGGTCGCCGGGACGCGCACCGGTCCACGAGGCCGGACCGGCGGTGGGGACGCGTACCGCCCGTGCGGGGAGACCGCCTCGTTGACCAGCCGGTCCCGCACGGTCGGCAGGCCCGGAGGGCGACGGTTCCGATTCCCGCACGGCGCAGGCCCGTTCCCAGGGGTCCATGCCCATCCAGTCCCAGGCCTCGTGCGAGCCGCAGGCCCCCGGCCGACGTATGCCCACACTGCTTCTTCGCGCCGAAAATCTCCCCATTGACCTGACCGAAACGCGTAGGTACATTGTCCCAAACAATCTGGTCCACTGTCCCAGATTGCTCCGCAGTAGGCGCCTACCTCGGCTGATCCCAGAGGGAAGGCGGGACCTTTGCCGCTGTACCGGGTGGCGTTCCACGCAGCAGAATCTGTGCACCACATCGGCTTCGGTAGACCTGCCCGGCGCCTTCACCTTCCCGTATACACAGCTCACTTCAGGAGAAATGCCCCATGATGCTCGGCTGGCGCGCACGAATCGGACAGATCCGCCCGGCGACCGCGATCGAAGGGGCGGAGGAGTGGCGCTCGGTCGCGCCCACCGGAGTGGCCTTCGCCGACGCCCGGACCATCGTTCCCCGCGTCGACGCGGAGGGGCTGCGAGAAATGATGAGCCAGGTACTCGACGCCTCCCGGCAACTCGCCACCGCGAAGGTGGACCTGATCGTGCAGTGCGGCGCGCCAGGCACCTTCATACCGGGCCCCGGCACCGACCAGAAGGTCACCGACGAGATCAAGGCCGAGACCGGGATTCCCGCGATCACCATGATGCAGGCGACCGTCGACGCCCTGCGCGCCGTCGGCGCCACCTCGGTCGCCGTCGGCAGCATCTACACGGACGAGGTCAATGAGGCGCTGCGCGCGTACCTCACCGCCATCGGCTTCGAGGTGCCCGTGATGGAGGGGCTTCAGATGACCGACCCCTACGAGGCCAGCGTCCACGACGCGGACAGCGCCTACCGGCTCGGGCGCAGGCTGCACAAGGCCGCCCCCGACGCCGACGCGCTGCTGATCTCCTGCGGTACCTACCGGACTTTCGAGATCCTGCCCTACCTCGAAATGGACACCGGCCGCCCCGTGGTGACCAGCAATCAGGCATCTCTGTGGAGTGCCCTGCGGACCCTGGGGCTCCGCGACGAGATCCCTCAGCTCGGCCGCCTCGGCCGCGAGGTCTGACACCCGGCCGTGCGCACCGCGGCAAAGCCGCGCCACCGCACCCACCGCACCCACCGTTCACACCGAGCCGCGCGGCCGGGCCGTCACCACGCCCGGACCACGCGGCCCACCCGCCTGAAGAGGAAAGCACGTGCTGGTAGACGCATTGCAGTTCGTCAAGCCCGCCCGCGAGCGGTTCGAGGAGTGGCACGCCGCCGGGATAGCCGGCGTCCACGCCACCGTCGCCATCTGGGAGAACTCCACCGAGACCATGCGCGAGGTCGGCCGCTGGCAGCGGCTGCTCGCGGAGAACGCCGACCTCCTGCGGGAGGGCCGCTCGGCCGACGACATCCGCGCGGCGGGGAACGACGGCCGTACCGCCGTCGTCCTCGGATTCCAGAACAGCAGCCCCTTCGAGGACGACCTCGACCTCGTCGGCGCCTTCCACCAGGCCGGGGTACGGATCGCCCAGCTCACCTACAACACCCAGAACTCCGCCGGCGCGGGCTGCTGGGAAGGCGACGACGCAGGCCTTTCCCGCACCTATGGAATCAATCTGATCCGGGAGATGAACCGGGTGGGAATGCTGATCGACGTCTCCCACTGCAATGAGCGCACCTCCCTCGAAACCCTTGAGGCGTCCGAACGACCGGTGGCGATCACCCATGCCAATCCCCGGGGATTCGTGGGCGAGAACGTCGAACTTGCCTTCCGTAACAAATCCGACACGGTCCTGAAGAAGGCCGCCGAATCCGGCGGCGTCGTGGGCCTGAGCATGTACCCGAGAATCGCTCCCAACGGTGTCGACTGCACCGTCGACGAATTCTGCGACATGGTCGCCCACACCGTCGATCTGATCGGCGTCGACCACGTCGGACTCGGCTCCGACTACTACGCCGGCCAGGGCGACGAAGAACTCCACTGGTGGCGGCAGGGCCGCTGGAGCCGTAAGCCCATGGTCCCAATCTCCGGACCCGTCGAATTCCCCGGGTGGTTCGCCGCGGGCAGTGGCTACGCCACCGTCCTGGAACACCTGCGCAAGCGCGGATTCAACGAGAGCGAGGTCGAGCGGATCTCCGGCGGCAACTGGCTGCGCATGTTCGACGCCGGCTTCGTGGCCGATCCCCAGAACTGACGGCTGCGCGGACAACGCGGTGCGAGCGGAGAGGAATGTCGGGAGCATGAACCGGTTTGACGTCGTGGTCGTCGGGGGCGGCCACAACGGGCTGGTGACAGCCGCCTATCTGGGCCGGGCGGGACTGCGCGTCGCCGTGGTCGAATCCCGTCAGCGCCTCGGCGGGCCCTGCGGAGGCTACGAGTTCCTGCCCGGCCGCAGCCTCGCTTTCACCAACTCGCCCGGGTCGCTCAACCCGGCTGTCGTCAGCGAACTGCGGCTGGCCGACCACGGTCTCCGGTTCATCCGGGCCGATCCGACCGTCGTCCAGCAGTTCGACGGCCGGTGCTTCCTCGGCTGGCGCGACCCCGCCCGTGTCGACCGGCAGCTCGACGCCTTCGCGCCGGGCGAGGCCGACCGCTACCGAGGGCTGATCAGCGATCTGGAACGGCTCGGCGCGAGCCTTCGGGTCTCCCTGGACGACCCCCCGCCCGCTCTGCGCGCACTGCGGGAGCGGCTGGCCGACCCGGCGGAGCACAAGCTCTTCACCGCCGTCTTCGACGGCAGCCTCACCGGGCTGCTCGACGAGCGTCTCCGGTCGGACCAGGCCAAGGCGCTGCTCGCCCTGCTGGCGCTGAACGCCCAACTCGTACCGCCCTCCACGCCCGGCAGCGCCGTCGGACTGATGATGCGCCCGTTCGCCCTGGCCGCGGCGGGCGCCGCCAACCCCGGCGACGCCGCCGAGCGGGTCGCGCTCCGCGGCTCCACCGGTCTCCCGGTCGGGTCGATGAGCGCGATCGTGGACGCGCTGGCGGACTGCTGCCGCGCCCACGGCGTCACCCTGCGCACCGGCTCCCCGGTGGCGCGGATCCTGCACGGCGACGCCGGCGTCCGAGGCGTGGTCACCGCGTCCGGCGAGGAGTTCACCGCCGACCGGGTGGTGTCGGCGGTCAACCCTGTCCACCTCTTCCGCGACCTGCTGGACGACGCGGCGATGGGCCCCGAGATCCGCGCGGAGGTCATGGGTACGGCGATGCGCGGATCGGCGTTCAAGGTCGTCCTGGAGGTGGACTCGCTGCCCGCCTACGCGGGGCTGCCCGAGGACGCGGACCCCGACCGGGTGCGGGCCTGCCAGTTCCGGGTGGGCTCCTCGCTCGGACAGATCGAGGAGTCGGTCTCCCAGGCACTGCGGGGCCACGCGAGCGAGCAGCCCCTGATGTGGGGGCTGATACCGACCCTCACCTCACCCGGCCTCACCCCGGGGAACACCCACCTCATCAGCGTCAACGCCTGGCACGCCCCCTACCGCCCGCACGACGGCCCCTGGGACGCCGAGCGTACGGAGCGGTTCGGCCGCAGGTGCGTCGACGAACTCTCCCGGCTGATGCCGGGACTGGCCGAGCGCGTCATCGACCACCGGTTCATGAATCCGGTGGAGATCGAGAGTGAACTGGGCCTGCTGGAAAGCAACATCACCCATGGGGACATGCTGCCCGGAAATCTCTTCGGGGCCCGCCCGCACCCCGAAGTCGCCGGGTACCGCACCCCTCTCCAGGGCTTCTACGTCAGCGGCGCCGGGACATGGCCCGGCGGCTACGTCACCGGAACACCCGGCAGGAACACGGCCGGAGCGGTTCTCCACGACCTTCACCACGAGCAAAGGCGACAAGCATGAGGCTTTCGCGCCGCGGTGGGCCGAAGCGCCCACGCACCGGACAACTCAGCCGAATAGCGAGCGGTATGGCCGTCGCGGGCGTCCTGCTCACCGGCTGCAGCGCCAATCCGTCCTTCGGCCGCGACTCGCAGACCCTGATCATCGGCGCCGAGGGAGAGATCCCCACGCTGGATCCGCACCGCGCCTCCGGCACCCCGGTGCTCCGGGTCATCGACGCCCTCTTCGATCCGCTGATCCGCGAGGACCTCGGCACCGAGACGGCCCAGGCGCCCGAACTCCGCCCCGCGCTCGCCGAATCCTGGCAAGCCTCCCCGGACGCGCGAACGTACACCCTCAAGCTCCGCAAGGGGGTCGACTTCGCCGACGGTTCGCCCTTCGACGCCGCGGCCGTCAAAGCCAACTTCGACCGGATCATGAACGAGAAGTCCGACTTCCACGACCCGACGGCCGCCGGCAACATGAAGTTCCTGACCCGCTGGATCAAGAAGGTCGAGGTCCGCGACCCGCACACCGTCACCCTCGGACTCACCGAGCCGTACGCCGGCCTCCCCAGGGTGCTCACCGACCGCCGGATGTCGATCATCAGCCCCAAGGCGCTGCGCGCCCACCGGCCCGACGACATCGGCCTGCACCCCGTAGGTACCGGCCCCTTCACCCAGCAGTCCGCCGATCGCGGCAAGCGCATCACCCTGAAGCGGAACTCCGCCTACTGGGGCGGCGTCCCCAAGACCCCCTCCATCATCGTGGAGTCCGTCACCGACCCCACCACGCTCGCCATCGCCGCCCAGACCGGCGAGGTGGACGCGATCCTCAGCGCCGGGGCCCAGCAGGTCCAGCAGCTCGCCGACGGCGGCACCATGACCGTGCAGTACCCCGAGCCCGCCAACCAGTACTTCCTGCGCCTCAACACCCGGATCGCCCCCACCGACAACGCCGTCTTCCGGCAGGCGCTCAACCACGCCGTCGACCGCCGGGCGATCGCCACCCTCACCGGCCAACAGGTCGCCCCGTCGACCGGGCCGCTGCCCCGGGGTAACGAGGCGTACCAGGAGGACCCCGGAGCCGCGGCCGACTCCTACGACCCCGAAGAGGCCCGCCGGCTCATCCGTGAGAGCGGAGTGCCCACCCCCGTACGGCTGCGGATGCTCGCACCCGACAGCGGCCCCGGATTCTCCCAGGCCACCGAGATCATGTCGCTCATCCAACAGGACCTCAAAGCGGTCGGCGTCCAACTGGACACCCAGTACATGGAGTTCGCCTCGCTCGTCGCCGAAGAGGGCAACGGCTACAACGACACCACCCACGGCTCCTTCAACGGATGGACCACCGGAGCCGACGCCGCCGACTTCCTGGAGCGGATGTTCAGCGGGGAACTGCATCCCCCCGACGGCGTCAACCGCGGCTGGTACCAGAACCGGGACGTCGACGCCCTCTTCGACCGCGCCCGGGGCGAACCCGGCGTGGACCGCCGCACGGCGCTCTACCGGGAAGCCGCCGCCGGCATCGCGGCCGACGCGCCCTGGGTCTTCCTCTACCAGGACCGGCTGCCGCGCCTGCTGAGCCGCACGGTGGACGGAGTCGTGCCCGCCGCGTCCGTCTACATCGACTACACCACCATCCGCCGCCGGTGAGGAGATCACAGCCATGAAGGCCACTGCGGCACCACCCCGCCCCGACGCCGTGCGGGCCGCGTCCCCTCGGCGGCGCACCCGCCTGCGCGCGCTCGTCGGCTCCGGCAACACCACCGTCCTCATCGGCGGCGCCATCGTCGCCGCCACGATCCTCATCGCTCTGCTCGCGCCCCTGATCACCCCGGACGACCCGCTCGCCACCAACCCCTCCTCCATCGGGCTCGGCCCCTTCAGCGACGGCCACCTTCTGGGCACCGACGAGGTCGGCCGCGACATCCTCAGCCGGCTGATGTACGGCACCCGGCTCGCCCTGCTGGTCGCCGTGCTGCCGACGCTGGCGGCGCTCGTCATCGGCGGTTGTATCGGACTGCTCTCCGGCTACGTCGGCGGCTGGCTCGACAGCATGCTCATGCGGATCTTCGACGTGATGTTCTCCTTCCCCGGGATCCTGCTCGCCCTCGGCATCGGCGTCGCACTCGGCCCCGGCGTCACCTCGATGGTCATCGCCATGGTCGTGGTCACGATCCCCGAGTTCGGACGGATCGTCCGGGGCAATGTCATCGCCCTGCGGCAGGAGCAGTACGTGGAGGCCGCGGGCGCCCTCGGCTACGGCCATCTGCGCATCGCCTTCCGCCACATCACCCCCAACCTGCTCGGCGGCGTGGTCGTCTTCGCCACCCTCCAGACCGGCCGCAACGTCATTCTCAGCTCCAGCCTCGCCTTCCTCGGCCTGGGCGCACAGCCGCCCACACCCGACTGGGGCCAGATGCTCAGCGGCGGACGTGCCCTGCTGGTGACCGCACCACATGTCGCCACCATCCCCGGCCTCGCGATCGTCGTGCTCGCCGTCGGGTTCAACCTGCTCGGGGACGGCATCCGCGACCGTCTCGACCCGCGCAGCCGCAAATCGCGGGCGGCCCGCGGCGGCGGACGCACCCCGTGGACCCGGCGGAGCCGGTCATGAACAGCCTTGGAGATTCGCCATGCTGACCTTCACGCTGCGCCGCGCGCTGCACATGCTCCCGGTCATTCTGGGGGTCACCATCGCCACCTTCGGCCTCGGCCAGATCATCCCCGGCGACCAGGCGAGCGCCCTGCTCGGCCCCACTTCCTCCGAGGAGGACCGCCAGGCACTCCGCCAGGACCTCGGCCTGGACCAACCCGCCGTCTCCCGCTACTTCACCTACCTCGGCAGCCTCCTCAACGGCGATCTGGGCCGCTCGCTCTCCTTCGGCCGGCCGGTCTCCGAAGTCCTCTCCGACCGGCTGCTCAACACCCTGCTGCTGTCGGGCACCGCGATCGTCGTCGCGGCGGTCGTCGGCGTCGCCATCGGCACCTGGGCCGCGCAGAAGCCCGGCTCGACCCGGGACCGCGGCCTCACCGTCGGCGTGCTGTTCTTCAACTCCGTACCGTCGTTCTGGTTCGGACTGGTGCTCATCGTTGTCTTCTCGCTGCAACTGCGGATGCTTCCCGCCACCGGGATGACGTCCATAGGCGGCGGCGGAGCCCTCGACGTCGCCGCCCACATGCTGCTGCCGGTCATCACCCTCGCCGCCTGGTCGCTGGCGGTCATCGCCCGGATGACCCGCTCATCGGTGCTGGAGGTGATCGGCAACGACTACGTCCGCACCGCCCGCTCGCGCGGCGTCGGCGAGTTCCGGGTGATCGTCCGCCATGTGCTTCCCAACGCCATGCCGTCCGTCATCACGGTGATCGGCCTGCAGGCGGGCTTCCTGCTCAGCGGCGCGGTGCTCACCGAGACGGTGTTCTCCTGGCCGGGCATCGGCCTCGCACTCCACCAGGCCATCTCCACCCGGGACATCCCCCTCGTACAGGGCGGGATCCTCGTGATCGCCATCGCGTTCGTGCTGATCAACTTTCTGGTCGACGTGCTCCAGGCGTACTTCAACCCGAAGATCAAACTGGCTTAGAGGGAGGAAATCACCGTGACCGTACTGGAAGTTGAACACCTCAAGGTCGCCTACCGCGGCCAGGACCGGAACGACGGCACCCCCCTGGAGACCGTGCGCGACGTCTCCTTCGGCGTCGCCGCCGGCGAATCGCTCGGCGTCGTCGGCGAGTCCGGCTGCGGCAAGAGCCAGACCATGCTGGCGGTGCTGCGGATGCTCGCCCCCACCGGCGTCGAGATCTCCGGCCGGGTGACCTTCGACGGCAGGGACCTGACCACGCTCACACCCCGGCAGATGAGGACCGTCCGGGGCTCCGGCATCGGACTCGTCTCCCAGGACGCGCTCTCCGCGCTCAACCCGGCCATGACCATCGGCACGCAGATGGCCGAACCCCTCATCCATTACGACGGGTTCAGCCGACGGGAGGCCGCCACGCGGTGCGCCGAACTCCTGGACCTCGTCGGCCTCCCCGCCGCCCGCGAACGGCTCCGCAGCTACCCCCACGAACTCTCCGGCGGCATGCGCCAGCGCGTTCTGATCGCCATGGCCATCAGCCGCGAACCCCAGATCCTGATCGCCGACGAACCCACCACCGCACTCGACGTCACCATCCAGTCCCAGGTGCTCCAGCTCATCGACCGGCTCCGCAAGGACCTCCGGATGGCCCTCATCCTCATCACCCACGACCTCGGGGTCGTCGCCGGGGTCACCGACCGGATCGCGGTGATGTACGCGGGCCGGATCGTGGAGATGGCCCCCACCACCGCGCTCTTCGACAACCCCGGCCACCCGTACACCCGAGCGCTCATGGAGTCCATTCCCCGGATGGACCGCGAGCGGGTCGAGCACCTGCCCGCCATCCCCGGCTTCCCGCCCGACCCCGCCGCACCGCCGCCCGGCTGCGCCTTCCAGCCCCGGTGCACCGACGCCCGCGCGACGTGCGAGGACTCCGTCCCCGAACTCCTTCCCCTCATCTCCACCGCCCCCGGGCACGTCGTCCGCTGCCCCTACACCGCACCGGTCCCCATCGGCGCGGACCACCGAGAAGGGCGCTCATGAACGCCGCCGGCACCCTGCCCTCCGCCACCGCCGGACCACCCGACGCACCCGACGCCGTCGCCGTCACCGGCCTGCGGGTCCACTTCCCCCTCCGCACCGGGGTGCTGCGCCGGGTCACCGGCACCGCGCACGCCGTGGACGGGGTCTCCTTCACCGTGCCGGCCCGCGGCATCGTCACCATCGTCGGCGAGAGCGGCAGCGGGAAGACCACCACCGGGCGCGCCCTGGTCGGCCTCTCGCCCATCACCTCGGGCCAGGTCAGCGTGCACGGCCGCCCCCTGGACGAGATCCGCCGCGAGGGCTCGCTGCCCCGGCTCGCGCAGATCGTCTACCAGGACCCGTACGCCAGCCTCAACCCCCGGATGACCATCAGGGCGATGATCCGCGAGGTCATCTCCGTGCACCGGACGGTGCCCCGCGAGCAGATCCGCGAGCGGGTTGACGAACTCCTCGGGCAGGTCGGTCTCCGCGCGGAGCTGGCCGACCGCCATCCCCATGAACTCTCCGGCGGGCAGCGCCAGCGCGCGGCCATCGCCCGTGCCCTCGCGGTCGAACCCCGCTTCATCGTCTGCGACGAGATCGTCTCCGCGCTCGACGTCAGCATCCAGGGCCAGATCGTCAATCTCATCAAAGACCTCCGCCGCGAACAGGACGTCAGCTTTCTCTTCATCTCCCACGACATGAGCGTGGTACGGCACATCTCGGACCATGTCATCGTCATGTACGGCGGCCTGATCATGGAGAGCGGCCCCTGCGACGAGGTGTTCTCCGCGCCCCGCCACCCCTACACGCACGCGCTGCTGGCGGCCGTGCCCGTGCCCGACCCCCGGGCACCCGGCCTCCGCGGCGGGATCCGCACCCGCGCGGAACCCCCGGACCCGGCCGATCCGCTGCCGGGCTGCCGCTTCCAGCGCTCCTGCCCGTTCGCCACCGAGGTCTGCCGTACTGGCGCACCGCCCCCGACCGTCGCAGTCGGGGCGGCCGGACACACCCTCGCCTGCCACCACGCCGACACCCCCGACGTACGAGCCGCCCTGTCCACGCAAACCCCCTCCACGCAGCCCCCGTCCCAGGAAAGGACCACCACTCCATGACCACCCCCGACACCCCGCCGGCCATCGAGGACTACACCTCCCACACGGGCGGGGCCCGGCGCGCGCCGGCCGGTACGGCGGTGCCGCTGACCGACCCGGCGACCGGGGAGGTCTGGGCACGTGCGTACCAGGACCCTGACGCCGTGGACGCCGCCGTGGAAGCAGCCCGCGCCGCCTTCCTCGCCCCCTCCTGGGGCGCGCTCCCCGCCCACGCCCGCGCCGATCTGCTGCACCGCCTCGGCGATGTGCTGGTCGCGCACACCGAGGAACTCGCGGCGCTGGAAACCCGTGCGAACGGCAAACCCCTCACAGCCACCCGGGGCGAGGTCGGCGCGCTGGCCCGCTGGTACCGCTACTTCGCGGGAGTGGCGGAGACCATGCAGGACATCTCGCGTCCGCTCAGCGGCACGGCGAGGGCGCTCATCACGCAGGAACCGCTGGGCGTCGTCGCCGCGCTCACCCCCTTCAACGGCGCGCTCTCGCTGGGCTCCTGGAAGCTCGCCCCGGCCCTGGCCGCAGGCAACACCGTGATCCTCAAGCCGCCGCCGCAGGCCCCGGCCTCCTCGGTGCGCCTCGCCGAACTGGCCCTGGAGGCGGGGTTCCCGCCCGGGGTGATCGGCGTCGTCATCGGCGGCGCCGACGAGGGCCGCCGCCTCACGGACCATCCCGACGTCGCCATGGTCACTTTCACCGGCAGCACCGCTGTCGCCCGTACGCTCGGGGCACGCGCGGCCGAGCGGATGAAGCGTTACGTCTGTGAGGCCGGCGGCAAGTCCGCGCATATCGTCTTTGCCGACGGCGATCTCGACGCCGCTGTCGTAGCGGCCCGGCAGGGCGCTTTCGCCGCGGCCGGCCAGACCTGTGTCGCGGGCTCCCGGGTACTCGTACAGCGCGAGGTGTACGAGGAGTTCCTACGGCGGTACGGGGAGGCGGTCGGGCTGCTGCGGGTCGGCGACCCCCGCGATCCGCGCACCCACGTCGGACCGGTGGCCTCGGCGGCGGCTCTGACGCGGATCGAGGGATATGTGGACGACGCCCTGGCGAAGGGCGCGCGGGCCGTCACCGGCGGGCGGCGGGCCACGGTCGCCGCGCCCGCCGCGGCGGGCTTCTGGTACGAGCCGACCGTGCTGGCCGACGCCGCACCCGACCTCGCGGTCTGCCGGGAGGAGATCTTCGGCCCGGTCGTCACCGTGCACCCCTTCGACACCGAGGACGAGGCGGTCGCGCTCGCCAACTCCGTGGAGTACGGCCTGGCCGCGGGCTTCTGGACCCGCGACGCCGCTCGCGCGCACCGGGTGGCCCGACGGCTGGAGGCGGGCGTGGTCTGGGTGAACACCTACCGGCTGCTGCACTGGAGTGTGCCGTTCGGCGGCTACAAGCAGTCCGGCCTGGGGCGGGAGAACGGCGTCGAGGCCGTCGCCGAGTTCCTTCAGACGAAGTCGGTCATCACCGAACACGGCACCCCGGCCGACCCGTTCGGCAACTGACCGCCCGCAGCCGCTCGCTTGCCCGCTGGCCCGCCCGCCTCAGGAACCTCCCAGCCTCACAGGAACAGGACGCGTCCCATGGAATTTCTCGTCAACATCCGGATCACCTGGCCCGAGGCCATGGACCCCGAACGCAAGGCGGCGGTCTCCGACGAGGAGCGCCGCCGCGCCGCCGAACTCGCCGCGTCCGGATCCCTGGTCCGTATGTGGCGGGTGCCCGGCCGGACCGAGAACTGGGGACTGTGGCGGGCCGCGGACCCCACCGAACTCCACACCATCATCTCGTCGCTGCCGGTCTGGCCCTGGATGGACGTCACGGTGCACGCTCTGGCGGCCCACCCGGTCGATCCGGGGCCGACGGCCCCCTAGATGATCAATTCCAAGGGGTCGTTGGACGGTCGTAGGCAGTTTCGCTTCGTCGGATCGGTCTGCGAGAGTTTGGCCATGAGTGACGTTGTTATCCGTCGGGCCGAGTCCGATGACGCGACCGCGCTGGCAGCCATGCGCTGGCGGTTCAAGGTGGAGGACGGCGGAGATGAAGTCCCGCGGAACGAAGAGGAGTTCACCGCCGAGTGCGAGCAGTGGCTGCGTTCCCGGATGGTCGGGCCGTGGCGTGCCTGGGTTGCGGAAGTGGGCGGTCGGCCCTGTGGTCACGTGTTCGTGTGTCTTGTGGAGAAGGTCCCCAGTCCCTACCCGGGTTCCGACGCCCTGGGCTACGTGACGAACTTCTACGTCGCCCCTGAACAGCGCAATCGCGGTCTGGGCAAGGCCCTGCTCGACGAGGCCACCGGCTATGCGCGCGTTCGCGGCCTGGATACGTTGATCGTGTGGCCGTCTGAGCGCAGTGCGCCGCTGTACCGGCGCTGCGGATTCGACGGACCGGACGAGCTCCTCGAACAGCCTGTCGCGCCCAGCTGAGCGAAGTTCTCGCACTGCCTGCGCGGACGATGCGAGGGCGCCCAAGGTCAGTCTGTGACGAACGACCTGGACACCCTCGCGACCGCACTCTATGTGAAGACCGACGACCTGCTGAAGGACTCGCCGCAATTCGCCCCGCAGCGTCCGGCCGTGGGCATCGTGCCGCAGCTCAGCGACGCCGAGCTGGTAACGCTGGCGATGATGCAGGCGATGCTCGGTTTCACCTCCGAGGCCCGCTGGCTGCGCCACGCCGGCGCCCACCTGCGCCACCTCTTTCCGTACCTGCCCCAGCAGCCCGGCTACAACAAGCGGCTGCGCAAGGCCGCCGAACTGATCCGCCGGGTCACCCGGGCACTGGCCCGCGACACCACACTGTGGAGCGACGACGTGTGGGTGGCGGACTCCACGCCCGTCGAGTGCGGGCGCTCCCGAGAGACCGTCAAACGCTCCGACCTGGCCGGATGGGCCCAGTACGGCTACTGCGCCAGCCACTCGCGCTACTTCTGGGGACTGCGGCTGCATCTGGTCTGCACCCTTCACGGCCTGCCGATCGCGTTCGCACTCACCGGGGCCAAGGCAGACGAGCGCGAGACCCTGCTCGACCTGCTCGCCGTCGAACCCCGTCTCACCGCCGAACACCCGGGACAGACACTGATCGGAGACAAGAACTACTTCGGCCGAGAGTTCGAACAGCGGCTCGCCGACCTGGACATCCGCCTCCTGCGGCCGGCCCGCAAGGGCGAGCCACAGCGAGCCGGATCACAGCTGTTCAAGCCACTGCGCCAGGTCATCGAGTCGGTCAACGAGACCTTCAAGGGCCAGCTCGACCTCGAACGACACCGAGGCCGCACCCCCAATGGTGTGACCGTCCGAGTCCTGCAACGCATCCTCGCGCTCACCGCCGCGATCTGGCACAACGACCGCACCGGCCAGCCGACCATGCGCACGCTCACTGCCTACGACCACTAAGCCCCTTGGAATTGATCATCTAGGGCATGTTTCGAAAGTCCCGCCTGGCCGACGACGCCTGGCACGCGCACTCGCCGCGTTGTCGGAATCATCCAAGTACGCCCAGTACGAGAACGATCCTCCGCCTTGCGATCGCACGCACCAGACGCCGTCGGCCCCGCCTTTCGGGCGGACGGCGCTACTTTCGCAACACGCCCTAGGTCCTGTCCGGCGGGTCTTCGGGGGTCCGGGTCGCCTGGCACGGCGCCTCGCTTCGTTGACAGCGTTTTCGAAGGCATCCGAGTACGTCCAGTACGAGGCCGATCCTCCGCCTTGCGACGCACCGCACCGGATGCCCCGGGCTGATCCCCGAAGCGCCGCCGGACAGGACCTGGCAGCAACTCGTCGGCCTCAAGGAACTGCTCGGCATCCGGACCGAATGGCGTGCCTGACCGCGTCGGACCTTTTCGGCACCCCGATCGGCGCGGATCGTCTGAGGGCGATCCCGCTCTGTGGGCGGCCGGGCCGGTTCCTGGTTCTGGACGGTCGTGAACTATCCGGCCGTCGTGTCGCCGTCGTTGGTCAGACGCGTGGACCGAGGAACAGGCCGCCGCTCGCGTCGATTACCTGGCCGGTGATCCAGCGAGCGGCGTCGGACGTGAGGAAGGCGACCACATCGGCGACGTCGTCGGGCCCGCCCAACCGGTCGAGCGCGGTGACGGCGGTGATCTGTTCGGCGAGGCCCGGTGCGTCGAAGACGGCTGCGTTGGCCGCAGTCCTGGTGGCTCTAGAGTTCGGCACCGTTCCCGGTCAGTTCGTACTCGACTCGGGGTGGTGTCTCCTCGAACAGGGTCCGCCGGACGATCCCGTCCGCCTCGAACTCCCGTAGTTGCTGGGTGAGGACCTTCTCGCTGACGCCGGGGAGGCTGCGGCGCAATTCGCCGAATCGATCGAGCCGCTCGTCCAGCGCCCGGGGCCTGCCGCTGATGTGGAACTCCCGCCGGGCGGGGGTGCTGTCCTGGCTTGGCTGGTGCCGGGACCGCGGCCATGGAAGGGGGCGACGGTTTCCCAGTCGTTGCCCGTGCCCTCGGTGATCGCCTGCAAGGCGGCGAACGCCGCCGGGAACCATGGCTCGTCTTTCCGATGGCCATCGAGTCGGACGCGAACGAGTGAGCGGCGGCTAAGCGCTTTCCTCGCCCGTGAGTTGCCAGAAGTCGCTGTCACTCCGCCAGGTCCCGCAGGGTGCTGTCCGTTACCCGCTCGGCGGGGACTGTACGAGCCCCCGCGCGTGCCGGGGCCGCTCCGTTCGATGAGTTTTCCGGTCGCGGCTGGTCTCTACCCATTGAGTCCCAGTGATGTCGACCAATTACCCCGGAGGAAGATCCCATGGCCCACACGACGAACGACACGAGCACCGACAGGCACGCCCCCGTCAACTCCGCGACCTCGATTCGACCGTCGACGCGGGCCCTGCTGGGCGCCGGGATCGTGGCCGGCCCGCTGTTCCTGGGCGTGGGTGTGATCCAGGGCCTGACGCGAGAGGGCTTCGACTTCACCCGCAACGCCATCAGCCAACTCAGTCTGGGCTCCCTGGGATGGATCCAGGTGGTCTCCTTCCTCATCGCCGCCACGCTGATGGTCTGCGGTGCGATCGGGATGCACCGGGCGATGCGCGGCACCCCCGGCGGAGTCTGGGTTCCCCGGCTGATCGGTGTGCTCGGTGTCGCGTTCCTGGTCTCCGGGATCTTCAAGGCCGACCCGGGCAAGGGATTCCCGGCGGGCACGCCGGTGGATTCGGCCGGCTCGATCAGTACGCACGGCGCCGTACACCTCGTGGTGGGCATGGTGGGCTACCTCGCTCTGTGTGCCGCGTTCTTCATCGTGGCCCGGCACTTCGCGGCCGAGGACCGACGTGGTTGGGCCATTGCCTGCCGCATCGTGCCGGTGTTGGTGTTCGCGGGCTTCGTGGGCTCTTCCTCGGCCGTCTTGAGCTTCACCGCCGGAGCCGGGCTCGGACTCCTCGCGCTCTCCGCCGTGACCGCCCGGCTGCTCACCACCAGATCCCCGGCGCGGGGATAGACCCGGCGTCCCTCGCCCAGCCACGGAACGTGCCCGGCGCACCTTCCCTGCCCCTTCCCTGCCCCTTCCCTGCCCCTTCCGTGTCCGCGAACACAACACATCGCGACGTCCGGGGCAGGCTCGACCCGCGCAGAGCCAGGATCCGGGGAGTCCTGCGCCCTGGGCGGGTAGAGATGCCCAACTACGGTCGTCCCGCGCCACGTAACAGCCCGGAGTGCGAGGTTGGGCGCCGACCCGCAGGGGCGTGGAGCCCAGGATGTCGTCGCAGGGGGGCGAGTTCCCGCGTGGATGTCAGGCCGCTGGTGCCGTAACTCGCCCCTGCGGGTCTTCCGCCGGCGTTCACCCTGGCGGTGATCGACTAGGCCCTGTCCGGCGGATCTTCGGGGGTCCGGGACGCCTGGCACGGCACCTCGCTTCGTTGTCGGCGTTTTCGAAGGCATCCGAGTACGTCCAGTACGGGCACGATCCTCCGCCTTGCGACGCACCGCACCGGACGCCCCGGGCCGATCCCCGAAGATCCGCCGGACAGGACCTGGCCGAGGTCGATGACTTCTGGTGCCCTCCAGCGGCTGGACTACAGTTGGCCCACCATGCCCGATCTCTTCGGAATCAACCATCTGACTCTGTCCACGACCGACCTCGACCGGCTCGTGGCGTACTACACGGAGTTGCTCGGAGCGGCGCTCGCATTCGAGCGCGCCGCAACCCTTTCCGATCCTCGGATCGCAGTCATCGATGTCGGCGGGGACGACCACCTGATGATCGTCGAAACCGCTACCGCCCCCACCACTGATCTCGATTCCCGCTGCAATGCGGGATGGGGGCTGCGCGTGGGAACATACGCGCAACTGTGTGAGGTTCGCGATCACATCCTGGGCGCCGGGTGGCCGGTCGGGCAGATCGAGACACTGCCCACGCAGTGGACGATGACAGCTCGCGATCCCGATGGACGCCCGGTGGAGGTTCGAGCCCATCGCCCACGCACCGCATTGCCGTCACGAACCACCGACTGACAGTTGCCCGGCTTCCAGAGCATGCACCTAGAACCCCCGTCGGGACTCCCGTACCAGCAGGGCCAGCAGATACGCCCCGCCGACGCACACGGTCACCGCACCTGTCGGTAGCGACACACCGGGAATCGCGTGCTGCGCCGCGATGTCGGCACTGAGCAGCAGCAGCGCGCCGACGAGCGCCGCACCTGCGAGGTCGACGGAGGTTCCTCGCCCGGTGAGACGGCGGGCGATCTGCGGCGCGGCCAGCGCGACGAAGGCGATGGGGCCCGCCGCAGCGGTCACCGCGGCTGTCGCGGCAACGCCGAGAACGACCAGCAGCAGCTTCGTGCGCTCGACGGGTACTCCCAGCATCGCCGCAGTGTCGTCGCCCAGTTCGAGCCATCGCAAGCGGCGCTGCGCCACGGGGGCCATCAGTGCGACCCCCGCCGTCAGGACGGAGGCCATCACGATGGCGGGCCAGCCGATGGCGCTCAGTGAGCCGGCACCCCACACCGCGGCCCTCAACGCGGTGTCCACATCGGCCTTCACCGAGAACCACGTGTTGACCGAGGACAGCAACGCACCGACCGCGATACCCACGATGATGAGCCGGAAGCCCCGCACACCCCGCCGGAACGCCAGCAGATATACGGCGAGGGCGGTGACAAGGCCGCCGACGAGCGCGCCGGCCGCGAGCGCCTGGTAACTGCTCGCGCCCGCGAGCAGCGTGAGGACGACACCGGTGTAGGAGCCGGTGGTGAAGCCGATGACGTCGGGGCTGCCGAGCGGGTTACGGGTCAGGGACTGGAAGATCGCGCCGCCCACGGCGAGGGCGGCGCCGAACAGTGCGGCGGCGACGATGCGCGGCGCCCGCCAGTCCAGGACGACGGTGCGGATGCTGTCCGTGGCTGTGCCCGACATGACCGCGGTCAGGTCGCCGAGGCTCAGCGGGTAGCTGCCGAGTGTGAAGGCCCACAGGGCCAGCGCGACGAGCGCGATCCACAGCAGCCCGCACACGGTGACCGCGCGGCGCGTCGCTCGCAGGCTCAGAGGCCCCGCTCTGAGGACGAACACCCCGTTCACAGCTCCCTCATCCGGCTTCGGCGCACCAGCAGGATCAGTACGGGCGCGCCGATGAGCGGCATCATGACGCCGACCTGCAACTCGGCGGGGATCAGGATCAGCCGGCCCAGGACATCGGCGAGCAGCACGATCACCGGGGCGAGGACGGCGGAGTAGGCGAGGATCCAGCGCCAGTCGGGCCCGGTGAGCCATCGCACGGCGTGCGGCACCAGGAGACCGACGAACATCAGCGGGCCCGCCGCGGCCGTCGCCGCACCGCACAGCAGGGCCACCGCGATCACCACACCGCACCGGGTCGCGCCGACCCGCAGCCCGACAGCCCGTGCCGCGTCGTCGCCGAGTGCGATCGCGTTGAGCGGGCGCGCACAGCAGACGGCGGCCAGCAGGCCGGCCAGGACGAAGGGCACGATGTCACCGGCGGTGCCCGTCGGGCGGTCGGTGATGGTGCCCGCTCCCCAGAACCTCATGCGGTCGAAGGTCTCCGTGTCGATCAGGGCGAGGGTCTGGGAGATGCCGGTCAGCACCGCCGTGAAAGCGACCCCGACGAGGGTGAGCCGCAGTGGCGATGGCCCGGCCCGTCCGCCGCTCGCGGCGAGGTAGACCACGACCGAACCGGCGATGGCGCCGACGAAGGCGAAGGGCAGATACTGCTCGATGCGCGTGACGCCGAAGACGGCCACGCCCAGGGTGACGGCGAAACCCGCGCCGGCGTTGACGCCGAGGACACCCGGGTCGGCGAGCGGATTGCGGGTGAGTGCCTGGATGAGTGCTCCCGCCACGCCCAGGGACACACCGACGACGATGCCGAGCAGGGTGCGGTCCACCCGGGCTGCGCTGATCGTGGCGTGCGACGCGGAGCCGTCGGGAGCGGTCAGCGCCTGCCACACCACGTCGAGGGGGAGCATCGCCGAGCCGATCGCGACACTGAGCAGCACCGCCACGAGGAGCGTGCCGACGGCTACGCCCAGGCCGATGAGCCGGCGCGTCCTGCGACGCGGCGACCGTGCCGACGCGGCCGGTGCCGACGCGGCCGGTGGTGGCGCGGCCGTCCTCCCGAGCGCCTGTGTCATCGAACCTCCCTGAGCGATCCGCCGCCCGGACAGCCCGAAGTACCGTGCGTGATCGACGTAGGTGAACTGACTGAAACTGCCTGGCTCCCGGCTCAGTGCCCTCCGAGCGCCCCCACCGCGTCAGCCGCGAGCGCACTCACGGGCACCCCGGACTCACGACTGAGCGCGCGCAGCAGTCCCGCCCGGGTCGCGTAGCCCGCTGCTCTGGCCGCGGCCGTCAGCTCACCCCCGCCGCGGAGGTGTTCGACGGCGGCGTTCATCCTGGCCCGGTTGCGCCACCGTGTGAAGGGCAGTCCGGTCTCGTCGAGGAAGACGCGCTGCACCTGACGAGGGCTCATCCGGTGCTGTACGGCGAGCCCTTCCAGCGTCATGGCGGGAGTGCGCAGGGCTTCGCGGGCGAGTGCGCGCACCGCTGGATGGGTGGGCGGCACGACCGGGAAGTACGGCCGGGAGATGCCTCTCAGCACGCGCCCCAGTGCCTGACGGAAGGGCAGGACCTGCTCCGCCGTGCTCGGTGCCGCGCCGAGAATGGTGGTCATGAGTTCGATAATCGCGGGTACGGCCCCGAGCGGCTGCACACGGCATCGGGGCAGGTCGGTGGGGTTCAGGGTGGGGCCGAGTGCCATTCCGCCCGGCTCGATCCGCAGCGCGTGCGCCACGTGGGGAGCGAGCCAGACGGCCTCGTGTCGCGTGAGCCGCCACTCCTCGCCGCCCGTGGACAGGCGGGCGTTGCCGGATACCAGGTAGACGAGGTGCGGCTCGTCGTGCCGATGGGTGTCGTGCCCGAAAAAGCGGATGGCGTTCTCGGCGACCACGGTGCCGAGGGATGTCACCGGCAAGCGTGCCTCCCGTTGTCTGCGCGGCGTCGTGTCCGTCACCCGCGATGTCGCACTCGGATCAGTACGACGGAAAAAGTCAGGTTAGCCTCACCTTACCAACAGCTCGAACGTGCGAGCTTGCCCAGTCACATGAGGTCCCATGTCTGCTCCTGCCCGCCTTCTCACCTTTGCGCTCGCCGCCGCGCTGACCCTCACCGGCTGCTCGGCTGCCTCCGCCCCCTCGGGCGACGGCGACAAGGCGCCCGCCGCGAAGTCCCGTACCGTCAAGACCGACTACGGCGAGGTGAAGGTGCCGGCCGATCCCAAGCGGGTGGTCGTGCTGAACCACGCACTCGCCGGGTATCTCTACGACCTCGATGTGCCGGTGCACGCCACGATTCCCGAGGACGCCGACGGCAAGGGCAAGTTCTCCCCGTACTGGGAGAAGGAGGCGAAGGGCGACGGCACGACGTTCCTGCCGTGGAGTGTCGACGGCTTCGATCTGGAGGCGATCCTCGCTCTTGAGCCCGACCTCATCGTCGGCGGAGGCATCGGCTTCCCGCTGTTCCAGGCGGAGAAGGTGTACGACAACCTCTCCGACATCGCTCCCACCGTCCTCGTGGGCAAGGAACTCGGCGACTGGCAGAGCCAGTTCTCCTTCCTCGCCGACGACGTGTTCGGAAAGGACGACGTCTACGACCGGCACCTGGCCGCCTACGACAAGCGGATCGCCGAGGTGAAGGAGGCGATCGAGCCGCCGCCCGGCCCCGTGTCCTTCCTCGCCCTCACCGGCGACGGCACCGCCTACGGCCTGGTGGAGAGCGTGGGCCTGCCCACCGAGTTGAAGAAGGTCGGCATCGAGCCGGCGCCGGTCTTCGCCGAGGGTGGTTTCAAGGCGTACGGGGGAGGCGGCGACATGTTCGAGCTGTCGACCGAGAAGGTGGGCCAGACGATCACCCAGCCGTCCGTGTTCGTCATGGGCTTCAACGCCGACACGACCGACGTCACCACGCTGAAGAAGAACCCCGTCTACGGCGCACTGCCCGCCTTCAAGACGAATCACGCCTACGACCTGCCGCACTGGGTGCTGCGCGGCGACTACGACGAGTCGATGGCCCTGCTCGACAACATCGAGAAGCGGTTCTCCTGATGGGCTCCCAGCGCGCGTACACGACGCACCCCCTGGTTCTGCGCCGGGTCACCGTGCGCCGTGTGTACGAGGTGACTCCCAGGATGCGGCGAGTGGTCCTCGGTGGCGATGGTCTCGCCGCGTTCACCCGTGACGGAACCGTCCATCCCGCCTTCGCCGCACCCGGGTTCGACGACCACATCAAGCTGATCCTGGCCGCGGACGGGAACATCCAGGCGGCGCTCCCCGCCCAGTTGCCGCACGGCATCGAGTGGACACCGGCCGAACACCGGCTGACCCGCGACTACACACCCCGGCGGGTGGACCTTCAGCGGGGGGAGCTCCACCTCGACTTCGTGGTGCACGGCGAAGGGCCCGCGGAGACCTGGTCCGCGTCGGCGCGGGAGGGCGACGAGCTGTGGTTCGTCGGGCCCAAGTCGTCGCTGCGGCTGCCGGAACAACTGGACTGGATCCTTCTCGTCGGGGACGAGACAGCACTGCCCGCGATCGGCCGCTTCCTCGACGAACGCCCACTCGACGCCACGGCGCATGTCCTGGTGACCGTTCCGGACGACTCGGCGCGCCAGGAACTGGCGCTGCGCGACGGCGACACGATTACCTGGGTGGTCGCGGAGCCGGGTGAGGCGGCTGCACTGGACGCCGCCGTCCGCGCGCTGCCGGTGCCGGCGGGTGAGGGATACGCCTGGGCGGCGGCGGAGAGCCGGGCGCTGCTCCCCGTACGCCGGTATCTCCAGCGTGAACGAAAGCTCCCGAAGGACCGCCTGAACATCACCGGCTACTGGCACCGTGAAGAGGCCACCGCCCCGGAAACGGAGGGCACCGCCGATGTCGGCGCAGTCGCGCGGAACCCCGCCGGCAGCCGGATCCCGTCGCCGCTGCCGTGGCTGGCGGCACGGGCCGCGTTGCAGCTCGGCGTTGTCGACACGGTGGCCGACACACCGGGAATTCCGGCCGGCGCACTCGCGACACGCCTGGGCGTGCCCGGACCGGGGATCGACGTACTGCTTCCGCTGCTCGCCGCGTACGACGTGGTCGTCAGCGCCGGCGACGGGACGGGGCTGCGCCTCGGCCCGGCGGGCGAGGAACTTCTCGACGATCACGAGCGTGAGGAGTACACCGGCCACGAGGCCGAACTGCTGCTCGCCCTGGCCCACTTCGCTCCCGCGCTCCGCGACGGTATGTCCCCCTGGCGGCTCGCTTCGGGCACCACCCTGCACCACACGGTGACCCACGACGCGGAACGCTACGGTGAACTGGTCGAGGAGTGCGAGCAGTTGGTCTTCCTGCTGCACGGTCTGACGGCCGACCGCCTCTGGGAGGACGTCGGGAGCTGTCTGCTGACCGGGCCGGGCAGCGCCTCGGTGGTCGCCGCTCTCGACGACGCGGGACGGCGCCCGCGACTGCGGATCGCGGAGGACGCCACACCGGTCACGGTTCTGCGCGGACATGTGCCGGCACCGGAACGTATCGACTGGACACCCGGCCCCGTCGATGTCGCCGTCGCCGCGAAGGCCCTCGCCCACCGCACCGATCAGGAGGCCACACTGCTCCTCACCCGGCTCGCCGGCTGGACCCGGACAGCGGTCCTCGTCGAGGCGTCCCGCCCTGACGGCCTGAGCCCGTACGCGGCCGAGTCGGCCCTGCACGCGTACGGCGCGACCGGCAGCCCGCTACGCGACGCCGCCGCCATCGCGGCCATCGCGAAGCGGTCGGGCTGGGACGTCGACCGGACCATCGCGCTCGGCTGGGGCGCGGAGGCCACCGTCCTGCGCCGGACCTGACGCACGCACCACCGGACCGGGTGTCGCGGGGCAGGTGGGACTTCTCCAACATGGCCTGGACCATGACGACGACGGGGAGGAAGAGGCCAGGTGCCGGGCGGGGATGCACCCTGCCCACCCGTGCTGGTTCTCCAGGCTTCAGCCTCAGGGCTTCTTGGCCGGCTCACATCGCCACTTGCGGTGTGCCGTCAGCAGGCACGCGCGCTGGTCGTGCTTGGCATCGCGCGGCACCACGCGCAGGGTGATCAGGTCGCGGACGTCGCGGCCCAGCCGTCGTGGTGCCCGTATTTCGCGCGGATGTCCTCGTCGGGATCCCCACGGAAGAACCCATGGAAATGCAGGTGTTTCGACTTCTGTTGGAGCCCCGGATTCGTGTTGACGCAAGCCGCGCCGTGCTCGTCCTTGATCTGCCACGCGACCTGCCGGACCACCGCCATGACGTGGGAGTAAGGGGGCTTTTCGACGCACGGCTCAGATGTGTGAGATCCAGGGCACCTGACCGGCATCCGCCCTGGTCAGGTGCCCCTTCTCGGCGCCTAGAAGAAGCCGAGCTTCTTCGGTGAGTACGACACGAGGAGATTCTTCGTCTGCTGGTAGTGGTCCAGCATCATGCGGTGGTTCTCGCGGCCGATGCCCGACTGCTTGTAGCCGCCGAAGGCGGCGTGCGCCGGGTAGGCGTGGTAGCAGTTCGTCCATACCCGGCCCGCCTGGATCGCGCGGCCCGCGCGGTACGCGGTGTTCATGTCGCGGGTCCAGACTCCCGCGCCGAGGCCGTACAGCGTGTCGTTCGCCGTCTTGATCGCGTCGTCGAAGTCGCTGAAGGACGTCACCGCGAGCACCGGGCCGAAGATCTCCTCCTGGAAGACCCGCATCCGGTTGTCGCCCTCGAAGATCGTGGGCTGGACGTAGTAACCCCCGGCCAGCTCGCCCTCGTACTCGATCCGCTGACCACCCGTCAGGATCTTCGCGCCCTCCTGCCGGCCGATGTCCAGATACGAAAGGATCTTCTGGAGCTGGTCGTTGGACGCCTGGGCGCCGATCATCGTGTCCGTGTCCAGCGGGTGACCCGGCACGATCGCCTCCGTACGGGCGATGCCCGCCTCCAGGAAGTCGCTGTAGTGCCCGCGCTGGATCAGCGCGCGTGACGGACACGTGCACACCTCGCCCTGGTTGAGGGCGAACATCGTGAAGCCCTCAAGTGCCTTGTCGCGGAAGTCGTCGTCCGAGGACGAGACGTCGTCGAAGAAGATGTTCGGGCTCTTGCCGCCCAGTTCCAGCGTGACGGGCTTGATGTTCTCGGAGGCGTACTGCATGATCAGCCGCCCCGTGGTGGTCTCGCCCGTGAACGCGACCTTCGCCACCCGCGCGCTGGAGGCGAGCGGTTTGCCGGCCTCGACGCCGAACCCGTTGACGATGTTGACGACACCCGGCGGCAGCAGATCGGCGACCAGGCTCATCCAGTAGTGGATCGACGCCGGGGTCTGTTCGGCCGGCTTGATGACGACCGCGTTGCCCGCCGCCAGCGCGGGCGCCAGCTTCCAAGTCGCCATCAGGATGGGGAAGTTCCACGGGATGATCTGCGCGACCACGCCGAGCGGTTCGTGGAAGTGGTACGCGACGGTGTCGTCGTCGAGCTCGCTCAGCGAGCCCTCCTGGGCCCGCAGCGCGCCCGCGAAGTAGCGGAAGTGGTCGATGGCGAGCGGGATGTCGGCGGCGAGTGTCTCGCGTACCGGCTTGCCGTTCTCCCAGCTCTCGGCGACGGCCAGCTCCTCCAGCCGCGCCTCCATGCGGTCGGCGATCTTGTTGAGGACGTCCGCCCGTGTCGCGGCCGACGTCCTGCCCCAGGCCGGAGCGGCGCCGTGGGCCGCGTCCAGCGCGCGTTCCACGTCGGCGGCGGTGCCTCGGGCGATCTCGGTGAAGGGGCGGCCGTTGACCGGGCTCGGGTTCTCGAAGTACTTGCCTTGGGCCGGCGGGACGTACTCGCCGCCGATCCAGTGGTCGTAACGGGACTCGTACGAGACGATCGCGCCGTCGGTGCCCGGCGCTGCGTATCGGGTCATCTCTGTGGCCTCCCGGTGCGGGTGCCGCCCGCCTTCGGACGGCGCTCACCGCGAGGCTAGGAGCGCGGACGTTGCGACCAGGTTGCGCGCCGGCGCCGGCCCAGGTTCAGCTCGCCCGGATCATGTCCGCGCACTTCTCGCCGATCATCATCGTCGTGATGCACGGATTGACGGCGGGCAGGAACGGCATCACGGACGCGTCCGCCACCCGCAGCCCCGTCACGCCCTTCACCCGCAACCACGGGTCGAGCGGCGAGTCGGCGTCGTCCACCGGCCCCATCCGCACCGTGCCCGCCGGGTGGTAGACGGTGTTGTGCGTCTCACGGATGTACTCCAGCAGCTCCTCGTCGGACCGCGCGTCCGGCCCCGGCGCCAGCTCCCGCCCACGCCACTGCTCCATCGGCTCCCGCGCGGCGATCTCCCGGGCGAGCCGCAGCCCGTACGTCATCACCCGGATGTCGTGCTCGTGGGTGAAGTAGCGCGGATCGACCTTCGGCTTGTCCCTGAAGTCGCGCGAACGCAGCCGGACCGTGCCGAGCGACCGGGCGCGGGTGACGTTCGGCGTCAGACAGAAGGCGTTGTCGGTGGTCGGGTAGCCGCGCCGGTAGGTGTTCAGGTCGAAGGGCACCGAGCCGTAGTGGAACATCAGGTCCGGCCGGTCCAGACCCGGTTCGGTGCCGGCGAAGATCCCGATCTCCCACCACTGTGTGGACCGGGTGACCATGGGTTGCTTCGCCTCCCACATGATCACGCCCTCCGGGTGGTCCTGCAGGTGGGAGCCGACGCCGGGGGAGTCGACCCGTACGTCGACACCGCTCTCCCGCAGATGGCCGGCCGGGCCGACGCCGGACAGCATGAGCAGCTTCGGCGAGTCGATCGACCCGCAGCTGACCACGACCTCGCGGCGCGCGGAGACGGTGCCGCTGTGCACGGTGTCCGGCTCCAGATACTCAACTCCCGTACAGCGAAGCCGATCGGCGGTGTCGTCGAACAGCAGCCGCTTCGCCTGGAGCCCGGTGCGCACCTCAAGATTGCGCCGCTTGCCGAGAATCGGATGCAGATACGACACCGAGGCGGACGAACGGGTGCCGTCCGGAAGGGAGTTGATCTGGAACCAGTGCGCTCCCCGCAGTACCGTCCGCCCGGTGTTGAACGGTGTGGTGGGGATCCCGGCCGCCGCGCACGCCTCCAACAGGGCGCTCCCGCAAGGGTCGTTCGGTGGGATCGTCATGATGTTCACCGGCCCCGAGCGGCCGTGGTGGTCGCCGGGCGCGTCGTTGGTCTCCAGTCGCCGGTAGAGCGGGAAGCAGTCGGCCGCGCTCCAGCCGGTGCAGCCGAGGGCGCCCCACTCGTCCAGATCCTCCGCCGGCGCCCAGAAGGCGATGCACGAGTTGTGCGAGGAGCAGCCGCCGAGAACCTTGGCACGGGCGTGCCGCATGAAGTCGTTGCCGTTCTCCTGCGGTTCGACCGGGTAGTCCCAGTCGTAACCGGACTCCAGCAGCGCCATCCACCGGTCGAGCTTGAGGATGTTCTCGTCGCCCACGTCCGAGGGGCCGGCTTCCAGTACGCAGACGGTGACGTCGGGGTCCTCGGTCAGGCGCGCGGCCACGACCGCGCCGGCGGTACCGCCGCCGACGACGACGTAGTCGAACTCGGCCGCGGGGCGTGCTGTGGACATCGCTTCTCCAGGTGCAGGGGGTGCGGGGGTGTGCGGGTGTGCGGGCGGTGCGGGCGGTGCGGGCGGTGCGGGCGGTGTACGGCGGTGGCTACTCGGCGGAGGTGTGGGGCGGTGGCTGAGCGGGTGACGTCGGATCGGCCACCTGAACCTGGTGTTCGGCGAGCACCCCCGTCTTGTGCCGCTGGACGAACCAGTAGTAGGCGAAGCCGCCGAACGCGACGATGCCGATGAACAGGAACGCGCCCCAGCGCAGATACCAGTGCTGCGGGCCGGTCGCGTTGTACACCTCGGCGCGCGGCCAGGCGAGGTTGAGCGACATCGCGGCGCCCCAGAGCACGGCGAGGATGTTGACGGGCAGCCCGAACCGGCCCAGCGTGAAGCTGCCCTGCGCCGGATGCCACTGACCGCGCAGCCGCTTGATCAGCATGGGCGCGGTGACCAGCAGATACGCCAGATAGATCATGATGATCGCGATGCTCGTGATCACTGAGAAGATCTGCGGCTGGTTGATGTTGATGACCAGGATGACGACCCCCACGACACCGATCAGCACGGCGGGCACGACCGGGGTGTGGAAACGCGGACTGACCCGGGCGAGCACCGAGCCCGCGGGCAGGTTGTTGTCCCGTGCCATCGCGAACATCAGCCGGATGCCCGCCGCCTGAACCGCCAGCACGCAGACGGTGATCGCGATGACCACGCACCACAGGAACACCTCGCCGATGGTCGACCCCAGCGTGTCCAGCAGGACGAACTGCAAGCCGTCCGTTCGCAGCCGTTTGTCGGCCAGGTCCGGCACCGCCAGCAGCGCGAACAGCAGGATCAGTCCGCCGATCAGGAAGGACGCGACGAGCGCGCGCAGGATCGCGCGTGGCGCGTTGCGGCGCGGGTTGTGCGACTCCTCGCCGAGCGACGACGCCGTGTCGAAGCCGTACATGACGTACGCGGAGGCCAGCGACGCGGTGAGGAACGCGCCGAAGTACCCGAGCGTCTGGCCGGTGCCATGGCCCTGGGTGTCGGTCAGTACGGTGCTGGGGCCGCGGGTGATGTGGGCCGCCAGGAAGATGATCAGCGCGACGGCGGCGATCAGCTCGATGAAGACACCGGCGGAGTTGATCCGCGCCATGAGCTTGACGCCGAAGGCGTTGACGGTGGTCGAGAAGAGGATGAGCACCGAGCCGAGGAGTACGGCGTTGGCCGCGGCGTCGTACTTGCCGCCGCCGTCACCGATGAACTGGAACCGGCTGTCGATCTGCGGCAGCGTGATCTGGTACGCCAGCGCCACGGCCGACAGCGTCACCATGGTGGCCGTCATCATCATCCAGCCGCCGAGCCAGCCGATGTGCGGACCGCCCATGTTCTTGGCCCAGTTGTAGATGGAGCCGGCGACCGGGTAGCGGGCGGCGAGCTCGCAGAAGCACAGGGCGACCATCAGCTGGCCGACGAAGACCATCGGCCAGGACCACCAGTAGGCCGGGCCGCCGAAGCTGACGCCGAAGTAGAAGAGCTGGAAGGTGCCGGTGAGGATCGAGATGTAGCTGATCCCGGCGGCGAAGGTGTGGAAGTTGCCGAGGGTCCGCTTGAGTTCGGGCCGGTAGCCGAGTGCGCCGAGCGCGTCGTCGTCGTCCTGGAGCTGGGTCCGCGAGAGTTCACCCGGTGGGTCGGACGGCGTATCCGGCGTGCCTGACCTACCTGGCTCGCTCACTCGAACCACCCCTGAGGACTCGGCGAGAGATTGCGCCACACGTGCTTGGCCTCCTGGTACTCACCCAGCCCGGCCGGCCCCAGCTCCCGCCCGAAGCCGGACTGCTTCATCCCGCCCCACTCGGCCTGCGGCACATACGGATGGAAGTCGTTGATCCACACGGTGCCCGCCCGCATCCGCGACGCCACCCGCTGCCCGCGCCCGGTGTCCTGCGACCAGACCGCCCCCGTCAGGCCGTACACGGTGTCGTTGGCGAGCGCGACCGCCTCGTCCTCGTCCCTGAACCGCTCGACGGTCAGAACGGGGCCGAACGATTCGTCACGCACCACCGACATCCCGGGGGAGCAGTCGTCCAGCACGGTCGGCGGGTAGAAGAAGCCGTTGCGCAGCTCGGGGTCGGTGGGGCGGTTGCCGCCGCAGCGCAGTACGGCGCCTTCGGCGAGACCCGCCGCCACATACGCCTCGACCTTGTCGCGGTGCGCCGCCGAGATCAGCGGCCCGGTGCGGGCGTGCTCGTCGAACGGGCCGCCCATCGGGATCGCCTTGGCCCGGCGTACCAGCTCGTCCACGAACGAGTCGTGCAGCTCGTCCTGGACCAGCAGCCGCGCGCCGGCCGAGCAGACCTGCCCGGAGTGCAGGAACACCGCCGTCAGCGCGTAGTCGACGGCGCTCTCGAAGTCGGCGTCCGCGAAGACGATGTTGGGATTCTTGCCGCCCAGCTCCAGGGCGACCTTCTTCACGGTCGGTGCGGCCGCCGCCATGACGCGGCGCCCCGTGACGAGACCGCCGGTGAAGGACACCATGTCGACGCGCGGATCCTCGCTGAGCGGCGCGCCCGCCGTGGGACCGGCGCCGAGGACGAGATTCGCCACGCCGTCGGGCAGCCCGGCCTCGGTCAGCAGCCGCATCAGCATGATCGCGGTGTGCGGGGTCAGTTCACTCGGCTTCAGTACGAAGGTGTTGCCGGCGCCGAGCGCGGGGGCCACCTTCCAGGCGGTCTGGAGCAGCGGATAGTTCCACGGGGTGATCAGCGCGCAGACGCCGACCGGTTCGTGCACGACGCGGCTGTCCACTCCGGGGTCGCCGGTGTGGACGACGCGGTCGGTGCCGCCCGAGGCGGTCAGATTGCCGAAGTAGCGGAAGCAGTTCGCGATGTCGTCCATGTCGTACTCGCTCTCGACGAGCCGCTTCCCCGTGTCCAGGGACTCGGCCCGCGCGAACGCGGCCTTGTCGCGCTCCAGCAGTTCGGCGACGCGCAGCAGCAGCCGGCCGCGTTCGGCGGCCGGCGTGCCGGGCCAGGGGCCGCGGTCGAACGCGGCACGGGCCGCCTCGATCGCGGCGGCGGCGTCCTTGGGACCCGCCTCGTCCACGCTCGCGACGAGTGTGCCGTCCGCCGGGCAGCGGATCTCGCGGACCTGACCGCCCGCGGCGGTCGTCCACTTGCCACCGATGAACAGCTCCGGCATGGCGGACTCCTCGGTTTCGGGTGAGTGGGCACCGCGCGAGTCGGCTGTGGTGCTCCATCAACAGAGAGTAGGGAGCCGGGGCCGGGTCCGCCTTCCGGGAGGGCTCAGCGGGGGTCCGTCCGGTGTCTGGTTTGTCCTTGAGCGGCGGCCGGGCTCATCCGTCGGCCGGACCCGTTCGCCGGACCGCCTCATTGGCTGGACCGACTCACTCCCTGCCAGGCGTCCAGCTCGTGCACGCGGGCGAGAGCGGAGGGACGCTGCCGCGTGGGCAGCGCGTCGGCCAGGGTGCGCCACACCGCGAGGTCGTCCTCCCCCCCAGGGGCTGTACGCCCAGTCGGCCAGCAGCCCCGGATCCCCGCGGGCGATCAGGGCCGCCCTGAGCTGATCGGCGAGTCTGCGCCGCAGCCGTACGACAGCGGGGGACAGGGAGGCGGGCAGCAGCGGGCCCGCGTACGCGCTCATGGCACCGGTGACCGCTCCGGAGGCCAGCCTCCGGGTGACGGTGCCGAAGTCCGTGTCGACGGCGGCCGTCAGCCGGTACGGGCGCGAACGCAGCAGATCGGGGCCGAGCAGCCCGCGCAGCCGGAACAGTTCCGCGCGCAGGGTGACGGGCGTGACGGACTCGTCCTCGTACAGCTCCAGCAGCAGTTCGTCGCCGCAGATGCCCTCCGGGCGGTTCGCGAGGACCGTCAGGATCTCGCTGTGGCGGCGGCTGAGCCGCGTCTTGCGGCCGTCCACGACGAGCAGCGCCTCGTCCCGTCCCAGAGCCGACAGCTGTACGGATCCGGGGGCCGGCGGTGGGGCCAGCAGAGCGAGCTGCGACTCGGCGGCCCTGGCGACGGCGCCCACGAACGCCAGGCTGTGCGGATGGGCCAGCCGGTCACCGCCGGTGATGTCCACGGCGCCGAGCAGCCGCCCGGTGCGCGGATCGTGGATGGGAGCGGCGGCGCAGGTCCAGGGGTGCACGGGCCGCAGGAAGTGCTCGGAGGCGAAAACCTGGACGGGCCGGTCGACGGCGATGGCCGTGCCCGGAGCGTTCGTTCCCGCCACGGCCTCGGCCCAGCGGGCGCCCGGCACGAAGTTCATCCCGCAGGCCTGTGCGCGGGTCGCGGCGTGCCCTTCGACCCACAGGAGCCGTCCGTGGGCGTCGCACACCGCGATCAGATGTTCGCCGTCCGACGCGTAAGCCCCCATCAGTTCGCGGCAGAGCGGCATCACGTGTGCCAGCGGGTGCGCGTCCCGGTAGGCGCCGAGATCGTCGTCGGACAGCTCGACGCTGGCCGTCCCTTCGGGACGGACGTGCGCGCGGGCCGAACGCTGCCACGAATCGGCCACCACGGGGCGTACGGGACGGTCCACCCGGCCGGCGGTCGCGAACGACTCGTACGCGCGGCGCAGCGCTCCGCGCCGCTCCGCCGGATCCGCTCCTTCTGCCAGGGCCACCCATGCGTCCGTCAACTCGGCCTCCCGGGGCCACTACTGCACCGGCCTCCTCCATGTTCGCCCCACGTACGCCACCGGGCAAGGCTCCCGCCCGGCTGCTCTCAGCCCGCGGGTGCGCGAGGCGCGGACCCATTTGCAGCCTCGCCGGCGTTTGAGGCGCGGGGTCCGGGGCGGAGCCCCGAAAAGCAGCCCGCCCGGCGTTTGAGGGCGCGGCCGAAGGCCGTACGGGGTCTGGGGCGCGCCCCGGTTGTGGGAAGGGGCGGGTGGGGGAACAGGCCCGCGCAGCACCTTGCCCCCACCTTTTCAAGAGCCACCACGGTCACCCACGCGGCCCCACGCTCCGGGCGGCCCGTCACCTCCGCCGTCAGCCCTCCGCCCCAACACCCGCCAGCGCCGACGCCGGATCGGCGGCCGGCGCCCCGGCCGGCGCCCAGCCGGCCCGCACCTTGCGATACGGCCACCAGCGGCCGTCACGGCCGTAGCGCAGCTGTGCGTCCGCTCCCACGACCGTCCACCGGCCGCCCGCACCCGCGCGCAGTCGCGGGCGTTCGCTGTCCTCCCAGGCCCCGGCCAGCTCCGCCGTCGCGCGTGCCAGCGCCTCGGGCTCCGGCTGCCACTCCTCCTCCAGTACGGCGAGAGCCGCCGCGCCGCCGTAGCGCCAGGCGTCGACCGCCAGGCCGAGTTCGGCTCGCCGGCGGCCCGTGCCCCCGGCGAGCCGCACCGCGATCAGCGGATCGCCCGACGAGGCCGCCAGCCGGACGGCGTCCTGACCGGGTGTCAACTCGGCTTCGAGCGGCTGTCGTTCGTGCCCGGAGGACAGCGCGTCGATCAGCAGCCGCAGCGCGCGCCTCGCCGCGTCGGCCGCCAGGAACTCCAGGGCGTCCGCGTCGATCCCCGGTGGTGGCTCCGCCTCCGTGTCGAGCGACGGCGGCAGGCCGGGCTCCTCCGGGACCGGTGGGGGAGGGGGCAGCGGCGGGAGGATGTCCCGCGCCGCGAACGCCTCGTCCGCGCGTATGCCCGCCGGCTCATCGGCAGACCCTCCGTCCGCGCCCGTGCCCTCACGCGTGCCCTCGGCCGGGTTCTGGCGCGTCCGCGCGGCGCGCGCCGAGCGCACGTGCAACTCGTCGAGGAGTTGCCGCTCGCCGCGACCCCGCATCAGTAGGAGGACGAAGGGATCCTCGTCCAACAGCCGCGCCACCTGGTAGCACAGCGCCGCCGTGTGCGGACACAGGTCCCAGGCGTCGCAGGCACACTCGGGCTCCAGATCGCCGATGCCCGGCAGCAGTTCGACCCCGGCGCCCGCCGCGTCCTCCACCAGATGCGGCGGCATGTCCCGGTCCAGCAGCGCGGCGATGTGCCCCGCCCGCTCGACCGCCATGTCCAGGAACCGGTCCCACTCCTCCGTACTGAGCTGCTGCAACAGCACGTCGCCGCGCTGTGCGGTGCCGTCGCTGTCCCGTACGACGGCCGTGATCCTCCCGGGCCGCACGGACACCGCGCCGACCGCGCCGTCGCGGGCCTGCTTGCGCCCCTTCTTGAGCTGTTGCGCGTCGAGCGCCGTGTCCTCAAGGGCCTTCAGCCACGCCTGTCCCCACCAGGTCCGCGCGAAGCTACGTCCCGGCGCAGGCGGGAGGGCGGCGAAGGTGCGCTCGTCCCCGTCCGTACCGTTGCCACCGCTTTCCCTGCCGCCGCTCTCCCTGCCACCGCCACCGCTGTCGACTCCGGTCATCGCGCACTCCCTCGCAGCTCGACCAGATCGGCCAGCTCGTCGTCGGTCAGTTCCGTCAGGGCAGCTTCGCCCCCGGCGCCGAGGACGGAGTCCGCCAGCCGCTGCTTGCGCGCCAGCATGTCGGCGATCCGGTCCTCGATCGTGCCCTCGGTGATCATCCGGTGGACCTGCACCGGCCGGTTCTGGCCGATGCGGTACGCGCGGTCCGTCGCCTGCGCCTCGACGGCCGGGTTCCACCAGCGGTCGAAGTGCACGACATGCTCGGCGCGGGTCAGATTGAGGCCCGTGCCCGCCGCCTTCAACGACAGCAGGAAGACGGGGACTTCGCCCTCCTGGAACCGCCGCACCATGACGTCGCGCTGCCGCACCGGTGTGCCGCCGTGCAGGAACTGCGTCGGGACACCGCGTGCGGCCAGATGCTGTTCGAGGAGCCGCGCCATCTGTACGTACTGCGTGAAGACGAGCACGCTCGCCCCCTCGGAGAGGATCGTGTCGAGCAGTTCGTCCAGCAGCTCCACCTTCCCCGAACGCCCCGCGACCCGAGGCGATTCGGCCTCCTTCAGGAACTGCGCCGGGTGGTTGCAGATCTGCTTGAGCGACGTCAGCAGCTTCATGACGAGACTGCGGCGCTCCATGCCGTCGGCCTGCGAGATGGCCGCGAGGGTTTCGCGCACCACGGCCTCGTAGAGGCCCGCCTGCTCGGTGGTGAGCGACACCGCCCGGTCGGTCTCCGTCTTCGGCGGCAGCTCGGGCGCGATGCCGGGATCCGATTTGCGGCGGCGCAGCAGGAACGGTCGTACGAGTGCGGACAGCCGCTCCGCCGCACCCGGGTCACCGCCCTCGACCGCCTGCGCGTAGCGCGTACGGAAGGTGGCGAGCCGGCCGAGCAGGCCCGGCGTCGTCCAGTCGAGGATCGCCCACAGCTCGGAGAGGTTGTTCTCCACCGGAGTGCCGGACAGGGCGACGCGCGCCTTGGCGCCGATGGTGCGCAGTTGGCCGGCGGTCGACGAGTACGGATTCTTCACGTGCTGCGCCTCGTCGGCGACGACCATGCCCCACTCGGCGCCGGCCAGTCTTGGTGCGTCCAGGCGCATCGTGCCGTACGTCGTGAGGACGAACTCGCCGTCCGCGAGGGCGTCCAGGCCGCGCGACGCGCCGTGGAAGCGGCGCACGGGAGTGCCGGGTGCGAACCGCTCGATCTCGCGCTGCCAGTTGCCCATCAGCGAGGTCGGGCAGACCACCAGGGTGGGGCCCGCCGCCGATTCGTCGGTCTGGCGGTGCAGATGGAGGGCGATGACCGTGATGGTCTTGCCGAGCCCCATGTCGTCGGCGAGACAGCCGCCGAGGCCGAGCGAGGTCATCCGGTGCAGCCAGTTGAGGCCCCGCAGCTGGTAGTCGCGCAGCGTCGCCGTGAGCGCCGCCGGCTGGCCGATCTCCTGGTCGGCCCTCTCCGTGCCCCCCGTGCCCCCCGTGCCCCCCGTGCCCTCCGGGTCGGCGAGGCGGTCGCGCAGCGCCGCGAGCCAGCCCGACGCCTGCACCTCGACCCGGCGGCCGTCCACCTCGGTGGATCCCGTGAGTACGGCTCCGAGCGCGTCGACCGGGGTGAGCTTGCGGTCCTGGCTCGCCCGGGCGCGCCTGGCCTCTTCGGGGTCGATGAGGACCCACTGGTCGCGCAGCCGTACGACGGGTCGGGTCGCCTCGGCGAGCCGGTCCAGTTCGGCGCGGGTCAGTTCCTGGCCGCCCAGCGCGAAGCGCCAGTTGAAGGCGAGCAGCGCGTCGGCGGACAGGAAGGACGGCAGGTCCGAACCACCCCTGTCCGAGGGCCCGCTCCCGCGCGTGTCGTCCTCGTCGTCGCGGGCTCCGCCCGGCGTGTCGTCGTGCCGGGTGTCGGGCGGGCCGATGACGGCGCGCGCCGTCAGTTTGCGCGCCAGCGCCTTCGGCCAGTGCACCTGGACACCGGTGGCGGCGAGCGCGCGGGAGGCTTCCCCGAGCAGTTCGGTGACCTCCTCGTCGGCGAGCTCGATGGCGTCGGGCACCGTGGCGGACAGGAGCGGTGTCAGCGGCGGCCAGGCGCGTGCGGCGCGCCTCAGGGCCAGCAGGGTGTCCATCCGGGCACGGGGGCCGAACGCCTCGCCCGAGGCGTCCGCGGCACCCGTACCGGCCCACACCGCGGCGGCGTCGGCGACGACCGTCGGATCGCTGACGCTGTGCATCTGCAGGACGGCGCGGAACGCGGCGGCGGATCCGAACGCGCCACTGTCGGGGGAGCCGCCGCCCGTGGTCTCGGCTTCCGCGGGCTCGCCTTCCGCCACGGCGGCCAGGCCGGGCAGTTCGATCCGGAGCGACAGCCGTACGCCCGCGTCGTGCCCGGCCGCCACGTCGGCGGCCCAGCCGCGCAGTTCGGGCAGCAGGCGCGGCTCCGGCGCGGCGAAGGCGGGTGATCCCGCCGCGATCGGCGCGGCGGGTGTGCGTACGAGACCGTCGGCGACCGCGTCGAGGAACTGCCGCAGCAGCCGTTCCGGTTCGGCGAGCAGGAGCGGGCCCGTCGTCTGGGCGTCGAGCGGTACGGCGTGTGCGGCGGGCGGCATCGAGGCGGCGAGCGCGCGGACGCGCTCCAGGTCGTCGGCGGCGACGGGCCCGGCCCGCCAGGCGTCATGGCCGGCCGTCGAGAGTCCGGGCAACAGCCTGCCGCGAGCGGCGAGTTGCAGGGCGAGCAGCGCGGCCGCGCCCCAGAACGCCGCCGCGGGCGAGGCGTGCGCCGACGCCCTCGCGCGGGTCAGCACGGGCAGCGCGTCCCGTACGGGCAGCAGCAGGGCCGGGACGGTACGCAGCCGCACGTCGTCGCCGACGAGGGTCAGGTCATCGACGGCACCCACGGAGTCCGTCGGGGCGGCGCCGTCCGGCTGCCAGAAGGCGATCAGACCGGCACGGGCCGGGTCTGCGGGCAGGAAGAGCGCGTGGCAGCGCGCGAGTTCGGCGATCTGGGTGGGCGTAGCCGCAGGGGGCCTGTGTACGGCGATGACACGTTCCTCAAGTTTGACTAGTGAAGGTGGGGCGGCCGAGGGTACCTCGCCCGGGACGCCCGTGGGCGGCGCCGGACGGTGACAAGAATCATGGGCCATGGAGGGGGTGGAGGCAGCACCACCTACGCGGTCGGGAATAACCCCCGGCACCTCGGGGTGTTGGCCGCATGGCCCTGAAGGGCCAACTCCGCGTACGTTTCATCCGGTCGGCGTGATCAAGCTCCAACAGCGCCACTCGAACGGCCTCACCGACCTGCCATTTCCCACCTAAACGATCTACACGATCGTCGGCCTACAGACCGGAGACCGACATGCCCCAGGCCCCCGCAGCAGTCGCGGAGACCACCAACCCCGGCCCCGCCGCCCGCACGGGCGGCAGCGACTTCGCGCCCCTTCTGCGGACGGTCAGGGAGCAGGGCCTCCTCGAACGGCGGACCGCCTGGTACGCCCGCGGTATCGCCGTCAATCTGCTCGGGCTGGCGGCGGTCGTGACCGGCATGGTGCTGATCGGAGCGTCCTGGTGGGCGCTGCTCCTGGCGCCGCCGCTGGCGCTCCTGTCGGCCCGGATGTCGTTCGTCGCGCACGACGCGGGACACGCCCAGATAAGCGCCACCCGCGGCCGGAACCGTCTCATCCAGCTCTTCCACGCCAATCTTCTGCTCGGAATGAGCCAGGACTGGTGGAACGACAAACACAACCGGCACCACGCCAACCCCAACCACCTGGAGAAGGACCCGGACGTCGGCGCCGACATCCTCGTCTTCGCGCAGCACCAGACAGAGGGCCGCAAGGGACTGCGCCGCTGGCTCACCCGCAACCAGGCCGCGATGTTCTTCCCGCTGACGACCCTGGAGGGCATCGCCCTCAAGGTCTACGGATTCCAGTGCGTCTTCTCCGGCAAGAGCAGCCGCCAGACCCCGCGTGAGCGCTTTCTCGAAGGCTCACTGCTCGTCGTCCACGTCGTCGCCTACCTCGCCCTGCTCTTCACGACCCTCAGCGTCGGCCAGGCCGTCGTCTTCCTGCTGATCCACCAGATGATGTACGGCCTCCACCTGGGCATGGCGTTCGCGCCGAACCACAAGGGCATGAAGATCCCCAGCGAGGAGGAGTTCGCGAGCTGGGGACATCTGCGCCGGCAGACCCTCACCTCCCGCAACATACGGGGCGGCTTCTTCACCGACTGGTTCCTCGGCGGCCTGAACTACCAGATCGAACACCACCTCTTCCCGAGCATGCCGCGTCCCCACCTGAAGCTCGCCCAGCCGCTGGTCCGCGCGCACTGCCGCGAGATGGACGTCGCCTACGCGGAGACGGGCCTGGTCGACTCGTACCGGCAGGCACTCGGACATCTGCACGAGGTCGGCGCGCCGCTGCGCGCGGCGGCCTGACCCGCACGACGGAACGCCGCTGACCGCAGCGCCGCGCACGCGGGCGCGGCATAGTGGAACTGGAGGACGCTCGCGGGCGTTCAATCAGCAGTGAGCGGCCTCGGCCGCGAAGGAGGCGTCGAAAATGTCGACTAGGGCAAAGATCGCTGTCGGGGGAGTGGCCGTCGGTCTTCTCCTGATTCCATTCATCGGATTCTGGATGTCGCTGCTGGTGGTGCTCGGCGTGCCCGCGGTGGCCTATCTGATGCTCGACCCGTCGCAGCGCCGTCGGCTCAAGCGCATCACCCGCAAGGAGATCGGCCGCTGACCACGCGCTGACCTGCGGAAAGGCCCCCGTACGGGTCCGGAACCACGACATGGCTCCGGACCCGTACGGGGGCTCGCGCGTGCGCGCACCGTCGCGTCGGTCAGGACGGGCGGACGGCGATCTTGTCGAGCGCTTCGAGGAGTCTGGGCAGCTCGGGCCCGCGGCCCACCGGCAGCACTTCGTTCGGCTCGTCGTCCAGCAGGATGTAGGCGATGTCGTCCGTCCTGGCGACGAGGGACCAGCCGGGGCCGTCGGCCCGCAGCATCCGCGCGCCGCCGGGCGCGAAGCCGGAGCGGACCCGGCCCGGCGCGGGCGGTGACTCCAGGTAGCCGTGCAGCTCCTTCAGTACGCGACGCACCCCGTCGTGGAGGACTTCCGGACCTCCGGAGCCCTTCTCCCTGTCCGCGGCGGCCTTGTCGTCGGCGCCGCCGTCCATGTCCGCGTGCGCGTCCGGGGCTGACTCCGTGCCCGCGTCCGCCCGCCGCTGCTCGTCCTCGGAGTCGAACTGTTCGCGCCACGCCTCCCACTGAAGCGCGATCTCGTCCGCGCCGAGGCGCCGCTGGGCCGGCCCCCAGGCCGTCGTGTCGGGCGGTGTGAGCGTCGGTCTCGATGCGTCGTCGTCCGCGCCCGGCTCCGGATCGGGATCGTGCGGCGCGGGGACCCCCGGTGCCGCGACCGCGAGGGCCAGCGGCCAGCCGGGAATCGCCGCGACCACCGTACGTTCGCCGGGGGACAGGTCGTACTCCATGCCGCAGTCCCAGGCGGCGATGGCGACGGCGACCAGCGACACATCGTCGACAGCCACCGTCCAGCGCGCGCCCGTGCCGTCCTGGCCGAGCACCAGCCCGTATCCGCGGTCGTACGGCTCCAGTTCGAGAGCCGCGCACGCCTCGGGGAAATCGTCGCCGAGCACGCTGGGGAACTGCGCCGGTGTCAGCAGTACGGCCGACAGCACGAACAGGGCGTCCTCGTCGGCGGATTCGTCCGTACCTGTCACGGCACCTCCCCATCCGATCGGTTGTCGGCGCACCTTAGCCAGTCGGCCGCCCGGCCGTCGAGAGGTCGGCAGCCGCCCACACGGCTCCGTACCCCGCCGTCAGGCGGCGGGCAGCCCGAGGAGGCTGCGAGCCACCGTCTGGGGCGACTCGTCCCGCTCGCGCGCCAGTGCGATCACGGCCCGGCACGCCAGCTCGCTGACCCCGAAGGACAGCGCTTCGGGGGAGACCCAGCCGGACGCCTCGTCCATCCGGTCCTGGTCGTCGTCGGCGGTCGCCGACACATAGGTGGCCGCCGCCTCGAACAGGTTGTGCTGCCGTGACCAGCTCCGGGGCGACGCGGCCGGCTCGGTGACCGGTGGGGCGTTCCGGTTCGATACGAACAACCGGCGCAGCTTGTCGAACATGGTCCGTCCACCTTCCGCACATCCCTCGGCCCCCGCCTCCTACGGACGTTCGATACCCGCTGACGCGACGGCGCACTCGGCACACGCCGGCCCCCGGTGATTCGGTGACTCAGCCCTCACGGACGGCGAGCGCGAGGAAACGGTCGTCCTCGTCCACGTACGAGTCCAGCCGCCAGCCCGCCCCCGCCAGCAGCGGACGCAACATCCCCTCGGCGCGGAGATCGTCCGGTGTGATCCGCCGGCCCTGCCGGGCGGCCAGCGCGGCCCGTCCGATGGGGTGGAAGAGCGCCAGCCGCCCACCGGGCCGTACCACCCTGGCCAGCTCCCGCAGATTCGTGGCGGGCTCCGGCAGATGCGCGATCAGTCCGGCGGCGAAGACCGCGTCGAGGCAGCGCGGGCGCAACGGCAGCCGCGCCACATCGGCGAGCACCAGGGCGCCGGCCGCGTCGCGACCGCTCCGCACGGCCGCCGCGAGCATCTCGGGGGTCAGATCGGCACCCAGCACCGTGCCCCGGGGCCCCACGGCGTCCCGGAGGGCGGTCAGCGCGCGCCCGGTGCCGCAGCCCGCGTCCAGGACGCTGTCGCCGGGGCGCAGCCCCATCCCCGCCGCCGCGGCCGCATAGGCCGGGCCGTCGTCGGGGAAGCGCGCGTCCCAGTCCGCTGCCCGGACGCCGAAGAATTCCTGCACATGCGTGTGGTCGTGGGCCATGGGGACATGATCCCCCGCCCCGTTCCGTACGCGCCGGCCCGTGGCATACGCACGCCACACGCACGCCATGCCGGGGTCACCCGCGGCCTCGGCGCCCGCGTTGCGGGTCCGCCCGTACCACGCGAGTGTCGGAGAGCCGAGTCAGAGCCTCAGGAGGACTGCCCCATGCCCATCGCCACGGTCGATCCCGCCACCGGCGAGACCCTGCAGACGTTCGACGCCCTGGGGTCCGACGAGATCGAGCTGCGACTGGCCGTGGCCGCCGCGGCCTTCGACCGGTACCGCACCACGGACTTCGACCACCGGGCCACCTTGTTGAATCGCGCCGCCGACCTCCTTGAGGAGGACCGCGACGAGATCGCCCGCACCATGACCACCGAGATGGGCAAGCCGATCGGCGCCGCACGCGCGGAGGCGGCGAAGTGTGCCAAGTCGATGCGCTGGTACGCGCGGCACGCGCGGGAACTGCTTGCCGACGAGCACCCGTCGGCCGCCGACGTCCAGGACTCGGGCGCCGCACGCGCCTATGTCCGCTACCGCCCGCTGGGCGTCGTGCTGGCGGTCATGCCGTGGAACTTTCCGCTCTGGCAGGTCGTACGGTTCGCGGCCCCCGCCCTCATGGCGGGCAACGTCGGGCTGCTCAAGCACGCGTCGAACGTCCCGCGGACCGCCCTGTATCTGGGCGACCTCTTCAGGAGGGCGGGCTTCCCCGAGGGCTGCTTCCAGACGCTGCTCGTGGGGTCCGGTGCGATCGAGGGCATCCTGCGCGACCCCCGGCTGGCCGCGGCGACCCTCACCGGCAGCGAGCCGGCCGGGCGCTCCGTCGCGGCGATCGCCGGTGACGAGGTGAAGCGGACCGTACTCGAACTCGGCGGCAGCGACCCCTACATCGTGATGCCGTCCGCGGACATCGACCGCGCCGCGCGGACCGCGGTGACCGCCCGTGTGCAGAACAACGGCCAGTCCTGCATCGCGGCCAAACGCTTTATCGTGCACGCGGACGTCTACGACGCGTTCGGTGAACGCTTCGTCGCCGGGATGCGGAAGTTGACCGTCGGCGATCCGATGGACGAGTCCACCGATGTCGGCCCGCTCGCCAGTGAACAGGGCCGCGCGGATCTGGAGGAGTTGGTCGACGACGCGGTCAACCGTGGCGCCACGGCCCGCTGCGGCGGGCGCCGCCCCGAAGGGCTGGACCGAGGCTGGTACTACGAACCCACCGTCCTTACGGATGTCTCCCCCGACATGCGCATCCACCACGAGGAGGCGTTCGGCCCGGTCGCCACCGTGTACCGCGTGGCAGATCTCGACGAGGCGGTGAGCGTCGCCAATGACACTCCGTTCGGTCTCAGCTCCAACGTGTGGACGCGGGACGAGGAGGAAGTGCGGCGCTTCGTGCGGGACCTCCAGGCCGGCGGCGTCTTCTTCAACGGCATGACCGCGTCCCACCCCGCGCTCCCCTTCGGCGGCGTCAAACGCTCCGGCTACGGACGGGAGTTGTCGGACCACGGGATCCGCGAATTCTGCAACATCACGACCGTCTGGCACGGCGCCGAACCGGACGGCAACGGCTGAGCGGGCGGGCCGTGCCCCCTCTTTGAGCGGGCGGGCCGTGCCCCCTTGAGGCGCGCCCGGCATCCGTCCGCCTAACGCCCCCTGTTTGCCAAGGGTGTTCAGGGGCACACACCGGTCGTGCTTCGGACAGGAGGCACGTCCGTGGAGCGGCGTACCGCTCCGGGCGCGCCCGGCGGCCGGCTGTGTGCTTCCCCGGTGACGACGGCCACTTCGAGCGAGGAGCTGAAGAGCATCATGACCCCTCGGGTCATGGCCTACCGGGTGAGGCACGAGGACTTCCCTGACAGCTCAGAGGACTTCGAGCGGGCCGTGAAACGCATGCGGCAGGTCTGATCACTGCTCAACCACCCTCCCTCGCAGAAGCGGCAGCAGAGGCGGGGACCGATGGGAAGTGCCTCAGAAAAAAGCTGTCGCTTGTCGAAGGGGCCACGGGAGTCCGTATCGTGCAGACCATCTCCCCTCTGGAACTTACATGTGCCGGGCGAATACCCTTGCGGCAGTCCCTTCCGGTAATCGACCGGTACGACCGCGCAAGCCCTGCCCAAGAGGGTGTCTCACGTGGTAGTTCGCTGATGCGGCATGATGCTGGACTGTGGGTGCTGATCTGTCGCGTCGGCTTGTGCCGGACGAACTGTGGGAGCTGACCGCTCCGTTGTCGCCGAAGTTCACGTCCCGTCCGCACGGCGGTGGTACTGCTCCGGTGGACGAGCGGGTGGTGTTCACGGCCATGGTGTACGTGCTGACGAGCGGGTGCGCGTGGCGGTATCCGCCGGACTCGTTCGGTGTCTCGCCGGCCACCGCGCACCGCCGGTTCACCGTGTGGACCGAGACCGGGCTGTGGTGTCGACCGCACCGGGCGGTGCTGGACGAACTCGGCGCCAGGGGTGAGCTGGACTGGTCGTCCGCGATCGTCGATGCCGCGTCGGCACGCGCGAAAGGGGGCTCGCTGACCGGGCCGAATCCGGTCGACAGCGGCAAGAAGGACAGCAAACCGCACGTGCTGTCCGAGGCCCACGGCATGCCGCCGGCCGTCGCGGTGTCCGGCGGCGCGAACGTACCCGACAGCCAGGCGTTCAAGCCGCTGATTCCCGGCATCCCCGCCGTTTGCTCCCGGCGCGGACCACGACGGAGGAAGCCGGTGAAGGTCCGCGCGGACAAGGCGTACTGCTCCGCGCCGCGGAGCCTCCGCTGGCTCCGCAGCCGGAACCTCGTCGCGCGGATCGCCCGTCCGGCATCGAGGCCGGCGAGAGCCTCGGCCCGCACCGCTGGAAGACCGAGCGGTCGACCGCCTGGCTCTTCGGCTACCGCCGCCTCACCGTCCGGTACGAACGAAAGGCAGCCACTTCCTCGCCTTCCTCGGCCTCGCCGCAGCCCTGACCTGCGACAAGAGACTCGCGAAACTCGCCACATGAGACATCCTCAAAACCGCTCAGAGAGCAGAAGGTCTGACGACATGACCGGAGCACCGCTGATCCAAACGCGCGACTTGTGTAAAGCCTACCGATCGGCAGTGGAAACGGTGTGGGCCGCGCGGGAGGTGAACTTCGCCGCCGGCGCGGGCGAGTTCGTCTGCGTGTATGGGGCGAGCGGCTCCGGGAAGTCGACCCTGCTGAACCTGCTGGCCGGCCTGGATGTCGCCGATACCGGTGACATCCAGGTCGCCGGTGTCGACGTCGGTGCGGCGGATGAGGCCCAGCGCGCTCGGCTGCGGTTGGATGCCGTCGGAGTGGTCTTCCAGCACCACCAGTTGGTGGAGGAGTTCACCGCCGCCGAGAACGTCGCGTTGCCGCTGGAGGCGCGCGGGGACACGTCCTCTGCTGCCCGCGCAGAGGCTGTCGCCCAATTGGCCCGCGTGGGCCTGGCCGGGCTGGAGGACCGACTTCCAGGTCAGCTGTCCGGCGGCCAGCGGCAACGGGTGGGTATTGCCCGCGCGCTGGCCGGTGACCGCGCCGTGCTACTGGCGGACGAGCCGACAGGAGCGCTGGATTCGGCCGCTACGAGGGAGATGTTCACACTGCTGCGGAAGTTGTGCGACGAGGGGGTGCTGGCAGTGGTCTGCTCCCATGATCCCCGCTGCCGGGAGTTCGCCGACTCGGTCTATGAGGTCGTCGACGGCCGCCTGGAACACCGCTGATGGCGCGACAGCCGAAGCAGGCCGACAAGGGCACATCGGTCCTGCCGCAACCACGGCTCGCGGCACGGCTGGCATGGCGGCTGGGCCGGCGCCAGGGCCAATGGATTGGTGCCTCTTCAACGGTGTTCGTGGCGGGTCTGTTCACGATGGCCATGTTCATCGCGATGTCGACGTTGTCGCTCTCAGGTGCTCAGGAGGCCGATCGCGACTTGGGCCGTTTCGACGCTCTCGCGAGCGCTGAGATGACGCTTCCCCCCGGCAGTAGGACGCCGGCCCCGACCATGGCCGGGGCGGCGCAGCAGGCCGGTGCGAACGAGTCCGCCGCCTTCCTCACCGCGCTCGACGTGCAGCTCGCCGTCACCCCGGCACGGAACGTGGCCCTGCTGGAGGGACAGTGGAAGCCCAACCCGTACCCAGATGTGTACGAGTTGACGGCTGGGCGCTGGCCGCAACAGCCGGGCGAGATCGTTGTGACCGACCCCGGGGACGTCAAAGCCGCGGCCGGCCAGACGCTCACCGTGCTCGGTGACGTTCGGCTGCGCGTGGTGGGCGTCGCGGACAACCACTACGCGAACACCTCGACTCTGCTCGCCGCGCCAGGCACGTGGAGCAGTCTGGACCCGAAAGTCGCTGAGGGCTACCCCTCCCTGGCCGCACAGCCGTACCTGCTGTGGACCGGGGGTCCAGAACAAGCCGTCATGGATGCGGTGGCAAAGACGCTCACGTCGTACAGCGATGGCTCCAGCTCACAGGAGGCCAAGGGCGGACCGGAACTTCTGCCTGGCCCGCCGACCCTGCGGGCACAGCTGGAGACCAAAGCAGCCGATTACTGGATCGAGAAGTCCCCCGCCGGATATGCCATCCCCGCCGTTCTGGTCCCCATGGGCGCCGTGCTGCTGATGTTCGGGCTCGTCGACCGACGCCTGCGGCGCACTACGGAGACCATGGTCTCCTTGGGGCTGCGACCCGCCACCACGGTAGCGGCCGTGAGCTTCGCCTGCGTGGCATGGTGCCTGGCGGCAGCTACCGTCGGTGCCGCCGCCGGAGTTGCCACCGGCTGGGCCCTACGACCTCTCCTGGCGTACCTGCAAGACCGGCCGGTGGGAGATGTCGAAGGAATGACAGACGCTGCTACGCAGCTCCTGGCTCTGGTCGCGGCAACCGGAGTGCTGACCGGCGCGGGGTTGCTCCTGGCCCGCCGGACCCGCAGTGAGCAGCCTCACCCCACCACCACGTCACCGGCACACCAGCCGCGGGCGAAGAATCTCCGCAAGAAGAGTGCCGCGACGGTTGTCCGCGGTGTCCGCGGTGTCCGCCGGCTGGCCGCGCTGGGCGTCTGGTGCGTCTGCGTGGTCTATACGGCGACACGCCTCGACTCCCCGTCCGAAGGCATGTTCCTGACCGCCCTGATCACGGCCGCGGTGGTGCTGACGTTGCCGGAGCTCTTCGGACTCGCGACCCATCTCCTCACGGAGCGTGACGCCCGCCGCAGGCTGGCCCGCCGTCAACTGCAGGCCGACCGACGGCGGGCACAGGCCGCCCTCGCCGTCCTTACCGTGATCATCGGCGCCAGCTTGGGCATGCTCGCCCTTCTCGACACCCTGATCCGCAGCAGCGAGAACACCGTGCAACCGGAGGTCCTGCCCGGCCAGGTACTACTGGCGCACCGGGCCGGCACCGCCTTCGCACCACCCGAGCGGATGCTCACCGTGCTCAAGGAGAGCAAAGTCCTCCAAGGCATACCCCAGGTGGAACTCCACCGCCTCTCGAAGGAGTCCGTGGACGAAACCGGCCCCGTCCCCAGCACAACTCGCCAAGGCAACGGCGGCGGCATCCTAGCCGTCGACTCACCCGACGACGTCCCCGTCCTGACCGGCCGCCCCCTTACCGCCGACCAGCGTGCGCTGCTCAACCGCGGCGGCCTCCTGGTCTGGGCGGACCGCGACAACGCCCCGCCCCCCGAAGGCCAGCCGACCCGACTTGTGGTGGCTGAGGACGACCGCGTCCTCAGTAAAACCCCTCCCCTGCCCTCCAAGCCACTTGAACTGGCACGCACGGGCTGGCGCGCCGGCACGGACGGGATCCTTCTCGTCGACACCGCCCGCCGCCTTGACCTCCCCATCGCCGTGCGGGGCCCGATCATGGTCGCCGACGCCGACGACGGCCGGGACGTGCGCGTGCGACAGATTCTCCAGGACCACGCGATCGACGCCCGCGCCGCCTACATCCATGTCGAGCCAGAACCACCGGTCCCGGACACAGCGCTCTACGTCTCCGCCGCGGCCCTGGCCCTGCTTGCGCTCACCACCGTCCTCACCGCGCTCCGCGGCCAGACCCGAGCACTGAAGACCTACATCGACAGCCTCATCGCGCTCGGCATCCCGCCATCCTGGGGCCGCCACATCATCCTCTGGCAGTACGCCCTGCTTCTGGGAACCGCCACTCTCCTCGGGCTCTTCATCGCCATCGTTCCGACCGTGGCTCTGGCCACCCGGGTCCCCGGCTTCCAGCTCAGCATTCCGTGGGGGCAGATGAGCCTGCTCCTCGCCACTCTCGCCCTGGCCTCCGCACTTGCCGCAACCCGATCGACGCTCGCTCTACGCCGGTAGGGGCAGCGTCGTCCATCATGGATCGTTCTCAGGGAGAGTGAAGCGACCACCGGCCCGGCGGACCCATGCGGTCACAGCAGCAGCCGGTGCCGCGCCGACGCGGGCCCGGGGCAGCTCGTCCCCCGCGGAACCGTCGTCCTGGTGCGGTGGCGCACCAGGACGATCCGCGCGAGCAGCCACTGCATAGCCACGCGATCGTGGGGGACAGGTCAGCCGTGATGCGGAGCCAGGGGGTGGCGGCACAGTGTCTGCTCGAACGCCAAGTTGGCCTGGGCCCGGATGACCATGGCGTTGTCGCAGAAGGCCAGGTACGGGGTGACGGCTCAGCCCGTGTCGTAGCGGAGCGGTCCGCCGAACAGCTCGCGTTCGCTGTCCGACACCAGGTTCTCGGCGGGCTTGGGACGCTTCAGTAATCTCATGCGGCGCCACCTCCGGCGTCAACTTGGCGCATCGGGAGCCTGATCGGGGACCTGGGGGCGATCGACGGTCTCTCGAACGCGCGGTGAACGTCCAAGGGCGGGGTGACGGGCTGCTTGATTCCTCCGGGGTGCGACGTCGACGGTCCGGCGTTGGATGAATGCCGCTGATCAAGCGGCCGTAACGGGGAGCATGGTGCGAATTCTCAAGGGGAGAGTCCGAGTTGACGGCTCGGATGGGCGGACGTCCGGGAAAGTGGCCGTAATCCTGTGTTCGCTTCACTCCCGCGTGGCAGGTGGCCCGAACGGGGGGTTGCGTTGCGGTGGTGAATTGACGGATGTGGTGGCTCGGCGCCAGAGGCCGCGTAGACGGAGCTGTCTGTCGCCGACAGCGGGTCAGCGCGTTGCGAAGGCATACGGCTGGGACTGGTGGAGATCGTTCCGGCTGACGGGAACGGCCGGTTCCGTGTGACGTCCCAGGGGCCTTGGACCGCTTGCCCGTGAGCAGCCGGTGCGCGAGGCTGACGAGCGACGGGGAGATACGGGGCACAGGGCGCGGTACCTGTCTGAACGGGGAGAGTGGTCACCAATGGCGCTGGAAGACGGACTTGACTGGCTTCTGGAAGATCTGACCGGTCGGGTCGAGCCCATACGTCACGCGCTCGTGCTGTCCAACGACGGGCTGGTGACCGGTGCGAGCTCCGGACTGGCGCGTGAGGACGCCGAGCATCTGGCGGCGGTCTCGTCCGGTCTGCACAGCCTCGCGCGGGGATCCGGTCGGCACTTCAACGCGGGCAAGGCGCGGCAGACCATGATCGAGTTCGATGACGCGCTGCTGTTCGTCACCGCCGCCGGGGACGGCAGTTGTCTGTGCGTGCTGAGTGACGCGGATGCCGACGCCGGTCAGATCGCCTACGAGATGACACTGATGGTGAACCGCGTCGGCGAGCATCTCGGTACCGCGGTGCGGCATTCGGGACACACGACGGTCACGGACGCCTGAGGGTCTCAGGGAAGTTATCCACAGGCCGAGCGGGATTTCTGACACGGAGATACGGTCGTCACCGAGAGTAGTAGTTCACTCACGGGGGAGACCGTCGATGTCCGTCATGGAAGTCTCGGGAACGCTAGCGGCCGGCCGGGCGGCCCAGGAACTACGCCTGAAGCGAGGTGAGTTCGAGCTGGCCACACAGATGGGGCATGTCCGCACCGTCGGTGGGTCCGTGAGCGGCCGCCGTAGGGTCGCGCGTGGGGAGGTCGAGCGGCTGCGCGGAGCGGCGGGCTTCCCCGACGCGCTGCGCGAGCGGGTGCGGACGGTGGGGACGGCCGAAGGGGCGGAGCTGATGGACATCAGCCCCGGCCGCTTCACCCGGCTCGCGCGTGCGGGGTATCTGGTGCCGGTGCGCTTCTATCTCAATCGCTATCGGGCGGTCGTCTGGCTCTATCTCGCCGAGGAGCTGCGGGCGTTCGCGAGCGGTGAACCGGGCCTGCTGGCGGGCCGGTTGCCGCGGCCGCGGGGGCGCTCGGAGCCACGGACACCGACCGGCCGCGCTGATTCCGGCTCCGGTTCCGGTCCCGACATGGGTGTGGCGACCGGTGCCGAGGCGGTCGGGGCAGCCGAGTCGAAGGTGGGGGCGGGGGAGGACTGCCGTCCGCGTAACTGGCGTGGCCGCCGTATCGGGCTTCTGCTGCACGAGAGCGACGACCGGTGGGAGCGTGCGGCGATCGTCGGTTCCGTACTGGACCCGGTCCAACTGGCCGAGCTGGTACCGGATCCGTACGAGCGTGCGTGTCTGAACCGGCTGCGGCCGGACCTGGCGCCGGGCAGTCCGGGATCGGAGGCGGGGCGCGAGGCCGTCCGGCGGTTGCTGACCGCCGACCATCCGGACGAGATCAACTGGCACCGGTCCAGCCTGGCCGCGCTGCTGGCCGACGCCCGGCGGGACCGACAGGCCCCACGCCCGAGCGGCACGGCTCACACGATGGTGCCGACGGCGGTGTCGGCACCCGAGCTGGTGCGCACACCGGGACCGGTGCGGGCGGCGTCGGCGGGGACACCTCAATCGGTACGGACATCTGAACCGGTCCCGCACGGTGGCGGGCGCGGGCATCCGCTGTTGACCCGGCTGAGGATCAGGAGAAGCCGTGGCCGGGAGGCCGCCGTGCCGCCCGGCGGCAGTGCCGGGCGATGAGGTCGCGCCCGGCCCGCCCGCCCGACCGGCCCGACCGGCCCGACCTGGTCAGGATGTGCCCTCGCCGGTGACCATGGTGAGTTCGGGGGAGAAGCTGCCCCACTCCCCGTCCGGGAGCTTCGCGCGGATCTTCACCTTGTACGTGACGCCGGGCTTCTTGCCCGCGAAGACGCTCTCGGTGGTCTTGCCCACGGGTGGCTTGTTGCCCCAGACCAGCGTGGTGGTCAGTTTCTCGTTGAGATGGATCTCGTACGAGGGCACCTCACCGTCGATCTTCGGGGGCAGCCACGACAGATCAAGGTAGTACGCACCGTCCTTGGCGCTCTTGTGCCGTGCGGCCTTGAAGCTGACCGGTGCCGTGTCGGGGTCGTCGCCGGGCCCCTTCGGGGTGCTGAGCTTCACCGGGTCGCTGGCCGGTGAGGTGTTGTCGGCGGCGTCGCGGGCCTGGAGGGTGAACGAGTAGGCGGTGCCGGGTCGCAGGCCCGTGACCTTGGCCGTGGTCTCGCCGCCGCTCACGCTGTGGATCTTCGAGCCGCCCTGGAGGATGTCGTAGGAGGTGATGCCCTGGCCCATGTCCGGTGCGCTCCAGGTGAGTTCGGCTCCCCGCGAGCCGTCGTGCCTGCCGCGCAACTTCGCGGGCTTCGCGGGAGCTTCCTTGTCCTCGGCGACCACCGCGGGCGTGGTGACCGGCTTCTTCGCGCTGTGCGGCGAGAGGTTCCCGGCCGCGTCCTTGGCCCGCACGGAGAACGAGTAGGCGGTGGACGGCTTCAGGCCCGTGACGTCGATCATCCGCTGTTCGGCGGGAACGTCCTTGACTTTGGCCTTCCCCCGGTACACCACATAGCCGCTGACCGCGACATTGTCCTTGGCCTCGTCCCACATGACATGTGCGGACAGCGCGCTGCCGGCCTGAACGCTGAGGCCGGTCGGTGCCGATGGAGCCTGTGAGTCCTTGCCGTCACCACCGCCGCAGGCGACGAGGATGAGAGCGGTAGCGGTAACGAGCGCGACCTGGGTGGGGGTCCGTCGCACGATCGTCTCCTCCGTCGGAAGCAAGGGGCAATGGTCTAGACATATATGACACAGTGTCGGGTTCACTTCAAGAGGGGGCGCCCGTCGGAATCCGAATTCAACGGAAGCCGAAGCCGACACTCCGCCGGGGGGATCTCTCCACCAGGAGCGGCGGACGCACCGACTCGGTCGTCATGCGATTTCTGATTGATGACAGGATGGGTCGCTGTGCAGACCAACACACTTGTCGTCCGTCGCGCGGCGCCCGCCGACGCGTCCGACATCTCCGGACTGTGGCTGAGATCGTTCGCGGCCGCCCTCCCGAGCGTCACCCGCCCCCACAGCGAGGAGCAGGTACACACCTGGATCCGTGACATCGTCCTGCCCACCCAGGAGACCTGGGTGGCGACCGTCGAGGAGACGGTCGTCGGCATGATGGTGATCGAGGGCGCGGACGTCGACCAGCTTTATCTCGACCCCGATCACCGGGGCTGCGGCATCGGTGCCCGCCTGCTCGACCTGGCGAAGCGGCGCAGGCCGGCCGGACTGTCCCTGTGGACGTTCCAGGTCAATGGGCCGGCGCGGCGTTTCTACGAGCGTCACGGCTTCGTCCCGGTGGAGAAGACGGACGGCCGGGGCAACGAGGAGAACGAGCCGGACGTCCGCTACAGCTGGCACCCCGAGCCGGGCGGCGGCGGTATCCCCGGTCCCTCCAAGGAGCCGGACCCGACGGCCCGCTGACAGCAGGCGCTACGGCTGCGCCCGCATGCCGAACAGGAACCGCGTCACGCGGGTGCGGCGCACCAGGATGTCGTAGGCCGCCACAGTGAGCACGAGTGAAGTCACCACGATCACGGTGTACTTGACCAGGATGGGCGCGTTCAGACCCACCACGCCGTAGGCGACCGCGACGACGATCGGCTGATGCAGGATGCAGAGCGGCAGCACGGCGGTGGCGAGGTGGCCGTACATCCGCCGACGTCTGCCGACCGACGTCCCCGGCGCACCTGGCGTCCCCGGCGTACCCGGCGTGTGCTGGGGGGCCCGGAGCCGCCGAGGACGCGGGGCGGCGTTCGCGGCGGCGGTCGAGAAGGCCGAGGATCGCGACCAGCCAGCACCACCCGGCGAGCCCGAACAGCGAGCGGGCCAGGATGAACAGCACCAGCCCGGCCACGGCGGCCGGCACCGTGTCACGCCGCGTCGCGATTCTGAACCGTTCGTCGGAGGCGAGCGCGTAGCCGCAGACGAAGAAGAGCAGATACGCCCAACGGCTCCAGCCGGCGAACGCCTCATCCATCCCCGGCAGCGCGCAGATCGCCGCGAACGGCACGGCCGCCGGCAGCGCCGCACCCCGACGTCGCACCGCTGACGCGAGCCCGCCACGGCCCCGACGCCTGCCGGCGTCGGGCAGTCGGCCGGCCAGCGGCGCCAGCAGAAGGGAGAAGGTCAACAGCAGCACCACGAACCACAGATGGCCCGTCTCGGAAATGCTCGCCCCGCACCACGAAGGGAAACTCGCCCCATTCCAGCCGTACATCGAGGAATCGGGGCAGGAAGCGCGGATACGACTCGTGGTAGCCGGGATCGGCGGCCCGCAGCCGCAGCGCGCAGCCACCGCGGCACGGGAATGATCGTGAGCGTCGCGAACACCAGGGGTACGCCGAGACGCAGCAGCCGCTCGACAGCGAACCCGGCCGCGCCCCGCTTGCGCACCGAGTGCCAGGAGCCCAGGCCGGAGATGAGGAGGAGAACGGGCATCGCCCAGACCACACCGAGACCGGCGAGGATCATCGTCGCGTCGACCGTCTCAGGATTCTTGACGTAGAAGTCGTCCCTGGTGTCGAACACCAACGCCGCGTGGAAGAACACCAATCCGACGACCACCAGGGCCCGGATGGCGTCCAGTTCGGTTCTTCGCCCCGGACGCGCGGCCGGTCCCGGTTCGCTCCGCTCCGCCCCGCTGTCATCGGTCCTCCGCCGCGTCCGCCCAGGTCGCCGTACGGCAGCGACCGGCAGTGGCCAGTCTCGTGGGTGCGGCACTCCGGCGCCACCCTTCGGAGAATCGGGCGACCGCCGCCATGCCTTCGCCGACCAGGGGCGAGATCGCGTCACATCCGTGGCGTGGCCGGGTCCGCACCGCCCACCGCCGGGGGCGGTTGTGTGACGCGAGGCCGCTCGGCCGTGAAGCGCGCGCCAGGCATGTCCTGCTCACCCGCACCGACCGGGGTGGATATCGGCCCGTCGGCGGGCGGACCGGCCGAAATTCGCCAGTTGGTCTAGACCTTGACAGGTAGTGAGGATTCCGGTTTGGTTCCCTCACCCCCATGGCGGCCGTCGTTGAGTGGCGGCCGCGCGAAGGAGTGAGTCGCTTGCGACAGCGAATCCTGGCACTGTTCACCGCGCTGGTCTCGGCCATGGCCCTCGCGGTATTCCTGCCCGCCTCGACCTCGGCCGCGGCCACCTCGGCCGTCGCCTGTACGACCGGCTGGAACGCGTCCACCGTCTACTGGGGCGGCAACACCGCGTCGTACAACGGCCGTAACTGGACGGCGAAGTGGTGGACCCAGAACGAGAGACCCGGTTCGGCCGACGTCTGGACCGACAACGGCGCCTGCGGCGGCGGTGGCCCGACCGACCCGAGTGGCTTCCTGGTCACCGAGGCGCAGTTCAACCAGATGTTCCCGAGCCGCAATTCCTTCTACACCTACAGCGGTCTCACCGCCGCGCTGAGTGCCTACCCGGGCTTCGCGAACACCGGCAGTGACACCGTCAAACGCCAGGAGGCCGCGGCCTTCCTCGCCAACGTCAGCCACGAGACCGGCGGCCTGGTCCACATCGTGGAGCAGAACACGGCCAACTACCCGCACTACTGCGACCCGTCACAGTCCTACGGCTGCCCGGCCGGTCAGGCCGCCTACTACGGCCGCGGTCCCATCCAGCTCAGCTGGAACTTCAACTACAAGGCCGCGGGCGACGCCCTCGGCATCGACCTGTTGAACAACCCCTGGCTCGTCCAGAACGACGCGTCCGTCGCCTGGAAGACCGGCCTGTGGTACTGGAACACCCAGAACGGCCCCGGCACCATGACCCCGCACAACGCCATGGTCAACCAGGCCGGCTTCGGTGAGACCATCCGCAGCATCAACGGGGCCCTTGAGTGCAACGGAGGCAACCCCGCACAGGTTCAGAGCCGGATCGCCAAGTACCAGAACTTCGTCCAGATCCTCGGCACCACCCCCGGCAACAACCTCAGCTGCTGAGCAGCCGCTGAGGAGCTGCTGAGTCCGGAACGTCACTACGACAATCGGACGTAGTTCAGAGAACTGTTCTGCGACCTCCTCGTTGACTGGTTCGGGGCAGAGGCATATCTGCCCCGAACCGGATCTGTGTCCGTACCCCGCCCCCTCCGTGCGGCGGGGTACGGCCGACGAGTGGAGGTTCGCCATGTCAGGCGGCACCCAGCTGGAAGCGCGGCCCGTGGAGGCGCCGCCCGCGGAGTCTGTGGCCCTCGCGCCACCCCAGTCGCACCAGCCCCATGAACCGCCCGCACCGCAGGCGCCCGCGTCATCGCCCGTATCACTGCCCGCGTCACCCTGCACGTCACCGACCCCGCCCCCGTCCAGCCGCTCCCGGCGTCTGTTTCTGCGCGCGGCATTCACCCTCGGGGTGATCGGCGGTACGGCGGCGGCCCTGCTGCCCGTCCTTCGGGCGGACCCCCGCAGGGCAGGCCCCCCGGCCGCCGAGGCGCCGGGTCCGCCGGCCGCGGAACTCTTCGACGAGATGTACGGCGGCCGGCACATCCAGGGGACGGCCTCCGGCGTGCGTATCGACGGCCGGTCCCTGCACATCATGCGGCGCGCCGACGGCAGCCACCTCAGCGTGGTCAACCACTACGAGTCGTTCCCGACGGCCCTCGCGACCGCCCGCGCGGCGGTCGACGATCTCGGCGGTGCGCAACTCTCGCCCGCCGGCCCGGCAATTCACTGACCGCAGGGAGGACCCTCCACGGTGCACATCAGAAAGAATCAGCGGAACCTCACCGGCGCGGAGAAGAAGCGCTTCGTCGCCACGGTTCTGGAGCTCAAGCGCCAGGGCGGCTACGACGGGTTCGTCCGCCAGCATGTCCAGTACTACCGGGCCGACGGCGACGACGGCCCGCGGCCTGCGCACATGGCACCGTCGTTCCTGCCGTGGCACCGTAAGTACCTGCTGGAGTTCGAGCGGGCGCTTCAGCGCATCGACCCCAAGGTGACGGTGCCCTACTGGGACTGGACGACCGACACCACGCCGGCCGCGTCGCTGTGGTCCGAGGACTTCCTCGGTGGCGACGGCCGTTCGTCCGACGGACAGGTGACGACCGGGGCGTTCGCCTACGCGGCGGGCAACTGGACCATCAACGACGGGGTGTTGGAGCGCAAGTATCTGGTACGCGCCTTCGGCCGCCCCACCTCCCCGATCGCACTGCCCACCAAGGACGAACTGGCGTGGGCGATGGACGAGTCGGTCTACGACGCCGCGCCCTGGGACTCGACGGCCGGGCGCGGTTTCCGCAATCGCCTCGAAGGCTGGACGGCGGGCAGCGACAGGACCCGGTGGCGCAATCACAACCGTGTCCACCGGTGGGTGGGCGGCCAGATGCTGGGGTCGACCGCGCCCCACGACCCGGTCTTCTGGCTCCACCATGCCTTTGTCGACCTTCTCTGGGACCGCTGGCAGCAGAAGCACCCGAAGGCGACCTATCAGCCGCAGCGGCTGGACGACGACGACCCGCAGCGTGGCCGGGCCATCAGCGTGGACGAGCCGATGCCGCCGTGGGGGACGAAGCCGTCGGAGATGCTCAGCCACCGCAGTCTGTACCGGTACGACACCTGAGCCGCCGTGTCGCGCGCTGCCCCTTCCGGCGTCGCGCGCACACCCGGCCCACGGACAACGGCCTCCCGCATCGCATGCGGGAGGCCGTTGCCTCATACCTCAATCACAGCCGCACGCCGGGAACGTGCGTCCCCTGGTGCCGGAGGCTCAGCGGCCGTAGCCGCCGCCGTGGTGACCGGCGTCGGCGTTGACGCAGGTGTTGCCGAACGCCGGGTTGAGCAGACCGATCACGTTGACGGTGTTGCCGCAGAGGTTGACCGGGACGTGCACGGGCACCTGGACCAGGTTGCCGGACAGGACGCCGGGCGAACCGACGGCCGCGCCTTCGGCACCGGCGTTGGCGGCGGCCATACCGGCACCGCCGGCCAGCACGGCGCCCGTGCCGACGAGAACAGCAGCTGCCTTGGCAATACGCGACATCAAGATTCTCCTTGAACGTTTCGAGCACAGCCGCACGATGTGCGGCCTTCACACACGTTCAACGCGCAAACTCACCCTCGGTAACGAATTTGAGTCAATCGGTGAGGAATCAGCATGCGACAAAGGGGTGCACAGGTGTTTACCCTCGGGGCGAACGTTTGTGCACCCCCTCCGTGACTGCGACGGTTCCGCGGAGGCCACCGCCCCGGAACAACCGCAGAACAACGGAGAGCAGATGTCCGCAGCAGCCATACCGGAGCCGGAGCCGGAGCCGGGACCGGCACCTGGACCGGCACCGGCACCTGGACCTGGACCAGGACCTGGACCTGAGTCCGTGGAAGGGCGGCGCCGCCGCTTCCTCGTCGCGGTGCTGGCCTTCTGCGGCGTCGTGGTCGCCGTGATGCAGACGCTGGTCGTCCCCCTGCTGCCGCACGTCCCCGCCCTCACGGGCAGCACACCCGCCGCGGCGAGCTGGCTCGTCACGATCACGCTGCTGACGGGCGCGGTCTTCACCCCCGTACTCGGCCGCGTCGGCGACATGTACGGCAAACGCAAGGTTCTCGTCGCCTCGCTCGGTGTGCTTGTCGCCGGTTCCGTCCTGTGCGCCGTCAGCTCCCACATCGGTGTGCTGATCGCCGGCCGGGCGCTCCAGGGCGCGGCGCTCGCCGTCGTACCGCTCGGCATCAGCATCATGCGCGACGAACTCCCGCCCGCACGGCTGCTGTCCTCCGTCGCCCTCATGAGCTCGACCCTCGGGATCGGCGCCGCCGTCGGACTGCCGGTCGCCGCCCTCGTCGTCCAGAACTTCGACTGGCACACCATGTTCTGGGCCTCCGCCGTGCTGGGAGTGGTCGACATCCTGCTCGTCCTGTGGTGCGTCCCGGAGTCGCCCCTGCGCTCGCGCGGCCGGTTCGACGTCATCGGCACCCTCGGCCTGTCCGCCACCCTCGTCTGCCTGCTCCTGGCCGTCACCCAGGGAGCGGACTGGGGCTGGACCTCGGTGCGCACCGTCGGCCTGCTCCTGGCCGCGCTCGCCGTCGGTCCGCTCTGGGGTGCGTACGAGCTGCGCACCACGTCCCCCATGGTCGACCTGCGGGTGTCCGCGCGCCCCGCCGTACTCCTGACGAACATCGCCGCCCTCCTCATCGGCTTCGCCTTCTACGCCAACTCCCTGGTCACCGCGCAGATGGTGCAGGAGCCCACGAGCACCGGCTACGGGCTCGGCGCCTCCATCGTCGTCGGCGGACTGTGCCTGCTCCCCGGTGGTCTCGCGATGGTGGCGCTGTCGCCCGTGTCGGCCAGGATCTCCGCGAAGTACGGCCCCAAGACGGCACTGGCGCTCGCCGCCGCCGTGATGGCCGTCGGGTACGTCGTGCGCTTCTTCACCAGCCACAGCCTGTGGCCGATCGTCGGCGGCGCGACCGTCGTCGCGGCGGGCACCGCCATCGCCTACTCCGCCCTGCCCGCGCTCGTCATGCGCGCGGTACCGGCGGGCGAGACCGGCGCGGCCAACGGCCTCAACACCCTGATGCGGTCCGTGGGACAGGCGTTCTGCAGCGCGGTGGTCGCCGCCGTACTCGCCAATATCACCTTCCAGGCCGGCGGCCGTACCGCGCCCACCCTCCACGCCTATCTGCTGGTCTTCCTCGTCGCCGCCGGCGCGGCCCTGCTCGCCCTGGCGGTCACCCTGTGCCTGCCGGGCCGCGCGGCGGCGGCCGAGCCGGGTACCGTCGGCAAGGAGCGGGAGCGGGAGCACACGGCAAGCCGTACGTTCGCCGAGGAGGGCGCGTGAGGACCGGACATGCGGCGGACGGGACGACGGACCCCGGCGGAACGAACGACCCCGGCGCGGGCGCGGACCCCGGTACCGGCCGTCTCGCGATTCTGCGTGCCGCGCGCCGCGCGTTCACCCAGCGCCCGTACGCCGAGGTGACCATGCGCGGCATCGCCGCCGACGCGGGTGTCAGCGCCTCGCTCATCGTCAAACGCTTCGGTACGAAGGAACGGCTCTTCAACACCGTCGCCGACTTCGGCCCGGCCGCGGACAAGCTCTTCGCCGTGCCGCCCGCCGACCTCGGCAGGCACCTTGTGCTGACCATGGTCCGGCTGCGGCGTGAGAACCACTCCGACCCCCTGCTGCGCGTCGTGTTCTCCCTCGGCAACATGGACGAGCGGACCCTCCTGCGAGAGCGCTTCCGCGAGCAGGTCACCGCCCGGCTGGCCGGTCTCATCGGCGGGCAGCGGCGTGAGCTGAGGGCGGAGCTGATCACCGGCCAGCTCCTCGGGCTGGGCGCCACCCTCAGCCTCCACCGCCCCGGCGCCGGCGAGGAGGCCACCCCCGAGCTGCTGGCGGACCTCTACGCGCCCGCCCTCCAGCGGCTGATCACCGGGCTTCCCGACGTCCCGGACCTGGAGCCCGGCGAAGCCGGTCACTGAGCCTTCGCGAGCGTCCGTGAGTGTTCCCGCGGCCCCGGCATGTCCCGTCCGCTTGCGGTCCGTGCCGGTACCGCGCACACAATTGACAGCAGAAGGAACACAACGAACCGACCCGCCGTGCCCGCGACTGGGAAGAGGGGCAGGCCCGTGAGTGTCGAACCGCCACCCGGCCTTCCCCTCCCCGAACGGCCCGAAGAGCCCCGGCGGTCCGACCCGCACCGGCCCGCCGGCCCCGGCCTCACCCTCGCGTACAACCGCATGGGCAGCTTCGACATCCACATCCCCAGCGAGTACATGCGTCTGGACCCCGCAGCCCTGGACGTGTTTGACCTGCGCCCCGACGAGTACGACGGCAACATGGCCGTCGCCAACCGCGTGCCGCCCGAAGAGCTGGGGCGGCTGGACACCCTGATCCGGCGGGCGCTGGAGAACGGCACCGACGTCTACGGGGCGTACTTCCGGATCCGCTGCCGCGACGGATCACGCCGCTGGCTGCACACCCAGGGCCATCTCGTACGCGACACGGAAGGCACCGCGTACCGGGTCATCGGTATCGTGCGCGACGCCACCCGGGAGCTGGACGACGCGGCGAAGCGCACCGAATTCGTCGAGACCCGGCGCCGCCTCACCGGCATGGTCCGCAGGATCACCACCCTGCTGGCCCGCGCGACCACCGTGGCGGAGGTCACCGACGCGCTCAAGGACGCCGAGGCGCTCAGCAGCCTAGGCGCGGTGAGCGTGATGCTCGGCGTCGTCGAGAACGGACGCGTCCACACCGTCACGGAGGGGCGGTTGGGGCTGTACGTCCCGGAGCTCCAGTACACGCGGATCGACGCGCGATTCCCGATGAGCGAGGTCGTCCGCACGCTACGGCCCCGCTACATCACCTCGCGTGAGGAGTTCCGGCGCCACTTCCCGCCGCTCTGGCACCACATCCAGCACCTCCCGGTGGCCTCGGGCGCCTATCTGCCCCTGATCGTCCAGGGCAGAACCATCGGCGCGCTCGGCATGCTCTACTCCCGGCACGGCGGCTTCACCGGCGAGGAGCGCAATCTGCTGGTCACCCTCAGCGGCAGCATCGCACAGAGCCTGCAACGCGCGATGTTCTTCGAGCAGGAGCACGATCTCGCCGAGAGCCTGCAACGGGCCATGCTGCCGCACCGCGTCCCCGACGTCCCCGGCGCCCGGATCGCCGTCCGCTACCGCGCGGCCAGGGCCGGACGGGACATCGGCGGCGACTGGTACGACGTGATCCCGCTGCCCGGCGGCCGGGTCGGCCTGATGATCGGCGACGTCCAGGGCCACGACACGGACGCCGCCGCGGTGATGGGGCAGCTGCGGATCGCGCTGTGGGCGTACGTCTCCGAGGGGCACCCGCCCGCGACGGCGATGGCCCGCGCGTCCACCTTCCTCCACGAGCTGGACACCGACCGCTTCGCCACCTGCACATACGCGGAAGTCGACCTGTCGACAGGAGCGCTCCAGATCGTCCGCGCCGGACATCTCGAACCGATGGTGCGGTGCGCCGACGGCTCGTGCGTCGTCGTCGACACGGAGGGCGGGCTGCCGCTCGGGATCGCGAACGGTGCCGACCGGCGCGGCGGCGCCGACTACCCGGTCACCCGGACGACCCTCGCGCCCGGCGAGACGTTCCTCATCCACACCGACGGACTGGTGGAGCGGCCGGGAGCCACGCTCGACGAAGGACTCGACCGGCTGGCACGAGCCGTGCGGGACGGACCCGGCGGCATCCAGGAGCTGGCGGACGGCCTCGGCGACACAGTGGGGGAGCGCGGCGGGGGCGGCGACGACATGGCGCTGCTGCTCATGCGCTGGGACCCCGCGCCGCACGACACGTGACCGCCCGCCGGCCGATCTGGGCTTCCCCCGACACTTTCTGACGCATCATCAGGTGATTCGGCGGGGGCGCCGTCACCGCGACGGGCGCCCCATGTCACCTCCACGTTGCCCCCTGTTCTCCCCGACGTGTCCCCGAACCTCTGGCGAACCGGAGCGCACCCAGCGATGCTGGGCGGCTGACAGCGCTTTCTATCCGCGCCAACCACCCGTACTACAGGAGAACTTGTGGGCCCAGGCATTGCCCGCCGATCCGTCGTGCTGCTCGCGGCGGTCACCGCACTGACAACGGGAGCCATCACCCCGTCCGTCGCCGACTCGACCCCGGACCCCCGTCCACGCAACGCCGCCGAGGTGTTGCGTCCCGTCGCGCCGCCACCGGCCAGCACACCGGCCGGAACCCCCAGATCCGTCGTGGACGGCGACGGCATCGAGACCGCGCGCAACTCCCGCCCCGTCGCGCCGGGCGTCAGCCTCACCTCGTACGACCGCCTCGAATCCGACAAATGGCTGCGCGTCGACGCGCTGTCGGTCGACCTCGACGGCGGCGTCCGGGCCGACTACCTCTCGTCGGGCACGGTCGCCGACCGCCGCAGCGTCTCCGAACTCGCCGCCGGGCACGACCCCGGCAAGGGCCGCCGCACCGTCGCCGCCATCAACGCCGACTTCTTCGACATCAACGAGACCGGCGCGCCGCAGGGAGCCGGCATCAAGGACGGCGCCCTCACCCAGTCGCCCGCCGCCGGCGCCAACCGGGCCGTCGGCATCGGCCCCGAGAACGCCGGGCGTGTCCTGGAGCTGTACTTCGACGGCACCCTGACACTGCCCACCGGACCGCACCCCCTCGCCGCGTACAACGCCGCGAACGTGCCGGCCGGCGGCATCGGCGCGTACACCGCCGCGTGGGGCCGGGCCAACCGCGCGCTCACCGTGGACACGGCGACACCCGTCGCCGAGGTGGCCGTACGGGACGGCAAGGTCGTCACCGTCGCCGACACACCCGGCACCGGTCCGATCGAGCCCGGCACCACCGTCCTGGTCGGGCGGGAGGCCGGCGCCGTACAGCTCAAGGCGCTGCGCCCCGGCGACCCGGTGGCCATGGAGTACAGCCCGCGCACCAACGGCGGACCCGTGCCGCGCACCGCCGTGGGCGGACGTGAGCTCCTGGTGGTCGACGGCGTGGCGCAGAACCACGAGGGCCAGGGCAACAACACCGCCGCGCCCCGCACCGCCGTCGGATTCACCAAGGACGGCAGCGAGATGCGGGTCATCACCGTCGACGGCCGGCAGGCCGACAGCGGCGGTGTCACCCTCACCGAGCTGGCCGTGATGATGAAGCGGGCCGGCGCGTACAGCGCGCTCAACCTCGACGGCGGAGGCTCGTCCACGCTCGTGGCCCGCGCACCCGGCAGCGACGCACTGAAGGTGGAGAACGCGCCGTCCGACGGCAGCGAACGCACCGTGCCCAACGGGCTCGCCCTCACCGCGCCCGACGGCAGCGGACGCCTCGACGGCTTCTGGGTCGACACCCGGACGCCCGCGTCGGCCGCGCCCGGGGACGACCCGGTCAAGGGCGGCCACCCCGAACGCGTCTTCCCCGGACTGACGCGCTCACTCACCGCGGCCGGTTACGACGAGACGTACGGCCCCGCGCAGGGCGACCCGCGCTGGCGCACCGAACGGTCGTCGGTCGGCCGGGTGAACGACGACGGGCTGTTCACCGCCCGTCGCAGCGGTACCACCGAGGTCCACGCGGAACGCGGACGGGCGGACGGGTCCGTCGAGTTGACGGTCCTCGACGACCTCGCGCGGATCCGGCCGACCACCACCCGCGTCTCTCTCGCCGACGGCGGGGCGACCGGCACGTTCGGCATCGTCGGTCTCGACGCGCACGGCGCCTCCGCGCCCGTGGAGCCGCGCGACGTGAAGCTGGAGTACGACCGCGCCCTGTTCACGATCGCCGACGACGGCAAGGGCGCCTTCACCGTCACCTCCCGGACCGGCGGTGGCGCCGGACGGATCACGGCCACCGTCGACGGCTTCAGCACCGCCCTCGCGGTGAGCGTCGGACTTGAGGAGCAGCCGGTCTCGGCCTTCGACGACGCCGCCAACTGGAAGTTCAGCCACGCCCGCGCCGCCGGTTCGGTCGCGGCCACACCCGAGGGGCAGACCGGCACCGGCCTGAAGCTCACCTACGACTTCGGCCTCTCGACGGCGACCCGCGCCGCGTACGCGAGCCCGCCGCAGCGGATCACCGTGCCCGGTCAGCCGCAGTCCTTCACGATGTGGATCAAGGGAGACGGGAAGGGCGCCTGGCCGACGCTGCATCTCAAGGACGCCGCCGGATCTGACCAGTTGCTCCGGGGGCCGTACATCACCTGGACCGGCTGGCGGCAGGTGACCTTCGCCGTGCCGCAGGGGGCCGCGATGCCGCTGTCCGTGTTCCGCTTCTATCTCGCGGAGACCGCGGCCGACAAGCGGTACACCGGCGAGATCGTGATCGACGGTCTGACGGCACAGGTGCCACCCACCGTCGACCTGCCCGAACAGCGGCCCGCGGCCGACCCGTTGATCGACCCGGCGGCCGAGACCGAGCGCCGGGACTGGCAGTTCGCCGTGATGTCCGACGCACAGTTCGTGGCCCGCGAGCCGGACAGCGCGATCGTGCGGCAGGCCCGCCGCACACTGCGCGAGATCAAGGCGGCGAAGCCCGACTTCCTCGTCGTCAACGGCGACCTGGTGGACGAGGGTTCGCCCGCCGACCTCGCCTTCGCCCGGACTGTGCTCACCGAGGAGCTGGGAGACGCGGTGCCCTGGTACTACGTGCCGGGCAACCACGAGGTGATGGGCGGCAAGATCGACAACTTCGTCGGTGAATTCGGCCCCGCGCGGCGGGTGTTCGACCACGGCGGCACACGCTTCGTCACGCTCGACACCTCCAGCCTCTCCCTGCGCGGCGGCGGCTTCGACCAGATCAAGGCCCTGCGCGCCCAGTTGGACGCGGCGGCCGACGACGCCGGAGTCAGCTCGGTGATGGTCATCGAGCATGTGCCGCCGCGCGACCCGACCGTGCAGAAGGGCAGCCAGCTCGGGGACCGCAAGGAGGCGGCGCTGCTGGAGAACTGGCTCGCCGAGTTCCGCCGTACGACCGGCAAGGGCGCCGGCTTCATCGGCAGCCACGTCGGGGTCTTCGACGCCTCGCGCGTCGACGGCGTCCCGTATCTGATCAACGGCAACTCCGGGAAGAACCCGGCTGCCCCGGCCGACGAGGGCGGGTTCACCGGCTGGTCGCTCGTCGGCGTCGACAAGGTGTCCAAGGGCGAACAGTCCGAGGCCCGGCGCGAGCCGTGGGAGGGCGGGCCCGACTGGGTCTCCGTACAGACGCGTGCGCACACCGACGCGCTGGCGCTCGACGCGCCCGCGACCCTGGAGCCAGGACACGAGGCGGCGGTCACCGCGACCGTCACCCAGGGGACCAGGGAGGTCCCGGTCGGCTTCCCGATGAGCGCGGACTGGACGGGCTCGGCGAACGTGCACATCGGTGACCCGGACGGGGCGAGCCGTCGCGACGTGGCGGCGTACGACCCGGCCACCGGGACGCTCACCGCGCTGCGGCGCGGGGCGGTCACGCTCGCGGTGACGGTCAACGGCGTGACGGAACGGGCGGAGATCCGGATCGCGACGGGGGCGACGGGGGCGGCGGAGCGGCCCGCCGCGTAACCGGGGCACTCCGGAGCCGGTGAGTCCTCGATCGCCGGACGGGCTGCTGCGCTCTGTCCTCAATCGCCGGACGGGCTTGAAGCCCGTCCGGCGATTGCGACAGGCCGGAGCCCGGTGTCACGCGGTCCCGAGTGTCGCGCCCACCGGCCGGCCCGGCTGGAGCGTGAGGCCCGTCTTCGGGGTGATCTCGCCCGGGTCCAGGTCGAGACGGAACCGCTGCGCCAGCGTGGCCAGGACCAGCACCGCCTCGACCGTCGCGAAGCGCGCGCCGAGACAGGCCCTGGCGCCGCCCCCGAACGGGAACCACGCGTGGTCCGGCACGGGCCGCGCCCCCTCGTCCCACCGCTCGGGCCGGAACGCGTCGGGCTCGGGGAACCACCGCTCGTCGCGCTGCGCGCTCCACTGGCTCGCCCAGAGCACCGTTCCCTCCGGAACCCGCCGCCCGCCCAGCGTGGAGCCGTCCTTCGCGATCACCGTCATCAGCCACACGGGAGGGTAGAGACGCAGCGTCTCCCTGATGATCTGCTCGGTCCAGCGAAGCTCCTTGAAGTCGTCGAACCCCGGCGTGCGGCCCTCCAGCACGGTGGCCAGCTCTCCGGCCAGACGCTCCCGCGCCTGCGCGTTGCGCGAGAGCAGGTACCAGGCCCAGGTCAGTGTCGTACCGGTCGTCTCGTGGCCCCCGATGTAGAGGGTGACGGCCTCGTCCCGGATCTCTTTGTCGGTCAGCCGGTCGCCCTGTTCGTCGCGGGCGGCGAGCAGTCTGCTGAGGAGGTCGTCGCGGTCCGCGCCGTCGCGGTGCCGCTCCTCGGTCACCCGGTTCACCTCGCTGTCGATGACCGCGACGGCCTTCTTGAGCCGTTGCCGCCCCGGCGTCGGGATCCACCGCGGCAGGAACAGCGTGAGACCCCGGAACTCGTCGCCGATGGCCGCCTGCGCGACATCCATGGCCGGGCCGATGGTGTCTTCGCGGCCCGCGGTGTCGGTGCCGAAGAGGGCGCGTACGGCGATGCGCTGCGTGAGGCCCAGCATCTCCCGCCGTACGTCGATGTGTTGGCCCGGCTGCCAGGTGTCGGCCAGCGCGGACGCGCAGTCGGTCATGGTGTCCGCGTAGGCCCGGACCTGGCGGGGGCGGACCACCGGCTGGACCAGCGCGCGCTTGCGCCGCCACGCGGCGCCCTCCGAGGTGACGACCCCCTCGCCGAGCACCAGTTTGAACGCCCAGCCCAGTTCGGGGTGGCGGTAGCCGGTCTCGACCTTGGTGAGCAGTTCCCCGATGTGCTCCGGCTGGGACAGGAACAGCGCGCGCTGCGGGCCGAGCCGCCAGGAGACGACGTCGCCGTGACCGCGCAGCCGGGCGAAGAAGCCGAGCGGGTCGCGGGAGAAGGCCGGGAGATTGCCGATCAGGGGCAGTTGCCGGGGGCCTGGCACCGGCGTGGCGGAGGGGCCCGGTGCGGGAGTGCCATGGCCGGTCGGGAAAGACGTACCCGTGGTCATCTGGAGTCCTTGGCGCTGGGGGCGGCGTACCGATGTTCCGTACGGTCATCAGCAAAGCCGCCGCGGGCGGCGGGCGCCAGACGACATTCGGCCGCCCGTGATCGCACGGACACGGTCCGCGCCGTCGGCATGGACGAGGGCGGTCGTTCCCCCCGCCGCCAATGGCGACAGGGGAACGACCGCCCTCGGACCGTCCTGCCGGACTCAGCTCACCGGCGTCGGTGAGGACGGCTTGTCGAACGGCTTGTCGGACGGCTGCTCGTACGGCGTGTCGCCGTCCACCGCCGCCTGCTTGGCCTCCTCGGCGAGCCGTTCCATGCCGCTGGTCGTCTTCAGCGGCTTCTCCTTGATGAACACCACGGCGACCAGCGCCAGCGCGGCGACCGGGGCGGCCACCAGGAACAGGTCCGCGGTCGCCAGACCGTACGCGTTCTCCACGATCTCCCGTACCGGCGCGGGGAGTTTGGTCATGTCCGGTACGGCGTGGCTCGATCCGCCGGACGCCCCGCCCTCCATGCCCGGGCTCTTGGCCAGCTCGGAAGCCACCCGGTTGGCGAGGATCGCGCCCAGGACGCTGGTGCCGATCGTGCCGCCCATGCTGCGGAAGAACGACAGTACGGAGGTGGCGGCGCCCAACTCGGCGGCGGGGACGTCGTTCTGGGCCGCGAGGACCAGGTTCTGCATCAGCAGGCCGACGCCGACGCCGAGAATGGCCATGTAGAGGCTGAGCAGTCCGAAGCCGGTGTCGGCGTCGATGGTCGACAGCATCGCCAGACCGGCGGTCATGATGATCGCGCCGGCGACGAGGTAGGCCTTCCACCTGCCGGTGGCGCTGATGAGCTGGCCCGCGACGGTGGACGACACGAGCAGACCCAGGATCATCGGCAGGCCCATCAGCCCCGCCACGGTGGGCGACTTGCCGAGCGCGATCTGGAAGTACTGCGAGAGGAAGACGGTGCCGCCGAACATCGCGACACCGACGAGCAGGCTCGCGATCGTGGTGAGCGTGACGGTGCGGTTGCGGAAGATGGTGAGCGGGATGACCGGTTCCGGTACCCGCGCCTCGACATAGACCGCGGCGACGAGCAGCAGCACACCGCCGCCGGTCAGCACACCGGTCTGCCAGGACGCCCAGTCGAACTGGTTGCCCGCCAGCGAGGTCCAGATGAGGATCGCGGAGACACCGGCGACGATCAGGAACGCGCCCAGGTAGTCGATCTTCACGTCCCTGCGGACGGTGGGCAGGTGCAGCGTGCGCTGGAGCAGCGCGATCGCGATCAGCGCGAAGGGCACACCGATGAAGAAGCACCAGCGCCAGCCCAGCCACGAGGTGTCGACCATGACACCACCGACCAGCGGTCCCGCGACGGTGCCGACGGCGAACACCGCGCCGAAGATGCCGGCGTACTTGCCCAGCCTGCGCGGCGGGATCACGGCCGCCATCACGACCTGCGCGAGCGCGGTCAGACCGCCGGCGCCGATGCCCTGCATCACGCGGCTGAAGATGAGCAGTTCGACGCCCTGCGAGAACCCGGCAAGCAGGGAGCCGACGATGAACATGCCGAGCGAGAGCTGGAGCAGCAGCTTCTTGTTGTAGAGGTCGGAGAGCTTGCCCCACAGGGGCACCGTCGCGGTCATCGCGAGCAGTTCGGAGGTGACGACCCAGGTGTACGCGGACTGGCTGGCGCCCAGGTCGGTGATGATGCGCGGCAGCGCGTTGGCCACCACGGTGCCCGCCAGGATGGCGACGAACATGCCGGCCATGAGCCCGGACATGGCCTGGAGTATCTGCCGGTTGGTCATGGAGGTGGGCGCCTGGTCGGGCGCCTCGATTGCGGTCAAGGTGGCCTTCTTATGATTCCGTGGAACGGCCGTCGGACGGACGGTCGTCGGTCTGTGCGGGCGGCTGACGCAGCCCGGCGGACAGGTGCGTGAAGACGTCCCGGAAGATGTCGGGGAACGCGATCGGCGGGGACTGGGAGTACCAGTGCTCGACGGAGACGCGTACGGCCGTGCCGGCGACGGCGGCGAGCAGCCGGGGGTACAGCCCGATGTCGGCACAGGCGTCGGTCCCGGGGGCATCGTCGGCACCGGGGCCGTCGACGGTGCGGGAGGCATCGTCGCCACCCGGGCCGCTCTTCGAACCGCCGCCGGGGTCGAGCCGGCGCGCGATCGTCCGTGCCAGGTCGAGTTCCTCGGCCATGTGCAGGCCGAGCCCCCGGGCCAGCAGATGCGGGGACTTCTGGAGGACCTTGGCGCGCAGGCTCCACACCTCGTGCCGTTGCTCGACATCGGCCAGCTCGCCGGCCATGGCCTCGCGTACCGCGTCGAGGGGGGACAGCTCGGCGGGGGCGTCGCGTACCGCGTGCCGGACCCGTTCCCCGATCCGCGTGTCCATCATGACGAACGCGTCGTCGTGGCTGTCGAAGTAGTTGAAGAACGTCCGGGAGGAGACACCGGCGGCTTTGCTGATGGCCTCGACGGTGACGTTCTCCGCGCCGTGCTCGGCCGCGAGCCGTACGGCCGCCTCGCTCAGCGCCGCCCGCGTGGCCTGTTTCTTGCGTTCCCGGAGACCTGCTCCGGCGCCCTTGGTCGTCACACTTTGCATGATATGCAAATGTGCAGTCTCTGCAAAATTAATCGGGACCGGGCCGCGCCGAACGACCCTCGGATCCGTATCCGCGCTGTTCAGAAACCGTTTGCGGACGATTGTCGGCGCAGTGTAAGCAGCACAATTCCCGCGCAGGCTACACTGACTGTCAGGAGGCCCCAGCCCCTGACTATCCCGCTGTCCCATTGAGTGTGGGCAGCAGCACTGGTCCTCAGGTGAGGATGTCAGCGGCATTCGCAGCGGCCATACCCAGTTGTCGCGTCGCCGGAGTGGACCACGTCCAACCGCACGCAGCGATCGAGCTGTGTGATGCAGTTGCCCACCCGTCCACGACCGGCAGCGCCGTCCCCCTTGGCTTGTGCCCTCACCAGCCACCCTGCCTGCCGAGCCGTCATACACCGGCACACGGTCGTGACACATTCGAAAGGCGTGGCCGTATGTCAGTCAACACCGTCCGTACCGTGGAGGATTCCGCGGTACCGGAACCGGGCGCCGATCTCGCGGGTGCGGCCGCGGAGCAGGCCCGCAAGGAGTCGGGCAGCGATTTCGCGCGCCTCTCCAAGAAGATCACCGCGGCCGGTCTGATGCGCCGTCGGCCCTGGTACTACGCCCTGCGCATGAGCATCGTCACCGGCCTCTTCGCCGCCGGCTGGGTCGCCTTCGCGCTCGTCGGCGACAGCTGGTGGACGCTCGCCGTCGCCGCCTTCCTCGCCGTGGTCTTCGGCCAAGTCGCGCTCGTCGCGCACGACGTGGGCCACCGTCAGGTCTTCCGGCTGCGCAAGGCCAGTGTGCGCGCCGGGAAGATCGCCGGAAACCTCGGCATCGGCATGGGCTACGGCTGGTGGCAGGACAAGCACTCCAGGCACCACGCCAACCCGAACCACGAGGAGCTGGACCCGGACGTCGTCCCCGACATCCTCGTGTGGACGCAGGGGCAGGCCAAGGCCGCCAGGGGACTTCCCCGACTCATCGGCCGCTCGCAGGCCTTCCTGTTCTTCCCGCTCCTCACCCTTGAGGGCTTCAATCTGCATGTCGCCGGTGTGCGCGCGCTGGCCAACCGCTCGCTGAAGCAGCGGACTTCGGAGGGCATCCTGCTCTTCACGCACTTCGCGCTCTACCTGGGCGCGCTGTTCGTGGTGCTGCCGCCCGGCAAGGCGATCGCGTTCCTCGCCGTCCACCAGTGCCTGTTCGGTCTCTACCTGGGCTCGATCTTCGCGCCCAACCACAAGGGAATGCCCACCCTGAGCGGCGACGACCGTCCGGACTTCCTGCGGCGTCAGGTGCTGACCTCGCGCAATGTGCGCGGCGGCTGGTTCACCGACATCGCGCTCGGCGGGCTCAACTACCAGATCGAGCACCACCTGTTCCCGAACATGCCGTCGCCGCAGCTGCGCGAGGCACAGCCGATCGTCCGGCAGCACTGCGAGGAGCTGGGTGTCAGCTATCTGGAGACCAGCCTGATCACCTCGTACAGCCAGGCGCTGCGGAGCCTGCACGACGCGGGTGCCCCGATCAGGGCGTCGGTGGCCGCGAAGGCGGACATCGAGACCGGCGTTGGTGCCGAGACCAAGGCCGACGTCAAGGTCGACGCCTAGGGCCTCTCGTTTGGATCTTGCCGGGCTCGCGGTCCCTGGCACCGCGCCTCGCCGCGTTGACGGCGGAAGGGAAGGCACGGCTCCCGCCATGCCTCCCTCCTCCGCCTCGCGATCCACGGCACCAGACCCCGCTCCCTCATCCGGCCTGATCCAAACGAAACACCCTAGGCCCTGGCCGACGGGTCCGAACCCGTCGTGTGATGAACGACGTTGGACCGTTCGCCGTGGACGAAGGCGCGTAGGCGGTACGACGCCCGCTTCTCCTCGGGCAGGGTGATCAGTCCGGACGCGTTGATGTCCGGATTCAGCAGTGCGACAGGCCGGCAGCCCTTGCTGCCGGCCTGTCGCACTTTCAGCAGGTGGCCGTCCTCGTCGGTCGGTTCCCGCTCCGAGGGCTCTCCCGGTGGCAGTGACACGTCGACTCGGCGGAGGAGCGCGGTCTGCCGTCAGGTGCTGTGCGGCAGATCCTGGACGGTGCGCAGCAGGCTCTCGGGGAGCGCCAGGTTCCAGGCGGTGACGACCGGGTTGCCGTGTTCGGTGCCGAGCCGGGACACCGTCCCCGTCTCCAGCTGGAACAGCGCGCCCTCGGCCGCGGTGAGCCCCAGATACCGGGAGGTGAGCACCCGCAGGAAGTGGGAGTGGGCGACGAGGGCGATGTCCTCGTCGCCGGCCCGCCCGGCGGCGGCGCGGACCTCGGCGAGCACCCGGTCGGCCCGGTCGCTGACGTCGGACGGGCTCTCGCCGGGGTTGTCGCCGGGGCCCGGTGTGGTGCCGTCCGTCCAGAGGTTCCAGTCCGGGCGCGTGCGGCGGATCTCCTCGGTGGTCACGCCCTCGTATCCGCCGTAGTCCCATTCGTGCAGGTCGGGATTGATACGGGTGGACCGCAGCCCGGCGAGTTCGGCGGTGCGGCGAGCCCGCGCCAGGGGGCTGACCAGGGTCAGGCTGATCCGGCGGTCGGCCAGCAGGGGGACCAGCGCGCGGGCCTGGTTCTCGCCGTGGGCGGTCAGCGGCAGATCCGTGTGGCTGGTGTGCTGTCCGGACAGCGACCACTCGGTCTCGCCGTGTCTGATGAGGATCAACTCGCCCATGGGTGCTATCCGTTCGTTCGTGCGGGGTTCGTGGCGCGTCCGTGCCGCGTCTGTGCCGCGTTCGTGCTGGGGGTCCGGCGTGCGGCGAAACCGCTCTCCCGCCGGTCCGGCTCCACGATCCCATCACGCGGGCCCCGTGCGCCCGGGGGCGCGCCCCGTGGCGGGGCTCACAGGCTCCCACCAGGCGTGAGGGAACGCGTCGCTGTGGTTGAGCGTTCATCCATATGTGGTCGCGGAGGGGAAAGTGACGACTCCGCGACCACGTTGAACGGCCCCGGCTGGTCCATCCCCCGAACCAGCCGGGGCTCCTCGCTGTCGGGGGGCGGCCCGCGTCCCGCTCAGACCCCGTCGCCCGGATTCCAGTCCAGCAGGCGTACCTTCGCCACCGTCCGTACATGGCGGCGCATCGCCGTCGCCGCCGCCTTGCCGCGCTGTGCCTCGATCGCTTCGAGGATCGCCCGGTGCTGGGTGAGGGAGCGCTGGGGGCGGCCCGGCTGGCGCAGCGACTCGTTGCGGCTCTCGGCGATCTGCTCGGCGATGGAGCGCATGAACTCGGCCAGCAGACCGCTGTGGGCCGCCGCCGTCACGGCGGCGTGGAAGAGCCGGTCGCCCTCCACGCCGGGACCGCCCGCCTCGATCTCGTCGGCCATATGACCGAGCGCGTCGCGCATCGCGGTCAGATCGTCCGTCGTGCGGCGCTCGGCGGCCAGTTCGGCGAGTTTGGTCTCCAGCGCCTCGCGCGCCTCCAGTACGTCGGGCAGCCGCCGTTTGCGTTCCACGAGCCGTTCGACCGGCTCGGCGTCGAGGCTGTCGCGTACGAGATAGGTGCCGCCGCCGTGCCGTACCTCGACGAGGCCTTGCACTTCGAGAACCACGATCGCCTGCTTCACGGACGCGCGGCTGACGCCGAGCCGCCCCGCGAGTTCGCGCTCGGGCGGCAGTCGGTCGCCGGCCCGCAGGCCGTCCTGCGCCACATGGTGGCGGAGCCTGTCGAGGACCTGTTCGTACAGTCGCGGCCGGGCCATCGGCCGCAGTGCGTCGGACATACGAACCCCCCATAACTGGTCGTTCGCAGCCTAACATTGGGCGAAAAAGTGGCTGAGCCAATTCCTGTCGAATCCCTTGACGCCCCGGTGGGCCGGTGTCCAAAGTGGTCCAGCCACTTGGCCAATACCGCTTGGCCAGTAATCAACGGCCCCAGGGACGGGAGCCCCCCGATGTCCGCCGAACTGATCTCGATCCTTGTACTTGTGGTCGTCTTCGTGATCGCCACGACCCGCTCTATCAACATGGGCGCGCTCGCCTTCGCCGCCGCCTTCGGAGTCGGCGAACTCGTCGCCGACCTGGACGCGGACGGTATCTTCGCCGGATTCCCCGGTGACCTGTTCGTGGTGCTCGTCGGTGTCACGTACCTCTTCGCCATCGCCCGCGCCAACGGCACCACGGACTGGCTGGTGCACGCCGCGATCCGGCTCGTACGTGGCCGGATAGCGCTGATCCCCTGGGTGATGTTCGCGATAACCGGGGCGCTGACCGCGATCGGTGCCGTCAGCCCGGCGGCCGTCGCGATCGTCGCGCCCATCGCGCTGAGCTTCGCCGCGCGCTACGGGATCAGCCCGCTGCTGATGGGCGCCCTGGTCGTGCACGGCGCCCAGGCCGGCGGCTTCTCGCCGATCAGCATCTACGGCTCGATCGTCAACGGCGTGGTGGAGCGCGAGAACCTGCCGGGGAACGAACTCGTCCTGTTCTTCGCCTCGCTCGTCGTCAACCTGATCATCGCGGCTGTGGTGTTCGTCCTGTTCGGCGGGCTCAAGCTGAGGGGCCGTGACCTCGGTACCGAAGGCGACGGCGACGGCAAGGACGGCAGCACCGCGGGCGACCTGGCGGCCGACGCCGCACGCCTCACTCCCGCCCGTACCGCCACGCTGACAGCCCTCGCGGCGCTCGTCGCCGCCGTACTCGTCTTCGACCTGGACGCCGGACTCTCCGCCATCACCCTCGCCGTCATCCTGAGCGCCTTCTGGCCCGACGCGAGCCGCAAGGCCGTCGGCGAGGTCGCCTGGCCGACCGTCCTGCTCATCTGCGGTGTCCTCACCTACGTCGGGGTCCTGGAGGAGATGGGCACCATCGACTACGCGGGCAACGCCGTCGGCGACATCGGCGTCCCGCTGCTCGCCGCCGTCCTGCTCTGCTACATCGCCGCCATCATCTCCGCCTTCGCGTCCTCCGTCGGCATCATGGGCGCGCTCATCCCGCTCGCCGTGCCGTTCCTCGCCCAGGGCGAGATCGGGGCGGTCGGCATGATCGCCGCGCTCGCCGTCTCGGCCACGGTCGTGGACGTCAGCCCCTTCTCCACCAACGGCGCCCTGGTGCTGGCCGCCGCACCCGACGTCGACCGGGAGCGTTTCTTCCGGCAGTTGATGGTGTACGGAGGCATCGTGGTGGCGGTGGTACCCGCGGCCGTCTGGCTCGTGCTCGTGGTGCCGGGCTTCGGATGATCCAGTCACCCGGACGACCGGTCAGAACTCGTCGACAGCAAGGAGAACGACGCGTGTCCCCTCTCTTCCCGGCCCTGGCGGCGGGTTCCGCCCGGCCCGCACTCCACTTCGGCGACCAAACCCTGAGCCACGCCGAACTGGCCGCCGCGGCGGGCGCCCTGGCCGCCCGGATCACCGGTGCGCCACGGGTCGCCGTCTGGGCCACACCCACCCTCGGTACGGCGGTGGGCGTGGTGGCCGCGCTGCTGGCGGCTGTGCCCGTGGTGCCGGTGAACCCCAAGACGGGCGAGCGGGAACTGACGCACATCGTGACGGACAGTTCGCCGGCCCTCGTCCTCGCCGAGCGCGGGGTCGAACTTCCCCCGGTCCTGGCCCGGTTGCCACGCCTGGACACCGACGTCACCGACCCGACCGACGTCACCGGTGCCACGGACGAGGCCGGCCACGGCGCGCCGCCCCCCGCCGAGCCGTCCCCGGAATCACCCGCGCTGATCGTCTACACCTCGGGCACCACCGGACCTCCCAAGGGCGTCGTCCTGCCCCGCCGCGCCGTCGCCGCCACGCTGGACGCGCTGGAGGACGCCTGGCAGTGGACCGAGGCCGACGTCCTCGTCCACGCGCTGCCGCTCTTCCACGTCCACGGTCTGATCCTGGGCATCCTCGGCCCGCTGCGCCGGGGCGGCTCGGTGCGCCATCTCGGCAGGTTCAGTACGGACGGTGTGGCGCGCGAGCTGTCCTCGGGAGCCACGATGCTCTTCGGCGTACCGACGATGTACCACCGCATCGCCGAGGCGCTCGCCGACGACCCCGCGCTCGCCAAGGCGCTGGCGGGCGCGCGCCTGCTGGTGTCGGGATCGGCCGCGCTGCCCGTCCACGACCACGAGCGCATCGCTGCGGCCACCGGACGCCGCGTCATCGAGCGCTACGGGATGACGGAGACCTTGATGAACACGAGTGTGCGCGCGGACGGCGAACCGCGCGCCGGCACCGTCGGCGTTCCGCTGGACGGGGTGGAGCTGCGGCTGGTCGACGAGGCGGGCGCCGCGATCACCGCGTACGACGGCGACACCGTCGGTGAGATCCAGGTGCGCGGCTCGAACCTCTTCAGCGAGTACCTGAACCGCCCCGACGCCACCGAGGCCGCCTTCGACGACGGCTGGTTCCGTACCGGCGACATGGCGATCCGCGACCCCGACGGCTATGTCCGTATCGTCGGCCGCAAGGCCACCGACCTGATCAAGAGCGGTGGTTACAAGATCGGCGCCGGGGAGATCGAGAACGTGCTGCTGGAGCATCCGGCGGTACGGGAGGCGGCCGTCACCGGGGAGCCCGACGAGGATCTGGGGGAGCGGATCGTCGCCTGGATCGTTCCCGTACGGGCCGACGCCCCGCCGTCCGCCGAGGAGTTGGCGGCGCACGTCGGGGCCCAGCTGGCCTCGCACAAGAGGCCGCGCGCCGTGCGCTATCTGGACGCGCTGCCCCGCAACGACATGGGCAAGATCATGAAGCGGGCGCTCCGTGGCTGAGCGGATGAGCGCACGACAGGCGGTCGCCTCCCTCACCGGAGCGACCGCGGAGGGTGCCCCCGCCGCCTTCACCGAACTGCCCACGCCGACGGACACCGCCGCCCCGGACGGCCCCCTCGCCTGGCAGGGGTACGACGAGTCCCGCGCCCGCGCGGCGACGCGCACCGGCGAGGACGAGTCGGTCATCTGCGGCACCGCACGCGTCGGCGGCACCGAAGCGGTCCTGATCTCCTTCGAGTTCGGCTTCCTCGGCGGATCGCTGGGGGAGCGGACCGGTGACCGGCTGGAGGCCGCGTACACCCACGCCCGCGAACGGCGGCTGCCCGTCGTCTCGTTGATCGCGACCGGCGGCAGCCGCATGCAGGAAGGCATGCTCGCGCTGCTCCAACTCCAGCGCGTGGCACGGCAGTCCGCCCTGAACCGGGCGGCCGGACTGCCCCAGATCGCGGTGCTGCGCGACCCGACGACGGGCGGCGGCTGGGCCACCCTCGGCGCGGGCGCCGATGTCATCCTGGCCCTGCCCGGCGCTCAGATCGGCTTCGCGGGCTCGCGGGTACGGCCGCCCGACGCCGACCCGTCCGCGTACACGGCCGAGGCGCAGCTGACGGCCGGTCATATCGACGCGGTGGTACGGCAGGAGGAGCTGCGGGAGACCGTCGGCCGCTGGCTGGCGCTGTTGACCGGTGGCGGTACCGGGGCCGCCACCCCGGACGGCGGCCCCGCCCCCCTGGCCGCCGCCGAGCCGCCCGCCGCACTCGGTCACGCCGCACCGCCCGCCACCGGCTGGGGCGCGGTGAGCCTGGCCCGCGACCCCCGACGCCCGCGCGCCGAGGCGTACTTGGCCGCGTACTTCACCGGCCGCGAGTCCATCAGTGGCGATCGCGCCGGCGGCACCGACCCCGGAACACTCTGCGGGTTCGGCGTACGCGAGGGCCGTACGGTCGCGTACGCCGCCCAGTGCGGCACCGCGACCCTCCCGGCCGGCTACCGCACCGCGGCCAGGCTGATCCGGCTCGCCGACCGGCTGGGGCTGCCCGTGCTCACGCTCGTCGACACCCCCGGCGCCGCCAACGACGCCGAGGCGGAACGGTCCGGAGCGGGGGGCGCGATCGCGGAGCTGTTCGCCGCCGTGGCCACCGCCCGCGTGCCCGTCACCAGCCTGCTGATCGGCGAAGGCGGTTCCGGCGGAGCGCTGGCGCTGGCGGCGCCGGGCAACACCTGGGCCACGCCGGACAGTTACTTCTCCGTCATCGCGCCCGAACAGGCGACGGCCATCCTCAAGCGGCCCCCCGAGGAGACCCGCGCCACGGCCGGTCAACTGAAGCTGCGCCCCCAGGACCTGCTGGCGCTGGGGGTGATCCGGGGAATCGTGCCACCTGCCGGGACGTGAGGTCCGCCGATTTCTCATGGGTCTCTCACCAGCTTTGTCGGACCATATGCCTATGGTGAGTCCGTGACGCAGACGACTCCGCCCGGTTGGTATCCGGACCCAGGACACGAAGGTGAAGGCCCGCCTCAGGAACGGTGGTGGGACGGATCGGCCTGGACCGACATGGTCCGTTCCGACTCGGCCGCGGCCTGGAGCGCGCCTGCCGGAACGGGCGCGCCCGGCGGCATGCCGCCCTATCCGGCGGCGCCGCCACCGAAAGTTGGCGGCCGCGGCCGGCGGATCGCCCTCGCCGCCACCGCGGCCGTGGTGGTGCTGGCCGTCGTCGGAGGCTTCCTCCTCCTCCGGGACGGCGGCGACAGCTCGGCGGACAAGGCGAGTTCGACTCCCTCGACCGGGCCCGGCAAGCCCGGTCAGGAACGACCGGCGCCGGGCGAATCGCAGTCGCCGGGCGGCCCCGACGCGCCCGACGGAGGCGGTGGTGACGGCGGCGAGGACGGTGCACCCCAGCAGGAGGTACCGACCGAGGACGGCTACGCCACCGACATGGCCAGCGGCATCAGCATCCCGGTACCGGATGGCTGGTCCGGCCAGTCGGGCCCGGTCGGCGCCGGAGTGAGCACCGGGGAGCACCCGTGCCCCGGAAGCCCGGACCAGTCCTGCGTACGCGGCGGGGTGAACTCCGTTCCGGCGATCGCACTGGAGATCAAGGCCACCACCGCCAAGGCGGCGGCGGAGGCGGACATCAAGAAGAACGCCGAGGAGTCCTACGGCGGCAAGAGCTACGGAGAGATCACCTCGCACGAGGAGTTGAAGTCCGAGGCGGTGACCGTCGCCGGCGAGAAGGGCTATGTCGTGCGGTGGAAGGTCGTCACCGGCAAGGGCGACGACGGGTACGTGCAGTCACTGGCCTTCCCGTCGCCCGCCCCCGGCGCGCAGGACATGCTGATCATCGTGCGCTCCGGATTCGACATCAACGACAAGGCACCCAAGCTGCCCGTGATGGACGAGATCACCGGCGGCATCAAGGTCGCGGCGGGCGGAGGCGGCGCCGGCGCGGGCCAGAAGGTCTGAGAACGGGCCGCCGCGCGCCCCTTGTGCGGTGGCGGCAGGGCAAGACGTGGGGAACGCCCCACGGCCGGTGGCCGGTCATCACGACCGGCCACCGGCCGTCGGCGTTCCCCACGTGTGCCGGTGGTCCTCAATCGCCGGACGGGCCGCATATGAAGCCCGTCCGGCGATTGAGGACGGACCGGCCATGGGACGGACCGGAGTCGGGACCGGTCCCTGGGACGTACACTGCACTCATGGGTAATACACACGCTGCGACGGAAGGCCTGCGACAGGCCTCGTGCGCGCTGTGCCACGCCCTGCACGGCCACGGCTAGCAACTTCGCCGCCGATTCCCGGCCTCCGACGCCCGGTGGAATTCCGCCCCGAGGCGTCCTCTTGTCGTCCGCACCTTCGTGCAGAGCCGCCCGCTCCACCTAGCGACACCCGCGCCCCACCCGCACTCCGCGCCCCACCCCGCGACGCTTCGGCGTGCCGTCGGCGCCTCCACGGTGACCGCCGCACGGCGGCCGAGCCGTACCTTCGAGAGGATCCCCTGTGAAGCTGAGCGACTTGCTCGTCGGGCACGACCACGAGATTCTGCAGGGCGATCCCGATACGGTCATCACCGCCGGAACGTGCTTCGACGCCCACCGGGTGTCACCCGGATCACTGTTCATCGCGGTCCCCGGCCACCGCGAGGGCGGCCCCGAATCCGTCGGACCCGCGCTCGCACGCGGCGCCGTCGCCGTGCTCGTGGACGAGGCGACGGCCGATCTGCCGGTCGCCGCCTGGGCGTCCGACCCGGCCGTCTGCGTCGTACGGGTGCCGGACACCCGGACCGCCGCCGCCGTCGTCGCCTCCCGCTACCACGGCGACCCCGGCCTCGCGATGGACATGGTCGCCATCACCGGGACCAACGGCAAGACCTCGGTGTCGTACATGGTCGAGTCCGTGCTGCGGATCGCCGAGCGGGCCGTGGTCGGTGTCATCGGCACGGCGGGCAGCCGCATCGGCGACGAACTGATCCCGATGCCCCGGTCGGTGCTCACCACCCCGGAGTCGCCCGACTTCCAGTACCTGCTCGGTGTCATGCGCGACCGGGACGTGAGCACGGTGGTCCTGGAGGCCACGTCCATGGGGCTGTTGACGCACCGGGTCGACCACTCGTACATCGACGTCGGCATCTTCACCAACCTCACGCAGGACCACCTGGACGACCACGGCACCATGGCGAACTACCGGGACGCCAAACTCCGGCTGTTCCAGGGGCTCTGCCGACGGGCCGTGGTGAACGTGGACGACCCGGTGGGCGCCGGGATCGGTGCGCTGATGCCCGGCGCGGTGACCACGTACGCGCTGGACACCGACGCAGACTACCGGGCGACCGACCTCACGATGGACGCCTTCGGTACGCGTTTCACGCTGCACCACGCGGGCCGCAAGTACCCGGCGGCGATTCCCGTACCCGGCCGGTTCTCCGTCGCCAACGCGCTCGCCACCGTCGCCGCCTGCCACCTCCTCGGGCACGACCTGGGCGGGCTGGTCACGGCGCTCGACCGGATGCCGCCGATCCCGGGACGCTTCGAGCGCTTCGAGACCCCGCGCGGCACGTCGGTCATCGTGGACTACGCGCACTCCCCGGACTCGCTCGACAAGGTGCTGAGCACCATCCGCGGCTTCGCCACCGGACGGGTCGTCACCGTGTTCGGCTGCGGCGGTGACCGCGACATCACCAAGCGCGCGGAGATGGGCGAGATCGCCGGCACCCACTCCGACCTGTGCGTGCTCACCTCCGACAACCCGCGCCACGAGGACCCCGAGGCGATCCTCGACCAGATCACACCCGGTCTGGTGGCCACCGGCACCCGCTTCGAGCGGTACGCCGACCGCCGCGCGGCCATCGAGTACGCGCTGTCGGCCGCGGGCGAGAACGACATCGTCCTGATCGCGGGGAAGGGCAGCGAGCCGTACCAGACCGTCGGCGACACGCTGATCCCGTTCAGCGACATGGCGGCGGTGCGCGAACTGGCCGCCGTACAGGGCTGATCGGCGTACCGGACCGATCGCCGGCGCCCGGGACGGGGCCGGGGGCCGGTGGGGCTCAGGGCAGCGGCTCGGCCATGGCGCTGAGATGGATGCCGACGAGCCGCCACCCGCCCCCGTCCCTGGCGAGGAACTGCGTCGCGCGGAAGCGCCCGTCGGCGTCCCGGCCGTCGACGATGCTCTGCTGGCGCTGGACACCGATGGCCACCGCCGCCTCGCCGTGCCTGCGCACCTCCACCTCCGTCCAGTCGAAGGAGTCGTGGATGAGGTCGCCCGAGGCGTAGCGCTCCAGCCACTGCTGCTTGTCGAGGATGAAGCCGCGCGGACCGACCCCGCGGAAGTCGTCCGCGAGCAGCCGGTCCAACGCGTCGACGTCACCGCCGAGTTCGGCCTTCTGCCACCGTCGGCCGAACTCGGCCAGGTCTCTGTCCATCGACTCTCCCCCCGTCCGCCACGTGCGATCCGTCCCCGCCCAGAATCCACCCGGCACGGCCGGCCGCGCATCCGCTCGCCGGATGGCCCGCGGATACCGCGGCTGGAGTACGGGAGGGCGATGACGGGAGAGCGACGGGGACGGCGGACGTGGACGCACGCTTATGCGGGTGAGCTTTTCGGCCATGTCCGGCAGGCCCGACCCGTACTTGACTCAAGGCATGACACCGAACACGCACACCACCGAGAACATGCCGGCGACGGCGAGGACGACCCTGGTCACCGGAGGTACGGGCAAGACCGGGCGGCGCGTCGCGGCGCGGCTCACGGAGCGCGGACTGCCGGTGCGTACCGCTTCGCGCGGCAGCGAGATCCCCTTCGTGTGGGAGGAGCCCGACACCTGGGACGCCGCACTGGGCGGGGTCGGAGCCGTCTATATCAGCTACTACCCGGACCTCGCCTTCCCCGGCGCCGCCGAGACCGTCGGCGCGTTCGCGGAACGCGCCGTCGCCATGGGCGTACGCCGGCTGGTGCTGCTCTCCGGGCGGGGCGAGGAAGGCGCCCTGATCTCCGAGGACAAGGTACGCGGCAGCGGCGCCGACGTGACCGTCGTCCGGGCCAGCTGGTTCAACCAGAACTTCGACGAGGGCTTCTTCCTGGAGTCCGTGCTCGCCGGAGAGCTGGCACTGCCGACCGGGGACGCGGTCGAGCCCTTCGTCGATGTCGACGACATCGCGGACGTCGCCGTCGCGGCGCTCACCGACGACCGTCACATCGGCGGGACGTACGAGCTGTCGGGACCCCGGCTGCTCGGCTTCGCGGAGATCGCCGCCGAGCTGTCCAGGGCCACCGGGCGGGAGATCACGTACGCACCGGTCACCCTTGAGGCATACCGGGACTTCCTCGCCTCGGTGGGTGCTCCCGCCGACTTCGCCGACCTGTTCGAACTGATCAACGACGGGCGCAACGCGCACCTCGTGCACGGTGTCGAGGAGGCCCTGGGCCGTAAGCCCAAGGACTTCACCGACTTCGTCGCGGACGCCGCGCGCACCGGCGTGTGGCGGGCCTGACCCCGGCACATCGATGATTCCCCGCGCCCGGTGCGGCGGGGTGCGGCACGCTGGGGGTATGGACGCGAGCGCAGATGAGGCATTCGACGACGCGGCGGCCCGGCGGCTGCTGGAGGTCGGGAAACGTGAGGAGGAGCTCCGCGAGGAGTTCCGGGTGGACGGCCCGGAGTGGGAGCGGATGTCCGTCTCCCACTACACGGCCTACGCCGCCATGATCCACGAGGAGGGCGGCTGGCGGCAGTTGTTCCCGGCCGTGCCCTTCGAGGAGGAGGCGCGGCTCGATCTCGGCGCCGTCCTGCGCGCACGGGGCGCGCACGCGGGGGAGTTCGCCGGCCGTTTCGGCCGGGCGGCCGACGCGGTGGAACGTGGTGAGGACCAGGTGATCATCGCGGAGGACGTGTTCCGGATGGTACGGGTCGAGCAGACGGTCGTCATGACGAGTCACGGGCCGCAGACCCCCCGGGCCGGCGACCGGGAGTTTCCCGACGAGCTGGACGAGCGGCCCGGGGCCGGTGACTGACCTCGGTGCGCGTGTGCGCCGTCCCGCCCCCTGAACGGGGGTGGGGCGGCGCACCGCACTGCTGACGTACCGTCAAGATCCGTGCCGGGGTGTCGGTTCGGACACCGTCGAGGTGAGATACGCGCTCCAGATCCGGGCGGCGGGGCTGTCCTCGATGCCCTTGAGCGTCACCTGCTTCCCCGTCTTGGAGCTCTCGCCGAAGAGCCCGATCGAGGTCACCAGACCCGGAGCGGCGCCGATGAACCACTCCGCCTTCCTGTCGTCGGTGTGGCCCGAGGCGTCCGTGCCGCCACTCGCGTCGGCCGCCTCCAGCAGCGGCGGAACGGCCATGCCGGGCCAACTCACGCCACCCGCGCGGGCCTTGCCCGCGAGCGACGCGTGGGCGTACTTCGCGGACGCACTGCCGACCACCCGGTCGCCGGTCGCGTCCGGCAGTTCGACGGTCCGGTCGCCGCGCCGCGCGGACTTCACGATCGACGGGGTGACCTTCCTGCCGTCGTTGGCCAGCGTGGCATGGACCCCGGCCATTTCCAGCGGACTCGCGCCCATCAGCCCGAGGGACATCGCCTGCGGAGCGGCGAAGCCGGCCGGATCCGCCGTCATCCCCAGCCTCTTCGCGGTCTTCCTGACGATGTCCGGACCCAGCGTCTTGTCGCGGCTCTCCTCGGCCTCGACCTGAGCGGCGAGAACCACGGGCGCGAAGGTCGGCCCCGCCTGGTAGTCGGCTCGTGTCGCGTTGTTCAGGTAGTGCTTGAAATAGTCCTCGCCGCCGTACATCGCCACGATGCGCCCGGACCTCGGATCCACGGACACGGCGCCGACCTGCCGGTCCGGATCCGGCTTCGGCGTCTTCGGCTCCTGCGGCTCCTGCGGCTCCTTCGACCGCAGGCCGGGACCCGGCGCGTCGAGCCCGGCGGCCACCGCCTCCCGCAGCGCCCGCTGCCTCTCCGGCTCGATGTTCAGCGTGATCCGCCAGCCGCCGCCCGCCAGTTCCTGCTCGCCGACACCCGCCGCGATCAGCTCACGCCGGGCGACGTCCACCAGATAGCCGGACTGCCCGGCCAGCTCCGCCGACGCCTTGGGCGGCACGGGCACCGGGAAACGCATCCGCCGACGTTCGTCCTTGTCGAGCCACCCCTCGCCGACCATGTTGTCCAGCACATAGCCCCAACGCGCCTTCGCGTTCTCCTTGTCGGCGGGCGAGGCGACGGCCCAGTCGTACTGGCTGGGGGCCTGGAGCAGCGCCGCGAGATACGCGCCCTCCTCGACGTCGAGGTCTTCGACCTCCTTGCCGTAGTAGGAACGCGCCGCCGCCTGCACGCCGTACGCGAGGCGGCCGTAATAGCTGCTGTTGAGATACCCGGCGAGTATGTCGTCCTTCGAGTTGTGCCGGTCCACCTTGAGGGAGATGAACAGCTCCTTCACCTTGCGGGTGACGGTCTGCTCCTGGCTGAGGTAGTAGTTCTTCACGTACTGCTGGGTGATGGTCGAACCGCCCTGCTTGCCGCCGCCGGTCACCGTGCTGAAGACACCGCGCGCCGTGCCGGACAGGGAGATGCCCGAGTCGCTGTAGAAGTCCTTGTTCTCGGCGGCGACGAAAGCCCGCCGTACGTCCTCGGGCACTCGGTCCAGCGGTACGGACTCACGGTTGACCTCGCCGGTACGGGCGAGTCTGGTGCCGTCGTCGAACAGATAGACGTTGCTCTGCGCCTTCACCTGCGCGTTGGGTCTCGGGATGTCGATGACCAGGTACAGCGTGGTGAACCCCGCGATGAGCAGGAGACACAGGGTGACGCAGGCGGCCAGAGCCTTGCGCCAGGTGAGGAGGCGACGGATACGCATACGCATGGCGCCATCCTCGGCGCCGAAGATCTTCGTCAAGGCGACGGTAGGTGTCGGCTGCCGCGCGGGGATGTATCAGCCGTGTATCGGTGGGCGGCAGGGGGCGCCGGGTTGGGCGGTTCGTCCTCAACTGCCCTACGGAATCAGGGTGTTGCCCTCAACCGTCGGACGCTCCCGGCGAGGCCGCGGACACGTCCCGAGGCAGCCGGAGCGTGGCGAGGGCGCCGCCGTCGGGCGCGTTGGCGAACGTCAGCGTGGCGCCGATGACCCCGGCCTGGCCCAGCGCGATGGTGAGGCCGAGCCCATGCCCCGTACCGCGCTCGCGCGCCCCCGTCCGGAAGCGCTGCGGGCCGTCGTCGAGCAGCGTCGCCGGGTAGCCGGGGCCGTGGTCGCGTACGGCCACGGTCCTGCCGTCGTCGGACACCGTGATCACGACGGGGCCTCGGCCGTGCCGGTGCGCGTTGACCACCAGGTTGGTGAGGATGCGCTCAAGCCGTCGCGAGTCCGTCCGCACCGTCGCCGCCCGCCCGTCCTGTTCCGCCGCGAGGATCTTCGCCTCCAGCCCGGCGCGCGCCACGACGTCCCGCACCAGCGGCGCCACGGGACACGGCGACAGATCCGCGTGCTCGGCCCCCGCGTCCAGCCTCGATATCTCCAGCAGCTCCTCGACCAGCGTGCTCAGCACCCGTACCCGGTCGCGCACATATCCGGCCGCCTCACCCTCCGGCAGCAGTTCGGCCGCCGTCACCAGCCCCATCAGGGGCGTACGCAGCTCGTGCGCCACATCGGCGGTGAAGCGCTGTTCGCCGAGGAGCCGCTTCTGGAGCGCGCCGGCCATCGAGTCCACGGCCGTCGAGATGTCGGCGATCTCGTCGCGCGGTCGCGGTCCCGCCGCGATCCGCGCGTCCAGATCCCCGGCGGCGATACGGCGCGCGGTGCCGGCCGCCGTACGCAGCCTGCGGCTCATCCGGCCGGCGGTCAGCACCCCCAGCGGCAGCACCACGGCCGTGGTGATCAGACCGGCCACGACGATGCTCGCGTCGAGCGCGCCGATGTCGCGCATCGTGGTGTTCAGGTCGACACGTACGGACAGCACCCGGCCGCCGGCGGGTCTGGCCGCCCACATCGCGGGCCCGGCGGACCCGCTGGTGAACTCGGTCCCCCGGCGCCCCCGCGCGGCCAACTCCCGCAGACCACGGGGCAGTCCCGGCGCGTCGAGGGCCGCCCCCGACCCCTGGACCTCGCCGGTGCGGGCGTAGGTCACCGCGGCCCGGTCGAGGGTGACGCGGGCGGCGTCACGCGCCTGCGACAGCTCACGGTCCCGCGAGAACTGGTGCACCAGCACGCCGACCGCCGCCGCGACCGCACAGGCGGCAGCCGCCACCAGAGCCGCGATCCGCCATCTCAGGGCCACCGTCAGCGCCGCAGCTTGTAGCCGAAGCCGCGGACCGTCTCGATCCGGTCGGCGCCTATCTTCGCCCGCAGGCGCTGCACATGGAGGTCGACGACCCGGGTGTCACCGTGCCAGGCGTGGTCCCACACCCGGCTGAGCAGGGTCCGGCGCTCCAGTACGACTCCGGGTGAACCCGCGAACTCCAGCAGCATCCGCAGCTCGGTGGGTGTCAGCGCGACGACCTGTCCGGCGCGCCGTACCTCCATGCCGCGGGTGTCGACCGTCAGATCACCGAAGGCCAGCACGCCGGTGGCCACCTGCCCGCCGTTGCCCGCGCCGCCGCCCCCGCCCGCGGCGGGCGGTGTGAACGACACCCGCCGCAGCAGTGACCGGATCCGGGCGACGAGCACCGCGCTCTCGCAGGGTTTGACCACGTAGTCGTCGGCCCCCGCCTCAAGACCGGCCACGACATCCAGCGCGTCACCGCGTGCGGACATCATCAGGATCGGCGCCAGGCTCAGCTCCCGGACCCGGCGGCACAGTCCGATGCCGTCGAGGTCGGGCAGCATGACGTCGAGCAGCAGCAGATCGGGGTCGGTCTCCCGGAACATCTCCAGACCCGTGAGCCCGTCGGCCGCCGTGGACACGGTGAAGCCGTACCGTTCGAGGAGCATCCGTACGGTGTTGCGGATCACCTCGTCGTCCTCGACCAGGAGCAGCCGCGCCTCGGCCGCCGTGGCGGGCGGGAACGGACGCGCCGACGACCTCATCACGGTGTCCGCTCCCCGGTGTCCGTGTCTGTGTCCGTGCCGGTGCCGGTGCCGGTGCGCGGTCGCGGAACGGCCGAGGCGTCCTGCGGCACCACCTTCTCGGGAGCCAGCGGGTCGGCCGCCCGCGGGCCGTCGTCGGAGCCCTTCCACGGATTCTCGACGGTCATCACCTCACCGTTCCACCGGTAGCGGGTGGTGACCCGGCCGGTCTGACCCGCCGACGTGATGATCAGGTCCGTGCCGAAGGTCTCGCCGGTGAGCCCGACGGGTCCGAAGTTGATCAGCACCGGGCGCACGGTCTCGCCCGAGGCCCGGTAGACCTGGATGAGCGTCAGCCCGGAGGCCGGTTCGTCCAGCGCCACCACCAGCTCGTCCTGCCCGTCGGAGGTCAGATCCTTGTAGACGGGGTCACGCAGCCCGCACTCGGCTCCGGGGCAGCTCCGCAGCGCGGCACGCACGAAGTCCGGAACGTTGGGGTCCGCCGTCAGCAACTGCCGTACGGAAAGCTTCCGGAGGCCGCCCGTCGGCACGGTGACGTCCTCGACGGGCAGATACCGTTCGAATTTCTCGGCTTCCCCGCTCGTCGGCGGCACCGGCGGCGCGTAGTCGGGCCACAGCGGCGCGGAGCTGACCGGCGGCGACAGCTCGGGTGCCGGGCCACCGTCCCGTGCCCCGGTCTCGGACGCGCAGCCCGTCATGGCCGCGAGGGCCGCCACGGCGGCCAGAGCGGCGAGGACGAGGGGCCGCCCGTGGTGCGAGGGGCCGAGGCGGGGGAAGCGGCGCATAGAGGGGTCAGCGTACCGGGGCGGGTACGGCGGGCTTCCCACGCGTCGCGTCAGGCGGCCAGTTCCACCGCCTCGACGGCCGGGGTGCGCAGGACCCGGCAGGCGGTGCCCACACTGGTGACGATCGTGGCGGCGGCGCCGATCCCCACGATGGCCAGCCAGATTCCCGGTCCCTGGCCGGGAAGGACGGCGTCGACGCGTACGACGCTGAACGCGGTGGTGCCGGCCAGGGCCGCGACCGTACCGAAGAAGACTCCGGTCACTGTCAGGACCACCGACTCGACGGCGACCATGCCGAGCACCTGGCCCGGGGTCGCCCCGGCGAGGCGCTGCTGCCCGAACTCCCGGCTGCGGTAGGTCGTCGCCGCGTACAGCGTGTTGATCAGCATGACGCAGGCGAAGGCCACGATGATCCCGACGATCACGAAGTTCAGCGTCTCAAGGCTCTTGTCGTCGACGGACCGGGTGATGCCCGAGGCGTCCAGTGCGTCGTTCTGGAGGGACTGCATGTAGAGCGTCACCGCGGCCATGCCGATGAAGAGGATCAACGGCATGAGGACGCCGGAGAGTTGGGCGGCGCGTTGGCGCATGTTGTGCACGGTCAGATAGCCGCTCGCGCCGGTGAGCGCCGTGATCGGTCGTGCCAGTCGGCCAAGCGGGAACTTCAGCAGGACCGGGGAGAAGACCGCGAATCCCACCGAGATCAGGATGGCGCCGTAGGCGGGGGCGGCCATCAGCGCGGTGTCCGTCTTGTCCAGCGCGAAGGTGGAGCAGACGGCGCCGACGCCCACGACGAGGGCGGCGAAGCCGGCGAAGTGCCGTGCCCGGCCGGCGGATTCGGGGCCGCCCGCCGCTTCCCTGGTGGCCCGGCGGACCGCGAGGAACGAGGCACCGATCGAGGCGATCAGACCGACGCCGAATCCGGCGGACAGGCCGATCGGGCCGAAGACGTACTCGACGCCTCCCGCCACCTGGTCGGTGTCCTGGAAGACGTTGAGCAGTTGTTCGCCGCCGATCGTCGCGGGCACGATCGCGAGCAGTGTGCCGATGACTCCGACCGCGGCGGCTTCGAAGACGACCATCCGCTTGATCTGGGCGGGAGTCGCCCCGGTCCGGCGCAACAGCGCGATCTCCTCGCCGCGTTGGCGGACGTTGACGGTGAGGGTGGAGGCGATGGCGAAGAACACGAGGAGCGTGCCGTAGCCGCCGACCACGCTCGCCGCGACGGTGAGGGTGTCCGAGCTGCGGGCGTCGACGTTCGCGCCGCCCGCCGTGTCGTGCATCGAGTTGAACGCCATGATGATCACCGACCCGAGGAAGGCCGAAACAAGCGTGGCGATCAGGCGCCCCGGACGCTGGGCGATGGAGCGCACGGCCAGTGCGAACATGAGCTACACCCCCGCCGTGGCGTCGTGGTTGACGGTGTCGCCGAGGTGGGCGAGGCGTTCGGCGACGGCGTCGACGGTGGGGTGGTCGAGGTGTCCGGCGAGGCGGCCGTCGGCGAGGAAGACCACGGAGTCGGCGTAGGAGGCGGCGACGGGGTCGTGGGTGACCATGACGACGGTGCGGCCGTGGACGCGTACGGTCTGCTGGAGCAGGCGCAGGACGTCGCGGGCGCTGCGGATGTCGAGGGCGCCGGTGGGTTCGTCGGCGAAGACGACGGCGGGTTCGGTGACCAGGGCGCGGGCGATCGCGACGCGCTGTTGCTGGCCGCCGGAGAGCTGGTCGGGCCGGTGGCCCAGGCGTTCGCCGAGACCGACCTGGGCCAGGATCCGGCGGGCGTGGTCCTTGTCGACGCGGCGGCCGGCGAGTTTCAGCGGCAGGACGGTGTTCTGCGCGACGGTCAGGGTCGGCAGGAGGTTGTACCGCTGGAAGACGAACCCGATCCGGCGCCGGCGGAACTTCGTCAGCGCCGCCTCGCTGCCCCCGGTCATCTCCTCACCGTCCACCACCACCCGCCCGCTGTCCGGGCGCTCCAGTCCGGCAGCGCACTGCAGCAGCGTCGACTTGCCCGAGCCGGAGGGTCCCATGACGGCGGTGAACGACCCGGCGGGAAGACTCAGCGACACACCGTCCAGCGCCGTCACCGCACTCTCGGCCACCCCGTAGACCCGGGTGACATCCACCAGCCGCAACGCCTCGGCGTCCCTGACCGGTCCGGCCGCGTTCTTACGACGCATCATCATCGTTCCTTCCCCTGAAGCACTCCCTGTGCCACGAGAACGACGCTACGGACGGCGCACTTCGATCACATTGGGCGTACAACCCGAGTCAGGGGTGTCGCTGAATACACCCCGCTCCGACCTCGACCGCCGCCGTAGGGTCGTCGGGAGGCAACCGGCTGCCCCCACGGAACGTCCTGACAAGCGGATGAGTGGTAGTTGACCGGCAGTTGACCGGCGACCGCGAGCGGCGCCGCGAGGGAGTGTGCACCTGTGCCTGGCTGGCTGTTCCCCCTCGCGTTCGCCGCGGTCGGCGCCGGGGTCTTCGGCATCGGAAGCGTCGGTCTCTGGAGATCCTTCGACCTGTGGCGCCACGGAGTCCGCGCCGCGGGTCAGGTGGTCCGGCTGGAGACGACCGCCGACGGCCAAGGACGCCGGATCCACCGCCCGGTGGTCGGCTGGGTCACCGGCGACGGCCGCCCCATGGAGGTGCAGTCGTCGTTCGGGCGGTCGTGGGTGGGCAGGTTCCGGCCGGGGACTCCGGTCCGGATCCGCTACGACCCCCGGAGCCCCGAGCGGATGCGGATCGAGGGCTACGGGCACGGGATACAGATGGTGTTCATGCTGGTCGGCATCGCGTTCATGGCGGGTGGGATATCCGTGGCCGTCCCACTGGCGGGGTGAGGAAGCCCCTGAACGCCCGACCGGCCATCAGCCGGCCGGGCGCGAGGTGCGCCAAGCGCCGTTCGCCGCCGCCGACTTCGCGAACGCGCGGAAGTCGCGGGGCTCCCGGCCGAGCGCGCGCCGCACGCCGTCGGAGACATGGCTGTCCAGCCCTCGCCGCAGCGGCGACAGCGACTCCGCGTAGTCCGCGGCCGCGGCGGCGGACAGCCCCTGCCCCCTCGATTCGGTGACGAACTCCTCGGGGGACAGCGGCACATAGCGGATCTCGCGGCCGGCCGCCCCGGAGATCTCGGCGAGCGCCTGGGCGATCGTCAGCGCACGAGGACCCGACAGTTCGTACGTCCGTCCGCCGTGGCCGCCCTCGGTGAGCGCCGCCACGCTCGCCTCCCCGGAGTACCCCGGCACGTCCACCCCGCGCCCCGACAGCAGCACGATCCTCCCGACGCCGCGCGCCACAGCCCGCTCCACGAAGGGCCGCGTCAGCGACTCCCCGTCGAACGGCACGACGTACACCGCCGTCACCCGTCCAGGGCGCCGTCCCATGTCGTCCGGTCGGGTCCCAGTCGCAGCGTGGCTCGCCGGTCCGCGACGCCACCCGTACGGCGACTCCGCGCTCGCGCAGCAGGGCCACCCCCCGGCCGCCGGTCGTACGCGTGCCGCCCCGCCCGCACCGACGGCGCGACCGTGCTGCTCAGCGGCGCCTACGAGAACGAGGGCGGCGTCGGCGAGCGGCTGCTGCGCGCGCTCCCGCCCGTCCTGGTCATCCCGGACGCCGACTGCCACTCGCCGATGCTCGCGCTCGTGGCCGCCGAGACCGCCCGCGACAGCCCCGGCCAACAGGCGGTCCTGGAACGGCTGTTGGACCTGCCGCTCATCTCCACGCTCCGGGGCTGGTCCGACCGGCCGGGGGCGCCCGCACCGCCCTGGTACCGGGCGGCGGAGGACCCGGTGGTCGGACACGCGCTGCGGCTGGTCCACGACCGTGCGGCCGAGCCGTGGACGGTGGCGAAGCTGGCGGCCGAGTCGGGGGTCTCGCGCGCCGCGCTGGCCCGGCGCTTCACGGCGCGTGTCGGTGAGCCGCCGATGAGCTAACTCGCCGGCCGGCGTATCTCCCTGGCCGCTGACCTGTTGCGTGGTACGGACGACACGGTCGGCGCCATCGCCCGGAGGGTCGGCTACGCCAACACCTTCGCGCTGAGCGTCGCCTTCAAGCGCCTGCGACAGATCACGCCGAGCGAGCACCGTGCCGCCGGGTCGCGTGCCCGAAGGGTGTCAGAGAGGCGTCCGTGGGGCGCCAGTAGCATGGAAGTTTGATCAACACTGTCGTCGTATCGACGAAAGGAAGGTGGTCGACCGTGCGCGTGCTCTGGTTGTACGCCCATCCCGATCCGCGCTCACTGAACGGCGCGCTGCGCGACGAGGGCGTCGCCGTGCTCCGTGAACACGGGCACGAGGTGGTCGAGTCGGACCTGTACGCGATGGAGTGGAACCCGGTGGTGGGTCACGGCGACTTCCACCACGACCCCGACGAGCGGCTCGATGTCCTCACCGAGTCCCAGTACGCCCTGGAGAACGGCACGCTCAGCGAGGACATCCGCGCGGAGCAGGAGAAGCTGCTGTGGGCCGACACCCTCGTCGTGCAGTTCCCGCTATGGTGGTTCGGCCCGCCGGCGATCCTCAAGGGCTGGTTCGACCGGCTGTTCATCCAGGGCTTCGCCCAGGGCGTGCTCGACCCCGAGACCGGCCGGGCGCAGCGTTACGGCAGCGGCGGACTGGTCGGCAGACGTGCCCTGGTGCTGACGACGGTCGGCGCCAACGCGGCGACGACCGGACCGCGCGGCATCCACGGTGACATCAACGAGGTGCTGTTCCCGCTGCTGCACGGCACGTTGTGGTATCCGGGCATGACCGTGGTGCCGCCGCTCGTCGTCAACGGGGCGGTCAAGCTGTCCGAGGCGGAGTACAAGACGGCCGTCGGGCAGCTGCGGGACCGGCTGCTGACGCTTCCGGAGACGGAGCCGATCCCGTACCGCGGCCAGAACGGCGGCGACTACGACGAGCAGCTGATCCTGCGCCCCGACCGGGCACCGGGCGAGGAAGGCATCCACATCCACTACGTCACGGGCGGCATGGACGAGCGGGGCGAGCGCACCGGCGGCGGCGAGGAAGCGGACAGGTGACGGCGGTGGGGGGGTGGGACCGCCGCGGTCCGGCGGTGCCACCCCCCACTCATGCCTCAACTCACGCCCCGCGAGCTGGGTCAGCAGCTGAGATTGCCACCCGTCTCCACGCCGAGGATTCCGGCGAACTGGGTGTACTTGTCGATGCGGCTCTGCACCTGGGCGGGGTTTCCGCCGTTGCATTCGATGCTGCCGTTGATGCTGCGGATCGTCTCACCGAATCCGGCGCCGTTCACCATCGCGTTGTGCGGCGTCATGGTGCCGGGACCGTTCTGGGTGTTCCAGTACCAGAGGCCGGTCTTCCACGCGACGGCGGAATCGTTCTGCACGAGGTCGGGATTGTTGAGCAGATCGATGCCCAACGCGTCTCCCGCCGCCTTGTAGTTGAAGTTCCAGCTCAGCTGGATCGGACCGCGGCCGTAGTACTTGTCATTGCCCGCCGGGCAGCCGTAAGGCTGTGAGGCGTCGCAGTAATGGGGGTAGTTGGCCGTGTTCTGCTCCACGATATGGACAAGTCCACCGGTCTCGTGACCCACGTTGGCCAGGAACGCGGCGGCCTCCTGCTTACGTACGGTGTCACTGCCCGTTCCGGTGAATCCCGGGTACGCGCTCAGCGCGGCGTTCAGCCCACCGTAGGTGTAGAAGGGATTCCTGTTCGGGAACATCTGGTTGAACTGCGACTCGCTGACGATGAATTCGGCGGCACCCTCCTCGGCGGCGGACGAGAGGGGGGCGAGCGACGTCAGGGAGAGAGCGGCGGCCGATGCTGTCGCGGCGAGCAGGCCGATAAGGCGCTTACGCAAGGGATTCACTCCTTGGACGGACCTCGGAACGCGCCCGCGGCCCGCGTGTGGGGGGTTGGTGGAACGGCGCCGGTGAGCCCCTTCGTACAGCTCAGGGGCTCACCGGCGCGAAGATTTTACACGGTCCGGCACAGGGAGGAGTACCGGTGGAACGCGTTCGATCGGTCAGCGCTTCTTCGGCGGAGGGATCGTGGTTACCGGCTCCGCGGGAGAATTCGTCAGCCGATGTTCACGTCGATGCACGCGTAGAACGCGTTCGCGGTGTCCGCGATGTTCCAGACCGCGAGAATCTCCTGCTTGCCCGAAATCCCGCCGAAGTTGACATTGTGGGTGACCGTCGAGCCGGGCTGCGCGCCGCCGTCGTTGAATTCCGCGACCTTCTGGCCGGCGACGAAGTACTGCCAGGTGCTGGTGGCGTGCCGCGCGGTGATCTTCCAGTTGAAACTCTGGCTGGAGCCGATCGGCGTCACCGCCCAGCCCTTGCTGTCGTCGTCCAGCTCGGAGAAACGGGAGTTCCCGCCGCTGCAACTGGTCAGTCCCTTGGGGCCTTCCACGCTGTGGGGCTCGTACTTGATTTCGCCGCAGCTCACGGTTCCGGAGGCACACTGGGCCTGCCGGCTCGGCGGGTCGGAGATATAGCCGTGGGCGCTCGCGGAACCCGCCGGGAGGCTGATCGCGACGATCGGCGCGATCACCGCACCGAGGGCGACGGCCATCTTCCTTTTCGAGTGCATGTGTTACTCCTTCACATCAGGTCTTCCCGGGCCGTACCGGTCCGTGGGGGGACATGGGTACGGCTCGGGCGGGCCTCTCAGGGGTGGGGCCAAGAGGCGCGAAGGGCGGTGGCGTGAAGCCCTGTTCGAAGGCACCGAACGGCAGTGCGTCCGGCAAAGGTCTCTACCACTTGGCCTAGACCATACAGGCCGTCGCGTTCACGTCAAGAGGACTGTGTGAACGATCGGTTGGCCCGGTGGTACGTCACCGTCCGGGCCGGTCGGCCGGGTGAGGGAGCGTCGCCACGCGACCGTCCCCCGCTCGTGGTCGGTGACAGACCGCGAACGGGGGACGGGGTGTGAGGTGCGGATTCTCAGGCGTCGTTGACGGCGCCCGCCGCCGGCGTCGACCGCCGCGGCGCCCGCCGTGCCGTGCGCCGTCCGGTCCTCTGACGGAGCATCAGGGCGGTGCCCGCGAGCATCAGGGCGACCGCGGCGCACCCCACCGCCACGAGACTCGCCCAGCCGAAGTCGGCGCCCAGACTGCTCCGGAGCAGATCGACGGTGCCCAGGCCCGACAGTGTGTGAGCCGCGATGATCCCGACGGCCGTGGCCGCGCTCGCCGCCCAGATCCGCGCCGTGTCGGCCACCGCCAGCCAGAGGCCGAACACCAGGCAGAGCAGGGTGACGGCGAGAGCGACGGCGTCCGCGTACCCGCCGGAGCGCATCACGGCGAAGTCCGTCGGCAGATGGATCACGCCGCACGCGAACAGCGCCGCGGCGGCGGGCCGGCGCAGCGGGGAGCGGAGAGGGGAGCGGAGGTTGGCCGACGCCGTACGGTCCCGGGACCCCGCGGCGGGCCGGCGGCCGGCGGCCGGGGCGAGACGCGGGACCTCGGGCGGCGGGCCGGCCGGGGCGCCGGTCCGCGGCGCGCCGTGGCCGGGCTCAGTGTCACGAGCGACGTGGCCGAAGTTACGGAGCTGGTCGGCGTGGCCGCCGCGGTTGACGTCCTCCGCGGGACCGGCGGGGGCGGCGGGGACGGCGGCGGTGGTGGGACCGGCGGGCGCGGCGGGGGCGGCGGCACCCGCGTACGCGGCGTGCGGCTCGGTGCGCGGGTCGGTCCGTGGGGCGTGCTCGTCCGGCCGCCCGAACAGCGTCGGCTCAGGCCTCCGTTCCGGCTTCGCGCGCTCCGGTGCCGGTCGTTCCGGTGCCGGTCGTTCCGGCGTCGCTTCCGGCGTTGGCTTCGCGCGCTCCGGGAGCCGGTGGGCGGTCGCGAACGCCGGCTCGTTCTCGTGGGTGCCGAGGTACGACACCAACTGCGCCACTTCCTCGATCGGCCTGCCGACGGCGGCGGCACGCAGCGTCGTGTCGGCCTCGTCGACGTCGTGCGGCGGCTCGTTCAGCATCGCGACGAGCTGCATGACCTCGTCGACGGGACGCGCCACGGCGGCGACCCGCAGGGCCTCGTCACCCGGGTTGGGCACCTCGCCGGTCCGCTTGAGCAGCATCACCAGCGCGGCCACCTCCTCCAGCGGCCGGTGCGTGGCGGCCGTGCAGAGCAGCGTGCGTATGGGCTCGTCACCGGACTCCGTGACCGGGTTCCGCGATCCGGTACGCCTCGCGGCCTCCGGGACGGGCGGGTCGTCGAAGTGGTAGTGGTCGTCGTTGGCGGGGGTCGTGGGGTCGAGCGGCATGGCGCGGCTCCCTTGGGTCGAACTTCACGGGTGGGCACACACCGTGTTGGTCACGGTGCGTGATCAGCACGCACGCGTTGCTACAACAAACCCACACCTCTCGGCGCTGCGCCATCCGGGACGGAGATATGTGCGGCATAAGGGGGGCCTCCCGGTTTCACGCGCGCCGGGCGCGGGCTGCGCGCGTTCGATGTCGTCCCGACCCTTGACATCCCTGGCGTCAAACCGCTTCAGTACTGCCATTGCCTGTGAGCTAAACCGGTTTAGCCAATCGATGTCGCAGCCGCTCGCGCTACCGCGTCGCTGCCGGATGTCGTACTCGTCGTCACAACGAAGTGAGGGAGGGGTTCCATGGACCGGCGTCCGACCATCGCCGACGTGGCCAAACGGGCCGGGGTGTCGCGCAGTTCGGTCTCCTTCGCCCTGAACGACCGGCCCGGACTGGCCGAGGAGACCAAGCGGCGCATTCTGGTGGCGGCCGAGGAACTGGGCTGGCGGCCCAGCCGGCCGGCCCAGGCGCTGTCCCGCGGGGTGGCCGGGGCGGTGGGACTCGTACTGGCCAGGGACACCGACGCGATCGGCGCCGATCCGTTCTTCCCCGCCTTCATCGCCGGCATCGAATCCGTGCTCGCCCGGCGCGGCGACGCCCTCGTCCTGCATGTCACCGAGCCCGCCGACGAGGACGCCACCTACCGCCGGCTCGCCGCCGACCGCCGGGTCGACGGTGTCCTGCTCACCGACCTGCGCGTGGACGACCCCCGGCCCGCGCTGACCACCGAGATCGGTCTGCCCGCCGTCGTGGTGGGCGACCCCGGCGGGGCGGGCGGCCTGTGCGCCGTCGGGCTCGACGACCGGCCCGCCTTCGCCGCCGCCGTACGGGAGTTGGCCGCCCTGGGCCACCGCCGTATCGCGCATGTCGCCGGACCGCAGGAGTTCCGGCACGCCCGGCGCCGCCGGGAGTCGTGGGAGCTGGCCATGCGGGAGGCGGGACTGCCCGAAGGACCCGTCCTGCCCGGCGGCTTCACCGCCGCCGGCGGCGCCCGCGCCACCCGCGAACTGCTCGCGCTCGCCCCCGACCGTCGCCCCACCGCCGTGATCTACGCGAACGACCTGTCCGCGACCGCCGGTCTCGCCGTCGCCCAGCGGCTCGGTCTCACCGTCCCCGGCGAGCTGTCGGTCGTCGGCTACGACGACACCCCGCTCGCCGAATACACCCACCCGCCGCTCGCCTCCGCGCGGGCCGACGCCCTCGGCTGGGGGGCCGCCGCGGTCCGCGCGCTGGACGAGGTCATCGCGAAGGGACGGGCCGACGACGTCGCGCTGCCCCCGGCGGAGCTGGTACGGCGCGGCTCCATGGGGCCCGCGCCACGCGGCGACGACACCGGCGCAGACACCGACACGGCCCCGCCGGCCCGGAGAGACACGACCGCGACAGACGTACGGAGCGAGACACCATGCTGAGCACATCCCGTACGAAGACCGCGGCCGTCCTGCTCGCGCTCGCCCTGACCGCCGCCGCGTGCTCGCGCTCCGGACCCGACAGCGCCGCCGCCGCCGAATCGCGCGGACCCATCAACGTATGGCTCTCCAACAACGCCCAGGAAGTCGTCTGGGGCGAGAAGATGATCGCGAGCTGGAACAAGGCGCACCCCGACCAGCGCGTGACGTCCCAGCAGATACCCGCAGGCAAGACCTCCGAGGAGGCGCTGAGCGCGTCCATCATCGCGGGCAACAGCGCCTGTCTGGTCTTCAACACCTCGCCCGCCTCCGTACCGCAGTTCCAGAAGCAGGCCGGGCTCGTCCCGCTGGACGACTTCCCCGACGGCGCGACGTACATCGAGTCCCGCACCGGCCCCCGCGCCGAGCAGTACCGCTTCGAGGACGGCTCCTACTACCAACTGCCCTGGAAGAGCAATCCGGTGATGATCCTCTACAACAAGGACATCTTCCGGAAGGCCGGACTCGATCCCGAGAACCCGAAGCTCGCGACGTACGACGAGTTCCTCGCCAGCTCACGGAAGATCGTCGGCAGCGGCGCGGCCGACGCGGCGATCTGGCCGGCGCCGACCTCCGAGTTCTTCCAGTCCTGGTTCGACTTCTATCCGGCGTTCATCGCGGAGAGCGGCGGCACGTCGCTCGTCGAGAACGGCGAGCCGCGGTTCGACAGCCCCGCCGGCAAGCGCGTCTTCGACTTCTGGCGGACCATCTACCGGGAGGGACTCGCCCCGAACGAGACCTTCCCCGGCGACGCGCTCGGCGGCGGCAAGACCGCCATGTCGACCGTCGGACCGTGGGCCGTCGCGGCGTACAAGGACAGCGTCGACTGGGGCGTCGTCCCCATCCCGACCTCCGACGGACGCCCCGCCTCGGAGATCTCCACCTTCAGCGACCAGAAGTCCGTCGCGATGTTCAGCGCCTGCGAGAACCGCGCGACCGCCTGGGACCTGATGAAGTTCGCGACATCGCGGGAGCAGGACGGCGCCTTCCTCGCCGACACCGGCCAGATGCCGATGCGCCCCGACCTCCTGCGTACGTACGCCGACTGGTTCGCCGAGAACCCCGACTACAGGGAGTTCGCCGACCAGGCCGACCGGACCGTCGAGGTGCCCGCCGTCGCCGGCTCCATCGATGTCTGGCAGGCGCTGCGGGACGGCTGGACCCGCTCGGTCGTCTTCGGCCGCGAACCGACCGGCGAGGAGCTGCCCCGGCTCTCGCGGGACATCACATCCCTCCTCGACGAGTACTGAGGACTGAGGCCCGTATGAGCACCACCGGCATCCCCGCCCCGAAGAGCGCCGCCCCAACCCGCCTGCGCCCGCGCCTGCCTCGTGTCGGCGCCCTCTTCGTCTCGCCGTACGTCCTGTTCGTCACCGCCGTGTTCGCCGTTCCCCTCGGCTACACGATCTGGATCTCCTTCCACCGCTTCTACTTCACCGCCCCCGGCACCGACATCGACACCCCCTGGGTCGGACTGCGCAACTACCAGGACGTGTTCAGCGATCCGGTCGTCCAGCGGTCCTTCCTCAACATCGCGATCTTCCTTGTGATCAATGTGCCGCTGACGGTGGTGCTCGCGCTGGTCCTGGCGAGCGCGCTCAACGCCAAGCTGCCCTTCCGGTCCTTCTTCCGGGCCGCCTACTACCTGCCGTACGTCACGGCGAGCGTGGCGCTGGTCGCCGTCTGGCAGTACATCTTCGGCGCCGACGGACTGCTCAACACCGTGCTCGGCGACCTCGCCCCCGATCCGTCCTGGCTGGTCAACTCCACCCTCGCGATGCCGGTGATCGCCGTCTTCGTCACCTGGAAACAGCTCGGCTTCTTCGTGATGCTCTACCTCGCCGCGCTCCAGAGCGTCCCCAAGGAGCTGTACGAATCGGCGTCCATCGACGGCGCGGGCCGTGTCCGCTCCTTCCTGTCGGTGACCGTGCCCGGCGTACGCCACGCCACCACCCTCGTCACGCTGTTCGCCATCATCACCGGCGCCAACCTCTTCAGCGAGCCCTATCTGCTCACCGGCGGTGGCGGACCCGACCACGCCTCGTCGTCACCCGTGCTCGTCATGTACCAGAAGGGCATCGAGCAGGCCCACCCCGACTTCGCGGCGGCGCTCGGCGTCGTGCTCGTCGTCTTCGTGGTCGTACTCGCCCTCATCGCCCGCAAGTTCACCGAGAAGGGAGCCGAGTGATGAGCGCCGACACGGCCACCCCCGCCACCGCCCCCGCCCTCGCCGGACCTCCGGGGAGCCCGCGCCCCCACCGGGGTGCGGTGCGCCGCGCCATGGTCGGCGGCGGCCGTCCGCTGCGCCTCGCCGTACTCACCCTCGGCGCGGTCGCCTTCCTCTTCCCCTTCTACTACATGGTCGTCGGCTCGCTGGGCAAGGTCACCAGCGGCGACCTCGACGGCGCGGTCCCACGCCCCGGCAACACGACCACCGGCAACTACGAGAGCATCAACGGCGCCATCTCACTGGGCCGTTCACTCGTCAACTCCGGCGTCTTCACCATGGGTGTGCTGCTGTGCACGATGGTCTTCGGCGTACTCGCCGGCTACGCCCTTGCCCGGCTCCAGTTCCGCGGGCGCGGCACGCTCTTCGCCGTCCTGCTCCTCATCCAGACCGTCCCCTTCCAACTGCTGATGCTGCCCCTGTACGTCCTGGTCGTACGGGACTACGGGCTCGGCGACAGCTACCTCGGGATGATCCTGCCGTTCGCGATCAACTCGACCGCCGTCTTCCTCTTCCGCCAGTTCTTCCTCCAGGTCCCCGCCACCTTCTTCGAGGCGGCCCGCATCGACGGGGCGAGCGAACTGCGCGTCCTGTGGCAGATCGCCATCCCGATGGTCAGGCCCGCGCTGCTCAGCGGCGCCCTGCTGACCTTCATCGGACCGTGGAACGAATTCCTCTGGCCGTTCCTGGTCACCAAGAACGCGGACATGCAGCCGCTCGCCGTGTCCCTCGCCGGGTTCATGAGCAACCTCCAGGGCACCGTCGCCAACCCGACCGGCGCCCTCATGGCGGGCGCCTGCGTCCTCGCCGTACCCGCCGTGGTCCTCTTCCTGCTCTTCCAGCGCCACTTCACCCAGACCGACATCGACTCCGGAACAAAGGGCTGACCCACCGTGCACCACAGCGCCACGTCCCCCCGCACCCCCAGCTCCACCATCCCCTACCGCCTCGTGCGGCAGGGCGTGGTGATGTCGCCCCTCCCCGGCGAGGCGAACGAGGCCGAGGGAGTTCTCAACCCCGCCTCCGGCCGCACCCCCGACGGCACGCTCCATCTGCTGCCCCGCCTCGTGTCCGAAGGCAACGTCTCGCGTGTCGGCCTCGCCGAGGTCGTCCTCACCGACGGCGTCCCGACGGGCGTCGAACGGCGCGGCGTCGTCCTCGCCCCCGACGCCGGCTGGGAGCGCGGCAAGAACAACGCGGGCGTCGAGGACCCCCGCGTCACCTGGATCCCGGCCCTGTCCCTGCACGTCATGTCGTACGTGGCCTACGGCCCGCTCGGCCCGAAGCCCGCACTCGCCGTCTCCGACGACCTCACGCACTGGCGGCGGCTCGGCCCGGTCCAGTTCGGCTACCAGCCGGACCTGGACACCGACCTCAACCTCTTCCCCAACAAGGACGTCGTGCACTTCCCGGAGCCGGTCCCCGGGCCGGACGGCGAGATGGCGTACGCGATGCTGCACCGCCCGATGTGGGACCTCGGGTGGTTCCGCCCCGGCGAGGGCGTCCACCTGCCGGCCGGGCTGAGTGACGAACGGCCCGGCATCTGGATCAGTTACGTGCCCGCCGCCGAGGTGGAGCGGGACATCACCGCCCTGACCCGGCCGCGCGACCACCGGCTGGTGGCCCTGTCCGCACACCCGTGGGAGAGCCTGAAGATCGGCGCGGGACCCGCCCCGATCCGTGTCGACGAGGGCTGGCTGCTCATCCACCACGGTGTCTCCGGCACCATCGAGGACCCCTTCGCCCAGAACCAGAAGGTCAGTTACGCGGCCGGCGCGATGATCCTCGACCCCGCCGATCCGGCCGTGGTGCTGGCCCGCTCGGCTGAGCCACTGATGGCGCCCGAGACGGCGGAGGAGCGCTCGGGCACCGTACCGAACGTCGTGTTCCCCACCGCGATCGAGGAGATCGACGGCGTGCGCCACGTCTTCTACGGGATGGCCGACGCGCACATCGGTGTCGCCCGCCTGGAGCGCGTCGGATGACCTCGGCGGGCCGGGGCGTGCGTGGTCCGTGGTGGCGTGACGCCGTCTGTTACGAGATCCATCCCCGCGCCTTCGCGGACTCCGACGGCGACGGCATCGGCGACCTGCCGGGCGCCACCGCCCGGCTGCCGTACCTGCGCGATCTCGGGGTGGACGCCGTATGGCTCACGCCGTTCTACCCCTCCCCGCTCGCCGACGCGGGCTACGACATCGCCGACCACACCGCCGTCGCGCCCGATGTCGGCACCCTCGGCGACTTCGACACCTTCGCGGAGCGGGCGCACACCCTGGGGCTGAAGGTGCTGGTCGACCTGGTCCCCAACCACACCTCCGACGCGCACCCCTGGTTCCGCGAGGCCCTGGCGGCGCCCGGCGGAAGCACGGCCAGGGAACGCTATCTGTTCCGGCCGGGCCGTGGCGTACGGGGCGAGGAGCCGCCCAACGACTGGCGGTCCGCGTTCGGCGGCGCCGCGTGGACACCCGTGGGCGACGGCGAGTGGTATCTGCATCTCCACGCGCCCGAGCAGCCCGACCTCAACTGGTACCGCCCCGACGTGGTGGCCGACTTCGAGCGGATCCTGCGGTTCTGGCTGGATCACGGCGTCGACGGCTTCCGTGTCGACGTCGCGCACGCGCTGTACAAGGACCCGGCCCTGCCGGACGCCGGACCCGGCCAGCACGAGGACCCGGCGCGCAACCATCTGCTGCCCTACTACGACCGCGAGGAGCTGCACCCCCTCTACCGGAGCTGGCACACCCTGCTCGCCGAGCACCCCGCCGGGCCGCCGGGCTCCGCGCCGCCGGGGGAGCGGCTGCTCGTCGCCGAGGCCGCCGTCTTCGACCCCGCCCGCCTCGCGCGCTACGTACGCCCCGGTGAGATGGGCCAGAGCTTCAACTTCGCCTTCTTGGAGTGCCCGTGGGAGCCGGCGGCGATACGCGCCGTCGTGACGGAGTCCGTCGACGCCATGACAGCCGTGGGCGCCCCCGTGACCTGGGTGCTCTCCAGCCATGACGCGGTCCGGCCGGTCACGCGGTACGGGGGCGGACCGGTCGGCGTACGGCGGGCGCGGGCCGCCGCGCTGCTCATGCTCGCCCTGCCCGGTACGGCGTACGTCTACCAGGGTGAGGAACTGGGCCTGCCACAGGTGGAGTTGGCCGACGACCGGCTGCGCGACCCGGTGTGGCGCAGATCGGGAGGCACCGAGCGGGGGAGGGACGGCTGCCGTGTGCCGCTGCCCTGGGAGGGCGGGCGAGCGCCGTACGGATTCTCCTCGGCCGCCCCGGCCGACTGCTGGTTTCCGCAGCCGCAGGGGTGGGCCGCTCTGACGGCGGACGCCGAACGCGCCGACCCCGGCTCGATGCTGGAGCTGTACCGCGCGGCGCTGCGGCTGCGGCGGTCCGGCTCCGCTCGGGCGGTGGCGGACGGCGCCGCGCTGCGGCTGCTGTCACCGCCGGACGCGGCGCACCTCGCGTTCGACCGCGGGGACGGGCTGCTGTGCGCCGTCAACTTCGGTGCCCGGCCGCTCGCGCTTCCCGAGAGTTTCGACGGCACGGAAGTGGTGCTGGCGAGCGGGCCGTTGACGGACGAGGGGCGGCTGCCGACGGACACCGCCGTATGGCTGCGACAGGTGGTGCGCTCAGTAGGCTGAGACCGAGGCGAACAGCGCCTCGACCTCGGCGACCGAACCGGCCAGCTCTCCGGGGTCGGTGCTCAGCCCCGCCGTGATCATGTCGAGGTCGCGCAGCCCCGCCCGCCGCAGCAGCGTCTTCTCGTTCGTCACCCACTCGCCGCGCGCCGCCAGTACCGCGTGTGCCGTCTGCGTCGCGGCGATGGCGAGATTTCCGACGACCTCGGTGAGCCGGCCGTGCGGGACATGGTTGGTCTTCGTGTAGCCGAGCGTCATGCGCGCGTTGCCGAGCCACAGTTCGGGCGCGCTCTCGCGCAGCGCCGCCGGATACTCGGGGCGGGGCAGTTCACCCCGTAGCACCTGGTTGATGCCCAGCTCCGCGACGACCAGATAGCTGGGGATGCCCGCGAGGTGGAACATCAGCGGCTCCAGGTGGAACCGGCCCTTCTCCGCCTCGGCGAGTTCGTGCTCGACCACGGCGAGATCGCGGTAGTGCACATCGACCGCGCGCCCTTCGATCGTCAGCCACGCGCCGCCGTTGAAGACCCCGCCGCCCCAGCCGCCGATCTCGGAGGCCTCGCCGGGCCAGCCGACGGCCCGCAGATCGGCCGGGTCGAACGCCTCGTCGCCCCCCGTTTCGTAGTAGACGGCCAAGTCCCAGTCACTGTCGGGCCGTTCGGTGCCCTGGGCGCGTGAGCCACCGAGCGTCACGGCCTTGACGGCGGGCAGCGCGGCGAGTCGATCGGCGGTGCGATCGAGAAACTCACGGTTGTCGTCGCCGGCGGTGTCACTGACTGCGTTCATGAGGCGGGGAACCTGTCCGTCGTGCGTGAGGTGGAAGAGATCAAGCACTATAGTACGTACGGGCGTTCGGAGTGGAATCGGCCGGAATGGGCCCGAACGGGAAGAGCCGTGCGACCCACCGATCCGCGCGCTTCGCCCAGCCCGCCGAAACTCCCCGCCCCCGCCTCCGTACGTGTGTTTCCGCGTGTGCGGGACAGCGTGGTCAACAGCCCGCGGGAGAGCGGTCCGTCGATGATCGAGGTCCGGCCCCGGGCTCTCAGCGGGGCCCCATCGGGGAAGGATCACCATGAGCGACTCAACCGGCGCCACGGAAGCCAACGGGAAGGAAGCCGACGCTACGGATTCCAACGCGCCGAAAGGGAATGCCGCGTACGGCAAGAAAGCCTTCAAGCGCTCCAGAAGTCACTTCGCCGACCGCATCACCGCCGACGCCCGGGACGGCTGGCCGGTCGAGGCGGACCGCTACCGGCTGGTGGTGAGCCGCGCCTGCCCGTGGGCGAGCCGCGCGCTCGTCTCGCGGCGACTGCTCGGCCTTGAGGACGCGCTCTCGCTCGCCGTCACCGACCCGATCCAGGACGACCGCAGCTGGCGCTTCACCCTGGACCCCGACGGCCGCGATCCCGTGCTGGGCATCCGCTACCTCAGCGAGGCGTACGACGCACGCGAGAGGGGCTACCCCGGCGGTGTCAGCGTCCCGGCGATCGTGGACGTACCGAGCGGGAAGCTCGTCACCAACGACTACCAGCAGCTCACGCTCGACCTCGCGACCGAGTGGACGGCGCTGCACCGCCCCGGAGCGCCCGACCTGTACCCGGAGCCGTTGCGCGACGAGATCGACGAGGTGATGGAGGGCATCTACCAGGACGTCAACAACGGGGTGTACCGGGCCGGTTTCGCGGCGGGGCAGAGTGAGTACGAGCGCGCGTACCGTGATGTGTTCCGCCGTCTTGAGCTGGTGTCGGAGCGGCTGGCCGGTCAGCGGTATCTGGTGGGGGACACCATCACCGAGGCCGACATCCGGCTGTTCACCACGCTGGTGCGCTTCGACGCCGTCTACCACGGGCACTTCAAGTGCAACCGCTTCAAGGTGGCCGAGGACCCGGTGCTCCACGCGTACGCCAAGGATCTCTACCAGACGCCCGGCTTCGGCGACACGGTCGACTTCGACCACATCAAGCGGCACTACTACATGGTGCACACCGGCGTGAATCCCACCCGCATCGTCCCTCTGGGACCCGATCTCGCGGGCTGGCTGACCCCTCACCACCGCGAGGAACTGGGGGGTCGCCCCTTCGGCGACGGGACTTCGCCCGGCCCGGTGCGGGCGGGCGAGGAGGTACCGGCGGCGGGACGCCCCTGACGGCGGTCGGCTCCTGACGGATACGCCGCCGGCCCCGGCGCGCCACCCCTCGTGGGCGCGCCGGGGCCGGCGGCGTACCGCCGGTCGGGCCGCCATTGCCGGGACGCATCGCCCGGACAGCGTGCGCCGACCGGGATCAGGCGGGACTACTCGTCCTCCTGCGACGCGATGAAGGCGGCCACTGCCTCGGAGATGAACGTCTCGGCGGCCGACTTGTCGAGACCGAGCCCGCTGAGCACCCCCTTGCCGTCCTCCCACTCCAGCAGGGCGAGCAGGATGTGCTCGGTCCCGACGTAGTTGTGTCCCATACGCAGGGCCTCGCGGAAGGTGAGTTCCAGCGCCTTCTTCGCGCCCGCGTCGTACGGGATGAGTTCGGGCACACTCGCGACGGCCGGCGGCAGGACCGCCTCGATCGCCTCGCGCAGGGCCTGTGGGGTCACGCCCTGCGCGAATACGGCACGCGCGCCGATGCCCTTGGGCTCGCTCAGGAGACCGAGCGCGAGGTGTTCCGGCCGGGTCAGGTCGTTGCCCGCCGCGCGGGACTCCTCCTGGGCGGCCATCACGACCAGCCTGGCCCGGTCGGTGAAGCGGCTGAACCCCTGGCTGGGGTCGAGGTCCGTTCCCGCGCCGGGGGTCTTCGCGACGAACCGCTTCTGGGCGGCCTGCCGGGTGACCCCCATGCTGCGGCCGATGTCCGTCCAGGAGGCGCCGGAGCGTCGTGCCTGGTCGACGAAGTGACCGATCAGGTGATCGGCCACGTCGCCGAGGTGGTCCGCGGCGATGACCGCGTCGGAAAGCTGGACGAGAGCGTCGGTGTGAACCTTCTTGATGGCCTCGATCAGATCGTCGAGCCGGATGGGGTGCGTCATACGTCAACCTTGGGTTGACACCCCGATGAGTGTCAACCCAACGTTGACGGCTATGCGGACCTGGAGAGCGCTGTGCGCCGCGTCCGCAGGTGCGCGCAGGTGCGCGCGCCGTGCGAGCGCCCGGACCGTTTCACGGACTCCGCGCCCTGTCTGTCACCCGCCCGCGGCCCCCTCGCCGGTGAGATCCGCGACCGCCGCACGGGACACCTCCCTCGGGTCACGGGCGCGGCCCGCCTCGTACTCCTCGGCAAACGCGTCCGGACCCAGCCCGGCCGTCGCCGCGGCCCGCGCCCGCTCCACCTCGGCCTGCTCGGTGGCGGGCAGCTTCGCCCGGATCGCGGCCCGTGCCGCTGCGGCCGTGCCCAGGTGCCGCGCGGCCTCACGGGTCCGGCCGGCCGCCGCCAGGGTCGCCGACAGCCCCTCCAGCGCGCGGGCCAGGGAGCGCAGCGATCCGGTCTCCAGGGCGGCGCTCAGCCCGCCGGCGTGCTCGGTCAGCGCCGTCGGGATGTCCCCCCGCTGCTCGGCGACGCAGCCGAGTTCGGTGAAGACCAGCGCCAGATCCACGGTGCCGGACACTTCACTCGCACGCTCCAGCCAGCGCCGCAGATGGCCGTCGGCGGCCTCCAGCCGCCCCTCGCGGCGGGCGGCCAGCCCCGAGCCGAGTTCGGCGTAGCGTTCCCCGAAGCCGTAACCGATCCCGGCGGCCAGTCGCGCCGCCTGCTCGTGCAGCCGCCGGGCACGCCCGAAGTCGCCGTCCGCCATCGCGCACCAGGCCAGGCTGGACAGCCAGTAGGAGACCTCCGGCCACAGATCGAGACCGCGTGCGATGCCCAGTGCCTCCGCGCCGATCCGCGACGCCTCCCCGACGTCGCCGGTGATCTCCGCGTGCCGGCTCAGCACCCCCATGGCCTGGAGCTGGCCCCAGCTGTCCCCGATGTCGCGGAAGAGCCGCAGCGCGTGCCTGCCGTCGGTCTCGTGCCGGGGCGAGCTGCCACCGCTCTGCTCCAGCCAGGCCCGCTGGGACAGCGCCACGGCGGTGCCCCAGGCGTCACCCTGTTCCCGGAAGTCGGCCACCGCCTGATCGAGCAGGGCCTTCCCCCGTGCCTGGTGCCGGTGCTCGATCAGCGCGGGACCCAGGAACCAGCAGGCCCGAGCCCGCGCGTTGAGGTCCCGTACGCCCTCGAAGTGCGCCAGCGCCGCTTCCGCGCGGGCCACCGGGTCCACCGCCCGCGGGTCCATGTTCTCCAGGCCCGCGTGCCACGCGGCGGCGGGCGCCCGCAGGTCCCGGCTGCCGCCCGGCATCGCCAGCGCCTCGCCGAGCAGCCGCTTCGCCTCGCCCAGCCGACCGCGTACCCAGCGGTACCAGAACGGGGCCGAGGCCAGGACCAGCGCCGTGTCGGTGTCACCACGGCGTACGGCGGTGGCGGAGGCGGCGCGCAGATTGGCCTCCTCGTGATCCATGAGGCCCAGCCAGCGGTGCTGCGCCGCGCCGCGCAGCATCGGATCGGCGCGCTGGGCGAAGGACGCGTAGTACCGCATGTGCCGAGTCCGGGCATCCCCGGCATCCCCGGACTCCTCCAGCCGCTCGGCGGCGTAGGCGGCGATCGACTCCAGGAGCCGGTAGCGGAGTCCCTGAGGGGTCTCCTGCACCTGCACCAGGGACCGGTCTACCAGGCGTGAGAGCGCGTCGAGCACGTCGCCGGGGCGACCCTCCTCTTCCGCGGCCACCGCCCGCGCGGCCTCCAGGGTGCACCCGTCGGCGTGCGCGGCCAGGTGGCACAGGACCCGGCGCTCGGGCTCCGTCAGCAGGTCCCAGCTCCAGTCGATCACCGTGCGCAGGGTCTGCTGGCGGCGCGGCAGCGCTCGGTGGCCGCCCTCCAGCAGCCGGAAACGGTCGTCCAGGTGCGCCGACAGCTCACCGAGCCCCAGGGCGCGCACCCGGTGGGCGGCCAGCTCCAGTGCGAGCGGCAGCCCGTCGAGCCGGTGGCAGACCGAGGCCGTCAGGGCCAGCGCCGCCGCGTCCAGCCGCAGCCGCGGCGCGGCGGCCCGCGCCCGCTCGGCGAACAGGCGGACGGCGGCGGGCGCGGTGTCGAGGTCCACGGGGGGCCGTCCGCCGCCGGTCTCCAGCGGGGAGACCACATACAGGTGTTCCCCCTCCACCCGCAGCGGCTCCCGGCTCGTCGCCAGGCAGCGCACGCCCGGGGCGTCCCGCAGCAGCTCGTGGACCAGCCCGGCGACGGACTCGACGGCGTGCTCGCAGTTGTCCAGCACCAGCAGCACACGCAACCGGCGTAGCCGGTCGGCCAGTTGCCCGGCAGGGGTGCGGCGGCCGGACTCCGCTGCGCGCCCGTGGTGTATCTCCAGTCCGGCGGCCACGGTCTCCGCCACCCGTTCCACCGTGGCCTGCGCGCGGGACAGCGAGCCCAGCTCCACCAGCCGGACCCCGTCCGGGAACTCCTCGGCGAGACCGCCGGCGGCCTCCAGCGCGAGCCGCGTCTTGCCGACGCCGCCCGGCCCCGTCAGACACACCAGCCGTGCCCGGCGCAGCAGTTGCCGCACCTCCTCGATCTCGCGGTCCCGGCCCACCGTCGTGTTGACCGGCGCGGGCAGGTTCGAGCGCGGGCGCAGCGCCGCCTTTCGCCGGGCCGGGACCCGGGGCGCCGCGAGCCCGGGGGAGTGCCGCAGGATGTCCCGGTGCAGCCCGGCGATCTCGGGTCCGGGGTCGGCCCCCAGCTCCTCGGCGAGCCGGCGCCGCAGCTCCTCGTACGCGGCCAGCGCCTCGGCCTGCCGGCCCGCCCCGTACAGCGCGCGCAGGTACGCCGCCAGCAGCCGCTCCCGCAGCGGGTGTTCGCGCACCGTGCCCCGCAGCTCGTCCGCGAGCGGACCGTGCCCGCCCAGCTGGAGCAGGTACTCGGCGCGCTCCTCCACGACGGTAAGCCGCTCCTCGGTCAGCCGGACCGCCACGGGGGCGGCGAAGGGGACGTCCGCGAAGTCCGCCAGCGCCGGTCCCCGCCACAGCTGAAGGGCCTCGGTGAACAGTGCGACCGCCGCCCCGGTCCCGTCGGCGGCGCGGGCGCGGGCCGTGAGCGCACGGAAGCACAGCACGTCCAACTCCTCGGCGGCGACCGGGAGACGGTAGCCGCCGCCGACGCTCACCACCCGGTCGCGCCCGCCGTCCCCGGCGGCGGCGAGAGCGGTGCGCAGTTGGGAGATCTTCGCCCGCAGCACACGTACGGGGGCGACCGGACGGCGACTGCCCCACACGTCCTCCACCAGCGCTTCGCTGCTCGCCGTGCGGCCTTCCCGGGCCAGCAGGGCGGCCAGCAGGGCGCGCACCCGCGCCTCCGGGACGCGGACCGCCTCGCCGCGCTCGCCCCACACCTCCAGGGTGCCGAGTAGCCCGAATCGCATGCCGTCACGGTACAGCCGCGCTCCCCGCCGGACCTGCCCGGACCTGCCCGGACAGGCCCTGGCGGCCCGTCGCCGGAGTCCTTCCGGAACCTTTCCGGAGTCCGTCGCCGCGATGGTCGTCGGCGTAGGGGGCGCTCGCGGTGCCGCGACCGCCCACGGCCTTCAAACGCAGGGAGACATGCCGTGACGTCCGCGACGGACACCGCGCCCGCACCCCGTGCCGGACGGCGGGAATGGCTCGGCCTCGCCGTCCTTGTCCTGCCCACGCTGCTGCTGGCGATCGATCTCACCGTGCTCCACCTGGCCCTGCCGCATCTGGCCGCCGACCTGCGGCCCAGCGCCGCCCAGCAGTTGTGGATCCTTGACGTCTACGGATTCATGGTCGCCGGGTTCCTGGTCACCATGGGCACGCTCGGGGACCGCGTCGGACGGCGCAGGCTGCTACTGATCGGCGCGGTGTGTTTCGGCGTGGCCTCCGTGCTCGCCGCCTACTCCACCGGGCCCGGGACGCTCATCGTGACGCGAGCGGTGCTCGGCGTCGCCGGGGCGACTCTGATGCCCTCGACCCTCTCCCTGATCCGGCACATGTTCCCGCACGACGGGCAGCGCCGGACGGCCATCGCGGTGTGGACGGCGGCGTTGATGGGCGGGGTCGCCCTCGGGCCCGTGCTGGGAGGGATGATCCTTCAGTGGTTCTGGTGGGGCGCGGTGTTCCTGATGGGCGTGCCGATCATGCTGGTGCTGCTCGTGGCCGGCCCGCTGCTGCTGCCCGAGTCCCGCGCCCCGCACGCCGGAAGGCTGGACGCGCTGAGCGTCGTACTCTCCCTGCCCGCGGTACTCGCCGTCGTGTACGCCCTCAAGGCAGCCGCCTCCGACGGCTGGGGTCCGACGCCGGGCCTGGTGCTGGCGGGCGGCGCGGGCCTCGGCTGGCTCTTCGTCCGTCGGCAGCGGACCCTGACAGACCCACTCGTGGACCCGGCGCTCTTCCGGCAGCGCGTCTTCACCGTCGGGCTGGGCAGTCAGTTGCTCGGGACGATCTGTCTGAGCGCGTTCATGCTGCTGTTCGCCCAGTACCTCCAACTGGTGCGGGGCTTCGGCCCCGTCGAGTCCGGCGTGTGGATGATGCCCTACGCCCTGGCGACCGTGGCCGGCCTGCTCTGCACCCCGGCGGTGGCCGCACGGCTGGGCGATGCGCGTGCCATCGCCGGCGGCCTGCTCCTGGCGGCACTGGGATTCACACTGCTGGCCCTGACACCGATCGACGCCGCGCCGGCATGGGGCGTCGTCTCGGCCGTCCTCATCGGCCTGGGGGCCGCTCCGCTCATGGTGCTGATCACCGCCCTCGTCATCGCCCAGGCGCCCCCGGAGAAGAGCGGATCCGCCGCGTCGCTCGCGGAGACCGGGCAGGAACTGGGTGCCGCGCTGGGCATCGCCACCCTGGGCACCGTCAGTACGGCCGTCTACCGGCACGCCATCGACGGCGGCCTGCCACCCGGAGTCCCGGCGCGGGCGGCCGAAGAGGCGGAGACGAGCCTCGCCTCCGCCGCCTCGGCAGCGGAGGGGCTGCCGGCCGGAACGGCGGACGCGCTGATGGACGCCGCCCGGGACGCCTTCGGCACCGGCATCTCCCTGGTCGCCGCCGTGGCCGCGGCCCTGCTGCTCGTACTCGCCTGCGCCACGGCCTACTTCCTGCGTACCGGTGACCGCTCGCACCACCCGCGTACCGCCGAGGACATCGGCCACCGCGCCCGGCCCGGCGGCCCCACCACCTGAACACCCCCGCCGGCAGCGGCGGTACGGACGCACGACAACGAAAGAAGGATGTGACCGCGGTGTCCATCAACGAACCCCTCCGCGTGGCCCTGATCGTGGGGAGCACCCGCACCGACCGCTTCGGCCCGACGCCCGCGCACTGGATCGCCGAACGGGCCCGCGAGCACGGCGGCATCGACGTCGACTACATCGACCTGCTGGAAGCACGGCTCCCGGAGACTCTCCCGGGAGACGACGAGAAGGCACCGAGGCCCGGCCCCGTCGTGGCCCTCGGCGTCCGGCTGGCGGCGGCCGACGCGTTCATCGTCGTCACCCCCGTCTACAACCGGGGCTACCCGGCCTCCCTGAAGACGGCCATCGACTGGTTCTTCGACGAATGGAGCGCCAAGCCGGTCGGCTTCGTCTCGTACGGCGGGGTGGGCGGAGGTCTGCACGCGGTGGAGCAACTGCGCCAGGTCTTCAACGAGGTGCACGCCGCCACGATCCGCCACACCATCGGCTTCGCCAACTTCTGGGAGCGGTTCGACGACCGGGGCGAACCCGTGGAGAGGGCCGAGACCCACACCGCGGCCCAGCGTTTCCTCGACCAACTCCTCTGGTGGGGGGAGGCGTTGCGGGAGGCCAGGGGACGGCGTCCGTACAAGACCTGATGCCGATCGCCTACGGCACATCGGCCCACGCCGGGGAGCCGGGGCGGTGGGCGATCAGCGGCGGCAGCGCGCCGGTCCCGGTCCCGGTCCCGGCGCCGGGACCGGGACCGGCTATCGGGTGGCGCCGTCGTCCGGTTCCCCGGCGAGCTCGCGGGCGGCGGCGACCTCGTCCGCGTCCCAGCCCCAGTGCCCGACGCCGGACTCCCGGGCCTGCTCGTCGATCCACCGGTTGTGCGCCTCCCAGGCCGCCTGCTTGCTGGTGCCCAGGGCCGCGCCGATCTGCGACCACGAGGCGCCGCCCCGGCGGGCGGACCGTACGGAGAGCTGCCGCCCGTAGCCCGCCTTGCGGGCGATCACCTCGCCGAGCGCGAGCAGTTCCAGTGACTCGCCGCGCGTGAGCGCGTCCGCGTCGGGGAGGTCGGCCAAGCCGCCCCGGTCGGCTTCGTCCTCGTCGGCGGGGGACGCCAGGGCGTCTCGGGTGCGGAGCGCGTCGTAGCGTGCGACGGCGCCGGGCAGGGTGAAGCGGCGTTCCAGTTCGTCAGGTGTGGACATGACCCCACCTTCTCGTCAGGCAGGCTTGACGTCAAGCCTGCCTGACGAATCGCCGCAGGGCCGCACATGTCAGCCGTCCAGCACGGTCAGATCGAGTCGGTCCAGCCGCTCGGGGTCGTGGAAGGCGGCGATGGAGGCGATCCTGCCCCGCGTGATCGTGAACGCCAGGATCGAGATCGGCCGCCCGTCCGCCATCCCGACAAAACCCGCCGCGCCGTTGACGAGCACCGGCCGTGCCGTCGCGCCGAACCGGGAAGCGAAGATCGCCCCGCCCGCGACGGCCGCCGCACCGCGCACCAGCGCGCTCGGACGCAGCGCGCCGCCGTCCGAACGCAGCACGATCTCCGGGTCGAGCAGTGCGACCAGCGCGTCGAAGTCGCCGTCACGCGCCGCCGCGAGGAACGCGTCCACGACTTCCCGCTGCTTGCCGACATCGGGATCGGGGGCCGGAGCCGCCCCCCGCACCCGCCGCCGGGCCCGGCTGGCGAGCTGCCGCGCGCCGGCCGGCGTGCGCCCCACGACCGGGGCGATCTCGTCGAAGGGCACGGCGAACAGGTCGTGCAGGACGAAGGCCAGCCGCTCCGCGGGAGCCAGCGCTTCGAGTACGACGAGCAGCGCCAGGCCCACCGAGTCCGCCAGCAGCGCCTCGTGCTCCGGGTCGACACCGTCCGCACCGCTGATGATCGGGTCGGGCAGCCGTACGCGCTCCTCCAACGGGTCCTCACGCCGCGAGGCCCGCGAGCGCAGCATGTCCAGACAGACGCGGCCCACGACCGTCGTCAGCCAGCCGGCCAGATTCTCGACCTCGCTCGTGTCGGAGCGGTCGAGCTTGAGCCAGGCCTCCTGGACCGCGTCGTCCGCCTCGCTCAGCGAACCGAGCATCCGGTAGGCCACCGCCCGCAGATGCGTGCGGTGCGCCTCGAAGCGCCGCGCCAGGAATTCGTCCTCGTTCATCGCCGTACCTCTCGACCCGTTCCGTCGGTGTGTTCCTTCCGTGATGACGGATGGGACTCCACCGATGTGACGAGAAGTGGCCGAGCGCCGATACCGGTTCACGGGCCGTTCGCCGGGCGCAGTCGCGCGAGCCAGGGACGCGTGCCGTACGCGAGGGAGATCGCGTCCGCGAGCCACTGCCGCCGGTCGTCGGTGAGGAGCGGCAGGACGGCGGCGAAGTCCTCCTCGTCCTGGGGGCGCGGCTCCTTCGCCTTGTAGAAGAGCTGTACCTCCGGTGCCAGATACGGCGCCCCCTCGGCGGACGTCGCGCCCAGGCCGCCGACGGGTCGGCGTACGCGGGGGTCGCGGCGCGACGTCCACTGCCGGCCGTGCGACTCGTCGAGCATGACCTGGATCCGCCACGGCGTGCCGGGGCCGGGGCGGCACCAGATGTCGTGAACGCCGGGCGGCAGGATCTCACCGGCCGCCCACGGGCGCAGCGTGCCCGGCGGATCCGCCGCCCACCACTCCCAGCCGGCCAACGCCCGCTGCGCGGCGAGCTGGTCGCGGCGCAGCAGCAGGACGTCGATGTCGCCGTGGCTCCGGAAGGCGTGGCCCACGGCGAACTCGATCGCGTAACCGCCCGCGATCCACCACGGGCACCGCAGGCCGGAGAACAGGCGTACCACCTCGGCCGGGGGCGCGGGTTCCCACCTCCCGAGCGGTGCGTCCGGATCGCGGCCCGACGCCGCCACCGACCCAGGCCCCTCGCCGGCAGCCGTCATGCCGGCCGGCCCTTCGGACCGGGCTTGCCGGGCGGCAGGCCCATCGCGTCGGCGAGGGCGTCGATCTCCGACGTGAGCAGGGTGCTCCCACGGTGGCCCATGCCGCCGAACTGCCCCTGGATCTCCAGGCTGACCACCCCGTGCATCCGCGACCAGACGGTGACCGCGCCCGCGAGGGCCGGGCCGGGATCCGCGTCGGGTGCGTACTCCCGTACCCAGTCGGCCACCGCCGGTGTGCTCTCGGCCCAGGCCCGCAGCTCGGCCTCCAGGGCGCCGGCCGCCGGCCGGGCCGAACCCCGCGCCAGCACCCCGAGGAACGGGCCGAGGACGGCCCGCGCGCTGTCGACCGTCTCGATCGGCGCCTGGTAGCCGGGCGACGGCGCGCCCGCCAGCAGCTGGTACAGATGCGGGACGTCGACGGCCCACTTCCGGTACACGGCGGCCAGTGCGTGCAGCCGCTCCCGGGCCGGCCTCTCGGCGGTGCGGGCGGCCTCGGCCCGTACCGCGACGGCGATGCTCTCGTAGCCTTCCATGATCAGCTCGGTGAGCAGGGCGTCCCGGCCGGCGAAGTACTTGTAGAGGGCCGGTCCGGTGACCCCCAGCTCCCTGGCGATCGCGTTGAGGCTGAGCGACGCGGGGCCGCCGTCGCCGATCTGCCGCAACGCGGCCTGCTTGATCTCCGCGCGTACGTGGTCGCGGTAGCGCTGCCGAGGAGTGTCCTTGCCGACCGGCACGGGCGCAGCCTTTCGTTACTTACAAGGTCTCGCTTTTCATGGCGACTGTAGCTTTCGTGAGTCGGGGCAGGCAAACAAGTCGGGTGACGCCGGCCGTGGTCAGGGCGAGAGCCATCAGCGCCGCACTCACCCATACCGGTGACCGGAAGCCGAATCCCGCGTCGATGGTGAGCCCGCCGAGCCACGGGCCGGCCGCGGCGCCGATGTTGAAGGCGGCCGTCGCGAAGGAACCGGCCAAGGTCGGTGCTCCGGGGGCCAGTTGAAACACCTGGGAGATCATCGCCGACCCGGTGCCGAACGCGAGCATCCCCTGGACGAAGACGAGCGCGATCGTGGCCACCGGGCTCACCGCGCTCAGCGCCAGCGCCACCCAGCCGAGCGCGAGGGACGCCATGCCGGCCACGACGAGCGTGCTCCGCCGCGCGTCGGCGACGCGGCCCGAAAGAGTGACACCGACCAGCGACCCCACCCCGAACAGGGCCAGCAGGGCGGGCACCCACCCGGTGCCGAGCCCGGTGACACGGGTGGCCAGCGGTTCGAGGTAGGAGAAGGCGCAGAACGTCGCGCCCTGGACGAGGGCCATCGCCAGCAGGGTGAGCAGCACGCGTCGGGCCGTGAGGGAGCGCAACTCCTCGCGCACGGTGGGTGTTTCGGAAGCACCGGCCGCGGACGCCTCGGTGTCGGACGCGCCGGTCTCGTCAGCGCCGGTCTCGTATGCGGCGGCCTGGTACGCGCCGGCCTGGTACGCGCCGGTCTCGGCCGAGACCGGCGCCGGGGTGCCGGGTCGCTCGTCCGGTACCGATGTCACGATCGCCACGAGGGCCGGCAACGACACGACGGCCACCGCCCAGAACGCGGCCCGCCAGCCCAACTGCTCGCCCAGCAGCGCCCCGGCGGGCACGCCCACCACACAGGCGACGGTCACGCCGCCGACCACGACGGACGTGGCGCGCGCCCGCGCCGCCGGTTCGACCATCGCGATCGCGGCGACCAGGGCGACCGCCCAGAATCCCGCGTTCGCCAGCGCCCCGACGACCCGGGTCGCGAGCAGCACCTCGTAGCTCGGGGTCACGGCGCCCACGACGTGCGCGGCCATGAAGGCGGTGAGGAAGATCAACAGCGCGCGGCGACGAGGCCACTTACGGCTGAAGAGCGCCATCAGCGGCGCGCCGATCACCATTCCCACGGCGAACGCCGAGGTCAGGAGCCCGGCGGCGGGGATGGTCACGTGCAGATCCGCGGCGATGCCCGAGACGAGCCCGGACAGCATGAATTCGGAGGTGCCCTGGGCGAAGACGGCCAGCCCGAGCACGTAGACAGCGAATGGCATGAAGGAACCCCAAGGAAGGCGAAGGGAGTTGACGGAGAGGACCAGGGGGAGGTGGGCCGCGCCCGTACGCCGTGACGGTTCGTCACGGCGCGGGGCGACGCGGCAGAGATCCGCCAACCGTCAGTCCCGTCCGGGGAGTTCACGGACGGCCGACCGGATCGGACGGATCAGGAGACGCGGAAACGCGGGACGCGGAGCGTGCCGGCGTTCAGGAGCGGCCCACACGACGGTGGACCGGCGGCAACAGCCTTGACCGGGCGTTCGCCCACGACCTGTGCGGTCGTACGGCGTCAGCTCGACAGCGGATCAGCCACCGGTGACCGGTGGCCGGCGTCTGTCGGACTCGGGGCTGCTCATGATCGACAAACTACCAGCCCCGTCCCGTGCTCTCCACCCGTTTATCGATGTGCGGGTACGCCGCCGGACGACTACCTTCACCGGCATGGAAGAGCGACCCACCGGTATCCAGGACTCCGACGTGCGGCACGCGCTGCATGGATGGGGGATCGACCCCGTCAGCTGGGAGTACGCCCCCGTCGGCTTCGGCGACTACCACTGGACCGCCACCGACACGCGCGACCGCCGGTGGTTCGTGACCGTGGCCGACCTCACGCAGAAGAGCTGGTACGGGGACGGGACACCGGCCGCCTTCCGCGGTCTGCGCGACGCCATGGACACCGCCGTGGCCCTGCGTGACGCGGACGCGCAGCCGCACGGCCTGGACTTCGTCGTCGCGCCGGTCCGCACCGCCGCCGGCGAGACGGTACGCGCGCTGGGAACCAGGTACGCGGTCAGCGTGTTCCCGCTCGTGCCGGGCACGGCGGGCCACTTCGGTGAAACCCTCACCGCGCACGACCGCGGCGTGGTCGTCGACCTGCTCACCAGGCTCCACCGGACGGCACCCCCGGCCTCGGCCCGCCCCCTGCCGCCGGAATTCGCGACGCGCCCCCAACTGGACAGTGCGCTGAAGGAGTTGGCCGACCCCTGGGACGGCTTCGGACCGTACGCCGAGCCGGCGAGACAACTGCTCGCGGACCACGCCGCCGCCCTGCGCCGTCGGCTCGACGAATTCGACCGGCGGGCAGGGGAGTTGAGGGACAAGGGCGCCCCGCTCGTCGTCACCCACGGCGAACCGCACCCCGGCAATCTGCTGCGGGCGGGGGAGCGGCTGCTGCTGCTCGACTGGGACACCGTGGGCCTCGCGGTGCCCGAGCGCGACCTCTGGCTGGTCGCGGACGGCCCGGACGACCTCGTGCGGTACGAGGAGACGGCCGGCCGGAAGCCGGACGCTTCGGCCCTGGCGCTCTACCGTCTGCGCTGGGCACTCAACGACGTCGCCGAATTCCTCGAACTGCTGCGCGCACCACACGACCGGACCCCGGACGCCCGGCAGTCGTGGGACGCGCTCGCCGACACGGTGACGACCCTCGCCGCAGAGGCCGTCTGAGCCAGACCGAGGGCGGTGCGGTACGCGATCGTCGCGTCATCCGCCGCCGCCAGGAGGGTCATGACCCCGGGCCGGCCGGTGAGTTGGAACCGGCCCACGAGGCGACCGGCCCCATCGCTGAGCAGGACCGCGCCGGTCAGCTCGGAGACCGGACAGCTTCCGGTGCTGCCGGCACCGTCGATCAGCACCGCCCCGGTCGGTGCGGCGCCGGTGAAGTCCTCGTATACGGCCGGTCCGCTCCGCCGCGACGCTCGTCGTCGCGACTCGCGTGCCCTGCCTCGAATTCCATTGGTGGAGCGGCCGAGGCCCTGCCTAGTATCGACCGAATGACGCCCGGAGACGACGTATTCGACGTATTCGACAGCGCGCTCCGGCGCTCCGACATCCGCCGGCTGTCCGGACTGCTGGACCCGGCGGTCTGCCCGCCGGACGTCTTCGAGCGGCTTCTCGGACATCAGGACCCACACGTACGGTCGTTGGGGCTGGCGCTCCTCGGTGAGCGGGTCATGGGCGTTGGTGCTTCCACCGATGCGCGCGCACGGCTCGCCCCGCTGCTGCCCACCGCGATGGCGGCGGCCGAGCCCCCGGCCCGGGCGGCGGAGGACTCGCTCGTGCTGGCGGGGCTGTACGCGCGGCTCGGACCGTACGCGCCGACGCCCTACGCCCTGGCCGACCGGACCCCCGCGTGGCGTACGGACGGGCTCCCCGCACGCGTACGGATCGCCTGGCTGCGCGCCGAGATCGCCAACGATCCGACGGCCGTCCGCCGGGTGCCGGCGAGCGAACCCCTCTACCAGGCCGTCCGGGCGACAGCCATCGCCGACGCCCGTCGGCCGCGACAACTGGTGGCGGAGCTGTTGGACAGCGGCGACCAGGTGCTGGCGGGCGAATCGTTGAGGCTGGCCCGGGAAGGGCTGCACACCGGCGTACTGTCCGTCGCGCTGGTCCGCGCCCACCTGTCGCGGCTGCTCGACCTGAACGCCTTCGGGGCCCGGACCGTCGTCGCCGCGCTGGCCGAACTCTCCGAGCCCTGGGCGTCGTTGGAGCCCCTGCCGCTCGGCCCCCTCTCCGCGCTCCTGCCCGCCGCCGAGGTGGCCGAAGCCGCGCTCACCGCGCTCGCCCGGCACGGCCACAGCGGCGTACTGCGACAGGTCATCGACGACCCGCACCGGCCGCCCCGGCTGCGACGCCGCGCCCTGGAACTGCTCGGCACACTCGCCACCCGCGACGACATCCGCGAACTGACGGCCGTCGCCACGCGCGACCCGCTGCTGTTCGGCGAGCCGGCCGTGACCTGCCTGCGCGGGCTCCACCGGCGCGGCCACTTCGTCACCGGGTCCGACGTCCCCGCCGTCGTCGCACTCGCGCTGGCCGACCACGCCATCGCGCCGCGCGAGATCGCGACGATCCTGTTCACCTGCCGGCAGGACATGTTCCGCCTGCTGACCGATGCCCCGGCCGATGATCCGAGCTGGCCGCGCAGGCTCGCCCTGCTGGTCGAGCTGGCCGGACAAGGCGCGGGCGGCCCCGGGGGTGGCGCCGGCGCGGCGAACGGCGGGGGCGAACTCCCGGTCGGCGACGCCATCACCCTTACACTCGCGGCGACTTCGACCCCTCGGCCGTTTCTCGACGCGCTGCGCACGCTGCGCCACACGGCCGCGGAAGAGACCGTACTGGCACGCCTGGCGACCGAGCCCGAGACCGCGCTGCACACCCTGGAGGCCATCGGGGGACGGCGAACCGCGGCGGCGTTGCGGGACGGGCTCGGCCTTGCCGCGGCGGACGGCGAGAGTGTCGTCGCACCGCACCTGCGCGCCGTCCGGCACCGGGCGCTTGAGCTGCTCTGGCAGCTCACCGAGGACGCGGCCGAGCGTCGCGCCCTCCTCGTACGTCTCGATCCCGCCGAGCTGCCCGCACGGATAGCCGCCGACCTCGGCGGACCCGACGAGGACGAACTGGCCCTGCTCGGCGCTCGCGTGAACCGGGACGAACCGGTGGCCGCGCTGTGCGGACTGGCCGCTTACGGCGGCGCGGGCACGCTCCCGGTCATCGCCGACCTCCTGCTCTGTGTCGTCACCGAACTCGCCCTGGCCGAGCGGATGTTCACCGACCAGGCGCAGCCCCGGCAGTCGGCCGGACCGGCCACCGGTGAGCGCCCGACCGGAGTGCCCGTGGTGCCCGGAGAAGTACTCGAAGCCGTACGCGGCCCCGGCCGTGGGCTCCACGCACGGCGCAGGATCCGGCCGTCCTGCCTGCTCGACACCGCCGATGCCGAGGCGGCGGGCAACGCACTCGCCGCCACCATGGTCCTCGGCCTGCTCGACCGCCCGGGGACGACGGACGCCGAACGGGTGATCCTCCTCGAACTGCTCACCCGGATCCCGTCCCCGCACATCCGGCCGCGCGTGCACCGGCTGCTCCGACACCGCAACCCCCACCTGCGCAAACACGTGATCGCGCTGCTCGCGCGGGACTCCGACGGCGCCGACGCGCAGGCACTCTCGGCGAGCCTCGTCACCCTGACGGCCGCCGACGACATCCAGACCGTACGGCAGGCGCTCCTCGCCCTCGGTCACGCGCGGGCGCGCTGGGCGGCGGGCGCGATCGCCGCCTGCCTCGACCACCCGAACATGAACATCAAGAAGACCGCGGCCGGGGTGCTCGTCCAGGCGGGCACCCCGGCCGCGGTGCCCCAGCTCCTCAACTGGCTCGGCCGACACGACAATCCGGGGCTCAGGGCCGCGCTCGTCGACGCCCTGCGCGCCATCCTCGGCGGCGCCTACGAGGCGACGGTGCGCGCCGCCGTCGACCGTACGGAGGAACCACGCGCCCGCCGGCTGCTCGGCGGATGTCTCCCCGAGCGCCCGTCGGACGGCGCGGCGCCGGCCGACCTCGCCGCCCCTTCAGACCTCCCCGGCCTCTCCGGCATCGACGCGCTGGAGTCCGGCGGCTGGCGGCCCGCGATCGCGCTGCGGATCGCCGGGCGCGAGGAGCTGCCCGCGCGCCACTCGCTGCGCGGGCTGCGGCCGACGCTCGCGGACTGGCTCGAACTGGCCGAGTCGGCACCGGACGTGGCGCCGGGCCGCCGGTTGTCCGACACACGGACGCGGTTGGCGCGGGTGGCGGTGCGGCTGTGCCCCGGTCCGCTGTCCGACGCCGAGAGACGGACCTACGCGCGACACACCCGGCTCCTGCTCATGTGCCTGACGGACGCGGCGACTTCGGGTGAGGACGGGCGGGACATCGTCTCCGTGCTCGAAGAGCTGGCACCCACACTGCCGACGATTCACCAGCGCGCCGTGGCCGACGCCGTACGGGCGCTGCCCGGCACCCCACCCGCCCCGACACTGACCCTGCTGCGCCGCTGCGGCGCGGTCCTCACACGCGCCGACCTCGACCGGGCGCTCGCCGCGGCGGCCACCGCGCGGGCCGAAGCGGCCGTGCTGCGCGCGGCGTTCGCGATCCCGGACGCGCCGCCCTCCACCGACCCGGGGGTGGCCCGGCGGTCGGCCCGACCGGCCGCCCCCACCGGCGTGTCGGCCGCGGTCGGCCAGCCCAACTCCCGTTCGCGGCTTGCCGCGTTGGCCGGCGCGTACATCGCCGCCGACCCCGCCACCCGGTCCGTTCTCCTCGACCGGATGACGGCGCTCCAGCCCTTGGACGCGCCGCCCTGGACGCTCCGGGAGACCGCCGCCGACGTCTCGACCGCACGGACGGCGGACCGGAAGGTACGCGCGGACGACCTGGATCAGCCGCGTTCGGCGGCCCTGCGCACACGGCTGCTGGACATGCTCGCCGCACCCGACCCGAACCGGCGCCGTACCGCCGCCGTCACGCTGCTCAAGTGGCCCGATCCCGAAGTCCGTTCGGCCGTGCTGCACGCGTATCTCGACGGCCGCGTCGACGTCGACGTCCCCGTCGACGCCCGATCGGCCGGCGTGCTCGCCGCACTGGCCGATCCGGAGCCGGGGGGTGCCCGGATCCGGTACGAACGGCGGGCCCGCGTGGCCGCGGAGCTCGACCCGTCCGCGCTGGAACCGCTCGTACCCCAACTCCTGGAGTGGTGGCAGCGGGCTCCGGAAGAGGTCCTTCCCGCCCTGCGCGCCGTACCGGCGGACACGCTCGCCGTGATCCTCGGCGACCGTATCGCCGCTGGCGCGTGGGGATTCCTCGACCTGCTCGCCGGCCGTACGCTGCTGCGCACCCCCGCGCTCACGGACCTCTGCCGCCGGCTGCGGGCCGAGGGCCGGGAGAGCGACGCCGACAGTCTCCTCCTGGTCGACGGACCGCTGCGCGACCCGGCCGCCGAGCGCCAAGTCGACCAGGAGAAGGCGCGGTTGACCGAGCCCGCAGGAGACCCCGGCGGCCCGTCCCGGCAGGAACTGCTGCGGCTGGCCCGTACCGGCAGCCCCGAACAGATCCGCCTGGCGCTCACCCGGCTCACCGAGGAGCACCCCGCCCGGAACGCGTCACCCGAACGCGCCCGCGCGACGGCATCGGCGCCCGAGGACCCCGAACTGCACCCGCTCATAGGTGAGTTGCTGCACCATCCCCGGCCCGGCGTCCGCCTCCACGCCCACCGGACCTCCCGGGCGCTGTTCGACCCGGCGACATACCTGCACCACACGTCGACACTGCTCGGCGACGCACAGCCGGACGTGGTGCGTTCGGCCGTCCGCACCCTCACCCACGCGGGGTGGGAGCCCGCCGTCCCCGCGATCGTCGGCCTGCTCGACCACCCCCACCCGGCCGTTCGCGGCGCGGCACTGGACGGTCTCCTGCGCCTGGACCGACGCGCGGTACCCCCGCTCCGGCACGCGGCCGACCACGCACGACCCGACAAGCGGTCCGTCTACACCGCTGTACTCGACCGGATCACGGCCGCCGGGGAACAGGAGCGAACCCCACGATCGTCCCGGTGAACGGCCCTTTCGACGGTCGGCGCCGGGAGTCGGCCGACTCCCGGCGCCTCGCCCCGTAGGGGTGCGCGTATCGCCTCTACCGCTCCCGGACGGCGTAGGTCACATGCGTCACCCTCGGGGAGGGCTCCGAGCGGACCTGCTCCAGGGCCACGCGGCCGGCGTCCACGCCCTCGAAGAGGCGGATTCCGGAGCCGAACAGGACGGGTGAGAGCGCGATCGAGAACTCGTCGATCAGGCCGGCGTTCACGTACTCCACGATCGTCGCGCCGCCGCCCGAGACGCGGACGTCCCGGTCGCCCGCGGCCTCGCGGGCCTGGGCGAGGGCGGACTCGATGCCGTCGTTGACGAAGTGGAACGTGGTCCCGCCCGGCCGCTCCCAGGGGTCACGCTTCTCGTGCGTCACGACGAAGACCGGCGTGTGGAACGGCGCCTCCTCCGGCCACATCCGCTCGCCGGCGTCGAACATGCGCTTGCCCATCACGCCCGCGCCGGTGCGCTCGAACGTCTCCCGCACGATGTCGTTGTCGCGCCCCTCCTCGCCGCCCCCGCCGAGCTTCAGGCTCTCCCGGAAGTACCGCTGCGGGAAGACCCACCGCTGGAGTTCCATCCACTGCTGCTTCATCAAGTCCTCGGCGGACTCGGGCGCGATGAACCCGTCCAGCGACATCGACACGCTGAAGAACACTTTCCCGGCCATCAGCCCTCAACTCCCTTGCGAACGATCTCGGTGACGTATGCGGCCAGGTTGCCCAGGGTCTGCTCGCCGGCCTCGATTGCGTGGTACTTCTCGACCGCCTCGTCGCGCAGCTCCTTGGTGGGGAACACCGTGTGCATCTTGATCCGGGTCGCCGTGCCCTCGGGCTCGAACGTCAGGACCGACTCGAAGGCGTTCGGGTCACCGCGGGTCTCGCCGTGGAGCATCGCGATCCGTTCCGGCGGGGCGAGCTCGGTCCAGGTGATCGACTCCTGGTAGTCCGTCCCGTCCGGTCCGTGCATCACGAAGTCCCACTCCCCGCCGACGCGGAACTCGAACGCCCGCGTGGTGGTGGTGAACCCTTCCGGTCCCCACCATCGCGACAGGTGCCGCACCTCGGTGAACGCCTCGAACGTCAGCTCCCGTGGGGCGTCGATGATCCGGGAGATGACGATCTCGCGGTCGGCTCTCGCCGGCTGCCCCGGCGTTCCTCGTTCTGTCGTGCTCATCAGCTACTCCGCTTTCCTTGTCTGCTTCAGGTCCCGCACGTAGACGTCCAGTCGGTCGAAGCTCTCGTTCCAGAACTGCTCGAAACCGCCGGCCCACTCGTGGACGGGCCTCAGCCCGCCCGCGTCAAGGCCGTACAGGCGCTGCTTGCCCGCCTTGCGGTCGCGCACCAGTCCGACCTCCCGGAGCACCCGCAGGTGTTTGGACGCCCCAGGCTGGGTCATCCCCAACTCCTGGGCCAACTCGGTCACCGACCGCTCACCCGCCCGCAGCAGTGCCAGGATCTCCCGGCGCTGCGGCTCGGCGATCGCGTTGAAGACGTCCGACGTCGTCGCTGCTCGTGCCATGGATCAATCGTATGCCGATATGGGCATACGTCAAGTTGAAAGAAATCGGGCGACGTCTTCGCCGGTGCCGGGTGAGATCCGGGCCTTGCTTGACAGTGCATCGCAATGGGATAACACTCCAGTTATAGCTTCTAACGTAAGTGTGGGTAATTTGAGAGGTTGAGTGCCATGAACGAACTGCGGCAGACCGGCGACCGGGCAGTGATGACCGAGGTCGTCCTCCCCGGCGTTGTCGAACCGGCCGGACTTCAGGTGCGGCGGCGGCCCGTGCCCGCCCCGGGGCCCGGACAGGTTCTCCTGGTGATGGAGGCCTCCGGTGTCTCCTTCGCCGAACAGCAGATGCGGCGCGGGAAATACTTCGACCAGCCGCCCTTCCCCTTCACTCCCGGTTACGACGTGGTGGGCACCGTCGCGTCGGTCGGGCCCGGCGGGGACGCCGCACTTCTCGGCCGGCGGTTCGCCGTGCTGACCAAGACCGGCGGCTGGGCCAGCCACCTGCTCGTACCTGCGGTCGATCTGGTCGAGGTGCCCGCGGGTGTCGACCCGGCAGAGGCCGAGACCCTGGTGGTGAACGGCATCACCGCGATGCGGATGCTGCACCGCGTCGCCCGTGTACGGGCGGGCCGGACCGTACTCGTACTCGGAGCGAACGGCGGCGTCGGCTCCACCCTCGTCCAGCTCGCCCGCCACGCGGGCGCCCGCGTCATCGGGACGGCCTCCCTCCGGCACCAGGCGGCCGTCCGGGAACTGGGCGCCGACCCCATCGACTACCGCACGCCCGACCTCACCGCGGCGGTCCGGAAGATCGCCCCGGAGGGGGTGGACGCGGTCTTCGACCACATCGGCGGCGAGGGGATCGTCGCGTCGTTCCGGCTCCTCGCTCCCGGCGGCACCCTTGTCTCGTACGGCACGGCCTCGACCCGCGACGTGGCGGGCTCGTCCAAGTGGCCCGTTCTGAAGCTCATCGGCCGGCTCCAGCTCTGGAACGCGCTGCCCAACGGCAGGAGCGCCCACTTCTTCAACATCTGGGCCGGGAAACGGCGCGCCGACGCCTTCCGGGACCGGCTGCGGGCCGATCTCACCGAGGTGCTGACCCTGCTCGCCGACGGGGCGATCACGTCGCGGGTGGCGGCACGCGTACCGCTGTCGCGGGCGGCCGACGCGATGACCCTGGCCGAGTCCGGCACGGTGACGGGGAAGGTCGTCCTGGTCCCGGACGCCGCGCGGGACGGGAGCGGCGACAACGGCGACAACGGTGACCACTCGGCGTAACCGACCCTCACCCGGCGGCAGTTCAGGCCAGGAACGCCGCCGTGGCCGCCACGAACCGGTCGGCGTCGTCGCGCCACGGGAAGTGCCCCGCGCCGGGCTGGACGACGAGTTCGGCGTTCGGGAACAACCCGGCGAACTCGGTCACGATCGTCGGTGGGGCCGGGATCGACCTCGCCCGCGAGCAGCAGCACCGGCCGCTCGAACCGGCCGAGCGACGCACGCGTGAACTGCGGATCGAAGGCGCCGTCCCCGGCGAACACGGCCGCGGCCTCGTCGTTGCGCTGCTCCTCCCCGGTGGCCTGGTAGGCCCGCGCCTCCTCGTCCCAGCGGCCGTACGAGAACGGCGTGATCGCCTGCCAGGTGCCGGCCGTGGCGCGGCCCTCGGTGATCGCCTCCAGCGCCGCGTACGCCGCCGGGAACCACGGCTCGTCGTGGCGCGGCCGTACGGTCGCGCGCCGCACCTCGCCGGAGACCGGGATGCCGACCGCCCACACGCTCGGCGTGATCAGCGCGAGCCTGCCGACGCGTTCCGGATGGCGGCCCACGTACAGCGCCGCCAGATTCACCCCGCCGGAGTGACCGAGCAGGTCGATCCGGTCGAGACCGAGATGCGCGCGCAGCGCGTCCACATCGGCGACGAGCCGGTCGCACCGGTAGGAGCCGGTGTCCCGAGGAGCCTGTGACCCGCCAGTGCCGCGAGGATCCAGCATGATCAGCTGCCGGTGCGCGGAGAGACCCCCCAACTCGCCGAGATATGCGGAGGATTGCATGGGTCCGCCGGGCAGACAGACCAGGGGAGGGCCGCTCGCGCCGAGTGCGTGATAGGCGATCCGCGTGCCGTCGGGGGCGGAGTAGGTAGGCATGCCGTGGACCTTGTCGGCGGCCCGGAACGGCGGCAACCGGGTTTCCCTCCGCCCGCCCGCCCGGCCGGCACCGCGCCCGTCACGCCGAGTCCCGTACCACCAACGTCGTCGGCAGCAGGAGCTGTTGGCGGGCGGTCGTGGGCTCCGCGATCTCCTCCAGCAGCAGCCGCGTGATCGAGCGGCCGATCGCCTCGATGGGCTGCCGCACGCTGGTCAGCGCCGGTGTCGTGTGCCGGGCGATGACCGAGTCGTCGAAGCCGATCACCGCCACGTCGTCGGGCACCCGCCGCCCCCGCTCGCGCAGTTCGGTCAGCGCGCCCGCCGCCATGACGTCCGACGCGGCGAACACGGAGTCGATCCCGGGGGCGCGGTCGAGCAGGTCGCGCATCGCCGTACGCCCGCCCTCCTCGGTGAAGTCCGAGACGGCGACGAGGCGTTCGTCCCGCGCCGTCCCGCGCCGCTCGGCCAGGGCCTCACGCCAGCCCCGGAGCCTGCTGTTGCCGACGTCCATGTCGAGCGGTCCGGTAATCGTCGCGATGGTGGTGCGTCCGCCGTCGAGCAGGTGCCGTACGGCCGTCGCGGCGCCACCGACGTTGTCGGAGCGGACATGGCTCAGCGACTCCTCGGGCGAGCGGCGGCCCGCCAGGACGGTCGGCATGCGCATCTCTTCGAGCAGGCCCGGCAGCGGGTCGTCGTCGTGGATCGACACCAGCAGCACACCATCCACCCGGCGCGCCGCCGCGAAGCGCGTCAGCCGGTCCAGCTCGCGCCGGTCGCGCACCAGGATGAGCAGCAACTGCATCTCGGTCTCGGCCAGTTCCGTACTCACACCGCGGATCACGGCGGAGAAGTACGGCTCCGCCGCCAGCCGGCTCTCCGACTCGGGGATCACCAGGGCGACGCAGTCGGTCCTGCTCGTGACGAGGCTGCGCGCCGCCGGGTTGGGTATGTAGTTCAGCTCCGTGATGGCCGTCTCGACCGCGGCACGGGCCTTCGCACTGACGCCGGGCGCACCGTTGACGACCCGCGAGACCGTCCCGCGGCCCACCCCCGCCAGCTCGGCGACGGCTTCAAGAGTTGGCCGCTGACCTTGGTGTTTACGGCTGTTCATCGCTGCTCCTCGACTCCGCCCCGCAGGGCCGCCCTGTTCCCGCCTGCGCAGGGCACTTGACCCGCGACGTACCGCTGCGCCCCGGCTGTTGCCGGACATCTCCCGGCAACGGAAATGCCTTCAACTCTTGACACGGTGCGACGTTCTCCGCAGAGTCTTCCACAACCGACTGGGAGCGCTCCCATTCTCCCGTTCGCCGGATGCCGGACCCGTGTCCGGTGTGTTCAGTGAGTCACTTTCGGCGCGTCGAGCGCCCCGCAAGGAGGAAGCACATGGGCACCGCCCGTCATCGCTTCGGATCGACCCTCTCCGCTCTCCCGTCCCGCTTCCCGAACCGCTTCCGGGGACGTTTCCCGACCCTCGCCGCGGTCACGGCGGCCGGTCTGTCCCTCGTACTCGTCGCCGGGTGCGGAGGCGGCGGTGACACGGACAAGGCGAAGACGAAGGACGGCAAGACCGTCATCAGCATGGGGCTGTACGGCGTCATGGGGTTCAAGGAGTCGGGGCTCCTCGACCGGTACATGGAGGACAACCCCGACATCGTCATCGAGGCCGACGTGTCCGGCGACGAGCAGACGTACTACACGGCGCTCCAGACCCATCTGGCCGCCGGCAGCGGCCTCAAGGACATCCAGGGCATAGAGATAGGCCGGGCCAAGGAGTTGGTCGACACCCGGGCGGACAAGTTCGCCGACTTGTCCAAGACACCGGGCCTCGACCACTTCCTGCCGTGGAAGTCGAGCCAGGTCACCACCGGCGACGGCAAGCTGCTGGGGCTGGGCACGGACATCGGCCCGATGGCGGTCTGCTACCGCAAGGACCTGTTCGAGCAGGCAGGTCTGCCGACCGAGCGCGCCGAGGTCGAGAAGCTGTGGGCGGGCGACTGGTCCAAGTACGTCGACGTCGGCCGGGACTTCAAGGAAGGCAGCAAGAAGGACAAGGTCGCCTTCATGGACAGTTCGAGCGGCCTGTTCAACGCGATGATCTACGGCGATGACAAGCAGTTCTACGACAAGGACGGCGAACTCATCTACAACGACAACCCCGTGGTCGAGGACGCCTGGAAGCTGGCCGCCGACTCCGCCGAGTCCGGACTGACCGCCAAGCTGCGGCAGTTCCAGCCCGGCTGGGACCCGGGTCTGGCCAACGGCACGTTCGCCACGGCGGTCTGTCCCGCGTGGATGCTCGCGCACATCAGCGAGAAGGCGGGACCGGCGAACAAGGGCAAGTGGGACATCGCCAGGGCGCCCAAGGGGGCCAACTGGGGCGGCTCGTTCCTCGGGGTGATGGAGAAGAGCCCGGTGAAGAAGGAGGCCACCGACCTCGTCGCGTGGCTGACCGCGCCCGAGCAGCAGGCGGTCATCTTCGAGAAGCTCGGCAACTTCCCCTCCTCCAGGACGGCGCTGGACGTACCCGAAGTGGCCAACGGCAAGTCCGCGTACTTCAGCGACGCGCCGATCGGCCAGATCTTCGGTGACGCGGCGAAGGAGATCCCGGACGAGCAGGTACTCGGGCGCAAGGACGGCACGATCAAGGACACGTTCTCGGCGGGCCTCCAGCTGATCGAGGGGCAGGGCAAGAGCCCGGACGAGGCGTGGAAGACGACGGACGAGCGCATCAAGAAGCTCACGCGCTGAACCGGCGAGGCGGTTCCGGCGGCCGGTGCCACCTGACCGGCCCGGCCGCCGGGCCACCCCACCGCCCACCGCGCCGCCACCGCCCCGACCCACCACCGCCCTGGACCCCACGGACCCCACGGACCCCACGGACCTCAAGGAAGGACGCCCGCGTGGCCACCTCCACCCCGGCAGCCCGCACCGACGGGCAGCCGCCCCCGAACCCGGACGGCTCCGCCGGGAAGGACGGCGCCGGCCGCGACGCGGCCACGGGCCAGTCGCGACGCACCCTTCTGCACCGGCTGGACGTACGAGCGGTGCCGTACACCTTCATCGCCCCGTTCTTCCTCATCTTCGGAGCCTTCGGCCTCTACCCGCTGATCTACACCTTCTGGATCTCGCTGCACCGCGTCGAGCTGTCCACCATGGACATGATGGAGTGGCGGGGACTCGCCAACTTCACCGAACTCATCGACGACGACCGGTTCTGGAACGCGCTCACCAACACCTTCACCATCGGTGTCATCTCCACGGTCCCGCAACTGCTGATGGCGCTCGTCCTCGCCCATCTCCTCAACTACCGGCTCCGTGGCTCGACGTTCTTCCGGGTCGCCGTCCTCACCCCGTACGCCACCTCCATCGCCGCCGCCGCACTCGTCTTCACCATGCTCTTCGAGCGCGACTTCGGCATGATCAACTGGGGCCTGAGCTTCTTCGGGATCGAGAACGTCGACTGGGAGAACCAGAAATGGCCCGCCCAGTTCGCCATCTCCGCCATCGTCATCTGGCGCTGGACCGGCTACAACGCCCTGCTCTATCTCGCCGCGATGCAGGCGATACCGAGGGACCTCTACGAGGCGGCGGCCATCGACGGGGCGTCCCGCTGGCAGCAGTTCCGCAAAGTCACCGTCCCCGGCATCAGCGCCACGATCGTCTTCACCATCGTGCTGTCCACGATCGGCGCGACCCAGCTCTTCGGCGAGCCGCTGATCTTCGGCCAGGGACCCAACGGCATCAGCGGGGGCGCCGACAACCAGTACCAGACGCTGGGACTGCTCCTCTACGAAGAGGGCTGGAAGAACTACCAGATGGGGCGGGCCGCGACGATCGCCTGGGCCATGTTCCTGATCCTGATCCTCGTCTTCGTCCTCCAGCGCCTCGCCTCCCGCGTCAAGGCGGGCCGGCCGGCCCGGGCGGCCACGGCCGCCAAGAAGGCCAAGTCCACGCCGTCCGCCACGTCCTGACCAGGGAGCAGCAGCCGCATGACCATCGACACCGCACCCGTCCGGGCGGGCGCACGCGACCGGGCACCCAAGTCCCCCGCCCCCGCCGGGAGCCGCCGGATCCGCCGCGCGCTGCGCCCCGGCGCCGGCCGCCAACACCACGCCGGACCACTGGCCTACCTCCTGCTCGGCATCGCCGCGCTCGTCTCCCTGTTTCCGCTGTACTGGACGGTGGTGGCCGCCTCCACCGACAACACCCGCGTCTCGCAGAGCCCGCCGCCCTTCCTGCCGGGACCCAACCTGCTCAAGAACCTCGGGATCGCCTGGCAGGACGCCGCGATGGGCAAGGCGATGCTCAACAGCCTGATCGTCGCCGGGGTCATCGCGCTGTCGACGGTCTTCTTCGCCACCCTGGCCGGCTTCGCCTTCGCCAAGCTGCGCTTCAGGGGGCGGAACCTTCTCCTGCTGCTGGTCATCGGGACGATGATGGTGCCGCCGCAGCTCGGCGTCGTACCACTGTTCATGATGATGGCCGACCTCGGCTGGGGGCAGACGCTCCCGTCGGTCATCTTCCCGACGCTGGTCAGCGCCGTCGGGGTGTTCTTCATGCGGCAGTACCTCAAGGAGGCGCTGCCCGACGAGCTCATCGAGGCGGGGCGCCTGGACGGCGCGCACTCGCTCCGGATCTTCTGGAGCATCGTGCTGCCGATCGCCCGGCCGCCCATGGCCGTCCTGTTCATGATCACGTTCGTGCACGCGTGGAACGACTTCTTCTGGCCGTTCATCGCCCTCGACATGACCAACCCCACGGTCCCCGTCGCACTCACCCAACTCAGCGCGGGCTATGTGCGCGACCAGTCCGTGATCATGGCGGGCGCGCTGCTCGGAACCCTGCCGCTGCTGGCGATGTTCGTCGTCTTCGGCCGCCAGATAGTCGGCGGGATCATGCAGGGAGCGGTCAAGGGCTGACGCCTGCCCCGCACCCCTGCCTCGCGCCCTACGGGCCCCGCCCTCCTCGCCCACGTACAGCGGCGCGGCTCAACACACCGCACACGGCACACAGTTCAACTCCTGAAAGGGACCCTCGTGGCCACATCCCCCTCCGTACGAGTCTTTCCGCCCGAGTTCATCTGGGGCACCGCGACAGCCGCCTACCAGATCGAAGGCGCCGCACGGGAAGCCGGCCGCACCCCCTCCATCTGGGACGTCTACTCCCGTACCCCCGGCAAGGTCCGCAACGGCGACACCGGTGACATCGCCGCCGACCACTACCACCGCTGGCGCGAGGACACCGCTCTCATGTCCGACCTCGGCGTGGGCGCCTACCGCTTCTCGGTCTCCTGGCCGCGCGTACGGCCCACCGGCAGCGGCCCCGCCTCCCAAGAAGGACTCGACTTCTACCGCCGCCTCACCGACGACCTGCTCACCAAGGGCATCGAACCGGTCATCACCCTCTACCACTGGGACCTTCCGCAGCATCTGGAGGAGGCGGGCGGCTGGCCCGAACGCCGCACGGCCGAGCGGTTCGCCGAGTACGCGGCCCTCGTCGCCGACGCGCTCGGCGACCGCGTGAAGACCTGGACCACACTCAACGAACCCTGGTGCAGCGCGTTCCTGGGCTACGGCTCCGGGGTCCACGCCCCCGGCCGCACCAGCCCCGTCGACGCTCTGCGCGCCGCCCACCACCTCAACCTCGGCCACGGACTCGCCGCACAGGCCCTGCGCGACCGGCTCCCGGCGGACGCGCGGCTGTCCGTCACCCTCAACCTCCACCACGTACGGCCCCTGACCGACAGCGCGGCGGATCTCGACGCGGCCCGCCGGATCGACGGGCTCGCCAACCGGATCTTCACCGGACCGATGCTGGACGGCGCGTATCCCGAGGACGTCGTGGCGGACACCTCGGCGCTCACCGACTGGTCCTTCGTCCAGGACGGCGACACCACGCTCATCAACCGGCCGCTGGACTTCCTCGGCGTCAACTACTACTCACCGACGCTCGTCTCCCACCACGAGGGAGAGCCCGCCCACCGCTCGGACGGCCACGGCGCGAGCGACCACAGCCCGTGGCCGGCCGCCGACGACGTCGCCTTCCACCAGACGCCCGGCCCCCGCACCGCCATGGGCTGGACGATCGACCCGGACGGTCTGTACGAGCTGCTGATGCGGGTACGCCGGGACCACCCGGACCTGCCGGTCATGATCACCGAGAACGGCGCGGCGTTCGACGACTACGCCAACCCCGACGGCGAGGTCCACGACCCGGAGCGGATCGACTATCTGCGCGACCACCTCGCCGCCGTACACAGCGCCATCGAGTCGGGAGCCGACGTGCGCGGCTACTTCCTGTGGTCGCTGCTCGACAACTACGAGTGGGGCCACGGCTACAGCAGGCGCTTCGGCGCGGTGTACGTCGACTACGCCACCCAGCGGCGCATCCCCAAGGCCAGCGCCCACTGGTACGCCAAACTCACCCGCAGCGGCAGTCTGGCCACCGTCACCCCGGGGGACGGGGCCGGGGACGAGCCGGGAACGGGGCCGCGGTGACCGGCGCGCGATAGAACCCGCCACGCGCGCTACGATCCGTTTCATGTACCGGATCGTCATGGCCCAGCCGCACCACACCGCCTCCGTCGACCAGGGCTGACGCGCGAAGGAGCGAGTGCCGGATGCCCAAGAAGCCCGACCCCGTCGACGCCCTTCTCAAGCCGGGGCCGCGCCGTACACAGCTGCCCGAACCGGCGGAACGGGCACGGCTGCGCGGCGACTACGGCCTCACCCGGGCCGAGGTCGCCGCGGCGCTCGACGTCACCCGTACGACGGTCGCGGCGTGGGAGGCGGGCCGCAGCGAACCGCAGGGCGCCACGCGCGCCGCGTACGCGAAGCTCCTGGAGGGCATCGCGGCGCAACTGGCGCCCGCGGTGCCGGACGCGGACCCGATCCCCGCCCAGGCCCCGGAGCCCGCACCGGCCCCGGCCCCGGCCCCGGCCCCGGCTCCTGCACCGGCCCCACCCGCCCCGGCTCCGGAGCCCGCACCGAAGAAGAGCGCGCCCCGGCGGCACACCACCCCCGCACCCGAACTCGCCGCCCCCGACAGTCAGTTCGCCAACGGCCCCGTCGCCGTACTCGACGGCGACGGAAACGCCTACTGCGTCGGCGGCCTCGTCCTGCGATGCCCGGCCCAGGACATCCCCGCGCTCGTCGAGTGGGCACTCACCGACGCCCGCCTCGGCGCGCCCCGCCTCGACCGCAACGGCAGGGACTCCGACCCGCTGATCGTCCTCACCGAGTCCGCCGCGCTGCGCCTCGGACTGCCCTCCGTACTGGAAGACCGGCGCGGTCTGCGGCTGCCCGACGACCACAAGGTCAACAAGCTGATCGCCCGCGCGAAGTGGACGTTGACGAAGCGAGGCTTCGGCCCGTGGGCCCGGATCTACCGACCGGCCCGCGACGGACGCCGCCAGTGCGTGCAGTTGGCCGTGCTCCCGTGGGACGCGCTCGACCCGCGCGGCTGGCCGGGCGCGGCGACCCTGCCGCCCGCCGAACTGGCCCACGTGCTCGGCACGTACGCCGCACGCGTCATCACCCCGTGCGGCTCCACCGCCGTCTCCGGCCTGGAACTGATGACCGCCCTGCGCCCGCCGACCCGCGCGGTGAAGGACCCGGCGACCGGCACCTGGGCATCGGGCCCGGTGCCCGGCTCCCTCACCCGGGCCGTCGACCCAGCGCCGCCCGAGGCACCGGACGAGCACCCCGTGGTGGCCCCGCTGTATCCGCGCGGTCACCGCCGCACCCCCGCCGAGGCGATCGACGAGGAGGCCCACGACTGGATCCGCGATCCGCAACTGCTCACCGACGCCGAGTGCGCCAGGAAGTACGCGGTCGGCATCGACGTGAACACCGCCTTCCTCGCCGCGGCGAACCGCCTGCCCGTCGGCCTCGGCGAGCCCGTCCATCTCACGGCGCCCGACTTCGACAAGGCGCTGCCGGGCAGTTGGCTGATCGACCTGTCGGGCATCGAGATGGACCCCCGTCTGCCCTCCCCGTTCACTCCGCGCGGCAGCCGCCCCACCGGGCCGGCCTGGTATGCCACGCCGACGGTCGCCTACGCGCACGAACTGGTCACCACGTACGGACTGCCCGTCACCCTGCGCCCCGTCGAAGCGTGGGTGCGCCCGGAGAACGGCCCGTATCTGGACTTCTGGTACAAGCGCCTCGCCGGCGCCTACAAGACGACGATGGCCGAACTGGGCGTCACCGCCGACCTGGACGAGCACGCCTTCCTCGCCGCGATGGCCGACCACAAGCGGTCCGACCCCGGCGGGGCCGCCGTCCTCTCCGCGATCAAGTCGACGGTCAAGGGCGGTATCGGCAAGCTCCGCGAGCGACCGCAGGGCATCGCCTACCGGCCCGGTGAGCGCTGGCCCGCCCTCAAACGGCCCACCTGGCGGCCCGACATCCGCGCCGCCGTCATCGCCGCCGCGCGCACCAACATGCATCGCAAACTCCTCAAGACAGCCGTCGCCACCCAGTCCGCGCCGCCGCCCGCCGGCCGTCTGCACTTCGACGACGACGCGCTCCTGCCGATCGCGGTGCTCTCCGACGGCGTCGTCTTCCTCTCCGACAGCCCGAGCCCGCTCGACCTCCTGCCGCACACTCCCGACGGCAGACCGGCCCCCGGCACCTTCCGGCTCGGCGTCAGCCCCGGCATGGTCAAGCACGAAGGCACCAAACCGCTGCTCTGGGCGGCCCAGTTGCTGGACGAGGGCCTCAACCCGGCCCGGCACATCAAGGACGGCGTCGATGCCGTCACCGAGGGTGAGTGAGAGCCGTGGGCATCATCGGCGACAGCATCACCAAAGCCGCGGAGAACACCGCGACCCGCCCGATCCCGAAGTCCGCGGGCGCGCGGATGCGGTTCCTCGTGAAGAAGGAGAAGGGCTCGACCCGCGTGGTCGCGCGCCGGCTCGGCTGCTCGCAGCGCACCGTCGAGCGCTATCTCAAGGGCGACCTCAAGCGTCCCCGGGCCGCGCTCGCCGAACGGCTGGCGGCGGCGGTACGGAAGGACTGGCAGCCCCGCGTCCGTAAGGAGGCGATGACGAAAGCCGCCACGAGTACGGGCATCGTGGTCGAGACGCGCGCCCGCTTCGGCTTCACGGCGGCGGTCGGCTCCACCGACGACCCCCGGATGCGGCGCGTCACCGAACTGCTCCCTCCCCAGTTCGCGGCCCGCCTGCTGGCCGCGCACGGAACGGGCGCGAACGAGGCCGAGTTGCGCGGCATCGTCGCCGAAGGGCTCCAGGAGCAGTACTTCAAGGACCACGGCCGCCGCGCGACCGACCTCCAGGTCGACTTCACCGACCTGGACTATGTCGAGATGGGCCTCTGAGCGCTTCAGCCGGCCGCGCCCACAGTCGGAGCTCAGGCCCGGCATATGCTTGCCTCATGGTGCAGAGCAAGGCGGCAGATGTCGACGGCTATCTCGCCGAAGTCCCCGAGGAACAGCAGGACGCCCTGGCCGAAGTGCGCCGGCTGTGTCGGGCGGAGTTGAAGGGGTTCACCGAGGTGATGGCGTACGGCATGCCCGTCTACCGGCGTGACGGCACGGCCGAGATCGCCTTCGCCGGCCAGAAGCGGTACATCTCCCTCTACCTCATGCGCACCGATGTCCGCGAAGCGTTCGAGAACCGGCTGGCCGGGCAGGACATGGGCAAGGGCTGCCTGCGGTTCCGCGAGCCCGAGGCCATCGACTTCAACCTCGTACGGGACCTCCTGCGGGCTACCGCCACCCGGTCAGGCCCGATCTGTTGAGCATCCGCAGATCGAAGATCGGGCAACAACCGCCGCGAGCGGGCGAGTTCGGCGGTGCCGCGCACGCCGCGCACGCCGCGCACGACACACCGGCCGCTCGGACCGGCCGGGACCGCGCCGTATGACCGCGAACCGGCCGGGCGCCCGTGACCTGCCCTTCGACGCGGTGCTGTGCGACATCGACGGCGTCATCCGCTTCTTCGACATGTCCGAGGTGACCCGCCTTGAGCGGGCGGCGGGACTGCCGGAGGGCACCACGGCCGCCATCGGATTCGCGCCGGAGAACGACCTGCCGTTGCTGCTCGGGAGGATCACCCGCGACGAGTGGGCCGAATCGATCGTCCGGGACCTCGTGCCGCATGTGCCGCGGCACGAGGCCGAGGCCCTGGCGCGGGCCTTCACCCTGGCCGACTTCTGGATGGACGAGACGGTCGTGGCGCTGCTTCGGCGCGTCCGGGAACACTGTCCGCTGGTGCTCGTCACCAACGCGACGCACTGGCTCGACGAGGATCTGGACCGGCTCGGGCTGACCGACCTCGCGCACAGTGTCGTCAACAGCTCCCGCGTGGGCGTGGCCAAGCCGGACCACCGTATCTACGAGATCGCGGCCGAGCGCGCCGGCGTGTCCATGGACCGCTGCCTGTTCGTGGACGACCGGCAGGAGAACGTGGACGCGGCCGGCGCGCTCGGCATGACCGGGGTGCTGCACCGCGAGGCCGCCTCCCTTCGGGAGGCTCTGCTCCCGATCATCGGCCGGGCCGACTCGAGCCCGCCCCGCGGCTGAGGGCGGCCCGGCGGCCGACGCGGCCCGTCACACGGCGCGGCGCCGGATCTTCAGCGCGTTGTCCGTACGCGTGCCCGGCTGCCCGTCGGGCCGGGTCTGGATCCGCTCGTGCTCGTCGCTGAGCAGCACTTCCCACTCCCCGTCCGGCAGTTCGAGCGAGTCGAGAACCTCGGCCGGTGTGGGGAGTGACACATCGGTCTCGGGGCCGGGCTCCCAGGACGGGAGTCCGGCGTGCCCCACGATCAGAAGCACTCCGCCGGGCGCGACGGCCGCCGCGGCGGCCCGCAGGATCTGTTCGCGCGGCATGTTGTCCGGTGAGTGCAGGAACTGTGCCGAGACCAGATCGAAGGTCCCGGCGGGGAAGGAGATCCCCAGGTCGTGCCGCTGCCAGTCGATACGGTCGGCGACGCCCGCGTCCGCCGCGGCGGCGTGCCGCCGGGCCTTGGCGAGGGCGACCCCGGAGATGTCACTGGCGGTGACCCGCCACCCCTGGCCGGCCAGCCAGATCGCGTCGGCCCCTTCGCCGCACCCCAGGTCCAGCGCCGAGCCAGGCGTCAGATCGGCGACCTCCCGGACGAGAACCGTGTTCGGGTCACCGCTCCAGATCCGGTCGCTCTCACCGTAACGAGAGTCCCAGAACTCCTCGTTGGCAGGGCTGTCCGTGCTGTTGTCCGCCGCGGTGTGACCGTGGGTCATTGATGTGTCTCCTTCGTCGATTCGATCCTGTGCGCTGCCACTGCTGTCATTGCCGCCGGTCACGGTTGGCTTCGACCGCCTTGCCGTGCCTCCACCGCCCGCCGCGTGTCCTCGGCGATCAGATCCGCGTTGGCCGCGGCACCCGCGCGCAGCCCCGCCGCCGCGGAGTTGAGCACGAAAGCCGTCGGATCGGCCACGTTGCCCGCCGCCCACACGCCGGGCACGGACGTCGCGCCGGCCGGATCGGTGGGGAGATGAGTGCCGACCACCTGACCGGCCATCTCCCGGTCGACCGCAGCCAGCCCCAGGTCCGTGAGAACGCCCCCACGCGCGACGAACAGCGGCGCGACCACCACCGCTCGGACACCGATCACCCGGCCGCCGGCCAGCGTGACGCCGCTGAGCCGGTCGTCGGTCACCTCCAGCGCCACGACCTCCCCGTCCACGACGGCGATGCCACGCGCGGCGAGCTGCTCGTACTGCTCGTCGCCGAACTCGGGCGCCGTATGCCGGAACAGCGTCACGTCACCGCTCCACTGCCGCCACATCAGGGCCTGGTGCACCGCGAGCGGCCCCGTCGCCAGGATGCCGATGGGCGCGTCACGTACCTCCCACCCGTGGCAGTACGGGCAGTGCAACACCTCGCGCCCCCACCGCTCGGCGACTCCCGGAACCGGCGGCGGTTCGTCGACCAGCCCCGTCGTCACCAGCAGCCTGCGCGCCGTCACCTCGGGCACCGCCGCGCCCTCTTCGAGTACGACGCGGAACCCCTCGGCGGCCGATCCCTTGACCGCCGCCACCCGGCCGGCCAGGAACTCGCCGCCGTAACCGGCCACCTCCTCGCGTCCCACGGCGACCAGGTCGGCGGGTGCGATGCCCTCACGTCCCAGATAGCCGTGGACATGGGCCGCCGGGGCGTTGCGCGGCTCGCCGGAGTCGATCACCAGCACCGAGCGGCGCGCCCGTGAGAGGGTCAGCGCCCCACTCAGCCCGGCGGCTCCGCCACCGATCACCACGACATCGAAATCTACTTTTTGTACCTGCATGTGAACCACCTCCATCTGCTGGAGATGTTCCGTCCACGCCTCGTCGTTTGACAAACTTCCTTGCCGAGGTGGCAAATGGAAGCATGGCTGACGACGACCTCTCGACCGTCCTGAACGGCGTGGGACCGCGCCTGCGCGCCCTGCGCCGCGATCGCGGTACGACACTGGCCCTGCTGAGCGAGTCGACCGGGATCTCGGTCAGCACGCTGTCCCGTCTGGAGTCCGGCGGACGCAAACCGACACTGGAACTGCTCCTGCCGCTCGCCAAGGCGTACGGCGTGCAACTCGACGAGCTGGTGGACGCGCCCCCGACCGGCGACCCCCGCGTCCATCTGCGGTCCTTCACGCGGTACGGCATGACCTTCGTGCCGCTGACCCGCCATCTCGGCGGGCTCCAGGCGTACAAGCAGATCATCCCGGCCGGCCCGCAGCACACCGGCGAACTGGAACAGCGAACGCACGAGGGCTACGAATGGCTCTACATCCTGGCCGGCCGGCTCCGGCTGCGCCTCGGCGAGCACGACCTGGTGCTGAGCGCCGGGGAGGCCGCCGAGTTCGACACCCGCACCCCGCACGGGTGGGCCGCCGCGGGCACGGAAGCGGTGGAATTCCTCACCATCTTCGGTCGGCAGGGGGAGAAGATGCACGTACGCGCCCGGCCCGCCGGGAAGTGAACAGCGCCCCGACCAGGGGCGGTACGAGGTGACGGCCGACCCAGACCGTGTGCCGTACCCCGGACGCGATCCGTTCGCGCAGCGGATCCTGGTCGGGGACCGCCACCCCCGGTCCCGGCGCGACGCCGCCGCGTGCGCGCAGGACATCACCGGCGAGTGCGGCGAGATAGCGGTGGCCACGCCGGTTCGGATGCAGTCGGTCCACGCAGACGATCCCGGCCCCGTCCACGCGGGCCGCCGCGCGCAAGTCCACCAGCCATGTCCCGTGGCGCCGCGACACCCGCTCGATCACCTCGTTCGCCTCGGCGATCCGGCGCCGCAACTCCGCCCGCCTCGTGGACGGGAGGGGCAGCGCGGCGGCGACATCGTGCAGCGTCATCGTCAGGACGCCGTCGGTCGCCGCCCCACTCAGCGCGGCGACCACTTGGGCGTAGTCCTCCTCGAAACGGGCGACATCGAAGCGGCCGGCGATCACGTCGTTCACCCCGATCACGCAGGTGATGTACGAGGGCGCGAGCGCGACGGCGCGGTCCAGCTGGTGGCGGCGCAGCATGGCGACCGTGGCGCCGCTGCGCGCCAGATTCGCGACGAGTTCCAAGCCGGTCTCCAAGCCGGTCTCCAAGCCGGTCTCCGGGCCGGGGGTGTCGGCGGCGTGGCCCGTGGGCCCGGCCGTCAGGTAGTGGATCCAGCCCCTCAGTCCGCCGCCCCGGTACGGGTCACCGACGCCCTCACTGAGGCTGTCGCCGACCGCGACCAGGCTCTTCGTCCCCATAGTCATATCCATGACTATTAATGTAGATGACTAATTGCGCTCCGGACAGTCCGGAACGGCTCCGAACAGCCCGGATAGGGTGACGCCATGTCTCTGCGACACGCCGTCCTGGCGGCCCTGATCCAGGGCGAGGCCAGTGGCTACGAACTCACCAAACGCTTCGACGTCGGAGTGGCCAACTTCTGGCACTCCCGGCCCCAGCAGCTCTACGCGGAGCTGACCCGCCTGCACGGTGAGGGACTCGTCCGGGCCACCGAAGTGGTGCAGGAGTCGCGGCCGACCAAGCGGCTGTACTCGCTGACCGACACCGGCACTCAGGCGCTGGTCGACTTCGCCGCCGGGCCGCTGCGGCCGACGAACCTGCGGGACGAGCTGACCGTGGCGGTGCAGTGCGCCGACGTGGTGGAGCCCGACGCGCTGCTCGCCCATCTCGGGCGCCGCGCGGAGGAGGCCCGGGAGAAACTGGCCGTGCTCCGCCGCACGGAGACCTCGATCCTGTCCGGCCGCGACGAGGCGGAGTTCGTACGAACGACCGGCCACCTCGGGCCGTACCTCACCTGCCGGCGCGGCATCCGCTACGAGGCCGACGCGGAGGACTGGTGCGTATGGGCGGCCGGTCTGATCCGTGCCAAGCAGGGGGTGACGCGCCCCGCGTGAAGTCCGGGCCGGCCGTCAGACCTCGACGGGTCCTACGGGCGCCGGCGCTTCGGTGCCCTCAGGGGCGGTCGGCTTCGCGGTGACGGTGGCGGTCGGTGTGCGGTAGGCGCGAAGGGGTGCGTTGGTCGCGGCCACGGCGGCGACCGCCAGGACGGCGGACAGTCCGCCGACGACCAGGGAGAAGGAGGCGGAGGTGGCCGACGCCAGGAGGCCACCACGGAAGTTGCCGAGTTCGGGGCCCGCGACGCCGATGACGTGTTCCACCGAGGAGACCCGCCCCCGGTACACGTCCGGGGTCTCCAACTGCACCAGGGCGCTGCGGGTGACGACGGACACGGTGTCGGCGGCGCCCGCCACGGCCAGGCAGCCGAGCGCCAGCCACAGCGGCCCGGCCAGGCCGAAACAGGCCAGCGCCACACCCCAGACAGCGGCGGCGGACAACTGCACCAGGCCGCCACGACGCCACCGCGTCACCGTTCCGGAGAGCAGACCGGCCGTGATCCCCCCGACCGCGACGGCCGAGAGGAACAGGCCGAGGGTCTGCGGATTTCCCCCGAATCGGATCTCGTTGACCAGCGGGAAGAGCGCGATGGGCATGGCGAGCAGCGTCGCGGACAGGTCGGTGGCCATCGAGCCCCACAGCGTCGGGCGGCGCAGGACGATCCGCCAGCCGCCACGTTCCGGCCTGCGCCTGCCGCCTGTCGTGGCCGCGCCCTCGGGTCGTACGACAGGGAGGCGGGCCACCGCGAGCATCGAGATCGCCATGGCCACGGCCTGGGTCGCGTACGCGGCGGAGAAATCCCAGCGGGCGATGATCAGCCCGGCCATCGCGGGCCCGGCCAGCATCGCGGCCTGGAAGGAGACGTTGGTCAGCGCGAGCCCTGCCGCGACCTGGTCGCCCGGCAACAGCCGGACCGGGAGCGTGCGCCGGGCGGGAGCGCCGAGAGCGCCGCAGGCACTCCTCAAGGCGACCAGGGCGAGCAACAGCAGCACGTTCCGGTTGGCCTCCAGAGCCTGGGCACACAGCCCCGCGGCGGCCAGCAGTTGTCCCGCGGTGGTGGCCCGTACCAGCGCGCGGCGGTCAACGGTATCGGCCAACGTGCCGCCGAGCAGCCCGAACAGCACCATCGGCAGACCGGTGGCGAGCCCGATGGCACCGGTGCCCACCGGGCTGCCGGTCAGATCCCAGACCTGGGCCAGCACCGCCACGTTGGCCATCTGTCCGCCGAGTTGGGAGACCGAGGTGCCGATCCACAGGTCGCGGAACGGCTGATTGCCACGCAGCGGACGGGTGTCGAGGAACCGGACACGCCCCCTCATCGGGGTGGCTCGACGATGTGGTGGAGGATCCGCTGCCGCATCGGCCTGCGTTCCAGTGCCCGCCGCACCTCCTCGACAACGGTGGTCATCGCATACGGGACCTCGTTGTCCAGCTCGGCGACCGTCGCGTGGGTGGCGCGCCACTCCGCCTCCAGGAACGGCACCAGCGACCGGCCGCGCTCGGTCAGGTCGATCCGCCGGGTGCGGGCGTCGGGCCCCGGCTCGGAGCTGACCAGATCCTCCTTGCGCATGGCCGCGACGGTCTGGCTGATCGCGGAGTGCGAGCGGTCCAGGGACTTCGCGAGCTCGCGAATGGTCAGTGGGCCGGTGTGCGCGAGCCTGATCAGCGGATAGGCGAACCGGGGCCGCATGCCCTCGATGCCACGCTCGACGTAGACCTTCTCGATCTCGGCGTCCATGGTGGCCAGCAGCTGGTGAAGGGAGCGCCAGGGGTCGGGCAGCGCTGTGGGATCCGAAAATGTCACAGCGCTAATATAACAGTGCTGTGATAACTGGGGGTTCCTGCTCGCCCGCACCGTCACGGTGGCGAACCCGCCGACCAGCGGCAGCACGGTCATGCGCACCGGCTCTCGTTGTCAGTGGTGCCCCGTACTGTTTTCCGCGCGGGAAGAGACCGGCACCGAAGGCACGGGGGAAGCATGACGACGGCGAACGACGGCTCGGGGGAGTGCGGGGCGGGGGAGAGCGGCATGCTGCGATTCCGGCCGCCGGGTGACGAGCCCGCGGTGCTGGTCCCCGCACTTCTCGCGGACTCGGCGGATCCCGCCGAACTCGACCCGCACATCCGGGGTCTGCGGGCGATCGGCCATCTTCTGGTGGAGGGTTTCGAGGCCGACCGGATCGTGCTGGACGAGACCACGGGGCGGGTCTTCAGCATGTATCTCTTCGAAGACCGGCCGGACCTTGTCGATGCCCTGCCCCTCGCCCCGTCCGTGGCCGCATTGGCGCGGTTCACCGCGGCGATGGATCAACTGACGGCCACGCGAGGCCGGTTCGCCGACCTCGCGGGGCGTTTCGGGGAGGCGGCGGTGGCCGAGGCGACCTCGCGGTTCCTCGCCGTCCTGGCCGAGGAGGAGTGGGACGGCGGAGGCTGGGGGAGCGCGGGCGAGCGGGAGACGTGGGGCCACCCGCTGCCGGCGTTCTGGCGGATCGCCGCGCTGATACGGCCGTTGGCGCTGATCGCCGTGCCCGGCCGGGGACTGCTGCTCGACCTGCCGGAGGGGCTGCTCGCGGCGGAGTTCGGAGCGGAGAAGGTCGTCCGGTTCGATCCCGCCGCGGTGCCGGCCGCCCTCGGCCACGAGCCGACCCGGCGCTTCCTCGTGGAGACCGGGCTGCCCGTGGGCGCGTCCATGTTCACCCTGTTCAGGGAGGAGCCGCTGCTGCTCACGCTCGCGGAGTACCGCGAACGGAACGGCCCGGCCGAGGGCGAGCCCGACGACTACCCCGACGGCATGGCGGTCGCGCCGGACCGGCTGTTCTCCCTGGGATGGCTCACCCATGACACGGAGGTCGTCATCGACGGCCGCACCGGCCACATCCACGGCTGGACGGGCGGCGCACTGGAGCCGTTGAACGCGGACATCTCCACGCTCGCGTTCGCACTCTGGATGCACCGGCGTGAGGGCACCCTCGACGAGACGCACAGGCTGACCGGCGACATGTACCAGCCGCTGGCCGACACCATGGCCGCCGTGCTCGCCTCGGTCGACCCGATGGCCTGCGAGCCGACGGGCGAGAAGGACGACTGGAGGTACTGGCCGGAGGTGTTCCACGACGAGGCGGGCGGAGTGCTGTGAGTCGGTGAGAGCGGGGAACAGACGGGGATCAGGCGGGTAGCAGACGGGGGCAGGAGGGGATCAGGAGGAGGGGGTCAGAGGTCCAGCACCGCGCGTAGCGCCTGGCTGACGCGCTCCATCACCGCCGTGTCGACGGAGCCCAGCGGCTTCGCGCCGTCGAAGCGCGTGACCCTCAACTGCTGGAGGTTGACCGCGACGGCGGTGCACGGCAGCGGATGGTCGATCACCACGGACATCGCGGTGTCGGGATAGCGCCCGGCGTCGTGCAGGACGACGGTGAGGACCGCGCCGTAGGCCTCCTCCAGGCCGTCCAGCGAGACGATCAGGACGTTGCGCCCGTCGCCGAGCGCCCAGATCTCACCACGTTTCACAGGGTGTCGCCCTCGCCGCCCAGGTCGTCGCCGAGGCCGAGCGACGCGAGCCGGCGGGCGGAGTCGAGTACGGCCTGCCGCTGAGCGGCGCGCACGATGTAGGCGTTCAGGGACAGACCGGCCGCTGCCGCCCCCGCCTTGATCGATGCGTTGATCTCGTCCGGGATACGGAGCGTCATGGCTGTCATGCGACCGACGATAGCAACCGGACTGTGGTTGCACCATGTGGTGTCACTTCTCGCCGGCCGTCGAACTCCTACGCGGCGGGCGGCAGGGCCGCGCACAGAGCCTGGAGCGCACCGTTGAACGTGTGATCGGGCGGGGCGCCGAAGCCGATCACCAGACCGTCGCGCGGTGGCATCGTGCTGTCCGGGTGCCGGAAGGCGCCGAGTCCTTCCAGAGCGAGGCCCCGCCGCCCGGCCGCGCGCACCGTGTCCCGCTCGGTGCCCGGCGGGAGGTCGAGCACCGCGTGCAGCCCGGCGGCGATGCCGCTCACCTCGATGTGCGGTGCCCGCTCGGCGAGTACGGCCACGAGCCGGTCGCGCCGCCGCCGGTAGGTGCGCCGCATGAGACGTACATGCCGGTCGTACGCGCCGCAGGCGATGAAGTCGGCGAGGGTGAGCTGGTCGGAGACACCGGTCCACATCTCGCGGACGCCCTTCACGGCGAGCACGTCGTCCACGAGAGTGTCGGGCAGGACCAGCCAGCCCAGCCGCAGCGCGGGGGAGAGGCTCTTGCTCGTGGAGCCCAGATAGATCACCCGGTCGGGGTCCAGCCCCTGCACGGCGCCGACCGGCTCCCGGTCGTAGCGGAACTCGCCGTCGTAGTCGTCCTCCAGTACCACCGACCCGGTGGTACGCGCCCAGTCGACGGCCGCCGTCCGCCGCTCGGGGCGCAGCGGACCCCCGGTCGGGAATTGGTGGGCGGGCGTGAGCAGTACGGCGCCGGCGTCGAGGGTGCCCAGCTCGGCGGTCCGCGCGCCGTCCGCGTCCACGGTCAGCGGTACGGTGCGCAGCCCGGCGCCGGTGAGCAGCGAACGGTGGAAGGCGAGCCCGTACGACTCGACGGCGACCGTGCCGTCGAGCACGTCGCCGAGGATGCGCAGGGCATGCGCGAAGCCGGCGCAGACGACGATCCGGTGGGGCGCGGCGCGTACACCCCTGGCGCGGGCGAGATATTCGCTGAGCGCGGTGCGCAGTTCGGCACGTCCCCGGGGGTCGCCCACGCCGAACGCGTCGTTGGGCGCGCTGGTCAGCGCGCGGCGCGCAGACGTCAGCCACGCGGACCGGGGGAACGCGGAGGCGTCCGGCGACGTCGGCATGAAGTCGTACGTGGGCCGCCGCACCGGCGGCACGGAGCGGCGGGCCGGTTCCTTGGCGACGGGCAGCGGCGTGGCGCGCGGTGCGACGTGGGTGCCGGAGCCCTGGCGTGCCGTGAGCCAGCCCTCGGCGACGAGTTCGGCGTACGCCTCGCCGACGGTGTTGCGGGCGATGCCCAGGTCGACGGCGAGCGTGCGGTACGGGGGCAGCCGGGTGCCCGGCGCCAGCCGGCCGGACGTGATGGCGTCCCGCAGGGCCAGCATCAGCTGCTCACGACGCGGTCCCCGCCCGCTCAGCTCCAGATGGAGATCCGTCCCCACGGCGGGCTCGGCTCCGGGGCCGGGGCCGGGGCCGAGCTCAGGTCCGGGCTCGGCTCCGGGGCCGGGCTCAGGCCCAGGTCCGGCGACGGGGGCCGCGTCCGTGGAATTGACCCGTGTATCCGCCATGGAAATGCACCCTACAGGGGTCCATCCGGCTCCCGGCACGGCCGGCAGGACAGCGCGCGGGGCCCGGCCCGGAAGGCGAATTGCCGACCCGGCAAGTTCTCTTGGACCGGGCGCGGCGGTCGCCGAATGATGGTGAGCGGAAACGATCACCCCGAGGAGGACCCATGCCGGAGCCCACCACACGACCCACCACACCGCCCACCGCACCCACCACCCTCTCCCCGCCCGGCGCCGCCCACCGTCTCGTGGACGTCCCCGGCGGCCGTATCCACCTCGTGGAACAGGGCACCGGCCCCCTCGTCCTCATGGTCCACGGCTTCCCCGAGTCCTGGTACTCCTGGCGCCACCAGCTCCCCGCGCTCGCCGCCGCGGGCTATCGCGCCGTAGCCGTCGACGTACGCGGCTACGGACGCTCCTCGAAGCCCCCGGCCGTCGAGGAGTACCGGATGCTCGCCCATGTCGCCGACAACGTCGGAGTCGTACACGCCCTCGGAGAGGAGACGGCGATCGTCGTCGGCCACGACTGGGGGTCGAACATCGCCGCCGGCTCGGCGCTGCTGCGCCCGGATGTGTTCACCGCGGCGGCGCTGCTGAGCGTGCCGTACGCCCCGCGCGGCGGCCCCCGCCCGACCGAGGCGTTCGCGCGGATCGGCGGCGACGAGGAGTTCTACGTCAGCTACTTCCAGACGCCGGGCCGGGCCGAGGCGGAGATCGAGCCCGACATCCGGGGGTGGCTCGCCGGGTTCTACGCGGGTATCTCCGGCGACACGATGCCCCCGGAGGGCGAGGGAAGCCTCTTCTTCGTGCCGCGGGGCGGCAGACTCCGCGACCGGTTCCCCGCCGGCCGGCTGCCCGCCTGGCTCTCCGAGGCCGATCTCGACCACTACGCGGGCGAGTTCGAGCGGACCGGAATGACCGGCGCGCTCAACCGCTACCGCAACGTCGACCGGGACTGGGCGGATCTGGCCGCCTGGGACGGCGCCCCGCTCACCCAGCCGTCCCTCTTCATCGGCGGCGGCCTCGACGCCTCCCTCGCGTGGATGGCGGACGCCGTGCGGAACTTCCCCAGCACCCTCCCCGGCCTCGTCTCCTCGCACATCATCGAAGGCTGCGGGCACTGGGTGCAGCAGGAGCGTGCCGAGGAGGTCAACCAACTCCTGAGCGAGTGGCTCGGGGCGCTGCCGCCGCGCTGATCCACGGAGACTTCACCACCCGAACGGCGGCACGCCCGCACCGGGCCGGAACCGAAGCGGGCGGGCCGCCCGGCGGGCCGGGAACGGACGGCATCAGCGGGCGGTCGCGAGGCGTGGGCGGATGTTACCCACGGTCCGGTGGCAGCCACCGGCAGGCTGCCCACGAACGAGGACAGGCCGGGCAAAGCGGCGAGAATGATCGAACCGAGCACGCTGATCAGTTCGATCGGGTCAAGGAGTGAAGTCAGTGGAGAACGCCGACGTCCGGCCGACCGGGCCCGCTCTGCCGACGGGCCGTGGCGACCTCAGTTACGGAGTCGTACGTGCCCTGCGTGGCCGCCCCGGTTCCGGGACCCCCCTTCCGCCGGGCGGGGCGGCGGCCGACGCCGCCCCGTACGGCGACGACCTGCACCTCGCGCTCTACCTCTGCTACGAGCTGCACTACCGCGGATTCTGCGGCGTCGACCCCGCCTGGGAGTGGGACCCCGCGCTGCTCGCGCTCCGCGCCGATCTGGAGCGCCACTTCCTGGACGCGCTGCGCGCGGACACCAAACGCCGCACCGACATCGACGAGGCGCTCGCCGACCTCCTGGTCGAACCGACGGACGGCGCGAGTACGTCCCACTACCTCAGGGACGAGGGCGAACTGTGGCACCTGCGTGAGTACGCCGCCCAGCGTTCCGTCCGCCACCTGAAGGAGGCCGACCCGCACGCCTGGGTGATCCCCCGGCTCCGGGGCAGGGCCAAGGCGGCCATGGCCGCGGTCGAGTTCGGCGAGTTCGGCGCGGGCCGGGCGGACCGGATGCACTCGCGGCTCTTCGCCGGCCTCATGACGGACCTCGGTCTGGACACGACGTACGGCCGGTATGTCGACGCGACGACGGGCGAGATGCTGGCAACCGTCAACCTCATGTCGATGTTCGGTCTGCACCGCGCGCTGCGCGGCGCGCTGGTGGGGCACCGCGCCGCCGTCGAGGTGGCGTCGTCGCCCGTGTCCCGCCGGCTGGCGGAGGCGATGCGCCGCGCGGACGCCGGAGAGGCGGCCGTGCGCTTCTACACCGAACACATCGCGGGGGACGCGGCCCACGAACAGCTCGTGCGCCGCGATGTCGTCGGTGGACTGCTGGAGGAGGAGCCGTGGCTGGAGACGGACGTGGCCTTCGGCGTCGACGCCACCGGTGTGCTGGACGCACGTCTCGCCGAGAAGCTGCTCCCCGCCTGGCGCGACGGCCTCTCCGGACTGCGCACGCCCCTGTGAGACAGCCCGTCGGAATCCGGCCCGCCCGAATCTTGCCAGGAACGGAATCCGTCCCCGCCCCTCCTCACCGAGGGGCGGGGACGGATTCCGTCACCAGCGAGGTCACGAGTCGAGCGACCGCGCCGTCACCGGCGTGCTGAGCGCCTGCTGGCCTCCGCTGGCCAGCATCCGCACCTCACCCCGGTCGCTGATCTCCGCGCGCACGATGCCCGTGTCGTCCTCGTACACCGGGAATCCGCCCGCACCGGCCTTGGCGGTACGCCGTACCGTCACCACGTCCCGTTCGACGTCCTGCCGTGGGACCGGCGGACCGGCCGGGTCGGCAGGGGCGGGTTCCTCGAACACCAGCTCATAGCGTTCCGGGTAGTCCATGGGGGGAGCCTCCTCCCGCGATAGGCACCACCTCCCATCGTCCCCCCGCCGGGCGCTCCTCGCCTCTGGCGTGGCCGGGACACCGGGACCGCGCGGCCGCAACCGCGGCGGCACACCCTAGGGAAGGCGGGCGACCCCGGCGTAGACCGCGTTCTCCTCCTGCTCCGGCGCTGCCGTGTCCTTGTACCAGTCGGGGCCGGTGACGAGTCCTGGCTCGACGAGGTCGAGACCGTCGAAGAACCGCGCCACCTCGTCCCGGGTCCGGAACCGCAGCTCGATGCCGCCCTTGCCGTACGTCCCGGTGATCTGGGCCTCCAGCTCCTCGTGGAAGTCGAAGGTGCCGTGCGAGAGCATCAGATAGCTGCCGGGCGCGAACGCGTCGAGGAGGGTGCGGGTGATCTCGTACGGGCCGTCGCTGTCCGGGATGAAGTGCATCAGCGCGATGAGCGAGACGGCCACCGGCCGGTCGAAGTCCAGGTGCCCACGCGCGTGGTCGAGGATCGCCTTCGGCTCGCGCACATCCGCCTGGATGTAGTCGGTCGCGCCCTCCGCGCTGCTGACCAGCAGCGCTTCGGCGTGCCGGAGCACGATGGGGTCGTTGTCCGTGTAGACGACCCGCGCCTTCGGATTGATCTCCTGGACCACCTGGTGGAGGTTCGGCGCGGTCGGGATGCCGGTGCCGATGTCCAGGAACTGGTCGACGCCCTGACCGGCCAGCCACGCGGACGCGCGGTGCATGAAGGCACGGTTCTGCTTGGCGCTGCGCTTCCCCAGGTCGGGCAGTTGCTCCCCGACGGCCCGGTCGACCGGGTAGTTGTCCTTGCCGCCCAGGAGCCAGTCGTACACCCGTGCCGGGTGGGGCTTGCTCGTGTCGACCTGCGTCCTGGGTGTACCTGCGTTCATGGGGCGCTCCGTTGGCTGTCTGATCCGAACAGGGGGGTGGCGAGAGCGAGGAGCGGGGGCCCGGCGGCGGGCCGGTGCCCCGTACCGGCGGTCACAGCGCGGCGCGGACGTCGGACAGCAACTGCCTCGTACGGCTCGCGGACTCCGCGTGGGCCACCATCCGGTCCATGGCCTCCATGTGCTCGGAGACCTCGCCGTCCTCGTCGAGATAGAGCGCGCCGGTCAGATACTCGATGTAGACCATGTCCCGCACCTCGGGGATGCCGAAGCGGAACAGCACGAAGGGGCTGTACGTGCCGGGGTGGTGGCCGGCGGCGAACTCGGCGATCTGGATGGTCACGTTGGGCAGTTCGCTCGCTTCGAGCAGCCGGTCGATCTGCGCGCGCATCACGTCCGGCGACCCGACGTGCCGGCGCAGCACGGTCTCGTCCAGTACGGCCCAGAAGACGGGCGCGTCGGTGCGGGTCAGCAGCGCCTGGCGCTCCAGCCGCAGCGCGACCATGCGCTCGATGCGCGCCGGGTCGGACAGTTGCTGCCCCAGGGCGCCGGCGGTCAGGATGTGCCGCGCGTACTCCTCGGTCTGGAGCAGCCCCGGCACAAAGTGCGGCTCGTAGCAGCGCATGGTCGTCGCGGCCTCTTCGAGGCTGACGTAGCCGCTGAACCAGTCGGGGAGCACATCGTGGAACCGCTGCCACCAGCCGGGCTTGTTCGCCTCGTCGGCCAGCCGCAGGAAGACGTCTATCTCCTCGTCCGGGACGTCGTACGCGGGAAGAAGGATCTGCAGATACGGGACTTTGAGCCCGACCTCCGCCATCTCCATCCGGCGCACGGTGGCCGCCGTGACCCGCAGCAGCCGACCGGACTGTTCCCGGCTGAGCCCCGCCTTCTCACGCAGCGCCAGCAACTGTCTGCTGAGCACGATCTGACCGATCGTCGGAGCCGACCGTGGCTCGCTCATCCCGCACCCCCGAGCACCGCCGCAGCCATGGCGGACAGTGTGCCACAGCAACTCGCTTCCGCGGCGGCCCTGTTGATCTCTCGTACTCCGGGGGCGGCCGGTCCGGCCGCCCCGTTCCCTATGCTCAAGTCCTCAGCTCGCTTCTGGCGTGTGCCGGTGCCGCCCGGTCACGCGGGCCGCAGTCCCGGATTACCCGCTTCCGTGACGAACGAAGCCGCCCTGGTGAGCCCGGAGCCCGGCTTTGTCACGGCCGTGAGCGTGTTGAACGTGACCGTCGCCCGGTCCGGCGCGAGCGTGAACGTGGTGTATCCCCGGCGCCCGTTGTAGTACTTCATGTGCGCGTTGGCGGAGGTGAGGTTGTTCCAGTTGGACGGCTTCTCCGCGCCGTCCATGCCGCTGGTGACCGATGTCGTGGCGATCTCGGTGCCCACGACGCGGGACTTCGGGTCGTCGAAGTCCTCCTTCAGGTCGAAGCCGTAGCCGACGTGCACGTCACCGGTGAGCACCATCAGATTGCCGAGACCGGCGGCCTTCGCGCCGTTCAGGACGCGTGTACGGGAGGCCGTGTAGCCGTCCCACGCGTCCATCGACAGCTTGAAACCCGCGCCGGGCCTGTCGCGGCGCTGGGCGAACGTCACCTGCTGGGCCAGCAGGTTCCAGGTGGCGTTCGAGTTCTTCCAGCCGTCGAGGAGCCAGCGCTCCTGCGTCGCGCCGGTCATGGTCCGCCCCGGGTCCTTCGACTCCGCTCCCGGGACCTGCCAGTTGGCGCCCTGCACCTGGTTGGAGCGGTAGTGGCGGGTGTCGAGGATGTCGAACTGGGCGAGGCGCCCGAAGTGCAGCCTCCGATAGAGCCGCATGTCGGGTCCGTGGGGCCGCTGCGGGGTGCGCAGGGGCTGGTTCTCCCAGTACGCGCGGTAGGCGGCGGCCCTGCGGAGCAGGAACTCCTCCGGCGGTACATCGTTCTCCGGTGTGGAGTCGGCGTAGTTGTTCTCGGTCTCGTGGTCGTCCCAGGTGACGACGAATGGGTGCGCGGCGTGTGCGGCCTTCAGGTCCGGGTCGGACTTGTAGAGGCCGTAGCGCAGCCGGTAGTCCTCCAGCGTGAGCGTCTCGCGGTTGTAGTGGGCGGGGAGTTCGCGGTCGGTGTAGTCGCGTGCGCCGCCCGTGGCCGTCACGGCGTACTCGTAGAGGTAGTCACCGAGATGCACGACGACATCGAGGTCTTCGGCGGCCAGATGCCGGTACGCGGTGAAGTAGCCGTGGTAGTAGGCCTGGCAGGACAGGGTGGCGAACTTGAGGTCGGTGATCCTGGCCCCGGCGGCGGGAGCGGTACGGGTGCGGCCGACGGGGCTGATCCAGGTGCCGGCCCGGAAGCGGTAGAAGTAGAAGCGGTCGGGCGACAGCCCCGGGACCTCGACGCGCACGCTGTGGTGGAACTCGGGGTGGGCGGTCGCGGTGCCGCTCCTGGCGAGCCCGGTGAAACGCTCGTCGTGGGCGACCTCCCACTCCACCTCGACCCGCTCGGCGGGCAGACCGCTGTCCGCCGTGTACGGCTCGGGCGCCAGCCGGGTCCAGAGCAGGGCCGTGCCGGGCTGCGGGTCGCCCGAGGCGACGCCCAGGGTGAAGGGGTTCTTGGTGATGTTCGCGGGGTTGAGCCGGCGGGCCGTCGCGGCGCCGGCGGCGGGCATGTTCGCCGCGAAGGCGAGCACGGCCGCGGCGCCCGCGCGGGTGACGAATTGACGGCGGTCGATACGGCGCGCGGCAGCGCGGAATTCCGGCAGATGATTTCCCATGGTGACGAGTCATATGCCCTGTTATGTACGTTTACTGACCCCGCATCAGAGTGATCTATTCCGCCTCCCGGCGTATCCGGGCGTGCAGCGCGCGAGTGTGGTCCGCCTCCCGTACGGGACCGGTCGGGACCACCCGGGCGGTGAGCCGGGTGTCGCTGCTGGAGGCGGCGAGCCGCAGCTCCAGCTCGCCCGGCTCCACGACACGCCGCCCGCCGCGCCCGCTTCCAGCGGCACGCGCAGACAGCTGATCAGGCGCTGGACCGGCTGCACGACCGAGGCGACCGGGTCGTGCGGGCGCAGCTGCACCACCTCCGTACCCGCCGCCCGGCCACCGGTGTTGCGCACGGTGAAGGAGAGCCGCAGGACGCCGGGGAACGCTCACCGGCAGCCGGCCCGAAGGATCGCCCCGGCCGCTCAGCACGCCCGCGACCGCCCGCGCCCCTTCCTGGCCGGGGAAGAACGCCCGCACGATCGCCGCCGAGGCGTCGACCGCGCCGCCGCCCTCCCCGCTCGTACCCCGCCCGGTCGCCGAGCGCGGCGACGATCCCGCACCCGGGGAACTCCGACATCAACGCCTGGAGCCGCGTGGGCAGTCGTCCCCCGGCCGGGGGACCGACGACCGCGATCCGGGCGGGCCGCCCCAGTGGCAGGATCCCGTCGTTGCGCAGCAGGATCGCCGACCGCTCCGTGAGGCGCCGCGAGATGGCGCGGTGCGCGACGGTGCCCAGGCTCACGGTGTCGCACAGCCGGTGCGGCGCGTCGAGATCGGCGCCCGCCGGCGCCGGTTGCGGCGGGCTCCAGCCGGGGTCGAGCCGGGTTCGAGCAGGCCGAGTTGCGCCTTCTGCGTCAGCACCCGGCGCAGCGCCCGGTCGACCAACGCCTGTGCAGGCTCCCCGGCGGCGACCGCGTCGCGCAGCGGCTGCCCGAACGTCTTCACCGTGGGCCGTTCGACATCGACACCCGCCGCCAGGGCCAGCGCCTCGGCCTGGCCCCAGTCGGCGGCCACGCCGTGCGGGGACTTGAGGAACGCGATGCCGAAGTAGTAGGCCACGACGGTGCCTTGGAACCCCAGGTGTCCAGGAACAGACCGGTCGGCAACTCCCCGTCGGCGGCGCCGGGGATGCCGTCGGTGTCGGTGTACGCGTGCATCACCGACCGCGCTCCCTGACCCCCATGCTCACCGGGGCCGGCCTCTGGTGGACGCCCACGGACCGCATGTCGCTGCTGACCGCCGCCGCCACCGTCCGGACCGGGTCGGGGTTCCTGAGTGCGCATCAGGGACAGCGCGCCCAGCGCCGGATCGACGGGCACGGTGCCGAACGGCCTTGTCAGCTGGCCGAGTCCGTACGGGATCAGCTCGTCCAGGGAGGGCGACTCGTCCATGTCGTGCTGGTGCGGGGAGATTTCGGCGCCGTCCGCCGAGGCACCGCCCACAGGCCGTACAGCTGGCCCAGCTTCTTCTCCAGGGTCATGGCGGCGATCAGCTCCTCGACACGCGCGACGCGGTCGGCCCGGAGCCGGTCCTCGGTACGTGTCCCGCTTCGCGGGGCGTCGGTGGTCACGTTCTCGGTCACTTTCCTCCGACGCCCATCAGCCCCTGGACCAGGGCCCGGCCGGCGACCCGGAACCCGGCGTACCCTCCGTCGGATCGGCCAACCGGGCAGGCCGACTGGCCGCCACCCGCCACCCGCCATCTGCTCGACCTCGGCCACCGCTCCATCGCGGTCGTCACCGACCCCGAGGACATGCTCTGCTCCCTGGCACGCCTCGACGGCCAGGCGCTCGGCGTCCAGGTGCCGGAAGGCCTCCGTAGTCGGGTACGACGGCATCCCGCTCGCCCAGTGGTCCGGCCCGGCGCTGACCACCGTCCACCAGCCGCTGGTGGAGATGGCCGAGGAGGCCGCCCGGATGCCGCTGCGGCTGCGGCGCGTACCAGAGCGCCGGCCCCGCACGGACCGCTCCGACGCCCGCCTGGATGCCCGTCTTGATGCCCGTCCGGACGGGCGCGTGGACCAGGCCGAGACCCGGATCGAGTTCGGCACCCGGCTAGGCCCTGTCCGGAACAGCACGCCGGTGGTCAAGCCCGCGACGGAGTGAACCGGACCGTGAGAGATACCGGTCCCGGGGAAGGTGAAGGGGCGACCCAGCAGGACCGGAAGGGAAGGACACCGTGGCACGATCGAGGATTCTCGTAGTGGGCGCAGGCTTCGGCGGCGTGGAGTGCGTGCAACGCCTGGAGCGGAAGCTGGGGGCGGCGGAGGCGGAGATCTCGCTGGTCACGCCGTTCTCCTACCAGCTCTACCTGCCGTTGCTGCCGCAGGTGGCGGCGGGCGTGCTCACCCCGCAGTCGGTCGCGGTCTCGCTGCGCCGCAGCAGGAAACACCGCACCAGGATCATCCCCGGCGGGGCCATCGGAGTGGATCCGAAGGCGAAGATCTGCGTCGTCCGGAAGATCACCGGGGAGATCGTCGACCAGCCGTACGACTACCTCGTGCTGGCCCCCGGCAGCATCACCCGCACCTTCGACATCCCCGGTCTCGTCGACAACGCCCGTGGCATGAAGACACTCGCCGAGGCCGCCTACGTACGCGATCACGTCATCGCGCAGCTCGACCTCGCCGACGCCAGCGTGGACGAGAAGGAGCGCGCGGCGCGCCTGCGGTTCGTGGTCGTCGGCGGCGGCTACGCGGGTACGGAGACGGCCGCCTGCCTGCAACGCGTCACCAGCAACGCGCTGCGGCGCTATCCCCGGCTGGACCCGAAACAGATCAAGTGGCACCTCATCGACATCGCCCCCAAGCTCATGCCCGAACTCGGCGACAAGCTCGGGCAGACCGCCCTGGGGATCCTCCGCAGGCGCGGGATCGAGGTGTCGCTCGGGGTGTCGGTCGCCAAGGCAGGCCCCGCCGAGGTGACCCTCACCGACGGACGGGTACTGCCCTGCCGCACGCTCATCTGGACGGCGGGTGTCGTCGCGAGCCCGCTGGTCGGTACGTTCGACGCCGAGACGGCGCGCGGCCGGCTCGTCGTCTCGCCCGAACTGCGGGTGTCCGGGCTCGACGGCGTCTTCGCCCTCGGCGACGCCGCGGCCGTTCCGGACCTGGCGAAGGGCGGCGACGCGGTCTGCCCGCCGACCGCCCAGCACGCCCAGCGGCAGGGCCGGACGGCTGCGGACAACGTCATCGCCACGGTGCGCCGGCAGCCGTTGCGGCGCTACGAACACAAGGATCTGGGTCTTGTCGTCGATCTCGGCGGCAAGGACGCGGTCTCCAAGCCGATGGGTGTCGAACTGCGCGGGCTGCCGGCGCAGACCGTCGCCCGTGGCTACCACTGGTCGGCGCTGCGGACGAACGTCGCCAAGGCGCGGGTGCTGACCAACTGGGTGATCAACGCCGTCGCCGGGGACGATTTCGTACGGACCGGATTCCAGGAGCGGAAACCGGCATCGCTGCACGACTTCGAGTTCACCAACTCCTATCTGACGCCGGAGCAGGTGCGGGAACACACGGCGACGCTGACCGCACGCGGCTGACCGACGCATGGCTGTCGCCTGTGCCGGTTACGCGACGACCGTGGCCGCCTCCCTGGTCGGGGGGAACTCCAGCGCACCTGGCCGGCGTCCTCGCACCGGGCCAGACCCCCGCGGGCGGCGCGGGTTCGGGCGCGGGCGCGGTCACGGACACCGCGCCGACACCGCCGACTCAGGGGACGGCGGCACCGGGAAGCCCCCGCAGCAGCCGCAGCACGAGGCCGACCCACAGGGCGGCGGCGATCCGGTCGGCGGTCTCCCCGGCGGCCGGCCACGCGCCACCCGGCACGCGTCGCCGGCCACGCGCCACCCGGCACCGGCCGGGTACGGGAAGCCTCCCGTACCCGGCCGGGTCAGTTCCGCCTGCCCGGTCGCCCCCGCCGCGATCAGGTGGTGAACCGGTGGCGTCCCGACGCCACCGCGTACACCGCGCAACCGTCCTCCATCCGCAGGAACTTCGCGCCCTTGTTCCTGACGTCGCGCGCCTTCCGCGCCGGCACCCACACCTCGGCGGTGGTGTTGGGCGGCACCGAGCACTCCAGCTCGAAGCCGTCGCGCCCCAGCTCCCAGCGAGTGGTGATCGGACCGTAGACCGATACGTACCGGCCCCCGGCCCGTTTCACCTCACCGCCGGGCCGCGGCCGGATGACGATCTCCTTGAACCCGGCCCGGCCGGGCGCGATCCCCGAGATGTTCGCGTACATCCACTCGCCCACCGACCCGTACGCGTAGTGGTTGAAGGAGTTCATCCCGGCGTCCTGGAAGCTGCCGTCCGGCCTGATCGAGTCCCAGCGCTCCCACATCGTGGTCGCGCCGTTCTCGATCTGGTACCCCCAGCCGGGGAACGTGCGCCGGTGCAGCAGCCGGTAGGCGACGTCGTTGTGCCCGGTGGCGGTCAGCACCGGCAGCAGCCGGGGCGTGCCGAGGAAGCCGGTCGACAGATGCCAGTCCTTCGCCTCGATCAGCGCCACCAGCCGGTCGGCGGCGGGCTTGCGGGCCGCCTCGGGCAGCAGGTCCATGGACAGGGCGAGCACATAGGCCGTCTGCGTGTCACCCTTCACCCGGCCGTCCGCCGTCACGTACGCCGCCCGGAAGGCGTCGCGGACCTGGCCCAACAGCGTCTCGTACGGGGCGGGATCCCTGCCCAGCACCCGGGCCGTGCGCGCGGTGAGATCGGCGACGTGCGCGAAGTAGGCGGTGCCGATGACGTCCTTCGGCGTCTCGTCCGCGATGTTGAGCCAGTCACCGAAACCGTCCGCCGGGCGCAGCAGGTTGTCGCTGTGCGCGCGCAGATAGTCCAGCCACTTGACCATCGAGTCCCACGACACGTCGAGTATCCGCTCGTCGCCGTACGCCTGGTACAGCGCCCACGGCACCGTGACACCGGCGTCGCCCCAGCCGGCCGAGCCGTCGCCGACGCCCGCGATGTCCGGGGCGACATGGGTGAACGACCCGCCGTCGGTCTGCGCGTCGCGCAGGTCCTGGAGCCACTTGGTGAGGAAGCGCGCGGACTCCATGACGTACGACGCGGTGGGGGCGAAGACGTTGATGTCACCGGTCCAGCCGAGCCGTTCGTCCCGGGCGGGCGTATCGGTCGGTATGGAGAGGAAGTTGCCGCGCTGGCCCCACGCGATGTTGCTGTGAAGCTGGTTGAGCATGGGGACGTCGGATTCGAACTCGAAGGTGAACGGCGCCGACGTGTGCATGACGCGGCCGGTGACCGCGCTCGCGCGTGGCGTGCCCGGGAAGCCGCTGACCTCGACGTAGCGGAAGCCGTGGAACGTGAAGCGCGGCTCGAACGTCTCCTCGCCGCCGCCCTTGAGGGTGTAGATGTCGGTGGCCCGCGCCGTACGGAGGTTGGCGGTGTAGAGCGAACCGTCCGGATTCAGCACCTCGGCGTGCCGCAGCCGTACGGTGGTGCCCGCCTTGCCCGACACCCGGAGCCGTACCGAACCGACCATGTTCTGGCCGAGGTCGAAGACGAAGACCCCCGGAGCGACGCGGGTGACCTTCTTGGCGGGCAGTTCCCTCGTCACCCGCACCGGGCCGTCCAGCTCCGCGACGATCTCGGTGTCCACGCCGTCGACAGGCTCGGCCGCGAGCCACTTGGCGTCGTCGAACCCCGGTGAGGTCCAGCCCTTCGTCTCCCGCCGGGCGTCGTACTCCTCGCCCGCCTGCATGTCGGTCGACACGATGGGCCCGGCGGCGGCCCGCCAGCCGTCCCCCGACACGACCCGCTCGCGCGTCCCGTCCTGGTACGTGACCTCCAACTGGGCCAGCAGCGCGGGCCGGTCACCGTAGTGGTGCGGCCCGAACATGCCGAGATTGCCGCCGTACCAGCCGAGCGCGAGATGCGCGCCGAGGGCGTTGGCGCCCCGCCGCACCAGCGCCGTCACGTCGTACGTCTGGTACTGCACCCGCTTGCGGTAGTCGGTCCAGCCGGGCGCGAACTGGTCCTTGCCGACCCGGTGTCCGTTGATGTGCGCCTCGTAGTGGCCGAGCGCCGTCGTGTGCAGCCGGGCGCGCGCCACGGGCTTGTCGGCCAGCCGGAAGCCGTGCCGCAGCTGGGTGGCGGGGAAGATCGCGGGCGCCACCGAGCCCCACGGCCCGGAGCCCCACGCCGGACCCTCCTTGGCGGCGGGCCAGGCGCTGTCGTCGTAACCGGGCTGCCGCCACGCGCCGTCGGCGCCGGACGGCTCCTCGTTCGCCGCCTTCCAGGCGTCGTCGGTGGGGACGGTGGTGGTGCCGTCCGCCGAGGTCAGCTCCAGGACGGCGATGAACCCGGCCGGGCTCTCGGTGGCGTTGACCGCGGCCGCCGCCAGGACGTTGGCCCCGGCGCGCAGTTGGGCCGTGACGTCGACGACGGCCGGCCGGCGCCAGTTCTCGGCGGGCCCGTCGGGCTCGGTGCGGGCCACCTCGATGCCGTTCACGTACACGGTGTACGCGTCGTCGGCGCTGACCACGAGCCGGGCGCCCGTGACGGCGGCCGGGACGTCGTGGGCGCGGCGGAACCAACGCGTTCCGGCGGGTAGGTTGCCGGTCGGTTCCCCTTCGGGGAACCAGATCCAGGACGCGCCCCGCAGGCTCGGGGCGCCGCTCAGCGCCGCCGGCGCCGCGATCCACTTCGCGGACCAGGCCGCCGTGCTCATCAGCCCGGTCTCCCACCAGGCGCTCTCGCTCCAGCCGGAGACCTGACCGGCGGCGTTCCAGACGCGGACCGACCAGTGGTAGCGCGTCAGCGGCTTGAGGGCGGGGCCCGCGTAGGGCACGAGCACCGACCGGTCCGACACGATCTTGCCGCTGTCCCACACGTCGGGCTCGGCGAGCTTGTCGGGACCGGAGGCGACCCGGATCTGGTACGCGCTCTGCGCCTGGTCCGGCGCGTCGGAGAGCAGGGGCCAACTCAGCCGGGGCTTCGGGGTGTCGAGGCCCAGCGGATTGCGCACGTACTCGACGGTCGGCGAGCTGACCCGGAGTGCTCCGGCCCGGCCCGAGCCGGCGGCGGCCCCGGCCGGGGTCTGCTCGGCGGCCTGCGCCGACGGCGCGTTGGCCGTCGCGAGGGTGGTGCCGAGTGCGGCTGCGGTGGTGGTGGTGAGCATGCGGCGTCTACTGATCACGTCAACCCCAGAAGAATTCGACAGTGAATCGATTCATTGCGTGAAAGTAGGGGCGCCCTCCTGGCGAGTCAAGGTGTCGCGCTCATATTGCCGTGCCGCGCAGGCGATTTGGCCGGTACTGCTGAACCCTTTCAGTCGGATCCGCCCGCTGCGTGGCCCGGTACGTCGTCGAGGGGCGGGGGATCTTCGCGATTCCTGACGCTCCGTCAGGTGGGCGTCGGCCTGGGCCCCGGTGCCGACGGAGTCTTCTGCTTCTGGCGTCACTGTCGTCCGGGTGGCCGTTAGGGTCTGTCCGGGGGTCGTCCGAGAGCCGGCGGAGGGCACTCCGGGAAAATGTTGTCATGGGGTAACTGATCGCTTTAGTCTCGACGCGGACGCACCCGGCGGTCCCACGGGCCGCCGCGCCCGTGGCGAGAGGAGAACAGCTGCCATGGGCACCGGCCCGAACACAGCGGTCAGATCCACCTCAGGCAGACCCGGCACCCCCGCGTCGCCCGGCGCACGGGGCCAGGTCCCCGCGAGCAGGGACACGGCACGGGGGGACGACGCGGCGCAGGCCCTCTGGAACGGGCGCCCGCCCACGGTGCTGCTGATCGAGGACGACCCCGGCGACGCGCTCCTCGTCGAGGAACTCGTGGCCGACAGCGAGGTCCCGCTGCGGCTGAGCCTGGCCAGGACCCTGGCGGAGGCGGTCACCGCACTGGAGGCACAGGTGCCGCAGTGCATCCTGCTCGACCTCCACCTCCCCGACGCCCAGGGCCTGGAAGCCCTGGAACGGGTCCTCGTCCACTCCGGCGGTTCGGCCGTCGTCGTGCTGACCGGGCTCGCCGAGGAGCAGGCCGGCCTCGCGGCCGTCGCCGCCGGGGCCCAGGACTATCTGATCAAGGGGCGGGTGGAGCCCGACCTGTTCGTCCGCGCGATCCGCTACGCGATCCAGCGCAAGCACACCGAACAGGCGGCGTCCGCCCTCCAGACGAGCCGCCTGCGCGCCCAGGAGAACGCCCGCCTGGAGCGCGGCCTGCTGCCCACCCCGCTGCTCCTGGACACCACGGTCGCCGTCTGCGCCCGCTACCGGCCGGGCCGCTCCCAGGCCCTGCTCGGCGGCGACTTCTACGACGTCGTCCAGACACCCGACGGCATGACCCACGCGGTCGTGGGCGACGTCTCGGGGCACGGGCCCGACGAGGCGGCGCTCGGCGTGTGCCTGCGCGTGGCGTGGCGCTCCTTCGTGCTGGCGGGCGCCCGCGGCCAGCGACTCCTCAGCCTGCTCGAACAGATCCTCGTCGCCGAGCGGTCCGGTCCCGAGATCTTCGCGACCCTCACCTGTCTGACCCGGTCGCCGGCCGACGAGCACATGACCGTGCAACGCGCCGGCCACCCCGGAGTGCTGATCCGGTCGCCCGACGGCGGCGTGCGTCTGGAGGAGGTGCCGGGCGGTCCCGTACTCGGCCTGCTGCCCGGCCGGGCGTCCTGGCCGGTGACCACCGTCCCCGTCCACCGGCACGGCGCGGTGATGATGTTCACCGACGGGCTCATCGAGGGACGTATCGGCACCGGACACGAACGGCTGGGCGAGCACGGGCTGCTGGAACTCGCCCGGCGGCACGCCCACGAGGCGGCCGACGCGTTCGTCGACACACTGATCCACCGCGCGCAGACTCTGGCGGCGAGCGGCGGCGGCCTGGCCGACGACGTCGCCGTGCTTCACCTCGAATGGAACGGTGCCACCTGATGTCCGACACCACGCGGCGTCCCGCCGGGACACCGCGCCCCGCCGACGACGCGCCTTCCGCAGGCGCGCCGCCCGACGACGCGACCGCGCCGCCCCCGTCCACGGCAGCCCGGTCCCAGCCCCAGCCTCCGCGGCCACCGATCGGCCACCGGGTGCGGATACTGCGGCGGCTGACCGTCCAGGGCTGGTTCCTGCTGGCTGTCGCCGCACTCTGCGTCATGACGCTGGTCGCCGGGTCGGTGGCCGCGGCCATGCTCGCGCGCACCACGGACACCGGGGACCGGCTGATCGACGAGGTCTCCCCGGCCCGCACCCAGGCGTTCCGGCTGCAGGCCGCCCTCCTCGACCAGGAGACGGGTGTCCGCGGCTACCTCCTGACCAAGGACGAGGAGCTGCTGGAGCCGTACCGGCGCGGCCTCGCCGACGAGACCGCGGCGCGTGAACGGCTCGGCGACCTGGTCGACGGGCTCGACCGGCCGGTCGCCGACCTGCGGGCGGTCGACCGGGCCGCACGCGAGTGGCGCGCCGAGTTCGCCGATCCGGCGCTCGCGGGCGCGCGCAGCGACGAGGCCGCCTCGGTGACCGACGCGAAGCACGCCTTCGACCGGGTCCGGACGGCGCTCGCCGCCCAGCAGGAGCATCTCGGGCAGGAGCAGCGGCTGGCGCGGATGGCGTTCGCCGAGGCCCGCTCGGACCGCGACCGGGCACTGATCGCCGCCCTCGTCGCCTTCCTGCTCACCGGGGTGGCGATCACCGTCCTCGTGCACTTCACGGTGGTACGGCCGCTGGACACCGTGCGCGCCGCGTCCCGGCGCGTCGCCGCAGGGGACTTCGACCACGCGATCCCCGCGCACGGGCCGGCCGACCTGCGGACGCTCGCACACGCGGTGGAGGGCATGCGGCTGCGGGTGGTCAGCGAACTCGCCACCGCCCGTGACAGCGAGGGCGAGCTGGCACGCCAGGCCGCCGAACTGGACGCCCACGCGGTGGAACTGCGGCGCTCCAACGCGGAGTTGGAGCAGTTCGCGTACGTCGCCTCGCACGACCTCCAGGAGCCGCTGCGCAAGGTTGCCTCCTTCTGCCAACTGCTGGAGAAGCGCTACGGGGACCAACTGGACGAGCGCGCCACGCAGTACATCGGCTTCGCGGTCGACGGCGCCAAGCGCATGCAGGTCCTCATCAACGACCTGCTCACCTTCTCCCGGGTCGGCCGGGTCCAGGACGCGCAGGAACCGGTCGCCCTGGACGCGGTCCTGGACCGTGCCGTACGCGATCTCTCGGTGATGATCGAGGAGACCGGCGCCGTGGTCGAGCGCCCGGCGGAGCTGCCCGAGGTCGTGGGTGATCCGACGCTGCTCGCGATGCTCTGGCAGAACCTCGTCGGGAACGCGGTCAAGTTCCGACGTCCGGACCGCGATCCGCGCATCAGGATCGCCGTCGACCGCGAGGAGGGGGCCGATTCCTGGACGTTCACCGTCACCGACAACGGCATCGGCATCCCCGAGGAGTTCGCCGAGAAGGTGTTCATCATCTTCCAGCGGTTGCATGCCAGGGACGCGTACGCGGGCACCGGCATCGGTCTGTCACTGTGCAAGAAGGTCGTCGAGCACAGCGGTGGTCACATCTGGATCGACACGGCCCACACCGACGGCGCCCGTATCGCCTTCACCCTCCCCGTCGCACCGTCGCTGCCCGCCGCCGTCGAGCCGCCGTCGCCGGTCACCACCACCGAAGGAAGCACCGAATGACCACGTCCCCCCAGTCCCAGCCCGTCGAAGTGCTGCTCGTCGAGGACGACGCGGGCGACGAACTCATGACCCGTGAGGCGTTCGAGGACAACAAGATCGGCAACACCCTGCATGTCGTACGGGACGGTCTGGAGGCCCTGGACTTCCTCTACCGGCGCGGGGAGCACGTCGAAGCGCCGCGCCCCGACCTCATCCTGCTCGATCTGAATCTGCCCAAGTACGACGGCCGGCAGGTGCTGGAGAGGATCAAGTCGGACCCGGACCTCAGCCATATCCCGGTGGTCGTCCTCACCACGTCGGCGGCCGAGGAGGACATCCTGCGCAGCTACAAACTGCACGCCAACGCGTATGTGACCAAACCTGTCGATCTCGACCAGTTCATGAAGGCGATCCGGGACATCGACGACTTCTTCGTGACGGTCGTCAAGCTGCCGCGATCGCTCTGAGGGCGGCCCGCCGCGCTGTTAGGCTTCATCGCGACAGGAATGTTTCCTTGCGGCAACGTTTTGGGCGGGACCCGCACTCGCAATCCCCGCACCACCCACTCACCACTCACTCGCACGCGGAAAGGGGGCGCGATGACGTCAGGCGCTGTCCGCCGTGGCGCCCCGGCCGTCCGTGCCCTGGTCGTCCGCGGACCGCGTCTCCGCCGCCGCGTCGAGCCGGTCGGACGCCGCCTCGTGGAACGCGGTCAGCCCCTGAGTGAGCGCGGCCACGGCCGAGGGTTCCATGCCGTCCAGTACGGCGCTGACCTCGCGGGCCCGGATGGCCCGGTGCTCGGCCAGTACCTTCCGTCCGCGCGGGCTGAGCCGCAGCTCCACCTCGCGGCGGCTGGTCGTGCTGGTGCGCCGCTCCACCAGGCCCAGGGCCTCCATCCGGTCGCACAGCCGGCTGACCGAAGGAGGGCGGGAGCCGAGTGCCTTGCCCAGCGAGCGCAGGTTCGTCCCGTCGTACTTCTCCAGCACGAGCAGGGCCCTGAGCTGCGACGGCGACACCGTGCCCGACGGGGCCGCCTCCTGGCCGCGCCCCCACAGCACCTCAAGCAGCTCCGAGGCGGCGCGAGCGGCCTCGGACATCTTCTCGCGCGGACGAGGCTGACCGGTGAGGGGGGACATCCGTCCACTGTGTCACCCGGCGGCGACCTCTGTCAGCTCCGCACCGCGCACGAGTCCGCCCCCGCCCCCTACGCAGGAATGTCTGAGAGACCGTGACACAACGCGACGACGTACTCGGAAGATCGGTGCGGGCAGCCGCGCCGAACGCGCTCGTGGACCGGGTCCGCGACGCGCTCGCCGCCTCGCACGGCGCGACGCGCGTGCAGCTGTTCCTCGCCGACTACGGGTTCACGGTGCTCAGCCCGTACGACCCGCTGCCGGGCAAGGAGCAGGCGCTCTCCCTCTACAACAGCGCCGAGGGGCGGGCGTTCGGCAGCCAGGAACCGCGCGAGCAGCAGGTGGTCCACGGCGACGCCGTGGACCACCATCTGCCGGTGACCGTCCGTGGCGAACGGATCGGCATCCTCTCGGTCCGGCTGCCCGGCGACCGGTCCACCCCGCACGCCGTCGACGAACTGACGCACGTCGCCGATCTGCTGGGGCACGAGATCCTGGTCGCCGAGCGGGACACCGACGCCTACCAGCGGGCCCGCCGGATCAGCAGGCTCACGCTCGCGGCCGAGATGCAGTGGCAGTTGCTCCCCGGGCGCGCGTGCGGCGCCGAGGAGTTCGCCATCGGCGCCCAACTGGAACCGGCGTACGCGATTCACGGCGACAACTTCGACTGGGCGGCCGACGCGGAGGAGCTGACCCTCGCCGTCACCAACGGCATGGGCGAGGGCATCCAGGCGTCCCTGCTCAGCAACCTCGCCGTCAACGCCCTGCGCAACGCGCGCCGTTCGGGCCTCGACATCGCCGGCCAGGCGGCCCTCGCCGATCAGGCGATCTACGAGCAGCACCGGGGCGCGTCACACGTGTCGACGCTGCTGATGCGTTTCGAGCTGGCGACCGGCCGGGTGGAGGTCGTGGACGCGGGCTCGCCGCAGCTGTGGCGCCGGCGCGGCCGGACGGTCGAGAGGGTCCCCCTCGAAGCGCAGCTGCCGCTCGGCATGTTCGAGGAGTCCCACTACGAGGCGCAGGAGTTCCATGTGCTGCCGGGCGACCGGCTGTTCATGGTGAGCGACGGCGTGTACGACGCGGTCTCGCCGGACGGCGAGCGGTACGGCGAACGGGCGCTGGCCCGCGCGATCAACTCGACCGGTCTGCTTCCGGCGGCGACGATGCCGCGTGCCGTGCTGCGCGCGCTGGCCGAGTTCCGCAAGGCGGACACGACGGACGACGCGCTCGCGGTCTGTCTCGACTGGTCCGGCAGGCCGGACGCCCTGTCGCCCGTCCCGCCGGACGCCGAGCCGACATCGCCCGAGGAGAACTGAACGGAGGGGGCGGCCGACGCCCGTACCGGCGTCGCCGCCCCCTCGTCGTTCGGGAGGGGCCGTGTCTCACTCCTCGGTGAGCATGCCCGCGCGCAAGGTCGTCAGGATGCGGGAGAGCAGCCGGGACACATGCATCTGTGACACGCCCAGCTCGGCGCCGATCTCGGACTGCGTCATCTCGCGCCCGAAACGCATCTCGACGATCCCGCGGTCACGCGCGTCGAGCCCCTCCAGCAGTGGTGCCAGCGCCTGGAAGTCCTCGACCAGTTCCATGCCCGGATCGCACGCGCCGAGCGTGTCGGTGAAGGCGCGGCCACCGGCGGCGGCCGGTCCGCCGTCCCCGCCGTCGGTCGGCAGATCGAGAGAACCGGCGGTGTAGCCGTTGGCGGCGACCCGCCCGTCGATGACCTCCGCCTCGGTCAGCTCCAGGTGCCCGGCCAGCTCGGCCACGGTGGGCCCCCGGTTGAGCCTGTCGCTCAGCTCGTCCTGGGCCTTGGCCAGGTCCGTACGCAACTCCTGGAGTCTGCGCGGCACATGGACGGCCCAGGTGGTGTCCCGGAAGAACCGCTTGATCTCTCCGTGGATGTACGGCACGGCGAAGGAGCTGAACTCCACCTCACGGGAGAGGTCGAACCGGTCGATGGCCTTGATCAGACCGATCGTGCCGACCTGGAGCACGTCCTCCATGTCACCGCTGCCGAGACCGCGGAAGCGCCGCGCCGCGTATCTGACCAGGGACTGGTTCATCTCGATCAGGGTGTTGCGGGCGTACTGGTGCTCCTGAGTGCCCTCTTCGAGGACCTGAAGCCGCTCGAAGAAGAGCTTCGACAACTCCCGCGCGTCCCTGGGGGAGACCTTTCCCGTGTCCTCGATCCACGGAAGCGCGCCGGACGCCGTGTTCGTGCGGGTGAGGGCCGCTCCGGTACCCGTGGGGGCCGAAGCGGCGGGGGAATGCGTACTCATCGTCACGTCACTGCCTTCGCTGGTGTGGGCACTGTGCCGCGATGCCACTGGCTGAGGGCCCGTCCGGTCCCACCGTGCCGTAATAGTTGCCGTCTGGCAAGTGTTCGCCCGGGAGTCACCGCCCGGACGAGACGCGTGAGGGGACAGCCCTTAGCATGTCCGCGGAAGGCGTGGTGAGTCGTGGTACTGAAGACATTCGGCTGGGCATTCGGTTTCACCGTGCTCGGTCTCGCGGCGGCGGTGTTCTACGACGGTTGGGCCGCACTCGGGGTGGTGGCGATCCTGACCGTGCTGGAGGTCTCGCTGTCCTTCGACAACGCGGTGATCAACGCCGGGATCCTGAAGAAGATGAGTGCCTTCTGGCAGAAGATCTTCCTCACGATCGGTGTCCTCATCGCCGTGTTCGGCATGCGGCTCGCCTTTCCCGTCGTCATCGTCGCGGTCACCGCCAAGCTCAGCCCCGTCAGGGCGGTGGAGCTGGCGGTCAACGACAAGGACAAGTACCAGCAACTGGTGACCGACGCCCACCCGTCGATCGCCGCCTTCGGCGGCATGTTCCTGCTGATGATCTTTCTCAACTTCGTCTTCGAGGACCGCGAGATCAAGTGGCTGGGCCGGATCGAACGTCCGCTGGCCAGGCTCGGACAGGTCGAGACACTGTCAGTCTGTCTCGCGCTGATCGTGCTGCTGATCGCCTCCATGACGGTCGCGACCCACGCCCACCAACACGGCGGCGCCCACGCCGACAAGGCGCAGACGGTGCTCACTTCCGGCCTCGCCGGCCTCGTCACCTATCTGATCGTCGGCGGGCTGTCCAGCTTCTTCGAGAACCGGCTCGCCAACGAGGAGGACGCGCAGGCCGACGCGCAGGCCGCCAGGGAGGGCGCGGCGGGTACGGAGACGGCGTCCGGCGGGCGCGGCACGGGCGGTCCTTCGCTCGTCGCCGTCACCGGCAAGGCCGCCTTCTTCATGTTCCTCTACCTCGAAGTCATCGACGCCTCCTTCTCCTTCGACGGCGTGATCGGCGCGTTCGCCATCACCAACGACATCGTGCTGATGGCCCTCGGCCTCGGTATCGGCGCGCTGTACGTCAGGTCGCTCACCGTCTACCTGGTCCGCCAGGGCACCCTCGACGACTACGTCTACCTGGAGCACGGCGCGCACTACGCGATCGGCGCGCTCGCCGTGATCCTCCTCATCACCATCCAGTACCAGATCAGCGAGATCATCACCGGCCTCATCGGCGTCGTCCTGATCGGCGCCTCCTTCTGGTCGTCGGTCCTGCGCAACCGGCGGATCGCGGCGGGCGAGGCGCGCGCCACGGGCGCCGCGTGAGCCGTACCCGAGCGCCACGTGCGCCGTACCTGAGTACGGAGACAGCCCGCCGGATCACCGATGTGCTCCAGCCCCGCAACGCCCTGCTCGCCGGCATGGTCGGCATAGGCGCCGCGGCGGCGGGCGACTGGACCGGCGTCCCCTGGGGTCTGCTCGGCGCGCTGTGCGCCGGGATCGTGCCCGCCGCGTACATCGAGTGGGAGCGCGGGCGCGGCAGATGGGGCGACCGGCATGTCGTCGACCGGACGCAGCGGGCACCGATCTTCCTGGTCATCCTCGGCTCGATCGGTGTCGGCGCGCTCGCGATGACCGCCGGGCGGGCACCCACCGGGATCCTGGTCGCGATGACCGCGCTGTGGGCGATGACGATCGTCCTGCTGGCGGTGAACACCGTATGGAAGATCAGCGTCGACTCCGCCGTGGCGTCCGCCGTCGTCGCGATGCTCGCCGCCGTCCACGACCCGTGGTGGCTCGCGGCGTACGGACTCGTCGTCGCCGTGTGCTGGTCCCGGATACGCCTCGGCTACCACTCCCTCGCCCAGACGGCGGCGGGCGCCTCGCTCGGCGCGGCCACCGCCGTCGCGTTCCTGCCGCTGTAGCGGCGCCCCCCCACCGGTGCGTCCGACGGAGCCGGTCGGGCGGAAAGGCGCGTACCGGGGGAGGGTGAACAGGGTGAGGGGGCACCACGCACACGGCCGACGGAGGGCTCCATGACGAACGGCGACGCGACGAACGGCGACGCGGCGAACGGCGACGCGGCGAACGGCGACGCGGCGAACGGCGACGCGGCGAACGGCGACGCGGCGAGCGGTGCGGACCCGGCGAACGGCGACGCGACGACCCGTGCGGACCTGGCGAACGGCGCGGACCCGGCGACCGCCGCCGAGGCGGCACCGGCCCTCCACTGCCTGGTGACCGGTGCCACCGGCTACATCGGCGGCCGCCTCGTGCCCGAACTGCTGGACGCCGGGCACCGGGTGCGCTGTCTCGCCCGCACGCCCGAGAAACTGCGCGACCACGCGTGGGCGGGCCGGGCCGAAGTCGTACGCGGCGACGTCACCGACGCCGAGTCGGTCCGCGACGCCATGCGGGGCATCGACGTCGCCTACTACCTCGTCCACTCGCTCGGCACCGGACCCGGCTTCGAGCGGACCGACCGCGACGCCGCCCGCGTCTTCGCCGAACAGGCCCACGCGGCGGGCGTCCGGCGCATCGTCTATCTCGGCGGCCTGACCCCGGCCGGTGTACCGGAGCGCGACCTCTCACCCCATCTGCGCTCCCGTGCCGAGGTCGGACACATCCTGCTCGACTCACACGTCCCCACCACCGTGCTGCGCGCCGCCATCATCATCGGATCCGGCTCGGCGTCCTTCGAGATGCTGCGCTACCTCACCGAACGCCTCCCGGTGATGGTCACCCCGAGCTGGGTACGCAGCCGGATCCAGCCGATCGCCGTCCGCGACGTCCTGCGCTACCTCGTCGGCGCCGCGCGGATGCCCGCCGACGTGAGCCGCGCCTTCGACATCGGCGGCCCCGACGTCCTCACCTACCTGGACATGATGCACACGTACGCCGCCGTCGCCGGGCTGCGGCACCGGCTGATCGTGCCCGTGCCCGTCCTCACCCCGACCCTCTCCAGCCACTGGATCGGCCTGGTCACCCCCGTACCCCGCTCGATCGCCCGCCCTCTCGCCGAGTCGCTGCGGCACGAAGTCGTGTGCCACGAGCACGACATCGCGCGCCACGTCCCCGACGGGCCCGGCCGGCCCATCGGCTTCGAGGACGCGCTGAGGCTGGCCCTCAAGCGGATCCAGGACGCCCGGGTGACCACCCGCTGGTCCTCCGCCGCCGTCCCCGGAGCGCCGAGCGACCCGCTGCCGACGGACCCCGACTGGGCCGGCGGCAGCCTCTACACCGACAACCGCGAACTCACCGTCGACGCGGGCCCCGAGGCACTGTGGCGGGTCATCGAAGGCATCGGCGGCGACAACGGCTGGTACTCCTTCCCGCTGGCCTGGGCCGTACGGGGCTGGCTGGACCGCCTCGCCGGCGGCGTCGGGCTGCGCCGGGGGCGACGCGACGCGGCGCGGCTGCGGGTCGGCGACTCGCTGGACTTCTGGCGCGTCGAGGAGATCGAACCGGGCCGGCTGCTGCGGCTGCGCGCGGAGATGCGGCTGCCGGGTCTGGCCTGGCTGGAGATGCGCGTCGAGGAGGCCGAGCGGGGCCGCACCCGTTACCGGCAGCGCGCCGTGTTCCATCCGCGCGGGCTGCTGGGGCACGCGTACTGGTGGAGCGTCGCGCCGTTCCACGCCGTCGTCTTCGGCGGGATGGCGCGCAACATCGCGAAAGCGGCGAGCAAGGACGCGGCGGTGCCCGCCGTTCACACGTAGCCCGTCCGGGCCGGCCCAACTCGCCTGCGCCGAAAGCCTTTACGGGGCCGTCGGGCGGCGGTGGTTCCTCCGCGCAAGAGACTGCGGCAGCATTCCGGTACGACGTCCAGAGCTCGACCGTGCTGTTCAGCCGACCCCTGAGGCGCGTCAGGGTCCCGGCCGCCGCGGTGGTGACGGGCGGCACGCTCGGCGTCCCGGCACCCGGCAAGGGCAACCAGCGGGTGTACGTCCTCGACCTCGGCGGCGCGAACGCGGGCGCCCGGCAGGATCGGCACCGCCGGACCGTATCTGGGGTAACCGGTCCATGGGCAGGGTCCGAGGCCCGAACCGGAGGCGCGGGTGGGCGTGCGTGCCCGCGCCCGCGGTGTGCGGTGCCCGGTGCCCGGTGTCTCCGGTCCAGTCCAGGATGCGGCCGGTGATTGACCCCGTTCGGCCGCCGCGGTTACGTTGCCAGGCATGCAGCGATCCGCGCACCTGACGACTCGGGGTCATATCGATCTCAAGCGCGTCTGCTCCGCGGCGTGTCACCAGGGCTGACGTCACAGCGCCCACGCGGTCCGGCCGACCCCCGACGGGATGTGTCCCCGAGGTCGCCGCCGCTGCCATCCAGGATCTGGAAGACACCCGTGAAGAAGCCGCCGGTGCCCGTCCGTCGCCGACCCACCCCCGTACGCCGCGCGGACATCCCGCCGGCCACCGCACCACCACGCCGCGCCCCCGGCACGAAGACCGTGCTGAACGCCGTCCTCGACCACGGCCCGGTCGCCCGCAGCACCGTCGCACGCCTCACCGGGCTGTCCCCGGCGTCCGTCACCGGGCACAGCGCGCGACTGCTGGCCCGAGGGCTGATCCGGGAGAGCCCGGAGGCCACCGGGCCGCGCGGCCTGGGCCGGCCGCACGTCCCCGTGGACATCGACACCAGTCGCTACCTGGTCGCGGGCGCGCACATCGCCGTCACCAACTCGACGCTGTCCCTGATGGATCTGCGCGGGCGGATCGTCGCCGAGGACCGGCGGCCGCACCGGGACACCCGCCCGCAGCCGCGCCGGGTGCTGGACTCTCTCGCCGAGCGGCTGCCCCGGCTGGTGTCCGCCCACGCGGGCGGCCGTTCGGTACTGGCCCTCGGCGTGGCCACCGGCCACCGGGTGGACCCCGGCGCCGGGGTGATCGTGCGCCATCCGCAACTGGGCTGGCGGAACGTGGCCGTACGGGACCACCTGGCCCACGCCACCGGGCTGCCGGTCCATGTGGACAGCCACGCGAGGGCGTTGGCGCGGGCCGAGCAACTGGTCGGTGAGGCGTCGACGCGCCGGAGCGCCGTGCTGCTGTTCGTCGGCGCGGTCGTCGACGCCGCGTTCGCCACCGCCGGAGAGGTGCACCTCGGCCCCCGGCACGGCGCGGGGAGCATCGCGCGTCTGCCGGTCGGCGGGGACGGCAGCCTCGAATCGGAGGTCTCCGAGCAGGCCATGGTGCGGCTGGCGGCCGAACAGGGCCTGCCCGTACCGTCGTTCCCCGCCCTGCTGGAACGCGCGCTGGCGGGCGAGCGCCGCGCGCTGGAGCTGTTCCGCCGCAGAGCCCGGCTCGTCGGCCGGGCGGTGGCACTGCTGCTGGACATGCTCGACCCCGAGGTGCTGGTGGTGGTCGAGCCGGGCGCGGGGCTGCTTCCGCACTGCCTGGACGAGTTGCGGACGGAGGTGGCGGAGCGCTCCCTCGTCTGCGACGACCCCGAACAGGCCGTCGTGGCAAGCAGTTTCACCGGCAGCGTGCTGTCCACGGCGGGCGCGGCGGTCGCGCTCGGCGCGCTCTACGCGGACCCGCTGGGTTCCTGGCCCTCGCTGACGGCCGTGTCGTGACCCGCGAGTTGGCGGACTTAATTCAGAGAGTTGCATTGTTGACCCGGCCCGTAGATGGGCAGGACAATTACCTCATGACCATTCGGCAGCGGATTCCGCGGTACGTGCCCTGCCTCTGTTGTCGCGCCTGAATTCTCCTCGCGCCACGGTCCACCCCTGAATTCACCGGCGATCGCGTCCGGCCCGCTCAGCGCGCCCCGGATCGCCTGGTTCCGACCTGTCCCACGGCTCCGTGTGCGGCCCTGCCTGCCCCTTTCCGTTGAATCCACCTCTCTTTCTGGGGGAGACGTTGACTGTCACCGTGTCGTCGAATCTCACCGCGGGCATTGCCCCGGACCGTTTCAGGCAAGTGTTCCGCCACTATCCGGCGGGGGTGGTCGTGGTCACCGCCGACGCCGGCCACGGACCGGTCGGATTCACCGCCACCTCGCTCACGTCCTTGTCCCTCTCCCCGCCGCTCGTGTCGTTCGGCATCGCTCTCTCCGGCTCGTCCTGGCCGACGATCGAGCGCGCCTCGTCGGCCGTCGTCAACTTTCTGGGTGTTGAACAGGAGCCGCTGGCACGGACGTTCGCCACCAGCGGCATAGACAGGTTCGCGGAGCCGACGGCCTGGCAGCGCCTGCCGGAGGGGGAGCCCGTACTCGACGGTGTGGCCGGCTGGCTGCGGCTGAGCATCCAGCAGATCGTTCCCGCCGGTGACCACCGGATCGTCGTGGGCCGGGTCGAGGACGCCGCGCACGACGACGGCCGGCGCCCGCTGCTGTTCCACGACGGCCGCTACCTCGCCCTGTGAGCGCCGCGCACACCGAGCAACGAGCACCGTCCGCTTGAGCGCCCGTCCCCCCGCACCCCTCATCCGCCCAGCCCGTCCCGCCCCAGGAGAAGAAGCCCCATGTCCCGCGACCCGGACCGCAAGCCCCTGCACCTCAACGCCTTCCTGATGACCGTCGGCCACCACGAGGCCGCCTGGCGGCTCCCGCAGAGCCCCACCGACGGCACGGACGTCGAGCACTACAAGAACCTCGCCCGCATCGCCGAGCGCGGCCTGCTCGACTCGCTCTTCCTCGCCGACGGCCCCGTCCTGCACGGCGACCCCGGCCGCCGGCCCGCCAGCATCCTGGAACCCACCGTGCTGCTGACCGCCCTGGCCGGCGTCACCAGCAGGATCGGCCTCATCGCCACCGCGTCCACCAGCTACAACGAGCCCTACAACCTCGCCCGAAGATTCGCGTCCCTCGACCACGTCTCGGGCGGCCGCGCCGGCTGGAACATCGTCACCACTGCGGGCGCCGACGCCGCCCGCAACTTCGGTCTGGACGGCACCCCGCCGCACCACGAGCGCTACCTGCGGGCGGCCGAGTTCATCGACGTCGCCACGAAGCTCTGGGACAGCTGGGCCGACGACGCGGTGGTCGCCGACAAGGCGCGCGGCGTGTACGCGCTCACCGAACGCGTCCGCCGCATCGAGCACCGCGGCCCGCACTTCCGGGTCGACGGGCCGCTGAACGTACGGCGCTCCCCGCAGGGCCACCCCCTCCTCGTCCAGGCCGGATCCAGCGAGGACGGCAAGGACTTCGCGGCGCGCTACGCGGAGGCGGTGTTCACCGCGCAGCAGACCCTGGAGGAGGGCATCGCCTTCTACAAGGACGTCAAGCAGCGCGCGGTGACCCTCGGTCGCGACCCGGACGGCATCAAGATCCTGCCGGGGATCGTGCCGGTCATCGGCGCCACGGAGGCCGCCGCCCTGGAACTGGACGCGGAGCTGGACCGGCACATCGTCCCCGAGTACGCCCGGCGCCAACTGGCCACGTTCCTCGGCGTCCCCGCCGAACGGCTCGTCCTGGACGAGGAACTGCCCGACGATATCCCCACCGAGGACGAGATCGAAGGAGCCAAGAGCCGTTTCACCCTGGTCGTGGAGCTGGGCAGACGCGAGCGTCTGACGGTACGTCAACTCATCGGCAGGCTCGGCGGAGGCCGCGGGCACCGCACCTTCGCCGGCACCGCCGAGCAGGTCGCGGACACCATCGAGCACTGGTACGACAGCGGCGCCGCCGACGGCTTCAACATCATGCCGGCGCTGCTCCCCTCGGGCCTTGAGATCTTCGTCGACCAGGTCGTGCCGATCCTCCAGGAGCGTGGCCTGTTCCGCACCGAGTACACCGGTAAGACGCTGCGCGAGCACTACGGGCTGGCGCGTCCCGCCAACCGGCTGTTCGACCCGGTCGGCACCTGATCGGTGGGGGTCGCCGGGCGGAGCCGTACGCGATACTGCGCACATGCGCATTTCAGCCAGAGCGGACTACGCGGTGCGTGCCGCGCTGGAACTCACCACGTCCCGCGACGAGGCCCCGCTGAAGGCGGAGGCGATCGCCGCCGCCCAGGACATTCCGCACAAGTTCCTCGAAGGCATCCTCAACGACATGCGCCGCGGTGGGCTCGTGGTGAGCCGGCGCGGCGGCAACGGCGGCTACCGGCTGGCCAGGCCAGCGGACTCCATCACCGTCGCCGACGTCATCCGCGCGGTGGACGGCCCCCTCGTCTCGGTGCGCGGGGTCCGCCCGCCCGAACTCTCGTACACGGGCACCGCCGAGTCGCTGCTGCCGCTGTGGATCGCGCTGCGGGCCAATGTCCGCCAGATCCTGGACGTGGTGACCCTGGCCGACGTGGCCTCGACCGAACTGCCGGACGGTGTGTCCGCGCTCGCGGCGGACCCGGAGGCCTGGACGAACCCCTGAGGCGAGGGCGGCAGGGGCGTGAGCGCCGGCCTGCCCCGGATTTCGCGGACCGGAACGCGAGTCCACCATATGAACACGCACTTGGGGCGGGGGCGACTCCGTGCCAGTATTCCTACTAATCCAGTGGGAAAACTAGGGATGTTGGAGGTGGCCGGCACCGTGCCGACGAAACCCGTGGTCCGTACCGCCGCCCCGCGCCGGCCCCCCGCGGTCGACGACGCGCTCTGGCCGCGCGTCACGCGGGAGGTGGCCGACGATCTCGCCGCCGACGCGATCGCCCGCGACCGGGCGGGCAAGCCGCCGTACGACGAGGTGGCACGGCTGCGCGAGGCCGGTCTGCCCGCGCTGCTGACGCCACCCGCGCCCCTCGGCCGAAGCCGTACCGCCGCTGCCGCGTCCGACGGCGGCCGTAGCGGCGGCAACGGCGGCGGCGCCGACTGGCGTACCGCCGCCGCCGTGATCCGTGAGATCGCGGCGGCCGACGGCTCCATCGGCGAACTCATCGCCCGGCACTACGTGTTGTCGTGGAGCGGCAGGCTCTTCGGCATGCCTGACGGTACGTCAGGCGACGAACCACTCGCCGTCGCCGACGGCCGCCTCCTCGGCGGCGGCACCGACCTCCCGGACCCGGAGAGCGGCCCCGGCCTCACCCTCTCCCCGGCCGACTCGGGCTATCTCCTCAACGGCCGCAGGTCCTTCGCCGCGGGCGTCACCGTCGCCGACCGGCTCGTCGTCGGCGCGGCCTCCACGCACACCGGCGAACTGCTGATCGCGCTCGTGGACCCGGCCCATCCCGGCGTACTCGCCGACACCGACAACGACCGCCTCGGCCAGCGGCTCACCGGCGCGGGCAGCGTCGACTTCGACAACGTGCCCGTGGGCGCGGGCCACATCCTCGGCGCGATGCCACGCGACGAGCACGCCGTCTCCGCGTTCACCGCGCTCGCCCCGCTCGCCCTGCGGCTCGTCCTCAGCCAGGTCGCCCTGGGCATCGCCGAGGGCGCACTCGCCGAGGCCCGCGACGTCAGCCGCGCGGTGCCGCCCGCGCCGCGCCCGGAGGCTCCGGACACCACCACCTACGCCGTACGGCCCAGCGGCGATCCGTATCTCCTGCTGGCGTACGGGGAGTTGGCGACCGCCGCCCACACGGCTGCCGCCGTCGTGGAACGCGCGACGGACGCGCTGGAACAGGGGCTCCTGACCGGACGGGATCTCGGCATGGACGAGCGCGCCGAGATCGCCGTGCGGGTCGCCGCGGCCGAGGCCGTCACCAGCAGGTCCGCGGTCGACATCACCACGCGCATCCTCGAACTCACCCAAGCGGCCACGTCGTTCGAGGGCGGTGCGTCGCTCGACAGATTCTGGCGCAACGCCCGCGCGCTCACCGCGCGGAGCTCACCCACGCACCGGCTCCGCGACATCGGCGACCACTACCTCAACGGAACGCATCCGCCCTTCACGGTGCGCTCCTAGGCCGTGTCCGGCGGACGCCTCCGGCGTCGCCGGCGACTCGCCCGACAGCCGGGCGAGCGGCCCTGGGATCGGCCGGCGGCAGCGGCTCGCCGCCGCCCCGCGCCCACCGATGGGGGAATCCCGCCGGTGCCGGGCACCATGGGATCGGATGGCGGGCGTCATCGAAAGACGCCCCCTCTCCGGCGCGGTGTCCCTGACCTCCGGAGCCGGGACATGCGCGACCCGGCGGGGGCCGCACACCTGGGAGCCCTGTTGAAGCTCAGAGATGTCGCCGCCGCACTGGCCGGATCCGCGGTGCTCGCCGTCGCGGCGGCGACCCCCTCGTCCTCGTCCCCGTCCGTTCCGCCGGACTCCGCCCGTACCACGGCGGTCGCCCCCAACACCGGCCTGGCGAAGTTCGCCGCGGCGTTCACCCGGTCGCAGGCCGCCCCCGAGACGGCGCCGCCCGGCGCCAACGACTGGGCGTGCGAGCCCAGCGCCGCGCACCCGCGTCCCGTCGTGCTGATCCACGGCACCTGGGCGAACGCCCACGCCAACTGGTCGGGTCTGTCGCCCGTCCTGAAGCAGGCCGGCTACTGCGTCTACGCCCTCAACTACGGTGCGCCCGAGGGCGATGTGTTCAAGGCCAGGGGCCATGTCCCCGAGTCCGCCGAGGAGGTGGCCGCCTTCGTCGACCGGGTGCTGGACGCCACCGGCGCCGAGAAGGCCGATCTGGTCGGACACTCCCAGGGTGGCGGGCTGCTGCCGCGTTGGTATCTGAAGTTCGGGGGAGGAGCGGCGAAGACCCACCGGCTGGTGGGCATCGCCCCGAGCAACCACGGCACGACGGCGTCGGGCATGGCGTCCCTCGCCAAGTCGCTGCGCGTGCTGGACGCCACGGCGCGGATGACCGGGCCGGCGGCCAAGGACCAGACCGTCGGCTCCGACGTCAACGCCCGGCTGGACGCCGGCGGTGACACCGTGCCCGGCGTCCGCTACACGACCGTCGTCACCCGCACCGACGAGGTGGTCACCCCTTACCGCCAGCAGTACCTCGCGGCGGGCCCCGGCGCCCCGGTGGACAATCTGACCCTTCAGGACGCCTGCCCGGTGGACATGAGCGCGCACCTGGGCGTCGCCTACAGCACGGTCATGTACCGGCTGGTCCTCAACGCCCTCGACCCGGCGAACACCCGCCCGGTGAGCTGCCGCGGCTGAGCGCGGTCACCGGCCGGGAGCGGCCGGCGAAAGGGATGTGCGGCCGGAGGCCGCCGGCGGCACCATAAGGCGCATGACCTCACCGACGCGACCTCCGGCCCGGCCCCGTACCACTTCGCAGGCCCCTGCGGCTCCGCCGACCTCCGCCGCACCCCCCGCACCCGCCGTGTCCCCGACCGGCCACGCCGCCGCCCGCAGGAGTCTCGAAGGGCTCGCGCTCGGCGACGCCTTCGGTGAGCGCTGGTTCCCGCTCTTCCGCGACCGGGCGCGGGCGTACGCCGAGATCAAGGCCCGCCGCACGCCGCAGGAGCCCCGGTGGCACTGGACCGACGACACGGCGATGGCGCTGGCCGTCCAACAGGTGCTCGATCAGCGGGGTTTCATCGACCAGGACCGGCTCGCCGGCTGCTTCGCGCTCACCTTCGACGCCGACCCGGCGCGCGGTTACGGGCACGGCATGCACATCCTGCTGCCCCAACTCCTCGTGGAACCGGCGAGTTGGCGGACGCTCGCGCCCACCCTCTTCGAGGGTGGCAGCCTCGGCAACGGGGCGGCGATGCGCGTCGCGCCCCTCGGCGCGTGGTTCGCCCACGACCTCGAACGCGTGGTGGAGCAGGCCACGTTGTCGGCCGAGGTGACCCACGCCCATCCGCAGGGCATCGCGGGCGCGGTGGCCGTCGCCGTCGCCGCGGCGCTCTCGGTCCGCGGCGAACTGTCGCTCGCGGCTGTCGCGCGGGCCACCCCGGAAGGGCCGGTGCGGGACGGTCTCGCGCGGGCGGTCGACGTGCCCTTCGGCACCGAGCCCTGGCAGGCTTCGGACATCCTCGGCAACGGACAGCGCATCCGGGCCGACGACACCGTCCCGTTCGCCGTCTGGACCGCGGCCCGGCACCACGGCGACCTGGCGGCCGCGCTGTGGGCGACGGCCGAGGGCTTCGGTGACGTCGACACGACGTGCGCCATCACCGGCGGCATCGTGGGCGCGCGTACGGGAGTGGACGCCGTGCCCCGCGAGTGGCTGGAGCGACGGGAGGGGCTGGGCTGAGCGTCCGCGAGGCCGAAGGGGAACAGGCGGCCCCCACTCGCCAGAATCGATCGTACGTTCGAGAGTGTGGTTATGCTGGGCGTATGCCGGTACACGCACAGGGTTCGCTCTTCGACCAGACCGACGAGATACGGCTCGGTCCGCTGACAGGCGTCCGGCGGACCGTGCTCGGGGACGGGGCGTGGATCGATCTGCTCCCCGGCTGGCTCGGCGGGGCCGACGCGCTTCACGGGGAACTGGCCTCCGGCGTGCCGTGGCGGGCCGAGCGCCGGCGGATGTACGAGCGGGAGGTGGCCGTACCGAGGCTGCTCGCCTTCTACGGAGAGCGGGACGGCGCGCCGGACGCCCTGCCGCACCCGGTCCTCGAAGAGGCGCGCGACGCGCTGAGCGCTCACTACGCCGACGAGTTGGGCGAGCCCTTCACGACCGCCGGGCTCTGCTACTACCGGGACGGCCACGACGGGGTCGCCTGGCACGGCGACCGGACGGGCCGGGGCTCCCACGAGGACACCATGGTCGCGATCCTGTCGGTCGGCGCCCCGCGCGATCTGGTGCTCCGGCCGCGAGGGCGGCACGGTTCCGTCGTCCGCAGGCCGCTCGGGCACGGCGACCTCATCGTGATGGGCGGTTCCTGCCAGCGCACCTGGGAGCATGCCGTCCCCAAGACGGCGCGGGCGGTGGGCGCGCGCATCAGCGTCCAGTTCCGGCCGCGCGGCGTGCGCTGAGCGAGCGCCCCGAAGCCGGCTCGTCCTTGACGTAACCGGTTCCGCGATGTGCAATATATTGCATGCCAGTACCCCAGAGCCGAGGGCTCGTCTCCAGATCGCTCCTGCGGGAGAACGCCTACCAGGCACTCAGGGACGCGATCGTCGACGGCACACTCACACCGGGGGAGCGGCTCAACGACAGCGATCTGGTCGAGTGGCTGGGCATCAGCCGCACTCCCATCCGGGAGGCGCTGGGGCGACTGGAGCAGACCGGTCTCGTACGGACCAAGCCCGGCCGTTACACGATCGTCAGCCCTCTGGACCTCCGCGCGGCCCGCGGCGCGCAGTCCGTCACGGCCGCCATGCACGAACTGGCCGTACGGGAAGCCCTGCCCAACCTGTCCACGGCCGAGCTCGACGCCATGCGCGCGGCCAACGCCCGCTTCGCCGACGCTCTGGCCAGGAACGACGTGGACGCGGCGCTCGCCGCCGACGACGACTTCCACGGCGTCGCCGTCACCGCGTGCGCGAACCAGTCACTGCGCGCCGTGCTCGAACAGTTCACACCCGTGCTGCGCCGTGTCGAGCGGCTGCGGTTCTCGTCGCTGAGCGGCCGGGGCTCGGTCGCCCAGCACGACCGGATCATCGAGCTGTGCGCCGCGGGTGACGTCGACGGAGCCGCGGCGGCCACCCGCGCCAACTGGCAGACGCTCGCCCCGCTTCTCGACGCCCTGCCCGCCGACGACGAGAGCGACGACTGACCCCGCCGCCGCCACACCCCGGCCAGAACGCGGCCAATGCCTGGCCGCGACCCCGTCACGCCCCAAGGAGCTTCAGATGTCCCTCGACAGCTTCCCGCGCCATCCCCTCCTCTTCGGCCCCAGCCCCGTCCACCCGCTCGACCGCCTCACCGGCCACCTCGGCGGCGCCCGTATCTGGGCCAAGCGCGAGGACTGCAACAGCGGGCTCGCGTACGGCGGCAACAAGACCCGTAAGCTGGAGTATCTGGTCTCCGACGCCCTCGCGCGGGGAGCCGACACCCTCGTCACCATCGGCGGCATCCAGTCCAACCACACGCGACAGGTCGCGGCCGTCGCCGCCCACCTCGGACTGAAGGCGGTGCTCGTCCAGGAGAGCTGGGTCGACTGGCCCGACGCCGTCAACGACAAGGTCGGCAACATCCTGCTGTCGCGCGTCATGGGCGCCGAAGTACGGCTGGTCGAGGCGGGGTTCGGCATCGGCGCGAAGGACAGCTGGCACCAGGCCCTGGCGGACGTCGAGGCCGGGGGCGGCACCCCGTACGCGATCCCGGCCGGCGCCTCGGACCACCCGCTCGGCGGCCTCGGCTTCGCCAACTGGGCCTACGAGGTGGCACAGCAGGAGCGCGAACTGGGCGTCTTCTTCGACACGATCGTGGTGTGCAGCGTCACCGGCAGCACCCAGGCGGGCATGATCGCGGGCTTCGCCGGTCAGGACCGGCCCCGCAGGGTCCTGGGCATCGACGCCTCCGCCAAGATCGGCGAAACCCGCGCGCAGGTCGCGAAGATCGCCCGCGCCACCGCCGGACTCATCGACCTGGGAAGGGAGTTGAGGGACGACGAGATCACCGTCCTGGAGGGCTGGGCCGGGGATCTGTACGGCATCCCCGTGGAGTCCACGCTCGACGCCATCCGGCTCACCGGTGGCCTGGAGGGCATGATCATCGACCCCGTGTACGAGGGGAAGTCGATGGCCGGGCTGATCGATCTCGTACGCGGCGCGGACATCCCCGCGACGTCGAATGTGCTGTACGCGCACCTCGGCGGCCAGCCCGCCCTCAACGCCTACAGCGGTGTGTTCCGCTGAGCGGTGTGCGGGCGCGGGTCTGTTGGTGCGGGACGGCTGAATGAGCATCCGGCAGGTGCGTGAACTTCCGTCGACTCAGGCGGAGTTCGACCACATGCGGCCGAACTCGCCGATGATGCCGGCTTCGAGGACTTGCCGGGCGCGCACCGCACGAATGATCGCCCGCGCGGAGGGCGGCGCGGTGGTGCCCTGGACAGCCCGCCGTCGGGCGCCGGGGTCCAGTCGACGGTCGCCGGCGTCCCGCCGGTCCTCCGCCGGATCTCCACGCTCAGTCACCGCGGCACCTCGCCGCGCTGCTCGACCTCGGTGAATAACTCCCCCATGCGGGCGTTGACCTTGGTCGCGTCCTCTCCCGCAATGGCGTGCGTTGCCGTCGGCCAGAGCTCGGCGCGTACGTCCGGCAGCAGGTCGCGCGCTCGCGCTGCGGCCCGGCGGGCGTCGTGCATCACGCTGCGACCCGCGATCAGCGTGAGCACCGGGGGCACGGGCCGATCGCAGTTGTGCGTCGGTGAACACGGCCGGGACGGGCAGCGCGATACGGAACGTGCGCATACCCGCGTCGATGACGGTCGCGACGGGGTCGCCGGCCTCCACCGGGGCGTCGTCGGAGATCCAGCGCAGGAACGAGGGGCGGGTCGAGACCCGGGTCGCGACGGGCGTCACCACCGGCCCGCCCAGCGTGCGCGCCACACTCCTCGCGCTGCTCCCGGTTGACGAGCGGAGTCGCACCGAGGCCCTGGTGGCCAACGCGTTCCTGCTGCGATCCCTCAAGGACCCGGAGATCGCCGAGCGCTTCCGCGCAGGGCACGCGCAACTCCGCGACCTCCTCGCCTCGGTGATCGCGAGCGCCCGGGCGGCCGGCGAATTCGCCGCGGACCTGGACCCCGTACGCGAGGGCGGACCTGCTCCTGGCCCTCGTCGGCGGGCTGGGCGACGCGGTACTGCTCGGCCACCTCACGGCCGAGGAGGTGACCGCGCTCATCGATCACCAGTTGTCGCGGCTGGCGGCGGGGTGAGTGGACGCGGGGTGTGCTGTCACGGTGGCCGCCGGTGAGCTGGGGATCGTCGGCGCGCCACGAGTTGAACACCCGGCCGGTCCACCGGATCGGCTGACACCGGGCAGGTCTTACGACGTTCTTCGCCGGGAGCCGACGGATCGCGGACGAGCGCTGCTCGTCCGCGATCCCGCGCGTTCCCGGCCGTACGACCCGGCGCGGGCCGCCGCACCGGCCGAAGCCGCGTGCAGGGACCGCAGGGCGAGCAGCAGGACACCGATGTCGTCGAGGTAGACCGGGTCGGGCAGCAGGTCGACGGGGCTCATCACGTAGATGAGGGCTCCCCAGTACGCGGCGCGGTTGCTCAGCGGCACCCCGGCCTCGCGCAGCAGCGCGCGGGTCCGGAAGACCTTGACGAGAAGAACGATCGTCGCGGCGAGCATCGCGACGATCGCGACGGCGGCGACGGCCAGGGCGACCGTGAGGTTGGCGTCCATCGTTTCCGTGGCCTCCTGGGGCGAGGGCCTTGCCTGTCCCCGAGCGTGTTCCCCCAACGGGGCACTCCCACGTGCGAATTGGGCGTGTTCACCGTATTGCCGCGTTCCCGGGGTCGGTTTCCGGACCTCTATACGCCCCGGGTATACAGCGTGTGTATAGTGATCGGCATGTCATGGGACCCCGCCTGGCCTGGCACGTTATGCCCTGCCCGGCTCCAGCCGGCCGACCCCGCGCCCGCTCACGGTGACGGGCGCCGGATGTAAGCACCCGCCCTTCCGAGGGGCTGCCCTTCCTCCGCGCGACAAGCGCCACCCACCCCCATCCCGCACCACCTCCTTCCCGCGCAACCCCGCTCGCACGGACCACCGCGAGGCACCGGGGCGGACCCCGTCGTGCCCGCCCGGCCGTGCGGCTGTGCGCGGCGATCGCCGCGAGAACACAGAGAGAGCTCCGCCATGCCCAGAACCGCCACGCCCAGCTCCGCCCTGCCCGAAAACGCCCCGGCCGCCCGCGTGCGCCGTACGGCCGCCGCCGCCCTCGCCGCCGTCGCGGCCCTCGCCCTGACCCTCGCCGGCTGCGGGACGCAGACCGTCTCACCGGCCTCGGCCAGGGCGGACGCGGGAGGTGACGGCAAGGGGCGTTATGGCTCGGTCGACTGCGCCAAGTCCAAGTGCATCGCCCTCACCTTCGACGCCGGCCCCGCCAAGGACACACCCCGGCTGCTGGACATCCTCAAGGAGGAGAAGGCGCCGGCCACCTTCTTCCTGCTGGGCAAGAATCACGTACTGGCTCATCCCGACACCGTCCGGCGCATCGCCGACGAAGGGCACGAGGTCGCCAACCACACCTGGAGCCACCGCATACTGACCGATCTCGCCCCGGCGGAGATACGCGAGGAACTCTCCCGGACGCAGGACGCCATCACGAAGATCACCGGAGACGAGCCGACGCTGATGCGCCCGCCGCAGGGCCGTACCAACGGCGACGTCACCGACGTCTCCCGCGAACTCGGTCTGTCGCAGGTCCTGTGGAGCGCCACCGCCAAGGACTACTCCACGACCGACTCCGCCCTCATCGAGCGCCGCATCCTCGACGACGCCTCCGCCGACGGGATCATCCTGCTCCACGACATCTACGACGGGACGGTTCCCGCCGTGCCCGGGATCATCGAGAAGCTGAAGAAGCGCGGCTTCACGTTCGTCACCGTTCCGCAGTTGTTCGCCCCGGCGGTCCCGAAGCCCGGCGAGGTGTACCGCCCCTGAGCCTCCGGCCGGGAGAGGTGATGAACAAGATGTTCAACACGATCGGTTGACATCGATACGTGAGTCGAACCATGCTGGTGGGCATGTCATCGACTCCCGGTCAGCACGCCTCCGATCCCTTCACCGCGCCGCACCCGGACCAGGCCCGCGCACATCGCGTGCACGCTTCCCTGTTCCGTATCGCCGAGCGGCACGCGGCCACGCAGGCGCAGCGCCGCCGGCAGGCGCATCCGTCCGTCATCGCGCCGCACGAAGCCGTCAGGCTCGTGTCGTTCCTGCTCAGCGGGGCGGCGAAGCCGGAAGAGGGTGAGCCCGAGGTGGACCACGCCGACGTCACCGCGGCGCTGAGCCTCGTGCCGCGCGCCCGCGGGGACATGGACGAACTGGAAGCGGGACTCCTCCAGATGGCGCGGGGCCGGGGCATGACCTGGCAGGAGATCGCCTTCGGCCTCGGCCTCGGCACCCCGCAGGCCGCCCGCCAGCGCTACGAACGACTGGTCGGGCGCACGGCCGCCGACCAGGACATCGAGTAGACCGGCGGGACAGTGCGTCGGGTGCGCCGTGGCGCGGGCGAGCGGGCAGAGTGGAGCCATGGTGACCCTTTCCACGGGCGACGGGCAGCCGTCCCGTACCCCTCTCGGCAGCTGGCCGACCCCGCTCGAACCGATGCCGCGACTGGCCCGCGCACTCGGCCTCGGCGCCGACGACCTGTGGGTCAAACGCGACGATCTCACCGGCCTCGGCGGCGGTGGCAACAAGGTCCGCAAGCTGGAGTGGACCTGCGGAACCGCACTGGCCGACGGTGCCACGGTCCTGGTGACGACCGGGGCGCCGCAGAGCAACCACGCGCGCCTCACCGCGGCGGCGGGCGCCCGGCTCGGACTCGACGTCGTCCTCGTGCTGGCCGGCGAGCCCGGTTCGTCCGAGTCCGGCAATCTCACGCTCGACGGCCTGTTCGGCGCACGGGTGGTGTGGGCCGGCGGTGTCGGCAGGGACGAACTCGCCTCCACCGCCCGGCATGTGGCGGGCACGCTGCGCGACCGGGGGGCCGTCCCCGCGCTGATCCCCTTCGGCGGCTCCAGCGTGCTCGGCGCCCGCGGTTACGTCGAGTGCGGCCAGGAACTCCTCGACCAGGTACCCGACATGGCGACGGTGGTGGTCGCGCTCGGCTCCGGGGGCACCATGGCGGGGCTGGTCGGGGCACTGGGACCCGAGCGGGTGCTGGGTGTCCACGTCGGAGCCGTCGCCGATCCGGGCCGCGTCGTATCGGACCTGGTCTCCGGTCTCTCCGGTACGCCCTGTCCGCCGGACGACCTGCGTATCCGCCTCGACCAGGTCGGATCCGGCTACTCCGCGCTCACCGAACCGGTCATGACCGCCCTCACGCTGGCGGCCCGCACCGAGGGCATGGTGCTCGACCCCATCTACACCGGCCGCGCGCTGGCCGGACTGACGGCCGCGGTCGAGGCCGGCGAGATCACACCGGGCCGGCGCACGGTCTTCCTGCACTCGGGCGGCCTGCCCGGCCTCTTCGGCCACCGGGCGACCCTCGACCGGGCGGCGGCCGAACTGGCCGTCGACGGCGACCCGTTGAGCACCTGAGGACACACCGGACCGAACGCCCGCCCGGGTCGGCGGGGTCCACGTCGTCGGCGAACGGGCTCACGCGGCGTCCGGGCGCGCGGGCCAGGTCGACGGTCGTACGAACCGCTCGCCGTCGTCGTACAGCGTGGTGACGGCGCGGCACTCGGCGGGGGCGAGGAGCGGCCGGGCGGTGAGGGCGTTGCCGTACGCGTCGAGATCACCGGTGATCGCGGCCCAGTCCCGCGCGGCGACGCGATCGCCGATCCCAGCTGCCCGGTTGATGGTCTTCATCGTCTCTCCGCCTCTCCGGGCGGCACTCTCGTAGCACTGTCGAGAGTGCCGCCCGGAGCTCTCCCCCCGCCGGCGGGAATCGGACATCGCGCCGGAACGACGCGACGGCGATGTCCCGTTGGTCAGCCGGCGGGCAGCTCCGCCTTCGCGAGGAACGCCCGGATCAGCTCGGTGACCTCGTCCAGCGCGCTTTCGAGCAGGAAGTGGCCTCCGTCGAGGAGGTGCACCTGTGCGTCGGGCACATCGTCGGCGAACGCGCGGGCGCCCGCCGGCCCGAAGATCTCGTCGTTCCTGCCCCAGACGGCCAGCAGCGGAGGCCGGCGATCACGCAGATACGCGTGCAGGGACGGATAGAGCGCCAGGTTGGTGGCGTAGTCGAGCAGCAGCTTCAGCTGGACGCGGTCGTTGCCGGGGCGCGAGACGAGGGCGTGGTCGTGCTGCCAGGTGTCGGGGCTGACCAGGCTCGGGTCCGCGACGCCGTGCAGATACTGCCACTTGATGGTGTCCAGGCTGACGGCTTCGCGGACGGCGTCCGCCGTCTCGGGGGTCTGTTCGCGCCAATAGGCCTGGGCGGGCTCCCAGAAGCTCTCGACGAGGCCCGCCTCGTAGCCGTTCCCGTTCTGCGTGATGATCGCGGTGATCGCGTCCGGGGCCCTGAGCGCCAGACGCCAGCCGATCGGGGCGCCGTAGTCCTGGACGTAGACGGCATACCGGGACACTCCGAGGTCGGCGAGCAGCCGTGCGGTGAGATCGGCGAGGGCGTCGAAGGTGTAGTCGAACTCTTCGACGGAGGGCGCGTCGGACAGTCCGAAGCCGAGGAGGTCGGGGGCGATGACGTGGTAGCGGTCCGCCAGTTCCGGGATGAGATGGCGGAACATGAACGAACTGGTGGGGAAGCCGTGCAGCAGGACGAGTACGGGCGCGTCGGCCGGGCCCGCCTCCCGGTAGAACAGCTGTCGGCCCTGGACTGTCGCGTAGCGGTGATGGACGTCGACCATGACGGACTCCGTATGTTGTCAGGCGGGCAGGGTGGATGGGGCGGCCCGGGTGGGCAGGCGTGGGCTCACGCCTTCGCCGACTCGTCGGTGCCGCGGTGGCGCCGGTAGTGCCGGGCGACACGGGCGCGGTTGCCGCAATCGGCGGAACACCACTCGCGGCGTGGATGGGAGCGCACGAAATACAGCACACAGCGGGGACCGTGGCAGGCCCGCAGTTCGGTCCTGCCGGGCCCGGCGAAGAGCCGTACGCCGTCCTCCGCGACACGCGACAGGATCCACGCGGTCGCGGTGTCGTTCGTGGCGGCCGTACGGGTCGGCCCGTCGTCTCCGGTCCACTCCAGGGCGGACCAGGAGGGCGCGTACGCGCAGCACTCGTTGACGGCGGCGACCGCCGCCGCATCGGACGCGACCCCGGAGACGGTGCCCCGCGAGTCCCGCGAGTCGCCGGTCGTGACGGCGGCGAGGTGGCGCAGCGCGTCCCGCAGTTGCCGGAACCGTCGGAGTTCGTCGGCCGATGGTTCCGGCAGCCGCGCGAAGGACAGGCCCTCGGCCGCCGGGAGGCGCGATCGCACGCCACGCAGCCAGGCCGCGAGACCTTCGGGATGCGCCAGCTCGTCGTGTACGCCGTCCCGGTCGGCCCAGATCGTGTTCATGAACTCGACCGGCAGGGGCTCACCCAGCAGCGGGGCCGCTGTCGGGGGCGTTGGGTCGGACGTAACGGGCCGAATGCTCTCCATGCGTACGAGAGTAATGCGGAATCTAATGGTTGTCGAGCGGGGTAAGCATGTGAATCCGGCTGCGGGTGTCAGCGTCGACGGTCGACGGGGTGCGATCGGCCGGACACGGCATCGGTCGTGGTCCGATCGGGGCGTCGCCGCTGCACCTGGGTCCACTCCGCGAACCACCAGACGAACGCGACCAGCACCGCCCACAGCAGTGCGTGCGCGGCGGCCGTCGGCCACGGCAGCTCCCCGCCGAACCGCTCCACCCCGGCCGTCGCGGCCCAACTCACCAGCAGGACCAACAGGATCCGGATACGTCGGTGTTTCAACATGAGGCCCGAATACCCAAGATCACCAGCCGGACACGTGGCCACCGCCCTCGGCCTCCGGCGGACAGTCCCTACCGAGGGAGCACCGCGTAGATCGTCTTGCCGCGTCCGCGTCCGCGTCCGTGTCCGGAACCGGGGCGGGGTTCGGCCCCGGACACGGACACGGTTCCGGCGGACAGTTCGAGCGAGTACCGGCCGCCGCCGTGCCGCAGCGCGTTGGTGACCAGCTCGGACACCATCAGGACGACGCTGTCGACCGCGCCGGAGCCCGGTGCCGGAGTGAGGCCGCCGGTGAAGACCCGGGCGGTGTCGCGGGCCTCGTGGATTCCCGCCGGACCGTCGCCGCTCACCACGCCCGGTGCGGAGGTCACATCGGTGATCCTCGTGCCGTTCGTGCGCGTTCACCTCATGTGTGCGTCGCTTGTGCCGCGTTCAGGGCAAGCGTGCCCGCCGCGTCCGGCTTCAGACCCGGCGGATCAGTCGTGCCGTACGGCCCCGCCGCCGCCCTCCTCGTCCCACAGACCGGTGCCGTACGCGCCGACCAGCGCACCGATACGGGACGGCAGTTCGGCGGCCGGCAGGGCGTCCATCCGCCGCCCGTCCCGCAGGCGCAGCGCGACCGAGTCCCCGGCCGCCTCCCTCGCGCCGATCACCGCCTGGTACGGCACCAGCCTGGCTGCCCTGACCCGGGCGCCCAGAGTGCCGTGCTCCGGCCCCGACAACTCCGCCCGCAGCCCTCGCGCGGCACACCGCGCCACGAGCCGGGCGGCCTGCGGGAGTTCGGTGTCGGAGACGGGCAGGACCACGAGCTGGGTCGGCGCGAGCCACGGCGGAAAGGCGCCGCCGTGCTGCTCCACGAGATGCGCGACAGCCCGCTCCACGCTGCCGATGACACTGCGGTGGATCATCACCGGCCGGTGTCTGGCACCGTCGGCCCCGATGTAGCGCAGATCGAACCGCTCGGGCTGGTGGAAGTCGACCTGGACGGTGGACAGGGTCGACTCGCGCCCGGCCTCGTCGGCGATCTGCACATCGATCTTCGGGCCGTAGAACGCCGCCTCGCCCGCCACCGCCTCGTACGCGACGCCCGAGCTGTCGAGGACACCGGTCAGCAGCGCCGCCGACCGCTCCCACAGCGCCGGATCGGCGACGTACTTTCCGCCGGGTCCCGGCAGCGACAGCCGCAAGCGCGCCGGGCGGATGCCGAGCGCGTCGTACGCCCGCCGGATCAGCTCCAGCGCCGCCCGCGCCTCATCGGCCACCTGGTCCACTGTGCAGAAGATGTGCGCGTCGTTGAGGTGGATGGCCCGTACGCGGCTCAGACCGCCCAGCACGCCGGACAGCTCGGAGCGGTACATGGCGCCCAACTCAGCCATCCGCAACGGAAGTTCACGGTAGCTGTGGGCGCGGGACCGGTAGATCAGCGCATGGTGCGGGCACAGGCTCGGGCGCAGGACGAACTGCTCCCCGCCGAGATCCATCGGCGGGAACATGTCGTCGCTGTAGTGCGACCAGTGCCCGGAGATCTCGTACAACTCCCGCTTGCCCAGCACCGGTGAGTACACGTGCCGGTAGCCCGCGCGCCGCTCGACGCCCCGGATGTACTCCTCCAGGGCGTGCCGTACGGTCGCGCCGTCCGGCAGCCAGTACGGCAGGCCGGCGCCGATCAGCGGATCGGTGTCGAACAGGCCCAGCTCGCGGCCGAGTCTGCGGTGGTCGTGCATGGGGGTCTCCTCGCTTGCGTGGAGCGAGTGACCGCGTGGCCGGACAGACATGAGCCCCGGGGCACTCGCCCCGGGGCTTCGGACTGGATCAGCAGTCAGCGCGCCGGGACACTCTCCGGCGTCGTCGTCATGGCGGCACGCTTCATGGGGTCGACGGTAGAGCCGAACCCGCCTCCACGGCAACGCATTTGCGCCCGGCGTCCCGCGAACGCCTTCTGTCGTACCTCTGGACACCTGTCGAGCAGGCGTGCTGTCATTCCGCTGCGCACTCTTTCCAACGTTGTAATAACCGTTGTAATGACGACGGTACGAAGACCCTTCCGCCCCCGCCCGCGCGAGGACACCGAGGACATCCATGAGACGAAAGCCCGCCACCCGCTCCCGCCCACTGCTCCGTTCGCTGCTGCTCGCGGTCGCCCTGCTGCTGCCGACGAGCGGGTTCGCCCCGGCCGCGACGGCCGCCGGCGCCCCGTCCGCCGACGTGCCGTCCGCCGCCGCCCCGGCGGCGAAGGACGTGCGCGGTCTCAAGGGCGAGTACTTCAGCATGTCCGCGCCCGGCGCGCGGGACTTCGCCGACCTCGGGGGAGTGGCCCTCGACCCGCAGATCGAATTCCCGGGCCTGGCCACGACGTTCGAGTCCCTGACCGGCCGCACCGAGCACACCACCGCCCGCTGGACCGGCCGGATCGAGGCCCCCGCGAGCGGCGACTACACGTTCTACGCGACCGGTGACAACGGCTTCCGGGTGTGGATCGGCGACAAGGTGGTGATCGACCACTGGGAGCCGGACTGGGACAAGGAGCAGACCAGCGAACCGGTCACGCTGACCGCCGGGGAGCCGCAGGACATCCGGGTCGAGATGTTCCAGGACACCGGCGGCGCGAACATGTTCCTGCGCTGGTCGGGGGCCGGGACCGGGAAGCAGATCGTCCCCGAGTCAGCGTTCACCCCGCCCGCCGGATTCGAGGTGTACCCGGTCTCGCTGACGGTCGGTCAGGACGGCCGCCGGCTCCGCGCGACCTTCGAGGACGAGGTCGGCGGCACGGTCGCGGCGCTCAAGGACCATCTGAAGGTCGAGGTCGACACCACACCGATGCCGCTCTCCTCCGTCGCCCGCACCCCAGGTGACCCCAACTCGTTGACCGTCACGCTGAAGGCGCCGGTCCAGAAGGACCAGCGGGTCGGCTTCCGTTACGACGGTCAGGGCGGCCTCCAGGTCGGCGGCGAGACGGTGCCGGAGATCATGCGCACGTCGGCCAACGAATCCACGCACCGGCTCACCACCGAGTGGGGCGACAAGGTCGACCGGAACAACCCGCTGCCCGAGTACCCCCGTCCGCAGCAGGTGCGCGACAACTGGAAGAACCTGAACGGGCCTTGGCAGTTCGCGGGCGCCGAGAAGGACGAGAAGCCCGTCTTCGGCAAGGACCTGGACGAGAAGATCATCGTGCCGTTCCCGGTCGAGTCGCAGCTCTCCGGCCTCGAACGCCACGAGGACCACATGTTCTACCGCAAGCTCGTGACCGTCCCCCAGGACTGGAAGGTCGGCACGGGCAAGCGGCTCAAGCTCAACTTCGACGCCGTCGACTACGCGACCCGCGTCTGGGTCAACGGCACCCAGGTCACCCAACACACCGGCGGTTACACGGCGTTCAGCGCCGACATCACCGACGCGCTGAAGAACGGCGGCAAGGGCCCGCAGGAGATCGTCGTCGCCGTCGCCGACACCAACGGTCCCGACCAGCCGATGGGCAAACAGTCCACCGACCCCGGCGGCATCGTCTACACCCAGTCGTCCGGCATCTGGCAGACCGTGTGGATGGAGCCGGTCGCCACCGCGGCCGTCGACGAACTCGTCACCACGCCCGACATCGACTCCCGCAGCCTCGCCGTCACCGTCAACTCCGCCAAGGCCTCACCCGATGCCAAGGTCAGGGCCGTCGCACGCGACGCCCGGGGCAGAATCGTCTCGACGGTCAGCGGCCGTCCCGGCACCGAACTGCGCCTTCCGATCAAGAACCAGCGGCTCTGGACCCCGGACGACCCCTACCTGTACGACCTCGATGTCACCCTCACCGACGGCCGGTCCACCGACACCGTCGACAGCTACTTCGGCATGCGGTCCGTCGGCATCGAGAAGGTCGGCGGCTACCAGAAACTCGTACTCAACGGGAAGCCGCTCTTCTCCCTCGCCATGCTGGACCAGGGCTTCTGGCCCGACGGCCTCTACACCCAACCCAGCGACGCGGCCCTCAAGTTCGACCTCGAAGCGCAGAAGAAGCTCGGCTTCAACGCCGTACGCAAGCACATCAAGGTCGAGTCGGCCCGCTTCTACCACCACGCCGACAAGCTCGGCCTGCTCGTCTGGCAGGACTTCGTCTCCAGCGACATCGTCAGCGAGGCGGGACAGCGCACCTTCGTCGCCGAGGGCAAGCAGATGATGCGGCAACTGCACAACTCGCCCTCCGTCATCGGCTGGATCGTCTTCAACGAGGGCTGGGGCGAGTGGAACCGTGAGGAGACCGGACGGATCGCCGAATCGGTGAAGCAGACCGACCCCTCCCGCATCGTCAACGCCCACAGTGGCGTCAACTGCTGCTCCTCCAAGGGGGATTCGGGCAAGGGCGAGATCATCGACCACCACGACTACGTCAACAACGACGCCCCCTTCCCCGACCACCGCGCCGCGATGGACGGCGAGCACGGCGGCTTCACGCTCCGCACCCCGGGGCACATGTGGCCCGGGGTGCCCGCCGCGATCTACAGCGGAGTCGCCGACAAGGACGCACTCACCGCGAAGTACGTCCAGAACACCACGGACTTCTACCTCGAAGCGGCGAACGCCGAACTGTCCGGCTCCGTCTACACCCAGGTCAGCGACCTGGAGAACGAACTCAACGGCTTCTACACCTACGACCGCCGGCAGCTCAAGGTCGACCCGGCGCGCGTACGCGCCATCAACCTGAAGGTCATCGAGGCCGGCGCCGAGGCGGGCGAACGCGACGAGCTGAGCGGCGGCGGACACTGGCCGCTGGACGAGGGCAAGGGCACCACCGCCCGGGACAAGGGCCCGAACGGCAGCAGCCTCGGCCTCGTCGGCGGCTCCACCTGGGCACCGGGCGTCAGCGGCACGGCACTGGCCTTCGACGGCGAGGGCCAGTACGCGCAGACCGAAGGACCGGTGCTCGACACCACCAAGAGCTACTCGGTGTCGGCCTGGGTCACCCTCGACGCGCTCCCCGGCAACTACGCGACAGCGGTGAGCCAGGACGGACGGCGCACGGAGAATCCGTTCTATCTCCAGTACGGCCAGGGGGCGTTCGCGTTCAGCACCCCCGGCGGCAACCGAGCGCGACTGGAGATCGAACCGGAGACGGACCGCTGGTACCACCTCGTCGGGGTCCGTGACTCGGCGTCCGACGACATCACGCTGTACGTCGACGGCGCACCGGTCGCGACCGCGGCGGCCGGTCCCGTCGATGTGAGCACCGGACCACTGTCGCTCGGCCGCGCCAAGTACGACGGCGCCAAGGGCGACTTCTGGAACGGGTCGATCGACCAAGTGACCGTCTACGACAAGGCGCTGACGGACGATCAGGTCAAGCGCCTGAACGAGGAGGAACTGCCGCGCTGACGCGGCCGGACAGCGCTGTGGTCCCCGGCGAGCCGATCAACTCGCCGGTAACCACACGTACTTGGGGGGACCGCCCCGGTCAGGGCAGCGGCGCGCCGCGCGCCGTCAGCCACAGGTCGTACCACTCCTCGTGGGTGAGTTCCGGTTCCCGGACGGCCGCGTCGGCGCAGGCGCGGATGCGTTCGGGCCGCGCGCTGCCGACGACCGGTGCGATCCGGGCCGGGTGCCGTTGCAGCCACCACAGCAGAATGGTCTCCGGTGTGGTGTTCTTCGCCTCGGCCAGCGAGGCGACGAGCCGCGCCGCCGCCCGCTCGTCCGGGGTCTCCTGACGGCCCGTGTAACGGCCCTGCGCGAGGGCTCCCCACGCCTGGACGCCGATCCCGTTCGCCCGGCAGTACTCCGTCGTCCCGAGCGGATAGCCGCCGTCGGCCGCCTGCGGGGTGTTGACCAGCACCCCCGCCTCCACCCAGTCCCGCCGGGCCAGGCTCATCTCCAACTGGTTGGCCACCAGCGGGAGTTCGAGCGCCGCCCGCAACCGCTCGATCTGCGCGCCGCCCATGTTCGACACACCGAACCGCCGTACGAGCCCCTGCTCGTGGAGCGAGGTGAGGGCACTCGCGATGTCGTCCGGGTCGGCGAGCGGGTCGGGCCGGTGCAGGAGCAGGACGTCGATGACATCCGTACGCAGCCTGGTCAGGCTCTCCTCGACGCGCCGTACGATGCTCGCCGACCGCAGATCGTAGATGCCGGGCCGGTCGCCCTCGGCGAGCCGGATGCCGCACTTCGTCTGGACGACGACTCGCTCCCGCAACCCCGGGGTGCGGCTGAGGACTTCGCCGAAGACGGCCTCCGCCTTCCCGTGCCGGTAGATGTCGGCGTGGTCGAACGTGGTGATCCCGCTGTCCAGCGCCGCTTCGACCGCCGCCTCGGCGGCGTCGATGTCCGCCGGGCCGTAGGGCGTGGTGTCCCAGCCCCCGCCGAGCCCCATACAGCCGTAGATGAGCCGGTCGCCGTTCGTGGTCTCCGCTTCCTCTGTCACGCGCTCACCCTACGGCGGCCGGCACGGCGCGCGGCCGACCTATCGCATGGCCGCGGTGGGACCGCTCGCGTCGAGGTCGCCCTTGCGCAGACGGTAGACCTGCAACTGCAAGTTGTAATACTTCTCCGTCTCGCCGACCCACTCCATCCCGACCCGCCGGGCCGTCGCCGCGCCTCGGCTGTTCCGGGGCCGTACCACCGCGAACAGCTCCTCCACCCCGGCGTTCGACTCGAAAGCCTGATGCGCCACGGCGTGACCCGCCTCCGCGGCCAGCCCCTGCCCCCATACGTCGGGGGCCAGCTGCCAGCCGATCTCCAGATCGCTGCCGAACGGGGGGAGCGGCAGCAGCGCCACGCCGCCGACGAGCTGACCGGTCTCGCGCAGGGAGATGGCCCACCGGCCCTGGGGAGGTTCGAGGGTGACCGACTCGGCCACCCACCGTTCGATCAGGCGTTCCATCGAGGCGAGATCCGACACGGGCTCCAGCGCCGGGGCGAGCCACCGGGACACCTCGTCCACGCCGTAGACCGGCAGCGCGGCGTCGGCGTCGCCCGGCGCCCACGGTCGAAGGGTCAACCGGGGAGTACTGATCCGGGAGCCTTCGATAACGACCCGATGTATTCGGTCAGCCATATATCGAGAATATCACCGGAACGCCTGGTCAGTCGGGGGCGGGTACAGGCCAACTACCGGTTTGTCGGCGACCGGTGGAGAGACGGAATTCAGTGGAATATCCCGTCTCCCCCCGCCGTTGTAGGGGATACCGGGGGCCGAAACAGACCTCTGGACCGGCGACAGGAAGGGATCACATATGAAGTCTCGTATCCACCCCGTCTCCCGTCCGGTTGTTTTCCGGGACCGCGCCGCCGACGTCGCGTTTCTGACGCGGTCGACCGCGGAATCGGACAAGACCATTGAGTGGGACGACGGGCGGAAGTACCCCGTCATCGACGTCGAGACATCATCGGCGAGCCACCCCTTCTACACCGGTAACTCGCAGGTTCTTGACACCGCGGGCCGTGTGGAGCGCTTCGAGCGCCGTTACGGCGACGCCGCGAAACGCGGATGAGCCGCACCGGGAAGCGTCGGCGCGAAGACGGAGACCATGGACCCCGGTAGCGCGATCAACTGATCACGTCACCGGGGTCTTCCCCTGCCGTCCCACGGCCCGTCCCACGGCCGGAGCGTGCCTGCCGCGACGGGCAAAACCAATTGATCATCGCCCGAGGTCTCTGGCACCATCACCTCATGATCAGCATCGGGTCCGTTGTCATGGGCGCCTGTGACGTGCGGCGCGCCGCCGCGTTCTGGTGCCGGGCGCTGGACTACGTCCCGCGCGACGGCGAGCCGGCGGACGACTGGGTCGTCCTCGTCCCCGCCGGCGGTCCGGGGCCGGGCCTGTCCCTCGGGCTCAGTACGGTTCCGGTCCAGGAGCACCCCCGCGTCCACCTCGACCTCTACGCGAGCGACGCCGCCGAGCAGGCCGCGGAAGTGGCACGCCTGGTGTCCCTGGGGGCCGAACGCGTCGACTGGGACCGCTATCCAGACGACCCGGACCTCGTCGTCCTCGCCGACCCCGAGGGCAACCGGATTCTGCGTCATCGACACGAGTCACGGCTGAGCGCCGTCTCTGGGGCGCCGCCCCCGATCGAGAGGTTCCAGTGAGTACCGAACTACGTTCCGCGGTTGTCCTGATCACCGGCGTGATGGCCTCGGGGAAGTCCACCGTCGCCGGCCTCTTGGCGGAACGGCTGCCACGCGCGGCCCACGTCCGTGGGGACACCTTCCGCCGCATGCTCGTCTCGGGACGCGAGGAGCTGCTGCCCGAGGAGACCGCGGAGGCCAGGGCCCAGCTGGACCTGCGCCTGCGGATCACGGCGACGGTGGCCGACACGTACGCGAGCGACGGATGGACCGCCGTCGTCCAGGACATCGTCATCGGCCAGGACCTGAGCCGGTTCGTCGCCAGGGTCGGCACCCGTCCGCTGTACGTCGTCGTGCTGACGCCGTCCGTCGAGGCCGTGCGGAGCAGGGAGGACGCGCGTCCGAAGACCGGATACGGCGTCTGGACCGTGGAGGCGCTCGACCACGCCCTGCGCACGCAGACCCCGCGCATCGGCCGCTGGCTCGACACCACCGGGCAGACACCGGAAGAGACGGTGTCCGCGATCCTCGCCGACCTCCCGGCCGCACGCGTCACGACCGAGCGGGACTGACCGGCACCCGTACGCGACTGGCGGCCGACCCGGTCGCGTACGGGTCGCGTCCCCGTCGCGTCACTCGCTCGTCGCCGGGTCCCGCCCCTCCTCGAACGCGCGCCGCACCGGACCGGGCAGTGGAGCGAGCCCGAGCAGACCGGAGACCAGCTCGGTGGTGAGGGCGTGCCACTCGACGGCCCGCCGCAGCATCGCGTGGTCTCCGCCCGACATCAGCACCGCGCACGCGTCGGCGCCCGCCTCGCGTGCGCGGCGCACGACATCGCGGCTGCCCGTCGGGTCGGTCGTCCGGTCCCGGTCACCGTGCACGAGGACGATCCGCCGGTCCGTGAGCTGGTCCACCGGCTCCCCGGGCGGGCACCACGGGGCGAGCCCCACCACACCGCGCACCAGCTCGTGCCCGGCCACGGCCAGCGCCGCGCGCCCGCCCATCGAATGGCCGACCAGCACCACCCGTACCGAACCGGCGAGCTGCTCCAGCTCGTCGAGGGCCCGCCGGGCGTCCGCCGCCGCGTCGGCGCGCGTGCCGTTCCAGCCCCGGTGCCGGTAGCGGACCCGTCCCACGAGAACGTCGTGCCCCTCGGTGGCGCGCAGCACCGCCCGCGTGAACGGGCGCATCCGCGCGGCGGCCAGATTCCACCGGGGCGGCGGCGCCATGCCCTCCGAGCGTCCGCCGTGCAGCAGCAGCACGGCGGTACGGGGCCGCGGGGCCGATCTGTCGAGCACGAGGGCGGGCGGGAGCGGAGCACGGGGATCGCTGACGGGCACGTGGTGCCTGGCCTCTCTTCTGTCATCCGTGGCGGGTGGGGTCACCCGCCACGGAAAGTATTCGTCGCCGAGGCCGCCCCGGATGCCTCGTCCGGCGTATCGATTCCGCACGCCGGATTCCCCGCGCCGGAGCGGTGCGCAAGGGGGCGGTGGCGCGGCGTCGTCCCCCCGGACCGTAACCGCACCACCGCACCGCCCCCCTGTGGGGGCGCCACCGGCGACGCGGGCGCGCCCCCGGCCTCAGGACCGGCGCACCGTCCCCTCCCGCCACCCGGTGTCCACACCGGATTCGGTCAGTGCCCGGTGTACGAGCCAGCCGTGCGCGTCGTCGCCGAGCGCGCCGGTCATCACGACCGCCGCCCCGGCCCGGGAGGCGGCCACGGCCTGGTTGCCGCCCTTGCCCCCGGCGGTGATCAGTACGTCGGAGGCGAGCACGGTCTCGCCGGCCGCCGGGAACGCGGGGACCGCCAGGAGCTGGTCGGCGTTGAGGCTGCCGACGACGAAGACGGTGGTGGGCATGGGGGATCCCCGTTCATGGTGTGGAAGGCAGGGCGGTGTACGGGACGGCGGGCACCGGTCGGGTGCCTCGCCTCCCTCGGAAGGCCTGATGCGGATGGGCAGTTGTGTGAGGTGCGGGGTGACGGCAGGACCGCCGGTCCCGTGGACGGGAGATCCGGACAGCGGGCGCGGGCCGGGGTGGGGCCGCGTACGGCCTCCTGCCGGCTACGCCGGTCGCCGCGCCCCGCCCGACGACTCCCGCACGACGAGATGGGCCGGCAGGATCACCGACTCGGGTGTGCGGCCCTCGATGACGTCGAGGAGGAGCCTCATCGCCGTCGACCCCATGGCCTGCGCGTCGTGCGAGACGACGGTGAGCGGGGGGTCGAGTTCGGAGAACCACTCGATGTCGTCGAAGGCCACCAGGTCGATGTCCGCGCCGATCCGCAGTCCGCGGCGGCGCAGCGCGCCGAGCGCGCCCACCGCCATCGGGCTGTCGGCCGCGAGCAACGCGGTCGGCGGCCGTTGGCCGGACAGCAGGCGCTCGGCGGCCGTCGAGCCGTTCGCCGAGCGGAAGTCCCCGGAGGTGATGCGCCCGGGGTCGGCGTCGAGACCGTGCCGGGCGACGGCACGCACGAAGGCGTCGTGCCGGGCGCGGCCGGTGGAGATGGACCGGGGGCCGCCGATGTAGCCGATGCGGGTGTGGCCGCGGTCGGCGAGATGGGCGACGGCCTGGTCGATGCCCTGCGCGTTGTCGGAGGTCACGCTGGGCACCTCGAACCCGTCGACGGTCCGGTCGACGAAGACGAGGGGCACGGTGGTGGCGAGGGTCCTGAGGTGGCCGCTGTCCTCGCCCTGCGGAGCGATGATGATGCCGTCGACCCCCCGCTGGGTGAGGAAGGACTGCGGGGACTGTATCCCGGCGCGGTCTGCAAACGATTCCATGGAAACATTTCCGAGGCGGGCTCCTGGAGTGTCCCGCGCGGTGCGCCAAGGGGTTCGACCGATCGGTTTCCGGCGCGGCCCGCGCGGCGGGCACGTCACCCACCAGGCAGGGAGCCTCGTGCGACGTCTAATCTGCGGGCATGGATTCGCAGGCGTATCTCTCCGAACTGTTCTCCCTGGAAGGCCGCGTGGCTCTGGTCACCGGTGGCAGTTCCGGCATCGGCAGGGCGATCGCCGAGGCCCTCGCCCGCGCCGGCGCGAGCGTCGTCGTCGTGGCCCGCGGGGAGGCGGAACTGGCCGCCACGGTCGACGAGTTGACGGACCGCGGCTGCCGGGCGGCGTGGGTGAGCGGCGACCTCGGCACCCGCGAGGGCGTGCGTACGGTGGCCGACGAGGCGGCGGAGATGTTCGGCGAACCCGACACCGTCGTCAACTGTGCCGGGATCAATCTGCGGCCCCCGATGGGGGAGACCGGCGACGACGTCTGGGACGCGACGATGGCGGTGAATCTGGAGGCGCCGTATCTGCTGGGACAGCGGTTCGGCCCCGGCATGGCCGAGCGCGGTTTCGGCCGGATCATCCATGTCACGTCCCAGCAGGCGCACCGGGCGTTCGTCCAGAGCGGTGTCTACGGTGTCTCGAAGGGCGCACTGGAGTCGCTGGCCCGCTCGCAGGCCGAGGCGTGGTCGCGGTACGGGGTCACCTGCAACACGCTCGTGCCGGGGTTCGTGATGACGCCGCTCAACGAACGGCTGTCGTCCGACCCCGAGCGGGTGGCGGCGCTTGCCGCGCGCACGATGGCGGGGCGCAACGGGGTGGCGGCGGACTTCGCGGGCGCGGCCGTCTTCCTGGCGAGCCGGGCCTCCGCGTACGTCACCGGGCAGTCGGTCTTCGTGGACGGCGGGTTCTCCGTCCACTGAGGGGTGGTCGAGCCGTACGGCCGCCGGAGAGAACGGCCTTACGGCGGGCGCGCCGGGCGCGCACGGCCCGGGTCACGCCCGGCTGTCCCAGCACGATGCCGAGGAACACCAGCATCAGCCCGGCGCCCTGGCGCGCGGTGAGGGTGTCTCCGGCGACGAGTGTGCCGAGCAGGACGCCGGTGACCGGGTTGAGCAGACCGATGAGCCCCACCGTTCCCGCGCTCAGATGCCGCAGGCCGGTGAACCACGCGGTGAAGGCGACAGCCGTCGCCACGCCGGATATGTAGGCGAACCCGAGCACCGCGCCCCCGTCCAGGGCCGGCGGTGCCCCTTCGACGGCGACCGCGACCGGCACCAGCACGGCCCCGCCGGCGATCAACTGCCACGAGGTCAGCGCGAGAACGTCGACGTGCGGGCACCACTTCTTGGTGAGGATGTAGCCGATCGAGGACATCGTCATGGCCGCCACGGAGGCGAGCACACCGAGCGGATCGATCCCGGTCGCGTTCGTGAGGAGCATGACGCTGACGCCCGCGATCCCGATGGCCGCGCCGACGGCGGGCAGTACCTGCGGACGCTCCGCCAGCAGCGGCCAGGCGAGCAGCATCATCACCACCGGCGCGGTCGCCATGACGGTCGAGGCGATGCTGGTCGGCAGGAGTTGGGCCGCCAGGTAGACGAGGGCGAAGAAGGCCCCCATGTTGAGGGTGCCGAGCACCAGCGCCTTCCACCACAGCGACCCGTGCGGCCGTCGTCCGCTCAGCGCCAGCAGCACGATCCCGGCGGGCAGGGCCCGGAACACCGCCCCGTACAGCGGATGATCGGCCGGCAGGTAGCGCCGCGTGACGAAGTACGTCGTGCCCCAGGCGATCGGCGCGACGGCGGTGACGAGTGACCAGCGGGCGGGGGCCGAGGCGGTAGCTTCCATGGAAGCGATAGTATCTTCCCTGGAAGGTATTATTGCCGTCATGACTGAATCCCTTGACCGCGTGGCCCGTATCCAGCGGGAGTGGGCCCGTGAGCGCCCTGATGTCGATGTCCGTCCGCAGGGCGTGATCGGGCGCCTGCACCGCCTCGGCGTGTATCTCACCGAGGAGCTGTGCGTCGTGTACCGGAAGTACGGGCTGGGGGAGGGGGACTTCGACGTCCTGGCCGCGCTGCGGCGGGCGGGCGAGCCCTTCGAACGCGCGCCCGGCGAACTGGCCGGGCACACCATGGTCACGACGGGTGCCATGACGAAACGCGTCGACCGGCTCGAACGGGCCGGGCTGGTCTCCCGGCGGGCGAGCGAGAGTGACGGGCGGGGCCGGGTCGTCGCGCTCACCCCGGACGGCCGGGCGCTCATCGACCGGGCCTTCGCGGAGCACATGGCCAACGAGCGCCGCCTGCTGGACGCGCTGACCGAGGGCGAGGCGGCGCAACTCGAATCCCTGCTGACCAAGTGGCTGGCGGCGACCGGGGAGGCGCGCGGCTGAACGCGCCCCCACCACGCGGGCCGCCCCCGGAGGAACCCCAAGGCTCATTCGCAAAGACTTCTTCGCAAATAACTGTTTGCGAAGAACTGTTTGCGAAGAACTGTTTGCGGTCTAGGCTGCTCGGCATGACGGATTCGAACGACACCCCTCGCGGTCCGAAACACGCGCCGAACACGGTCGTGCTGGATGCGAAGGGACTGCGCGCCCTGGCCCATCCGGTACGTGTCCAACTCGTCGGGCTGCTGCGGAAGCACGGCCCTTCGACCGCCACCAGGCTCGCCGAACGGCTCGGGGTCAACTCCGGTACGGCCAGCTACCACTTGCGCCAGCTCGGCGACGCGGGGTTCGTCGAGGAGGACGCGGAGCGCGGCAACGCACGGGAACGCTGGTGGCGCGCGGTCCACCGGTCGACGTGGTTCAGCGAGCCCGAACTCGCCGAGCGGGAGCCCGAGGCGGCGCTGGCCTATCTCCAGTCGGTCGCCGCCGCGTACACCCTGCGCACCCAACGGGCTCTCAGTGAGCTACAGACGCTGCCCGACCGGTGGCGGGGCACCTTCGACATGAGCGACTGGTCGCTGCGGCTGACTCCCGAGGAGACGGTGAGTCTGCGGGAAGAGCTGCGCGCGCTCCTCGACCGCTACCGGTCGGACGACCCGGAGACGGCGGCCGAGGCGCCGGAGGGCGCCGAGCGCGTCTCCCTGATCGCTCAGATCCTGCCCGAGCTGGACACCCCTGGCGCGGACTCTCCCGATGCCGCCCCCGCGAGCGACCCGGCTCGCGCACGGTCACGGCGAATGGAGTCCTGGTGACGGCAACGGGGGTGCGGGCAACGGATTCTGACGTCATATCAGGGCGACGTACGCTGCTGCCGCTCGTCGGCGTACTCGCCGCCATGGCGGTGTCGTTGACCGGTACGCGGGTCTCGGCCATCGCCCTGCCCTGGTTCGCTCTCGTCACCACCGGCAGCGCCACCCAGACCGGGCTCGTCGCCTTCTGCGAGATGGCGCCCTACGTGGTGGTGAAGGCGTTCACCGGACCGCTCGTGGACCGGGCCGGACCGCGCACCATCTCCTGGACCACCGACCTGATCAGCGCCGCCGCCGCTGCCGCAGTCCCTCTCCTGCACACGGCCGACCGGCTCTCGTTCCCCCTGCTGCTCGTCCTGGTCGCGTTGATCGGCGCGGCGCGGGGGCCGGGCGATCTGGCGAAGGACGTCATGGTCCCCGAGGCGGCCGACCACGGTCGCCTCCCGCTGGAGCGGGCCGCCGCCCTCGCCGGTGTGACCGAACGGCTCGCCGCCACCGTCGGTCCGGCGGCGGGCGGCGCTCTGATCGCGTTCCTCGGGCCGCTGCCCGGGCTGGCCGTCAACGCGGCCTGTTTCGCGCTCGGTTCGGTGATCATCGCGCTGGTGCTGCCGCGTGGCATGGGCCGACCGGCGGAGCGCGTTCCGTCGGACGGGGTCGACACCGATCCGTCCGCGGAGCCGGGGTACTGGAGGCGGTTCGGCCAGGGCTTCACCTTCCTGCGCGGTGAACCGCTGCTCCTCGCGATCATCGTCATGGTCGCGATCACCAACCTCCTGGACGCCGCGTTCAGCTCCGTCCTCCTCCCCGTCTGGGCCAAGGAGTCCGGCAACGGGCCGAGCGCCATCGGCCTGTGCGCCAGTGCGGGCGGACTGGCGGCGATCGGCGGCAGCCTCATCGCCGCAGGCGTCGCGCACCGGATGCGGCGACGGCTGGTGTTCTTCGGCGGATTCATCCTGGCGGGCGCGCCGCGCTTCCTGATCCTCGCCTCGCCCGCACCCCTGTGGACCGTGCTGGTCGTGTTCGCGGTGGGCGGCTTCGGCGCCGGCTTCCTCAACCCCATCCTGGCGGCGGTCACTTACGAACGCGTGCCCCGCCGCCTGCTGGGCCGGGTCAAGGCGCTCAGCGGATCGCTCTCCTGGTCCGGAATCCCGCTCGGCGGGCTGATCGGGGGAGCCGCGGTGGCCTCGTTCGGACTGGTGCCGGTGCTGCTGGCGGGCGGGGCGGCGTACTTCCTCACGACGAATCTCACCGGACTGCGGCCGGAATGGCGGGAGATGGACAGGCTGCGCGGCAAGGGCCTGGCACCCGACACTCCGGTCGTCCCGCAGCCGATCTCGGACCCGGACCCGGACCCGGACGCGGACCCGGAGCCCCGCGCCCCCCTCACGCGGTCCGTCGGATAATGCCCCCAGGGCAGCCCGAATCGTCCTCGGGCGGTCGGCCTCAGACGGTCAACTGCCCTTCGTAGTAATGGAGTGCGTCGCTCTGGTCACCGTCCGCGAAGTGGGCCGCCCACTCCACCAGCTGTCCCGGTGTGGTGGTACCGGCCAGCACGGGCACCGCCGGCGCGAACGGTGAGCCGGTCCGGTCCCACAAGTCCAGCCATTGCTCGTGGCGCAGCGACAGATACAGCAGCCCCTTCATCTCGGCGACCGTTTCGATGTCGCGCACGGCGGCGTTCGACAGGTCCAGCCCGTACAGCCGCGGGCAGTCGCGCAGCGGAGCGAGGGACAGCGGGGCGGCTGTCCTGACCGTGACGGTGCGCAGGGTCGGGTGCTCCGTCAGGGGCGCCAAGTCCACCGAGGCCAGGTCGAGTTCGAGGCTCTCCAGCGGGACGTCGCCCAGCGGCGCCAACTCGACGGCCGTGGCGCCGGACAGACACACCCGCCAGAGCCGCCGCGCCCCGCGCAACGGCTCAAGGTCTGTCTCTCCGGTCGTCACCAGTGCCTGGACATCGTCCAGCGATGCCGCCGCCTCGTGGACACGCGAGTGGGACAGCGCGGCGCGACGCCGCTTCGGCAGACCGGTTTCGATCCACAGCTCGCCGTTCTCGACGTCGCACTCGTACGCGCCACGCTCCAGAGCGTCCAACTGGGCGCGCAGCAGGGCGGTCACGGAATCGGCGACGTGGACGGGGCCGTCGTCGTGGTTGCGGCCGATCCGAATCACCTGCCCCGGGCGTCCGCCCTCCGCCGGATCCATGTCGACGGCGAGGAAGTCGCCGCCCCCGTTCTCCGCGAACGGGATCCAGCCGGGGCGGCGGGCGGAGCGCCGTACGAGACCGAAGGGGCTCGCGTCGTACCGCACCGCGTGCGGGTGATGGGAGGACCACGAGGCTGCCGTCAGCCACCAGAGGTCGGACCGGTACCTCGCCGCCACATGCCTCAGGTCGAACCACGAGTGACGGTCCATGAGCCGGGCGCCGCCGTCCCCGCCGTCGCCGTCCGCCACGGCGTACAGCGCGCGCAGATCCTCGGGGAGGGTGATATCGGGCGAGGACTGCTCCAGATCGTCGATCTCCGCCGGCTCCAGCGGGCGGGGCAGCCATTCGAGGTCGCCCTCCGGCAGTCCGAGTATTGCCGCCCGCTTCCTGAGATACCGGTCCAGCAGCTGAACCGCCTCCACCGGATCCCCGGACCGCGCCGCCCGCGACGGACCGGGCGCGTCGTCACCCGCGTCGGGAGGAAGGACATCGGGCCTGCGGACGTAGAGACACTGCTCCGTTCCCGGTGCGGAGCCCCGCCGGCTGAGCAACGCCCGGCCGGTGACCGCTTCGAACCGGCCGGTGGGATCCACGACGATCTCGATGCCCAGCTCGTCGGTGCCGGTCCCGGCCAGGTCGTAGACCCGGCTCAACTGCTGGTGGAAATCCCGCGGGCCGGGCCGCGCTCTGCCGCCGGCCAGTACGTTCGTCACTCCGCCGCTGGCTCCGTGCCGGTCGGCACGAGCACTCAGGGAAGTCCGTCGAAAGCCCGCGGGTGCCCCCTTGAACATGCTCAGCGCCATCCGCCGGAACATCTCCGTCGTCTCGGAGTTCTGCTCGCCTGCCATACGAGTACCCATCGTTTTCGAAGATCAGTCGTGCCACTGCCACTGCCACGGTCATGGCTATCACGGCGTACTGACAACGCGGACGCCTCGTCAGATCCCGTCGCCGCTCCCGCCGCCGCCGTCGTCGCTGTCACCGGTGCCGCGTGTCGCACGGACTCCGCGCGTTGTCTGTGTGCAGGGTGCTGCTCATGAGACTGCGGGCCGCGGGCGACGACGACAAGGGTGGTTCGGGGCGCGGGGCGTTGACCGGGCTGCTGGACATGCGGAACGACGTGACCGTCACCCAGACACTGCGTTCCACGGCGGCCGCGACGCTCGCCTACATCGTCGCGCTGTGGCTGAGCAGCGAACCCGCGCCGCTGACCGCGCCCCTCACCGCACTGCTCGTGGTGCAGGTGACGCTCTACTCCACCCTCACCACCAGCGTCCGCCGGGTGAACGCCGTCGTCGCCGGCGTGCTGATCGCCATCGGATTCAGTGCGCTCGTGGGGCTGTCCTGGTGGAGCCTGGGGCTGATCATCCTGGCCTCGCTGCTGGCCGGCCGGCTCGTCCGCGTCAACGAGTTCGTTCCCGAGGTGGCGATCAGCGCCATGCTCGTCCTCGGCGTGACCCACGCGGCGGGCACCGCCTGGGACCGGGTCCTGGAGACACTGATCGGCGCGGTGGTGGGGCTGCTGTTCAACGTGCTGTTCGTGCCGCCGGTCTGGGTCGGCGCCGCCGGGGAGTCCATCGAGGGTCTGGCCCGGCAGATGCGCCGGCTGATGCGCGACGTCGGCGACGAACTGACCACCCACACCCCCGTCGAACTCGCCGCGGCCCGGCTGCGCGAGGCGCGACGGCTCGACCACGGCATCGCCGAGGTGGACGCGGCGCTGCGCCAGGCCGAGGACAGCCTGCGGCTCAACCCGCGCGTCAAGGAAGGGCTGCTGTACCGGGTGGTGCTCCGTACCGGCCTGGACACGCTGGAGATCTGCGCGGTGGTGCTGCGCGTACTCACCCGCACCATCACGGACCTCGCCAAGGAGCGCCAGGAGGAAGACCTCTTCGCGCCCGAGGTCGGATCCGCCCTGGAGGAGCTGCTGTCGCAGGTCGCGGACGCGCTCGTCAGCTTCGCGGTGCTGGTCACCACGCAGACGAGCGAGGCCGCCGAGGCGGCGGAGACCCGGCTCGCGGAGGACCTCACCGCCGCCGGGGCGAGCCGCGAGCGAGCGGCACACCTGCTGCTGGAAGGCGTGCAGCGGCACCCGCGCCAGTGGCAGCTCCACGGCGCGCTGCTGTCGGAGATCGACCGGTTGCTCGACGAACTCGACACCGACCACCGCTCCCGCCGGCTGATGGAGGAGCTGGACAGATCCACCCGGGAACAGCGTGAGCGCTACCCGCGATTCACCGCGTTCACCCAATGGCTGCGCCGTATGCAGCGGACCAAGTTGAAGCGGCCCACGCTGAAGCGGCGCGGCGGGCGGGGAGGCGGGGACACCGGACGGGAGCGGTGACGCCGGTGGCGCGGCTCGTGGATCGCGCTCGTCCTCGGTCGCCGGACACCGTCGTGATGACGTCGTCCAGCACCTCGCGCGTACGTACGAGTTCGGCGATCCGCTGGTCGATCCCGGCCCGCTGCCGCGTCAGGTCGGCGACGAGCCACGGCGTCGCGGTCTCCGAAGGACCCCCGTCCTCGTCCCGCAGGGCACGGCAGCAGCCCGGCGGCGAACAGCTCCTGGATACGGACCCCCCGGTCGACCGCCCGCTCCCGGTGTACGCGGTGGCCCGAGGTCGTACGGGTGGAGGCGAGCAGTCCCCGCTCCGCCACGTACGCGACGGCGGGAAGGCCGATCCCCTCCCGCCCCGCGAGATGACGCGCGACGACATCCGGCGGGCCGTCGACGACCATGTCAGGGCGGCCGGGAACGCCATGGCGGCAGGCTTCGACGGGATCGGACCGCACGGCGAACTGCACGGCGCCAAAAGCTACTTGATCCTTCAGTTCTCGCCGACAACACCAGTCGCGCACGGACGGCTACGGCGGTACGACCAGGGCCGGATCCGCTTCCCCGCCGAGCTGGTCACGGCCGTCGCCGACGCGGTCGGGGCCGGGCGGACGGCGTTGCGGATTTCCCTGGGCACCCCCCGTTCGGCATGGCCGAGGCCGACCCGGCCCCCGCCTACCGCGCCCTCCTCGACGCCGTCGACCGCCTCGGCCTGCTCTACCTCCACCTCACCGACAACGACCGCTGTCCGGCGCTCGCCGGCCTCGTCCCGTACGGCCGGTCCTTCATCGCCAACCCGGACCTCCCCGAGCGCTTCGCCTGCGGCGCACCGCTCAACACCACCGACGAGCGCCACCTCTGCGCACACGGTGGCCGGGGCCGCACCCACCACCCGGCCCTGCGGCTGGACCTGTGCTCCGCAGGCTCGTGACGCGCCGGGGCTCGCGGGGGATACTGACGTATGGGATTCGCCGTCTTCATGACTCTGCCCGGTCTGGTCATCCTGCTGACCGCGCTGGCGTTCATCGATCAACTGTTGCTGCGCGCCGGTCGCGCCGGTGTACTGCCGTGGCGGAACATCGCCCGGCAGGGGCAGGTTTCCACGACCGGGTTCGAGATGCTGCACGCGAGCTTCTCGCCGGGCAAGCAGAGCGAGTTGAAGGAGCGCCGGTCCGCCCGGCTGATGCGCGACGACGAGGAGGACGGGGCGCCGCCGCACCGGACGACGGTGGATCTGGACGGCGGTACGGCGGTCGTACGGATAGGGCCCGGCCGGCCGGACCGCCCGAACTGACCGGCCGGTCCGACCCCCCGGCCGACTCACGCCCGGTCAGAGGGGAAGCACACAGACGGCTACCGGGGACGCGAACGGGGCGCCCGCCGAAGCCAGTTCGCCGCTGGCCTGGTCGATGTGGAAGACGCAGACCGCGCTCGACCGCTGGTTGGCGGCGAAGAGCAGACTCCCGTCCGGGGAGAGTGCGAGCTGCCTCGGTTGGTCACCGCCGACGGGGACCGTGTCCAGCAGCCGCAGGCCGGCGTCGTTGTCCTCCACGGCGAAGCGGGACAGGCTGTTGTGCCCCCGGTTGGCGAGGAAGACGAACGCGCCGTTGGCCGTGATCACCGGCTGGGAGGGGAAGCTGCCGCCGGCGCCGGTGGGCAGCGGTTCGCCGGGGGTGAGGGTCCCGCTGCCGGGGTCGTACCCGCAGACGGCGATCGTGTTGTTCAACTCGTTGGCCAGATAGGCGAATCGACCCGAGGGATGGAAGACGAGATGCCGCGGCCCCGCGCCCGCGGGCAGCCTCGCGTACGACACCCGGGTGAGCGTGCCCGCCGTCTCGTCGAGACGGTAGGTGTAGACGCTGTCGGTGCCGAGGTCGACGGCCAGCACATGGCCGCCGTCCGGGGTGGTGACGATCTGGTGCGCGTGCGGGCCGTTCTGGCCGGGGCCCGGAGCCGGTTCGGAGTGGGTCACCAGATCGGTGCGCTCGCCGAGCGCGCCCGAGGTCTCGACGGGGTGGACGGCCACGCTGCCGGAGCCGTAGTTCGCGCTGAGCAGCCACCGCCCGCCGGGGTGCACGGACAGATGACAGGGCGACGATCCGCCGGTGCCGCGCGTGCCGAGGACCGTGTGGCCGCCGTCCGCGCCCAGCGCGATCGCGGTGACGCCGCCGTCCTGGCGCTCGTTGACCGCGTACAGGGTGCCGCCGTCGGGGTGCACGGCGAGATACGAGGGGTCGCCGACACCTTGGAGGGTCCCGGTGCCGGTGATGTGGCCCGTAGCCGTGTCGTACGAGGCGAGCCCGATGCCCGTACCGCCGCCGGAGGTGTACGTGCCGATGAACAGCGGCCCCGTGGCCAGGAGTTGGCGCGGGCGGGTCGTGGAGCGGGTGGCGGTCGGCGTGGCCGTCGCGGTGGCGGGCACCGAGACCGTCGCGGCGGCGGCCACTATGCCGATGACCTGACGACGGCTCGGCCCGCCGGCCGGCTTTGCGGCGGCGCGTGCCTGTGCGCGTGCCTGTGCGTGTGTCTGTACCTGTGCCTGTGCCTGTGCCTGTGGCTGTGAGGCTGAGGCTGTTCCTGAGCGGTCGTTTCTCATGCCGGGCACCTCGGATGACTCGTGAGGGGAGTGCTTGCCGGTGTCGTGGCTGCCACCCTGTCGCCCTCGTACCCCCGTCGGCAAGGCCCCATCGGCCCCGTCAGCCGCGGAGCGCCTCGGTGTCGCCCATCACGATCACCGGCCGCTTCGCCGGGTCCAGCAGGCGCAGGAGTTCGACCATGTGCGTTCTCGACAGCGAGACGCAGGCCTGGGTGGGCCCCTCGTGATCCACATGGACCCAGACGCCACCGCCCCTTTCGAGGCCGAGGGGACGGGCCTTGTCCAGCGGAGTGGTCCCCGGTGTCCGGTTGTAGTCGATGGCCACGACGTAGTCGAAGGAACCTTCCAGCGGCTCGCCCAGGAAGCCGGTGCCGGGGGATTCGAAGGCGCTGTCCTCGTCGTACGGGAGTCTGGCCCCGGGGTCGGGAAGCCGGCCGCCGGCGTCGCCGAGGGTGAAGACACCGATCGGCGAGCGCAGGTCGGCGGCCTGGTGGTCGCGGGTCCAGCCGCGCAGCGCGTTGTGCGCCGGCCAGCTGTTGGTGACGGGCTGCCAGCCGGTGTCCGCGTTCCGCTCGTACAGCACGACGCCGGACCGTGAGGAATTCCGGCCCTCGCCGCTGACGACGAGCGCCTGGCGGGTGGAGACGGGGATACGGTCGCGGGTGCGCGGGCCGAGACCGGGGATCTCGCGGACCAGCGCCGCCTCCACCGGCGCACCGGCGAGTCCGCGAGCCGCGGCGTCCGCCGCGCCCCGGCGCCGCTCGGGCCGGCCTCCCGCCGGCTCACCTTCCGCCGACTTGCTCTCCGCGCTCCGGCTCTCCACGCGACGGCCCTCCGCGTTCCGGCTCTGCGCCGCCCCGGACGGCGACGTCCGGCTCTCCGCCCGCTGTCCGTCGCCCGGCGCGGGCGCCTGCTGCGCACATCCGGCGAGGAGCAGGCACGTACAGAGCGAGGTGAGGGCCAGGACACCTCTGGCGCCGTGGCGAGCGCGGGGGAGGAGGGGCATGTCAAGCCTTTCGTGGGCGTTGGCGGACGGTTCGTCCTCGTCCGCCGCGTTCTGCGCCATGAAACGCGATCATCGTGTGATCCGACCGACCCGAGATACGCGATCGGAGACAGACTCCGAGATTTCCCCCGTTCTGGCTAAGCAGGCGTCGGAGACCGCCCGTGGAAAGCGCCTGACGGACTTCGAGCCATCCGTTATCGGTACGAGCAACGGCGGCCGGGGGTGATTCGTCGTCCTGCGGGTGATTCGCGAACGCGCGTCATGTCAGACAGCCGAAAGAGCGTCAAATAGGTTGCCTGACAGGGTTGTCGGGAGCATGGCGGGATTGCTTGTCTTGACGCGTCGTGGATCGTGGGCGCGCCTCGACTCCGCCCCACCGGAGTGGCGTACCCCTGTTGCGCGACGTGCCTGTTGTCGTTGAACCCGGGAGATCGTTCCCCCCCACTTCCCAAGGAGATCGACATGGCTGCCCCTTCAGGTCCCGGCCGTCGTACGGTGCTGAGAGGCGGTCTGACCGCCACGGCGGCCGGCGCGCTCGGACTCGCCGTGAACGCACCCGCGAACGCCGCCCCGGTGCGCGCGAGCCGCCGCCCGGCGGCCGGTTCGTCGCTCGCCGCACCCGAGCCGCGCATCCACAGCACCGCCGAATGGGGCGCGCGGCCCCCGAACCAGCAGATCGTCGTGCTCGACCGGGTGCCCACCTACATCGTCGTGCACCACACCGCCGAGCCCGGCAACAGCGAGGACTACTCGCTGGAGCACGCGATGGAGATCTGCCGGTCGATCCAGAACTTCCATATGGACGGCCAGGGTTGGGGTGACTCCGGCCAGCAGTTCACCAACTCGCGCGGCGGCTTCGTCCTCGAAGGCCGGCACCAGAGCCTCGACGTCGTACGCGGCGGTACGCGGCACGTGCAGGGCGCGAACGTCGGCGGCCGGAACAGCGAGGTCATCGGCATCGAGAACGAAGGCCTCTATACGGAGGTCGACGTGCCGGCCGCGCTCTGGGGCTCCCTCGTCCAACTCGTCGCCTGGATCGCCACCCGGTACGGGCGGCCGGTCACCGACATCATGGGCCACCGCGACTTCAACTCCACCGAGTGCCCAGGCGGCGTGCTCTACGGCCGACTCCAGGAGCTGCGCGACGCGGTCGCCGGCGCGCTGGGCGTCGCGCCGGCCGACCGGCCGTCCGTCTGGCCGCTCCTGCGGCCGGGGTCGGCCGGCCCCCAGGTGCGGGCCGCGCAGTACCTCCTGCGTGCCCGCGGCTTCGAAGACGTACCGGTGGACGGGGTCTTCGGCGCGGTCACGAAGCGCGCGGTGGTCAAGCTGGCCGATGTGCACAACGTCGAGAAGCACACCTGCGCGGCCATGGTGCGCGGCCACACCGACGAGACCGGCTACCTCGGCTCCGACATCTGGCCGCTGATCACCCCCAAGGCCAGGGCCGCCGACAGCGCCGACCTCGCGAAGGCGGTGACCACCCTGCACCGTGCCGGCGCGGACCGGGCCCACTCGGCCGGCGTACTCACCACCACCGACTGGCAGCGCCTGCTGGCCTGACGGTCCACGGCGGACCTCACCCTCCGGCGCCCCGCCCGGCCCTTCGGCGGCAGGAGTCACCTCCTGCCGCCGAAGGCCTCCGGGTGTGCCAGGGCGTGTCCGGTGGATCGGCGCGAGCGTTCGTGGCCCACTCGTCACGTTCCTGTTCACGTCTCTCTTCCCGGGCACGTCCCTTCCGGAGCCGCCATGCAGACCCTGACCGAAGAGGCCCGCGACGAACGGGGCATCGGGCGCCTGTTCACCCTGTGCGACGGCGTGTTCGCCATCGCCATGACGCTGCTCGCCCTCGACCTGCGGGTGCCCGACATCGGCGGGAATCCCGGCGACGCCGCGCTGCGGCAGGCCCTCGCCGATCTGGAACCGCGCTATGTGTCGTTCCTGGTCAGCTTCTACGCGATCGCCAGCTACTGGCGACGCCACCGCGCCGAGATGCGTACGGTCCGCGTCAGCCCGCCGGTACTCGTACGGCTGACGATGTTCCTCCTTCTGACGATCGCCCTTCTGCCGTTCGTCTCCAACGTGCTGGGCTCCTACGGAAATCAGGCCGGGATCGCTGTGGCCGTGTACGCCGGGGTGAATGTGCTCGCCGCCGGAACGCTGCTGGTGATCAGGCGGGTGGTCGACAAGCACCAGCCTCCTGGGGAGGTCGCGAGCGAGCGCGGACGGTACGCACTCTGGTTCGACCTGGCCGCCTTCGTGCTGGCCGTTCCGTCCGGCTACGTCTTTCCCGGCGACGGTCCGCAGGCGCTGATCGCCCTCCTCGTACTCAGTGCCGTCGCCTCGTTCGTGACGCGGAACCTCCTGAAGGAGCACGTTCGGCGATCCCGCTCTTGAGCGACCGCTCAAAGTGCTGCTATTTTCAGTTGAGCAGTCGCTCAACACAGGGCGGGGCGAGGGAGCCGGGGGACGGGATGGGCCTGTACGTCGAAACACGCATCCGTACGGACATGGACACGCTCTGGGAACGGACCCAGGACCCGGCGCACCACCAGCGGTGGGACCTGCGCTTCTCGGAGATCGACTATCTGCCCCGTCCGCCCGGTGAGCCTCAGCGGTTCCGCTACGCGGTCCGGGTGCTGCCCTTCCTCACCGTCTCCGGCACCGGCGTCAGCGCGGGGGAGAGCGGCGGGGCGGACGGACGACGCGTCTCCGTACTGAGGTTCGCTTCGCCGCACCCCCTCTCCCTCCTCGCCGAGGGCAGCGGGTACTGGCGTTACGTGCCCACGCCCGACGGCGTCCGCTTCCTCACCGGCTACGACTACCGTCCCCGTTGGGGACGCTTCGGCGCCGTCGCCGACCGGTGGGTGTGCCGGCCACTGATGGGGTGGGCGACGGCCTGGTCCTTCGACCGGCTGCGGCTCTGGTGCGAGCACGGGGTCAGCCCGGCACGATCCCTCGCCCACGGGGTGGCCGAGCCGGCGGTCCGACTCCTCGCCGTGGCGGGCACGTTCGCCGCGCTCGCCCCGTCCGGGGCGGACGGGGTCGCGGGGGCGGCGCCGTGGGCCCTGCCCGCACTCGTCGCGCTCGCGCTGGCCGCCCTGCTGCTTCTGCTGCCTCCACTGCCGCGCACACCGGCCGCCCGACGCTGTCTGCGTACGCCTCCGGGCCGCCCGACCGCGTCGTCGGCGGCTGTGCGGGACCCCGCCCTTCTCGCCACCCTGGAGCGCCCGTGACCTCGATCTTCCGCCAAGCCATGGGCGACGACTTCGACCGGCTCCACCCCCAGTTGCGACGGCGCTTCTCCGTCGGTCTCGACAGCGGCGAAGCCTGCGTGGGGCGCGGCGTGATGGACCGCGTCTGGCACGGCCGCCCCTTCGTCAAACCGTTCCTCGCGCTCGGCGCCGCCCGCAACATCCTCGTCCCGCGCACCGGCCGCCGTATCCCCTTCACCATCGAGAACGTGCCCTACACAGACGCCTACGGCCGCGAGACCGTCACCTTCGTCCGGATCTTCGAACTGCCCGGCGGGGACCGCCGGTTCGACGCCACCATGATCTACAGCCCCGAGCGCGACTGCGTCCTCGACTACCTCGGCACGCACCAGCACCTCGCCAGCGATCTGCACCCGACCGCCGAACCCGACGGCTCCCTGCTGATCCGGTCGGGCCAACACCGCTTCCGCGAAGGGCCGGTGGACCTGCGCGTGCCCGAACTCATCGGCGGCGACGCGGAGGTGCGGGAGTCCTACGACGACGCGGAGGGCTGCTTCCGTATCCGCGTACGCGTGACCAACCGGCGCTTCGGACCGCTCTTCGGGTACGAGGGCGCCTTCGCCGCCGCGTACGCGCCCGTGCGCTCGTACGGGCTGCGCGCCGGGCTGCGTCCCGTACGGGAAGAGGCCCGCGCGTGAAGGACGATTCGGGTTCCGGGGGCGACGCCCCGCGCGGCAAGGACACCAGGAGCCGCGACACCAGGACGAAGCTGCTGGAGGGGGCGCTGCTTACGCTCACCGAGCAGGGCATCGCCCGCACCTCCGCCCGTACGATCGCCGCCGCGGCCGGGGTCAACCAGGGCCTGGTCTTCTACCACTTCGGCTCCGTCGACGCGCTGCTCGGCGCCGCCTGCCGGCACGGCGCCGAGCAGCGCGTCGCCCGCTACCGTCCCCGGCTCGACGCCGTGACCTCCCTCGCCGAACTCCTCCAGTTCGGGCGGGAGATGCACGCCGAGGAGCGGGCCGGCGGCCAGGTCGCCGTCCTGGGCCAACTGCTCGCCGGGGCGCAGACCCAGCCCCGCCTGGCCACCGCGGCCCGGCGCGGTCTGCACCTGTGGATCGACGAGATCGAGAAGGTGCTGGAGCGGGTGCTGGCCGGTACCCCGGTCGCCGATCTCACCGACTCCGCGGGCCTCGCCCGCGCGGTCGCCGCGTCCTTCGTCGGTCTTGAGCTGTACGAGGGCGTCGACCAGGAAGGCGCCGGGGACGCCCTCGACGCGCTGGAACAACTGGCCGTGCTCGCCTCGGTCCTGGACGAGCTCGGACCGCTGGCCCAGCGTGCGGTACGGCGCCGGCTGCGGCACACCGCGCGGAGTTGAGACACCGCGCGGGCGCACCGGCGCCGCCGTTACCTGGTGGGTAATCGACGTTCTTCCGGCGCCGCGAAAGGGTGGTGACCAGACGACGAAAGGAACGCAGATGTCCACCCACCACGAAACTGTCGCACGCTACTTCACCGCCTGGAACGCCGCCGACGAGGACGTCGAGAAGGCCGTCGCCGAGGCCTTCACCGAGGACGGCACCTACACCGACCCGCTGGCCGAGGTCGCCGGGCACGCCGGTATCACGGCCGCCATCCGGGGTGCCCACGCCCAGTTCCCGGGCTTCGACTTCACGCTCACGGGCACTCCCGACGCCCACCACCACCTGATTCGCTTCACCTGGGACCTGGTCTCGCGGGCCGACGGCTCGGCGCCCGCGGCGGGCTTCGACGTGGTCACGCTGGCCGAGGACGGTCGGATCAGCTCGGTGAGCGGATTCCTCGACCGGCTGCCGGGCGCCTGACGCGCGCCGCGGCTCGCCCTGGACGGTGTCGGTGTCGGCATGAGGGCGCCGGCTCCTGCCCACCGGCGCCGGGTAACTATCAGACGCTACGGGGCATTTGTGCTCCTTGGTTGATGCCTATTCGGCCACGAGGGTTGTAATTTGGCCATGTGAGCGCCTACACATCTTCTTCATAGATGTGATGAACGGGAGCGCTGCACATGCAAGGCACGGTTGACGGGTTCAGCTACGGGGTCATCACGCCGATCGCGGCATTTGTGATGGCCTGTCTCGGGGGCGCGCTGGGACTGCGCTGCGTCACCCGGTCACTGCGGGCGGAACGGTCCTTCAAACCGGGGTGGCTGTCGCTCGGGGCGGCGTCCATCGGCTGCGGCGTCTGGACGATGCACTTCATCGCCATGATGGGCTTCCAGGTACGACAGGCGCCGATCAGCTACGACGTTCCGCTCACGGTCGCCAGCCTCGCCGTGGCGGTCCTCGTGGTCAGCGTCGGTGTCTTCATCGTGGGCTACCGGGGCACCTCGCCGGCCGTCCTGATCACCGCCGGAGTCATCACCGGTCTGGGCGTCGCGGCGATGCACTACCTGGGCATGGCGGGCATGCGGCTGGACGGCCAACTCCACTACGACACCACGATCGTGGCCGTCTCCGTGGTGATCGCCGTCGTCGCCGCGACCGCCGCGCTGTGGGCGGCGGTGTCCGTGCGAGGGTTCTTCCCCAGCCTGGTCGCGAGCCTCATCATGGGCGTGGCCGTGACCGGAATGCACTACACCGGGATGGCGGCGATCAGCGTCCACCTTCCGGGCGGCGAGGCGCGCCAGGGGGCCTGGGGCGAGTCACTGCCGTCGATCATGCTCCCGATGCTGCTGGGACCACTCGTCTTTCTCCTGCTGGCCGGTGTGGTCGTCATGTTCGACCCGCTCCTGGTCCTCGGCGAAGGCGAGTGGAACGACACCCCCCGCGGCGAAGCGCGGGGCGCCCCGTCCGGACGGGACGGACGCGCCGGGCGGCGGACGGGGTGCGACGGGCGTCGCGAACACGGTTCCCGGTCCGCCGGCCTGGACGGGCACAGGGCCGGGGACGGCGAATCCCGACCCCGGCGCCCGGCCGCCCGGCCAGGAACCCACGCGTACGCACCACCGCTGACGAAGGGGGTGACCAGATCCTGTCCGGCGGATCTTCGGGGGTCCGGGACGCCTGGCACGGCACCTCGCCGCGTTGTCGGCCAAGCGGGACTTCCGGCAACACGCCCTGGCCGACCGGCCCCGCACGCCGCCGGTCAGCTGTCCTTGGCGCCCGGCCCCACCGCCCATACCCGCTCGGCGCGCAGCGGCCCGTTGCGGGCCATCACCATGCCGTGATCGATGGTCAGCGCGGCGAGTTGCGAGCCGTAACAGAGCACCGCCGCGCGCTTCAGGGCCCACTGCTCATCCGTCAGGGTGAGTTCGTGTTCGAGACGCAAGTCATGACGGCTTGCCATGTCCTGGTAGGCGAGCCCGTACTGGTGGCTGCGGCCGAGCGCGTCATCGGCTCCGGCGGATCCCCACTCGTCCAGATGGCCGGTGTAGGGGAGGTCCGCGTAGAACATCGGCGTCGCGCGGCCGAGTTTCGCGGTGACCGCCAGCGCGCGGTCACGCACCTTCTGGTGGTCCGACTGGTTGGTGGAGACGGGGATCAACAGCAGGGTGTCCGAAGGCTGTTCGGCCAGGTAGGCGTCGATCGCCGTCAGTGGCGTGCCGTCGGCGTAGGGGCCGTCGGGATGGTCCAGGGCGACGCTCCCGACGCCCATCAGCGCACAGGCCCGCGCGTCCTCCGTGAGGCGGGAGCGGTACGCCTCCCGCGCGGTGGAGAACCCGCAGACGCTGTCCCACCAGGAGACACGATGGTGGGAGGCGGGCTCGCCGCCGTACACCGTCACCACGGTCACCGGGCCGGGAAGCCGGGGAATGAGCCCCGCGAGTGAGAGCGCGGCGTCGTCGAAGTGCGGCGAGAGGATGACGGTGCCGGGCGGTGGGGGTGTCATGGATGTGTCTCCTCGGTTGCGGGGTGTGCTGGACGGCGTACTCCGCCGGCCGCTCCGTGAGCGGGTGCCCGGCGTGCCCCACATCGAGGACCGCGCGGCCGATCGCCGTGTCCCGGCCGACCCGGCCCCGGCTGCGCCCGGTGAGAACGGACAGGAAGTCGAACGATGTGGATCAAAGAATCGGTCCTCTGTACGGAAACGGACAGGCCGCCGACTCCACACGCTAGGTCTAGACCACAACTCGGTGCAAGGGTCGAATGCGCCGAGTGACGCGTCCCGGCCCTCCCTGCCGCATTCGACTCGCGCCGCAGTCAACCCGCCCCTGATGAAGACCCGCCGCGGTTGACAGGCAGCGCCCCGGTGAGAGCCTTGAAGGAGACGCAAGCCCCGCGGCGTAGGTGAACGCACACGCACCGTCTCGACGGGAGAGGGAGCGCGGGTGCGGAGCGGGGGCACCGCGCGGGGACGGTACGAGCGAGAGGAGCGGCCTCGCGATGGGACCGACACAGGACGTCCCCACTGTCCCGCTCCCCTCGGGCGAACACGTTCCCGTGCTGGGACAGGGCACATGGGGCTGGGCGCAGGACCCGGCGCACCGGGGGAGTGAGATGCAGTCCCTGCTGCTGGGACTGGACCTGGGCCTCACCCTGGTCGACACGGCGGAGATGTACGGGCAGGGCGCCGCGGAGGAACTGGTCGGGGAAGCCCTCGCGGCCCGGCGCGACGAGGCATTCCTGGTGACGAAGGTTCTGCCGTACAACGCGGGCCACATGGACACCGTCAACGCCTGTGAACGCAGCCTCAAACGACTGCGTACCGATCGCGTCGACCTCTACCTGCTCCACTGGCGCGGCTCCGTTCCGCTGGAGGAGACGGTCACCGCGTTCGAGGACCTTGTCCGCGCGGGCAAGATCCGCCACTGGGGAGTCAGCAACTTCGACCCCGCCGATCTGCGGGACCTGGCCGAGGTGCCGGGCGGCGACGCGATGGCCACGGACCAGGTCCTGTACAACCCGGCCCGGCGCGGCATCGAGTACGACCTGCTGCCCCTGTGCCGGGAACGCGGTGTCCCGGTCATGGCCTACTCGCCGGTCGAACAAGGACGGCTGCTCACCGCCCCGGTACTCGAAGCCGTAGCCCGCCGCCACCGGGTCACGGCCGCACAAGTGGCCCTGGCCTGGGTCCTTCGCCACAGCGGCGTCATCGCGATCCCCCGGGCGGGCCGGCCGGAGCACGTCCGCGACAACCACGCCGCGCTCGCGCTCACCCTCACCGACGACGACCTCGCCGCCCTCGACGCGGCATTCCCGCCCGTCCGGGGTCCGGTGCCGCTGGACGTGCTGTGAGCGGCGCGGGGCGAACCCGCTTGGCACATCGGCTCGTTGGCGGCGCACAACAGTGGAGGCAGTGATGGCGGACGACATTCTGCGGACGATCGACACGCTGGTCGCGGAGGAACACCGCCTCCGCGAGCAGGCCCCCGGCAAGGGCCTCGACCCGGCGGACCGTGCACGACTTAAGGTTCTGGAACAGCGACTGGACCAGTGCTGGGACCTGCTGCGGCGACGGCGGGCGGAGGCGGACGCCGGGGAGGACCCGCGACGGGTCGAAGCGCGACCGGTCGCCGAGGTCGAGTCCTACCAGCAGTGAACCGTACGAGCGGTGGAACGCCCGCGATGAGATGATCGGCCCCCGACCGGACCGGACCGGCCTGTGCTGTGTGGTGAGGGGTGTTCGAGACGTATGACGTACGACGTTGAGGCATTGCGCGCTCGGATACCTGCCCTGCGGGCCGGCGTCGCGCACTTCGACGGCCCCGGCGGTACGCAGACGCCCGCGCCGGTCATCGCGGCGATCACCGACGCGCTGAGCAATCCCCTGTCGGTCAGGGGCTCCGCGGCGCCGGGAGAGATCAACGCCGAGACGATCGTCCGCGACTTCCGGCGGGCCATGGCGGACCTGCTGGGCGCGGAGGACACGGGCATCGTCGTCGGGCGCAGCGCCACACAGCTCACGTACGACTTCTCCCGTGTCCTGGCCCGGAGTTGGGCACCCGGCGACGAGGTGGTGGTGAGCCGGCTGGACCACGACGCCAACATCCGCCCCTGGGTACAGGCCGCGGAACGGGCCGGTGCCGTGGTGCGATGGGCGGACTTCGACCCGGCCACGGGCGACCTGTCCGCGGCGTCCGTCGGCGCGCTGCTCACCGACCGCACACGGCTGGTCGCGGTCACCGCAGCCTCGAACCTGATCGGGACCCGGCCGGACATGGCCGCCATCGCCGAGCTGGTCCACCGGGCGGGTGCGCTGCTGTACGTCGACGGTGTGCACTTCGCCGCACACGCCTTCGTCGACGTCGCCGAGCTCGGCGCGGACTTCTACGTCTGCTCCCCGTACAAGTTCTTCGGCCCCCACCACGGTGTACTCGCCGCCTCCCCCCGGCTGTTGGAGACTCTGCGGCCGGACAAACTGGCGCCGTCCACCGACGCCGTACCGGAGCGTTTCGAGTTCGGCACCCTGCCGTACGAAGCCCTCGCCGGCACACGCGCCGCCGTCGACTTCCTCGCGGACCTCGCCCCCGGCCCGACAGGCGACCGGCGTGCACGGCTCCGGTCCGCCTACGCGGCGATCGAGGAGCACGAGACGGTTCTGCGCGAGAGCGCCGAGCACGCGCTGTCCCAACTCGACGGCGTGACACGGCACTCCCGCGCCGCGCTGCGGACACCCACGATGCTGCTCACCTTCGACAACCGCAGCGCGCTCGACGCCCACCACTTCCTCGCCCGGTCCCAGGTCCACGCACCGGCAGGCTCGTTCTACGCCCTGGAAGCCTCCCGCCATCTCGGCCTGGGGGACGCGGGCGGCCTGCGCGTGGGCCTGTCCCCGTACAACAACGCGGACGACGTCGAACGACTCTTCGCGGGCCTGTCGGCGTTCCTGCGCGCCTGAGACGGTGCCACCCGTGCCGTTAGGGCGTGTTGCGAAAGTCCCGCCTGGCCGACGACGCCTGGCACGCACACTCGCCGCGTTGTCGGACTCGTCCAAGTACGCCCAGTACGAGCACGATCCTCCGCCTTGCGATCGCACGCACCAGACGCCGTCGGCCCCGCCCTTCGGGCGGACGGCGCTACTTTCGCAACACGCCCTAGGATGACGCGGATGAGGGTGGGCACCACACAGACCCGGCTCGTCGTCCTGCGGGGCAACAGCGCTTCGGGCAAGTCGTCGGTCGCGGCCACGATCCGGGAGCGTTTCGGCCGCGGTCTGGCCCTGGTCGGTCAGGACAATCTCCGGCGTGTCGTGCTCCGTGAACGCGACCGGCCCGGCGCGGCGAACATCGGTCTGATCGACACCGTCGCCCGGTACTCGCTCGACGCCGGCTATCACGTCGTGGTCGAGGGCATCCTCCACGCCGACCACTACGGCGCCATGCTCACCAGGCTTCGCGCCGACCACCGCGGCCCGACGCACGGCTACTACCTGGACGTCCCCTTCCAGGAGACCCTGTCCCGGCACGCCACCAAACCCCAGGCGCACGAGTACGGCGAGCGGGAACTGCGCGGCTGGTACCGGCAGTTCGACCTCCTGCCCGGCGGCACCGAGACCGTCATCGGCGCCGACAGCGCACTGGCCGACACCGTCGACCGCATCATGCGCGACACCCGCCTTGCCCAACTCTCCTCGCGTGAATGAGGGTTCGCGTGAGCTGGCACGGCGGGGCGTCGTGCGTCACGGATACGGCCGGCGCATCGGGCGTGTGTGACGACCGGGCGTGTGCGACCCCAAGGGCGACGGCTTCACACGGGATCGCCCGCAGGGGCGGAAAGGGGCGCCGGGAATGTCCGCCGGGGGAACAGCGCGGCTGCTGCTCGGCAACGGCGGTGAGGCGCCGCTGGAACTGACCGTGGGACCTGGGCGGATCTCCATCGGATCCCGCCGCAGCGGACCTGTGCCGTGGTGACCCCCTCGCCCGCGTTGAATGGTTCCTGGTCCGTGACGGCGGCTGCCGTGACGGCCTTCCAGCACGTGGCGCCGGACTGGGGCTTCCCTCGGGACGAGGCAACCTGCCAAGAACCCCGGCGTGTCCGGGCTTGAGGCTCCCGCCGAGCCCGGCGTCGTACGACGTCCGGTGGCCGAGCAAGTGGCGGCCACCGTCCGGGAGATGGCGGCAGCCTCAGCAGCCCGTCATCGACATCAGCAGGTCGTGGGTCTCGCCGTCGGCGGCGACGACGAGGCCGCGACCTGTCTGTCCGATCGGGGCGCCGTCGATCCCGGTGACCACGCAGCCGGCGGCCCGGCACAGAGCGATCCCGGCGGCGAAATGTACGCTTCCGGACAGGTCGCCGCCGTCGGTGACGTACGCGGAGCGCTTGCCCGCGGCGACCCAGGCCAACGCGAGCGTGGTGGAGACGACCCGGGGCCGGAACCGTTCGACGAACCCGGGGTGGGCCAGCAGGTCCACGGCCCGGAATCCGGGCGCGCCCGGGAACGGCGGGTCCAGGTTGACATCCACGAGCCGCGTCGCGGGCGTGGGCGCCAGCAGGGCGTCGGCACCGGCGTGCCGCACTCGGGCACTCTCGCCGTCGGTGAAGAAGACCTCGCCGCTGAACGGGTCGGCCACCGCCGCCGCACCGCCGCGCAGCGCCACGTTGACGGCCACCAGCATGTTGCCGACCGCGTAGTTCAGCGTGCCGCACAGCGGATCCACCAGCCACTGGCGCGCGGAGTCCGGTGCACCCCGCTGTCCACCCTCCTCGCACAGGACGGCATCGTCGGGCCGGGCAGCTCGGATGACGCCGAGGATCGCCTTCTCGGCCGCCACATCGGCGGCGGTCGCGAAGTCCCCGGCGCCCTTGTCGATACGGGTGAGCGGCCGGCCGTACATGCCACGCACCACGTCCGCGCCGGCCCGTACCGCGGCTATGGCCACGCCCGCATCGTCAAGGCGCGGATACGAGTGGGTCATGGCACGCAGAATATCGGCGGCGTCAGTGGGTGCGGGGCTTGGGCGGGTTGGTGCCCGAGGCCAGGGGAGAGCGGGCCAACTCGACGCAGCCGACGGTGATCAGGGCGACCGCGACGAGTTCGGGGATCAGCCACCAACCGGTGCGCACGCTCTCGCCGAACAGTGTCACGCCGTACGTGATACTGATCAGCGCGTCGCCGAGGGTCAGCATCGGCTGGGACGCGACCAGGGAGCCGGCCTGAAGGGCGTTCTGGAGGAGGAAGAGCGCACCGATTCCGGCGACGGCGGTGGCGTACAACTGCCAGGACGAGAAGAACGTGCCGAACCCCGCCCCGTCCTCGATTCTGGCCACGGCGTCTTTGAGGAGCGCGGCGGTGACGGCGTACGCGCAGGCGGCGGCGAGTGCCAGCAGCGCGGCGCGGGTGTTGTGCCGGGTCCGTCGTGCGGCGGTGATCAACAGAGCCTCGAAGACCGCGGTGACGATCAGCGCCGGGATCCAGGAGACACCGTCCACGGTCTGGCTGCCGCCGGTGGGCGCGGCCGAACCGAGGCCCAGAGCGAGACCGCCGGTCACCGCGGCCACGCCGTACCAGGCGGTGCGTGGCAGCGCGGAACGGAAGACGTAGCTCGCGATCAGCAGGGTGATGGGCAGCTCGATGACGAAGATCGGCTGTACGACGGCGATGGGCCCGGTCGCGAGCGCCACCGCCTGGCAGACCGCGGCCACCATCACCAGCCCGATACCGGCGAGCCAGACGGGCTTTCGGAGCAGATGCCCGATCAGCGACAGGCGCAGGGCGTGGGAGTCGGGAACCGTGGAAGCCGCGCGCCGCTGGAGCACCGAGGCGGAGCCGTTGCTGATCGCGGTCAGCACGGCGAACAGGACACTGATCACCGGCCCATCATGGGGGCAGCGCGCCGGGGCCGCCTCTCATCGTGGGCGAGGCGGCCCCGCGGGGGCCGAATGGGCTATCCGCCTTTGCCTCCGCACACATCCGCCGCCTCCGCACGCGACGACCGGGGGCGGCGGTTCGGGCGTTCGTCCCACCGGTGAGTCGCCCATGCCCGTCGTGTCAGGCTGCGCACGGTGATGATCGCGTCGGCGAGGTCGAAGAAGGCGTCGGTGACGGTGATGTGGCGCTCGTGGCAACGGGCGATGCGGTGAAGGCGTTCTGCCAGGCGTGCGTACGTTCGTTCGGCATGCCAACGCCGGCTGGCCTGGATGGGCGCCTTCGCGCCCTTGTGCGCGATCCGTTCGTGCAGAGCGCGTTTGCTGAGCAGAGCCCGGGTGGCGTCCGAGTCGTAGCAGGCGCCTGGGCGCTCGCCGAAGCGATGCGCACGGGGAAGAATCCCACGGACTTCCCGCGCAGTGCCCCCAGTTGGCAGAAGGACAAGGGGTACAACCGAGTGCGTCTTCCCGGCGCACAACTCGGCGGAGCCGGCGAGAATCCGTGAGATTTCGTCACCATGCACTCCTAAACAAATTCCTCTTCATGCGGCATACTGAAAGGCTGAATCAGGGCCACAGCTGACGAAGGCAGTAAAATGAAGCTCCCTGCCGTCCGGTCTCATCATTGATTATTGGAAACAGGACCCCAGCCATGATTAACGCCCTTGCGCGTCTTTTCGAAATCGCGCCGGCGCCCAGCAAGCTCCGCGTGAAAGATTGGAGCGCGGTCGAGCGTGCTCTTGGGGTCGGGCTCCCGTTGACTACAAGGAGTTCATTCACGTCTTGCGGCGGACCAGTGGACCTTCATGGTGAACGAGGCGCGCAGCGATCGATGGGAGCGTTTCTCCGCATCCTGCACGCAATTTCTCGCTTCTTCCCTTGACGGAGAGCTGCGGTCGAACCTTCTCTGGTCCTTGTTTCCCCGCGCTGCGCATGAATTCCGCCGACTCGGTACGGTATGACGACGCGCCGATCTGTCGGCCGGCTCTGGCTCCCGGCAGCTCTGATGCGCGGAGCCCACTTTCTTCGGTGGTCGTCCGCTCCGGACGGTCACTTGTCCGACGGGGCCGAGGAGACACCGGCGGCGACGGCGGGGTCGTACCGCAGCGGCTCGCGGCGGTCTCCGCGGTACTCCGCGAACAACTCCCTTCGGGCGTGTACCGAACCCCGGGTCGCGATGACGTACCTCAGGTAGTCCTCCAGGTAGGTCACGCGCGAGTAGTCGGCGTCGATCCAATGGCCGCCGAGGAACATCATCTTCCAGTCCACCAGGTCCGGCTGCACGATGAACGACATCGCGTAATAGTTGTCGACCGCGTCGAAGTGCCGCACCATACGGCTGAATTCATTGTCGGTGTAGACCGTTCCAGCGAAGTCGAACTCCGGTTCTTCGCCTTCTTTCCATTCAAGCTGAGGCATGGTGAAATCCTCGTCGAACAGCATATCCTCCAGCGCTACTATCCTTATGGCGCCGTCGAAGAGGCCGGAGTCCGAGATCATGTTCGTGTGTCGTTTGGTGATTCGCTGACGGGTCCGCTCGTCCAATCTTGATTTGAGGCACCAGTAGAGGTTGACACTGCCGAGCGACTGATAGAGCTGGCGCAGCGGCGTCGGCAAGGGTGTTCCGAAACGAGCCTCCGCAGCTTTGATGGTTTCTTCGGGGACAGGGTCGCCCATCTCGAACTCGAAGAGTTCCAGCAGGGGGTCTCTCCGGATCTTCTCGGCCAGTTCTTTCAATTCCGCACGAAAGTCGAAGTCCATAACAGGTGATCTTTCCACACCGGCGGCGACCTGTCCGCACACCGTCAGGGCCAGTCCCAGCCGATGCCGAGGATTCCGGGGCGTACGTCCTGCTCCGCCAGGTGTACCGTTCGGTGCCGCCCCGTCAGAGTCAGCTCACGCTCCCCGGTCGCGCGTGCACCCGGTGCCGTACGGGCGAAGCTGCGGCAGTGCACCGGCAGCGCCGCGTCCTCGAAGCGCACCTGGAGGACGTACTGGCCGCCGCCGAAGCTGAAGCCGCGCATGTACTCGTGGCTGGTCCCGGCGGTGCCGTCCTCGAAGGTGTAGCTGAAGACATGGGTGTCGCCGGCGCGCAGCCGGCTGTCGAAGAGCAGCTCGGCGATGACGATCCCGGCCGCCGCGTCCCGGCCGACGCTGCCCGCGCGGCAGTTCTCGCCCGCCCGCAGCCGTATCCGGTCCGTGTCGCAGCCCGGGTCGCCGTGGTGGATGGCGACGTAGCGGTCCACACCGTCCCGGTGCGCGCGTATGACCTGATGCGAGTCGCGTTCCAACAACTGGCGGCGGGACCCGATACGTACCCGTTCGAACTGCGTGACGGTGTGCGCGCCTGCTTCCGCGGGCGCCCGCAGCTCGTTGATGAGCCGCTGGAGCGCGTCGCCGGCGGACACCAGTGAACGGTACGAACGGGCGGGGGGCCGCCCCGTCGCCGCCCGGGGTGCCAGCAGGGCGGTGAGCGCGTCCGGTGGGAGTTCCAGGACGTCTTCCAGGGCGCGTACGGCCCGCAGTGACTCGGGGCGGGTGGGGCGGCGGACGCCCTGCTGCCAGTAGCTCAGGCTGGTGACCCCGATGTGGACGCCCCGCTCGGCCAGTCGGTGCCGCACGCGGTGCAGTGCGAGGCCGCGGGCGCTGATGGCGGCCCGGAGGGCGAGGTGGAACGGCCCGGTGCGCAGCCGCTGTTGGAGCTCCTTGTGGATATTCACCGCCAGGATCCTCTCTCTGGGCAGGTCACCAGTCCGGCCGGGCTTCACGTTCACATCAGGGTCGACGCGTTCACATCCGCCCGTCACCGGCATTGAAGCGCGTTGACAACCGGTCAGCAACTTTCCATGCTCATGACCATAGGGAACAGCATCCGGATGCGCTCCTCCGCCCATACCTCCTCGGGAGGAACGCCATGCTCCGATCCCGCGAACGTGAACGCGGCCGCACCCGCGGTCGACGCCGCGCGCACTACAGACGTCTCGTCCTGTCCACCCTCACCGCCACACTGCTGGCCGTGCCCGCGGCGGTGGCGACCGCCGCGCCCGGCCCGGCCGCGCCCGGCCCCAGCGCGGCCACTGGCACGCAAGCTCTCGCCGCACGCCAACTCAACATCAGCATGCAAGCGCAGCAGCAGACCAACTGGTGCTGGGCCGCCGCCGGCAACACCATCGCCGCCTTCTACGGCAGGAACTACAGCCAGAACCAGTTCTGCAACGCCGCGTTCAACCGTCAGCAGGGATACGACTGCCCCAACTGGCAGGCCGATCTCGGCAACGTGCAGCGGGGCCTGAGCTGGGCGGGCGTCAGCCCCGGTTCGTACGTCACCGGCTGGCTCGGCTACCCCACGGTGCAGTCCGAGATCAACGCGGGGCGGCCCGTCGAGACCAGGATCGGCTGGGACAGCGGCGGCGGTCACATGCACGTCATCTACGGCTACGACACCTCCCAGAGCTGGGTGTACTGGGGCGACCCGTGGCCGTCGAGCGGCCGCTACAACTGGGCGTCGCACAACTGGTACGTGAACAACAACTCGTTCAACTGGACCCACTCGCTCTACCGGATCGGAGCGTGAGGCGGCCATGACGCACGCACCGCACCACTCGCATCACCCGCACCCCGCGCACGATCTGCCGCGCCTGGCCCGCCGGGCGTGTGTGACCGGCGCACTCGCCGCCGTACTGCTGACGGTGACCGGCCAGAGCGCGCAGGCCGACTCGCCCGCACCGCCGCCGCCCGCGCCCGGGAAGGCGGAACTCGCCGCCGCCCGCGCCGCGGTCACCTCTCCGCAGACGCGGGACGTGCTCTCCCGCTTCTTCGCCCGCGACGGCGCCATCAGCGAATCCGCCGCGGAACCGGCCGCCGAGGGCGCGACGGTGCCCGTCTTCATGCTCTCGCCCGGATTCGTACGGGGCACGGCGGGCGCCCCTGTCGCGGAGACCGAGTTCCTGGCCACCAAGGCGACTTCGGCGGACGGCCAGGTCGCGTCGGTGTGGACGGCCCGTACGGACGGCAAGTGGCGCGTCGTCAACATCGCGACGGGGGCCGACGAGACCACCTACGCCGCGAAGGGCGCCAGAAAGGCCCCGGGCGGCACGGTATTCCGGGAACCGCAGATCGACGCCTGGTACGTGTACGACGGCGACGGTGCTGGCGGCAGGGTGCTGCCGCTGGACGCGGACGCCCGCAAGGCGGTCGGCAGCGGCGGCATGACCGTGGGCGCCTACCAACACCGGGTGCACGAGGCATACGGCGACAAGCTGCCCGGATCGGCGTACGACACCAAGGGCCGCGCGGGCGGCTACGGCCCGCAAGGGGAGCCGGCCCCGGGCGCCGACGTCAAGGGGCCGGTCGGACTCGCAGCGGACAGCAACGAGGCGGCCCCGTCCGGCATCGCTCAGGCCGGCGTGGCCCCGGCCGGCCCGGGCCTGACCGGCGTGGGCCTGGCGGCCTTCGCGCTCACCACGGCTTCCGCCGGTGCCTGGTTCGTACGGTGGAACCGCCGGCGCGCCGCACCGGAGAGCCGCCTGTCGTAGACGGCGGCTCCACGAGACCCCGTCCGCATCCGCTACCGCCGAGTGAACGGCACAAGCCGTTCACTCGGCGACAGCTCGCGGACGGGGTCCAGGCCCGAGCCGTCGAAGCCCGAGCCCGTCGAACCGGCGAGCGCGTGAAGCGCTGGGGCTCCCCCCACCCGGGCCGCGGGCCGAAGCGACGGCGTGTTCGGAGCGTCCTCTCCAGGGACGTGCCGATCACGTGCCTGGAGGGGCCGATCAGGAGTTGACTGCGGAGTCCACCGACCAGGACCGCCGGGCGTTCAGCCCGCGAGTCGTTTGTACGCGTGGGAGATTGCCTGTGCCTGTGCCTGTGCCAACGGGACGGGAGCACCCGCGTCCTCGGCGAGAGCGATGATTCTCTCCGGTCCCAAGTCACGGTTGGCGAGGACCAGTTGGTTGAGGGTGTCCCGGCGAAGATTCTCGTAGTGGGCGAGGGATCGCGCCGGGTCGTCGTGGTGCGAGAGACACCAGGCCAGCACGCGGGCGTCGACGACGGACTGGGAACCGCCGTTCATACCCATCGGATACATGGGGTGGGCCGCGTCGCCGATCAGCGTCACTCGCTCGAAACTCCAGCGCGGTAACGGGTCCCGGTCGGTCATCGGGTACGCGTGGATGTGGGTGGACCGGCCGATCAGGTCGACCAGGTCGAGCCAGGGGAGGTCCCACCCGTCAAGGTGTTCGAGGGCCTCCGCCGGCGGGACGGTGCGAGGTGAGTGGTCGCCGGCGTTCTCGCCGGAGATTCGAGGGTCCCGGCGACTGATTTCAAGGACCCAGTTCATCTCCGCCCGCCCGCCGGGGGCGGCCGGATCGGCAACGGGGTACGCGACGAACTTGTCGCCGGGCCGCCCCCCTGCCTTGACGAGCGACCTGCCGTCGAGTACATGCGGATGGCGGCTCATGCCGCGCCACATGAGAACATCGTTGCCGAGCGGGGGACCTCCCCGGGGTGGAGCTGAGCCCGCAGCCGGGAGTCGATCCCGTCCGCGCCCACCAGGACGTCGCCCCGTTCGGCGACGGGCGGACCGCCCCGACGGCCGAGGAAGAAGGCCGTGGCGCCGGACGTCCCGTGCTCGAACCGGTCGAAGGCCAGACCCGTACGTACGGCATCGGGCCCGACCCGGGCGCGGACCGCGTCCAGCAGCATCATCTGCAGCCTGCCGCGGTGCACCGAGTACTGCGGCCATCGGTATCCGGCCACTCGCCCCAAAGGCTCCTTCCAGACCTGCGTACCGCGTCGGTCGTAGTAGACCAACCGCCGCGGAGGCAGGGCGATGGAGGCGAGTTCTTCGCCCAGTCCCAGCTCGGTGAGCTCACGCACCGCGTGCGGCAGCAGGTTGATGCCCACACCGACCGCTTGAGTCTCCCTGGCCGCTTCGCAGACCACCGGTGTCATCCCCGCCGCGTGCACGCTCAAGGCAGTGACGCGACCGGCGATTCCCCCCTCCTACGACGACGATCTTCATATGTCCTCCCTCATGTCCGACTCATGTCCGACTCATGTCCGACTCATGTCCGACTCACGTCCGGCGCCGCACGGCGACCGGAAGTCCTCTGCGTGGTCGCATCACTATGATGCTGGCCGGGGCCACGTCCGTGAGCAGGCGCAGATCGACGCTCCGTAGCAGCTCGGCCAGGATCGTCTTCAGCTCGGCCGTCGCGAAGGGCGCGCCGACGCACCGGTGCCGGCCGCCGCCGAACGGCAGGAACGCGGACGGCGCGGCGGGGCGGTGGAGGGATTCCTGCGGGTCCCACCGGCCGGGACGGAACCTCTCCGGCCCGGGCCACACCTCCGGCATACGGTGCGTGACGTACGGGCTGATCGCCAGCCGGGAGCCGGCCCGCAGCCGGTCCCCCCCGAACTCGGCGTCCTCGGCCAGCACCCTGGGCAGGACCACGACCGGCGGATGAAGGCGCAGCGATTCCTGCACGATCGCGTCCACAGAGGGGAGTTGGTCCAGAAGCTCCGCGCCGATCTCGGAATCGACGAGCACCGTGTCCACCTCCTCGCGGGCGCGCTCCCAGACACCCGGCGCCCGCAGGGACGCGTAGAGCGTCCAGGCCTGCGCGGCACTGGTGGTCTCGTACCCGGCCACGATCAGGCTGATCACCTGGTCCCGACCTCCGCGTCGTTCAGCGGCCGGGACTCGGCGCTCCGCGCCGACAGCAGCGCACCGAGTCCGTCGGGCCCCGCGCCGTCCATGAGGCGGCGGTCCATTTCCGCCTGCACCCTCGCCGCCACCTTGCGCCGGGCCCGCTTCGCCCTGGGGGTCAGGGGGTTGGGCACCCCGACGAGGAACAGCTGGGCGCCCAGGGGGAGGTCGGTGGAGTTGAGGGCGATCTGCAGCCTGTCGCCGATCCCCTCGCTGTCGGCGGCCAGTCTGTTTCCGTACAGTGCCCCGACCGTGTTGCGGCGGACCACGGAGCGCAGCACCCGGTACAGGTCGAGCGTGGTCTCCGCGCGAGTGCCGATGCCACTGTCCACGCCGCTGTCGATGCCCCAACCACGCACGGATGCGGTGGTGTTGGCAGCCATGAGGCGTACGTAGTCGTCGATGCGGCTGCGGTGGAAGGCGGGCAGGACGTGGTGGCGTAGGCGGCGGTGGTCCTCGCCGTCCGTGACCAGGAGCGCCGTCTCGCCGAGGACCGGGAGCATGACCGCGAAGGACTCATGCCAGGAGAAGATCTCCGGGCGGGCGAAGACGAAGGAGTTGGCTTCCGGACTTCCGGTCCGAAGAGGAACACGGTGCGCTGGGAGGCGTACCCGACGGAAACTGCGGGCCCGTGGGCACGCTGCGCGGCGAGCATGCCACCGAAGGGGTCGACCGCGAACCGCAGCACCTGCGCCGGGGTCAGGCTGGGAATACGGCCGCTCAACGGTCGCCCCCCCTCTGCCGTTGCCGCAGTGCCCGTCGCCGCCGTCGTTCCGCGCACGCCGATGTGTTCGGGCGTACTGAACTCATCGCCGGTGCCCATGTCAGAGCCACGCTCCGATCGAGAAGAGAACGAAGTCGGCGATCATCAGGTAGTACAGCCACGCCCAGGAGATCAGCTCCGGCCCGATGCGGGCCCGCGCGACGGACACGACCAGTTCGGTCGCCCAGGGCAGGGTCAGCAGCGGCAGCAGGAAGCCCGGCGCGTCGAGCCGGACCGCCACCGCGGCCACGACCAGATGGAAGCCGAGGAGGCAGCAGGCGTAGAGCGTCTTGGGCACCACCGATTCGACCACCTGGGGGAGCGTGGTCTTGAGGGCCGCCCGGTCCTTCTCGGTGTCCCGCGCGTTGTTGTGCAGCATCAGCGCGGCGAAGAGGAACCCCGGGCCCAGCACCGCCAGGAGCAGTGTGCCGTCCGCCCTCCCGACGTTCAGCCAGGCGAGGATGAGCGTGACCGCGGTGCCCGTCACCACGAAGTCCAGCAGCTCGCCCATCGCGCGGTGACCGAGTGGCCGGGGGCCTCCGGCGTAGCCGAAGTACCCCACGTAGCACAGGGCTATGAGGAGCGGCAGCCACAGGTCGGTGGTGGCGGCGAGCACGGCCAGACCCACCCAGGCAACGGCGAAGCAGCCCAGCCCCACGGCCCGCAGCCGGCGCATGTCCAGTCCGAGTGCGAGTGAACTCTGCGGCCGCACCCCCTCCGGGTGGTCGAGGCCGCGCACGTAGTCCTCGTAGTCGTTGACGCCGGCGCCGCGCAGTCGGGCACCAGCACCAGCAGGGTCAACACGACCCGCCAGGGCTCCAGTTCCCCGGTGTGCCGGGCCACCGACAGCGCGTACACCCCCTGAAGGACGATGACGAGAATCAGCGGGGCCCCGGAGGCCACGATTCAGCAAGGTCAGTTCGTGTAGCCGCCCGATGGCCATGACCGGGTGCAGCTGCCGGTACATGGGATAGCTCATGTAGAACTGCCCCGGCAGCACGGTGCCGGTGAACACCTCCTCGTCCCAGCTCCCGTCCGGGTTCTGGGCCACGGCCGGCCAGTTCAGCGCCCGCTTCACCCGCTCGTCGTCCACCGGCACGCCCGCGGCGTGCAGGGCGAGCAGCGCCCAGGAGGTCTGACTCGGAGTCGACTCGCCCCGCCCGCGCCAGGAGTCGTCCTGTAGGACCGCACGTCCTCGCGGGCTTTCGTCTCATGGATGTCCTCGGTGTCATCGCGCGGGTGCACCGGCCGCACCACCCTTGTGGGAGACGCGGCGCACACCATGCCGCCGATCGTCGCCCAGGGCGCGAACCGGGCGCGGGAAGACGCCTGGGTCCTGGCCAGATCCCTCGGCAACGGCCACCACGACCCGGTCGCGACACTGCGCCGCTATGAGCGCCTCCGGAGGCGTGTGGTGCGGCCCATCGCACGGTTCGACGCCACCGAGTACACGTACCGCTACCACCCGCCGGTGTTCGACCGCCTGATCCCAGGAGGAGCGGCGGTCAGCCGCGCGTACGGCCACTGGCTCCGCGGCGCCAACAACTACCTGCGCGCCAGGGACCACCGACGCCGATCCGGCACGCCCTGAAGGCAGGCGCGCCGCATGAACCGGCCGCCCCGGAGGCAAGCCCACCCGGCGTCCGCCCGGGGTCCACCCGCCCACGCCGCACCGCGACGCCCCACCGGCGATCAAGCACTCCGGCGGGAGGCTGAAGAACCGACCCGGGGCAGGGAACCGGCGTACCGCGCGGACCTGGGCGGAACGGCCCCGTGCGCGGGTCCTGGACGAAAGACGCTCAGGACGGCGCGGCGCGGCGCAAGCGCCGACGCGGGGACGCGGGGGCCGAAGCGTGGCCGGGGTGTTCTATCGTGGGGTCACCATCCAGGAAGAGCAGGTCCATGAGGCGAGTGACGAACCCCGCGGCGACCCCGGTCGTCCTGCGCGGTCTGCTCGTGCTGATGGTGGCCGCTGTGGGCCTGTTGTGCCTGCTCGGGCGGGCGTCGCCGCACAACGCGGTTCCCTCCGAAGGGGCGGCGGTGTCGCGGGTGGCTGTGGCCCAGGTCTCGGCGGTGGACGCGGGCGGCGCGCCCTGCGGTAAGAAACTGGTGGTGAACGAGCACATTACGCCGCGTGCCGATGCCGCTCCGCAGACCGTTCCGGTTCCCGGTTCTGTGCGGTCGCCCGACTGCTTCATGCCGACAGAGGCCGGTTCAGGTGCCGCGTTCAGCCGCGGCAGTCCCACGCCACCGTCTTCCGTGGCTTCTTTCTCCGTTTTGCGGATGTAGACCGACCTGCGCGGTCGTGTGTCCTCATCTCTTCCATCCGGAAAACGGAGTTTTCGCATGTCCTCTTCCCGGCGCTCTCTGAGCCGGGCGGGTACGGCGCTGCGTGTGTGGCAGGCCAGGCAGTGGCTGGTGGCGGGGCTCGGAGCCCTGGCCACGGCCGTCGCTGTCGGCGTGCCCACCGCTGTGGTGCCCAGCTCGCTGTTCGGCCGCTCGGTTCCCGTGCAGTGGTGGAACTATCCCGCCCTGGCCCTCACCGCTGTCCTGGCAGGCATCGTGCTGAGCACGTACGTCCGCCCGCCCGCCACGCCCCTGCCGGAGGAGTCCGCCCAGTCCGCCCAGGGTGGCCGTATGGGCGCCGTCGGCGGGTTGTTGTCGTTCTTCGCCGTGGGCTGCCCCGTCTGCAACAAGCTCGTGCTCGTACTCCTCGGCGCTTCCGGGGCGATGAGCTACTGGGCTCCCCTGCAGCCGCTGCTCGCCGTCGCGTCCATCGTGCTGCTCTCGGAAGCGGCACTGCGGCGCCTTTCCACCCAGGCCCAGTGCCCGGTCACGGCTTCGGCCTGACCTCTGCGGCCAAGCCCAGCCACTCGTCACTCTCACCGTCAGAGGCATTCCATGACTGCACCAGCATCGTCCTCATCCCGCCGCACCCGCCGACGCGACCGCCGGCGGACCTATGTGGCCGGAGGGGTCCTCCTGGCCGCCGCGGCCACCGCCGTCTTCGCGTTCACGCTCGACGACTCCGACGACCGCGAAAGCGCTGCACGTGGGACCACCGCGGCGGCGGACCCCGGCACCGCCGCCCCCGCACCCGCCGACGAGAGCCTGCTCGCCCTCGCCCGCCGCGACTCCTCCGACGCGCTCGCGGTGGGCCGGGCCGACGCACCGGTGGTGATGATCGAGTACTCGGACTTCCAGTGCCCCTTCTGCGGTCAGTTCGCCCGCGAGACCAAGCCCGAACTCCTTCGCTCGTACGTCGACAAGGGGATCCTGCGCATCGAGTGGCGCAACTTCCCCGTCTTCGGCGAGGAGTCTCAGCGGGCCGCGCTGGCCGGCTGGGCCGCGGGCCGGCAGAAGAAGTTCTGGGAGTTCCACGACGTGGCCTACGCCAAGACCCGGGAGCGCAACTCCGGCGAGTTCAGTGCGGACAAGATCGCCGCCATGGCCCGCGAGGCCGGTGTCCCGGACATCGCGAAGTTCCGCTCGGACATGGCCTCCGACCAGGCGCGCAAGGCCGTCGAGAAGGACCAGAACGAAGGCTACGGCCTGGGCGTGAGCAGCACCCCCGCGTTTTTGGTGAACGGCGAGCCGATTCTGGGAGCCCAGCCGACCGACACGTTCAAGGACGCCATCGAGGCGGCGGCGAAGTGAGCGACGTCGGCCTGGCCATGGCGTTCCTCGGCGGGCTGCTGGCCCTGCTCAGCCCGTGCAGCGCGCTGCTGCTGCCGGCCTTCTTCGCGTACTCGTTCACCAGCCGTACGCGGCTGGTGGCGAGAACCTGCGTGTTCTACGCGGGGTTGTGCACGACCCTGGTCCCTCTCGGGGTGGCCGGTTCCTTCGCCAGCCGACTCTTCTACGGTCATCGCGACGTGCTGGTCATGGTCGGAGGGTGGACGCTGATCCTGCTCGGTGTCGCACAGGTCGTCGGCTTCGGATTCGGCTCCCGCCGACTGGCACAGGCGGCGGGCAACCGGCGCTCGGGCTCGGCCCTGTCCGTGTTCGCCCTGGGGGCGGTGTACGGGTTGGCGGGGTTCTGCGCAGGGCCGATCCTCGGCGGCATCCTGACCGTCGCGGCCATCGATGGTGACCCCGTCCACGGTGGAGTGCTGCTGGGGGTGTACGCCCTGGGAATGGCCGTCCCCGTCTTCGCCCTGGCCCTGCTGTGGGACCGGTTCGACCTCGGGCGCAGGCGCTGGCTGCGGGGCCGGATGTTCACGGTGGGTCCGCTGACGCTGCACAGCACATCCGCCCTGGGCGGAGCCCTGTTCGTGGTCCTCGGTGTGGTCTTCCTGGCGTTCGACGGCACGTCGGCGCTGCCCTCGCTGCTGAGCACCGAGACCGAGTTCGCGTGGGAGGAGCGCCTGTCCGCGCTCGGTGGGGCGGTCTCCGACCGGCTGCTGCTGTTGGTACTGGCCGGGGTGGCCGCACTCGCCGCGGCGGTCGTACTGGTCCGCGGCACTTCGCGGCGCCGCGAACGGGAAGGACAGGACGCCTGAGCCGGACACGACGGTGACTCACTGATGGACCAGGCCGGGGGAGGGCGTGCGGGGCCGTCCCCCGACCCGTTCCGGTGTATCAGCGGTCGCACGGGTTCGAGTCCGACCCCGACCCCGAGCTTCGCGCGGCCCCGACCACCTGCCGGAGAACACCCCCGCTGCCCTCAACTCCCCGGCCCCGGCCGCCGCGACGGGTGCTCCGTGCTGGTGCGGCGTCGGGTCTGTCAGGCTCTGCCGCCGCACCAGCCCAGCTACGCGGCGATACGAGCCTCAGCAATCACCGACTCGGGAGGCTCCACGAGTGTCCTGCCCCCGGCCGAGCTCAGTTTCCGAGCCCGCTCCGACGCAGATCTCCTTGTCCCACCAGAGAATGTTGTCGATCTTGATCTTTTCGCTGGTCGAGATGCAGTTCTTCCAGTAGCGCCAGGTTGTGCCCAGGTGGCTGTGCGAGTGATTTCCGCAGGGATGGTCCACTTTCGCGGCAGGGGCCACACTGGCCTGCACCGCTGGAGCGGCGGTGGTGGCACTTGCCGGCGCGGCGATGGCCAAGGCGAGCGCGGCGGCGCTGATTCCCAGACCTCGCGAGATGCGGAGTGCTCTCATTTCGCTGTCCTTCCAGATCGTGTGGAACACCGTGAGATGGCACGGGGCCCGGCAGCCGCGTGAGCGATACGCGGGCAGCTGCCATGACCGTGGCACCCGTTACCGTGCTCGGGGGAGCGAAGACCGGACGTCACCCTCGATCGAGTGATCACGACCACCCGTGCGAGTGCCTTCCACGCGCCGTGGCCCGCTCCGGCCCTCCGACGGCGCCCGAGTTCCCAGGTGAGGACTTGTCCGGCGACGGCCCGTGGCGCGGTGCGTTTCCGGCGGAGGTAGGCGTGAACGCGCTGGTAGCTGCCCTGGTAGCCGAGAGGGGCGATCTCTTCCCGTAGTTTCCATGCGTTGGCGGCTGTGTCCTGCCTTGACCAGGGCATGGACCGTGGCATGCGTGGTCCGGGCGCGGTCGGCGAACCGGTGGCCGGTTGGCCACGGTGCGCCGGACGGCTCCTCCGCCGCACCGGGTTCCGTATGGTCGGTTCAGGTGCTCGCGCATCAGGACGCGCCGACATCGGCGGTGCTGGGCGATCGGCCGACGGCTTCGCACCTCGACACGCACTGTCGCGATGTTCATGTCGACCTACTCCACCGTGACGTCCGCGATCGACGGGATCAACAACTTCTGGGTGGTCGCCCCGGGGTCGTCCGATACCGTCGATGAGGACTCGGGGCGACCATCGGGATGCGGCCGTCGTTCTCGCCGTAGCGGTTGGTGGGCCGCCTCTCGTGGCTGCGGCCTGTGCAGGCCATTTGGCGTGGCGTAGAGCGTTTCTGCACGACCAGTTCAGCGGCGCTGATGGCAGGGGTGCGGACCGGGCGCACGCTGCCGTGGAACAAAGACCGAGGATCGTCCGGTGTGATGTCCGTGCCGGCTGTCGCGCAGTCGCGCAGTTCGGGCGGGTTCAGCCGGTCGGGTTCGCCGACGAGATCGCGCATGGCCTGGTCATCAAGTTTCGGCCGCTTCACGGCAGTTCTCCGTTCATGTCGTCGCTCAGGAAGTCGAACGGCACCTCGCCGCTCGGCGCGACAGGCCGGCCGGCCCGGGCAGCCCGTACATGCCCGGGTCCGTCAGTTCCAGGCTGTCGAGCGGCGAGTCGGTCGCTGTGGCCGCCGCGTGGTGTCTACCGGCCGAGGGAGTCCACAGATGGCCTTCGGCCTGCGGTGATACGTAGCTTCCAGGTAATCGACGGGAGGTCGAGAGAGGTCTGGAGAGGTCTGGAGAGGTCTGGAGGTCTGCCCTTCAGACAGCGGACAGGCCGGACGGCCGGGGCCGCATTGATCGCAATGGCCTCACTCCGGGAGGATGTCGTCCATGACGAACCAACGAAAGGCCCATGGCGCGTAGACGGCCAGGCCAGGTGCGCGCCAAGCTGTCGCGCAGGCTCCGCCCGGAGCGCGGCAGGAAGATCGTTTCTGGGGTCTCGGCGCGCGCACAGAGCGAGATTGCCACGTTCGAGGATTCGCATTTGTGGCCAGGAGCCATCGCCGACGCGATGGCTCGGTGGGTCGGCACTGTTCACGGGCCGGCCCGCGGGCTGACACATCCACCGGCAGGTGGCTGCGGAGTTGAAGCGTGTTGTCCCTCTGACACCCATCCACGAGAATTGCTGGAGCAGGCCCTGTACGGGCTGCCGACAGGTGCGTCGCGGGAGCTCCGGCGTCGGGTGCATCCGCTTGACGAGGTCTACTGTTCCCGCACGATCGTGGACTCCGACGTCGATCTGTCTCAGCCATGGTGGCTGCGGAGATGCTGAACCCCGGACAGGGGGATGCCTCGTAAGCGCCCCTCCGCGCTCCGGCCGGAGTCCGGATCGTGCCTGCGGTGCGGCACCAGGCAGGACTACTGCGAACGGTTTGACGCAGTGCTGTGCGTGGTGTGCGACCAATGGCGTGAAGGCGTCTGCAGCGATCCTGACTGCGCGTATTGCCGACGACGGCCCGAACGGCCGAGCCTAGCCTCGGAACACGCCGATGCAGAAGCCGTCTTGCGTCGGGCGGCCCGGCTGGCCAACCGTCGATCGCTCTGGTCCCGGCGGAGGGGCCGGGTCACCTGATGGGTGATCGGGCCCTCCGCCGGGGAGTTGCTGGGCAGCTTTCCGCCGGGTGGGTCGAGGAGTTGGGCTCCGAGGTCGACGACGGGCTGACAGGTGCGGAACCCTCGCCCAGTGGGGGCTGCTGCGGTGAGGTCGTTGGTCCAGGGGCCCGCGACCCAGACGTGCTGGAGCACGTCTCGCGAGCCGGACCGGGTCAGGTGCAATGCGGTGGGGTCGGGTAGTGGAACTTTCCGAATGCCCGGCTCCTGAGGCTGTTGAGGTCACTGCCCGCGTGCTCGTTGAAGTGCTCAGGCAGGTACGGACGGCCGCGATCGTGTGGTGCCGACTCCGACTCTGGCAAGGTGGCCCCGTGTTCGATTTCGGCATCGCGCGATACAACCACAGTGGTTGAACGGCCGTGCCGCCACGTACCGGTCGCGGAAGTCCGGCCCCGGGCTTGAGGCGCGGCCGCGGTCAGGCCTCCGACTTGGCAGCTTCCACCGGGTCGCCTTCGTCGGCCCCGTCGCCATCCGGCTCGCCGCCGATGACGCCGACGTGCCGCAGCACGACGGCGGACAGGAACGCGAGCACCAGGGTGCACACCGCGGCGACGAGCATCGCGAGGTTCATCCCGGAAGTGGCCGCCTCCTTGGCGTGGTCGAACCAGCCGGCGGGCAACCGGTGCGCCGAGGAGGCCGCGCCGGCCAGGCTGTCGCCTGCCGTGTCAGCCACCTCGGACGGCGCACCGGCGGGGATCTCGCCGTCGATACGGTCGCGGTAGACCGCGGTGGCCAGGCTGCCCAGGATCGCCACACCCAGGGCGAGACCCAGTTCCTGTACGGTCTCCGACATCGCCGAGGCCGAGCCGGCCTTCTCCGGCGGCGCGGCCCCGACCACCAGGTCCGTGCCCAGGGCCGCGATCGCCCCGAGTCCGAGGTAGACGAGGCCGAAACCGATCACCATCAGGGCGATGCCGCCTGCGGCGTCCACCTGGGTGAGCAGCACGTACCCGACCGTGGACAGTGCCAGGGTGGCGGCCACCACGATTCCCGGCGGCACGCGGCGCGCGAGTAGTGGCGCCCCGATCGCGGCCAGGAACATCAGCAGCGCGGGCGGCCCCATCCACAGTCCCGCCTCGACGGGAGGCAGTCCCTCCACGAACTGGAGCTGCTGGGTGATCAGCAGCATCGAGCCGCCGACGCCGACAAGGCCGACGAGCAGGACGCTCAGCGCGGCGCTGAACGTACGATCGGTGAACAGGCGCACGTCCAGCAGCGGGCTCGCCAGCTTGTCCTGGCGCCGGACGAACAGCACCGCGAAGGCCAGGCCGATCACAGCGGCGATGACCGTGGGAGCGTCGGGGCCGTCCTTGGCGAACCGCTTCACCGCGTAGATCACCGGCAGGATCGCGACCAGTGACAGCGCCACGCTGAGCAGATCGAACCGGCCGCTCCGAGGCGCCCGGTACTCGGGGATCAGGAACGGCGCGGCCACCAGCAGCACGATCGCGACCGGAACCGCGAGAAGGAACGCCGAACCCCACCAGAAGTGGTCCAGCATCACACCGCCGACCACCGGCCCCAGCGCCATGCCGAGCGCGAAGCTCGTCGCCCAGACACCGATGGCCAGCGAACGCTGGCGCTGATCGGTGAACATGTTGCTGATCAGGGCCAGAGTGGACGGCATCAGCGTGGCGCCGGCGATCCCCAGCGCCGAACGCGCGGCGATCAGCATCTCGGCGCTGCCGGAGTAGGCGGCCAGCACGGAGACGGCCCCGAAGGCCGCAGCCCCGATCATCAGCAACTTGCGGCGGCCGATCCGGTCGCCCAGCGTGCCCATCGTGATCAGGAAGCCGGCGATCAAGAAACCGTAGGCATCCATGATCCACAGCTCTTCGGTGCCGCTCGGACGCAGATCCCCGGCCAGCGCGGGCAGGGCCAGGTACAGCACGGTGACGTCAAGGCCCAGCAGCACGGTGGGCAACGAGAGGACGGCCAGCCCTCCCCACTCCCGGGCACCGGCCCTGCGTACGGTCGTTGTGCTCATAGCGCTCCCCTGCGATTCGAGTCTCCAGAACGTGCCCCGCCACCATGCCGACCGGCACGCACGATTTCCTGACGGTCGCTCGGCGATACACTGCGACCCATGCGTTACGGGGTGCTCGGCCCGCTGACCGTCTGGGACGCCGAGGGGCGGCCGATCAGGGTCCCCGAGGCGAAGGTGCGCGCCCTGCTGGCGAATCTGCTGGTCCACGGGGGCGGACCGGTTCCGGCGGACCGTCTGATCGAGGACCTGTGGGCGAACAACCCACCGGGCGGCTCGGCCAACACGCTGCAGACCAAGATCTCCCAGCTGCGCCGCGTACTGGGCCGGGACCAGGTGGTCCGTGAACCCGCCGGCTATCGGCTGCTGCTCACGGACGGCCCGCACGACAGTGGCGCCGCGGACGGCGCGGACGGAATGGTCGACGCGCTGCGGTTCCAAGCGCTGGCCGAACGCGCCCGCGCCCACGAGGAACCGGCGGTGAAGGGGAGCCTGTTCGCCGACGCGCTCGCGTTGTGGCGAGGCCCGGCCTACGCCGACGTGGCCGAGTCCCTGTTCGCCCGCGGGGAGATCGCCCGGCTGGAAGAGCTGCGCCTCACCGTCATCGAGGACCAGGCCGAGGTACGGCTGACGCTGGGCGAACACACGGAACTGGCAGCGGAGTTGGGGGAGCTGGTGGCGCGGCATCCGCTGCGCGAGCGACTACGCATGGCCCATATGCGCGCGCTGTACCGGGCCGGACGGCAGGGCGATGCGCTGCGGAGCTTCCAGGAGCTGCGGCGTCAGCTGGCGCAGGAGCTGGGGGTGTCACCCGGGCCGGGCGTCTCCGCACTGCATATCGCGATCCTGCGCCAGGAGCCGCAACTGGCCACGCCCGCGATCGAGTCACTGTCGTGCCGTACCAACCTGCCCACGCCGCTGACCCCGTTGATCGGTCGGCGCAAGACGGCCGAACAGGTGCGGGCGCGGCTGAGCCCGGGAGCGAACACCCGCCTCGTCACGCTCACCGGTCTCGGTGGGGTGGGCAAGACGCGCCTGGCGATCGCCGCGGCACGCGACGTGGCCGAACGGTTCGCCGACGGCGTGTGGTTGGTCGAACTGGCCGGTCTGGGTGCCGCATCCACCCCGGACGACATCGCCGAGCGGGTCATCACGACACTGGGTCTGTGCGACACCGCGGCGACGGAGCCGAACCTGGACGACCTGGTGGGCTGGCTGTGCCAGGCGGTGGCCGAAAAGCACCTGCTGATCCTGCTGGACAACTGTGAGCACCTCGTCGAGCCCGTCGCCGTGTTCGCCGGAGCCGTGCTGTCGGCGGTCCCCGCCGGGCACCTGCTGGTCACCAGCCAGGAACCCCTCGACGTCCCCGGCGAGGTGGTGCATCCGGTGCCGCCGCTGACATTGCCGGAGCGCACCGATCCGCAGACGGTCGCCCGGTCCAGCGCCGTCGAGCTGTTCGTGGAACGGGCGGCGGCAGCGGTGCCCGGCTTCGTCCTCGACGCGGACAACGCGGCGGCCGTCTCCGCCATCTGCCGTCGCCTCGACGGCATTCCGCTCGCGCTGGAACTCGTGGCGTCCCGGCTGCGGACGCTGAGCCCGGACGAACTCGCCGCCTGCCTGAGCGACCGGTTCACCCCGCCCGAGGTCCGGGTACGCGGGCTTCCCGCCCGGCAGCAGACGCTACGGGGCATGCTCGACTGGAGCTGGCAACTGCTGACCGCGGACGAGCAGACCGTACTGCGGCGCCTCGCCGTGCACGCGGACGGCTGTACCCTGCCCTCCGCCGAGGCGGTCTGCGCCGACCCTGACCTCGGCGCCGAGCGGGTGCCCGACCTGCTGTCCCGGCTGGTGGACCGCTCGCTGGTGGTCCGTGTGGGGGACCGCTTCCGGCTGCTCGAATCAGTGGCCGCGTACTGCGCCGAACAACTGGCTGAGGCGGGTGAGGAGACTGCCGTACGCGCACGGTTCGTACGCTGCTACACCGAATTGGCCGAGCAGGAGAGCGAACGCCTGCGCGGCCCGAACCAGCGGCGCTCCCTGGAGCGCCTGAACGCGGAGACCGTCAATCTGCGCCACGCCCTCGACCTCGCGGTCACCGAGAACGCCACCGCCGGATACGCGGTGCGGCTCGTGAACGCGCTGACGTGGTACTGGTTCCTGCGCGGTCGGCTCACCGAGGCCCGCAGGTCGCTCAGGACGGCGCTGGCCGCCGACGGCCGGGCCGCCCCGGCCGCGCGCCTGACGGCGCGGGCCTGGCTGACCGGCATCGAGCTGCGTACCTCGTCGGCCGGTGCGGCGCCGGTCCCGGCGGGTGAGGACCCGGCGGCGGGTGTCGGAGATCCCGTACTGCGGGCCCGGTTGCGGTGGTTCGTCGGCACCGGTCTGACCGGCCACGGCCACCACAGCGAGGGGCTGCGGATGGTGGAGGCGAGCCTGGCCGGTGCGCGCGCAGCCCGAGATCGCTGGGGCGAGGCCGCGGCACTGGTCGAACTCGCGGGCCACGCCTCGGCCCAGAGCCAATCCCACGCGGAACTGGGCGCCGCGCTGTTCCACGAGGTCGGCGACCGCTGGGGCCGGCTCCGGGCCACCCGGTCCCTGGCGCTCGCGGCCGAACGCGACGGTGACCACACGCGGACGGAGCACCTGCACCGAGAAGGACTCCTGATGGCCGAGGAACTCGGGCTGTGGACCGAGGTCGTCGAGACACTGACCTGGCTCGGCGAAACCGCCCTGGCAGGCGGCCAGGCTCGGCGGGCGACGGAACTGTACGAACGCGCGCTGTCCGTGTCGGCCGAACGCGCCTACAGCAGGGGTGAGATCCGTGCCGAGATCGGTCTGGGCGACGCCGCACGTCTGCGCGGCGACCAGGAAGCCGCCAGGCGCCACCTGAACCGGGCGCTGGCCAAAAGCCACTCCTCGGGCCACGCTGCTCATGCCGCGTCCGCGCTGGCGAAACTGAACTTCGTCCCCCAGGCATGACCGGGTTCGTACGCTGCCCCCCCAGGCGCCCCGGGGCACAGCTGGGGCGGCGGGCCTGTGGGACCCGAACCTGTCCTGCCCGGGGGAGATACCCGGAACGAAGGAACCGGTCTCCGTTGCCGGCCTCATGACTGTGGCTCTGATCCATAGGCGGGCTTGTCGTCACCAAGATCGGCAGGCGCAGAGTGTGCGGGGTACGGCAACTCGGTGAAGCGTCCCCATCAGCACATCAGCGGCTGCTTATCGTTCACCTGTGCGGCATGGCCCACGTTGGGGTGAATGCCGAGTGATCGTGCTGTGCCGGCGGGCGGTTCCCGTCACGCTGTTCCTGGTCGATCAGGGGTGGCGGGACATTTGCACCGCCCGCATCCCCGGGGTGTTCCTGCCGATCTTCAGGCCGGTGGTGTTCGTGGAGGTAGTTGAGGAGCCCACATGGAGGCTGAACAAGCCACGGACCCCACTGCCTTCGAGCCCGTCGGCCCCTCTGTCCGTGGTTTGGGAGGTGGAGGTTCTGGGGTGCGGGTTCCGCGGCATGTCGCCTGTGTGATGGACGGTAACGGCCGGTGGGCCGCGCGCCGGTCGTTGCCGAGGACGTCGGGTCACCGTGCCGCGGAGTCGACGGTGATCGATGTCATTGAGGCGGCGCGCGCTGCCGGGATTCAGTGGCTGAGCCTGTACGCGTTCTCCACCGAGAACTGGCAGCGCCCGGGCAGCGAGGTCGATTACCTCATGCGGCTGGTGCGCCGCGTGGTGCGCAAACATGCCCCGCTGCTACAGGCCCGGGGCATCCGCTGCCGGTTCCTCGGCGTCACCGACTCCCGGATCCCTGCCGAACTGGCGCAGGACTTTGCCGATCTCACGACACTGACGAGCAGGAATCGCGGCATGACGCTGACGGTGGCGTTCGATCACGGCGGGCGCTCGGACATCGTCGAAGCGGCACGCTCCCTGATCCGCAACCAGGTGCCGGCCGAAACGGTGAGCGAGGAGAGCTTCGCCGCGCACCTGCCCCACCCCGACACCCCCGACGTGGACCTGGTCATCCGGACCTCGGGGGAACAGCGCATCTCCAACTTCATGCTCTGGCAGATCGCCTACGCCGAGTTCATGTTCTCCCCGGTGCTCTGGCCGGACTTCAGCGCCGCGCACTTCGTGGAGTGCCTGCACACCTACCGGCAGCGCAACCGCCGCTTCGGCGGTCTGACGCCCCAAGCAAACGGAGCATCGTCACCGTGACCGACACCGCCCCCAGCCCTGGCCCCGCCAACATTCCCCCGACGAGCACCCCACCCGAGGACACCGGCTCGCAGGCCGCCGGCCACGACGGTGCGGCTCTCTTCCCGCCGACGCCCGGTGCACCTGCGGACCTGCCCGCAGACCCCTTGTTCGGTCCGGGGTCGCAGTTCCACGCGTTGTTCAACGACCCACGCTGGGCCCTGGCCATGATCCGGGCGACCGTGCTGGAGGCCGCACACCCGCAGATCGGCGCCGCCCTCCTGGACAACTCGACCTTCGTGGCGCACCCCTGGCGGCGGCTGCGCAACACCTTCCAGAGCATGCGGCGCATGTTCTGCGCCGACGACCACACCCGGCAGCGTGAAGCGGCCCGCCTGAACCGGCTGCACGCGCGGCTGAACGGCACCGACGCCCGCAGCCGACCGTACGACGCGATGGACCCCGGGGTGCGTGCCTGGGTGGTGGCGACCTTGTTCGAAAGCGCCGTGACCATGTGCCGCCTGGGCGGACAGCCCCTCGAACAGGCCACCATGGAAAAGCTGTACGCCGAGTTCCAGGCATTCCTCGCCACCATGGGCGACCAGGCCGGACACCTACCGCCGACTCTGAACGAATTCTGGCCCTACTTCGACCGCATGATCGAGGAGGAACTGGAGAACACCGAAGCCCTGCGCATCATCCTGTACAAGCTCTTCGACCACCTTCCCGCGCCGCCCGTACTGGACGGACTGCCTACGGTGTGGGCGGCCGGCCGCACGGTGGCGGGACCCGTCATCGGCGCCATCACCGTAGCCTCCCTCCCCGAACCGTTCCGCCGGAAGGCAGGTCTGCCCGAGATCCCCGGCGCGCAGACCCTGATGCAGAGCGCCTACCTGGCCGCCGGCCTGGCACGCTTCCTGCCCGACAACTGGATCCAGGCCGAAGGCATCGCCGGCGTGCTCTTCCTCTCACCCGACAGTGACGACCCCCGCGCTCGAAGCATCACCGCGGCGCGGGAGGCGATGAAACGAGCCGGCGCCTTCATCAGGCTGATCACCCCCCTCACCGCACAGCCCGAACCCGCCCGCGCGCCCGCGCCGCAGCGCGGCGCCGAGGAGTTCTTCCACTCGGTGCTCGACCAGACCGGCGACGGCTACCTGGACTGGCCCGACCTCGCCGCCATGGCCAGGGAACTCTCCAGCCGCCTCGACCTGGACGAACCACAGGAGACCCGCCTCTACAACGCCTACGCCCACTGGTGGAAGGAACTCCAGACGACCCTCGACACCGACGGCGACGGCCGCATCAGCGCCCAGGAATACGCCGCCGCCGCACCCTCCCTCGCTGGCCCCGCCCTCATCCGGGTCGCCGAAGTGCTCTTCGACGCCACCGACAAAGACGGCAACCAGACCATCGACGCGGACGAGTACCGGGCTCTGTTCCGCACTGCCTTCCAGCGGAACATGGACAACCCCGAGGCAACGTACTCACGCAGCGCGTTCCTGAACGACTTTCTCTCCTTCATGGCGGGCCGCCAGCGCTCAAGCACCTACGATCCACTGCTCACCGAGGCATAGCCCTCTGCGATATCGGGCGGCGCTGGCGCCACCGTCGCCTCTCTCGCGGCGGATCCCGGCGGGTGGTGTGTGGGTCGCGCTCACGGTGTCGCTCCTGCCGGTCGACGATGATGTGGTGCTTGCTGCCGGGGCGGCCGCGGTCGACCGGAGATGGCCCGGTGTGAGTTCCTCCTTATGAGGGCGCGGATGTGCGAGCCGTCTATGGCACAGTCGTCCATCTCCAGCAGCCCGGCCGCCCGCAGTTCGGCAAGGATCACCGCGTGCAGTCGGGGCCAGACGCCAGCCTCGGACCAGTCCCGTAAACGGCGCCAGGCCGTGACCCCGGAGCAACCCACCTCCTGACGTGGCACGTCGCGCCAGGTCACGCCTGTGCGGAGGACGAAGATGATGCCTGCCAACGCGATGCGGTCGCATGTTCGGTGTCGTCCTGCATACCGATGCCGCCGCTGTGGAGGGGGCGGCAGCATCGGAGCGATGCGCGTCCACAGGTCATCGGGCACAAGATCATTGTTCATGTCCGGCAGCGTGGCGGAAGATCCCGGTTGAGGTGGGCCGAACATTTCGAGGCCTCGTTCGTACCGAATGCCGGTGAGGACCTGGAGTCCGTGGACAACGTCGACGTCTTCGTCGACCTTCCGGACGGCTCTCGGTGGAGTGCGACCATCATCACTCTCGCCCAGGTCAAGCTCGTGATGGAGAGGTGGGCGGCAAGCGGGGAAGCCTTGGGAGGTCGTCGTGCGCGGCCTCCCTTCTTGTGGTTGGTGCCTGGTAGTGGGGTGCCGTGTTTTTCTTGTGGTGGTGTTTGGGTTTCCGTTTTTTGGGGGTTAAGTGGTTGCTTTTTGGCTGAGTCGGGTTCGAGCTTTTCCGTAAAGTGATTTTGTTTGAGCGGTTTCCAGTGATGGTGTTGGTCTGTGATTGGTTGGTATGTGAGAGGTCAGAGTTCGGTCGTCCAGGCTCTGGCGGGGTGCTCTCTCGGTGGCAGCCACGTCTGAGGTTGTGGCTTCCGATGCCTCTCCTCAGTCTGATTTTTTCAGTGGAATCGGTCGTCTGTATCGGGCCGCGCGAGTTGGAGCTCGGGCAACGGGGGCCGCCGGTAGGTCCCCGTGGCCCGCCCGAGGAAGGTTCGGTACCGGCGGGGATCGGTCTGCCTGAGCGCGACTTGGTGACTGTCGACAATCTCGGGATGTCTTTGGTCTTCAGCCTGTACGGCACTCGCGGCGGACTTTGCTCCGAGCCTGTTGAGCGTGTGGTGTATGGCGTGGATGCCGAGTCCGTACATGGCGAGTTCAGGTCTGCCGTGAGTGTGCGCGAGGCCGGTCGTGTGGGCGAATCCAGGACCGATCTTGTCCTCGGGAGCCATCTGGACGTGCCATCCGTGCTGCTGCACATTTTTGATGATCGTCAGATCCGCGTGGTCCGCCTTGTCTTGGTCGCCGTGGTCATGGCAGAGGACACAGCGGTACTGGAATGAATCATCAGCCATGTGCGGGGGTTACGAGGTGAGCGGCTGTATCGGGCGGCCGGGGCTCGTGTGCGATCAGATCCGCTGGCGCACCGCCGCGCTCGTCTACCTTCGTGGCACAGTGCCGCCCGAGCACTACATGTGGCAGCTGCGTCCCCGATGGCAGGATTTCAGCGTTCCTGCCAGCTACCCAGATATTGCGTAGCAGATCTTCGGGCGGGATGGGGGGCCGGTCCTTGTTCGCCCTTGAGGGTTTTCTGGCGCTGGTCGGGCCTTCGCCGACTACCAGGACCCGACGAGGGGGCCAGTCGCGTGCTGTGTCGGCCGGCCCCTTCGACGTCTGGCTCTATGCCCAGTCGACGCCCAGCTCAGCAAGCGCTGCCCGCTGCTCCTGGGTGAGTTTGTCGCGCCGAGTCTTGGTGTTGGAGATCCATACGCCGAGTTTCACGGTCATCGGCTCCCCCTGGCCGTCGACGGTGATCGTTTCGCTGTGGCCGCGCGGCACCGGCCGGTGGGCGCCTTCCCGTTCGATCCACTGCGCGAGGGCCTGCGCACCCCGCTGGAACGCCTGTTGCGCCTTGCTCGGGCCCTTTGCCGCGGGCGTGGCCGCGGGGGCAGAAGGCGGGACCTCAGTGCCTTTGATGCCCAGCGCGGTCAGCCGCTCGCGCTGCTCGGGCAGGAGCGGCGCCCAGGTGCCCGGCTCCTGCTGCCGCCGTCTCCATGTGCCGATGTCGTCGCCGTTGTAGACGACGCCCGGCGCGATGTGGGGCAGGGCGCCGTCGGCGTCGACGAGGTCGGCGAGGACGCGGTGGTGGCGTTGCCAGTCCAGTGGCCAGGGGCAGTTCCAGTCGGGGTCGATCGCGGCCAGTTGCTGCGCGCGTGCGGCGGCCCGCTCCGGGTCTTTGCCCAGGCCGCCCTTCCGGCGGAGGTTGGCCATGTGCTGGCCGATGGGCACCATTGCCTCGGCCTCGCCCCAGGCCGCGTCCTGGCGTGGTGCGAGGTGCCCCATGGCGCGCCGGTAGGACCTCAGGGCGGCCAATTTGATTTCCCAGGCCTCTTCGCCCGGCTCCCAGACCATTCCGGCCTCGGGGGCGTCCAGGAGGGTCTTGCGCCGCTCCTCCAGCTCACCCGCCCGCAGGGCCTTCCTCTGCTGGTGGACCCACCGGCCGAGGGGGAAGTCTTTGGTGACGCCGACTTCGACCTCTACGTCGTACGGGGCGGCGTGGACGCCGGTGATCTGGTTCTCCTTCCGCCAGCGGGTGAGGGCTTGGTAGCCCTCGAGCCACACCATGCTTTCGACTTGGTAGACCCGGGTGCGGAGGAACGCGGCGATGGTCGCCGTGTCGCGCGGGCTGGAGAAGTGCAGCAGCGCGGACTCGGCAGCGGCGTCGGTGGCGTCGTCGTGCTCCTGGTCGTCGCTGTCGCTCTCGCCGCCGGCCTTGACGATCTGCCCGTCCTCATCGCGCTGGACGTGGACGGTGCGCTTGCCGCTGGTGAGGGCGCGGGAGGCGAGCTGCTCGACGAGTCGTTCATCGTGCGACCGCAGGCCCTGGAGCACGGCCACGAGGGGGCGGAAGCTGGCGCTGGCGACCATGTCGGTGGGGTCCTCGTTCGGCTCCAGGAAGACCGGCACGATGATCCTGGCGATTTTGGTGGTGCCGTCCTTGTTGAGGCGGAGCGCGCGGCCGATGTTCTGCACGATTTCCACCTGGGAGCCGCGGGTGTCGGCGAAGCAGATTGCGTCGACTCCGCGTTCGCCGGTGATGTCGACGCCTTCTCCGAGGACGCGTACGGAGGCGAGGAACGCGCGGTGGACCCGGCGGCCGGCCGCGTCGATGCCGTTGGCGAACTGGCGCAGCACCTCGCGCCGTTCGGCTACGAGGTGGTCGCCGCACAGCCACGCCGACCAGACCCGGTCCGGGGGTACGTGGCGGCCGGCCTCCAGCTCGTAGAAGGCCGCGTCGATGGAGGACTTTGGCAGTTTGTCGGCGGCGGCCAGGTCGTCGCCTGTGGCGTCGTTCAGGTACAGCTCGGCTGCGGTCTCGGGGAGCTTGTCCGCGAACGTGGCGGCTTCTTCAACCTTCTGGTGGAACGTCATGACCGTGCGGAGGTTGTACGCGGCGGCGTGCTCCAGGAGCGCGGTCTGCAACAGGGCCAGGCGCCGGCCCCGCCGCGCCTCCTCGGACTCCCCGATCACGGGGGAGGGGTCACGGATCTCCAGGACGTCGATCTCGAACCCCGCGAGGATCTCGCGCTCGATCGCCTCGCTCAGACCGAGCTCCGCGAGCCACGCGCCGTACGTGCCGTCCGGGTCGTCGGCCATGGTCGCGATCTCCGCCTCCTGGCCGTCCGCGCCCTTCTGCGGCCGGGCCGCCGCAAGGATTCGCGGGGTCGCGGTCAGGTAGAGCCGGAAGTCCGCCGGGATCCGCTGGTTGTCGTGGATCGCAGCCCACGGCCGCCCAAGATCACCAGCGGTTCCGTGGGCTTCGTCCACGATCGCGAGGTCGAAGCCGTCCATGCGCTGTCCGTAGAGGCGCTCTCCGCCGGCCAGGGCGGCTTCCAGCGGCCCGCGAACGGTCTGCTGGCCCATCGGTGCGGTGACGTCTTCGCGGTCGACCAGGGAGGCGTACGTGGCCAGTACGACGACCGGGCCGTGGCCGGCCCACAGGGCGAGCTGGATCGGGTTGGTGGTGGTCCGCACCTCCAGCTCGTTCAGTACCGGGTCGTTCTCCAGCGAGCACACCGCGATCATCGGGGCGCGGTGGCCCATCAGGCGCCATGCCTGGGCGGTCTGGGCGAGCAGGTCCAGGGTCGGGACGGTGACGAGGATCCGGCCGTCCGGGAAGCACTCCAGAGCGGAAGAAGCGGCCATGATCGTTTTACCGGAGCCGGTCGCGGACACGATCGTGCCCCGGGCGCCCCGGGCGGGCACAGATGATTTTGCAGGGAATCCGACCCACTTACGGAAACTCGCCTTTTGGTCTACTTGGTGTTCCCGGAGTTGTACGTGCGGCATGAGAGACCTTCTTTACTGATGTCTACAGCTCATCTTCCGACAAGGGTGAGCGAGGGTTCGTGGTGTGAGTGCGAAGGCGGTAGCTCTGATGGCGGTGTTGGAGGACGATGCGGGACATGGGTGAGATAGCGGAGTTGGTAGAGGCGGCGGGCTCCGGCGACCTGGAGCGGATGACAAGCTTGCTGGGCAAGGGCGCACCGGTCGAGGGAAGAGACCAGGAGCACCGCACAGCTCTGGACTGTGCTCTTTGGGCGGGACAACGTGAAGCTGTCCGCCTCCTTCTGGCCGCAGGCGCGAACACTGAACAGCCCATCGGGGAGTACGCTGAGACGCTGCCATTACGCTTCACCGCTGAGCGAGGTATGCAGGCCACGGCCCGCATACTGCTGGAGGCGGGGGCAGAGCCTGATGGCCGACTGTGGGAGGGCCGGGCTACCGCCTTGATGGTGGCGGCCACCGAAGGACACGAGGACATCGCTCAAATGCTGCTGGACCACGGCGCAGGCCTTGAGGCGGTGGGACGGGACCAGACACCGCTGGAGTGGGCGGCGTTCGGGGGCCGGCCGGCAACCGTCCGGTTGTTGCTGGACCACGGCGCGGCCCGCACGGCCGAGGCGCTGGCCGCAGCTCACCGCAGCGCCGACCGCTGGAAACATACCCCTGAGCGCCAAGCAGAATACACGGCGACAATCTCCATGCTCCTGGCCGCAGGCAAGCGAGCCTCCTCGAAAATTTCTTTTGATTGAACTCAGAGGATGTCCCAAATTTCCGCCAACAGTACATGCTGTATCAGAATGATGCAGCCGTCACGCCGAAACCCGCCCCCGTAGCCAGCCTGGCCCGCGAAGCGGGCCACAAGGGCTTGGAGGCGAAGCCGGAAAGACCGGGCAGGGGAGCGAAGCGGACCTGCCACAAGGGCGCGCAGCGCCCGCAGTCCCTTCCCAGATCCCAAGCGAAGCGCGGGATCTGACGGCGAAGGGCCGGCCCCCGCGAAGCGGGGGCAACCCGTTGCGAAGCAACGGGATTCACGAGGAAGCGAAGCGCCCCCGCCCACGCCGAGCGAAGCGAGGCGGTTCGATTCCACAGCGCGCAGCG